>NZ_FNBB01000028.1 GCF_900102105.1 Agrobacterium pusense
CCATGAACATCAAGAGCCTTCTGATCGGCTCCGCTGCGGCTCTCGCAGCAGTATCCGGCGCACAGGCCGCTGACGCCATCGTCGCTGCTGAGCCCGAGCCCCTGGAATACGTTCGCGTTTGCGACGCTTTCGGCACCGGCTTCTTCTACATCCCCGGCACCGAAACCTGCCTGAAGTTCGGCGGTTACATCCGTTTCCAGACCAACATTGGCCGTGACGAGTACAACTCTGGCCGTGGCACGTCTGACTGGGATTCCTTCACCCGCGCTCAGTTCGAAGTTGACACCCGCACCGACACCGAGCTCGGCGCTCTGCGTGGCTTCATCGGCTTCCGCGGCAACGCTGACAACGGTTCGGCCGCTTCTTCTGGCGTTCACGTTGACCAGGCCTTCATCGAACTCGGCGGCCTGAAGGTCGGTAAGTTCTACAGCTGGTGGGACGATGGCCTCTCTGGCGAATCTGACGTTCTCTCCACGAACGCTCTGTTCAACTCGATCCGTTACACCTACGACGCAGGCTCCTTCTGGGCTGGCGTTTCGGTTGACGAACTCGAAGGCATCGAACTGGGCTACGAAGACCAGGACAACAACGTTGGTGTTGCTCTCGGCCTCGGCGCGAAGCTCGGCGCAGCTTCCTTCCAGCTCATCGGCGGCTACGACACCGACCGCGAAGAAGGCGCTGTTCGCCTGATCGCAACGGCTGACGTTGGTCCGGGCACGCTCGGTCTGGCTGGTGTTTGGGCTTCCGGCGCAAACGCTTACTACACCGAATCTGAGTGGGCAATTGCTGGTGAATACGCCATCAAGGCTACCGACAAGCTGACCATCACCCCCGGTGCACAGTACTTCGGTAACTACTACCTCGGCGGCAACGACTTCTCGAACGACGACGCTTGGCAGGCTGGCCTGACGATCGACTACAAGATCACCGACGGCCTCTCCACGAAGGTTGCAGTTAACTACCTCGACGTCGACAACGTTGACGACGACGTAAACGGCTTCATCCGTCTGCAGCGTTCGTTCTAATCTGATCTGACAT
>NZ_FNBB01000023.1:0-4275 GCF_900102105.1 Agrobacterium pusense
TTGGTTGCGGGGGCAGGATTTGAACCTGCGGCCTTCAGGTTATGAGCCTGACGAGCTACCGGGCTGCTCCACCCCGCGTCCAGCGCATTCGGCAAGGCCGAATGTCGCGGTTACGTCGTTGCTTTAGCGACGACGGATCTTTGCCGGAGTAAATTGCGGAGCAATTTATCTCCTGTAAGGAACGCACTTGGCGTTTTCCTTAAGTTTTGTCTTAAACTGCAAAAGGCCGCTTTTGGCGGCCCTTTTTTGTCGGCTGGGCCGAGGGATGTGATGAGAAGATTTTGATGCGTTTTGCAGACCTGGCAGCGACCTACTCTCCCGCGTCTTGAGACGAAGTACCATTGGCGCTGGGGCGTTTCACGGCCGTGTTCGGAATGGGAACGGGTGCAGCCGCCCCGCGATAACCACCAGGTCGGCAAAACGCAACATTGTTCATGTTTTCACATGAACGTTGTTTTCGAGAAGCTGGAGAGCTCAAGGCTCTATTTAATTTACACGTCGTTTCTGTGACTTATCCGTATGTTGCCTTGCTCGAGGTCGAGCGTGGCGCCCATACAGGACGCTAGTCCGTCGCCAATCGTTTGGCGCGCCGTCTGCAGCGTAGTGGCCGAAGGCCACGTCAGCGTGAAGACAGAACAGATCATCAAGCTTCGCTTGATGAGCATGAACAATGGGAACGAAGAAGTCGATCGAGCTATTAGTAACGGTAAGCTTCACACATTGCTGTGCTTCCACACCCGTCCTATCAACGTGGTCGTCTTCCACGGCTCTGATAGGGAACACTCGTTTTCAGGTTGGTTTCCCGCTTAGATGCCTTCAGCGGTTATCCATTCCGTATATAGCTACTCTGCTATGCCCTTGGCAGGACAACAGATCCACCAGAGATACGTCCATCCCGGTCCTCTCGTACTAGGGACAGATCCTGTCAATATTCCTACACCCACGGCAGATAGGGACCGAACTGTCTCACGACGTTCTGAACCCAACTCACGTACCGCTTTAAATGGCGAACAGCCATACCCTTGGGACCTGCTCCAGCCCCAGGATGCGATGAGTCGACATCGAGGTGCCAAACAACCCCGTCGATATGGACTCTTGGGGGTCATCAGCCTGTTATCCCCGGCGTACCTTTTATCCGTTGAGCGATGGCCCTTCCACACGGGACCACCGGATCACTATGACCGACTTTCGTCTCTGCTCGACTTGTCAGTCTCGCAGTCAGGCTAGCTTATGCCATTGCACTCGACGACCGATTTCCGACCGGTCTGAGCTAACCATCGCGCGCCTCCGTTACTCTTTCGGAGGCGACCGCCCCAGTCAAACTACCCACCATACACTGTCCCGGATCCGGATAACGGACCGCGGTTAGACATCCACGAAGATAAGGGTGGTATTTCAAGGATGGCTCCACAGAAACTGGCGTCCCTGCTTCAAAGCCTACCACCTATCCTACACATGCCTTGGCGAATGCCAGTGTAAAGCTATAGTAAAGGTGCACGGGGTCTTTCCGTCTGACCGCAGGAACCCCGCATCTTCACGGGGAATTCAATTTCACTGAGTCTATGTTGGAGACAGCGGGGAAGTCGTTACGCCATTCGTGCAGGTCGGAACTTACCCGACAAGGAATTTCGCTACCTTAGGACCGTTATAGTTACGGCCGCCGTTTACTGGGGCTTCAGTTCAGAGCTTGCACCCCTCCCTTTAACCTTCCAGCACCGGGCAGGCGTCAGACCCTATACGTCGTATTGCTACTTCGCAGAGCCCTGTGTTTTTGATAAACAGTCGCTACCCCCTGGTCTGTGCCACCCCATCATACTTGCGTACAAAAGGGTCACGCTTCTTCCGAAGTTACGCGTGCAATTTGCCGAGTTCCTTCAACATAGTTCTCTCAAGCGCCTTGGTATACTCTACCTGACCACCTGTGTCGGTTTCGGGTACGGTCTATACGGTGGAGCTATTTCCTGGAACCTCTTCGCCGCCCAACCAATCCAATAAGGTTGAACAACACACGAGATCCGTCACTACCACCAGGCCCACGAATATTAACGTGGTTCCCATCGACTACGCGTGTCCGCCTCGTCTTAGGGGCCGGCTAACCCTGCTCAGATTAACTTTAAGCAGGAACCCTTGGTCTTTCGGCGAGGGAGTCTCTCACTCCCTTTATCGTTACTCATGTCAACATTCGCACTTCCGATATCTCCAGCAGCCCTCACGGGTCCGCCTTCACAGACTTACGGAACGCTCCGCTACCACTTGCATTGCTGCAAATCCTCAGCTTCGGTGCATGGCTTTAGCCCCGTTACATTTTCGGCGCAAAGACCCTTATTTAGACCAGTGAGCTGTTACGCTTTCTTTAAATGATGGCTGCTTCTAAGCCAACATCCTGGTTGTTTTGGGATCCTCACATCCTTTCCCACTTAGCCATGACTTGGGGACCTTAGCTGGAGGTCAGGGTTGTTGCCCTTTTCACGACGGACGTTAGCACCCGCCGTGTGTCTGCCGACTAGTACTCCTCGGTATTCGGAGTTTGGTTAGGATCAGTAAGACGGTGAGTCCCCATAGCCCATCCAGTGCTCTACCCCCGAGGGTATTCGGTCGACGCTCTACCTAAATAGATTTCGCGGAGAACCAGCTATTTCCGAGTTTGATTGGCCTTTCACCCCTAGCCACAAGTCATCCCGAACTATTGCAACAGTTATGGGTTCGGCCCTCCAGTTGGTGTTACCCAACCTTCAGCCTGCTCATGGCTAGATCACTCGGTTTCGGGTCTAATGCAACTAACTCAATCGCCCTGTTCAGACTCGCTTTCGCTGCGCCTACACCTACCGGCTTAAGCTTGCTAGTTACACTAAGTCGTTGACCCATTATACAAAAGGTACGCCGTCACCCTTGCGGGCTCCGACTGTTTGTAGGCATCCGGTTTCAGGTTCTATTTCACTCCCCTCGTCGGGGTGCTTTTCACCTTTCCCTCACGGTACTTGTTCGCTATCGGTCATGCACGAGTACTTAGGCTTGGAGAGTGGTCTCCCCATGTTCAGACAGGATTTCACGTGTCCCGCCCTACTCAAGGACAATGACTGTTCTACGCGTAAGGGGCTATCACCCTCTATGGCCGACCTTTCCAGATCGTTCCGCTTTATTCATCATTGCCACTGGCCTGGTCCGCGTTCGCTCGCCACTACTTGCGGAGTCTCGGTTGATGTCCTTTCCTGCAGGTACTTAGATGTTTCAGTTCCCTGCGTTCGCTTCTTACCCCTATGTATTCGAAAGTAAGATACCTTATCACAATGCTTGGAAACCCAGGCCGTTCGTTAAAACAGACTGGATTTTCCAAGCATTTAAGGTGGGTTGCCCCATTCGGAGATCCATGGATCAAAGCTTATTCGCAGCTCCCCACGGCTTTTCGCAGCGTATCACGTCCTTCTTCGCCTGTGCATGCCAAGGCATCCACCAAATGCCCTTAATTCACTTCTTCGTTCTCATTGTCTATGCTCATCCATAGCCGTTCCAAAGGAACGGCAACCTGATTACCTTTTACAATCAAGTCCTTCCTGATGACATCGACGTGTCGGTATGGTCTTCATTGAGGGCACGCCGGTGCACCTCGAAGCCATACCATTAAGACCAGCTTCTCGAGATATCATCCGGTGATGCGCGGTCAGGCAACATCAATCCAGCATTCCCATCAGATGAAGGCATAAACCTTCAAACAACAAAAATGCCTCGGACAAGCTTTCCTACCTACCTCCAACCCCTCCACCAATTCCGGCCGACTAAGCCATCACATGGTTTCTCTGGGACTGGGCTCGGACGTTTCAAACCACAAGGGCTCAAAACACCTGGAAGCTTCCAGACATATCTTCTCTTCACAATGTATTCAGAACAGGCATCAGTCCTCTCAGACGATGCAAACTTTTATTTCTTCAGAAGGATATTCCCGCGCTACACACCAAAACCGCGTTCCGCGATTGGTGGAGCTGAGCGGGATCGAACCGCTGACCCCCTGCTTGCAAAGCAGGTGCTCTCCCAGCTGAGCTACAGCCCCAACCATCGCAAACACCCGACAGCAAAACCGCCAGGGATCAGGTAAATTCAGCAAACCAATGGTGGGCCCGGGAAGACTTGAACTTCCGACCCCACGCTTATCAAGCGTGTGCTCTAACCAACTGAGCTACGGGCCCATCTTACCGAGCGTATCAAGCGTCCAATTGGACACCCATACAGGCTCAGCGAGCCGTCGCCGGTCGTCCGGCGCCCCCGCGGAGTGCAGCCCCA
>NZ_FNBB01000024.1 GCF_900102105.1 Agrobacterium pusense
TCCACCAACCTTGCCTTCCTGATCTATCGCACCGCACTTCTGGGTTACGACGTCGGTGGCGCTTCGGCCGGCGGTATCATCGCCGTTATCCTCGCCAATATCGTCGCCATCTTCCTGATGCGCGCGGTCGGCAAGAACCTCGACCGGTAAAGGGGAAACATCATGGCCCGCAAGACAACCACTCGCGCAAAGATCGGCTTCTCCATCGCTGCATGGATCGTCGCGCTCCTGCTGTTCTTCCCGATCCTTTACGCCTTCCTCACTTCGATCAAGACCGAGCCGGAGGCGATCGCCGGCTTCAGCCTCATTCCCTCGGGCACGCTTGAGAATTACGTGACGGTCCAGACCCAGCGCGATTACTTCAAGCCCTTCATGAACTCGGTGGTGCTGTCACTAGGTTCTACGATCATCGCGCTGATCATCGCCATTCCTGCCGCCTGGGCCATGGCGTTCTCGCCGACCAAGCGCACCAAGGACATTTTGATGTGGATGCTTTCCACCAAGATGATGCCGGCCGTCGCGGTGCTGGTGCCGATCTATCTGATCTTCCGCAATGCCGGCCTGCTCGATACCCGCATTGGCCTCACCATCATGCTGACTTTCATCAACCTGCCGATCGTCATCTGGATGCTCTACACCTATTTCCGGGAAATTCCCGGCGAGATCCTGGAAGCGGCCCGCATGGATGGCGCATCGCTGTGGAACGAGATCGTGCATGTGCTGACACCGATGGCGGTGCCCGGCATTGCCTCGACGCTGCTCTTGAACGTCATCCTCGCCTGGAATGAATCCTTCTGGACAATCCGGCTGACCACCACCAATGCGGCACCACTGACGGCCTTCATCGCCTCCTTCTCCTCGCCGCAGGGGCTGTTCTGGGCAAAACTTTCGGCCGCCTCGATGATGGCGATCGCCCCCATTCTCGTCATCGGCTGGTTCTCGCAGAAGCAACTCGTGCGCGGCCTGACCTTTGGCGCCGTGAAATAAGGAACGACAAACATGGGCAGCATTTCCCTTCAGAACGTGTCCAAGGTCTTCGGTGAGGCAAAGGTCATCCCGTCGATCGATCTCGATATCCACGATGGCGAATTCGTCGTCTTTGTCGGTCCGTCCGGCTGCGGCAAGTCCACGTTGCTGCGCCTCATCGCCGGGCTGGAGGATGTCTCCGGCGGTAAGATCGTCATCGACGGCAAGGATGTTACCGAGCGTGCGCCGGCCGAACGTGGCCTTGCCATGGTGTTCCAGTCCTATGCGCTTTATCCGCATATGAGTGTCAGGAACAACATCGCCTTCCCGTTGAAGATGGCCAAGCTCGACAAGGCCGTCATCGACAAGAAGGTGGAGGATGCGGCACGGGTGCTGAACCTCACCGATTATCTCGAGCGCCGGCCTTCGCAGCTCTCGGGCGGCCAGCGCCAGCGCGTGGCGATTGGCCGCGCCATCGTGCGCGAGCCTTCCGCCTTCCTGTTTGATGAGCCGCTCTCCAACCTCGATGCGGCGCTGCGCGGCACCATGCGGCTGGAAATCTCCGAGCTGCACAACACGCTGAAAACGACGATGATCTACGTTACCCACGACCAGGTGGAGGCCATGACCATGGCCGACAAGATCGTGGTGCTGAACCGTGGAAATATCGAGCAGGTCGGTTCGCCGATGGAGCTTTATCGCTCTCCCGCCAACCTCTTCGTCGCCGGCTTCATCGGCTCGCCGCGCATGAACCTCATCACCGGTGACTTCGCCCGCCAAAAGGGTGCCGCCACAGCCGGGGTTCGGCCGGAACATTTGGTGCTGTCGAAGGAAAGCGGTCTCTGGCAGGGCAAGGTCACCGTCGCCGAACATCTCGGCTCCGACACATTTCTGCATATCGATGTCCCAGGCATCGGCCCGATTACCGCCCGCGCGGACGGCGAATTCGCCTGCAAGCACGGCGACACTGTCTTCATCACGCCCGACGATACCAAAATCCACAGGTT
>NZ_FNBB01000010.1 GCF_900102105.1 Agrobacterium pusense
CCAAACAAGCAACCAGCTCATTCCTTGATTTATTTAGAACGAAAGACTTCGTCGCCAGCAGCGCCGCCGCCCTCGTTCAGTGAGCGGACTTATAAATCCATCACCTCAAACAAGTCAACACACCTACCGTCAAAAAACTGACATTTTTGGTAAGTTGTTGTTTTAGAATGATAGTTTCCAGAACCGGCTAAAATACCGGCCTTTGTCGGCCGATAACATGGCGTCTGGTCCTGTTTCGGGAAACATGTAATAGGATCGAGCAGGAATTTAGACCGATCAGGGCGTTTGGCGTCCTGTAAAGACAAGAATTGGAGAGCCCGTGCGCATTCTCGATGAAGCCGTCATTCCCGAGCTGCCGAATTACTACCGTGGCAAGGTGCGGGAAAATTACGACCTGCCCGACGGCAATCGCATCATCATATCCACCGATCGTCTCAGCGCCTTTGATCGTATCCTCACCTGCATACCTTATAAGGGGCAGGTTCTGACACAGACGGCCCGCTACTGGTTCGAGCTGACGAAGGACATCTGCCCCAATCATGTGGTCGAATATCCCGACCCCAATGTCGTCATCGGCAAGCGGCTCGAAATACTGCCGGTCGAAGTGGTCGTTCGCGGTTATCTGGCCGGCACGACAGGTACCTCGATCCTCACCCTTTATAAGAAGGGCGAACGGCAGATGTACGGTATGAGCCTGCCGGATGGGATGAAGGACAACCAGGTCCTGCCCGAACCGGTGATCACACCCACCAGCAAAGCCTTTGATGGCGGCCATGATGAACCTTTGACGCCTTCAGAGATCGTAGAAAAGAAACTCCTGACGCAGGAGCAATGGAACGTGCTTTCCCATTATGCGCTGGCACTGTTCAAGCGCGGGCAGGAGATTGCCGCCAGACAGGGCCTCATTCTCGTTGACACGAAATACGAATTCGGAACGGATGAAAACGGGACGATCATTCTGGCCGACGAGATACACACACCGGACAGCAGCCGCTACTGGATGGCTGACAGCTATGAGGAAAGCTTTCGCAACGGCACACGGCCGGCAAGCTTCGACAAGGACTTTGTCAGAGCCTGGGTTGCCGAACGCTGCGACCCTTACAAGGACGACGTACCAGAAATTCCGCAGGACCTCGTCTTGCAAACCTCTAAAGTCTATATTGATGCTTACGAACGCATCACCGGACAGAGCTTCGTTCCCGACGATAGCGGCGAGACGCCGCTTGCAAGAGTACGCCGGAATCTGGAGCGGTTCTTCCCCGGAGTCTGACCGTGAACAAAATGATCGAACAGGCGAGAAAGGCTGACAGGAAGGGTGACCGTCCTGTCAGACGCCGGCCCCGCCGTTCCGCCGAGGAAACCCGGCGGGACATTCTCGCCAAGGCGGAAGAACTTTTCCGGGAGCGCGGTTTCAATGCCGTTGCGATTGCCGATATCGCCGCGGCACTCGGTATGTCTCCCGCCAATGTCTTCAAGAATTTCAGCTCGAAGAACGCCCTTGTCGACGCCCTTGGCTTCGAACAGATCGGTGCTTTCGAACGCCAGATCTGTCCGCTCGACAAAAGCCATGCGCCGCTTTCCAGATTGCGTCATCTGGCGCGCAACCTGATGGAGCAACACCATCAGGATCTCAATAAGAACCCCTATGTCTTCGAAATGATCCTGATGACCGCCAAGCAGGACATGAAGTGCGGAGACTATTACAAGTCCGTCATCGTGAAGCTGCTCGGCGAGATCATTCAGGATGGGATCGAAGCCGGAATCTATGCCGCCACGGATGTTTCTCCTCTGGCGGAAACCGTGCTCCATGCGCTGACCAGCGTCATTCATCCCGTCCTTATCGCGCGGGAAGATATCGGCAATTTGGCAACACGTTGCGATCAACTCGTCGATTTAGTCGATGCGGGATTGCGCAATCCGCTTGCTAAGTGACGATTCCCAATTTACGTCACCTTCTCGCAGTTGCTTGCGAAGCGCAAAAGCCTGCGCTTCTATGCGCATGCGGTCCGGATAGAATAAGCGAATCGGGTCCCTTCCAAGGCCTTCGCCTGTCGTATCTGTCTCCGGATGCGCATCCGCCGAGCGACATTGCGCTTATAGTTGAATGCGATCGATACGCAGGGAAGAACAATGAGCCGACGTATTTTACCCCTACTTGCTTCTCTGTGTGTGACCGCGATTCTGGCGGGCTGCAGCGATGGCGGCGAAAGCAGCCAGAACGCCGCCCAGGGCGCAGCGCGTCCGCCGTCTCCGGTCAGCGTCATTTTGATGAAGACCAGCGAATATCCGTTGACCACTGTTCTGCCCGGCCGCGCCAGCGCGTTCCAGACGGCTGAAATCCGGCCGCGGGTCACCGGCATCATCCGTGAAATTCCCTTCAAGGAAGGCAGCGAGGTGAAGCAGGGCGACGTTCTCTACCAGATCGAAGACAATACCTATCTGGCGGAAGTGGCGCAGGCCAAGGCAAACGTGGCGAAGGCGGAAGCGAGTGTCCCGAGCGCCGAAGCCAACCTTGCCCGGTACGAACGGCTGGTTAACAGCGGTGCCACCCAGATCGAATATGAAAACGCCAAGGTGACGCTGCTGCAGGCGCAGGCCGATGTGGCCCAGACCAAGGCGGCGCTGGAAACGGCGGAGATCAATCTCGATCTCACGAAGGTCCGTGCACCCTTCGACGGCATTACCAGCGCAACGGCCTTCAGCATCGGCAACGTGGTGACCGCGAACCAAACGACCGCTTTGACGACGCTTCGTCGCATCGATCCGATTTACATCGACCTGATGGAATCCAGCACCAATCTCCTGCGTCTGAAAAAGGCGATATCGTCCGGTCAACTTGGTGGCGACACGAAAGAGACCGGCATTCATCTGACACTGGAAGATGGCACCGAATATAAGCATGACGGCAAGATCGACATGTCTGACATGGCGGTGAGCGAAACGACAGGCACCTTCTCCATCCGTGCCCTCTTCGATAATCCGGACGATCTCCTGCTTCCCGGCACCTATGTTCGCGCCACGCTGACCATCGGCAAGGAAAAGGGCTTCCGTATCCCGCAGCGCGCGGCGAGCCGCAACGCCAATGGCGAGCTGACGGCAAAATTCGTGACGGCGGAAAACAAGGTGGAAACCCGCACCTTCCCTTCCAGCCAGCAGTCGGGCAACGCCTGGCTGGTGACGGAAAACGTCAAGGATGGCGACAAGCTCATTGTCGACGGCTTCCAGTGGATCGCGGACGGCGCAACCGTGGCGCCGGTGGAAGTGACCATTGACGATCGGGGTATCGTCGTTGTGCCGCAGCAGGCTCAGCCTGCCGCCGCGCCTTCGAAATAAGCATGAGCGCGAGACCTCCGGTCGAAGCTCGTAAAAGGTAAGGCAAGGACTGCCATGGCCCATTTCTTCATCAGGCGCCCCGTTTTTGCATGGGTTATCGCCATCGTCATCATGCTGGGCGGCGCCCTTGCGATCTGGACTCTCTCCATTTCGCAATATCCCGACATTGCACCGACAACGGTCCGCGTCAGCGCGACCTACAATGGCGCCAGCGCCGAGACCGTGGAAAAATCGGTGACAACCATCATCGAGGACGGCATGACCGGCCTCGATGACCTCACCTATATGACCTCGTCGTCCTCGACCGGCAGTTCCGAAGTGACGCTGACATTCGGTAACAGCATCCTGCCTGACATCGCGCAGGTTCAGGTGCAGAACAAGCTGCAGCTTGTCCAGTCGCAATTGCCCGATACCGTGCAGCAGCGGGGTATCCAGGTCAGCCGCTCGACATCGAGCATCCTCATGGTTGGTGCACTGATCTCCACCGACGGCAAGCGCAATTCGGCCGATCTCGGCGACGTCTTCTCCTCGCGTGTCGAAGACCAGATCAAGCGCCTGGAAGGCGTGGGCAGCATCAATGTCTTCGGCTCCGAATATGCGATGCGTATCTGGCTGGATCCCTTCAAGCTCAACAAATACCAGCTGACCACCGCAGACGTTACCGGTGCCATCGAAAGCCAGAACACCCAGGTTTCGGTCGGTTCGCTCGGTGCCGTTCCCGCCGTCAAGGGTCAGCAGCTCAACGTGACGGTGACGGCGCAGAGCCAGCTCACCACTGTCGCCGACTTCGAATCGGTCATCCTGAAAGTCGAAAAGGATGGCGCAACCGTCCGCCTGAGCGATGTTGCCCGTATTGAAATCGGCCAGGAAACCTATGGCGGCGATTCCCGCTCCAATGGCCGCCCTTCGGCCGGTTTCGCCGTCAACCTTGCCACGGGGGCCAACGCGCTCGACACGGCGGCGCGTGTAAAAGCTGCCCTGACCAACGTCGAAGGTTCGCTGCCTGAAGGCGTCGCGATCGAATATCCCTATGACACGACGCCGTTCGTGAAACTGTCGATCGAAAAGGTGGTGCATACGCTGATCGAGGCGATCATCCTCGTCTTCGTCGTGCTTCTGGTGTTCCTGCAGAACCTCAGAGCCACCTTTATTCCGATGATCGCCGTGCCGGTCGTGCTTCTCGGCACCTTCGGCGTTCTTGCGCTCACCGGGTATTCCATCAATACGCTCACCATGTTCGCCATGGTTCTGGCCATCGGTCTGCTCGTTGATGACGCCATCGTCGTTGTCGAAAACGTCGAACGAATCATGTCGGAGGAGGGTTTGTCGCCCGTCGAAGCCACCGAGAAGTCGATGGGTGAGATCACCGGAGCCATCATCGGTATCGCGCTTGTGCTCACCGCCGTGTTCATTCCGATGGCCTTCTTCGGCGGATCGACGGGCATCATCTACCGCCAGTTCTCGATCACCATCGTTTCGGCCATGCTGCTTTCGGCCGTAGTCGCCATCGTGCTGACGCCGGCGCTCTGCGCCACCATGCTGAAGCCGATCGACCATCACAAGAAGCAGCGCGGGCCGGGCGCGTGGTTCAACCGCGGCTTCGGCAAGACAACGGACGGCTACGTGTCCTCCATCGGTTATCTGCTGAAGCGGCCCCTGCGCGTCATGATCATCTTCGCAATCGTCATCGGCGGCTGCGTCTGGTTCTTCAGCAAGCTGCCCAGCTCGTTCCTGCCGCAGGAAGACCAGGGCGTGCTCCTGACCATCATCCAGACGCCGACCGGTTCGAATATCGAGCGAACCAATGAGGTGGTGAAGCAGGTTGAAAACTACTTCCGCGAAAAGGAAGCCGCCAATGTCGAATCGGTTTTCGGCGTTCTCGGCTTCAGCTTCAGTGGTTCGGGCCAGAACAACGCCATCGTCTTCACCAAACTCAAGGATTTCGCCGAGCGAACGGCTCCCGACCAGCACGCGGGCGCCATCGTCCAGCGCGCCATGGGCACCTTCTTCGGTTTCCGCGATGCCCAGGTCTTCCCGCTTCTGCCGCCGGCCATTCAGGGCATGGGTACATCGAGCGGCTTCTCGATGTATCTCGTGGATAGCGGCCGCAACGGCACCGATGCCCTGACCGCTTCGTCCAAGGAACTGATTGCGCTTGCCACCGGCAATCCGAAGATCAGCTCGCTTCGAAGCGACAGCCAGGACAACGAAACCCAGATGAAGATCATCCTCGATCAGGAGAAGATGGGGGCAATGGGTGTCGATCTTTCCTCTGTCAATCTGATGCTGTCGACGATCTTCGCCGGCCGTGACGTCAATGACTTCACCCTCAACGGTGAACTCAAGCCCGTCTATGTCCAGGGCGACGCGCCTTACCGCATGCAGCCGGACGATCTCAAGTTTTGGTATGCCCGCAACACCAGCGGCGAGATGGTGCCATTCTCCTCCTTCAGCGAGGTGAAATGGATCAACGCTCCTCCGTCTCTGGCGCGCTTTAACGGCACGGGCGCCATCTCGCTCGAAGGCACTGCCGGCGCCGGCGTAGCCTCCGGTGATGCCATGGACGAGATGGAACGGCTGACGGCGAGCCTGCCGGGCGGTTACACGGTCGCGTGGCAGGGCATCTCCTATCAGGAACGCCTTTCCGGCTCACAGGCGCCGATGCTCTATGCGCTCTCGGTGCTGATCGTGTTCCTTTGCCTTGCCGCCCTTTATGAAAGCTGGTCCATCCCCTTCTCCGTCATCATGGCCGTGCCGGTGGGTGTCCTCGGCGCCTTGGCCGCGGCGCATTTCTTCGGCCAGTCGAACGACGTCTACTTCAAGGTGGGCCTGCTGACGACCATCGGCCTCGCGGCGAAGAACGCGATCCTGATCGTCGAATTCGCCAAGGAGAGACAGGAGCATGGGCTGAGTCTCATGGAAGCGACACTGGAGGCCGCGAAGCTGCGCCTGCGGCCGATCATCATGACATCGCTGGCCTTCATCCTCGGTGTTGTGCCTCTCGCAATCGCAACCGGTGCGGGTTCAGCCGCCCAAAATGCAATCGGGATTGGAGTGTTGGGTGGTATGCTTTCTGCAACACTGCTCGGAATTTTCTTCGTTCCGTCCTTTTTCGTCATCATTCGTCGCCTTTCAAGGCGTTAACAAAACAAAAATGGGCTGTGCCAACCGTTAATACGCTGCTAGAAATGTTGCCGATTTGGCAATTGCACGTTTCTACGGCAGATCGACCGCGCAGCCCATTTTTCACCAAGCCGCGCTCGGTAAGCCAACCAGAGAATTGGGAAAATTATATGCTGTCTATTCGCGCTACTCTTCCCCTGACAATGCTGCTGCTCTCAGGCTGCGTTGTCGGACCCGACCACAAGACACCGGAAATCCAATTGCCGGGAAAGTTTGCGGAAGCCGGAAAAACCAGTAACGGCGACATCAGCACCGTTGCGTGGTGGACAGCCTTCAATGACAGCCGCCTGAACGGTTACGTTGCTACCGGCCTGAAGCAGAACCTGACGGTGATGCAGGCCATCGAGCGTATCAACCAGGCTGAAGCCAACGTGATTTCAGCCGGCGCAGGCGGCCTGCCCAGCCTGACCGCCAATGGCAGCCACACGACCAGCGAAACGAAGGGCAGCTACCGCGACGTTCCTGTTACCAACGTCTCTTCCGGCAGCCTCAGCGTTTCCTGGCTGCTCGATCTCTTCGGTCGCTACCGTCGCGCCACGGAAAGCGCCAATGCATCGCTCGATGCGGCTTATTCAAGCGTCGACGTTCAGCGCCTGACGCTGATTTCCTCGGTTGCCTCGGCTTACATCGATGTACGCTATTATCAGGAGCGTCTGGCGATCGCCCGCCATAACCTGGCTTCCCGCCGTGAAACACTCGATCTGACCAAGCTTCAGCTTGAAGCCGGTGCGGCTTCGCGGCTCGACGTTGTGCAGTCCGAAGGTCTGGTCAACTCCACCCTGTCCGACATACCGGGCCTCGAAACCAACTTCCGCAAGGCGGCGCACCGCATCGCCACGCTGCTCGGCCTGCCAGCTTCGTCGCTGATCGCCGAGTTGCAGAAGGGCGCGCGTCAGCCCGTGGCCCGCAGTGTGCCACGCACTGGCATTCCGGCAGACCTCATTCGCAACCGTCCGGATATCCGGGTTGCCGAGCGTGAACTTGCGGCAGCCGTGGCAAAGATCGGCGTTGCCGAATCGCAGCTTTATCCGAGCATTGAACTCGGCGGCGCCATCACCCCGAGCTACAACTTTGTCAGCGGCGGCAACAGAGGTACGGCAAACAGCTGGTCCTTCGGCCCGAGCCTTGTTCTTCCGATCCTCGATGGCGGCAGCATTCGCGCCAATATCGACCTCGCCAACTCGCAGGCGCGCGAAGAATATCTCGCATGGAAGCAGACGGTCCTCAACGCCGTCGAAGAGGTTGAAAACGCCCTTGCCGCAGTCAATCGCGACCAGCGCACCGCCGACGCATTGCGCAAGACGGTCGCTTCCTACCAGGAAGCGTTGCAGCTCTCGACCGCCAGCTACCGCGACGGTGCCTCTTCGCTGCTCGACGTTCTCGATGCGCAGCGTCAGGTTTCCGCCGCACAGGCAAGCCTTGCCACGGCGATCCAGCAGACCGCGCAGGACTACGTGTCGCTGAACGTGGCGCTGGGCGGCGGTTATGCCTTTGGCCAGGCGACCGCGCCGAAGAAGCCGGCAGGCCCGACCGTTACGGCGGCCAAGGGCATGTAATCAACAGCCCGAAAAGACAAAAAAGCCCGCGTCTCGACGCGGGCTTTTTGTTATTCGCGGCATGGAATAGAAAAAGCACCGGAAACCGGTGCTTTTTTGTCTACTCGATCACCAGGATCAGTTCTTGGCGCGCTCGACGTAGGAATTGTCTTCCGTCGCGATGACCACGCGAATGCCGGCATCGATATGCGGCGGCACCATGGTGCGGATCCCGTTGGAAAGAATGGCGGGCTTGTAAGAAGAAGACGCCGTCTGGCCTTTTACGACCGGCTCGGTTTCCGTGATCTCAAGCGTGACGTGGCGCGGCAGTTCGACAGCCAGCGGATTGCCTTCGTGGATGGAAAGAACGCAGGTCATACCTTCCTGAAGATAGGCCTTCTGGTCACCCATCGTCTCCGCGTCCACCACGACTTGATCGTAATTCTCAGGGTTCATGAAGTGGAAGCCTTCGCCATCTTCATAGAGAAACTGGAAGTTCAGATCTTCAACAAAAGCACGCTCGACCTGCTCGGTGGTGCGCCAGCGCTCGGACACCTTCACGCCATCGACGATGCGGCGCATGTCCACCTGCGTGACCGGCGTGCCCTTGCCGGGATGAAAGTTCTGCGCGGTGAGAACGACGTAAAGCTTGCCGTCCACGTCGAGAACATTGCCCTTGCGGACGGATGAGGCGATAACCTTGACCATATGACTTCCTTGTAACTCGATGAAATGCGTCGTAAAGGACTGCGCGGCAGCACCAGCCCCGGCAGACGTTTTGTCTTTTTTCTGGGGCGCAACTACCTTAAATCCGCACGGATTGCCAGCCTTCTACAGCAATTCGCGGAAGAGTACCTAGCGGTTTTCGCCCCGGAACCGCTTTAAATAACGCAACCAGGTGTTTTGCAGCCTGTTTATCCGCAATCCGGGGCGGGGCAGAAGACGGAAACGAAGAACGATGCGCGCAAGCAACGAAACAATGTCGCCATGGTGGACGCCCGACGTCCATGCCGACCGTCGCGCCTTCCTGCTTGGCCGCAACGCCGTCCAGTCGGCCTTTCGCGGCTATTTCGCCCGCGCCGATTTTCTGGAGGTCGATACCGCCACCCTGCAGATCTCGCCAGGCAACGAGGCACATCTCCACGCATTTGCCACTGAAGGCGTGACGCCGGGCGGCGACGCCGTGCCGCTTTATCTTCACACGTCTCCGGAATTCGCCTGCAAGAAGCTGCTTGCCGCGGGTGAGAAACGCATCTCCTGTTTCGCCCATGTCTACAGGAACCGGGAGCGGGGCCCGCTGCACCACCCCGAATTCACCATGCTGGAATGGTATCGCGCAGGCGAAACCTATGAGAGCCTGATGAAGGACAGCGCCAGTCTTCTCGCTCTCGCGGCCGAAACCACGGGTACGAAACATTTTTCCTATCGCGGGCGCAGCGTTGATCCCTTTCTCGAGCCCGAACGCCTGAGTGTCGCTGAGGCCTTCGAACGCTATGCCGGAATCGACCTTCTGGCCACAATCAGCGGAGACGGCGAGACCGACAGCCGGCACCTTGCCGCAAGCCTCGCCAGTGCCGGCATCCGGGTGGCCGAGGATGATACCTGGGCGGATATGTTCAGCCGTGTCATCGTCGAACGGGTCGAGCCGGAACTTGGCTTCGGACGCGCAACAATTCTCGATGAATATCCGGCAAGCGAAGCAGCCCTCGCCCGCAGATCCCCGAGGGATGCGCGCGTGGCGGAACGTTTCGAGCTTTATGCCTGCGGCGTGGAACTTGCCAATGCCTTCGGTGAATTGACCGACGCTGCCGAGCAGAGGCGGCGTTTTGAAACGGAGATGGCGGAAAAGCAGCGTGTCTATGGCGAGACTTATCCGCTGGACGAGGATTTTCTGGCTGCGCTCGCCATCATGCCGCCGGCAAGCGGCATAGCCCTGGGTTTCGACCGGCTGGTGATGCTGGCCACAGGCGCACCCCGCATCGATCTCGTCATGTGGGCCCCGGTTGCGGAATACGGACGATGACAGGCTCTGATACCATCAAGACACCGGAGGCACTGCTGGAAGCAGGGCTGATCGAAGCCGGCGCACTCGACAACCTGCGGCCGGTCACGCAGCGTTACGCACTGGCTATCACGCCAGCGGTTGCCGAACTGATCGACATCGGCGATCCGAACGATCCCATCGCCCGGCAGTTCGTGCCGGATGCGGCCGAGCTTATCCATCTTGCCGAAGAGCGGGAGGATCCGATAGGCGATGACGCCCATAGCCCCGTGCATGGCATCGTTCACCGCTATCCGGACCGGGTTCTTTTAAAGGCGGTGCATATATGCCCCGTTTATTGCCGTTTCTGTTTTCGC
Source organism: Agrobacterium pusense (assembly GCF_900102105.1). Taxonomy (GTDB): domain Bacteria; phylum Pseudomonadota; class Alphaproteobacteria; order Rhizobiales; family Rhizobiaceae; genus Agrobacterium; species Agrobacterium pusense. The sequence continues at coordinate 10,410 of NZ_FNBB01000010.1, forward strand.
CGTGAAATGGTCGGGCCGCAGGGTAATGGCATGATGAGCCCGCAGCAGCTGGACGCCGCATTCGACTATATAAAGGCGGACCCGGCGATCTGGGAGGTCATCCTCACCGGCGGCGATCCACTGGTGCTCTCCCCGCGGCGACTTTTCGATCTGATGCAACGACTGAAAGACATATCGCATGTGAAGATCGTCCGCTTCCACACCCGCGTGCCCGTAGTCGATCCCGATCGCATCGATGAAGCGATGATCGACGCGCTGAAATCCAGCGGCAAGACGACTTATGCTGCCCTGCATGCGAATCACGCGCGGGAACTCGGCGACGCCGCAAGACTAGCCTCGGCACGCCTCATTGATGCGGGGATCGCCATGGTCAGCCAGACCGTGCTTTTAAAAGGTGTCAACGACGATCCGGCGATTCTTGCCGAACTGATGCGGGCATTCGTCGAGACCCGCATCAAGCCCTATTATCTTCACCACCCCGATCTGGCGCCCGGCACCAGCCACTTCCGCCTGTCGATAGAAGAAGGGCAGCGAATCGTGTCTGCCCTGCGTGGACGCATCTCCGGTCTCTGCCAACCGACCTATGTTCTCGACATACCCGGCGGCCACGGCAAGGCGCCCATTGGCGGAAATGCGGCTCAAAAGACCCGGGACGGCCGTTTTTCAATATCTGACTTCAACGGAAACGATCATATTTATCCGCCGCAGCCATCCGGACACGATTAAAAAAGCTAAAAAAGCCCGTTGCGCCGGGCCTTTTGACGCCGACCCCGAGCGGAAACAAAAATTTCACAATTCCGCCCCTCTCCTGTCATCATAAAGAAAAATATTCTACCTATAACAATCAGCATTGATTTTAGTGCTGGTCTGGATTATCAGTGTGGAACTGGAGAACGAGTCTCCTGATTCCGGATCAACACCAATACAGGGAGTGTGTCATGTCAAAATACAATCGCATCAACGCAATCCTTGGTCTTGAATCCTGGAATGCTGGATTTAAATCCACGTGTTCCCGCTGCTGTCGAATGTGACTTAACAGTCTCAATTTCCTGAAAATCAGTTCGACAACATGCTGTGAGAAGTAGCCACAGCGGGAGTTTATCTATGCAGAAGCAAGTTATTGAATTCGCCGGCGAGCCCGTCGGCATCGTCATCCCGGACAACGACCGGCTGAAGTTTATTGCGGTGAAGTTCCACGTTCACGATCTAGACGAGCAGAAGTTCGACAGTGCGGACGATGTGCGGATCGCGATTCGCGACCTCGTGCGTAATCGGAACCTGGCCGCGGTAGCCTGATGCGCGAAAGCCATCGCCCGCTTACAAAACCGTCAAAACCAAAGCGCGCCCCATATCGGACCCGACATTGTGGGCCGGCGGCGCGCTTTTCCTTTGGCTGACAGTCCTGCCTGCAAGACACCGCCTCCCACTTTAATAGGTCTGCCTATGCAGGTTTTTGCGACATTCGCAAACGCGCCTAAGCCCCCACATTTCCTTGTTCCGACAAGGCGCTGAGCTGACAGGCTCCCGGGACGGGCAGAATGAGAGGCCGTCGCAGACTCTCAAGTTTGATGTCAGAAGGCCGTAAAGGTCAGCGTTGTCAGCGAACGAACGATGCCCGGAATATTGACGATGTTCTGATTGATGAATTTGCCGATATCCTCTTCCGGCGGAAGATAGATTTTCAGCAGAAGATCATATTCACCGCTGGTGGAATAAAGTTCGGAAACCAGTTCGGTTTTATAGATGGCGTCGGCGACATCATAGGTCTTGCCGGGCTCGCATTGAAGCTGAACAAAAATGGGCTTCACGGACATCTCCCGTATTGAAACTTTCAGGGCACGGCTCTGGCGCCACGCATCACGGCGCACTATTGGCTGAGCCGCATCGTTCTTGCAAGACCGCGCAAGGGTTTAAGCAGAAAACTCGCCGGCCTCGACGCTGGTTCCACCTCCTGCCTCGGAAACGATCCAGCGCCGAAAGCTTTCAAGCGGCGCGTAACCGGCGCGATCCGGCATGCAGGCGAGATAATACGCCTCCTCGCTTTCCGCCTCACCGGCAACGGCCGCGACAAGTCGGCCGCTTCGCAACTCCTCTTCGATCATGAAAGCAGGAATCAGCGACACACCGAGACCGGCGCTCGCCGCTTCGGCGATGGTGGTGAACTGATCGAAAAGCATGCCGTGTACGTTGTCGAATACCACGCCGTGACTGCGAAACCATTGCTCCCAGGCATCGGGTCGGGTTGTCATGTGGAGTAGCGGCACATGCAGCAGATCATCAGGCGTTGAAAATCGGTGTCGCGTTTTGAAAGCGGGGCTGCATACGGCAACGATCTTTTCGTGCATCAGGAAAACAAGTTCGGTACCCGGCCAGTGTGGCAAGCCGAAATGAATCGCCGCATCGACCGTATCGGTCTTGAAATCGAAAAGCGAAGACCGCGTCAGAAGATTGACGGAAATACCCGGGTGGCGTGCGATAAAAGCGGGCAGGCGCGGCACGAGCCAGCGTGTGCCGAAGCTTGGCAGCACCCCGAGATTGAGCGTGCCGCCATCCGGATTGGCGCGCAGATTGAGGGAAGCCGTCGATATGCGCCGCAGAGCTTCGCGTATTTCCCGGCCATAACCCTCCCCTGCCCTTGTCAACCGGATCGTCTGTCGCTCGCGAAGGAACAGCGCCACCCCGAGCTGTTCTTCGAGGGCCAGGATTTGCCGGCTGACGGCACCCTGGGTCAGGCCGAGCTCCCGCGCAGCCGCGGTAACGCTGCCGGTGCGCGAAGCGGCTTCGAATGCCGCGAGTAGCGAAAGCGACGGCAAAAAACGGCGGGGCGGCAGAACCATATTCCCTCACGGAATGAACTCTTGACGATATGTCGATATTCAACAGGCGGCGAGGCTTGTAAAGTCTTATAAACAAGGGCTTGTCACTCATACGAATACCAAATGAACTCGCCCGGACATGGTGGAACGATGTATAATGACCCCCGCTCGCACGGCCTCTGGGAAAAGACCGCGCCGCAGCCACCCGCAACAGCTGCGTTAAAAGGCTCCGTGGCTGCCGATGTCGTTATCGTCGGTGGCGGTTTCACCGGGCAATCTGCGGCGCTCCACCTTGCCGAACGGGACATAAATGTCGTCTTGCTCGAAGCCAGGGAAATCGGCTTCGGCGGCGCGGGGCGCAATGTCGGCCTTATCAATGGCGGCATGTGGGTCATGCCGAAAGAATTGCCTGGCGTGCTGGGCGAAACTTACGGCGAGCGGCTTCTCGGCCTTCTGGGCAATGCGCCACTTCTCGTGCGAGACCTGGTGGAAAAACACGCAATTCCCTGCGAGATCGAAAAAAACGGAACGCTGCATTGCGCAGTTGGTGAAAAAGGGCTCCGTGAAATCCGCGAACGCTGCGAACAATGGGCCGAAAGGGGCGCGCCTGTTCGTGTTCTCGATGCAGAGGAAACGGCCAGACGCACGGGCACGACAGCCTATTCCGGCGCACTTCTGGATACGCGCGCAGGCACAATTCAGCCGCTCGCCTATGTTCGCGGTCTCGCCGCCGCCGCGCAGAAGGCGGGCGCACGGCTGTATACGGATAGCCCCGTGGTAGCCACCGAACGCAACGGTGGACAATGGGTTGTGAAGACGCCAAACGGATCGGTAACCGCCAAATGGATCGTGGTGGCGACCGAAGCCTACAGCACGGGACCGTGGCAGGTCGTTCGCGATGAACAGATTTATCTGCCCTATTTCAACTTCGCGACCAGACCTCTCGGCGACAATCTGCAAAAAAGCATCCTCCCCGGCCGCGAGGGCTGCTGGGACACGAAGGAAATTCTCTCATCCTTCCGCATGGACAAGGCTGGCCGGCTGGTCTTCGGCAGTGTCGGGGCGCTGCGCGGCACGGGTGCCGCCATTCACCGCGCCTGGGCGAAACGGTCGCTGAAGCGGCTTTTTCCGCAGCTTGGGGATACCGAGTTCGAGTGTGAATGGTACGGCCAGATCGGTATGACCGACAATGCCGTGCCCCGCTTTCACAAATTCGCCGAAAATGTCGTCGGCTTTTCAGGCTATAATGGCCGCGGCATCGCACCGGGCACGGCCTTCGGCAAAGTCATTGCACAGCATGTTCTCGGTGAAATAACCGAGACGGAATTGCCTTTGCCTTTAACGGAACCAAAAGCGCGGCCCTTCAGGGCTCTGAAGGAAGCCTATTACGAAGCAGGTGCACAGATAGCCCATTTCGCCGGCGAGCGTTTTTGATCCGACTTACGGTCCGACAGAAAGATTGGGCCCGATATCTGATTACGACCTTTGCCGTTTCTTGTGTGCTTGCCATCCCCCACAGCTGTCACGGCGTTTCAGTCAGCCCAAATCTTCGGTCTGAAAAGACACTCCCGTGGCGCAGACGCTCATCCCATGCATTCCTGTGGCGAGCAGAGAACTGAGGTTGGAAGCCCCCCAACCCCGGGAATTTTGTCATCCTTCGATATATCCTTGAAAATATAATGAATGCGCGATAGGCCTATCGATATATTCATAGGAATATCTCGTACCGGGGCATCACACCATGAGACTTTTGCGTCGCAGCTTCTTCAAAACCATCGCCACAGTGACATTCTTCTGCCTCGCGGCCTCCTTTGCAGCCGTTCCGGCCCATGCCGCCGAAAAAGTCACGGTGTTTGCCGCAGCCAGCATGAAAAACGCACTGGACGACATCAACGCCGAGTGGGCGAAGGAAAGCGGTAATGAAGCGGCGGCTTCTTATGCCGCAAGTTCAGCGCTCGCCAAGCAGATCGAGCAGGGCGCACCAGCGGATATCTTCATTTCCGCCGACCTGGCCTGGATGGATTATGTCGCTGAAAAGAAGCTGATCAACGCTGACAGCCGCTCCAATCTTCTAGGCAACCGCATCGTTCTCGTCGCTCCCGCCGACAGGGCCAAGCCGGTCGAGATCAAGCAGGGCTTTGATCTTGCGGCTCTGGTAGGTGACGGCCGCCTGGCCATGGGCGCGGTGGATTCCGTACCCGCCGGCAAATACGGCAAGGCCGCGCTGGAAAAACTCGGCGTCTGGTCGTCGGTCGAACAAAAGGTCGCCGGCGCGGAAAGCGTGCGTGCCGCCCTGCTGCTCGTCTCGCGCGGAGAGGCGCCCTATGGCATCGTCTACCAGACCGATGCGGCTGCCGATCCCGGTGTGAAGATCGTCGGCACGTTCCCTGAATACAGCCATCCGCCGATCATCTATCCCGTGGCCATTCTTTCGGAGGCAAAATCGCCGGCGGCAAAAGCCTATCTGGATTTCCTGAAGTCCGAAAAGGCAACGCCCTTCTTCGAAAAACAGGGCTTTACGGTTTTGAAATAAACTGCTTTTCCTGGCCCAGGGGCCGCAAGAGATGACGGTTACGGGATATGACGTTGCATTGGTGGACACTCAGCCCCGAAGAATGGACGGCGATCAGGCTCAGCCTGTGGGTGTCCTCCGTTGCCATGCTCGCCAGCCTGCCGTTCGGCATTCTCATCGCCTTGGCGTTGGCGCGCGGCCGCTTCTGGGGCAAGTCTCTCCTCAACGGCATCGTCCACCTGCCGCTTATCCTGCCGCCCGTCGTAACCGGTTTTCTGCTGCTGGTTCTCTTCGGCCGCCGGGGCGCCATCGGACAATTTCTCGACAGCTGGTTCGGCATCGTCTTCTCCTTCCGGTGGACGGGGGCAGCTCTCGCATGCGCTGTCATGGCCTTTCCGCTGATGGTGCGCTCCATCCGCCTTTCCATCGAAGCGGTGGATCGCAAGCTGGAAGAGGCGGCGGGAACATTGGGGGCCAATCCGCTCTGGGTGTTCCTCACCGTTACCCTGCCCCTGACCCTGCCCGGCATCATCGCCGGCATGATTCTCGCTTTCGCCAAGGCCATGGGCGAATTTGGCGCGACCATCACTTTCGTCTCAAACATTCCGGGCGAAACGCAGACATTGTCCGCCGCCATCTACACCTTCACGCAGGTCCCGGGCGGCGATGCCGGTGCGCTGCGGCTTACAATCGTTTCGGTTGCGATTTCCATGCTCGCTCTGCTCGTCTCGGAATTGCTGGCCCGCGTAATCGGCAAACGGATGAGCATGGAATGACGCTTTCGGTTTCCATCCGCCACCGTCTTGGCGCCTTCGAACTTGACGCGTCATTCACGTCCGAAGGCGGAGTGACCGCGCTTTTCGGGCGCTCGGGCTCCGGCAAAACCTCAATGATACGCATCATCGCCGGCCTGCTGCGGCCGGATGATGGACAGGTTTCACTTGATGGCAAAGTGCTGACCGACAGCGGAAAACGACTGTTTCTACCGGCACATAAACGCCATTTCGGTTATGTCTTTCAGGAAGCGCGGCTCTTCCCGCATCTCAGCGTCGCCCAAAACCTGAACTACGGCAGGTGGTTCACTGCGAATAAAACCACGGGCACGGATGGGGACCATATCGTCGACATGCTCGGCATTGGCCATCTTCTGCACCGACGCCCGAACAAACTTTCCGGCGGCGAAAAGCAACGTGTGGCTATCGGCCGCGCCCTGCTTTCTTCACCCAGATTGCTGCTGATGGACGAGCCGCTCGCCTCGCTGGACGAACAGCGGAAAGCGGAGATCATTCCCTATCTCGAACGGCTGCGGGACGAGACCAAAATCCCTGTTGTCTATGTCAGCCACTCGATCCACGAGGTCGCCCGTCTGGCCGATCGCATCGTTGTTATGAAGGACGGAACGGTGGAAACGCAGGGAAAAGCCGCCGAAGTGCTGGCAAGACCCGATTTCAGCACCCATCTCGAAAGGCGCGAGGCGGGCAGCATTCTTTCCGGGCGCATTGAAAGCTTCGACGAGCGGCATGGGCTTGCCGCCGTAAAGCTAAAAACCATGCTGCTTCACGTTCCGGCAAAAAGCGGAATATGCGGCAGCCCGGTGCGCGTGCTCATACCCGCACGCGATGTAATGCTTGCAACCGTAAAACCTGAAGGCTTGAGCGCGCTCAACATTCTCAACGGCCGTGTCGCAAACGTTTCCGTGAGCGAAGACGCCATGGTCACGGTTCAGGTGGATTGCGGCGGTGACATCATCCAGTCGCGCATCACAGACCTCTCTCGCGAAAGGTTGCAGCTGGAACCCGGAAAACCGGTGCATGCAATCATAAAGTCAGCGGCTATCGATCCCTATTGAGAGCAGCGTCAGGATTGCGGTTGGCCTCCAGCCAGTCGATATCCTGATGTAGGGCTTCGTTCATCCGCGTTTGCATGTTGCGATAGCGCGCCAGCAATTCGGTGCCGAAGACGGTCAGCGCCGCCCCGCCGCCCTGTTTGCCCCCGCGCTGCGATTCGATAACCGGTTGTCGAAACATACGGTTCAGCGCATCCACCAACAGCCACGCGCGGCGATATGACATGTCCATCGCCCGCCCGGCGGCGGAAATCGAGCCGGTCTCGACAATCAGTTCCATCAATTCGATCTTGCCGTGGCCGAGGCGTTCTCCGGGCGGAAAATCAATGCGAAGGACAGGTTTCAGTGGCGGAAGAGTCTCACTCATCGGTTAAAGGCTCCGTCCATGAAGATCGCGATAGGCCGTTTGCGCTCCATCCACCGGCAAGGCCGTCGCCTCATAGACGCCACGCGCCACGGCCCGCGCCATGACAATGGTGGCAAGATGGCAAAGTTCGGCGAAATGAACGCCGCCCTCAAGCGGCTTCTCGCCCGTCGCGGCCGCGAACATGGTGTCACCGTCACTCGGCAAATGGGCGGGCAGAACGGCGCGGGCCAACCCGTCATGCGCCATGATGGAAAGGCGATGTGCCTGCGCTTTCGTAAGTGCGGCATCCGTCACCACCGTACCGATGGTCGTTGCCGTGAGATTGACCCCCTTGAGGCGCAAGGCGGTATTTTCAGGCTCAAACCGTTGCGGAAACCCGCTTCCGCCAAACTCATCCGCCACCTCAAACGGAGCAGACCAGAAATGCCGGCTCGCACCGAGGGTTGCCGAGCCAAGCGCATTGACGGCGACAATAGCCGCCACTTTATATCCGCCGGAACTGACAGCACTTGCCGACCCCAGCCCTCCCTTGAAGGTCGCGGTCGTTGCTCCCGTCCCGGCACCGACCGTCCCGAGTTCGAAGGGCGCCGCACGCGCCGCCTTGAAAGCCGCATATCCCATGTCGCGATAGGGCGAATGCAAACCCCAATTCTTGTCGCCGCCATTCAGAAGATCCATGAGGATCGCCTGCGGCACGATGGGTACGCGGGTGGAACCGACCTGAAGGCCGCGGCCGATCTCGCGCAGCCCGGCCTGAACGCCGCCTGCCGCATCCAGCCCAAAGGCCGAGCCGCCCGACAGCACGAAGGCATCCACGGTTTCAACCGTCATCGCCGGGTCGAGCAGGCCCGTGTCACGCCCGCCAGGCGCACCGCCCAGAACAGAACCTGAGGCAATGGCGGGCTTTTCAAAAACAATCGCCGTAACACCGGAACCGAGGGAAAGATCGGTAACATTGCCGACCGAAACGCCGTCTATGTCAGTCAGAAGATTGGTGAGTGCCGCCATGCCTTTTCCCTTTTCTCCCGGTATCCCGCCACCATCAGGCACTGTCAACGCAAAACGTGACACGCCTGATGTCGGCGACGAGCCGCGATCAGGAAAAAACCGCAGTCCCGATCACGGGCGTCGAGGGAACGGCCATGTCCCGCGGCTCCAGCGGTCCGGAAAGATATGCCTGATGGCCGGCTTCTATCGCCCGAGCGAATGCTTCGGCCATGCCGGCCGGGTCCCGCGCCCCCGCCACCGCCGTGTTGAGCAGAACGGCATCGTATCCAAGCTCCATTACGGTGACTGCATGCGACGGGCGGCCGATACCGGCATCAACAATCAAAGGTATGTCGGGGAAACGCGCCCGCATGGATTTCAGCGCCACCAGATTGAGCGGTCCCATGGCGCTACCAATCGGTGCGCACCACGGCATCAAAACCTTGCAGCCCGCCTCCAGCAGCTTCTCGGCGACGACCAGATCGTCGGTCGTATAGGGAAAGACCTCAAAACCATCGTCGCAGAGGATTTTCGCGGCTTCCACAAGCGCAAAGACATCGGGCTGCAGCGTATCGTGATGGCCGATGACCTCCAGCTTGATCCAGTTGGTGCGAAACACCTCGCGCGCCATCTTTGCCGTTAGCACAGCTTCCTTGGCGGTGTGGCAGCCAGCCGTATTCGGCAGGACGTTTCGATCCAGTTCGCGGATCAGTTCGAAAAACTGCCCGCCTTTCCTGCCGCCCGCCATTTCCCGGCGCAGCGAAATCGTCAGAATATCCGTGTTGCTGGCCCGGACCGCATTCTCGAGCACGGCGGGGGATGGGTACCGCGCCGTACCAAGGAGAAGACGGGACGAGATTTCACGGCCATAAAGCATCAGCATGCCTCAGCCTCCCTGCATCGGTGAGAGAATTTCGACGCGGTCAAAATCCTTCAGTTGATAATCGGCGCGCTCTTCCGAATGCACCAGTTCGCCATTCACCGCCGTCGCCAGCCAATCGCCTTCGTATTCGAGGCTGGCAAGCAGGCCGGCCAGCGTCTCGGCGGCGAGATCAAGCTCGTCGCCATTGACAAGAAGTTTCATGATCCTGTTCCTTCTGAGAGAGTTTGGCGAATGATGTCAGCCGCGTGCCGCGCCATGGCCGGAGAAAGCAGAAAGCCGTGCCGGTGCGCGCCGTTGATGAAAATGGTCCGGCAGTCCTGCATGACCCTGGGGAGATTGTCGGGATAAGCAGGACGCACACCCGTGCCGGATTCGATGATCCGAGCTTCCGCAAAAGCCGGATGCACGGCATAGGCGGCATTCAGGAACTCCATCATCGAACGGACGGAAATGGCCCCGGCATCCTCCGTCTCGATCATCGTGGCGCCCACCATGAAGCGTCCAGACTCGCGCGGGACGATGTAAAGCGGAATGCGCGGATGCAACAGCCGGACGGGACGGGAGAGGGATAGCTCCGAGGTAGCGAGGTAGAGCATCTCTCCACGCACGCCGCGTAGGTTGGAAATTTCTCCCACTGCCGCAGCTCCGGTGCAGTCCACCACCCGGTCGAACAATCGTTCATCGACAGGGATGCCCATGTGGAACCGCACGCCCGTGTTAGAAAGCCGCTCATGCAGCGATTTCAGCGCGAGACGCGGATCGAGATGCCCCTCGCCCGGGAAATAGAGCCCGGAGCGGAAGCGACCCGCAAGATCGGGCTCCAGAGCGGCGATCTCGCCCTCATCCACCCAGCGATAACCGCTGGTCCGCGATGCGAAACGCGTAAGCTCTGACCTGTCGCGTGCTGGCGCGACGACCAGCGTGCCATTGCGAACCACAAGGCCGGGAGTTGCCTCGTCCCACCAGTCAAGCGCCACCTTGCCAAGCGTCAGGACCGCTTCCTCCGCATTTTCGCGCTCGCACCAGGGCGCTAGCATGCCGCCGGCATAAAACGATGCTCCACGAGAAGGCTCGCCACTGCGCTCCGACACCTCGACAACAACGCCCCTCCGTGCCAGTTCGAAGGCCGCCGTCAAACCGGCGACCCCCGTTCCCTTGACAAGGACGTGCATTTTATTCGGCATTCGCAGGCGTCGGAAGCGGCATGTAAAGCTCACCGCCGTCCTTGAAGCGCGCGGCCATGGCCTCAAGCCCCTCCTTCTGCGCCTCGGCGCGGATATCGTGGGAAATCCGCATCGAGCAGAATTTCGGTCCGCACATGGAGCAGAAATGCGCAACCTTGTGCGCCTCCTTCGGCAGCGTCTCGTCATGGAAGGACCGAGCCGTATCGGGATCGAGCGACAGGTTGAACTGATCCTCCCAGCGGAACTCGAACCTTGCACGTGACAACGCGTCGTCCCGCACTTTCGCGGCCGGATGACCCTTGGCAAGATCGGCGGCGTGAGCGGCGATCTTGTAGGTAATGACACCCACCTTCACGTCATTACGATCCGGCAGACCGAGGTGTTCCTTCGGCGTAACGTAGCAGAGCATGGCGGTCCCGAACCAGCCGATCATTGCAGCACCAATGCCGGACGTGATGTGGTCGTAACCGGGCGCAATGTCCGTGGTCAGCGGCCCAAGCGTATAGAAGGGCGCTTCGCCGCAGGTCTTCAACTGCTTGTCCATATTCTCCTTGATCTTGTGCATCGGCACGTGGCCGGGGCCTTCGATCATCACCTGGCAATCCTTTGCCCAGGCGATCTGCGTCAACTCGCCCAGCGTTTCCAGCTCCGCAAACTGCGCCGCATCATTGGCGTCAGCGATCGAGCCGGGACGCAGGCCATCGCCCAGCGAGAAGGAGACATCGTAAGCACGGCAGATGTCGCAAATCTCGTCGAAATGCTCATAGAGGAAACTTTCCTTGTGGTGATGAAGACACCACTTGGCCATGATCGAGCCGCCGCGTGAGACGATGCCGGTGACGCGGTTGACGGTGAGCGGTATGTAATGCAGCCTGACGCCGGCATGGATGGTGAAATAATCCACACCCTGCTCCGCCTGCTCGATCAGCGTATCGCGGAACACTTCCCAATTGAGGTCTTCGGCAATGCCGTTCACCTTCTCCAGCGCCTGATAAAGCGGCACGGTTCCGATCGGAACCGGCGAATTACGGATGATCCATTCGCGGATATTGTGGATGTTGCGGCCGGTCGAAAGGTCCATGACCGTATCCGCACCCCAGCGGATGGCCCAGACCATCTTCTCAACCTCTTCCGCCATGGAGGAGGTGACGGCGGAATTGCCGATATTGGCATTGATCTTGACGAGAAAATTGCGGCCGATGATCATCGGCTCAAGTTCCGGATGGTTGATATTGGCTGGAATAATGGCGCGGCCCGACGCCACTTCCTGACGCACAAATTCCGCCGTGACGTAATCAGGAATATGCGCGCCGAAACTCTCACCGTCACGCGCGAGCTTCTCCTTCGCTGCCTCGCGCCCGAGATTTTCGCGAATGGCGATGAATTCCATTTCGGGCGTGATAATGCCCGCCCGCGCATAGGCAAGTTGCGTCACCGCCTTGCCCGCCGTCGCTTTCAGCGGCTGATGACGCACGCCAAATTCAGGCGTCAGGCGTTCGCCTGTGGCAAAACCGTTATCCTCCGGCTTGACGTGCCGACCCTCGTAAGCCTCGACATCACCGCGCGCGACGATCCAGTCATGACGCAGACGCGGCAGACCCTTTTCGATCAGGACCGGATGGTTGGGGTCGGTATAGGGACCTGAGGAATCATAAACCGTGACCGGCGGCTCGCCCGCCGTCGGGTGCACTGCGATCTCGCGCATCGGTACGCGGATATGCGGATGCAAAACGCCCGGCTTATGGATTTTCGTGGAGGCGGCATGCGGGCCGGTTGTAACGACGAGCGGTATAGTCTTGGCAGCGATATTCATCTTGAGGCTCCAAAGTTTAACAGTGGAGACCCAGTTCGAGCCGGAATGATGGAAAATACCTGTGTGCCGACACGAAACGCCATGCGCCGCCCGACATCAGGTCTTTGCACCGTCCCTACGCCAGTATGAACTGGATCAGGTTCAACGGGTCACTGCGCATGAAAGCAGAATCTCAGCCCCTTGACGGGACACCCCTGGTGAATGGCCACAGGAAAAGACACCGCCCGCATTTTGTCAAGGCCGCCTATCAAAGCTTGGCAAAGGTGCGGGAATGGCGCATGCTGCCGTTAGTTGTAATTAACCTAACGGTTTAGGTGAATATTATCGTTTGCGGCATAACGATAAGCACAAACCTTCCTAATGTTGATTTCATTGGAGATACGTCGGAATGAATGCGACTATTCGTGAAATACTGGCAAAATTCGGCCAGCTTCCAACCCCCGTCGATACGATTGCAGATGAAGCCGATCTTTACGCGGCGGGCCTTTCTTCCTTTGCATCGGTGCAATTGATGCTCGGCATCGAAGAAGCATTCGATATCGAATTCCCGGACAATCTGCTGAACCGCAAGTCTTTCGCCAGCATCAAGGCCATTGAAGACACTGTTAAACTCATTCTCGATGGTAAAGAGGCAGCCTGATGAACGTCACCGTCGCGCCGCAGGATGAAACGCTGTCCGCGCGCGCGGGCCGTGTCGCGGTAATTGCCGCCAAATATGCGGACGAGGTGGATGTCACCGGCCGCTTTCCGCAGGAAGCCGTTGATGCACTGAGGCAGGAACGTCTGCTCGGCATACAGGTCCCCTCACTGCTGGGCGGCGAAGGTGCCTCCCTTCAGGAAATCGCCGATATCTGCGCCCGGCTTGGGCAGGCCTGTTCGGCAACGGCGATGATTTTCGCCATGCACCACATCAAACTGTCGAGCCTTGTGGAACATGGAGAGGCGAGCGCATGGCACGCCGACTTCATGCGCCGCGTCGCCGGCGGCCAGCTTCTGCTAGGTTCCGCCACCACCGAAGGCGGCATCGGCGGCAATCTGCGTAACTCCATCTGCGCAATCGAAGTCGAAGGTGATAGCTGCCGGCTGGAGAAGGACGCCACGGTCATTTCTTACGGCAGCAACGCCGATGCGATCCTGATTACGTCGCGCGCCCACAAGGATGCCGCGCCCGCCGATCAGGTGATGACCGTCTTCCTGAAAAACCAGTATACGCTTGAGAAGACCCATGTCTGGGATACGCTCGGCATGCGTGGCACCTGTTCGGACGGCTTCCTGTTCCGCGGCGAAGCGCCGGCGGCGCAGATTTTCCCAAAACCTTTCGCAGAAATCGCTGCGCAATCCATGCTTGCAAGCTCGCATCTGCTGTGGAGCGCCGTCTGGTATGGTATCGCGTCGGATGCGGTGCTGCGCGCCCAATCTTTTGTCAGAGCTGCGGCCCGCAAGTCGCCCGGAACGGCTCCTCCCGGCGCGATCCGCCTTGCCGAGGTTTCCACCAAGCTGCAGGTGGTGAAATCCAACATCATAGCCGGCATCAAGGCCTACGAGGACACCAAGAGCGATCCGGAAAAATTGATGTCGATGGCCTTTGCCGTTGCCATGAACAATGTGAAAATCTGCTCTTCGGAAACCATTCTCGAGATCATCGACCACGCCATGCTGGTCTGCGGCATCATGGGCTACAAGAATGGCACGCCCTACAGCCTCGGCCGGCATCTGCGCGACGCGCATTCCGCCCGCCTGATGATTTCCAACGACCGCATTCTCGGCAATTCCGCCAATCTCCTGCTGGTTCACAGGCAGGATACGAGCCTTTTGGGATAAGACCATGGACATGCAAACATCGTTCCTCGATCGACTGTTCGAAGAAGGCCTGCTGATTGAAACGGGTGTGGACGGTCTTTATGGACGCAGCGGCCAGTTCGAGGACGTGATTGCCGCCTTCGAGCGGCTGATCGACCGCACCGGTGGCGCCGATGGCGCCGAAGCGATCCGTTTCCCGCCCGGCATCAACCGCGCCTATTTCGAAAAAAGCGGTTACATGAAGAGCTTCCCGCAGCTCGCCGGCACGGTCCATTCCTTTTGCGGCTGCGAACTGGACCATGTCAGCCTGCTGAAGACCATGGATGAGGGCGGCGACTGGACCAAGGACCAGAAAGCCACCGATATAGTACTAACGCCAGCGGCCTGCTACCCGCTTTATCCAACGATCGCCAAGCGTGGCGCGCTGCCTGCCGGCGGCGGTCTCTATGACATCCAGTCCTATTGCTTCCGCCACGAGCCCTCCAAGGATCCGGCCCGCCAGCAGCTTTTCCGCATGCGCGAATATGTCTGCATGGGCACCGAGGCCAACGTCACCGAATTCCGCCAGACCTGGATGGATCGCGGCGTCGAGATGATGAAAGCGGTCGGGCTCGATGTCACCATCGATGTCGCCAACGATCCATTCTTCGGCCGCGCGGGCAAGATGCTCGCCAACAACCAGCGCGATCAGAACCTGAAGTTCGAGCTGTTGATCCCGGTCACGTCGACGACCAGCCCGACAGCCTGCATGAGCTTTAACTACCATCAGGACGCCTTCGGCCAGAAATGGGGTCTGAACCTCGATAATGGCGATGTCGCCCACACCGCCTGCGTCGGTTTCGGCCTTGAACGCATCGCGCTGGCGCTGTTTGCGCATCATGGTCTCGATGTGAAGAAATGGCCTGCGAAAGTCGTGGAAACACTCTGGGGCTGATTATCCATGCGGCAGATTTTTCCCGGTCTCGATCCCAAAAATTATGTGCAGCATCCGCTTCATTCCTCCGAAAGAATGTGGCCGGAGACCAATTGCTACATTGATTTATGGATCGAGGTGCTGGCCTCGAAAGGCTTATCCCCGGAAGCCATGTTCGGTTTCACCCTGACGCAGGACTTTGAAGGCGACCAGTTCACCTTCTTCAAGGTGCCGCTGGAAGACCTCGAAGCCCTTTATGGCGTTCGCGCCACCGAGCTTGCGATCTTCGATAAGGTGGAAAACCACATCGAGGCGCAGCTGGAACGCGGCCGCATCTGTCTGATCGAGATGGACAGTTTCTATATGCCCGATACCCATGGGGTGGGCTACCGCAAGGAACACGGCAAGACCACGATCGCCATCAACCGGCTCGATCTCGAAAAGCGGGAACTCGACTATTTCCACAATGCCGGCTTCTTCCATCTCTCCGGCGAGGACTTTGACGGGCTTTTCCAGCATCATCTGGCTGAAACCGACCCGCCTTTCCTGCCCTATACGGAATTTGCGAAATTCGCGGACGGCAATCCTTCGCCGGCGCATGTTCGCAATACCGCCGAACGGCTCCTGAAGTTTCATTTTTCCCGGCGGCCATCCTCCAACCCGGTCCGGGCCTTTGCAAAGGTGTTTCCGGCACAGGTGGAAAAGGTCGCAGACCGGCCCTTCGGGTTTTTCCACAAATACGCGTTCAATACGCTACGCCAACTAGGTGCCAATTTCGAACTGGCGGCAAGCCACTTCGAATGGTTGGACGCGGATAGTTTTTCTGAGGCAAAGAACCACGCGCTAAAAATCTCCGAGGTTGCCAAGACCGTGCAGTTCCAGCTTGCGCGCGCCGTCACCCGCCGCAAGTTCGATGCGCTGGCCACCGTTCTCGATCCAGCCGCGGATGCATGGGATGGTCTGATGCAAAGCCTTGGCAAAAAACTGTCTGATGCCAGCGAGGCCGCGTGAGGACCTATCTTCCGGGTGAAAGCGAGGAATTGCTGAGCGAAGGCTGGACGCTGGCGCTGACGCCCGCCGATGCCTATGAAACGCCATCCGATATTCCCGCCTCGCTCGAAAGCCTCCATGTCTCCGTTCCCGGAACCGTGGCGCAGGCTTTGGAAGCCGCTGAAAAGTTCGACCGCCTCGCTCCGACGCCCCTCAATGACAGGGACGCCTGGTACAGGCTGACGATGATTTCCGATGTCCGGGAGCGTGCCACCCTGCGCTTCGACGGTCTTTCCACCATCGCGGAGATCTTCTTCAACGGTGAGCTGATCGCGGCAAGCCAAAGCATGTTTGAAAGACTGGAAGTGCCTGTGGAACTGACGGGTGCGGATGAACTCGCGATCTGCTTCAGAGCGCTGGCACCCCGACTTGAAAAAACCGGTCCCCGCGCTCGCTGGCGGCCGCAAATGATGAATACGCAGGGGCTGCGGCTGATCCGCACCACTGCACTGGGTTATATGCCTGGATGGTGCCCGGAAATACACGCCGCCGGCCCATGGCGACCCATCAGCCTGATACGGCAGAACGGAATTCTCTGCACGCTGCAATCTTCGCTGGACGGGGCCGGAACGGGAACGGTCAGCATCGCGCTGCAAGGTAGCCGCCCGATAAAGTCGGCAAAGCTTGGCTGCGCCGGTTACAGCGCCGATCTTTCTCTAGACGAAGGCGGCACGCTTTCCGGCGAACTGCGCATAACTGATGTGGAACAATGGTGGCCACACACGCATGGCAGGCCAACTCTGCATGACGTCGTTCTTGAGCTGGACGGCACACAACATCGCCTTGCACGCACGGGCTTCCGGCAAGTCGAGATCGATCACGGCGAAGACGGTAAAGGTTTCGGCCTCAGGGTGAACGGTCAACCGGTGTTCTGCCGTGGCGCGGTCTGGACGACGGCCGACATCGTGCGCCTGCCGGGAACGAGGCCGGACTACGAGCCATGGCTTCGAAAAGCAGCGGAAGCAGGCATGAACATGATCCGCATCGGCGGCACCATGACCTATGAAACCCCGGAATTCTTCGCACTTTGCGACGAACTCGGCATCATGGTCTGGCAGGACGCCATGCTCGCCAATTTCGATTATCCGGCAAGGGACGAGAGTCTGCGCCAGCACATCGTCACGGAAATCTCGCAGTTCCTTGAAGCCACCGCGCTTTCTCCATCGCTCGCCATTTTTTGCGGTGGCAGTGAAATGTACCAGCAGGGCGCGATGCTCGGCCTTCCGGAACAGATATGGAAGGGAACGCTGACCGAAGAGGTTCTGCCAGAACTTCTTGCCGACAAGCGGCCTGACGCGGCCTATGTCGCCAATTCCCCCTCCGGCGGCGCATTGCCCTTTTTTCCGAACACCGGTGTCGGCCATTATTACGGCGTCGGCGCCTATTGCCGTCCGCTGGAAGATGCGCGTCGCGCCGGTCTGCGCTTTGCCGCCGAGTGTCTGGCCTTCGCCAATGTTCCCGAACAGGAAACGCTTGACAGGTATCTACCCGGCGTGGCCGTGCACGATCCACGGTGGAAAGCGCGTGCACCGCGCGATCGCGGCGCCTCCTGGGATTTCGAGGATGTTCGCGATCACTATCTGAAGCTGCTTTACGATGTCGAACCGGACGTTCTGCGGCGAGAAGACGGCGGTCTTTATCTCGACATGTCCCGGGCCGCGACGGCCGAAGTCATGGAGGCGACTTTCGCCGAATGGCGGCGCAGCGGTTCATCCTGCCAGGGCGCTCTTGTCTGGACCCTGCAGGACCTCCTTCCCGGTGCAGGCTGGGGTATCATCGATGCCACCGGCAGGCCGAAATCCGTCTGGCATGCGCTGAAAAGGGCGTTTCGCCCCGTCCAAGTCAATCTGCTCGACGAGGGCATGAACGGGTTGGACATTCAGCTGATCAACGAGACCGGCAACACCTTCGAGGGCATGCTCGAACTCACCTGCCTGCGCGACGGCGCCCAGCCCGTCGTTCATGCCAAGCGGTCGATCACGCTGTCATCGCGACAGAGCCAGACGATTGCCGCGACTGATCTGTTCGGGGCGTTTTTCGATACGACCTACACTTACCGTTTCGGCCCGCCGTCCCATGATGTCACGGTGGCCCGGCTTCGCGACGTTGCGACCGGACAAGTCATTGCTGATGCATTCCATTTTCCGCTCGGCCGGAAAAAGGCGCTGCACGCGGCAAACCTCCAGGTCGCCATCAGCCAAAACAACGATATCTGGTCGCTTGAGATCGGCACTGACCGTCTGGCGCAGTCTGTCCATGTTGCCGCAGAAGGTTACCGCGCTTCGGAAAACTGGTTCCACCTTGCTCCCGGCGAGAGCAGAAAGATCGGCCTTGTGCCGGAGACCGCAGGATCTCAGACGCCTCCTTCCGGTGACGCGGTGTCATTGGGGTCCAGGCGGCGATTTTCCTTTTAGGGCCACGCGCGTCACGGTCTCCATATAGGTTCTCTTCGCCTCAGGCGTGGAGAGGTTGTGGTCGGCATCGGGGATGATGGTCAGCGACACATTTCGATAGGCGGACAGCCCCTGCCCGTCGGCGTCGAAATAATAGCGGAAATGCTCCAGACCATCATCATTGTCGCTGTAAAGCAGATTGACGGCAGTCCCTTTTGCCTTCAGCAGATCGAAAGCGCGGTATACGGCCCGTCCTTCCTCGCTGCCACGGCGGAACAGCCTCGCCGTTTTTGTCGAAAGCTTCTTCATCGTCGCCTTGACGATATTCAATCCGGCACTGACAACATCCACATCGCCGCTGATGAGACGCTTGAACGTGGCGCCCTGACGAAAGCGCTGACTGTATTCCCCAAAGGAGCGGGGCCGCTTGTGCAACGCCTCATCGACCGAACGGCCTTTCCGCCAGTGGAAGACAACCGGGTTGACAGCAACCACCGCTTCAATCCTGTCATCGACAAGCGCGCCATTAAAGGCAAGGTATGCGCCGCTACATCGGCCCGCCGCGATGAACGGACCATTGCTGCCCCGTTCGAGGAAATCGAGCGCGGCGGACACATCGTCATTCTGCGCGGCATCGTAAAGAACCTGATCCGGCACGCCTTTTACCGGCGGACTATCGGCAATGTTGGCCGCATCGAAACGGAGGGAAGCGACGCCCTCCCGGGCAAGCGCCCGGGCGATCTGCACCGAAAGCCTGCCCCAGCCCGCGTGCCGGTCATAGGCCGCCCCGAGCAGCAGAACCGAGGAGACCGCACGCCGGTCGTGCGGTGTGCAGGAAACGCCAAAAAGTCGCCCGCCCTCACCAAACTGCACCGGCTGTTCGAAAAAACCCTGACCGCGCTGCGCCGCGTTGATGACGAAATCAGCCGGGCAGGCCGCGGAGCCTGAGGCCTGTGTCTGAGAAGAGACCCAGCCCACCAGCCGGCTCACCACATTTTCCGATATTTTCGACAGCGTGGGACTGGAAACGAGATCGTCATAGCCCGAAAATTCGGCCTCCTCCACCTCACCGCCGATTGCGGTGAGGTGTGTGGCGAAATCACCGTCCGTGACGCGGCCCGGTCTCGACAGAACGAGAATGCGGCGAGCCGGAGCGGCATCGAGATTCGAAAGATTGATCTTCTTGACGGTATCGGCCACACCGGCTGGCATCGCCATGCCGGCGATTGCACCAGCCTGTGGCATGCGTTGGCTGGCACGCAGGCCAAGTCCATCGTCGATCATCGAAGACCACATCGCCAGTTCGCGCAGATAGGCACGTCCTGAGACGACGGGTGCCAGAAACGCCATGGAACTGGCGGCTCCGGCAAGCGCCTCCGCAGCGATCGGGCAACCGAGGCCCTGGGCGATGACGACCACGCCCGAGCATCCGGAGAGGCGCCTGAGATAGTTCAGCGCCGCCCGCGTATCGGAAAGCCAGTCCGCCACGCGGCCCGCATCTTCCGGATCAAGTGCATCTGCGGTGCCAAGATAGTCAAAACGCAGGCTGGCGACGCCGCAAGCCGCAAGCCGTTCGGCCAGAACCCTTTGGAACTTGCGGCTGCAAAGCTCCTCCATGCCCCACGGACTGACAAAAAGAACGGCGTGTTCCTGCCGCAAGTCCTGACGTGCCGGATGAAAAATACCCGCAAGCCCGTCAAAGGAAACCGGACGGGCGATCGTGCCGTCCGCCGCGATGCCGGAAAGCAATAATGCATCGAGGGAAGAATTGCTGCTTGTATGCTCTGAAATATCTATTGCCATAGACCTTGCCACCATTGCGCCAGCGTCGGGCTCAACCATTACGGGATCATTATACCGAAGTGTCTTAATGCCTGTTCTACAATAAAAACAATAACATTAGATAATCCTAAAAATACCATGTCGTCTGGATCGACGAAAACGCATGCGATGCAGACAGAATGGCTTCGCGTGGCGACAGGTCGCGTTTGAGCCGCTATTTTTCTCGAAACCGCTTGAATATGCTGATAAATAGCGAGTCACATACCTATCTGCAGGAGGAGGTTGCGCCACCCGGCCGCCGGATCATCTAGACACCGCGCAAACCAACACGCCGGGCCCGCCCCGACAGGTCATAGAAGTTTTATATGGAACAAAGCCTTACGCGTTATATCTGGTCGCATACCAAGCGGCAGCAGCTTTTCATCCTGCTGATCGTCGCCCTGTCCATGATCCCTTATTTCCTCGCCTTCGACCTGCCCAAGCAGATCGTCAACGGCCCCATTCAGGGAGACGGCTTCGAAGGAGCGAATGCAACCCAGCTCTTCATGCATCTCACGGTCGATATCCCCTATTGGGGCACCGTGACCCTGTTCCCGGGGCTTGAGCTCAACCGCATGTCGATGCTGATGGCGCTCAGCCTGACGTTCCTTGCGCTTGTTATCATCAATGGGCTCTTCAAATATTACATCAATACCTACAAGGGCCGGCTTGGCGAACGGCTTCTGCGGCGTATTCGCTTCGAACTTATCGACAAGATCCTGAGGTTTCCGCCCAGCCATTTCAAACGGGTGAAGGGCGCTGAAATCTCCAGCATGGTGAAGGACGAGGTAGAGCCGCTCGGCGGTTTTACCGGCGACGCCTTCGTGCAGCCGGCCCTTCTCGGCGGCCAGGCGCTCTCCGCCCTCTTCTTCATTCTCGTGCAGAACTTCTGGCTCGGCCTGATCGCGGCCTTCATGGCGGCAATTCAGGTCGGCATCATTCCCAAGATGCGCCGCCGCCTCATCGAACTCGGCCGTCAGCGGCAGCTGAGTGCACGCCAGCTCGCCGGACGTATCGGTGAAATGGTCGACGGCATCGGCACGATTCATGCCTATGACACGTCCAATTACGAGCGCGCGGATGCTTCGCATCGCCTCGGCGACATCTTCAAGATTCGCTACGATCTCTACCAGTGGAAGTTTCTGGTCAAATTCATCAACAACTTCCTTGCCCAGCTGACCCCCTTCTTCTTTTATGCGCTGGGCGGATATCTGACCCTGAAGGGCAGCCTCGATGTGGGGCAGCTGGTCGCCGTCATCAACGCCTATAAGGAACTGCCAGGGCCGCTGAAGGAGCTGATCGACTGGGATCAGGCCCGGCAGGATGTGCAGGTAAAGTACGAGCAGGTCTTCGAACAGTTCGATGCGCCGAACATGATCGACGAGAAGGTGCAGAAACTTTCTCCCGGTGCCGTCGCAGCCATCAGCGCACCGCTCGTCGTCGCCAATCTGACGCTCGAAGACGATAGCGGCAGCCGGCTTCTGGAACAGGCATCCCTCAAGATCGAGCCGGGTGAGGTTATCGCCATCGTCGGTGGTGCGGGAGGCGAGGCACTGGCGGATGCGATCGGCCGCACGCTCTGGCCGAGCTCAGGCAAGATCAGCATCAACGACGTCGACATTCTGGAATTGCCGGAATCGCTGACGGGACGGCGCATCTCCTACGTGTCTTCGGACAGCTATTTCTTCCATGCCAGCCTGAAGGACAACCTGCTATACGGTCTCAAACACGCGCCGCTTGCAGAGAAAAACTATGAGGGCGCGGCGCTGGACCATCGCAAATGGGAAATCCGTGAAGCGAAGATGGCCGGCAATCCGCTGATCGACATCAACAGCGAATGGATCGATTATGCTTCGAGTCCGGCAGGCGACGGCAAACCGGAAAATCTCATACAGGCCATTCTAGCTGTTCTCGACAGTGTGGAACTGTCGCAGGATATTCTGGAATTCGCCCTGCGATCGTCGATCGACCCGTTGACAGACCTGCATCTCGCCGCCCGGATCGTTGAATTGCGACATGTCCTGCGCGCCGAGCTGGAAAAGGAAAATCTGAGCGGCCTGATCGCGCCTTTCGAGCTGGAGAGCTACAATAGCGAGGCAACGGTCGGCGAAAACCTGCTTTTCGGCACCATGCGGGACTCGTCCCAGTCAATCAGGACGGTCATCGAAAGCGACTATTTCCGCTCTCTGATGCGCGAGACCGGCCTGGTCAAAACCCTGTTCGAAATGGGCTACACGATCGCCGAGAACATCGTGGAAATCTTCGCCGACCTGCCGGGGGATCACCCCTTCTTCCAGCAGCTCACCTTCATGACGCCTGACGATATTCCGGTCTATCAGCAGATGCTGCAACGCCTTCAGGGCCGGAATTTCGACGAGGCCAATGAAAGCGAAAAACGCGCGATGCTGCGGCTGAGCTTCTTCTATATCGAGCCCCGCCAGCGTTTCGGCCTGCTGACGCCGGAAATCATGAACCGCATCGTCGAGGTCCGGCACATGTTCCACGAGAAGCTGCCCGACAGTCTGAAAAACGTGATCGAAATCTACGATCCGACCAAATACATGAGCGCCACCAGTCTTCTGGATAATATCCTCTTTGGCAAGGTAAGCCATCGCTACACCGATGCTTCCCGGCGCATCACCCGCATCGTTGCTGACGTCATGCGCAAGCAGGGCGTTTACGAACGGGTGCTGGCAGTGGGTCTGGATTTCAATCTGGGTGCAGGCGGCAAGCGGCTAGGCCCGCTACAGCGCCAGAAGCTTAATCTGGCACGGGCGCTGATCCGGAAATCCGACATTTACGTCTTCAACCGCCCGCTTCCGGGCCTCGACCCGAGACAGCAGGAAGAAATTGTTGAACGGGTCATCACACTCCTGAAACAGAACAACAATAACCCCTCGATCATATGGGTTCTGTCGAATGCGCACCTCTCGCGCATGTTCGAGAGGGTCATCGTTGTTCATCAGGGGCTGATCACCGCTGACGGAAGTTACGAGACTCTGGTCGAGGAAAACGGTACATTCAAGGAGATGGTCGCGACATAATTCCAAGAATGTGACCGAGGTGGAACAATAACAGGGTAAGGCAATGCTGTTCAAAGACGAAATTCAGATGCTGAAAAGGGTGCCGTTTTTTTCCGAAATGGAACCCTCCAAGTTGAAACTGCTCGCATTCGCATCGGACCGCGTTTCCTATCACGCCGGCGACGTGCTGTTCCGGCAGGGTGACGTCGGCGACGCGGCCTATGTGCTGTTGACCGGAAAGGTGGATGTTCTGGTCGACTCTCCCTCTGGCACTCTTAAAGTGGCGGAAATGACCGGCAACGCCATCGTCGGGGAAATCGCAATTCTCTGCGACAGCGTCAGAACCGCCACCGTCCGCGCCTCCACCAATGTGGAAGCTCTTCGGATCGGCAAGGAACAATTCTTCAAGCTGATGTCCGATTTCCCCGATATCACTATCAAGGTCATGCGCGTTCTGGCCGAACGTCTCACCCAGACGACGGCTGAACTCAGCAAAGCCAGGACAAACGCCAGAACATAAGCGGCAATTCTATGCTACCCTGGCGGTCGATATTGGAAAAATAAATGTCGTACTATTGCAATATAAATGAAATGCTGACTGAATAAGGGGTAAAGGCATCCGCCCGAAAAGGGCGGGAAATAAGATCTATAGAGACAACGGGCTTCATGGGAGGAAAGCGTGCAAGATTCCGTTGTCATTGGGGTGTGTCATGGCGTTCAATTCCGACACTGCGGGTCGGGAAAGTAACAGAAATTTTCGGGTGAAGATCTGGGGGGCGCGGGGAACGCTTCCTGTTTCAGGTGAAAACTTCCGAAAATACGGTGGGAATACGATCTGCATCGAGGTTCGATGCGGCGACCATGTTCTTTTGTTCGATGCGGGGTCGGGACTTCATCCCGCAGGCATGGCGCTTCGGGCGGAGGGGGTTACCGACGTCGATCTTTTCTTCTCCCATTGCCACTACGACCACATTGTCGGTTTTCCCTATTTCAAGCCATTCTATAATAGCTGCAATGACGTCTCGATTTGGTCGGGTCATCTCGCGGGCGCCATGACGACACGGGAAATGCTCAAGGACTTCATGAGCCCGCCTTGGTTTCCCGTGCCGCTGGAAATTTGCTGCGCAAAAATCGACACGCGGGATTTCATGCCCGGTGATACCCTAGACGTCCATCCGGGCCTCTCGATCCGAACCGGCATGCTGAACCATCCTGGCAACGCCGTCGGATACCGGCTGGACTGGGAGGGAAAGTCCCTCGCCATCATCACCGATACCGAACACGAGCCCGGCGGCATCGACGAAACTGTGCTTGATCTCATCCGGGATACCGATCTTTTCCTTTATGACGCCATGTTTACCGATGACGAGATGGGCCTTTATCGCGGCTATGGCCATTCGTCCTGGCAGCAGGCGATCCGCCTCGCCCAGTTGGCCGATGCGAAAAATGTCGGTTTCATCCATCATGCCCCAAGCCGCAGCGACGAAGAGCTGGACATGATCGAAAAACAGGCGAAAGCCCTGTTCAGCGGCGCATTCGCAGCCATGGACGGTCAGGTCATCGAAATCTGATAGCCGCCGTCATGGTGTTTTTGACTTCGCGTGACTATTTGACCGGAAATCTGAAGAGGCCTCACCAGTCATTGGTGGCTTCGGGTACTTAAACACGCATAATTGACCATCGCCGCTCGTTTGCTCCACGATATTGCCACGAGATGTCATGCACTAAAGACGCGACGATCGACCGACTGATGATTCTGGGCCGAACGACCTCACGATGGGATTTGCATGATCCGTTTCTTTTCGGAAACCAGTTTGAGACGCGCCCGGATTTTATCCGGCCTGATTATATTTGCCTTTGTCTTTTCGCATCTTTTCAATCATTCCCTTGCGCTCATTTCCATCGACACCGCCGAACGGGCACGAAAATGGTTCAGCCTCATCTGGCTCAACCCTGTTAGCAGCCTGCTTTTCTACGGCTCGGTCCTGGTGCATGTCAGCCTGGTCCTGCGCTCGCTTTACCAGCGCCGAACGTTGCGCATGCCGCTTCGTGAAGCGCTTCAGGTCATCTTCGGCCTGTCGATCCCCTTCCTCATTCTGAGCCATGCAGTGAATATCCGCGTGTCGCACATGCTCTACGGCATCGACATCGGTTATTATACCGTAGTCCGCCGGCTCTGGATCAACAATCCCATGGGAGGCGCGTGGCAAAGTCTCGCCCTGATCGTCATCTGGATACACGGATGTATCGGCCTCTATTTCTGGCTGCGTTATCGCGACTGGTACCCGAAAATCGCCGGCATCTTCATGACCATAGCTGTGATGCTGCCGCTTCTGGCGCTGCTGGGCTTCAGCGATGCCGGCCGTTGGCTCGAGGAAGTCGACCGCAAATATGCGCTCCCTCCGGGACTGGGCGACACAATCGTTCAGAGAGACGAACTTCCGCTGCAGCGGGAGATGGAAACACGAATCCGGTTTATCACCGGGACGACAGAGGCGATTTTTGCCGGCGCGGTGATGCTGGTCTTCGCGATGCGCGGTGTAAGAAGCTGGCGACAGCGGTTGACGGCCATCGAAATCCGCTACGAACATGGTGCGCAGGCGCGCGTGCCAGCGGGCCTCAGCATTCTGGAAGCCAGCCGTCTGGCAGGCATCCCGCATTATTCCGTATGCGGCGGTAAAGGACGATGTTCGACCTGCCGGGTGAGAGTCATGGAAAGCAAGGGGCCGCTCCCTCCGCCCGGAGACATCGAGCAAACCACATTAAGACGCATCCATGCCGATTCGGATGTGCGGCTCGGCTGCCAGCTGCGTCCCACCCATGATCTCGGCGTTGCCCTTCTGGTTTCACCGCCCCAGCACAGTGACCTGCCGGCGGACGCCCAGCCGGCCCGGCCGGGCCGGGAAGAGGAGATCGCCATTCTCTTCTGCGATCTGCGCAATTTCACGACTTTGTCGGAAGCGAAGCTGCCCTACGATGTCGTCTTTCTCCTGAACCGCTATTTCACCATCGTCGGCCAGGCCGTCGAACAGGCGGGGGGCCATCTCGACAAATTTATCGGTGACGGCGCCATGGCGCTTTTTGGACTAGGCGACGACAGCCAGCACGCCTGTCGCAATGCCATGAAGGCGGCAGCAATCATATTGCGCGATATTGCGATCCTGAACGAAGGGCTGGAGAAACAATTCGCCGTGCGTCTTGAGGTGGTGGTTGGCATTCACGCAGGTCCGAGCATCGTCGGGGTCATGGGATATGGGGCTGCCAAAACGCTGACGGCCATTGGCGATACCGTCAACGTGGCAAGCAGGCTTGAATCCAAAGCCAAGGAATTTGGCGCCGCAATCGTGGTCTCCGAACCGGCCATCATACAGGCGGGACAGAATATTACCGATCTCAGAAGTGAACAGGTCGCCATTCGCGGTCGAAACTCACAAATGAAGGTGTTTCTACTCTCGGAGGAAGAGAGCGAACGCTATTTGTGACAGGACCCGGAAGTTTGCGGCCGGACCGATCTTTTAGATCTTGCGATAGAGAAAATAACGGTCCGTCGGCACGCTCTCCGGAACCGGCAACGGTTTCAGCAGGGGATGATCGAGAGGCAGACCGCTGACAGCGACGCCGCCTTCCGCCAGCATGCCGGCGGCGAGATCGGGCAACCATGTCAATGTGATCGCATCTTTTTCCGGATAGCCCGTGCCGATATCGGCATGCACCATTGCCGCTTCCGCACCGACGAATGCGGGAGCGGTCTGCGATATCTCGCCGATCACCAGGTCTTCGTCTGCAGGAACGGACGAGGCATGGGCACCCATGGCCCTGTCAAACGCAATGATCCTGCGCCCCGGAAACAGTTCCCGCAGATGATTGAAAGTTCGCCCGTTTCCAAGGCCGATTTCCATGAGCGCACCCTCATGCGGCATATCAAGTTTGGCGGCGACATGATTGAGAATGTCACGCTGCGCGGTCAACCGGCGAATGAAACTGTCCAGTCTGCTCATGATCCGTCCGTTATCAGGCCTTGATGATGTGTCTTGCGGAAATGCCCCGGCGCGCGAAGGCGTTTCGCGTGTCGATGATCAGCGGAGCCCATTCGGCAAGGGCGGCATAGTCCACATTGTCATGGTCGGTCGCAACCAGAACAGCATCGAAAGCGCTGATGGACTGCCTGTCCCAGGAGACGGACTTCATGCCCATCAGGTGGCTGTATTCCCGTGTCTTCGGGATTTCGGCCACATGCGGATCAAAATAGGCCGCTTCGCCACCGCGCTCCTGAACAAGCTTGATGAGCTTCAATGAAGGGCTTTCACGAATATCGGGCACATTTTTCTTGTAGGCGAGACCGACGACCAGCACCTTCGAGCGGCTGAGCGCCTTGCCGGAATGGATGTCGAGCGCTTCCGCAACCCGCCCCACAACGTGGCGCGGCATGCCGGTGTTGATTTCACCTGCAAGCTCGATGAACCGCGTTGGCAATTCATATTCGCGAGATTTCCAGGTGAGATAGAAAGGGTCGATCGGTATGCAGTGACCGCCAAGACCGGGGCCGGGATAAAATGGCATGAAACCGAACGGCTTGGTTTTTGCCGCATCGATGACTTCCCATATATCGATACCCATGGCCTCGTAGACGACCTTAAGTTCGTTGACGAGCGCAATATTGACGGCGCGGAAGACATTTTCGGTGATCTTCACGGCCTCCGCCGTCGCATTGGTCGAGACCGGAACGATTTTCTTGACCACCGATCCGTAAAAAGCCGCCATCAGCTGCCCAGCGGCTTCGCCGTCACCCGCAACAACCTTCGGAATGGTCGACGTCTCAAAGTCCCGGTTGCCGGGATCTTCCCGCTCGGGGGAAAAGCCGATGAAGAAATCGATACCTGAGACGAGACCGGTGCTCTCCAGAATGGTTTTCACAATCCCATCGGTAGTGCCGGGATAGGTGGTGGATTCCAGCACCACAAGCTGCCCCTTGCGCAGATGCGCGGCAATGTCGTGACAGGTCTTCTCGACATAGGAAAGGTCTGGCTCGCGATACTTCGTCAGCGGCGTCGGCACGCAGATGGCGATCACGTCACACTCGGCCAGTCTGGAGAAGTCGCATGTGGCAACAAAGCCGTCATTTTGCCTGGCTCCTGCGAGCACGGCATCCGAAACCGCCTCGATATAGCTCTGACCCGCATCTATCGCAGTAATTTTGCCGGGGTCGATGTCGAAACCGACAGCCTTGAAACCAGCTCTGGCGATTGTCATGGCAAGCGGCAGGCCCACATAGCCGAGGCCGATCACGCCCGCTTTGGCGCTCTTGTTCTCAATGCTGGAAAGCAGGGCTTGGGAAATGTCTGGAGAAGTCAAAGCGTGTCACGCTCCGCGCATGTGCAAAAGATGTCTTTCAGTTGGGCAAGAATGGCGAGGCTGTCAAGGCTCCGCGTCTTCAAATTCCGGTTGACGCCAGAGGCACGACCAACGCACAACCATCCGCATGAAGATCGCCTTTTATTCGCCGCTCAAAGCACCCAACCACCCCGTTCCTTCCGGCGATCGGTTGATGGCCCGCCTGTTGATGCAGGCGATGGTAATGGGTAGCCATGAGGTTTTTGTCGCGTCCGAGCTGCGAAGCTTCCTGAGACAGCCGGATGATCCCGAGCGGTCGTCCCTTGCCGACCGGGCCGAACGTGAAGTAGAGACTATTGCGGAGCGCTGGCGGTGGCACGGCGCACCGGACCTGTGGTTCTGTTATCACCCTTACTACAAGGCTCCAGACCTGCTCGGACCGGAACTGACCAGCCGTTTCAATATATCTTACGTCACCGCCGAAGCATCCTATTCACCAAAGCGCAACGCCATGGGCTGGCAGGCAATGCAGGACGGGTTGTTGTCGTCGTTGAACGAAGCTGCAGTCAATATCTGCTTCACCGAACGGGATCGCAAAGGGCTCGTACAGGCCTCACCTGGGCTTCAATGGGCGATGCTTCCGCCTTTCATCGACCCCGCGCCCTTTCTCAAGGTTGTTCCCCAGCCGAAACGGACACGGCTCATCACCGTCGCCATGATGAGGGCGGGCGACAAACTCGAGAGCTATCGCTCCCTGTCGAACGCTCTCGCCCTGCTGCCACAAGACCTAGACTGGACACTTGAGATCGTTGGCGACGGTCCGGAACGCGAGGCAGTGCAAGCCATGTTCAGCGGCTTCCCTGAAAATCGCCTCGTCTGGCACGGGCAAAAAGCCGCAGACGAGATCGCAGCGCTTCTCTCGAAAGCTGCCATTTATGTCTGGCCGGGTCACGGCGAGGCCTACGGCCTTGCCTATCTGGAAGCACAGGCAGCCGGCCTGCCCGTCATCGCCGAAAAAGTGGCGGGCGTTCCCGAAGTCGTAAAATCTGGCGCCACCGGATTACTGACACCTGAAAATGATAGTGCCGCTTATGCCGATGCGATCAAGGCCCTGCTTTACGACGACAGGCGGCGACAGGAACTGGCAAAAGCAGCCCGCCGGTTCGTCATGCATGAACGGTCTCTGGAAAATGCCGCAACCAAGCTGAACGATATTTTGATGCAAGCAAAGGCACGAAGATCATGAGTCTCGAAAAACTCGTCGCAGCACTGGACGAATGCGGACGTCGCGGCATTTCGGCCGATCTGTGGCTCAGGGACGACGATGCAGTGGACCCGACGGGGGCACTCGATACCCTGCTTGATCTTTGCGAAAGTTTCTCGGTTCCGGTCACCCTCGCGGTCATTCCCGAAACGACGACCCGCAGGCTCGCGCAGCATCTGGATGCCTCGGACATTGCCCAGGTGGCGGTTCACGGCTGGTCGCATACCAATTACGCCGGCGATGGACAAAAGAAACAGGAGCTTGGCCTCCACCGGGAACTTCCCCTCGTTCTCGACGAGCTGCAGTCCGGGCTGGAAAAACTCTACGATCTGCATGGACCGCGTGTCGTGCCGATGCTGGTGCCCCCGTGGAACCGCATCGACGCCCATATAGTGAGGGAACTGACAGGGCTTGGATATCGGGCCCTCTCCGTTTTCGGTCCGGAGAAGGACACAGCGCCGCCATGTCTGAATACGCATGTGGATGTGATCGATTGGCATGGCAGCCGCGGCGGCCGTGACCACGATGTCCTGTTTGCCGAGACGGCGGCCCGCATCCTGCGCGCTGCCGAGGAAGGCGGCACAATCGGCATCCTTACCCATCATCTCGTGCACGATGACACCGTCTGGCATTTCCTCCGGCGGCTTTTCGAGGTGACCGCACGGCACCGCGCAGCACGCTGGTGCTCCTCTAAAGACCTCGTCGAAGCAATCTCACCATGATTTCCAGGCGATCAGCAGCCCGCCGGCATCCTTGGCCAGATCCCGCCTGATCTCATCAACTGTATCAAACGGCGTTCGGTCCGGAACGGATGCCGCGACAAACGCTGCCGGTGCAAGGCTGATGCTTCCCTGCCGGGCAATGACGGTGAAAATCAACGGCCCGGTGGACCACCACGCCGGCGCGCGCGGCATTTCTTCGAGAATGTCGGGAAAGGCGGCCAGCATCTTGCGAAAGACCGGATGCGCAGCTGGAGCGGCAATGAAGGAATTAGCGAGAAGCATACTTCCCTGTCCGGTATTCCGCGGCGTTTTTTCATCAAACGCCGTGAGACCCGCAAGGGGAAGGAATGAATCGAAACTCACGTCGTCGCGCGCCGGATACCAGTCGCAGTCGAGATAGATGCCGCCGAACCGCTCGAGCAGGATGTAGCGGGCGACGTCAACAGCACCCGGATAGTCGCCCTCGCTCAGCATCCTGTTAAAGACGCTATTCGCAAAAACCCCTTCCCGCTCAAGATCGGCTTCCCGCCAAAGGCGATAATCGTAGCCGTGCTTCAGCGCATGGGCAGCCCAGGCCTCGACCGACATGGGCGGCGATTTCTCGCCAATCCATATCTGATGAATGAGCCTCGGCACATCCTCCCGGCTTTTGAGGTTTATTGTGCGGCGTTCTTCCACGGAAAATCGCGCATATTTTTCCAGCACCTGCGGGGGTGGCACCAGCGTATACTGATAACCGATCCTTGCGACCATATCGCCTTCGGCCTTGGCAAGACGCAGCCGTGCGGCATGCAGCCGGCGCGGCAGGCCGAGCACCGTCTGCTCTCCCATCAGATGCCCGTCCTTTGCTGCAACCAGCGATAAGAGAAGCGCGTTCGCCTCAGCATATTGGCCGTTATTCTGCAACTGACGCGCATCGTTCAGCTTGGCGTCGTAATATTTCTTGTCGGACATGGATCCTCGTTCGAAAGCTCCTTTCAGCATATTACGAAACAAGCGCGGTGGGGCAAGTCGCAGCATTTCGGAAGCCGGCTTCAAATTTGCTAAAGAATTCGATGTTTCAGAAGGATAGACAGACAACAAACCCTGCGATAACGTTGCTTTAAGCCCTCCCGAGCAATTGTCACAAGGCAACGATAAAGAGGCGGCAAGGAACCCTTTGGCATGAGCGCAGGCGCAGATTTGCTCCGTATCGAAAATCTGCAGGTCTCGTTTTCTCTCATGGGTGGAACGATCGATGCAGTCAGGGGGGCGAGCCTCCGCATTCTTCCGGGAAAAGTAACCGCATTGGTCGGTGAATCCGGCTCCGGAAAATCCGTCATTGGCCAGACGATCATGGGCATCCATCCCAAGACCGCTCGTGTGAATGGCCGCGTGCTGTTCACCGATCCGGAAAACACTGCGGGCGGTCCCGTCGATCTTTTGCAATTGCCCAAAGACGGCCGCGAAATCCGCGCCATCCGTGGCAACCGCATCGGGCTGATCTTTCAGGAGCCCATGACCTCGTTTTCGCCGCTGCACACCATCGGCAACCAGATTGACGAGGCGCTCAGAATCCACAGCATTCTTTCGCCGGCGGAACGTGCGGAAAAAATGTATGAGACACTAGATCTCGTCGGGTTTTCGAACCCGAAGAAGGTCGTGAACATGTATCCTTTCGAGCTTTCAGGCGGCATGCGCCAGCGCGCCATGATCGCCATGGCGCTGATCTGTCGTCCCGCGCTTCTGATCGCCGACGAACCCACGACGGCGCTTGATGTGACCATTCAGGCGCAAATCCTCAAGCTGCTGCGTGACCTGCAGAGCAGGCTGAATATGAGCATGCTGCTCATCACCCATGACCTCGGCGTGGTGGCGAACATTGCAGATGAGGTTGCCGTGATCTATCAGGGCGAGATCATGGAAGCCGGCACGGTCGATGATATCTTCAAATCGCCAGCCCATCCCTATCTCAAGGGTTTGATGGCAGCCGTTCCGCATTTCGACATGAAGCCGGGCGAGCGGCTGAAGGCGCTACGCGAAATCAACGTCGACCATGAAAGCCTGGTGGGCAAGAAGACCGCGACGGTCAACAAAACCCCTGGTCCGCTTTTGACCGTGGACAATATCAGCAAGACGTTCACGACGCGCAAATCGAGCTGGTTCCGCAAAGGTGACGCCAGCGCAACCAAAGCGGTAAACAGCGTCAGCTTTGAGATCCGTCGTGGAGAATGTCTGGGACTGGTCGGCGAAAGCGGCAGCGGCAAGACAACCGTCAGCAAAATCCTCATGCGCGCCGTTCGTCCGGATCAGGGTTCCGTCACCTTCCACCGTCCGCAGGGCGATATCGATGTCCTCAACGCCCGGGACGATGACCTGAAAGAGCTCCGGTCGAAGATACAGATGGTCTTTCAGGACCCGATATCGTCGCTATCGCCGCGCATGACCGTGGGAAACATCCTGAGCGAGCCGCTGGAAATCCACGGTCGGGGTGATGCGAAATATCGCTCCGAAAAAGTGCGCAACCTCGTCAGGGCCATCGGGCTTGGGGAAAGCGCGCTGAACCGTTATCCGCACAGTTTTTCGGGCGGGCAAAGACAACGTATCGGCATTGCAAGAGCCCTCGCACTTGGCCCGGAACTGCTGATCTGCGACGAACCCGTCTCCGCTCTCGATGTTTCCGTGCAGGCGCAAATTCTCAATCTGCTGAAAGATTTGCAGCAGGATCTCGGGCTTACCTACCTCTTCATCTCGCATAATCTTGCGGTGGTGGATTATATGGCCGATCGCGTGGCGGTCATGTGCGAGGGCCGCATCGTGGAACTGGCGCCACGGGAAATCCTGATGCGCGCTCCGGTGCATCCCTATACGAAATCCCTGCTGGCCGCCGTGCCTTTCCCCGATCTCGACCGTCCGCTCGATTTCCGCACCATCGGCAAGATCAGCGCGACGGGCAAATTTGACTGGGGCAAACAGTTCCGCGACGAGGGGGACGGCGAGATGGTATCGGCCGATCTTGGGGAAGGCCATTTCGTACTTGCGAACGGCAATGCCGACATGCGGGAGCTTCGCCCTTGATCACGCGTCGCACCGCTCTTGCCCTCTTGGCCTCCGTCTTTGTGCCGGCTTATGCGCGGGCCTCCTATACCGACCCCACCTACTTCAAGGAAAAACGCGAAAAGGGCGAATTGCCCGACATCGCCGAGCGCCTGCCGAAAAACCCGCGCGTCATCGACATGAAGGCACTTGGCCGAGAGCCAGGGCAACATGGTGGATCGGTACGTATGCTCATTGGCGGCCAGCGCGACATTCGCCTGATGCCGATCAGCAGCTATGCCCGCCTTGTCGGTTACGACGAAAAATTCGAACTTCATCCGGATATTCTCGAAAGCTACGACGTACAGGAAGAACGCATCTTCACCTTCAGGCTGCGCGAAGGCCATAAGTGGTCCGATGGCAGTGATTTCACGTCAGAGGATTTCCGCTATTTCTGGGAAGATGTTGCCCTCAATAAGGAAATCCACAAGGGCGGTCCGCCGATCGAGCTTCTGGTCAATGGCAAACCGCCCCAGATCGAGGTCGTTGACCGGCTAACCGTGCGATACACCTGGGACGGCCCCAATCCGGATTTTCTGGCGAAACTGGCGGCCGCCTCGCCGGCGCGGCTGTTCTTGCCTGCCGCCTATATGAAACAGTTCCACATCAAATATCAGACGGCGGAAAAGCTCGCCAAGCTGATCAAGAAAAACAAGACAGACGACTGGAGCGGGCTGCATATCAAGATGTCGCGGCAGGTGCGCCCCGAAAATCCGGATCTGCCAACGCTCGATGCCTGGCGTAACACCACCGCGCCGCCGGCCGAACAATTCGTGTTCGAACGCAACCCCTATTATCACCGCGTCGATGAAAACGGCCTGCAACTGCCCTATCTCGACCGCTTCCTGCTCAACGTCACCTCGTCGGATATCATCTCGGCCAAGACGGCGTCGGGCGATAGCGACCTGCAATATTTCGGCCTCGATTTCGCTGATTACACTTTCCTGAAGGATGCCGAAAAGCGCTTCCCCCTGAAAGTTAACCTCTACAAGCGCTCCCAGGGCTCGCGCATCGCGCTGCTGCCAAATCTCAATTGCGCCGACCCGGTCTGGCGAAGCGCTTTCCAGGATGTGCGTGTGCGCCGCGCGCTCTCGCTCGCGATCAACCGGCACGAAATCAACATGGTCTGTTTTTACGGGCTCGCGAAGGAAAGCGCAGATACCGTACTGCCGGAAAGCCCGCTTTACCGGCAGGAATTTGCGGACGCCTGGAGCGCTTTCGACCGCGCAACGGCCAACAGGCTGCTCGATGAAGCGGGTCTCGACAAGCGCGACAGTGCCGGCCTTCGGCTCCTGCCTGATGGTCGACCCGCCTATATCATTGTCGAGACGACAGGCGAAAGCACGCTGGAAACAGACGTGATGGAGCTGGTGACGGATCACTGGCGACATATCGGCATTGCCGTTTCTGTCCGCCCCACCCAGCGCGATGTTTTCCGCAAGCGCGCCATGGGCGGAGAAGTACTGATGTCGGTGTGGATGGGTATGGACAATGGCGTGCCAACGGCCGACATGCTGCCTTCCGGCCTTGCCCCCACCGGTGACGACCAGTTGCAATGGCCGGTCTGGGGGATTCACTATCTATCCGGCGGCCGTGAAGGCAAAGAGCCCGATCTGCCGGAAGCGGCCCATTTGCTTGATCTTCTGAAAAAATGGCGTCGAAGCGTCACCGAGGAAGAACGTCAGGCAATCTGGCTGGAAATGCTTGGCGTCTATACGCAGCAGGTATTTTCCATCGGCATCGTCAACGGCGCGCTGCAGCCCGTCGTCCATGTCAAGCGCATGCGGAACGTGCCGGAAAAGGCGCTTTTCGGTTATGAACCCACTTCCTATCTCGGCGTCTACATGCCGGATAGCTTCTGGTATGACGGAGACGCCTGATATGCTGCGGTATATTCTGAAGCGCGTCCTCGTCATGATCCCGACGCTCATCCTGATCTCGATGCTGGTTTTCACCATCATCGAACTGCCCCCGGGCGATTATTTCGAAAGCTATGTCGCTGAGCTGCGCGCGATGGGCGAAACGGCAAATCTTGCCGAAATCGAGGAACTGCGCGTCCGTTACGGCTTCGATCAGCCCGCCCCGATCCGCTATTTCCGCTGGGCGACCGGCATGCTTGTCGGCGATTTCGGTTATTCCTTCGAATATCAGCTACCCGTGAGCGACGTGGTGGGAGATCGCCTGTGGCTGACGGTTCTGGTTTCCTTCGTCACCATCATTGTCACCTGGCTGCTGGCTTTTCCCATCGGCATCTATTCCGCCACGCATAAATACAGCTGGGGCGATTACGGGCTCACCTTCCTCGGCCTGCTCGGCATCGCCATCCCCAACTTCATGCTGGCATTGATTCTGATGTACTTCGCCAACATATGGTTCGGCATCTCCATAGGCCATCTGATGGACCGGGAATATCTGAACCAGGCGATGAGCTGGGCGAAGTTCAAGTCGATCCTTGAGCATATCTGGATTCCCGTTCTCATCATCGGAACGGCGGGCACGGCCGGCATGATCCGCCGCCTGCGCGCCAATCTTCTGGATGAATTACAGAAGCAATATGTGGTCACCGCCCGCGCCAAGGGCCTGCACCCTTTCAGGGTATTGACCAAATATCCGCTGCGCATGGCCCTGAATTTTTTCATCTCGGATATCGGCTCGATCCTGCCTGCCATCATATCGGGCGCGGAAATTACTGCCGTCGTCCTGTCGCTCGAGACCACCGGCCCCATGCTCATCCGGGCGTTGCAAAGCCAGGACATGTATCTGGCGGGTTCGTTCCTGATGTTCCTTGCGTTCCTGACGGTGATCGGCGTTCTGGTGTCGGACATCGCCCTTGCCATACTCGATCCGAGAATCCGCTTCGGAGGTGGTAACGTCAAATGACTTCATCCATTCCGAATCCCGGCGAAGCCCTGCCACACTATGTCTCGACCGCGCCCTTCGACCCGTCGCTGATCGAACCCAACACGTCTGGCATGGCGGCCTTCAGCAAAGCCTCGCAGTTGAAGCTCATGTGGTGGCAGTTCCGCCAGCACAAGATCGCGGTGTGGTCCGGCGCCTTTCTGGTAGTGCTTTACCTCTCGATTCTGATCTGCGAGTTCCTCGCCCCCTATAATCTCCACACCCGCAATATCGAACACATATACGCCCCGCCCCAGGCCATCCACCTCTTCAATGACGGGAAATTTGTCGGCCCCTTCGTGTATGGCCGTGAAATGACGCTCGACATGGAAAATCTGAGGCGTGTCTATCGGGACGTGCCGACCGATATCCAGCCACTGCGTTTCTTCTGCAAGGGTGACACCTATCGTTTCTGGGGCATTTTCGAGGGCAGAACCCATCTCGTTTGCCCGGCAGAAGGCGGTGAACTGTTCCTTCTCGGCACCGACCGCCTCGGGCGTGACGTGCTGTCCCGTATCATCTACGGCGCGCGCATTTCGCTGACCATCGGCCTCCTCGGCGTCGCCATGAGCTTCGTTCTCGGCATTGTGATCGGCGGCCTGGCGGGATATCGCGGCGGCACGTTTGACCTGATTGTCCAGCGCATCATCGAGGTCCTGCAATCCATTCCCAGCATTCCGCTATGGCTGGCGCTCGCGGCCATCATGCCGGTGACCTGGAGTCCGATCCTCGTTTATCTCGGCATCACCATCATTCTCGGCATGCTGGACTGGACCGGGCTAGCGCGCGCCGTGCGTTCAAAGCTACTGGCTTTGCGCGAGGAAGACTATGTTTTGGCTGCGCAATTGATGGGAGCGGGCACACCGCGTATCATTGGCCGACATCTTATTCCGGGCTTCATGTCCCATCTTATCGCCTCGGCCACCCTGACGATACCAGGCATGATCCTTGGCGAAACAGCGCTCAGCTTCCTGGGCCTCGGCCTGCGCCCCCCGATCACAAGTTGGGGAATTCTGCTCACGGAGGCGCGCAGCGTCAGCGTCATTGCGCTATATCCCTGGCTTCTCATCCCGACGATCCCTGTCGTTCTCGTCATTCTGGCCTTTAATTTCTTCGGTGACGGACTACGTGATGCTGCGGACCCCTTCAGATAAAATGGAATACACCTTGATAAACTGCCCTTCCGAAGCCGCCTTCATCGTGAAAGGCAAAAAGAGGTGTGGCCCATGAGCTCCCGTTTGAACGACGCGCGCATTCTCATGTACAGCCACGATTCCTTCGGTCTCGGCCATCTGCGGCGGTGTCGCACCATCGCGCATGCCCTGGTGGAGGATTATCGCGGTCTCAACGTCCTCATCATTTCAGGGGCTACCATTGCCGGTGCCTTCGATTATCGCGCCCGCGTCGATTTCGTGAAAATCCCGAGCGTCATCAAGCTGCGCAATGGCGAATACACCTCGATGGACAGGCATATCGATCTTCAGGAAACGCTGAAGATGCGCCGGTCCATCATCTACCATACCGCCGAAAGCTTCCAGCCTGACATCTTCATCGTCGACAAGGAGCCCATGGGCCTTCGCGGCGAGGTGGAGGAAACACTCGCTTATCTCAAGGCACAGGGCACCAAGCTCGTCATCGGCCTGCGTGATGTCATGGATGCGCCGCAGCTGCTCGAGGCGGAGTGGAAGCGCAACAACGTCATGACTAAGATCGGCCAGTTCTATGACCATGTCTGGGTCTATGGCCCGCCGGATTTCCACGATCCGTTGACAGGGCTCGACGTTCCGCAGACGGTGCGCGACAAGATGGATTTCGTGGGCTTTCTTCAGAGATCGAAGACACAGGCAGAGACCGCGGCGCATCGGCCGGAAGGCGATTATCTTCTCATCACCACAGGCGGCGGTGGCGACGGCAGTGAATTGATCGATGACGTCATCAACGCCTACCGACATGACCCGGAGCTGACGCACAAGGCGCTGGTCGTGCTCGGCCCTTATATGCCGGCGGATCAGCGCCAGCGCTTCATGAGCAGCGTAGCCGATATACCGCACATCGAAATCATCGAATTCGACAATCGCATGGAAGATCTCGTCGCTGGTGCACAGGCCGTGGTCTCCATGGGTGGCTATAACACTGTCTGCGAAATATTGTCCTTCGACAAACCCGCACTCGTCGTGCCCCGCACGGTGCCGCGGGAGGAGCAGCTTATCCGCGCCAGCCGCGCATCGGAGTTGGGTCTTTTCGACATGCTCCTGCCGGAAGATGCCGAGAACCCAGCCAAGATGGCGGCCGCCCTCAAAGCCCTGCCGCACCGCGCGCCGCCATCCGTCAATTCGTGCGGGCTGAAGCTCGACGGGTTGGAAAACATATCACGCAGGATTGCCGAATGGCTGCCGCCCGAGGGCGACAAGACGCCGATCACGCTCAGCGCGTAACCCGGCCTCGGCAACCAACGTTCAGAAGAGACGCGCGCAACGTGACTGATGCAAAAAAAATCGTGGTGCTCCTCAAGGGCTATCCGCGCCTGTCCGAGACTTTTATCGCCCAGGAATTGCTGGGGCTTGAGAAGGCCGGGCTGAAGCTCGAACTCATGTCCATGCGGCGGCCAACGGACAAGAAACGCCATCCCGTTCATGATGAGATCAGCGCGCCCGTCACCTACCTGCCGGAGTATCTGCATGAGGAACCTCTGCGTGTGCTGAAAGCCCTGTGGGGATGTCGCAAAAAGCCGGGCTTCACCAAGGCGCTTCGCCAGTTTCTCAGCGACCTGCCCCATGATCTCAGCCGCAACCGCTGTCGCCGTTTCGGTCAGGCGGCCGTGCTGGCCAATGAATGGCCGGAGGATGCCGGGTGGCTGCATGTGCATTTCATCCATACGCCCGCCTCAGTCGCGGCCTATACCCATCTCATCACGGGCACGCCCTGGACGATTTCGGCCCACGCCAAGGACATCTGGACCTCCAGCGACCGTGACCTTGCCGCCAAGCTGCAAAGCGCCCGCTGGGCCGTGACCTGCACTGCCGGCGGCTTTCGGCATCTGCAGACCCTTTCCGGGGCGAGGCAGAATGTACATCTGAGTTATCATGGCCTCGATCTCACGCGTTTCCCGCATTTCGACACGCCGCGGCCGGCGAGAGACGGTTCAGATGCCGAGGATCCGGTCAGGATTTTGAGTGTCGGCCGTGCGGTCAAGAAAAAGGGAATCGATATTCTGTTGCGCGCGCTCGCCTCGCTGCCACGCAATATCCATTGGCGCTTTACCCATATCGGCGGCGGGGACGAATTGGCTGCGCTGAAAAAACTCGCGGACGAACTTGGCGTCTCCGACAGGGTCGTCTGGACGGGAGCCATGGACCAGAAGCAGGTGCTGGAGAATTACCGGCAAGCGGACCTCTTTGCCCTTGCCTGCCGTATCACCAGCGATGGCGACCGCGACGGTCTTCCCAACGTGCTGGTCGAGGCTGCAAGCCAGGCGATGACCTGCATCTCCACCAACATATCGGGCATTCCGGAGTTCTTCGTCAGTGGTGAAAACGGCCTGCTCACAGAGCCGGAAAATCCAGCGGCCTTCGCAGATGCCCTGCGCTTGGCTATTACCGATCCGCAATTGCGCCTGCGTCTTGGCAACGCCGCCGAAAACCGCGTGCGCACCGCCTTCGATCATCGCACCAGCATTGCCGAACTGAAGACGCTCTTCGAGACCGAATGGGAAAAGACAACATGACCGAGATGGAAAAGCGGCCCCGTGTTTTCTTTTATGTCCAGCATCTTCTTGGCATCGGCCATATAGCCCGCGCCAGCCGCATCGCCAATGCCCTTCAGGCGGATGGCTTCAACGTGGTTCTGGTGACGGGCGGAACGCCTGTCCCGGGATTTCCGGGTGAAGGCATCCGTCATGTCGAATTGCCGCCGATTGCCGTCAGCGATGGCAGTTTTGCCGGCCTGGTCGACAGTTCCGGCAAACCGGTGGATGACGACTTCAAGAGGCTCAGGACCGATATGCTGATCGGTGCCTATCATGGCGCCAAACCCGATATCGTCATCATCGAGGCTTTTCCCTTCGGCCGCAGGCAGGTGCGATTCGAACTGCTTCCGCTTCTCGATGAGATCGAGGATAGCGAACCGCGCCCGCTCGTCATGGCGTCACTGCGAGATATTTTGCAGGAAAAAACCAAGCCGGGCCGGGATGAAGAAACCGTCTCGCTCGTAAAGAAACATTTCGACGCCGTGCTCGTGCACGGCGACCCGGATTTCGCCCGGCTGGAAGATACCTTTCCCCTCGCCAGCGAGATACGTCAGCGTATTGTCTATACCGGCCTAGTGGCTCCGCTTCCACCGCCGGAACCGGTCGAGAAATTCGATATTGTGGTCTCCGCCGGCGGCGGCGCTGTCGGTGCGGCCCTTGTCCGGGCCGCCCTTGAGGCCGCGCCGCTGCTGGACGGTATCAAGAGCTGGTGTCTCGTCACCGGTCCCAATATGCCACAGGCGGATTTCGATGCGATATTGGCTGCGGCACCGGAAAATATCTCCGTTTTCCGCTTCCGCAAGGATTTCGCGAGCTTGCTCACCGGCGCGCGCCTTTCGGTATCACAGGCCGGCTACAACACCGTCTGCGATATTCTTCAGGCAAAATGCCGTTCGCTCCTCATCCCTTTCGCAGCCGGCGGTGAAACCGAACAGAGCGCCCGTGCGGAGCGGCTGGCCGGGCTTGGGCTTGCCCATGTGCTGGAAGAGAAAGATATTTCGCCAGCCTCCATGGCCGAAGCGATCAAGGCGGCGCTCGTCCTGCCGCCACCCGGTACGGTCCACCTCAATCTCGATGGCGCCGCCGGGACGGCTAGGACGCTGCATCGGCTTTATGATGAGCGGTAAGGATCGCCTTTAGTTCACGCACCGCTGCCTCATCCGTGACTTTGCGCCCCGCCCCGGTGAAACCGAGCTTCGCCACGCGGCTTTCCGGATCATAGTGAGGAACGGCGGAACAGGATGCGTGGATTTCGGTGATTGGAAGCCGGTCAAGCAGCGTCTGCACGCTTTGCGGACGCACGCCTGCACCCGGCATGATGGCGATCCGCCCGGCAGCGACCTCCGACAAGCGGGCCAGAGTGTCCACCCCTTCCAGCGCTGAACGTGCGCCGCCGGAAGTGAGAATTCTGGAAAAGCCCAGCGCAACGGCGGCCTCGAGGGCTTCATCCATGGCGGGAACGACATCGAAAGCCCGGTGAAGCGTCACATCCAGACCGTTGGCATGACGACGCAGCTCTTCGAGCAACGGAAGATCGAGGGAGCCGTCCTCGCGCGATGCACCGAGCACCACGCCGGAAAGGCCCGCGGCGCGCGCCGCATCTATATCGCGTTTCATCACATCCGCTTCATCACGCGTGAAAACGAAATCGCCGGCGCGTGGCCTGATCATCACGCTGACGGGCAACCCATAAGCCGCAGCGCGGTGCATAAAGCCGACAGACGGGGTGACCCCGCCGCCGGACAGTGCCGCGCAAAGTTCGATACGGTCCGCCCCGCCTCTCACTGCGGCTTCCAGACCGGCCACATCGTCCACGCAAATCTCGAGAATCATCATAGCCTCTTTCATTCGATGGCGGTTACCTGCGGCGACCGATCCCATCAAGGGCGTAGAGCATATAAACCCCGCCAATCCCGACGATCGCCCCGAGGATCGACGTTCCCGAATAATTGGAGACGAGCGTGCCAAGGGCAAAAATCAGGGCGCCCAGACCCGCTCCAAGAAAAATATTGACGGCGATCAGCGAACTGCCGAGGCCCGGCCGGTCCGCGATCAGTTCCTGCAGGTAGGTGATGGGTATGCTGATGATCGCGGCCGCCCCCAGTGCGCTGATGACGGTCTGGGCATAGATATGCCACGGCGCCGATGCGAGCCCCTGCAGGATCAGGTAAACAGCGTAAAGCAGTGCGCCCGCGGCAAGCGTCAGCGTCTGGGGCACCTTCTTTTCTATCCAGCCCCACAGCAGGATGAAAACGATTTCCAGCGCGGCGACGATACCGGCGACGATGCCGATATCGGCCACCGTACCCTTGGCCTGGCCGGTAATGATGAGGGAGCGCACGGAATCGTTCAAATGCAGCATCGAGCATATCAATGCGATGGCGACGATCCGAAGCAGCACCCGACGCGATCCGATTTCACCAAGCGAGGCGCGCAGGCCAAAACGCGCTTCGGTACTGGCCGAGGCGGGCGTGGCGGCGCGCGGCAGGCAGAGGGCCACCAGCAGAAAACAGACGAGCGCGCAGATGCCCGAGAACAAAAACGCAGTCAGCATGTTTCCGGAATTCACCAGAAATACCCCCACAAGCCCCGGCACCAGCACCCAGGAAAGCGAGATCGTCGCCCGCATGATGGAATTCACCGCGATCATCTCGCCCGTCGAAAGATTGCGGGCGTCGGCACGCACATGCGCAAAGATCAGCGAATTCATAGCGCCGAAAATTGGCAAAAGCACGAGTTTGGAGGCCACAAAGGCAGTGGCATTACCGGCGAGATAAACCAGCAGGTAACCGCTGACACCGAACAGCGCAATATAGAGCATTGGCTTGCGATATTCACCCAGCCTGTCAGCGACGATGCCCATCAGCACACTGGCGCTGACATTGATGACGGCGGCAAACAGCATCAGCAGCGAATAGACGGTGTTGCTGAGCCCGATTTCGCGAATGCCGATCACCGCCTGATAGGGCGCGGTCGCCGCATTCGAAAATCCGAAGAACAGGATGGCGAGCGCCCCGATGCGGATCGACGGATTGTTGATGACGATGGAAAGAGCCGACGGCATGGATGTTCGCCTGAGATGATCCGGCAAAGCCGGATCGCTGGATTGAAGCTACCGGACCGCTGTCATCGCCAGCGGACCGAAAGGGCAGGATTCGGGATGTAATCGAAGTGCGGCTTCCAGGGATAAAAATCGCCCTCCCGACGGCGATTGGGAAGATTTTCAATATCCTGATTGATTACCCCCTCCGTCAACGCCATGAGGTTGGGATTGGCGATCGGCGCAAGCTCCGGCGACAGGTAACCGGATTTCACCACCAGAAGCCGCACGTCCTTCGGATCGAAGCCAAGACGGGTAAAATCCGAAATCATGTGATAGGGCCGGCGACGGGCGGCCAGAATGACCGTGATTCCGCCGATGACGATCACAGCCTGTCGCTGATCCGCCGCACCGGGATCGTCCAGTGT
The DNA here is from genome assembly GCF_900102105.1 of Agrobacterium pusense. Taxonomy (GTDB): domain Bacteria; phylum Pseudomonadota; class Alphaproteobacteria; order Rhizobiales; family Rhizobiaceae; genus Agrobacterium; species Agrobacterium pusense. The sequence goes on from NZ_FNBB01000010.1 coordinate 54,321, forward strand.
CACAACCTCGGCTTCAACGGTGACGGACGGGCTCTTCGGATCAAGACTTCCGCCGATCTTCAGGGAAAGGATCGCGCCTTCGCCCGCCGCAAAACAGGCTTCGACCGCAGGCCTGTCGGTAATGCCGCCCACCAATGCACCCTGCCAGTCACGCGCAAGGAGCGCCGCCAGAACATCGGCGCGATCGCCCACACCGCCGCCAGTGGGGTTATCGCCCGAGTCCGCCAGAATGATCGGCCGGGTGGTCGTCGTTTCCGCAATATCCAGAATTTTCGCGAGCGGCTCCGTCACGGGACCGAAATGAAAATCCTGCCGGGCGTCCCAGTAGGATTGCGCGATCTCGGCCGCAATTGCCTGTGCGGCCGCTTTATCCGTTCCCGTCACCACGGCGCAAGCGGTCGCTCTCGGTTCATCCGCCCAGACGTAGCCGATCATGAAATTCGCATCCCAGATGCCAGGGCGGGCGTCATGATCAGGAAGGAAAGCATAAAGGCTCCTGGCCGGCTCGTCTTCCGTGGAAGTCTTCTCGCCGGGCAGCAGAACGGGGATTTTCGCCCAGGCGATACCGGGTCTTGTCCCTGTCTCCAGGGCCCTGATCAACATCGTCCAGGCGCGCACCATCGTCTCCCGCACATCGATATGCGGCGCAGTTCGATAGCCGGCAAATATGTCGAGTTGATCGATGATCGTCTGGCTGACATTACCGTGCAGGTCATAGCTCGCGGAGATGACGACATCCGGTCCGACCACGGTGCGGGCGCTTGAAATCCAGTCGCCCTCCGCATCGTCCATGCCTTCAACATTCATCGCGCCATGCATGGCGAGATAAAGTCCGTCCAAGGGCAATGAGGCTTTCAGACGCTCGAGGAATTCCCGCTTGAAAGCGTCGTAGGCCGGGCGCGACACCGGACCGCCGGGCACCGCCCGGGCGTGCAGAAGCGGCAGCACCTCCGCTCCGCCTTCGCCGAGAAAGTTGAAATATTCGGCCTCCAGCAACTCCGCGCCGCGAAAGACGCGAAAATCCTCCTGCCCCATCAACACCGGCGAGTAGGTGCTGCACTCGGTATGGATTCCACCAACGGCAATACGCATGTCACCTTCCCCTCAATACACCGGACTAAAGGGAACGATGGCCGCAAAACGCAACCAATCCTTCTGCGCCTTCGGTGTCCAGGCCGCCTCGGCAATGGCCGGTAGCCGCGGGAAGACCAGATGGTTGAAATAGGCGCGGTTGAGGAAATGTTCTGACCAGATGCAGGCCTGAACGCCCTTCATCCTCTCCTTCAACTCCTCTGGAAAATCACCGATCGCCTCATAAGAGTAGGTGTGGGAAGGCGGAACGGTGCCGGCCCAGCTGGCACCCGGCTCCTGCCAGGCTTCGTCCTGAACCATGTCGAGATAATAGGCCTGCCCCGGGGTCATCACCACATCGTAACCCTGCCTTGCGAGTTCAAGGCCGACCTCCGGCTTCTGCCACGCCATCAGCAATGTTCCCGAGGGGTCGACGCCGCCGCCGTGAGAAACCTCGTCCCAGCCGGCCAGCTGACGGCCGCGCTCGTGCAACATGGCCTGAATGCGTTTCATGAAGTGGGACTGGATACCGAAAGTACCATCCAGTCCCTCCTTTTCCATCAGCGCCTTGGCGAGTGGCGAGGCGAGCCAGGATCCGTCCGCAACCTCATCGCCGCCGATGTGGATCAGCCGAGACGGGAACAGCTCCACCATCTCGTCGAAAACCTTGCCGAGGAATTCGTAAGTGAGTTCGATGGCCGGATTGAGCGCGTTGTTAGGATATCCCTGCACGGAGCGATAGCTGTCAGGGGCTTCCTGCCCGTCCGTCAGTTCCGGATAGGCGACGAGGGCAGCCGTACTATGGCCGGGAATATCGACTTCCGGCACGATCTCCAGATTCAGCGCCGCTGCATGGGCAATGACCATGCGCACATCGTCCTGGGTATAATAACCGGAGACCGGTTCCGCGCCGTTGCCAAGCTGCGGCAGAAGCGGCGCATCCGGACCGCGTGTGGCGCCGACCGTGGTCAATAACGGATAAGCCTTGATTTCAAGACGCCACGCCTCATCATCCGTCAGATGCCAGTGGAAGCGGTTCATGCGCAGCCATGCAAGAATATCGATGAGCCGCACGACATCCTGCGTCGGATAAAATTGCCGCGAGACATCCAAGTGGCAGCCCCGCCAGCTATAACGCGGCGCATCGCTGATTGTGCCGGACGCGGGAAAACGGAACCTCGGATCGAGACGCGCGCCATGCAGCAATTGCGCCAGAACCGTCAGGCCATACTGCAGCCCGGCAGCGGCCGAGTATTCCACGACAACAAAGTCAGAGGAAAAGGAAAGGCGATAACCTTCCGCCTCCAGTCCGCTATGCTGTTTGAAGTGCAGGGCCTTTCCCTCATGCACAGGGGCGAGGCTGAAGGGCACGTGCCCGACGGCAAATAGCCTGCGGAACAGCGAAAGCACGGTTTCCACCGCAAGGACTTCATTGGCCTTGGCATCTTCCGACGGGAAGAGCGCGACGGGAAAGCCGTCGCCGGGTTCGGCATCGATTTCGGCAGGCCAGGGCTGGATGGCAAAAGGCAGAACAAGCTTGCCTTCTGGAAGCAGCACCGGCGCCGGCTCGCTGTGACGCCCGTCCAACATCAGGTCCCCGACATCAACGGCGCGATGCGTGCCGTCGGCAAGGCTGATATAGGCGGATTTTGCACCATCCGTGCGATGCCGGGCGGGCCTCAGCAACCCATCGACGGTGAAACGCCAGGATTTGCCGGGTTCCAGCACGAAACCGGCAGGCGGCGCGAATTCATGGAAATTGGCGTTACGGCGCAGATAAACCGCATTGCCGCAAACCGGCTTGTCTACCGTCCGCGTCAGCGACGTGTAAACGATACGGAAATCCCTCAGCGGCTCTCGGGAAAGATTGATCAGCGTGAAGGTGAAGCCTCCGGATGCGGATTCCGCCAGTGGATGCCATGAATTTTCGAGACGATAGTTTGCGAGCGCCATGATGCTCCCCTTTATTGCGCATTTGACCCTATGAGAGGGCTCGGTCAGTAGTGTTCGGATTGGGAAAAAGTGCGGGCCAGCGGCGCCTGCCCCGCCGTGAGACCGCAATCGACCGGCAGGCACACGCCGCTGATGGCCGCCGCCTGCGGTCCCGCCAGAAAGGCGACCGCATTCGCCACGTCTTCGGGTTTCACGATGCGCTGCAGCGGATACCAGCGCTTCGCCTCCTCGAAGACCTGGGGATTGGCAGCGGCCCGCGCCTCCCACGCCTGGGTGCGCACGGTGCCCGGCGCGACAGCGTTGGAACGGATACCGAATTTCCCGTATTCGACGGCGATGAGTTTCGTCAGGTGGATCAATCCGGCCTTCGCCGCACTATAGGCTGGATGGCCAAAAACCGACATGCCGTTGACCGACGTAATATTGACAACGGAACCCTGTGTCCGCTTCAGCGCGTCTTCAAAAGCGCGAAAGCAGAGAAACGGTGCTTCGAGATTAAGGGCATTGTCCTGCCGCCATATTTCGGCGGTCGTGTCGTGCAGACTGACAGCCCTCGCGGCGCCGGCATTGTTGACGAGTGTCGCGACATCGCCCAGCTCCGCGACGTCAGCCGCCAGCCTCGAAAGATCTGCAGGATCGGTGACATCGCAGGTTTTTGCAACGAAACCGGATCCGGAAAGCAGAGAAAGCGCATTGGAAAGGGCTTCAGCATCGATATCAACCAGCACCACCTTCGCATGGCTTTCAGAAAGCGCCGCGGCAATCGCCCGCCCGATATCACCTGCCGCGCCGGTCACCATGGCGAGCTGGTCTTTCCTGTCCTTCATCTCCTGCAACTCCCTTGAAGTTTCACGACCCCTGTTGCGGGGTCTCGGGCCGAGCAGCCCACGTTTTCATCATCCCGCCTTCAGTCGCCGAGCAATTGCTTGTCATCCGAATCGCGATGCTCCACGAGCTGCTGCTTGATGTGACGCAACGTCACCATCGATCTTTGCCGGTGGTGATAAGCAGCAAGCGTCGCCAGAACATCGACGGCGGCCAGATAGGCGTAGCGCGATGAAGTCGGGCGGAAGATATTGTTTCCCTCGGGCACGTTGACACCCACCACCATATCCGCGGCCGCGGCAAGCGGCGTGTCGCTCTGGGTAAGCGCGATGGTGGTAACCCCCATGTCGCGAGCCAGCCTGAAACACTTCACCAGCTCCATGTTGCGGCCGGAAAAGGAGGAGCCGATAATCACGTCCTCCTTTCGGGCCGCGGCGGTCATCATCAGCTGCATGCTGTGATCGGCGCTGGTGGAGACACGCAAACCCAGGCGAAAAAGCCGGTTCTGGATTTCTGAAGCGATCATTGAGGAATTGCCGCCCGCGCCGAAGGCATAGATCATGCCGCTATTGGCGATCTTGATCGCCGCTTCATCGGCAAGGGCAGGATCGAGCGTCCTGTGCAACAGGAAAAGTGCTTCCTGAGCCTTGGCAAGCACCTCTTCCGCGACGTCCGAGGGGCCGGTGCTGGACGGTTCGGAGGTGAGGTACCGGATACCGACATAAGCCGTCTTGGCGAGACTGACCTTGAAATCCGAAAAGCTCTGGCAGCCCAGCCGGCGGCAGAACCGCGTCACCGTCGGCGGAGACACTTCGGCGCGGGCGGCAAGTTCAATGATCGACGCATTGACGGCGAATTCGAAATCCGAAACCAGAATATCGGCAATCCGCCGCTCCGATTGCGAGAATTGTCCCCTGTCTTCCTGTATTCTTGCGAAAATATCCATGCTCACCGGTCTCCGTTCCGCCAAAACTTAAGGCTTGGCCCCGTTTCCGATGCACCCTAATCCAGGCCGCCCGTCAACCGAATAAAGCCGGGAACCGCCGTTGTTCCGTCCTCCCGAAGACACGCCTGACATCCTCAATATGAAAACAGTTTTCTCTGTTGATTGGAAGATGAGCATATGCCAACAATAATCACCAGAGAAATTTCCAATTCCTGAAAATAATTTCAACAACGGACCAGAATCATGCGCGATCCCTTCCAAAACCCCTTCGCCGAAACCGACAGCGCCCGCCATTCCATCTGGGAGATGCTGGTAACGCGGGACATCGACGCTTTCCTTGCAGCCGACTGGTCCAGGGTAGCGGATGATTTCGTTGAAGACGGCTTCCTCGGCATCAATGCCAGTCGGGATGCAAATCCTGACAACTGGCGCCTGTCTTTCCCCTCTCTTGCCGCCTATCGCGACGAATGGGTGCGGCAGGCGAAGGATTTCCAAACCCAGCAATTTGGTGAAGACCCACGCCATGCGATCTTCACCACCACCACGCTTGAGGAAATCGAAGTGGAAGGCGAAACCGCGCTGGTTCGCAAGAAATTCGACGGCGGAATTCGCAGGGCCGATGGCGGTTTCGACGTCATGAAGTGGCAGACGCTTTATTACTGCCGGCTGCATGAAGGACGCTGGAAGATCAGCGGCTTTACCGGCTACATGCCCAACCCCATGCCGTAATCCAACGGAGATGCTGGAGTTCAGTGAACGCCGGGCCAAAAGCCCGGCGTTATTTTTTCGCCCGGTGACGGGCAAAAATCGCCGGACACCGATCGCATCAGGAAAAGCCGGGCGCGTTAGGACAGAGTGCATGGCCCGACTCCCAGCCGTTATTGTATCAGCTTGAGGACGGAAAGATCGACGCGCCGCTCGAGAGCAATGCCGCTTTCGTCGAACAGGTGACAATCCGATGCCTTGATGCCGGTGACGATGGGCTCGTCCACCACCACGGGTGCGGAGCCGGAAAGCAGCGCGCAATAATTTTCACCTGTCGGCGCGACGCCATAGGCAATCGTGTTCACACCGAGCCGCTCGATGACACTGGGAGCCACCTTGATGTTGAGATCCGCCGGCTCGAGGCCGGTATGTTCGGGGCGAATGCCAAGCGTTAGCTGGGCGCCTTCCAGAGCAGCGCGAGGTTCCACCGGCACGGTGATCGTCTGGCCCTCATAAGCCACCGTTACACCCTCGGGACCGACGGATTTGCAGGTGACCTTCAGGAAGTTCATTTTCGGATTACCGATGAACCCCGCGACGAACAGGTTCGCCGGCTTGTGATAAAGTTCGAGCGGCGCGCCCACTTGGGCGATTTCGCCGGCATTCAGCACAACGATGCGGTCCGCCATGGTCATGGCCTCCACCTGATCGTGTGTGACATAGATCATCGTTGCCTTGAGCGTCTTGTGAAGATTGGTGAGCTCGATGCGCATATCGGCGCGAAGGGCGGCATCAAGATTGGAAAGCGGTTCGTCGAACAGGAATATCTTCGGTTCACGAACGATGGCGCGGCCGATGGCAACGCGCTGGCGCTGTCCGCCGGACAACATGCCGGGGCGCTGCTGCAGGCGCTGGTCGAGCTGAAGAATCTTTGCGACGCTCTCCACCTTGTCCTTGATCTTGCCCTCTTCCATCTTTTCGACGCGCAAAGGAAAAGCGATGTTTTCGAAAACAGTCATATGCGGATAGAGAGCATAGGACTGGAAGACCATGGCGATACCACGCTTGACCGGCGGCAGTTCATTGACCTTCACGCCGTTGATGACGACGTCGCCGCCGGAAATATCCTCAAGGCCGGCGATCATGCGCAGCAAAGTGGACTTGCCGCATCCCGAGGGGCCGACAAAAACGACGAACTCGCCATCCCTGATGTCGAGCTGAACGCCCTTGATGACTTCGAAATGTCCATAGTTCTTGCGGACGTTGTTGAGATAAAGCTGACCCAAGACTTGCCTCTCCCGTCAGCGGCCGAAATCTGGCCGCATTCAGAGACGTTCCGGACCATGAGGCGGAAACCGCGTCAGACCGGAACCGTTGAAAAACACGAGAAAGAGCAGCCACAGGGGGCGGCGACCAATCTCACGGCGAAACGGACCGGTTGCGGGCATTACGCCCGCAACCGTTGCAATCGGATTATTTATATTGCTCGAGAGCGCCAGAAGCCTTCTTTGCCGCATCTTCCGGCGTTGCCTTGCCGGTAACGACAGACTGAACCATCTCGATCATCACGTCCTGGAAACCCTTGTAGTCCGTGAAGAGCGGCTCCGGCCCACCATAGGCGATACCGTCGATCAGCGGCTTCCAGAAGGGATCCTTCGCAACGAATTCGTCTACCTTGGCAGACGGACGCAGCGGGGTGAGGCCCGCGCCGCCCTGCAGCTCATATTCGCCCTGCGGGCCGGGCGACGTGATGAACTTCGCAAATTCGGTCGCCTTTTCTTCAACCCCGGTTCCCTTGAAGATCGCCAGGCTGTCGGTGATGAGCAGCGTGCCGGGACCCTTGGCTTCCGGGCCGAGCGGCAGGGTCGCGATACCCCAGTTGATCTTGGTTTCCTGCAGGCGTGTTGCGGCGCCCGAGCCGGCCTGGATCATGCCGACCTTACCATCGAGGAAGATGGCGCGGATTTCATTCTGCTCATAGGCCGTTGGGCCTTCCACGGAATAGGGCGTGATGTCCTTGTAGGCCTTCAGCGCCGCGACAACCTGCGGGCTGTCGACCGTGACCTTGTCGCCGTCGATCACCTTGCCGTTGTTGGTATAAACCCAATGCATGAACTGGTGCATGGTATTGTCGAAGGTCTTGGCGGGAAGGCCGTAACCGGCAATACCCGTCTTTTCCTTGATCTGCTTGGCGAAGGCTATTTCTTCAGCCCATGTCTTCGGCGGCACTTCGGGATCGAGACCCGCCTGCTTGAACAGGTCCTTGTTCCAGTAGAGCGCCTTGGTCGAGAATGCGACGGGAACGCCCCACTGCGTGTCCTCGAACGTCACCGTGTCGACGATGTTGGGGTAATAGCTCTTCTTTTCGTCTTCGGTCATCGGCACCGGAACGATCAGATCGTTCTGCGCGAACTGCTTCAGCGTGCGCGAACCGACATAGGCCATGGCGACGGGCGTGCCGGCGGCGGCAAGCGTTGTCGCCTTGTCCTGGCACTGCGCCCAGCCGACGACCTCGGGCACAACCTTCCAGCCCTCGTTCTTGCCTTCCCATTCCTTGATGTATTTTTCGTGGATCGGGTCCATTTTGTCGCCGCAATAGATCCAGCTGATCTCCTTGTCGGCCGCGTGCGCCGTCACCGTGGTAAGGGCAGTGGAACCGGCAAATGCGAAAGCGCAGAGCGCCAATCCATAATGTTTCAGTGCCATAGGTAGTCTCCCGTTTTGGTGGTCGTTCCGGTTGTTGTTTATTTCACCGCGCCGGCGGTCAGCCCGCTGACGAGATATCGTTGCATGAAGAAGATCACGACCATGGCCGGCGCAATGCCGACGAAGCTGGCCGCCATCAACTCATTCCAGATGACTTCCTGACGACCGAAATAGGCGAAGAGGCCGATGGGCAGCGGCATATATTCGGTCTTGGAATTGAAGGTGAGCGCGAAGATGAACTGCTGCGCATAAGCGCCGATGAAGGTTGTGATGGAGACCACGGCGATACCCGGCATCGCAAGCGGCAGGATCACCCGACGGAAGGTGTAGAAGTAGCTTGCGCCATCCACATAGGCCGCCTCTTCCAGTTCCCGCGGGATACGCAGCATATAGGTGCGCAAAAGCCAGATCGCGGTCGGGATCAGGAAAGCGGCTCCGGGAATGATCATCGCCAGATAGGTGTTCAGCACACCCATATTGCGCATCAGCCGGTAAAGCGGGATCAGGAGCACGGCGCCGGAGAACATGTTGATCGCCAGAAATGCACCGAGCAATTGCCCGCGGCCGCGAAACTGGAACCGGGCGAAGGCATATGACGCCGGAACCACCAGAAGCAGAACGATGATCGTGGAGATCGTCGAAATGAAGAACGAGTTGAAAACGTAGCGGGCGAAGCCCGGAACGCTGACCCACATGGTGCGGTAGGCCTCGAAGGAACCGTTTGTCGGCCAGAACTTGTAAGGCGAGGAAAACAGCAGGCTGAGCGGTTTCAGCGAAACCAGGAATCCTTCGACGAAGGGCGCCAGCACGAAGGTCAGGAACACGGCGATACCGCAATAAATCCCGACAATTTCATACCACCTGTAGCGGTTGATCATCGCATTCTTGTCGGTCATCGGCTGGCCTCCTGCGAGATGCGGCTGGTAATGCGGAAGTAGAAATAGGTGAAGATCGACAGGAAGATGCAGATCAGCACGGCGCGCGCGGCACCCTCACCATATTTGTAAGAGCCGATCGCCGTCTTGTACGTGTCGATGATCATGGTCGTGGTCTGGCCGGTCGGTCCGCCCTGCGTCAGGATCCAGATGATATCGAAGGAATTAAAGGTCGAAATCAGCGAGATCATCGACATGGTAATCATCGCGGGCAGCATCAGCGGCAGCGTGATGCGGCGGAAGCGGTAGAGGCGGCTTGCCCCGTCTGTCCATGCGGCCTCGTAGAGATCCTGCGGAATGGCCTGGATGGCCGCCAGCAGATAGAGCGTCACCATCGGCACGCCGATCCAGACGTCAGTGACGATCGTTGCCCAGAATGCCGTTCTGCCATAGGCGAGGAATGCGACCGGACCATCCACCAGGCCGAGGTTCTGCAGCACGCCGGAAATCATGCCGAACTGGCCGTTATACATCCAGCCCCACATGAAGATGCCGATAGCCATCGGCACGATCCACGGCGGCATTGTCAGGATGCGAAACAGCGCCCGGCCGGGAACGGCGGAGTTCAGCAGCACTGCACCAAAGGTGCCGATGATCATCTTTATCGAGACGGAAAAGAACGTCCAGATAAAGGTCCGCGTGATGACATCGGCAAAAGTCGCGTTGAAGATCTTCTCGTAATTGATGAAGCCGACCCAATTTGTCGTTTTCCTGAGCGACGCATCGGTAAAGGACAGGATGAAGGTATCGACAAGCGGATAAGCAACGATAACCGTGATGTATAAAAGCGCCGGCAGAAGAAGGAGCCAGGCAAAGACGACAGCGCTGCGTTTCGCTTCCATCGCGCCGCCCCTCAAGCCGTTTTCACGGCGGGGGATTTCGGCTGCCCATGCAGGGCCAGATCGTATGCCTCCCAAACCGGCTTCAGATCGACCACCTTGCGGCCATGACGCGCTTCATCCATCGCAAGCGCCAGAATACCGGCCTCGATTGCGTCGAGCGCGGAAACCGGAAGCGGCGCGCCCTCGACGACATGGGCGATGACATCCTCCGCCATCTGCTCGTCCGCACCATAATGCTGCGAGAGCGTGGTTGCCGCCGAATAGGTCTTGGCCAGGGTCTTTTCATTGGTGCGGGCATTATGCACGTTGAGAAAACCGCGCACGAAATCGCCCTCCGCCATGCCCTTGGCGCCGATGACGCAGAAACGGCGGAAATCATCGGGAACGTTGAGATTGGTATGGAAAGCAAGCGAAGCGCCGTTTTCATATTCGACGATCGCCGTCTGGTAATCGATGATGTCGCCGTCGCTGTCGAAAACCTTGTCGGATCCCATCCAGCCGCTCGGCTTGCGATGGTAAACCTCCATGTCGTTGATGCCATCATTCTGCGGCGCATTGGCCGGCGTGAAGCTTTTGCGCCCGCCAAAGCTCGATACGAAACGGGGTCGCGCGCCGACAACACCATTGTAGAGATCGAGATCGTGGCAGCATTTTTCGAGCATGAACGAGCCGGAATAGTGCTCGTAACGCCGCCAGTCGCGCATGAAGAATGCGCCGTGATAGGGCGGAATATGCTCGGAAGCCTCGATGGAAACGACATCGCCAAGCTTACCTTCAGCCTGTGCGGCGCGCAGATCGCGGTAAAGCGGCGAATATCGCAGAACTAGACCCACCAGCAACCGCTCGTGACCATGCTTGTTGAGGAGCCGGGCAAGTTCGAGGCTTTCCTCGATGCTGACGACGATCGGCTTTTCGGAGAAGATGGTGCAACCCGCCTCAAGACCGATGCGGATATGGTCGAGATGCATGTGGTTCGGCGAACCGATCATCAGGAGATCGAATTTTTCATTGGCGATCAAGGCCTCGGGGCTGTCGTAAGCCTTGCCAGCCGAGATCCCCTTTTCCTTGAGACCCGGCAAGCCCGCCGGCGCTGGATCGACATAACCGACGATCTCGAAATCCTTGTCGATCTCATGAAAAACGTAGCCCAGATAACCGAGACGGAATCCGAGTCCGATAATTCCCACCTTCATGAACTTTGTTCCCTGCTCATTCGTAAATAATTTTCGCAGATTCAGCCAATTCTCCGCTGGCTATTCAGTTATCTGCGATAATTTCCAACCATGATGAAATTAGTTTTCAAAACGGTCAAGCAAAATTCGATTTACTCTGGCAAGTCGCGGATATGAAACCGATTCTTCCAGGCCGGCAGGACGCGCAACAGCTATTCACCGGCAACCGATGCCAAAACAATACCAAAAAAATGCCAATCGTCTAGAGCAATTACAATGCTCAGAAAATTTTTTTGGTTAATGCGGAAATTTCGATCATAAGGCCTTAAATTGAGGCATTAGAACGAAAAAAGCTCCGATTAATAATACAAGTTCGCCAATGGTTCTATTTTGGTATTGCTGATCGCGACTTGTGTGGTATAGCCAGAAGCAGCCATATCGGATTGTAACAGAGGTTATGGATGAACGGGGCAGCGCTTAATCTGGAGGATCTGCAATCGGGTGGCGGCCCGCTTTACCTAAAGCTGCGCCAGACGATTGAAGACGCCATCAATGGTGGCCGCCTGAAACATGGCGATGCCTTGCCGCCAGAGCGCGACATTGCGGAAAGTGCCTGCGTCAGCCGCGTCACGGTGCGCAAGGCTGTGGATGACCTCGTGCGCGACGGCCTCCTCGTCCGGCGGCACGGTTCCGGTACCTTTGTCGTCAAGCCGATCACCCGCATGCAACAGCCTCTGACCAAGCTCACTTCGTTTACGGAGGACATGCGCCGGCGTGGCATGACGGCGAGCACCCGCTGGCTGGACAGAGGCCTCTTTCACCCCACCGGCGACGAAATGATGGCGCTTGGCCTTTCACAATCGGCCATGGTGGCGCGGCTCACCCGTCTGCGCCTTGCCAATGACCAGCCGATCGCGCTTGAAGTCACGAGCCTGCCAGGCGATATTCTGCCCGACCCGCAACTGGTCGAAAATTCGCTCTATCTTGAGCTTGAGAAAAGTGGCATTCGCCCGGTGCGCGCCATCCAGCGCATCTCTGCCCGTAACCTTACCGATGAAGAAACCCTGCTGCTTGGCGTTCCGCCGGGCTCGGCAGCGCTTTCCGTTCAGCGAATGGCCTATCTGGAAAGCGGGCGCCTCATGGAAATATCCCGTGCGCTGTACCGCAGCGACGCCTATGACCTCGTCGCCGAACTGACGATGGGCCCCGAGTGACCACCAGTGATCAAGGACAGAAACAATGACAACCCTGATGCGCCAGGAAATCGACGAGATTCCCGATGCAGTCGCCCGCCTGCTCGACAATGCCAATTCGGACTTCCAGGAAGCCGGCGCCAAGCTGAAGGCCCGTGATCCGGCCGTTATCGTCACCATCGCCCGTGGATCTTCCGATCACGCCGCCCATTTCCTGAAATATGCCATCGAACTGCAGACCGGGCTTCCGGTCGCCTCGCTCGGCCCGTCGCTCGCCTCGATCTACCAGACGAAGCTGCGGCTGGAACGGGCGGCGGCCATTGCCGTTTCGCAATCGGGCAAGAGCCCGGATATCGTCGCCTTGGCGCAAAGTGCGCGCGATGGCGGCGCGCTCACTTTCTCGCTCGTCAACACCCTGCCATCTGCGCTTGGCGATGCCGCCGATCACGCGATCGATATACAGGCTGGCCCGGAAAAAGCCGTGGCTGCCACCAAATCCTTCGTCAACTCCATCGTTGCCGGTCTCGCGATCCTTGCCGAATGGACGGAAGACAACCTGCTTGCCAAGGCGATCAGCGCCCTGCCGCAGAATTTCGCCCGGGCCGTCGCCCTTGACTGGAGCCACATCGGCGAGGCGGTCAAGGGTGAGGAATCGCTTTATATGCTTGGCCGTGGTCCTGCTCTCGCCATCGCCGCGGAAGCCGCGCTGAAATGCAAGGAAACCTGCGAACTGCACGCGGAAGCCTATTCGTCGGCAGAAGTCATGCATGGCCCGGTTTCGCTGGTCGCGCCGAGATTTCCGGTGATCGCCTTTGCCGCCCGTGACCGCGCCGAGACCTCCGTGACGGAAATTGCCGCAAATCTCTCCCGCAAGGGCGCCAATGTTTTCGTTACATCCTCAAAAGGCAGCCCCGCCAAGTCCCTGCCCTTCGTGGAAACCAACCATCCGCTGACCGATGCATTGTTGTTGATCGCGCCGTTTTACGGCTTCATCGAGCAATTGTCGCGCCTGCGCGGCTTCAACCCGGATGCGCCGGTGGCGTTGAAGAAGGTGACGGAAACTCAATGAGCGGCATCAAGGCATTCGTCGGCGCCCGCATTTTCGATGGTGCCGCATGGCACGACGACAGGGTGCTCGTGACCGTGGATGGCCGTGTCGGCGACATCAGTGGCCGCATGTCCGCACCGGCAGAAGCCGAGATCATCGACGCGCCAGGATTGCTTATCACGCCTGGCTTCATTGACCTTCAGGTCAACGGCGGCGGTGGGGTGATGTTCAATAACCAGCCGGATGCGAAAGGAATAGCCCGGATCTGCTCCGCCCATGCGAAATTCGGCACCACAGCGCTAATGGTCACGCTCATCACCGACCGGCCGGATATCACATTGCGAGCCGCCGAAGCGGGCATTGACGCCCAAAGAGAAAGGGTGCCCGGCTTTCTCGGCCTGCATTTCGAGGGCCCGCATCTTTCGGTTGCCCGCAAGGGCACACATGATCCGGCACTGATCCGCAAAATGGAAGCGCCTGATCTGGCGGTGCTGACCGGATGCAAGGCAAAACTCCCCTTCGTGATGACGACCGTTGCCCCAGAGAATGTAACCTTGGAACAGGTCAAGGCGCTGGCAGAAGCCGGCATCGTCGTCAGTCTCGGCCACACGGACACAGGACTCGACATGGCGACTGCCTATGCCGAAGCAGGTGCTTCGATGGTCACACATCTTTTCAATGCCATGAGCCCGCTCGGTCATCGCGAGCCGGGGCTCGTGGGGGCGGCACTTTCAAACGGCAAGCTCGATTGTGGATTGATCGCCGACGGTTTCCATGTCGATCCGGCCGCGATCGGCATTGCGCTGCGCGCAAAGAATGGCCCGGCCCACATCTTCCTCGTCACGGATGCCATGTCGACTATCGGCACCGACGATGATGGTTTTGAACTGAATGGCAGGCGTGTCTATCGCAACGGCGGCCGGCTGACGCTTGAAGACGGTACGCTGGCGGGGGCGGATATCGATATGCTCTCCTGCATTCGCTTCATGCACGAAAAGCTGGACGCGCCGCTGGAAGAGGCCTTGAGAATGGCGTCAGCCTATCCTGCCGAGGCAATCGGCGCTTCTGGCAAAGGCAGACTTCTGCCTGGTTTCGATGCGGATTTTGTCATGCTTACACCTGACCTTCAGATGCATTCGACATGGATCGGCGGAGATAAGATCCACGATGCCGCACGCTCCGGAGGCTGAATCATGATCGTTTGTTTCGATATAGGCGGAACGACCATCAAGGGCGCGATTGCCTACGCTCCTGACGATATTCGCCCCGTGCCGCGCATCCCGACTCCAAAGACCAGCTTTGAAGACTTTGCCGCCGGCCTGAAATCCGTCATCGACAATAGTGGCGGCACACCCGCCTGCGTGTCGCTGTCGATTGCCGGCGTCATCGATGCCGACACCGGCAGGGCCACTGTCGCCAATATTCCAAGTATTCATGGCCGCGCGCTGAAGGACGAACTGGAACAGGCGCTGGGCCTTCCTGTCATCGTCTCCAACGATGCCGACTGTTTCGTGATGGCCGAATCGGAGATCGGTTCCGGGCGGGGCCATCGCGTGGTTTTTGGCGTCATCCTCGGAACCGGTGTCGGCGGAGGTCTGGTGATCGACGGCCGGCTCATCAACAGCGAGGGTGGCTTCGCCGGCGAATGGGGCCACGGACCCGTGGCTGCAACGCGGGCCGGCAACCCGCCGGTCGAGTTGCCTCGGTTCGAATGCGGCTGTGGCCTCACGGGTTGTATCGATGCCATTGGCAGCGCCCGCGGCATGGAAAAGCTTCATATGCATCTCCACCGGCAGGACATGACCAGCGAGGAGATCATCGCAGCCTGGCTGGGCGGCAACCCGGACGCCGCAAGAACCATCGATATCCTTGTCGATATTCTCGCTTCGCCGCTGGCGATGGTGATAAACGTCACCGGGGCAACCATCGTGCCGGTCGGCGGCGGCCTGTCAAACTCCAGGGAACTGCTTGCCACACTGGATGAAGCGGTCAGAGCCCGAATTCTCCGTCGCTTCGCCCGGCCGCTTGTCGTGCCTGCCATCTGCAGGATTGAACCGGGACTGATCGGCTCGGCCGTTCTCGGGCTGAAACATGCACGGGTGATCGAAGAGGCCTGAACGGACGCCTACACGCCACCGAAGGATCAACGGGTCAACTTCTCCCGTCGGAAACCGAGGCCGATCAAACGGCCGGCGAGATGGGCGAGAAGCGGAACGCGGGCAATCATGCGCACGAAAGCGGGGGGCCCTTTCGCCTTGCGGCTATTGCCCTGATCCTTCTTCCGGCTGCTGCGCATCATCAATTGCAGCTTTTGTGTCGCCCTTGTCGGAAATGAGCGCCGCGCTTCGATGGCCATCAATTCCCGCTCGCCTGGCTTTTCGCCCCGCGCAAGAACGGGAATGAGAATATTTGCGGCGGCAACGGCATCCTGAATGGCAAGATTGACACCGACGCCGCCAATGGGCGACATGGCGTGAGCCGCGTCACCGATGCAGATGAGGCCAGGCTTCCACCACCGCTTCAGCCGGTCGATCCTGACCGTCAGCAGATGCACATCCTCAAAGGTCTGAAGTTCGAGAAGCCGTTCCTGCGGCAGCGGGCACACTTTCGCCACCGCATCGCGGAACGCTGCGATACCCTGAACCTTCATCTCGGCGAAGGTTCCGCGGCGGACCACAAAACCGCACTGCCAATAATCGCCGCGATCTATCAGGACGAAACCCTGCTGGGGGCCGGCATGCGCCATGGTTTCCGCCGGATCGCCCGGCTGCCTGGATAGTTTCATCCAGAGAACCTCCGTCGGCTGCCCGAAGCTTTCCACCAACAGACCTGCCTTGTCCCGCACGATTGAATTGCGGCCATCCGCCCCGATCACGAGCTCGGCATCGATCTCCAGCGGCCCGTCGGACGTATCCACCACGAGACCCGCAACAACGCCATCGCGCTCGCGCAGACCCGAGACACCTGCATTCATGAGCAGCGTGAAATTCTCATATTGCCCTGCCTTGCCGGCAAGAAAGCTTAGGAAATCCCATTGCGGCATGAAGGCGATGAAACGGTTTCTCGCAGGCAGCCGGGAAAAATCGGCGATGGTGACCGTCCGACCCGCAATCTCGGCATGAAGTTTCTGCGCTCTCGTATGCGGCAGCGCCAGAAACTCCCGAATGAAGCCTAGCTGCTCAACAATATCGAGAGTGGAAGGATGAATGGTATCGCCCCGAAAATCGCGCAGGAAATCGCCATGCTTTTCAACGATGGTGACATCGATACCTGCTCTCGCAAGGAGGAGCCCGAGCATGAGCCCGGCAGGGCCAGCGCCGGCAATGGCAACCCTTGTGATGATCCGCTTCCGCTCTGGCATTTCGGCGTCAAGGCCCCCGGCAACCATACGATCCCCCACCACCATCAAGTCTTTTGCGCAGGTAAGGCCACGTTTTTCGGTTGCGGCCACCCCTGTGCGTCGAACCGGAACAACATGTCGGACCTGGCGAAGATAAAGGCGAAGGCCATGGCCGTCCACATGCCGAGCAGCAGCCCGGCCGCCACATCGCTCGGATAATGCGCGCCGACAATGACACGTGAGACGCCAATCACAAGGGCAAGCAGAAGAAACGCCCAGCGAAAGCGCGGCATAAGCATGGCAAAGACACCGAAAAACGCTCCGGCAGCCGTGGAATGGCCGGAAGGAAAGCTTTCATAAAGATTGTCGCCGGTGAAGGGTGTAAGGCTATACGCCCCCATTTCCAGAAGGAGCTCCGGCCGCGCCCGGCCGATCAGGAACTTTAGCGTATGAACGAGAATGCTCGCGGTTCCGATTGTCAGAAAGAAATAGGAGAGAAGCCGCCACGCTGTCCGCAACCGGCCATGATAGGTCTGCGCGCTGAGAACCCGCGCCGCGACATAGGCGAGAATGGCCAGCGCGCCGGTGGAATAAAGCATCCAGCGGAAAGTTCCGAAATCGGTAATCGCACGATTAAAGGATACCACTGCACCGGGCAACGCCTGCGCGCTTTCCGAGAGGCGCGGATCAAAAGGGACAAAGGCCGCAACCAGCACAAGGCTCGCCGCAAAAATCCATCCGCTGGAAACGAGAAAACGCCGCATCAATATCCTCTCATCGTTTTTCTTGCATATGGCTTTGCCATCCGCAAAAACAATAGGCTGGCTTTGTCCTTGTTATGGCTTGTTTTCGCGGGTAGAGGCTAAAGCATATAGCCCGAAAACGTGCAGTACCTTCGGGAGAACGGCACGCCCGAAGAATTGCGACCAGCAACGGACCGACGGACTAAAAATGACGAATGCCAGTGAAATGCCCCGCAAGCTGACGATCTTGGGTTCGACGGGTTCGATCGGCTCCAATACGCTGGATGTGGTCCGTCAACTGGGCGGCAGGGGCCAATTCGAGATCGTGGCTTTGACCGGCGCCGGGAATATCGCCCTTCTGGCGGAGCAGGCGCGACAATTCGGCGCGGAGCTTGCCGTTACCGCCGAGGACGACAACTACGAAGACCTCAAGTCCGCTCTCGCAGGAACGGGCATAAAGACCGCGGCAGGCAAATCCGGTCTTGAAGAGGCGGCTTCGATGGATGCCGGCTGGGTGATGGCGGCCATTGCCGGAACCCCCGGTCTGGCCCCCACGGTGACTGCGGCCAGGCGTGGCGCAGATATCGCCCTCGCCAACAAGGAGTGCCTCGTTTCGGCGGGCGATGTTTTTATACGCACGGTCAAGCAGGGTGGCGGCAGGCTGATCCCGGTCGACAGCGAGCACAGCGCAATCTTCCAGTGCCTCACGGGCGATCACAGAGAGGCTGTGGAACGCATCATCCTGACGGCTTCCGGCGGCCCGTTCCGGACATGGTCGCGCGAAGAAATGACCAATGTCACGGCGGACGTCGCCCGCGCCCATCCCAACTGGTCAATGGGGTTGAAGGTTTCCATCGGCAGCGCGTCCATGTTCAACAAGGGACTGGAGATGATCGAGGCGAAATATCTCTTCGATCTCAGGCCGGATCAGGTTGAGGTAATAGTCCATCCGCAGTCGATCGTGCATTCGATGGTTGGCTACAGCGACGGCTCTTATATCGCGCAGCTCGGATCTCCCGATATGCGCACCGCCATTTCTTACGCCCTTACCTATCCTGAGCGCGGACAGCTGAACGTCGAACGGCTGGATTTCGCAAAACTGGCGAGGCTCGATTTCGAGGCGCCGGATGAGGCACGGTTCCCGGCACTTCGGCTGGCGCGAACCGCGCTGGAGCGCGGCGGCTTACAGGGTGCCGCCCTGAACGCCGCCGAGGAGACCGCCTTTCACGCCTTCGTCGACGGCGCCATCGGTTTCCTCGATATGGCGGACATCGTGGAAACGGTCATGGACCGGATGGATGACGGCCGCAGCGCTGGCACGATCGAAGATGTATTCGCGGCAGATGAGGAAGCTCGCCGCCATGCCGGCGAACTCATCTCCACCAAAGAAAAGGCCGCGTAAACGCGGCCCGATTTCCCTATCCGAAGAGTTTCCTTACGCCACCGCACGCGCCAGCGCACAATGCGACCAGAGTTGATGCAGCGCGCCGACCAGATGCTCGATGTCCGCGTCGCTATGCAGCGGGGTCGGGGTGATGCGCAGACGCTCGGTCTTACGCGGCACCGTCGGATAATTGATCGGCTGCACATAGACGCCGTGACTGTCGAGCAGGATATCAGATATCCATTTGCACTTGGCAGCATCGCCCACCATGACCGGCACGATGTGGCTTGGATTGTCCATATGCGGAATGCCGCGCGCATCGAGAAGTCCACGCAGCTTCCGCACGCGGTCCTGATGACGGGCCCGCTCGAAAGGGCTTGCCTTCAGATGCTGGATCGAAGCAATCGCTCCGGCGGCGAGCGACGGCGGCAATGCCGTGGTGAAGATGAAACCGGAAGCGAAGGAGCGGATGAAATCGCAGACCGCGGTGGAGCCGGTAATGTAACCGCCCATGACGCCGAAGGCCTTGCCGAGCGTTCCCTCGATGATCGTCAGGCGATCCATCAGGCCTTCGCGCTCGGCAATGCCGCCGCCGCGCGGGCCGTACATGCCCACAGCGTGGACTTCATCGAGATAGGTCATGGCGCCATAACGATCGGCAAGATCGCAGATTTCGCTGATCGGCGCGATATCGCCGTCCATGGAATAAACGGATTCGAAAGCGATGAGCTTCGGCGCGTTCGGATCAGCGGCCTGGAGCTTGGCCTCGAGGTCCTCGAGATCATTGTGCTTCCAGATCACCCGCTCACAACGGCCATAACGGATGCCCTCGATCATTGAGGCATGGTTGAGCGCGTCCGAAAAGATGATCAGGCCAGGTATCTTCTGGCCGAGCGTACCGAGGGTAGCCCAGTTGGACACATAGCCTGAGGTGAAGATCAGCGCCGATTCCTTGCCATGGAGGTCAGCAAGTTCGCGCTCGAGCAGGACGTGATAGTGGTTGGTGCCAGAAATATTCCGGGTGCCTCCCGCACCCGCGCCACAGTGATCAATGGCGGCTTTCATGGCTTCGACAACCTTCGGGTTCTGGCCCATGCCGAGATAGTCGTTGGAACACCAGACAGTAACGTCCTTGCGTTCACCATTGGCGTTATACCGGGTCGCGCGGGGGAAATTGCCCTGCTGGCGTTCGATATCCGCAAAAACGCGATAGCGTCCCTCAGAATGCAGGCTTTGCAGTTCCGTCGTGAAAAATGCCTCGAAGTCCATGCCATGCTCCAGAATTGACCAGCTCGTTCTCTGCCTCGTTGCCGGGACCGTCAACCCTTCCGGGCTATTTTAGCCGCCACTGCGTCAATTCGCCGTTGTTTTGAACCATTCCAATAAACCGTTTATAGCCGCTCATGAAAAGCGCAAAATTGATTCACATCAAAAAAGCGGATTTTTGGAACCTTTTTTGCGCCGCGCCGTTGTTTGGGGCACAATCGATTTACGCTCGGAGGAATGCCTTAAGTGGAGGCTTCCCTAAACGACATCGAATTGTTAGTTATCTGTGGCGGTCGGAGGTAGCAGTCGCCGCAGATAAATATGGGACGCCTACCGAGCCAAAGAGCTCATTGTAACGTTGGAGAGAGTTTCATGAAAAAGGCAATCATATTTGCGCTGGTCGGCCTGTCGCTTGCAAGCTGCACGCAGACTGAAAAGGGTGCTTCGATTGGTGCCGTTTCCGGCGCCGTTATCGGTGGCGCGGTCACTGGCAACGTTCGTGGCGCAGCTGTTGGCGCAGCGATCGGTGGCGTCGGTGGTGCTTTGATTGGCAACGCTTCCGAGCCGGGCTATTGCTATTACCGCGACCAGTACGGCCAGCGTTACACGGCACGTTGCCGCTAATCGCTTCGCGAAATACCGTTGCACAGAAGCCCCGGTCATCCGGGGCTTTTTGCGTTATGGGCTGCAAAACATGTGCCGAGGGTCCTCAAAGCCGTTTATTTATGATTAAATTGCAATGTTAACGGAGAGGAAACGGGTTAGGGCGACAATAAAGGCTCAACCATAAAGCAGCTTATGCGAAGAACACGAACTAACCCGAAGACAGGTATTGCGTATCGGAAAGCTGGCACCGCGCTTGCGGTTGCTGTGACGTTCGCCCTGTATCCGGCTTTTGCGCGTGATGCCTTCGCCTTTAAACTGTTCGGCATGCGCCTGTGGGGTTCGGAAGAACCGGAGGTCGAGGTTATCAACCCCGTCAAATATGCCGTCACGCTCAACGCTCCCGACGCCGACAAATCCCTGACGGACAGCCTCGAAAACAGTTCCCTTCTTTTGGCCGACAAGGACAAGCCTGCCTCAGGCGATCTCGGACTCCTGATAAAGGCAAGGGACGACAGGGACAGGCTGATTGCAGCGCTTTATGAAAACGCCCGCTATGGCGGTATTGTCAATGTCACCGTGGCCGGGAGGAATGTCGACGACCTGCCGCCCAACCCGGTTTTCGACCATAGCGCGCCCGTTCCCGTGGTCATAACCGTTACGCCCGGTCCCAAATTCACACTCGGCAATATCCGTCTCGAAGGCGACGTCACAGGCCGCAATCTCGAGGAATACGGCCTGACGACGGGCGGCGATGCCGGCTCCCTGGCGATCATCCGCGCCGGCAACAAGCTGATCGATGATCTGAAGGCCGAAGGCCGCCCGCTTGCCAAGCTGACGAAACGCGAGGCCGTTGCAAACCATGCGACAAACACTGTCGACATCACCATGGCGGCCGAAGGCGGCCCCGTCGCCCCACTCGGCACGGTCACCGTCACCGGTGAAAAAACCGTCGATGGGGATTTCATCCGCCGCTATTCGCGCCTCAATGGCGGCGAGCCCTATTCGCCGGAAAAACTGCGCAAGGCCGCCGATCGCCTGCGCCAGCTCGGTGTTTTTTCCAGCCTGACGATCAAGGAGGCAGGAACGCTCGCCCGCGACGGCACCATTCCGTTGACCATCGAAGTGTCCGAAGGCAAGCACCGCTATTTCGGCGTCGGCGCACAATATTCCACCACCGAAGGCATTGGTCTTCAGGGCTACTGGGGCCACAGAAACCTGTTCGGCCAGGCCGAATCGCTGCGCATCGAGGGCTCGGTCTCGCGCATTGCAGAGGCATCGAGCGTGGAAGGCATGGACTATTCGGCGGGCATTACCTTTACGAAGCCCGGAATGTTCAATCCCCGCACGACATTCAAGACCAGCCTGATTGCCAAGACCGAGCATCCGGACACCTACGAAGCCAAGACGCTGACTGGGACTGCCGGTTTCAGTTATGAACTAAACGATACCGACACGGCTGCCGCGGGCCTGGAGGTGCAGTGGGCCGATACAGACGATGCCTTCGGAAAGAACGAATATCTTACCACGTCCATTCCGCTGGAATTCGTTCGCGATACCCGCGACGACAAGCTCAACCCGACCGAAGGCTTTCGTGCATCGGTGGCCGCCAAGCCCAGCTATGAGGCCCTGAACGGGACCTTCTTCTCCTCTTTCGAAGGTTCGATTACCGGGTACAAGGGGCTGGGCGCCGAAGACAGGCTGATCATGGCCGGAAAACTGTCGGGCGGCGTGCTCGTCGGCGGAAGCGACCTGCAGGACATCCCCACCACCCGCCGCTTTTATGCCGGGGGCGGCGGGTCCGTGCGTGGCTATAGCTATCAGGAAATATCGCCTTATAATGCGGCAGGCGACGCGACCGGCGGTCGCTCCTATGTCGTTGGCTCCATTGAAGCCCGCATCAAGGTCACCGACACGATCGGTATCGTGCCTTTTATCGATGCGGGTGTGGTCTCTGAAGACGTGACCCCGGACTTTTCCGACATTCGGGCTGGCGCCGGTATCGGGCTGCGTTACGCGACACCCTTCGGGCCTCTGCGTCTCGATGTCGCCACGCCGCTAGACAAATACGATGGCGGCAACAGTTTCGGCATTTATGCTGGCATCGGTCAGTCTTTTTAAACGCCGCAGTCGAACACCCTTGCAACAGAGTGTAGATTACCCTTTATGAAAACGTTGATTCGATTGCTGAAATGGCTGGGCTACGCTGCCTTGTGCGGCGTGGTACTTCTGTTGCTTGCAGCCTTTTTCGTCGGTTTTACGCCGATGGGCGCGAGAATAGCCGCAAAGCAGATTTCATCGCTTGTATCGACACCCGATCAGATAATCGAGATTTCTCCGCCCAGCGGGCTTTTAACGGGGCATCTGAGGCTCGACAACGTCACTCTTTCGGATCGGCAGGGCCCTTATGCCCGCGTGAACCAGATCGCCGTCGACTGGTCACCCTTCTCGCTTCTTGCCGGCACCTTCCATGCGGACCGGGTATCGGCGGGATCGATCGATGTCCAGCGCCAACCGGTTCCGGTGGAGGAAACGACGAGCAAAAGCTCCGGCAGTTCCTCTCTGCCGATTGAAATAGCGATCGACAATTTCAGCTTTCCCGATATTCGTCTCGGCCAGCCCCTTCTCGGCCGCCCCTTTGAACTGACGGCCGAAGGCAACCTCAAGGCCGCCAGCGACGATATCAGACTGTCGCTCACGGCCCACCGGCTGAATGCCCCGGATGCGGTCGTTAACGCCGACATCGCATTTCTTCCCAACGAAAATGTCCTGAAGCTGAAAGCGGAGATGCGGGAGCCTGAGGGCGGACTTCTTGCCACGCTGCTGTCTCTGCCCGGCACACCTGCGGTCGCCATCGACCTTAACGGCGAAGGACCGCTTTCAAACTGGACCGGCAGCATGCGTGGCAACGTCGCTGGTAACCCTGTTGTCAGCGTCACCGGCCGGCACCTCCTCGCGGAGGATGGCACCCGCCGCATCGAAGTTTCGGGTGGCGGCCAGCCCGATCTGCTTCTCCCGCCCGCCTTCCGGCAGCTTTTTGCCGGTGAGACGAAGCTCGACGCAAACGCCACCCTTTCCCCACAGGGGCGCATCGAAATCGGCAGCAGTACACTGGAAACCAGCACCCTGCTGCTGACGGCCTCCGGCACCATTGATCCGAACGGCCAGAACGACCTTGCCGCCAACCTCATCGGCACAGCCGGGCCCGTCGATTTTCGCTGGCCGCTGAGCGATGGGGAGGTGCAGGCCCTCATCAACGGCCTCGATCTTTCGTTAAAGGGTGGGGCAGACGCCGCACATCTTGACACGACCGTTTCCCTGCGCAGCCTCTCTTTGCCGCAAGGCAGGCTGGACGACGTCAAACTGACGGCGCAAAGCGCTGATCTCAATATCGCCGACCGGAGCGGCACAATCGCCACCGCTCTCTCCGTAGCGCAATCGTCCTTTGTCAGCCCGGATATTGATCGGCTGGTGCGTGCGCCGCTCACCATCAATGCACCGCTCCGCCTGAGCCCATCCGCCATCGGCTTTGACAGCGCGACGCTTGAAAGCGCCAGCGTTGGCGGAACACTGAACGGCAGTTTTGACCTTACCGGCAACCGCCTCACCTCCAGCGTGCAGCTCTTCGCACTGCCCGCTACCCTTCCACCGGCTCTCGCGGAAAAGTTCGACACCACCATCGCCCTCCAGGGTGATGTCGACGTGACCATCGGTGGACGCACCAACGTTGAAAACCTCGTCGTCAAGTCGGGAACGATCGAGGCGACAGGCAATGCCGGTCTCGAAAACGATGCATTGAGCGCCAGCCTGACGGGTAAATTTCTCGCTCTTGAAAAGTTGACGCCACAGGCAAAGGGCGTCGCCGATTTTGCGATCGAGGCCACCGGCGCGCTGGCAGCGCCAGATTTCAACGTGACCCTGACTTCCGAGAGCGCAATCCTTGCCGGACGTACGCTTGAATCGTTGCAAGTCAATGCGACAGGCAAGGCCGATCCCGCCGCTCCTCAGGCGAAACTTACCGCCAGCGGCAGCCTTGACCGACAGAAGATCGATGCCAATGCCGAATTGGTGCAAACCGAAAACGGCACTGCGATTCCCGAGCTGCGCGTGGCGGTAGGCCGGAATATCTTGAACGGGCAACTGCAATTCTCGCAGCAGTTTCTGCCATCCGGCAATCTTTCCTTCAACTTTCCCGACCTTGCGCTACTCGCCGCTCTCGCTGCGCAGCAGGCGGATGGCGATATTGCCGGCGACATCGCCCTTAGCAACGCCAATGGCCGGATCGCCGCGACGATCAAAGCCAATGGCAGCAGCATCCGTCAGGGCACGACAACGATCTCCGGGTTGGCGGCCGATATTTCAATAGACGACCTTCAGGCAATCGCCATCAACGGCAAGGTCAACGCCGATACCGTCAATGCCGGCGCGGCTGCGATATCTGACCTGAAAGCCACAATCGGTCATTCCGGCACAACGACGCAGTTCGACGTCAACGCGCGTTACGACAACGCACCGCTGGTGGTGAATGGCAGCGCCGAGACGGGCGGATCGCCCATGACGGTAAGACTCGACGCCTTTTCCGCCGCGCCCAAGGGCATTGCCGTGCGCCTTGAAAAACCCACCACCATTGCCATCCAGAACGGTACGGCCCGGATCTCCGATTTGACCAT
The DNA here is from genome assembly GCF_900102105.1 of Agrobacterium pusense. Taxonomy (GTDB): domain Bacteria; phylum Pseudomonadota; class Alphaproteobacteria; order Rhizobiales; family Rhizobiaceae; genus Agrobacterium; species Agrobacterium pusense. Next base: position 79,723 of record NZ_FNBB01000010.1, read on the forward strand.
CATCACGGGCGAAGGACGTGTCGAGGTCAACGGCACCGCCGGGTCGACGCTTGATATCAATGCCGATATCCGTTCGCTGCCCGCAAGTCTCGCAAATGCCTTTGCCACCGGACTGGATGCGGCGGGCAGCATCTCCGGCACGGTGAAGGCCAAGGGTGCGGCATCGAACCCTGCGGTCGACTATAATCTCAACTGGGTAAATGCCGAGGTCGCACAGACGCGCGCGGCGGGTCTCGCCGCCCTCGGCATCAAGGCGAACGGTCAATTTTCCGGTGGTACCCTTCAGATCGACACGAATGTTTCCGGTCAGGGCGGCATGGCGCTTTCAGGCGGCGGCTCGCTCGGTATCGCCGGCAATCGTCCGCTTTCGATGGCGTTTTCCGGCAGACTGCCTTTCTCAGCCGTCGCGGCACAAACAGCAGCGCAGGGCCTCGATGTGAATGGCACCGCCGCCATCGACGTGAAGATTTCCGGCAGCGCTTCCGCACCTGTCATTAGCGGCAGCATCACCACTGATGGCACGCGCCTGACCGACGTGCGCCGAAACCTCACCATTAACGATCTGGGCGCCACCATCACCTTCGACCGTGATCGTGCCGTCATCTCCCGATTGACCGGCAGGCTGGCAGGCGGTGGAACGATCTCGGGAACCGGCAGCGTCGGCATAACCGGTGGTTCGGGTTTTCCTGCCGATATATCGATTACGCTTAATCGCGCCGGTTACAACGACGGCACGCTGGTAACGACAGTGGTGAGCGGCACGCTGACGCTGAAAGGCCCGTTGCTGAATTCCCCCGTGCTGGGCGGCAACCTGACGCTGGACAGAAGCGCCATCACCATTCCGGAGAAGCTGCCGGCTTCACTGACGGAGATCGACGTCAAGCACAAGAACGCACCACCCAAGGTACGCGCGCAGGCCAAGGCGCTTGGAGCCGATCAGGGCGGAAGCGGGAGCTCGTCCACCATCAATCTCGATCTGCAGGTCAATGCACCGAGCGGTATATTCGTGCGCGGTCGGGGTATCGATGCAGAACTGACCGGCAATCTGACGATCCGTGGCACCGCAGCGGTTCCGGTCATTTCCGGCGGCTTCGAAATGCGTCGGGGCAGGCTTGAAATCCTCACTCGCCGCCTTGATTTCACGACAGGAAATATCAGTTTCGGTGGCGGCCTCGTTCCGGTCCTCGACATGAAGGCGGACTCAACGGTTGGTTCAACGACCATCACCGTATCTGTTTCCGGTACTGCCAACGATCCGACCTTTGCGTTCTCCTCGGCTCCCGCTCTGCCACAGGATGAGGTGATGGCACAGCTGATCTTCGGCCAGTCCATGTCAAAACTATCCGCGCTGCAGATCGCACGGTTGGCGGATGCCGCCGCTCAACTGGCCGGCGGGCGTTCCACATCGCTGTTCGACAAGCTCAGAAGCAATCTCGGCGTCGATGATCTTGATATTTCGACCGATTCCGAAGGACAGGCCCGTGTTTCCGCCGGTAAATACCTGAACGAAAGAACCTATCTGGAGCTGCAGCAAAGCGGCGAATCCGGCGCAAAAGCCATCATCAATCTCGACGTAGGACGCGGTGTGAAGCTGCGCGGGGAAGCGGGCGGCGATGGCGAAGGCGCAGCAGGCATATTTTACGAGAAAGAGTATTGAGATGGTTCGCATTTAGGTTTGCGAAACCATCTCATGCTAGGAATCTTCCATTGAAGACGGAAATATTGTTTCCGACTGTTCAGGCACCAGGCAGAACGCCGAATTCGCATTGCAAGTGTCGGTGCACTTGCGCCGGCCTCCACAGCGAGCATTGGGAAGAATTCTGATGGCAATGATTAACTCTACCAATTTTGGCGGTGAGACGCTCGAAATCATCGCATTCCGCCTGCATGATCAGGAATTCTGCGTGAAGACGACGACCATTCGCGAAATCCGCGGCTGGGCGCCTTCGACGCCCATTCCCCACGCACCGAAAGACGTCATCGGCGTCATGAACCTGCGCGGCTCTGTTATCCCGATCATAGATCTGGCTCACAAACTCGGCATGAAAAGCACCGTTGCCAATGAGCGCAGCGCAATCGTAGTAGCCGAGGTGCATAACATGGTCATCGGCATGCTGGTGGATCGCGTTTCAGACATTCTGACGATCCCGGCAAACCAGGTCCAGCCGGTTCCCGAAATTTCAGCCTCCTTCGACAAGTCCTATTCCGAAGGGATCATCGCCAACGAACATGGCATGATCTGCTTCCTGAACCTTGCGAAAATGTTCAAGGGCACTGAGGCGGAAGATCTCGCGGCCTGACAAGGTCTGCGCAGGCCTCGCTGAAGAATGATAAGGAACAATCCAGACCGCCGGAGCACCTGCCGGCGGTTTTGTTTTTTCTTTCAAGCATTTTATTAAATAAGAACATTTTAATATTATAGATATCTAATATTAACGCCATAGATCAGTACCGCGCCGGCAAGCCTATACGCGGGCCGATACCTGACCCAGGGCCAACATAGAGAAGTGCCTGCATTGCTGCCTTCGGCGGCAAAACCTGTTCGGTGTTCAACGTGATATGGCGTGGACCGCATCTTCTTTGCGGCTTGCCGCGCCGTGGGCTGACTTTGGGGGACTTGTAATGCTGGGGTTAGGAAAAAGCGCAGACAGTAGAAATATGCTCGATGCGATATCAAGATCGCAGGCGGTCATCGAATTCGATCTCAAAGGTAATATCCTCACCGCAAATAAGAATTTCTGCGCGGCACTGGGTTATGACCTCACAGAGATCGTCGGTAAGCACCACCGCATATTCTGCGACAGCGAGCTTGCCGCGTCTCGCGCCTATCAGGAATTCTGGGACTCTCTCGCCCGTGGCGAGTTTCAGGCCAAGGAATTTCGCCGTATCCGCAAGGACGGCTCGGTGATCTGGATCGAGGCCTCCTACAACCCGGTTTTCCGTTCGGGCAAGCCCTATAAAGTGGTCAAGATCGCAACAGATATCACCGCAAAAAAGATCACGGCCGCGGAAGATGCGGGCAAACTGGAGGCGCTCTCCCGCTCGCAAGCCACCATTGAGTTCTTTCCTGACGGTACGATCATCACCGCCAATCCAAACTTCTGCGCTGCGGTGAACTATGACCTCAAGGAAATCGAGGGCAGGCACCACCGCATGTTCTGTGATCCTGCCTATGCCGCCTCGCCCGCCTACGCAAATTTCTGGCAACGACTGGCATCAGGCGAATTCATCTCGGACGAGTTTGTCCGCTACGGGAAGAACGGCAAGGAAATATGGATCCAGGCCGCCTATAATCCGGTTGTCGATGAAACCGGTAAAGTGGTGAAGGTGGTGAAATTTGCCACCGACGTCACACCGCGCATGAGCGCCATTCGCATGCTTGCAGATGCCCTGCGGGCGCTGGCCGAAGGCGACCTTGTACAACGCCTCGACAACAGCTTCGTGCCCAGCATGGAAAAACTGCGGGCAGATTTCAACGAGGTCGTCGCCAAGCTGCAGGCCACGATGCAGACAATCGCGCACAATGCCTCGACAATCGCATCCGGATCCGGCGAAATCCGCATCGCCGCCGATCAGCTCTCGCAACGCACCGAACAGCAAGCCGCCTCACTGGAGGAGACCGCTGCGGCGCTGGAGGAGATCACCACCACCGTAACCGATGCAAGCCACCGCGCAGGTGAGGCCGGTAAACTGGTGCTGCGGACAAGAGAACATGCCGAGCATTCCGGCGACATCGTTCAGCAGGCAATTTCCGCCATGGATGCGATTTCGAGGTCCTCGGGCGAAATCACCAATATCATTGGCGTTATAGACGACATCGCTTTCCAGACCAATCTCTTGGCCCTCAATGCGGGCGTCGAAGCAGCGCGCGCCGGGGAAGCGGGCAAGGGGTTCGCCGTCGTCGCACAGGAGGTCCGGGAACTCGCACAGCGATCCGCCGTTGCGGCCAAGGAGATCAAATCCCTCATCAACACCTCTCGCGAGCAGGTCTCCAACGGCGTGGATCTGGTGGGCAGAACCGGCGACGCCCTGCGGGACATCCAGTCGCAGATGGGCGAGATCGACACTAATGTCTCGGCCATCGTTGAAGCATCCCGCGAACAGGCGAACGGTCTCAGGGAGATCAATCAGGCCGTCAACGTTATGGATCAGGCCACCCAGAAAAACGCCGCGATGGTAGAAGAAACCACCGCCGCCAGCCACGGGCTCGCTACAGAAGCGGAAAATCTGCATGAATTGCTGCGGCAGTTCAGAATCGCGCACGACGCGTCACCCGCACGCCCCGTCGACAAGAAACCAGCCGTCCTCACCAGGCTGCCGGTGCCGCAACCGCGATATGCTGCTTTACCAAGGTCTCATGGAAACGCAGCAGCCGAATGGGCGGAGTTCTAAGGGTCTCTTTGAAGTCTGAAGGCCGTCGGGAACGGCGGCCTCTACGTCATAAAATGATACGATCCGCCCTGGTGAAGATCTCAAAATCTTCACCCCGCACGAGTGCGACAAGGGTGATACCCGAGCTTTCAGCGGTTTCGATGGCGAGCGCAGTGGGTGCAGAAATCGCCGCCAGAATGGGACTGCCAAGAATGGCGGTCTTTTGGACCATTTCTACCGACAGGCGGCTGGTCACAACCACAATGCCCCCATTCGGCGGTAGGCCTGCATTGACAACTGCACCTGCAAGCTTGTCGAGTGCATTATGGCGACCGACGTCTTCACGAACAGCAAGCAGCCCCTTTTTAGGATTGTAGAAACCCGCGCCGTGAACCGCTCTCGTTTCGCGATTAAGGCTTTGCGCTTCATTCAGTGCTTTCATTGCAGCAACAATGTCGTCCCCGTCGACGGAGAGTTCAGAGCCGCTCAGGACCGGGACCACTCGGACCGCCTGTTCTATCGATTCGATGCCACAAAGACCGCAGCCGACAGGGCCTGCCATATGCCGCCGTCTCGCCCTGAGCGCATCCGCATTGGCATCCTGCAAATCCACCTGAACGTCGAAGCCCTGCCCCGCCTCGATCACCTCGATTGACCGGATTTCCGCCCGTGTGGATATGATGCCTTCCGTCAGACTAAATCCGACTGCAAAATCGACAAGATCTGCGGGGCTGGCCATCATCACGGCATGGGTGCTGCCACCATAGGAAAAAGCAACCGGCACTTCCTCGGGCACCGCTCTCTCGCCCTCGATCAGGGTCCCTGACCGCAACGCGGTTCTCGCGACCCCTCTGTAGCTCGCTTTTGCCGACATGCCGATCACTCCTCCATCACCAAATCTGCTTCGTGTTGCGCACCCGAGCAGCATTTCTTCGGGATATCACATCTAACCGAAAGCTCTGAAAATCGGAATCGGTTTCCGAGGCTGCCCGGTTGAAACGCAATCGTTGAAGCGCGCCTTTGCTAGACTCATGTTCCGTAGGCGAATAATTGATGCACCCGGTCAACGTGATTTTGAAGCTTATGTGGGCAGGCTGAGGAGGACGAAGGCAATCGTACTCGCTGACCCGTTAAGCAGCAGGTCAAAACAAAAAAGCGACCGAGACGGCCGCTTTCTGGTTCGGATTTTTTGTGGGCAGTCATTCTTTCGAACCCGCCCGGTGCTTTCAAGCAGCGACGAGAACCTCATGCAGGTTCGTCAGTTCGTAAAGGTGCTTTTCAAGCTTCGTCAGATGCTCGTGGTGATGATTGCCTTCTTCGATTTCGGCCTTGGCCGCATCGATGCGACGCTGCAACGTGTCGGGAGACATGTCATCGGCCGAAACCGCGGATTCGGCAAGAAGCGTGCAGCCCGTCGGGAGAATATCGGCGAAGCCACCGAAGACGACATATTTATGCGTTTCACCAGAAGCGAACTTCACCGTGACCAAACCCGGCTTGATCGTGGTCATCGTCGGCGCATGGTTGGCCAGAACGGTCATTTCACCCAGCGTGGCCGGGATGACGACTTCCGTAACCGTTTCGGAAACGAGCAGACGCTCCGGGGAAACGAGATCGAATTTGAAACTGTCAGCCATGGCTATTCACTTCTTTTCAATTACGCGGGCGTCACGGACTTGTCTGTTACAACGCCGACAAAGCCTTATCGGTTTCGCCACCATTGTCGGCAAGGCGCGCGGCTGAACCACGCGCCCGCCAATTCATGATCAGGCAGCTTCGGCAGCCAGCTTCTTGGCCTTTTCAATGGCTTCTTCCATCGAACCGACCATGTAGAAGGCAGCTTCCGGCAGGCTGTCATATTCACCGTTGACCAGACCCTTGAAGCCCTTGATCGTGTCTTCGAGCGCAACGAGCTTGCCCGGCGAACCGGTGAAGACTTCGGCAACGAAGAACGGCTGCGACAGGAAGCGCTCGATCTTACGGGCGCGGGCAACCGTCAGCTTGTCTTCTTCCGACAGCTCGTCCATGCCGAGGATGGCGATGATGTCCTGAAGAGCCTTGTAGCGCTGAAGGGTCGACTGAACCTTACGAGCCACTTCATAGTGTTCTTCGCCGACGATCATCGGGTCGAGCATGCGCGAGGTGGAGTCGAGCGGGTCAACGGCCGGGTAGATACCCTTTTCAGCGATCGAGCGCGACAGAACCGTCGTGGCGTCCAGGTGGGCGAACGAGGTAGCAGGAGCCGGGTCGGTCAAGTCGTCGGCGGGGACGTAAATGGCCTGAACCGAGGTGATCGAACCCTTGGTCGTGGTGGTGATGCGTTCCTGCATCTGGCCCATGTCGGTTGCCAGCGTCGGCTGATAACCCACGGCCGAAGGAATACGGCCGAGCAGAGCCGACACTTCCGAACCAGCCTGCGTGAAGCGGAAGATGTTGTCCACGAAGAACAGAACGTCCTGGCCTTCGTCGCGGAAGTTTTCAGCGATCGTCAGACCGGTCAGAGCGACGCGAGCGCGGGCGCCCGGCGGTTCGTTCATCTGGCCGTAAACCAGCGCAGCCTTGGAGCCTTCGCCGCCGCCGAGCTTGTTGACGTTCGATTCGATCATTTCGTGGTAGAGGTCGTTACCTTCACGGGTACGCTCACCAACGCCAGCGAATACCGAGTAACCGCCGTGTGCCTTGGCAACGTTGTTGATGAGTTCCATGATGAGAACGGTCTTGCCAACGCCGGCGCCGCCGAACAGGCCGATCTTACCACCCTTGGCGTAAGGAGCCAGAAGGTCGACGACCTTGATGCCGGTGACGAGGATCTGTGCTTCGGTCGACTGTTCGACGTAAGCAGGAGCGTCCTGATGGATGGCGCGCTTGGAAGCGGTCACGATCGGACCAGCTTCGTCAACCGGCTCGCCGATAACGTTCATGATACGGCCGAGCGTTTCCGGACCTACCGGAACGGAGATCGGAGCGCCGGTGTTCGAAACGCTCTGACCGCGAACGAGACCTTCGGTCGAGTCCATGGCGATCGTGCGAACGACGTTTTCACCGAGGTGCTGCGCGACTTCCAGAACCAGGCGGTTGCCGTTGTTCTCGGTTTCGAGCGCGTTCAGGATCGGAGGCAGTTCGCCTTCGAACGCCACGTCGACAACAGCGCCGATAACCTGGGTAACCTTGCCCGCGCCGTTCACCGCTGCGGTTTTCTTGGGGGTAGCTGCCTTAGCCATTATCCTTACCCTCTTTCCTTACCTCAGAGCGCTTCCGCGCCCGAAATGATTTCAATGAGTTCCTTGGTGATCTGAGCCTGACGCTGACGGTTGTAGGACAGCGTCAGCTTGTTGATCATCTCACCGGCATTGCGCGTTGCGTTATCCATCGCGCTCATCTTGGCGCCCATTTCACCGGCAACGTTTTCGAGCAGAGCCCGGAAAACCTGAACCGAAATGTTGCGCGGAATAAGGTCTTCCAGAATAGAAGCCGCATCCGGCTCATATTCATAGACGGCGTTCTGCGTTGCTGCATCCTCTTCCACAACAGGCGTTGCGGCCGGAATGAGCTGCAGGCCGGTCGGGATCTGGCTGATGACGGACTTGAATTCCGAATAGATCAGGGTGCAGACATCGAACTCACCGGCGTTGAAGAGCGAGATCACCTTCTTGGCGATCTGGTCGGCATTTTCGAAACCAACCTTCTTCACGTCGCGCAGCTCGATGCGCTCGATGATGTTGGCTGCAAATTCGCGACGCAGGGCGTCGTAACCCTTCTTGCCGACCGTGATGATCTTGACCGTCTTGCCTTCCGAAATCAGCTTGCGGGCGTGATCGCGGGCAAAACGGGCGATTTGCGAGTTGAAACCGCCGCAAAGACCACGCTCAGCCGTGCAGACGACGAGCAGATGCACGTCGTTCTTGCCGGTGCCGGTCATCAGCGCCGGAGCAACGTCCGCCTCGACCGCATTCGCGATGTTGGCAAGAACGGCGCTCATGCGCTGAGAATAAGGCCGGGCGGCCTCCGCAGCTTCCTGGGCGCGCCGAAGCTTCGCCGCGGCGACCATTTTCATCGCCTTGGTAATCTTCTGCGTCGCCTTTACGGAGGCAATGCGGTTTTTCAGATCCTTTAGTGAAGGCATCCGTTATCCGTCCGAGTAAAAGAGCCCTGATTTAAGAAAAAGACTTGGCGAAACTATCAAGAGCGCCCTTGAGCTTGCCCTTGGTATCGTCGCTGATAGCCTTTTCCGTGCGGATGGTGTCGAGGATCGCCTTGCCTTCCGACCGGAGGTAGGAGAGCAGACCCTGCTCGAACTTGCCGACCTGTGCGACCGGAACCTTGTCGAGGTAACCGTTGACGCCGGCGAAGATCACCGCAACCTGTTCTTCCGTCTTGAGCGGCGAGAACTGCGGCTGCTTCAGAAGTTCGGTCAGGCGTGCACCGCGGTTCAGCAGGCGCTGCGTCGAGGCATCGAGGTCCGAACCGAACTGGGCGAAGGCGGCCATTTCGCGATACTGGGCGAGTTCACCCTTGATCGAGCCGGCAACCTGCTTCATCGCCTTGATCTGGGCGGCAGAGCCAACGCGCGAAACCGACAGACCGACGTTAACAGCCGGACGGATACCCTGATAGAACAGGTCGGTTTCAAGGAAGATCTGGCCGTCGGTGATCGAGATCACGTTGGTCGGAATAAAGGCCGAAACGTCGTTACCCTGGGTTTCGATGACAGGCAGAGCTGTCAGCGAGCCGGCGCCCATTTCGTCGGAAAGCTTTGCAGCGCGCTCGAGAAGACGGGAGTGGAGGTAGAAAACGTCGCCCGGATAAGCTTCGCGGCCCGGAGGACGGCGCAGCAGAAGCGACATCTGACGGTAAGCAACGGCCTGCTTGGAAAGGTCGTCGTAACCGATGAGGGCGTGTTTGCCGTTGTCGCGGAAGTATTCGCCCATGGCGCAACCGGCAAACGGTGCCAGGTACTGCATCGGAGCCGGATCGGAAGCGGTCGCAGCAACGATGATCGAGTACTGCAGCGCGCCGCGCTCTTCCAGAACCTTCACGAACTGGGCAACGGTCGAACGCTTCTGACCGATAGCGACGTAGACGCAATAAAGCTTGTCGCCGTCAGGACCATTGTCGTGAATGGCCTTCTGGTTCAGGATCGTGTCGAGAATGATTGCGGTCTTGCCGGTCTGGCGGTCGCCGATGACAAGCTCGCGCTGGCCGCGACCAACCGGGATGAGCGCATCGATGGCCTTGAGGCCGGTCGACATCGGCTCGTGAACCGACTTGCGCGGAATGATGCCGGGAGCCTTGACGTCAACGCGCGAACGCTTGGCGGCGTTGATCGGGCCCTTGCCGTCGATCGGATTACCGAGCGCGTCAACGACGCGGCCCAGCAGTTCCGGACCAACGGGAACGTCAACGATAGCGCCAGTCCGCTTTACGGTGTCGCCTTCCTTGATGTCACGGTCGGAACCGAAGATAACCACACCGACATTGTCGGCTTCGAGGTTGAGCGCCATACCGCGGATGCCGCCCGGAAACTCGACCATTTCACCAGCCTGAACATTGTCGAGACCGTAAACGCGAGCAATACCGTCACCGACGGAAAGCACCTGGCCGACTTCCGAGACTTCCGCCTCGTTGCCGAAATTTTTGATTTGATCTTTCAGAATTGCGGAAATTTCCGCGGCGCGGATATCCATCAGCCAACCTCTTTCAGTGCAAGCTTAAGGGTGGAAAGTTTGGTGCGAAGAGACGTATCGATCTGGCGGGAGCCGACCTTGACGATCAGACCACCGAGGATCGAGGGATCGACGGTAACGGAAACCGCCACATCCTTGCCGGTAACGCTCTTCAGCGCCGCCTTCAGTTCAGTTTCCTGCGCCTCGTCGAGCGCATGTGCCGAGGTGACCTCGGCGGTAATTTCGCCGCGATGGGCGGCAGCAATGGTGCGGTAGGCGCGGATCATGCCGGGAACGGCGAAGAGACGGCGGTTATTCGCAACAACCTTGAGGAAATTCAGCGCAAGACCGGTGATGCCGGCCTTTTCGCAAATAGCGGTGATTGCCTTGAACTGGTCCTCGGCGGAGAACACCGGACTCGCAACCAGACGCTTCAAATCGTCACTTTCGTCGAGAAGTGCGCCAAACTTGTCCAGTTCGGCCTGAACCGCTTCGACCGTACCCGCTTCCAAAGCAAGCTCGAAAAGCGACGACGCATACCTTTCCGCTACACCGGATGTTCCCTGGGAGGTCTCTGCCACGGGCACTTTTTCCCTGCTAATCGTCCAAGACCATCAGCGATGGGGCTCCACCGCATCAAATTCTTGAAATCGTTTCAATTTCCCCGAAAAAGACCGGAATTCCCCCCTGCCTTTTCCCAATTTCGCGGTCCGTCTAGCATAGGATGCCGGGACTCGCAACACGCGTAATAGCGGAAAGCGCCGTTTGGGCAAGGGGGAATGCGTTAAATTTTCCGATTTCGCTCAGGATGCGGTGCCTGTGCGGCACAAAAGGCAAAAACCCGGCTTCACACCAGCCCGAACACGTAGCTCAACGAGAGTGCGGCGAGCAGAAAGTGCACAACCAGAAGTAAGAGATTCCGCATGGTTGCGCCACCATCCGAGAGGATGGAGAGTATCCCGCCGAAGACGCTGAGGCCGAATGCCGCACCGAAGGCGAGATAGACCATGGGCTGGGCGAGAAGCAGGGCGGCGGCGCCGAGGCCCAGATAAAAGCCGGCAAGCGACGAGCGCACCAGCGCATAGCCATCCCGGCGTTCGCCGGCGGGCAGCAGACCGAAAGCGCGAAGCGTCAAGCCGGGTGCGAACATGAAAAACAGCCCGATGATGGCTGATACCACCGCCGCGCCGAAGGCCAATTGTTCGCCGAACTCTGTCGGAAAATAAAACTCCATATCGTTCCCCAAATCATTCTGTTTCCCGCTGGCGTTATGACACGGTCATGACAGCAGGAAAAAGCCCTTCTTTGATAAAGTTCAAAGGAAACTTTGCGGATCGATATCCAGCTGAACATGCACGCTGCCGCGCTCTTTAGGGCCATTTGCCAGAAGCGTTCGCAGGAACGATTGCATGTCGGAGTTGCGTCGCCCGTGCACCAGCAACCGGAAGCGATGGCGGCCGCGGATGAGCGCGAGCGGCGCTTCCGCCGGGCCAAGCAGCATGATGCCGTTTACCTGCGGGGCCGCAGCCCGCAATCCACGCGCATGTGTCTCCGCCTCTGCGCGCGTATCGGCTGAGACGATGATCGAGGCAAGCCGTCCGAAGGGCGGCAGGACAGCCTTTTCGCGCTCCACGATCTCCCTCTCGTAAAAAGCCGAGGCGTCACCGGAGACGATCGCCTGCATAACCGGATGCTGCGGCTGATAGGTCTGGAGCAGGCCATGACTCTTGCGCCCCGTCCGTCCGGCGCGACCCGTCACCTGCGAAAGCAGCTGGAAGGTTCGCTCCGCCGCACGCGGGTCGCCATTGGCCAGGCCGAGATCGGCATCGACGATGCCAACGAGCGTCATCAGCGGGAAATTATGCCCCTTGGCGACGAGCTGCGTGCCGATGACGATATCCGCCTCGCCTTTGACGATCGCCTCCAGCTCCAACCGCAACCGCTTGACGCCCATGAGATCGGAAGAGAGCACGATGGTGCGGGCATCGGGGAAATGTTTCTCCACCTCTTCGGCGATGCGCTCAACCCCCGGCCCGCAGGCCACGAGATGATCGAAGGTGCCGCATTCCGGGCAATGGTCGGGCGTCGGCTCATTATGGCCGCACTGATGGCACTGCAACTGATTGCGGAAACGATGCTCCACCAGCCAGCTGGAACATTGTGGGCACTGAAAACGATGGCCGCAGACGCGGCACAGCGTCAGCGGCGCATAACCGCGTCGATTGAGGAACAGCAGCGCCTGCTCGCCCTTCTCGATCGTCTTGCCGATTCCGCGCAGCAGAACGGGTGACAGAAACCCTCCCCTTTCCGGCGGATGGCGGCGCATATCGACAAGATGCAGATCGGGCATTGCCGCATCGCCGAAACGCGTATGCAGGTGAATGGTGTTGTAACGCCCCGAACTGCCGTTGACTTGGCTTTCCACCGAAGGCGTGGCCGAAACCAGCACGACGGGGAATTCGGCGATACGCGCCCTCACCACCGCCATGTCGCGGGCATTATAGAAGACACGATCTTCCTGCTTGTAAGCGGGGTCGTGCTCCTCATCGACAATAATAAGACCAAGATTGTCGAACGGCAGGAAAAGCGCCGAACGTGCCCCAGCCACCACCTTCACCTCGCCGGTCACTGCCTGCCGCCAGACCTTTTCGCGCATACGCGGCGACAGGTCCGAATGCCATTCGGCCGGCTTGGCGCCGAAACGATCCTGGAAACGCTCCAGAAACGCCGCCGTCAACGCGATTTCGGGCAGCAGGATGAGGACCTGCTTGCCTTGCCTGAGCGTCTCGGCCACGGCCTCGAAATAGACCTCGGTCTTGCCGGAGCCGGTCACGCCATCGATCAGGGAAACATGAAATCCACCCTTGCGCACATCCTCGAGGATCTCCGAAGCCGCCTGTCTCTGCGGGCCTTCCAGACGCGGCTCGACATAATCGGGGTCAGGCTCGGGCACCACTGGCGGCGCGGGCAGGAATATCGTCTCGAACACGCCCTGTTTGACAAGCCCGTCGATGACACTGGTCGAAACGCCTGCAGCATGGGCAAGCCCGCTCTTCGTCCAGCCGTGCCCTTCGGCCGCCAGCTCCATTACCCGTTCGCGGGCGGGGGTCAGGCGCTCCGGCCTACCTTCGGTCAGCCGCAGCCCCTCGATCATCGGTTCGGGATCGAAAGCGGCGGGCGCACGCAACGCCATGCGTGCCACGAGGCCGGGCGGAGAAAGCGTATAGGCGGCGACCCAGTCCACGAAGCGGCGCATTTCCGTCTTCATGGGCGGGCACTCGAAACTCTTGGTAATGGGCCGCAACTTCTTCGGATCGACAGCTTTCTCTCCGGTTTCGTCCCACACCACGCCGAACACCTGCCGGGGGCCAAGCGGCACCTGAACGACGGAACCAGTTTCCACCACCATATCTTCAGGCACAGCGTAGCTATAGGGCCCGGGCGCCGGCATGGGCACAAGAACGGGCACCGTGCGCGTGGGCGACGGCGGGTCGAACAGAGCCCCAAACAGATCGGACGAATCTTTTGCCATGATGTGGCGACCATGCCCCGGCGACAGGAAAAAGGAAACCGCCCGGATGTAGTGGGCGCACCACGCAAAGTCCACCTCTTAACCAAATGCTGACCATAAGCGCATAGTTTCGCATTGTGGAATGGAGCGCCGCGTGACCGAAATCCTGACATTCGCCGAACCCGATCTGCTCGCCGAGCGCCAAGCCTGGCTGACGGCGCTTGCAGGCGAGCGCCGCCTCTCCGACAACACCGTCGAGGCCTATGAGCGCGATACGCGTCAGTTCCTGACGTTCCTGACCGGCTACATCGGCAAACCAGCCTCCATAATCGATATTGCCGATCTGCGCCCCGTTGATCTTCGCGCCTTTCTGGCCAATAGACGCAAGGAGGGCGCCGGCGCGCGGTCGCTTGGGCGGCATCTGGCGGGCCTGCGCTCGCTACTGCACCACCTGCAGAAAAAGGGACTCGTCAATGCGGCCGGCGCCACCGCAATGCGCGCGCCAAAACAGCCGAAATCGCTGCCGAAGCCGCTGACCGACCGTCAGGCGCTGAAGATCACCACGGCCGAGGCACAGTTGAACGAAGAACCCTGGATTGCCGCCCGCAACGCTGCGGTCATGTCGCTGCTTTACGGCTGTGGCCTGCGCATTTCCGAGGCACTGGGTCTTACTCCCGCCGATTTCCCACCCGGCGTGCGCAGCCTGCGCATCACCGGCAAGGGCAACAAGACGCGGATCGTGCCGCTGCTCGCAGTGGTGACGGAAGCGGTCGATACATACAAAAAGCTCTGCCCCTATGCCATGTCGGCGGACGAACCGATGTTCCTCGGGGCACGCGGCGGCAAGCTTCAGCCTGCCATCATCCAGCGTGAAATGCAGAAGCTGCGCGGCGCTTTCGGCCTGCCGGAAAACGCCACCCCGCATGCGTTGCGCCATTCCTTCGCCACCCACCTTCTGGCCGGCGGTGGGGATCTGCGCACCATTCAGGAACTACTCGGCCATGCCAGCCTCTCCACCACACAGGTCTATACCGGCGTCGATACGGCGAGACTGTTGGAGATCTACGACAACGCTCACCCACGCGCATGATGCAGGAAATGGTTAACCATAGGCATTAACCAGACGTCCAAACCCCCGTTCTATAAGCGAAAAAGAACCGGATTGGACCGATGCACAGCCTGATAAAGCCTCAAAATCTCACCGCCACCCTGATGGGCAAGACCGGCGACGCGCTGCTCTGGCTGCTGGCCGCCCTGCATGTCACCGCCGTTGCCATCCTGCTCATGACCTTGCTGTCACTCAGTGAAGCGGAAGCCGCCGAGCAGACGATCACCTGCGCGGGCAGCGACATTCTCGTTGACATGCGCAAGACCGATCCTGAAGCCTTCGCCAAGATCGAACAGGAAGCGGCAGCGATCCCGAACGGCAAGGGCAATTTCTGGCGCATCGAAAAGACAGGTACGGCCCCATCCTATCTTCTCGGCACCATGCATGTGACCGATCCGCGCGTTCTAGAGATGCCGGCCGCCGCCAGCGCCGCCTTTGAGAAGGCAGCGACTGTCATCGTGGAATCGGACGAGATCCTTGATGACAAGAAAATAGCGGCATCCCTGCTGGGCAAGCCCGAACTCACCATGTTTCTGGACGGCAAATCGATCACCGACATCCTGCCGCCCGACAATGTCGCGCGCCTTGAAAAGGGCCTGAAGGAGCGCGGCATTCCACTCAATGCCGTGTCGCGCATGAAGCCCTGGATGCTCTCGAGCTTCGTTGCCCTTCCCGCCTGCGAGTTTGCCCGCAAGGCAACGGGCCTTTCCTTTCTCGACAAGAAGCTTGCCGAAGATGCGGTTGCGAACGGAAAGCGCCTCGTCGGGCTGGAGACCATGGTCGAACAACTGACCGCCATGTCCGAACTGCCGATGGAATTTCATCTGCAGGCGCTTATCGAAACGCTTGAGCTTGGCGACCGCATGGATGACGTGATGACGACCATGACCGATCTTTACGTCGCGGGCGACATCGGCATGACCATGCCGATGCTGAAAAGTCTGGATCCCAAGAAGGCCGCCGACAACGATAAGGGCTACGCCGCTTTCGAACAGCGCATCATCACCGATCGCAACCATGTGATGGCGGACCGCTCCACCAATGAGCTTGCCAAGGGTAATGTCTTCATGGCCGTCGGCGCGCTGCACCTGCCGGGCGAAGGAGGCCTCGTGGAACTGCTGCGCGCGAAAGGCTTCACGCTGACGCGGGTTGAGTGACCGGGACAGTTCCTGTTTCGACGGGCCGGATAGAGGCGCAGAACGGTCGCATCGTCGCAGGCACGATGCGGCGGTGAAACGGACCAACGAGAAGAAGATAAAACCGACCGAACAGGTTCTTGCGCCGGACAATGGTGGTGACGCTCGCCAGCTGGCGGTCTGCCGCATCTTCGAGATCGATGACGATGCGAAAATCGAGGTGGTGGTCATCAAAGCCGAGCACCGTCCGTTCTGGCGTGGAGGTGATGACCGGGAACCCGCCCGCAGAACTGCCCGCCGCCAACTCGACCGTTTTTAAACCGACCATCGAAACGATACCGTTTCGAAGCGACATCAGGCCGCTGATCCACGCCGGAGGATGCTCCAGAAAAAGCCTGCTCACATCGAGCGAGGACGTTACCCGCGTTGTCAATTCACCCTGAAAGCAATCGTACCAATCGGCACCCGGCAATATATCTTCAATATTTGGCATCTCTGATCCCCAGCCGCTCCTTTGCAGCAAGGGAAACATGCCGTTTTTACGCGGCAGGGGGAACGTGACAAACCGACGCTCAGCCGTGTGTCATGCGCCGGAGGAGATTGGTGCGCCAATAGAACTGGTGAACAAGGACAGCCGCGACATGGCCCGCGATCAAAACCCACATCAGCACCTTGAACGGGCCGGAGTGTAGCTCCCCTGCCGCGCTCACCCCAAAGTAATAGGCGGCGATGCCAGAGAGTGGCAGGATGAAGAACAGCGCGTAAAGCGTAAAATGCGCCATCTTGGCGGCAATCTGCGCGAAACGCGGCTCTTCAGGCGGATGTGACGGAACGCCCTGGATCAGCCGCAGACAGAGGCGCAGTACCGTAAGAAACAGCACGGCGAAGCCGACATAGGCATGGATATTGGCAGAAGAAATCTGATCTGGCGTCAATGTTTCACCCCGCCGCATCAGCCGGTAGGCATGGGCCATGGCATCGGGAAACAAGAGGTTGAAGAAAATCAGAAGCGCCATTGTCCAATGGATGACACGCTGCGGAATGGAGAAGGAAACTTGAGTGGAATGCGCCATTTTATTGCCTTTTATCAAAAGGTTAGACAGGCTTTAGCGCGAGTATGAGAAACCCCGGCCTGCATGGCAAGCCGGGGTTCAGCAGATGACGGAAATTTAATATTCGAGCGTCGGGCTCAAACGCCGATCACATGTGGATCGGCTTGAAGAACGTTGCCAGCGCCGCTTCCTTCACGGCTTCCGACATGGTCGGGTGCGCATGGCAGGTGCGGCCGAGATCTTCCGAGGAACCGCCAAATTCCATCAGTACGGTGATCTCGTGGATCATTTCGCCAGCGCCGAAGCCGACAATGTGACCGCCGAGAACCCGGTCGGTTTCCTTGTCGGCAAGGATCTTCACGAAACCATCCGTCACCTGCATGGCGCGGGCGCGGCCATTGGCGGTGAAGGGGAACTTGCCAACCTTGTAAGCGACGCCGGCGGCCTTGAGTTCCTCTTCGGTCTTGCCGACGGAAGCCACTTCCGGCTGCGTGTAAACGACTGCCGGAATGACGTCGTAATTCACGTGACCGCGCTGGCCGGCAAGGATTTCCGCAAGCGCAACACCCTCGTCTTCCGCTTTGTGCGCCAGCATCGGGCCCTTCACCACGTCGCCGATCGCATAGATGCCATCGACATTGGTCTTGTAGTGGCCGTCGATTTCAACGCGGCCACGGCTGTCGAGCACGACACCAGCTTCGGCAAGGCCGAGACCTTCGGTGTAGGGCTTGCGGCCGGTGGAGATCAGCACGACGTTTGCTTCCAGCGTTTCGGCAGCGCCGCCCTTGACCGGCTCGAACACGACCTTGGCGCCGGCAGCGGTTTTTTCAACAGCCGTTACCTTTGCGCCGAGCTTGAAATCGAGGCCCTGCTTGGCGAGCAGACGCTGCGCCTGCTTGGAAACCTCGGCATCCATGCCGCCGAGAATGTTGTCGAGATATTCGACGACGGTAACCTTGGCGCCGAGACGCGACCAGACCGAACCGAGTTCAAGGCCGATGACGCCGCCGCCGACAACGATCAGCTTTTCCGGAACCTTGGAGAGAGCGATTGCGCCGGTGGAGGACACGATGACGCTTTCATCGATATCAACCTGAACACCCGGAATGCCGGCAACGTCAGAACCCGTGGCGATGACGATATTCTTTGCTTCGATTTCCTGTGTCTCGCCCTTGTCGTTGGTGACGGAAACCTTGCCGGCCGACACAACCTTGCCGGTGCCCTGGAAAGCATCGATCTTGTTCTTCTTGAACAGGAAGGCAACGCCATCGACATTGGCCTTCACCACGCCGTCCTTGTGACCCATCATCTTTTCAAGGTTCAGCTTGGGCGCTGCAACTTCGATGCCGAGCGAGTCGACACCATGGGCAACATGTGCGAAGGTTTCGGACGCGTGCAGCAGCGCCTTGGAGGGAATGCAGCCGACATTGAGGCAGGTGCCGCCATAGGTCGCGCGCTTTTCGATGACAGCGACCTTGAGGCCCAGCTGCGCCGCCTTGACCGCGCAAACATAACCGCCGGGGCCGGTGCCGATTACAACTACATCATATGCCATGTTCTGGTTCCTGCTTTATAGGGGCAAGATATCGGATCATTGCCCAGCTTCCGTTTGACCTGAAACTCAGGCCGCTTTTTCCGTTGCGAGTTTTATACCGAGGGCGATGAAAACCACCCCGCTGGTGCGGTCGATCCATTGGCTGGCGCGCTGAAACGCGGCGCGCATTCGTGGTGTCGTCATGAACAGGCTGACGCCAACGAACCAAAGGATGAGGCAGCTTGCCATGACGAGACCGTATCCGAATTTGATGCCAACGGGCGTGTGGGCGTGAACCACCGTCGAAAAGATCGACAGGAAGAAAAACACCGGCTTGGGGTTGAGTGCATTGGCCGCAAAACCGAGCGTGAACGCCTTCAGCGCCGTCTGACTGCTTTTCGCCTGAACGCCTTCACCTTCGGCAGCGGGCAATTCGGTCTTGCCAGCGCGCAGCGCCTTGATGCCGATATAAATCAGATAGGCGACACCCAGCCATTTGACGATGTTGAAGAGATAGATCGACTGGGAAATGATCAGGCCAAGGCCGAGGATCGTATAGGTGACATGGAACATCAGCGATGTCCCGACGCCGAAGCTGGTGATGATGGCCTGCTTGCGCCCATGCACCATCGCCTGACGCATGACCATGGCGAGATCGGCGCCAGGCGACACGATCGCGAAGGAGAAAATCGCCATCAGGGATGCAAGTTCGATGAGATATTGATGCATCGTAAAGCAGCCTTCAGAACATCAGCACGAAAAACATGAGTGCCAGCCCGAGCATCGACCCCAGCCAGACGAAAGACCGTATATAGGGGACGCCCGCCAGATAGAGCGGAATGTAGATCACCCGGCAGATCAGCCAGATCCAGGCGCCAGTGAGCGCCAGACCGGCAGGATCACCCGCCATGATGACCCCGAAAGCGAGCGCCAGAAAAGCCGGGTATGTTTCCCGGAAATTCGCAGACGCGCGTGACGCACGGCCGGAAAGCCTGCCCTGCTGCTCTCGGCTGCCATCCCTCGGGCCGGCATTCCATTCAAGCCCGAATTCCTTGGTCGCCGTCATCCCCTGCAACATGACGTGCACGACGAGGAGAAGGACGCTCAGACCGACAAGCGGCAAAAAAGGCGAAGCGGCTAGAAATGTCGGCTGCACGTCTGCTCTCCCTGTTAGTCTTTCAGCGGGGCTTCACTTGAAGCCCCGCTGAAACGAAAAGCAAGAGCGATTAGAGATCAAGAACCAGACGTTCCGGATCCTCGAGGCTTTCCTTGACGCGAACGAGGAAGGTCACGGCTTCCTTGCCGTCAACGATACGGTGATCGTAGGAGAGCGCCAGATACATCATCGGGCGAATGACGACCTGCCCGCCGATGGCGACCGGACGCTCCTGGATCTTGTGCATGCCGAGAATACCCGACTGCGGTGCATTGAGGATTGGCGAAGACATCAGCGAGCCGTAAACGCCACCATTGGTGATGGTGAAGGTGCCGCCCTGCATGTCGGCCATGCCGAGCGAACCATCGCGCGCCGCCTTCGCAAGACGGCCGAGTTCCTTTTCGACGCCGGCGATGGAAAGCTGGTCGGCATCGCGGATGACCGGAACGACAAGACCCTTGTCCGTGCCGACAGCCATGCCGACGTGACAATAGTTCTTGTAGATGATGTCCGTGCCGTCGATTTCGGCGTTGACGGCAGGCAGTTCCTTCAGCGCGTGGGTCACGGCCTTGGTGAAGAAGCCCATGAAGCCGAGCTTGACGCCATGCTTTTTCTCGAAAACGTCCTTGTAACGGTTACGCAGGTCCATAACCGCGCTCATGTCCACTTCGTTGTAAGTGGTGAGCATGGCGGCAGTGTTCTGCGCGTCCTTGAGGCGCTTGGCGATGGTCTGACGCAGGCGCGTCATCTTCACACGCTCTTCGCGAACCTGATCCTGTTCGGCGGAAACCGGACGCGGTGCAGCAGCAGGAGCCGGAGCGGCCGGAGCCGAAACGCCCTTGGCGACAGCAGCGAGCACATCGCCCTTCAGCACCTGGCCACGCTTGCCGGAACCGTCGACCTGATCGGCAGACAAGTTGTTTTCAGCAAGCAGCTTGCCAGCGGCAGGTGCCGGCGGCATAGCGCTGGCGGCAGAAGCAGCGGGAGCCGGAGCGGCGGCCGCGGCAGCAGCAGGCTTTGCCGGTTCGGCAGCCGGTGCGGAGGTCGCAGCGCCGGCAGCACCTTCGGCGATCTGGCCGAGAAGCGCGTCGAGCCCAACGGTCTCGCCGTTCTGCGCAACGATTTCAGTCAGAACGCCAGAGGCAGGCGCCGGGACTTCGACGGTAACCTTGTCGGTTTCCAGTTCAACGAGAGGTTCGTCGGCCTTGACGGTGTCGCCGACCTTCTTGAACCAGGTGCCGACGGTCGCTTCGCTAACGGATTCGCCGAGGGTTGGTACGCGGATTTCAGTGGCCATGATCTAGTTCCGTTATTCAGGTGTCTTTTTTGCGGGGCGATGCGGGAGAGTTCTCACTCTCCCAGCGCGTCTTCCAGGAACGCAGCAAGCTGCGCCAGATGCTTGGACATCAGGCCGGTCGCCGGAGAGGCGGCAGCCGGACGGCCCGTGTAACGGACCTTCTGGTACTTGGCGTCGATATGCGCCAGGACCCATTCCAGGTAAGGGTCGATAAACGACCACGCACCCATGTTCTTCGGCTCTTCCTGGCACCAGACCATCTCCGCATTGCGGAAGCGCGACAGCTCGTTGATGAGTGCCTTGGCCGGGAACGGATAGAGCTGTTCGATACGCAGCAGATAGATATCGTCGATGCCGCGCTTCTCACGTTCTTCCAGCAGATCATAATAGACCTTGCCCGTGCACATGACGACACGGCGGATTTTCGAATCCTTCTGCAGCTTGATCGGGCCGTCCTTGATGACTTCAGCATCGTCCCACAGGAGACGGTGGAAGGAGGACTCGCCTGCAAGCTCGGCCAGCGAAGAGGTGGCGCGCTTGTGACGCAGCAGCGACTTCGGCGTCATCAGGATCAGCGGCTTGCGGAAGTCGCGCTTCACCTGGCGGCGCAGGATGTGGAAATAGTTTGCCGGCGTCGTGCAGTTGGCAACCTGCATGTTGTCTTCCGCGCACATCTGCAGCCAGCGCTCCAGACGGGCGGACGAATGTTCCGGACCCTGGCCTTCGTAACCATGCGGCAGAAGGCAGACCAGACCGGACATGCGCAGCCACTTGCGTTCACCCGACGAGATGAACTGGTCGAACACCACCTGTGCGCCGTTGGCGAAGTCGCCGAACTGGGCTTCCCAGAGCGTCAGCGCATTCGGACGGGCGAGCGAGTAACCATATTCGAAACCAAGGACGGCTTCTTCCGAAAGCATCGAGTTGATGACTTCGTAACGGGCCTGCGTCGGCGCGAGGTTCGCGAGCGGGATGTAACGCTCTTCGGTTTCCTGATCGTAGAGAACCGAATGGCGCTGCGAGAAGGTGCCGCGTTCGCAATCCTGACCGGAGAGGCGGATCTTGTGGCCTTCGACGGCGAGCGAACCGAAAGCAAGCGCTTCCGCCATCGCCCAATCGATGCCTTCGCCGGTCTCGACCATCTGCGAGCGGTTTTCCATGAAACGCTGGATCGTTCGGTGGGCGTTGAAACCCTCGGGAATGGTCGACAGTTTCTTGCCGATTTCCTTCAGCTGCTTCATCGGCACGCCGGTCTTGCCGCGACGCTGCTCATCCGCATTGTCGGCGGCACGCAGGCCGGACCACTGACCGTCCAGCCAGTCGGCCTTGTTCGGCTTGTAGGACTGCCCCGCCTCGAATTCCTGCTCGAGATGGGCGCGCCAGTCGGCCTTCATCTTTTCGAATTCGCCTTCGCTGAGCAGGCCTTCGGCGATCAGACGGTCGGCATAGATGCGCGCGACGGTCTTGTGGCCGCGGATGACCTTGTACATCTTCGGCTGCGTGAACGCCGGCTCATCGCCTTCGTTGTGGCCGAAGCGGCGGTAGCAGAACATGTCCACGACGACGGGCTTGTGGAACTTCATGCGGTATTCGGTGGCAACCTTGGCCGCATAGGTCACAGCTTCCGGATCGTCACCGTTGACGTGGAAGATCGGCGCTTCGATCATCTTGGCGACGTCGGACGGATAGGGCGACGAACGGGAGAAGGCCGGGTTCGTCGTAAAGCCGATCTGGTTGTTGATGATGAAGTGCATGGTACCGGCAACGCGGTGACCGCGCAGGCCGGAGAGGCCGAGAATTTCAGCAACCACGCCCTGGCCCGCAAAAGCGGCATCGCCGTGCAGAAGCAGCGGCAGAACCTTGGCGCGCTCGGAAAGCGGAATGACATCGCCTTCCCACACCTTGGCCAGCTGGTCCTGCTTGGCACGGGCCTTGCCCATGACGACAGGGTTGACGATTTCAAGATGCGACGGGTTGGCCGTCAGCGACAGGTGAACCTTGTTGCCGTCGAACTCGCGGTCCGAGGAGGCACCGAGGTGATACTTCACGTCACCCGAACCTTCGACGTCGTCTGGCTTGAACGAACCACCCTTGAACTCGTGGAATACGGCGCGGTGCGGCTTGCCCATGACGTTGGTCAGAACGTTCAGGCGGCCGCGGTGGGCCATGCCGAGAACGACTTCTTCGAGACCTTCCTGGCCGCCGCGCTTGATGATCTGCTCGAGCGCCGGGATCAGCGATTCACCGCCATCGAGGCCGAAACGCTTGGTGCCCTTGAAACGCACGTCGAGGAACTGCTCATAACCTTCGGCTTCGACCAGCTTTGACAGAATGGCCTTCTTGCCTTCGGCCGTGAAAGCAACGCCCTTGTCCGGACCTTCGATGCGCTCCTGAATCCAGGCCTTCTCTTCCGGGCTGGACATGTGCATGAATTCGACGCCGATAGTGGAGCAATAGGTGCGCTCCAGAATATCGATCATCTCGCGCACGGTCGCATATTCGAGGCCGAGCACGTTATCGATGAAAATCTTGCGGTCGTAATCGCTTTCTTCAAAGCCGTAGGACTTCGGCGAAAGCTCGTTATAGTCCTCGACGGCAACGGCAATACCGAGCGGATCGAGCTTGGCATGCAGGTGGCCGCGCATGCGGTAGGCGCGGATCATCATGATAGCGCGAACGCTGTCGCGGGTCGCCTGCAGCACTTCGGCTTCGCTGACCGGCTTGCCGGTATCGGCGCTCTTGGCCTCAGCCTTTGCCTGAACCTTCTTTTCGATGGCCTTTTCGACCGTGGTCCAGTTGCCATCAAGTGCGGAAACCAGGTCGCCATTTGCCGGGATTGGCCAGTTGGCACGCTTCCAGGAGGCGCCCTTGGCCGCCTTCTTCACATCTTCCGGATTATCGGACAGTGCCTTGAAGAAGCTCTGCCACTCCGGCGACACGGAAGAGGGATCCTCTTCGTACCGGGCATAGAGCTGCTCGATATAGGCTGCATTCGCGCCGTCCAGAAACGACGTGATCTGAAACTGCTCGTTCGCTTCTTGCCTTGCCATTGTGTTCTTGCGGACTTGTCCGTCCGCCTCCTCGATGCCGTTAGGGCCGTTCGACCGGCCTGCCGCTCTGATTATTGCTGTCTGCCGCCGGGGCGGCATGCCGTCTGTTTGTCTTCTTGCGGCATCGGGCAGCGCGAGCCTGAAGCCGCGCCGCCCGTTACCGGTTTCATGTGGTCTCAGCCCTTGAGGACTTCAACCAGCGTCTTGCCGAGGCGCGCCGGGGAAGGCGAAACCTTGATGCCCGCTGCTTCCATGGCAGCGATCTTGGATTCCGCATCGCCCTTGCCGCCGGAAACAACAGCACCGGCGTGGCCCATGGTGCGGCCCTTCGGAGCCGTACGGCCTGCGATAAAGCCGGCCATCGGCTTCTTGCGGCCCTTCTTGGCTTCGTCGATCAGGAACTGCGCCGCATCTTCTTCAGCCGAACCGCCAATTTCGCCGATCATGATGATCGACTGCGTGGCGTCGTCAGCGAGGAACATTTCCAAGACGTCGATGAACTCGGTGCCCTTGACCGGGTCGCCGCCGATGCCGACAGCCGTCGTCTGGCCGAGGCCTTCGTTGGAGGTCTGGAACACGGCTTCATAGGTCAGCGTGCCGGAGCGCGAAACGATACCGACCGAACCCTTGCGGAAAATGGAGCCCGGCATGATGCCGATCTTGCATTCTTCCGGCGTCAGGATGCCGGGGCAGTTCGGGCCGAGCAGGCGGGACTTCGAACGGTCGAGGCGAGCCTTGACGCGAACCATGTCCATGACCGGAATGCCTTCGGTGATGCAGGTGATGAACGGAATTTCCGCATCGATGGCTTCGATGATCGCGTCTGCTGCACCTGCCGGCGGAACATAGATCACGGATGCATCTGCACCGGTCTTTTCCTTGGCTTCGGCAACCGTTGCGAAGATCGGCAGGGTTTCGCCCTTGGAACCGGTCCAGGTTTCGCCACCCTTCTTCGGATGAATGCCGCCGACCATCTGCGTGCCGTAATAGGCAAGCGCCTGTTCGGTGTGGAAGGTACCGGTCTTGCCGGTCAGACCCTGAACGAGGATCTTGGTGTCTTTATTAACGAGAATAGACATTATTTCCGGTCCCTCAATTAGCCGTTGATCGCCGCGACGATCTTCTTGGCTGCGTCGTCCAGATCGTCAGCAGCCGTAATCGCAAGGCCCGATTCATTCAGAAGCTTCTTGCCAAGTTCGACGTTGGTGCCTTCGAGGCGAACAACGAGCGGAACCTGCAGACCGACTTCCTTCACCGCGGCGATAACGCCCTCGGCGATAACGTCGCACTTCATGATGCCACCGAAGATGTTGACGAGGATGCCCTCGACCTTCGGGTCGGCAGTGATGATCTTGAAAGCTGCCGCAACCTTCTCCTTGCCGGCGCCGCCGCCGACGTCGCAGAAGTTTGCCGGCTCCTTGCCGTAAAGCTTGATGATGTCCATGGTGGCCATCGCAAGACCTGCGCCGTTGACCATGCAGCCGATATTGCCGTCGAGGGCGACGTAAGCGAGGTCCCACTTGGAGGCTTCGATTTCCTTGGCGTCTTCTTCGGTCTCGTCGCGCAGCGCCTTGACGTCGTCATGGCGGAACATGGCGTTGCCGTCGAAGGAAACTTTGGCGTCGAGAACGCGCAGATGGCCATTTTCCATGACGATCAGCGGGTTGATCTCGAGGAGAGCCATGTCCTTCTCGCTGAAGGCCTTGTAAAGGATCGGGAAGAGCGACTTGGCATCTTCGGCAGCAATGCCGTCGAGCTCAAGCGCCTTGGAGATCGCAGCAACGTCGGCATCGGAAACGCCCTTTTCAGGGTTGATGGCGATGGTGTGGATCTTCTCAGGTGTATCGTGAGCCACGGCTTCGATGTCCATGCCGCCTTCAGTGGAAACCACGAAAGCAACCTGGCCGACCGAACGGTCAACCAGCAGCGAGCAGTAGAGTTCGCGGGCAATGTCAGCGCCGTCTTCGATGTAGAGGCGGTTAACCTGCTTGCCGGCATCGCCCGTCTGGGCCGTTACCAGCGTGTTGCCGAGCATGTCCTTCGCGTGGGAAACGACTTCTTCGATGGACTTCGCCAGACGAACGCCGCCCTTGGCATCCGGGCCGAGCTCCTTAAACTTGCCCTTGCCGCGGCCACCAGCATGGATCTGGCTCTTGACGACGTAGAGCGGGCCGGGAAGCTGCTTTGCGGCAGCTTCGGCTTCTTCGACCTTGAGAATGGCAACGCCTTCAGCAACCGGCGCGCCGTAGCCCTTCAGAAGAGCCTTGGCCTGATATTCGTGAATATTCATGGAATAATCCCTGTTTGGAACCGCTTGAAGTTGTTACTTCAGCGACGGAGCGATGTTGATGCAGGCTTCGCAGAGACCAGCGACAGCGCCGACGGACTTCTGGAAGGCAGCTTCTTCTTCCTTGTTGAGTTCGATCTCGATGATGCGCTCGATACCGCCTGCACCGATGATGGTGGGAACGCCGACATACATGTCGTCTACGCCATACTGGCCCGAAAGGTGGGCAGCGGCGGGCAGAACGCGCTTCTTGTCCTTGAGGTAGGATTCAGCCATCTCGATTGCCGAGGCAGCCGGGGCGTAATAGGCCGAGCCGGTCTTCAAGAGACCAACGATTTCGGCGCCGCCGTCGCGGGTGCGCTGGATGATCTCTTCGAGACGCTCGGCCGTCAGCCAGCCCATCTTTACGAGATCGGTCAGCGGAACGCCGGCAACGGTGGAGTAACGGGCGAGCGGCACCATGGTGTCGCCGTGGCCGCCGAGAACGAAGGCGGTGACGTCTTCAACCGAAACGTTGAACTCTTCGGCGAGGAAGAGGCGGAAACGCGCGCTGTCGAGAACGCCGGCCATGCCGACGACCTTGTTCTTCGGCAGGCCGGAGAACTTCTGCAGCGCCCAGACCATGGCGTCGAGCGGATTGGTGATGCAGATGACGAAAGCGTTCGGCGCGTATTTTTTGATGCCGGCGCCGACCTGTTCCATGACCTTGAGGTTGATGCCGAGAAGATCGTCGCGGCTCATGCCGGGCTTGCGGGCAACACCAGCGGTGACGATGCAGACGTCAGCGCCTTCGATGGCAGCGTAATCGGATGCGCCGGTGAGCTTTGCATTGAAGCCTTCAACCGGGCCGGACTGGGCAATATCCAGGCCCTTGCCCTGCGGGATGCCGTCAGCAATATCGAAGAGGACGATATCGCCCAGTTCCTTCAGGCTGGCCAGATGCGCCAGCGTGCCGCCGATCATGCCAGAACCAATAAGTGCAATCTTTTTGCGAGCCATCGAATGCTTCCTCTTGAGCTTCAATTCAATTTCACCGCGCCAAACCGGCAGCCAAATTGTCGCACTCCGATTAGACCCATTGTCCAAAATAGGCAACAGATTCTTTTCTGCTGAGTATTTTCAATCGTTTAGATCAATATTTTCTTACGTAAACGTAAGAAAATGCGTCACGAAAGTGTCAAACTTTCTGCCGTTTTTCTTGATGAAGCGCCAGATAATCGGCGCTACGCATTTCAAACAGACGCGAGGCGGTGCGATCGAACTCGAAACCTTCCGTTCCCTTGCGTTTGCCGAGCAGGTCTTCCGGCATAGCGGCTGCCGACGCGAACAGCCTGACGCTGTGATCATAAAGCGCGTCGATGAGGATGATGAAACGCTTGGTTTCGTTCCGTTTGTCCGCGTTCAAAAATGGAATGTGGTCGATGAAGACCGTGTCGAAACGATTGGCGATGGCAAGGAAGTCGGAAGCCCCGAGCGGCTTCTCGCAAAGGTCGGAAAAGGAAAAACGCGCCACACGGCCGCTGGCGCGCGGCACCAGGATGGAACGACCCTTCATGGGTATCTCGGTTGGTGCAACAAGGTGCCCGCCGGTCATGTGCCGCCACGCCATATCCATCGCCTGATCGGCCGCGCCATCAAGCGGCGTCACATAGACCGGCAGGCTTTCCAGCTTCTCCATCCGATAATCGGTGGGACTGTCCAGCGTCACCACCTCCACATGCTTCTTCAGCAGCTCGACAAAGGGCAGGAACAGGCCGCGATTGAGACCATCCTTATAGAGATTGTCCGGAACGACATTGGAGGTCGTCACCAATGTGCAGCCATTGGCGAAGAGCTCGCTGAATAGCCGCGCGAGGATCATCGCATCAGCAATATCCGTCACGGTGAATTCATCGAAACACAGGAGTTCGGCCTCCGCCAGAAGCTGGGCAGCGACAGGCGGAATCGGATCGGCCTGTTTGGTCTCGCCATTCTTCAGCTTCTGCCGGTGCTCATGCACACGATTATGCACATCCGCCAGGAATTCATGAAAATGGCAACGCCGCTTGGAAGAAACGGGCGCCATTTCGTAAAACATGTCCATTAGCATCGTCTTGCCGCGGCCGACACTGCCATAGACATAAAGCCCTTTCACCGTCGTTGCTGGACCGGCCTTGCGTGCGAACATCCAGCCGAGCGCGCTCTTCTTCTTGGCAGGCTTGCGGGCCTTCAGATCGGCGAGAATTCTGTCGAGATGGGCCGCCACACCAAGCTGGGCGGCATCGGCCTGCAAGGTGCCAGCTGCCGTCAATGCGTTGAGCTGTTCAACGACACTATGATTGTAATCAGGCAATGGCTTCATGAAAAGACGCCCCGGTCGCGGATGCAGCACGGAACCCGCGACGAATGGAATGGCTTAGAGCAGAATGAACGTTCCGGCTGCACCGGAACGACTCATCGGCTGAGGCTGAGCGGCTGCCCGCTATTGGTCGTGCCGTCGAAGCGTGCGTCTGCGCTCTTGTAGACGCGGCCGATAGTGTCACCCGAGCGATTCTTGAAGACGACCATCTTGCCGGATACTTCCCAGGACCCCATCGCCGTCAGCTCGCCGGAGCAACCACGCGTGCCGCCACGCGATCCGCTGCCCAGATTGGTGAGCGTCAGGAACATATCGCAATTGGCCCCGCCATTAGAAACGCGCCAGTTGCCGACCATGGATTCCTTGGTCACGTCGAGAGCTGTTGCCGGTGGAGCAGCGGATGCAACATTGGTGCCGCCGGGTGTCGCCGAAGCAGGCGCCGACGGGAACTGGCTGCCATTGGCACCACCGGGCGGCGGCAGGGCGCCAGACTGAACGGAGGGCACCGGCTGCGCCTGCAGGGGCGGCGTATAACCGGGATTGTTGCTGGCGTTATTGTTGTAATCGTAGGAGGTACGTTGGCAACCGGCAAGGCTCATCACAACCGCAAGGCCCGTCACCACATATCTGAATTGCATCATCTCGCTCCTGCTATCAATTCGCTTCCATCCAAATGCCATCGAATTGAGACCGAATTATCGTAAAGCGATTTGGTTAAAGAAGTTCTACCAGAACATTTGGCCATTATCCGATGACCATAATGCCGCCGCTAGCTGTCCTTTTTTGTCTCTAGGTACTGTGGCACTGTCATATCCCAAAGCTCTTTTTCGCGCATTTCTTCCATACTCTTATGGAACAATTCGCGACTAGTTGGTTTATGAGCCTTTGAATTCTCTTCTGCTGGAACAGCCTGATTTTCAAAATATTCTCTGACGGTCACAAACCTACCGTCCTTCCTGACCAACTTAGATCGGTTTCCCGAACTGATTCTGATCGGTATAAACTCGGGGTAACCAGAGGCAGCAAACATATCAGCTTGATCATTATCGGGCCTGCACGATACCGCAACACGACCGGCCAACACCATCAGCCCGAGATCAATTAAGTCCTCTTGCTCTTGTTGATCTATGTTGGGAAAACGTTCCTTGAATATCGTTACGACTTCAAGAGAATTTGTACCCTCTTTAGATTTCTCGGACGTAATTTCCCATAACTGAGATTTAGTACGAGCTGCACGCGATCTTCTTGCCATATAGATGCCCTCGAATCGGGTTGAATGACGAAGCATACCACAACTCGAGAGCATATTTTTTAGTTAGACGCGGCGCTCAACCATCATCTTCTTGATTTCCGCAATCGCCTTGGCCGGGTTCAAGCCCTTCGGGCAAGCCTGCGCGCAGTTCATGATCGTATGGCAGCGATAGAGACGGAACGGGTCCTCGAGATTGTCGAGACGCTCGCCGGTCGCCTCATCGCGGCTGTCGATCAGCCAGCGATAGGCCTGCAGCAGAACGGCCGGACCCAGATAACGGTCGCCATTCCACCAGTAGCTGGGACAGGACGTGGAGCAGCAGGCGCAGAGAATGCACTCATAAAGACCGTCCAGCTTCAGGCGATCCTCATGGCTCTGCTTCCATTCCTTGGCGGGTGTGGGCGAAACCGTCTTCAGCCAGGGCTCGATCGAGCGGTGCTGGGCGTAGAAGTTCGACAGGTCAGGAACAAGGTCCTTCACGACAGGCATATGCGGCAGCGGATAAACCTTCACCGTGCCGTTGATCTCGTCCATGCCCTTGGTGCAGGCGAGCGTATTGGTGCCGTCGATGTTCATCGCGCAGGAACCGCAGATGCCTTCGCGGCAGGAGCGGCGTAGCGTCAGCGTCGGGTCGATGTTGTTCTTGATGTAAAGAAGCGCATCGAGAACCATCGGTCCGCAATCATCGACATCTATATAGAAAGTGTCGATGCGCGGGTTCTGGCCGTCATCCGGGTTCCAGCGATAGACGCGGTATTCGCGCACATTCTTGGCACCATCCGGCTTCGGCCAGACTTTGCCTTCGTTGATCTGGGAATTCTTGGGGAGAGCAAGTTCAACCATATCCAGTTCCTCAAATCAGTAGACACGCGCCTTCGGCTCGATCTTTTTCGGATCGATGCCGTCGGCGATCAGGTCGGTGTGAACCGGGCGATAGTCGAGCTTCACGTCGCCTTCGGGGCTGACCCAGGCAAGCGTATGCTTGCGCCAGTTCACGTCGTCGCGACCACCGAACGGACCGTCGACGAAATCCTCGCGGGCATGCGAACCGCGGCTTTCCTTGCGCGCTTCCGCGCCGTAGACCGTGGTGATGGCATTGGCCATGAGGTTATGCAACTCGAGCGTTTCGACCAGGTCGGAATTCCAGACCATCGAACGGTCGGTGACCTTGACGTCGGGCAGTTCCTTCCAGATCGCCGAGAGACGGCGGCAGCCGCTTTCGAGCGATTCCTGTGTGCGGAACACTGCCGCGTCGTCCTGCATGGCGCGCTGCATCTTATCACGCAGCACCGCCGTCGGCGTCGAGCCATTGGCATAACGTAGGCTGTCAAAGCGTTCCATGATCCTGTCGCAGGCAGCCGTATCGAGAGCGGGAATCGCCTCGTCACGGTTGATGACCTGAGCGGCGCGGATGGCGGCGGCACGACCGAAGACCACAAGGTCGATCAGCGAGTTGGAGCCAAGACGGTTGGCGCCGTGAACCGAGGCGCAACCGGCTTCGCCGACCGCCATCAGGCCGGGCGCGATGCGTTCCGGGTTGTTGGCATCGGCATTCAGCACTTCACCCCAATAGTTGGTCGGAATGCCGCCCATGTTGTAGTGAACCGTCGGCAGGACCGGGATCGGCTCCCGGGTCACGTCAACGCCGGCGAAGATCTTGGCGCTTTCGGAAATACCCGGAAGGCGCTCATGCAGGATCGCAGGATCGAGATGATCGAGATGCAGGAAGATGTGGTCCTTGTTCTTGCCGACGCCGCGGCCTTCACGGATTTCCATCGTCATGCAGCGGGAGACAACGTCACGCGAGGCAAGGTCTTTCGCTGAAGGCGCGTAACGCTCCATGAAGCGCTCGCCTTCGGAGTTGACGAGATAACCGCCTTCGCCGCGCGCGCCTTCGGTGATGAGGCAGCCCGCGCCATAAATACCGGTCGGGTGGAACTGCACGAATTCCATGTCCTGAAGCGGCAGGCCCGCACGGGCGATCATGCCGCCGCCGTCGCCGGTGCAGGTGTGGGCAGACGTCGCCGAGAAATAGGCGCGGCCGTAACCGCCGGTCGCCAGAACCACCATCTTGGCAGCGAAGCGGTGGATCGTGCCGTCATCGAGGTTCCAGGCAACGACGCCAGTGCAGCGGCCATCCGGCGCCATGATGAGGTCGAGCGCGAAATATTCGATGAAGAATTCCGCATTGTTGCGCAGCGACTGGCCATAAAGCGTGTGCAGAATGGCGTGACCGGTACGGTCGGCGGCGGCACAGGTGCGCTGCACCGGTGGGCCTTCACCGTAATTCTGCATGTGGCCGCCGAAGGGGCGCTGGTAGATCTTGCCTTCTTCGTTACGCGAGAAAGGCACGCCGTAATGCTCCAGTTCATAGACCGCCTTCGGCGCTTCCATGGCGAGATATTGCATCGCGTCGACATCGCCCAGCCAGTCGGAGCCCTTTACGGTGTCGTAAAGGTGCCACTGCCAACAGTCGGGCGTCATATTGGTGAGAGATGCGGCGATGCCGCCCTGCGCTGCGACGGTGTGGGAGCGCGTCGGGAAAACCTTGGTGATGCAGGCGGTCTTGAAACCCTGTTCGGCCATGCCGAGTGTAGCGCGCAGACCGGCGCCGCCGGCGCCCACCACGATCACGTCATAGGAGTGATCGACATAGGTGTAGGCCTTGCCATTCTGGGAAGGTGAACTGATCGAAGCCATGACGAACTTATCCTACGAATGCGATTTTCAGGATGGCGAAGACAGACAGGCCACCGATGAGGATCGCGAAAAATGTGTTCAGCATCAGAAGAACGAGCTTCGGAACTTCGGCGTGAATGTAGTCTTCGATGATGACCTGCATGCCGAGCTTCATGTGGATGAGACCGGAGACCAGCACCAGAGCCATGATGACAGCGACGAGCGGGTTGGAAAGCGCAGCGACGACTTCCGGATAGGGCGCGCCGGCATATTTGATCAGGAAGACAACAAAAAAGGTCAGCAACGGAATGTTCGAAACGGCCGTCAGGCGCTGACGCCAGAAATGGTCGGTGCCTTCCTTGGCGGAGCCGAGACCGCGAACCTTCCCGAGAGGTGTACGCATATCCATGTAAGTATCTCCTCAGCGCACGATCAGGACGATGACCCAGATCAGCGCGGTCAGACAGATAGACGCCACGAAGGAGGCCTTTGCCAGCTTGGTGGTGAAGTGCTTCTCGAAGCCGTGCCCGAGGTCCCACATCAGGTGGCGCAGGCCGCCGATCATGTGGTGAACCAGCGCCCAGGTGTAGCCGACGAGAACGATCTTGCCGATGATGGTGCCCATCGCCCAGCTGACCCAGTCATAATAAGCTGGACCGGATGCCAGCGCGATAAGCCACCAGGCGACCAGGAGCGTACCGAAATAGAGCGCGCCACCGGTTACGCGGTGGATGATGGAGGCCACCATCGTCGGAATCGGCTTGTAAATTTGAAGATGCGGCGACAGAGGCCGGTTATTTGTCACATTCGCCATCAGAACCTCGCGGCGTTTTCCCGTGCGTCCACAAGACAGGACGCCCCCAAGCAACAGCACATGACGAAAGAATGTGCATTGCACCAACCGCGACGTTTAATCACATGGGCGCATCACCACAAGCACATTTCATGGCGGATTCCAATTTAATCGATTGGTTCGCGAATTTTTTTTGGAATTTTTTTGCATGAAAATAAAAAATCGAGCGTTTCCAAGATTTACGCCCTCAAAATATTTACCTTTACGTAATTCCGAAAAGGTGTAATTTACGATTGGTTAACTCAAAAAACCGGAGCATGAAGCTCATGTTACAGCACCGAATCGTTGCCTTGGTCATGATCGTTTCAGGCGGGATTTCAACTTACGCGCTGCCCTCTTTGGCGGGCGATTTTCATAGTCGGAATTCCTATCGTCACAGTCAATTGCAAGTCAGCTTTTCAACTGACGGCCTGCCGTCCACGCTGCCTGGGGGCACCTATGTCGGAAGCATTTCCGCGCTAAGAGTTCGAGGGAACGGCAATTATTTCGCGACCGGCAGCGGAATATCGCCGCAGATTGCCACGACCGGACCCCGTTTATTGCCGGCGCCCAGAGCAAAAATCATTACCGTGAATACCGATAATGCGGATGCTGCCTGCGTTTATCAGCACGGTGTCTGCATTATTCGCCCCTGATCAGAGGAAGCGCCAGACGGTGGTCTTCTTCACTTCGCTGTCTTCCAGCGCACGGCTGACGGTAACCTGATAGGTCGCGAGGGCCTCAAGACGCTGTTTCGGCAGATAGGCTCTGCCTGGATCTCCAACGAGAACGCTGACGCCCCGGTCAGTCAGGTTTATAAACCATGGCACGAGGAGATCCGCGAAGGCCCGGTCGTAAAAGACATCTCCTGCCAGCAGGACATCAGCCTCAATGGCACGGCCGATCAGATCGGCGTGGGTAAAGCCGATATCAACACCATTCAGGCCTGCATTCATACGAACAGCCGTTTCCGTCCACGGATCTATATCGGCGGCAAGCACGGTCGCAGCACCGGCCTTTGCAGCAGCTATGGCAACCAACCCGGAGCCGCTGGCAAAATCCACCACACGCTTGCCGCCTACGCTTTCCGTGTGATCGAGCACATAACGGGCAAGACCCTGCCCGCCGGCCCAGGCAAAAGCCCAGAAAGGCGGCGGCAGGCCAATCTGCTCCAGTTCCTCTTCCGTCTTCAGCCAGAGCTCATGCGCTTCGGTCGCGAGATGAAGGGAGAGTTCCGGCACATGAGGCGGATGCATGATGCCGGTATTGTCGAGGATGAAGCGTTCGGGATCGGTCCTCACCGACGCTTCAATCCGGGGATTTCGGAGGATTTGCGAGCCCGCCCATGCGGCAGACCTCAAGATACTCCTCTTCCGTCACCGGCTGCACGGAAAGCCGCATGGAGGTGACAAGCGACATATTCGCCAGCTTCGGATTGGCCTTAACATCCTTTAGCGAAACCGGCTGCGGCATATCGCAGACGGCGCGGATGTCGACACAATCCCACTTCAAATCACCTTCGGCGGTCGAGTCCGGATGCGACAACGCACAGACTTCGACGATGCCGACAACATCCAGTCCCTCATTGGAGTGGTAAAAGAAGCCCTTGTCGCCAATCTTCATGGCGCGCATGTTGTTGCGCGCCTGATAATTGCGCACGCCGGTCCACTCTTCGCCCGCCTCGCCCTTGGCCTTCTGCATCTCCCACGACCATTTGAACGGCTCGGACTTGTAAAGCCAATAATTCGCCATGCCCGCTCAAGCTCCCGGATTGTTGAAGACCCAGTTATAGGGCTTCACGTCCACGCTTTCGAACAGGCCAGCCTTTGCATAGGGATCGGCTTCGGCAAGAGCCTTGGCCGCATCGATATCGGCGGCTTCCACGATGACGAGGCTGCCATTCGGCTTGCCTTCGGCATCGAGAAAAGGCCCGGCGATCTTCAGCGTGCCCTCGGAATTGAGCCTGTTCAGATGCTCCAGATGCGCCGGGCGCGTTTCCATGCGCACGTTCAGGTGGCCGGGCTTGTCCTTGCAGATAAAAGCGAACAGCATTTTCGTCTCCTTATGCCTTATTCGGTTGTGATGGGCCGTGTCATCAATTGTTGCATGGCGCTCGCCACATCCAGATTTCCGTCGATGATAGCGGCCACCGCTTCGGTAACCGGCATGTCCACGGTGTGACTTTCTCCCAGCCGGGCGGCGACGGCAGCCGCAAAGGCACCCTCTACCAGCCCGCCGGACATGTCCTTGCCGTTACCGCGGCCAAGCGCGATGCCGAAACGCAGGTTGCGCGACTGGTGGCTGGTGGCGGTCAGCACCAGATCGCCAAGACCGGAGAGGCCGCGTACCGTATCGGCCTTGCCGCCCATGGCAACGATGAGACGCGACATTTCGGCAAGCCCGCGCGATATCAGCGCCGCCCGGGCGGAATCGCCAAGGCCCGCGCCTTCAACGATGCCGGCGGCAATGGCGAGGATATTTTTCAGTGCGCCGCCAAGCTGCACGCCGATGCGGTCTGTCGAGGCATAAAGCCGGAAGGTCTTGCCGGAAATCGTGGTCGCAAGCCGCTCGGCTATTGTTGCATCTTCCGCCGCAATCGCCATGGCCGTCGGTAGACCTCGCGCAATATCGGCCGCGAAGCCCGGACCGGAGAGAACCGCGATCGGATGACGGGGCAATTCCGCTTCCAGAAGTTCCGTGAGCAGCCGACCGGAACTCCGGTCGATACCCTTCGCGCAGGTAACGACGATCGAGTCATTAGCCAGATAAGGACGATAATGACGAGCCGCATCGGCATGAGCCTGCGAAGGCATCGCAAAGAGGACGATGCCGGCACTGGTCAGAACATCCGGCTCGGCGGAAAATTCAAGCACATCCGGCAGTTCGACGCCTGGCAGCGCCGCCTCATGTACGCGATCGCTCCTGAGGTCGGCCATCAGGGATGGATCGCGGCCGAGCAGGATCACGTCGTGCCGGTTCTCCAGCGCGATGACGACGGCAAGCGCAGTTCCGAAGGCGCCGGCGCCGATGACGACGATTTTCTCCCGCTGCATCAGGCCTTGGCTCCCCTTTTACCGAAACCGATCAATGTCTCCGCACTGCCGTCGAGCGGCCAGCGCGAGCGCGGCGGGATCTCCAGCGGATCGGCTTCTCGGCCGTCGGCCATTCGCTCCAGCCCGGCCCATGCGATCATGGCCGCATTATCGGTGCAGAGCCGGTGCGGCGGCGCAACGAAACGAAAGCCATGGGTATCGCAAAGCGACTGCAGCGTCTGGCGGATTTCCTGATTGGCCGCAACGCCGCCTGCGACGACCAGGGCAGGCAGGGTTTCCATATGCGGAAACTCCTGCTTGAAACGGGCAAGGCCACGGCCAATCCGATCCTTGAGTGTGCGTGAGACCGCTTTCTGGAACGATGCGCAGATATCGGCAATGTCCTGCTCCGACAGCGGCGCGATCGCGGTCGCCGCCTGCCGTACCGCCGTTTTCAGGCCGGAAAAGGAAAAATCGAGCCTGGTCTCGCCGACCATCGGACGAGGAAGCGGAAAGCGGTCGGGATCGCCCTTTGCCGCCGCCTTCTCAACCGCAGGGCCCCCGGGATAGGGCAGGCCGAGAAGTTTCGCGGTCTTGTCGAAGGCCTCGCCGAGCGCATCATCGATGGTGGTGCCCCAGCGCTCATAATCGCCAACGCCACGCACCAGCACCAGCTGAGTATGGCCACCGGACACGAGCAGCATCAGATAGGGAAAAGATAGACCATCGGTGAGGCGCGCCGTCAGTGCATGTCCTTCCAGATGGTTGATCGCATAAAGCGGCTTGCCTGCTGCTTTTGCGATGGCCTTGCCCGTCATCAAGCCCACCAGCAGGCCGCCGATCAGCCCGGGGCCGGAGGTAGCAGCAACGGCATCGACGTCGGCAAGGGTCACGCCCGCCTGCTCCAGCGCTTCTTCCACAAGCGTATCCAGGGCCTCGACGTGGGCCCGTGCGGCAATTTCCGGCACCACACCGCCATAGGCGCTGTGTTCCTCGAGCTGCGACAAAACGACGTCGGAGACGATCTCGCCGCGCCCATCCGCATGCCGAACCACAATGGATGCAGCGGTTTCGTCACAGCTTGTCTCTATGCCGAGGATACGAAGAAAGGGGGTCATCACATCTGTTCGTTCATTGCGATCATGCGCGGAGTTGGTCTAAGACAACTCCGGTAACAATGGATAGACGCGGATGCAAACAAAACCTTTCCGA
Source organism: Agrobacterium pusense (assembly GCF_900102105.1). Classification (GTDB taxonomy): domain Bacteria; phylum Pseudomonadota; class Alphaproteobacteria; order Rhizobiales; family Rhizobiaceae; genus Agrobacterium; species Agrobacterium pusense. Next base: position 117,233 of record NZ_FNBB01000010.1, read on the forward strand.
ATCGGCACGCGCGGCAGCCCGCTGGCGCTCGCGCAGGCTTATGAGACGCGCAACCGGCTGATGGCGGCGCATGGTCTGCCGGAAGACATGTTCGAAATTGTCGTGCTATCCACCAAGGGCGACCGGATAACCGATCGCGCCTTGTCCGAAATCGGCGGCAAGGGCCTGTTTACCGAAGAGCTTGAAAGCCAGCTCCTGTCAGGCGAACTCGATATGGCCGTGCATTCCTCAAAGGACATGCCGACTGTTTTGCCGCAAGGCCTTTATCTGTCCGCCTTCCTGCCGCGTGAAGACATACGCGACGCCTTCATCGGCCGCACCGCGCCGAAGCTGCTCGAACTGCCGCATGGCGCCGTGGTCGGCTCCGCGTCCCTGCGTCGCCAGGCGCTGATCCGTCGCCTGCGGCCGGATCTGAGCGTGATCATTTTTCGCGGTCAGGTCGATACGAGGCTGCGTAAGCTGGAGGAAGGCCAGGCGGACGCGACACTTCTTGCCCTTGCCGGCCTGAAGCGGCTCGGAAAGGACAATGTTCCGACGGAAATTCTTGACCCGAAGGAGTTCCCTCCTGCTCCAGCCCAAGGCGCAATCGGCGTGGAAAGCCGCATCGGCGATACGCGCATGGACGAACTGCTCGCGCCCATAAACGACAGGCCCGCTCATGATTCAGTGAGCTGTGAGCGCGCCTTTCTGGCGGCGCTTGACGGCTCCTGTCGCACGCCGATTGCCGGTTATGCCACCTGTGACGGCGAGGAACTGCATTTTTACGGCCTCATCCTCACCCCCGATGGCCAGACGAGCCATGGCATCGAAATCTCTGGCAACCGCAGGGATGCGGCGAGACTGGGCCAACAGGCCGGCGAAGAGGTACGCGCCAAGGCAGGCAGCAGTTTCTTCGAAGGCTGGGGCTGAGCCAATGCGGATCGTCGTCACCCGGCCGCAGCGTTCGGGCGAAAGGACGGCCGCAAAACTCGAAGCGCTCGGCCACACGCCGGCGCTACTGCCGCTGTTCTATCCCGTCCATCATCACAAGCGCGCCGTCTCGGCGCTGTCGCACCCAATGGCGGCCATCGCCGTGACCAGCGCAGAGGCTTTGCGGGCACTGGAGACATCACGAGACCGGCTGGTTCCCAATCTCTCGAAACCGCTGTTCGCCGTCGGAAGGACAACGGCTGAAGCGGCGGAAAAAATCGGTTTCAAACACATTCTCACCGCTTCCGGCGACGCCGTAAGTCTGAACGCGCTGGTGACTGAACGCGCGGCCCTGTTTTCCGAGAAAGAACCCCTGCTTTATCTCGCCGGCCGACCCCGTGGCGCCGTCTTCGAGGAAGGCCTTGCCGCCGCCGGCATTGCCTTCAAAACGGTCGACTGTTACGAGATGCTGCCCTGCAACGTTCCTGAAACTGTGCTCGAAACGGCCCTGGTGAAAAACGCGGCGGATGTGGTCCTGCTTTATTCATCGGAAGCGGCGCGGGCATTTTTCCATCATGTATCGACAGAAAAATACGAAAAGGCGTTGGCGAGAACACAATTCATCTGCATCAGCCGCAACGTGTTTTCTCTCGTTCCGGAAATCTTCCGCGTAAACGCGGTTGCTGCCAAAGAGCCGAGCGAGGCTGCAATGTTTGAACTTCTGCACCGCAACTCTGGAACCTAATTCGAGCTCGCCTCTTTCCTTTGCCGCCGTCACTGACTAGGTTTAAGAGTACTGCAGGCAGAAATGAGGTTGTCATGGTATCGGGAAAGCCGCCACGCCACTCCAAGTCCAAAGCCGAACCGGTCACGATCGACCTGGACGCCAAAGACGTGAAAGCAGTTTCCGCCGACGTGGATGCCGCCGAGACCGACAAAAAGCCCGGTGACAAAACCCCGGAGACCGCAGCGGATTCCGCAGTTTCGGATATCAGATCGGAAGCAACCGCAACAGGCAATGCCGCACCGATATGGGATCAGCCAAAGAGACCCCCTCTCGAGCCCGAGCCCAATGTCGGGAAAGCGGACGCCGTGGCGGCGACACCGAAGGCGGAGAACCTGGATAACGGACAGAAAACGCCTGTCTCGCCCTCCTCCGCTCCGCCTCAAGCCGATACTAAATCTTCGACAGGCACCGCCCACACGAGCGCTGCCTCGGCTGCAACAGCAAAGCCCGCCTCCGGATCCACAGCCTCCACCAGCGCATCCGGCGGCGCCACCACGGCAAAGCCTTCGACCGCGACCTCGTCCTCAGGACCGGCAAAGCCCTCCATACCGCAGCGGGTCGAAAGCAAACAGGCGGCGACCTCGGGCCTGATCGCGGCAGGTATCGTCGGCGGCCTTGTGGCGCTCGCCGCCGCCGGCAGCATGCAATATGCAGGCATCCTGCCCTCCTTTAATGCAGGCAAGGCGGGAAGCGAGGAAATCGCTGCCCTTAAAACCGATCTGGACAGCTTGCGCCAGCAGCTTGCCAATGCGCCAGCCTCCGACACCTCGGCGCTGGAACAGCGCATCGCAACCCTTGAAGGCGTGAAGGGGGAGGCCTCGCAGGTCGATGGGCTGTCAGAGAAAATCACCGCCCTCGAAGCGGCTCTCCAGTCGGAACGGTCTGCGCAGACTTCGGCGACAGCGGAACTGACACGCCGTCTCGCTGATGCTGAAGCCAAGATCAACGAGCCGCGCGACGATATCGAAGTCGCCCGCGCTATAGCATCGGCCGCGCTGAAGGCCGCGATCGATCGCGGTGGACCGTTCCTGACGGAACTCGATACCCTGTCCAAGGTAACGCTCGACGATCCGGCCATCGCATCGCTGCAATCCTTCGCCGCAACCGGCGTACCATCACGCTCGGAGCTGATGCAGAAGTTCCCCGATGTCGCCAATGCGATGCTCTCAGCCATAAACCAGCCTGACCCCAATCAGGGCATCATGGAACGCCTGACCGAAAGCGCCTTTTCGCTGGTGAAGGTGCGACCCGTCGGAAACATCGAAGGCGAAACCCCCGAAGCCAGGATCGCACGCATGGAAAACAAGCTGCGCAATGGCGATCTTCAGGGCGCAGCACTTGAGTGGAACGGTCTTCCGGATGCCGCCAAGACGGCATCCGCCGATTACAAGAAATCTCTGGATGCGCGCGTCGAGGTCGAAAATCTGGTGGGCGGCACGTTGAACCGCGCCATCACTAGCACCGGCAGGCAGGGGTAAGGGCATGACCAGAATTCTGACTTTCGCCGTTATCGTTCTGGCCCTCGGTTTCGGTTTCTCCTGGCTGGCTGACAGGCCGGGCGTCCTTTCCATCGTCTGGCAAGGTCAGCTGATCGAAATGAGCCTGATGGTCGCAGCCTCCATCATCGCGGCGCTCATCGCTGCTGCCATGTTGCTCTGGTGGATCGTCAACGCCGTATGGACTTCGCCTAATGCCGCCCGTCGTTATTTCCGCGCGCGCAAGCGCGACCGCGGTTATCAGGCGCTCTCCACTGGCCTCATCGCCGCTGGCGCTGGTAATGCCATTCTTGCACGGAAGATGACGGCCCGCACGCAGGGACTACTGAGTGCCGATCAGGAGCCGCTAATTCACCTGCTCGATGCACAGGCCGATCTCATCGAAGGCAAATATGATGAGGCGCGCCGTAAGTTCGAGGCCATGGCGCGTGATCCCGAAACGCGTGAACTCGGCCTTCGCGGCCTCTATATCGAGGCACGTCGTCAGGGCGCTTACGAAGCCGCCCAGCAATATGCCGAGGACGCCGCGGAAAAAGCACCCTATCTGCCATGGGCGGCACAGGCGACGTTGGAAAACCGATGCCGCAATGGGCAGTGGGACGATGCCATCCGTCTGCTTGATCAGCAGAAGGCGGCCAGCGTCATCGAACGCGGCGAGGCGGAGCGGCTGAAAGCCGTGCTTCTCACTGCCAAGGCCGGCGAGAAACTGGAAAGCGACCCGGTAGGTGCGCGCGAGGACGCGAAGCACGCTCTCAAGCTTGCAAAAGGCCTCGTCCCGGCAGCGCTTATCGCGGCAAAGTCCTACCTGCGCGAAGACAATCTGCGCAAGGCCGCCGCGATTCTTGAACCCGTCTGGAAAAACGATCCGCATCCGCAGATCGCCGAACTTTACGTACGCGCCCGCAGCGGCGATACCGCCATCGACCGTCTGAAGCGGGCAGAGCGGCTTGAAAGTCTGAAGCCCAACAACATCGAATCCCTGTTTGCAGTGGCGCAGGCGGCGCTCGACGCCAAGGAATTCGCCAAGGCCCGGACGAAGGCCGAGGCCGCCGCCCGGATCGAGCCGCGCGAAAGCATCTTCCTCTTGATGGCTGATATCGAGGAGGCCGAAACCGGCGATCAAGGCCGTGTGCGCTACTGGATGGCGCAGGCACTGCGCGCGCCGCGTGATCCGGCATGGGTCGCCGACGGTATCGTCTCTGAAAAATGGCTGCCGGTCTCGCCTGTCACGGGTCGTCTCGATGCCTTCGAATGGAAAGCGCCTTTCGGGCAGCTGGAAGGCCCTGTTGAAGATCTGACAATCGAAAACGCGATTGCCGCAGCACCCGCAAGGACCGAACCGACGGTAAAGACTGTCGTCGTGGAAACCGCGCCCGAGACCCGTGCGGAGCCAAAGCAGGCTTCGGCTGAGCCCATAGAGGTAAAACCGAGTGTTTCGGCTCCGACGGAGAAAAAGCCCGTCACGATCGAAGCGCCGGTGGAAACCGAAGCGGCGAATGAAAAGGCCGAAGCAGTGCCCTTTTTCGGCGGTGCGCCAGATGATCCGGGTGTGAAGAAATCCGGCGCGGAAGCCGAACCCAAGACACGGCTCAAACTCTTCTGACGAGCAGGCTATCGATGTTCCAGCAAATACAGTCGTTTATTCAGAACCTCGTCGGCCCGCAGGCAGGTGATTTCAGTCCCGATGATCTGAGGGTGGCGGTAGCCGCCCTCTGTTTCCAGGTCATGGAAGCCGATGGCACCATCTCGAAAAGCGAGCGTGATCGTCTTCGCGAAATTCTGCATGAATATTATCATCTCGACGGCGGCAAGCTTGATGCCCTGCTCGCCGCCGGCCAGGAGGCCGGCAAGGAAGCCGTCGATTATTACCGCTTTACCACCGATATCCGTCGCCACCTGGATGAAGATCAGCGCGTGGAGCTTATTGGCATATTATGGGATATTGTTTACGCTGACGGCGAACGAAGCGAGATGGAAGACCATGTGATCTGGCGTGTCGCGGATCTGCTGGGTGTTTCCGTGCGCGACAGGGTCCTGCAACGTCAGCAGGCCGCCACGAGGTCCGGACCCGCTGAAGAAAGCGAAAACGAAGACGATGCTGTTTGACCCCTCCAGGCAACAGAAACAACAACCTTCGCTGCTCATCGTCCTGCATCAGGAACGCTCCACGCCCGGTCGCGTCGGCCAGATGCTGGTGGAAAAAGGGTATCGTCTGGATGTAAGGCGTCCCGCGCTCGGCGATGACCTGCCGCAGACGCTGGAAAAACACGCCGGAGCCATCATTTTCGGCGGCCCGATGAGCGCCAATGATCCGCATGATTATGTCAAAGCCGAAATCGACTGGCTGAAAGTGCCGCTGAAGGAAAACAAGCCTTTTCTCGGCATCTGTCTCGGTGCGCAGATGTTGTCCAAACATTTGGGCGGCAGGGTGGAAGCCGACAGGGACGGCAAGGTGGAGATTGGCTGGTATCCGCTCCATGCCACCGAACATGGGCGGCTTCTGATGCCGCACTGGCCGAAGATGGTCTATCACTTCCATCGCGAAGGCTTTGAGCTGCCGCGTGGAGCCGAACTTCTGGCATCGGGCGAGACCTACCCCAACCAGGCCTATCGATATGGAAAAAATGCCTGGGGCCTGCAGTTTCACGCCGAACTGACCCGTGCCATGATGCATAGCTGGGTGGTGCGCGGCGCGCAGCGTTTCGGCATGCCCAATGCCCAGGTGGGCAGCCAGCATCTGGAAGGCCGCATGCTGTTTGATACGCCGCTCAGGGCATGGCTCAGCAATTTTCTCGATCTGGTTTTTGAGGGCAAGGCGCAGCGCTAGAGCATTTCCGGTAAAGATGCGCTGCGGCTTTACGTCCGGAAAATCCGTGAAAACAAAAAGTTGGATCGTTTTTGCGCTTCGAAGAAAAGCCAAGACGATCTGAGACCCATCGCTGTCAGTGCGGCGCGTCGAGATTGTCGATCTTGCGCAGCTTGGAAAAGCCGAGCGCCCAGATGACCGCCACGGCGAGCGTGCCAGCCCCGCCGATGACAACGGCTGGAACGGCACCCACAACATGAGCCATGGTGCCGGCACGAAACTCACCCAGTTCGTTCGATGCGCCGACGAAGACCATGTTCACCGCGTTCACACGCCCGCGTACCTCATCCGGTGTCCAAAGCGCGATCAAAGTTTCTCGCACATAAACCGATACCATGTCCGATGCGCCCATGACTACCAACGCGGCGATGGACAGCCACGCGGTTTGCGAAAGTCCGAAGACCACGGTTGAAACGCCGAAAAGGCCAACGCCAGCGAACATCAGTAGGCCGGCATGGTGACGAATGGGCTTGAATGCCAGAATAACGGCGACGGTGATGGCGCCGATACCGGGCGCCGCGCGCAGAAGTCCGAGGCCCCACGGGCCGAGCGTCAGCACTTCCTTGGCAAAGATCGGCATCAATGCAACCGCGCCGCCCAGCAACACCGCGAAGAGATCGAGCGATATTGCACCGAGGACGATCTTTTCCTGCGAGATGAATTTAAACCCGGCGAGCATGGTTTCGAGGCTGATCGCCTTTGCCGGGCCGCGTTGTTCCGGCTTGCGGATCGCCACCGCAAGTCCTGCGGAGACGATAAAAAGCACGAGCGCCACACTGTAGGCAACGGAGGCGCCGAGGCCATAAAGCAGGCCGCCGGCAACGGGACCGAGAATGGAGGCCATCTGCCAGGAAGAAGAATTCCAGGCGATGGCGTTCGGCAAATCCTCTACCGGCACGAGATTGGGCGCCAGCGACTGGACCGCCGGTCCCATGAAGGCGCGCTCTATGCCGAAGACGACAAGAACGGCGAATACCGGCCAAGGGGAAAAGCTGTGCGTGAGTGTCAGCGCAAGAAGAGCGACGGCACAGAGCGCCGCAACCATCAGGCATATGGCCATAATACGCCGGCGATTGTGCCGGTCGGCAACCGTTCCGGTAACAAGGATCAAGAGAAGGGACGGCAGAAACTGGAAAAGACCGATCAGGCCGAGATAAAAGGCATTGCCGGTCACTTCATACATTTGCCACCCAACCGAAACACTGACGATCTGTATGGCAAAGGCCGAAAAAAACCGGGCGCTGAAGAAACGTCGATAGGATGAATGCCGGAATGCACCGAAACGGTTTTCGGCAGAAGGAAGAGACATCGGCTGGGTGCTCGCGAGGAAAATGTGTGATGGCAATAAAGCGATATGACAGGAATCGCCAGCCCTCACCATCGCGATCGCGCAAAGTGTGAGCGGTTTTTGCGTGAAATCCTGCCGCCGGGTTATGAGTTAGACCACGATCACGGCAGGTGAATCTAACCGGTGATGATTACGATTCGGCGCAACACTTGCCGGTTCAGCGACGAATGTCTAAATGTCTTGCAACCAAGATACGGAGATATTGATGCTTGCCCTGTTTCAGACCATCGATCTGGCCTTGAACCTCTATACCTGGGTGCTGATTGGCAGCGCCATTTTTTCATGGCTTTACGCCTTCAACGTCATCAATTCCCGCAACCAGTTCGTGAACGCCATCGGCAGCTTTCTGTTCAATGTCACGGAACCGGTTCTGCGCCCCATCCGTCGCGTTCTGCCCAATCTCGGTGGCATCGACATTTCGCCGATCATCGTGCTCCTGATCATCTTCTTCATCCGATCCTTCATGTGGAACACGCTGTACCCGATGTTCGCGTGAACGGCTGCTGGCAAAAACACGGTGATCATATCCGGCTCTCCGTTCGCCTCACGCCGAATGGCGGGCGGGACGCGATTGATGGAGTCGAGCTCGATGCGGACGGAAACGCGCAGCTAAAGGCCCGGGTCAGCGCCGTGCCGGAAGGCGGTAAGGCGAACAAGGCCCTGACTGTTTTGCTGGCAAAGAAACTTGGCGTACCCAAAACCGCCATCAGCTTCGTTTCGGGCGAAACGGCGCGCAAAAAAATCCTCCGGATCGACACCGACCCGGAGGATTTTGAAGACCGATTCAAGAAGCTTTAGACCAGATCAGCCCTGCGCCTTGTAGCGCTCGATGGCTTCGACGATCAGCTTCTTGGCAACGTCGACATCCTGCCAGCCGCCCATCTTCACCCACTTGCCGGGCTCCAGATCCTTGTAGTGCTCGAAGAAGTGCTCGATCTGCTTCAGCGTAATTTCCGGAAGATCGGTGTAATTATTGACCTTGTCGTAACGACGGGTCAGTTTCGGAACCGGAACCGCCAGAATCTTCTCGTCCTTGCCGCCATCATCTTCCATGATCATCACGCCGATGGGACGAACATTGATGACGCAGCCCGGTACCAGCGGGCGGGTGTTGCAGATGAGAACGTCGATCGGATCGCCATCGTCGGACAGGGTGTGCGGTACGAAACCATAGTTACCCGGATAGGTCATCGGCGTGTAGAGGAAGCGATCAACGATCAGCGCACCGGCATCCTTGTCCATCTCGTACTTGATCGGGTGTCCACCGACCGGCACTTCAACGATAACATTAACGTCTTCCGGCGGATTTTTGCCTACGGAAATTGCATCGATACGCATTCGCTTCCCTCATTCGCGGGTTGGATTTGGTTTTCGATACTGGGAAAGTCTGCGCATTGCAACACGGCTGTGGGCATATAAGGCATAATGGATAAATTGGGTGCCAGCGATGCGGTCACGCACGGACGCGAAACGACAATCCCGGAATTTGCGCCGTCAATTCCAGACGAAACCGACCTTGCGAAGTGATTTGCCACCGAAATCTTCCATGCCTTCGGCAATGTCGCGCCCGCCATGCGAGCGGAAAAAGCGATTGGCTACATCGCTGTCCTCAAGGCACCAGACGACAATACCGTTGCAGCCAAGCGAGGTCAGCAACCGTCGCGCTTCCGTAAAAAGCAGTGATCCGAGGCCGATGCCCTGATATTCCGGACGGAGATAGAGTTCGTAAATTTCGCCGTCATGCGGCAGTCCGCGCGCCCGGCTGAGGCCCAGCGTCGCGTAGCCGGCAACAACGCCCGCCACTTCAACCACCAGCATGGTTGCTGAACCCTTGGTTGCCTTTTTCCACCAGATTTCGCCACGGCGCTCGAGCATCTGCGTCAACGGCCGATGCGGGATAAGCCCGGCATAGGCCTGTTGCCACGACAGACGGTGCGCCTCGGATATGGCGCGCGCATCATGCGGTTCAGCACGGCGAACATCGATGGATAACGTTTTCATAACGCGATTCTGGCCCCGGCCACGGAAACTTACCAGTCATAAAGGTTAACGCCGGCAAGCTTACCCACAGCCTATTCATGTGGACGACCAGAAAAAATTAACGCATCCTTAACCTTTGGCAAAGCTCCTTTCGACTCATGCACACATAAAAAAGAATGCATAAAAAAACCCGGCGCAAGGCCGGGTTTTCGAAACAGGGATCGAACCGATCAGCTGGCAGCAAGCTTTGCCTTTTCGAAACGCTTGCGGTCATTCGGATCGAGATAGAGCTTGCGAAGACGGATAGACTTCGGCGTGACTTCAACGAGTTCGTCATCCTGAATCCAGGAAAGCGCGCGCTCCAGCGTGAACTTGATCGGGGGGGTGAGCTTCACCGCTTCATCCTTGCCGGCGGCGCGGATGTTGGTGAGCTTCTTGCCCTTCAGCACGTTCACGTCGAGGTCGTTGTCACGGCTATGAATGCCGATGATCATGCCTGCATAAACCTTCTCACCGGCATCGATGATCATCGGGCCGCGATCTTCGAGGTTGAACAGAGCATAGGCAACAGCTTCGCCCGACTCGTTCGACAGCAGAACGCCGTTGACGCGACCGCCGATCTCGCCCTTGTAAGGCTGGTAGTCGTGGAACAGGCGGTTCATGACGGCCGTACCGCGCGTGTCGGTCAGAAGTTCCGACTGGTAACCGATCAGACCACGGGTCGGCGCGAAGAACACCAGACGGACGCGGTTGCCGCCCGAGGGGCGAAGCTCGACCATTTCGGCCTTGCGCTCGGACATCTTCTGCACGACGACGCCGGAATGCTCCTCATCCACGTCGATGACGACTTCTTCGACCGGCTCCATCAGCTGGCCGTTCTCATCCTTGTGCATGACGACGCGCGGACGCGAAACGGCAAGCTCAAAACCTTCGCGGCGCATGTTTTCGATCAGAACCGCCAGCTGCAATTCGCCACGGCCAGATACGAAGAAGGAATCCTTGTCGGCGGATTCTTCGATCTTCAGCGCAACGTTACCTTCGGCCTCCTTGAACAGACGGTCGCGGATGACGCGGCTCGTCACCTTGTCGCCTTCGGTGCCGGCGAGCGGCGAATCGTTGACGATGAAGGACATGGTAACGGTTGGCGGATCGATCGGCTGCGCCTGCATCGGCTCCATGACGGCCGGGTCACAGAACGTGTCGGCGACGGTGCCCTTGGAGAGACCTGCGATGGCGACGATGTCCCCTGCATGGGCTTCTTCGATCGAGGTGCGCTCGATGCCACGGAAAGCAAGAATCTTGGAGATGCGGCCGTTTTCAATCAGCTTGCCATCCTGGCCGAGAACCTTGACCGCCTGGTTCGGCTTGATCGAACCGGAAGCGATACGGCCGGTGATGATGCGGCCGAGGAAGTTGTTGGCTTCGAGGATCGTGCCGATCATGCGGAACGGACCTTCTTCGACCTTGGGCTCCGGCACGTGCTTGACGACGAGATCGAGAAGCGGTGCAAGACCTTCATCAGTCGGGCCTTCCGGATTGACGTTCATCCAGCCGGAACGGCCCGAGCCGTAGAGGATCGGGAAGTCGAGCTGCTCGTCGGTTGCATCCAGAGCCGCGAAAAGGTCGAAGACTTCGTTGACGACTTCCTCATGGCGGGCATCCGGACGGTCGATCTTGTTGATGGCGACGATCGGGCGAAGGCCGACCTTCAGCGCCTTGCCAACCACGAACTTCGTCTGCGGCATAGGGCCTTCGGCAGCGTCAACGAGAACGATGGCGCCATCCACCATCGACAGGATACGCTCGACTTCACCGCCGAAGTCGGCGTGGCCGGGGGTGTCGACGATGTTGATGCGGGTATCTTTCCACTCGATCGAGGTCGCCTTGGCGAGAATGGTGATGCCGCGCTCTTTTTCGATGTCGTTGGAATCCATCACGCGTTCCATCACGCGCTGGTTTTCACGGAACGAACCGGATTGCTTCAGAAGCTCGTCAACAAGCGTCGTTTTTCCATGGTCAACGTGCGCGATGATCGCGATGTTGCGAAGTGCCATTGTTCAAAATCTCTGAGGTTGGGCGCTATATTGATGAGAAACGCCAATTTAGTTTGGCGCGCTCATAACCTTTTTTTTGCAAATGCGAAAGGGGGGCTCATGTCATAAGCCCCCTGCGCTCAGCTTCTAGCTCAGAAATATGACAGTCTCTTATAGGAGACCGCGCTTCGAAAGCATCGCGTCCGGGCTCGGCATCTTGCCGCGGAAGGCGAGATAGGCTTCCTCGGGATCCACGGAACCGCCGACGGAGTAGATGTTGTCCTTCAGCCGCCGCGCCATATCGCTATCGAAGGCATTGCCGGTTTCCTCGAAGGCGGAAAAGGCATCGGCATCCAGCACTTCCGACCACATGTAAGAATAATATCCAGCGGAATAACCGTCGCCGGAGAAAACGTGCTGAAAATGCGGTGTCGCATGGCGCATGACGATGGATTCAGGCATGTTGAGCGTTGAAAGAACCTCACCCTGCACGGCCATCGGGTCGTCGACGCTGTCGCGCGTGTGGAACGCCATGTCGACAATCGCCGAAGAGGTAAACTCCACCGTGCTGAAGCCGGCATTGAAGGTCTGTGCAGCCAGAACCTTGTCCAGCAGCGCCTTCGGCATTGCCGCACCGGTTTCGTAATGCAGGGCATATTTTTCCAGGATTTCCGGCACAGTCAGCCAGTGCTCGTAAAGCTGCGAGGGCAATTCGACGAAATCGCGCGATACGCCCGTTCCCGACACCGAGGGGTAGGTGACATCGGACAACATGCCATGCAGTGCGTGGCCGAATTCGTGGAAGAGTGTACGCGCATCGTCAAGCGAAAGAAGCGCGGGCTTACCTTCGGCCGGTTTGGCGAAGTTGCAGACATTATAGATGATCGGGATTTCTCCGACCGTACCATTTTTCAGCGGCAACTTGTGCTGCGATTGGAACGAACTCATCCATGCGCCTGATCGCTTGGAGGGCCGCGCGAAATAATCGCCGAGGAACATGGCCTTCAGATCGCCCTGGTCGTCGCGGATCTCGAAAACCCGGACGTCCGGGTGATAGGCGGCGACACCCTTGACCTCGTCGGCACGAATTCCAAACAGCCGCGCGGCCACATCGAAACAGGCTTCAATGATCTTTTCCAGCTGCAGATAAGGTTTCAGTTCCGCCTCGGAGAAATTGAATTTCTGAGCGCGGAGCTTTTCGGCGTAATGTCGCCAGTCCCATGGCAGAACGTCGTGGTTTTTGCCCTCCGCGGCGATGATGGCGGCAAGCTCAGCCTCCTCCTCACCCGCGCGGCGAACGGCCTTTTCCCAGACCTGCCCCAGAAGGCCGTTTACGGCATCGGGCGTCTTTGCCATCGTGTCGTCAAGCTTGTAGGCGGCGAAATTCGCATAACCGAGAAGCTTCGCCTTCTCCCCGCGCAGTTCAAGCGTGCGGCGGACGATCTCGCGGTTGTCGGTCTCGCCGCCGTTTTCACCGCGCGCCACCCATGCCTTGAAGGCCTGTTCGCGCAGGTCTCGACGTTCGGAAAAGGTCAGGAAGGGCTCGATGATGGAACGGGAAAGGGTGACGGCGAACTTGCCATCCTCGCCATGCTCCCGGGCCGCACCCGCCATTGCGTCGCGCAGAAAACCGGGAATGCCGGCAAGTTCCTCTTCCGTGGAAAGCAAGAGCTTCCAGTCCTTTTCATCCGCCAGTACATTCTGCCCGAACTTTGCACCGAGACCGGCCAGCTCCTCATTGATCGCCGCCAGCCGCTCCTGCCGGTCTTTCGGCAATTTCGCGCCGGAGCGCACGAAACCCTTCCAGTGCCGTTCGAGAACACGGTTTTCCTCACCCGTCAGCCCAAGTGTCTCGCGTTTTTCCCACAAGGTATCGATGCGCTTGAACAGAGCCTCGTTCATGCCGATCTTAGAATAGTGCCGCGAAATTTTCGGAGCAATCTCCCGCTCCAGCGCCTGGATCACGCCATTGGTGTTCGCTCCTGCCCTGTTCCAGAACAGCGCCGAAATGCGTGAAAGATCGTCACCCGCGACCTCAAGCGCAGTTACAGTGTTTACAAATGTCGGCGCCTCGACATTGGCTGCGATCGCATCGATCTCCTGCTCATGGGAACCAAGTGCGGCGTCAAAGGCCGGAGCGAAATCCTCATCCCTGACTGAATCGAATTTTGGCAGACCATTGTGACCGTTCCAGTGAACGAGTGCGGGATAAAGCGCGGTCTCAGATGGCATTTCATGTTCCTCGTACAATTCCGGTTTAGCCATATGGGCACGCCGCCGCCGCCAATTCAATATCGGAATTTGGTGTGGAATACGCACTCGCCCTCATTGCCAAGTATTGACCGATATGACGACATCATGGTCTGCTTCTTTAAATAATATCCCATGACGGAGATATGTATTATGGAGATTTATTCTTTAAGGTCCTCTAATAATTTCCTTTTCAGGGACAATTCCAGAAACGCAAGATCCGTGGGCATTGCCGATTTCGGCAAGGCCGGAAAATCCGATGCAGCCTCAGGCTTTGAAGAGACGGTAAGAGGGATAGATTTTACCCGCATCAGCCCGCGCGACCTGCGCGAAATCGCCCGAGATTATTACCATGCGGCAAAAAACCAGCCAGGACGCCCTTTTTGAACTTTCGTCCGAACTTCCGGCACAAACCCTCAGTGCCAGCGGTGAGGTCATCGACATAGCTGATGTGACCGAGGACACGGAATTCGACTTCCTGACCTATTTTTCCGACCGAGCTGAAATTGCCCGTTCCATCGGCACCGCAGACGAGGTTGAAAAAATGCAGGACGTTCTGTCTTTTTTTGCTTTGGCGTGACGGTCCTAGACCGGGTTGCGGGATACCTTGCGATCGAAGTGACATATAGTTTACTCGATTTTCGGTAATATGATTTGTGTACCATTGATTATCGCCCGGATTTTAGTAAGGCTGACTTACGAAAAGGCGAAGCATGGGCACGAAACGCGAAAAAGATTCATTGGCATTTTTGCTGAACAGCGGTGCACGCCTGCTGAACAGTGCTTTTGAGCGCCGTATATCCGAGGCCGGACTGGGGCTGACCCCCGGCGAGGCGCGCGCACTGCTGACGGTCGCTGTCGTTGACGGCAGCAAACAGTCGGACATCGCCGCTCGCCTCGGAATAGAACCCATGACGATCTGCGCCTATCTTGATAAGTTGCAGTCCCTCGATCTCATCGAGCGGCAGCAGGACCCGCAGGACAGACGCTCCAAGCGTATTGTGCTGACCAAATCCTCAGCCGACATGCTGGAAGCCGTCCGGCAGGAAATAGATGAACTCGTCCGCCACGCTACCCAGGGCCTGAGTGACGAGGAGGTGGCGCTGTTCCGCCACTTTCTGCAAACCCTTCGTGACAATCTGCAGCCGGAACAACCGGGGCAGAACGGCTGATCACCATGTCGCCAAAACCGATCATGTCCACGAAACGCACGGCGATGCTTGGTGCGTTTTTGACGGCGCTTGCGCCCATATCCATGGCGATTTACACACCCGCCATGCCGGAACTGACGCGGGTTTTTGCCACTGACCAGTCCGCCGTCAAGCTCAGCCTGTCCCTCTATTTTGCCGGGTTCGCGCTGGCGCAACTGCTCGCCGGGCCGGCATCGGATGCCTTCGGTCGGCGAAAGGCAAGCATCGTCTTCCTCCTGATCTTTCTGGGCGGCGGCCTGGTGGCCATTTCCGCGCCGACGATCGAAGTGCTGCTTTTCGCCCGGCTGGTTCAGGGCATCGGTGCTTCGGTCGGTATGACGGTGGCGCGTGCCGTGGTGCGCGACCAGTTTACCGGCGCCGAAGCCTCCAGCATCATGAATCTCATTGGTATCATGCTGGCGGTCGGCCCTGCTCTCGGACCGACGATCGGTGGACTTTCACTCGCGGCTTTCGGCTGGAAATCCGTGTTTTTTCTGATGGTCGGGCTCGGAGCCATCGCCATTTTATCCGTCGTGATTTTTTTGCGGGAAACAACGGTTCCGGACAGGAGCCTGATCCGGCCCAGGCGGCTCCTGTCGGCCTACGGCGCACTGCTCAGCGCGCCACGTTTCCTTCTGGCTGCACTGGTGCTTGGTGGCTCCATCGGCGCACTTTATGCGCAGGCCACCATGCTGACTTTCATCCTTATCAACGAGGTCGGCATGACACCCACCGCCTTCGGCATCGGCATGTTGATGCAGACAGGCGCCTACTTCTTCGGCTCGATTGCCCTGCGTTACATCGCGCCCCGACTGGGAGACCGGCGCTCGGTCGTGATCGGCCTCTGTTTTTCCGGAACCGGCGGCCTCCTTATTTTATTGTCAGTTTTCCTGATGCCGCCATCGTTCCTTTCGATCATGGGGCCCGTTGCAGTCGCGACTGTCGGCATCGCCCTGCTGACCCCTTCGATGGTGACAGCAGCGCTTGCGCCCTTCCCGCATATCGCCGGTTCGGCATCGGCCATGATGGGATTTATCCAGATGGGATCGGGCTTCGCCGGCGGTGCTGCAGCCTCCCTCATCGGTTCACCTTTGACAGGCTTCGGCGTCATCATTCCCATGATGGAATTCACGGCCGTTGCCAGCTACATCGGCTTCCGCATCGTCTCCAGAAGAGCGACATGAAAAACCCGCCGGTGTCACCACCAGCGGGTTTCGTTATTTTTTCAAGAACAGAATTACTTGCTGAGATTGCGCTTTGCCAACGTGCGAAGACGCAGCGCATTGAGCTTGATGAAGCCTGCCGCATCCTTCTGGTCATAAGCGCCGTGGTCGTCCTCAAAGGTCACCAGCGCGTCGGAGTAGAGCGACTTGGCACTCTCGCGGCCGGTTACCATGACGTTGCCCTTATAGAGCTTCAGCGTCACTTCGCCTTCCACATGCTCCTGGCTCTTGTCGATCAGGGCCTGCAGCATTTCGCGCTCCGGCGAGAACCAGAAGCCGTAATAGATCAACTCGGCGTAGCGCGGCATCAGCTCGTCCTTCAGATGCGCAGCACCCCGGTCGAGCGTGATGGACTCGATGGCGCGATGCGCGGCAAGAAGGATGGTACCGCCGGGCGTTTCGTAAACGCCGCGCGACTTCATGCCGACGAAGCGATTCTCGACCAGATCGAGACGTCCGATGCCGTTTTCACGGCCATAATTGTTGAGCGTGGCAAGAAGCGTCGCAGGCGACATCTCGACACCATTGATCGAGCAGGCATCACCCTTTCGGAAACCAACCTTGATGACGGTTGCCTTGTCGGGAGCGGCTTCCGGGGAGATCGTGCGCATATGCACATATTCAGGAGCTTCCACCGCCGGGTCTTCCAGAACCTTGCCCTCGGAAGAGGAGTGCAGCAGGTTGGCGTCCACGGAGAACGGCGCTTCGCCCTTCTTGTCCTTGGCAACCGGAATCTGGTGCTGTTCGGCAAAGTTCAGGAGGTCGGTACGGCTCTTGAACGTCCAGTCGCGCCACGGGGCGATGATCTTGATGTCAGGGTTCAGTGCATAGGCCGAAAGCTCGAAACGGACCTGGTCGTTGCCTTTGCCGGTCGCACCATGGGCGATGGCGTCGGCGCCGGTCTTCCTGGCGATTTCGATCAGGTGCTTGGAAATCAGCGGCCGGGCAATGGAGGTGCCGAGCAGATAGACGCCTTCGTAGACGGCGTTGGCGCGGAACATCGGAAACACGAAATCGCGCACGAACTCTTCACGGACGTCCTCGATGAAAATTTCCTTGATGCCCAGCATCTCGGCCTTCTTGCGTGCCGGCTCAAGCTCTTCGCCCTGGCCGAGATCGGCGGTGAAGGTAACGACCTCAGCGCCGAGTTCCGTCTGAAGCCATTTCAGAATGATCGAGGTGTCGAGGCCGCCGGAATAGGCGAGAACGACTTTCTTAACGTCTTTCGGGAGTGCCATAGTGATGTCCATCTGCATGATGACGGCATCGGGACACCGCCATTTCCTTGGGATTTCGGCACTTTTACAGTGCAACCCGAAATGTGTGAAGCGCTTTTCCGTGAGATAAGCGACAAAACAATTGATGGACACGCGTGACGCACGTGACGACAGCTACACCGAGGGGAACGAAGCCGGTGTCACATGCATTTAGAAAATTCGCGCTTTATGATGAAGCGGCGCGATCAACTTGAAAACCGTGAATGAAGCCACTCAGGTTCAGGCAACGTTGCAAACCGCTGGAAACAGCAGAAACGACGCGAAGGAGAAACCTATGACGACCATCCACCCCGCATTCAAGGAAGATAATGTCGCCGTCATAACAGGTGCGGCCTCTGGCATCGGACTCGCCGCCGCCCGCAAATTCGCCGGTTTCGGCATGAGTGTCGTGCTCGCCGATCTCGATGGCGAGAAACTTGCCGCCGCGCATGCGGACGTTCTGGCACTTGCCCGGGACGGCGAGGCGCAAATCGTTGCGATCCCGACCGACGTCTCGAAACTCGATGAGCTGGAGGCGTTGGAACGCGCCGTAATTCAGCGTTTCGGGCGCGTTCACGTCCTCATGAACAATGCCGGCATCCAGCCAGGCAGCGCCATTTTCGGTCCCCAGGCCAACTGGGAAAAGATTATCAGCGTCAATCTGATGGGCGTTGTGAATGGCAGCCGTGTCTTCGGTCAGGGCATGATCGCGCATGGTGAGCCGGCACTCATCATCAACACCGGCTCGAAACAGGGCATCACCACGCCTCCCGGCGATCCCGCCTACAATGTCTCGAAATCGGGCGTCAAAACCTTCACGGAAGCGCTTCAACACGAGTTGCGCAATGTTCCAAATGGTAGAGTTTCCGCCCATCTCCTCATCCCCGGCTTCGTCTTCACAGGCCTTACAGCCCACGGCAGAACGGAAAAACCGGAAGGCGCCTGGACCGGCGAACAGACCATCGAGTTCATGCTCGAAAGCATCGGCCGGGGCGATTTCTACATTCTCTGCCCGGATGGCGAGGTTGACCGCCCGACGGACGAGAAACGCATTCTCTGGGCGGCCTATGATATCGTCCAGAACCGCCCGCCGCTCTCGCGCTGGCACACGGAATATTCCGCCGCCTTCACCAGCTTCCTCAAGAACTGACGCCTAGGGGCCGCCGCGATCTGAAAATTGCGGTGCCCCGCCCTGCTTAATCCACCACTGCGCTACGGCCGTCACTCAAAAACATTGGCAGAAATCCGCAATCCACGTTAAACAACGGCCCTCTCCAGCTTCACGGGTACCGCGATGGATTTCGTTCCAAGCCTGCCAACACTGATCGCCTTCACCATCGCCATCCTTCTCCTGGCGGTAACACCGGGTCCGGACATGACGCTCTGGATCAGCCGCTCCCTGCGCGAAGGCCGGGCGGCGGGCTTCATGACCCTGGTAGGAACCAATATCGGCATCACCGTGCACACGATGCTGGTCGCCTTCGGTGTCGCCGCCCTCATCGTGGCCTCGCCGACGGCTTTCATGATCCTGAAGACCGGCGGAGCCGCTTATCTTGTCTGGCTCGCCATTCAGGCGATCCGCAAGGGCTCGGATTTCGTGATGGTCAAAGGCACCGGCGAAAAAGCGCAGGCCTCCCTCAAATCCGCCCTGCTGAACGGCATCTGGGTCAACCTGCTGAACCCGAAGATCATCATCTTCTTCATGACCTTCCTGCCGCAATTCGTCAGCGCATCCGATCCGCATGTGACCGGCAAGCTGATTTTCCTCGGCATCTGGTCAATCATCGTCGCACTGCCGATCGGCATCGGCATCGTGATCGCCGCAGATGTTCTCTCCGCCTGGCTGCAACGCAACCGGAAAATTCTGCGCGGACTGGATTATACGATCGCCGGCGTCTTTTCGCTTTTCGCCGTGAAGATTTTCTTCACGCAGGCCCGCTGACGGCAAACAAAAGGCGCCTTACGGCGCCTTTTTTAGAATCAACCAATCAGCAACTCATCGTCATCGAGCTTCTGGCCGCGTATCTTGCGGAACATGTCGATCAGATCCTCCACCTCAAGATCCTTGCGGCTGTCGCCGGAAACGTCGAGCACGATCTCACCGGCATGCAGCATGATCGTGCGCGTGCCATAGTCCAGCGCCTGACGCATGGAATGGGTGACCATCAGCGTCGTCAGCTTGCGCTCCGATACCACCTTGCGCGTCAATTCCATCACGAATTCCGCCATGCCGGGATCGAGCGCTGCCGTATGTTCGTCCAATAGAAGCACGTCCGAGCCTGACAGTGTCGCCATGACGAGAGAGACCGCCTGCCTCTGGCCACCCGACAGAAGGTCCATGCGGTCCTTCAGACGATTTTCCAGACCGAGATTGAGCGAAGCAATACGCTCCTTGAAAAAATCCCGCCGGCCACGTCCGAGCGCAGGCAAAAGACCGCGACGTTCACCACGTGATGCCGCCAGCGCGAGGTTTTCCTCGATGGTAAGCGCGCCGCAGCTGCCCGCCAGCGGGTCCTGAAACACGCGTGCCACCCGCCCCGCCCGGCTGGCGGTCGGCTTGCGGGTAACATCGGCGCCACCGATCATCACCCTGCCTGCCGTGGGCAGCACATCGCCGGCCAGAACACCGAGAAGTGTGGATTTGCCCGCACCATTGGAACCGATGACCGTGACGAAGGAGCCATCCTCAATGGTGAGGTCTATCTTGGATAGCGCCTGCTTCTGCAGCGGCGTGCCGCGCCCGAAGACGACCTGGATGTCGGAAAGCGAAATCACGATGTTGCTCCCCCGCGGCGCAGTCGGGGCAGGATCAATGCGATGGCCACCAGTACCGCCGTTACAAAATTGAGATCGGACGCCTTGAGACCCAACACATCACTCGACAGAGCAAGCTGGATGGCGAGACGATAGGCGATGGAGCCGAAGACACAGCCGATCAGCGCGATCAGGATGCCGCGCGCGCCAAACAGGGTTTCACCGATGATGACGGCCGCAAGCCCGACAACAATGGTGCCGACACCGGAAGTCACATCCGCAAAACCATTGGTCTGGGCAAACAGCGCACCACCAAGAGCCACAAGCGCATTTGAAAGCGCCATGCCAAGATAGATCTGGCTACCGGTCTTCACGCCCTGCGCCCGCGCCATCCGGGCATTGGCACCCGTCGCGCGCATGGCAAGACCCGCATCGCTTTCAAGGAAACGCCAGACGAGAATGACCGCAATCAGCACCAAAGCGCCGACGAAGAGCGGCCGCACCAGATATTCAGAAAGGCCGAGGCCGTAAAACGGCGATATCATCGTGTCCTGATTGAGCAGCGCGACATTCGGCTTTCCCATCACGCGCAGGTTGACCGAAAACAGTGCGATCATCGTCAGGATCGAGGCAAGCAGGTTCAGAATCTTGAAACGCACATTGAGTGTGGCGGTCACGATGCCGGCAGCCGCACCGGCCACCATCGCAATCGCCGTCGCGACCCAGGCATTCAGACCGGCGATGATCAGCACGGCTGCCACGGCAGCGCCAAGCGGAAACGAACCGTCCACGGTCAGGTCAGGAAAATCAAGCACCCGGAAAGCGAGGTAAACGCCGATCGCCACGAAAGCGAAGACCAGTCCCAGCTCCACGGCACCCCAGAAGGCGATTTGGCTCACGGTAACGTCCTTGTTATTGCCGCCATCGGGCGGATACGGGCACCGTCTCGTGCCACGTAAAACGGGCGGCGAGTTTGCCGCCGCCCGTTATTCAGTCAGGTTTCGGTTCAGTCGATGACCTTGGTAGCGCGCTTCGTAACGCTTTCGGGGAAGGTGACGCCTGCTTTTTCAGCGGCCTTCTTGTTGATCACGAGATCGGTGCCAACAGCAACGGTTGCCGGAATATCGCCCGGCTTTTCACCCTTGAGGATGCGGACAACGACGGCACCGGTCTGCTTGCCAACGTCGAAATAGTTGAAGCCGAGGGCAGCAACCGCACCGCGAGCAACGGAATCCGTATCGGCGGCATAAAGCGGGATCTTGGCTTCAGACGCAACACCGGCAGCAGCCTCGAAAGCCGAAACGATGGTGTTGTCAGTCGGAACGTAGATCACGTCGGCCTTGCCGACCAGCGCACGGGTCGCACCCTGCACCTCAGCCGACTTGGTGGCGACAGATTCAACGACCTTGAGACCCGCCTTCTCGGCCTCGGTCTTCAAGAGGGCGAGTGTCGAAACGGAGTTTGCCTCGGCCGAATTGTAGATGAAGCCGATGGACTTGGCGTTCGGCGAGATTTCCTTGATGAGCGCCAGATGTTCGCCGACCGGCAACATGTCGGAAAGGCCGGTGACGTTACGGCCCGGCTTCTGCATATCCTTGACGAGCTGTGCGCCGACCGGATCGGAAACCGCCGTGAAGACAACCGGAATGTCGCGCGTGGCGGCAACGACGGCCTGGGCGGACGGCGTGGAAATCGGCACGATGACAGCAGGTGCCTCGCCAACGAACTGGCGCGCGATCTGTGCTGCGGTGCCGGGATTGCCCTGCGCGGATTCGTAAAGGAACTTGAGGTTCTCACCTTCCTTGTAGCCCGCTTCGGCAAGGGCAGCCTTCACGCCATCGCGGGCGGCATCGAGTGCCGGATGTTCGACGATGGCGGTCACGGCAACGGTGACGGTTTCAGCCTTCGCCGGCAGAACGATGGCGCTCGCAGCGGCGAGAGCCAGAATGAATGCGCGCATGGATATCCTCCTGTTGGTTCCCTGTTTTCGTCTTCTTAGGAACAAGACAGGCCGAAATCAAT
Organism: Agrobacterium pusense; assembly: GCF_900102105.1. Classification (GTDB taxonomy): domain Bacteria; phylum Pseudomonadota; class Alphaproteobacteria; order Rhizobiales; family Rhizobiaceae; genus Agrobacterium; species Agrobacterium pusense. Next base: position 139,347 of record NZ_FNBB01000010.1, read on the forward strand.
CGGAGAACCGCCGGAAACCCAGCTTTATGAGGCAAAACCGGCTTATTCAGTCGTCTGCGCCATGGTTGGCGATCATCATCGCCTCGAAAGCCAGCCTTTCGGTCTTGCGCATGCGCTCGGATTCCGACTTCAGCTGGCCACAGGCCGCTAGGATATCGCGGCCGCGCGGCGTGCGGATCGGCGAGGCATAACCTGCCTGATTGATGAAATCGGCGAACTTCTCGATCTGCGCCCAGTCCGAGCACTGGTAATTCGTGCCCGGCCACGGGTTGAACGGAATGAGGTTGATCTTGGCTGGAACCCCCTTCAGAAGCTGCACCAGCATCTTGGCGTCTTCCAGGCTGTCATTGACGTCCTTGAGCATCACATATTCGAAGGTGATGCGCCGGGCGTTGGAGAGGCCCGGATATCTGCGGCAGGCTTCGATCAGTTCCTTCAACGGATATTTCTTGTTGATGGGCACCAGCATGTCGCGCAACTCATCACGCACCGCATGCAGCGAAATCGCCAGCATGACGCCGATCTCATCGCCGGTGCGGAAGATTTCCGGCACCACACCCGAGGTGGAGAGTGTGACGCGGCGCTTGGAAAGCGACAGGCCATCGCCATCGGTGGCGATCAGAAGCGCGGTCTTTACATGCTCGAAATTGTAGAGCGGCTCGCCCATGCCCATCATCACGATGTTGGAAACCTTGCGGCCTTCGCTCGGCACATAAGCGCCAACCGGCGTCGAACCATCGGGAAAATCACCGAGCCGATCACGCGCCAGCAACAGCTGCGAGAGGATTTCCTCGGCCGTCAGGTTGCGCACCAGACGCTGCGTGCCGGTGTGACAGAAAGAACAGGTCAGCGAACAGCCCACCTGGCTCGAAATGCACAGCGTGCCGCGCCCTTCTTCCGGAATATAAACCGTTTCGATCTCGACGGGACGACCAGCGCCCCGCGGCGGAAAACGCATCAGCCATTTGCGGGTGCCGTCATTGGAAATCTGCTCCTCGACGATTTCAGGTCGGGCGATGGTGAAGGCCGCCTTCAGCTTCTCGCGAAGCTCCTTGGCGACATTGGTCATATTGTCGAAATCGGAGACGCCGCGCACATAAAGCCAGTTCCACAACTGGCTGACGCGCATCTTCACCTGCTTTTGCGGCACACCGATTTCCGCGAGCGCCTCACCCATCTCCTCACGGGTCATGCCGATCAGTGACGGCTTGCCGGACATGAGATCGCTATTGGCGATCAGCGGGGTTTTGACTGCCAGACCGGCAGGAGCTTGCATTACGGACATCACGTTATCCCATCGTTCCATGCGTCGCACGACCGGCCTGTCGGGAAGGCGGAAAATCGTCTGCATGTCGAGAAAATCAAAGGCGGAGCACTTTTCGCGCATCCGCCTGTCAATATTGCCGCGCCTTTAGCATCAAACTCGCAAAAACGCAAATGGCCGGTCGAGGACCGGCCATTGTCAAACGCGATGAAGGGTCAGCGTTACTTGCAACTCTCAATCTGCTTGAGAGCAGCCGAAATACCCGACAGCGAATAGGAATAGGAGGTCGCGGTGCCACGGCCGGAAACAGCCTTGACGGTCATGGACTTGCCGCCCTTCATGGCAGCCACGAGAGCCGGTTCTTCCGCAGCGTTTTCAACCCAGGCGGCCTTGTCCTTCGTGAACATGACGAAATTCTTGTTGTCGATCGTCACATTGACCTTCGAACCCTGCTTCAGCGGATAACCTACCATGGCCTGCGGCTCGTAGGAGATGTTCTGGCCCGGGCGCTGGGAGACGATGAAGAATATATCGCCGTGGTCGACGCTCGCCGGTTCCTTGGCGGTGGGAATGGAAAGAACGTAGCAGACGGTGCTGTTGCCCGATTTGTACGAATAGGCACCCCAAGCATTGAACTGCTGGATGCGCGTGGGCGACTGTGCAGATGCTACGCCGACGCTGGTCAGCAAAATGGCCGCTGCGGTTGCTACACTTCTTACAAACATAGAATTTCCTGCCGGGTTATTGTCTTCCATTGGCCCGAAGCATCGGCGAGCCCAGAGTCTGGATCGGCCACGTTCAGGTGCGGATCGTCTTTTCTCATTGTGGTCGGGAAGCGGTTACCAAACCGTCAACAACACGCATAAAATGCCGGAAACGTCTTGCAGTGTTACAGATTGGCGACTCCCGACGCCCTGAGGAGAAGGGCGTGCGACACCCTTCCTCCGTGTGTATGACACATAAATTCAGGCAAGAATTTGTCGCCCGTCGGGCGCGCCCGAACGGGCAGATCACAGAGGCGTTACCCGGCTTCCTGCTGCCGCTTCAACATGGCGTCCGCCGCGTCGTAATGTTCCATCTTGATATTGGCGCGGATCATCGCGAGCGCTGCGGTAATGACGGCTATGTCATCAGTAAAACCGACGACGGCCAGCATGTCCGGCACGGCATCGAAAGGCATGATGAAATAAGCCAGCGCAGCGAGGATGATACCCTTGGCGCGCAGCGGCGTGTCGCGATCGATCGCGCAGTAATAGGCCGCGGCCGCATCGCGGGCAAACGGCACTTTCGACATGACACGTTTCAGCTTCGGCCAGAACCTGGTCCGAACAACCTCTTCGCGCTCACGCTGCCTGTCGGTTTCACCCGGCAGAAGAATTTCACCGATTTTCACATCATCCATGATCGACGGTCCTCCGGTCACGGTTATTATATGGGATTTAAGGTGGAGCGTTCAATTACCTCGGCCGGCAGCGGCCTTCTGCATTGCCTCGGCAAGAAGAAAATCGCGCTCCGTCACACCCTGCGAATCATGGGTCGTGAGGCATACCTTGACCCGCGAATAGACGTTGGACCATTCGGGATGATGATTGAGCCGCTCTGCGACGAGTGCGGATTCAGCCATGAAACCGAAGGCTTCCGCAAAGCTGGAAAACTTGAAGGAACGGACGATCGCCGCCCCGTCTTCGCGCAGGGACCAACCCTCCAGTTTCTGCAGGGCCTGCCGGATGGCATCGGGCTCGAGTCTGGGATATTTCATGAATTTGCCTCCGCTTTAAAATCCATTAACTCTTCAACGACCGGATCGACGCATATTCCATGAAACATACAGCTATTCTCTTCGTCTGCATGGGCAATATCTGCCGCTCACCGTTGGCCGAAGGGATTTTGAGGAACCTTGCCGACAGCGCAGCGCTTCATCAGCTTACCGTCGATTCCGCCGGCACCGGCGGATGGCACAGGGGTGACGCGCCCGATCCGCGATCCGTCGCCATGGCGCGCCGGCACGGTATCGATATTTCACTTCAACGGGCGAGACAGGTCACTGCGGCGGATTTCGAGACCTTCGATCTGGTATTCGCCATGGACGAAAACAATCTGGCGAACCTGCTGCGATTGAGCTCCGAAAGGCATCGCCACAAAATCCATCTTTTCATGGAATATGCCGCCGGGCGTCGCGAGAACGTCCCCGATCCCTATTACGGGGCCGAGGACGGATTCCTCACAGTTTACAACATGCTTTTAGCGGGATGCAGATCGCTGCTCGAAAAGATCGAGCTGGACCGCGCCTCGTGAAGCGGAAACACCTCTTCGACAATATAGGGCCCGCCACCCACCGATTCCTTCGACGACATCAGCACAAAGCGCCCGACTGTAAAGGGTGAGGTGCGGAAGTTGCCGCGTCCGGAAAGATACTGCACCACATCGTCCACGCGGGAGGAGCGCAACCGCGCCAGCGTGACGTGGGGCATGAACTTGCGCGGATCGGGCGGGAGACCGATCCTTTGGCAGATTCTCTCGATTTCCGCCTGCAGCGCATGCATTTCGGGCGAGGGAGAAACGCCAGCCCAGATGGAATGCGGCTTCTTCGAGCCGAAGGAGCCCATTCCGGTGAGGTTGAGCTGGAATTCCGGCCGGTCTATCCGGTCCAGCCTGTCAACGACCTCATCGGCGGTACGACCGTCGATGTCACCGATAAAACGCAGGGTTATGTGATAATTCTCCACATCGATCCACCGGGCTCCCGGCAGACCACCGCGCAACAATGAGAGGCTCATCGCCGCATTGCGCGGAATTTCGAGGGCGGTAAACAGTCTCGGCATGGCGAGCTCCCCGAATCTCTTGGCAGAACAAGCATAGCGAATCACGCAATGCAGACGGGCGCAAGTGCTTATTTTTTTTGCGCACCGATTGTCTTGATGAAGCTTTCAACAGCCGGCAAAGATTTTTCGACCATCACTGCCACCCCCTTGGTATTGGGGTGCATCTTGTCGTCCAGCTTCAGCGCATCATCCGTCACCACGCCATCCAGAAAGAAGGGATAAAGCGGCAGGTTGTATTTTTCCGCAAGCTTCGGGAATATCGGATTGAAGCGCTTTGCATAATCATCGCCCATATTTGGCGGCGCCATAATACCGACCAGCAACACGGCTATGTTGCGCTTCTGAAAACCGGAAATGACGGTGTCGAGGTTCTTTTCGGTCTGTTCCGGCGGAATTCCCCGCAGGGCGTCGTTGGCGCCCAGTTCCAGAATGACGCCGTCAGTGCCATCGGGAACAGACCATTCCGCCCGCGCCAGACCGCCTGAGGAAGTGTCACCGGACACACCTGCGTTGGCGATGGCGACATTGATCCCCCTGGCCTTTAATGCAGCTTCAAGCTGTGCAGTATAGCTGTCAGTCGGGGGAAGCTGATAACCGGCCATCAGGCTGTCGCCGAGGCCAACCAGCTGCAATGTCCGCTCTTGGGCGAAGCCAGCAGTGGCGGAAAGGGCGGTGGCGAAAATGACGATGAAGTGAAACAGGGCAGCTTTAAATCTCATCACGGCTTTCCTAACTTGGTTCCCATTGCCTGAAATACTGACCGCATCTACCGCCAGACCGTTTTCATCACCCTATATAGGAACGAGAATTGTGACGAAAAGCATCATAGAGCTGAAGAAAGCCGACCTCACGCTCGGCAATGCCGCTGCCTCCGTCCACGTTCTCAAGAACATCGATCTCTCAATCAGAGAGAGCGAGGCGGTTGGCATCGTGGGCCCCTCCGGATCGGGAAAGTCGACACTTCTGATGGTGCTTGCCGGGCTCGAGAGGCTCGACAGCGGCGAAATCATCATTGCGGATACGCCGCTGCACGAGCTCGGTGAGGACGCGCTCGCGGATTTCCGCGGCCGCAACATTGGCATCGTTTTTCAGTCCTTCCACCTCATCGCCAACATGACCGCACTGGAAAATGTCGCAGTGCCGCTGGAATTGGCAAACGTTCCGAACCCGTTCGAAATCGCCGAGCGTGAACTGGTCGCTGTCGGTCTCGGCGAGCGCCTCAATCATTATCCCGGCCAGCTCTCCGGCGGCGAGCAGCAGCGTGTGGCCATCGCCCGCGCACTCGCCCCGTCGCCAGCCGTATTGATAGCCGATGAACCGACCGGCAACCTCGATACCGACACGGGCAAACAGATCGCCGATCTTCTGTTTGCCAAACAGGCCGAGCGCGGCATGACGATGATCCTCGTTACCCATGATCCCTCGCTGGCGGCCCGATGCTCACGGCAGATCAAGGTTCGCTCCGGCGAAATCGAGGGCGACAGCGCCCGCTCACAGATGGCTCGGGCGGTATCCGCATGACCGGAATCTTTCTTCCGTCTTTTGCAAATGTCAGAAACGCAGCAAGGCTCGCGCGGCGCGAAATTCGCGGCGGCCTGCGGGGCTTTTACATCTTCCTCGCCTGCATCGCGCTTGGAACCGGCGCCATCGCCGCCGTCAATTCCGTCTCGCGCGCGGTCACCAGCGCCATCGCCACGGAGGGGCAGTCCATACTGGCAGGCGATGTGCGTTTTGAGCTGCGCAACAGGGAAGTGACGACAGAAGAGCGCGCTTACCTCGATAGTCTCGGCACCGTCGCGGTTTCCACCGGTCTACGCTCCATGGCGCGCCTCGCCAATGGCTCAGAACAGACCCTGACGGAAGTAAAGGCCATTGACGGCTCCTACCCGCTCTATGGAACGTTCGTGGCCGAGCCGAACCGGTCGCTGAGCGAGCTTCTGGCCGGAAATGGCGACACCTATGGCGCGATTGCCGCGCCGCTTCTGCTGGAACGGCTCGGAATCAAGGTCGGCGATGAGATTCTGCTCGGTAATGTGACGTTGAAACTGAACGGCACCGTGATCGATGAGCCGGATGCCCTATCTGATGGTTTCGGTTTTGCTCCTCGACTGATGGTCAGCCGCGACGCCCTTTTCGCCTCTGGTCTCGTTCAGACGGGCAGTCTCGTCGAACACGCCTACAAGATCAAGCTGAACGATCCTGCGGCACGGGCGGCAATGACCGATGCAGCCAACAAGGCGTTTCCCGATGCCGGCTGGTCGATCCGCACCAGCGACCGGGCTGCCCCGTCGCTCACCGAAAACGTCAACCGGTTCTCGCAGTTTCTGACGCTGGTTGGCCTCACTGCCCTGATCGTCGGCGGTGTCGGCGTCGCCAATGCCGTTCGCGCATTTCTGGATTCCAAGCGCACCACCATCGCCTCGCTGAAATGCCTGGGTGCGCCGGCCTCCGTGGTCACCATGACCTATCTCTTCCAGATCGCCTTCATTGCGGCCGTCGGCATTGTCATCGGGCTTGTGGTCGGTGCCGTTGCGCCACTCATCGCCATGCGGTTTCTGGAGGGCGTGCTGCCAGTGCCGGAAGAACTTGCCTTCTATCCCGGCGCGCTCGGTCTCGCCGCCCTGTTTGGCCTCCTGACGACGCTCGCCTTCGCCATCGTACCACTCGGTCAGGCACGCGAGGTGCCGGCTACGGCGCTCTTCCGCGAACAGGGTTTCGAGGAGGGAAGCTTGCCGTCCTGGCCTTATCTGACCGCGACCGGTGTGCTTCTGTCGGCGCTTGCGGCCCTTGCTGTCTTCTCGGCGGAAGACCGTTTCATAGCCTCGGTCTTCCTCGCGGCCATTGCCTTTGCCTTCGTAGTGCTGCGGCTGGTCGCCTCCGGCGTAAAGGCCATCGCCAAGCGCAGTCCGCGCGTTCATTCGGCTGCGCTGAGACTGGCGATCGGCAATATTCACCGACCGGGCGCACTCACCCCCTCGGTGGTTCTTTCTCTCGGCCTCGGCCTGACCCTCCTCGTGACGCTGACGCTGATCGACGGCAACCTGCGCCGCGAACTAACGGACAGCCTGCCGGAGAAAGCGCCGAATTTCTTTTTCGTCGATATTCAGGGCAGCGAAGTGCAAGGCTTCCGCGATCTTCTCAAACAGGAAGCGCCGCATGGCACCCTGACGGAAGTGCCCATGCTGCGCGGCCGCATCCTCGCTCTCAACGGAGAAGACGTGACGAAAATGGACGTACCCTCGTCCGGGCGATGGGTGCTGCGTGGTGACCGCGGCATCACCTATTCCGAAAACATTCCTGAAAATGCCAAGCTGACGGACGGCGCCTGGTGGGCACCGGATTATAGCGGCGAACCACTGGTCTCCTTCGCAGCGAAAGAGGCGGGTGATCTGGGCCTGAAGATCGGTGACAGCGTTACCGTCAACGTGCTTGGCCGCAGCATTACGGCGAAGATCGCCAATCTGCGCAATGTCGAATGGGAATCCCTGTCGATCAACTTCGTCATGGTGTTTTCGCCCAATACTTTCCGCGGCGCGCCCCATGCCTGGCTGGCAACACTTGCCGATCCTTCCGCAACTGCGGCCGACGAAGGCCGCATATTGCGCGCCGTCACCAATACTTATCCCACGATCACCAGCGTCCGCGTGAAGGATGCGCTCGACGTCGTCAACCGGCTTGTCGGCCAGCTCGCGACCGCGATCCGCGCCGCCGCAGCCGTTGCGCTCATTGCGTCCGTCCTGGTTCTCGCCGGCGCGCTTGCGGCCGGCAATCGCGCCCGTACGCATGACGCCGTCATCCTGAAAACGCTGGGCGGCACGCGAAGCCTGCTCATACGCGCCTTCTCCTATGAATACATGATCCTCGGTCTCGCCACCGCCGTCTTCGCGCTTTTCGCCGGCGGTGTCTCCGCATGGTTCGTGATCGCCCGCATCATGAAGCTACCCTCCAGCTTCCTGCCGGATGTGGCAATCGGAACCCTCGTCGTCGCCCTTGTGATGACTGTGGGCATCGGCCTCATCGGCACCTGGCGGATTCTCGGGCAGAAGGCAGCGCCCGTTCTCAGACAGGCTGGTGAATGATCATCGGTTGTGCGCCGCTTAACTTTAACGATTAATTCTTTGTAATGATCGCCAAAACGTGAGCGCTTTTCGCGCATACGGTGTCTTTTCGGCGGGAAAAGGCCTTGTATCGAACACGTTCTGCCATCATATTCTTGAGCAGGCTTGCTGAAGCTCCGCAGCGGCGCCCGGGAGGTATCCCGACACCGTAGCAATTACGGAGCTCAAAAGAGGAAACAATGGCTGACTTTAATAACTACCAGAACCGCATGGCGCAGACGCGTGCACAGTCTGGTGCGCTGATCGACGAAGGTCTTCGCGCCTATATGCTCAAGGTTTACAACCTTATGGCGCTGGCTCTGGTCATCACCGGCGTTGCCGCGTTCGGCACTTATACGCTCGCCGCTTCCAATCCGGCTGTCCAGCAGCTGCTTTTCGCGTCGCCGCTTCGTTGGGTCGTGATGCTCGCTCCGCTGGCACTGGTCTTCTTCCTTAGCTTCCGCATCCAGAACATGAGCGTTTCCGCTGCGCAGACGACCTTCTGGGTTTACGCCGCGCTGATGGGTGTTTCGCTCTCCTCGATCTTCCTGGTCTATACCGGCCAGAGTATCGTGCAGACCTTCTTCGTGACCGCGGCCTCGTTCGGTGCGCTCTCGCTTTACGGTTACACGACCAAGAAAGACCTGTCTGGCATGGGTTCGTTCTTGATCATGGGCCTGTTCGGTCTGATCATCGCTTCGATCGTCAACATCTTCCTTGCATCCTCCGCGCTGCAGTTCGCGATTTCCGCGATTGGCGTGCTGATCTTCGCAGGCCTGACCGCCTACGACACCCAGAAGATCAAGGAAATGTATTTCGATGCTGACGATGTTGCCGTCGCTGGCCGCAAGGCCATCATGGGTGCGCTGACGCTCTATCTCGACTTCATCAACCTCTTCACCTTCCTCCTGCAGTTCCTCGGGAACCGCGACGACTAAGGGATTGGGTCCTACGGAAAAAAGAAAGGCGACCTCAGGGTCGCCTTTTTTATTACCTCATTTCGCCCAATGCGCCTGATCGTCCGTTAAGGCAGGAGACTGACGTTACTGGAGCTCATTCGATAAGTTTCAAAACCTTGTCGAAAACCTTGAGGACTTGCGGCAGCTCGTGGCCGCGCTTCAGAATGCGGCCATCCACATTCACGACGCTGTAAGCTCCCTGCTTCGCCGCCAGCCTAGGGTTCTTTTCGATCCTGTAGAGCGGCATTTCTCCCGACCGTTTAAAGACGGAAAACACCGCTTTTTCCTTCAGATGATCGATGGCGTAATCCCGCCACTCCCCTTCTCCCACCATGCGGCCATAAATGCGCAAAATCGCATCCAGCTCGCGGCGGTGAAAGGTCACCGGCAATGGATCCTTGTTCTTCTTGTATTCACGGAGATCGATAACGGTGGAGCTGTCGCGTGAAGCGGTTTGAGCCTGCTGCACATCCGGTTGATCGGTCATCCAGTACCTCCGATTCCACCCAAATCATCAGATCAATGTGAGCTTGGCGGCTCGAAATTGCAAGTGTTGTCGACTTACGGCGCTCACAGGAACCAGATGGGGTTTCTCGGCTTAGAAAGCTCAGCAGGCAGAAAAACAATGCGACAACGAGCATCTGCCCCAACATCACCGACAAACCGTCCCGCGCAAGAGCAGGGTAGAACGGTAACCATTTAGGCACCCATTTTACGGGCGCCTGCCGTATTTCGGTCAAACCATGGCCTGAATTGGGTGGAATAGTCGCATTGTCAATTGATGCCTAGGCACCAAGATGACCCGGTCCGGTGCATTGACCCTTTACCCCCAGCCCCCAGTGCCCGGACCGGATCTTCAATCGCCAGATCGGCGATTATGGCGTTTCGTTCCCCAATAAAATACTTGCGCCGACAATTGCCGCGGGATCACCGCTTGCATTCGCCGTCTGCAACAGCACGGCGCAGCCGCCCTTTTTTACCTTGGCCACCACGCTCGCCGGCAGCTTTACCGTCATCGGCGAACCGTCCCACATGCCGACCGTCTGCACGTCATAAACGCTGTGCCAGTAGGACATTTTTTTCCCCTGATTTTCACCCTTCTGCACATCCACGGTCTGCTCCCGGGTAAAATATGCGACGACGACATCGGCCTTGCCGCTGCCGGCACCGATATCGATCTCCACCTCATCACCCGCAAATTTTGACGAGACGGGCACGTTCAATCCCTTGCCCTCATGCTTGAACGAGTCGAGCCTGTCATAAATCCCGCGCACATCCGCTCCCTTGACGTGGTCACGGCCGTTCAGAATGGCCTGCGGCGTGTAGACCCCGTTGCGGCCGAGTGCACGCATGTAACCGTATTGCCGTTCGGTATTTTCCTTGGATGCGAGCGAATCCGTCCAGCCGAGATAGTTCCAATAATCGACATGGTAGGAGAGACCGACGACGTCGCCCTTCTGGATCATCTTGCGCAGGGCCTCATCCGCCGGGGGGCAGGATGCACATCCCTGCGATGTGAACAATTCGACGACGCCCTTCACCGCCTCCTGCGCCTGCGCGGAGGTGACGAGCAACGTGCCGAGAAGACATATCGACAGGGGGAATTTCAGCGGCATTACAAAAACCTTTGTCCGGAAGAGATCCAGACGAATTGATGCGATCAATCCCGCCGGGATGCAAACCGGAAAATAACGTCTAACGCCCTTCAATAGAAAGTCACGAAGGGGTGAGCGACAATCACAAAACAAGCGACTTGAAACGGAAAGACGCCGGGATTCCTCCCGGCGCCTTCGATTGTCGAAGCTTTACGCAGCCAGATCGCGCAGAACGGTCTGCAGAATACCGCCATTGTTCATGTAGATCACTTCATCAAGCGTATCGATACGGCAAAGAAGCGGAACTTCCTTCACCGTGCCGTCGCTGTAAGTGATCTTGGCGATCTTCTTTTCACGCGGCTTGATCTCGCCTTCGAGACCGTCGATCTCAACGATTTCATCGCCTTTGAGGTCGAGGCTCGCCCAGGACGTTCCCTCTTCAAAGACGAAGGGGACGACGCCCATGCCGACCAGGTTCGAACGGTGAATACGCTCAAAGGACTGCGCGATAACCGCCTTGACGCCGAGCAGGTTGGTACCCTTGGCCGCCCAGTCACGGGATGAGCCGTTGCCATATTCGACACCTGCAAAGATGACGAGCGGAACGCCCTCAGCCTTGTACTTCATGGCCGCGTCATAGATCGACATCTCTTCCCTGGACGGATAGTGAATGGTGTAGCCACCTTCCTTGCCGTTCGGGCCGAGCATGTGGTTGCGGATGCGGATGTTGGCGAAGGTGCCGCGCATCATCACTTCGTGGTTGCCACGACGTGTGCCGTACTGGTTGAAGTCGGCAACGCCGACACCATGCTCGGTGAGATAAGCACCGGCAGGCGATGCCGCCTTGATCGAACCGGCCGGAGAAATATGGTCGGTGGTGATCTTGTCGCCGAAGAGACCGAGAACGCGCGCGCCCTTGATGTTCTTGAGACCCGAGCCCGTCTTGCCCATGCCCACGAAGTAGGGTGGGTTCTGGACATAGGTCGAGTTGTCGTCCCAGGCATAGGTCTGACCCGGCGGCACCTGAACGGCCTGCCAGTTGGCATCACCCTTGAAGACGTCGGCGTACTTCGTCTCGTAAAGCTCGCGCGTGACGTATTTCAGGATGAACTCCTGAATTTCCTTCGAGGTCGGCCAGATATCCTTGAGATAGACCGGGTTGCCGTCCTTATCATTGCCGATCGGCTCCTTGGTCAGGTCCTTCTGGACCGTACCGGCAAGAGCGTAAGCGACGACGAGGGGCGGAGAGGCCAGATAGTTCGCCTGCACGTCAGGCGAGATACGGCCTTCGAAGTTGCGGTTACCGGAGAGAACGCCGGCGGCAATCAGGCCCTTGTCGTTGATCGTCTTGGAGATCGGCGCCGGCAGCGGGCCGGAGTTGCCGATGCAGGTCGTGCAGCCGAAGCCAACGAGGTTGAAACCGATCGCATCGAGATCCTTTTGAAGGCCCGACTTGTCGAGATATTCGGCAACCACCTGTGATCCAGGTGCAAGCGACGTCTTCACCCATGGCTTGGAGGTCAGCCCCTTGGCGACAGCGTTACGGGCGAGAAGGCCGGCAGCGATGAGGACGGAGGGGTTGGACGTGTTGGTGCAGGAGGTGATGGCGGCAATTGCCACATCGCCGTGACCAAGATCGAAGTCCTCGCCTTCAACCGCGTAGCGGCTCGAAAGCTGGCCGGGCTTCTTGTAGTCGTTTTCGAGAGCAGTCGCGAAATTGGGCGCGATGGTTTCGAGCGGCAGGCGGCCTTCCGGACGCTTCGGGCCGGCCATGGACGGTACGACGTCGCCGAGGTCGAGTTCGAGCGTGTCGGTAAAGACAAGATCGGAACCGTCGCCGGTGCGCCACATGTCCTGGGCCTTGGAGTAGGCTTCCACGAGGGCAATACGATCCTTTGCACGGCCGGACATCGTCAGATAATTGATGGTTTCGCTGTCAACCGGGAAGAAGCCGCAGGTCGCGCCATATTCCGGGCCCATATTGCCGATGGTCGCCCGGTCGGCCAAAGACATTGAATCAAGGCCGGGGCCGAAGAATTCGACGAACTTGGAAACGACGCCCTTCTTGCGCAGCATCTGCACGACGGTCAGAACGAGGTCAGTCGCGGTGACGCCCTCCTTCACCTTGCCAGTCAGCTTGAAGCCGATGACCTCAGGCAGAAGCATGGAAACCGGCTGGCCAAGCATGGCCGCTTCAGCCTCGATACCGCCGACGCCCCAGCCGAGAACGCCGAGGCCGTTGATCATGGTCGTGTGGCTATCCGTGCCGACGCAGGTATCCGGATAAGCGATGGTCTCGCCGTCCTCTTCCTTGGTCCAGACGGTCTGGCCGAGATATTCCAGGTTGACCTGGTGACAGATACCCGTGCCGGGGGGAACAACGCGGAAGTTCTTGAATGCCTGCTGGCCCCACTTGAGGAAGCGGTAACGCTCGCCATTGCGCTCATATTCAAGTTCGACGTTGCGGGCAAAAGCGTTCGGCGTACCGAATTCGTCAACGATAACGGAGTGGTCGATGACGAGATCGACAGGAACCAGCGGATTGATCTTTTCGGGATCGCCACCCAGCGCTTTGATACCATCACGCATCGCAGCAAGATCGACCACGGCAGGAACGCCGGTAAAGTCCTGCATGAGAACGCGGGCGGGGCGGTAGGCGATTTCGTTTTCGGTGAGGCCCTTGTTGTTGAGCCATTCGGAAACCGCCAGAATGTGTTCCTTGGTAACGGACTGGCCGTCCTCGAAACGCAGGAGGTTTTCGAGCAGGACCTTCATGGAATAGGGCAGCTTGGAAACGCCCTTCAGGCCATTGGCTTCAGCCTTGGGCAGGCTGAAATAGACATAGTCCTTACCATCGACGGTAAGAACGGAACGACATTTGAAACTGTCGAGTGATTTGGGCATGGATAAAAACCCCGCTTACACTGATAGCCAACACGTTCGTGCGGACACCTATGCACTCATGCACATCAGGATGCGGGTACGACCATTTCCGCTGTCCGCACGTGAAAATTGCTCCTCGCAATCGTCAAGTCCGGCGCAAGATGATGTTCACGCCGGCCGCTGGCGTGTTGACACCCATATAGATAATTTCAGACAAACGTGCCAGACCATTCCACGACGCTAATCGATTTTTTTATGATCGAACGGCAAATTTTAATCGGAACCGCAGCATGCATCTGACGGCGGAAAATCTTGGCGTGCGACGCGGCGAAGATTTCATATTCATGAACATTTCCTTCAAGTTAAGCGACGGTGAGGCGCTGGTGCTGACCGGGCGTAACGGCTCGGGAAAATCGACGCTGCTGCGCACGGTGGCCGGTCTGTTGCGACCCGAGCGGGGGCAAGTGAAGATAGCCGGCGAAGGAATAGAAGCCGAGATGCGCCCTTCGGAAGCGTGCCATTATCTCGGCCATCGCAATGCGATGAAGACGGAACTGACAGTTTCCGAGAACCTGCGCTTCTGGAAGGATTTCCTTGGAGACTTTCATGGCGCGGCGGGCGTAGCGATTGACGAAGCGGCCGAGAGTGTCGGCCTTGCCGGCATTACCCACCTGCCTTTCGGTTACCTGTCCGCCGGTCAACAGCGCCGCTTCGCGATGGCAAAGCTCCTTGTCGCATGGCGGCCGGTATGGATTCTCGATGAACCGACTGCGGCGCTCGACAGGGCGGCAGACGACATGTTTACCGACCTTGTGAAAGGTCATCTTGCAAAAGGCGGGATCGTGCTGGCGGCAACCCATCAGCCTTTGGGGCTGGAGAAGGCGCAGGAGTTACAAATGACCGGGTTCGCGGGCGTGGAGGCTTGGGCGTGATGGCGATGTGCACGCGGCTTACCCCCCTCTGCCCTGCCGGGCATCTCCCCCTCAAGGGGGGAGATCGGCAAGAGGGGCTACAGCCACTCGATTCTCGAGCATTGAGTTGGACGAGACCTAACCGCGAGTCGATCTCCCCCCTTGAGGTGGAGATGTCCGGCAGGACAGAGGGGGGTAAACTACACCCACCGAGGTCGCCCCAATGACCGCTCTCTTCCTCCGCGATCTCAAGCTCTCCATCCGCGCCGGCGGCGGCGCGCTGATCGGCGTCCTGTTCTTCATGACAGTGGTTGCCGTCATCCCTTTCGGCGTTGGACCCGATCTCAACCTGCTTGCTCGTATCGGCCCGGCCATTGTCTGGATCGGCGCACTTCTGTCCGCCCTTCTCGGCCTCGACCGGTTGTTCCAGGCCGAACGCGACGACGGCTCCCTCGATCTCATCCTGATGCAGGAAACGCCGCTGGTGCTGACCGTCTTCGTCAAATGCCTGGCGCACTGGGTATCAACGGGCCTGCCCCTGGTGCTGGCATCGCCCCTTCTCGGCCTGTTCATGAACATGGACGAGGTGGCAATCGGCGCGGTGATGCTCACCCTTCTCGTCGGCTCTCCCGCCATCACCTTCATCGGCGCGGTAGGGGCGGCGGTTGCCGTTGCCCTGCCACGCGGCGGCCTTCTGGTCTCCATCCTCGTCCTGCCGCTCGCCATTCCGGTGCTGATCTTCGGTGTCAGCGCTTCCTACGCGGCAGTGCAGGACCCGGCGCCTTTCCTGCCACCCTTTCTCATTCTCTGCGCGATCACGTTATTTTCAGCCGTGACCGGCCCTTTCTTCGCCGCTTTGGCACTGCGCAATGTTATGGATTGAGGAAACCGCAACGCACGATACCCTGTTGACAGGGATCAATTGCGGGGCGGCCATTCTCGGGTTACACAAACGGCATGAACGAGCAGACTTTCTCCATCACCAAGTTCAGCGATCTCGCCAATCCCACGCGGTTTCTGGCGCTGGCGGCACGCATCCTGCCATGGCTCGCCGGTTTGACCGCGCTGGTGCTGGCGGCCGGCCTCTACATGTCCTTCACCTCGGAAGGAGATTACCAGCAGGGTTACACGGTGCGCATCATGTATGTGCACGTTCCGTCCGCCTGGCTGGCCATGATGTGTTATTCGGTCATGGCAATATCCGCTATCGGCACCCTCGTCTGGCGCCATCCGCTAGCCGATGTCAGCCATAAGGCCGCAGCCCCCATCGGTGCAGCCTTCACGCTCATCGCACTTATCACCGGTTCGCTCTGGGGCAAACCCATGTGGGGAACCTGGTGGGTGTGGGATGCGCGGTTGACCTCCGTTTTCGTGCTTTTCCTGATGTATCTCGGGCTCATCGCACTCAACCGCGCCATGGACGATCCATCCAGAGCCGCCCGCGTCAGCGCGGTGCTGATCCTCGTCGGGTTCGTGAATATTCCGATCATCAAGTTTTCGGTCGAGTGGTGGAATACGTTGCACCAGCCGGCAAGCGTCATCCGGATGGGCGGCTCCGCCATCGACGCGGAGTTTCTCTGGCCGCTTCTGACCATGGCGATCGGTTTCACGTTGCTGTTCTTCACCCTGCATATCGCCGCCATGCGCAATGAAATCTGGCGCCGCCGCGTGGCCGCGCAACGCCGGCTTGCCGCTCGCATGGCGAACCGGGAGGGTTGAGGGATGACACACGCCTTTTATATCGGCATGTCCTATGCGGCGACCGGCCTTGTCGTTCTCTGTCTCATCGCCTGGGTCGTCGTTGACGGCCAGGCACGCAAGCGGGAACTGAAGGAACTCGAAGCATCCGGCGTGCGCCGCAGGGCAAGAGCCGGTTCCGCTGGTGACGGCAAATGACGCAGACTAACCAGAATGACACATCAAAATCCAGGTCGTCTGGCCGCGCACGTTACGCGCTGGCGCTTCTTCCCTTGCTGCTGTTCGGCGGCTTTGCCCTCGTTGCCGGCAAGATGCTATATGATCAGGATGTCAACGGACTGGATGTCAGCGCCATACCGTCAGCGCTGATCGGCACCAGGGCGCCGACCCTGTCGCTGCCGCCGCTGGAAGGTTCGAACCTGCCGGCACTGACGGATGCCGCCATCAAGGGCAAGCTGACGCTGGTCAATGTCTTCGCTTCCTGGTGCATTCCCTGCCGGCAGGAACATCCGCTGTTGCAGGAACTGGCGAAAGACGACCGCATCACTGTCGTCGGCATCAATTACAAGGACAAGCCGGACAATGCCCTGCGCTTCCTCGGCGAGCTCGGCAACCCCTTTGCTGCCATAGGTATCGATCCCAGCGGCAAGGCGGCGATTGACTGGGGTGTGTATGGCATTCCCGAAAGTTACCTGGTCGGCGCGGACGGCACGATCCTTTACAAAAAGGTCGGCCCCTTCGATGCCCGCAGCGTCGAGCGCGACCTGCGACCGGCCATTGCGGCCGCAGCCGGGAAATAACCGCTCGTAAGGCATCACGCCTTGTTAACGACCCTCAGAGGCGGGCCTTCCGCCGGCAGACGCATGCCTTCCAGCACCACCTGATCGCGACCGCCGCGTTTTGCGGCATAAAGACTGTCATCAGCACGCTTGATGGCGTCGTGAATGGAATGATCGCCCCTCGCGACCGCCGAAACACCGAAGCTCGCCGTGATCTGACTGGTCACACCCCGGTTGCGCCAATCCAGTGACGACAGGCCTGTCCGCATGCCATTGGCAAGCTGGCTGGCCGCAGCAGCCGTCTGACCGGGCAGGAACACCACGAATTCCTCGCCGCCGAAACGCGCTACCAGCGCATCCTCGGGTGCATTTTTTGTGAGAAGATCGGAAAGGCCGATGAGGACGATATCTCCCGCCGCATGGCCGTAGACATCATTGATACGCTTGAAATGGTCTATGTCGCAGGCAATCACCGCGCCATCAGGCGTATCATTGCGAAAGTCGGGCACACGCCGGTCGAAGCCACGGCGGTTCAGCACGTCCGTCAGGGGGTCATGCTCCGCCGCGTGCTGATGCCGGTCCACGGTGACGGAAATCTGGCTCGCGAGCACCGAAAGCGCGAGCAGGAAGCCAAAAATACTCGCAGCAAGCTGCATGTAGAAAGCATAATCCGACTCGAAGAACTCGCTGAGCTCGATCATCGAGCCTCCCGGCGTCATCACCAGCAGCAAGCCGATGCGCACCAGCGTCTCCACCACCACGAGACAGGCAATTCCCACCATCAGCCTGTCGGCAAGCGCAGCCGGGCGCTTTCGCACGAGCCAGACCGGGATCGCGAGCAAAAGGGCGCAAACGAGATCGCCGATGACGAGTTCGCGTTTCAGATCGGGGGTGATGAAAACATGGAAAGAGACCAGCAACACCGCAACCACGACGATCGACAGCCGCGCCTTGGTATAGAGCGGCCGCCCGAAATGGGTGAGCAACGCGTGGCCATAGAGGAAGAAGGCGGAAAAGAACAACAGATTCGAAAGGATCGCCTGAACTTCAAAAGGCAGCCCGCCAAGCACCAGCGGTGTTGCAAAAGCAAAGGCCGCCGAAAGATATCCGATACCCCAGTAGCGGGCGGAAGCCTGCCCGGTCCTCTGCAGGAACAGAAACACCACGCCGAATGTCAGCATGATAAAGGGAAGAAGATAGGCGAAATTGTCTTGCAATGGGTTCTGCCGGAGGGAGAGACGAGCCTTTGAACCCGGATGTTACCGCAATGCCCTTAAGAAAGCCTGCATATATCGCGCGATTCCAGGGCCGTTCGGACTGCAATGTCGGCGAACACCGTTCACATTTGCGGGAGCGCGTTCTGCCATTCCTTTATGGCTTCAACAGGCCAGACAAGCATGACGACGTTGAGCGTCAGGTTGTCGCGGATCAGCCAGCCGGTGAATATCTCGAAGAAGATGGCGGCCACCACGGTTAGCCACACCGGCGCACGGCCGGCGAAGAAGAAACCCAACGCCATGAAAACCGTGTCCATCGCCGAGTTCAGGATACTGTCGCCCGTGTACCCCAGCGCCATCGTCGCGGTTCGGTAGCGATCGATGATGATGGGCGAGTTTTCAAGAATTTCCCACGCGGCCTCTACCAGCACCGCAAGGGAAAGCCGCATGGAAAGCGGCTTGTTGCGGAACAGCAGCCACGCAAACCAGTAGAACAGGAAGCCGTGGATGATATGTGACGGGGTGTACCAGTCAGCGATGTGCTGGGAGTTGCCCGGTGTATTCACGCCAGGCTCGAACAGCTTCACATAACCGCATTCACAAATCGGAATGCGGCCCATGGCGTAGAGAATGATGATCTGCAGGAGAAGCAGCCCGGCGGCCACGCCGAACCATTTAAGCGAACGCGAACGGGAAGCCGGCATCTCCGCAACTGTCATTTTTCGTCCTTGCCAAGCGGCTCGACAGAATGGCGCATCACAAGCGGCATCTGCGCCATGGTGAAGATGATGGTGATCGGCATGGTGCCCCAGACCTTGAAGGCCACCCAGGTGTCTGTGGAGAACATGCGCCAGACAACCTCGTTCAGCACCGCCAGAAAGAGGAAAAAGATGCCCCAGCGCAGCGTCAGCTTGCGCCAGCCCTCATCCGTAAGCTTGAAGGCGGAATTGAAGACGTAACCGAGCAGCGACTGCCCGAAGAACAGGCCGCCCAGCAGAATAACGCCGAACAGCGTGTTGACGATGGTCGGCTTCATCTTGATGAAAGTGTCGTTCTGCAACCACAACGTCAGAGCGCCGAACACGAAGACCACGATGCCTGAAATCAGCGGCATGATCGGCAGCTTGCGCGTCAGCACCCAGGAAACGGAGAGCGCAATCGCCGTCGCGATCATGAACAGGCCGGTGGCGATGAAGATCGGGCCACCGAACTCTGTCAGAACCGGAAAAGTGGTGGCAAGCCATTCGCCGCGGGAATTGGCGAAAAAGAAGACAACGAGCGGGCCAAGCTCAAGCACGAATTTCAGGAGCGGGCTGATTTCCGCCACCATCTTTTCGCTTTCCTTGGAATTGCTTTCAATATCCATACTCAAACTCCCGCAATGGCCTTGGCGAAATCTTCCGCCTCGAAGGGCTCCAGATCGTCAACACCTTCACCCACGCCGATGAAATAGACCGGCAGCTTGTGTTTTGCAGCGATGGCGACGAGGATACCGCCCCGCGCCGTGCCATCCAATTTTGTCATAATCAGGCCCGAAACGCCCGCAACATTGCGGAATATTTCCACCTGGTTCATGGCGTTCTGGCCCGTCGTTGCGTCCAGAGTCTGTAACACGGTGTGCGGCGCATCCGGATCGAGCTTGCCGAGCACGCGCACGATCTTTTCCAGTTCCGCCATCAGTTCCGTCTTGTTCTGCAAACGGCCCGCCGTATCGATGATGAGCACATCGCTTTTTTGCGCCCGAGCCTGCTCATAGGCATCGTAAGCGAGACCCGAGGCATCTGCCCCAAGCTTGGTGCCGATAAAGTCCGAGCCGGTGCGGTCGGCCCATATCTTCAACTGCTCGATCGCTGCCGCGCGGAAAGTATCGCCGGCCGCCAGCATCACCTTGAGGCCCGAGCCAGAAAGCTTGGCGGCGAGCTTGCCGATGGTCGTCGTCTTGCCCGTACCGTTGACGCCGACCACGAGAATGACATGCGGCTTGTGCGAGAGATCGAGTTCCAAAGGTCTGGCAACAGGCTTTAGCACCTTGGTGATTTCACCAGCCATAATGCGCGCCACATCTTCACCGCTCACATCCTTACCGTAGCGTTCGGATGACAACGCGCCGGTGATGCGCATGGCGGTCTCGACACCAAGATCGGACTGGATGAGAAGATCTTCCAGCTCGTCGAGCGTATCTTCATCCAGCTTGCGTTTGGTGAAAAGCGCCGAAATCTGTGTGGTTAGCTGCGAAGACGTGCGGGCAAGCCCGGCCCGCAGGCGCTGAAACCATGTCAGTTTCACCTCAGGTGCGGCAGGCGCAGGCTCCTGCCGTTCGCTGGCGGACGAAAAACCCTTTGGCAGGGCTGGTGGAACCGCAATGGGTTCAGGCGCGGTCGCGGCTTCCGCCTCGTCAAGCAGCGCATCCATCGCATCGGCATCAAGCACGACGTCGGCAGCCTCCGGAGTCGGCTCTACCTGCTCCTCGGCAGCCGCTTCCGCCTGTAGCAACGACAATGGCACCAGGCCCATATCGCCGGAAAGCTCGGCACCGGGAAGAAGCGGCGCGTCCTCGTCTTCATTCTCGCCGGAGGAGGCTAGATCTTCCGCCTCGTCGGGGGCCGGGCCGCCGGCCGTCTCCATCTCCAGTTCGGAAACAGGATCCCTGTCGACAGCATCATGCGCTTCGGCGTCGTTCAGCGCCGCTTCGAAAGAGGCGTTTTCATTGCCGCACTCAAGCGCAGCATTCTCTTGTGGCCGCTCTTCCGTTTCGGCCTTGTCCTTGCCGAACGAAAAGACTTTTTTGATGAAGCCGAGGGCCATGGTTGTTCCCGTGTCTCTTTTCTTGCGCTGCCTCAGGCCGCATCTGCCGCCAGAAGCCTCATATTCAGATGTTTGCCGTTGTGGCCGGTAATCGCAACCCGCGCAAGGGTGCGCGGGGCAAGATCAGGTGCCGCCACCAGCGTGAAATTGCCCGTATGGGCAAAACCGTTGTTTTCGACGAGGAGAGTCTGCACCGATCCGACCATGTTTTGCAGATGCGCCACTTTGAGAACTTCGCCGCGATCACGCAGCCTCGCTGCCCGCTCCTTCACAAGCGCGCGGTCGAGCTGCGGCATGCGTGCGGCTGGCGTGCCGGCACGCGGGCTGTAGGGAAAGACATGCAGGCTGGAAATCCCGCATTCTTCCGCAAGCGTCGCGGCATTTTCGAACATCTCCTCCGTCTCGGTCGGAAAACCGGCGATCATATCCGCGCCGAAGGCCACATCAGGCCTGAGCGCCCGCACCTCCTGACAGAAGCGGATAGCATCGGCACGTGAATGACGGCGTTTCATGCGTTTCAAAATCATGTCGTCGCCATGCTGGAGGGACAGGTGCAGATGCGGCATGAAACGCGGCTCACCGGCAATCAGATCCATCAGATGGTGGTCGGCCTCGATACTGTCGATGGAAGAAAGGCGCAGGCGCAGGATGTCGGGCACCTGCTTCAGCAATGTCTTGGCAAGATAACCAAGAGAAGGCTCGCCCGG
Source organism: Agrobacterium pusense (assembly GCF_900102105.1). Lineage (GTDB taxonomy): Bacteria > Pseudomonadota > Alphaproteobacteria > Rhizobiales > Rhizobiaceae > Agrobacterium > Agrobacterium pusense. The sequence continues at coordinate 161,084 of NZ_FNBB01000010.1, forward strand.
CAGATCGGCGCCGTAACTGGTCGCATCCACGCCGGTCAGCACGATCTCGCAATAACCGCTCTCCGTCAGCCTGCGCGCCTGATCCACCACCGCACCCATCGGCACGGAGCGCGAATTGCCGCGCCCATAGGGAATGATGCAGAAGGTGCAGCGATGATCACAGCCGTTCTGCACCTGAATGAAGGCGCGCACATGCCCGTCTATGTGCTTGACCATCTGCGGCGCAGTCGCCTTGATGCTCATGATATCGTTGACGCGCAGTTTTTCTTCCGCCGAAACGCCAAAATCCGGCAGCGCGCGATAAGAGGCGCTTTTCAGCTTTTCCTCATTGCCCAATACCGCGTCTACCTCGGGCATCTCGGCAAAGGTCTGCTTCTCGGTCTGGGCGGCACAGCCCGTCACGATGATGCGCGCATGTGGGTTGTCGCGCCGGGCGCGGCGGATCGCCTGGCGAGCCTGTCGCACCGCCTCCCCGGTCACCGCGCAGGTATTGACCAGCACGGCATTGTTAAGCCCGGCCTTTTCGGCCTCCGCCCGCATCACTTCCGATTCATAGGTGTTGAGACGACAGCCGAAGGTTATGACCTCGACCCCGCTCATACAGCCCCCCGCTCGACAGCATCCCGCGCCCACAAGCCGGTCATGGGATCGACGGAGCCCGACCATTCCCATTCGGCCGGGCCGGTCATGATGACGTGGTTATCTTCACGCCAGTCGATGGTCAGCGGCACGCGGATCGGGCTTGAGGCGACATCGATGCTGACCTTGCGGCCGGTGCGGCCGGTGCGGGCAGCGGAAACAGCTGAAGCACAGGCGGCCGAACCGCAGGCAAGCGTTAGCCCGGCGCCGCGCTCCCAGGTGCGGGTGCGAAGCGCGCTGTCTGAAATCACCTGCGCCAGCGTGATATTGGCCTTTTCCGGAAACACCGGATGGTTTTCTAGCAACGGGCCAAAGCGTTGGAGATCGAACTCCATCGGATCACGATCAACCCAGAATACGGCGTGCGGGTTGCCCATCGACATGACGGCAGGCGAATGCAGGATCGGCGCATCGATGGGTCCGATCTGCAACTCGATGCGGCTGGTATCGTGGAACTCTTCCGAAAGCGGAATGTCGCTCCAGCGGAAACGCGGCAGGCCCATATCGACCGATATCATGCCGTCTTCATGCTCGACGGCATTCAGGATACCCGCCACTGTCTGGAAGGTGAAGCTGGTCTTGCCGGTTTCGGACGACAGTGCCTGCACCACGCAACGCGTGCCGTTGCCGCAGGCCTGCGCCTTCGTGCCATCGCAGTTGAGGATGTCAATATAGGCATCCGTTCCCGCGATACGCGGATCGTGGATGGCCATGATCTGGTCGAACTGGGTGGCAGGATCGGCATTGAGGGCAATTGCGGCCTCTGGCGTGACCATATCCTTTCGGCCGCGCATATCGACAACCAGGATCTTGTTGCCAAGCCCGTTCATCTTCGCAAATTCGACCGTGTTCGCCATCGCTTTAAACCTGAAAACCGCTTTTCATACGGGATTTTCCCGTGCTTTCGCCCTATATGGCGGAAACACCGGCAAATTACCAGACTGTTGCGTCGCAAACGGGGCGGCTGTCAGGCGGAAGGCACGTCGAAAATCTCTCCGGGGCGCATCGGCCGGAAACGGCTCTCCTCCACCCCGTGTTCGGTCAGCGCTGCCTTGAGGGCCACAAGCGGCGCATCCACCGCCTCATCGGTGAGCTGTACCGTACCCCAATGGTGGCCGCAGACATGCGCCGCACCGCAAAGCTTCATGCCTTCCACGGCTTCCGCCGGGTTCTGGTGCTGGCCCTTCATGAACCAGCGCGGTTCATAGGCGCCGAAGGGCAGGTTGGCGAGACGAAACTCGCCATGCTTCTTGCGCGCGGCATGGTAATTGAGGCCCTCGTGAAAGCCGGTATCGCCAATATGGTAAATTTTCCCACCCGGCGTTTCGATGACAAACGCCGCCCAGAGTGCCATGCGCCGGTCGTTCAGACCACGCGCCGACCAATGATGGCACGGCTCGAAGTGAATTTTCACCGTACCGGCATCGATCACATCCCCCCAGTCGCCCACCTCGATGCGCGCCGCCTGAACGCCGGTACGGATGATGGCATCATTGCCGAGCGGCGTGATGAAAAGCGGCTTGTGCGCCACATGCAGGCGCTTCAGCGTCTCCATATCCAGGTGGTCATAATGATTATGCGTTACCAGCACCAGATCGATGGGCGGCAGATCCTCGAAACGGATACCGGGCGGATTGACGCGCTTTGGCCCGGCGAAGCTGAAGGGACTGGTGCACTCAGACCACACGGGATCGACGAGAATATTCAGGCCCGCTGTTTGGATAAGAAAGGAAGCATGGCCGATGAAGGTGACACGCATTTCTCCACCCTCGACCCGGCTGTCCGGTTTCGCAAACGGAAACGGGCTCGCATAGCTTTCCGGCCACTTGGCGCGTTCACCATTGAAGCGCCATTTCAGCAGACCCATGAAGTTGCTGGGTGGCGTACCACCGGGATTGAAAAAGCGTATCCCGTCGAAATGATCGGAGATGGGGCCGCTATAATAGGCGCTGGCGCTTGAACGACGGGCATAAAGGCCGCCGCCCGCCAGAGCGAGCAGGCCAACAGCGGAAAAACGGAAAAATTTTCGACGGTTCATGACAAATGTATAGGGAGCAGAATGGCGCCGTTCAAGCGCCGCCTCTGACGGCCGACGACTGATCACGCAAAGATGAAATGCAGGCATTGTCGGACGGAAACCAACGCTGCCTTGACTTTTCCGGCACTTTCCTGTTTATCCCGCCCATCAGCTGGCAGTTTCACGACTCCAAGCCGCCGACCGGGACCCGAAAAGGTATAAAGAGATCCCGGAGGTCAACACCCGACAGCGCGATGCGCCCTCGGGTGCTTTTTGGCTTTGCGTCTTGTTTTTGCCAGCGAAAGCACCGACGTTTCGGAAACCCGGAACGAAGAAGGAAGAAACGATGTTTGAAAACCTCCAGGACCGCCTTGGTTCCATTCTGAATGGACTGACCGGCCGTGGCGCGCTGACGGAAGCCGATGTTGCCGCCGCCCTGCGCGAGGTTCGCCGTGCGCTGCTGGAAGCGGACGTGGCGTTGGAAGTCGTGCGTTCCTTCACCGACAAGGTGCGTGAAAAGGCCGTCGGCGCGGCCGTTCTGAAATCCATCAAGCCCGGCCAGATGGTCGTCAAGATCGTCCATGACGAGCTTGTCGAAATGCTCGGCACCGAAGGCGTCTCGATCGACCTTCATGCGGCCGCCCCCGTCGTCATCATGATGGTAGGTCTGCAGGGCTCGGGTAAAACCACAACCACCGGCAAGATCGCCAAGCGCCTGACCGACCGCGACAAGAAGAAGGTGCTGATGGCATCTCTCGACACGCGTCGTCCGGCCGCGCAGGAGCAGCTTCGCCAGCTCGGCGTCCAGACCGGCGTCGACACGCTGCCGATCATTGCCGGCCAGTCGCCGACGGATATTGCCGCACGTGCCGTGCAGGCCGCAAAGCTCGGCGGCCACGACGTCGTCATTCTCGATACCGCCGGCCGCACACACATCGACGAACCCTTGATGCTGGAAATGGCCGACATCAAGAAGAAGTCCAACCCGCATGAAATCCTGCTGGTCGCGGATTCTCTGACCGGTCAGGACGCCGTCAATCTGGCGCGAAATTTCGATGAGCGTGTCGGTATCACCGGCCTTGTTCTCACCCGCATGGACGGTGACGGCCGCGGCGGTGCGGCCCTCTCCATGCGCGCCGTCACCGGCAAGCCGATCAAGCTGATCGGTATCGGCGAGCGCATGAACGAACTCGACGAGTTCCACCCGCGCCGTATCGCCGACCGTATTCTCGGCATGGGCGACATCGTCTCGCTGGTCGAAAAGGCCGCCGAAAACATCGATGCGGAAAAAGCCCGCGCCATGGCCGAGAAGATGGCCAAGGGCAAGTTCGACCTCAACGATCTGGCCGACCAGCTTGCCCAGATGAAGAAGATGGGCGGCATGGGCGGCATCATGGGGCTGATGCCCGGCATGGCCGGCATGAAGGACAAGATGGCTTCAGCCGGCATGAACGACAAGATGTTCGATCGCCAGATTGCCATCATCTCCTCCATGACCAAGGCGGAGCGCGCCAATCCGGATATTCTGAAACACAGCCGCAAGAAGCGCATCGCCGCCGGTTCCGGCACCGATGCCGCCGAAATCAACAAGCTCTTGAAGATGCATCGCGGCATGGCCGACATGATGAAAGCCATGGGCGGCAAGGGCAAAGGCGGCATCATGAAGCAGATGATGGGCGGCCTTGCCGGCAAGATGGGTCTCGGTGGCATGATGGGCGGCGGCATGCCTGATTTGTCCAACATCGATCCGAAGCAGCTTGAAGCGCTCCAGAAGCAGGCGGAAGCCGCCGGCCTCGGCAAGCCGGGTGGAATGCCCGGCCTTGGCGGTCTGCCGGGCGGATTGCCGGGCCTCGGAGGCACAAAGCTGCCGGGTCTTGGCGGCATGCCGGGCCTTCCCGGCTTTCCGAAAAAGAAGTGAGGGGGACGCCAATGAACAATACAGAGGTGAAAGCCCAGCTTTCCGAATACCGCCAGTCGATCGACAACATCGATGCCGCACTGGTTCACATTCTTGCCGAGCGTTTCCGCTGTACCAAGGCGGTGGGCGTGCTGAAGGCAAAATACAATTTGCCGCCGGCAGACCCGGCGCGCGAGGAATACCAGATCGAACGCCTTCGCCACCTGGCAAAGGACGCCAATCTGGACCCGGATTTCGCCGAGAAGTTCCTGAACTTCATCATCAAGGAAGTCATCCGGCATCATGAAGCAATCGCCGCCGAACATGGCGGCACAGAAAAGACCGCCTGAAAGGCGGACAAGCCATCCTAAGGAGTAAATGACATGGCACTGAAAATTCGTCTCGCACGCGGTGGTTCCAAGAAGCGCCCGTATTACCAGATCGTTGTTGCTGACGCCCGTTCGCCCCGCGACGGCCGCTTCCTCGAGAAGGTCGGTTCCTGGAACCCGATGCTTGCCAAGGACAACCCGCAGCGCGTTGAGCTGAAGGCTGACCTCATCAAGGAATGGATCGCCAAGGGCGCACAGCCGACCGACCGCGTTCTGCGCTTCCTCGCAGAAGCCGGCCTTGCCGAGCGCGCCGCTCGCAGCAACCCGGAAAAGGCAAAGCCGGGCAAGCGCGCTCTGGAACGCGTTGCTGAAAAGAAGCAGAAGGCTGAAGATGCAGCCGCTGCCGCTGCGGAAGCCTCTGCTGCAGAATAATCTGCACGGAAACTTTTGAGGAACGGGTGGCGTGGATTTCCACGCCGCCCGTTTTTTGTTTATTTTGGCGTCAACAGACCTTAAAGCTGACGCAACCAATACCAGAAGACGGACGGCCCGATGGCAAAGCTGGAAAACCCGATACTCATGGCAAAAATCGGTGGCGCGCAGGGTCTGCGTGGCGAAGTCCGTGTCAGCACATATACCGATGACCCGCTGGCGCTCGGCGATTACGGCAATCTGGTCAGCGCCGATGGCCGCATTTTTGAAATTCTGGAAATTCGCGAGGGCAAGAACGTTGTCGTTGTGCGCTTCAGGGGCGTCAACGACCGCAATGCAGCCGAAAGCCTGAATGGGCTCGAACTCTTCATCGAACGCGACAATCTGCCCGACGACGAGCTTGATGACGACGAATTCTATTATGCCGATCTCGAAGGGCTGGAGGCGGTTGATGCCGAAGGCAAGAGTTATGGCGCCGTCAGTGCGGTCTATGATTTCGGCGCGGGAGATCTGCTGGAGCTGAAGGGTGCGGGCCGTCGCCCGGCCCTCATTCCCTTTTCAGAGGCGGCGGTGCTGGAGATCGACCTCGAAGCCGGACGCATTCTTATCGATCCGATGGCCGCCGGCCTGATCGACAATCCCGACGACAAGGACGAAACCGGCGTACCGCCGTTCGGCAAGAAATAACCGATGACCTTCAAGGCTACCGTTCTGACGCTTTACCCGGAAATGTTTCCGGGACACCTCGGATATTCGCTGGCCGGCAAGGCGCTGGAGCGGGGACAATGGTCGCTGGACGCCGTGCAGATCCGCGAATTCGCCACCGACAGGCACAGAAGCGTCGATGACACGCCCGCAGGCGGCGGCGCTGGCATGGTGCTGAAACCCGATGTCCTGGCCGCGGCCATCGACCACGTTTCCGATAGTGACATGCGCCCGCGCCTGCTGATGAGCCCGCGCGGCAAGCCTTTGTCCCAGAACCGTGTGCGCGAACTTGCGGCGGGTGACGGCGCAATCATCGTCTGCGGCCGTTTTGAAGGCGTCGACCAGCGGGTGATCGAGGCGCGCGCGCTGGAGGAGGTGTCGATCGGCGATTACATCCTCTCCGGCGGTGAGCCGGCGGCGCTGACGCTGCTGGACGCCGTCGTCCGCATCCTGCCGGGCGTCATGGGCAATGACCTTTCCGGCGTGCATGAAAGCTTCGAGGGCGGGCTGCTGGAACATCCTCATTATACCCGCCCGCAGGTCTGGGAAGGCCGCGATATCCCCGCCGTTCTCACCTCCGGCAATCACGCCGTCATCGACAAATGGCGTCATGAACAGGCGCTGAAGCTGACGAAGGAAAGGCGGCCCGACCTTCTTGAGAAGCCTCAGGTCGAGACGAAATAATAAGCCGTCAGCACCAGCCCGACCGCAATCACCAGCCAGCGAATGACCCACTGCGGCACCCGCCGCGCCGTGTGCACGCCCGCATAGCCGCCAAGCGCTGCCGCGGGAAACATGATGAGCGCCGCCCACCAGGAGACAACACCGCCGCTGACGAAGATCGTAATCGCGATGACCGCAATCACCACCGACAGCAGGTTCTTCAAAGCGTTCAGATGATGATAGCTTCCGCCCGAGGTTATTCCGAGGATGGCAAGCATCATGATGCCCATTCCTGCGCCGAAAAAGCCGCCATAGATGGAGGCAAGCCCCTGGAAGACGAGGCTCGGCAGATTGCCGGGAGAGCGCTCGGCGCTTGCCTTCGGCCTGAGCCAAGGGCCGGCGGCAAAAACGGCGGTGGCGGCGAGAAGCAGCCATGGAACCAGCTGACGAAAGGAGGGGTTGTCGAGCGACAGAAGCAGGAGCGATCCACCCAGCCCACCGACGACGGAAACAGCCGACAGAAGGATCGCCTCGCGCCAATGGGCGCGTATCTCCGGCCCATAGGCGATGACGGACGTGACGTAGCCCGGAAACTGCACGATCGCCGACGTGGCGTTTGCGACAATCGGCGGCAGGCCGGCCAGCGTCATCGCACCGAAGGTCAGGAATGTGCCGCCGCCGGCAATCGCATTGACGACACCTGACAGAAAGCCGGTTGCAAACAGCATGAGAACGATGAATATGGACATGGCCCCTCCCAAGGTTTTCATGCCATATCCGGCCGAAAGCCGCTTCGCAACTGTCAGAGCGCGGTGAAGAATTGATAAAAATTGTCATGAAGGGATGACAAACGGTGCATCCTCGTGTATGTGCCCGCGTGGAATTGGGGTTTACCCCTTTAACCGCAAGCAAAGAATGGCGAACCCGCTCCTGCCGCAAGGCATGGCCTGAAGGCATCGACCGACAGGCAACCGTTGAGCGCTCTGGCTGTTTCAGAAGAAATCAGAGGTTAACATGACCAATATCATTCAGCAGCTGGAAGCCGAACAGGCTGCCAAGATCGAAGCAAAGCGCACCCTGCCTGAGTTTTCTCCGGGCGACACGCTGCGCGTCAACGTGCGCGTTACCGAAGGTAACCGTACCCGCGTTCAGGCTTATGAAGGCGTTTGCATCGCCCGTTCCGGCGGCGGCCTTTCCGAAAGCTTCACCGTTCGCAAGATCTCCTACGGCGAAGGCGTCGAGCGCGTATTCCCGATCTACTCGCCGCTGGTCGAAGGCGTTGAAATCGTTCGCCGCGGTAAGGTTCGTCGTGCGAAGCTCTACTATCTGCGCGACCGTCGCGGCAAGGCTGCCCGTATCGTTGAAAACACCGGTACGCGCGCCCGTAAGCTGAACGAGTCCGAGCGCCAGGCAGCTGCCGAAGAAAAGGCACGTCTGGAAGCTGAAAAGGTAGCAGCAGCACAGGCTCTCGCCGCCGAAAAGGCAGCAGCCGAAGCTGCTGAAGCCAAGGCAGCAGAAGAAGCAGCAAAGGCTGCAGAAACCGCAGCAGAATAAGATTTCCAGTTTACTGGATTTACGGAAAAGGCGGTCTTGGGACCGCCTTTTTTGTTGCGCTCACATGTCTTGCTCTCGCTCCGGCAAGCGTGCAATTTGAGAAAAATCGCTCCGGAGCCTTTCATGATCGCCAGACGCCCGTTTCTCGCCGCCCTCGCCGTATTGGCCATGACGCCTGCACTCGCCGGCGCCGTCGATCTGCCGGATCTTGAGGGACGCACCGTCGTCGTGGTCACGGAAAATGCCTATCCGCCGCTGCAATTCGTTGACCCGAAAAGCGGAAAAGCCATCGGATGGGAATATGATGCGATGGAAGAGATCGCCAGACGGCTGAATTTCAAGGTCGAATATCAGAATATTTCCTGGGACGCGATGATCCAGTCAGTTTCTGCGGGGCAATACGACATCGGGATGACCGGAATCAGCATCAAGGACGACCGCAGGGAAAAAGTGGATTTCTCCGTCCCTTATATGCGTTCGGAAATGTTCATGCTGGTGCGGGCAGACGAAAACCGCTTTACCGACGCAAAGAGTTTCGCCGCCTTCGATAAAGGTCTCGTTGGCGCACAGGCCGGCACCACGCCCTTCTACACGGCCGTTTACGATGTTCTGGATGGCAACGAGCAAAATCCGCGCCTTCGCCTGATGGAAACCTTCGGCGCCAGCGTTCAGGCGTTGAAAACAGGCGATGTCGACCTCGTGCTCACCGATGGTGTTGCCGGCAAGGGTTATGTCGATGCGTCAAACGGCACGCTCAAACTGATCGGTGGTCCGCTTGGCGGCGATGACTTCGGTTTCATCTTCAAAAAAGGTTCCGATCTCGTTGTCCCTGTCAATGCCGCGATCGCGGCGCTGAAGGCGGACGGCACCTTCGCCGCACTCGATAAGAAGTGGTTCCTCGACTACAAGCTTGGCGAATGACGCTGCACGACGCCACAACAAAGCGGAACACGCAGAGCAGCACGAGCGAGGATTTTCCCTGGTGGCTGGTAGCGATCCTCGTGATCGGCATTGCCCTTGCCGCGATGATCGCTGTCAATGGCATTTACACGCAGGTGTTCAGCACCGTGGCAAAAGGTGTCGGCATCACGGTTTCCGTCACGCTCACGGCCTTTGTGCTGGCAACATTGCTCGGCCTTTGCATCGCCCTCGTCGGAATGGCTGATAATATCGTGGCACGGCAAGTGGCGCGGTTTTACATCGAAGTGGTTCGCGGCATACCGATCATCGTTCTGCTTTTCTACATCGCTTTTGCGGGAACGCCAGGCCTGGTGGCGCTCTATAACGGGCTGACTGCTCCGCTTGTCTCACAGGGATGGGTGGAGCCTTTGCTTGTGCGGGACGTATCATTGATCTGGCGGGCGATCATCGCACTGACCATCGGTTATGCGGCTTTCATTGCAGAGATTTTCCGCGCCGGCATACAGGCCGTTCCGGAGGGGCAGATCGAGGCAGCAAAGGCCCTCGGTTTCAGCCGCTATCAGCGCTTCAGGCTGATCACTCTGCCACAGGCGACCCGGACGATCTTTCCGCCGCTGTCGAACGATTTCGTGTCGATGGTGAAGGACAGCTCACTTGTTTCGGTGCTCGGCGTCACCGACATCACCCAAATGGGAAAAGTCTATGCCGCCGGTTCTTTCCGGTTTTCCGAGACCTATTCGATCGTCGCCTATATCTACCTGATCCTGACCATAGGCCTGTCACTGATATTGCGGCGGATTGAAAAGGCGATGCGCTCGAAACAAGGATGAGGGGACAGCCGGAAGCAATCCGGCCATCCCTCACTTTTGGTTCAGGCGGTTTGAGCCTGATTGCCCATCTTGCGGGTGGCGATGATGACTAGCACACCGGCAAGCGCGAGGCAGAAGGCAAGGAAGAACATCGGCGCAATGGTGCTGCCGGTCTGATCCTTGATCCAGGGCACGACGTTTTGCGCCACGAAGCCACCGAGATTGCCGACCGAATTGATGGCGGCGATACCCGCAGCAGCGCCCGCTCCCTTGAGGAAGCGGCCGGGCAGGCTCCAGAACACCGGCTGGCCTGCAAAGATACCTGCAGCGGCGATGCAGAGGAAAGCGAACTGCAACACCGGGTCGCTCAGCAATGCCGACATCAGCAGGCAAAACGCGCCGATAAAGGCAGGACCAACGATATAGGGCGTCTTGTTCTTTGCCTTATCGGCCGCCAGAGGCACGACGAACAAGGCAACGGCAACGATCACCCAGGGGATGATGTTGATGAAACCGTTCGCGGTGTTGGAAACGCCAAAGCTCTTCACGATGGTTGGAAGCCAGTAGCTGAGACCATAGGCGGCCAGCGGAAATCCAACATAGCAGAGCGACATGAACAGAACCCGCGGATTGATCAGGGCTTTGAAGCCATCTTCCGCATGCTCTTCCATGCCCTTGTTCTCTTCGGCAAGCCGGTTCTTCAGCCAGTCCTTCTCGTCCTGCGACAGAAACTTGGCCTTTTCGGGCGTATCATCCAGATAGAAGAAGGTGGCTATGCCAGCGATCACAGCCGGAATACCAGTGGCAAGGAATACCCATTCCCACCCGGCATAACCGAGGAAACCGTCGAGATCGAGCAACATGCCGCCGAGCGGCGCGCCGATGGCATTGGCGAGCGCGCTGAAGATCATGAACAGGCCGATCATGCGGCCGCGATAATCGCGCGGGAACCAGAGCGTCATCAGGAACAGCACACCCGGGAAGAAGCCCGCCTCGCAAAGCCCGAGCAGGAAGCGCAGGATGTAAAACATCGTGGCGTTCTGCGTATAGGCAAGCGCAATTGTGACGGCCCCCCAGGAAACCAGAATGCGGGCAAACCATTTGCTGGCGCCGAAGCGGTTGAGGAACAGGTTGCTCGGCACTTCGAAGATGAAGTAGCCGATGAAGAACAGCGACGCGCCAAGACCATAGGCGTATTCGCTGAGGCTCAACGCATCGACCATCTGCAGCTTGGCATAGCTGACATTCTGTCGGTCGATATAGGCGATGAGATAGAGAAGGCCAAGAAACGGCATGAGCCGCCAGGTGATCTTCGAGATAAGGGCCTTTTCGGATACCATATGCTTTCCTCCCTTCGATTTCTCGTCGAATGCAAATGATAAGGGAACCCATCTATATGTGCGCTGCAAAATAGGCAAGTTGCGTTGCATCATAACAACCGCAAAGCGTTGCTGGGCAGGCCGTCTCGCCGTAATGCAGTGCATAGTGTTGGCACGATCCTGTCCTTCAGCCTGTCTCCTGCGCATTCATGTTGCCGTAAAAACATCGATCTGCTATGAAAGTTGCCATGGGATCTAAATTCGGATGTCTCGCTCAGAATGTGTATGTGCTGCAGGACCACAAGCGTCTGCCGGCACGCTTCTTTGCGCGCGTTTCCGGGGCGCTCACCAGCCGACTTTGGCTCGCCTGACAGCACCGCTGTCCACCGCCTTACTGAACCCTACTATCCTTTTCCATGACAAGGCACAGAGCCATGAGCGCACCCCGCACTTTGTATGACAAGATCTGGGACGACCACGTCGTCAATCGCGACCCGGATGGAACCTGTCTTCTCTATATCGACCGTCACCTCGTTCATGAGGTGACGAGCCCCCAGGCCTTCGAAGGTCTGCGCATCGCCGGCCGTCCGGTGCATTCGCCGGCCCGCACGCTCGCTGTGGTCGATCATAACGTGCCGACCACCGCCGACCGGCTGGAAGGCATCAAGAACGAAGAAAGCCGCATTCAGGTGGAAGCGCTGGCGCAGAACGCCAGGGACTTCGGCGTTGAATATTATTCCGAACGCGACAAGCGCCAGGGCATCGTTCACATCGTCGGTCCCGAACAGGGTTTCACCCTGCCGGGTATGACGATCGTCTGCGGCGACAGCCACACCTCCACCCACGGCGCATTCGGCGCACTGGCGCATGGCATTGGCACCTCCGAAGTTGAGCATGTTCTGGCCACACAGACGCTGATCCAGAAGAAAGCCAAGAACATGCTGGTGCGTGTCGATGGCAAAATCCCCGAAGGCGTCACCGCCAAGGACATCATCCTCGCCATTATCGGCGAGATAGGCACCGCCGGTGGCACCGGCCATGTCATCGAATTTGCCGGTGAGGCGATCCGTTCGCTCTCCATGGAAGGTCGCATGACGGTCTGCAACATGACCATCGAGGGCGGCGCCCGCGCCGGCCTGATTGCGCCTGACGAAACGACCTTCGAATACATCAAGGACAAGCCGCGTGCGCCGAAGGGCGAAACGCTGGAACAGGCGATCGCCTACTGGAAGACTCTGAAATCCGACGAGGGCGCCCATTACGACAAGGTCGTCATCCTCGATGCGGCCAATCTTCCGCCTATCGTCTCCTGGGGCTCTTCTCCGGAAGATGTAACCTCTGTTCAAGGCATTGTTCCCAATCCCGACGACATCGAGGAAGAAAACAAGCGCGCCTCCAAGTGGCGTGCGCTTGACTACATGGGCCTGAAGCCCGGCACGCGCATCACCGATATCGCCATCGACCGTGTCTTCATCGGCTCCTGCACCAATGGCCGCATCGAGGATTTGCGCGCGGCGGCGAAGATCGTTGACGGCCGTAAAGTCGCTCCCACCGTTTCGGCCATGATCGTGCCCGGCTCCGGTCTCGTGAAGGAACAGGCGGAAAAGGAAGGTCTGGACAGGATTTTCCTCGAAGCCGGTTTCGAATGGCGCGAGCCAGGCTGCTCCATGTGCCTTGCCATGAATGACGACCGCCTGAAACCCGGCGAACGCTGCGCGTCCACCTCGAACCGCAATTTCGAAGGCCGTCAGGGCTATAAGAGCCGTACCCACCTCGTCTCCCCCGCCATGGCGGCGGCGGCGGCGATTGCGGGTCATTTTGTTGACGTTCGTGAGTGGCAGTGATTGCCGGGTGAAGGCCTGAACATAAAACCCCGGGGCTATCCGGGGTTTTTGTTTATTCGGAGATGATCTTTACCCTTTGCCCGGGCTGAATCGTGGCCGTGGCCCCCATCGCATTGATCATGCGGAACATGTCAAGCTTCCGCTCCGTTCCCATCATCCGCGCCGCCATCGTGGCCACGGTTTCACCCGGCTTCACCGTCACCACCCGCACTCTTAACGGCTTCAGGGAGGCGATCTCCTGCGGCGTCATCTTGCGGAAACTGGTGCGCAAGGTATTGGCGATGGAATCGAGCTGCGTATTGCCCTTCGGCACCGCGGTCAGGAACCGGAATATCTGCTGGCCGACGCGGATGACCGTGACGTCGAAATCCCATTTATCCGCGCTTGCCCGGGCTGTCGCGGCCTCCAGTCCGTTGATCTGCGTTTCCTTTACCGTTTCAGGCAGCAGGCCGGCGACCCAGCCGCTCGTCAGGTAATTGGCAAGGCTCGTCTGTTTCGGATCGGCGACGCCGTCGAAACGGATTGCGACCTCGCCCGGCCCTGTCGCCAGCACAGCCTCAACCTTGTTGTCTATCACGAAACCTTCCGGCACGTCGAAACGAATGCCGAGCGTTCCATGCAGGAATGTCTGGCCGCGGACATAACCTTCCTGCGGGCTATCGCCGTAAAGCAGCCCGTCTATACCATCCAGAAACCAGTCTCGGCCACGATCTCCGACCTGGCCTTCCTGGCCGAAGGCACGGGCATGCCGGCGCGCAAGCTCGATGCGCTGTGGTGTATTGGGGTGACTCGAAAGGAAGTCGAGGCTCTGATCGTTTTCCGGATCGGCCGAAGAGAACCGCGCATAGGCCGCCATGGAATCGAGAAAGCGCGGCGATGCGTAAGGATCGTAACCCGCCTCGCCAAGCATGCGTACCCCGATCACATCCGCCTGCAACTCCTGCTGGCGCGAAAAAGCTGCAAGCCGCAGCTTGCCACGGGCAAGCGCCTGCTTGCCGGCGAGATCGCTGGACAGGACCTCTGCAACCACGCGGCTCGCAATCACTTCCGCTTCTTCGCGGCGCTGACGTTCGATCCCGTGGTTGGCGGTGACGTGACCCATTTCGTGCGACAGCACGGCCGCCACTTCCGAGGCGTCATTGGCGAGCGCCAGAAGACCGCGCGTCACGTAAAGATACCCGCCGGGCAAAGCGAAAGCGTTGATGGCGGGCGAATTGAGAATGGTGATGCGGTAGGATTGCTGCGGATTTTCGGAGACGGCCGTCAGCGCTCCGGCAATCCGGGCGACAAGCCGCTCCGTCTTGGCATCACGATATTCGCCGCCATAGCTTGCCACGATGCGTGGATGTTCGCGTGCGCCCATCTGCGCGCGCGGATCGTTCTTCTGAACCTCTTCCACCGTCTGCGGATTGTCCGAGGGACGCAATGTGGACTGGTAGGCCGGGCTGAAAAGAGATTGGCACGATGACAGCAACACGGCAGAAGCGGTCAGCGCGGACCACGCCGCAGCGAGCCGGCCGGAACGGCGAAGGCCTGAACCGGAGAAGAGCCTCCGCTGTGCACTCATGCTATTTTTCATTCTCTATGCCTGCCCCTTAACGTTCCTGATCATCCGTTAATTGCAGACCAGAATAACAGATTCGCCCCAACGGGCGATGAATGCCGAGACGGTAAAATCGATCCATCAAATCCGGAATATTCCTGAAGAACGCAATAATTCTCATCTTTTCTCGGGCAACAACTTAAAACTGGCAAGTGCAAATTAGCGCCATTGAAGTCATCTAAAGTGATTGCCAGCGGCGCGCGTCGAAAATAAGGCGGTCACCCGTTCAGGAAACTGTCCACGGCCTTCACATTTTGTGTGGCAAAGAAATCCGCTGTCGCTCCGGCAAAAACGACACGGCCACGATCAAGAAAAACCACCCGCCGCGCTAATCTTTTTATGTCTTCCGGGTGATGGCTCACAATAATCACCGCATTATTTGTTTCTTGATGCAAGTCAAGCAACAGAGAACTCATGCCCGCCCGTAGCCCTGGATCAAGTGCGGCGAAAGGTTCATCGAGCAGCATGACGGGCTTCTTCCTGACCAATGCGCGCGCAAGCGCCGCCCTCTGCCTTTCTCCTCCGGAGAGCGTGCCCGGCAAACGCTTGCCGAAACCCGAAAGACCAACGCGCGCAAGCGCAATATTTATCCTTTGCCGGTCTTCCGCGTGTAATCTGAGCGTGGGGCTTATACCAAGCGCGACATTGGTAAAAACGTCGAGATGGGCAAAAAGATTATTGTCCTGAAAGATCGAAGAGACAGGCCTTTCGGAAGGGTCGAGCGTCGTCACGTCCCGTCCGCCGATCATCACGCGGCCGGAATCCGGCAACTCGAAACCGGCAACGAGGTTAAGCAGTGTCGATTTTCCCGAACCGGATGCACCGACGACAGCGGTGACCTGCCTCTGCGGAAATGCACAGTCGAGGTCGAAATCCTGCGTTCCAAGCCGCAGCCTGACCCTGTCAAGCTGCACTGCGAAATCGTCGCCCTTCATGTCATCGCCTCTGCCGCTTTTGCCCGCTCCGGTCGTGAATGTCGCGATACGCCGGTTGCAGCAAGCAACAGGCAGACCACACCGAGAAGAAAGGCGTAACCGGCGGCATCGTTGGTCCGGTAGCTGCCCATATTGCTATAGACGAGCCACGGCAAGGTGACGAAATTCTCTGAACCGAACAGGGCAACCGCGCCGAGATCGCCAAGCGACAGGGCCATCGCGAAGGAAAATGCCATGGCCAGCGGCCGCCACAGGACGGGCAGATCGGCGAACCGCAGTCGCGGCAGACCCTGAAGCCCGAGGCTGGCGGAAAGTCGGCCGGTGCGGAGAAAATGGCTGGTGACGGCCGGCTCCAGCACCCGCATGGCAAGCGGCAGGGCCATCAGCATGTTGATGAGCGCCACGAGAACCGGGGCATAAACAGCGACGTCACCGAAAGGCCGCAAGAGAAGGAACCATCCGCTTCCGAGCACCACGGGCGGAACCAGCAGAACCAGAGACGATCCCGCGCCGAGAACGCTGGACAAGAGGTGAAGAGGCCGCGCGGCCCGCCGTTTCGCGCTGACCGCCTGACGTGCGCGGATGATCGCCATGCTGACGATGATCACGAAAATTGCCGAGAACGCGGCAATCCCAAGACTTGTCGTCGCCGCGCGCAGGAAGACCGGTGCTGTGATGAGGCGCGGCAGGTCTGCCTGGACGCCCGAGAACACAATGGCGACCAGCGGCAGTCCGATCAAAAGCACCGCGGAAACGATGATTAGACCATCCCACAGGCGGGCCGCCGCCCGGCCCGCATCGAAACGGCGCACAGGCCGGCCAAGTGAAGCGATTTCCGCTTCCGGCGACGGCAGGAAGGCCAGAAGGCCGAGCAGGGCCGCGGTGAGGACGATCTGCAGAACCGAGAGCGCGATCGCCCGCTGCGGATCGAAATCGAACCGCAGCGCCTGGTATATAGCGACCTCCAGGGTGGTCGCCGCCGGCCCGCCGCCCAAAAGGAGCACGAGCGTAAAACTGGTGGCGCAAAGCATGAAGATGAGGCCGGCGATACCCGGAACAAGCCGGGACACGGCCGGCCATTCGACAAAACGGAAAACCGGGATCGGCCCCATGCCTAGGCTCGCCGCCATGCGCCAATATTCGCCCGGAATACGCTCCAGCCCGGCCAGCAACAACCGGACGGAAAGCGGCAGATTGAAAAACACATGAGCAATGAGGATGCCGGAAAGACCGTAAATGCTGAAAGGTTCTTCCGCGCCGGCGAAAACAAGGAGCGTATTTAAGACACCCTGCCTCCCCCAGATGGTAATGATACCGAAGGCGCCGACGATAACCGGCAGCCCCATCGGCACTGCCATCAACCGGATGATCCAGATCCTTCCCGGAAACTCCCGCTGCCGGGAGAGTGCCAAGGCCACGGGAAGACCAAGAATGATGGAAAGAAGGGTGGAGAGCGTCGCCTGATAAACCGTGAAGCGCAGAATACGCAATGTATAAGGGTCCGAAATGCCGGAAGCGGATGCACCCGCGTCAAAGGACAGAAGCGCAAAAACGGCGAGCGCCATGAACAGGAAAACGGCGGCAAAAGCCGCCGTCCCGAAAATGATTGACCGCCGGTAATCGCGACGCAGCATCATGCGTGGACGCGCCTCTTCTTCAATTCATGCTCATGGCCGTCAGCCATTCGTCTATCCATGCCTTGCGGTTTTTCGCGACCTCTTCCGGCTGCATCAGGAAAGTCTTCTGCGGCACAACGAGCCTGGAAAAGGCCTCCGGCAGGGGGGCGGAGGTTGCCGCAACCGGCATCATCCAGTTGTTTTCGGGAATGGTATCCTGAAAACCGGAGGTGAGGGTGAATGCGAGAAACTGCTTTGCAAGATCCTTGTGCGGCGCGTTTTTGAGAAGGCCTGACACTTCGATCTGGATATAATGTCCTTCGGAGAAAGCTGCGGCCTGATAACGATCGGACTTTTCGGCGACCATATGATAGGCGGGCGAAGTCGTGTAGGACAGCACCATCGGCACCTCCCCCTTGGTGAAGAGCCCGTAGGACTCCGACCAGCCCGGCGTAACGGTAAGGATCCGCTTCCTGAGCTTTGCCCAGGCTTCCGGCGCCTGGTCGCCATAAACCGATTTCACCCACAGAAGCAGCCCCAGTCCCGGCGTCGAGGTGCGCGGGTCCTGAATGGCTATCTTCTGGGCAGGGTCGCCTTCCACGAGTTCTTTGAGGCTCGCTGGTGGGCTTTTCAGCGTCTGGGTGTCATAGACGATAGCGAAATGGCCGTAATCATAGGGAACGAACACATCGTCCTCATAGCCGCCGGGTACCTTGGCCGCTGATGAATCAACGCCGCTGACATCGAAAAGGCCGGTCTGTTTCGCCTCCGCGACCAGATTTGTATCAAGTCCCACGACGACATCCGCCTTGGACCCCGCACCTTCTAATTTCAGCCGGTTGAGAAGCGCCACGCCGTCCGCCACGCCGACAAAATTGACGGTGCAAGCGCACACCTTCTCGAAAGCTTCCTTTATTTTGGGACCGGGACCCCATTCAGAAACGAAGCTCTCATAGGTATAGACCGTCAGTTCCGGTTTTTCCTGCGCAACTGCGAACCCGGGCAGAAGCATGGAAACGGCAATGATGGAATTTACAAAAACACGACGGCGCACGAATATCTCCTCAAAACGAGGAGGGAAATAGCCGCCTGCATGAAAGCCGTCTAATCCCTCCGCCGGTATGAACCGGATCAGGTTCTTCGGGTTGGCAAGCCTCTCAGCCTTTTGCGCCCAAGCGCGAAAGACACCCCGTTAGATCAAGATAATGGTGTAGTCCCGCCGACCCATCTTGGCAAGATGGCTGCCATCAACCCTGCGGCGCCATGTGCACCAGTTCCCAGACGTGGCCGTCGGGATCCTGAAAACTGCCTGCATACATGAATCCGTGATCCTGAACGGGTTTCCAGCGGCTGCCGCCTGACGCGAGCGCGGCCTCGATCATACGATCGATTTCCTCCCGGCTTCCGGCGGAAAGACAGGTCAGTACCTCGGTACTCCGCTTGGCGTCGGCGATGTCGCCGTTGATGAAATCACGAAAACGCTCTTCCTGAAGGAGCATGACGAAGATGTTCTCCTCGACAATCATGCAGAGCGTGCGGTCATCGGAATATTCCGGATTGAAGGTGAAACCCAGTGTCGTGAAGAAGGCTCTCGATGTCTCGATATTCTTGACGGGCAGGTTGACGAAGATCATGCGCATGGTGTTGAACTCCTCCGAACCGGGACAGCAAACGGCATTTCCGCCGTCCTGTCAAAGGCGGATGGCGGTGTGGCCGGAAAGATCGGCTCAGCCTTCCAGTTCCTCGCGCAGCATCTCCAGCTCCAGCCACTCCTCTTCCATGGCCTCAAGTTTTTCGCGCAGCTTTTCCATTTCCTGCGCCAGCTTGTTGAAGGCCGCCTGATCCTTGGCGAAGAGTTCCGGGTCGGCCATGCGCTGCTCGCGTTTTGCAATCTCTTCCTGCGCCTTCTCCATCTCCTTGGGGAGATTTTCGAGGGCGAATTTCTGCTTGAACGAAAGCTTGGCCTTGGCCTTTCCAGGCTCCTGCGAAGACGGGGCTGAAGGTGCGGCTTTCGCCTTTTCCTGTCTCTCAGCTTTTCGTTTCTCTTCCGCAGCTCCCTTGCGCTGCGCCATCATATCCGAATAGCCACCGGCATATTCGATCCAGCGTCCGTCCGGTTGATCGGGATTGGCCGGCGCGATGGTGGAAGTGACCGTACGGTCAAGAAAATCACGGTCGTGGCTGACAAGGATGACCGTGCCGGAAAACCCGGCAACGATCTCCTGCAATAGATCCAGCGTTTCGATATCGAGATCGTTTGTCGGTTCGTCGAGAATCAGAAGATTGGTCGGCCGGGCGAGAATACGCGCCAGAATGAGCCTTGCACGCTCGCCGCCGGAAAGGTTGCGGATGGGCGTGCGGGCCTGTTCCGGCTGGAACAGAAAGTCCTTCATATAACCCGTGACATGCTTCACCTCGCCATTGACGAGAAGATTGTCGCCCCGGCCGTCGGTCAAATAATGTGCGAGCGTATCGTTGGGATTGAGCTCCTCGCGCTTCTGGTCAAGCGTTGCGATCTCGAGATTGGTGCCGAGCTTCACCCAGCCGCTGTCTGGTTCAAGCTGGCCGGTGAGCATCTTCAGCAACGTTGTCTTGCCCGCGCCATTCGGTCCGACGAGACCGATGCAATCGCCGCGATGCACCCGCAGTGAGAACGGCGCGACAATCATGCGCTCACCGTAAGCCTTGGTGATAGCCTCCGCCTCGATGACCAGCTTGCCGGACTCCCGGCCTTCCGTGACGGTCGCCTGCACCGTCCCCTGCGGCCCCTTGTGCCCACGATATTCCGCCCGCATGGCCTGAAGCTCACCGACACGGCGCATGTTGCGCTTGCGCCTTGCAGTCACGCCATACCGCATCCAGTGTTCTTCGCGCTCGATGGCCTTGCCGAGCTTGTGTTGTTCAAGCTCTTCCTCTTCAAGCACCTTGTCACGCCATTCCTCGAAATGGGCAAAACCACGATTGAGACGGCGGGACTGGCCGCGATCGAGCCAGACGGTCGAGGTCGAAACCCGTTCGAGAAAACGACGGTCGTGCGAAATCAGCACCAGCGCGCTGCGCGTCTGCTGGAGTTCGCTTTCAAGCCATTCGATTGTCGGCAGATCCAGATGGTTGGTGGGTTCGTCCAGCATCAGAATATCGGGCTCCGGCGCCATGACACGGGCAAGCGCGGCGCGGCGCGCTTCACCACCGGAAAGGTTTGCCGGATTTTCCTGACCCGTAAGCCCGAGATGCTCGAGAAGATAAGTAACCCGATAGGCATCGTCGCCAGGCCCGAGCCCCGCCTCGGCATAGGCCTGAACGGTATCGTAACCGGCAAAATCCGGAGCCTGTTCCAGATAACGGATGGTTGCAGCGGGATGACGGAAAACCTCGCCCGACTGGGCCTCGACAAGGCCCGCTGCGATCTTCATCAGCGTGGACTTGCCGGAACCGTTGCGTCCGACAAGGCAGATGCGGTCGCCCGGCTCCACCTGGAGATTGGCGCCGTCCAGCAGCGGGGTAACGCCGAAGGTCAGCTTGATGTCATCGAGTTTCAAAATAGGGGGTGCCAAGGCGTCAGGCTCCGGTCAGATCATAAGGGCGGGCGAGCACGATGGCTTTTCCGCTTTTAAGCGAAAAATGCACAGGGCCGCCATTCGCGACATTGGAAATAGTGCGGGAGGAACCGAAAGCAAGCGCGAAATCCTCCAGCGGGTAACGCACATTGCCGATATCCAGCCCCTCCAGGGCTGTGAAGCCGGCCACCGAAAAAAGCGAGCCTGCGGGTAGATCGACATCAAGCGAGCCCGGGAGCAGCGGCCGGGCCTCTTCCTCGCCGGAGGTGAGCGAAACATCGAGACCACGTTCGGCAAGCGCGACGGCGTAAAGGAGGTGCTGGAGGGCATGGTCGCTTCGTGCACCCCCGAGCGCGCCGACAAGCACCAGCGTACCGGCGCCGCGGGCGAGCGCCTCCGAGACCGCTATCTCACCATCGGTCACCGCCTTTGCTGCCGGGTAAGGCTGCCGTGTCACACCGGGCCAGGCATCCAGCAACTCTTTGCTGGCGGAATCGAAATCCCCGACCCACAACTCCGGTGTGAGGCCAAGCAGCCGGGCGTGGCGCATGCCGCCATCAGCCGCGATCACGCGGCTACCCGCGACCGCGTCCCTGAGACGATCAGTAACCGAAACATCGCCGCCGAGCAGAATGGTGAAGTGCGCTTTATCCATGCCCTGCCTTATCGCACCTCGGCCGAAAATGGAAAGCCGAAAGCCTCCGAAAACCGTCCATATTGATTTTCCTCGGCTTCGGGATTATGAAACGCCTTAGTGGTGATTTGCCGACCGGCTTGCAGCCACTTTAAAGAAGTCGCTAAAGGGTCGAGGAAAAAGGCAATTTCCTGGGACCGGTCGCGATTTCCGCTGCCGGTTTTTTTGTTTTCGCAACGTTCTTTACGTGATCCGGAAAAGAGAGTTCGACATGCCGATCAAGATTCCCGATACGCTTCCCGCCTTTGAGACCCTCGTTCACGAGGGCGTGCGGGTCATGACCGAAACGGCGGCCATCCGACAGGATATCCGCCCGCTCCAGATCGGGCTTCTCAACCTCATGCCGAACAAGATCAAGACGGAAATCCAGATGGCGCGCCTCGTTGGCGCCTCGCCGCTTCAGGTTGAGTTGTCGCTCGTGCGCATCGGCGGTCATCGCGCCAAGAACACACCGGAAGAACATCTCCTCTCCTTCTACGAGACGTGGGAAGAGGTGCGTCACCGCAAGTTCGACGGTTTCATCATCACCGGTGCTCCCATTGAGCTGCTGGACTATGAGGACGTCACCTACTGGAATGAAATGCAAAAGATTTTCGAGTGGACGCGGACCAATGTCCATTCGACCCTCAACGTCTGCTGGGGCGCGATGGCCGCCATCTATCACTTCCACGGCGTGCCGAAATACGAGCTGAAGGAAAAGGCATTCGGTGTTTACCGCCACCGCAATCTTTGCCCCTCGTCGATCTACCTCAATGGTTTTTCGGACGATTTCCAGGTTCCCGTGTCACGCTGGACGGAAGTGCGCCGCGCCGACATCGAAAAACATCCGGAACTCGAAATCCTGATGGAGTCGGAGGAAATGGGTGTATGTCTGGTACATGAGAAGGCAGGCAACCGTCTCTATATGTTCAATCATGTCGAATATGATTCGACATCGCTTTCGGAAGAGTATTTCCGCGATGTTCACGCCGGCGTGCCGATCAAGCTGCCGCATGATTATTTTCCGCATAACGACCCCGAACTCGCGCCCCTTAACCGCTGGCGCAGTCATGCCCATCTGTTTTTCGGAAACTGGATCAACGAGATATACCAGACGACACCATATGAACTCGAGGCCATCGGCCAGCTGGCGGCCTGAATTTGCGGGATTGCGAATTGCCGGGAAATGACGCAACGTCCGCCCGGCAATTCATGGCAACCGGGAGAATGATGTTATGAGCGACGGGGCAGCACGGGAGAATTTTGGTTTCACGGCAACGGGCGAAAAGGTCGAGCGTGTCACCATTTCGAAAGGTGGGCTTACAGCGAAGGTCATTACCTGGGGTGCCGTCATCCAGGATTTGCGCCTTGAGGGTCACCAGCCGCCGCTCGTTCTCGGCTTCGACAAATTCGAGGATTATAAATATTCCTCCTATTTCGGCGCCACACCCGGCCGTAACGCCAACCGCATCGGCAATGGCAGATTTTCGATCGACGGTCACGAATACCAGCTGGAGCTGAATGAAAAGGGCGTAACCCACCTGCACGGCGGCAGCGACGGCATGGGCAAACGCAACTGGATGCTGATGGAACACGGCGAAAGCCACGCGGTTCTGCAGATCATCGACCCCGATGGCCGTGCCGGTTATCCCGGCAACTGCACGGTCACAGCCACCTACACGATCCGTGACGGCGGCGTGCTGTCGGTGGTCTATGAAACGGTGACCGACAAGCCGACCATCGCCAATGTGTGCCAGCATTCCTATTTCAATCTCGATGGCGCCGACACCGCACTTGGGCATGAGATCAGCATCGCGGCTGACTTTTACCTGCCCACCAACGACAAGCAGATACCGACCGGCGAAATCCGCTCCGTCGAAGGCACCGTCTTCGACCTTCGCCACCCGACGCCGATGCGGCGCAGCGAAAATGGTGAGCAGGTTCTCTACGACCATAATTTCTGCCTTTCGCCCGAGCGCCGCGCCAAGCGCAAGGTCGCCCGCGCTTATTCGCCAGCCTCCGATATAGCTCTCGAGGTTCACACCACCGAACCCGGTGTGCAGTTTTATTCGGCTTTCAAACTGGACGTTCCCGTTCCGGGCCTCGATGGCCGTCACTACGGTCCCTTTGCCGGTTTCTGCCTGGAAACACAGATCTGGCCGGATGCCGTCAACCACCCTGATTTTCCGCATGCCATACTACGGCCGGGCGAGACGCTGCGCCAGGAAACCGACTATATTTTCAAGAAGGGCTGAAGCGGCGCGCTGGTATCAATCCAGCACGCAGCCGACATAGCTGCCCGAGGCGCGGGCGCGGCGCTCGATAAGGCCGGCGAGCCTCTGCAACCCGCGCCCCGGCTTGCTGGCCACACGATCAATGGGATTGGGAAGCGAAACGGCCAGAAGTGCGGCCTGTCGGGAACTGAGCTTCGCGGCCGGCACCTTGAAGTGGTGCTGGGCGGCAGCCTCGATGCCGTAAATACCCGGTCCCCATTCGGCGACGTTGAGATAAATCTCCATCATCCGCTTTTTTGACCAGACGAAATCGGCGGCAATCGCCAGCGGCAATTCCAGTCCCTTGCGCAGAAACGAACGACCGTTCCATAAAAACAGGTTTTTGGCCGTCTGCATCGGGATGGTGCTGGCGCCGCGCGTCGCGGCCCCGTCGAGCGCATTGCTGACCACGGACTGCATCTGGTTCCAGTCAACCCCGCCGTGAAAACAGAATTGCCCATCCTCGGACATCATCACCGATTGCACGAGGCGCGGTGAAATATCCTCTAGTGGCACCCAGCGCCTGTCATAGCCTTGCAGCGTCACCAGATCGGCAAGCATCAGCGTCGACACGGGCCGGATGAAGGGCAACGCATAAACCGGAATCAGCAGATAAGGCAGGATGAGCAATGCCAGCAAGGTCATGATGATGCGCTTGGCCAACGTGCGAAAATCCACCTTCGGACTGCTCCGGTCTTCCGCCAGCACGGCGTAATCTGCGTCGCTTTCAGGCGTACTGCTCACTATCCGTCCCCGCACCCCACGCCAGTTGAAGCCTTTCATAGTCCATTGCCGTCTTCAAGGCGAGTCCGGCGCGACAGTTGAGTTGGGGAATCACGAAAAGGTTTGCCTGCATTCGCGCAGCGTGCCAAAGAGCGCGGCATGGACGCTCAGATGACGAATTTCGAAACGCGGCTGCGCGAGAACGCCGCCAGGACCGAAGCCCTGCTTGGCCGCCTGCTCTCCGGCGAGACACGCGCGGATGAGATCGCGCGTCCGCAGAATCTGCTCGAGGCCATGCGCCACGGCGTGCTGAACGGCGGTAAACGCCTGCGGCCCTTCCTCGTCATCGAAAGCGCCGCACTCCTCGGCGGAGATGGAGAAGCTGCGCTTTTTGCCGGTGCCGCGCTGGAATGCCTCCATTGTTATTCGCTGGTTCACGACGATCTGCCGGCTATGGATGACGACGACCTGCGTCGTGGCCAGCCAACGGTGCATCGCAAATTCGACGAGGCGACCGCCATCCTCGCTGGCGACAGCCTGCTGACGCTGGCCTTTGATATCATTGCATCGGAAGAAAATCCGCTCGCGGCCGGGCGCAAGGCCGCGCTCGTGCTTTCGCTTGCCCGCGCAGCGGGCATCGGCGGCATGGCCGGCGGGCAGGCGCTTGATCTCGCCGCGGAAAAGAACGCACCGGACGAAACCGGCATTATTACATTGCAGGCTATGAAAACCGGCGCACTGCTGCGCTTCGCCTGCGAGGCGGGCGCAATCATCGCCGGTAGCGATGATTGCGAAAGGCAGAGGCTACGCCTCTTTGGAGAAAAAATCGGCCTCGCCTTCCAGCTGGCAGACGATCTCCTGGATTTGACGGCCGACGCCGCCACCATGGGCAAGGCGACCGGCAAGGATGCCGCACGCGGCAAGGGAACGCTGGTGGCGCTGCGCGGCCAAGACTGGGCGCGTCGCAAACTTCAGGAACAGGTGGCAGAGGCCAGCGAACTCCTGGCTCCCTATGGCGAAAAGGCCGCGATTCTCATCGCGGCCGCCAGATTTATCGCAGAACGAAAAAGCTGAGTGGGTTTTCCCGCTCAGCCTCTCAAGTCGATCAGCCCTTGAGCGGCGAAATCAACACTTCCACACGGCGGTTTTGGGCGCGACCATCAGACGTTGCGTTCGAGGCGATGGGCTGCGAAGGCCCAAAGCCAAGTGTTGAAATGCGTCGTTGATCGACACCGCGTGCGCCGAGATAGTTGGCAACCGACGCGGCGCGGCGTTCCGAAAGCCCCTGATTGTGGGCGAGGCTACCGGTCGAGTCGGTATGGCCGTTGATGTCGATCAGCGTGCGGTTGAACTTGTTCAGCACGATCGCAACGGAATCGAGCGTCTGATAGAAGGGCGGAATGACCTGATCCTGATCCGTGGCAAAGGTGATATTCGACGGCATGTTGAGAACAATGCTGTCGCCACGGCGGGTCACCGAAACGCCGGTCCCCTGAAGCTGCGCGCGGAGTTCCGCTTCCTGGCCATCCATGTAATTGCCGATGGCGCCGCCAGCGAGCGCGCCGATGCCGGCACCGATCAGGGCAGCGTTACGGCGTCCGACCGGCGAACCGCCCACAGCCAGACCGCCGAGCGCACCGACAACAGCGCCGATACCCGCGCCGCCGGCCGTGTTCGACATTTTCTGCTCGCCCGTATAGGGATCGGTGGTGGTGCAGGCGGAAAGATAGGTGCCGCAAAGGGCGACGATCGCGATTTTTTTGATCATGTGTTTTGATGCTCCGAAAGGGTCAGGAGGTATGACAGTGGAATTGCGGCCTTTTCACGCTACTCGTTACTCCGCTGCGTCTTTCCGGCCAAAACGCTTTTCGATGTAATCGGTCACAAGCGCTTCGAAATCAGCGGCTATGTTGGGGCCACGCAGAGTGAGAGCTTTCTCTCCGTCGATGAAGACCGGCGCCGCCGGGCTTTCGCCCGTTCCGGGCAGCGAAATGCCGATATCCGCGTGCTTGCTTTCACCGGGACCATTTACGATGCAACCCATGACGGCGACATTTAATGCCTCGACGCCGGGATATTTTTCACGCCAGACCGGCATATTCTTGCGGATATCGTTCTGGATGTTCTGGGCCAGTTCCTGAAATACCGTCGACGTGGTACGCCCGCAGCCGGGACATGCCGCAACCACCGGAATGAACTGACGGAAACCCATGACCTGCAGCAATTCCTGCGCCACCTGCACCTCGCGGGTGCGGTCGCCATTCGGCTCAGGCGTCAGTGACACGCGGATCGTATCGCCAATACCATGCTGCAACACATAACCCATGGCGGCGGACGAGGCGACGATACCCTTTGAACCCATGCCGGCTTCCGTGAGACCGAGATGGAGGGCGTGGTCGGAGCGTTCAGACAACATCGAATAGACGGCAATCAGGTCCTGCACCTGGCTGACCTTGGCCGAGAGGATGATACGGTTGCGCGGCAGGCCGATCTCTTCGGCAAGCTCGGCGGAAATCAGCGCCGACTGAACAATGGCCTCCCGCGTGACCTGACGGGCGGAAAGCGGAAAGCCCTTTTCCTTGTTCCTGTCCATCAGCGTAGTCAGCAATTCCTGATCCAGAGATCCCCAGTTGACACCGATGCGAACGGGCTTGTCGTAACGGATCGCCATTTCGACGATCTCACCGAACTGCTTGTCCTTCTTGTCCTTGAAACCGACATTGCCCGGATTGATGCGGTACTTCGCCAGCGCTTCGGCGCAGGCCGGATGGTCGGCCAGAAGCTTGTGGCCAATATAATGAAAATCACCGACCAGCGGCACATCCATCCCAAGACGCAGCAGCCGTTCACGAATTTTCGGCACGGCGGCCGCACTCTCATCCCGGTCAACGGTGATACGGACGATTTCCGAACCGGCCCGGAACAGCGCCGCCACTTGGCTGACGGTGGCGTCGATATCAGCCGTATCGGTATTGGTCATCGACTGCACGACGACGGGTGCGCCGCCACCGACGATGACGCCGCCGACGTCTACGGCGACGGAGGCGCGGCGGGGCTTCGGGTCGTAATCGGCATGTGACGTCATGGCGGTCTCTGGAGCTTGCGGCAAGGTCTTGCAATTGAGGTGAAACAAGGGAGACTTCTTGTCAACACCCAACGCGCTGGAGCTTCTACTTTACCGCAATCATGGCAAAATTCGATACGCCTATTCCTTGCCCGCACCGTCGGCATGACGGGCGAGCCGCGAAAGTAGCAGAACCACCACATGCAGTAACGGGAGAAACAGGAAGACGCTGGCGAGACCGGTATGTTCCGCAATGAAGCCAATCGCCGATGGCGCCACCAGAATGCCGGAATAACCCATGGTGGTGACGACCGAAAGGCCGATTCCCGGTGCCAGGCCCGGCATATTGCCCGCCGCCGAGAAGGCAATGGGCACCATGTTGGAGATGCCGATGCCCGCAATCGCGAAGCCAACGATCGCGATGGTGGAATTTCCCGCAATACCGGCGATAAGAAGACCGATAATCGACATGGCCGAACAGAAGCGCAGGGTCGTCACAGCCCCGAAGCGGTCGCGCACCAGATCGCCGGCAAAACGCATGGCCGCCATGGTCATCGAGAAAGCCGCAAAGGCGAAGCCGGATTGTGACACCGAAGCTCCGAGCTCGTTGCGCAGATAAAGAGCGCCCCAGTCGAGGATTGCGCCTTCCGGGATCATCGAGAAAAGGGCCATCAGGCCGATGATCCACGGCAGCGGCGTCAGCGGCAGGCCGCCTTTCGGGCGCTCTTCCTCCGGGTGCGGACGATCTGCAAGCACACGCGGCCATGCCACGATCAGCAGCACGAATGCGATGACCGTCAGCGCAATGGCATGCCCCTGCACGCCGATGGCCGTGATGAGATAACCGCCGAGACCGGCTCCGATGAGGCCGCCGAGGCTCCAGAAAGCGTGGCAGGATGACATGATGGCGCGGCGCATATCGCGCTCAACCGCTACCGCATTGGCATTCATGGCGACATCCATCGCTCCCGTCAGGCCGCCAAACAGGAAAACCGCGATTACCCCGGCCCAGACGGTTCCCGCCCAGGAGATGAAAAGCAGTGTGGGCAGAAAGATCGCCGCGGTCACGAGACTGACCGTCCGGGAGCCAAAACGGGCGATCTGCGAGCCGGCGATCGGCATGAAAACCAGCGAACCGATACCGAAGACCAGGATGATGAGACCAAGCGCGCTTTCACTAAGGGAAAGACGCGCCGCAAATTCGGGAATCTTGGGCGCCCATGATCCCATCATGAACCCGTTCATCAAGAACAGCAGGGAAACGCCGATACGATGACGCGTCAGATAGGACGAGCGTGCACCCGTCTGCGAAAATGTGGTGGGGCCATTCATCGGCTATATCCTTCAGACTTGACCATGTGAAAATCAGGCGACGGCATCGTCGCCGCAATAAACGTCTACGCCTCGGCTGGACACGCCCTCGACCAACACGCGGTCGGCATCCCGTTCCAGCACAAGGGAAAGCGGCGGGGAAAAATCATGCACGTGGAACGCTGCCTTATGCCCCAGCTTCTCGGTGGTGATTGCAGCGACAATCCGCTGGCTGGCGCTGCAAGCGAGCCGCTTGAAAACGGCATCCTCGAAGACATCGGCCGACAGGCCGGTCTCGACCGCGACACCACAGACCCCGAGAACACAGAGATCGGGTCGCATCAATTCGAGCTGCCGCAGCGCCATTGCATCGATTGCCGCACCAACGGCGGGATCAACCTTGCCACCGATCAGCACGAGATCGATATCCGCCCGCCCCGTCAGTTCGGCGGCAATGGCGGGCGTGTTCGTCACCACCGTTACATTGAGACCAGCCGGGATCGCCCTGGCAATGGCGAGGTTCGTCGAACCGGCATCGATGAAAACGACCATGCCCCGCTTGAGAAGCGGGACAACGGCGCGGGCCAGTAGAGCCTTGCGGTCCGCATCCTCGGCGATCCGCGTCTTCAGCGGCACCGTCTTGCTATCCGAGAGCAGGGCGCCGCCATAAACGCGCATGCATTCCCCACGGGCCGCCATCTCTCGCAGGTCGCGGCGAACCGTGTCTTCAGAAACGCCAAAGTTTTGGGCGAGGTCCTGCGCCAGCACACGGCCGCTCTGCCGCAACTGTTCGAGGATGAGCGCCTGCCGCTCGCTGACGAAGTGATCACTCATATAGACTCATGCATAAACAGGAATAAACGTGCATGAACATGCATATTCGAGTTTCCGGGGAAGCGCAATAAAAAACGCCCGCCGGGAAGGCGGGCGTCTAACTGTTCAATCGACGACTGTATTTATTCCGCGTAAGCGATCAGTAGATCCTTCGCATCGATCTGGTCGCCCGGGCGCACCAGAACTTCCGCGATCTTGCCATCCCGCTCGGCGTGAAGCGCCGTTTCCATCTTCATCGCCTCGATGGAGAGCAACACATCGCCAGCCTTGACCTCCTGGCCTTGATTGACGAAGACGCGGCTGATGACACCCGGCATCGGTGCCCCGACATGCGACGCGTTGCCAGGTTCGGCCTTGCGGCGCACGGCAGAGCCGGAAGCACCATGAGTCCGATCCGGCACCTTGATACGGCGCGGCTGACCATTGATTTCGAAAAACACCGTCACCATGCCCTTGTCGTCAACGCCGGACGAAGCCTGATTGACGATGACCAGCGTCTTGCCACGCTCGATATCGGCAAACAGTTCCTCGCCATCCTCCATTCCGTAGAAATAGGCATGGGTGGGAAGCACCGAGACCGGACCATAAGTTTCGGCGGTGAGCGCGAAATCCGTGAATACCTTCGGATACATCAGATAGGACGCGAACTCGAAATCATCGACCTTGCGCTCCAGCTTGGTCTCGATGGTCTTCCGTTCGGCATCGAGATCGGCATCAGCCAATAGTGAACCCGGACGAACGGTATAGGGCGCTTCCCCCTTCAACGCTTTTTTCTGCAGGGCTTCCGGCCAACCGCCGGGCGATTGTCCGAGATCGCCCTTCAGCATGGAAACCACGGACTCCGGGAAAGAGACCTCGCGCTCGGGATTCTGTACGTCGGCCACTGTCAGATCCTGGCTGACCATCATCAGCGCCATGTCACCGACGACTTTCGAAGACGGCGTCACCTTGACGATATCGCCGAACATCCTGTTGGCATCGGCATAAGCCTGCGCCACTTCGTGCCAACGGCTTTCGAGACCCAGCGAACGCGCCTGTTCCTTGAGGTTGGTGAACTGACCACCCGGCATTTCGTGCAGATAGACTTCCGACGCCGGCCCCTTGAGATCGCTTTCGAAAGCCGCATACTGGTTGCGCACGGCCTCCCAATAGAAGGAAATGCGGCGAATCCATTCGGTATCGAGGCCCGTATCGCGTTCCGACCCGGCAAGCGCTTCCACGATCGAACCAAGGCACGGCTGCGACGTATTGCCGGAGAAGGCGTCCATCGCGGCATCGACCGCGTCGACACCCGCATCCACGGCGGCAAGAACCGTCGCTGCCGCAATTCCTGACGTATCATGGGTGTGGAAATGGATCGGCAGACCCGTTTCTTCCCGCAGCGCCTTGAACAGAACCTTGGCGGCAGCCGGTTTCAGCAGGCCGGCCATATCCTTGACGGCAATAATATGCGCGCCTGCGCGTTCCAGTTCCTGGGCGAGATTGGTGTAATATTTCAGGTCGTATTTCGGACGCGCTGAATTGAGGATGTCTCCGGTGTAGCAGATGGCCGCTTCACAGAGCTTGTTTTCCTCCGAGATGGCATCCATCGAGACCCGCATATTCTCCACCCAGTTCAGGCAATCGAAGACACGGAAAAGATCAATGCCGCCCTTTGCGGCCTGACGGACAAAATACTTCACGACGTTATCCGGGTAGTTCTTGTACCCGACGCCGTTTGCCCCGCGCAGAAGCATCTGCAGCAGCAGGTTGGGAGCACCTTCGCGGATCAGCGCCAGACGCTCCCACGGGTCTTCGGTCAAGAAGCGCATGGAAACGTCGAATGTCGCACCGCCCCAGCACTCCAGCGACAGAAGCTGTGGCAACGCTTTGGCATAGGCGCTGGCGACGCGGGCGATATCATGGGTACGGACACGGGTCGCAAGCAGCGACTGATGTCCGTCGCGCATCGTCGTATCCGTGACGAGTACCCGCTTTTCGTTGCGCATCCAGTCTGCGAAACCCTTCGGGCCGAGCTTGTCCAGCAACTGCTTGGTGCCGTCGGGCGTCGGCGCATCGATATAGGGCACGATGGGCTTTGCCGCCTTGTCCGAGGGCCTTGCGCGTCCCTTGGTTTCCGGGTGGCCGTTCACGGTCACATCGGCGAGATAGGTCAAAAGCTTGGTAGCGCGGTCCTGCCGTTTGACCTGGGCAAAAAGCTCGGGCGTCGAATCGATGAAGCGTGTTGTATAGGTATTGTTGCGGAAACTGTCATGGCCGATGATGGCCTCTAGGAATGTGAGGTTGGTCGCCACGCCGCGAATACGGAATTCGCGCAAAGCGCGATCCATACGGTTGATCGCCTCGTCAGGCCGCGGCGCCCAGGCCGTCACCTTCACAAGCAACGGATCGTAGTAGCGGGTGATGACAGCGCCAGTATAGGACGTGCCGCCGTCCAGACGGATACCGAAGCCTGAAGCGGAGCGATAAGCGGTGATACGGCCATAATCCGGAATGAAATTGTGTTCCGGGTCTTCCGTCGTAATGCGGCACTGGAGGGCGTGGCCATTCAGGCGGATATCCTCCTGCCTCGGCACCCCGGATTCCGGCGTGCCGATGGCGGCGCCTTCCAGAATGTGAATCTGCGCCTTGACGATATCGATACCGGTGACGACTTCCGTAACCGTATGTTCCACCTGAATACGCGGATTGACCTCGATGAAATAGAATTTGCCGGTATCGGCATCCATCAGATATTCGACCGTGCCCGCACCGATATAATTCGTGGCACCCGCAATCTTCAGGGAGTAGGAGGCGAGCTCCTGACGCTGTGCTTCGCTCAGATAGGGCGCGGGCGCACGCTCGACGACCTTTTGATTACGCCGCTGGATCGAACAATCACGCTCGAACAGATGCACAACATTGCCGTGCGTGTCGCCGAGAACCTGGCTTTCGACGTGACGCGCACGCTCGACCAGCTTTTCGAGATAGACTTCGTCCTTGCCGAAGGCGGCCTTGGCCTCGCGCTTGGCTTCCGTCACCTCGCGAGCGAGGTCTTCCTTTTTACGGATGGCGCGCATGCCACGGCCACCACCGCCCCAGGAGGCCTTGAGCATGACGGGATAACCGATCTCCTCGGCCATACGCTCCACTTCCGCCATGTCGTCCGGCAGTGGGTCGGTGGCGGGAACGACGGGAACGCCAACCGAAATCGCCAGATTACGGGCGGCTACCTTGTTGCCGAGCTGGCGCATCGTATCCGCCGTCGGTCCGATGAAGGTGATGCCCGCCTTGTTGCAGGCCTCGACGAATTCGGGGCTTTCAGACAGAAGACCGTAACCGGGATGAATCGCGTCCGCTCCGGAGAGCTTCGCAACGCGGATAACCTCCTCGATCGAAAGATAGCTCTCGATCGGTCCCATATCCTTGGCGAGATGCGGCCCCCTGCCGACCTGATAGGATTCGTCCGCCTTGAAGCGGTGCAAAGACAGCTTGTCCTCTTCCGCCCAAATCGCAACGGTTTTAATCCCGAGCTCGTTGGCTGCCCGGAAAACGCGGATCGCAATTTCGGATCGGTTGGCAACAAGTATTTTCGATATTTTCAAGACGGTCTCCCCACACGCCAAAACAAAATTCTGCTGCACTGCGGAATTAAGCAGCAAAACCCCGTCTTGGAAAGGGCAATTCCGGCGAGAACTGTTCTGTTTGCGCTAGCTCAGCAAGCCATGGCGGAACGCGAGTGCGACGGTGTGCTGCCGGTTCTTGGCGCTGAAACGACGCTGAATCCCGTTTATATACCAGTCGACCGTATGGTTGGAGATGGATAGCTTGCGGCCGATCTCCGCCGATGTCATGCCATCCGCCATCAGCGCCAGCACTTCCGTCTCACGCCGTGTCAGCTCAAGAGCGGAACCGTCTGGAATATTGCTGAGATCATGGGCCTGACCTGAAAGATCGAGCAGGCGCCAGAAGACCGCCCGGGTCGCTGCATCGAGCAGTTCCACCTGCAAGGAGGGCAATTGCCGGTCCTGTCCACCTATGAACACCGCACCTATGAATCCCGCCCGTCCATGCACGGGAAAAGCATAACCGCCCTGCAAGCCGTAACGGCCGGCATCGTGGAAAAACACGCTCGCCCTTTTCCGATGCATGGCGCGGGGAAGCCCCTCCAGCGCCTCTTTCCAATGAAACGGTTTGTGCACCATGCCGATCACTTTGCGGACGGGATCGACGAGGTTGTATTTCTTGGCCCTGTAGACCTCTATCCAGCCTTCCGGCAGATGTTGCGCAAGGATTTGGCCGGTGGAGGCCAGCTCGCCGGTCATGCGTCTGCTGACAAGGAAATATTCGAAACCATATTCCCGAATGAGCGTTGCAAATTCTGAACGCACACGTTCGGCGTTTCCCGCCTGGTAACACGCAGAGATGAAGTGAAGAATATCATGCATAAAGACACATGGTCCGGACTTGGCTTGAAGGGGATGACACGAAGGACATGGTCCCGCGATGACGTCATGTTACTCGGGCGCCGGTCGGGTGAGATTGAACATATCGTCGTTAGCAATCCCTGAAACGAAGATGCGAAATCTTGTGACGGCAGGCCCCGGGAAACACCGGGAGGTTTTTTCGGTTCGCATGGACGGCCAATCTGTTAAGCCGCCATTCAGACAGAAAGAGCGATAATTACACAAAATTCGCCGTCTCATGCAACCTTGCTAAAGTAGCATCGTATTGAGGCCGAACAATCAACCGCTCGAAAAGACGCCCGGACTGGATTGAAAATTTGACCTTGTTTCAGGTTTACACACGCGCTCTGCGCTATCTGACCGTTCATAAATGGCGTGTGGCTGTCGTCGTCATCGCCAACGTCATTCTTGCAGCGATCACCATTGCCGAACCCGTGCTGTTCGGCCGGATCATCGACGCCATTTCTTCTGGCTCCAATGTCACGTCCATTCTCATATTGTGGGCGGGGTTCGGCGTCTTCAACACCGTGGCTTACGTAGCCGTCGCCCGCGAAGCCGACCGGCTGGCGCATGGCAGGCGCGCTTCGCTCCTGACGGAGGCCTTCGGGCGCATCATCTCGATGCCGCTTTCCTGGCACCATCAGCGCGGCACGTCCAATGCCCTGCATACCCTCTTGCGCGCCAGCGAAACGCTCTTCGGCCTATGGCTGGAATTCATGCGCACCCATCTCGCGACCTTCGTCGCGCTGGTGCTGCTTGTGCCCACCGCCATGTCCATGGACCTGCGCCTCAGCTTCGTGCTGATTGGCCTCGGCATCGTCTACTGGTTCATCGGCAAATGGGTGATGGGCCGCACCAAGGATGGTCAGGCTTCGGTCGAAGAGCATTATCACAGCGTTTTTGCCCATGTCAGCGATTCCATCAGCAACGTTTCCGTGCTGCACAGCTACAATCGCATCGAGGCTGAAACCAAAGCGCTGAAATCCTTCACCGAAAAGCTGCTAAGTGCGCAATATCCCGTGCTCGACTGGTGGGCCTTTGCGAGCGCTCTGAACCGCACGGCCTCCACCGTTTCGATGATGATCATTCTCGTGATCGGCACCGTGCTGGTGAAGAACGGCGAGCTGCGCGTCGGCGATGTCATCGCCTTCATCGGTTTCGCCAATCTCCTGATAGGCCGTCTGGACCAGATGCGCCAGTTCGTGACGCAGATTTTCGAAGCCCGCGCCAAGCTTGAGGACTTCTTCGTCCTCGAGGATTCCGTCAAGGAACGCGAAGAACCGGGCGATGCCCGTGAATTGTCGAATGTCTCCGGCACCGTGGAATTCCGCAATGTCAATTTCGGTTTTGCCAACACAAAGCAGGGCGTTCACGATGTCTCGTTTACGGCCAGGGCCGGCGAGACGATCGCGATTGTCGGACCGACAGGTGCCGGCAAGACGACGCTCATCAACCTGCTGCAGCGGGTCTATGATCCCGATTCCGGCCAGATCCTGATCGATGGAACCGATATTTCGACGGTGACGAAAAATTCGCTCCGCAACTCCATCGCCACGGTGTTTCAGGATGCCGGCCTGCTGAACCGCTCGATCCGCGAAAATATACGCCTTGGTCGTGAATCGGCCACCGATGCCGAAGTGGTGGAAGCAGCGGCGGCCGCTGCGGCGACGGATTTCATCGACAGCCGCATCAACGGCTATCTGACCCAGGTTGGTGAACGCGGCAACCGCCTGTCCGGCGGCGAGCGCCAGCGTATCGCCATCGCCCGTGCGATCCTGAAGAACGCCCCCATTTTGGTTCTCGACGAGGCAACCAGTGCACTCGACGTGGAAACCGAAGCCCGTGTGAAGGCCGCAGTGGATGCGCTGAGAAAGAACCGCACGACCTTCATCATCGCCCATCGCCTTTCCACTGTCCGCGATGCCGATCTCGTCCTGTTCCTCGATCAGGGCCGGATCATCGAAAAGGGCACCTTCGATGAGCTAAGCCAACGCGGCGGTCGCTTTACCTCGCTGCTGCGCACCAGCGGCCTGCTGACGGAAGACGAAGGCCAGCAGCCCCGGCCAAAAGCGATAGCCTCCTGAGGCTCAGGAATGGAATGCAAAAAGGGCGGGCACTGTCGTGTCGGCCCTTTTTCGTTGTCTGCTTCGAAAATATCGGGACATCACGAAGCTTCTACCTCAGTCTCCCAACCGTCATAGTCACCACCCAATTTTTGCAGCCGTTGTGCTGAGAAGCTCGTATTCCTCGGTCGATCTCGTTCGGAGCTTGCGGCTTGGAAAACTCTATTCCCCATCGCGCTGTCTGCGATGCATCCATCGCCTCACGGGTGATGTTGTAGCCACGGGGGACCAAGAAGTCTCTGTACAGCATCTGCCCTTCATGCGTCGAAAAATATGCGAAATGGTCTATCGGTCTCGATTTGCTGCCATCGTGCCCTTGCTTCGCATTGACCGCCCGTTGAGCGTTCTTGCCGGCGCTGTATCGCCGTACCGGCGCCATGCCCCAAACGCCAAACAACATCGAAGGCGGGGGAACCTCATAACAAAATTCGGGCCCCTGCGTCACCGCAGGAGCCCGACTTAAAAAGCAAACCGAAGGCCCGCTCGTCTCAGTCAAAGGGGATCACCCTCTCGCCGGCCGCCAAGTCCTTGCCATCGACAGATACCGAAACCTCCGCCGTGCCAGGCTTGCGGCTGACGGCAATGTCTCTAGCCTTGCCGTCGAGCGTGATCTTCACCGAGAAACCGCTCCAGTCTTCCGGCAGCGACGGTGAAATATGCAGCCTGCCGTCAGTGCGGGTGATGCCGAGAATACCCTCGACAGCGGCACGGTAGAGCCAGCCGGCCGAGCCGGTGTACCAGCTCCAGCCGCCACGGCCCGCATAAGCGCCTTCACCGTATACATCCGCGGTCACCACATAAGGTTCGACCCGATAGGTTTCCGACGCTGCCGCATCGAGCGCGTGGTTGACCGGGTTGAGCAGCTTGAAGCAGTTCCAGGCCTCCTGCGCCCTGCCCTGCTTGGCAAGAGCGAGAACCACCCAGGTCGCCGCGTGGGTATATTGTCCGCCATTTTCGCGCACACCTGG
Organism: Agrobacterium pusense; assembly: GCF_900102105.1. Lineage (GTDB taxonomy): Bacteria > Pseudomonadota > Alphaproteobacteria > Rhizobiales > Rhizobiaceae > Agrobacterium > Agrobacterium pusense. The sequence continues at coordinate 198,338 of NZ_FNBB01000010.1, forward strand.
CGGATATCCCTTGATGTAGCCTGGATCGTGCGGCGCACGCGAGAATGGCGGCGTGAATAGCCGGATGATGCCGGTCTTTTCATCCACCAGATGCTCCATGACCGCATCCATTGCCTGCCGCGACCGGGCCTCTTCGCCTTCGCCGGAGAGAACGCTCCAGCTTTGGCCGAGCGAATCGATCCGGCATTCCTCGCTTCCGGCGGAACCCAGCGGCGTGCCGTCGTCGAAATAGCCGCGACGATAATAGCTGCCATCCCACCCTGCGGTTTCGAGCGCATTGCGCAGTTTTTCGCGGTGCGAGGCCCATCTGCCGACCCGATCCGTGTCACCGCGCTTTTCCGCAATTTCAATGAAATCGCGCAAGGCGCCGGAAAGGAACCAGCCGAGCCAGACACTGGTACCCTTGCCGCCAACGCCGACGCGGTTCATGCCGTCGTTCCAGTCACCGCCGAGGATCAGCGGCAGGCCGTTCTCCCCGGTGCGATGAATGGCAAGATCGAGCGCCAGCGCCGCGTGTTCGTAGAGCGTCGCGGATTTGTCGCTGGTTTCCGGCTGGAAGAAAGCGTCGTGCTGGCCGGGCATCAGCGCCGGCCCCTTCAGGAAGGGAATGCTCTCATCCAGAATGGCGATATCGCCGGTCGCCGAAACATACTGGTTGATCGCATAAGCAAGCCATACCACGTCGTCCGAGATAGTGGTGCGGACACCGGCGCCTGTCAGCGGCAGCCACCAGTGCTGAACGTCGCCTTCCGGGAACTGCCGGCCGGCTGCGCGCAGGATCTGCTTGCGAGCGAGATCCGGCTGGTAGAGCAGGAACGCCAGGGTATCCTGAAGCTGGTCACGGAAGCCGAAGGCGCCGCTCGACTGATAGAAGGCCGTGCGCGCCAGAATGCGGCACGCCAGCGCCTGGTAGGGCAGCCAATTGTTGACCATGTGGTTGAAGCCGGCATCCGGCGTGGACACCTGTAACTGGCCGGTAAAACCGGTCCAGAACGCCTTGCTTTCCTCCAGCACCGACTGGAAATCCACACGGCGGACATCCTTCACCAGCGCCTCGGCTTCTTCCGCATTATCGGCATCGCCCAGAATGAAGGTCATGTGTCGTTCTTCGCCGGGCTTAAGGTGGATTTCCTGCATCAGCGCCGCACAGGGATCGCCGTCAACCTCGGTGCTGCCGCTGAGTGCGTTACCCGACACGATCGCCTGCGGGGCCTGTGCCGAACCAAAGCGGCCAATGAATTCCCGACGACTGGTAGTGAAACCGCTCGCCTCCGTATCAAGCGTCAGGAACGCCGTGCGTGCGCTGTAGTCGATGCTGTAGGGGTTCGACGCGAAGATCGCGTTGTTGCCCGCATCATGTCTGCTCAGAATGAACGGCGCTGATTTCTGTCCGTTATTGCCCAGCACCCATTCGACATAGGCATAAACCTTCAGCCGGCGGCTTTTGGAGCCTTTGTTGCGAACGATGACCTGCGAGAACTTGACCGGCTTTTCACGATCGACGGTCTGTGTCACCTCGACTTCGAGCGTGTCGGCAACGCCGGTCAGGATGGAGTAACCCAGGCCGTGACGGGTTTCGAACATGGCTTCTGGATCACGCGACAACGCGGCACACGGCGTATAGAGCTTTCCTGTCTCCACGTCGGCGACATAGAAGGCCTCGCCCGGCCGGTTGATGACAGGGTCATTGCTCCACGGTGTCAATTGATAATCGCGCGAATTGCGGCTCCAGCTGAAACCTGCGCCTTCGGCCGAAATATGGAAGCCGAAATTCTCGTTCGATATGACGTTGATCCACGGATGCGGGGTGGACTGCCCACCATGGAGACGCACCACATATTCCTGTCCGTTCCTGGCGAAGCCGCCGAAACCGTTCCAGAAATCGAGATCACCCGCGTCTTCGACAGGCTCCGCAACCGGGAAAGCCGGGACCGGCAGACGGGCCTGTGCGGCGTCGCTTGTGCCATCGGGACCACGATGGGCCGCAAACAGCGATACCGCGCGGTTGATCTGGTCCACGATCTTGCCGTTGCGCACATGGAGTACAACGCGGGAAGCGGCCAGAAGCGCGCTCCACGTCTCTTCATCCATCAGGTCACGGCGCACGGAGAAGACGTGCGGGCGACCGCCATCGGCGGGATTGATGCGGCGTTGTGCTTCGGAAATATGATCCAGCGCATGCTGCATGTCCTGCGCGTAGGATGCGGCCCGTTCGTTGACGATAACGAGATCGAAGATCACGCCGCGCGAACGCAGATATTCATGGGCACTCAGCGCCTCACGGGCGATGTCCATGTCCATATCGTCGTTGATGCGCAGGCTGAAAATCGGGAAATCGCCGGAAATCGCAAGCGGCCACAAGGCGCGCTGCGAAGCGAGTCCTGTTTTCAGCGTTTCCGAATCCGCCCGCAGATGCATGTCGGGATAGGTCAGATATCGGCCGAGATGCTGGAAGGCGGCCGCCTGCTGTGAGGTGACGCCCACATGGCGCATCTGCACCTGTGTGCGCGTCCAGGCATGAACGAGTTCATGCGCGAAGGCGTCCGGATGACGATAACGGTCGATCGCCTTGTCGACTTCCTCGCGGCTCGGCGCGGCAATCGTCCAGAAGATCACGCTCACCTTCTTGCCTGCCGGCACGCGCACGGTGCGTCGCAGCGACAGGATGGGGTCGAGCGTGAAGCCGTCAGTGCTGGAAAGCGTCGCACCGGCATCGAAAGCCGCCGCTTCGCGCAGCGAACGGCCACGACCGATGAATTTGGCGCGATCCGTCTCGAATTCCGTCGGCCGCGACGGGCCGGCATTATCGGCGGCCAGATGCGCAATGACGGTGCCCGGCTCGTTCGGGCTGCGACGGTTGCGCCAGGCGCGGATGACGTCGCCACGCCGGCCGATCTCCGTCTGCACGAACATGCGCGAGAAGAGCGGATGGGCGTTGTCGTCATCCTCAGACGCAATGACCGGCTCCATATAGGAAGTCACTTCGATATAGCGATCCTCGGAACCGACATTGAGCAGGGTGACGCGGCGGCCTTCTGCATCGTGCTCGGTGGCGACGATGCATTCGACAACGCTCTGCAGGTCGCCGGTGGTCTTGTGGAACTCGGCCTTGTCGTCGGTGAAGACCGTCTTGGTCTTTTCACCCTCGAAGACACGCGGCTCCGCAGTCGCACTCCACCATTGCCCGTTGGTGGTGTCGCGCAGGAAGATGAAGGTGCCCCAGCGGTCTTCGGTCGGATCGGCCTTCCAGCGGGAAATCGCCTGCCCGTTCCATTTCGAATAACCTGCACCCGTCGAGGTAAGCATGGTCGAGTAGTGACCATTCGACAGGAACACCACCTCACGGTCGCGTGCCGCCGGATCGGCAATGGAGCGCACTTCCGCCCGCAGCAGGTCGGCCTGTTCCTTGCCGGGGGTCTCCGGTTCGTATTTGGCGCTCATGACCGGCACTTCGCGCGGCGCCTTTTCCTGCAGCAGCAGTTCAGCCGCCTCGATCACCGGATCGGAATGGAAGAGCTCGCGCAGCACGCCGTCAAAGGCGACGTTGGCGACGGCCGCAATCGACATGCCATGGTGGTGGGCATAATAGTTGTAGACCACCGCGCAGACCTTGCCATCGGGCACACGCGTTGGCGTGAAATCCACCGCATCGTGGAAACCGTATTGGCCAAGTGCGCCAAGCTTGCGCAGCTTGTCGAGGTTTTCAAGTGCACCATCCGGATCGTATTGGCTGGCGAGGATCGATGCATAGGGCGCAATCACCGCGTTCTGGCCAAGGCCACGCTTGAGGCCCAGCGTCGGCACACCGAAGTTGGTGTACTGGTAGTTCATGTTGTGATCGCGGGCATTAAACGCCGCTTCGGAAATGCCCCATGGCGTGCCGAGACGGCGGCCGTGATTCATCTGTTCCTTGACGATCAGGTTGTTGGTCTGGTTGAGGATACCCCCCTGACGCTCCTGCATCACAAGCGGCGGCATCAGATATTCGAACATGGAGCCCGACCAGGACACCAGCGCGCCCTGCGCACCGATCGGCACGACCTGACGGCCAAGGCGGTACCAGTGCTCAGTCGGCAGATCGCCCTTCGCGATGGCGAAGAGGCTGGTCAGACGGCATTCCGACGCCAGAAGGTCATAGCAGGCCTCATCCAGCTCCTTGCTTTCGACGCGATAGCCAATGGACAGAAGGCGGCGATCCTTGCGGTAAAGGAACGTGAAATCCATCGAGAAAGCGAGATTGCGGCTGCGGTCGCGCAGCGAAGCGAGACGCTGGCGCAAGGGCTCGACATTGGTCAGGTCGATGGCGCTGTCGGAAATATGGGCTTCGCAGCACTCGACCAGCAACTGCGCCCAACGCGTCACTTCGGTGCTCTGTGTGGACTTCACCTCGTGGTCGACATTGGTGGCGAGCTTCTGAATGTCACGCGCAAGCACCGCCAGGTTGATGACGCGAATGGAGGCGAATTCGTGCTCGCGCTTGACGGATGCCAGCGCGTTCGAGAAGCCGATGATACGCTCTTCGAGACGGCGATGCAGCGGCCGCAGGTTCTTGCGGTCGTCCGGCAAGGCCTTCAGCGTTTCGCGCAGAATGCCGGCCACGTCGCCGATACCGTCGAGGTTGCCCTGAAGATGGGCCGACGGCGCTTCCGCCCAGTCACGGCAAGCGGAAGAAACCGCAATCAAATGGCCGGCGAGATTACCGCTGTCCACCGCCGAAACATAACGCGGTCCAAGCGTCTGCAAGGTATCGGTGTGATACCAGTTGTAGAGATGGCCACGATATTTTTCCATCTTCTCAACGGTCTGGATCGTGTTCTCGATGCGCTCCAGCGTGTCGGCAAAGCTGATCCAGCCAAACTGACGGGCGGAGATGACGGAGAGCAGATAAACGCCGATATTGGTGGGAGACGTGCGCGAGGCAACGATCGGTTCCGGCGTCTCCTGGAAATTGTCCGGCGGCAGGTGGTTTTCCTGCGGTGTCACGAAGGTCTCGTAATAACGCCAGGTACGACGCGCGATCTTGCGTAGTTCGAACGAGACGTGCTCGGAAACGAACAGCCGGTCTTCGGTCTCGGCTGACTGGCTGACATACCAGGCAACGGCGGGCGACAGCACCCACAGCAGCGTAAAGGGAATGCCGATCAGGAAGGCATTGTCGCCCGGCAGCGCCGCGAACAGAAGGCCGAGCATCGCCACAACGGGGGCGTGCCACATCTGACGATAATAATCGATGATGCTGCCCTGCGCACTGGACTGGATACTGGCGGCGGTGCGCCATTCCAGCATCAGCTTGTGGCTGACGAGCAGGCGGTAGAGCGAACGCGCAATCGCATCTGTCATCATGCAGGCGGCATCGGCGATGAAGACGATTCTCAGCGCGACTTGCGCATTGGTGGCGCGGATTTCAGACCAGATGGTGTGGAAATGCGCCTGCGGCACGATGTCTGTCGAACGCGGCACAAGGCCGGAAAGCAGCGAAAGCGTCGGTGCAACGAAGAGCGAGAAGATCAGCAGGATCTGCCAGATCAGCGCCCCGAGCGGATCCATGAAATACCAGCCGAGGATCGAGGCGAAGAACCAGGCGATCGGCGTCAGTGAGCGACGCAGATTGTCGACCATCTTCCACCGTCCGATAGCGGTGACGCCGCGGGCGCGGTCGAGAATATAGGGAAGCAGCTGCCAGTCGCCACGCGCCCAGCGATGCTGACGCGAAACTTCCACCTCATAGCGCGTCGGGAAGTCCTCCACGAGTTCCACATCGGTCACCAGCGCGCAACGCGCAAACGAACCTTCAAGCAGATCGTGGCTGAGGACGGAGTTTTCTTCGATACGGCCCTTCAGCGCCGCCTCGAAAGCATCCACGTCGTAAAGACCCTTACCGGTGAAGGTGCCTTCGGAGGTCAGGTCCTGGTAAACGTCGGAAACCGTGAAGACGTAGGGATCGATACCGCGGTTGATGGAAAAGACACGCTGGAAAACCGAAGCATCCTTGCCCGTGGTCAGGGAAGGTGTGACGCGCGGCTGCAGCAGACCGTAACCTTCGACCACCCGACCGGATTCAGGATCGATCCTGGGGCGGTTGATCGGATGGTGCATCTTGCCGACCAGCTTCGTCACCGCATCGCGCATCAGGCGCGTATCGGCGTCCAGCGTCATGACATATTTGACACCTTCCGGAATGATATTCGCGCCGCCGAGGAACGTCGTGTCCTTGTCGCCGCGCAGCAGCATGTTCAGCTCATGCAGCTTGCCGCGCTTGCGCTCCCAGCCCATCCAGCAGCCTTCGGCCGGATTGTAGATGCGACGACGATGCAGAAGGTAGAATCGTGTCTTGCCGTCAAAGGCGTAGCGGCTGTTCAGTGTTGCCAGCTCGCGCTTGGCATATTCGAGTATCTCAAGATCATCCTCGGACTGCTCGTATTGCGCGTCGCGCCAGTCGCTCACCAGCGAGAAATAGATCTCACCATGCGGATTGGCGAGATAATGCACCTCGATATTGCGCATCATCTCGTCAACGCTGTCGCGACTGGTCAGCATGCAGGGCACGGCGACCAACGTACGCGCGTCCTCGGGAATTCCATTCTTGAACTCGTATCCGACCAGCCGGAACGGTTTCACGAAGAAGGTGACAAGGGTGTTGAAGAGGCCGGTCGCGCCCTCCGAGGCGGGCAGAGCGAACATCAGCAGGAAAGCGGTGACAACATACCAGGGCATGCCCGCTTCGGCGAGGAACCACCCGACCGCCAGCATGGCGACCGCGGTGATGAGAAGCACCGGCGCTGCAATTGCCAGCCAGTTGAACTTCCGCATCGCCCGGACGATACGCTGCGATACTAGGGGCCGGTATCCCAGCGCCTTTTCAAGCTCGAAACGACGCTGACCCACCAGCACGGAGCCGACATTGACGGGATGCGTCTCGTCCGCCTCTGCGGGCATATCGGTACGCGCCATTTCGACAGCGGCACGGGCGACCTCAACTTCGGTCTTGGGAGAACGACGCGCCAGAAGTTCGATGGTATTGCGGTAGGTGTTCCGGGAGCCGAAATCGAGCGTTTCGTAATCGGTTTCTTCGCGCAGAACCTTGTCGATATGGCTGACTTCCTCGAACCACACCGACCATTCGGTATCATCGATCTCGCGCAGGCTCTTGACGATGTTGCCCATCGTCACGTTGCCGGATGCCAGGCGATTATGTTCCGACATCATCACGTTTTCAGCGTCGGTGCCGGCAGCGTGAAGACGCTCTTCGAGCCATGCAACGGCAAAACCCGATGTCTGCGAGCCGTTTCGGAGGCGATAAAGGAACTGCGTCGCGAAAGTCGGGTCATCGACCAGCGAATCGACCTGCTTGAGAAGTGTTGCCGACGCTTCCGCATCGTTCAGGCGGATAATCTCGTCGACCACCTCATTCGCCTTCTGGCGCATGCGGCGCGAACGCTCCACACGGATGGAGATGCGGCGAAGATTTTCGATGAGGACAAAACGGATGATCGATGGCAGCGCCCACAATTCACCGATCTGCAGCGTCTTCGAGGTCTGGTAGCCATCCACCAGCGCCGTCATGTTTTCGCGCGATACCGTGCTGTGGGTGTGGGCGACATAAAGCCAGCCGAGCGCCATGACCCGCGGGATCGTCACGCCGCCCACCGTCATCGTCGGCAGCTGGCGATAGAACTTGCGCGGAAAATCACGGCGGACTTCCTGGATCGCCTCTTCGATGACGTAGTGGTTGTCGAGAAGCCATTCTGCCGCCGGCGTTATCGTCGCGCCATTTTCCGCGTCGACCGCCGTTGTGCGATAGACCCTGAGGATTTCCTTTTCGTTCTCGCGATGACGCTCGAAGAAATCGAACTCCATGAAGCCGGGAAGGCTGTCGGCGCCATCGCGGGAAAGCGCGGCGCCCGCATCATGCAGTTCCTCGACCGTCATATAGGACGCGCGGATCGAATCATTATGATCGATCTGCTTCGTCTCGGAATCACGGGCGGCGGCGGTCGGGGTGATATGAAATGACATCGGGCTCGTATTCTGAACTTTATGGAGACTTGTTCGACTTGACCGGCATTTCGTCCGTGGCGGGAACACACACGAAAATCGGCCACGCTATATTTATGACTTATCCTGAACCTTCGGTGAACCGGACCGGACACCCGGCTGAGAGGACCGTCCGGCAGGAAGGCGCCGCATACTGCTGCACAATGTTTGCAATCTGTTTGCGGGGCTTGAGATCAGCGCGTGCAGGAAGCTTCCGGTGACAGAAAGATCTCATCCTGCGGCGCGGCAACGCCGTTCCGACCGGATTTCGCACCCTCCCCGACGGCGAAATTTGTGCGCGCAACGCCCGATGGTCCCCCGTTGATAACCTGAAGGGCAACACGAAACCGGAACGGTTCGCGCTACATCCGAAAGACGCTAATGCCCCAGGACATCAATAGTTCCATGCCACCTGTCGCGACCCGATGCAAGCGCTGAATTTCAGGCCGTCTGAGTGCCTGTGGCGCCCCTTACATGCCCATGCATATGCTGCTATGTCATTTTGAAAAAGCACCGTAAAAAACGGCGAAACTCGGGACTTCGAAAATGACCAGACAGACCGTCACCATGACGTCTTTTGCCAATCATATGCCGGATGTGGTGGCAATCCGCCGCCACCTGCACCGTCACCCTGAAATAGGCCTCTCCGAGTTCAAGACCTCGGATTTCATTGCCGAACAATTGCTGGCGATGGGGTACAAGGTAACGCGCGGGCTCGCCGGCACTGGCGTTGTCGCCACGCTGCGCAATGGTGACAGCACGCGCACGCTTGGCATTCGAGCCGATATCGACGCCCTGCCGATCCACGAAGAAACGGGGGCGGAATATGCGAGCGCCAATCAGGGCGTGATGCATGCCTGCGGCCATGATGGCCACACTGCAATGCTGCTCGGCGCAGCGAAGATCATCGCCGAGCGCAGGAATTTTAACGGAACACTGCATCTGATCTTCCAGCCGGCGGAGGAAAATTTCGGCGGCGCCCGCATCATGATCGAGGACGGCCTGTTCGACCGCTTTCCCTGCGATGCGGTTTTTGCACTCCACAACGACCCCGGCCTGCCCTTCGGGCACTTCGTGCTGCGCGACGGGCCGATCCTTGCCGCGGTCGACGAGTGCAAGATCACCGTCAACGGTTATGGCGGCCACGGCGCCGAACCGCAGGATGCCGCTGACCCTATCGTTGCCGGGGCAAGCATCATCATGGCGCTGCAGACGGTGGTTTCACGCAACATCCATCCGCAGCTGTCGGCGGTCGTCACCGTTGGCGCCTTCCATGCCGGTGCTGCCAGCAACGTCATTCCCGAAACGGCGGAAATGCTACTGACCATCCGTTCCTTCGATCCGGGCGTGCGCGATGAGCTGGAAAAGCGCATTCGGGCGATAGCCGAAGGCCAGGCGGCCAGCTACGGCATGAGCGTCACCATCGATTACGAGCGCGGTTATAATGCAACCGTCAACCACAGGGCGGAAACAGATTATGTCGCCGATCTCGCCCGCCGTTTTGCCGGGCCTGAAAAGGTCGCAGAAATGCAGCGCCCGTCGATGGGCGCGGAAGACTTTGCCTACATGCTGGAGAAACGGCCGGGCTGTTATTTCTTCCTCGGCACCGCACGAACCGACAACGACCCGCCGTTGCACCATCTAAAATTTGATTTCAACGACGAAATCCTGCCAATCGGAACCGCTTTCTGGGTCGATCTTGCGGAAGATTACCTGAAGTCGTGAATGGGAATGAAAAAGGCCGGTCGGAGGAGCGACCGGCCTTTTGTTCTCAAATTACCTGATGAGAAGATCGGGAGGATCAGGGAACGAGACCGAATATGACGGCAGCGACAAAGGCCATGCAGACGCCGACGAGAGCCGCATGAACCGAATCTTTCCAGTTGCGCGGCGACTGGGGCTGCGAAACAAAGTCTTTTACTTTTCCTGCCTTGGAATAAGACATTGTACACTCCCTTCCTGCTCGGCCCTTCAAAGCGGGCATTGCTTATTTCACTCATAGAATAGCTTTATTCCCCACTGTTTCAGTAGAGATAATATTCCATAAGATAGGTGCATCGGGAAAAATACGGATTGCAACTTGCCGGGCGGCAAGCATCAATCTACCCATTGCGCGGCATCAGCGCGACGGGGCGCTTTCCGTCTGAAGGCAATGCGGACACGGAAAATACCATGACAGATATCGACGCCATCATCATTGGAGCCGGTGTGATCGGCCTGGCGACAGCGCGAGAACTCGCTATGCGCGGCCTCTTCGTCGTCATCCTGGAAAGCGAAAAGGAATTTGGCTCGGTCACTTCCTCCCGCAACAGCGAAGTTATCCACGCAGGCCTTTATTACCCGCCTGGAAGCCTCAAGGCCCGACTTTGCGTGGAGGGCAAGGAGCGTCTTTATGCTTTCTGCCAGAGCCACGGCGTTGCTCATCGCCGCTGCGGCAAACTCATCGTCGCCACGAGCCATGAAGAGACGGCCATGCTCGCCACTCTCCAGGAGAAGGGCAAGGCCAACGGATGTAACGATCTTGAGCTGATTGATGAACGACAGGCGGTTTTACTCGAACCCGCGCTCACCTGCGTTGCAGCCCTTACGTCACCTTCGACCGGTATCATCGACAGTCACGGATACATGCTGGCGCTGTTCGGAGACGCACAGGATCACGGCGCGGCCATGGCCGTCAACGCCCCCTTCGAAAGGGCGGAAGTGGCGGGCGATGGTTTTCGGATCCACGTCGGCGGCGCGGAGCCCACCAGCCTGACGTGCCGGCTGCTCATCAATTCCGCCGGACTTGTTGCGCCGATGGTGGCAAGAAAGATAGAGGGATTGCCGGAGGATGGTATCCCGCAGGCGCGTTTCGCCAAGGGCAGCTATTTTTCGCTGGCCGGCAAGTCACCCTTTTCAAGGCTCATCTACCCGGCACCTCATACTCATGGCCTTGGCGTACATCTCACCCTCGATCTTGCTGGCCAGGCTCGTTTCGGCCCGGATGTGGAGTGGGTGGACGCCATCGATTACGCCGTCGATCCCCAACGCATGGAAGGTTTTGATGATACGATACGGCGTTATTGGCCGCGCCTTCCCGACCACGCGTTGATTCCGGCCTATTCTGGAATCCGGCCGAAGATTTCAGGTCCGGACGAACTCGCTATGGATTTCCGCATTGACGGGCCGGAGACGCATGGCGTCAACGGTCTCGTCAATCTCTTCGGCATCGAAAGCCCCGGCCTTACTGCCTCGCTGGCCATCGCCAACGAGGTCGCGGCGCGGCTTGGGGCTTGATCCCAACCCGCTCAGCCGAAACGGGACAGCGCACCCGTCATGACCTCCGGATCGACATTGCCGCCGGAAGCGACTGCGATCACCGTTTCACTCTCCAGTTCATCGCCATGGAAGAGGGCCGCCGCCAGGGCCACCGCCCCACCGGGCTCAACGACGATCTTCAGCCGGTTGAAGGCGAGAACCATTGCCCGCAGCGCTTCCTCTTCGGTCACGGCGATGCCTTTCCCGCAAAGCCCAACCATGATCGGGAAGGTAATGTTACCGGGCTGCGGCGTAACGATCGCATCGCAGATCGAACCCGAGGTCGTGGCGTTCCGCTCGATCTTGCCCGAGGCAAGAGAGCGTGCCACATCATCGAACCGCTCCGGTTCCGAAGTCCTGACCTTATAGTTCGGTGCTTTCGCTGCAAGCGCAAGGGATATGCCGGATGTAAGGCCGCCGCCGCCGCACGGCACCAGGATCTCGGCTGAATCGATACCCAGTTCCGCGCCCTGTTCAGCAATCTCGAGCCCCACCGTCCCCTGCCCGGCAATGACCAGCGGTTCGTCATAAGGCCTGATCAGCGTCAACCCGCGCTCGCGCGAAATGCGGTCCCCAATGGCATCGCGATCCTCATTCGCGCGGTCATAAAGCACCACCTCCGCGCCATAAGCACGGGTATTGTCGATTTTGATCTTCGGTGCATCCATCGGCATGATGATGACGGCGGGAACGCCGTGGAGGCTGGCGGCAAGCGCCACGCCCTGCGCATGGTTACCGGAGGAAAAGGCGATGACACCTTTGGCGCGGACCTCCGCAGGCAGGCCTGAGACGGCCGACCAGCCGCCACGAAACTTGAAGGAACCCGTTCTTTGCAGGCATTCAGCTTTTACGAAGAGCTTTCGCCCGGCAATCTCGTCCAGAAAAGGTGATGAGAGAAGCGGCGTCCGAACCGCTTGAGTGCCGATGCGCTCCCGCGCGGCTTCTATCATCGAAATATCAGTCATGTCCTGCCCCTATAATGCGGATGTGCAGGCACCTTATGAGGTCACACGCATTTACGAAACTGCCCGAAAAGAAAAATCCCCGGACGTGGCCGGGGATTCTGGTCGTGTGATCAATGATTGTGCCGGGGCATCTTCTCGGCAATGCGGCGGAAATCCGCAGCGCCTTCGAGAACCGCGCCGTCCGAAAGCTGCGTTACCGACTGACGATAAATGCGCTGCCAGGGCGTCGCATCCGCGGGAACAGCCGGAATGCCGTCTGCCTTGCGGGCTGCAAGCTCCTCATCCGGCACCAGCACGTTACACTCGCCCTTGTTGAAGTCGATGCGGATCACATCGCCCGTGCGAAGCCACGCCAGGCCACCGCCGGCCGCACTTTCGGGCGAGGCGTTGAGAATGGACGGGCTGTCCGCCGTTCCCGATTGCCGGCCGTCACCGATCGTCGGCAGGCTGGTGATTCCTTTTTTCAAAAGCGCATCCGGCGGCTGCATGTTGACCACCTCGGCCGAACCCGGCCAGCCAAGCGGCCCCGCACCACGAATGACGAGAATGGTACGCTCATCAATATTGAGGGACGGATCATTGATGCGGGCGTGATAGTCTTCCGAACCGTCAAAAACCACGCATCTGCCCTCGAAAATTCCCTCGTGGCCCGGCTCGTTGAGATAGCGCTGCCGGAACTCCGCCGAGATCACGCTCGTCTTCATGATGGCGAAATCGAACAGATTGCCCTTGAGAACCAGGAAACCTGCCCGTTCCTTCAGCGGATTTTCATAAGGAAGGATCACATCTCGGTCGGTCGATTCCCGACCTTCCAGATTTTCAGCCACTGTTCTACCGGTCACGGTCCGACAGCTTCCATCGAGCTTGCCCGCCTGCAGAAGCTCCCACATGATGGCGGGCGTGCCGCCGGCGCGGTGATATTTCTCACCGAGCCATTTGCCGGCCGGCTGTATGTTGGCCAACAGCGGAATATCGTAACCGTGGACCTGCCAGTCCTCTTCACGGAGTTCAACGCCCGCATGTTTCGCCATCGCCGCGAGATGCGGTTGGGCATTGGTGGAGCCACCGATCGCCGAGTTGACGCGGATCGCGTTCAGGAAGGCTTCGCGCGTCATGATGTCCGAGGGCTTGATATTCTCAACAACCAGTTCGACGGCGCGGCGACCGGTGCGATAGGCCATCTGGCCGCGCTCACGGTAAGCGGCGGGGATTGCGCCGCAGCCGGTAAGCGACATGCCAAGCGCTTCCGCGATGGCGTTCATTGTCGACGCCGTGCCCATGGTGTTGCAATGCCCGACCGATGGCGCGGATTCCAGCGCCGCCTGCAGAAACTCCTCCCGGGTGATTTCGCCAGCGCCATATTTGCGGCGCATGCGCCAGATCACAGTGCCGGAACCGACCAGATCGCCCTCATGATAACCGTCGAGCATCGGCCCGCCGGAGAGCACGATGGCCGGAATATCGACCGTGCTTGCCGCCATCAGTGCCGAGGGCGTGGTCTTGTCGCAGCCCGTCGTTAACACGACACCGTCGAGCGGATAGCCGTAAAGCACTTCCACGAGGCTGAGATAGGCAAGATTGCGGTCGAGCGCTGCCGTCGGGCGCTTGCAGTTTTCGAACATCGGATGGGTCGGGAATTCGATAGGAATACCGCCCGCATCACGGATGCCGTCGCGCACACGCTTCACCAACTCCACATGGACGCGGTTGCAGGGCGTAAGATCGCTGCCGCTCTGTGCGATGCCGATCACCGGCTTGCCGGAACGCAGTTCTTCCGGCGTTACGCCATAATTCATGAAGCGCTCCAGATAGAGCGCCGTCATGTCGAGATGATCAGGGTTGTCGAACCAGTCCTGCGATCGCAGCCGGCGCATGGGTGTCTTCTCGTCGCTCATAAGCCTGCCTCAGCCCTGTTCGCGGTTGTTGAGTTTTTCGAGGTAAAGCAGGATGCCGCTGTGATCGATATCGGCACCGCCGTCACCAACGAAGTCGTCGAATTCCCGCGTCACCTGCTGCGTAAGCGGCAGGGTAAGCGACAGGTCCTTCGCCGTTGCCAACACGCCATTCAGATCCTTGAGCTGGAATTTGGATGGACCACCCGGCACGAAATTGCGCTTCACCATGCGTTCGCCATGCAATTCCAGTATCCGGCTTTCGGCAAAGCCGCCACGTATGGCGTTGCGGAAACCTTCGCGAGAGGCTCCTCCCGCTTCCACCAGCATCATCGCTTCGGCAACCGCGCCGATCGTAATGGCGACGATCTGCTGGTTGGCGAGCTTGCAGAGCTGGCCGGCACCCGAGGGACCCACATAGGTGAGCCGGCCCATCGGTGCAAAGACATCAGCAAGATCCGCGATCAGCGCCTCGTCTCCACCGGCCATGATGGCGAGCGTACCGGCCGTCGCGCCCGGCACACCGCCCGAAACCGGTGCATCGACGTGATGGATGCCAAGCGCCTGAAGCCGGGAGGAGTGTTCACGCGCGATCGGCGGCGCAATCGAGCTGCTGTCGATGACGACAGCCCCCTTTTTCAGCGCTTCGGCCACACCGGCCTCGAACAGCACCTCGCCCACGGCCTTGCCGTCACTCAGCATCGTGATGACAATATCGGCGCCCTTGGCTGCATCTGCCGGCGATGCCGCGACGACCGCGCCATCGGCAACAAGAGCCTCGGCCTTATCGACACTGCGGTTCCAGACCGTGACCGAAAAGCCCGCACCCAGCAGGCGCCGGGCCATCGGCCCTCCCATCAGGCCGGTGCCGATGAAGGCGACCGAGCGCTTCTTCTCCTCCCCGCCGACACTCATTTCAGTGAACCTCCCAGTTCGTCCTCAATATGAACCTGAATAATCTCTTCGAAGGAGCTTTCGGCCGTAAAGCCGAGTTCGCGGGCACGCTTGGCTTCGAAACCGGGTGCCCAGCCTTCGCACATGCGCATGATCATCTCGTTCGGCTCGCGACGGATGAGGGCGACGGCCTTTTCCCCCGCCACCTTGCGCAGTGCCTCAATCTGCTCGCCGACGGTGGCGCTGAGGCCCGGCATCGACAGGTTGCGGCGCGGGCCGACCTTTTCGACGTCGATCGTGGCACCATGAATAAGGAAACCGACGGCGGAACGCGGCGAGGCGTGCCAATGGCGAATGCTTTCCGGCACCGGCAGAACCGCCTCCTGGCCAACCAGCGGCTCGCGCAGGATATTGGAGAAGAAGCCGGAGGCAGCCGCATTCGGCTTGCCGGGACGAATGCAGATGGTGGGAAGGCGAATGCCGATGCCGTCAAAGAAACCGCGGCGGCTGTAGTCGGACAGGAGCAATTCGCAGATAGCCTTCTGCGTACCGTAGCTGGTCAGCGGCGTGGTGTGGAATTCGTCCGGGATCGGATAGGGAAGCGGCGCACCGAACACGGCGATCGAGGAGGTGAAGACCACGCGCGGCTTGTAGCCATCCTTGCCGTTGGCAAGGCGGATGGCATCGAAGAGATAACGCGTGCCGTCGAGATTGATGCGGTAGCCCTTGTCGAAATCGAGTTCGGCTTCGCCGGAGACGATAGCGGCAAGGTGGAAGATGACATCCGGACGGGCTTCGACCAGCTTTTCGGCTTCGCCAGGTGCGGAAAGATCGGCCGCGCGCGCATCGACGGCACCGGAAAAACCGGCGGGCGCTTCGGGCTGGAACACGTCGATAAGCGTGAATTTCTCCACCGCCTTGCCACCCAGTGACCCGTCCTTGACGAGACGCTGCGTCAGCTTGCGGCCCACCATGCCAGCGGCGCCAATAATTGCGATATGCATGTCTTCCTCCTCTTTGTCCCGGTCGTTCTCCCGAGACCGAAAAAACATCATCAGCCAACCGACCGATAAATTAGCTTGTAAGGTTGTCTGATAACCTTATATGATCGAGTTGAAAATAGTATTTTTTCACAAACCGGCAAAAGCAAGGGCGAAGAAGCCTTGCCCGGACATTTCAGGGCGGATTGAGCGGAGAGGGTGGAATGACGATCGTCAGCGAACACGATATCGGGGAATTGCGATTCTCGCTGAAGAACAGGTTGGGCGAGGCTTTGGTGCTCACGTCGCCGGAGGACATGCTGCGTTATTGCAGGGACTGGCATGGCGACGTCACCAGTTCGGCTGTAGCCGTGATCCGTCCCCGGTCGACGGAGGAAGTATCTGATACGGTGCGCGCCTGCGCCGAACTCGGACTCGCCATCATCCCTCAGGGCGGCAATACCGGTCTTGTACTCGGCGGCATTCCCGATGCGCCTAAACGCCAGGTCGTTCTTAGCCTCGAGCGCATGAACGCCATCCGCACCATAGACAGCGACGATTTTTCCGCCGTCGTGGAAGCGGGCTGCATTCTCTCGGAATTCAAGGACGCGGTGCAGGACAAGGGTATGTTCTTCCCGCTATCACTTGGGGCCCAGGGTAGCTGCCGTATAGGCGGTAATGTCTCCACAAATGCCGGCGGCATCAATGTGCTGCGGTACGGGATGACGCGCGAACTGGTCCTGGGTCTCGAAGTGGTGCTACCGGACGGCACTATCTGGAATGGGCTGTCGACGCTGCGCAAGGATAATCGCGGCATCGACCTGAAGCAGCTTTTCATCGGTGCGGAAGGAACGCTCGGCATTATCACCGCCGTTGCCGTCAAGCTTTACCCCAATCCGGAACACGTCGAAACGGCGCTGCTCGGCCTCAATTCGCTTAACGATGCCATCAAGCTTTACCGTCGCGCCCGTCGCGAATGCTGCGACCTGATGTCTGCCTTCGAATTTATGCCGCCGGTCGCCTTCACGCTGGCGATCGAGGCAATCCCCGACCTTAAAATGCCGATCGCCGGTGACTACCCGGCCTATGTACTGATGGAAATTTCAGGCTCCGGCCTGGTCGACACCGCAGACCTGATGGGCCGCTTCCTCGAAGGCGTCATGGAAGACGGGCTGGTGCTGGATGGCGTCATCGCATCGTCACGGGCGCAGGCGCAATCGCTTTGGCTATTCCGCGAAGGCATGAACGAAGGCCAGGCGCTGCGCGGCAGCCATATGCGCACCGATATTTCCGTACCGCTGTCAAAACTCGCGGCTTTCGTGGCCGAAGCTGAAGCGGAACTGGCGGAAAAACTGCCGGAGTGCCTCGCTGTTTCCTACGGCCATGTGGGAGACGGAAACGTCCACCTCAACGTACTGCCGCCGAACGGCTCGACGCCGGAAGAGCGCGAAGCATTCATCTACAAGTCCAAAACGCTCGTCAATGACGTCCTCGACCGTTACGTCGGCAGCATCAGCGCCGAGCACGGCATCGGCCGGTTGAAACGCTCGGATTTCGAAAGCCGGCTATCTGATGTGCAGCGGCGGATGATCACTGGCCTGAAAAACACCTTCGACCCTGATTTGCGGATGAATCCCGGTTGCCAGATAACCCTGCAACCGGATAGCTAATCAAGGTACGGCAGAGGCGGCTGAAAACGCCGCCTTAAAAAACCCCGCTGACGGCGAAGGAGGAAGTCGTCTGCAGCGGGAAAAACGAACCAATCGTTTCTGTGGAACGGGAGCAACCATGACGCTGGAGTTCAATCAGATACATCGCAACGATCATCTCCCCGGCCGCATCGCCGCAGAGATCGCACGCGAGATCAACGATTCGAAACTCGGGCCGGGCGACAGGCTGCCGACTGAACATGTGCTGGCAAAAACCTTCGGGGTGAGCCGCTCTGTCATCCGCGAGGCGATAGCACAATTGCGCAATGAAGGTTTCGTCGAAACCCGGCAGGGCGTGGGCGCATTCGTCACCGATCCCCGGCAGAGACTGTCCATCCGCATCGAGCGCTCCCGGCTGAACGATCCGGAGAACTTCCGCGATCTTTTCCAGCTTCGCATGCCGCTGGAAATAGAAGCAGCAGGGCTGGCGGCATTGCATCGTAGCCCGCAGCAGTTGGCGCGACTGGCCGCGGCACTGGAAAAGATGAAAACCGCCGACGATTGGTCGACGGAAGGCGTTGCCGCCGATCTGGACTTCCACCGTATTCTGGCTGAGGCCACACAAAACGAATATTTCCTGATGTTCCTCGGCTTCATTGCGGAGCGCATCAGTTCCGCCATCAACATCGCTTTCTCCCGGGCGGTTTTTGGGGAAATTCTCGAGGTAACGATTGCCGAACATGTGGCAATTTACGAGGCCGTGGAAAAAGCTGATGCGCCCGCGGCCAAGAACGCGATGCGCAAGCATCTGATTGGTGCGGCAAGCCGCGTCAATCTGGAGCTGGATATATTTTGACTGGAAAAAAGGACTGGCAGTCAAGCTATAGGACAGGTTTCCGCGCTTCATGAGCGATACATGATAAATTTGTCCGCGAGACCGCTAGACTCGCTCGAAAAGTCATACTAAGAAGAATAAGATTAGGTTGTCAGACATCCAGACAATAAGACCGCAGGAGGCGGCCTGTCGGAAGTCTGAAAGGGGAGGATATACATGGCCGGCGTAAGGTCGATCGACGCTACCGCAATTTTGCCTGAGGATTATGAAAACGCTTTGCTCGTCGGCCGCGTCTGGTC
>NZ_FNBB01000007.1 GCF_900102105.1 Agrobacterium pusense
GCAGCTCGATCAGCTTCTCACGTGCTAGCGTCGGACCGAAATCCAGATAGCGTTCGCGGATCAGATCCAGCGCTGCATTGCGAAATTCCTCGCTGTGGCGCCGGTTGCTCGGCCGTGATCGCTTCCTGGAAACAAGACCGGCCGGACCATCCCGGTCGTAGGCTTGCAGCAGCCGATGGACCTGACTTCGACTGAGGTCGAGCCGTCCGGCCGCCTCGACAATGCTCAGGCGTTCGTCACGGATCTTCTGGATGAGTTCGAGGCGATGCAATTCTTTCTGCGACATGGTGATCAAAAAGGACATGACGACTCCGACCGCTCATGGTCTCGACCAGGCTGAAGATCGTCATCCTTGCTCCCAACGTTGGCTTTGACCAGTGCGTCGAGAGGCGAGACTGTCGCATCTCTAACTGGCCCAACTGTCGCATTACTAAATAGCCCTTACATACAATAATCGCATAAGATAGATTATGGAACTTTTTGTGCTGAATTACCGGGAATGCCGTAAGCTGTCAGATCGCAGCGCCGTTGCTGTCATCATTGAAAAGCGCCGCTTGTCGCATTGAAAGATCCATATCCAGGTCGATCATAATTCTCCTGATGCCTCTCGGCGTCGTAGATCGAGCTCTTCACTGTAGCGTCTCAGCGTGTGACTTTCGGTAAGCAGGCCAACGGGACGATTTTCGATCTTGTCGTTGACGACGACGAGTGCTTCGCTTTCTGCCGCGTCGAAGGCTGCCGCCGCTTGCCGTGCATTCATGGTCGGCAGCAACACGTCGTTCTTGTAGTGCAGATAGGTCTCGAGGCTGATCTTGCTTGGGTCGCGATCCATCGGATCGGCATAGATTTCCGGCACGAGAACGATCCCGGCATAACGCCCGTCATCGTGGGTCATGATGACCCGCTGCGTTGAACCGAGCGGGAACTTCTCCTTGAAGGCCGGAAGCCCCATGCTGACATTGGCCTTGCGTATGTCAGCGCGCATCATCTTGCCCACCGTCAGGTCGCGGATCCAGCCGATGTCATGAGCGCTGCGAATGCTCTCACCGCGCAGGTGAAAACGCCAGGTGGCGAAGGAGTAGCCGAATGTGGTGCGCACCACCAGCGATGTGGTGATGACGGCGGCAAGCACGAGCGCCGTAATCTGGAAGTCGCCGGTCAGTTCCAGCGCCAGAAATGTCATTGTCAGCGGACCACCGATGATGGCGGCGGCAAAGGCGCTCATGCCGATCACGGCGTAGACGATCGGCGCTGTCGAGCCATAGCCGATATAGGGCGCGCAGAGTGCGAAAATCTTGCCGAGCAGCGATCCCATGAACAGCGAGGCGAAAAACAGGCCGCCGCGGAAATTCGAACCTATCGAGATCGCGCTGGCCGCCGCCTTCAACAGGAACAATCCTGCAAGCCCGTAGATCGTCAAGTCGGCATCGATGTTGAGATGCAAGGCTCCATGGCCGCTCGAGAGAACCTGCGGTGAAATCAAGGCCAGCCCACCGACAACGATGCCGCCAAGCGTAGGACGCAGCCAGCCAGGAATAGCGCTTTTGCGCGCCGTCTCCTCAATGAAGGACACCGCCTGCATGAGCACGATACCGATTGCCGCGCACACAACCCCAAGGAAAATAGCCGGCACGTAATCGGCGGGCGTCACGCGGCTGGCATCGACGATATCGATGGAGAGGCCATGGCCGCCAATCAGGCCGATAACGGTTGTCGCCACCAGCGCCGAAACGATCAGCGGGGCGAGCGTGACGACTGTATAGGTGCCGATGATGAGTTCGATGGCGTAAAATGCGCCAGTCAGAGGCGCGTTGAAGGCGGCCGCGATGGCGCCCGCGGCGCCGCAGCCAACGAGGATGCGCATGTCCCCTCGCCTCAGTTTCAGCTTGATGCCGATCTTCGATGCAACGCCGCTGGCAATCTGCGTGTAGCCCGCCTCAAGCCCCACAGATGCGCCAAAACCGTTGGAAACGATGTTCTGCACGCAGACAATGATGCTGTCCGTGAGCGACAGGCGGCCACCATGCAGCGCATTTGCCTCGATGGGGTCGACCATCGGCTTTTTGCGGGTTTTGGAGAGGATGAAGATGATCAGCCCGAGCAGGACACCGCCCATGATCGGCCCCACCAGCACGATCTGTCCGGAAAGATCGCTGCTGCTCAGACGTTCGACGCCAAAGACGAGCACATGCAATGCCGTGCTCAAAGCGCCGATCAACGCCACCAGCAGGCCGGCTGCGATGCCGATGAGCACGGCAAGCGCGACAAGGCCGAGTTCGCCGCGTCGGAACATGGCGCGCAGGCGGCTGGCGCGCATATTGTCGAAGAAGCTCGCCATACTCGGTGCACGGAAAGGCTTAGTCGACATGCTGTTCCTTTTCAGGCGGCGTCAGGCGGCTTCGAGATCGATCTCAATTTCGAAACGCATCTGATCATAAGCCGGTTCAACATGATCAGGCGTTTCCTGCATCACCGTCTCATAATCGAGCGGAATATGCATGTGGGTCAAGATCGCCCTTTTGGGTGCCAGTGTTTCGATCCACCCGAGCGCCTGTTCGAGTGACAGATGGCTGGGGTGATAGCGATATTGCAGGGCGTCGATGATGAGCACCTCAAGTCCGGCGAGTTTCGGCAGGCTTTCGGCCGGAAAATCGCTGACGTCGGTGCAATAGGCCACATCACCAATGCGGAAACCCAGAGAATGGACGTCCCCATGCTGTTGCATATGCACCCCAAAGGCGATTGGTCCTCCTGCTCCATCAATAACAACCGGCTCGTTGATATCGGCAATCATATAAGGCCGGACAATCGGTGGATAATTGCTGCCCGCCGGCGTCTCGAGACAATAGGCAAAACCATCGCGGATGCGCGCCATGGTAATGGGATCGGCATAGATCGGAACTCGGCTTTTCTGGAGTGCGAAATAGATGCGCAGATCGTCAATGCCATGCAGATGGTCGGCATGAGCATGGGTGTAGAGAACGGCATCGATAGCCTCCACCTTCGCGGCGATCATCTGCTCGCGAAAATCAGGACCAGTATCGATCACAACGGTCGTTTTGCCGCCATCAGGACCGATCTGTTCCACCATGAAGGCCGCACGCGTGCGCCGGTTCTTCGGATTATCGGGGTCGCAGGCGCCCCAGTCGCCGTTAATGCGCGGCACGCCGGGTGACGAGGCGCATCCGAGAACCGTGAAGCGGCGACGGTAGATTGCCACGCCTACACCCTTGTCATCTTGGAAAAGCAGCGGAAGGCGTTTTCGGTGGTGATCTCGGCCATCCGCTCGAAGGAGATGCCATGCACCTCGGCCAGAACCTCCGCGGTATTGACGACGTAGGAAGGCTCGTTGCGTTTGCCACGCCAGCGCTTCGGCGCAAGATAGGGTGCGTCCGTTTCTACAAGCAGCCGGTCAAGAGGCACGGTTGCAGCGATATCGCGAATATCCTGCGACTTTGGGAAGGTCAGAATGCCCGAGAAAGACACATATCCGCCAAGCTCGACACCCGTTTTTGCGAGCTCGGGACCAGCGGAAAAGCAGTGCAGAATGAACGGAAATGCGCCCTTCCCGCTTTCGGAGCGCAGGATGGCGGCCATGTCGTCATCGGCACTGCGGCTGTGAATGACAAGCGGCAGCTTCGTTCGTCTCGCCGCCTCGATATGGCGAAGAAGGCCGGTCTTCTGGTCTTCGGGCTTCTGCGTGTCGTAGAAGTAATCCAGACCCGCCTCTCCGATCGCCACGATCTTCTCATGACTTTCGGCAAGCTGCACCAGCTCATCGGCGGAGATATCCAGTTCCTCATCGGCATTGTTCGGATGGGTGCCGACCGAGCAAAAGACTGACGGATATTTTTCCGTGATCTTCAACAGCTCCGGCAGACGACGCACCCGGGTCGAGATCGTCACCATCTGGCTCACGCCGGAGGCATGGGCCCGAGCGATGATGTCGTCGCGCTCCGCCTCAAAATCAGGAAAATCGAGATGGCAATGGGTATCGATCAGCATCGTGGTCGCCTTCACGCTTCCGGCGCGACATAACGCGGAAAGACTGGCTTCGGAGCTTCCAGTGGTGTCCCCGGCACCAGACGACCGGCTTCGCCCAACGCCGCGAAGTCGCGCTTGTCGGCTGGCGCCGCAACGAGATCGAGCAGCTTTTCGCAGGAACCCGGCATGATGGGCTGCAGGAGAATGCCGATCTGGCGCACAACTTCCGCCGTGACGTAAAGCACAGTGCCCATCCGCTCAGGGTCGGTCTTTTTCAGCGCCCAAGGCTCCTGAGAGGCGAAATAGCGGTCGGTCTCGGAAACGACGGCAATAATGGCGGCTACCGCGCGGTGGATGAGCTGCTTGCCCATCTCCTCACGGCAAATGGCGAGCAGACCGTCTGCAGACGCCAGCATCGCCTTGTCTTCGTCGGTGAACGGACCAGGCGTCGGAATCTTGCCGTCGCAATTCTTGACGATCATCGACAGCGAACGGCTGGCGAGATTGCCGATGCCATTGGCAAGATCGGCATTGATGCGGGTGGCAATGCCCTCTTCGCTATAGCTGCCGTCCTGGCCGAAGGAGACTTCGCGCATGAAGAAATAGCGGACCTGATCAAGGCCGAAATGGTTCACCAGATTGGCGGGATCAACGACATTGCCGAGCGACTTCGACATCTTCTCCCCCTTGTTGAGCAGGAAGCCATGTGCATAAACGCGCTTGGGCAGCGGCAGCTTCGCGCTCATCAGGAAGGCTGGCCAGTAGACGGCGTGAAAACGAATGATGTCCTTGCCGATGATATGCACGTCGGCCGGCCAATACTTCGCCCGCGGTCCGTTCCTGTCTTCGAGGTAACCCGTTGCGGTGATGTAGTTGGTCAGTGCATCGACCCAGACATACATCACGTGCTTCGGATCATTGGGAACCTTGATGCCCCAGTCGAAGGTGGTGCGGGAAATCGACAGGTCCTTCAGACCGGATTTCACGAAGGAGATGATTTCGTTACGGCGTTCCGCCGGACCGATGAAGTCGGGGTTTTCCTCATAGAGCTTCAGCAGCTTGTCCTGGTACTCGGAGAGCTTGAAGAAATAGCTTTCCTCCTCCACCCATTCCACCGGCGTGCCCTGCGGGCCGTAACGGACGCCATCGGCGCGCACTTCCGTCTCGTCCTCGGCGTAATAGGCCTCGTCACGAACGGAATACCAGCCGGCATAGCTATCCTTGTAGATGTCGCCGCTCTCGGCCATCAGGTTCCAGATATTGCGCGAGGTCTCGTGATGACGTTCTTCCGTCGTGCGGATGAAATCGTCGTTCGAGGCGTTGAGCAGCTTGCCCATCTCGAGAAACTGATTGGAATTTCGCTCCGCGAGTTCTTCCGGCGAAACGCCTTCCGCACGTGCCGTCTGCTGCATCTTCTGGCCGTGTTCGTCGGTGCCCGTCAGGAAGAACACATCCATTCCGTCCAGGCGCTGAAAGCGTGCCATGGCGTCCGTTGCGATCAGTTCATAGGCGTGGCCGATATGCGGCTTGCCGTTGGGATAGGAGATCGCGGTGGTGATGTAGAATGGTGTCTTGTCTGTCATGACGGTCTATCGACTTTACGCGCTGTTTTTTGGATAGACCGCTCTTAAACCATTGTTCGCAGCAGCGAAAGAAAAAGCTACCGAATTGGTACAATGATATCAATATTGCCGACTATTCGTCATCCTCGGGCTCGAGCCGAGTATTCATTAATTTCAGTGGGTTGTGGATTCCCGTGTCAAACCCGGGGATAATGCGGCTTAGAGTGGGCCAATCCGAAAAGGCAACTTCGGTCCTTACGATTTTCCGGCATTAGACGCCCCGGATATCCTCAAGAATGGAAATTACCATCTGTTTCTTGTCGAGATTATAGGCCTGCGCCACGGTGATGCGTTCCGAGAGCGCCGAAGAAAGCCGTGCCAGCCTTTCCGCAGCAGTGATATCGCCCGTCATGGCCGCCGCGCGCGCGCGCGCCATCAGATCTTCCGTTACATGTTCCATGAAAAAACCGAGGACGATGTCGCCATCCTTCTGGGCCAGGATCTCGGCGAGCTTGTGCATCTGTTTGCGGGCGCCTGGCCCGTCGGCATTCATGACTGCGGCAAGGGCCTCGACAATATCGGAGCCGCCGTAGTTCATCAGCTTCAGCGCCTGCGCAACGCTACCCTTGGAGGCGGCAAGCAGGGCATCGCGCTTTTCCTCCGAGAGATTTATGCCGAGATGATCGAGCGCCTGCACCATGGCCGAATCCGAAAGCGGCAGCAGCCTGAGCGGCATGCAGCGTGAGCGGATTGTCGGCAGCAATTTTCCCGGTGCGTGGGAGAGCACGAGAAACATCGCCCTTTTGGGCGGCTCTTCCAGTATTTTCAGGATCGCGTTCGCGGCATTGCGGTTGAGATCATCGGCGGGATCGATGATGACGATGCGCCAGTTGCCGGTGCCCGAGGTCTGCGAGAAAAAATGCCCTGCCCGTCGCACCTCGTCCACCGTGATGGCGGATTTCACGCGGCCGGTCTTTTCATCCACGGGCCGGGTGAGATGCAGCAGGTTATGCGAGGCGCCAGCGGTGATCTGCCGGCTGACCAGCGACTGCGGATCGGGGTCTGGCAGAAACTCCGGCGCCGACAAAGGATCGGGATGGTTCAGCACATGATTGGCGAAACGGAAAGCGAGCGTCGCCTTGCCGATGCCCTCCGGCCCTTCGATGAGAATGGCATGATGGCCTTTGCCAGAGCGATAGGACTGCGCGAGAAACGCCTCCGCCTCCTCATGGCCAAAAAGCCTCGTGTTCTGCTGCGGCGCGATTGCACCGTCGAGAACGCCTTGGACCTCACTCATGCGCCCTGCCCGCCTCGGTCCCCAGCTGTTCGAGCAAGGGCTCGACGAAGGACATGACATCCTCCGCAACTTTTTCTTCCGGCTGATCGGCATTGACGATGCGGCAGCGACGCGGCTCGGCAAGCGCGATATCGAGATAGGCTTCCCGCCGCTTCTCGTGGGTTTCGATTTCCTCTTTCTCGAAGCGATCGGGCTTCGCGCCTTCATCCGCGCGCTTTCTGGCGCGGGCAAGTCCTTTTTCGGCAGCGATATCGAAAATCAGTGTCAGCTCCGGAACGACGCCATCAATCGCGATGCGCTGCAGCGTCTCGATGAAATCCGGCTCCAGATTGCCGGTCGTGCCCTGATAGACGCGGGATGAATCGAGAAACCGGTCGCAGAGCACGATCTCGCCGCGCTCCAGCGCAGGGCGAATGACCTCTTCGACGTGATCGTTGCGCGCGGCGGCGAACAGGATGGCTTCCATCCGGACGCCAAAGGGCTCCGCCGCACCGGAAAGGAGAACATGTCTTACGGCCTCCGCACCCGGCGAACCGCCGGGCTCACGCGTTACGACCACCTTGAAGCCACGATCGCAAAGCGCCTCGGCAAGCGTGCGAATCTGCGTCGATTTGCCGGCGCCTTCGCCGCCTTCGAAGCTGATGAACAATCCGGTCTTTTCGGCCAATGTCACGTCCTGCAAGGAATTCACGTCAATGTTGAAATGCCTGTTTACAGCATCGGACCGAAATGTGTGAAGCGCTTTTCAGAAAAACCGGTGCCTGAACAAAAGCATAGGAGAAAAGGCACGTGCTGAACCGCACTTCACAGCCAGAACAGCAGAAGTTCCTTCAATGCTCCTGCGGCATTCTGGGTGAGCGAACCCTTGTTCACCCGGCTCTTCGTATAGAGCGGCACTTCGCGCAATAGACGCTCGCCCGAGAATATCTTCAGCGTTCCGGCATTCGCCCCGACATCGAGCGGCGCGTTCAGCGGCCAGCGATAGACGATACGTCCGGAGAGGCGTTCCGGATTGTTGACGGGCACCAGGACGCTGACATCGTCCTTCGGAGAAAGGTCGACATAGGAGGCATCGCCGCCATACACGCTGACGGAGCCAACCACTTCATCCTTGCTGAACAGGCGGCGTTTTTCGAAGGCGGTCAGGCCCCAGTCCACCACTCTGCGCGCTTCCTCCTGCCGCGTCTTGTCGTCTGCGATGCCGGCAAGCGCCAGATAGATGCGGCGCCCTTCCCGCTCCGCCGAAACCACGGCGGCAAAACCGCTGCCTTCTGCAAAACCGAGGCCAAGACCGTCTATACCGCTTCCCGGCATCAGCAACGTGTTCTTGTTGCGCTGGAAAATCCGGTTCCATTCGAAGTCCGGCTTCGTAAACAACGAGTAGCGGTCGGGATAGGTGTCATGCAGATGCTGGGCAAGGCGCACCATGTCCCTGGCGGTCGTCTGGTTTCCGGAATCGGGAA
Source organism: Agrobacterium pusense (assembly GCF_900102105.1). Lineage (GTDB taxonomy): Bacteria > Pseudomonadota > Alphaproteobacteria > Rhizobiales > Rhizobiaceae > Agrobacterium > Agrobacterium pusense. Next base: position 8,307 of record NZ_FNBB01000007.1, read on the forward strand.
GTCCGGTGGAATTGGCAAACGTGCTGCGGTTCATGCCAAGTTCGCCGGCCCGTGCCGTCATGCGCTTGGCAAAGGCAGCGTCCGATCCCGCCATGCCTTCGGCGATGATGATGCAGCCGTCATTGGCGTTCTGCACGATGATTCCGGTCAAAAGGTCATTGATGCCAACGGAGGATTTCAGGGCGGCGAACATGGTTGACGTTCGCGATGGGGCCCCGCCCGTGCGCCAGGCATATTCCGAAACGGGATAGACCGTTTCCGACGCCAGCTGTCCTCTCGACAGCGCATCCAGCACCACCTCCACCGTCATCAGCTTGGCAAGTGATGCGGGCGGAAAGGACTGATCCTCATTTTGGGCAAGAAGCACCGTACCGGTTTCGGCATCGATCATATAGGCCTGCTCGGCCTTAGCGATGAAGGGCGCTGTCTGCGATTGCGCCGCGCCGGCGCTCAAAAATGCAAAAGCGGCCGCCGCGACGGCCGACAGATAGGAGCGATGAAAGGTCTTGCGCATGAAACCGCCCAGTGCTGTCTGCCACAACCGGCCACCCGCCATGAGAACGGTGCGGCGGTGTCCTTAATCCGTTAGCGTGACTTCGCCTGCTGACGCTTCACATGGGCGAGGATCGACTCTTCGCTCAAGCCGTCACGATTGACGAGCACGGTGTCGAACACCTTTGCGGTTTTGGATACGGCGGCGGATTCTTCGGAATAGGCCGCTGCATATTTGGAAGACGGCGTGGGCACACGCAGATAATTGCCGCCTGGAGCCGCTGGTTCCCGCAGGAAGTTACCTTCGGGGCGCTCCGCCAGGATCGGGCCGATTTCCGGCAGGATCGCGAATTGTTCGAATGCGGGCTGTACACCGTTGACGAGTGGCATGGCCTGAAGCGCCGCATTCTTCTTGGAACCAACGAGCGCGGTCTGAGCCGAGCCGGCATAATTCGGGTTCGATGTCGGCGCCGGCACGAAATTCGGCGAGGCCGAAGCAACCATCACGCCGGTCGCGATCTGCCCTTCAGGCGCGACGCCCGGCGAACGCGAACCCTTCGGAATATAGGAAGCCATCAGGTAAGGCATGTCATGGCCGTCGAGCGGCGCACGGCCCGCATATTGAACCCGTACATTTGCCGTCCCCGTCGCCTTCATGTCCAGAAGATCCGCCGTCTTGCTGGAAACGTCGATCAGACGGCCCTCGTGGAACGGACCACGGTCGTTGACGCGGACGAGCACCGACGCGCCATTATCCATATTGGTGATGCGCGCGTAGCTCGGCAGCGGAAATGTCGGATGTGCGGCAGAAAGATGTTCCTTGTCGTAAACCTCGCCATTGGCCGTGAGGCGTCCATGGAAGGCAGAGCCATACCAGGAAGCAAGGCCAACCTTGTTGTAGCCCGGCTCTTCTTTCGGGAAGTAACGGCGGCCCTTGACGGTGTAGGCGTTACCCAGCAGCTCGCGTCCGCCACCCTTCGGGATGTTCTTTCCATCGGCAACGCGCGGGCTGGCCTTCACGCCATATTCGGATTCGGAGAAATATTCCTTGCTGCGCTTGGGCTTAGGCTTTGTCTCGGAGGTGGTGGAACACGACGCCGTTGCAGCGCAAAGCACGGAAATTGCAAGCCACTTCACGCCCGACCTAGCGCTGATGCCTGTTTTCTTGACCGTAGAATTCAAATCGTCTGCCCCACGCTGCTATTGGCTCGGAGAACCGCACCCTCACTTGCCTCGATATTGCCCCTGCCATCGAAGCACCTAACAGTCGCTTAATCTTGTGCATAACGTGGCGAAAATGCGAACGACTTTTGCAAATTCGATAAAATTGTAACGAACGTGGTTAATGATTTCTATTTTTTCGGCATGCCCCTCCACGGCGGAATCCGCCCGCCGTCAGTCCTCCCCTCGCAGCCTCGCAAGGAACAAAGCAGCGGTAACCGCGTTTTCTCCGCGCAAACAAACGAGCTTCCGCCGGTTTCGGCTGAGGGAGGAAACATGATAAATTTTATGAAAACCACAGGTCTGGCGATTGGCATCGCCCTGGTATCCTTCGCCGCACCTATGCCTGCCGGTGCCCAGGATATGGAGCTCAGAATCGGCCCGGATGGCGTCCGTCCCGTCATCCGCGACCGTGATCGGGACATGGACCGCCGGGGTCCTCCACGCATGCGTGGCTGCAGCGAACGCGAAGCCCGCGCCGCGGCCCGTGAAGCAGGCCTTCGTGATCCCGAAGTCGTGCGCGTCACGCCGGGCCGCGTTGTTGTCGAAGGCTTCACGCGCCGGGGACCGGACCGGATCACCTTCGCAAATGAACGAGGCTGTCCGGAAATCTGATCCACTACCGCTGCCTGGAACCCGCCGAAAGGCGGGTTTCTTATTCGTACGGAATGTACGCGATGCCCAAACGCTGCGGGAACACGCCTCGTCGCGACATTGTAGGAATGATGTTGCGCTTGATGGCAGATGGGGTGGGATTCGAACCCACGGTACGCTCTCACGCACGCCGGTTTTCAAGACCGGTTCCTTAAACCACTCGGACACCCATCCATGGTGGTGAGGCTTTATAGCGGTTTGAAAAAGGGCGTCAATCCCGCTCCGACAAGCATCGTCTTCCTTCTCTCACAGTTGGCGGATCATTGCCCCGGGGTCGCTGCGGGCGGCAGCAGGGAGCCGTCACCTGAAGGTATCGAAGGGACCTGCTGCGCTGTATCGAACAGCGTAAGGCTCAAAACGATTGCAACAAGCACCAATAAAAGCGCCACAAAGAGGATTCCGGATTTATCCATGCGTCTGCTCATGTCACGTTACGTTAAAGGAGAATATGTGCAATTCGAGGCAAGCAAAGAATAAAGCGAAAGCCTGTCAAGTTGTCTTACAGATCCGTCAAATTCATCGTTCAAAAATCTGCGGATTAAGTGAAATTTGTGCATTGGCGTACTGTTTGGGACGGAAGTGGCCTATCGCGTCCGCACCATTGTCTCTTATATCCCACTCATCGCTCCCGGGCATTGCCCAACTTTCCCCGAGCGATCAACCTGCCCCGCCTCTTTGCGGGGCTTTTTTCTTTTATGGTCATGACATGATGTGCGGCCGGAGGATGGGCGACCCTTGACGGCGGGCGCCTCACTCAAACGCCGATGCTGGGCCCGCCATGGCCGTGCCGGCCTTCCCCCTGGAGAAGGTCCTCGAAGAGGTTCAGCAGCGCCGGCGGCAAGGTATCGGACAACTCGGCGATGATTTCGTTGGCGCGGTTATAGGAGTAGATCGCGCAGAGCGTGAGCACCAGCAGAACGATCCAAGGCCAGATTGGTTTGCGCCTTTGCGGCGCTCCGTTGGGCTGTTGCGGTAAAGTCATGCCGGCACCTTCCGTTCAGGCCTTGACGCGCGGCTCGCCTCCCGGCGCATAGGCGGTTTTCTGCAGGAAGCGGAATATGTTGCCGCATTGGGCGCAGCGGATCATGAAGTCGGTTGGGTCGCCCGAAGGGCGTTCTGCGCGAAATCCCCGGGGCATTTCGTCAATGCGGAAATCAACGTCCCGGCGGGTTTTGTCGTCCGACTCGGACGCCTCGGCAAAACCCTGATGGCCACATTTGGAACATTCGAGTTTCCGGGAATATCTGTCACGCGCTGCCATATGCCGTCCTTTGCTTGCGCTTATCAGGTAGCAGCGGCAAAACATCATTTCAATGGCGATCGCCGCGGGTTAAAGCTTTGCCTGTTATTTCCGCGCCGAAAACCCGGCGGACAGAACGAGTTTGAAAGCTCATGCATAGCGACACAGGCTTCCTTTCCTCTTCTCTCATAAGACGCGTCATCGTCATATGCGGAGCCCTTGCCGCCCTTCTCACTGCGCTCAATTTCGGCATGAAATGGTATGGCGACAGAATTATTCAGGCGGGACACACCACGTCGACCGACGAAGTGGAGATCACCATCGGCAACGACCGGCTGAAACTCGCAAAAAACACCCTTCGGAATCCGTCTGATCGTGACAGTGGTGCACATGAGCGCGCCGACCTCTACCTCACCTGGCCCGACCTTGCGGGGTATCGAGATTCGAATCGTGCCCTTTTCGACGATCCGAAAAATGCAGTCGGGCTGATTTTCGTTCAGCTGTCGCAAAGCACCATGTCGCAGGACATGTCAGGACGTTTCGAGCCGATTTATACCAGACTTATAGAAGGTGAGCCGACGCCCCTGAAGCACGGTCTGCTGCTCCATCGGCTGCGCGCTGATTCCGGTTATGGCAAGGAAGTCATATTGACCGGCCGACGCGACGGCGAAAGCGTCTATGTGGTGCGCTGCCTGCTGCCGCAGACGCCTCAGGAAACAACGGGTAGCGATTGTCAGAGAGATATCCACGTCGGCCAGGACCTGAGCCTGTTCTACCGATTCTCGGCCAACCTGCTGCCGCAATGGCAGGCGCTAGACGCAGCCGTGACACGCTATGTCGAGAAACGCCTCGTAAAAGACGAAAACCCGTGACACGGCACGAGACAGATCGCGTGTGAAAAGTCGCATTTTATGGAAGGCGGATACCTTTCATAAACCACTTGGTAACGCCATCCCGATAAAGTTTCTACCCGGAGCATTCGGGCGGGGCGTGTCCGAGCGGAACATAAATATGCGATTGAAGAGTTCAGCAGTGTTGAAAAGTCTATCTTGGGCACATTCGCGCAAAGCGGGTACAGGGTCTTTTGTAAGGTTTGTGGCGTTGACACTTGCGGCGGCGTTCATAACCGCAACATCCGTCCAGACCGCAAAGGCCGATCCGAAATATGCGGGCATCGTCATCGATGCGAAGACCGGCAAGGTGCTTTACGGCGAGGATCCCGACGGGCTGCGTTACCCGGCTTCGCTCACAAAGATGATGACGCTTTATCTGACGTTCGAAGCCCTCAGTGCCGGACGTATCTCTCTTGATTCCAAGGTGCCGGTTTCGGCGAATGCAGCCAAGGAGCCGCCGTCCAAACTCGGTGTGCGCGCTGGCGGCAGCATTACGGTCGAGCAGGCGATCCTTGCTCTCGTTACCCGGTCGGCCAACGACATGGCGACGGCGCTCGGTGAATATCTCGGCGGCTCAGAAGACCGTTTCGCCAGAATGATGACCGCAAAGGCCCGTGCCCTTGGCATGACGCGCACGACCTACCGCAATGCCAACGGGTTGCCCAATACAGCCCAGATGACCACGGCGCGCGACCAAGCCCGCCTCGGCATCGCGCTTCGCCAGCATTTTCCGCAATATTACGGTTACTTCTCCACCCGCACCTTCAATTTCGGCAAGCAGGTGATCGGCAATCACAATCGCCTCGTCGGAACCGTGAAGGGCGTTGACGGTATCAAGACCGGTTACACGCGTGCAGCCGGTAGCAATCTTGCCACCTCCGCGCAGCTCGACGGGCGCTCCATTGTCGCCGTCGTTCTCGGCGGTCGCTCCAGCGCCGCCCGTGACGCCACCATGCGCAAACTGGTTGCAACCTATCTGCCGCAGGCGTCGCGTGGCGGCAACAGCAACCTGATTGCACAGACGCGTTCCGCCCCGGTCGAAGAGCCGGTCGCTGTGGCCGCCGCCGTTCCCTCTGTCGCCGTCGCCGCGACGGATGCCGGCCTACCCAATGCCGGACCCGTTCCGCAGACGCGTTACGAGGAAGCGCCGGTTACCGCCTTTGCTGGCTCCTCTTCCAATGCAGCCGTCAAGGCGATGGAGGCGGCTACCTGGCAGAAGGGTAAAGATCCCATCCGTCAGGCGCCCTCCGCGCCCGATCGCAAGCTGATAACCAATTCCACCAAGGTCGATAATATCGTCACGGCTTCCACCTCGGCTTCCGCAGCCTCCGTACCTTCCGTTGCGGCAAGGTCTGACGCGCCGCAGGGCGGCTGGGTCATCCAGATTGGCGCATCGCCGGACGAAAATTCCGCGCGCGGCCTGCTGCAGAGCGCCCAGGAAAAAGGTGGTGCGGCGCTGCGTTCAGCCAAGCCCTTCACAGTGGCCTACAGCAAGGATGGCTCCCAGATATACCGCGCCCGTTTCGGCGGCTTCGATGGCCAGAACGCCGCGGTGAATGCATGCAATGCATTGAAAAAGAAAGGCGTCAGCTGCTGGGCATCCCTTCAGTGAAGACGTTCCCGCAGGCGGTGCTCTCTGTTTCGAACATCGCCTGTCTCCTCGAATTGTGTAATGAGTAGCGAGGCTTTCCAAGATGGCAGTCAACGAGAATTATTCGGACATTGCGTCTGGCAACGGGCATGGCAGCCTGTCGGTTCTGCATCCCATTCATGAGGCGGCGATGCGTATCGCCGATCTCGGTCTCAACCGTTCCAAGGCAAAAACGCGTGATCTCGTGGCGTTGCTGCTCTCGCACGGCGCCCGTGCCTGGCGCGCCAACCAGCCGGAAGCCAGCATTCACCTGCACGTCGCCCGTCGGTCGGGGCGCTCACCGGTTCATATACGTATTCGCTAACAGACCGCACCAGACGGAAACCCAAAGAAAAACCCCGCGGCGCACAGGCACCGCGGGGTTTTTGTTGATCCTGATGTGAAAAACGAGGCGGCTTACGCCTCGCTTTCCGGTGCCTCCGGCGTGGTCGGCAGATTGTCATCCGCCTCCTCGCCATTGCCATTTTCAGCCTCGTCGTCGCCTTCAGGCTCGTTGATGCGCTCCACGGAAACCACCTTCTCATCCTTCGCGGTCGAGAAGATTGTCACACCCTTGGTCGCGCGGCTGGCGATGCGGATGCCGTTCACAGGCACACGGATGAGCTGTCCGCCATCGGAAACCAGCATGATCTGGTCGCCTTCTTCCACCGGGAAGGCCGCAACAAGTTCACCGATCTCCGACGTCTTCGCGGTATCGGTGGCGCGGATGCCCTTGCCGCCGCGGCCTGAAGTGCGGAAATCGTAAGACGATGAACGCTTGCCGAAGCCCTTCACGGAAACCGTCAGCACGAATTCTTCGCGCGCCTTCAGTTCCTGGTAGCGCTCCTCACTGAGTTCGCCCTCTTCCGTTACTTCCTCACCGACGAGCGCGATATCGTCCTCATCCACGCCTGCGGCACGCCGTTCGGCAGCCGAGCGCTTGAGGTAAGCCGCACGCTCCCACGGCTCCGCTTCCACATGGCCCACAATGGTCATGGAGATGATGCGGTCGCCTTCGGCCAGGTTGATGCCGCGCACGCCGACGGAATTGCGGCCGGCAAAGACGCGTACATCGTCCACGGGGAAGCGGATGCACTGGCCGAGCGCGGTCGTCAGCAGCACATCGTCGCGGTCCGTACAGGTTTCGACGGAGAGGATTTCATCGCCCTCCTCGTCCAGCTTCATGGCGATCTTGCCGTTGCGGTTGACCTGTACGAAATCGCCGAGCTTGTTGCGGCGAACCGTGCCGCGCGTCGTCGAGAACATCACGTCAAGCGTTTCCCAGGTCGTTTCGTCCTCGGGCAACGGCATGATGGTGGTGATGCGCTCGCCGGGTTCCAGCGGCAACATGTTGATAAGGGCCTTGCCCTTGGACTGCGGCGTGCCGATCGGCAGACGCCAGACCTTTTCCTTGTAGACGATGCCACGCGAGGAGAAGAACAGGACCGGCGTGTGGGTGTTGGCGACGAACAGACGGTTGACGAAATCCTCATCGCGCGTTGCCATGCCGGAGCGACCCTTGCCGCCGCGACGCTGTGCACGATACGTCGTCAGCGGCACGCGCTTGATGTAACCGAGATGCGAAACGGTCACGACCATATCTTCGCGGGCGATGAGGTCTTCATCGTCCATATCGGGACCGCCCTCGACGATCTCGGAGCGACGCGGCGTGCCGAATTCGTCGCGGACGGCGGAAAGCTCGTCCTTGACGATCTGCATGATGCGCAGGCGCGATGACAGGATTTCCAGATACTCGCTGATCTCAGCGCCGATCTTGTTCAGCTCGTCGCCAATTTCATCGCGGCCGAGCGCTGTAAGACGTGCGAGGCGCAATTCGAGAATGGCGCGCGCCTGTTCCTCGGAAAGGTTGTAAGTCCCGTCTTCGTTGATGCGGTGGCGCGGATCATCGATGAGGCGGATCAGGCTTTCCACATCCTGTGCAGGCCAGCGACGCGTCATCAGTTCTTCTCGGGCCGAAGCCGGATCGGGAGCATGCCGGATGACGCGGATGACCTCATCGATATTGGCGACGGAAATCGCCAGACCGACCAACACATGCGCCCGCTCGCGCGCCTTGCGCAGCAGGTATTTCGTGCGACGGCTGACGACATCTTCGCGGAAGGACACGAAAGCACGCAACATGTCGAGCAGCGTCATCTGCTCGGGCTTGCCGCCGTTCAGCGCCACCATGTTGCAGCCAAACGAGGTCTGCAACGGTGTGTAGCGGTAAAGCTGGTTCAGGATAACGTCTGCATTGGCGTCGCGCTTCAATTCGATGACGACGCGATAACCCTGGCGGTCGGATTCGTCGCGCAGGTCGGAAATGCCCTCGATGCGCTTTTCCTTGACCAGCTCAGCCATTTTTTCGATCATAGACGCCTTGTTCACCTGATAGGGAACTTCGGTGATGATGATCTGCTCGCGGTCGCCACGCATCGGCTCGATAGTGGCTCGGCCACGCATGATGACCGATCCGCGGCCCGTTTCGTAAGCCGAGCGGATGCCGGAACGGCCCATGATCAGCGCACCGGTCGGGAAATCAGGGCCCGGAATGATCTGCATCAGTTCCGGCAGCTCGATCGCGGGATTATCGATCAGGGCGATACAGCCATCGATAACCTCTGACAGGTTATGCGGCGGGATGTTCGTGGCCATGCCGACCGCGATGCCGCCTGCCCCGTTGACCAGCAGGTTCGGGAACTTGGCCGGAATGACGACCGGCTCCTGCAAGGTGCCGTCATAGTTGTCGCGGAAGTCGACCGTTTCCTTGTCGAGATCGTCAAGCAGCGAATGCGCGGCCTTATCCAGACGGCATTCGGTATAACGTTCAGCGGCCGGCGGATCACCGTCGATGGAGCCGAAGTTGCCCTGGCCGTCGATCAGCGGCAGGCGGAGCGACCAGTCCTGCGCCATACGCGCCAGCGCGTCATAGATTGCCGAGTTGCCGTGCGGATGGAATTTACCCATCACGTCCCCGGTTACGCGGGCGCATTTGACGTATTTCTTGTTCCAGTCGATGCCGAGTTCGGACATGCCGTATAGAATACGGCGATGAACCGGCTTCAGGCCGTCTCGCACATCGGGAAGCGCGCGGGACACGATAACGCTCATGGCGTAATCGAGATACGACCGCTGCATTTCCTCCATGATGGAAATCGGTTCAATGCCTGGCGGAAGCTTTCCGCCGCCGGGGGGGCTCTGGTCAGTCAAAACGGATCACATTCTCTGTTAAGAATCGGATGGATTTTTATAGCGGAAACAGCCACGTTAAGCCAATTTCCCGGCGAGTTTTGAACAGGCTTTTGCGTCATTTGCAAGACGAACGCCGCTTTTCATGATTTAGCCGCCCAAATGCGTAGCGCTCTCTTTCAAAGTGCCCGCGACTTGCGTAGGCTCCGGCCTAAAAACAAAACCAACGGGGAAAGAATGGCCAGCAGCGAAACGCTCATCAATGCGCTTACCACACTTCTGGTCACACTCGATCCGCCTGGGCTTGCGCCCGTCTTTCTGGCGCTGACTGCCGGGATGACCCGTGACCAGCGCAGCCAGGTGGCGTTGCGCGGCTCCATCATCGCTTTCGGTATCCTTGCCGTCTTTGCCCTCTTCGGCCTCGCAATCCTCAATCTGCTCGGTATTTCGCTGGGCGCCTTCCGCATCGCCGGCGGCCTCCTCCTGTTCTGGATCGCCTTTGAAATGATTTTCGAAAAGCGCCAGGAGCGCAAGGAAAAGACCTCGGAAATCGCCATTACCAAGGACCATCTCCACAATCTCGCGGTCTTCCCGCTGGCCCTGCCATTGATTGCCGGGCCAGGTGCTATTTCCGCCACCGTTTTGCTTGCCGGCTCAATGAAGACCACGGTCGAGATGGTGGTGCTCATCCTTATCCTTGCTTTCGCGATGGCTCTCGTTTACGCGGCCTTGATCGTCTCGGAACGGATGGACCGCTTTCTCGGCAATACCGGCCGCGCCATCCTTACCCGGCTTCTCGGCGTACTGCTGGCTGCACTGTCGGTGCAATTCGTGGTCGACGGGATCAAATCCGCATTCGCTTTCTGAGCCGTCCCTGCGCGACACCAACGCAATAAATTCCTGCCACCGCTGAAATGCCGGAAAATCCTCCCTTAAATTCAGCTGGCGCTTCGGCTAAAAGACGCGTGTCATTTCGGATTCGAAAGTTATCTCCATGCGTTCCACGCTGCGCCGCATCATTCCCGATGCCGCACCCGTCAGCAACAGGGAAAGGCTCCGCTCCGCCACAGGCGCCTTCGTCGGCATACTGCTGACTGGCATTCTCGCCAGTTTCGCTCTTCGTTTCGATCCCACGCTGCCCGCCATGATCGCGCCGATGGGGGCTTCGGCCGTCCTGTTGTTCGCCGTACCCTCCAGCCCGCTGGCGCAGCCCTGGTCGATCCTGTGCGGGAATTTCGTCTCGGCTTTTGTCGGGGTGACGGTGGCGCTGCTGGTTCCGGATCCGTTTCTCGCAAGCGCGCTCGCCATCAGCCTGGCCATCGCCGCCATGATGGCGCTGCGCTGCCTGCATCCGCCGAGCGGTGCGGTGGCGCTGACGGCGGTTCTGGGCGGCCCTGCCATACATGGCCTCGGCTATGGTTTCCTGTTGTGGCCGGTCGCCGGAAATTCGCTGATCCTTCTTGCCCTGGCCTTCGCTTACAACAATGCCACTGGCCGCGCCTATCCACACGGTCTGAAGCTTGGCAAGGCCGCGCACGGGACAGCCGATCCGACCCCCATCCAGAAAATCGGCTTTTCCTCCACCGATCTTGACGACGTGCTGAAGGAATATGATGAGTTCATTGATATCGACCGCGACGCGCTGGAAACCATCCTGCGGAAGACAGAGTTGCGCTCCTACCGGCGTCGCGCGCTGCATCTCGATTGCGAAAGTGTCATGTCCCGGGATGTGGTCGGCGTCGCCCCTGATGACAGCCTGCGCCACGCGCATGCCCTGATGCAAAGCCATCATTTCAAGGCGTTGCCCGTCACCAATGACAGCGCCGAAATCGTCGGCATCGTCACCCAGACAGACTTTCTGGAAAAGGCGAGCTGGAGAAACGGTCGTCCCTCAATCGGTTTCCTGCAGCGGCTTCGCCTCATCCTGTCAGGCGCAAGTGCCCCCAACGATACGGTGAAGGACATCATGACATCGCCCGTTAAAACCGTGCGGCCGGAAACCCCAATCGAGGAAGCAATCGTCCGCTTTGCGGAGGAAGGATTGCATTATCTGCCTGTCATCGACGCCAGGGGTAAGATGGTCGGCATCGTGTCGCAATCCGATGTCATGGTGGCGATGCTGGCCGATAAAGTCGCGGCATAGATTGCGCCGGGCGTCGAAGTGTTCTTCTCTTAAAAAAACGGCAAAGCCCGATGTCAGCGTCTCGCCTTCAAAAGGCGCTGCCACAGTGTGCCACCGAAGAACCGCCCGAGCACGACAAAATAGGCAATGATCAGCGCAAAGGCGATAAAGGCGGGCGCACCGTTGAGGGCGAAACCTTCGGGCGTTCGCCCTCCCGCTACCGTCGCGACCAGAAATCCGGCGGCGAAAAACGCCGTCCAGAAGTCGAGAAAAAAAGCGAGGATGATGCGCCAGGTGGCGGGCTGTTTTGGCTGCAGGGTTTCGTCAGTGAAGCTCACCTCCTGTCACACGTTTCTTCGTCCCCGGTCCGATCAGAACGGGATATCGTCATCCATGTCGTTGGAGAATCCGCCCGAAGGCTGGTTGCCACCACGGGAAGAACCGCCGCGCGAGGAGGACTGCTGGTCGTAACCGCCGCCATAGCTGGAGCCGCCGCCGCTGCCATAATCATTACCGCCGCCGAAGTCGCCGCCGCCGCTGCGGCCGCCGCCCTCACCGCGACCATCGAGCATGGTCAGCGTGGAGTTGAAGCCCTGCAGCACGATTTCGGTGGAGTAACGGTCGTTACCGGTCTGGTCCTGCCATTTGCGGGTCTGCAACTGGCCTTCGATATAGAGCTTGGCGCCCTTCTTCACATATTGCTCGACGACCTTGCACAGGCCTTCGTTAAAGACGACGACCGTGTGCCACTCGGTCTTTTCCTTGCGCTCGCCGCTGTTGCGGTCCCGCCAGGTCTCCGAGGTGGCGATGCGCAGGTTGGCAATGGGTCGGCCATCCTGCGTCCGGCGGATTTCGGGATCAGCGCCCACGTTTCCGATCAGAATTACCTTGTTTACGCTACCAGCCATCTCGTCATCCTGTCCGCCGGCCATCATGACCGGCAATTGCATTTCAAAAAATTCGGCACACAATAGCTGCCGCGGCCCGCAAAGGGCACCGCAAGGATGGAACTATCCACAAAGAATAATCTTAAGCTGTGGGGGCAGACATTCGCGCTTGCAATTCGTTCCTTTTTTGTTCTATTGAATTGCAGATTTCGAGTCAAGCATCGTGAAAAGCTGCGACCGATAGGGAATAGACCTCGACACGTCCGGCTGCGTCACTACATAAGGACGCGCCGCCATCCAGCCTGTTATTTTTGTCCGAGCCTTGTCATGAGTGAACTGAAGACGATTTCCATCCGTGGTGCCCGTGAACACAATCTCAAGGGTATCGATCTCGATCTGCCACGTAATAAGCTGATCGTCATGACCGGGCTTTCCGGTTCAGGCAAGTCGTCGCTCGCCTTCGATACGATCTACGCCGAAGGCCAACGCCGTTATGTCGAAAGCCTCTCGGCCTATGCGCGCCAGTTCCTGGAAATGATGCAGAAGCCGGATGTCGACCAGATCGAGGGCCTGTCGCCGGCAATCTCCATCGAACAGAAGACCACCTCGCGCAACCCGCGCTCCACGGTCGGCACGGTCACCGAGATCTACGACTATATGCGCCTGCTCTTCGCGCGTGTCGGTGTCCCCTATTCGCCGGCCACGGGCCTGCCGATTGAAAGCCAGACGGTCAGCCAGATGGTCGACCGCATCCTCGCTTTCGAGGAAGGCACGCGTCTTTACATCCTCGCGCCGATCGTGCGCGGCCGCAAAGGCGAGTACAAGAAAGAACTTGCCGAGCTGATGAAGAAGGGCTTCCAGCGCGTCAAGGTGGACGGCCAGTTCTACGAGATCGCCGACGTTCCTGCTCTCGACAAGAAGTACAAACACGACATTGACGTGGTGGTTGACCGCGCCGTCGTGCGCCCGGATATGGCCGCGCGTCTTGCCGACAGCCTTGAGACCTGCCTCAAGCTCGCGGACGGCCTGGCGATCGCGGAATTCGCCGACAAACCGCTGCCCGCAGAAGAAACGGCGGCCGGTGGTTCCGCCAACAAGTCTCTCAACGAGACCCATGAGCGGGTGCTGTTTTCGGAAAAATTCGCCTGCCCCGTTTCCGGTTTCACCATTCCGGAAATCGAACCGCGTCTGTTCTCCTTCAACAACCCCTTCGGCGCCTGCCCCAGCTGCGATGGCCTTGGCTCGCAGCAGAAGGTGGATGAGAACCTGATCGTACCGGAGCCAGCCCGCACCCTGCGGGACGGGGCCATTGCTCCCTGGGCAAAATCATCGTCGCCCTATTACAACCAGACGCTTGAGGCACTGGGCAAGGCCTTCGGATTCAAGCTCTCGAGCAAGTGGTCCGATCTTTCGAAGGAGGCGCAGCACGCCATTCTTCAGGGCACTGACGACAAGATCGAGTTCAATTACCAGGACGGCGCCCGCTCCTACAAGACAGTCAAGAACTTCGAAGGCATCGTGCCCAATCTGGAGCGGCGCTGGAAAGAGACAGACAGCGCCTGGGCGCGCGAGGAAATCGAGCGCTACATGTCGGCAGCCCCCTGCCCGGCCTGCGCCGGTTACCGCCTGAAGCCGGAGGCGCTGGCGGTCAAGATCAACAAGCTGCATATCGGTGAAGTCACCGAAATGTCGATCCGGACGGCGCGCGACTGGTTCGAGGTGCTGCCGGAAAGCCTGAACGCGAAGCAGAATGAAATTGCCGTCCGTATTCTCAAGGAAATCCGCGAACGCCTGCGATTCCTCAACGATGTAGGGCTGGATTATCTCAGCCTGTCGCGCAATTCGGGCACGCTGTCGGGCGGGGAGAGCCAGCGTATCCGTCTGGCCTCGCAGATCGGCTCTGGCCTCACCGGCGTTCTCTACGTTCTCGATGAGCCCTCAATCGGCCTGCACCAGCGCGACAATGCGCGCCTGCTGGATACGCTCAAACATCTGCGCGATATCGGCAACACCGTCATCGTGGTCGAACATGATGAGGACGCCATTCTGACGGCGGATTATGTTGTCGATATCGGCCCGGCGGCCGGTATTCACGGCGGCCAGGTGATTGCCGAAGGATCCCCGCAGGAAGTGATGGCCAATCCGAAATCGCTGACCGGCAAATATCTCTCCGGTGAACTCGGCGTTGCAGTGCCGGCTGAGCGCCGCAAACCGAAGAAGGGCCGCGAGATCAAGGTTTTCGGCGCACGCGGCAACAACCTGAAGAATGTCACGGCCGCTGTGCCGCTCGGTGTTTTCACGGCCGTAACCGGGGTTTCGGGTGGCGGCAAATCCACCTTCCTGATCGAGACGCTCTATAAATCGGCGGCGCGCAGGGTCATGGGCGCGCGTGAAATCCCGGCCGAACACGACCGCATCGATGGTTTCGAATTCATCGACAAGGTGATCGATATCGACCAGTCGCCGATCGGACGCACGCCGCGCTCCAACCCGGCCACCTATACCGGCGCCTTTACGCCGATCCGTGACTGGTTCGCCGGCCTGCCGGAAGCCAAGGCTCGTGGTTACGCGCCCGGCCGTTTCTCCTTCAACGTCAAGGGTGGCCGCTGCGAGGCCTGTCAGGGCGACGGGGTGATCAAGATCGAGATGCACTTCCTGCCTGACGTCTACGTCACCTGCGACGTCTGCCACGGCAAGCGTTATAACCGCGAGACGCTGGACGTCACCTTCAAGGGCAAATCCATCGCCGACGTGCTGGATATGACGGTTGAGGAGGGCGTCGAATTTTTCGCCGCCGTTCCCGCCGTGCGCGACAAGCTGCAATCGCTCTTCGATGTCGGCCTCGGTTACATCAAGGTCGGACAGCAGGCCAATACGCTTTCAGGCGGCGAGGCGCAGCGCGTCAAGCTCGCCAAGGAACTGTCGAAGCGCTCGACGGGCCGCACGCTCTATATTCTCGACGAGCCGACGACGGGCCTGCATTTCCACGACGTCAACAAGCTGCTCGAAATGCTGCATGCGCTGGTGGAACAGGGCAATTCCGTGGTGGTGATCGAGCATAATCTCGAAGTCATCAAGACGGCGGACTGGATCATCGATATCGGGCCTGAAGGCGGCACGGGCGGCGGCGAAGTGGTGGCCACGGGCACGCCGGAAGACATCGTCAAGGTGGAGCGTTCCTATACCGGCCACTTCCTGAAGGAGCTTCTGGAGCGCCGGCCGGCCGGAAAACGGGAGGCTGCGGAGTAAGCCGCAGCTTTCGTCGCAAAGGTTCGAAAGGCCGAAGGCCGGAGGAGGAACTAGATATGTCGACATCAGGCACGATCCGCACCGGTATCGGCGGCTGGACCTTCGAGCCCTGGGAAGGCACTTTTTATCCCGAAAAACTGCCGAAAAAACGCCAGCTGGAACACGCCAGCCGGCAGCTCACGGCAATCGAGGTGAACGGCACCTATTACAGCAGCCAGAAACCGGAGACCTTTGCGAAATGGGCATCCGAAGTGCCCGAGGATTTCGTGTTTTCGCTAAAGGCAAGCCGCTTTGTCACCAACCGCAGGGTTCTGGCCGAGGCAGGTGAGTCGATGACGAAGTTCCTGACGCAGGGGTTGACGGAACTCGGGTCCCATCTCGGTCCCATCCTCTGGCAGTTTGCGCCCACGAAAAAATTCGACGCGGAGGATTTCGGTACATTTCTGGCGCTGCTGCCCGAAAAGCAGGACGGGCTCACTCTTCGCCATGTCGTGGAGGTGCGCAACCCGACATTTCAGGTTCCGGAATTCATCGAACTTCTTGCCAGGCACAAGGTCGCAGTCGTCTGCGCTGACCATCACGATTATCCGATGCTGCCTGACGTAACGGCCGATTTCGTTTATTGCCGCCTGCAGAAGGGCGAGGACGACATCGAGACCTGCTATCCGAAAAAAGAGATCACGCACTGGGCTGAGCGGGTAAAGACCTATGCCAGTGGCGGTGTGCCGGACGATCTGCCGCTGATCGCGCCGGATCGGAAGGTTGAGAAGACCCCACGCGACGTTTTCGCTTTCTTCATTACCGGCGGCAAGGTCAACGCGCCTAATGGTGCGCAGGAACTGCAAAAGGCGGTCTGAGCGCTTTCAGCCCGCCATGTCTTTCGTGGTGCTGACATCGATGCTGGCGAAAGCGGCCTCGATGACCTCCGGCCCTGCCCCGGGCCTCGTGGCATCGCTGGAGAGGATTTGCCGGAAACGGCGCGCGCCGGGCATGCCCTGAAACAGTCCGACCATATGGCGGGTGACGTGGTTGAGACGTCCGCCCGCGGCGATATAATCGGCGGCATAGGCCATCATCGCGTCACGCAGCGCCATCCAGTCCGGGTGGCGGGCCTCCTCGCCATAGATGCGATGGTCGACGTCGGCAAGGATGGAGGTGTTGTGATAGGCGGCCCGGCCGAGCATCACGCCATCCATATGCTGGAGATGTCCGCTCGCCTGATCGAGATCGGCGATGCCGCCGTTGATGCCGATAAAGACGTCAGGATTTTCCCGCTTCATGCGATAGACGAGGTCATAATCGAGCGGCGGCACTTCGCGGTTTTCCTTTGGCGAAAGCCCCTGCAGCCAGGCTTTGCGCGCGTGAACCCAGACCGCGTCCGCGCCCGCCGCAACAACCCTCTTCAGAAAATCAGGCAGAACCGCTTCCGGCTCCTGCTCATCCACCCCGATCCGGCATTTCACGGTAACCGGCACACTAGCGGCAGCCTTCATTGCGGCCACACATTGCGCCACCACATCAGGCTCGCGCATCAGGCAAGCGCCGAAGGTGCCGGATTGCACCCGATCCGAGGGACAGCCAACATTCAGATTGATTTCATCATAACCGTAGTCCCCGGCGATCCGCACCGCTTCGGCAAGCTTGGCCGGATCAGACCCGCCGAGCTGCAACGCGACGGGGTGTTCTTGAGGGTGATAACCGAGCAGCCTGTCACGCTGGCCATGGATGATGGCGTCGGCAACGATCATTTCGGTGTAAAGCAGCGCACGCTTCGACAATTGCCGGTGCAGAAACCTGCACCTCGTATCGGTCCAGTCGATCATGGGGGCCACGGCGAAGATTTTTTCGCCGCTTGCAAGCGCTTGTCTGTACATGGATTAACCTCTTTGCGCCGGCTTCTACAGCAAAGGACTGTAAAAAGCCAGTTTTGCAGGCGAGGCAATTTTGAACTGGAAATCGCGCCGGAATCGCGGGACAAGAATTGCACCCTAAAAGACGACAGGAAATCCACATGGCCGCTACCGTCATCCCCGCCTCGAAGCCCGTTCTCCTGCCCGTCGAAGGCACGAGCGATCTGTTCCCTGTACGGCGGGTCTATTGTGTCGGCCGCAATTATGCCGATCACGCCATTGAGATGGGCCACGACCCCTCGCGCGAGCCGCCCTTCTATTTTCAGAAGAACCCGGACAACCTGCTGCCCGCAGGACAGGATTTTCCCTATCCGTCGCTCTCATCGAATGTGCATTACGAAGTTGAGTGCGTCGTGGTGCTGAAAAGCGGCGGAGCGGATATTCCGACGTCGGAAGCGCTGAACCATGTCTGGGGTTACGCCGTCGGTATCGACATGACACGCCGCGACCTGCAGGACGGGCTGAAGAAGATGGGACGTTCCTGGGAGGGCGCGAAGGCCTTCGAATATTCCGCGCCGGTGTCCCACATCGTCCCAGCGGACAGGATCGGGCATCCCGCAACCGGCGCGATCTGGCTCGACGTCAATGGCGAACGCAAGCAGACGGGCGATCTCGCCCAGATGATCTGGAAGGTGCCGGAAGTGATTGCAGAGCTTTCCAAGCTGTTCACCCTTGCCGCTGGCGACATCATCATGACCGGCACGCCGGCTGGCGTTGGTCCAATCGTTCGCGGTGACCGCATAGAATGCGGCGTCGAGGGTGTCGGCACACTGTCGGTGACGGTCGTCTGACGCACGAACATAAGGGAGGACATCGACATGCCGCTTTACCGCCTTGCCGACCGTGTGCCGCAAACGCCTGCAGCGGATCGCTACTGGATCGCTCCCGACGCCAATGTCATTGGCTCAGTCACGCTCGGCGAAGACGTCGGCATTTGGTTCGGTGCAACGCTGCGTGGAGACAATGAGCCGATCATCGTCGGGCGCGGCACCAATATTCAGGAAGGCGTGATGGTTCACAGCGATCCCGGCTTTGCCGCAACGATCGGCGAAATGTGCACCATTGGCCACCACGCTATCGTGCATGGCTGTACCATCGGCGATAATTCGTTGATCGGCATGGGCGCGACGATCCTGAACGGCGCAAAGATCGGCCGAAACTGCCTCGTCGGCGCCAATGCCCTGGTGACGGAGGGGAAGGAATTTCCGGATAATTCCCTGGTCGTCGGCTCGCCCGCGCGCGCTATCCGCACGCTTGATGACGACGCCGTGGCGGGGATTCGCCGCTCAGCGGAAAAATACGTCGAAAACTGGAAGCGTTTCTCGAAGGATCTGGCGATCATCGAAAGGTGATCGGGAGCGGGCAACAATACCCATTCCATCTATCGTCCGTCAGGCCGAGCACGCGGCGCAAAGACCGCGGATTTCGATGGTGGTCTTTTCCGCTTTGAACTTGCTGTCCTTCACCCAGCGCTCCAGCCGGTGATCGATCTCGTGATCGTGGAATTCCGTGACCTGCCCGCAGGACTCGCAGATGGCGAAGGCGACGGTGCCATGGTGACTGGAGCAGCACTCCGCCTGGGTATGGGTGCAGGCGACGAAGGCGTTAAGGCTCTCCAGCCGGTGCACAAGGCCATATTCCACCAGTTTTTCCAGCGCCCGATAGACCTGCAGCGGCGCGCGGAAACCATCATCGCGCAACTTGTCGAGGATCATATAGGCGCTGAGCGGCTGATGCGCGTTTGAAAGGGCGTTCATGACCAGCGACTGGTTCTTGGTGAGGTTCTGCTGGGTCTGCGCATTCATGACTTGCCTCCTTCATCCGCGGAGCGGGACAAACCCGGCGCCGGCAACAGGCTTATAACGAAGAGGATCACCGCGGCAACCACGATGGATGGACCGGACGGTGTATCATAGGTGAGCGATCCGAAGAGGCCGCCAACAACGGCAACCGCACCGATCAGCGAAGCCACCACCGCCATTACCTCCGGTGTAGCGGAGAAACGTCTGGCGGTCGCAGCCGGTATGATGAGCAGCGATGTGATGAGCATGATACCGACCACCTTCATCGCGATGGCGATCACCAGCGCCATCAGCAACGTGAAGATCAATTTCGCCCGTTCCGGTTTCAGCCCCTCGGCTTCGGCCAGCTCCGTATTGACGGTGGAGGCAAGCAGCGATCGCCACAGGAACACCATGGAGACGATGACAACCAGTCCGCCGCCCCAGATCAGTGCAATATCGCTGCGGGTGACGGCGAGAATGTCGCCGAACAGGAACGAGACGAGATCGATGCGGACCCAGCTCATGAAGGCAACGATGACAAGGCCGATCGCCAATGCGGAGTGGGACAGGATGCCCAGCAGCGCATCGGCGGACAGCGCCTGCCGCCGTTGCAGGAAAATCAAAAGGAGCGACACGGCCGACGCGACCAGAAACACGCTGACAATGAGGTTCAGCTGCAGCAGCAGAGACAGGGCAACACCCAGAAGCGCCGAATGGGCCATGGTATCGCCAAAATAGGCCATGCGCCGCCAGACGACAAAGCAGCCAAGCGGACCGGCTGTCAATGCAACCCCAATGCCGGCGACCATGGCGCGGACGAAGAAATCGTCAAACATGGCGTTCTCCCTGCCGCTGGTTAAGGTGGGCGTCGTCGTCACGTTCATGGCCGCAGCCGCATTCTCCATGATCATCGTGGCGGTGCCCGTGGTCATGATGAAGATCATGCCCGTGATGGTGACCATCCTCGGGGTGGCAATGGTCCGTGACCGTGCCATCCGCATGTTGCACCCGGCCATCCGGCAAATGGGTGTGATCATGATGGTGACTGTAGACGGCCAGCCCCTTCGCCGCCGCGCCGCCAAACAAGCGCATATATTCCGGACTCTGGCTCACCGCCTGCGGTGTGCCGCGGCAGCAGACATGGCCGTTGAGGCATATCACCGTATCGGTTTCCGCCATCACTACATGCAGATCATGCGAGATTAACAGAATTCCGCAATTATTTGAATTTCTGATATTTTTTATCAGATCATAAAGCGCGATCTCGCCGGAGAAGTCCACCCCCTGCACGGGTTCGTCAAGAACCAGAAGGTCTGGCTTGCGGGCAATGGCGCGGGCAAGAAGCGCGCGTTGGAACTCGCCACCGGACAGATGCTGCACCTCGGCATTGGCAAGATGCGCGATACCGGTCGCATTCAGCGCGGCGTCTATTTCGCGGGCGGCGAGCGGTCCTGTCAGTGTCATCAGTCGGCGCACCGAAAGCGGCATTGTCCAGTCGACAGAGAGCTTCTGCGGCACATAACCCACTTTCAGACCAGCCTTGCGGGTAACCACCCCCTCGGTTGGTTTGACGACACCAATCGCCATTTTCGCGCTCGTGGACTTGCCTGATCCGTTCGGCCCAATCAGTGTGACGATCTCGCCCTTGCTGACGGAAAACTCCACGCCGCGCACCAGCCAGCGGCCGTTGCGCTGGACGCCGGCATTGGCAAGGGAGACCAGTATGTCGTTACCCGGATGGGCGGAATGAAGCATGGGATTGTCCGTTTGGCGATGTTGCTTACCGCTATCGCATACGTTATAGAGTTACGCAATAAATGTAATAACATAACTAACATTCTTCAAGTGGAGTGCATTTCATGAAATCGATCCTGATCCCGCTCGCGGCGTCCATGGCAATCGCGGTCGCCGCTTCGGGCGCCACCGCTGCACCCGAGGTCGTCGTGTCGATCAAGCCCGTCCACTCCCTCGTTGCGGCCATCATGCAAGGTGTCGGGGAACCACAGCTCATCGTCGACGGCGCGGCCTCGCCGCATACCTATAATCTCCGTCCGTCGAATGCACGCAAGCTCGAAACGGCGGATGTGGTTTTCTGGGTGGGTCCCGGACTGGAAGCATTTCTGGAGAAGCCGCTGGAAGCGCTGGCCGCCAAGGCGACTGTTGTGGAACTGGAAGATGCCAAGGGGCTGGAAAAGCTGCCCTTCCGTGAAGGGGGGCCCTTTGAAGCGCATGATCATGGCGAAGAAGGCCATGAGGCGAATGACGGTCATGCCGAAAAGCCGGACGCGCACGAGCATGGTCACGAGCATGACGGAGGCGGTCACGCCGGTCACGACGGTGAGAGCCACGATGACCATGAGCATGGCACCTATGACACACATCTCTGGCTTGACCCCGCCAATGCCAAGGCCATGGCCCAGGCAATCGAAACCGCGCTGATCGCGGCCGATCCCGGCAATGCCGCGATCTATCAGTCCAACACAAAGAAGCTGATCGATGATCTCGATACACTTGACGCCGAACTGGCCAAAACGGTTCAGCCGGTGAAGGACAAGCCGTTTATTGTCTTCCACGACGCCTACCAATATTTCGAACATCGCTATGGCGTGAAGACGGCGGGGTCGATCACCGTCAGCCCCGAAACCCTGCCGGGCGCGGATCGCGTCAAACAGATGCAAGAAAAGGTTCGCCAGCTCGGCGCGACCTGCGTTTTTGCCGAACCGCAATTCGAGCCTAAGCTGGTCTCGGTCATCACCGAAGGCGCGGCAGCGAAATCGGCTACGCTTGATCCGGAAGCGGCAACGCTGGAGCCAGGCCCGGAGCTTTACTTCAAGCTGATGCGCGGTATCGCCGGGTCGCTGAAGAACTGTTTGTCCTGATGGGCACCTCATCAAGCCCGGCATGGCCAATGCGCCATGCCGGCTCGGTCTTGCGTGTGCCTTAAGGCTTCGGCGCCATGGAGGACCAGACCGGGCGGCTGATACTCTGCAGAGTTTCCGCGGGCGCGCCGTTGATGCGGGCCAAAAGGGCTTTCGCAAGCTCCCTGCCCGCCAGTTTGATATCTTCATTGACGGTATGGATCTGCGGCTTGATCCAGTTCAGGAATTCGGCGGACTGTTTCGAGACGATGTCGATGTCCTTTCCGATTTTCACGCCCGCGGCCTCGAACCCGGCCACCAGCGCTATGGTGCTGCTGCCACTGATCGAAACGATGCCATCGGGACGATCATCGGACTGCATGAGCCTCTGACCGAAATCGCGGATTTTTTCCAGCGGCGTTTCAATTGTAACGGTGTCCAACGGAAATTCGGTAAGGCCGAAATCCCTGATTGCCCGATTAAACCCCTTGCGAGCGTGGTCGTGAAACGAAAAACGTGACGGCGGCACGATGACGGCGATCTTCCTGCGTCCGCATTGAGCCAATCGCTCGACCGCTTCGTAGGCATAGGCTTCATTGTCAAAATCATGAAAGGCATGGTCGATGCCCATGTCCGAACGTCCATGGGTGACGAAGGGCATCTTGCGCTCCGTCATGAAACGGACTCGCGGATCGTTGGGTTCGATCTTAGAAATGATGACGCCATCCGCCGACCCCGTTTCGAGAATGTAGCGGATCGGCACCATGGAATCCTTGGCGTGGATATGGGGCGTTACGACCAGATGATATTGGGTCGAGGACAGAACCTCGGTGATGCCGAACACCATCTGGCTGGTAAAACCCATCAGCTCTTCATCGACGCTGAGAACGAGGGCAATCACATTGGTCTTGCCGGTGCGAAGGCGCACGCCGGCGCGGTTTGGCTGATAGCCGATCTGGCGGGCAATCAGCCGCACGCGCTCCTTGGTCTCCGCGCCGATATCAGGCGCATCCTTGAGAGCGCGCGAAACGGTGGTGATGCCGAGGCCCGTCATGTAAGCGATGGTCTTCAGGGTCGGGCGCTCGCCCGTCGTCACGGGCGCTTCGCTCCCGCCGGATTTACCAGTATCGTTCATGTCATTTCGCCATGCTTGACCGAACGGTGATCATAGATAGCTTTTACGTCGTTGCAAAGGCAAAGGTCCTCAACCGGGGTCCGCTTTCCGCGCGGGGGCCCTAGTTCGGGCTATAACGATGTAGCTCGAAAAAATGTCCGGTTCTTACTGCGCTTTTCTCTGGCCCGCCCGTGATGGCGGCGTAGCCAATATATGATTTGATCAAAAACATTGAAAAATCATAATAACTTATTGATATAAAATATAAATATAAAATATTGTCTAGACCGATCCATCCGGCCGCGATTGATGAGCCGTTCCGGAGATTTTTCCTGAAATATGTTGTACCTGAAAGACATGACGGAATGGAGGTTTTACGGTAACGTTGCCGAAGGGAGGGTGTCATGAGACCGAGCAAGCGGGCTTTAGCCACTTGCGGCGTCCATCCTCCCCAGATTCTGACACAAGCCTGCATCACAATGCCGGCTTCCTTATTTGAATTCATAAATGCAGGGTCCCGTCATGATTTCTTCCTCCACGCCCGAAACCGTCATCGATCTGGCAGGGCTCTGGCGCCTGACATCAGTGGACAGAGATCATACGACCGAGCTTACCGTCCCTGGGGATATCCATACGGCACTCAAAGATGCGGGCATCATTCCAGATCCCTACCACGGAGCCAATGAAAAGGCCGTGCAATGGGTGGCCCGACAGGACTGGGTTCTTGAGCGAACGTTCATCCTCGATGAGGCGGACGCAAGCTGGTATCTCGACATCGACTATCTCGACACCGTCGCGATTGTCTTCGTGAACGACGTTCCGGTGCTCAGCGCGGACAATTGCTTCCGTCGCTACCGCCCTGATGTTTCCCGTGCAGTGCGCCCCGGTGAAAACACCATTCGCATCCATTTTCACTCCAATATAACCGCCGGGGCGGAGCGGCAGGCGCGCCAGCCGTTTTATATACCCTATCACCCGGGGAATTCGCCTATCGCCAATGGCAATATGCTGCGCAAGCCGCAATGCCATTTCGGCTGGGACTGGAACATCGCGATTGCGCCACTCGGGCTTTACGGCAAAATCCTGCTGAAACGGCTCGATACGGCCCGGATCGAGCATGTCGTTACCTCACAGCGCCATATCGACGGCGGCGTCGAGCTGCATGTGGCCGTCACCCTCTTTGCCGAGGGACCGGCAAGCCTGCCGGTTTATCTGTCTCTCAACGATGAAAGGCTGAGGCTCGATTGCGGCGTCGGCGCAGGCGAAACCGTGGTGCGTCACGTCTTCTTCGTGGAAAATCCGGAGCTCTGGTGGCCTGCCGGCAGTGGCGAGCAGACGCTCTACACGCTGATGGTGGAGCTGCCCGATGAGACTGTGACCCGGCAGATCGGCTTCAGGACCATCGAGCTTCTGACCGATAAGGATGAGGCTGGCAGCCGCTTCGCGTTCCGCATCAACGGCCGGGAAATCTTCTGCCGCGGTGCCAACTGGATTCCCGCAGATGCGCTCTATTCGCTCACCAGCCGGGAAAAGACCGAAGACCTCCTCTGCTCCGCGGTCGAGGCTAACATGAACATGATCCGGGTCTGGGGCGGCGGATTTTATGAGGAAGACTGGTTCTACGATCTCTGCGACCGTCTTGGCCTGCTGGTGTGGCAGGACTTCATGTTCGCCTGCAATCTTTATCCCTGCAGCGAGGATTTTCTCGATAATGTCGAACATGAGGTTGATTATCAGGCGAAACGCCTCTCCTCGCATCCTTCCATCGCGCTCTGGTGCGGCGATAACGAGCTGGTGGGTGCACTGACCTGGTTCGATGAGTCCCGCAACAATCGCGACCGATACCTTGTGGCTTATGACCGACTGAACCGCACCATTGAAAAGGCCCTGAAAAAGGCCGCGCCCGAAGCACTGTGGTGGCCATCAAGCCCCGCCTCCGGTTATCTCGATTATGGCGATGCCTGGCACGCGGATGGTTCCGGCGACATGCATTACTGGTCCGTGTGGCACGAGAACAAATCATTCGACAATTACCGTTCGGTGAAGCCGCGTTTCTGCTCGGAATTCGGTTTCCAGTCCTACACCTCCATGCCGGTCATCCGCACCTATGCGGAAGACAGGGACATGAACATCGCCTCCCCCGTCATCGAACTGCACCAGAAAAATGCCGGCGGCAACGAGCGGATCGCCGGTACGATGTTCCGCTACTTCCGCTTCCCAAAGGACTTCGAGAATTTCGTTTATCTGAGCCAGGTCCAGCAGGCATTGGCTATCCGCACGGCCGTCGATTACTGGCGCTCGCTGAAGCCGCATTGCATGGGAACGCTATACTGGCAGCTGAACGACACCTGGCCGGTCGCCTCGTGGTCAAGCCTCGATTATGGCGGCGGCTGGAAGGCGCTGCATTATGCCGCTCGCCGCTTCTTCCAGCCTGTCACGGTTTCGGCTATTCCCGCGGAGGATGGACGCCGAATAAACTTCTCCATGGTGAACGACACGGCGGAAGACGTCGAGATCGACATGAATATCGTTGCCCTGACCATGGACGGCAACCGAGTGCCGTTGAAATCCGCCAACGGCACCTGCACGACCGACAAGGCCGCTACGCTGACCGACATCGACATGAGCAGCCTGCCTGACGGCACCATCCTTGCCTGGAGCTTCATCGCCTCCAACGGCATGACCGGCGAAGGCCACCATGTGCGCGACACCTATAAAGCGCTGGAACTTCTGCCCGCCGGTCTGACATTCACCACCAGCTCGCTGAAAAACGGGCAGTTCGAAATAGATGTCACCGCAAGCGGGCTTGCGCTCTTCGTCATGCTGGAGGCAGATCAGCCCGGGCGTTATTCCGACAACCTTTTCGATCTCGCCGCCGGCGAAACGCGGCGTATCATCTTCACCCCGAAAGCGGGCGGCGGACAGCCGCACTTCCGTGTCTTCGATCTTCATGGCTGCCAGTCCCCGCATTGAAACGACGCGGAGAAAGGCATAACCATCCTGTTCGGGAAGACAGGCGTCGCGGCCTGCCCTCATCAGTTCAAATGGTTGCCGGGTTCTTCGGCAGCCGATCATCAGCAAGTGGAGGAAGACCCATGGTTTGGCAACCGGCCGAAAACCGTTACACGTCCATGAAATATAATCATTGCGGAAAGACCGGACTGAAACTGCCGGCGATCTCGCTGGGACTCTGGCATAATTTCGGCAACGATACGCCGCATCAGACGAAACAGGCCATCTGCCGCCGTGCCTTCGATCTCGGCATTACCCATTTCGACCTCGCCAACAATTATGGCCCGCCGCCCGGCAGCGCCGAGACCGCCTTCGGCGAAATCCTGAGGACGGATTTCCGGGGTTATCGTGACGAGATGATCATCTCCTCCAAGGCGGGTTACAACATGTGGCCAGGCCCTTACGGCGAATGGGGCAGCCGCAAATATCTTATCGCCTCCTGCGACCAGAGCCTGAAACGCATGGGGCTGGATTACGTCGACATCTTTTATTCTCACCGTTTCGATCCCAACACGCCGCTTGAGGAAACCTGTGGTGCGCTCGATCAGATCGTGCGTTCGGGCAAGGCGCTTTATGTCGGCATCTCTTCCTACAATTCGAAGCGCACCCGCGAGGCCGCCGCGATCCTGAAGCACCTCGGTACGCCCTGCATCATCCACCAGCCGAGCTATTCGATGATCAACCGCTGGATTGAAGAAGATGGTCTCGTTGATACGCTGGAGGAACTAGGCATTGGCTCCATCGTCTTCTCGCCGCTGGCGCAGGGCATGCTGACGACGAAATATCTCGGCGGCGTGCCTGATGGCAGCCGCGCATCGCAGAGCAAGTCGCTCAACCCGGCTTTCCTCAACGAACGTAATGTCGAGAATATCCGGGCGCTGAACGGCATCGCCGAGCGGCGTGGCCAGACACTGGCGCAGATGGCCATCGCCTGGGTGCTGCGCGGCGGTCGTATCACCTCGGCGCTGATCGGCGCCAGCCGCGTCGAGCAGGTTGAAGACTGTGTGAAAGCGCTGGACAAACCGGATTTCACGACCGAAGAACTCGCTGAAATCGACCGCTACGCCAAGGACGCGGATATCAACCTCTGGGCAAAATCTGCCGAACGCGTCTGACCGAGGAGAGACCGCCCGGTTATTCCGGGCGGTCCCACCGTGTCAAGAAACTTCAAAACAAAAGATTAACTTCCGCCTCTAAGCCTTAACAACCATTACATAATTGTAATTTTAAATTCAGTTTCCGTTCATTCGTTTATTCGTAAGTTCTCCTCATTGAAACACGAGAGGAAACTTCCATGAAAAAGTTCGTCACCATTCTTCTGGCTGCAACCGTTCTCGCGGCCCCGATGGCTCAGGCGCAGGGCCGTCACGATGATCGCCACCGCGGCGTCACCGTCGAGCGTCATGTCACGAAAAAGGTCATCGTCAAGAAGCACCGTTGGGATCGTGGTCAGCGCCTCTCGCCAGCAGAGCGTCGTCATTTCGTCGATCGTCGCGATTATCGCCGTTACCGCCTGGCCGAACCGCGCCGCGACCAGCGCTGGGTGCGCGTTGACAACCAGTTCCTGCTCATCAATGCCGTCAGCGGCCTGATCGTCGGCCTTGCCGCCGCTCGCTAATTCCAAGCACCGGTGAAATGAAAAAGGCCCGCTTGCGCGGGCCTTTATCTTTATCCAATGGCCGATCAGAAAATATCGGCGCCGCTGCCCCACGGGCCATGCGGCTTGTCCACGCCGTCGGTGCGTTCGAAGCCATGGGCGCCGAAGAAGTCGCGCTGCGCCTGGATAAGGTTGGCGCTGCCGCGGCCGCGACGATAGGCATCGAAATAGCCGAGTGCAGAGGCCAGCGCCGAAACCGGCAGGCCCGACAGGGCAGCGTAAGAAACGACGCGGCGTAGCGGCGCATCGGTTTCCTTGACGATAGCGGAGAAAGCCGGCGTCACGATGAGGTTGGCCACATGCGGATCCTTGGTAAAGGCCGAGGTGATTTCATCGAGGAACTCCGAGCGGATGATGCAGCCGGCGCGCCAGATGCGGGCAATCGTCGGCATCGGCAGGTTCCAGTTGAACTCCTTCGAAGCGGCCGACATGATGGCGAAGCCCTGCGCATAGGCACCGACCTTGGCGGCCAGAAGCGCGCTTTCCAGATCGGCGATGAAGGCCTTCCTGTCGGCCGGTGCGGCTGCAAGGGCCGGAAGGCCGAAGATCTTCTCGGCAGCTTCGCGCTCATCCTTCTGCGAGGAGAGAATACGGGCAGCCACGGCCGCTTCGATGGCGGTTGCGGCGACGCCCATGTTCTGCGCCTCGATGACGGACCACTTGCCCGTGCCCTTCTGGCCGGCCTTGTCGAGGATCAGATCGACCATCGGTTTGCCGGTGATCGGATCGGCGGCGCGCAGAACCTTTTCGGTGATTTCGATCAGGTAGGAATTAAGACGGCCCTTGTTCCATTCACCGAACACATCGGCGATTTCGGCAGCGCTCATCTTCAGACCGTCACGCAGGATGCCGTAGATTTCCGCGATCATCTGCATGTCGGCATATTCGATGCCATTATGGATGGTCTTGACGAAGTGGCCAGCACCATCATTGCCGAGCCATGCCACGCACGGATCGTCATTATATTTGGCGGAGATGGAGGTGAGCACTTTCTCGACGCGCTTCCAGCTGTCCTCGGTGCCGCCAACCATGATGGACGGTCCATGACGCGCGCCTTCTTCGCCACCCGAAACGCCCATGCCGATAAAGGTGAGGCCGCTGTCCTTCAGATTGTCGAAACGGCGGATCGTGTCGCGGAAATTCGCATTGCCCGCGTCGATCATGATGTCGCCGTTCGAAAGGTGCGGCTTCAGGATTTCCATCTGCTGGTCGACCGGATCGCCAGCCTTGATCATGATGATGATCGGGCGCGGAGGACGAATGGCGGCAACGAATTCCTCGATGGTTTCGCAAGGGATCAATTGTCCCTGCAACTCGCCGGCTTCAGCGTAGAATTTTCTCGTCGCTTCAGGGGTTCGGTTGAATACGGCGATCTTGTTGCCCTTTTCGGCGATGTTGAGCGCCAGGTTAGAGCCCATGACGCCGAGACCGATCAAACCGATTTCTGCCTGTTCCACGGATGTGCCTCCATCTTGCTTTTTGGTGGTCGTGTTGTGGCACTGTAATCACCAAACGGCAAGGCTGGGCGCGACTGAAACGATTAAATTTTGATGACGCAAATCAGCTTTGCATATTTGCGGCAGGTCACGGCCTATTCGAAATCGAGGATCGCGGCCGGTTATCACCATCGTCCAGTGCCCGCCAGGCGGCCCCATCCATGTCCTCATACTGGCCCGAACGCACGGACCAGAGGAAGGCAAAAAGTCCGAGTGCACCTAATAGCAGCGCAACGGGAATGAGATAGATCAGCATGTTCATGTCAGTTGCGCCCCCTCGCCCGCAAACCCGGTCTCTGGTTCATTCCGACGACCGGCGGATTCAACCGATCCGGCGAGGCGCAATGCGTTGGCGACGACGATCAGCGACGATGTCGACATGGCGATAGCCGCGATCATCGGCGTCGCATAACCAGCAATCGCGATCGGCACGGCAATGATATTATAGCCGATGGCAAGCGCGAAGTTCTGCCGGATGAGCTTTCCGGCCTGCTGCGACGTCTCGATCGCGAAAGGCACGGCATCGAGGTCCTCCTGCATGAAAACAAAATCGGCGGCCTGCCGGCCGATATCGGCCGCGGTGGCGGGCGCCATCGAAACATGTGCGGCGGCGAGCGCCGGCGCATCGTTGATACCGTCTCCCACCATCAGGACTTTGTGCCCTTCCCCGGTAAGCGAGGCGCAACGCGCCGCCTTGTCCTTCGGCGACAGGTCCGCGCTCCAGTTGGCGATCCCCAGCCGGTCGGCCATGGCGCTGACAGCTGCTGCCCGGTCACCCGAAACGATTTCCTGAGCCAAACCCCGCACCGACAGGCTGCGCAATGCCGCAGCCGCACCTGCGCGCGGATTGTCATCGAAACCGAAGCTCGCCAGAAGGCGGCCATCGAGTGACAACACCACCTCCGACCGCGCATTGCCGTTGTCGGCACCCTCATCATCCGGGCACGCGAAACGGCGGTTACCGAGCCGATAGGTTCCCACACCAGTCTTCGCCTCGACGCCCGAACCCGGGATTTCATGCACCGTCTCATACGCCGGCAAAGGGCCGCTGTAGGCGGCATGCAGAGCTTTTGAGAGGGGGTGGCGGGAATGGGCAGCAAGTCCTGCCGCAATTGCCATGGTGGCGGGCTTTACCTCGCCCGTCTCGACCAGTCGCGGCCTGCCGATGGTCAATGTGCCGGTCTTGTCGAACAGTACGGTATCGATCTCCGCCAGTCGCTCCATGGCCGACCCTTCCTTGACCATGATCCCGTGCCGGAAAAGCCTTCCCGCGGCCACCACCTGCACGACGGGAACGGCAAGGCCGAGCGCGCAGGGGCAGGTGATGATGAGAACCGCGATGGCGATCAGCATCGCCTGCTTCCAGTCGCCACCGAAGAAACCCCATCCGAGAAACGACACAAGCGCCAGAAGATGGACGACGGGCGAATAATAGCTTGCGGCCCGGTCGGCAATACGGCGGTAACGCGCTCGCCCACCTTCGGCCGCCTCCATCAGACTGATGACCTCCGACAGGAATGAATCCCTGGCCGAGGCGGTCACCCGGGCCACCAGCGAACCGGTAAGGTTCAGCGTACCCGCCTGCAGGCTGTCACCCGCCGCAACACGCCGTGGCGCGCTTTCACCATTGACGATCGACATGTCGAGATCGCTGCTGCCACTCTCGACCACCGCGTCCACCGCCACACGGTCTCCTGCCGCTATCGCAATCGACATTCCCGGCTCGATATCAGCAAGCGGGCGGTATTCGCGTGTTCCGTTCTCACCGAGGACGGTCGCGCCCCGTGGCGAAAGCCGGGCGAGCCCGGCAATCGCCGAACGAGCCTTGTCGCGCATGATATGATCGAGCGTGCGGCCGATCAGCAGGAAGAACAGCAGCGACACCGTCGCATCGAACCAGGCATGTTCACCGTGGTGGATCGTCTCCCACAGCGAAACGGCATAGGACAGCGTGATGGCCAGTGCGATCGGCACGTCCATGTTTGTGCGGCCGTGTTTCAGCGCGCTCCAGGCCGACTGATAAAAGAAACGCCCACCGTAGATCAGCGCCGGGGCGGCGATCATCGCCGAAATCCAGTGAAACATGTCGCGCGTCGCCGCATCCGCGCCGGACCAGACGGAAACGGACAACAGCATGATATTGGCCGAGGCAAAGCCGCATAGCGCAACCGCCCTGATCAGCTGCGAACGCAACGCGTCGGAAGCGTCCTGACCACTGGCGAAAAGATGCGTGCGGTATCCCGTCGCCAGAATGGTGCGGGCAAGGTCGGCGGGATCGGTCCTGACACCCTCGACCTCTTCTCTCCAGACAATCGCAATACGCTTGGACGAAAGGTTCAACCGCGCCCGCTCCACCTGCGGCAAGCGGCCGAGCGCGCTCTCCACGGTGGTGATGCAGGCGCCGCAATAAACATCCGGCACGCTGAGATCGGTCTGGCGGAGACCCTGCCCGAGATCACGGCTTGCCAGCATCAGCTCCTCTGACGACGGTGGATTGACCGGATCGGCAAGTTGCAGCGATCCTTCTGTCCCCGGTGCACAACAGCTCATTGGCGCCCCCTGACAACGGCGATCCGCGTGCCCTCGTGCACGATGATCCGGCCGTTCTTGACGGCTGTAATTTCTACGATCCACTGACCCGGCAGCATGTCATGCGGGCCGGTAAAGACCCCTTTGGCAACCGGGGTCAGCTCCATGTCGAAATTCTGGCGCTCCCCGACGGGCCGGCGAAAATGCGCGATCACCTGATCGGTATCGACCGGGCCGGTATCGGGATGAAAGACCTCGTAGCGGACCGTCCTTTCGTCCACCGCAAGTTTACCCTTGATGCCGGTCGCCGCCCTCGCCTTGGCTGCTTCCGCCTTCGCGTTGAACTGCTGGCTGGCTACATAGGTATTCGGCACGACAAGCCCGCTCCAGCTGTTGACCGCGTTCCAGGCCATCACCATGTTGACGGTGATGACGGTGCCGAAAAACAGCAGCATGACGCCCAGCATATGCCAGCCGGTAAAAGTGAAACCGGACGTGTGACGATTGTTCACGGTCATTTTGTCGCTCCCGGAACGTTGAAAACAGCGTCATAGCGGGCCGTCTCATGGCCGCCCGTATCGCTGACGATAAACTCGAAATTTTCCGCGGCCCGAGCGACGCGCCCGCCCGGCCGGGTGACGAAGACCTTCAGCGTCGTCGCTTCATCCGGCTCCACCGTCACCTCAAAGGCACGCGCGGCCGCATCGGGCATACCGTTTATCTTCATCACGGCATCAGGAAGGCCATTGATGGTCAGGCTCATTGTGCGCGGCTGCGGCACCATGTTGAGGATGCGCACGGTGTAGCCGTTGCGGATGGATCCGTTCGATTCCAGCACATATTGCGGATTGCGGTCGTGCAGAACATTGAGCGCCAGCCGCTCGCGCGTCACCAGCGCAAACAGCATGCCGATGCCGACAGCCGCCCAGATGGCAGTATAAAGCAGCGTGCGCGGACGGAAGATGATGCGCCAGTTGAAGTGGCGCACGCGCTTGCTGAACTTGCCGTCTTCCTCACGCACGTTGGCTGGGCGGATTGCGTGCTGACCGTTGCCGGTCGCGAGCGCCATGTTGGATTGATACTCGGCAAGCGTGGCATAGGCGATCAGGCCACGCGGCTTGCCGATCTTGTCCATCACCCCGTCGCAGGCATCGATGCAGAGCGCGCAGGTGATGCATTCCAGCTGCTGCCCGTCCCTGATGTCGATGCCCATGGGACAGACCGCCACGCAAGCGTTGCAATCGACGCAATCGCCGACGCTCTCCCCCGCTGCGGCGGCCTTTTTGGCGTGCCGTGAGCGTGGCTCGCCGCGCCAGTCGTTATAGGTGACGACAAGCGAATTCTCATCCAGCATCGCCGCCTGAATGCGTGGCCAAGGGCACATGTAGGTGCAGACCTGTTCCCGCATCAACCCGCCAAAGACATAGGTCGTGGCGGTGAGGATGGCGACGGTCGAATAGGCAATCATGGGCGCCTGGCCGGTGACGAATTCCCGCGCCAGCGTCGGCGCATCGGCGAAGTAGAAAATCCAGGCGCCGCCGGTCAGGGTGCCAATCACCAGCCAGATCGCGTGCTTCAACACTCGCTTGCGGAATTTGCCGACTGTAACGGGCGCGGCGTCCAGCTTCATGCGTGCATTTCGGTCACCCTCGATCGCCCGTTCGACGACGAGAAACAGGTCCACCCACACTGTCTGGGGACAGGTATAACCGCACCATGCACGTCCCACGGCGGAGGTGATGAGAAACAGCCCCAACCCCGCCATGACCAGCAATCCCGCGACGAAGAAAAATTCCTGCGGCCAGATTTCGATGAAAAAGAAATAAAAGCGTCGATTGGCGATATCGATCAATACCGCCTGATCGGGCGCATAGGGGCCACGGTCCCAACGCAGGAACGGCGTGAGATAATAAATGCCGAGCGTGACGAGCATGACAAGCCATTTGAACCGCCGGAACCGACCTTCCGCGCGCTTGGGAAAAATCTTCCTGCGTGCTTCGTAAAGCGGTTTGCGCGTTTTTGCGGAATTGACGGCCTCCGCGTCCAGCCTTTCAAAGGGCTGCTTCTGGCGTTCCTGTCCGGCGCGATAGATGTTCATGATAGGAGTCCGGTTTTTATCTCCTTGCTTTCTCCCATCTCTGCGGTGAAACATCCTTGACTTGCATCAAATGACGACAAAGTGGCGCAGCAAGAGGAGCGTGCCGCAAGAGGAGGATGAAATGTCTGTCATGCAGTCGAGAATCATTCATCTGTCTATCGAGAAGCCGTGGAGTCACGTCTATGACTTCGTTTCCGATCCGAACAACATGGCTCGCTGGGCTGCCGGACTGGCAGGTGGCCTCAGGCCGGATGGCCAAGACTGGATCGCCGAAGGCGGACCACTCGGCGAGGTCAGGGTGAATTTTGCGCCAGCAAACGAATTCGGGGTCGTGGATCACGTCGTCACCTTGCCCGATGGCCTGAAGGTTTATAACGCGCTCAGGGTGACCCCGAACGGCAGTGGCGCCGAGGTTAGTTTCACGCTGCTTCGTCTTGAGGGGATGACGGACGAGGATTTCAACGGGGATGCGAGGGCTGTCACAGCCGATCTCGAAGCCTTGAAGGCGCTGCTCGAAGAGACGTGATGGAGTAAATGATGACGGAAAATGGCAACGACCGGCGAATCGACTATGTCGAATTCAACGTGAGCGATATTGAGCGCAGCAAAGCCTTTTACGGCGGCGCTTTCGGCTGGTCTTTCAAGGATTACGGTCCGCAATATTGCGAATTTTCCGACGGCCGCCTGACCGGCGGTTTTACCACCACGGCGCCGGTTTCCGCGAAGGGTGGACCGCTGGTTATTCTCTATGCGGCTGATATTGACGATGCCCAGCGGCAGGTGGCGGCGGCGGGTGGCGAGATAACCGTCGCAATCTTCGCCTTTCCCGGCGGACGCCGGTTCCATTTTACCGATCCCGATGGATATGAACTGGCGGTCTGGTCTGCGGCGTAAGACGTTTCGGCAAACGTCAACTCTCGGCTTTGCGCGGAAGAATGACTTGGAATAAGGGGCGGCCGGGAGCGCTCAGCGTTCCCAGTCCTCCCGCTCGCGTGTGGTCGTCTTCCCGAGCTTGCGTTCCAGCTCTGCGGCCTGCGCTTCGGAAAGGCGAACATCGAGGGCAACCGAACCATCCTCGTGATCTTCCCGCCCGTCGACGATGGAATTGCTGTAGACCCAGGAAATCAGCGGCAATTGTTCAACGGACAGGACCACGGTCGTCTCCGTCAGAACACCGGAGAGGCGTTTCGAAATCTCGTCCATCAGGGCATCGACGCCCTCGCCGGTGATCGCAGAGACAGCACGAATATTGGCGCTGCCTTCGGCTCTTTGCATGATGGCGTCGTGGGCTTCCGGATCGAGGCGGTCAACCTTGTTCCAGACCTCGATGATACGGTGCTCGGCTTCCTTTTCGTCAATGCCGAGATCGCCGAGAATGCGCAGCACATCCGCCGACTGCGCGGCATTGTCCGGATCGGACATATCGCGGACATGCAGGATGAGATCGGCTTCCAGCACTTCTTCCAGCGTCGCACGGAAAGCCGCGACCAGATGTGTCGGCAGATCCGAAATGAAACCGACCGTATCGGACAGGATCACCGTGCGGCCGTGCGGCAGTTTCATGCGCCGCAATGTCGGATCGAGTGTGGCGAACAGCATGTCCTCGGCCAGAACGCCCGCACCGGTAATGCGGTTGAACAGCGTCGACTTGCCGGCATTGGTATACCCGACCAGCGCCACGATCGGATGCGGCACTTTGCGGCGCTTGGCGCGATGAAGCTGGCGGGTTCGCACCACCTGCTCCAGTTCCCGCTCAAGCTTGACAATGCGTTCCTGAAGCAGGCGCCGGTCAGCCTCGATCTGCGTTTCACCGGGGCCGCCCATGAAGCCCGCGCCACCGCGCTGGCGTTCAAGGTGGGTCCAGCTTCGAACGAGGCGACCCTTCTGATAGTTGAGATGCGCAAGATCGACCTGCAGCGTACCCTCCTTGGTGGAGGCTCGGCGCCCGAAGATTTCCAGGATCAGGCCCGTTCGGTCGATAACCTTGGCATTCCAATGCTTTTCGAGATTGCGCTGCTGTACCGGCGTCAGCGGATGGTCGACAATGACCAGGCCGGAATTGGTTTCATCCAGAAGATGACCGATTTCCTCGATCTTGCCGGTGCCGAACAATGTCGCCGGGCGTGGCTGGTTGACCGCGACGATGAGCCCCTGGGTCACCTCGAGATCGATGGCGAGCGCCAGCCCCTTCGCTTCCTCAAGCTTCGCCTCGACCGAGCGGCCAGCAGCGGCAGGTGATGCAGCCGCGTCGCGGGTGTCGCGCTGCTTCAGGACCGGCACAAGAACCACGGCGCGCATGTCGTCGCGGTGTTTTTCCTGCTCGGGAATGATCGATTCGTTCGAGGTGTCGCGGGTCGAAATGGCAGTCCTCATCGGGAAAGACGGTTGGAATTCGTCCGCGCCGGCGCGGACGTCAATAGGAAGCAACCGCCCAGCGGCAAATAAGTTCCCGGTGCGGTTGGTCCATTAAGAAGAGAAGGTCAGGACGCCTCGCGTGCAGCGCCTTCTTCGTTTTCGAACATCTGCATCGGCTGACCCGGCATGATGGTCGAAATAGCGTGCTTGTAGACAAGCTGTGCGTGATCGTCGCGACGCAGAAGCTCGCAGAAATTGTCGAAAGCCGTGACCACGCCCGTGAGCTTGACACCGTTGATCAGGAAGATCGTCAGCGCAATGTTCTTCTTGCGAACCGTGCTGAGGAACAGATCCTGAAGGTTCTGCGAGCGGTCCGGACCTTCTTCGATTTCGAGTTCCAGCGGCTGTCCGGGCATGATGGTCGAGATCGCATGCTTGTAAACCAGCTGCGAATGACCGTCCCGGCGCAGCAGAACGCAGAAATTATCGAAGGACGTTATCACGCCCGTGAGCTTCACACCGTTGATCAGGAAGATCGTCAGTGAAATCTTTTTCTTGCGTACGGTGTTGAGGAAAAGATCTTGAAGGTTTTGAGAACGTTCCGCCATGGCGCCGCTTCTTTCTTTTTTGCCGGCAGGGATACCGGAAAATAATCAATCAATAATAAGCCGGCCAAATCTCGTCCCCCGTTTGGCCGACCTCAAACTCTGGTATCAAATCGTGTCTTGTTCGGCAACGGCGAAAACAGTCGAATGGGTACGAGTATTGACCCGTTTTCTGCCGTCGAAACAGTCAGAAATATTGTATCGAAACGCGGAAAAGCTGTTCCACGTCCCGCACCGCGTCGGCGGAGGCGAACAGTACGACACGGTCTTTCGCCTTGATCTTGGTGCTCCCGTCCGGCCGGATGACCACGCCATCGCGATATATCGCGCCGATACGGACGCCTTCGGGCATTTCAACGTCACGAAAGGACTGGCCGACAAGCGGTGACGTTTCCAGCGCCTCCGCCTCGATCACCTCTGCCGAACCGCGCTGCACGGCATAGACGGAACGAATACGACCCTTGCGCACATGCTGGAGAACGCGGGAAATGGTGACCGCCCTCGGATTGATATAGGCGTCAAGTCCGAGCGAGTCGGCAACCTCGTGAAAGGAGGAACTGTTCAAAAGCGCGAGGTTCGACTTGCAGCCGAGTTGCTTGGCCATGACCGCAGCCAGGATATTGGTCTGGTCGTTATTGGTCAGGGTGACGATCAGGTCCGCGTCCTGAATGTCGGCCTGCATGAGAGTTTTCTGGTCCAGCGCTGAACCATGCATGACGATGGTGTGGCTGAGCTGTTCCGATGCGGCAACCGCCCTGTCGCGATCCGCTTCGATAATTTTCACCCGCGTCTTTGGCTGCAACTCCTCGATCTTGCTGGCAACGAAGTGGCCGATATTGCCCGCGCCCGCAATAACGATGCGCTGCGCCTCCTGCTCTTCGTGACCGAACAGGCTGAGCGTGCGGCGGGCGTGTTGCCGCTGGCAGATGACGTAGGCAAGGTCGCCGACCCGCAATTGTTCGGAAGAATGCGCCACCTTGAGGAAACCATCCCGGTAGACACCCACAACCGTCGCGATGAGGTCTGGAAAGAGGCTGGAGAGTTGCTGCAACGGCGTATTGATGACCGGGCAATCCTCCATACATTCGATGGCCAGCATGTAGACCGTGTCGTCCGCGAAACGCACCACGTCGGTCGCGCCCGGAAAGGCGATGCGCCGCAAAACCATCTTGCCGACTTCAACTTCCGGCGAGATCGTCACGTCGATGGACATGTTTTCGCGGCTGAAGAGATCGGCATATTCAGGCTTAAGATAGCTCTGGTCGCGGATGCGGGCGATCTTGGTCGGCACGCTGAACAAGGCATGCGCAACCTCGCAGGCGACGATGTTGATTTCGTCATGCAGCGTCACGGCGATGATCATGTCCGCCTGGTCCGCTCCGGCCTTGGCCAGCATGTCCGGATGCGCGCCGTGGCCGACGTAACCGCGGACATCAAGCGTCTCTGTGATGGCGGTTATCAAGGACGCGGCGGTATCGATGACGGATACTTCGTTGTCCTCGCGCGACAATTGTTCGGCGATGCCGTAACCCACCTGCCCTGCGCCGCAAATGATGACTCTCATGCTGTCTCTCTGACGGATAATCGGTTACGGCGACCTAGCCCTGGCCCCTTATACGCCGAGAGATTTCAGTTTGCGATGCAGTGCAGAGCGTTCCATGCCGACAAATTCCGCCGTTCGCGAAATATTGCCCCCGAATCGGTTGATCTGCGCCACCAGA
Organism: Agrobacterium pusense; assembly: GCF_900102105.1. Taxonomy (GTDB): domain Bacteria; phylum Pseudomonadota; class Alphaproteobacteria; order Rhizobiales; family Rhizobiaceae; genus Agrobacterium; species Agrobacterium pusense. The sequence continues at coordinate 47,023 of NZ_FNBB01000007.1, forward strand.
TAGTCTCGCTCGAACATTTCGCGAGCTTCGCGCAACGGCAGCGTCATGATGTGCTGATCGCCCTGAGCCGATATCTTCGGCAGCATGTCGCCGATATCGGACGGCAGCATGTCAGCAGAGATCGGGGCTTCACCGCCTTCGGGACGCGCCAGTATCATCAACCGCTCGATATTGTTGCGAAGCTGTCGAATGTTGCCCGGCCAGTCATGGGTCTGAAGAACGGCCATTGCGTCGTCGCCGATCTTGCGCGGACGGATGCCAGCCTGTTCGGAAATCTGCCGCATGAACATGTCGACGAGGAAGGGAATATCCTCACGTCGCTCGGACAGCGCCGGTACCTTCACCGGCACGACGGCGAGCCGGTGGTAGAGATCCTCACGGAACTGGCCCTCGGCGATCAGGCTTTCGAGGTGATGGGCCGTCGACGAAATGATGCGCACATCAACCTTCACGCGCTTGCCGCCGCCCACACGCTCGAATTGCTGATCGACAAGCACGCGGAGGATCTTGTTCTGGGTCTCGCGGGGCATCTCGCCCACTTCGTCGAGATAAAGAACGCCACGATGGGCTTCTTCCAGTGCGCCCACCTTCCGGGGCTGTCCAGGCAGGCCTTCGGTGCCGAAGAGTGCAATCTCCATGCGATCCGGCGTGATCGTCGCGGCGTTAAGGGCAACAAAGGGACCCGTCGCCCGAGACGACTTTTTGTGGATCATCCGCGCCACCAGTTCCTTGCCGGAACCTGACGGGCCGAGAATCATGATTCGGCTGTTGGTGGGCGCGACCCGGTCGATGGTCTGGCGCAGCTGCGATACCGCAAGTGACGCACCGACAAGTTCAACCGCATCCCCCGTGCGCTTCTTGAGCTCCTGAACCTCGCGCTTCAGCTTGGAGTTTTCCAGCGCGCGTTCGGCAATGAGAATAAGGCGGTCAGCCTTGAACGGCTTTTCGATGAAGTCGAAGGCGCCACGCTTGATGGCGTTGACGGCGGTTTCGATATTGCCGTGACCGGAAATCATGACGACCGGAATTTCGGGATGGCGGCTCTTGATCTCGTCCAGCAGCGCCAGACCATCGAGCTTCGAACCCTGCATCCAGATGTCGAGGAAGATCAGGCGCGGCACGCGTTCCGAAATGGCAGCCAGCGCGCTGTCGCTGTCGAACGCCATACGCGTTTCATGCCCCTCATCGGAGAGAATGCCCGCCACGATTTCGCGAATGTCCGCCTCGTCATCCACGACCAGAATATCAGACGCCATATGCTGCTTCCTTGTTATTTTCGCCGCCGACCGCCTCGATATAGGGCAGCAGCACTCTGATCATGGCGCCGTGGCCATGATCGAACTCCGGCGGGGCATCATGGAGTTCCAGATACCCGCCATGCTCTTCGATGATCTTCTTGACGATGGCGAGGCCAAGGCCTGTGCCCTTATCCCGCATCGTCATATAGGGTTCGAGAATGCGGTGGCGATTTTCCACCGGCAAACCGCGGCCATTGTCGATGATGTCGGCCACAAAACGCGAGTTGGTCTCGTCGAAGGACGCGCGAACGAGGATCTTGCCCGGCCGCTTTTCGCCTTCCACCGCTTCGATGGCTTCCGTCGCATTCTTGATGAGGTTGCCAAAGGCCTGCCCCAGCATGCGGGCATCGAACATGCCCTCCAGCGGGGTGTCACCCAGCTCCGTCGTGAACTTGGTGTCCGCGGCGCTGATTTCCCGGAGAAACGCTGCGTCCTTCAGGATCGCCCGCAGGTCCGACTTTTCCTTCGTTGGCTTCGGCATACGCGCAAAAGCGGAGAATTCATCCACCATGCGGCCGATATCGCCGACCTGCCGGACGATGGTGTCCGTACACTGGTCGAAGACGGCGCGGTCACTTTCGTCGATCTGCTTGCCGAAACGGCGCTTGATGCGCTCGGCGGAAAGCTGGATCGGCGTCAGCGGGTTCTTGATTTCGTGCGCGATACGCCGCGCGACATCCGACCACGCCGTCGAGCGTTGCGCGATGACGAGATCGGTGATGTCGTCGAGCGTGATGACGTAGCTGTCACGGCTGTCGCGGGCGTCTTCGCGCGTTACCTGTACATTCAGCGTTCGTTCCTTGCCACGCCGCATAATGTTGATCTGCTTGCGGAAGTTGCCGCGCGACCAGCTGTTGGCCTCGTTGACGACCTGTTCGATCTCAGGCGCGATCTCGGAGAGTTGTGCGCCAATGAGCTGTTCCGACGTTTGTGCGAGGAACTCTTCGCCCGACGGATTGACGATGGTTATCCTGCGGTTTTCGTCAACGCCGATAACCGCGGCGGTCACGCCTGACAGCACGGCCTCGATGAAACGGCGGCGATCATCGATGTCGTCCTTGGCCTCGATGATCTGCTCCTGCTGGCTGCGCAGTTCCGACACCATCTTGTTGAAGGTGCGGGACAGGCGCCCGACGTCGCCATCGACGGCGCGAACTGGAACGAGGACATGCATGTTGCCGGTGGCAACGCTGTCTGCGGCGCTGATGAGAAGGCGGATCGGCCGCACGATACGGTCGGCCACCGCAATGGCCGTCCAGATTGCCGCGAGCAGCACTATCAGCGCAAAACCGAGATAGAGAATTGCGAAGGCGATCTGCAGCGGGGCGCGGCCTGCCTCCATGGCCTTGTATTCGGCGCGGTTCTCTTCCATCAGCCGCATCGCGCCCATCACCTTGGGATCGACCGCACGCACCGTATAAAGGAATGTGCCGCTGATGCCTTCGAGCTTGATGATGGCGCCTACGAGGTTGGTAATACCGGGCGGGATCAGCGTCGGCTGGCCGGCGGCCGCCTTTTCGAGCGCGTCATGCGGTATCGCGGGAAGGGGCTTTTCCGTCTTGATGTCGGCCTGGGCGACGGCGTCGCCATCCTCCTGCACGAGAAACGCACCAAGAAGGCCGCGCCCTTTCGCCTGGCGGGTCATAAGATCAACGAATCCGGTGCGGTCGAGATAAAACAGGGCGCGGTTGCGGTCGAGGTCGGTCGCCATCGACAGGGTCTGCCCCTGGAGGTAACCGGCATTCTCCATCATGTATGCCTGGGCGATATTACTTGATGAATCGACGATCGACTGGGTGCGCAGCGAAAACCAGCGATCGAGACCGACATTCAGCGTCAGGCTGGCGAAGATGGCGACGAGCACTGCGGGCGTGATCGCCACGATGGAGAAAAGGACGACAATGCGCACGTGCAGACGCGCCGCCGCCCTGCCCTTTTTGCGCGCTTTCAGCAGCCGGTTGATTTCGCGACCGATCAGGAAGATCAGGCCGATCACGAAGATCGAGTTGATGACGACGGAAGCGATGACCACGTTCGATGTCGGCGCGATTGGCGTGACGCCCAGCAGCACGAAAAGCGTGATGATGGCGCACACGAGGGCCACGCCGGCGAGCACCAGCCCCGGCAGAGCGAAAGACATCCTGCGATCGGCGACCACCATGCCCGCTGCTTCGTCGGCAACGGCGTTTTCGGCGGCGGGTTTCCGCATGCACTACTCCCAATCGCTGGCCAGCCAGCGCCACAGTCATGAAGTCAGGCGAGGTTCGCACATATGGGGCGAATCTCTGTCCTTCCTAGTGTTTTCCAAGCAACACAATGTGGCGAAAATGCAACGACAAATGCGGTCTTGTCAACATTCTCAGCTGGGGCGGGAGCTGCGATAAACGGAAACACCCAGCTCGCGTATTTTCTTGCGCAGGGTATTTCGGTTCAGGCCGAGAAGATCGGCAGCCTTGATCTGGTTGCCGCGCGTGGCGGTCAACGCAGCCAGAATCAGCGGATACTCCAGTTCGCGCAGCACGCGGTCATAAAGGCCGGGCGGCGGAAGGCCATCGCCGAAGCTGGCGAAATAGTCCCGCATGTTTTCCTCGACAGCCTGCGAGATGGTGAGTGAACCGGTGCGGACCGCCATCTTGTCGAGCGGGCTGTCGGGAACATCCGATTGCAGTTCCTGCTCGATGATCTCGCGGGTGATGACTTCCTGCGGATAAAGCGCCATCAGTCGGCGGATCAGGTTTTCCAGCTCGCGCACGTTGCCCGGCCAGGCATAGGCCTTCATGACTTCAAGAGCTTCGGTCTCGAAACGCTTGCCTTCCAAGCCTTCCTTCTCGCCCGTCTGGATGAAATGGCGCACCAGATCGGGAATATCCTCGGCGCGGTCACGCAGGGGTGGCAGGCGCAACGGCACCACGTTCAGGCGGTAATAGAGGTCCTCGCGGAAGAGGCCCTGATTGATCGACTGCTTCAGATCCTTGTTGGTTGCCGCGACGATACGGACATCGGTACGGATCGGCGTGCGTCCGCCGACCGTCGTATATTCACCCTGCTGCAATACGCGCAGCAGGCGCGTCTGGGCGTCCATCGGCATGTCGCCGATTTCATCGAGGAAGAGCGTGCCGCCCTCGGCCTGTTCGAAACGCCCCGTGGAGCGGTTCTGAGCGCCGGTAAAGGCGCCCTTTTCATGGCCGAAGAGTTCGGATTCAATGAGGTCGCGCGGGATTGCCGCCATGTTGATGGCGACGAACGGACCGTTGCGGCGTTTGCCGTAATCATGCAGCGCGCGGGCCACCAGTTCCTTACCCGTGCCGGATTCGCCCGTTATCATCAGCGTCAGGTCGGTCTGCATCAGGCGGGCGAGAACCCGGTAGATTTCCTGCATTGCGGCGGAGCGACCGACGAGCGGCATGCCGTCCTGCATGTCGTCGTCCAGCTTCGCCGGCTTGCGCTTGGGCTCCGATAAAGCCCGGCCAATGATGGCGATCAGTTCTGTCAGGTCGAAGGGCTTGGGCAGGTAATCGTAGGCGCCCTTTTCCGAGGCCTTGATGGCGGTCATGAAGGTGTTCTGAGCGCTCATGACGAGAACGGGAAGGTCCGGACGGGCTTTCTTGATGCGCGGCAGAAGGTCGAAGGCGTTCTCATCGGGCATGACGACGTCCGTGACGACAAGATCGCCCTCACCTGCCGAAACCCAGCGCCAGAGCGTTGCAGCATTGGAGGTGATGCGCACGTCGTAACCGGCGCGGCTCAGCGCCTGGTTGAGCACCGTGCGGATTGCGGCATCATCATCGGCGACGAGGATCGTAGCTGTCATTGGTCATTCCCTGTCGTGTTCGGCAAAGTGCTGTCGTCGAGCGCCACTTCCGGCGAGACGGGCATCAATACGCGGAAAGTCGTGCGGTGGTTCTGGCTGTCGCATTCGACAATGCCGCCATGGGCGCCGATCAGCTTGGCGACAAGCGCCAGGCCGAGGCCCGAACCATTCGTCTTGGTGGTGATGAACGGATCGAAAAGATGCGGCAAGAGATCGGCGGGTACGCCCGGGCCATTGTCATGCACGCAGAATTCCAGCGGGAGCGAGATGCGCTCCCGGCTGCCGGCAACCGATAGTCGGATCCCGGGACGATAGGCGGTCGTCAGCACGATCTCGCCATCCGACTGATTGGCCACCGCTTCGGCCGCATTCTTGACCAGGTTGAGGAAGACCTGCACCAGCTGGTCGCGGTTTGCGTAGACCGGCGGCAGCGACGGGTCGTAATTCTCCGATATCTTGATGTTGCGGGCGAAACCGGCCTTGGCGATCGCCTTTACATGATCGAGAACCGAATGGATGTTGACCGGCACGCGATCCACCGGCCGCTCGTCGGAAAACACCTCCATACGGTCGACCAGCGAAACGATGCGATCCGTCTCGTCGCAGATCAGCCGGGTCAGCGCCCGGTCCTCATCCGCAACCGAGGTCTCCAGAAGCTGGGCCGCGCCGCGAATGCCCGACAGAGGGTTCTTGATCTCATGCGCGAGCATGGAGGCAAGACCGGTGACGGAGCGGGCAGCAGCGCGATGGGTCAGCTGCCGGTCGATCTTGTCGGCCATAGACCGTTCCTGAAAGACGACGACGACCGATCCAGGCTCGCTGACGACGGGCGCGACATAAAGATCGACCAGCTTGTCCTGGCCGAGACGCGGCGAGCTCAGATCAACGCGATATTCATTGACCGGCGCGCGGCGCTCCCGCACCTGATCGATCAGGGCAAGCAGCGGGCTGCCGAAGGGGATGAAAGTGGAAACCCTATAGCGCGCTAGGTGGGAGGCGCTGGCGCCGAAAAAGGCTTCGGCTTCCCAGTTGGCGAAGGCAATAAAACCTTCGGCATCCACCAGAATGACGGGATTCTGCACCGCGTTCAGAACCGCCATGGCGAGCGGGTTCGCATCTGCAGGGCTGTGTTTATCAGCGCTCATGCGGCCTTCCTTGCGGCATCTTCGCTCGCATTTTCGCAAAGGGCGGAACGCAGCAGGTCTGCCACCTCCCCCGTCTCGCGCGATGTCATGATTTTTGCCTTTTCGGTCGTGGCGATACCTGGCGCGAAACGGTCGAGATACCAGCCGAGATGTTTGCGGGCATGCCGGAGGCCGGCTTCCCTTCCGTAAAATTCCAGCATCATCTCATAATGTTCGACGGCGATGGCGGGGATATCCTCTCGATGCGGCGCTGCATGCCCCGCGAGCACCGCCGGCAACCACGGCTGCCCCTGTGCGCCGCGACCGACCATGACGGCGTCCGCACCCGACCGCCGCAGAATTTCGCGTGCATCTTCCGCCGTCTCGACGTCACCATTGGCGATCAGCGGCACGGAGATCACCTCACGCACGGCGCGGATGGCATCCCAATCCGCCCGACCCTCGTAAAACTGCATGCGGGTACGACCGTGAATGGTAATAAGGCGAACGCCTGCTGCTTCGGCGCGCCGAGCTATATCAGGTGCGTTAATGCTGTTTTCATCCCAGCCGAGCCGCATCTTCAAGGTCACCGGCACATCGACCGCATTGACAGTCGCCTCGATCAGCGAAAGCGCGTGATCGGGATCCCGCATCAGCGCCGAGCCTGAATAACCGCCCGTCACCTTCTTGGCAGGACAGCCCATATTGATATCGATGATACCGGCGCCATTGCCAGCAGCGATCTTCGCCGCCTCGGCCATGAAATGCGCCTCGCGCCCCGCAAGCTGCACCATGTGCGGAACCATGCCTGCATTTTTCAGCCGCGCCCAGGATTCCCCGCGATTGGCAACAAGCTCCCGGCTTGCCACCATTTCCGTCACCACGAGGCCCGCTCCGTAACGCCAGGCGAGCTGTCGGAACGGCAGATCCGTCACGCCCGACATGGGCGCCAGCACAGCCCGATTACGGATCGTGACTGAGCCGATGCTGAACGGTTCTGACAACTCCGGAAGGGCCAAATGATGATCTTTCATGCAGAAGGGTTATTTGCATTATTTTTAGACAGTGTTTGCGCAGTTGCCAAGCACTTTTAGAAGGTTGCACCTTTTATTTGCTGAGCGGCTGCCTGCCTGTTTTGCTGTCGGCGGCAAATTGTGCAGCTTCGAAAGCGCAGCAACGTCATCTCCTGCGCTTTGCGGGGCTGATGCCCGCCTTATCGGGCTGGCCATCCGGGTTTTGAAACGCTAGAGCATGACTGTCAACCACGAAGGGTTGCACGCAAAGCATACGACCAATGCAGGAACGTACTATGAAACTCGGCATCGTCATCGTGGCCGCGGGACGCGGGGAAAGAGCCGGCTCTCCCGAGGAGGGTCCGAAACAATATCGTCCGATCGGCGGCAAGGCTGTGATCGAGCACACTTTGTCGACGTTCCTCCAGTGGAAGAACGCTTCCCATATCGTCGTCGTGCACCATGCGGACGATACGGCGCTGCTCACTCCGGTTCTCCAGCGACTTGATGCCGGGGAGCGCGTCACCACGGTTATTGGCGGCGTGACACGGCAGCAGTCTGTTCTGGCAGGGCTGGAGGCGCTTTCCCGCCATGGCCTGAGCCACGTAATGATCCACGACGCGGTGCGGCCTTTCGTTTCCGTCGATATGCTTGAACGTATTGTCACCCTGCACCGGGAGGGTGCGGGCGGTGTTCTACCCGCCCTGCCCGTCACTGACACGCTGAAACGCGGCGCGGGCAATCGTGTCACCGACACGGTTTCGAGACAGGGCCTTTATGCCGCACAGACCCCACAGAGTTTCGACTATGACGACATCCTCGCCGCGCATCGCGCTGCTGCCGCCTCGGGAAAATCGGATTTTACCGATGACGCGTCGATTGCCGAATGGGCGGGTCTGGCAGTAACATTGACCGAAGGTTCGGTCGATAATGTGAAACTCACTCTCAAGCGGGATATCGCCATGGCCGATGAAAAGCTCTCTCCTGCAATGCCGGACGTGCGCACCGGGAACGGCTACGACGTACACCAGCTGGAGGCCGGCGAAGGCGTGACGCTGTGCGGCATATTCATCGAGCATGATCAGAAGCTCAAAGGTCATTCGGATGCGGACGTTGCGCTGCATGCGCTGACGGATGCCTTGCTGGCGACCTGCGGCGCCGGCGACATCGGTGACCATTTCCCTCCTTCCGATCCGCAATGGAAAGGAGCTCCTTCCCGCATATTTCTGGAGCACGCGGCGAAAGTGGTGCGCGACAATGGCGGCACGATCATGAATGCCGATGTCTCGCTGATCGCCGAAGCGCCGCGCATCGGGCCGCATCGGCAGGCCATGCGGGAAGCGCTCTCCGACATGCTCGGCATCTCGCTGGAGCGTTGCTCGGTGAAGGCGACGACCAATGAAACCATCGGCTTCGTTGGTCGCAGGGAGGGGATTGCAGCAATCGCCACCGCCACGGTCGTTTACAAGGGCAGACCGCTATGAGCCTGTTTCCAGCGGATATTGAAGGGCTCGCACGGCAGATCATTGCTGATTTTGCAGCAGACGGTCTCATGGTCTCGACCGCGGAAAGCTGCACGGGCGGCCTGATCGCGGGTGCGTTGACGGAGATTTCGGGCTCCTCTGCGGTGGTCGACCGCGGTTTTGTCACCTATACGAACGAGGCCAAGATGGACATGCTTGGCGTTGGCGCTGAAACGCTGACGGGCTTTGGCGCGGTCTCGCGGCAAACCGCACTGCAGATGGCGCACGGCGCCCTGTTCCGGTCACGCGCCGATTTCGCGGTTGCCGTTACCGGCATTGCCGGTCCGGGGGGTGGATCCGCCGAAAAGCCGGTGGGTCTCGTTCATCTGGCCGCCAAGGCCCGTCACGGCCGGAGCCTGCATCAGGAAATGCGTTATGGCGAGATCGGCCGTACGGACATCCGTCTTGCAACGGTCAGGACGGCGCTCGAGATGCTGATCGCCCTCCGTCAGGCGGGATTGGTGTAGATCTTATCGGCGCGGGTCTCGAAAGCTTCTGCGAACATGCGGAAGGCACGGTCGAACATGGACCCCATGACTGCGCCCAAGAGGCGGTTCTTGAACTCGTATTCGATGAAGAAATGCACGTTGGAGCCGCCCTCGGCAGCATCGAAACGCCAGCGATTGTCGAGATATTTGAACGGCCCGTCGATATATTTGACGTCGATTGCCCGTTCCGCGGGATTGAGCAGAACCTGCGTGGTGAAGGTCTCGCGAATGGCCTTGTAACCCACGGTCATATCCGCCACCAGCAGCGTCTTGCCATCGCGCTCCTTGCGGGAGCGCACGGTAAGTGCTTCGCATAAGGGCAGGAACTGCGGATACTTCTCCACATCGGCGACGAGGTCGTACATGCGGTCCGGCGAGTGTTTTACAAAACGATGCGTTTCGAACTTGGGCATGAGCGGCAGTTAATCCTCGATGTGCAGAAGATCAAGAAGGCGGCGGAGTTGTTTTCGGCTTTTCAGCTGCCATACCGGCACATCCGGCCCATAGAGGTCGAAATTCTGCTCGAAAAGTGGTGCGTGTCGCCGCTCGAAATTCCAGATATAGCGCAGGAATTCGCGGTCCAGTCGCTCAGGGCAGCCCTGCGCCATTTCCGGTCGCGCCTTGCCGTAGCCTTTCACGATTCGGCTGGTGGCACCCCAGAGACAGAGCCAGCGCGGCATGCGAACCCAGATCACGATATCGGTTCTCGGCAGACGCAGATCAAACGACGAGGGATTGCTGCCATCCATCAACCACCGCTCGCCCGCAACGAAGTCCGCGATCCTTTCACGCTGTTCCGCACGCGGGCGCAGTTGCCAGCCCGGCAGCCAGAAAATTTCCCGGTCCATCGAGATATATTCCAGTCCAAAGCGCCGCACGAGCTTGCGCGAGAGCGTGGACTTGCCGCCGCCGGAACAGCCGACGATCATGATGCGTTGCGCGCCAGCGATGATGGCGGCCGCATCATCCGCCTTTTCGAGGTAGTTCGGCATATTCTGAGCCCCATTCGAGCGCTGCGCGTCCCTCTACCGTCTGGCGATCGCTTTCAATCGATATCCGGGCGGCGCATGGCAGTTACGGAAAATTGACTATTGCAACCCCTTGCGGGGGATTGCTATTTATTTGCGACTAATATTACACCCATTGGATGCAACGGCGCTGGAAGCTCCCTATTTCGCCCAGCCTATTCATCCTTGGGTTCAGACCCGATACATAACCGCTTTGAGCCACTGAGTGAGCCGATGGACGATTTTTCCAACATCATCAACCTTCTCGAATCCGCCAAACAGCTTGCATCGATGAACGGCATGCCTGTGCTCGCCTATCTGATCGACGTCGCCAAATGCGAGGCGAGAGAAAACAAGCCGGTTCTGCGCAAGCGCAAGCGCGGCGAATCGACCGCCAAGGAAGACTGTTAATTGCCGGCGTCTGGCCGACCGATAAAGCCGGCTGGCCCAATCTTCAAGACAATGTCATAATCACCAATGAAACCGGCCGCTTTTCCAGGCGGCCGTTTCTTTGCCCAATGGAAACGACAGCGTCATGACAGCCGCATCAGCCGACATCAGAACCTACAGACAGGAAAGACCGAAGGAGCGACACGCATTCGTTCAGATCGTTCTGCCGTTCTCGGGTTGCCTGCGTATCGATGTGGCAGGACGGCAAGATGAGTTGTCCATCGGGCGCGGCGTCTTTATCCACCGCGATCTTCCGCATACCCAGGAAGCCACGGCCATCAATCATTCGCTGGTGGTGGATATCGATGAATGCGTGATCCCCGAACAGACACTTGAAAAATTCGCTCACGCGCCCTTCCTCGATATTGGGCCTGAGACACGTCAATTGATAGCCTATATGCGCAGCCTGGTTCGAACGGATGGACGCCGCGACGATATTGCCGCCATTTGGGCGCCGCTGCTGGTTGACAGTCTTGCCAACAACAAGCGCGATATGCGCCAGCGCATGCGAAAGCTGAGCGAAGTCGTGAGGGCCGAGCCCTTCTTTCCGTGGACGATCGAGATGCTGGCCTCTTGCGTGACGCTCAGCGACAGCCGCCTGCATGCGCTGTTTCTCGAAGAATTTGGTCTTCCCCCGCATCGGTGGCTTTCCGGGTTGCGCATGGAGAAGGTGTGCGTCCTGCTCAGCAACTCCGTCATGCCGATTTGCGAAATCGCGCTCAGGGCCGGTTTTTCCGACCAGACGGCACTGACACGGGCCATGCGCCTTGCGGTGGGAGAGACCCCCGCCGCGTATCGCCGCCGCCACGGCATTCATTAGAACCGCTCACATTCGTCAGGAGTTTTTGTCAAGACAGCCGCAACCGCCTGTGGCACATCGCTGACAAATGTGAATGCGGATGTGATGGACATGAACAGGACTGGTCTCGGTGTTTTTTACGGCATAATGGCGGGTGCGCTCTGGGGCGGGATATTTCTCGCTCCGAAACTCGTGCCGGATTTTTCCGCCCTGCAGCTTTCCACGGCGCGCTACCTGACCTATGGGCTGATTTCGCTGGTCATCATCGGGCCACGCCTCAAACAAGTGTCGGCGCGGTTTGGCGCGCGCGAATGGTTAGCGCTTGGCTGGCTGAGCGTGATCGGCAACATCGCCTACTATGTTTTCATCTCGACCGCGGTGAAATTGAGCGGCGTCGCCTTCACCTCAATCATCATCGGCTTCCTGCCTGTTGCCGTTACCATCATCGGCAGTCGCGACCACGGCGCCGTATCGCTGAAGCGGCTGTGGCCGTCGCTTGCCTTCGGCGCGATAGGCATTCTCGGCATCTCATGGCAGTCGCTGACGGAAAACGATGCGGGTCTGGATATTTCTCGTGTCATCGGCCTTGCCTGCGCGCTCGGGGCGCTGGCTTCATGGACGGCTTTCGCCGTAGGCAATGCCCGCTGGCTGTCGCGCCTTCACGATGTGAGCGCCGATGACTGGAACATGATGACGGGTGTAGTGACCGGCGGGCTTGCGCTGGCGCTCGCCATCCCCGCCTTCGCACTGGGTGGAGAAAGCCACAGCACGGGCGACTGGCTGTATTTCGCCGCCATCGCCGCCGGGCTCGGCTTCACCGCGTCCATCCTCGGCAATGCCTTCTGGAACCGTATGAGCCGCATGCTGCCGCTTACCATGGTTGGGCAGATGATCCTGTTTGAAACGCTGTTTGCGCTGCTTTACGGCTTTCTCTGGGAAGGGCGTGGCCCGACGCTGGTCGAGGTCCTGGCGATCTGCTCGGTCGTGCTGAGCGTCGTGCTCTGCATGCGGGCGCACAGGCCTGAAAAGGTTGCGGCGTGATCGGCCTGAAGGCCAAAAACAGACGATTGCATTGATCCACGGCGCCGCGTCTCACGCACCGTCATCCTCGGGAATATCCCAAGGATCTAGTCACCCATCGTCATTTCCATAGGTTGCAGATGCTCGGGGCAGGCCCGAGCATGACGATGGTGATAACATGAAGACTTCAAATCTCAATGCCGTATTGACGAACCTTTGCGTCGCTTATTCCGCAGCCGCCAGCAGCTTCTTTTCGCGTGCCGCACGCAGGCGTTCGAAATCGTCACCGGCATGGTGGGAAGAACGGGTCAGCGGGCTCGACGAAACCATCAGGAAGCCCTTGGTGTAAGCCACCGTCTCGTAGGACTTGAATTCCTCCGGCGTCACGAAGGCCTCGACCTTGTGGTGCTTGCGGGTGGGCTGCAGGTACTGGCCGATGGTCAGGAAGTCGACGTCAGCGCTGCGCAGATCGTCCATCAGCTGCAGCACTTCATTGCGCTCTTCACCGAGGCCAACCATGATGCCCGACTTGGTGAACATGGTGGGATCGAGTTCCTTCACCCGCTGCAGAAGGCGCACCGAGTGGAAATAGCGCGCACCCGGGCGGACCGTGAGGTAGTTGCCCGGAACCGTTTCCAGATTATGATTGAAAACGTCGGGCTTTGCGGCAACGACACGTTCCAGCGCGCCGGGCTTCTTCAGGAAGTCGGGCGTGAGGATTTCGATCGTGGTCGTCGGAGAGGCTGCGCGGATCGCCCAGATCACCTTTTCGAAATGTTCAGCGCCGCCATCGGCGAGATCGTCACGGTCGACGGAGGTAATGACGACGTGGGAAAGTCCCATCTGCTTGACGGCCTTGGCGACATTTTCCGGCTCATTCATGTCGAGCGGATTGGGCTTGCCGGTCGCGACGTTGCAGAAGGCGCAGGCACGGGTGCATATTTCACCCATGATCATGAAGGTCGCGTGCTTCTTGTCCCAGCATTCGCCGATATTCGGACAGCCGGCTTCCTCGCACACGGTCACCAGCTTGTGGCTGCGCACCAGTTCGCGCGTCTCGTGGTAACCCTTGGAGGTCGGCGCCTTGACGCGGATCCATTCGGGCTTGCGCATCACCTCGGTATCAGGCTTGTGCGCCTTTTCCGGGTGGCGGATACGCTTTTCGTCAGACGACGTCCTGTCGAGAATAGTGACCATAAAAACCTGCTTCCATCGCCCTTGGCGATCCAGACATCTTTGGTGCGATGCTTTAGAACAATTCCAGAAAAAGCGTAAGCCCCTTCCGGTCACGACGCCTTGTCAGCGCCGCACGAGCTTAGCCACGAACAGCAACAGGCTTGCGCCGATGAAGGCGGTAACGAAATAACCGAGCCTGCTATCCTGCACGAAAACATCGAAGGTTCGCAGCACCGCAACAGCGACCACCGAACCGACAATGCCAAGGACAATGTTCATGAAAATGCCGAAACGCATGTCCATGAGCTTGCCCGCAAGCCAGCCGGCGAGACCGCCGATGATGATTGCTGCAATCCAACCTACACTTTCCATTCCCACGCTCCCTGAAATAACAGCCCGCCTTAAGGCTGTATCGAGACATATGGGACACCCGGCATGGTTAGACAATGCCGGGCATCACGCGGCACTTATGCGTTAAGCACACGTCCATAGGCATCGAGCACGCTTTCCTTCATCGATTCCGAAATGGTCGGATGCGGGAAGATCGTGTGCATCAAATCTTCTTCTGTCGTCTCCAGATTCATAGCAACGACGAAGCCCTGGATGAGTTCGGTCACTTCCGCCCCGACCATATGCGCGCCGAGCAGCTCGCCGGTCTTCTTGTCGAAGATGGTCTTGACCATGCCCTGATCTTCACCCAGCGCGACAGCCTTGCCGTTCGCCGCAAAGGAGAAGCGGCCGACGCGGATATCGCGGCCCTGTTCCTTGGCCTTGGCTTCGGTGAGACCGACAGAAGCGACCTGCGGGTTGCAATAGGTGCAGCCGGGAATCTTCAGTTTGTCCATCGGGTGAACATTCGGCAGACCGGCGATCTTTTCGACGCAGATGACAGCCTCGTGCTCCGCCTTGTGGGCCAGCAGCGGCGGACCCGCGACATCGCCGATGGCGTAGATGCCGGGAACGTTGGTCTTGCCGTAGCCGTCGATGACGATAAAGCCGCGATCGGTCTTCACGCCGGCAGCTTCGAGGCCGATGCCTTCGATATTGGCAACGACCCCAACGGCAGAGATCATGCGATCAGCCGTGATCTTTTCGGAAGAACCGTCCTTCTTCTCCAGCGTCGCGGTGACGGAGTTTGCGCCCTTTTCCACCTTGGAAACCTTGGTTTCCAGATGGATCTTCATGCCCTGCTTTTCGAGCTGCTTCTTGGCGAAGGTGGAGATTTCCGCGTCTTCGACAGGCATGACCTGGCTCATGATTTCGACAACGGTCACGTCCACACCCATGGTGCGGTAGAAGCTGGCGAATTCGATGCCAATCGCGCCGGAGCCCATGACGAGCAGCGACTTCGGCATTTCTTCTGGCTTCATTGCCTCGAAATAGGTCCAGATCAGCTTGCCATCGGGCTCAATGCCGGGCAGCGCGCGCGGGCGGGCGCCCGTGGCGACGATGATGTGCTTGGCTGTATAAGTACCCTCGCCCAGCGTGTTCTTCGGAACCGGACCCTGCGGCTGCACCACCGGCTTGGTGGACTTGCCGACCACGATTTCGCCCGGCTTGGTGATCTTGGCTTCACCCCAGATGATATCGACCTTGTTCTTCTTGAACAGGAAACCGACGCCATTGTTCATGCGCGCCGCAATGCCGCGCGAGCGCGCCACGATTGCCTTGACGTCAGGCTTGATCGAGCCTTCCAGCGTCAGGCCGTAATCCTTGGCGTGGGTGGCGGTGTGCATGACATCGGCTGTGCGCAGCAGCGCCTTGGTGGGAATGCAGCCCCAGTTGGAGCAGATGCCGGCCAGATGCTCACGCTCCACGACGGCAACCTTCATGCCGAGCTGGGCTGCGCGGATCGCGGCAATGTAACCGCCCGGTCCCGAACCGATGATGATGACGTCATATGATTGAGCCATTGGAAATCCTGCCTTGTCCTATCGGGTCGCGAGCAGCGCCACGACCGGGAATTGTTCTTAAAGTCCGAGCATCATGCGGACGACGGGCTCCAGCCCCCGCCCGATGGCCCGCGTATTTTCAGCATCGAGATGAACGCCATCCACCGGCGTCGTTCGGGCGACGGAACCCGCATCGAAAAAGCCGCAATCAAGCTCGTCGGCCAGATCCCGATAAACGGACGCCAGCATCGCCGATTCATCGATCGCATCGCGAAAGATCGCGCCCATGAACGGATTGGCCGTTTCACACAGCTGTGGCGGTGCGACGATCAGCACGTCAGGCGCTTCCCAGTCCGGCACCTGCCAGATGTGGTTGCGCGTGAGCTTCACCAGCCGTTCGACACCCTTCATGGCAACGATCGCCGATCCGTGGATTGACGGCTTCAGGTCGTTGGTGCCGAGCATTATAATCACCAGATCCAGCGGCGCATGGCTGTGCAACAACGTCGGAAGAACCCGCGCGCCGTTGCGATCGCAATCGGCGGTGTTGTCGTCATAGGCGGTGGTGCGACCACCCAGACCTTCGTGAATCACATGCACGTCAGGACCGAGCGCCTTCTGTAAGACGCTCGGCCAAAGATCGTCATGGCTGTGCCGGCCACCCGTTTCCGCATTTGATCCCCAGGTTAGGGAATCGCCAAAGCAGAGGACCGACTTCACCATCTCACTCTCCGATCAAACCAGCATGCCCATCGGGTTCTCGATGTAGCGCTTGAAGGCACCGATCAGTTCGGCTCCGAGCGCGCCATCGACGCAACGGTGGTCGGTGGAGAGCGTGACCGTCATGACGTTGGCGATCTTGATCTCGCCATTCTTGACGACAGCGCGTTCTTCACCCGCGCCGACCGCCAGGATGGTGGCATGTGGCGGGTTGATGACGGCGGAGAAGCTCTTGACGCCCATCATGCCCATGTTGGACACGGCGGTCGTGCCACCCTGATATTCCTCGGGCTTCAGCTTGCGCTCTTTCGCGCGCTTGCCGTAGTCCTTCATCTCGTTGGAGATGGTGGAGAGCGACTTCTGCTCGGCCTTGCGGATGATCGGCGTTATCAGGCCACCCGGAATGGAAACGGCGACGCCGACATCCGAATGCTTATGCTTGACCATGGCGCTTTCCGTCCAGGAGACGTTGGCGTCAGGCACGTCACGAAGCGCCAGCGCCAGCGCCTTGATGACCATGTCGTTGACCGACAGCTTGTAGGCCGGCTTGCCGTCCTTTTCAGGGGCAGCGGCGTTGAGCTGGGCGCGCAGCGCCAGAAGCGTATCCAGTTCGCAATCGACCGAAACGTAGAAATGCGGAACGGTCTGCTTGGATTCGACCAGACGCTTGGCAATGACCTTTCGCATGCCGTCATGCGGCACGAGCTCATAGGAGCCTTCTTCGAACAGCTTGAGAACGGCATCGTCCGACTGGCCCTTGGCGAGAGCCGGAGCCGGTGTGCCTGCGGATGCAGCAGCGGCGGGAGCAGCCTTTGCACCGCCGGAAGCCGCAGCTTTTTCGACGTCGGTCTTGACGATACGGCCATGCGGGCCGGAACCGGAAACGGCCGAAAGGTCGAGACCGGCTTCCTTGGCGAGACGACGTGCCAACGGCGAAGCGAAGATGCGCTCGCCGGACTTGGAAACCGGCGCTGGCGTGGACGAGGCAGCGGGCTGGTCGGCAACCGGCTTTTCAGCCTTTGCCGGGGCAGCCTCTTCCTTCGGCGCTTCCGCCTTGACGGCGTCCTGCTTGGTGGCCTCCGTCTTTGCCTCAGCCTTGGCGGGAGCGGCATCGCCGCCCTTTGCCGCCTCGGCCACATCCTCGCCATCGGCGGCGAGGATTGCGATGAGGGCGTTGACCTTTACGGCTTCCGTGCCGGCCGGAACGACAAGCTTGGCGACGGTGCCTTCGTCGACGGCTTCCACTTCCATGGTCGCCTTATCGGTCTCGATCTCGGCGATCACGTCACCGGGTGCGACCTTGTCGCCTTCCTTGACCAGCCACTTGGCCAGATTGCCCTCTTCCATCGTCGGAGAAAGGGCAGGCATGGTGATGTTGATAGGCATCGAAACGCCTCCCCTTACTTGTAGCAGACGGTTTTGACGGCCTGGACGACTTCATCGACATTCGGAAGCGCCAGCTTCTCCAGATTGGCCGCGTAAGGCATCGGAACGTCCTTGCCGGCAATCGTCAGGATCGGCGCGTCGAGATAATCGAAAGCAGCGCGCTGGACCTGGTTGGAGATGAAGTCACCGACCGATGACTGCGGGAAGCCTTCTTCGACAGTGACGAGACGGCCTGTCTTTTTCACCGATTCGATAACGGTCGGCAGGTCCATCGGGCGGATGGTGCGCAGGTCGATCAGTTCGACGTCGATGCCGAGCTTTTCGAGTTCCGCAACAGCCTTCACCGCATAGGTCATGCCGATGCCGAAGGAAACGATGGTAGCGTCCTTGCCCTTGCGATGAATGCGCGCCTTGCCGATCGGCAGCACGAAATCATCGAGCTTCGGCACTTCGAAGCTCTGGCCGTAGAGAATTTCGTTCTCGAGGAAGATGACGGGGTTCGGATCACGGATGGCGGCCTTCAAAAGACCCTTCGCATCGGCAGCCGTATAGGGCATGACAACCTTGAGGCCCGGAATATGGCTGTACCATGCGGCGTAACATTGCGAGTGCTGGGCCGCAACGCGGGCAGCAGCACCCGAAGGACCACGGAACACCATCGGCGCGCCCATCTGGCCGCCCGACATGTACAGGGTCTTCGCTGCCGAGTTGACGATCTGGTCGATCGCCTGCATGGCGAAGTTGAAGGTCATGAATTCGACGATCGGCTTCAGGCCGGTCATGGCTGCGCCGACGCCGATGCCGGCAAAGCCGTGTTCGGTGATCGGGGTGTCGATGACGCGGCGCTCGCCGAATTCCTGCAGCAGGCCCTGGGTAATCTTGTAGGCGCCCTGATATTCGGCGACTTCTTCACCCATGATGAAGACTTTTTCATCGGCGCGCATTTCTTCGGCCATGGCGTCACGCAGCGCTTCACGCACCGTCGTCATCACCATTTCGGTGCCTTCCGGAATGTCCGGGTCAGCGGCAACGTCGATCTTGGGCGCTGCCGGAACCTTCGCGGCTTCCTTGGAAGCGCTCGGCTCTTCGGTCGCTTCGCGGGTTTTGCCGCCAGCGGCATCAGAACCGGAATTGGCAGCTTCGGCCTTCGGCTCTTCCTTCTTGGCAGAGGAAGAGATGTCGTCGGCGCTTTCGCCTTCCTGGATGAGCACGGCGATTGGGGTGTTGACCTTGACGCCTTCGGTGCCTGCATCGATCAGCAGCTTGCCGATGACGCCTTCATCCACGGCTTCCACTTCCATGGTCGCCTTGTCGGTTTCGATTTCCGCGATCACGTCGCCGGAGGTGACCTTGTCGCCTTCCTTTTTAAGCCATTTGGAAAGCGTGCCTTCCTCCATGGTCGGGGAAAGGGCGGGCATAAGAATTTCTACAGGCATGGGTTTCCCTTTCCCGATCAGAGCAGAATGTCGGTGTAGAGCTCGGACGCATCCGGCTCGGGGTCGTTCTGGGCGAAGTCGGCGCTGTCGGCAACGATATCACGGACATCCTTGTCGATGGCCTTGAGTTCGTCTTCGCTGGCCCAGCCCTGCTCCAGAAGGCGTGCTTTCACCTGCTCGATCGGATCGTGTTCCGAACGCATCTTCTGCACTTCGTCCTTGGAACGGTATTTCGCCGGGTCGGACATGGAGTGACCGCGGTAACGGTAGGTCAGCATTTCCAGAATGATCGGACCCTTGCCGGAACGGCAATGTTCCAGCGCCTGATCGGCTGCTGCCTTGACGGCGCGCACATCCATGCCATCCACCTGAATGCCTGGAATGCCGAAGGACTGGCCACGCAGCGAATAGTTCGACTGGGCGGTGGCGCGGGCGGTCGAGGTGCCCATGGCATAACGGTTGTTTTCGACGATATAGATGATCGGCAACTTCCAGAGAGCGGCCATGTTGAAGCTCTCATAGACCTGGCCCTGGTTCGCCGCGCCGTCACCGAAGTAGGTCACGGAGACGTTGTCGTTACCGCGATAGCGGTTGGCGAATGCGAGGCCGGTGCCGAGCGACACCTGGGCACCGACGATGCCGTGACCACCATAAAAATGCTTCTCTTTCGAGAACATGTGCATGGAGCCGCCCTTGCCTTTAGACAGACCGCCCTTGCGGCCGGTCAGTTCGGCCATGACGCCACGGGCGCTCATGCCGCAGGCGAGCATGTGACCATGGTCGCGATAGGCGGTGATGACCTGGTCGCCCTCTTTCTGAGCCATCTGCATGCCAACGACGACAGCTTCCTGGCCGATATAGAGGTGACAGAAACCACCGATGAAGCCCATGCCATAGAGCTGGCCGGCCTTTTCTTCAAAACGGCGGATCAGAAGCATTTCACGATAGGCGTGAAGCTCTTCTTCCTTCGAGAAGTCGGGGCTGTTCTTGCCGGTGAATTCGGTTGCGGACTTTGCCGTTGTCTTGCGGCCGGATACGGTCGCTGATTTTCGCGGCGCCATTCATCCCTCCCTGAGTTGCCGTTTGAATGGATAGAGTGGCGCGTACCATATGCAAGAAAGCGCCATGCAGCAATGCTTTAAACGCATGGCACATATTCACGCTAAGATGCTGTGAATAAATCAAAAATGTTGAATTAACTTAATTTCGGTTAATCAGAAATATGTGTTCATGATGACAATTTCGTCCGTTCGGGACATGTTCAGCTGGTACCGGGAAATCTCGTCGATCATGTCCCGTTCAAGCGAACCGTCACTCAACAGTTCCACCTGACGCTCCAGCGCCACGCGCGCCTGTGTCAGCTTTGCAAGCTCCGCCGTCCGGGTAATACGCTGCCGTTCCAGCCGCTCCGTTGCCTGAAGGCCGAAATCGCCATGGATCGAATGATAACCGAAGTAGGAAAGAAAAGCGATGGTAATGGCTGGAACGATCAGCCGACCGAATCGTCTCTTTTTATGATGCCTGGTCCACATGCCGGAGAGATGCCTCAAAACGCGTAACGTGAGTCTGAGACTAGAGCGGATTGTTTAACTATCCGTTGACCTTAAATTCCAATCGGCAATTGGGCATGAAAAAGCCCGCCGGAGGGCGGGCTGGATTGGCGGGAGACCTGCCCTCCCCACCGTCATCCTCGCCCTTGAGGCGAGGATCCAAAAACGTATCGTGGTGGATCCTCGGGTCAAGCCCGAGGATGACATCTCATATGTAGATGCGTTTTTCACCACCTCTGCCCGCAAGACAGCGGGCCCAGAAACCCGAACGCAAATTAACCGCGCAGGATTGAACGGCCGGCGTAAGCAGCCTGAGGGCCGAGCATTTCCTCGATACGGATCAGCTGGTTGTACTTTGCGAGCCGGTCGGAACGGGCAAGCGAGCCGGTCTTGATCTGACCGCAGTTCGTGGCAACTGCGAGATCGGCGATAGTCGAATCTTCGGTCTCGCCCGAACGGTGCGACATGACGGCGGTGTAGCCGGCCTTGTGGGCGGTTTCGACCGCGTCCAGCGTCTCGGAAAGCGAACCGATCTGGTTGACCTTGACGAGGATGGAGTTGGCGACGCCCATCTTGATGCCGTCGCGAAGACGCGCTGAGTTGGTGACGAAGAGATCGTCGCCGACCAGCTGGCACTTATTGCCGATGAGATCGGTCAATGTCTTCCAGCCGTCCCAGTCGTCTTCAGCCATCCCGTCTTCGATGGAAATGATCGGGTACTTGGCAACGAGGTCAGCAAGGTATTCAGCCATGGCGCCCGATTCCAGCGTGCGGCCTTCGCCCTCGAGAACGTATTTGCCGTTCTTGAAGAATTCGGTCGATGCACAGTCGAGGCCGACATACATGTCTTCGCCCGGACGGTAACCGGCCTTTTCGATCGACTTCATGATGAAATCGAGCGCGGCAGGCGCGCTTTCAAGACCGGGAGCGAAACCGCCTTCATCGCCGACATTGGTGTTGTGGCCCTGCGCAGAGAGCTCTTTTTTCAGCGTGTGGAACACTTCCGAACCCATGCGCACGGCTTCGCGGATGTTTTCTGCGCCAACCGGCAGGATCATGAATTCCTGGAAGTCGATCGGGTTGTCGGCGTGGGCCCCGCCGTTGATGATGTTCATCATCGGAACCGGCAGCAGATGCGCGTTCGGGCCGCCGACATAACGGTAGAGCGGCAGGCCGGAGGCTTCGGCAGCAGCCTTGGCGATGGCGAGCGACACGCCGAGAATGGCGTTGGCGCCAATGCGCGACTTGTTCGGCGTGCCGTCCAGCGCGATCATCATCTGGTCGATCTGGATCTGGTTTTCAGCATCGAAGCCGCCGATGGCGTCGAAGATTTCGGTGTTGACGGCTTCAACGGCCTTTTCCACGCCCTTGCCGAGATAACGCTTGCCGCCATCACGCAGCTCAACCGCCTCATGCGCGCCGGTGGAGGCGCCCGAAGGAACGGCGGCACGGCCCATGGAGCCGTCTTCGAGGTACACATCGACTTCAACGGTCGGGTTGCCGCGGCTGTCGAGGATTTCGCGCGCGATGATATCGGTAATGGCAGTCATGGTCTCTCCCTTGGGAATGGAACAGATATTTTCCGTCGCCTGTCTTAGACGATGGCGAAGAAATTACAATGACGGCAGGCCGTAGAAAGGGAACCACCGCCATTTAAAATCGATTGGCACGGCACCGTGCCCGCCGCTCAGGCTTTCGCGATGGCGTCGAAGGCCAGCAGCTTTTCGAGCAGTTTCGGCATATCCTTCAGGTGAACCATGTTCGGGCCGTCAGAAGGCGCATTGTCCGGGTCCTCATGGGTCTCGATGAAGAGGCCTGCGACACCAACGGCGACAGCTGCGCGAGACAGCGTTTCGACAAATTCCCGCTGACCGCCGGTGGAACCGCCCTGCCCGCCCGGCTGCTGCACCGAGTGGGTGGCGTCGAAGACAACAGGTGCGCCGAGGGATGCCATGATCGGTAGAGAACGCATGTCGGAGATCAGCGTATTGTAGCCGAAGGACGCGCCGCGTTCGCACAGCAGCACATTGGGGTTGCCGCTTTCATTCAGTTTGGCGAGCACGTTCTTCATGTCCCATGGCGCCAGGAACTGGCCTTTCTTGACATTGATGACACGGCCGGTTTTTGCGGCGGCAATGAGAAGATCGGTCTGACGGCTGAGGAAGGCCGGGATCTGCAGCACATCCACCACTTCGGAAACGATGGCGCACTGTTCTTCGGTGTGAATGTCGGTCAGGACCGGAAAGCCGAATTCCTTCTTGAGATCGGCAAATATCTGCATGGCACTGTCGAGACCGATGCCACGCTTGCCGGAAAGCGAGGTGCGGTTCGCCTTGTCGAAGGATGATTTGTAAACGAGGCCGATTCCGAGCCCGTCACAAAGCTCCTTCAAGACACCCGCAATCATGAAGGCGTGCTCCCGGCTTTCCATCTGGCAGGGGCCGGCGATCAGTGAAAAACGCTCGCTATTGCAAAAGGAAACCTTGCTGGCTCCCTGGCCGGCGGTGACTTTGAGATTGTTCGTGACGCTCATCTTTTTTCCTCGAAGGCGAAATCGACGCCCTGTCCGGGTGCTGCGGGCACCACCAGACGGCCGCCCGCTTCTGCGCTGGACACGCCATTAGCAGCAAGTACCGTCGCTGTCACGGCAAGATCGTCAACGGAAAAGACGACGCCCATGCCGCGCAGGCCCTCACCGTTTTTTCCCGTGGCCTTCGGGTCGACGCCAGAAAGGGCGGGTCTTTCACTCAGCCTCACCCTTGCATTGCCGGTTTCGAAAACGACATCACCATTCGGAGACACGACGCCGTTGCAGCCGAAAACCGTTTCTATCAAGTGGGCGTCACTCCGCGTACCGGAACACAGCACGATCTCGCGAAGGCCCAGAACTCCGTTCTGGTGACGTTCCAGTGCAGCGCGGTCCCCCGGCAGTGCCTGCAGGCGTTGACAACTGAAGAGGAAGAAATCCGCAGCCGATCCGCTTGCCGCGAAAGCAAGCCGGAACGCCGCCTCGCCTGACGATCCGTCGGGCATTTGCATGGGCCGCGAAAATTCGAAGACCTCGCCGGCCGATACGCCAGACGCCACGAATCTCCGGTGATCGGCACGAGCGTCAGCGGTGGAGGCCACAAGGGCAGAAAAACCTTCCTGTCCGTACGATCGCCGGAATGCCTGGTCCCTGCCGGTAAAAACATCGCCTCTCTCGACCGACGCGATATAGCTAACCCGGTCAGCAACTGTCAGAGGCTCCAGATAGGTGCCATCCCTGAAGAAGACGCAGGCATTCTCCGTGCCGAACGGATGGAGAGCCTGTGGCGCGACCGTAAAGCCAAGGACCTTGAGCCGCGCGGCCGCTACCGCAAGGTCCCGAACGGGCAGAACGAGATGATCGACGCGATGCCTGTCAGCCATAAATCTTGCCTCTTTGACGCGCCCGGCGCAGATGCCGGGTATTGAAGCTGACAAAAGCACGAAGAGCGCCGGGAATGCAAATGACGGGCCTGCGCGTCTATGCCGGTATCGGCAGTGGGCTGAGGTTGCCGGGTTTCACCAGTCCTCCGGCTTCATCTGAATGCGAACGGTTTACCAGTTTTCATCCGCCTGCGGATTGTTGGCGAGATCGGCCGCGACCGTTTTTGGATGGCCAGTGACTTCAGGTGTGTAGCGCCGGTTAAAGGCGGAAAACGCAAGGTCGGCTGTTGGACTGTGCATCTGACCGATATCAGGCGTTTGTATTTTCGCGCGCCACCCCACTTCACTATATTTACGACTTCAGCGGCAACATCATCGCGGAATATGACGGCAACGGCGCGCTGGGACGGGAGTGTATCTGGCTTGACGAGAGACCTTTGGCAGTGATTGCAGATGCCGGTACGGAAGCGGCTACAATCTGCCAGGTTCATACCGATCATCTCGAACGTCCCATTATGATGACTGACAGCGCAAGAAAGGTAGTCTGGCGCGCGACCTACCTGCCTTATGGGGAGGCATACACAATCCTGGGATCGGCCACGCTCGACCAACGCTTTCCGGGGCAATGGTTTCAACTGGAATCCGGTTTGCACTACAATTGGCATCGCCACTACGATCCGACGACAGGCCGCTATCTCCAGGCCGATCCTCTTGGGATGCCCGATGGACCAAATAGGTGGACCTATGTAACTAATTCACCTTAGATGGGCGTAGATCCGGACGGGCGCTAAAAAAATCGAAACGGGGGACCGATCCTATATTGCCCCGGTGTCAATGGCTATGAATGTGGAGCACGAGATCGTCCTCCGGATATAAATCCAGAATATCCGAATGCCTGCTATCAATGCCTCTGCCGAATCGTAGAATGGCCACCTTCCGGATTAGCACCAACAATCCCTAATTGATTGAAATTAAAATGAAAGAGATCATTGGTCATGAATTGAGACTAATGCGAGAGGGGAAAAAACCCCTCTCAATGTTCTACTATATTGAGTCGGTAGGCGATAAGGACCTAATCCCCATCGATAACTTCCAGCCATACGTTGATGAGGGATCGATCCTAATGGAAGAATTTACACTTCTAAATCCCAAGCACCCTCGCTTTAGCGTGACTTACATTTTCTACAGTCTTCCCGAGGAAGCTTGGCGCATTCCCGCTTTAAAGACAGCCTTGGTTGCCCAACAGGACAATATTCAACGCCCTGATGAGGGAATTGATCGAATTATAGGATTGCTACTTGGCTACTCTAAAGAAGAAATTGATAAGTGGGTGAGAAAAGGACTGAATTCCGCGACGTCACCAAACCATAATCTTTGAACATAATTCGCTCAACCAGCTATTTCCGGTTAATAGATCCAACTAGAGCCCGATTTGCACTACAATTGACGTCGCCATTACGACCCGAAGGCGGGCCGCCATCTTCAGGCCGAATCTTTTAAGATGCGCGGGCAGGAATCCCCCCGAGCACATCATATTCGTAGGTATCCGTTCGGGAGACAAGCCTATCCAAGGCGTTGTAAGTAAGGGGGGGCAATGATTCCTGATCTTGGGAACAGGTCGACCTTCGGTCAGGGTTGCTTATGTAAGATCACTAAATTGCTTATAAATCCTAGCAGGAACCGGCAAAATATCATCCACTTTCAATACGCCAATATCATAATCCATTCCATATTCTTCACTTATTTTCATTACATTTAGGTAAGAATATATAAACGCGTTAACAATTGAACTGATGCCATCAAGGCCTTCGATACTGCGCTCTTTGGTAATACCTCTGAACCTCACGCGCGCACGACAAACGTAAAAATCGCCATTGTTCATTGGGCAACTAATTTCAACCTCAATCCTATCAGTTGACCCTATAACATCAAGAAATTTCGTGAAATGTCTTTCCTGTTTCATTTAATTTCCCATGCTTCATGGTTGCGATTGTCTTACACATCATTAAATCGGAATCTAACTGGACATCACACAGTTCGGCCGGATCATCTGCAGGTCCGCCTTTAGGAGGTTCGTTTGGCGGAGTCGATCGCGCCAAAACACCACAACCACTTACGCCGACAATCTGCATATTCGGTTGCATCGCTGTATTCAGCGCATCGGCAAGGGTGTAGAAGGTGCATGCTATAGCTGCACCAATCGTACTCAATGCATTCTTGTCGGCGGATGCCAGATATCGCGCGGTGCCACTGGCTGTGGATAGCATGCGTTGTGTAGCAATCGTACCACCCATCAGTGCAACTGGCACAGCGAGTGTACTCGCATATTGTCCTGCTGCCGCCATTCCACTCGGATCGGTCCAATTGGCGGGCGAGTTCCAGACATAGCGGTAGACTTTAAAGTCACCGGCTTCGAACCAGATCGGATCTTCCTGAAGGAAGCGCCCGGTCGAGGGATCGTAGGCGCGTGAACGATAGTGGAATAGCCCCGTCTCAGGGTCGCACTCCCGCCCGGCGAGACCGACAAGAAAAGCTTGGGTTGCTATCGGTGTTCCAATAAGGTTCCTAATCACGACATCGCAGAGCATTCAATCGTAAGACGGGCCTCAATATATTCTGAGTAATCGGCTACTTAGCTGCTGCGCGAGAACGACGCATTATGGAGGTTTGCCAATACAGCGACTAGCGACGCCTAATTTTCGGAAAAAAAGCCAATAAAAACAACGAAATCTTATGATTTTCATTCCAGCTTATCTACCGGGGTTCTTGGCGTGCCATTCCCGTTTTGTTTTCTCGCCCCAAGTTCACGAAATTTTAGGGGATTGCGGAACACATATGGAACATATAGTGTTCGTTCTGTATTTGTTTCGCGACTTCAACGACGATTCTCAAGGGTGTTTTCCTCATGCTCACGCGCAAACAGCAGGAATTGCTTCTCTTCATTCATGAAAGAATGAAAGAGTCCGGCGTGCCGCCCTCCTTCGATGAAATGAAGGACGCACTCGATCTTGCCTCCAAATCCGGCATCCACCGGCTGATCACTGCCCTGGAAGAGCGCGGGTTCATTCGCCGGCTACCTAACAGGGCGCGAGCGCTTGAAGTGATCAAGCTGCCGGAGGCCTATGTGCCCGGCTCGAGGCCGCAACGGGGCTTCTCGCCGAGCGTTATTGAAGGCAGCCTCGGCAAGCCCAAGATGCCCGAGCCCGCCCCTGCTCCCAAGACGCCTGCGAACGATATAGCAGGCGCGGCAACCGTGCCCGTCATGGGCCGGATCGCTGCCGGTGTGCCGATCTCAGCCATTCAGAACAATACGCATGACGTGGCGGTTCCGGTGGACATGCTTGGCTCGGGCGAACATTACGCGCTCGAGGTCAAGGGCGATTCGATGATCGAGGCCGGCATCTTCGATGGCGATACCGTCATCATTCGCAATGGTAACACCGCCAATCCCGGCGATATCATCGTGGCGCTGGTGGATGACGAGGAAGCGACGCTGAAGCGCTTCCGTCGCAAAGGCGCCTCGATCGCACTTGAAGCCGCAAACCCTGCCTATGAGACCCGCATTTTCGGACCTGATCGGGTTAAAATCCAGGGCAAGCTGGTAGGGCTGATCCGCCGGTATCATTGATGCTGCTGCCGGTCCGGATAAGGCCGGAGCGGTCTATGAGCGATAAACCAGGCCTTCAAGATGAACGGCGCGTCATTCCACTCGAGTGATGCGCCTTTTCTTTTTAATGGCGGCGAAGGCGGCTTTGCCAGAGGACGTCGGCAGGGATGGCGCCCCACCCATCAATTGGCGTTATGGGAGCGATGGATTCTTTGCGATATTCCGGGCCGGGCCGCTGGTATAAAAACCCGCTTCACAGTCAGGAGACCCGCAATGTACGATCTTTATATCGCCAACAAGAATTACTCCTCCTGGTCGCTGAGGCCATGGGTCCTGATGCGCACGCTCGGTATCGCCTTCGAGGAGAAACTCGTCCCGTTTGGTGAAGGCGTGTCATTCTCCACCTTTTCCCCAACTGGCAAGGTGCCTTGCCTCGTCGATGATGGCGTGACGATTTGGGAGTCACTCTCGATCGCCGAATATCTTGCCGAACGTCATCAAGGGGTATGGGCAAGCGACAAGCATGCGAGAGCCTGGTCGCGGTCGGCAGCAAGCGAAATGCATGCGGGATTTTCGTCCCTTCGCAATCTCTACCCCATGTCCGTTGGCGTTCGTGTCAGACCGAACGTCAGCGATGCCGGGCTTGCGGCGGATATAAAGCGTGTCGATGCGTTGTGGAGCGAGGGCCTGTCGAATTTCGGCGGTCCCTATCTCGCCGGTCAGAAGTTCACGGCGGTGGATGCCTTCTACTGCCCTGTGGCATTCCGTTTCCAGACGTATGGCGCAGACCTTTCTCCTGCGGCAAAAGCCTATTGTGAGCGACTGCTCGCTCTGCCGTCCATGCGCGAATGGTATGAGGCGGGACTGAAGGAGACCTGGCGTGACGCGGCACATGAAGAGGAGATCGTCGGAATTGGCGAATTGACGATGGATCTACGCGCAAAGGCCTGACGATCCTCGCTGGTGGCGATCATTGCGACGCCGCCACCAGACGGGTGATCGTTTCAGGCAATTCCCGGTCGAAACGTCCGGTTTTCCAGTCATAATATCGATGTTCACTCCACGGGCGGTTTGCGCCCGCGGTCGACGCCCGTAGCCGACCGACAACGCCGGGCTGATCGCTCCTCGCGAAGTCTATCTCCACGGAACCGATGCGCCGCAATATGTCGCGGTTGAGGAGTAACGCGCCCGAGCGACACTGTGCAAACGACGTTCTGCGGGAAACAATGACGATGTCGGCAATGTCACATGCTTTTCCGGCGAGGCGGCCGTCTTCCAGTACGATGATCCATTCGCCGCTTTCCGCACGCGCCACGCACCAGCGACCTGACTTGCATGTAAAAATTCCAGGCGCTGCATCCTTCAACGCAGCCGCCATGTCTCGTCCCACAGCCTTTATTTCGTCCCGCGTGAGCTTTGATTTCCTGGTGAGTGCGATGCCGGACGCGGTTGGAACGTCTTTTCTGAGGATAACGGGCGCGAGCGGTTTCTCCGGAAGCAGCAGCGCCCTCTGCCACTGGTCATAGATGAAGCCATGCGGCCGGGTTTTTGTGGCGTAAACCTTGTTCTCGTCCAGAAGCGCGACCAGAGAACCGTCTTCATGAACGAGGAGATCGGGCAGATCGCGCTGAGATGTCGCTGCCGAGAGGCCGAAGGCAAGCAGCAGAGGCGGAATGCCCAAAAGCGCAAGGCGGCTGCGCAGCAGGGTCAGCAGCAGGAAGCCAGCCGAGGCGATGCCGATGAACCAGCCATGCGGACGTCCGGTCGCAGCGCTGCCACCCCAGGAGGCGACTTCGTCCGCGACCTCTATGACCAGCGCCATGCCATGGCCCATGACCTTCAGGAATGGCGCGTCGAGCCCGAACGGCATGAGCAGCATGGCAATCAGACCGAAGGGCATGACGATCAGCGACATGAGCGGGGTGGCGGCGAGATTGGCAAAAAGTCCATAGGTGGTGACACGCTGGAAATGTTCGGCAGAATAGATTGCTGTCGAAAGCCCACCGATCAGCGACGTTGTGATAACGCCGCCGATCACGGCACCTGCAGTTTGCGCCACCGTCATCCAAACCGGTTTTCGCCCCCTAAAAAGACGCTCGCGGTCAATGCGCCAGCGGCTCCAGGCCGCATAGGCAGAAACAAGCGCGATCGTTGCGGCAAAAGACATCTGAAAGCTTGGCCCCATCACTTCGGACGGGGACAGCGCCAATATCACGAGGGCGGAGAGCGCAACATTTCTCAGGCTGAGCGAGGGCTGATCGAAGAGCACCGCAATCAGCATCACCGACATCATCAGCCAGGCCCGCTCGGCGGAAACTGCGAAACCGGAAATCAGATAGTAGCAAAGTGTCATCAGGAGCGCTGCGAAGGCGGATATCTTCTTGACCGGCCATCGCTGGGCAAAGGCTGGGAACAGGCTGAATGCAAGCCTCATGCCGACAAAGAAGATGCCTGATGCCAAGGCCATGTTGAGCCCGGATATGGCAACGATATGAGCCAACCCCGAGACCCGCAGCGCCTCCATGGTTTCCGGCGATATGGCTTGTCTCTCGTCGGTGACGATGGATGCAGCGAAGGCACCCGCATCGCCGCCGATCGTCGTGCGAATGCGCTCGGCGATGGCGGCACGCAGGCGATAAAGCCACATGTCGGCCTTCTCCAGCCAACCCTCGGCCCCAATGTCCGCCGTCGCCACCGCCTGGGGCGGCTGGTAAAAAAAGCCTGTCGCACCGATGCCCCGGAAATAGGATAAAAAGGCAAAGTCGTTCAATCCCGGCAAAGCCGGTCCGGACGGTGGAGAGAGCCGTGCCTTGCCGCGTATGGTCGCGCCGATCGGCATGGCGTCGCCGCGACCGCGCGCAAGGAGCGACACCCTCCCCGGCAGACGCGTTAGTGACGGCGCTTCAGTGGAGTGGAGCTGCACCAGATACCGCCAGTCGCCCCGCGCATCCACCTCCCGGCGCACCACCTTGCCGGTGAGCGTGGTGGTGACCGGCGTGTCCAGAAGGATGGTCGCCGCACGGCGGGTTTCCAGTTCCGCAAAAAGCATGCCGAGCAACAAGAGGGCGACAAGGCTGCACGCCCTTCCCACCGTATCAAGGCGGTATCGGTTGAGAAGCGCCAGTGGGGCCGCGACTAAAAATGCGACGATCAGAAGGGGCAAGGAAGGCGCGGTGTCGAGAGAAAACCAGAGGATCGCTCCGCAACCGATGGCAACGGGTACGAAAAGAAAATCGTGCCCGAATGCGCGTTCTTCCGTCAGCCAGACGGCAACTTTTCGAGAAACGGAAACGCCGGGTTCGGGCCTGTCGACCAGAGGCGGCAGAACAGGGATCGCGACGGCGACGGTCCGCTGCAGCGGAAACAGGATATCCACCGTGCCGGGGGCGTTTCCCTGCATCGTTTCGGCATATCCGAAATGCTGTTTTTCCCCTTGACCAAGCATTCTGCGCCGCGCCCCTGCCGCACTGTAAACAGGTTTGCAGAGGGACGCCCGAGATTGCAATGCTTTCCTTTAACCGCGCGTTGACCGAGATTGAATTGCTTCGATCGACGAGGCCAAAAGCAACGCATTTGCGTTTGCCGCAATGCACAATTTGACCTTTGGATAGCTTGGCATCTGCGACAGGATCATATAGCTAATCGGTAGACGCTTAACCGCGGGGCGTGTCTCAACGCCCCCACCCGCATGTTTTCGGAGGATCAGTATGACGGAAAAAAGCGCTACAGTGACACTTGGCGACAAACAGGTCGAACTCCCTGTCAGGGAAGGCACGATCGGGCCGAGCGTCGTCGATATCGGCACGCTGTACAAACACACGGGCTCCTTCACTTACGACCCGGGTTTCACGTCGACGGCCTCCTGCGAATCCAAGATCACCTATATCGACGGTGACGAAGGTGTTCTCCTGCACCGTGGCTTCCCCATCGAACAGCTCGCCGAACAGGGCGACTTCCTGGAAACCTGCTATCTGCTGCTTTACGGCGAACTACCGACGGCGGCACAGAAGAAAGATTTCGATACCCGCGTCACGCGCCACACCATGGTGCACGAGCAGATGAGCCGCTTCTTTACCGGCTACCGCCGCGACGCGCATCCGATGGCCGTCATGTGCGGCACGGTCGGCGCTCTCTCGGCCTTTTACCACGACTCGACCGACATCACCGATCCGCATCAGCGCATGGTCGCATCGCTTCGCATGATCGCCAAGATGCCGACGATCGCCGCGATGGCCTACAAGTACCATATCGGCCAGCCCTTCGTTTACCCGAAGAACGATCTGGATTACGCCTCCAACTTCCTGCACATGTGCTTTGCCGTGCCGTGCGAGGAATACAAGGTCGATCCGGTTCTGGCCCGCGCCATGGACCGTATCTTCATTCTGCATGCCGATCACGAACAGAATGCCTCCACCTCCACGGTGCGTCTTGCCGGTTCGTCTGGCGCCAACCCGTTCGCCTGTATTGCGGCCGGCATTGCCTGCCTCTGGGGTCCGGCACACGGCGGCGCCAACGAAGCGGCGCTCAACATGCTCAATGAAATCGGCTCGGTTGACCGCATTCCGGAATACATCGCCCGCGCCAAGGACAAGAACGACCCGTTCCGCCTGATGGGCTTTGGTCACCGCGTCTACAAGAACTACGACCCGCGCGCCAAGATCATGCAGAAGACGATGTATGAAGTGCTGGAAGCCACTGGCAATTCCGACGATCCGATCATGCAGGTCGCGCTGGAACTGGAAAAGATCGCCCTTTCCGACCCGTATTTTGTCGAAAAGAAGCTTTACCCGAATGTCGACTTCTATTCGGGCATCACGCTGAAGGCGCTCGGCTTCCCCACGACCATGTTTACCGTCCTCTTCGCTCTCGCCCGCACCGTTGGCTGGATCGCACAGTGGAACGAAATGATCGAAGATCCGCAACAGCGCATCGGCCGTCCGCGCCAGCTTTACACGGGTGCCGGCAAACGCGACTACGTTCCGGTTTCCAAGCGTTAATCGGCAAACCACGTCACATCAAAGGCCGGCGAGTTTTACTCGCCGGCCTTTTTGCTTGCCATTGTGGATTGGGATACACGCGGTGGGACCGGCGGCAACACAGGCCCTGACACAGATGGGGCTTCAACCTCGCTGTCTGCGGGCGTTCACGACCTCGAGGAGAATAGCCGCGCCGGTTTCGCCGGGCGGGACATCCGTGCGCAGACGTTGCTGCACCAGAGCATAACCTTCGAGCATGGCCTTCCGCTCAATTGTATCGGATGACAGGCGTTCCGCCCAACGCAGCATCGACCCGGCCCTGACCACCTCGTTGAAATACTCCGGGACGACAGCATAATCGGCAATGAGGTTGGGTAGCGCACCCGTCCAGGTCTTCACCCGCTTGCTCAGCATGGTGAAAATCCAGTCGGTCTTGTAGACAGATATGGTCGGCACGCCGGCAAGAGCCAACTCAAGAATGACCGTGCCTGACGCTGCGATAGCCGCATCGGCTTCCGCAAAGGAGTTCCACTTGAAAGCAGGATCGATGCCGATTTCGGGTCTGATTTCCTGCGGCCAAGACGCCGCCAGTTCGCGGATGCGATGTTCCTGACGTGGAACGGTGGGCAGCAGGAACCGCGTCGGACCATTCCGTTCCACAAAAGCCTTCGCCGCGTGCTGGAACGGCTCCATCAGCCTGGTGGTCTCGGTGGAACGCGACCCGGGCAGAAGAAGAATCGTCTTCGGCCGCCCCTCCGCTGGAAGTGGCCGTTCTGCCCGCTTCCGACGCACCGCGAGGACGTCCGGATCGACGCTGAGGCGATGGCCGACGAATGTGGTCGGCGGGCCTCCGAGACTGCGCATCGCCTCCGGCTCAAATGGCAGGAGAGCCAGGACATGGTCCACATAGGATAACATCGCCGTTGCGCGATGTTCTTTCCAGGCCCAGACGCTCGGGCACACATAATTGACGACCGGGAGATGCGGCAGTTCCTTGCGGACTTTTTTCGCCACTCGATGGGTGAAATCCGGGCTGTCGATGATCAAAAGGACATCCGGTTTTTCCCGTATCACCGCCTCAGCCGCCCGGTTGATCAGGCCGATCAGTTTGGGCAGTTTCTTGAGGACCTGCGTGAACCCCATGATCGAGAGTTCGGAATAATCGAAAAGAGAAGTGAGCCCCTGCCCCTCGAGCGCCTCGCCGCCGACGCCGACAAGTTCGATCGAACCGGGATATCGGGCCTTGAGGGCCCGGATCAGATCCGCGCCGAGAAGATCGCCCGACACTTCGCCGGCGATGACCGCCACCTTCAATCTCTCCGTCATTCCATCATGTCTCCGCGAAGTGACGTATCGATGCCACAGACGAATATGCCCGCCTGATCGGCAGCTTTCAACATCGCGTCACGATCAAGCACCAGTGCGCGTCCGGCTTCGACGGCAATGCCCGCAAGCCCGGCCTTTTGGGCATTTTCGACAGTTTCGATCCCGATTGTCGGCAGATCGGCGCGTACATCCTGCTGCGGTTTGCAGAGCTTGACCAGCACGCCCCGGCGGCGGGGCGAGATGCGTCCCTCCGCGCGCAATGCCGCGACGCGCAGTAACATTGCGTCCGTGCCTTCAACGCCCTCGAGCGCCACGATGCGGCCGCCGACGGAGACCGCACCCTGCCCGACATCAAGTTTGCCGAGCGCAAGCGCCGCCTCAGCTGCCCTGCTTATGTCCTTCAAGTCGTCTTCGGCCGGTTTTTGCGTGCCGAAAGCGCCTGTCGTGGCCAAGAGGCCTGGAGCGATCTCATGCGCGCCGATGACTTTCGCACCGAGCGTGCCGATGATCTTTATGACCATCTGCAGAACGGCGTCATCGCCGCCCGACAATAGCGTTTTGACGATGGATGGAAGTTTTAGCAGGATAGCGACGGTGGGGCGGATTTCACGCCATTCCGGCCGCCGCGCCACGGCCCCGGAAAGCACGACACGATCCACCCGGTTGTCACGCAGCAGCCGGCCAAGCCCGGCGACGTCTCCGACGGAGATGACGGCGTTGTCGAAACCGCTCCAGTCGAAGCGGGAATCATCGCGCAGCCGCACGATGAAAGGATCTTCTCCCATCTCACGGGCGGCGTTCGCCACGTAAAGTGGCAACTGGCCGCTGCCGGCCACAATGGCGAGACGCCCGCCGCCTGTCACGGCTCACTTGCCCCGGTTGGGCGAAGAGATCGCGCGGTCGCTGTCCACTCCAATGAAATCGATGATTTCTAGCGCCTGCGGGCAATCCAGATATTCGCTGCGGTCGATCGCTGCCGCATTGCCGCGGATAGTGCCTTCCGCCTCGAAGATCTGCTTGAAGACGCGCCGGACCTTGTGGATATCTGCGCGCTCAATGCCGGCACGCGTCATGCCAACGACATTAAGGCCGCCGAGAATGCCGGGATTGCCATTCAGCATGCCATAGGGAATGACATCGTAATTGACCGCGGACAGCCCGCCGATGAAGGCCTGACGGCCAATGCGGGTGAACTGGTGAACAGCACAGCCGCCGCCCAGAATGGCGCGGTCCTCGATCGTCACATGGCCGGCCAGCATCACATTGTTGGACAGGATGATGTGGTCGCCAAGGCGGCAATCATGCGCCACATGTGAGTTGGCAAGGAACAGATTGTCGTTACCGACGATCGTCTTGCCGCTGCCATCAGAGCTGCCGGCGTTCATGGTGACGCCTTCGCGCATGATGCAGCGCTCGCCAATTTCGAGCGTGGTTTCAGAACCGTCGTGGCGAACCGCCTGCGGCGTGCCGCCGATGACCGCCATGGGGTGGACGACCGATCCACGGCCGATGACCGTCAGGCCGGATACAACGGCATGATTGTGCAGCCGGACATCATCATGCAGCGTGACTTTCGCGCCGACGTAGCTCAGCGCACCGATGACGACGTTTTCACCGATCACCGCGCCATCTTCGATCACGGCGGTGGGGTGAATTCTGGCCGAGGCGGCAATCGTGCTCATTGCTGGTCCTCGGGGATCATCATGGCGCCGACATCAGCCTCCGCCACCAGCGCACCATCCACCTTTGCCTCGCAATGGAATTTGAAGACATTGCCGCGCTGGCGCTGCTTGACGACGTGGATTTCCAGACGATCGCCGGGGATCACGGGTTTGCGGAAACGGGCGTTGTCGATTGTCATGAAGTAGACCAGATGGCCGCCCTCACCTTGACTGCGGGCGCATATTGCACCTGCCGTCTGGGCCATGGCTTCGACGATCAGAACACCCGGCATGATCGGCCGGTCCGGGAAGTGGCCGGTGAAATGCGGTTCGTTGACCGTCACGTTCTTGATGCCGGTCGCCGAATTGTTACCGTCAATATCGATGATCTTGTCGATCAGCAAGAATGGGTAACGATGCGGCAGAAGCTTCATGACTTCCAGAATGTCAGCCGCGCCGAGCGTCGTCTTCGTTTCTTCAGTCATTGTTTTTCTCTCCTGTTTTTTTATCACGCCCTTCAGCGCGTGCCAGAATTTCGGCCATGTCGCGCAGGAAATATTTCATCGGTCGCGCAGGCGTTCCGCCATAACGGGCGCCTGCCGGCACGTCCGCCACGACACCGCTCATGGCAGCGATCTGCACGCCGTCGCCAATGTTGATATGGCCATTGATGCCTGCCGCACCACCAATCATCACACCGTCGCCGATACGGGTGCTGCCCGCAATGCCGACCTTGCTGACGATGCCGCAATGGCGGCCGATGCGAACGTTGTGGCCAATCTGGACCTGATTATCGATCTTGGTGCCTTCACCGATCACCGTGTCATCCATGGTGCCGCGATCGATCGTGGTGTTCGCGCCGATCTCGACATTGTCCTGGATAATGACACGGCCAATCTGGACGATCTTCAGCATGCCGCGTGGACCGGGGGCATAACCGAAACCGTCTTGCCCGATGCGCGCACCATTGTGGATAATCACATTATTACCGATGAGCGCGGCAAGAACGCTTGCGCCGCCTGCAATGGTGCAATCGCGTCCGATCTGTACATCCTGCCCGATGATGACACCGGGCCCGATCCGCGTACCAGCACCGATATGGGCGCCGGCGCCGATCACTGCGAGCGCCTCGACAATGACGCCCGCTTCCAGCTTCGCGGAAGGATCGACATGCGCAGCATGAGAAATTTCGCTTTCCATCCGCGCGATCGGACCGGGACGCATCGCCGAGGGGTGCAGCAAGGCACCAACCTGGGCAAACAGCGTGTGTGGATTTTTCGATATCAGCGCGGGGATGTCGGACGGAAGCATGTCCACAAGGGCAGCGTCACAAATGACGGCGGCGGCTTCGCAGGTCTGCAGCTCATCGCGGTTCTTGCGCGAAAGGATATAGCAGAGCTGATCGGGTTTTGCCCGATAGACCGGAGAAACGGACCTGACAATCCGCTCTCCCGCCGCCTCATCAGACAGTTCCGCCCCAAAGCGGTCTGCGATGTCTTTCAATCGCAGTCCCTCGTGGGGCGGAAAAAACGCGTTGTATTCCATTAGCCGGAAACTCCAGAACGTTCAAAGTTGCAGTTCTGGACTGCCGATATCAGAAAGTGTTGGACATGCCAAACCGGAAACGCTGTTCCTCGTCGTAGTCTTCCTTGGCGATCGGAACCGCGTAGTCTACACGGATCGGACCGAAGGGCGACGCCCACATCACGCCAATACCGGCGGATGCGCGGATGGAATTGTCATCCTTGACGGTCTGAGACGTGGAAACCTTGTTACCATACATCGTGCCAGCATCGACGAAACCAGCAAGACGCAGACCGAAATCCTCGGGAACGCCAGGCATCGGAGCCGTGACTTCAGCAGACGCGGCAAAATAGGTCGTGCCGCCGATGGAGTCGGAACCGATGCGCGGACCGATACCATCGTTCTTAAAGCCGCGAACCTGACGTCCGCCGAACTTGAACTGATCGAATACCAGCAGATTGTCGCCCGTCGGCATCACGTGACCGGCCTGACCGGTGAGCGAGCCGATGACGTCGTACTCATCCGACAGGGTGTAGTAGAAACGCGCCTTGGCATAGATCTTGTAATATTCGGAATCGCCACCCAGACCGGCAAATTCGTTTGTCAAAGCAGCCTGCCAGCCTTCACGCGGCATGTTGCGGTCGTCGAGCGTATTGTAGTTCAGCGTGTTGGAGATGATGGACTGCGTCCAATCGCCACCGCGGATCAAATCCTGATAAGGTTCGGCGAGATTGTTGAGGTTAGTCCAGTCACCCTCACCGTCGTAGTTGATCTGCTTGTAGGTATACTTGAACGTCGTCGAGAGATCCTCGGTGATAGGCGCGGTCACGCGCAGCGAGAAGCCCTGCTCGTCGTAGTCGTAATAATCTTCGCTGCGGCTCTGGCTCTTGAACAGGTCGAAACCTGCAGCAAGGCGGTAGCCGAGGAAATAAGGCTCGGTAAAGGAGAGCGTGTAGCTACGCGCATCGTCTTCACCCGCACCGGCAGCGAGACGGATATACTGACCGCGGCCGAGGAAGTTCTTTTCTTCGATGGAGGCTTCGAGCAGAACACCGTCGTTCTGCGAATAACCGGCGCCGATACCGAATGAACCGGTCGACTGATCTTCAACGTCAACCACGATCACGACGCGGTCAGGCGCGCTGCCGCCGGCGGTCGAGATATTGACCTTCGAGAAGTAACCCAGCGCTTCCAGACGACGCTTGGCAGCGGTGATAACCGTCTGGTTGAACGCATCGCCTTCGGAAATATCGAATTCGCGACGAATGACATAGTCACGCGTGCGGGTGTTGCCACGGATTTCGATACGCTCGACGTAAGCGCGCTCGCCCTGATCAACGATGTAGGTCACGCCAATGGTGTTGCCGGACATGTCGCGGTCGCCGCGCGGCGTTACACGGGCGAAAGGATAACCTTCACCGGCGACGCGCTTGGAAATCGCCTCCATGCTCTGCTGAACTTCCTTGGCGCTGTAGCTTGCGCCCTGGCGGGTCTCAACGAGGCCCTGAAGCTCCGAACCCTCAACACCCGGAACGGTCGATTCGACCGCGACGTTGCCGAAGTTGTAACGCTGACCTTCATCGACCGTGATGGTGATGTTGTATTCGTTTTTGGACTCATCAAGCACAGCCTCGGAACCAACGACCCGGAAGTCGGCGTAACCGCGGTTGTAATAGAACTGGCGCAGCGCCTCTTCGTCGGCGCGCAGCTTGTCCTCGTTGTAGACGTCCTTACGCGTCAGGAATGACAGCATGTTGGACTTCTTGGTATTGATGACAGCAGCCAGACGACCATCGCTGTAGGATTTGTTGCCCACGAAGTCGATTCGGCCGATCTTGGTACGCTCACCTTCATTGATGACGAAAGCGATGTTCACGCGACCCTGACCGACGGAAACCGTCTGGGTGGTAACTTCGACATCGCTGCGGCCGATAGCGGCATAGGCTTCCTTGATGCGGGCAATATCCGCCGTCACGATGGCCTGATTGAACGGGCCGAGCGACTGCGTCTGCACGATGCCGGCGAGCTTGTCGTCCTTGATCTTGCGGTTGCCGTTGAAGACCACCTGGTTAACGAGCTGGTTCTCGTTGACGGTCACGACAAGCGTGCTGCCCGAAACGCGCATGGAAACATTCGAGAAGTAACCGGT
Source organism: Agrobacterium pusense (assembly GCF_900102105.1). Lineage (GTDB taxonomy): Bacteria > Pseudomonadota > Alphaproteobacteria > Rhizobiales > Rhizobiaceae > Agrobacterium > Agrobacterium pusense. The sequence continues at coordinate 86,370 of NZ_FNBB01000007.1, forward strand.
GGCGTAAAGACGCTTCACCGATTCATCGATGTCCGAATTGGAAAAGTTCTTGCCGGGCGCAATGGTGATGTTGGAACGAACCGAATCCGCACCCGATCTTTCGGCGCCGCGAACGTCGATTCTGCTGATGACGGCTGCCTGTGCAACGCCAGCAGAGGCAAGCACACCAAGGCCCGCAACCGAAGAAACACCGGCAGACAGAGCAACCGCCGACACAGCGTTCAAAAATCTTGAACCAGCCTTCATTTCAATTCTTACCTTTTTACGTTGTCCCTCAGCGGGCGGAACCCGACTCCGGCCATGTGCGTCGTTTTACCTGCTTTTCCCCTACAAGCAAGCGCGAACGTTAAATTCTGTTTACTTCGTGCTCCAGAGTGGCTCATTCGCCACTTTGGCATAAAAACAAGGTAAACAACCGACTAACAAAACCGTTAAAACACAATCCTCAGCCAATCAAGCTGCTGATATCATTCCATGTTGCAAAAACCATAAGACCCAAAATCATCGCCATGCCGATGCGGAAGGCAACCTCCTGCGCGCCCGCTCCCAGCGGCCTGCCGCGGATGGCCTCGATGGCGTAGAACACGAGATGTCCGCCGTCCAGAACCGGGACGGGCATCAGATTGAGGAGCCCGATCGATACCGACAAAACGGCTGCAAGTTGAATCACGGCGGAAATGCCAAGCGTCGCCATCTGGCCGGAAGCCTGCGCGACCCGCACCGGGCCGCCGAGCTGATCTGCATTCATGCGGCCGGTAACGAGATTGCCGATATAATTGAATGTACCGGTGATGACGTGGCCTGTCTCGCGCACACCTTCCAGAAGCGCCTGCGACGGTGAATATTCGATGTGACGGAAATTACCGCTGGTCTGGTCGGTGACAATGCCGATAATACCCATTTCCAACTTGTTGCCGAACTGGTCGGTGGTTTCTGTCCGGGTCGGCACCATCGGCAGCTTGAGCTCCTCGCCTGCCCGCTCGACGGTGACCGTGATAGGCGTGCCGGGCCGGATGCCGACATAACGGCGGACATCTTCGAAGGTCACCACTTTTTCGCCATCAATCGCCACCAGACGGTCGCCGGGGCGTACGCCCGCAGCGGCGGCCGCACTGTTTTCACGCACCTCTGCAACAACGGGATCGGCGATCATCCGGCCGTAAATGCCGAAGAGTACTGCGAAGATGAGAATCGCGAGGATGAAGTTTGCGATCGGGCCCGCAGCGACGGTCGCCGCCCTTTTCCACAGTTTTGCACCGGAAAGCGTCTGCGCCCTCTCCTCCAGCGTCATATGGGACAGGCCCGAGCTGTCCGGCTTGCTCGCTGCGTCTTCATCGCCGAAGAATTTCACGTAGCCGCCCAGTGGTATGGCTGAGATCTTCCATCTCGTCCCGCGCTTGTCGGTGAAACCGAGCAGCTCGGGGCCGAAGCCGACGGAGAATGCCGTGGAACGGATGCCGCACCAGCGACCGACGAGATAATGCCCCATCTCGTGGACAAAAACGAGAAGGGAAAGCACCAGGATGAAGGGCACGATATAGCCGGTCAAAAAGCCGGTCGCCGCCATTACTGTGTTCATGACAATCTGCCCTTCATGTCGTGACCTTTCGTGCCGCTTAGAAACCCGGCAGCAGACCGCCGCCCGACCCGGGCACATCGCCGGTTGCCGCCGCGTGCACGAAAGCTATGAGGAATACCGTAAAGCAGGCGAAAACAAGACCGTCAACACGGTCCATGAAGCCGCCATGGCCAGGAATGAGATGGCTTGAATCCTTGACCTGGAAACGCCGTTTCACGAAGGATTCGAAGAGATCGCCGATCTGGCTGAACACGGAAAGAAGGAGTGCAAGCCCCAGCACCAGAAAGCTGATGCGTCCGTGATAGGCCATGGAGACTGCCGCGCCGCCGATCACGGCCGCCGCCGCCCCGCCAATCGCGCCGGACCACGTCTTGCCGGGCGAAATAGAAGGCGCCAGCTTCGGCCCGCCGATGGCGCGACCGACAAAATAGGCAAGAATATCCGTTGACCAGACAACGGCGAAAATGAACAGGATGGATACAAAGCCCGTCAGTTCGTCACCGCGGATGGCCGCCAGTGATATACCGCTGAGACCCGCATAAAAAATGCCGCCCACCAGCCACCAGTTTTTGCCGCGCAATACCGGAAACAGCGCCGCTGTCAGCGTGAAGCCTGACAAAAGCGGCAGGTCGAGCGAGGATTCGCCGAAAATCGTGTTGCCGGCAATGACGGCGACGGAAAACCAACCCCAGGCGTTGCCGGTCGGATTGCTTTCCGACATCCGGGTAATCGTCGACCACTCATAATAGATGAGAATCGCCAGAAGGCCCGCAACGATGCGGAACAGAATGCCGCCATACCAGGTTGCGGCCAGAATGACCGCGGCCATGACGATCGCGGAAACAATCCGCAGTCTGAGTTCTCGGCTCATCAGGCGCCTGCCACGGCAACCTGCTCGGTGAGTGCACCGAAGCGGCGGTCACGCGTTGCATATTGCTCGATTGCGGAGAAGAAGAGCTGCCGGTCGAAGTCCGGCCAATATTCCGGAATGAACAGGAACTCGGAATAGGCCGCCTGCCAGAGCAGGAAGTTCGACAGGCGTTCCTCGCCGCTGGTGCGGATGATCAGGTCAGGATCAGGAATGCCCGAGGTGTCGAGCCGGGCCGAAATCATCTCGGGGGTGATGGAAGCGGCGTCTAGCCTGCCTGCGGCAACATCAAGGGCGATTGACGCCGTCGCGCGAGCGATCTCGTCACGGCTGCCGTAGTTGAAGGCGATCACCAGCGTCAGCTTGGTGTTGTCGGCCGTCATCTGCTCAGCCTCTTCCAGAAGCGAGCGAATATCGTTCTTCAGCCCCTGCCGGTCACCGATGATCCGCACGCGGACGTTCTCGCGGTGCAGTTCGGCAAGGTCGCGGCGGATGAAAGCCTTCAAAAGCCCCATCAGGTCGCTTACCTCGGATTCGGGCCTGCGCCAGTTTTCCGACGAGAAGGCGAAGAGGGTGAGATAGCGTATGCCGCAGTCACCGGCCGCGCGCACGGTCTCGCGCACGGCCTCCACACCGCGGCGATGCCCCATCACGCGCGGGAGGCCGCGCTGCTTTGCCCAGCGGCCGTTGCCATCCATGATGATGGCGACGTGCTCGGGTATGGAGGAACGTGTCGTCGTCGGCATATCGATCCAGTAACAGGGCAGCGCGGAATTAAACGGAAAAGACAGGTCTATCGCAGGCGATATCAGACCTGCATGATTTCCTTTTCCTTCTCGGCAAGCAAGCGGTCAATTTCCGAAATCGTGTCGTCGGTCATTTTCTGCACCTTTTCCGACTGGCCACGGCTTTCGTCCTGACCGATGTCGCCATCCTTTTCGGCTTTTTTCAGACCGTCCATGCCATCACGACGGACATGGCGAATCGCCACCTTGGATTTTTCGGCATAGTCATGGGCGACCTTGACGAGCGACTTGCGGCGCTCTTCATTGAGTTCAGGCAACGGAATTCTGAGGTTCTGGCCGTCAACGATCGGGTTGAGGCCGAGGTTGGATTCGCGGATGGCGCGGTCGACAGCGTTGACCATCGACTTGTCCCAGATGTTGACGCCGAGCATGCGCGGCTCGGGAACGGTGATGTTGGCCACCTGGTTGAGCGGCACACGCGAACCGTAGGCGTCGACGGTCACTGGGTCCAGAATGTTGGCCGACGCGCGGCCGGTGCGCAGCGACGCGATATCGCTCTTGAACGCATTGATGGCGCCATCCATACGGCGCTTGATATCGTTGAGGTCAACACCACTCATCTTGATACTCCATCTTGTCGGCCAGCGGCCGTATTCGCCCCAGGGGCGGCATCGTTTTGGATTATTTGTCGTGCACGATGGTCTTGCGGCCGCCGCCGGTCAATATCTGTGCAAAACCACCCTTCTCATGGATCGAGAAAACAATGATCGGGATGTGGTTTTCGCGGGCAAGGGCGACAGCGGCGATATCCATGACCGCGAGCCCCTTGCCGAGCACTTCGCTATGGGTCAGCTCGTCAAAGCGGGTTGCCGTCGGGTCCTTCTTTGGGTCAGCGGAATAGATGCCGTCCACCTGGGTTCCCTTGAAGATCGCCTCTGCGCCCATTTCGGCGGCGCGCAGTGCAGCAGCGGAATCGGTGGTAAAGAACGGGTTGCCCGTACCGCCGGCGAAAATCACCACGCGGCCCTGGGCCAGATGATGAAGGGCGGCACGCTGGGAGAAGCTCTCACAGATCTCGGGCATGGCGATTGCCGAAAGAACGACAGTGTCGATGCTGAGCTTGCGGAGCGAGGTGGCAAGGGCCAGCGCGTTGATGACGGTTGCCAGCATGCCCATATGGTCGCCGGTGACGCGGTCGCCGCCCTTGGATGCCACGGCCACGCCGCGAAAGATATTGCCGCCGCCGACGACAACGCCGACTTCAACGCCCATCGCCCTTGCCTCGGCGATATCGGAGGCAATGCGGTCGGCCACCGCCACATCGATACCGAAACCCTGATCACCCATGAGGGCTTCGCCGGAAGCCTTGAGAAGAACGCGTTTGTAGATCGGCTTGGAAGACATCATGACTCCTCGGAAATGTAACCGAAACGCGGATACACGAAGGGCACCGCGTTGTCACGCGATGCCCTCCCGTTTTCCCAAGATTGGGTAAATATAATCAGCCCTTGGCGACGGCTGCGACTTCAGCTGCGAAATCGCTTTCTTCCTTTTCGACGCCTTCGCCGAGCAGCAGGCGAACCATGCCGGTAACTTCGATGGAAGCGCCAGCTTCCTTCTCGGCTTCCTTGACGGCAGCGCCGACGGTCAGGTCGGGGTTGATGACGAAAGCCTGCGACAGAAGGGCGACTTCTTCGAAGAACTTGCGCATGCGGCCATCAACCATCTTTTCGATGATGGCTTCCGGCTTGCCGGATTCGCGGGCCTGTTCGATAAAGACGTTGCGCTCGCGCTCAGCAACGGCAGCGTCGACTTCTTCAGCACGGATGGCGAGCGGGTTGGTTGCAGCGATGTGCATGGCAACCTGGCGGCCGATGGAGTTGAGAACTGCCTTGTCGCCTTCCGACTTCAGCGCAACGAGAACGCCGAGCTTGCCGATGCCGTCGCCGGCAGCGTTGTGGATGTAGGTCGCGACAACGCCGTGCGGCACTTCCAGCGCAGCGGAACGACGCAGCGTCATGTTCTCGCCGATCGTTGCGATCGCGTCCTTGATGCTGTCGGAAACGGACTTGCCGGTTGCCGGATAGGTGGCAGCGGAAACAGCGTCAACGGTGCCATCGGTGGAGAGAGCAACCTGGGCGATGCCGCGGATGAGATCCTGGAAAGCGTCGTTACGGGCAACGAAGTCGGTTTCCGAGTTCAGCTCGACAACGACAGCCTTGTGACCCATGGTGGCAACGCCGACCAGACCTTCGGCAGCCGTGCGGCCGGACTTCTTGTCGGCCTTCGCGATGCCCTTGGCGCGCAGCCAGTCGATCGCCGCTTCCATGTCGCCATTGGTTTCAGCAAGAGCCTTCTTGCAGTCCATCATGCCTGCGCCAGACTTTTCGCGCAGTTCCTTCACCATTGCGGCTGTGATTTCGGTCATTGTGTGCCTCTTATCGGTTCGATCGGTCAGCCGGCGGAATTTGCCGTGCCGAAGTTCTGGGTGATGACTGTACCCGGCCGCACACCCTTTGAAACCCTGAGGTTCCGACAAGGGGCATGCGCATTCCCAAGTGCTGCGGCGTCGCCAAACATCGAAATGATGGGTGCCGCTCTAGTGTGACAGCGTTATGAAGACTGCCTGCCGTTCCAACCACCTCGGACGCCTGTGGTTTCCAGAAACCGTGGCGGAGCGGTTAGAAACGAACAAGGCCGTCAACCCATTGAAGGTCTTTGACGGCCTTGTCATATCCTGGTCGAGGAGACGGCGATACGGGATCGCCGCCAGACAGGGCCTATATCAGGCGCCAGCCTCGTCTTCGAGAGCGGGCTCGATCGGAGCTTCTTCAGAAGCGCCGATGTCGCGGCCGGAAGCGCCCTGCTGACGGGCAATACCGTCGATGGCAGCGCGTGCGATCAGGTCGCAGTAAAGCGAGATGGCGCGCGACGCGTCGTCGTTACCCGGGATCGGGTAGTCGATGTGATCCGGATCGCAGTTGCTGTCGATGATCGCAACGACCGGAATGCCAAGACGCTTGGCTTCTTCGATCGCGATCTTTTCCTTGTTGGTGTCGATGATGAACATCAGGTCCGGAACGCCGCCCATATCGCGGATACCGCCGAGAGCCTTTTCAAGCTTTTCGCGTTCGCGCTCAAGGTTCAGACGTTCCTTCTTGGAGTAGCCGGAGCCTTCCGAGTTCAGGATCTCGTCAACCTTGCGCAGGCGCTGGATCGAGTTCGAGATGGTCTTCCAGTTGGTCATCATGCCGCCGAGCCAGCGGGAGTTGACGTAGTACTGGGCCGAACGCTTTGCGCTGTCGGCGATGATTTCGGACGCCTGGCGCTTGGTGCCAACGAACAGAACGCGGCCGCCACGGGCAACGGTGTCGGACACGACCTGAAGGGCGCGCGACAGCATCGGAACGGTCTGAGCCAGGTCGATGATGTGGATGTTGTTACGGTCGCCGAAGATGTACGGCTTCATCTTCGGGTTCCAGCGGTGCGTCTGGTGGCCGAAGTGAACACCAGCTTCCAGAAGCTGGCGCATAGAAAAATCGGGCAATGCCATGCCTTGTTACTCCTTTTCCGGTTTAACCCCCGCGAAGCGAACAGCGCCGATTTTCATCGACACCACCGGGCGGAACGGACCGGATTTCTCCCGGAACATCCCAAGCTTCGCGTGTGGAATGGTGAGCCGCATACAGTCGCCCGCTTAAAAATGCAAGCGTTTATGCGAAAAAACCGCGCAAATGGCCCCGTTTCAGCGCACGGGCTTGTTTTCGCAGGTTTCGGGCTTGAGAATATCAAGCTTCGCAAGCTTTCCCGTCAGAACGAAATCACCGTAATCCATGGTGAGATCGCGGGTGATTCCGTTTTCATAAAGCTTGAACGACATGCGGTAGATCGGCAAAGCGTCGGTGCCGGTCTTGTCGTTGTAATAGGCGATGGTCACCGGCCAGAAGGCGGCCTTGGCGAAATCGCCCGCCTTGCCGGCATCCGCGTCCCCGTCCTTCGGTGTCTGCGCCTTGCCGACCAGCGTCGAGGTGATCAGGCTTTCATCACCATCATCCGACCCATCGAAAATACGGGATTCGAAAATGCGCTTTCCCTGCTTCGCGTGCTCGATGACCTGAAACATGTGTTGTGTCGGGAACTCACTTGCGACCAGACTGACCTGGCGGGCATCCGGACGGGTCAGGTCGACCTTCACGCCATCGCTGCTATCGGTTGCCGCCCCCTGCACTTCCTTGTCCAGCTTGTCATCGGTGTAGGACTTGGTCTCGAAGGTGAATTTCTTGGCGGCAATGTCTTCGAACGTCGTCGTCTGCTGATCCGTCATCCGCACGGCATCGCCCGTGTTGATCTGCGTTACGAAACGGAAATCGGTCTTGTAACCCTGGCAGGCGGAGCCGGTGAACTCATAGACCATGCGACCAGTCATGCCTTCGATGCCGGAGCGATCGGACGCATCCTTGAGTTCGAGGTCGTAGACGGCGCGATGTGCAATGAGATCGGGAACCGCGACGGGCAAGGCGCTGGCGGCGTTCGACAGGCCGGTCATAAGCCCTGTTGCGGCAACGAAACCAAGCGTCCTGACAAACATGCAATATCTCCTGTTGGACTCACCGCTCATATTGTACAAGCAACCGCCCGGCTTTTGGATCAACATCTTCTGAATGCCGGATTCTTGAAGGATTTACAACAAAACCGGAGACGAAAATGTCGGACGTCATCGAAGGCCGCCTCAAGGAACTAGGCTTTACGCTTCCTGTTGCGGCAGCACCAGCCGCAAACTACGTTCCGTTCACCATCAGCGGCAATCTGCTTTATGTATCGGGTCAACTGCCGATGGAATCGGGCAAGATTGCGGTGACGGGCCTCGTTGGCCGCGATGTCGACGTGGCAGGCGCCCAGCGCGCAGCCGAACTTTGCGCCGTGAACATCCTCGCACAGGTCAAGGCCGCCTTGAATGGCGATCTGTCGAAAGTCCGCCGCGTCATCAAGCTGAACGGCTTTGTGGCTTCCGTTCCCGAGTTCGTTGAGCAACATCTCGTCATCAACGGTGCATCGAACCTCATCGCCAATGTTCTCGGCGAAGCCGGCAAACATGCCCGCGCCGCCGTCGGCATGGCCGCCCTGCCCTTCAATGCATCGGTCGAAATCGACGCCATCGTGGAAATCGACGTATGACACTGAAACTTTCCTGGCTGACGGCCCAGCCCGTCGCCCATCGCGGTTATCATGATCTCAACAAGGCGGTCTGGGAAAACACGCTCTCCGCCTTTTCCCGCGCCGTCGAGGCCGGTTTTGCGATCGAATGCGACGTTCAGCTGGCGGCCGACAGTGTGCCGGTGGTTTTCCATGATCACGATCTGGAAAGGCTGACCGGCATCAAGGGCGATGTGCGTGAACGCACCTCGGCGGAGCTGGCAATGCTTTCCGTCGGCCAAACCAAGGATCGCGTTCCGAGCCTCAAGCAGCTTCTGGCTCTCGTGGCCGGCAAGGTGCCGCTGGTTATTGAGCTGAAGGGCCGCGAGGGCGAAGGCGTCGATGACGGCTTTGCCGAAGCGGTGCTGGAAGACCTCGAGGGCTATAACGGCCACGTGGCGCTGATGAGCTTCGACCACCATCTGCTGAAGGACCTGAAGGCTGCGGGCTCGCCCTGGCCTCTTGGGCTGACGGCCGAAGGCGACAAGCCGGAGGACTTCTTCAGACATGACGAAGCCATGCAGTTGGGGCTCGATTTCATCTCCTATCATTGGGGTCACCTGCCCAACAGCTTCATCGAAGCGCAAAGAAAACTCGGGCTTCCGGTGATTACTTGGACGGTCAGGGATGAAAATGCGCGCGAGACGACCTATAAATATGCGGACCAGATGACATTCGAAGGTTTCGACCCGAGAGAGAACCCGTCCACCACGGCATGACAGAAGATTATTCCATCAGCATTGCGCAGTCCTTCGCGGACATCGATCCGGAGAGCTGGAAACGGCTTTCCGGAACATCGCGCGATGCATCAGGAAAATCTTACAACCCGTTCATATCGCATGAATTCCTGTCTTCTATGGAAGACTCTGGCTCGGCGACCGCCAAGACTGGCTGGCTGGGGCACCACCTGCTGCTGGAAAACGCTGCAGGCACCCTCATTGGCGCCGTTCCTGCCTACCTGAAAAACCACAGCAAGGGCGAATACGTCTTCGATCACGGCTGGGCAGATGCCTTCGAGCGGGCTGGCGGGCATTATTATCCGAAATTGCAATGCTCGGTGCCCTTTACCCCGGCGACGGGCCCGCGGCTGCTGGTTGCCAACGGCGAAGATGTCGGACGATTCAAGACGCTACTTGCTTCCGGTCTCGCACAAGTGACCGAGAAGATCGGCGTTTCCTCGGCTCACGTCACGTTTCTGCAAGAGGATGACCTATCCGCTCTTCTGCCAGGCGATTTCCTGCATCGTACGGACCAGCAATTCCATTTCATCAATGACGGTTATCGCGATCACAACGATTTCCTCGATGCGCTGTCATCACGCAAGCGCAAGGGGCTCAAGAAGGAACGCCGATCAGCGCTGGAACACGGCATCGAGATCGACTGGCTGACGGGTTCCGACCTGACGGAGGACATCTGGGACCAGTTTTTCGCCTTCTACATGGATACCGGCAGCCGTAAATGGGGCCGGCCCTATCTGACCCGGGAATTTTATTCGCTGATCGGCGAGCGAATGGCCGATGACGTGCTGCTGGTCATGGCGAAACGCGAGGGGCGCTATATTGCCGGTGCGATCAACTTTATCGGCTCGGACGCGCTTTACGGCCGCCACTGGGGCTGCATCGAGGATCATCCTTTTCTGCATTTCGAGGTCTGCTACCATCAGGCGATCGATTTTGCGCTGTCCAAGGGTTTGAAACGAGTGGAAGCCGGTGCGCAGGGCGAACACAAGCTGGCGCGCGGCTACGTGCCGGTCACCACCCATTCGGCGCATTTCATCGTCCACCCGGGCCTGCGCCGCGCCATTGCCGATTATCTTCAGCGGGAGCGCGAAGAGGTCGAGCATATCGGCGATTACCTTGATGAACACACGCCTTTCCGCAAGGGCGAAAGACAGGAACCGGACGCATAGTCCGACATACGGAGAGAGCAGAATGACGGCCAGCGCCTATGACGACAACAATATCTTCGCAAAAATCCTGCGCGGCGAAATTCCGAGCCATAAGCTTTACGAGGACGAGCATACTCTGGCCTTCATGGATGTGATGCCCCAGGCCCCGGGCCATCTCCTCGTCGTTCCCAAGACCGGCTCCCGCAACCTGCTCGACGCCGATCCCGAAGTGCTGGCGAAAACCATTCCGGTGGTGCAAAAACTCGCAGTCGCGGCAAAAGAAGCCTTCGATGCGGACGGCGTTTTCATCGCCCAGTTCAACGAACCGGCCGCTGGCCAGACCGTTTTCCACCTGCACTTCCACGTTATTCCACGCAAGGAAGGCGAGCCGCTGAAGTCGCACTCGGGCGTGATGGCCGATGGTGACGTGCTGAAGGCCCATGCGGAGAAGATAAAGGCGGCGTTGGCTTCTTGAGGCGTGCCAAGACGCCCAGGCGTTGGGCAGTACCTCGGCATCCGCATCCCGTCACCCCGGACTGGATCCGGGGTCCAGTGCGATCAAGTCTTTGATCGCAAAAGACTCCTCACGGCGCAGAAGCGCCGTGGCTGGATGCCGGATCTGGTCCGGCATGACGACAGTGATGTTTGCCATCACTCCACAGGGCGATAGGCATTCCTTTCCGGCCACGGCCAGCCCTCAAGCACCGCCGTATCAGGCCGGAATATCTCCACCTTCAGCGGGTAACAGGCAGCCGCGTCGCTTGAATGGGCCGAGCCGCAATCGCCACCCGGGCAGGCGGAGAGCGCGCCAATGAGATCGATTTCCGCAAAGAGTTCCAGATAGTCACCTGGCCGCACGGGGCTCGCCTTCATGAAATATTGGTGCGTGTCGCGGGTAAAACCCGTGCACATGAAGACATTCAGCACATCATGCACATGCGGTTCCGCTTGCCGGAACGACAGCCCCCTGGCGGAGGCCAGCGCATTGGTCAGGTTGGAATGGCAGCAATGGTGGTAGTCACCGCCGCTGAGCAGCTTGTTGGTATAGGGATCACAACGGGTGCCGATCACGTCATGCACGCCGCCGCCATCCTCATCCCAGCCATACCATGACAGCGTATCATGGGTGATGGTCGCCATAGGCCGCAGGGACGGCAGGTTGCTTCACAACCGGTTGCCGACAGAAACATGGGTGGCATGCAGCGCGCGGGTCTTGCCGCTGAAAAACCGTTCATTCAGATCATGCGCATTCCAGAGGTTCAAATCCCCCACCTGCGGGCCTTCGATACTGACGATGCGGAAAAAATGGCCCTTCGGAACATTGAAGGTTCGGCCGTCACGCGGCGGCACGATAACCTCATCGATCTTTTCCATGCTCCCGCGTGCTTTTTCCAAAAGCGCAAGGTCGGGAGTCTCAAGTGTGCCGTTCGGGTAAACGACGACAGGCGAAATGGCGCGGCGCGCGGCGGCGTCTTCGGGTTCGGCAACAGGCATTCGGGGCATGAAATCCTCTGAGCGATGAAATGTAAGGGCGAAATTGCGGTACGAATGCCCGGCTGACAAGATGGGTTCTTCTTGCGCTCAGACCAAGTTTTACTTACCCTTGTTTCTCATGATGTTGCCTCCGCTTGCCACTCTCCGCGCCTTCGAGGCGGCCGCCAGGAAAGGCAGTTTTGCCCTGGCCGCCCTTGAACTCGGCATGACGGCGACCGCCGTCAGCCAGCATATACGCAATCTCGAGGCATGGCTTGGTGTTGCACTCTTCGAACGGCATGCCAGGGGCGTGACGCTGACGCCAGCCGGGAAGGATTTCGGCGGCACGGTTTCCTCAAGCCTCAGGCAGATCGCTTCCGGCGCAGAACGCATTCGCGGCCGTCGCGATCGCATCACGGTCCGTCTCGCCAGCCTGCCTTCAGTCATTGCGCATTTTCTGACGCCGCGGCTTCCGCGTTTCCGGGCGATGCATCCCGATATTCAAGTGTCCATCAGCTATCTCGGCGCCAGGCAGGCCGTGCCGGCCGATCTCATCATAGAGCATGGCGTGTCTGCCGGGCCAAATGCCGTGGCGCTTTTCAGCGCCGAGACACGCCCCACCTGCGCTCCCGGTTACGCCGCCCAATTCGGTCCATTCAGCGCGGTTGCCAGCCTGTTGCAGGCGGAATTGCTGCATGACGATAGCGAAATGGCCTGGCGGGCCTGGTTTGCCGCCGCCGGCACGGTCCCGCCGCATAGCACCGGCCCGATTTTCGCGGATTTCAATCTTCTCGTAACAGCGCTGAAGGCCGGCCAGGGCGTCGGTCTCTGTCCGACAGAACTTCTGCGCGACGAGATTGCGAAAGGCGAACTGACCGTTCTCTTCGAGCGCGCCGCCGACAAGGACAAATATTACTGGCTGGTGGAAACGGCGGAAATGAGTACATCGGCTAGGCTTCTGGTGAACTGGCTGTTGGCAGAAGCACGCGAAGCCGGGGCGACTATTTCGCCACCATGACCTGACCGGCCGCCTCGGCCGTCCTTTCCATGCGCTCTTTTGCCGACAACCATTGGAGCAACCGGCCCGAGAAGGCGCAGATGATGGCAAAAGCGACGAGACCGCCAAAAACATCCGAGAGGTGATGCCCGCCCTGCACGAGCACGGCCGGCAGCATCAACAGGTTAAGCGGCAGTATGACGAGCATCGCCCACCAGTGCCTTGGTGCGAACCAGACAGACATTGCCGCCATGAAGATGTGGAACGACGGAAAACCGATAAGTCCCAGGACGCTTTTAGGGGAAAGGTAGCCAACTCCCTGCGTCGCAAGACGGTTCAGTTCCTGCCCATACTCATTGCCCACCGCCAGAGGAATTGCCTGGGAGACCCATTGGGGCAGCTCCATATAGGCAGATGGTCCGAATGTCGGGAAAAATATCCAGAAAACAATGCTCGCAAAAGCGCCCAGCACCCCGGTAACGAGGAAATGATGCAGCACCCGGTTCTTGCCCGTAAAGCCCAGAGTGAGGACAATCAATAGAAGCTGGGGAAGTGATGTCGCATAAACGAAGAACAGGATTGTCCCGATCCACGGATGCGTTGCCGCCCAGATGACAATGTCCTTCCAACTATAGCCAAATGCCGCGTCCACAGCGAAGAGCGCATTATCGATCGTCGGGAACGCAATTGGCAGGAACATATAGTTGAAGATGGAGGCCGCGAGCGTGAAGAGGATAAAAAGCCCTCCCGACATGAGGGCGGCGGCGATACGGTCATCGCGCCCGCTTCTGCGATAGAATTGACCGAGAAGAAAGACGCCGGCACCCGCGAATACACACAGGAAGTACCCGGCATAATCCACGCTGATGCCCCTTGCTGCAATCAAGGCTGCATCAACGACAAATAATAAAGCGATAAAGCCAACGACGAAACGTTCCGCTGCAAATAATCGCATGGCGCTGGATCCCTGTTTTGATCGCGCAGTCTAAACAGGGAATTTTAATACCAGGTTAGAAACCCAGCGCGAAAAGTCCGCCTGCCAGGAGCACGATCGGCACCGCGACGCCGACGATGACGCGTTGGCCGGCGGCCAGAAAGGCAATAAAGCCGAGTGCAGCCGCGCCGATGCGCAGCCATAGGGGCGTGGTTTCCAGCGTTCCGGTCGGAAACACGATCAGCTTGGCGGTGACCGCCATGACGAGTGACGTGGCAACCGCCCTCACCCAATAAAGCGCCTCGGAATCCTCTTTCAACCGGTTACCGGCGAGAACACCGAGCCAGCGCCAGAGATCGGTCGCCAGCCAGCCTGCGATTGCGATGAAGAGATAGGGTGCCCACCAATGGTCGTTCATCATGGTTCACTCTCCGGTGAGGCCGGTTTCATCCTGCGGCGGAATATGAGGCGATCGATTGCATAAGCCACCGTGCCTCCACCGATACCGGCATAAAGGATGTCGAATTCGGGCGCGAGGACCGCAAAGGCCGGACCGGCGATGACGCCGATGACAAAGGCGACCTTGACGACGGAGTGGCGCGCGGAAGCCCAGATGGACGCGATGAAATAAACCGGCGTCAGGAAGAACAGGACACCAGCAACCAGCGGCGGAAACGCGGCGACGACACCGTAACACAGGCCAACGATGATGGCATTGACGACGGTGAGCGTGATGCCAAACCCGGCAAACCAGGCAGCGCGGGCCTCCCGCGGCACCTTTGAAAGGTTCTGTGTTGCAAAGACCCACGCCGTAATCGCAACGAAATGCGAAAGGAACAGTAAAATCCAGGTCGGCGTCTTCGCGCCGCGCATTTCGGGAACGATGGAGGCCACCATCGGCATCATACGGACCGATGACAATGTCACCGCCAGAAAACAGGCGGCAAGATTGGCGCCGCCGACCATGGAGCCGATCAGGATCATCTTGGCGGGCAATGCCCAGATGAACAGCGTCATGAACACGGCTTCACCGCGGGCTACGCCCGATTCCAGTGCAAAAGCGCTGAAACCGACGAAGGACGTCATGAGAATAAGGGAGGGCAACGAGAAAATGCCCTGCATCCCCCTGAAAAACCAGCCGCGCAATGGGATGGTGTCGCTATCGGCATTTTGCATTGCGAACCCACTCGTGCATGTCGTCTGAAATGCCGTGGCATCGCGGCAACGTCATACAGACGGAGAAATGAAGACTTGCCGCCGATTCCATTAAAGAGCGGCACGCTTCATGCATAAAAATGCCGGGCTTTCGCCCGGCATCTGTTTATCGATCAAAGACCGCGGTCACTTCTTCTTCGGTACCTTCGGTACGGCGTTGGCCTTGCGCCGCGGCTTTTCGGCATCGTCGGACTTGTCAGCTTCGGCGACGAGGACATCCGCCTCTTCCTTCGCTTTAGCAGCCTTGGAAGATGTTTTCGCCTTTGCCTTGCCCGGGGACTTCGCCGCCTTGAGTTCGGCTTCCGGCTGCGGCTTGACGGGTGCGGTCTCCGGCAGAACCTCGAGTATGAGGCCATCGGCACCGTCATCCTTCTTGCCGACGGTGACGCTGACGACGCCGCCCTTCTTCAGCTTGCCAAAGAGAATTTCATTGGCGAGCGGCTTCTTGATGTTCTCCTGAATCACACGAGACAGAGGCCGAGCGCCCATCTTCTCGTCGTAACCCTTCTCCGCCAGCCAGGAGATCGCATCTTCATGCAGATCGAAGGTGACGTTGCGCTCGGAGAGCTGGGTTTCCAGCTGCATGACGAACTTCTGCACGACCTTGTGGATAACGGCGGTCGGCAGCGGCGAGAACGGAATGATCGCATCCAGACGGTTGCGGAACTCCGGCGTGAACAGGCGGTTGATCGCCTCTTCATCTTCACCAGTGCGGCGCGAAGAACCGAAACCGATGGCGGATTTCGCCATTTCGGACGCACCCGCATTCGTCGTCATGATAAGGATGACGTTGCGGAAGTCGATCTTCTTGCCGTTATGGTCGGTCAACGAGCCGTGGTCCATCACCTGCAACAGGATGTTGTAGATGTCAGGATGCGCCTTTTCGATTTCGTCCAGCAGCACCACGGAATGCGGATGCTGATCGACGCCATCGGTCAGGAGACCACCCTGATCGAAGCCGACATAGCCGGGAGGCGCACCAAGCAGGCGCGACACGGTATGACGTTCCATGTACTCCGACATGTCGAAGCGCAGCATCTCGACGCCGAGCGAGGCGGCAAGCTGCTTGGCCACTTCCGTCTTGCCCACGCCTGTCGGGCCCGAGAAGACATAGGAGCCAATCGGCTTGTTCGGTTCGCGCAGACCGGCACGGGCCAGCTTGATGGCCGTGGCAAGCGCCTCGATGGCGATGTCCTGACCATAAACGACGGAGCGCAGTTCCTTTTCGAGGTTGGCGAGAACCATCTCGTCATCCTTGGACACCGTCTTCGCGGGAATACGAGCCATCGTCGCGATGGTGGCCTCGATTTCCCGTTCGGTGATCAGCTTGCGACGCTTGGAAACGGGCAGCAGCATCTGCGCTGCACCGGTTTCGTCAATCACGTCGATCGCCTTGTCCGGCAACTTGCGGTCCGAGATATAGCGGGCCGACAGTTCAACGGCAGCCTTGATCGCCTCATTGGAATATCTGAGGTGATGGTAATCCTCGAAATAGGGCTTCAGGCCCTTCATGATCGCGATGGCGTCATCAATCGACGGCTCATTGACATCGATTTTCTGGAAACGACGCACGAGCGCACGATCCTTCTCGAAGAACTGGCGATATTCCTTGTAGGTGGTCGAACCGATGCAGCGGATTGCACCCGACGAAAGCGCAGGCTTCAGCAGGTTAGACGCATCCATCGCGCCGCCGGAGGTCGCGCCCGCACCGATGACGGTGTGGATTTCATCGATGAACAGGACCGCGCCCGGGTACTCTTCGAGTTCCTTGACGACCTGCTTCAGACGCTCTTCGAAATCACCGCGATAACGGGTGCCCGCCAGCAGCGTGCCCATGTCGAGCGAAAAGATCGTGTCATTGGCGAGCGCCTCCGGCACTTTGCCTTCCACGATCCGCTTGGCAAGCCCTTCGGCAATCGCCGTCTTGCCGACGCCCGGATCGCCCACATAAAGCGGGTTGTTCTTGGAGCGGCGGCAGAGGATCTGGATGGTGCGGTTGACCTCGTCGTGACGGCCGATCAACGGGTCGATCTTACCGTTTTTCGCCTTTTCATTGAGGTTGACGCAGTAGGCCTTCAAAGCATCCTGCTGCTTCTTGGCGGACGATCCGTCCTCCTCGGGATTGCTGCGGTTCGGCTTGTTTTCGCTTTCCGGTTCGTCAGCGCCACGCGGCGTGCGCGTCTGGGACGTGCCGGGGCGCTTGCCGATACCGTGAGAGATGTAGTTGACCGCATCGTAACGGGTCATTTCCTGTTCCTGCAGGAAATAGGCAGCATGGCTCTCGCGCTCGGCGAAAATCGCCACAAGCACGTTTGCGCCGGTCACTTCCTCGCGGCCGGATGACTGAACATGGATCACGGCGCGCTGAATGACGCGCTGGAAGCCGGATGTGGGTTTGGAATCCTCGTCGTAACCGGTGACGAGGTTGGTCAATTCATTGTCGACGTAATCGCTGACAGTCTTGCGAAGGGCATCGAGATCGACGTTGCAGGCGCCCATGACGGCTGCGGCATCCGCGTCGTCGATCAGCGCCAGAAGGAGATGTTCGAGCGTCGCATATTCGTGGTGACGCTCATTTGCAAAGGTCAGTGCCTGGTGCAGCGCCTTCTCGAGACTCGGGGAAAAAGTTGGCACGTTGCGATCCTCATTTCTTTTCCATGACGCACTGCAGCGGATGCTGGTGCTGTCGGGCGAAATCCATGACCTGGCTTACTTTCGTCTCTGCGACCTCATATGTAAACACCCCGCATTCGCCTACGCCGTGCTGGTGCACGTGCAGCATGATGCGGGTTGCCGCTTCACGATCTTTCTGGAAAAACCGTTCCAGAATGTGAATGACGAATTCCATGGGAGTGTAGTCGTCATTCAGTAAAAGAACACGGTACAAATTCGGTCTTTTCGTCTTCGGCTTAACGCGGGTGATAACAGACGTTCCACGGTTGGTACCGCCCCCGTCTTCCCCTTCGCCCTCGCCCTGCATGTAGATCGGCTTAGCGATCATCTTTCATCATTCTCCAAACTGTTCTCAAACCGACAGCTGATTGCCAGGAGGGAGAACTTCGCCTCTCCATATTTAGGTCGTTAAGAAGCGATTTTAAGCCCCTTGCGCGACGGTGCAATCACTATTGCGTTTGCGAAGAGGCAAACCTCGCGAAAAGTGCGGGATATGAGAGGTAACCGAAGTCCGAGAAGACATACCTCGCCCGCACGGGCGCGCCTTCGCGCCAAATGCGGACGGCTGCGACAGGCGACGGCACCGCCGAATTCGGTTCGACGGCGCCGGTCTCACTCCTTGTCGTCGAGCATTTCGCGCACGGCGATGGCAAGCTGCTTCAACGAGAAGGGTTTGGGCAGGAAACCGAACTTGGCATCAGCCGGCAGGTTTTTCGCGAAGGCGTCCTCGGCATAACCTGAAACGAAGATGAATTTCAGGTCTGGATAGGATTTGCGCAGCTCTCTCAGCAGCGACGGGCCGTCCATCTCAGGCATCACGACGTCGGAAACGACGATATCGACCTTGCCTTCCAGTTCCTCCATCACCTCCAGCGCCTCTGTGCCGGAGCCTGCCTCGTGCACGGTGTAGCCGCGCGTTTCCAGCATGCGCTTGCCGCCACGCCGCACCGCCTCTTCGTCCTCCACCAGCAGCACGACGGCGGATTTGCCTGTCAGGTCCAGCGGCTCCTCCTTCACCGGCTCGGCCGCGGCGACCGGCGCAAGCGCCGCCTCGCCTAGCTGCTGTCCAGTGCCGGGAACCGCCTCCACCATGTGGCGCGGCAGGTAGATGCGGAAGGCCGTTCCCTTACCCACTTCCGATTCGGGATAAATATAGCCGCCGGACTGTTTGACGATGCCGTAGACCATCGACAGCCCGAGGCCCGTGCCCTTGCCCACTTCCTTGGTGGTGAAGAACGGTTCGAAAATCTTGTCCATGATCTCCGGCGGGATGCCCGTGCCGTTATCGGCAACTTCCACCATCACCATGTCCTCGGCCGGGAATTCGGGACGGCCGAGCGCGGCGATCTCTTCTGCGTCGACGTTGCGTGTCCTGATAGTGATCTTGCCGCCATCGGGCATGGCGTCGCGTGCATTGACGCAGAGATTGATGAGCACCTGCTCGAACTGCGACAGGTCTGTTTTCACCGGCCACAGGTCCCGGCCATAATCGACCTCCAGCTTGACATTGGTGCCGGAAATCAGCCTGTCCACCAGCATGCGCAGATCGCCGATCACATCCGTCAGGTTGAGGATTGCCGGGCGCATGGTCTGCTTGCGCGAGAATGCCAGAAGCTGGCGCACCAGTACGGCGGCGCGGTTGGCGTTTCGCTTGATCTCCATCAGATCGGCGAAGCTCGGATCGGCCGGACGCGCCTGCAAGAGCAGATGGTCGGACGACAGCAGGATGGCGGTCAACACGTTGTTGAAATCGTGGGCGATGCCGCCTGCGAGCGTGCCCACCGCGTTCATCTTCTGCGTCTGCGCCATCTGGGTTTCGAGCGCCTTCTGCTCGGTCACCTCTATCGCATAGACGATTGCCACCTCTTCCGGCGCCTCGTCGTCCTGGTCGATGACGGCATTGACGTAGAAACGGAAATGCCTCGTCTCGTCGCTCGGATGGCGGGAATCGAAGGGCGCGATATCGCCCTGACGGTCCTTGGCCTCGGCGAGCGCCTGTTCAAGGCGCGGCTTTTCATTGTCGTGAAGGACTGTCTCGAGTGCCACGCCGCGATCAATATCGTCGCGCCCGACAACGCCGGAGAACAGCTTGAGGAAAGGCGCATTGATGCGCAGGATGCGTCCATCGCCGTCAAGCGAGGCAATCGCCATCGGCGTATTGTTGAAAAAGCGCGTGAAGCGCATGGCGGAGGAAGATTCGGTATCCTCCTGCCCCTTGGGCCGCATCAGGACGATGGTACGGCTCTCACCCGGCGCGCCGTCCTTTGCGGTGACCTGGTGGACGAGGCGGGCCGGCATGCTCTGGCCGTTCACCCGGCGCATGTCGAGATCGAGGATTTCGGTGCGCTTTGCTGAACCCTGGGGCTGGACGGATTCGATCAGCGCCATGCCCTCGCCGGCGACGATGTCCGAGACCGTCATCGAGCCTGGCGAAAACTGTGCGAGATCGATGCCGAGCCATTCCGACAGAGTGGCGTTCAGATAAACGATCTCACCCTTGCGACCGGCGGAAAAGAAACCGGCCGGCGCGTGGTCGAGGTAATCGATGGCATTCTGCAATTCGCGGAAAAAGCGCTCCTGATCTTCGCGCTCTGGCGTGATATCGGCAATCTGGAAGACATGCAGCCCCTCGCCGCCCGAATCCTTCAGCACCCTGCCCTTCAGCCTGTACCAGTGTGGCCCCGCATTGGAATCCTCGCCCAGCGGTTTCAGCAGGCGAAATTCTTCGTAGCCGTCGCGGCCTTCGCGCAGCATGTTGATGAGACGGTAAAGAGCCTCCGTCGCTTCCCGGCTGCGCGACAGCAATGTTTCAAGACTCTGGATATCGCTCGCCTTGGTGGTGCCGCTCATCCTGCAATAGGTGGCGTTGGCATAAACCATATGCCCCTTGGCATCTGTTATCAGCGTACCATCGGGGTGGGCAGAGAGAAACCGGCGTGCAAGCCCATCCGATTGCGATTGCGGCATCACCTCAATGAAACCGATGATCGACGACACCAGAAAGAAAATGCCCATCATGGCCAGCACACCAAGAATGCCGAGCACGATTTCGTTTTCGAGAGAATCCTTGAAATAGACAAAGGCGGCGGCAGCGGCGATCAGCACCAGCGCCAGCAGCAGAATGCGCAACACCGTGCCGGAACGGGCACGCCTGTCCACCAGCGGAAGGTCGTTGTCGCTTGTCTCGCGCACCCGTGTCATCTTGGCCTCGCAGTCGTGCAGGTCGTCATTCGAACAGTCCCGCACTCCAGACGGAATCGGGCAGCAGAATTTCTTGTAGCAACTCGCTCGACCCTCAAAAAGCTCCGCAGCGACACAAAGGCTTAAAACGCACAGCGAAAACGGCTTCAAAGCCGCATATCAGCCTCAAAAGACTAATGGCGCGTGCAGGTGAGTTCCCTCACCTGGCATTGGATCCGCGGTGCGGAGCACTCAATCCTGCCGTCACTGATGGTGCAGACCGAACATCCATCGGTAAAGTCCACACACGATGGGTTGTCCCGAACGAACTCATCCATCGTGAAAACCTTGCCTGGGGCCTTATCATCCGCCGCTGCCGAACAGGAAATCAACAGGGCGGCAGTGCAGCGCCTCAGTACGGGTCCGACGAGACGGGATCGAAACATGGCAAGCGCTCCCTTCTATTGGACGAATTGCAACTTTCGCTCTCGCCCAGCATTGAAGGACGAGATGTGGCGCTTTGGTGGCGCCGTTGCCATCGATAAGGCGATGCCCTTGCTGAAATGAATAAACCTTGTGTTGCGCCTAAAAAAATCGTCTTTTCGTGCTTGATGTTCACATTATAAGAACCACGGCAATATTAATTGCCCAAGAAATTAAAAAGCCAAAAATCTGAAGGGATGATCTCCATGATGGAAGATTTTATCGGCACCTATGGAAACCGTCTCATCGTCGCCGTCGTCGGTGTGGGTGTGGCCCTCCTCGTTCTGGCGATTGCTCTGTGGATCCTGCGCAGACGAAGCGGTTCGGCGCCCTTTATCCGCGGCGGCCGCAACCGGCAGCCACGTTTGCAGGTGCTTGACGCCACAGCCGTCGATGCGCGCCGTCGCCTCGTGCTGGTGCGGCGCGACAATGTCGAGCATCTGGTCATGATCGGCGGCCCAACCGATATCGTCATCGAGAGCGGCATAGGCGCGATCCCGATCGTCAGGGATGTGCAGGAGCCGGAACTCAAGGCGCTCCCGCGTCAGGAAAGCGAGCCGAAAAGGACCGAGCCTTCCATCTCACCGGAACGCCGCGCCGTGCTGCCGCAGCAGCAACCGTCTCAAGCCCCTGCGCCCGCTCCGATGGCGGAGGAGCCGGTGAAGCAGCCACAACGGCCGGAACCGCCCGCTCAAGCCCAACGTCCCGCGCCGACAGCAGCGGCAGCACCACCGTCGCCGCGCCCGGCAACGCCACCGCCGCCTGCGTCCCCGCCTCCGACGGCGCGTGAATCCGCCGCGCCGGCAAGACCTGCACCTTCCGAGCGGGAGGCGGCCCGTCCTGCCCCGCCGCCAATACCGGTGACCGTAGCCGCCGCCGGCGCGACCGTTCTGCCCGTCGCCGCCGCGTCACTCCCCATCGCCCCGGAGCGGCCGGAGTTTAAGCGGGCCGAACCCTCGGCACCCGCCCCCGCACCGGTTGCGCCGCCGATCCCGGCCCAGGGACCTATAGAGGCAAAGACGGCAGAGGGCGGGCCTGCGGACGTTGCGCCGCCCGTTTTCGCTGCGCGCGAGCCGGTGATCAATCAATCCATCGCAGCCGATTTTCTCGACGCTGCGCGGGAGCGGGTTCTTCCCGGTATGAGCCCGGCGGCGAGCGCACCGTCTGTCCCGTTCCCACCCAAGCCTGAGAATCCGGCTGTCGCCGCCAATGACACCGAGCCGAAATTTTCAGACGAGCTGGCCAGCGATTTCGAGAGCTTCCTCGAAGCCGAGATCGCCAAAAGCAAGGAAGCCGATAGTGACCCGGCCACTTTCCCCGTAGCGGAAAAGCAGGCAAAACCGCAGCCGGCCACGCCACCAGTCACCGGCGCATCACCGGATGGTGACGTCCAGAAGGAAATGGCACGCATCTTCGGTGAGCTTTCGGTGACCCGCGACCGCTGAAGGGACGAATTTACCCAGCAGAGGCTATTGCATAAAAAAGGGCACGGAAGCGTTTCCGTGCCCTTGTTCTTTTATAGCGTCACCGGTCTGACGCGGCTTAGCCTTATTCGTCGCGGTAGACTTTTTCGCGACGCTCGTGGCGCTCCTGCGCTTCGATGGAGAGGGTCGCAATCGGGCGCGCGTCCAGACGCTTGAGGCCGATGGGCTCGCCTGTTTCCTCGCAATAACCGTAAGTGCCGTCTTCGATCCGCTGAAGGGCTGCATCGATCTTCGATATCAGCTTGCGCTGACGGTCGCGGGCGCGAAGCTCGATCGCCCGGTCTGTTTCGGAAGAGGCCCGATCCGCAAGATCGGGATGGTTGGCGCTTTCTTCGGCGAGATGTCCGAGCGTCTCGCGCGCTTCTCTCAGGATATCGTTTTTCCAGGCTATGAGCTTCGCGCGAAAGTAGGCG
Source organism: Agrobacterium pusense (assembly GCF_900102105.1). Classification (GTDB taxonomy): domain Bacteria; phylum Pseudomonadota; class Alphaproteobacteria; order Rhizobiales; family Rhizobiaceae; genus Agrobacterium; species Agrobacterium pusense. The sequence continues at coordinate 109,496 of NZ_FNBB01000007.1, forward strand.
CGCTGGCTGGCATTCATGAACTCATCGTCTTCCGAGAGCACATATTTGCTAAGATCGATCTTCTCACTCAACGCGATTCTCCTCGAAGAACATCTCAATGCGGCGGTGTATACTCCAATGATAGTGGCCGGTTCAAGTCTACAGATCAGTTTTCGGGCATTTTTAAAACTGACACAAAAATCATCTAAATGACTAATTTTTATTCTTTATTCGTATTGAAGCGATCTCTTCTTCAATCACTTCAATGCGACTTACCAACAGGAAAGAGGACTTGCGGTCCTGCAACCCAATCCTGTAGCATTCCGCCCGTGCCCTGACATTCGAACGCCGGTCCCCGCCCTTGACAGCATCTTCCCCGAGCCGAGTTTATCTTCTGCGCCACGCCAAGGCCGCCTGGGCGGCGCCGGGAGAACGGGATTTCGACCGGGGATTGAACGAGGCCGGCTTTGCCGAGGCGGAGGTCATTGCCGACCTCGCCGCCGACCGCCGCTACCGGCCCGAAGTCCTCCTGTCTTCCACGGCCGTTCGCTGCCGGCAGACAACGGAGGCCTGGCAAAGGGCCTTCAATGAAGGCATAGACATCTTCTATGTCGATGAGATGTATAATGCGCGCAGCGAAACCTATCTCTCCCTTGTCGCCGCTCAGACGGAGGCGCAGTCAGTGATGCTGGTGGGCCATAACCCCACCATGGAGGCAACGCTGGAAGCGATGATAGGCGAGGACCTGCTGCATGCAGCCCTGCCCTCGGGTTTTCCGACATCGGGCCTCGCGGTTCTGGATCACGACGGCGGTGCCAGCAACGGCAGAGACCGCTGGCGGCTGATCGATTTCCTCGCACCGGGCAAATAATCGCTTCGGCGCGCGATGAATTGCGGAAAGAAGGCGCGCTGAAAATCCGCTGGCGCGCTTCTTTTTTGGGCAACCGTATCTTCCTATATTGCAGCCGTGACCGTTTAACGCAGCCGGGAAATTGCCATTGCCGCCTTCTCTTACGTCCCTGACAGACAGTGCGCTCATTGCGTTCGATAATCTGGCCGACCGCGCGAGTAACCTCACTCACCCCACATTGCGGCTTGGTGTCACCGGCCTTTCGCGGGCGGGCAAGACGGTTTTCATCTCTTCGCTGGTCCACAATCTTCTCAACGGCGGGCGGCTGCCGCTGTTTGAGGCCATGCGCTCCGGACGCGTTTCTAACGTGCGGCTGGAGCCGCAGCCGGACGACGCCATTCCCCGTTTCCAATATGAAGATCACATCCAGGCACTGGTGCGCGACCGGCTTTGGCCGGATTCGACGCGGGCGATCTCAGAACTCAGGATCACGCTGGATTACCAGAGCGCCAGCGGCTGGGGCCGCTGGTTCTCGGCCGGCAAGCTCTCTATCGATATCGTCGATTACCCCGGCGAATGGCTGCTCGACCTGCCGCTTCTGTCGCAGGATTACAGGCAATTCAGCGATACCACAGTCTCGCTGGCCGGAAGCGGGGTCCGCGCCGAGCTGGCACAGGAATGGCTGGCCATCGCCTCTTCGCTCGATATCAACGCGCCCGCCGACGAAATGACGGCCCGACGCTTGGCTGAAAGCTTCGCGGCCTATCTCAAGGCCTGCAAGTCCGACGAGAGATCGCTGTCCACCCTGCCGCCCGGCCGCTTCCTGATGCCCGGCGATCTGGAAGGGTCGCCCGCGCTGACCTTTGCGCCGCTTCCCGGCCTGACGGACGAAAAAGCGCCGAAAGGCTCCCTGCGCGCCATGATGGAGCGGCGCTACGACGCCTACAAGTCGATCGTCGTCAAACCTTTCTTCCGCGAGCATTTCGCCCGCCTCGACCGGCAGATCGTCCTGATCGACACGCTGCAGGCCGTCAATCGCGGTCCGGAAGCCGTTCAGGATCTGGAGCGGGCGCTGGGCGATGTTCTCGCCTGTTTCCGCCCCGGCACCAACAGCCTGCTGTCGTCGCTGATCGGCCGTCGCATCGACAAGGTGCTGATTGCGGCTACGAAGGCCGATCATCTGCATCACGAAAGCCATGACCGGCTGGAGCGCCTGACCCGGCGTCTGGTCGACCGCGCCATCACCACCATCGGAATGAATGGCGCCGGTATCGAAGTCATGGCGCTGGCTTCGGTTCGCGCCACGAGAGAGGCAAGCGTTCGACAGGATGGCCACGAACTGCCCGTCATCGTGGGCACGCCGATGACCGGCGAAACCATCAATGGCGAGACATTTGACGGCAATCGCAAGACAGCGATCTTTCCGGGCGACCTGCCTGACGATCCGGAGCCATTGTTCCGCAGCATAGACCGGGATGGCGACAAGGCGACACTACCTGATGTCAATGTCGTGCGTTTTCGACCGCCCAACATTGACGAGCCGGGCAGCGGCGGCATTCGGCTTTCCGTTCCACATATCAGGCTCGACCGCGCCATGCAGTTCCTGTTCGGAGACAAGCTCGCATGAAAGCTCCCACACAAAACGATCCGCAGACGCGCCGCCCCGCCGCTTTCACGCTCGAGACGGAAGAGACGGCACGACCGTCCGCCACGCAGAAGCGAGCGCCGCGCAGTTTCGATGCGGAGATATCTTTGACGCCAGATGAAGACGATCCGTTTCTGGCACCTGAGGACATAGACGCTGCCGCTCTGCCCGTGGCGATACCGAAGAAAAGCCGCTTCTCCTTCGGCAAGCTGGCGCTGGGTGCTTTGGGTGTCCTGTTCTCGCTTGCCTTCGGGCTCTGGGCGGATCAGCTCATCCGCAATCTGTTTTCCCGCTCCGACTGGCTGGGCTACACGGCAACGATCGCCCTCATCGTGGCGCTTTTTGCGGTTCTCGCCCTCGTCGGCCGCGAAGTCTTCGGCATCATGCGGCTCAATGCCGTACAATCTCTCAAGGCGGATGCCGAGACGGCAAGCCTTGACAAGAGCCCGAAACCCGCCCGCGCCATCGTCACCCGCCTGAATGCCGTCCTTTCCCATCGGGCGGAAACGGCCAAGGGGCGCGCGGCGCTGAAGGAAACGGAAAGCGATGTCATCGACGGCCCGCATCTGATCGAGCTTGCCGAACGTGAACTGCTGGTGCCGCTCGACCGACAGGCGCGGGCGCTGATTCTCAATTCCTCGAAACGAGTCTCGGTTGTCACTGCCGTCAGTCCACGCGCCGTCGTCGATCTCGCTTATGTGCTGTTCGAAGTGACGCGGCTGGTGCGCGCCATGGCAGAGCTTTACGGCGGCCGTCCCGGCACGCTCGGCATGCTGAAACTCCTGCGCGATGTTGTCGCCCATCTCGCCGTCACGGGCTCGATCGCCGTCGGTGACGGGCTCGCTCAACAGGTTCTCGGACACGGCCTTGCTTCGAAACTCTCCGCACGTCTCGGCGAAGGCGTCATCAACGGCCTGATGACGGCGCGAATCGGCATTGCCGCAATGGATCTTTGCCGCCCGCTGCCGTTCAGGGCTGTGAAACGGCCGGGAATCGGCGATTTCATGTCCGACCTCACGCCCGATTTAAGCAGTGGAAAAAGCGGCGAGAAAGCCTGATTGCTCGACTTTGAGCGGTTCAAAAGGTTACGGATGACGCCGCAAATGAGAGTGAAATAAACCAAGCATTAACCATTCCGCCGGTAGATTGCAGCCTATCGAACAGGCTTCTTCGCCGGGGAAAGTATCATGTATTCGCGCTTCTTTTCGCTTGTGGGCGGACTTGCCGCCATATTGTCCGTCAGCGGCGGTTTCGGCATGTCTGACGTGCATGCCGCATCACGCGATCGCGACGACGTGTTTTTCCGCTCCGTTGCCGGCGTCTGGAAGGGTCCGGGCGAAATCGTCGCCGGCAAATACAAGGGCACGAAATTCACCTGCGACCTGACGGGCGAACCGCTTGACGACAAGCAGACCGGCATAAAGCTCGGCGGCACCTGCCGCGTCGGCGTCTTCAGCCAGCCCATGTCCGCCGTCATCAGCCAGAAGGGCAACAGCTACGAAGGCAGGTTCCTTGATGGCGCGGCCGGCAAGGGTCTGGACATCACCTCCGGACAGGTCAGCGGCGACAAGGTCGTCGTCGGCATCAACCGCGCCAAACTCAACGGTGCAATGGTTGCCCGCGTCTCCAACGACAATTCGATGAACATCACCATCTCGGTGAAGGTCGCCGATCAGATGATACCGGTCATCGGCGTCACGCTGGCGCGCGATATCGACCAGCTGGCTGTCGGCTCGATCAAGCCGTAAAGACTACAGTTTTTCAGCCATTGCCAGGCGGGAGTGTCCACCACTCCCGCTTTTCGTTTGCGCTGACAATGCCGCTCTTGTCCGCCTGCTGAAGCCATTCCCGGACGGACTTTCCCCTGACCTGGAGATCAGGCGCTATATCAGCAAGCGGCATCAGCACGAAAGCGCGCTCCGTCATGCGTGGATGCGGCACTTCAATGCTTTCCGTAACGATAGACTGGTTCCCGAAGGTCAGCACATCGATATCGATGGTGCGCGGGCCCCAGCGTTCCGTCCGTACCCGTTTCATGCCTTTTTCGATATCGAGGCACAGTTCCAGCAGCGCGGGCGCCGGAAGCGCGGTCTCGACCAAAGCGCAGCAATTGAAAAAATCGGCCTGATCGGTCTTGCCCCATGGAGGTGTGCGGTAAAGGTTGGAGACGGCCATCAGGCGGCAATCGCCATGCGCATCGAGTTCGCGCAGTGCCCTGGCCATGGCGGCGGCCGCGTCGCCGATATTGCCGCCGAGACCCAGGGCAGCGACGGTCATCGTTTCAGGCTCGGTGTTCAACGCTCACCTGTGCATAATCCAGAATACCTGGAACCGGCGCCGAGGGCTTGCGCACCGTGATGCGCAGCCAGACGATTTGCGGATAACGGGCACGCAGCGCCTTGGCGATGTCGTTCGCAAGCGCCTCTATGAGATACCGGCGCTGGCCGACGACGATCTTTTCGATGACCGCGAAAGCCACGCCATAATCGACGGTGTTCTCAATATCGTCGGTTTCCAGCGCGTCGCCCGCCTCGACCTCCATCTCGGCATCGACGAAAAAGCGCTGCCCCAACACCTCTTCCTGTTCAAGAAGACCATGACGGGCAAAGAAGGAACAGTTTTTCAGGATGATGGTATAGCGGCTCATCGCATCGCCTCCATGGCAGGACTGTTTCGCCGGAAAGCCGCACCCTCCTCGGGACATGACATTCCGGCACTCATTGATCTAGGCATCGGCCTTTGCCGACGCTTTGGCAAGAACCGCATCGGCGATTGCCAATGCATCACGCGTCGCGGCGACATTGTGCACACGAAAAATCGAAGCGCCGGCAAGCCTCAGGATCGCCGTCGTCGCAGCCGTTCCGATATCGCGTTCATCGGCCGCATCCCGGCCCGTCAGCGACCCGATAAAACGCTTGCGCGACGTGCCGGCAAGAACCGGCAGGCCAAAGGCGGCAAGCTCGCTGAAACGGGCCATCAGCTCAACATTTTCCCGCTCATCCTTGGCAAAACCAAAACCGGGATCCAGCACGACGGCATCGCGGGCAACACCCGCGTCCTCGGCGATCTCGAGCGAATGATTGAGGAATTCGAACTGATCGGCGATGACATCGGCGAGCTTCTGCCGGTCACGGCCGGTATGCATGATGCAGACGCCCGCGCGGGTAGCGCCGACCACGCCCGCCATTTCGGCGTCTTTCTGCAAACCGAAAACGTCATTGACGATATGCGCCCCTGCCGCGATGGCGAGCCGAGCCGTCGAAGCGCGATAGGTATCGACGGAAATCAATACATCCGTCTCGCGGCGCAATTTCTCGATGACGGGCAGCACCCGATCCTGCTCCTCGGCTTCCGTTACCGCGCCAGCCCCGGGCCTGGTGGACTCGCCGCCGATATCGATGATGTCGGCTCCTTCTTCCACGCAGGTCAGCGCATGGGAAAAAGCCGCATCGACGGCGAGATAACGGCCGCCATCCGAAAAGGAATCGGGCGTTGCGTTGACGATGGCCATAATACGGCCACGCCCATCAAGTTTCAGGGAGCGGCCATGGGCCGCTTGCCACGCGTTGCTGCCGGCTGTTATCACGTAACACGTGCCTTTCGGAATAACGGAGTGTTATGCCAATTCTTATAAGTTCCGCTCCGCCTATGCAGCAAACGTTTTTCAAGTTCAACCGGAAGGCCGGGTCATGACCAAATCATCACGTGCTCTTTGCGCCGCTTTGGCGGTCGCAGTCGCACTTTCCATCCCCGGACCGGCTTTTTCCGAAACCATCGTCCGCAAGACCTATTCCTATTTTTCGATCAGCGGCAAAACCGCCGCCGACCTCGACCAGCAGCTTTCCAGGCACGGCCCGCTGACCCGCAATACCGGCGCGCGCCATCCGGGCGCGACCGAAATCAAATTCGGTGGCGAACTCACCTATGTTGAGAAAAACGGCCTTTGCAGCGTCGGAACCGCCAAAGTGGTGCTGAATACCCGGATTCTCCTGCCGCAATGGAAAAACCGCCGCCGCACCACGGCGGAACTGGCCTTCATCTGGGATACGCTGCTTGCCGATATCAAGCGCCACGAGGAACGGCACGCCGAAATCGCCCGCACTCACGCCCGTTCGCTCGAAAGGCAGTTGACCGCGCTTCGCCCCCAGAAAAACTGTGAAACGCTGCAGGAAATGGTTGGCAAGATCACCCAGACGGTGATGGACGAGCACGACAGGGACCAGATGCGGTTCGACGTGGTGGAATCGCGAAATTTCGATGCCCGCATGACACGGCTCCTGAAAAACCGGCTCGAACAGGGACAGAGCCGCCGCTGAGAGATCCGCGCCTTTCTTCCGACAAAGCTGAATGATTGGCCGACATGACGTAACGTGATGTCCGATCTCACCCGTGACTTCTGGTGATGGTGCGTCCGGTGAGACTCATTGTACGTTCTACGTACGGTTTCGGACCATCCTGTCTCAAAAGCTTTGATGGTCGCAGCCGCCTCCGGTTCTCCCGGTGCGCACTTGAGGGCTCGCAGGTGTTTCCTCCCTCGCCTGCATGCTGCGTACCCGCCTCGCCCCGCTCCCCGCTACCTTGGTGAGCGGGGCTTTTTCTGCCGCAAAGCCGTTTCGTCTCAGCCCTGGCGCTCAGGAACGTGAACGACGAGACCGTCAAGGTCGTCGCTCATCTTGATCTGACAGGAAAGACGCGAAGTCGGCCGCACGTCGAAAGCGAAATCCAGCATGTCTTCTTCCATCGGCTCCGGCCCGCCAACGCGCTCCGACCAGGCGTCGTCGACATAGACATGACAGGTGGCGCAGGCGCAGGCACCGCCACATTCCGCGTCGATGCCGGGGATGGAGTTGCGCACGGCATTCTCCATCACGGTGGAACCGTTGCTCACGTCGAGTTCATGGGGCGTGCCGTCAAAGGCAACGATCGTCAGTTTTGTCATGCCGAAATCCAGAATGTGATCTAAGAACTGTTCTAAACACATAGAAAGGCCGGTTCGCCTTGGCAACCCGCTTGGAGGGCGCCCAGGGCCTCAACCGGCCTTGCGAAACCGCAATTTTGATGAATTACGCCTCAGCGGCAAAGTTTCAGGATGAAATTTTCCGCCTCGACAATGGCGGCCGCAAGCTTTGCAATCGCGACGCTGTCATTGCCACCAGCCTCCACGGCGGCGGCAGCCACAGAAACATCAAAGGCGCCGACAGCCTGTGCTGCGCCCTTCAAACGGTGCGCTGTCGCCTTCACGCCCGTGTCGCCGGCGCCCGCCATTTCGTGCAGCGCGGCGCGCGCATTGCGGCTGAACAGTTGCAGCACCTCGATCTCAAGATTCTTGTCGCCCATCGTCTGACGGGCCAGATGATCGAAATCGATAGGCTTTTTTCCAGTGACCGGCGCGCCGCCGCAATTATCGGGCGCTTCGAAAGCGATACTGACTGCTGCCATGTCTCAAATTCCTGTCTTGCCGTTTCCTGTTTCGTGTCACATCTGTGTCGTATTCAGGCATCCTAACCCGTGCTATCGGCTTAAATTACGGCGTGACGCGGCTGAAAATCTTCTGCTATGGTTAATTTATGTTAAACTTATGCGAAACAAGGCGTTCAGCGTGAAACTCAGGTTTAAAAACTGTTAAAAAGCCGACACTTCGCCACCACCGCAAATCCGCATTAATTGTTTCGAACACCTAAATGTGTCACTACGGTACTGCTGTTGCTGCGAGGCCTAAGCACAAGCTTTGTTATTGCGGCACAGTGTTGTAATTTCGCCCGAAAGCTGGATCACCAGCATTCGGGATTTGGTAAGTGGCGGGATTGTTCTCTCTTGGAGGGATATGTTCCGCTGGCATGATGGCGGCAGTCCGCCTGCATAGGCAGGCGGTCCAACGGCATGAAGCCGGGCGTATGTGTAACGAGGCGTAACCGCATGGCGAATAACAAGATCAGCGACTCTGTCGACGAGACTGCTTTCCAGGCATTGGAAGATGCCCTGCAGCTTGGCGCTTTCGAAGAAAAGCCGGAGACGCGGAAGACTGCAGCGCCGAAGCAGCCGGAGGCCAGAGTGAAGGAAGCCAGCAGACCGACCCCTGCTCCCGAAGTCGCGCGCACGCCTGTCGAACCGGCGCCGAAATCGCCCAATCTCGAAGCGGCCAATGACGGGTCCAAGCGCAGCCCGGCCATGATCCTTAAATCGCTGGAAGGCGGGTCCATCGGCGGCGCGCTTCGCAACGCCACGATCATGTCGGTCATATGGGCGCTCGGCGGCCTTGGCATCGCGCATCTTCTTTACGGCAATGCGCTCTGGAATATCGGTTCGCTTTCCGACCTCGCCGCGATCCCCGGCCTGATGGCGATCGTCGTCGGCATTCTGGTGCCGGTCATGTTATTCTTCGCCTTCGCCATCATGATGGCGCGTGCCCGCGATCTGCGCAACGCCGCCCGCTCCATGGCGGAAGTCGCGCTTCGTCTTGCCGAACCCGAAACCGTTGCCTCTGACCGCATCATGTCCGTTGGCCAGGCGGTTCGCCGTGAAGTCTCGGCCATGAATGACGGTATCGAGCGCACCATTGCGCGTGCGACCGAACTCGAAACCCTCGTCCATTCCGAAGTCAATGCGCTTGAGCGCAGCTATGCGGACAATGAGCTGCGCGTGCGCAGCCTCGTGCAGGAACTGACCGCCGAACGCGACGCAATCGTCAACCATGCCGAGCGCATCCGCTCCTCCATCGTCGGCGCGCAGGAACAGATCAAGGAAGAACTCTCCATCGTCGGCGAAGAGCTTTCGATGCGGATCGCCACGACCGGCGAGGCCTTTGCGTCGATGATCGACACACGTTCGGCGGCTCTCCTGGAAAAATCGCGCGCTTCGACGGAAGCGATGGGCAGCCTGATCGCTGCCAAGACCGAGAACCTGCTTCAGGCGCTGAACTCCTCCGGCACGACGATTTCCAACGAATTCGACATGCGGCTGCATAATCTCACCTCGACGCTGGACGAACGCGGTGAAGTGCTGCTCGAACGTTTCGCGATCCATGCCTCGACGCTCGACAGCGGCGTGGAAAGCCTCAACAGCGCGCTTGAGGAACGCACCCGCCAGCTCAACGAGACGCTTTCCAGCCGCACGCTCGAGCTCAACCGCAATATCGAACGCGGCCAGCAGATCATCGGCGGTTCGCTGGATACCGTGCTCGACAAGCTCTCCACGACGCTCGAGGAAAAAGGCCTCTCCTTCCGCCAGAGCCTGCAGAGCACGGCCGACGACGCCATCATGGATCTCGATCTCCGCTCCGGCCTCTATGAGGAACGGATGCAGGCGACGGTGGGTCAGGTCAACTCGGCCTTCGATGAACACGTGGCGCAATTCGCCAGCGCCTTCGACCAGCGCGCCGGCAGCCTCGATAGCAAGCTGATGGAAAGCCTTGCCCGGATCAACGAAACCGTGGCGGGCGGTTCTGAAGCGCTAGACACCATGTTGAGCGCCGGTCTGGAACGCATCGGCACCACCATGACCGATCAGTCGCTGGCGCTCGCCACCGCGCTCGGCACGGGTCAGGAAATGCTGGAAAGCGCGCTTGAGGCCCGGACTCAGGCCTTCAGCGACGCGATCGGCCAGCGCACCGCCGAAATCACAGACGTCTTCGCCAATTCGCACGAGAAGATCGACGCCGTGCTGTCGGAACGCAGCAACGCCCTGTTCGGCGCGCTTTCGGCCAGCCAGAACCGTTTCGACGAAGCGCTCGCCAGCCGTTCCATGGCGATTACCGGCTCCGTCTCCGGCACGGCAGAACGCCTCGCTGCCATGCTCGACGAACGTGCAGCTGCGATCAACAACGTCGTCGCCGACGTGGAACGTCGCCTTGCCGAAACGCTCGAAACGCGGGCCGCAGCCATTACCGGCGCAGTCTCCGGCATCGAGGACCGCATCTCCGACACGCTGGAAAGCCGCACGGCTGCCCTGCACGACGTCGTCTCCGGAGCCGAGAGCCGTATCGCCGAAACGCTTGATGGCCGCACGGCTGCGCTTTCCAGCACCATTTCCGGCGTCGAGGAACGCATCGCCGACACCATGGACAGCCGCACGCTGTCGCTCGACATGACCTTCGCCAATGTGGAGGAACGGCTTTCCGAGACGCTCGACAACCGCACCTCCGCCCTCACCGGCATCGTAGCGAGCGCCGAAGAGAAAATTGCCGGCGCGCTGGACAGCCGTACAGCCGCGCTCGGCGATGTGGTGGCGGGCGCCGAAACCCGGATTGCAGAAACGCTGGACGGCCGCACCGCAGCCCTCAACGCCGTGGTTTCGGGTGCGGAAGAACGCATCACGGATGCACTCGACAGCCGCACGATGGCGCTGGATATGGCCTTCTCCGGAGTCGAGGAAAAAATCACCGAAACGCTTGATACACGCACCGCAGCCCTCGGCGAGTTGGTGGCCAGCGCCGAAACCCGCATCGCCGGCGCGCTCGACAGCCGGACGGATTCCCTGAAGTCAGTCGTTTCCGGCGCGGAAGAGCGCATCACCGACGTCCTCGACAGCCGCACGATGGCGCTCGACATGAGCTTCTCGGGCGTAGAGGAAAAGATCGCGGATATTCTCGACGGCCGCACCGCCGCCCTGCACAGCGCCGTTTCCGGCGTGGAAGACCGCATTGCCAGCGCGCTTGACACCCGCACGGCGGCTCTTTCCGGTATCGTATCGGGTGCGGAAGAACGCATCGCCGATGCGCTCGACAGCCGCACCATGGCGCTCGACATGACCATTTCGGGTGTCGAAGAACGGATCGCCGAAGCCATGGACGCCAGGGCGTCATCGCTTTCGCTTGCGGCGGCCGGCGTCGGCCAACGCCTGGAAGCCACTGCTTTCACGCTTGAAAATGCGCTTGCCAGCGGCCATGAGCGGCTCGAATCCATGCTCGGCTCGCAGGCCGAGCGTATTGCCGGATCGCTGGAACGCAACAGCGGTCTGATCGAGCAGAGCGTTTCGGGCGCAGCCAACCGCATTGAAAGCGTCGTTGAAGACGGCAGCACCCGGTTTGCGCAGACCGTGGAAGAAGGCGTCTCGCGCCTCGAAAGCAATCTTTCACAATCGCACGAGGACATCCGCAGCACGCTTGAGCAGCGTCAGGCAGAAATTGCAGCCACGCTCAGCTCCGCCACGACCCAGATGGGCGACATGCTCTCCGAGCAGGCGATGATGATCGGCACCACGGTCGCCTCCAGCGCCAGCATGCTTGAACTGTCGCTCGAAACCCAGCAGGAAACGCTGCAGAAGGCGATTGACGGTAGTGCGGCAACGCTGGAAGAGCGTCTTCGCAACAGCGCCGGTGATATCGCCGTCAAGATCGGCGAAGCCGCACGCGAAATCGGCGGCGCGACGGACGCCCTCTCCTCGAAAATCGAGACCTCTATCGGCAACGTCACCACCCGTCTCGACGAAACCGGCACCCGCATCGAGACCTCTCTCGATACGCTTCAGGCACGCGTCGGCGGCGATCTCGCCAATGTGAACACGTCGATTGAGGATGCCGGCCGCCGCTTCGCCGAGGCGCTGGAAGACAAGACAGCCGTCTTTGCGCGCACCAGCGATGAGGCCGCCGAGCGGATCACCGGCATCCTGGACGAGCAGACGACCCGCGTTGCCGACACCTTCGAAAGCCGCACCAGCCGCCTGGCCGAAACCTTCGATACCGGCACGGCCCGCATCGATGAGCGCCTCGGCACGATGGACCGCGCACTGACGATCGGTCTCGAAAACGTCAATCGCACCATCGAAGGCAAGGCCACCGATCTTGCTGTCAGCCTGCGTGGCGCGGTTACCTCTGCCACGCAAAGCATCGGCGACGAAGCTGCCCGTTCCTCCGCCCTGCTCGCGAAGTCCGGCGCGGAGTTCGCCGAACAGGTGCAGGCACAGAACGAGGCCTTTACCAAGGCCATCGAGGAACGCTCGGGTGAAATCGTCAACCGTATTTCGGATGCACAGACGCGCCTCTCCGGCCAGGCTGCCGCCGTGGCGCAGACCTTCTCCGAGGCGGGCAACATCATCGTCAACAAGGTTGCCGAGGCTGAAGCCGTTGTCCGCTCACAGGTTGGTGTCATTTCCGAGACTTTGACGGGTGTTGAATCCGCCCTCGATGCGCGCGGCGAATCGATCCGTTCGGCACTGGACAACCGCACCCGCGAACTCAACTCGATGCTGGCCAGCCGCTCCGCGGAGCTGTCGCGTCTTATCGAGGAAAAGGCAAAGCCTGTCGTCGACGAATATGCCACCATCGGCCGCGAAGCCGCCGAAAAGATCGTGTCCGCCGCCCAGCAGAGCGCCGAGCTTCTGTCGCAGAGCAATAGCGGCATGGTCGGCATGGTGGAGCAGGCAATCAGCGATTATGCCGCCGCCGGAACGGATGCGGCAAGCAAGCTGGTCGCAGCCACTCGCCAGAGCACCGACATGTTGTCGGAAACCCATACTGCAATGGCGGACGCCGTCGAACAGGGTATCGACAAATATGCCCGCGCCGGCAGCGAAGCAGCCAACAAGCTGGTTGCCGCCACTCGTCAGAGCACGGATATGCTGTCGCAGACCCATAACAGCATGGCCGAAATCGTCGAACAGTCGGCAACCAACTTCAATTCGGCCGTTGAGCGCGCCGCTCAGGGCTTCGGTGCAGCGGATGAAGCGCTGAATGCGTCTGCAGCCCGTTTCTCGGAGTCCGCGTCGCAGGCCGCCGACATGGTGTCCAGTTCCAGCCGTCTGCTGGAAGGAAAGATCGACCGTCTGTCGAATATTTCCGGCCAGACGCTGGCACAGGTCGCTGGCATCGTCAGCCGCTTCGAAGAACATTCGAAGGTGCTGAGCCAGGCATCCGAGCTGCTGAATGCCGCCCAGTCGAGCCTCGTCGGCACGCTGGAAGAACGCCAGGATGCGTTGCGCAGCCTGTCTGTCGGCCTCGTCAAGCGTTCCGAGGAAATCGAAAGCGCGATGCGCAATGTCATTGGTGTGGTGGAAACCACACTTAACGAGGCTGAAGAGCGTTCGCAGAACGTCGCCGGCAACCTGCGTGAAAATCTGCAGGCTTCCTTCTCCGATATCGGCCGCTCGCTTGATGAAACCGAACAGCGCGCCCGTTCGGCGGCACAGACCATGCGGGGCGCCCTGCTCGCCGCCGGTCAGGATGCCAGCCGCTCGATCGAGAGCACGCTTTCCGACGCGCAGAAATATTCCGACGAGCTGGTGAACCGCCTGCGCGGCGGTGTCGAATCCTCTCTTTCGGAAGTCGACAACCTTCTCGGCAGTGCTTCCGAAAAATCCAATGCGGCCGCAGCCAACCTCAAGGAAACGCTGCGCCAGGCTGTCGAGGAAGCGGTGAGCCGCTTCGCCGGCGCGACCGATGAAATCCGTCGCTCAAGCCACGATATCCGCCGCGAACTTGACGCGACCCGCGCCGAACTGAAGCGTGGTGCCTTCGACCTGCCGGAAGAAGCCAAGGAAAGTGCGGCCGCAATGCGCCGCGCCGTATCCGAGCAGATCAAGGCGCTGCAGGATATTTCCCAGCTCGTCGGCCGCTCGACGCAGCAGATGGAAGTGTCCGAGCCGGTTGCCCGCGCCATCGCCGCAACCCAGCCGGCCGTCGAGCGCCGCGTAGAGCCGCGCCCGCAGCCCGCAGCCCCGGCGACGGTTCAACAGCAGCGCCCGGCGCAGCAGCAGCCAGCACCTGCCCTGCGCGGCACGTTGCCGCTCGAAAATCGCCAGGTCGAAAACCGGCAAGTCGAGAATCGTCAGGCACCCGCTCCGGCGCAGCCAGTCGCACCAAGCCAGGCGGGACGTCGCGAAGAAGGCGGCGGCTGGATCAGCGATCTGTTGCGCGGCGCCTCCCAGGAGACGCCCGCAGCCTCCGTACCGCGCGCCAGCACCGAGCAACAGCCGACCCGCGCAGCCGACACCCGTAATCCCCGTCACATGGTGGAATCGCTGAACTCGCTCTCCGTCGACATCGCCCGCGCCATCGATCACGATGCGTCGGTGGAACTGTGGCGCCGTTACCAGCGTGGCGAACGCGACGTCTTTACCCGTCGTCTCTACACGCTGAAAGGCCAGACGACCTTCGACGAGATCAAGCGCAAATATGAGCGTGAAGCGGAGTTCCGCACCGCCGTTGACCGCTATATCAACGATTTCGAAAAGCTGCTTGCCGATGTGGCCCGGACCGACCGCGACCGGACCGTGACGCAATCCTACCTCACCTCCGATACCGGCAAGGTCTATACGATGCTTGCCCATGCGGCGGGTCGGTTTAATTGATCTGAACGGCACTGAAAGAAAAACCCCGGTGAAGACCGGGGTTTTTCTTTTGTGCGAGCCAGTTGCTTCGCCATCCTTTCACGCTACGTATTTGACCAGTATGGCCTGCATCAAATCTCGAACGTGCCTGATGCAACCCGCACCGCGTGGCCGCCGATGCGGGCACGGCCGATTTCGCCGTCCTTGATGTCCATGCGCAGGTGGATGTGAGACGGTCTTTCCATCTCCACCCCCTGCTCGATCAAAAGCGGATAATGTCCGTCAGTCAGCCCGTCGAAATGGTGGATGGCGCCCGAAAGCGCGGCGGCGGCCGAGCCGGTTGCGGGGTCTTCGGCAATGCCCATATCCGGGGAGAACATACGGGCATGGAACTTTGCGGCGTGATTGACACCGCCGCGACAGTAAATATAGGCCGCCGTCAGCAGCCCCTCAACCAGCGGTGCGGTGCGCAGCCACAGACCGGCGTCGAAATCCATATCACGCACTGCGGCGATATTATGCATAGGCACCAGCAGGAAAGGCACGCCGGCCGTCCAGATCGATGGCACATGATTTTCAAAACCGAGATGGCCTTCGCTGACACCCAGCGCATCGGCCAGGGCGGCATGATCGAGGGGCAGGTCCACCCTTGAAGATCTGCGCGGCAGATCGAATTCCGCAAAGCTGACGGCGCCGGCGCGCATTTTCACCGCGCAGCGCACGGGCCCCACCTTCTCCTCGAGTACGCAGACCATATCGATGTCGTCGTCGCCATCCCCGCGATTGCGCTCGGCAATCGCTACTGCGGCGCCGACGGTCGGATGTCCGGCGAAAGGCAATTCACCCGAGGGTGTGAATATGCGCAGGGAAGCCGCGTGCGCAGGGTTGCTGGAGCGATTGATGAAAACGGTCTCGGAGAGATTCATCTCCCGGGCGATGGCCTGCATCGTCCCCTGATCGAGGTCATCGGCATCATACATCACCGCCAGCGGGTTTCCCGCCATTTTCGTCTCGGTAAACACATCATAGATATTGTAGTGCAGCGCCACACCCGTCTCCTGCCATTCGACACCTCGTCTGCCTTGCGCAAACTGCATCAGGCCGCCTTACACCGCAACCCTTGTTGCGACAGGAAATCAAGAAGCTGTGGAACGGCGCGATTCAATGGCATGGCCGGGAGAACGTCTCCCTGCCCGAAAGGCCTTGTCGCCGGCGGCCGTCTTCATGTACCAAGGATGCGTCTTGCGGCTTGCGACCGGAGGTCTTGAACGACTTTCGAAGATTGCGAACCGCTTCAACAGGTTACATTGCAGTCGCAGGCCGGGTCCCGGTCTTCGCCGTTGTCGAGGGAAGCGGATGTCGCATTCTACCTATTCACTATCCTTCGTAGCCTCCGCGACTGCGGAGGCGCAGGCGGCGCTGGAAGAGCTGAAAAGCGCTTATGGCAATACTCCGTTTGACGAAGCGGACGTCATCGTGGCTCTCGGCGGTGACGGATTCATGCTGCAGATTCTCAACGAGACGATGAATTCCGGCAAGCGTGTCTACGGCATGAACCGGGGCTCGGTCGGCTTCCTGATGAACGATTACCGGGTGGAAGGCCTCATCGAACGCATTGCGGTGGCAAGCGGCAACGATTTCCACCCCCTGCGCATGACGACGACGGATTCCGACGGCGACGAGTTTACGGCGCTCGCCATGAACGAAGTCAGCCTGTTCCGCCAATCGCATCAGGCTGCCAAGCTTCGGGTCGAGGTGGACGGCAAGGTTCGACTGGAAGAGCTGATCTGCGACGGCATGATGGTGGCGACGCCAGCAGGGTCTACGGCGTATAATTTTTCCGCCCATGGACCGATTCTGCCGCTGGAATCGCCGCTGCTTGCGCTGACGCCGGTCAGCGCTTTCCGTCCGCGGCGCTGGCGCGGCGCGCTTTTGCCGAATAAGGTCACGGTCGACATTCATGTTCTCGAACGCGACAAGCGCCCGGTGAACGCGGTGGCCGACCACACCGAGGTGAAATCCGTTCGTCATGTACGGATCGCACAATCGCAGGACAGGACGGCCAGAATTCTCTCGGATCCGGACCGTTCGTGGTCGGACCGGGTCCTCGCCGAACAGTTCAACAACTGAAGCCAACGATCGACAATGCCATGCAACTGACAAGAACCATCATCGCAGCCTGCCTTTTCGCCGCCGCCGTGCTTCCGGCGCGGGCGCAGACGGAAGCGATTGACGCGCTGCCGGTTTCGGCGATCTTTGTCACCAGCAGCGGCATGTGGGAAGATCGCAATCTTGAGCCGGTGAAGGGGCCTGACGGGCAGCTGCGGCCCCCACCTGCCTCACCAACGCGCGGCTATTACAAGGTCATCGCGATACGTCAGGGCGATGGTACGGCGAAAATTTATCTGCAGCGCATCGCCTTCACCGCCGAGGGGCCGAATCTCCTCGAAAATATCGAGCTCGAGGAATTCAGTCAGATGAAGTCCTATGTCACGGATATTCGTCCCGAAAGCTCGAATGGAGCGCCCGCCTCGCCCGGCCTTTTCGTGACGGTTTATCTCAAGACCGATCCGATGAGCAAGGAAGCGGAAAGCTGGACGATCCTGATCGACGAGCTGGGTGAGATGAAGGTCGAGAAGGCTTCGAACTAGCCCGTGATTGGCCGGTGGGCCTTCGTCATGCGATAGTCTGGGTGTTCAACTCATGAGGGCCATCCAGAACTGCACCGAAATGATGCTTCCACAAGCGCGCGCCCAGTTCGCCGCTGCGGTCGAGACTCGAGCCGACCGTTAGCCACGGCAGAAGCGTGGGATGAAGTCCCGCATCGAAGAGCGCAAAACCGGCAGCCAGAACGCAGGTATCGGCCTGGATGCCGCAGACCAGCACGCGGTCTAGCTTCAGCGACAGAAGATAGTCGATGGCCTCCCGTGGCGGCGCATAGCCATGTTTGATGAAGATGCGATCGGCAACCACCAGCGACTCATCGTCCCTGCCCGGCTTCCAGCCCAGTTGCCGTTCAAATGGCGTCACGCTTTCGTCATGGCGTTCGACAGTGGCGAGGCTGGGCATGGTCTGCGCGAGACTGGATATCTCGGCAACCAGCGTTGCCGGAGGATTGAAGCTCGGCTGGACGTCGACGATATAGAGCGCCTGATTCATGCATCTCCTCCAATGAAAAACCCCTCGCAATGGGTTCGCGAGGGGTGATCTTTTTCGATCGACGCGCCTGGGGCCTCAGTCGATATCCGCCACGTCCACATCCGCACCGCCGCTGATGCGGTGGGCAAGAGCGGCTTCCATGAATTCGTTCAGGTCGCCATCCAGCACGTTGCCGGGCGCCGTGCTTTCCACGCCGGTACGCAGATCCTTCACCAGCTGGTAAGGCTGCAGGACGTAGGAGCGAATCTGGTGGCCCCAGCCTATATCGGTCTTGGATGCCGCCTGCGCATTGGCCGCTTCTTCCCGCTTCTGCAGCTCCACCTCATAAAGGCGGGCGCGCAGCATGTCCCACGCCTTGGCGCGGTTCTTGTGCTGGGAGCGTTCCTGCTGGCAGGCGACGGCAATACCGGTCGGAATGTGCGTGATGCGCACGGCCGAGTCCGTGGTGTTGACGTGCTGACCACCCGCACCGGACGAACGATAGGTATCGATGCGGCAATCGCTTTCATTGATATCGATCTGGATCGAATCGTCGACGACGGGGTAAACCCAGACGGAAGAGAACGACGTGTGGCGACGCGCGTTGCTGTCATACGGCGAAATGCGGACGAGGCGATGCACGCCCGATTCCGTCTTCAGCCAGCCAAAGGCATTATGTCCCTTGACGAGGATCGTCGCGGACTTGATGCCGGCTTCTTCGCCATCGTGGACTTCCAGAACCTCGACCTTGAAACCTTCACGGTCGGCCCAGCGGGTATACATGCGCAGCAGCATGTTCGCCCAGTCCTGGCTTTCGGTGCCGCCAGCGCCGGAGTGCACTTCGAGATAGGTATCATTGCCGTCGGCCTCGCCTGAGAGCATGGCTTCCACCTGACGGCGGTTTGCCTCGCTCTTCAACGCCTTCAGCGCGTCTTCGGCGTCCTTGACGATTTCATCATCGCCCTCCATCTCGCCGAGTTCGATCAGCTCGATATTGTCCCGGAGCTGCTGCTCCAGCGCCTTGACGCCATTGATGCTGTCATCGAGCTGCTGGCGCTCGCGCATCAACTTCTGCGCCTCTGCTGCATCGTTCCAGAGGGTCGGATCCTCTGCCTTGTTGTTCAACCAGTCCAGTCGTCTTATCGCCTGGTCCCAGTCAAAGATGCCTCCTCAGCAGGCTTATGGCCTGCTTGATTTCGTCGACTACGTTCACGATTTCATTGCGCATTTCGCTGGTTCTTCACCTTCATTGAAACTCGTTGCTCAAATAAATGCGGGGGGCGCGGATGTAAAGACCCGCGCCCCCGCCAAACGTCATGGCTGATGTCAATAAAGGCCGCCGCCACCGCCGGTGATGGCCTGCTGCGCCTGAGGCGAGGTCTTCAGAATATCTTCCTGCGACATGTAGCCTTCAGCACCGATGACCGAGAAGCTATCGGCCGGGCCTGTGCCGGGCTTAAAGGCTTCCATGATCGTGTCCGGTTCGCCTTCCGCTGCCGCCATACCGGTCTTGCGGTTGACGGCAACGAAGTTCATGCCTGCAGGCACGATGAACTTGCTCGGCTGGAGATGCTTGGCCGCATCGGCGATGAATTCACCGAAAATCGGCGCAGAAAGCGAGCCGCCGGTACCACCGCGACCGAGCGGTGCGGGCGAGTCGAAACCAATGTACAGGCCGGCAACCATGTCCGGCGTGTAACCGACGAACCAGGCATCCTTTTCATCATTGGTGGTACCCGTCTTGCCGGCAACCGGCAGATCGACCTTGATCTTGCCTGCGGCCGTACCGCGCTGCACGACACCTTCCAGCATGGAGGTGGTCTGATAAGCGGTCATCGGGTCCAGAACCTGTTCGCGGTTGTCGACGATCACAGGCTCATCCTGGTTCTGCCAGCTGGTAGCGTTGCAACCTTCGCAGGCGCGCTCCTCATGGCGGAATATCGTCTTGCCGTAACGGTCCTGAATGCGGTCAATCAGCGTCGGCTTGATCTGCTTGCCACCATTGGCGATGACCGAATAGGCCGAAACCATACGCATCACGGTGGTTTCACCAGAACCGAGCGACATGGAGAGAAGCGGCGGCATCTTGTCGTAGATGCCGAAGCGTTCGGCATATTCCGCCACCAGATTCATGCCCATGTCCTGCGCCAGACGCACGGTCATGAGGTTACGGGACTTTTCGATGCCGAGGCGCAGGGTCGAGGGACCTGCAGAACCGCCGCCGTAATTCTGCGGTTTCCAGACCTGGCCGCCCGACACCACCTCAATGGGCGCATCGAGAATAACCGATGCGGGCGTATAGCCATTGTCGAGCGCCGCTGCATAGATGAACGGCTTGAACGAGGAACCGGGCTGACGCATCGCCTGCGTCGAGCGGTTGAACTCCGATTGCGCATAGGAGAAACCGCCGACCATGGCCAGAACGCGGCCGGTATGCGGGTCCATCACCACCATACCACCCTGCACCTTAGGCGGCTGCCGCAGGCGATATTCATTTCCGGAGCTGGAAAGCGGTTGCGCATAGATGACGTCACCGACTGTCAGGACGCCAACCGGAGACTTGGCGGTGGCTTTCTTGCCTGCCGCGTCACGATAGGCCCAGCGCATGTTCTCCGCAGAGATGTGACCGCGCGTGCGCTTGTCGCCATCTTCCGCATCGGGGTCGGCCTGGATGCCGATATCGACACCATCTGCGGCAACCGCAAGCACGACCGCGACCTTCCATTCCGGAACGTCTCTCAAGCCCTTGACCTTGGCAAGCGCAGCCGTCCAGTCGCCGGCCGTCTCGATCTTTTCGATGGGCCCACGGAAACCGCGACGCTCATCATACTGCACCAGACCATCCTGAAGCGCCTTGCGGGCCTCCATCTGAATCTGGGGATCAAAGGAAGTGCGAACGGAAAGGCCGCCTTCGAGAAGTGCTTCCTCGCCGTATTTCTCGACGATCTGGCGGCGGACTTCTTCGGCAAAGTAGTCGGACGCGAAGATATGCGCGCCACCGCGGCGCAGGTTCACTCCAAGCGGCTGTTTCTTGGCGTCTGCGGCGTCGGAGGCCGTGATATAGCCGTTTTCGGCCATGCGGTCGATCACCCAGTCGCGACGCTCGAGAGCCGCCTTTTCGCGGCGGATGGGATGGTAATTGGCCGGACCTTTCGGCAGCGATGCCAGATAGGCGGTTTCCGCAATGGTCAGTTCCGTCACCGATTTGTTGAAATAGGTGAGCGCCGCACCGGCGATGCCGTAGGAATTCAGGCCGAAGAAGATCTCATTGAGATAAAGCTCAAGAATCTTGTCCTTGGAATAGGTCTGCTCGATGCGGAAGGAAAGAATGGCTTCCTTGAGCTTGCGGTCGATGGTCTGGTCGTTTGTCAGCAGGAAGTTCTTCGCGACCTGCTGGGTGATGGTGGATGCGCCTACCGGACGGCGGCCGG
This sequence comes from Agrobacterium pusense, assembly GCF_900102105.1. Taxonomy (GTDB): domain Bacteria; phylum Pseudomonadota; class Alphaproteobacteria; order Rhizobiales; family Rhizobiaceae; genus Agrobacterium; species Agrobacterium pusense. The sequence goes on from NZ_FNBB01000007.1 coordinate 130,800, forward strand.
AGCCGAAATTCTGGATATTGACGAGAATGGCACGGCCGAGGCCCCATACATCGACGCCGGGGTGATTGTAAAAATTCTTGTCTTCCGCGGACAGGAAGGCCGCCTTCACCCGGTCGGGAATCGCCTGGATCGGCAGGAACAGGCGCTTCTCATGGGCATATTCCGCCATAAGCGCCCCGTTGCCCGCATGCACGCGGGTCGTGACCGGCGGTTCATAGGTGCTCAGAACTGCGTAATCCGGCAGGTCCTTCGTCACGCCGTGCAAATAAATCGCACCGGCGGCGGCGGCGCACAGGAAGAGCACGCTGGCCAAGCCGAAAAAATATCCAATCAGTCTGATCATACCAAGCTACCGATAATTCGAATCGTAACCATCCACGCCCGAGGAAACGGGCGCATCTTTGCATATCGCGTGCCGTTTTGCACACCATACCTTCGATGACAAGCCGGATACGGCAGCATTCGCTGATATGTTACCGGGCCACCAGCCCGCAACTCCGCGCCAACGCTTTGCGGACCGCCACCGAATCCGAGTTCCGAGTAACGCGGCGAATGTGAGTAAAATAGGGCTCGGCCCCGTTATTCATCCGCAAGGTCCCGAATTGAACAGCATTTTTAGCGATCAATGGCAACGCGGCAACAGCTCGGCCGACACGGCGCATTTCCCTTCAGCCACCGTTCGCCAGAGCCTTCGAACGGTACCGCCCGACGGCTGTTGCCAGCGTATCGGCCACCTTCTTGCGCCACTCCGCATCGAGAAGCAGCTTCTCGTCGTCAGGATTGGAAAGGAAACCAAGCTCGAGAAGCACCGATGGCACGTCATGGGCGCGCAACACCATGAAACCGGCGTAACGATGTGGATTGTTGATGAGGCCAACCTGCCCCTCGAAGGAAGAAACGATGTTTTCGGCGAGTGTCACCGAGAACGCCTGGGTTTCCCGGCGCGTGAAATCGAGGAGAATATCGGCGACTTCCGGCGGCTCGCTGGAAACGGCGACACCGGCGATCTGGTCGGACTTGTTTTCACGCTCCGCCAATTCCTGCGCCATACGGTCCGACGCGCGATCGGACAAAGTATAGACGGTCGCGCCGCGTATGCCCTTCTGTTTCAGTGTATCGGCATGCAGGGAGATGAAAAGATTGGCGTTGTTCTGCCGCGCGATCGTCACGCGTTCGGACAAGGCAAGAAATGTATCGGAATCGCGCGTCAGGAAGGCCTTTATGCCGGGCTCGCGGTTCAGGCGCTCCGCGAGCTCCTTCGCGAACATCAAGGTGATGACCTTTTCCTCGGTGCCTGTCGTGCCACCTGAGGCGCCGGCATCGATGCCTCCATGACCGGCGTCGACCGCGATGACGAATTCCGCCGGGCGGGAAGTCTTGTCCGCGGGAGAAATCGCGGCGGTGGTAACGGGCGCTGGCGCCTGCCACTGCTGCTCCTTCACAAGTTCGGCGAACTTGCCTTTGGTGGTGATCTCCGTATCGAGGACGAAACGGAAGGATTGCCCGTCATCGGCCTTCTTCGTTTCAGCGACCGCCACTCGCACCGGCTTCTTCGCCGTCAGCACGATACGGGCGCTGTTTTCCCCCATTCCGCCGAAGCGAATATCGGAAAAAAGGCCGGTCGGCCTGAGATCGGATGCGGGAAAGCTGAAATTCACCGCCGGGAAGTCCACGACGATGCGGGCGGGAGAATCGAGATAGTGAACATCGAACTCCGGCTCCTCGGCAAAATCGAGAACGATGCGCGTGCGCGCCTCATCACCGATGATGCGGGCCTGATGCGCGACAAGCGGCTCCGTGGCCTGGACGGCCGGCACGACGGAAACCGAGGCGACGGCAGACACTGTCACGACAGCCGCAAGCCGCGCGATTCGCGCGCCAATCCACCCTGCCCCACCTGATTTCGTTGCGCTGCGCGTGAAATTCATGGTCTTCAAGAAATTCCGTATTTCAGTCATTTTCGATAACCGGCGCGGTAAAACACCCGGAACGGTGCCGTTTCAACCACGCCGGACGACAATTTGCGCGTTTGCGCCTCACCATCGCAGGCCTTGGTGAACCAATTGTTAACCCGGAAATTCCACCAACAATATGGCATATTTAGCCAGCCTATTGCTATTATGACAGAGAAAACATACAACATGGATGAGGGTTAAAAGTGTTGACGGGATAGATGCCCGCCGGCTGCCAATCGAAAAAGACGCTGGCGCTGCAAATCGGGCAATCATCTGCCGTCGTTACATTTATCCTGAAACTCGATCAATTCCGGCCGTGGCCGGAGACCTACCCGGTGGCGCTGCCACCGCCGCTCTGAGGAGAGCAAATTCATCGGACCCCAAGGGGTCTATATATTATTGTCGTTCCGCCTGGCCAATGATGTCGCAGCAGTTTTCACATGAACCGGATACCAGGAGCAGGCCAAGCGCCTCGCCGTCGGTCCGGATGCTGCCAGTTTACAGACGCCCGGCAGGAGACTTCATTTCCGGCACATCCTTGCACTCATATGAAAGGCTCGTCCGTGTGGCGGGCCTGTTCTCGTATAAAACAAGGCTGCGCCGAGGAGCACAGCTTACATGGCAGACAAAATGCTTATCGACGCCTCCCACGAAGAGGAGACACGCGTAGTCGTTGTCCGTGGGAACCGGATCGAAGAATTCGATTTTGAATCGGAACACAAAAAACAGATCCGCGGCAATATTTACCTTGCCAAGGTCACCCGCGTTGAGCCCTCCCTCCAGGCGGCCTTCGTGGATTACGGTGGAAACCGTCACGGCTTTCTCGCTTTCGCGGAAATCCATCCGGATTATTACCAGATCCCGCTCGCTGATCGTCAGGCCCTGCTGAAAGCGGAAGCCGAGGATCATCGCCGCAGCGACGATTTCGAATCGGCCGATGCGCCTGAGCCCGCCGCCCCGATGATCGACCTTTCGCAGGTGGATCAGCCGGATGTCGGCATTGTTTCCGCAAGCGAAACCACTGAGACCGTTGTGACGGAAGAAGCTGCACCCGTCGTGGAAGCGGTTTCCGAAGAAGCAGCCGTCGAAGTCGTCGCGGAAGAAGCGCCGGCTGAGGAAGAAAAGCCGAAGAAGCGCGTTCGCCGCCCCCGCGCCAAGAAGAAGACAGCCGAAGAAATCGCAGCCGAGGCGGCAGACGCGTCTTCCGAAGACGACGGCAGCACCGGCGGTGAAATGGCCGCGATGGTCGATACCGACACGATTTCCGAGGAAGTCGAAGGTCTTCGCCGCGGCAATGACGATGATGACGACGACGATGACGATCACCACGAAAAGGAAGTGATCGAATCCGTCGGCGCCGAAGACGCCATGGAAGAAGTTCCGGATCGCGTTGCCCGCAAGCCGCGCAAACAATACCGCATCCAGGAAGTCATCAAGCGCCGCCAGATCCTTCTCGTGCAGGTGGCCAAGGAAGAGCGCGGCAACAAAGGTGCTGCACTCACCACCTATCTGTCGCTGGCCGGCCGTTACTCCGTGCTGATGCCGAATACGGCGCGTGGCGGCGGTATTTCCCGCAAGATCACCCAGCCGACCGACCGCAAGCGCCTGAAAGAAATCGCGCGCGATCTGGAAGTGCCGCAGGGTATGGGCGTCATTCTGCGCACCGCAGGCGCCAACCGCACCCGCGTCGAAATCAAGCGCGACTTCGAATATCTGATGCGTCTTTGGGAAAACGTCCGCACGCTGACGCTGAATTCCACGGCTCCCTGCCTCGTTTACGAGGAAGGCTCGCTGATCAAGCGTTCGATCCGCGATCTCTATAACAAGGATATCAGCGAGATCATCGTTTCCGGCGAAGAAGGCTATCGTGAAGCGAAAGACTTCATGAAGATGCTGATGCCGAGCCACGCCAAGGTTGTTCAGCCTTACCGCGACATTCACCCGATCTTCTCGCGCTCCGGCATCGAAGCGCAGCTCGACCGCATGCTGCAGCCCCAGGTGACGCTGAAGTCCGGTGGCTACCTCATCATCAACCAGACCGAAGCGCTGGTTTCCATCGACGTCAACTCCGGCCGTTCGACACGCGAGCATTCCATCGAGGAAACCGCGCTGACGACCAACCTGGAAGCTGCGGAAGAAGTGGCACGCCAGCTGCGTCTGCGCGACCTTGCCGGTCTTGTCGTCATCGACTTCATCGACATGGAAGAAAAGCGCAACAACCGCGCCGTCGAGAAGAAGCTCAAGGACTGCCTTAAGAACGACCGCGCCCGCATCCAGGTTGGCCGCATCTCGCATTTCGGTCTTCTGGAAATGTCGCGCCAGCGCATTCGCGCTTCGGTGCTGGAATCGACCACGCAGGTCTGCCAGCATTGCGGCGGCACGGGTCACGTGCGTTCGGAATCCTCCATCGCGCTGCATGTGCTGCGTGGTGTCGAGGAATATCTGCTGCGCAACACCACCCACAACATCACCGTGCGTTGCACGCCGGAAACGGCGCTCTATCTGCTCAACCACAAGCGCGGCACGATTGTCGATTATGAAGGCCGCTTCGGGGTGTCGATCATCATTGCCGCCGACTCCGGCGTCGGCGCCCAGCATTTCGCCATCGATCGCGGTGAAGCCGTCGAAAATCCCGTGAAGATCGAAAGCCTCATCCAGATGCTGCCGAACTTCGTGGAAGAAGAAGACGATTTTGTCGCCGAGGTGGAAGAGGACGAAGACGAGGAAGAAATCGTCAAGACCGAAAGCGCCCAGCCCCGTCAGCAGCAGCAGGGCGACAATGGCGAAGAAGGCAAGCGCAAGCGCAAGCGCCGTCGCCGCCGTCGTGGCAAGGGCGGTCAGAACGACCAGAACGGCTCGCTTGAGGCCGGTTCCGGCAACGACGCTGACGGCGACGATGCCGAGGGTGATGACGACGGGATCGACACCGATGACAATGGGGTTGAGACCGAAAACGGCACTGCGGAAGCTGTAACCTCCGAAGAGGAAAGCAAGCGCAAGCGCCGCCGCCGCGGGAAGCGAGGCGGTCGCCGCAATCGTGCAGAGGACGAAGCTCTCGACGCTTCCGGCGCTGAGGACGAAGGCGAAAGCGAAAGCGACGACGCGCCTGTAACTGAGGCACCGGTAACCGAAGAGGCGACCGCAGCCGAAGTGGTGGAAGGTGTCGTTGCCGACGTCGTGGAAGAGGAAGCGCCGAAGAAGCCGCGCCGTACCCGCAAGGCAAAGGCCAAGACGGAAACCGAAGAAGCGCCGAAGGCCGAAGCCGTTGAAACGGTGGAGCCGGTGATCGTTGAGGAAACTGTCGTGGATGTCGCTGTTGAAGAAGCAGGCGAAGCGTCGGCCGATGTCGCTCCGCAGGCGGAAGCACCGGCGAGCGAAGAAAAGGTCCGCGCGAACCGGGGCAGCAATGTTTCGACTTCGGAGCCGGTGGTTACATCGTCGTCTCCCAATCCCGATGGCGACGAGCCGAAGCCGCGCAAGGGCGGTTGGTGGCAGCGCCGCGGCTTCTTCTGAGAGAAGCTACATTTTGGATAAAAGACGCCCGCAACGATGTTGCGGGCGTTTTCTTTTATGGATGCAAAGAACGGGCCCTTTTAGGGCCACTAACATTTTCTCATCCCATGCTTGTCACAGGAACGCAGTCAACGCACGCTCGCGGCGGGAGCGCCCTTTCAGCCCAAGTGCCTGGGCTGGCTGGATCCCTTTAACAGGCACGGGATGAGGAGTGGGAGAGGCCAACCGTCAGACAGACCGCGTGAGACCACCATCCACGCGGATATTCTGGCCGGTAATATATCCTGCCCCCTCAGATGCGAGAAATGCCACTGTGGCGGCGATCTCTTCGCTCTTGCCGTAACGTTGCATCGGAACGCTTTCGCGGCGTTCTTCCGTCGCCGGCAGGCTGTCGATCCAGCCGGGAAGGACATTGTTCATGCGGACATTATCGGCTGCGTAGGTATCGGCAAAAATCTTGGTGTAGGAGGCAAGGCCGGCGCGGAACACGGCGGATGTGGGGAACATACTGCTCGGTTCGAAAGCCCAGGCAGTCGAGATGTTGACGATCGCGCCCGCCCTCTGCCTTACCATGACCGGGGCGATGATGCGCGTCGGGCGAATGACGTTCATGAGGTAGACATCGAGCCCGGTATGCCATTGTTCGTCGGTAATATCGAGGATGGCGGCGCGCGGGCCATGGCCGGCGCTGTTCACCAGCACGTCGATACGGCCGTATCTCTCAAGCGCCAGATCCGTCAGCCGTTGCAGGTCTTCATTGGACTGGTTGGAACCGGTAACGCCGATGCCGCCCAACTCTTTCGCCAGCGCCTCTCCCTTGCCAGAAGACGACAGGATAGCGAGCTTGTAACCATCCGCGGCCAGGCGTTTCGAAACGGCAGCTCCCATGCCGCTGCCGCCTGCCGTCACCACCGCCACTTTTTCTGCCGACATCGCTTTTCTCCCATTCCAGGTCTGACGGACAGCCCGTATGGCGGTCCTTCTTCAGCTTAAACTGTCTCATCTTTAACGGGTTTCCAAGACGAGTTCGAACCAGAAAGGCTTGTCGAGGCATGCAGAAAAATTGATGCTGATGCGTCAGCCCGGGCCGACACCCGTTGGGTGAGCAGACCGGCTATCCGCCGGTGCTTCCTCCCTCTCCTGCAAACCATAGTCACGCATCACATGCGCGATACGCAACCTGTAATCGGAGAAGACGCCAGTCCGGCCGAGCGACTGGGCGGCGCGATGAGGCAGGGTGTTGCGCCACGCCTCAACCGCCTCCTCATCCCGGAAGAACGACAAGGAGAGCAACTTGTCCGGATTGCCGATGCTCTGAAACCGCTCGACGGAGAGGAAACCGTCGATGGTTTCAAGTTCTGCCCGCAGGCCGGCGGCTATATCCAGATAATGTTGCTTCTCGCCTGCGGCTGGCCACACCTCAAAAATAACGGCGATCATCGTCCGGCTCCCGCGTGGGGGGCGGATGCGAGGCGCAGAAACAGTCGGTCCTCGCGACGGATGAATTGTTCGCGGCGCGCGAATTCGTAATTTTCCTGCCCGGCCGGATCGGCGGCGAGCCGCGCCCTATAGGCTTCGTACGCGGCGAGGTTTTCGATGTTGTAGACACCGTAGGCAATGGTGCTCGATCCCTCCTTCGGCGCGTAATAACCGATCAGATCAGCCCCGCAACGCGGGATCGCCTCTCCCCAGTTGCGGGCATAGCGTTCGAAGGCATCGACCTTGAAAGGATCGATCTCGTAGCGGATGAAACAGGTCAGCATCGTTTGTCTCCTCATGTTCTGCCTCTCCCTTCTACGCCATTGCCATGCCTCGATGCTTCGGTTACCATCGAAGCATGAAAGACGGACCCGTGATTGCCAATGTTGCCGCCCTTATCGGCGATCCTGCCCGCGCCAACATCTTGACGGCGCTGATGGACGGGCGCGCGCTGACAGCGAGCGAGCTCGCGGAAGCCGCGGGTGTGACCCTGCAAACTGCCAGCGGTCACCTGTCAAAGCTCTCGGACGCACAATTGCTGAAAGCGGAAAAACAGGGTCGACATCGATATTTCCGCCTCTCCGATGAGGATGTGGCGCAGGTTCTGGAAGCGTTGATGGGGCTTGCCCAACGCACTGGCGCGGTACGTGTGCGCACCGGGCCGAAGGACAAGGCGCTTCGTGAGGCGCGCATCTGCTACGATCATCTGGCCGGGGAAAGCGGCGTGGCACTGCTTGCCGCCATTACCGCAAAGGGTCTCCTGACGTTAGGTGATGATCCTGCCTTAACGGAGAGCGGACGCGACTTCTTCTCGAACTTCGGCATAGACCTTTCGCCGCTCGAAAAGGCCCGCCGCCCGGTCTGCCTGCATTGCCTGGACTGGAGCGAACGCCGGCATCACCTCGGCGGCGGGCTTGGCGCATCGCTTCTTGAAGCGATGCAGCAGCGCGACTGGTTGCGGCGCGGAAACGGCCGTGTGCTGACCTTTACTGCCAAGGGTGAAAAGGCGTTCAACAGCACCTTTGGCTGCACGCCCGCCTGATCTCCCCAGCGTATGATACCCGGTTATTTCAGCCAGCCGGCTATACGCCCAACGGCCTCGGCAATGTCAGACACGGAACCCGCATAAGAAATCCGCAGCGCCCTGTGGCCTTCCTCCGGGTCGAAATCCATGCCTGGTGTCGCTGCCACGTCGATTTCTGCCAGCATACGCTTTGCGAAATCCATGCTGTCATTGGAAAAACGGCTGGTATCGACATAGGCATAAAACGCGCCATCCATGGGGGATGCCAGCGGCAGGCCTATTTCCGGCAGTCGCGCCATCAGGAAATCGCGATTGGTGCGATAGCTCTCCCGATAGACATCCAGTTCCTCGGCCGCCGAAAAGGCTGCGGTCGCCGCAAGCTGCGACAGTTCAGGCGGGGAAATATAAAGGCTCTGGGCCAGACACTCGACCGGACGGACGAGGTTTTCCGGCAAGACCATCCAACCGATGCGCCAGCCCGTCATGCAATAATATTTGGAGAAGGAATTGATGACCACCGCATTGTCGGTGATTTCGAGTGCGCTCGTCTCTTCGCCGACGAAGGTAAGGCCGTGGTAAATCTCATCGGAAATGAAGGCCATGTCGCGGCTTTCGCAATAGGTCGCAAGCCGCTTCAGCGCCTCGCGGCCTGTGACGGTGCCGGTCGGATTGGCCGGGCTTGCCAGCAGAACGCCCTTCAGCTTGCAGCCCGCTTTCGTTTCCGCACGCTCCAGACTTGCCGGCGTCAGCGTGTAGCCGGTTTCAGCCGTGACCGGCACTTCCACGACGTTGAGGCCGAGAGCCTTCAGGATATTGCGATAGGCCGGATAACCGGGCCTCGCGATCGCGACATGATCGCCCGCGTCGAAAAGGCTGAGAAAGGCAAGATTGAAGGCCGCTGACGAGCCCGTTGTCACGGCGATACGAGCCGGATCGATCGCGACCTGGTGACGCAACCGGTAATGGCCGGCAATCGCCTCCCGCAGTTCGCGCAGGCCGAGCGCATCGGTATAACCGATCCGCCCATGTTTCAGCGCCTCTTGAGCCGCTGCCAGCGACGCCTTCGGTGCGGGATGGGAGGGCTGGCCGACCGCCATGGAAATGACGGGGCGGCCCGCCTGCCTGCGCCTGTTTGCCTCCGCCAGAATATCCATGGCGTGAAAGGGTTCGACTGCGCTCCGCTTCGACATCGTAATCAAGGGCATGCTCTTTCCTGAACCGTATTTCAGAGACTTGCCGCAGAATCACAATCTTCACAATCATGCGACCATAATGCGGACAAGTATTTTTGCCGTATGGCATTTGGCTTAAAGTAAGGTAATTGCCTTCATAAGATTTCAAGAGGCTCCGGCCGCACAGAATGAGGACCGATATGGCGCATTTTCTCCGTTCCACCCTTCTTGCCAGCGTGACGGCCCTTTCAGCGGTATTCGCCTCCCTGCCCGCGCATGCGCTCGATGAGCAGCAGAAGAAGGAAATGGGCGAGTTCATCAAGCAGTATCTGATCGAGAACCCGGAGATCATGCTTGAGGTTCAGGATGCGCTTGAGCGCAAGCAATATGCGGCGCGCAACGCCAAGGCGGCAGAGGCGGTCGCCGACAACAAAAAGGCGATCTTCGAATCGAAATTCGATCTGGCACTCGGCAATCCCGATGGCGACGTCACACTCGTTGAGTTCTTCGATTACAACTGCGGTTATTGCAAACGCGCCATGGGAGACATGGACAACATCCTGAAGAGCGACAAGAAAATACGCGTCGTGCTCAAGGAATTCCCGATCCTCGGACCGGAATCGGTTGCCGCCCACCGCGTCTCCAATGCCGTAAAGTTGCTGGCGCCTGCCAAATATCCGGAGTTCCAGCGCACGCTCCTCGGCGCTCGCGGACGGGCGAATGAGGACAGCGCGATGGAAGTCGCGACCTCGCTCGGCCTCAAGGAAGCCGATATCCGCAAGTCGATGGCGGAAAACCCCAATGATGCGCAGGTGCAGGAAACCTACAAGCTGGCAAACAGCCTCGGCATCACGGGAACGCCGTCTTATATCGTCGGCGACGAGGCGGTTTTCGGCGCCGTCGGTGCCGACCCGTTGAAGGAGAAAATCGCCAATATGCGCAGCTGCGGTAAAGCTACCTGCTCCTGATTGCTAAAAAAGCAAGTGCATTCCCTGTGAGATGCCGGCCTGACGGCCGGTTTACGGCTTGCAGGGGCTTTTCCTTGGCGGCTGCGCAGTCTATAGGTGTCGCTGATTTTCGTATGGAAACGTGAATGAGCAACATCATCATCGTCATCAACGGCCCCAATCTCAACATGCTGGGAAAAAGGGAACCGGGTATCTATGGTGGCAAGACGCTGAAGGACATCGAGAATGATTGTCTTCAAGCCGGTGCCGATCTCGGTTTCGCAGTGGAATTCCGCCAGTCCAACCACGAAGGCGTGCTCGTGGACTGGTTGCATGAGGCGGGAGAAAGGGCGGCGGGTGTCGTCATCAATCCCGGCGCTTACAGCCACACCTCTATCGCGTTGCACGACGCCATTCGCGCGATTTCCACGCCCGTCGTGGAAGTGCACATTTCCAACATCCACGCCCGGGAAGAGTTCCGCCACAAATCGATGGTCTCACCGGCAGCGAAGGGCATGGTCTGTGGTTTCGGACCATATGGATACGTCATGGCGCTTCACGCGCTGAAAAACATCACGGCATAAAAAGAAACAAAGAATAGGGTTTGTCATGTCTGAAAAGAAACAGGGTATCGACAAGGAACTGATCCGCGAACTCGCGAATATCCTCAACGATACCGACCTTTCGGAAATCGAAGTGGAGCAGGATGACCTGCGCATCCGCGTTTCGCGCGCCGCTCCCGCAGCCACGGTTTATGCCGCAGCACCGCCCGCTTATGCACCGGCTCCCGCAGCAGCGCCCGCCGCGCCGGCAATCGCGGCCCCTGCTGCACCGGCAGCAGCCGCTGCACCGGCACGCAACCCGGCAAACACCGTGTCTTCGCCCATGGTTGGCACAGTCTATCTCTCGCCAGCCCCTGGCGCCCGCCCCTTCATCGAAGTCGGCGCAACCGTCAAGGAAGGCCAGACACTTCTCATCGTCGAGGCCATGAAGACCATGAACCAGATCCCGGCTCCGAAGTCCGGCAAGGTCGTGGAAATCATCGTCAACGACGCACAGCCCGTGGAGTATGGCGAAGCCCTCGTGGTCATCGAATAAAGGCGGTTCAGCATGGTTTCGAAGATCCTCATAGCCAACCGCGGCGAAATTGCGCTGCGCGTCCTGCGCGCCGCCAAGGAGCTTGGCATTCCCACCGTCGCCGTGCATTCCACGGCGGACGCGGACGCCATGCATGTGCGCCTCGCCGACGAAAGCGTATGCATCGGCCCACCACCTTCGCGTGACAGCTACCTCAACATCCACCAGATCGTTGCGGCCTGCGAAATCACCGGTGCGGACGCCGTTCACCCCGGCTACGGCTTCCTGTCGGAAAACGCCAAATTTGCCGATATCCTTGACGCGCACGGCATCACCTTCATCGGGCCGACCGCCGAGCATATCCGCATCATGGGCGACAAGATCACCGCCAAGCAGACGGCGCAGGAACTTGGCATTCCCGTGGTTCCCGGCTCCGATGGCGAAGTGAAGCCTGAGAACGCGCTGGAAATCGCACGCACGATCGGCTTTCCGGTCCTCATCAAGGCAACCGCCGGCGGCGGTGGTCGCGGCATGAAGGTGGCGAAGACCGAGGCCGATCTGGAAGAGGCGGTTGCGACTGCCCGCTCCGAAGCGGCAGCAGCATTCGGCAACGACGCCGTCTACATGGAAAAGTACCTCGGCAAGCCACGCCATATCGAAGTGCAGGTGTTCGGCGACGGTGAAGGCAATGCCATTCATCTCGGAGAGCGCGATTGCTCGTTGCAGCGTCGCCACCAGAAGGTGCTGGAAGAAGCCAACTCTCCGGCTCTGACGGTTGAACAGCGCATGAAGATCGGCGAGATTTGCGCGAGCGCCATGCGCAAGCTGAAATATCGCGGTGCCGGCACCATCGAGTTCCTTTACGAAAACGGCGAGTTCTATTTCATCGAAATGAACACGCGTCTGCAGGTGGAGCATCCGGTCACGGAAGCGATTACCGGCATGGATCTCGTGCAGGAACAGATCCGCGTCGCGTCGGGTCAGGGCCTCTCGGTCACGCAGGCCGATATCGAATTCCATGGCCACGCCATCGAATGCCGTATCAATGCCGAAGACCCGCGCACCTTCGTTCCCTCGCCTGGCACGCTGACCTATTTCCACACGCCGGGCGGCCTTGGTGTGCGCGTCGATTCGGGCGCCTATCAGGGCTACAAGATCCCACCCTATTACGACAGCATGATCGGTAAGCTCATCGTTCACGGACGCGACCGTGACGAATGCATTCGCCGCCTGCGTCGGGCGCTCGACGAATTCGTCGTCGACGGCATCAAGACCACGCTGCCGCTTTTCCAGGATCTTCTTCAGAATGATGATATCCTGAAGGGCGATTATGATATTCACTGGCTGGAAAAATATCTGGCCGGTGACGCGTCTCACTAAGACGATATGGCTGGGCGGCGCAGCAGAAATAACGACATAACGGTCGATATCCTGCTGCGCGCCTATTCCGCCGGCCTGTTTCCGATGGCCGATTCGGCTGACGATCCCGAGCTTTTCTGGGTCGAGCCGGAGGTGCGCGGTATCATCCCGCTCAATTCTTTCCACATTTCCAAAAGCCTCGCCAAAGCGATGCGCAAGAAGTCATTCGACATACGCTTCAACACCGCTTTCGAGGCTGTCATGGCGGGCTGCGCCGCAGAGGCGCCGGACAGGCCAAGTACCTGGATCAACGCCACCATTCGCAGGCTTTATAGCGAACTGCATCAGATCGGCCATGCCCATAGCGTCGAGGCCTGGGAAGGCAAGGAGCTTGTCGGCGGCCTCTACGGCGTTTCGCTGGGAGCGGCATTCTTCGGTGAAAGCATGTTCTCCCGTCGCACCAATGCATCGAAGATTTGCCTCGTGCATCTGGTGGAGAGATTAAAAGCAGGCGGCTTCGTGCTGCTCGACACTCAATTCACGACGGAGCATTTGAAAACGTTCGGCGCCATCGATGTGCCGAAGCTTGAATATGCGAAAATGCTCGACGTCGCCGTCAATCGGCCGAGTCTGCAATTCTAGTCGTTACCTTGGGTTATTTGCTTGCCGTAGAGGGAGCAGGCACTTCCGAGTCCTGTTTGCAACCCGTCAGCCATACGTCATAGATCGGGTGTTCCACGGCGTTGAGGCCGGGGCTGTCGGCGAACATCCAGCCGGTGAAGATGCGACGGATTTTACGGTCGAGGGTGATTTCATCCACTTCGACAAATGCGTCGATCTTCTGCGCTTCCGTCTGGTCGCGCGAATAACAGACCTTCGGCGTGACCTGAAGCGCGCCGAACTGCACCGTCTCATCGATATAGACATCGAAGGACGTGATGCGGCCCGTGATCTTGTCGATGCCGGAAAAGACTGCAACACGGTTTTCAAGCCGGGCGGCGGAGACGGGCGAGATGAGGAAGGCAGCAGAAACCGCCGCGAACAGCGTCACCGTCAGCGCACGCAAAGAACGGTCCCGCGTGATTTTCCTCATACGATGTGTCTCCAAAATTTGCCTGTGTCGGGACGCCGACCGGATCAACGCCTAAGGGCGGAATGTGGCAAAAACCGGTGAGGCCGGATGCATGCGCGGCGTTTTGCACAACACCGCGCATCGCGATAGCTCAGTTGCCGGGTGTCCAGGCGTCGTAGTCGCCGGTCACACGCGGGCGCTCCCCGGCCACAGCCAGCGAGCCCTGAGGGCGATAGGCCTTGGACGAGCCTGTGAGGTTTGGCTGATGCGGCTTCTGCCACTCGCGCGCAACGTAGCTTTCCTGGCTCGGCGGAACGTCGGTGCGATAGTGCATCCAGCCATGCCAGCCGGGCGGAATGGCAGAGGCCTCAGCGTAGCCGTTATAGATCACCCAGCGGCGCGGCATGCCCCAGGAGGTGGTGCCGCCTTCGTAATAGGTGTTACCCAACTCGTCCTGCCCCACCTTCTTGCCGAAACGCCAGGTGTGAAACCGCGTTCCGATCGTCTGGCCGTTCCACCAGGTGAAGATTTGCGTCAGGAGAGTCTTCATTCTACGTTCCTCAGGCTTGAATGCGCCGCAGCGATTTTCCGTGCACGGCACAAGACATGCTTATGCCGCCCCTCACGCCAATTGTCCAGCATTTCAAGATATATCAGTGCTATTTCAGCTTCATCCTGAAGCCAAGATGCCGCTTCTCGAAACCCAGCCGTTCGTAGAAGCGGTGCGCGTCCAGCCGGGCCATGTTGGAGGTGAGCTGCGCGGCTTTCAGGCCCTGACGGCGGGCTTCATCAAGACAATAGTTGATCATCATCGCGCCGATGCCGCGACCGCGCATGTCGGCCCGTGTCTGCACCGCTTCGATGACCATAGACCTGGCCCCTCGCCCGACGAGCTTGGTCAGGATCGCCGTCTGAAAGGTGCCGACCACCTCGCCATCCAGTTCGGCGACGTAAAGCGTTTCGCTCGGCGACGCCTCGATTGCCCGGAAGGCGGCAAGATAATCGGGCTGTGCCGATTCGTCCGCCGTATCGCCGTGGCCGCCGATCTCGTCAGCGGCAAAAATGGCGGCGAGCGCCGGCAGATCGTCTTCACGGGCCGTTCGAATTATCAGATTTTCCAGGGTCGCGTTCATCGGGTCAGGCTCTTTTCCATCACGATGCCGGGCAGCCCCTCGATACCCGCCATGCGCTCGATTCGGTCCACCTCGACAAATCCGACGCCTTCATAGAAGTTGATTGCGACAGTATTTTTGGGCTCAACCTCAAGCCGCATGATTTCCGCGTCGGGAAAGCAGGTTTCTAGCTCTGCGAAGAGATCGCGGCCGACGCCCCGCCGCTGAAGATCGGGCGCCACGTAGAGCTGATGCAGCAGCGCCGTCTTCGCCATCTTGGTCGACATGGAGCCGTAAGCCATGCCGCCGATCCGCTTGCCGTCATCGGCGACAAGGAACTCGCCGCCCTTCTTTTCGACGCGGTCTTTCATGGCCTGCGGCGAATGCCAGGCTGCGATCAGCTGGTTGACCTTATCCGCGCCGTAGATAGCGTCATAGGTCGCGTGCCATGTCGTCGCGAGCAGCGCCCGGACTGGCTCGATGTCACGCAGGCTGGCTGTGCGGATGAAAAACATGATCTGGCTCCGTCTTGAAACAGAAATGCCGGGCGTTGATCCCGGCAGAAGTGATGTCAGTCGCCCTTACTGGACGTCATCCTCTGGTTTGCCCCGAGGATCTAAACGCGGTGAACCTTGTGTGGCTCGTTAGATCCTCGGGGCAAGCCCGAGGATGTCGAAGGAGAGGTCTACAGTCTCCCTCAACCTTTTCTGAGGGCCGCTCCGACTCACAGTTCCTATTCGTCTTCGATTCCGAGCTTCGCTTTCACCAGCGCCTGCACCGTCTGCGGGTTAGCCTTGCCGCCCGTCGCCTTCATCACCTGGCCGACGAACCAGCCGGCGAGCGTCGGCTTCGCCTTGACCTTCTCGACCTGATCCGGGTTGGCGGCGATGATCTCGTCAACGGCCTTTTCGATGGCGCCGGTGTCGGTCACCTGCTTCATGCCGCGGGCTTCAACGATCTCGGCCGGATTACCGCCCTCGTTCCAGACGATTTCAAACAGATCCTTGGCGATCTTGCCGGAGATGGTCTCGGCCTTGATGAGATCGATGATGCCGCCGAGCTGTTCTGGCGACACCGGCGTCGTCTCGATGTCCTTGCCGGACTTGTTCAGCGCGCCGAGCAGGTCGTTGATGACCCAGTTGGCGGCAGCCTTTGGATCGCGTCCGGCGGCGACGGCTTCGTAATAATCGGCAATCGCCTTTTCTGAGACCAGAATCGAGGCGTCATAGACCGACAGGCCGAGATCGGCGACGAAACGGGCCTTTTTGTCATCAGGCAGTTCCGGCAGATCGACCTTCAGCGCCTCGACGAAGGCATCATCGAATTCGAGCGGCAGCAGGTCCGGATCGGGGAAATAGCGATAGTCATGCGCGTCTTCCTTGGAGCGCATGGAGCGCGTCTCGCCCTTGCCGGGATCGAACAGGCGGGTTTCCTGATCGATGACGCCGCCATCTTCCAGAATGGCGATCTGGCGACGCGCCTCATATTCAATCGCCTGACCGACGAAGCGGATGGAGTTGACGTTCTTGATCTCGCAGCGCGTGCCGAAGCCTTCGCCCGGACGGCGCACGGAGACGTTGACGTCGGCGCGCATGGAGCCTTCGTCCATGTTGCCGTCGCAGGTGCCAAGGTAACGCACGATGGAGCGCAGCTTGGTGAGATAGGCCTTCGCCTCATCCGACGAACGCATGTCCGGCTTGGAGACGATTTCCATCAGCGCCACGCCCGAACGGTTCAGGTCCACGAAGGACATGGTCGGGTGCTGGTCGTGCATCGACTTGCCGGCGTCCTGCTCCAGATGCAGGCGCTCGATGCCAATCTCGATATCCTCGAAATTGCCCTGACGGTCGGGACCAAGCGAAATGGTGATGGTGCCTTCGCCTACGATCGGATCCTTGAACTGCGAAATCTGATAGCCCTGCGGCAAATCGGGATAGAAGTAGTTCTTGCGGTCGAAGATCGAGCGATTGTTGATCTTGGCCTTGAGGCCGAGACCGGTGCGCACCGCCTGCTTCACGCATTCCTCGTTGATAACAGGCAGCATGCCGGGCATGGCCGCATCCACCAGCGACACGTTGGAATTCGGCGCATTGCCGAAGGTGGTGGAGGCGCCGGAGAACAGCTTGGAATTGGAGAGAACCTGCGCATGCACCTCCATGCCGATCACGATTTCCCAATCGCCGGTGGCGCCGGGAATGAAGCGTTTCGGGTCGGGGGTGCGCACGTCTACAAGGGTCATCTGAAGCTCACGATATACGGGTTCTTTGGCCTTGGTGGGTAGAACAAATGAAGCGCTGGCGCAAGACATCTTGCACCCCGTCGCGCGACGGCCGGAATTTTCGAAGACATCGGATACGCGTTTTTTACCCTTATAGGTTTCAATTCACGCCATGCAAACGATCGCTCTCTGCTTTCTGGCTTATATCGCCTTCAATCTCTTCGTCTTTCTTGTCTATTGGTGGGACAAGGAAGCGGCGAGGAATGGCGGATGGCGTATCCGGGAAAGCACGCTGCTTTTGCTCGCGCTCGTGGGTGGCAGTGCGGGCGCGATCTCGGCGCAAAGGTTGCTGCGGCACAAAACCCGCAAGGAACCGTTTCGCAGCAAGCTGATATCGATCGTCATCTTGCAGGCGGGCCTCGTCGCATCGCTCCTCATCACGCCGGACTGGCCGATGCGGCTGATGGCCACTCTACAAACCCTGTTTCAGAACGCCGGCCCGTAAAGACCACTCTCGACCTCAGCCAGTTGCTTCTGCAGGCCCACCGATTGCACCTCGCGGTCCAGCTTCGGCGCATAGGAAACCGAGAGCCAGCGAATGCTATAGCCATGGTAGCGGAAAAAGGCGACGGCCGGTTCATTCTGGGCATGGGTTTCAAGCCGTATGGTCTCGAAGCCCTTTTCCTCTATCAGTCGTTCGATGTCGCCCAGCAGGCGGCTGCCGACGCCCCTCCGCTGAAACTCCGGATCGATCCAGAAGTCGGAAATCGCCTCGTTAAAATACTCCCGCGCGGCCCAACCCGCCACCGAGCCGCCCAGTTCCGCGACGCGGATGGCAAGCCAGGACGAGCGGGTGAAATTGGAAAAGGCGCTCGCCGCATTGTCGTAAAGCGTCGGTGTGATGCCGAGAGCCGCGGTTGCCTGCCGCCACGCCCTGAGGCCGATGGCCGCCAGAACCTCCGCTTCCTGCTCATACGCGTTGCGAATGACGATCAAGCCGCGCCCTCCTTGGCCGTTTGAAGTAAACCATTGCGGGTGCGATTCGACCAGCGTGGTTTTCCCGCTCCCTGCGGGACTTGACCGCGCCGGTTTGGCCCATTACCCAAAAGGAGCAAGAACGGAGTTTTTATGTTCGCTCAATCGGAGTCCCGGTAAAGGCCCTGCCCGCAAGTTTCTTGCGCGCCGGGCCAAATGAAACCGAGCCGGATGCCCTAACGGCACCCGGGTTTGCTTTCACGCGTCTAGAAGACGCCGACCGGACTTCCAACAATGGACATTTCCCGCACCGAACAGCGCATTCTTCACCTGCTCGCCCAGGGCGGCAGAATTGAACTCGTTCGAGACGACGCCCGCAAAATTGAAAAACTTTCGCTCTTCACGCGCGAAGGATGGATTTTCAGCGGCCTCGATCTCCTCACCTTCCGCAAGCTGAAACGGAAGCGAGCCATCGCCTCCTCCGGTGGCAAGCCCTACCGCATTACCACGCGCGGGCTGGAACTTGTGAGGGGTGAGCTGGACAACCGATAAACTGACCGGGCGGCGGGAATGCCGTCGCCCGGCATTTCGCGACGCGGCAGCGGCGGTGTAACAAGTTAAGAGAGCATTTGCTCCAGCTTCACCTTCTCAAGTTCGACTTTCATGATGTCGGACCATTCCATGCCGCGCCAGACGATCTGAAAGCCACAACGCTCATAGAGACCGATGGCAGTGCGATTTCTGGCATGAGTGTCGATGGTGGCAAGCGGCAGGCCCGCAGCCCGCATCCTGTCGAGAAAGTGGAGGATCAGCGCTTTGCCAATCCCCTTGCCCTGCCAGTTCGGGTCCACCCACAGATCGGAAATATGATGAGGCTTGGCATCGCAAGCGCCCCAACCGACGACAACACCGTCGATTTCGGCCACGACGACATCACCGGTCGGAGACTTGGCGAAGCTTTCGAATTCGCCCCTCACCCGCTCGATGACATGGGAATCGAGATAGGCGGCGTCGAAGGCTTCACCGGCACGCCATGCGGCAAAACCGACAAAGCCGACCGCATCGCGATCGGCTTCGTTCATCTGTCTAAGCTTGAAACTGCTTACCACCACTTGGCAGGCGTGAACTTGCCGGCTGCCTGCTCGATGGCGTGGGCCGTCTTGAACAGCGTTTCTTCTTCGAACGGCTTGCCGATGAGCTGCAGGCCAAGCGGCAGGCCCTTGCCATCAAGACCAGCAGGCACCGAGAGGCCGGGAAGACCGGCCATGTTGACGGTGATGGTGAAGACGTCCTGCAGGTACATCTTGACGGGATCGGAGGCGAGCTCCTCATCACCGACCGCGAAGGCGGAAGACGGCGTGATCGGCGCCAGAATGGCGTCCACACCCTCGTGGAAGACGTTTTCGAAGTCGCGCTTGATGAGCGTGCGGACCTTCTGCGCCTTGAGATAATAGGCGTCGTAATAACCGGCCGAAAGTACATAGGTGCCGACCATGATGCGACGCTGCACTTCCTTACCGAAACCGGCGGCGCGGCTTTTTTCGTACATGTCGGCAATGTCCTTGCCGTCGACGCGCAGGCCGTAGCGGACGCCGTCATAACGGGCAAGGTTGGACGAGGCCTCTGCCGGTGCGACGATGTAATAGGCGGGAAGCGCATATTTGGTGTGCGGCAGCGAGATGTCGACCACCTCTGCACCGGCGTCGCGCAGCCATTCGACGCCCTTGGCCCAGAGCTTTTCGATTTCGTCAGGCATACCGTCAACGCGGTATTCCCGGGGGATACCGATCTTCAGGCCCTTGAGCGATTGACCGATGGCCTTTTCGTAATCCGGCACAGGAAGGTCAACCGAGGTCGTGTCCTTGGCGTCGACGCTTGCCATGGTCTTCAGCAGGATGGCCGCGTCGCGCACGTCGCGGGCAATCGGGCCAGCCTGATCGAGCGACGAGGCGTAAGCGACGATGCCGAAGCGCGAGCAGCGGCCGTAAGTGGGCTTGATGCCGACGGTGCCGGTGAAAGCCGCCGGCTGGCGGATGGAACCGCCGGTATCGGTTGCGGTGGCGCCGGCGCAAAGATGCGCGGCAACGGCTGCGGCCGAACCGCCCGAGGAGCCGCCAGGCACCAGCTTCTGCTCGGAACCATTGGCGCGCCACGGGTTGATGGCCGGGCCGTACCAGGAGCTCTCATTGGACGAGCCCATGGCGAATTCGTCCATGTTGAGCTTGCCGAGCATGACGGCGCCCTGATCCCAGAGGTTCTGGGTGACGGTGGATTCGTATTTCGGCTTGAAGCCATCGAGGATGTGCGAGCAGGCCTGGGTATGAATGTCACGCGTTGCGAAAAGGTCCTTCACGCCGAGCGGAATACCTTCCAGCTCACCCGCGGAACCGGCAGCAATACGGCCGTCGGAGGCTTTCGCCATCTCACGCGCCTTTTCGGGCGTCGTCGCCACATAGGCGTTCAGCGCACCGTTGGCGGTGTCGATGGCGGAGAGATAGGCGTCGGTGAGCTCAAGGGCGGAAAATTCTTTCGCCTTCAGCTTCTCGCGGGCTTCGGCAATGGTCAGGCTCGTCAGGTCGGTCATGGTCGGCAACGGCTTTCGAAAATCTCGGAAAAATCGGGCGGCAAGATGGATCGATTACTCGACCACTTTCGGCACCATGAAGAAATTGCGATCGGTCGCGGGCGCGTTGGCGACGATGTCGTCCGCCTTGTCGCCATCGGTCACCTCGTCGGCGCGCTTCTTCATCGCCACCGGCGTCACCGACGTCATCGGCTCGACGCCATCCACATTCACTTCCGAAAGCTGCTCCACGAAACCGAGTATGCCATTCAGCTGGCCGAGCATGTTCTGTGCTTCGTCTTCAGTGACAGCGATACGGGCAAGGCGCGCAACACGCTTTACGGTGGCGAGATCGACGGACATGGTTTTACTCCGATGGGATATTTCCCATTCGCTATAATGACCATGTCCGTCCTTCGCAACGGTAGAAAGCATGTCGCGGCTAACTCGGCGGCGGTTTTGCGCTCACGACATGCGGCGTTGACGCTTAGAAGGACAGGACGTCGCCCGCCCTGGGTGTATGGACGCGCGCTTCGGCGCCTTCCATGCCGGCCACGAATTTCTCCGGCGTCTGGTCGATTATCGGGAAGGAGCCGTAATGGCAGGGAAGCACGTGCTGGAACTTGAAGAAGCGCTGGCAGGCAAGCGCCGCCACAGCTCCGCCCATGGTAAAGCGGTCACCGATCGGCACGAGACCGATATCAGGCTGATGCAGTTCATTGATGAGCTTCATGTCGGAGAAGATATCCGTATCGCCCATATGGTAGACGGCCGGACCGTCCTCGAAATGCAGCATCAGGCCGTTGGCATTGCCGAGCGAATGGGAAACGCCGTCCTCGGTGATCTGGGCGGAGGAATGCAGCGCATTGGTGAAGGTAACCGAGAAACCGTCAAAATGAACGGTGCCGCCGGTATTGCCCATATCGACCTTCGCAACACCCTTGGCGGAAAGCCACGCGGCTAGATCGGCATTCGCCAGCACGGTCGCACCCGTCTCGCGGGCAAGCTGCACGGTATCTCCGACATGGTCGCCATGGCCGTGGGTCAGCAGAATATGGGTGACGCCTTCGGTTGCAGACTTGCCATCCTGCCCTGCAAAACCGGGGTTGCCGGTGAAAAACGGATCGATGAGAATCTTCGCGCTGCCGTTTTCCAGACGGAAGGCGGAATGGCCGAGCCAGGTGATTTTCATGGGAAGTTCTCCTTTGTATTGCCGGTATAATATGACATAGGACGGCCGGAACAACCGCACTACCTGTATTTAAGAGGGGCGACAATGGCCGCTGACAATGACGATTATGTGTACGACGAAGCGACCGGCGAATGGCGCCCTGCTTCCGAACTGGCCGCAGAAGCGGCACGCGCGAAGGAAGTGCACGATGCAGCAGGCAATGTGCTCGCCGATGGCGATTCCGTGACCTTGATCAAGGATCTGAAGGTCAAGGGCACCAGCACCGTCATCAAGCAGGGCACGGTCATCAAATCGATCCGACTGACCGATAATCCGGAAGAAATCGATTGCAGGCATGATGCGGTGAAGGGTCTGGTGCTGCGCACCGAATTCGTCCGCAAGCGATAAGGACAGCACGCGACATGGCAACACTCACCATCGAGGAACTGGCGGCAACGCTTCAGCCCGCGCAGGCAATTGCCGGCCTCGACCTTGGTACGAAAACCATCGGGCTCGCCATGTCGGATCTGTCGCGGCGTTTTGCGACACCGCGCCCCGTTATCAAGCGCGTGAAATTCACGCTGGATGCGGAAGTGCTGCTGGCCTTCGCTGAAAAGGAAAAGGTCGCCGCCTTCATTATCGGCCTGCCGATGAACATGGACGGCTCCGCCGGGCCCCGCGTGCAGGCAACCCGCGCCTTCGTGCGCACCATGGGCGAAAAAACCGCACTGCCCTTCGTTTACTGGGATGAGCGGCTTTCGACCGTTGCGGCAGAGCGCGCGCTTCTCGAAATGGATGTGTCTCGCGCCAAGCGGGCCGAACGCATCGATTCGGCGGCGGCGAGTTTCATTCTTCAGGGTGCGCTGGACAGGCTTTCCGCACTCACCCGCGCGGCCGACTGACGGCCCTGCCACCAGGCGTAAATCTGCCTGCGCTTGCGGAAACCGAGAATCGCAAAAACGATCAGGCTGTCGACCGCAATGGCACGCGCTACCAGCGGCGGCAGGCTTTCCGGCGGAAGTCCGAGAATATTCCCGTATATCTCGAAGACGAGATCGTGGGTCTGACGTGTGAGCATGTAGAAGCCGAAGCTCATGTCGTAATAGGAAAGCCAGTACCAGCTGCCCAGCAGCGCGACAGGACCGGCCCAGAGGATCAGAAACCACTTCATGCCGCCTGCCCCCGCACAAACAGTGTATCGGGGATGCCAGCAAGCACCGCCCAGCGCGCCACGGCCATCAGGCATAGGTTCAGCGCCGGCACGTCGATATCCAACGGCAGCATAGCAAAAAACGTCATCATGACGCCCAAAGCTGTCCAGCGGCTCACTTGCGGCTCCCTTATGCGCAGTCATTGCGCATGGTTAACATTTCGTTAATCCACACTGGACCGGCCGCGATGGAGAGGCAAATGAAAGCTGTGATTATGGTTAACGACGGGCGGCCGGCATGTGGAAAACAACGTGACCGGCTGAACGGACGGACGCGCCGAGCGGTTGCCGGCCCGGTAAGAACATGGCTGATTTTTCTTTAATGCCCAGCTTCCAGCGCGGCTGCCTGGGCCCGTGTCTGAGACCGGTTCAGCCGTAAACGCCCCGCACCAGCCTTTTTACGGCAGTGGCGATCTTGTCCCAGTCCCGATCCGATTTGAGCGCAACACCGGCAAACTGGCCGCTGGTGGCGGCGGAAATCACGAGGTGCTGGATGGCGGCGAACAGCACGGCATTGACGGCGGCGGTATCAACACCCTTCGGCGCTGCCAGCGAACCGCGCATGCGCTCCAGCCATTTGCCAAGCGACTTGGCACGGGCTTCCGCCAGCTGGCGCACCTGCGGCGAGCCGTCGGAAACTTCCCAGGCGATGATCTTGCAGACAAGAGGATCGCTGCGCAGCGCATCCATGAAGTAGAGCGCCAGCTTCTCCATCAGATCACCATAGGTCAAAAGGAACATGCCGCCGGTATCTTCCGGAATGCGATCCTTCACCCAAGACCCGAGATCCTCACCGATCGCCTCAATCAGACCATCGAGGCCGCCGAAATAACGGTAGATCAGCTGCTTGTCGCAGCCGGCACGGCGAGCAACGGCATTGATCCCGAAGCCCTGAAATCCCTCTTCGGAAAGCAGCGACCGCGCCGCATTAAAAATCGCCTTCTCGGTCTGAGCGCGATCCTTGATGCGCTTTTCCGGTCTGTCGGCTGAAATCGCCTCTGCGGTCGCCAGCATGATTCCCTACCCGTTTTCTGAAAGGCCTGACTACACGGGTTAACAAAGCATGAAGGCAAGGACAATGTGATGGGAAGATTGGACGGAAGGTTCCTGTGGATGAAGCAGCGGGGCCAACAATATCGCCCCGCATCCTCAGCGTGAGCCGCTCACTCCAACCCCATGCCAAACCACACGCTGCCGGGCGTTTCGTGGCTGTCCAGACGCTTGAAACCTCGGGTTTCCCAGAAACGCATTCCGGCCAGGTTGCGTTCGCTGGCGCCGAGATGGATGCCGTAGACGTTGTTCTGTCGGGCCATATCCAGCCAGCGCGACAGGAGCCGGGTGCCGCCGCCCTTACCCTGCGTGCGTGGCAAAAGGTTCATGTGTATGTGGGCGGGGAACGGATCTGTGAGCCAGGCCGGCGTGCGGCGTGGGTGGTGAATGAAATGGGCGCGGCGCTGGTCGGCGTCCCATGTCTGCTGGTCGCCCCCAGGATCGGCATAGATGGCGCGCAGATGCGGCCACCATTCCCGCTCCAGTCGCTCTTCATGCAGGGCCGTATCGAGCGCGCCGACGATGTAACCGCAGACGCCTTCCTCATCCTCGGCAACGAATACAGCATCCGGCCACAGATGCAGATAGGGCACGGAATAGATATGCCCCACCATGCGGCCATCGTTGTAAAGTGGCGTGGCATCCTGCCCGGCGTCGCCGGTGGCGAGGCTTATGGCATAGAGCGCGTCTTCATCCTCGGAACGAGCGGAGCGAAAAGTCAGCATCGGCCGCCATCCTCCATTGCCGCGCCTCGATGTGCGAAGCTATCGTGACAGACAAGAATACGTCCTAGGCCATTGCTGTTTTTCAAATCCGAGACCCCTCCCGCCGGAACTGTAAATCCTTCATCCGCATCCATCGCTCAAGCTGCAGGAGGATAAAGAAGATCGATTATATAAGTCGGATCGAAGCGGGAATCGAGCATGCCGTAAGTATGCCGCCAGCCACCGGCAAGCCGGGTTTCGAGGAAGGCATCGGCAATCTTGCCGGCGCCGAGGCGGCAAAGCTCGGCGGCAGCGGCCGCAAGCGCGAACTGCTCCACCAAAAGGCGAGCCGCACCCTCGTCACGCTCGGCGAGTGCGATTGCGGCGCGCAGGACGTCCGTTGTCTTCTTGCCAGCAGGTCCGAGATCACGCTCCAGCGTCTGGAAGACGAGATCGAACAGGTCCTTGCCGCGCTGAAGAACCCGCAGGACATCCAGCGCCATGACGTTGCCGGAGCCTTCCCAGATGGCATTGACGGGCGCTTCGCGATAGTGGCGGGCAATCGGCCTCTCTTCCACGTAACCATTGCCGCCAAGGCATTCCATGGCTTCGTAGATAAGCGCCGGCGCAATCTTGCAGCACCAGTATTTCACGATCGGCGTCATCACCCGCGCATAGGCGGCCTCGGCCGGATTGTTGCGGGCGGCATCAAAAGCACTCGCCAACCTAAAGGACAAGGCGGTCGCCGCAGCGACGTCCAGCGCCATGTCGGCAAGCACGCGCGTCATGATCGGCTGGGTGACCAGCATCTTGCCGAAAACGGAGCGTCCGCGGGCGTAGTGCACGGCTTCGGCAAGCGAGGCGCGCATCATGCCGGCCGACGCCAGCGCGCAATCGAGCCGCGTCAGCGTCACCATGTCGAGAATGGTGCGGATGCCGCTGCCGGGATCGCCCAGCAGATAACCGAACGCATCGGTGAATTCGACTTCGGCCGACGCATTGGAACGATTGCCGAGCTTGTCCTTCAAACGCTGGAAGTGCAGGCCGTTTTTCGAACCGTCCTCGAGATAACGCGGCACGAGGAAACAGCCCATGCCGTCACCCATCTGGGCCAGCATGACAAAACCATCGCTCATCGGCGCAGACAGGAACCATTTGTGGCCGGACAGGCGATAGATGCCCTCGCCCACCCGCTCGGCGGTGGTGCGGTTGGCGCGCACATCAGTGCCGCCCTGCTTTTCCGTCATGCCCATGCCGATGGTGACGGCAGTTTTCTGCAAGGCCGGCTTCTGTGCAGAATCATATTTGCGCGAGAGGATTTTCGGCGCCCATTCCTTCTGCACACGCGGAGACGCCATGATGGCGGCAACGGAAGCGCTGGTCATGGTCAGCGGGCAGAGATGACCGGCTTCCAGCTGCGAGGTCAGGTAGAACTTCGTCGCGCGGGCCTTGTGCTCGTTACCGCGCGTGTCGGGCGAGTTTTCCCACACGCTGGAATGCAGGCCCGAGGACATGGAACGGCGCATCAGCGCGTGCCATGCCGGGTGGAATTCCACCTGGTCCAGACGCTCGCCCCGGGGGCCGTGTGTGTGCAGCTGTGGCACGCCCTGGTTCGCCATACGCGCCAGTTCTTGCGCCTCATGCGAGGTGACATAGCGGCCGATCTGATCGAACTCGTCCCTCAGATTGCGTGACAGGCCGGAGGTCAGATCGACGATCAGCGGATCGGAACGATAGGCGTTGATACCGGACCAGAGGCTGGGCTGGTTCAGTTCGGCGAGCTGTTCTTCTGTCCGGTTCATGCCTGTCATTCGCATCCTTCTATCGGGATTCGTGCTTTATTGCGTGTATATGCCAAAACCCGGCTTATCGCATGCTTGCCCGCAACGCCACCTGTCTTTATAGACCCGTTGACTATTGCGACCCGGAGGACAATTTCCATGGTCTTTTTTCCCCATCGCCATCTCCTCGGCATCAAGGGGCTTTCCCATCAGGATATTACCCTGCTTCTCGACAAGGCTGATGAGGCGGTGAAAATCAGCCGCCAGCGCGAGAAAAAGACCTCGACGCTTCGGGGCCTGACACAGATCAATCTCTTCTTCGAAGCTTCGACGCGGACGCAATCCTCCTTCGAACTTGCCGGAAAGAGGCTTGGCGCAGATGTGATGAACATGTCGGTCGGCAATTCCTCGGTGAAGAAAGGCGAAACGCTGATTGACACGGCGATGACGCTGAATGCCATGCGCCCGGATGTGCTTGTCGTGCGCCACTCCTCGGCCGGTGCCGCAGCGCTTCTCGCCCAAAAGGTCGCCTGCTCCGTGGTCAATGCCGGCGACGGCCAGCACGAGCACCCGACGCAGGCGCTGCTCGACGCGCTGACCATCCGCCGCGCCAAGGGCGAGCTTTCAGGTATCACCGTAGCGATCTGCGGCGACGTACTGCACTCGCGCGTTGCCCGCTCCAATATCATCCTTCTCAACCAGATGGGCGCGCGGGTTCGTGTCGTCGCCCCGGCCACGCTTCTTCCTTCGGGCATTCGCGACATGAGCGTGGAAGTCTTTCACGACATGAAGGAAGGGTTGAAGAATGCCGATGTGGTGATGATGCTGCGCCTCCAGCGTGAGCGCATGTCCGGCTCCTTCGTTCCTTCAGTGCGCGAATATTTCCATTATTACGGTCTGGATGCCGAAAAGCTGAAGGCGGCCAAGGAAGATGCGCTTGTCATGCATCCCGGCCCGATGAACCGCGGCGTGGAAATCGCCTCCGAAGTGGCCGATGGCCCGCAGAGCGTCATCGAAAGCCAGGTTGAAATGGGGGTCGCCGTGCGCATGGCCGTCATGGAAACCCTGCTTGTCTCGCAAAATCAGGGTGAGCGCGTATGAGTGCCGTTACCGTTCTCAAGAACCTCCGCATCGTCGATCCCTCCCGTAATCTCGACGAGAACGGCAGCATCGTCATCGGCGCCGATGGTACCATTCTTGCTTCAGGAAAAGACGCTCACAATCAGGGTGCGCCCGACGGTGCGACGGTGCGCGACTGCAAGGGTGTCGTGGCCGTTCCGGGTCTGGTGGATGCCCGCGTCTTCGTGGGTGAACCCGGTGCCGAACACCGCGAAACCATCGAATCCGCATCGCGTGCGGCAGCGGCCGGCGGCGTCACCAGCATCATCATGATGCCTGATACGGATCCCGTGATTGATGACATCGCCCTTGTCGAATATGTGAAGAAGACGGCGCGTGACAAGGCAATCGTCAATGTGCATCCGGCAGCCGCCCTGACCAAGGGTCTGCGGGGCGAGGAAATGACCGAATTCGGCATGCTGAAGGAAGCCGGTGCGGTGGCCTTCACCAACGGCCGCAAGGCGCTGTCCGATACGCTGGTGCTGCGCCGCGCCATGACCTATGCCCGTGAACTCGGCGCTGTCATCGCGCTCGAAACCCGCGACAAATATATCGGCGGCGGCGACATGAACGAGGGGCTTTTCGCGAGCTGGCTCGGCCTGTCAGGCGTTCCCAAGGAAGCCGAGATCATTCCGCTGGAGCGTGACCTGCGCATTGCCGGCCTGACGCAGGCGATCTACCACGCCGCCAAGATTTCCGTGCCGGAATCGGCAGAGGCGATCCGGGTTGCGCGGCAGCGGGGCGTGAAGGCCACCTGCGGCATCTCGATCAATCACCTGACGCTCAATGAAAACGATATCGGCGAATATCGCACTTTCTTCAAGCTCTCCCCGCCGCTGCGCGCCGAAGACGACCGCAAGGCAATGGTGGAAGCGCTGAAGGACGGCACCATCGATATCATCGTCTCCTCGCACGACCCGCAGGATGTCGATACCAAGCGGCTGCCGTTTTCGGATGCTGCGAGCGGCGCTGTCGGGCTCGAAACCATGCTGGCGGCGGCGCTGCGCCTCCACCACAGTGGTGAAGTTCCGCTGATGCGGCTTATCGATGCGCTCTCCACCCGCCCGGCCAAGATTTTCGGTCTCGATGCAGGAACGCTGAAAGCGGGTGCCCAGGCCGATATCACCCTGATCGACCTCGACGAACCGTGGCTCGTGGCCAAGGAACAGCTGGTCTCGAAATCCAAGAACACGCCGTTCGAGGATGCCCGGTTCAGCGGTCGCGCCATCGCCACTTATGTGGCTGGCAAAGCCGTTCATTCCTTGGCATAAGATCATCAACAGATCACGCGGCAGGCGGGACAGAGGGGACATTGAATGAGTGCTTTGACTGACTGGCAGACCGCGCCTGCCCTTCTCGCGCTTTCGGCGCTGATCGGCTATCTGTTGGGCTCCATTCCCTTCGGCCTCCTCCTGACCCGCATGGCCGGGCTGGGCGACGTGCGCAAGATCGGTTCCGGCAATATCGGCGCGACCAACGTGCTGCGCACCGGCAACAAGAAGCTCGCAGCCGCGACCCTGTTGCTGGACGCACTCAAGGGCACGGCGGCAGTTCTGGTCGCCAATGCGCTCTGGGGTTATGAGGCCTCCCTCGTAGCCGGTTTCTTCGCCTTTCTCGGCCATCTCTTTCCAGTCTGGCTGGGCTTCAAGGGCGGCAAGGGCGTGGCAACCTATATCGGGGTGCTGCTGGGCGCCGCTCCGCTGATGATGCTGGCCTTCGCGCTGATCTGGCTCGCGACCGCCTTCATCACCCGCTATTCGTCGCTCTCTGCGCTCGTGGCAATGCTGGTCATCCCCGTTGCCCTCTGGGTCCTCGGACCAGAAAAAACAGCGCTGCTCGTGACGCTGCTCAGCGTGATTTCCTGGTGGAAACATCGCGAGAACATTGCCCGGCTGCTGGCGGGCACCGAAAGCAGGATCGGTCAAAAGGGCTGAGGCCGTCCCGGGGGATATGCCATGCCGCATGAGGAAACGACACGGCAGGGCATAGAGCTTTCCGCGCGGCAGCGGGTGGCGTGGCTACGGTTGATCCGCAGCGATAATATCGGTCCCGTCACCTTTCGCGAACTTATCAATCATTTCGGCAGCGCTGAAAAAGCGCTGGATGCGCTGCCCGAACTGTCGCGCCGTGGCGGTTCGTCGCGCAGTCCGCGCATCGCAACACAGGCAGAGGCGGAACGGGAGCTTGAGGCGGCCGAGAATTTCGGCGCGCGTTTCGTCGGCATCGGCGAACCGGATTATCCGCCGGCCCTGCGGCATGTGGACGGCGCGCCGCCGTTGATCGCCATGAAAGGATCGGCGGATACGGCGACGAGAGCCTGCGTCGGCATCGTCGGTTCGCGCAACGCTTCGATCAACGGCGCAAAATTCGCCGCCATGCTTGCGCGCGACTGTGGCCGCGCCGGTTATACGATCGCCTCGGGGCTGGCGCGCGGCATCGATGCGGCGGCCCACAGGGCGAGCCTTTCAACGGGCACCGTGGCAATGCTGGCAGGCGGTCTCGACCGGCCCTACCCGCAGGAAAATTTCGGACTTTTGCAGGAGATATACGATCAGGGCGGCGCGACGATCAGCGAAATGCCTTTCGGCTGGGAGCCGCGCGCCCGGGATTTCCCGCGGCGCAACCGGTTGATCGCGGGCGTGTCACTCGGCGTCGTCATCGTCGAGGCGGCGGAGCGTTCGGGCTCGCTGATCACGGCGCGGCTTGCCGGTGAAGCGGGACGACTGGTGTTCGCCGTGCCCGGCTCGCCGCTCGACTTGCGCTGCGAAGGCACGAACCGGCTGATCAAGGAAGGTGCCATGCTGACTACGGGAGCGGCCGATATTCTTGATGCACTGCGACCATTGATGGAGCCGCAATTGCCCAATGACCGGAAGATCGAGGAACCGCAGCAGGACGCTGAAATGTCACCACCGGGAGACGACGAGCGCAGCATCATCGCCGCTGCTCTCGGTCCCTCGCCTGTGGAGATCGACGACATCATCAGACACACGGGTTTCTCCGCCGCCACCGTTCATCTGGTGCTGCTGGAGCTCGATATTGCCGGGCGTCTAAACCGGCACGCCGGGGGGCGCGTGTCGCTCTTCATCGCGGATTGAGAGTTTGCGCCTTCCGCTCTGGATATCACCGACTTCGACATAGGCCATCTCGATGAGATAGCACAGCATATCGGCACCTTCCCGGTGGGCCACCTGCCGCAGCTCCGCCAGCATCTGGCGGATGTAAGCCAAGTTCTCCCGGGTCCCCTCATTATCGGCATTATTGTTTGTTGCGTTCGGGACCATATATTTATCCTGAGAATGCCGGACTGAAACGAAGAGCGTCAAGTAGATTCAAATGATGTTGCCCATCATAACCAATTTACCAAAGATTGCAATACAACGATAGATTATCCATAGGTTGTAGTCGTCTCAAAGCGAGAAAATCGGGCTTGCCTCTTGACCAGCGGGCATTACCTGTCCATGTCGAATTATAAAGAAGGCCAATTGCGGCAATAGGCTGCAACCGGGGCCACGTTAACGGACCAGTTCCAGAGAAGAACAATATGAATGTCGTCGTCGTAGAATCTCCTGCCAAAGCCAAGACGATCAACAAGTATCTCGGCTCGGGCTATAAGGTTCTTGCATCCTTTGGCCACGTCAGGGACCTTCCTGCCAAGGACGGATCGGTGTTGCCTGACCAGGATTTCGAAATGTCCTGGGAAGTTGACAGCGCCTCCGCCAAGCGCATGAAGGATATTGCCGATGCGGTAAAATCCTCCGACGGCCTCTTTCTGGCAACCGACCCGGATCGCGAAGGGGAAGCCATTTCCTGGCATGTTCTCGATCTTTTGAAGAAGAAGCGGGTTCTCGGCGACAAGCCGGTGAAGCGCGTCGTCTTCAACGCCATCACCAAGAAAGCGGTGCTGGACGCGATGGCGAACCCGCGCGACATCGATGTGCCGCTGGTGGACGCCTATCTCGCCCGCCGAGCGCTCGACTATCTCGTCGGCTTCAACCTCTCTCCGGTTCTGTGGCGCAAGCTGCCGGGTGCGCGTTCGGCCGGCCGGGTGCAGTCCGTGGCGCTGCGTCTCGTCTGCGATCGCGAATCCGAAATCGAGCGTTTCGTTTCCGAAGAATACTGGAACATCAGCGCACTTTTGAAGACACCGCGCGGTGACGAGTTCGAGGCTAGGCTGGTTTCGGCCGATGGCAAGCGATTGCAGAACCGCGCCATCAAGACCGGCGACGATGCGAACCGGCTGAAAGCGCTGCTCGAAGGCGCGACCTACGTGGTGGATAGCGTCGAGGCGAAACCCGTCAAACGCAATCCCAGCCCTCCCTTTACGACCTCGACGCTGCAGCAGGCGGCTTCTTCGCGGATGGGCTTCGGCGCCTCGCGCACCATGCAGGTGGCGCAGAAGCTTTATGAAGGCATCGATATCGGCGGCGAGACCGTCGGTCTGATCACCTATATGCGTACCGACGGCGTGCAGATGGCCCCGGAAGCGATCGATGCTGCGCGTAAGGCTATTGGCGAGCAGTTCGGTGGCCGTTACGTGCCGGAAAAAGCGCGTTTCTACTCTACCAAGGCCAAAAATGCGCAGGAAGCGCACGAGGCGATCCGCCCGACCGATTTCAACCGCACACCGGATCAGGTGAAGCGTTACCTCGATGCCGACCAGCTGCGCCTTTACGAGCTGATCTGGAAACGCGGTATTGCGAGCCAGATGGCGTCAGCCGAAATCGAGCGCACGACGGTTGAGATTCTTGCCAGCAACGGCGGCGAGAAGGCTGGCCTGCGCGCTGTCGGCTCGGTTATCCGCTTCGACGGCTTCATTGCCGCGTATACCGACCAGAAGGAAGATGGCGAGCAAAGCGATGATGGTGACGACGAAGGCCGTCTGCCGCCGATCAATGAGCGCGAGAACCTCGCCAAGCAGAAGATCAATGCCAGCCAGCACTTCACCGAGCCGCCGCCGCGTTATTCGGAAGCGTCCCTGATCAAGAAGATGGAAGAACTCGGCATCGGCCGTCCTTCCACCTATGCGGCGACGCTGAAGACGCTGAGCGACCGCGAATATATCGTCATCGACAAGCGCAAGCTGGTGCCGCATTCGCGTGGCCGGCTGGTGACGGCTTTCCTCGAAAGCTTCTTCACCAAATACGTCGAGTATGATTTCACCGCCGCCCTTGAAGAAAAGCTCGACCGCATTTCCGCCGGCGAACTGGACTGGAAGCAGGTTCTTCGCGATTTCTGGAAGGATTTCTTCGCGCAGATCGAAGATACCAAGGAACTGCGCGTCACCAACGTGCTGGATGCGCTGAACGAGGTTCTGGCGCCGCTGGTGTTCCCGAAGCGCGAGGATGGTTCCGATCCGCGCATCTGTCAGGTTTGCGGCACCGGCAATCTGTCGCTGAAGCTCGGCAAATACGGTGCCTTTGTGGGTTGCTCGAACTACCCTGAGTGCAACTATACCCGCCAGCTGACCTCCGATGGCGCGGAAGCTGAAGCCGCTGCTCTCAACGAGCCGAAGGCGCTGGGCGCTGATCCCATGACCGGCGAGGAGCTGACGCTTCGCTCCGGCCGTTTCGGGCCCTATATCCAGCGCGGTGACGGCAAGGAAGCCAAGCGCTCCTCGCTGCCGAAGGGCTGGAAGCCTGAGGATATCGATCACGAAAAGGCGTTGGCGCTCATCAACCTGCCGCGCGATATCGGCAAGCACCCGGAAACCGGCAAGATGATCTCGGCTGGTCTCGGCCGTTACGGACCTTTCCTGCTGCATGATGGTTCCTATGCGAACTTGGAGAGTATCGAGGACGTGTTCTCGATCGGCCTCAACCGCGCCGTGACCGTGATTGCTGAAAAGCAGAGCAAGGGTCCGGGACGCGGCCGTAGCGGCACGCCCGCTGCTCTCAAGGAGTTGGGCGACCACCCTGATGGCGGCCCGATCACCGTTCGTGACGGGCGCTACGGCGCCTATGTGAACTGGGGCAAAGTCAACGCCACCATTCCCAAGGGGCAGGATCCTGCATCCGTGACGCTGGACGAGGCGCTCGTGTTGATCGCCGAGCGCATTGCCAAGACCGGCACCGGCGGCAAGCCCGCCAAGGCCAAGAAAACAACCGCCAAGAAGGCCGATGGTGACGCCGCTGCAAAGCCGAAGGCGACCAAGGCCAAGGCGGCGACAAAGAGCAAGACGGCCGCCAAGCCGAAGGCAGCGGCCAAACCCAAGAAGGCAGCAGAGTGAGCAAAGCGCCGCGTCAGAGACAGGGTTCCGCCAGCGACGGTTTCGGACGCACCGGGCGCGGCAAGCGGGTGAGCGAAGGTGAAGGCATCATCCACGGCGAGGTGCCTTCGCGTGAAGTGCTGCTGAAATTCATCGCAGACCATCCGCAACAGGCCTCCAAACGCGAAATTGCCAAGGCTTTCGGGCTGAAGGGTGAAAACCGCGTTGTCCTCAAGGCGCTGCTGAAGGAACTTGAAGTCGACGGCATGGTGCACAAGAGCCGCAAGTCGCTGACGCGACCGGGCGGCCTGCCGCCTGTGACGGTTCTCGACATCACGACCCGCGACAAGGACGGCGAACTGATCGGCCGCCCGGCGGAATGGCTTGAGGATTTGGGCGCAGCGCCGGCCGTGCTGATCCGCCAGTCCTCGCAGGACCGTGGCAAGAAGGCCCCGGCCGCCGGTCTCGGCGACCGTATTCTCGCGAAAATCTTCCCTTCGAAGGAAAGCACCGGTCCCGCCTACACCGCCCGCGTCGTCAAGCTGATCGACCGCCGCCAGAATGCACTGCTCGGCGTGTTCAAGGAGACGCCCGGCGGCGGCGGACGGCTGATGCCAATCGATCGCCGCGGCGAGGAAATGGTCATCGATCCCGATGGCGTCGGCGATGCTAAGGATGGCGATCTGATCGAGGTCGAAACCTCGCGCAACAGCGGTCGTTACGGCCTGACGCGTGCTAAGGTTCTTTCGGTCATCGGCTCCGTCGCCTCGGAAAAGGCGATCTCGATGATCGCAATCCACGCCCACGGCATCCCGCATATATTCCCGCAGAATGTTCTTGCCGAAGCGGATGCGGCCAAGGCAGCGACGATGTCCCACCGCGAGGACTGGCGCGACCTGCCACTCATCACGATCGATCCGGCCGATGCCAAGGATCATGACGATGCGGTCTATGCCGAACCGGACACATCGCCCGACAATCCCGATGGTGTCATCGTCACCGTCGCCATTGCAGATGTCTCCTGGTATGTTCGGTCGGGTTCGCCACTGGACCGCGAGGCGCTGAAACGCGGCAACTCCGTTTATTTCCCGGATCGCGTCGTACCGATGCTGCCGGAGCGTATTTCCAACGATCTCTGCTCGCTGAAGGAAGGCGTCGACCGCCCTGCCCTTGCGGTGCGGATGACTTTCTCGAAGGAAGGCCGCAAGGCCGGCCATACCTTCCATCGGATCATGATGAAGAGCGCCGCCAAGCTCTCCTACCAGCAGGCACAGGCGGCGATCGACGGCAAGCCCGACGACAAGACTGGACCGCTGTTGGAGCCGATCCTCAAGCCCCTGTGGCACGCCTATGAGGTGATGAAGCGAGGCCGTGACCGGCGCCAGCCGCTGGAACTCGACATGCCCGAGCGGAAGATCAAGCTGCGCCCTGACGGCACCGTCGACTCCGTGGTCATTCCCGAACGTCTCGATGCGCACAAGCTGATCGAAGAAATGATGATCCAGGCAAATGTCGCCGCCGCCGAGACGCTGGAAAAAAAGAAGCAGCCGCTGGTTTACCGTGTCCACGATGCGCCCACGCTTTCCAAGCAGGAGGTGCTGCGCGAATTTCTCGGCACGATCGGCATTACCATGGCCAAGGGTGCGGCCATGCGCGCCAATTCCTTCAACGGCATTCTGGCACGCGCTCTCGACACGCCGCACCAGATCATGGTCAACGAGATGGTGCTGCGCAGCCAGAGCCAGGCTATTTACAGCCCCGAAAATATCGGCCATTTCGGCCTGAACCTCATGAAATATGCCCATTTCACCTCGCCGATCCGCCGGTATGCCGACCTCATCGTGCATCGCGCGCTGGTGGGTTCTCTGGGGCTAGGCGAAGGCGGCATCACGCCACAGGAAGAAGCGACACTCGACGATATCGCCGCTGAAATCTCGACCTTCGAGCGCCGCGCCATGGCGGCCGAGCGCGACACCGTCAACCGCCTGATCGCCCATCATCTTTCCGAGCGGGTCGGCGAGGAATTCGAGGGCCGGGTCGGCGGTGTCACCAAGGCGGGACTATTTGTCGCGCTTCCGCAGTTTGGCGCTGATGGTTTCGTTCCTATATCTACACTCGGAACGGATTATTTCCTGTATGACGAAGCCCATCAGGCTCTCACGGGGGAAAAGACCGGTCTTGGTTATCAGCTTGGCGACACGGTGCAGGTAAGGCTCGCGGAAGCGGTGCCGCTGGCGGGTGCGCTCAGATTCGATATGCTGAGTCCCGGGCGGAAGATGCCGGTGGGCGTGCGCTCGTTCCACAAGGCCGGACGGCGGACAGCACGGGCTGCCGCCAAGCCCGGAACACGGCCGCCGAGAAGGCGACGATAACAAAGCCGCCTCAGCGGTTGAACGGACGGGAAGGACTTAAGGATGAGTGCACATCAGGGCTCGGAGACAGTTACCTTCGGAGACGATAGCGCCGAGCGGCCCCTTGGCCGGTCCATCATGCGCGGCATGGCCAATCGCTGCCCGGCCTGTGGCAGCGGCCGCCTCTTCCGCGCCTGGCTGAAGCCGGTGGACGCCTGCGCGGCCTGCGGCGAGGAAATGCACCATCATCGATCGGACGACCTGCCACCCTATATCTCCATCGTCATCATCGGCCACATCGCGGTCGGCGGCTTCATGATGACGGACATGGTTCTAAACATTCCCATGTGGGCTCATTTCGCCATCTGGGTACCAATCACAATTCTGGCCGCGCTTCTGACGCTGCAGCCCATCAAGGGCGGCGTCATCGGTCTGCAATGGGCGCTGCGCATGCATGGCTTCGACGGGAAAAAACCGCAGATACAGATAGACGGCTCCTCGCACTGACGCGCGCGGGTCTTGTACATGCCCCGGCATTCCACCAAGGCGGAAGCGGCAAGCGCCCCATTGCGGCCGCGCGATGCCGCCTCCCTCATTCTGTTCGACCGATCCGGCCCGACGACACGGGTGCTGATGGGCCAGCGCAGCAGCGCCCACGTCTTCATGCCCGGCACTTATGTCTTTCCAGGCGGCAAACGCGACCCGCGCGACCATGCGCTGCCCTTTTCCGGCGATCTGCATCCCGCTGTCCTTGACAGCCTGACGGCGTCGGCTTCGCGGCGCCTGAGCGTCGCCGGGGCAAGGGCGCTGGCGCTTGCCGCCGCGCGCGAACTTGTGGAGGAAACCGGGGTCGAGCTCGGGCCGGCTGCTGAAGGTCCGGACCTCTCCTGTTTTCGCTATGTGGCGCGCGCCATAACACCGCCCGGCAATGTCAGGCGTTACGACACGCGATTCTTTTGCTGTTATGCCGACGAATTGCGGCTGGATATCCGGCTAACCCGGGATTCCGAAGAGCTTCACAACGTGCAATGGCTTGACATGACAGACCTTTCCGGTCTGAACATGCCGAAAATCACGCGTACGGTTCTCGAAGATGTCACAAATTTCATGATAGGTGATCCCTCACTGCCCTATGAAAGCCCCGCGCGGCTTTATGTCACGCGCCACGGCCGGTTCATTCGAGACTTTGTATAAAGGCCGTCATGTCACAAATGAAATGCGAAGAAGCGGATGCCATTCACTGGCCCTCACTGATCGCCGCCATTTCCGCCATCAGTGCGGTCGGCGTCGCCATCGGCCTTGGCCTGCCGCTCCTGTCGATCATCCTTGAGAAACGCGGCATCTCCTCCACCATGATCGGGGTGAACTCGGCCATGGCCGGCGTCGCGGCCATGATGGCGGCCCCGGTGACCACCAAGATCGCGCATGATTTTGGCGTGGCCCGCACCATGTTGTTTGCGGTTTTCATCTCCGCGCTGAGCGCGCTCGGCTTTTATTTCGCCGATGCTTTCTGGATGTGGTTTCCCCTGCGAATCGTCTTCCATGGCGCAACCACCACGCTCTTCATCCTCTCCGAATACTGGATCAACATGACGGCGCCGCCGAAGAAGCGCGGTATGGTTCTCGGCATCTACGCCACCGGCCTTGCGGTCGGTTTTGCCGTTGGTCCGCTTCTGTTTTCGGCGGTTGGCAGCGAAGGCATCCTGCCTTTCCTCGTCGGGGCGGCAATCATATTGCTTGCGGCAATTCCCATCTTCATGGCGCGTGGTGAGAGCCCGGAACTGGACGAGCGGCCCAACCACCATTTCGTCCGTTATGTCTGGCTGGTGCCGATGGCATCAGCCGCCGCTTTCGTCTTCGGCTCGGTACAGGCAGGCGGCCTTTCGCTGTTTCCGATCTATGCCACCAGGGAAGGCTTCAACGAATCGCAGGCGGCCCTTCTCCTTACCGTGATGGGCATTGGCAACATGGTCTTCCAGATACCGATCGGCCTGCTTTCGGACAGGATGAAGGACCGGCGGACGATGCTGGGCCTGATGGCCCTTGCCGGCGTCTGCGGCACGCTGGCCCTGCCGTTCCTGGTGGAAAGCTGGATCCTGGTGGCGGCACTGCTGCTGTTCTGGGGCGGCCTCGTTTCCGGCATGTATACGGTCGGCCTTACCCATCTCGGGTCGCGTCTGAAGGGTGCCGACCTGGTGGCCGCAAATGCCGCCTTCATCTTCTGTTACGCCATTGGTACGATCGCGGGGCCGCAGGCCGTGGGCATTTCCATGGACGTCGCCGGAACCGACGGCTTCGCTTGGTCGCTGGCGGTATTTTTCGGG
Source organism: Agrobacterium pusense (assembly GCF_900102105.1). Lineage (GTDB taxonomy): Bacteria > Pseudomonadota > Alphaproteobacteria > Rhizobiales > Rhizobiaceae > Agrobacterium > Agrobacterium pusense. The sequence goes on from NZ_FNBB01000007.1 coordinate 169,184, forward strand.
CTCTACGTGGTCCTTTATGCCGTCCGTTTTGTTTTCAGGGCAAAACAGGCTTGACTTTTCAGGCGCGATACGTAGTTTCGCGCCAGATTTAGCCGAGGTGAGAAGCGCCTGCGGCTTCTCTTTTGTTTAAAGGCAGGACGACCATGGCGAAAGCTACAACAATCAAGATCAAGCTGCTGTCGACAGCCGACACCGGTACCTTCTACGTCACCACCAAGAACAGCCGTACGTTCACGGACAAGATGACTAAGACGAAGTACGACCCGGTTGTACGCAAGCACGTCGAATTCAAGGAAACCAAGATCAAGTAATTTCTTGATCGGTGTTCCGGCAAAAGCGCGCCCCCACGGGCGCGTTTTTTGTTTATGCGGATACAGGCCATTCGCTCAGCAGAACGCCCTGTCGACACGGCTTCACGCCTGGCCGGCTGCCCCACCTGATTCTCTCCGCCGCGCCGGCGACAACATATGTTGCAGGTTTGATACCACTGCCCCCCGTCAGCGGCCACAGGCCGTCCGATTGCCCGGCGGGGCAACTGAAAACGCCGACGGCTACCCCTACGATGCGGAACGTGATTGTAAGAGAAAGCGACGGCGTGTCGACTTCACGGCGTTGGGAATGCCGCCGATCTTTTCAAAGCGAGCGATGCTCCAACGCATCAAGCAGGGAATAAGGCGGCCGGCCAACGATGCGTTACGGCACGAGGAACCGAATCGAACATCGTCAGCCGACCGACCCCACGATTCAGGAGATGCGGCGGACCTGAGCATCATGGGGCATTCAAACTACGCAAAACCAGCCCCTGACAAGCGAAACCGCAGCGGCACACGCCGCTCTCATTCCATCATCAAAAGACGGAAGAACCGCCGGAAGAACTGTTACTCTCAACAAGGAGTGTGCGCAGAAGTAAAATAAAAATCAACAAATTCTTAAGCCAGCGACAAGTCACCTGAAAAACATGGTTAAATATACAACGCTGGCACACTATAGTTTTTCACGAGATTGAATTCAATATATTTTTCAACTTGAAATCTAGTTGCCTCGCGCGATTTCGCCTTTTCATTGCATGAAGTTAAAATACAGGCGAAGTCAGGGACTTGGCTCCTAAAGGCCGGGCTTTCCTTTACCGTTTTCTTGAGACGTCCGAAATTATTTTGGACGGCGGTGCAATTCTCCCGCACCGCTACTTCGCAAAGCCGTTCAGGCGGCCGCCGATACGACGCGGTTTCGGCCGGCGTGTTTAGCCTCGTAAAGCGCCCTGTCAGCCTGCCTCAGCAGTTCGTCCGGCGTTCCAAAGGCGCCGCTGCCGGATGCTATGCCGAGCGATGCCGTGATGCTCAGTTCACGATCGATGGAACGGACGTAGAAAGGCTTGTCTTCCACGATCGTCCGCAGGCGTTCGGCAACGCTCGCAGCAAGCTCTATCGGCGTGTCCGGCATGACGACGACAAATTCCTCGCCGCCGTAGCGGCAGGCGAGATCGGCGCCGCGGACCGTGCTGCGGATGCGTGCCGCAAATTCCCGCAGGACTTCGTCACCCACATCATGACCATAGGTATCATTGACCAGCTTGAAGCGGTCTATATCGGTCATGCAGATGGAGATCGGGCGGCCGCGGACAGCAGCGCGGTCGAAGAGTATCTTGAGATGATTGTCGAGGTAACGACGATTGTTGAGGCCGGTCAGGCCGTCAACGATGGCGAGCTCCATGGTGTGCTGGAGATTGAGCCGCAGATGTTCATTGTAGCGTTTGCGCCTGATCTGCGTCAGCGATCGGGCAACGAGTTCGTTGGGATCGATCGGACGAAGGATGTAATCGTTGACGCCGAGATCCAGCGCGCGCGCCACCATGTCGTCGGCCCCCTGCTCCGCCACGAGGAGCAACGGAAGGAAACGGGTCCGCTCCAGCGAGCGAAGCTGCGAGCACAGTCTCAGCGGATCGTAATCTTCGAAATTCGAATTGACGATGACAAGCTCGAAGGGATTGCCTGTCGCCTTGAGCAGGGCCGCCTGCGGCTCCGTGACGGCATCCACCTCTGCCACCGGCTTCAGCGCCCGAACGATGCGCTCCTGCGAGCTGGCGCGGCCATCCGCAACCAGAATCCGGCCCGGCGTCTGCATCAGCCCATCGCTGCGCAGCATCTCTTCGATGCCAATCTGACGGGCCGCTTCAGCGCGCACGCGCAATTCGTCGCTAACGGCCTTCAGGCGCACCAGGCTTTTGACGCGGGCGATCAACTGCAGGTCATTGACCGGCTTGGTCAGGAAATCATCGGCTCCAGCCTTCAGACCCCGCACGCGATCCGAGGGCTGATCCAGCGCCGTGACCATCACAACGGGGATATGCGCCGTATCGGGATTGGCTTTCAGCCTTTCGCAGACTTCGAAACCATCCATGCCCGGCATCATGATATCGAGGAGGATGATATCGACCTGCTCTTTATCGCAGATGGCAAGCGCCTTGAAGCCATCCTCGGCGGTAACGACATCGAAATACTCCGCCACCAGCCGGGCCTCGAGAAGCTTCACATTGGCCGGAATATCGTCAACAACCAGAACTCTCGCCGTCATAACCGTTCCCCAGTCGCCTCACGCATCGCCCAGATAAGTCTTGATGACTTCAATGAACTTCGGGACGGAAATCGGCTTCGACACATAGGCCTCGCATCCCCCCTGGCGAATGCGCTCCTCGTCTCCCTTCATGGCGAAAGCGGTGACCGCGATGACCGGAATGACATGCAACTCGTCATCTTCCTTCAGCCACTTCGTCACCTCCAGCCCCGAAACCTCCGGCAGCTGGATATCCATGAGGATCAGATCCGGCCGGTGCTTGCGGGCGAGATCGAGCGCTTCCATGCCGTTGCGTGTCTGGATCGTCGTATAACCAGACGCCTCGATCAGGTCGCGAAAGAGCTTCATGTTCAGCTCGTTGTCTTCGACTATCATGACCTGCTTGGGCATGGTGAGCAGTCCCCGTTTCGCTTTGAAACCTTCACCCAGACATATAAGTTGGCTGAGAACCGATTCCATCGTCCATTTGTTGCGCAAGGCTAGAGGGATTTGGTTTCAAAATAGGTAACTTCAGGTGAGAAATGCTGCGCGATACAAAAAACAAAGGCAATCCCAGCCAGGATCCGCAAGAAACGGCGGCCGCCATACTTGGCTGGCTGGCAAACGAGCCGGAAATGCTGGGACGCTTTCTGGCGTTGAGCGGATTACAGGCCAATATGCTGCGCCAGGCCGTCAGTGATCCAGGTTTTCTGGCGGGACTCACCGATTTCCTGATGAGCCACGAACCCGATCTCATGGCGTTCTGCGCCGCGACTGACACTTCGCCCGAAACGGTGGCTGCGGCCTGGCACCACTTTTCCGGACCCGGGCTGGATTCGGGTGTGTATTAAGGGAAGAGCCCTTGAGCCGTTGTTACAACCGGAGTATGGTCGGCGACGTTCTGGTTTTGTTTTCGGCCCATGTCCACGTCGCATCCTTATGATCCCGGTTTTTGCCGCGACTGTCTGGTCGGCCAGCCAGAGGGGCTGAGACGTTGCCGTGCCTGCGGGAGCCCGCGGCTTGTCTATCACGCCGAACTCTACGGTCTGAGCATCGCCCATATCGATTGCGATGCCTTTTATGCCTCCGTTGAAAAGCGGGATAATCCGGAACTGGCCGATAAACCTGTCATCATTGGCGGCGGCAAGCGCGGGGTGGTTTCCACGGCCTGTTATATTGCCCGTATTCAGGGCGTGCGCTCCGCTATGCCCATGTTCAAGGCGCTTGAAGCCTGTCCCGACGCCGTGGTCATCAAACCTGACATGGAGAAATACAGTCGTGTCGGGCGCGAAATCAGGGCGATGATGCAGGAGTTGACGCCGCTGGTGCAGCCGCTTTCCATAGACGAGGCGTTTCTCGATCTTTCAGGCACCGAGAAGCTGCATCACGATCCACCGGCGCGCGTGCTGGCGAAATTTGTCCGGCGCGTGGAAAAGGAAGTGGGGGTGACGGTTTCAGCCGGGCTTTCCTACTGTAAATTTCTCGCCAAGGTCGCGTCCGACCTGCAAAAGCCCCGCGGCTTTTCCGTGATTGGCGAAGCGGAAGCGCTGTCGTTTCTTGCGGCGCGGCCGGTCACGACCATCTGGGGCGTGGGCAAGGCCTTCGCGGCGACGCTGGAGGCCGACGGCATCCGCATGATCGCACAGCTGCAGGAGATGCAGGAAAGCGAGCTGATGCGCCGTTATGGCGTGATGGGCCAACGGCTCTTCCGGCTGTCGCGCGGCATTGACGAGCGGCATGTGCACAATAACGACCCTGCCAAAAGCGTCTCATCCGAAACCACCTTCTTCAACGATATTTCCCGCCATGAGGACCTTGTGCCGATCCTGCGGTCGCTCTCGGAAAAAGTCGCCTGGAGGCTTAAGAAAAATGGCATTGCCGGCCATACGGTTGTCTTGAAAATGAAGACGGCCGACTTCAGGATTCGCACCCGTAATCGCAAGCTGGACGACCCCACGCAGCTTGCCGACCGAATTTTCCGCACCGGCCTCTCATTGCTCGAAAAGGAAACCGACGGCACGAAATTTCGCCTCCTCGGCATCGGCGTCAGCGATCTGCGCGATGCCGGCCTTGCCGATCCTCCCGATCTCGTCGACAGACAGGCGGGGCGCCGGGCCGCGGCGGAAGCGGCAATGGACAAGCTGCGCGACAAGTTCGGCAAGGGCAGCGTCGAGACCGGCTATACGTTTGGCTCGCGGAAATAACCGAACCCGTTAAGCCCTTCGGCCGACATATCGGCGCATCGATCTCCCGAACTATTTATTTTAGATTTTACACAAATTAGTGATAGCGCGGCAGCGCCGCCCTTAAACTTCATTAAACTTAGCGTGGTTGAGTGAGGGAAGTTTTGTGCATGTGGTGTATTGCGTCATGTCCCTTCGCCTCCGTCTTATGGCCGGCATGCTGTCGGCCAGCATTCTCGCCTTTCCGGCACTCGCCGCTAACAGCAGGTCCCTGCAGATACTTGTATCGAAAAGTGACCAGTCGCTCGCGCTTTATGAAAATGGTGAAATCATCGCCACCTCCAAAGTCTCGACCGGCAAGGCCGGGCATGAGACACCGAGCGGCATATTCTCCATTCTAGAGAAGCGGAAATACCACGAGTCGAATATCTATTCGGCCGCCCCCATGCCGTTCATGCAGCGACTGACCTGGTCCGGCATCGCGCTGCACGAGGGCAAGGTGCCGAACTATCCGGCTTCCCACGGCTGTGTGCGCCTGCCTTCCAAATTCGCAAAGTCCCTCTTCGGTGATACGCGTACCGGGGTGCATGTCATCATCACCGCCCGCCCGGTCTCGCTGCGCTTTGTGCAACATCCGGCGCTGTTTTCGCCGCGTGACGACGCAGATGACGGCAAGCTGCTTCTGTCGGATGTAGAGTTGCGGCCCGCGAGCTTCGATGCGGCTCTGGGCGCGGTCGAGGTCGCCGTCAATGAAAAAACCCAGGCCATCAAATCGACGGCGAAGGCGAGAGAGCCTTCACCGCTGCGCATTCTCATCACAAGGCGTGGCGAGCGGGAAAGGGTAATGGATATTCAGACCGTGCTCACCCGTCTCGGCTTCGATGCCGGTTCGGCCGACGGTTATGCCGGGGAGATGACGATCAGCGCCATCAACGGTTTCAAGCGGTGGAAGGGGTTAAAAACGTCAGGGCCCCTTCTGACCGACGCTTTCGTGGCGGCGCTTTATGCCTCCGCCGGTGAGGACCACCCACCAACCGGGCAGATCATGGTGCGGCAGGACTTCAAGCCGCTTTTTGAGGCCGCCATCGACATCAAGGACCCGGAAGTCGCGCTCGGAACCCATTTTTTCGAGGCGGTGTCCGTGGATCGCGCTGCCGGAACCGCCGAATGGAACGGCGTAACGCTCGACAATCATCTGCCAGCCGCTGCCCGCAAGCGGCTCGGCATCACCGTTACCGAAGCGCCCGGCGGTTTCGACCAGTTGAGTGCCGTGCTCAGCCGTCTCGACATTCCGCAGGATATACGCGCCCGGATTGAGCAGGAACTCTCAAGCGGAAGCTCCATCACCGTTTCCGACCTCAGTCACCAGATGGAGACAGGAACGGGAACGGACTTCATCACCGTGACGAAGGAAGGGCCGGTCTGAGCGAGGCGCGAAGGCGCTGCGCCTCACACCAGCTCTACATCAACGACACCGGGGGCTGACCGAAGAGCAGCGGCTATTTCGGGCGAAATACGGTATTTCTCCGTCAGCTCGACCTCGATCTCGCGGCTCCCCTCATCCTTGATAACGATGAAATAGACCGAGCCGTCACCCCTGGTGTTGAGGTGGCGGGCAACCGTTTTCAGCGGGCCGGAATCACGCACATAAACGCGCAGTGCCTTCTGCATCTGCACGGATTTTTCTTCCAGCGACTGCGCCGTCTGGATGCGCAGACCGATACCTTCAGGGCGCTCTTCCGCCTGCACCGTGATCACCAACGACTTGCCGACCTCAAGCAGGTCGCGGTACTGGCCGAGACCTTCGGAAAACAACACCGCCTCATATTGCCCTGAAGCATCCGAGAAGGTGACGATACCCATCTTGTTGCCGGTGCGCGTCTTTCGCTCCTGTTTGCCGGTAACGGTGCCGGCAAGACGCCCGGCAGTCGCTCCCTGTTTCACAGCAGCGGAAAAATCGGCGAAATTCTGCACGCGCAATTTTTCCAGTACGGGGCGATAGGTATCCAGCGGGTGGGCCGTGAGGTAGAAACCGAGAACCTGATATTCGCGCAGCAGCTTTTCCGAGGCAAGCCAGGGCTGGAAGGCAGGAAGCACCAGCTTTTCCGGGCCATTGCCGCCGCCCGAGCCGAACATGTCCGACTGGCCGATGGTGCGGTTGTTCTGCGCCATCTGGGCATAACCGATGATACGGTCCAGCCCGCCGATCAACTCTGCGCGGTCGCGGCCGAAACAATCGAAAGCACCGGCATTGATGAGACTCTCGAGCACACGACGGTTAATCTGTTTGGGGTCGATGCGCAGGCAGAAATCCTCGAGGCTCGTGAACGGCTTGTCGCCGCGGATCGCCACGATATGTTCGACCGCTCCTTCGCCAACACCCTTGATGGCAGCCAACGAATAATAAATGCGGTTCTCGCCCGTTTCGAACTGGCGGAACGAGGTCTGGACGGACGGTGCTACGATTTCGATGCCGAGACGACCGGCGTCCTGACGGAAATCGTTGAGCTTTTCCGTATTGGCCATATCGAGCGTCATGGAGGCCGCCAGGAACTCCACCGGATAATGCGCCTTCATATAGGCCGTCTGGTAGGAGACAATCGCGTAGGCTGCGGCATGGCTCTTGTTGAAGCCGTAATTGGCGAATTTTGCGAGGAGATCGAAGATGGTGTCGGCCTGCGGTTTCGAGACACCGTTCTTGATGGCGCCATCAACGAAGCGCTCGCGCTGCTTGTCCATTTCCTCCTTGATCTTCTTACCCATGGCTCGGCGCAGAAGATCGGCTTCGCCAAGCGAATAACCCGACAGAACCTGGGCGATCTGCATCACCTGTTCCTGATAAACGATAACGCCCTGTGTTTCCTTCAGCAGATGGTCGATGGCCGGGTGGATCGATTCCAGCTCTTCTTCGCCATGTTTGCGGGCGTTATAAACGGGGATGTTCTCCATCGGGCCGGGACGATATAGCGCCACCAGAGCGATAATGTCCTCAATGCAGTCCGGCCGCATGCCGATCAGCGCCTTGCGCATGCCGGCACTTTCCACCTGGAACACGCCGATGGTCTCACCGCGCGACAGCATTTCATACGTCTTGGCGTCATCGAGCGGGATGGCGGCGAGATCGACCTTGATGCCGCGCTTGGCGACAAAATCGACGGCCACCTTCAGCACCGTCAGCGTTTTCAGGCCAAGAAAGTCGAATTTGACGAGGCCGGCGCTTTCAACCCACTTCATGTTGAACTGGGTGACCGGCATATCGGACCGCGGATCGCGATACATCGGCACCAGCTTCGACAGCGGCCGGTCGCCGATGACGATACCGGCAGCATGGGTTGAGGCGTGGCGATAAAGCCCCTCGATCTTCTGGGCGATATCCAGCAGGCGCGCGACAACAGGCTCCCTGTCCGCTTCTTCCTGCAGGCGCGGCTCCTCCTCGATCGCCTTCGAAAGCGGCGTCGGGTTGGCCGGGTTGTTGGGCACCAGCTTGCAGATCTTGTCCACCTGCCCGTAGGGCATTTCCAGCACGCGGCCGACGTCGCGCAGGGCCGCGCGCGCCTGGAGCGAACCGAAGGTGATGATCTGCGCAACCTGCTCGCGGCCGTATTTGGCCTGAACGTAGCGGATCACTTCTTCACGACGATCCTGGCAGAAATCGATGTCGAAGTCGGGCATCGACACGCGTTCAGGATTAAGGAAGCGTTCGAACAGCAGTGAGAAACGCAGCGGATCGACATCGGTAATCGTCAGCGCGTAAGCGACGAGCGAACCCGCGCCCGAACCACGGCCCGGTCCGACCGGGATATCGTGCTGCTTGGCCCATTTGATGAAGTCGGCAACGATCAGGAAATAACCGGGGAACTTCATGCGCGAGATGACGCCGAGCTCGAAATCGAGCCGCTCGCGATAATCCTGTTCCGTATAACCTGGCGCCATACCGAGCGCGGCAAGGCGCTGATCCAGCCCCTCCACCGCCTGACGTCGAAGCTCTTCCGCTTCGGCGCGTTCCGCCGCCTCAGGATCATCGCTGGCGCCGGTGAAACGTGGCAGGATAGGCCCGCGCTTCTTCAGCACATAAGAGCAGCGCAACGCAATCTCGACGGTATTGTCCAGCGCCTCCGGCAGGTCTGCAAACAACGCCGTCATTTCTTCTCGACTTTTGAGGTAATGGTCGGGCGTCAGGCGAAAGCGGCTGTCGTCCGAAACAATGGCATTATGCGCCACCGCCATCAGCGCGTCATGCGCTTCGTAGTCGGCCTTTGACGGGAAGAACGCCTCGTTTGTGGCAACCAGCGGAATATCATGGTCATAAGCGAGGCCGATCATACGCCGCTCATGCGAACGGTCATACCCGGACTGACGCTGCAATTCGATATAAAGCCGGTCACCGAAGAGTGACTTCAGTGTCAGCAGCCGTTCCTTCGCCTGGGCGGCATGACCTTCCCTCAAGGCCATATCCACCGGGCCGCCGGAAGCGCCGGTCAGCGCGATCAGGCCCGCATTTGAGTCCTCTTCCAGCCATGCGCGGGTAATGTGCACGGAATGGCCACTGCCCTCGCCCTCAAGATAGGCACGGCTCACAAGATCCACCAGCCGCTCATACCCTTCGGCATCGGCGGCGAGAAGAACGATAGCGGGAAGTTTCTGAAGGTGGCTGTTGTGGTTGCGGCGATCCTCCGCCGCATCCTGCATGTCGATCGACAGCTGGCAGCCGATGATGGGCTGCAAACCCTCATCCCGCGCCTTCTCGGAAAACTCCAGCGCAACGAAAAGGTTGTTGGTATCTGTAATGGCAATGGCCGGCTGGCCGTCTGAAACGGCCTTGGACATGATTTTCTTGAGGGGCAGAGCCCCTTCAAGCAGGGAGTAAGCGGAATGAACCCGAAGATGAACGAAACCCGGGGTGTTCAGGTTTTCGTCAGAGGTTTCTGCCCGCACAACCGTATCGCCCATATCATCATCCTGTCATTCTGAATCACGGGGGCGATTTTCCGATTTCCGGCGCTTGATGTCCACCGCTTTGCGATGTCCATACAGGCTTCTGCGCCGGTATCTTCTTCACAGCGCGGTGAGGATTACCGAAAAGCTGGCAACGAAGACAGCAATGGAGGTGAAAGCGGCAACGTCACGGATGAAATCAGTCATTGGTCTCTCCTTACTCGTTATGTTCCAACTTTGTTCTTATTTCGTTCGATTGTCAACAGGGTTCTGCTGATGTTCTCCTTGCCAACGTGGCAGAATCGCTTTCGGTTCCCGCTTCCAAAACCGCAAGCCGCTGACTCCAAAGCGAAAAACCCGGAAGAAAAATCCTCCGGGTTCAAAAAATGAAACTTGGAAAATCCATGCTCGCGGCAGCCAAGCGGCTAGCCTCCGTCAAGGTCGCATCCGATCCCTCGCCTCACCCGCTGTTCGGCGTCGGTGGAAGGCGGGACAGGCTCGGTCACGTCAAAAATCGACGATCTTGCCCTCGGCGAGCGTTACGCGGCGATCCATCCGGCCGGCGAGCTCGTGGTTATGCGTCGCGATCAGTGCTGCGAGGCCGGACTGGCGAACCAGCGCCTCCAGTGCGTCGAAGACATAAGAGGCGGTCTCCGGATCGAGATTGCCAGTCGGCTCGTCCGCCAGCAGCAGGAGCGGTGCATTGGCGACGGCGCGGGCAATGGCGACGCGCTGCTGTTCCCCCCCGGAGAGCTCGGCCGGACGGTGTTCGCCACGATGCCCCACCCGCATGTAATCCAGAAGCGCGCTCGCGCGTTTACGCGCCTCCGCCTGTGACAGGCCGGCGATGAGCTGCGGCATCATCACGTTCTCAACTGCCGAAAACTCGGGCAGCAGATGGTGGAACTGATAAACGAAGCCGATGTCGCTGCGGCGGATCGCCGTGCGCGTCTCATCCGGCAGGCCGTTGCAGGGCGCATCGTTGATATAGACTTCGCCGGCGTCTGGATGTTCGAGAAGCCCGGCGAGATGCAACAGGGTGGATTTGCCGGTACCGGAGGGGGCAACCAGCGCCACCATCTCACCGCTCTTCAACTGGAAATCCGCCTTGCGCAGAATGGAAAGCGACGTCTCGCCCTGACCATAGGTTCTCTCGACGCCGGTAAGCCGCAGCACTGTTTTTTTTGCCATATTGCGAAGCGGTCCTTATTCGTAACGCAGGGCCTGCACCGGATCGAGCTTGGAAGCACGCCAGGCCGGGAAGATCGTTGCCAGGAAAGAGAGCGTCAGGGCCATGATGACGACGGTGATGGTTTCACCAATATCCATTTCGGCCGGAAGCTGGCTGAGGAAATAGAGCTGCGGATCAAACAGCACCGTGCCCGAAATCCACGAGAAGAACTGGCGGATGGATTCGACATTGAGGCAGACGATGACGCCAAGCGCCACTCCAGCGAAGGTGCCGACCGTGCCGATCGCCGCGCCGGTCATGAAAAAGATGCGCATGACGGCACCTGAGCTTGCGCCCATGGTGCGCAGAATGGCGATATCGCTGCCCTTGTCCTTTACCAGCATGATCAGGCCGGAAATGATGTTGAGCGCCGCCACAAGAACGATGAGGGTCAGGATCATGAACATCACGTTCCGCTCCACCTGCAGCGCGGAAAAGAAGGTCTGGTTCCGCTGCCGCCAGTCGGTGATGTAGACCTGCCGTTCCGCCGCCTGCTCCACCAGCGGACGGATGCCATCGACGTCATCCGGGCGGCTGACATAAAGCTCGATGGACTGCACGACGCCGTCAGCGTTGAAATAGAGCTGCGCCTCGGAGAGCGGCATGTAGATCATCGAGGCGTCATATTCGGACATGCCGATTTCGAAGACACCGGAAATCTTGTAGGATTTCACGCGAGGATTGACACCCATCGGGGTCACATCACCTTCCGGCGATATGAGGGTAATATCGTCACCCGCAGTAACACCCAATTGCGCAGCGAGCCTGGAGCCGACGAGGACGCCGTCTCCGGCCATGAAGCCAACGAGGTCGCCCGTCTTGATGTTGGTGGCGACTTCCTTGACCTTGTCGATGTCTTCCTGGCGCACGCCGCGCACCAGCGCGCCGGAGCCCGCGCCACCGCGGCCGGAGGCAAGCGTCTGGCCTTCCACCAGCGGCAAGGCCATGGTAACGCCGGGGACGGCGGCGAACTTCTTCGCCAGCTCATCGTAATTATTCAAGGGCTGGTCGATCGGCTGAACGATCATGTGGCCGTTGATGCCAAGAATGCGGGAGATCAGTTCCGTGCGGAAACCGTTCATGACGGCCATGACGATGATGAGCGTCGCCACGCCCAGCATAATGCCGACAAAGGAAAAACCGGCAATGACGGAAATGAAGGCTTCCTTGCGCCGTGAGCGCAGGTAACGCCAGGCCACCATACGTTCAAAAGCGGAAAACGGCCGGGCGGTCTTTGCCCCGGCGGAAACAGCCGCACCCTTTTCAGCTTCGGCTTGTGCCATGTCGTCTCCCTGATCTCAAACTGCAAGGCCGGTCTTTTCCGAAAACCGGCCCATATTTCTGCGGCATCCACGCCACGAAACGAGAGTGGACTTCGGGTGAAGCCGCCCCAATTCCGCTCGCGCTTAACCGAGCACCCTGTTCATCGCCGCCTCGATCGTCACGGTTTCCCGCTCGCCGGTCTTGCGCTCCTTGACCTCGACCTCGCCATTCGCGACGGAGCGCGGACCGACGATGATCTGCAGCGGCACGCCAATTAGATCGGCAGTGGCGAATTTCTGGCCTGCACGGTCGTCCGTATCGTCGTAGAGAACATCCTTGCCGGCGTTGGAGAGCGAATAATACAGCTTTTCGCAAGCAGCATCGCAGGCCGCGTCTCCAGCCTTCATGTTGATGATCACGACGTCGAAAGGAGCGACCGAAGCCGGCCAGATGATTCCGTTCTCGTCATGCGATGCTTCAATGATGGCGGGAACAAGGCGTGTCGGGCCGATGCCATAGGAACCCATGTGGACAGGATGTTCCTTGCCATCCTTGCCCTGCACTTTCGCGCCCATCGGTTCGGAATATTTGGTGCCGAAATAGAAAATGTGGCCGACTTCGATGCCGCGTGCCGAAAGGCGCTCGCCCTCGGGAATGGCGTCATAGGCGGCCTCGTCATGCATCTCGGAGGTGGCGGCGTAATCGGCTGTCCATTCGTCAAACACGCCCTGCAACGCTGCAACATCATCGAAATCGGTGTTTTCGGCGGGAATGGCGCGGTCCAGGAAGCTCTTGTGGCAGAAGACTTCGGATTCGCCGGTATCAGCGAGAATGATGAATTCATGGCTGTGGTTGCCGCCGATCGGACCTGTATCGGCACGCATGGGAATAGCGCGAAGGCCGAGACGTTCGAACGTGCGCAGGTAAGCCACGAACATCTTGTTATAGGAATGGATCGCATCTTCCTTGGTCAGGTCAAAGGAATAGGCGTCCTTCATCAGGAATTCGCGCGAGCGCATCGTGCCGAAGCGGGGACGCACCTCGTCGCGGAACTTCAACTGAATATGATAGAGGTTCAGCGGCAGGTTCTTGTAGGACTTCACATAGGAACGGAAGATGTCGGTGATCATCTCCTCATTGGTGGGGCCGTAGAGCATCTGACGATCCTGGCGGTCCTTGATGCGCAGCATCTCCTTGCCGTAGTCGTCGTAACGGCCGCTTTCCTGCCAGAGTTCCGCGGACTGCAGGGTCGGCATCAGAAGCTCGATGGCGCCGGAGCGGTTCTGCTCCTCGCGGATAATCTTGTTGACCTTGTCCAGCACACGCTTGCCCAGCGGCAGCCAGGAATAAATGCCAGCCGACTGCTGCCGGATCATGCCGGCGCGCAGCATGAGACGGTGAGAAACGATTTCCGCTTCCTTGGGGTTTTCCTTCAGGATGGGCATGAAATAACGGCTGAGACGCATGACGGCTTCCATTGATGCGGACGATAGCGCGCGAAGCTGCGGGAATCGCCCCGAATAGAGGGATATTGGCGCCGGATATAGCCGTTTCCGGGGCGGATGAAAACCCGCCATGAAAAGAGCGTTTAATGGGCATTTCGTTGTATTTTCGCGATAGCTAATTCGCGTCAAAACGCTTTGGCCGAAATATTATTCTGGATAGGGTGCGACAAAATGCACCACAGGGAATTTTTTGCCGACTGTAACAAATATGCAAAAAATGAGATGACAAGGCTGGGGGTTTGAGCTAGCTTTAGCTTACAAAAGAGGCAGGAAGTTTAAATTCTTGTCATTTTCGCGGTCAGTCTTGGGAGGATCAGATCTTAGGCGCGCTCGTTCGCAGCCCCGGTAACGGTTACAGATCACGCGAAAACTGGAAAACAAGGCTGAAAGGCCTTGTTTTTTTTTGCCCTGGCAAATTGCCCCGCTCGCTTCGTCATTCCGCAGAGCTCCGCGATGAATTGAGATCAGCAAGCTCCTGCTGTTTGCACGATAGATATGACATCCATATGACAGTGTTTGGCCGGATTGATGGCAGACTGCCCGATGCTTAGGCAGTTCCGGGGTTCGTTCTCGGGCCGACCCGTCAAGACGCGACTGGGGCGGATACCGCCCCGCTGTCTTTAGTCGAAAACGGGAATAATTCTCGGCAGATCATCAAGGCTGACACCGAACCACCAGGTTCCGCCATACCATAGGCCACAGATCAAAGCCGAGATCAGGGTCGTCCACAAAACTATCCGCCCGCCCTTGAAGCGGGAGGGTGCGCTGGCGACCGTGCCCAGTGCGACATCTCCGTCTTCATCCTGGGTGCGCAGGCCAATCGGCAACACGATGAAAAGCACCGTCCACCAGACGATGAAATAAACGGCGAAGGCCGAAAGAAGCGGCATGTGATCCTCCTGCGCAATGGGCTTCTTGTAACGCATTCATCTGCGAACCGGAATCAATTCTCGGCAAGAAGCGCAAAAAGCCTTGGGAGGACAACCAGAACCGCGCTTTGAGCAGGTGCCATCAGGGCGCTGACGAAGGCGGACGACCTCTCCTCCGTCATGCCGGACTAGATCCGGCATCCAGCCACGGCGCGTCTGCGCCGTGAGTCGAGTCTTTGCGCGATCAAGGACTTGATCGCACTGGACCCCGGATCTAGTCCGAGGTGACGGAGTGCGGATGATACTATCGCCCGAAAGCTCCTGCCTCCCGGCTCAGACCTTGGTTACGAAAACCGTCACGATCGGCTTCTTGCCCCAGCTCTGGTTGGCGGCGGCGCGTACGGCACGGCGCACGGCTTCACGCAGCAGTTCCAGATCCTTGCGGCGGGCGCGCGGAATGCTCTCGACGGCGCCGAGCACGGCGTCATAAAGCGTGTCCTCCATCGCCTCATCTTCATCATCGAATTCCGGCAGGCCGAAAGGCACGACATCGGGATCGCCGAGGAAGTCGTAACGGCTGTCCAGCACGACATTGACGGCGACGTGGCCGGCGAAGGAGAGCTTGCGGCGATTGCTGATGCCCATCTCGTCCATGTCACCGACGAGATTGCCGTCCTTGAAGACGCGGCCATGCGGCACGTCATCGATTACTTCCGCCGGGCCGGGTGCAAGGCGCAGAACGTTGCCGTTGCGCACCTTCGGCACCTGCGAAATGCCGGCCTGTTCGGCCAGTTCCTTCTGCGCCACCAGATGCGCCGCCTCGCCGTGCACAGGCACGACGATCTGCGGCTTCGTCCATTCATACATCTTCAGAAGCTCGTTACGGCGCGGATGGCCGGAGACGTGAACGAGCGCCTCATTGTCGGTGACGATGTGGACGCCCTGTTCGATCAGGCCGTTCTTGATATCGATGATCGCCTTTTCGTTGCCTGGGATGGCGCGTGACGAAAAGACGACCGTATCGCCGGAGGCGAGCGCCACATTACGCATCTCATCACGGGAAAGCTTGGCGAGTGCTGCGCGCGGTTCCCCCTGCGAACCCGTCAGGATCAGCACCACACGATCACGCGGAATATAACCGAATTCATCTTCAGCGAGGAACGGCTTGATGCCTTCCATAATGCCGAGGTCCTGCGACACGTTGACGACACGCTTCAGCGACGAGCCGAGCAGCAGCACTTCACGACCGGCAGCCTCAGCCGCCTGCGCGATCGAGCGGATACGCCCGACATTGGAGGAGAAGGTGGTAACGGCCACGCGGCCTTCGGCATTTTCGATGATCTGGCGCAGACCTTCCGAAACCTCATGCTCGGAAGGCGATACACCATCACGCACGGAGTTCGTGCTGTCGCACATCAGCGCCAGCACGCCCTCTTCACCGATGGCGCGGAAGCGGGCTTCATCCGTCAACGGCCCAAGTGAAGGCGCCTCATCGATTTTCCAGTCACCGGTATGGATGACATTACCGAGCGGTGTGCGGATGACCAGCGACATCGGTTCGGGGATGGAGTGATTGACGCCAACCGCTTCGATTTCGAAGGGGCCAACATTGATGCGGTCACCCGCCTTGAACGGTGTGATCGGAATTTCCGCGCGGGTGCCCTCATAAGCGCGCTTCGCCTCCAGCATGCCGGCGGTGAAGGCAGACGCATAGACCGGCACGTTGAGGCCGGGCCAGAGATCGTTCAGCGCACCATAGTGGTCTTCATGCGCGTGAGTGATGATGATGCCCTTGAGGTTCTTTTTCTGCGCCTCGATATAGCTGATATCGGGCAGCACGAGATCGACACCAGGCAGATCGAGACCGGCAAAGGTCACGCCGCAATCCACCATGATCCACTGGCGCTTGCTCGCCGGCCCGTAGCCGTAAAGCGCCAGATTCATGCCAATTTCACCCACGCCGCCAAGCGGCACAAAAACCAGTTCGTCCTGTTGAGCCATTGTTTTTCTTATCCATTCAAAAAAGCGCGCAGGACGGCATCACGCCGCGCCATGCCGCTGCTATCAGCATCGGACCTGTTGAACCATCTGATCGACCGGGCCGATGCGGAGCCGGTTTGTCACCCTGCATTTCATGAGCTGCAGGAAAGCTCCAACCTATGGGATCCGGTTCGGCGCGGGTTTTTTACCCGCACCGTGCACCTCATCCGAAAAACACATCGCCAGCGGCAATGGAGCGTCTTGCGCCCTCGTCCTCATCCAGCAGCAGATAACCATTATCATCAATTCCGACAAAACGCCCGCCGATCGAACGATCCGGAAAATTGACGGTGATATGTTCGCCAATGCCGCAGGCCGCTGCCCGCCAGCTGGCGATGATGGCGGATACGCCCCTGCCCTCATCCCATTCGCGCAGAACCTCGGCCGTTTCACGGAAGAGATGGGCAAACAGTTCCTCGGGCGAGCAAGACGCACCATGTTCCGACAGCATCGTAACGGGATAAAGCGGATTATCAGGTTTATGGGCGATATTGATACCAATGCCGATGACGATGGCGCGCCGGCCGTCAGGCAAAAGCTCGGCTTCCATCAGAATGCCGCAGGTCTTGCGGCGGCCGATCAGCACGTCATTTGGCCATTTGATCTCAAGAGCCTCACCACCCGGCGGCAAAACCGCGCGAATGGCGCGATAGACCGCGAGCGCAAAAGCGAGCGGCAGGGAGCCGATGCGCTCAATCGGCGCGGGATCGATCAGAAGAAGGGAAGCGTAGAGATTGCCGGGCTCTGACACCCAGGCCCGGCCACGGCGGCCCCGGCCGCCGGTCTGTCGGATGGCGGTAACCCACAGGTTGCCGCCATCGCCCGCCCGCGCCCGGGCGAAACATTCCAGATTGGTCGATGGCGTTTCCGCCATCGCCTCGTGCCTGATATCGTCGATGGACATCCGGCCCGTATTCCTTCGTGTACTGCTCAAAAGAAGGTCTTCGCCGCAGCAGTGACCGCGTTGCCAAGTGCACCGCCGAAGACGATGAAAGCGACGGTGAAGAAGGCCGACAGCGCATAAACCACTTTGAGTTCGCCCGACGGACGCTCGAACTTGTCCTTGGCTTCATCAAACCACATGACCTTGACGACGCGGATGTAATAATAAGCGCCGACAACCGAACCGATCACACCGATGATGGCGAGCGGATAAAGCTTCGCTTCGATGGCGGCCAGGAACACGTAGTACTTGCCGAAGAAGCCGGCGAGCGGCGGAATGCCGGCAAGCGAGAACATCAGGATCGTCAGCACAACCGCCATGAAGGGATTGGAAGACGAAAGACCGGCGAGATCTTCGACATTCTCGACATTGCCGATTTCCTTGCGGCGCATGGCGAGGATGCAGGCGAAGGTGCCAAGCGTCATGACCATGTAGACGGCCATGTAAAGGATAACGCCAGCAACACCAGCCTGCGTGCCAGCAGCAAGGCCGACCAGCGCATAACCCATGTGACCGATGGAGGAATAGGCCATCAGGCGCTTGATGTTCTTCTGGCCGATTGCGGCGAAGGAACCGAGCAGCATGGACGCGATGGAGATGAAGACGACGATCTGCTGCCAGTCGGCAAAGACCGGCTGGAAGGCCTCGATGACGATGCGGACGAGGATCGCCATGGCGCCGATCTTCGGTGCTGCCGAGAGGAAGGCCGTGACCGGGGTCGGCGCGCCTTCATAAACGTCCGGCGTCCACATGTGGAACGGAACGGCGGAAATCTTGAATGCCAGACCGGCCAGCACGAAGACCAGACCGAAAACGAGACCGAGCGAACGGGTTTCCGAGGCCAGAACCTGGGCGATTTCGGTAAAGCCGGTATTGCCGGTGAAGCCGTAAACCAGCGACATGCCGTAAAGCAGCATGCCGGAAGACAGCGCACCTAGAACGAAGTATTTCAGACCCGCTTCCGTAGAGCGCAGGCTCTCGCGGTTGATGGCGCAGACGACGTAGAGCGCCAGCGACTGCAGTTCCAGTGCCATGTAGAGCGAGATCAGGTTATTGGCCGAGATCATCAGCAGGATGCCGAGCGTCGCGAGAACCAGCAGCACCGGATATTCGAAACGGCCGATCGGTTCGAAGCGGCCCTGGCCAACGGCCAGGATCATGGCGGTGATGGAGCCGATCAGCGCCAGCACCTTCATGAAATTACCGAAGGCATCGGCGATGTAGACACCGCCGAAAGCCACACCCGATGCGGGGGCAAAGATGATCCAGAGACCGACGACGAGCAGGAGGGCAACGGCAAGGCCGGTGACCGTCGTTGTCGACTTGTCGCCCGAGAAGACGCCAATCATGAGCAGCGCCAGCGCGCCGATCGCGAGGATCAGCTCGGGCGTCGCAATGTGCAGACTGGCAAAAAGGATTTCAGCGGTCATGTCCAACGGGTCCTGTCGTCAATTCATAGTGAGCGCAACATTTTGCGCCGCCTGCAATGCAGCCGTATAGTTGTTTACCAGAAGATCGACCGATGCGGCTGTCGCATCGAACACCGGAGCCGGATAGACGCCGAAGAAGATGGTCAGCACTACCAGCGGATAAAGGATGACCTTTTCGCGGGTCGAGAGATCGAGCAGGCTCTTCAGGCTTTCCTTCTCCAGCGCACCGAAGATCACGCGGCGATAAAGCCACAGCGCATAGGCGGCCGAGAGAATGACACCGGTGGCGGCAAACAGTGCAACCAGCGTGTTGGCGCGGAAGACACCGACCAGCGTCAGGAATTCACCGATGAAGCCGGATGTGCCGGGCAGACCTACATTGGCCATGGTGAAGATCATGAAGGCGACCGCATATTTCGGCATGTTGTTGACGAGACCGCCATAGGCCGCGATTTCGCGGGTATGCAGACGGTCGTAAACAACGCCGACGCAGAGGAAGAGCGCGCCCGAGACGATACCGTGCGACAGCATCTGGAAGATCGCGCCCTGCACGCCCTGAACGTTGGCGGCGAAGATACCCATGGTGACGTAACCCATGTGGGCAACAGACGAGTAGGCAATCAGCTTCTTGATGTCGTCCTGCATCATCGCCACCAGCGAGGTGTAGATGATGGCGAGAACCGACAGCGTAAAGACGAAAGGTGCGAAATAGTCCGACGCCAGTGGGAACATCGACAGCGAGAAGCGGATGAAACCGTAACCGCCGAGCTTCAGCATGACGCCAGCCAGAATGACCGAACCTGCGGTCGGGGCCTGAACGTGGGCATCCGGCAGCCAGGTGTGCACCGGCCACATCGGCATCTTGACCGAGAAGGCGGCAAAACAGGCGAGCCACAGCCAGGTCTGCATGCCGGCCGGGAAGCCGTACTTCAGCAGTTCCGTCATATCGGTCGTGCCGGCCTGCCAGTACATGGCCATGATCGCGAGCATGGTAAGGACCGAGCCGAGCAGCGTGTAGAGGAAGAACTTGTAGGAGGCGTAAACGCGATCCTTGCCGCCCCACACGCCGATGATGATGAACATCGGGATCAGCGTCGCTTCGAAGAAGACGTAGAAGAGAACGGTATCCAGCGCCACGAAGACGCCGATCATGACAACTTCCAGCAGCAGGAAGGCGATCATGTATTCCTTGATGCGCTTCTCGACCGAATCCCAGCTTGCCAGCACGCAGAAAGGCATGAGGAAAGTGGTGAGGATAACGAAGAGCATGGAGATGCCATCGACGCCGAGATGATAGGCGGCGATGTTGCCGAACCATTCATGCTTCTCGACCATCTGGAAGCCGGGGTTCGAATTGTCGAAACCGATCCAGATGAACAGCGACACGATAAAAGTGAAAACGGTCGTCAGCAGCGAGACATTGAGAATGTTGCGGCGACCATAGGGGCCGTTCTCATTCGTCAGAAGCAGGAGCACCACGCCGACGAGCGGCAGAAAGGTGACCGTTGAAAGAATGGGCCAATCGGTCATCAGAGGGCACTCCCGAGCATCATCCAGGTGACAAGCGCCGCGATGCCGATCAGCATCGCAAAGGCATAATGATAGAGGTAACCGGATTGCAGGCGGACCATGCGGTTGGTCACGTCAACCACACGCGCTGCAATGCCGTTGGGTCCATAGTGGTCGATGACGGCGACGTCGCCCTTCTTCCACAGGAAGCGGCCGAGCGCCTTCGCGGAACGAACGAAGAGGAAGTCATAGAGTTCGTCGAAATACCACTTGTTGAGAAGGAACTGGTAGAGGCCACGATGGGTCTCGGCCAGACGCTTCGGCGTCTCAGGCGACTTGATGTACATGTACCAGGCGGTCACGAAACCAAGCGCCATGGCGAAGAACGGGCTCCACTTCACCCACAGCGGAACATGGTGGAACTCTTCGAGGATCTCGTTTTCCGGGAGCGTGAAGAGAGCGCCCTTCCAGAATTCGGCATATTCGTGGCCGAAGAAGTAACCTTCGAAGGCAACGCCGGCGAAGATCGCGCCAACGGTGAGGATGAAGAGCGGGATCAGCATGACCATCGGCGATTCATGCACATGGTGCATGACGTCGGCAGAAGCGCGCGGCTTGCCGAAGAAGGTCATGAAGGCCAGACGCCAGGAATAGAAGCTGGTGAACAGCGCGGCGATGACCAGCAGCGTGAAGGCGAAACCGGACAGAACCGAATGCGAGGCATAAGCGGATTCGATGATGACGTCCTTCGAGAAGAAGCCGGCAAAACCGATCATCGTTCCCGGGATACCAACGCCGGTCAGCGCCAGCGTGCCGACAGTCATGGTCCAGAAGGTGATGGGGATGTGCTTGCGCAGACCGCCCATGTAACGCATGTCCTGCTCGCCATCGACGGCGTGGATCACAGAGCCGGCGCACAAGAACAGCAGGGCCTTGAAGAAGGCGTGCGTGAAGAGGTGGAACACGGCAGCGCCGTAAGCACCGACGCCAAGCGCCACGAACATGTAACCGAGCTGCGAGCAGGTCGAATAGGCGATAACGCGCTTGATGTCGTTCTGCACCAGACCGACGGTCGCCGCGAAGAAGGCGGTGATCGCGCCGATCAGCGTCACGACGGTCAAGGCATCATGCGAGAGTTCAAACAGCGGCGACATGCGGGCGACGAGGAAGACACCGGCGGTGACCATGGTTGCGGCATGAATAAGCGCCGAAACCGGGGTTGGGCCTTCCATCGCGTCCGGCAGCCAGGTGTGCAGCAGGAACTGCGCCGACTTACCCATGGCGCCCATGAAGAGCAGCAGGCAGACGCCCGTCATCGCATTGGCCTTGTCCAGCTGCATGCCGAACAGGTTGATGACGGTTTCGGTCGAGGCAGCGCCCTCAGCCGGCAGATAAGTGCCGGCGGCAGCAAAGATGGTTTCGAAGTTGATCGAGCCGAACAGCACGAAGACGCCGGAGATGCCGAGGATGAAGCCGAAGTCACCGACGCGGTTGACGATGAAGGCCTTCATCGCGGCAGCCGATGCGGACGGCTTCTTGAACCAGAAGCCGATCAGCAGATAGGACGCCAGACCCACGCCTTCCCAGCCGAAGAACATCTGCAGCAGGTTGTCGGAAGTCACCAGCATCAGCATGGCGAAGGTGAAAAGCGAGAGATAGGCGAAGAAGCGCGGGCGATGCGGATCGTGGTGCATGTATCCGATCGAATAGAGGTGCACCAGCGTCGAGACGGTGTTGACCACGACGAACATGACGGCCGTCAGCGTGTCGATGCGGAACGCCCATTCGACGTCGATACCGCCCGACTGGATCCAGCGCAGCACGGTGACCTTGATCACCTCGCCCGGCTCGCCATGGGCGAGTGCGACGTTGAAGAACACGATCCAGGACAGGATTGCAACCACGATCATCAGACCGGTGGTGACATATTCCGATGCCTTGGCGCCGATGGAGCGGCCGAAGAGGCCCGCAATCAGGAAGCCGATCAGTGGAAGAAAGACGATAGCCTTGTAGATCATAGCCTTATCAGCCCTTCATCATATTGACGTCTTCCACGGCGATCGATCCGCGGTTGCGGTAGAAGACAACGAGTATTGCAAGACCGATCGCCGCTTCAGCGGCTGCAACGGTCAGAATGAACAGGGCGAAGACCTGGCCGACGATATCGTTCAGGAATGCCGAGAAGGCCACCATGTTGATGTTGACCGCGAGCAAAATGAGTTCGATCGACATCAGGATGACGATGACGTTCTTCCGGTTGAGGAAGATGCCGAAGACGCCGATCGTGAAGAGGATCGCGCTGACCGTCAGGTAGTGGGAAAGACCGATTTCCATATTCTGTTTCCTTGGATCCGTTCGCGCCTCAGATGCCCTGGCCCGGCTTGACCTTGATCGTGGTAACCGCGGTCTTGGGGTCACGGCCGACCTGCGTGGCAATGTCCTGCCGCTTGATGTCGGTGCGATGACGCAGCGTCAGCACGATGGCGCCGATCATGGCCACCAGCAGCACGAGGCCGGCGAGCTGGAAGAAGTAGACGTAATTGGTATAAAGCACGTCACCGAGCGCGGCCGTATTGGTGCGTTCGGCAACCGGCGGGATCGGCATGGTGATGGACTTGGCCGCCTGCGGGTTGAGCACGCTGCCGCCCACGACGACGATCAGCTCAGCCGCAAGAATGACGCCGATCAGTGCGCCGACAGGCGCATATTGCAGCACGCCGGAGCGAAGCTCGGCGAAATCCACATCCAGCATCATGACGACGAACAGGAAGAGCACCGCCACGGCGCCGACATAAACCACCAGCAGGATCATGCCGAGGAATTCGGCTCCCGTCAGCAGGAACAGCGCAGCTGAGTTGAAGAAGGTCAGGATCAGAAACAGCACCGAATGAACAGGGTTCTTCGATGCGATGACCATGAACGCAGACGCCACGGCGACGAAAGCGAATATATAAAAGAATACAGCGTGCAGACCCATTTTGGTGCCTTCTTGTCCTCATCGGGAGAAATGGCCGGAAGCCCCCTCGCCCGTTTCGTCCCCGCCGGCGAAAACCGCGCAGGCATTTTACTTTTCATCGCTCTCCGGGGTTGCTCCCCGGAAAGACGGTTGCACCTTAACGGTAAGGTGCATCCAGTGCGAGGTTGCGCGCGATTTCACGCTCCCAGCGGTCGCCATTGTCGAGAAGCTTCTGCTTGTCGAAATAAAGCTCTTCGCGGGTTTCCGTCGCGAATTCGAAGTTCGGGCCCTCGACGATGGCGTCCACCGGGCAGGCTTCCTGGCAGAAGCCGCAATAGATGCACTTCACCATGTCAATATCGTAACGCACCGTGCGGCGGGTGCCGTCGTTGCGACGCGGGCCGGCTTCGATGGTGATCGCCTGAGCAGGACAGATCGCTTCACATAGCTTGCAGGCGATGCAGCGTTCTTCACCGTTCGGGTAGCGGCGCAGCGCATGTTCACCACGGAAGCGCGGCGACACCGGACCCTTCTCGAAAGGATAGTTGATCGTCGCCTTCTGCTTGAAGAAGTGACGCATGGTCAGGAAGATCGCGCCGACGAATTCCTTGAGGAACAGCGAGTTGACGGCTTGGGAGAGGCTTGCCATCTCAGTCTCCAGATCTTTGAGCGAGGAGTTCAGACATCAACCGGCCCACCCCGTCAGCTTCAATACGAATGCAACAATAACGACCATGGCGAGCGACAGCGGCAGGAACACCTTCCAGCCAAGGCGCATGAGCTGGTCATAGCGGTAACGCGGAACGAAGGCCTTCACCAGAGCGAACATGAAGAAGACCATGCAGCCCTTGATGGCGAACCAGACGATGCCCGGCACCCAGTTCAGGAACCATACATCGACGATCGGCAGCCAGCCGCCAAGGAACAGGATGGTCGTCAGGCAGCAGATCAGAACGATCGCAGCATATTCACCGAGCATGAACATCATGTACGGCGTGGAGCCATATTCCACCATGTGACCGGCAACCAGTTCCGATTCCGCTTCCGGAAGGTCGAAGGGCGGACGGTTGGTTTCGGCGAGACCCGAAATGAAGAACACGATGAACATCGGGAACAGCGACAGCCAGTGCCAGTCAAGGAACGATGCCGGCAGGCCGAGCATGGTGCCGAGGCCGGTACGCTGCGCCAGAACGATATCCGTGAGGTTCAGCGAACCAACGCAAAGCAGAACGGTGACGATGACGAGACCGATCGAGACTTCGTAGGACACCATCTGTGCCGCCGAACGCAGCGCGCCGAGGAACGGATATTTCGAGTTCGAAGCCCAGCCGCCCATGATGATGCCGTACACTTCAAGCGACGAGATCGCGAAGATGTAGAGAATGCCGACATTGATATTGGCGACGACCCAGCCTTCATTGAAGGGAATGACGGCATAGGTGGCGAGCGCCAGCGTCACGGCAACCAGCGGCGCCAGCAGGAAGACCGCCTTGTTGGCGCCGGCCGGAATGACGGGCTCCTTCAGGATGAACTTCAAGAGGTCAGCGAAGGACTGGAAAAGACCGAAGGGACCAACGACGTTCGGA
This sequence comes from Agrobacterium pusense, assembly GCF_900102105.1. Classification (GTDB taxonomy): domain Bacteria; phylum Pseudomonadota; class Alphaproteobacteria; order Rhizobiales; family Rhizobiaceae; genus Agrobacterium; species Agrobacterium pusense. The sequence continues at coordinate 194,184 of NZ_FNBB01000007.1, forward strand.
CCACGGCGCAGCTGTACGGCCGCCCAGACCTTGCGGTCAGCAAGCAGCAGGAAGGCGATGGCCACCAGAAGGCAAACGAGAAGCAGCAGGGACTGGCCGACCATGATCAGCGCGGGCCAGACGTAGCTCCAGAAAAACGATTCCATAATCCCCTACCCTTACTCTGCCGCAGCCTGGAAATTGTTGCGGGCCAATGCGGAGCACTCGGCCATGACGGCAGAGGCGCGCGCAATCGGGTTCGTCAAATAAAAGTCTTTTACCGGCGAAGCAAACGCCGACTTCACGAGAGAGCCGGTTTTAGCAGCCAGAGCCTCGATATCCGAAGCCTTGCCGGCAACGATCTCGTCGGTTTCCGCCAGATGCGGATGCGCGACGTAGAGCTGGCCGCGCAGGGCGGACAGCGAATCGAACGGCAGCTTCTTGCCGAGGACGTCGGACAGCGCACGCAGGATCGCCCAGTCTTCGCGGGCCTCGCCCGGTGCGAAACCGGCACGGTTGCCAAGCTGGACGCGGCCTTCGGTGTTGACCCAGATACCGGACTTCTCGGTATAGGCCGCACCCGGAAGGATGACGTCGGCGTTCATTGCACCCTGATCGCCATGGCTGCCAATATAGACGGTGAACTTCGCACCCTTATTCGACAGGTCGAGTTCATCGGCGCCGAGCAGGAAGAGAACATCCATCGAGGCGACCATGTCGGCTGCAGCAACACCGCCCTCACCAGGCACGAAGCCGATATCGAGACCACCCACGCGGGCAGCGGCAGTGTGCAGGACCGAGAAGCCATTCCACTCTTCGGTGACAGCGCCGACCGAGGTGGCGAGCTTGGCAGCAGCGGCAAGAACAGCAGCGCCATCAGCACGGGACAATGCGCCCTGACCGATGATGATCAGCGGATTCTTGGCGGACTTCAGCTTGTCAACGAAGCTGTGCGAACCATTGGCGAGATCGGACAGTGTTTCAGCGCCCGAGCCGAGATATTCGTAATTGTAACGCAGCTCACCGGCTTCACCGATCACACCGATCGGGAAACCGCCGCGACGCCAGCGCTTGCGGATGCGGGCGTTGAGGACAGCTGCTTCGTAACGCGGGTTGGAGCCAACGATCAGCAGGGCGTCCGCCTGTTCGATACCTTCGATGGTGGAATTGAACAGGTAGCTGGCGCGGCCGAGCGACGGGTCAAGCGCTGCGCCATCCTGGCGGCAATCAACATTGGCCGAGCCGAGCGAAGCGAGAAGCGACTTCAGCGCGAACATTTCTTCGACGGACGACAGATCGCCGGCAATCGCGCCGATCTTGTTGCCTGAGGTCGCAGCCACAGCCTGCTTGATCGCACCGAAGGCTTCGCCCCAGGTTGCGGGCTGCAGCCGGCCATCCTTGCGGACGTAAGGCCGGTCGAGGCGCTGAGTTTTCAGGCCATCCCAGATGAAGCGGCTCTTGTCGGAAATCCACTCTTCGTTGATGGCCTCGTTGACACGCGGCATGACACGCATGACTTCGCGGCCGCGGGTATCGACGCGGATCGCCGAACCGAGCGCATCCATCACGTCGATGGTTTCGGTCTTGTTCAGTTCCCACGGACGGGCCGTGAAGGCGAAAGGCTTGGAGGTGAGCGCGCCGACGGGGCAAAGGTCAACGACGTTGCCCTGCAGCTCCGAGGTCATCGCCTGCTCGAGATAGGTGGTGATTTCGGCATCTTCGCCACGGCCGATGAGGCCGAGTTCGGCAATGCCAGCCACTTCCGTGGTGAAACGGACGCAGCGCGTGCAGTGGATGCAGCGGTTCATGACCGTCTTGACGAGCGGTCCGATGTATTTGTCTTCAACCGCGCGCTTGTTTTCCGCATAACGCGAACCGGCGATACCGAAGGCCATGGCCTGGTCCTGCAGGTCGCATTCGCCGCCCTGGTCGCAGATCGGGCAATCCAGCGGATGGTTGATGAGCAGGAACTCCATCACGCCTTCGCGGGCCTTCTTGACCATCGGCGTGTTGGTGAAAACCTCAGGCAATTCGCCGTTCGGGCCGCCGCGAACGTCGCGCACGCCCATGGCGCAGGAAGCGGCCGGCTTCGGCGGTCCGCCCTTTACCTCGATGAGACACATGCGGCAGTTACCCGCGACCGACAAGCGCTCATGAAAACAAAAGCGCGGAACTTCGGCGCCAGCCTCCTCGCACGCCTGCAACAACGTGAAATGATCCGGAACCTCGATCTCTTTACCGTCAACCTTGAGCTTTGCCATGGTTCTACTTACGTCCTGTTGCCTGTTCGTCCCATGTCTCACACGGTCCGCAACAAATCCTTAATCACGCCCGGCACTCTTAATCATCTGCCAGGCGCTTCATGGTGTCGCGAGGCCGGAAATTCCGGCTCCGCTCGAAGCCTCAACGCTTATTCAGCGGCTTCCAGAACAGCGCCATCATCCATGGCCCTGTAGGTATATTGGTCGATACGCTTTTCGATTTCCGGACGGAAATTGCGGATCAGCGCCTGTACCGGCCATGCTGCGGCGTCGCCGAGCGCACAGATGGTGTGGCCTTCGATCTGCTTCGTCACTTCGAACAGCATGTCGATTTCGCGCTTCTGCGCATTGCCCTTGACCATGCGCTCCAGCACGCGCCACATCCAGCCCGTGCCTTCACGGCACGGCGTGCACTGGCCGCAGCTTTCGTGCTTGAAGAAGGCCGCGATGCGAGCGATCGCCTTGATGACGTCGGTGGACTTGTCCATGACGATCATGCCGCCGGTGCCGAAGGAGGATTTCACTTCGCGCATGCCGTCGAAATCCATGATGGCGTCCTTCATGTCCTCACCGCGAACGATGGGGCAGGAAGCGCCGCCGGGGATGACGCCGAGCAGATTGTCCCAGCCGCCACGAATGCCACCGCAATGGTGCTCGATCAGCTCGCGGAAGGACAGGCCCAGCGCGTCTTCGAATGTGCAGGGACGCTCAACATGGCCGGAGACCATGAACAGCTTGGTGCCGACGTTGTTGGGACGGCCGATGGACGAGAACCAGGCAGCGCCGCGGCGCAGAATGGTCGGGGCAACCGCGATCGATTCAACGTTGTTGACGGTCGTCGGGCAGCCGTAAAGACCCATATTGGCCGGGAACGGCGGCTTCAGACGCGGCTGGCCCTTTTTGCCTTCAAGGCTTTCGAGCAGTGCCGTCTCTTCGCCGCAGATATAGGCGCCCGCGCCGTGATGCACGTAGATGTCGAAATCCCAGCCATTCTTGTTGTTACCGCCGAGCAGACCGGCATCGTAACATTCGTCGATGGCCGCCTGAAGAGCCTCACGTTCGCGCATATATTCGCCGCGAACATAGATGTAAGCGGTGTGCGCGCCCATTGCGAAACCGGCGATCACGCAGCCTTCGATCAGCGTGTGCGGATCGTTGCGCAGGATTTCGCGGTCCTTGCAGGTGCCTGGCTCGGATTCATCGGCGTTAACGACGAGATAATGAGGACGGCCGTCATTTTCCTTCGGCATGAAGGACCACTTGAGACCCGTCGGGAAGCCAGCGCCGCCGCGACCGCGAAGGCCCGACGCCTTCATCTCGTTGATGATCCAGTCACGGCCCTTTTCGATGATCTGCTTGGTGCCGTCCCAGTGGCCGCGCGCCAGCACGCCTTTCAGGGATTTGTCCTTGAGGCCGTAGAGATTGGTAAAGATGCGATCCTGATCTTTTAACATGCTTCACCTCTTACCGCGGCTTCTTGCCGAAGACCCTGATATACTCGGCTTCGCCACCCTTGGCGAGCGCCTCGGCCTGCTTGACCCAGTCATCACGGCCGATACGGCCCTTGAAATTCAGATATCCATCGACCCAGTCGCATTCGGCCTGCTTCCAGCCGGCGATCTGCGCATAGGTGAAGATGCCTAGCTCGTTCAGCGTACCCTCAATCTTGGGGCCGACGCCGGAAATGAGCTTCAGATCATCAGGGGCAGCTGGCTTTTCGATGCCTGCCGGACGATCCGCGGAATCCAGCGACGGCTTTGATGCTGCCGCTTCCTTCCCGACCGCTTCCTTTTCGCCAGCCTTTGCGTTTTCAGCAGCAGCCTTGGGCTCGTTGGCCGGCGTCTTCAGCTTCGGATCGGTTTCCGGCGCATCCGTCTTCGGCTTGGCGGCGTTGGACGGCGGAACCTGTGCGGCATCCGCTGGCACTTCAGCCGGCTTGTCGAGATTGGAACGGTCAGGCTTGATCTCTTCCGTCAGGGTCGTCAGGCCGCCAACGGGCACGGACTGGTGACGGTCGATCTGGGGGCCGGTCTTGACGGTGTCGCCCTTGCCTGCCTCGAAAGCATCGATGATCTGTTCCAGACGCTCGGGCGTCAGGTCTTCATAGGCATCCTTGAAGATGATGACCATCGGCGCGTTGACGCAGGCGCCCTGACATTCCACCTCTTCCCAGGAAAGCGTGCCGCTCTCATTGGTGTGCAGCGGATCGTGATGGATCTTCTTGCGGCAGACATCCATCAGCGCTTCGGAGCCGCGCAGCATGCAGGGCGTGGTGCCGCAGACCTGAACGTGGGCACGCGTGCCGACCGGCTTCAGCTGGAACTGCGTATAGAAGGTCGCAACTTCAAGAACACGGATATAGGCCATGTCCAGCATGTCTGCGACTTTTTCGATGGCGGCGCGGGTAACCCAGCCATCCTGCTCCTGGGCACGCATAAGCAGCGGGATGACCGCTGATTGCTGGCGTCCCTCGGGATATTTCTTGATCGTCTTTTCCGCCCATGCGGTGTTTTCCGCGTTGAAGGCAAATGCCACGGGCTGGAACTGATCTTCGGCTAGTCGACGAACGGACATACTTCCTCACGCCTTTTCAGTTTAACGTCTCACACCGCGATCTCGCCACCGTGACGAATTCGCAGGCATAAGCCGCCTTGTCTTTTTGCATGAACACGATGAACTTGCTGCCATTGGGAACCGAGGCCTTTATCTCGTATCCCGACGACAGAAGCTGCTTGATGGTCGAGGAGCCGCCGCTCGCCAACGATACACCGCCCTCGTCCGTCGCCGTCTGGGCGAAAACGGGGGTGGACATCGCTGCGAGAAAAGCCGGAATGGCCAGCGGCAGACGCATCAGCGGTCGACCTCCCCGAACACGATGTCGAGAGAGCCGAGCACGGCTGTAACGTCGGCAAGCTGATGGCCCTTGCACAGAAAATCCATCGCCTGCAGATGGGCATAGCCCGGAGCGCGGATCTTGCAGCGGTAAGGCTTGTTGGAACCATCGGCAACCACATAGACGCCAAACTCGCCCTTTGGCGCTTCGACGGCGGCGTAAACTTCGCCAGCGGGAACGTGGTAACCTTCGGTGTAGAGCTTGAAGTGGTGGATCAGCGCTTCCATCGAACGCTTCATCTCACCGCGCTTGGGCGGAACCACCTTGCCATCCAGCGAGGAGACCGGGCCGATGCGGTGCTTGCCGGACAAAAGCTCGACGCACTGCTTCATGATCTTCACGGATTCGCGCATTTCCTGCATGCGGATCAGGTAACGATCATAGCAGTCGCCGTTCTTGCCAACAGGGATGTCGAATTCCAGATCGGAATAGCACTCATAAGGCTGCGAACGACGCAAATCCCAGGCAGCGCCGGAACCACGCACCATCACGCCCGTAAAGCCCCAGGCAAAGGCATCTTCCAGCGAGACGACGCCGATATCGACGTTACGCTGCTTATAGATGCGGTTATCCGTCAGGAGGCCCTCGATATTGTCGAGGACGGTGATGAAGGGATCGCACCACTTGCCGATATCGTCGACCAGTTCCGGCGGCAGGTCCTGGTGGACGCCGCCAGGGCGGAAATAGGCCGAGTGCATGCGCGCGCCACAGGCGCGCTCATAAAACACCATCAGCTTTTCGCGCTCTTCGAAGCCCCAGACCGGCGGCGTCATCGCGCCCACGTCCATGGCCTGCGTGGTCACGTTCATGATGTGCGAGAGGATGCGGCCGATTTCCGAATAGAGAACGCGGATCAGCTGGCCGCGCATCGGGATCTCGAGGCCGAGCAGCTTTTCGACGGCAAGCGCGAAAGCGTGCTCCTGGTTCATCGGCGCGACGTAGTCGAGACGATCGAAGTAAGGAACGGCCTGCAGATAGGTCTTCGTCTCGATCAGCTTTTCGGTTCCGCGATGCAGAAGACCGATATGCGGATCAACGCGCTCGACGATTTCGCCGTCCAGTTCCAGAACCAGACGCAGCACGCCGTGCGCGGAGGGATGTTCCGGACCGAAGTTGATCGTGAAGTTGCGGACGTTATGCTCAGTCATTCTAGTGCTCCGCCGAGGTGATCATGGCGATGAATTCGGGGCCGGTCATGTTCTGCGTGATCTCAGCGAAGGAATAGCTCGAAGGCTTTTCATCCGTAAAAATCTGCGACGCGAACCTGAAACTGGAAGGGTTGTCAAAAGCCTGCAGCGACACGGCAAAATGCTTGCCATCCTTGGAACGCCACATCAGCGTGCTGCCGCAATTCTTGCAGAAGCAGCGCTCGCCCCACTCCGACGAGGAATAGACGCCGAGGCTCTCTTCGTTTTCGACGGAGATATCAGCGCATTCGACGGCCAGAAACGCGCCGCCGGACCAGCGGCGGCACATGGAGCAATGGCAAACGCCGAATTCGCGGGCGCCGATGACGGCCTCAAGGCCGACGGCGCCGCAAAGACATTGCCCATGCTCTGTCGCGGAGACCTGGCTCATTGCTTGGCCTTTTCGTCGCCAGGAAGAACGTAATCGGTCCCTTCCCAAGGGGAAAGGAAGTCGAAGTTACGGAATTCCTGCTTCAGCTCGACCGGCTCATAAAGCACGCGCTTCAGAACGTCATCGTAACGCACTTCAACAAACCCTGTAACCGGGAAATCCTTGCGCAGCGGGTGGCCTTCGAAACCGTAATCGGTGAGGATGCGGCGAAGGTCCGCATGGCCCTCAAACGGAATGCCATACATGTCCCAGGCTTCACGCTCGAACCACTCCGCGCCCATGTAGACGGAGGTCGCAGAAGGAACCCCCTCGTCCTCCTCCACCTGCAGCTTGACGCGGACGCGCAGATTCTGGCGCGGCGACAGCAGATGATAGACGACATCGAAACGCTTTTCGCGCTGCGGCCAGTCAACGCCGCAGATATCGATGATGTTGACGAAACCGCATTGCACGTCATCACGCAGGAAAGTCAAAAGCGCGATTACGCTCTCGGGTGTCGTGTTCAGCGTCAGCTCGCCATAGGCGATATCGGCCGACACCACGAGTGAACCGCGCGCTTCCTTAACGTAAGCAGCAAGATCGTTGAGAGCTTCGCTCATTCTAAATCCGTCCTTTGCCCTTAGCGCTCGATCGTACCGGTACGCCGGATCTTTTTCTGCAGCAGAAGCACGCCGTAAAGCAGCGCTTCAGCCGTGGGGGGACAGCCCGGAACGTAGATATCCACCGGCACGACGCGATCGCAGCCGCGCACGACGGCGTAGGAATAATGGTAATAACCGCCGCCATTGGCGCAGGAACCCATGGAGATGACGTAACGCGGCTCAGGCATCTGGTCATAGACCTTACGCAGAGCCGGAGCCATCTTGTTGGTCAGCGTGCCGGCGACGATCATCACGTCCGACTGGCGCGGCGAGGCGCGCGGGGCGACACCGAAGCGCTCCATGTCGTAACGCGGACCGGAAGCCTGCATCAGTCCTTCGACGGCGCAGCAGGCGAGACCGAACTGCATCCACATCAGCGAGCCGGTACGGGCCCAAGTGATCAGTTCGTCGGTCGAGGTGACGAGGAAGCCCTTGTCGGCCAGCTCGTCATTGATTTCCGTGAAGTAGGCATCGTTGCTGCCAACCGGCTTGCCGGTCGAGGGATCGATGATCCCCTTCGGCTGCGGCGCGACGAGCGTGCTGTTGTTCTGGCTCATGCCCATTCCAGCGCTCCCTTCTTCCACTCATAGATAAAGCCGATGGTGAGAACGAGGAGGAACACCATCATCGACCAGAAACCGAACCAGCCCATCTCACCGAAAGACACCGCCCATGGGAACAGGAACGCGACTTCGAGGTCAAAGATGATGAACAGAATCGACACCAGATAAAAGCGGATATCGAACTTCATGCGGGCATCGTCGAAGGCGTTGAAACCGCACTCGAAAGCAGAGAGCTTTTCCGGGTCCGGCGCCTTGTAAGCGACAGCGAAAGGCGCGATCAGAAGCGCCAGGCCGATGACAAGAGCGATACCGATGAATATTGCGATCGGAATGTAGGAACTGAGGAGTTCAGTCATGGTCTCTTCCCTGCCCGGCCGGGTGCCGGGCCTGCCTTTGTGACCTTAGTCTCAAAGAGCGGACAAATATGTTGCAACGCCAAAGTGGTTAGCGCAGCCGCGCCCTCTCTGCAAGAGTTTAGGCACCATTTCAAGACACCTGCCGCATTGATTGGCAACAATATTGCCGGAATTGACGCAAATTTGGGCCACATTTCCGACCTAAGCCCCTCAAATACAATAATAATCGATTGAAGGACGCAACCGCAAAAAAGTCACACGATTTTTACGCCCAAACGTTGGCGAAGTGACGATATCGGAAAATCGAAACTTGACTAATAAAAGCAGGAAAAATCCCGCGGGAAACGGCCGGAATCAGAGACCTGAATCGCTGACGACAAAGCCGCGCAGACCGCGCATCGATTGTTCAGATGGAGACATTTCAAGAAGGAGAAATGGCGCGAGTGACGGGGCTCGAACCCGCGACCTCCGGCGTGACAGGCCGGCACTCTAACCGACTGAGCTACACCCGCGCTCCACAGACATTCATCTGCGTTTTTTCCGAGGAACAGGATGGCGCGAGTGACGGGGCTCGAACCCGCGACCTCCGGCGTGACAGGCCGGCACTCTAACCAACTGAGCTACACCCGCTTATCCTGACGGACAGAACCTTCGTTCCGCCGTACGAACCAGCCTCGGCTGTTCGTTGAGCGGCTAACTACGGCGTTCGTGCGGGGGTGTCAAGCAGGTTTCACGACAAAAGAATAAGCTTTTTCATTTTGATCAGGAAAAACCCTGGGGCCTTTTATCGACGCTCCGGCAAATGCCCTGTTTTGCGGGCTTTTCCCAACGAAAACAAAAAACTTGTCCACAGCCAGCCGCTTTATCAACGTCATTTCTACGGGCCGTCATGACGTCACTGGTTTCTGAATTTACCAAAAAGCCCGCAGTTCCCGGCTTTTTACCCCTCCCCTTCGGTGGAGGGAAAAACCTCCCCGAAAAAAAACAAAAAAACTTCACAAAAGCCCTTGCGGTTTTTTTCCGATCCGAATACATCACGGCCACCGACGCGGCGGACATGATCCGCAAGACGCGAAGGGCGATTAGCTCAGTTGGTAGAGCGCCTCGTTTACACCGAGGATGTCGGGAGTTCGAGTCTCTCATCGCCCACCATTCCTTCTCACGGTGATTTAAAGAACCCTTGCCGATTGCGGTTTGAACCGTACGCGGTTGCGCTTCACCATGTATGCTTGGCTTCGATGCGCAGCCCCTGCCCTCGGTGGCATGGAAGGGGCCATGGTCGCGCGTTACTGCGGTGTAGAATCACATTTCCCAGTTGCCGCGCCGTGCCAAACCGGGACTTTCGTTTCAGATTCGCACAGCCGCAGCCATCCCTGTTTCACCCCGCAACATACCGAAAAATAAGCAGATTTAGAATTTTTAAAGAGATTTCGGGCATTGTTTTCAGGCCGCTTCATGATGAGCGGTGGAACTGATGGATGAAACCATGTCACTCGACGCGTTTGTTACACTCGCGCTTATTGCGCTGCCTGTTTACATTTTTTTCCGCTGGGTCCAGCAGGATTCGGAGAAACCAGATATTTCCAAAAACAAGAATTCCATGGGGCGGTGATCCGGGCGCTGGGATCGCGCCATTATCCCGGACGACCTCCGGAGAGAACTTTCGATCACCGATGCGAAGCGGCAATGCCTTTTGAGGGCTTGCATATGACGTATCGTATAAACGCCCGGCATTCAGATCCATACCGCATTAAAAAAGCCGGGCTATGCCCGGCTTTTTCCGTTGCGGCGCTGTCGTGTGCAATCAGTTGATCGCCTTCATCTCGACCTTGAAGAACAGCGTCTCGCCGGAAGAATCATCGACGCCGTCATTATCTGTCACGGCATAGGCCGTTCCCGCCTTGTCGAAGGTGAAGCCTTCCAGCTTGTCGACGACATAGCCGTTGGTCTGGGCCTTCAGGTCGGGCAGGAAGTCATGGGCTTCCTGCTTGGTGACCAGCGGCAATTCACCACCGATCTTGCCCGGCTTCAGGTCAGCAATCGCCACGCGGTAGAGCTTCTTGATCTTGGCCTTGTCACCGATCTGGTTGTCGCGCTCGACGATATAGACATTGTCGCCCTGTGCGGTGATTTCGGACAGGCCGACCCAACCGGCTTCGGTCTTATCGAGCGGGTAGCGCACGGCGCCCCATTCCTTGGACTTCGGATTATAGGAGACGAGCTTGACGAAGCCCTTCTCGTCCGTGCCCCATTCGCGCTGCACGGCCATCCACAGCGTCGCGTCATCGCCCTTGCCGATCAAGGTAACGCCTTCGAAACCGAAGCGGGTATCGCCGGCGAGCAGTTCCTTTGGCAAGGCGATCTCGGCCTTGATTTCACCCTTGGCATTGACGTTGTAGAGCGCATGCGGAACAAGCTTGGCGCTGTCGCCTTCGGAGGCCAGCCAGAACCCGCCCTTGCCATCCAGCGTGATGCCTTCGATGTCAAGCTTCTGCGCCGCAATGCCGTCGCGCTTGACACGCAGCACGTTGGTGATGGTGGCGGGCTTCTTGGTCGCGTCGATGGTGTAGATCGACGGCTGGTTACCGTAGACCGAGTCGGACACGGCGTAGAGGATGCCAGGCTTCTCGGCATCGCCTACCAGACCCGAAAGAGCGCCCCAGCCGATAGGCGCACCATCGACAGTGGCGGATACCAGCTGCGGATAGGCCAGCTCGCCTTCGGCGCGTTCATAGATCATGACATGCGAGCGGGCGCCGCCGTCTTCCACCAGATCAGCCTCATTGGCCGTGACGAAGAGGTTGCGCGCGGGGATGGCGACAGCGCCTTCCGGCGAAATGCCCGAAGGCAGGAGCTGCGTGAGCTGCGGCTCTGCGCCGGTATCCTTGTAAACAGCGGCAATCGAGGCGCGCTCGGCAAGCACGAAGAAGTACTTCTGGCCATCAAACGTCGCTGTTTCGAGGCCCTCCGGCTCTATGCCTTTTGCCTTGGAGCGCTTTTCCGGATAGTGGCCAATGGCCGCTACCGCGTGCTCGAGCGAAGCGCCAGCCTCATAGAGAAGCTTGCCAGTCTTGTCGAAAATGGTGAAGCCGCGTGAACCGCCCTGCCAGTCGCCCTCGTTGGCGATGACGATACGGTCATTGTCCAGCCACTTGACGGCATCAGGTTCGCGCTTGCGGCCTTCCTGCTTGTCGGTGAATTTCAGCTGGCCATCGGTCTTGGTGTCGATGCCTTCCAGATTGACGGTGCCGGCAGAGAAATGCGTCTTCACCGTGCCGGTCTTGCCGTCGATGATGACGATATGGTTGTTTTCCTGCAGCGTCAGCGCGATCTCGCCATTGGCATTGATCGAGACGAATTCCGGCTCCGGATCTTCAGGGGAAATCTCGGCGAGACCGGTAACGTCGATCTTCTTCAGCGTCCCGCAGTCGGCAACGCCGTCCTTCAGGCCGACAGTGACGAGATAACCGGCTGGCATCTGCGGCAGAGCGCCTTCGTTCACCTCTTCATCACGTTCGTTTTCGATAGCGATGGCGGCAAAGGTTTTATCCGGAGACACCGCGACTGAATCCGGTTGACCGCCGAGATCACAGCTCGCTTCGATCTTCTTGGCAGCGATATCGACAGTCACGAGCTTGCCGGAGGGCTTGGCGCGGTTTTCCGAGGTATTGACGCCGGCGAGAACCTTGAGACCAGCCACGGCAACGGAGGTCGGCTCACCTTCCAGCAGCAATGCGCCGCCGGCCTTGGGAGCCTTGGCATCGGTGATGTCGATGAAGCCGATGCCCCCGAGCGGGCTGTCCGAATAGATCAGCGTCTTACCGTCTTCGCTGGCGGTGATGATTTCAGCCGAGGTCACGGACTTGGCGTCCTTGTCCGCGGGCAGGTTCTTCGCTACCGGGAAAGAAGCAATGCGGTTAAAAACCGGCTCTGCGGCCGCCGGAAAGGCTGCAGATGTAAGCATAGCCGCGGTCAGGGCCATCTGAGAAAATCGGAACGCCATTTTATCCCCCTTGGGTTCAGAAATATCCCAAGGCTTCTGCGTCACGGACATGACAGTGGCATGACACTTCATGGCCCGGAATCAAAAAGCCCGGCCGCAAAGGCCGGGCTTTCGTGTTTATGCGCATATTCCGTATATCGAAACGCCGTGTGTCCGGATGGAGGATACACAGGCACGCCCGACTTTCATTCCATACCATTCGGCATAAACGGCGCCGCCCGAAAGAACTTTCGAAAGGCACGCTCCTTAGACCGGTTGATGGCGTGAGCGCGTCAAAACATGCTTCCTCGTGAACCTGAAAAGCCGCCGCCCGCCGCGGGCGTTACGGCTTTCCGGAAACCTTACGAGTTGACGGCGTCCTTCAGGCCCTTGCCTGCGGAGAACTTCGGAACGTTGCGAGCCGGGATATCGACTTCAGCACCCGTGGAAGGGTTACGGCCCTTGGAGGCTTCACGACGGCTGACGGAGAAGCTGCCAAAGCCGGCGAGGCGGATATCGCCACCGTTCTTCAGTTCGCTCTGTACGGTTTCGAATACGGCATCAACAGCGGAAGCAGCATCTGCCTTCGTGAGACCAGCCTTTTCGGCAACAGCAGAGACGAGCTCGTTCTTGTTCATGTTTCCACCCCTTTCAATGGTTTGAAACGACTCAAATTAAGCCGGCGCAGAATACGTTCGTATCCGCGCGCAGCAACTCAAAAGCGCTGGAATCGCCTGAAAAACAAGGGGTCTGCGGTTTTTTTCACAAAAAAGGCCGACATTTCTGCCGGCCTTCCCCATAATCGTGCCAATTTCGCATCACTTGCGCCGACCTGAAGCCGTACCTTCGTCGTGAAGCCTAACGCATTGAATCTACGCAGGACCTGTCGCGAGCACCGATTCCGGCCCTCGCGACGACGCGTCTCAATGCGCGATGGTCTGGCTGCCGTCATCAACGCCTTCGACCGTTGCGATCACCGGCGTCTCGATGCTGCCATCCCACTCGATGGGCTCCGGCTGGCGGATGAGGGCGTGCTTGATAACCTCGCCCATGCGCGACACCGGAATGATTTCCATCTCGTTCTTCACATTGTCCGGAATCTCCGCCAGATCCTTGGCGTTTTCTTCCGGGATCAGCACCTTCTTGATGCCGCCGCGAAGCGCTGCAAGCAGCTTTTCCTTCAGGCCACCGATCGGCAGAACGCGACCACGAAGCGTGATCTCGCCTGTCATCGCCACGTCCTTCGAGACCGGAATACCGGTCATGATGGAGACGATCGCGGTTGCCATGGCGACACCGGCGGACGGACCGTCCTTCGGGGTTGCCCCTTCCGGAACGTGCACGTGGATGTCGCTCTTGTCGAAGCGCGGCGGCTCGATGCCGAAGTCCACGGCGCGCGAACGGACATAGGATGCCGCCGCCGAAATGGATTCCTTCATCACTTCCTTGAGGTTGCCGGTAACCGTCATGCGGCCCTTGCCCGGCATCATCACGCCTTCGATGGTGAGCAGCTCACCGCCGACTTCCGTCCAGGCCAGACCCGTGACGACACCGACCTGATCCTCGCGCTCAGCCTCGCCGTGGCGGAACCGCGGAACGCCCAGATAATCCGGAACGTTTGCAGCGGTAACCTCAACGGACTTGACCTTGCCCTTGATGATCTCGGTGACAGCCTTCCGCGCCAGCTTCATCAGCTCGCGTTCGAAGCTGCGCACGCCCGCCTCGCGGGTGTACTGCTGGATGACAACCATCAGGGCATCATCGGTGACCGAGAATTCTTCCGGACGCAGGGCGTGTTCCTTGATCGCCTTGGGCAGCAGGTGACGCTTTGCGATTTCGCGCTTTTCGTCTTCCGTGTAACCGGCGATGCGGATCACTTCCATACGGTCCATCAGCGGGCCGGGAATGTTCAGCGTGTTGGCCGTGGTCACGAACATCACGTCGGACAGGTCGTATTCCACTTCCAGGTAGTGATCCATGAAGGTGGAGTTCTGTTCCGGATCGAGAACCTCGAGCAGTGCCGACGACGGATCGCCACGGAAATCCATGCCCATCTTGTCGATTTCGTCGAGCAGGAAGAGCGGGTTTGCCTTCTTGGCCTTCTTCATCGACTGGACGATCTTGCCCGGCATGGAGCCGATATAGGTGCGGCGGTGACCGCGGATTTCCGCTTCGTCACGAACGCCGCCCAGCGCCATGCGCACATATTCGCGGCCGGTCGCCTTGGCTATAGACTTGGCGAGCGAGGTCTTGCCGACGCCGGGTGGGCCGACGAGGCACAGGATCGGGCCACGGATCTTCGTCGCACGGGCCTGTACGGCCAGATACTCGACGATACGCTCCTTGACCTTGTCCAGACCGAAATGGTCCTGATCCAGGATCTTCTCGGCATTGTTGAGGTCCGCCTTGATCTTGGACTTTTTGCCCCAGGGCAGACCAAGCAGCCAGTCCAGATAGTTGCGCACGACAGTCGCTTCCGCGGACATCGGGCTCATCTGGCGCAGCTTCTTCATTTCCGCTTCGGCCTTTTCCTTGGCCTCCTTGGAAAGCTTTGTCTTGGCGATGCGCTCTTCCAGCTCGGCCATCTCGTCACGGCCGTCCTCGCCGTCGCCGAGCTCCTTCTGGATCGCCTTCATCTGCTCGTTCAGGTAATATTCGCGCTGGGTCTTCTCCATCTGGCGCTTGACGCGCGAGCGGATGCGCTTTTCGACCTGAAGAACGGAAATCTCGCCTTCCATGAAGCCAAGCGCCTTTTCAAGCCGCTGCTTCACGCTGACGGTTTCCAGCATTTCCTGCTTTTCGGTGATCTTGATCGACAGGTGCGAAGCGACCGTGTCGGCGAGCTTCGAGTAATCATCGATCTGACCGGCAGCGCCGACAACCTCGGGCGAAATCTTCTTGTTGAGCTTCACATAGCTCTCGAATTCCGAAACGACCGAACGCGAGAGCGCCTCGATCTCGACCGGATCTTCGGCAGGCTCCTGCAAAGGCGTGGCCGAGGCTTCGTAGAAATCCTCGCGACCGGTGTAGCTGTCGATCTGGGCGCGGCCCTTGCCTTCCACCAGCACCTTCACGGTGCCGTCGGGAAGCTTCAGAAGCTGCAGGACATTGGCCACCGTGCCGACCTTGTGGATGGCTTCAGGCGCCGGATCGTCGTCGCTGGCGTTGATCTGGGTAACAAGCATGATCTGCTTGTCGGAGCCCATGACTTCCTCAAGCGCACGGATGGATTTTTCCCGCCCGACGAACAGGGGAACGATCATATGCGGGAAAACGACAATGTCGCGCAGGGGAAGTACCGGATAGGTACCGCCAGATGCCGCAGACGTGATGTTCGTCATATCATTTCCTTTCCATGGTCCCTTTCGGGACACTTTGCCGAACGTCTTGGGGGCGTCCGGCATATTCATTTCTCGAGACTGAAAGTGGAGTTTCGAAACACCGATTTCAAGTCGTCGGAGCAGACGGCCTTACGCGACGGCAGGACCGTGAAATTCAACAAAACTCAGCGCTGGCTAATACTACCGACATTTCCGGTTATCCTCGAGGGCTCAGGAACCGGGTCGCCGACGAAATTCACATTTCCGTCATATCGCGCTGCAAATCAGTTGTAAGACTTTATCAGCAAAGCGCAATCCGCTCCAAACGCAAAATCGGGCTTCGTCAAGTTAGCCGCAAGTTTCGTAAGGCCCATCTAATAGAAAAGGCCCGCACGGATGCGGGCCTCAGATTTCATCAAACATCACAGCAGCCGATTACGCGGAGACGTTGGTCTTTTCTTCCTGACGGTCCGCATAGATGTAGAGCGGACGCGCAACGCCGCTGACGACGTCGTTGGAAATGACCACTTCGCGCACGCCCTCCAGCGTCGGCAGTTCGAACATGGTATCCAGCAGGATCTTTTCCATGATCGAGCGCAGGCCACGGGCACCGGTCTTGCGGGTGATCGCCTTGCGGGCGATTTCGCGCAGCGCGTCCTCGTGGAAGGTCAGCTCGACGTCTTCCATCTCGAACAGGCGCTGGTACTGCTTGACCAGAGCGTTCTTCGGCTCGGACAGGATCTGGATCAGCGCATCTTCATCCAGGTCTTCCAGCGTCGCCAGGACGGGCAGACGGCCGATGAATTCCGGAATGAGGCCGAACTTCACCAGATCTTCCGGCTCCAGCTCGCGCAGCACTTCGCCCACACGACGGTCGTCTTCCGCCTTGACGGTCGCACCGAAGCCGATCGAGGTCTTTTCGCCACGGGCCGAGATGATCTTGTCGAGGCCGGCAAAAGCGCCGCCGCAGATGAACAGGATGTTGGTCGTATCCACCTGCAGGAACTCCTGCTGCGGATGCTTGCGGCCACCCTGCGGCGGTACGGAAGCGACCGTGCCTTCCATGATCTTCAGAAGCGCCTGCTGAACGCCCTCGCCCGATACGTCGCGCGTGATGGACGGGTTGTCCGACTTGCGGGAAATCTTGTCGACTTCGTCGATATAGACGATGCCGCGCTGGGCGCGCTCGACATTGTAATCCGCCGCCTGCAACAGCTTCAGGATGATGTTTTCCACGTCCTCGCCGACATAACCGGCTTCGGTCAGCGTCGTTGCGTCCGCCATGGTGAAGGGAACGTCGATGATGCGGGCGAGCGTCTGGGCAAGATAGGTCTTGCCGCAGCCCGTCGGGCCGACGAGCATGATGTTCGACTTCGCCAGCTCGACATCGCCATTCTTGGAGGCGTGCGCGAGGCGCTTGTAGTGGTTGTGAACGGCCACGGACAGGATTTTCTTCGCCTGCTTCTGGCCGATGACGTATTCGTCGAGGATCTTGATGATGTCCTGCGGGGTGGGCACACCCTCGCGCGACTTCACCATAGACGTCTTGTTCTCCTCGCGGATGATGTCCATGCACAATTCGACGCATTCATCGCAGATGAATACCGTCGGTCCGGCAATGAGTTTCCGGACTTCGTGCTGGCTCTTGCCGCAGAATGAACAATAGAGTGTATTCTTAGAGTCGCCGCCGTTGCTGCCGCTGACTTTGCTCATATCTCTTTCCTTCCAGCACGCCGCAGGTCCGTCAAACGGATCGCGGTCAACTTACCGCCCGCAGATACGGCCGCCCTTGGGGTGCATCGCCGTATCCGCCTCGTTTCCCGGGGTACTAACCGTATCAGATACAGGAGCTGATAACCGGCGGCAACGAATTCCCCATTAAACCAAAGGCCGCGTCATAAAAAATCAACATAGCCTTTATATATACTAATATCGCTTTCTGTTCCGGTTGAAAGCCCCGAAATTACTTTTGCGGGGTCAAACAAACGTCAAAAAGCGTCGCGCCTCAATTCGCGACGGCGCCTTCGATTTCCTGGCGCGAGGTCAGGATCTTGTCGATCACGCCCCAGTCCTTCGCCTCGTCTGCATCCATGAAATGGTCGCGATCAAGGGTTTTTTCAACCTCTTCGAGCGTGCGGCCGGTATGCTTCACGTAGACTTCATTGAGGCGGCGCTTCATCTTGATGATGTCGCGGGCGTGGCGTTCGATATCCGAAGCCTGACCCTGGAAGCCGCCCGATGGCTGGTGCACCATGATGCGTGCGTTGGGGGTGGCGAAACGCATTCCCTTTTCACCGGCAGCGAGAAGCAGCGAACCCATGGAGGCAGCCTGGCCGACGCAGAGCGTGGAGACCGCAGGGCGGATAAACTGCATCGTATCGTAGATCGCCATGCCGGCGGTCACGACGCCACCTGGCGAATTGATGTAGAGCGCAATTTCCTTCTTCGGGTTCTCGGCCTCGAGGAACAGCAGCTGCGCGCAGACGAGCGACGCCATCTGGTCTTCCACCGGGCCGGTGAGGAAAATGATGCGTTCCTTGAGAAGACGGGAAAATATGTCGTAGGAGCGTTCGCCGCGATTGGTCTGCTCAACGACCATCGGCACCAGAGCCATGGCGGTATCAACTGGATTTTTCATGTCCGTCCTTTGTCAACTCTGCCCGTTGCGGAAACCGCCCCGGAATCACTTCTAACCTTCATACTCCCTACATAGAGTGTCCCTGCCCCGTACTTCAAGACACGAAGCCGCATATCCTTAACGGCTCAACAGCGTTTGCAGGGCTTCGGAGGCCGGCCGCGGCGGGCTTTTGCACCCGTTCGTCCCGGCCGCAGCCATTTGTCTCCCCGCCATCAATTTTTTACCAAGACTGGCGAGGACCAAAAAAATGTACTTCATGCACAGATATAACTTCTAACCGGCAAGAACTCGTTAGTATTTGCTGCTGATACTGAGAACCGAATTTCGGTTCCCATCGGCGAACAGCCCTATCCGGGCGAAATGGCAGCTCAACAATTCAGCGGGAATAACGCACGTCGTGCGAGCTTCTCCGCTTTTGCCGCATGATGGCGCAGATAGGATTTTGCAATGCTGGATGCAAAGACGAGCACGCTACTATGGGCGGCGGAGACGTTCACCCTTGCCGTGCTTTTGGGAACGCTGTGGCTGCACCGCCCATCCCGCCGGCACAATCTCTATTTCGCCGCCGGCTTTCTCGCCACCGGCTTCGGCACCGTCATGGTGGCGTTTCGCGGAGATATTTCCAGTTTCCTGTCCATTCAGGTCGGCAACGCGCTGGCGCTTTCCGCCTTCGGCTTCTGGCTCGCGGGCCTCTTGTCCCTGGAGAAGCGCAAGCTCGCTGGCTGGATTGCCATTCCGGCCCTCCTGTGGATCGCCGGAATGTTCGTCCCACCCGTGCGAGAAAACATGGTGGCCCGGATCCTGCTGTATCACGCCAGTGCGGCCACGGGCTATTTCATGCTCGCCGGTGTGCTTCTGGCAAATGGCGAGCGCAGGTCGCGCAGCAGAAAAGTTCTGGCGACGATTCTGATCCTGCAGGCTTTTGCCGGCGCCGTCGTCGCCTCCATTGTCATTCCGGCCAATGCGGCTGCGCCCAACGCCATTCCTCTGACATCAGCGCTCGCTTTTTCCGGCATGCTCGGCTTCACGGCCATCATCATGATCAGCGCCAAGATCATCATGGAGGATACGGAGCTTCGTCTCCACCGGCTCGCCATGACCGATCACCTGACCGGTGTCCTTAACCGGCGTGGTCTGCTGGAGGAGTTCGACCGCATCAAGAAGCGCTCACACGGCTCCAGCCGATATGTGGCGCTTGTTCTCTTCGACATCGACCATTTCAAGAAGATCAATGACAGATACGGCCACCAGTCCGGCGACGCCGTACTCGTGCATTTCTGTCAAATCGCGCAACGCGCGATCGGCGACCGCGGCCTTTTCGTGAGGATGGGCGGCGAGGAGTTCGCGCTGGTGGCGGAGGTCGAAAGCCCCTCCAGCACCGTCACGCTTGCCGAATCCATCCGTAACAATCTGCTTCTTTCGAAAATCACCTCACGCGGCGAACCCATCAAGGTGACGACCAGCGTCGGCATATCCGAAGCGATGATCAAGGACGCCGAGCTGAATGTGATGATGACCGAGGCCGACCGAGCGCTTTATGCCGCAAAGAAAGCCGGGCGCAATCGGACCGTAATCCACGTAAATTCGGCCAATGTCGTCGTGCCCGCCTCGGACCGTGACGAAAACCCTATGGATAACAATGCCGACCGGCAGGTCGCGGCGCTGAACCGGATATCCGCAATTGCCAGCCGGTGATGGTGTAACCATTTGGTGACATATGAAGGAACGCCTGCCGCCCTTCCCAAAGCGCCAAGCGCGGAATAAACCATCAGCATGACAGCGACGTTTCCCTTTCTCAAAATCGATTCCGCCACCCGCCACGTTTCACTCGATGCGCGCGACCCGGCTTTTTACAACGATCCGAACCCCGTCTACGCCGCCCTGCACGCGCAATGTCCCACTTTCTACTGGGAAGAGCAGCGGCAATGGTTTTTCACCTCTTATGACCATGTCAGCTCGCTGCTGCGCGACCGCCGGTTTGGACGACAGATTCTGCATGTGGCAAGTCGTGAAGAGATCGGCCTGCCAGAGCCGCTTGAGCATGTGAAGCATTTCGACCTAGCCGAGCAGCATTCGCTTCTGGAACTGGAGCCGCCGGAGCATACGCGGCTGCGCACGCTGATCAACCGCGCCTTCGTGTCACGGCATGTCGACAAGATGAAGCCGGAGATCGAGGAACTCGCCAACCGGCTGATTGACGCTTTCGAAGAGAAGGGCGAGACGGAACTGCTTTCCTCCTACGCCGATATCATCCCGGTAACGATGATCGCCCGGATGATCGGCATTCCCGAGGAAATGGGGCCGCAGCTGCTGAAGTGGTCGCATGCCTATGTCGGCATGTACATGTTCAAGCGCACACCGGAAGACGAGCTTCTGGCCGACATGGCTGCGAAGGAATTTTCGGATTATGTGCGCAGCGTGATCGCCGAGCGGCGGGCCAAGCCCGAGGACGACCTGCTGAGCCACATGATCCATACCGAGCACAAGGGTCAATATCTGACCGACGACGAGCTGGTGTCCACCACCATCGTCCTGCTCAACGCGGGCCATGAAGCGACCGTTCATCAGATCGGCAATTCCGTGCGTATCATTCTGGAGAGCGGGATATCGCCGCAGACCTTGTTCAGCGACGAGGCCGCCACGGAACGCACGGTGGAGGAAACCCTGCGGATCTGCGCGCCGGTGCACATCTTCCAGCGATGGGTTCTGGAGCCGGTCGAGATTGACGGCGTGCAGTTCAAGCGCGGCGACAAGGTGAGCCTGATCCTGGCTGCGGCCAACCTCGATCCGTCAAAATTCCCTGATCCACTGACCTTCCGGCCGGAGCGCAACGAAGGCGCCAATGTCTCCTTCGGCGCCGGCATCCATTTCTGTATCGGCGCGCCATTGGCAAGACTGGAACTGAACCTTGCCCTGCCACTGCTTTTCAAACGCCTGCCGCGCCTGAAAATTGCCGAGCCGCCCAAGGTCAAGGATGTCTATCATTTCCATGGGCTGGAGCGGCTCGATCTCAGCTGGTAGCGTGTGCAGGCCTTAAATCTGGGCCAGACCGCCATCGACCGAAAGCTCGACGCCGGTGATGTAACTGGCCTTTGAAGAGGCCAGAAACAGAACGGCCTCAGCGATCTCGTCGGGGTCGGCCATCCGGCCGATCGGCGCGGCATCCTTCAGATAGGCCTCGAAACCGGCGATCTTTTCTTCATCGAGCTTCAGGCCGTTTTCCATGATCGGCGTGCGGGTCACGCCCGGGCTAACCGTATTGACGCGGATGCCCCGCGCCTTGAGGTCGTTGGCAAAACTGCGGGCGAATGAGCGAACGGCCGCCTTGGAAGCATTATAGGCGCTCAACCTCTCCAGGCCCTTGTTGCCGACGATCGACCCGGTGAGCACGATCGAGCCGCCATCGCGCAGGACCGGCAGCAATGTCTGCACGGTGTAGAAAACGCCCTTGACGTTGATGTCGAAAATCCGGTCGTACAGCGCCTCGTGGGTATCACCGAGGTCATTGTTCTCGGCGATGCCGGCATTGGCGACCAGCACGTCCACCTTCCGGCCATCGGCTTCAATGCGCGCCTTGAGCCGTTCCAGATCGGAGAGCTTGGCAACATCGGACGCGAAGCCGATCGCGCCCTGCCCGAGCCTGGCGACCGCTGCCTCGAGATTGGCGGTATTGCGGCCCGTCACGTAAACGGCGGAGGCTCCGCCTTCCAGAGCCAATCTCGCGACGGAAAAGCCGATTCCAGTCGACCCACCGGTGACGACCACGACCTGCCCACTGAATAATCCAGACATTGCAAACTCCACGAATGTCGTATTTCCGAATAACCATAATTCGGTATTTCGGTTTTATTGAACTATTGAAGCTTGTCAATCCATGTGCTAGAGGCGGTCCATGGCTCAGTTTTTTCATCCCGCACGCGAAGACATTTCGCTCACGGCCGTGCTCGCCGCTCTTGGCGAACCGGCACGCATGGGCATCATCCGAAAATTATGGGGCTCCGAGACCGGACAGAATTGTGGAGCCGCGGCACCCTGTCAGGACATGCCGCGTTCAACCCTGTCCAGCCATATGCGGATCCTGCGGGAGGCAGGCTTAATTCGAACCCACAAACAGGGTGTCGAGAATATCAGCGTCGTTCGTTTCGACGATTTGGAAGCCCGTTTTCCCGGGCTCCTTCAATCCATCATTTCGTTCGACCAGCAATAGCGTGACCGAGCGGATTTCCGCCGTCACAGCCTGATGACATAGTCTTTTCGTGTTGTCTCCACGACTTCCCAGGTGCCGGTAAAGCCGGGCCGCAGCACAAGCCTGTCGCCCGGTCTGAGGTCACGCGGGGCCCCGCCATCCTCGGTCAGGATGGAATGGCCCTCGAGGATGCTGAAATATTCCCATTCGTCATAGACGACACGCCATTTTCCGGGTGTGGATTGCCAGATGCCGGCATAAATACCGCCCGGCGCTTCCTCCAGATTCCATGTGGTGAATTTGGGGTCGCCGGAGATCAATCGCTCCGGCGCTGGCGCACCATGCTCTGCTTCGAGGGAAGCATCTTCGAATGTCAGTAGGTTGCTCATCGCGACGCCGACCTCTCAGACTTTTGCAAGCGACTGTTCAAGATCGGCAATGATGTCGTTAACGTCCTCGATTCCGACGGACAGACGCACCACATCCGGACCGGCGCCGGCCGCCGTCTGCTGTTCCGGCGTCAGCTGGGCATGGGTGGTGGAAGCCGGGTGGATGACGAGCGAGCGCGTGTCACCGATATTGGCGAGATGGGAGAATAGCTGCAGCCCTTCGACCAGCGCCTTGCCGGCCGCATAACCGCCCTTGACGCCAAATGTAAAGACCGAACCCGCGCCCTTCGGCGAGTAACGCTGCTGGAGGGCGTGATTGTCGCTTTCCTCCAGGCCGGCATAATTCACCCAGCCGACCTTGGGATGTGCCTTAAGCCATTTGGCGACGGCAAGCGCATTGTCTGAATGGCGTTGAACGCGCAGCGGCAGGGTCTCAATTCCCGTGAGAATGAGGAAGGCGTTGAAGGGCGAAATCGCCGGGCCGAGATCGCGCAGGCCAAGCACGCGGCAGGCGATGGCAAAGGCGAAATTGCCGAAAGTCTGGTGGAGCACGACGCCGGAATATTCGGGCCGGGGCTGTGACAGGGCCGGAAACCGGTCAGTTGCCGACCAGTCGAAGGTTCCGCCGTCAACGATGATGCCGCCCATGGAATTACCGTGGCCGCCGAGGAATTTCGTCAGCGAATGCAGTACGATGTCTGCACCGTGTTCCAGCGGTCGCAGCAGATATGGGCTTGCCATCGTGTTGTCGACGATCAGCGGCAGGCCGTGCCGATGGGCAACTTCGGCAATTGCGGCGATATCCACAAAGGTGCCGCCTGGATTTGCAAGGCTTTCTATGAAGACGGCGCGTGTGCGCTCATCGATCTGCTGTTCGAAACTGGCGGGATCGGTGGCGTCGGCCCAGCGAACCTGCCAGTCGAAACCTTTGAAGGCGTGGCCGAACTGGTTGATCGATCCGCCGTAAAGCTGACGGGCGGCGATGAAATTGTCGCCGGACTGCAGCAGCGTATGAAAAACCAGCAATTGTGCGGCGTGGCCGGAGGCGACGGCAAGCGCTGCGGTACCACCCTCAAGCGCGGCCACACGCTCTTCCAGAACCGCCTGAGTGGGGTTCATGATGCGGGTGTAGATATTGCCGAACTCTTTCAGCCCAAACAGGGCGGCGGCATGATCCGCATCACGGAAAGCGTAGGCCGTCGTCTGATAGATGGGTGTCGCCCGTGCGCCGGTCGTAGGATCAGGCTGTGCGCCCGCATGGATGGCCAGCGTCGAAAAACCGGGATTGCTGCTCGGCATGATGTTTCCTCCAATGGAATTCTGGAGGGATCATAATGCCTTGGCGCCAAATGATAAGCCCAATCCGTACCAACTATCGTGCGATATTGAGACGCGGATACTCAATTGCCGGGCAACGGTTCATCACCACGTTAATGCCATAAGCCTCGGCCTTGGCGGCGGCATTATCGTCCCGCACGGATAGCTGACCCCAGATCACCTTTGGGCGTTGCGGCAGCAAGATCGCCTCGTCGACAATCGCGGAAAGATATTCCGGCGCACGAAACACATCGATCATATCAACAGCCTCGGGAATATCGGCCAGCCGGGCATAGACCGCCTGTCCCAGTATCTCCTTGCCCGCCTGACCCGGATTGACCGGAAACACGCGATAGCCCTTGGACAGCAGGAAGCGCATGACGCCATGGCTCGGCCGATCCGGATTGGGCGAAGCTCCCAGCAGGGCGATGGTTTTGACATTCGTCAGGATTTTCCTGAGGTAATCCGCTTCGTAAGTATCATGCTGCATGTCAACTTATTCCTTTGGCATACCACCTGATCCAGAGAGGCGCAGGCGTCTGGAGCGTTGCTTTAATGCCCACCAGCCTCTCCTCTCCCGCATGGTTCCAGCGCCGGCAACCTTCACGCCGTTTCATGCGATGCCATTCTCATCTGGGACGCTCCGGTCTTCTCCGGAACCCCGAAAGCGCAACAAACAATATCTCCGCCGGATCGGCACTCTGCAACCCCGTTTTCATCCACGCAAAATGATTTCACAAAATCGCGCACACACCGGATGTATTGAGTATTTTCATCCACTTTTCAAAAATTGCGCCGAACGGCCATCGAAACAGGGGAAAACAACATTAGCGTGCATTCCATGCGCTCTTCGTCTCCTGTTTGTTTTCATTCCGTTCACCGGTTATTTAGCCGCGACTAATTTTCAAAAAGTTATTTCGTAAACCAACCATTCTATAAGTCTGCAACGTTATAGTGGAGTTTCGATGGGGATTCTGAAATTTATTTTCATTGATGATCATACGATTTTAGTCGCCCGCACGCTCATTTGAAACGCCAGGCGCAATACCGACAACTGGGATAAATGGTGTGCTCTGTCATTTTTCAAGGAAATCCGCAGCGCGAGGCAGAGCCGCAAGCCGTGCATCAGACGTTATTTTCCGGATTAAATCAGAAGCAGGAAAGCGTGTCTCATGCGCGATATTGGATCTCGTGTTTTCATGACGCATAGAAATCAAAAATTTGACGCGTGTCATAATCCATAAAAACAAGCCCGTAGGCACGGGATTGGGGACGACCTCGGCGAGGCAATTGAAAGCTTACACCTACCCGTCCGGAAAATGACTTCCAGTTTCTGAGGCCAATGCTGTAGATTGCCCGAAAAGCCCGCGAGCGAGTCTCTGACTGTGACATTCGACATTCTTATTCTGGTGCTTCTGGGCGCTATGCTGCATGCCGGATGGAATGCGCTGGTCAAATCCGGTTCCGATAAATCGTTGGACGCCTCGTTGATTGCGGCGGGAGCTGCAGCCTGTTCGCTGCCGTTTCTGCCTTTCCTGCCGTTTCCCTCGCCAGTCGCCATTCCCTTCCTGATCGCCTCAGCCGTCCTGCAATTCGCTTATTTCCGCCTTGTCGCCGCCGCCTATACGATCGGCGACATCGGCCTTGTCTATCCCGTCATGCGCGGCGTGGCACCCTTGATCGTGGCGGCGACGAGCAGCCTGTTCCTGAGCGAGATTTTGAGCCCGCTGGCGATTGCGGGCATCGGCGTCATCTCCGCGGGGATCCTGACGCTTGCTTTCGAGGCAAGGCGCGGGGGCGGAAAGGCGATCATGGTCGCCCTGCTCAACGCTTTCGTGATTGCATCCTACACCTTCGTCGACGGTGTCGGCGCAAGGCTTTCCGGCAACGCCATATCATACACGCTTTGGATGTCTCTGCTGCCACCCGTGCTGCTGTTCGGTTTCGCGTTTTACCAGCGGGGCGCCGGCCCCGTCGTCCAGCATGTCCGGCGCAACTGGTGGCGTGGCCTTATCGGTGGCGGCGGCTCCATACTCTCCTATGGGCTGGCGCTTTACGCCATGACCAAAGCGCCTGTTGCCGTCGTCGCAGCACTCCGGGAAACCTCCATTCTTTTCGCGCTGGTGATATCAGTGGTGATCCTGAAAGAACGCGCCAGCATCTGGCGCTACCTTGCCGGAGGCATCATTGCAGCGGGCGTTCTGGTGATGCGGCTGGGGTAAAACGAGGTCAGATGATGGGGTAAAATAATACCCCATAACCAACCGTTTGTTTTTACTTGATTATTTTTGCGACCTCCAAAATCGATCATATTGACGCTTTTGTTCGCGCACCGTATAAGCGCGCCAGATCGGATTCCAGCCGGAATAGGGTCATTTGCGGTAGCCCTTATCGGCAACCAAACCAAGCAACAAGAAACGCCCGTATGCTCTTCATGAAGAGGATGACGGGTCCACGTTAGAAAGTGAAATTCATGTCTACTTTCGTTCAGAAGCCCGCTGAGGTGGAGAAGAAGTGGGTCATCATCGACGCCGAAGGCCTCGTTGTTGGTCGCCTCGCCACCATCGTTGCAACCCGCCTGCGCGGCAAGCACAAGGCTACCTACACCCCCCACGTTGATGATGGCGACAACGTCATCGTTATCAATGCGGAAAAGGTTGCCCTCACCGGCAAGAAGTATTCCGACAAGAAGTACTACTGGCACACCGGTCACCCGGGTGGCATCAAGGAGCGTACGGCTCGCCAGATCATCGAAGGCCGCTTCCCGGAGCGCGTCGTTGAAAAGGCCGTCGAGCGCATGATCCCGCGCGGTCCGCTCGGCCGTCGTCAGATGAAGAACCTGCGCGTTTACGCCGGTTCCAACCACCCGCACGAAGCACAGCAGCCGGTCGTTCTCGACGTTGCCGCGCTCAACAAGAAGAACGTAAGGAGCGCCTGATAATGGCCGATCTTTCCTCTCTGAAAGACCTCGCCCCGGCTTCGGAAGCTTCGGCTCCCGTGCATGTCCGCAAGGTTGATACCCTCGGCCGCTCCTACGCGACCGGCAAGCGCAAGAACGCCGTAGCCCGCGTATGGGTCAAGGCGGGTTCTGGCAAGATCATCATCAACGGCCGCGATTTCACCACGTATTTCGCACGTCCGGTTCTGCAGATGATCCTCCAGCAGCCGATCGTTGCCGCTGCCCGCACGGGTCAGTTCGACATCATCGCCACCGTTGCCGGTGGTGGTCTGTCCGGTCAGGCCGGCGCCGTTCGTCACGGTCTGTCCAAGGCCCTCACCTACTTCGAACCGGGCCTGCGCTCCGTTCTGAAGAAGGGTGGCTTCCTGACCCGCGACAGCCGCGTTGTCGAGCGTAAGAAGTACGGTAAGGCCAAGGCCCGCCGCTCGTTCCAGTTCTCGAAGCGCTAATCGCTTCCAGGAACGGTTCGTTCAGAACTTCGAAAGGCGGGGCTTCGGCTCCGCCTTTTTTCATGGCCTCCTCCCTTGTTTTTTCATCGGGAAGACAGCAACCTCGGCGCAAATCGCAATGGGGTGATCAATGCCGGCCAAAACCATCGACCATGCCTTTACCGCAATGTCCCTGACATCGGCTGCCACGGACCCGACCCATGCCGGTGTCCTCTCCTTCATGCGGCGCAAATATACCAAGAACCTCAAGGGCGTTTCGACGGCCGTGTGGGGCATTCCCTTCGACGCGGCGACCTCCAACCGTCCCGGCGCACGTTTCGGGCCCCAGGCGATCCGCCGCGCTTCGGCGATTTTTGATAATGATCCGCAATATCCCTTTGCACGCGATCTTTTCGCCCATATGCCGACCGTCGATTACGGCGACTGTCTGCTCGATTACGGCAATCACTGGAAGACACCTGATACGATCGAAAAGGAAGCGCGAAAGATCATCTCCAAAACGGATTATCTGCTGACGCTGGGCGGCGATCATTTCATCACGTGGCCATTGCTGAAAGCGCATGTGGCCAAGCACGGCCCGCTCGCGCTGGTGCAGTTCGACGCGCATCAGGATACATGGTTCGACGATGGCAAGCGCATCGACCACGGCTCCTTCGTGGCCCGCGCCGTGCGCGACGGGCTGATCGATGCCGACCGCTCGATCCAGATCGGCATCCGCACCCACGCGCCTGACGATTTCGGCATCCGGATTCTCCACGGCTACGAGGTGGAGGACATGCGGGCCAGCGATATCGCCTCGCTGATCGTCAAGCACACGGGCGGTGCGCCCACCTATCTCACCTTCGATATCGATTGCCTCGATCCCGCCTTCGCGCCGGGAACCGGCACACCCGTCGCCGGTGGGCCGACCAGCGCGAAAATTCTCTCCGTTTTGCATGGACTTGGCCAGCTCGATATTCGCGGCTCTGATGTGGTGGAGGTGGCACCCGCCTACGACCATGCGGATATTACCGCCATTGCCGGAGCGACCGTTGCAATGTATATGCTTGGCCTGCGTGCCGAACGGCTGGCCAAGGCTGGCTGACAAAGACGACGGCACTTGCCAAACTGATTCCGACTACCCTCGCAACCCTCTGAAAAGTCAGGACAAGGACATGACAGCGAAGATCTTCATCGATGGCGAACACGGCACCACGGGTCTGCAGATCCGCACGCGCCTTGCCGGTCGCCGCGATATCGAGTTGCTGTCCATTCCGGAAGCCGAGCGCCGCAATGCGGCGATGCGCGAGGATATGCTCAATAGCGCCGACATTTCGATCCTCTGCCTGCCGGACGACGCGTCCCGGGAAGCGGTTTCCATGGTGGCTGGCAACAATAATGTCCGCATCATAGATACCTCCACCGCTTATCGCGTTCATCAGGACTGGGCTTACGGTTTTGCCGAAATGGATAAGGACCAGGGCGAGAAGGTTCGCTCTGCCCGCCTCGTCGCCAATCCCGGCTGCTATCCGACCGGTGCGATCGCCCTTATTCGCCCGCTGCGGGCCGCTGGCCTCCTGCCGGACGGTTATCCTGTCAGCGTCAATGCGGTCTCCGGCTATACTGGCGGCGGCAAGCAGATGATTGCGCAAATGGAAGACCAGAGCCGCGACGACGCCATCAGCGCCAATAATTTCCTTTACGGCCTGACGCTCAAGCACAAGCACGTGCCTGAAATGACCATTCACGGCCAGCTTGACCGCGCGCCGCTGTTTTCGCCCTCCGTCGGTCGCTTCCCGCAGGGCATGATCGTCCAGGTGCCGCTGTTCGCCGCCGACCTTAAGGAAGGCACTGATATTGAAACGATCCATGCGGCACTCACCGCCCATTACGCTGGACAGGATATCGTCAGCGTCGTGCCTCTGGCCGAGAGCAAGGGGTTGGCGCGTATCGATGCCGAGGAATTGGCTGGCAAGGATACGATGAAGCTCTTCGTCTTCGGCACCGAGGGCGGCGAGCATATCAACCTCGTCGCGTTGCTCGACAATCTCGGCAAGGGTGCCTCCGGTGCTGCCGTGCAGAACATGGAACTGATGCTCTCTGCATGAGACGTTGCTCATGACCATGACCACGCCCTCTTTTCCGGCCTCGTGGAATATCGAGGCCGTAAAGCAGATTGCGGATACGCCTGCCGGGGTGGTCTACGAGCTTGTGCGCGATGACGGTTCCCTTGCGGTCGCCAAAGTTCTCAAGAAGAAAGTATTGACGGACAGCCTTCGCGGCGCGGATTTCATCGAATGGCGCGCCGGGATCGGCTGCGTGGAGTTGCTTGACCGCTCCGATGATATTCTTCTGATGGAACATGCCGGCACGGAGACCCTGCGCGACGTGCTGTTCCGCGACGGTGACGACGATGCCACCACGGAAATCGCAGCGGAGGTCCTGCTTCGATATCACCAGCCGTCCGAGCAGCCGCCGCCCTCAAGTCTGCTGACGCTGCCTCTCTATTTCGAAAGTCTGTTCCGCAAGGCCGAACAGGATCGTTCCGACGGCATCGACAGCGCCTATATCGAGGCCGCCGCGCTTGCGAAGGAACTGATCGGCCAGCAGCGGGATATCAAGCCGCTGCATGGCGATCTGCACCATGAGAATATCATGCGCAGCGATCGCGGCTGGATCATCATCGATCCGGCTGGCCTGATCGGCGATGCGGCGCTCGATGTCGCCAACATGTTCTCCAATCCGCTCGACCGTTTTGACCTCACCCGAAGCGAAGCGCGCATCGCCTCCATGGCGGCGATTTTTGCGAAGGCTCTCCAACGGGACGAACGGCTATTGCTGCAATATGCCTTTGCCTATGGCTGCCTTTCTGCCGCGTGGCATGAAGAGGACGAAAATGCGGAAGAACGCGACAACGAACTCGCTGTCGCGGCAACCATTAAGGCCGTCCTGGAACAGTTCTGAGCGAGTTCAGTCCCTGAGTTCAACCGCAACTGGCGGCGGATATTCTCCAATGAATCCGCGCCAGTGGGCAACCGCAAAACCGAGCACGACCAGCGCCATGCCCTGATGGGCGAGCGCGACATGAATATCCACATGCATGAGCAGCGTGGTTACTCCCAGCGCCGCCTGAATGCAGACGAGCAGGAAGAACAGCACCGAGCGGCGGGCGTGCGGCGTGCCGGGCAAGGCGCGCGCCATCGATGCCATATGCCACAGCGTGGCGGCAAACAGCGTATAGGCGCCCAGGCGGTGAATGAACTGCACCGTCTTGGGGTTTTCGAAGAGGTTGATCCACCAGGGCTGCTGCAGGAAGAGATCGCCCGGCACCAGCGAACCATCCATCAGCGGCCACGTATTATAGGACAGGCCGGCATTCAACCCCGCCACCAATGCGCCGAGATAGATCTGGAAGAGACAGAGCACCGTCAACAGCGCGGCAAAGCCCCTGCCCGTCTTTTCGTCGGTGGCCTCGGGGGAATGATGGGACAGGCCGCGCAAAATCCACATGCAGCCCGCAAAGATGAGGCAGGCGATGGTCAGATGTGTGGCAAGACGATATTGCGAGACATCCGTGCGGTTGACGAGGCCCGAAGAGACCATCCACCAGCCGATGAAGCCCTGGAAGCCGCCAAGCGCCAGTAGACCGACCAGTGGTAGCCGGAGGCGCTTTTCGACGCGGCCTGTCAGCCAGAAGAAGGCGAGCGGCAAAGCAAAGATGAGGCCGATGGCGCGGGCAAGCAGGCGATGCGCCCATTCCCACCAGAAGATCGTCTTGAACTCGTCGAGCGACATGCCCTTGTTGATTTCCTGATATTGCGGAATGCGCTTGTAGAGCTGGAACTCCTCTTCCCATTCCGCAACGGAGAGCGGCGGTATCGCGCCATGGATCGGTTTCCATTCGGTAATCGACAGGCCGGATTCGGTCAGGCGGGTTGCGCCACCAACGAGCACCAGACAGAAGAGTGTGAAAAGCACGAGGCGCAGCCAGACGCGCAGCAGGCGGCGGTCCTTCTCCTGCTTCTGCAGGGCAGCCTGCACCACCATTTCCGCGGAACCATTGGCCATCGTCATGCCGCTCGAACTCATCTTTCGGTCTCCTTCATACAGCCATGTTGATTAGCCCCAACCGGCACCACAAAACAAGGCCTCAGGGTTTGCGGCATCCGGTCGCGGCGCTATAGTCATGCACCTGTTCAATCACGGAAGATTTCATGCACCCTCGCCTCAGATCGCTTATCGGTACCATCGTCATCATCTGCCTCGTCGTCGTTTACGCCGTGGTGGCGACGGCCATCGCATCGGCGGCGCTGGCGCAATCGCCCTGGTGGGTGCATCTCGCTTATTTCGTGCTGACAGGAGTTTTGTGGATTTTGCCGGCGATGCTGATCATCAAATGGATGGCCGGGCCAAAAAAACAGGGCTGATGCGGGACCACCGCGTGACACCTTAAGGTCGCAATTTTATAAACCGATTGTTTGCCGCTCAAAGATATAGTCCGACCGAAACAACCGGAGAGAGTGGATGGCGGCTGAGGGGCCGGTCTTTACCAGCGACGAGCAAGCGCTGACCGCCGTGCAAAACGAGCGGCGGGGCGCTGACCGTCTGTCGGTCGATCTCGTCGATGACGCTTCCACCATCCATGTCGATTGGAAGCGGCTGGAAAACGATCCGCTCAACTCCCTGCATCAGGGTTTTGGGTGGTGCTCCATCTGGGCACAAACGCAGGACAGCGCGCTCCTGACGCTTCGCGGCCGGCAGGGCGGCAAGACGATCTTCCTGCTTCCGCTTGAAATCGTGCTGGAGGGTGGCATTCGCAAGGCGCGTTTCCCCGGCGGCCGTTTCAACAATATCAATACCGGGCTTTTCGACCCCTCCTTTGCCGAACAGGCCGGAGAGGAAATCGCGGCGGCGATTGCCCGCGAGGCGCGGAAGCTGCTGCATGGCCGGGCCGACATTCTGGCTTTGCAGAACATACCGCTGACGTGGCGCGGCAGGACCAACCCCCTGTCGCATCTAGCTTCGGTCGAAAACCAGAATCCGGCCTTCCAGCTTCCGTTGCTCGAAAGTTTCGAGGCCACGCTCCGGCAGGTCAATGCCAAAAGACGGCGGAAGAAATTCCGAATCCAGAGCCGGAGAGCCGAGGAAATGGGCGGTTACAGCCATGTGATCGCGCATTCTCCACAGGAAAGATGTGAATTATTGCAGGCCTTCTTCCGGCAGAAAGCCGCCCGTTTTGCATCGCAGGGCATTCCGGATGTCTTTCGCGACCAATCGGTAAAGGATTTCTTTTACGACCTGGCCAATTTTCCCGAGACGGGCACAGACAGTCTGCTGGAGCTGCATGCTATTCGCCTGCACGGCGAGAACGAGGGCGTCATCGCCGCAATAGCCGGTCTTTCGCGCAAGCAGGACCACATCATCTGCCAGTTCGGTTCGATCGATGAATCCGTTTCAGAACTCAGCCCCGGGGAATTGCTGTTCTGGCTGATGATTGAAAGGGCGTGCCACCAAAGGGCTGCGATCTTCGATTTCGGGGTCGGCGACCAGCTCTACAAGCGCAGCTGGTGCCCGCTTTTCACCGTGCAGCACGATATATTCCTGCCGATAACGGTGAAAGGTCGCATCGCCGCAGCAGCCTATGTCGCGATCGCCCGAACGAAAAGCCTGATCAAATCCAATCCGGCTCTCTATGCGCTCATTCAGCGTTTCCGCGCCGGCCGGCCGACAGCAGCCTCGACAAGGGGTCTCGACTGAACAGCCGGTCAGGCCGCGCTCAGGTGGTCCGGCTTTCGCATGCCGGTCATCGGCAGAGCCTGCTCGTAGCCATGAGCAACCAGTTCTCCGAGCGTTTTCTCCAGCATCTCCCCGTCCTTGTCTGGAACCGAGACAATGATTTCTGCCGGCAAATTGCGCAGCATTTTTTCGAGGCTCGAAATCTGCACCGCTCCACACTCCACAAGCACCGTGTCGTAAGCGTCGGAAAGCGCACCGAGGATCATCGTCAGGCGGTCCAGAGCACGCATCGCCTCGCGGGGCTGCGCATTGCCGCGTGGAACGATATGCGCATCTGACAGACGGTCGCCGTGAATGGTTTCACCGAAGGCGGCCGCTCCTGCCAGAAGGTCCATGACACCGGGAAGTCCGGCCTCGGGCGACATCAGCCGCGTCGGGCAGGCAGATGCCGTCATGTCGACGAGAACGACCGAACGCCCCAATTCAGACAATGCGCGCGCCAGCATGACGCTCGTGGTCGAACCGCTGTCACCGGCTGGAGATACAATGGCGGCGACGGGTTTGGCGAGCCGTGTGGACAGAAAGCCCGCCACGGCGTCGATCGAAAAGTCACTGGCGGCATCGGCATCCTCATCCACCACCGCCTCTTTCGCAGCCGCGACATCTTCTGCCGCCAATGCCGGCGGCATGGCCGTGGCTGCGGGCGGGTCACTCCGTTTCTCTTCTACGGCGGCGGGCTGTTGTGCCGCAACCGGCATGGCGCGGACGCCCGGCGCCACATTTTCAGCAGGTGCCGATGCGGGCTGCTCAGGCCCATCCGTCGTCTCATCCGCTTCAACCGGCCCGCGTGCAGGTGGTGGCGGATCGGAAAGCGGTGGAACCTGACTTCTTCCGACCGGTTTCAGCGCCCTACCCGTAAAGAGTTCCACCAGCATGACGACAATGCAGGACAGCAGAAATGCTGCGAGCGTGACAACGATGGTGATGGCACCGGTTTTCGGGAAATAGGGTTCGCGTGGCTCAACTGCCGTCGAAATCACACGCGCATCGGCCGGCGTGGAATCCGCAGAGCCAGCCCTCGACGTCGCCTCGCGATAGCGGGCGAGATAGGTTTCCAGAAGCTGCCTCTGCGCGGATGCTTCCCGCTCCAGGTCGTTAAGGCCCACCTGCTGCTCACCGGCACGCACGCTTTCCGATTTCAGCACGTTCAGTTGCTGCACCAGTTGCCGCTCCCGAAGGCGTGAGACATTGGCCTCATTTTCGAGACTTGCCAGCACCTTGCGGGTTTCTTCCTGAATTTGCCTTTCGATGCCATCGAGCTGGTTGCGCAGCGCCCTTATGCGGGGGTGGCCTTCCAGCAGCGAAGACGAAAGATCGGAAATCTGGCTGCGGATGTTGGTTTCGTTTTCCTTCAGCCTCTGGATGGTGGGAGAAGCGACGACATCGGGAAAGGTATCGAGAGGACGACCGCTGGCAAGCGCGTTGCGCACGCCTTCTGCGCGCGCCTCCGCATTGGCGCGCTCGCCGCGGATACGCCCGAGTTCCGTGGAGATGTCGCTCAGCTGACGTGTGGCGAGCGTTTCGCCCTGCCCGGCCGACAAAAGATCGGAGGAGGCACGATAATCCGCGACCTTTTTGTCCGCCTCCCGCACCTTTTCGCGCAGCGTGGCTATTTCCGGCTCAAGCCAGCGCGCTGCTTCCGTGCTGGTATCGAGCTTCGCGCCGCTTTGCAGCGCGAGATAGGCCTTCATCATCTCGTTCGGGATGGCCGCAGCGAGCTTCGGGTCCTCTGAAGAAAACTCGACCGTGATGACACGAGAACTTTCCACCTGATAGACCTGCAACTTCTCGCGGAACGCCTTCAGCACCCGCTCTTCAGGCAGAACCTGGAGTGGATCCTTCTTGACGCCGACGGCAACCAGCAGGCTCGAAACCAGCGAAGGATGCGCCTCCGGATCGAATTCCTTGAGTTCATAAAGCTTCATGTCCCTGGCGACCTGCTTGATGAGGTCGACGGACTGCAGGATCTGCACCTGGCTGGATACTGTCAGTTCGTCCAGCACTGGCTCGGCCGGCGCGTTGGACTGCTGGGAAGCGCCAAAGGAAGCAGCACGGGATTCAATGAGCACGCGCGCCTCGCCCTTATAGGCGGGCGACATCATGCTGGAAACGACAAAGGCGGCGCCGCCGGCCAGCAGCGTTATGGCCGCGATTCTTCCCCGACGCCGCCATATGGCCGCGACGAGTTGCGCAAGATCAATATCCACATCCCTGTCGTCAATGCGATCGCCGTTCATACGGGCTCCGTAACCGAGATAAACCTCGGGCGCTCAAATAAAGATGGTCAATTTTCGCGAAGTTTAAGTCTTGCGGGTAACACAACCGTTAATCACCGAGACTCCGACGAAATAAAGCCGATATTACCGGGCCTGACGCTGCGCGTTTACCGTGCATTAACCCTAACAGAACGATAAGAATGATCAAAGTTCGACTCGGAGCCAGATGAGATGCCGCTCGCCGGATCACGACATGTCACCGCACTGACGTTTGCCGTTCTGACGGCCCTTTCCGGCTGTTCGGCCTATCAGCCTGCGCCGCGGTCATTCAATGAGGCCGCACTGCAACCCTATCACGTCGACAGCGGCGACAGACTGCGTATCAACGTGTTCGAACAGGCCGGGCTGACAAATACCTATACGGTCGATCAGGCGGGCTATGTCGCCTTCCCTCTCGTCGGTCAGGTGCCCGCGCGGGGCAAGACGCTGCCGCAGCTGGAAGCCGCGATTGCGGCCAAGCTTCGGCAGGGATATCTGCGCGATCCCGATGTCACGATCGAGATAGATCGTTATCGCCCGGTCTTCATCATGGGCGAAGTGGGCCGTCCTGGCCAATATTCCTATGTGCCGGGCATGACGGTGCAGAACGCCATCGCCATTGCCGGCGGCTTCAGCCCGCGCGCCAATCAGGCAGATGTCGACGTCACCCGCAAGATAAACGCGGAAGTGATGACGGGCCGTATCGGTATCACCGCACCCATTCTTGCGGGTGATACCGTCTATGTGCGTGAACGCTTCTTCTGAAAGGGGCGCGGCGAACGTGTCGGACGACGGCCCTCCCCTGCGCATCATTCACTGTTTTCGTTCGCCGGTGGGCGGCGTTTTCCGCCATGTGCGTGATCTTATCGAGGAACATGTCAGGCAGGGCCACAAGGTTGGCATCGTCTGCGACAGTTCCACCGGCGGCGCGCATGAGGAGAGGCTTTTCGCGCAGATTGCGCCGATGCTGGAGCTCGGCCTGACGCGCCTGCCCATCCGGCGCTCCATTACCCCGGGCGACCTGCTGGCGCTTTGGAAATCCTACAAACACATCAAAAGTTTGCGGCCGGACATTCTGCACGGGCACAGCGCCAAGGGTGGCGCTTTGGCCCGGCTGATCGGCTCATTGCTGCGGGCGAACAGGTATCGCGTAGCCCGCCTCTATTCACCGCACGGCGGAAGCCTGCATTATGCCCGCAACACCCTGAAGGGACAGCTCTTCCTGCGGCTGGAGCGGTTTCAGGAACGGTTCACCGATGCGCTCTGTTTCGTCTGCAAGTTCGAGCAGGCGGCCTATGAAGCCAAGGTTGGCAAACCGCGCACCCGTACCGCGATGATCTATAACGGCGTACAGGAAAACGAGTTCGAACCCGTCCCCGCGCAAGAGGGCGCGGCGCATTTCCTCTATATCGGCATGCTCCGTGACCTTAAGGGGCCTGACCTCTTCATCAAGGCCTTCGCGGAAATGGAGCGCGGCATCGGCCGGCCGATGTCCGGTGTCATCGTCGGCGATGGGCCGGACAGGGACAAATACGCGGCGATGATCGACAAGGCCGGTCTTTCCCGGCGCATTTCCATGCATGCCGCCATGCCCGCCAGACAGGCCTTCGCCCTGGCCACGACGGTGGTAGTCCCCTCTCGCGCGGAGGCCATGCCCTATATCGTGCTGGAGGCACTTGCAGCGGGAAAAACGGTCATCGCCTCCCATGTCGGCGGGATTCCCGAAGTCTTGGGAGAAGAAAGCGACGCGCTCGTCCCGGCCGGCGACGTCGAGGCGCTGGCGAGGGCCATGGCCAGGGATGCTGAAGATGCCGGTTGGGCGAAACGGATCATGCCCCACCCCGACAGCTTCAGGGCGAAGTTTTCGACGCCGGTCATGGCGGATGACATGATGAAGCTCTATCGCGACCTGCTGTTGCTCTAAAATCATTTCAAAAACACGATTTTTGATTGTATATTCCGTCATCCTCAAGAAACCCATCATAAACGTTTCTTAGCATGTTTCGGCTAGTTTCCAGATCGTGGAGCGCCGTGCGTCCGTCCGGATGCATCAGGCCCGCTCCACCACTTTGAAGTTGCGTATCGTCCGGTCGGAAATCGATGCCGATTTTCGCGCCGATGCGCTGGAGGGTGCGGACCAGGCAATGACCAAGGCTGACAAGGATAGACTGCAATTCGATCTGGCGTCGTTGCGCAAACAGATTTCCGAGCAAGAGGCCAACGGGCCTTCGACATCGGAAGCCGTCGTTCTCAACCCCCTCGCACGGCAGATTGCCAACCAGCTTCGCGGCGGCAATCACTCCCCGAACATGGTGATAGGCCAGTTGCGGCTTCTGGAATTCACCATGCTCGTGGTGATCGCGGCCATCATCAACGGCGTCGCCGCCGATCGGGGTATTGAGACCTTCTTGGCGGTTTTTGGCGGCGGCGTACTGGGGGCCGCGCTCTGCGTCTTTCTTCTTCAGGCCGGCGACTGTTATCAGTTGCCGACGCTACGCACGCCACTGTCGATGTTCGCTCGCATTCAGGGCGCGGTCTGCCTGTCTTTCGTTGGCACAGCCTGTTTCCTTCTGCTCTTTTTTCCCGATGCGCTGCATTCCTGGCAAGCCTTCGGCATCTGGTATGCAATTGCCGCGATTGCCATTTTCACCGGACGACTGATCCTTGGCTTCGCCATCCGCCACTGGGGCCGCAATGGCGTCATGGAACGCCGGGCGGTCATCGTCGGCGGTGGTGATGCTGCCAAGGATCTCATTCGCTCGCTCGAGCAGCAATCCGACAACGACATCCGCATCTGCGGCATCTTCGATGACCGGCAAAGCGCGCGCTCTCCCGACGTCGTCGCGGGTTATCCCAAGCTCGGCACTTTCGCCGAACTGGTGGAATTCGCCCGCCTGACCAAACTGGATATGCTGATCATTGCCCTGCCGTTAAGCGCCGAGGCACGCATTCTCCAGCTTTTGCGAAAGCTTTGGGTGCTCCCGGTCGATATCCGCATTGCGGCGCATGCCAACAAGCTGCGCTTTCGCCCGCGTGCCTATTCCCACGTCGGCAAGGTGCCGATGCTTGACGTTTTCGACAAACCGATCCGGGACTGGGATTCTGTCGCGAAGCGGCTGTTCGACATCACCTTCAGCCTCATCGGCATCGCCCTTCTGTGGCCGGTCATGGTGGGCGCGGCAATCGCGGTCAAAACGACGTCCAAGGGGCCTATCCTCTTCAAGCAGAAGCGCCATGGCTTCAACAATGAAACCATCAACGTCTGGAAGTTCCGGTCCATGTATACGGAACTCAGCGACCCGACCGCAAAAAAGGCCGTCACTAAGAACGATCCGCGCGTAACGCCCGTTGGCCGCTTTCTGCGCAAGTCCTCGATGGACGAGCTGCCGCAGCTTTTCAACGTTCTTCATGGCGACCTGTCGCTGGTCGGGCCCCGCCCGCACGCGGTTCATGCCCAGACCGGCGACCTGAAATATACCGAAGTGGTGGAGCATTATTTCGCAAGACACAAGGTCAAGCCCGGCGTAACCGGTTGGGCCCAGATCAATGGCTGGCGCGGAGAAATCGACCATGGCGACAAGATCAAGTTCCGCACCGAATATGATCTCTATTACATCGAGAACTGGTCGCTGTTTCTCGATCTCAAGATCCTGTTCCTGACGCCGATCCGGCTGCTCAAATCGGAAAACGCCTATTGACCCACACCGGTTACCAGCACGCCCCGGATTTCGATGCGCCTTTGGCTGCCATGCGGCTCATCGGTTCGTTCTTCATTGCCTTCGGCGTGTTTCTTTCCGGCTTCGTTATCTCCGAGCCAGCGCCCTATGAGCTGATGATGGTTGGGCAAGTGGCCCTGTGGTTTCTGCTTGGCCTGCGACTTTCACGCACCGTCGTCCTGCTGCTGTGCCTGTTGCTCGCCTTCAATATCGGCGGATATCTCTCGCTCACCACCATGGCCGACCTGGATGAGGGGCCGCTTTATCTCGCCGTTTCGACTTTTCTGGCGCTGACTTCGGTGTTTTACGCGGCAATCATCGAGGACCGATACCAGCGGCTGCTTTTGATTTTCCGGGCGTGGCTGGCGGCGGCGGTGATCACCTCCCTGCTCGGCATCATCGGCTATTTTCACGCCATTCCGGGCTTCGAAGTCTTCACCCTTTACGATCGCGCCAAAGGCGCCTTTCAGGATCCGAACGTCTTCGGTCCCTTTCTGGTGACACCATCGCTTTATCTCATCTACGGCCTGCTGACCGGCAAGACGATGCACGCACCCTGGCGAATCCTCGGCCTGCTGATCCTGTCGCTTGGCGTGTTCCTGTCGTTTTCGCGTGCGGCCTGGGGGCTGTTTCTGTTTGCCACCGTACTGCTCGTCTTCGTCATGATGCTGAAGGAACGTACGGCGGCGTTTCGCCTGAAAATCCTCGTGCTGTTTCTCATCGCCGCCGGACTGATGGTAGCGGCTGTCCTCATCGCGCTGCAGTTCAAACAGGTGGCCGATTTGTTCTCCAGCCGCGCCTCGGCCGTGCAATCTTATGATGGCGGCCATCTGGGACGGTTCGCCCGCCATTATCTCGGTTTCCTGCTGGCGATGGAACATCCGCTCGGTATCGGCCCGATGGTGTTCGACAATATCTTTCCAGCAGCCGAGCACAATATCTGGCTGAAAAGCCTGACGACACATGGCTGGTTCGGCTTCGTCATCTATCTCGTCCTGATCTGCTGGACCATCGCCGCCGGTTTCAGACATCTCTTGCGCCCGCGCCCGTGGCAGGCCTTCCTGATCATTTCGTGGGTGGCTTTCGTCGGGCATGTGATGATCGGTGCTGTCATCGATACCGACCACTGGCGACACTTCTTCCTGCTGCTCGGCATATTGTGGGGTTGCATGGCACTGGAAAAACGCGAAGGCCTGCGCCGGCGCGCGGTTGGCGCATAAACAGCTAACCTAACGGAACCTTCCACGATTTCATGCGTTTAGCCCCCGATTCTGATTGTCAAACGGGGAGACATCTTATGACGCAGACCAATAATCTCTATCTCATCATCGGCGCGCTGATTGTCGTCATCGCAGGCCTTGGCATTTACGTCTGGCATGAAGAAAGCAAGCCCAAGGGGATCGAGATGAATATCGGCCCGAATGGTGTTTCCGTTCAGGAAAACTGAGCCGCAAGCGTCGCGCAAAGTCCGACGATTAAACCGGGTGCGTTCCAGCCCAAAAACGGCCGGAACGCACCCGGTCTTCTTATGAAAGAGGACAAATGGCAGGAATCGCAGATTCACGCCGCGCCGGCCCGGTACGGATGATGCGTATCTGGTCCGATCATGGACATCCCGCGCAATGGTCTCCTCCATCGACCTTTCCACACGTCTCACCGCCACCAAACTGGCCCTCAAGGCCATCAGGGAACAGGAAGACAACTCCGCTGCGACTTCCACATCATCACGGACGACGCTGCTCAATTCCTATGGCATCGACACCACCACCTCCACCTCTTCCAGCAATACGCGGCTGACGCAGCTTCTGGCGCAATATGCACGAACCTCGGGCAATGAGGCGGAGAGCGGTGATACGGACAAGACGGCCGCTTCCGGGGACATCACCCGGGCGGACTTCATGAAGGATCTGAAAGCGACGCTCGAAGAACTTTCCGGGGATCCCGCCAAGGCGGCGCAGGCCAAGTCGATGCTGGAAGCATTGGCTGCCGGCACGCTGACGGTGTCCAACCCGGCGGACGGCGTAAAGATCAAAGCGTGAAATGTGACAGACGACCCCAAGACCGCCTCGAAACCCGCCACAGCGATCACAACGGCGGGCTGGAGCGACTTCCTGAAGGATCATCTGAAACGCGATGGAGCGGCCTATGCAAAGGGCGCCAACGGGGCTTATATCGATGGCATTTCCGGCGACAACGCGTTTTTTGGCAGTGTCGGCAGCCGTTATTATTATCTCACCTGG
Organism: Agrobacterium pusense; assembly: GCF_900102105.1. GTDB lineage: Bacteria > Pseudomonadota > Alphaproteobacteria > Rhizobiales > Rhizobiaceae > Agrobacterium > Agrobacterium pusense. The sequence continues at coordinate 235,681 of NZ_FNBB01000007.1, forward strand.
CCGCAGGCTAAGGACGGCACACTCACCGTTTGACAGCAACGGCTGACGCAGAAGCGCTGCGACATCGATGATGCCGCAGCGTTGCTTTTATCCGTTTCAGGCAACCGGTGTAGCAGGCTGATGGCTCCCGCCCGAAAGTGCTTTCTGTAGTTCGGCTTCCTGCTCCGGCGAGAGCGATGTTTTGATAACCCTGCCGCGCAGCCCTTCCAGTTCCGCCAGAACCTTTTCCGGCTGCACCTTTCGGATCAATACGAAAAGAGCCGACGACCCGTTTGGAATGGTCTCGCCCAGGGATTTGATGAAATCGTCATCGATGCCGTAATCCGTCAGCGAGCCCGCAAGCGCGCCCGTTCCCGCGCCAATGGCACCGCCGATCGCAAATCCCGCCAGCGGGTTGAGGAACAGCAGGCCGACGAGGCCGCCCCACAGGCCACCGGACAGAAATCCGGAACTTGCACCGATCGCTGTCAGGTTGACGCTCTGCTTCAGATGAACCTTGCCATTTTCATCGCGAACCACGACAACGGCATCTTCCAGATCGACCAGATACTCCTTCTTCAGGCTCGCAAGCTTCAGAAGGACCCGGTCGGCCTCTTCCGTTCCGTCAAAACCGACAACGACAAGTTCGGACATTGTTTGTCTCCCTGAGTTTCAATTCCGCTGCGAATGAACGTTAAAGATCGCGGCAGGTTCCGGCCATGATGAAAAGATGATGTGTCAGGTGTTTGACAGCCACGCAGCCGGCAAAACGCGGTGCTCCATTGATCCCATTCCCGCAGTCCACATCCTTTGTTCGTTTTTTTTAGAAAAGGCCATTTTCCGCTTGCGCCCTAACAGGCTTCTATATAAACGGCTTTCAGGTTCGGAGCGTAGCGCAGCCCGGTAGCGCACTTGACTGGGGGTCAAGGGGTCGTGGGTTCGAATCCCGCCGCTCCGACCATTAAATCAGATAGATAGCCAGTTCCCCCAGAGCTGGCTATATTTGTTTTAGCGCTCCAGTAGCGAGCGTTTTGCGCAAGTTTCAAACATCCCGTTCGGGTGTGCATTTATTCAAGCCTTGAGAACGAAGTGTGCTGAGATGGCAAAAAAAACGAAAATAGAACACTCGGAATTTTCAGGCGAGTTTGAAGACGAGGGTATCACTGTCCTTGTTGACATCTACCGGCCCGCGGGCACCCAGCAAGACTGGACCCTGGAAGTTATCAGCGAGCACGACGATGTCACCACCTGGGACGAACCTTTCGCAACCGACAAAGACGCATGGGAAGAATTCCTGGCTACCTGCGAAAAAGACGGGATTCGCAGCTTTCTGGATAGCGAGGATCCTTCGGTCCATTAACCCATCGGGCGACGCCGCGCTTGGGTTGGGTTAAAGCTCCTTTAGGACCCCAGGCTCACCGGCCCATTTTGCTTAGGTGCTCACCGGCAAATTCTACAAAAAAAGCGGGCGCGATATGCCGTCGCCCTCCGTCAAACGACGATGTGCATTGCCGTGTTGACTCTCTGCTAAAATTAGAACATTTAGTGAACAAAAGAGAGGTCACCTACCATGTCCGACGCTAAAAAGATCACCCCCATACGGCCTGACGACATAGCGGGATACGTCATCCAGTGTCATGACGGTGATGCAAGGGCGGCCGTCGAGGCGCTACTCGGCGAAATCGAGCATTTGCAGGAGCAGCTGTCCCTTGCTGTCGCCATCATGGGAAAAGGATATACGCGCGGGTGGACGCCGGACATGGAGCGCGATTAGAAATCGCCCTATCCACAGCTGGTCTCCGATACCCATGACGCGGTCAAGTCGAACAGATTCCACGCTCCGATAAAAGCTTCCCCTGCCGACAGAGAGCCGAAGCGCGGGTGGACAATTCACAGAAGCATTACAGCCAATGGCGCTTCAGAAACGGGGCGTTATCAGTTACTTCCCGACCGGTCGAAGCCTTGCTCAATATTCATTGGAAGCGATGGCAAAGTCGTCAGTGATCGGCATATCCTCCACATTTTCCCAGGTCCGGTCCATGGCATAGGTTTGCGAGAGATAGGGAATGCCGATGTGGCCATAGCGAACCGAGAGCTGACTTTCTGCTTCCTTTTCTCCAAGACGCGCGACGCGACTGAGATAAAGCGCGGTCGCGAGGCCCGTCCTGTCCGCACCCGCCTTACAATGAATGAGAATCGGTTTCGGCGCGTCGCGCATGATCGCGACCAGCTCGTTTACCTGGCTCATGTTGAGCTCCTGGCTCGCGGACATGCCAAAATCAATATGATTCAATCCGAGTTTGCGCGAGGTCTCGACCTCATCCCGGTACCACGCCTGGGATTCATTTGACCCGCGCAGATTGATCACAGTCCTTATTCCGTGATCCTTGGTGTAGCGAACAAGTTGCTCGCTGCTCGGCTGGTTGGAGCGATAAAGCTGCCCGGCCATCACCTCGTGGAAGTTGCCGAGGAGTTGAATGGCATAGAGATATCCGCCTGCCGCAAGCACGACGAGGCCCATGCCCCCAAAGGAGCACTTCCAGAATCTTCGCATAATAAAACGGTTCCCTGATTGGACAGGGGAACCGATACAGGTGGATTCTGACAGTAGGCTGAAAGTTATGCGACAGTATTGTAAGAGTAGAAAAATTGCTTTCGATCAACGCACGAAAACGTAAACCGCGTAGATGGCGATAAGTGCCGCCGCCGCCGCGGCCGTGATGGCGCCGAGGCGTTTTTCGATAAAATGGCGGACCGATTCACCGTATCTTTGCAGCAAACCGGCAAGGATGAAAAAGCGCGCGCCGCGCGTGACGACCGCCGACAGAATGAACAGGCCAAGGCTGATATTGGCCGCGCCCGACAGGATGGTAACCACCTTGATTGGCGGCAGGTGCGCAAGGCCCGATGTCACCAGCAGAAGAACGATGGTTTCATAATCCACCGAGTTCTTCAGATGCTCGAAGCTGTCGAGCTTGCCGTAAAATTCAAGAATAGGCCGGGCAATGCTCTCAAACGCATAATGACCGAGGAACCAGCCCGCTATGCCGCCCAGAACCGAGGCGACCGTGGCCACGAGCGCGTAAAACATCGCTTTTTTCGGCTTCGCCAATACCATGGGCAAAAAAAGCACGTCGGCAGGAACAACGAAAACGGAGCTTTCCACGAAAGCCACGATTGCCAGCCACCACACGGCGGTTTTGCGCGCGGCGAGCGCCATCGTCCAGGCATAGATGTTTTTCAGCATTTTCATGTCCCCGGGGAAGAATGGTCAGGAGGCAGACGGAGGCAAGACACAGGCGGAATTTCACCCGGTCAATCAACGGCAGGCGGCGGGTCGGAAACCCGTCACGAAGCAGGATTAGAGACAACTCAAGAGAATGGCAAATGTTGGAAGATTTATTTTTGCATCGCGGAAAATGAAAAAGTCCCACGATTCCAATCCATACCGGAGACTGGTTGCTGCGATGCGAAATTTCATCTCTAGGTAGATCAACTCGCCTTTTTGCTGTAGAATAAGAGGTGGCGGGAAGAGGAGGAAGTTATCATGGACTATGTCAACTTCGTTACATCAATCAATCCGGTCATACTTGTCATTCTGCTGGTGGTTCTTCTTGCAGGTGCCTATAGCAACTGGGTTTCGCATTAGATCTTTCGGACGGCATGACCAAATGTGAAGAGGCCCGTTTCCATCTGTGATAGGCATCGGGCCGGAGGAATGGTATCAATCCTGGAGTTGAACAACTACCGGGAAGCGGCATGTCGAACGAATTCGCATTCACTGATACGTCTGAAAAGCTCAGCACCACGCTTGAAAAGCTGATAGGAAAACTACAGGGCCAGACGATCACATTGCGCGAATTGATGGAAGCGATCGGTGAACAGGGCCTGCTGCTCATCTGCGCCATAGCCTCCCTGCCCTTTTTGATCCCGGTTTCCATTCCCGGAGTCAGCACCGTTTTCGGCGCCGCAATCATTCTCGTCAGTCTCGCGATCACGATGAATCGCCTGCCATGGCTACCGGCGAAAATTCTCGACCGGCAGATGGAAACGGCAAAGCTGGTCCCGGCGCTGCAAAAGGGTGTGGCGATCGTATCGAGACTGGACCGCTTTATCCGTCCACGCATTCCGGCGCTGACGACGGGCGTCATCGCCAACAGGATAAACGGCCTCGCCCTGATGACGGCGGGCGTGCTTCTGATGATGCCGCTCGGCTTCATTCCCTTTTCCAACACCCTGCCGGGCATTGCGATCCTGCTTTTCTCAGCGGGCATGATCCAGCGGGACGGCGTCACGGTGCTGGGCGGTTACCTCTTTCTAGGGCTGACGACGATTTATTTCGCTGCACTCGCCTATGCCGCCTTCTGGGCAGGCCAGGGCATCAGCAGCTCCATCGGGGCGTAGCAGGATTACTGTCGGTCCCGGTCGCGGGGCTCCCGCCGGTTCCGTCGCGATGCCCACCAGATCACCAGCCTTCGCCGCTGGCGACGAACAGCCGGCAGGTCGTGGGAAAGCATGACAAGGCCGACGGGAACCATCCAGAAACCCAGAATGGGCAAAAAGCCCAGCGTACCGCCCACGACCAGCGCCGAACCCGTTGCGATCCTGCCGACGCGCGAACGCGGCATGGCAAGGCTCCATTTTCCGAGATTGAGACGACCCGTTCTGTGGTCGATTCCGAATTTCATTCCAATCCGCCCTTCAGCATCTGGCCTGTGGATAATTTTTTCAGCGTCGATAAGCCCGGAAAATCGGGACTCCGGAGGGATAAAACAAGAGGAATGCGTTTTTTTTGAAAAAAGCGCTTGGCAAATCGGAAAAGCATTTGTATTACCCCGCTCACACCGCGCCAAGCAGCGCACGTTCCCTGGTAGCTCAGCGGTAGAGCATTCGACTGTTAATCGACAGGTCGCCGGTTCGAATCCGGCCCGGGGAGCCACTTTTCTCTCAGAGAGAAAAGTAACATACCGCAAAACAACCAAGCAAAAACAATCGCTTATAACTAATCGCCGCTCTCAGCGCCGCGCGTAGCAACTCCTATTCTTGCCATTTCGGATACTTTTTGGCTACATTTCCGTCTACAGGCGGGTAAACGAATGAAGTCAGAAGATGTTTCAAAATATGTGCTGAGAGATCCGTCGAGCGGCATCTATCGGTATTATCGGCGTGTCCCTACCGAGGTATCGCACCTCGATAAACGCGCCCATGTGAAGAAAAGTCTCAAGACGAAAATTCATAAAGAGGCACTTGAGCGAGCCGAGTCCATTCACGAGGCTTCCGAAGCCTACTGGCGCGCCCTGATCCAGGGAAAAGGCGCGATCGGCGCGATTGAAGAATACGAGGCAGCTGTGCGAGCTGCACAGTCCCTCGGCTTCACCTATAAGCCTGCTGGCGACGTGTCCCAGATAGATATCGTTGAGCTGGAGCGCCGCTTTAGAGTAGCTGAACAAAACTTTGACATTTCAACGACCATCGCAGACGGCGTACTCGGGACGGCACCAGAGCCAAATCCGCGCATCAGCGACGTCTGGAAGCTCTATACTCAGCACAATGAAGCAGGCCTGACCGGCATGTCGCCAAACCAGCTGCGCAAGCACAAGGTGTCTCGCGAACGCGCACTGCGCTACGCGAAAGACGTATTCGGCGATATCGAGCTCTCAGCAATCCGTCGCGCGGACACGATCCGCTTTAGGGACTGGTGGGTGCAGAAAATCAAAACTGAAAAGCTGAAGGCTTACAGCGCCAACCGCAGCATCACCGACATTGCCGGTATGCTAACGGTGATAGACGACGCGCTGCAGACCGAATTTCACAAGCCGTGGGAGAAGCTCCGGATCAAAGAGACGAACGCGACAAAGCTGGGCAAGCGACCACCCTTCCCCCTCGCGTGGATCAAAGAGAAGATCCTGGCAGAAGGTGCGTTGGATGGACTTAATGATGAGGGCCAAGCAATCATCCACGTCATGATTGAGACAGGCATGCGCCTCACAGAGGTCTGCAACCTGCGACCGGAGGATATTCACCTTCACGGAGAAGTTCCACATATTGAGGTCGCAGAGCGTGATGATCGTCGAAACAAGACTGATTACTCCGTTCGTCGCGTCCCGCTCGTCGGCATCGCGCTGAAGGCAATGCAGCGGCATCCGAAAGGCTTTCCCCTCTACCAGGACAAATCTGACAGCGCGTCCGCGAACATCAACAAGTTCATGTGGAATGCCGGGTTGCGTCCTACCAAGAGCCACACCGTATATTCGCTGCGCCACACATTTCAGGATCGCATTGAGAATGCGGGGGCTTCGGACAGAATGCAGGCAGATCTTATGGGGCATGAATTTGGTAGGCCGACATATGGGGACGGCGCGGAAATGAAGCGTCGCCGCGATTTCCTTCTTTCGATACAGGTAGTGAAATAACAACAGCGAAAAGCAACGGACTTATCGAATGCCTGAAAATGGAATAAGGTCAACCTACTCGCAAGCTCCGTTCATGATATCAATGCACGACAACGGTGGGCAAATCTCCACCGGCACCGCGTTTCATTACATGTTCGGCGGAAAGCGGTTCATCGTCACAAACTGGCATAACGTTTCCGGATTAGACTTTTTTACAAGGCGTAATTTGAATACGAATGCCCGTAGACCTTTATGGATAGAGGTCCACACAGCATTGTGGCAGACGGCTGAAGATTTGCCATCCAAGGGGTTTTCAATTTCTCAGAGACGCGTTGAACTTTACGCTGAGCCATACGCGATGCTCGATCCACTTTGGAGTGAACACCCGACACTCGGTAGCGAGGGTTGCGACCTCGTCGTCATACCCGATACCAAACCCGCGCTAGAACCTGAATTCATGCACAACAGCGTGAACATGATTAGCAACATCCGCGTGCCAGTCTTGCCGGGCGAAATCGCCTTTGTCATTGGATTTCCGCAGGGATTGACGACCGGATTTGGACTTCCCATCTGGAAGTCGACCTTCATAGCGTCGGAGCCATATTACGATGTGAACGTATCCGGCCGCCGCTTGCCAGCATTCTTCCTCGATGGTTACACACGCCCGGGCATGTCGGGCTCACCGGTATTTGCGCGCTTCAAGGGCAGCTGGGACATGAGCGCCCCTTACAAACCCGTAGATGAAACCGAACCAGGATTTTGGGACCGGAGTGACGTAGCGCTCTTTGGATCAGAAGGGACAGAATTTATCGGGATTTACAGCGGGCGAATTCCGGAGAAAGCAGGAGAGGCAGCTCTTGGTCTGTGCTGGCGAAGGGATGCTATTGAAATGACATGTGGCGCCGCTCTATAGCCAACGCAATCTGCGCTTAAGCGACCTGATTACAAATCCCATCGCACGTGCAATGATTTCAGGTGCGTGACATCGCTCAGTCTGTAAAATGGAGCCTGAAATAACCCAATATTTCCAGCTTTACCAACATTGAAATGTAAAATGATATCCACAGAAAGCTGCCGCTGTGTATAACCACTTGCTGATACGGCCGCCTGCCCCTTTCGGTTAAATCAGCGATAGACTCCTTAATGGCCTGATGCTTAAAATCGTCTTACGTTTCTCTAATCGTGGGTTCTTATGACCTTGCCCCGTTGAAATAATCCATTTTGAAGTAAGGTCTGGCCCAATGAGAGGACCAGGGAATGAAGCGCAATCGTTTTACAGAAGAACAGA
>NZ_FNBB01000005.1 GCF_900102105.1 Agrobacterium pusense
GCGAGCGCCATGGCGATCATGACGCGCTGGCGCTGACCACCGGAAAGCTCGTGAGGATAGCTGTCTATACGCCGCTCGGGCTCCGGAATTCCGACGAGCCTCAGCAGTTCGAGAACGCGTGCGCGCGCCTCCTTTTTACTGCCACCGCGGTGGTGAATGATCGGCTCGGCAATCTGCGCACCGATCCGGTAGAGAGGATCGAGCGAGGTCATCGGCTCCTGGAAGATCATGGTGACTTTCGCGCCACGGATTTTGTTAAGCTCGCCGACAGGCAGTCCAAGAAGTTCCTTTCCGCGATATTTCGCCGAGCCGCTGATGGCGCCATTGGATGCAAGCAACCCCATGATGCCCATCATCGTCTGGCTTTTGCCAGAACCGGACTCGCCAACCACAGCGAGCGTTTCACCCTGTTTAACGTCAAGGTCGATGCCCTTGACGGCATGGACAGTGCCATCCGGCGTGGTGAAATCGACCTTGAGGTCGCGAACGGAAAGAATGGTGTCAGTTGTCGTCTTCATGTCAACGATCCTTGGGATCGAGTGCATCACGCAACCCATCGCCGACGAAATTCAGCGAAAACAGGGTCAGCACGAAAAAGATCGCCGGGAATATCAGAAGCCACGGGGCGGACTGGATATTGTTGGCACCTTCGGAAATCAGCGCTCCCCAGCTTGTCAACGGCGCCTGAACGCCGAGACCGAGGAAGGATAGGAAGCTTTCCAGAAGAATGACTTTGGGCACGACGACCGTCACGAAAACGACAACGGGCCCGATCGTATTGGGGATGATATGACGGCGGATAATCTGCCAGTCGCTTAGCCCCAGAGCCTGCGCCGCACTGACAAATTCCCGTCGTTTCAAGGCGAGTGTCTGGCCACGCACGATGCGCGCCATGTCCAGCCATTCCACCGCGCCGATGACGAGGAAGATCAGGATGAAGCTGCGGCCAAAAAAGACGACCAGAACCACAACCAGAAAGACGAAGGGGAGTGAATAGAGGATTTCGACGAAGCGCATCATCACATTGTCCACGCGCCCTCCAATATAGCCCGCTGTTGCACCGTAGACCACGCCGATTCCCAAGGAAACGAGGCTCGCCAGGACACCGACCGCAATCGAAATCTGACCGCCAAGCATGACGCGCGCAAGCATGTCGCGGCCGTTGGAATCTGTACCGAAGAAAAAGTATTCGCGGTTGACGTCGCCTTCCAGCTTCAGCGTGCGTCCGTCGTCTTCGGTCGCAGTCACCTTGGTATTTTTGAATTCATTGGCACGGTCGAAGTAGCGTGTTGCGCGCGGATCGATTGCGCTGCTGGAGGTGATGGTCGCCGTGAAAGTCTGGCCTTCAACGGCAAATTCCTTCAGCTCGACGCGGGCCCGGCTCGCAACACCCTCCATCACGTCCTGAAGGTTATTCACATCAGGGCGTGGCTCGAGACTGGGTGCCACCGAGACATAGGAGGAAAACACCTGATCATAGGTGTGCGCCAGGAAATGAGGCCCGACGAACGAGAACAGAGTGATAAGGAGTAACATGACGGAACCCGCCATGGCTGCCTTGTTGCGTCTGAAACGCAGGACTGCCAGCTGGAACAGGCTGCGGCTTTTGATTTGTTGCGAATGAGGGTTAGTGCCGGGGCTATCAGTCATGTCTGACCCTCGGATCAAGAAGGCCGTAGAGAATATCGACGACTAGATTGAACAGGATGACGAAAATGGCGATGAGAACAACGGTGCCCATCACCAGCGTATAGTCACGATTGATGGCGCCGAGAACGAAGTAGCGGCCGACACCGGGAATGGTGAAGATCGTTTCGATGACTGCCGAGCCAGTCAAAAGCGCGGCGGCGCAGGGAGCGAGATAGGAAACGACCGGCAGCATTGCCGCGCGCATGGCGTGGAAAACGACGACGCTGCGCGCGGGAAGGCCATAGGCCTTGGCCGTGCGGATGTGGTCCATTCGCAGTGCCTCGATCATGGCACCGCGCGTCAGCCGGGCAATGACCGCAAGCTGCGGCAGCGCAAGTGCGATCATCGGAAGAATGAGGTAGCGTAGCGACCCGTCACCCCAGCTGCCTGCCGGAAGAAGCCCGAGCAGCACGGCAAATACAAGCGTGAGAACAGGGGCCACGACGAAGTTCGGGACGGTGACGCCCACTGTCGAGATTGACATGATCGAGAAATCGAAAGCGCTGTTTTGCCTGAGTGCTGCGAGCGTGCCGGCGAGCACGCCGCCCACCAGAGCCAGCAACAGGGCATAACAACCCAGTTCGAGCGAATAGGGCAGGCCCTTGCCGATCAGCTGCGCGACGGTGTTGTCCTTATAGATGTAGCTTGGGCCAAAATCGCCAGTGACGGCATTGCCGAGATAGATGAGATACTGGCGCCATAGTGGCTCATCCAGATGATAGGTTCTCATCAGATTTTCCATGGTCTGCGGGGGGAGGGGACGTTCGAGATTGAACGGACCACCGGGCGCAAAACGCATCAGGAAAAACGAGATCGTGACGACGATAAACAACGTCGGCACGGCGCTCGCCAAACGGCGCAGAATAAACGAGATCATGTTTTTGGGCTCCGGCATGGCACGGTGGCGGGGCCACCGTGCCAGTGCTGCTTATTCGGAAACGCTCAGGAAGCGGCTGAGGTGTTGATTGGCAGCGTTGTCCACCCAACCCTTGACGCGGTTGGACACCAGCCAAAGATCGGCCTGTGTCAGAAGCGGCGCTACCGGCTGTTCCTTCATGAGGATCGTTTCGGCCTCGTGCAGCAGCTTGGAGCGAGCTGCCGGATCCCTTTCCTCATAGGACTTCTTCAGCAATGCATCATACTCGGCGTTGTTGAACTTCGAGTAATTGAAGGTCTTGTTGGACGAGATGGAGAGCGCAAGGAAGTTTTCCGCATCCGCATAGTCAGCGACCCAGCCAGCACGCGCCACATTGAACTTGCCGCCTTCCTGGAGGTAGCCGTAGTGCGAGGCAACGTCGAGGTTCACGAGGGAGACCTTGGCGCCAAAGGTGTTTTTCCACATGTCGGCAATGGCGGTCGCAACGCGTTCGTGGTTGGGGTTGGTATTGTAACGGATTTCGATGGATAAAGGCTTGCCACCTTCACCGTAACCGGCCTCCTTCATGAGCTTTAGAGCTTCGTCTTCGCGATCAAGCTGCGACAGGGCTGCAAAGTCGGCCGTGGCGGGCTCACCGTAGGAATCCATGCCCGGGGGAACCATCGAATAGGCGGGAACTTGCGAGCCGCTGTAGATTTCCTTGGCGAGGAATTCGCGGTCGACAGCCATGGATAGCGCCCGGCGCACGCGGACGTCGTCATATGGCGCTTCGCGCGTATCGAAGGTGTAGTAGTAGGTCGCGAGCGTCGGTGAAACGTGCACCTGGTCGCCATAGGATTTGCGCAGACGGTCGATCTGGTCAGCTGAAAAATTGTAGGCGAGGTCCATTTCCTTCGCCTCGAAACGGCGAACGGAGGCGGCCTGGTCGTCAACCGGGTAGAAGATCACCTTGTCGATCTTGGTATTGGCAGCATCCCAGAAATTGGTGTTCTTGACCACAGTGAGGCTGTCGTTCGGAACATGAGCTTCGAGTTTGTAGGCGCCGTTCGACACCATCACGCCCGGTTTCACGAAATCCGCGCCGTTCTTTTCGTAACTCGCCTTGGAAATGGGCAGAGCCGTTTGATGGGCGAGCAGTTCAAGGAAGAACGGCGTCGGCCGCTCAAGCGTGATCTCCAGGGTCTTGTCATCCACCGCCTTGACGCCAAGCTGGTCAACAGGCGTTTCGCCCTTGTTGATCTTTTCGGCGTTCTTGATCGGGTAGAGAATATTGGCGTATTTCGCTGCGGTCTTCGGGTCTTCGACGCGCTTATAAGAGAAGACAAAATCTTCCGCCGTCACGGGTGTACCGTCCGACCACTTCGCATCGGCGCGCAGTTTGAACGTGTAAACGGTACCATCGTCAGACAGCGTCCAGCTTTCCGCCGTGCCCGGAATGATCTTGCCGGTCGCGTCATAGATGGTCAGACCTTCATAGAGATCCTTGACGATGAAGGCCTCGATGTTGATGGAGGTCTGTGCCTGATCGAGCGTCTGTGGTTCGCCGGCATTGCCGCGGTGTAGCACTGTTTCTGCAAGCGCAGAGCTCGTCCCCAAGAGAAGCGCAGCCATCACCACCGCGACCCGAGACCTAGCATTTATCGACATTTTTTCTTTCCCCGTGACTATTGAGCCGACAAATATGGCCAAATCGCCAGGAAGCGCAACCGAGACGAAATCATCAGGTAAAATTGCCACTGCAGAGCCAGGGGTAGGAGAAGCGGATGCAGCGCGTGCCCGAACTTACAAATACCGTCGCCCAAATCTTCTGTTATTTTGGTGCCTCATCGCGTCTGGCAACTCTGCAGTCGGGCTGAGGCGCCGGCAAGGCAAGAGGTTACCATCAGCCAGGTTGGAAGCGGACCGGCACCGGGTGTTACTCCTGCTGGATGAAAATTCCATCGTTACAACCATGTCGATGGAGAGATTGCCAGGCGCTCCGTGACAGCGCGATCCCTCTTTCGAAACCGTTTTGTGCGGCACCGTACGAACGCGATTTCGACCGGACTTAACCATGTTGGTTCCGGCCGCTTTAAGTTTCGTTCACGTAGTCTGGACGAAACACAGGCGGATATGAAACGATGCAAACCCTTCTGCAGTCGAAATGGTTTTGGAGATTTAGCCTGCCCGTCATGGCGTCGTTCGCCATTTGCGGGCTGCTTCTCTTGTCACTCTATTTTGCGGCGATCGCAAGCGACGGTATCGCAGTTGCAAGGCAGCGTGACGTGGTCGCCCTGACGGTATCGAAACTCAAGTCATCGATTGCTCATGATCAGGAAAGCGCCACTGTCTGGGATGACGCCGTCACGAACTCCCTTGCCCGTAATCCAGACTGGATGCAAACCAATCTCGGCGTATGGATGAATACCTATTTCGGACACGATGCAGCAATCGTGCTGACAGCGGACCTTAATCCGATCTATCAATTTCTTGTCGATCACAATGACGCGTCCACCGCCGATGGTTTGCGGACCGCCTATCTCCCGTTAGCGACGAAGCTGAAGGAACGCCTTATCGCAGGCGATCAGGACGGAACGAGTAGCAAGGTGCTCTCCATAGGAGAAGCCGACATCGTCTACGTTGGCTCACGTCCGGCGATCGTAAGCATAAAACCGATCGTTTCCGACACGGGTGATATCGAGCAGCAACCGGGGCGAGAAAATCTGCATGTTGCGGTCCGATTTCTGGACGGAGATCTCGCAGCAACGGTGGGTCAGGAATACCAGTTCGAAAATCTTCGATTTGCCCTTCATCAGCCAACGGACCCGCGTTTTTCTTATCTTGCGTTGCATTCAACATCCGGACAGGTCGTTGGCTACTTCGAATGGCAGCCGTTCAGGCCCGGCCAGCAAGTCCTTGAAGCTACCATTCCCGCGATCGCATTTGCTTTTTTTGCCATATTCAGTGCAGCGAGCGTCGGCGGAAACGCCCTCTGGAGACGCTCGAACCGATTGAAGGCGAACCAGGAGCAGTTGCAGTATCAGGCGGCACACGACATTCTAACCGGCCTTGCCAATCGATCGGAATTCAATGCGAGAGTTGCGACCGCCGCGCAAAATGCGAGGGAAGACGAGGCACACGCCGTGCTGTTCATCGATCTCGACAGGTTCAAGGAGGTGAACGATTCGCTTGGACATCCTGCAGGCGATAGATTGATATCACTTGTCGGGGCGCGGCTCACGAGCCTTTTGCCCGACAGTCTTGTTGCGCGGATCGGTGGTGATGAATTTACCGTCCTTGTCACATCGAACGATTTGCTGCAGCCCGAGCATGTTGCAAAAGCCATTGTGGACGACCTTCGATTGCCGTTCGAGATCGAGGAGACGCAAGTCACAATTGGTGCCAGCGTCGGAGTGGCCGTAAAGAACGGCGCCTTTGATGCAAACGAGGCGATACGTCAGGCCGACATCGCACTGTATCACGCCAAAGCAGCTGGCAGGAATACTTACGCAATATTCGGCGAGCACATGGACGAGTTGCTTCGCAAGAGAAGGGCTATGGAAGCTGACCTGCGGAAGGCGGTCAACGGCCGCGCGGAGATAGAGATATTCTATCAGCCAGTCTTCTCAGCACGGGACGGGATGCTCTGTTCCCTCGAGGCGCTGGCCCGATGGAACCACCCCACACTTGGATACGTAAGCCCCGGAGAGTTTATTCCGCTGGCCGAAGAGTGCGGTTTGATCCACGAAATCGGAGCCATTGTGCTAGAAGACGCCTGTTCCATGCTGGCGCACTTTCCCGACATCGACATCGCGCTCAACGCCTCCTTGCTGGAACTGTGTTCGCCGGCCTATCCGCTGAACGTGATTGCTGCGCTCGAAAAATGGAAGGTTTCGGCTAACCGCCTGGAAATCGAAATAACGGAAAGCGCAGCTACCGGAGAGGACGGCCGATCGGAACGGACCATTGCGGCCCTGCGCGCAGCCGGAGTAAGATTTGCGATCGATGATTTCGGAACAGGATATTCGTCATTCTCGCGGGTTCAAAAGATTGAGGTGGATCGCATCAAGATTGACAGATCATTCATCGAGGAAATCCACCGAAGCGACAACAGGGCCCTCGTCACTGCCATGATCAATGTCGCGCGGGCCAAGGGGTTGAAGATTACGGCTGAGGGTGTTGAGACAACGGAGCAGCGCGATGCTCTGGAGAGCCTCGGTTGCCATCATCTGCAGGGCTTTCTACTCGCACGGCCCTTGTCGCCGAATGCTGCTCGCGCGCTGCTCTCGGCCCCTGATCCCCTCTCGACGCTGCCCGGTCACGCGGGTTTCTGGCCTGACCGACAGTCGTATAACGTAAGCCGCTGATCAACCGTCGCAATTCGCGGCGGGCGGAGCCAGGTAACTCTGCTCCCCCGCTTGTTCCTCGCCCTGTTATCGCAAAACACGACCTGCTTCTGGCGCAATGCGTCGATCTCCTCAACACCAATGGGATGCAAGCCTTCCAGGCTCGTCACATTGGCTCCGTGCAGGAACGAGGTCGGTCGCGATGCCTGGCAGATCCGAATTCGCGACCTCACGCCAAAAAAACGACCCCTGATAATCGGCAGATTGCTCGCCCGCCGGCCGTTATCTAGTTTCGGTCGAGGTTGACACGACAAAACGCGCGGGTGTCCATGTCCAATGAACCAAAAAGTCGCCTGCCATCGTTGAGTGCGGTCACGGCGGGCTTCATGTTTGCCTGTATCCTCGTCGGTGCCGCGATTGTGTTCAAGGTGATTGACGATCGAATGCTCAGTTTCCAGGAGGCAAGTCTGCGTACTGCCGTGGAAACCAGGGTACGGGGCGTTCAAACAGCCTTCGCCGCTTCCCTTTATCGAGAATGGACAAACCTCGAAACGCTGGGAAGGTCGCTTGCGGTGAGCCAGCCTGAAGAGATCCAGGACGATCTTTCAACGCTCGTGGGAAGCGGACGGGTTGTGTCGTGGGCAGGTTATGCCGGAAATGACGGCAAAGTCCGTGTCGCGTCAAACGGTCTGTTGGTCGGCGCCGACGTGTCATCCCGTCCGTGGTTTCAGAGGGGGCTTCAGGGCAACTTCGCCGGGGATGCGCACGAAGCGGTTCTTCTTGCGGCTAAACTTCCTGCTCCCGAAAGTGGGGAGCCGTTACGGTTCCTCGACCTGGCAGCCCCTGTAACCGGTGTTGGTCAGTCAGTAACAGGAGTTCTTGGGCTTCATCTCAATCTGGAGTGGGCAAAAGCCTACATTCGTGAGCTGAGTGATGCCCTGGACGTCGACGTCCTCATAGTCAATCCCGAGGGCAGGGCTGTTATATCGTCCACGAACGAGAGCCCTTCAAACCTGGATCTGCCAAGCTTTCGAAGAGCAAGGACAGGTGCCACCGGCGTGAGCCTCGAGTTATGGCCTGATGGCAAGAATTACTTCGTAGCCACGCTTCCCGAGGCCAGCTACCAAAGCCTACCGAGGTTCGGGTGGTCCATTGTCGCGAGGATCGATGCGAACGCATTCAGCAATGCGGCCAGTAGCTTCTCCAGCGGTCTTTTTATTAGTTTGTCTCTTCTGACCCTGCTCCTTCTGCTCCTCATGTCATTGTTCATTGTCTCGTTTATCCGGCCGTTCCATCACCTCGCCGTCAATGCCAAAGCCGTTGCGGATGGACAGAACGTATATCCCTACGAGAGCAGGAGAACTTCCGAACTAGCTACAATCGGCTCGGCA
The DNA here is from genome assembly GCF_900102105.1 of Agrobacterium pusense. Taxonomy (GTDB): domain Bacteria; phylum Pseudomonadota; class Alphaproteobacteria; order Rhizobiales; family Rhizobiaceae; genus Agrobacterium; species Agrobacterium pusense. Next base: position 8,283 of record NZ_FNBB01000005.1, read on the forward strand.
ATTTCTCGCTTGCAGGCAAGTGCAGACCGGCAGGACGGCGGTTAAGTAAGCTAGACCACTACTGGCGGGCAAAACGGGTGGTGGCATCCTTGATGATCGCCGATAGCCGTGTTGACGTGACACTTGGTACGCTCCCTCCAGCGTAAAGTCTTTTCAGCAAGAGCTGGTACTGTGTTTCATCCAACCCCAGCGCAACGACCAGGCTGTCGTCGGTCCGATCCAGCACCGTGGCGGTGAAATCTCCGATTTCTTTGAGTTTCATGATGATCTGGGTAGCTATAGGCGCGTCTACCCCTCTGAGACGGGCCGTTTCCTGCGTCAGGTCCGTCATCCAGACGCGCTTCAGCGCACCGCCGAGGGATATTACGACCCGCTCGGGACGGTCCGCATAGTGTTTCTCACGTCGTGGCAACTCGACACAGACCAGCAGCGTCACGGCAAGGATCACCAGATTGTAAACAGTCCAGAACAGGATAACGACCTTCCCGTCTCCTGCGTCATTGAACGCGAAACGGTCAGAGACCAGACCGATCAGGACCCCGGCGACGGTCAGAAACGTCAAAAGGAGGAAGGGGCGCATAAGACGCCATTGGACAACGACTTTGGTTCGGTCTCCTCCCTTTGCCGTAACACTGAAAGGGTGACCTTTCGGCTTCACAAGCCCCACAATGGCGGCTCTCGATATGGGGAGCGCACCAAGCAACTGGCTGACGTCATTGACGATGGGGATCACCATTCCGGACGAGATGAAGTTCAACACGAACAGGATCCACACCATATACGCCCCGAAATAGCTGATGACATCGGGAACAGATGCGTTGACCACCGTGATGTTGAAAAACCAGTAAAAGAGAGGAAAGGTCATGGAGGCGATGCGGAATGTGAAGGTGGTGAGCCAGAAAAATACCGAGTCAACGACACTCCAGCGGTCCCGCAGCCGCAAATTGTTCCGCGAAAAGGGACCTAGCCTTCCTCGGGCAATCTGCATGAGCCCCAGGCACCATCGCGCTCGCTGAGTGACGTATTCCTTCAACCCCTCCGGAGCAAGGCCCTCGGTCAACGCTTCGTTCAGATAGACCGTCCGATAGCCGTGCTCCTGCAACTGAAGCGTCAGCATGAAATCTTCCGTGATGCTGTCTGTCGGGAACCCACCGGAGGCCTGCACTGCCCTCCATCTGATCACCGACGACGTGCCGCAGCAGAATGCGATGCCCCACCCGTCGCGGCTTGGTTGTAAATGGTCAAAGAAAAAGCGCTGCTCGTCGGGATACGATCGGCTGAGCCCGAGATTATGCTGGATAGGATCCGGATTGAAGAAGTGCTGGGGTGTTTGAACCAGTCCGACCTCCTGGTCGTGGAAAAGCGCAAGTGCGCGCGAGACAAAATCCGTGTGAGGAACGAAGTCCGCGTCCAGCACGGCTATGAAGTCTGGCGGTTGATCGTCTTGCGCAAGAACGCCCAGGGCATGATTGATATTGCCGGCTTTCGAGCCCTTGTTATCTGGCCTGCGAAGGTATCGAACGTCGTGCTCCTTGCAGAAGTCACGCAGCCAGTCACGGCGCCCGTCATCCAGCACAAGAACCTGGACGTCCGGATGATCGCTGGCCTTTGCCCCGACGACCGTCCGTTCCAGAACGGCTTGCTCCTCGTTGTATGTGGCGATCAGAATCGCGACTTTTGGAGGCGGATCCGGTTGCCACCAGGATTTATTCTCCTCGACTTCAGGGGACCGATCGGTGGTTCTGGTCAGGATTGTAAACGCGCTCAGCGACGAGAGAACAGATAATGCTTCCAGAGCAAAGAATGACCAACTGAACAGACAGTCCAGCGTGAAGCCGGGCGGGGCCAGGGTCTGGGTTCCTCGCCACCAGATATATCGCACCGCTAAAGCCATTCCGATTGCGAAAAGGAACGTCCTGTGGGTCCAGTTACGATTGTTCAGGAGGTATGGCAGGACGAGTGCGCACCCGAAGGCCAGAGCCAGATGAGCGAAGCTCGACTGAAGTTCGCTAAGATAGAGAAAACTGTCCAAGTCCTATCTCCATAGTCCTCGCAGCCAGTCAAAAGCGCGCGTTTCGAAAAACACCCTGCCCGTGCGCCCTGCGAGGCACCGAAGGTCGGGGTCGTCCCGCAGAGCCGGCACATCAAGTGCCACGTCGTACCTTTGGAGGTGGCGCTGACTCGGTGCTATTGCCATGTTTTCATAGATCGTAGCCGCGCCGGAACCCGCAAGGCGGATTACCGATCCCTGAAGAACCTGACGGCTTCGGTTAAGGCGAAAGGTCGCGGGTGCGCCGACCCTGAGGGAATTGTAGACGCTTTCCGACACGGATAAGGTCACAATTGCGGAGTCGCAGTCGATCAGGCGCATGAGGTCCTGACCGCGCTGGACCGTTTCGCCCGAAGCGGAGAGATACTCCCACAGCGCACCATTCACATTCGCCACCAGATCTGAGGAAGAAAGTCTGTTTACACGAAGACGCTCGTTTGCCAGCCGATCGGAAATTGCAGCCAATGCCAGTTTCTTCGCCTCAAGTTGCGCTTTTAATTCCAGACGCTGCACGTCGATCTCGGAAATCCTCTGTTCGGAGTAGGGGGCGTCGTTAAATCCGTCTCCGAGGAATACTCCCCGCTCGGCCGCCTTCTGTGCCACAACGATTTCGGCGGCCTGAGCCTTTGCATTTGCGACCTCCAGCGCGGAAACCTCGGAAAGTGACTGGGCCTGTTCAAGGGACTGTGCGGTAGAAATGCCCTGACCGCTTAGCCGTGATGATCGCTCGCGGCTGAGTTCCGCGTATTTCAGACGTGCCTCGGATGCAGCACGCGAGGCGTCGGCAGACTGAGCCTGAGCCGCGAGTTGGCGTTTTCTTTCCTCACGATAGATGGCCGCGCGGGTCTGCAACTCATCAATCGATTCATCGAAAGACGTGACGACGGTCTCGAGCCTTTTTATTTCGGTCTGAGCATCGGCCTGTTGAAGTTCGAGATCAAGGAGACGGATGCCGTCAACAAGAGGATCCTCAAGAGAGCCCAGTGGATCGCCTTGCGCAACCTGGGCGCCCAGCGGCCTGGAAATCAATTCAATTTTGCCAGCGATGGGAGCGCGTATCGTCGTCAAACGGGCATTTATGAACGCATTCGCACTCGCGCCGCTAAGCTGCTCCCCAAGCACCACATAAAGAGCACCGCAGATCAGCAACAAACCGAATCCGATCTTTATGAGCTTCATGTTTCCTCCTCCGCATCTACCTAACAAAACGTACGGCCGGGGATCGGTTCACCCTGCTTGAGAAAACCCGCTCCCAGAGTTAGCGCGCGGTTAAATGACAACCGGCGCATATAGACTTTGACCTATCAAACCACCGAGCGCTAAACGTGTCTCAGGTCAAAACTTGCCCGCGAGTTTTTGTGGAGCGCTCGCTTTGCACGATTATCGACAGGCAAAGGGCGAGGATGCGTGCGACGATCACCGAGAGGAGGTGGCTCGGCGAGCGTCATGGATAGATCGAGAAGTTCGGGAGACGCGACTAGGGTCGTTCGATACGCCGCGCGAATTTTGTCCAGATCGACAGCAATAAAATCGCGACGCCGCCGGTCGCTATACCGATTATTGCCTGAATAAACGCGGTGGCCAGCCAATTCGTCACGGAGGGGACAATCACCAGGGTTTGTTCTATCCTTGATGCGACTGTTTCGATCAGATGTTCAGGCTGATGCCATCCCATCCCCGCCAGGCTGTGTACGATAATGCTTCCGCCTACCCAGAGCATCGCCGCCGTTCCGACGATTGCCAGTGCCTTGAGAAGAAACGGTACACCTTTGACCAGCCCGGCACCGACCGTCCTTGACAAAGGTCCCCCGGACTTCGTCAGGTGCAATCCGACGTCATCTGCTTTGACAATGAGCGCGACCACGCCATAAACTGCTGCGGTGAGCAGGATGCCAACCGCCGCCAGGACCCCTGCCTGGGTATAGATGCCGGAGGAGGAGACACCAGCCAGTGTCAGCGCCATGATCTCGGCCGAGAGGATAAAGTCGGTACGGATCGCGCCTGCGACCTTGCGGTTTTCCAGATCTGTTGCATCAAGCGCCGCGTTGTCGTCCGGACCGTGTTCCGGGGCATGAGCGAAAAATGCCTCATGTAGCTTCTCCGCGCCTTCGTAGCTCAAGTATATGCCACCGATCATCAGGAGCGGTGTGATGAGCCAGGGAGCGAAATATCCGAGGACGAGAGCGATGGGCAGGAGGAAGATCAGCTTGTTTTTAAGCGATCCAAGCGCAATTTTGCCAATGATCGGCAGTTCACGCGCGGGAGCCAGACCGACGACGTAGGCCGGCGTGACGGCGGTGTCGTCGATCACGACACCTGCCGCCTTCACACTGGCTTTGGCAGTCTGGGTTGCGACGTCGTCGAGGGACGCGGAGGCAGCCTTAGCTATCGCTGCCACGTCGTCAAACAATGCGATCAATCCGGTAGCCAATTTAACTCCTGAACAGGTTCAGCGTTGTCCGTGATTTGGGGCCGTTGCACAGAATGGAGAGTAAAGGTTGCTCGATATATCACAGCCATCCTGTCTTCTTGAACCGGTAATAAAGTATCGCGCAAAGGGTGATGATTACGGCGATCACGACATAATAGCCGTATTCCGATTTCAGTTCCGGCATGTGCTCGAAGTTCATTCCATAAATGCCGGCGATCGCCGTTGGGACAGCCAGGATCGCGGCCCAGGCTGCAAGCTGGCGGGTGATCATACCCTGGCGCTGCTGTTCAAGCAGGTTCGAGGCCTCGAACACGGAAGTGATAACTTCCCGCAAGCCTGACATCATGAATTCGACGCGCCGTACATGGTCAAGCACGTCCCGAAAATAGGCTTTGGCGTTCTCGTCAATACAGGGCAGCTCCAGATTGGCGAGCTTGCCAGCGACCTCCTCCATCGGGCCCAGAATGCGCTGAAAGCGGATCACCTGCCGTCGCATGCGGAAAAGCCGTCTGATCTGCTCCCTTTCGAGAAATGCAATCAGCATGTGCTTTTCCGTCTCAAGCACCTTGTCCTCCAGCGTCTCGACCATCGGCAGATAACCGTCGACGACGAAATCGATGATACCGTGCAGGACATAGTCCGGGCCATGTTCGAGGAGTTGCGGAGACTGTTCGAGATGCTCCCTCAATTCCTTGTGGGAGCGTGCCGAACCATGCCGGACCGAAATCACATGGTGCCGTCCGACGAAAATACAGGTTTCGCCATAGGCAATCTTGTCGCCCTCAAGATGAGCGGTCTTGATGATGACGAAGAGCTGATTGCCGTACACCTCAACTTTCGGCACCTGCCTCCCGTTCAGTGCGTCTTCGACGGCAAGCGGATGCAGGTCAAACATCGACTTCAGGCTCGCCATTTCCTCGACGGTCGGGTCGGTGATACCGATCCAGGCAAACTCGCCGTCCCTCTCGGGGAACGGTCGGCCAGTCAAGGGGAGTTCTTCGGCACGCTTGCCAAGGCGGTAGATGTAGGAAGCTATAACTGTCATGAAAACCGCAGTGAGTTAACCGTCATGATTTGGTATTCTGATATCGTAGTGACAAGATGGAACGGGCGATATCCTATCCGTAGCGAATCTGCACACCAGCGTCATTGGCAGAATCGCAGCGTCACGGCGCGTCCATCGAATGTAAGTTTGCCGTCACTGGAACAGTCCGCGCTGCACACCGTTATAAACCGGCGCTGCAAAGGGTGGCGTTGGAGATGGTTTGCATGAACAGTCGCATTTGCATTATCGGTTCGGGGCCTACCGGAATCTTTTCCCTTCAGCGACTTATTCATTCTCCTTCCCCAATGAGTATTACTGTCTTTGAAGCAGAAATGCTGGCGGGGAAGGGAACGCCCTATCTTCCCGGCTCAAATGATCCTGTCATGCTTTCCAACATTCCGAGCATCGAGATACCGCCGTTGCCGCTGTCACTGGTGGAATGGCTATCTCGCCAGGAAGACGATTATCTTAACCGTTTTGCCATTGTGCGCGATGCCATCAGCGAGCGTGCGTTTTACCCGAGGTTGGTTCTCGGTGATTATTTTCAAGAGCAGTTCAGTGCGCTTGTGGATTATGGAGTCGAGAAAGGTCACCAGATCGATATCCGCCCCGGGCACCGCGTCAGTGATATATCGCTCGACGTCGACCATATCCGAATTTGCGTCGAAAGCCCTGACGGAAAGTTCGACGCGATCTATGACCACGTCGTGATGGCAACGGGCCATAATTGGCCTGATAAGACCGAAGTGCAGCCAGGCTACTTTGCGTCTCCATGGCCCGCTTCCGCGCTCAAAAGTTCCTGCTATGGAAGGCTTGGGATACTTGGGACGTCGCTCAGTAGTATCGACGCGCTTTTGACCGTCGCGGTATCCTGCGGCTCGTTTGTTTATGACGACACGGGAACAATGAGGTTTCACGCATCCACCGGGCACGAAAACTTCACAGCCGTGATGATGTCCCGCAAGGGACTGTTACCGGAGGCGGATTTCTATTGCCCGCTTCCCTACCGGACACCGAGTGTTTGCACGCAGGAAGCTGTCAATGGAGAAATCGAGATTGGCTCTGCCGGTTTGCTCGACAGGGTTTTCGAGCTCTTCAAGCGGGAAATCGCGACCGCCGATCCTGACTACGCAGCCGAAATAGGGCTAAATTGCCTGACGGCAGACACCTTTGCTGACGCATATTACTCTCGCCGGTCGGGAGTGGATCCGTTTGTCTGGGCAGCAGCAAACCTAGCCGAAGTCGAACGCAACGCAGAGCAGCGATTCACTGTGCCTTGGCGCTACGCCATACTCATCACACATGAAATCATCGCCAGAGCAATCCCGCACCTGGACACGCGTGACCTAGCGCGGTTCAACCGATCGTTTAAAAGTATATTCATCGATGAATATGCGACCGTACCCCACCTTTCGATCAAGCGTTTGCTTGCGCTTCGAAACGCTGGCAGGTTGGAAATTATCGCGCTGGGAGAAGATTACGCAATAGACACGTGTGGCCTTGCGCGGGGCGCCAGAGTGACCACGGCCGGCTCGGAAGAAGTCTTCGAAAGTTTCATCGATGCGACCGGCCAAACGGCGTTATCGGCACGGGACCTGCCGTTTCCTTCGCTCGTGAAGCAGGCAGCTGTCAAACCGGCTGTCACGCGCGTGGCTTCGACTGGATTAATAGCCGATACGACAGGCCACAACTTCAAGAGGACCGGCGGTATCGAGGTCGACGAATGCTATCGTCCACGCGATACCGGCTTGTTATCCAACCGGCTTTATTGCGTGGCGATACCATTCCTGTTGCATAAGAACCCCTTTGTACAGGGTATCACCAGCGCCGCTGAGTTAGGGCAGGCGGCCGCGCAGGCTATCCTCGACGATATTCGGGCGACGACAGCCGACTTGCTGCTCACAGCCTGACATAGCGGACAGAATAGATATGACGGTCACTTTTCGCTCAAAACACGTTATTGGGAAAGTCGCTGAGATCTGGCGTTTCCCGGTAAGCTCGCTTGGTGGAGAACGATGCAAACGCGCAGAAATAGAGCCAGCGGGCATCGTCGGCGACAGGCGTTTTGCGCTGTTCGACAATGTATCCGGCGTCGCCGCAGCGCCGGAAAAAGACGTTCGATGGCGGCCGGCACTTTTCCTCCGCAGCGCCATTGATGATGGCGGTGTGCGGATCACGTTTCCAACTGGGTGTAATTTCTATATTGAAGATCCTCAATTGGGACTGGAACTTTCGAAGTATTTTGGCTTTGACGTCGGTATCGGAAGTTACATCGATGCTGACCCGCTTGCCCCTTCTCTTCCCACCGTTGAGAACCGATACTCGAGATCGGCACTTCACTTGGTCACCACTTCGTCACTGGCCGAGCTTCAACAAATGTTATCGGATAGTACGGTTGACCGTTTGCGCTTTCGGCCAAATATTCTACTCGAAACCAGTAATGTGACAGGTTTTGCTGAGTTTCAATGGATCGGTAAGGTCATTAGTTTCGGGCTGGCGGAGGTCGAGGTGACAGACCTCACAAAACGGTGCGGAATGATCCTTGCCGCACAGCCTGATCTGCCGGAACAGCCGGAGATTCTCAGAACGGTATTGAGAAAAGCAGGTCGCGCATTCGGGGTTTATTGCGAACCTGTCAAAATAGGAAATATCGAAACCGGCCAGCGCGCAGAGTTGATTTCCGACTAGTCATTCCAAGGGTCGATTTCCAGGGATTAAAAGCAGGCCGAAAACCCTATAAATTATGCGGTATTTTACGCCATTTCTTCTCTTCAGTGGCGCGACATTGGCTTTTGGTCATTCCGCCATCGATGGCGTCTTGAACTGGTCGCCCGGCGCAGATGGTAAGTCGAGGTTGTTCCGAAGCTTGATGACAAGACTGTCGGGGTTGAGACTTCTCCGAACGCGCGTCCTGTAGTAGAAGAAAAGGCAGCGGTCCGAGAAGGCGAAGTCTCGCAGGCGGAGCCTCCGGCAAGGCAGTTGAACCGCCTTGATGAACTGAGGCAGGAGCGCGAAGACAAGCGCGATCGAGACGACCAGGAACGGTAAGATGAACGGAAAAAGCCTGCTTCACATTTACCACGAGCAGAAATTGGCGGACGAGTTTGCGCGTGATCGCAATCCTGAGGTGCCAGCGATTTTTGTTGCGGTCGCACTGTTCGTTGTAGTGTTCGTGGTGGGTGCAGCGCTCGACACCGCTTGGGTCTACCTACAGCAATGGTATCACGTCGCCACCAGCTAATGGCCGTTCCGATGAGTAATGAAAGCCGGGTTAGCCCGGCTTTCTGATTTTGAACGCACGAGAGCCCTTGATTGCAGACGGACGCCCCTCCTTCGTACAGCTTTACCACGCAAGTCGTGATGCCTCGCGTGGGATCCACAATGATCACAACCGCTTACGTCATCGACGCCAAAGGCCTTTTGGTGACGCAGGCAGGATCCGTCCGTCTCATCCCGTGGACCTCCATTCGGTTCATACACGTTCACGTAACGAGTGGGGTCGGCTCCACCGGTTTTCCCGTCTACAGCGCCCGTTTGCGGATGCTCTTCGCGTCGAGGGAGATATCCTCGCTGCATTGGCAGGGAGAGGCACGTACCGATCAATCAGCCGGCTACGTTCGCTTCATGGAAGAACTTATTCCATTTGCAATCGCCCGTAACCCGCGGATTCGCCTCCGACACGGTGGCGACCCTATGCTCGAGGCAGCGATCCCGACGGTGCTGTTTCTCGTCTCCATGCCATTCTTGTTGATACCGTTCTTGATCGTTAAACCGCTTGGTGCTCTTGTTTCCGGCTTCAAATTTTCCGGGTTGAACAAATTCGGAACCAGGCCCGTAGTTGCTGCGATCATCGCGGGGCTTGGTGTGGCGCTCAACATGCTTCCCTGGTCGACCGGCAAGCAGTTCAGGGTCGACGATCTGCCAACCGCAGAACTTCCGCCGAAATATCGGAAAGCTCGCGTCTCATCTCATGTGGGATGAAAGCGCGGGTAGTTCCATAATAGAGCTTAGCCCGAGGGAGTCTGGAAACGTTCATGCTGACAGTTGCAGTCGGGAGCAATGGACGGTCGGTCGAAAACTGGTTCGCCGATTATCGGTGCTCATCATTATGGCTTCGGCTCGATGTCACTGCTCAAGCTGTGAAACCAGCGCCTGCATGTTCACACGCAGTCCGTCAGGATCGTAATTGATCTCGACGCCCCCGTTCCCAGGAGGCCCATGCGGATCAGAACATCGGGTGAGGCAGATCTTATCCGCCACGGGCGTGGGACACCAGCAGGGGCACGACTTCGCGCTCAAGCCGCTCGACAGACCAGCTGTGCACAGGAGCGGATACGACGATGGCTCCCGCCGGACGACCCTCTGACCCTGGTACCGCAGCGGCAACATTTACCTCGTCGCGGATCGACTGGCGATCCGTGAAGGCCACGCCTCGAACGCTTGCCTCCAGAATCTCTGTGCGGATTTCGTCCTTGTTCGTAACGGTAAAGGGAGTACCGGGCTGGACGGGGCTTTCCGAAAGAATTCTGTCAATCTCTCCAGGTGGCAGCCACGACAGGATCGCCCGACCACCGGAGGATGAAACGGCTGGAAGTCGCCTGCCCGGATAGGCGGTTCTGAAAGCCGGTTGTGGTCGGCTTTGAACATGCAGCAGGTGGATGATTTCCGTGCCATCCAGGATGCAGAAGGAACAACGCAGCCCGCATTCTTCCCGCAGCCTTATAAGCCGAGGCCATACCGACCGGAGCAACGCGTTTCCCATCTGGAAACGATAAAGAAGATCAAGCGCCCGCTCCGAGACATGGAAAGCGCGTTTGGGCTGATCTTTCTTCAGATAGCCCAGTCCCGCCAGCGTATCTGTAATGCGCTGGACAGTCGGCACCGGAAAGCCAGTCTGCTGTGAAAGTTGCGTCAGGGTGAGCAGCGGCGTTTGTGGGTGGAAAAACTGCAATAAATGCAGGCTTTTGGAAACTGCGGTCACCGCGAGCGGATCATTCTCGTCGTCGACCAGCGGCCACAGCGTGCGTGGATTTGGCTCGAGGTTGGCCGGGCGTACCGCCCGTGTCACCATCAACTCCCCCATGCGTGAGACGGTTTCGCAAAGTTGCCCGGTCACCGTGCCTGCTGCCTCTGTGTCTACAGGACCGGAAAGCGAAATCGCAGCAAGCGGCTGGCCGGCTGCATCGCGAAAAGCGGTCGCAATGACTTGGCGGGATCCGCCTTCGACAGTACCGTCAAAGGAAAATCCCATGCTGCGCTCAGAGGCTATCCGCTCGCGCAGCAAACCCGCGTCGCCTGTCCATGTTGCCAGAAATGTATCGAGTGTTGTCGCATCCATAAGAGACAACAGCGCCCGGCCTGGCGCGGTCTCGGCAAGTGCGACGCGGCTGCCAACCGGGGCAAGTGCCAGGGATGCGGCGGGTGAGGGGACCCGGGCCAGCGTAACGGCGGTCTTGCCGTCGAGGAGCCAGAGGTCGGTGCTGAGGCCGGTGCGTGCATTCAGTTCGACGACCAGCGGCATCACGAGATCGATCAACTCGTTGCTGTAAAGATAGACATGTGCGGGATAACACGCCCGGTGCCCGAGAGAAAGGACACCGCTCAGTGCGTCGCGTTCAAGCCAATGGGATTTGACAAGTGTATGAACCAGACGCTGGGCGCTGGATCTGTTCATCGCGCCTCGCCTCGCAACATCGGCAATTCTCAGTTCAGGCGTTTCCGGCCCGAACATCTCAAGAACGGCAAATGCCTTCTCCAGCGCGGCAATACGGGCCCGGTGATCGAACCCTTCTGAGGGTTTGGTAAAATTCATTTTGCGACGCAGCAAGATCGTTGACAAGGCTTTCAACGAACCTATAATCGATAGTCGAGAATAGCAATCGCATCGCGGTAAAATAATCCTAAGGGGAACGCCTTGCACTCTATGTCAATCGGAATGACGTCATAGTCAGCTATGCCCACATGCTCGCCATGTGACGGTAAGCTGAACCTTGCAAGCCTGTCGCGTTGCGGTCTCACAGCCGCAGTTGCGCAAGGTATTGCAGTCGTATGTTTCGCCGCACCTTTGCGGCGGTACAAGTGCTCTTCGCTGCGCAAACTTTGAGGGATCGCAGCGACATTATCGAAAACGGTCCGGATCGGAAGGGTGCCGTGCGCTTGCGTGCGGGCCAATGCCCGCGCGTTTCGGTCGCTACCTGCCAAACAAAAAAGGGAACAGCGAAATCATGCACGCTCAGTTGACCAGAAAAGCAAGCCGGGCAAGAAGCCGGCTCGTTGCGGCGATCATCGCCCTTTCAGCCTGTGTTGCGGGCTTTGGAACGGATGCCTCGGCCACAACAATGATGGCCGTACCGCATTCTGGCCTGCGTATTCTCGATCCGATCATCACGACCGCTCATATCGTGCGCAATCACGGCTACATGATCTATGACACGCTGCTGGCGCTTGATGCCGATTTCAAACCGCAGCCCCAGATGGCTGACTACACTGTTTCGGATGACAAGCTGACCTATACATTCACGCTGCGCGACGGTCTGAAATGGCACGACGGCACACCTGTGACAGCAGAAGACTGCATTGCCTCGCTTCAGCGCTGGGGCAAGCGGGATACTTCCGGTCAGATCCTCTTCGACAAGACAGAAAGCCTGACGGCTACGGACGACAGGACCTTTGTTTTCAAGCTGAAGGAACCCTTCGGCTTCTTGCCCGACGTTCTGGCCAAGCCGTCTTCGGTCGTGCCGTTCATGATGCCGAAACGTATTGCCGCAACCCCGGCCGATACCGCCATTACCGAATTTGTCGGTTCCGGCCCCTTCAGGTTCGTCACGGCCGAGTACCAGCCGGGCGTCAAGGCGGTCTATGAAAAATTTACCGATTATGTGCCGCGCAACGAGCCTGCGAGCTGGCTGGCCGGCGGAAAGGTGGTCAAGGTCGACCGTGTGGAATGGTTGAGCATGCCCGATGCCCAGACGGCAATCAACGCTATCCAGTCCGGGGAGATCGACTATATCGAAGCTCCGCCAGTTGATCTTCTGCCACTTGTCGAGAGCAATGACGAACTGACCGTCAAGACGCTAAACACGCTTGGCTCGCAGACCATGGGCCGCATGAATTTCCTCTACCCGCCATTCGATAACAAGAAGATCCGCCAGGCTGCTCTCAAAGCGATGAACCAGAAGGATGTTCTCGACGCGCTGATCGGCAATCCGGACTACTACACCATCTGCGGCTCCGTCTTCGGCTGCGGTACGCCGCTTGAAGCACTGGCCGGTTCGGAAAGCCTGACCGGCGCGGGCGATATGGAAAGCGCAAAGGCACTCCTTAAGGAGGCCGGTTACGACGGAACTCCCGTTGTCATCCTTCAGCCAACCGACGTCGTGACCGTCAAGGCCCAGCCCGTCGTGGCGGCGGCTGCGCTGCGGGCTGCGGGCTTCAACGTCGAACTTCAGCCCATGGACTGGCAGACGCTCGTCACTCGCCGCGCCTCGCAGAAGCCGGTGGCTGAGGGTGGCTGGAACATGTTCTTCACCAACTGGATTGTGCCGGAAATCATGACGCCGCTTAACAATCCGATGTTGAACGGTCGCGGCGCCAAGGGATTTTTTGGCTGGCAGACGGACGAGAAGCTGGAAGCGTTGCGCGCCAAATACATCGCCGCGGCGACAGCTGAAGAGCAGAAGGCTGCGGCCGCCGAGCTTCAGGCCCATGCCATGGACGAGGTCAGCTACGTTCCGCTTGGCCAGTACAAGAACCCCTCCGTGTGGCGCAACCAGCTTTCCGGCTTCCTGGAATCGCCGGTTCCCGTGTTCTGGAACATCGAGAAAACAGAAGACTGAGCCTCGTGGAAGAACATGGCGGCATCCTGTGGATGCCGCTGCCCTGCCTGCCCAACCGACGTGAGGATGCTTATGCTCGCCTATACGTTCCGCCGAATTCTGGCCTCCGTTCCGGTAATGATCACGGTCGCCGTCTTCGTTTTTCTCCTGCTGCGCATAACGCCCGGCGATCCGGCCGCCATCATCGCCGGCGACATGGCCACGCCAGAGCAGCTTGAGAAAATCCGCGCTGCCCTCGGCCTCGACAAACCAATCGTCGTGCAATTCGTCTCGTGGTTCTGGCTGCTTCTCCAGGGCGACCTTGGCGTGTCGCTGATTTCCAATACGCCAGTCACTGCGATGATCGGCAAGCACATCGAACCGACCGTGAGCCTTGCGCTCGTCACGATCGTCCTGTCGGTGCTGATTGCCGTTCCACTTGGGGTCATCGCTGCGTGGCGCCACGGCACGTGGATCGACTATGCCGTCATGACGGTGTCGGTCGTCGGCTTCTCCGTGCCGGTTTTCGTGATCGGCTATATCCTCATCCAGGTCTTCGCCATCGACCTCAAATGGTTTCCGGTGCAGGGCTTCCGGAGCATCACCAAAGGCGTCGGTCCTTTCGCGGAACGCGCCATTTTGCCGGCCCTCACACTTGCTTCCATTTATATCGCGCTGATCGCCCGCATGACACGCGCCTCCGTGCTCGAAGTGCTGGGCGAGGATTATGTGCGAACCGCCCGCGCAAAAGGGCTGAAGGAAAATACCGTCCTGTTCCGCCACGCGCTGCGCAATGCCGCGGTTCCTGTGCTCACCATTATCGGCACCGGCTTTGCGCTGCTTATTTCCGGCGTCGTGGTAACGGAGAGCGTATTCAACATTCCCGGCATTGGAAGGCTCACGGTCGATGCCATTCTTGCCCGCGATTACCCTGTCATTCAGGGCATGATCCTGCTGACAAGCGGTATCTATGTGATGGTCAATCTCCTCATCGACCTCTCCTACTCCTTCTTCGATCCGAGGATACGGTACTGATGGCCAATTCCACGCTTTTTGGTGCCGCCATGCGGCCCGTTTTCGCCGGCAGAAAAAAACGCGGACAAGCTGTCCTCGTCCCTGCCATCGCGCTTGCAATTCTTATCCTGATCATTCTCATGGCTGTTCTCGCGCCATGGCTTGCTCCGCATGATCCCGTGGCCATGACGCCCTCTGCCCGCCTCAAGCCCGCCAGCGATATCTACCCGCTCGGTTCCGATGCCTACGGACGGGACCTGCTGTCGCGTGTGCTCTACGGGGCTCGCATCTCCCTTTTTATTGGTATCGGAGCGACTGTCATCTCGGTGGCTGTCGGACTGGGGATTGGCCTGGTCTCGGGCTTCTTTCGGTTCCTCGACGCCGTGGTCATGCGGATCATGGACGCACTGATGGCAATTCCAAGCCTGCTGCTCGCCATCGCCGTGGTTTCGCTGACCGGGGCAAATATCTGGACCGTCATGTTCGCCATTACCGTCCCGGAAATTCCTCGTGTGGTGCGTCTTGTTCGCTCGGTGGTGCTGACTGCACGCGAAGAGCCCTACGTCGAGGCCGCGATCGCTGCCGGTTCGGGCCTTCCGAAAATCCTCTGGCGGCATCTGATGCCGAATACCCTGGCGCCGCTCATCGTCCAGGCCACCTATGTCTGCGCCTCGGCGATCCTTACAGAAGCGATCCTGTCTTTCCTCGGGGCTGGTGTCTCCACGGAAATACCGACATGGGGAAATATCATGGCCGAGGGACGCGTCTATTTCCAGATCAATCCGCAACTGATCTTCTGGCCAGGTCTGGTGCTCTCGCTCTGCATTCTCTCCATCAACCTTCTCGGTGATACGGCGCGCGATCTGCTCGATCCGCGCATGAAGAAAAGGGAGGCCGCGAAATGACGGCTGTTGCATTCGATCCCGCCACCGCGTCCGAAGTATTGCGCGTCGAGAATCTCGTCATCCGCCTGACCGGAGACGATGACAGCGTGCCGGTCCTCAACGGCATTTCGATCACCATCCGAGCCGGAGAAACTGTGTGCCTTGTGGGCGAGAGCGGTTCTGGCAAATCGGTGACCTCGCTCGCTACGATGGGGCTCCTGCCGCGAAATTCTCTTGAACCTGCAGGGGGTACAATCCTCTTTGAAGGTGAAGACCTCCTCAAGGCCGACGCCGGTCGCATGCGGGCACTGCGCTCGAAAAATATTGCCATGATTTTCCAGGAGCCGATGACAGCACTCAACCCGGTGCTGACGGTTGGCAGGCAGATTTGCGAGGTGCTTCAGGAGCACACGACGCTTTCAGCAAGAGAGCAGAAGATCGCCGTTCTTGAGATGATGCGGGAAGTGCATCTGCCCGATGTCGAGCGGATATTCGCAGCCTATCCCCATCAGCTCTCGGGTGGACAGCGCCAGCGTATCATGATCGCCATGGCCTTGATCCTCAAACCCAGACTGCTGATCGCCGACGAACCGACCACAGCCCTTGATGTGACGACCCAGAAGCAGATCCTCAAGCTCATCCATGAACTTCAGGAAAAGCAGGGTACCGCCGTTCTCTTTATAACCCACGACATGGGCGTAGTGGCCGAGATTGCAGACACCGTCTACGTCATGAACCGTGGCAATCTCGTCGAGAGTGGTCCGGTCGACACGATTTTAAGAGCGCCGGAAATGGACTACACCCGCACGCTTCTTTCTTCCGTGCCAAGCCTTCAACCGCGCGAGCCGCGCCCCGCGCTCTCGGACGAGGTCGTGCTCTCGGCCTCGGAGCTTGAGAAGGTGTATGGCAAAAAAGGCTTTTTCGGAAAAACCGCGGCCGGAACAAAAGCCGCGACGGATGTGTCCTTCACACTGAAGAAGGGTCGTACTCTCGGTATCGTCGGTGAAAGCGGCTCTGGCAAGTCGACCGTCGCTCGCTGTATTATGCGGCTGATCGATCCCACCTCCGGCTCGATCCGCATTTCCGGACAGGAAATCGCCGATTTCTCCCGCCGGACCCTGCAGCCGTATCGCCAGCATATCCAGATGGTGTTTCAGGATCCCTATCGCTCGCTCAACCCGCGTATCACGGTGGGGGAGAGCATCATTGAAGGGCCAGTAAATTACGGTACGCCGAGGCCGGACGCCCTGAAGCGGGCGCGCGAACTTCTCGCAATTGTCGGTCTGCCCCCGGACGCAGTGAGCCGCTATCCTCACCAGTTCTCAGGCGGCCAGCGCCAGCGCATCGCGATCGCCCGTGCCGTTGCCATGAACCCGAAGGTTCTCGTGGCAGACGAGGCAGTGTCCGCACTCGACGTATCGGTTCAGGCACAGGTACTCGACCTTCTTGCGGACTTGCAGGAAAAGCTCGGTATTTCCATCCTGTTCATCACGCATGATCTTCGCGTTGCCGCCCAGATATGTGACGACGTGATCGTTATGCAGAAAGGTCGCATTGTGGAATATGCCAGCGGCTACGAGGTGCTCACCAGTCCGGTTCATGCATACACCCGCCAGCTTATCGATGCCGCCCCGGGGCGGCATTGGGATTTCGCCAATTTCCGGCCGCTTGCCCCCGAAGCTGCATAATTTCCAGGAGAATGACCGATGACGTCCCGGCGTGTCGCCTTTGCCGGTTTCATTCATGAGACCAATACATTTGCTCCCACCAAAGCCACTTATGACGCCTTTCTGAAGGGATCCGGCCATCTGCCGCTCTGCCGCGGCGAGGAGATGATCGCTCTCGTCCGGGGCGCAAATACCGGTATCGAGGGCGCGCTCGATTACGCCCGGCAAGCAAACTGGGAAGTTGTTCCTATACTGCGGGCAAGCGCCGTTCCTTCTGCTCATGTTACCGAGGATGCTTTCGAGCGCATTGCCGGTGAGATCGTTGCCGGCATCGTGGCAGCGCTGCCCGTCGACGGAATCTACCTCGATCTTCATGGAGCCATGGTCTGTGAACATCTGGACGATGGCGAGGGCGAACTTCTCGCCCGCATCAAAAGCGCAGTCGGCCACGACATCCCCGTCGCTGTCAGTCTCGACCTGCACGGCAACATAACCAGGCGGTCGGTCGACGACGCCGATGTCATGATCGGCTACCGCACCTATCCGCATGTGGACATGGCCCTGACTGGCAAACGTGCCGCGGGTTTGCTTGACCGCCTGATGGATGGTGAGCGTTTTGCGAAGTCCTATTGTCAGATCGACTATCTGATCCCCATATCGTGGCAATGTACTGAGATGGAGCCGGCGCAATCCATCTACGCCCGCCTCGCAGGACTGGAGGAAGAGAAAACAATTGTCTCACTCTCCTTCTTTCCCGGCTTCCCGGCTGCCGATTTCAACGATTGCGGTGCGACTGTTCTCTCCTATGGAACGACGCAGGAAGCAGCTGATCTTGCCGCCGACGAGCTGAAGGCCCTGATCGACGCCAGCGAGCCCGCCTTTGCCGGGCGCGTCTACAGCGCTGATGAGGGCGTAAAGGAGGCAATACGTCTTGCCGCAAACGCCGCAAAGCCTGTCGTGCTTGCGGATACTCAGGACAATCCCGGGGCCGGTGGCGATTCCGATACGACCGGAATGCTGCGGGCTCTCATCGACAACGGTGCACAGAACGCAGCACTTGGCCTGCTCTATGACCCTGAGGCTGCGCTGGCAGCACAGGCAGCAGGCGTCGGCGCAACGATCCGCATCGCGCTCGGTGGAAAATCCGGCATTCCCGGTGACGAGCCGCTTGAGGCCGAGTTCATCGTCGAAGCATTGTCCGACGGGTTGACACGCGTCACCGGTCCCTACTACGGCGACACCCTGATGCGGCTTGGACCTTCAGCGTGCCTCAGGATCGGTGGCGTTCGCGTAGCCGTAGCCTCTCACAAGGTGCAGATGGCCGACCGCGGCCTGTTCCGTTATCTCGGCATTGAGCCGGAAACGTCGAGCATTCTCGTCAACAAGAGCTCGGTGCACTTCCGCGCAGATTTCGAACCGTTTGCCGAGACAATTCTCGTTTGTGCCGCACCCGGTCCAATGGCCGTTGACCCGGCTGCCCTTCCATGGAGGAGGCTTCGCCCGGGCGTCCGCCTCTCCCCTCTCTCTGCCGCCCTCTCCTGATCCGTCACTTTTTTGAATTCAAGGATACAGCAATGCCCGTTATCGAGAAAATTGCCGCCTGGCACGATGAAATGACTGCCCTTCGCCGTGATATTCACGGTCATCCGGAAATCGGTTTTGAGGAGATACGAACTTCCGCCATCGTTGCCGACAAGCTGGTGAGCTACGGCATCGAGGTGCATCGCGGCATCGGCAAGACCGGCGTTGTCGGCGTTTTGAAGGGGGCTAAGGGGAGGGGGCGTACCATCGGCCTGCGTGCCGACATGGACGCGCTGCCGATGGAGGAGCGTACCAACCTGCCTTACTCGTCGAAAATCGCGAACCGCTTCCACGGCTGCGGCCATGACGGTCACACGACCATGTTACTTGGTGCCGCGCGATACCTCGCCGAAACCCGCAATTTTGCCGGCACGGCCGTATTCATTTTTCAGCCCGGCGAAGAAGGCTGCGGAGGGGCTCGCGCCATGCTTGCAGACGGCCTGTTTGAACGTTTCCCCTGTGACGAGCTCTACGGGTTGCACAATATGCCGAACGAGGAGCCGAACAAGATCGGCATCAAGCCGGGCACCGCAATGGCCGGCGCTGATTTCTTCGATTTTCACATCAAGGGACGCGGCAGCCACGGTGCGCGTCCCGAAGGGTCGAAGGATCCCGTCATTGTCGCAACTCACCTGGTCTCGGCTCTGCAATCGATCGTGTCGCGCAACATTTCTCCACTTCGGTCAGCCGTGGTGTCGGTCACGCAGATTCATGCCGGCTCCGCCTATAATGTCGTTCCGGAAGAGGCGACAGTCTCCGGCACGGTGCGTTATCTCGACCGCGAGGTGAATGAACAGATCCGTGAGCGTATGCGCACCATCGCAGCCGGCCTTGCCGCGTCTTTCGAAGTCGAAATTGTAACAGACATTCGCAGTGTTTTCGACGTCCTCATCAATACGGAAGAACTTGTAGAGGGCTTCGCTGATGCCGCCCGCGACATCGTGGGTGCAGATCTTGTCTATACGAAGGACGAGCCTGTCATGGGCAGCGAGGACTTTGCCGATATGCTCTACAAGGTGCCCGGCGTCTACTGCACCGTTGGCCATGCCGGATCGGTACAGCTGCACAATCCGGGCTTTGTTCTGGATGACAATATTCTGCCGGTTGGTGCGAGCCTTCTGGCGCGTGTCGTCGAAAAACGTCTGGCCGCCTGACGCCCATGCCCTGCCACAAGATCGGGATTGCTCCCTCCCTTGAGCGCGGGCGTCCCGTCACGATGAAACGAGCCCCCTATTATGGATTTCACCAAACTTCCCCTTGATATAGACGCCATGCTGAAGCGTCTCAGGCCCTGGATAGAATGCGAAAGCCCGACATTCGATGCTGCAGCCGTGGATCGCATGATGGATCTTGCTGCCACCGATTTCGCAACGATCGGTGCCACAATAGAACGAATCCCCGGCCGTATGGGACTTGGCGGCAGCCTGCGTGCGCGTTTTGGCGACAAGCACGGCACGCCTGGAATTCTCGTCTCCGGTCATCTCGATACGGTTCACCCGGTTGGCACGCTGAAAGAACTCCCGTTTCGTATCGAGAATACACGTGCCTACGGCCCGGGCATACTCGACATGAAGGGTGGCAATTTTCTGGTACTGGAAGCAATGAGGCAGCTTCTGAACACGGGCATCGGCACCCGCCTGCCGGTCACCGTCTTGCTGACCCCCGACGAAGAGATCGGCACACCCTCAACGCGGGACCTGATCGAGGCTGAGGCCCGGCGTAACAAATACGTGCTGGTTCCCGAACCGGCACGGGAGGAGAACGGCGTGGTCACCGGTCGCTATGCCATCGCCCGCTACAACCTGATGGCCCGTGGCACACCCTCGCATGCCGGCGTATCGCCGAAATCCGGCCGGTCTGCAATTCGTGAAATGGCCCGCAGGGTAATTGAGATAGATGAAATGAGCGACGACGACTGCACTTTTTCCGTTGGCGTCATGCATGGCGGGCAATGGGTCAATTGTGTCTCTTCGCTGTGCACGGCCGAGGCACTGTCCATGGCGAAAACCGATGACGATCTCGCGTCCGGTGTCGCCCGAATGCTTAATTTGTCAGGGGTGGAAAACGAGGTGGAGTTCTCGGTCACCTGCGGCGTCACCAGACCCGTCTGGCCACCGGACCGTCCGGAAACCATGGCGCTTTACGAAAAGGCTCGTTTGCTTGCCGACAGTCTTGGGGTTTGCCTTCCCCACGGCAGTTCAGGCGGCGGTTCCGACGGCAATTTTACGGGCGCGCTCGGCATTGCCACGCTCTGTGGCCTGGGGCTGCGTGGCGCAGGTTATCACACCCTCGAAGAGCACATCGAAATTGACAGCCTGATTGATCGCGGCAGGCTGATGGCCGGTCTTCTGGCGACGCTGGATTGAGGACAGAGTAATGACAGGCGACATCACCCGGCTCTCCGCAGCCGCGCTTTCCAGGGCAATCCACCTGCGGCAGGTTTCCTGCCTCTCCGTGATGGAAGCCTATCTCGATCGCATCGACAGTCTCAATCCGGCCGTGAATGCGATCGTCTTTCGTCGACCAAGCACAGAGTTGCTGGAGGAGGCGCGCGCCTGTGACCGGGAACTTGAGGAAGGGCGCTCGCGCGGATGGATGCACGGGTTCCCCCAGGCGGTAAAAGATCTCTCCGAAGTTCAGGGCCTGCCGTGCTCCTGGGGGTCGCCGCTCTTTGACAATTTTGTTTCCACCGCCGACAGTCTCCATGTGGAACGTGTTCGCGCCACCGGCGCGATTTTCATTGGCAAGACCAACACGCCCGAATTTGGCCTTGGGTCCCATACGACCAACCCTGTCCATGGCCCAACCCGAAACCCCTATGACAGGACCAGAAGCGCCGGCGGTTCTTCCGGTGGCGCGGCGGCGGCGCTCGCATGCCGGATGCTGCCGGTCGCAGATGGCTCTGATATGATGGGCTCGCTGCGCAATCCTGCCGCCTTCAACAACGTTGTCGGCTTCCGGCCGAGTTTTGGGAGGGTTCCAGGCCCAAAAGGGAACGAGCTTTTCCTTGGCCAGCTTGCCACTTCAGGCCCCATGGGCAAGACGGTGGAGGACGCCGCTTTGCTTCTCGCAACACAGGCAGGTTATGACCGGCGCGACCCGCTATCCCTGGCGGACGAAAGTCTGGCAATCCGAGGTCCTGCAACGACACAGGGAATGAAAGTCGCCTGGTTTGGTGATTTCGGTGGATATCTTCCCTTTGAGCCCGGGGTTCTGGATGTTGATTGCAAGGCTCTCGCCGTCCTGGCGAACATGGGCTGCGATATCGATGAACTCGTGCCGGATTTCGAACTGCCGAAGCTCTGGGAAGCGTGGATGATATTGCGCAGTTTCAGCGTGACTCATGGCCTGCGCGCCTTTTATGACCAGCCCGAAACAAGGTCGCTTCTCAATCGGCAGCAGATGTTCGAATTCGGCATCGCGCTTTCGTGCAGTGCCGCCGATATCTTTAATGCGTCCGTCGTCCGGACAGCCTGGTACCAGTATCTCTGCAGATTGTTTGAACGGTACGATTTTATTTTGATGCCGAGTGCACAGGTATTCCCTTTCGATATCGATCTCTCGTGGCCGACCGAAATCGACGGAAAAGCCATGGACACCTATCATCGCTGGATGGAGGTCGTGATCGGTCCCACGCTGGCTGGACTTCCCGTGGCGGCCGTTCCCGCGGGATTCGGGGTTAACGGGTTGCCGACTGGTATACAGCTGGTGGGACCACCACGCAGTGACCGGGCAACCCTTGAATTTGCACTGGCGTATGAGCAGTCAGCTGATATCCGGACGGGTGATGCGGTCATGTAAACCCCTTTGGCGCTCCGGGGCTTTCTTTGAAGCGCGAGCCGGTCTGAGACGGATAGCTTATGCGGCTTGTAGCAAGTAATATCGTCTCGTTGGACCGGGTCCTGCGTTCAATTGCAGAGCCATGAGTATGGTTTCTGTTGCATCCCGGGCTTCCATCTGTTCGCAACAACAAATCTCTGTCATTGCCTGTAGCGGCTGAGGCGCTATCATGGGAATGCTGTGGGGCGCTAAGCTTTGGGAGGAGCGATACGTGAGACGGATGTGGCCAGATGAATTTGCCTTTCTGCTGGACGATGCGGAAGAGGTCGACTTGCATATTCCACCGGTGGCACATGAGGATGGATCGCCGGGAAAAACCATTTCCAGGAAGGCTTTGAAAGTTCGTATCAGCCAGCAGGACTTCGAGAAAATTTGGCCGCTTGCCGAGGCTCGCTATCGGTTGAACGGCAGGTTTGCGGGCAAGGCCATTACGCTGATCGCCAATAATCCCCATTACCAGAAGTGGCATCCCTCCGATGGCGGCAGTGTCGAAAGCGTGTCGGATAGCGGTCAAAAATATACCACGCCTTATGTGATCGTGCACTTTCTGCTGGATGATGTCCGCGAGCCTGTCGAGGTTTAGTTCACAGAGCCGGCTCTGCCGTCAGGTAGCCCGGCCTTTCATGGCGTCGAGATATTGGCGTTGCGGGAATAGTCTCTCGCTTCAAAGGCTCTCGCATATGATCGAACGATCGTTGAAGATTGAGGCAGCCATGGTATGAAAACGGGAGACGCGGCCGCTGGCCGCGTCCTTCGGGTTCAGAAGCCGCTTTTTGCAAGAAATGCCCTGCTGGCTGCCAGATCATCGAGAATGCTGCCAGTATTACGCGGATCGCGTTCCTGTTCGATGGTGATATAGCCGCCATAACCAAGTTCGGTCAGGAGGCTGCGGATGGCTGGATAGTCAATCGAGCCGCGGCCGATCGGACACATCACGCCCTTGGCGCAGGCCTCGAAGAAGCGGATGCGCTCCGCCATCACCTCCTGAAAGACCGCGGGGTCGATATCCTTGAAATGAATGTAGTCGACGCGATCCCAATAGCGGCGCAACGTGGCGACGGGGTCCATGCCGGAATAGGCCATATGGCCGGTATCGAGGCAGAGACCCGCAAGATCTGCGGGAATGTCCTCAACGATCTGCTGCAACTCATCGGCAAACTCGATGTAGCCGCCGGCATGGGGATGTAAGGTGGCGCGCACGCCATATTTGTCCCGGGCGAGCGTTGCGATGGCCCGGATGTTCTCGACCATGCCCCGCCAGGCGGTTTTATCGAGACGTGGCGCGCGGTCAAAATGTCCGGCGGCATAATCACGCTCGTCATGGCCCCAGTCCATCACCGTCAGATAGGGCGCGGAAAAACGTTGGCCCGCATGGGTTTCCGGCTTTGGCAGGCGCGTTATCAGCGCGCAGATCTCCTCAGTCTGGCGTAGCAGATTGTCGCGATTTCCGGGTGAGACCAGATCGTCGAAGATGGTGCCGGCGACGATCTTGAGGCCTCGTTCATCCAGCGCCTGCGAAACGCGCCTGAGGTCGAGCGGCAGATAACCGTAGGGGCCGAGTTCCAGACCGCCGAAACCGGCTGCTTTCGCTTCGTCCAGCACCCTTTCCCAATGGGGAAGATGCGGGTTCTTGACGTCGTCGACGCCCCAGCAGCAGGGAGCGGTGGTGATGGTGATCGGGTTGGTCATTTGCTCCTCATGGCGGCAGCGGCATCGGACTGTTCTCTAGCCCGGTGCAACGTCTCAGCGGTTGATGGCAGCCTGCAGGGCAACGATGGAGGGCCGGCTGTCCGTTTGGTGAATATGGTGAAATCCTCACTTGAAGGCTGACCCAGCCGGAGGAGGATTGATCTGGAATGCCCTTAAATCCATTATGCGAAATCGACCCAGGTGGCACCGGCATCGGCCGAACGAACGCAGTTTTCCAGCCAGCGAACGCCTTCTGTGCCGGCTGCGATGCCGGGATAGTGATGGGTCTTGAGAAAAGCCCTGTCACCGCGATTGGCCGCATCGATTGCCTGGGCGATCCAGAGGTAAATGTTCGACCAGCTATCACCGAGACCTTCGGTGTGCAGCGCGCCCATACGATCGATAGCAAGGCTCTCCTCTTCCAGATACGGCATGCCGTGATGCAGGATACGCTCCGGCTCGCCCTGAACCTGATAGATCAGCTGATCGGGACGCGAATCTGACCATTCAAGCGACGCCCTGGAGCCTATGAAGCGGTAACGCTGCGACCCCATATTGCCGGCATTGACGGAAGAAACCCACAGACGACCGCGTGCGCCATTATCATAATGCATGAGAACCGTCGCATGGTCCTCCAGCGGCGCCCGCGTCGGGATGAAGGCCTTCCGGTCGCACAGCAGTCGTTCCACCTTCATGTGCGGCAGCACGATTTCCGAGAGATAATAGAGATGCGTACCGATATCGCCGAGCACGAAGGTCGGGCCAGCGGTACGGGGATTGGTGCGCCATTTGACGGCCTCGCCTGCGCCCACATCGTCGCCGGCATTGAAGCCGTGGGTATATTGCAGATCGACGATGCGGATATCGCCCAGCATCCCCTTTTTGACCATGGCCGCCATCTGGTGCACCAGCGGATGGCCGGTATAGCCATAGGTGACGCCGACGATCAGTCCCTTCTGTTCGGCCAGCCGCGCCACCTCGTCACATTCTGCAACGGTGAAGAATAACGGTTTTTCGCAGATGACGTGCAGCCCGGCTTCAAGGCAGGCCTTGGTGATCTCGTAATGGGTAAAGTTGGGGGTGGCGATGGAGACGACGTCGATACCGTCTTTGCGCGCGGTTTCGCCAGCTATCAGTGCCCTGTAATCCGGGTAGCAGCGTTCCGCCGCCACGCCGAGATTGACGCCGAAATCGCGGCCCATTTCGGCATCGAGGTCGAAGGCACCGGCGACGAGCTGGTAATTGCCATCGCGCAGAGCGCCGGTGCGGTGCTTGTATCCTACCTGTCCCGTGCGGCCGCCGCCCACCATGGCCCAGCGCAGCGGTCGCGAAATCAGTCTTTCTCCATTGATCATGTCGATCGTCTTTCCGTCGGATGTTTCGAATGGCGTAGCCAGAGGCAGGTTCTGCCTGGGCACCGGCACCGGTTTTTCGCGTTATTTCTTGAAATAGAGCTCGATATAGTCCTGCATCTTGGCGCGCATGAACCGGCTCGATTCATCCGCCCTGTCTTCCCAGGCGAAGACGCAGGAGGTCATGATGCCGTCAAAACCGATTTCAGCGAGCGTGCCGAAGAAGTCGTCCCATGGCACTTCGCCCTGACCGATATTCAGGTGCTGGTGCACCCTTGCCTGTGTACCGGGCGGGTTGAGAATGTAGCGGAGCCCAGAACTTGCCCTGTGGTTGAAGGTGTCGCCCACATGCACATGGGCCAGCACGTCCTTGGCTTCCCGAAGCATCGCCTTGGTGTCGTCGCCGAAATAGAAGGTGTGTGGCGCGCAATAGAGGAATTTGACGTTCCTGGAGTTGACCGTGCGGATAATATCAAGCGCCGGCTGCAGCGTTTCGCACCAGTCTTCCGGATGCGGCTCGACATGCAGGCTGATGTTCTCGCGCTCGAAGATCGGTACCAGCTCTTCCATCGAGCGCCACCATGCATCCTCGCAGGCCTCGATCATCGAACCCGTATGGCAGCAATAACATGAGCCCTTGTCGGGATGCGGTCCGCGGCCGAACTCCGAGTTCATCGTGTCGACCTCAAGTTCGATTGCGATCTCGATAGCGCGTTTCCAGTGTTTGACCGCTGCCTGCCGCTCGGTTTCATCATTGGAGGCCCAGCGATACATTGGCAGCAGCGCGGCGATGCCGACATCGGCGTCTTTCAAAGCCTTCTTGAAGGACCTGATACGTTCGGGAAACACGCGCGGCGCCTTGAACCATTCGAGGAAATCGGCGCGCGGGCTGAGTTCGATCCAGTCGTAACCGAGCTCCTTAACTTTGGCGGGCAGCTCATCGAGGCTGGTGAAACGGTGCATGTGGGGGTCGATGGCGATTTTCATCGATCTTGATCCTTCTTATGTCTCGACTGGATGGCGAGGGCGGATGGCCGCAAAGGCAATGGACGCCATCACAAGCGACGCGGTTCGTATCGCGAAAGATTTCCTGAAAAATGCCATTGCTTCCTCCCCGCCCATCTTCCCGATGGGCCTGAATGACAGGCCGATTTATATCTTTCATTTTCGCGGAAATGGAATTTATATTTCATTTGGCGTTGCATTTCGTATCATTTCATGTCATTCATCAATGATACGATTGAGGGCGCCATGAATCGACCCACCATTGCCGATCTTGCGAGAGCCGCGGGCGTCAGCATCTCCACTGTCAACCGGCTGCTGCACGGTTCGAGCGCCGTACGTCAGGATACGATCGATCAGATTCTCAAGGCGGCGCAGGAGATCGGGTTTTATGGTCTGGGCACCATCAAGGACCGAAGGCGCGAGGCCTTGCCACATTACAGGCTGGGCTTCCTGCTGCAGCAATCCCACCGGCCGCTTTACCGCCTTTGGGGAGAAGGGATCGTCGCTGCCGCACATCAGAGGCTGGAAAGCGTCATCGAGCCGGACGTGGTTTTTGAGGACGATCTTTCACCGGAGGCCGTTTCCGCCAATCTCCTGAAGATGGGGCAGTCCTGCAACGCAATTGCGGTTGTGACTGCCGATCACCCGCTGGTGAGCCAGGCCATTGATGAGTTGCGGAGCAAAGGTGTTCCCGTGGTGACCTATGTGTCCGATCTGTCAGCGGCGAGCCGGGCGGGTTTTGTCGGAACCGACAGCTGGAAACGCGGCCGGACGGCCGCTTGGTTCCTCAGTCAGACCGTGAAAGGCGAGGGAGTGGTCGTGCCCCTGATCGGCAGCAACCGTTATCAGTGCCAGGATGTTTCAGATGCTAGTTTTCGCTCCTACATGCGCGAGAACACGCCGGAACT
Organism: Agrobacterium pusense; assembly: GCF_900102105.1. Lineage (GTDB taxonomy): Bacteria > Pseudomonadota > Alphaproteobacteria > Rhizobiales > Rhizobiaceae > Agrobacterium > Agrobacterium pusense. The sequence continues at coordinate 35,563 of NZ_FNBB01000005.1, forward strand.
GCAGGTAGCGGAAACACTGCTGACCCATGAAGAGCCGGAAAATGCCTATGCCGTCATTCGGGACATCATTGCTGCCGAACCAGGGCTCAGGGGGATATATGTCAATGGCGGCGGCATATCGGGCGTCTTGCGGGCGCTCAGGGAGCTGCCTGCGGAGAAACAGCGCGGCATAAAGATCGTCTGCAACGATATCGGCCCGGAAACGCGCAAGGGCTTGAATGAGGGGCTGATTACCGCTTCGCTGCCACTGCCCCTCGACAGGATGCCGCAACAATTGATCGACGTGATGTTGCGGCGCATCGAGAACGCGGATTCGTCTTCCGTCGAACAGCGGATCGTACCCTTTGAAATCCTGACGCCGGAAAGCATCTGGACATGATCGCAGGGTGACGGGAATTCAAAATCCCCGAACCGCGTGAAATTACCGATTGGAAAAGCCACTCCACACAAAGACCGGTGGTGCGCGCGCCTGTTACGATAAGTGGTGAAGAATGGCAGCGGTTGGTGGCACGGTGCGAGAACGCGGACGCTTTTCGTAGTCGGCTTTTTATGGGCAACCATGCTTACCGCAGAACCGAAGAGAGAAACTCGCGGGTCCGCTCTTCTTTCGGCTCTCCAAAAATTTCCTCCGGCTTTCCCTGTTCGCAGATGCGCCCCTTGTCGAAGAAGCAGACCCTGTCCGATACCTCACGGGCAAAGCGCATTTCGTGGGTGACAAGCAGCATCGTCAGATCGTGCTCATGCGCGAGATCGCGGATGACGGAGAGCACTTCGCCCACCAGCTGCGGGTCCAGCGCCGAGGTCGGCTCATCGAAAAGCAATACACGCGGGCGCATGGCGAGCGAGCGGGCGATGGCGACACGCTGCTGTTGTCCGCCGGAAAGCTGAACCGGATAATGATCTTTCTTGTCCGCAAGCCCCACCATTTTCAATAGTTCGATCGCACGCGCCTCAGCCTCTCCACGGGCGATACCCAGAACACGCACCGGCGCCTCCACGATGTTGCGCAGCACGGTCATATGCGGAAAGAGATTGAAGCTCTGGAAAACCATGCCGACGTGGTTGCGGATCTGGCGCAGGTGTTTTTCCGAGGCCATGAAGGGGCCCTTGCCTCCCGGCTCATGGTAAGACATGTCAGCCAGCGTCAGTTTTCCCTCCTGGAAGGGTTCGAGTGTCATGAGAATGCGCAGGACCGTCGACTTGCCGGAGCCGGAAGGGCCGATGAGGGTGACTTTTTCACCCTTCGCCACGCTGAAATTGAACTGGTCGAGCACCGTCAGAATGCCGAAGCGTTTCGTGACATCCGAAAATTCGATGAGTGGCTGATTGGTGGTGTTGGTCATCGCAAGGGTATTCCTGCTTTTGGGAGCGCCCTTTGCAGGCGGCTGAGGCCTGCCGAGCAGATTATGGTCAGAAGGAGGAAGATCAGGCCGACAAGCGTCAGCGGCACCAGATATTCGAAGGTGCGTTCGCCGATCATGTTGGCAAGCCCCATCATCTCAAGAACCGTGACGACCGATAGCACCGGCGTTTCCTTGATCATGGCAACGAGATAGTTGCCCATGGCTGGAACGATGCGCGGAATGGCCTGGGGAATGATGATATCACGATAGGTTTGCATGCGCGTCAGGTTAAGCGCGGTCGCCGCTTCCCATTGGCCATGATGTATCGCCTCTATGCCGCCGCGATAGACCTCGGAAGTATAGGCCGCATATTGCAGGCCGAGCGCCAGCGCGCCGGTCAGAAACGCGGGCAAGACAATGCCGAAATCCGGAAGCACGTAATAAAGAAAGAACAGCTGCACCAGAAGCGGCGTATCGCGCAGGAATTCGACCACCAGCGCAGTCGGCCAGGAAATCATCTTTACCCGGCTGCGGCGCAGCAGCGCAAAGACAAGTCCCAGAACCAGCGCAATGGCAAAACCGGCGGCGGCTGCCTTCAGCGTCACGGTCAGGCCGATCAGAATGATGGGCAGGATGGAGGTCGTGTAGGTGAGCCAGGTGGTCGTGTCCCATTCGTAACCATACATCATGAGAAGATATCCTTACGAATGGCGCGTGCGCGGGAAGACGTTGCCACGGCGCACGAAGCGTTCGATCACCCGGATGAGGACCATCAGGATCAACGACATCGCGAAATAACAAAGCAGCGTAATCGAATAGATGCTGGCGCTATCGAGCGTGAGGTTGCGGATCGACTGCGCCGCGAAGGTGAGGTCGGCAATCGAGATCAGCGAGACAAGCGAAGAAAGCTTCAGCGTCTCGATGGCGAGATTACCGAAGGCCGGCATCATCTCAACGACAGCTTGCGGCAGCGAAATGCGAAACAGCGTCTGCATGCGTGTGAAGTTCAGTGCGCGTGCGGCTTCCAGCTGTTGCACCGAGACGGAGGACAGCGCGCCGCGAACGATTTCCGCGCCGTAGCCGCCAGCATGGGCGGCAAGCACCAGCACCCCCGTCGTGATCGGATCGAAGCTCAACCCGACCAGCGGCAGGGCATAATAGAACCAGAATAGCTGCACCAGCAGCGAGGTGCCGCGAAACACTTCCGTATAACAGAGCGCGATTGCCGACAGGATGGGTCCGCCCTCGACGCGCAGAATGCCGAAGAAGAAAGCGAGTACGGTGCCGACGACAAGTGCTGCCACCGTAATCGTCATGGTGACGACGGCGCCTTGCCACAACATCGGCAGATAGGCAGTCATGTCCATCTGGAGTTTTCCCGAATTCCCGAGGAACGGCGCCCGGTTATGCCCGGGCGCCGGCTGGCATTATTTGCCGGCGCAGAGATCGGCGACCTTCTTTTCGGCCGCTGCCGCGATACTCTGTTCGGAGAGGCCGTATTTGGCGAGGATTTTCTTGTAGTCGTCCGTCTTGCGGAATTCGACGAGGGCAGCGTTGAAGGCGTCACGCAACTCCTTGTCTTCCGGGCGGAAAGCGAAACCACCGTAGTTGCGCACCGGCGCATCCTTCACGACCGGATCGGTGAAAGGCTTCACCTGCTCGACGTTCGCCTGATCCTTGGCGAGTTCCGAAACCGTCAGCTCCGTGGCCGCATAGGCGTCGGCGCGGCTCTGCACGGTTGGGATGGCATCGGCATTGGCTGGGATGAAGACGATCTGTTCTTCCTTGACGCCAACGGCGCGCAGGAAGTCGACATTGTTCGCGCCCGACACGACGGCCACCTTCAACGAAGGGTCCTTTGCGATATCGGCGTAGGTGGTCAGCTTTTTCGGATTACCTTTCTTCACCAGCAGGCCTTCGCCATAGGACGAGTTCGGCTCGGTAAAGGCAACCTGCTTGCAGCGCTCGGGTGAGATGTTCTGTTCCGCGGCCGCAAAATCGAAGCGACGGGCTTTAAGGCCGGGGATCAGCGTGCCAAAGGGCGTCACCGTCCAGTTGACCTCTTCGATGCCCATGGATTTCAGAACGGCATTGGCCACATCCGGACCGATGCCGGCGGAGGTGCCGTCGGGCTGCATATAGGAATAGGGCACCTCATTGGCCGTGGCGGCGCGAATGTAGCCCTGGCTTTTGACTTCTTCGACGGTCAGCGCGCTGGCTGACGTCACGCCAATGGTAAGGGCGAGGGCGGAAAGGCCGGCGAATTTGGTGATCTTCATGTTCTAACTCCTCTGGTTGGGTTGCGTGGTCCGTTTTCGGATCTCACGGTGTTCTGGTGGCTAGGTATTCTCCGTGACCGTGGCGATGACGGAAAGGCAGTCTCCAGCCTTGATGAGGCCGGGTACGTGGCGCGCGGCAAGCAGCCCTGACATGGAGGCGCGGTAATCGACCGGTGCGAGGCCGGTTTTCCCGATGGGATAAACCCGTGCGATTGTCTCACCAACCGTGACCGCGTCTCCCAGATCGCGGACAAAGGCTACGAGACCGTCGTCTTCGGCAAAGGTGAAGCAGTCGCTGGAGGGCATATCCAGCCAACGGCTTGGCGCGGCAACGGGCGAACCGGCCAATATGCCTGCATGTCGCAGCAGATTGATGGTGCCCCTGCGGGCGATATCGATCGATTTCGCGCTCGCCGTGCCGGCGCCGCCGAGTTCGGTGGTGACAAAGACCTTGCCCATTTCCTCGACGGTCGTGTCCAGCATGCCGACGGCGTCGATTTCCAGCATCTTCATCGAATAGGGGGCAGCAAAAGCGGCCACGGCATCAAAGCAACGGCTTTCCTGAGTTTTATCGGGCAACTCGTGAGCCGCTGCATAGGGCAGGAAATCAAGCGTCCTGCCGCCGGAATGAAAATCGAGAACGATATCCGCGAGCGGTATCAGATGACGGGTGACGTAGTCGGCAATCTTCTCCGTCACGGTACCGTCAGGGCGACCGGGAAAGCTGCGATTGAGGTTTCCCCGGTCGATGGGTGAGGTGCGTGTACCTGCGCGAAAGGCCGGGTAGTTGAGCGCTGGGACAATGATGATGCGGCCTTTCACTTCGGCCGGGTCGAGCGTCTGGGCGAGTTCGAAAAGCGCCGCCGGCCCCTCATATTCATCGCCGTGATTAGCGCCGGTCAAAAGGGCGGTCGGCCCCTCACCATTGGCGATAACGCAGATCGGGATCATCACCGAGCCCCAGGCACTGTCATCGCGGCTGTAGGGCAGCCGCAGATGACCGTGTTGCACGCCCTTGCCGTAGAAATCGACGGAGGGCGTGATCGGGGAGGGGCGAAGCGCGGTCTTCAACATCGTCTCAGCCCTTCACGAAGAGTTGCCGCGGTACATTGGAAAGGCATTCGACACCGGTGTCGGTAATCGCGATGCTCTCGGTGATTTCGAGCCCCATGTCCTCCAGCCACAGGCCGGTCATGAAATGGAACGTCATGCCGGGTTTCAGCTCCGTGCGGTCGCCGGGGCGAAGGCTCATGGTCCGCTCGCCCCAATCAGGCGGATAAGAAAGTCCGATCGGATAGCCGGTGCGGTTGTCCTTGATGATCCCGTATTTTTTCAACACGGCAAAAAAGGCATTGGCGATGTCTTCGCAGGTATTGCCGGGCTTGGCTGCGGAAAGACCGGCCTCCATGCCCTCGAGCGTTGCTTTCTCTGCGTCAAGGAATGCCTGTGTCGGTTTGCCGAGAAAGACAGTGCGTGACAGCGGGCAATGATAACGACGGTACGCGCCGGCGATTTCGAAGAAGGTGCCTTCGCCTGAGCGCATTGGCTTGTCGTCCCACGTCAGGTGCGGGGCGGAGGCGTCGGCACCGGAAGGAAGGAGCGGCACGATGGCGGGATAGTCGCCGCCGAATTCTGCGGTGCCCCGAATGCCGGCATCGTATATCTCTGCCACGAGATCGCACTTGCGCATACCCGGTTCAACGACGTCGACGATACGCTTGTGCATCAGTTCGACGATCTTGCCGGCCTTGCGCATATAGTCGAGCTCGGTCGGGCTTTTGACAGCACGCTGCCAGTTCACGAGGCCGGCGGCGTCCTTGAAACGTGCGTTTGGCAGATGTTTCTGCAGCGATGCGAAGGCTGCTGCCGAGAAATAATAATTGTCCATTTCGACACCGACCGCCAGGCCTGACCAGCCCCGTTCCTCGATGATCTCAGACAACAGGTCCATCGGGTGCCGTTCGGTCGATTGAACATAGTGATCGGGATAGCCGATGATATTGTCATGGGCGAGGTATGCCGTGCGCTTGGCTCCATTCGCATCCTGCTTGCGACCGTACCAGATCGGCTCACCATCAGGCGGCACGAGCACACATTGGTGGACGTAGAAGGACCAGCCGTCATAACCCGTCAGCCAATGCATGTTGGACGGGTCGGTGACGACAAGCAGGTCGATACCGGCACTTTCCATGGCTTTCCGGGTTTTAGCCAGGCGCGCGGCATATTCCTCGCGCGTAAAGTTCAGCGTTACACTCACGCTGCGTCTCCCATTTTTACGCTGTTTTCGATGATTTGTCCGCTGCCTGCGTCTTTGGCGCGGGCAAAGGCGAGATTGGCGATGGCTGTGTCCTGCACGCCGGTGCCGGTCAGATCGGCAAAGGTGATGTCTTCGTTCGAGAGGCGGCCCTGTGACTTGCCGGCAATCACCTCTCCAAGCTCCGCGAAGGACTGATCCCGCTCGACGTAACCCGCGGCAATCGCGTGATGCAATTCGCCGAGAATGCGGGTCTGCGTAAGCCTGTCCGCGACATAGCGCACTCTGGCGAATACGGCCGGATCGATTTCGTTCTTGTGCTCGGCATCCGATCCCATCGCGGTCAGATGCTGGCCTTCTTCCAGCCAGTCGGCGAGCAGGATTGGCTTTTCGGCCGGTGTCGTGGTGACGATGATGTCTGCGCGCCGCACGGCCGCCTGGGGATCGGCCACCGCGGAAACTTCGATGCCGTGTTCCCTGGTAAAATCGTTTGCGAGCTTTTCAGCCTTGTCATGGTTCCGAGCCCAGATCCGGACGGATTTGATCGGGCGTACCAGCGTCAACGCCTCAAGCTGCAGACGCGCCTGCATGCCCGCCCCGAAAATCGTTGCGACGGACGCGTCCTTTCGCGCCATGTGCCGCGCCGCAACTGCGCCAGCCGCAGCGGTGCGCACATCGGTGAGATAACCGTTGTCGAGAAGCAGGGCCTCCACCAGCCCGGTCCTCGCGCTGAAGAGGATCATCAGGCCATTGAGGCTCGGTAGCCCAAGGCTCGGATTGTCGAAGAAGCCGGGGCTGACCTTGATGGCAAAGCCGTCGAAACCCGGCACATAGGCAGTCTTAACATCCACTTCGCCGCGAAATTCGGGAATATCGAGCCGGAGGATCGGCGGCATGGCGACAGCTTTGGTGGCAAGGGCGCCCAAGGCCTGCTCCACGCAGTTGACCGCGGAAAGGTCGAGCTTAACGATGGCGCGCAGGTCTTTTTCGGTGAGGATGGTGATGCGGCTCATGCGGCTCCCCTGTCGATGATGGTCTTGTGGAGCGCCGGATCGATGTTTCCGCCCGATACGATGATCGTGGTCGGGCCGCTGATGTTGACCTTGCCCGACAGGATGGCGGCGAAGCCAACGGCGCCCGCGCCTTCCACTGTCAGGCCTTCCTCGTGCGCCGCATGGCGGATGCCTGCTGCGATCTCGTCTTCGGAAACCAGCACGATGTCATCAAGCAATGCCTGGCAAAGTGCAAAGGTCACACGGTTCGCCAGTCCAATCCCGCCGCCGAGCGAATCCGCCAGCGTTTCTTCCTCCTGGACCGAGACGGGGCGACCGGCTTTAACCGACGCATGCATGGCCGCACCCCGCTCCATGGAAATACCGACGACCCGCGCCCTCGGCTTCAACGCTTTCACCGCAACGGCGATACCGCCCGCAAGGCCTCCGCCTGATAGCGGAACGAGAATTGTCGCCAGTTCAGGCATGTCCTCGACAACCTCGAGACCAATCGTGCCTTGGCCCGCCACGACGTCGCTATGATCGAACGGAGGTATAGCGGTCAGGCCATGGCTTCTGGTCAGGCGCTCCACTTCCTCCTGCGCGTCATCCTGTGATCTGCCGACGATCCGGATGTCGGCGCCAAGCGCGCGGATTGCCTCCACCTTGTTTGTCGGCACTAGCGCCGACATGCAGATGGTGGCGGGAATGCCGAGTTTCTCTGCCGCATAGGCCACCGCCCGGCCATGATTGCCTGTCGAGGCGGTGACGAGGCCACGTTTGCGCGCCTCATCGTCAAGCGAGAATATGGCATTCATCGCGCCGCGCAGTTTGAAGGCGCCGATTGGTTGACGGGTTTCAAGCTTCAGATGAACGGGATGGCCACAGCGTTCGGACAGATTGTCCGAGCGGACCAGCGGGGTTCGCTCCACCTGTCCGGCAAGCCGCGCGGCCGCCTGCTCTATCGCGGCCAGCGAGACCGGAAGCGGGCTTTTTTCGGCGGATATGGACGGGGTTTCGCTCTTCATGATTGTCATGTTGTGAGCGAAGTAAAATCATGTCAATTATTATATTGTAATGATTCAATGATTTTCGATCGACAGCCTCAGCCGATCGAGCCGATATCGTAGACGGGCGGCAGTTGTTCGAAGGTCTGCCGCACCGTGGTCAGAGCTTTGATAAGGGTTGCATGATTGAGGCGGCCGCCGAGGCATATGCGGATGCCGCCGCCGTGGCCGGGTCCGGCAATGAATGGTTCTGATGGGGTTACCGCGACATTCTGGTTCGTCAGCGCGCGCACCAGGCCGTCCTCCGTCCAGCGCGTCGGGACCTTCAGCCAGGCGCAGAAGGAAAGGGGATGGGTCGAGGCGATATGCTGGCCTAGGATATCCACGGCAATTTTCTGCCGCGCCCGTGCCTCGGCGCGCTGCACATCCAGCAGCCGCAAGGCAGTGCCGTTTTCGACCCAGCGCGTCGCTATTTCGGCCGTGAGATAGGTTCCGCTCCAGCTCGATACCCGCAGGATGGACGCGGCGCGGATGGAGTAGGCTGGCGGCACGACAAGATAGCCGACGCGCAGCCCCGTCAGGACCGCTTTGGTGAAGCTGGTGACGAAAAAGCCGAGATCAGGCAGCATTTCAGTGATGGATGGCAAATCATCCTCGATGATCGGCCGATAGACTTCGTCTTCAATGACGAAGATGCCATAGCGTTCAGCGATCGCGGCGATCGCCTGCCGTCGCGCCGGGCCCGACACATGTCCGGTGGGATTGTTGAGGGTCGGAATGAGCACCAGCGCTCGCACACCACCGGCTGCGCACGCGGCCTCCAGCGCATCGGGCAATATGCCCTCGCCATCCGTGGGCAGGCCCTTGAGGCTGAAACCGAGAATGTTCGACAGGCCGATAATGCCGTGGTCCGTGAGGTTCTCGCAGAGAACCACGTCGTTCGATCGAATGATGCAGCTCAGGGCAAGGAAAATGCCGTGGGCTGCGCCGTTAGTGACGAGGATACGCTCCGCACCGGCGGTCACGCCCATCATGGTGAGCCAGGTTCGGGCGGTTTCGCGATGGCTGTCGAGGCCGGCCACCGGCCGGCAGGGGCGCATGAAACCCGAATTGTCGCCATCGGCCAATTCACGAAGGATGGCGCGTGAGGCGTTTTCATGCTCGTCGAGATAGACGCCGCGGATAATGGAGAGATCGAGGACCTCAGTCGGGCTGTGGTCGAGCATCATGCGGCCCGCCCGGTCCGTCACCCGTGTCTTCACGAAGGTGCCTCGGCCGATTTCGCCGCTGAGATAGCCGAGCCGCTCGGCCTCCTTGTAGGAGAGGCTGACGGTCTGGACAGACAGTCCGAGTTCACGCGCCAGATCGCGGTGCGTCGGCATGCGGTCCATCGGCTTCAGAACGCCGGCGTCGATATCGGCGATGATGCGTTCGGTCAGTGCCGAATGTTTAGTTTCGCCCTTCTGCTTGGCGAGAACTGGCCGCCATGCCACCGGTTTCGTTGCGGGAACCGGATCGAGGCTGAGCGGATTGGCTTGACGGCGCATGAAATTGTCTCGTTTTAGACGAAGATGATTTCATGACATTATGCACGGTTCGGTGAAAAGATGAAGCCTTATGCAGCGTAGATGACAATTGCATCCAAAACAGGCGCAATTGTCATCTCCCTGCTGTCCAGACGAGCAGTTCCCGGTCCGGTAAAAGCCTGGCTGGTGATCAGATTTTTTCGCCAGCCTGGACCAGATCATCCATGACGCTGCGGACGGCGGCTTCGGCGATGGCGATGATCTCGTCCACCTCCGCCTTCGTCGTCACGAGCGGCGGTGCAAAGCCCAGAATATCGCCATGCGGCATGGCCCGCGCAATAAGGCCGCCATTGCGTGCTGCCTTCGAAACGCGTGCACCAACCGCAAGCCCCGGTGCAAAACGTGTCTTCTTTTCCCGGTCCGCCACGAATTCGATGGCGCCCATCAGGCCCACGCCACGCACCTCGCCGACGATTGGAAGCTGTGCGAACCTTGCCTTCAACTGCTCCTGAAAATAGTTGCCGACGGCCCGTGCATTGCCCGGCAGGTCTTCCTTTTCCACGATATCAAGCACGGCGTTTGCCGCAGCCGCACCGATGGGATGTCCGGAATAGGTGTAGCCGTGCGAGAAGGCGCCGACGCGATCAGCGCCGTCCTCCATCACCTTGTAGACTTTCTCTCCTACGATCGCGCCGGAGAGCGGGAAATAGGCTGATGTCAGCCCTTTGGCGACGGTGATCAGATCCGGCTCGATGCCGTAATGTTGTGAGCCGAACATGGAGCCTGTACGCCCGAAGCCGGTAATCACCTCATCGGCGATCAACAGGACATCGTATTTTCTGAGAACATCCTGTATCGCCGGCCAGTAGCCTTCCGGCGGCGGCGTGATACCCCCCGTGCCAAGCACCGGTTCAGCAATAAAGGCACCGATTGTGTCGGGGCCTTCGCGCAGAATGAGCTCTTCCAGTTCGTCGGCGCGCCGTTTTGAGAATTCCAGTTCAGTTTCACCGGCTTCAGCGCCCCAATAATGGTGGGGGACGCCGGTATGCAGCACGCCAGCGCGCGGCAGGTCCATGTGGTCATGATAAAAGCTCATGCCGGTCATGGAACCGGAAACGACGCTGCAGCCGTGATATCCCCGCTCGCGGGAAATGATCTTCTTCTTCTCCGGTTTGCCGCGCAGATTGTTGTAATACCAGACGAGCTTGGCCTGGGTCTCGTTGGCGTCCGAGCCGGACATGCCGTAAAACACCTTGCTCATCTTGCCGGGAGCCATCTTCACCAGCCGGTCGGACAGGATCGCCAGTTCGTCCGTCGTGTGAGCGGCGTAGGAATGATAATAGGCGAGCCGATAGGCCTGACGGGAAATGGCTTCCGCCACCTCGGTGCGACCGTAACCGACATTGACGCAATAAAGACCGGCAAAGCCATCGATCAACTGCTTGCCGTGGGCGTCCTGAATGCGGATGCCCTTGCCGGTTTCAACGATGGTCGGTTCCCCGAGCTTGCCGCTGGCGAAGTCCTTCAGCTGCGTGAAGGGGTGCAGAACCGCATTTCGATCCATTTCCGCGATATTTTTGATGTCGATGGTCATAGGCGGGTTCCTTTCAGGCAGCCAGATTGCCGAAGCAGACATATTTGGGTTCAAGATATTCCATCAGGCCGTGGCGCGAGCCTTCGCGACCGAGGCCGGATTGTTTCCAGCCGCCGAAGGGAATTGGCGCACCGGTGAATTTCGGCGTATTGACGGCAACCATGCCGTATTCCAGCTGGTCGGTCAGGCGCATCGCCCGGCCCAGATCGTTGGTGTAGACATAGGCCGCAAGCCCCATCTCGGTAGCATTGGCGCGGCGGACGACCTCATTCTCGTCATCGAAGGGAAGGATGGCGGCCACAGGCCCGAAGGTTTCCTCACGTGCGATCAGCATGTCTTCAGTCACATCAGCCAGCACGGTTGGCGTTACGAAATTGCCGCCGAGCGGACTGTCCTGCCCGCCGCAGACGAGGCGCGCGCCGGCGGAAAGCGCCTGTGCGATCTGCTGACGGCACTTTTCGGCGACCAACGGCCGTGTCATCGGCCCAATGTCGATGCCCGGTTCAAGGCCGTGGCCAACGGTCAGTCTGGAAGTTGCGTCGGCAAACCGATCGATGAAGCGGTCATAGAGCGTTCGCTGAACATAGATGCGATTTGCCGCCAGGCAGTCCTGGCCAGATGTAGCGAATTTGGCGCTGATGCACCCCGCCACCGCTTGAGAAAGATCAGAATCCCCAAATACAATGAAGGGTGCATGACCACCCAGCTCCAGCGAAGCTTTCTTGACGGTTGCCGCCGACTGGGTAAGGAGCAGCCGCCCGACCTCCGTCGAGCCAGTGAAGGAGAACGCCCGCACATCGGTATGCTCCAGAAGACGACGCGCCAGAGGCGCGGCTTCACCGGGCAGTACCTGCAATACGCCGGCCGGCATGCCTGCCTCCTCCGCAAGTTTTGCCAGAGCCAGCGCCGAGAGCGGAGTTTCGGGTGCCGGCTTGACGATCATGGTGCAACCGGCGGCAAGGGCCGCTCCTGCCTTGCGGGCTATCATGGCTGACGGGAAGTTCCATGGCGTGATCGCTGCCGTTACGCCGATCGGCTGCATCCGTACGGAGAGATTGCCACCTTTCAGGTGGCTCGGTATTGTCTCGCCATAGGATCGCTCGCCTTCGCTTGCGAACCAGTCGAGAAAATTGGCCGCGTAGGAAATTTCCCCCTGCGATTCTTCCAGCGGCTTGCCCTGCTCGGCGCTGATGATAATGGCGAGATCGCGCGCATTGTCGCGCATCATTCTGCCCCAGCTCCGCAGGATGTCGCCGCGTTCTACCGGCAGCGTCTCGCGCCAGTGAAGGAAGGCTGCGCTGGCGGCCTCTATGGCGGAATCGACATCATCGAGAGAGCAGGCGGTCACATCCACGAGATGGCCGCCGCCTGCTGGGTCGATAACGCTCAGCCTCTCGCTGCGCTCCACCCATACCCCGCCCAAAAAGGCGCGATGCTCGATCAGATCGGGCCGGCGAAGGTTCTTCAACGCGGCGCTGGCAATACCTTTCATGAATATGCTCCATTTTCATTTGCGTGGAGCTTAGCGTCGCTGCATGATCGATCTCCGGCATTTATTTCCTGCTTGACGCAGAAATAATGCTAATTTTTACCCAAGTACGCAGGAATTCTGCATGACCAATATTGATCGAGCCGACAGGGCGCTGCTTGACGCCGTGCAAAAGAACAACCGTCTGACGTCGGAGGAGCTTGCGCGGATCGTCAATCTCTCGCCGACGGCCTGCCAGAGGCGGCTCAAGCGATTACGGGAGGAGGGAGTGATCGAGGCGGATGTGGCGATTATCTCGCCCAAAGCCGTGGGACGGGGCATCACCATGATTGTCCTCGTGTCGCTGGAACGGGAGCGCGCGGACATCGTCGATCGCTTCAAGGCGGCGATCCGTGCGACGCGCGAAGTCATGATCGGCTATTATGTCACCGGTGATGCCGATTTCATTCTGGTAATCACGGCAAAGGACATGGAGGACTACGAGGCCTTCACCCGCCGCTTCTTTTATGAAAACCACGACATTAAAGGGTTCAAGACAATGGTCGTCATGGACCGCGTGAAGGCCGGATTCGCCTTTCCTATCGAAGACTGACCGGCCAGAGGCCTGCTAACATGTCTGTGTCGGGACTTCCGCCTTTTGTACGGTCGTTCTAGTTCTGGACGGGCTGCAAGACCCCGCCCAAGCAGCGGGAAAGGAAGGAGGTCCGGATATCCGTGCGATGACAGATCCGGAGCCTCCGGGAACTGCGAGTTCATGTAAGCCTGCGCAGGCAGATCATGCGCTCGCAATTTGGAACATTGTCGCGCGCTATTGCGTGATTTCGGGCTCCACGAGCTTGGCAAGCTTGCGCAGTGACTCCTGCCAGCCGAGATAACACGCATCAGCCGGAATGATATCCGGCACGCCCTCCTGTTCGATATTCACTTCGGTGCCGGATGCCACTGCCTTCATGTTCACCGTGACTTTCATTTCGCCAGGCAGGTTGGGATCGTCGAAGCGGTCCGTGTAGACAAGGCGCTCTCCGGGCACGAGTTCAACATAGGTCCCGCCAAAGGAATGACTGTCGCCCGTCGTGAAATTTCGGAAAGACATCCGGTGATTGCCGCCGACCTTCGCATTCAGTTCATGAACGGTACAGGTGAACCCGAATGGCGGGAGCCAGCTTGAAATCGCATCCGGTTCGATGAAAGCGCGATAGAGCTTTTCGGGTTTCGTTGCGAAGACGCGATGTAGACGAATGACGCTTGGCATGGTTTCCTCCTGTTGATGCGTTGTCATTCAACGTGGTCGATCATTGTCGGGCTGAACAGCAGCCGGATATAGCGGTGAAGATGGTCGAGGCTTTCGACGGCTTGCTGCGGATTCCCGCTCGCTTTTGCCAGAATGAAGGCGCCCTGGATGACGGCTTGAATGTGCAGGGCAAGACTTTCCGCCGTAAATGTCTCTGTTATCCTGTATTGATCCAGGGCTGCTTCGATATCGCTGACAAGTGTTTCGGCGTGGCCTGAAATGCTATTCCAGCACGCTTGCCGGATCGCCTCGCTGGTCTCGTAAACCTCCTGCGCCATGGTGCCGACAAAGCAGGTAAAATCCGGCAATTCGCCCTGTATCAACTGCTTGCGGAAGGCGACATAGTTCAGCAGTCGCTCCAGTGGATCAGCGGCATCGTGATAGGACGCGGTTTCGAACACGGCACCGGTTACCTCCGACCAGTGCTGGGCAGCCGCGACCGCCATTTCCTCCTTGCTGGAGAAATGGTGAAAGAATGCACCTTTGGACAGCTCGGCCTTGGCGCAGACATCGTCAACTGTCGTCGCGGCGTAACCTTTCGTCCGGATCACGGTAAATGCCGCCTCCAGCAGGCCCGGCCTGGTCAATGGGTTCTGTTTCCTTGCCACATCAAATCTCCCTTGCTTGATTAAATACAGACTAGTCGGTATTTAATCAAGCGGAATTTTACTGGTGTGTTGTCCCGGTGACTTCGCGGTCCAATATTGTTGGGCAGGATGGCGCATAACAGAAGGCGCGTTTACGGATCCCGCGAGGGAGCGCGCCGCTCCCGCGCCGTCATTAATGCGCAGATCCGGGCAGTTCTACTCCAGCGCCACCATGTAGGCTGGTAACTGTTCTTCGAAAAATTTCGAGAAAGTTGCGATGCGGGGCGGCAGGGCCTGATAGGGCGGATAATAGAGTGTCAGCCAGAGTTCCGGCGGCGACCAGCCGGGCAGGACATGGACGAGGCGGCCACTGTGGATATGCTGTGCGATGTTGAAGCCCGGCAGCAAGGCGACCCCTGCGCCATCCGCAGCCATATCGGCCAGAACCTCGCCGCTATTGGCGCTGAAGGCACGACCTGCCGTTATCGTGATACTTGACCCGCCATCTGACAGAACCCAATTCTCCCGACGGCTCTCGCCGCTGTAGGCAAGGCAATCGTCAGGCGTCAGTTCAGCGGGGTGTTTCATCTGCGCGAACCGGCTGCCCGGAGCCGCCACCAATATGCGCGGCACAGCCCTGATCTTGCGCCATATGGTGAATTTGTCCGATGGGGCGGACGAGATACGGATCGCCAGATCGTAGTCATCATCCACGATATTGACCAGGCCGTCCGATAACGAAATCTCGAAGCACATTTTCGGATAGAGTTCCCGGAAGCCCGACAGGATCGGCGGCAGCACCGTTTTGCCGAGCCATGTCGGCGCGCTGATCCTCAGGCGTCCCTCGTCGGCCTTGTGGGCGTTGCGAACATCGCGCCGGGCGTTCTCCAAAGCCTCGACCGCCGGCTGAATCTGTGCGGCGAAGACGGCCCCGTCCGTCGTGAGCGATACCTGACGGGTGGTCCGGACGAATAATTGCACGCCGAGATCATCTTCAAGTGCTGCAATCGCACGGGTGACGGCCGCTGCCGTCATGCCGAGTTCACGGGCCACCTGCGCGAAGTTGCGCTTTTCGGCCGCCATCAGGAAGGTTTTGAGAGCTTTGTGATCGTTCATCTCTATTATTTCAAAAATCGCAATTCATTCGAGAAAAATATTGCAATTCCGCGATGCAATCAAGCGGGTTACATCTTTCTCCATCGAAACGGGCATACCAACAGCGAAAGGCGCCGACGATGATCAAGGATATCAAGGGCCTGCACCACGTTACCTCGATGGCGTCGGATGCGCGGCAGAACAACAGCTTCTTCACCGATACGCTCGGCCTGCGCCGGGTCAAGAAAACCGTCAACTTCGACGAGCCAAGCGTCTATCACCTTTATTACGGTGACGAAAAGGGAACCCCGGGCACGGTCATGACGTATTTTCCCTTCGCCAACATGATGGCCGGCCGTCCGGGCGTCGGCGAAGTAGGCGAGACGCAGTTTTCCGTTCCCAAGGGTTCGCTCGGCTTCTGGAAAGATCGTCTCATTACGAAAGGTGCCGCCGGCCTTCAGGCCGATACGGTCTTCGGTGCACAGCGCCTGCGTTTTACCGGTCCGGATGGCGATGGACTCGCGCTGATCGAAACGGATAACGATGCCCGCGCTCCATGGCTTGCCGAGGGCATCTCCGAAGACAACGCCATACGCGGCTTTACCGGCGCGCGCTTCAATCTGAATGATACGGCGGCGACCGAGGAACTGCTTCGCTTCATGGGATATGAGCGCGCCGATGCAGAAGGCGATGTAACCCGCTTCGTCATTCCCGGCGGCAACGGCGCCGATACGATTGATCTCGCCACACTGCCAAAGACGCCCTTTGCCCGTCCGGGAGCCGGTTCGGTTCATCACATCGCTTTCGCGGTTGAAAACCGTCAAAAGCAGCTGGACGTGCGCAAGGCGCTGATGGACACCGGCTATCAGGTCACCCCTGTCATCGACCGCGATTACTTTTGGGCGATCTATTTCCGCACGCCGGGCGGTATCCTGTTCGAAATCGCCACCAACGAACCCGGTTTCGATCGCGACGAGGATACCGCGCATCTGGGCGAAGCGCTCAAGCTGCCAAGCCGTTATGAGCCTTTCCGCAATCAGATCGAGGCGAACCTCGCTCCCCTTGCGGCATAAAGCGGGTCGTTGATCCGCATCCACTGAAGAAATCATATCCACGCTTTCAAGGCGGCTGCCCCTGCCGGGCAGCCGGCCGGCGAAGCCTTGTCAATTTCACCGCCGTCGATCGGCAATCATCACCTGAACGGAGAACCACGATGTCGAAGCTTGAAGTCCTTACTCCCGCCAACAGCCAGATCATCTTCATCGACCAGCAGCCGCAGATGGCTTTCGGTGTGCAGTCGATCGATCGCCAGACCCTGAAGAACAATGTCGTCGGCCTCGCCAAGGCGGCAAAGATCTTCAACATTCCGACGACCATCACCACGGTTGAAACGGAAAGCTTCTCCGGCAACACCTTCCCGGAACTGCTGGCAGTATTCCCGGAAAACGACATCCTCGAGCGTACCTCGATGAATTCCTGGGATGACCAGAATGTCCGCGATGCCCTGGCGAAGAATGCCGCCAACGGTCGCAAGAAGATCGTTGTTTCCGGCCTCTGGACGGAAGTGTGCAACACCACCTTCGCTCTTTCGGCGTTGCATGATGTCGCCGATTACGAAATCTACATGGTGGCGGATGCATCTGGCGGCACTTCTGTCGATGCGCATAAATATGCCATGGACCGCATGGTGCAGGCGGGCGTCATCCCCGTCACCTGGCAGCAGGTGCTGCTGGAATGGCAGCGCGACTGGGCGCGCAAGGAAACCTATGACGCCGTCACCTCGCTGGTGAAGGAACATTCAGGCGCTTACGGCATGGGCATCGATTATGCGGTCACGCATGTTCATGGCGGTGCTGAGCGCGTCAAGCACGGCAAGCGCATCGGCCCCAACCCCGCGAAATAAGCTTTCAACCCTGACGCGCCGGCGGGATCAATATCCCGGCCGGCGCGGCTTCATCCACCCAAAGGAGGTTTCCATGAAAGTCTATCTTCTGTCGCTTGGCGCCGGCCTGCTCGTCGGCATCGTTTACAGCCTGCTCAATGTTCGTTCGCCCGCGCCGCCCGTCATTGCATTGGTCGGTCTGCTGGGCATCCTGGTCGGAGAACAGATCATCCCTTTCGCAAGAACGATCATAGACAGGGAACCGGCCGCCGTTTCGTGGTTCAACCAGATCAAGCCGCACATGTTCGGTCATATGCCCAAGGGTGGTGTCGAAAAGGTAGATATTGCCAAGGGCACCGCACCCATCGAGAGGGAGAGAAGCTGATGCCAACACGACGCACTTTCCTCGGCGCGGCATCCAGTCTCGCCTTTCCGAATCTGTTTTCACCGGCTAAGGCCGCTGATCCCATCAAGAGCGGAGCTTCGTCCATGCATCCAGATACCATCCTTCACAATGGCCGCGTCACGACACTTGATCGTGGCAATCCGAATGCAACGGCAGTCGCCATCAAGGATGGTCTGTTTCTGGAGGTGGGAAGCGATACCGAGGTCATGGCCCTTGCCGGGCCGGAAACGAAGATCATCGACCTGAGGGGCAAGCGGGTTCTGCCGGGCCTGATCGACAACCACACCCACGTCGTGCGTGGGGGCCTGAACTTCAATATGGAACTGCGCTGGGACGGCGTGCGCTCGCTTGCCGATGCCATGGACATGCTCAAACGCCAAGTCGCGATAACGCCAGCCCCGCAATGGGTGCGCGTCGTCGGTGGTTTCACAGAGCACCAATTCGTCGAAAAGCGCCTGCCGACCATCGAGGAGATCAATGCGGTCGCGCCGGATACGCCGGTCTTCCTTCTGCATCTTTACGACAGGGCGCTGCTGAACGGCGCGGCGCTGCGTGCCGTCGGTTATACCAAGGACACGCCGAACCCGCCCGGCGGCGAGATCACCCGTGATGCCAACGGCAATCCCACCGGCCTGCTGCTCGCCAAGCCGAATGCCGGCATTCTCTATTCGACGCTTGCCAAGGGGCCGAAACTGCCGCTCGACTATCAGGTCAATTCCACCCGCCATTTCATGCGCGAACTGAACCGGCTGGGTGTGACCGGCGTGATCGATGCCGGCGGCGGCTTCCAGAATTATCCGGATGATTACGAGGTGATCCAGAAGCTGTCAGATGAGAACCAGATGACCGTTCGGCTGGCCTACAACCTCTTCACGCAGAAGCCGAAACAGGAAAAGGAAGACTTCCTCAACTGGACGCAATCGGTCAAATACAAGCAGGGCAACGATTATTTCCGGCACAATGGTGCGGGTGAAATGCTGGTCTTTTCCGCGGCCGATTTCGAGGATTTCCGTCAGCCGCGGCCCGATATGCCGCCGGAGATGGAAGGCGAACTTGAAGATGTTGTCCGGATTCTGGCGGAAAACCGCTGGCCCTGGCGTCTGCATGCCACCTATGACGAGACCATTTCGCGGGCGCTGGATGTCTTCGAAAAGGTCAATCGTGATATCCCGCTCGAAGGGCTTAACTGGTTCTTCGACCATGCTGAAACCATTTCTGACCGCTCCATCGACCGTATCGCCGCGCTTGGCGGTGGCATCGCCACCCAGCACCGCATGGCCTATCAGGGCGAATATTTCGTCGAGCGTTATGGCCAGGGCGTGGCCGAAGCCACACCACCGATCCGGCGCATGCTCGATAAGGGTGTGAACGTTTCGGCCGGAACGGATGCAACGCGCGTCGCCTCCTACAATCCGTGGGTGTCGCTCTTCTGGATGGTGACCGGCAAGACCGTTGGCGGCATGCAGCTTTACCCGCGCGCCAATTGCCTCGACCGCGAAACGGCGCTGCGCATGTGGACGGAAAAAGTCACCTGGTTCTCGAATGAAGAAGGCAAGAAGGGCCGCATCGAGAAAGGCCAGTTCGCCGATCTCGTGGTGCCGGACAAGGACTTCTTCTCCTGTGCGGAGGATGAAATCTCCTTCCTTACCTCGGAACTGACGATGGTGGGTGGCAAGGTCGTCTATGGCGCCGGTGACTTCAAGGCACTGGACGAGAGCAATATTCCGCCGGCCATGCCAGACTGGTCGCCAGTGCGCAAGTTCGGCGGCTACGCCGCCTGGGGTGAACCGGATGGCGCCGGCGCCCGCTCGCTGCGCCGCACGGCCATCTCCACCTGCGGCTGCGCCAGCGATTGCGGTGTGCATGGTCACGACCATGCCGGTGCCTGGACATCGAAGCTGCCGATTGCCGATCTCAAAGGCTTCTTCGGTGCCCTGGGCTGCTCCTGCTGGGCGGTATAAGCCTCATCGGCAAAGAAACTCACCCACGGGCGGCGCATGTGCCGCCCGTGGGATACGACCAATAGCCGATAAAAGAATATTACAAATTACGCAATTATATCGAAACTATTGATGCAATTGTTGGCGGTAATCCTTTGCGCCAATATCGCTCCATCAGATGAACGCCAGCGCCGCTCGAACCGAACGGCCAGTAGGAGCACATTATGACTGAGCCGTCTTCAACCCTTCGCCTTCGGGTCTTCCTTGCGGATATCGTTGCCGCACCCGCCACAAAAACCCTTGCGCTTCTGGCGCTTTGCTCGGCCTATATTCAGGGACCGCTGACGAAGATTTTCGACTTTCCCGGGGCGATTGCCGAGATGAACCATTTTGGCCTTCAGCCGGCGGCCGCATTCGCCGTGGTCGTCATCCTGTTCGAACTTACCGCCTCCGCTCTGGTCGTGTCGGGCTTCCT
Source organism: Agrobacterium pusense (assembly GCF_900102105.1). Taxonomy (GTDB): domain Bacteria; phylum Pseudomonadota; class Alphaproteobacteria; order Rhizobiales; family Rhizobiaceae; genus Agrobacterium; species Agrobacterium pusense. Next base: position 55,723 of record NZ_FNBB01000005.1, read on the forward strand.
GCGCTGGGCCGGAGCTCTGGCACTGGCGGGCTTCACTCTTGTCGCCACCTTCATTGCTCTCCGCTTCTGGGAAATGGCGCCGGGCATGGACCGCATGATGGCCACCAATGCCTTCTTTGAACATCTAGGTCTCGCTGGCGCATTTGTCGTCGTCGCTGCAATCGATCTCACGAAAGGAACGGGCAAATGAGCGCCGCAAAATCCTCCGCAAGCAGTTTTGCTCCGCTTGCACAACCGGTCTTCGCCGTGCTCTGGGCCGCGACGGTGCTGGGCAATACCGGCAGCTTCATGCGTGATGTCGCGAGTTCCTGGTTGATGACCGATCTTTCGGCCTCTCCGGCGGCTGTCGCCATGGTGCAGGCCGCTGGAACCCTGCCGATCTTTCTTCTGGCGATCCCGGCCGGCGTGCTGACCGATATTCTCGACCGCCGCAAGTTCCTGATCGCAGTTCAGCTGTTGCTGGCCTCTGTCAGCGTCACCCTCATGGTTCTTGCGCACACCGGCCTTTTGTCCGTCAGCGCCCTGATCGGTCTCACCTTCCTCGGCGGTATCGGTGCGGCGCTGATGGGACCGACCTGGCAGGCCATCGTGCCGGAGCTGGTGAAGCGCGAGGATATCAAGAGCGCCGTGGCTCTGAACTCGCTCGGCATCAATATCGCCCGTTCCATAGGTCCGGCTGCTGGCGGCATCCTGCTTGCGGCCTTCGGCGCGGCCTTTACCTATGGCGCCGATGTCGCCAGTTACTTCGTCGTCATCGCCGCCCTTTTGTGGTGGCCACGGGTAAAGAACGCTGACGATGCGCTGGCCGAAGGTTTCCTCGGCGCTTTCCGGGCGGGCCTTCGTTACACCCGTGCCAGCAAGCCGCTTCATGTCGTGCTGCTACGGGCCGCGATCTTCTTCGCTTTCGCCAGCGCCGTCTGGGCGCTGCTGCCCCTGGTTGCCCGGCAATTGCTCGGCGGAGACGCCAGCTTCTACGGTATCCTGCTCGGTGCTGTCGGCGCTGGCGCCATCGGCGGCGCGCTGGTCATGCCGAAGCTGCGCGAACGTTTCGATGCAGATGCCCTGCTTCTCGGTGCTGCCGTCATTACCGCACTCGTCATGGCCGCGCTTTCACTCGCACCGCCGAAGTGGCTTGCCATCATCGTCCTGCTGTTCCTCGGCGGCGCATGGATCACCGCTCTAACGACGCTGAACGGGGCCGCCCAGGCAGTTCTGCCAAACTGGGTGCGTGGCCGTGGCCTTGCTGTCTATCTCACCGTCTTCAACGGCGCGATGACAGCCGGCAGCCTTGGCTGGGGTGCTGTTGGTGAAGCCACAGGTGTGCCGGGTGCATTGCTGATCGGTGCTGCGGGACTGCTGGTTGCGGGCCTTGTCATGCACCGCCTGAAACTGCCTGCGGGTGATGCGGATATGGTGCCATCAAACCATTGGCCGGAACCGCTCGTTGCCGAGCCGGTGGCCCATGATCGCGGCCCGGTTCTGATCCTGATCGAATATAATGTCGAAAAGCATCACCGCTCCGCTTTCCTGCATGCACTCGACGAGCTTTCCCAGGAACGTCGCCGCGATGGCGCCTATGGCTGGGGTGTCACGGAAGACTCCGCCGATCCGCAGAAGCTCGTCGAATGGTTCATGGTGGAATCCTGGGCGGAACATCTTCGCCAGCACAAGCGGGTCTCCAATGCCGATGCAGATTTGCAGGGCAAGGTGCTGGCTTATCATTCCGGGCTGGAAAAGCCTGTCGTGCGCCACTTCCTGACGATCAACCGTCCGGGCAAGGCATAAACAAAAGGGGCCGAAAGGCCCCTTTTGTTCCTACCGTTGCACCGGCTGCTATCGCGCAATCCGCTCGAGCACGCGGCTCAATGCATCTTTCAAGGCCTTTGAACCGCCTTTGCCATCGAAGTCTTTTAGCACCTGTTCGTTGAGGCCGCCTTTGGTGGCGAATTCGCGGCTGATCTCGTTAAAATCCGCCTTGCTTCCGGCCAACACCGCCACCTCGGAGAGGCCGCCAAAGAGGGGTGCAAGATAGGCGCGCGCCTTTTCTTCCGGCAGTCCGTTTTCGGCCAACCATTCCGTTGCCGTCTGCATGATGCCAAAATAAGTAGCCATCAGAGCGCTTCCGGCGGCCAGAAGGTCGTATTCGGCCTTGGTCTCGCATTCCACCGCATTACCGAGCACGTTGAAGATTGCTGTCGTGTCCCTATCGGCGGGATAAATGGCGGTGACGCCTTTGCGGCGTGCGACGAAGGGCAACGGGATCGCCTGGGTGAGATGTACATCCGCATCGATCCAGTCGAGAAGGGCTTCCCGGCTGGTCGCAGCCACGACGCTGATGACTTTCTGTTCGTCCCTGAACCGTAGCGGCCGGATGACCTCCTCGGCGATCTGGGGACGGATTGCCAGCATGACGGTATCGCAGCCATCGACGATCGCCTGATTGTCGCTTGAGACGATCACCTGCGAAAAATCGGCAGCCAGTTCAGCCGAAACATCCGCGCTGCGCTGGGACACCATGACATGTGGTACGGCGGCGGGTCTGGCAAGCAGGCCGCGTACCATCGCGTCGGTGATGGCGCCTGTTCCGATAAAACCGATTTTTTGGGGCAGGGACATGAATACTCCACTGTGGCGGCTGGATCGAGAGATGGTCGGTCCTTCCAGTTTGGCGCGATGCTAGATTTTCCACCGGTAAATGTCGACAGGCGGTCGGGCCATCTGTGACGCCACGGCACTTAGGTCGGCCGATGCTCGCGAAAAGCGGCAGCGAGCGTTCGCAACGCCTCACGCGATCTGCTGTCCGTCAGGGTCGAGAACATGATGATTTCGGTGGAAGGCAGGGAAGGCAGCCCAAAACGCTGGCTCACCTCCACGGTGCCGGGTGGGGCAAGACGGGAGGAGAAGGCGGAAATCGCAAGTCCCGCCGAAACGGCCGCGGTTACCATGGACGATGTGCCGCCGAGGAAAACCTCCGTCCAGGCTATGCCAGCCCCGTCCAGGGCGCGGGTGGCTATATCACGCACGCCACAGGCGGGAGACAGTGCCGCAAGCCGCAACGGTTCACCCTGACGATGTTCGAATTGCGGGGTTGCATACCAGCCGAAATGCTCCGGTCCGAGAACCTCGCCGTCGCGCCGGTCGTCCTCGCGTCTGATGATGGCCGCATCGATTTCCCCACGGTCGAACGCGTCGAGCAGGGAGCGCGAATGGTCCATCCGCACTTCAATCGTCAGGCCCGGATCATGGTCGTTGAGGCGGGCCAGAAGGGTTGGCACCTCCGGTCCTGCCACGTGGGCGGCAATGCCGAGGCCAAAACGACGGCGCGGTGAGGAAAGGCCTGCCAATGCGCGATCGTGTGCGGCGAGAAACTCGCGGGCGGGCGCCAAAAACACTGCACCCTGCGCGGATAGCCGCACCGAACGCGGTGTGCGTTCGAGCAGCCGCTGGCCCAGCCTGTCTTCCAATCGCTTGAGCTTGACGCTGATCGCGCCCTGGGTGGTGCCGAGCGCTTCGGCCGCGCGGGTGAAGCTCTGCATATCGGCGATGGTAACGAAGGCTTCGACGGCCTCCACATCCAGCGTGCTCATGTCGACTATTCCAATTTGTTGTCTCTGAAATAGCCAATCATCCAATTCAGTTATGGTCAAGCTTTGTCTAGCCTGTCGCCTCGTAGATCGGTTTCACAGTTGCGAGCCGAGCCAAGAAAGGCTGAAGAATGACCCTTGTTATTACCGAACAAACGGGCAGCAGAAGCGCCATGGCGCTCGCTGCCGTTTGTCTCTCCGCTCTTATGTTCGGACTGGAAATCTCCAGCGTTCCTGCGATCCTGCCGACACTGGAACAGGTACTGCACGCGGATTTCCGGCAACTCCAGTGGATCATGAATGCCTATACCATCGGCGTGACCATGGTGCTGATGGCAACCGGTGCGCTGGCCGACCGCTTCGGCCGCAAACGTGTCTTTATTGCCAGTATTGCTGCCTTTGCCCTGTCTTCTCTTGCCTGCGGAATGACGCAGAATGTTCCGGTGCTGATCGGCGCGCGCTTCTTTCAGGGCTTGAGCGGAGGAGCGATGCTGGTGTGCCAGATCGCCATTCTGTCGCACCAGTTCCGTACGGCGCGGGAGCGCGGCATGGCCTTCGGCTGGTGGGGAATCATCTCTGGCGTTGGGCTCGGTTTCGGCCCGATCATCGGTGGTGCCATTGTTGCGCTGTGGAGCTGGGAATGGGTTTTCCTCGTTCACGTAGCGCTCGCCATCGTGACGTGGCTGCTTGCTTCGGGCGGTGTGAGAGAATCGCGTGACCCGGAGGCGGCACGTCTGGATATCGCCGGCATGGCCACGCTTTCGCTGTCCGTTTTTTGCCTTGCCTTTTTCATCACACAGGGACCCGAGCTTGGTTTTGCGAGCCCGGCGGCGCTTCTGATCCTTGGCGCCTCGGCTGCGAGCTTCATCGCCTTCCTGATTGCCGAAAAGCTTAGTTCAAGACCGATGTTCGACTTCTCAGTGTTCCGCATCCGGCCTTTTTCCGGGGCGATCATCGGTTCGGCCGCGATGAATATCAGCTTCTGGCCGTTCATGATCTATCTGCCGATCTGGTTTCAGGCTGGCCTCGGTTATGACAGCGTCACCGCCGGGCTCGGCCTGCTTGCCTATACGCTGCCAGCCTTGGTGGTCCCGCCTCTGGCGGAACGCCTGTCGCTGCGCTACCAACCCCGCCTCGTCATTCCGGCAGGACTGTTCACCATCGGCCTCGGCTTCATGCTGATGAAGCTGGGAAGCGGTATCGAAGAGGCGAACTGGCTTACAATGCTGCCCGGCTGCATCCTCGCCGGAATGGGGCTCGGACTTACCAATACCCCCGTTACCAACACGACCACGGGCGCGGTTTCGCCCGCCCGTTCGGGCATGGCTTCGGGCATCGACATGAGCGCACGCATGATCTCGCTTGCCATCAACATTCCGATCATGGGCTTTATTCTGGTCGAGGGCGTGGGGGCTTCGCTTCGGGCGAACCTGCCGATCGGGGCGGATGTGTCTCATGTGCAGTCGCTGGCGGAAAAGATCGCCGCGGGAACTGCTGGCGCCTCGGCGCAGGGCGTTTCGGAAGAGCTTGTCCACCGGGCGCTTGCGGATGGGTTCGGCCTGGTCATGCTTTATGCCGGCATCAGTGTATGGCTACTCGCCGCCATCAGCTTCATGATCTTCGGGCCGGCGCGAAAGCCTGCCCATGACTAGGCTGGAGTTCAGGATGCCTCCCGGAAAATGACGGTCACGATCGTTCCGCCGTCCGGGCGCGCCTTTATCTGCAGATCGCTGTCATGCGCCTGTGCGATTGCGCGGGCAATGGACAGGCCGAGACCTGTCCCGCCGGTCTTACGCGCGCGTGACGGTTCCATCCGCCAGAAGAGTTCGATGCCGTGCGCCTCGACGCCGGCGGGGAAGCCCGGCCCTTTATCCTCGATCGAGACGAAGGCGCGCCCGTCCTGAAGCCCGGTCGAACAACGCATAAATCCGCCGCTCGCCGCGTAGCGGCGCACATTGTCCATCAGGATCAGCAGCAGCTGCCGAAGGCGTTGACGGTCGCCGCAAACTGATGCTGCCTCCAGCGACATCTCGAGATCAATGCCTGCTTCGTTCATGAGCGGCCGTGCCGCCTCCGCCACGGCCGCGCATTCGGCGGCAAGATCAAGTGGCTCGGTGTCTTTGACGAGGCTGTTGGTTTCGGCCAGAGAAAGCGTGCGCAAATCATCCACGAGACGTGCCAGCCCCTCCACATGGACGATGAGGTGGCGAATGGCTTCCTTGTCGAGGGGAAAGAGATCATCGGCAATGCCGTGCAAACGGCCCTGCAGGATCGTGAGCGGGGTGCGCAGTTCATGGGCTACCGCCATCGTGTTGAACTTCAACCGGTGCTCCATCATCTGAAGTTCCCGGATCAAGCTCTCGAAACTGTCGACGAGAAATGCGACCTCTGCGATGTGGCTCCCCCTGATCTCTGCTCCTCCGCTGAAGTTGCCGGTCGCCATGCGCCGCGCTGCATCGGCAAGTTCGCCTAGAGGTGCCGCAATGCGCCGAGAGATGAAGTAACCAAGCAAGCTGCAGAGAAAGACACCGAGCAATCCGAAAATGAACACGGATTTGATAAGCTCGTTATCGGCCTCGTCCTCGAGGCCCGGCAAAACCCTGACAAGGGCCTCAAGCTGACGCTGGTCCGGCATCACACCCCGGTCTATATCCGAGAAGGCCTTGGAGGCATCCGGCGATAGCTGGGCGATCATGCGCTCCTGAATATTGTCCGCATACCAGGAAACGCCGAAATAGACCAACGCAACCGCAAAGATGAGCATTGTAGTGATCGTGATCGCCGTCATCGTCCGCAGGCGGAGCCGCCAAGGCTTCATGGTTTTTGCTCCCCTGCCAGCCGATAACCGATGCTGCGCACCGAGACGAGATAACCGCAGGCGCCATGGTCCGTCAGTTTTTTGCGCAGATTGGCAATGTGTGTGTCGATGGTGCGCGCCAGCGCATCGCTTTCCGGCAGGCAGGCGTCAAGAATATCGGCACGCTGAAAGGCGTGGGTGGGACGACGCGCCATATGGGCGAGGATCCTGAACTCGCTCAGCGTGAGCGGCAGAACGGCCCGCTGACCGTCGTTGCAGACGGCTGCGACATAGGCTTCGGTGTCTACCTCAATGGGCCCGAAGCGTAAAACCCCGCCAGAGCCCGGTTGCCGCGTGCGTTTCAGCACGGCATTCACCCGCGCGATCAATTCATGCGGATTGAAAGGTTTGACGATGTAGTCGTCAGCGCCGAGGCGAAGGCCCGTCAGCTTGTCCATGTCCTCGGCGAGAGATGTGACCATGATGACAGGCGTCTCCCGTTCCCGCCGGATGCGGTTCAAAACCTCGATGCCGTCGAATTTCGGCAGGCGAATGTCGAGGAGAACCAGATCAGGTCTCAACATGGAGAAATGGGTCAGCGCCGTTTCTCCGTCGCTGGCTCTGACGGTTCTGTATCCTTCGCGAACGAGATAGGCGTCCAGGATCTGAATAATATCGGGGTCGTCTTCGACGATTAGAATTAGTCCTTTGTCCATACTCAATCCGCAAATGTACTGGTGTCGGCCGTGGCAGCGCCGGGACGCTAAGCGGATGCGGAACATCGGGCAAGAGCCGCTGTGCCCGAATGGATGCCACCGGCACTCCTTTCCATACGCTCTTGTGTCTTTCTCCGCAGAGCCTTGACATTTCTGCGGGAGAGAACTGGCCATGCACCAGTCTCTCACCCATAAAACCCACCCCAAAAAGCGGCGTTTGACCCAACGGTCGAAATTTCGTGTCAACTTTATTTCTGTCGTTCGTCAGGCATTTGCGCGTGCCTCCGGCAGTCCCTTTGTGCTGGCTCTTCTGGTCGCCCTTGCGATGATGATTGTCTTTACGATCAGGCCGGATATCGATCTTGAAGTAAGCCGGCAATTCTGGGCGGAAGGTTTCACACTCGGCGAGGACGAGTTCCTGATTTCCGTTCGCGATCTGAACCGCAGGCTTCCCTGGGTCTTGCTGTCCGGACTTGTGTGCATGCTTGTCGTAATGCCCTTCTCGCGCGGCTTGCCACGGCTTTTTCCACCACACAGGCTGCTGCTTATTATCGTCTTTTTTGCTCTGGGACCGGGCGCTGCGGTGCATGCCCTGAAAAACCTGTTCGGCAGGGCAAGGCCGCGGCATCTCGCAGAGTTCGGGGGAGAGCTGGTTTTTACACCGGTTCTTTCCCTCGGTGGCAGCTGCACCCGAAACTGCTCTTTTCCTTCCGGTGAAAGCGCTTCCGCAATCGCCCTTCTGGCCTTCATCATTCTCCTGCCAGGGAAATTTCGCCTGATCGGCACCGCGATATTGACGCCGTTCATCGTGATTTTCTCCCTGAACAGGGTGGCGATGGGAGCTCATTTCCTCTCGGATGTCCTGATTGCATGGCCTTTGATGTTTGCGGTATTTCTACTGCTCCATCGGCCGTTCATCAACAATCGGCGTGCGATCGACGCGACTTTTTCGCGCAAGAGCGATGGTGCGCGGCGCTCCGCCGAAACAAGACCGTTTGCCGAACAATAACGCCCGTCGGGCATCCGACCGCTAATATCAAAAGGGCAGCGGAAACCGCTGCCCCTTCCGTTTCTTCTGCGCAGATGATGGCAGCCTTATTTCACCTTTGCGACGACAAGCTTGCCGTCGGCGCGTTCGGCGATGAACTCGATATTGGCGCCTTCCTTGAGCTTGCCGAGCATCGCATCGTCCTTGACGCGGAACACCATGGTCATGGCTGGCATGTCGAGGTTCTTCAGTTCTTCATGGATGATCGTGACCTTCTTGGCGGCAGCATCGACTTTCTTGACTGTTCCCTTGGTGAATTCCTCTGCAAATGCGCTGAATGGAGCGGTGAGTAGAAGTGCGGCTGCGACGGTGATCTTAATGACGGTCTTCATGGTGAGATTCCTTCGGTCGTGGGTTACTTGGCGGATACTTTGAGATCGCCGCGCATGCCGGCCTCGTAATGTCCGGGTTTCAGGCAGGCGAATTCGAACATGCCGTCATTGGTGAATTTCCAGATGATTTCGCCGCTTTCTCCCGGCGCGAGGGTGATAGCATTCGGGTTGTCGTGTTCCATCTCCGGCACCTTGGCCATTGCAGCCTTGTGCTCCAGATTGGCTTTCTGCTCGTCCATGATGAATTCATGGTCCAGCTCGCCGGCATTCTTGACAGCGAAGCGAACCGTCTTGCCCTTCCTGAATTCGAATTTGGCGGGCGTGAACAGCATCTTGCCATCGGGTGTCTCTTTCATCGTCACCTGAATGGTCTGGGTCACCTTTGCCTTGTCGCCCGGTTCGCCCACCGCCATCGCTTCATGGCCGCCGCCGTGGGTGCCGGATGCGAGCGCTGGCGTGGCAAGAGTGGTGAGAAGCAGTGCAATTTTCAGTCTGGTCATGTCATTGTTCCTTGGTTTGTAAGGGTGGGTCATATTCAGCCGTGTTTCATCGGATGCGGCGTGATCTGCGTTTTGGGGTCGGTGTTTTTTTGGCTGTCCGGCAATTCGCCGGTCCACTCCCAGGCCTGCGTGCCGGGCGGATTTTCGTACCAGCCGGGGTCTGCGTAATCGCCCGCGGAAATGCCTTCGCGAACCTTCACGACAGAGAACATTCCGCCCATTTCGATCGGGCCGTGCGGGCCCCACCCCGTCATCATCGGAACGGTATTTTCGGGGATTTCCATTTCCATCGCGCCCATATCCGCCATGCCGGCGGTGCCCATCGGCATATATTCCGGCCGGACCTTGCGGATCTTTTCGGTGACGCTTTTTTTGTCGACGCCGATGAAGGTGGGGACGTCATGTCCCATGGCGTTCATCGTATGGTGTGACTTGTGGCAATGGATCGCCCAGTCGCCGACATATTTGGCGTCGAATTCATAAGCCCGCATGGCGCCGACGGGAATATCGATGCTGACCTCCGGCCAGCGCGCCTCCGGCCGCACCCAGCCGCCATCCGTGCAGGTCACCTCGAAATCGTAACCGTGCATGTGGATCGGATGGTTGGTCATGGTCAGGTTACCGACACGCACGCGCACCCGGTCGTCCCTGGAAACCACCAGCGGATCGATGCCCGGAAACACCCGGCTGTTCCATGCCCAAAGATTGAAATCCGTCATCGTCATGATTTTGGGGACGGAGGTGCCGGGATTGATGTCGAAGGCGTTGAGCAGGAACACAAAATCGCGGTCCACCGGCATGAAGGTGGGGTCCTTCGGATGGACAACGAAGAAGCCCATCATGCCCATCGCCATCTGCACCATCTCGTCCGAATGCGGGTGGTACATGAAGGTGCCCGACTTCAAGAGGTCGAACTCGTAGACGAAGGTCTTGCCGACGGGGATATGCGGCTGCGACAGTCCACCCACCCCGTCCATGCCCGATGGCAGGATCATGCCGTGCCAGTGGATCGTCGTATGTTCCGGCAGCTTGTTGGTAACAAAAATGCGCACCCGGTCGCCTTCCACGACCTCGATGGTGGGGCCCGGTGACTGGCCGTTGTAACCCCATAGACGGGCAGTCATGCCCTCGGCCATTTCGCGTTCCACCGGCTCGGCGACAAGGTGGAATTCCTTGACGCCATTGTTCATCCGGAAGGGCAGGGTCCAGCCATTCAAGGTGACGACCGGATTATAATCGGGACCGGCGGTGGGCTTTACCGGCGCCTGCGTTGCCGCCGTTTCCATCACTGCCGCTTCCGGCAGGCTGCTGTTCGAGGTTTTCGCCCAGGCCGCCGAGGAGACCATAGCGGCGCTGACGCCCAGAAGTTGTCTTCTATTGAACATGGTCTTTCCCTTTCTCAATGTCCGCCACCACCGCCGCCGGAAGCGGCGGCAACCTCGGTCTCTCCGCCAGACGCGCCTGCGCCGCCGCCATAAATGGCAGGGGCGAGGCCGGCTTCGGCGAGCCAGAAGTCGCGTTTGGCATTGATGGCCAGCAGGTTTGAATTGACCTTCTCGCGGCTGTCGGCCAGCAGCTCGAAGGTGTTGGTGAGCATGCCGTTATAGGTCAGCAGCGACTCTTCCTCGATCTTGGTGCGCAGGGGCACCACGCTGTTGCGGTAATGCCGGGCGATATCGTAATTCGAGCGATAGGCCTGATAGGCCGAGCGGGCCTCCGAGCGGATATTGACCGCCTTTTCCGCCAGCAGATTGGCTGCACGCATATAAGCGAGCTCGGATTCCCGCATGCGCGCCTGGCCGGAATCGAAGATCGGAATGACGAATTCCAGTTCCGCGTTGCCGGTCGTCTGTTTGTGCTTTTCGCCGTCTTCCAGCTCGCGCTCGGTCTCGAAACCGGAGCGCAACTCGAGATCGGTGACATAGCGGGTGGCTTCCGTGAGCTTGAAGGAGCGCGCAGTCGCCTCAAGATCGAGTTTTGCCGTCTGCAGATCGACGCGGCGTTGCAGCGCCTCCGCCTCGATCATGTCACGCTTGGCGAGTGTTTTTGGAAGCTGCGGCAGGCGGTTGGGAATGGCGTATTCAATATCCGCTCCCCATAGACCCATCAGCCGCGTCAGTTCTTCCTTGGCAAGGCGGGCTTCAAGCCGCGCCCTGGCGATCTGGCCTGTCAACTCGGCATAAAACACCTGCTCGCGGGCCTGGCCTTCCTTATTGAGCGAGCCCGCCTCGCCAAGCTTCTTAGCGAGTTCAGAGGCGGCGTCCGCCGCGGTCTGCGCCTGCGCCAGTTGGCCGACATTTTCGAGGGCGGCAACGGCGTTGATCCACGCCCGGCGCGTATCTGCCGCCAGTTGCAGCGTTTTCAGCGCGGCGGCAAGCTGCGCCTTGCGGAAGTTGGTATCGGCAATCGCCACATTCTGCTTGAGGGTGGCGAGTGCCAGGATATTGGTGACGACCACACCCTCGATTGACTTATAGGCCCTGAGGCCGGGGGTGCCGATCCCCGTGAGCCCGATGCCGACCCGCGGATTGACCAGCATGGTCGATTGCCAGGCGGTGGCAGCGGCTTCCCCCACATCGGCATAGGCCGCCTGCAGGCCCTTGTTGTTCAGCAGCGCAACCTGTACGGCGGTTTCGGCATCAAGGACCTTGCTGGCCGCCATCAGCGTTTTGACGCGGGCTTGTGTTGCCTGCGCTTCGACCCGGTTCTGCACCCAGATGGCCTGTTTTCCGGTCGCTTCCGATGTCTTTGCCGAAACATTGATGAACCCAGCATCTGACGCCGCATATTGTGCGGCCGAGACACAGCCACTGAGAAAAAGCGGCATGGATAGAACGGCTGCCAGTTTTGCGCCGAGTTTGAATGCACGTGGTGTCATGATGCGTCTCCTTTTGGAGCCTGCGCATCGTTCTGGTCACGCCAGGGTTTGGGATCGACCGGCATGCGGGCCGTGTAAGCCGAGACCGGGCTTTGGTAGCTGAGGGGGGCGACGGCAAGCGTCGGGTTTGCCGCGTCGTCATAGGAGGCGGCGTCATTCATCATCGATGTGGCTGTGCAGCCGCCCAGAAGCAGGGGCGCCGCAACCACAATATAAATTGGGTTCATGGGTCGTTTCCGAACAGGAGATGTAACGGCGTAGCGGCGTTACAGCCGCTCACGCACGGTCATTGCCCAAAGGCGGGCTTTGCCTGTTCAGATATTCGGGGGGCGGTGAAGAAGCGGGGTCTGCCCCAGCGCCTTGCTGTCGTCGAGGAAGGAGCGGATGCCGCTGACGACGGGCGTGCCGACTGTGCCGTGATCGATCAGAACCGCCATGCCGAGACAGAAATCGCCGCAGCATTGTGGCTTCGCGGTTTTTTTGACACCACCGTCCTCGTCGGACATTCCCTGCAGGTCCTGGACGCCGTGGCGACCATGAGTGTCGGACATCATCGCCGAGCCGCCATGATCCATCATCTTGCCGTGATCCATCGTGGCGGATTGAGCGTGTTGCATTCCGCCGGCGTCGGGACCATGCATTGCGGCATTCACGGTGGAAACGCTGTAGCCAGCCAGTGATAGGATCATCACCAGTCTAAACATAAGGGCCAGCAATTTCGATGCTCGCAACGTTTCACGCATGGCCTTTAGAAAAGCCGCTGTCCCGTGATTTGTCAATGGATATGGTTCATAACCATTGATGAAAACCTTGACGTGAAGCTGATCGCCCATCCGATTTCATGCGAAAGACCACAGCCTGATGCGGCCCTTTCGCCGACGATGCAGGTAATATCGGCCTCGGCGATGAATTCGGGAGGAGGCAGCGCAAAGCGGCTCCGTCGCAGAAAATGCGGGCTCAGAAATGGATGATGGTGTGCATGGCACTGTCATCCCCCGCGCCGCCGGCGGTCTATTCTTCCGTCGGGCGAAATCGAAGATGGATGAGCGGATAGGGCCGCCCCTGTCCGTCGAGATCGGAGCGTCCCGTCGGCTTGAAGCCCAGCCGGCGATAAAAGCCCAGTGCTTCGCCGTTTTGCTCGTTAACGTCGGTTGTCAGTGCCGGGTGAAGCGCAAGCGCACTTTCCACCAGGGCCTTGCCGATGCCTTTGCCGTGATGGTCCGGATCGATGAACAGCGCCTCCAGATGGCCTTCATGCAGAAACATGAAACCCAGGGCGCGGTCTGTTTCGTCGACGGCAAGCGTCAACGGCGCCTGCGGCAAAAATGCCCTGACTTCGTCGCCGATCGCAACGCGATCCTGCCGAAGTAGAAAGCCATGGGTTGCGTCAACGGCCCTGCTCCATATGTCGAGGATGCGCGCCGCGTCGCCATTGGTGGAGGTGCGAAGTGATATCATTCCCGAGCTTTAGCAATTCGGACGGTTTCGCGCCATGGGCCTGCTCGATCTTTTCGTGCGCAAATATGTGGGGAATTGCCACCCTCGAAATGCGGCCTGTCTGTCCCGCTCGGTCGTGTCTGCATTTCGCGTCGAAAAAACTCTCAAGAAAAAAGTGCTTGCAAAATGCCATCGGAAAAAAATAGATAAAAACAAGTTCTATCTATTTATTTAAAGGATTGGGAGTGACGTATGGATCAGATGGCGCTGCGGACTGACCAAAAACCGGTTGCTTTGAGCGATGCTGAGCCGAATTCCGCCAACGAAGAGGCGAAAATTATCTATAATTTACCCTTCAACGATCTGTTGTTTCGAGCGCAGCAGGTGCACCGGCGTCATTTCGATGCCAATACAATCCAGATGAGCCGGCTTATTTCGATCAAAACGGGCGGCTGCCCCGAAGATTGCAGTTACTGCAGTCAGTCCGCCCGAAATCCGACCGGTCTGAAGGCTTCCAAACTCATGGAAGTCGAGCGGGTACTGGCGGAGGCGCGCAAGGCAAAAGAGGGTGGGGCGACGCGTTATTGCATGGGCGCGGCCTGGCGTAATCCCAAGGAGCGCGACATGGAGGCTGTTGTCGCCATGGTCGAAGGCGTGAAGGCGCTTGGCATGGAAACCTGCATGACGCTTGGCATGCTGACGCCGGAGCAATCCGAGCGGCTGGCCGATGCCGGGCTGGATTATTATAATCACAACGTTGATACGTCAGAGCGGTTTTATTCCGAGATCATTACGACCCGCACCTTCGAGGACCGGCTGGCGACGCTCGCCAATGTCCGCGATGCCGGCATCAAAGTCTGTGCCGGCGGCATTCTCGGCATGGGGGAGACGGTCGAAGACCGGATTTCGATGCTGGTGACGCTCGCCAACCTTCCGGCTCCGCCGGAAAGCGTTCCGATCAACATGCTGATCCCGATCCCCGGCTCGAAACTGGCCAATGCCGATCCTGTCGATCCGATCGAATTCGTCCGCACCATCGCGCTTGCCCGCATCCTGATGCCGCGTTCGCATGTAAGGCTTTCTGCCGGGCGTACCGAGATGAGCGATGAGACGCAGGCGCTCTGTTTCCTGGCCGGCGCCAATTCCATCTTCATCGGCGAAACGCTGCTGACGGCGGATAATCCGGGGGAAGATCACGATACGGCGCTCTTCCGCCGACTCGGCCTCAAGCCAATGGAATTGCCGCCTGTGGAAGCAGGAGGCTGCCGGTGAACCTCGCGGCGCTCTCCCCCTATGAGGCGAAGCTTGCTGGCCTCAGCCGCAAATCGCGGCTTCGTGCGCTTGCACCGCGCGAGGGGGTCGATTTCACTTCGAACGATTATCTCGGCCTTGCCGAAGCGCCGCGCCTGAAGGCGGCAATCGTTGATGCCATGGCAAGAGGCGTGCCGGTGGGCGCCGGTGGCTCGCGATTGCTGCGTGGCAATCACCCCGAACACGAGGCGTTGGAAGCGGAAGCGGCGGCGTTCTTCGGGGCCGAAAAAGCGATCTATTTCAGCAGTGGTTTTGCCGCCAATGTCGCACTTTTTTCCACCCTGCCAATGCGGGACGATCTTGTCCTACATGATGCCCTGATCCATGCCAGCGTGCATGATGGCATTGCGGCGGGAAAGGCCAAGGCGGTGGCTGAGCCGCATAATGAGGTCGAGGCATTCGAGCGGGAAATAATCCGCTGGCGGCAGGCGGGCGGTAAGGGGCGACCATGGATCGCTGTCGAAAGCTTTTATTCCATGGATGGCGATTGCGCGCCGCTCGCGGCGCTTGCCGATCTTGCCGAACGGCATGGTGGTTTTCTGGTTGTCGATGAAGCTCATGCCACCGGCGTCTTCGGCCCCGGTGGGCGTGGACTTGCTGCGGCACTGGAAGGCCGTGGCAATGTGGTGGCGCTTCACACCTGCGGCAAGGCGCTCGGGGCCTCCGGCGCGCTTTTGAGCCTGCCTGCGGTTCTTGCCGATTATCTCGTCAACCGCGCCCGCGGGTTCATCTATTCCACCGCCCCTTCGCCGCTGATGGCGGCGGCGGTGCGGGAAGCCCTGCGCGTCGTCGCGGACGAGCCCTGGCGGCGGTCGCGACTGGCAGAACTGGTCAGTTTTACCGGCGAGGAGTTACAGCGCCAACTCGGCGTGGCGCCAAGCGGTTCACAGATCCTTCCGGTGATGATCGGCGACAATGCACGCTCGCTGAAGATTGC
This sequence comes from Agrobacterium pusense, assembly GCF_900102105.1. Lineage (GTDB taxonomy): Bacteria > Pseudomonadota > Alphaproteobacteria > Rhizobiales > Rhizobiaceae > Agrobacterium > Agrobacterium pusense. The sequence goes on from NZ_FNBB01000005.1 coordinate 71,263, forward strand.
CGCGCGGCTGCGGCAAGGGGGCTTCGATGTGCGGGCGATCCGCCCGCCGACGGTGCCGGAAGGCACGGCGCGGCTGCGCATCGCCATCACGCTCAATGTGGAGGAAAGCCAGATTGCCGCTATGATCGGGTTGCTTGCCCTCTCGTTGCGGGAGGACGCGGCGTGAGTCTCCGTTTTGTCATCTCTGGCACCGATACCGGCATCGGCAAGACGGTTTTTGCCGCAGCGCTTACCCATGCCCTCAAGGCTCATTACTGGAAGCCCGTGCAGTCAGGGCTTGAGGAAGAAACCGACAGCGAGACGGTGGCAAGGCTTGCCGGCGTCGCGCCTACGCGCATCCTGCCGGAAGCCTATCGGTTGAAGACGCCTGCCTCGCCGCATCTTTCGGCTCGTCTCGACAATTCCACGATCGATCCCGCATTTTTACAGCCGCCGCGGCTGGATGGACCGCTTGTCATCGAAGGCGCAGGCGGGCTTCTGGTACCGCTGACTGAGAGCGTGCTCTTCGTCGATATCTTCGCCCGCTGGCAAATTCCGCTCATTCTGTGCGCCAGAACCGCGCTCGGCACCATCAACCACACGCTGCTGTCGCTCGAGGCGTTGCGGCAACGCGCCATTCCGGTGCAGGGCGTGGTTTTCATCGGTGAGGAAGACAGGGAAAACCAGCGCGTCATTTCGAATATAGGCGCGGTGCGTCCGCTCGGCCGGTTGCCACGCCTGGCGGATCTGACCAGCGACGCGCTGCATCAGGCCTTCGCCCAACACTTCAATCTCGCTGATTTTCTGGAGGCACCGGAATGAGCCGTTCCCCGGTCTGGCATCCCTTCACCCAGCATGGGCTGGAACCGCCGATGAAACATGTGGTCTCGGCGCAAGGGGCGTTTCTGGTGGATGAGGATGGCAATCGCCTGTTCGACGCCATTTCATCCTGGTGGGTCACCACCCACGGGCACCGGCATCCGGCAATCATGGCGGCCATCCGCGCCGCCACCGAGACATTGGACCAGGTTATTTTTGCCGAATTTTCCCATGAGTCCGCTGAGACGCTCGCCCGAGGGCTGATTGAGCTTGCTCCCGCAGGCTTAAACCATGTGTTTTATTCCGACAGCGGCTCGACGGCGGTGGAGGTGGCGCTGAAAATGGCGCTCGGTTATTTCCACAATCGCGGTGAAAAGCGCGACCGTATCGTGGTGATGGAGCATGGCTATCATGGCGATACGATCGGCACCATGTCGACAGGCGAGCGCGGTGTGTTCAATGCCGCCTATGAGCCGCTGCTTTTCGGCGTCGACCGTCTGGCCTTCCCGGAGGCGGACAGCGAGCAGCGCACACTGGATATGTTCGAGGTCTATTGCCGCTCGGGCCGCATTGCCGCCCTGCTGATCGAACCCCTGGTGCTCGGAGCCGGCGGCATGAAGATCTATGGCGCCCATGTTCTTGCCGGGCTGAAACAGATAGCCGAACGCCACGGCTGCCTCGTCATCGCCGATGAGGTGATGACCGGTTGGGGCAGGACCGGAACCCTGTTTGCCTGCGAGCAGGCGGCAATTTCGCCGGATATTCTCTGCACCTCCAAAGGGCTCACAGGCGGTTCCCTGCCGCTGGCGGCAACGCTGTGCAGCGCAGAGATTTTCGATGCGCATTTTTCGACCGACCGTCGCAAAACCTTTTTCCATTCGAGCTCCTATACGGCCAATCCGATCGCCTGCGCCGCTGCCGTCGCCAATCTTCAGGTCTGGCGGGATGAACCGGTTCTCCAGCGCATCGGGCAGGTGCAACAGGCGCTGGGCGATAATATCGGGCGATTTGCAGATGATGGCCGTTTCGCCAATATCCGGCAGGCGGGCACCATCGCCGCGCTCGATCTTGTGGTGCCTGCTGGGGGGTATCTTTCCGCAGCGGGGCCACGCATGCGCCAGTTGTTCCGCGAGCGCGGTTTCCTCATCCGCCCGCTCGGCAACGTACTTTACCTGATGCCGCCGTATTGTTCGACGCCTGACGACCTGACACGCGCCTTTGACGTCATCGGTGAGGTTGCCGGGATCGTTACTCAGGCTGCACCGGTAAATTCGCGCGCCGCCGGGAGCTAGAAATGGAGATGCCAGGACCGTTGCGAAAGTCATGACAATGCAGACACGCTCTTCCCGTATGGCTGGTTTCGGCCATGCCGTTCCTGCCCGTTGCGTCGGCAATGCCGAAATAGAGGCCAACCTCGGGTTGGAGGCCGGCTGGATCGAACGGCGCACCGGCATTCGCTCCCGTTATTGGGCAGAGAAGGACGACACGCTGAGTGGCCTTGCGGAAAAGGCGGGCCGGATGGCGCTGGCGGATGCCAAGATCGATCCCGATAACATTGCGCTTACGCTGCTTGCGACCTCCACGCCGGACCATCTTCTGCCGCCTTCCGCGCCGCTGCTGGCACGCAGGCTCGGTTTGACGCGCTCCGGTGCGATCGATCTTGCTGGCGCCTGTTCCGGTTTTCTTTATGCGCTCACCCTCGCGGATGGTTTTGTCCGTACCCATGGCCGCGCCGTCCTTGTTGTCGCGGCCAATATTCTCAGCCGTCGCATCAATCCGGCGGAAAGGGCGAGCGCCGTCCTGTTTGCCGATGCCGCCGGCGCTGTGGTGCTCACCCCTTGCCCTGAGGCGAAACGCGGGCTGTTGTCGGCCGATCTCGTTGCCGATGGAAGCGGTTACGATCTCATCCAGATTGCGGCAGGCGGCAGCAGCCGGCCCTTTTGCGCTGATATGTCCGCCGAAGATGCCCTGATGACGATGCGCGATGGCCGGGAGGTTTTCTCCCGCGCCGTGGCGCTGATGAGCGAGACCTCACAGCGCGTGCTGGAAGAGGCGGAACTGACCGCAGCCGATATCGGCCGTTTCGTACCGCATCAGGCCAATGCCCGCATGTTTGATGCCGTCTGTGGCAATCTTGGTATCGAGCGGGGAAAGACGGTTCGCACCATAGAAAGCTTCGGCAATTCGTCCGCCGCCACCATCCCGCTTTCGCTGTCCATGACCAACAGCGGACGACCTTTCGCGAGCGGCGAAAATCTGCTTCTGACGGCAGCCGGCGCGGGCATGACGGGCGGAGCGGTTGTTTATCGCATCTAACCCCGCGGCGGCCTTCAGCGCCAGAACACGAGCGCCATGCCGATAACGACAAGAGCGGCTCCCACCCACGCACCAGATGCGGGCCGCTCCCCGGTTCTAAGCCAGAGCAATGGCAGGATGATGACCGGCGTGGTGGCCGAAAGTGTGGAGACAATGCCGACCTTTCCGCCAGAAAGCGCAAACAGCAGCAGCGTCATGCCGAAGCCGAGCGCGATCGTGCCGGTCAGCGCCGTCTGGAGGAAAATGCTGCCCGTCAATGGCCCCTTGGGTTTTACGGCCTTGATGGGGAGCATTGTCAACATCGTAAGGCAGATTGCGGCGACGCCCACCCGCAGCATGGATGCGGCGATGGGATCGATACCTGCTGCCATCACAGGCCTCGCGATCAGCGAGCCAACGGCTTGGCTGAGAGCTGCGAGAAGGCCGACGAGGACGCCGAGCCAGAGCGGTCCCTTCACGCTTTCCCATGCGTGCAGCTGCGACTTGCGCTTGCCGAAAAGGATGGCCAGCAGAACGCCCGCAAGGGTGAGGCCTATACCGGCTATGGCTGTCACGGAAAGCTGTTCCCCGAGAACAGCCCAGCCAAGCACGGCGGAGATGGGAGCGTTGAGCGCAAACAGGATTCCGGAGCGGCGTGGCCCCAGCCGGTTGAGGCAGGTGAAAAGCAGCGTGTCGCCAACGAAGATGCCGATGAAGCCGGAAAGCAACAGCGCCCACAGCGCATCCGGTTGCAGGTCCCGCCAGGTTCCTGAAGCGAGGACGTAAAGACCGAGCACCGAGGCGACAAAAAGCTGCCTTGTCCTGTTGAAGGCAAGCGCACCAAGATGCCCCGCCGGGCGGGCGGCGAGCAGTCCCGTTATCGCCCAGCAGGTTGCAGCGCCCACGGCGGCCAGTTCATAGAGTACCATCTCGTTCCACTGCTCCGCGGGCTTTTCTTATTAACCCGCCCCCATCATGCGTGCTTGCGCGCCCACCGCAGGTTCTGCGTTTGCCCGCCATAACCATAGGTGTCGCCATCCACGGCGTGAACCAGCACATAGCTTGCTTCGTGCACGGGGCCAAGCAGCCTGTTCATCTCTTCATAAACACGGCGTACCCATTCGGTCGTCTCGTCCTTGATGTTTGTGTGATCGGTAATCGAAACCTCGACATAAAATGTGCCGACCTTCTGTTCGGCGACGCTCGATCCGGCGATGATCCAGTCGGCGGGATCGGCACTTTCGACGAGAACGGCGGTAACCGCCGGGTCTTTGTGCAGGATGTCCGCAGTCAACCGGGACAGGAGAGCGGCGATTTCCAGCTTCGGATCGTCAGCGTCTTGAGGTTTGGTGTAGCGGGTTTTGATCATGGGCATGGTGTTTCTCCTTGTTGCCGAAAACCACCTTGCGTAAATTTCATCATAATGAGAAGATAATGAATAATATTCTATTCATAGCGATTTTATATGATTGACCTTGAAAGCGTCCGCCTCTTCATTTTCGCCGTTGAACTGGGCAGCCTGACTAGGGCGGCCGAGGCTGCGGGAACCGTGCAGCCCGTCGTCAGCCAGAAGCTGAAGATGCTGGAGCAGCGTCTCGGCAGACGGTTGATCGACCGCTCGCCACGCCACCTTCGGCTGACGGAGGATGGGCAGGTGTTTCTGCCGAAGGCCCGCGAGCTGCTGGCCAAACATGAGGATGCGCTGAACTTCAGTGACGAGCCACCGTTGCACTTTGCACTGGCGGCCAGCGATCACGCGATCGGGACCCGCCTTTCGGCGGCGATAAGAGCAATGCGCGCGTCGCTGCCGGCTAATGCTGTGATTGATGTGACCTTGGGTTTTTCCCGGCAGGTGAAGGAAAACTTCGCTTCCGGACTGGCCGATGCCGCAATCATCCGTCGCAATGGCGGCGGGTCCGATGGCGAAGTGCTGCGCACTGACAGGCTGGGATGGCGTGTGGCCCCGGACTGGCGACCGCGCACCAACAGCGCCGTTCCGCTTGTCTCTCTTGGGGCGGGGTGTGGTGTCCGGGATATTGCGATAGCCGAGCTCGGAAAGGCTGGCGTCGCCTGGCGCGATGCATTCACCGCTGGAAGCTGTTCTGCGCTTCTGGAAGGAGTGCTTGCCGGCGCAGGCATCGCAGCCCTCGGCGAGATCAGCGCGCGAGGCTTGCCGGATCGCGGCCCCGAGCTGGGCCTGCCACCGTTGCCAATCTCTGACATCGTGCTTCTTTCCCGCGCGCGTACACCGGCCCACGCCTCAGCCATCAGGGCGCTCGCCGCCGCGATATCGGCCGCGGGTGAGTAGCGTCGGAATGATATCTGCTACGAGACAAAAATCGAGGATGTAAAGGGAGTTAAGGTGTTGGCTGGGGAACCTGGATTCGAACCAAGATCGACGGAGTCAGAGTCCGCTGTTCTACCATTGAACTATTCCCCAAAAGCCTGAAACGCGTTGTCGCGTTCGCTTTGGTGGGTCGTCATATAGATGATTTATTCCGGGGCGCAAGTCGAAAAAATCGAAAAATGCGTTTTATCCTGCTTTTGCCTTTCGTCTCTGTGTCAGAGCCTTGCGCGGGTGGAACGCGGGGTGGAGAGCAGCAGGCTGGTCTCGCTGCCGGTAATCCCGGGCACGAGGCGGATGCGGCGGAGCACGGCGTCGAAATCGCTAAGTGTCGCGGCATTCAGTTCCACGATCAGATCCCAGCGGCCGTTGGTGGTGTGGATTTCGGAGATTTCCGGAAAGCCGCCGAGCGTGCGGATGACGCGGTCCGTCACATGGCCTTCGATCTCGATCATCATGATGCCGCGGATTGCGGCTTCAACGGCGTCGGCGCGCAGGATAACGGTATAACCGATGATCGTACCGTCATTTTCCATTCTTTCGACGCGCGAGCGAACCGTCGCGCGCGAGGTTTCAGTCTCCACGGCCAGGTCGGAGATGCTGCGCCGGCCATTATGCCGAAGAAGGGTGATGAGGCGTTCGTCGAGTTTGTCCATACCTGCCATTTCGATAAAATGATTTTACCAAAACGGTAGCTTATTTCGATAATATTGCCAATCTTTGATGTTCGTTCTGCCATGTTTCCGTGGTCTAGTGGAGTTATCGGTCGGGAAAATGAGGACGGGAATGGATATCAGGCTTGTTGGTGCGCCGTTGCAGATCGGGGCCGGGCAATTGGGATGCGAAATGGGGCCGAGCGCCTATCGCGTCGCGGGGCTTGCCCATGCCCTCGAAGAGCTGGGGCATCGGGTGGTGGATACGGGCAATGTGATGCCCGCGCCGCTTCGGGAATTTTGCCATCCGAATCCTGCCGTACACCATCTTTCCGAGACAGTGGCCTGGACAGAGGCGCTGACGGAAGCGGCCTATCGCGGAAGCGCGGACGCCGTGCCGATCTTCCTCGGCGGCGACCATGCGATTTCGGCGGGGACGGTTGCCGGCATGGCGCGCCGCGTGGCTGAGACGGGTCGGCCATTCTTCGTCCTCTGGCTCGATGCTCATACAGATTATCACACCCTTGAAACCACACGCAGCGGCAATCTGCATGGCACGCCGGTCGCCTATTTCAGCGGGCGTGACGGTTTTTCCGGTTATTTCCCGCCGCTTTCCCATGCTGTTCCGGAAGAGAATATCGGCATGATCGGCATCCGCAGCGTCGACCCTGCCGAGAGGGCCGCTCTGGAAAAAAGCGGCATCACCGTTCACGACATGCGTTCGATTGACGAGCATGGCGTTGCCGTGCTGCTGCGTGAATTCCTAGCGCGGGTTCAGGCGGCAAACGGGCTTTTGCATGTCAGCCTCGATGTCGATTTTCTGGAGCCGTCCATCGCACCGGCTGTCGGCACCACGGTGCCGGGCGGCGCGACATTCCGCGAAGCCCATCTTGTCATGGAGATGCTGCATGACAGCGGGCTGGTCTGCAGCCTCGATCTCGTGGAACTCAATCCGTTTCTCGATGAGCGCGGCAGGACCGCGACGCTGATGGTGGATCTTGCCACCAGCCTGATGGGCAAGCGGGTCATGGACCGTCCGACGCGGGCCGGCTGAAAGGGGTGATGTGATGACCGTGATACCAAACCTCAATATCGTGCCTTTCGTCAGCGTCGATCACATGATGAAGCTGGTGCTCAAGGTGGGCATCGACACGTTCCTGCGTGAGCTCGCCGATGTGGTGGAGGAGGATTTCCGTCGCTGGCAAAGCTTCGACAAGACCCCGCGCATCGCCTCCCATTCGACGGAGGGTGTCATCGAGCTGATGCCGACCAGCGATGGCACGCTTTACGGCTTCAAATATGTCAACGGCCACCCGAAGAACATGAAGGAAGGCCGCCAGACCGTGACGGCCTTCGGCGTGCTTTCCGATGTCGGCAATGGTTATCCGCTGCTTCTGACCGAAATGACGATCCTGACCGCGCTGCGCACTGCCGCCACCTCCGCCGTCGCGGCGAAATATCTCGCCCGCCAAAACGCCCGTTCCATGGCCATTATCGGCAATGGCGCACAGAGCGAATTCCAGGCGCGGGCGTTCAAGGCCATTCTCGGCATCGATACGTTGCGGCTGTTTGACATCGACCGCTCCGCCAGCGAGAAATGCGCCCGCAATCTCGCCGGGCAGGGCTTTGCCATCAAGATCTGCGACAGTGCGGAAGAAGTGGTGGAAGGCGCGGATATCGTCACGACGGTCACTGCCGACAAGCAATATGCGACGATCCTGACTGACAACATGGTCGGCCCCGGCATCCACATCAACGCTGTTGGCGGGGATTGTCCCGGCAAGACGGAATTGCACCGGGATATTCTGTTGCGATCCGACATTTTTGTCGAATATCCGCCGCAGACGCGTATTGAGGGCGAAATTCAGCAATTGCCTCCGGATTACCCCGTTACCGAGCTGTGGCGGGTCATAACGGGTGAACAGCAAGGCCGGGCAAACGACAGGCAGATCACACTGTTCGACAGCGTGGGTTTCGCGACTGAAGATTTTTCGGCGCTGCGTTATGTACGCTCAAAACTGCCGTCCACCGGGCTCTATACGGAGTTGGACCTGCTGGCGGATCCGGATGAGCCGCGGGATCTTTTCGGCATGCTGCTGCGCTGCGAGGCGGCTCTCGTCTAGGCCGGCTCCGGCCGGCAAGCATATCAGCCTTGCCGGCGACCCTTCCGTGCGGTCATGTGTTCCCGCCAGATGGTGAAAAGACCGGCTGCTATGACGATGGCCGCGCCGATCACCATATTGGAAGTCACGACCTCGCCATAGATGGTGACGCCGATGATGGAGACGAGCACGAGCTGGTAATAGGAAAAAGGCTGCACGGAAGCCGCATCCGCCAGTTCGAAGGCTTTAATCAGGCAGTAATGGCCGCTCATGCCGGTAATGCACAGGGCCAGCATCCATCCCCAGTCATGGGGCGCCAGACTGACCCAATAAAACGGGCCAACCAGCGTCAGGGCGGCCGCGCCCGCCACGCCGGTATAAAAGAAGCTTGTCATGGCCGTATCGCTCCGGCTGCCGAGCCGCGTCAGCACACCATAAAGCGCCAGCATGAATGCGGCGACGAAGGTGATCAGCAGGCTCTTGTCGAAACCTTCGCCATCGGGTTTGAGAATAACGAGAACGCCGATGAAACCGACAAAAATAGCGCACCAGCGCCGCCAGCCCACTTTTTCTCCCAGCAGCGGCACGGAAAGCGCCGCGACGATGAGCGGGGCGGAAGCGATGATGGAATGGCTGTGGGCAAGGCCGACGATTGCGAAGGAGAAAATCGAAAAGACGATCTGTATGGCAAGGAGGACACCACGGCTGATCTGCAGCCAGGGGCGATTGGCGATGGCGGCACCGCGAATGCCGCCTGAAGACTTTGCCGCCATCAGCAGAACGAAAACGGCAAAGGCCCAATAGCGCAACATGGCGACGAAGACCGGTGGGTAGGCGCTGCCCAGATGTTTCGATATGCCATCCTGCGCCGCAAAGATCGTGAAGGCGACAAGCGCATAAAGAAAACCGGTCTTGGCTGATGGCATGGAAAAACCGCTGTCCGGAGTTTGCCGGCAAAAAAAGGATTCGGCGTGAATGAGATGGATATGGCCATATGTTATGGCCGCACCTTGTCAGACAACCTTATTTTCCGAATAGCAGCCATGCAAGCCCGGAAGCAGCCTGTTGTGGATTTGAGCGCCGCGGATCAATGTGGATCTGGACGATGTGCCCGATATGCCCGCTGGCGAGGCCTTGGGAAAGGCACGGCTGTCCGCCGTCGACAATTGCGCGGCGGACAGAGAGTTCGGCAGGACGCGCGGCGCTACGGCCGCTACCTCAGGCGATCGTCACGACCGTTTTCGACGTTGCGGATTTCAGCGCCGCATCGGCGAGCTTCAGCGCGATCAAACCGTCCTTGATGGATGGAGAGGGCGCGGTGTTATTTTCAATGCTGTCAATGAAAGCAGTGATTTCCGCAGCATAGGCTGCCGTGTAACGCGTCATGAAGAAATCATGCAGCGGTGGCCGGGTGTAGCCATCCGCATTGGCGATTTCGATGGAAACCGGGCGCTGGTTTTCGGCCGCTGCCGAACCGAGCGAACCGTGTACCTCGATGCGCTGGTCGTAACCATAGGTCGCGCGGCGAGAGTTTGAAATAATCGCCTGCCTGCCGCTTTTCGTCGTCAGAACGATGCTGGCGCTGTCGAAATCACCGAGTGCGCCGATCTCCGGATTGACCAGAACGGAACCGGTGGCGAACACGCTTTCCACTTCCTCACCGAGCAGGAAACGGGCCATGTCGAAATCATGAATGGTCATGTCGCGGAAAATGCCGCCGGAAACCTTGATATATTCGGCCGGGGGCGGGCCGGGATCGCGACTGGTGATTGTCACCATTTCGACCTTGCCGATGCGGCCGTCGTCGATCGCCTTGTGAACAGCCTGAAAATGCGGGTCGAAACGCCGGTTGAAACCGAGCATGACCTTCGCACCGGTCTCTTCCACCACCTTGGCGCAGGCTTCCGCGCGGGCAACATCGAGATCAACGGGCTTTTCGCAGAAGATCGCCTTGCCGGCGCGGGCGAAACGCTCGATCAGATCCGCATGGGTGTTGGTCGGCGTGCAGATGATGACCGCGTCGATCGTTTCGTCGGCCAGAACCTCCTCGATCGTGCTGACCATGCAGTGGGCCTCCCGCGCGATTGCTTCCGCAGCGCCGGCCATGGCGTCCACGACAGCCACCAGCTGCGCGCGGCTGTCGGTGGTGATCGCCTTTGCATGGACCTTGCCGATCCGTCCGGCGCCAAGCAGGGCCAATTTCGTAACCATTTTTCCTCCGGTTCCTTCACGCGTCCGCCCGTCACTCCCGGACAGGCAGAATATGAATGCAAACAATGTTTCGATATAGAATATATGTTCCATTTTGCTAGATCGACAGGCATGGCGTGTCAAGCGATTTGACGTCGCGCAGGGTAGCCGAAATCACGGCTCCGGAGGGTGTCGGGGAGATGCCGTTCGGCTTAAAATGGGCCGTTACAAGCTGGGCAGCAGGCGCAGCCCATCAGGCGGCGACGGGCGCCGATGCGGGATTTTGCGGAAGAGCGTAAACTTCGACCGGGGTTTCGAGGCCGCGCAACAGCCAAGGGCCCAGACTTTCGAACCCGGTCTCGTTGCCAGCCATGCGCACGAATTCTTCGGAGAAGAGAACGTTGCGCCCTGTTTCCTTGGTCAGCGTCTCAAGCCGCGATGCGATGTTGACGGCGGGTCCGATGACGGTGAAATCGAGCCGGGTTTTCGAGCCGATATTGCCGTACATGACATCGCCGACGTGAACGCCGATGCCATAACCCAAGGGGTCATGGCCTTTTTGCCGGTTGATCTCATTGAGTGCGATCAGGCTCCGTTGCGCCCTGGCAATGGCCTTCAGGAGGTTTCCGCAAGCATCCGGGTTGCTGAGCGGGAAGATCGCCAGCAGCCCGTCGCCCATGAATTTCAGGATTTCCCCGCCAAATTCCTCGATCGGATCACACATGGCGTCGAAATAACCGTTCAGAAGCTCGATCACATCGTCACGCGGCCATAGATCGGAAATATGGGTAAAATTGCGCAGGTCGCAGATCAGGATTGCTGCTCCCACCGTCATGCCGCTGCCGCGTGTCGTGGCGCCGTTCAGGATCTTTTCGCCCGCATGTGGTCCCACATAGGTTTCCAGAAGGGTGCGTGTCATCCTGTTCTTCAGGCGTATCTCGCTCACCAGCGCGAGCGCGGGCAGGAGGTTTTTCAGCGCGACGATCTCTTCGTCGGAAAAGCCGCCGGGGCGATCGCTGGAAAATGATGCGACGTGGCGTTTGCCAAACGTGTGCTCAATAGGCCAGGCGCAATAATCCGTCAGCCCTTCCGACCGCAGCTCCTCATAGATCGTGTAACCTGTTTCGTCGATGGCGTCGACGTTCAGGCGATGCCGGATTTCGCTGGCGCCCTGGTGAATGTCCCTGATCGGGCTGTTGAGATATTCGGGGGTGTTTTCCGAGCCGTAGCCATAAGTGACGATCTCGGCTTCGGACATGCCGGCTTTCCATAAAATCCGCGCGCCCAGCCATTGCGGATGGCGGATACGGAAAGCCAGAACGCCGCGCGCCACCGAAATTCCGCTTGCCCGCAAGCGGTTGCAAAGCTCCACGAAGATTTCGTCGATGAAGCGTTCGTCCTTGGTGCCGGTGACCAGCCAGTCGAGAGTCTCGGTTTTCTCCGCCGGCCACAATTCAGCCAATGCTGAAGAAACCCGTTCTTCGGTGTCGAGCGTAAATGTCATGGCAGGATTCCGGAGGTTGTTGCTGCTCTCGGCGGGCGGGATACATGTCGAATGTCGCTGAACGTCCCCGCTCGCGAATTGCATGTGGTGCCGGATAACGAAAATGTTAAGGGAGCGGATGCGGAAAATGTTCCGAAAGAATCGGCAGCCTCCGGGCTGCGTGCGCCGCCTCGATGTTCCCGGGAACATCTTCCCGGCGGCGCTGAGATTTTTCGTGATCGATAGGAAAGATCAGATAACGGTTTCGACCGGAATATGCAGCGCGGCGGCAACACGCCGGATGCGCAGGGGGTCGCTGTCCGTGCCGTCTTCCAGGGCACGTATTTCGCTCGTGGTGAGGCCACAGGTCACGGCTAGCTGCTCGATCGTATAGCCGGCAAGATTACGCGCTGCCAGGACCTTTTTGGCGAAAGGAGCATCGGTTTCGTGATCGGAATCGGGTTGTGAAACTGAAATTGTCATTATTGCATCTCCCTGATGATGGACACTTAAATGCGGGCGGCAGAGAAAAGTTGCCGGGCCGAATGCGACCGCGTTGCCGGAGAAGAAATCGGTGTTGCAACGCAGCGAGGAACATAGCCGCTTCGTTGACCTACGCAATAGTTAAATTTTGTTAAGATTCGTGATCGCCGAATTGACGAGGCACGTTTCCATGCGAAAGCGGCTGCGAAACGGTCCTTTTTACCTTCCGGATCGTCTGCAAGGGGCCGCTACAGCATGCCCCAGGCGCGGAAACGGCCACGACCGGTAACCTCCCGCAATTCCAGCTGGTTGGCGAGGCCGATTGCGCCCTGTGGCGTGGTGCCGAGTTCCTTCACGATCATGGCTGCCGAGACCACGGGGCGGGAGACGACCAGCTCGACGAGTTCGGGCAATCGCGAAGAGGAACGGCGGCCGGCCAACTTGCGCATCATCCGCTCCCGCGCATGGCTCAGCCGGTCGTGTTCCTTCATGCTGGCCAGCGCCGCCTCATAAAAACTGTCGAGAAGTGCGAGGATGCGCTGTGTCTGGTTCCTGGCGTGCCGCCGCTCCCTCGGGATGGCACGAAGACCGGCGCTCAGGGCCGGCAGGTGATCGGGCGTGATGGCGCCATCGCGCAGAAAAGCCGAGGCCAGAAGCCGCCCAAGCCAGGGGCTGCGCTGGAGCACCTCTATCATGTTCCAGGAATCAAGCAGGATGGCGGTGCGCAGAATTGCCGGCAGTTCCTCCGTCCGCGACTGCACGTCCCACCATTCTTTCAGCCGTTCGTCTTCGTCCCAGTCAGGCTCGTTGATGAGCGCATGGCTTTCCTCCCTGTGTATCGACGGAAGCGCGTTTCCCGTGGTGATCGCATCGAGCGTGGCTGCGCTTCGCGCCAGAAGGGCGTCGAGTTCGGAAAAAGCGCCGTCCAGCGATGTCTCAGCCTCATGTGCCTCCTCACCCGCAGGCTGATCGGCGGTCTGCCGTGCGGGCAGCATCTCTTCGGCGGCGGGCGACGCCCTGCCGCGCAGCCGGGAAAGACCCGGTGCAGTGAAAGCCCAGCCGGCCGCATTGGCAAAGATCAGCCGCCGCGAGCGGAGGATTCGGTGTGCCGCCGTCATTTCATGGCTTGGCGCACGCACATCCATATGGGCGTCATGCAACACGAGGTCTTCCATGTGCACGAGTTCGCCGTCCACCCACATGGAGGAGATGGCGTCGGTGAAATCCTGCCTTTCGATGAAGCCCTGTTTCATCGCCGATCTGCTTATCCGCTCGTCCAGCCGCGCCAGCGCTTCGCCCGCGCGGGCGGCGGCGATGAGGAGCTTTTCGAGCTGGATGTCGGATATGTCGTAAATCATTGATATATTTTAGTTTGAGCTGGCGCGGCTTACAAGGCGGTTCAAGGTCGTCCAGTTTTCCTTCGATGGTTTCTGCCCAGCAATCGTGATAAAAACGGGTGGCGAAAATGCCGGGGAGGAGGAAGTCTTTCAGACGCCACGGCTGCTTTTTCAGCAATATTGCAACGCGGTATAAACTTGCGCATCGCAGCATGGCGGGTATATACCCTCGACAGGAGCGACAAATTATCACACCTTCCGTTCGCCCTTCCATCTCCAGACGAAGATGAATTGGAGTCAACCCGTGAATATTATGGCAAATGGTCCCGCCGCCGCGCCGGACCAGAAAACCCGTTTGAAATCCATTATCGGCGGATCGGCGGGTAATCTCGTCGAATGGTACGACTGGTATGTCTATTCGGCTTTCACTCTTTATTTCGCGCCGGTGTTCTTCCCCTCGGGCAATCAGACGGCTGAACTCTTGAGTGCCGCTGCCGTTTTTGCCGTCGGATTTCTGATGCGGCCCATCGGGGCCTGGTTCATGGGCACCTATGCAGACCGCAAGGGCCGCAAGGCGGGTCTGACCCTGTCCGTCACCTTGATGTGTCTCGGTTCGCTGCTGATCGCGATTACGCCCGGCCACGAAACGATTGGCATTGCCGCCCCCGCCATTCTGGTATTTGCAAGGCTGCTGCAGGGCATCAGCGTCGGCGGCGAATATGGCGCAAGCGCGACTTACCTCAGCGAAATGGCCGGCAAGAACCGCCGTGGTTTCTTCTCCAGCTTCCAGTATGTGACGCTGATTTCCGGCCAGCTTCTGGCGCTGGCGGTGCTTCTGGTGCTGCAGCGGGTCCTGACGCCGGAACAGCTCGGCTCCTGGGGCTGGCGCATTCCCTTCTTCATTGGCGGCCTTCTGGCGATTGCGGTGTTTTATATCCGCCGCGGCCTTGTCGAGACGCAGTCCTTCGAAAATGCCAAGACCGGCGCTGCCGACAAACCGAAGTCCAGCGGATGGGCGCTGTTCAAGCACTATCCAAGGGAAGCGCTGATGGTCATGGCGCTCACATCAGGCGGCACGCTCGCCTTTTACGCCTACACCACCTATCTGCAGAAGTTCCTCGTCAACACCTCGGGCTTCAGCAAGGAAAGCGCCACGGAAATTACCACGGCGGCGCTTTTTGTCTTCATGCTGTGTCAGCCGCTTGCCGGTGCGCTGTCGGACAAGATCGGCCGTAAACCGCTGATGGTGGGCTTCGGCATCCTGGGAACGCTGTTCACCTATGTCATTTTCAGCACGCTTTCGACCACAACCGATCCGATCATGGCTTTCGGCCTCGTGCTGATCGGCCTGCTGATCGTCACCGGCTATACCTCGATCAATGCGGTGGTGAAGGCGGAAATGTTCCCGGCCCATATTCGCGCGCTCGGCGTGGCGTTACCTTATGCGCTGGCAAACACCATATTCGGCGGAACGGCTGAATTCGTAGCCTTGAAGTTCAAGCAGATCGGCCACGAGAACTGGTTCTTCTGGTATGTGACGATCATGATCGCGTTGTCGCTGGTGGTTTACGTGAAGATGCGCGACACGCGCGACCACAGCCATATCCACGAAGACTGATCGGCTTACACCAAAAACCAGCAAAGCCCCGTCCTCCCGGCGGGGCTTTTTCTTTTTTGCGTTCAGGCGGCTTCGCTGGGAATGATCACGCGGGCTTCAAAACCGTCCTGCTGACCTTCTGCGGGAGAGGAAAGCACCAGTTTTCCGCCGGTCTGTTCCACCAGGCTTTTGACGATAGCCAGACCGAGCCCGGTGCCGTCAGCCGTAGAATGGCCTCTGGTGAAACGTGTCGTCAGCTTGGGCAACAACACCGGATCGACGGTCGGCCCGGCATTTACGACGCGGATCGCGCCATCTGTTTCCGCAATCACCTGCACGGGGCTTTTCGGCGGGCTGTGAATCAACGCATTTTCGAGAAGGTTGCGGATGATGATACCGAAGGCATCCGGACCGATCCTGCCGGACAGGGCGCCTTCACAGCGATTGGTGAAGCGGATGCGAGACGCCCCTATCGCCGTCCTGCTCATATCGTCGATAACGAGTTCGAGCACGGGGATGAGATCGCTTGTCTTATCCGTGAGCCCGATCCTGGCTTCAGCCCGGGACATCTGAAGCAGTTTCTCAGCGAGGTGGGCGAGGTGCTGCAGGGATTTTTCGATGTTTTCAACGCGTGGCGCAAGCTCCGGGGGGATATCGGCGTGCAGCCGCTGCGCCTGCGCCAGCGCACCGGCAATCGGGGTTCGCAATTCATGGGCGCTATTGGCGGTGAATTCCCGCTCCGCCTCGATTGTCGAGCGCAGCCGCCCAAGCAGCAGGTTGACCGATCGCGCAATGGGGTGCAGTTCGGGCGGGAAGGGTTGAGTTGCAAGCGGAGCGAGATTGCCGCCGTCCTTCTTGCCGATTTCGTCGCGTAAGGTTTGCACCGGCTGAAGCGTTCGCCGCACGACGAGGATGACCGCAAAAATGCTGGCAGGAATGAGAATGAGCACGGGCAACACCAGCGCGGTGCCTGCCTCCACGATTGCCTCGCGGCGATTTGCGAATGCATCGGCGACCTGCAGGAAATAGTTGCCGTCGGGTGAGGCGACCGTGAAGATGCGCTGCGACGATGTTTCTGAAAAACCGGGGTCGAGAGAGACTTCGAAAGGCTCCGTCGAACTGTCATGCGAATGCAGCACGACCTGGCCTTCTCGGTCGCGAACCTGATAGGTCAGATATTCCGCTCCCTCCGCCGACTGGTTGAGCTTCTGCGAGGCCGGCGCGGTATTGTTCTCACGCAGGTCGTCGAGCAGAAGCGGCAGCAGTCTTTCCGCGGTTTCCTCGAGACCGGCATCGAAAATCTCAGCGAACTCGTCCTGCATCACCATGACGCCCAAACCGCAGGCGAGAAGCCATGATATGGCGACAACGCTGGTCAGCGCCATCACGAGTTTGCGGGTCATGCTGGTCGGTCTGGCCATCTGTATCTGCCTGGGGTTCGTCTATTTGATCGTGTAGCCAACGCCACGCACCGTCTCGACGCGGTCATGGCCGATTTTCTTGCGCAGCCGGCTGATATAGACTTCGACCGTGTTGCTCTCTATTTCCGCGCCGAATTCGTACAGGGTATCGTGCAGCTGCGCTTTCGAGACGACTGCGCCGGGATGCTCGACCAGTTTCTCCAGCACGGCCCATTCGCGGGCGCTGAGCGTCTGCGCCGTGCCATCGACCGTGATGTTGCGCGCTACCTGGTTGATCTCGATGCCGGGCAGGCGGATGACGGGGGCGGAACGCCCCTCGTAACGACGCGAGACCGCCAGCATGCGTGCTGAAAGTTCGTTGAGATCGAAAGGCTTGACCAGATAATCGTCCGCGCCGGCATTGAGCCCGGCAATCCGGTCGGAGACCTGGTCATGCGCCGTCAGAATGATGACCGGCGTGGCGTCGTCGCGCTTGCGCAGGCTTTGCAGAAGGGTGATGCCCTCGCCGTCAGGCAGTCGCATGTCGAGCAGGATCAGGCCGTAACCCATCGTCAGCGTCGCCGCCATGGCGTCGCCCAGCGTCTTGAACCAGTCGACAGCGTGACCCGCCGCGGCCACATGGTCCCGCAGCGCCTCCCCCAGCACATGATCGTCTTCAACAAGCAGAACCCGCAAGACAGCTCCCTCTATCGCGTCGTCTTGCGTATCTTGTTCTCCGGATAAGCGTCAAGCACTGTCTGTTCAGCTCGTCCGGCGTTGGGTACAGCCGCTGAAGACATCGAGCGAGGGATCGTAGACCGAGGTGGAGACGTTCATCATTCCAAGGATGCTGTGGAAATAATTGTCGTGCGAGCGCCCGCCCTCTGCCGCGCTTTTCGCAAGGCAGGCCTTGTCCAGTCCCATGGATTTGGCAAAATCGTCATCGAACCACACGAGAAACGGCACATGGGTCTGCTGGTCGGGCGCGAGGAGATAGGGCGCGCCATGCAGGTAGACGCCGTTTTCGCCAAGCGACTCGCCGTGGTCCGAGGCGTAGATCATGCCTGTTGCCAGCTTGTCGGAACGCGCCTTCAGCTTGTCGATCACGGTCGAGAGGAAGTGGTCGGTATAAAGAAGCGTGTTGTCGTAGGAGTTGACGATTTCGGCGTCGCTGCAATTGCCAAGCTCGGCGGTGCGGCAGTCCGGCGTGAACTTGCGGAACTCGTCGGTGTAACGCAGGTAGTAGGTCGGACCATGGCTGCCCATCTGGTGCAGCACGATGACACTATCCTTCTTGACGTTATCGAGCCAGGCGTCGAGCTTGTCGAAAAAGATGTCGTCGCGGCATTCCCCGCCGGTGCAGAAGCGGCTGTCATTGGTGGAAGGCAGGTCGAAATAGGGGATACGGTCGGCGACGTCCTTGCTACCGGTATTATTGTCCAGCCAGGTCGCGCTGACCCCTGCATGGACGAGGACATCCATGACATTTTCATTCGCAAGCGCCTTCTTGTGGCTATATTGCGAGCGTGTGAATTGCGAGAACATGCAGGGAATGGAAATCGCCGTCGCGGTGCCACAGCTCGTTGTGCTGGGGAAATAGACCACATCGCGCTTCTTGAGCTCCGGATTGGTTTCCCGCCCGTTGCCATTCAGCGAAAAATTCGCCGCGCGGGCAGTTTCGCCCGCAACGATGACGGTAATGCGTGGCTTATGCACGTTACCCAATGCGGGCAGGACTTTGGCGTCCTTGCCGATTGGGCTGACCTGAATATCGACTTCCTTGCCGGCCTGCGTGAAATAATGCACCGTCGACATGATCGGTGACAACGGATTGACGCTCTTGACGATATCCTTGTGCTGGCGAATGGCGGTGGTGAAGGTCTTGGAGTTGGCGAAGCTGATGATGCCGGTTATGGCAAGGCAGACCAGGATGCTGATCGTGTTCCACAGAAGCTTGTCGAGGATCGGCCGGTGCCGGATGCGGACGGCGACGACGACGAGAGACGGCACCAGCCCGTAAATCGCCATATGCCAGAGAAAGCCGGGCGTGATCAGATTGCCCGCTTCCGCCTGCGTCGTCTCCATGGCGTTGCGGATCATGTCGCTGTCGATGACGATACCGTAGCGATCCATGAACCAGGACGCCGCCGCCGCCGCGAAGATCAGGACGATCAGAAACGGCCTGAGGAGATATTTGGCGGAGAAAATCGTGATGAGCGCGCCGAAAAAGGCGATCATGGCAACATAGAGCGCGACGATGGCGACCGGATAGGCGGAAAGATAGGTATGAACCTTCGACCAGAATGTCCGGTTCGTGAAAAACAGGAGATAAGCCGCCGTCAGCAGGCTCAGCGCCACGCTGCCGATTTCCGGACGATAAGTTGTTGTTCCCGTCGCTTTCGCGGTAAAAAGAGCCACTGCCAGATCCACCAAATTTTCGATAGGCCGGCGGCAATGACAAGCGAGCGCAAACGCCCCTTTCCGGTTTGCCGCATGGGCCGGTCAATGGCGCATGCAGGATTTTGCTGACATCAACCTGAAAGCTTGTCATGAAAGTGTCATGTTGCATGGCATTGCCTCCATAGTGTGTGTGGCGCTGTTGCCGCGGAAAGACCATCAGTTGAGCCCGACAATGCCGGTTGCGGTGGTGCGCGTCGAAAATATCCGCGTTGCGCGGACCGGCAGCAGGCTGCCGGCGGGCAGGTTCTGGAAGGTCACGGTTGCCCCGGAAAGGACAGTCAGGCAAAGATGTCCGCCATTGCCCACATAGATCGCGCGTGTGGCGCAAGGAAGCGGCTTTGCATCGTCCGGAACGACGTCAAAAGCGTGGGAAGCCGGTGATTCGAGGCCGGCGGCGTAGTGGTCGTAAATCTCAGCCATTGCTGTCTCCCATAAATCGAAATCTGTCGCGATTATGCAGTGGGCCGGGGCGGCGGGGAGATGCGGGGAAGGAGATTTTTACCCCGGTCGCCGGAACGACGTCCGGCAGGCAGCCATCTGCCCGGCAATTCCGGGCGTTGCGGCGCACCGTCGTCGCTCGATCAATGCCGCGCGACGGAGGGCGGCCGATTTTTCGTCCCCGGCGAACAAGGTGCGACACGGATATTTCCCTCCACGCGGCTCAATTGCGGGCGTGGAGAATGAAGGCCCTGACGGCGGGGGAGGCTTCGGTTTTCCGGTGGGCGATGGCGAGGTCCGACGTCGTGGCGCTTGCCGCAAGCGGCACATAGCGCACGCCGGGCAACCGCAGGCAATCAAGCGAGCGCGGCACCAGCGCAACGCCAAGGCCAATGGCCACCATGCTGACAATGGTCGTGTAGTCCCTGCCTTCCGGGCTGATTGCCGGCTGGAACCCGGCTTCGTTGCAGGCCTCGATGGTGTTGTAATGAAAGCCGACATCCGGCGGCTGTCGCGGCGTGATGAAGGTTTCACCGGAAAGATTTTTCAGATCGACCTGCGGGGCAAAAGCCAAAGGATGGTTTTCCGGCAGCGCTGCCATCAAGGGCTCCCGCAACACCACGTGGGTTGTCACACCTTCCGGAACAGGGGCGGGCGGGCGGATAAAGGCGAAATCCAGATTGCCGTCGGCAATCCTGGCCAGTTGCAGCCGCATTTCCATCTCGATCAATTGCAGCTCCACATCGGGATGGGAGGCGCGGAAACTGGCGATCGACTGTATCATCAACCCGGAATAGGCGGCGGAGGCGACATAACCGATGGAGATGCGCCCGGTTTCGCCGCGGCCGACACGCTTCAGCGTTGCAAGCGTCGCCTCGGCATTCGAAAGGATTTTCCGGGCATCCTCGTAAAGAAGCTGGCCGGGCATGGTGAGCTTCACCGACCGCCTTGTGCGATCAAGCAACGGCATGCCGACGATCTGTTCAAGCGCCATGATCTGCTGGCTCAAACCCGGCTGGGCAATGCCGAGGCGGGCAGCGGCGCGCTCGAAGTTGCGCTCGTCCACCAGCGTGGTGAAATAGCGCAGATGCCGCAGCTCGAACGCGTCAGCCCGGTTCGCCGGTTTTCTGCCCATTGTCAGCGCCTTTTTTGGCAGGTTTTGAATAATTCCAAACTATTATGGAGAGAGATTTCATAATCAAAAATTATGAAAAAATCCAGTTTCACTTATTGGATCGAAATCCACACCTTGCGTAATAAGATGACTTTAATTCTCCAGTAAATGACTGCCTATGGCTGGTGCGGGTGACGAGGGATTTTGGCGTGCAGGGAAAAACCAAACACATTTCCATTCTGGCTGGTGGCTGCGCCGCCATTGCTTATGTGGCGTTCCTGGCCCCGGCTTCTGCCCTTGCACAGGACGCCGGAACCACGGTGCTGCAGACCATCACCGTCGACGGCGCGAAAAATCAGGACCCCAAGGCGCCCGTGAAGGGTTATGTGGCAAAAACCAGCGCCAGCGCCACCAAGACAGGGCGATCCCTGATCGAGACGCCGCAATCGGTATCCGTCATCACCAGAGATCAGATGGATGCGCAGGATGTCCGCAATCTCGGCGAGGCGCTGAATTACGTCCCGGGGGTGGTTGCGCAGCCGTTCGGCGCCGATCCGCGTTTCGATGCGCCGCGCATTCGCGGCTTTCAGGGGAATCAGCTGCAGTTCCTCAATGGTCTGCGGTTGATGCGGACGGCCGGTGCGCCTTCTTTTGAGGTCTACGGTCTGGAGCGCGTGGAGGTCATTCGCGGGCCCGCTTCCGTGCTCTACGGGCAGGGCAATCCCGGCGGCCTTATCAATCTCAGCAGCAAACGGCCGACCTTCGAACGGTTCGGTGAAGTCGGTGCGCAGATCGGCAGCTTCGATTATTATCAGTCGATGTTCGATATTGGCGGCCCGGTGGCGGATAGCGACAGTTTCGCCTATCGCCTGACCGGCCTTGCGCGCAACGCCCATGCCCAAACGGACAATTTGCAGAACGACCGTTATTTCATCGCGCCGGCTCTCACATGGCAGCCGGACGAGGATACGAAGCTGACTGTTCTTGCCTCCTATCAGCACGACAATCCGAGTTCGCCCTCCGGTTTGCCGCCGGCGCTGACCTATTTCAGACCCGGCAATATGCTGGACCGCAGCTTTTATGTCGGTGATCCGTCCTTCGATACATCAAACCGCAAGTTCACCAATATCGGTTATGAATTCGAACACCGCTTCGATGAGACCTTCACCTTCCGTCAGAATGCGCGTTATTCCAATTTCGACTGGTCCTACCGCGCGCTCGGCATGTCTTCGACCAGCGGTGGCATGATAGGCAATCTCATCCGTCGCAATGCGACGTTCCAGGACGAGCTGCTGAACACCTTCAACATCGACAACAGCCTCCAGGCGGATTTTTCCACGGGGCCGATCGATCATACCCTGCTTGTCGGGCTGGATTACCGCTATTTCGACAATAACGTCAAAACCGAGTTCTGGGCCGCAACGCCGCTCAATCCCGTCAATCCTGTTTATGGCGGGCCGATCAGCCTTACCTCGCGCACGCTTTATGCCGATGTGAAGACCGATATTTCCCAGATCGGCCTTTATGCGCAGGACGAGATGGCGATCGAGAACTGGCGCATCACTGCCGGCCTGCGGCAGGACTGGGCAAGCACCAGCGGCACGACCTTCAATGGCACCACCTATCGCACGCTCGACAAGGATGACCACAAGCTGACCGGCCGTGTCGGCGTCAGCTATCTGTTTGATGGCGGGATCGCGCCCTATGTCAGCTATGCAACCTCCTTCGAGCCGGTGCCGCAGCCGGCTGTCGGTGATGCGCCAAAACCGACCACCGGTGAACAATGGGAAGCGGGTGTCAAATACCAGCCGGAAGGTTTCGACGGTTTCTTTTCGGCGGCGATCTACGATCTGAAACAGAAGAACGTCACAACGACGGTGGGTGGCGTGACGCAGCAGATGGATGAGGCGCACGTGAAAGGCCTAGAGCTTGAAGGCGTTGCAAGCCTTGTCGACGGGCTCGACCTGCGCGCGGCCTATACCTACATGGACAGCGAGGTCTCCGGCCGTGTGAATAATGGGAACGAGCTTGATAGCACCCCCCGGCACGCCGCCAGCCTTTGGCTCGATTACACCTTCCCGGAAGATACCGCGCTCGAAGGTTTCGGCATCGGCGGCGGTGTTCGTTACGTTGGAAAACGTTATGGCGATGCCGCCAATACCTTTGAGATGAAGGGGCTCGCCCTGCTCGATCTCGGCGTGCATTACGAGAAGAACGGCTACCGCGCCTCGCTTATGGTGCAAAACTTGACTGATAAAGAATATATTTCTAGTTGCTCCACTTTCGGATGCTATTACGGTGACGGAAGAACGGTCATGGGCAAGCTGACCTATCGTTGGTAACGCCACATCTAAGTGAAGCAGCAGGGGCATGACGCGCAAGGATCGATGGATGTCTCCCGTTTGGGGACGGCGGGAGTTTTTGGCCCTGCTCGCTGCTGCGGCCTTTGCTGGCGCGACGCGGGCACAGTCGACCCCGCGCATTGCCGCCATTGACTGGGCGATGCTCGAAACAGCCGTGGCCCTTGGCGTCATGCCGGTGGCGGCGACCGAGCTTATCCAGTTCCGGGCGGGTGCGCTGGAGCCCGAAATCCCGGAAACCGTCGCCGATCTCGGCCTGCGCGGCGCTCCGAATTTCGAGCTCCTGCAACTGACCCGACCCGATCTCATTCTGATCTCGCCCTTCTACACCCGCTACACCGGCAGGCTTGAAGCTATCGCGCCGGTCTTCTCGTTGCCCTTTTACGTAAAGGGCGAGCCGCCTTTCGCAAAGGCGCTGGCGGCAGTCACGGCGCTTGGTGAAAAGCTCGGGCGGGCCGAAGAGGCGCGCAGGGTTCTGGGTGAAACGGAAGCGGCGCTGCACGCCATGCGGACCCGCCTCGCCGGATTTGCGGCGCGGCCGACCTATGTGATCAATATCGGCGACGCGCGACATTTTCGCGCTTTCGGCGCGGACAGCATGTTCGGGGATGTTCTTGGCCGGCTGGGGCTCGCCAATGCCTGGGTGGATCGTTCGCAATTCACTTTCGCGGCTCCGGTCCCGATTGAAAACCTCGCGGCCTCGCCGGATGCCCGCATCGTCGTCGTCTCCGATATTCCGGTCGAGGCACGGGAAACGTTGCGCAACAGCGCAATCTGGCGGGCACTGCCTGCCGTTCGGGAAAACCGCGTTGTGACGCTTGCCAATGTCGCCCCCTATGGCGGCATCACCGCCGGCATGCGTTTTGCGCGGCTTCTGACCGAAGCGCTTTCGGTGCGGGGGGAAGCCCTGTGACGGCGCGCCCTCTCCAGATTGTCCTGGGGCTGCTGTTCGCTCTCGCCTGCGGGCTCTCCCTGCATGCAGGGCTGCTCCGGCTGCCGTTCAGCGCATGGCCCAGTCCACCGTTCGATGCTGCCGACCTGTCGATGGATCAGGTGATTTTCGCCTTCAGCCTGATGCCCCGCGTGGCGGTTTCCGTTCTGGCGGGCGCGATGCTCGGTCTGTCCGGGGCGCTTTTCCAGCAATTGCTGCGCAATCCGATTGCCGATCCTTCGACGCTCGGCATCTCGGCCGGCGCGCAACTGGCCATCGTCATCGCCACCCTGTTTTTTCCGTCTGTTCTGGACGGTAACCGCGCCCTGGTGGCGCTTGCCGGGGCCGCTGCGGCCGCGGGTATTGTCTTCCTGCTTGGCTGGCGGCGCTCCTTCGAGCCGGTGACCATGGTGGTGTCAGGATTGCTGGTCGGCATCACCGCCGCTTCCGTTTCCGCGGCGCTGACGCTCGCGCAGGGCGAATATCTGATGTCTCTGGTGGTCTGGAACGGCGGCTCGCTTAGCCAGCAGGACTGGTCGAACGCCCTGTCTCTCACCTGCCAGCTTCTGGCAGGGCTCGTTCTGACCGGCCTGCTGATAAGGCCTTTGACGATTCTCGGTCTCGGCGATTCTGGTGCTCGATCGCTCGGCGTATCGCTGTTTTCGATCAGGCTCGCGGTTGCGGCCGTCGCGGTCATGCTGGCCGCCTTCGTTGCTTCTGCGGTCGGTCTCGTTAGCTTTATCGGTCTTGCCGCACCGGCACTCACCCGGGCGCTGGGCGGGCGGCGCTCGTCTTCCGTTCTGTTCGCTTCGCCGCTGCTCGGCGGTCTGCTTCTATGGTTCTGCGATAGTCTGGTCCAGCTTCTGGCAAGCACGACGGCGGAAGTTTTTCCAACGGGAGCGGTGACGGCCCTGATCGGCGGTCCGCTGCTTCTGTGGCTCCTGCCGAAAATCCGGCCGACAGACGTGCAGCGCGGTGAAGGCGTCGAGCTTGCGACAAGACGCCGGCTCACGTCCCTGCTGCCTGCACTGGCCATCATGGCGGTGCTGGTGTTTGCCGCACTCGCCGTTGGCAAGGGACCGGATGGCTGGGAAATGCTGAAGGCGGACGATCTGCAAAGCCTGTTGCCGTTCCGCTGGCCCCGGCTACTGGCCGCCATGGCCGCTGGCGGTCTTCTCGCGATGGCGGGTGCTCTTTTGCAGCGACTGACAGGCAACCCGATGGCGAGCCCGGAGGTGATCGGCGTCAGCGGCGGTGCGGGCCTCGGTTTTGCCGTCGCCATCACCATTTTTCCGGCAGCAGGCCTGCTGGAACTGTTTTGCGGCGCCGGCATCGGCTCGGCGGTCGTCATGATCCTTGTGCTCTTCTTCGCCGTGCGCAGGCACCTCCCGCCGGAAAAGATACTGCTCGCGGGCATTGCCGTCAGTTCGCTCTGCTCGGCGGTGCTTTCGGCGCTGCTTGCCATTGGCGACCAGCGGGCATGGCAGATTCTCGCCTGGCTCAGCGGCTCGGGTTCGACGGCAACGCCGGCTTCGGCGATCTTTCTCGCCGTTCTTTCCATCGTGCTTCTGGCGGGAGCGTTATCGGTCACGCGCTGGCTGACGATCCTGCCGCTTGGGCGGGATGTGCCGCTCTCCCTCGGCCTGCCGCTCGGCGCTGCGCGAACCGCCGTCATCGCCGTGGCCGGCATTGCCACCGGTGCCGCCTCGCTGCTGGTTGGTCCCTTGAGTTTCGTCGGGTTGATGGCGCCCCATATTGCGCTGCGCTCCGGTTTCACAACGCCACGTGACCATCTCTTCGCCTCCTTCCTGTTCGGCGCGGTGCTGATGGCGCTTTCCGATCTTGGCGCGCGGACGGTGACCTTTCCCTATGAACTGCCGCTCGGATTTTTTGCGGCGCTTGCCGGCGCGCCCTATCTGATCTGGCTTTCAGGCAGGCGATGATGAATTTTTTGAAAGATGTATGGAGATGAGAAGCATGGGTCAGGCAGCGCCCGCAGTCGGTTACGATGATATGCCGCTTTTTTCTCTGGATCGCGTCACCATGGAAGTGCCGGGCAGGACATTGCTGCAGCCGCTGACGGCCAGTTTTGCAACCGGCAAGACCATCGGCCTGATCGGCCATAACGGTTCGGGAAAATCCACGCTGCTGAAGATTCTCGCACGGATACAGGAGCCGACGGCGGGCCGGGTGTCCTTCGAAGGGAAGGCGCTTGCCGCCTGGGGCAATCGGGAATTTGCGCGAAAGCTCGCCTATCTGCCGCAATATACGCCGGCCGCTTCCGGCATGCTGGCCAAAGAACTGGTTGCACTTGGCCGTTATCCCTGGCACGGCGCGCTGGGCCAGTTTACGAAGGCGGATCAGGAAAAAGTGGACGAGGCGATCGAGCTTACCGATACCGTTGCCTTCCGCGACCGGCTGGTGGATACGCTTTCGGGTGGCGAGCGTCAGCGCGTCTGGCTTGCCATGCTGGTGGCCCAGAATGCCGAAAGCCTGCTTCTCGATGAACCCATCTCCGCACTTGACCTGGCGCACCAGATCGAGGTGCTTTCGCTGGTGCAGAGACTGTCGCGTGAAAAAGGCCTTGGCGTCATCGTCGTGCTGCACGACGTCAACATGGCGGCACGCTTCTGCGACGAGATCGTCGCGCTGCATTCCGGCCGGTTGATTGCCCGGGGAACGCCGGAAGAGATCATGACGCCGGAGACGCTGGAGCGCATCTATGGCGTGCGAATGGACGTGATGACCCACGCAGCCACCGGCCTTCCCGTGGCCCTGCCGCTCTGATGTTGTTGCTGCAGAACCACGCCCGCCAACGCTTGCTGTTGATGGTGATTCCGCACGCATTTCCCGCCCTAACAATGTCTTAATGGCATCCTACCGCCATCAGACATTGTTAACCGTTCGGCTTTCATCGCCTCCAATTAAGTTGTTTTGGATCGATTTCAGGGAACAAACGTTAACAGTGCGGAATTCAATATCCGGAGAGGGCAAGAAGGGCTGCTGCGGGTAGGAATAAAACAGGAGATAATCAGATGAAAAAGGCTGTTGCCGTAACTTTTGCCGCATTGACGATGGGCCTTGGCGGAACCGCATCCGCACTCGCTGCCGACCTTGCACGATACGAGCCGGCTCCGCAGGAGCAGGACGATCGCAACGGCGTCAAGATCGGTTACCTCACCTGCGATATCGGCGGCGGCGTCGGTTACGTTCTCGGCTCGGCCAAGGAACTGGATTGCACCTTCCAGTCCACGATCGGCGCACGTCGTACCGACCACTATAGCGGCGCTATCCGCAAGATGGGCGTTGACCTCGGTTTCACCACGCAGGGCCGTCTGGTCTGGGCCGTTTTCGCCCCGACCGCCGGTTACCACCGGGGTTCGCTCGGCGGCCTCTATCAGGGCGCAACGGCTGAAGTCACCGTCGGTCTCGGCGTTGGCACGAACGTTCTCGTCGGCGGTACTTCCGGCTCGATCCAGCTGCAGACAGTGAGCGTGACCGGCCAGGTTGGCCTTAACCTCGCCGCCACCGGCACCTCGGTGACGCTGACGGCCATGAACTGATCCGGCTGATGCCCGGAGGCTAGAGCCGGGCATTAGGTCGCATGACAAAACACGCCCTCTTCGTTGTCAGACGCAGAGGGCGTTGTATTATCAGGGGTATGATGTCCCCGATCAAAAAAGTCGCGGCCGCGGTCGCATTCATCCTCCTCCCGGCGTCGAGCGCTTTCTCCGAAGGCGATGCTGCGCATGGCGAGAAGGTTTTCAGCCGCTGCTCCACCTGCCACAGCATCGACGCGCCGCGCACCCGCATGGGGCCGCATCTGATGGGCGTGGTCGGAAGACCCATCGCATCTATCGCTGACTACAGCCACTATTCACAGGCGCTGAAGGATGCTGGAGCGGCAGGCAGGGTTTGGTCGGAGGAGGAGTTGCAGAAATTTCTGTCCAGTCCGAAGAAGGCGCTCCCGGGAAATGCAATGCGCTTTTTCGGCCTCTGGAGCGAGAGTGATATCGCCGATCTCATCGCTTATCTGAAAACC
Source organism: Agrobacterium pusense (assembly GCF_900102105.1). Taxonomy (GTDB): domain Bacteria; phylum Pseudomonadota; class Alphaproteobacteria; order Rhizobiales; family Rhizobiaceae; genus Agrobacterium; species Agrobacterium pusense. Next base: position 99,290 of record NZ_FNBB01000005.1, read on the forward strand.
CGTCCGCTGCCACAATAACGTCAGAGCGGTGCTTCCGATAAAATATCTTCCGCTTCTTCCGTCGTCATCGACATAACCTTCGACCCGATTTCGAAACCAAAACCATTGCGGGCAAATGCCGAAAACTCCTTTGCCTTGCGCTTCTCATCAAGCTCGACCCGACGGTAAGGGCCAAAAGCGCGTTTTCGCGCAAAATTGATGGCTGCGACCAGATCGTCGGTTTCCTGAAGGGCGACGGCTGCGGTCTCCCGGTCTATCCCCTTAAGCTGAAGCTTTTGCGCCAGCCCCCGTTTCGATTTGCCGCTGCGCTGCCCGCTTCGCACGGTGATTTCCGCAAAGGCTGTATCGTCAAGCGCCTTGATCTCATAAGCGAAACGCACCGCGAAATCGCCAAGCGCCTTTATCTGCGCGGCGCCGATATCCTCGAATTTTTCCCGTGCCTTGCGCATGATGGCGTCGCGCAGCTGCTTTTCCGTCATCATGCGCTGTTCCAGCCGGTATAGAGCGGAATTGCGTGCCCAGGAGAGCATGCGGCTGGTTGGTTCAACGGCCGGGGCTTTGCCGTCGAACTCCATATCGTCAGTCAGGAAAAGGTTGGAATCGTCACTCATCGGCCAATTATAGCGCTCTGAAGCGATCTTGCCACTTCCTGCCAGACCAGCGTTTTCGGATTTCAGGGTGTCTGTGCACCGGTTGCGGCGACATAGACCGAATAGAGCGATTTTGTCGCGGTGATGAACAGGCGGTTCTTTTTCGGCCCGCCGAAGGTGAGGTTCGCCACTGTCTGCGGCACCTTGATCTTGCCGATGAGCGTGCCGTCAGGCGCAAAGCAGTGCACGCCGTCACCGGCGCTCGTCCACAGATTGCCGGCCGTGTCGAGGCGAAAGCCATCTGGCAGGCCATTGTCGATATTGCAGAATTCCCGGCCGTTGGCGAGTTTTACGCCATCCACGACGTCGAAGACGCGGATATGGCGGGGTCGGGTGACATCGTGGCTGTAGGAACTGTCGGCAATGTAGAGCTTCGTTTCGTCAGGCGAAAATGCGAGGCCGTTCGGCTGCACGAAGTCGTCGATGGCGATGTCGATCTTTCCGGTAGCGGGATCGAGCCGGTAGACATTGCGGGTCTTCTGCTCCGGCTCGGCCTTGTAGCCCTCGTAATCGGACAGAATGCCGTAGGTCGGGTCGGTGAACCAGACGCTGCCATCTGATTTCACCACCACGTCATTGGGTGAGTTCAGCCGCTTGCCGTAGTAGCTATCGGCAAGGACGGTGATCGAGCCGTCGACCTCGGTGCGGGTGACGCGGCGGCCTCCATGTTCGCAGGACACAAGACGTCCCTGCCGGTCGCGGGTGTTGCCGTTGGTGAAGTTGGAGGGCTGGCGATAAACCGAGATTCCGCCATCCGGCACCCAGCGAAGCATGCGCTCATTGGGGATATCGCTGAAAAGCAGGCAGTTCAGGTCGGCGAACCACACCGGTCCTTCTGCCCAGCGGCAGCCCGAATAAAGCTCTTCCAGCTCGGCATTGCCGACGATCAGGTGGCGGAAACGGTCGTCGTGAATTTCGTAAGGTGAAGTCTTGTCTGTGGTCATGAGCGTGGTCCGCTTTGGCTTGTCGTTCGGGGTCAGCGCGTGGCCTTCGGGCCACTCGCCAGAAGAATGACGGAGATGATGATGAGACCGGTGAGGATGAGGCGGATGCCCGCGCCGAAACCATAGGTATTCAGCATCGAGACCACCAGGAACATGAAGAGCGATGCGCCCCATATGCCGGGCACGTTGGAATCCCCTCCCGCCACCGCTGTGCCGCCGATGACAACGACGGCGATGGACATCAGCAGATATTCCGAGCCCATGTTGAGCGCCGCACCGCCGGAGAAGCTGGCGAGCAGATAACCGGCAATTGCCGCCAGCACCGCACAGAGGACGTAGGTGACGAAGCGTGCGCCATCCACGGGAATGCCGGTCATGCGGGCAGCGAAGGTGCTCTGGCCGATGGCGGCAATCCAGCGTCCGTAGAAGGAGCGGTCCAGCAGCAGCCATGCAATAACGGAAAGCAGCAGGGCGACCAGGGCGACGTTGGGAATGCCGAGAAAACTCGATGTGGCGAATGTGGCCAATGTTTCCGGCGGCTTGATGCGCAGGCCGCGGTTCGACCAGATGGCGATGGACTGCACGATGAAGCTCATGGAGAGCGTCGCGATGATCGGCGGGATGCGCAGGAGCTTGATCAGGGCATAATTGCCGATGCCGATGGCGATACCGATGAGGATGGCGATCAGCAATCCCGGCAGAATGAGGCTGTCCGATACATCCATGAACTTCAAGGCAAGCGTCCCCGACAGCGTCATCGTCGCGGGAACGCAGAGGTCGATATTTCCGGGCCCGAGCGTGATGACGAACATCTGGCCGATGCCGACGATGACAGAAAAGGCCGCGAAGGTGAGTGCTGCGTGCGACAGGCCGAATGAGCTTGCGCCGCCAGTGAAGAGCACGGTGATGATCCACACCGCAATGGTTGCGGCAAAGGACCAGATCCACGGTTTTCTGGTGAGGGAAGAGAGCCCGTTCATTGGTTTTTCTCCCGCTTTTCGAGACGGTTGAGCAGGATGCGCAATGCCAGCACGATGATGAGGATTGCCCCTTGCGCGCCAATCTGCCAGTCCGGCGAGATGCGCATGAAGGAGAGGAAGGAGCCTGCAAGCGTCAGCGTCAGCGCGCCGATGACGGCACCGATGGGCGATACTCTTCCGCCGACGAATTCGCCGCCGCCGAGGATGACGCCGGCAATCGACAGCAGCGTGTAGCGCAGCGCGATATTGGCGTCGGCCGATGTCGTCAGGCCCACGAGGGCGATACCGGACAGCACCGCGAAGAAACCGGCCAGCGCAAAGGTGGCGGCGCGGATGCCGATGACTGACCAGCCGGAACGCTCGACAGAGCGGAAATTTCCGCCGACGCCGCGCATCAACACGCCGAACGAGGAGCGCATGACGATATAATGGGCGATGACCGCAATCAGGATACTGGCGACGATCGCGATCGGCACGAAAGGCGGTTTTGCCGTCATCAACGTGCGGATGAAGGCAGGCGCCTGGCCGCCGGGCGAGGGGAGAATGAGCACGGCGAGGCCGCCCCAGACGAAACTCATGCCCAGTGTGACGACGATGGAGGGCAGGGCGCGGATATGGATGATGGCGCCGAGCAGTGCATAAACCGCGATCGCCCCGGCAAAGATCGCAATACCAAGCAATGGCGTCGTTTGCAGGAAGGTCGCGGTGACGCAGGCGCAGAAACTGACGAAGGTGCCCATCGACAGGTCGAGATCGTTGACCGACATGATGAGCATCTGCGCAATGGTGGCGAGTGCAATCGGCACTGCCAGATTGAACAGTAGGTTCAAGCCGGTGTAGCTCATGGCACGCGGCTGCATGTAGAAGACTGCGGCGAGCAGGAAGGCGAGCGAGGCGGCGGGAATGATGAGGCGGAGCGCGTTTGCCGAAAGTTTCATGCGTGGTCTTCTCCGGCAAAGGAAGCGGCCAGCACATTCTGCTCGGTAACGTCGTCGCCGACGAGTTCCGCCTGGATGGCGCCGTCGCGGAAGACATAAACCCGGTCACAGAGACGGATTTCATCCATCTCGGTCGAGTACCAGATGAAGGTGCGGCCGTGAGAGGCTTCAGTTCTCAAGATATCGTAGACCTCCTGTTTGGTGCCGATATCGACGCCGCGCATCGGATCGTCCATCAAAACGGTGCTGGCGGTGGTGGCGAGCGCACGGGCAAAAAGGACTTTCTGCTGGTTGCCGCCGGAGAGAGACAGGATCCTGTTGCCCATGTCGGGCGTGCGAATTTCGATGCGCTTTTTCCACTGCGCGCCCAGTTCGCTCTCCTTGCTCCTGTCCACAATGCCCGCGGATGAAATATCCCGCAGCGACGCGATGGAGAGGTTCTTCAGGATGCTCCACAGCGGGAAGGTGCCGTTGAGGCTGCGGTCGCCCGCGACGAAAGCGATATCGGTCTTGCGCACCGGCAGCCAGCTGCTGTTGCGGGCAAGATAGAGGTCGAGAAGCGCTTCGGTCTGGCCATGTCCGCCGAGGCCGGCAAGGCCGATGATCTCTCCGCGGAAAGCCTCGAAGGCAAGGCCTTCGCCCCGGCGCGCCGGCATGGAAAGCACCTTTTCGCCCGCCTTGCGGCTCTCACCCTTTTGCCTGTCCTGCGGCTTGACGACGCTGCCCATGGCCTCCACCAGCGTCCGCGTGGTGAATTCGGCGGCGGGCCGGTTGGCCACCACGCGGCCATCCTTCATGACAACGATGCGGGTGGCGGTTGAAAGAATTTCACCGAGAATATGCGAGATCAACAGAACAGAGCCGCCGGTGCGCACAAAACGCCGGACATAATCCATCAACTGTTCGGCAAGGCCCGCGTCTAACGAGGATGTCGGCTCGTCGAGAATGACCAGCCTCGGGGCTTCAGGCGTGCGGCAGAAATTGATGGCGATTTCCACCATCTGCCTCTCTGCAATCGAAAGCTCGGCAATCGTCAGTTCGCAATCGATGCCGTGGCCGGGAAAAATCTCGTCGAGCGTCTGGCGGATCATGGAAAGAGCGCGCCCGCGCCAGTTCCGCCCGTTCATGGCGGCATGCATGATGCGGACGTTTTCGCTGATTGTCAGGTTGGGGCAGAGCGAGAGTTCCTGAAAGACGCAGCGCACGCCGCTCGCACGCGCAGCGGCTATGCCGTGGCGGTTCTGGTTCCCACGATAGGAAATGGAGCCTTCATGCGGTGTGAGCCCGCCATTGATGACATTGACGATGGTGGATTTGCCTGCGCCGTTGTGGCCAACGAGCCCGAGGCATTCCCCGGCGCGGATGACGAGATTGGCCCCATCCAGCGCCCTGACCGCGCCGAACACGACCTTCACGCCGCGCGCGGCGACGACTTCTTCCGCCTCGATGATGTCATTCATGAGCAATTACGCCAGTGATCTGAAATTGAATGTGGGATCACTGCGGCGCTTCCTTCGAAAGCGCCGCAGGATCAGGTAGGAACCGCGGGTTACTTCGCCGCGGAAATCACCTTCTGGGCATCCTCAAGCGAATATTCCACATTCGCCACGCCACCCTTCTGGGTGTTCTTGAGGTTGTCCTCGAGATTGGCCTGGTCGATGCGCAGGAAGGGCACCGTCAGGTCCTTCTTCACATCCTTGCCGTCGAGAATTTGCTGCGCCACCCAGAAAGCCAGCGTCGAAACACCGGGTGCGATGGAGACGGACATGGTCTCATAGCCGCTCGCATCCTTCTGCTGTTTCCACCATTGCAGCTCGTCTTCGCGGTTGCCCATGACGATGGTCGGCGTCGGGCGCTTGGCGGCGGCAAAAGCCTGGGCCGCACCGTAACCGTCACCACCTTGCGTTACGACAGCCGCGATCTCGGGAAGGCTTGGCAAAATGCCGGCAACGGCGCGCTGGGCGACATCCTGCGCCCAGTCGCCATTGACCGAACCAACGATCTTGAACTGCGGGTTCTTGGCGACGGCGTCGACAATACCAGCATGGATTTCGTCATCCACGGAAACACCGGCCAGGCCGCGAATTTCGAGCAGGTTGCCGCCCTTCGGCATCGCTTTGGCAAGGTAGTCGATCTGGCTTGCGCCCATGGCCTTGAAGTCGACGGCGATGCGCCATGCGCAGGGCTCGGTGACGATGCCGTCGAAGGATACGACGGTGATGCCGGCATCGCAGGCTTCCTTCACCGCGCCGTTGAGTGCAGTCGGCGAAGCGGCGTTGATGACGATGGCGTCATAACCCTGCAGGATCAGGTTCTGGATCTGCGCCGCCTGTTCGGTCGCCTGGTTTTCGGCTGTCGTGAAGGCGTCAGCTGCGGCCACCTGCTTGTCGGCAACCGCCTGCTTGGTGATCTTGTCCCAGCTGGTCAGCATCGCCTGACGCCAGGAATTGCCTGCGTAATTGTTTGAAAGCGCAATCTTTTTTGCCGACGTATCGGCATGAGCGGTGATCGGCAGCGCTGCACATGCGACAGCGGCCGATGCCAGAAGCATCTTCCTGAAAGCCATTTGATTTCCTCCCTCGTGGCTTGCCCTTTTCGAGCCCGGAATTCTCGCACGCCGCAAATCTCCTCGGCGGCAGGCGGAATTCCTTTGCACTGGAGCTCCTTTCCCCAGTAGAAGCGAGAATGACCAAGAAGATTTGGCTTGTATAGGCGGATCGCGGCAATCTTCCTGCGGGTTTCCGCAGAAAGCTTGCGGGAACCCGCAGGACGAAAGGTCACTGTCGGGCGCAGAATGAAGAATGCGGACCCGATGGGTTAAATCTTCGCCGCAGGGATTGGAGGCAGACGCTTGGGAGGGCGTCCGCACATGCTGGATACGCCGAAAAGCGCTCTTTTTCATCACTATATGGGCATTTCGAGGCTGCTCGCCGGGCAGCTGGAGTTTAATGCCATCATTCAGGCGGTCGCAACCGAGATCAGCCATATCATCCCGCATGATCACATGGATGTCTGCATCAAGCAGCTGGATGACAAGTATCACATTGCCTATGAGAGCGGTCTGGTCAGCGCCTGGAGCCGACAGCCGCCCGCACTTCTCACCGGAAGCCCGATCCGGTCGCTGTTGTCGGGCTCGGTCGAATATCTTTTAAGCGGCGACGCCTGTTCCGATCCGCGCTTTCATTTCGAAGGGTCGTTTTCCAGCCCCATCATCGAACTTGGCCTGCACAGCCGCCTGCATGTCCCCATGAAGGTGCATGGCGACATCATCGGTGCGCTCAGTTGCTCCTCGCACCAGTCGAACGCCTATACGATGGAAGATGTCACTAACGCCCGCGCCGTTGCGGATTTGCTGGCGCCCTATTTCTACGCCATTCGTGCCGCTGAACAGGCCAAGCGCTCGGCCATCGAGGAGGCGCGCGCCAATGCCCGCGAAGAAGGCCTGCGCCTCGGCGCGCTGCAATTGACGGAAGCGCTGGAGGCCGAGCGGCAGCGCATCGGCATGGACCTGCATGACCAGACTCTGGCCGACCTGACGCGGCTTGCGCGGCGTATCGAGCGCATGAGCCACACTCCCGATATTTCCGGCGAGATGCTGGAGCCGGTGGTGCGCAGCCTGCAGCATTGCATGCAGGATCTGCGCGAGATTATCGAGGAGGCGAAACCCTCGATCCTGCAATTGTTCGGCGTCGTTGAAGCCATCGAGACCTATGTGGACCGCTCCGTGCGCGACAGCGGATGCGCTATCGACTGGTCAGTGAAGGACGAGACGGAGGGGCTGGTTGAAAGGCTGGACAAGACGGTGGCCATATCGCTCTTCCGCATCGTGCAGGAGGCCGTGAACAATGCCATTCGCCATGCCCAGCCCGAAACGATTGCCGTGAGACTCGCCGCAATCGACGGCGGGTTGCGGGTGACGGTGAGCGATGACGGCAATGGCGGCGGTGACAGTGGTGCCCCCGGCGGTCTCGGCATGGGCAACATGAAGACGCGGGCGCGGCTGATCTCTGCCCGGTTCGACAGAGGCGGCAACCGTGATGGGGCGGGTACATGCATCACCGTCACCCTGCCTGCGGGCGCTTTCAATTTCCGGGAGGAGATGTGACATGGACGTGCTCATCGTTGAGGATGATGCCCTGCATCGGGCCTATCTGAACGAGGCGGTAAGAGCCGCCCTGCCGGAATGCGACAAGGTGCTGGAGGCGGCAAACGGCAGAACCGGCGAAAAGCTGGCGCGGGAAAATCGCGCCGCCCATATCGTCATGGACTTGCAGATGAACGAGCGCAACGGCATCGAGGCGGCCCGCACCATCTGGAAGGAAAGGCCGGATACCCGCATCCTGTTCTGGTCCAATTATTCCGACGAGGCCTATGTACGTGGCGTTTCCCGCATCGTGCCTGAGGGTGCCGCCTATGGATATGTGCTGAAATCCGCCTCCGATGACCGACTGCGGCTGGCCCTTCGCAGCATCTTCATCGAGGCGCAATGCGTGATCGACCGGGAAGTGCGCGGCCTGCAGGAGAAGAGCCTCGGCAAGGCGCATGGTTTTACCGATTCCGAATATGAAATTCTTGTCGATGTCGCGCTTGGACTTACCGATAAGGCGATTGCGCGCCGGCGGAACCTGTCGCTGCGCAGCGTGCAGAACCGCTTGCAAAGTCTCTACGAGAAGCTGAACGTGCATCAGGCGGCCGGCGATGACGAGGCGGAAGGCCGGTATAATCTTAGAACCCGCGCCGTTACCGTCGCTTTCCTGCGCAAGCTTTTGAATTACAGCGCGCTGGAAAAGGCCGAGCGCGAACTGGCGGAATGGGTGGGAGGCCGCTGACCTGTCAGGGTAAAAAGGCCAGCAGGCGTCTTTCGTCCGCCCTGAGGCCGGAGACGGGTTTTGCCCCGACCTTCAAGATGCGGCTGAGCTTTTTCTGGGCCTTTTCCTCCGTGGCGATATCGAGAACAGCGGGGTGCACATAGCTCTTGCGGCAGATGGCAGGCGTATTGGAAAGCTCGGTCGCCGCAGCCTGGCACATGCCTTTTATGCTCGGTTTTTCACCGGCTGCCACATGCTCCATGGCGTTGCAGAAGGCCGCGAGCGTTCCGCCCCAGGTGCGGAAGGTCTTGGCGGAAATGCCCTGGCCGCCGATGCGTGAGAGATATGCGTTGAGATCGCTGGAATCGACGGAGTGAACCCGGTTTTCACTATCCTGCCAGACGAAGAGTTCCTTGCCGGGCAGATCGGCGATCTCTTCAAGAATTTTCTGGAGGCGGGGGTGGCGTAATTGCCGTTTCACCTTTTGCCCGCCTTTGGCGGCGAAGCTCAATTCGATGGTTTCACCGAACGAAACGTGCCGCTTGAGCAATGTCGTTGCGCCATAGGTGCCGTTACTCTCAAGATAGGAGCGATTTCCGACGCGCAAATAGGCGGCATCAAGCAACAGGGTGAGGGCTGCAAGCGTCATTTCCTGCCCATGGTCCTGTTTACCGACGTCGGCCATGGCGCGACGGCGGATGGCAGGGAGCGCCCTTCCGAAGCTTTTGAGCTGGAAGAACTTCGTTTCTCCCCTGAGCGTATGCCAGTCGGGATGATAACGATATTGCTTTCGGCCGCGGGCATCAAACCCGGTGGCCTGCAGATGCCCCGACGGGTCGATGCAGATCCAGACATCCTTATACGCGGGCGGTACACCGAGCGATTTGATGCGCTTCAGCTCATCACTATCGCAGAGGAGTTCGCCGCCCGGCAGCCGGTAACAGAAACCGCGTCCGCGTTTTTCGCGGGAAATACCCGGTTCCTGATCACTGACATAGGCAAGTCCGATTTTGGCAAGAAGGCGGGTTGGCGGCTGTGGCATTGTTTTTCCCGGCAGGTTTCACGCTGCGGCAAACGAAAAACAGGCCGCCTTCGTTCCGGCGGCCTGTTGTTCCTGTCATCGCTTTCTCAGGTGGCCTTGGCGATCCGTAAAATTTGCGAGTTGCCGCCGCCGCGTTCTTCAGTCACGGCATAGACAGCGCCATCCGGACCCACTTTCACATCACGAATGCGCGCTTCCAGCGGCAATCGGCTTTCCGTCGCAACCCTGTCGCCGTCAATGTGCAGGATGACGAGGCCCTGGCTCACCAGACCGCCGACGATGAAGGCCCCTTTCCACTCGGGAATCTGGTCGCCGTCGTAAAAGGCCATGCCGGACGGGCCGATGACGGGGTCCCAATAATAAACCGGCTGTTCCATGCCTTCCTTGGCTGTTACACCCTCGCCAACCGCCCGGCCGCTATATTCCACCCCGTAGGTAATCACCGGCCAGCCATAGTTGAGGCCCGCTTTCGGCAGGTTCAGCTCGTCGCCGCCCTTCGGCCCATGCTCGACCGTCCAGAGCCGGCCCTGACCATCCAAAGCCGCGGCTTGAAGATTGCGGTGGCCGTAGCTCCAGATTTCCGGAAGAGCATTCTGCTGTCCGGCGAAGGGATTTCCCTCGAAGGCCTTGCCATCGGCATCAATCCGGAAGACTTTTCCGAGACCGCTCGACAGATCCTGCGCCTGCACGCGCGGCGTGGCATCCGAACGCTCCCCGACGGTGACGTAAAGTTCGTTGTCCGGTCCGAAAACCAGCCGTGATCCGAAATGCTTGTCGCCATCATAGGTCGGCATCTGGCGGAAGATCACCGAGACGTCTTCCAGTTTCGCCGCTCCACCGTCTTCTGTCAGTTTGGCCGATGCGACGGAGGTGCCGTTACCGCCCTCACGCGGCTCGGAAAAGGAGAAGAAGATTTTACGGGAGGTTTCGAAATCGGGCGCCAGCGCTATGTCGAGAAGCCCGCCCTGTCCATCGGAAGCCACCTCCGGCACGCCTTCTATCGCCGGCCCGGCCTTGCCGTCAGCGACGATATGCATGGCGCCCTCCTTGGCAGCGACGATCATGCGACCATCGGGCAGGAATTCCATGGACCACAGATGCGGCAGACCATCGGCGACGACGGTTTTTTCGATGCTCGGCTGGGCAGCAGCCTGCGGCGCGCGCGTCTGGCCCTCAAAAGCCGGTTTCTGATCCGGCGCATTCGGCCGTTTCGTTTCGGCAGCCGGGGCGGTCTGTGCGTTGGCTGCGCCGGCCAAAGGAACGGCAAGCATCGCGCACAGGATCGTCGAATTCAGAAATCGGTTGTTGTGGAACATGGGTCTCCCTTCCGTCGTTTAGGTTACGCAGGAAACCATTTGGGGAGGATTTCGTTTCCTTCGACAGTTTCAAGAAAACTTGATCATTGCGTGTGCAGGCGTCACGCTCTTTTCTCATCCATGCGAATTCATAGGGAACCGTGAGCCGTGCGCTGCGTTTGGCCTCTGTTATACGGAGGGCGCCATGCAAATCATCGACAACAAGACCATAGACGCGAACAGAACCAAGCCGATCCTCAACGTGGCGGAGTTCTGCCGCCGTTATCGGCTCGACAAGGCTGAGGAAGTTAGGCTCAGAAAGCTGTTCGGCGAGTTCGCCTCGCGGCATGAGCTTCTGATGAACGCGCAGCGAAAGCCGAACTTCCGCTGATCATTCATCCTCGTCGTGGGATTTTCCGAAGATCATGAAGACATCATAGCGGGTGTTCTTACCCAGTATCTGATGTGATGGCTTGCGAATACCCGGCATCGGGTCGGCGCGGAGCGGCCACTTCAGAACCACCCGCTTCGTCGCATTCTCCAGCGCAGCCTCCATCAGCTCAACCTGGTCCGGGTCGGCGCCGACCAGTTCTCTCAGCACCCGCATCTCTTTTTTTACCAACGCCGTGTTGTGGCGCGGCGGATGCATGGGGTCGACAATCACCACCTCCGGTGACAGCTCTTTCAGCAAATGCCGGGAGTCGCCGTGGAGCAGAGTCATGCGCGCTGCCGCGTCGGCATAAGCGCCGCCGGCTTCCAGTGCACGACGAATGCCGTCAGCGAGGTGTGCGTGCATCTCCGGCGAGCGCTCGATGAGGGTGACGTCAGCCCCGAGCGATGCGAGCAGGAAGGCGTCCCGCCCCAGGCCAGCCGTGGCATCGACGATTTTTGGCGTGCGGCCCTTGGTGAAACCTGCGGCCTTGGGCAGTGCCTGTCCGCGCCCTTCGCCGGAACGAAAACGGTGCCCAACCGCGCCGCCGACGAAATCCACCACGAAACTTTCGTTTTGTTCCTTCATATCGACCTCAGAACGGAGAGGGCACGGTATAGATGACATCCCGGCCGTCCGGATGACGGAATGCCACTTCCTGCGCATGCAGCATCAGGCGGGGCGCGGCGGAGAGCGCCTCACCTTCGGCATAAAATTCATCGCCGAGAATGGGATGGCCAAGCGCCTTCATATGTACCCGCAATTGATGGGTGCGCCCGGTGAGGGGAGTGAGCGCCAGCCGCGTCGCTGGAAGCGGCAGTCGTTGCAGCACCTGCCACAGGCTCTGCGCGGACTTGCCATTTTCGTGGTCGACCCGGTGGCGGGGCTTGTTCTCGGGATCGATGGCGAGCGGCAGGTCCACTTCTCCGGCCTCTCCCTCAACCTCTCCCCAGACAATGGCAACATAGGATTTGCGCGTCTGGCGGTTTTCAAACTGCGACGCAATTGCGGCGTGCGCCTTGCGGTTCAGCGACATCAGCACGATGCCCGAGGTGTCCTTGTCCAGCCGGTTGATCATCAGCGCTTTCGGGAACTGCTTCTGCACACGCGTCATGAGGCTGTCGGAAAGCGCCGGATCGCGCCCCGGCACCGATAACAGCCCGCTCGGCTTATCAAGCACCAGCAGATCGTCATCGCGGTGCACGATGGTGAGCCAAGGGTCGAGTGGCGGATTATAGATAGGGTTGGAAAGCTCGGATGACATGTCGCTTCCTTAGCACGAATTGCGCATTCGGACAGGCGCTAGAGCATTTCCAGGAAAGGTGGCCCCGGTTTTCCGACCGGAAATGCGCCAAAATAAAGAGTTAGAGTGTTTCCGCGATTCGAAGAAAAGCGAAAACTCTAGTCGGGAATATGGAGATTGACGCGTCCGCTGGTCAGGTCGCTAAGCAGCCGGGTCAGTCGTTCGGCTTCCACGGCCGGAACCGAGAGCAGCATATCCGCGCCGGTGCCGGTAAAGTCCTCCCTCTCAAGCCGCAGGTTCAGCGTGGCGGAAAGGCGTGATTTCACCAGTGCCAGGTCTGAGAAAGGGCAACTCAGCGTGGCGCTGACATAAGCGATGACCGGTGACGTCTCGCCGAGGCGAAGACAGGCGGCCGCCGTGCCGCCGTAAGCGCGCATCAGCCCGCCGCTGCCGAGCAGAATGCCGCCAAACCAGCGGATGACGAGAACCGCGACATTGTCGAGTGACTGACCGTCGATAGCCTGAAGGATCGGTTTACCGGCCGTTCCCGAGGGTTCGCCGTCATCGCTGAAACGATAGTTCTGACCGCTTCGCCAGGCCCAGCAATTATGGTTTGCATCGGGATCGGAATGTGCCGCGAGGAATGTTTTCGCATCCTCTTCACCCGTCACCGGCGCGGCAAAGGCGATGAAGCGGCTTTTCTTTATATCCTGCGAAAAGGTGACGGGGCGGTCGAGCGTGAACATGGGCGCTTCAATATCGCATATATTCGCCTGCGGAAATCGCTATAAGGCTTTCAACGGTGAAGATGGCAATGGAGAGGGTTTTGGGCGAGGCGAGGCAGGTCGCGATTATCGGCGGCGGACCGGCGGGGCTGATGGCGGCGGAGATGCTCTCGGCGGCAGGCCATGCCGTGACGGTGTTCGAGGCGATGCCGACCGTGGCGCGCAAATTGCTGATGGCCGGAAAATCCGGTCTCAACATCACCCATGCCGAAGATTACGACAGTTTCTGTCACCGGTTTGGTGATGCGGAACCGAGGCTGCGCGCCGCTCTCGATGATTTCACGCCGGATATGCTGCGCGACTGGGCGCAGGGGCTAGGGCAGGAAACTTTCGTCGGCACTTCGGGCCGGGTGTTTCCCACCGTCATGAAGGCTTCACCGTTGCTCCGGGCATGGCTCGCCCGGCTGGAGGCGCAGGGGGTGCCCATCAGGACGCGGCATCGCTGGACGGGTTTTTCCGGCAAGCACCTGGTTTTCGCGACACCGGAGGGCGAGATTGCCGTCAAGGCCGACGCCACTCTTTTGGCACTCGGCGGCGCAAGCTGGCCGCGTCTGGGCTCCGATGCCGCATGGGTTTCGGTGCTTGCGGCCAGGGGTGTAGAGCTCGCTCCATTCCGCCCTGCCAATTGCGGTTTTGACGTTGATTGGAGCGATGTCTTCCGTGAGCGTTTTGCGGGTGAAGCGGTGAAATCCACAATCACCATTTCGCCGGCGGGGGCCTTTCAGGGCGAATTCGTGATAACGAAGCACGGCATTGAGGGCAGCGTGATCTATGCCCATTCCGCCGCCCTGCGAGACCGGTTGGAAGAAGCAGGGAAAGCGTCGCTGGCGATTGATCTTGCGCCCGGACGTACGGTGGAACGACTTAGCCGTGATCTGGGCAGGCTCGTCAGGAAGGAAAGTTTCGCAAACCGCATGCGTAAGGCGGCTGGCCTGTCTGCCGTGAAGGTCGGGCTTCTGCGGGAAATATTTCCCGATATCGCGGGCATGCCGGATGAATTCGTCGCCGCGAGAATAAAACATGCGGAGATTCCGCTTCTGCGGACGAGGCCGATTGCCGAGGCAATTTCGTCCGCCGGTGGTATCGCGTGGAGCGGCCTTGATGAAAACTACATGCTGGAAAAGCTCCCCGGCATATTTGCTGCCGGGGAAATGCTGGATTGGGAAGCGCCCACCGGCGGTTATCTCCTGACCGCCTGTTTCGCCACCGGCAAGGCGGCCGCAAAGGGCATGGCCGCGTGGCTCGAAGGCTCAGCCTGACAAACGTTCAGCCATGCCTGCTTCCTCACCATGTGCGGTTCGGACGAGGCAGCGCATGATGGCATCGGTGGTGATTGCACCAAGCGCCTTGCCGTTTTCTCCGACGACCGTGGAGCTGCTGACATTTTCCCGGACCAGCGCGCGCAGGCCCTCTTCAACCGTCATATCCGCATCGAGCTGAAGGCGGGACTGGCCGGCAAATTCCGGCTGCACCACGGCGCCAAGGCGAATGACGCGGCCGCGATTGACCTCTTCCACGAAGGCCTCGATATAACTATCCGCCGGCGACATGACGATTTCAGCGGCCGTTCCCTGCTGGATGATTTCGCCGTCGCGCAGAATGGCGATCTTGTCACCCAGCCGCAGCGCTTCGTCGAGATCGTGGGTGATGAAGACCACGGTCTTCTTCAGCTCTTTTTGAAGTTCCAGCAGCACCGTCTGCATGTCGACGCGGATGAGCGGATCGAGGGCCGAATAGGCCTCGTCCATGAGCAGGATTTCGGCATTGTTGGTGAGCGCCCGAGCGAGACCCACACGTTGCTGCATGCCGCCGGAGAGCTGGTTGGGGTAATGGTTGGAGAAGCCCTCCAGGCCGACCCGCCTGATCCAGACCTCTGCCCTTTCTTCGCGCTCGCGCTTGTCGACGCCCTGCACCTCAAGGCCGTAGACGACATTCTGCAGCACGTTGCGGTGGGGCAGGAGACCAAATTTCTGGAACACCATCGCCGTCTTGTGGCGGCGAAATTCCAGAAGATCCGCTTCGTTGAGGCTGCACACGTCTGTGCCGCCATAGAGGATTTCGCCGGCGGTCGGGTCGATCAGCCGGTTGACATGGCGGATCAGCGTGGATTTGCCGGAGCCGGAAAGGCCCATGATAACGGTGATCTGCCCGCCCGGCATGGTGATGTTGATGTCACGCAGGCCGAGCACATGGCCGTGCTTGGCGTTGAGTTCCGATTTGGACATGCCGGCTTTGACGGCTTCGACATGATCCCCCGCTTTGGAGCCGAAAATCTTGTAAAGACTGCGAATTTCGATCGATTGACTAGCCATGCGCCACTTCCCGGTGTTTTTGCAGGCGAAGGCCATAGGCCTGGCTGATGCGGTCGAAAATGATGGCGATGCCGACGATGGCAAGCCCGTTGAACACGCCGAGCGTGAAATATTGGTTGGCGATGGCCTTCAGCACCGGCTGGCCGAGGCCCTGCACGCCGATCATGGAGGCGATGACGACCATGGCAAGCGCCATCATGATGGTCTGGTTGATGCCGGCCATGATGGTGGGCAGCGCGAGCGGCAGCTGAACTTTAAAAAGTTTCTGGCGTTTGGAGGAGCCGAAGGCATCGGCCGCCTCCAGAACGTCACGGTCGACCATGCGGATGCCGAGATTGGTGAGCCGGATCATCGGCGGAATGGCATAGATGACGACGGCGATGACACCTGGGACACGGCCGATGCCGAGCAGCATGACGACGGGAATAAGATAGACGAAACTCGGCATCGTCTGCATCACATCGAGAACGGGGTTGATCACGTTCTGCAGGCGGTTGGACCGTGCCATGGCGATGCCGATGGGCAGGCCGACGATGATGGACAGCACGGCGCAGACGAAGATCATCGAAACCGTCTTCATCGTGTCTTCCCACATGCCGAACCAGCCGATGGCGAAGAGAATGCCGCAACAGAGCGAAACAATGGTGGCGCTGCGGCTGCCGAACCAGGCAAGAGCGCCGACAATAAGAATAACGACCGGCCAGGGCGCGCCGATCAAAAGCCTTTCCGCCCAGATGAGGAAGCTCTGGAGTGGGGTGAACAACCCCTCGATTGCGCCGCCATAGGTTCGGGTAAAGGCCCGGAACCCCTCGTCGATGACTTTTTTCAGCGCGCGCAGAGCATCGTCATTCATGGTCGGAAATTTGAAAAGCCATTCCATATCCTGTTCTCCATGACGAACCGGAGGCGGGGATCGATGTCCTCCGCACTCCGGGAGTAAAATCGCCAGAGCGCCGCGCGGCCAACTGGACGCATGGGCGGAACGCTCTGTTGAACCGGCGCATCGTTATCAGCCAAAGCCGGGTAGCCGATGCGGTTCGGCGTCGCCGCGGGAGACGCCGGTTGCCGGGCAGATATGTCAGAACGCGCTTTTTAAAGGGCGGCCTTGACCTTTTCCGCGACCTCGGGCGAGACCCAGCCCTTCCACAGGGCTTCGTTTTCCTTCAGGAACTGCTTGGCGCCGTCTTCGCCGGTGGCCTGGTTATCCGTCATCCAGGCGATCAGCTTGTTGACGGTGGCGTTGGTCCAGGCGCGCTTGTTGAGATAATCCATTGCCGGACCGGCACGATCGGCAAAGGATTTGCTGACCAGCGTCTGTACGTCGTCGATCGGCCAGGCGTTCGGTTTCGGATCGGCGCAATCGGCAACGGATGTGCAGCGTTTCCATTCGGCCGCGTCGTACTCAGTGCCGAATCCAAGTTTCACCATTTCGTATTTGCCGAGCAGGGAGGTGGGCGCCCAGTAATAGCCGACCCAGGGCTGCTTGGCTTCATAGGCCTTGGCGATGGAGCCGTCGAGACCTGCGGCAGAGCCGGTGTCCACGAGGGTGAAGCCGGCCTTCTCGCCGCCAAACGCCTTGAACAGCTGCGCGGTGACGACTGTGCCGCCCCAGCCCTGCGGGCCGTTGAACACAGCACCCTTGGACTTGTCTTCAGGCGATGGGAAGAGCTCGGGATGCTTGAAAAGATCAGGAATTGTTTTGAGATCGGGGTTGGCGTCAGCGACGTATTTCGGAATCCACCAGCCCTGAACAGCGCCATCGGAAAGGATTTTTGCGGCCGCGACCACTTTGCCGCCTTCCAGACCCTGCTTGACGATTTCCGGCTGCAGGCTGACCCAGGCCTCAGGTGCGATATCCGGCTGGCCTTTTTCGGCCATGGAGGTCAGTGTCGGCACCGTATCGCCGGTAACGATTTCGGCGGAGCAGCCATAGCCTTTTTCGAGAATGAATTTGTCCAGGTTGGCGGCAACTTCAGCGGATTGCCAGTTCATGCTGGCGATTGTTACGTTTCCACAGTCGGCGGCATAGGCTGCGCTGCCTGAAAAGGCGAAGCCGGCGGAAAGAATTGTGGCACCCAAAAGTATTTTCATTGTTGTTCCCTCTGGTCGCGGTGTGGCGATGACCCGGGCGCTGACGGCACCGCGACCGCCAGCACCCTTATTGAGGCTTAATAAATCTTTTGTCGCCATCCCGTTTGCGGCAATTTCTGGCGTATTGAGGATGCCATTCGCCGGACGAAGGCGCGATCGCGGGGCCATATTAGCGAAAATTTCGGAATTAAGATATTGAAACATATAGTTGTTTAGCGGCGCATCAATGATATTTCACAAGCGAGGGAACTTTTTCATTTTTTTGAAAAGTCTGGGAACAATCAGGCGAAGTTTCTGTTCTCTTGGACTTTTATCCCGTTCTGTATTACGGGAGATTTCTTCTCGATTTTTGTGGTGATTTTGAATGACCAATCTTCGTGCTGCCCCGGTATGGCCCATCGGCGGCGGTGAAACGGGTGAGCTTGTGCGCCGCTTCGACTGGTCGAAGACATCGCTTGGTTCGATTTGCGACTGGCCGCAAAATCTGAGGCAAAAAGCCAATTCCGTCGTCAATTCACCTATTCCGCAGGTGCTGATGTGGGGCCGCGATCATGTGATGATCTACAATGACGGTTATGCGGAGATCGCCGGTAATTACCATCCGCAGGCGCTGGGCGGCACGGTGCCCGGCATCTGGCCGGAAATCTGGGACTGGAACAGCCGCATTCTCGAAGCCGGTTTTCGCGGTGAAGTGTTGGCATATCGCGACCAGCCAATGACGCTTATGCGACATGGCATACCGGAAGAGGTGATCTTCGACCTGTTTTACACGCCTATCTATAATGAAGGTGGCACGGTTGATGGCGTATTGTGCACCGTGCTCGAAAATACCGACAAGGTGAAAGCCGTTGAGGCTATGGAGCAGAGCCGCAAGGAATTGAGCCGGCTCACCAACGCCCTGCCCATTCTGGTCGGATATGTCGATCGCGATTACATCTATAAATTTGCCAATGACGGTTATCTCGAATGGTTCGGCCGAAGTGGTGAAGACGTCATCGGGCGCAGCGTTCCCGAGATTGTCGGCGAGGCATTTTTCGATGCGCGCAAGGCCTATCTCGACCGGGCGCTTGCCGGTGAGAAGATCGTTTCGGATACCGTCATCAGCAGACCGGATGGCACCAAGCGCGCCGCTGAAATCCGGTATGTTCCGCGCTACATTGCCGACGGCTCCGTCGACGGCATCTATGTCCTGATCATCGATATCGAGGAGCGGAAGCGCTCGGAGCAGGAAATCCTCATCAGCAACAACCGTTTCCGCGCGGCGGTGGAGGCCGTGCACGGTGTGCTGTGGACCAACAGTGCCGAAGGCAGGATGCTGGGTGAGCAACCGGCATGGGCGGCGTTGACGGGCCAGACGCCCGAAGAATATCAGGGCTTTGGGTGGGCGGACGCCGTTCATCCGGAAGACAGGCAGGGTTCAGTCGATAGCTGGAACAAGGCGGTCGCGGAAAAATCGACCTATATCTGGGAACATCGCGTGCGCAGACATGACGGTGTCTATCGTACTTTCGCGATCCGCGGCGTGCCGATTTTCGACAAGTCAGGTGCTATTGCCGAATGGGTCGGCGTTCACACCGATATCACCGAGCAGCGGTGTGCCGAAGATACCCTCAAGGAACATGCGAGCAACCTTGAGCGTGAAATTCGCCATCGCATCCGGGCGGAAGAGCAGCTCCGGCAACTGAATGAGGGGCTGGAAGCCCGGGTCGAAGCTGAAATGGCGGAGCGCCGTCAGACCGAAAAGGCCCTTCAGCAGGCGCAGAAAATGGAATCGATCGGTCAGCTGACCGGTGGCGTGGCGCATGATTTCAACAATCTACTGCAGGTGATCGCCGGCAATCTGCAATTGCTGGCGAAAGATGTGATCGGCAATGAACGTGCGGAGCGCCGGCTGGAGAATGCGCTCGCGGGCGTCCAACGTGGCGCGAAGCTCGCGAGCCAGCTTCTGGCCTTCGGCCGCCGTCAGGCGCTGGAGCCGCGGGTCATCAATATCGCCCGTTTCGTAACCGGCATGGATGACCTGCTTCGCCGCTCGCTTGGTGAGGCGATCGAGGTGGAGGTCATCACGTCAGGTGGCCTCTGGAACACCTATGCCGACCCCAACCAGGTGGAAAACGCGCTTCTCAATCTCGCGATCAACGCGCGCGATGCCATGGAAGGGCACGGAAAGCTCACCATCGAGGTAGCCAATGCTGTTCTCGACCGCGATTACGCCCGCAAACATTCCGAGGTCACGGCCGGGCAATATGTGATGCTCGCGGTCACCGATACGGGTTCGGGCATGTCGCCGGAGATACTCGAAAAGGTCTTCGAACCGTTCTTCTCGACCAAGCCCGAGGGCAAGGGCACGGGCCTTGGCCTTTCCATGGTCTATGGTTTCGCCAAACAGTCCAGCGGGCATGTGAACATCTATAGCGAGGTGGGGCAGGGCACCACGGTGAAAATGTATCTGCCGCGTTCCGCAGCCGATGAGGACAGGGAGGTCGTGGTGCATAACGGCCCTGTCGAAGGTGGTACGGAGACGATCCTCGTGGTTGAGGACGATGAAGAAGTGCGCGGTACTGTCGTCGAAACTCTGAGCGATCTCGGTTACAGGGTGCTGACCGCACGCGACGCACAGGCGGGTTTGACGGTGGTGGAAAGCGGCATTCCGATCGATGTCATCTTCACCGACGTCGTGATGCCAGGCCCCTTGAAAAGCCGGGAAATGGCGCGTCGCGCGCAGGAGCGGTTGCCCAATCTCGCCGTTCTTTTCACCTCGGGTTACACCGAAAACTCCATTGTGCATGGCGGCAAGCTGGATGCAGGTGTGGAACTGCTATCCAAACCCTATACGCGTGAAGCGCTGGCGCGGCGCATCCGCCACGTCATAGCCAACCGCAAGCAGGTTTCGCTGTCGAGGGCGCGGCCTGGTTCTTCGAAAATCCCCGAACCCGCCATGGCGGTCGACAACCGGGAGCGGTCAATCCAGGTTCTTCTGGTCGAGGATGACGAGCTGATCCGGATGAATTCCATGGAGATGCTTTCGGAGAGCGGCTTTGCCGTTGTTGAGGCTGGCAACGCGGCGCAGGCGCTGAAGGTTATCGAATCGGAGCAGATCGACGTTCTCGTTACAGATATCGGCCTGCCGGACATGAAGGGCGGTGAACTGGCGGTGGAGGCCTTGCGCCGCAGGCCGGGTCTTGCCATCGTCTTTGCGACGGGCGACAGCCATCTGCCGGAGGGGGCGCCGGAAAGCGCAGTCCTGCTCACCAAGCCCTACGATGAACAGCAGATCATTGCCGCCGTAGAAAAGGCCCATACGGCCAGGCCGGTGGCGGCCGAATAGGCCGCCTTGATGCCGGCTCAGTAACCGCGGTCCATGTCGACGGTTTCCGGCAGCTTGCCTGTTTCCCGCCATGTGCGGACGTTGCCGGCCACGATCCGCGCCGAACTCTCCCAGCTTGTCGGCGCGGAAATATGCGGCAGGACGGTAACTTTGGGGTGCTGCCAAAATGGCGAAGCCGCAGGGAGTGGCTCCTGTTCGAAGACATCGAGTACGGCATGCGAGAGCTTGCCGGAATCGAGTGCCGCTATCAACGCATCGGCGACGATGACGGCGCCGCGGGCGAAATTGATGACTGCCGCGCCCTGTTTCATTGCGGCGAGACGGCGGGCATCGAGAAGACCGCGCGTCGCATCGGTAAGCGGCACAAGGCAGATGAGAACGTCGCTTTTTTCCAGCAATGCCTGCAGCCCTGCATCGCCGGTCAACGTTTCCACGCCTTCGATTGTTTTGGCCGAACGGCTCCATCCTGCGACGTTGAAGCCGGCATGGATAAGGCGCTCCGCCGCGGCCGCGCCGAGTGCTCCGAGCCCCAGGAGACCGATGGTCATCTCGCCGGGGTGGCGGTAATCCAGTTCCTGCCAGAGCGCCTTTCGCTGATTTTCGCGATAGGCGGGCATGTCACGCTGCAGATAATAGGTCCATGCCAGCACCGCTTCGGCCATGACGCGGGAAAGTTCCGGGTCCTTCAGCCGAACGATGGGGGGAGCCTTGCTGCCCAGTTCCAGCACCAGCCGCTCCACGCCCGCCCACAGGCTGTGGATCCATTTGAGGCCCGGAAGAGCGGCGATATCGGCCGGATCGGGATTGGCGACAATGGCAAATTCCACTGCCCGCCGCTGCTCATCCGTCAATTCGGAAAAGGAGAGGATCTCCTCCTCCGGCATGGCGGCGCGCAGCGCCTGTTTCCAAACGGCCTCCGTCTCTGCATTCATCCGTGAAACAAAGGCGATTGGTGAAGACATGGCATTGGTCCTGCTTGCGATTTTTGCGTGACGCCATCAATGCGCAATTTCGGCGGGTAATGCCATGGGTGGAATAGGGGAATTTGTGATTCTTCCGTCATGCCGGACTAGATCCGGTATCCAGCCGCCGCGCGTCTGCGCGGCGCCAGGACTTCTTTCAGCTCAAGGACTTGGGCTGGCTGGACCCCGGCTCGGGGGCCGGGGTGACGGAGTGTGGATGCAACCGGCCTGTTAAATCTCTGCCACTACGCATCTTCTTTCACCGGCGGCTTTGCATCGCCGTAATAGGCCGAGAACGACTCGTGGTAATGCTCCGAACCGCCAGGTCCGGCATAACGCTGCAGTTCCGTCATGTCGGTCTTGTTGAGCACGATGCCGAGCGTCTTGTTGGCGATCTGCGGTTCGTTGGCCATCAGGTTCTGCACCATCTGGATCGGTGTCTTGCCCCATTCGGTGACGAAGACGAAGCCGTCCACCTGCGGCGCAAAGGCCTTGGCGTCGATGACGGGCACAACGGGTGCAAGGTCAACGATGATGTAGTCGCAGGCCTCGCGAGCCGAGTCGATAAACTTGCGCATGCCGGAAGAGGAGAGCAATTCGCTTGAATGGGCGAACTGGTTGCTGGTCGAAACCGGCAGAATGCCCATCTTGGTGCGCGTGTCCACTTTCACCGCCTGCGTCCATGGCACCTCATCAAGCACGACCTCCACCAGACCGGCGGATTGGCGCGTGGTCAGCATGCGGCTGAGACCCGGGTTGCGGATGTCGGCATCCACCACAAGCGTGCGCTTGCCGGTGGAGGCGATCAGGCCCGCGAGGTTGAGCGCAACGACCGATTTGCCCTCATTCGGCAGGCAGGAAATGACGCCGATGACCCGGCACTGGCGCTCCTGAATAACGACATCCGCCGTCAGTTTCACGTTGCGCAGCGTTTCCGCAAAACTGGAGCGCGGACTGTCAACGGCGAGGCGCAGCATTTTCTGGAACGAAACCTGTCCGCTGTCCTCAAGCGTGGCGTTTTCGCCGCCGGGGGTTGCGGCGCTGTTTCCGGTCTTGGCGTTTTCCACACCCCTTTCGCCGATGAAGGGAAGGTAGCCGAGAAAGCGCATGCGCAGGTTATCACGCACATCGTTGCCGGTGTGGAAGAAGCGGTCGCGGAATTCGAGAAGTGCCGCAATGCCCCCACCCAGCATCAGGCCCAATACGACCGAAAGCGCCATTGTCATGGTCTTTTTCGGGCTGGAAGGCGATGTGGGAAGACCGGCCTCGGAGATGATGCGGGCTTTGGCGATCGGCAGCGACTGCTTCTGCGAAGCCTCTTCGAAGCGTCCGAGATAGGACTGGTAGAGGGTGCGCAGGGCCGTCGCCCGCTGCTCGAGCTCGCGCAGCTGCACCATGGTGATATTGGCTTCCGAATTACGGCCAGCCACCTTGTCGATACTGTCGCGCAACGACTGTACGCGCGAATTTGCGACGTCGTATTCGTTCTTGAAGCTGCCGGTCAGCTGCTGCAGTTCCTGGAAGATCTGCTGCGCCACTTCTTTCTTCTCGGCGTCCAGCGCGGCTGCCTGCGGATGGTCTGCTCCGAACTGCTGCACAATGCCCCGTTGCCGGTCGGAAATGGTGATGTAGCGCTTGCGCAGATCCTGAATAACGGAATTGTCGGTATCACGGGCCGAGACGACGGCGTTGTCGACGGCCGTTTCCGGGCCGCGGTCGATGATGGATTTATACTGATTGTAACGGGCGGAGGCCGTCGCGGCATCCGCCTGTGCCGCAATCAGCTGGCCATTGAGATCGGCAAGCTGGCCTTCCGACATCAGTTCGCCGCGCGAGGACACGATATTGTTGTCGGACCTGAATTTCTGCACCGCAAGCTCTGCCGCCTGGGCGCGCTGGTTAAGGTCGGTCAGGCGTTCCTGCAACCAGACAGAGGCCCGCTCGCTGGCGTCGAAATTGGCGTTCAGCTGCTCGGTGAGATAGGCCTGCGCGTAGGTCTTGGCGATGTGTGCGGCCAGCTGGCGGTCAGTCGAACGGGTGGAGATTGCGATGACGGAACTGCGACCGACCCGCTCCACAGTCAGCGACTGCTGCAGCACGGCGGCACCCTTTTCGCGGCGCCCGGCACGGATTGCGGCTTCGGAGACCGGCGGATCGCCCGGCAGGACGAGATCGAGGATACCGCGCACGGAGGATTTGACGAGCTCGACCGGCGACATCGGCGGATTGACGATGGTGTCGTTCTCGTCAAGCTTGGCCTTGTCCACCACGGTCAGCGCCATTTCCTTGGATTTCAGGATTTCCACGGCGCTGGCGATGCGGTTGTCGACGATCTGGGCAGCGGGCACAGGCGATTCCTCTTCCGCATAACGGGAGAGGCTTTCATCGAGCAGCACCTGCGTCATCGCCGTATAAACAGGGGTCGCAAGCACCAGGTAAAGTCCGGCCAAAACTACGGCGGCAATGACGGAGGCGGCAATGACGTTGGCACGGCGCACCACGGCGGCCCACAGGCGGTCGAGGTCGATGAACGTGTCGGAATCCTTGCCGGATTCCGGAAAACCGATATTGGATTTAAAGGTCTTGTGGTGCATGGACCTACCTTGTGAATTAAAAATGGTACGCGGGAAGCCGAGCAACTCTCGCCTTCCCGCCTCCCGTTATTGGTGCGCCGGCCGCCTCCCCCGGCGGCGCGATGAAAGTCAGGCCGCCTGCACGCGGCTTTCGTGGTTTGCCACCAGTTCCTTCACCGAAGCGAGAACCTGCGCTTCCATGTCGGCGCGCAGCAGCGAGAAGGCGACGTTGGCGGCGATGAAGCCCTGCTTGCTGCCACAGTCAAAGGTGCGGCCGCTATATTTCTGCGCATGGAAGGCCTGCTTTTCGGCGAGCCGCTTCATGCCGTCGGTCAGCTGGATTTCGTTGCCCGCGCCGCGCTCCTGCTTGGCGAGAATATCGAAGATTTCCGGCTGCAGAATATAACGGCCATTCAGGTAATAATTCGAAGGCGCCCTGGATGGTTCCGGCTTTTCGACCATTTCGGTCACGGCGAAGCCGTGATTGACCTTCTGGCCGACGCCGACGACGCCATAGGACGAAACTTCTTCCGGCAGGCATTCCTCGACACCGAGAATATTGCCGCCGACTTCATCGTAAAGCTCCATCAGACCGGCAATGCAGCCGCGCGCGCCATAGGAGACCATGTCAGGCAGCAGCAGTGCAAAAGGCTCCTTGCCGACCAGTTCACGCGCACACCAGACGGCATGGCCGAGGCCGAGCGGCACCTGCTGGCGGGTATAGCTGACGGTGCCGGCAACCGGCAGCATCTTTTCCAGCTGCAGCACCTGCACGGTCTTGCCGGAGCGGGTCAGCGTGTTGATGAGTTCAGGTGCGCTGTCGAAATAGTCTTCGATGGCGGTCTTGTTGCGGCTCGTGACGAAAATAATGTGCTCAATGCCGGCCTGCATGGCTTCATCCACGGCATATTGAACGACCGGCCGGTCGACGATCGTCAGCATTTCCTTTGGCATCGCCTTGGTGGCGGGCAAAAACCGCGTGCCGTTGCCGGCTACCGGAATGACGGCTTTTCTGACAGTTCTCTTCAGGTCCATCGCGTTCTCCTTCATCAAGGTTTGATCTGTCCCCAGTCCCCGCGCAGACATGGTCCGCGCGCAAATTTTATGAAATCTGCCTTTTCACCCCTGTATTCGCTGCGGGCGCAAACACGGCGTCCCGCAGCCTCCTCAGCCGCACTGCAATCGGCATTCTCAGGTGCCCCAGCACGGCAGGATCTCGGATTGTGGTCTTCAAGGCGCCGAGTACCGAGCGGCGCTTGATGTTGTCCACCAAAGTCAAAAAATTATGCGCCAGCCGCAGGCTGCGGGCTCTCGCCTGCTGCGCGTCCATGGCGGCCGGCAGCAAGGTGTAGTGGCTCAGAAATTCTTCGTCCGCTCGCATCATCGCTTCGACGTGATGAAGTTCGAGGACGCGGGAAATCGAACCTTCGCGGATATTGTAGATGTAACCCGGCTTCGGTTCGATGACGCAGAGGCCGCCAGCGGCAAGCGCCGAGGCGAGAAGAATATAGTCTTCGCCGATGCGGATATCCTCACGGAAGCGCAGTGCTTCGTTATTAAGGAAATCGCGCCGGAACATCGGTTTCATGTAGCCGAAGTTAAAGGTGGAGCGGAACAGGATGTTGGAGGAAATGAAGTCCTCCAGCGTGAGAACAGGCCGTTCCTCCAGAAACTCTTCGGGAAACATCGTCTCCATCGGCCGGCCATCGGTGTAGACGACATCGAGATTATCGACAGCGATGTCAGCGTTGGCGGCTTCTGCCCGGCACATCATGCAGGCGGAGCGCTCCGGGCGGATGACATCGTCGGAGTCGAGCACGGCGATCCAGCGCCCCGTCGCGGCCTCGATGCCAGCGTTGCGGGCGCCGCCTGGACCGCGGTTTTCTTCGAGCGCAAGCAGCCGCACGCGCGGATCGATTGCGGCGATCGCTTCAACGAAGGGAATGGTATCGTCTGCGGAGCGGTCGTCGACGACGATTACTTCCAGCGTCACGCCCTGCTGATCGAGCGCGCTTTGAACCGCGGCCTCAATCGTATCGGCGGCATTATAGGCGGCGATGACGAAGCTGATGTCTGGCGAAGAGGTGAGGTTTTCCATCAGGTCGCCTCCACGGCACCATATTGGCGGATTTCGCGCACACCGAAGGCGCCGCTCATCGAACCCATGTGCAGCGCGCCTCGCAACGCATAACGGTTGCGGCGTACGGCATTGAAACCGCTCAAGGCGGCAAAAAGAGCGCAATAAAGCACTTTCGAACCAGCTTTCACCACCTGGACGACGCGGCGCGCACCGGGTTTCTTTTCAGCCAGCACCCGTCCATGGGTCTGGCCGGAACGGAACCGGCGCTTGGCAAGCCATAGAAAGCTTGCCCGATTTTCCGGAACCGGCTCCGACAAGACAGCGTCTTCCGCAAAGACGATACGGCCGCCAGCGGCGTGGAGATGCGAGAAGAAATGTGTGTCTTCGCCGCCGGTCTGGCCAAGCGCCAGCGCGAAGCGCCGGCCCTTTACCGATGGCGCTTCCATCCTGAGCAGCGTGTTGCAGGTATAACCGGTGATGATCTCGCCATTGACCCAGACCGGAACGGTCGAGTGGAAATCTCCGCGTTTCATCCAGCCCGGCGCGTTGTCCCGGTAAACCGCAGTGACGGGGCCGAGAACTGTTTCTGCACCGGTCTCGTCTGCCTTTTCCAGAAGCGCGGCCAGCCAGTGTGGCGGCGCCGTTTCGTCGTCATCGATAAAGGCGAGATAATCCGCCTTGCATTCCGACAGGCAGGCATTGCGGGCAATCGAAATATTAGATTTCGGGCAATGCACATAGGTGATCTCGAAGGGGGCGGTTTCGCGCAGGCGATCGACGCTTGCCTTTGCGCTGGGCTCCTCGTCATTATCGGCGACAATCAGCCTAACTTTCACGCCTTCAGGCACATCCAGCTCGAAGAGTGACAGAAGTGTGGCGACAAGCGCCGGGCGTCTGTAGGTGCAGATGCCGATATCGACGGTCTTGAGATATTGCGTGCCGGTGACGGTGTTGTCGGTCATGAGACAGCCTTTCTTCCCCGGAATTTCAGGAGTTCCAGCCAGAAGCCGGTGGACCAGGCCAGATGCATCACCATTGCCGAAAAAGCGGCGAGCGGGCCGTATGGATTTTTCTGACCTATTGCCATCCACAAGCCATAACCCACACATGCGGCAATCCAGAGGCCGAGCGGAATAAGGGCTGCCCAATGCACCAGCGACAGCAGCGCGAAGATGAAGACCGGCAGCACGGCGAGCGGAATCATCTGGCGGATTTTCGGGATTGAGCGATGTTTCAACAGGTTCTTCGCCCGGCCGCGGCCATAGGCGAGATATTGCTTGAAGAGCGGCATGACGCTGGCGCGCGGATAATAGGTCATGCGGGTCTTGTCGGTCATCCAGATGCGGAACCCGGATTTGCGCAGCCGGAAATCCAGCTCCGCATCCTCGTTGTGGCTGAAGCTCTCATCATAACCGCCTACCGCATCGAAAGCTGCGATCCGCATCAGCGCGTGGTGGCCGTGGTCGATCCAGTGGCCTTTTGCGCCTTCGCGGTGCTTGGAACCGCCATTGCCGAGCTTGGAATTCTGGGCAATGGCAGTCGCCTTCTGGAACAGGCCGTGGCCGACCGTATCCATCGCAACGACAACGGAGTCCGCACCCGTCCGTTCCGCATCCTCGATCAGCCGCTGGCAATAATCATCGGGATAATCGCCATGGGCGTCGATGCGGATGAGATAATCGAAATCCTCGCCGAAGGTGGCGACGGCAAGGTTGATGCCGGCGCTCTGGATACGCTTCGGATTAGCGAGAAGCGTGACGCGTTCGTCCTTTGCCGCAAAGGCGGCAACGATATCGCGCGTTCCATCCGTGCTGCCGCCATCGGCGACGACGATGCGGAACAGGCGCCCCTGCATTGCGCCGGTGAATTTGACAAGCAACCCCTCGATCGTCTTCGCCTCATTGAGGCAGGGTATGACGATCAGCGTTCTGATGCCGGAATGACCTGGACCTTCCATGATTTGCCCCCTACGCACTACACGGGTGAAAACTGCGCTTCACGGGCGTGGCCGGAAGCGGATTTGGCCAGAGAAGACAATTGCTGCACCAGCAGACGGCAATCGTCGCGGTCGGTCAGCCATTGTTTCCTGTCTGTTGCCGACAGGGCGTGGAAGGCATCCGCATAGGTTTGCGGGGTCATCTGGTTGAAGAGGGCGGCAAGATCGTCAGCGCCCGCCTGTTGCAGGACAAAGCCGATATTGCGTTTTTCAATGAAGCGAGCCGTTTCCGTGCCAGCAAGTGCAATCGGCAGAGCGCCGTAAAGGCAGCCCTCGTAAAGCCGGTTGGGCAGCAGCCAGCTGGAATTCTGGCCTTCCTCGAAAAAGTCGATCGCCCAGGTAAGTTGCACCTCGTTATAGATCGCGGCTAGATCCTCGGGGTTCCTGTATGGCCCATGGAAATGCACATGCGGCGCTGCGGCCACGAAGCCATCGAAATCAGCAAACTCCGAATAGGCCGGCCGGCCACGCAGGATGATTTCGACCCTGCCTTCCATGCGGCGAGCGAACTCAGCGAGAATTTCAAGCGATTTGCGGCAGCGAAGCGCGCCGAACCAGCCGATTTTCCATGGCTCGCCGGGCGCGGGCGCCCGTGGTCTTGGCGTGGCGGCAACGGTGTCGTCGAGCGCCAGCACCTTGTTTTCCTGCAACAGGACAGGAAGGTCGAGGCCCGACACGGGCTTGAAATAATGCTCCACGAATGCCGGGGAACTTGTCACCAGAAGCTTTGCGTCGCGTGCGAAATAACGCTGCGCGGCATTCAGCATCTGTCCGGGCTTGCCTTCGTTGAGCAGCAGGCGATGAATATCGAGACATTCGTAAACCAGCGCCGGGCGGCCGGAATAGATCGACATGGCGCGCTTTGCCAGAGCCAGCATTTCGAGGTTCCTGGCGAGAACGACGTCGGGTGCCGGAATTCCGTTCAAGACTTTGCCGAGCGAAAGGCTGGCTTTCGCCACTGCCGCCATGCGCTGCAGAAATTGCCCGTCGGCGGTTTCCCCGAGCACGACGGGTACGACGCCTTCGATCTCCGCCAGCCGGTTCTGTCCGCGCCGGAAACCGGCCAGCGTGACCCGCGCCCCGCCTGCAAGCAGCGTCAGCACCCGCCGACGAATGGCGGGGTCTGACAGATCATGCGCGAGGTAGAGAATATGGATCATGCAGGGTTCCGGTCGGTTCGCGGGTCAAAGACGCCGCAGCACAGGATTTGGTTCAAAAAAATCGGTCAATTCAGAGCGCAGGCAATGCTTTCCGGGAACTGGCATTTGTCACCGAGCGCCGTGAAGGCGAAGCGGTCAACGACCATCTGCGATGGCCCGGCATAAGCAAACTTGCCCATCCAGTCCTTCAGCGTATCGGTGCCCCACAGGCTGAAGAAAATCTTCTGGGCGTTCTGCGGAATTTTCGTCGCGTCCGTCACCTCATGAACGAGCTTGCCGTTGACGTAATAACGCAGGCGCTGCGGTTCCCAGACGAAGGCATAGTCGTTGAAGCCGGCATCGGCCCCGCCTTCCACCGGCACCAGCTTCTCATTGCCGCCCTTGGCGGACACATATTGGTTGAGCTGCACCTGACCGGTATTTTTGCCAAGAACCTCAAAGTCGATTTCGTCGTGCGGTTTTTTGTCGGTCGGGCCGATATAGGTGAAGAAGGCGGAGTTCAGGCCAGGGCCGGTGGCGGCCTTCATGCGCGCTTCATAGGTGCCGTAACGATAACGGCCCTTGGTCTGGATTTCACCGCAGGCGAAGTTGCGGTCGCCAGCCTTGGCTTCCTCGAAGCCCAGCGTCAGCTGGCCGTTCTCCACCGTTGCCAGCTTCTTCGACCAGGTGCAGTTCTGGTGCGCGCCATTGTTCCAGCCGTCAGAAACGTACCAGAAGCTTCTGTCCATCTGGTCGAAATTCTCCATGAAGGACGTGCCATTGCCCTCTTGGGCGTTGACGGGGGCCGTGAATGCCGTTGCAGTGAGGGCGGCGGCAAGAAGAATGCGTGTCTGAACGCGGGTGACAAATGTTGTCATTGGTTCACCTCTGTCGTTGCGAATAAAGTGTTTCGGATGTGGGTGGGCCTATCGTGGAAGCCCGTTTGGCCGCGAATTCGGCCTTTGCCTTGCCTTTGCCGCTGCGGCTTCCGGTCAATACGGCATAGACGGCCGGCAGGTATTTGCGGGTCTGGGCATTGCTGATCACCAAAATGACGAAGGCGCAAAGCGTCGCGCTGATGTAGAAAGCCGGATAGAAATCCGGCCCGCCCTTGTTCCAGACCATCCACATGATGACCAGCAGCGGATAATGGGCGCAGAATATCCAGAAGCTGAGACTGCCGGTCTCGGCAAGCCTCTGACCAAGCCGGCTGCGGATCAAGATCGATGAAGACACCCAGAAGCCGAGCGCGCCGAAGACCGCGAGCAGATTGCGCGACATATTCAGCCAGAATGTGAATTCAGGGCCAGTAAAATAGAGACCTGTGGCGAGAATGGCCGACGCGGCAAATGTCAACAACATGATCGGCAGGGCATAAGGATCAAGTGCCTTGACGTCGACCCGGTGCAGCGCAAGCGCGATGCCGAGCGAAAAGCTGAAGAGGATGGATTTTTTCTGGACAATGAAGATCTTCAGGTCTGGCATGGCCGTGACGATCAGCAGGATTACGAGCGTCGGCAGCGCAAAGCGGCGCATCAGAAATGCGAGCACCGGCGACAGCAGAATGCAGACAAAAAGGTCGCGCAGGAAATAAAGCGGCACATTCACCGGCAGCTCTTCCAGCGCCGTACCATGGCTGAGTATTTCGCGCGGGCTGGCGTTCCATAGGTCGGGAAAATATCCGACGCCAACCTCGAACAGCTGGATCAGCAGCACGGCGGCAAACAGTGCGCCATTCCACAAGAGGAATGGCAGCAGCACGGTTTTCGTCTTGGAGCGGATCGTCGCCGGATAATCGAAAGCGCTCATGCCGCGGCGAAACAGCAGATAACCGGAAATGGCGCTGAGACAGGGCACGCCGATGCGAAACAGCGCGTCGCCAAGGAAAACCCGCAGCCAGTCGAAAAAGCCGTAAAGGCCAAGAAAGGGGCTGGTTTCGGCATTGTGCGGCACATGCACGAACACGATTCCTGAAATCAGCAATATGCGCATCAAGTTGATACGGGAGGATAGGTTCTGATCGACAGTCACATCAGTCACCCCTATTGGGCGGCGTCTCCCCACGCCGCGTTGCAACCAGAGCGAACTTAAGCCCGCACTGGGAAGTCTGGTTTCGACTTTGGGATAAAATGTGGCGACGCGGGAAAAACACAAGATTAGATTTTGCGGGTGAATGTCTGGCGTCAGCGCAGTTTCTATCGCGTGAAAAAATTAAACGATTGAAATAAATGAATTTTATCTAAACTCACGCTTCATTAAAAATCTCTGAAGCGTGCGAATTTGTCATTTGCCGTGATGTTGCGCTGCAAAAAGAGCGCCGAACCCACCTTGCCACGGCGAGAAAAATCACCGTGGCAAGGCCCCTTAACGGCAGAAATGAGGCGCATTTTTTTGTGATATTTCTAACCTTGGGTTGCGGTATTCGGCATACGCCGTGATTTGACCATGCCCAGGATTTTTCCCAGCAGGGCACGTTCAGTCAGCAGAATCAGTATTGCATAGATGGCGCCGCCCACGGCACCACCGATAAGAACCTGAAGGGTGGCATTGGGAATGCGATCGGCGAGAAGGTGAAGCAGATAGCGCACCGCAACGGCCATCACGAAAGCGGCGATCATCGGCCGACTGCTGACATAAAGGCCCCGGAAGAAAGGCGTGTCGCTGGCCTTGAACACGGCCCAGGAGTAAGCGACCAGTGTGACCGCGTTGACGATGCAAAGCCAGACCATGGCGTCGATCAGCGTGCCATAAAGTGCGGCGAGCCACACTGCCACCGTGGTGACGATGGCGCGGATCGTCGCCGACCAGAACAATACGCGGCCGTAACCAGCACCCTTCAGATACGGGATGAAGGTGCTGCACGGTGTGAGAATGGCCTTGGACAGGGCGAGCAGCCCGAGGACAGGCCAGGCATAGGCCCAGTTCTGGCCGAAGATGACAAGCATGGCCGGCTCGGCCACGGCCCAGAGACCGAACATCATGGGCGCGAGCAGTACGGTCAGCACCTGCGTGCTGAACATCAACGCATCACGACGGCGCTGCGGGTCGTCCATCATGCGGCTGAAGGCGGGAAACAGAACCCCCATGACGGCGGATAAAACCACCTGGTTGGGAATGCTGGCGAAACGGTTGGAGGCGGAATAGGCGCCGGCATCCGCCAGACCCAGGTGACGGGCGATGACCACCATCGGCGATTGGAAGGTGACAAAATTGGCGATTTCCGAGCCCATCAGCCCCGAACTGAAGCCGAGAAGCGGCACCAGCCGGCGTGGCTTCATGACAAAACGCGGGCAATAGCGGGAAACGGCATAAAGCCCGACGAGACGGATGAGAGCTGCGGCAAAAAGCTGGATGATAAGTGCCCAGACGCCGAACCCCATGAAGGCGAGCGCGACCGCGACAATCGCTGCGATGCTCTCCGAGGCCATGCTCCAGAGCGCATCCTTGCTGAAGTTCATCCGTCGCGCCAGCAGCGAATAGGCGACATCGCCGGCAAGCTGCAATGGAATGAGGAATGCCATGATGCGCAGCAGGTATGCGCTTTCCACCGCCCCCAGCAGTCCGCCGAAAAATTCCGCCCAGATGTAGAGGACGGCTGCCATGGAGCAGGAGATCGCCAGATTAGCCCAGAAGACGGTATGGATCGTTTCCATATCCTCTTCCTTCTCAACGATGAGAGCGGAGGTGAGCCCCGCGCCGGCAATCATGGTCAGGAACTGTACAACCGTTAGTCCTACCGCTACCACCCCGAATTCCTCCGGGGAAAGCAGCCTTGCAAGAATAGGGACCGTGACAAATTTAAGCCCGAATGTCCCTGTTTTTGATAAAACGCTCCAGCCGACATTCGTGGTGATGGTCTTTACATTTGGCGCTGGGGGCATACAAGCATCCTGTTTCTGGAGGCCGGCGGGAGGAAGCCGGTTGGGAGTTGCCGATACCATCGGGGCCGCTTTTAGGATCGGGCCCGACACTTCTTGATCAACGCAAGGGGCGAAACAATGGCAAGATTTACTGTCGTCATTCCCTACTATCAAAAGCAGCACGGTGTCCTGGGACGTGCACTCGCATCGGTTTTTGCGCAGACCTACCAAGACTTCGATCTTGTCATCGTCGATGACGAATCGCCATACCCGATCGATCAGGAACTTGCGGAACTTTCGCAGGAACAGAAAGACCGGATTCTTGTCATTAAGCAGGCCAATGCCGGCCCGGGCGGCGCCCGCAACACCGGTCTGGACAATGTGCCTGACGGCACCGACTACGTTGCCTTTCTTGATTCCGACGATATCTGGACGCCCGATCATCTGCGGAATGCGGCCTTTGCGCTCACGACCTATGGCGGCGAGTGCTACTGGGCGTCCATGCAGGCAAGTGACGAATTTTATTATCATTTCGCCATTTCCGAGCTGGAAAAGAATGAGGGTGCGGCACGGCTTTCGGAGAAGCCGCTGGTGATCGAACTGCCGGATCTCGCAAGCGTCATGCTGCGGAACTGGAGCTTCCTGCATCTCTCCTGCATGGTGATCGGTCGTCCTCTTTTCGAGAAGATCCGTTTCGATCCGGCGCTCAGACTGGCGGCGGAAGACGTGCTGTTTTTCTGCGATTCCATCCTTGCATCGAAGCGGACACTGCTCTGTGACGACGCCGGCGCGATGCGCGGCATGGGCGTCAATATCTTCCACAGCATCGACAATACCTCGCCGGAATTCCTGCGCCAGCAGTTCAATACCTGGGTGGCGCTCGATACGCTGGAGGGACGTTTTTCTCGCCGGCCGGCCGACGTGGCGTCCATCGCTTCCTATAAAAACACCGCGCGCAAACAGGCTCTCTGGAGCCAGGCTGGCAACCTGAAACGGCGCAAGGCTCCCGAATTCGGTTTGCTGCTAAAATGGGCAATGCGCGATCCGGCACTGCTGCGCGCCGCTTTCGAACTCGGCGCCGGAAAAATCGTCCGCTCCAGATGAGCGAATTTTCGCCCGCAACAATTTATATGTTTTTCACCCAGGAGTGACCTCATGAAACCTTACCACTGGGAATCTCATCACGGAAATTTCGGTGACGATCTCAACCTGTGGCTGTGGGACTTTCTGCTTCCGGGCCTGCGCGATGTGCATGACGATGTCATGCTCGTGGGCGTCGGAACGGTGCTCAACGACGTTCTTTTGCCCGCCAAGCAGCGCAAGCTGGTGATCGGCAGCGGCTATGGTTATGGCGCGGTGCCGGATACCAGCACCGAGTTCTGGGATATCCGGTGTGTGCGCGGCGAAAAAACCGCCGCCAAGTTGGGGCTCGCTCCCGAAAAAGGCATTGTCGATCCCGCCGTGATGGTCACCGAGATGCCTGATTTCAAGGGGCTGCCAAAGCTCCACAAGAAGACTTTCGTCCCCCATTGGGAATCGGCGGAATTCGGCATGTGGGAAACCGTCTGTGAACCGGCAGGACTCACCTATCTCGACCCGCGCGGCGAGGCAAAAGCGGTCATCCGCGCCATTGCCCAATCGGAATTCATCGTGGCTGAATCCATGCATGGTGCAATCCTTGCCGATGCCTTCCGCGTGCCGTGGGTCGCCGTCAGCACTTCACCATCGATCAACAGCTTCAAATGGAGCGATTGGGCCGGCAGCGTCGGAGTCGAATATCAGCCGCGCTATGTGCCGGTTTCAACCCGCGCCGAAGCGGCGAAAAAGGGCTCACGCTTCTGGGGCATGAGCTTCCCCCCACCGCCCGCCCCCGTTGTCACCGCCGATTCCGTCTCTGCGCTTGAGGGCCGGGCGCATGAGGGCGATGTAATGGTGCGTCCGCAGGAAACGCAATCCCGCTCGTTGCGGAAGCTCGCCAAGCAGGTGCTGGCCGCACCTTCCACACTGGCGCTCTGGCAGGCAAGCCGAGCGGAACCGCGTCTTAGCCCGGATGGCAGACTGGAAGAACGCAAGGAGCGTTTCGCCGCCGTTCTGGAAACGGTAAAGCGGGATTATCTCTAGAGGTGAGGAGCGGATGCCGCAGAGAATTTTCTGCGGCTTTTGCTTGAGGACACCGTTGCTGCATCGCCATGCTTGGGCCTGTCCCGAGCATCTGCGACTGAACGCTTAGAGGATACGTGAGCAAATCCCCGGGACAAGCCCCGGGGCGGACGGCAGAGATTTGTCGTGAGTTGTCTTTTCCCTTAGGAAACCGGCGTGCCGTCCAGCAGATAACGCACGTCCCGCACCGGCGCCGCTTTGCGGAAGCGGGCGGTCTTGTCGCTCCAGATACCGCGTGTAATGGCGGGCAGGGCGGGCAGACGCGCAAGGGCGTGGCTCAGCGCTCCGCTCACACCCTTCTGTTTTTTTGTATCGAGAAAATGGCGAAGCTCGAATTTGGCGCGGATGTGTTTCTCGTGCTCGCGCAGGATCGCCGTTTCCTCTGCCGAGAGCCGGCAACCGGCGAGAATCGCCCTGTCTGCTTCGTAGAGAAGACGGAGATCTTCGGTTCGGTGGCGGCCACTCAGCGAGTTGCCGCGAACGATCGCACCGTAACCGCAATGACGGATGACCTTGTAGCGCGCGCCGGCCGCCAGCGCGCGCACGTAAAGTTCGTAATCCTCGCCAAGTCGCAGAGCCTCGTCATAACGCAGCGCATGTTTGTCGAGAAAGGCGCGGCGTATCACCGGTTTCAGGAAGCCGGTTTCCCCGCGCTCCACACCAGGCCTGGAAATATTGCCTTCCACGAATTCCGTCAGCGACAAAAACCGCGCCTGGGGCTCGAAGCGGGCAGGCTGCATGGAGGACGCGCCTGGAACGGATTGCTGGATGAAGGCGATATTATCGGCCACGAGGTCCCAGTCGTCATCGGCCAGCATGGCAGCGAAACGGCCGCGGAAGAAAAAATCGTCCGCATCAAGAATGCTGATGAGGGGAGCGGAGGAAATCGAGATGGCATGATTGCGCGCAGCCGATGGCCCGCGGTTGACGTCGAATCGCACCACCCGCAGGCGACCCGTGCCGTCATCCGCCGCATGCGCCACGTCGCTCGTTGTATCGGTGGAACCATCGTCGATCACCACGACTTCGCCGACCTCTGGCTCCGCAAGGGCGGAGCGAATGGCGATATCGATGGTATCAGATGCATTCTTTGCAGCGATGATGACGCAAATGGGCTGTGAACCGCTCACCATGGGGTGTCCTTCTGCTTTGACGAACCTTCAGGATTTGGCCAGCAGAAAGTGTCAGCGATATGGATGCAAGCGATTTTTTGCGATGCAATAAAAGCGGATGCGAAAAAACTTACATATCCGTCAGCTTTGCCCCATGCGGCGGTGCGCTTTTTGCGGTGTCTGCCGCAATTGTTTCAGCGCTGAGGTCCCGGGAAAAGGTCTCCCGCATCCGGCGTTTTTCACGGGCGACCAGAACCAAAATCGCCACGAAGTAACCGACTTGCAGAATGACTGCGCAAATGAGGGTCTGAATGAATGCCGTATAGAAGGAGCCGTGGATGAAATATGTCGCAACCGCAAAAGCAAGCAAAGCACCGATCATGCTGAAAAAAACACGAGGTGCATACATGTTGCTCTCCTCCCGAGAACGATTTCTCCATTTTTGACTGCGCTGCGGCATTTTTCTTCTTTGCAGGAAATATACGATGAGACCGGTGCTGTTTCAACACACATATACTTCTTCTACCTCCCGCGGCATGAAATTTCGGTAATCTTGATTGGTAAATTCCTCAGTAACTGCCGATTCGCATCGATGACGTCGGCCAGACAACAGTGATGCCTGCTTCTGATAAGTCTAAAACCGCCTCCGGTGCGGGCCTTGCGGAGCGTCTGGCCGGCTCTGCAGACTTCGTTAACCATCTCGCCTTTAAAAAGTCGGTATTGATTCCTCGAAGAGCAGGGTGCCCGCGTGACGACGAGTTCAGAAGTAATCGCCTTTCCGGCAAAGAACCGCATTGCCGACGTAAAACGATGTGCAACCATGCTCGACCGGCTGCATGGTGTGGAGGCGAATGATTTCTGGCGCAGGGAGTGCCGTGAACTGGCCGCCCGTCTGACGGCGCTTGGCTATGAGGACGCCGCCATGCGGCGCGAGGTCATGGAATTTCAAAACGCCGTGCAGGCTGAATTGTGGGCGGTGGATGCCGCGCCCGAGGCACGCCGCGACAGCCATTGATGGTTCTTTTTCTTCATTAAAAAAGCCGGCGGGTTATAAACCAGCCGGCTTTTTTATTGGTTCCGGACGCCTTAGGAGGCGCCAGCGGCGCCGCGCGTGCGGGCAACACCATCCAGTGCGGGCTTGTATTTGGGATCGAGTCGCGCCGCATGCGCATAGGACTTGGCCGCCTTGGCCATCTCACCGCGTCGCTCATAGACCAGCGCCTGGTTGGCCCAGGATTCCGCCACATTCCCGTCAAGCGAAATGGCGTGGTTGAAATCCGCGAAGGCGTTTTCGTCGTCATTGAGCGCGACGTAGGAAAGGCCGCGACCGTTATAGGGCTCCGGTGACGTCGATGACAACGAGATTGCCTTGGAGAAGTCCTCGATGGCCTGGGCATGCTGGTTACGCAGCTGGTAGATCAGGCCGCGATTGTGCCATGCGCGACCGTCGGTGGTTTCCAGCTCGATGGCGCGGGAGAAATCGTTGAAGGCTTCGTTGACGCGTCCGGACTGCCGGTAAAGATTGCCGCGACCGATCAGCGCCACATCGTAGCTCGGATTG
Source organism: Agrobacterium pusense (assembly GCF_900102105.1). GTDB lineage: Bacteria > Pseudomonadota > Alphaproteobacteria > Rhizobiales > Rhizobiaceae > Agrobacterium > Agrobacterium pusense. The sequence goes on from NZ_FNBB01000005.1 coordinate 137,579, forward strand.
ATCTGCAGGGCGGCGTTGTAGTCCTGAAGGGCCTGCTGCTGCTGGCCGCTATTGCGGTAAACCAGCGCGCGGTTGGCATAGGCCTGGTAAAAGCGCGGGTTGAGCTGCAGCGCCTTGTTGAAATCTTCGATGGCACGGCGCGAATCGCCGGCGCGGCCGTAGGCCGAGCCGCGGACGTTGTAACCTTCAGGATCCTGCGGATTGGCGTTGATGACCGAGGTGAGCGAGGCGATGTTTTCCTGCGAGCCCTGTGCGCGGTCGATCCGGAACACATCTTCCGTCTGGTTGGATGTCGCGCAGCCGGAAAGACCGGCAAGCACGGCGCAGACGACCAGAGAAGCGCGGAACCCTCTGTTGTTTTTTAATGGCAACCGGCGCGTGGAGGCATCGGCGTTTTTCACAACACAGGTGTCGACAGCGATCATTCGGTGTGGGTTCCCTCGCAGGCCGGTCTCACGGTCGTTTTCAAGAGCGTTCTCCGGCCACAAACACAAAGAGCGGCGGCGAATTGATCGCCCCCGCCCAACAAGCATTCAAAAACGTCCAAAAGACGGCCTATTAACGGCCTGCGCGGGGGCCAGCAACCAGACCTTCGCGCTGTGCACGCTTGCGTGCCAGCTTGCGAACGCGGCGAACGGCTTCAGCCTTTTCGCGAGCGCGCTTCTGGGAGGGCTTTTCGTAATAATCACGCATCTTCATTTCACGGAAAATGCCTTCGCGCTGCATCTTTTTCTTCAGGGCGCGGAGCGCCTGATCAACGTTATTGTCGCGGACTAGTACCTGCACGTTAAACCCGTTCCTTTAGTTTGGTTATCTTGCTGTGTGAATAAAGGCATTCGCACGCAAACAAAAAGTGGTTCATCCGGCTGTTGAGCCGGGCGATTGGTGACGTGCAATAACAGATCATTTGCAGCAAGTCCAGCCGGTAGCGCATATTCAGCCACAAAATGCGCGCCGTCCCGCAATCTTTCGGCCATGTCGAAACAAAACCATTGCCGCGTCGCAAAATGGATATTGCCTCCCATCCCGATTTGCCATGTGTATGATACGGGCCGGGGCTATGTTCCAGGCCTCTGGCCGGTTCTCGAGGAGCAGATTGCGAATGCGCAAATATTCCGTTTTTGCCGTGGCGCGTGAGGCGCTTAGGGGTCATAAGGGCTGGGATGCGCAATGGGCCTCACCCGAGCCGCGCAAGGACTATGATGTCATCATCATTGGCGGGGGCGGCCACGGTCTCGGCGCGGCATATTATCTTGCCAAGGAACATGGCATTACCAATGTCGCAGTCCTGGAAAAAGGCTGGCTCGGCGGTGGCAATACCGGCCGCAACACCACCATCATCCGCTCCAACTATCTCTATGAAGAGAGCATGGATATTTACGAGCATTCCCTGAAGCTATGGGAGGGCTTGAGCCAGGATCTCAATTATAACGTCATGTATTCGGCGCGCGGCGTGATGATGCTGTCGCACAATATCCATGACCGGCAGTCCTTCAGCCGTCATATCAATGCCAACCGTCTTTATGGCATCGACAATGAGTGGCTGACGCCGGAGCAGGCAAAGGCGTACTGTCCGCCGCTCGACATATCCGGCAATGCGCGTTACCCGATCAATGGCGCAGCCCTGCAACGTCGCGGCGGCACGGCACGCCACGATGCCGTGGCCTGGGGTTATGCGCGCGCGGCCTCCGACCGCGGCGTGCATATCATCCAGAACTGCAAGGTGACTGGCATTCGCCGCGGGCCTGATGGCGCGGTGACGGGTGTCGAGACCAATCGAGGCTTCATCGGCGCAAAGAAGATCGGCGTATCGGCCGCCGGTCATTCCTCCGTCATCATGAAGATGGCGGACGTGCGCGTTCCCTTGCATTCGAACCCGCTGCAGGCGCTGGTGTCGGAGCCGCTGAAGCCGATTTTCCCCTGCGTCGTCATGTCCAACACGGTGCATGCCTATATTTCGCAGTCGGACAAGGGCGAGCTGGTCATCGGCGCTGGTACCGACCAGTATAATTCCTACTCCCAGACCGGTGGTCTGCAGATCATCACTCACACGCTCGACGCCATCTGCGAGCTGTTTCCGATCTTTCGGCGGGTGAAGATGATGCGCCAGTGGGGCGGCATCACCGATAACACACCTGATCGTTCCGCCATCCAAAGCGTGACGCCGGTGCGAAACCTTTTCGTTAATTGCGGCTGGGGCACCGGCGGCTTCAAGGCGACGCCGGGCTCCGCCAATCTCTTCGCGCATCTCATCGCCCGCGGTGAACCGCATCGCCTGGCGGCCGGGCTGACGCTTGACCGGTTCCGCACCGGCCGACTGATTGATGAGGCTGCCGCTGCCGCGGTGGCGCATTGATGCTGGCGGCGGCCATGCTTGCGATCAATATATCAGGCGCGGCCGAGGCCGTGCCCGCCGGTAGCGTTATTCCCGGGGCCGAGGATTTTCGCAGCCAGAAGATTGCGAAGATGCAGGGTGAGAAAGACTGGCCCTTCACGGCGGAAAAGGGCCTGCTTTTGTGTGCTCCCAGCCTCGCAGACAAGATGGTTTATTTTGTCGGAGAGAATGAGGATGGCGAGCAGGATTATCCCTTCGCGATCGACACCGACATGATGGCGGTCGCCATCGTCAATATGGGCCGGGCCTCGGCGTTGCGTCCCTTCGATAATTTTGAGCAGCTTTTAAAGCGGCTTTCCCCTTTTGTAGCCATGGGGAAGCGGCTGTGTGACCAACCCGCCGGAACGATCCTTCCGGAAAATTCTCTCTAGGTGGAGCGACGATGCTTCTGATCCATTGCCCCTATTGCGGGGAAGACCGTTCCGAACTGGAATTCCGCTGGGCGGGCGAAGCCCATATCGCCCGGCCGGAAAACATCGCCGATATCTCCGACGAGGCCTTTGCGGAGTATTTCTTCATCCGCGACAACGACAAGGGCCTCGTTTTCGAGCGCTGGCGTCACATTCACGGCTGCGGCCGCTTTTTCAACGCCGCCCGCGATTCGGTGAGCGACAGATTCCTGATGACCTACAAGGCGGGTGAACCGAAACCCGATATTGAAACGGTCCTTTCGGCAGAAAAGGGAGCCGGGCAATGAGCGGCGATTATCGTATCAAGGGCGCAGGCCGTCTCACGCCGGCGAGAACCGCGCGCTTTACCTTTGACGGCAAGATCTATCCGGCGCTGGAGGGCGACACCGTCGCGTCAGCCCTTCTGGCCAATGGCGTGCATCTGATCGGCCGCTCGTTCAAATATCACCGTCCGCGTGGTTTCCTGTCGGCCGGGCCGGAGGAACCGAATGCGCTGATCGACGTGTCGCGCGACAGCCTGCGCAAGCAGCCCAACGTGCGCGCTACGGTGCAGGAAGTCTTCGACGGCGCGATTATCGCCTCGCAGAACCGTTTCCCGTCACTGTCCTTCGATCTGAGCGCCATCAACGATCTTCTGTCGCCGATGTTCGCGGCCGGTTTCTACTACAAGACGTTCATGTGGCCGAAGGCCGCCTGGCACAAGATTTACGAACCGCTGATCCGCCGCGCCGCCGGTCTCGGCAAGGCGCCGAGCGAGCCGGATGCGGATCATTATTCCGGCCGTTATGCCCATTGCGACGTGCTGGTGGCCGGCGCTGGTGTCGCCGGTCTCACAGCTGCGCTTTCTGCCGCGAAAACTGGCGCCAGCGTCATTCTGGTGGATGAGAATGCGGACGTCGGCGGAGCCCTGCGTTTCGATGCCGGCGCGGTCATCGACGGTCTCGCCGGTTATGAATGGGCGCAGAAGGTTTTTGCCGAGCTGAAGTCCCTGCCCAATGTGCGGGTTCTGACGCGCACGACCGCCTTTGGTTATTACAACCACAATTTTGTCGCGCTCGCCGAACGCGTCACCGATCATCTCGCGACGCCGGCTAAACATCAGCCGCGCGAGCGCCTTTGGCAGGTCCGCGCCAAAAAGGTCGTGCTGGCGGCCGGTGCGATCGAGCGCCACATGGTCTTCGCCAACAATGACCGGCCTGGCATCATGCTGGCTTCGGCCGCCCGCACCTATTTGAACCACTACGGCGTCGCCGTGGGCCACAATGTCGGTGTCTACACCGCTCATGATTCCGCCTATGAGACCGCCTTCGATCTGAAGAAGGCCGGGGTGAAGATCGCCGCCATCGTCGATTGCCGCGAAAATCCGGACCAGCGTCTGCTGGACGAGGCCCGGGCACTCGGCATCGAGGTGCTGGCGGGTCACAGCGTTTACAATACCGCCGGCCGCCTGCGCGTATCTTCCATGACGGTCGGCCGCAATGGCGGGTCGAACAAGCGCAAGATCGCCATCGACGCGCTTGTTGTCTCCGCCGGCTGGACGCCTTCAGTGCATCTGTTCTCGCAATCTCGCGGCAAGCTGAAGTTTGACGCGGCTAACCAGCGTTTCCTGCCTGACATCCATGTGCAGAACTGCGTCTCCATCGGCGCCTGCAATGGCACGGATGATCTTTCGGCGCTGATCGCCGAGGCCGCGGCTGCGGGTGGCGGCGCGGTGGCGTTTTCCGGTGAAAACGCCCGGGCCTGGACAGGCGGCATGATTGGTGCGGCGGAGGGTGCAGGCGAGGGCACCGGCGTCAAGGCTTTCATCGATTTCCAGCACGATGTCTGCGCCAAGGATATTCGCCTTGCCGTGCGCGAGGGCATGCATTCGGTCGAGCATATCAAGCGCTTCACCACCAATGGCATGGCGTCCGACCAGGGCAAGATGTCGAACATGCATGGCCTTGCCATTGCATCGGAAGCGCTCGGCCGGGATTTGCCCAAGGTCGGCCTCACCACCTTCCGCCAGCCCTATACGCCGGTTACTTTCGGCACGCTCATCAACCATTCACGCGGCACGCTGTTCGATCCCGCGCGCAAGACGCCGATGCACGACGAAGAGCTGGCGGCTGGCGCGGTATTCGAGGATGTCGGCAACTGGAAGCGTGCCTGGTTCTTCCCGCGGGCGGGCGAGGACATGCATGAAGCGATCAACCGTGAATGCAAGACGGTTCGTGATAGCGTCGGCATGTTTGATGCCTCCACCCTCGGCAAAATCGAGGTGGTTGGCCCGGATGCGGCGAAGTTCCTGAACCTCATCTACACCAATGCCTGGGATACGTTGAAACCCGGCCGCTGCCGTTATGGCATCATGACCCGCGAAGACGGCTTCGTTTACGATGACGGCGTTGTTGGGCGCCTGGCCGAAGACCGTTTCCACGTGACGACGACGACGGGCGGCGCGCCGCGCGTTCTCCAGCACATGGAGGACTATCTCCAGACCGAATTCCCCGATCTCAATGTCTGGCTGACATCGGCAACCGAACAATGGGCCGTGATTGCCGTGCAGGGGCCGAAGGCGCGCGAGGTTATCGCGCCTTTCGTCGAGGGTATCGACCTTTCGCCGGAGGCCTTTCCGCATATGGCGGTGGCGGAAGGCAAGTTCTGCGGCGTGCCGACGCGGCTTTTCCGCGTCTCCTTCACCGGCGAACTCGGTTTCGAAATCAATGTGCCTGCCGATTACGGCGCAGCCGTCTGGTCTGCAATCCGGGAGAGGGCGGAAGCCGTCGGCGGCTGCCTCTATGGTACCGAGACAATGCATATCCTGCGTGCCGAAAAGGGCTATATCATCGTCGGGCAGGATACGGATGGCACCGTGACGCCCGATGATGCCGGGCTTGCCTGGGCTGTCTCCAAAAAGAAAACGGATTTCGTCGGCATTCGCGGTCTGAAACGCCCCGATCTAACGCGCTCCGGCCGCAAACAGCTTGTTGGCCTGAAGACGAAGGACCGGCTGACCGTTCCGGACGAGGGCGGTCAGATCGTTGCCGATCCGAACCAGCCAAAGCCAATGACCATGCTCGGCCATGTGACCTCGGCCTATTGGTCGGAAAATCTCGGCCATTCCATTGCTTTCGCCTTGGTGGCGGATGGCAGGGCGCGCATGGGCGAAACGCTCTATATTCCGCTTGCTGATAAAACCATTGCCGTCGAAGTGACCGACATGGTCTTCCTCGACAAGGAAGGAGCCCGTCTCAATGGCTGATATGCTGCACGCAAAACGCAAATCCGTGCTTGAGGATTTTCACGGCGGTTCGCCCTTCGTATCGCTGAAGCCTGCGGCTTCTGCCTCGCGGTTGTCGCTGCGGGCACGCGAGAGCGCCGTGCCGGCGCTGTCCGAAGCGCTCGGTCTTGCCCTGCCGACCAGCCCGAAAAGCTCGGTCACCTCTGGTCTGCGATCCGCTCTGTGGCTCGGCCCGGATGAATGGCTGCTGATCGATCAGGGCGAAAGCGATCTCATGGTGGCGCTTGCCGGCGTTTCCGGCCTGTTTTCGGCAACTGATATTTCCCACCGCAACACCGCCATCATCGTTTCCGGCGCTGGCGCGGAAGCAGCTCTCAATGCCGGCTGCCCGCAGGACCTTTCTCTTGCGAGGTTCCCGGTAGGTGGCTGCTCACGCACTATTTTCGGCAAGGCGGAAGTGGTCCTGCTGCGCACGGCGGATGACACATTCCGGGTGGAGTGCTGGCGCTCCTTCGCGACCTATGTCGGCGGGCTGCTGCAGGAGGCGGCTGAGGACGTGGCGGTTTAACTCTCTGTCCAACCCCGCCATTCCACCCATCGCCCATGGAAATCGGCGCGGCCGATTTCCTGCTTTTCGCCGCCCGGCCAGATTTGAAGCATAATTGCAGCACCGCCGGGCGTCGCATCCGCTTCCATTTGCAGCCGGGCAAGCGGGGCGTCCGGCGTGGCGCGGGTGCCGGCCTCGGCAATCACAGTCTCGCCGGCCTGTTTCAGGTCATCGGGCAGATATTGCCAGGCGACGGAATGATAGATGACATGGGCAGCGCCCGGATATTGCGTGGCAAGGCGGCGTTGCAGCCAGTCGACAGCGTCGGCCTTCTCGACATGCAGAGCGTGTTCCATCGCTATGCGCAGGGCGGCGGCCGTTCGTTCCAGCCTGTCCGTCTGGTCGGCCCAGACATAGGACATCAGCCGCAGACGATCTTCCGCGGATGACGGATCGAGTGGGTTGATATCGCAGCCGGCGCGCTCGATAACGTCGATCCGCTCATGGGCGGGGGTGTCGCCGCGCCACTCCGGTGACAGGAAAACATCGGATTGTTCACCCCAGACGAGATCGCCGAGGCGATATCGGTAACGGTCAAATTGCAGGTTGAGGCCAGCGCTGGCCCCGACTTCGGAAAGCACCAGCGGCTTGCCCGTCATTTTCGCAATCGAAAGAAAGCCAGGCAGCAGAACGGCAGAACGGCGAACCTCGTTGGTCTGCGGCGGTGATTGCAACCTTCCGAGGATGAAGGCGGAATGAAAACGCAGGGCGTTTGCACATGCCTGCCAGAGCGCTTCTTCGTTTTCCGGCGGAATATCGGCGAGCGGCGCGATCTTTTCCTCTATGGCAAGCGCATGCAGGGCGCCGGCCAGCCGTAGCGGTACGGAATCTCCGGATGGGCCGACATCGCCGGACCAGGACAAAATTCGCTCGCCGACCTCTGTCTGGCGGTCGAGCCTTGTTGCCATGGCGCGGCAAAGCCGTGCAGTGAAGGGAGAGCCGAGGCTGTCGCAGGCTCTTGCCTGAACGAGAAACGCATTCCTCACGGCTTCGTCATGCATGCGGTCTCTCCCTCGTGGGTTTCAGGCGTCCTCCGGCCTGTCCTCCGGATTGAACTGGCTGATGGTGGTCCAGCGCGCGGTTAGCGCCGGCTTTTTCTCGTTTTCGATTTCCACCGTCACATCGTAGGTGGTCATCAGCATGGAGGCTCCGCGAAAGCGCGTCTCCGCCAGGGTGAAACGGCCGCGCACGCGAGCACCGCTTTTGACCGGAGCGACGAAACGAATGGCGTCAAAGCCGTAATTGATGCCCATGGTCTGCTCGCGGATGCGCGGCAGGGCGTCGTAATTCAGGGCCGAAAGCAGAGACAGCGTCAGGAACCCATGTGCAATGGTGCCGCCAAAGGGACTTTCCGCTTTGGCGCGTTCCGGATCTGTGTGGATGAACTGGTCATCCAGTGTTGCTTTTGCGAAGCTGTCGATCATTGTCTGGTCGACCGTGATCCAGTCGGAAACGCCCATTTCTGTGCCAACGTGGTTTTTCATCTCGGCCAGCGCAATTTCTTTTGTCATGTTACCTCGTCCGCATTGTCTCCCGCGACTTATACGGCTCGTGACGCGACGGGATCAACCGCGCAGATAAAACACCACCGAACGGGCTGGAAGGAAGGCGGGGTTACCGAAATCCGTGCCGATGGCGGACCAGCCATCGCCCGGCAGGGTGAAAGGCACTATCTCACGGCTGCGGTTTATCAGCACGGCAAGTTCAGCGTCGGCACCAGTTTCCCGGTCGAGGGTGGAAAGCACCATGGCAAAAGCCTGCGCAATTGGCCTTTCCCAGTCTGCCGTCGTCATCGGCTCGCCGGCGGGGGCGAGCCATGTCACATCGCCATAGCCTGAGAAGAAGCCTGTCCCCGAAAACACGTCGAAACGTTTGCGCAATGAAGCGAGAAAGGCCGTATGGTCGATCAATTCGCGGGAAAGCGATGACCAGTCGACCCAGCTTATCTCATTGTCCTGGCAATAGGCGTTGTTGTTGCCTTGCTGGCTGCGGCCGCCCTCATCGCCCGCCGTGAGCATCAGGGCGCCGCGAGAGACGAAAAGCGTGGAAAGCAGCGCCTTCACATCTGCAATCCGGGCTGCTCCAATGGCGGGATCGTCTGTCAGCCCCTCAAAGCCATTGTTCCAGGAATGGTTGTCATTGTGGCCGTCGCGATTGCTCTCGCCGTTTTTCTCATTGTGCTTATGTTCGTGGCTGACGAGATCGTACAGGGTGAAACCGTCATGGGCTGCGAGAAAATTGACGCTGCGGGTGTTCTGGCGGCCATGGCGGGAAAAGATCGGCGAGGAACCGGAAAGCGCATCGGCCAGCGCCCCGGTCGTGCCGGTGTCCCCGCGCCAGAACCGGCGCATGTCATCGCGGGCGCGATCGTTCCATTCGAGGAAGCTTTCCGGAAAATTGCCGAGCTGGTAACCGCCGGGGCCGATATCCCACGGTTCGGCGATTAGCAGGCGGTCATAAAGCGCCGGGTCCGAATGCATGGCCGAGAGCGTTTCGCTTGCCATTTCGAAGCCATTGGCCGTTCGTCCGAGCACTGGGGCCAGATCAAAGCGGAAACCGTCCACGCCGGCACTCAGAACGAAATGCCTGAGAGAATCGATAATAAGCTGCCGGATATAGGGATGGTCGCAGGCGACCGTGTTGCCGGTGCCGGTATCGTTGACCAGAACCCCCGGTTTGCCCGGCGGGTGACGAAAGGCGGTGAGATTGTCGAGCCCGCGCAGCGATAGAACCGATCCTTCGATATCGCTTTCACCCGTGTGGTTGAAGACCAGATCGAGAATGACACCGATGCCCTGCGCATGCAGCGCTGCAACCGTCTCGCGCAGTCCGCGCACGCCACCGGGACAGAGTCGAGGATCAAGCGCCATGAAGCCGACGGGATTATAACCCCAGGCATTGGAAAGGCCGAGAGGCGGCAGGTGACGCTCGTCGATCCACGCGGTAATCGGCATCAGCTCCACCGCGTCGACGCCGATTTTTTTCAGGTGGGCGAGGATGGCGGGATGGGCGAGCGCGGCGACGGTGCCCCGGATGTCTTCCGGCACCTCGGGATGCAGCTGTGAAAAGGACTTCACGGAAAGTTCGTAAATCAGCCCACCTTCGGTGAAAAGCGGGGGTTGGCGCTTGAGCGGCTCATGGCTGGCAAGAATCGCCTTGGGCACGATGTGGCCCGTTTCCTGACCAAAGGCAAAAAGGGCTGGATCATGCCGGAAGGGACGGTCTATCTCGGTGGCATAGGGGTCGAGCAGCAACTTTGCGGGATCGAACCACAGGCCATGTTCGGGCGAATAAATACCGTGAGCGCGAAAGCCGTAACGCGTACCCGGGCCAGCGTCGGAGACGATCAATCCGTGAATGTCGCCTTCGCCGCGCACCATTGGCAGGCGCGCCATCTCTTTTTCCCCGGCCGTATCGAAAAGACAAAGATCGATCTGGGAGGCGTGCCGGGAATAGACCGTGAATTCCGTTCCGTTTTCCGTCTGCAGCGCGCCTTTGGGGAAAACGGAAGGTGTCTGCATTATCTGTCTCCGCTAGATAATATCTCTTCTGAAAGGTATCGGCAGAATAGGAGGGTTGGAAACCCTCCTCCGTCATCCTCGAGCAAGCCCGAGGATGACGCCGAGCAGGGCGGCGGACGTGTCACTCCAACGAGTTGCTTTGTGAACTCATCGTATTGTGCCCGGCTCTCTCAGGAGAAAGCAGCGCCGCAGCCAGCTTACGTGATAACGCTGGGCGTGCTTCGTCCCGTATGGGCCTTGATGCCGGCGATCGTATCGGCAACGGCAATCAGGTCGGCGAGCGCTTCCTGCGTTTCGATGCCGTGACGCGCCGCGTCCGGCTCGTAACGCTCGACATAGAGACGAAGTGTGGCGCCCGCCGTACCGGTGCCGGAAAGGCGCAGCACGATGCGCGAACCGCCTTCGAACAGGATGCGGATACCCTGGTTCTTGCTGACGGACTGATCGACCGGATCGTGATAGGCAAAATCATCTGCCGCGGCGACCTTCAGATTGCCGTAGCTGGTGCCAGGAAGCGTCGCGAGCTTTTCGCGCAGGGTCGCCACCAGCGTGTTGGCGGCGTCCGAATCCACTTCCTCATAGTCGTGGCGGGAGTAATAATTGCGGCCATATTCGGCCCAGTGCTTGGTGACGATGTCCTTCACGCTTTCCTTGCGGGCGGCGACGATGTTCAGCCAGTAGAGCACGGCCCAGAGACCATCTTTCTCGCGTACATGATTGGAGCCTGTGCCGAAGCTTTCTTCGCCGCAGATCGTCACCCTGCCGGCATCCATGAGGTTGCCGAAGAACTTCCAGCCGGTTGGAGTCTCGTACATGCCAAGGCCGAGCTTTTCGGCGACACGGTCAGCTGCCGCACTTGTCGGCATGGAACGGGCGATGCCGGAAATGCCTGCCGCGTAACCGGGCGCCAGTCTGGCATTGGCGGCGATGATCGCCAGGCTGTCTGATGGCGTGACGAACATGCCCTTGCCGACGACCATGTTGCGGTCGCCGTCGCCATCGGAAGCAGCGCCGAAATCGGGGCCTTCCGGGCTCATGACATCGTCATAAAGCTCCTTGGCGTGGACAAGATTAGGGTCGGGGTGATGGCCGCCGAAGTCCGGCAGCGGTGTAGCATTGCGGACCGAGCCCTTCGGAGCGCCAAGCCGCTTTTCGATGATCTCAACGGCATAAGGGCCTGTGACGGCGCTCATGGAATCGACCACGACCTTGAAGCCGCCGGCGATGAGGGCACGGATGGCATCGAAATCGAACAGCTCTTCCATCAGGGCGGCATAATCGGCGACCGGATCGATCACCTCGACCGTCAGATCGTCCACCTTGAAGCTGCCCACCTTGTCGAGGTCGATATCGGCGGCGTCTGAAATTTTGTAGCTGTCGATGACCTTGGAACGGGCGTAGATCGCGTCGGTGATCTTTTCCGGGGCGGGACCGCCATTGCCGATATTGTATTTGATGCCGAAATCTTCGGTGGGGCCGCCGGGATTGTGGCTAGCGGAGAGCACGATACCGCCGAAGGCCTTGTATTTGCGGATGATGTTGGATGCGGCCGGCGTGGAAAGAATGCCGCCCTGACCGACCAGAACCTTGCCAAAGCCGGCAGCGGCGGCCATCTTGATTGCCTTCTGGATGACTTCGCGGTTGTAGTAACGGCCATCGCCGCCGATCACCAGCGTCTGGCCTTCAAAGCCCTCAAGCGCGTCGAAGATCGACTGGATGAAGTTCTCGGCGTAATTTTCCTGGGCGAAGACGGGCACCTTCTTGCGCAGGCCTGAAGTGCCCGGCTTCTGGTCCTGATAGGGCTTCGTCTGAACAGTCTTGATCATTGGTTCAATGGCCTTTCGAAATAAGCTGGCTGTAAAGCGCGGCGTAAAGGCCGGCGCTCTTTTCCCAGGAAACATCGGATTTCATCCCGAGTTTCTGCATTTGTGTCCATAGTTTCGGGTCGTGATAATAACGGATGGTCCGGCGGATCGCCTGTTTGAGACCATCAAGCGTGACGGGGGAAAATTGCACACCGGTCGCCGACTTGTTGGCGATGGCGGCATGGTTGGCGTCGATCACCGTGTCTGCAAGGCCGCCGGTGCGGGCGACGACCGGAATGCAGCCGTAACGCAACGCATAAAGCTGGGTGAGGCCGCAGGGTTCGAAGCGCGAGGGGATGATGATCGCGTCGCAGCCCGCCTGCATGAGATGTGACAGGGGTTCGTTGTAACCGATGGCAACGCCGACGCGGCCATGGTGGCGGGATGCTGCCGCTAGGAGCGCACCTTCCAGCGCCACATCGCCCGCGCCCAGCACCACCAGACGGCCGCCGAGAGCAACGATCTCGTCCACGGCTTCGGCCATGAGGTCGATGCCCTTCTGCCAGGTGAGGCGTGAGATGACGCAGAACAGCGGGCTGTCATCGTCGTCGATGCGAAAATGTTCGGCGACAGACTTCTTGTTCAGGGCCCGGTTTCTGAGATTGGCGGCGGAATAATTGTCATGAATCAGATGATCCGTTGCCGGGTTCCAGACGTCCGTGTCGATGCCGTTGACGATGCCGTGCAGCACATGGGCTCGGCTGCCGATAACGCCGTGCAGGCCCATGCCGAATTGCGGGGTGAGGATTTCCTCGGCATAGGAGGGACTGACGGTGGAGAGCGCCGTCGCCGTCTGCAGCCCGCCCTTGAGGAAACTCACATCGTTATAATATTCCACGCCCTCCATGCCGAAAGCATGGGCTGGTAGCCCAAGCTTGCTGAAGATGTTGGCGCCGAACTGCCCCTGGAAGGCAATGTTGTGAATGGTGAGCAGGCTCGGAATTTCAGGCGTTTCGGCATAACGCATGTAGACTGGCGCCATGGCAGCCTGCCAGTCATGAGCGTGCAGGAGATCCGGCCGCCAGTCGGGAAATTCGCCGGCTGCAATGCGGGCCGCCGCCAGCGAAAGCGCCGCAAAGCGCTTCCAGTTGTCGGGATAATCCTTGCCCGTCTGGTCGAGATAGGGCCCGCCGGAGCGCTCGTAATAAGCGGGCGAATCGAGGATAAGGAGATCCAGTCCCTCGTGCCGGCCTTCGAGCAGATCGGCCTTTTCGCCCAGCAGGTCGGTGAATTCGTAACATTTCACCGCGTTCGTCACGGCAGCTTTCACCGCCGGATACCCGGGTATCAGCGTGCGCGTCTTTACGCCATAGGCTTCGAGCGCGATGGGGAGCGCGCCGGCAACATCGGCGAGCCCTCCGGTCTTGATCAGGGGGTAGATTTCGGATGAAACCGAAAGGACATTCATCGGCGCTACAGGTCCAGCTTGTCGATCATCGATTGGGTGATAAGGCAGATGCCGTTTTCGGTACGGCGGAAACGTTTGGCATCCAGTTCTGGGTCTTCTCCTACAATCAGTCCTTCCGGAATGACCACGCCATGGTCGATGACGACATTGCTGAGCTGGGCATGACGCCCGATCTTCACACTCGGCAGTACTACGGCATTCTCAAGGCGGGAGTATGAATTGGCGCGCACGCCTGTGAACAGAAGGCTGCGGTTGAGCGACGCACCCGAAATGATGCAGTCACCGGAAACGACCGAAGACACGGCCGAGCCACGGCGGTTCTCGTCGTCATGCACGAATTTTGCCGGCGGTGTGATTTCCGCATAGGTCCAGATCGGCCAGGATTTGTCGTAGATATCGAGGTCAGGCACCACATCCGTCAGGTCGATATTGGCCTGCCAGTAGGCGTCGATGGTGCCGACGTCCCGCCAGTAGGGGCCATGCTCGAAATCCGAACGCACGCAGGAGTCTGCGAAGCGATGGGCAACGGCTTTGCCGTGTTTCACGATATAGGGAATGATGTCCTTGCCGAAATCGCGGCTGGAGGTGGGGTCTGCGGCGTCGCGGCGCAGCGCTTCCATCAGGAATTTCGTGTGGAAGACGTAGATGCCCATGGAGGCGAGCGCAAAACCCTCATTGCCGGGAATGCCGGGCGGATCGGCGGGCTTTTCAATGAAATCGATGATCTCGTCTTTTTCATTCACATGCATGACGCCGAAGCCGGTTGCTTCCATACGCGGCACTTCAAGGCAGCCGATCGTCACATCCGCACCGGAATCGACATGCTGCTGCAGCATGTATTCGTAGTCCATTTTATAGATATGGTCGCCGGCGAGGATGACCATGTATTCCGGCCCATAGGGCTCGATAATGTCGATGTTCTGGTAAACCGCGTCTGCCGTACCCTCATACCATTGCGTTTCGGAAACGCGCTGGGAGGCGGGCAGGATGTCGAAGCTTTCGTTACGTTCGGGGCGGAAGAAGTCCCAGCCGCGCTGCAGGTGCCGAATGAGGGAGTGCGCCTTGTATTGCGTGGCGACGCCGATGCGGCGAATGCCGGAATTAAGCGCGTTGGAGAGCGCAAAATCGATGATGCGCGCCTTGCCGCCAAAATAAACGGCGGGTTTTGCTCGGCGATCCGTCAGTTCCTTCAGGCGGCTGCCTCTGCCGCCCGCGAGGACATAGGCCATTGCATCACGCGCCAAAGGCTGAACTCTTTTTTCCGACATGGTGTCCTCCCTCTCTGTCTGTCAGTTTTCCGGCTCGAGCATGATCGTGGCGAGCGGCGGCAGGACGAGCATCGCCCCGATATCGCCGCCGGCATCGACCGCCTGAACGCGTCCGCCATTTCCCTTGCCGCTGCCGCCATAAATTTCGGCATCGGTGTTGAGAATCTCCCTCCACCGCCCCGCCTGGGGCAGCGGCACATAATAGTTTTCCCGATAGACCGGGGTGAGGTTGCAGATGACCGCGACCGGCTTTTCGCCGGGCGCCGTGCGCAGCCAGGCGAAGACGGAATTCTCGTGATCATCGACCACAAGCCAGCGGAAGCCGTCAGGTTCGCAGTCCCGGGCATGCAGGGCGGCTTTGGATCGGTAGGTGAGGTTGAGATCACGCACGAGGCGGCGCATGCCCTCATGCATCGGATATTGGCGCAGGTTCCAGTCGAGCGCGCCCTTTTCGCTCCATTCGCTCCACTGCGCAAATTCCTGACCCATGAACAGCAGCTTCTTGCCGGGATAACCCCACATGAAGCCGTAATAGGAGCGGAGATTGGCGAATTTCTGCCAGTCATCGCCGGACATTTTGGCGATCAGCGACCCCTTGCCGTGCACAACTTCGTCGTGGGACAGCGGCAGCACGAAATTTTCGGTGAAGGCGTAAAGCAGGCCGAAGGTCAGTTCCTGATGATGGAACTTGCGATGCACAGGCTCCCGCGAGAAATAACTCAGCGTGTCGTGCATGAAGCCCATGTTCCACTTGAAACCGAAACCGAGGCCACCCTCATGAACGGGCTGCGACACTTTCGGCCAGGAGGTGGATTCCTCGGCAATCGTCATGACGCCCGGATGGGTGCCATAAACGAGGGAATTCATCTTCTGCAGGAAGCGCACGGATTCGAGATTTTCACGCCCGCCATATTCGTTCGGGATCCACTCGCCTTCCTTGCGGGAATAATCGAGATAGAGCATCGAGGCGACCGCATCGACGCGCAGGCCGTCGAGATGGAATTTTTCAGCCCAGTAAAGCGCGTTGTTGATGAGGTAAGACATGACCTCGACGCGGCCGAAATTATAGATCGCCGTGTTCCAGTCGGGATGGAAACCCTGACGCGGATCGGCGTGCTCATAGAGTGCGGTGCCATCGAACCAGCGAAGTCCATGTTCGTCGGTCGGAAAATGGGCGGGAACCCAGTCCAGCAAAACGCCGATGCCAACCTTGTGAGCGCCATTGACGAAGCGGGCAAACCCTTCGGGATCGCCAAAACGTGCGCTTGGGGCGTAGAGACCCGTCGTCTGGTAACCCCAGGAAGGGTCATAGGGATGTTCCGTAATCGGCAGGAACTCGATATGGGTGAAGCCCATATCCGTACAATAGGGAATGAGCTGGGCGGCGAGCTCGTCCCAGCTTAGGAAGGTGCCGTCCTCACGGCGCTGCCAGGAGCCGGCATGCACCTCATAGATGCTAATCGGCTGGCGGCGCTGGTCCACCTGCGCCCAATGCTCCCTATGGGCCTGATCTTCCCATTTTTGCGTCAGTTCGGGCGTAGTGACGGAAGCGTTCTTCGGCCGAAACTCGGCGCGGCGGGCATAGGGGTCGGCCTTCAGCGGCAGCAGCTCGCCGTTTGCACCGAGAATCTCGAACTTGTAGGCGCAACCGGCATAGACATCGGGCGCGAAGATTTCCCAGATGCCCGTATCCTTGCGGAAACGCATCACATGCCGGCGGCCGTCCCAATTGTTGAAATCGCCGACGACGGAAACGCGCCGCGCATTCGGCGCCCAGACGGCGAAGTGAAAACCTTCAACGCCTTCGAGCTTCAGCGGGTGTGCGCCCATCTTGTCGAACAGCCGCAGATGCGATCCTTCCCGGACGAAATAATCATCCATGGGGCCGAGAACCGGGCCGAAGCTGTAGGGGTCTGTCACAGCCCATTCGGCATCGTCGCGGCAGGCGCGGTAACGCACCGGCTGGCGTTTCGAAATATCGATCGGGCCTTCAAAAAAGCCATCCGGGTCCAGCTGCTTCAATTCTCCCACGAAATTTCCGTCCAGCGTCAGGACGGAAACCTCCTCGGCACCCGGAATGAAACAGCGGGCAGAAAACCCTTCCGGCGTTTCGTGAACGCCGAGAAGGGCAAAGGGATTGGAATGCAAACCGCTCTTGATCGCCTCGATTTCAGCCTTCGTGATGTCGCCAGTCTTTTTCTCGTCGGCCGAATTGAGCGGTTTTTTCATCAGGCTCTCCAGATCTCGGTGGCATATTGGCGGATAGTCCTGTCGGACGAGAACCAGCCCATGCGCGCCGTATTGCGCACTGTTTTGGCGTACCAGCTATCCGGATTACTCCAGATCGCATCTACTTCTCGCTGCGCACCGGCATAGGCGTCGAAATCGGCGGCAACCATGAACCAGTCGCTGTTGTAAATACCGTCGATCAGGCCGGCGAATCGTGAGCGGTCATCCGGCGAGAAGACGCCTGATGCTATGGACGAAAGGGCCTGCGACAGTTCCGACGATCCTTCGATGATCGCGCGGGGATTGTGACCCTCTGCACGGGCTCTGGCCACCTCATCGGCCGTCATGCCAAAAATGACGATGTTGTCTTCACCGACATGATCGCGCATTTCAACGTTGGCGCCATCGAGCGTGCCGATGGTGAGTGCGCCGTTGAGGGCGAATTTCATGTTGCCGGTGCCGGAGGCTTCCATGCCGGCCGTCGAGATCTGTTCGGAGAGATCGGCGGCGGGTACCATGATTTCCGCGAGCGAGACGTTATAGTTCGGAACAAATACCACTTTCAGAAGCCCGCGCACGGCCGGATCGTTGTTGATGACCCGGGCAATATCGTTGGCAAGCTTAATGATCAGCTTCGCGTTGTGGTAACTCGGCGCCGCTTTGCCTGCAAAGAACTTAACGCGCGGAACCCAATCCAGTTCCGGGTGAGAACGAATCTGGTCGTAAAGCGCGACGGTTTCCACGAGGTTCAGAAGCTGGCGCTTATATTCATGGATACGTTTGATCTGGATGTCGAACATGGCCGACGGATCGACGCGAATGCCCATGCGCTGCGCCACCGTATTGGCAAGGCGCACCTTGTTCAGACGCTTAACTTCGGCGAATTTCTCGCGGAACGCGGCATCGTCGGCGAAACGGTCGAGCGCTGTCAGCTTTTCCGCATCATCGAGGAAATCGTCGCCGATCGTTTCGCGAAGCAGGCTGGTGAGGCCGGGATTGCACTGCATCAGCCAGCGGCGCGGTGTGATGCCGTTGGTCTTGTTGTTGATACGGTCAGGATAGAGGCCGTGGAGATCGGCAAAGACCGTCTCCTTCATCAGCTCGGTATGGAGGGCGGAAACGCCGTTGATCGAATGAGAGCCGATGAAAGCGAGATTGCCCATGCGCACGCGGCGCTCGCCGCCTTCATCGATGAGCGAGATGGAGCGGATCTGCTGATCCGCCATCTTCTTTTCCTTACGGGCAAAGAGCAGCGTATTTGCGTTGATGGCGTAGACGATCTGCATGTGCCGGGGCAGAAGACGTTCGAGCAGCGGCACGGGCCAGCTTTCCAGCGCCTCCGGCAGCAGCGTGTGATTGGTGTAGGAGAAGGTACCCTGGGTGATCTTCCAGGCCTCATCAAATTCCAGCCCGTGCACATCGCATAGAAGGCGCATCATCTCCGCAATGGATATGGCCGGATGTGTATCGTTTAGCTGGATCGAGACCTTTTCCGGCAGCGAAGTAAAATCCGGATATTGCTGCAGATGGCGGCGCAGAATGTCCTGCAAGGAGGCGGAGGAGAAGAAGAATTCCTGCCGCAGGCGCAGTTCCTGACCGGCAGGTGTCGCGTCAGCAGGATAAAGAACCCGCGTCAGGCTCTCCGCCTTGTTGCTTTCACGCAGCGCGCCGATGTGGTCGCCAGCGTTGAAGGCAGCCAGCAGAATGGGATCGATCGGCTGTGCCGACCAGAGGCGGAGCGTATTGACGCGCGTGCCGCGCCAGCCGACGACCGGCGTGTCATAGGCCATGGCGATGACGCGTTCGGCCGGTTTCCAGACGAAACGCTGCGGATCTTCATAACCGCCGATCGTCTCTACAGATCCGCCGAAGCCGATTTCGTAGGAGCTTTCGCGGCGTTCGAATTCCCAGGGGTTACCGTGGGCAAGCCATGTTTCCGGCAGTTCCACCTGCCAGCCATCTGCCATCTGCTGGCGGAAGAGGCCGTGCACGTAACGGATGCCGTAACCATAGGCGGGGATATCAACGGTCGCCATGGATTCCATGAAACAGGCGGCGAGACGGCCAAGGCCGCCATTGCCGAGCGCGGCATCCGGCTCCAGCCCGGCGATGACGTCAAGATCGACGCCGAGCGATGACAGCGCGTCGCGGATTTCATGCATCAGGCCGATATTGGAGATGGCGTCGCGCATCAGGCGGCCAATCAGGAATTCGAGCGACAGGTAATAAACGCGCTTGGAATTGTTGGCATAGGCCTTGCGGGTGGATTCCATCCACTTGTCGATGATGCGGTCGCGTACGACCAGAATAGTTGCGGTCAGCCAGTCATGCGGCTTGGCAACCTTGACGTCCTTGCCGATACGGTAGGTGAGGCGTTCGATGATTTCCGACGCCATGATTTCCGGGTTGGAACTGCGCGGCGCGGGACGGGGGAGATCGGCGGCGTTGAGATTATTGATCATTGGTCGGTCAGCACCTTGGTGGGAGGAGAGGGTCTGATGAGGTCGATCCGTGTTGCCTTTGCTGATGCCAGTTTATGCATCGATATGGAGGTGTGGCAACAGCAATTTTTTCGGAAAGTTGAACGGCCTAGGGTGATGAAAAATAAGACTTTTTACTCTGCGTTCCGAGGATCGCCGAAGGGATTGCCGGCCCATTATGGGTCGGTCCTGAACGGGTTTGCATGGTCTTCGCGATGGCGGGCAACGTGCAAGAAAGGGAGAGGCTGCAACACTTCTAAATGGTTCACCGGTCCTGAAATCTGTTTCGCTCTAATATTCCGTTTTGCGCGTCGAGCCGAAAATCGTGCTTATTCCGATCCGACGCCATGGACCACACACTAGCCTTCGCGGCTGCAAAAATTCAATGAAAATAAACGAGGCATCGCGGCAGCCGCACCGGTCGACGGAAGCGACGCCGCGAAACCGGGAAAATGCGGCCAGCAAAGCCGGGATTACGGAAGGAAAAAAGCCTGTGTCGTCATTTTTCCGGCGCGGATCGTCACGCTGGTATTTGGTGGAACGGCGCACCAGGGAGCACAATCGAAGGAAAAGGGTTCCGAACTCAACGCAATGCCTTCGTCCAGACCGCGCCAGTAAAGTGTCGGCGGCTTGTCATCGCTTGACCAGCGGAAGGCGTGAACGCAATCACCATCCATCAGAACGGCGCTGAATCTCAATGCGGAAGAGACACCTGCCGCCATCATCTTTTCCTGGCAAAGCCGCAGCGCGGTAGAGATGGCATTGACCGGGTCCACCTCAAGGCCATGGCCGGCGGCAATCAAGAAGATCGCTTCGCTATCGCCGGTGCCGCGTCGGGATGCATAGATGTCATCGGGGATAAGGGAATCGATATCGCGCCTGATCTGCTCATAGCCACCGATCTGGCCGTTATGCATGAAAAGGTATTTCCCATGCGCAAAGGGGTGGCAATTGGCGCGCGAGACTTCGCCCGACGTGGCGGATCGCACATGCGCCATGAACATGCCCGATCGAAGCTGGTGGCAAAGTGCTGCGAGATTGGCGTCTGACCAGGCGGGGCGCGTGTCGCGAAAGACGCCGGGCGTTCCGCGTTCGCCATACCAGCCAAGGCCGCAACCATCACCATTAACGACGGTCTTGGCTTCCCTTGCTGCCATGGACTGGCTGACCAGCGAGGCTTCCGGCTCGATCAGCAGGCTGTCGAGCCAGACCGGTTCACCGGAATAGGCAAAGAGGCGGCACATTCATGCAGCTCTATCGAATGCCTTGTCTCCGAGCGCAAAACCGACGGCGGCCTTCGCGTGAATGGCGGTCGAATCGTAACCCGGCAGCGGCAGGGCGTCGGGATCGATCAGCAGGGAAATTTCGGTGCAACCGAGAATGACGGAATCAACGCCGAGTGCGCGAGCCTTCTCGATGACCGCAAGATAGCGGTCACGCGAGCAGGACTTGATCTCGCCCTGGCACAATTCACCGAAGATGATGTCGTGGATGGCGGCCCTGTCTTCGGCATCCGGCACGACCACGTCGACGCCGTGGCGGCGCATCCGGTCCGTGTAGAAACCGTGTTCCATCGTGTAGCGGGTGGCGAGCAGCAGCGGCTTGCGGCGTCCGTCCGTTTTCAGGGCGGCTGCGGTCTCGTCGATGATGTCAATCAGCGCCACGCCGGACATTTTCGCAACGGTGTCGGCAACGAGATGCATGGTATTGGTGCAGATCAGTACACAATCGGCGCCGGCATTGGCAAGGCGCGCGCCTGCTGCACCCAGAAGCGCGCCGGCCTCATCCCAGCGGTCTGCCTTCTGAAGGGCGACGACCTCGGAAAAATCGAGCGAATGCATGACGATATCGGCCGAGACCAGACCGCCGCGGCTGTCGCGAACCGCCTCGTTGATCATGCGGTAATAGGTTGCGGTGGATTCCCAGCTCATGCCGCCGATCAGGCCGATCCGTTTCATAAGAGTTCCCTTTTCAACTTTGATTGAAATAAGAATGCCATCGTCGCAACGAAAACGGCATGCGTTTTTGCGCAGTTTTCGTGGCCTGGATGCAAACTCGGCGCGCTTTCTGTCCCGATGTCGCAAATTTCTTGCGCGCTTCCATTAACCCGTGCATTGTTCACTGATGATTGATGACCGCGACCGCCGAATCCTTGCGATTCTCCAGGAAAATGCCGAAACCCCGCTCGCCGATATCGCAGAGGAAGTTTCCCTGTCGCTATCGGCCTGTTCGCGCCGCATCACGCGGCTACGAACGGAAGGTTACGTGACAGGCACCATGGCGCTGCTCGACCGGCGGAAGATCAATCTTCCGACCACGGTTTTCCTGCTGGTAAGAACGGGCCTTCATGCGGAGGACTGGCTGGACCGGTTCCATGCCGCGGTCAGCACCATCCCTGAAATCGTCGAGGTTCACCGGCTTACCGGCAATTTTGATTATATTCTGAAGCTCGTACTGCCGAATGTCGAATATTACGACACGGTCTACAAACAGATTCTGCGCCGCGTGCAGCTTTACGACATGTCCGCCTATATCTCCATGGAGACGGTGAAACTGTCGTCTTCGCTGCCGACGACGCATATCTGAGGGCTATCGAACCTTGATCAGCGTGCTGCCTTGAAACGGACGCCAAAGCGGAAGCTTCGCGTCTCGCCCGGTTGCAGCGTGATTGCATCCGCGAGTTCCGTCTGGTTGAAGGCGTTGGTCGGCGTTTCCACGGGTTCGAGCGCGATGGAGCGCCGCCTGTCGCGTGCGAGCGTATCCCCGGTAAAGACATGCATGTGCCCACGCTCCTGCCAGATCGTCAGGCTTGAGCCGTCATGCGGGTTTTCGAGCCTCGTCTCGTAAAGCCCGTTTGCGGATGCAATCAGATCGGTGAAACAGGCATCGACCACATGCCCGGCCAGCGGGGTATGGAGAAAAAGGGTGTCGTTCCGTTTGAGTAACCCGCCCTGTGGGTTTCGCAGGGGGATGAGATACTCGTTTGTTTCAATTGCTGTTCGCGAAGGCAGAGTGAGGAGAAGGTCGTCGATGGACGTGGTGCCGGGCAGGCGGAAATAGGGATGCCAGCCGGCGGCGAAGGGCAGGGGCCGGCCGTCGCGGTTGATGCCGCGTATGTCGATGGTAACGTCACGGCCGACGAAGCGATATTCCACTTCGATGGCGAGACGGTAAGGGTAACCGCTGAAATCCGCAGGCGATATTTCGGCACGGAAGATGAGAGTATGAGTGCCGTTTTCCTCCGATGACTGGGCGAGGACGAAGGGCAGGGCTCTGGCAAATCCGTGGAAGACGAGGGCTTCATGGGCAAGCACCGGCTCAATGCGGTGCGTCTGCCCGGCAAAACTAAACCGACCATCCAGGATGCGGTTGGAGAAGGGCGCGAGAATGCCGTTCCTCACGCCATTTTGGGACTGCATTTCGGCGGGCGTCGAATATCCGTCGACGAGATTTTCGCCTCCGCTGCCATCGGCAGAGACCGGCCGCCAGCTCAGAAGCGTCGCCCCTTGATAAGCGATTTCGGCAATGAAACCGGTTCCGGAAACGGTCAGACTGGCAATTCCCGTGCCTGTCGCGGAGGTGGTCATCGGGAAATTGTCCTTTGCATACATGCGTCTGCTGTCATCGGGGCCACTGCCGTGCCGATTCGCCTGATCATCTTCGCTGAAAGACAATTTCGCAATGGCTCGCAGGGACTGTATCAACAGGCTCCTGCCATCCCCTGTCTGCCGGTCAATCAGTCCGGAAAGCTTCGCTTTGCGCCGCTGAAAAACTCCATAAGCGCTGCCTGGTCCTCTCCACCGAGCCCTGCTGCCGTGAGCATCCGGTGCACCTCGGCGCAAACAGCCGTCAGCGGCATGGCCGTGTTGGTGCGTCGGGCGAGATCCTGCGCGCCGTTCAGGTCCTTCACCATATTGTCGATCCGGCCGGTGCGGCGGTAATCCCTTGCCACGTAACGCGGCATGTACTCCTGCAGGATGGCGCTGTCGGCGCGGCCACCCTTCAGTGCCTGCGGAATTTTTGCGGCATCGACGCCGGCGTCCAGCGCCAGTTGCGTCGCTTCCGCTACAGCAAGGAAGTTCAGACCGCACAGAACCTGGTTGATGAGTTTCGTGGTCTGCCCTGCGCCGCAGGGTCCCATATGGGTGTAATTGGTGGCCACATGTCGCAGCACGCGATGCGCATCGGCCACATCCTTTTCGCTGCCCCCGGCCATAAGCGTCAGTTGGCCGACAAGCGCCTTGGGCGCGCCGCCCGAAAGCGGGCTGTCCACCCAGCGCAGGTCCTTTTCGGCGGCATCGGCTGCAAGTTCCTTTGTGGCTTCCGGATCGATGGAAGACATGTCGATGATGAGCGTGCCGGGCTTCGCCCCCGCCGCGACGCCATCCTTGCCGAAGACGGCGATGCGAACGATTTTGGGCGAATTGAGGCTGAGAATGACCACATCGGAAATCGACGCTGCTTCCGCCGCTGTGCTCGCGCTCTGCGCGCCGAGGCTCGTCAGTGCCGCCACCTTTTCCGCATCCAGATCGAAAACCGTCAGCTGATTGCCGGTCTCTATGAGCCGTGTCCCGATCGCCCCGCCCATGGCGCCTGCGCCGATCAGTGCAACTTTGTTCTTCTCGGTCATGGTGGTCACGGCCTCCTCCCAAAGCGTCGTGGTGTCGTCGTTCAAGCCCGGATGGCGGTGCAGCCGGCCATCCGGGCCTGGGGTGTCAAAGCGAGGCGGTAATGCCGCCGTCGACGTAGAGAATGTGGCCGTTCACGAAGGATGAGGCATCGGACGACAGGAAAATGCAGGCGCCGACGAGCTCTTCGACCTTGCCCCAGCGACCGGCCGGCGTACGCTTTTCAAGCCATGCCGAAAAGGTCTCGTCCGCAACAAGGGCGGCGTTGAGCGGGGTGTCGAAATAACCGGGCGCAATGGCGTTACACTGCAGTCCATATTTGGCCCAGTCCGTCGCCATGCCTTTTGTCAGGTTGCCAACGGCACCCTTGGTGGCGGTGTAGGGGGCGATGCCGGGGCGGGCAAGGGCGGTCTGCACGCTGGCGATGTTGATGATCTTGCCACGGCCGCGGCCGATCATGTGGCGCGCGGCAGCCTGCCCGGCGTGAAACACCGAGGCGACGTTGGTTTGCAGCAGGCGCTCGAAGGCATCCGCCGGAAAATCCTCCAGCGGCGTTCGGTGTTGCATACCGGCATTGTTGACGAGGATATCGATGGGGCCGACCTCCGCTTCGAAACGGTCGATCGCCTCGCGCACCGCGCCGTGATCGGTAGCATCGAAGGCAAGCGTTCTGGCACCCTTGATGCCCGCTGCCGCCGCCTTCAGCTTCACCTCATCGCGCCCGTTCAGCACCACTTCCGCCCCTGCTTCCGCCAGCCCGTGCGCCAGCGCCAACCCGATGCCCTGGGACGAACCCGTGATCAGGGCGCGGCGGCCGGAAAGATCGAACAAATTAAGGCCCACTGTTTCCTCCAGTCTCTCGACATTGCATTCTTGAAAGTATATGTTACCGATAACATTCATCCGTTTGAGGGCGGATGTCAAGGCTGATGCGCCCGCTTTCGGTACGTATCGGGCGGGTGGCGAACTGACAAGGCGCGTCGAGGCGCATCTTGCGGCAGCAATGGGATGAAGAATTTTATGCGCCATAATGGCGCGCGCTTGAACGGGAGTTGTCATGAAAGCGATTGTCGCCCACGGGGCAAAGGATGTGCGCATCGAAGACCGGCCGGAGGAAAAGCCGGGACCGGGTGAGGTGCGGCTCCGTCTGGCCAGGGGCGGAATCTGCGGCAGTGATCTGCACTATTACAATCATGGCGGTTTCGGCGCCGTGCGGCTGCGTGAACCGATGGTGCTGGGCCATGAGGTCTCCGCCGTCATTGAGGAACTGGGCGAAGGCGTCGATGGGCTGAAGATCGGTGGTCTGGTTGCGGTTTCGCCATCCCGCCCGTGCCGAACCTGCCGCTTCTGCCAGGAAGGCCTGCACAACCAGTGCCTGAACATGCGGTTTTATGGCAGCGCCATGCCTTTCCCGCATATTCAGGGCGCCTTCCGCGAGGTCCTGGTGGCCGATGCCCTGCAATGCGTGCCGGCCGATGGCCTGAGCGCCGGTGAGGCCGCCATGGCGGAACCGCTGGCGGTAACGCTGCACGCCACCCGCCGAGCCGGTGATATGCTGGGAAAACGTGTGCTGGTCACGGGCTGCGGCCCGATCGGTATCCTCTCCATTCTGGCCGCGCGCCGCGCCGGTGCAGCTGAGATCGTCGCCACCGATCTTTCCGATTTCACGCTTGGCAAGGCGCGTGAGGCGGGTGCGGATCGCGTCATCAATAGCAAGGACGAGCCCGACGCGCTTGCCGCCTACGGTGCGAACAAGGGAACCTTCGATATTCTCTATGAATGCTCAGGCGCCGCCGTGGCGCTTGCCGGCGGCATCGCGGCGCTTCGCCCGCGCGGCATCATCGTCCAGCTTGGCCTTGGCGGCGATATGAGCTTGCCGATGATGGCGATCACCGCCAAGGAACTCGATCTGCGCGGTTCCTTCCGCTTCCATGAGGAATTCGCAACCGGCGTTGAATTGATGCAAAAGGGCCTGATCGATGTCAAACCTTTCATCACCCAGACCGTTGATCTCGCCGATGCCATCTCGGCCTTCGAATTCGCTTCCGACCGCAGCCGCGCCATGAAGGTTCAGATCGCTTTCTCGTAAGCAAGGTTTCTACGTGCGAATACGCCGACGTTTCGATTGGCGGCGGGTTATCCCGCCGCCAATTTTTTTGGGCTGATTGTTGGTCGTAGCGACTCGCGTAGATGTTATCGATATCATCGACTGCTTCGGAGACTTCATTCCGGCCTTGAGCCGGAATCCAGCCGACACGCGTCTGCGCGACGAGAGAGTCCTTGCGGCCCAAGGACTTGGGCTGGCTGGATTCCGGCTCAAGACCGGAATGACGGAGGGAAAGTGACGGACGCCAGCAAACGCTCCAGCCTGTCATACCCCCAACACGACTGCCGCATATTTTGCCCGGACTGCACCCAGGACCGTCTATACCAGCGTCGTCTCTGCCCATTTGCACATTTTGACGCAGGTCAAAAAGGTGATTTGCCGCCAGTCGATTTTTGCGTTATCGAAATTTCAGAAATTACTGAAAATTCAGAAGGAAGAGAAATGCCTTCCAATCTCTCTCCACTCGTTCAGTCCTTCGTGCTGCATTTCGGTGAGATGGGCAGCCGCTGGGGCATCAACCGCACTGTCGGCCAAGTTTATGCTCTGCTTTACATATCGCCACAGCCGCTCTGCGCGGACGATATTGTGGAGGCGCTCGGCATTTCGCGGTCCAACGTGTCGATGAGCCTCAAGGAACTGCAAGCCTGGAACCTGGCAATCCTCAAGCACTTCCCCGGAGACAGGCGTGATTTTTTCACGACGCCTGAGGATGTCTGGCACATCCTGCGAACGCTTGCTGAGGAGCGCAAGAAACGCGAAATCGATCCGACCCTCAGCGTGCTTCGGGAAATCCTGATGGAAACGCCGGAAAACGAAGATGAGCGTCATGCGCAGAGGCGTATCGATGAGATGAAGACGCTGATCGAGCAGCTCACGGGTTGGTATGACGATGTGAAAAGGCTGGAGACGGAACGGCTGGCTTCTCTTCTGGCGCTCGGCTCCAAAGTCACCAAGCTTCTGGAGGCCAAGGACAAGATCGTTTCCCTTGGTCGGCCCCGCGTCGCGAAAAAGGACGGCTAAGGCGATCATGACCATGTCAGCCCAGACCCCTCCCTTGGCCGACAGCCGCGATGACGGCTGTTCCGCGCCGGTTGCACTGTCGCTCGGTACGCGGCGGGTCTTTTCCATTCCTGGCCGCAAGCCCCGCGCCGATAAAGCGCCCACCCCGCAAAAAATGCACGCACCGGCGGCGGCAAGATCGGCTTCCCTGCTGCATGTTCTCGTTTCGCTGTTCTGGTTGCCACAGGCGGGTCTGCTTGCCTTTTCCGTCGGAAAAATTGCTGATGGTGCGCCAATGATGGCGCTCCTGCCGCCGGCTGCCGCCATTTTTCTTCTCGGTATCCTCAAGGCCCTTCTGGAAAAAACCGCAGCGCGCATGTCGTTCCGTATAGCGCGGGCGGCTCTTTCGCAGCGGCGGCTGGAAGCGCTCCACGCCCTCGCCAGGGTCTCCCCGCTCGACCTCTCGCGAACGGCTTCCGGTGAGGTGGCAGCTGTCGTCGCCGAAACGTCGGAGGCACTGGTGCCCTATCTTTCCCGTTTTCAGCCGGCAAGGATGAAGGCAACGATCGTTCCCGTGGCATATGCCCTCGTCATCCTTCCGTTCAGCTGGATCGCGGCGCTGGTGCTTTTGCTTGCCATGCCGACCATTCCGCTGTTCATGGCTTTGATTGGCTGGCAGGCCAAGGCCGCCAGTGAAAAGCAGCTTGTTGAGGCCGGCAATATGAACGCCTTCCTGCTCGACCGGCTGCGCGGGCTGGAAACGATTCGGGCGCTGGAAGCGGTCGATCTAACGGCCACACGCCTGAGCGCCGATGCGCAGAATCTCAAGAAGCGAACGATGGCGGTGCTCAGGATCGCCTTTCTCTCATCGGCAGTGCTTGAGCTTTTCGCGGCGCTCGGCGTCGCCATGACCGCCGTTTACATTGGTTTCCATCTGCTCGGCTTTCTCGATTTCGGCGCGTGGGGTCAGAAACTGACGCTTGCCGAAGGTCTTTTCATCTTGCTTCTCGCGCCAGCATTTTTCGAGCCTCTGCGGGAATTGTCCGCCGTCTGGCACGACCGGGCGGCCGGCGAGGCTGCGCTCGGCGCGCTCGACAATCTGGCGAAGGGTGGGGCGGCTATTGCAGGCACGGGCAAGGACGCGCCGGACGTGACAGTTGCGACGCCGGCAACCGTGGATATGCATGACCTGACCTTCGCCTATCCCGGTGCATCGCCCGTGCTTCGAAATTTCGATTTCAATGTCCGGGCGGGTGAAACAGTGGCACTTCTCGGACCCTCCGGTTGCGGCAAATCCACGGTGCTCTCCCTTATTGCCGGGCTCGCCAAGGCACAGGGCGGCACGATAAAAATCGGCGGCACCGTACTCGGCGATGAGACGGCGGACATACTGCGCAAATCCATCGGGTGGATTGGCCAGAAGCCGTTTTTCACAGCCGGCTCGCTGGAGGCGAACATTCGCTTCGGCCGGGCCGGCATCACGCGGAGCATGGTTGACAAGGCGCTTGAAAGCACCGGCCTCGATCAATTGTCGTCTTCCCGCGGGCATCTGCCGGTGGGAGATGGCGGCCATGGCATTTCCGGCGGTGAAGCGGTGCGGCTCGCCATTGCCCGTGCCTTCGCCGACCCCGCCGCACGGCTCATTCTGGCCGATGAGCCAACGGCGCATCTCGACCGCGAGACGGCCGAACTCGTTACGGAAAACCTGCTGCAACTGGCAAAGGGAAGGACGTTGATCGTCGCGACCCATGATCCGGTGCTGGCCGCGCGCATGGACAGGGTCGTGGATATGGCGGCGGTGAGATCGGGAGATCCCTCATGATGTCACGCTTCGCCATATTGAAACCCGTTATCGCCCTCTTCTGGTCGGCACGGAGCGGCATGTTGCTGGCCGGTGCGGTTCTTGCGGCGACTACAGTGCTGGCTGGCATCGGTCTGCTTGGCATATCCGGCTGGTTTATCACGGCCACCGCCATTGCCGGCCTGCTTCCGGCGACAGCTTATGCTTTCGACGTTTTTGCACCTTCAGCCGCCATTCGCCTTCTCGCGCTGGCCCGCACCGCCGCGCGGTATGGTGAGCGCATGACGACCCACGAGGCCACGCTTTCCATCCTCGCGGCACTTCGGGAAAAGCTGTTTCGCGGTTTTGCAGCGCCGCAGGCGGCGAAAAATCTCCAGGCAAGGCCGGCGCGCCTTTTGAACCGGCTGACAGCGGATATCGATGCGCTGGATTCACTCTACCTGCGTGTGCTGCTTCCCGCGGCCGTCGCGGCCCTTGCGGCGATCGCAACCGGCATCTGGCTTGCTTTCATCGATCCGCTTGCCGGTCTTCTGGCTGCATTGTTTCTTGTCGCTTCCGGCCTCGGTATTGCGGTGCGCGCAGCTGTGCGGGCGGAGAAATTCTCGCGCCGAAGGGCGGTCGGTCTGGAGGCGCTACGCGCTCGCGCGGCGGATCTTGTCGGCGGGCAGGCGGAACTGCTCGTGGCCGGCCGGCTTGCCTCACAGGTCGAGGCGGTGAAACGGGCCGATGATTATCTGCTCGATTGTGATGAAGCTTTGAACCGCATTGAGACGAATGCCGGGTTTTCCTTCGGCGTTGCAACGGCGGTACTTTTGAGCGCGACGCTTCTCGGCGTGGCCTGGCTGGCGGAGCAGGAAAAGCTCGGTGCGCCCGCCGCGGCGCTTGGCCTGCTGGTCTGTCTGGCAGCGCTGGAGCCGTTCACGGCGCTGCGCCGTGGTGCGATGGAACTGGGACGAACGCTTTTTTCCGCACGCCGCATTGCACCACGGCTCGCGCCTGCAGCTGCGTTGCACTGTCCGCCCCTGCCGGCTGGCGGCATTGCGGCCAAGCTTCAGGGCGTGCGCCTCGAACGTGAAGGCAAAGTAGTGCTGACCGGTATCGAGCTTGAGATCTGCGCCGGAGAAAGGCTTGCGATCGTCGGTCCAAGCGGCGCGGGCAAGACAAGCCTCATCCAGCTGCTGGCGGGCGAATTGCAGCCGTCGGCAGGCACGGTCAGCGCGCTGCCGTCCAGCCCTATGACACAGAGAAGCCAGATCTTCCGCGACAGCATCGCCGACAATCTAAGGCTGGCAAATCCTGCCGCGACCGAGAGCCAGTTGTGGGAGGTCCTCACGGCGGCGGGCCTTGCCGAACACGTCAAGGCCATGCCGGGTCGACTGGAGGCGAGGCTTGGCGAAGCGGGACAGGGGCTTTCCGGCGGCCAGTCGCGCCGGCTTGCGCTGGCCCGCTTCCTGCTCACCGACAAGCCCCTCTGGCTTCTCGACGAGGTGACGGAAGGGCTGGACGGCGAGACCGCCCGCGACGTGCTTGCCCGCCTGTTTGCCTCGGCGGAGGGCAGGACCGTCGTGGTCATCACCCATAATCGCCGCGAGGCGGAATTCGCAGACCGCATCGTCGTGCTGAAAGAGGGGCGTCAATTTGATGAATGTCAAAGCGGCACTCCGGAATACGGCGTAGTGCTGAACACATTGCGCCCGGACTGAGATTTTTTTGAGAGCCGGCGTCGTCTTACAAATGGAAGGCCGGCCTTCCGGAAAAGGTGGATAAGACCATGGAACTCGACATAGTGGCGCTGTCGCGCCTGCAATTTGCGGTGACGGCTCTCTATCACTTTCTGTTCGTTCCCCTGACGATCGGACTATCGGTGGTGATCGCCATCATGGAAACGGTCTATGTCATGACCGGCCGCACAATCTGGCGGCAGATGACGAAATTCTGGGGCACCCTGTTCGGTATCAATTTCGTGCTGGGCGTCTCCACGGGCATCGTCATGGAATTCCAGTTCGGTATGAACTGGAGTTACTACAGCCATTATGTCGGCGATATCTTCGGTGCGCCGTTGGCGATCGAGGGCATGATGGCCTTCTTCCTGGAAGCCACCTTCGTCGGTCTGTTCTTTTTCGGCTGGGATAAACTGTCGAAGCTCGGCCATCTCGTCGCGACATGGTGCGTGGCCCTCGGCTCCAATTTCTCAGCGCTTTGGATATTGATCGCCAATGGCTGGATGCAGAACCCCACGGGCTCCGCCTTCAATCCCCAGACCATGCGCATGGAAGTAACTGACTTCTTTGAAGTCCTGTTCAACCCGGTGGCGCAGGCGAAGTTCGTTCACACGGTTTCCGCCGGTTATGTCACGGCATCCATCTTCGTGCTCGGCGTTTCCGCCTGGTATGTGCTGAAAGGCCGCCATGTCGATCTTGCCAAACGCTCGATGACGGTTGCTGCCTCATTCGGCCTGGCGTCCGCGCTGTCCGTCGTCGTGCTGGGTGATGAAAGTGGTTATCTTTCGACCGAACACCAGAAGATGAAGCTCGCCTCCATCGAAGCCATGTGGGAGACGGAGCCTGCGCCGGCCCCGTTCACCGCCATCGGCTTTCCGGATCAGGAATCGCGCGAGACACATTTTGCCGTGAAGATCCCGTGGGTCATGGGCCTCATCGGCACACGCTCGCTCGATACGGAAATTCCCGGTATCAACGATCTCGTGGAGCAGGCCAAAACCCGCATCCGCGACGGCATCAAGGCCTATGATGCCCTGATGCAGATTCGCGCCACCGGCAAGGGCGCCGAATTGCCGGAAGAGGTGCGCGGCACCTTCGCGGAACTCGGCCATGAGCTCGGTTACGCCCTGCTGCTGAAACGCTACGTGGACGATCCTCGTCAGGCGAGCGAAGAGCAGATCGCCAAGGCGGCGGCGGATACCATCCCGCATGTGCCGACGCTCTTCTGGTCGTTCCGCATCATGGTTGGTCTCGGCATGTTCTTCATCCTTCTGACCGCGACCTTCTTCTATCTTTCGGCCCGCCGCCGGCTGGATCATTACCCGTTGCTGCTGAAGGTGGCGGTATTCGCCATTCCGCTGCCATGGATCGCGGCGGAAATGGGCTGGGTCGTGGCCGAGTTCGGCCGCCAGCCATGGATCATCGAGGGCGTGTTGCCGACCGCAGCCGCCGTCTCCAGTCTCAGCGCGTCCACTGTCCTCATCACGCTCCTGTGCTTCATCGCCATCTACACGGTGCTGTTCATCGTCGAGATGGGCCTGATGTTGAAAGCGATCCGCAAGGGCCCCGATCCGGACCATCAGCCGGAAGCGCCGCTCGTTCCTGAAAAACTCGTCGCTGCGGAGTAAACGATCATGATATTGCACCAACTCATCGACTACGAAATCCTCCGCATCATCTGGTGGCTGCTGCTTGGCGTGGTGCTGATCGGTTTTGCCGTGACCGGCGGTTTCGATCTCGGCACCGGCGCGCTGTTGC
The DNA here is from genome assembly GCF_900102105.1 of Agrobacterium pusense. Taxonomy (GTDB): domain Bacteria; phylum Pseudomonadota; class Alphaproteobacteria; order Rhizobiales; family Rhizobiaceae; genus Agrobacterium; species Agrobacterium pusense. Next base: position 169,999 of record NZ_FNBB01000005.1, read on the forward strand.
CCTTCGTGGCGAAAACGGATGTGGAGCGGCGTGTCGTCATCAATTCCATCGGCCCGGTCTGGGAGGGTAATCAGGTCTGGCTCATCCTTGGTGGCGGAGCGATCTTCGCGGCCTGGCCGCCGCTATATGCGGTGTCATTCTCGGGGTTCTATCTGGCCATGTTCGCCACCCTGTTTGCACTGATCCTGCGGCCGGTCGGTTTCAAATATCGGTCCAAGCGCGAGAGCACCGCATGGCGCACCGGCTGGGACTGGGCGCTCTTCATCGGCGGCTTCGTTCCTTCGCTTATCTTCGGCGTGGCGATCGGCAACGTACTGCAGGGTGTTCCCTTCCACCTCAATGACGATCTCAGGATTTTCTATGACGGGACGACGCTGTTTGAACTTCTGAACCCCTACGCCATTCTCTGCGGGCTTGTATCCGTCGCCATGCTGGTCATGCATGGCGCCGCATGGCTGGTACTGAAAACGGATGGTCCGGTGGCGGCCCGCGCCCGCAGTTTCGGCTCCGTCGCCGCACTTGCCACCACCGTTCTCTTCGCGCTTGGCGGCGTTCTTCTGTGGCTTGGTATCGATGGTTATCGCTTCACCTCGGAAGTCGTGACCGATGGACCGTCCAATCCCTTGTCAAAGACGGTGGAGATTGCAACCGGGGTCTGGTTCTCCAATTATGCAGCGCATCCATGGATGATGCTGGCGCCGGCCCTCGGCCTTGTTTTTCCGCTCGTCGCATTGCTGTTGTTGACGCTGCGCCGGGAGGTGATGGCGCTGCTTGCCAGTTCGCTCGCAATCTTCGGCATCATCTCGACGGTGGGCCTCACGATGTTTCCTTTCATCCTTCCGTCTTCGGTCGATCCGAAATCGAGCCTGACGGTATGGGACGCGTCCTCCAGCCATATGACGCTGTTCATCATGCTGGTCGTCGCCCTCATCTTCATCCCGATCATCGTCGCCTACACCTCGTGGGTCTATCGGGTGCTGTGGGGCAAGGTGGATGAAAAGGCGATCCGCGATGACAGCGGTCATGCTTATTGATCAAGAAAGAAGGAGATCGAACATGTGGTACTTCGCCTGGCTGCTCGGCCTGCCTCTCGCCGCCATCTTCGCCGTCATGAATGCGATGTGGTATGAGTTGATGGAAGAAAACGCGAAAAAGGCCGAAGCCAAGCTGGATAGATAGCGGCTTGATGTGCGCGACACGAAAGGGGCGGCATCCAAACCGGATGCCGCCCCTTTTTTAATGCCGGTGCCCGCTAGGCGCTGCTTCAGTGGATAGCAATACCGCGCTTGTCCGCTTCTTCCTTGATAATGTCTTCGACGATGGTTCGCTTCAGACCCGGATCTCCCAAAAGGTAATCGTCGGCGATTTCGAAGATCGATTTCGGGTTCTCCGTTCCCTGCAGGGTGTCGAGATCGCGACCGATCTGCTCCCTCAAGCTGGAATAGTCGTCCATGGCGGCCTCCCGTTTATCGGTTCAGTCCAGAAGTTCGGCCGGAACCTTGCCGCCGTTTTCGGAGAGTTTCTTGATGACGGCCTTGTGCAGCCAGATGTTCATGGTCGCCGAATCCGAGGTATCGCCGGTGTAACCGAGTTCGCTGGCGAGTTCCTTTCGGGCGGTCAGGCTGCTGTCGAGGTCGAGGGCCTTGAGAAGGTCGACGATGGAGTGCTTCCAGTCCAGCTTCTGGCCGTTTTTCTTGACCGCCGCATCCAGGATGGACGCTACATCGACGTTGCCGGTAGAAGCCGGTGCCGCCGTTGTCGGTGCAGGTGACGCCGGTGCGGCAGGGGCTGCTGCAGTTGTGCTGGCAGTGCCCGTCGGCGTGCCGGCCGGAGCCGAAGTCTGTGGGGCGGCTTCTGCCTTGCCGAAAATCGCGTTCTTGATCTTGTCGAAAAAGCTCATTCTGTCCTCCCCTTAGCGGCGAAATGCACGCCCGACGGCAATAAGAATGCAGGCGCCGATGAAACCGGCAATGAGATAACCAATCCAGCCGCCGAGCGAAACGCCCACCAATCCCAGAAGGAAATTGGCGACGATGGCACCGACAATGCCAAGGATAATGTTCATGAAAACACCCATATTGCTTTTCATGAACTGTTCGGCGAGCCAACCAGCTACGCCGCCAATGATGATTGCTGCAATCCAGCCAACTTGTGCGTCTTCCATAACAGGCCTTTCCTTTCTAAGAGAGGTCAAAAGGCATATGGACCCGCTTTGTGCGCACGTCCCCCCGCCTTGAATCGACCCCAGGCGGGATAATAACGATGGCGCGGAAAATTTGTTCCGTGCCGCGTGCAGGCTTCAATTTTTGCTCTCGAAATCCAGTCCGATATCCAGAACCGGCGCGCTGTGGGTCAGCCAGCCGATGGAGATGAGGTCGACGCCCGTGGCGGCGATGGCTGCAGCCGTCTGTGGAGTGATGCGGCCGGACGCTTCGGTAATGGCACGACCGGCGACGATTTTCACCGCTTCGCGCAGCTGTTCAGGCGTCATATTGTCGAGAAGAACCGCATCGACACCTTCATCCATCGCCTCGCGCAACTGCGAAAGCGTATCCACCTCGACTTCTATCTTGATGAGATGGCCGACACCCTTTTTTGCACGGCGGATCGCGTCACGCACGCTGCCCGCCACGGCGATGTGGTTGTCCTTGATGAGAACAGCGTCATAGAGTGCAAAACGGTGGTTCATGCCGCCGCCGGCGCGCACGGCGTATTTTTCCAGTACCCGGAGGCCTGGTGTGGTCTTGCGGGTGCAGGCGACCGAAGCATTGGTCCCGGCGATGGCCGCGACGATCTTAGCCGTGACGGAGGCGATGCCCGACAGGTGGCCGAGGAAATTCAAAGCCGTACGCTCTGCCGTCAAAAGCCCGCGTGAAGGCCCCCTGATCGTTGCGACGGTGTCGCCTGGTGCGACGGAAGCTCCATCCTGCACGTTCCGCTCTATCGTGATGGCGGGGTCCACGAGCTGGAAGGCCAGTTCCGCAGCATCAAGCCCGGCGACGACACCCTCTTCGCGTGCCGCCATGACGACGACCGACCGGTGATCGGCGGGAATGACGGCGGTAGAAGTGACGTCGCCCGCAAGGCCCAGGTCTTCCAGAAGGGCGTTACGGACCAGCGGTTCGATGATGAGGCGGGGCAGGGGGGCAAGGGTCATGTCAGGCGGTCCGTGCGAAGCTGGAAGAGGAGGGGCTGGTCGAGGAAAGGGCATGGGCACGGTCAATCACCTCTGCCATGCTCAGGCGACGCCTCGTCGCCGTCGCATCCTTCCCAGGAAAATCATCGCGGAAATGCGCTCCGCGCGATTCCGTCCGCAAGGCGGCAAAAACGGCGATCGCCAGACCCACGAGGGCGGGATCGGATGCCGGGTCCTTTCCCTCCACGAGCGGCAGTAAATCCCGGATCGCCTCGGTTAGACCCGTCGCATGTCTGACGATACCGAGATGTCGGGATATGATGGCGCGGACGGTGGCGGGATCGGCGGCAGGATGGTCCACCGTGCGGGTTGCAGAAGCGGTGGTACTCGGCGGTGCAAACGAGGGCTGGGTGGCGATATCCTGCGCCGCACGCATACCCATTGCGGCAGCTTCCAGCAGGGAATTGCTGGCCAGCCGGTTGGCGCCGTGAAGCCCCGTGCAGGCGGCCTCGCCGGCGACCCACAGGCCCGGCACCGAACTTCGGCCTCTGCCGTCCGTGGCAATGCCGCCCATATGATAGTGCACGGCAGGGCGGACGGGGACCAGTTCACGGGCCGGATCTATTCCAGCCTCCCGGCAGAGCAGGTCGATTGCAGGAAACCGGGCGGAAAAGCCGGAGCCAAGGGCCTTGCGGGCGTCAAGAAACACCCTGCCGCCGCGCAGGATTTCACGATCTATCGCGCGTGCGACGACGTCGCGGGAGGCGAGTTCCGCGCCGGGAACAGGGGCCATGAACCTTTCACCGCTTTCGTTGAGGAGAAGTGCGCCTTCGCCCCGCACCGCCTCGCTGACCAGCGCCAGCGGCCGCCGCGCTGAAGAAAGCGCCGTCGGATGGAACTGTACGAATTCCATGTCGACAAGGATTGCGCCGGCGCGGGCGGCCAGCATGATGCCCTGTCCGAAATTGCCGGAAGGATTGGTCGTGGCCTCGTAGAGGCCGCCGAGGCCGCCGGTGGCGAGAACCACCCGCGTTGCCGGCAGAACGAAGCCGCCTTTCGGTCCGGCGCAGGCGAGGCCAGCAATCGCGCCGTCCTGTGTCAGCAGCCGGCGCACTTCGGTGCCTTCAAGAACCGTGATCGACGGTGTGCGCAGAACGGCGGCGGCGAGAGCCCTGACGATGGCCGCGCCCGAACCGTCGCCCTCGGCGTGCAGGATGCGCCTTCGGCTGTGGGCGGCCTCCAGCCCGAAGATGGGCCTGCCATCGGCGTCCCGGTCGAAGCGCACCCCGGCCTGCTCCAGCGCCTCGACGACAGCAGGGGCGGCGGAAACGATATCGGCGGCCATTTCCGCATCGCAGAGACCGTCTCCAGCGGCGAGCGTATCGGCAAGATGCAGCGCGACGCTGTCATCGGGACCGAGGCTTGCGGCAATGCCGCCCTGCGCCCAGGCGCTCGACGTTTCGCCGCCAAGCGCACCACGTGTCAGAAGGAGCACGGGCTGCGGCGCAAGTGTCAGCGCCGCCATCAGGCCGGCAATGCCGCTGCCGACGATGGCCGTCCAGTCCTGCTGCGGCAAGCGCTCGCTCATACTTCCAGCATCCTTTCCACCGCGCGACGGGCGGCGGCGGCGATGGCCTGATCGACAGTCACTTCGTGGCGGTTTTCCTCAAGGGCTGTGCGGATATTTCCGAGCGTGATGCGTTTCATGTGCGGGCAGAGATTGCACGGGCGGATAAATTCGACGTCCGGGTGATGCACGGCGACATTGTCGCTCATCGAGCACTCCGTCAGAAGCACCACGCGGGCGGGGCGCTCACGACCGACATAGTCGGACATCACGGCGGTAGAGCCGGAAAAATCCGCGGCCTCGACAACCTCAGGCGGACATTCGGGATGCGCCAGTACGATCACGCCGGGATGGCTTTCCCGCAGCTCCCTGATGTCATCGGCGGTGAAAAGCTCGTGCACTTCGCAATGGCCGCGCCAGGCGATCAGTTCGACATTGGTTTCCATGGCCACGTTCTTCGCCAGATATTCATCCGGCAGCATCAAGACGCGCGGCACGCCGAGCGATTCCACCACCTGGCGGGCATTACCCGACGTGCAGCAGATATCGGACGCCGCCTTCACTGCGGCGGACGTGTTCACATAGGTCACAACAGGCACGCCGGGATAGGCCTTTCTCAGGAGGGCGATATCCTCCGGCGTGATGGAATCGGCAAGCGAACAGCCGGCAGCCATATCCGGAATGAGCACGGTCTTTCCCGGATTGAGCAGCTTCGCCGTCTCGGCCATGAAATGCACGCCGGCGAGAACGATGACATCCGCCTCCACCTCCATCGCCTTGCGGGCAAGGGCAAGGCTGTCGCCGACGATATCGGCGACACCGTGGAATATTTCAGGTGTCTGGTAATTATGGGCGAGGATGACGGCATTACGCTTGCGCTTCAACTCAAGGATCGCCTCCACATCGTCCTGGAAACCCATCCATTCGGCCTTGGGAATGACGCGGGCGACGCGGTCGTAAAGGCTTGCGGCGGAAATCTGCTCGTTCACGATGCTCTCCCATTTATGCTCGTTTTGAGTATATCTAGAACGAAGAGATATTCTCATTATGAGCATATGTCAATTGCGGGAGAGCGGCAGTTTCGTTCCGGAAAGGGCGCGTTCATCGAGGACGGTCTGGCGGAAGCGGAAAAGCTTTGCCGGTCGTCCGCCGGTTTCCGTAGCCATGTCGCCGGTTTCTTCCACCAGTTGCTGCTGTTCGATCAGCCGGCGAAAATTCTGCTTGTGCAGCGTCAGCCCAGCCAACGCTTCGACGGCACGCTGCAATTGCAGCAGCGTGAAGGTATCGGCCATCAGTTCGAATACCACCGGCCGGTATTTGATTTTGGCCCTCAACCGGGCAATTCCGGTGGCGAGGATGCGGCGGTGATCGGCGAACATCGGCCTTCCGAAATTGATCCGGGGTTCGGTCTGCGCTTCCTCAACCAGCCCCGCCTCATACAGCAGCTCATAGCGCTGAAGGGTGAGTTCCTCGTTCCAGCCGCCGCCGTCGAGGCCGAAGGTAAAATCGGCCCGCAAGTGGCGCTGGTTTTTACAAGATGGGTCGGAATCCGCCCATGCCCGCAGCTTCTCGATGATGCTGGCGAGAACCGCGGGGCGTCCTTGGCGATGGTCTTCCCACGGGAAATAATCGTACCACCCGTGCCAGAAAGGACGTTTGCCGTCCATGGCCTCCTGTTCGCGGACAAGTCCCAGATAGCCGATGGAGATGGTTCTGCCGCCCGGAATATCGTTGTTTCGGTCGCGATCGGCGAAGGTGTAGAGCTGCTCGAGATAACCGACGGGATGATGCGTCTGCTCGTGAATCCATTCCCGCAAGCCGCTTTGAAGCGTCCTGTGACCGAATTCGAAGGGTCCCGAAGGAAGCGCCGACCCCGCCCGAACGGTCATCACGCGCGGTTCATCTCCAGTAATGGCGGTGACGACGGCAATGAGTTCGGCATGGGCAAGCCCGATGGTCACGGCGGCTCCTGTGATCTGTGGCGGCAAGGTCAACCTTCTTTGGCACAGGAAGATCGCTTCGCCAACATGTCGGCCGAAATGGCCTGTCGATAAGCGACCGGCCGAAAAAGATACTATATCAGACAAAAGAATGAATTCTTGTGGTTAGCCGTTTATCGTCCATTATGGTAGAGACCCGCCACAAGCATCTCAGACTGTTGAAGGCCGATGTTGAAGAACATATCTCTCGAAGAGACACTTGTGGGTTACTACACCTGGAATATCGGGCAAAATCTGGTTTATCTGGATGCCGTGGCCGCGCGCCTGCGGGAGGTTCGTCCGGAAAAGGCCGCCCGCGGTATCCCGGTAGAGGATTTCATTGCGCAAATCGAAAGCGGCTCCCGGGCGCGTGTGGCTGAAGCGGTCTATAATTCGCTGACGAACGGCGTGTTTTACGATCAGGAATACCGTATCCAGCTCACCTCTGGTGGTTTTCGCTGGCTGCGGACAACAGGACGCGTGATCCTCGACAGCGATCGGCTTCCGATCATGGCCATGGGCACGGTCAGGGATATCAGCGCAGGCAAGCTTCTATTGATGTGATGGGCGGCCGTGGCCTCTCGCAAGGGGACGTCAGACCGATTTTATTTTGTTCATTGTTTTTGATGTTGCGGTGACATGGTCCGGCAGGTCGCAATTTTGCTGTTTCAGATCGCCCTGGTCATAGGCGTCGCCATAGCCGGCATGCGTATTGCCTCGCTCGTCAATGGCGAGACTGCCTCCGCCTTGGCAGGACTTGCGGCCAACACCGAACAGCTGTGGACCACCTCGCCCGTACGGGTTGACCCCACCCGGCAGGAATACGAGCGCGTTCCGACCCCGCCGGCTCCCTTCCCGCTGAAGATGCATGCCGACCAGCGCCTTCGCGTCATCTCCAGCAGCCGCTTCACCTTCAAAAACGAGGAGTTCCGCCTCGCAGGCGTGGAGGAGGTGGAGAGAAACCGTGTCTGCACCACCCCGGACGGCCGCCGTTATGCCTGCGGCCTCAATGCCTTCAAAGCGCTGGAGAACCGTTTGCGCGGCAGATATATCGAATGTCGCGTGGTGGGGGAGAGCGGCGCGCTCCGTTCTCTGGAATGCCGTATCAACGGACAGGATGTGCGGGCGTTATTGCGATAGATGGCCGCGTGAGGTGGGACTGAAGGTCGCACAATTCAGATTTTACTGACGTGATGAATTTTATCTTGGGAAATTTGGTGGAGCTAAGCGGGATCGAACCGCTGACCTCTTGCATGCCATGCAAGCGCTCTCCCAGCTGAGCTATAGCCCCATAAGGGTTCCGGCATTTCTTCCGGTTCCGGGAACCGAAGCGGTTGTTGTTCCGTTCGGTGGCGGCTTACTACTGCGGCTTTCCGACGAGTGCAAGCATAAAAAACGGCCCGGCGTCATTTTTTTGTCGTCGGGCCGAATTATCAAATAAAATCAAGCTTCTTCGTCGTCGCCCGATACGCCGATGATGCCGGACATGTCGTCGTCGTCATCTTCGTCGTCGGTTTCCAGGAAGGTGTCGTCGTCGTCGTCGATTTCAACGTCATCGTCGTCACCGAGATCAGGGATATCGTCGCCGCTGTTGTCGCCGTCGGCATCTTCCAGCGACACGAGTTCGACTTCCGTGTTTTCGGTATCGACTTCCGCTACATCCTCTTCTTCAGCCTGCTCGAGCTTTGCCTGAGCTGTGCTTTCCTCGAAGAAGGAGAGCGGCCAGGACTTGCCGGTGTAAGGAGAAACGACCGGATCGCGGTTCAGATCGTAGAACTTCTTGCCGGTATCGGGGTCTGTGCGCTTGGTACCAAGTTCCGCTTTTGCCACTGTCTAAGCCTCAAATTGTCGAATGAGTTTCGGTGTGTACGCCGTAAAACCGGCATAGACGGTAAAATTTATAGCCGGTCCCCTTAATCGTTGCGCTCTTTCGTGTCAAAGACAAACTTCGGGTGCCTCCTGCCTTGGCGCAACCCCTGTTCGGGAATGCTGATATAAATCGTAAGGCGTGTCGCACTCTATTATATGAATAACAGATGCACAGGCGGAAAGCTTAATGACCTTCACGATCGCCATAGACGGGCCGGCTGCGGCGGGCAAGGGAACCCTGTCGCGAAAGATCGCGGAAGCCTACGGTTTTCATCATCTCGATACCGGGCTGACCTACAGGGCGACAGCGAGGGCGCTCCTGGACGCGGGCCTGCCGCTGGATGACGAGGCCGTGGCGGAGAAGGTCGCCCTGGAGGTCGATCTTGCGGGGCTCGACCGCTCCGTCCTGTCCCGGCACGATATTGGCGAAGCCGCGTCGAGGATTGCGGTGATGACGCCGGTGAGGCGGGCGCTCGTGATGGCGCAGCAGCGTTTTGCCTTGAGGGAGCCGGGTACGGTTCTCGATGGCCGCGATATCGGCACGGTAGTATGCCCGGATGCGCCAGTGAAGCTATATGTCACCGCCTCTGCCGACGTGCGGGCGCGCCGGCGCTACGATGAGATTCTGGCCAATGGCGGCACCGCGGATTATGATGCCATTTTCGCCGAGGTGAAAAAACGCGACGAGCGCGACATGGCCCGCGCCGACAGTCCGCTGAAGCCGGCGGAAGACGCACACTTGCTAGATACGTCGGAAATGAGTATAGAGGCGGCGTTTCAGGCCGCGCGCACGATCATCGACGCCGCTCTGAAGAGATAGGTTTTTCGCGGAACGGCTTCCTGCCGTCTGCGTTTAGTCAGGAATTGCCCGAAGACATGTCCTTGCGCCGGAAAGCCTTTTGAAAAGGCGGGCATGGGGTCGGGTATCAACAACACTAGCCCACCGGCGCTTTTGTATTCGCCATTGCGCGGATGCAATCAGGAGATTTCATGTCAGTATCTACCCCCACGCGCGAAGATTTCGCAGCGCTTCTCGAAGAATCCTTTGCCTCCAACGATCTTGCCGAAGGCTATGTTGCCAAGGGTATCGTAACGGCAATCGAGAAGGACGTTGCCATCGTCGACGTCGGCCTCAAGGTTGAAGGCCGCGTACCGTTGAAGGAATTCGGCGCGAAGTCCAAGGACGGCACGCTGAAGGTCGGCGACGAAGTCGAAGTTTACGTCGAGCGCATTGAAAACGCTCTCGGCGAAGCCGTTCTGTCGCGCGAGAAGGCTCGCCGCGAAGAAAGCTGGGTCAAGCTCGAAGCCAAGTTCGAAGCTGGCGAGCGCGTCGAAGGCGTCATCTTCAACCAGGTCAAGGGTGGTTTCACCGTCGATCTGGATGGCGCTGTTGCGTTCCTGCCGCGTTCGCAGGTCGACATTCGTCCGATCCGCGACGTTACCCCGCTGATGCACAACCCGCAGCCCTTCGAAATCCTCAAGATGGACAAGCGTCGCGGCAACATCGTTGTTTCGCGTCGTACGGTTCTCGAAGAGTCGCGTGCCGAGCAGCGTTCTGAAATCGTTCAGAACCTCGAAGAAGGCCAGGTTGTTGACGGCGTCGTCAAGAACATCACCGATTACGGTGCGTTCGTTGACCTCGGCGGCATCGACGGTCTGCTGCACGTCACCGACATGGCATGGCGCCGCGTCAACCATCCTTCGGAAATCCTCAACATTGGCCAGCAGGTCAAGGTTCAGATCATCCGCATCAACCAGGAAACCCACCGTATCTCGCTCGGCATGAAGCAGCTCGAGTCCGATCCGTGGGATGGCATCTCCGCCAAGTACCCGGTTGGCAAGAAGATCTCCGGCACGGTCACGAACATCACCGACTACGGTGCATTCGTTGAGCTGGAGCCGGGCATCGAAGGCCTGATCCACATTTCCGAAATGTCCTGGACCAAGAAGAACGTACACCCCGGCAAGATCCTGTCCACGAGCCAGGAAGTTGACGTTGTCGTTCTCGAAGTCGATCCGTCGAAGCGCCGTATCTCGCTCGGTCTCAAGCAGACGCTTGAAAACCCGTGGCAGGCATTCGCTTACAGCCATCCGGCTGGCACGGAAGTCGAAGGCGAAGTCAAGAACAAGACCGAATTCGGCCTGTTCATTGGCCTCGAAGGCGATGTCGACGGCATGGTTCACCTGTCGGACCTCGACTGGAACCGTCCGGGCGAGCAGGTCATCGAAGAGTACAACAAGGGTGACGTCGTTAAGGCTGTCGTTCTCGACGTTGACGTTGAGAAGGAACGCATCTCGCTCGGCATCAAGCAGCTCGGCAAGGACGCTGTCGGCGAAGCCGCTTCTTCCGGCGACCTGCGCAAGAACGCAGTCGTTTCCGCTGAAGTCACCGCGGTCAACGATGGCGGTATCGAAGTGAAGCTCGTCAACCACGAAGACCTCACCTCGTTCATCCGTCGCGCTGATCTTTCCCGTGACCGTGACGAGCAGCGCCCTGAGCGCTTCTCCGTTGGCCAGGTTGTCGACGCCCGCGTCGTCAACTTCTCGAAGAAGGACCGCAAGGTCATGCTTTCGATCAAGGCTCTGGAAATCGCTGAAGAGAAGGAAGCCGTCGCACAGTTCGGTTCGTCCGACTCGGGCGCTTCGCTCGGCGACATCCTCGGCGCGGCTCTGAAGAACCGCGGCGAATAATCGTCTAGATCGTTGAAATGAAGAACCCGCCGGAATTTTCCGGCGGGTTTTTTCTTGGGCGATCCGCCGGCAGGCAATTGGGCGTTCAGAGGACGCCGCTCATCTTGAGGTAATAATTCTCCGCGCTGTCGTCGGCGGCCGTCGCCGTCGGACTTTCCTGCGTGTCGATCCCGTCATTGGCGGCAACGCGCTCTTCCAGGCCATCGTCATCGCCGGAATTTTCAGACTCCGCTCCGCTTTCGCTTTCCGCCTCATCGTCGGAAAAAGGCCCGCCGCCGCGGGGTGGCGTTTCTGATTCGTAATCATCATCGGCAGGGGGATAAGCGACGAGCGGCAGCGGCGTGCCGTCTTTTGCCAGAGCGGCGGCAATCAGCGATTGCGAGGCGGATTGCTCCATCATCGCCATTCTCGCTTCCGTGTCCAGCGGGAGTCGCGAAGAGTAGGGAGCTTCAGGCCGGTGAGCCACCGATTCCGCTTCTTCCCCTGTTGGGTGGGCAGCGGACAGCCCCGACTTTTCGGTTGGCTGATCGTCGGGCGATGGCGGCTCGATGCCCTGCGGCATGGCGGGGGGCTGCTGCGTCGTGCTTGCTCTCGCCGGCAGTTTGCCGGCCGTGGCGGCCAGCACAAGACTGGCCACGTTCTCTGCATCAGTTGCAGGCGGGCCGAAGATTGACAGTGAGGCGGTGCGGACGTCTTTCTGCTCGGTCTTCATCATCTCCCGATGCGGAAGGGCAGGGCGTGTTTCGCCGGGTTGCGCGCGAGGCGAATTGCCTGGAAGGGTCTCTGCCGGCGCTTCTTTTGTCATGCTGCCCGTCTGCGGCGGAAGCGGACGCGTCGTGTTTTCCGTCCTGCCTTCCGGTTTTGCCGACTGGTCTGGCAGGTCAGGCGCATTTGCGGGCGCGGCGGAATGCCGGACGGCTCCTTCCGGTTGCGCGGTCAGCGCCGTGACCGTTGCCTTCATTGCCGCACCGCTGAGAGCGAGTGGGCCAGTAAGCAGCGGCAACAGACGGCCGGTTGTCGTGGAGCCCGGCAATTGCGCTGCCGCGGGCGGATTGGAACGGAACTCCGCATTGGGGCTCGCGGCGGTCGGCTGCTGCCTGGGCTGGGCGGGCACCGGACTGGCGGAATTATTCTGCTGATAGGAGGAGACCACCGCCCTCGCAGCCAGATCGGCCCCCCTGTAACGCGAAAGCTCGATCAGCAGCGCAAGCCGCGCCGCATCCGGTCCCGTCGGCTGTTTCAGGATTTCCGCGAGCATCGAAAGGCTGAGACCCTGCAGTGCTTTGCCAATCTGCTGTTCCAGCGCAAGACGCTGCGCGGGCGGCAGGGCGCGTAAGGCTTCCGTCAGACGCCCGACATAGGTTTCGACGGCTTCGCCGTCCCGTCGCGGCAGGTTCATCAGCTTGCCGAGTGTTTCCGCCAAGACTGCGGTGCTCCGGGCCAGCTGGAACTCGCCGGCGAGGGAGGCCACTGCAGCCCGTGAAAAAAGGCTGGCGCTCTGTTCGGGAAGGGCAGCGCTTGGTTGCGGCTGCACGACGCCTTTCGGCTGCGCGCGCTGCGCCGGCGCGAGCGAGGCTCCATAGGTGGCATCGGCTGCGGAAACTTTGGATACAGGCGGTAACATGCTGCGCTCCGTTTCTATCGGTGGCCGGCGCCGGCTGCGAAAGCGCCAATCCCCATTGGCTCTGTGATCCGCATCTGCCTCGAATGTTGAAAATCGCCACGCCGCTGGCATACAGGTGTCATCTCGCCCGCTCATGCGGGAGCGCCATGTGCACCATAGGCTCGAAGGCCGCTCTTTTCAGCGCACACAGAATCATCAAGCCGAATCCTCGCCTGCAGATATTAAGATTTGGCTAACCAAGTGATTGCGCACGGCCGGACCGGCTCAGGGCGAAACGCCTATGAACATGCGATAAAGCCCGTTGTCGTCCGAGTTGACGGAGGAGATACGATCGGGTTCGCTCACCGTGACTTCCAGCGCCTCCGGCGGCATGGCATCCAGCCAGCTCGCTTTCGGAAAGCTTCGCTCCGGCTGGATTTCTGCGGGCGCGATAGTCGCTTCTTCGCCAGCCAGTGGAATGATGGTGGCATCCTCCGGCGCGAGGGGCGGAGCCGCCATGGAAAGAAGGGCCTGGGCCGCGTTCGGTTCGGCATCGTGAATGGCGCCGCCTGACACGCCTGAGATATCGACCATGTCTGAACTCACATCATGTTTCGCTCACGTGACAGTTCCAGACGGCAATCATGCCGCCTTTTTCTTCAGCAATGCATAAAGGCCGTTTTCATCGACCGAAATCGGCAAGATGTCGGTTCCGGCAGCTTCGACAGCGGCCTGTGCATCAAGCAGCTTTTCTGCCTCGTTTTCCGCATCGGCCGGCGTGGTGGCCGCATCCGCTCCCTCAGGCTCGTTATCGCCTTCAGCAGGTGGGGCCTCTTCCGCCGGCGTTGCCGCGAGCACGGAAATCAGGGCGATTTCCGATGAGATGTCGGCGGGGCCCTGGCCGGCTGCGCCATCCGCCTTCTCATCGGCGGAGGCGTCAATGTGCTCCTTCACGACGTCCTGAATTTCCTGCACGTCCTCAAGCTTGCCCTGTGCGTCACGGGTCTGGATATCTTCTTCCCGTTCGGCTGCCACTTCCGCATCGTTGATTTCGCCAATGCGCTTTTCGCCACGTTCGGCCTGCAATTCTTCCTTGGACTTCGGATCTGCCACGTCTTCCAGACGCTGGATGACCTTCAGGGTCTCCCTCGTCATGAAGAGAGTGCCTTGCGCCTTGTCATTGAGCGCATCTTTTACCGCTCGCGCCTGATCTCCGTAAGGATTGGCGATGGCGGCGATCATCGCGCTGGCTGAGATGCCGAGCTCCTCGAGACCGGTCGATTCCTCCAGTTCACTGACGTTCATGGGCAAGGTCGCCCGCGCGGCCATGATGGCCTCCGACATCTGCGCGCCAAAATCCTCCTCCGTTCCGGTGAGGCCGGCACGCTCGGCGATGCGGGCGGCAAGCGCCGCCATGGGATCGGTTTTGGCGTTGACGCCGTTGTTCAGCACATCGACGACCTGCAACTGCGAAACACCGAAGGAGGCGAGGGAAATTGTGGTGGCTTTTCCCTGCGCATCGGTTTTTTCGAAACTCTGGGTCAGGGTCAGCGCATCCTGAAGCCTTTGTGCAAAGGAAAAATTGGATTCATCCACGTCCTGCGTGATGCCGAGGGCGGCGGAAAAGCGGGAAACAAGCGAGGCGAAGGCATCCGGGTCCGGCTTCATGGCACCGAAGAGATAAGCGCTTATCTTCTCATTGGCGACGCGCTGGCTTTCATCCGGCTGCGGGTTCGTTCTGACCGCATCATCCTTCTTGGTGCCGTTGGCCTTTTCCTGCTCCTCGCGCTGGCGTTCCTCGATGGTTTCGACCATCGAGCGCATGAGGTCGCTCACTGCAATGCCCGCCGTCTGTTGTAGCGGAGTAATCATCTGGAAAGTCCCCGGCCGCCCAAAGTTACGGCCGAGAATAGGCAAGTCTGGTAAATCAGTGTTTAAACGAAGGCGAAAACGCTCAGCTATGGGCGAAAATGTCGGTTTCGTCCCAGCCGAGCAGGTCTAGCTTCGCACGGGTCGGTAAAAACGCGAAACAGGCATCGGCATGATCAAGGCGGCCGTCGCGGATGAGACGCGCCGTCAGCTTGTCGCGCAGCGCATGCAGATAAAGAACGTCGGAAGCGGCATATTCGAGCTGCGCCGGGGAAAGCGTTTGCGCTGCCCAGTCCGAAGATTGCTGCGCCTTGGAAATATCGACCTCCAGCATTTCCTTGAGGTTGTCCTTCAGCCCGTGCCGGTCCGTATAGGTGCGGGTCAGCCGTGAAGCGATCTTGGTGCAGAAGACAGGCGTGGTCGTCACACCGAACGTATGAAAAAGCACGGCGATATCGAAACGGCCATAGTGAAAGATCTTCTGGTGGGCGGGATCGGCAAGCATGCGCACGAGGTTCGGCGCTTCTTTCTGCCCAGCGGCGATGCGGATGATGTCTGCCGTGCCGTCGCCCGGCGAAAGCTGGACGACGCAGAGGCGGTCGCGACGCGGCACCAGACCCAGCGTTTCCGTATCGATGGCGATGGCGCCGGTATAGCGCGCGGCATCTTCGGCGGAAATATCGCCTTCGTGATAACGGATGGGTGCTGCCATGTCCTGCTCCAGAAATTCCAGTCTACTGCTCCGGCTATAACGGAAAGACCAGCGGGACGATACCGTTTTATCGGTCGGTCCGCCGCGCCACGCCGCACGCCCTTGGCACTTGCCTTTGCGAAAGTCCCCGGGTTAGGGTCGGAAATCTTTTCCTGACAAATTGCATGAATTCCCAATGACAAAGAAAATCTATCTCGCCGGACCGGAAGTGTTCCTCCCGAATGCGCGCGAAATGCTCGACCTCAAGGCAGCACTGGCGCGGGAGGCCGGCTTCATCCCGCTTTCGCCGGGCGATCTGCAGATCCCGCCGGCGGATACCAGGATCGGTCATGGCTGCAACATCAATGAAGTCGACGAAGGGATGATGCTTGAAGCGGATGCCGTGATTGCCAATCTCACACCGTTTCGCGGCATCGCCGCCGACACGGGAACGAGCTACGAGCTGGGCTTCATGTGCGCGCTGGGCAAGCCGGTGTTCGCCTACACCAATGTCGCGGCCAATCACTTCAGCCGCATCAAGGCGCATTACGGCAATGTTGTCACCGTGGATGAAACGGGCCGGTATCGCGGACCGGACGGGTTGTCGATCGAGAATTTCGACATGGTCGACAATCTCATGCTGCACGGCGGGATTTTGCGGCGGGGCGGCAACGTTATTGTCGGCGACGTTTCCGATGAGGACTTGTATACGGATCTCGCCGCCTACCAGCGCTGCCTTGCAGCGGCGGCGGAAAAACTACTGACACCGATTGACCCTGAAAAAACGAATAGAGTGGAGGCATCATCATGAGCGGAACCATCCTCATCACCGGCGCGACGTCGGGCTTCGGACAGGCTACGGCCCGACGCTTCATCAGGGAAGGCTGGAAGGTCATCGGCACGGGCCGTCGGGCGGAACGACTGGAGGCACTGGCAGCCGAACTCGGATCGGCTTTCTACGGCGCCGCCTTCGACATCACCGATGAGGACGCAGCCGAAAAAGCGCTTGCCGCCTTGCCGGAGGGCTTCCGAGACATCGATGTCCTCGTCAACAATGCCGGCCTGGCACTGGGCACGGCCCCCGCGCCGCAGGTGCCGCTAAAGGACTGGCAGACCATGGTGAACACCAACATCACCGGTCTGCTGAACATCACCCACCATCTCCTGCCGATACTGATCGACCGTAAAGGTATCGTCGTCAACCTTTCGTCTGTTGCCGCGCATTATCCCTATACGGGCGGCAATGTATACGGCGGCACCAAAGCCTTCCTGCGGCAGTTTTCGCTCGGTCTGCGCTCGGATCTGCACGGCAAGGGCGTCAGGGTAACCTCAATCGAACCGGGCATGTGCGAAACGGAATTTACGCTGGTGCGCACCGGGGGCAATCAGGAAGCTTCGGACAATCTCTACAAGGGCGTCAATCCGATCACGGCCGATGATATCGCCAACACCATCTATTGGGTCGCCTCGCAGCCCAAACATATCAACATCAACAGTCTTGAGCTCATGCCAGTCAACCAGTCCTTCGCCGGTTTCCAGGTCTACCGGGAGAGCTGACTTCCCGCGGTAGGGTAGGTTCTGCCGAAAAACCGGGCAGTCATTCCGGAGCTATGCAGAAATGCAATGCTGCATTGCGAGACTTGCTCTGTTAAAAATCACAGATACCGCTATATTCAAATCATCGAAGCGACGCACTCCTCCTCCCAGCGTCGCTCGATGTGGATCGGTGGTACTCCTCCTCCCAATCACCGATCAAGTTTGAAGCCTGCCGCACCTCCTCCCGCGGCAGGCTTTTTCCTTTTCTTGGCTCTTTTTTACGTGGTGGATTGGCGTCCGTTTCCCGGCTGCACGCGATGCGTGGACAAGGGGCTGGTTTCTCCCTTGGATTTCCGGGGGATTTTCGATTTCCGCGTCAAGGCAACGACTCCTGAAATCAGGCTCGCGTCGATCACGATTTCGTTATGTCTAGATAAATATGCACAGTTTTGTGGCGGTGCGTCCTCCCGCCCCATTGCTTAGCCTTCCCCCTGTGGTTAAGCATGGGCAAAAGAACGCTTGGGAGGTGCCGGCACGCCAGTGTCCGTGCGCCCGAAGGCGGCGGGGAGAGAATGGCAGACTTTCAAGAGGCGCTGAAGCAGTTTCAGCCGATCGCGGTTTCATCGATCGCTGAAGACGAGCTCAGGTTGCGGTTGCGTGGCCTGCAGGCGCGAATGACCCAGCAGAACATCAAGGCGGTCTGGCTCGACGCTTCGTCGTCGCTGACTTATTATACCGGTCTGTCGCTTGGCCTTTCCGAGCGTATTCACGGTGCTCTGGTGCCGGCCGAGGGCGAGCCGATCTATATAAGCCCGACCTTCGAGGAACCGAAACTCCAGACCCTGATCCGTATCCCCGGCGCAGTCGCCACCTGGGAAGAGGATGAAAGCCCGTTCGACCTGATGGCAAGGCGTATCGGTGCGCTGGCCTGTGCAGGTCACTTCGTCGCCATCGATCCGGCTACGCCCTTTGTTTTTGCATCCTCGCTCATGCAGCGTCTGGAAGGCCGCATCATTTCCGCTCAGCCGTTGATTGTCGCCCAGCGGCAGGTCAAGTCTGCAGCGGAGATCGCCCTCATTCAGACAGCGATGGACGCGAGCTATAATGTGCAGAAGGCCGTGTTCGAAGGCCTGCGTCCCGGCATCTCCACCACGGAAGTCGCGGATTTCGTCAATGCCGCCCATATTGCCCTTGGCATGAAGCCGCTTTTTGTGGCGGTGCAGTTCGGCGAGGCGACGGCCTATCCGCATGGCGTGCCCCATGTGCAGACGCTGAACCAGGGCGACATGGTGCTGGTCGACCTCGGTGGTATTCTTCATGGCTATCGTTCCGATATCACCCGTACCTATGTCTTTGGCAAGCCAACGGAACGGCAGCGTTTTCTCTGGAATGCCGAACGTGACGCACAGGCCGCGGCCTTCGCTGCCGCCCGCGTTGGCGCCGCCTGTTTCGAGGTGGACAAGGCCGCCCGGGACAGTCTGAAGGCGGCCGGATTTGGCCCGGATTATCAGCTTCCCGGTCTGCCGCACCGCACGGGTCACGGGCTTGGGCTGGATATTCACGAAGAACCCTATATCGTTGCAGGAAATGCCACGGCGCTTGAGCCCGGCATGTGTTTTTCCATCGAGCCGATGCTGTGCGTTTATGGGGAATGCGGCGTTCGTCTCGAAGATATCGCTTACATGACGGAGGCAGGGCCGCGCTGGTTCTGCCCACCGGAAACGAACCTCGACCGGTTGTTTCAGCCGGTCGCCGGGTAATTGGTCGGGAGGCAAAGACCGAACGGCGAGACGGGCATCCCCGTGCCGCCGCTGACCAGAAGAAGGTAGGCCCCTGGAGGGGGCCGCAGGAACTCAGAAAAAGAGGGAAAGGACCATCAGATGAAAATGCTGACCCGCAGTTTGCTTATCGCTTCTGCACTTGCGATGACTTCCGCCATGCCAGCCATGGCGAAGACCTTCGTTTACTGCTCCGAGGCATCGCCGGAAGGCTTTGATCCGTCGCCTTACACCGCCGGCGGCACCTTCGACGCTTCCGCGCATCCGGTCTACAACCGTCTGACGGAGTTCAAAAAGGGCACGACAGAAGTAGAGCCGGGCCTTGCGGAAAAGTGGGACGTTTCCAAGGATGGTCTCGAGTACACTTTCCACCTGCGCAAGGGCGTCAAGTGGCACTCCAACGACAAGTTCACGCCGAGCCGCGAATTCAACGCTGACGACGTGATCTTCAGCTACAACCGCCAGGGCGACGCGAAGAACCCGTGGAACCAGTATATCGCAGGCATCACCTACGAATATTACAACTCCATGGAAATGCCGTCCCTGATCAAGGAAATCGTCAAGGTCGACGATTACACGGTCAAGTTCGTGCTGACCCGCCCGGAAGCGCCGTTCCTCGCCAACATCGCCATGCCTTTCGCCTCCATCGTGTCGAAGGAATATGCCGATACGCTTGAGAAGGCCGGCACCAAGGAAGACTTCAACAATCTGCCGATCGGCACCGGTCCGTTCAAGTTCGTCGCCTATCAGAAGGACGCGGTCATCCGCTTCCAGAAGAACGCCGACTACTGGGGTGAAGCCCCGAAGATCGACGACCTGATCTTCGCGATCACGCCTGACGCTGCGGTTCGCCTGCAGAAGCTGAAGGCTGGCGAATGCCACCTGATGCCATACCCTGCTCCGGCTGATCTCGCGACCATCCGCGCCGACAAGAACCTCAAGCTCGATGAACAGCCGGGCCTGAACGTCGCTTACTTCGCCTACAACACGACCGTTGCACCTTTCGACAAGCCGGAAGTCCGCAAGGCGCTGAACATGGCGATGAACAAGCAGGCGATCATCGACGCCGTGTTCCAGGGTGCAGGCCAGGTTGCCAAGAACCCGATCCCGCCGACGATGTGGTCCTACAACGACAGCATCAAGGACGATGCTTACGATCCGGAAGCTGCCAAGAAGGCTCTCGAAGCCGCTGGCGTCAAGGATCTGTCGATGAAGATCTGGGCGATGCCGGTGCAGCGTCCTTACATGCCGAACGCCCGTCGTACCGCCGAGCTGATCCAGTCGGATTTTGCGAAGGTCGGCGTCAAGGCCGAGATCGTCTCCTTCGAGTGGGGTGAATATCTCAAGAAGTCCACCGAAACGAAGCGCGACGGTGCCGTCATCCTCGGCTGGACCGGCGACAACGGCGACCCGGACAACTTCCTTAGCGTTCTCCTGTCCTGCGCCGCAACCGGTGAAGGCGGTGCGAACCGTGCACAGTGGTGCAACAAGGAGTTCTCGGACCTCTTGGCCAAGGCAAAGCAGACCACCGACGTTGCCGAGCGCACCAAGCTTTATGAGCAGGCACAGGTGATCTTCAAGGAACAGGCTCCGTGGGCGACGCTTGCGCACTCCACGCAGTTCGTTCCCATGTCCGCCAAGGTTTCCGGCTTCACCATGAGCCCGCTTGGCGACTTCACCTTCGAAAACGTCGACATCGCGGAGTAATCCCCGAACAACCGGACGCGCGGAAGAACCCTGTTCTTCCGCGCGTCTTTTCAGGAAAAAGCCATGATCCGGTTCATTCTCGGCAAACTTCTCTATCTCGTTCCGACCTTCCTCGGCATCACCATCGTTGCCTTCGCCTTCGTGCGCGTCCTGCCGGGCGATCCCGTGCTGCTGATGGCGGGCGAGCGTGGCATTTCGCCCGAACGGCATGCGCAGCTTGCCGAACAGCTCGGCTTTGCCCAGCCCGTGTGGCAGCAATATCTTCATTTCCTGGGACGGCTGCTTCAGGGCGATCTCGGTAATTCGCTGGTCACCAAGAAGCCGGTTCTCACCGAGTTCCTGTCGCTCTTTCCCGCGACGGTCGAGCTTGGTCTCGTCGCCATCATCATCGCAACGCTGATTGGCGTTCCGGTCGGCGTGATCGCCGCTATTCGCCGCGGCTCCTGGTTCGACCAGATTTCCATGACGACGGCGCTCGTCGGCTTCTCCATGCCGATCTTCTGGTGGGGTCTGCTGCTCATCATCATGTTCTCCGGTATCCTGCAATGGACGCCGGTTTCGGGCCGCATCTCGCTGATGTATTTCTTCCCCTCCGTCACCGGTTTCATGCTGATCGACAGCCTGATTTCGGGACAGAAGGGCGCCTTCGCCTCGGCCTTTTCGCATCTTATCCTGCCCTCGGTGGTGCTTGCCACCATTCCGCTTGCCGTCATTGCGCGCCAGACGCGCTCGGCCATGCTGGAGGTTCTCGGCGAGGATTATGTGCGCACGGCCCGCGCCAAGGGCATGTCGCCTTCCCGTGTCGTCGGCATCCATGCGCTGCGCAACGCCATGATCCCCGTCATCACCACCATCGGTCTGCAGATCGGCGTGCTGATGGCTGGCGCCATCCTGACCGAAACCATCTTTTCCTGGCCGGGTATCGGCAAGTGGATGATCGATTCCATCTCGCGCCGCGACTATCCGGTCGTGCAGAGCGGCCTGCTGTTGATTGCGGGTCTGGTGATGATCGTCAACCTGCTCGTCGACCTGACCTACGGCCTCATCAATCCAAGGATCCGTCACAAATGAGCGATGTGACCACAGCTCCGGTCGTCAGGCTTTCTGACGCCGCCATCCGCCGCCGGATGATCGCCGATTTCTGGTTCTATTTCCGTCAGAACCGTGGTGCCGTCATCGGCCTTGCCGTGTTTATTCTCCTCGTGCTGGTCGCGGTTTTTGCGCCGCTGATCGCGCCGCATGATCCAACCCAGCAATATCGCGATGCGCTGCTGGTGCCGCCGGTCTGGCAGGAAGGCGGCCGGGCCGGCTTCTTCTTCGGCACGGACGCCGTCGGGCGTGACATGTTGTCCCGTCTGATATACGGCGCGCAATATTCGCTGTTCATCGGCATCGTTGTCGTTTCCATCGCGCTCATTGGCGGCATTGTCATCGGTCTCATTGCCGGCTTTTTCGGCGGCTGGGTCGATACCGTCATCATGCGTGTGATGGACGTCATCCTGGCGTTCCCATCGCTGCTTCTGGCGCTGGTGCTGGTCGCGATCCTTGGGCCGGGGCTCACCAACGCGATGATCGCCATTGCCATCGTCTATCAGCCGCATTTTGCGCGTCTGACGCGTGCAGCGGTCATGAGCGAGCTTCGGCGTGAATATGTCACGGCCGCGCGCGTGGCCGGTGCCGGCAATCTCCGGCTGATGTTCAAGACCATCCTGCCGAACTGCCTTGCACCACTAATCGTACAGGCAACGCTTTCGTTCTCGTCTGCGGTTCTCGATGCGGCCGCACTCGGCTTCCTCGGCATGGGCGCTCAGCCGCCTGCCTCCGAATGGGGCACGATGCTGGCGGAAGCGCGTGAGTTCATTCTGCGGGCCTGGTGGGTTGTTACCCTTCCCGGCCTGACGATCCTGATCTCGGTGCTTGCCATCAACCTGATGGGTGACGGGCTGCGTGATGCGCTCGATCCCAAACTGAAGCGGAGCTGAGATATGAGCCTGCTGAAAATCAAGAACCTGACGGTGAAATTCGCCACCGCCACCGGTGCCTTCACCGCCGTCGACGGAATTGATGTGTCCGTGGACAAACACGAAGTGCTGGCCATCGTCGGTGAATCCGGTTCGGGCAAATCGGTATCGATGCTCGCCGTCATGGGCCTGCTGCCCGATACGGCGACGATTACCGCCGATGAGATGGTCTTTGACGGCATCAATCTGCTGGCCATGTCGCCGCAGGAGCGCCGCAAGCTGATCGGCCGTGAGATCACCATGATCTTCCAGGAGCCGGTCGCCTCGCTCAATCCGTCCTTCACGGTCGGTTTCCAGATCGAGGAAGTGCTTCGCCTCAATCTCGGCATGAGCGGCGCTGCCGCACGCGCCCGCGCGCTGGAGCTATTCCGTGCTGTCGGTATTCCCGATCCGGAATCCAAGCTCAAGGCCTATCCGCACCAGATGTCGGGCGGGCAGTGCCAGCGCGTGATGATCGCCATTGCGATTGCCTCCAAGCCGCGTCTCCTGATCGCCGACGAGCCGACGACTGCGCTCGACGTGACGATACAGAAGCAGATTCTCGACCTGCTGATGAAGCTGCAGGAAGAATATGGCATGGCGCTGATCCTCATCACCCACGATATGGGCGTGGTTGCCGAGACCGCCGATCGTGTCGTCGTGCAATATAAGGGCCGCAAGATGGAGGAGGCGGATGTGCTGAGCCTCTTCGAAGCCCCGCAGCATCCCTACACCAAGGCATTGCTTTCGGCCCTGCCGGAAAATGCCACCGGCGACCGTCTGCCCACCGTCTCCGATTTCTTCGGCAAGGAGGGCGTTCGATGAGTATCGTGGTTGAAGGCAAGGGCATTACCCGCGACTATCACGTTCCCGGCGGCCTGTTCGGCGGTGCGAGAATGGTGCAGGCCCTGAAGGGCATCGATTTCGCCGTCGAGCGCGGCAAGACGCTCGCCATTGTCGGTGAATCCGGCTCGGGCAAGTCGACGCTGGCTCGCATCATTGCCCTCATCGATCCGGCTTCCGGCGGTGAATTGAAGATCGATGGCCAGCCGGTCGATATCGCCAGGCGCCGTCCCGGCACGGAAATGCGCTCCAAGGTGCAGATGGTGTTCCAGAACCCCTATGGCAGCCTCAATCCGCGCCAGAAGGTGGGTGACGTGCTGATGGAACCACTCATCATCAACACGAAGATTCTTGCTTCCGAGCGCCGCGAGCGGGCTGAAGCCATGCTCGTCAAGGTCGGCCTTGGTCCTGAGCATTTCAACCGTTATCCGCACATGTTCTCCGGCGGCCAGCGCCAGCGCATCGCCATTGCGCGTGCACTGATGCTGAACCCGGCGCTGCTGGTGCTGGACGAGCCGGTCTCGGCACTCGATCTTTCGGTGCAGGCACAGGTCTTGAACCTGCTGCGCGATCTGCAAGAGGAATTCGAACTGACCTATGTCTTCGTCAGCCACGATCTTTCCGTGGTGCGTTACATTGCTGATGACGTGATGGTCATCTCCAAGGGCGAGGCGGTGGAGCAGGGCACGCGCGAGGAACTTTTCGCCGATCCGAAGCACCCCTATACCCGTCAGCTCTTCGCCGCGACCCCAATCACGGATGTCGATGCCATTCGCGCCCGCGTGGAGCGCCGCAAGGCGGCGAGACAGTCTGCAACAGCCTGACGGTTGACGAAAGAGGTTGGGAGCAGGCCGGATTTCCGGCCTGTTCTTTTTTCAGGACTTCAGGAAACGCCCAATTGCCGCCAGGGCGCCCTGCTCGCGAATGTTGCGATAGGCGGCTTTCAGGGCCAGGACAAAGGTTTCGGTGGCGGGCAGGTCGCTGCCAAAGGTGCGTTTGAAACCGAGGAAGCGGTCGACCACCGCATCCGGAGCCATCGCCAGTTGATCCGGCGCATCCCATTCCCTGAAGGCGGGGTCGAGAATGGTGATCGGCTGCCCCTTTTCATCTTCCTCTGCACAGGACCTGATCCACAGCGCGACGGCAAAAATGACCGCTCCGCACTCAGCCTTTTCCGCCAGCAATTCTCGTAGTGGTGAAAGTATCCGCAGCGGCACTTTCTGCGACGCATCGGAGGCGATCTGCATGGTCTTGTGCTGCAATGAGGGATTGGCGAAACGCTGCCGCAGGCCGGCTGCGAATTCAGAACCATTGACGGCAGGATCCAGCGTCCGTCCGACCTCACGCCAATAGACGTCGATGAAGTCGCGCACGGTCTTTTCAGCCCAGGCATCGGCCACCGTCGCAAGGCCGGCAATCTGGCCGATGGCGGCGATGGCACTGTGGGAGCCGTTCAGCATCCTCAGCTTCATATGCTCGTAAGGTTCGACATCATCGACGAATTCCACGCCCGATTTCTCAAGCGCCGGTCTGCCATGAGGAAAACGGTCTTCGATGACGAAACGGAAATAAGGTTCCGCAACGACCGGCCATGCATCGCTGAGGCCGAGTGCGGCCGAAATCGCATCCCGGTCCGCATCCGTGGTGGCGGGAACGATACGGTCCACCATCGAGCAGGGGCAGGCAATATTGGCTTCGATGAAGGAGGCCAGTTCCTGATCCGCAAGGCTCGCGAATTCCAGCAGCAGCTTTCGCAGCATGTGGCCGTTGGCGGGCAGGTTGTCGCAGGACAGCAGCGTCAGCGGCAGGGAGCCTTCGGCACGTCTGCGCCGGGTCGCTGCAAGGATGAAGCCGAAGATCGAGCGCGGCCGCTCCGGGTTTTCGAGATCGTGGACGATATCGGGATGGTCGCGCAGCAGGCTGCGGGAGGCGAGATTGGTCAGGTAACCCTTTTCCGTCACGGTCAGGGTCACGATGAGAACGCGCGGGTCGGCCATCCGCTCCACCAGTCGCTCCGGGTTTTCCGGGGCGACGACGGTTTCAAGAATCGAGCCGACGATGCGCAGGCGCTCGCTTTGGCCATCGCGAAGGCAGAAGGTGTAGAGATTATCCTGCGGTTCGATGGCGTCGCGGGTGTCCGGGCTGCGCAGCGATGCGGCGACGATGCCCCATCCTGTTTCGCCGCGATTGAGGCAATCGTCGATGAAAACCGCCTGATGCGCCCGGTGAAAGGCGCCGACGCCGAGATGCACGATGCCGGGCGTGATTTTCATGCGCTCATAGGCAGGGGTCGTGACCGTGTGCGGCAGGCGGGGCAGGGTTCTAGCGGAAAGCCGGTCCATCATCAGCACAAAATCCCCCTGGCGAATGAGATGGTTTCGGCTCGCGCTGATGGAATTGCGACCCCGGGGTTTTCGCGCATGCAGTCCTCCACTTGTCTTTTAATTGATCAGGCGCCGGCCTCTTTGAACAGTCGGACCTGACGCAGCGTGTTCTGGCGGCTGCGCTCCAGGTGCCGCCACAGCGCATCGATGATCTGGGCCTTGCTGCCGGCGGCAATGGCATCGGCAATATTCTGGTGCTCCTCGACCGAGCGGGCGTAATCACCGAGGATCGAGACGAAGACCGTGTGGGTCTGGTCTAGAATGCGCTCATGCGAACCGGAAATGACCGGAATGCGCGCCGCTGCGACCAGGGTCGCGTGGAAACTGCGGTCGTAAAAAAGCGCTTTCGACAATTCATCCAGCGTCGAGCCTTTGGCGAAGGCGCGGTGTTTGTCGAGGCTTTCCAGCAGTGCTACGTGCAGCGTTCCGTCCAGCTGCCCGGCATCGAAGGCCACTTCAACCGCACCTTTTTCAAGCAGCATCCTGGCCGCGTATAGTTCCTCCACATCCTCGACCGTGAAGTCGCGCACCACCATTCCGCGCCGGGACGAACTGACCACCAGCCCATCCGCCTCGAGTTTCAGGCAGGCTTCCTTGACCGGCGTCGGGCTGATGCCGAGATCGGCGGCAAGTTCATTTGGCAGCAGACGTTCGCCGCCGCGCAATTTGCCGCTGACGATGCGTGCGCGCAGTTCCCGGTGCGCCTGTTCGGCGAGCGTGACTTTGACGAGTGTGTTCATGCCCACATCATCGCCCAGCTTTGCTAAGCAGGCAATGATCGAATATTAAAAATAAAAAATTTTTTATTTTACAAAATCCGTTTTTCTGTTAGCTCTGTCTGCCATCGGAAGCCGGCTGCCGGAGGAGGGCGGTCCGGCAATCCCCTGACGGTTTGACTCCTGCAACCATTGGACGCGGGAGATAACACGATTTCACCCGCCCAGTCGGCAAAGCGTGTTTCATAAAGGGACTTCCGGCTTTCCTCCCCAGAAGCGTTCAAGCATCGAGGAATGACCGATCATGAAAATTACCGCCGTCGAACCCTTCATCCTGCACCTGCCGCTGACATCGGACTCCATTTCCGATTCCACCCACAGCATCACCCATTGGGGTGTTGTCGGCGCAAAGATCACCACCAGTGACGGCCTCGAGGGCTATGGTTTCACCGGCACCCATGCGCATCTGGCGTCGGACAGGCTGATCACATCCTGCATCAGCGATTGTTACGCGCCCTTGCTTGTCGGCGAGGATGCGTCGGAGCATTCACGGCTTTGGATGAAGCTCGCTCGTTATCCCTCACTCCAATGGGTCGGCAGGGCTGGCATCACCCATCTGGCGTTAGCTGCGATCGATGTGGCTCTCTGGGACCTGAAAGCGAAAAAGGCAGGCGTGCCGCTGTGGCACTATCTCGGCGGCGCACGCACGGCGGCAGTGGAAGCTTATAATACCGATATCGGCTGGCTTTCCTTCTCGTTGGACGATTTGCTTGCAGGCAGCTCAAGGGCGGTGGAGGAAGACGGTTTCACCCGGCTGAAAATCAAGGTCGGGCATGACGACCCGAATATCGATATCGCCCGGCTTGCTGCCGTCCGCAAACGCGTCGGCTCATCCATCCGCATCGCCATCGATGGCAACGGCAAATGGGATTTGCCCACATGCCAGCGCTTCTGTGCGGCAGCGAGGGATCTGGACATCTACTGGTTCGAGGAGCCGCTGTGGTATGACGATGTGACGAGCCATGCCCGGCTGGCGCGCAATACCACTATCCCGATTGCGCTAGGCGAGCAGCTTTATACGGTGGATGCGTTCCGTTCCTTCATCGATGCCGGCGCCGTCGCTTATGTCCAGCCGGATGTAACACGGCTTGGCGGCGTCACCGAATATATCCAGGTTGCCGATCTGGCACTCGCCCATCGCCTGCCTGTCGTGCCGCATGCCGGCGAGATGAGCCAGGTGCATGTGCATCTGAGCTACTGGCATCCGGCGTCGACCATTCTCGAATATATTCCGTGGATCAAGGATCATTTCGAAGAACCGATCCAGGTGCAGGATGGTGTCTACAAACGGCCTGAGCAGCCGGGTGCGAGCACCACGCCGCTGGCGGAGAGCTTCGCGCGTTACGGCAAGGCGCTGAACTAGAGCAGCGGTATACAGCCCGGATTTTAACGGAGGGAAGCACGTCCTCCGTCATGCCGGACTAGATCCGGCATCCAGCCACGGCGCGTCTACGCCGTAAAAAGACTCTTTCGCGATCAAAGACTTGATCGCGCTGGACCCCGGATCAAGTCCGGGGTGACGGCGTGTGGATGATACGATTTTTCCAGATTTAGCGCCAGCCAAGTGCCGGCGCTACCTGCTTCAGGATGGTTTCGATCACATGGGCGCTGTAATCGACGCCCAACTGGTTCGGCACGGTCAGCAGCAGCGTGTCAGCTTCGGCGATGGCTTCATCGGCCTTCAGCTGTTCGATCAGCTTTTCCGGTTCGGCGGCATAGCTGCGTCCGAAGATCGCACGCGTCTTGTCGTCGATATAGCCGATCTTGTCGTCGCCTTCGTTACCGTAACCGAAATAGGCGCGGTCGCGATCATTGACGAGGGCGAAGATGCTGCGGCTGACGGAGACGCGTGGCTCACGCGCATGTCCGGCCTCCTTCCAGGCTTCCCGGAACGTGCGGATCTGCTGCGCCTGCTGGACGTGGAAAGGCTCACCGGTTTCGTCCGTCTTCAGCGTGGAGCTTTGCAGGTTCATGCCAAGCTTTGCCGCCCACACTGCCGTTGCATTGGAGCTCGAGCCCCACCAGATGCGCTCGCGCAAGCCTTCGGAATGCGGCTCCAGCCGCAGAAGACCCGGCGGGTTGGGGAACATCGGCCGCGGGTTCGGCTCGGCAAAGCCTTCGCCCTTCAAAAGCTCGAGGAAGACCTCGGTGTGCTGACGCGCCATATCTTCTTCGCTCTGGCCCTCGGCCGGGCGATAACCGAAATAACGCCAGCCATCGATGACCTGCTCCGGCGAGCCCCGGCTGATGCCGAGCTGCAGGCGTCCACCGGCGATGAGGTCGGCCGAACCGGCGTCCTCCACCATGTAGAACGGGTTTTCGTAACGCATATCGATGACGCCGGTGCCGATCTCGATCTTTTTCGTGCGGGCGCCGACGGCGGCCAGAAGCGGGAAGGGTGAGGCCAGCTGACGGGCGAAGTGGTGCACACGGAAATAGGCGCCGTCAGCCCCCAGTTCTTCTGCGGCCACGGCGAGGTCTATCGACTGCAGCAGCGTATCGGCTGCCGAGCGGGTCTGCGACTGGGGGGAGGGCGTCCAGTGGCCGAAGGATAGGAATCCGATCTTTTTCATAATGACCTTCCAGATTTGGAGGATGTCCGCTAGTGCAGCGACATCGTTGTTGTCCCTCATATAAGCAACGGCGCAGATCCTCCAACCTGCGAGACGAAGACAGGGTGTCGCCGAAATGTGAACGATCGCGACTTCAGACCATGATGCCGCGCTTGAGAATAAAGAGCTTTTCGTGGGCGCGCGCGGTGGTGAGGATGAAATCCATCAAGGAGCGCACCCGTGGCACATTGGCAAAGTCCTGATGGCTGGTGAGCCAGTAACCTCGCCGCAGCTCGACCTCACCCGGAAGCACCATCTGCAAATCCGGAAAGCGCGCGGCGATGAAATTCGGCAGGATGCAAAGCCCTCGGCCACCAAGCGTGGCGGTCAGTTGCGCAAAAATGCTCGAAGACTGGAAATTTGGCCGCAGGCCCGGAAGCACATCGCGCATGTAATCGAGGCCGGGTGAAAAGATCAGATCCTGCACGTAGCCGATGAAGAAGTGGTCGAGCAGGTCTTCCCGCTTCGTAATTTTCGGCTGTCCGGCGAGATAGGACCGTGAGGCGTAAATATGCAGCGTGTAATCGATGATCTGTTCATTGATATAGGGACCGGCCTTCGGCGGATCGAGCGTGACAGCCACATCCGCCTCCTTTCGGGAAAGCGCCATGATCTGCTGGATCGTCACCATTTCCACCATGATGTGGGGATGGGTGGCGGCGAAGTCCTTCAGCCTCTCGACGAAGAAAAAATTGGAAAAACCTTCGGGAGCGCTCAGGCGCACAACGCCGCGCAGCAGGCTGCCGCTTTCGGAAATATCCGATTGCAGCCGTTCAGCCTCTGCCTCTATGCGCTCGACGGTATCGACCAGTCGCCGCCCCACCGTCGTCAGCTCATACCCGCGCGGGTTCCGCTCGAAGAGCTTGGTTTTAAGCGAAAATTCCAGCCGGTCGATATGGCGGGAGACGGTGGCGTGGCTGGTGCGCAGGCTTCTGGCGGCGGATGAGAGCTGTCCGGTGCGGGCCACGGCCAGGAAATATTGCAGGTCGTCCCAGGTGAAAGGGGTGGCCATAATTGTCTCCCATCAAGAGTTCTGTACAAAAATGAACAGTTCCTGTTCGCAATTTGATGATGACACGCTCTTGTGTCAACGGCCGAATTCGAGAAGTCTACGCTTAGGATGCGCCGCTTTGAGGAGGGCGGTGCGGCCATTCATGTGCAGGGTTTCGGTTCACCGCTGCACAGACAATCTGAGGCTCGCAATCATCTCTGGGAGGAGAAGTCATGCGCAAGAGTATCGTTTTATCCACGGCCATGGCACTGGCCGCCGGCACCGCCGCTTATGCCGCCGAGATTTCGGACGGCAAGGTCAAGATCGGTATCCTGAACGACCAGTCCGGCGTTTACGCCAATTTCGGCGGCAAATACTCCTATGAAGCCGCGAAGATGGCGGTTGAGGATTTTGGCGGCAAGGTGCTTGGCGCGCCCGTGGAAGTGGTAACGGCTGACCACCAGAACAAGGCGGATGTCGCCTCCAACATTGCCCGCCAATGGTACGACACCGAACAGGTCGATTCGATCATGGAACTGACCTCGTCGTCTGTCGGCCTTGCCGTGCAGGCACTTTCGAAGGACAAAAAGAAGATCACCGTCAACACCGGTGCTGCCACCACCGAGCTGACCGGCAAGCAGTGCAGCCCTTATGGTTTTCATTGGGCCTATGACACCTATTCGCTGGCTGTCGGCACCGGTGGCGCACTCGTCAAACAGGGCGGCGACAGCTGGTTCTTCCTGACAGCCGACTATGCCTTCGGTTATTCGCTGGAAGAAAATACGTCCAATTTCGTCAAGGCTAACGGCGGCAAGGTGCTTGGCTCCGTCCGCCATCCGCTCGCAACCACCGACTATTCGTCCTTCCTGCTGCAGGCGCAGTCTTCGGGCGCGAAGGTTATCGGTCTTGCCAATGCCGGTCTCGACACCTCCAACGCCATCAAACAGGCTGCGGAATTCGGTATCGTTGCAGGTGGCCAGCGCCTTGCAGCGCTTCTCTTCACGCTTGCAGAAGTCCATGGCCTCGGCCTTGAGGCAGCTCAAGGGCTGACACTGACGGAAGGTTTTTATTGGGATCGCGACGATGAATCGCGCAAGTTTGGTGAGCGCTTCAAGGAACGCACCGGGGCCATGCCGAACATGGTTCACACCGGCACCTATTCCGCTGTCTTGCATTATCTGAAGGCGATCGAAAAGGCCGGCACCGACGATGCGGACGCCGTCGCCAAGGCCATGAAGGAAATGGCTGTCAACGACGTCTTCGCCAAGGACGGCCATGTGGCCGCCAACGGCCGCATGATCCACGACATGTATCTCATGGAAGTGAAGAAGCCGGACGAAAGCAAGCAGCCGTGGGATTATTACAAGGTACTTGCCACCATCCCCGGCAAGGAAGCCTTCATGGACCCCGCAAAGAGCGGTTGCCCGCTGGTAACGCAGTAAAGAAGAATAAAAAGGGGAAAGCTTGATGACGATCGCTCCCGCCCTTGCCGGGCAGGCCGAACCTCGCGTCGTTCTTTCGGCGCGCGGTCTCTCCAAGACCTTCGGCGCATTCGCGGCCGTGAAAAACGTCGATCTCGACGTCCACCATGCCCGCGTGCATGCGCTTATCGGTCCGAACGGTGCCGGCAAAACCACGGTTTTCAACCTGTTGACCAAGTTTCTCCAGCCGACAGGCGGGGCGATCACCTTCATGGGAACGGATATAACAAAAACGCCACCGGACAAGGTGGCGCGTCTCGGCCTCGTCAGGTCTTTCCAGATATCGGCGGTGTTTCCGCATCTGACAGTTCTGGAAAACGTGCGGGTGGCATTGC
This sequence comes from Agrobacterium pusense, assembly GCF_900102105.1. GTDB lineage: Bacteria > Pseudomonadota > Alphaproteobacteria > Rhizobiales > Rhizobiaceae > Agrobacterium > Agrobacterium pusense. The sequence goes on from NZ_FNBB01000005.1 coordinate 201,847, forward strand.
AGCGGCCCAACAGCCTTGCAACGCAGTTCTGGCTGCCGCTCTCTTCGCTGGACAGGCTGAATGCACGCGCCGAGGAGCTGATCTCCATGGTGGGCCTCACGCGGGAAAAACACGCGCTTGCGGCCGATCTGTCTTACGGCCGCAAGCGGGTTCTCGAAATCGCTACTACGCTGGCGCTTGATCCCAAAGTTCTGCTGCTGGACGAGCCGATGGCGGGCATGGGTGGAGAAGATGTCTCGCATGTGGCCGAGCTTATTCGTGAGGTGGCAAAGACCCGCGCGGTGCTGATGGTCGAACATAATCTGAAGGTCGTGGCCGATATCTGCCATCACGTTACTGTTCTGCAGCGTGGAGAAATTCTGGCTGAGGGCGATTATGCCACGGTTTCTGCCGATCCGCGCGTGCGCACGGCCTATATGGGCACGGAGGAGGCTTGATATGGCGGCGATGCTCGAAGTCTCCAACCTGAAATCCTGGTATGGCGAAAGCCAGGCGCTGCACGGCGTCGATCTGACGGTCGGCGAGGGCGAAACCATCACCATTCTCGGCCGCAATGGCGTGGGCAAGACCACGACCTTGCGAACCATCATGGGCATCATCCGCAACCGCAAGGGCGTCATCAAGCTCGGCGGCAAGGATCTTATGCCGGTGCCGCTGCATCGTACGGCGAAATACGGCCTCGGTTTCGTGCCGGAGGAGCGCGGCATCTTCGCGACCCTGAGTGTTGAGGAAAACCTGAAGCTGCCGCCCGTCGTCGCGTCCGGCGGCATGACGCTCGATGAAATCTACGAGCTGTTTCCCAATCTTTACGAACGCCGCACCAGCCCCGGCACGAAGCTCTCCGGTGGCGAGCAGCAGATGCTGGCCATGGCGCGCATCCTGCGCACCGGCGTCAAGGTGCTGCTGCTGGATGAGCCGACCGAAGGGCTTGCCCCCGTCATCGTACAGCGCATTGGAGAGGTTTTGCAGAAGCTGAAGAGCCGCGGCATGACCGTGGTTCTGGTGGAGCAGAATTTCCGGTTTGCGAGCCGTATCGCCGATCGCTTCTACCTCATGGACCACGGCCAGATGGTCGGGGATTTTCCGGTGGCGGAGCTTTCCGCCCGCATGGGGGAGCTTAACAAGGTGCTGGGGGTTTAACCATGACGATGATCTTCGGCGTTCCAATTCAGGCGCTCCTCGGGCAATTGCTGGTCGGCCTTATCAACGGCTCATTCTATGCGCTGCTGTCACTTGGGCTTGCTGTCATCTTCGGGCTGCTGCGCGTCATCAATTTTGCCCATGGCGCGCAATATATGCTCGGCGCTTTCGTCGCCTTTCTCGGCCTGCAATATTTCGGCATCAATTTCTGGGTGGCGCTCATCGTCACGCCGCTCGTCGTCGCGCTGTTCGGGGCGATCATCGAACGTTTCCTTCTGTCGCGGCTTTATGATCTCGATCCACTCTATGGTCTGCTCTTCACCTTCGGCCTGGCGCTGGTGGTGGAAGGCACGTTCCGGTGGCTTTACGGCGCGGCGGGCCAACCCTATTCGGTGCCGCGCGAACTCGCAGGCGGCACCAATCTCGGCTTCATGTTCCTGCCGAACTACCGCGCCTTCGTCGTCGTGATCTCGCTGATCGTGTGCATCGCCACCTGGGCCTTGATCGAAAAGACGCGTCTCGGCTCCTATCTGCGCGCCGCGACGGAAAACCCGACCCTTGTGCAGGCTTTCGGCATCAATGTGCCTGTTCTGTTGACGCTCACCTACGCGCTCGGCGCCGGCCTTGCGGGTTTCACCGGCGTTCTCGCCGCCCCCATCTATCAGGTCTCGCCGCTGATGGGCACAAACCTCATCATCGTCGTCTTTGCGGTGGTGGTCGTTGGCGGCATGGGCTCGATCATGGGCGCCATCGTCACCGGCTACATGCTCGGTATCGCCGAGGGCCTCACCAAGGTGTTCTACCCTGAGGCCTCCAATATCGTCATCTTCGTCATCATGGCCTTTGTGCTGCTCATCCGCCCCGCCGGACTCTTCGGAAAGGACGCCTGATATGTCCAAAGCCACCCATAGCCCGACAGCCGGCGCAATGCCGCGGACGGAAGTATCGACGACGGCAGCAACCATCAAGACGGTGCTCATTCTGGCCGGGCTTGCCATTCTCATCGCCGCGCCGATGTTCGTTTATCCGATCTTTCTGATGAAGCTTCTCTGCTTTGCGCTCTTTGCCTGCGCCTTCAATCTGCTGATCGGTTATACCGGGCTGCTTTCCTTCGGCCATGCGGCATTCTTTGGCGGCGCCGCCTATTTCACCGCCTATTCCGTGAAGGAATGGGGTGTCACACCGGAAATTGGTCTGGTCATCGGCATGGCCGGTGCCGCTCTCCTCGGCCTTGTCATCGGCTTTTTCGCCATTCGCCGACAGGGCATCTATTTCGCCATGATCACACTCGCCTTGTCGCAGATGTTCTATTTCTTCTGCCTGCAAGCGCCGTTCACTCATGGAGAGGACGGCCTGCAGGGCGTGCCGCGCGGCCATCTCTTCGGTATTCTCGATCTCAATGGTCCGCTCAATATCTATTACACGGTGCTTGCCGCCTTCGTGTTGGCGCTGCTGGTCATCTGGCGTTTCGTCAATTCGCCGTTCGGCATGATCCTGAAGTCGATCCGTGAAAATGAGCAACGCGCCATTTCACTCGGCTATAGCGTGCAGCGCTACAAGCTCGGCGCCTTCGTCATGTCGGCGGCGCTCGCCGGGCTTGCTGGCGGGCTGAAGGCGCTGGTGTTCCAGTTCGCGACGCTGACAGACGTGACATGGCAGATGTCCGGTGAAGTGATCCTGATGACGCTGCTCGGCGGCATCGGCACCATGATCGGCCCGATTTTCGGCGCAGGCCTTGTCGTGACCCTGCAGAACTATCTCGCGACCTCGGACTTCCCGGTCACCATCATTACCGGCCTCGTCTTCATGGCCTGCGTTCTGGTGTTCCGTCGCGGTCTGATCGGTGAATTTTATGCTTCCCGGCTGGGGCGGAAACTCGGCTTTCAGCACCGCAGCTAGCCAATTTTGAAAACACCTGAAAAGCCTCCCCGCGTTCGGGACAACGCGGCAAGGATGGCGTGTGGAGAAGAGAATGGGCGAATATGACTATATCGTCATCGGAGCGGGGAGCGCCGGATGCGTTCTCGCCAACCGCCTTTCGAAAGACCCGAACAACCGCGTGCTGCTTCTAGAAGCGGGCGGCAACGACAACTACCACTGGATCCATATTCCGGTTGGTTATCTCTATTGCATCAACAATCCACGCACGGACTGGTGTTTCAAGACGGCGGAAGAGCCTGGCCTGAATGGACGCGCGCTGATCTATCCGCGCGGCAAGGTACTGGGCGGCTGCTCCTCCATCAACGGCATGATCTATATGCGCGGGCAGGCACGGGACTACGACGTCTGGCGGCAGCTTGGCTGCGAAGGCTGGGGCTGGAACGACATCCTGCCCTATTTCCTGAAGTCTGAAGATTTTTATCGCGGCAAGAGTGACCTGCATTCCAGCGGGGGCGAGTGGCGTGTGGAAAAGGCCCGCGTGCGCTGGGATGTGCTTGATGCCTTCCAGAAGGCGGCAGGAGAAGCGGGTATTCCCGCGACTGACGATTTCAACCGCGGAGACAATGAAGGGGCCGGTTACTTCGATGTCAACCAGCGGGCGGGCTGGCGCTGGAACACGGCGAAAGCATTCCTGAAACCGGTGCTTGGCCGCAAGAACCTCACCGTTTTGACCAAGGCCCATGTCAAACGGCTCATCATCGAAGAAGACCGGGTGACGGGTGTCGAATTCCATCATGACGGCGTCCTGAAAAAAATGCGGGCGCGGCGCGAAACCGTGCTGTCCGCCGGCGCAATCGGCTCGCCGCATGTTCTGGAGCTTTCCGGGGTCGGCCGTGGGGATGTGTTGCAGGCTGCCGGTATCGATACGGTGGCGGAGGTCCAGGGTGTGGGCGAGAACCTGCAGGACCATCTGCAGCTGCGCATGGTCTACAAGGTCTCCGGTGTTCTGACGCTCAATGAGCGGGCCTCGACGCTCTTCGGCAAGGCGCGGATCGGCCTGGAATATGCGCTGACGCGCTCCGGGCCGATGTCCATGGCGCCGAGCCAGCTCGGTGTCTTCACCCGCTCTTCTCCGGAAAAGGAAACCGCTGATCTGGAGTATCATGTGCAGCCGGTTTCGCTCGACAAGTTCGGGGATCCGGTTCACACTTTTCCCGCCATAACGGCAAGCGTCTGCAATCTGCGGCCGGAAAGCCGTGGCTCAGTGCATGTGAAAGGACCGGATTTCGCCATGCAACCGGAAATCCGCCCGAACTACCTTTCCACTGAAGGCGACCGGAAGGTGGCCATAGATGCCATGCGGCTGACGCGCCGCATCGTCGCCCAGCCGGCCTTTTCCCGCTTCAGGCCGGAGGAATACCGGCCCGGCCCCTCCTTCGAAAACGACAATGATCTTGCCAAGGCGGCAGGTGATATCGGCACCACCATCTTCCACCCTGTCGGCACGCTGCGCATGGGGTCGGATATGGAAAGTGTCGTTGATGCGCGCCTGAAGTTCCGCCGCCTCGCCGGGCTGCGCGTCGCCGATGCCTCGGTGATGCCGCGCATTACATCCGGAAATACCAATTCGCCGACGATCATGATTGCCGAAAAGGCCGCCGACATGATCCTTGCGGATAATCGCTGAAAGGAACCTACCGATGAAGACCATCGCTTTTCTGGGGCTGGGACATATGGGCCTGCCGATGGCCGCCAATCTCGTCAAGGCGGGTTATGCCGTCAGGGGATACGATCTTGCCGAAGCGTGCCGTGCAGCGGCAAAGGAGGCGGGCATTCCGGTTGCCGCGAATTCTGCCGAAGCAGTCAACGCGGCTGATGTGGTCATCACCATGCTGCCCAAGGGCGAGCATGTCGTTTCGGCCTATGGCGATCTGATTGGTAAAATCTCTGCCGGAACGCTCCTTATCGACTGCTCGACCGTGGATATGGCAAGCGCATTGAAGGCGCATGAACTGGCCGCTTCCGCCGGCTGCCCTTCGGTCGACGCCCCCGTTTCCGGCGGCACGGGCGGTGCGGTCGCCGGCACCCTGACCTTCATGTGCGGTGGTGAGGCGGAAGCTTTTTCGGCGGCGAAGCCGCTGCTGGAAGCCATGGGCAAAAAGATCGTGCATTGCGGCAAGGGCGGCAACGGGCAGGCGGCCAAGATCTGCAACAACATGATCCTCGGCATTTCCATGATCGCGGTTTCCGAGGCTTTTGTGCTCGGCGAAAAACTCGGGCTTTCGCACCAGGCGCTGTTCGATGTCGCCTCCACCTCTTCCGGGCAATGCTGGTCGCTCACCACCTATTGCCCGGTGCCGGGTCCGGTGCCGACATCACCCGCCAACAAGGATTACCAGCCCGGATTCGCCGCAGCCTTGATGCTCAAGGACCTGAAGCTTTCTCAGGAGGCGGCCAATGGTGCTGACGCCTCCACACCGCTCGGTGCTGCTGCGGCAGCGCTTTATGAGAGCTTCGTTGACGACGGGCAGGGCGGGCGTGATTTTTCCGCCATCGTTGAAATGCTGCGCGGGAGCAGAGCATGACAGCCGCCGCGCCATCTGACATTCTGTGGGTGTCGCCGGAAGAGAGGGTGAAGCGCTCGGCGCTTTTTGCCTTCGCGACAAAAACCGGAAAGATACACGGGCAGGCCGCCGATGATTATGCCGGCCTGCTGCGCTGGTCGATCGACTCGCCGGAAGAGTTTTACGATGCGCTGTGGGACGAGCTCGGCATCATCGGCACGCGCGGCGACGTTGCGTTCAAGCCGGGCGCGACGATCCGGGAGGCTGAGTTCTATCCGGGCGCGAGGTTGAATTACGCCGAAAACCTGCTGCGCGATGCCGATGAGCGGTTGGCCATCATCGCCCATCGCGACGATGGTACAAGGCGCGAGATAAGCCGCAAGGGGCTTTACAACGCAGTGTCCCGCATGGTGCAGGCGCTCGTGCATGCCGGGGTGCAGGAAGGTGATCGCGTCGGGGCGATCGTCACCCATGATATAGAGGCGATCGTGGGATATCTGGCCGTGAGCGCCATCGGTGCCATCTGGTCGTCCTGCTCTCCGGATTTCGGCCCGGCAGGCGCTTCTGACCGCCTGTCTCAGATCGGCCCGAAAATCATCATCGCCGTGCCGGAATATGGTTATGCCGGTAAACGGATCGACGTCGGCCCGACCATCCGCGCCGTGGCGGAGAGTGCGGCCCCTGAAAAGATCGTTCTGATCGGTGAAACCGTTCCCGAAAGCCTTAGCGATCTGGGCTGCGTCACGCTTGCGGCTTTCGTTGCGCCTTATGCGGCGGGCGAGATTGTCTTCAACCGTCTGCCCGTCAAGGCGCCGCTGGTGATCCTTTATTCCTCCGGCACGACAGGCAAGCCGAAATGCATCACCCATTCCGGCGGCGGCCTGCTTCTTCAGCACATGAAGGAGCTGAAACTGCAATGCGATATCAAGGAGGGTGAGCGCTTTTTCTATTTCACCACCTGCGGCTGGATGATGTGGAACTGGCAGGTCTCCGGTCTCGCGCTCGGTACCACCCTCGTCACCTATGATGGCAATCCCGGCTATCCGACGCCCGGCCGGCTGATCGATCTCATCGACGCCGAAGGGATCGCCACGTTCGGCACGTCTGCGAAATTTATCGATGCATGCCTGAAGGCGGGACTGAAACCGCGGGAAAGCCATGATCTTTCATCGCTGCGAACAATTCTCTCCACTGGTTCGCCGCTCATCCCGCAATCCTTCGATTATATCTATCGCGACTGGAAGGCGGATGTGCATCTCGCCTCCATTTCCGGCGGCACCGACATCTGCGCCTGTTTCCTCGGCGGCAATCCCCTACAGCCGGTTCATCGCGGTGAATTGCAGGGCGCGATGCTCGGCATGGATATCGATACGCTTGACGATGAGGGCCGTTCCGTTCGCGGCGTTCCCGGTGAACTCGTCTGCCGGAATGCGCATCTGTCCATGCCGGTGAAATTCTGGGGCGATGAGGATGGTTCGCGCTATCAGGCCGCCTACTTCGATCGTTTCCCCGGCATCTGGGCGCATGGCGATTTCGCCGAACTGCGGCCCTCCGGCGGTTATGTGATCCATGGACGCTCGGACACGACGCTTAATCCAGGTGGGGTGCGCATCGGGACTGCGGAAATCTACCGGCAGGTGGAAACCGTGCCCGAAGTAGAGGAGGCCATTGCCGTTGGGCAGGATATCGACGGGGACCAGCGGGTCATCCTCTTCCTGCGCATGAAGGGTGGTGCTGCCTTGACGGAAGAGCTTGAAAAGACCATCCGCAGCCGCATCCGTTCGGGGGCGACGCCGCGGCATGTGCCGGCAAGGATCATTGCTGTCAGCGCTATCCCACGCACACGCTCCGGCAAGATTTCCGAAATCGCGGTGCGCGACACCATCCATGGTCGGCCGGTGAAGAATGCCGATGCGCTCGCCAATCCCGAAGCGCTCGAACTTTTCCGCAACCTGCCGCAGTTGAAGGACTAGGCCCATGGAGGATCAACCGAAAACCGTGCTTGTCACCGGTTCCACCAGCGGCATCGGACTTGCCATCGCCAGGCGTTTCGCCGAGGCGGGCTATCTGGTCGCTGTCCATGGCATAGAAACGGTGGAGGAGGCGACGCAGGCGCTGGAGGCTGTGGGGAAAGTGGCGCGGCAAAGACCGGCCTATTTCTCCGCCAACCTCGCGAACTATGAAGAAAGCGCGCATCTGCCTGAAAAGGTCATTGCGGAATTCGGCCATGTCGATGTCCTCGTCAACAATGCCGGCATTCAGAAGGTCGCGCCGATCGATGAGTTCGACTTCGCGGATTTTTCCCGCATCGTTGCCATTTCTCTCGACAGCGCCTTTCACACCATCCGCGCTGCTTTGCCGGGCATGAAGGAAAGAGGCTGGGGCCGCATCGTCAACATCGCTTCCGCGCATGGTTTGCGCGCGTCTCCCTTCAAGGCGCCCTATGTGGCAACCAAACATGCGGTGGTGGGACTGACGAAAAGCGTTGCGCTGGAGGTTGCCGAACTCGGCATCACCTGTAACGCCATCTGCCCCGGCTATGTCTGGACCCCGCTTGTGGCCGCACAGGTCGCGGATCAGGCGAGGGTACACGGCATGAGTGAGGAAGATGTGGTGAAAAAGGTGATGCTTGCGCCGCAGCCGACAAGACGCTTCATCCAGCCGGAGGAAATCGCCGAAATGGCACTTTATCTCGCTGGCGATATGGCCCGTTCCATCACCGGCACCACCATTTCCATCGATGGCGGCTGGACCGCGAAATAACCGAGAGGCCCGGACGCCCTCTTCCGGTAAGAGCCAGATTGCGCCATGTCGAATGCGCCGGCCCCTCGCGGGAACAAAACCTCTCCCTGTGGATTAGATTGACAGAGTTTAGGGAGTGAAAGACATGGCCAGAGAAAATACCAGCTATCTCGACGGTCGGGATGCTCCGAAAAAGGAGACGGCCACACGGGCACGGCAAGGATCGACAGGACGTCCGGTTCTTGTCATTCTGATCGTCAGCGTGTTGTTAGCGCTGGTGGTCTGGGCTGTCGTGGAATACGCGGTTTTCGAACCGGACGAGAACCTGCCGCAAAATCCGCAGACGGAGAACGCCCCCGTCCCGCAGCAGCCCTCGGGTTCGGAAAGCTTCGACAACAATCCCGCGAACGGCCGTGCTTCGCCGCCGGCTTCAACGGAGCGAAACCCTTCCCCGCAGGACTCCACGGGGGCGCCGCAGAACCCGTGACGCAGATGCCATGATTTTTCGTGGCGTTTGAATGGAACCATATTGCTCCCGATTTCATTTCACACAAAGTGACAGGAATCGGGGGTTTCATTCATGGCAGTCACCGTCACTGCAGTTTTTCTCACGCTCATCGGCCTCGCGCTGTTCGGTTTCGGCTCCCAGCTGGTGATGCTTGGGGGCAGTTTTTATTATGTGCTTTCCGGACTGGCCTTTCTGTTGACGGCCGTTCTGCTCTTCAAGCGCAATCGCGCAGCACTTCACGTCTATGCCGTGTTCATTGTCGCAACACTTGCGTGGGCCGTCTGGGAAGTCGGTTTTGACTGGTGGCAGCTTGGCCCGCGCGGCGGTTTTATCATTGTGATAGGCCTCTGGCTCCTGGTGCCCTGGGTGAGGAAGCCACTCGGTTTTGCAAGCCCGACGGGGCTAAGCTATGGGCCGAATGCCTGGCCGCTGGCGCTTTCCGTTCTCGCTTCCATCGCGGTTGCCGGATATTCGATGGCACAGGACCCGCATGATCAGCCAGGGTCCTTGCCGCAGGAAACGGCGTCCGCGACGCCGGCCTATGGCGGCAACGTGCCTGATGGTGACTGGCATCAATATGGCCGCACGCCCTATGGGCAGCGTTATTCGCCGCTGACCCAGGTCAATGTCGACAATGTTTCGCAATTGAAGGAGGCGTGGCGTTACCAGACCGGCGACGTGAAGCTGCCGGACGATGTGGGCGAAACCACCTATCAGGTGACGCCGCTCAAGATCGGCAATACGCTTTTCATCTGCACGCCGCATAATTGGGCCATCGCCATCGATGCCGCGACAGGCAAGGAAAAATGGAAATACGATCCGAATGTCGGCCTCAATCCGGATCGCCAGCACCAGACGTGCCGCGGCGTGTCCTATTATGCCGAACCGGGTGCCGCGCCGGGAACGGCCTGCGCCGAGCGGGTCTATCTGCCCACGTCGGATGCACGGTTGATCGCGCTCGATGCCGCCACCGGCCAGGTTTGCACCTCCTTTGCCGATCAGGGTGTGCTGCATCTCGAGCAGGGCATGAAATATAATCCCGCCGGCTATTATTATTCGACATCGCCGCCCGTGATTGCTGCGGGCAAGATCATCATCGGCGGCGCGGTGAATGACAATTACTCCACGCAGGAACAGTCCGGCGTGATCCGCGCTTTCGATGTGAACAGCGGTGCGCTCATCTGGAACTGGGATTCCGGGAACCCGCAAAAGACCGAGCCGATTGCGGCCGGTGAGACCTACACGACCAACTCGCCGAACAGCTGGTCCGTCTTCAGTTATGACGAAGGCCTCGGGCTCGTTTATGTCCCGCTCGGTAATCAGGTTCCGGACCAGCTCGGCATGGGCCGCAGCGAGAATGTGGAGAAATATTCTTCCTCCATCGTCGCGCTCGATATCAATACGGGCAAGGATCGCTGGGTGCGCCAGACGGTTCATCACGATCTCTGGGACATGGATGTGCCGGCCCAGCCGGTGTTGCTCGACATAACCAAGGATGGTCAGACCGTTCCTGCGCTCGTCGGGCCAACGAAGCAGGGGGATATCTACGTTCTCGACCGGCGCACCGGCGAGCCGCTTCTGCCGATCACGGAGGAGCCAGCCCCGGGCGGTGCGATCCCCGAGGACTTCACCTCGCCGACGCAGCCGACAACGGCCCTCTCGTTCAAGCCGGAGCCATTGCAGGAAAAGGACATGTGGGGCGTCTCCATGTTCGACCAGCTCGCCTGCCGCATCCGCTTCCATCAGCTGAACTACAAGGGCCGCTACACCCCGCCGTCACTGACCGGCTCGATCATCTATCCCGGCAATTTCGGCACCTTCAACTGGGGCAGTGTGGCTGTGGATCCTGAAAGGCAGGTCATGTTCGGTATGCCGACCTATCTCGCCTTCACCTCCCAGCTCGTCCCGCGCGATCAGATTCCGCCCAAGGGTCAGGACGAAAAGGGCAGCGAGCAGGGTCTGAACCGTAATGACGGTGCGCCCTATGGCGTTTTCATGGGGCCGTTCCTCGGCCCGCTGCAGATTCCCTGCCAGGCGCCGCCGTGGGGTTATGTCGCCGGCGCGGACCTGCGCACCGGGGATGTGGCCTACAAGCACAAGAACGGTACGGTCTATGACATGACCCCGCTGCCGCTCCCCTTCAAGGTGGGCGTGCCGGGAATTGGCGGACCGATGATCACCAAGGGCGGCGTAGCCTTCCTGGGTGCCGCAGTGGATAATTATCTGCGGGCCTATGACCTCACCACCGGCAAGCAGCTCTGGGAAGCGCGCCTGCCCGCCGGCGGTCAGGCAACGCCGATGACCTATGCACTGGAAGACGGCAAGCAATATGTGGTGATGGTTGCGGGCGGTCACGGTTCCGTCGGGACCAAACCGGGCGACTACGTCATCGCCTACACCCTGCCGTAACCTTCAGGCTACGACGACAATAAAAAACCGGAATGGCTGACCATTCCGGTTTTTCTTTGAGCCGATGCGGATGGCGTCAGGCAGCCTTCTTCTCGGCCGCGGCGTTCACCGAAGTCTTGGCAAGCGCGGTCAGCGCGTCGTCGGTCTTCGACTCTTCCTTAAGAGTGGCATCGAGCAGCGATACCGCCTTGGTATGGCCGAGCTTTTCCGCCCAGGCCTTCAGCGTGCCGTAGCGGGCGATTTCATAGTGTTCGACCGCCTGGGCCGATGAGACGAGACCGGCGTCGAGGGCGGCGGTGCCCTTGAAATCCTCCATGATTTCCTCGCCCTCGGCGATAATGCCCTGGATGGCTTCGCAGGTCTTGCCCTGGGCGCGCTTGCCAATGATCTCGAATACTTCCTGCAGGCGCTCTACGTGGCCCTGCGTTTCTTCCTTGTGCTTTTCGAAAGCCTGCTTCAGCTTCGGGTCGGTCGCCGCCCGCGCCATTTTCGGCAGGGCTTTCAGGATCTGCCTTTCGGCGTAGTAGATGTCCTTCAGCGTGTCGTAAAACAGGTCGTCGAGTTTCTTCTCGGCCATTGGTCCTTCTCCCATGAAGTGGAAATGCACGATGTGCGCTCATGCGCACGGGAAACAAACTTTCAGCTGCTCCTATGGTTCCGGTTCGGTTGTACGCAACGTTTATATTGCTGTGCGGAACCATCGCGCCTTTTCGAACTTAGTGTGGAGAAATTTCCGGGAGGAGACGCGACAGTGCCCCAAAGCCTTGCAGAAGAATTTTCCATGAATATTTCCATTCCGTTCGAGGTGCTGCTGGTGCGCGTGTTCGGCGCGGTCATCCTGTGCGGCCTGATCGGTCTGGAGCGCGAATTTCACAAAAACACCGCTGGTCTGCGCACCAATATGCTCATCGGCCTTGCCGCCGTCACTTTCTGCGTCATCACCATCCATATGATGGAAACGATGGCGGAAGGGCATGAGGCAGCGCGGCTCGATCCCATCCGACTGGTGGAAGCCGTAACCGCCGGTATCGCCTTTCTCGCCGCAGGTGTGGTCGTTTACACCAAGGGCGACGTCAAGGGGCTGACGACGGGCGCAAGCATGTGGCTTTCGGCGGCGATCGGCCTCTCGGCCGGTCTCGGCATGTGGCCGCTCGCTCTGCTCGCCGCAGCAATGGGCATCGTCGTATTATGGACGCTTCGCCGTATCCAGGTGGTAACCGGCATCAAGGATGAATGAACGGCATCAGCGGAAGTGAAAAAGATCGGCGTCGGGGTCGGTACCGCCATTGATGGCGGCGGCCACGATTTCGGCGGCGATCTGGCTGAAAGTGATGCCGTTGCCGCCGAACCCCATCACCGCATAGACATTTTTCATGCCCGGAACGAGGCCGATCAGCGGCAAGCCCGTGGTGGTCGTACCAAAGGCTCCCGCCCAGCGATAATCGGGTTCGCCGATATCCACGCCCAGCAGTGTTTCAATCTTGCGGCGGATTGTTCGTGTCTTGCCTGCCAGCTTGCTCTTCGACTGATAGGAGACAGGATTTTCCTCGTCCTCGCCGCCGGCAATCACTCGTCCCTCACGGTCGGTTCGCAGATAGAGATAGGGGTCTGCCGCCTCCCATACGATGTGGCTTTGCAGCCAGTCCGGCAGATCCAGCCCTTTCCTGCTGGCCAGCGCCCAGGTGGAAATGATCCGGTGTGTCGGGCTTTCAAGCGCTTTCAAGAACTCATACCCGGTGCAAAATACGATGTTGCCGGCGGAGAGGATTTTCCCGTTGGCAGTGGCGACGATTACTTCGTCGCCAACGTTTCTGAGATCGGTGATTTCCAGAGGAGCGACGATTTCCGCTCCAGCGCTCGCGGTATGGCGCAGCAGACCCGCTGTCAACTGGGCGGGATTGGCGGAGGCCGATATGTCGCTGACGATGGCGGCGGTCCGTTCCAACCCATAATGCTCTCTCAGTTGCGCGGCGCCGAGAAACTCAGCCTCGATGCCGGCTTCTGCGCGGGCATCCGCCTCTGCCTTCAGAGCGCGCGAACCCATGTCGTCACCGGCGAGGTACAGTGCCTGTTTTCGTCTCATGCCGCAGGAAATATTGAGCGAGGTGACGATTTCCTCCAGACGAAGAACCGCGCGCGCCGAGCGCTGCCAAGCCCTGTCTGCGGCCTCCCTGCCGATCATCGTCCGGAGTTTCGTCAGCGGCGTGTCGATCTCGTGCTGTATCATTGCGGTGCTCGCCATGCTGCTGCCTTTGACGGGTTCGCGTCGGTCAACGATCAGCATGGATCGTCCCGGGCGATGCAGCGAGTGGGCCACCAGCGCGCCGCTGATACCGGTCCCGACAACGATTGTGTCGTAGTGGTTGTCTTTCGGCGTCTTGCCGCTTCTGACACCGATCCGCGGCGTATCGGCCCAGAGCGGGGTTGACTCCCTGAGGTCGCGTTCCTTCGTCAGGTCTGATGCGGTCATGAAATGGTCCTGAAAACTGTCACGGTTCGGTATAGCCGGCGACGTTGATGACAAGCCTCCCGCCTGCGGGATCGTTGCGGAAGAAAAGCGTTCCGCTGTCGCGCGATTCCGAGGCGACGTAATCGAATGTCACGTCCGCGCTTTCCTGCGTGCCGCCGTCCTGCTGCAGATCTCCGCGTACCTGCACCTGCGCCGCCGTCGTCATGGAGAGATTGCGGATATCGAATTTCACCCGATATTGCCCCGGCTCACCGTTAACGTCTGTCACGGCGATCTCGAAGCGGGCGTCGTCCGGTTCGTAGCGATAGATGTCGTAGAGGATCCAGCCGAGCATGGAGGCGACGAGCAGAGTGCAGATGGCGCCCGTGACCCATTCGATCCAGTGCGGATCGGAACTTTCCGTGTGTTTTCCATCCTTGGAGATTGTCATGATGTCCTCACAGGATCAGCCGGGCCGAGGCGGCGCCGATCGAGGCGGGAACGCCGAGAATGACGGCGGCATTCAATATCTGCGACAGGGAGGTGTGGTCGAGGCGTTCGAAAGTCCAGAGCGTGTAGATGCTGATGCCGATGGCGATGACGTAGCCCGGCAGGGTGAAGCGGATGAAGGATTGCCACCATTTCTGTCCCTCGTGGAGCCGATGCGAGCCCTTGAAATGAAGCGCGTAGACGAAACCATGCATGATGGCGATCGACAGCAGGCACAGGACGAGAATGTGATAGGGGGTCACCTTATAGGCGATGAGGATCATTTCTTCCGTCGGCGCGACGTTGAGGTTCAGAAAGAGCGCACCCACCACCATCATGAAAAGCTCGTGCAGATATCCGGTCTCGCCCGAATATTCGCCTTTCTCTTCATCCTGCTCATCGGAATGCTGTCCAAGCTGGCTGCGGCCAAGCAGGGCGCCTATGCTCGCGGGAACGGATTGTAACGCAACCTTTGTGACGATGTTGGAGGCGGTGATCTGGTCGTTGAGGACACCGAACAGCAGAAGTGCGGCCGCGCTCACCGCGACGCCCAGCCCGTAGGCGGTTATTGCGTCTCGCGCCGCCTGGCTCCAGGAGTGAATATTCTCGAACCCGATCCGACGGGCGAGAAGTAGGAGGAGCGGCAGGTTGAGGACGCAAAGCAGCAGGAGCCGCCATGGGCTGATGTAAAGGCCCAGAAACCACATCTCCATGGTCATCAGCATGGGCAGGGCAAACAGCAATGCGCCCGCCGTTCCTCGCGCCAGACCTGTCAGAAACTGTCTGACCTCGTCGTCGCCTTCACCGTCCCGATCGATTGTCGCCGCCATGCCATCCCCCGTGTGAAGAGATAACGCAATGGCGTTTTTCCGGTTCCGCGGGATTATTTCGCGGGCTCGATGAGGGCTATGCCGAAGTCACTGATATAGCTGCGTCGCAGTTCTGCGGGTGTTTCGCGGATAACCACCTCCAGTGTCGGTCGTACCACGCCTTTCAGAAAATGCCCGCCCTTGGTCGAGCCATCGGCAAAGCCCAGAACGACATGCAGGTGCGGGTTCGGCGTATCTTTTTCGTCAAGGGTAATATCGCCGAGCAGGCTCAGGACCTCGCTCTGTTCCGTCACGGGTATTTCTTTGTATTCTCGCGATGAAAGGTCGAAAAACGCAAGCGTCGCGGTGGAGAAGGCACCGATCGCCGTCACCGAGGCCGCGTTGATGTTTTCGGTCCGTGCAAAGCGGCGGATCGCGTCGAATGCCTCTTCATCCGGCTCGATCACGAGAATGAAGGTACGTTCGGCGGCGCTCGCCAGCAATCTGCTTTTCATGACTTCCTCCCAAAAAAGTGCCGCCGGAAGCCGGCGGCACAAAGGAATTGCGGAGCTTATCAGGCGGCACGGCGCTCGTGGCGACCTTCCTCCACCTCTTCGACGATCTTGGCCACAAAAGCGTCAAGATCATCGGGGCTGCGGGAGGTGATGATACCCTTGTCGGTGACCACCTTTTCATCCTTCCAGTTGGCGCCGGCGTTTTTCAGGTCGGTCTTGATCGACCAATAGGATGTGGCGTCACGGCCACGAAGGGCGTCGGCTTCGACCAGAAGCCAGGGCGCGTGGCAGATGGCCGCTACCACCTTGCCGGATTTCAGAAAATCGCGGACCACCCGCATGGCGTCTTCGTCATGGCGCAGCACGTCCGGATTGATCTGGCCGCCGGGAAGCACCAGCGCATCGAAATCATCCGGGCGAACGCTTTTCGCGAGGAGATCGACGGCAATACTGTCGCCCCAGTCCTTTTCATCCCAGCTTTTGATTTCTCCTTCCTTGATAGAGGCGATCTTTACATCCGCGCCTTTGGCCTTGAGCTGATCGTAGGGCACCCTGAGCTCCGAGCGTTCATAGCCGTCGGTTGCCAGGATAAGAATTTTTGCGGCGTTAATAGCAGTCATATCTGTCTCCTTTGGGTTCAATCTTCCTTGTCCGAATTCACGGAGGGGAGGAAAAATTCCACGTCTTTGCGGCGTTCCGCGTCGAGCGGTTCGATGTGCGTCTGCCAGAATGTCTCGGCTGCAGCTGGTTCGTGCTCCCATTGGCGCACAAATGTCTTGTTGTCGTCGATCATCACCTGACGCGTGCCGCCGAGCCGCAGATATTCTTCCGCAAGTTTGCGCGTTTCGGTTTTTTCCATGTCGCGGCTCCTTGTGTGTGGAATCGGGAACGGAGGGACGCCGGATGGGTAAGAAGCTCGACTGCCGTTTCGTTGGCCACCGGGAGAAAACGGAAAAACCCCGATGTTCTTCAGCGCCATCATGTCCGTTTGACACGGCGGCCCTCCTGCCAGAACAACGTGAGCTTTCCGGTATGGTTCCGCACTTTTTTAACGGCGCATGCGTGCTGCGGCCCAATAAATCGCGCGCAATTTTTGCCGGAACAAACGGGCCGCTTGTGCTGTTCTACCCCTGATGCAGGGGAGGCAGCATGGTAGCCAGACACAGCGACGGCAAGGATGAAAATACGGGCTTCTGGACGATCGGGTTTGGCAATTCGCCGGTTATCGGCACGGCCATCCATGACGGCCACCGCATACGGCCCGATATAGCCGGGCTGATGGCGCTTTCGGGCGAACAACGCCTGAGAGAGGAAGATCCGTTCACCGGCGACATGATTGCGGGATTGACCAACCGCGTCATTGTGCACCACTCACGTTTCGAAATCGACCTCAACCGCGCCGCCGATCAGGCCATCTATCTGAAGCCGGAACAATCCTGGGGGCTTGAGGTATGGAAGCAGGAGCCCGCGCCGGCAGCGGTCCGGCAATCTCTGGATTTCCACGCGGATTATTACGCGATGCTGGAAAATACGCTGGCCGCGCTCGAACGGCGGCACGGCGCTTTTGTCGTGCTAGACGTGCACACATACAACCATCGCCGGCAGGGTCCGGCTGCGCCGCCGACCACGCCTGCGGAAGCACCCGATATCAATATCGGCACCTTTTCCATGGACCGCAGCCGCTGGAACGATATCGTCAGCGCCGTCGGTCATCATTTCGCGTCAGCGACCATTGCCGGACGCCGTCTTGATGTCCGCGAGAACGTGGCGTTTCAGGGCAAGGGGGAACAGACCCGTTTCATTCACGAGCGTTTCGCGGAAAACGGCTGTGCCATCGCCATCGAGTTCAAGAAATTCTTTATGGACGAATGGACAGGAAAGCCGGACAGGCGCGTAGTGTCGGAAATACGGGACATGATCACGGCACTTCAGCCCGTTGTCGAGGAATGTCTGAGGTCGCGGCGATGAATGTTTCTGCCGCCCGTGATGTCCCTTCTCCCACTGCCGAGCTGGTGGATGACGTGACATCTTGCCTCCAGGCAGGCAAGGCAATACGTCGCGATATCGGCAAAGACGGCCGGCTTCATATCGACCGGCCACTACCTTTCCTGTGCCTGCATCTGACCGGCGGCACGAAAGATCTTGCCGCGCGCGACATTGCCGCCGCTCACGCTTCCTATCTCATTGCTTCGACCGTTCAGGAGGCCGCGCCGTTGATCGAGGCCGTGGGTACGGCCATGCGGGAGCGTTTCGGCGCCTTCATCGTGCTCGATATCGGTGAGTTGGAGCACGACATCCTGCTTGCCGACGATTCACCCTTCTTACCGCATTATGAGGTCTCCGTCTCGGCAACAGCCGAACCGGAAACACAAAAGGCCCGTCGGGTATTCATCAAGGCTGTGTGTGACGCCGAGGTCCGGTTTCGTACACCGCGCATCACCCGGCCCGAGCCGGAAGGCGACCCGATCCTCCGGTTTCAGAATGCAGGACTGGACTTTCCCTGTATCAGTGTCCGTTTCGCGCCGATCTATAGACAGCCGGAATCCGGTGCCGATTATCCGGGCCTGCGCGAGACGATGATCGCCGATCTTTTCGACGCGGGCCTGCAAGCCTTCTCGTCATTCTCTGCAGGGATGGACGCGCTCAAGGTGACCAGCCACAGGGCGCTCGGCCGCAAGGCCTTCGTCGATGCGGTCAGGCGCGCAGACAGGTCCATCGACGATATCGTATCGTCCTTCGATTTCCTTCTCTCCGTCACGCCAATCAATGCCCGCCGGGCCTTCGAGGAATTTCGGGACGGCAGCTTCCAGTTCGCGCCGCGTCTTCTCTACCGGCCGTTAGGCGTCGATGTCGAGGAGCAGAAGCGAAAGCTCTATTCGGTGGTTTTCGATCATCTGGAAGATCCGGTGCTTTACCATCTCTATCGGGAGAAACAGCAGGAGATCGATCTGCAACTGACGATGCTGGCCAATCTGCACCGGCGCACTTTCACGGATTTTTCCCGCGCCCTCTATGGCGCCGTCGAACCTGCGCTGCTGACGCTGGCGCTGCGGGTGCTGGAGGATTGTCCTCGCCGGGAGGAGGGCGGCGAAATCGCGATGGTAGATTGTTACGCCGTCGCACGGAAGTCGCGCGAGATGGTCGAGTCCTACTTGGCCGAGGAGGCGGGCTTCAAGGCACGGGTAGAAATCCGCGACGACCTGCCGCCGGGTCTGATGGTGACGGGCGAGAAACTTCTGATTTCCCGGCACACGGTTATGGAACAGCGCCGTGTCGAAGCGCTCCTGTCGCATGAGATCGGCGTGCATCTCCTCACCTATTTCAATGGGTCGTTTCAGGGGCTCAGGCTCTTTCGCACCGGCCTCTCCGGCTATGAGGGCGTGCAGGAAGGGCTGGCGGTGCTCGCGGAGCATCTGGCTGGCGGAATGACGCGCGAGCGCCTGCGGCTGATTGCGGCCCGCGTCGTCGGCTGTGCCGCCATGCTGGATGGCGCCAGCTTTGTGGAGACGTTCCGGCTCATGACCCGCGACCATGGTTTTGATGAGGCTGGCGCCTTCAACATGACGTTGCGCATCTATCGCGGCGGCGGCCTCTCGAAGGACGCGATCTATTTGCGCGGGCTGGCGGAGGTGCTGGACCATCTGCGCAAGGGCGGTGCGCTCGATCCGTTCTGGATGGGCAAGATCGCCGCCCAGCATTTCCCGGTCATGCAGGAGCTTGCCCTGCGCGGCCTTTTGCGCCCGCCAGGCGTCAGGCCCGCATTCCTGCTGCCGGCCAGGGCCAACGAGCGTCTGGAAAAAATCCGGGCGGGAATATCCATTGCCGAACTCGCGACATTATAGGAGGGGCTTCATGCGTATCGCATTTTTCGTCAATTCGATTGAAACCGAGGGGCCGAATTTTGCAACCGGCCTGCTGGCCATGGCGGCGCTTAATCGCGGCCATGAGGTTATCTATCTGACGCCGGGTGACTTTACCCTGCGTTCGGATGACAGCCTGACGATCCATGCCACGGTGCTGCCGAAGGCGAAATACAAGAAATCCGAAGCGTTTCATGCTGCTCTTCAGGACAAGACGCTGGAACGGCGGACCATGGATGTCGAGGAGGTCGATGCTTTGATGCTGCGCAACGATCCCTCGCTCGACCAGACCACACGGCCCTGGGCGGTCCATGCCGGCATCCTGTTCGGTCGGCTCGCCGAACAGCGCGGTGTCGTCGTACTGAACGATCCCGAAGGTCTGGCGCTGGCGCAGAACAAGCTCTATTTCCAGAGCTTTCCCGAAATCGTCCGGCCGACCACGATTATTTCGCGCAATGTGGATGAAATCCGAGCCTTCGCCGATGCCCATCCAAAAGGCGTCATCGTCAAGCCGCTGCAGGGCTCCGGCGGCAAGAACGTCTTCAAGATCGGCTCCAGCAAGGAAACCAATCTCAACCAGATTTTCGAAGCCGTCAGCCTCGAGGGTTATCTGATCGCGCAGGCCTATCTGCCGGCTGCTAAGGACGGCGATATCCGCTTCTTCATGATGAATGGCCGGCCGCTGATGCGCGACGGCAAATATGCCGCCCTTCGCCGTGTGCCTGCAAAAGGCGATCTGCGTTCCAACATCCACGCCCGCGGTACGGCGGAGGCCGTGAAGGTGACAGACGACATCGTGGCGCTTGCCGAAATGGTGCGGCCGAAGCTGGTGGAGGACGGCATGTTCCTTGTCGGACTTGATATCGTCGGTGACAAGATACTGGAGGTGAACGTGTTTTCGCCGGGCGGACTTTCCAATATCCGCGACCTCACGGATATGGATTTCAGCGACACGATCATAGAGGCAGTGGAAACCAAGATCGCCATGCAGAGCGCGTCCGGCGGCACCATCTCCAATCGCCTGCTGGCAACGCTGTAGTTATTCCTGCAGCGAGGAGGATTGCATCTGCCGATACCAGGCGACGAGGGCTTTGATGCCCTCTTCGACCGACGTCTGCGGCACGTAGCCGGTAAGGGCTCTCAAAAGATCGGGCGAGGCGAAAGTGCGGGGAACGTCACCCTGCTGCATCGGCAGCATGTTGCGGACCGCCGGTTTCCCAACCGCTTTTTCGACCGTCTCGACGAAATGCATCAATTCCACCGGCTGGCCGCCGCCAATATTGACCACGCGGAACGGTGCATGGTGGGAGAGCGTGTCGGTGACGCCTTCTTGTGTGACGCGGTTTTCCTCGGAAGGGATGACCGCGCTCAGTCGGACGATGCCCTCCACCAGGTCGTCGATATAGGTGAAGTCGCGGCTCATTTTGCCTTGACCGTAGATATCGATCGGGCGGCCGTTCGAGATGGCGTCGACGAATTTGATCGGTGCCATGTCCGGCCGCCCCCAAGGACCGTAGACCGTAAAGAAACGAAAGGCGGTGGTGGGCAGCTTGTGCAGATGGGCATAACTGTGCGCCATCAGTTCCATCGACTTCTTGGTGGCGGCGTAAAGCGTCATCGGCTCATCGGCCTTGTCGCTTTCCGCAAACGGGATTTTCTCATTGGCGCCGTAGATGGAGGAGGTCGATGCCAGCATCAGGTGCTTGACATCAAGGCTTCTGGCAAGCTCCAGCATGTTAAACGAGCCAATGAGATTGGAATCGACATAGGCGCGGGGATTTTCAAGGCTGTAACGCACACCCGCCTGGGCGGCGAGATGAATGATGATTTCAGGCTCGGCGGCGTCGGCCGCGCGCTTCAGCGCATCCGTATCCTCGAGCATGCCGATCTCCGCCCGGAAGCCGTTGGAGCGGGAAAGAATGGCGTGACGCTTTTCCTTGAGGCTGACATCGTAATATTTCGTCATGCCGTCGAAGCCGGTGACGAAATGACCAGCATCGAGCAGACGCTTGGCGACGTAAAAGCCGATAAAGCCTGCTGTGCCGGTGACCAGATAACGCATGATGATTTCCCGAATCCATTGGTGCGTCTGCGGTTAAACCGAAACGCAGAAAACCTTTTGATGAAACTGCGATGGCGGCGCTTTCAAGCGTCGTTATCCGACCCGCCTTCCTGCGGGCGACCGACGGCGGCATAGATGAAGCCATGGGCGGCGACTTCGTCGGTGCGGTAAATATTGCGTAAATCCACCAGCACCGGGCTTTTCATGATCGCCTTGAGGCGCGGCAGGTCGAGGGCGCGGAACTGGTTCCACTCCGTCACGATGACCACCGCGTCAGCGCCTTCCGCAGCCTCATAAGGCCCGGTTGCGTAATCGATGTCCTCGATCAGATGGCGGGCATTCGCCATGCCTTCCGGGTCGTAACCCACCACCTTCGCGCCCCCGTCCTGCAGGGTCTGGATGATGGCGATCGCCGGGCTGTCGCGCATGTCGTCGGTATTCGGCTTGAAGGTGAGGCCTAGCACGGCGATCTTCTTGCCGCGCACGTCGCCGCCCACCGCGTTGATGACCTTGCGGCCCATGGCGCGCTTGCGGTTGTCGTTGATGGCGATGGTGGTTTCGATCAGCCGCACCGGCGCATCATAGTCCTGCGCGGTCTTGGCGAGCGCCAGCGTATCCTTCGGAAAACAGGAGCCGCCATAACCGGGGCCGGCATGCAGGAATTTCGGGCCGATTCGGCCATCGAGGCCAATACCGCGCGAGACATCCTGCACATTGGCGCCAACCTTTTCGCACAGATCGGCCATTTCGTTGATGAAGGTGATCTTCATCGCCAGAAAGGCGTTGGCGGCGTATTTGATGAGTTCGGAAGCGCGTCTGGTGGTGAAGAGCAGCGGCGACTGGTTGAGATAGAGCGGGCGGTAAACCTCGGTCATGACCGGCCGGGCACGTTCATCCGAAAGGCCGACGACGATACGGTCCGGCCGCTTGAAATCCTCTATCGCCGCACCTTCGCGCAGAAATTCCGGGTTGGAAACCACGGCGAAATCGGCCGAGGGGTTTTCCTCATGGATAATTCGTTCCACTTCGTCGCCGGTGCCGACGGGAACGGTGGATTTGGTGACGATTACGGTAAAACCATCCAGCGCATGGGCAATTTCCTTTGCCGCCGCATAGACATAACCGAGATCGGCATGGCCGTCCCCGCGCCGTGAAGGCGTGCCGACCGCGATGAAGACCACGTCGGCCTTGGCAACGGCGGCGGAGAGATCGGTGGTGAAGCTCAACCGCCCGGCTTTGGCATTGTTGGCGACGATGGTCTCCAGACCCGGCTCGAAGATCGGGATATGGCCATTTTTCAAGGCTTCGATCTTTTCCGGCATCTTGTCGACGCAAACCACGTCATGGCCGAAATCTGCAAAACACGCGCCGGACACAAGGCCGACATAACCCGAACCGATCATCACAATCCGCATTCTTTTTCCTTTCGGTTAGCGAGGCCATGGTAACGCAGCAATATCAGCCGGGGAAATCATCGGGTGAAAATCGCAGGATAATATTTAGCCGCCTTCATGCCCGTCGCCAAGCGCCGCGATCAACACCGGCTAACGTCTTTCCATGACGGGGATGTGATGGCGGTGACGGGACAAATTTGCCGCACCTTGCAGCCATTTGCACTGGTCGCGTTCAATCGGACCATTTTACGATTTTTCCGGCTTGCACTCATAGGTAGCCGGGTCTAGCCATAGGGAGAGGATCAAAATCTGCCAGACTGTCTGTCCCCCGGAGTGGGGGCGTCCAGGCCGCGTTCCACGCGGCTGGGAGAAGCTTTGCGTTGCGGTCGATTTTCGGGGACGTTTAAATGCAAAAGGGTTTTCTGCTCGGTCTGTTCGCCTACGCGACCTTTTCCATGGGCGATGCCACCATCAAGTCGCTTGGATCGCAGATCAGCGTTTTCGAAATCGGCTTTTTCAGCATCCTGTTCTCCGGCATCTTCATCTTCTTCAGCAAACCGCGCGAGGAAAGGTGGCGTGAGTTCTGGCGCATGAGCCGGCCGTTCGCGGTGCACGGTCGCGCCATTTCCGGCCTGTTCGCGGGTATTTTCGGTATTTATGCCTTCACCACCATTCCGCTGGCGGAAGCCTATGCGCTGATCTTCCTGTCACCGCTCTTCGTAACCGTCCTTTCCGCCGTCGTGCTGAAGGAGAATATCGGCCCATGGCGCTGGGCTGCGGTTCTGGCGGGCATCGTGGGCGTTATCCTCGTCGTGCGGCCAGGTTTCAAGACGCTGGAACTTGGGCATATCGCCGCAATCGGCGTCGCCTTCCTGGCGGCCATGACCATCGTGCTTTTGCGCTCGCTTGCGGGCAAGGAAAAGCGCACCTCGATCATGGGTGTGCTGCTGGTCTACGGCCTCACCTTCAACGGCATTGCCTCCATTCCCGATTTTGTCATGCCCAACCTGCACCAGCTGCTGGCCTTTGCCTTTATCGGGCTTTGCACGGCGACGGGGCAGATCACGCTTCTGGTGGCAACCCGCATTGCACCGGCAAGCCAGATCGCCCCTTCGCATTATTCGCAAATCCTCTGGGCAGTCGCGATGGGCATGGCCTTCTTCCACGAATATCCTGACGCCATTGCGGTACTCGGGCTCGCCGTCATCGCCGCATCCGGGCTGCTGACAATGATCCGCGAAAAGGTCAGGCTCGGCACGGTGCGCTGGAACCCGTTTTTCCGCAATCGCCTCTAATGCGCACAGCTATAACGGCTTGCCGACCTGATCCAGCAGCCAGGCCTGAAAGGCACGGGCGAGCGCGTTGTCCTGCCGCCCTTCCGGCAGGGCGACATAATAGCTCTTGTCGGTCTGCAACGGCATATCGAAAACGATTTCGAGGCGGCCGGAGGAAAGTTCGGCCTCGATGAGATATTTCGGCAGAAGGGCGAAACCGATACCGCTCGCGGCGGCTTCGATGATCATGGAGAACTGGTCGAAACGGCTGCCCTGATAGGCATTTTCGGCCATCACCCCGTTCATTTCCAGCCACTCCGTCCACAGTTTCGGGCGCGTGGTGACGTGCAGCAATGGCTGCCGCGTCAGGTCTTCAGGCCGCGTCACCGCCGCATGGCGCAGCAGGGCAGGGCTGGCGACGGGTACGATCACCTCATCGCACAGGAATGTGCAGGTGCCATGTGCCCAGACCGGCTGGCCGTAGTGAATGGCCAGATCGAAGCCCTCCTCGTCGAAATCGAAGGGATGGGAGCGCGAGCCGATTGTGATTGTCATATCCGGGTTGGCGTCGATGAAGCGGTGCAGGCGCGGCATCAGCCAGCGGCTGCCGAAGGTCGGCAGCGTCGCGACGGATAGCGATGCATGTGATGTTCCCGCCGAAACCGCACGCACCATCAGCTGCTCGGATTGCTGCAACAGGCGCCGCACATCGGGCAGGAATTTGCGCCCCGCCTCTGAAAGGACCACCCGTCTGCGGATACGCTCGAAAAGCTGCATCCCCGTCTGCGCTTCGAGTTCGCCGATCTGTCGGCTGACAGCGCTCTGCGTGAGGTTGAGTTCTTCGGCAGCGCGGGTAAAATTGCCATGCCGTGCGGCGCATTCGAACGCCTGCAGGGTGACGATGTCAGGGACCAGTCTTCTACGCGGATCCATTCCATTCTCGCATCAACTTACCCGCTTTCCTCATTGGAAAAGGGTCGTAATGCCCATATATGATTACGGGAAAGAATGGAACGGGGTTTTGCCGAGTTCGACGGAGCGAGTTCCCAGAACATAAACGAATTCCGGGGAAAGAAGAGCGACGGGAGTTGAAAGCGCCGTATCAAGGCGGCCTTTCCTCCCTCTCAGCCAGAAGGACAATTGATATGGATGCAACCACGAAGCTCGACGTGAAACAGGAAGCCGCCGCCCTGCTCGACAGGATGGGCGTTGCCCGCGATCTCTACACTGGCGGCGACATGGCCTCTTTCAGCCCGGTGACAGGCGAGCGGATTGCAAGTCTGAAGACCGTGTCGGTCGAGGGCGTAGCGGCCGTGATCGACAGGGCGGACGCTGCCTTCAAGACATGGCGTAATGTTCCCGCGCCGCGCCGTGGTGAGCTGATCCGGCTTCTTGGTGAAGAACTACGCGCTTTCAAGGCCGATCTCGGCCGTCTCGTATCGCTGGAAGCGGGCAAAATCCCGTCAGAAGGTCTGGGCGAAGTGCAGGAAATGATCGATATCTGCGATTTCGCGGTCGGTCTTTCCCGCCAGCTTTATGGCCTCACCATCGCCACCGAACGCCCCGGCCACCGCATGATGGAAACCTGGCATCCGCTCGGCGTCGTCGGCGTCATCTCCGCCTTCAACTTCCCCGTCGCCGTCTGGTCGTGGAATGCCGCACTTGCCCTCGTCTGTGGTAACGCGGTCGTCTGGAAGCCGTCCGAAAAGACGCCGTTGACGGCGCTTGCCGTGCAGGGCATTTTCGAACGCGCTGCCGCCCGCTTCGGCGATGCGCCGGAAGGTCTGTCCCAACTGCTGATCGGCGACCGCGCGGTCGGCGAGGCATTGGTGGATAATCCCAAGGTGCCGCTGGTTTCGGCCACCGGCTCCACCCGCATGGGCCGTGATGTCGGGCCGCGTCTGGCGAAACGCTTCGCCCGTGCCATTCTTGAACTCGGTGGCAACAATGCAGGCATCGTCTGCCCCTCTGCCGATCTCGACATGGCATTGCGCGCCATCGCCTTCGGTGCGATGGGCACGGCCGGCCAGCGCTGCACCACCCTTCGCCGCCTTTTCGTGCATGACAGCGTTTATGACGAGCTCGTGCCACGCCTGAAAAAGGCCTATGCTTCCGTCTCCGTCGGCAACCCGCTGGAAACCTCCGCGCTCGTAGGCCCGCTGGTCGACAAGGCGGCATTCGAGGCCATGCAGAAAGCGCTCGAAGCGGCCAAGGCGGCCGGCGGCGTGGTGAATGGGGGCGGGCGCGTGGATACGGGTGCGGCAGATGCCTATTATGTGAAACCGGCGCTGGTCGAAATGCCGAAGCAGGTTGGCCCCGTTCTGGAAGAGACTTTCGCCCCGATCCTCTACGTCATGAAGTACAGCGATCTCGATCAGGCGATTGAAGCGCACAACGCCGTTGCCGCCGGTCTTTCGTCGTCCATTTTCACCCGCGACATACAGGAATCGGAACGTTTCCTGTCGTCGGAAGGCTCCGATTGCGGTATCGCCAACGTCAATATCGGCACGTCGGGTGCGGAAATCGGCGGTGCCTTCGGCGGTGAGAAGGAAACCGGCGGCGGCCGTGAATCCGGTTCGGATGCGTGGAAGGCGTATATGCGCCGCGCCACCAACACGATCAACTACTCCAAGGCGCTACCGCTGGCGCAGGGGGTTTCCTTCGATATCGAGTAATCGACTTTTCGATCGCGTTGTTGAGAGAGAAATTGATCCGTCATGCCGGTGCGGCTTCCTCCGCGCCGGCATTTCTATTCGATGGGTCTGACAAGGGCCTCCGCGATGATTTGCGGAAAACATGTGGTTGCGCGAAATTTTATTCCCGCAACATTGCCGATATTGAATTATCGTCTCTCTATCGTTTTAATGGAAAACCATAGCATTGCTCCATATCGTGATCCGGCCAGAGGGGCTGGTGATAAGGAGATGAAATGCCAGCCATCACCCGACGCGCGCTTTCCGCCAGCCTTTTTGCCGTCGCCGCATTCTCCGTCCTGCCGCTGCAGGCAGGGGCGGCGGAAGAGTTGAAGATCGGTTATCAGAAAACCGGACTGCCTGTTATCGCCCGCCAGCAGGGTGTCATCGAAAAGGCGCTTGAAGCCAAGGGCGTGAAGGTTTCATGGGTCGAATTCACCGCAGGCCCGCCGCTGGTGGAAGCCCTGAATGTCGGCTCCATCAATGTCGGCTGGACGGGTGATGCGCCGCCGATCTTCGGCCAGGCAGCGGGTTCGGCCATCGTTTATGTGGCGGCGCTTCCCTCGAACGGTAAGGGCGAGGCGATCTTCACCAAACCCGAAAGCGGCATCAAGTCGGTTGCCGATCTGAAGGGCAAGAAGGTTGGCGTCGGCAAAGGCACTAGTGCACATAACCTGCTCGTTGCGGCTCTGGAAAAGAATGGCCTGAAATTCAGCGATATCGAGGTGACCTATCTCAGTCCTGCTGATGCCGCGGCAGCCTTCGCTAGCGACAAGATCGACGCCTGGGCCGTCTGGGATCCTTTCTATGCGATTGCCGAAACCCGATACAAGCCGGTGACGCTGGCCCGCACCAGCGATGTGCTTGCTGTCAGCACCTATTTCCTCGCCAATCGCGACTACGCCAAATCGCATGGCGACACCATCAACACGACGATCGATGCGCTCGGTGAGGCTGCGAAATGGTCCGCCGCCAATCGCGACAAGGTCGCTGCGGCGCTGCATGAGGTGACGGGCGTGCCGCTGGAGGCACAGACGCTTGCCGCGAACCGTTCGGAATTCGGCATTACCAAGATCGATGACAAGATCATCGCCAGCCAGCAGGAAACGGCGGATCGCTTTTATCGTCTCGGCCTGATCCCGAAACAGATCAGCATCAAGGATGCCGTCTGGTCGGGCGCCACCAACTGAGCCGGAGGTACATGCCGTGAGCAGCAGTAAGCGCATCGAGTTCGGCGGCATCATCGGCTGGCTGCTTCCCGCACTCATCCTTGCAGGATGGGAGGTGGCGGCGCGCGCGGGGGTGATTTCCGCCAATGTGCTGCCCGCCCCCTCCGCAGTCGCCGAAGCCTTCTGGCGGCTTCTGCTCTCGGGAGAACTCCTCGCCAATATCGGTGTCAGTTCCGCCCGTGCACTCGCCGGTTTCGCCATCGGCGGCTCCATCGGCTTCATCTTCGGGCTGGCGAACGGTCTGTCGAAGTTCTCCCGCAGTTTCACCGATACGACGCTGCAGATGATCCGCAACATTCCGCATCTGGCGCTCATTCCGCTCGTCATCCTGTGGTTCGGCATCGATGAAGAAGCGAAGCTCTTTCTGGTCGCGCTCGGCGTGTTTTTCCCGATCTACATCAACACGCTGCTCGGCATCCAGGGCGTCGATCCTCAACTGGTGGAAATGGGCCGTACCTACGGCATGTCGCCCTTCACGCTGTTCCGGCGGGTCATTTTACCCGGTGCACTGCCCGCCATTTTCACCGGATTGCGTTATGCGCTCGGCATTATGTGGCTGACGCTGATTGTGGCGGAAACCATCTCTTCCTCTTCCGGCCTTGGCTATATGGCCATGCAGGCACGCGAGTTCCTGCTGATCGACGTCGTGGTTCTTTCGATCCTCATCTATGCACTTCTCGGCAAGCTCGCCGACAGTTTCGCCCGCTTCCTCGAAAGCATCTTCCTGCAATGGCATCCAGCCTTCAAGAAAGCCTGAGGTAACCCATGTCGACCGGTAATGTCACGACGCTGAGACGCCCCGACGCTACGCCATCCACTGCGTCCGAAACGCAGGCGACAACCGAATCTCGTGCTAAACCGGCTGAAAGCAAGGTTGCCTTCAGCTTCCGCAACGTCACGAAGAGCTTCGGCGACAAGCCGGTTCTGCGCGGCATCGATCTCGATGTGCGGGAAGGCGAGTTTCTGGCCATCATCGGCAAAAGTGGCTGTGGCAAGAGTACGCTTTTGCGTATTCTGGCCGGCCTCGACACGCCGACGACCGGAACCGTCTCTAAGGATGCGTCCAGCCGTACCCGCATGATGTTTCAGGAGCCGCGTCTTCTGCCGTGGGAGCGTATCGCAAATAACGTTTCAGTGGGATTGACCGGCATCGCCAGGGGCGAGGCGGCGCAGGAACAGGCGCTTGCCATTCTTGAAGAGGTGGGACTGAAAGACCGGGCAGGGGAATGGCCCTATGTGCTTTCCGGCGGCCAGAAGCAGCGTGTTGCGCTGGCGCGGGCGCTTGTCGCCCATCCGCAGATCCTGGCGCTGGATGAGCCGCTCGGCGCCCTCGATGCGCTCACCCGCATCGAAATGCAGCTTTTGCTGGAGCGCATCTGGCGCAAGCAGAAATTCACCGCCGTGCTCGTCACGCATGATGTTTCCGAGGCTGTGGCGCTCGCCGATCGCATTGTCGTCATCGATGAGGGCCGCATCGCACTCGACCTCGATGTGAAGCTGCCACGTCCGCGCCGCCATGGCACGGCGGAGTTTGCGAGACTGGAAGAGCAGGTTCTGAACCAGCTCTTCGGCCGGGGAGAGGTTACAGGGTAATAATGGGTGTCGCGGCAGGGCCAAGCCCCTGCCGCCCCATGTTTTAGCCAATGCTCATCAGGCTGGCATTGCCGCCAGCGGCGGTGGTGTTGACGCTGACGGAGACCTCTTCCACCAGCCAGTCCAGCGTATAGGGCTGGCTTTCCCCGGAAAGCGCTTCCGTGGTAGCGGCCTGAACGAGAACCAGCGGACCGGAAAGAGCCGAGATTTTCCTGTTGATCTCAACCACACGCTCCGCATCGCCTTCAACCAGCGCACCGGCAAAGGGGCCTGACTTTGCCCAGTCATCCGCCCAGACGATGCGCGAGGTGACGGTTGCCGGCAAGCCATAGATCGACTTTTCAAGCCCCGACGCGTTGTCAATGACAACCGCATTTCCAGTCGCAAGCGCTGCCGCGAGCTGGCGGTAAAGCCCCTGTTCGGTTGCCGGGACCAGCAAAACCTTTCCGCGCGGATGCAGCGCATAGACATTTCTCTCACCGACAGGGCCTGCCAGTTCTGTCTCGAAGCCAAGGCCGGAAAGCGCCGCGGCCTGCCTTGCGGCTTCCGCTGCGACCGTCTCACCGTTTTCGTCAAGCCAGCGTGCGAGATCGACGGCGGCCTGATCCTGCTGGCTGGCGATGCGGTCGATCTTCGGGGCGGTCTGCGTCATGCGGCCGAGATAGAGCGGCCCGCCCGCCTTGGGACCGGTGCCGGAAAGGCCGCGCCCGCCGAAGGGCTGCACGCCAACCACCGCGCCGATGATGTTGCGGTTCACATAAAGATTGCCAGCCGCGACGCGCGACAGAACGTGCTGGATCGTATCGTCGAGGCGGGTATGCAGGCCGAAGGTCAGGCCATAGCCGGTAGCGTTGATCTCGTCGATCAGCCGGTCGAGATTGTCGCGCTTGAAGCGGATGACATGCAGCACCGGACCAAAAACTTCGCGTTTCAGATCCGCAAGGGACTTCATCTCGATGATGGTCGGCGGCACGAACGTGCCCTTGCCGGTTTCGCCCGCAAGTGTGATCTGCTCGATGCGGTGACCAAGCGAACGCATGTCCTCGATGTGTTTTTCGATGATTCCCTTGGCCTCGGCGGTGATGACCGGGCCGACATCAACCGAGAGTCGATCGGTGCGGCCGATGCGCAGCTCATGCAGCGCGCCTTTCAGCATGGTCAGTGTGCGGTCCGCAACATCTTCCTGCAGGCAGAGAATGCGCAGCGCCGAGCAACGCTGACCGGCACTGTCGAAGGCGGAAGCAATGACGTCGGCGACGACCTGTTCGGCAAGAGCCGAGGAATCGACGATCATGGCGTTCTGGCCGCCGGTTTCGGCAATCAGCGGTACCGGCTGGCCATTCGCCAGAACCCGGCCGGCAAGCTGCCCCTGAATGAGCCGCGCCACTTCCGTGGAGCCGGTGAACATGACACCTGCCGTCAGCGGCGAGCCGACGAGTGCTGCACCCGTCTTGCCGTCGCCCGGCAAAAGCTGCACGGCATCCTGCGGAACGCCGGCCTCATGCAACAGGCGCACGCCCTGTGCCGCGATCAGCGGCGTTTCTTCGGCGGGCTTTGCCAGAACCGGATTGCCGGCAACCAGCGCCGCCGTCACCTGACCGATGAAGATGGCGAGCGGGAAGTTCCACGGGCTGATGCAGACGACCGGGCCGAGCGGCGTTTCGCCGGCCGTGAAATTCCTGCGCGCTTCCGCTGCGTAATAACGTAGGAAGTCGATGGCCTCGCGCACCTCGGCAATGGCGTTCGGCATGGATTTTCCCGCCTCGCGCATGACAAGGCCGAGCAGATCGGGCATTTCGGCCTGCATGGCGTCGGCGGCGCGCTCCAGGCAGGCGGCGCGCTCTTCCACAGGGGTGGACGACCAGTTCGAGGACGCCGCGCGCTGCATGGCCGCTTCCACATCAGCTTCAGTCGGTTCGGTGACGTATCCGACGATATCATTGTGGTCGCCCGGGTTGAGAACCGGCCGCGTTGCGCCGCCCGCTTGCGGCGCGGCCGCTTTCCACTCGGCCGATGCCCCCGCCTTCAGGACCCTGTCGAGAGCAGCGAGTGTCGTTTCGCTGGAGAGATCGAGGCCGGCGGAATTTTTACGTTGCGGCCCGAACAGGTCGGCAGGGGCGGCGATGCGGTCGTGACGTGCGCCGGGAACGTTATGGGCCTTGACGATGGCGACCGGGTCTTCCAGCAGGGAATCCACCGGCACCGCGGGATCGGCAATGCGGTTGACGAAAGAGGAGTTGGCACCGTTCTCCAGCAAGCGGCGGACGAGGTAGGCCAGCAACGTTTCATGGGTGCCGACCGGGGCGTAGAAGCGGCACGGCCGGTCGAGCTTCCTCTTGCCGACGACCTCGCTGTAAAGCGGTTCGCCCATGCCATGCAGGCACTGGAACTCGTAGTCGCCAAGTTTGAAGTCTGGACCGGCAAGATGATAGATCGTCGCCATGGACTGCGCATTATGGGTCGCAAATTGCGGGAATATCACATCGCGCGCGGCGAGCAGCTTGCGGGCGCAGGCAATGTAGGAGACATCGGTGTGCACCTTGCGGGTAAAGACCGGGAAGTCTTCCAGCCCCTCCACCTGCGCGCGCTTGATTTCGGCGTCCCAGTAGGCGCCCTTGACAAGACGCACCATGATGCGGCGGTTCGAACGGCGGGCAAGGTCGATAATGTAATCCAGAACGAACGGGCAGCGGCGGCCATAGGCCTGCACCACGAAACCGAGGCCGTTCCATCCGGCAAGGTCCTTGTCCAGCGCCAGTTCTTCCAGAAGATCAAGCGACAATTCCAGCCGGTCCGCTTCTTCAGCGTCGATATTCAGGCCGATATCGTATTTTTTGCTAAGCAGCATCAGTGATCTCACGCGGGGCAGAAGCTCCGCCATGACGCGTTCGGCCTGCGCGCGCGCATAACGTGGGTGCAGCGCTGAAAGCTTGATGGAAATGCCCGGACCGCCATAGATACCGCGCCCGGCAGAGGCCTTGCCGATGGCGTGGATGGCGTTTTCATAATCCTTGTAATAACGCTCCGCATCCTTTGCGGTGGTCGCGGCTTCGCCCAGCATGTCGTAGGAGTACTGAAAGCCCTGTTCTTCCAGCGGCCTGGAACGCTTGATCGCTTCTCCAATCGTCTCGCCGGTCACGAACTGCTCGCCCATCATGCGCATCGCCATATCGACGCCGCGGCGGATGACGGGTTCGCCAGCCCGGGCGATCAACTTGGTCAGCGCCGCCGAGAGGCCGCTATCGTTCACCGTCGAGGTAAGCTTGCCGGTGATGACGAGACCCCAGGTGGCCGCATTGACGAAGAGCGAGCGGCCGCCGCCAATATGAGATTTCCAGTCGCCGCGAGCGATCTTGTCGCGGATCAGCGCATCGCGGGTGGCAGTGTCGGGGATGCGCAGCAGGGCCTCGGCGAGGCACATCAACGCAACACCCTCGTGGCTGGAGAGCGAATATTCCTGGACCAGCCCTTCGACGCCGGTGCCCTTGGTCTTGGCGCGCAATGCTTCGATCAGTTTGCGAGCGGTCTCGCGAATGGCTTTCGCCTGTTCTGCCGTCACCGTCGCCGCCTCGATCAACGGCGCCATGCATTCTTCTTCGGCACGGCGATAGGCGGCAGTGATCGCCTTGCGCAGCAGGGTCTGCTCACGCACCGGCGGCGCAAAATTCTGGAAAATACCACTCGTCACTACACCGGCGTTGCTTGCACCATCGGCCATTCTGAAAATCCTGAAAACGCTGTTGAAGACAGACTGCCGGCGGCAGTGTGTCCTCAGCCCGCCGCTCGTCATCCTTACGCTCACAATATCATTGCCGCGAAAATTGCTATGGCCTTATTTTTAGCATAAAATAGGCAATACGAACTTTTATTGTCCCAATTTGGCGTGAAAATGAATGGCAAATAGTCAGAAAGCAGACGGTTTGGATGACTTCGACCTCAAGATTCTCGAGGCGCTCAGCGAGGATGGGCGCATGTCCGTGCTGCAGCTGTCGAAAAAGGTAGGTCTTTCCAAGACACCCTGCCAGACGCGGCTGAAGCGACTGGTGGATGAGGGCTATATTCTCGGCTTCCGCGCCATGCTCAACCCGCAGAAACTCGGCGTCGACCATATCGCCTTTGCCGAGGTCAAGCTGTCCGATACACGGGAAAAGGCACTGGAGGAGTTCAACACTGCGGTACGCAAGATCAAAGAAGTAGAAGAGTGCCACATGATCGCCGGCGCCTTCGATTATCTCCTGAAGGTCCGCACCAGCGACATACGCAAATACAGAAGAGTATTGGGCGAAAAAATCTCGAGCCTGCCGTCTGTCGCTAACACGTCGACCTTTGTGGTCATGCAGTCCGTCAAGGAAACCGGCATCTAAAAAGAAGACGAAAAAACGGGCAGACTCGCGTCTGCCCGTTCGTTACCTTCTGCGTCCAGTCCTCTCAGCGCGCCGTTGCAGCGGCGGTGACGGCTGTCATCTGCGCGTCGGGACCGAACTCGTTTTCATTCTCGATGCCGAGCAGTTCCTGCAGGCGCAACCTTGCACGGCTGACGCGGCTCTTGATCGTGCCCACAGGGCATCCGCAGATTTCCGCCGCCTCTTCATAGGCGAAGCCGGAAGCGCCGATCAGCAGTATGGCTTCACGCTGGTCGTCGGGCAATTTCGCGAGCGCTGCGCGGAAATCCTGAAGGTCCACCGAGCCATGCTGTTCCGGCGGGACCGACATGCGGGACGTATAGACACCATCCGTGTCCTGCACCTCGCGGCCGGATTTGCGGATCTGGCTGTAAAACTCGTTGCGCAGGATCGTTACCAGCCAGGCGCGCATATTGGTGCCGGGTTGATAACTGTCCTGTTTCGCCCAGGCCTTCATGATCGTGTCCTGCACGAGGTCGTCGGCCCGGTCCCTCGAACGGATCAGCGAAATTGCGAAGGCGCGAAGGTTGGGCAGTGCTGCCAGCATCTCGCGCTTGAAGTTGTATTCTGTCTGCTCCGGCTCTTTCGCCATCATTCCTCCAAAGCCTTGATTTTGGCTCTGCTTTCCGCTTCATCGAGTTTTTCGAGAAGGTCGAGGAATTTGTCAGGGATGCCTTCGTCCTGAACGGCATCATAAAGCTCCCTGAGCTTACGGGAAA
Organism: Agrobacterium pusense; assembly: GCF_900102105.1. GTDB lineage: Bacteria > Pseudomonadota > Alphaproteobacteria > Rhizobiales > Rhizobiaceae > Agrobacterium > Agrobacterium pusense. Next base: position 236,580 of record NZ_FNBB01000005.1, read on the forward strand.
TCACCGCCCGCCCTGAGTGCGGGACCTGGGGGGCGGCCGGATTATCCGGCTGATCTTGGTCCGATTGAAATATGCTCATAACGTCCGGTATTCCTTTTTTGTCATGGCAAAGAATGCACGGCGAAAAAAATAGTTCCGGTGGTTCGGAACTTTTTTTGCGATGTGCACGTTGCTATCTTGGGTTTGCGTTGCAGACCGCATGAAAGGGGAGAATTCCATGTCAGTTTCTACACGCATCGCACCGCACCTGCCATATCTGCGCAGGTTCGCGCGTGCCGTTTGCGGCTCACAATCAACGGGCGATGCCTATGTTGCGGCTACACTCGAAGCGCTGATCGCCGATATCAGCATCTTTCCGCAGACAAGCAGCGATCGTGTTTCGCTCTATCAATTGTTCGTATCGATCTTTAGTTCCGTCACGATCAATATTAAGGCCGACGAAAACCTGTCTGGATGGGAAAAACGCGCTTCCGCCAATTTATCCGCCGTGCCGCCACTTGCCCGCCAGGCTTTCCTCCTGACAACCGTCGAGGAGTTCTCGCCGTCGGAGACGGCTGAGGTTCTGCGGGTATCCGAAGACCAGGTTGGTAAGCTCATCGACGAGGCAGCGTCTGAAATCGCCCGACAGGTGGCGACCGATATCATGATCATCGAGGATGAACCGCTGATCGCCATGGATATCGAACAGATGGTCACCGATCTCGGCCATCGTGTGACGGGCATCGCCCGCACGCACACGGAAGCGCTCGATCTCTTCCATCGTACCCAGCCGAAGATGATCCTGGCCGACATCCAGCTCGCCGACGGCAGCTCCGGCCTCGATGCGATGAAGGACATCCTTCAGATGACCACCCTTCCGGTAATCTTCATCACGGCTTTCCCGGAGCGTCTTTTGACGGGTGAACGGCCCGAGCCGACATTCCTCGTAACGAAGCCCTTCAACCCGGACATGGTGAAAGCGCTCATCAGCCAGGCCCTGTTTTTCAACGAAAGCTCGCGCGTCGCGGCGTGAGATTTTGCCGAAACCGCACGCTGACCGGGAACCTCTCTGGTGCCCGGGCGTTGGCGGTTACGGTCGTGGGGCTGCCCCGCGACTTTCTGCAAGGAGATGAATTTGCATCGGCTGGCGTGGCATAACGCGGAGAGGGACGAAAGCGAACTTCACGATTCGCTCGTCCTTGCCTTGCTCGATTCGGGTGAGACAGTCATGCTCCAGGACCGCAACCGTGACTACATATTCGTGGCCAATCTTCCGGATGTCTGGAAGCTGCCGGCTGAATCCCCTCCAACTGATGAAAATCTGTTCGGAAAGGATTTGTCCGGGCGGTTGGCCGAGCTCAAGAAAGACATGGGCGCGGCTGGCAGTCGCGGCATGCTGGAAGTGGGCGCGGGCAATGATCGAGTCTTCCAGTTCCACGTGCACTCAACTTTGAATCAGATGAACCAGATGGTGATGAAAACCACCATCCGGGAAGTGACGGCGGAACGGCGACGCGAGCAACTTCTGCGTTCGTTGCTGCGCGAAGTCAGTCACCGTTCCAAGAATTTGCTGGCGATCATCCAGAGCCTTGCGGGCCAGACGGCCCGTTTCAGTCTCACCAAGGATGATTTCCTGCGCAAATTCCGGGGGCGCCTGCATGCGCTTGCCCAAAGCCAGGATCTCATCACCGATTCCGATTGGCGGGGGGCACGTATATTCGAGCTGCTGCGCCAGCAATTCGATCTCTATGTGCCTGAATATCCGAACCTCATCCATATGGAGGGCGAGAACCTGCTGCTCAATCCGAACGGCGCGCTCTATATCGGGCTCGCCTTTCACGAACTTGTTGTCAACACTGTCAGCCACAGCGGCAATCTCGCCTATCACCCGCCAATATCCCTGCAATGCCGGCAGGAGGGGGAGTTCTATATAGTCGAATGGAACGAGCCGATGACGCCGTCGAAGGAACCCGTGGAGGCAAGGCGCGGCAGTTTTGGCAGCGTCGTGCTGGAAAAGGTGGTTCCCTCCGCCCTGGGAGGAAGTGCAGAATATGAGCTTACTCCGGAGCGCATTGTTTATCGGCTGAAATTCCCCTCGGGCGACGTCGCAGATATGTAAGCGACGCACGCGGCCGGACGGACGTCTCGGCCGCCTTTCACTACAGAAGACATTAAAAAAGCACGGCTCAGAGAGAGCCGTGCTATTTCAATGACGGGTTTTCAGGGGCGAAACCCGTTTATACTGGGCCAAGCTTCAGGCGGGGACGGGGGAATTGCTTGGCCTGCATTAAAAACACACCTGGCGAGATTCGGTTCCAGCAAAATGTATATTTTTTGCGGCTCACGAATTATCGTCACTTTTGCGGGTCCGATTAGTTAGTGGGACCCGCCTGATCGGATCGTTTGGGCGTGAAGTAACGCATCGGCGCCTCCAGCGCCCATTCGAAACCGCTTTCACGATATTCCGTTGTCACATTCCCTCCGAAAGCGCCTTCCGCATGCCTCTTGATGACCGTAGTCCCGAAACCCTTGCGGCTGGGCTCCTGCGCCGGGGGGCCACCCGTTTCGGTCCATACAAGATGAAGCATCTGCCGCCCGTCTTTTTCAACCGGTTCCCAACGGACAGTAATTTTGCCTGAGGGCGCGGACAAAGCGCCGTATTTTATGGAATTTGTGGTAAGCTCATGCACGACGAGGCCAAAATTCTGCGCGGCCTCGGGCGAGAGCATGAAATCGTCTCCCGCCAGAACAAAACGCTCTGCCACCGTGCCAAAAACATCGAGGTGGGTCTCGATCAGTTTCCGGATTGGCAAGCCCTGCCACTGAACTTCCGCCAAGGCCCGGATCGACATGCCGAGGCCGCGCAGGCGATGGTCCACCTCTTTCTGGAATTCCGGAATGCTTTTATTCTCGCGGCCCAGTTGCCGTATCATCGCCTGAACAAGCGTGAGAATGTTCTTGGAGCGGTGCACCAGCTCATGCAGCAGCAATTGCAGCCTTTCTTCTGACTGGCTTCTGTCGAAGGAGGCGTTTGAAAGCGCGATGGCCACCTGATTGGCCTCTTTTATCTTGGTATCCACCGGCGCGACGATCTCACCTTCACCAATGCGCTCGGCCATGAGGGTCAGGTCGCGGATCGAGCTGCGCAATTGCCGCCCCACCAGATAGGCGCCTCCTATAGCAATCAAAACGAGTACCAGGCTGCCGATCATCATCTGCCGCCAGGTATCGACCAGCGCAGCCTGACTGGCGGCAAGCGGCCCCCACATGACGGTTTTCCACTGCCAGCCCGGCAATTGCGCATAGGCGTAAAGATTGCCCTTGCCGTCGAAAAAATTGCCGCTGAAGGCCTGCATTTCGGAGAGTATGGCCGGGGTGACGAACGGTTTGCCAATCGCCGCCTCGTCAGGAGCGGTGGATACAACGACACGATTGGTGCCGTCGATGATAGCGACCGCCCAGTTTCGCGGCAGGTTCTCGGTGGAGATGAGCCGGCTCAGGTCACTGGCATTCTGCGTCAGGATGAGGGCGTCTCCGGCAGACCCGAGTTCCGGATCGAGCGGCATGGTAACGTTGAACACCCATTCCTTGCTGGTTGAGCCGAAAAAAATGTTCGATACCGTTATACGGCGGGATTCTATCGCTTTGGCGAGATCGGCCTCGGCCGGCACCTTGCCGAGAGGCTTGCCGAAGGGCACACGGGTGTTGAGATGCTGCTGGCCATCCTTGGTGGCAAGAATGGCATAAAGACCCTCCCGTTTCAGGCTGTCTGCTACGCGTCCCTGAAAGGCGGCGAGATTGCCGCTCTCGAGTTCGGGAAATTGCGACAGCAGATTGAGCGAGGTGGCGATTTCCTGCAGACGGCGATCGATGTTGCGGCTGACGACCCGTACATCCTCGATCGTCTCGCGCTGCAGGTCGTCGCGTTTTTCCGCTTCCAGGCGGAGCATCAAGTAGCCGACAAAAAGGATCAGCGGCAAAGTGATAACGGTCGCCATCACCACCAGATAGGTGCCGATGGAGGCGGTCGGGAAAAAATTCGCGCTACGCCGACGCAATGCCGAGATCATGTTCTTCAGTCTGTTGCCGGGTCGAGGCATATAAAAACTCCGGCATTTATCCCTTTGTTACGACATGGATAATACCGCGCCATACCCCATTGGCAATGGCTGATTTCTTACCTTTGGTTGTTGTGGTTCACGACATCTCCCAAAGCCGTGATTGAAAAAATCGGAACTATTTGGACAACCATGCCGTTTGCCAGTCGAACCGGTCGAAGAGCGGAAAAATGTTTCCGCCGGCCAGTTGAGAACGATGAAAGGAAGGTACGAAATGGCAAAGAAACTTACGATCCTCGTCACCGCCGCCCTCATGGGCACGACGGCTTTCGCGCCGCTTGCCATCGCTCAGGGCACGACGCAGCCCGCGCCGGCAAATCCCAGCGCACAGACTGAACCGGCGACGCCCTCAGCGACGCCCATGGCTCCTGCAGCACCCTCGGCCAACGACAGCGCAGCCACGACCACCGGCGGAGCCTATCTGACGGAGCAGGGCGAAACGCAAATCAGCGCCAATGACTATATCGGCAAGTCTGTCTATACAGCGGCCGATGAGAGCATCGGCAATGTGACGAACCTCATCATGGAACAGGACGGCGGTCTGGTTGCAGCGGTGATCGGTGTTGGCGGCTTCCTGGGTATCGGCGCCAAGGACGTGGCCGTTCCCATGGACAAGGTGACGATGACGCGCAACGCGCAGGACGGCACCATTCGCCTGACGACGACCGAAACCGCGGAAACGCTGAAGGCAGCGCCGGAATTCAAGACGCTGGAGCAGAAGACCAGCGAGCAGAACGCGGCAACCCCCGCGGCACCCGACAGCACCACCACTTCGGCGACAAAGCCATAAATCCCATACCTGGGAGGCAGGAGCGGGAACAGGCGCCATCCGCCGTCCCGCGGGAGACACCGGCCGTCGGCCGGTGTCTTTTTATCAACTGACTGGTTTATTCACCCGCGTTCCGCGACGAATGCCATGCCCAGGCGGATTTGATGATATCGGAAAGAGAATAGCGCGGTTCCCAGCCCAGAACCTCTTTCGCCTTTTCGTTATTTGCCACCAGTGTTGTCGAATCGCCATCCCGACGCCCGGTATATTCGACGGGGAAGGGCCGACCGGAGACTTCCGAAATCGCTGCCAGCAATTCTTTGACCGTGGTGCCCGTGCCGGTGCCGAGGTTGAGTTCCACGGTTTCCCCGCCCGCCAGCAGATAATCCACTGCACGCACATGGGCGTCGGCGAGATCGAGAATGTGGATGTAGTCGCGCACGCAGGTTCCATCGCGCGTGTCGTAATCCGTGCCGAATACCTTGAAACCCTGACGCCGGCCGAGTGCGGCCTCGATGGCCAGCGGGATCGCGTGGGTTTCCGGTTTGTGCCATTCGCCGATGCGGCCTTCGAAATCAGCTCCTGCGGCATTGAAGTAGCGCAGCATTACCGAGCGCAGCCCCTTATAGGCGCTGTAATCTTTCAGCGCCTGCTCGACCACCCATTTGGTGCGGCCATAGGGGTTGATCGGCGCCTGCCGGTGCGTTTCGTCGATCGGGACCTGTTCCGGCAGACCATAGGTGGCGCAGGTGGAGGAGAATACGAAGGCATTGACACCGGCATCGATGGCGGACGAAAGCAGGTTGAGCGAGCCGATGACGTTGTTGTCATAGAAAGCCACGGGCTGCTTGACCGATTCACCGACCTCGATCAGTGCCGCGAAATGCAGAACCGCCTCCGGCCGGTATTTGGCGAAGACTTCGTCCAGCCGCGCCCGGTCGCGAATATCGCCCTGTTCGAACGGCCCCCAGCGGACGAATTCCTCATGCCCGTTGGAGAGATTGTCGAAAACGACGGGTTCATACCCTCTTTCAGAGAGGAGAAGGCACGTGTGAGAACCGATATAGCCGGCACCACCGACGACAAGGACTTTCTTCTTCATCAATTGCCTTTCAAAAAATTACGGATGCGCCGAGACTGTATGTTACTTTGTTTAAATAAGGGCGGCGTGACGCAGTGCGCCATCAACCAATCTATCCTTCGCGGGTAACATAAAAAAAAACGCGCATCCATGGGCTGGATGCGCGGTTGGTGTCGCTGGCGAGCCAAGAAGTTACTTGGTCTTTTTTGTACCTGCTCTCGTGGCGAGAAACCCGGCTGCGACGGCGACGGCAAGTGTCGCATAGGGGCGCGCCTGTATCGCGAGTGAAAGCAACGACTGAAGAGCAAGCGGCGCCGCCGTCAGCGGCGCTGCGGCGGCGAGTGGCGTGACCGGCCTTGTTGCATAGACCCTTGGACGCTTGAGTATGGCGAGTGCCACAAGCATGATGACTCCAAGCAGAAACGCGGATCCGGCGACGACCAGCGCTGCAGGGCCTGCGCCGACGTGCCGGGCGAGGTAAATCGATCCGGCTACAACCGCCGCCACGAAGGCTATCAGGAAAAATATTCCCGCCAGCACCGATAATATGATGACAGAGCGCAGTCGTCTCGTGACGACACGCCCTTCACGCTGGGTCTCCCCCAGATAGACCAGCAATGCCTCAAGCATGAGCTTATCGACGTGTCAGGAGGGCAAGAACGAAACCGACGCCGACCGCAATCCCGAGCGACTGGAGCGGGTTTCGCTGGACCTGGTCCGTCAGATTGTCATTCAGCGTTGAAATCTCATTGCGCACGGTATCCGCCATGTCGCTCGATGCGGAGATGGCATCGTCCGCAACACGCGCGGCCTGAGCTTTCAGCTCATGCGAAGCACCGACGCCAAGCGCCTTCACGCTCTTGGCAAGATTTGCCAGATCTTCGCGAAGCTGGGCGAGCTGCGCGGCCACATCGGCTGCATCACCGCTTTCGAGGGATTGCTGGATCTTGTCATTAACGCTGCTACGCACGCTTGCCATGAGTGAAGTCCTTCTTGAACATCGTTGATGGAGATGGCGACATGTCCATGACTGACGCCGCTTGACTTTCATTACGGCGGCAGAAACTACCCGCCTGTCCGTGATTGAAACGCAGCGACACCGACTTGGTTCCGCAACGTCATGTGTTTTCTTCGTCCCGCTCGACGCGCCTCATTTTTAAGGAATTAGCCCCCGGACATTTGTTTTCCTGTAACAAGCATCATATAAGGCCCATCATCCAAGACCGACCTTGACTTCAATCAATATGTGAAACGAGATGCTGCAGACGCCATATTACCTCATCGACAAGACAAAACTTCTTCGCAACATGGAGAAGATTGCCTATGTGCGGGAAAAATCCGGTGCCAAGGCGCTCTTGGCGTTGAAATGCTTCGCCACCTGGTCGGTGTTCGACTTCATGTCGCAATATATGGATGGCACCACTTCCTCCTCGCTCTATGAAGTCCGTCTTGGCCGCGAGAAATTCGGCGGTGAAACCCATGCCTACTCCGTTGCCTATGCCGATTACGAGATCGACGAGGTGATTGCGAATGCCGACAAGATCATCTTCAATTCCATTGGCCAGCTGGAGCGCTTTGCCGACAAGGCGTCCGGCATCACGCGCGGTCTGCGCCTCAATCCGCAGGTCAGCTCCTCGAGCTTCGATCTCGCCGATCCCGCACGTCCGTTCAGCCGCCTTGGCGAATGGGATGTCGCCAAGGTCGACAAGGTCATGGATCGCATTTCCGGTTTCATGATCCACAATAACTGCGAAAACAGCGATTTTGCCCTGTTCGACCGCATGCTGACGCAGATCGAGGAAAAATTCGGATCGCTGCTGTCGCGTGCTGAATGGGTCAGCCTCGGCGGGGGCATTCATTTCACTGGCGACGACTACCCGCTCGACCAGTTCTGCGACCGTCTGCGTGCCTTCTCAGAAAAATACGGTGTGCAGGTGTATCTTGAGCCGGGCGAAGCCTCGATCACGAAGAGCACGACGCTCGAAGTGACGGTTCTCGACACGCTGTTCAACGGCAAGAACCTCGCGATCGTCGACAGCTCCATCGAAGCGCACATGCTCGATCTTCTGATCTATCGTGAGAGCGCCAAGGTATCGCCGAACGAGGGCGAACATCCCTATATGGTTTGCGGCAAGTCCTGCCTCGCTGGCGATATTTTCGGCGATTTCCGTTTCGACAAGGAGCTGAAAGTGGGTGACCGCATCTCCTTCCAGGACGCAGCCGGTTACACCATGGTCAAGAAAAACTGGTTCAACGGCGTGAAGATGCCGACGATCGCCATCAAGGAACTCGACGGCTCGGTTCGCGCCGTCCGTGAATTCGACTTTGCCGATTTCGAGCAAAGCCTGTCTTAAACCCTGTTTCAACATCCAACGAAGCTCATCCCTGCGGGGAAAAGGAGGCATCACCTGAAATGAAGAAGAACGTTCTGATCATCGGCGCCGGTGGCGTAGCACAGGTCGTGGCGCATAAATGCGCCCAGAACAGCGATGTATTGGGAGACATTCATATTGCGTCACGGACTTTGGAAAAGTGCCGCAAGATTGTCGAGTCCGTACGCGAAAAGAAGAGCCTCAAGACAGATGTGAAACTTGAGGCCCATGCGCTTGACGCGATGGATATCGAGGCGACGAAAGCCTTGATCAACAAGACCGGCGTACAGATCGTCATCAATGTCGGTTCGGCTTTCGTCAACATGTCCGTTCTTCGTGCCTGCATGGACACGGGTGTTGCCTATATGGATACGGCGATCCACGAGGATCCCACCAAGATCTGCGAGACGCCGCCGTGGTATGGAAACTACGAGTGGAAGCGTGCTGAAGAATGCAAGGAGAAGGGCATTACTGCCATTCTCGGTGTCGGTTTTGACCCGGGTGTCGTCAACGCCTATGCGCGTCTTGCCAAGGATGAGTATTTCGACAAGGTCACCTCGGTCGATATCGTCGACATCAATGCCGGCAGCCATGGCCGCTGGTTCTCCACCAACTTCGATCCGGAAATCAACTTCCGTGAGTTCACCGGGGTCGTCTATTCCTGGCAGAATGGCCAGTGGCAGACCAACCAGATGTTCGAAGTCGGCCAGGAATTCGATCTGCCTGTCGTCGGCAAGCAGAAGGCCTATATGACCGGCCATGACGAAGTGCATTCGCTGTCCAAGAACATGGACGGCGCCGATGTCCGCTTCTGGATGGGGTTCGGCGATCACTATATCAATGTCTTCACCGTGCTGAAGAACCTCGGGCTGCTCTCCGAAAAGCCGGTCAAGACGGCTGAAGGTCTGGAAGTCGTGCCGCTGAAGGTGGTCAAGGCCGTGCTGCCCGATCCGTCTTCGCTGGCGCCCGATTATGTCGGCAAGACCTGCATTGGTGATATCGTCAAGGGTATCAAGGACGGCAAGGAACGCGAAGTCTTCATCTACAACGTGGCTGACCATAAGGAAGCCTATGAAGAAGTCGGCTCGCAGGGCATTTCCTACACAGCTGGCGTTCCGCCGGTTGCTGCCGCCATGTTGATAGCGACAGGCGAATGGGATGTGAAGCAGATGGCAAACGTTGAAGAACTGCCACCGAAGCCGTTCCTGAACCTTCTGAACAAGATCGGTCTTCCGAACCGCATCAAGGACGAAAACGGCGACCGCGCGCTGGAATTCTGAGCACAGGCGTTTTGAGAATTGAGACAAAATAAAAGCCCCGCGAGAGCGGGGCTTTTTGTTGAATCTGTCGACCTGAATCGATTGCAAAGTTTTCGCATCCCCACTCCGTCACCCCGGACTTGATCCGGGGTCTAGCGCGATCAAGTCTTTGATCGCAAAAGGGTCTTCTCACGACGCAGACGCGTCGTGGCTGGATGCCGGATCAGGTCCGGCATGACGGAGGAGGTCGTCGACCGGCTTGAGTCCCACAAAAAGGGACTCATTTTCTTGCAAGAGCTAAAAACGAAGGGCGTCCTCAGCCCTTTGTCGGCTTTGGCCCACGCTTTTCGAATGGCTTGTCCTTCTTGCCCTCATATTTCGGCTTGTCGCCAAAGGGCTTTTTCTTTTTCCAGGGCTTGTCTTCGCCCTTGCGATCATCGCGGGGGGCGCTCGCGTTGTCGGACTTGCTGAACTTCCGCTGGGCCTTGGCCGGCCGCGTGTCTTCGCGGAAGCCGCCAGTCATCTCGGGTTTGCCCTCAAGCGCCTTGAGGCGAATGCCCTTTTCCAGTGTCATGTCCTTGCCGATGGCGGAAGTGAAACGGTCGACGGCATCGGCTGCCAGTTCCACGAAGGTTTCGGTCTGTTGCATGCGGATCGCCCCGATATCCTGGCGGGTGATCTTGCCGAAACGGCAGAGCATCGGGATAAGCCAGCGCGGTTCTGCACTCTGCTTGCGACCGACAGACAGGGAGAACCAGGCACTGTCGGAGAAATCGGACCTGTCGCGGCGCGGAGCGTTGTTTTCGGGTGTTTCGAAAATGTCGCGGCGCGGCTTGCGGGTGTTATCAAGCGCGACTTCAAAAATGTCTTCCGGTGCCGAACGCCCCGCATGATAAAGGCGCACGAAGGCCGCCGCGACTTTTTCCGCGCCATGCTGTTCCAGCAACTTGGTCACGAAATCGCGTTCGTCATCCGCCACTGCTTCGCTGAGCGTAGGATCGGCCAGAAGCCGGGCGCCGTCGCGCTCGACGATCTCTTCAACGGAGGGTGGGTGTACCCATGCGGCACTGACCTTGGCGCCTTCGAGCAGGCGCTCGGCCTTGCGGCGCTGGCTGACCGGCACCACGATGGCGCTGACGCCTTTCTGACCGGCGCGGCCGGTACGGCCGGAACGGTGCAGAAGCGTTTCGGAATTGGTCGGCAGGTCGGCATGGATGACGAGTTCGAGGCCGGGCAGGTCGATGCCGCGGGCGGCAACGTCTGTCGCCACGCAAACGCGGGCGCGGCCGTCACGCATGGCCTGTAGGGCATGTGTGCGCTCGTTCTGCGTCAGTTCGCCGGAGAGAGCCACGACGGAGAAGCCACGATTGTTCAGGCGGGCCGTCAGATGGTTCACCGCGGCGCGGGTGGAGCAGAACACGATGGCGTTGCGGGCTTCGTAAAAGCGCAGCGCATTGATGATGGCGTTCTCGCGATCGGAAGGCGAAACCAGAAGCGCGCGATATTCGATATCCACATGCTGCTTCTGTTCGGAAGCGGTGGCGATGCGCACGGCGTTCTTCTGGTAGCTTTCGGCCAGCTTGGCGATGCTGCGCGGCACGGTGGCCGAGAACATCAGCGTGCGGCGATCTTCGGGCGATTCCTCCAGAATGAATTCAAGATCTTCACGGAAGCCGAGGTCGAGCATTTCGTCGGCTTCGTCGAGCACGACAGCGCGGATCGATGAGAGATCGAGTGCATTGCGCTTGATGTGGTCGCAGAGACGGCCGGGCGTGCCGACGACGATATGCGCGCCGCGCTCCAGCGCCCGGCGCTCATTGCGGATATCCATGCCGCCGACGCAGGAGGCGATGGAGACACCGGCAAATTCGTAAAGCCATTCCAGCTCGCGCTTGACCTGCATGGCCAGTTCGCGTGTGGGGGCGATGGCAAGCGCCAGAGGGGCAGCGGCCTGGCCGAAACGGGTGTTGTCACGCAGCAGCGTGGTCGCAAGCGCGATGCCGAAGGCAACGGTCTTGCCGGAACCGGTCTGCGCGGAAACCAGCGCGTCCTTGTCGGCAAGTTCCGGCGCAAGCATGGCCTGCTGCACGGGGGTCAAATCTTTGTAGCCGCGTTTTTCCAACGCCTGCGCGATCGCCGGGGCGATACCCTGGGTGTCTGTCATCTACCGTCTTTCGGATATGAAGCCGCCCGCATCCGCCCGAAACCAATAGATCCTAAAGTCTCCGGGGCAGCCGATACAGGCCATTTCGGCCATCTGGCCGGTTGCATTGCCGCGCTCATACTGCGAATGGGCCGATTTGTACAGTGCACCGCGGTACGGTCTTTTGCGGGTGCTTTATCCCGCCGGCGCGTCAGTGCGCCATTGTTGCATGTTCAGGCTCCCGAAAAAGGCGTACCGCATGGTTCATAAACGGCATTGCGTGGCCCCCGCCTTTTCGCTAAGAGACCCGCAACTTGAGGCTCTTTGTCAGGAAGAGCCGACTGGGTTTGTTCTTGTCCGTCCGTCTTTTGAAAGAGCCGGCGGGAAAATGGGATGGTACTGGTCAAGGCTATGGCTCGCATTGTCATGAAATTCGGCGGCACGTCCGTCGCGAACCTCGAACGCATTCACAATGTCGCCCGGCATGTGAAACGCGAAGTGGATGCCGGCCATGAAGTGGCTGTGGTCGTTTCCGCCATGTCCGGTAAAACCAACGAATTGGTTGACTGGGTGCAGAACGCAGCAAAGATTACGGGGAGCAATGCCGCCTCCTTTTATGATGCGCGCGAATATGACGCGGTTGTCGCATCCGGCGAGCAGGTGACGTCAGGTCTTCTGGCGATCACGCTGCAATCCATGGGCATCAATGCGCGCTCCTGGCAGGGCTGGCAGATCCCGATCCGCACCGATAATGCGCATGGCGCCGCCCGCATTCTCGAGATTGACGGCTCGGATATCGTGAAACGCATGGGCGAGGGCCAGGTTGCCGTTGTTGCCGGCTTCCAGGGCATCGGTCCCGATAACCGCATTGCAACGCTTGGCCGCGGCGGCTCCGACACCTCGGCCGTTGCCATTGCCGCTGCCGTGAAGGCGGATCGTTGCGACATCTATACGGATGTCGATGGCGTCTACACGACCGATCCGCGCATCGAGCCCAAGGCTCGCCGCATGAAAAAGATCGCCTTCGAGGAAATGCTCGAAATGGCGTCGCTCGGTGCCAAGGTCCTGCAGGTCCGCTCGGTCGAGCTTGCCATGGTACACAAGGTGCGCACCTTCGTTCGCTCCAGTTTCGAGGATCCCGATGCGCCGGGCATGGGCGACCTCATCAACCCGCCCGGTACTTTGATTTGTGACGAGGATGAAATCGTGGAACAGGAAGTCGTAACCGGCATCGCCTATGCCAAGGATGAAGCACAGATCTCGCTGCGCCGCGTGGCCGACCGTCCGGGCGTCTCCGCCGCGATCTTCGGGCCTCTGGCGGAAGCGCACATCAATGTCGACATGATCGTGCAGAACATTTCCGAAGACGGTTCGCGCACCGACATGACCTTTACCGTTCCTTCGGGCGACGTTGCCAAGGCGCTTAAGGTTCTCGATGACAACAAGGCCCAGATCGGCTTCGACGTTGCACAGAACGAAACCGGCCTCGCCAAGGTTTCGGTCATCGGCATTGGCATGCGCAGCCACGCGGGCGTTGCCGCCAGCGCGTTCAAGGCACTGGCCGAGAAGAACATCAACATCAAGGCGATCACCACGTCCGAGATCAAGATTTCGATCCTGATCGATGGCGCCTATGCCGAACTTGCGGTTCGCACTTTGCATTCTGCTTACGGCCTCGATAAGAGCTAAGCCGAGACATCGGTTCCCGATGCTCCGATTCTTCGGAGTTGCGTTCTTCCGATGTGGCGTTTCATGAAAGCGTGTCCCTTGCGGGACGCGCTTCTCGCGCTATAAATTTTTAAATGACGTTTTGATTCCCGAATATTATGACATTCGGATCGGAAGCGTCGGGGAGCAAACGCGATGAGAGACCTTTCCGCAGGTCCGCGCGTCCTGCTCAAGCGGCTGCGCGAAATGATGGCGGAGCACCTTGAACCGCAGGACCGCCTTGACCAGATCGTCCGTCAGATCGCCGGCAACATGGTGGCGGAGGTTTGCTCGGTCTATGTGCTGCGTTCCGACAGCGTGCTTGAGCTTTATGCGACGGAAGGTCTCAACAAGGATGCCGTGCATCTTGCCCAGCTGAAAATGGGGCAGGGTCTTGTCGGCACCATTGCCGCTTCCGCCCAGCCGCTCAATCTTTCCGATGCGCAGGCGCATCCCGCATTCCGCTATCTTCCTGAAACCGGTGAGGAAATTTATCATTCCTTCCTCGGCGTGCCAATTTTGCGCTCCGGTCGCACTCTTGGCGTTCTTGTGGTCCAGAACAAGGCCAGCCGAACGTACCGGGAGGATGAAATTGAAGCGCTCGAAACAACCGCGATGCTTATCGCTGAAATAGTGGCGAGCGGCGAGTTGAAGAAGATCACACGCCCCGGTGTCGAGCTGGACCTGACGCGTGCCGTCTCCATCGACGGCGACGCCTATGGCGAAGGCATCGGTCTTGGCCATGTGGTGCTGCACGATCCGCGCATTGTCGTTACCAACCTGCTGAACGAAGATGCGGATACGGAAATCCGTCGCCTTGCCGATGCTATCGGCTCGCTGCGGCTCTCCATCGATGACATGCTGCAGCGCCGTGACGTACCGACCGAAGGCGAACACCGCGAGGTTCTCGAGACCTACCGCATGTTCGCCCACGATCAGGGCTGGGTGCGACGCATGGAAGAAGCGATCCGCAACGGCCTGACCGCGGAAGCGGCGGTCGAGAAGGTGCAGAGCGATACCAAGGCGCGCATGATGCGCCTGACCGATCCTTACCTTCGCGAGCGCATGCATGATTTCGACGATCTCGCCAACCGGCTGCTTCGGCAGCTCATCGGTTTCGGCGGTCGTGGTCCGGAACAGGATTTCCCGCTCGATGCCATCGTGCTGGCCCGCGCCATGGGGGCGGCCGAACTCCTGGATTATCCGCGCGAAAAACTGCGTGGTCTGGTGCTGGAAGATGGCGCGGTGACCAGCCATGTCGTCATCGTGGCCCGCGCCATGGGCATTCCGGTTATCGGGCAGGCGACGGGCATTGTCGCGCTTGCCGAAAACAACGATCCCATCATCATCGATGGCGATGACGGCCAGGTGCATTTGCGTCCGATGTCGGATCTGCAACGCGCCTATGAGGAAAAAGTGCGTCTGCGTGCCCGCCGGCAAGAGCAGTTCCGCGCACTTCGCAATGTCGAACCGATCACCAAAGATGGCCAGAAGGTCAACCTCAAGATGAATGCTGGTCTTTTGGTGGATCTGCCGCAGCTGGACGAATCGGGTGCCGATGGCATTGGACTGTTCCGTACCGAGCTGCAATTCATGATCGCTTCCAACATGCCGAAGGGTGAGGAACAGGAGGCCTTCTACCGCTCCGTCCTGCGGCAGGCGAAGGGCAAGAGCGTTACCTTCCGCACGCTCGATATTGGCGGCGACAAGGTCGTTTCATATATGCGCGGCCAGGAGGAGGAAAATCCGGCGCTTGGCTGGCGGGCGATTCGCCTGTCGCTCGACCGGCCGGGGCTGATGCGCACGCAGATGCGCGCGCTTCTGCGCGCCGCTTCCGGTGCCGAACTGCGCATGATGTTGCCGATGGTGACGGAAGTGTCCGAAATCCGCGCTGCACGCGACCTGCTGCAGAAGGAGGTACAGCATCTTTCCAAATTCAGCCATGCGCTGCCGAAAAAGCTGCAGTTCGGCGCCATGCTGGAGGTGCCGGCGCTGATGTGGCAGCTCGATGAGCTGATGCAGGAGGTGGATTTCGTCTCCGTGGGTTCGAATGATCTCTTCCAGTTCTCGATGGCTGTGGATCGCGGCAACGCCCGTGTTTCGGATCGCTTCGACAATCTCGGCAAGCCGTTCCTGCGCATGCTTCGCGATATCGTGCGGGCGGGCGAAAGGCATCAGACTTCGGTTACGCTGTGCGGTGAAATGGCGAGCAAGCCACTTTCGGCAATGGCTCTTATCGGACTTGGATTCCGTTCGATTTCCATGTCGCCGACGGCGATCGGCCCCGTGAAGGCCATGCTGCTCGGGCTCGATGCCGCAAGTCTTGCCGAAGAGTTGAACGCGGCGCTGGATGATCATAATTCGCTGGAAAGCGCGCGCGAGGTGTTGTTACGCTTTGCGGCGACGCATTCCATTCCCATTTAAAAAGAACTGTTTCATAATTGGAGTGACTGGTGGCGAAGCTTCCCGTCGAAAAAATGCGCGAGTTGGAAAGACGTTTCGGCGAGATCGAAGCGCGTATGTCGGCCGGGCCTGCTGCGGATGTCTATGTGAAGCTCGCTTCGGAATATTCCGAGCTCGAGCCGGTGGTGAAGAAAATTCGCGAATACGAGAAGGCGATCTCTGAGGCCGCCGATCTCGAAGCGCTGCTTGCCGACAAGACGACCGACAAGGATATGCGCGAACTGGCGGAAATGGAGCTTCCGGAGATCGAGAGCCGTATCGAAGAGCTCGAGAAGGACATGCAGGTCCTGCTGCTGCCGAAGGATGCTGCGGACGAAAAAAGTGCGATCCTCGAAATACGCGCCGGGACCGGCGGTTCCGAGGCGGCACTATTTGCCGGCGATCTGTTCCGCATGTATGAGCGCTTTGCTGCTTCCAAGGGCTGGAAGGTGGAAGTGCTCTCCGCAAGCGAGGGTGAAGCCGGCGGTTATAAGGAAATCATCGCCACGATCAGTGGGCGAGGGGTGTTCTCCAAGCTGAAATTCGAGTCCGGCGTTCACCGGGTGCAGCGCGTGCCGGAAACGGAAGCAAGCGGCCGCATCCACACGTCTGCGGCCACCGTCGCGGTGCTGCCGGAAGCGGAAGAAATCGATATCGAAATCCGCCCGGAAGATATTCGCATCGATACGATGCGTGCGTCGGGCGCCGGCGGCCAGCACGTCAACACCACCGATTCCGCCGTTCGCATCACCCATTTGCCGACAGGGCTGATCGTGACGAGCTCGGAGAAATCGCAGCATCAGAACCGCGCCAAGGCCATGCAGGTTCTTCGTTCACGACTTTACGATATTGAGCGCCAGAAGGTGGACAGTGAACGTTCGGCCGACCGCAAGAGCCAGGTGGGCTCCGGCGACCGCTCCGAGCGCATCCGCACCTATAATTTCCCTCAGGGCCGTGTCACCGATCACCGTATCAATCTCACGCTCTACAAGCTGGACCGGATGATCGAAGGCGAGATTGATGAGCTCGTGGATGCGCTGATCGCCGATTATCAGGCGGGGCAGCTGGCGCAACTCGGCGAGCAGCATTGAGCGCGCCGGCCGGGGCCACTGTCGCAAGTGAACTTGCCGCGGCCCGCAAGCGGCTGCAGGCGGCGGGGATCGCCGATCCACTTCTCGATGCGCGTCTCCTGATTGCCGAAGTCGTCGGTTTTTCGTTGACCGACTTCGTGATGAAGCCGGACCGGTCGCTCACGACCGAGGAGCAAGCCCGAATTGATGCGATGGTTGAAAGACGCGCCGGCGGCGAGCCTGTTCACCGCATCCTGGGCCATCGGGAGTTTCATGGCCTGGATCTTATTTTGTCGAGGGAAACGCTCGAGCCGCGCCCTGATACGGAGGTTCTGGTAGACACGCTGCTGCCTGCCTTGAAGGCTGCCGTTTCAGCCAGGGGCAGCGCGCGTATTCTCGATCTGGGCACAGGCACGGGGGCGATCTGTCTCGCGCTTTTGAAGGAATGCCCGGCGGCGACCGGTGTCGGCAGCGATATCTCCGCCGACGCGCTGGAGACAGCCTCGAGAAATGCATTCCGAAATGATCTCGGCGGTCGTTTCGAACCCGTTCAAAGCGACTGGTTCGAAAAAATCTCTGGCCGCTTTGACATAATTGTGTCGAATCCGCCTTATATAAGAAGCGATATCGTCGCAACGCTTGACCGAGAGGTTCGTCATCATGATCCTCTGGCGGCGCTGGATGGAGGTCAGGACGGCCTTGCACCGTACCGCCTCATCGCTGCCGAAGCAGGCCGCTTTCTTGTGGAAAACGGGATTGTCGGTGTGGAGATCGGTTTCGATCAAAGGCTTGATGTTTCCGCTATATTTTCTTCCTACGGCTTCTCTCTTCTGGACGCCGTGAAGGATTATGGCGGTAATGATAGAGTTTTGACCTTCCGGAGATAGTTGACGGCGATATGTCTGCGGAATTTTTTGCAAGGATATTTTGCACAGCAAAAGAAAAGGCTTGGATTTCCGCGGGAAGCGGGATAGTTTGCGGCCACATGCCGGGTGGCTGAGGACGAACTGAGATTCGTCAGGGTATGGGTCAGTCCCGAAGCGGGTTCTTTAAAGAGCCCTGAAAGGCTGGGCGTTTCCGGCATGTGAATCAGTAAACTTTGTTCGCAGACGGCTCGGTGCAGCATTTGCGCGACCGGTCGTCTTACGCGAGGTCTTGTCCGGAGGTATCTCGGCAGGGCGCGTGATGGAGCAATTTCAGGAAAAATTTCCAGCGGTTTTCCGCCCGGAATTGCATGAAAACAACCAGATTATCAGCAAAACAGAATTCAGGTGAGCAATTGATGAGGCCAGGACAGCAAAACAAGCGCGGCCGGGGGCGTGGAAACAACAACAATAATAATGGTGGCGGTAACAACAACTTCAACCGCAAGGGCGGTAACCCGCTGACCAGGACTTATGACAGTTCCGGCCCCGATGTTAAAATCCGTGGCACAGCCCAGCACATAGCGGAAAAATACGCGGCTCTGGCGCGCGACGCACAGAGTTCCGGCGACCGCGTGATGGCTGAAAACTATCTGCAGCACGCTGAACATTACAACCGCATTATCGCGTCGGCTCAGGCGCAGATGCAGGAACGCTTCCAGCGCGACGACCGCGGCGAATATAATGCCGCCGATGCCGACGAGATGGATGTGAACGATGGTGACGAAGGCGCCATTGCACCGCAGCATCAGGCCGAACAGGCCGAGCGCGCGCAGCAGCCCGAACGCCAGGAGCGCGCCGAACGGAACGAGCAGCGCCAGGAGCGCCGTGACCGTCCCGACCGCCGTGAGCGGCAGGAGCGTCAGCCACGCCAGCAGGCGAGCGCAGACCAGCAGCCTCCGGTTTATGACGCCAGTCAGGCGCCGCAGCCCGTCATCGAGGGTACGCCTATGGAGGTGGCCGTCGAAGAGGAACAGCAGCAGGCGGAAGCTCCAGCCGAACGCGCACCGAAGACGCGCCGGGCGACCGGTCCGCGCCAGCGCCGTCCACGTCGCACTGCGGCTGCCGAAGGTGTCGAAGGTGAAGATGCAGGAGCCGGTGAAGAGGCCGCTCCCGCCACGCTTGAAAACGCCGCGGAATAAACAGCGCAGGCAGACATGCCCCAGACTGAAAAACTCCGGCTCGCCGGAGTTTTTTTATTTTGGCGCGCCAAAGTCTACGACTGCGCGCGTCAGCATGGCTAGCAGGGTGAAGCTGACGCTCGTCAACTTCCTGGGAAAATTTCTCGACGGCCGGATTTCTTCCCCTTTAAACCGATGAAAATGCCTCCCATATTCGAGCAGGATGGAAGGTTGCCGACACTGCTGGCGACCGACCATCGAGAGGCGGCGATCGTGAAATCCTTAAACACGACTGTCGTAGCGGGGCTTGCCTTTTGAGGGAGCCTCAACCCTAACACCCGGAGCCGTGCCGAAAGCGGGCGGGCCGGTCTATGGAGGTTCGACTATGAATATTGAAAAATACTCCGAGCGCGTTCGCGGTTTTCTGCAATCGGCGCAGACCTTTGCGCTGGCCGAAAACCATCAGCAGTTTTCGCCCGAGCATGTTCTCAAGGTGCTGCTCGATGACGAGCAGGGCATGGCGGCATCGCTGATCGAGCGGGCTGGCGGTGACGCGAAAGAAGCGCGTCTTGCCAATGATGCCGCACTGGCAAAATTACCGAAGGTATCCGGTGGCAATGGCGGCCTTTCGCTGACGGCTTCCCTTGCAAAGGTATTTTCCACCGCCGAAGACCTGGCCAAAAAGGCTGGCGATAGTTTCGTGACCGTCGAGCGTCTTCTGCAGGCGCTTGCGATTGAAAGCTCTGCTTCCACTTCGGCTTCCCTGAAGAAGGCCGGCGTGACGGCGCAGGCGCTCAATCAGGTCATCAATGATATCCGCAAGGGCCGCACGGCTGACAGCGCCAATGCCGAACAGGGCTTTGACGCGCTGAAGAAGTTCGCGCGCGACCTGACGGAAGAGGCCCGCGAAGGCAAGCTGGACCCTGTTATTGGCCGAGACGATGAAATTCGCCGTACCATTCAGGTGCTGTCTCGCCGTACCAAGAACAATCCCGTGCTGATCGGTGAACCTGGCGTCGGTAAGACGGCGATTGCCGAAGGCCTCGCCCTGCGCATCGTCAATGGCGATGTGCCCGAAAGCCTCAAAGACAAGAAGCTGATGGCGCTCGATATGGGCGCGCTGATCGCAGGTGCGAAATATCGCGGTGAGTTCGAAGAGCGCCTGAAGGCTGTCCTCAACGAGGTGCAGTCTGAAAATGGCGGCATCATCCTCTTCATCGACGAAATGCATACGCTGGTCGGCGCCGGTAAGGCGGATGGGGCGATGGATGCCTCCAATCTGCTGAAGCCCGCGCTTGCTCGCGGTGAGCTGCACTGCGTTGGCGCCACCACGCTCGACGAATATCGCAAGCATGTGGAGAAGGATCCGGCCCTTGCCCGCCGTTTCCAGCCCGTTCTGGTGGATGAACCGACCGTTGAGGACACGATCTCGATCCTGCGCGGATTGAAGGAAAAATACGAACAGCACCACAAGGTCCGTATCTCGGATTCGGCCCTGGTTGCGGCTGCGACGCTTTCCAATCGCTATATCACCGACCGTTTCCTGCCGGATAAGGCAATCGACCTTATGGACGAGGCCGCGTCGCGTCTTCGCATGCAGGTGGATTCCAAGCCGGAAGAACTGGACGAACTGGATCGCCGCATCATCCAGCTCAAGATCGAGCGCGAAGCCCTGAAGCAGGAGACGGACCAGTCTTCTGTCGACCGGCTCAAGAAGCTCGAGGATGAACTGGCGGATACGGAAGAGAAGGCCGATGCGCTGACGGCCCGCTGGCAGGCGGAAAAGCAGAAGCTCGGCCACGCCGCCGATCTCAAGAAACGGCTGGACGAAGCCCGCAACGAACTGGCGATCGCACAGCGCAACGGTCAGTTCCAGCGCGCCGGTGAATTGACCTACGGCATCATTCCGGGGATCGAAAAGGAACTGGCTGCAGCGGAAGCGCGGGACAGCAGCGGTGCCGGTTCGATGGTTCAGGAAGTGGTGACGGCGGACAATATCGCGCATGTCGTTTCCCGCTGGACAGGTATTCCGGTTGACAAGATGCTCGAAGGCCAGCGCGAAAAGCTGTTGCGCATGGAAGACGAGCTTGCCAAGTCCGTTGTCGGGCAGGGTGAGGCCGTTCAGGCTGTGTCCAAGGCGGTTCGCCGTTCGCGTGCCGGCCTGCAGGATCCCAACCGGCCGATCGGTTCGTTCATCTTCCTCGGCCCGACGGGCGTGGGCAAGACCGAGCTGACCAAGTCGCTGGCCCGCTTCCTGTTCGACGACGAAACCGCAATGGTTCGCCTCGACATGTCGGAATATATGGAGAAACACTCCGTTGCCCGGCTCATCGGTGCGCCTCCCGGATATGTCGGTTACGAGGAGGGCGGCGCTCTGACGGAAGCGGTTCGCCGCCGGCCTTATCAGGTCGTGCTGTTCGACGAGATCGAAAAAGCGCATCCGGATGTCTTCAACGTCCTGCTGCAGGTGCTGGATGATGGCCGCCTGACGGATGGCCAGGGCCGCACCGTCGATTTCAAGAACACCATCATCATCATGACCTCGAACCTCGGTTCGGAATTCATGACGCAGATGGGTGACAATGACGACGTGGATTCGGTTCGCGAACTGGTGATGGAGCGTGTCCGGTCGCATTTCCGGCCGGAGTTCCTCAATCGTATCGATGATATCATCCTCTTCCATCGCCTGCGGCGGGACGAGATGGGTGCCATCGTGGAAATCCAGTTGAAGCGGCTCGTTTCGCTGCTGGGAGATCGCAAGATTTCGCTCGAACTGGATGAGGATGCCCGTAACTGGCTTGCCAACAAAGGCTACGATCCCGCCTATGGCGCGCGTCCGCTGAAGCGGGTGATCCAGAAGGCGGTTCAGGACAGGCTTGCGGAAATGATCCTTGGCGGGGAAATCCCCGATGGTTCGCGGGTCAAGGTGACCTCTGGAACCGACCGGCTGCTGTTCAAGGTCAAGCCGCCAAAAGCCGAGGCCGACACTGAGGCCGCCGACGCTGCATAAAAAAAGGGCTCCGGAAACGGGGCCCTTTTCCTATAAGCGGACTCTGTTGATCTGAAATCCCCTGCCGATCAGCGGCTTGCCACCTGATTGGACTTTTCTTCGATATTCAGCAGATTGTCGATGCGTTTTCTCTCGTCGGAGAAACGCGCCAGCGCTTCGCCGGAAAGCGACTTGCCGCCCGGCAGACGCACCTTCATCGCGTCCACCTTGGTGCCGTTGACGATCAGCTCGTAGTGCAGATGCGCGCCGGTCGAAAGACCGGTCGACCCCACATAGCCGATGACCTGACCCTGCCGGACCTTTGCCCCCTCGGTGACCCCCTTGGCGATCGCGCTCTGGTGGTTATAGGAAGAGACATAGCCATTGGCATGGCGGATCAGGGTCTGGTTGCCGTAACCGGAAGCCCATCCGGCCTTCTCGACAGTGCCGTTACCCGTTGCGATAATCGGCGTGCCCCGGGCGGCGGCCCAGTCTGTTCCCGTATGCATGCGGCTGAATTTCAGCACGGGATGGCGGCGCATCCCGAAACCGGAGGTCATGCGGCCGTTTGGAACCGGGTTGCGCAACAGGAACTGCCGGATGCTTTTGCCGTTTTCATCGAAATAATCGATGCTGTTGTCTTCCGGATTCTGGAACCGGTAAAAGCGTGTCTCGTTGTCGCCGAACTTGGCATTGACATAGAGCAGCTCCGACTTGTCCGTCGCCTTGCCATCCGCATCTTCCACGGAGAAGAAGGCTTCGAGCGTATCCGCGGGCTTGAGCTGCGCCTGGAAATCGACGCTGCTGGCCAGAAGCTTGATCAACTGCGAGACCATGCCCTGGTTCATGCCGTAAGCAAGCGCGGCGCGGTACACCCCGTCATAGACGCTTGGCAGATCGCGCCCCGCCGCAGGTGCGGGTGTGCTGTCAAAGGCGGTCGCCACCGCGTCCAGTTTCGGTGGTTCGCTGGCCTTGATGAAGCGCTTGCGGTCATCGACGGCCATGGTGACCATGTGGCGGCCCTTGCGGTAAAGGCTCACGCGCACGATATCGCTTTTCTCGTCTTCCTGAAGGATGCCGACGCGCAGCACGTCGCCGCTTTCCACACTGTTCGACTGGATTTGCGGTGCCAGCAGGCCGGCAATCTCCGAAGACTGTGCCTTCGAATAACCTGCGCCGAAAAGCGCGGCCTCGATGGTTTCGGTCTGGCGGGCAGGGATCACGTCATCGGCATATTCCTTGACGGGAACGGAGGCCGATTGCGGTGTCGAGACCGACATGTTCTGTTCGACGACGCGGGCGGCCAGGCCGGCGGTGATGTCGACGTCGCCTTCGTCATTATCGAAACGGCGTGGATCGATGTAATAAAGCGCGGCAAGCTGTTCGTTGCCGTCCGTCAGGATCGAGCCGTTGGAACGCACGGCTTCCTCCACCTCATCGAAGCTCAGCGAGCCGGCGAAGGGGAATTTGGAATGCTGCACGGGAAAGGCAACGGTCTTCAGGCTGACTTCGGATTCGACCTCGGAACCGTAAATCGTTCCCGTCCTGCTCGGTGCAGGTGCCGACGCGTCCTTGTCGTCATTGCTGGCGAAGATATTGAGGGGATCGAAGGCTGGATAGTCGTCCTGCTTGGCGTAATTTGCCGCAAGCGGAATTTTCACGTGGGAGAAGGGCACCTTGCGGACCACTTCCTTGTCGCCTTCGTTGATGACGGTCGAGACTTCCATGATCGAGCGGTCGGACGGTCGCGCGGCAATATTCGGTGCCACGAGGCGCGTGCCGCGACGGGCTGCCTCCGTCACGTTGTTGCCCATATCCGCCTTGGCGAAGGCTTCGGCGGGGATGGCAAGCTGCTGACGTCCGTCGAGAGCGGCAAACAGGGCCACACCCATCAATATGGAAGAGGTAATACCAGTCAGGAACGTGCCGGAAAGCCATCGAAGCGAAATTTCGCGGCGATCGGGTGCACGTCGCCCTTCCGCCAGAATTGGCGGTTCCGTGCCTAGCGACCGGATCACGTTGCGATCCGCAGTCATACTGGCTGTGCCCCGTCGGTCATGCGCTCTCCAGAAACTTCAGGCGAAGATGTGCAACTTTCAAAGCCGCGAGTCAAATCCATCGACATCATGGCTAAAGGTTTGCAGCGCGCATTATTGGATATGCGCAGGCACGCCCCTTGTTAACGCTTCGTTGACAAACCAATTAGTGAGGAACCGGGCCAAAAGAAGGCACGCCCCGCTTCTTGCGGGCCTTCGGGATCTTCTCCTGTGCAAAATCGCTGCGTTTAACAGGGGCCCGTCGGCCGGCATTTCCAGGAAACCGAAATAACATATTAAATTCAGACCCTTGTCGAATTTTCTGAGTTTTTCGAATTTGGCCTGTTGACTTGTTCGGTGGGGTTCTCTTATAAGTCCGCTCACTGAACGAGGGCGGCGGCGCTGCTGGCGACGAAGTCTTTCGTTCTAAATAAATCAAGGAATGAGCTGGTTGCTTGTTTGG
>NZ_FNBB01000017.1 GCF_900102105.1 Agrobacterium pusense
CTCCGCACCACACCCCGCCGCTACCGCCCCGAATACAGCAACCCAAAACCGCTGGAGCGAACTCAAAACTGGATAAAACTTGGGGGCAAGGTCACGGCCGACAAAAGCAAAAACCGCTAGCTAACGCTGGCGGTTCAGTTCACCCCATATGGTTTCGGTCGAAGTAGGTCTCATTGGGATCAAGATGCGGTCACCGCCTATCGTCAGTTCGTTGGTAAAGAGGCTTGCCATCGACCAAGCTTAGGTCGATTTCTGCCACAATCAGATCTTCGAGTCGCAGCCCGTAAACCATGACGCGTCCTTCCCCCACGTCGGAAGATTGATAAGACACAAGGTAACGTCTAAGGCAGCCCTCTTCGACTTTGAATACATATCCCAGCGGATCTTGCCCGACAGCCGAGCCCGGCAGATCGATAGGGTCTGCCTCTCCAGAAACCCGGATCACTGAGATCGGCTTGATTTCGTCACCGCTCTTGATCCAGAAATCGGGTTTGCCGGGTAGTCGCTCGTCACGAGGCCAGTTGTCCATATCGTTCCACGGCGCTGTTGCCTCACTCGTAGGAGCGATCGCAGGACATATGCAGACAAATCCGTCGCGGGTCGGCATCAAAAGATCAGCGCTCTATTCGTATCAATCTGAACATGGAAGACCCGATGTTAGCACAGGCAAAACGAGTTGAGCAAAATCTCGACGTCATGACGGCGTCGGCTGTAGAGTGGTAGAATTGGGTAACGGGGAAGCGCGGATGAAGGTTGGCAAACCCGAGGGTCGAGAGAAATTTGATCTGCGGCGGCAAAGCGATGATCTGGTTTACACCTTTAAGCGTGAACGTTTTATGGTGGGAAACCTGCATACAAGCGGCGCGACCAGAACTTGTGGATTGTCCATCGCCCGAAATGGGACTGGGTTGTCTGGGATCACGCAAGCGACACATGCGTGGGAAGACCATGGATGCGCTTCCACGTCAGCAAGCTGAATATGCCCCGGAAGGCGATTGGGTAAGCCGGAAAAGAGTTAAAATCCTACGCGTAGATATTGGTCTCCGTCAAATAGATCGCCCGGGCTTCTGTTTTTCGGCCTTAGGGCACTTGATCCATAATGCCGCGGTTTCCCCTTGGCGTAGTGCCAAGCTGCGTCTTCTGACTGGCAGGTAATGTACACGTAATGCCCCACATTGATTCTCATCTGCGTTTTTGAAAACCGCCAAAAGTGCAAGGATATGACCGTGGTTACTGAGATTAGCGCTGCTTTGAGAGATGCTGACCAAGATACAGAGCGCAGCCGCATAATTGCTAATGTGGACTACCAGTTCCGCTACAATATCAGTTTTTCTGATATTGTAATTCGCGTTGTCCTATGGGTCGCATTAAGCATTTTGACGTTAGGACTTTACGGGCTTGTCGTACCATACGCTTTTGCCAATTTCATCATCGACAGAACAGAAATCGTTGATTGTAACCAAGTGGTAATTGGCAAGTTAAATCATGGGCTCAAAACATCAGAAATGATGCTAAATATAATTGTGTGGCTTTTAATAAGTCTGTTTACCCTCGGTTTGGGTTCGCTTGTTGCGCCATTTTACATTATGCGACTTATTCTGAATACCACACGCGTGGAATTTTCTTGAGTGCTTGAGGTATACATCATGAAAATTTCAGTATCGCAGATGATTTTGTTGATCTGCATGTTAGTTCCTTTCACTGTTTCTAAGGTCCACGTTGAGGCCGCCGAAGCGGCCTACTCAACTGCATGGGAGTTAGGTGAGACAACGTCCAATCGGCACGTTGTAGATATCCATGACTACGGTATAGACAGGGTTCTTTTCGTCGGCCGACCCTCCGCTAAGGCGGTGGTCCTAATGTTGCCTGGTGGAGCAGGAACCTTGGGCATCCGTCGAAATGGCACTCTCAAGCACCGCAACAACTTCGTTGTCCGCGATATACCGCTTTGGAACAGGCTCGGTTACACTGTCGTGGTGCCCGATCCAGGTAAGGATGTGAACCTCCGTGGGTTACGCAGTAGTGCGGAATATGTGGCAGCTCTTCGTCGATTGATAAGTTTCACGCATCAGAAATTCGGCAAAAAGGTAGGAGTTATCGGTACAAGCCAAGGGGCAATTGCTGCAGTAGGTGCCGGCGCAAGTGATACGAACAATTATCTTGCTGCTGTCGTCCTAGCTGAACCCGTATCCATTTTGGGTCACAGCGGCGAAACAGTTTTCACCGCCGAGCTTCGGAGTGTCAAAGCACCTGTTCTTGTGATCGCCAATGCGGACGATCGCTGTTGGGTGGCACCCCCGACAATGGCGCCGAGGATTAAAGCATTGCTTACCGGCAGCAGAAGAGTGGAGATTTTGGAAACTTCCGGAGGGCGAAAGGTTTCTAAACATGACTGTGGATCCCTCACACCGCATGGTTACTACGGCGTCGAAGCGTCGATAGTCTTGGAAATTGATCGCTGGTTGAAATCATTGCAGTAGAAATCGGACCGAAACCGACTTTTCGTCCAGCGGCCTTATTTCGCGATTTGCTACGCAAGTCGTGGGTGCGACTGACGCAAACCCCCAAGGGGAGATTTTTGCAGACCGTTTGCGCGGGTTAAGCGAGGCAATGTCGTCTGACTGGTCACGTTTGCGGCCGCCAGCGGATGACTGGAACGAGGTCTTGCAGGAAAGAGTGAAGGAGAATGCAGCCAGGCAAATAGGAGGAAGGCGTGCCGCACCTCGGTCGACCGCGTCAAGGGAGGCTGCGCCCGGCTAAGAGCCGGTCCTTGACCCTGCCGCGCGGGATGCCGGCGGCCTGCAAGATATCGTGACGGATTGAAGATGAAGATGATCGCGACGGTCATCGCTTTGCTCCCGATATCTGAAAGGAAAAATGAAGATCGAAAATACCACCCGAAAGATTTTCGAAGGTGTTGCCACGCGTCCGCAAAGGTTCAGGTTGTTTGACCGGCACGGTCAGCGCCCCGACAAGGAAGGGTTCGACGCCTCACCTCTCTACATGGGCGAATGGCTCGAGATCGATGAGGCCCTTTATGATTACATGCTGGAGCTTCTGCCGCGCTGTGGATGCGCGGTCCGATCTTTGCGATGCGCGAGTTCATGACCGGATGTGTTTCGGCATAGGATATTGGCTCTGACTCACATTGGCTGCTGTTCAGGATCATGGTCTTGCTGATTCACCGGAGGATCAGCCATGCAACGACGATTTCAACGGGCAAGCCTAGCTCCATCCGGATTTGCTGTCGATGATGTAGCGGTTGTCGCGGATTGCTTCGGCTGCGGTCACGCGCTACTTCAGGAACTTGCCCAGCCTGTAGGCGACAGGGCCGACGAGTTCAAAGCCGATATCTACGGTGGCCCGCTGACCTGCCGTTCATCGGACGGCGAGTTGAACTGGCAATCGTGGCGCGACGGTTTTGGTGTGACGCCGTTCTGTGTTGTCGGCGCATCTTCTGCGAACACATCGATAGTGGGGTGTTGGCACGTTACGGTCGGCGTACCCAGCGCCTGGAGACCATCTTACATTATCTTGGCTTGGCCCTTGGCGGCAGACCTGCGGCCGCCTTTGCCAATCGTCTGATGGTACCGGTGAGCAATGACACCCTGTTACGAGTAGTTCGCCGCCGTATCGCCGACCCCAACGATGAACTCACAGTCATCGGCATTGATGATTTTGCATTCAGGCGAGGCCAAACCTACGGTACGATCGTCTGCGATTTGGAGCGGTGAAGGCCCGTCACCCTGTTGCCGGATCGAGCATTGGATACCTCTCGAGCTTGGCTTGCCGGGCATCAGTCGATTCCCATGGTCGCCCGCGATCGGGGCGGCGGCTATCGTGAGGTCATTGCAAAGGCCCTACTTGATGCTGAGCAGGTCGTTGACTGTTGGCATCTTATGGAGAATTCCAGCCGAGCATTCCTCGATGCTGGCGGTAAATCGATGCGCCAGATCAAGCAGGCGGTCGGAAACAATGTCGTTGATCCCAAGTTCCTGACTTACGCTGAGAAGCTGCAGTGCGAGGGGTATCTGCGCCGGCAGGAAACGAACGAAGCGATCCGGGAACTGTCGAAAAAAGGAGCATCAATTCGCCAGATCGTACGGCTAAAGGGCCACAGCCGAAAGCTCGCTCGCAACGTTTTGAGAGCGCAGCGTCTCGACGTCTTCCGAACACGACCCAGCTCATTGCACAGCTGGCTGCCTTGGCTCAATGACCGTTGGGAGGAAGCTACGCGAAACGCGCTGGCACTTTGGCGTGAAATGAAGACCAATGGCTTCGTGGGGCAGAGTGGCGTTGTCTATCAATGGGCTCAACGTCGACGTCTTGCAGAGAAGGCCAACCAGAGCGAGCTTGCCAGAACGACCTCGGCACGAGTCATCGCCCGGCTACTGAGCACTGCCCGCGATGACCTTGCAAAATCCGAAGCGATCCTCGTGGCAGCGATTGAGGTGAATGTCCCTGACTTTGTGATAGCCGGCACCGTAATCGGCAACTTCCAGTCCATGATCCGCTCTGAGACCGCGCGAAAGCTTGATGAGTGGCTAGAAGCTGCCAGGAGCAGGTTGGTTGAATCGTTCGCCGTTGGCGGTGAACAGGACCTCGATGCCGTCAGAAACGCAATTATCTCACCTTGGTCGAACGGACAAACAGAAGTCGACGTTAACGCACGACTGGAAGCCAGCACGATGCCGGGCGCCGGCGTTCCGGCGGAGCAATTAAGCTTTGCCTATTCCGTCTCGGGTAGTGCCGGCTGGCGACCGACGCGTGTCTATTCCGATGGGCAGAAGACATATATCCAGTTTCCGCGGTCAATCTCCGGTCAGGATGCACCGGTTCTCTTCGTCGTCTCCGGCGGCCAGAACCGTATCGTCAATTATCGCATGAAGAGCAACATGATGGTGGTCGATTACAATATCGATCGTGCCGTCCTCGTCTCAGGCGTCGGCTGGAAACAGCAGAAGGTGACCATCAGCAAGGGAGGGCGATGATGCTGAAGCTCCTTCGCCGCAACGCGAACAGCCTCGGCCCCATCCGCTGCCTGGCCATAGCCAGTGGCCTCGCCATCCTCCTTTCCGGCTGCCAGTCAATGGATACTGGCGGTCTCACCACGAGCGCGGCACCTCCAGAGATCTCCGGACCGGCGGCGGGCGCCATCGCGGGCGACATGGTCAGCCGCCTTGCCGAACAGATCGGACAGGGGAAGGCAACCGTTGTGCTCAAACAGGATGGTTCTCCGTTCGGACAGGCGCTTGAAGCAGCATTGAAGGGGTGGGGTTATGCGGTTGTCACCGACCAGAAGACGGATAGCGGCGCTGCCGTCATTCCGCTCGCCTATGTCATCATGCCCCATGACGGCCAGGTGCTCGCAAGGCTCTCGACCAGCAGTGTCGAACTTGGCCGCGCCTATACCGTGACGACAGCGGGCGCGACACCGGCGAGCGCAGTGTCGCTCATGCGGCGCGGGTGAGGGAGTACATCATGGTGCAATCCCTCAAACTCGGTGGTGCGCAAAACAGTCAGGCTTCATCCGGCATCAAGCGGGTGAACCGTCTGCCGGTCATCGTCGTGATTGTGCTGTTGGTCGCCTTTCTCGGCATCATCTTCTACGGGCTTTCGTCACGCGGGCTTTACTTCGGTAAGGATAGCGGTCCGGACACCAGTTCGGGCAATCCGGCTTCGACCTATGCCGACCAGATCAAGCGGGGTGTCACAGACGGAATCATTGGCGAGCCACAGGACCAGCAGACGTTCCAGCCGAGGCCGGTCGAGACCGAAAAGGCCGACGAGAAGGCGGCCAATCCCTTTACGCCGCAGCCCCAGCAGGGACAGCAGCGGCGGGAACCGGAACTGGAGCCGGAAGAGGTGTGGCGGGCACGTCTTGCCCTTGAGCAACAGCGAAAGGTTCTCCGCGAGCAGCAACGCCAGCGGATGGCCCGGTTGCAGGCGCGAGACTCCGCCTATGACGCGCCGCTGGCGATCGACCGCGGGAAGCTGGAAGCGCGGTCGGAAAAAGATGACAGCGCCGGAACTCGGACGGCGACAGCCGCAAGCGCAAACCGTTCCGATCTTTATGCCGCAGCCTTGCGCGCCGGTTTGGGCGGGCAGAACGTCGACCCAAACGGGCAGAGCTCCAAGGAAGACTTCTTCAATGCCGATCTTAAGGATCTCGGCTATCTGCCGAACCGCGTCTTGTCGCAGCAGTCCCTATACGCACTGTAACGAGGCTCGGTTATTCCGGCGACATTGATTACAGGCATCGATCCCGACCTGCCAGGGCGCATCACCGCGCAGGTCAGTCAAAATGTCTACGACAGCGCAACGGGCCACCGCCTTCTAATCCCGCAGGGCACGAAACTGTTCGGTCTTTATGACAGCAAGGTTTCGTTCGGCCAAAGCCGCGTCCTTATCGTTTGGTCCGATATCATCTTTCCAAACGGCACGACTTTGCAGATCGGTGGCATGGCCGGCACCGATGCGGAAGGCTATGGCGGCTTCAATGACAAAAAGAACAACCACTACCTCAAAACCTTCGGCTCGGCGGTCATGATCGCCCTGATCGGGACCGGCATTGACATTACGGTGCCTCAGAGCTCGACGCTAGCCACGCAGGATACGGCATCCGACGCAGCAAGGCGCAATTTCGCCGAGACGTTTGGGCGGGTGGGGGACCGTACGATACAGCGGAATATGGATGTGCTGCCGACGTTGCAGATCCGGCCTGGATACAAATTCAACGTGCTTGTTGATCAGGATATTATTTCACCGGGCCAATATAATCGATGAAGGAAGCCATACCTTCTGTCAATTTGAGAGAGGGGAGGAACTGGCTCTGGACCAGCCGAGGCTTGGCATTGGCCAAACGCGTCGAAATTAGACAACTGGGATGGCACTCGAGAACTGGAAAGGCCTGTCCACGTGGCGGGTATTAGGGTTCTTCTGTTGCGTGGCCTTGAACCGCCTCATCGAAAGCAACCCTGGAGGCCTCTATTTCCTGCCAGGTATCACGGATCCACGCGGTAAACGCGCCTAAGGGCTCCAGCATTGATTTTCCACGGGCGGTAAGTTCGTATTCCACCCGGGGAGGCACTTCCGGATAGTATTTGCGAGCGACGAGACCGTCACGTTCCAGGTTGCGAAGGGTGAGTGTCAGCATGCGCTGAGAGATGTCTGGAATGCCGCGCTTTAGCGACCCAAAGCGCAACGGAGCATGCGGTGAGAGTGCCAGCATCGAAATCACCAGGATCGTCCACTTATCCCCGAGCCGCGCAAGTACGCTTCCCGGCGCACAGGGCGTAAGAACCGGTCCGCGCGCGGTTTCTATGATTGGTCGCCCGTGGATTTCGCGCATGCCTTTGTCTTTCATTCGTTACAGTCCTGTGCCTGACGATCAAGAGTGTGCCGTCTTGTGCTGGTTTCCAATAGGTTCCAGATAGTAACCAACGAAGCTATCAAAAGGTAACTGTCATGGAAATCAATCCTGAATATCTAATCTTCGGCGCGACTGGACAGCAGGGCGGCGCAGTCGCGCGCGGGTTGAACGCGAGAGGCAAGAAAGTTCGCGCTTTTGTGCGCGATCCAGAAAGCGAAAAGGCCAAACGATTAGCTGCGGAAGGGATCTCCCTGATCAAGGGCGATCTATTTGATCCTGTGTCGATCGACCAAGCGATGGCAGGCGTCTCGGGTGTTTTCAGTGTTCAAGCCAGTTCGCCTAGTGGCGAGGTGACAGATGCGCAGGAGATCGAGCAAGGTAAGGCGATTGCGGACAGCGCTGCGCGAGCAGGGGTCCGGCATCTTGTCTACTCATCGAGCGGCGCGTCCGGAAAAGGTCGAACAGGAATGGGTCATTTCGACAGCAAATCTAAGATCGAAACTCACATCAAATCGCTCTCGATCCCCTACACGATAACCCGACCCGCCACGTTCATGGAAATGATGATGCTGCCCGGGCTTGGCCTTTCCCACGATACCTTCACCTTCTTCATGCATCCCGAGCAGAGCATGCAGATCATCGCTTTACAGGATCTCGGCCGAATTAATGCAACGATACTGTTGGCTCCGAACAGTTATATCAATCAAGCCATTGAGCTATCGGGCGCGTCGGTGACGGGTAGTGACATACAACGGGTCTTCTCGAGGGCGGCCGGGCGAACCATCAGATATCAACGCTTCTCGGACGCTTTGCTTGCAGAAAACGGGTTCCTCAGGGATCTGACTCGCCTCGTCGAC
The DNA here is from genome assembly GCF_900102105.1 of Agrobacterium pusense. Taxonomy (GTDB): domain Bacteria; phylum Pseudomonadota; class Alphaproteobacteria; order Rhizobiales; family Rhizobiaceae; genus Agrobacterium; species Agrobacterium pusense. The sequence goes on from NZ_FNBB01000017.1 coordinate 8,230, forward strand.
GATGGGACCGTGGCGGGACGTGCCGACATTCCGGCACTTGAAAAAGAGTTCGGCCCAATGACCTCTATGGAGGAATGGCTGGACGGTCCGGGAAAAACCCTGTTTCGGGCCGCTCTTAGCCAGGTCGCCGAAGAGGTGGCCCTTCGCTGAATGAGATTTCGGTCTTCCGGAACGAGCGGCCGTTTACAGAGGCGTAGCAGAGGGCCGCTCGGCCGATAAATGTCTCCGGTTTGCATTCCGCAAGCGCGACACAACTGATTGCTGTGTTCCGGCGTGCATATTTTGGACGCCGAGGTTTTAGCAACGCAAATGGCTCCCCACGAGCAATAGCTCGCACAGTCGAAGCCTTAGAAGTTCATCTCAAGACATCGGGCGGATCGTTCCGACCTTCGATGGCAGCTTCTTCAGCTAACCAGCCTTCTCGCCGAACGGTGCCCCGCATCTTAGTCGCGATTTTGAGCTTTCTGACGTCGTCCAATTTGGTCGTGATACGACAGCTCGACCTTCAGGCCATCCATTTACATAACGTCTCTTTCCTTCGTCACCAATCGTTGACGGAGGTCGTCCAAAAGCCACTTGCCTGCGCGACCAAGCGGCTGATTACGAACATGAGCAGCGTAGATCGGTAGCGTGTACGCAGCGGGTAAGGCGTCCGATAGGAATAGCTCCTTTAGTCGGCCGGCCTCAAGGTGAGGCTGAACGAGATTTCTTGGCATCTTGCACCAGCCAAAACCGGCAAGCAGAAAATCAAGGCGTCGAGCGAGATCGACAAATCTCCAGACCTTGCTGCTGAGGACTCCATAACTCTGCCCAGCGCTGTCCAAACCGTCTGCGAGAACCAATTGGACGTGAGCATCGAGGTCATCGTCGGTCAACGTCTTTCGCGCGCGGGCGAGTGGATGATCAAGGGAGGCGACCGGCACCAGCTTCTCCTCCATAAGCGGATAGACCATCAGATCTTCAGGCGCTGAGGGTAACAGAAGACAAATTGCAAGCGACGCCGCCCCTGCTCGCAGGCGGCGTTCCGCACCGCCCAGTCCTTCGGTGAAAAACGATACGGGGAGATTGGGGAAGGTGGCTTGGAGCGCCCGCATACTTTCTATCAGGGGCTCGGTTGGGACGAGAGGATCTATTGCCAATGTCAGTGAAGGCTCCAGGCCCTGCCTTGTTCCGGCCGCCACGGCTTCAAAACGTGCGGCGCTAGTCAGCACCGAACGCGCCTGCTCGACAAGTACCTGCCCGACCGGAGTAAGAGAGGGTCGTTGCCGCCCGCGCGAAAACAGCTCGATGCCTTGCGTCTCCTCGAGAGCCCGAACAGTCTGGCTCACCGCTGACTGGACCCGACCGAGCCTCCTCGCCGCGGCAGAAAAACCTCCCTCATCGACGACGGTTACGAGCACTCTAAGCTGGTCGAGTGTCAGTCTCCCGATCACATCCATCTCCCTAACTGATCGTTTCCATCATAATTACATCAGTTTCATAGATCGCTGTCATCCCATAGATTTCCGTCACACACACTTTATGCGGTACCTTTCTGTCTAAACATGGAGATTTCCCTTTGCCAAAACTGCTCGTCATCGAATCCAGCCCCCGTGGTACGCATTCCATTTCGCGAGGCTTGACCGCAGCCTTCGTGGAACAGTGGCTGGAAAACAACCCAGAAGGAACGGTGGTGAACCGCGACCTGATGGAGACAAATCTTCCATTCGTTACGATGCCCTGGCTTGGCGCATATTTTACACCACCCGAGCGGCACACGGTCGAGATGAAGGACATTCTGCGCCTGTCAGACGAACTTGTTGACGAGATTCTCAGCGCAGATCACATCGCCATCGGGACGCCCGTTTACAACTACAATATTCCGGCAGTTTTGAAGGCGTATGTCGATCACATCGTGAGAAAAGGCAAAACGCTAGGCTTTGGTGGTGAGGGATTGGTCAAGGGCAAGGCGTGCACAATCCTTATGGCATCAGGCGGCGTCTACACAGAGGGCTCTCCCATCCGGGATCGCGACCTGGCAACCACCTACCTGAAGCTGATCCTGAAGGTGATCGGCATCGAGGACGTGACGGTAGTGGCCGGCGGCAATGCCAAAGCGATCGACATGGGCGAGGTATCGAGGGGCGATTTCTTAGGTGAATTCACATCTCAAATTGCACAGGCCGCGGCCCGCGCCTGAGGAGCGAAAGGGGCGCTTTAATGGTTCGATAGCAATCATCGAAGATGGGCTTCAGGATCCTTTCGGCAGTGCCAAGCATGGTCCTCAGGACCGCAGGGTCCTCGCGATAACATTGCCGGCAATGTGCACAAATCTCCTATACGTGCACGTACCCCTTGGTCATCCTTGGGGCCGAGATCCCGAGGCGGACGCATGTCCGCAGTGACGACTATGACTCCATCTGAGGAAGCTATACGTGAGCAGCCATTTTTTCATCACCCAGGACGGCACGCAGATTTTCTACAAGGATTGGGGTTCGAAAGAGGCCCAGCCGATCGTTTTCCATCACGGCTGGCCGCTTTCGGCCGACGACTGGGACGCCCAGATGATATTCTTCCTCGGTCAGGGTTACCGCGTCATCGCCCATGATCGGCGTGGCCATGGCCGTTCAAGCCAGACCGATACCGGCAACGACATGGATACCTATGTCGCTGACGTCGCAGAGCTGGTCGCGCATCTCGACCTCAAGAATGCCTTCCATGTCGGCCACTCGACCGGCGGCGGCGAAGTCGCCCGTTACGTTGCAAAGCATGGCGGCAATGGCCGCGTGGCCAAGGCTGCACTGATGGGCGCCGTGCCGCCGATCATGCTGAAGACGGACAACAATCCAGGTGGCTTGCCACTCGAAGTGTTCGACGGTTTCCGCACGGCTCTTGCCGCCAACCGCGCGCAGTTCTTCCGGGATGTTCCGGCCGGACCCTTCTATGGCTTCAACCGCCCAGGCGCGCAGGTTTCTGAAGGCACCATCCAGAACTGGTGGCGCCAGGGTATGATGGGCGGCGCGAAGGCCCATTACGACTGCGTCAAGGCATTCTCCGAAACCGACTTCACCGAAGACCTGAAGGCGATCGATGTGCCAGTTCTCGTGATGCACGGCGACGACGACCAGATTGTACCGATCGCCGACTCGGCGCATCTGTCGGTCAAGATTCTGAAGCATGCAACTCTCAAGGTTTACGAAGGGCTTCCGCACGGCATGGCAACGACCCATTGCGACGTGATCAACGCGGATCTTCTCGCATTCTTCAAGCAATGAAAACTTCATGACGAACTGCTCGGGCAAAGGGTCACGCTGACGTGAGCCGGCCACAACAGAGGCCTTCCTACAATCCCCTTTGGAGACGTCTGCCTGCCCTAAGCGTCAGAGCGTTCCACAATGACCCGGCGCGGCGACACCAGCAAAAATGCTGTTGGCGCTTATGGATCTGGCTCGACACCATTCCCCCGGGGATCAGAGATTGAGGAGTCTACGAGTTGGCCCCCAGACTGAACAAACAATCAACCGCTGAAGACGTTCTCGACGGGGTGTCGCTTGCCGGTCGTCGATTTCTTGTCACTGGAGTATCTTCCGGGGCAGGGGCTGGAGATTGCGCGCACTCTGGTAAGGCACGGCGCTTCTGTAACCGGGACGGCGAGGGATGTTCATAAGGAAGCCGTGCAGCTTGGACAGGTAGGGTCGAGCGCCACATTTCCGGGTGGCCGCCTTGAACTCGTCGAGCTCGATCTTGCATCACTGGAGAGCGTTCGCACCGCTGCGGACGCGCTCGTTGCCGAACAAGCTGCATTTGACGGCATCATTGCCAATGCCGGAGTCATGGCGACGCCCTTCCAACGCACCGAAGACGGCTTTGAAATGCAGTTCGGCACGAACCATCTCGGGCACTTTGTCCTGATCAACCGGATCGCGCCGCTTATAGAAGACGGCGGCCGTGTGGTAGTTGTATCCTCCAACGGCCATCGCGGAGCAGACGTCGATCTCGAGGACCCCAACTTTGACCATAACGACTATGACCGATGGCAAGCCTACAACCGGTCCAAGACTGCCAATTCCCTTTTCGCGATCGCCTTCGACAAAAGGCACCGCGGACGACGGACCAGGGCGTGCGCCGTTATGCCGGGGACCGGCATGACGCCTATCATGCGTCACCTGTCACCGCAGGAGATTAATGATGTCTTCGGCCTGATTGCGGCTGATCGCTCGAAGGCAGGCATTGAAGCTCTGGAATTGAAGTCACCCGAACAACTTGCCGCAACGTCAGTCTGGGCGGTAGCGGTTGCAGATCCCGCCGAGATTGGCGGCAAGTATTTGGAAGACTGTCACGTCGCTGAGGTCGATGATGTTCCAGGCATTCGTGACGGCGTGATGTCCTATGCCATCGATCCGGCGCGCGCCGAAATGCTCTGGAAAAAGAGCGAAGACCTTGTTGGAGAGTATTTTGATCGGACAAGGCCTTCCGTTTCAAGCTGAGACGTACTTTGTCGCAACAGCCGCAACACGCCGTTTCTCGGCCCACTCAACGGAGATCTCATGAACACCCTCCATCTTGTTGCGCCAGCATATCGCGCCGCGGCAACGGTCATTCCGATCTTCGATTACGACACTCAGCCCATAGAGGACATCCGTCAGAACCTCGAAAAGGCGTATGCAGGCGCCTACGGAGCGCCCGATATCCATCAGTTCAAAGAGATCTTTATCGAGCGAGACGAAGCGGAAAAGGTGCGCACGCTGCTGTTTCGTCCGAACGATGGACCAGCTCGAGGCGCAATCCTGCATCTGCATGGCGGTGGCTGGATAGCTGGTTCTGCTGACATGTTCGCTCCCTATTGCTCAGAGCTTGCAAACCGACACAGTGCCATCGTTCTGTCGGTCGACTACCATCGCGTGCCGGAGGTCGCTGGCCATGTTGCTCTTGAGGAGAGTTTAGTCGCGCTGCGCTGGCTTCGGGAGCAAGCCAGTGTTCTGGGGTTCAAACCTGAGACTATTGTGGTGATGGGAGACAGTGCAGGCGGGAGCCTTGCCGCCGGCGTGGCCGTCCTGGCCCGCGACGGGGCGATCCCGCTCAAGGGTCAGGTCCTGATCTACCCCGCTCTCGATGACCGTCGCGTCCGTCGTAATGCGCCCGTAAGAAATCCGTTCGGTGGAGAGTTCGTTCTTCCACTATCCTATCTACGGCAATTATGGGGCGCTCGATTAAAGAACGTGGCGATTGATAGCTTACCCTATCTCGCTCCCGCACGCACAGATGACCTCTCGAGCCTGGCGCCGGCATTCATTGCGGTCGGAAGCCTGGATTTCCTCGTTGATGACTCGATCGAATACGCTGGCCGTTTGATCCGCGCGGGGGTCAAAACAGAATTGCATGTATATGACGGTGTATTTCACGGATTCGACCTGGTGCCGGGACCGGAAACCGACGCTTTCAAAGCGGATCTCTTCCGAGCAATCGAGAAGTACTTCCAAGAGGTGTGACCGAATTCTCGTTGAGATGACGGGGTCTCTCCGTCTGACAGGGTCACTCGGCAGGGCAGGCGATACAGGCTCAACGCCTGCCAAATAAGCCCGCCGCTTTGAGACAGGATATCAGCGGAAGAATGAAACTGCACAAATCTCCTATACCACGTCAGGTGCTGCGGCCATTCTCAAAGGGGATCATCGGGCGAGACAAGGAATAGCAATTGGATGCACCGAGACTAGGTTGTTTCCCAGAAATTCAAGTTCTGGCCGCGAGCCTGGCCCCTCGCCGGGGCGCTAACGTGACAGGTCCATCACGAGTTCGCGTTGTAAGAACAGAGCAGTCAGAGTCTGATATTTTATTATTCACGACGCCGGGAATGGTTATCCTGCTCCAGATGAGTGGCGATCCACAGCCAAACTACCATATGGCGCCGGACGATCGCTGCGATATCTTCGTGACTTCCGTTCCACTCCCTCTTCGAATATCAAAACGATGCAACCCGGATAAAACACGTCTAGCGGTCGTGGTGGAATTCGATCCAGCCATACTTGATCGCTTGTGGCCGATGATTGAGGCCCGTCACGAAAAGCGCCACATCTGCCCTCCGAGAAGCTCAGTATCAATGGAATTCGACACGGTAACCGAGGACGGGCTTGTTCGACTTTTAAGGGCGCTTTGCGATCCGGTCGAAACAGCTGCACTCGGCGCAGGCATATTAGGAGAGCTAACATATCGAACGCTGACCGCCCCTGCGAATGCGGGTATCGTCGAGGCACTGCGACCGGGCGATGGCCCGAGCTGGATCGTCAGGAGCGTGAACCGATTATACGGATGTATCCTGGCCCCCGTTTCAATCCCGGCGCTTGCCGGGAAGGCCGGGGTGAGCGTTTCGTCATTTCATACGCACTTCCGACACTTCACCGGCATGAGTCCATTACAATACGTAAAAGCGGCGCGGCTCCACGAGGCCCGGCGGCTGATCTCGGAGGAAAGGTCCAGGATCGGAGAGATTGCGCGTGCCGTTGGTTATAACAGTCCCGCGCAGTTCAGCCGCGAATTCAGACGCTATTTTGGTCACACTCCGGTCGACGAATTCAAACAGGTGTGGCGGTCATAGTCGTGGCAAAATAGAAGCGACCGAGCCATTCGTCGTGGCGTCACCTAATCAGCAATAAAATAAATGACTGACACCGCCTCATATGCTGCTGCAACCACTAAAACCGCGGTGATCAAAAGGTAGATTTTCAACGTCGCGAAACTGCCCGCCTTGAAACCTTCCTGCTTGCTGTTGAAGCCATAGCTTTGGGGCTTCAGGAACATTTGGCTGTAGATCCAGGCTGCAAGCGCTGCGAGGGTGTAGCCCGCGCCTTCGAGACACAGGGTGACGTAGTGAATGAAGATCGACGAATCTGCAGTTCCGACCGGCGTGAAGAGAACACCCCAGAAAAAGAAGCGGAGGCCTGTCGCGAAGATTCCGAAATAGGGGATAATGAAAGTCGGCAGCGTCGTCTGGATCAGCGAGGCCCACAGAAGATTTACGCCGAGGGTGACCGACATCGCGTAGACCACGTTACCGCTTGAATATGCCGATGTCACAAATGACCCCAGACCCCCAGCCTCGTCTTCTGGCCGAAGCACCGCGAGGCTACCGGGCCGAAGCTCCGGCACGAAAAGCGTCAAGGCAATCCCTGCCAGAAAGAGACCGCCAAAGCTTGCGACGAGAACCGCGAGTGCCGCCCTGTGGCGCTTGATCTGCATAAATGGTCCCGCAAGATCTCGCAAAACACACGACCCCCTCACCACTGCGCTGGAACGGAGGGAGCGATCGCCGGTCCTCCGTACGGCAGCCTCTTACTTCTGTTGCCACCCTTTGCCGCCGGACAAAGCATGCACAGCCGCCGGCAAGTGATCAATGCCCGTCCATCATTCATGCCCAATTGTTGTCGTAAGCCTTGCTCTCATGGCCGACACTGCACGTTCAACGGACTGGGACCGGCTGCAAAACTGCATCTTGAAGAGCGGATATTCGCAGTTGGTCGGCACTTGCGTAGTCGGGATCTGTGAGCATCTGAAGAAAGGCGTGCCGGTTTGGATACCGCACGAGGGCAACAACATCCCAAGCCTGTCCCTGTTCCGCCGCGAGAGCTGGTAGGGTTTCTCCCGCGAAAACAATTTCTGCCCCAAAACGCGCGGCGATTGGGCCTGCAATGCCAAGGTATTCGAAATAGCGTTCCCTCCCGCCATCGACTTTAAAACGCGCGAGGTTCAACATGACCAGCGGCTGACCATTATCCTCGTCAGCGAATTTTTCGAGGTTTGCCATCGGGATCGTAATCATTGTTCACCTGTTCCTTAATGATTGAAGCCTTTGACTGCGGACTCAGGATAACCGGTCGAGATTGCATGGTCGATAATTGAAACGCCGAGAAACTTTATGTATCGTATGAAACATGGATCCTTTTCTCGATATCGTCGGACTGCTACGGCCACGCGCCATGCTGCTTGGTCGCGGACTGGACGCCTGCGGCCGGTGGGGGATTTCCTTTCCCAAAAGAGACGATTTCCTCTTCTTCTGGGTCGAACACGGAGAGTGTCTGCTTTTACGTCCGAAGCAAAAACCGAGCCTTATGCGGTCTGGTGATTTTGCGCTGATCCGTACCTCGTCTCCGTTCAGCCTCGCGTCAGACCTTTCCGCCGCTTCTGTCGAAAGCGAAGTTCTTGTCGCTCAGAAAAAGCAAAGAAGGCCGACTCTTGGATCGGGGTCCGACCGTCCGATCAGGCTGCACATGGGGAAGTTTATATTCGAGAGCGCCAACGAGGACCTGTTGACGAGCATGCTGCCGTCGCTTGTTCATGTGGAAGCAGGCAAGCCTTCCCTAGACCGCGTACACTCCCTTCTTGCTTTAATAGACAGTGAGGCTCAGGACCCTGGCCCAGCAAGCGAGTTCATCCTCCTACAATTGATCAAGCTAGTCCTGGTCGAGATATTGCGCACTGGTCCCCTCATGTCAGGCGCTGCCGGTGGACTGCTTGCTGGCCTGCGCGACCCACTTGCGGGCCGCGCCATTCGAGCCATGCACATGGATGTGGCTCGGACCTGGACCGTAGATACTCTCGCGGGCCTCTGCTCCGTATCTCGCTCCACCTTCGCCACGAGGTTCCGCGCCGTAGTGGGTGTCGGGCCGATCGAGTACCTGCTGCAATGGAGAATGGCGCTGGCAAAAGACGCTCTTCGGGCGGGAAGCCGCGCCGTGGAAGAGATCGGACTGTCCGTGGGCTTCCAATCCGCAAGTGCCTTCAGCACGGCGTTCAGAAGATCCGTCGGATGCTCCCCAACACGCTTTGCGAAAGGCACTACATCAGGGCTGGCGGATCGAGTAGCTTGAGGCTAAGAAGCCTTAACTTGAAGATACAGTGTCAAGTGTTTAACTCACCCTGTTGATCGACGACGACGTTTAGAACGGTTTGTCGTCTATTTCTTCGGCAATGCATAAGAGTCGAGATAACCGCAGACAATGCAACGATAAGTGACGACGTCATAGAGTCTTTTTCCCTTGAGCTTTAGTCCGGAGATGAGGCTCTTGTCGGGCTTTCCAGCAACCCAAGTCTCCGGCGACAAGATGCCAACGTCCCCCATTTCAAGCAAGAACCCCTCTTCCATATCTGAGCTGCATTTACTGCATTGATGGGACATGTTCTTGACCTTCTAAACACGAGTATTGGCCGCCTGCTATGACTGTCTCACCGTCGTCAGGCCGGGAAGCTATGACGCAATTCATTGGGACCAACCCCGTAATGTCGCAGCATGGCGCGGCGCAAACGAAGCTCACTTCCGAATCCAACGCGGCGGGCTATTTCCTTTATCGGGTGCTCGCTCGTATGCAGCAGTGCGCGAGCAAGGTCACATCGTATTTTCTCGATTGCCTTCGCGGGAGATACGCCGGTCGATTGTTCGTATCGTCGGTGAAACGTTCTCAGCGACTGCCCGCAATATTCGGCCATGGCTTCGACAGTCCACGGAAAAGCGGGTTCTGTGGCAATCTTCTGGAGCAGAGCGTCGTAAGGGCTGGCACTACTCTGCTGTAGGGTAAGCGGCTCACTGTATTGCTTCTGTCCGCCCGCGCGCCTCATATAGACGACGAGACGGCGCGCGACACGGGATGCCAGCGCTGCCCCGTGATCATTCTCGATGAGGTTCAGCATGAGATCGATCCCGGCCGTCACCCCCGCGGTCGTCCAGAATTGGCCGTCGCGCAAGAACAGGGGGTCGGGATCGACACTGACGTTGGGATAATCCGCGGCAAGGCGTTCGCACGAACGCCAATGCGTGACCGCCTTGCGGCCGTCAAGCAATCCCGTTTGAGCCAAAAGGAACGCCCCCGTACAAACCGAGCAAACGCGGACGGTGTTGGAGCTCAAACCCCTGACGAAGTCGATTAGGCCCGGGCTTTGACGGCCAGGGTAAACTCCCGGACCTCCGGGTATGACCACCATGTCCGATTTCAACCCAACAGGGACCTCTTCCGCTGCGATCGGAAAGCCTGATGCAGTCTGCACGAGTTGAAACGTCGGCGAGACGATCCGCACGTCGTAACCAGGCGCGGCACCTTCTTCGTTGGCGGTTGTGAGAGCCTGCGCCGGCCCCGCAATATCAAGTATCTGAACGCCCGGAAACGCGAGTATCAGAACGAGTCTCGCTGGCATTTTTTGATCGTTCATTGTCATAGACCGTTGCCCCGCATCGAAGGATATTAGCCACAAGACAAGTCGATCAACAAGCTGGAGACGATAGAGATGTTGCTTACCAGAAGAGGCGCCATGACAGGCGCTGCGGCTTTGACGACCTTGAAGATCAGCGGAGTGAAAGCGATGGCAACCGAAGAAGGAAGCTCGAAGAATAGAAGTAGCGCGGTTCACTGTAACATCGTCTGCGTGCCTGACATGGTTCAACTTGACGCCACTGGCCCGTTCGAAGTCCTGGCTCGCGTGCCGGGCTGGAGTGTGGAGCTGGTGGCGGAATCCATGCAGCCAGTCATGACCGATCGCGGCTTACGGCTTGTTCCCGACGCGACGCGATCGGAGAGCAAGAAGTCCGACATTCTTGTCATCCCTGGCGGCACGGGAATTGACGTTGCGATGCTTGACCCGGTCTGGATCGAATACGTCAGGCGTGAGGCAGCGGGGGCGCGCTACGTCTTTGGTGTATGCACCGGTTCACTATTGCTCGGCGCGGCTGGTTTGTTGAAAGGCCGGCGCTCCGGTGGTCACTGGCAGGCGCGAGATCTCCTTGCCAGCTTTGGCGCGATCGTCTCCGATGACCGGCTCACGGTTGATGGCAATCTCTACACATCCGGGGGCGTGACATCGGGGATCGACATGGCGCTTCGGGTCGTAGCCGATGCCGCCGGAGAGATCGTTGCCCGCAAGATCCAGCTGGCGATTGAATACGATCCAGCACCTCCGTTCCCCGGCGGAACACCGCGTTCCTCGCCCAAGGAAATTGTCGACCTGGTTCTGGATGACTCCAAGGGGCGGCGTGCCCTGCGCGAGCGGCGGGTCGAGCAGGCCGCGGCGCGCTTGCTCGAATGAACAGCCGCCGAGACGCCAAGCAGCAGTAATAACGTCTCCTCATGCAAGAATCTACAAGACATGCCCGTCCGCGGGCTTGTTTGTAAGCCGTCGCGCATAGCGCTATCGGTCGATAGCCCAATCCTTTAACGCAACATAATGGAAAGGAAGACAATCATGTCCAAAATCGCAATCGCTGCTGCACTCGCAGGCTCCCTTCTTGCCGGATCCGCCAGTGCCGGCGAAAACGCAAAACCGACCGTGGTTCTCGTTCACGGCGCCTTCGCTGACGCATCAAGCTGGTCGGGTGTCACCAAAATCCTTCTGAAGGATGGTTATCAGGTTGTGGCCGTCGCCAACCCATTGCGCGGCGTGAAATCCGATGCAGACTATGTCGCCGACATTGTGAAAAGCATTGAAACCCCGGTCGTTCTCGTTGGCCATTCCTATGGCGGATCGGTCATTTCCGCTGCGGCCAACGGCCAGAAGAGCGTTAAGGCTCTGGTTTACGTTGCCGCGTTTGCTCCAGAGGCGGGCGAGTCCGCCGCTGACCTTTCCGGAAAATTCCCGGGCGGCACCTTGGCTTCTGCACTCGCCAAACCTGTTCCGCTTCCCGGCGGTGGATCGGACCTCTACATCGAACAGAAAGCGTTTCATAAGCAGTTCGCCCACGACGTTCCTGAAAATGAGGCGGCAATCATGGCGGCAACCCAGCGCCCGATCGCCGAAGCTGCGCTCGGCGAAAAGTCACCTGAACCGGCATGGAAGAAGATACCGTCCTGGTTCGTCTATGGAGACGGTGACAAGAATATCCCTGCGGCCGCGCAGAAGTTCATGGCTGAACGCGCCAAATCGAAAGACACGGTCGTCATTAAGGGTGCATCTCATGTCGTGATGACGTCACATCCTGAGCCCGTCGCCAAGCTCATCGAAGAGGCCGCGAAATAGACCTCCTCCGTTCCAGACTGGCAGCTGGCATGACTTGCCAGCTGTCGGTCCGATAACGCGGCTGCGATGGGACGTCTTAATTGGGAAGCCGATACCGCGGCGCGGGGTTCTGGTCGAACATTGCGCTCATGAGGTCATTCGACAAAGCTTCGTGGTTCTTGAGCATGGTTTCGTCCTGAAGCGATGGTGCGGTCACGGTTTCTCCCAGATCAAGCCCCGCAAGCGCCGCGTCAACGCAGTCTTCTGTGGTCATCACGATTGATTGAGGCAAAGGATCAAGGTCCGCGCCACCAGCGACGTCCCAGCCTTCGGACACGACAGCACCTGGCAAAACCAATTGGATGCGAACAGATGAACTGTCCACCTCACTCTGCAGGCTCCTGGTGAACAGTGCTACATAGGCCTTTGTGGCGCCATAGACGGGAATGCCGGGATAAGCGGCAATACCGGCTCCGGAACCAATATTGATGAGGGTGCCTCTGCCTCGCTTCTTGAAGTTTACGAGCGCGGCCTTCGAGAGGACGGTCAAGGCTGTTACGTTGACCGCGATCATCTCATCGATGACGCGAGCTGGCGTTTCAGTCAGTGGCTTCAAGATTGAGAAGCCCGCATTGTTGACGAGGAACGTGACGGTTGCATCGTCCTCGATGCGGGCGCTGACGAGCTCCAAGCCGGAAGGGGTTGAGAGATCTGCAGTCAGTATGTCGACCTTGACCCCAAAGCGCGTTCCGAGGTCGGCGGCGATTTTGAGAAGACGATCCTGGCGGCGAGCAACGAGAACGATGTCATGTCCCCGGGATGCGAGCCGCTCGGCGTAGATTTTGCCAATACCGGAGGAGGCGCCGGTGACGATGGCAGTGCCAGGCTGTGTATGAGAGGGCGTGTTCATAGGAGTTCCTTGACGATTGATGAAAAGATCGCCGCAAGGTATGAATTTGAAACCAGGTGTCAATTACGCACCTTGAGGAACCCAGGTGCAGTCGAGGTAATCTAGTGCCTTATACAGAGCAGCAAGTGCTGGAGACCATTCCCGGTGTCCGCCCAATACTCGAGCAGATCGCCAACAAGTGGTCGATCCTCATCCTCACATTTCTGTGCGAGGAACCAAAACGTTTCAACGCGCTGAAGCGACGGCTGGGTGACATCTCGCAGAAGTCATTGACCGAGGCGCTTCGTCGACTCGAACGGAATGGTCTGGTCGAACGCCATGTCACGACGACCTCGCCGATCGCGGTCGAATACTCGATCACGCCCTTCGGCCGCACGTTGCAGGATCCGTTCCTAGCGCTCTACGATTGGGCCGTGGACAATCAAGCCAGGCTTACGGCGGCGCAATCGAAGTTCGATAACATCAATATGCGATGACCTTGGCGTCATTGGCCATCGACGAAAACAATCCGGCGCAGTGCTTAAACCCGAGGGACCATCATGTCAGATCTTTCGACTTACCTGGACTATATCTGGCCAGCCTATATCGCCTACCTGATCGCGCTGGTGACTCCTGGACCCGCGAACTTCGCGATCATGGGGGCCGCAATTTCTCAAGGACGGCGTGCGGGTCTCATGATGGCGCTCGGCGTCTTTTGCGGGTCGTTGACGTGGGCGTGTGGCGCAGCATTGGGGTTAGCGACGCTTCTTCGTACGTACGCATTCGCACTCGAAGTCGTAAAGGTCATTGGCGGGCTCTATCTTCTTTTCCTCGCATGGAAGGCCCTTAAAGCGGCGCGTAAAAGCGCCCCCGACCTGACAATAACCGAAGCCGGCGCGCAACACAGCGGCATGCAACTCTGGCTTCGCGGCTACGCGATCCACGTTACCAATCCTAAAGCCGTGTTCGCATGGCTTGCGATCATCTCACTCGGGCTTCCCCCAAACGCGCCTGGCCCGGCGGTTGCGTTGATCGTCGGCATTTGTTGTTCTTCGAGCCTGGTGATCTTCAGCAGCTACGCCTTGATCTTTTCGACGCGTCACGCGCTGAACGCCTACCTGTCTGCCCGCCGTTGGATCGAAATCACGATGGCGGCCTTCTACGGACTGGCTGGCGTGAAATTACTCACGAGCCGGATCTGATGGCGTCATGCTGCGAAGCAGTCCGGTGGCGAGTTCACGAAAAGTTTCGACCGCCTTGGGAAGGGTCTGTTCCGGCTCGCTGCTCGCTGCGACCCAGAGTGCCGCATTGAGTGCCGCGCCGCTTAGCAATCGCGCAGCCGCTTCCGGATCCAGAGCCTTGAGCCTGCGCTGCTTCAGCAACTGTTCGATGGTTAGTCTCGTCACTTGCAGACAGCTGTCTTGGCTCGGCCATTGCGAGGGATCGCCCAACACGGCCGGCCCGTCAAGAAGGACGATGCGTTGCACCTCAGGCTCCAGCGCCATCTTGATATATGCCGAAGCCTCGGTGAGCAGTCGTTGCCAGCCATCCTCAATGTCAGCTGCCTTCTCTCTCGCACGTACCGCCATTTCAGTGTCGATCTGGTCTACGACCGCTGCGAGCAGGCCACGCTTATCGCCAAAACTGGAATAGAGCGCCCCTCTGGTGAGACCAGCATCAGCCGTTATTTCGTCCATCGACGCGGCTGAGTAGCCATCTCGGGCAAAATGCTTTCGCGCGGTCGAGACCAAGCGGGTGCGGTTTGCCTGCATCGTTTCGCTGCGTTTTGCCATCAAGGCCGTCCTTTCATATACGGGGCGTATCCCAATATTGACATACGCCCCGTATATAATTACATACGCTCCGTATATCAACCCGGCAGGCTCTTGGAAGGAATATCCTGGTGCCTCGCGATTTAAGGAAGTGAAGATGACCAAGCCCCAGGCAGTATTTCCAGAAAACAGACATTCCCTTTATGATGTTCACCGCTACTCGGCCGCTATCCGGTCAGGTGACTTGCTGTTCGTTTCCGGACAAGTGGGGAGCCGCGACGACGGGTCGCCGGAGCCCGATTTTGAAAAGCAGGTGAGGCTGGCGTTTCGCAATCTCGAAGCGACGCTCTCCGCAGCGGGCTGCACGCTGGATGACCTTATCGATGTGACAACCTTCCACACCGATCCTGAAAATCAATTTGAGGCGGTCATGGCGGTGCGGCAGGAATTCTTCACGAGCTCACCTTATCCGAACTGGACTGCTGTCGGCGTCAACTGGCTCGCCGGGTTCTCTTTTGAGATCAAGGTGGTCGCACGTATTCCGACCGGCGCATCATCCTGAAGCGAGTGTTTGTGGGGCGGCGCTTTGCAAGCCCCAGGACCATTGGCGGGCTTCGTGGAGACGAAGCCTCGCCGAACCGGGCCAAAGTCAGTCGAAGGTCCTGATTAGCATCTCGCTCGGAGGTACGTTCATGCCGTTTTTTGTTCAAGGCAGGGATTTAAAAGAACAGACTTCGTTGACGCAGATCGTAGCGTGCGAGGGCCCGCCTCATGTTTCGCTAACAGGTGTCGGCGCGATCCAAAGAGTGTCAATCGTAGCAGGCGAGACTGGCGAGATCGTCAGGGTGGATCATCACGTCACCTTCCACCGGCAAGGGGTGACCGAGTTGCGGTCGGTCCACGAAGGGGGGATCCCCAGGGTTGATCGTATCACACCGGGCTCAATACACATTCGGCCCGCAGGCTCATCCCACGCCTCAAGTTGGAACGAGGCCGCTGAATTGACCCTTGTCAGCCTCGAGCCGCGCTTCATCCGTGAACATGCTGCCGACCTCTTCCAGCGGGACGTGAACTCTTTTTCGTTCCGACCCGTGATTGGAATGAAGGACGAATTTCTTTGGCAGCTCGGGATGAAGCTGCACGGGCTATCGTCTGATGTTGATCCGCCGCGCGCCTTCATGGAATCTGTCATGGCAACAATGGCAATGCACCTTGCCTCGACCGCAGGGTTTTCGCCACAGCCGGTTCGGGCGAGGGCACTGTCGCGCTCTGCGCTGCGACGGACGGCCGAGTTTGTGGACGCAAACCTTTCTGTAAACATTTCCCTTTCGTCGCTTGCGGCGCTGACGGGCTTGAGCGTTTATCACTTCTCGCGGCAGTTCAGTCGCGAAATGGGCATGGGTGTGGCGCGCTATATCCAGCAGCGCAAGATGCAGCGGGCCGCTCAGCTTCTTGCCGACCCGGAACTAAGTATCGCTGAAGTGGGCGAGGCAGTCGGTTATCGTGACTCAAGTTCCTTCTCGCGAGCGTTTCGCAGCGTATACGGAGTGCCGCCACATGCGTTCCGGCTTGGCGGGCGATGAACAAAAACGCAAGATCTGCAAAGAGTAGCAAGTCCCGTTATTGATCGCCTGCACAAGCGCCGTCTAGCTTCGCTGAACGCGGAGCCGCTTCTCGGCGGGTCCAGTTCCCCCACGTCTTCCGGAGGTTCGGAGCAGATGGCTGAAGAGAAACGAGCTGGCATCGCTCTGGAACGCGGGACGGCGCCGGTGGCACTTAAAGTCAACGGAACGAGTTACAGTCTCCAGCTCGCGCCATGGGTGACGCTGGTGGACGCGCTGCGAGAGCGGCTTGGCCTCACCGGCACTAAGGTCGGCTGCAATCACGGCCAATGCGGAGCCTGTACTGTCCTGATCGATGGGCGGCGTGTGCTGTCATGCCTGACGCTTGCGTCGCGCTGCCAAGGGCAGGAAGTGACCACAATAGAAGGTCTCGCTTCGCCCGACGGGACCCTGCATCCCATGCAAGCCGCGTTCGTCGAACACGACGCCTTCCAGTGTGGCTATTGCACGCCCGGACAGATTGTCTCGGCTGTGGCGCTTGTCCGTGAAGGACGGCTCGGGTCCGACGATGAAGTACGCGAATTCATGAGCGGCAACCTCTGTCGTTGCGCCGCTTACCCGAAAATCCTCGCGGCCATCCGCGACGGCGCCAGAACCATGGCTGGTTGAAATGTATCCATTCACGCTACAGACTCCGGCGTATGCGGAAGCCGCAATCCTCAATGCTCAGCAAGATCAAGGCGCGCGGTATATTGCCGGTGGAACGAACCTGATCGACCTGATGAAGCTGACGATCGAGCGCCCTTCGTCACTATTGGACATCACTGGACTTCCTGGCCTTGAAGGGGTTGGACGAGACACCGACGGCAATTTACGTGTTGGCGCACTGGCCAAGATGAGCGATGTGGCCGATCACCCCCTGGTGAAAGACTCCTGGCCGGTCATTGCACAAGCCCTCAACAAGGGCGCCTCCGCGCAGCTTCGCAATATGGCGACGATTGGCGGAAATTTGCTTCAGCGGACACGTTGCCCCTATTTCCGGGACATCGCAACGCGCTGTAATAAACGAAATCCGGGCGAGGGTTGTGATGCGATCGGCGGAATCAATCGCGAACATGCCCTGCTGGGCGTTTCCGACCATTGTATTGCTTTGAACCCATCAGACCTCTGCGTCGCGCTTGCGGCCTGTGACACCGTGGTCGAGATTTTGGGACCTGCCGGGCGCCGGATCGTTCCGTTCGAGCAACTTCACCGGAAGCCGGAGGGCACACCCCAGATCGAGCATAATCTGTCGAGGGGAGAGCTCATAACCGCTGTTATTGTCAAAGCCAACGCCGCTTCACGTCATTCAACCTATCTGAAAATTCGCGACCGGGAGTCCTACCAGTTTGCCGTCGTTTCTGTAGCGGCAGGAATAGAGACCACCAGTGACGGCACGATCGTCGAAGCACGGGTCGGTCTGGGCGGCGTCGCGACGGTCCCCTGGCGTGCCAGAAACGTCGAGAGTTTTTTGCGCGGCCGTAGGATAGACGACGAAACCGTGACCGAGGCCGGCCGGCTCTCCATGGCTGGAGCCACACCACGGGCACATAACGAATTCAAGTTGGCTCTCATGGAGGGCGTGCTCGCGGATGCGCTCTTCTCGTTGAAGAACTCCAATGGTTAGGTTCGAAAACGGCCTCAATCGTCCTAACCCGAGGATATCGAAATGAGCAACGGCAGAATAACCCGCAGAGGCTTTCTTGGAGTTTCGACTGCTGCAGCATTCGTGCCTGTTGCAGCACGTGCGGCCACGGCCGATCCAGGGACAACGGCCGAGGTCGCAAGCGATGAGGCGAAAGGATCCCCAGGCCTGGAATTTGGCTCTCCAGCGAGAGTGGATGGACCAGCTAAAGTCACGGGCTCCGCCCGGTATGCGGCTGACGAAGTCTCAGGCGCCGATGTTAGCTATGCGGTGCTCATAACGTCCGCCGTGGCGAAGGGCACCATTCATTCGATCAAAAAGGAAGCGGCTCAGTCGGTGCCCGGCGTGCGGCTCATCCTCGATCATACCAACATGGACATGTTGCCGCCGATCAACGCGGTTTATCCCAAAGGACAGTCGCACACGGTCTTCCAACCCTTTACAACTAGTGAGATCCGTTATTCCGGGCAGCCGATTGCCATTCTCGTCGCGGATGACTTGGAGACCGCCCGCTATGCAGCAGGCCTGATTAACGTCGAGTACGATCTCGCCGATGATGGACCTAAGTCCACCATCAAACTGGCCATGGATCGGCCGAGTCCGATAGCCGTTCCGGTCGAAGAAGCCCATGATCAGACTTTCGGTAATGTCGATGAGGCCTTCGACAAGGCCGACGTCGTGGTCGATGCGGAATACGAGACGGCTATCGAACATCATAACTCCATCGAGCTCTACTCCTGCGCGGTGCGCTGGAGCCCGGATGAGAGGACCCTCACTGTCTATGAGCCATCCCAGTGGCTTTACGGCCTGCGCGCGCACCTGGCGCAGCAGTTGGGCCTTGAACAAAACGCCGTTCAGGTCGTCTCCCGTGTTGTTGGTGGCGCGTTTGGAGGCAAGGCTCTGGCGATGCCTCATACCGTCGCGGCTGCAATCGCAGCGCGCCGTATCAAGCGAACAGTCAAGCTTCACGTCACCCGGGAACAGATGTTCACGATTGGCAGTTACCGGCCAGGCTCTGTGAGCAGGGTCAAACTGGCCGCGCAGAGAAACGGCAAGTTGCTCGCTGTTGCGCATGACTACTGGGCTCAGACGTCGCGCTCGGATCCTGCTGGTATTCCAGGGGCAGAAGCAACCGTCGCCATGTACGACGCTCCCCATGTACGCGGCCGGGATCATTCAGTGCCGACGGACGCGAACGCACCGGGACCGATGCGAGCGCCGGTGGAAATGTCAAGTTTCTTTGCGCTGGAAAGCGCCATGGACGAGCTGGCGGTCGCGCTAGATATTGATCCGATCGAGTTGCGTATCCTTAACGAACCCACCGTTCATCCAACCAAACGTGTGCCGTTTTCAAGCCGATCACTTACAGAATGCTATCGTCGGGGGGCAGAACTGTTCGGCTGGGCAGCCCGCGACCACCAACCCGGGTCAATGCGTAATGGTGACTGGCTGGTGGGCTGGGGATGTGCTTCGGCGCTTTATCCAACCTACGTTGGCCCGGCTAGCGTGCGCATGAAACTTCGTCTCACCGACGGCAAGCCACATCTGGAAGTCCGCCTGGCCGGTCAGGACATCGGCACGGGACTTGCCACAATTGTCTCGCAGGTTGCCGCTGCTAGCGTCGGCCTTGCAATCGAACACGTGCAGGCGATTATCGGTGACAGTAATCTGCCCTTCGGGTCGATGGCCGCAGGGTCTCGGGGAACGGCCAGCGTGTCGCCGGCGACGTTGATGACTGCCAATAAAATTCGACAGCGCCTGCTCGAAGCTTCGGTCTCTGACGCGCAAGGTCCGTTTGCCGGCCGCAATCTGAATGATCTCGACGTAAAGGCTGGGACGATCAGCGATGGCAGAATTGAGACAACAATCGCCGACGTGCTTTCCCGCGTGCACGGGAACACGATCGAGGAGCAGCTTGATTGGGCACCACCTGGAATGCCGCCAGAAACACGCCGTTCCGTCCAGGCCGGCACGGAGGGTGCGGTCGGTCCGATCACCGACACCCATGCCATGTATGCTTTCGGCGCTCAGTTCGTAGAAGTCCAAATCCACCGCAGGACGAAAGTGATACGTGCTCCTAGAATGGTCGGAGCGTTCGCCGCTGGGCGTATCATGAACCGGCGGACTGCGCATAGCCAGTTGATGGGCGGGATGATCTGGGGTCTTGCCTCGGGTCTTCATGAAGAAACGTTGGTCGATCCCCGCAGCGGCCGGTACGTGAATGGCAACCTCGCCGAATATCTTCTCCCCGTTTGCGCCGACGTGAAGGATGTGACTGTGGAGATGCTGGATGAGAAGGACGAGGTTGTGAACCCTTTGGGAATAAAGGGCGTCGGCGAGCTCGGTGTCGTGGGCGTCGCGGCGGCAGTTGCCAATGCTGTCTACCACGCCACGGGCAGGCGGGTTCGCCAACTCCCGATCAGGCTCGACCATCTTTTCGAAGCGAGCTAGCGGGGACAGCGCATATCCGGGGGCGATCCCGCGATGTTGCTGCCTAAAACTCACTCACAACCACAACATTTTGGAGGTGCCGCACCATGAAAGCCATGTCCCTTGCCGCGCCCGGCGGTCTCGACCGGATCCACATGGTCGACCTCGATCCGCCATCCGCACCTGGAAATGGTGAGATTACAATTCGCATCCATGCAAACTCTCTTAACTACCATGACCTTGAAGTGGCAGCGGCGATCAAGTCGTCCGAGTTGGCGGAGACCGAGGATGCCCGGATACTGCTTGGTGATGCGAGCGGCATCGTGACGGCAGTCGGTCCGGGTGTCCGAGAATTCTCGCCGGGAGATGTTGTTGTCTCGTGCATATTCCCTCAGTGGCAGGATGGGCCGCCACAAGTCAGTGACTTCTCCCAGACACCCGGCGATGGGGTGGATGGTTACGCGCGCGAATACGTGACCGCTCCAGCGACTGCTTTTACGCACGCGCCCAAAGGCTTCACTCCGGCAGAGGCGGCCACGTTGACTTCTGCCGCCGTCACCGTATGGCGCGCCTTGATGGTTAATGGCAGGCTGAAGGCCGGCGATCGTGTTCTGGTTCAAGGTAGCGGTGGCGTTTCCATTTTCGCACTTCAGATTGCCAGAGCTGCCGGCGCAACAGTTATCGCGACGTCTTCTTCGGACGACAAGCTCGAGCGGATGAGGGCGCTTGGGGCGGCCCACACGATCAATTACCGGGCCAACCCCGACTGGGGAAAACAAACCTTCGAATGGTCGGATAATCGAGGGGTGGACCACGTTGTTGACGTCGGGGGTGGCGAGACGCTTACAAATTCGATTGAAGCTGTACGCATCGGCGGACACATCGCCATGGTCGGCATCCTTGGCGGGAAAAGCGCGACCGTCCCTGTCATCCCGATCCTGGCGAAACAAATCCTTCTGCAGGGTTGCCTTGCAGGAAGCCGGGCGGACCAGATGGCTCTTGTAGAATTCGTCGAGAGGGTGAACCTCCGCCCGATCATCGAACGGAGGTTTCCGCTTGCATCTTTGGCTGACGCGTTCGCCTATCAGAAGGCTGGTAGTCATTTCGGCAAGATCGTCATTGAGATCTGAGATCGAGGCGCGCAGTCAGCAACGGTATGATGGACTAGGCGCTCACGGCCCCGAACTCTGCGATAAACCGAAGGGACCGGCACCTATCAGGCATCTGCTGTTGATCCCAACCGCTCATTGGCTCGGCTTTCAGGTCTGCCAAACCATTGCGACGCAGCCTCGAGAAACTCCTGCTGGTCTATAGGCGCCTTGCCGACCCAGGCGACAAAGCCGTCAGGTCTTATGAGTATCGCCTCCAAGCCCAAGGGGTTTTCGAGGTCGCTCGCAATATAGGTGATCCGCGAGGAGAACTGCCGCGAGATTTCTTCCAGAGGCGATCCCGCTCCAAAACTCAGCAACAATCCTTGGCCCTTTTTGAGATGTTCGCCGAGCCTTGACCCGTCGGCAAGCCTGAAATCTGGTGTAC
This sequence comes from Agrobacterium pusense, assembly GCF_900102105.1. GTDB lineage: Bacteria > Pseudomonadota > Alphaproteobacteria > Rhizobiales > Rhizobiaceae > Agrobacterium > Agrobacterium pusense. The sequence goes on from NZ_FNBB01000017.1 coordinate 30,052, forward strand.
TGCGGCCGACCAGCGGATGGGTTCCCCCCAGATCGTAGCGAAGGGAGATCCCCCATACGCGTTCGGCAAAATAGGTTGCGCCATCAGGCAGGTCGATGAGATCACGGAAGATTGCCTCGAGAGCGCGTGAGCTTCGGCTGGGGCGCATGATCGCCACCTGAGCCCGCGACCAATCTAGAACCTGGGCTCCAACCGGATGCCTCTCGATGGTGTAGCTATCCAGTAGACCGCGCGGCGCGTCGCCGCGAATTTCGGCGGCCAGTTTCCAACCCAGATTCATTGCGTCTCCAAGCCCGAGGTTAAGGCCCTGACCGCCCAAAGGAGAATGGATGTGTGCCGCGTCACCGGCAAGCAGCACTCTTCCCTTGCGATACGTGGTCGACTGGAATGCGCGGTCCGTCCATGTTGTCGCGAGCCGGAGCGTCGTCAAGGTGACATCGGTGCCTGAGATATAACGTAGCACCTTTTGCACATGATCAAGTGTAAGAGGCTGCTTGCGATGGCACGCGCCTCCGTCGAAATCGACCATAGCCACAGTACCGGGCTTTTGGTAGGTAAACATGCCGGTGTGGGTGTAATGGCGGCCCGTCGGAAGCCGGTCCGGATCATCCATCTCGACCTGGACGGAATAGCCGGTGAATTCGGGATCGGTCCCAACGAATTCAAAGCCTGCGACCTTGCGCACGGTACTGCGCCCACCATCGCAACCGACAAGCCAGAGCGCTCTGAAGATTTCACCACCGGCGCGAACAGTCACTTCCGTGCTCGACTGCTCGAAATCATGGATACAGACGCCGCGCCTTATCTTAACGCCCATTGCGACTGCGCGAGCGGCAAGCACGGATTCGATATGCTCCATTGTGCTTGCCATGTTGGTGGCAGCTGGCGTTGGCAAGCGGTACTCCCACCGCTCCGTATCGATCTTGTCATCAAAGAACTGGATGCCCGAAAAGTGACCGCCGGGGCGACGTGCCTGATGCATCCAGTGTGCAATAGTAGAAGCGTCGCCATCACGCGATGGCATTTCTGCACGGAGCGGCGCGCTGATTTCGCCGAGCATCCCGCGACGATAGAAGGCCTCAATGGTCGGAGAGGAAAGCCCACGCATTCCGAACGGGAGTTGCTTCAATGGAGAGCGCTGGTCTTCCGCCCTTTCCAGCACAAGGACCGACACGCCTGCCAGCCGAAGCTCGCATGCGAGAAACAGCCCGACAGGTCCTGCACCGGCGATCACCACGTCATAAGTGGAATGAAGATTAACCATAAACGGCTCCCTGATGGTCGTTCGACCGGAGCGGTTCATCATTTTGATAACCACACGGACGAACAATGGGACGCCATACAGCGTCCAATGCTCGTCGTGGGACTCATGCTTTACGCAAGGACAGAGCTTCCGTTGACGGAAGGATTTGGGCTAGACCACACCAAATCTGCCTTTTTCGACACTCGCAATATAGCTCTCAAGGAAATGTCCCGCAATGGCACTCAATGTTGATCATGGCACATTCCCGCAACCAATGTGGTCACTGCAAAGTCTCGAGATCGCAATCGAGCTAGGTTATTGCGTAGAAAAATACCGTCCAGACTAAAGGAGGTAATGGCATCCCAATCTTTCGCTCCTTTTGCGGCGACGTCACATCGTTGTCTTATCCGGCTGCCACTGAACGACCACGACGCAGCCACCGTGTCGAGCATTGTATTGGACACCACTTGCATTCGGTTGGAATGTCAAAGCGGGGATCGGTATTCTTCGAGGCACCCGGAAAGCTCGGAAGGACTGGATTCGTCTAAGCGATTGTACTGAGGAGAAATGCCTCAACAATCTGTCATCGATACTTGGGGAACACTTGCACCATGATACGTTCTTCCTGCCGAATTCGAACGAGCAGCGGTAAAAGATAAGCAGGCAGTCCAAATAAAAGTGTCCAATAGGCGTTCAGTGCAAGAGCGAATCCGACAAGTTCCGGAACGACGCTCAATACGTAATTCGGATGGCGAACAAAAGAAAACAAGCCTGTCGTGACGAGCCGATGCTGTGGGGCAATAATGAGTTTTATTGTCCATAGTCCACCAAGAGAACGAATGACCGCGACAAGAACCAATGCCGCCGCGACATATACGGAGATCGCAAGAAGCGACACAGAGTGGCTGAGCTGATGAATGCCACAGGCAGACTCGGCAACTGCTGCGGCGCCGAACGAGACATGAGATGCGGCGAGCACGATACTGTTGGCGGTCCCGTACTCCACCGCGCCGTCACGTTTGAGGCCTTTTCGTTGCGTGCTGATAGGATCACCGTCGCAATACGCCATGCTGATGCGAGGAGGACGAAAAGGACCAGATAGCTTGGCATGGAGTAATCCTGGAATCTTGGGATTCGACATTGATAGTCACGCGAGACCCGCGACGCGGCATCCTCACCTCAGCCGCTGGAAGTCTTCTTCACCTGCAGCACCTCCTGTTTTCGAGCAAGGATCAGAAAGGCCCGGGTTGGGAGTTTAATCGTTCCACCTTCGTCGGCATAAAGCCCGAATGCGCTTTCGAGCTTTTCGTGCAAAAGGCCCAGATCGTGCCCGTCCAAAGAACGATAGCCGGGAAACCCTCTAAACATAAGATCACATTCGCTTACTACGTGTGGCGACGAAAAAGGCGTCCAAATTTCTTGGGCAACCTGAACGTCAACGTCAGTACATCCGGCGCTCCGCAGCAGTTCCACAAACGACTGTTTTGAAAAGACGGGGAAAAAGTTGGTCGGCCAGAGCTCGCGGTCCGGAAACAATTCATGGAAGACACGGCGCAGAAGATGGGCCGGTGAACAGTCATCTTCGTGCGTCCAAATTGACAACGCGATCCGGCCTGCGGGTCGGGTGACCCGAACCATCTCGGAAAGGCCCTTTTGCCAGGTTGGATAAGCCAACAGACCAAAATTAGAAATGCCGATATCAAAGCTTCCATCGTCGAGCGCCAGACTTTGAAGATCCATCACTGCGGCCGAAGATGAGGCGAACGGCTTCAGACGATCAGTAGCACGTTGAACCATCAGCGGATTGATGTCCGTTGCTAATACGCTCGCGCCCTGTTGTGCGGTGGCGAAGGCGAGGCCGCCAGTGCCAGCACCGACATCGACTATCGAGTGACCTTCCACTGGGCACAAATGATCCAGTAACCGCAGCGCGAAAGGTTGCGTGGTGCGCTCTCCCATACGCTCGTACAGATCAATTGCATCCTGAGGATTGCTATTCATTTCCGTTGCCGTCTTGAGGTTTCTAACGCCGCGGAAGAGAGCGCCTGTAGTCGGAGCCTTGAAGTTCCAGAGCGAAAGTTTATTGAAGGATGGAATATAGAATGTTTGAGCTTGCCCCGTGCCATGACACGTCGAAGCCGTCGCCGTTGAAAGGCCGCTTCGCCTTCTGCCGCTATTCGAGCACCCTTAACGCATTGGTCGGACGTTGTTCAGGAATTTCACGAGCACATCGTTGAAACGAGCCGGCGCCTCGAGTTGCGGCCAGTGACCGAGATTTTTCAGCAGCTCAAAGCCCAGCAATCCGGGGAGCCCTTCTCTCAGGGTGTTCGCATCGGGCCGGGTTAGCATATTCAATCCATCGAGCTCCCCCGTCAGGAAAAAGCTTGGTTGCCGAATCCTCGCGCCAGCATAAAGCCGGCTTGCTCGCGTCCAGAAGGGGTCGAGCGCCCGGTAGTAGTTCAGCGCACCGTGGAAGCCCGTTTTGTTGAAGATCGAAATTTGGTCCTCGATGTACTCCGGATCGATGGTGGTCGGCTGCTTTGGATCCGGCCTCAGCAATCCTTTCTGAGGATCGAAGGGATCCCATCGTTCGCTTTCAGGGGGCTCCCCGGAACTCCAATAGTAATTCGACGGGATGCTGGCGCTGGCATCAGCCCAAGCGATATCGGCCTCGGGCTTCATTTGGCCGAACATGTAGAAGTCGGATTTTCCCTGGTCCCGAAGCCGGTCGAGAAAGCTCGGGCCTCCCGGCTGAAGATAGGGGACGCTGACACAGAAGACGGCGCTTATTCTGTCCGGTCGCATCATGGCAGCATTCCAGGCGACGGTTGCCCCGAAATCATGCCCAACTAAAACCGCTTGATCTGCTTCGAAGTGGTCGAGGATACCGATGACGTCACCTACGGTGTCAAACGGGGTGTAGAGGAGGTGGTCATCAGGCGCGTCGCTTTCCCCGTAACCACGCATGTCAAAGGCAACAGCGCGGTAGCCATCATCAGCAGCTGCCTGCATGGCCGAACGCCAGCAGAGCCAGGTCGCCGGAAAACCGTGGCAAAAGAGGATCAGAGGGCCATTTCCTTGCTCCACGACGTGCAACTTAATCCCTCTCGCATCGATAAGATGGTGTACCGGTTTCATTCAGAGTTCCTTTTCAAAGTTGATCCAGCCCATGGTGTGTAGATCACGACCGCTCGCGTATCGTCCTGAAGCTGGCGCGAAGCTCGCCTGCGAACAACTCGGGTCGCTCCCACGCAGGAAAGTGGCCGCCTTCGTGAAGCTCGTTATAATATGACAGGGTCGGATAACGTTCCGCGACCCAGCGGCGACTGGCCTCATGGATATCGAGCGGGAACTGGCTATAGCCGACCGGCACCTTGATCTGATGCTCCTTGAAACTTCTCATGCTGTTCCAGTAGATGCGCGCAGACGACGCTGCGGTTCCGGTCAGCCAGTACAGTGTGATATTATCCAGCAGCGCATCGCGGCCGATCAATTCTTCCGCATCTCCATCGACGTATTTCTGGACCAATTCGTAAATCCAGGCGGCTTGACCTACGGGAGAATCTGTAAGGGCATAACCGATCGTCTGCGGGCTCTGGATCTGTTCGGTCATATAGCCGTTTTCGTTATTCGTGAAAGCGCCAAGGCGGTCGAGCGCCTTGCGCTCTTTGGCGTCCCGCGCTTCCATTCCCTCAACGATCGGAAACATGTTGAAGTGCACGGCTCGTACCGCCGGCAAACCAATGCCGCCCAGAGCGTTCGTTATCGCATATCCCCAGTCGCCACCCTGAGCGACGAAACTGTCGTAACCAAGCCGGTGCATCAATTCGACCCAGATCGAGGCTACCCGTTCCGGCGACCAATCAGGCCGGATGAGCTTTTGGGATAAGCCGAAATTCGGAAGCGACGGCAGCACGACATGGAAAGCGTCTTTCGGGTCAGCCGCGTGCGCCCGCGGGTTTGAGAGGAGGGCGGCCACATCTAGGAATTCGATAACGGACCCTGGCCAGCCATGCGTCAACACCAACGGTAACGCTCCCGGCTCGGGCGACTGAACGTGGAGGAAATGGATATCAAGATCGTCAATGCGCGTAACCGAAGGGTTGAAGCCGTTCAGCCGAGCTTCGCAGCGTCGCCAGTCGTAGTCGCTAGACCAGTAATCAACCAGCGCCTGCATTCGCGCGAGCGGCACGCCCTGCGACCAATCGGAAACGGTTTCCTTGTCCGGCCATCGCGTCCTCAAAAGCCTCTCACGAAGATCGGTAAGAGCGGCCTCTGTAAAATTGTAAGGCTGTGGTTTGATAACCTCGATCATGATACCTCCTCTTCAGTAGAACCAAAAACGATGCCCTCGTCCTTGCTCTCCAGCGAAGCCCGATCAAGAAGCTCGACGATTTCAGGATAGCCGTAGAGCACCGCCAGATCCCGTGGCGTCATCCCCGAATGGGATCGGAGATCTGTACGCGCACCGGCCTCGATAAGCGCACGGGCGACCTCTATGTAGCCGTGCCAAACGGCGTCATGTAATGCATTAAACCCATTATAGGCGCCCTGCACGTTGAGCCCAGGCGCACAGGCTCTGTCCTTGGTTGCGCTCGCCAGGAGCCGCACGATGTCGGCGTGACCAAAGTAGGTCGCGTCATGAAGTGCCATCCCGCCCATCAGACCGATCAGCCGCTCTGGTCGAGCACCGGCACGAAGCAGCAGGCGAACAATCTCGGTATGACCTTCACGCGCAGCGATACCAAGCGGCGTATACTTGTCATCGACGCTGCCCGAAACCGGTACTGTTTGATTGATATCCGCGTTTGCGGAAATCTGGGCGGCGACCGCGTCGCCGTGACCTGCTCGAACGGCCTTGATCAGCGTCAGAGATTCGACATGTTCTGCCTTTCGACGATTGTGAGCTTCGAGGAGCCGAGCTATTTCGTCCAACCCGTCTTGTCGGGCGATGTCGAGGGCTGTCTGGCCCCAATAATTGACAGTGTGGGTCCGTGCCCCCCGAGAAAGCAGCCCTTCAACGACCTCGACATGTTTGTAGAGGACTGCGTCGATAAGGGGGCTGTTGCCGAGGCTTGCGCTTTGTTGGTCTATGAAGGCGCCGTGGCTCAAAAGTAAGTCAACCAGATCGGGATTCCCGGACTGGACTGCCTTGTGAAGCGCGCTCGCACCCATGCGGGGCTCCAGCGCATGTACGTCAGCGCCCGCAGTGAGTAAGATCTCTGCGATATGGAAATGCCCATGACCGGACGCGACCATCAGGGGCGTAAAACCCTCCGGACCGCGTTTGTCGACATCTACACCATTGCGCAGGACGTCGGTCACCATCGCAAGATCGCCCGACCGGACTGCGAGATCAAGCGTCATGGCGTCCTCCAGGGTCACGCTTCGCAAGGTCCAGAATCACGCCTCCAACTCGCTTAAATCGGGCCAGATATGCATCTGGCTCAAGCAGCTGATAGGGCAGATAGAGTCCCGGCGCTGTCGGGGCTTGACCGTCGAGTCCGAGCAGGCGCTGCAGCACCAGAGCGACGCCCAGACCGGTGAGCGGCATCTGCCCGAGCGCATGGGTGATAGCGCGATGGGCAAATAGCGGTGCACCCGAATGGTCCTGCCCTTCCATCTCGATGATGATCTCCGTCGAGAATGCTTCCCCCCTCCGGCGCGATGATGTCGTTCCAATCGCGAGTTTGAATTCAATATCCGGCACGTCCAGTGCGGCAGCGAGGCCGATGACGTCGTTGACCGAAAACGCTGTGGCTTCTGTCTGGCTCCCGTCCGCGGCGTTGAAACTTGTCTTCACCTTGTCGCCGGTCAGCCAGTGAAACTCCCCGCTTCGCCGGATGAGCGCAGAAGGCATTACCGCGTTCTGCCGATCGAAGTCGGCAAAACCAGCGGGCCCTGTCGCGTCTTCTTCATCCAGCAGCGCTCCGATTGAGATCCGCTCAATTTTCCCGAAGGCCTTGGCAAAACTCAGGATCGGCATCGTCGTGGCACCAACAAGCCATTCCGTCCCAAGCACGACCGGTGAAGTGCTTGGGCGCTGAGTAAAGTACGCAATCTCAGGCCCTATCTCAAACAGAGCTCGCGAGATGCTGATGTGGGGCACGGAGCGCGACTGGGCAAACCGGACAGTCGCCAGCCGGTCTTCCGTGAAGAACACAGCAACGGCACCTACTTGTCGGTCTCCTAGACCAAGGTCGCTCGCGGTCAAATCTATTGGGACTGCTTCGGCCGATCCAAGTTCTCGCGCGAACTCTTCCGCCTTTTCGAGGTTTCGTCCACCGATCAGAAACCGGATCTGGGGGTGTTCCTCCCGCAGCAGCCTTGCTGTCCAACGGCCGACCTTTCCTGTTCCTCCGACCAGAAGAATGGGACGTGGTGACATATCTGCAACCTCCTCGTGGCAGTTCAGTTTGCTACGGTGAGAACGAAGTTACTAGTAGTAAGTTCCAATATCGGCGTGCCCGAGGCACTGGCGCGTGACCTCCTAGAAATAGTTGGACGAAGAGCGATGGTCTGGACGCCTGCTTGTGCGCTGATCGCTCATTCACGCGTGATGACAAGTTCCACGAGGTTGGGCGAGCCGGAATGAATCCCTGCTCTGACGGCTTCTTCAATCTCTTCAACGCGTGTGACCTTGCAAGCCGAGAGGCCAAACGCCGTGGCGAGCGCACCAAAATCAATCGTCGGATCGACGAGCTCCATGCCGGGAATGGTTGAGTTTCCTTCGTGCTCGTAGCCTTGAGCGACGGAGTAGCGCTTGAGAATATTATACTCGCTGTTGTTCATGATCACGAAAGTGACAGGGAGTTTCAGCTTTGCAGCGGTCCAAAGGCCCTGCGGCGTGTAGAGCGCGGACCCATCCCCCAGAAGAGCGACCACCGGATCTGACCCGAGCCCGAGTGAGACACCGACTGCTGCAGGTAACCCCCAGCCGAGGATAGCGCTCCGCATGAAGAAATATTTCCGCACGGCGAAGCGGGTCATGAAGCTCCGTATGTGGTGCATGGTAGCCGGCGCTTCATCGACGACCGCGATAGCGGGCCCAACGGCCTTCAAAGTCGAACCTGCCGCAACAAATGGTGTAATCGACGTCTGACGGCTCTCTGACATCAGTCGGCTGTCGAGGTCTCGCAGGGCATTCACGCGGGCAGCAGCGGCGAGCTGATACAACGATCGAGCCGCATCACGGAGGGGCGCCGCTGCTTCGATCAGCAGAGCACTAAGCGCTGCCAGCGATGGCTTGAGATATCCGACGCATCCCAAGGCCGCCGCATAGGTACGACCGATCTGTGTAGCGTCCTCGGAGAGCTGAAACAGCTTGCACCCGTGCGGAACCGCGCCGCCGGGGGTATAGAGGTACGAGAGGAACGGATCCTCGCCCACCACGAAGACGGCATCATATTCCCCAAGAGCCGCTCGCATTCCGTCCGCGCTGGAGGGGAGGTTTCCGGACCATAGAGGATGATCTGTGGGGAAAGACATGCTGCCCGGCCACGATGGGCCAAGCACGCGGCAACCAAGCATCTCAGCGATCTCGACGACTTGGGAAGCAGCATCGCTGACTGCAACTTCATCTCCAGACACGATCGCTAATCTTCCAACCTCGACGGCCGCTAATGCTCGAGCGAGTTCTTCTAGGCCTCCCGCGGATGATCCCCTGCTGATGGCCGATCCGAGGCCCGCCTCTACTCGCGTCTCAGCCGTCAATATGTCGATGGGGAGGGAAAGGAATATCGGGCCGCGCGGCGGGGTACGGCAATCTTGCAGTCCGCGCCTGATCAGGGCGGGGATCTGGTCAGGGTGTTGAACCTCGCGCGACCATTTCACTGCAGGTTCCGCCATCTTCAGCACATCGCCGTAAAGAAGCGGATTCATGAAGCCATGACGAGTGTCCTGCTGACCCGCTGTCACCAGCATGGGAGTCTTTGCGATCGCAGAGTGTTGTAGCGCGCCCATTGCGTGCCCAAGGCCGCCCACGGTGTGAAGATTGACGAAAGCGGTCTCCCCGCTTGCCTTTGCAAATCCATCTGCCATAGCAACGACGGCAGCTTCTTGCAGTCCGAGAACATAGCGCAGATCAGGATGCCGGCGCAGGGAATGCATGATCGGCATCTCTGTCGTGCCAGGATTGCCGAAGATGTATCGGACGCCTTCGCTTTCCAAAACCTCCAGCAGCAGATCTGATCCAAATTTCATAGCAATTCCAAACATTGTGGGTCATCAGTCTGGCACCCCAAAACCTGCCAATTTGCGCCACACAATGAGGACGCTGTAGGTGGAGGTCTTGTAGATTCTTGCACATTCATCCGACGCCTCTCTGTCTCACTGCGCGCTTGTTGATCATTGCGGCTGCAGCAACACCGAAGCAATTGAACTAATTTGAGAGAGTCTGAGCGTTTTTGGACGAGCGGCGATTGATTGTGGCTATGTATTTTTGGTGGACTGGTTCGTCACACCTTTCCCGCCGAGCGTCACACGAGGTTGTAGAAATTGCCGAAGAAAATGCCAAAGAGCGATCGCCGCACTCAGTTGCTAGAGATCGCACATCTGATCGTACGAGAGGATGGCACCGACGCTCTTACGCTAGCAACGCTGGCTGAGCGGGCAGGGGTGACCAAGCCCGTTGCCTATAATCACTTCGGCACGCGAGCCGGACTGATGATCGCGCTATACAAGGAAATCATGGATCAGCAGGTCCGGGCGCTGGCCCAGGCGCTAGAAGATTCGCCGGCCAGTCTTCGCGATGTCGCCGAGGTTCTGGCGGAAGCATACATGTTATGCCACGAAACCATCGGGCCTGAGTGGCACGCCATCGGCGGAGCGTTGAGGGGCGATGCTCAGATGGACGCAGTCCAGCGGGAGATGATCGATGGGCATATCGCATTCTTTGCGGCAGCGCTTGCACCTTACTCGAAATTGCCTCCTGAGGCAGTTCGTCGGCGCTGCCTAGGTATTATCGGCGCCGGGGAAGCCTTATCGGACGCTCTCGTTCGCAAGCGGGTCCGGAAGGATGAGGCCATCCAGGACTTCCTCACGTTGATTTTATGTTGGATCGGGGCATAGCCTCGCTCACAATAAGGTCGGGCCGAGTCCCCGGGTCAAGACGGTCAATGTGCCAACGCTTCCGCTGGCGCATCGCAGGACTGACGCATTCATTCTGATTTTCAGAAAAGGGTTGCGATTTAGGCCGCCTCGGTCAAATTGCGAGCAGTAGGGTTGCCCGCCCTGGATCAGGCGGTGCGCTGTACCACGCTATTCTGAAACCAGGCGGTTTGGGGGACGTGGCGCCGCAGCGACCGGTTTTTGAAAGCATATGACGATGGGGTTCTGAAGAAAAAACACACGTTCGCGCGCTGCACGGCTCGGAATTTTCCTCGCACGCGCTCGCGACGGTCAGGAATTCGTCGTGCTGTCATACCTTGTGATGGCGATTAGCGGGCTGTCAAATGAGGATGCGGCACGCCGCCTATCGATGATCGTCATCCGGCCCATCAATTTCGCTGGATTTGAGCAGCTCGATCTATCCATAATGCCCGGCGGGCATCACCTGCTTCGTCCATCCAAGGCGCAGGGGCGTGGTGCCTGAACTTGGGGACATCGCAAACGCGGAGCTCGATCTTTCACCGAGACTGCTCCATGTCGGGGTGGCAGACGTGCCGGAAACTAAAGAACGGGCCGGCAGGGAGGCGCATCCAAATCTCGTGCTCACTGACATCTGGATATCGCGATAGAGGCAGCCCATAACCAAAGAGTACAAGGAAGCGGTTGCGCGTCCAAGCCTCGCAACTGCTTCCGATGCTAATTCGTCCATGAGGCAAACGCTTACGCGCTTTGGCCGGCGGCCTCAAGGACAAGATCAGCTACCTCGCGAGGGTGCGAGATCAAAGACAAGTGGCTTGCTGCGAGTTCGATCGTTTTAGCGCCCATACGCTTGGCCAAGTAACGTTGCAGATCGGGATTTATCGTTCGGTCCTCACTCGATACGGCATAGAAACTCGGTTTCGAACGCCATGCGGCTTCCGTGACCTTTCCTGCCAGTAAGGGCTTTTGAAATGGATACTGCGTGGCGAACAGCACTTTAGCTCTTGCTTCCGGAACATCGCCAGCGAAATCACGCAAAAACGCCTCTTCGCTGAGCCTGCCTTCCTCCCCGTCATAAACAATACCGGCACTCGCGGGAGGCGTGGGATAAGACTTTGCGAGGGCCGCGAAGTCTTCATTGGCATCAGGCGCACGAGCCGCGATATAGACCAGTGCCGAGACATTTTGATGCATACCTGCTTGCGTGACAAGCATCCCACCGAAGGAGTGGCCTACCAAGACGGTAGGTCCATCCTGGCGAGCAAGCACGCGTTCCGCCGCGTCCACTGATTCAGGAAGCGTTGTCAGGGGGTTCTGCACAGATGTGACTGCCAGCCCCTTTGGCTGCAACAGGGATATGACATCGTTCCAGCAAGAGCCGTCCGCAAAGAGACCGTGGACGAACACTATGTTGCGTGCTTTCGGTGGACGACCTAGAGCCGGGGCAGCCATTGCGTTTGCCGAAAAGATCGATGCCGCTGCTCCAGCGGCTAACGTTGAAAAAGTGCGTCGATTGATCAACATTTGCGGTCTCCTCTCTATAAACACTGATAAGACTCGTAATTTGTTTCGCTTTGACGTCCGGCGCCCTTGGCTGCTTGGTGTCCGGCCTTCACCGGGCTCAGCGATGATTTCGATCTTCGGGTTCCCAACCAGGAGGTGCAAGTTGAAATTCCGTGAAATCGAAACCAGGAGCGACCGTACACCCTGCCAAGGTGAATTTTCCGAGCGGAGTGGCCGACTGCCAAACATCTCTAGGGACGATAACCTGAGGCCGTTGGAGGCGCTGTATCTCAGGTCCCAGTATAACGCTTGACACCGCCCCTCCCTCCTGCCACGTGCTGATTTCGAGTGGAGAACCCAAATAGAAGTGCCAGACTTCAGAAGCGTTTCTCAATCGGTGCCAATGGGACTTTTGACCTTCTTCCAAGAGGAAATAGATTGCGGTCGAGTGGACGCTCCGCGCAGCGTCGTCGTCGCGGAAGGTCTCGGTATACCAGCCTCCCTCCGGATGAGGCTGCATCGAGAGCGACTCGATAATCATTTGTACGCAGGCATCCGGCCCATCTCGTTTGGAAAAGGTCACTACGGTTCTCGACGTTGGCACTTTCAGGGTAATCCTTGGAGGGCACTGCCCCCAAGGATTCGCGCAAGGTTCCGATAATTAGCGTGCGATGCGCCCTGTTCCCGATCGAAAGAGATCGTCAGGATCGACCCTGCTCTTGATCGTCTTCAGACGCTCGGTCGAGCTTCCGAAAAATTGCCGCGCGCGTTCCCCTTCATCGGGGGAAAGGAGGTTGGGATAGCCGCCGGGAAGCGCAAGCGTCGCCAAAGACGCAGATACGTCTTCAGACCAAGCGCGATGACCGGACGCTTCACCGTTCGCCGCTCCATCCCAGGCGGAAATAATTTCGATAACAAAATGCGGTTTGCGAAGGGCAAAAGCCGTCGCCGCTGGATCGATATTTGTTGCCGCTCCGTGAAAATCATGAATTACGAGTGCCGAAAACGGTGACGTGAAATTGAGAGCAGCCTGGATGAGTATCTCGACCACGTCTCGATCAAGCCGCTCGACCGTTCGCGTGGGCAGGCTGTAATTGCGCCCCTTTGGCCAAGCTTTCTCGGCCTCCTTGTCGAAGGTCATCTTGTATGGCATCCAACCGCTTTGGATCGTGTAAGCAGATTTATCTGCCTGCAGATCGCTCACGAGAGCCTCTCCGATATTGCGATCGCCGGTCCATGTCGGGGAAACGAAAAGAACAGGGTTACCGTTCGGGCCGGTCATGAAGGCCATGAACAGGTTCAGGTCCGCAGGATGTGCATCAATGAGGTCCTGGCACAACAGTAATATGCGTTGCGCATCTTCCATCGGGTAGATGTGCATCGAGACCAGAACCTCGGGCACGTGATATAATTTGAGACGGCACGCTGTCACCACACCGAAGCCGCTGCCACCACCTCTCAAAGCCCATAAGAGATCACGATCGTCCTCTTCGCTGGCGACTGTGGTGGTACCGTCTGCGAGAACAAGTTCAGCACTCTCCAACGTGTCAGATGTCAAACCCAGAGTACTTGTCAGCCGGCCATAACCACCGCCGAGGGCCAACCCAATCACGCCCACGGTTGAGACCGTTCCTAAAGGGCTTACAAGATGCGTTGGGAGTTTCTCGACGAGGTCGCCCGAAAGGGTTCCGCCGCCAATCATCACGGTCTTGCGGTCGCTGTCCACTGCTACAGAGGTCAGCGATCGCAAGTCGAGGATCAAATTCTCTTTTACGAAGCCGCGTCCCGAAAGATCGTGACCACCTCCAAGGACCGACATTGGCGTGCCGTGTTCTGCAGCGACCCGGACGACGGAGGACAGATGGCCCTTGTCTCGAATTTTGACGATCGCCATCGCCTGTGCGTCGACTGCGGCGTTGAAGAGCAGCCCGTCTGTGTCGAAACTTAATTCTTCGCCGCGAGCTGCTAACTCCCGCAGTAGCGGATTCTGGTTGGTAAGCATCCTATCCTCGTTGTTCATGACGACCCGATGGCCTCTTGCCCAGCGGGCGAATCCATACGCGGCTAATCGAGAACAGGATTGTAGATTTGTGCATGTTGTTCGGCAGCCAGCCGCTCGAGGGGAGTGTGTATCCAGGAAACACGATCTCGCTCCGTTAGATCAACCTTCCGCGCCGGTGCGAGCGCCATTAGTCAAAGACACCCTTGAGCAAATGAACTTGTTTACAGGTGCCGACTTAGGCTCAAGCTGAAGGGTCATCGGCGGAATGCTGAGTGATCGCAGCCTCTTTGAAATATTCTATGAGCGCGCGGAAGGCTGGCGACGTTCCGCGCCGGCTTGGGTAGTAGAGACTGAAGCCGGGCAGATCCGTTAGCCAATCCTCGAGAACCTCCCTGAGATTGCCGGTTTCGAGATCGGCGGCGACCTGCGAGCGAATTAGAAAGCCGAGCCCCAACCCGTCGACGACGGCTGACCGGATCGCTGCTCCATCATCCAGGATCAACGCTGGATTACCTTTGTACTCAAACTTTTGGCGCCCCTTTATCAACGAGAGGCGGAAGAGCCGTGAAGAGCTCACGTAGCGATATAAGATGAGTCGATGAACAGCGAGGTCTTCTGGCACAGCCGGGATCGGGTACTTCTCAAAATACGATGCCGAGCCTGCGATGACCACAGGCGTGGACGCAGTCAATGGAAGCCTCACCATGTCCTTATCGATGAGCGTACCGAAACGGATCCCCCCGTCAAAGCCTTCAGCGACAATGTCGTCCAGACCCTCACTGGTTGAAATTTCGATAGCAATATCGGGGTAGCGCTGACAAAAGCCTCGCAGCGCCGGCCGGACGATGCTTTCAAACGCAACCGGGATCATTGTCAGCCGGACGACGCCCGAAACCGTCTCCCTTGCCTCCTGCAACCTCAGCAGCTCTTCCCCGATATCGCGCATCGCCGGGCTAAGGATCTCCAGCAAGCGTCTCCCTGCGCCGGTTGGGGCGACGCTACGAGTAGTCCTTGCGAGCAGTGCCACCCCGATCTTTTGCTCGAGTTGGCTAATTGTGTAGCTGAGAGTGGATTGTTTGACTCCAAGTTCGGATGCCGCCTCGGTGAAACTTTTGTGTCGTGCGACGGCTTCAAAGACTGCCAGATCTCGAAGGACGTGTCTGTCCACTTATTAACCTCATCTATAAGGCTTCTTGAAGCTCGGTAGCTTATCAATATCTGGATGAGGGTCTATCTTTTTTCAGCTTCCAAGTCGAAGCGCTCGCGCCAGTCCAAATCAGGTGTCCCTCTTTTGCTCAGGCATCGCGGAACTCGCAGGCTTGCGCGACGCAATAACAGATCGGAAAGGAGAAACGCGATGAAGGCTGCCGTTTATGATCAAGCTGGACCTCCGGATGTTTTGAAGTACAGGGAGATCCCCGACCCGACTGTAGCTCCGGACGCGGTTCTCATCGCAGTGGAAGCGATTTCGATCGAGGGTGGAGACTTGATCAATCGTCGATCCTCGCCACCTCCTCGTCCATCCGGCGTTGTGGGATATGCTGCGGCAGGGCGGATCGTGAAGACCGGGGCGCACGTGAGTGACCGTGAAGTCGGTGACAGGGTGGCGGCCTTCGACATGCAGGGATCACATGCTGAACTCTGGGCCGTGCCCGCGATCCGAACGTGGTTGCTGCCACCCGGTATGGACGCGGCGTCAGCGTCGGCATTGCCAATATCATTTGGTACAGCTCATCATTGCCTTTTCGCGCGAGGCGGTCTCCTACGCAATGAGACGGTTCTTGTACATGCAGCGGCCGGAGGAGTTGGCCTCGCGGCCGTGCAGCTTGCTGCCCGAGCCGGAGCAACCGTGATCGCAGTTTCAAGTGGAGAGACTCGGCTCGCGCAGATCGCAACGCTCGGTGCGGATCACGTCGTCGATAGATTCTCTGTGGACGTTATCGACGTCGTCAGGCAGGTCACAAGGGGTAAAGGGGTTGATCTGGTAATTGACCCTGTCGGCGCCACCTTGAGCCAGTCGCTTGCCATGCTGGCGCCGGAGGGACGTCTCGTTTTTGTTGGAAATGCTGGCGGCGGGAGCCTAAACTTGGACCTGTGGCCAGCCATGCAATCAAATCAAACTCTACTCGGAGTTTTCATGGGCCCGCTTTTCGAAAGAGCGCATGTACACTCGACGGTCACCGAGATGCTACGCATGCTCGAAAACGACGAATTCCGCATCGCGATCGAAAAGGTGTTTCCCCTCTCGCAAGCACGCGACGCTCATGATTTTGCGGAAAAAGCGAAACCACTTGGAAGGGTCATCATGGTGCCGTGATACCCGGAAGCGGGAGGGTCCGGTGCTTGGGGGAAAGATATTTCGCCGTAGGCACAGAGTCATGACCCGATCTTCCAATGGTAGCGGCGAGCCCGTACCAACGAGGCAGGATCGGGTTTGACTTTGCCGATCACTTTACTAATCGAACTTCACGGAGGTTGTTTCAACGTCCTCTCCCAAACTATCCCCACAATGTCTGATTATGGTGCGCTTCCTTTTCAACTACGCGCGCCTCGTATCCTTTTCCCCGAGAGAGAATCACCCATGATGATTTCTCCCGAGCTTCGATAAATTGCCGGGGGTCAGTCCGTAGCTCCTACGCATCCAGCTCGACATGTGACTTTGATCGACAAATCCCGCAGCGAGAGCTGCCTCAGCGAGTGAGTACCCCGACAGGATAAGCTCCCGCGCATGTCGTAGCCTTACTCGTAGAACATACTGATGCGGGCTGACTCCAACGGTGCGCCGGAACAGACGCGGGAAGTTGAACCTGTTTTGCTTCGCTAATTCGGCGAGATCCTTAATCGTAAAGCTACAGCCGACGTTTTCATGTACGTACCTGTTGATGTCCGCTATCACTTGGTTAGATAGCTGCCCCCGCGGAGGAAACCCATTGATTGGACCGCAGTATCTACTCGCGACAAGCTCGACGAGGTCGTCTGCAATCAGTTCGCAGTCACCCTCTGTAGAACCAATGCTGAGCCAATGCGAAAATTCTTCAACAGCAGTGCCAATCGTGGCATCAAAGTCGCTTAGTCGCGGGTCGAAAGACCGAACAGAAAGACCGCTCGAAGCTGCCGAAATTGCCAGGCGCTGCTTTGGGATCGAGACGATAATCAGTTCGGCGGGAGCCCCGAATCTCCCTTGGAATTCCACCCCTTCGGGGATGACAGTAATATTTCCATAATGTGCGACATGATTAAGGGTCTCCCGGCCGACGAGGCAGTCGACGGGCACTGCGTTGCGTCTGTTTAGCATTATCAGGTTCTGCTCACTATACCCTTTTACGTCGGCTCCGCTTCTGACCTGCATTCTGAACGCGGTGACGTTGTCTTTACCCGTCGCGACAGCTGCCCTGTTAACGTCAATCAGCGCACGATCTGCGTCTCGGAGCCCAAGAGATAAAGCTGGCAATAGCGCCTCCAGTACTCGCACAGCGAGCTTTGTTAATAAAGTACAGTGCCCGAAAACTTTGATCACCAGTAAGCCAACAACGTACTCCAGATAACGTCACCCTATTTGACCAGGCAGGGGCGACCGAAATCGGTCCTTCAAATGGCTGTGGCGCGTCCGGTTACCGATGCAATTAACGCGAGGGGCACCTTCATCGCCAACGACACTACCCGTGAAGACGACGGTGCAAAATTTCTAAAGATGTTCTTCGAGAAAGCCCCGGATGATGTGGGCAATCTCAGGCGCATGGGTTTCCAGGGCGAAGTGGCCGGTATCGAGGAGGTGCACATGCGCGTCAGGGAGATCACGCTTATAGGCTTCAGCGCCTGCCGGGATGAACGCTGGATCATGACGACCCCAGACGGCCAAGAGGGGAGGCTGGTATGTGCGGAAGTAATTTTGAAAGTCGGGATAGCGCTCAAGGTTCGTTCTATAATCTAGAATGAGATCTAGCTGGATTTCCTCTGCGTCCGGGCGACGCATTAGGGCTATGTCGAGCATGTATCCGTCGGGTCCAAGACGTTTAGGATCAGCCCCTGTCCGATACTGCCAGTTTTCGATCACTTCTGGAGAAAGAGAGGCCCGGCAGGCTTCTCTAGTTTCCGGATTTGGGTCGCGCCAGTAGGCTTCCCAAGGCCCCCACTCGTCGCTGAAACCGTCGAGATAGGCGTTACCGTTTTGGCTGATGATCGCCGAGACGCGCTCTGGATGCGCAAGCGCAAGGCGGAACCCGGTCGGTGCTCCGTAGTCGAAGACATAAAGCGCGTAATTTTCCAGTCCCAGCGCCTCCGTGAAGCCCTCAATGACCGTCGCTAGATTATCGAAGGTATAGTCGAATTTTCCTCGTCCAGGTGCTGTCGTGTACCCGAAACCTGGAAGGTCCGGCGCAATAACGCGGTATCGGTCGGCGAGAAGCGGTATAAGTTCACGGAACATGTGGCTTGATGAAGGAAAGCCGTGCAGGAGCAGCAGGACAGGAGCCGTCCGTGACCCGGCCTCGCGATAGAAAACCTCCACTTCACCCACCTGCTGGCGGTTGTAGCTTACCGTCATTGAGAACTCCCTCGCTCTTTAGCCCGCACGGGCACCCTTCTCACCCATATAGCTTACTACCGATCGGTCGTTTGTAAAGAGGTCTCCTCGTTCTGAGGAAATCAGATCCAGCAGGCCGAAGACACGAAGTTCATCTACACATTAGATTGTCGCGCCAACACGACGAGCATCCCGCGAAAAACGGAGGCATTTCTCCCGCACGCTCTTACAGAGCACAAGCCGGCGTAGACGGGCCCCGTTTTGGGGCGCCCACACTCTTCTTGACGGAGATGACGGAGTACATCGCGCGGACTCCAAATGCGCCTACCTTGCGCAGCCCAAGCTGCTTCGTCCCTTCGCGCGGCGTCGTCGTTTCCGCGACGCCTTTAGTATTCCGAGACTTGAGGGAGGTTGTGTCGCGATTGCGCGAGGGACCCGTGGTGGAAAAGTAGGAACGAACGCTCACTGCCGAACCCGGTCAGAAAGCCAGTGGGAACATCGAATTCCGGCTGGTCCGGTCTTCTATTGTCGTGCTGTGACGGCCTGCACCGCCATTGGCGAGATGGACGGGAGGCAGCTCGCTCACCTACACTTAGGGCTCCCACTGGATGTTCTGTTTCACAACAACTGCAGGGTTTCCTGCTACGATGGTGCCGGCAGGGACGTCTTTGGTCACCACGGCGCCTGCTCCAACGACCGCGCCGTCGCCGATTGTCACTCCCTTGAGGATGATGGCTCGCATGCCGATCCAAACATGATTGCCAATTATAATGGGTGCTGCGGCGGGTCGACCCACCAAACGATGGCCATCCCAGTCCCTGATGATGACCTGGTCAGCAATGAAAACTTCCTCACCGATCTTGATGTTTGAACCACATGAAATCCAGGTATGGCGGTTAGCGAACCCGCTCCCAATAATCAGTCTAGCGCCGCTTTGAACACCTATAGTACTTCCAGAGTATGCAGTGAACTCACCGTTGATGACCAGTTCGCCGCCGGCCTTGACGACTAGGTTGGTCGGCTCGCTAGGGACGCCTGGCCATGTTGCGCCAACAGACAGCTTTCCCGACCCCGAGATAGCGCCCTCGATCATAGCACTTCCCTTACCCGTCAGACGAATAGTTGAAGGGACCTCCCGTCTCGTGAGGCGTTGCAGCAGGTGATTAATCATGATGCTTTATGCTCCGAACCCGAAATGGACCAGCCGCAGTTGCTCCGCAGCAATCCTAAAACAGCAGAAGCACGTGGTGGATTAGCCGTATAGTATAAAAATGCAGGTGAGCTTGTTATCCGGTGTTCGTCGGATTCTGCAAACGACGTCACCGAGAAGATGGAGGTTGTGGAGCGGGAGAACCGGGAGCCTCGGCTGGCAAATAAATTGCTGAGCGAAGCGTCCGCATATCCCGCGGTAGCAGCTCCACCGCTCGTCGAAGCGATGATATCGCTTTTAACAGGCGTTACTCTATCTCGTTGGGTTCCGTCACCGACGCTTTCGCGCACGGGATTATCTGGTGGCGGATGAACCGGCGGGATGTCGGTGCGTCCCCGATGCGACCCGTGTAACAACCGGCGACTTCGAGGCTCCATCGCAACACGCCGCGCCAAACGATGTCCGCCCGAAATTTTTCCACCCTACCGATCGGTCGTTTGTGGAGACGGCTCGAATGGATTATACTCGGCGGCGCACGTCGAGAAGGTTTAGGGCATGAAGGTCACAAGAGATGAAATTTTAGCGGCAGCTCGGGAACTGTTCCGCGAAAAGGGATATGCTGGTGCTTCGATGCAGGATCTCGCCGATCGAATAGGCCTGAAAAAGGCATCTTTGTATATGCGGTTTTCAAACAAGGAGGCCTTAGTCCCGGAGGTGCTCAATGCTCTCCTCCGGGAAACGCTTGACTACACCCGCGCCGACTCTGTTGGCGCTCCTTGGCAGCAGTCCTATGAGACGGCCCTTCGGGCCATCGCGGGTAATCTGGCGGAGCGAAAGCGCTGCGTCGGGCTTCACCTCGCATATGGCGTCAGCGACGAAACCCCAGCGGCAAAGGATGCCGTTCGACGGTTCTTTGATACGCTCCGCGAGCACCTGATTTCTATTCTGTCATCGGTCATGTCACCGGACAGGGCTGAGCTTGTGGCGAGCGATGCACTGGCCAGAATCGAGGGGGCGACGCTTCTCGTTGCCGTCTTTGGCGACAAGGAGGCGATAGAGCGGGCAGTGCAGGATTGTCGCCTGGATGCAGATGCCGCGGTGCAGAAACATTAGTTGGACAATCTCGGCGCCGCCAAAATTGCGCGCCGGGGCTCGACGGACCGAGGACCGCGGATGCGCTCGGCCGGGGCCATGTTGGACACCTTCAGGAACTCGTCTGCCGCATCGGGTTTCTCGTCCTGACTGAGGGGAGGTTTTCTTCGGTCTTTCGTTCCTAGATCGCCTGGGCGGCATCTTGGTTCGGCACGCGAGCGCTTCGCTGTAGAACCAGCACAGAGTTTCTAGAGCTACCTGCGACAAGCATGATTGTACCTCTTCTAATTGTGTCTCTCGGTGGACATTGCACATCGGGCTTGCTTGGGACTGACTCACGGTCGCGCACCCGTGCGTCGCGCGTCACAGATACAACCGCGGGGCCCGCAAATCGGCCTGCGGGACCGGGCGGCAGCACCTTTCCTGAAAGATGGAGAGGCACAATATCGGCGGCGCGAAAAGAACCATCGTTGGCTGTTCCAGGACGCCGAGTTTGATCCGGGTAATTCTCAACTTGCCTTGGCTTGGTCAGAATTGAGTGCGCCCCAGTGTCGTCTCATCCACTGGGCGATGCCCTCAAGCGAACCAATTAATTCCTTGGCGGTGGGCGTAGCCTCATACTCTACATGAAGAGGTGTGACGGGATAAACTGTTCGTATGACCAAGCCACGGGCCTCAAGCAACCTCAATTGCTTTGTGAGCTCTTTCTGGGTGATTGGCGTGGCTCTTCTTTGAAGATCCCGAAACCTGACCGGCCCGTCAGATATGATGAGACGGTAGAGAATTGGGATCGCCCACTTCCCTGAGATCGTCGTGACGAAGGCCGACAACGGGCAGCCTAGAGCATCTTCTGTCTGCATTTCCAAAAGCTTGTCCATTTTTCTCATGGTATGAAAAAGGTGCCTACTTTCCTTTTGATACCATTTTTATAACGTCGAGTCATCACGTTTTAGGAGATCAGAAAATGGGTAGACCGCTTTCGGACCAGTCCCTGGACCAGCTGTTCAGGAGCGCGCGAAGTTTTAATCGCTACACGGAGCAACCGGTCGCACTGGAGACGCTGCAAGCGTTGTACGACCTCTACAAATGGGGACCGACATCCACAAATCAACAGCCACAGCGAATCGTGTGGTGTACTACCGACGATGCTAAAGTACGTCTTGCCAAGCTTTGCTACGGAGGCAACGGCGACAAAATCAGATTAGCGCCGGTCACCGCAATCCTCGGAATGGAAATGAACTTCATAGAAACATTGCCGAAGCTCTTTCCTCACACCGACGCCCGTGGCTGGTACGGGACAGATGAACGCTTCATCGCGGATTCCGCGTTAAGAAACGCTTCGCTACAAGCTGGTTATCTAATGATTGCGGCCCGCGCGCTGGGCCTCGATGTTGGGCCGATCGGAGGCTTTGACGAAAAAGCCGTGACGGCAGAGTTTTTCCCGGCAAGTACGATAAAGGCGAATTTTCTTGTGACCCTTGGGTACGGTGATTTGGAAAGCGTTTATTCTCGCGCTCCTCGTTGGGAATTCAATGAAGCTACTAGGTTGGCCTAAGAGGTCTCGAAGGCCTCATGCCCGGGCGCCAGATTCACGTCGGCGCTTTGCAGCGTGATATCCCCTGAGGCTGAAGTGGTCTAGCGTCAGCCTCAGAATGAGGCTTCTTATGCAGTCTCTGGTTATTTTGCTGGTGGTTAGCTTTATCGACATTGATCATGGTCCGCACGGCCAGCCGGCTGGCATGTTCGTCAGGAGGGCAGCTGAATCAGCTCATTGCCACTTATTTTTCAGAGATATACTGCGCCAAGTACAACATTCGTTTCTCCGAGAAGCGTTATCTGCATCTTAAGCTGAAAATTCTACTCTTCCATTCGAGCGCAAAAAAGCAGCATGTCAGCAAAATTAGGTTAAGGCTCGTTGGTTCGTATCCTTTCAAGAGCTTTGCAGTTCAGAATGTCTGCGTTTGGACCAAAGCGGTCGTCTCCCATGCCTAACTTTCCGGTTTCGGGCGGCGGGAAGATACCTCCCCGCCGACTAAGCATTGCCGCCTTGGAGGCGCGCCTCATCAAGTAAGCTCGTCAGCTATCGTCAGCGGCTGGAGGACGATATCGGCAAGTGACGATGCGCCGACCTGGAACGCGCGTTGATACTCTTCATCGTCAACCATCGCCTTAAACGCTGCTCTCCCCGGATACTGAACGAGTAATACCGCATCCCACATGCGCGTGTCACCGTCCGTGAGGACTGGTAGACCATTGCCACGAAACAAAATCTTTGCTCCGAAGCGCGCCAGTATCGGTTCAGCCATTTTAAGATATTCGAGATGCCTCTCGCGGCCACCATCGGGATCGAACCTTAGAAGGTTCAACATGATGACGGCTTTGTCATCTTTGTCGTTCAAGAACTCAGCGAACGCAGTGGGTGAAAACGCAACCATTCGATCTTCCTCTAGTCTTGTGTCCGATAGGCCAAATCATTTGAGACGTTGTGACCCACGGTACTGAATCATCACCGTGCAGTGATGACGATGTTATCGGTGCTTGCTGCTCAGGCGACGTTTTGCAACGATCCCACCTCTTCAACGTCGGTGGAGAGGGCTATTGCCTTTTGAGCGTCGAGCGCGGCGAGGCGACTGACAAGTACACCGCGAATGGCGAAGTAAGCATCGCTTCCCAGAGCCAGACGGAGAGGCGCGGGGTTCGCGTAAACGGAGTCAATCATGGCGTTCGCCATTTTGACCGGATCGCCATTGTTCGGGACCAGACCTTCTGCAACGGCGCGACGGAAGTCTCCGACCGGCGTACCGTCGTAAATTTCCATCGGCCGTCCAGACACCATGCTGCCCCCCATGAAGTTCGTCCGTGCCAGACCCGGTTCGACGATGGTGACTTCGATGCCGAAAGGGGCGACTTCCTGCGCAACGGATTCCATGAAGCCTTCGACTGCCCACTTTGTCGCATGGTAGACGCTGAGGTTGGGTATGGCGATTTGGCCACCCATGGATGCGAGCTGGAGAATGCGACCGCCACCCTGATGACGCAAATGAGGGATGACAGCACGAATGACCTGGATGGAACCGATCAGGTTGGTGTCGATCTGGAGGCGAATCTGGTCGTCCGTCAATTCCTCAGCAGCGCCCGACAAGCCGTATCCCGCATTGTTTACGACCACGTCGATGTGTTCGACCTCCTCGAATGCGGAACGAACAACGTTGCGGATCCCATTGATATCGGTGACGTCCAGACTTGCCACCGAAAGCTGGTCACCGTAGCGCGCCTTCAGGTCATCCATCGCTGCGATCTTGCGTACAGTCCCGACGACCCGGTCGCCCCGGGCGAGGAGCTGCTCAACCAGAGCGCGACCGAAGCCGGAAGAGGTGCCAGTAATAAACCATGTCTTAGCCATTTCGATTTCTCCGGTAAGGTGGCCTGGCAGCTCTCCGCTGACGCAGGGGCGAAGGATGATCGGTGTACATCGATGCCGTCCGATTGCCTTCGATGGTCACTTATCGCCGCGATCGGGATCGGGTTGAACCCAGAATGCCGCCATGGTAGTGTTGACTGCATGTCAATACCGCCATTGTCTTCCGATCTTCTCCAACTCCTCTGGTTTACTCGCATCGTCGAAGCCGGGTCGTTTTCGGAGGCAGCGCGGCGGTCGAACAGCTCTACCTCCGCGATGTCCAAATCGGTCAGTCGGCTGGAACAGGCGCACGGGGTAAGACTTCTCAACAGGACGACGCACTCTCTATCGACGACGCCCGAAGGGGACCGTCTACTGGCTATTGGCATCAAGCTCCTGAGCGATCTGGAAGAAGCCCGTGACGCCATCGGTGAAGTTGGCCATCAAGGAGCTGTGGGGCGTGTCCGTATCAGCGCACCTCCTTCATTTGCCAAGAGATGCATTCTGCCTCGC
Organism: Agrobacterium pusense; assembly: GCF_900102105.1. Lineage (GTDB taxonomy): Bacteria > Pseudomonadota > Alphaproteobacteria > Rhizobiales > Rhizobiaceae > Agrobacterium > Agrobacterium pusense. The sequence continues at coordinate 54,564 of NZ_FNBB01000017.1, forward strand.
CTGCCGGAGTTTCTCCGTGCGAACCCAAGTATTTCGGTAGAGATCGAATTCAGCGCCGATTTCCTCAACATGGCAGTGCGCGGGATCGATATTGCTATCGGAGGTGGAGACGTGTCAGGACTGCCCGGTCACTTCGTTCGCCAACTTTGTACGTTTCCGTGGATCGTGTGCGCGACGCCCGACTACATCAGCGCTCATGGACGGCCGGTCACTCCGTCTGATCTAGCCAGCCACGATCTTATTGGTTTGCGCAATCGGGTAAATGGGCAGGTCGAAAGCTGGCGTTTCCGTAGCCCGTTGGACGGAAAAACGATCCGTCACCAGCCTAAGGCGCGACATGTGTTCGATGATCCAGAAGCTGCGTGGGACATGATCCGCTCTGGAGTTGGTATAGGCTATGCGCCAGCGTGGGTCGGTATAGAGGACTGGAAGCGAAGTGTTGTGACCGAGGTTTTAGGTAATTGGCGTAGCGGTGAAGTCCCGCTTTACGCCGTGAGGATCGACAAACGTCACACGCCTTCACGTGTACACGTCGTGCAGGATTTCATCGTCGAACTGACGCGAGCCTCGCACGAAGCTTTCTCTGAATTGGGTGTCAATCGCTAGTCGGGCAAGATTCAAGTCATGGACGAGAGTATCATTCGATTTCCTTATGAGAGCTTGTGGCGCAAAGCCGCCGAGATTGCCAAACCAAGCTGGCCTTTTAAGGGGAGCATGTAGTTGCATAAATGCGAAACTTTCTAGAAAGACACGACCACTGAACTGACGGTCGGCGGTTCGATTCCATTCAAGAGCTTAGATCGATCGATTGGCCTTCAGAAAGTCCAGAAAGGCCCGCATCCCCGCTCCGATATGGCGGTGTCTGGGATAGTAGAGGCAGAGGCCAGGATAGGGCGGCGTCCACTCGGCTAACGCCTGCCGGAGTCTCCCGTCCGCAAGTGCTTCCTCGGCCATCCATCGCGTGACATAGGCGAGGCCGCAGTCGTCCAGAGCCGCGGCCAGAAGAAGTCGGGACTGATCGACCACGAGGTTGCCGGTCGTCGCCACGACGACATCCTCGCCGCGGCGCTGAAACTCCCAGCGATAAATCGATCCGCCCGCCATGCGGAGCTGGATGCACTGGTGAAGCGATAGATCCGACGGACTTTCGAGAAGCGGCGCATTGTCGAGATAGGTGGGCGATGCCACCACGATGTGCTGCTGGTCTGGACCGATCGGGATTGCGACCATCTCGCCGGGGACGAGTTCCGCCGCGCGGATGCCGCAGTCGAAACCTCCTTCGGCGATATCGACCAGTCGCCCTTCGGACCGGATTTCGAAGCGCATTGCCGGCTGCAGCTTCATGAAGCGCGTCAACAGCGGCATCAGCACTTGCTCGGCTGCGTTGGCATCACAGTTGATCCGTACAAGCCCGGACGGCGAGGCGGCCTGCTCGTGCAGTTCCTCAACCGCCAATCCGATTTCGCTGAGCGCCGGCATGAGCCGCTCCGCAAGTCTCCGCCCAGGCTCTGTCAGCGAGACGTTCCTAGTCGAACGGTGGAAGAGCTTTACCTTGAGACGTCTCTCCAGTCCGGCGACTGCGTGGCTCAACGCCGACGCCGTCTGGCCGAGAACTCGGGACGCGGCGCGAAAACCTCCGTGCTCGGCCACGGCAAGGAAGGCCGCTAGCTCGCCAGCAGGGAGCAGGCCCACTGTTCGAATTATCTCATCATTGTGTGTAACGGTGGTCATCTAGTTCATGAATGCCATGCGCTTATCTTCGGGACAAGTCGATTACTGAAGGAGTACAACCATGACTTTACCGATACCGTTCGGCTTTTCATCTACGGCCGCCGACGTTCTGGAAGGCGTCGACCTCGCCAGCCGGAACGTCATCGTAACCGGTGGCGCCGCTGGCATCGGGCTGGAGACGAGCCGCGCTCTCGCGGCCGCGGGAGCTGCTGTGACGATTGCAGCCCGCCGCCCGGATGAGGCGGAGAAGGCAGTCGCTGAGCTGAAAAAGAGTATGCCCGCGGCTCAACTGCGCGTTCGGCGCCTCGACCTCGCGGATCTGTCTTCCGTGCAGGAATTCTCGGAGAACTGGAACGAGCCTTTGCACTTTCCCGTCAACAATGCGGGCGTCATGGCCATTCCGGAATTGCAGCGGACTGCGCAAGGGCGGGAGATGCAGTTCGCCACGAACTATCTGGGGCATTTCGCGCTCACGCTAGCGCTGCGACGGCATCTAGCCAAGGCAAATGGTGCCCGTGTCGTTTCCGTCGCCTCGACTGGCAACCTGTTCGCGCCCGTGTTCTGGGACGATCCGGACTTCCGCTTCATTCCATACGATCCGCTGCTTGCTTATGGGCAATCGAAGACAGCCTGTATCCTGCTGTCCGTTGGGATCACCAAAAACTGGGCCAGCGACGGGATAACGTCCAACGCGCTCAATCCCGGAGCGATTGCCACGGGGCTTCAGAAGCACACCGGAGGCCTGCGAACCCCCGAGCATTTGCGCAAGACAATAGAGCAGGGGGCAGCCACGTCGGTGCTGCTGGCGGGTTCGCCGCTCGTCGAAGGCATTTCCGGTAGATATTTCGACGATTGCCAGGAGGCCTCGGTCGTTGACGAGCGGGGACCTGGGCCCTTCAAAGGCGTGGCGAGATACGCCGTTGATGAGGACAACGCGGTCCGCCTCTGGGAGATCGCGACGCGGTTGCTGGGATTGCCTCTGTGAGCGGAACACCCTGTCGACCTGTCCGGACCGGCAGCGTGCTCGTCGAGCGATGACCGGACGCTGATCAGGCCTTGGTCGCCACCGGAAGCCGGAATGGCGCGCCCAAGCGGTTGAAGGCGTTCATCGCGGCGATCGTGATCGTCAGATCGACGAGATCCTTCGGTTCGAAGGCTGACGCGGCCGCGCCATAAGCCTCGTCCGAGGCGTGGGTCTGGCTGACGTTGGTCACCTCCTCGGCCCAGGCGAGAGCGGCCCGTTCTTGATCGTTGAACAGCTGGGGCACTTCGTCCCAGACCGGAACAAGCGTGATCTTATCGACTGACATCGTCTTGCGCAGATCGCGACTATGCATGTCGATGCAATGGGCGCAGCCGTTGATCTGCGACACGCGCAGGAAGACGAGATGAATCAGCTCTTCAGGCAGGTTCGTCTTCTTGGTGACGTAGTGATGGACGCCGAAGCGCCTTTGCGCCGTCGGGGGCGACTTCGGACCAGTTCATGCGGGTCATATCGTTTTCCTTTCTCGTGGACACGGTTCTCCGTTCGCCGGGTAAGCCGTCGTTGCTTGTGCAGTAGTTGAGGAGGTAGGTCTGGTAGGTAGCGCTAAGGCTTGCGCGGCGTCGTCAGGGCGGTGTCATCGGTGTCGACGACGAAGACGGCGAGGAGCTTCGCCGGCTCGGTCTTGCTGGCGTTGGCGCTGACGTCGTGGTTGTCGCCCGGCAGCTCGGTAAAGTTCTGACCGGCAATGAAGGTCTTCGTCTCGCCACCGTTCACGGCGCTCAGGATCGCGCCTTCGAGAACCGTCGCATAGATCAAGGCGGATTTTGCATGCGTATGAGCGGAACTGTAGCCGCCGGGGCCGTACTCGACGAGCACGCCCTTGACGCTCTTGCCTGGAACGTCCGGGAGGGGATGCTCGTAAACCAGCGTCACCTTTGCGTCCTTCGTGTCGTACACAAGTCCAGGCTTGACGACGTCATGAGCGGAAGCTGTGGCCAGAGAGACCGCAAGTGCCGTAGCGGCATTGAAGATGGCCTTCATGATTCTTTCCCTCCTATGTTCTGAGCCACTCGGCGATCGTGATCGCGCCCTTGATGTAGTCTCCGCCGGGAACCAGTGAGCCGGCGACAACGGGAGCGCCGAAGTAGTCGACGGCCTTGTCGGCTTTGACCGGACGAGCGTCGCCCCTGGTATCGAGATAAGTCCGGATGAAAGATTCGAACGGTCCCCGTTCAGGTCCGGCAAGATCGACGGTTCCGTTCCTAGGCCCGCCGAGCGCGGCCTCCACCAGAGCAGCGGCGACGTCGTCGGCCGCGATCGGCTGGAAGTCGATATCCGGCACTTTCACCACGCCGTCGGCCGCATAAGCGCCGGCCAGGGTCTCGATGAACTCATGGAACTGCGTCGCGCGGACGATGGTGTACCATTGGCCCGACGCCGCGACGGTTTCCTCCTGCGCCACCTTGCCGGCCATGTAGGGATTGGCCGCGAGCTGATCGGCGTTGACAATGGAAAGGACAACGTGGTGGCGTACGCCCGCGGCTTTTTCTGCGCTCGTCAGGTTCCTGCTCGACGTTCCAAAGAAGTCGGTGATCACGGCCTTGTCGAACGACATCATGTTTGAAACGTCGATGACAGCGTCGGCGCCCGCAAGCGCCTCGGCCAGCCCTTCGCCCGTGTAGGCATTGATCCCGTTGCGGGAGCTTGCGACGACGGCTTCGTGGCCGGCATCCTGTAGCAACTTCACTGCCTTCGAGCCGATCAGGCCCGTGCCGCCGATGACGACGACCTTCTTCATCTTGCTCATGGTGCTTTCTCCTATGACGAGGCGCGATTACCCGTCTTGCGTTCGTGGAGTTCAAGGAAGGCGCATCCGCGGGCGGCGATACCACCGTCGTCGTCTGCGCCGAGATCCGCCAGAAGGTCCGCGACGGATACCTTGGCGAGTTCTGCGCGATAGGCCTTTTCAGCCTTCAGCATCGCGGCGTTGATCTGGCAGGGCTTTGTGAAGTAGCGCTGCGGCAATGGGTTCGGTCCCCGCTGGCGGATCTCGGCGCAGCGGAAAGCGGGCGCCGGTCCTTCGACCGCGAGGACGATGTCGAGAAGGCTGATGTCCTTTGGCGTTTTCGCCAGCCGATAGCCACCCTTCGGCCCCGGCGTCGTCGCAACGATGTCTGCGCCGGACAGCGCCTGCAGGTGCTTCAAGAGATAGCTGGTCGACACGCCGTGCAATTCGGCAAGTGCCGACGCTGACATGACGCCGTCTTCCGACAGACCCGCCAGAAATGCGGTGCAGTGAATGGCCTGCTCGACGCCTTCGCTCAATTTCATGTTGCATCTCCTAATCGTGGATATAAAATGTCTATGATTGTGATCGGAGTCAACCCGTGATCACATCAAGTGCTCGAAATTCCGAATTTGAGATCAGAAAACGGAGTTTCGACCCCTTGATGCCTCGCCATAGTCAGGACGCTCGCAGGGGCAGAACAACAACGAAGGACATTTAATGACTACCAAGCTCGCACTCTCCTCGACGCCGGAAGGTATCGTCCCGGCGCTCCTTGCACACCTGAACTCGCTCGACGTTGACACCATGCTCGGTTTCTACGACCCGGAAGGATTGATCGTAGACGCCGCAGGGGTCGCTCACGTCGGCAGGGAGGCGATCGGCAAGGAGCTCGCAAAATACTTTAGTCTCGGCCTTCAGATGTCGATCACGCAACGTCACCTGTTCGTGGCGGGTGACGTCGCGTCCCTTATCCTCGACTGGTCCTATATCGGCACGGCGCGGGACGGCACGAAGATCAACATGGTGGCGACCGCAACGGACATCGCCCGCCGTGGCCCGGATGGGCTCTGGCGCTATCTGATCGACAACCCGTTCGGCTCGATGCAGAGGAGCGCCGGCTGATGACGGATGCCGCGGAAGTTCTGACCGAAGCGACAGCGCTCGCATTCCGCGGCGTCCTCACAACCGGCGTCTACTGCAGGGCGACCTGCATCTCCCGTCCGCCCCGGCCAGAGAACATGCGCTGGTTCGGGTGCGTCTCCGACGCCCAAAGAGCAGGTTTTCGCCCGTGCCTGCGATGCCGTCCCAATGATGAGGAATTCGCAAGGAGGAATGCCGATCTGGTCGCCGAGGCGTACAGGCTGATTGATGCCGGAAACAGCTCGCCGACCGTGGCGGCGCTCGCGCACGCCCTGGGAATCAGCGAAGGGCACTTCCACCGGACGTTCCGTGCACACACGGGAATGACCCCGCGAGCATACATGCAGGAAAAGCGGGCGGCTCTCCTACGGGAAGGACTACGACCGGGAAAATCGGTGACATCAACTTTCTACGAAGCCGGCTATGGTTCGAGCGGCAGGTTCTATGCAGTCTCGAACAAAGCGCTTGGAATGGCGCCCTCAGACTACCAGGCAGGTGGACGAAGGGAAAGGATCCGCTTTGCCGTTGGGCAGACGTCGCTGGGATCGATCGTCGTCGCTTCGAGTGACAAAGGCGTCGTTGCCATCCTGCTCGGCGACGATCCCAACGCGCTGCTCGTCGACCTGCAGGAGCGATTTGCAAACGCCATCCTGGTAGGGGGCGACACCGAGTATGAGGAAGTCGTCGCTCGGGTCGTTGGGATGGTAGAGGCGCCGCAGGTTGGCGTCAGTCTTCCGCTCGACCTGCGAGGCACCGCCTTTCAACGGCGGGTGTGGCTGGCACTGCGCGAAATTCCGCCGGGCAAGACGGTGAGGTACGAAGAGCTCGCTCGAAGGATCGGGAGCAGGAAGCGAGGCAAGGCAGTCGCAAGCGCTTGCGCGAGCAATCCTCTTGCCGTGGCGATCCCCTGCCATCGCGTAACAAGGAGCGACGGCTCTGCCTTCCGGTACACTTGGGGGATTGATCGCAAATGCGAGCTTCTAAGGAGGGAACGAGTCGGGATTGCGGACCGCTAGTCGCTTCTACTGACGGCCAGTCCATAAGCCAGCCGGACCCGCATTCGTAATGATCGAAAGCAGCGCGGCTAGACCGGACTTCCTGCGAGCTACTCGGCCAAAGTGTACCAATACGCTCACCAACGCCGCCGTCTCGCACGCGCCGGCCACTGAGCCGAAAAATGCCTCTTGGCGGAGTGGTAGACATGCACCGGAAAGAAAAGCCGCAGCTTCGTACTGCTCTTGTCACAAGAACTGGAATAAGCCGGATTAATTGCCGTGGCATGCCTACGTCTGGCGTGTTTTTTTGCGCTTTTGGCGGGCATTTGTTATATAACTTATTGAAAACTGGTTGTGATAACGATGTCTAGCGTTGCGATTAAGGTACTGTCGACAGTGAACGCTCCTTACGGGACGAACCTTTCGGCTGAGCAACTCGCTTCGAAGATTTCGGATTTTGCGAGCGTTGAGAATTTCGATGCTTCGGCGTTCTCGTTCTATTCCGACGTGAAAGCCGAACTCCAGCACCAGTTTCTGGATGAGATGGAAATCGACCACGGTACCGCATCCGAAATTGCCCAGAAATTCTCACAACTGGCCGGATATCCCCTTGCCCTGGCCGCCTGAGGGCTGTCCTGATGAGCCAATGGGAAAGCCTTTTCGACCAGGCTGTGTCAATTATCAATCAGGCGAACTCTTCCTTTAAAGTCCTCGATAGCTGGACCTTCGGGGGTGGCACTGTCCCTATGCTGGGGCCCGTTTTTTGACAGGAAGGACAGGTCTCACCGCGGATGGCAGTCTCGATAAGCGTCGCCGAGCTATGTAAGTTCGCCGCCTTGTCGTTTGCGAAGTCATCTGAATCAGTGAGATGCGTGGTTATTTTCTTGTCAGTGCGCTGGCGAGAGAAGTTGTGCGGTAATGTTCCAGGCGTCGCGAAAACCGAGTGAGATGGCACCATGCTCCATGGTCAACACAAGTGTGTGCGCATTGTTTTCTAAGGCGAATTGCTTTTCGGAGACACTCCAGGCCGGTAGCAGCTTCGGCAAGGATTCCACGTTGACTGGCCGCACATATCTTTGGCAACAGGGTATCGCTGCGCTCGGTGAAAGTCCCTTGTTCGGCGTAGGCTATCAAGGCTATTGGGTGACCGGTCTGGCGGATGCCGAGCGTTTGTGGGATGAGTTTTACATACCGTCGCGCAGCGGCTTCCATTTCCACAACACCTATATTGAGACCGCGGTCGAAACCGGCATCTTTGGAACCGTGTGTCTCATATTGGTCGTACTGACGACCCTATGGGGCCATCTCGCCCGTTTTCTAACGAGGCGCAGGCATGTGGAATCTCTGCTGTTGTTTGCGGTTACAGCGCTGCTCACCTGCCGGTCATTTGTCGAAATCGATGTTGTTTTTGCATATCAGGTAGGCCCGTTTCTCTTGTATTTTGTGGCTGGAAAACTGACGGTTCGCCGTGACTTCATCGTCTTCCCAACTGCACGAACAAAAAGAACGGTGCGATGCGCTTGCACCAAAGCTACCTGGACGGAAGGATCTGGAGCTAAAATTCTCTCGTCGCTTAGCCACATCGCGGATTGATGCAATTGAAACTCAACATGGCGCGCTGGAAATATGGATGAAACCGGTTCGCTCCAAAGATCAGCCGTCGATCTCATCATGAATGGGGGTGACGGCTGGATCACGCATTGGTCTTTGTCGCGCCGCCGGGAGCTCCCTAAAAGGTCGACTGAGCAAATATCAAAAAGTCGAGGTTCAAAATGTACAAAACCCTGCAAGGGTTAGCAGTGGCTGCTGTTCTTCTGAGTTCAACGTCCGCCATGGCGGCTGATCGCGTCGTTCATGTCTACAACTGGTCGGATTATATCGATCAGTCTATCCTTGAGGACTTCACGAAAGAGACCGGCATCAAGGTCGTCTATGATGTCTTTGATAACAACGAACTATTGGAAACAAAACTCCTCGCGGGCGCTTCCGGCTATGATGTCGTCGTGCCAACAGGCCCTTTTCTTGCCCGGCAAATCAAGGCGGGTGTGTTCCAGAAACTCGATAAGACAAAGCTGCCGAATATCGGAACTCTCTGGCCTGATATCATGGACAGGCTGGCCGTCTATGATCCAAACAATCAGTATGCAATAAACTATATGTGGGGTACGACGAGCATCGGTTACAATGTCGATAAGGTAAAAGCCGCTCATGGCAATGTCCCGATCGACAGCTGGAACATCATCTTTGATCCCGCAAATGCAAAAAAGTTGAGCTCATGCGGCATTAATATTCTCGATGCGCCTGACGAAACCATGGCCATCGCTCTGAACTATCTCGGGAAAAACCCCAACAGCAAAGAAACGTCTGACCTCAAAGCTGGCGCTGAAGTCTTCAAGAAGATCCGGGCCTCGGTGCGATCGTTTAATTCGTCTGCTTATATCAACGAACTTGCGACGGGCGATATCTGCGTGACCACTGGCTTTTCCGGCGACGTGCTGCAGGCCAAGGCTCGCGCACAAGAGGCCAAGAACGGCGTCAACGTGGAGTACGCGATTCCGAAAGAGGGAGCTTACATGTGGTTCGACAACCTCGCGATCCCCGCGGATGCGAAGAATGTAGAGGAAGCTCACGCATTCATAAATTATCTCATGAAACCGGAAGTCATTGCCAAAGCCTCCAACTACGTCAGATACGCCAATGGAAATCTTGCATCGCAAACGCTTGTGGACAAGGATGTTCGTGAGAACGCATCTGTTTACCCGCCGGATGCCGTGCTCGGTAAGCTCTTCACGATCTCACCTTATGGTCAGAAGCAACAGCGGATTCTAAACAGGCTTTGGACGGGAATTAAGGCGAAAAACTAGCGCGCACGGCGCCAGAAGAAAAGCTGCGCATCTTTCAACGGTACAAGATGCGCCGCTATCAACAGTTGGGGCGTTCACCATTGCGTGAACCCTTGCCAGCGCTAGGAACTCCTTCACGCCCGCTTACAGGTTGCCGCGTCCGGGATAGTAAAGACAAAGTCTTGGAAAAGGTCGCGTCCAGTCGTTTAGGACCAGTGTGAGCCGACCTTCTTCAATATCGGCCAGAACGCTTTGCTCGACGAAGAGGCCGATGTCGGTGTCTGCAGGACTACTACTCTGGCGAGGGTGGCTTCGTTCAGAATAGTCTGACCACGAACATCGATTTGTGCCGTCTCTCCATCCTTCTCAGAACGCCATCTGAAGATTGTTCCATCCCTGCTTCTTCAGAAGACGGGTCAACAATCGTCTGGCAGCCTTGGTGTTGCGGCGGTTCTGAACGATTTCGTCGAGCACATACCCGTCCTGATCGACGGTCCGCCATACCCAGTGTTTCCTGCCGGAAATGATGATGACGACCTCGTCCAAGTGCCACACATCGTTGCCGCTGGGCTTCTTGCGGCGAAGGCGGCGCGCATAATCCGGGCCGAACTTTTTTCCCCACAGGCGGATCGTTTCATGGGAGACGGCAATGCCGCGCTCGAGCAGCAATTCTTCGACAAGGCGCAGGCTCAGCGGAAACCGAAAGTAGAGCCAGACCGCGTGGGCGATGATTTGGGCTGGGAAATGATGGCGCTTGTAGCTGACTGGCGAAGTACTCATGAACGTGCGTCTATCGCGGTCGCTCCTCATAAGACGTTACCGTGACATCGCTGCGCGCACTGATGGGTTGCCAATAGGAGCCATGGGTAACTGTAAGCGCTAAGACTGCAAGACGATACATTATGCTATATAAGTCAGCAATTTGATACAGTTTTGTGTATCGACGTTGCATCGCTCCTGAATCCTCTATATATTATCCTGTATGTTTCGCATCGAGCGATACAGGATAATGATATGGCATATAAAACGGAGCATATAACGCAGCAGCTGCGCGCTGCGCGCGAAGCGCAGAAAATGAGCCAGCGCGAGCTGAGCGCACGATCGGGCCTGACGCAAAGCCATATTTCTCAGATAGAACGGGGCACCATGGAGCCCGGACTTGGCAGCTTGGTGGATGTGGCACGCGCGCTCGACCTCGAGATCGTCCTTGCCCCGAAAAAACTGATGCCGGCAATCCGCAATATCCTCGATAGCGCATCGGCATCGAGTGATGTCCTGACATCCGACCAGCGCAAGCTGGTGGGGCGCCTTGAGCGGTGGTTTGCCCAGCACAGGGACGGGTTCGGTAGTGCTTCCGAGGCAGATACATTCAAAGATAGCCTCGCGCTCTTACGGCATCTTCCTCTGTCGGCCGAGGAGATGGACACATTCAATGAGGCGACTGCACGCCTCGACCGGTGGCAGGCTGATCCGCCGTCCCGTCAGGAACTGAGCAGGATCGCACATGCCATAAGACACCTACGCAATGCCGCGGTGCACCGCGACCGTGACGACGCGGTCCCTCGCTCGGCCTATGCGCTGGATAAGGAAGATGATAATGCCTAAGGTCACGGTACTCGATGTCAGGCTGTATGGGGAACCGGTTGCGACCCTGACGAATCTGCAGGACGGGCGCACCATCTTCGCGTTCAACGATGCATATATCGAAGACGAAAAGCGGCCGACGCTTAGCCTGTCCCTGAAAGACCCGTTCGGGGCGCTCATCACGAAGTTCAGGCCGTACAACACGGTGGTCCCGTCCTTCTTCTCGAACCTACTGCCGGAAGGACCGCTGCGCAAATACCTCGCTGATCGTGCGGGTGTGAAGCCGTCGCGGGAATTCTTCCTGCTCTGGATGCTCGGCCGCGACCTGCCTGGGGCTGTGACGGTGCATCCCTCCAAAGGGGATGACGCGCCTCCGGATGACGAGCAGGCTATCGTCGAAGCGCGGCCGAACGCGCTGCGCTTTTCGCTGGCGGGTGTGCAGCTGAAGTTCTCGGCCTTTAAAAACGACAAAAAGGGCGGCGGCTTGACCATTCCGGCCGAGGGCACGGGCGGCTCGTGGATCGTGAAGCTGCCGTCTCAACAATATAGTGGCGTGCCCGAGAATGAGTTCGCGATGATGACCATCGCCCGCATGATGGGTATGGACGTGCCTGAGCTCCAGCTGGTTGATCTCGACGCCGTGAGCGGCCTGCCTCAGGGGGTGGGTGAACTGCATGGGCAGGCGCTGGCGATCAAGCGTTTTGACCGCACGCCGGAGGGAGCGGTGCATATCGAGGACTTTGCGCAAGTCTTCGGCGTCTTTCCCGACCACAAATACGATAGGGGCAATTACCGGATGATCGGCCGCGTGCTGGGGATCGAAACCAGCACGGCCGACGTGGCGGAATTCATCCGGCGTCTAGTCTTCAGCACGCTAATCGGCAATGGCGACTTGCACCTGAAGAACTGCTCGCTCATCTATCCTGATCGCCGCACCCCTGCGCTCTCGCCAGCGTATGACTTGTTGTCGACTATCCCTTACATCGAGGGGGAAGATACGGCGGCGCTCAATTTCTCCCGCACAAAAAAGATGGCGGCGCTGTCGAAGGATGAGCTGACGCATCTGGCTGCGAAAGCGGAGCTTTCCGAGAAGCTGGTGATCGACACCGCGCGCGAGACGGTTGAACGCTTTAGGACGGTATGGGAGGCGGAAAAGAAAAACCTGCCGATGGCCGCCAAGGTCACCGACACGATCGATACGCACGCACCGAAGGTCGAGTTGTATCGTGAGTTCGCGAAGTAGTGTCTTGCGGCTCGGCATTCAATTTATCAAGCCTTGCTGCATATTCAAGGCGTTAGCCCATCCAAAACAGGATGGCCGTTGGTTCGAATCCCATCAAGAGCAAACGAGAATCGTGAACGGGGAATGACAGCGTGAAATTCTAGCTGGAAAGCGTCATTCATTTGCATTACATTCTCCTTGAATATGGAGACAGCCATGGCCGCAAACGCTCTCGTACAAACACGTATTGATTCCGAAGTCAGGGATCGTGCTTCTGCCGTCCTTGAAAGCATGGGCCTCACGGTATCTGATGCGGTTCGTATCATGCTCACCCGGACCGCTAACGAGGGCGCTCTGCCTCTTGAACTTTTATCCGGCAGTGAGGCGCATGACGCTTGGTTTCGGACCAAGGTGCATGAAGCGTTAAACGATACTCGACCGGATTTATCGGACGACGAGGCCGAGGCGCACTTTGTCAAACGTCGAGCGGCAGCCCGCCTTAAAGCGGGTGTGCCAGAATCGTGAAGCTTACTTGGTCTGCTTTTGCGTTGTCGGATCGTGACGCCATCTTCACATACGTCGAGGCAGATAATCCCGCCGCTGCCGTGTTGATCGATGAACGGATAGCCGCTGCCGCCCGTCGCTTGCTCGATTTTCCTGCCAGTGGGCGCGTGGGTCGAATTGCCGGGACACGCGAACTCGTCATCAATGGCACGCCTTATATCGCCGCCTACGCCGTTGCCGAGACGGCAGTTCGAATTCTTCGCGTACTCCATGGCGCGCAAGAATGGCCAGAAAATCTGCCGCTAAGCTGATCGACCACGTTTGTGTAGGGGGTTGACGGTTCGATCCCCATCAAGAGCAAGACCGCGACAGGTTGTCCCGTTCGGGCGGTTGCCAGCCCCGTCGGGAGACACCTCAAGTGCGAATATTTCGTTCGAGCATTGTATGCTCCATCTGCAGAACAGACCAACGATGACAATCAGATTGTGGCGACGTGAGCAACGTTATCGAATGAGATCCGCAGCTCAACTCGACCGCAAAAATCACGATCGCAGATTGAGCGAGAAGCCGAGCAGCTTTCCTGCCGACCGCTTCAGAAGCGCGCGACATAGCAACCGTCGCCGCGGTGAAGGCGTCACTGGGCCTAGAGAGCAACCGGTGGTGGTAGGTAGATGTGATTCTTAACGAATATAAAACCTTATTATCGTATATTTCGTGTCGCTGAGAATGAAGCGGTAATCTTGATCGCTTTAGCAGGTATTACGTCTCGGAGAAAATTCTCGTGTATTCGGAATCTTCATCATGCGTCTGCCATCATAGGTACACCCGGCGAATGAATTGCTCGTGGTTCCTCCTGATAAACGTTAATTATTGCGAGAGCGGCACATGAAACACATTTCTATCGTCGGAAAATTTCTTATTATTATGGCATGCTTCGGCTTGTTCTCGCTTGGGGTCGCCCTTTATTCCGGGATCCAGATTGCCAGAGTTGACGAAGACTATGCTGGCCTGATGGACGGCGAATCAACCGCCGCCTTGTATTTGGCTCGCTCCAATCGCAACCTCCAGGCAGCACGAGCGTCCATCGGGGAACTGTTGATGTCGCGCTCGGCAGACCTGAACGAGCGGGCGGAAAAGGGTATCAAGGATGCTGAAGCCGGTTTTGTGAAATACATGGACACCGTTGCTGGCGCTGTCCCGCAGCACGCCGAGATTGCTCTTCTCAAGGCCGAAGGCCTCAAGGTCATGAAAGAGGTGTGTGGCCCGACCATTGTGGCGGCGCGAAACGCGACGACGGAGCAAGACATTGCGGCGTCACAACAATTGTTTCTGAGCCAGTGTCAGCCGGCTTTCAGCGCGCTCACTCCGAAGTTTACAGGTGCGACGAATGAAATCGTTGATAGTGCTGCGAAGACGGGTGAGGAGCTGTCCGCGCACGCCAGCAGCACCGCTACCAAGACCCTCGCCGCTGTCATCGTCGGCTTGATCATCGTTCTCGCGGTCGGCTTCCTCGCTATCCGTTCCTGGTTGGTACGTCCGATCCAGCGGATGTCGGTCACCATGAACGTGCTCGCCAATGGGGATTTGAACGCCGGCGTCGATGGAACGGATCGCCGCGATGAAGTTGGCGGCATGGCGAGGGCCGTCCAGGTATTCAAGGAAAACGGCCTGCGGGCAAGGGAGCTTGAACAGGAAGCGGCCGCGACGCGCTCCGCTAGCGAGGCGGAGCAATTGCGGGTCGCGGAACTTGAGCGTGAGCGCGCCCAGCAGATGGCACAGGCGACGTCAGGCCTTGCGGAGGGTCTGAAGCACCTGTCGAGCGGGAACCTGACTTTCCGACTGAACGAACCCTTTGCCACAGATTTCGAGGCATTGAGGTCTGACTTCAACGCAGCTGTTAGTCAACTGGCAGAGAGCTTGCGATCTGTCGCGAACGCCACAGGATCAATCGATAGTGGAGCACGTGAAATCAGCCAGAGTGCCGAAGACCTCTCAAAACGGACCGAGCAGCAGGCCGCGTCGCTTGAGGAAACGGCAGCCGCTCTCGACCAGATTACCACCAACGTTGCAAACTCCTCCAAACGCACCGAAGAAGCACGTCATGTGGCAATCGAGGCCAACAAGTCAGCGCGCCGCTCGGGCGAAGTAGTTTCGAATGCTGTAATGGCCATGCAGCGCATCGAACAGTCGTCGAACCAGATCTCCAGCATTATCGGTGTCATCGATGAGATTGCCTTCCAGACCAACCTGTTGGCGCTGAATGCCGGTGTCGAGGCTGCGCGGGCCGGGGAAGCGGGCAAGGGCTTTGCGGTGGTCGCTCAGGAGGTGCGGGAGCTTGCTCAGCGGTCGGCTCAAGCAGCGAAGGAGATCAAGGATCTCATCCGAAACTCCGTGGATGAAGTCAGCGCGGGTGTAAAGCTGGTTCAGGAAACGGGCCAAGCGCTCAAGGTGATCGAGGAGCAGGTTGTTTCGATCAACACGCAGCTCGACGCCATATCAACGTCGGCCAAGGAGCAGTCGATTGGTCTTGCCGAGGTCAACACGGCCGTGAACCAGATGGATCAGGTGACGCAGCAAAACGCGGCCATGGTGGAAGAATCGACGGCTGCCAGCGCGTCTCTTGCCAGCGAGGTGCAGCGCCTGCGTGAGATCATATCTGAATTTCGCGTCGGCGCGGAAGGAAGAGCTGAAACCGGCAAGCCGACGGCGGTGAGAGTCGAACACAAACCTGTCATTTCTCCTGCCCGCCGCATGCTTGCGAAAGTAGCAGGAGCTATCGGAGGCCGCGCAGCCGCGGCTGAAAGCTGGGAGGAATTCTGAGGCCCGGGGACTCGACTGTTATGTCATGTGATCGTGACCGGGCGACTACTAACCCGGTCACGAGCAGCATGGGAGCCACAACTTCCGCCAGATCGATGCGTGTTAGCCTCGACAAAAATCATTGACAGCCGACGCCTCATGTCGAGCTGATGCATGCTATCCCGCAGCTCGGCCTCGACCTAGGTTGCTGTGACCGCGAGGCCACTGCCGGATTCCGACAACACAAGGCATGAAGAGGGGCGTCCAGGACTTGTCAGATGGCTATTGAAAAACGCTTTGGTCTCGTCAACATCCTTCCAAAGCCTCCTGGGTCTTCACCCCTTTCACCACGAAAACCATCGTCCAGCGCGCGGCACGCTTTGCTGGCACTGGTCTGACCAATTTGAAGGCCGGCGCCTTTGATTCGCGAACCTAAAACTCCGTCGGAAAAATTTCGCAACAGCTCAAAAAAAATCGTTGAAACCCAAAATCGCCGCAGGGTCGCTGGTTCATATCCGCTCAAGGCATTGGGTTCTTCCATTGTAAAGCTCAGCATCGTGTTCAGCGTAAACACGTCGTTATTGAGCGGGTGAAAGAAGGGGCCGTCAGTTCAGATCCTATCAAGAGCGAAATTGCACTCAAGGGTTTGTAACTTCGTTTCTAATGAGGAGTATGCGGAGAGGGATAAAGCGCCGCCCCAACCTTCCGCGCGGCGGCCGCTAGGCGCTTATCCCTCGTCCACAAGCTGGATCGACGGTCCAGGAGAGTTGAAGTCAACAAATGTGCATCAGTATAGCCGATCCCCATGCTGAATATCGAATGGCGATCAATGACTGTCATCACCTCTGCATGGGTTGCAACTACTGCTTCACGCTGAGCTGTGAGAAACGCTAATACCGCATCCCGTTCTCGCAGCCTACCCAAGGCCAGTTCACCTACAACGAAAGGGTGGCAAAGCAGCTGATCATCTCCGATGATTTTGACGAGCTCCGGGTCCCCGTGTCGGAAATGATCAATCCAGATTGAACTGTCGACAAGGATCACTTCCCCACTTCGCTCCGGCGGCGAGGCGCTGCCTCAGCCTCAGGCATAGTGCCTCCAAGAGCGATTAGCCGCTTGCCAGACTCGACTCGCACCAAAGTCTCTAGTGCCTGACGCACAAGAGCCGCCGTTTCCTTCGTGCCCGTTAGGGACTTTGCTCTTTCCATAAGGCTGTCGTCGAGATTGATGGTTGATCGCATAACTAGCTCCGAAACGTTGATATGCAAATAGCACCAATTGGTGCAGAAATCTACGCCCATCAAGCCCGCATTTTTTTGCCTATTGCAGTCGCCGGTTCGATCTCTTCAAGAGCTTAACCCTAGCAAACGTTTCAGATAGCGCTTGCACGAAGGGGGTTGATGATCTCAATCCCCTGGAAATCTCGCACATTGTCGGTGACAACAACACAGTTGTTCGATTGAGCGATTGCAGCCACGATCGTTTCCAACGCACTACTCGGCCGGCCGGTTGCCCTTCCTTGTGCCATCATCTCTCCCCACACGAGAGCTGCCTCCTGGTCAAATGAAAGAATTCGACCAGCGAAGAGTGACTGCGGGCCCTCTTTGCCTCCAAACCAGGTTTCGAGCGCAGCTCGCTTCTTCCCCGCCGGCTTCTCAAGTATCCCACGGTGTATCTCGGCGATAGTGAGTGATGCGATGAACAAACCATCGTCAACCTGTTCAGCCATCCACGTCAATAAAGACGCTGAAGGCTCTGGTTTCGAAATATTGCTTAGAATGTTGGTGTCGAGCAAATCTCGCATTAAAAATCTATCTCGCGACCTTCTTCGCGTGATCGGGCTGTATCTAGCTCTGCGCCAACCAGTGGCGATCGACGGAGTGCCGCGAGAATCCCACCCTTTTTCGGCAGCTCTCCGGCGACAGTTTCGCTTAGGAAGGCGCGCAGATTGGCCGCCTCCGGGCCATCTTCGGCCAGTCGGCGGGCAAGCGATCTAATTAAGCTGCGATCACTCTCACGCCCGAGAACCTCAAAACGAGCGAGACCACGGTCGCCCAGGCGGCTTCGATAATTCTGAATTGCTCGTGTCTGCGAGCTAGCCATGGTACCCTCCGGATATTTCCAGCAATATCGCCAGATGCTGACGTGTCTGCAAGCCGCCCAAGGGTCGTGGGGTAATTGACGATCTTATTTGGTCAGAATAGCTGTGTCTTCCGTCCGTAACCCTTCAAGAGCGGGTTGTTTTCATCGCTCGAAGGGAGTCAACCATTTCGAATGTCTAGGGGCAGGCCCCGATGAGCGTCGCTCGATAAAGGTCGAGGCGATAAGAATGCGTTTTGCGACGACCGGCTGCCCTCTTGTTTCAATGCGTTCCAACAATAGCCGCATCGCTGTAGCTCCCATCTCCCCCCCTTGTACTCTGATGGTCGTCAGTGGCGGAGATATTTGGGTCGCGGCGGAAAAATCACCGAAGCCGACAACGGACATATCGTCTGGTATGCGGTAGCCGCGTGCTAGAAGTTCGGAAACAGCGGTGAGCGCCAGCCCATCGTGAGCGCAGAACAGGGCCGTTGGTGCGATTCCGGCAGTTTGAAGAGTTTGCAGCGCAGGGATAAAGCCTCCATCTTCGTCAAAGCGCAGGACATGCAGGCGCGCATCGGCATGTTGCTCTAAACTTTCGCGCAGACCGTGATATCGTTCCATACGACCGCGATAGCCTTCCTTTCCTTGCACAAAGGCGATGTCGCGATGGCCGAGCCCAAACAAATAATCGCCGACCGCTATCCCTGCTTCGTGGTCCGTGCCGCCGACATGATCGGCCTGTTCAAGTGGAAGCACCCACCCCAGTCGAACCGAAGGCAAGCCCGACGCTTTGACAATGTCCAGCGTCTTTTGTTCGTGCGGCCCAACAAGAATGATACCTGCGCTATCTTTCACCATCGCCTCGACCCTGTCGGCGTCATGCGTCCACTGCAACCGTACAGCTTGACCTAGTCGATGCGCCTCCTTCTGCATGCCGTCCTGCAGCATCGTCCGCAACTCGTAGCTCACGCTATCGACCTGATCGTGAAAGATCAGAGTGATTTCGCGTTGCTCGTCGGCGGGCTTCGGGCGCTGGTAGCCTAGCATCATGGCAGCGTCCTCGACGCGTTTGCGCGTCGCCTCACTGACCCCTGCTTTTCCTGAAAGTGAACATGAGACGGCAAATTTTGACAGGCCGGTGTGATTGGCGATGTCCTGCAATGTAACTTTGCGCATAACGCATCCTCCCGCCGTGGACCTACGTGCCGAAATAAATTCAACATAACGCTTTACCTAACAAATTACATAATACAAGCTAAACAAATACGGGGCATGCAAGCTATCTTTTTCTGGCGTGGCATGCGTCCGAAAAATCGCGGGATCGATCCTGAGGAGGAGAGATAATTCCGCGATGCGTGACTGGAGGAGGAAAACAAATGCAAGGATTAAATCGCCGCGCGTTTCTCGCTGCGAGCACCGCTGCCGTCATACTACCCGCTTTGCCAGCGTTCGCGCAGACCACGACCGTTAAAGACCCCGCCATGCTGGACGCATTGGTCGGGGAGGGTAAGCTGCCCGCCGTTGTGGACCGCCTGCCGCTCGATCCGCTTGTCATCACGCCGCTTGACCGCGTCGGAACACATGGTGGTGACTGGAACAGCGCGATCGTCGGTGGTGGGTCCCTGTCGATGTTGTTTCGATATCAGGCTTACGAGCCGCTGCTGCGATATAAGCCCGACTGGTCGGGTGTGGTACCGAATGTCGCGGAGCACTACGAAAGCAATGCCGATGCCACGGAGTTCACCTTCAGATTGCGCAAGGGCATGAAGTGGTCTGACGGTCAGCCGTTCACTACCGAGGACATCATGTTCTGGTACGAGGACATCTTCAATTACGAGGGCCTTAACGACATCGGCCAGAACCATCTGCGTGCGGGCGGAAAAAAGGCCCGCTTCGAGGCGTTGGACGATGTAACGTTCAAGGTGATTTTCGCCGCGCCCAACGGTCTTTTCCCTCTGCGGCTGGCATGGGCTAACGACGATCAGACCACCCGTGCGCCGAAGCACTACCTCAAGCAATTCCACATCAAGTACAACCCAAATGCTGAACAGGAAGCCAAGGCCAAGGGCGCGTCTGGCTGGATTCAACTGTTTCAGCGAGAAGCGGGCCTCGTCGTGGACAACGAGTTCTTTCAGAACTCCCAGCGTCCCGTAATCCACGCCTGGAAGATGGCGGTTGCTCCAGGACAGAGCACCGACCGTGCGATCGCCGAGCGCAACCCGTTTTACTGGAAGGTCGATACCGAGGGAAATCAACTGCCCTACATTGATCGCATCGTCTACCAGATGGTCGCAGACGCACAGGTGTTGTTGTTGAAGGCGATGCAGGGCGAAATCGATCTGATGGACCAGTATATCGCGACGCCGGCAAACCGGGCAGTGCTTTACGACTCCCAGGACCAGGGCCAGTTTGACTTATATACGCTGACGTCGACCGAAACCAACGAGATGGTTTTCCAGCTTAATCTCAATCATCCTGACGAAGCCAAACGCAAGCTTTACGGTAACAGGGATTTCAGGGCTGCGCTGTCGATGGCGCTGGACCGGCAGGCGATTATCGATACAGTTTTCATCGGACAGGGAACGATCTCCCAACCGGCCGTGCGGGCGGAGGATCCTCTTTATAACGAACGTCTGGCTACGCAATTCACCCAATGCGACCCCGACGCCGCCAACGCGCTGCTCGACAAGATCCTTCCCACCAAGGATGGTGAGGGTTTCCGGCAGGATGAAAACGGCAAGCGTGTGACGGTCATATTCGAGATCGACCAGGCTCGAACCACATTTCTTGACATTTTCCAGCTGGCTCTGCCGATGTTCCACGCCGTGGGTGTGGACGTGCAGATGCGAAGCATGGACCGTTCGCTTTGGGAGGTGCGCGTGCGTCAGGGCATCGACTATGACGCCACTGCACACCGCTTCGGCGGCAATGGCGGCATCGCGGCCATTCTCGATCCGCGCTATTTCATTCCCAACACGACCGAGGCGCTCTACGCCAAGGGCTGGCAATTGTGGTACCGCGATCCTGCTTCCAAGGGTGCGGTCGAGCCGCCTCAGCCGGTCAAGGACGCATTGTCACGCTATGACCGCGTGCTGGGCTCGCCGGACCCGGATGTGCAGCGCAAGCTGATGGCCGAAATACTGGAGATCGCGGCCGACCAGTTTTACGTCTTCGGCGTTTGCCTGCCCAGCGACAGTTACGGCGTGGTGAAGAACAACATGCAGAACGTTCCCAAATCCATGCCGAATTCGTGGGGATATCCCACACCCGGGCCCGCCAACCCCGAAACCTTTTTCAAGGCCTGATCCCACCGTTCCATTCCGGCATCAACTGAACCCGGATGGAAACATCAAACCTTTTAGCCGCCCCCAAAGGGCGTGACGGCATAATATTGTCATTGGAGAACACATGTTGCATCGACCAAACGCCATTTCCGGAGCTGCCGTTCGTTCTCCGGATTGGTTTAAATCCGCCACTCGCTGGACGCAATTGACCTTTGCGGAGGACGACCCGGCGAAATATGACCCCGAGTTCTGGATCGACGTCTTCAAGCGCACCAAGTCGAATGCAGTCTGCCTTTCCGCTGGCGGCTATATCGCCTATTACCCAAGCGAAATCCCCCTGCATTACGTGTCCAGCTTCATTGGCGATACCGATCCGTTTGGCACGATCGTGGAAGGCGCGCGCAAATTGGGAATGCACGTCATGGCGCGCGTCGACCCACATGCGATCCACGAGGATGCAGCACTGGCCCATCCCGAATGGGTGGCCATCAATCAGGACGGAAGTCCGCGTGAGCACTGGGCATTTCCCGGTATCTACGTCACCGATGCGCTGGGAAGTTATAACCGCGACTTCACAACCGACGTCATTCGCGAAGTCGTAACCAAATATGACGTCGATGCCGTGTTCGCCAACCGCTGGCAGGGCCATGGCGTGTCCTACAGCGACGACAATCGCAAATGTTTCAGGCAGGAAACTGGTTTTGATTTGCCGATGAGACCGGATGCGACGGATCCGGCATGGCAGGCGTGGGCGGCGTGGCGCAGACGCATACTCACCGAGCTTGTGGTCTATTGGGACGAGACGGTCAAATCCATCCGTCCCCATGCCAGCTTCATTCCAAATATGAGCGGTTTGTCACTGATGGAATTCGACCTTTCGCTCATACAGAAACATTGCCCGATCCTGTTCGTGGACCACCAGGCGCGACAAGGTGTGGAGGTTGGCTGGTCTGCTGGACGGAACGGCAAACGCATTCGTGGAACGTTCCGTGACAGACCCGTTGGCCTCATCACCTCCATAGGACCAGAGGAAGAGTACCGATGGAAGGATTCCGTCCAGAGCGGTGAGGAAATCAAGCTCTGGATTCACGACGGCATTGCGCAGGGCCTTTTCCCATGGTTCACCAAATTCAATGCCTGCGTTCCTGACAACCGCTGGGTGCAGCCCGTTGCAGAAGCCTTTAATCTTCATGCGGACATTGAGCCATATCTGGAGGGCATGCAGCCAACTGCCGAAATCGCGATCATTGATCCATCCACGACGTTGCGGCACTGGGCACCGGAGCAACGTCATATCGCCGAACATAATGATCTCGGCTTTTATCATGCGCTGGTGGAAGCGCGCATTCCGTTTGAATTTTTGTCCGATCAGGTCATGACCCCGGATGCGCTTGATCGCTTCAAGCTCATTATTCTGGCCAATGCCACCTATCTGTCGGACGGACAATGCGCGGCCATCGAACAGTATGTACGGCGCGGCGGGTCGATCGTTGCCGCGCATGAAACCTCGCTCTGCAATGAAGTCGGCGAGCGGCGAGGTAATTTCGGACTATCAAATGTCTTCGGTGCCTCGCTGGCATCGACGCCACGTGGCCCGGTCAAGAACACCTATGTTGCACTGTCCGATCCGCACCCTGTGAACGAGGGCTACGAGGGCGCCGCTCGCATTATCGGCGGCACACACCTGATTGCCGTCGATGCCAATCCGGACGTTGAAACGCCTTTCCTCTACGTCCCTGATTTTCCGGATCTGCCCATGGAGGAAGTCTACCCACGCGAAGCCCCGAACGGCGCTGCGGTGATTGCGCGTGAGACCGGCCATGGAGGTCGTGTGGTCTACATTCCATGGAACATTGGCGAGGTCTTCTGGAAAGTACTTGCACCCGATCATGGCAAGCTGATCGCCAACGCCGTGAACTGGGCTCTTGGCCAAGACCATCGTGTGACGGTCGACGGGAAGGGTATCATAGACATCGCCGTTTATGAAAACGAGGACTCGATGGCAATCTTCCTCGTCAACCTTACCAACCCGATGATGATGAAAGGTCCTTTGCGGGAGGTCTACCCTATCGGTGAGCAGACACTATCGATCGAACTGCCAAAAGGTCGCTCGTCTGCCACGGTGAAACTGCTTGTGAAAAGCGAGGCCGCGTCCTGCAAGATCGTTGGCAACCGTGCAGAAATCACCGTGCCCTCCATCCGGGACCTCGAGACGGTTCATCTGACCTGGCATTCATAAGCCGGATAGCGTGTAGCGGGAGGAACCCATGCTGACATATGTGGCAAAGCGCGTTCTTTACATGATACCGACCCTGTTCGGCATGTCCTTGATCGCATTCATGATCATTCAATTGCCACCAGGCGATTATCTGACCTCGCTTCTCTCCACCATGGCCGATGGCGGGCAAAATCTGGACGAGGCGACGATTGCGCGCCTGCGCGCGCAATACGGTCTCGATCAACCTGTCTATGTCCAGTATTTCGTGTGGATCAGCGGAATATTGACCCGGGGCGATTTCGGATACTCCTTCGAGTGGAACCAGCCGGTCTCGACCCTGATCTGGGACCGGATGGGATCGACGCTGTTGATCTCGCTGGCGAGTCTTTTACTGGTTTGGGCAATATCCCTCCCGATTGGGATCTATTCCGCGGTCAGACGCCATTCCTTCGGCGACCACGCCTTTACGCTTCTTGGCTTTATCGGGCTGGCCGTTCCGAATTTCATCATGGCGCTGACCTTGATGTATGCGAGCTACCGGTTTCTGGGACAAAGCGTTGGCGGCATATTTTCTCCCGCTTTCGTCGATGCGCCGTGGAGCATCGCAAAATTCAACGACATGCTCAGCCATATGTGGATACCTGTGATCGTCATCGCCATGTCAGGCACTGCCGCCATGATCAGAATTCTGCGGGCAAATCTGTCGGATGAATTGAGCAAGCCTTATGTCATCACGGCGCGTGCCAAGGGTTTGCCGGAGCGCAAGGTCATTGTGAAATACCCCGTCCGCATCGCGCTCAACCCTTTCGTCAGCTCGATCGGCTGGGTGCTGCCGGATCTTGTTTCTGGCGTCACCATCACCGCCATCGTGCTGAACCTTCCAACGGCGGGACCGCTTCTGCTGCGAGCGCTGGTCGGTCAGGACATGTATCTGGCCGGAAGTTTCATTCTCTTAATGGGCGTGCTGACACTGGTGGGCATGCTGATTTCAGACATATTGCTGGCGGTGCTCGACCCCCGCATCCGGTTCAATTGAGAGGGGTGGCCATGTCGATCAACCAGAACCCCACCATCGCGCTGGAAACCGGCCCCGCCATCAGCCCTCTGAAGTCCGGGCGCAAGGCAGTTAGCCTCGAGGCGGCAGGGCAATGGACGCTCATTCGCCAGCGCTTCTTCCGCCACAAGGTCGCAGCATTTGCTGCGGGCATCATTCTTTTGCTCTATTTCATCGGTGCCTTTGCCGAGTTCCTGGCACCGGGCCTGCCGAACACGTCGCGCCCGCAATACACCTTTGCGCCGCCGCAAGGCATCGCTTTAGTTGCGCCGGCTGCCGATGGCGGTTCCCGCTTTCTGCCACACGTGAAGGGCTACAAGATCGAGATCGAGCCGAAAGCTCTCCGCCGCAGCTTCGTAGTTGACGACACGAAAATCATTCCTATCGGATTCTTCGTCAAAGGGGCGCCTTACAAGCTGTGGGGCATCATCCCGATGGAAACACATCTGGTTGGGCCGCTTGACGCCCGCGATCCGATGTATCTGTTGGGTTCGGACCGGCTCGGACGAGACCTCATGAGCCGCCTCATCTATGGAACCCGCGTCTCCATGTCCATCGGCCTTGTCGGCGTTGCCATTTCGCTGACGCTCGGCGTCGTGATGGGTGCGGTCTCAGGTTATTACGGCGGCTGGGTCGATACCCTCATCCAGCGTATCATCGAGATTGTGAGCGCCATGCCGACCATTCCGCTCTGGTTGGGGCTGGCCGCTGCCATTCCCCTAAGCTGGTCACCGCTTTCGGTTTATTTTGTCGTAACCCTGATTGTTTCCCTTCTGAGCTGGACGGGTTTGGCACGCGAGGTGCGGGGACGATTCTTCGCGCTGCGCGGCGATGACTTCGTGACGGCTGCCCGGCTGGACGGTGCAGGGGAAAGGCGGATCATATTCCGCCACATCCTTCCATCACTTACCAGCCACATTCTGGCGGTGGTGACACTTGCCATTCCGACCATGATCGTCGCTGAAACCTCGCTGTCGTTTCTCGGGGTCGGTCTGAAACCACCGGTCGTCAGCTGGGGCGTGCTGTTGCAGGATGCCCAGAACGTGCGGACAGTTGCCACGGCGCCATGGTTGCTGATCTGGCCGAGCCTTGCGGTGGTCCTGGCGGTGCTGTCCTTCAATTTCTTCGGCGATGGCCTGCGCGATGCAGCCGACCCTTACGATAGCTGAAAGGAAGTGAGATGACGAAGCACGAAACCTTGCTGGCGGTCCAAGACCTGTCCATCGATTTCCATCTCAGAACCCATGTGCTCCATGCCGTTCGCAATGTCAGTTTCAACCTTGAACGCGGCAAGACGCTTGCGCTGGTAGGGGAAAGCGGTTCAGGCAAATCTGTGACCGCCCGCGCCCTGATGCGGATCATCGACAAGCCCGGACAGATGACAGGCGGCCAGATCGTTCTCGATGGGCCCAAGGGGCCAGTCGATATCGCGAAATTTGCCGCAAGCAGTCGCGAGGTTCTGGCCATTCGCGGTGGACGGATCGGCCTGATTTTTCAGGAACCGATGAGTTCGCTGTCGCCGGTCCATACCATCGGCTCACAGATCATCGAAGCCGTGCGTCTACATCGCCGCGTGTCGAAGAGACAGGCTCGGGAGCGATGTATCGAACTGCTGCGTCAGGTGGAGATACCGCAGCCGGAAGTGATGGCCGACAGATACACCTTCGAGTTTTCCGGCGGAATGCGCCAGCGAGCGATGATTGCCATGGCACTGGCCTGCGACCCGGAAGTTCTGATCGCCGATGAGCCGACGACGGCGCTGGATGTGACGACGCAGGCCGAAATCCTCGATCTCATCAAGCGGCTGCAGGTGGAGCGCGGCATGGCGATGCTCCTCATCACCCACGACATGGGCATCGTTGCCGAAGTAGCGGACGAGGTCGCCGTCATGCGTTTTGGCAAGATCGTCGAAAAAGGGCCGGTGGACGAGATTTTCCACGCCAGTCAGCATCCCTACACACGGCAACTTCTGGAAGCGACGGTTAAGCTCGAGAGCGGCGCAGCCACGCGCATGCTGCCAGCGTCGCTGACGGCCAACGTGGATCCGATCTTGTCAGTGCGCAATCTGTCCAAAGTCTACGGCGCGCCGTCCGGACTGTTTTCGCGCGGCGGTGGTCGTGGGCTGGTGGCGGTGGACGATGCAAGTCTCGACCTATTTGCCGGAGAAAATCTCGGCATTGTCGGCGAAAGCGGATCAGGCAAAACCACACTAGGACGAATGATACTGCGGATCGTTGAGCCGAGTTCCGGCAAAATCGCGTATCGCGGATGCCCGGATGCGGCCCCGATGGACGTCACCACGCTGAGCAAATTCGATTTGCGCCGCTACCACCAGGATGTGCGTCTTATCTTTCAGGACCCATTTGCGTCGCTCAACCCCCGTATGACGGTGAAGCAGATCATCGGAGATCCTCTGGTCATCGCCGGTGGCATGTCCGGCAAAGCGGTGGAGACCCGCGTTGGCGAACTTTTGCAGAAGGTCGGGCTCGATCCCTTGGCGATGGAAAGATACCCACATGCCTTTTCCGGTGGCCAACGCCAACGGATCGGCATCGCGCGGGCGCTCGCCGTCAACCCGAAGGTCATCGTCGCCGACGAGGCGACCTCGGCGCTCGACGTGTCGATCCGAAGCCAGATCCTCGACCTGTTGCTCGATATTCAAAAGCAGCTCAATCTCAGCTTCATCTTCATTTCGCATGATATCTCGGTCGTGCGCTATTTCTGCGATCGCGTTGCCGTCATGCACAAAGGCAAGATTGTCGAGATCGGAGATGCGGAAACAATCTGCACAACGCCCTCGCACCCCTATACCAAGCGACTGATCTCTTCTGTTCCCAACCCCGACCCCCGCAACAAGCGCATGCTGCACCGCCTGCGCGCAGACCAAGTTTGAGGTCATTGCCGATGCCGAAATTCGCTGCCAATCTGTCCATGCTTTATACCGAACATCCGTTCATGGAACGGTTCACCGCTGCCGCTGCCGATGGTTTTGCGGCAGTCGAATATGTCAGCCCCTACGAGGAGGCGGCAGAGACGATTGCAGCGGAGCTCAGGAGGTGCAATCTCACACAGGCTCTGTTCAACCTGCCGCCCGGCAACTGGGCCGCAGGCGAGCGCGGCATCGCCAGCCTGCCGGACAGGGTCTCCGAATTTGAGACGTCCGTTGAAACGGCGATCCGTTATGCAAAAATTCTGGGATGCCGAAAGATCAATTGTCTGGCCGGTATTCAACCGCCCGGTGTCGATCCGCAAGTTCTGGAAGACACGCTTGTCGGCAATCTCGGTCACGCTGCGCAACGTCTGGCGGATTCCGGAATTGCCCTTGTCTTCGAGCCCATCAACACTCGCGACATACCCGGATATTTCCTCACCAACACCGATCAGGCCGAGCGGATCATGGACCGGGTCGGGCATTCCAACCTGCTGATCCAATATGATTTCTACCACATGCAAATCATGCAGGGCGATCTCGTCGCGACCTTCGAGCGCCTGCAGGACAAAATCGGCCACGTTCAGATCGCTGATAATCCCGGACGTCATGAGCCGGGGACGGGCGAGATCAACCACGATTTCATCTTCAGGCGTCTGGATGAACTTGGTTACGACGGATGGGTCGGCTGCGAATATCGACCGGCGTCGACCACCAGCGCAGGTCTTGACTGGTTGAAACCATATCAACGGGAGGATTGAGCCATGAAAATCGGATTTATCGGACTGGGGGTCATGGGCCGCCCGATGGCGCAGCATCTGATCGATGCCGGACATGAGCTTTATCTTCACAGGGTCAAACCCGCGTCGAACTACCTCCTGGGAAGCGGTGCGAAGGCCTGCGGTTCAGCTACAGAAGTGGCGCGCAGCGCCGAAATCGTGATTTTGATGCTGCCGGACACGCCCGATGTGGAAGCGGTTTTGTTCGGTGACGATGGCGTCGCGCACGGCCTCGATGCGGGAAAGCTCGTCATCGACATGAGCTCGATTTCACCGATTGCGACGAAGGATTTTGCCGCCCGTATTGAGGCGCTGGGATGCGATTATCTCGACGCGCCGGTGTCGGGCGGTGAAGTTGGCGCCAAAGCGGCGTCGCTGACCATCATGGTCGGCGGAAAACCGGATATTTTCGAGCGCGCAAGGCAACTGTTTGAAAAGATGGGCAAGAACATCACCCTGATCGGTGACGTTGGAAACGGTCAGGTTGCAAAGGTCGCCAATCAGATTGTCGTCGCCCTGAATATTCAGGCCGTTTCGGAAGCCCTTCGCTTTTCGAAGAAAGCCGGAGCGGACCCCTCGATCGTGCGCAGGGCCTTGATGGGTGGCTTTGCCGCGTCCCGCGTGCTGGAGGTTCACGGCGAAAGGATGGTCAACGAAACATTCGAGCCCGGCTTTCGTATACGTTTGCATCACAAGGACATATCGCTCGCGCTTGAGTCGGTGCGTCTTCTCGAGCTTATGCTGCCCAACACAGCGATGGTTCATCAGTTGATGAATGGCGCGCTGGAAAAAGGCCTGGGCGACAAAGACCACTCGGCCTTGATCAAAGCCTTGTAGTTCGGATGTGCCGGGCGGTCACGCTCCCAAGCAGGATCTTCTGGTCAGTCCCGAACTCGGCAAGCTGCTGGCCTCCTTCGGCGCCAGAAAGGGATTGCGCGATTAAAATGAAAGCGCAATATGTAGATACGTTCCTAGATGGAGGCGACTACGGCTACGACCAGCTTGACCAGCCGCGAACTTAATCACGATGTTGGCAGAGCGAAAAAAGCTGCTGAGGCAGGGCCTGTCGTCATCACCGATCGAGGCAGACCTTCGCATGTGTTGATGACATACCGTGAGTTTGAGCGTCTGACAGGCGAAAGTCACAATCTTGTCGATGCGCTCTCAATGCCAGGATTGTCGGAATTCGATCCACCTCGGTCGGTCATTGCAACTCGCGAAGCTGATCTCTCTTGAAATACTTGCCCGTCGATCCCGACAGCCATCATGACCCAGATATTGGCAAATCGTCTGAACGTCCGCGCAGCCAGCCTGCCGCAAACGGCATGATGCTTGCGATGATGTGACCGCCTCCCTGAACGAAAGCCATAAGGTGGCCGGCACTCTTCGGATCATCGGCGTGGGGGAAACAGTGCGCCGATCCCCAGTCCAAGTAGGATTATTGCGGGAAGAGCCAGTGGCCTGGTGATCAGGCAGGTCAGACCCCCGCAGATGACGAAAAGAGCGGCGGCCAGCGGTCCCCGCCGATCCGGAAAGCGGCTGATTAACGCCGATACAGCGAGTCCGGCTATGACCACCATCAGCGTAAGGCCCGCGAGCAAATAGCCTGCGATATCTTCGCTGCGCCCCGTTTGAGCGTAGAAGGGTGGCAGCCATCGACCCTTGACAAATTAGGATATTCAACCAAGATATCTGAGAAATCTATTTAAGATATCTGAGAGGAACGTGTCATGGCATTGTTTGTCCGTGATGAGGCCGTTGATGGTCTCGCCACCGAACTTCACCGAGCCCTCAAAACAAAAACCAAGGCAGATGCAGTGAAGATTGCTCTAGCTAACGAATTAGAACGAGTAAGGAGTGCAGTCCCCCTCAGAATCCGCCTTTCTACATTACAGGCAAAGGCCAGAACGGAGTTTCCCACGCCCATCGCCGGTGTCGATATGAAGAACGTTATGGATGCTCTTTGGGAGGATGGTGAATGACGTTTGTCGATGCTTCTGTGATAGTGGCCATATTGAAAGAGGAGCCCGGCTACGAGGAGCTGGTTAAGCGCCTCGATCGATCCGGGGGAAAATACTACGTTTCGCCAATGGTCCGGTTTGAAGCCGTCGCAGCGATGGTAAAAACAGAGATTGATGGAAAAAAGGGCAAAACCGTCAATCGTCGAGAACTGTTTGCAACTGCCCGCTCACTGGTTGCCGAATTCATTGATCTGATCGGAGCCCGCGACGTGATGATCGATGCGAGGATAGGGGAAGGAGCGCTGGAAGCGATGGCAACGTTCGGGAAGCTAGCTGGCCATAAGGCACAGTTAAACCTCGGGGACTGCTTCTCGTATGCCGCTGCCAAGTCAATGCGCCTTGAGCTCTTGTACAAAGGCAATGACTTCGTTGAAACGGACATCGGGTAAGCCACCGGCCAACGAACGGCGGAAACGTAGGAGGCGCCTTGTGCTGGTAGAGGTCCCAGCGGCACACAGGTTTCTCGCCCCTAATTTAGCAACCAAAAACCGTCCCAGTTCTCACAGTCCGGGTGCTTGCACCAACGGTTTTCATGAGCGCCTTTGCGGCTGGTTTGGCCGCGCATTTATAATCATCTCCGATTATATCGACTGGTCCCCGCGATGTTCCATCAGCTGCCAGCGGACATTCTTGTTCCGTTTTAAGTGCTTCTCATTTCATAGTATGCTCAACTGGGCCCTCCTGGACGACTCACGGGTTTGTCAGGCCCTGAACACGGACACTATAGGTCCGCAGGGTGCCACGCTGATTTTCAGCGTATGCACGTAGCGAGCCTGCAATTCCGGTTTTGATGAAGGCTTCGAATATCGTCTTCGCATCTTCAAGGACCG
>NZ_FNBB01000009.1 GCF_900102105.1 Agrobacterium pusense
CGCGCGGCAAGTGGATGCACCCAAACACAGTCGAGCACTCCGAAAACAACCCGGCTTCACAAAGTCCCGGATGCGACCGTGGCCCGAAGCCGTGCTTGCCTGTGCCGATCACGTCTACGGCTGCTGCCAATGAGGATAGGTCACATAAGCAGTCAACGCTCCTTCTTCGTGAGAGCGGATCGTAACCCTGTCGCCTTTCTGCATGGCGATGATCTCTCCCGGACCTGCCATCACCGTCTTGTGGCTATCGGAAACGGTAATACTTCCTTCCAGGATGACCATCGTGTCGTGTACGGCCATTGTTTCTTCGAGAATCTGGTTTGGTCCATAACGCCCGAATCCGATAGTGACTGGCCCGCCATGGCGCTGATCGAGGAGGTTGGCGGTGAAAATGTCACCGTCTTGTCCTGGCGAGCGTTCAAATGCTGCATCAGCAATGGCGAATTTATGAATGACCATACATTGTCTCCTTAAAGGTTTTGCCGTGTGTGGAGCCGGTTTGAACCGCAGCACGTGCTTGTGAACTCCGCCGAGAAGCTTCTTGTCTGGCGATAACGCCGAAAATCTTCATTCAGGATGGCAGCGTTGATCATCAACACGCCGAGGGAATAACCGGAATAGGTCTTCAGTGTTCCGTTTTACGATTATTGCTTGCGGAAGGCTTTGGCCTGCCGTTCCCGGAAGAGTTCAGCGCTGCAGGTCGGCGACGGGCGCCGTGCCAAACATGCTCTTATACTCCCGACTGAATTGCGAAGGGCTTGCGTAGCCCACGTCATACGCCACGCGGGAGACATTGGTGCTTCCAGAGGCGAGAAGCTTTCGGGCTTCCAGCAGGCGTATATGACGCTGGAAGGCCAGGGGGCTAAATCCCGTGACAGCCTTGAAGTGCCGGTGAAAAGAGGTGACGCTCATGCCGGACGAGGCCGCCAGCTCGGGAATGACAATCGGTTCGTTGTGATTGGTGGCAAGCCAGTCGGCCGCCGTCTTGAGTTGCTGGAACCGGTCGTTTCGCCGTCCGACCTGCCGAAGCGTATCGCCCATCGAGCTTTGCAGCAAACGATAATAGAGCTCGAACTCGTAGTGTGGCGCGAGCGCGCCGACGTCATCGGGCGTGGCCAGAAGTCCGACAAGGCGAACAAATGCATCGCCGACAGGTCCGTTCAGATTGTCTGATGCGACCGCACATGTCCAGCGATCCTCATGCTTGGGCATGTCGAGCACGACACGCGTGAGCATTCCGATATCGAGATGAAGGCTCATGCCGATGTAGGGAAGCTCTGGCGTCGCGTCAGTCAGCTGGTGGATATAGGGCAGGCCGAAGGACGATGTCGCGCAGTCGCCCGCCAGCAGTTCGAAACGATTGGCGCCCATGGTCAAAACCTTCGTGCCCCGTAGAACGGCGTAGAACATCGGCTCGAACACCGCCGGTGTGGGTGGCGTGGTGCGTGTACTTGTCCATAGCGTCAGGCGCGGGACAGGGGTCGGAATGGCAACGGTTCCCCCCTGACGCTCAACAAAGGGAGCAACGTCCTTCAGCAGTTGGGTGATTGGTTTCACAGAGCCGGCCATCATCTCAGGCATGTAGTGATTTGGAAGGATCAGGCAAGTCTCTGGGAAGATCGGGCATGTAGCTTTCGCCGTGCCCGCCTATCTTCAGGCTTAACGAATTGAGCTGCCACGATCCCCGGTAATCAGGTGGAACATACCTCGAGACCGCGCATCGGGGCGACATGAGATTGAAAGGGTCCGGATTATGCAGGAACTGGCTGGAAAGAACGCTCTGGTAACGGGTGGTTCGCGTGGCATAGGTGCAGCAATTGCGCGCGCTCTTTCTGGGAAGGGAGCGAATGTAGCAATAACCTATGAGCGGTCAGCCGAGAGCGCCGCGCAACTCGTTCGGGCAATTCAGGCCGCGGGGGGCACGGCCGTCGCGATCCAGGCTGACAGCGCCGATCCGGCCGCAATACAACACGCCGTGGACGAGACGGTCCGGGCTCTGGGCGGCCTCGACATTCTCGTCAACAATGCCGCGATAGGACGATACAATAATATTGCCGATTTCGCAGTCGAGGATCTCGACGCGTTGCTGGCGGTTAACGTCCGCGGGCCTGTTCTGGCGTCGAAGGCAGCCATTCCACACCTCAAGGAAGGTGGCCGGATCATAAATATCGGCTCAGCGGGCGCGGATCGCATCGTCGGCGTCCCCGGTACGGTCTATTATATGACCAAGAGTGCGCTTCAGGCATTCAATCGCGGACTTGCGCGAGAATTGGGTGCTCGGGACATAACGGTCAATCTCGTTCAGCCGGGATCGACGAACACCGATTCGAATCCCGAGACGGGAGAATCAGCGGACTACCAGCGCAGCCTGAGCGCGCTTGGCCGCTTCAATCAGCCGGAAGATGTCGCGGCCGCCGTCGCTTTTCTCGCAACGCCTGCCGCCCGGCAGATCACAGGGACGATCCTTACCGTCGACGGCGGCGCGCTTGCGTGAAAGCGCACTGCAGCCGGTGCTTCGCTCGATGAAAATCGGACGGGGCACCGATCGGTAACCGATCTCTGTTGAAAAATCGGCGCAGTCTGCACATCCATTCGTTCGAACCGCGAAGCGAAAAAATAGCGTCGCATCATGCTCCCTGCCAGCCAAGGAAAAATACATGAAAGCCGCAGTTTACGACAACCCCGGTCCTCCGACAGTTTTGAGATATGCTGATGTGCCCGATCCGGTTTGCGGGCCGGATGATGTGCTTATTGCCGTCGAGGCGATTTCCATTGAAGGCGGCGATCTGATCAATCGCCGGTCGACACCACAGCAATCCCCGTGGATTGTCGGCTATGCCGCTGCAGGGACCGTGATTTCCGTTGGTAAAAATGTCCGCGACCGGGCGGTCGGCGAAAGGGTGGCTGCATTCGATATGCAGGGGTCCCATGCGGAACTCTGGTCCGTCCCGGCCTCGCGCACGTGGCTTTTGCCGGAAGGCGTCGGAATGGCACAGGCCGCGGCCCTGCCGATTTCGTTCGGCACGGCTCAGCATTGTCTGATCACCAAAGGCGGCTTGCAAAAGGCAGAGACAGTTCTGATACAGGCTGCCGCCGGCGGCGTGGGTCTGGCTGCCGTCCAATTGGCGCGTGACGCGGGCGCGACCGTCATTGCTGCGGCGGGCGGTAGTGAAAGACAGGCACGCCTGCGCGGCCTCGGCGCATCACATGTCATCGATCGGCTGGAAAAGGATGTCGTTGAGGAGGTTCTCCGGCTGACCGGTGGCATGGGGGCTGACCTCGTCATCGATCCTGTCGGTTCGACTTTGCAAGCGTCCTTATCCGCTCTCGCGCCCGAGGGTCGCCTCGTGTTCGTCGGGAATGCAGGTGGCGGCAGCCTCCATGCCGATCTCTGGCCGCCGATGCAGAACAATCAAACGCTGCACGGTGTCTTCATGGGGCCGCTCTTCGAGAGGCCGGCGGTATACGGAACTGTCATCCAGCTTCTCAAGGCCGTGGCCGAGGGACGCATGGAGGTCGTGATCGACCGCGTGTTTCCGTTGAGCGACGCCTCGATGGCACATGAATATGCGGAGAGAGCCAAGCCGCTTGGCCGCGTCGTGATGACACCTTGAGGTTGCTGCCACCCATTCATGCGGTCAGGCGCTTGAGCCCTTCCCACTGCCGAAGCACTCGATCAGCATTTCGGTCAGCACCCGGACTTTTCTTGCGGGATGCTGACCCGGCGGCCGGACGACATATATCCCGGCCGGGGGTGGAGGATGACCTTTCATCACTTCCACCAGTTCGCCCGCAGCCAGATAATTTTTGACGAGGTCGTAAGGCAGCACGGCGACTCCCAATCCGGCCGCCGCGGCGACAGCAAGAGCAACTCCGTTATCGGCCTTGAACTGTCCCTGCGGACGAACGGTTATCACCCTGTCTCCGTCCATCACCTGCCAGGTTTCCGTGCCTTGCATGAGAGCCTGATGAGCCACAAGTTCTTCGGGTGTTTGCGGCGAGCCGTGGACCTTGATGTAATCCGGGCTGGCAACAAAAATTCCATAGAGCGGACCGACGCGTCTGGCGACGAGGCTTGAATCCGGAAGGTTCCCGACCCGGATCGCGCAATCATATCCTTCGGCGATCAGATCCACGAAACGATCAGTGTAGCAGGTCTGGATCTGAAGCTGGGGATAGCGGCGCGCCATTTGCGCAATCACGAGCGCGAAATGCGTTGGGCCGAAAGAGAGCGGCGCTGCAATCCGCAGACGCCCGCGAAGCTCACCAGCCGGAAGAATCGTCTCCCGCGCCATATCGATGTCGGCTGAAATCCTAGCGGCATAGTCCCGGAAGGTGGCGCCCGCCTCCGTCAGGGAAGCGCCGCGTGTGGACCTGGCCAGAAGCTGAACGCCAAGTTCAGCCTCAAGCCGCGCCAGCCGCCTGCTGACCATGGACTTGGATATGCCGAGCCGCACTGCGGCCGAAGAGACACCTCCCGCATCTGCAACTTCGACAAATGTCCTGATGTTTTCGATATCCACTCTGCGTTCCCCATTCTGCAACACAGCTCAACGCTGACAAGGACTACCGCATCATAAACAGGAATGACAAGTTTCCTCCCGCGGCAACGCCCGAAGGGATGCAGGTCCCTTGCGCAAGCGCCTCGATAAACCGCCAACACAGGATGAACCCATGACCTTTCGTAACGGCCTTGATTCACTTCTCCGCCCCGAAGATTCCGTCCTCGTTCTGATTGATCATCAGCCCTATCAGCTCGCAAACCTGAACAGCCACGATCCGCAGGCTGTGGTCAATCTCACGACGGCGCTGGCGAAGCTGGCCAAAGCCTTCGATGTTCCGACTGTCCTCACCAGCGTAATTGCGGCACGCGGCGGACTTCTCTTCAAGCAGATCACCGACGTGTTTCCTGATCAGCAAGTCATCGATCGCACCTGGGTGAACACCTGGCAGGACGAGAATGTAGTGAACGTTGTCAAGGCGACCGGCCGCAAGCAGCTGATCATTGCCGGACTGTGGACCGAAGTCTGCGTTGCAATGCCCGTGATCCAGGCCGCCGGCGAAGGCTGGGACGTGACCGTGATTACCGACGCATCCGGCGGGATTTCGAAGGAATCTCATGAAGTTGCCATCCAGCGTATGATCGCGGCGGGCGCAAATGTGATGACGGTAATGGCGCTTGCGGGTGAATGGCAACGCGATTGGGCCCGCACCGAGCATGTTGAGGAGCTGACCGAAATTCTCATCCAGCACTTCGGCGGCAGCGGCATCGCCTATCTCTGGGAGCAGCAGTTGCTCAACACGCCGGCGCCGTCCACCAAGGGCGGCCACTAACATAGAGCGGGATGTTGGGGTGGGGGACGGAGAGCTGCGGAAGGCCCACCGTCGCAAGCTTCTTCATCCCAGCCCTGCATCCGCATTGCACGAGAAATCCGTCCGTGGCGAGTTTCGTCATGAAGCTGTTACCGAAAGGGACGCTTACCCATGGTGCGGGGCCGCGGGCAGGAGCTTAAAAGGTGCCCGTTGCATCACGGGTGGCGCAACGGGCGCTTATCCGACCTACAAGTGTTTTCAGGTCGGACGAGACGGAGGCTCGGTATCTGGCACGACCGACAAGGTGTGCTTGAGACATTTGAGTGCAAAGCAGGAGCGCGAATGGCGCACGCCCTCGATCTTGTAGAGCTTGCGGCGCAGAAATTGCTCGTAACCTGCGGTTCCCGCCACCGCGACCTTGATGAGATAATCATATTCGCCGGTGGTCAGATAAGCTTCCAGCACCTCTGGAAGAGCCGCCATGGCTTCGCCGAAACGTTCCAGAACCTCATCATCGTGGCGCTCCAGCATGACCTCGATGATTACCGTCTCGGTCAAGCCTAGCTGCGCCTGATCGAGAATTGCCGTATAGCCGCGGATAACACCTTCCTCTTCCAGCCGCTTGACTCGCTGCCAGCAGGGGCTGGGTGAAAGTCCCACCTTCTCGGATAGTTCCGTATTGCTCAGCCTGCCGTTTTCCAGCAGGGCGCGGAGTATTTTGCGGTCGATCCTGTCGAGCGGCTTCGTCATGCCGGTCTCTCCCAAACATGCAGCAAAAAAATCTGCCGCCGATCCGTCGGCGTGCGAAAGAAGTGTTTTGGTTTCGATGCTTTGGCTGCGCCATTCGAAAGCACCTTCGGCTGGTTTTTTAGTACCGTACTGCATGGTACAGGCAGCAGGGAGGAGCGGGCATGGCACCGATATCGCAGCAGCATTTTCCAAGACCCAGGACGTTGATCCATCCCGGTATTTCCGCGCCTGTGCGCATCAACAGCCTGCGCTCGCCCTCGGCGCGCCATGTCCGGCTGTTCATCAAGCCGGGGCGCAGCCTTTACGACGGCATCGTTCAGCCGCTTGCGGGGGAAGGCATTGAAAGCGCCTCCCTGACCATACTCGGAGGGAACTTCGATGGATTGTCCTATTGCGTTGCTCCGCCTGATCCATCCGGCAACGCCGTCATCGCTTATACGAAGCCCATCGACGCCGGTGCGGCGTGGCTCATCTTCGGCAACGCCACGCTCGGGCGCAGCATGAAGGGCGAGCCGATCGTGCATTGCCATGCCGCCATGCGAACGGCGGCGGGTTTGGTCAGGGGCGGTCATTTGCTGACAGAATCCTGCATTGTCGGCGAGGGTGGCATTTCCGCGCTTGTGACCTCGCTCGACAGTTTTCTGTTGCAACAGTCTTTCGATCCAGAAACGAATATTCCCCTTCTTCAACCGAAAAATCGCATGGAGCGCGCCGATGAACATGCATGATATTGTCGAATCCGGTTCCATGGGACGCGTGGCCTATGCCCGCATAGCCCCCAATGAAGATCTTGTGCTCGGCGTCGAGAAACTGTGCCTGGCCGAGGGCTTCCGCAATGCCTTCGTGCGCGGTGCGCTGGGCAGCCTGGTGGATGCGTGCCTCGGCACCCGCAGCGGCGATTTTCTGCAGATAAGCGGCCCCGCCGTTGAAATCGTTTCGATAGCCGGCGAAGTACGCGCCCAGCCTGATGGCTCGTTGCGCGCTGCGCTGACCGGCGTTGTGGCCGATACGGAGGGTGCGGTTTACGGCGGCCCCTTCATCGCAGGCGCCAACCCTGTCTGCATGACTTTCGAGGTGACGCTGGAGGAATGGCTGCCGACGGAAAAATCGCAAGCGGCGTGAACAAAATGGGACGAGCAGGGGCGCCGTGTCGCCAAACGTCCCTGCGCCGCTCAAGCTGCGGCCTCACGTTTCTCCGTCAGAAGAAGTTCGAAGGTGACGCAAACGGGGTTTTTGCCGCGCACCAACCGCCCGCCGCTGATGTGGCGGGTGAGATCGACCATCGCAATATCCAGCGCCGTGCGTTCACTGTCGGAGCTGATATGACCTGCGCGGATAAGGATTTCGCTGGCGTAGGCGGTAATGGTCGTTCCGTCATCGTAGTCCGCGCCAATAAGGCTTCCAATGCCATTGACATCGGCTTCCGGCAGGCCGAATTCCGTGCAGGCCGCTTCGAGGGCGAGGCAGACGTCGGTGTTAGGCCGGACAGTGCATAAAAGCGCCCTCAGTCCCGCATCCTGATGCCTACGCGGCCGGGGGATGGGTGTGAAAAGCGGAAAATTCGTTTCCTCATCCTGCCGAGCGTCGAGGATCGCTCCGTCAAGCGCCAGCGCCTCAAATTGTATTTCTTGGGCAAATTCGGCTTCGAAGGGAAGCAGATGTCCCATGGAGACGACGCCCTGAGCATTTTTCCACGAACCATGGCAGTGCAGAAACGGCTGGCCATCGCGCCGTCCCATATGAAGGCCGGCATCGATGATCGTGCCCTCAGGCATGGAAAAGGTTTCGCTGTACCAGGCCGCATGGGAGGCATCAGGAGCGGCCGCGGGCATAACGTATTCCAGCCGCTTCATCGGCACGTTTTTCAGCCTGATGTAGCCACCTTCGAAACCCCGTTCCGCAAAGGCAGCGGCAATCGCATCGTTGACGCACATGCCGGCCCGGACGGTTAACGTGACGGGATGGGCACGGCAGCCGATGGCGCGAAAGCGCTCGGGTGTCTCCGGCCCGGGGTGGACGATGCTGCGCGGAAGCGCTGCCTGTGCCATCGGCGTCATACCGCCAGCCCCGCGGTGATGAAGCCGCCATCCACGGCAAGAACCTGACCATTGACGTAGCTCGCATCATCCGACACCAGAAACGCCACGGCAGAGGCGATTTCATCGGTTCTGCCATAGCGGTGCATGGGAACACGGCTATGCCACTGGTTGCGAACATTCTCGGTATGGACCGCCTGGGTCAGCGGTGTATCGACCGGGCCGGGTGCAATTGCATTGACGCGGATGCCGGATTGTCCGAGCTCGTTCGCCATCACCATCGTCAGGAGATTGACGCCGCCTTTCGAGGCACCATAGGCGCTGCGGCCCCGGTTGCCACACATGCCGGAAACCGAGCTGATGTTGACGATGGAGCCGGGAATCTCACGGTCCAGC
The DNA here is from genome assembly GCF_900102105.1 of Agrobacterium pusense. Lineage (GTDB taxonomy): Bacteria > Pseudomonadota > Alphaproteobacteria > Rhizobiales > Rhizobiaceae > Agrobacterium > Agrobacterium pusense. Next base: position 8,496 of record NZ_FNBB01000009.1, read on the forward strand.
CAGTAACGCGCCGCCGCGCGAGCCACCGCGAAGCTGCCGACGAGATTGACGTCGACGATGCGGCGAAATTCTTCGACGCTGGTCTCGACGGAAAGCTTGTCGATGCCGATGCCGGCGCTGTTGACGACGGCCACCAGCTCAACCGCCTGTTCAACGCCATTTACCGTCAACGCGGCGAACGCCTCCTCTATCGACGCTTCATCCGCCACGTTGCAGACGATGCCACGCGAGGCGTCGATACCGAGCTTCTCGCAGGCCGCGTCCAGCGCTTCGCGCTTGAGATCCAGCAGCCAGGGTTGCCATCCGCGCGCCATCAGCAGCTGCGCGGTGGAAAAACCGATGCCGGATGCTCCGCCGGTGATCGCGACAGCCCCTTTTGTCCCTGCCGTCCGTTGTGTCATACCCTCTCCTCCCGGTTGAATGCCGCGCGCGTCAGCCTGTCCGCTTTTCCTCGAAAACCGGCATCTGGCCGCGCCTTTCCAGCTCTTCGCGGATCATTTTCTTTGTGATCTTGCCATAGGCGGATTTCGGCATGGCATCCCAGAACACGACTGTTTTCGGCAGCTTGTAACGGGCCATCTTGCCTTCCAGATAGGTCTTGAGGTCGATGCCGGCGATGTCAGCGCCTTCTCTCGCCACGCAGACCGCCACGCCCACTTCGCCCCACACCGCATCTGGCACACCCAGAACCGCCGTCTCGCTGATATCGGGATGCATGAGAATTTTTTCTTCGATCTCGCGCGGATAGATGTTCGAGCCGCCGGAAATATACATGTCGGAGGCGCGCCCGGTGATGTAAACGAAGCCGTTTTCATCGCGGTGGCCGAGATCGCCGGTGCGGAACCAGCCGTTGCGGAAGGCTTTGGCATTGGCGTCGGGGTTGTTGTAATAACCGGCGAAGACGGCGGGACCGATCACGCAGATCTCGCCGGTTTCTCCCGCCTCCACCTCTTCGCCTGCGTCGTTCTGGATCTGCACCTCCATGCCTGTCCGGTCGAACCCGCAGGTGCCGACCCGCGCTTCCGGACCGTCTTCTGCGCTATGAAAAGAAGGGGGAAGCACGGTGATATTACCGGTCACTTCGCCGAGGCCGAAATACTGCACCAGCACCGGACCGAGCTTTGCCAATGCCCGTTTCTGGTCAGCGCGATACATCGGCGCGCCGGCATAGATGACATAGCGCAGCGAGGAATGATCGAAACGATCCACGGACGGGTCTTCGACCAGCATTTTCAGAATGGTCGGCACGGTGAAGGCATTGGTGACACGCCATTTCTCGATCAACGCCCAAACGGCTGGGACATCGAGTTTTTCCGCTGCCGGCAGCACGGTCTTTGCCCCGTGCGCCACCTGCACCAGCTGGTGAATGCCCGCGCCGTGCGAAAGCGGAGCGACAACGATGGATGCGTCGCCTGTTCCCGTGCCGGGCATCAGATCGCAGAGATGGTTGGTGATGACAAAGGCCATCTGCCCGTGGGTCAGCACCGCCGCCTTGGGGCGCCCGGTGGTGCCCGACGTGAAGAAGAACCAGCAGGGATCGTCGCGATCCACCGCCTCGCCCTTGACCTTCTGACCCAGATGACGGGCGACAATCGCATCATAATCCTCACCGAATTCCGCCTGACCGATGGCGATGGTGAAATCGATCGCTGCGGCTTCACGGCTTGCTTTCGCATGTTCGGGAAAAGCGCTGGCGCAGATCATGCCGCGTGCGCCGCTGGCCTTTGCCAGGTAGCCGACTTCATCTGGCGATTGGCGGTAATTGGTCGGCACCCACACCGCGCCCACCCGGAAGCAGGCGAACATCGATTCGAACATCTGGTTGTTGTTGGAAGACTGCACCAGAATACGGTCACCCTTGACGACACCGAATTCACTGACCAGCGCATGCGCCATGGCGTCGACGCGGGCTTCCATTTGCGCCCAGCTCCAGGTCTTTTCACCCCAGACGAAGCCGATATGATGCGGGTTGCGGCGCGCGGCCTGCGTCAGAAAATGCGAAAGGTTCATCACCCGCGTGGTTGATGGTGTGACACCGCCCGGAGGATGCTGCACGGGGCCAGGTGTCCTCATTTCACGCGCTCCATGATCGAAACATAGTTGGCAACCGCGGTGCCGCCCATGTTGAAAACGCCGGCAAGCGAGGCGCCGGGGATCTGCATGTCTCCAGCCTCGTCCATCAACTGCATCGCTGCCATTACATGCATGGAAACGCCGGTCGCTCCGACCGGGTGGCCTTTCGATTTCAGTCCCCCTGAAGGGTTGATTGGCAAACGGCCGGTCTTCAGCGCGGTGCCTTCGTGCACGACCCGGTGCCCTTCGCCTGGTTTTGCGAGCCCCATGGCCTCATATTCGATAAGTTCAGCTATGGTGAAGCAGTCGTGCGTTTCAACGAAGGAAAGGTCGTCGAGCGTAGCGCCCGCAAGTTCCAGCGAGCCCGCCCATGCGCGGCGGGCGCCCTCGAAGGCCAGCGGGTCGCGGCGGCTCAGCGCCAGAATGTCATTGATCTGTTTTCTGCCCCGAAAGCCGATCGCCCGGTGGAGGCTGGCTGCGGTTTCTTCGTCGGCCAAAACGATGGCCGCCGCGCCGTCGGAAATCAGCGAGCAGTCGGTACGGCGTAGCGGGCCTGCGACATACGGGTTCTTATCGGACACGGTGTTGCAGAATTCGAAGCCGAAATCCTTGCGCATATGGGCATAGGGATTGACCGCGCCGTTGGCGTGGTTCTTGGCGGCGATCATCGCAAGCTCCTCCGAGCGATCGCCATAACGCTGGAAATAGGCCTGGGCGATGCGACCGAACTGGCCGGCAAAACCGCCGGGGATATTGGCCTCTTCTGCGCGGTAGCAAGCAGAGAGCAGAATGTCGCCTACCTCGGCGGTGGGAAGCGCCGTCATTTTTTCGGCGCCCACGACGAGCGCAATGCGGCCCCGCCCCGCCTCGATGAAATCCATCGCGCTGTACAGGGCGGCCGATCCCGTCGCGCAGGCATTTTCGAAGCGCACGGCGGGCGTATAGGCCAGTCTTTCATCACCCATTGCCACCAGGGCGCCCTGAAAATCCTGTTTCGAGAAACCATTGTTCATCACACCGACAAAAATGCCGTCGATATCGCCAACGTCGATGCCCGCATGGTCTATGGCCGGCGCGACTACTGACGCCATCAGCTGTTCGGTATTTTCAAGGGTCGATTTGCCGAAAGGCGAATGCGCCCAGCCGACGATCTGCGCTTTGCTCATTTGCTCGTTCTCCTTGCCTGTCGCTTCGGTTCGCCGTCGCCGCGCGTGCGTGCGCGGCTGGCCATCATTTCTGCGATGCGTGTTTCGATACGTGTCACCTCTTCGCGCAGCAGCGCCGCCAGTTCTGGCTGACGCTCCGGCCGCATGCGGCTATCGACGGCGGCGATGCTCAACGCTCCCGCCACCGCTCCATCCGGCGTGCGGATTGCGACACCGATACCCCATGAATTGGAAAGGATGAGGCCTGGATTGAGCGAGTAGCCGTTCGCCCGGGTCAATTCGACATCACGGCGTAGCCCGTCGAGCGTGATGCCGGGATAATTCGCGGCGATGAGGCCGCTATTGGCGGCAATGACGCTATCCACTTCGGCATCGGGCAGGGCGGCCAGCATGGCGAGAGATCCGGCGCCGATACCCAGCGGGTGCTCGAAACCGGCCTGGAGCGCATGGGTACGCACGGGCCAGGTGCCTTCCTCGCGATAGAGGCAGAGAGAAAACGTATCGCGGCGTACCGAAAGGAAGCTCGAATCCTCGGTACGGCGGGAAATACGCGTCAGTCCGTCCTGTGCCATCTGTAACAATCCGAAACGGCGTGACGACAGGCTGCCCAGCACGTAGGCTTCCTCGCCGAGATAATATCGGCGTGTCTCTTCGTCCTGTTCCACGAGGCCTGCCCGGATCAACGCCAGCAGCAGGCGGCGGGCCGTTGGCTTGTTCAACCCGCTTTCGGCGACGATGCCGGAAAGCGACACACCGCGTTCGGCGTGCCGCCCCACCATGGACAGCAGCGCCAGCGCCCGGTCCACGGCACGTGCCCCTGTCAGATCGTTTTCCGCCGCAACCACCGTGGCCATATCAGGTAAACGCCCCCACTGCGCAACTTTGGCCGCCGTCGACCGGCAGGCAGATGCCCGTGATAAATTTTGCTTCATCGGATGCCAGAAAAACGGCGGCGCGGGCGATATCGAAGGCATCACCCATGCGCCCCACGGGCACCGCGGCATTACGCGCCGCCACCATTTCCTCGACGGAGGCGTACTGGCTGCTGATCTGCTTGTAGATCAGCGGCGTATCGATCATGCCCGGCAGAACGCAATTGGCGCGAATACCTTGCCGTGCGTATTGCATCGCCAGCGCCACGGTGGCCTGGTTGACCGCGGCCTTCATGGCGTAATAGGCGAAATAAGGATAGCCGGTCCAGCGGATCGAGGCGAGTGAGGAAATATTGACGATGGCGCCGCCGCCCTGCCTCAGCATCACCGGCAGAACAGCCTTGGCGGTGCGATAGACAGAGCCGATGTTGAGATCGACGGAGGCGCGAAAGCGCTCCTCATCCAGCTCCACCGGCCCGCCCATATGCGTCACGCCGACATTATTGTGCAGAATGTCGATGCCATCAAAGGCATCGCAGGTTCGTGCAACTGCCGCTGATACGGATTCCAGCTTCGTGACATCGGCGGCAACGGCGATTGCCTCAAAACCTTCTTCGCGGATGATCTGCGCGGTTTCTTCAGCCGCGCCGGCGGAGAGGTCGACACAGGCCACGCGCGCGCCCTCACGGGCAAATTGCACGGCCGCAGCCTTGCCATTGCCAAAGCCCGGCCCCGATGATCCTGCGCCAAATACAAGCGCGCGTTTTCCCGTCAGGCGACCTGTCAAAACAGTCTCCATTAAAACAGCCAGAAGTGATCGGATCGGCCCCGCTTGCGGCGGGACCGATTATTTGCTGACCGGTCAGGTCAGGCTGGCGCCAACGGCCTTTTCGAGAATGGCCCAGGCTTCGTCGCCATATTTGCTTTTCCACTCCGAATAGAATCCGGCTTCCTTGAGGGCTGCACGGAAGAGCGATGCGTCAGTATCGTTGAAGGCCATGCCCTTGCTGATCAAGTCTTCCTTCACCGAGGCGTTGAGCTTCGCCACGTCGGCGCGTTCATCCTTGCCGGCCTGATTGAGGTTCTTGGCAACGATGGTGCGCAGGTCGTCCGGCAGCCGCTCCCACGCGCGCTTGTTGGCGAGGAACCAGAAACCATCCCACATGTGATTGGTAACCGAGCAGAACTTCTGCACTTCGAAGAGCTTCGCGGTGGAAATGATGGCCAGAGGGTTTTCCTGGCCGTCGACGACGCCGGTCTGCAACGCGGTGTAGACTTCCGCGAAGTTGATGGAAGCGGGAGCCGACTTGAAGGCCTTGAACATCGAGGTCCAGAGAGGGCTCACCGGCACGCGGATCTTGAAACTTTCGAGATCGGCAGGCGTGGTGATGGGTTTCGACGCGCTGGTGATCTGGCGGAAACCGTTGTCCCAGATCGTATCCATGGCGACGAGATTCTGTTTGGCAATTTCACCGCGTACATATTTGCCGAGATCGCCGTCCATGGCCGCCCATACGGAATCATAATCCGGGAAGGCAAAGCCGATGCCGCTGATGGACGCGTTTGGTACCAGCGTGGACAGGATCAGCGGCGAGAGCGTGAAGAATTCAACGCCGCCGGAACGCACCTGGCTCAGCATGTCGGTATCGGCCCCCAACTGGCTGCTGGGGAATATCTTGATATTGACCCGCCCGTCGGTTTCTTTCTCGATACGATCGGCCGCTTCCTTGGCGCGCACGTTCATGGGGTGCGCAGCCGGCAGGTTATTGGCATATTTGTAGCTGAATTCCGCGGCGCGTGCGCGCGATACGAACGCGGTGGCAAGAACGGCAGAACCGGCGCCCGCGAGCATGGTACGTCTGTTGATGATCATTGCTTTCTCCTCCCAAATAAAAGCATGTGTCGTTCGTCGGCATGGCGGGCGGACCCGCCACGGTGTCAGAGCAGAATTGTGGATAGACCCGGAATTCCGGCAATCAGCAGCAGGCCGATGACCATGGCTGCGAGATAGGGCCAGATGGCACCCATGGCTTCATCGGGCGAGACATTGCCGATCTTGCAGGCAATGTAGAAGCCGATGCCGATGGGCGGCGCCATCAGGCCGATATTCATGGCGACCACCACGACCATCGAATAATGGATGTCGTTGATGCCGAGCGTGCGGGCAATGGGGAACATGATCGGCGCGAGCAGAACGATTGCAGGCAGTCCTTCCAGCACGCAGCCGAGGATCATGAAGATCAGGATCGACACGATCATGTAGGTCATCCAGCCGCCCGGCAGGTCGGTTATCATGGCGGTCAATTCGAAGGCGAAACCGCTTTGCGTCAAACCCCAGGCCATGGCGGAGGCGCAGCCGAGGATCAGCAGGATCGCGCCCGAGAGCGCCGCTGTCTCCACCAGCATGGAGTAGAGTTTTTTCAGGCTGATCCCGCCATAAAGCACCGCGCCGATAATCATGGCATAGAGCACTGCAATGGTGGATACTTCGGTCGCCGTTGCCACACCGCCGCCCACAAGGCTGCGGATGAGGAAAGGCAGAACCAGAGCGGGGGCGGCAACCAGTGCCGCCTTGCCGACCAGCGGCCAAGGGGTGCGTCTGGCGCCATCCATGTTTTCGTTGCGTGCTTTCCACCGGGCCAATACCGCCAGCACCAGAAGCAGCACCATGGCGATCATGAAGCCGGAGGTAAACAGGCCGGCAATCGATACGCCCGCTGCCGAACCGAGGACGATGAGAACGATGGACGGCGGAACGGTATCGGCCATGGCGGCGCCGGTGGCCAGCAGTGCGATCATTTCCTTGGGCTTGTGGCCGCGTCGCTTCATTTCCGGAAACAGCGCAGGTGCGACCGTTGCCATATCTGAAACCTTGGAGCCGGAAATGCCCGAGACCAGAAACAGCGAACCGAGCAGAACATAGGACATGCCCGCGCGGATGTGGCCGAACATTGAGGACAGCAGTTCGACGATCGCCTTGCCCATGCCGGTTGCGTCAAGGACGCAGCCCAGCAGCACGAATACCGGCACCGACAGCAGAATGATGCCCGACATTCCTTCATCCATGCGCCCGACCATAACGATCATCGGAACCCAGGTGGTGAAAGTTAGATAGGACAATGTTCCAAGGCCGAAACAGAAGGCAATGGGCACGCCGAGCGCCAAAAACACCGCCACGAACAGGCCGAGGAAGATCGCCAGGTTAAAATTGCCAAAGGATTCCAGTGTGGGCGACGCCAGAAACAGCAGGCCGGCCGCCACCGCAACCGTGACGATAGCGGCGACGATGTCCCGCAGCCTTTCCCTCCGGAGGAGGTTGTTCATGACCAGGAGCAACATCAGGGAGGCGCCGAATGGCAGGGCTGCGGCGCGGAAAGTCATGGGAATGTTCAGCGCCGCCGATGTGACGACCCATTCCTCGATGGCGTATTCGATTGCGGGCTTGATGATAGCCGCAAGAAATGTCGCCACCAGCACCAGCGCCAAAGAATTGATGTAACCCAGAAAACGCTGCGGAAACATGTTGAGGAACAGCGTCAGGCGCAGGTGCTCGCTACGGTCGATGGCAATGGCCGCACCCAGCATGGCAAACCACAGGAAGCACAACGACGCCGTTTCATCGATCCAGACAATCGGCAGATGCAAGGCATAACGTGATGTCACGCCGAGCAGAAGCAGGCCGATCATCAGCGCCAAAAGAATGGCTGCCATGGCCTCGACCGGCCGCATGAACCAGGAGCCTGTTACCGGCTCCGTGTGCAGTAGCTCGCCGTCGAGCACAAAGACGTCGTCATTCGCGTTTGCGGTCATGGTCATTGGGGCCTCCTCTCCCGCAGAACAACCTTCGCAATGGATGGTGGTCAGCAAGGCAGAATGTCCGGGCCCCAGCCACGATCATGGCCGGCATCAGGATATATCTGTCATCGCAAGACCGGCCAGACCCCTCCAAAAGTCTGAGCGTATCGGTATATCGCCTCCACGATATGGACCGTTACAAAACCATACGTTCGGGATACACAGGAAGAATGATAAAATCAATAGTAAAAGGCCGCAATTACGCAGTTTTAGACTCGCGTATAGAGGTCCATATAGTGGATCTTACTTTGGCCCATTCGAGCTTGTGCCTGTACGATGATCCGGGCGACAGCCGCCATCCTGCCTGAAAAGTGAACATCGTCGGCATCGAATGATCCCCTCGATGCGCCCTGGGGCCGGGCCGCAACGCGACCCGCGCCTCAAATGTCCTTTGCGAGGCGCAGGGCGTCGTAGATCGCCGCATGGGTGTTGCGCGCCGCGACGGCATCGCCGATGCGGAACAACCGATATGTGCCTGTCGGATTGCGCGCGACGGTCTGAGCCTCTCCGGCGAGCAGGGCGTCATAGGAAACCTCCCCGAGATTTGTCGAGCCGGGCTTGAGTTCGAAATACAGTTCTTCCAGCGGGACTGTACCGTGATTGACGACGATCTGGTCGACGGTGCGCTGTCTGGAAATGCCGCCATAGTCGCTGCCGACGTGGGCGACGATCTGGTTGCCGCTTCTTTCGGCTGCTTCCAGCCGGTAAGTGACGGTAAATGTGGCGTCGAGCTTTTGCAGCGAGCGCATATAGGGAACGAGATTCATGGCCATAACTTCAGGGGCGAAGGAGCGATCCGGTGTCATGATTTCCACCTTGCCGCCAGCCTTGGCGATGAGCTCGGCCGCCTGAAGGCCGGCATGGTCTCCCGCGTCGTCATAGACGAGAACATTGGCACCCGGCCTGACGTCTCCGGAAATAATATCCCACGCGGAGACGACCAGTTCGTTGCCCTTAGACAGCACCTCGGTATGCGGCAGCCCGCCTGAGGCGATGATCACCACATCGGGTTTTTGCGAGAGAACCGTGTCCGCTTCCGCCCAGCTGTTGAAGTGGAAGACGACACCGAGCTTTTCGCACTGGCTCATGCGCCAGTCGATGATGCCGGTCATTTCCCGGCGGCGTTCGCTCTGCGCGGTGAGGCGAATCTGCCCGCCCGGATGGCTCGCTGCCTCGAAGACCACGACCGTATGGCCGCGTTCGGCACAGACCCTTGCGGCTTCGAGGCCTCCCGGCCCGGCGCCGACGATAACCACCTTCACGCTTTTCGCAGCCTTGGTGATGGCGTGCGGCATGGTTTCCTCGCGGCCGGTTGCCGGATTGTGAATGCAGAAGGCAAGGCCGCCCTGATAGATGCGGTCGAGACAGTAATTAGCGCCGACGCAGGGGCGGATATCGTCCTCCCGCTTTTCCACGATCTTGCGCACGATATGCGGATCGGTCATGTGCGCGCGGGTCATGCCGACCATGTCCACCTTGCCGGTGGCGATGGCATGCCGGGCTGTGGCAACGTCCTGAATTTTGGCGGCATGGAAGGTCGGGAAACGTGTCGCTGCACGGATTTCCCCGGCAAAATCGAGGTGTGGCGCACTTGCCATGCCCTGAATCGGGATAACGTCGGTCAGGCCGGCATCGGTGTCGATATGCCCCCTGATGACGTTGAGATAATCGATCAGACCGCTTTCTTTCAGCAGTCTGGAGATTTCGAGGCCTTCTGCCTTTCCGGTGCCACCCTCCAGACATTCATCGGCGGTGTAACGAACACCGAGGATGAAGTCCTCGCCCACGCGCCTGCGTATCGCCCGGAAAACGTCGAGGCAGAAACGCATGCGGTTTTCGAGCGAGCCACCATAGGGGCCATCCAGCTCGTTGGTCAGCGGGGAGACGAACTGATCGATGAGATGACCATAGGCCTCCAGCTCCACCCCGTCCATGCCGCCAGCCTTCATACGCTCGGCGGCGTCGGCGAAATCCTTGATGACACGCTCAATATCCCAATCCTCGATTTTCTTCGGAAAGGCGCGATGAGCGGCTTCCCGCTGGTGTGAAGGTGCGAGCACCGGCAGCCAGTCACCCTTGTCCCACCGGGTGCGCCGGCCAAGATGAGTGAGCTGGATCATGATTGCCGACCCCGCCTCGTGGACGGCGTCGGTCATTTCCCTGATCCACGGAACGATTTCATCCTTGTACGCGAGCAAATTGTTGAAGACGGGAGGGCTGTCTTTCGAAACGGCGGCTGAGCCTGCGGTCATCGTCAACGCCACGCCGCCTTTCGCACGCTCGACGGTATAGGCGCGATAACGCCCTTTCGGCATGCCGTCTTCCGGATAAGCGGGCTCATGCGACGTCACGATGATACGGTTGCGCAGCGTCAGGTGCTTCAGCTGATAGGGTTGAAGAAGGGGATCGTTCGACATGGGCCTGCTCCAAGGGGGGTTATGGTGCGAGGCTAAGAGGAAATGTACATATGTGTCAATTAACAAAACACCAGTGTCTATAAGTTAGACAAGAGTGTACGCCTCGCCTTGTCGCGCAGGGACTGATTTGGTACTCAACTGTCATGGACGCGACATTGAACGAAACCGGTTGGCGTGGATCGCAGGAGGGTTGGCTTGAGGCCGCCTACGAGTCCCTGCTGGAATCGGGGGTGGATTCCGTCAAGATTTTGCCGTTGGCGAAGAAGCTCAATCTCTCGCGCACCAGCTTTTACTGGTTCTTCAAGGATCGGGAGGAGTTGCTGGCGGCGCTTTTGTCCCGCTGGCGCGACAAGAACACGGGAAGCATCCTCAGGCAATCGGAGGCCTACGCGGAAACCTTGGCCGAGGCGATGCTGAACGTCTTCGATTGCTGGCTGGATCCCTCGCTTTTTGACAGCAAATTCGAATTCGCGGTGCGCAGCTGGGCGCTGCAGTCCGATGATATTCTTGCCGAGGTTCGCAAGGCGGATGCTGTGAGAATGGAGGCGCTTTCGCGCATGTTCGTCCGTTTCGGCCATCCCGAAAATACTGCGGATGTGCGCGCCCGCACCACTTATCTCGTGCAGATCGGCTACATTTCCATGCAGGCCGAGGAAGATGTGGCAGTGCGGATGAAGAGAATTGCGGATTATATCGCCATCTATACCGGCGAGGTGCCGCAACAACGGGAGCTTGATCGATTTTATGCGAGGCACGGATACAGGCCAGGCCCCGGGGCCTGACGCCTGCGTGCGGATGTCGACAGGCGCGGACAACCCTCGGGACAGCGATAAGTGGCGCGGCCAACGCCTTCGATGCCAGTCGGATTACGCCGTTGGGATGGTACAAGAAGAAGGGGCGGCCGGGCTGCAATCTATCTGCAACATTCATCAATCAGTGGTGGGGATGGCAAGAGCTCATCTTTGGGGGAAAGTCATTGCGAATCCTGCTTCTCGAGGACGAACCCGAAATGGCGCGTGCGCTGCTCGAAGCCTTGCGCCGGCGCGATGTGCTTGCCGATCATGTCAGTACCATCAGCGATGCCGATGTCCTTGCGCGTGACGGCTCCTACGATGTGCTTGTCCTGGATCGCCGCCTGCCCGATGGTGAGGGGCTGAATCTTGTATCGGCGCTTCGCCGCAGCAAACATTCCGTACCGATCCTTGTCCTGACGGCGCTTGGAAGTGTCGATCACCGCGTTGACGGGCTGGATGCCGGCGCGGATGACTATCTCGCCAAGCCTTTTGCGATAGAGGAACTGCTCGCCCGCCTCAGGGCCCTTCACAGGCGCGGCCCTTCCATTTCCGACAGATATGCGATTTTCGGAAATCTGAGCATTGATCAAAGAAGCAATGAAGTCAGCGTTGCCGGCTCCATCCTCGAGTTGCGGCGTCGGGAATATCTGGCGCTCGAAGCCCTGATGCGGCGCCCGAACCGTATCGTGACGCGGTCCAACCTGATCGAGGCGGTTTATACGTTCGACGACGAGATCGAGTCCAATGCGCTCGATGCCCACATCTCCCGTATCAGGAAGAAGCTGGCGCAGGCGGGAGCCACGGTGGAGATTAGAGCTGTGCGCAATATCGGTTATCTCATTCGGGCAAAGTCATGAGTTCGCAGCACAACCAATCCCTGCGTTGGGGGCTGATGAAGCGCCTTCTCGTCCTGCAGGCTTTCTTGCTCGTTCTCTTCGTCGTTCTTCTCGTTGGCTGGATCTGGATCATCGATCCAAGGCTGGAAGGCGCCAATGAAGAGGCTGTGCGCATCATTGCGGAAAGCGTGACAAAGGATGGGCAGGGGCGGACACAGGTGTCGGCTACACCCGATCTGGAGGCGCTGAAACAGCGCTATCGCAATCTCTGGTTCATGGTGCGGGACGCGGAAGGAATCGACCTTCGATATGGAGATATCCCCACTTCCGTCGTGACGGGGGCATTTCCTTTGGGCATCGAAAGGGCGCGTCTGGAGGCTGGGGAAACAGTCCGGGCCACGATGGAGAACCGCGATACGCCCGCCGGACGGCTGCAGTTTATTGCCGGGACGGAAAAAGGTCTCGCGAATGATGGCGTGAATATCTGGATCAACATACAGCTGGATCTGGAAAAGGATGCGGATGGTGCCATTCGCTGGTTGACCGTGCTGCCGGGAATTGGGTTCATCATTCTTGTGGCCGTGGTGCCCATGTTGCTGCTGACGGGTATTGCGACATTGCTGGTGACCCCACGTGCGGTCGGCCGTTCACTGAGTGGCCTCATGGAAACGGTCACCCAAGCGCAGTCGATCAATTTCGAGAACCGGTCCGCCCGTATCGCTCGCTCGAAGGTGCCGAGTGAAATCATTCCGCTGGTGGATGCCTTCAATGTTGCCCTCTCGAAACTGGACGAGGGCTATAATCGCCGCAACCGCTTCCTGGCCGACGCCGCCCATGAACTGAGGACGCCGATTGCGATCGTGCGCGTCCGCGCCGATCTTCTTCCCGATGACGCGCTGAGCCGGCAGCTGCGGACGGATATCGACCGGCTTACCCGCGTCGCACACCAGCTTCTCGAAATGCAGGCGGTGGGCGCGGTAGACCTGCCTGCGGAAGAGCAGGATTTGAATGTTCTCGTCGAACGCATCGCGACCGATCTTGCCCCGATTGCGATGGATGCCGGTTACGAGTTCGATTTCGAGCCGAGCGAAAAAGAAGCCCTGCTGACGGTCCAGACGTCGATCATTGAGATGGCGGTCGTCAACCTCATCCGCAATGCCATCGATCACGGCGGCGGCAGGGGCGCCATTGTCGTCCGGGTGGGTGCAGCAGGAACCATAGATGTCTGCGATGAAGGTCCGGGCATACCCGTTGACGAACGCGAGCAGGTGTTCGAACCGTTCCATCGCATCAACACCAGCTCCTCCGGTGCCGGCCTTGGCCTCAATCTCGTGCAGAAAGCAGCTGAGTTGCATGGGGGCAGGGTGCTGTTCCTCGACCTTGATCCCGGCTTCTGCGTTCGGCTGGAGATCCGCTCCGTCACGCCAGGGAGCGGTGCGGGGCCATGAATCGCCTCCGGGAAGTCCGGACTCCTGAAGTTCTTAAAATAAGATTAAAGAAGTAAGTATAATCACATGAAAAATAACAATTATATTTAAATAAAACAGCCGCGTGTAATCCAGGCGCAATTCTCGCGCGGAAAATGCCCGTATCTGCTGCGCTCATTCGCACAGGAGACCATAGGAGCCGGTTTCCGGTTCTTCAACGCGAACGGAAATCCTGGCGCCTCAGATTGAGACGCCCCTGGTTTCGTCTGGAGTCATTCATGTCGTTCATTGCAAAATCGCTTGTTGCCATCAGTATTATGGCGGCACCGAGCGCCTATTCCGCTGATCTTGCCAACTACAATGCGCAGCAATTCGATTATACCAGTCCGCCAGCCTTTTCCTGGAATGGGGCTTATATCGGCGCACATGGCGGCGTCGCCTCACCAAAAGTCAATCCTCTGGCCAGTGGCCGTGGTCTGACGGGTGGCGTACAGGCCGGTTACAATTTCCAGTTCGGCTCCGGTGTCGTCGGGGCGGAGCTGGAGGGCTCGTATCTCGGCAACGAGGCGCGGGTGCCGAATGGCCGCCTGAGAGAGCGTTTTCGTGGCGCCGCCAAGCTGAAGGCCGGTGTGGCGCTTGATCGTACCCTTCTTTACGGCACCGCAGGTCTGACCACGACGAAATTCAAGGATGGAAACGGCGTTACCGGACCGGACGACTGGAAGCGGGGCTATCTCGTGGGAGCGGGTGTCGAACAGAGTTTCGGCGGCGGCCTGTCGGCCAAGTTCGAATATAACTACGTGAACACGGGAAATGTATCGACGACGACCTCCAGCGGCAGAGCGAAGACGGATGTCAGCGATCACGTCGTCAAGGCGGGCCTGAACTATCGTTTCTGATCCGCTGACATGTGCCCCAGAAGCATAAGACCGCCGCTTTCGGGTCGAAGCGGCGGTAAGGGGAAATGGCTCGAACGGCGAGGGGGCCGTAAGAGGTTCATTCGCATTCGAGTGAGGGTTGCCGGAAGCTCGTTACATACCAGTCGTTACCGGAACTGCGGGTGTAGAAGGTGTAGTAGCAATCGATGCGCTCGACATAACCAGGCGTTTCGGACACTTCGTAACGCTCGCCATGCCGCGTCGAGCGGACCTCGCCGCTTGATGATCCGGCCACAACCTGCGTCTTGTTCTTGCGCCACTGATAGGCCTGCTGGCCGGGGCCGAGGCTATAGACATTGTCAGGCGGCCCATAGTCCAGCATCACGCTGGTGATGGGTGCGCCGACATAAGTTTTCATCACGGTTGATGCGCAGGCTGTGAGCAAGAGCGATGTGGCGGCGATGAGGGTGATTGCCGGCGGGACTGCAAGTGATGACCTGTCGGACATGGGAATTCCTTTCAGCTGCGGTAAATTTCAGCAGGGATAGGAACAGGTCATTGCAGGTACATTACACTAGCAGACGGCGCGATGGACGGTCGTCTCGACGGGCCCGTGCTTCAGCGGGGCGCACCTGAACGGAATTTCGGCTTTGGTGCGCTGACAGGCTGTTGTTGACTGTGATGATACTGCTCTACAGCACCAGGGCTACGGGCGGGATTGACCGCCCTGACACTGGCCACCGGAGCCAGTATCAGCTTCCATCCGAGAGCCAGCCAGCCTTTTCAGGCAGACGAGTTAGCGGCTGCGGGCGTTCCGAAGCTGGGCGAGGGTTGCCAGCGTATTGCCGCTGATGGACATTTTGCCATTGCCGAACAAGTCGAGACGGGGATCGGAAGGCGAATTGTTCATTTCATACCTCAGCAAAAAGCGGTCAATCAGCTTGTCGACCTTGCCGGCTTCCTGCAGGTCCCTCATCTTCAGTTTCTTTTCGATCATCTTTGCCTGCATCTCGACCTTGGAATTTGTGGTTTCCGCGGGAATTCCAAGGGCGGTGCGGGTGAATTCCGAAAGCGCATTGTCAGCCAGTATGTCGTAGGCATTGGAAATGCCGCCGGCCATCCGCTTGAAATAGAGAGCAAGACGAACACCGGCGTTTTCTTCTCCCGCCCTTTCCTCCAGCGTCTGCCGAACGTATTTGTCACGCGTTTCCATCAGGCCGCGGTTGTTCTGGACATGCTGGCTGGCTGTCGCGCGAATATTCCCCTTGGTGTCGAAGTTGAAGGAACCGGCAAGCGCGCGAAAGCGGGGATCCTTTTCGGCGTTGGCGAAGCTTTTCGGGTCTTTAAGGTCGGATTTGAAGATCTTTTTCAGATAATCGGTGCTGACCGATTTGGGGTCGATGCGTTCGGCAACAAGCATGAAATCCACCAGACGGCGGTCGGCAAGCAACTGATCAACGGTTTCCAACGTCTCCATCTGCTGGCGGTAATAGGCGGCCTCCGTCTTTGCCTTTTCCTTTATCTTGTCTTTGCTGTTTTTCTGGCGATAGGCGGCGAGTTCCTCATCCTGCTTGCCTGTCGTCTCCCTGCTCTTCGAGGCCGTGTTCCATCGGGTCATTTCGAGAACGTAGTTCCGGGAGATGCGGGTAATCTCGTTTTCGGCCTGGGCCAGCCGTGGCGAGCCGATCCTGCCTTCGGTATCAAAATTATAGGCTTTCGCCAGTCGAACGAACCTGTCGTCTTTGAGGTTGCGGACATAACTTTTCGGGTCCGACAGGTCACTGGTGAAGACCTTCTTCAACTTGAACGTGGAAACCTCTTCGGGGCTGATGTTGAATGCCTTCAGCGCGAAATTGCGAATGGTAACGGCTGCCGGTGCAGCGGAGAGGAAGTCCTCCAGGTTTTTCGTCAGGCCGATATAGCGTCTGTAGTCCTTGATCGTCTTTTGGTCCGCCGCCTCCTGTGCGTCGTCGTAGCGGCTAAAATAAAGTGTCATCATCGTACTGAGCTGGGCGGCGGTCTGGATCGTCTTTCCGGCAGCGATCTTGCCTTCCCCGTCGAAATTGAACGCTCTCGCAAGATCGATGAAGCCTTTGTCCTTTTCGGCGTGAAGCGCGCTTTGCGGATCGTCGGGATTTTCGCGAAGCGCCCACTGGATTTTCTTGTCGGTATCGGTGTCGTCCCTGAGGTTGAAGGCGACGATCAACATCGTTCTAAGACGGGAATTGGATATGAGTTGTTGGGCATCGGTAATCTCGTTCATCTTTTGCGCGAAGAAGTCGCGATTGAGAACTGCGCCGGTCTGCGTCAGGCGAGGATACGATAAAACATAGGTTTCGTTGATCAGCCGCTTCTGGGTTGCCGTCTGCGCTTTCGTGCCGTCAGCCACGAAACCGTCATCGCGGAAATTAAACGCTGCCGCCATTTCGAAGAGCTTGTGTGCATTGGCGATGCGCTTGTTGTACTGGCCGAGCAGATAATCGATTTTGGCGAGCGACGCCTTATCGGCGGAGGGGACTTTTGCGCGTTCGATGCGCAGATCGGCGGTCTTTGCCTGCCATTCTTCGACCAGAGGTTTGTAGGTTCTGTTGACGTAACTGTCGGCGCTGCTGATATCGCTGGTCAGAACATCCCGCAGATGTTTGTAGTTGAAGGCTTCGGCGTCGATGCCGAAGGATTTGAAAACATAGTTCCGCAACCGCGTGTTTTTGAAGATGTCATCCACATGGCCGACCGTGTCGATGACGATGTTGTAATACCGCGTTTCCTCCTTCAGTTCGTCGTCTCGTTGTTTGTGTGCATCGTGATAGGCGGCAACCAGTCGGTCCTGCTGGGTTTGCGTTTGAACCGTTTTTTCCGATTTGATAGTGCCGAAATCAAACGCCGCCGCGAAGTCGCGGTAGCGGGTGTCCTTCAGCTTGTTGGCGAAACTGTTCGGGTCGTTGAGATTGCTTTCCAGCACCTTCTTCATGAAGGCGGCGGCGTAGGTCATCTCGCCCAGGCCATAGGCCTTCATGGCGTAGGAATATAGCCTGTGGTCCTTCAGAAACTCATCGAGATTTTTGATCTTGCCAATATTGTCGGCGTAATATTTGGCGTCGCGCGATACGATCGGATCGTTTGCGACGCGTTTCAGTGACGATGCCAGGTCGCGATTATAGAGGGTGTAAGTTGTATATACGGGCAGCACCCCAAGCCTCCGGACAATATTCATTCGTGAAAACTGTCAATATTGTCTCGGATATAACTTGCATGTGGCTGTATTATTTAATTTATACTTCATATAATTCGTTAGTGTTTAATTTATAAAATATTGATTCATTTAATTATTTTGTTCGCAGCGGTGTCGGTACAATACATCGTGGCTGGAAGTGGCAGAAAAATCGGCGGTTTATCCAAAGCAGGGGAACGGGAGCGCGCGCCCGGATCGGGGCGCAACGGCATGTCGAAATCTCCGCGGGGACAGTCCTGCGCGTTGGGTTATCCATCGCGTGCTTGGCCGCAAGGCAGGAGCGGCTGCGCTATGGATTGCTGCGGGAAACCGGTGCAATGGCGGCCATTTGCTGCAA
Organism: Agrobacterium pusense; assembly: GCF_900102105.1. Classification (GTDB taxonomy): domain Bacteria; phylum Pseudomonadota; class Alphaproteobacteria; order Rhizobiales; family Rhizobiaceae; genus Agrobacterium; species Agrobacterium pusense. The sequence continues at coordinate 26,383 of NZ_FNBB01000009.1, forward strand.
TGCCCGCTCGTTCGTGCGCTTTGCCCGTGCAAGCGCATCGTCTCGATCCTCCGGCAGCGTGTAGGTCATATAGGAGAGGGAGGTTTCGAGATCGTTGTTGTTATGCCCGAGAATGGCGGCGAAATAGCTGTTCTTGGTCACGTGGGGAGGTGCGAAATTATGATAAGCCACCTCCGCATAGAGATGCCGAAGACCATAGGGCTTGGGAAGCTCCTCCTTCGGCCAGAGATCTTCGAACAGGTTAAAAACCGTGTCCCTGAGCAGCAGGCGCGTCTCCGATGAAAAATCATCGATCGACATGCCGTGCCACAATTTTCCCTGCCCGCTTTCGCGCAGGCGCTTGTAGGCGGCAAGAATGGTTTCCGAGCGCGCAAGCACCGGGATCTCATAGGTCACACCGTATTTCGTTCCCTCGCCCTGTTTTGTCTTGGCCTGGCCGTTGAACAGGATGCTCCATTTGGAAACGCCCTTGCCATAGGGAGCAGGCGAAAATTCCGCCTGGGTAAAGACTTCGTAGGGTCGGCGTCCGGTCATGCCGATCAGGCCGATGCCGATCATAAGGGGATCGGCTGACAGGAGTTTGTCGGCACAGATCTTCAGAACCTGGCGGTAATTCTCGAAGGTGATCAGCGCGCCGTGCTTTCTGGCGATCTTCTCCATCTTCACCCGTCGCGCATCGTCATACATCGCAGCGTCGCCGGTGGCGATTTTCAGCATCGGGTGATCGTCGCCAAACGCCTCGCGGATGGCGTTGCGATATTTGGTGATGTAGGAGATGATCGTTGTCTGGGCTCTGCCCTTCATGGTGCTGATTTCAGCATTCCACAGGGTCTGCATCTCTTCTTTCGTGCCGATGCCGTTCATCGCAGAAATGAAATCCGCGATGCGCAGAAGAACGGTGGGTTTGCGGCCGGCTGTATTAAATTCCGCGCGTTCGATTTTCTCGACGATCGAGGTTGCTACGCCCGTTTTCGGATAGTCGGCACGTTCGATGTAGGTTTTCAGCCGCTCGCGCAGTTTTTTCATGTTGCAAATGGCAAGCGGCGTGCTCTTGGGACCGAATTCGGCCTTCAAGGCGTTACGGTACTTCATGATGTAAAGTTCGAGAGTCTTTTCGGTGCGCCCATTGTCGAAATGGTAGCGGACCTCGGCGTCCCACAGATCGCGGATCTTTCTGTTGCGCGAGGCGTCGTCGTTTTTCATCGCCTCTTTGACCTGTGCGACAAAGTGGTCGATGCGTTCCACCAGGACCGGCGTTTTTGTTTTTCGTTTTGAGGAAAGCATGCGGCGGCTCCCTGAACCGGTCCGGATATATAAATCGATGGTTTGCGATCAACAGCAGCAGGGTTGCAGAAATAGATCAACATCCACTGCAGTCCGGTTCTTTTGAATAATAGTTTAGGCGATTCCGCAAGCGCGATGCGGAAAAGCGTCGGCGGCCCATTCGCCGCCAAGGATTGTCGAGGGCTCCTGTCGTAGCCCGGGTCAAGGTGGTGAGTGAGACGCCGTTATTTTGGCAGCCGGGTCTTCAGCGATGTCACGATACGCTTGGCCAACCCCTCATAATCCTCGTCAAAGTGGTGGCCGCCCTCGATGCCGACCGCCTCCACGCCCTTGGCTTTCAGGCCGGGGCAGGGGTCTTCGTCTTCTTCTTCCGTGCCATATATGCATTGCACCAGCTTCGGATCGATCTTGGCGATGTCATCCACCGTTTTGCCGCCCTTGCCTTCGCCGGCCACGCCAAGCCAGCCTTCGACGGAAATTTCGAAATCCACTTCGGTGGAAAGACCCATCAGGGTCAGCTGCACGACATGCGATTTGTCGCGGTCGGGCAGCAGATTATAGGTGGCGGGGATAATATCGGCACCGAAGGAATAGCCGATCAACACCACATTGCGGACTTTCCATTCCTTGCGATAGGTATCGATGATGCGGCCGAGATCGCTTGCGACCTCCTGTGGTTTCTTTTCCTTCCAGAAATAGCGGAGTGAATCGACGCCGATGACGGGTATGCCTTCCTTCTGGAAGGCGCCGCCCACTTCTTCGTCAAGATCGCGCCAGCCGCCGTCGCCGGAATAGATCACCGCCATGGTGTCCATGACAGGGCTGGTTTCCAGAACCTTGATCGGCAGGCCGAGCGGACTGTCGGTGTCGCCTGCGGCGTCGACCTGGTCGGAGAGGGTCTGGGTCAGAACCTCGTCCGCCTTATCATCCACATCCGTCACGTCGATATCGGGATGCAGCTTCACGAGCGCGTTGACGTGGTCGCGGCCCTTCTGATCCGCAGCAGAGGTGAACAGCACGCTGACGGGGGCAGGAAGGGGACCGTCGGTCAGACCATAAACGGTTTCGCCATCCACTTTATCCTTGGTGGCGGGGGTACAGAGGATCTTCTCGAGAGGCAGGCCGGCCTTGGGGTCCACGGTGATGGCCTCCCGCACGGTGGAGACAGGGCTCTGCGCAATCATCGCCAGCGCCAGCGTTCCGCCCTTGCCGATGCCGGAAAGGATGGGCTGGCGATAGCTGCTGGTGCCAGCGGTGCGCTGGATCTGCTGCGAGAGTGACTCGATGTCCGAGATCATATAGATGCACTCGTCATCGTCGGCCTCGAGCGCCTTCAGATATTCCTTGAAGTCGATGCCGACCACGGCGGCGCCCTTTTCTACCAGCGCCTTGGCACGGGTCTCATCGGCCGCCGACCATCCGTCCGCATCGGAAATCAGGAAGACGCTGGCGAGGATGTCGCCATCAGGCACCATGATGTGCCCGGCGGGGATCATGCCGGTTTCGTATGCGGGCTTGTCCTCAGCAAAAACGGCGCTAGAAACGAACAAGGGGGATGCAAACAGGGCGGAGGCGGCCAGAACTGCTTTGAGCATGCTGAATCTTCTCATTTTCCGATCACTCCTCTGACACCGCCGCTGATCAGAACCGTCGCATCCATCAGCGCCAGAGCGGCATCTGCACCGTTCTGTACGGCGAGGTAACGCGGTTCCCATTTCGGGTGGAACTTGGCCTTGAAGGCGCGAAGCCCCTTGAAGTTGTAGAATCGTTCACCGTGTTCGAACAGTGTGCTGCCGATCCGGTCCCAGACGGGCGCCGCGTCGCGTTTAGACATGCCGGACATGGGCGCCATGCCGAGATTGAAGCTCTCGTAACCGGCCTCGCGCAGATATTGCATGATGCTGACGAAGAGAAAGTCCATCGAGCCGCGCGGCGCATCAGGCGAAAAGCGCATGAGATCGACGGTGGCTTCCTTTTTCGTATCCGTCACCATCAGATTGGCGAAGGCGGTGATCTTTCCACCCTTGCGCAGCACGGCAACGGGTTGCGACAGAATGTAGTCCGGCTCGAAAGCACCGAGCGAAAAGCGTTTTTCGCGGGTGTTATGGTGGGCGAGCCAGCCGTCGGAAACCTGTTTCAGCTCTTCCAGAACATCCTGCACCTGGGTCTTTTCGATGACCTCGAAGGTCAGCCCGTCGCGCGCGCCGCGGCTCAGCGACTGGCGAAGATTGGCAAGCTTGCCACCTTTGAGTTCGAATGCGGTGAGATCGACCAGGGCCAGTTCGCCCAGCTTGAAGGCGCGCAGACCCGCGTCGGCGCAATGGGACAGCAGGAAGGGCGAAATCTGATAGAAGGCGGCACGTGCGCCAGCCGCACGGGCTCCTTCGACGAATTGCCACACGAGATCAGGGAAATCATCTTCATCGCCGACCGGATCGGCAAACGCGATCCATGAGCGGCCCTGAATGCCGTACATGATGAAGGCATTGCCGCTTTCGGAAAACATCACGTGCTTGTCGCCCATGCGCACCAGATTGGCATCGGCCGCATCCTGCTTCATGACAATGTCTGTAGCACTTGCGATATCTTCGGCCTTGATGGCATCCGGGCGGAAGGCCACCGGCCTCATGAGGCTGAAGATGGCGATGGTGGAGGAGGCAAGCACGAGGCCTAAAAGGGCGCGCAGTCCGCGTGGCGCTTCCTCGGAGAATTCGAACTGCCACCAGAGCGTATGGCTGTAATCGGTATCGCGATAGACGAAGAGAAGGATGGTGGCCGCGCCGGCGACGATGACGGCCATGGCCGCGAGCCAGCTTGGCCCGAGCGCCTGTTTGACCAGAGAGGCGTGACGGTTGAAGCTGCGCATGTTGGCGGCGAGCGCGACGATGAACAAGCCGAGAAAGATCGCTTCGAAAACCGCGATCGCCTTGAGAAGCGAGAGAATGAGCGCCAGAGATGCCGCAACGAGGGCGATCCACCATGCGCCATCCAGTCTCTGCCCCAAGCCGCGGGAGGCGACGACGAGGCCAAGGCCGAGAATGCTGGTCAGAAAGTGAGCGGCCTCGATGATAGGCAACGGGACGAAGTTCGAGAGGAAATCCAGGTTGCTGCCCGGCGTCGGTGTCACGCTCGAGAAAATCAGCATGGTGCCGAGAATGATCGCGAATGTGGACAGCAGCGGTGGCGCCAGCCGCACGGCAAGCTGGCTGATATCGGATACAACGGGCTTTGCCGCAAACTGCTTCATTTCCGAAACGATCATCACCAGAATGGCGACCACCAGCGGCAGCACGTGGTAAATGACGCGATAGAGAACGAGGCTTCCGAGCAGCTGATCAACGCTGATCGCATTGCCGAGACCGGCGACCATCACGGTTTCGAAGACCCCGAGGCCGGCGGGCACGTGGCTGAGAACGCCAAGCCCCACGGCCGTGGCATAGATCGCGAAGAAGGTCGGCCAGCCGAGATGCGTTTCCGGCAAGAGCACGTAAAGAACGGATGCCGAAGCGGCGATGTCGAATGCAGACACCAGGAACTGACGCGAAGACGTACGGCTGTCTGGAAGGCGCAGCCGCCATTTGCCGAGGCGTATCGCTCTGCCATTGCGCCCGATATAGGCCGTGGCCACGAGAATGGCGATGACGGCGAGCGCCGCGCCTCTCAGCACGAGCGGGTCGAAACCGATGATTGCGGCGATGCGGGGCGCGACGATGAAGGTTGAAAGCGCGCTCACCGACAAAAGCCCAAGGCCGAACGACAGCGTGACGAAGGCGATGACCCGTGCGATGTCTCCCGGGGAAAGCCCCAGCCGGGAATAGGCGCGGAAGCGGATGGCGCCGCCGCTCAGCGGCCCGAAGCCAGCGGTGTTGCCGATGGCATAGGCCGCGAAGGCCGTGACCGCCATTGACGGAAACCGCACTTTCTTGCCGACATATTCGATGGCATTGGCGTCATAAAAAATCAGTGACAGGAAGCTCAGCGCGGTAAAGAGGATAGCAAGAAGAACCGAGGAAAAGGACGTGTCGAGAAGGGCCGCAATCACATCGTCGTATCTTACTTCCGAGGTGAGACGATAAATTGCAAACGTCATCATCACGAAGATGAGCGTTATGGCCGCGGCCGTCAGGTAGGCACGGTTCCTGGCAAAAAAGCTTTCAACCGCGGAGTCGGCAATATCGGTCTCTGTAATTTCGCTCTTGTCTGCCATTTATCTTTTCCAGCGCCGTCCCGTCGGTTGGCGAACCACAGGATTGTGTCGCTAATTCGTTTCAGTTGCGGAAATTTGCTTAGCAGAAATGCGTGACGTGTCGATGTGAAGTTTGGACAGGTTTCCGGATGATTTTGCCAATTATATTCCGATGAATGCAACCACGAAATGTGCGATTTCCGAGTTTGATGAAAACGCGACGAAATTGATCGCGCCGGTTGCTTGGTGGCGGCATTTGATGCAACTACACGCTCCTTTGGATTGAAGGAGATACCAATGAACATGCCCACAAGAATAGTCGTTTCACTCGTCGTCGCGCTCGTGGCGGGCGCCGGATATATGGCGGTGGACAAGATGCGCGGTGCCGAATGGGTCGTTTCGCCGCAGCAGATTGCCGAGGCTAAGGCAAAGGGCCAGATGGGTTACGAATCGCAGCCGGGAACCGTAACCGTGCTGCCGATCCGCAGCGAGACGGCGGACGTGCTGCCGATGAAATGGGCCATGATCGGGCTGGTGGCCGGGCTTCTCACCTTCCGTGCGACCGGCAGGAAAAAAGCGGCAAAGGCCTGAAGGCCCGCCGCTTTCTGTCTCCGGCGCTTTGCGCCGGGGATGAAACTTTATTTCTGCCTCACGCGCCCCAGGTCTTTTCCAGCACCCGAATCCAGTTGCCGTGGCAGATTTTGGCAAGCGCCACGTCGTCATAACCGCTCTTGCGCATCGCTTCGACCAGCAATTGCAGATCGGCCGCATCCTTCATGGCGGCGGGTATGGTGGTGCCGTCGAAATCCGAACCGAGCGCCACGTGATCGATGCCGATGCGGTTCACGATGTAGTCCACATGGCGGACGAGTTCGTTGAGATCGGTATCCGGGTTCTTCACGCCGTCCTGACGCAGGAACAAGACACCAAAGTTGATGCCAGCGAGGCCACCCGTATCGCGGATGGCGTCCAGCTGACGATCCGTCAGGTTGCGGCTGTGGTTGCAGATTGCGTAAGCGTTGGAGTGTGATGCCACCAGCGGTGCATCCGATATCCTGGCGATGTCCCAGAAACCCTGTTCGTTCATATGCGACAGGTCGACCATGATCTTCAGTTCGTTGCAGGTCTTTATCAGCCGCTTGCCGGAATCCGTCAGGCCCGGGCCGATATCCGGTGTTGAGGGGAAACGGAAGGGAACGCCGTAGGCGAAGATGTTCGGGCGGCTCCAGACAGGTCCGAGTGTGCGCAGGCCCGCCTCGTGAAGAACGTGGAGGGCATCCAGATCAGCACCGATCGCTTCTGCGCCTTCGATATGGAAGACGGAGGCGAAGGCGCCCTCGGCCATGGCCTTGCGGATATCGGCGGCCGTGCGGCAGACCTTCAGCGCGTCCTTTGACTGCTTCTCGGCCCGGAACAAAAGGCCCGCCATGGCAAGCGTCGCCTTCAGCGCATCCGCCTCGGTGGGCGTCGGGTAGTCGCCGTTGGCGTCCTTATCCATGCCGGGCGAAGGTACATAGACGGCGCAGAGGCCACCGGCGAGGCCGCCTTTTTTTGCACGAGGCAGATCGATATGGCCGACGGTATCGCCTTCGATCAGAAGTGTTTCGGGAGAAGCGTTGCCCGATCGCCATAACCGCAGAAGCACGTCATTGTGGCCGTCGAAGACGGGTACGGTTTTTTGATCGGTCATGGTCTCACCTTCGGAAATGGGATTGCGCGGACGCGCCTGCGGACAAGTTTTCGGAATTGGTAGAGGAAAGGTCAAGGCGGGAGCAAATGCAATCCGTGCATAGGCTCTGCCAAATTTGGAATTGGTCGGGCCTCGTTTGCTCGTGGTAATCGCGGGAAAACATAAAAAAAACGACTGGATTGGGGCAAACCCACCATTTTCCGAAAAATAAGGTCCGAAAGGGGATTTTCGATGATTTCAAGACGCAACCTGTTGATTGCCGGCGCCGCCGTTCCGTTCCTGTCCTATGCGCGCATCCCGGCCTTTGCCGCCACGCCGAAGGATATTCTGGTCGTTGCGCAGCAGCTGGACAACATGACGAGCCTTGACCCACATGAAGGTTTCGAGGCTGTCGGCGGTGAAATCATCTCCAACATGTATCAGAAGCTGGTGCGCGCCAACCGCGAGGATTCCACCAAGGTCGATCCCGTCATCGCCAAGTCGTGGGAAGCCGATGCGGACAGCAAGGTCTTCACCTTCACCATCGGCGACGACGCGACCTTCTCGAGCGGCGCCAAGGTCACGGCGGAAGACGTTGCCTTCTCGCTGCAGCGCGCCATCAAGATGAACAAGAGCCCGGCCTTCATCATCAGCCAGTTCGGCTTTGCGCCTGACAATGTCGAGACGACCATTGTTGCCGCCGACGAGAAGACGGTGAAGCTGACGACGGCGAGGCCGACCGCCATCTCCTTCCTGCTTTATTGCCTCTCGGCCAATATTGGCGCGATCGTCGAAAAGAAGGTGGTTCTTGCCAATGCTTCCGGTGAAGACCTCGGCAATGGCTGGCTGCAGAAGAACAGCGCCGGTTCCGGCGATTTCGTGCTGCAGGCCTGGAAACCCAGCGAAAGCGTCGCGCTCAACGTCAACCCGAACGGTCCCTACAAGGGCAACATCAAGCGTATCATCCTGCGTCACGTTACCGATCCGTCTTCCCAGCTGCTGATGCTGCAGAAGGGCGATATCGACATTGCCCGTGACCTGACCTCGGAGCAGCTGCGTACCGTCAAGGACGACGCCAACATTGAGCTGGAGCGCAAGTCCATCGCTTCGCTGGTGCTGATCTCGCTCAACCAGGGCAATGAGAACCTTGCGAAGCCGCAGGTCTGGCAAGCGATCAAGTGGGCGCTGGACTACAAGGGCATGCAGGAAAACATCGTGCCGCTGACGCACGAAATCCACCAGAGCTTCGAGCCGAAGGGCTTCCCCGGCGCCGTCAACGACATTCCGTTCCAGCGCGATGTCGAAAAGGCCAAGGCACTGATGGCCGAAGCCGGCCTTGCCGATGGTTTCGAAATCAGCATGGACCATTATTCCGCCCAGCCTTATCCGGATCTGGCGCAGGCCATCCAGGCAAACCTTGCCGATATCGGCATCAAGGTGCGCCTGCAATCTGCCGAGAACCGCCAGGTTCTGACCAAGATGCGCGCCCGCGAACACCAGATGGCGCTGTCGGCCTGGGGCACGGATTACTTCGATCCGCATTCCAACGCCGATGTCTTCAACATCAACAAGGACAATGGCGACGACGCCAAGTCGAAGCCCTTCCTGTGGCGTTCGCGCTTCAAGAACGACGACTTTGCCGCCAAGGCGGAAGCCGCGCGTGACGAGAAGGATCCTGCAAAGCGCGTGGAGCTTTATGAAGCCCTGCAGCGCGAGCACATGGAAAACAGCCCCTTCGTGTTCATGTTCCAGACCACCAAGACGGCAGCCTTCCGCAAGGGCGTTTCCGGTTTCGAACTCGGCGTTCTCTCCGAGGGCAATTCCTACCACGATGCGAAGAAAGCGTGACATTGAACAAGCGCGTTAAAAGCATATCGTCGATACTGAGCAGCGTCCTCCTGACGCTGTTCGGTTTGATGATCATCACCTTCATGATCGGGCGCGTCATGCCCGTCGATCCCGTCATCGCGGCGGTCGGCGACAATGCGCCCGAAGACGTCATCGTGCGGGTCCGGGCCGAAATGGGTCTCGACCAGCCGCTGGTCGTGCAGTTTTTCCATTATGTCACGCAGGTTCTGCATGGCGATTTCGGCAATTCGATCCTGACCCGCAATCCGGTCTGGATCGATATCAAGCGCGTTTTCCCCGCCACCTTCGAACTTGCCACCGCAGCGCTCATTCTTGCCGCGCTGATCGGCATTCCGCTTGGTGTCTGGGCCGCCGTCAAGCAGGGCAAGCTGACGGATCAGGTCATCCGCGTCGTCTGCCTTGCCGGCCACTCCGTGCCGGTCTTCATGCTGGCGCTTATTTCGCTGCTCGTCTTTTACGCCACGCTTGGCGTCGCACCGGGGCCCGGGCGTCAGGACATCATCTATGACGGCATGATCACGCAGGTTACCGGCCTGATGACGGTCGACACGCTGCTTGCGGGCGACTGGGACGCCTTTTACGACGCCATCGCCCATATGGTGCAGCCCGTCTGCATTCTCGCCTATTTCAGCATGGCCTATATCACCCGCATGACGCGCGCCTTCATGATCGACGCGCTGAAGGGCGAATATGTCATCACCGCCCGCGCCAAGGGGCTTTCTGCCATGACCGTGATCTGGGGACACGCCTTCCCGACGGTCGCCGTGCAGCTCGTCACGGTTCTCGCGCTCACCTATGCCGGCCTTCTCGAAGGCGCCGTGGTGACGGAAACCGTCTTCAGCTGGCCGGGCCTTGGTCAATATCTCACCGTCTCGCTCATGAACGCGGACATGAACCCCGTCGTCGGAGCAACCCTGTTGATCGGCTTCATCTATGTCGCCCTCAACCTGCTCGCAGACGTGCTTTACAGAGTTATGGATCCTCGCGTTCGATGATGTTAGCTAATTTCAGAAACTGGGCGCTGGATGAGACGCCGCATTCGCGAACACAGGCTGCCTGGGGCAACCGGTATCGCATCTGGCTCAACCTCAAGTCCAATCCGCTGGCGGTGGTCGGTCTAACGATCATCGTCCTCTTCATCGCGCTGTCGCTGCTGGCGCCGCTGCTCGCTCCCTACGATCCGGCGACGCAAAACCTCGGCAACCGTCTGGCGTTCCCGAGCGCCGAGCACTGGTTCGGCACGGATGAGCTTGGCCGCGACATTCTCTCGCGTATTCTCTACGGTGGTCGCGTCACGCTTGGCATGGTCATTGCCGTCGTCGTTCTCGTCGCCCCCATCGGTCTCGCCATCGGCTGCATCGCCGGTTATTTCGGCGGCATCGTCGATACGGTGCTGATGCGCGTGACGGACGTGTTTCTAGCGTTTCCGCGGCTCATCCTTGCGCTTGCCTTTGTCGCGGCGCTAAAACCGGGCGTCGAGAGCGCCATTCTCGCCATCGCGCTCACCGCCTGGCCGCCTTATGCGCGTCTGGCCCGCGCCGAAACCATGACGGTACGCGGCAGCGACTTCGTCGCGGCCTATCGCCTCACCGGTGCTTCCGCCTGGCGCATCATCGCCCGTCATATCGCGCCGCTCTGCGTGCCGAGCCTTATCGTGCGCATCACGCTCGACATGAGCTCCATCATCATCACCGCCGCCAGCCTCGGCTTCCTCGGCATGGGCGCGCAGCCGCCTTCGCCGGAATGGGGCGCGATGATTGCGACAGCCAAGCGCTTCATCTTCGAACAATGGTGGGTCGCCACCATTCCCGGTATCGCCATCTTCCTCGTTTCGCTCGCCTTCAACTTCCTCGGCGATGGCCTGCGCGACGTTCTCGACCCGAAGGGACATTGAGCCATGCTGGTCGAAATCGAAAATCTGAAGATCGCCTTCCAGACCCGCACCAGCCGTTTCGAGGCGGTGCGTGGTGTCTCCATGAAACTCGGAACCGAAAAACTCGGCATCGTCGGCGAATCCGGTTCCGGCAAGAGCCTGACGGCCCGTGCGCTGATGAAGCTCCTGCCCTCCAATGCCGATATCCGCGCAGACAAGCTCGCTTTTGACGGCATCGACGTGCTGTCCGCCAGCGAAAGGCAGATGCGCCAGATCCGCGGCAAGCGGGCCGGCTTCATCCTGCAGGACCCGAAATATTCGCTGAACCCGGTGAAGACTATTGGTGCGCAGGTGGCCGAAGCATGGCGCACCCACAAGGGCGGCAGCAAGCGAGCCGCCATGGAAGCGGCAATCGCGCTGCTCGATCAGGTGAAAATCCGCAATCCGCGTCAGGTCGCCTCGTCCTATGCGCATGAGGTTTCAGGCGGTATGGGCCAGCGCGTGATGATCGCCATGATGCTCGCCCCCGATCCGGAGCTGCTGATTGCCGACGAACCGACCAGCGCGCTCGACGCCACGGTGCAGGCGGAAATCCTGCGGCTGATCGAGGAGCTGGTGTCGGAGCGGGGCATGGGTCTTATCCTCATCAGCCATGACCTGCCGCTCGTTTCGCATTTCTGCGATCGTGTTGCGGTGATGTATTCCGGCCGGGTGATGGAGGAGCTGAAGGCTTCCGAGCTTCTGAAAGCCCAGCATCCTTATACGCAGGGACTTTTGAACTGCATTCCCTCGCTGACGCATCCGCGCGAGCGTCTTCCCGTTCTCAACCGTGATGCAGCGTGGTCCAGCCAATGATCGACGTCGATAATCTCCGTATCAAGTTCGGTGACCGCGAAGTGGTGAAGGGCGTCTCCTTTTCGGTGGAAAAGGGCGGCAGCTTCGGCATCGTCGGTGAAAGCGGCTCGGGCAAGTCCACCATCCTGCGCGCCATGGCCGGCCTCAATGAAAGCTGGGAAGGGCGTATCGCCTTTGCCGGCAAGGATGCCCCTCTGCGTCGTACGCCGGAATTCTTCCGGCAGGTGCAGATGGTGTTTCAGGACCCCTACGGGTCGCTGCATCCGCGCCAGACCATCGACCGTATCCTCAGCGAACTGCCGCTGGTGCACGGCATGGACAATATCGAAAAGCGCATCCAGCAGGCGCTCTCGGATGTGGCGCTGCCGCAGGCGGTGCGGTTCCGTTTTCCGCATCAGCTTTCCGGTGGCCAGCGCCAGCGCGTGGCGATTGCCCGCGCCTTGATCGCCGATCCGCAGGTGCTGCTGCTTGATGAGCCGACGTCGGCGCTCGATGTGTCGGTGCAGGCGGAAATCCTCAACCTGTTGCAGGACCTGCGTGCCGCGCGCAACCTCACCTATATTCTCGTCAGCCACAATCTGGCTGTCATTGCGCATCTTTGCCCGCACGTGGGCGTGATGTTGAATGGGGAGATGGTGGAGCAGCTGAGCGCGGGTGATCTGCGCGAGGGACGGACAAAACATCCGCATACGGAAGAGCTGCGTAGCCTGAGCATCCGGCTGGAAGAGCCGGCCTGAGTCCACGCGACCATGGACCGAGCGGGTGCCGCTCGCTTCTTCTCCCCGGCGGGAAGAAGAAAAAAGCGGCGGTGCCGAGGCTTTTCTGTAAAAACGACGAGATAAGAGACCAAACCATGCCACAGCAACTCGACTGGAACGCCGCGTCAGCCCTTTCAGAGACCTTCGTCTCGCAGTGGACAGGCAACGAGCCGGGCGGGGCGGTCATCGGTTTTGATCTCGATGGCATCCGTTTTACCCATGCCGGCGGTGTCGAGAGCCTCTCGACCTTTGCGCCCTTCACGCCGCAGAGCGTGGTGCGGTATGCCTCCGTCACGAAACACGTTTTCTGCGCCATGGTGCTGGCCAATGCAGATCTGATCGGGCTCGACGATCCGCTCGGCAAACATCTGCCGGAGCTGCAATCGCCGCTCCGCGATGTCACGGTCGGGCAGGCGCTGGATATGAGCGGCGGCCTGCCGGATACGCGCGAGTGTCTCTCCTTGCTTGGGCTTTCCGTCTATACCGAAACGAAGGCCGGACCGCTTCTCGAATACCTGTCCCGGCTGACCCGGCTGAATTTCGATGCCGGCAGCGAAGTTTCCTATTCCAATACCGGTTACCGTCTGGTGGAAGCGGCGCTGGAACGCAATGGTTTCCGTTTTGACGATTTCGTGCAGCAGCATATTGCCGCGCCGTTCGACGTGTTTCTGAAAGCGCCTGACGTCTGGAACGATCCGGTCAACGGCCTGGTGCCGGGTTACTGGAAGTCTGAAGAGAACTGGCAGCTTTCTGCTGCCGGACTGCATATCTCCGCATCCGGCAGCCTTGCAGGCAGTGCCGACGCGCTGGCTCGCTGGCTGCAGGGGCTGATGCGGGGCGAGGGCAGCTTTGCGGGTGTTCTCGACAGGCTTTCGGCTGAGCGGCCGCTCGCCGACGGGCGGATGAGCGAATATGGCCTCGGTCTGCGCTGGTCGCATTTGGGCGGCCGCCGGTTTGTCGGCCACGGCGGTTCTCATCCCGGCTACAAAACTTACTTCCTGCTCGATCCCGAAAACGGCACGGGATTCGTCGTGGTGTCCAATCGCGAAGATACCAACGGTTTCAAGATCGCGCTTGAAAGCATGGCGGCTTTGACCGGCCTGCCTTTGCCCAAGCCGGCCGCCAACCTGCCGGAAGGCCTCTATGTCACCGAAAGCGGTCCGTGGTGGCTGGAGATCAAGGGCAGCACATCCACCTTCATCGATGGCGATGACACGCTCTATGAAGATGTCGATGGCTGGGTTTCTTCCCGCTCCGCATCGTCGCCCATGCGTCTCAGGTTAGATGGCGATGCCATCGTCGGCGAGGCCGGTCATGCCCCGCGCCGTTTCCTGCCTGTCGGGGAGCATACGGTGCCGGATGATCTGTCGGGGTCGTGGCGTTCGGATGAGGGCGCTGAATTTTCGATCAACGGCTCCTCACTGACGATGGGCATCGGCCCCGTCCGCCGCAGCATGCCCTTGAAGGCGCTCGGCAATGGCCGTTTCCTCTTCACGCTGATTGATGGGCCATGGACGAAGCGTGTCTGCCTCAATCGTCTGGGGGACGACCGGATCGAGCTGGTTTGCAGCCGGGCGCGGATGATTGAATATTCACGGAGCCGCTAACGAGACCGAGGCCAACTCCGCCGCGCGCCACATGCTCGGACCTGTCCAGAGGATGTGCAAGCCGAGGGATGACGAGAATGGGGCTCGGGCTATTTCCTCAACAGCCTGAAACCTTCTAACGGGTTTCAATCAGCTCCTATTCCTCCTAATAAAGAGCCGTGTTCCCGGAAGGCCGGGATGGCATCTTTGTGGGAGAACAGACCCTTGGAAGTCAAATGGCTCGAGGATTTCCTGGCATTGGCCGGAACGCTGAATTTTTCGAAGGCGGCGGATGAGCGGCATGTGACGCAATCGGCTTTCAGCCGGCGCATCAAGCAGCTGGAAGCCTGGGTGGGCGCGACGCTGGTCGACCGGGCGTCCTATCCTTCCCGGCTGACCGAGGCGGGGGCGAAATTCGTGCCTGTCGCCCAGGAAACGCTGAAACAGCTTTACCACGCACGGCGCACGCTTCTTCAGGAGGAGGGGGCGGATGCCAGGACGGTGCGGCTGACGGCGCTGCATACTTTATCCTTCACTTTCTTTCCCGACTGGTTGAAACGGGTGAACGAAAAGGCGGGCCCGCTGTTTTCCGTGCTGCGGCCCGATTCCGGCAGCATGGAGGAAAACCTCAATTCGCTGGTGGACGGGCAGAGCGATTTCCTGCTGACTTATGCCCATCACGAAGTGCCGATGCTGCTCGATTCGCAGCTTTTCGAGTTTCGCGTGCTGGGTGCGGAAAAGATCATTCCCGTTTCAGCGCCCGCGAAAGACGGTTCACCGCTGCACGCGCTTCAGCAAGATGCGAAAAAACCCTTTGCCTATCTGGATTATGAAAAAGCGTCGTTCTTTGGGCCTTTGTTGCGCGATCTCCTGAGCGCGCGGTTGCCGCAATTCGAGCGGGTGCATGAGGGCAGCATGTCGGTGGGGCTCAAGGCCATGGCGATGGCCGGCTGGGGTGTGGCCTGGGTACCGGAAAGCCTGATGCGGCACGAGCTTGATAGCGGCGCTCTGGTGCGGGCCGCAGACCCGACCTACGATATCGCGGTCGATATCAGGCTCTATCGCTCCAAGGAGAACCGCCGGCCCGTTGTCGAGCGCATCTGGGCGGTTCTCGAAGACTAGAGCATTTCCGGCCGCGGTTCTCCGACCGGAATGCGATAAACAAAACGCGTTCGATCAGATCGCCGTGCGGCGTGCGTTTTCGAGGTAGAGCGCGCGCAGGCGGCTTACCATCGGTCCAGGCTTTCCGTTGCCTACCGGCTTGCCGTCGATCTTCGTGACCGAAACCACGAAGTTGGAGGCGCTGGTCAGGCAGGCTTCATCGGCATTCAGCGCCTCTTCCAGCGTGAAGGGGCGTTCCTCCAGCGTGAAGCCTGCTTCCTTTGCCAGTTGCAGGGCGGCGAGGCGGGTGCAGCCGGGCAGGGTCTTGTTGCTGTTGCCGCGGGTGATGATCTTCTTATCGGCGGTGACGATATAGGCGGTGGAGGACGCGCCTTCAGTGACGAAACCGTTCTCGATCATCCACGCCTCGTCACAGCCTTCGGCCTTCGCGATGCGCTTTGCCATGACCTGCGGAAGCAGGCAGACGCTCTTGATGTCGCGACGTTCCCAGCGCTGGTCGGGAACCGACTTGACGGCGATCCCGACCTCTTCGACCGGAGTGCCGATCAGCTTCTTCGCCTGGGTGAACATGACCAGCGTCGGCTTCAGATCGGCAGAGAACAGGAAGTTGCGATCTTCCGCACCACGCGTCAGCTGCAGATAGATCATGCCTTCGACGAGATTGTTGTCGGCGACCAGGCGACGTTCGGCCTCGACGATCTCGCCGGTCGTGACCGGCAGGGCGACATCGATCTCGCGGGCGCTGCGTTCCAGCCGCGCCATATGCAGGTCGCTGTCGATCAATTTGCCTTCCAGAACGGAGGTGACCTCGTAGATGCCGTCGCCAAACAGGAATCCTCGGTCGAAGATGGAAAGGCGGGCGTCCGCTTCGGGCAGGAACTCGCCGTTGACGTAAACGATGCGACCGGATGGGCTAGTCATGAAAACTCCGTCTGGAAAAGTCAGGGTGAAAGAAGGGTTTTGAGGGTGTCGATGGAAATGGCTTCGACCGTGGAGGTCTTGCCGGTGCCGGCATTGAAGCCGGTTGTCGTTTCTGCTGCGCAGAGCGAATTGAGGATCGCTTCCTCCGTCGCCTCTATCGTGGCTTCGAAGAGCGGCGAGATCGCGTCGTTGGAAAGCTCGGGGTAGTCCGTAACGGCCTTGCGGCGCGCAGGCGTGCGGCGCAGGCGCTGATCGGTGGAAAATGCCAGCGCATAATCACCGGAGCCATTACTGAGTGCCGCACCCGTGCGGGCAAGTCCGCCGAAGCTTCTGGCCGCCAAGCGCTTCAGATTGCGGGAAGAGAGCGGCGCGTCGGTGGCGACAATGATGACGATGGAGCCATCCTTGTCCTGGTGATCAGGGCTGACATAGGGTTTGCCGCAGACCAGCAGATGGCCGCCATAGTTGGATTGTACGAGAACGCCGATGGTGTAAGCATCACCGGCAATGGTGACGATGCGGGAGGCGGTGCCGATGCCGCCCTTCATGCCGAAGGCGACCGTGCCGGTTCCTGCGCCCACCCCGCCCTCTGCGATGGGGCCGATGGTCGCATTTTTCAACGCGGACGAGATTTCCTCAACGGTCGGGCGGCCGGCGCGGATGTCGTTCAGGCGGGAATCGTTGGTCTCGCCGACGACGGCATTGATCGAGACGACTTTTTCATTCCCCGGCTGCGCCAGCGTATGGCGGTTGATCGCCTCGATGGCACGACCGGTTGCCAGCGTATTGGTGAGAAGGATCGGTGTCTCCAGTTCGCCGAGTTCCTCGATCTGGGTCGAGCCGGCAAATTTACCGAAGCCGTTATAGACGGCGAAGGCGGCGGGCACCTTGTCCTGAAACAGGTTGCCGTCATGCGGCAGGATCGCGGTTGCGCCGGTGCGGATCGTCTCACCTTCGGTAACGGTCGAATGGCCAACGGCCACCCCTTCGACATCGGTGATGGCGTTGAGCCGGCCGGTTTCGAAATGGCCGGGCCGGAAACCGATATCGCGCAGTCTCGGGCGGGTCGTCTGATGCATCGGGCGATCACTTTTGCGGAATGCGGGCTGAGGTCGAGGCGAGCGCATCTTGCGAAAAGCTTTGCTCTGACTTGACGTTAGCCTAGTTCGCCGGGAAACGGCATCGCAAAAATGGAATAGTTTTATGCGGGCAATGGATGCCCTCAGGAGGCGCGCAGCGCGGGTTCGCCATCACGCTCCTGCCATTGCCGTATCGCGTCTTCCGTCTCTTCGCGCGTCGGTGCGCCGGCCCGGCCGCCGAAGACCGTGCATTTGAGCGCGGCAGCAACGGAGGAGAGGCGGATGGCGGCGCGGCTTTCCATGCGCTCAGCCATTGCGAGCGCAAACGTGCCGTGGAAAATATCGCCCGCCGCCAGCGTGTCGACTGCTTCGACCTGCATCGTTGACTGGAAATGCACCGTGGGATCACCCGCTTCCGTCCACCAGCAGCCTTGCGGACCGGCGGTGACGGCGATGAAGGTCTCAGGATATCGCGCATGCAGCACCGGCAGCATGTCTTTCACCGTTTCAAGCCCCGTCAGCCGGGCAGCAGCGGGTTCGGAAAAGACGATATGGCTCGCGGCTGGTGCAAGCTTCTCAAGGATTTCGACGGGTGCAACGTCTCCATCGAGAATGGCGGGTTTGCCAAGCGTGCGCGCCACCGTGAGCACATCAAGCGCCAGTTCCGGCCAGCGCACATCCACCAGAACGGCGTCGAAAGGCGCGATGTCTTGCGGCGTGCACGACCGCTTCTTCTCGTGCAGCCGGTGATCGTAGAACGGCACGATCAGCCGCTCTCCCCTGTTATCGATGATGATCGTTGACAGGGCCGAGCGTGCGCCGGTCGCGACCGTCATACCGCTCGTGTTGATGCCGCTTTCGCTAAGATCGCGCAGGATACGGCTTCCGGTCTCATCGTCGCCCACCGCTCCCCACAGGCTGGCGCGGCCGCCCATGCGATGCACGGCATAGGCAGCGCTGGACGCCATGCCTTCGGCGATCTGCAGCATTTCATAGGGCAGGACCTTGCCTTCGCCCTTTGGCATGTCGTGAACGCGAAACAGGGTGTCGAGCACGGCTGCCCCCACGCAGAGGACATGCTTGCCGCCCTGATTGTCTGCCATGCTGCTCACTCCTGCCGTATTCAGAGACGCTTGCCGCTGTCCCTGTCGAACAGATGCACGGTTGCCGGATCGATGGCAATGTGGATCGTATCGCCGAAGCGGACATTGAGGCGTTCGCGGAACAGGCAGGCGATGTCGTCACCCTTGCAATCGAGTTTGGCATAGATTTCCGAGCCGGTGCCTTCGACCAGTTCGACGCGGCCTTCGATGCCGGTCTCAGCGGCGCGGATATGTTCGGGCCGCACGCCGTAGACCAGGTCTCGGCCGCCCAGTTTGCCGATATCGGCATGGGCGGGCAACGGCAGGCTAAGGCCCTTGGCAGTGCGGAAGACGCCTTCTTCTACCCGGCCGCGAATGAAGTTCATGGCGGGTGAGCCGATGAAGCCGGCAACGAAGAGGTTGGCGGGATTGTCGTAAAGTTCGAGCGGCGCGCCGATCTGCTCGATGACGCCATCATGCAGCACCACGATCTTGTCGGCCATGGTCATGGCTTCCACCTGGTCGTGTGTGACGTAGATGGTCGTCGTGCCGATGCGCTGGTGCATGGCCTTGATCTCGCCGCGCATCTGCACGCGCAGCTTGGCATCGAGATTGGAAAGCGGTTCATCGAACAGGAAGACCTGCGGATCGCGCACCAGCGCGCGGCCCATGGCGACACGCTGGCGCTGGCCGCCCGAGAGCTGGCGCGGATAACGGTCGAGCAGTTTTTCCAGTCCCAGAATGGCGGCGGCCCGGTCCACCTTGGCCTTGGTTTCCTCGGCGCTCACCTTCTTCAGTTTCAGCGCAAAGCCCATATTGTCCTTGACCGTCATGTGTGGATAAAGCGCGTAGTTCTGGAAGACCATGGCGATATCGCGGTCGCGGGCGGGCAGGTGGCTGACCTCGCGCGGGCCGATATGGATTTCGCCATCGCTCAGCTCTTCCAGCCCTGCAATCATGCGCAGCAGGGTGGATTTGCCGCAGCCCGAAGGACCGACGAGGACGACGAATTCGCCATCCTTGATGTCGATATCGATGCCGTGGATGACGTTGACGGAGCCGAAGCGCTTCTGGACGTTTTGGATATTGACCGGTGCCATGTGCAGGTTCCCGTATTTATTTGTTTGATGGTTCAGCCGCCCTTGACGGCGCCGGCGGTCAGGCCCGCCACGATCTGTTTCTGTGCGAACATGGTGAGCAGCAGCACTGGCAGCGTCACAATCAACGCGGCTGCAGCCAGCGGACCCCAGCTCACCTGTTCGAAGGACAGCATGTTGTAGACCGCGACCGGCAGGGTGCGGGTTTCACGGCTGGCCAGCACGATGCCGAAGACGAAGTTGTTCCACGAGAAGATGACCGCCAGAATGAAGGAGACGACGATGCCGGGCTTGGCGATCGGCAGCGCCACGAGGCGAAACACCTGCCAGGAGGATGCGCCATCGATGCTTGCGGCCTCTTCCAGCTCTTTCGGTGTCGTCTCGAAATAACCGATCATGATCCAGACGACGATCGGCACCGTTACGACAAGATGGATGATGATCTGCGGCCAGAGCGTGCCGAGCAGGTTCAGCCATTGGAACAGCAGGAAGAGCGGAATGAGGAAGGAGAGACCGGGCGTCATGCGGGCGATCATGATCACGACCGCCGACTTTTCCGCCTTCAGCCTCGCGATGCCGTAACCGGCGGGCACACCGATGACGAGCGCCAGAATGGTGGCCGCCCCTGTCACGAGAACCGAATTCCAGAAATAGAGGAAGAAATTATTCTCCTCGAACACCTTCACATAATTCGACCAGGCAAACCGTTCGGGGATCAGGATCGGCGGGTAGGCGCCGTTGTCGATTTCATATTTCAGCGATAGCGAGATCATCCAGATGAAGAACAGGATAACAGGCGAAATCATCACCAGCGCCACGAAGAACAGGCCGAGCCGGTCGAGATTTCTGCGTTTCAGGATTTTTGCGGACATCAGCGTTCCTCCATCTCGTTCCATTGCGAGCGCTGGCGCACCATCAGAAGCACGAAGGAAAGCGCCACGATGATGATGAAGAAGACGACGGCCATGGCCGAGCCGTAACCGATGTCGTAATAAGCAAACGCCGTATTGTAGAGATAGATGTTGATGGTTTCGGAGGCCGTGCCCGGCCCGCCCTGGGTCATCGCATAGATGATGTCGAAGCTCTTGACGGCATCGATGGAGCGGATGATGACGGCGATCATCAGGAACGGCGCGATCATCGGCATGGTGAGATAACGGAACTTCTGCCAGGCATTGGCGCCGTCGATTTCCGCACTTTCATAGGGTTCGCGCGGAACAGCCGCCAACCCACCGAGCACGATCAGCATGACGAGCGGCGTCCATTGCCAGGTTTCTACCAGTACCAGCGACGGAATGACGGTCGACTGATTGTAGATCCATTCCAGCGGGCCGATGTGGATGAAGGACAGGAGATAGTTCAGGACGCCGAGCTGCGGATGGAACATCATGGTCCAGACGAGCGCGATGGCGACCGGGGTCGCCATCATCGGCATCACGAAAACGCCGCGCAGAAAACCGCGCAGCGGAAACTGCGCATCGAAAACCAGCGCCGCCAATGTTCCGAGGAAGAGCGGAGCGACAACTGACAGCACGGTATAAACGAGCGTGTGCCAGAGCGATTCCCAGAACCTGGCGTCGCTTGCGAGCCTTACGTAGTTCTCGAAACCGATAAAGCTCTGCTCCTGCCCGAGCGTCCAGCGATGCGCGCTCATCCAGAGGGTGAAGACCCATGGAAAAACGATGACAGCCGAAATGACGACAAGTGCCGGTATGACGAAGGGCCAGTAGTTGGGAGCAAGCCTTGCCGGCCTGCTCCCTTCTTTGCGACTGACGCCTGTCTTGGTGTTTTCGATGCTCACGGAGGCCATTATCCCTCGCTACGCGCCAGAACGGGTGTGAACTGTTCCGTTGCCTTCTTGAGTTCCGCCGCCGGGTCGGCGCCGCCGATCATGTTGGTGAGGCCGACGCCGTAGATGTCGCGGAACTCCGTCACCGGAATGATAACGGGAAGGGCAAGCTGCGAGACCTTGCCGGAACCGACAACGGCATCCAGCCAGGCGGCCGGCATCTTGACGCCCTCGCGGACCTTCTGGTCTTCGAGGATGGACTGGCGGAACGGGACACCTGCACCTGCCTGCAACAGGCGAGCGCCCATTTCATGCGAAATCGCCCACTGGCAGAAGAGGTAAGCGGCTTCCTTCTTGCTGCTGGCTTCGACAACACCGAGGCCATCACCGAATGTGCCAGCGGCCTGCGCTGCCGGGCCCTTCGGCATGACGCCATAACCGACCTTGCCAACGACGCGGGATTTTTCCGGGTTCTCGATCGGCGGCGCAAAACCGACGCCATCGAACCACATGCCGATCTTGCCCTGCAGGAAGGCAGACTGCGCTTCCGCCCAGTTGAAGCCGGAGACGCCTGGAGGCGCGGCTTTGGTCATCAGGCGCTGATAGAGCTTGGCCGCTTCAACCGCCTCCTTGGACTCGGTGTTGACCTTGCCGTCGACAATCGGCTTTGCGCCGTAGCCAAGCATCAGCGAGGTCCAGACCGGCGTATTGGCGTTCTTGAGGCCACGCGCCACGAAACCATAGGTATTGGTTGCGGGATCGGTGATTTTTTCCGCGGCCGTTACCAGCTCCTCGAAAGTTTCGGGGTATTTCAGGCCCTTGGCTTCGAAGAGCTCCTTGTTCCAGTAGACGATCCAGTAATCCACCGAGAAGGGCAGCGAGCGCAGCACGCCGTCGCTATCCTTGGCAAACAGCATGCCGGCCTCGGCAAAGTCCTTTTCGGTAAGCGACGGATCGGTGAGTGACGGGTCTTTCAGGAAGCCGCTGATATCAGCCAGCCACTTGCCCTTTTCGAACTGGCGCTTCTGCACATGGTAGCTCAGATGCACCACGTCGAAGCTCGGCTTGCCGGAGGAGAGTTCGATAACCACCTTCTGGCGCTGCTGCTGTTCCGGTGTCGCTTCGGCATTGACCTTGATGCCGGTCAGCTCTTCGAACTCGCCGAGATATTTGATCAGCGTTTCGCTGCGCGGGCTTTTGACGAGATTGACTTCAAGGGTAGTGCCCGCGTGTTTCTTCCAGTTCACCGCCGCCGATGCCGGGCGAATGCCGAGCACCGCGCTGCCGCCAAGCGCCGCCGTGCCTGCCAGAAAGGCGCGGCGCGTGGGGTTGAGCAATGAATGCGTCATGTCTGTTCTCCTCCAGTTAGCCGGAAATTCTCCTCACCCCGGCTTGTTGCTTATTCCCTGCAAGGCCGGCGCAGACCCTCTTTGTCCCGCCGGATTTGCCTTAAACCGCCAGCGCCCTGTCCCTTGCGTTGCGGATATGGGCGGTCAGCCGTTCCACGGCGTCTTCCACGGATCGCCTCTCGATGGCTTCGAGAATGGCGAGATGTTCCTTCATGACCGACTTCACATGGCCGGCGATGCGAAAGCGCTCCTGATTGATGAGGCGCATCTTGATGGAATTGACCCGGTAGGCATTCGAGATGATCGAATTGCCGAGCGCATCGATGAAGGCATCGTGCATGCCCCAGTCCACCTGCTGCGCGTGCTGCTCAAGTTCCGGCGATTCCCCGCCATTTTCGGCCGCTTCGGCGATATCGCGATGCTGTTTCAACAGTTTCGCAATAGCTGCGTCTGAGGCAGAACGGGTAAACAGCGCCACGGCCTCCTTTTCGAGGAAGATACGGAACTGGAATGCTTCGCGGATGAGATTGATGTCGATATGGGCGACCTGTAATCCCCGCTGCGGCACGGTCTTGATCAGCCCTTCCGCCTCCAGCCGCGAAATTGCCTCCCGGATTGCGCCGAGCGGCAGACCCGTCAGTTCCACAAGGCGGCGCTGCGAGATGAATTGCCCCGGGCGAACATCACGCGAGAGAAGGTGATGCGTAAAGCTCTCATACGCCCGTTCCCGCAATGTCTGTTCGCCGGTATCGTCCATGCTCAACCTTTCAGCTCCGTTCAGGCGGCCTGCCTGCGAAACAGCGCGTCGAAAGCGCCTTCGATCTGCCGCCGATCCTCAGGTGAAATCGCCACCAGCGGTGCACGCACATCCGACCAGATATTTTCCCCTGTCGTGTGTGATACCAGCACCTTGACGGCTGGTGTAACCGGGAATTTCAGAAGTTCCACAACAAGATCCTCGACGCGCTTGTCATCCTTGCCGTCGACGGCCATGGCGCGCACTTCCTGTGTCAGGAAATTGGCTACGCCCGATATCGCACCCTGACCGCCGAGGCGAACACCCTTGGCCAAGTCGCGCTCATCGCCGATCAGGATTGCGAGATCGCCGTGCTCTTTCAGCAGGCGCTCGGTGTGGCTCCAGTTGCCGGAGGAATCCTTCACGCCCGTGACGACGCCGGGAAATGCCTTTTTCAACCTTCCGACCAGTTCCACGGACAAGGTGACCATGGTTACGGAAGGAATATTGTAGACGAGAATGTCGCGTGCACCCTTGCCGATTTTTTCGAACACCGCCGAGAACCAGGCAAACAGGCCGTCATCGCTGACATTCTTGAAATAGGAGGGTGGCGCGAGCAGAATATTGCGGGCGCCGGCTTTCAGCGCTTCAGCCGACTGGTCGGCCGCGTCCTCGATGGAATCCACCAGAACGCCGGTGACCAGACGGACAGGCGCAACACCCGCCTCGATGAAGCGGGAGAGAATGACCTGCCGCTCGCGGCTGCCGACCGAGCATCCTTCGCCTGTCGTACCGAAAAGCGTCACGCTGTCGCAGCCATTGGACAGGCAGCGGCGGGCATGGGCGATCATGGCATCGATATCGACCGTTCCGTCCGTTTTGAAAGGGGTTGTCAGGGCTGCCGAAAGGCCGAATTTCTGGGTCAATTAAGATGCTCCTCCAAGGTGACTATGAATTGATGGCATGCTGACATGTTAGTTGTAAAGAGCTAATTGCAATATGATTGTCCGGAAGTGCGATTTGAGGTTTCTCTTCGTTTCAGGCCGCGCCGTCAGGTGTTGAGATGAAAGGTCAAGCAAGTTTAGAGTAGGCTGCCCTGCCAGGGAGATGGCGGCCCCATGCTCTTTCCAAGGCGTGTCGATAGTGCGAAAATAAATTTGACTGTTGGAGTAAAGATTTTTATCAGGCAGTCTGAATATAGGGATAAAGGGATCATCATCATGACCATCGCCGAGCCGGCAGCGCCTGTAGCAGAGATCGAGCAGAGCCGCGTCAAGCGCCTGAAAGCTGCAACCCGCCGTGCGCATGGCGATCTGGATGCCTTCATCATGGCGGCGAAGCCGTTCGAGAGCCGGGAGAACTTCGGCAAATTCGTGGAAACGCAATATCTCTTCCACCGCGATCTCGATGCCTTTTTCTCCAATCACACGCTTGATGGTCTGCTCCCCGACCTCAAGGGCCGTCGTCGTCTTCCCATGATCGAGCAGGACCTTGCCGATCTCGGTCTTGCCATTCCGGAAACGTCCGAACCGCGCTTTACCGCCGAAACGCCCTTCGATCTGCCGGAGGCCATGGGCTGGCTTTACGTGGTCGAGGGCTCCAATCTTGGCGCTGCCTTCCTGCTGAAGGATGCAGCCAAGCTCGGTCTGGATGAAGAATTCGGCGCGCGCCATCTGGCCGGCGCACCGGAAGGACGCGGCCTGCACTGGCGCACGTTTACTGCGGCCCTCGATGAAATTTCGCTGACGGTGGAAGAAGAAGAGCGTGTTGTTGCCGGCGCCGAAGAGGCGTTTCGGGCGGTCCATGCCTATGCGCAGCAGCGGATGGGCTGAGGGTTTCGCATAACTGCGCGGTTGTTGTCCTCATCGCGCAGAACGCCCCCTCGCGCGTGCGCATTTGATTGAGTCTTAACTCCCTACCGCCGTCACCCCGGACTTGATCCGGGGTCTGGTGCGATCAAGTCCTTGATCGCGAAAGATTCCATTCACGGCGCAGACGCGCCGTGAATGGATGCCGGATCGGGTCCGGCATGACGGAGGAGGGCCTTCGGATTTCTTAAATCGGTCTGCGACTGGGTAAGGGCCACTCGCCTTTGATGTGCCGCTCTCAATATTTGCCGAATAAACAGGCAAATATTTTTACCAAATGATAAAAATTTTGTCTTTTGATCAACGCTCTACGCAGCCCAAAATTTTATCCATTTGATAAAATTATTGTATTTGGTCTGGCACAGAACCTGCTACTCTTTTCTCAAGTCAGGAGACACCTGACGCAAAAAAGGGAACAGCAAAATGGAAGTTGGTGTTTTTATCCCGATCGGGAACAATGGGTGGCTTCTTTCCGAAAACGCGCCGCAATACAAACCGAGCTTTGATCTGAACAAGGCGATCACGCTGAAAGCGGAGCAGTATGGTTTTGACTTTGCGCTGTCGATGATCAAGTTGCGCGGCTTTGGCGGCAAGACCGAATTCTGGGATTACAATCTGGAATCCTTTACGCTGATGGCGGGGCTGGCCGCCGTCACCTCCAAGATCAAGCTGTTCGGCACCGCCGCGACGCTGGTCATGCCGCCGGCCATCGTCGCGCGTATGGCGACGACGATCGATTCCATTTCCGGTGGCCGTTTCGGCATCAACCTCATTACCGGCTGGCAGCGGCCGGAATATAGCCAGATGGGGCTCTGGCCGGGCGATGATTATTTCGGAGACCGTTACGAATATCTCGGCGAATATACGACTGTGCTCAAAGAGCTGCTGACGGAAGGTCAGTCGGACTATAAGGGCAAGTTCTTCCAGATGGACGATTGCCGCATGAAGCCGGTGCCGCAGGGTGATGTGAAGCTCATCTGCGCCGGGTCGTCCAATTCCGGCATGGCGTTTTCGGCCAAATTCGCCGACTACAGCTTCTGCTTTGGTGTTGGCGTCAACACGCCAAAGGCCTTTGCGCCCACCAATGAGCGGCTTCTGGCGGCAACGGAAAAGTCCGGCCGCGAGGTTAAATCCGTGGTGCTGACCATGATTCTTGCCGAGGAAAAATCCGAAGATGCCTGGGCGAAGTGGGAGCATTACAAGGCAGGTGCCGACGAGGACGCCATCAAGTGGCTCGGCCTGCAGAGCGCCGTTGACACCAAATCCGGCTCCGACACCAATGTCCGGCATATGTCCAACCCCGTCTCTGCGGTCAATATCAACATGGGAACCTTAATCGGCTCCTATGGGGAAGTGGCGGCCATGCTGGATGAAATGAGCGAGGTGCCGGGAACGGGGGGCGTGATGCTGACCTTCGATGATTTCCTCGAAGGGGTCGAAAAATTCGGCAAATACGTGCAGCCGCTGATGAAGAGCCGCGCGCATGTTCAAGCGGCACTGGAGGCAGCGGAATGAGCGAAGCCGTCGTGGCAGGTTACAAGGGCCCGAAGAGCCGTTCGGAAAGTGTCACGCTTCCCGCAAGGCCGGAGCCGATTACCCTGAAACCCAGCGAGACCGCCGTTGTCGTGGTCGACATGCAGAACGCCTATTCGACCGAGGGCGGTTACGTCGATCTGGCCGGTTTCGACATCTCAGGCGCAAAGGGCACCATCGCCAACATCAAGAAGACGCTGGATGCGGCGCGGGCCGCCGGTGTCCAGGTCATCTATTTCCAGAATGGCTGGGACAAGGACTATGTCGAGGCGGGCGGGCCGGGTTCGCCCAACTGGCACAAGTCCAATGCGCTGAAGACCATGCGCAAAAGGCCGGAACTGCAGGGCCAGCTGCTGGCCAAGGGCACATGGGACTACGCCATTGTCGATGAGCTGCAACCGCAGCCCGGCGATATTCTGGTGCCGAAGACGCGTTATAGCGGTTTCTTCAACACCAATATGGACAGCGTATTGCGCGCCCGCGGCATCCGCAATCTGGTCTTTGTCGGCATCGCCACCAATGTCTGCGTGGAAAGCTCGCTGCGCGATGCTTTCCACCTCGAATATTTCGGGGTGATGCTGGAGGATGCCACGCATCATCTGGGGCCGGACTTTATTCAGCAGGCGACGGTCTACAATGTCGAGAAGTTTTTCGGCTGGGTCGCCACCGTCAATGATTTCTGCGGCGTCATCTCGCAGGCAGCACCTGTCACCGATTGATTGAGAAACACAAAGAGGAGAACGAAATGCCGAAAAAGATCATCGTACCTGTTGGCACCAGCAAACCCATCGCTCCCTTTTCGCCGGGAACCCTCGCCGATGGCGTGGTTTACGTGTCCGGCACGCTGCCCTTCGACAAGGACAACAATGTCGTGCATGTGGGCGATGCCAGCGCGCAGACCCGCCATGTTCTCGAAACCATCAAGTCGGTCATCGAGACCGCCGGCGGCACGATGGAAGACGTGACGATGAACCACATCTTCATCACCGACTGGGCGAATTATCAGGCCGTCAACACAGTCTATGCGGAATATTTCCCCGGCGACAAGCCGGCGCGTTATTGCATCCAGTGCGGCCTCGTCAAGCCCGATGCGCTGGTGGAAATCGCCACCGTCGCCCATATCGGCAAATAGGGCGAAAAGGCAGATGATGCATTTCGAGGTTCATGGTCGCACCGAGCCTGAGGCCCCCACTATCCTGTTGTCCTCGGGACTGGGCGGATCGGGTGCTTACTGGACGCCGCAGATCGAGGCTCTTTCCGGCCATTTCCGGGTCGTCACCTATGACCATCGCGGAACAGGCAGGACAGGCGGCAAGGTGCCGGAAGATGGCGGCATATCGGCGATGGCGGATGATGTGCTGGAGATCGTTTCGGCCCTGAACCTCGAAAAATTCCACTTCATGGGACATGCCCTCGGTGGCCTGATCGGCCTTGATATCGCGCTGCGGCGGCCCGGCCTTATCGACCGGCTGGCGCTTATCAACGCGTGGAGCAAGGCCGATCCACATTCCGGGCGCTGCTTTGATGTGCGGATCGAGCTTCTGGAAAAGTCGGGTGTCGAGAGTTTTGTTAAGGCGCAGCCGCTGTTCCTTTATCCGGCGGCGTGGATGTCTGAAAATCAGGAGCGGCTGGCACGGGACGATGCCCATGGCGTGGCGCATTTTCAGGGCAAGGACAATGTGCTCCGCCGCATTGCGGCGCTGCGGGCCTTCGATATGGACGCACGGCTTGGCGAGATAGGCAATCCGGTGCTGGTGGTGGCGACGAAGGACGATCTTCTGGTGCCCTATACCCGCTCGTTGCGTCTTGCCGACGGTTTGCCGCAAAGCGAGCTTTGCCTTCTCGATTTCGGGGCTCACGCGGTCAATATTACCGAACCCGACCTTTTCAACGCCCGGCTTTTGCAGTTTCTGCTGCCGGTTGGCCAAACATTCTGACAGGATTTTAGAGCACGATGA
The DNA here is from genome assembly GCF_900102105.1 of Agrobacterium pusense. GTDB lineage: Bacteria > Pseudomonadota > Alphaproteobacteria > Rhizobiales > Rhizobiaceae > Agrobacterium > Agrobacterium pusense. The sequence goes on from NZ_FNBB01000009.1 coordinate 54,997, forward strand.
CGAAAGCACTGGATGATGCAGCACTCGCAACGCTTTTCACCGAAGCACGCACCCACAATGGCTGGACGGACAAGCCGATCAGTGACGAGACGCTGCACGCGCTTTACGACCTGACGAAGATGGGACCGACTTCGGCCAATTGCTCGCCGGCACGTTTCGTCTTTGTGCGCAGCCCGGAAGCCAAGGAAAAGCTTCGGCCGGCACTCTCCTCGGGCAATCTCGAAAAGACCATGGCCGCGCCGGTCACGGTCATCGCCGCCATCGACAGCGAATTTTACGAGAAACTGCCGGAACTGTTTCCGCACGCCGATGCGCGTTCGTGGTTTACCTCCAGCCCTGCCGTGGCCGAAGAAACTGCCTTTCGCAACGCCACGCTTCAGGCCGGATATCTGATCCTTGCCGCCCGCGCGCTGGGGCTGGATACCGGGGCCATGTCTGGATTCGATAAGGGTAAGGTGGATGCGGCGTTTTTTGCCGGCACGACGTGGAAATCCAATTTCCTGATCAATCTCGGTTATGGCGATCCGTCAAAGCTCTTTGGCCGCCTGCCGCGCCTTGGCTTTGACGACGCCTGTGTGCTGGCTTGATGGCCTGTTAAGGAAGGATGGGTTAGATGCAGATGATGTCTCTTGAAAAGGAAGCGGCAATGGAGACGAAGACTGCAGAGCAACGCAGCCTCGATTATAGAAACGCCATGGCGCGGCTCGGTGCGGCGGTCAATATCGTCACGACGGATGGTGCCGTAGGCCGGGCAGGCTTCGCCGCGACGGCGGTTTGCAGCGTTTCCGACAATCCGCCCACGCTTCTCATCTGCCTCAACCGCAATTCTTCCGCTTACAGGGTGGTGAAGGCCAATGGTGTGGTCTGCGTCAACACGCTCGCCGCCCATCATGAGGTGCTGAGCACGCTTTTCGGCGGCAAGACGCCTGCCGAGGAACGTTTCGCTGCGGGCAACTGGGGCGTGCTCGAAACCGGTGCGCCGGTTCTCGAAGATGCGCTCGTCTCATTCGATTGCCGTATCCGCGAGGCCCATGACGGCGGCACGCACGATATTCTCATCTGCGAGGTCGTGGATATGAAGATCAATGCGGGTGATGAGGCGCTGATGTATTTCAACCGGCGTTACCGGGTGCTTTGAAGGCGGTCTATCGACAACATCCCGCGGGACGATTCTGTTTGGCGCGGCCATAGCATCCGCACACCGTCACCCCGGACTTGATCCGGGGTCCAGCGCGATCAAGTCCTTGATCGCGTAAGACTCTTTTCACGGCGCAGACGCGCCATGGCTGGATGCCGGATCAAGTCCGGCATGACGGACGAAACGTATCGTCGTTTCTCAGAAATTCGAAGGGCGCTCCCGGTCTCCCGGAAACGCCCTTTTTCATTTACTTGATCAACGGCAGAAGATCGTTGATCGACTTTTTCGCATCGCCATAGAACATCCGCGTATTGTCCTTGTAGAACAGCGGGTTCTCGATGCCGGAATAGCCCGTGCCCTGGCCGCGCTTGGAGACGATGACGAGTTTCGACTTCCACACTTCCAGAACCGGCATGCCCGCGATGGGCGAGTTGGGGTCGTCCTGCGCTGCCGGGTTGACGATGTCGTTGGAGCCGATGACGATGACGACGTCGGTGCTTGGGAAATCGTCGTTGATCTCGTCCATTTCGAGCACGATGTCGTAAGGCACCTTCGCTTCGGCGAGCAGCACGTTCATGTGGCCCGGAAGACGGCCAGCCACCGGATGGATGGCGAAGCGCACGGTCTTGCCGTCGGCGCGCAGCTTGCGGGTCAGTTCCGATACGGCCGATTGCGCCTGCGCCACCGCCATGCCGTAACCGGGGACGATGATGACGCTGTCGGCATCGTTCAGCGCTGCGGCCACGCCTTCGGCGTCGATCGCGACCTGTTCGCCCTCGATTTCCATCGCCGGGCCCGTCGTGCCGCCGAAGCCGCCGAGGATGACCGAGATGAAGGAGCGGTTCATCGCCTTGCACATGATGTAGGAGAGAATCGCACCCGAGGAGCCGACCAGCGCGCCCGTGACGATCAGCAGATCGTTGCCGAGCGTGAAGCCGATGGCTGCTGCCGCCCAGCCGGAATAGCTGTTCAACATCGAGACGACGACAGGCATGTCGGCGCCGCCAATGCCCATGATCAGGTGGTAACCGATGAAGAAGGCGGCAAGTGTCATCAGGACGAGCGTCCATGCGCCTGCGCCGTTGCAATACATGATGAGCAACACCAGCGACAGGATCGCAGCACCGGCGTTCAGCAGATGCCCGCCCGGCAGCTTCTTCGCCTTGCCATCCACCTTGCCGGCAAGCTTGCCGAAGGCAACGACAGAGCCGGTGAAGGTCACCGCGCCGATGAAGACGCCGAGGAAGACCTCGACCTTCATGATCGCCAGTTCCACCGGCGTCTTGTGGGCGAGGATGGCGGAAAAGCCCGTCAGCAAGGAACGCGCGTTTTCATCGAGCGAGGCGACATGCGCTTCCTCGATATGGGCGTTGAAGCCGATGAAAACGGCGGCAAGGCCAACGAAGGAGTGAAGCGCCGCCACAAGCTGCGGCATCTCGGTCATCTGTACACGGCTTGCGACGAAGTAGCCGAGCACGGAGCCGCCCGCCAGCATCAGGAGCACGACGAGCCACTGCCCGACGCCCTTGCTGATTTCAGGGCCGAAGACGGTGGCGATGATGGCGAGGCCCATGCCTGTTATGCCGTACCAGACGGCACGTTTGGCGCTTTCCTGTCCGGAGAGACCGCCGAGCGAGAGGATGAAAAGAACGGCTGCGGCAACGTAGGCCGCGGAAACAATACCAATGGTCATTTATTTGATTCCCCGCTTGGCTCAGGACTTCTGGAACATGGCGAGCATGCGCCGTGTCACGAGGAAACCGCCGACGATGTTGATCGTCGCGATCAGGACGGAAAGCGAGGCGAGGATCACCACCAGCCAGTTGCCGGAACCGATCTGCAGCAGCGCGCCGATGATGACGATGCCGGAAATCGCGTTGGTCACGGCCATCAGCGGCGTGTGCAGCGAGTGACTGACATTCCAGATCACCTGGAAGCCGACGAAGCAGGCAAGCACGAAGACGATGAAGTGGCTCATGAAGCTTGCCGGCGCGTAGAGGCCAACGAGCAGCAAGACGGCCGTGCCGGCGACCAGAAGCCCGACCTGGTTCTTGGTCTGTGCCTTGAACTCGGCCTTTTCCCTGGCATGTTTCTCCTCCGGCGTCAGCTCTTTTGCTTTTTCCTTCGGTTTCTGCGCGGCAATGGCCTGAATTTTCGGTGGCGGCGGAGGATATGTGATTTCACCCCGATAGGTGACCGTCGCGCCGCGGATGACGTCATCTTCCATGTTATGAACGACCTTGCCATCCTTGGCAGGCGTCAGATCGGTCATCATGTGACGGATATTGGTGGCGTAGAGGGTCGAGGCCTGCGTCGCCATGCGGCTTGGGAAATCGGTGTAGCCGATGACGATGACGCCGTTGTCGGACACGACGCGCTGGTCGGGAACCGTCAGATCGCAATTACCGCCGCGCTCGGCGGCGAGGTCGATGATGACCGAACCCGGCTTCATCATCGCCACCATGTCGGCAAGCCACAGCTTCGGCGCGTCGCGGCCCGGGATCAGCGCCGTGGTGATGACGATGTCGATCTGCGGTGCAAGTTCGCGGAATTTTTCCAGCTGCTTCTCGCGGAATTCCGGCGAGGAGGGAGCGGCATAACCGCCGGTCGCTGCGCCATCCTGCTGCTGGTCGGCAAAATCGAGATAGACGAATTCCGCGCCCATGGATTCGATCTGCTCGGCCACTTCAGGGCGAACGTCGAAGGCATAGGTGATCGCGCCGAGCGATGTGGCCGTGCCAATGGCGGCAAGACCGGCAACGCCGGCACCGATGACCAGCACCTTGGCGGGGGGCACCTTGCCGGCGGCGGTGACCTGCCCGGTGAAGAACCGGCCGAAATTATTGCCCGCCTCGATCACCGCGCGATAACCGGCGATATTGGCCATGGAGGAGAGCGCGTCCATCTTCTGGGCGCGGGAAATGCGCGGCACCATGTCCATGGCGATGACGTTAGCGCCCTTTTCCTTCGCCTGCTCCAGAAGGTCCTTGTTCTGGGCGGGATAGAAAAACGAGATCAGCGTCTTGTCAGAAGACAGGCGATCAATCTCCGATGTTTCAGGCGGACGAACCTTGGCGATGATGTCGGAGCCGGTGTAAAGCGCCTCAGCGCTGTCGACCACGGTCACGCCTGCGGCGCGATAGGCGTCGTCAGAAAAACCGGCCGCCTTGCCGGCGCCGGCTTCGATGACGCAATCATATCCCAGTTTCTGCAAAGCCTGCGCGCTATCCGGCGTCATGCCAACGCGGGCTTCGCCCTCATATAATTCCTTAGGTGTCCCGATTCTCAAAACTGCTCTCCCATTCCCGTCCTGATAAGCCGTCATAGCCCATTTCGAGTGTTTTTGTCTTGTTCTTGCTGTTTTTCTACCTGCGGCGGATTGACAGGCTGGAAAAGCCCATTTTCGGCGATGGCGGTACGGCGGCAACAAAAAACCCGGCGCCGAAGCGCCGGGTGATTGCTGCGTTTCATCGACTGCCACTCAATCCATGGCGTGGATATCACGATCCTTGGTTTCCGGCAGGAACAGCATGCCGATGACTAGCGTGATGCCTGCAAAGATGATCGGATACCAGAGGCCATAATAGATGTCCCCCTTGGCCGCGCTCATGGCGAAGGCGGTGGCGGGCAGAAGGCCGCCGAACCAGCCGTTGCCGATGTGGTATGGCAGCGACATGCCGGAGTAGCGGATGCGGGTCGGGAACAGTTCGACCAGCAAAGCTGCGATCGGGCCATAGACCATCGTCACGTAGATCACGAGGACGGTGAGAACCGCGATGATGACAACCCAGTTCACGGCAGCCGGATCGGCCACCATGGAGAAGGCGCCGCCGCCGGCCACGGTGTAAACGGCCATTTCGGCTGCACCACCGGTTTCGGCCGGGGTCAGCAGCTTGTCAGCCACCAGCTTGTCGGTCGCAACCATCTTCTTGTCGGCAGCGCGAACGGCGTCTGCATTGAGGTTCAGTTCCGGGTTTGCGGCAATGAAGGCGTCCAGTTTCGCGTCCGGCACCTGTGCCGCGCCACGCACCAGCGGGTAACCGCCATCGTGGAGCGCCGTGTTGACCTGCTTCTGGAACGCCTTGTCCTTGGCTGCCGCGTCCGCGCCGGCGGCGACGGCGTCGTAGCTGGTAATGGTGGCGTCGCCGATCTTCACGGTGGCCGGCTGGCCGGCTGCGCCCGCAACCACGTCGTAAGGCACCGAGTTGCGTGTCAGGAACGAGGTGGCGATATCGCAGGACGTGGTGAACTTCGCCGTGCCCGTCGGGTTGAACTGGAACTTGCAGTCGCCAGGGGCTGCGGTCACGGTGGCGCGAACGCTCGCCTGTGCCTGTGCAAGCGCCGGGTTGCCTGCCCAGGTCAGTGCCTTGAACAGCGGGAAGTAGGTCAGCATGGCAAGGATGAGGCCGGCCATGATGATCGGCTTGCGGCCGATCTTGTCTGAAAGCCAGCCGAAGATAACGAAGAAGCTGGTGCCAAGAATGAGCGCTGCCGCCACCATGATGTTGGCCGACTGTCCGTCGACCTTCAGAATGCTCTGCAGGAAGAAAAGGGCGTAGAACTGGCCCGTGTACCAGACAACGGCCTGGCCGATGACGGCACCGACAAGCGCGATGAGCGCGATCTTGGCGTTCTTCCACTGGCCGAAGGCTTCGCTGAGCGGCGCCTTCGACGTCTTGCCCTCTTCCTTCATCTTCTTGAAGGCGGGGGATTCGTTCATCTTCAGACGGATCCAGACGGATACGCCAAGCAGCAGAACGGAAACGAGGAAGGGAATGCGCCAGCCCCAGGCAGCGAAAGCTTCCTTGCCGAGCGCGAACTGCACACCGAGGATAACCACCAGCGACAGGAACAGGCCGAGCGTTGCCGTCGTCTGGATCCAGGAGGTGTAATAGCCCCTGCGGCCGTTCGGTGCGTGTTCGGCCACGTAAGTTGCAGCTCCGCCATATTCACCGCCGAGTGCAAGACCCTGCAGCATGCGCAGGACGATCAGGATGATCGGAGCGGCGATGCCGATCTGCGATGCGCTGGGCAGCACGCCGACGAGGAAGGTGGACACACCCATGATGAGGATGGTGATGAGGAAGGTATATTTGCGGCCGACGATATCACCGAGGCGGCCAAAGACCAGCGCGCCGAAGGGGCGGACGAGGAAGCCAGCGGCAAAGGCCAGCAGAGCGAAGATGTTACGCGTCGTTTCCGGATACTGGCTGAAGAAGTTCGCGCCGATGTAAATCGCCAGCGAGCCATAGAGATAGAAATCGTACCATTCGAAGACTGTTCCGAGAGAAGAGGCGAAAATCACCTTCTTCTCTTCACCCGTCATCGGACGGGCGGCGCCGCTTACGGCTGCAACATTTGCCATTGTCTGTCCTCCACAGATGTCCCAATCGACGCATTGCGGAGCCCAACTCTCTCCTCTGGACTCACCTTGCGGCTGCAATGCGCGGATCATGAGAGTGACAGAAAATTAACCCCAATAAGAGCGATGCTTTCGGATTATGACTTTAGTCTAATGTTAAACGTCCCGAATATGTCGCTGCGGCGATTTGTGCTTTGGTCCGAGCGGCTGCATGACGCGCCTTTTTCCTTGACAGAACCGAGAAACCTTCTAATAGCTTCTCGCGAAGAAGGAGCATCACCTTGCGCATGCATGTTGCAGACATGTTCGTCATGGAAGGACCGGCACAATCCGCCGGCGATGATCCGCGCCTTTCTTATTCTATCCGAATTACGGCCAAAACGACGATTAAAACCGTCTGACGTCTCTGGCCACCGCTCTCTCCCCGGTTTGGCTGGGGATCGAGGAAGCCGCGATCTGATGATGCGGGTTCCCACCTCACCAAAAAGAGGAGAGACAGAAAGAGAGCTTGATCATGGGTTTCAAAGTTGCAATTGCAGGCGCCACCGGCAACGTCGGTCGCGAAATGCTCAATATCCTGGCCGAACGCGGTTTTCCCGCCGATGAAGTCGTGCCGCTCGCTTCCGCCCGTTCGCAGGGCACGGAAGTCTCCTATGGCGACCGCACGCTGAAGGTCTCGAACCTCGAGAACTACGATTTTTCCGACACGGATATCTGCCTGATGTCTGCAGGCGGCGATGTTTCCAAGAAGTGGTCGCCGAAGATCGGCCAGCAGGGCTGCGTCGTCATCGATAACTCATCCGCATGGCGCTACGATCAGGACGTTCCGCTGATCGTTCCGGAAGTCAACGCCGATGCGGTTGCAGGCTTCACCAAGAAGAACATCATCGCCAACCCCAATTGCTCCACGGCGCAGCTTGTTGTCGCGCTGAAGCCGCTGCATGACTTCGCCAAGATCAAGCGCGTCGTCGTCTCCACCTATCAGTCGGTGTCCGGCGCCGGCAAGGAAGGCATGGACGAGCTTTTCCAGCAGACCCGCGCCGTTTTCGTGGCTGACCCGGTCGAAGCCAAGAAGTTCACCAAGCGCATCGCCTTCAACGTCATTCCGCACATCGACGTCTTCATGGAAGACGGCTACACCAAGGAAGAATGGAAGGTTCTGGCCGAAACCAAGAAGATGCTTGATCCGAAGATCAAGGTGACCTGCACGGCCGTGCGCGTTCCTGTCTTCATCGGCCATTCGGAATCGGTCAATATCGAGTTCGAAAACGAGATCACCGCCGATCAGGCCCGTGACATCCTGCGCGAAGCACCGGGTTGCCTCGTGATCGACAAGCGCGAAAACGGCGGTTACATCACGCCGGTTGAATCCGCTGGCGAAGACGCGACCTACATCTCGCGTATCCGCGAAGATGCGACGGTCGAAAACGGTCTCAACCTGTGGGTTGTTTCTGACAACCTGCGCAAGGGTGCTGCCCTTAACGCCGTCCAGATCGCCGAACTGCTGATCAATCGTGGCTTCATCAAGCCGCGCAAGGCGGCCGCCTGATCCGAGATACGAATTTTTAAGGTTCGTTAAGTATAACCCGTCTGTTCTGTGTGGGGCAGGCGGGTTTTATAATTGGCGAGATCACGGCCAGTTTATTTGCAGGCCTTGCTGCCGAAAGGCAATTTAGGCCGCCAAAAGACAGTTTTGGCACCTGAATCATACAGTATTGACGGTTTGGTTCTCGGGAAAAACTCCCCAAAGGATATCGAAGGCAGATTTTGATGCGGGCAATGAAGGTAATTCTGGCTGGTGTGGCCATGGTCTCGGTTCTGGCAGCGACGCCGGTTATGGCCGCGCAATGCGGCAACACTTCGGCGGGCTTCGATGCCTGGGTCAGCGCCTTCAAGCAGGAAGCGGCGGGTCGCGGCGTCAGCGCCTCGGTGCTCGACCGGGCTTTCTCCGGCGTCTCCTACAACCAGGCGACGATCCGCGCCGATCGCGGTCAGCACAGCTTCAAGCTGTCCTTCGAGCAGTTCATGCAGAAGCGCGGCGGTCAGACGATCATTTCGCGCGGCAAGACCATGAAGAAGAACAACGCCGCACTGTTCGCCTCCATCGAGCGTGCCTATGGCGTGCCGGCTGGTCCGCTGCTCGCCATCTGGGGCATGGAAACAGGCTTTGGCGGTTTCATGGGCAACCAGCACACGCTTTCCGCCGTTTCAACGCTTGCTTTTGACTGCCGCCGTTCGGACTATTTCACCGAGCAGCTTTATGCGGCTCTGAAACTCGTCGGCAGCGGCTCGCTGAATGTCAACGCCAAGGGTGCCGCCCATGGTGAAATCGGCCAGACGCAGTTCCTGCCGCTGAACGTCGTGCGCTACGGCGTGGATTTCGACCGCGACGGTCGGATCGATCTCGTCGGTTCGCGCGCCGACGCGCTGGCGTCCACCGCAAACTTCCTCGTCGGCCATGGCTGGCAGCGCGGTGCAGGCTACCAGCAGGGGCAGGCGAATTACGCGGCAATTCAGGGCTGGAACGCCGCAAGTGTCTACCAGCAGGCGATCGCCTTCATCGGCAAGGCGATCGACGGCCAATAAGGCCGCTTTCCACGCGCGAATTCCCACTTCCGTTATGCCGGACTTGATCCGGCATCCAGTCACGGCGCGTCCGCGCCGTGAAAGAGTCTTTGGCGATCAAGGACTTGATCGCGCTGGACCCCGGATCCAGTCCGGGGTGACGAGCGTTGAGTTTGGCCTGTAGCTATTACCTGCCAGTCACAGATCCGGGCGGCGGAAGTCGCCGGTCTTACCGTCCATCACCCACAATTCGCCGGTCGAAATATCGAACCATGCGCCGTGCAGCTTCACCTTGCCGGCGGTTTCCTGTGCCTTGACGAAGGGGAAGCCGCGCAGATTGGCGATGGAGTTGCGGATGGAAACGCGTTCCAGCGCCGTCTGCCGCTCAGAGGCGGTCATGACGTCGTTGCTCTGGATTTGCGAGGCGGCCGACTTGACCATGTTCATCCATTTGCCAATGAAATCACCGGGCGACAGCGGCTCCAGATTGGGATCGAGCGCTGCCTGAATGCCGCCGCAGCGACCGTGGCCCATGACGACGATATCCTTCACCTTCAGCACCTGAACCGCATATTCGATGGCCGCCGAGGTGGCGTGATATTGCCCGTCCGGCTCGAAGGGCGGCACCATGTTGGCAACGTTGCGGACGACAAAAAGCTCTCCCGGGCCGCAGTCGAAAATGGTTTCCGGCGCGGAGCGGGAGTCACAACAGGCAATGAACAGGGTCTGCGGTTTCTGTCCGGTATCGGCCAGAACGCGGTATCTTTCGCGCTCGTCGGCATAACGACCGCTCATGAAGTTCTTATAGCCGTTGAGAAGGTTTTCCGGAAAATCTTTCATCTATCGCAGTACCGTTGTGGTTGGACCGAGATCAAGGGAAGAACTCGGTGCGTTGAAGACCAATCCTTTGGAGCATTTTCGCTTTTCTTCGAGCCGTGAAACCGCTCCAACTCCTTGCTTGTCGCATTTCCGGACGAAGACCGAGGGCCACGTTTCACGGAAATGCTCTAGCCGCTATTTGCGCTTGCTGCGCGAAGGATGCAAGAGATGACGCATCTGCACCATGGCCATGGGTGTGGAGAGGCTTGAAGAATCCGTCTCCAGCGTCAGTTCGTTCATGTCGCGTTTTTTTGTGCGGGCCAGAATTTCGAACACGCTGGCGGTTGCGAGCTGCAGCGCCTTTTCGTCATCCAGACCTTCCAGCAGGCGGGCAAGAAACAGCGCCGACATCAGGTCGCCGAGGCCGTTAGGCGCATTTTCAATGGCGCGATGTTCGGCGAGCAGCGCGTGGCGGCCGCTGAGGTAAAGGTTGCCGGTGCCGCCCGTCATCATCGGCACCGCCGAGGTGACCAGCATTTTTGGCGGGCCGAGGGAAAGCGCTGCATCCATGATGGCGCTGTTGGTCTCAAGCGCGGCGCCGCTCATCCAGGCGAGTTCATATCGGTTGGGCGTGGCGACCGTGGCAAGCGGAATGAGGTGATCGCGGATGGCTTCGGCGGTCTCAAGGGGAATATAAAGCCCGCCCAGATCACCCATGACAGGATCGCAGGCGTAAATCAGCGCCGGGTTCTTTTCCTTGAGATTTCGGATCAGCCTTGCGACGGCACGCACCTGCGCGGCGCTGCCGAAATAACCGGTCAGAACCGCCTTGACCTCGCCGATCCATTTGGCGTTTTCGAGGTCGGTCATCGCCTTGTCGAAGTCTTCGTCCTGAAAGCGCATGCGGGTGGATGGTCCGTGGCCGGGATGCCAGGGCATGACGATGGTGGGCACTGCCCAGACCGGAAAACCGAGTGTCTCCAGCGCGAAGACTGCCGCGCGGTTGCCCACGGAGCCCCGCATGACATGGCTGGAAATGACGATGACGGCGCCTTGGGTATTGTCCTGCATCACGGCCTTCTTGCGTTCAAACGCGGCAGAAAGCCCACCAATGCTGCCCCCGCCCAAAGATCAAGATGCGCTCTCATGACATATCGCAAGACCAGTTTCCACCGTTAATCCCGCAAGGGTCTGTCCCGCAAAAACATAGCGGTCGTTTTGCCGCCGTCAGGGAACGCCTCTCGTTGCGGGATCGCTGCACCGATTTCTCGTTAAGGCGGCGGCTTTCGGAAAACCGCGTTACACTTTTCCGCCTGATGCCCTATAGTTGTATTCATGCTCGCTCTCATCATCGCCTATTGGCCGCATATTCTTGCCGTTCTCTCCGTTTTGATGGGAACCGTGGCGGCCGTGCACGCCACCATGACGAAGGAAGAAGTTCGCTCGGCACTGGGCTGGGTCGGTGTCATCGTGCTGTCGCCCATCGTCGGTGCGGTCATCTATGCCATTGCCGGCATCAACCGCATCCGCCGGTCCAACATCACCCAGCAGCGGTCCTTCATGCAGGACGAGATCATGGACCGCGTGGCCCGTTTCGACGCTGGCGGTGAGCTGGTAGCCGAGCGGTTCGGCCGCCGTTTCGCGGCGATGAAGGTACTGGGTGACCGGGTGACCCGCCATGCACTGACGACTGGCAACAGCATCGAACCCATCGCCACGGGTGACGCCGCCTATGCGGCGATGCTTGAAGCGATCGAGCAGGCGAAACGGTCGATCATCCTCGAAACATATATTTTCGATAATGACCGGATCGGCGCCCGCTTCGTTTCCGCCCTCCAGCGGGCAAAACAGCGCGGCGTGGAGGTGAGGGTGCTCATAGATGCCGTGGGCGCGCGTTATTCGGTTCCGAGCATCCTGCCGACGCTGCGGGAAAGGGGCATCGTCGCCAACGTCTTCAACGGTAACGTCATCATGGGGCTGCGGCTGCCCTACGCCAATCTGCGCACCCACCGCAAGATTCTCGTGGTAGACGGGCGTGTCGCCTTTAGTGGCGGCATGAACATACGCGAGGGTTTTACCGAGGAGTTCGGCCAGGGAAGACAATCGCACGACACACATTTCAAGATCAGCGGACCGGTGGTAGCGGATTTTTTCTCCATTGCGGCGGAAGACTGGCGTTTCACGACAAAGGAACTTCTGGATACGCCGGTCTGGGATATCGCCATTCCCGAAGGCGTGCCGGGCTCGCAGATCGTTGCCCGCGTTTGCTCCTCCGGGCCGGACAAAAGCATCGAGACCAATCACAAGATGCTGACCGGCGCTTTTTCCATCGCAAGGTCGTCGATTCTCATCATGTCGCCCTATTTTCTCCCGGATCGGGAGCTTATTTCGGCGCTGATTACGGCGGCGCGACGCGGCGTCGTCGTTGATATCGTCGTGCCGAAAAGCAATAATCTGGTGCTTGTCGACAGGGCGATGACGGCGCAGTTCGATCAGATGTTGCGCAACTATTGCCGGATATGGAGGGCGACGGGAGCGTTCAATCATTCGAAGATGCTGGTGATCGACGGACGGTGGAGCTACATCGGTTCGTCCAATCTCGATCCCCGCTCTTTGCGTCTGAATTTCGAGATCGATCTGGAGGTTATGGACGAAGCATTCGGACAGGCCATCACGCAGACGATCTCGACGGCGCGCGACGCCGCAATACCTGTAAGACTGAGCGAACTGAAAGCGCGTCCGTTCGTTGTTCGTTTTGTGGAACGGGTACTGTGGCTGGCCTCGCCCTATCTTTGAGCGGAGATGACGTGTGAAAAAAGACGGCGTGCTGGAAAACGAAAAAGCGGTACTGGCGCGGAATACCAGCCTGCCGGCCTTTGTGATGGACTCGCTGCGCAATCACCGTCAGCGGCAGAATGCCAAGCCTGCGGAAAAGGCGCATGATTTTCCCGTTATCGCCTCCTACAACGTGCATAAATGCGTGGGCCGGGACCGCAAATTCGATCCTGATCGCACCAGTCGCGTGATTCAGGAAATCGGGGCGGATATCATTGCGCTGCAAGAGGCCGACAGCCGCTTCGGCGAACGCACCGGGCTGCTCGATCTCGCCCGGCTGGAAAGGGAAAGCGGCCTTGTCCCCGTGCCCGTGCAGGTCGGGGTGAAGGCGCATGGGTGGCATGGCAATGTCGTCCTGTTCAAGGAGGGCGCGGTCAAGGAGGTTCATACCCTGAAGCTGCCCGGGCTTGAGCCGCGTGGCGCGCTCGTTGTCGAACTGGATCTGAAGCGCGGCGGCACCCTGCGGGTCATTGCCGCTCACTTCGGGCTGCTGCGGCATTCCCGTGCCCAGCAGGCGAAGGCTCTGATCGGCCTTCTTGAAGCGAGGGATGAATGCCCGACCATTCTCATGGGAGACCTGAATGAATGGCGCCTCGGCAATGGTTCATCACTCAATACGTTTCGCGATGCTTTCGGCGCTCTGCCGCCAGCCGTACCCAGTTTTCCGTCCAACCTGCCGGTGCTGGCTCTGGACCGGATCATCGCCAATCGTGAAGGGCTGATCGAGCAGGTCGAAGCGCATGACAGCGCACTGGCGCGTATCGCTTCGGATCATCTGCCGCTGAAAGCCGCGGTGCGGACCGACCTGCTTCCGGCCTGATCCTGCAGCGGCGTGCCCAGGAAAGCTGCCGCAACAATCTCAGGAGGCCGGCTTAAACCCGTTGCGCCGCTGTCACGTGGCTGCGTGAGCGCGCTTCCAGCAAGGATGTGCGAATGGCTTCCATCAACCGCTCACGATTGTTTCTGGTCTTGCCTCTATCGAGATTTTGCGCGGAAAGCGCGAGATCAAGACCCTCATGCATCACTATCGAATAGGCAACGGTCGTCGCCCAGTTCTCGTAATCCTGCTCCATCATGTCGCCCCTGAACTAAATCATTTAGTCCGAATCACCCTGTTCTTGGAAAGTAACACAAAATACAAAGCATAAAATATCATTGTTTCTTCCTCTGCGCGCAGTCGCCAACATCTATATTGACTTTTGCCAATTGTGGTGCGGCGCAGAACGCAGCCTGTATTACCGTTAAGCACTTGAAACTGATTCAATTTCAGAAGAGGCGCATACACATCTTTCCATATAAAACGCCGCGCATCTCGGGATGCGCGGCGGGCTTGCGTCGAAGGTTGCGGTGGATAGGTGTCGGTATCAGCCGGCCTTTTCGAGCTTGTAGTCCGAATTGGCCGGTTCTTCCTGCTTGTGCTGGATGAGCGGACGGTTGCCCGCCAGCTTGCGCACCAGCACATAGAAGACCGGAGTCATGAAGATGCCGAAGAACGTCACGCCGATCATGCCGGAGAAGACCGCGACACCCATGGCGGCGCGCATTTCCGCACCGGCACCTGTCGAGACGACCAGCGGCACCACGCCCATGATGAAGGCGAGCGAGGTCATCAGGATCGGGCGCAGGCGAAGCCGGCTTGCCTCGATGGCCGCCTGAAGCGGCGTTCGTCCCTCGAATTCCAGTTCCCGGGCGAATTCCACGATCAGGATCGCGTTTTTCGCTGAGAGACCGACAAGGACGACAAGGCCGATCTGCGTAAAGATGTTGTTATCCCCTCCCGTCAGCCAGACGCCCGTGAGGGCTGCGAGCACGCCGAGCGGGACGATCAGGATGATCGCGATCGGCAGGGTCAGGCTTTCATATTGCGCAGCGAGCACGAGATAGACGAGCAGCAGCGCCAGCGGGAAAACCACGATGCTGGAATTGCCGGCGAGAATCTGCTGATAGGTCAGATCCGTCCATTCGTAATCGACGCCCGCGGGCAGGGTTTCGGCAAGGATCTTTTCGATCGCGGCCTGTGCCTGACCCGAGGAGAAGCCCGGTGCCGGTCCGCCGTTGATATCGGCCGCAAGGAAGCCGTTATAACGGTTGGTGCGCTCCGGTCCGGTCGTCGCATTCACCTTCAGGAGCGTCGACAGCGGGATCATCTGACCCGTTGCCGAGCGAACCTTCAGGCGGCCAATGTCTTCCGCATGGGCGCGGAACTGTGAATCCGCCTGCACACGGACGCTGTATGTGCGACCGAAGGCGTTGAAGTCATTGACATAGAGCGAGCCGAGATAGATCTGCAGCGTCTGGAAGACGTCGCTGACGGAGACGCCCAGCTGTTCCGCCTTGGCGCGGTCGAGATCGGCGAAGAGCTGCGGCACGTTGATCTGGTAGCTGGAGAAAATGCCTGCCAGCTCCGGCGTCTGATATGCCTTGGCGATGACGGCCTTCGCCGCTTCGTCCAGCGTCTGGTAGCCGTAACCGGCGCGGTCTTCGATCTGCAGCTTGAAGCCGCCTGTCTGGCCGAGACCGTTGACCGGCGGCGGCGGGAACATGGCGATGAAGGCATCCTGAATGCCGGCATATTTCTGGTTCAGCTGCATGGCGATGGCGCCACCTGACAGTTCCGGTGTCTTGCGCTTTTCGAAGTCGTCGAGAACCGCAAAAACGATGCCGGAATTGGAACCGATGGTGAAGCCGTTGATCGACAGGCCGGGGAAGGCGATGGCGTGGCTGACACCGGGCGTTTCCATGGCGATCTCGCTCATCCGCTTGATCACGCTTTCGGTACGGTCGAGCGTTGCGCCATCAGGAAGCTGCGCGAAACCGATGAGGTACTGCTTGTCCTGCGCCGGCACGAAGCCGCTCGGAACTGTCGTAAACATGCCATAGGTGGCGGCCACCAGCGCCATGTAGACGATCATGACGAGGCTCTTGCGCGTCACCAGCCCGCCGACGGTCTTGCCGTAGCCGTTCGAGGCCGCGCCGAAGGCACGGTTGAAGCCGCGGAAGAACCAGCCGAGGATCTTGTCCATGAAGCGGGTGAGCCAGTCTTTCGGTGCGCCATGTTCCTTCAGCAGCAGGGCCGCAAGCGCGGGTGACAGCGTCAGCGAGTTGATGGCCGAAATGACGGTGGAGATGGCAATCGTCAGCGCGAACTGCCGGTAGAACTGGCCGGAAAGGCCGGAGATGAAGGCGAGCGGCACGAAGACGGCGACCAGTACCAGCGCAATGGCGATGATCGGGCCGGAGACTTCGCGCATCGCCTTATAGGTGGCGTCACGCGGTGAGAGCCCGTTTTCGATATTTCGCTCGACGTTTTCGACGACCACGATCGCGTCATCCACCACGATGCCGATGGCGAGCACAAGGCCGAACAACGTCAACGCGTTGATGGAGAAGCCGAAGGCATACATGACGGCGAAGGTGCCGATGATCGAGACCGGAACGGCGATCAGCGGAATGATCGAGGCGCGCCACGTCTGCAGGAAGAGGATGACGACAAGCACCACGAGGCCAACGGCCTCGAGGAGTGTATCGACAACCTTCTCGATGGAGGAGCGCACGAATTTCGTCGTATCGTAGACGATCTCGTATTTCACGCCATCGGGCATCGCCAATTGCAGATTATCCATGGTGGCGCGGACATTGTCGGCGATTTCGATGGCGTTGGAGCCGGGGGCCTGAAGGACCGCAACAGCCACCGCCGGCTCACCATCGAGCAGAGAACGCAGCGTGTAATCGGCTGCTCCGAGTTCGATGCGCGCGACATCGCGCAGGCGGGTGATTTCGCCGTTTGCGCCGCTCTTGACGATGATGTTGCCGAATTCTTCCGGCGTCGTCAGACGGCCCTGGGCATTGACGTTGAGCTGCAGGTCGACACCGTTCGGGCTTGGTGAAGCGCCGATGACGCCGGCCGCGGCCTGCACGTTCTGCTGGCGGATGGCGTCGGAGACGTCGCTGGCGGCGAGATCATGCTCGGCCACCTTCTGCGGATCGAGCCAGACGCGCATGGAATAGTCACCCGCGCCGAAGACCTGCACCTGACCCACGCCTTCGATGCGGGCGAGACGGTCCTTGACGTTCAGCGTCGCATAATTGCGCAGATAGGTGATGTCATAGGCGTCGGTCTTGGAGACAAGGTTCACGACCATGATGAAGTCGGGCGAGCTCTTGACCGTGGTGATGCCGAGCGCGCGCACTTCCGCCGGCAGGCGCGGTTCGGCCTGCGAGACGCGGTTCTGCACAAGCTGCTGGGCCTTATCAGGATCGGTGCCGAGCTTGAAGGTGACGGTGAGCGTCAGCACGCCGTCCGACGTCGCCTGGCTGCCCATGTAGAGCATGTCTTCGACACCGTTGATCTGTTCTTCGAGCGGTGTCGCGACGGTTTCAGCGATAACGGTCGGGTTCGCACCGGGATAGGTGGCGCGCACGACGACGGATGGCGGAACGACTTCGGGATATTCCGAAATCGGCAGGGCGCGCATGCCAAGAAGGCCTGCCACCACAATCAGGATCGACAAGACGCCGGCAAATACCGGCCGGTCGACAAAAAATCTGGAAATATTCATATCCAGTCCCTCTCCGGGTATATTTTGGAATGCGAAGGCCGCTCCGGCGGCAATTCTGCCGCCGGTGAAGGCCGGTTCTGTCTGAATGCGCGTCTCGCGAAAGCGCGGGACGCTTACTGATCAAAGAGATGGATTACTGCGAGGCAGCAACCTTATCTTCCGCCTGAGGTGCGATGGTTGCGCCGGGACGGATGCGCTGCAGGCCGTTGACGACGATCGTATCACCGGCAGCAAGGCCGCTTTCGATGATGCGCTGGCCATCGGCCGGCGCGCCCGGCTTGATCTGGCGGTAGCTCACCTTGTTTTCGGCATCGACCACGAAGACGAAGCGCTTGTCCTGATCCGTGCCGATGGCGCGATCGCTGATGACGATGCGGTTTTCCGGCTTCGGTTCGCCCATGCGCACCCGCACGAACTGGCCGGGGATCAACCTGCCATCGGGATTGTCGAAGACGGCGCGCACACCGATGGTGCCGCTTGCCGAATCCACCTGATTGTCGATCAGGTGCAGCGTACCCTTGATCGGCGTGCCTTCATCCGAAAGCGTGCCGATTTCCACCGGGATCTGTTCGAGAGCCGGCAGGGCGCCATCGGTCTTCGGCAGCTCGGCAAGAGCCTTTGCCACCACGCCTTCGCTGGCGTTGAAGCTCGCATAGATCGGGTTGACCGACACGAGGGTCGTCAGTGCCGGCGAGGTGGAACCGGCGGCGACGAGGTTGCCGGCGGTGATTTCGATGCGGCCGACGCGGCCTGAAACAGGTGCGCGGATTTCGGTGTAACCAAGATCGAGTTGCGCCGTGGTGAGTGCTGCGCGGGCGGCGCGAAGCTGGGCTTCGGCATCCGCAAACGAGCTCTGGCGCTGGTCGAGATCGCTCTGCGAGATGGTGCGGTTGTCGGAAAGCCGGCGGCCACGGTCGAGTTCCGTTTTCGCAAGGCTGACCTTGGCTTCGGCCGAGGCGACCTGTCCTTCAGCGCCGGCAACAGCGGCCTGATAGGGGGCCGGATCGATGGTGAAGAGGGGATCGCCTTCCTTCACCAGCGCGCCTTCGCGAAAATGCACAGCCTTGATCTGGCCGGCGACGCGGGAGCGAATCTGCACCCGGTCAACGGCTTCCAGACGGCCGGAAAATTCCTCCCAGCGCATCACGTCGCGGCTTTCAACCTTGGCAACGGTGACAGGGATCGCTGGTGTTTCAGCAGGCGTGGAAGCGGCCGTTGCATCGCGACTGGTGGGGAGGTCGAAAAACAGTGCTGCTGCTGCAACGGACATGGCAAGCCCGATACCGGCGCCCGTCAGGGCCCGGCGCTTTGTGTTCAGCGTCATGGGTATCTCCTTCGCCCCCGATCGGGAGCAGGTCGTTCATCTATTTTACTTCGTCGCATGATCCGGACGTAAAACCGCTACGCACTTTTACTGGACATGCTCAAAATGCGAAATTTCAGTGGTTTAACTGGTCAACGAAAGTCTTGAACTCCGAACAGACGGATGAGACCCATCCGCCGCCCTCTCCTTGATAAAGCCCCGTCCAGCCGACGCCGGCGGGGAAAACATGCTGCCTAACGCTAACGCCTGAGGCGATGAGGCGGTCTCCGTAATTGACCGTTTCGTCGCGCAGAGGGTCGTCCTCGGCGGTAAAGATCAGCGCCGGCGCCACCCGGTTCAGCCGCGTGCACTGGCAGGGTGCGGCATAGGGGTGAAAAAACCCGCACGCCTTGGCAAGGTAATGGCTCCAGCCATCCGCCCAGCGCTGGCGCATGCCGATCCTGTCCGCGTCGCGGAAGGATTCCGTCGTCATCATCGGATCGATCATGGGCGACAGAAGTATCTGACCGGCAAGTTTGCCCGGCATGCGGTCACGGGCCTTCAAGGCAAGCCCCGCCGCCACATTGCCGCCTGCCTCTTCGCCGGCCACGAACAGCAGCGATTTCGCGCCGCCATAATGCTTGCGATCCCGGCTCAGGCGATCGAGCGCTTCGTAAGCGCAGTCGATAACCATCGGAAATTCGTTGCCGGACGGCCTGCTGTAATCGGCCTCCACGACCACCGCGCCGCTTTCTGCAAGCGCGCGCGCGACCGGAAGTTCCGGGCAATTGCCGCCCGGCTCCAGGCCGGGTTCCAGAAACGAACCGCCGCGCAGATAAAGTACGACGGGCGGTTGGCTGCACAGGCTCGAACCTTCATATCGGCGCACGGAAAGCTGGGACGCGAAGCCCCCACAGCTTTTGATATTCTCCCAGTGCGCGTTCATCTGATCCGGTCCCGTTGCACCACCTTGAGCAGTGCATCACATTTGCAAAATCTGAAATTCATATTATTGTTCGGAGAAAAACGATCAAGTATGCCAAAATGAAAACACTATTCCAAAACGACGGATAATCTCATCATGGATCAGCTCTCCGCCATGCGGGTTTTTACGCGTGTCGTGGAAACCGGCAATTTCAGCCGCGCCGCGACAGCGCTGAACATGCCGAAAACCACGGTCACCAATATGGTCCAGGCGCTCGAGGCGCATTTGCAGACCACGCTTCTCAACCGCACGACGCGGCGAGTGATGCTGACAACGGACGGCGCTCTCTATTATGAGCGTGCATCGCAGATTTTATCGGAAATAGAAGAACTTGACGGCAGCATGTCCAGCGCGCAGGTGCAGCCATCCGGCCGGTTGCGCGTGGAAATGGCCGGTGTCTTTGCGGACCTTGTGGTTATCCCACATCTTTGCGAATTTTACCAGCGCTATCCGCAAATCCGTCTCGATCTCGGTGTCGGCGACCGTCTGGTCGATTATATCGCTGAAAATGTCGACTGTGCACTGCGCGTCGGCGTTTTGCGCGATCAGTCGCTGATTGCCCGAAAAGTAGGCGAACTCCGGTTCGAAACATTTGCGTCACCGTCCTATATCGAAAATTTTGGCATGCCCCGAGAACCGGAGGACCTGGAGAAGGATCATCTGTCGGTGGGTTACCTCAATGCCACCACCGGGCAGATCATGCCGGCCTCCTTCGACAATGGCATACGCAGCGTCGAGTTGACGCCCAACTACGTCGTTTCCGTCAATGACAGCCGCACCTACTTGAATGCGGCGCTCGCCGGCATGGGCATCGTGCAGCTGCCGATCTTCATGGTGCGCGACGCCCTTTCGCGCGGAGAGCTGGTGCCGGTGCTTTCCGAATGGCGACGGGAGGCGATGCCGATCTATGTCGTCTATCCCCAGACCCGGCACGTGACCAACAAGGTCCGCGTATTTGTCGACTGGCTTGCGAAGCTGGTACATGGGCTGGTGTGATAATCAGCGCCCGACCCTTGCGGCAAGGAAATCTATGAAGGCGCGCACGCGGGCTGCGAGATGCTCATGGCCGGCATAAACCGCGTGGATCACCTCCATGTCCTCGGCGCTATAGTCTTCCAGTACGGGAACGAGCAGGCCAGCCCTAATATCGGGTTCGACGTGGAATTCACCGACCCGACCGAGCCCAAGCCCCGATAGGCAAAGCCTGCGCATGGCCATGCCGCTATTGACGGAGGCATTGCCCGTGACTGGCAGGCGATAGACATCGGCAGAACCGGGGTCGCGGAACGGCCATTCATTGAGATTGCGACTGAAATTGAAGCTCAGGCAATTGTGCCGCGCCAGATCCTGCGGCGTTTCCGGCATGCCGTATTGTTCGATATAGGTGGGGGAGGCGACGATAACGCGGCGTACTTCCTTTAGCTTTCTTGCCTTCAGCGATGAATCGCCCATGGCGCCGGAGCGTATGGCAATGTCCGTGCGTTCCTCGATCAGGCTGATGACACCGTCAGTCAGCGAAATATCCAGCTCGATTTCCGGATAAAGCGACAGGAATTCCGGTGCAAGCGGCAGGAGATAACGTTCACCGAAGCCCAGCGTCGCGTTGACCCGTAGCAGCCCGCGCGGCACCACCTTGCCGCCGCTCGCCACGATCTGCTCGGTCTCGGCTATGTCGGCGAGAATGCGTCGGGCCCGCGCCAGATAGACCTCGCCCTCCGGCGTAAGCGTTACGAGCCGGGTGGAGCGGGCCACCAACCTGGTGCCGAGACGGTCTTCGATACGTGTGACAAGTTTGCTGACGGCCGAGGGCGAAAGCTTCAGCCTGCGCCCGGCGGCTGAAAAGCTGCCGAGTTCCGCCGCCGCCACGAAGACTTCCATCTCTCCGGCCCTGTTATCCATCGCGCATCACCTATGAAATGAATTCAAAGGTATTTATCCGGCTTTGCCGATTATCATGCAAGTCCCCTTCGCCCATATTGCGTTCATACAATTTGATCCAACCGGGCAGCCCCAAGCTGTCCAGAAGGCCCGTGATCCAGCTGCGGGCGAAGAGGTATTCGTCATGCCATTGGCCATATTTGCCCTGACGATCGCGGCCTATGCGATCGGAACAACGGAATTCGTCATTGTCGGTCTGCTGCCGACCGTCGCAAACGATCTCCATATCACCCTGCCGCTCGCCGGTCTCATCGTCAGTGTCTATGCACTGGGTGTGACCTTTGGTGCGCCGATCCTGACCGCATTGACCGGCAAGATAGAAAGGAAGCCGCTGCTGCTCGGCCTGATGGCCCTGTTCATCGTCGGTAACAGTCTTGCAGCCCTCTCACCCAATTATGAGATGCTGCTGGTAGCCCGCGTCATTGCCGCCTTCGCCCATGGCGTCTTTTTCTCGGTCGGCTCCACCATCGCGGCCGATCTCGTGCCGGAAAACCGTCGCGCCTCGGCCATTGCCATGATGTTCATGGGCCTTACGGTCGCCATCGTCACCGGTGTTCCGCTCGGCACCTATATCGGCCAGGTCTTCGGCTGGCGCGCCACCTTCTGGGCCGTTGCTGCCCTTGGTGTCATTGCCTTCCTCGGCATTGCAGCGCTTCTCCCGAACACACTCAAGAAGGCGCCGCCGGCAAGCCTGCTCGATCAGGTCCGTGTTCTCGGTTCCGGCCGCCTGCTCATCGTTTTCGCCATGACCGCGCTTGGTTACGGCGGCACCTTCGTCGCCTTCACCTTCCTTGCGCCAATCCTGCAGGATGTGACCGGATTTTCGGAAAAGAGCGTCAGCCTTATCCTCGTGCTTTACGGTATCGCCATCGCGGCCGGCAACATCGGTGGCGGCCGGATCGCCAACCATAATCCGGCCAGGGCGCTGATTGGCCTCTTCCTGGCGCAGGCCATCGTGCTGCTCGTCTTTTCCTTCACCGCGGTTTCGCCAGTGCTGACGCTCATCACGCTTGCCGCGCTTGGTTTCCTCTCCTTCGCCAATGTTCCCGGCCTGCAGCTTTATGTGGTGCAGCTTGCCAAGGAGCATCGTCCCGGCGCCGTCGATGTCGCTTCGGCGCTCAACATCGCCGCGTTCAACCTCGGCATCGCCATCGGCGCGTGGCTCGGCGGTCTGGTGGTGGAATCACCGTTGGGTCTTGGAGCCACACCCTGGGTTGGCGCCATCCTCGTCGCGGTTGCCCTGCTTCTGACCATCTGGAGCAGCGCGCTCGACCGCCGCGCCGCGCTGACGCTGAAAACTGCCTGAGTTTTTCATGAAATACCCGGCCGCTCCCAAGTCGGCCGGGCCACCTCAAAGGAGAAAATATATGTTTGATGTCACTGCAAACGGCGCGTCAATCCCGGCGCTTGGTTTCGGCACGTTTCGCATTCCCGGCCCCGATGTGCTGCGTATCGTTCCCCATGCGCTGAAGGCCGGGTTCCGCCATATCGATACCGCCCAGATCTATGGCAATGAAGCCGAGGTCGGTGAAGCCATTGCTGCTTCGGGCGTTACGCGCGGCGAAGTGTTTCTCACCACCAAGGTCTGGGTCGAGAACTACAGGCACGATGCCTTCCTCGCCTCTGTCGATGATAGCCTGAAAAAGCTGAAGACCGACCATGTGGACCTGCTGCTGCTGCACTGGCCGAACGAGGCGGTTTCGCTTGCCGAGCAGATCGGCGCGCTGAACGCGGTGAGGCAGGCCGGCAAGGTGCGCCATATCGGCGTTTCCAACTTCAGCACGGCGCTGATGGCCGAAGCGGTGAAGCTGTCCGATGCCCCGATCGTGACCAACCAGATCGAATACCACCCCTACATCGATCAGGATGTGGTTATCGCCGCCGCCAAAGCTGCGGGCATGTTGGTGACGGGTTATTACGGGATGGCCGATGGTAAAGTGTTTGACGATCCGGTGCTGAAGGAGATTGCCGCGGGCCGTGGCAAGTCGGTAGCACAGGTGGTTCTGCGCTGGCTCGTGCAGCAGCAGGGCGTCGTCGCCCTGTCGAAAACGGTGAGTGAGGCCCGGGTCGAGGAAAATCTCGCCATCTTCGACTTCGAGCTTTCGGCAGATGAAATGGCGGCAATCCGTGCGCTTGCAAGACCGGACGGCCGCATCGTTTCGCCGGAAGGGCTTGCGCCCGTCTGGGACGAGGCCGCCTGACGATGAGGGCCGGGGAGAGAACTCTCTTCCCGGTTTCTTTGCGCGAGAAATTTTCGCGTATGGCGATGCGTCTCGCATCGGGCATGCCAGAGATTTATCGGCCTGTTCTGGAAATTTGGAGCGGGCGAAGGGATTTGAACCCTCGACCCCAACCTTGGCAAGGTTGTGCTCTACCCCTGAGCTACACCCGCTCAAATCCACCGGTCCGGGGTAGTATGCTGAACCGTGGGCCGCCGAAGCGGCGACGGGTGCTATATCGCTCAATCGTTTTTGGAATGCAACAGTTTCTTTTGCGGTTTCGGTGGAAATCCGCCTGCCTGCGAATTTATCTGCCCTTCCGGGAAGCGGCGGGCTCGGACGCCATGGATATTTGAGCGAAGATATTGTTTCATCTGGTTTTTATTGCCGTCTCACAATGGAGCGCCCAGATGCGGTGCCAGGAAATAATCTATTTACATTTGGTTAAAATCTGATTCGACAAGTGATTCGTTCGGGTGTACAAATTTCCTGTCCACGAAAAAAAGAAACGATACTTGGCATATCATCAGGAGGATGAGCCTTGTCGTATGCAGCTTTTGAACGGGTTGGCGCACAATTGTCGCCGGAGCAGATCACCGATCTGCAGAATATTTTCGATGGCGTATGTTTCGAGTGCCTTCAAGATCGCAGCAGCCACGTTGCCAACGAGTGCGCGGCGGTTCTTATCCGCAGCGCCCAGCGCGGCATTCTCGACCATGAGATGTTGCGGGACATCGGGCTTGCCGTTTTGCGGCGGCACTGATGCCTGAGAAGAAAAAAAGCGCCCGGATATCCGGGCGCTTTGTTTTTGAAGTGGGCGGATTTCCGCTCAGCTCTTTTCCTGCACATGCGCTTCGAGGAACCAGAGCGCCTTGTCGAGATCGCGCGAGGCGGCGGTGAATATGTCGGCCGTCGTGGGGTCGCCCGCTTCATCGGAATGGTCGATGGCCTTGCGGATCATGTTGGCCACATCGCCATAACGTTCGATCAGGGCGTCCAAATGGTCATGGATCTTGTAGATGTCGGTCGGATAGGCCTTGAGCTTGGTTGTCGAGGAGACCGATTGCAGGCTGCCGAGCGCCGTGCCGCCAAGCTGGACCACACGTTCGGCAATCGTGTCGCCATGATTGTCGAGCTGGGTGCGGAACGTATCGAGAAGTTCATGCACGGCGATGAATTGCGGGCCTTTCAGGTTCCAGTGCGCCTGTTTGGTGATGAGCGCAAGGTCGATCACCGAAGCCAGCGATTCGTTTAGAATGCCGATAACGGTCGACTTGGCGTTTGAAGGCAGGTCGTTCTTCGTCTTGTGCGTCTTCATCGATGTCTCCTGAAGTTGCGGACGGAATGCCGCTTTGGAAAAGTCCGTCGATTAACGTCCGGGCCTGTGGCCCTGTTCCATGTTAGGCGACGGGACAGCAAAAATCCTGCACAATCATCATGTCATTCGTAAAACAGGCAGATGCGCCGGCCGTCTATCTCACTGACGCTGATCGGCATGTCATAGATTTCCTTGAGAATATCGGGACGGATGATCTCTTCCGCAGGACCCTGATGACAGATGCGGCCCTCGCGCATGGCGATGATGGTGTCGGAATACCAGGAGGCGAAGTTGATGTCGTGCAGAACCAGAACCACGGTCTTCTTCAGCTCGTCGGCCGCCTTGCGCATGATTTTCATCATGCTGGAGGCGTGTTTCATGTCCAGGTTGTTGAGCGGCTCGTCAAGCAGCACATAATCCGTATCCTGGCAAAGCACCATGGCCACGAAGGCGCGCTGGCGCTGACCGCCGGACAGTTCGTCCAGAAACCGGTCGGCCAGATTTTCAAGGTGCAGATATTCAAGCGCCCGGTCGATATGGGCCTTGTCCTCGATGGTGGGGCGGCCCTTGGAGTAGGGGTAGCGGCCGAAGCCGACAAGGTCGCGCACGGTCAGGCGCGAGGAGATGTGGTTGTCCTGCCGCAGGATGGAGAGCCGCTTCGCCAGCGTATCGGAGGGGGTTTTCGTGACATCCAGCCCGTCGACCGTGACGGTTCCCGTATCCATGGACATCAGCCTTGCGACGATGGACAGGAGCGTGGATTTACCCGCGCCGTTCGGCCCGATGATGGAGGTGACGCCGCCTGCCGGGATGGAAACCGAGACGCCGTCTATGACGACGCTGTCACCATAGGATTTGCTGATCTGACTGGCGATGATCATCGCGCACCTCGTTTCAGAATGAGACCGATAAAGACGATGCCGCCCAGAAATTCGATGATGATGGAGAGCGCCGTATCGAAGGCGAAAACCCGCTCCAGCACCACCTGACCGCCGACGAGACAGATCACGGCGATGAGGATCGCCGCAGGCAGCACATAGGCATGCTTGCCGTTGCCGGTGAGATAATGGGCGAGGGCCGCGACCAGCAGGCCGAAGAACATGACCGGGCCGACGAGCGCAGTGGAGACTGCGACAAGTACGGAGACCAGCACGAGGATGATGGTCACGGTGTACTTGTATTCGACCCCGAGGCTGATGGCCGTCGCGCGGCCGAGCGAGAGCACGTCGAGCGTGTGCATCAGGCGCAGCCCGATAATGGTCACCACGCCGATGATGATGGCGGAAACAGTGAGCAGCGTCGGATCGATGGAATTGAAACTGGCGAAAAGCACATCCTGCAGCACCGTGTATTCGTTCGGATCGAGGACCCGCTGCATGAAGCCCGAAAGGCTGCGGAAAAACACGCCGAAGACGATACCGACCAAGACGAGAAGATGCAGGCTGCGTACCGCTCCGACAAAAAGCCAGCGATAGAGCAGGGCGGAAAAGGCGACGAGCAGCCCGGTTTCCACCAGAAATTTCACTTGAGGATCGATCATCACGACTGTTGCCGAACCGAAGACGAAAATCAGCCCGGTCTGCATCAGCACGTAGAGTGAATCGAAACCCATGACCGAAGGGGTGAGGATACGGTTGTTGGTAACCGTCTGGAACAGCACGGTGGAAACGGCGATGGCGTAGGCCACCAGCAAAAGCGACAGGAGCTTGATGCCGCGAAACGGCAGCACGAAACTCCAGCTTCCCCTGGCGCCGAGCGTCATGAAGGCGATCATGGAAATGAGCGCCAGTGCGGCAAGCACAAGCAGAACGATTTTTGCGCGCCTGTCAGGGTTTCTCTCACGCATGGTTGCGTTTCCGCAGCAGGAGATAGAGGAACAGCGCGCTGCCGATGACGCCGACCACGGTTCCGATGGGTATTTCGTAAGGCGCGCGCACGGTCCGGCCGATGATGTCGCAGGAGAGCACAAAGACCGCGCCGAGCGTCGCCACCCATGGCACCGAGCGGCGCATATTGTCGCCGATCATCAGGCTCACGACATTCGGCACGATGAGGCCCAGGAAGGGGATCATGCCCACCGTCACCACCACGACAGCGCTGACCAGCGAAACGATGGTGAGGCCGAGCGCCATTACCCGGCGATAATTGAGGCCGAGATTGGTGGTGAAGTCCCGGCCCATGCCCGCCACGGTGAAGCGGTCGGCGGCGAGATAGGCGGCGATGGCGAAGAGAAAACCGATCCACAGCAACTCATAACGGCCGCGCAGTACGCCGGAAAAATCCCCCGTCATCCATGCCCCGAGCGATTGCAGCAGATCGAAGCGATAGGCGAAGAATGTGGTGACGGCGGAAATGACGCCGCCAAGCATGATGCCGATCAGCGGCACCAGCAGCACGTCGCGCAGCGGCACCTGCCGCAGGATGCGCAGGAACAGCGCGGTGCCGGCGAGGGCAAAAGCTGCTGCCACCAGCATCTTGCCGAAGATCGGTGTATCCGGTGCCAAAAGGGTGACGGCGAGCAGGCCGAGGCCGGCGGATTCCGTCGTGCCTGCCGTGGAAGGTTCCACGAAGCGGTTTCGCACCAGCATCTGCATGATGAGGCCGGCAATCGCCATCGAGCTTCCCGCAAGTATCAGCGCGAGCGTGCGCGGAATACGGCTGACGAGCAGCACCCGCAGCGCGTCTGCACTCGTGTCGGGTGCGAAAAGCGTTGCGAGCGAAACGTTGCTTACGCCGACGAACAGGCTGGTGATGGCGAGCACCAGGGCTAGCAACAGGACAAGGATGAGAGACAGGGATTTCACGTTGGCGGTTTTTCGTAAATGGTAAAAGCTCCCCGTAACCTGGCAGGCTGCCGAAACAGGTGTCCGACCTCTCCTTGGTCATCTTCTGGCTTGACCCGAGGATCCACAACCTGACGCGCGATGGATCCTCGGGTCAAGCCCGAGGATGACGTCGAGTATGGAGCAGCCTTCAGAAGCGCATGCCTAGAGGCTTTTACGATTTCTTGTCGGAGACAGCCTTGTAGACCTGATCGAGCAGGGTGGTGAGCGCCGTATAACCGCTGCTGACGATATAGGCCGCCTGCGGGTCGAGGTAAACGATCTGCTTTTTCTTCCAGGCGTTGGTCTGGTGGACCAGTTCGTTATCCAGCACCTGCGCGGCCGCCTTGCCGGGATCGGTGGCGCGGCCGATGCCGGCATCGCGGTCGATCACGAACAACCATTCCGGATTGACCTCGGCAAGATATTCGAAGGAGACGACGTCGCCGCGGTCGAAACGGTCATCAATGTCTTCGGCGACCGGCTTGAAGCCGATTTCGGTGTGCAGCCAGCCGGTGCGCGAGCCTGGGCCATAAACGCCGACCTTGCCGGCATTGGTGACGAGGATCATCGCCGTTCCGGAATTGGGGGCGATCTCTTTCAGCTTCGCCACCTTTTCATCGATGGCGGCATCGAGCTTTTTGGCTTCTTCCTGCTTGCCGAAGATATCGCCAAGCTTGGCGATGTTGGCTTTCACGCTGCCGATGAATTCCTTGGAATCCACCGACATGTCGATGGCCGGTGTGATCTTGGCAACATCCGGATATTTTGCCCGCGAACGGCCGCCAACGATGACGAGATCGGCCTCTGCCGCATTGATCGCCTCGTAATCGGGCTCAAACAGCGTGCCGACCTTCAGATATTTCCCGTCGGCATATTTCTGCAGATAGGTCGGTAGGTTGGAGCCGACGACGCCCGTCGGTTCGACGCCGAGTGCATCGAGATTGTCGAGCGAGGGAACATCAAGAACCAGAACCTTTTTCGGCGCGGCTTTCAGCACGGTCTCGCCCTGGGCGTGCTTGATCGTCATTTCCTCGGCGCTTGCGGTCATCGCGCCAAGGCTGAAGGCCGCTGCCGCCAGCAGCCGAACGGGGAAGGTGAAGTTGATGGCCACGAATATGTCCCTTGCGAATGGTTCCGGACCGGCGGAAAGCTTTCCGTCGGGTTAACTTGATGTCCGTTATCAGCTTTATTGGCAAGGCGGGCGGAAATCAAAATTATGTTTTAGAATGGTTCTGAATTGCCGTGAGCGGGAAATGCGGGGGCAGATGAAACATCTGCTCGAACCTCTTCCCCGTCATGCTCGGGCTTGACCCGAGTATCCCACTGCGGTGGTGGTGATGGATCCTCGGATCAAGTCCGAGGTGACGTTGAGGGGAAGGAAAGGCCGGCGTCACTTTGGTCGGTGCCTTTTACCCGTCTGTTTTACCCATCACGACCAACGTGACAGCCGCTGTCAATCCGGTGGCCAGTCGCCGACGATTTCGCGCCTCTCCAGTTTCAACGATCGGTCCGGCTGCACCCGGTAAGTCTCGATCGCCAGCCTTCCGTCGCCCATCACGAATTCGTTGCTGAGCGTACTGCCGACGGGGGACTTTGTCAGTTTGGTACGGGGCTGCCCGCCATAGGTGATACTGCCGGGAATGGGTTCCACATCGGGGACGGCGGTAGTGCAACCGGTTAAAGCAAGGATGGTCAGGATTGCAAGGCTGCGCATGACAGGGTTCCTCAGAGGGTTTCATAAAATCTATGCCGCCCCCAACCTCGCCGCAATCCATAACGTTCCACAAAAAAAGCCCCGTATCCGGAGATACGGGGCCAGTTGCCTTGGGAGGTTCTTTGGTTCTCAATCCTCGTTGGCGGCAAGCTGCGTCAGCACCTCGCCACGGCCGCGGATACGCATGATGAGCGGAATGATGAAGGCGGCTGCCGCGACGATGAACAGGCCAACGGCAATCGGCGAGGTGAACAGCACGGTCGGGTCGCCCTGGCCGATGGCCAGTGCGCGGCGAAGCTGCTGTTCGGCGAGCGGGCCAAGGATGAGGCCGACAACCGCAGGCGCAATCGGATACCCGAAGATGCGCATGATGTAGCCGAGGATGCCGAAGGCGAGCAGCATGCCGAGTTCGAACACCGACGGGTTGGCGCCGATGGTGCCGAGCGTTGCGAACAGCAGGATGCCGGCGTAAAGCCAGGGCTTCGGAATGGTCAGCAGCTTCACCCAGAGACCGACGAGCGGCAGGTTGAGTACCAAGAGCATCAGGTTGGCGATGAAGAGGCTGGCGATCAGGCCCCAGACCAGCTGCGGATTGGTGGCAAACAGCAGGGGCCCGGGTTGCAGGCCGAACTGCTGGAAACCGGCGAGCATGATGGCCGCTGTTGCCGTCGTCGGCAGGCCGAGCGTCAGGAGCGGCACCAGCGTACCGGCAGCCGAGGCGTTGTTCGCCGCTTCCGGACCCGCAACGCCTTCAATCGCGCCGTTGCCGAATTCTTCCGGATATTTGGTCAGCTTCTTTTCGGTGGCATAGGACAGGAACGTGCCGATTTCAGCGCCGCCGGCAGGCATCGCGCCAATCGGGAAGCCGATCAGGGTGCCGCGCAGCCAAGCCTTCCACGAACGCGCCCAGTCCTGCGCGCTCATCCAGACCGAACCCTTGACGGCTTCGACCTTGTCGTCGCCGCTCTGGCCCTGCGCCACGATGAACAGCGTTTCGCCGATGGCGAACATGGCGACCGCAAGCGTTGTAACTTCCACGCCGTCGAGCAGGTCGGGAATGCCGAAGCTCATGCGGGTCTGGCCGGTCAGCTGGTCGATGCCGACGATGGCCAGCGCAAAGCCGATGAACAGCGAGGTGAGACCACGCAGCGCCGAATCGCCGAAGGCGGAGGAAACGGTGACGAAAGCCAGCACCATCAGCGCGAAATATTCGCGCGGACCGAAGACCAGCGCCAGCTTGACGATGTAGGGCGCGACGAAGGCGAGCGCGATAGTGGCGATGAGGCCGGCCACGAAGGAGCCGATGGCGGCGGTGGCGAGGGCCGGGCCGCCTCTGCCCTTGCGGGCCATCTTGTTGCCTTCGAGCGCGGTCACGATCGAGGCGCTTTCGCCCGGCGTGTTGAGCAGGATGGAGGTGGTCGAACCGCCATACATGCCGCCATAATAGATGCCGGCGAACATGATGAGCGAACCGGCAGCATCGAGCCGGTAAGTGACGGGCAGAAGCAGCGCGACGGTCAAGGCGGGGCCGATGCCGGGCAGAACGCCAACGGCGGTGCCGAGCGTCACACCGATCAGCGCATAGAGCAGGTTCATGGGTTGGGCGGCAACCTCAAGACCGTGCAGCAGGAATTCAAAGGTACTCATGGACAGATGTCCCCCTGTCGGGCGGAACGGCCGGCGGTTGCGTCATCGCGTGCCTGCGGTTTCCTGTGATCTCGAAACTTGGTTGGAATGGCTGTCAGAAGAACAGCCGCTCCAGTGGTCCGGCGGGCAGCGAAAGCTGCAGCAGCTGGGCAAAAACGATCCAGATGGCAAAACTCAGCACAATGCCGACCGGTATCGAGAACCAGAGCTTGCGTTTGCCGAAAGCGCGTGCCGTGAAGGCGAACAGCAGACCGGTGGCAATGGAAAAGCCGGCAACTGTCAGCAGCAGCATCTGGGCGGCAAGGCCGGCAATGACCCACACGACCGGAGCGATTTCCTGCCTGTCGCGCTCGGGAAAATCACCGCGCCAAGCCTCGACGGCCGTCCAGATCGCCAGTCCGACAAGACAGAAGGCGATGGCGTAGGGTACTGTTGCCGGGCCGACAGGGGAATAACCGGTGACGCTGGCAAGGCGGGCGCTATCCCAGAAGATGACGCTGGCAACAGCGACGAGGGCGACGGCGATGACCAGCGCCGCCCAGTCGGGGCGACGCTTTTGATCATGCGAAGGGTTGGAACCCTGGCTCATTTTACCAGTCCGATGTCTTTGAGGATGGTTTCGGTGGCGGCGGTGTCCTTGGCAAGCTGTTCCTTGAAGGCGTCACCGGCGAGATAGGTATCCATCCAGCCCTTGGTCTTCAGGGTTTCCTGCCACTTGGCGGATTTCACCAGCTTCTCGACGTCGGCATTGATGGCCTTTTCCTGATCGGCGGAAATGCCGGGGGCTGCCGCAACCATGCGCCAGTTCTGCACGACGACATCAAGACCGCTTTCCTTCAGCGTCGGCGCGTCGACGCCCTCAAGACGTTTTTCGCTGGTGACGGCGAGGAGGCGCAGCGTGCCGGCCTTCACCTGGCCTTCGAATTCGCCATAGCCGGAAACGCCAGCGGTGACCTGGGAACCGAGGATCGAGGCAAGTGCTTCGCCGCCGCCGGAATAGGCGATGTAGTTGATCTTGGTCGGATCGACGCCGGCTGCCTTGGCAATCAGGCCAACGGCGATATGGTCGGTGCCGCCGGCAGAGCCGCCGCCCCAGGAAACGCTGCCCGGGTCCTTCTTGAGCTGGTCGATGAGATCGCCGATGGTCTTCAGCGGCGAGGATGCCGGAACGACGATCGCTTCATATTCGCCGGTCAGGCGTGCGATCGGGGTCACTTCCTTCAGCGTCACGGGCGCATTGTTGGTGAGGATCGCGCCGACCATGACGTAACCGCCGACGATGAGGGCGTGCGGGTTACCCTTCTGCTGGCTGGCGAATTGCGCAAGACCGATGGTGCCGCCAGCGCCCGGTACGTTCTGCACCTGAACGCTCTTGGAAATGCCTTCTTCCTGCAGCACGCTCTGCAGCGAGCGCGCGGTCTGGTCCCAGCCGCCGCCGGGATTGGCCGGTGCGATGACGGTGTAATCTGCCGCAGCCGCCGGAAGCGCGATCATGCCCGCCAGAAATGTACCGATAAGAAAATGTTTCAAGTCGAAAACCCTCCTCAGGATGCCCTTTTGGGCGTCGTTTTTCGTTTATGCGGAAGGGGCTTCAGGGCGCATCTGTGCCGACGCTGAGTACTCAACGCTGGGCCTTGGCAATCCTCAAGATTTCCTCCCGCATCTTCTTCCGCCTCCACGGAATGAAGAAGGATTGCAGAGCATCACAAAAAGCTGTCATCTAACTGACGCAACGCAAGTCCTTGCGCATTTACTCTCTATTAATTTGTGCCGGACGTCCACTGTGGCGTGTGGATGGCTTTGTTTTGCGCCTTTGAAGCCTGCTTCACCCTCATTTCTGTGACAGGCACAGGACTGAGGGATGGTGGGGCGCTCAAACCTACTGCGACCGCAAAGCCTCGTTCCAACGCTCGATCAGGCGGGTGCGCTTGACCTGATCCAGATAGACCATCAGGCCGGGGCTGACCGGGACCGGCCGCAATTGTGCACCGTGGATGGCCTGCATGGTGTTCGCCGTGTTCTCGCCCGCCACTTCCGGGCTGACGGCGGGGATTTGCAATTGCCGGGCCATGATCGTCTGACCTTCCTTGGACATGAAGAATTCGAGGTAGCGGCGGCCGAGTTCAGGATTGGCTGCGGCTTCCGGCACCAGCCCGATGCGCGACATCACGACGGTATAATCCTTCGGCAGAACGATGCCGACATCCGGGTGGCGTGAGGCCCAGTCTGCCGCGTAGGAGCCGAGAATATTGTAACCCATCACGAAGCGGCCGTCGGAGACGCGCTCCAGAATGGCCGAGGAGGTGGAATAAACCTTCACACCCGCGGCACCCATGGCCTTGATGACGCTCCATATATCGCCGAACTGCTCCTGGTCGCGTGACATGAACAGGAAGCCGACGCCGGAGCGTTCGATGTCATATGTCGCGATACGGCCATGCACCTCTTTGGCGTGACGTTCGAGATAATCGACAAATTCGGCGCGGGTGGCGGGCGGCTTTTCGGTGGTGAAGCTTGGCTTGTGATAGACAAAAACCGCCGGCTCGAAGGTCAGCGCATAGGCGGTGTTGCGCCAGTTCGCCCAGGCGGGCCAGCGGGCGCTCATGGCGAGATCCGACCGCTGGGCATAACCGTCATTGCTCAGCTTCACCTGCAGGTCCATGGCCGAGGAAAAGGCGAAATCGGCGGTCTTCTTGCCAGCATCGGTTTCTTTCACGATGCGGTCGTAGATTTCGCCGGTCAGCATATCCTCATAATGGACGGCAATATCGGGATTGGCCTTCTGGAAACCCTCGATCATCGGGGTCGCCAGCGGTTCGTCGAGCGAGGAATAGACCACCAGTGTCTG
This sequence comes from Agrobacterium pusense, assembly GCF_900102105.1. Lineage (GTDB taxonomy): Bacteria > Pseudomonadota > Alphaproteobacteria > Rhizobiales > Rhizobiaceae > Agrobacterium > Agrobacterium pusense. Next base: position 89,072 of record NZ_FNBB01000009.1, read on the forward strand.
CGCATCCGCCTTGCCGGAGGGAGCCGGAAAAACGACGGCCTGGGCAAGCGCAGGCGAGGCCATGCAGAGACAGAGACAGAGAAGAAGGCAGATACGCATGGAAAAGATCATGCCGCAGGCGCGGGCCATTCACAAGCGGTAAGGGTCTGGTTAAACTCGGCAATGTTGCAGGAGGAAGATTTGCGTATTTTGCTGGTCGAGGACAATCAGGTGCTGTCGGAAGGGCTTTCGGCGCTTCTGCGCGGCAGCGGTTATGCGGTGGACGTGGTTTCCGACGGCGCCTCCGCCGATGCGGCAATTACAGCGGAAAGTTTCGATCTGGTCATTCTCGATCTCAACCTGCCGGAAATGGATGGCATCGAGGTGCTGCGCTCCATGCGATCGCGTCAGGACAAAGCGGCAGTGCTGATCCTGACGGCGCGCGGCACGCCGGAAGAAAAGGTCAAGGGGCTCGATCTCGGTGCCGACGATTACATGATCAAGCCCTTCGATATCACCGAATTCGAGGCGAGGGTGCGGGTGCTTCTGCGCCGCAATGCGGGGCTGCGCTCTTCGGCGCTGAGTTTCGGCAAGGTGCTGTTCGATCTTAATTCCCGCACCTTTTCGGCGGACGGTCGCCCGCTCGATATTCCGGCGCGCGAAGTGGCTCTGCTGGAGGTGCTGTTCATGCGGGCGGGCAAGGTTGTCGCCAAAGAGGCGATCGTGCAGTCACTGACAGGTTTCGACGACGATATTTCCGCAAATGCCATCGAGCAATATGTCAGCCGCCTGCGAAAGCGGCTCGCGCCGCACGGGCTGACGGTGAAGACGGCGCGCGGCATCGGTTATTATCTCGAAAAGCTGCCGGAGATGGCTGAATGATACAGGCCGCCTATTCGCTCAGGCGGCGACTTCTAGGCTGGCTCCTCATCTCCACTGCCATCATCGGCTGCGTTGCGCTGACCGATACATGGCGCGAGGCGGTCAACACCGCCAATGTGGTTTCAGACCGGGTGCTTTCCGGTTCCGCGCTCGCCATTGCCGAGCGGGTTGTGGTGGCCGAGGACGGTTCGCTGGAAGTGGACATTCCCTATGTGGCGCTGGAAATGCTGACATCGGCTGCCCAGGATCGGGTGTTTTACCGTGTCGACGGGCCGAACGGGCAATTCCTCACCGGCTATCAGAACCTGCCGACGGTGGAGAACCCGAAGGGTGATACGCCCGCCTATCGCGATGCCGTGTTTCGCGATGAACCGATCCGCATCGCTGCCATCAGGCGTTTCGCTTCCACCGGCATCAATTCCGTGCCCTTTTCCGTCACGGTTGCCGAAACCACCATTGCCCGCAGCCAGCTGGCGCAGGCAATCATCCTGCGCTCGGCGCTGCGCCTGCTTTTTATGATCGTCGGGGCGGCGATCATCGTCTGGATCGCGGTGACGATTTCGCTGCGCCCGCTTTACCGGCTCAGTGAAGCCATTGCCGAGCGCAGCCCGAACGATCTCCACCCCATCCGCCAATCCGTGCCTGTCGAGGTGGAAAATCTGGTGGAGACGGTCAACTCCTTCATGGTGCGGCTGCAATCGGCGCTTGATGCGCTCAGGCATTTCACCGGAAATGCCAGCCACCAGCTGCGCACGCCGCTTGCCATCATCAGCACCCAGCTGGCTCTTTCCGCCCGCGCCGCCAGCCTTGAGGAAGCGCAGGCGGCGGCGCTGAAGGGTGGGGCATCGGTCGCCCATGCCGAGCATATCCTTGCCCAGCTTCTGCGCATGGCCAATATCGATGCTGCCGGCTCCAGCGAGAAACATGATTTTTCCGCGATAGACCTCGTGGCTGTGGCGCAGAACGTGACGGCCGATTTCGTGCCGCGCGCCGCTGAGGCGGGTATCGATCTCGGTTTCGAAGGCGAGGTCGAGGCGACCATTCTCGCCGAACCGCTCTTGATCGGCGAGTTGATCGGCAACCTCGTTTCCAACGCCATCAATTATGCCGGTCGCGGCGCGGAAGTCACCGTCCGCGTGGGCAGGGAGACGAGCGTCGTCTGGCTGGAAGTGGAAGATAACGGCCCAGGCATCCCGCCTGAAAAACGCGCCATGGTGCGCCAGCGCTTCGCCCGCGGCGAAGAAAACGCGGCCCCCGGCGCGGGTCTCGGCCTTGCGATCATCGAGGAGATCGCCGGGCTGTTCGGCGGGCGGCTGATGCTGGAGGATGGTGCGGGTGGGCGTGGGTTGAAGGCGCGGGTGGTGTTTCCCTGAAGCGGCGCTGCTGCGCCGCCTCAGTGCAGGACCTGCCGGCCCTATTCGTTCATCTTGTCGATGATCTGCATCATGATGTCGGCGCAGGCCTTCATCGGCTCGTCGTCGGCACATTTGACGTCGATCTTGCGTTCGCCGTCTTCGATCCTGAAATGCGCCGCCTTGGAGGGCGGTGGCGGCATTCTCTTGCCATGCGGGCCGCCGCGCCAGCCTGCTTCCTTGGGGCCGCCAGGGCCGGGAGGAGGAGGCGGTGGTGGAGCATCGGTGCTTTGACTGGCATCCGCCGGTCCCGGCGGCGGTGGGGGCGGCTGCTGGGCGAAACCGGACCCCGCCGCGATGAGCAACGCGACGCCGGTAATGACGAGCTTTTTCATGTGAATGACCTCGCTGTTAGGCTACGGCGAAGAAACGGTTACTGGAGATGCTGGGTTGCTGGCCGGCGAAAATAATTCCGCCGGCTTTATCAGGTGTATCCCGATTTCACCCCATCCGCTCGGAAGCATAGCTTCCCGGGCTTGGCGGGAAGACCACGGTGCGGTTGCCGTTGATGAAGGTGCGGTGGTGGATGTGGGCGTGGATGGCGCGGGCCAGCACCTGGCTTTCCACATCGCGACCAAGCGAGACATAGTCATCGGCTGATTGCGCGTGGGTGATCCGCACCGTGTCCTGCTCGATGATCGGGCCTTCGTCGAGATCGGCTGTTACATAATGCGCTGTCGCGCCGATCAGCTTCACGCCGCGCTCATAGGCCTGCTTGTAGGGGTTCGCGCCCTTGAAGCTCGGCAGGAAGGAGTGGTGGATATTGATGATCTTGCCTGACATCTTGCGGCAGAGGTCATCGGAGAGCACCTGCATGTAGCGGGCGAGCACGACGAGTTCCGTGCCTGTTGTCTCGACCAGCTCCATGAGCTGGGCTTCGGCCTTCGGCTTGTTCTCCTTCGTCACCTTGATGTGGTGGAAGGGGATGTCGTGGTTGACGACCACTTTCTGGTAATCGAAATGGTTGGACACGACACCGACGATGTTGATCGGCAGCGCGCCGATCTTCCAGCGATAGAGCAGGTCGTTGAGGCAATGGCCGAAACGCGACACCATCAGCAGCGTCTTCATGCGTTGGCCGTCCGGGTAGATATCCGCTTCCATGCCGAATTTTTCCGCCACCGGCCGGAACCCGTCGGTAATGGCTTCAAGGGAGGCGCCCTCTTCCGAGATGAAGGAGACGCGCATGAAGAACTTGCCGGTCTCGAGGTCGTCGAACTGCGAACTGTCGACGATATTGCAGCCTTTCTCCGCCAGATAACCGGAAATCGCGGCGACGATGCCGCGGGTCGATTTGCAGGCTACGGTCAGAACATAGGATGTCATTCGTTTTCCCTCAGAGACGTCGCGCCGGTATCAGCCGACGCAGTTCGGCGCGTTCCATAGCGCAGCTCCGCGGTGGAGCAAAGCGTCAAGACGAACGCAGTCAAAGTCATAGGGCGGGAAAGGGAAGCGCGCCGTGCCGGAAGCGACATGGAATGTTCCATGGCCAGCACGGCGACGCGGGGTGTTTTGCCGGGGCGGTCGCCAATCTCAGGCGCGGCGCAGGCGCATTGCCGTGCGGCCGCGGCCGTCGAGCAGTTCCAGCGCGCCGCGGCGCGGCTCCAGCCTGAAGGAGCGGGCGCCTTCCAGCGCTTCGATGAACTGCCGCTCCTGGCGCATGATGTCTGGCGCGCAGGCCATCTGGGTGGAAATCATCCGGCCGAAATCGACACGGTTACGGTTGATCTTCACTTCACCGCCAATGCCGTTACAGCCGGCATTTCCGGAAACGCGGCCTTCGCGGGAGATTTCCAGCGTCGCCTGCCGGCGGCCGCGAACCCTCTCGCCGCGGATTTCCTGCACCAGCCAGCTCCCATCGATACCGGCTTCCGGCTCCGGGCGGCCCGGGCCGGCGCCGACGCGCTCCAGCACGAGATCGGTATCGTCGCGGCCACCGGTCAGGACGGAATAGCGCCGGGTGGTGGTAAAGAGCAGCCGGTCGCGGTCGCGGATTTCGGCGCTCAGCGCATAGGAGCGGCGGCCACGGATGTCGCGGTCGTCATAACGCAGCACGAAGGGCACCGGCACCTGGCCGCGCGGGCGAATGGTGGTTTCGGCAATCGTCTGTGACGGCGCGTCCGCCAGCGACACATCGATCAGGCGCACGGTAACGGTTGCGCCCGGCGGCAGGGCGATGCGTTCGCGATAGGAGACGCTGCCGCGCAGGCTCGCCGGTGCCGCCGCCGCGCCGCCTGCCGCAAAGAGCGGGGCAAGCGCGAGAAGACCGGCGAAACTGCGGCGCGAAAGAAGGGGCTGGTGGTCGGTCATGGTGCTTGCTCCGTGCTGGTTCCGGTGGAATTGAACCGGATGATAAAAAACGGCACTGAACGTGCGATGAACCGGATTTTCAAATCCGGTCAGGTGGACATTTGGTGTGGATGGCAAGGGACCGACGGGAGGATCTATGCCATTTGCATCCCCTCCGCCCTCATTCCTGTGCTTGTCACAGGACACCAGTCGACACACGTCTGCGTGGCGGGAAGATTCTTTTCAGCCGAAGGACCTGGGCTGGTTGGATTCCTGTGACGAGCACAGGAATGAGGGTGGTGGGAGGCCGCATCGTCCAAGGGAGCAACTCCTTGCCGGCGGCCTCCGCTCAGCTCTCAGCCGCGGAAACCGTTCCGCAGCGCTTCGAACTTCGCCAGTTGTTCGGCCAGCAACTCCTTGTTCTCGTCGCGGCGGACGAACACCTTGAACATGGCGCCGCCGGCGGCATTCATGAACCAGACGGAACAGGAGCGGCGTCCGTGAAAGCCGCGGTCGACGAAGGTGATGCCGGCGCAATTGTCCTTCTTGATGTGACCGCCGATGGGACTGTCGCCGTGGATGTTGAACCAGCCGTGACTCTCCGTGCCTTCAGGCAGATGGCCCGGCACTTCCAGCACGATATCGCCTGTCTGCACGATCATCAGGATTTCACCCCAACTGCGCATCTCGTTCCAGATCGCATCGAAGCGGTCGGCGGCAGCGGAAACGGCCGCACCTTCCGGCAGGACCGCCAAAATCTCGGCCGGCGTCACCTCGGCCTTGGAGGCGATGGCCTCCACGATGCCATCAGGTTTTTCAGCGAGCGCGGCGGCGGCGCGTGCCCGCCTGTCGTCGTCCGTCTTTTGGACTGCAATGCTCATCGGTTAGCCTCAGGCAGCAATCGAACGGCGCTCGCCATTCTTGTCTTCGTGGATGATGACGTCGAAACCTTCGAAATGCGGACCGGAGAGATATTCCACCTTGCCGCGGTTTTCGCCGGCCTTGGCATGGGCGGCGCGGAACTGTTCGGATTTCGTCCAGGCAAGGAAATCGTCCTTGGTGGCCCAGACGGTGTGCGAAGCATAAAGCGTGTGATCGTCCGCCTTCGGGCCCTTCAGCATGTGAAATTCGATATAGCCCGGCAATTCGCTCAGATGCGATTTGCGCTCGCGCCAGATGGATTCGAACGTGTCTTCGTAACCCGGCAAGACGCGAAAGCGGTTCATTGCGATAAACATGAAAGTCTCCCTTTAAGTTTCCTGTTTCAGTCAGGATATCGTCCGCGGACGGGGTTGGGAAGGGGTTCACGCCAAAGCGAACAAAAATACTCCACTTATCGATTGCGCGGCGTATAAACATGTGTAAATAACTCAAGATTAGTGGCGCGGGTGAACCTGCGCCGGGTCGTTTTTCAGGATAACGCCATGTTGAATTCCCGTCTTCGTTCCTTTGTTTTCGCCGCCCTCGTGCCCGCCGCAATTGCCTTTGCCGCGCCGGCCGCCATGGCTTCGGACAAGGGTAATCCGGAGGCTAAACGCATCGTTGCCCTGGGCGGTACGGTTACGGAAATCCTTTATGCGCTGGGTGCAGGAGACCGTATCGTGGCGCGCGACAGCACCAGCAGCTATCCGGCCGATGCGCTTGCAAAGCCTGACGTCGGTTATATGCGGGCACTGTCTTCAGAAGGTATCCTGTCGCAGAAACCCGATCTCATTCTCTCCGAAGACGGCTCAGGCCCTGCGGACGTCATCGCCATCCTGAAAGCCAGCGCGGTGCCTTTCGTCACCGTCGATACGCCGCCGAGCGGCGATGCAATCCCTAAAAAGATCGAGGATGTCGGTGCGGCCGTGGGGCTCTCGGACAAGGCGAAGGCGCTGGCTGCCGAGACCAGGGCGGGGCTTGATGCGCTCACCAAGGACGTCTCCGCCGTGCCGGAACAGGGCCGGAAACGCGTTCTGTTCGTGCTTTCCACTGCCGGTGGCCGCGTCATGGCGGCGGGCAAGGATACAGAGGCGGCGGCGATCATCGAAATGGCTGGGGGTATCAACGCGGCGGAGGACATTACCGGTTACAAACCGCTGACGGACGAGGCGGTCATTGCCGCGGCGCCCGACGTGGTACTCACAATGGCGCGCGGCGACCACGCCGCCAAGGCGGATGAGACTTTCGCGCTTCCCGCGTTCCAGTCTACACCCGCCGCCGCCAGCAAGGCGCTCATCAGCATGGATGGGCTTTATCTTATCGGTTTCGGCCCCCGTACGCCCGCTGCAGGCCGGGAGCTGGCAAACAAGCTCTATCCTGATGTGGTGAAGCCGTGAGCCTAGCCGTCTTGAGTTCGACCGAGGGCAGCGTTGCGGGCGACAGATCCCGTCAGGGCGTTGTTGCCCTTGTCGTGCTCGTCGGCATCCTGCTGTTTGCCTGTGGCGTATCGCTGATCAGCGGACCCACCGGCGTCGGCATCTCCGAACTCCTTGCCTATCTCACCGGCGGCGCGGATCAGCTCGATGCGCGCGACAGGATCATTCTCGAGGCGGTGCGCCTGCCGCGCACGGCGCTCGGCATGTTGATCGGCGCGGGACTCGCTGTTTCAGGGGCGATGATGCAGGGCCTGTTCCGCAATCCATTGGCCGATCCCGGTATTGTCGGCGTCACCTCGGGCGCTGCGCTCTTTGCTGTTGCCGCCATTTCGCTCGGGGAAGGCGCGCTTGCCACGGTCGCGCTTTTTTTCGGCCCTCACTTCCTGCCGATCATGGCCTTCTTCGGCGGGCTCCTGAACACCTGGGTGCTCTATCTGATCGCCACGAAGGACGGCGCGACCTCAACCACCACACTCATTCTGGCCGGCATTGCGGTGGCGGCCATCAGCGGTGCGATGACCGGGTTGATGATATTCGTCGCCGATGACCGGGCGCTGCGCGACATCACCTTCTGGTCGCTCGGTTCTCTCGGCGGGGCAACGCCCGCCAAGGTACTGGCCACCCTGCCTTTCATCATCGTCGTTCTCGCCATCATTCCCTTCGTCGCGCGCGGGCTGGATGCGCTCATCCTCGGGGATGCGGCCGCCTTCCATATGGGGATACCGGTGCAGCGGCTGAAACGGGTCGTCATTCTGGCCGTTGCCGCCGCCTGCGGGGCGAGCGTGGCGGCGGCGGGTTCCATCGGCTTTGTCGGTATCGTCGTGCCGCATCTGCTTCGCCTCGCCATCGGCCCGTCGCATCGTTTCCTGCTGCCGGCCTCCGCCCTTGGCGGGGCGGCGCTTTTGCTGCTGGCCGACAGTTTCGCCCGCACGGTGGCCGCACCGGCGGAACTGCCGATCGGCGTCGTCACGGCGCTCATCGGTGCGCCGGTCTTTCTGTTCCTGCTGCTGGGACGCGGCGGTTTTTCCATGCGGAACATGTCATGATCCGGGCCGAAAACCTTACCCTCATCCGCTCCGGCCGTCGGCTGCTTGATGAAGTCAGCGTCGATCTGAAACCCGGCAAGGTCAATGTCATCATCGGTCCCAACGGTGCCGGCAAATCCACGCTGATGAAGGTTCTCTCGGGCGAGATGCGCGCTGAGGCCGGTTTGGTGACCTATAATGATGTCGACCTGCCGGTGTTCACGGCGGTCCAGCTTGCGCGGCTCCGCGCCGTGCTGCCCCAGAGCACCCAGCTCGCCTTCCCTTTCACTGCGCTCGAAATCGTCCGCATGGGGGCGGTCGCGCAGGGGTCGCGTGCGCCGGAAGAGCAGGCCCGCCGGGCTCTTGCCAAGGCCGGGCTGTGCGGTTTCGAACAGCGGTCCTACAATATGCTCTCAGGCGGCGAGCAGCAGCGGGTGCAGTTTGCGCGGGCGCTGGCGCAGGTGCCGAACCCGGTTGAAAATGGCGAGGCAAGGGCTCTCTTCCTCGACGAGCCCACCGCAAGTCTCGATATCGGCCACCAGATCGCCGTGCTGGAAACGGCGCGGGATTTTGCAAGCGGCGGCGGGCTGGTTCTCGCCATCCTGCACGATCTCAATCTGGCGGCGGAATTTGCCGATCAACTTATCGTCATGCATGGCGGCCGGGTGACGGCCAGCGGTCCATCGCTAGAAACAATCAGCGATGAGACCATTGCAAGGGTCTATGGCATTGGTGGTGTCGTCGGCCGGCTGCCGTCGCGGCATATTCCCTACGTACTTCCGCAGTCTCGCCACCGATAGGGGCTGTCCTCCGCCTCAATTTTCCGGGCGGGTGGCGATGAAGAGCGCGGAGCCCAGCATGACGGCGGCGACGACGGCTGCGCGCAACGGCGGCGGCTCGCTCAGGAACCAGAAAGCGGCGTAGCTGACGGACATGGCCGAAAGCGCCGCGATCTTGGCTTTGCGGGCTATTGCGCCGCGTTCGCGCCATCGCCGCAGGGAAGGGCCGTATCTGGGATGGGCGAGAAGCCACGCCTCGAGTTTTGGCGAGGAGCGGGAAAAACACCAGAGCGCCAGAAGCAGAAAAGGCGTGGTGGGCAAAACGGGAAGAAACGCGCCGACAATGCCGGTCGCGACCATAAGCCAGCCAAGACAGAGGTATAAAAGGCGCATGCCTAGCCGGTATCATGACTTTACCACTCAGGATAGAGCGGCGGGCCGAAAAGGATGGGTCCCGTTGCCGCAGGCTCCACCGCACCGGAAACCGGCAGCTTTTGCCATCACATTTGCCGTGATCTGCGTTCTCCCCGGCCCTGTGTCGTGCCTTTAGGGTTGAAAGCGCCGCACACTGTCTTTATCCCCTTGGCCGCGATGCCCGGAGCATAACCGGGCCGTCAACAGGAAGAAGAAGGAAAACACCATGGCCAAGCTGATCCACTCGATGGTCCGGGTGCTGGACGAAAAGCGTTCGGTGGAATTTTACAAACAGGCTTTCGGGCTTGAAGTGGCGGAACGCGCCGAGTTCGAGAATTTCACGCTGATCTATCTCAGCAATGCCGAGGGCGATTTCGAGCTGGAGCTGACCGTCAACCGTGGCCGCGAAGTGCCCTATGCGCTGGGCGACGGTTATGGCCATCTCGCCGTCAGCGTTGCCGATGTTGACGCCGAGCATCAGCGCTTCAACGAGATCGGGCTTTCCCCCGGCAAGATCATCGCGGCCGATTACAAGGGCCAGCCTTTCGCAAAATATTTTTTCATTTGCGATCCCGATGGTTACAAGATCGAAGTGCTGCAGCGCGGCAACCGGTTCAAATAAGCTCTGATGGAGGCAGGCATGGCAGAGGCAGGCGTTAAACTCGAAGACAGCTGGAAGCGCGTGCTTTCCGCAGAATTCGCCAGCCCCTACATGCAAAAGCTGAAAGAGTTCCTGCTTGCCGAAAAGACAGCCGGCAAGCGTATCTTCCCGAAGGGCGCGGACTATTTCCGCGCTCTCGATCTGACACCGCTCGATGAGGTGAAGGTCGTCATATTGGGGCAGGACCCCTATCACGGCGCCGGCCAGGCGCATGGACTGTGCTTTTCCGTGCAGCCCGGCGTGCGCATCCCGCCCTCGCTCGTCAATATCTACAAGGAATTGCAGGCCGATCTCGGCATTCGCCCGGTCGGCCACGGTTTTCTGGAAAGCTGGGCGAAACAGGGCGTGCTACTGCTCAACAGCGTGCTGACGGTGGAAGAGGCCCGCGCCGCCTCGCATCAGGGGCAGGGCTGGGAAAAATTCACCGACGCCGTCATCCGCGCCGTCAACGACGAGTGCGACCATGTCGTCTTCCTGCTCTGGGGTTCCTATGCCCAGAAGAAGGCGGCCTTTGTGAACCAGCGCAAACATCTAGTGTTGCGCTCGCCGCACCCGTCACCGCTTTCCGCCCATAACGGCTTTTTCGGTAATGGCCATTTTTCCAAGGCGAATGCCTTTCTCATCTCCCATGGCCGCGACCCGATCGACTGGCAATTGCCGGAAACGGTGTAAGCCCTCCCTGCATATACTTCCGTCATTCCGGCCGTGAGCCGGAATCCAGCCGACGCGCGTCTGCGCGGCGAGAAGAGTCCTTTCAGCCCAAAGACTTGGGCTGGCTGGATGCCGGATCATGTCCGGCATGACGGGATTCAAAACCAAAATGTCTTTACGCGCGGCAGCCTCCGGTCTAAAGAATACTAGACTATGAAGTGAAGGATTATGCCCGTGTCTCTCCTGTCTGCCGAAACCTCCGTCTCGCTGCCCGATCCGCTGTCGATCGTCGATGCTTTCGAGGATCATTTTTCCGAGCATATGGAGATGGAGCGCGAAGGCGCGACGGTTCGGTTCAAGACCGAATACGGCCATGGCCGCTTCAGCGCAGAAGGCGGTCGTTTCGCCGCAAGCGTCAGCTGCATTTCCGAACATATATTGATGTCGGTCAAGGCCATGGTGGCCGAGCATATTGTCGAGTTTTCCGGGGAGACGGGGCTGGATTTCCGCTGGAGCGGCCATGGCGCGCAGCAGCGCGAACTGCCCAATCTTTTCGTCGGCAAGATTGCCCGCGCCTATAATCTGACGCCGCATATGCGCCGGCTGGTGGTTTCCGTCGAAAGCGGCATTGAAAGGCTGATGACGGGCGGCATGCATGTGCGGCTGCTTCTGGTCCCGGATCAGGCCCGAGCGCCGGTCTGGCCTTATCTTGCGCCCACCGGGGCCATCGTCTGGCCCTCGGGCGAGGATCTTCTCACGCGCCGCGTCTACACCATCCGTTCCGGCGATATCGCGCGCGGTGAAGTCCATATCGACTTCGTCATGCATGAGGGTGACCACATGCCGGGCGCGACATTCGGCGCAACGGCCAAGCCCGGCGATGTTCTCGGCATCATCGGCCCGAGCGGTGTCTGCCCGGAGGCCGAACGTTATGTCTTTGCCGGCGATGAGACGGCGCTGCCGGTGATGCTGCGCATGGCGGCCGAAATGCCGGCCGGGAAGAAGCTCAGCGTCTATGCCGAGATCGATGACGAAGCCGAGCGGCAGGAAATCGTTTGCGCGGCAAATGTCGAGTGGACATGGCTCTATCGTCGCGGCAAGGCCGCCGGCACCGCCGGCCTTATTGAAAAAGCGCTGCGCGACCATGCCTGGAGCGGGGACCATGAAGGATTGCATGTCTTTGTCGCCTGCGAAAAATCCGAGGCGAGGGCGGCAAAATCCTTCCTTACCGACGAGATTTCCGTGCCGAAAGCTGCTCTGCGCGCGGTCGGTTACTGGAGCCTGGGTGTCGCCGACGATCATTGACTGGGTCATCGGTCGTTGAACAGTCGGTTTTATCGTTCACCATTCGGGAACAATCCGTTCCCGTTGTCCACTCTATGCCCGAGAGCACTGTTACCCCATCTTTACGCCATGAAGAGGACGGGCCCAACCATGCGGCCCGCCAGGCAAGAAGGGGTTTATCATGCTCAACCAGATCAAGGGCCTGCACCACGTCACATCCATGGCGGCGAGCGCGCGCCAGAACAACAGTTTTTTCACCGATACGCTCGGCCTGCGCCGGGTAAAGAAGACGGTCAATTTCGACGCGCCTGATGTCTATCATCTCTATTATGGCGATGAAGTCGGCACGCCCGGCTCCGTCATGACCTATTTCCCGTTTCCACATATCGCCCGCGGCCGTCCCGGCACCGGCGAAGTGGGCACGACGCTGTTTTCCGTACCGGACGGGTCGCTCGGCTACTGGAAGGAGCGTCTTTCGAAGGCCGGCGTGGATGGCCTGAAGGCCGACGAAGCCTTTGGAAACAAGCGCCTGCATTTCGCAGGCCCCGATGGTGACGGTTTTGCGCTGGTCGAGGTCAGGGATGACAACCGTGCGCAGTGGATCGGTAATGGCGTCGGTCAGGATCAGGCGATCCATGGTTTTCAGGGTGCGTCGCTGCGACTTCGCGATGAAGGTGCGACGGCCGAGCTTTTGAAATTCATGGGTTATCAGGAGGTCGACCGTCAGGACGGCGTGCTGCGCCTTGGTATGCCCGGCGGCAACGGTGCCGATGTCATCGACATCGAAACCATGCCGAATATATCAGGCGCGCGGCTGGGTGCTGGCTCCGTGCACCACATCGCCTTTGCGGTCGAAAACCGCGAAAAGCAGCTGGAGGTGCGCAAGGCGCTGATGGACACCGGTTATCAGGTGACACCCGTCATCGACCGCGATTATTTCTGGGCGATCTATTTCCGCACGCCGGGCGGCGTGCTGTTTGAAGTTGCCACCAACGAGCCGGGTTTCGACCGCGACGAGGACACCGCCCATCTCGGCGAGGCGCTGAAGCTGCCGACCCAGCATGCGCATCTGCGCTCCGTGCTGGAAGAGCATCTGGAGCCGCTGGGGGATGAGAAGGTCGCGTAATCGCGCGATGGCTTTTGGCAGGATGTTGCCGCGTCTTTCTTCTCCCCGGCGGGGAGAAGGTGGCCCGAAGGGACGGATGAGGGGGCAACGCCAGCGATAGACCGCACCCTCGCCCCCTCATCCCGCTGCCGCGGACTTCTCCCCTCGGGGAGAAGAAGCAAGCGGCACTTGCTCCACATGGGAATGCTCCGTTCGGCTGAAAAAGCCGCGTGGATGCCACTGAACCTCTCCTTCCAGAAAGGATTTTTCGATGACCAAGGACAGCTATTTCCACAAGTCCCGCGCCGGTGCTGTCGGTGCACCGCTTTTCGTCCTGCTGCACGGCACTGGCGGTGATGAAAACCAGTTCTTCGATTTCGGCTCGCGTCTCCTGCCGCAGGCAACCATCCTCTCGCCTGTCGGTGATGTCTCCGAACACGGCGCGGCGCGGTTTTTCCGCCGCACCGGCGAGGGCGTGTACGACATGGCCGATCTTGCTCGGGCCACCGGGAAGCTTGCGGATTTCGTCAAGGCCAACCGGGAGCAATATCAGGCCGGTCCGGTCATCGGTCTCGGCTTTTCCAATGGCGCAAATATTCTCGCCAATGTGCTGATCGAACAGCCCGGGCTTTTCGATGCCGCAGTGCTGATGCATCCGCTCATCCCGTTCGAGCCGAAGATTTCCCCTGCCAAAGCCACGCGCCGGGTGTTGATCACGGCGGGTGAGCGCGATCCGATCTGCCCGGTGCCGCTGACCAAGGCGCTGGAACAGAACCTTCAGGCGCAGGGTGGAGCCGTGGAGACGGTATGGCATCCGGGCGGGCATGAAATTCGCTCCAGCGAGATTGATGCCGTGCGGGAATTTCTCTCGGTTTACGGGGAGTGATGCTGTCTTCCGTCATGCCGGGCTTGACCCGGCATCCAGCCACGGCGCGTCTGTGCCGTGAAAAGAGTCTTTCGCGATCAAGGACTTGATCGCACTGGACCCTGGATCTAGTCCGGGGTGACGGGGCGCGGATGATGTGCATTCGCCCAAACTCAAGGTCATCCTCGGGTCAAGCCCGAGGATGACGGAGGAGGGATTTACTGCTCCGTCAAGTAATCCCTAGACCAGCCTCGTCCCGCCCAGCCTCAACGATACCCGCACTGCTGCAACTGCGCCTCGTAACGCAACGCCATGTTGGCGGAGCGGCGGGCAGCCTTCTGGACGGCTGAATTGTTGCGCCAGCTGCCCTTTGCATACCCGGCATGGCCGGAATAATAGGCAAGGTAGAGGTTATAGGGATCGTTCAGTGCAATGCCGTTTTCGCGGCGGCTCTTGGCGTGATACCAGCCGACGAAGTGGATGGCATCGGTGAAATCGGTGCGGCTTGCCGACCAGCGGCCGGTTTCTCGCTGGTAAACACTCCATGTGCCGTCGAGTGCCTGGGCGTAGCCATAGGCCGTCGATTGCCGTTTCCAGGGAATGAAGCCCAGCAGCTTGGTGCGCGGAGGCCGCGCATAAGGGCGGAAGGCGGATTCGGTATAGATCGTCGCCATCATGACAGGCACGGGCACGCCGAACTCTCGTTCTGCCGCTTTCGCATCGCGCCGCCAATTGTTGAAGATGCCGTTGCGCTGCTCGAAAATCGCACAGGCATTGGTCACCTGCGACGGTGCGGTGGCGCAGCCGGCGAGAACGAGCATCAGGAAAACAACGGCAAATACGCCACGCATAACGGAACCCTTTCGTTCCGTTATTCTTAAATTGCTAACCATTAACGTCGGGTTTTAAGACAAGGTTAATTCAAATGCCGCCGATCGGGCGGGCGTTAACCCGCTGAAAATTCCTGTGGCCGGGATGGGGCGAAACCGCCTCCCGGCGCCTTTTTTCAGAATGCGTCATCCCCGCGCGTCCCCGGTGCTGCCAGCCAGACTATACTTTGCCCATACCGGTCATCAGGCGTGCGCGCGGCGCAGGATGGGCGGGGCAGGCGGCCTAAACCGGGGAGTTTCCCGATGTCACGGTCAAGGCGGCCGGCATATGCCCATCCTCCAAACAGGAACCGGTTTGGCGGGCGGGCCATGTGTTTGAAGCAGGGGCTGCATCGTTTGCAAAACCCTCTACCACCCTTTGATACCCCGCAGCGATGCGGCCCCTTTTTTTCTCTTCCCGACGTTGCCGCGGAATCCGCGGCGACGATACCGGCGCATGTTCATAAATCGCGCCCGCTGTACAAAAATGAAAACCGGTAAAATTGTAGCAATCGGCTTAAAGCGGCTGAAAACAGTGTTGTGCCATTGTGGGATCACAGACGGAGAACGTCCCTTGGAAGAGACGCTCCACCACTAAATCGAGACCGGCACAAGCCGGCGGATCGCAAAACGGGGTATGAAAATGCTGAAGAAGATTATTGCTGCCGCCATCTGCGGAATTGCCGTTGCTTCCATGTCCAACCATGCCGACGCGGCTGGCGCTGCCGGTTTTGCCCGCGGTTTTGCCGCCGTCGAGAAGTCCGCCGTTACGCAGATTGGTGTTTCCGCACCTGATGGTTTCGATGGCTGCGTCCTTTCCGCCGGTCAATGCGTTTCGACCATCGCGGCGCCGCTGACGGCCGAGCGCCGTGAGGAACTGTTGCGCGTCAACCGCGATGTGAACACCACCATGGGCGCGCTCGACGATTATTTTTCCGGTCTCGCGACCGATCTTCCGGCAACGCCTTCTGCAAACCTTGGAGATTGCGGTGACTGCGCCGCGATCAAGCGCGCCGCCCTTGCCGGCGCTGGCTGGTCTTCCAGTGCGTTGCGCCTTGCCTTTTCGCTGAACAATGACGGATCGCTCGAAAAAGTGCTCATCGTCACCACCGATAAGGGCGATATCGTCCTTGGCAATGCCGCCCTTTCTCCGGTCGAGCGCGAAACCGCGCTTTAAACCCATCCTTTCATGCCTGCCAGACTGCGCCGGTTTTCTGACCCTGTGGGTTCAGGAAGCCGGCGATTTTTTTCGTTCCGCCACGGCAATGCCGGCCAGCGCCATGATGAGCGCTGCGATCTGGTAGGTGTGCAGGGTCTCACTGAGCACGACGACCGACAGCAACGTGCCGGAAACCGGCACCAGATTGATGAACAGGCCGGCGCGATTGGCGCCGATCTGTTCCACGCCCTTGATGTAAAGGATCTGTGCGATGAGCGACGCAAAAATGGCGGCATAGACCACCAGCACCCAGCCCTTCTGATCCGGCCAGACGACGCTGTCGCGCGACATTTCCCAGAAGACCAGCGGTACAGACGTAAGCAGTGCGAAAAAGGCGGGGATGGCCATGAGTGTCCGCCAGTCGACCGTGGGTTTCCAGCGCAGGATCACCGTGTAGATGGCATAAACCAGCACGGCGAGCAGCATGACGGCGTCGCCGACATTCATTTCCAGTTGCAGCAGCGAGACCGGATCGCCATGCGAGGCGAGCAGCGCCACGCCTGCAATGGTCAGGCAGAAACCGGCGATCTGGCCGAACAGCACCCGGGTACGGAACAGGATGAAGTTCAGAACAAAAATGACCATGGGAATGCCGGCCTGTATGACGGCGGCATTGATGGCCGAGGTGTGCTGCAGGGCCGTGTAGAGAAATACGTTGAAGGCCGTGTAACCGACGCTGCCGAGCACGAAAAAATAGGGCAGGCGTTTTTTCACCACCGGCCAGTCCTTGATCAACTGCGGCACTGAAATGGCAAATATGATGGCGACGGCGAAGACCCAGCGCAGGAAGGTGAAGGCCATGGGGCTGATGTGGCCGACGGCGAGCTTGCCGGCAACGGTGTTGCCGCCCCAGCAGAGCGTGGCGATGATGAGGGCGATATAGGCTTTCGAAGGCACGCTGATGTTTCGCTTCTTCATAAGGGCGGGAAAACGGTGAGGGGTGAGCGGCGGCCTTGCACCCGCGCTTGGCCGCCCACGGGGCGAGATAATGCGGGAAATCCGCGGCTTGTCACGGAAAAAGCAAAATTCTCCATAAGAAACAGGGTCGCTTTCCGTAAAACAACACAGTATACATTCGCGGGTTTGGGTTTCCCATCGGGTTATCGGGCGCGCAGGCGCCATGAGCAGGAAAGCAAGAAATGACGAATGTTGTGGTGGTCGGCTCGCAATGGGGCGACGAGGGTAAAGGCAAGATTGTCGACTGGCTGTCCGAGCGGGCAGATGTCGTCGTGCGGTACCAGGGCGGTCACAATGCCGGCCACACGCTTGTCATTGATGGTGTCAGCTACAAGCTTTCGCTTCTGCCGTCCGGCGTCGTGCGTCCCGGAAAGCTCGCCGTCATCGGCAATGGTGTCGTCGTCGACCCGCATGCGCTGATCGCCGAAATCGGCCGTCTGGAAGCGCAGGGCGTCAAGGTTACCCCGGAAAACCTGCGTATCGCCGACAATGCCACGCTCATTCTTTCTCTGCACCGTGAACTGGACGGCATGCGCGAAGACGCCGCCTCCAACAGCGGCACCAAGATCGGCACCACACGCCGTGGCATCGGCCCGGCTTACGAAGACAAGGTCGGCCGCCGCGCCATCCGCGTCATGGATCTCGCCGACATGGAGGCGCTTTCCGCCAAGGTCGATCGCATCCTGACGCATCACAACGCACTTCGTCGCGGTTTCGGTGCGGCCGAAGTCTCGCATGAAACGATCATGGAAGAGCTGGGCTCGATTGCCGAGCGCATCCTGCCGTTCAGCGAAACCGTGTGGCTGCTGCTCGACAAGAAGCGCCGCGCCGGTGCCCGCATCCTGTTTGAAGGCGCGCAGGGTTCGCTGCTCGATATCGACCACGGCACCTATCCCTATGTGACCTCTTCCAACACGGTTGCCGGCCAGGCCGCTGCCGGTTCGGGCATGGGTCCTGGTTCGCTGGGTTATATCCTCGGCATCACCAAGGCTTACACCACGCGCGTTGGCGAAGGCCCGTTCCCGACCGAACTCAATGACGAAATCGGTCAGTTCCTGGGTGAAAAGGGTCATGAATTCGGCACCGTCACGGGCCGCAAGCGCCGTTGCGGCTGGTTCGATGCCGCGCTGGTGCGCCAGTCGGTCGCCACCAACGGCATTACCGGCATTGCGCTCACCAAGCTCGACGTTCTCGACGGTCTGGATGAGCTGAAAATCTGCGTCGGCTACAAGCTTGACGGGCAGGAAATCGATCATCTTCCGGCCAGCCAGGGCGCGCAGGCGCGTGTCGAGCCGATCTACATCACGCTGGAAGGCTGGAAAGAATCTACCGTCGGTGCCCGAAAATGGGCGGATTTGCCTGCTCAGGCAATCAAATACGTCCGGCAGGTGGAGGAACTGATCGGGGCGCCGGTTGCGCTTCTGTCGACAAGTCCCGAGCGTGACGACACCATACTTGTGACTGATCCGTTTGAGGATTAATGTCCTCGGCGATCTAGATTCATAAACCATATCGGGCCGGTACGTCGCCGGTCACGACGAGAAAGTGCTTATGGCGGATTTTGTAGCAGTCATTCGCAAGGCCGTGGATGGCTTGGCGAACAATACTCCCGAAAACCGGGCGAAGGTTTACGACAAGGCGCGCAGTGCGGTTGTGCGCCAGCTCGAGAATATGAAGCCACGTCCGCCGGAAGAATTGTTGCGCCGGCAGATCGCCAAGCTGGACGCCGCCATTGCCGAAGTGGACAGCGAATATGCCGAGGCGCTTCCGGCGCTGGAGGAGGATGACGCGTTCTCCCCCGTCGCGGAAGACGCGGCTGCGCCTTACCACCAGCACGAAATCGAAGAAGACGACCGCGCGGCGCATGCCGCCGAGCCTGTTACGCACGAAGAGCAGGAGCAGGTTTATGAAGAGCCCGCCCCCGTCGAGGCCGACGAGCGCGAGCCGGTCTACGAAGAGCAGGCCACCGAAGAAGAACCCGGCCGTGAAACGCCCGTAGCCGAGCGGGATGAGCAGGTTTACGCTGAGCCACACGAAGAGCCGCGCGTAGAACAGCATGGCGAAGCCGAGCCGGAAGAGCTTTATGAGGCGCCCGCGCCCGTGGCGCCGGTATCGCCCGTCGCTTCCGACGAGGTGCATCAAACCTATTTCACCCGTGCGGAAGAAGAGCCGGCCTATCGTTCGGCCGACGAGCATGATCGTGAATTCGAAACCGCGCCGCTCGCAGAGGATGCGTCCGTTCCGGCCCACTGGGCGCAGCCGGTGGATGAAGATGACTGGCGCAAGCTGGATGAGGCGCGGGACGAGGACCTGCGCGCGGCGGACGATTATGCCGACAGGCGCGCCGAGGCGGATGAGCATCCGCTCGTTGCCGATTATCCCGCGCATCATTATCAGGAACCGGAAGTGACGCTGGATCCCGAAAGGCGGGACGATGCGGATCAGCGGTTCGGCCAGACTCCGGCTTTCGGCGCCCGCGACGAGTTTTCCGAGCAGCGGCAGAGCGAGGAGGCCGCTCCGAAAAAGGCCGTCGTGGAAGATTTCTCGTCCTATTTTCAGGATGCGGATATCGCCATTCCCGCCAAAGACGCCCCCGTCCTGCCGCGTGCCGATAACGATCCCTTCGGCGATCAGGCGCAGGCGAAGGACAACAGGGAGCGTACGCCCTGGGATGATCTGGACGAGCTGATCGGTTACGACGGCGCGTCGTCCACCACCCGCCAGTCTTCGGATGAAACGCCCGGCCTCGGCGCGGCTGCGGCAACGCCTGCCTACATGGTCAAGAAGAAGCCGCGCCGCAACTATGCCTCCGTGGTGCTGGCACTTGTGGGCGTGGCGCTGCTTGCCGGCGGTGGTTATGCCTTCTGGCTGAACCGCGATGCGCTGAACGACATGGTGGGCGGGCTGGTCAATTCTGCCCAGAACGGTGGTACCCAGACATCTTCGCCGGAGACGGCGCAGACGCAGCCCACCACGCCGCCCGCGACCCAGCAGCCGCCTGCGGCTGGCCAGCAGCAACCGACGGCCACACCAAACAACCACCCGAACCAGTCGCATGGCGATGATGGTTCGGTTACCGGCACAAAGTTCACCCAGCGGCTTCTGGCTGATGGCACCGAGCGTGACGAGGGCCAGGCGCCGGGCGCGAACGGCCAGCCCGTCACGGCGGAAGGTCAGTCGGTCTACGAGCAGAATGTTGCGCCCCCGCCGGCAGGCGAAAGCCCGGCCGGCAATACAGGTGCACCTGCCGGCACACCGACTGGCGCACCTGCCGGCCAGCAACCTGCCGCCGCGGCTTCCGGCGACCGCATGTTCCTTTATGAGGAAGTGCTGGGCCAGACGGTTCCGACCGCCATTCAGGGCAGCGTGTCCTGGTCGCTGCAGCAGGAAAATGATGCCGAAGGCAAGCCTTCGCCTACCGTGCAGGGGCAGATTACCGTTCCCGGCCGTGGCCTCAGCGCGCTGATCACCTTCAAGCGCAACACCGATCCGTCGCTGCCGGCGAGCCATCTGATCGAAATCGTCTTCTCGGTTTCGCCCGGCTTTGAAGGCGGCGCGATCGACAGCGTCCAGCGTATTGCGATGAAGAGCACCGAGCAGGATCGCGGCAACGCGCTGATCGCGGTTCCGGCCAAAATCACCGACGATTTCCACATGATCGCGCTCAACGACTTCCCGGATGCGATGAAGACCAATCTGGAGCTTCTGAAGAGCCGCAACTGGATCGATATTCCGGTGTCCTACCGCAATGGCCGGCGTGCGCTGCTGACCCTGCAAAAGGGCAATGACGGCATCGCCGCTTTCGACAAGGCGCTCAGCGAATGGGCGGCATCAGCGCCGGCGACGGGCGGTCAATAAGGATTGAAAGGGCGGCTCAGGCCGCCCTTTTCGTTACATGGCTACGGCGGTGTCTTTGCTGTGTCAGGTGATGGGCTTCGGGGATGTTGGTGGGTGCGGCTCACCCCCCTCTGCCCTGCCGGGCATCTCCCCCACAAGGAGGGAGATCGATATGCCGCGAGGTCTCGACCAACTCAACGGCCGAGGATGAAGTGGCGGTAGCGCGTCTTGCCGATCTCCCCACCTGTGGGGGAGATGTCCGGCAGGGCAGAGGGGGTAAGCGGCATCCTCTGAAGCATCGATATTTTTCCTACCGGTTTTCCTCCAGCACTACCGTCGGTCTCAGAGGCAGACCATTTCCTATCGCCCGCCTTTTACCAACAAAAAATCCCCGGCCGAAGGCCGAGGATGATTCATGGTCAGCGCATTGGCGTCATGAGCGGGCTGTCTTACGCATCCACCACGCGCAGGGCGCGCGCCGCTTCCAGCGCTTCCTTCTGCACCGCTTCCTGCACCTTCTCGAAGGCACGGACTTCGATCTGGCGCACGCGCTCGCGGCTGATGTCGAACTCGGACGAGAGTTCTTCCAGCGTCACCGGCTCCTCGGCAAGTCTGCGGGCCTCGAAGATGCGGCGTTCGCGGTCGTTCAGCACGCCCATGGCTTTCGCCAGCATGCGGCGGCGGGTTTCCAGTTCGTCCTGCTCGATCAGCACGTCTTCCTGGCTGTCATGGTCATCCACCAGCCAGTCCTGCCATTGGCCGGACTCGCCTTCGGACGCCTTGATCGGCGCATTCAGCGATGCGTCGCCATGCAGGCGGCGGTTCATCGAGATGACTTCTTCTTCAGACACCTGCAGCTTCGTCGCGATTTCCTTGACATGCTCCGGCTTCAGATCGCCATCGTCGATGGCCTGGATGCGGCCCTTCAGACGGCGCAGGTTGAAGAACAGACGCTTCTGGTTGGCGGTTGTGCCCATCTTCACCAGCGACCACGAGCGCAGGATATATTCCTGGATCGAGGCCTTGATCCACCACATGGCATAGGTGGCCAGACGGAAACCGCGTTCCGGATCGAATTTCTTCACCGCCTGCATCAGGCCGACATTGCCTTCGGAAACGACCTCGCCGATCGGCAGGCCGTAACCACGATAGCCCATGGCGATCTTGGCCACGAGACGCAGATGGCTGGTGACGAGCTTGTGCGCGGCGTCGCGGTCGCCATGCTCGGCATAACGCTTGCCAAGCATGTACTCTTCCTGCGGCTCCAGCATGGGGAATTTGCGGATTTCGTCGAGATATCTATTGAGACCGGCTTCGCCGGCTGTAATCGTAGGCAAACTATTGCGGGCCATAAAGCACCCCCTTATCTATGGTCTGGAACGGCACCCTCTTTGATCGGCGAATAACCCGCCGGAGGCGCGCCGTAAGCTGCGGGTCGTTACCGACCCCGCACGAACCCATGTGACAGATATGTACGCTCACGCCGCGTTTCAAGCGAACGCTGCGTTCACACATGCGTTATGTCGAGGCGACCCCTTCTTTGACCTGTTTAACTTTCGAGCGGTAAATTCGTTCCGAAAAACCGCCAAGGCCGGAGCGCACCATCAGCTCATACATCACCCGTCGGCGCATCGGATTGTGCAGACGCACCACCTTCGCGCCGAGGAACTGCGTCTCGACATGAGCAAGCGCCTGCAGGTCCGGATCGATGGCAATGGCCTGCGCATAGATTGAGTGAAATTCGCGATGGCACACATAGGTCTTGTATTTCGTCATGCCGAAGCAAACGAGGCTGTGGCCGTGGGTGCGCAGGAAATCGGCGACACCCACCGTCACTTCCGGCCAGGCGGGGTTGAAGGTGTCATCGAAAACGATGATGCCGTGCGGCGCGATCACCTCCATGGCCAGTTTCGCATCGGCCAGCACGTGATGCAGGTGATGGCCACCATCAATACTGAAAAACCGTGTCGGACCAATTCGGGACGTGATGTCGTCTGGTGTCAGCCGCGTGCTGTCGCCCTTGATGATGAGGTCCCGATCCATTGTGAAACCCAGCCGGCGGCCGTTTTCCATCAGGCGTTCATACTGGTCGAGGCTGCCGTCTTGCGGCGGGTCCAGATCGAAAAGATCGACGCCCAGCACCTTTTCCTGGCTCTGCGCGAATTTGCGCAGCAGGAAATAGGAGCGACCGTAATAGACGCCGATTTCCGCGATGCCGCCACTAAGGGCGCTTTTCGTCTGCGCCTGCAGAAGTGCCTTGAAGACGAGCGCATCCGGCGGGTCGATGTAACCTTCGACGCTGCGCAGCTCCTGGAATATAAACCGGCGGTCTTTAATCGTCATGCGCACGCGATCCCGTCATCGTGCCGGCTCCGTTCAAGGCAGTTCGAACGTGCGGCGGTTCAAGGCTTTGCGAGGCAAAGGAGGTGCGAGGATTAAAGCGAAATTGGGGCGGTCTATGAAGAGGACCGTTGGCAGAATATCGCGTTCCGCTAATCTTTTTTTGTTATCCGAAGCTTCCGGCGAAATGTGCGGCGCAGTTTTTTGGAACTGCGCCAGGCGTTTTCAGGCACGCAATGCGGCGACCAAGGCTTCCATGTCTTCTGGAAGCTCGGTTTCGAACTCCATCACCTCGCCGGTGCGGGGGTGTTCGAAAGCGAGCAGATAGGCATGAAGTGCCTGGCGCGGAAAGCGCCCGACGATGCTCTTTGCCGGTTCTTCCAGAAGGTTCGCCTTGGTACGGAAAGCCGCGCCATATTCGGGATCGCCGATCAGCGGGTGGCCGATATGGGCCATGTGCACGCGGATCTGGTGGGTGCGGCCCGTTTCGAGACGGCATTCCACCATCGAGGCGAGACAGGTGGCGTCCGGCCGCTCGTGATAACGCTCGACTACCTCGTAATGGGTGATTGCCTCGCGGGCATCATCCGAATCCTCGTGCTTGACGGCGCGTTTGGTGCGGTCGACGCTGCGGCCGAGCGCTGCGTCGATGGTGCCACGCAGCGTGCGCGGGCGGCCCCAGACGATGGCCTTGTAGGCGCGTTCCAGCGGCCCGGTGCGGCCATGGTCGGCAAATTGTGCGGCCAGATGCCGGTGGGCGTTGTCGTTCTTCGCAACGACCATGACACCTGACGTTTCCTTGTCCAGTCGGTGTACGATGCCCGGGCGCTTGACGCCGCCAATGCCGGAGAGGCTGTCGCCGCAATGATGAATGAGGGCGTTGACCAGCGTTCCCGTCCAGTTGCCGGCGCCGGGATGCACGACGAGGCCGGCGGGCTTGACGAGCACGATCAGGTCTTCATCCTCATATTCCACGTTGAGGGGAATGTCCTCGCCCTTGGGTTCCGGGTCTTCCGGCTCGGGCATGACGATCTCGATACGGTCGCCGGGATGCACCTTCTTTTTCGGCTCGGTCACCGGCTTGCCGTTGAGGGAAACCGCGCCCTGTTCGATCAGCGCCTTCAGGCGGCTGCGGGAGAAGTCGCTGCCCAGTTCGCCCGCCAGCCAGGAATCGAGGCGGCCTTCGGCGTCTTCCCCGGCAATCAGGACTTTCCTTGCGTCTCCGCCTTGTTTAAAGGGGTCGTTCATTCTTATTTTTCCGATCCATCAGCATTTCAGGGAACCCGATGACGCAGATCGAGCAAGACGAACAGGAAGACAAGCCGCTTGATCCGGCCATGGAAAAAGTTCGCCGCAAGATGATCCGTTTGCAGATCGTGTCGGGCTCCGTGATGTTTATCAGCCTTATGGCTGTCTTCGGTGCGGTTGTCTACAAGGCGATGGGGCCGTCGAAGGCCGTTCAGACGCAGACGGAAGCGCCAAACCTCGCCGTTCCCACTGGTAGTGGCCCGATGGCCGTCACCGCCAGCCTGCCGCAGGGCTTCACGATCGACAATGTCAGCTATTCCGGCGGTGACATGCTGTTTTACGGCCGGCTGGCCAACGGCACGCGCAAGGCGCTGGTCTTCAACGTCGCCAGCGGCCGGTTCCTGGCCGACGTGACTGTTGATGGTCAGTGAGGTCAATAACCTGCTGGATGGCCGGGCGCTGATCTCGATCGACGACCCGGCCGATCCGCGCATTGCCGCCTTTCGCGATATTCGCGAGCGTGATCTCACCGGCCGGCAGGGGCGTTTCATCGCCGAAGGTACGGTGGTGCTGCGCATGCTGGCCGCCGCTCACAAGGCGGGTGGGGCCTTTGCGGCGGAGAGCATCCTGATTCTGCGCAACCGGCTTTCCGGCGTTGCGGATATTCTCTCCGATTTCCCCGAAGATGTGCCCGTTTATGTGGCCGAAGCGCCGGTGCTGGATGGTATCGTCGGTTTCCATTTGCATCGTGGCATTCTGGCGCTCGGGCGGCGGGTGCGCGATGACGGCCTGGAAGAGATGATTGCAGCGCTTCCCGCGTCGTCTCTGGTGCTCGTTGGCTGCGGCATTTCCAACCACGACAATCTCGGAGCGATGTTTCGCAACGCCGCAGCCTTTTATGCCGATGCGGTGCTGCTGGACGAGACGTGCTGTGACCCGCTCTATCGCAAGGCGCTGCGGGTTTCCGTGGGGTCGGTGCTGTCGGTCCCCTATCATCGCGGCGGCGGGGCAGTGGAGATGCTGGAGCGGCTCGCGGCAGCCGGTTTTGCGATCTGGAGCCTTTCGCCCGGTGGCGAGACCGAAATCCGCGATATTCCCCGCGCTGAACGCATGGCGCTCGTCATCGGCACGGAAGGCGAGGGGTTGCCGCAATCGGTGCTGTCGCGGTTTCATACGGCGCGGATTGCGCAGTCGCCGCAGCTGGATAGCTTGAATGCGGGGACGGCTTCGGGGCTGGCGCTTTATCAGATGGCGGGGGTGATCGGGCGGGTGTAGATCAGAGCCGCTTTACCCCTTCGGCGTCTGCGGCTTACCCCCCTCTGTCCTGCCGGACATCTCCCCCTCGAGGGGGAGATCGCCCATCTCAGCGCTTGCGAATGGAGTGGTGTCAGGGCCTCCTGCCGATCTCCCCCCTTGAGGGGGAGATGCCCGGCAGGGCAGAGGGGGGTAAGCTGCACACTCAACGTTGGCGTAACCACACCACAGAGTACCTAACGCTTCCGCTTCTCCATCACCACCTTCGCCCGCTTCGCAAGGCTCTCCCGCCCCGATGAACCAGACGCCTTGGCCAGCAGCCCCGGAATAGGCGATGCCTCACCCTCCTGCGCGGCTGTCAGCGCGATCATCTCGGCGGCGATCCTCGCGATTTCGCGGCGGACGGGCTCGTCATTACCGGTACCACGCACATTCAACAGGCGCTCGGTGAGCGCGGTGCCCTGATTGCGGATATCCTCGATTTCCTGTTCCAAACCTTCCGGTGCCAATGCGCCCGGCTGTGCGCTCGGCTCCTCCGGCGGGGAGGCGGGGGTGGCATCCTCCGGGGCTGCCGTCTGTTGTGCGTCCTTCTCGATGGCGGGCGCGGTTTCGAGCGTGGCGGCAGGGGTCGGCGCTGCGGCTTGCTGCCGCTCGACCGGCTTTTCGGCGGGAACAGCGGGGTTCGGCAGGCGGATGATCATGTCGTTGCTGCGGCCGCCGGTTGCGGCCAACTGTTCCTTGAGGCGCGCGACCTCCTGGTTGCGCAGGGTCAGCATCGTGTCGAGGTCGGCGTTTTTGGCAATGGTGCTGGCCAGTTGCTCCTCAAGCCTCGTTACCTTGCGGCTTTCGCGCGCCACGGCTTCCATCGCTTCCCGGTTGCGGCTGGCGATATCCTGAAGCTCGCGGGTGACGGTCTCGCCTTCCTTTCGGAAGCGTGTGGCGCTTTGTTTGGCCTGTTCGGCTTCGAGATCGCGGGTGGCGGCGAGGATTTTCGAATCATCGAGTTCGCGCGTCAGGTTGGTGAGGCGGGCGGTGAGATCGGACATCTGGCTGGCGCGCTCATTGGCAGCCTGCTCCTGTTGCAAGAGGTTGGCCTGGATGATGCCGGCGCGCTCTTCGCTGGCGTCAAGTGCGGCGCGCAATTCGCCGATCTCCAGCGTCAACTCTTCGATCTTCAGGGAAAAGCTGCGGTTCTGCTCGCCGAGGCGATAAGCATCGCTGGAAGCGGCCTCGTTGGCGAGGCGGAGCGAGGTGTTCTTTTCCCGCTCCGTTTCCAGTTCCTGGCGGACCTTGGCGTTTTCGGCGGCGTAGAGCGCACGCGCCATGTCCTTCTGGGCGCGGACTTCCTGCGGGCTGATGGGCATTGTCGCGCGTATGCGGTTTTCCGTATAAGCGACGATGCGGCGGTGGATCGCGGGTGCGATCAACAGGGCCAGCAGGGTTGCGGTGAGAAAACCCAATCCGAAGAGAATGGCATATTCGATCACGCTTTACAGTCTCCGAAACTCAGATACGCGCGCATTCGGAAAGAGGGGCGCGAAAACACGTTACGCTATTATTGCAACCGCGGGGAGGGGTCTCCCTTTGGCAATTCGTGGGCGAGACCTCGCCGCTTGTTTCTTCTCCCCGAGGGGGAGAAGTCCGCGGCAGCGGTATGAGGGGCGAGGGTTATGAGATACGGCAAGGTTGCCCCCTCATTCGACCCTTCGGGCCACCTTCTCCCCGGCGGGGAGAAGAAATCCGCCGCACCGTCTCGTCCTATCAACCCGTCTTATCAGAAGGGGTTCCAAGTCGGCTGCTGGGTGAGCTTCAGGTAACCGACATTGATGCCGAGGCGTGCGCCGATGCCGGTGCGGATGGGGGCGAGCGTGACTTCGCTGCTTTTCAGATAGGTCATGCCGACGCCGGCGACGATGAAAGCGGAGCCGCTGACGCCGCCGTAACGGCGATAGAGCGAATCAACGGAGGGCAGATTGTAGACCAGCATCATGGCGCGGGTGCCCTGGCCGCCGTAATCGAGGCCGAGCGACGGCCCCTGCCAGAAGACGGGGTGCTGGCCGGCATTCTTGGTGTAAAGCGTGCCCTCGCCATAGGTGAGGCCGGCAACGAAGGCGCCGGAGCCCTCCTGGCCGAGAATGTAACCGTTCGGAAGACCGTATTGCTGGAAGGCGCGCTCCACCACCTTGGCAAGGCCGCCGGTGGTTTCGCCGAAGAATCCGTGGCCTGCATCCACGACTTCCTGGAAAGAATATTGATCGCTGTTCTGGGCCGCGGCCGGTGCGACCCATATCAGCAGGCTCGCGAGGAGCGCGACGATCTTTCCCAGTCCGAGGCGTGCAATGGTGCGGGTTTTCTTAAGGCGCATCGTCATGTCCGTCCGTCTGTTTCGTTAGCGCGTCGGTTCGAAAATCCGAATCGGTTTTTCGAAAGGGCCGACGCGCAGAGTCAAAGTTCTACAGCATGTTTCGCGCATCCTGGCGGATACACGGGGCTCCAGTGTGGCCTGTTAAGGCATTTGGCATTTTGAAACCATCCTATTAACAATCGGTTTACCAAATATGGTGTCATTATGGCTTAACAATTTCCACACCGTCCGCGCCTCCCTTGCGCAGGAGAGAATTTTATGACCAGCAAACTCAATATCACGCTGTCCGGTCCCGATCTGGCGGCCCTTCTGTGCAGCCGTGTGTGCCATGATGTGATTTCTCCTGTCGGCGCCATCAATAACGGCCTCGAACTGCTGGACGAGGGCGGCACGGATGACGATGCGCTCGATCTCATCCGCACGTCAGCCCTTAACGCATCCGTGCGGCTGAAGTTCGCCCGCCTTGCTTTCGGTGCTTCCGGTTCCGCCGGCGCGTCGATCGATACCGGCGAGGCCGAAAAGGCCGCCAAGGATTTTGCAGAGGCCGAAAAGAAGGCGGAAGTCAGCTGGAACGGCCCGCGCGCCATCGTTGCCAAGAACCGCGTCAAGCTTCTGCTCAACCTCTTCCTCGTGGCCTATGGCGCGATACCGCGCGGTGGCAATGTGGATGTGCTGCTTGAAAACCCCGATGGCGACGCCAAGTTCGAAATCACCGTCAAGGGCCGGATGATGCGCGTGCCGGGCAAGTTCGTGGAAATCTACGAGGGCAGGCTGGAAGAGGCGGTCGACGCCCATTCCGTTCAGCCCTATTACACGCTGCTTCTGGCCGAGGAGGCCAATATGACGGTGGAATACAAGGTGCATGACGATCGTATCGTCTTCACGGCAAAGACGATCGCGGCGTGATCGTTTCAATGCGACAGTGATGCCATCAGGGGTCGGGCCGGTTTTGCCAGCGCCCGGCCCTTTTTCGTTTCCAGGGGAGGTCTCATGATTCGTGTCGAAACCGCGCGTCTTTGTCTTCGGCCGCATGCCATCGAGGACGAAGCGCGTTATTGCGCTTTCTGGAGCGCGGCCGTTCAACCCATTCCGGGGGTGAACTCAATAGCGCCGCTCGACCCCGAACTCGCTTTCGCGCGGCTTTTGCGTTTCATCGGCCACTGGTCCGTCTTCGGTTTCGGGCCTTTCGTGGTCGAGGAACTGTCCACGGGACGAATCGTCGGCGAGGTGGGTCTCGCCCATATGCGCCGCGGACATGGCGCGGATTTCGACACCGCACCGGAGGCCATGTGGAAGATCGACAGGGATCTGACGGGCAAGGGCGTGGCGAGCGAAGCCGTGCAGGCCGCGCTTGGCTGGTTCGACACGCAGGGCATATCGAACCGGATCGTGTGCATGATCGATCCGCTCAACGTACCCTCCCTCGCAATCGCCACCCGCTTCGGCTTCCGCCCTTTCCGGGAGACGACCTTCCGGGAAAGCCCCGTGCGGCTTTTCGAGCGGATCAGGACACCCTAACTCCACGATGTCCAAAGCACGGACAAAGGGCTTTGACTGATAGTAGTGGAGGCAACCGCCGAGAGCGGCTGGCACGACTACTTCGATACGGTGAATTCGGGCGGGGAGGGTGTCGGCATGACAGGCCATCTCCAGCAGCTTGCAGCGATCTGATCCGTCACGTGAACCTGGCCGTTGCCGCGACGGCCTCGATCACGATCGAGTACGACGACGAGCGCGTTCAAGGTCTCTCCGGCAATCGGATAAGCCAATCTTTTCTCCGTCCAGACCAACGGAGAGACAAACATGCGCATACTGACACTAGCTGCAATGCTCCTTTTCGCGCTGACCGCAAGCGTGACCGCCAAAGAGGCCATAGGTTTCAAACAGATTGAGTTGCCGGCTGATCAAGGCGGAAAAACTCTCGCAGTTTCAATGTGGTATCCAACCACGTCTTCCGGGAAAGCGGAGACTGTCGGCGAGAACGCCATATTTTTCGGGCTTGATGTTCTCCGGGACGCCTCCCGTGCCCCGGGTTCTCGCCCGCTTGTGCTGCTGTCTCATGGTTACGGCGGCAGCTGGCGCAACCTCAACTGGCTTGCGGGTGAACTGGTGCATGATGGTTATGTCGTCGCCGCACCCGATCATGCTGGCGAAGATTTCGAGGCGCAGAAGGGAAACGAGGTGGTGGCACTTTGGGAAAGGCCACGCGCCATCAGTACGGTCCTGACAGCGCTCCTCAAAGATGAGGCTCTTGCCGGGCGCATCGACAGTCGGCGCATCGCAGTCATCGGCCATTCGCTCGGCGGCTGGACCGCGATGGAACTCGCAGGCGCAAGATATAGTGCCGATCTGGCTCTTGAAGGTTGCGATGTGACGCCGCTGCCGCCGCAATGCAAAGCCAACCGGCTCTTAAGCAAGGTGGGAATTATTGGTGATGGAAAGGCCGATCCGCGCCTCTCAATGAGCAGGTATGATAACCGTATTCGCGCTGTCGTTTCGCTTGATCTGGGCCCGGCGGCGGGCTTTCTGCCTGAGACGTTGCGACAGGTGGACGTTCCGGTTCTGGTGATGGCCGCTGGCGTGGAAACGCCGGAGATTGCGGCGATCAAAGCCGATTCAGACCGTGTCGCCGCTCTTCTGCCAAAGGCGACGACCACCTATCATGTGATACCGGACGCCACCCATTTGAGTTTCATGCAGATATGCAAGGAAGATGGCGAAAAACGCCTGCTGGAAGAATCGCCCGATGAAGCATTCATATGCCGCAGCGGTGGCGGAAGAGACAGGGCGGCACTGCATCAGGAGATCCGTGGTGCAGTCACGACCTTTCTGCGTGACGCTTTAAAATAAAGACGGGCCGCATAAATGCGGCCCTATCGATCACGTCCTTGCATGCCGATCCCTTCGCACATCATGGCGATAGACCAGATCTGATGGCAGCGGGCGCGGCGCGACAGGGT
Organism: Agrobacterium pusense; assembly: GCF_900102105.1. Lineage (GTDB taxonomy): Bacteria > Pseudomonadota > Alphaproteobacteria > Rhizobiales > Rhizobiaceae > Agrobacterium > Agrobacterium pusense. The sequence continues at coordinate 119,824 of NZ_FNBB01000009.1, forward strand.
CCAGCACTCCGCCGATTCGCTCCGCAACGGCGGCGGATTGGCGGTTGCCTGCGCCGACATAGCTGACGAGGGTTGGAAGCTTCAGCGTATCGAAGGCCCAGTCCCGCAGCGCCGTTGCGGCTTCCGCCGCATAACCCCTGCCTTCATGACCGTCGTAAAGCAGCCAGCCCAGTTCCTTCTCGGGATAGAGGGGGCCGTGATTGATGCCGACCTGACCGATGCATTCGCCGCTCTCGGCGAGATCGATCATCAGCGCGCCGTGACCGAAGAACGACCACAATGCCCTGTCCTGACAGAACATGGCCCATGCGGCGGCGAGATCATGCGGTCCGGCGACGCCGGTGGAGCGCGGTGACGCCATGAAATCACGATAGGCCGGGAAATCGTCCAGTCGCGGTGGGCGAAGGTTAAGGCGATTTGTCACGAGGGTGGGGATTGTGTCCGTCATTTATTGTCCTCTCGCCCCTCCGCCTGAGCGGGACGCCGTTGCCGACCTGCCGCGACCCGCAGTCAACAAAAAACCCGCCGTTTCCAGCGGGTCTTTTAAAACAGCCCTGTTCCAGCAGGAATCAGGCGGTTTCGAGATATTCCGTCGAGCCATCCGGCTCGCGCAGAACATAACCGCGGCCCCAGACGGTTTCGATGTAGTTCGCGCCGCCGGCGGCGTTTGCCAGCTTCTTGCGCAGCTTGCAGATGAAGACGTCGATGATCTTCAGTTCCGGCTCGTCCATGCCGCCATAAAGGTGGTTCAGGAACATTTCCTTGGTCAGCGTCGTGCCCTTGCGCAGCGAAAGCAGCTCAAGCATCTGATATTCCTTGCCGGTCAGGTGAACGCGCTGGCCGCCCACTTCAACCGTCTTGGCATCGAGATTGACGATCAGCTCGCCGGTGGAGATGACCGACTGCGCATGGCCCTTGGAACGGCGGACGATTGCGTGAATGCGGGCAACAAGCTCGTCCTTGTGGAACGGCTTCGTCATGTAATCGTCTGCGCCAAAGCCGAGGCCGCGAACCTTGTCCTCAATGCCGGCCATGCCGGACAGGATGAGGATCGGCGTCTTGACCTTGGAAAGCCGAAGCGTTCTCAGCACCTCGTAACCCGACATGTCGGGGAGGTTAAGGTCGAGAAGAATAATGTCGTAGTCGTAAAGCTTGCCAAGGTCCACGCCTTCCTCACCGAGGTCGGTCGTGTAAACGTTAAAGCTTTCCGACTTCAGCATCAGTTCAATGCTCTGCGCTGTCGCGCTGTCGTCTTCAATCAGTAGAACCCGCATAATTATCCCCTTTGCCGCCCGCGAACCGGTAAAACATTGCCTCGCGCGATGCGGATCCAGACGTTGCCTGATTTGCAGGCTGCCACCAAATGGTTAACAAATTCTAATTGCCTTTGGCAAGGTGTATCGAATTTATTAAGCAAACTAGGCATTTCGCTGTTTTTGCACGTGAATCCACCATCGCCAAAATTGAAGCTTAACGTGAGTATTTCCCGCTAAGTGATTCAATCGACTCTTACATCGTCTGGCCCATTTTTTTGGACCTGGCATTTACCGACCCTTAAATGATCGTGTTTATCATTAACGATGCCCGTAAACGAAAGGTTAACGGCGGCGGTTTTTTATTAACGCCGGGTAACTTTCGGGAATCATTCCGGCACAACGGGTTAACCCGGCCGGTTGAAAGGGCGGGTTAAACGGGCCGGTCGAGGGGGCATAGTGCCCTTTTTGATCCGGGTCTCGCTATCCATGGAGTATTGCGTATGAAGTCGCGTGACAGCCTGGTTCGCCTGAAGGAATTTCAGGTCAATGAAAAACGCAGGCAGCTTAATCAGCTGCAGCAGATGATGTCCGAATTCGAGCGGATGGCAAAGGAACTGGTGCATCAGATCTCTCTGGAAGAGAGCAAGTCGGGCATTACCGATCCGACGCATTTCGCCTATCCGACCTTCGCCAAGGCCGCGCGCCAGCGGGCGGATAATCTTCAGGTTTCCATCCGGGAACTGAAGGCCCAGCAGGAGGCCGCCGAGGCATCGCTGGAAGAGGTGCAGGCCGAATATGAAAAGGCCGCCGCACTGGAAAACCGCGACGGAGCCATCCGCGCCCGCGCCTGACAGGTGGCGCAGAACTGACGAACCTCGTCCTCATTGACGGCTGCCGGTGGATCAGGAGGCGGCTTTCAATGACGGGACGACATGCTTTTTTTCGAAAGGCCGCTCCATCAGGGCGGCCTTTTGTCTTGCTGCTTCGCCATCGCGCCACGACGGGGCGGCCGCCCCGATTTCGATTGTCCGGACATGCGGAAAGGCGTATTTTACAGGGGTTCCGACCGTGAGCCGGAGGCTTTTACGCGCACGCACCCGTGCGGGTGCGGGCGGCCATTGCAGGGAGGAAAAAATGGCCCGCCAATATATCGATTGCCGTGAATTTCCCAGTGACAGCAGATGCACCGTTGCCATTTCGGCCGATTCCCAGGAGGAGCTGATGGAGGCGGCCGTGCAGCATGCCGTGGCCGTGCACGGCGCAAAGGATACGCTCGAATTTCGGGAAGAGGTCCGCCGGAGCATGCATGCCGGGACCCCACCGTTGAAGGTGGCGTGACACGCATTTATGAAATGACGCGATATTTGCAACGGCTGTGAGGGATTAAGCGTAAGCCGCTTGTTTTTTCTCCCCGCCGGGGAAAAGTCCGCGGCAGCGGGACGAGGGGGCAAGTTCTCCGCATACTACTGGCGTTGCCCTCTCATCCGACCCTTCGGGCCACCTACTCCCCGGCGGGGAGAAGAAATATGCCGCGACGCTTGCGACTTCTGCCCTCAGACAGATGATAAAGCGCCCTTAGCCCTGGATAACATCGGCCCAGTCTGGATGGCGCAGGGTCTGGGCCTTGAAGAAGGGGCAGAGCGGAATGATCTTCCAGCCGCCCTTGCGGGCTTCATCGATGGCGTAGGCGGCAAGTGCCTGGCCGACGCCTTTGCCGCGAAGCGCATCGGGCACGCCGGTATGATCGATGATGATGAGGGAAGGGGAGGTGCGGGAATAGGTCATTTCCGCCGTATGGCCGTCGACGGTTGCGAGATATTCGCCGCGCGATCCGGTTTCGGTTGTCTTGATATCCATTATCTCTGCCTTCCCATTGCTGTTCGTATCTCCACTGTAGCGGCTTGCGCCCGAATTGAAACAGCGGGATAGCGAACGCAGCGGACACAAACCGGCGACAATCTCTCACCGTCAGCAGGCATGGTTCTGAATGAAAAATCCGAAATCAAACCGAAAGCCCCGTCGATAAACTGACGGGGCGTTTTGAAAATCCGGCGTTGGGCGCCTTTGGCGCGCCGGCGCACTTTCTCAGTGGCGGTATTGCTGAATGCGCGTGGTGCGCAGGCCGGCAAGGCCATGATCGGCAATCGAGGACTGCCAGGACAGGAATTCTTCAACGGTGAGCGTATAACGCTCGCAGGCCTCTTCGAGGCTCAACAGTCCACCGCGCACGGCGGCAACAACCTCTGCCTTTCTGCGAATGACCCAGCGCCGGGTATTGGCAGGCGGAAGATCCGCAATCGTCAGAGGGCTGCCATCGGGGCCGATGACATATTTAACTCGTGGGCGTATCATTTCGGTCATTGGACACTCTATACAAACTCAAGACCATATGACGGGAACTTTAGCCCCGTACCTTTAAAAATTGCCTAAGCAGCTCGTGACAATTTATTAAGAATTTGAACGGTTTCGCCTGATTTGTTCGAGTCGCCTTATTTTGTCGGGGAAAAATTTTTCCAAAAATCGCAATTTTTCTCTCTCATCGGTTGTCCAGATCAGATCCACGCAAGCGAAAGGCACGTTTTGCCGTTGCCCTGGGTCAATTCCACCGTTCCCTCATGGTGCAGCCGCAGGCGGTCGCCGGCATCGAGGCGAAGGAAGGCGGTTGCCGACTGCGACGTGCCTGAGTCCGACACATTGCCCGCGATGTCGAAATCGGCCGCCGTGCCGTTGATCAACAGCGTCACCCGGTGGCCGGAAGACGAGACCACGGCAAGCGTCAATATGGCCAGATAGAGGCCTTTCGCTGGCACCACCAGGTCGCGCCCACCACCACTTGCCGCATCACCGAGGGCAAAGCCGCCCTCAGCGAGGGAGAGCACGGAAAAACCGGCGGCAGAGCCATTGGCCGGCTTCGTCGTGCCCGCCGGCAGGCCAGCGACGGCGAGCGGGCGGTTGGGCATCGAGACGCGACCATTGCCGCTGCAGACTATGGCGGTGTGCCATGAGGCTCCGTCCGTGCTGGCCTTGATCGAAAACCCGTCATTTCCCGCCAGGCCCATCTCCGCGCGGCCGCTCCAGCCGGACTGGAACAGCAATGAGGCTGTATCGGCCCCGCCCGCCTTGTTGATCGTCATGCGGTGGCTGCCGTCATTCTGCGGGTGGGTGAAAAGGCTGGCGGGGGAGGCGAGCGCCAGCCGGTTGACGGCGTCGGCCTCCGTGCCGATTCCCATGCTTTCCAGCCGACCGGTGGCCGGCAGTGGCAGGTCACGCCAGCCGCCGTCGCGCAGGACGCGGTATCTGCTTTCGGCCGCAAACCATGCCGTCCAGCCGGGCTGCGGTGTGATAGAGAGCCACGCGCCATCCTGCCGGAAGGCGAGCCTGCCGCCCTTGCCGGCCCAATCGCCGGCAGCGTCGGCGGAGAGGAGGAAACAATCTCCCTCGGCGGCGTTTTCGGGCGGTGCGGCAACCACAGCCTTGACGACCAGCTGCACGATCGCGTCGAGCCGTTGCAGCGCCTCGTTGTGGGTGACGTGTTTCTGCGCCTGCGAGGGGAGGATATAGGGAAGCTGAAGTCTCGCCGTCTGTTCGGTCATGATGTGCCTCCCGCGCTGCGGTGTTTCGTTGCGGGGGCATTGTGAGGTGGTGGCGTGGGGCGGGGATGAGCGGGGGTGGATTATTTTTTGGGGGGCCTTGGTGTGTGTGGCTTTACCCCCCTCTGCCCTGCCGGGCATCTCCCCCTCAAGGGGGGAGATCAGCAGGAAGCGCTACCGCCACTTCATTCGCAAACGTTGAGATGGGGGGAGACCTATCCGCGAGTCGATCTCCCCCCTTGAGGGGGAGATGCCCGGCAGGGCAGAGGGGGGTAAAGCCGCACACACCGAAGCTCACCAATGCCGCCCGTCGCAAGAGCCGCAGCAAACGCCGAGCGCCCGTTACCCCGCGTGTTCCACCGCCATCGCCCCTTCGGCAATGAAATCCGGATTGGCCAGCGCATCCTCGCCATCGCCCTTCACCGCATAGGTTAGCGGAAGGCCCGAGCAGTCCAGCGTCCGGCCGCCGGCGGCGCGCAGCACGGCGTCGCCCGCCGCCGTGTCCCACATCATGGTGCGGCTGAAGCGTGGGTAGATATCGGCGGCACCCTCCGCCAGCATGCAGAATTTCAGCGACGAGCCGACAGAAATACAGTCCTTCAGTCCATGTTCGGCCACGAAGGCTTCCGTTCGTGCGGTGCAGTGCGAACGGCTGATCAGCGCCACGGGGGAAGCGCCGCGCTGGCGGGCCCGGATGGGGTGGCGCGACAGAATGACGCCTTCGGCCGATATGGCGAGTTTTTCGGCGGCGTTGCCCTCGCCGGTCCACGCCTGTCCGCGACAGGGGGCGTAAACCACACCGACCACCGGAGCGCCGTTGCGGATGAGCGCGATGTTGACGGTGAAATCATCCTTGCCGGAAATGAACTCCTTGGTTCCATCCAGCGGATCGACGAGAAAGAACTCCGCTCCGGTTTCCGGCAGGATGCCACTCGACACGGCCTCTTCGGCGACCACCGGTATATCGGAAAAATGGGCGGCCAGGGCCGCAAGAATGATCGCTTCGGCACGCTGATCGGCTTCCGTCACCGGCGAGCAGTCATCCTTGTACGACACATGCGGGCCGGCACGGTGGACCGCCATGATGGCCTGCCCGGCGTCCAGCGCCGCTTTCGTCAATATGTCGATCATCTCTTTGCCAATTGAATCCCGTCTGCGGGATATCGCCGTTCCGATCTTCGCTACTCCTTTGCCCGCTGCCCGTCAAATAATGGCGTCGGACAATGCTAAAATAAGCATTCGACCGTCATTTTTTCAGCACTTCCTGCCAAAATCATGGCTCTTTTGATCGGGAAAGCGGCAGCTGGTGTGGAAATTCCAAATTTTGTGCAGGATCGCCCGTTTTTGACTTCACATTTTTAACGAACACGATATGCATTTTGAGGGTGGGGGTCTGCCTGCAAGGGCGCCCCTATAATTAACATAACGAGGCGTGGCCCATTTGAGGTCGTGCCCGGGGGAAAGACATGGAGTATTTTATCCAGCAGCTCATAAACGGGCTGACTCTTGGATCGATCTACGGCCTCATCGCTATCGGCTATACGATGGTTTACGGCATCATCGGCATGATCAACTTCGCCCATGGCGATATTTTCATGCTCGGCGGCTTCGCCGCGCTGATCGTTTTCCTGATCGTGACATCCTTTGTCGCCGGCATTCCGGTGGCGCTTCTTCTGCTTCTGATGATGGTCGTCGCCATGCTGATGACTGGCCTGTGGAACTGGGTGATCGAACGCGTCGCCTACCGCCCGCTCAGAGGCTCCTTCCGTCTTGCGCCGCTGATCACTGCCATCGGCATGTCGATCGCGCTTTCCAATTTCATCCAGGTCACGCAGGGTCCACGCAATAAGCCGATCCCGTCGCTGGTGACCGAAAGCTATCATTTCGGCGCCATCACCGTGTCGCTGAAGCAGCTGATCATCATGGTCGTCACCTCGGTGCTGCTCTTCGCCTTCTGGTACATCGTCAACAAGACCCCGCTCGGCCGGGCGCAGCGCGCCACCGAACAGGATCGCAAGATGGCGGCGCTGCTCGGCGTTGATGTCGACAAGACCATCTCCATCACCTTCATCATGGGTGCAGCACTCGCCGCGGTCGCCGGCACCATGTATCTGATGTATTATGGTGTTGCCTCTTTCAGCGACGGCTTCATTCCCGGCGTCAAGGCATTTACGGCAGCCGTTCTGGGCGGCATCGGCTCGCTGCCGGGCGCTGTTCTCGGTGGCCTCCTGATCGGCCTGATCGAATCGCTGTGGTCGGCCTATTTCTCCATCGCCTACAAGGATGTCGCGGCTTTCGGCATCCTGGCTTTCGTGCTGATCTTCAAGCCGACCGGCATCCTTGGTCGCCCGGAAGTCGAGAAGGTGTGATCCCATGGCCAATATCGCTTCCGAAAACACCTCTTCCGGCCCCAGCCTGATGGCGACAGCCGTGAAGGAGGGCCTGATTGCGGGCGTCATCTCGTTCGGCATGTTCATTCTTTATGTCGGCATCGTCACCTATCAGGACATCAACAACCAGCTGATCTGGGGCACGCGCTGGGGCCTTCTGGCGATCTTCGTCGCCGTTGCCGCCATCGGCCGCTTCCTTATGGTCGGCTTTATCAAGCCGTCGCTGGATCGTCGCAAGCTGGCCAAGGCCAAGAGCGGCGTTCTGGAGATTTCCGAGGAAAAGGGCTTTTTCCACAAGCACTTTCTGAAGCTGGCGCTGGTTCTGCTGCTGCTTTATCCCGTTATCGCGGTGCAGCTCTTCGGTTTCCAGGGCTCGCTGAAATTCGTCGACAATTTCGGCATCCAGATCCTGATCTATGTGATGCTGGCCTGGGGGTTGAACATCGTCGTCGGCCTCGCCGGTCTGCTCGATCTCGGCTACGTCGCCTTTTATGCGGTGGGCGCCTATTCTTATGCGCTGCTCTCCAGCCAGTTCGGCCTCTCGTTTTGGGTGCTGCTGCCCGTTGCCGGCATTCTGGCAGGCTTCTGGGGCATCATCCTCGGCTTTCCGGTGCTGCGCCTGCGCGGCGACTATCTGGCAATCGTCACGCTCGCCTTCGGTGAAATCATCCGTCTCGTGCTGCTCAACTGGACGGATGTGACCAAGGGCACTTTCGGTATTTCCGGCATCGCCAAGGCGTCGATCTTCGGCATCTGGTCGTTCGATGTCGGCGCGCCGAACAATTTCGCCAAGGCGTTCGGCCTGTCGATGTCCTCGGCCTATTACAAGATCTTCCTGTTCTACGTGATCCTGCTGCTGTGCATGCTGACGGCCTATGTCACCATCCGCCTGCGCCGCATGCCCATCGGCCGGGCGTGGGAAGCGCTGCGTGAGGACGAGATCGCCTGCCGTTCGCTCGGCATCGATACGGTCATCACCAAGCTCACCGCTTTTGCAACGGGCGCAATGTTCGGCGGTTTTGCAGGTTCCTTCTTCGCCGCCCGTCAGGGGTTCGTTTCGCCGGAAAGCTTCGTGTTCCTCGAATCCGCCGTCATTCTCGCCATCGTCGTTCTCGGTGGCATGGGCTCGCTGACCGGCATTGCCATTGCGGCGCTCGTCATGGTCGGCGGCACCGAGCTTCTGCGCGAAATGGAGTTCCTGAAGCATGTCTTCGGGCCCGATTTCACGCCGGAACTCTATCGTATGCTGCTGTTCGGGCTTGCCATGGTCATCGTCATGCTGTTCAAGCCGCGCGGTTTCGTCGGCTCGCGTGAACCCACGGCTTTCCTTAAAGAACGCAAGGCCGTCTCCGGCAGCTTTACCAAGGAAGGTCACGGTTGATGGCTTCCGGAACAACAACAATGACACCCAATACCACTGGCGACACGATCCTCAAGGTCGAACATCTCTCGATGCGCTTTGGCGGCCTTATGGCCATCAACGACTTCTCCTTCGAGGCGAAGCGCGGCGAGATCACCGCGTTGATCGGCCCGAACGGTGCGGGCAAGACCACGGTCTTCAACTGCATCACCGGCTTCTACAAGCCCACCATGGGCATGATCACCATGCGCCAGCAGGATGGCGAGACGCATCTACTCGAGCGCCTGCCGGATTTCGAAATCACCAAGAAGGCAAAGGTGGCGCGCACCTTCCAGAACATCCGCCTGTTTTCGGGCCTGACCGTTCTGGAAAACCTGCTGGTGGCGCAGCACAATGCGCTGATGAAGGCCTCGGGTTACACGATCCTCGGCCTTCTCGGCCTGCCCGCATACCGGCGGGCGGTGGATGCCTCTATCGAAAAAGCCAAATACTGGCTGGAAAAGGCCGATCTGATCGATCGCGCCGACGATCCGGCGGGCGATCTGCCCTATGGCGCGCAGCGCCGCCTGGAAATCGCCCGCGCCATGTGCACGGGGCCGGAACTGCTTTGCCTCGATGAGCCGGCCGCCGGTCTCAATCCGAAGGAATCCCTGGCGCTCAACACGCTGCTGCGCGGCATCCGCGACGAGGGTACGTCGCTGCTCCTCATCGAGCACGACATGTCCGTGGTGATGCAGATTTCCGACCACGTGGTGGTTCTGGAATACGGTCAGAAGATTTCCGACGGCACGCCGGACCATGTGAAGAACGACCCGAAGGTCATCGCCGCCTATCTGGGTGTCGAGGATGATGAAGTGGAAGACGTGATTGCGGAAGAACTCGACGGAGGAGCGGCCTGATGTCCGGTGAACCGCTTCTGAAAGTCCAGGGTGTCGAAACCTATTATGGCAATATCCGGGCTCTGGCCGGTGTCGATGTCGAAGTGAAGAGGGGCGAAATCGTCAGCCTGATCGGCGCCAATGGCGCTGGCAAGTCGACGCTGATGATGACAATCTGCGGCAGCCCGCAGGCGCGCGCCGGCCAGGTGATCTTCGATGGCGAGGACATTACCCAGCTGCCGACCCATCTGATCGCCCGCAAGCGCATCGCCCAATCACCGGAAGGCCGCCGGATTTTCCCGCGCATGACAGTGCTGGAAAACCTGCAGATGGGCGCCAATCTCGATAACCTGAAATATTTCAAGGAAGACGTCGAGAAGATCTTCGTGATGTTTCCGCGCCTGAAGGAGCGTCAGAGCCAGCGCGGCGGCACGCTTTCCGGCGGCGAGCAGCAGATGCTCTCCATCGGCCGCGCGCTGATGGCGCGTCCGAAGCTCCTGCTGCTGGACGAGCCTTCGCTGGGTCTCGCTCCGCTGATCGTCAAGGGCATTTTCGAGGCGATCAAGAAACTCAATCAGGAAGAGGGTCTGACCGTCTTCCTCGTGGAGCAGAACGCCTTCGCCGCGCTCAAGCTTTCCGACCGTGCTTATGTGATGGTCAACGGCAAGGTGACGATGAGCGGTTCGGGCAAGGAACTGCTCGCCGATCCGCAGGTACGCGCCGCCTATCTCGAAGGCGGACGGCACTGAAAGATTTTACTTGCGCCGGAAATTTTGCGGCGCAAGACTGCAAACGGCGGTCCGTCGTCCTTTGGTCAAAACCTTAAGGATCCATGGCGGGGCGTAAACAATAAAATGCCCGGCGGCAAACGACGGGACGACAGACAAGGCAGGGCCTGGGTATTCAGCCCGGCACTGATGGGGAAAGAGATGCAGGGCCTTTTTTTCGAGACGGATAACGGCGTGCGGTATGTTCTGCGCGCGTTGGTTGTTCTTCTGGGTTTCTGGACGGCTTGGCGCACCGGCAAATCCGTTGCCGACGGCTGGGGTGGTTATACGCGGGTGGTGATCTACACGCTCGCGCTGGGCGTGGTGATGCGGTTTTTGCATCACGCGCTGTTCGATGGGCCGTTCATCAACGGCTTCTACTACGTGTTTGACGTCGTTCTTCTTCTGGTTTTTTCCAGCATCGGTTTCCGCATGCGCCGGACGAGCCAGATGGTCAATAATTACTATTGGCTCTACGACCGCACGTCGGCATTTTCCTATAAAAAGAAAAATTGACAGCCGGTATTTTCCGGGGTCACTAATACTCGGCAGAGTGGAACGTTTCCTGTTCGGTTAAGGTGGGTACTGAACAGGTCCTCGCAAACAACCCATCCAAAGGAACTGGGAGTAAAGTAATGAAGAAGTCTCTTCTTTCCGCTGTCGCGCTGACCGCCATGGTCGCGTTTGGCGGTTCGGCCTGGGCCGATGTCGTGATCGCCGTCGGCGCACCGCTGACTGGCCCGAACGCTGCTTTCGGCGCTCAGATCCAGAAGGGTGCCGAACAGGCTGCGAAAGACATCAATGCCGCCGGCGGCATTAATGGCGAGCAGATCAAGATCGTGCTGGGCGACGACGTATCCGACCCCAAGCAGGGTATTTCGGTCGCCAATAAATTCGTCGCTGACGGCGTGAAATTCGTTGTCGGTCACTTCAACTCCGGCGTTTCCATTCCGGCGTCCGAAGTTTACGCCGAAAACGGCATTCTCGAAATCACGCCTGCCGCGACCAACCCCGTGTTCACCGAGCGCGGTCTGTGGAACACGTTCCGCACCTGCGGCCGTGACGACCAGCAGGGCGGCATCGCCGGCAAGTATCTTGCCGATCATTTCAAGGACGCCAAGATCGCCATCATTCACGACAAGACGCCTTACGGTCAGGGCCTTGCCGATGAAACCAAGAAGGCAGCCAATGCCGCCGGCGTGAAGGAAGCCATGTACGAAGGCGTGAATGTCGGCGACAAGGACTTCTCGGCGCTGATCTCCAAGATGAAGGAAGCCGGCGTTTCCATCATCTACTGGGGCGGCCTGCACACCGAAGCCGGCCTCATCATCCGCCAGGCGGCTGACCAGGGCCTGAAGGCCAAGCTCGTCTCGGGCGACGGTATCGTATCGAACGAACTGGCTTCCATCGCCGGCGACGCCGTCGAAGGCACGCTCAACACCTTCGGTCCTGATCCGACACTGCGCCCTGAAAACAAGGAACTGGTAGAGAAGTTCAAGGCCGCCGGTTTCAACCCGGAAGCCTATACGCTCTACTCCTATGCAGCCCTGCAGGCGATTGCCGGCGCTGCCAAGGCAGCCGGTTCCGTGGAGCCTGAAAGGGTTGCCGAAGCGCTGAAGAAGGGTAGCTTCCCGACGGCGCTCGGCGAGATCTCCTTCGATGAGAAGGGTGACCCGAAGCTTCCTGGCTATGTCATGTACGAGTGGAAGAAGGGTCCGGACGGCAAGTTCACCTACATCCAGCAGGGCAGCTAAGCCTTTTGCGACACCCTATCGAAGCCCGGCATCGCTGCCGGGCTTTTCTTTTGCGCGACAGGCGCCACACTGGAGACAATAAGGCGAGAGACAAAACCTCCCGAAAACTGCAATGAGGGGTGGCAATGGCGATGAAACGGATGGTGTCTCCAATCCTTGGTCTTGCCATGCTGGCGGTTGTGCTCGGTGGCGTTCATCTCTTCAGCAAATCCCGGACGACGCAATTGTTCGGGGATATCATTCCGAGGGTCGAGACGCCGAAGCCGATGGTGGCCCTGACGTTTGACGACGGGCCCTCGGTGCGTTTCACGCCTGAGGTCCTGGCGATCCTGAGGGAACGCGGGATCAAAGCGACCTTTTTCCTGACGGGCAAGGAAACTGAAGAAAACCTGCCGCAGGCCCGCATGATCGTCAGCGAGGGGCATCAGGTCGGCAACCACAGCTATACGCATTCCAACATGGCCTTGATGGGACTGGGCAGGGTCGGGGACGAGATCGAGCGCACCGATGCGGCCATTCGGACTGCGGGTCACAAAGGTGAGATCATGTTCCGCCCGCCCTATGGCAAGAAGCTGTTCGCCTTGCCGTTATATCTTTCCCGGCATGAGCGGAAAACAATCATGTGGGATGTCGAACCGGAATCCTATCTAGATATCGCCGAGGATGCAGCGGCTCTTGCGAAGCACGTTATCGAGCACACGGAAAACGGCTCGATCATCATCATGCATGTCATGTATCGCAGCCGCGAGACTTCACGGCAGGCCTTGCCGCTGATCATCGATGGACTGCGTCAGCGCGGGTTCGAGTTCGTGACAGTGTCGCAGCTGCTGGAAAATCGCTGAGACAGCTGCGCTCCGTCCAGCCGCTCCAAAATGAAGTCGGCACGCTCTTCGACGCCTGATTTCGGAAGGACGACGGTTTCATAGTCGAGAGCTTGATAATCCCTGACGAGGCGGTCGTATTCTGCCACGGCCGCGGCAAAATCATGCCGCCGCTCCGCGTCTGCCCGATAGATTTCCGGCCAGGGCGGGGTAAGGAAGACCAGCCTGTTATAGCGATGTTCGCGTTGCAGCGTTTCGATGACGGGGTCACCGCTGACCTCGCGTAGAGCCGAGGCGGCGTCGATCAGGCCGCGATCGAAGAAGACGGTGCCGTGCTCTGGCGCATGCTGACGGTCTTCAAGCGCCACAGAAATGGCGCGGCGCGCAAAGGCTTCGAGGTCTATCCATGGCAGGGCGGCGCCACCGTTGCGGGTTTCTTCGATGACGATGCGGCGGCCGGGTTCCTCCACGGTGGCGAAACCGCGCCGGGCGAGCTCGGCGAGAAGTGTGGATTTTCCGCCGCCGGAGCAACCGGAGAGGATGATGAAACGGTTCATGGGGGTGCGTTCCTGTATTGGGGTTCAGGGCAGGGGGTGGTGATTTTTTGGGAGGTGGGTGCCGCGTATCTCTTCTCCCCGCAGGGGAGAAGGTGGCCCGAAGAGCCGGATGAGGGGGCAAGCTCTCGGTCTTATCGCTACCCTCGCCCCCTCATCCCGCTGCCGCGGACTTCTCCCTGGCGGGGAGAAGAAACAAGGGGTTACCGCTCGTTCAACAAGCAGAATTTGCGTATTTGAGCGAGAATGTGTCGGAAGAGCCTACCATAATTTGGCGAGCCGTCACCCCTGATGCAGAATATGCGCCGCCTTGACCGCGGCAGAGGCGCGGTTCTCCACGCCGAGCTTCACATAGATCTGTTCGAGATGCTTGTTCACCGTCCGGGCCGACAGGCCGAGAATATCGCCGATATCGCGGTTGGATTTGCCCTTGGCGATCCACAAAAGCACTTCCGATTCCCGCGTGGTCAGCGCGAAATGCTCTTTCAGAAGGTGGTCATCCGACTTTTCGTTGGCGGCGGTCAGGCGAAACAGATGCTCATCCGGGCCCATCGCGCCGAGGAAGGAGAGCTGCAAGGCCGGGCGTCCGGCCTGGGTGATCGTCAGCGGTGCATCGCGACCGGTTTCGGAGGCCGCCCTTTCGCCGAGCCAGCGGCCGATATGGCTGACGACGATTTCCATGCCGTCATCCCGGCCGGTCGCAGCATTGACGAGCCGCGTTGCCTGCGGCGTAGACCAGTGGATAGCTCCATTGGCGCGCACGGCAAGCAGGTGTCGGCCGGCGGCGTCAAGCGCCACGCGCGCGCTTTGCGCGGAACGGGCATTGGAAAGATGCACGCGGATGCGGGCGCGCAGCTCATCGATATTGATCGGCTTGGTCAGATAATCGACGCCGCCGGAGTCCAGCGCCCGCACCACATGTTCGGTCTCGGTCAGTCCCGTCATGAAAATGACGGGCACCTGCGCTACCGCCGCATTGGCCTTCAGGCGGCGGCAGGTTTCGAAACCGTCCATGGTGGGCATGACGGCGTCGAGCAGGATGATATCGGGCGTAATGCGTTCGGCAATGTTGAGCGCGGCCTGTCCCGATGTGGCGATGAGGGCGGAAAAGCCGGACTGTTCCAGCGCATCGGTGAGGAAACCGAGCGCTTCCGGGCTGTCATCCACCAGCAATACAATGTCTCTCGGGGCCGCCGCCTGAGCGCTCATGCCTTGAGGTCTCCCCTGTCACTGTCTTCGAACCGCTTGAGAAAATGCGCGTAGCCAGCCAGATCGAAAGCCTGCACATAGGCGCCGAGCTCCTGCGTGAAGGGCAGGTTTTCCGTGTTGCGAGCAAGATCGGCGAGTTTCGCTTCGATGCCGCGTATGTAGCCTATTTCGCCCAGCCGCTGCAAATCCTGGATGTGGATGGCTCCCGGATGGACGATCTCGGCAGGCGGCTGCGGCTCCGGCGCGGGCGGCAGGTCGGTATCGTAAATCCATTTCAGCCCGAGATGCACGGCGAGCCTGTCGCAGAGGTGGCGGATATCGACCGGCTTGGCGATGGCGTCGTTGTGATTGTCATCGCCGGCACCCGCGACAGTGCCGTCGCCGATATTGGCTGAGAGCATGATGAGCGGGGCCGTCTGACCCGCCTCGCGCAGCTTCGTCACCAGCTGCCAGCCGGTCATGCCGGGCATGGAAATATCGATGAGGAAAAGATCGGGCTTCACGCCTTCGATGAGTGTGAGACATTCGGGACCGGATTGCGCCGTCAGCACGACGAAATCGAGCGGCGAAAGCACCTGCCGCATCAGCTCGCGATGATCCTCGTTGTCATCGACCACGACGATGGTGCGGCGTGGACCGGAATAGGAGCGGATGGTCTTTTCCGGCGCCGGCGCCGTGTTTGGCCGGTGGACGGCGGATAGCATGAGGCGCACGCGGAAGGTGGAGCCTTTGTCCTTTTCGCTGGAAACAGAAATCTCGCCGCCGAGCGTATTGGTCAGAAGCCTTGTAATCGTCAGACCGAGGCCGAGGCCTGGCATCGGCCGCACGCTTTCGGCCTCGCCACGCTGGAAGGGTTCGTAGATGCGGGCGAGGTCTTTTTCGGCAATGCCGCGGCCGGTATCGGACACGGTGAAGCTCGCCACCTGGCTGCGATAACCGACATCGAAGGTGACGGCGCCATGATCGGTGAACTTGATGGCGTTTGAAAGCAGGTTGACGAGGATCTGGCGCAGCCGCTTTTCATCGGTTCGCACATATTGCGGCAGAGCGGGCGAGCGGTCGTGGCGGAATTCCAGCCCCTTGGCCTGCGCCTGCGGGCGGAACATATCGACGATCTGATCGAGGAAATCCTGAATGTTGATCTCGTTGGAATAGACCTGCAGGCGGCCCGCCTCGATCTTGGAAATATCCAGCAGTCCGTCGATCAGGCCCGAGAGGTGGTCTGCCGAGCGGCGGATGACCTTGATAGCCGATTGCCGGGGAGGGGGAATGGTCTCGTCGCGCTCGAGGATCTGGGCATAGCCGAGAACGGCATTCAGCGGCGTGCGCAGCTCGTGGCTGAGGCCGACGACATAACGGCTCTTGGCGCGGTTGGCGGCCTCAGCCGTTTCCTTGGCATCCTGGAGGGCCGCATCTGTCTTCTTGTGGGCGGCGATTTCCTTCAAGAGCAGCGTGTTCTGGCGGGAGGATTCCTCTTCCGCCACCACCCGGCTGTCATGGGCAAGGACGAGGAACCAGCAGACGATGCCGGCAATGACGGCGAAGACGAAAAACACGATGAGGATGGTGCGGTTCACCACATCTGCCGTTTCCGGCGAGGCCGTGCCGACCTGATGCGCGATCATGGCGAGAATGCCGCCGATGGTGGTGACGGCAATCGCCGCCGCCATGCCGTAGCGCCCGAGGCGGGTGGCGAGTTTTGCTACCAGCTGTCTCGGCAGGAAGGTCTTGGCGACGGTGGCGACCTGATAGTTCAGCTTCGCCTTCGGCTTGCACATGTCGTGACAGCGGCTGTCCAGCGAGCAGCAGAGCGAACAGATCGGCGCGGCATAGGCCGGGCACCAGGCCATGTCCTCAGGCTCGAAGGGGTGTTCGCAGATCGAGCAGGTGATGCTGCTTTCTTCGCGCCATTGCTGGCGCGGCTTGCGGGCAAGGTAGAATTTGCCCTTGGTGCCCCAGGCAATCAGCGGCGAGGCGATGAAAGCGACGATGAGTGTGAGATAGGGCGCGAGCGAGGCGGCGAGCGGGCCGAAGGTGCCGAAATGCGCCATCAGCGCAATGGTGGCGGAAAGCGCCATGGAGCCGACGCCGACGGGATTGATATCGTAGAGATGGGCGCGCTTGAACTCGATGCCCGGCGGGGCAAGGCCGAGCGGCTTGTTGATGAAGAGATCGGCCGAGATGGTGCAGAGCCACGCCATGGCGATGATGGAGAAGATGCCGAGCGTTTCCTCAAGCAGCCGGTAGATGCCGAGTTCCATCAAGAGCAGCGCAATCGCCACATTGAACACCAGCCAGACGACGCGGCCGGGGTGGCTGTGGGTGAGGCGGGAGAAAAAATTCGACCAAGCGAGCGACCCCGCATAGGCGTTCATGACGTTGATCTTCAGCTGCGAGACGACCACGAAGGCGACCATCAGCAGCATTGCCGCCGTCTGGTTTGGGATCATATAACCGAAGGCGGTGAGATACATTTGGGCAGGATCGGCGGCGCGGTCGACCGAAACGCCGGAGCTGAAGGTCAGCACGACAAGGAACGAGCCGGCCAAGAGCTTCGGTACGCCGACGACAACCCAGCCCGCACCGGCCAGAAAGACGGCGAGGCGGTGGCGCAGGCGGCTTTGGCCTTCGGCGGGGAGGAAGCGGAGAAAGTCCACCTGTTCGCCGATCTGCGACATCAAAGCCAGAATGACGGCCGAGGCTGCGCCGAATTCCACGAGATTGAAATCCGCGACGGTGCCGGGCGGGCCGGACGCATGGTGAATGCCGGCAAAGGCGCGCCAGAGATCGTATTTCTCCCAGTCCATCAAGGCGATGAAGATGAAGGGCAGGATGTTGAGGACGATCCAGAAGGGCTGGGTGACGATCTGGAAACGGCTGATAAGCCGCACGCCATGGGTGACGAGCGGAATGACCATGACGGCGGAGATGATGTAGCCGATCCAGAGCGGAATGCCGAGCGCCAGTTCCAGCGCGCCGGACATGATCGACGCCTCGATGGCAAAGAGCATGAAGGTGAAGGCGGCGTAAATCAGCGAGGTAATGGTGGAGCCGATGTAACCGAAGCTTGCGCCGCGTGTCAGCAGATCGATATCGACGCCGTGGCGGATGGCATAACGGCTGATCGGAAGGCCGACGGCGAGCATGGCGACGGCGGCGACAAGGATGGCGTAAAAAGCGTTGGTGGTGCCGTAGGAAAGCGTGATTGCCCCGCCGATGGCTTCCAGCGCCAGAAAGGAAATCGCGCCGATGGCGGTGTGGGAAATGCGGTTGGAGGAAAATTGCCGGGCGCTCTTGGCGGTAAAACGCAACGCATAATCTTCCAGCGTCTGGTTGGCGACCCAGCGGTTATATTCGCGCCTGACGGGGATGATGCGTTGCCGTGCCGCCATGCCTACTGAGCGCCTTTCCGCCCGCGGCCTTTCACAGGCGCACCGACATTCCGCCATCCACCGTCAGCACATGGCCGTTGACGAAGGAGGCCGCGTCGCTGGCCAGAAACAGGGCCGCACCGGCAATCTCGTCCGGTCTGCCCCAGCGCTCCAGCGGTACACGAAGCTTGGCAAAGGCCACCATCTCAGGATTTTCGGCAAGGGCGGCGTTGGTTTCGGTGGCGAACATGCCCGGCGCAATGGCGTTGCTGGTGATGCCGCGCGCGCCATATTCCACGGCGATGGCCCGCATCAGGCCCGTCAGCCCCTGTTTGGCGACGGGATAGATCGCATCGCCCGGCCGCACGATGTGGCCAAGAATGGAGGTAATGGTGATGATGCGGCCATGGGCCTTTGCCGCCATGGCTTCCGCCGCATCGCGCGACAGGGAAATGGAGGAGGTGAGGTCTGTGCGGATCAATTCCAGCACGTCCTCGTCGCTGAACTCGGACAGCGGGCGGCGGTCGCGCGCGCCGACATTGTTGACGAGAATATCGAGGTGGCCGAGTTCGCTCATGATGCGGTGGACCAGCGCCGCCCCGGCTCTGGTATCGGCAATATCGAAGGCGGCATAATCGGCCTTTCCGCCCGCTTCGCGCAGCGTGTCAACCGCCTGTTGCAACGTCTCGGCATTGCGGCCGGTCAGCCAGACGTGGGCGCCAGCTTCGGCAAAGGCTTTGGCGATTTCAAAACCGAGGCCGCGGCCGCTGCCGGTGATGATGGCGGAGCGGTTCTTGAGGGAAAATTTGTCGAGAATGCCCATCGTTCACCTTTCTGCTCGAAAGCACATGGCCTGCTTTGAGGCACCGGGGCGAACCCTGTCCGGGTCAAGGAAGCGGCGATGCCATCGCTCAAAACCACGCAGATGCCTGCGCCAGGATGACTATGCCGCATGTGGCGACGGGCGAAAGGTCACCTGTCCGCCTGGCCGTTCGGTGGACAGAAAAATGGCGTCGCCCGGTTCGGGCGACGCCATCAGTTCGATATCAGGCAGCAGCCGACTTTGCGAGCGGCACTTCCGCGATCGTCTTCAGAACGACGGAAGCGATCTGGTAAGGGCAGCCCTGCGAGTTCGGACGACGGTCTTCAAGGTAACCCTTGTAACCGTTGTTGACGAAAGAGTGCGGAACGCGGATCGACGCGCCACGGTCTGCCACGCCGTAGGAGAACTTGTTCCACGGAGCGGTTTCGTGCTTGCCGGTCAGGCGAAGGTGGTTGTCCGGACCGTAAACGTCGATGTGCTCTTTCCAGTTCTTGGCAAAAGCGGCCATGAGGGCTTCGAAATAGTCCTTGCCGCCAACTTCACGCATGTACTTGGTGGAGAAGTTGCAGTGCATGCCCGAACCGTTCCAGTCGGTGTCGCCGAGCGGCTTGCAATGGAATTCGACGTCGATGCCGTACTGTTCGCAAAGACGCAGCAGCAGGTAGCGAGCGATCCAGATCTGGTCGGCGGCGCGCTTGGAGCCCTTGCCGAAAATCTGGAATTCCCACTGGCCCTTGGCCACTTCGGCGTTGATGCCTTCGTGGTTGATGCCGGCTTCGAGGCAGAGATCAAGGTGCTCTTCAACGATTTCGCGGGCAACCGAACCGACGTTCTTGAAGCCGACGCCCGTGTAGTAAGGACCCTGCGGAGCCGGGTAGCCCTGTTCCGGGAAGCCGAGCGGGCGGCCGTCCTGGTAGAAGAAATATTCCTGCTCGAAGCCGAACCATGCATCTTCGTCGTCGAGGATGGTTGCGCGGCTGTTCGACGGATGCGGGGTGACGCCATCGGGCATCATGACTTCGCACATGACGAGCGCGCCGTTGGAGCGGGCCGGATCCGGGTAGATCGCGACGGGCTTCAGCACGCAATCGGAGGAGTGGCCTTCGGCCTGCTGCGTGGAGGAGCCATCAAAGCCCCAAAGCGGCAGCTGCTCGAGTGTCGGAAATTCATCGAATTCCTTGATCTGGGTCTTGCCGCGCAGGTTGGGGACCGGCTTGTATCCGTCCAGCCAGATGTACTCGAGTTTGAACTTAGTCATTACGAACCTCTCATAGGTAACAATGCGAAGCCTTGAGGCCTCCCGCGGCTTTCACCACCGGAAGCACATTCGCGTTCAAGGGCTGACCCCTAAGATGCATGCCGCGTGCCAGATTCGCGATATCCGGCGATTTTTTCGAAAAATCTTTCAGGGTCCGTTGGCGCAGGGCCTCTGGATTTCCTGCAAAGGGGCCTCTGTTGCGACGCAGCAGGGTAAATCACCCCTCAAGTTTCATCATTGAATCCTGATAGATAGCTGGCGCCCGGCAGTCCCATGCGATGCTGCGATGCAGGAAATTCAATTGCGCGCGAGGGATTGGCATTTGCCCTAAAAACCAGCGCTTTCGGAATGGTTTTTCTTGTCGAAAGCACTGTCTATGCCTATATTTTCCGCAACGTGATTTTTTTTTAATCAAAGGGAGCGAATCCGGCTTTCACGGGTTTGATTCCATGACCAAGTGCTTCGATGCAAACAGAGTGGGATGACCGAAATGGCGACTGGCTTTCATCGTGAGACGGCAACGATCTACCAATTCCCTGTTGGCGGGCGCGCTGGCGCGTCCAAGTTCCGTACCAATGGCTTGAGCGACCTCGAACGCGAGGCGAGAGAGCCGCATGTGGATTTTGGCTCCTGGTATCATGACGAGGCGATCCGGGACGAAGAGAGCGACCGCAAGCCGCATTCTTGATGTGAAACGTTGCCGCGCCTTTCTTCTCCCCGGTGGTGAGAAGGTGGCCGAAGGGTCGGACGAGGGGGCTAGCTCTCCGTATATCTCTGGCCTCACCCGCTCATCCGCTGCGCGGACTTCTTCCCGGCGGGGAGAAGAAACAAGCCGAGACCTCTCGGTCTACATAGGCCGCTCTGTCCGGTAGTTCCGTCTCCTGCACCTTTCGCCACCCCGCCTACGTCAATTGACGTATACGGTTTCGCGCTTACGAGATCGATAGTCCCTCCAGCAGCGGCCGAAGATGCCGCTGAGCCTCCACGAGAGGCCAACAAGGAGAGGGGTCCTTCCGATGATGTTCCGCAAGACGCTCAGTGCCGCGCTGCTTGGCGCAATCCTGTCCACCACCGCCTTCCACGGCGCCTTTGCTGCCGATGACACGATTAAGGTCGGTGTGCTGCATTCTCTTTCCGGTACGATGGCCATTTCAGAAACCACGCTGAAAGACGCCATGCTGATGCTCATCGATGAGCAGAACAAGAAGGGCGGCGTGCTCGGCAAGAAGCTCGAAGCCGTCGTGGTCGATCCGGCCTCCGACTGGCCGCTTTTCGCCGAAAAGGCCCGCCAGCTGATTTCGCAGGACAAGGTCGCCGCCGTTTTCGGCTGCTGGACGTCCTCCTCGCGTAAATCCGTTCTGCCTGTTTTCGAAGAGCTGAACTCGATCCTGTTCTACCCGGTTCAGTATGAGGGTGAAGAATCCTCGCGCAACATCTTCTACACGGGTGCCGCCCCCAACCAGCAGGCCATTCCGGCCGTCGATTACCTCGCCAATACCGAAGGCGTCGAGCGCTGGGTTCTGGCCGGCACGGACTATGTCTATCCGCAGACCACCAACAAGATCCTGAAGGCCTACCTGATGTCGAAGGGCGTCAAGGAAGAGGACATCATGATCAACTACACGCCGTTCGGTCATTCCGACTGGCAGACGATCGTGTCCGATATCAAGAAATTCGGCTCGGCCGGCAAGAAGACCGCCGTTGTTTCCACGATCAATGGTGACGCCAACGTGCCCTTCTACAAGGAACTGGCCAACCAGGGCATCAAGGCCGAAGACATTCCGGTCGTCGCCTTCTCCGTGGGCGAAGAAGAGCTTGCCGGTCTCGATACCGCGCCGCTGGTCGGCCACCTTGCCGCCTGGAACTACTTCCAGTCCGTCGATGCGCCAGTCAATGCCGAGTTCATCAAGACCTGGCATGCCTTCACCAAGAACGACAAGCGCGTGACCAACGACCCGATGGAAGCCGCCTATATCGGTTTCAACGCCTGGGTTAAGGCCGTGGAATCCGCCGGCACGACCGATACGGACAAGGTTCTCGACTCGATCATCGGCGTTTCCGTGCCGAACCTCTCTGGCGGTTACTCCACCGTCATGCCGAACCACCACATCACCAAGCCGGTGCTGATCGGTGAAATCCAGGCTGACGGCCAGTTCGAAATCGTGCAGCAGACGCCGCAGGTGGTGGGTGACGAATGGTCGGATTACCTGCCGGACTCGAAGGATCTGATCTCGGATTGGAGAAAGCCGATGTCCTGCGGCAACTTCAACGTGGCCACGGGCAAGTGCGGCGGCAAGGGTAGCTGATTGGTGGGGGCGCTGTGATGGGCCGCTCCCTTAGTGGGGGCGGTTTTATCATTGGAAACTGAACAAGCATGCCCCCCTCTGCCCTGCCGGGCATCTCCCCCACAGGTGGGGAGATCGGCAAGCGGCGAGGCCCCGCATTTCTCCTCCGTTGAGATGGGGCGATGCGAGCGCATCTTGCCGATCTCCCTCCTTGTGGGGGAGATGCCCGGCAGGGCAGAGGGGGGTAAGCCGCATACTCCTCGCCAAAAATACACCGCCGCTCCAAGGAACCCGACATGACGATCCGATCTTTTCTCGGAGCCATTCTCCTCTGGCTCACCATGGGGATCGCCGCCCAGTCCCTCGCGCAGAGCGACCCAAAGGCGCTGATCGACCAGCTCGGCACGGCTGATTTCAAGCAGGCCGAAGTGCTGATCGGGCAGATTGCCGCCACTGGCGATGCGCGCGTGGTTCCGGCGCTGGAGGCATTTGCGGCGGGTGATCTCTACGTGCGCAAGTCAGACAATCTCGTCTTCATGACCAAACCTGCCGGTTCCGATTTCACGCTGATCGACCCGCTGACAGGTGAAAGCGCCGGCTCGGCGCCGAAGGCGACCGTTACTAAGATCAGGGTCAACAATAATCTTCGCCGCGTCATCCGCGCCGCGATGGGCGGGCTGACGTTGCTCAGCCCGGAAAAATCCGTGCGGCTTGCAGCGGCTGACGCCGTCCTGAAAGCGCCAAGCGCCGAAAATCTCGAATTGCTGGAAGCGGCCATCGCCAAGGAAACCGATAATGAGGTGCGGACCCGGATGGAGGAGGCGCGGGCTGTCTCGCTGCTCTCCTCCGACCGCCCCCTTGAGGTGAAGAAAGAAGCGATCGCCACCATCAAGGCGCTTGGCGGGCGCGATGCGATCAGCATTCTGATGGCGGCGACGCCATCGGTCGATCCGAGCCTGAAACCGGATGTGGACGAGGCGATTTCCAGCATCGAGAGTTCCCTTGCCTTCTGGGATTACGCGCAGAATGTCTGGTACGGCCTGTCGCTCGGCTCTGTGTTGCTGCTCGCCGCCATCGGCCTTGCCATCACCTTCGGCGTCATGGGCATTATCAACATGGCGCATGGTGAAATGGTGATGATCGGCGCCTATTCCACCTTCATGGTGCAGGAGTTGATCCGCAGCCATTTCCCCGGCCTGTTCGACTGGTCACTGGCGATTGCCCTGCCGGCCGCCTTTCTGGTCACGGCCTGCGTCGGCCTCGTCATGGAACGCGGTGTCATCCGCTATCTCTATGGACGACCTCTGGAAACGCTGCTCGCCACTTGGGGCATCTCGCTGATCCTGCAACAGGGCGTGCGCTCCATCTTCGGCCCCACCAATCGGGAGGTCGGCAGCCCGAGCTGGATGTCCGGCTCCTTCAGCGTCGGTTATCTCAATTTCACCTGGAACCGGGTGTGGATCGTCTGTTTCTCGCTCTCCGTCTTCTTCGCGCTTCTGGTTCTCCTGAAGCGCTCGGCCTTCGGCCTGCAGATGCGCGCCGTCACCCAGAACCGCCGCATGGCTTCCTCCATGGGCATTCGCACGCCTTGGGTGGATGCCTTTACCTTCGCGCTCGGTTCCGGTGTCGCCGGGCTTGCGGGCGTCGCGCTGTCGCAGATCGACAATGTCTCTCCCAATCTCGGCCAGAGCTACATTATCGACAGTTTCATGGTGGTGGTGTTCGGCGGGGTCGGCAATCTCTGGGGAACGCTGGTCGGCGCCCTGTCGCTCGGTGTGCTCAACAAGTTCCTTGAGCCGACGGTGGGCGCCGTGCTCGGCAAGATCCTCGTGCTCGTTCTCATCATTCTGTTCATCCAGAAGCGGCCGCGCGGTCTCTTCGCACTCAAGGGAAGGGCGATCGAAGCATGATTACCGGCTTCCTCCTGCGCGCGCTCGATCGCCGCATTTCCATCGCCATCGGCATCATCCTTGCCATCGCCGTGCTGGTTCCCGCCTCCAACCTGCTGCTGCCAGCCGACAGCGCGTTCCGCATCCCAACCTATATCATGTCGATGCTCGGCAAATATCTGGCCTATGCGCTGCTGGCGCTCGCGCTTGATCTGGTCTGGGGTTATTGCGGCATTCTCTCGCTTGGCCACGCCGCCTTCTTTGCGCTCGGCGGTTATGCCATGGGCATGTATCTGATGCGGCAGATCGGCACGCGCGGGGTCTATGGGCATCCGGTGCTGCCTGATTTCATGGTGTTCCTCAACTGGAAGGAACTGCCGTGGTTCTGGCACGGCTTCGACATGTTCTGGTTTGCGGCGCTGATGGTGCTCGTCGTGCCGGGGCTGCTCGCCTTCGTGTTCGGCTGGTTCGCCTTCCGCTCGCGCGTCAATGGCGTTTATCTCTCGATCATTACCCAGGCGATGACCTATGCGCTGCTGCTTGCCTTCTTCCGCAACGACATGGGTTTCGGCGGCAATAATGGCCTCACCGATTTCAAGGATATTCTTGGGTATTCCGTGCAGGCTGATGGCACCCGCGCCGTGCTGTTTGCCATGACGGCGGTGATGCTGGCGCTCTCGCTTTTGATTGCATCGGGCATCGTCAATTCCAAGTTCGGCAAGGTGCTGGTGGGTGTGCGGGATGCTGAAAGCCGGGTGCGGTTCCTCGGTTTTAGGGTGGAAAACATCAAGCTCTTTACCTTCGTCGTTTCGGCGATGATGGCGGGCATTGCCGGTGCCTTGTTCGTGCCGCAGGTGGGCATCATCAATCCCGGCGAATTTTCGCCCGCCAACTCCATCGAAGTGGTGGTGTGGACGGCGGTCGGCGGGCGCGGCACGCTGATCGGGCCGATCATCGGGGCGGTGCTGGTCAATGGTGGCAAGAGCTATTTCACCGGTGCGTTCCCGGAGTTCTGGCTGTTCGCGCTCGGCGGTCTCTTCATTGCTGTCACGCTGTTCTTCCCCAAGGGCATCGTTGGTACCGTGCAGCATTATCTGGCCGGACGGCGGGAAAAGCGGGTTGCAAGCGCGGCGCGTGAGGCTGGCAACGACAGCGCGGTTGCGCAACAGGCGGCGGAGTAAGCCCATGAACACGGTTTCCGAAAACAGAACGAAAAGCCTGCTTTATCTCGATGGCGTTTCCGTTTCCTTTGATGGGTTCAGGGCGCTGAATTCCCTCTCCTTCGTGGTGGAGCCGGGCGAACTTCGCGCCATCATCGGCCCGAATGGTGCTGGCAAAACGACGATGATGGATATCATCACCGGCAAGACGCGGCCGGATACCGGCACGGTACTCTTTGAAGACAGCATCGACCTTACCAAAAAGGACGAGGCCGACATCGCCCAGCTTGGTATCGGCCGAAAATTCCAGAAACCGACGGTGTTTGAAAGCCATACTGTGTGGGACAATCTGGAACTGGCGCTGAACCGCAAGCGCGGCGTGTTCGCAACCCTGTTCTACCGGCTGACGGAGGAAGACAAGGCGCGCATCGAGGAAATCCTCGCCACCGTGCGGCTTGGCCACCGCCGGGGTGACCTTGCCGCCAATCTCTCGCATGGGCAGAAACAGTGGCTGGAGATTGGCATGCTGCTGGCGCAGGAGCCGAAGCTTCTCTTGGTGGATGAGCCGGTGGCGGGCATGACGGATGCGGAGACCGCTGAAACCGCGGTGCTCCTGAAGGAAATCGCCAAGACGCGTTCGGTGGTGGTGGTTGAGCACGATATGGGCTTCATCCGCGAGCTGGGGGTGAAGGTGACGTGCCTTGCGGAAGGTTCGGTGCTGGCTGAGGGGTCGATCGACTTCGTGTCGAGCGATCCTAAGGTGATCGAGAATTATCTGGGGCGGTGATGGTGGTGTTTGCGTTTGCCGTGACCGTACCCCCCTCTGCCCTGCCGGGCATCTCCCCCTCAAGGGGGGAGATCAGATGCCGCCCTCGCTCGTTCCTGTGCCACGATGCTATGGGGAAGAGTGTTCGCGACTTGCCAATCTCCCCCCTTGAGGGGGAGATGCCCGGCAGGGCAGAGGGGGGTAGCGCCGCCCACCATACCGTCATTGGAGTTTCACCATGCTGACAGTCGACAACATCAACCTCCACTACGGCGCAGCGCAGGCGCTCCGCGGCGTGTCGCTGAAGGCCGAGATGGGGAAGATCACCTGCGTTCTCGGCCGCAACGGCGTCGGCAAAAGCTCGCTTTTGCGGGCCGTGACCGGCCAGCAGGCCACCAGCGCCGGCACGATCCGTTTCGGTGATGCGGCGCTTGATGGGCTGGCGCCTTACCAGCGGGCGAAGCGCGGTGTCGGTTACGTGCCGCAGGGGCGCGAGATCTTTCCGTTGCTCAGCGTGCAGGAAAATCTGGAGAGCGGTTATGCGCCGCTGCCGCGCAAGGAGCGGTTCATCCCGGATGATATTTTCAGCCTGTTTCCGGTGCTGCAGACCATGCTGTCGCGCCGCGGCGGCGATCTCTCCGGCGGTCAGCAGCAGCAGCTTGCCATCGGCCGGGCGCTGGTGACGCGGCCGAAAATCCTCGTTCTCGACGAGCCGACCGAGGGCATCCAGCCGTCGATCATCAAGGATATCGGCCGGGCGATCAAATATCTGCGCGATTCCACCGGCATGGCGATTTTGCTGGTTGAGCAATATCTGGATTTCTGCCGCGAACTTGCCGACTACGTCTACATCATGGACCGCGGCGAGATCGTGCATGAGGGGCTGGCAGAAACGCTGGATACGCCGGAAGCGCGGCGGCATTTGACGGTGTAAGGCTTCGCGCACCGATCACGGCATAAAAATGGTCGATTAATATTTTGAAAGTCTATGCGCCTGCGCATGGCTTTCATGCGTAATTTTAGCGTTTCATTAAGTAAAAGCCTATGGTATTGGGCGGATGAAATGCTGCATGCGAGACACAGGAAAAGTCTATTCGCACGCCGCGACAGTTGATCCCTTACATTCCACGCACGTCCGACGTATCGTCGGGAAACTGTGCCAATAAAGGCGTGTCAATGATTCAAGACTTTGCAGTGGGCCGGGCCTCCCGGTTGGTTCGTTCCGCACGCAGCCTGCTTCTCGGGCTGGCGATCAGCGCAGGCGCAGGAGCCGCAGCGTCGGCATCGACCTGCGGTCAGGGTATTGGCCCCGGCATGGAACCGGGTCGGCATGATTTTTCCATTCTCTCTAACGGGCAAAAACGCGACGGCGTCTATTTTGTTCCATCCGCCTATGATGGAAATAAGCCCCTGCCTGTCGTATTCGATTTCCACGGCTCCAATAGCAACCCGCACGGCCAGCTGAACCGCAGCGGCTGGGACAAGCTTGCCGAGCGTGATGGTCTTGTGGTCGTCGCGCTGGCGGGCAGTTTAAACGGCGAATTGCCGGGCACCCATGCCTGGAATGTTCCCGGTGTTACAACACGCCCCGGCGGGCTGGATGAGGTGAGCTTCATTCATGAAGCGATTGCCATGGTGAAGGGCAAGTTCTGCGTCGATGAGGAACGTTTTTACGGTTCCGGTTATTCCGGCGGCGGGCGCATGCTGTCGCAATTCATCTGCACCGGAGCCAAGGATTTTAATGCCGCCGGTTTTGTCGCGTCGTTGCGCGCGGGTTATCCGCTGGAGACCGAAGGCAAATGGGCACCGGATGTGGCAAGCTGCACACCGGCGCGGCCGATGTCGATCATCGCCTTCGCCGGGCTGAAGGATCCAGCCAACCCCTATCAGGGCGGCGGCAAATCCTACTGGCAATATAGCGGCGAGACGGCGCTGAAGCGCTGGGCCGAAATGGATGGTTGCAAGGGCGCCGCCAAAAGCAAGGTGGGCGAGAGCTTCACGGTCAATTCTTACGATGTCTGCAAGGCAGGCGCTCGTATCCAGTCCTATGTCATCAACGACTGGGACCACGCCTGGCCGCGCGCCACCATGAAGGCCGAGGTTCTGGCCGCAAACGCCGTTGTTACCCGCAAGCCGGGCGGCGAGCAGACGCCGAAAGCGGAGCCCGCCGTGGAGCGCAAGATGCCGACAGGCGAAGTGACGCGGACGGTTGATGCAGCCGAGAGAATGTGGGATTTCTTCCGTAACACGGAAGGGCAGATGGTGGTGGACGCCGTCGTCAAGAAGGATTGCGTCGCCAAGGCCAATCCCGCTTCCGCAACCGCTTCGGAGACCGCGTGCAGCAGCAACAGCAAGCCATCAGCCCTTCCGGTTGCGAAGACGCTCAACCTGTCCGGCAACAGCGCGCCCGTGGCAGAGGACGCATTGTAACCAAGGCAGTTGAAGGGCGCAGCCGGCTGGAGGAACTGTTTCAGGAGGGTTGCGCCAAGATCCGTCTGCCGGAAACCTACTCGAACGAAGCAGAAGCCATTCTCATCAATTCCTCCGGCGGTTTGACCGGCGGAGACGAACTTGAATGGCAGGCAGTCGCCGGCGCCGGTACCTCGCTTGTGGTCACCACGCAGGCCTGTGAGAAGGTCTACAAGGCGTCGTCCGGCACCGCCACCGTGACCGCGCGTGTTTCCGCCGGGCCGGGTGCGAAGCTGCACTGGCTGCCGCAGGAAACGATCCTCTTCGACCGGGCGTCGCTGACGCGAAGGCTGGAAGCCGATCTTGACCAGTCCTCAGAATTCATCGCAGTCGAAGCCGTGCTGCTTGGCCGCCAGGCCATGGGCGAGGCGATGACGCACGGGCTTTTCCGCGACCGCTGGCGCATTCGCCACGGCGGCAAGCTGGTGCATGCCGAAGAACTTCTGCTTGCGGGCGAGGTGGCGGCGCTGACCGCGAAACCTGCGGTTCTGGCCGGGCAGGTTGCCTTTGCCACGCTGCTTTACATCGGGCCTCTGGCCGAGGCGCTTCTGCCTAAAATCCGGGCGATTGCCGGGGAAAGCGGCGGTGCCAGCGAGTGGCAGGGCAAGCTCGTCGTGCGCGTGTCCGCCGCTGATGGTTTCTCCTTGAGAAAATTGCTTTTTCCGATCATTTCGCTCTTGCGAAACGGCGCGCCAGTGCCGAAAGTCTGGAATCTGTAAACCCCTCGGATCGTCTCGTGACAGGCGTTCTCGGGGTCTGTCAAATGTCGGATCTGGTCTCCAGCAAACCTCGTTTGTGGAGCAGATGCCAAGCCGTGGGACGACGATGAACCTTAGCCCAAGAGAAAAAGACAAGCTGCTGATTTCCATGGCCGCCATGGTGGCGCGCCGCCGGCTGGAGCGCGGCGTCAAGCTGAACTATCCGGAAGCGATTGCGCTGATTACCGATTTCGTGGTGGAGGGCGCACGCGATGGCCGCGCCGTGGCCGACCTGATGGAGGCGGGCGCGCATGTGATTTCCCGTGATCAGGTGATGGACGGCATTGCCGAGATGATCCACGATGTGCAGGTGGAAGCGACCTTCCCTGACGGCACCAAGCTGGTGACCGTTCACGAACCGATCCGGTGAGGTGACGTATGGCGCTGGAACTTCGGCCCAATTGCGAATGCTGTGAGCGTGATCTAGCGCCCGACAGCGGGGACGCGATGATCTGCTCGTTCGAATGCACTTTCTGCGCCGATTGCGTGACCGGCGTGCTCAAGGGCGCGTGCCCGAATTGCGGTGGCGAACTGGTGCGAAGGCCCGTCCGCCCGGCGGGAAAGCTCATCAATAACCCGGCATCGACAAAACGGGTGCTGAAGGCGGAAGGCTGCGCGGCAGCCACGGCCGCATAAGAACGATAAGGGGAACACCGATGAAACCAGGCGAAATCATTGCCGCCGAAGGCACCATCGAACTCAATGCCGGCCAGCCGACCGTGACGATCGAAGTGGCCAATTCGGGCGACCGGCCGGTGCAGGTGGGCAGCCACTACCATTTCTTCGAGACCAATGCGGGTCTCATTTTCGATCGCGAAAAGGCGCGCGGCATGCGTCTCGATATTCCGGCCGGCACGGCGGTGCGTTTCGAGCCTGGCCAGAAGCGGGAAGTGACGCTGGTGCCGCTTTCCGGCAAGCGGGAGGTTTATGGTTTCCGTCAACAGGTCATGGGGAGGTTATGAAATGGCGACGGCGCATTATCATGGAAGCTGCCAGTGCGGCAGCGTCAGCTTCGAGGTCGATGCCGATCTCGATCACACTGTTGTCTGCAATTGTTCGCGGTGCAAACGTCTGGGCTCCACGCTCGCCTTCGCGCCGCGTGACAAGTTCACGTTGCTTTCCGGCGAGGGCACGCTGAGTGAATATCTCTTCAACAAACACAGGATCCATCATTTTTTCTGCTCCACCTGCGGCATTGAAAGCTTTGCCTATGCCGATGGGCCTGACGGTACGCCGATGGTGGCGGTCAATGCCAATTGTCTCGATGGCGTCGATCCGCGGGCGCTGAAGCCGCAGGCTTATGACGGCGCGGCGGCCTGAGCGATGGCGATCAGCAAAAACAACCTCGTCACGGCCGTCGTCTTCTGCGTGACGGCAGGTCTCTCGGCGTCGGCCGCAGCGCAGACTGAGCCAAACTGCAAGGAACCGCAGACGCAGGCGGACATGACGATTTGCGCCGGCAAGGATTACGAAAAGGCCGACAAAGAGCTCAATGTCGCTTATCAGAAGCTGCGCAAGCTGCTCATCGAACGTGACAAGGCTGCGGATGCGGATGGAAAGGGTGCAACCGACGCGCTGGTGACAGCTCAGCGCGCATGGGTGGCGTTCCGTGACGCCAATTGCGCACTTGCCGGTTTTCAGGCGCGTGGCGGCTCAATGGAGCCGATGCTGATCTCTTCCTGCCTGGCCGAGACGAGCGGCAAGCGGGCGGAAGAACTGCGCCAACTCTCGGAAGGTTTCTGAACCCATGGGGCGGCGGATCACGATTGTCGGAAACGGGGAGCTGCCGCCAGGCGCGGCCCTGCTTATCGACCGGTCGGATATCGTCGTCCGTTTTAATGATTGCCGGTCTCTTGGGCTGGGCGGTACGCGCACCGATGTGGTGGCCGTGTGTAATACCGGGCGGCCGGGCCGTGAGATGACCGAGGGAAGCGAATGGCGCGAGAGCCATGGTGTGCGCCAAGTCGCCGCCATCTGGTCGGTGCGCGATCCTGCGAAATTTGCCGAAATGGAACCCGGCATCCGCGCAGCCTGGCCGGAACTCACTGATTTCTGCGCCGATTATACCGGCGAATTCGCGGCCATCGCACGAGCTGGCGGCAAGAGCCATGTCGTTATTTCTCGCGGTGTGCATGAGAGGCTCGATACGGCGCTCGAAGCCTATAAGCCCGCACCATACGTCTGCCCCAGCACCGGCCTCGTTGCCATTGCCCATGTTCTTGAAAATGTCAGCGGCGATGATGACGAGGTGACGATTGCCGGTTTCAGCCACCAGGGCTGGAGCGGCCATCCCTTTACCGCCGAACAACAGCTGGTCGATGCCCTTGCGGGAACGGGCCGGCTGACACGATTTTCTCCCATACCGATTTTCTCCGCGTCCGAAGGAGCCTGAACCCATGCCATACAAGATTTCCCGCGCCGCCTATGCCGGCATGTTCGGCCCGACCGTTGGCGACAAGGTGCGTCTTGCCGATACCGAACTCTTCATCGAGATCGAGAAGGACCACACGACCTATGGCGAGGAAGTGAAATTCGGCGGTGGCAAGGTCATTCGCGACGGCATGGGCCAGAGCCAGGCGACGCGGGCAGAGGGCGCTGTCGATACCGTCATCACCAATGCCGTCATCGTTGACCATAGCGGCATCTACAAGGCAGATGTGGGCCTGAAGAACGGCCGCATTCACGCCATCGGCAAGGCGGGCAACCCGGATACGCAGCCGGGTGTCACGATCATCGTCGGTCCCTCGACGGAAGCGATTGCCGGCGAAGGCAAGATCCTGACGGCCGGCGGCATGGATGCGCATATCCACTACATCTGCCCGCAGCAGATCGAGGAAGCACTGATGAGTGGTGTGACCTGCATGCTTGGCGGCGGCTCCGGCCCGGCGCACGGCACGCTTGCCACCACCTGCACCGGCGCATGGCATATCGAGCGGATGATCGAAAGCTTCGATGCTTTCCCGATGAACCTCGCGCTTGCGGGCAAGGGCAATGCCTCTCTGCCGGCTCCGCTGGAAGAAATGATCCTCGCCGGTGCCTCCTCGCTGAAGCTGCATGAGGACTGGGGCACGACGCCCGCCGCCATCGACAATTGCCTGACGGTGGCCGACGAATATGACGTGCAGGTGATGATCCATACCGACACGCTGAATGAAAGCGGTTTCGTGGAAGACACGGTCGCCGCTATCCGGGGCCGCACCATCCACGCTTTCCACACCGAAGGGGCGGGCGGTGGCCACGCGCCTGACATCATCAAGGTCTGCGGCAATCCCAACGTCATTCCGTCCTCGACCAACCCGACGCGGCCTTACACCGTCAATACGCTGGCGGAACATCTCGACATGCTGATGGTTTGCCACCACCTGTCGCCGTCCATCCCCGAAGATATCGCCTTTGCCGAAAGCCGCATCCGCAAGGAAACCATTGCGGCGGAAGATATTCTCCACGATATCGGCGCGTTTTCGATCATTTCCTCCGATAGTCAGGCCATGGGCCGTGTCGGCGAGGTGGCGATCCGCACCTGGCAGACCGCTGACAAGATGAAGCGCCAGCGTGGCCGCCTGAAGGAAGAGACCGGCGAAAACGACAATTTCCGTGTTCGTCGTTACATCGCCAAATATACCATCAACCCGGCCATCGCCCAGGGTGTCAGCCACGAGATCGGCTCCATTGAAGTCGGCAAGCGTGCCGATCTGGTTCTTTGGAACCCGGCGTTTTTCGGCGTGAAGCCGGAAATGGTGCTGCTCGGCGGCTCGATCGCTGCCGCGCCGATGGGCGATCCGAATGCCTCCATCCCCACGCCGCAGCCGATGCATTATCGGCCGATGTTTGCCGCCTATGGCAAGCTGCGCACCAATTCGTCGGTCACTTTCGTGTCGCAGGCGTCGCTGGATGCGGGGCTTGCGGGGCGCCTCGGGGTCGCCAAGAAGCTGTTGCCGGTGAAAAATGTGCGCGGCGGCATTTCCAAGGCCTCGATGATCCACAATTCGCTGACGCCGCATATCGAGGTTGATCCGGAGACCTATGAAGTACGTGCGGATGGCGAGCTTCTGACCTGTGAACCGGCGACCGTGCTGCCGATGGCGCAGCGTTATTTCCTGTTCTGACGGCAGGCGCTCTTGAGACGCCTCACACGATGGATCGGCGGCGGCCTGCTGCTGCTCCTCCTGCTTCTTGTGCTGGGCACGGTTGCGCCGCGCCCGTTTTTTGCCGAGCAGGTGGGCGAAGGCGAAAAGAGCAGGGAAATCCTGCTCTTATCCAACCCGATCCACACCGATATCGCCCTGCCGGTTGATGACGATCTGCGGCGGGTCTTTGCCGCGTTGCAGGAGGGTGGGATTGCGGTCAATCATCCAGCTGCGGCCTATCTGGTGTTCGGCTGGGGCGGCCGCTCGTTTTACATTCAGACGCCCACCTGGGCCGATTTGAAACCGATGCCGGTTCTGCGCTCTTTCACCCTGGACAGCTCCGTCATGCATGTGGATGTGACAGGTGATTTTCCCGCTGATCTCGCCGGAGTGAAACGGCTTCGAATTTCCGAAGCGGGTTATCAGCGTCTCGTCGCGGGCATCCGGGCGAGTTTTGCCGGAAACGATGACGGTGTCAGGCCGGTATCCGGCGCTGGCTACGGCCTGACGGACGCTTTTTTCGAGGCGAATGGCCAGTTTAATGCACTTGCCGGCTGTAACACGTGGTCAGCCGCGATGTTGCGGGAAGCGGGCGTTCAAACCGGTTGGTGGACGCCCTCGCCGCCGCTGTTGCGCTGGTCGATAGACCTGCACAATTGATCCCCAATTCCGTGCGGCATTTCGCGCATTTGGTGGCTGGAATCCGATTTTTATGCTGCACCGCAGCGCGTCTTGCGCTATGGAAACGGCAAAAGAATTCCGCGCGGATCGATCCCAAGCGATGCCTCGCAAAACGCCAGAACAGGAGACAAGACATGCTCGGCAAAAAAGTGCCCGCCGTAACCTTCCGCACGCGCGTTCGCGATGAGGCCGTTGGCGGCCCGAACCCCTTCCGTTGGCAGGACATGACCTCCGACGATTATTTCAAGGGCAAGAAGGTCGTCCTCTTTTCGCTGCCCGGCGCTTTCACGCCGACATGCTCGACCTACCAGCTTCCTGATTTCGAAAAGCTGGCGCCGGAATTCCGTGCGCTCGGCGTCGATGAAATCTATTGCCTGTCGGTCAATGATGCTTTCGTCATGAACGCCTGGGCCAAGGGTCAGAACCTCGAAAACGTCAAGGTCATCCCTGACGGTTCGGGCGAGTTCACCCGCAAGATGGGCATGCTGGTCGCCAAGGACAATCTCGGCTTCGGCATGCGCTCCTGGCGTTACGCCGCCGTCATCAACGATGGCGTCGTCGAGCAGTGGTTCGAGGAAGAAGGCTATTCGGACAATTGCGATAGCGACCCCTACGGCGTTTCCTCGCCGCAGAACATTCTGGAAAACCTGAAAAGCCGCGCTGCGGCCTGATTTTGGTTTTGTTGTTTGAGAAAGGCCCGGCAGCGATGCCGGGCTTTTTGTTTTCCGAGGCATTGCCGCCCTGAAAACACACCTTGAAATCCCCCCGCCTATCCGTCAAAAATCAGACCCCCAAAGACTGTTTCTGAAACGGATCATCCCATGCTGCGCGTCACCTCCTATCACCCGGCCGGAACCCCTGCCGACGAGCCCTCCGGCTATGTCACGCTGGCGCATGACCAGCGGCATCTGCGCCGCAAGCTTCTGCACCTGCAGAATGACGAGATGGTGATGCTGGACCTGAAGGAAGCCGTGCTGTTTGCCCATGGCGACCTTTTGGTGGTCGAAAACGGCGATCTGATCGAGGTTCGTGCGGCGGATGAAAAGCTGTTCGAAATCAAGGCGAAGGACCGCCTTCACCTGATCGAGCTCGCCTGGCATCTGGGCAACCGGCATCTTTCGGCGCAGATCGAGGAGGAGCGTATTCTCATCCTGCGTGACCATGTCATTCGCGCCATGCTGGAAGGTCTGGGCGCCACAGTGCGCGAGGTGGAAGAGCCGTTTCAGCCGGCGCGCGGCGCTTATCACGCCCATGGCGGCCACTCGCATGGCCATGATCACGGGCACGGGCATGGCCACCACCATCATGATCACGGCTGAGGCGTGAGCGGGGAACGCGGCGTCGCCGCGCTGCTGCGCCTGATGGCCTGGATGTCGCCGGCGTTTCCTGTCGGTGGCTTTTCCTATTCGGGCGGGCTGGAAAAGACGGTGGAGGACGGGCGTGTGCGTAATGCCGCCGAGTTGAGCGGCTGGGTGGAAACGCTGCTGCGCCACGGCAGCCTGTGGAACGATGCGGTGTTTCTCGCGCATGCCTGGCGATGCTCGCAGGATGCCGTAGCACTCGGCGAAACCGCTGATCTTGGCCGCGCGCTCGCCGGCTCGGCGGAGCGTTATCGGGAGACCGTGCTTCTGGGGGACGCCTTCGTTTCCGCCGCCAGCGCCTGGCCGCATGCGGTTCTGGAGCTGTTGCCGAAAGAGGCTCCCTATCCCGTCGCCATAGGCGCTGTGGCCGCTGGCCACGGCGTGCCGCTGCACGAGACGCTTGCCGCCTTTCTGCATGCAGGTGTTTCACAGATCGTTTCTGCCGCTATCCGTCTCGGCGTCGCGGGCCAGAAAGATGGCGTTGCCATTCTGGCCGCAAGCGAGGCGGGGATTGCCGAGGTGGCGGCACGGGCCGTCCAGTCCACGCTTGATGACCTCGGCAGCGCCACGATCATCGCCGATACGGCGGCAATGCGTCATGAAACTCAGGGGACGCGGCTTTTCCGGTCGTGAAAGCGACGGCAATCGATGGGTGAGCGCGTGCCACTTGTTTCTTCTCCCCGCCGGGGAGAAGGTCGCGGCAGCGGGATGAGGGGGCTCCGGTAGAGATATCCGGAGAGCTAGCCCCCTCATCCGACCCTTCGGGCCACCTTCTCCCCGGCGGGGAGAAGAAACAAGTGGCACGATCCTTGCGTATATTTGAGCTGTTGAGTGGTTGTCGTAAGATTGGACCACAGCATAGTGAAGGGAACAGAGTGATGAAATCGGGTAATGGTCCGCTGCGCGTTGGGATTGGCGGGCCGGTCGGTTCCGGCAAGACGGCGCTGACGGAAAAGCTCTGCAAGGCGATGAGCGCCGATTATTCGGTCGCCGTCGTCACCAATGATATCTACACCAAGGAAGATGCCGAGGCACTGGTGCGCATGCAGGCTCTGCCTTCCGAAAGGATCGTCGGGGTGGAGACGGGCGGTTGCCCGCATACGGCCATTCGCGAAGATGCCACGATCAATCTGCAGGCGATTGCGGGGCTCAACCAGCGCTTTCCCGATCTCGACGTGGTCTTCATCGAATCCGGTGGCGATAACCTCGCGGCGACCTTTTCGCCTGATCTTGCCGATATCACCATCTATGTGATTTCCGTCTGCCAGGGCGAGGAAATTCCGCGCAAGGGCGGGCCGGGCATCACCCGTTCGGACCTGCTCGTCATCAACAAGAAGGACCTTGCGCCCTATGTCGGTGCCGATCTGACCGTCATGGACAGCGATGCGACCCGCATGCGCAACGCCATGCCGTTCGTGTTTACCGACATGAAACGGGGCGATGGCGTGGACCGCATCGTCGGTTTCCTGAAAGAGCAGGGCGGTCTCTGAACAATGACGATGCCCCGCCGTTTCGGCGCTTACGAAGTTTCCCGTTTTGTCGACGGTGTCTACAAGGCACCGGTCAGCCATCTCATTCACCGCCAGGGTGCCGAAGCGCTGGCTGCGGCCCTTGCCGGCCATCACGGCGAAACAGTGGATATGGACGTCAACTGCTTCACGCTTTCGGGACCTGAGGGCATCTGGCTGATCGATGCCGGCTGCGGCACGGCCTGGGGCGAGGCCTATGGCCATGCCCGCGCGGCTATGATTGCCGCCGGTATTCAGCCTGATGATGTCAGCCGTGTCATCCTCACCCATATTCACGGTGATCACGCGCTGGGCCTCATCGATGGCGACCGGCCTTATTTTCCCAAGGCGGAGATATGGGTGCCGGAGGCCGATCTTGCCTTTTTCACCAATGCAGAGGCGCGAAAGACATTGCCGCCCGCCCGGCAGGGCGGTTTCGATCTGGCTGCCCGCCTGATCGATATTTGCGGCGCGATGTTGCGGCCGATCTCGGTGGGGACGGTTGCCGAGGACATAGAGGCAATCGCGGTGCCCGGTCATACGCCCGGACAGATGGCTTACCTCATAGGAAGAGACGATAAGCGGTTGATGTTATGGGGCGATATGCTGCATGTCGGGGACATGCAGGCGGCCGATCCCGGAATTGCTTTTGTCTATGATATCGATTCTGAACTCGCCCACGCGACGCGTCTCGAAGCGTTGTCGGCGGCGGCTGACCATGGTTGGCTGGTGTCCGGCGGCCATCTCGGCGGCTTTTTTACGGTCGAGCGGCGGGGCGACAGTTTCGGTTTTATACCGCAGCCTGGATGACTTCCGTGCAATACCCCGAAGGGCGGAATGCCTGATGGCCTCCCGCCCTTCGTCCTCTCCCCGTATTTTCAGATCTGTTTCAGCGCCGCCACGTCATTGACCTGGACGATGCGACCGCGCACCGTGACGCCGGACTTTTTCAGGGTGGAGAAAGCGCGGGAGAGGGCCTCCGGCGCAAGGCCGAGCTTACCGGCGAGCAGGCTTTTCTGGAACGGCAACCGCAGCGAGAAGGATGTCGCGTCGCGCGGGCCCTGATTGATGAGGTAATGGGCGACACGCTGCGTTGCCGTCTGCAGGCGGTCATTGGCAACGCAGTCCATGGCGGCCAGCAGGCTGTTTGACAGGCAGCGCATGACGGCCTTGGCGATGGCCGGTTCCTGATCGATCAGGCTGCGCAGCCTGGTGAGTTCGAAACGCGCCACGGTGCAGCTTTCCGCCGCCTGCGCGCTGTAACGATAGGTGTCGCTACCGAAGATCAGGCATTCATTGAAGGTATCGCCGGGGCCGCTGACGCGCACGTCCGCCTCGCGGCCGTGCCTGTCCAGCCGGTAGAGCCTGACATAACCCGACAGCACGCAATAGAAATGCTGGGCCAGTTCGCCTTCCTTAAAAAGCACATGGCGGGCATTCACATTGGCGATGGTCGCCGCCTCCATCAGCTTCAGCGCCACCGCGTCATCCGCGATCCCGATCAAGGGCGCACGCAGCAGAATGTTCCTGTCCCTGTTGCTCAGCTTCACGGTCTTGTTCACGTCCATTCGGCTCCCGCTCAAACCTTTTGCCGGGCTGTCCGAAGCGATACGAAACCGGGGATGTTCCTTGCCCCTCACGCCCATCTGCACTGAACTCATCGCATTTTCCTCGACCGGCAATTCCCGATGCGAGGGAGACTAGCAGTTCAGGTGGAAAGCGAATTGATTTCGATCAAACGGGGGTGCGGCCGTTGTGAGGAAGGAAATGATGGGGCTGCTCATGCTTCCAATCACAAGGGAAATATGGAGCGAGCGCGTGCGGCATATTTCTTCTCCCCGAGGGGGAGAAGTCCGCGGCAGCGGGATGAGGGGGCGAGGGTCGAGATATCAGGAGAGCTTGCCCCCTCATCCGACCCTTCGGACCACCTTCTCCCCGGCGGGGAGAAGAAACGATCCGCGATGTCGTGCTCTCCCAAAGTATATGGAAACGCCGGGCACATGACCCGGCGTCTCAATCTTCAAGCTGCAGCACTCACTCGGCGGCAAGCGGCGGCAGTCGCAATATATTGCTGCCCTTGTCCGCGGCCTTGTCGCCGCTGCCCTTTTCCATACTCGCCACCCGTGCCTCCAGCGAGGAAAGCGCCAGGCTGTTTTCGCGGGCGATCTCCGAGAGTTTCTCGTTGGAAAGGGCCTCTTCCTCCTCTTCCTTCTTGCCGACGAAACGGCCGAAGAGGTGGGCGAGCAGACGCGACAGGTCGTCCATGATCAGGAAGAAGGCCGGCACCACGATCAGCGACAGCACCGTGGAAACGATGATGCCGCCGATGACCGCAATCGCCATCGGTGCGCGGAACGAACCGCCTTCGCCGACGCCGAGCGCGGAGGGCAACATGCCTGCCGACATGGCGATGGAGGTCATGATGATCGGGCGGGCGCGCTTGCGGCCGGCCTCCACCATGGCATGCACCCGCTCCATGCCGTGACGGCGCATTTCGATAGCGAAATCCACCAGCAGGATGGCGTTCTTGGTCACGATGCCCATCAGCATCAGAATGCCGATGAGAACCGGCATGGAGAGCGCATTCTGGGTGATGATGAGCGCGACTGCCACGCCGCCGATGGCAAGCGGCAGCGAGAACAGGATTGTGAAGGGCTGGATGACATCCTTGAACAGCAGGATGAGCACGACCAGCACCAGCATCAGGCCAAGCAGCATGGCGTTGACAAAGCCCTGCTGCATTTCGCCCTGCACCTTGGCGTCACCGCTTTCGGCAAGCCGAACGCTTGCCGGCAGGTTGGTTTCCGAAACGATGCGCTTGAACTCGGCCGTCGACGTATCGAGCGCCGTGCCGAAAGGCACGTCCGAGCCGATGGAGACGACGCGGTTGCGGTCGTTGCGCTTGATCGAGCTCGGGCCTTCCGAATAATCGATATCGGCCACGCTGTAGAGCGGCACCAGCGAACCGGAGGCGGTCTTGATCTTCAAGGCGCGGATGGTGGCGAGATCGCGGCGGGTATCGAGCGAAGCCTGCACGCGGATCGGGATCTGCCGGTCATCCAGCGAGATTTTCGTCAGCTGCGCATCGATATCACCGATGGTGGCGACGCGCACGGTCTGCGAAATCTGCTGCGGCGTGATGCCCAGGCGGGCGATCTCGTCCTTGCGCGGGCGGATCTGCAGTTCGGGACGGGGCAGAGCGCCTTCCGAGCTGACATTGGCAAGGATGGGCGAAGCGCGCAGGCGGCTTTCGAGAATGCCCACGGCGTCGTTCAGATCCTTCTCGTTGGTTGAGAGGAAGTTGAAGGAAAGCTCGCGTTCCGCGCGGTCGTTCAGCTTGATGATGCGGACATCCGCAATGCCACGCACCTGCGCGAAAATATCCCGCTCGACATCCCATTGCGGACGTGTACGGCCCTTCTCCTCCAGCTTGGGAAGATATTGGCCGATGAGCGGAATGGAGCCGAGCCCCTTGTTGACGAGGGTTTTCAGCAGCGAGTGATCGATATGCTCAAGGATGACATTGACGGTGGCGCGGCGCAGCTCCAGGTCCCCCTTGGGCGAAGCACCACCGAGGATGAAGACGCTTTCCACGCCGTTGATGTCACGGATCGCCTGGTAGATCTGCGTTGTCGTGCGGTCGGTCTCATCCAGCGTCGCATTGGGCGGCAGTTCAACGGACAGGGTGACGCGCGAGGCGTCATCAGGCGGCAGGAAGCTGCCGGGGACCTGGCTCAACAGCATCACTGAGGCGATGAGGAAGGCAATCGCTCCCAATAGTGTGAGATAACGCGCCCACCATTTCCGTGTGGTAGCGGTCACCATGCGCGTATAGGCCTTCATCAGCCTGCCGTCATTGTCGTGGTGATCGTCCATCGCGTCTTCGGCGCGCATCAGATAGGCCGCCATCAGGGGTGTGATGAGACGGGCCACTGCCAGCGAGAAGAATACCGAGAAGGCGACAGTGAGGCCGAACTGGATGAAGTACTGGCCCGGAATACCCGGCATGAACGAGACGGGCACAAAGACGGCGATGATGGTGAAGCTGGTCGCGATGACGGCAAGCCCGATTTCATCGGCTGCTTCGAGGGCCGCGCGATAGGGCGTCTTGCCCATCTTGATATGGCGGGCAATGTTCTCGATTTCCACGATGGCGTCATCCACGAGAATACCCGTGGCGAGCGTAAGCGCGAGGAAGCTGACGAGGTTTAGCGAAAAGCCCATGATATCCATGATCCAGAAGGTCGGGATCGCGGAAAGCGGCAGCGCCACGGCGGCGATCAGTGTCGCGCGCCAGTTCCGGAGGAAGAGAAGGACCACGATAACGGCGAGGATCGCGCCTTCGATCAGCGTGTCCAGTGCGGCCTTGTAGTTGCCATAGGTGAAATAGACGGCGTCATCGACCATCTCAATCGAGACATCGGGGTGGTCCTTGCGGACCTGATCGAGACTTTGCGCGACGGTTTCGGCGACCGAAACCTCGCTCGCGCCCTTGGAGCGGAACACCGCAAAGGTGACGGCCGGATTGCCGTTGAAGCGCGAGAAGGACTTCTGCTCTTCATATGTGTCCGTAACCGTGCCGAGTTCGGAAAGCTTGACGAAGCGGCCGTTGGAAAGCGCAATCGTGGTGTTGGCAAGCTGGCTTACATCGCGTGTATCGCCCAGCGTGCGGATGGTCTGCTCGTTGCCGCCCACCTGGCCGCGGCCGGAGCCGAGGTCGATATTGGTGCCGCGCAGCTGGCTGTTCACTTCTGTCGCGGTGATGCCATAGGCATCGAGCTTTTCGGGGCTGAGCGAAACGCGCACCTCGCGGTCCGCGCCGCCGTAACGGTCGACCTTGCCGATGCCGGACTGGCCCTGCAGCGAGCGCTTGATCGTGTCATCCACGAACCAGGACAGTTCCTCCAGCGTCATGTTCGGCGAAGAGACGGCGAAGGTCTGGATCGCCTGTCCCTCGACGTCGATCTTGCTGACGACGGGCACTTCGATATCGGAGGGAAGATCGCTGCGGATCTTGTCGATGGCGTCCTTGGTGTCCTGAACCGCTTCTTCCGTCGGTTTTTCGATGCGGAACACGACCGTTGTCGTCGACTGGCCGTCGACAACGGTGGACTGAATTTCGTCGACGCCACTGATGGCGGCAACGGCGTCCTCGATCTCCTTCGTTACCTGCATCTCCAGTTCGGAGGGCGAAGCCCCGCTCTGGGTCACGGTGACGGCGACGACGGGCACGTCGATATTCGGGAAACGGGTGATCGGCAGCGTATTGAACGCCTGCATGCCGAGCATCATCAAAAGCGCGAAGCCGAGAAGCGGCGCAATCGGGTTACGGATTGACCATGCGGAGAAGTTCATTTCATTCCCTCAGTCAGTTGGACGCAGCCGTCTGGGCTTCCACCGGTCTTATCCGGTCACCATCACGCACGAATGCTCCAGCTTTCTCGACAACCTTGTCTCCAGCGGCAAGGCCGCTGACGATCTCGATGAATCCACCGTCTTCTATGCCGGTCTCGATCTTCACCTGCTTGACGACGTCGCCCTCCACCTTGCGGGTGGTCGAGCCTTCACGTCCTGAAGTGACAGCCGAGAGCGGCAAGGCAAGCGCGTTCGTCTCCTCGATCACGATCTCTGCGCTGGCATACATGCCCGATCGCGCCGGGCTGTTTTCCGGCAGCACCACATGCACGGAACCGAGGCGCGTCGTCGGATCGACGGTCGGCGAAACGAGGCGCACCTTGCCTTCTATTTTCGCTCTTCCGCCAGCAACCGTCAAATAGGCTTTCTGGCCGACTTTCACGTTTTGAATGTCGGTTTCGGAAAGATCGGCAACAAGTTCGATGGCGCCGTCCTTGATGACGGTGAAAAGCGGGTTTCCGGCGCCGCTGGCAATCGCGCCCACCTTGGCGTTCTTGGCTGAAACGATGCCGGCGACCGGGGTTTTCACGCCGGTGCGCGTGAGCTTGAGATCGATATCGGCGATCTGGGCGTCAACCACCTTGATGTCGGCTTCGCCGGCGGAAACGGCCTGCTTGGCCGCATCGAGGCGAGCCTGCGCCACCTGCGCGAGGGCTTCGGTCTTTTCCGTTTCGGAAATGGAGCCTGAACCGGTCTGGCTGAGCTTGGCGGCGCGGTCGCGCTGGCGAAGGGCGTCGGCCAGATTGGCCTGCGCCTCCAGCACCTGCGCCTTGGACTGGGTGACGGAAGCTTCGGCCTTGGCCTTGTTGGCTTCGAGCTGGCTCTTTTGCAGGACGAGGCTATCGGAGGACAGGACGGCCAGAACCGCATTCGCCGCCACCCGGTCGCCGATATCGGCGTTCAACGTGTCGATCGACAGGCCGTCGACCAGGGGCTGGACGTAGATTTCGTCCACCGGGCGGATTGTGCCTGTCGCGA
Organism: Agrobacterium pusense; assembly: GCF_900102105.1. Lineage (GTDB taxonomy): Bacteria > Pseudomonadota > Alphaproteobacteria > Rhizobiales > Rhizobiaceae > Agrobacterium > Agrobacterium pusense. The sequence goes on from NZ_FNBB01000009.1 coordinate 163,252, forward strand.
TAACACGGTCAACGAGGTCGCGCTTTGCGACATGCGCGACGATGATCGAGGGCACGTTCTGCTGTTTCACCGGCGCCTGCGCCTCTCCCTCCGCGGCTGCTGGAAGGGGAAGCGCCGTTGCGGACAGAAGAAGAAGGAAAAGAATGCGGTTAAATGTGACTTTATGCTGCATATGTCTTGGCTCGCGCAATATCCGCTCACATGTCCTGCAGGCTGCGGCCCGTATCTTAAAAGGTCATGCGATGGCGAATGTGAAACAAGGGATCACAATACTCCCTTTTCGATCCTCCCGATTCGAACGCCCCTCAACGCGAATCTCAAGCACCTTTGCCCTGTGCTTTTTCTACAAGATCAAATTTGGCAGTCTTGTGGGCGGGACTGTAATTCTTGTTGTCGTGCAAATCAATCCGCATAGCCACGAGGGTTGATATACATTTTTGTATAGGCCGAGGTGTTGTAATTGATTTGATGGGTTACCACTGCGTGACGCGGCCTGGAATTCTGAGAACGCTTAATACGCCGTCATCCTCGGGCTTGACCCGGATCCAGGCACATCGCCGCAATCGAAACGTCGGTAGATCCTCGGGTCAAGCCTGAGGATGACGGAAGAGAGGTTGTCATTCAAGAAAATCGCGCGGTCATCGCCGCGCGATACAATCTTTTCGCCTGCGCCTACTTCAACGCAGCGTCGGTAATTTCGGTCGTATATGCGCCCGAGGGCTCCTTGGTGATGACGGGGTCGGAGCCGCCGCCGAGCAGGGTCTTTACTGTTCGCTCGTAATCCGCCTTGTCGAGAGCGCCCTTCGAGCCGGCCGTCAGCTTTGCCACTTCGCCCATCATGCGCTTCTGGTGCTTTTCGGTCTGCGCGCCGGAGGCGTCGTTTTCGAGAACGATATCGGCGGCCTCGTCAGGGTTTTCCTCGGCCCATTTCCAGCCCTTCATGGAGGCACGGACGAATTTGACCATGTCCTCCTTGAACTTGGCGTCCTTCAGCTTGTCTTCGAGAACGTAGAGCCCGTCTTCCAGCGTCGCCACGCCTTCGTCTTCATATTTGAAGGTGACGAGGTCATCAGGCTTGATGCCGGCATCGAGGACCTGTCCATATTCATTATAGGTCATGGTGGAAATGCAGGCGGCCTGTTTCTGCAAAAGCGGATCGACGTTAAAGCCCTGTTTCAGCACGGTAACGCCATCGGCGCCGCCGGTGGTCGGAATTTTCAGGTGCGCCATCCACGACAGGAACGGATATTCATTGCCGAAGAACCAGACGCCCAGCGTCTTGCCCTTGAAATCATCAGGCTTCTTGATGCCGGTTTCTTTCAGGCAGGTCAGCATCATGCCCGATGATTTGAATGGCTGGGCGATATTGACCAGCGGCACGCCCTTTTCACGCGTGGCAAGCGCAGACGGCATCCAGTCGACGATGACGTCGGCCCCGCCGCCGGCCAGAACCTGCGCGGGCGCAATATCCGGGCCGCCGGGCTTTATGTCGACATCCAGGCCTTCGGCTTCATAAAAGCCCTTGTCCTTGGCGACGTAATATCCGGCGAACTGCGCCTGGGTGACCCATTTCAGCTGCAGGGTGATCTTGTCGGCGGCCTGAGCGCTAAATGCGGTCAGCAGTGACGCCCCGGCAAGAAGCATGGATGCAAGTTTCATTTTCATCGCTGTTCCCTTTTTCGTATTTACGTTCGTCCCCCACGGACGGACGGATGCCAGAAGGTGACGGCCCGTTCTGCGAGCGCCACAAGACCGTAAAAGCCCGAACCTGCGAGCGCCGCCACGGCAATCTCGGCCCAGACCATATCGACATTGCTGCGGCCCATTTCCGCCGAGATGCGGAACCCCATGCCGACGATGGGCGTGCCGAAGAATTCCGCGACGATGGCGCCGATCAGGGCGAGCGTGGAGTTGATCTTCAGCGCGTTGAAGATGAAGGGCCAGGCGGCGGGCAGGCGCAGTTTTATCAGTGTCGGCCACCAGCCGGCAGCATAGGTGCGCATCAGGTCGCGCTCCATGTGGCTGGCGGCGGCAAGCCCCTGCACCGTGTTCACCAGCATCGGGAAGAAGGTCATGATGACGACGACGGCGACTTTCGACTGCCAGTCGAACCCGAACCACATCACCATGATGGGTGCGACGCCGACGACCGGCAGGGCGGAGACGAAGTTGCCGATGGGCAGAAGCCCGCGTTGCAGGAAAGGCGAGCGGTCGATGAGGATGGCGACGAGGAACCCGAGGCCGCAGCCAAGGACATAACCCGTCAGTACGGATTTGATGAAGGTCTGGCGGAAATCCGCCCAGAGAATCGGTAGAGAGCCGAGAAGACGGGCGAGAATGGCGCTCGGCGCCGGCAGCAGGATGGGCGGCACGGAAAATCCGCGCACCACCCCCTCCCAGAGCACGATAATGGCGAGGCCAAAGAGGAGCGGTACGGCGAGGCGGCTTATGCGTTTCGCTGTCTCGGAAATAAAGGCCTGGCGCACCAGCCATTCGTTGAACGCCCAGGCGGCAAGCCAGAACAGGATAGCGCCGATAAACCAGCCGGGGTTGGTCATGGCCGTGCTCCCATTCGCTTGAGGACGGCGGCATGGGCGACGCCGATGATCGATACCAGAATGGCGGCGACACCGGCTGCCATGAACAGCGCCGCCCATATCTGTACCGTCTGGCCATAATAGGAACCGGAGAGCAGGCGCGCGCCGAGACCGGCGACGGCCCCTGTCGGTAGTTCTCCGACGATGGCGCCGACGAGCGCGATGGCGATGGCGATCTTCAGCGAGGTGAAGAGATAGGGCAGGGCGGCGGGCCAGCGCAGCTTCCAGAAGATCTGCGCTGGTGAGGCATTATAGGTGTGCATCAGGTCAAGCTGCAGGGTTTCGGGGCTTCTTAAGCCCTTCACCATGCCGACGACGATGGGGAAGAAAGAGAGATAGGTCGAGATCAGCGCCTTCGGCAGCAGTCCGGAAATGCCGATGGAGTTCAGGACAACGATGATCATCGGCGCGATGGCGAGAATGGGGATCGTCTGGCTGGCAATGATCCACGGCATGACGGAGCGGTCCATGGCGCGGTTATGGATGATCGCGACCGCCAGCAGGATTCCCAGCACCGCGCCGATGGCGAAACCGAGCAGCGTGGCCGAAAGCGTGACGCCGGCGTGGTAGACGAGGCTGCGCTTGGAGGTGACGGCCTTGTTGACGGTGGTATCCCAGAGTTCGGCGATGATCTGATGCGGCGCGGGGAGGACCGGGCGCTCCTGCGCGAAGGTTTGCGGCAGGAGTTCGAGGAAGCCCGGCGTCTGGCCAGCGCGGGTGGCCTGGTCGCGGGCGAAGGGCATGTTGAGGTAGATGACGGCGAGGTGCCAGAGAATGAGGATGGCGAGGAGGATGGCGAGGATGGGGAGGACGCGGTGGCGGAGGAGGGTCATGGGTTGGCCCTCAGTGGGTGAGGTTTATTTGCGCGTTGAGGGTGGGGCTTACCTCTAACTTGTGGGTGGAGCTTACCCCCCTCTGTCCTGCCGGACATCTCCCCCTCAAGGGGGGAGATCGACTCGTGGTGGGGTCTCGCCCGTCTCAACGTTTGCGAATGAAGCGGTGGTCGCGCCTCTTGCCGATCTCCCCCCTTGAGGGGGAGATGCCCGGCAGGGCAGAGGGGGGTAACGCTGGCGCTGACCTCACCCCTCATAGCCATGCCCCGCCTTCAACCCCTCACGCACCCGATGCGCAATCGCCAGAAACTCCGGCGTCTCGCGAATTTCCAGCGGCCTTTCCCGAGGCAAACTGGATTCGATCACATCGGTCACCCGGCCCGGCCGCGGCGACATCACGACTATCTTGGTCGAGAGATAAACGGCTTCCGGAATGGAATGGGTGACGAAGCAGATGGTCTTGCCGGTCGTATCCCAGAGTTTCAGCAGCTGTTCGTTCAGATGATCGCGTACGATCTCGTCCAGCGCGCCGAAGGGTTCGTCCATCAGAAGCAGGTCGGCATCGAAGGCGAGCGCGCGGGCGATGGAGGCGCGCTGCTGCATGCCGCCGGAAAGCTGCCAGGGGTATTTCTTGCCGAAGCCGTTGAGGTTGACGAGGTCCATGGTGCGGTCGATGCGCTCGCGCTGTTCGGCCTTGCTGTAACCCATGATTTCGAGCGGCAGGGCGATATTCTTTTCGATGCTGCGCCATGGATAGAGTGCGGCGGCCTGAAAGACGTAGCCGTAGGACCGGTCCTTGCGGGCATTTTCCGGCGTGGTGCCGTTGACGGTGATCTCACCCGACGTGTGTTTTTCGAGATCGGCGATGACCCGCAGAAAGGTCGTCTTGCCGCAGCCGGAAGGGCCGATGAAGGAGACGAAGTCGCCCTTTTTCACGTCGAGATCGACATTGGACAGAGCGTGAACCGGGCCGTCCCCCGTTTCGAAAGTGAGGCCCAGTTTTCTGGCGGAAACGACGGAATAGGAAGAGGCCTGGTTCATCGCGACTTGGTTTCACTTTCCGTAAGTGCGGCGCGCGCCAGCGGCAGCATCTGGGTTTCCGTCAGTCTGGCGATGGTGACGCCGGGGGTGCGGTCTAGATCGAGCCAGCGGACTTCCTCGATTTCCGCCTGCGGGGTGACCTCGGTACGAAGCCTGGCGGTGAAGGCATGGGCGACGACATCGGCGCCCGGCTCGTTGGCGGCTTCCTCGCGAAAGATGCCCTCATAACGCGCGGCATTTTCGGGCAGCGTCAGGCCGATTTCCTCGGCCAGCTCGCGGTGAAGCGCCTGTTCCGGCGTTTCGCCCGGATCGATCTTGCCGCCCGGCTGCATGAACTGCGTGGTGCCGCGCTTGCGCACCACGAGCATCTGCCGCTTCTCGTTGAGCAGGATGGCGGCGGCGATGAGGATTTCGCGTTTCGGCTCGCTCATGATCACACGCCCGATGCCGGAATGCCTGTGCGTTCCACCTTGCGTGGCGATACGAGCTCCTTCCAGGTGGAAAGCGCCTGGCTGACGGCCGGATAGGGGTCGCGGGCGATGAACTGGCCGTGGCCGGCCTGTGTCTCGATGGTGCCTTCCTCGACGCTCACCAGCCCGCGCGAGAGCGTGTAGCGCGGCAGGCCTTTTACCCTGTGTCCTTCGAACACGTTGTAATCGATGGCCGATTGTTGGCTCGCGGCACTGATGGTCTTTGTAAGCGCCGGGTCCCAGACAACGATATCGGCGTCGCTGCCGACAAGGATCGCGCCTTTTCTCGGATAGATGTTGAGGATCTTGGCGATGTTGGTGGAAGTGACGGCGACGAACTCGTTCATCGTCAGCCGGCCGGTCGCCACGCCGTGGGTCCAGAGCAGCGGCATGCGGTCTTCGAGCCCGCCGGTGCCGTTCGGTATCTTGCGGAAATCACCGAGGCCGAAACGTTTCTGATCTGTGGTGAAGGCACAATGGTCGGTCGCCACACATTGCAGCGAGCCGGAGGCGAGACCCGCCCAGAGGCTGTCCTGATGCTGACGGTTGCGGAAGGGCGGTGACATCACCCGGCGGGCGGCATGGTCCCAGTCGGGATGGGCATATTCGCCTTCGTCGAGGATCAGGTGCTGGATCAGCGGCTCGCCATAAACCCGCATGCCGTTTTGCCGGGCGCGGCGGATGGCTTCATGGGCCTGTTCGCAGGAGGTGTGGACGACGTAAAGCGGCGCACCGGCCATATCGGCGATGATGATGGCGCGGTTGGTGGCCTCGCCTTCCACGGAGGGCGGGCGGGAATAGGCGTGCGCCTCCGGCCCGACATTGCCTTCCGCCATCAGTTTTTCCTGCATCTGCGCGACGATATCGCCGTTTTCCGCATGCACGAAGGGAATGGCGCCGAGCTCCGCGCAGCGCGAGAAGGAGGCGAACATCTCGTCGTCATTCACCATCAGCGCGCCTTTATAGGCCATGAAGTGCTTGAAGGAGTTGATGCCCTTTTCCTGAACCACCGTCTTCATCTCATCGAAGACCTGTTCGCCCCACCAGGTGACGGCCATGTGGAAGGAGTAATCGCAATTGGCGCGCGTCGCCTTGTTGTCCCAGCGTTGCAGGGCATCGAGAAGCGACTGCCCCGGCTCCGGCAGGCAGAAATCCACCACCATGGTCGTGCCGCCGGAAAGCGCCGCCCGCGTGCCGCTCTCGAAATCATCGGCGGAATAGGTGCCCATGAAGGGCATTTCCAGATGCACATGCGGATCGATGCCGCCGGGCATCACGTAACATCCGGTGGCATCCAGCACGGTGCCGCCGGTGAGATCAGGGCCGATCTCGGTGATTTTGCCATCCTCGATCTTCACATCTGCCTTGTAGGTGAGGTCGGCGGTGACGATGGTGCCGTTCTTGATGATGGTAGCGGTCATTCTACGATCTCCGCAGTCTCCAGCACGGCATGCAGCAACACGTCGCAGCCGGCCTTTGCCCATTCGGGTGAAATTTCTTCGGCCTCATTGTGGGAAAGCCCGTCCACGCAGGGGCAGAAGATCATGGTGGAGGGGGCAACTCTGGCCGTCCAGCAGGCATCGTGGCCGGCGCCGGAGATGATGTCCATGTGGCTGTAGCCCAGTCGTTCGGCGGCGGAGCGTACGCGCCCGACGAGGATAGGATCGAAGGTGACGGGGTCGAAATGGCCGATGGCTTCGATCGAGCAGCCGACGCCGAGTTCTTCGGCGATGGCGGGCACCTCGCGTTCGAAGATGGCGCGCATGCTGTCGAGCTTTGCCTGCGAGGGGGTTCTGAGGTCGATGGTGAAGACCACCTTGCCGGGCAGCACATTGCGGGAATTGGGCGTGAAGATCATCTGGCCGACGCCGGCGACGGCTCCCGGCTGGTGAGCCATCGCCACTTCCTGCACCTTTTCGAGGATTCGCGCCGCGGCAAGGCCGGCATTAACGCGCATCGCCATCGGGGTGGAGCCGGTATGGGCTTCCCTGCCGGTCAGCGTCACTTCCAGCCACCACAGGCCCTGGCAATGGGTGACGACGCCGATCTGCTTGTTTTCGGCCTCCAGGATCGGGCCCTGTTCGATGTGATATTCGAAATAGGCATGCATCTTGCGCGCGCCGACCTCTTCCTCACCCAGCCAGCCGATGCGTTTCAGCTCCTCGCCATAGGTTTTGCCGTCGGTATCCGTGCGGCTATAGGCGTAATCGAGATCGTGAATGCCGGCGAAGACCCCCGACGCCAGCATGGCAGGCGCAAAGCGGGCGCCTTCCTCGTTCGACCAGTTGGTGACGACAATGGGGTGTTTCGTGCGGATATTGAGGTCGTTCAGGCTGCGCACGACTTCCAGACCAGCCAGCACGCCAAGCACGCCGTCATATTTGCCGCCGGTCGGCTGGGTATCGAGATGGCTGCCGATATAAACGGGGAGCGCGTCCGGGTCCTCGCCGGCGCGGGTGGCGAACATGGTGCCCATGCGGTCTACGCCCATCGTCAGGCCTGCCGCTTCGCACCAGCGCTGAAAAAGGCTGCGGCCCTCCGCATCCTCATCCGTCAACGTGCGGCGATTATTGCCGCCGGCAATGCCGGGGCCAATCTTCGCCATATCCATCAGACTATCCCACAGACGGTCGCCATTAACCGTCAAGTTCTTACCCGCCGTCATGAAGTGTCGTCCTCACCCGTTTTGTTTTTATCAAAGCAAAGCTTGTGCCGTTCCCTTTTTTGCCGGTTAAGATAACAGCCATTGCCTTGTGGCGGCGATGATGGATAAATTGACCGGCTGGTAAACATTGCAAATTCGCGATGGCGTCAGCAAGGGAATTTGTGACGAAACGCAGTAATTTTGCCTAAGCTATGAACGTCGATTATTTTTTAAGCATACTGTAGCGGCAATTGCATTGAAAAGAAACAGAGAGCTGAGAATGGCCATACCGCGCGCAGCGAAAACACAGAAGCGGACCCGCATTCAGGAGGAAAAGCAGGAAGCGATTCTTGAAGCCGCGCTCAGTGTTTTTTCCACGAATGGTTTCCGCGGCTCCACCATCGACCAGATTGCGGAAGCGGCCGGCATGTCCAAGCCGAATGTGCTTTATTACTTCCGCACCAAGGAGGCGATGCATCGTGCGCTGATCGAGCGGGTGCTGGACACGTGGCTCGACCCGCTGCGCGCTTTCGATGCCGAGGGTAATCCTGAAAGCGAGATCCGCTCCTATATTCGTCGCAAGCTGGAAATGTCGCGCGATTTCCCGCGCGAAAGCCGGCTGTTTGCGAACGAAATACTGCAGGGCGCGCCGCATATCGAGGATGAACTGAAGGGCCCGTTGAAACAGCTGGTGGATGAGAAGGCCGAGGTGATCCGCGCGTGGGTGAAGGCCGGGCGGATGGCCAAATGTGACCCTTACCACCTTATTTTCTCGATCTGGTCGACCACGCAGCACTATGCCGATTTCGATGTACAGGTGCGGGCGGTTCTGGGCGACAAGAATGGCGGCGAGGGACGTTTCGAAGACGCGGCCCGCCATCTGGAACAGCTTTTCATGGGCGGGTTGCGGATAAACGGCTGATCGGCGTGCTTCTCGCGATTATGTGATAAGCCCTCCGCATAAAAACATGAGGAAATTTATCACCTTTATACTTTACTCCAAAACTCATCTTTATTATGGTGCCGGCATCCCGAACGTCGGGGCCCGATATCGGGGTATCAAAAACCAACCGGCAGGTGAGGGAATGGCACGCAAGGAAAAGAAGAAGGCCGAACGTGGCGGCAAGCAGGGCAAAGGCGCTCCCCAGACCGAGCGGGACGTGGCCGAACAGCAGCTTTCCGGTCCGAAAAGCTTTCTTTATGTCGGCGGCCGTGACTGTCAGGTTGCCCATCTTCGCCAGATCGCCAGCAATTTCGGCGCCGAACTGATCCACCACGACGGCGGCCTGCGTGAGGCGGTGTCGCGCATCGATACCGTGCTTCCTTCCGTCGACTGCGTTTTCTGCCCGATCGACTGTATCAGCCACGATGCGTGTCTGCGGGTGAAGTCGGGTTGCAAGAAGTTCGGCAAGACGTTCATTCCGCTGCGCAATGGCAGCAAATCCAGTCTGGAGCGGGCGCTGCAGACGATGAATGAACGGAGCCCCAGCGATGAGCGACGAGCGCAATAATTTTCCCGACGAGCACCGCACGGCGGACAGGCCGTGTGGTGTGGAACTGCACAAGATGGCCGAACAGGCGAGCGATCCGGCCACGACGGAATTTTATGACATCATCGGCGAACGCGAAAGACGCAGCCGCGCTGCCGGAAGCGGCGGCAATGTGGTGACCTTTCCTCATCAGCGCGCCCGCCAGCCGGGTGAAACGACGGCCTTTCAAACAGGGGTGGCGGCTGAAAAAGGCCGCAACATTCTGCCGTTTCGCTGGACGCGTGGTTAGCGTTAAATCCTTGCCGAGAGGGCAAGATGGCGCCACGTGTGAGGGAAGCTCCGCTCGCACTCCGGGTCACGATGCAGATGCCCTAAAACAATCAGCCTTTCGGCTTCAGAAACGCTCCCGCGCACAACACCAGCCAACCCGCGATCATGCCGATGCCGCCCAGCGGCGCAGCGTATGGAAACAGGCTATGGCCGGAAAAATGCCTGATAACGAGATCGCCGGCGAAGATCGCCGTGCCGAGACCGAGGATCAAGCCCGCCGGAATGGCGGTCCTGATGCGATCCGCACCGATATTGAGCGCGATAAGAACCGGCGCATGCGCCAGCGCCATGGCGGAGGCATTGCCGAGCATATAGGTTTCGCCGGTATGGGTGGCCGCGGCGGCAAGCATGACGCCGGCAGCACCCAGCAGGCTGCCCAGCAACAGAATGAAGGCCCGTAATCTGGCCCCGGGCACGGTCGCTATGATCGCGTTCTGCGTGGTCATTGGCTGTCCGCCTCCCGGTTCTGCATGTGAAAGGCGAGCCTCTCGATCGGGGGCCATATGATGTCGCGCAGCTTGGGATTTTCGATCGTCTCCTCCATGGCGCGGCGGAAGCAGAGCAGCCATTCATCCCGCTCGGCAGGGCCGATTGGGGCGACGAAATGGCGGCGGCGCAGCATCGGGTGGCCGTGCTTCTCGACGTAGACCGGCGGTCCGCCAAGATATCCGGTCAGGTAATCGTAGAACTTCGCTTCGCTGCCGGAAAGATCGGCCGGGTGGATGGCGCGGCAGCGGGCTGCTTCCGGCAGGGTATCCATCAGTTGATAGAAGCGCCGGGTGAGCGCCCTGACGGTCGCATCGCCACCGATCGCTTCATAAAGGGTAATGGTCTCGCCGCTCATAATCCGCCTCTTGTGGCCCTCCGGTCCTTATCGCTCCGTGGAGCCGGAAGAGCAACAGGGCACGGGCGGGGTGCGACATTTGGGACAGGTCAAACAGGAAAGATGCCGGGCAAGCCCGGCATCCTGCGAACATCACCCGAAATTACGGATGAGATCGAGCCCCTTGTTCAGCAGCGTTTCGGCCTCGTCCTGGTTGGCTGCCTCGACGTAGCAGCGCATTTCCGGAGCATTGCCGGAAGGGCGGAAGTGGATGGTGCTGCCATCGGTCAGTGCCACGCGCAGGCCGTCAATGTCGCTCAGCGCTTTGACGGTGCCCACCGGGGCGAGGAAGGCCTCGAGATTGGTCCGTGAGGCGCGCAGATGGGTCATCAGGGCGGCGCTTTTTTCCTGGGCGAAATTTTCCAGGCGGTCGGCCGCGGCCACCGGCAGATTATAGGCGGCGGCGATCTGCGACAGCGGTTTTTTCTGTTCTGCGGAGAGAAGCAGTACGGCGAGGATCGGGAGGAAGCTGTCACGCGTCGGCAGCGGTGAAAGCGGCCTGCCGTTGAGCGTGAAGGCCGATGCCGTCAGCAGGCCGCCATTGGCTTCAAAGCCCATGACGCCATTCTTGCCGGCGGCGAGCGCCTCTGCCATGCCGGCGATGACGAAAGGCGAGCCGACTTTGGTGCGGATGACTTCGAAGGAGCCGCTCGCCTCGATGCCGGAATTGGAGGTGACGGGGGTGACGACCACGCCGGCATCGAGGAAATTGGCGGTGATGAGGCCGATGAGGTCGCCGCGCAACGGCACGCCGTTTTCATCGGTCAGCAGCGGACGGTCGCCGTCGCCGTCGGCGGAAACAATGGCATCGAGACCGTGCTCTGGCGACCATTTCCTGAGAAGAGACAGCGTTTCCGGCGAGACTGCCTCGGTGTCCACGGGGATGAAGGTTTCGGAGCGGCCGAGCGGAACGACATCGGCGCCGTAATGGGCGAGAACGTCGACAAAGAGATCGCGCGCCACCGTGCTATGCTGATAAACACCGATCTTGAGGCCGGAGAGAGCCTTTTCCGGCAGCAGCGCGATGTTGCGCTCGTAGAATAGTTCTGCTGCGATGGCGGAATGGTCTTCGGCAGTCGCCGTTTCGTCGCTGATGCCTTCCGCTTCGATTTCGGCGGCGAGGGCTGCGATGGCCGTCTCGTCCTGCTTGTCGATTTCGCCATCCGGGCGGTAGAACTTGATGCCGTTGCGGTCGGCCGGGATGTGGGAGCCCGTGATCATCAGCGCGCCCGCCTTCAGCGACAGAGCATAAAGCGCCAGAGCCGGGGTAGGCACCGTGCCGCAATCGAACGGCGTGAGGCCTGCCTTTTTCAATGCCGCGATGCAGGTGGCGGACACATCGGGGCTCGAATCGCGGAAATCGCGGCCAACGAGAATGGGGTCGCCCGCCTTTGCCTGGCCCGATGTGAGAAGGTGCTTCGCAAATGCCGTGGCATAAACGGCCGACGCTTTTCCTTTCAGATCGACGGAGAGGCCACGAAGGCCGCTCGTTCCAAATTTCAGGCTCATTCTCAACTCCGCTTCCGTAAAATCCTTGAGGGCCAAATGGATAGTTCAAAAATGTAACGCTTGAAAGAACCGTATCGATCCATTCACGTCAATCCTCCCCTTCCCTGTAGGCCGCGAATAGGCGATGATGACGGCAATGATGCGGGTAACCTAAAATTCACCCGTCATATTTAAACTTGCCCGTCGATAGCGGCTATGGCGACGATGAGGATCATCGGTTGCCGGCTTTTTTTGGTTCGTTCGAGTTGGATTGGCTGATGTACAGGCTTCAAAAGGCGGGACATAAGCAGGTACGTCCGCTCGATGAAAAAACGGCGCCGGCCGCGAAAACTCATGGTTCCCTGCTGGATGATCTGGTGGATGACGACGAGGTTTTCGAGCGCACGGTGCTGAAAGAGCATCTCGAGCCGAAACCGGCCGCGGCTGCCGTCGAGCCCGCTCCGGCCGCGAGACCGGTGAAGGCGTCGTCGCCCAGCGGAAGTCTGGCCGCAGCATTGCCGGGCCTCAGCCATATCGACAGGATCGGCGTTGACGACGTCCTCATCTGGCTTCGCAGGGGCATCGTCTGGATCGTTCTGGCTATCATTCTCTGCGTCGCGGCTGCGCTCAGCTATGCGTATATGACGCCGCCACGCTACACGGCTTATACGGATATCGTCGTCAATCCCTCCAATCTCAACGTTGTCAACGACGGCGTGTTCTCGCCGAACCAGCAGCGTGACACGCAGATTCTCGAAGTCGAAAGCAAGCTGCGCACGATCACGTCGCGCAACGTGCTGGCGCGGGTGGTGGAGGAACTGAAGCTCGATCAGGATCCGGAATTCATCAGCCCGCCGCCGCTCGCCCGGCTGAAGGCGATGTTTTCATCCAGGCCGGAAGATGGCGACAACCGGCTCGGTGCACTCCGCTCCCTCGGCGACCGGGTCGCAGCGGAACGCGACCCACGCTCCTTCGTGGTGACGCTTTCCGTCTGGACCAATGATGCCGACAAATCCGTGACGGTCTCAAAGGCCATCGTGAAGGCGTTTGAGACCGAGCTGTTCCAGACGACCTCCGACAGCAGCCAGCGTGTCGTCGACGATCTCAGGAAGCGGCTTGAGGAAATGCGCGAGAATGTTACTGCGGCTGAAAAGCGGGTGGCCGATTTCCGTCGCGAAAACGGCCTGCAGGAGAATAATGGCCAGCTTGTCAGCAACCTGGCCTCCGGTGAGCTCAATGCACAGGTTCTCGCGGCCCAGCAGCGCGTCATCCAGGAAGAATCCCGGCTGAAGCAGATGGAGGCGGCAATCGCGCAGAACCGCACGCAAAGCGATGCGATTTTCGATAGCCAGACCATGAACACGATCCGGGCGCAATACAGCACCCTGCAGCAGCAGATCGGAGCCATGACGCTGACCTACGGCGCGCGTCATCCGCGGCTGGCGACTGCAGGTGCGGAACGGGCCATGCTGGAACGCGGCATGGCCGACGAGGCGCGGCGCATTCTGCAGGCAGCAAAGACAAATGTCGCCGAAGCGCGCTCCTCGCTCGATGCGCTGCGACTGAAAGCCGTGGCGGAGCGTGCCAATGTCTTCACCGATAACGAAGCGCAGGTGCGGCTGAGGGATCTTGAGCGCGACGCCCGCTCGGCAGCGGCGATCTATGAGACCTATCTTACCCGGTCACGCCAGCTCGCCGAACAGCAATCGATCGATTCCACCAATGTCCGCGTTATTTCGCAGCCGGTTGCGCCGAACTCCAGAAGCTGGCCGCCGGGCAAGCTGGTCTTCCTCGTCGCTGGCGGCGCGGGCGGCCTGTTTCTCGGCCTCGCCATTGCGATCGCACTCGGGCTGTGGGGTTATCTGCGCCGGGACGATCATGCGGAAGCCGCGGCGCGTTAAATCTGGGACCCCGCGCCGACTTATTCTTCCGAGATCAGGCCATCATAAACTTCAAGGAGAGCGGCGGCGATGGCCGCACCCAGCGCATTGCCGGCATCGCGAATGCCTGCCTCGTCGCCATCACGGACGGAAACGGCGAGATCGGACGCCTCGTTGGCAACGATTTCCTTCGCACGTTCTATTGCCCAGAGGCCGAAATCGCCGCGGTTGTCGATTGAAATGGTTTCCATGGCCGAGACCTTTGTCATTGATGTTTCCGTCCATTAAACCATCGGACGCCAAACGGGAATAGGCGAGGGGAAGGTCATTCAACCAGCGGGCGTGCAATTTCCCTGCCTCAAGCGGAGGATTTATAAAAATATTAATGATAGTTCTTCGTAGTGTTTGAAGCCTTCTATTTTATGCATATGCGTGCCCATAACAATGAAACGATGCCTATCTTGGACGCCGGACAGATTATGACAGGGAGAGAGATGCCGCAGACGGAGGAGACTGGTCATTCCTGGCCGGTCATTTCTCTTGCGTCCCTACCCATTACTGACGCAACCATCGATGAAACCGCGCGGGATTTCATCCTGCGTGCAACGACGGAGCGTACGCCGGGTGCAAGGCCGTTTTATTCGACATCCGCAAACGGTCAGGTCATCGCGCTCTGCCACAACGACCGCGAATTCGACGCCATGCTGCGGCAGGCGGACCAGATTCACGCCGATGGCATGTCGCTGGTGATCTTCTCCCGCAAGTTCTGTGCCCGGGCGTTGAGAGAACGGGTTGCAACGACGGATCTCGTCCATGCGGTGGCCAAGCGCGCCGAAGAGACGGGCAGCCGGTTTTATTTCCTCGGCGGTTCCGAAGAGGTGAACCGTGCGGCGGTCGAGGAAATGCAGAGGCTTTATCCGCGCCTCGTCTTTTCGGGACGCCATAATGGTTATTTCAGCCCGGGTCGCGGGGACGAAATCATTGCCGATATTGTCGCCTCGAAGACCGATATTCTTTGGGTCGGCTTCGGCATTCCGCTCGAGCAGCGCTTCGTTTCGCGCAATCTGGACAGGCTTTCCGGCGTCGCCGTGATCAAGACCTGCGGCGGCCTTTTCGATTTCATTGCCGGCAAGAACAGCCGGGCGCCGCAGTGGATGCAGGATATGGGGCTGGAATGGCTCTACCGGGCGATGCTTGAGCCGAAGCGTCTTGGAAAACGTTACCTGCTGACCAATCCGATCGCCATATATTCGCTGCTGAAGTATCGCTTTGGCGCTTCGGGGCAGAACCGCTAGATCATTGCGCCGTCTTGCCCGATAAATGTAAGGTTTTTCTAACTTATTGAATCAGCGCGCTGCGGCGCCGAAACCCGTTGCAACTGCGAACGGGTGCGCTACACTGCACAAATATTACAAATTTATTCGAATCAGAGATATTTCGAGGCCACCAATGGTGATTACGTCCATTTCTCTTTTCATATATGGAATTGGCACCGTTACCTCTCTCGCCATGACCTATATTGAAGGCGCCCGCCGCGACAAGAGCTGGGATTTTTATCGGGTAACCGGCATTGTCCTTTGTTTTTTCTGGCCGGTGCTCGTACCGCTTCTCGTACTTGCGACGGCCTTTTCGTCTTTCGGTTTGCAGAAACGGCCCGCGAACCCGATGTCGTTCGGCAGGCAAAAGACACTGGGTTAAACGTGACGGTAAGATCGGGCGTCAGCTCTTCTTCGCCGGCGCCTTATAGGGGGTGAGCGTGATGCCGAGGCTCGCCATCACCCGGCCCACGGACATGAGGGGCGGATGGGTGGCGGGCAGCAGCGAACCGGTTTTCAGCAATGCGGAAACGGCGCGGAAGAGCGACAGGCACAGGCTGACGGCATTTTTGGCGGCGAGCAGCAGTCCGCCCTTCAGGCCGGGGCGGCGGGCGCGATCGATGCTGTAATTGATGATGCCGGTCCGGAGCGAGCGCTCCATGATCCAGCGCGGCGCCATGCGGCTTTCCGGCACGTATTCGATGATGAGGGCGTTCGCATTCCAGGCGAATTTGAAACCGGCCTTGCGGCAGCGTGTGAAGAAATCCATGTCGCCGCCGCCGAGGAAGTTGAACCGCACGTCGAATTCCGGCTTCGGCAAGGTTTCGAACACTCGCCGTGAAATCAGGCAATTGCCCGAGCCGTGGATCTGGTCGACCGGGCCGGTCGGTGCTTCTATGGAACCGAACAGCGGATGCGAAAGAACCGCCCTGGAAGCCGGGGCGTCGAATTCGCGGTTGACGGGTCCGCCGACGATATCGGCGTCGAAGGATTTCGCCGCCGAGACCATTTGCCCAAGCCAGACGGGGGAGGCGGCCTCGTCGTCATCGATCATCAGAAACCATTGCGCCGAAGGATAGCTCTGCCGGGCGGTGCGGAACGCCGTATTGATGGCGTAACAATTGCCCTGTGTCGGTTCTACCAGGGCCAGCCCGGCCATGTCGTTTTCGGCAAAAAAGGCGCGCGCAACAGCGAGACCCTGCTGGCCTGCACCATCATTATCGACCACGACGACCGCGAAGGGAAAATCGGCCTTCTGGGCCGCAAGCGATGCAAGTGTCTTCTTCAGGCCTTCCGGCCGGCGGAAACTGGGGATGCACACCACCGCTTCCGGCATGATCTCGGACATGGAAACTCCTAAATTCCGGCAAGTGCTGCGGCGGAAAAAACGACGGCCCGGAGGCTCTGGCGCGGGCGATGGATGACGGTGTCGGCCAGTGCCGAAAAGGCTTCCCGGTAACGGCGGGCACGAAACGCCTGGGCAACGGTATAGGCGTTCATATGGTTTTCGGATTTGCGGCGAAGCCGCCCGAGCTCCTGCGGGGGAATGGCTGCGACGATGGCGGGATCGGAAAACACGGCTTCGATTGCCGGTTCGCAATCGCGGAAGGTCAAGAGCCGATTCATCATAACGCTCGTCCGGTGAACCCGATAATCGAGGACGTGGCGGCCGGGAAGATAAACAAAGCGGCCCGCGGCGGCCAGCCTGCACCAGCCGTACCAGTCTTCCGCATACCGCAGGGTCTCGTCGAAACCGCCGAAATCCTGGAAGATTCGGGTTTTGACCAGCATGATGCCGCCATTGACGATGAAGTTTCCGCGGAGCAGCGGCCGAAGGATGAACCCGTCAGGCTTTTCGCGGCGACGGATGAGGTTGCGACGGCCGATCTTTGCACCGTTTTCATCGATACGCTCGTAATCGCCATAAACGGCAACGACATCCGGGCCGGTGACGCCGGCGCAAAGCGCCGCGACGGCGCCAGGCTTCAGGCGGTCATCGGCATCGAGAAACATCGTCCACTCGCCACGTGCCTGCGAAAGACCGAAATTGCGAACCGCGGAAACGCCCTGTCGTCCCTGCGGCCGGGCAAGCAGTTTAACGCGCGGATCGGAAAAACCCTGCACCTTTTGCGCCGTGCTATCAGTGGAACCGTCATCAACCACCAGCACCTCGCAGACGGTTTTGCCCTGAAGCAATGCGCTTTCGATCGCTTCCACGATGTAACGCTCGCCATTGCGAACGGGGATGACAATCGAAACGGATATCAAGCTTTAAACTCCGTGAGGCATGGGCCAAGAATTCGCACGGCGAAGTTACTACCGGATTAAGCGGCGCTGGCCAATTATGACGTGGTATAGCGGCGGTTAACCTTGCAAATCTTTAATATCCTTTTGGCATGATCAGAATGTTATGTTTTGAGAATGGAGCGTGCCGGGTCCATCCGGATGTGCGGGAACGCTCCGACATTTTGGGCTGCGCATCGTTGCTGGCGAAAATCGATCCCGGTTTTCCCTCGATGCGCCGGGGTTGTGGAGGCGGATGAATGCGGATCGGGCGGCGGAATTTTCTGGGCGGTGCGGCAAGCGCAGGCCTTTTGCACGCCGTGACCGGCACGGCCTCTGCCGCGCAGAAAAAAACCTCGACCAAAACCGCCCCTTACGGCGCGGCCATTTATCTGCCTGACCTCACCGCCGATAGCCGCATCGGCGAGGCGATCGTGAAATATTGCTCGCGCATCACCCCCGTGACTGAAATGAAATGGGAGGTCATGCGGCCATCGGAAGCGGTGTTCGATTTTGCGCCCGCCGATGCACTCGCCAACTTCGCGCGCCAGCACAAGCTTTCCATGCATGGCCATCCGCTGATCTGGTACGCCTCAAATGCCCCCTGGATTGCCGGCATCGGTGGCAGCGGCAAGGTCGAGAAGCTGATGGAAACCCATATCGTCAAGGTGATGGAGCGTTACGGGGATGTGGTCCATAGCTGGGACGTGGTGAACGAACCGATCCCGGATGTTCCCGGCAATGTGCGCGCCCGGCGTGACGCCTGGTATTACGGCGCCGGGCCGGACGCCATCAAGAAGGCCTTCGATATCGCCCATCAGGTCGATCCGAAAGCGCAGCTCGTTCTCAATGAATATGACGTGGAATTCGCGGTCGAAAAATCGCCGGCCAAGCGCGAGGCGTTCCGCAATCTCATTCTCGAGCTTCTGGAAAAAGGGGCGCCTATCAACGCCATCGGTCTGCAGGGGCACCTGCGCGGCGGCTGGCCGATCGCCAAGGACGAGCTTGCCGCCTTCGTGACGGAAATGCGCGGTTACGGCCTTGCCGTTCTGGTGACGGAGCTTGATGTGATGGACCAGACGCTGCCCGGTCCGGAAGCGGAACGCGATTTACTGATCAACGGTCAGGTCCGGGATTTTCTTGAGGCGGCCTCGGCCGGCGGCCCGCTTTCCTCGATCACCACATGGGGTATTTCGGACCAGTATACCTGGATCCGCTGGGCCTATCCGCGTCGTGACGGCACGGCGAACCGACCGTTGCCGCTCGACTGGAGCTTCAACGAAAAACCCATGATGGCCATCATCAATGAATTCCGGAACCGTGGTGCGTGACTATGAATGCTGAAATGCCGCTTCCTCCCGTCCAGAAAGCGCTGCAGGTCAATCTGCATCCCTTCGACGCTCCGCATGCCGCATTGACGTTGCCGCATCAGCTACGGGTCTGGGGCGGACAGGTGGACCGCATTCTACTGACGGTCGATACCGGCCAGGTGGGGGCGGGTCGCTACAAGGGCAAAGGCTTCGAAGCGTCGCGCAAACGACTTTTCGACATGCTGGAGGAAATGCAGATCAACTATCCGCATCTCGTCGTCGATATCGTCGATTACAGTGATGAGGCGCGCAAGGCGGTGTCCGAGACCTTCTTTTCCCGGTCGGCGGTTCCCTATCCCGCCAAGGCTTTCGACGGCGGTCCTTTCCACGTCTATTTCCACGGTCTTAAACGGGCCAACGCCCGTTACGTGCTGCACATGGACAGCGACATGATGTTTGGCGGCGGCAGCCAGAGCTGGTTTTCCGAGGCGATCGCGCTGCAGAAAGCCAATCCGGATGCGCTGTGCATCACGCCGTTTTCCGGGCCGCCGACAGTGCGGGGCGATCTCGATATTTCCCGCCATGTCGGCATGCCCGGCGTGAAGAACATTCCTGAGCCGCGCAAGTTGCCGTC
This sequence comes from Agrobacterium pusense, assembly GCF_900102105.1. Taxonomy (GTDB): domain Bacteria; phylum Pseudomonadota; class Alphaproteobacteria; order Rhizobiales; family Rhizobiaceae; genus Agrobacterium; species Agrobacterium pusense. The sequence continues at coordinate 182,451 of NZ_FNBB01000009.1, forward strand.
GCGTATTCCCACCTGGCGCTTCGCCACCGTTTCCACACGTCTTTTCATGATCGACATGGAACGCTTCGCCAAGCGGATCGGTTCGCTGGAACTGCTCAGGCCCGATTTCAAACGGCGCATCCGCTCCTATGCCTATAATCAGCAGCCCGTCTCGATGCCTGCTGAGGAGGTGTTGAGCACCAACATGATGCGCAGCGGCGTCTACAGGCTGGATTTTCTCGGTACGGGTAAAGGCATGTATTCACTGCACCCGCCTTATCGCTCGCCGGAATTCTATTCGGCGCTCGCTTCCATCGTCGAGCGGATCGAAAAGGGCGATATACCCGAAGGTCAGCTCGGCGATTTCGATATCAACGGATCGATGGTGGACTGGACCAGCGCGCTGGCGGCCAAGACACGCTCCAAACGTTACGCGAAGGCCCTGCGCCATCTGATATCGGCCAATGTGGGGCGTTTTACCAAGGCTTGAGGCGGCGGCCCGGCTGGTGCCGGTCTGCGCGGGGCCTCAATAATCGGTGATGAGTTTGCTCCAGCTCTCCGAGCATAGTCCGCCTATATAGATATCCCCGGCCAGCGCCCTTTCCCTCAGCAGATCGTCCCGGGTGGCCATGCAGAAATATCCGTCATGGCGGAAGCTCATGTGGTTCTGGCGGTAAAGCGCGTTGATCAGAAAGGGCTGCGCCATGCCAGTGACATGGGCGTAATTCTCACCGTCAAAATGGTGGAACAGTGTGTTGAGGACATCGTTTTCGCGGCCGGCATCACAGACGAGATTGAGCACATAGGCGGTTCGCGCCGGCTGGCCGAAAAACAGGGCGGCTCCCATGACATGACCTTCGGCCGTCTCGATCGCCAGGCTTTTCAGTTCGCCCAGGCTCTCATTCGTCCTGCTCATGCCGATCAGCCAGTGAAATTCGTCATGGGACCATTCCGGGCGGACGGAAAAACGCTCGATCATCGGCAGCGCTGCGCGGCGGAAGGTTTCGAAATCCGCTTCTTTTACCCTGGCGCCCGGAGCCTGCTGCGGCCGGAGGCCTTTTTTCCATTTGCGCAGGACGCCGTCCACGAAGCCGAGCGCCGCCAGGGCAAGCGTTGTCTTGGCCAGTTTCGAACGGCGCGGCATGCGCAGTGCGATGGTTGAGAAGGGCTTCAGCGCCTTGTGCCATTGCAGGCTTTCGATGGGCAGCATGTTGCCGCCGGTCGCAACCCAATGGTCGGCGCTGACAGGCGAGGCTGTATCCGAAAACAGCATGTCGTGTTTCGATGCCCGCATGCCGCGGGACAGACGCGCGGCCCCGAGTGCGCCAAGTTTTCCATCCGACGCGAAAGCACAGAGCAGGCGTGCCGTAACGGTTCTTCCATTGGCGACAAACCGCATGGGCACGGCCAGAATGACGCTTGTCACGCCATTCTCTCCCGCATCGTAAACCACGCTGCCGTAATCCGGATCAAAAACGGGGCTGCTGAAGAACAACGTCTCTACATAGGAGCGAAAATCGAAGCTCGTCGTGGGCCCTGTCTTCCTGAATGCGCTGTTCAGCACCCGCTCGACAGCCGGCACGTCGTCCCTGCGCATGGGGCGGACGCCGGTTGAGCTTTGCGGCGCCGGGCATCGCGTCAACTGACCGTTATCGCTATCGTCCGTCCTGGTCTGCCTCGGAACGTCCACCCTGGGTCTCCAGCCTATGCGCATTTACGAAATCAACCCAAAGATATATCTTGAGTTGTTAATATACGCTAAATAGAGTATCTGCTGGCTGCGTGAGTATACCTCCGGCATGCGAAGACGGTTCTCTTGTCGTGCAAGTAGAGGCGGGCTTTCCGGCCAGGAATTTCGTGGTAAATATTAAGGAAATCAGCGCATTAAATTTTCGATGCGAAGTTAACGCCTGAGAGCCGTTCTTCAGGGCGCAGCTTCTTTCCCGGCAGTCCTTCTCCGTTTCTAGCCCTTTGACCTCGTTCCGGAAGCGCGGTCGGAAATGACGGAATTACTATTCTTCCGTGCATTATATATAACTAAAAAATAGGATTTTGGGAGGATATTCGGGTAACCGGATGAAGCATCGGACGGGATGGCGAGGCGGTGGAAAGAGGAAGAGAAAAACCCCTTATGGATGCACCGCATGACGGACAGGGGCGTGGCTACTGGCGGGACGCATTGTTTTATGTGACGTTCCTGTACTTCACAGTCGGTTTTTCGCCCTATATCTCGCTCTCCTCCACCTATCTGGGGTCCGCCATGGCGGCCGGGTCCAACCTGCTCAACCAGCTCACCGCAGTCATCCTGCTCTGCAGTTTTGTGGCATTCATGGCCAGGGAGCGCTCGTTCTCCATCATCCTTGCGCCGCGCCTGCTGACAGCGGCAATTTTCGGCTGGTTTGCCTTGACCTCGCTTCTCGGTGAAGCACCATCGTTTTCTCTACGTCGGCTTGTCATGTGCGCCATCATCTGCGTGCTCGCCGGCGGGTTCCTGCAGCTGCCGCGCACCGAGCGGCATTTTACCACGCTGCTCGCCACCTGCGTCCTCATCATATTGTTCCTGTGTTATTTCGGCGTCGTCGCCCTGCCTTCGCGGTCCATTCACCTGGCAAGCGATGCGCTGGAGCCGCTGCTGGCCGGCAACTGGCGCGGGGTCTTCCAGCACAAGAACGAGGCCGCATCGGTCATGGCGGTGCTGATCATCGTGTCGATTTATCTTTGCAGGCGCTGGTCCTTCATCGGCGGCCTCTCGGTGCTGCTGCTGTCGGTTTTCTTCCTGGTCAAGACAGGTGGCAAGACGGTGCTTGGCCTGATGCCGATCATCGTGGCAACCGGCTGGTTCATCGTTCGCTGGCCCCGGTGGCGTTATATGGTCGTGACCCTGCTTCTTTTGTTCTGCGCGGCCGTGACCGTGGGCACCACGGTAGACCCGGTGTTTTCACAGATGCTGACGAAAATGGGCATCGACGCCAGCTTTACGGGCCGAACCGATATCTGGGCTGTCGCCATCGATTACATCCGCAAAAGCCCGATCCTCGGATATGGTTACCAGGCCTTCTGGCGCAGCGATACGCTGATGTCGAGCTTCACCGAGGACAATAGCTGGGCGACCACCGCGCCGGCCTCCCATAGCGGCTATTTCGACCTGCTGCTGGAAGGTGGCGTGCCGGGGCTGGTTCTGGTGCTGATATGGATTTATCTGCTGCCGCTCCATAATCTCGGCAAAATGGACAGCGCCACGCGCAACAGTCCTTTGACGCGGCTTTATGTCGGCGTCTGGCTTTACGTCCTGCTATACGGCTTTCTGGAGACCCTGTTCCTTCTGAGCGCGGGTTTCGTCTGGTTTTTCCTGCTCGTCGCGATGATGGGCCTGCATCTGCAGGCCCATGCCAGCCTCGTCGAGGAAGAGGCGGAGCGGGAACCCGGCCAGTCCGGCGGCCCCGTGCGCAGTGTAGCGAAGCCGGGCGGCCCGCCTGCCGCACAACCGCAGGTCCTGCATTCCCGGTGATGGTTCTAGATGCGCCGGCACCGCCGGCCGCGCTGCGGTCGGGTAATGATGCAAGATCACTGCTCCATACCGGTTCCATCATTTGATATCGCGGGCAGGAGCTGCACCGCGAATCCCTGTCGGCACCTGCAATTTTTCGGCGTGAAGAAATTATAAAGTTTTTGATCATAATTATTTTGCGATAAAAGGAATCGCGAGCAGCCCATTGATCGGCTCTGCTCAGCTTTTCCTCAAGATGCGGCCTGGCGCCTGGCCTTTCAGGGGCGCCATGCCACGGGGGGAGACGACCTGTGCGTATTGCGGGGACAGGCCCGGACTTTCTTCGGCGTATGCATGATGCAGAGGCAATCCCAGCCGATGATGCGGCTATCGAAGCCCTGATGACCGGGGTCCTCGACGTGCCATGCCAGCCTTGCCGAACACCTCCTGTGGCACGGGGAAGGAGCGGTTTTTTCATGACGTGAGGTTTCCGTGTCCTTTCTCCAGAACGCCAGCATCCGCACCAAAATTCTTTCCCTCATTCTGCCGATCTGCATCGTCGGTCTTGGCGCCACCGGCTTCATGTCCGACCGCTACAAGCACGCGGACACGGCCTACTCCGATTTTATCGCCAAAGACAACGCCGCCCTGGTGGAGCTTGCCCGGGCAAACCGCAACCTGCAGTCCATGGCCTATGGTGCGTATCAGATCATGGTTTATGACGCCAATAGCCCCGACTTTAAAATCGTGAAGCAGGAATATGCGGGGGACAGGGCAGAGGTGGTAACGCGGCTGGACGATGTCAAAGCCATTTTTCCGGAAGAGACAGCAGCACTCGACAGGCTGTTGCAAGACGTCAAGGCCATTATCGCCATCACGGACAAGGCCGTGGAATTCGGTTCGGCCAACCGCAACCAGGAATCCGCTGCGGAGCTTCTGAAGGCTGACGTCGCCATGCGCGCTACGGGCGCCGACATCGCCAATCTTCTTGACAAGCTTGCCAAGGGTGTCGTCAAGGGAAGCGACGACCTGACCGATCAGACCAATTCGACCATCCTCACCTCGCTGATGGCTGTCGGCGTTGCTTTCGCGACCGGCATTATTCTGGCGCTTTTCGTGGCTTCGCGCGGCATCACCACGCCGATTGCCCGCCTGCGCGAGCGCATGGTCTCGCTGGCCGCCGGTGAAACGACGGCGGAAATCGACGGAATGGCACGCAAAGACGAAGTCGGCCAGATGGCGCAGGCGGTTCAGGTTTTCCGTGAAAATGCCATCGAGCGCATTCGTCTCGAGCGGGAAACCGAAGCGAACCGCAGCCTGTCGGAACACGACCGGATCGACCGTGAGCAGCAGAAGGCGAAGGAAGCGGCCGACGTCAAATTCGCCGTCGACAACCTCGCTGCCGGTCTCTCGAAACTCTCCGACGGCGATGTCTCCTACCGCATCCGCGAGCCGTTCACGACAACGCTCGATACCGTGCGCAACGATTTCAACACATCGGCGGAAAAGCTGCAGGCAGCCCTGACCCGTGTTGCGCAGAACGCCAACGGCATTGGCGCGGGGGCAAACGAAATCAAATCGGCCGCTGACGATCTGGCGAGACGTACCGAACAGCAAGCGGCGGCCGTGGAGGAAACCGCTGCGGCCCTGGAGGAGATAACCACGACCGTGCAGGATTCCACCAAACGCGCGCAGGAGGCGGGCCTGATCGTCAGTCGCGCCAAGGCGGGCGCGGAACAATCTGGCGAAGTGGTGCGCCGCGCCGTGGTCGCCATGGAGCAGATCGCGAATTCTGCCAATGAAATCAGCAATATCATCGGGGTGATCGATGAGATCGCCTTCCAGACAAACCTGCTTGCCCTGAATGCCGGCGTGGAGGCCGCCCGCGCCGGTGAGGCCGGCAAGGGCTTCGCCGTCGTGGCCCAGGAGGTGCGCGAGCTTGCGCAACGCTCCGCCCATGCTGCCAAGGAGATCAAGGCGCTGATCACCACCTCGAACGATCAGGTGCAGCAGGGCGTGCAGCTGGTGGGTGACACCGGCAAGGCGCTGGTGACGATCGTATCCGAAGTGCAGGAAATCAACCGCCACGTGGTTTCCATCGTGGAGGCGGCGCAGGAGCAGTCCTCGGGACTGCAGCAGATCAACACCGCGGTCAACCAGATGGATCAGGACACCCAGAAAAACGCGGCGATGGTCGAAGAAACCAATGCCGCAAGCCACAGCCTGGCCAAGGAGGTGGCCTCTCTCAACCAGTTGCTGTCGCAATTCCGCCTCGGCGACAGCGCCTATCAGCCGCAGAGCCAGCCCGCGCCGGTGCGCACCGCCGCCGGCGGCGAAAGACCGGTAGCATCACCCGTGCGTGCGCTCGGCCACAAGCTCGCTGCCGCCTTCGCGGGCAATGCCGCCCTCGACAGATCGAGAGATGAATGGCGTGAGTTTTGATCCTGCGACTTCATTCGCCTGAAACCAGCGCCCGGTGCTTCGACCACCGGGCGGCTTTTTGTGTCGGGGTTGTCGAAGACCCGATAGCTTATCTCAGACCACCACTGATCCGCCGCCGCCAGCCTTCGGCCATCGCCTTCAATGCTTCAGTAATATCGATCGGGACGGAGTCTAACGGCGTTTTGGGGAAGACTGTTGCGACACGCAATTGTCAAGCACGCTGCCTGGCGGATGCGGCAACGCCTCCATAGGCTTCCGTCAAAAAACGGTGCGTGGCAATCCGGGGCGATACGTTCTGCGTAAAATGGCGCACCCGACAGGATTCGAACCTGTGACCTTTGGAATCGGAATGCAGCCGTAAACTATTTACCGTTGCTTCCTCTTGTTTACCTCAATGCGATTTTGTTATCAATATCAGAAGGTAATGGCTTTCTGCGATTACAACGGTTGGGATCGAGTTTACCGCAATTTGCTTCCTGCTGCTTCCTATACGCTTCCTGCTGCGGTGAGGTTTTCGGTATGTCAAAGCTCACGAAACGAATGATAGACGCTCTCCAGCCGAGGGACAAAGACTATTTCGAATGGGACGATGAACTGGCTGGCTTCGGCGTTCGCGTATGGCCGACAGGCAAGAAAACCTATGTCGCTCAGTACCGGGCAGGGAAGCAGACGAGGCGCTTCAAGATCGGCAGCCACGGCGCCCTCACAGTCGAGGAGGCCAGGAAGCAAGCCAAGACTGTCCTAGGCGATGTGGCGCGCGGGGAAGACCCGCAGCAGGACCGAGCCACACGCCGGAAGTCGCTTACTGTCAAAGACCTCTGCGACGCCTATTTCGCGGCGGCCGACAAAGGTCTGATCTTCGGGAAGCGCGGCAAGCCAAAGAAGTCGTCAACGCTGTATGTGGATAGGGGAAGGGCGAACCGTCACATAATCCCGCTTCTTGGCAACAAACTTGTGCAGGATCTGACCACCGCTGATGTCGTCAAGATGATGCGAGATGTCACCGTGGGGAAGACGGCGCTGAACGAGAAGACCGAAAAGCTACGGGGCAGGGCCATCGTGCAAGGTGGAGCCGGCACCGCATCGCAAGCCGTCACGCTCATGAGTGCAATCCTAACCTATGCGGCGTCCGAGGGCATCGTTCCTCACAATGTTGCCCGCGGCATACAGAAACCCGCCGTAGGAAGGCGCACGCGACGTTTGACCGCTGACGAGTATCTGTCGCTCGGCAAGGTGCTGGACGCGTCACAGGGCGAGCCATGGCAAGCGGTGGCCGGTATCAAGTTGTTCTTACTCACCGGCTTCCGTCTTCAGGAAATTGCGGCTCTAAAATGGAGAGAAGTGGACGAGGCTGGCAGTTGCTTCAGGCTTGGTGACAGCAAGACGGGCGAGAGCGTTCGGCCAGTGGGAAGACCCGTCTTCGACGTTCTGAAATCGCTTGAGCGCATTCCGGGAAATCCGCATGTCTTGCCATCCCCTCGAAAGGAGGAAGGGTATTACACGGCGCTGGACACGGCCATGGTGCGCGTTACGGAAGCCGCGAGGATATCTGGCGTCACGTCTCACACTTTGCGGCACAGCTACGCCTCTGTGGCTGGCGACCTAGGTTTCACAGAGATTACGATATCGGCGTTGCTCGGCCATGCTGCGGGCAACGTCACACAGCGCTATGTGCATCATCTGGACACGGTACTGATCGCGGCGGCCAACAAGGTTTCAAGCGAGGTCGAGCGGATGATGACCGGCAAGTCTGCCAAGGTCATTGAATTGCCGAGACGGGCTTAGTCCTTGTTTTTGTCGGTGACCCCTTGATCCAATTCGAACGGATCACCGTCGCCTTCGAAAGCCGGCTCTTCGAGAAACGGACTTTCGTTGCGCTCACGCCAATTGTCCATCTCCATTTCTTGCCAATACTGCAGACGCTCCTCGACCATGGATTTGAACTTAGGGTCAACGCCGTGACCTAAGTTGCGAACGGTCTCCTCAATTTCCTGAATAAGATAATCGACGCCTGCAGGCGTATCCTTTGAGTCCTTCAGCATGGAGACCATGTTGGCTAGCTCAAGAAGCTTTTCTTCTAGCGTCACTTCAGCCGGGAAGTGTTTTTCGAGGCACCAAACTATAGCCTCGTTCATAGACATGCCAGCTTGTTCCGCCTTCACCTTGATTCGATCTCGCATTCCAGGCGGCAAGCGCAGTTGGAACTGGTCATAGTCTTTGACCTTCGATTTTTCCCGCTTCATTTTCAAACACTTCCCGAAATCATATCACATAGTGCTAGGTTGAGCTTGACCTAACCACGGTTTTACCTCTTAATACAATCATAGCACAGAATGCTATGACGAATTAAGGAGATGGTTAAGTGACAGTTACGACCGAACGCCCGAGGCTTCGACGCGCAGAAGTCCCGGCCTACCTGCTCGCGAAGCACGGAATCCCGATCGCGCTCAATACTCTCAACAAGATGGCTACAGTCGGCGGCGGCCCTGCAATGAGATACGCTGGCCGCATCCCGCTCTACGATGTCATCGATCTGGATAAGTGGGCTGAAGAGCGCCTGTCAGGCCCTGTCTCATCGACGTCGGGTAGGGCGGCGTGATGGTCAACCGTACAAACGAAAATGGCCCGGCGAGCGTTGGCGCGCTCCCAGACCGTGGCTCAATCACTCACCCCTGCATGAGGAAAGAAGAAATGAACGAGGCAACGAATAGCACGGCGCCGGCCGTGGGACAAGAATTGATCTGTGACCGCGTGGAGCGACTGGCATTCGAGTTGTCCGAAGCTCTGGCCGAATGGAACAACGGGACATTCATGGGCATGGTTCATCCGTCCGGCCATGCAATGGGAGTTTACTTCCGCCAGGTGGGTGCAAGCCCCGAGGCTCGTCTCGCATATGCTGCGGAATCCTATCAGAAGTGTGCTCGCGACGTGGACCCGTCCGCAACAGAATGGTGGGAGCTCCGCACGCCAGATGAAAGCTTGGCGCAGCGCTTCGTTCTTATTGGCGCACGGGAGAAAATGGCATGAGCGCCCCTTCTCTCGCACAGCGTCAGCTTCTCGACATCGCCAACATGGTCTCCGTCGTGAAGAACCTCAACAACGCGCTTTTCATGGCATGCACCGATGTCGGGGACATGGAGAAAATCAACGCGCTTCACTCCGTCATCGATGAGATCAACAATCGGATCGAAATCCTTGGCGACCGGATCGATGCAGTTCGGGAGGTGCTGGCATGAGACAGTCGCCCCTAGAAATCACCCGCGCCCGCCTCGAAGCGAAAATTGAGGAACTGGTTGCCCTTCTTGATCTGGTCGATGGCGACTGCGACCTAGAAGACAACAACGACGCCGAACCGTCTCTCGGCACTGGCGGCAGGCTTGGCCGTGACGGCGTTGAAGACGACCTGGAAGACGACACGGCCGACAGCGAACACAGCATGGGGTGGGCCAATCCCCGCTTCGGTGACAGCCCGCTGCCCGCCGGATGGTGTATGGGAGATTGGGAACAATGACCACCCCCATCGAGAAAGCCGCCATGTGGCTGTCAGAGCAACCGCAAGACCTGCCGAACAAGCTGGCCATGCTCCAGAACATTTTCAGCCTGACGGCGGCGCAAGCAGCCCAGGCACTCACCTTGGCGAACCAGTACCGCCAGAAACGGAGGGCGTTCGGTTGAAGGCAATCCACAAGTCGAACCGTGATGGCTCCGAGCGCGTAATGCTCGGTAAAGTCATCTGGAAGGAGAAGCCGGCGCACAAGAAGGCGCACAGGCTGGATTGGCAACACTCGAAAGAATTTCAGCGTTTGCGGGAAATTGAGAAGGTTATCCGCCACCGACACGGCGGTATGATCCCAGATCCGGTTGGGACGGACGATTTTGATCTGTGCATCTCATATCTTCGGGCTGTCGCTCTCACGCCACGTTCGCAGGATGTGGCTTCATGGTGCTTAAAGTGGGCGCCTTGGATCGATCCCGTCACGCTGCAAACGCTGTCGGCGCTCGGTCTTAATCGTCGGTGGATGATCAAGGCCGATGCTGTCGCAAAGATGCTTCTCGTCACCATGGAAGAAAGATCAAAGCTCGGGCTCCGGACCATAGGCGCCTGCGATATGGACCGCGAGGAGAGAAACAGGACTGCCAAGGCGACCAAACAAGAACGCGACCGTAACAGACAGGAACAGAAGCGCAGAGCTGAAGGTCGAGCGGATCGCAAGTCCTACGAGGCGGCATCACTCTCGAAGCTTCAACCGTGGTTGGCAGAAGGCATTACCCGTCGAACATGGGAACGGAGGCGTGTCGCAAGTCTATCGCGAATAGAAGAAACATGGATTGGCGACACACTTGCGTCAAAGCCAGAAAATCAACAGGCGGCACAACAATCTCGATCAGGACAAGCTCGCGCAGCGGGGTTGTCTGCGGGTCTGGGGGATCATCCCCCAGCGGGGCTCCAAGGGGCAGTGCCCCATGGGAACGGCGACGGTTTCCAGAATGGGAGGGCGGCCTGATGGAAGTCACTCAGACCGCGCAAATCATACCTTTCCCTGTCGATCATGAAGTTCTGTTCATCAGGGACACGGCCCGCATTCTTATGATCCGTCAGGGCGCTGCTGCTGAACGCTTTTGGCAGATGACCTGCCGGCGGCTTTACGCTCGCCTTCAGGTTCAGGGAATGGCGCATGCCGACATCGACAGGGAAGTGAAAAGCTTTTCCGCAGCTGTGTTCGCGCAGATTGACCGTGTGAATGCCCTCCAACATCACAATCCCAGAGGTGCAGCATGATCCTGCGCCCGATCTGCGATTATTTGGATTCCGATGGCCGTCGCTTCGTGTTTACCGGCTTCGGTGAATCTAACGGCCTTGCTTACGGATTGGCTCTCGATCCCCGCCCCAAACGCTGGCGCCATAGACGAGCCGCCTATGACCAGACGCTTGGCGATCTGATGGGCGAGAATGCCGTTCTTATCTGCCTTTGGCCCGCTAACGACTGGGCCATCGTGTCCTTCTTCAAATTCGCACCAGATGAAAACCGCACCGGCTTCAAATGCCGGGTTTATGGAGAACTCATCGGATGAGCAGCCTTGTACCTATCGAGCCCGGCCAGTGGATTCTGTCGTTCCACCAGCCCTATGGCCTGTACGACGGCAAGACGATGGAAAGTCGCCTTGAAGAAATGGCCTTCCGGCACTGGATGGACGGCACCAGCGCGGAGGAGATGTTCCTCGTTATGCAGGCGAAGAAGGTAATGCCCAACACCTTCACGGTGTCTGGAAATGGTCGCTATGTCAGTGATGGCGACCGCCTATATCGTTTCAACGTCGTCGCCGCCTTCTCAACCAAAGAGGCTGGAATCGCCCTGCGCGATAAACTGTTCGGCATTGGCGAGGACGTTGGCGACCGCATCGAAAAAGAAATGTATCGCCGCATCGAGAAGTTTTCAGCAAGAGAAGAGGCGAAAGGCATCAAGCGCGTCCATCGCTGCCTTCCTTACTTTTTCGGGGGCGGCCAATGACCGTGACCAGTCTCAACCCCGCATCTCAATTTGATGTAGCGCTCGTCCGCAACGCCGCCGCCGACTTGCGGCCGATGCTGATGTCTGTCCGCAACAAGGCGTTAGCGACGCAGCACCTTGTCCAAGGCGCGAAAAGCCTCGGCAGCATCGTCTTGTACTATGCGAAATGGCTAGGCGTCTGGCACAAGTCAGGTCTTGAGACGACCTGGGCTATGCATTTCAGCGGTCAGCAGTTCCCCAACGGCCGGCACGCTGTCGCGGCTCTGCAAATCAAGACGGAGATGGCAGCGGTCACTGCGCTTGTCTCCGGTAAAGCCCACTGGATTGCGCTTCCTCACCTCGAGAGCACGCGCCGGGCGCTGATAACCAATCTCCTGAAAACCATGAACGCCTTGGACGCCGCGATTGAATCTTGCGCCGTTCTCGAAGGGCGCATCGAACGAGGACGCCTGAAATGATCCTGCTCGAAATCATCAAAATCAAGCTGCAACTGATTGCCCGTAAATGGAGGGTCGCGCGATGACATACACATTCCCACCGTCGCTGTACCCGCTGCGCGACTATCTCAAAGGCCAAGGCGCAGATACACGCGCTTTCGTCTCTGCTCGCCAGGCTGCCTTTATGTCCCAACAGTTGTTGGGAACTCGCGTAAAGTTTCCCGACAAGGGCGCCGACATGACATCGACGCTCTTTCTGATCCAGAAGGCCGTCACGGAAAAAGGTATTGCCACCATGGCAACACCTTCACCCATGAAGAGCAAAAAGAAGAAGGCCAAATCCCCATACGCGAACCTGAAGAGGGATAAGCCGAATTTCAGCCCGGAGGTCTTTGCCGAAGGCGTGCATATCTTCTGTGACGGAGCCTCCATTCCTAATCCGGGCGTCGGCGGCTGGGGCGTCGTTGTTTATGAGAACGGCCAAGAACTCTGGACTGTTTACGGAGGAGATCCGGACACGACAAACAACCAGATGGAGTTAACCGGCCTCCTGAACGCCATCAAAGAAGCCTGGAAGATTCTGGCTGACTCTGTCGAGATGACCATCTGGTGCGACAGCCAATATTGCGTTGAAGGCGTTAATGTCTGGATGAAGACATGGAAGTCGCGCGGATGGAGTAAGCGCAAATTGAACAGCCCGAAGCGTGAAGATGGGGGAATCGCCAACCTCGATCTGTGGAAGGCAATAGACGAAGCACTGAAGGACGTCCCGAGTTATGGCTGTGATCTGCATATAAAGTGGGTCAAGGGCCACGACGGCATAGCCGGCAATGAACGCGCCGACGAGTTGGCAGAGCGAGGCAGGCAACAGATTCTGGAACGGCAATCGGTTGAGCTTGGCTTGCTTGATGACGTGAACGAGCTCGACGCCCGGTTTCGTCAGATCATGGGGGCGGTGTGAGACATACCGTCAACATCTTCAACGTGGCCCGAGAATGCGGCGTCATCCTTCGCGACTGGCGGCACCACAGCCCGACCAGTCGGAAGGGGCGGGAATGCTTCTGCAAGCCGACGGTGCGCGAGATTGGCCAACTCCATGGCGAGGATCATCTGCGCCTTGTCCTGATGCTGATCACCGGCAACCCGCGGAACTCTGGGGAGCTCTATGCCGATGTCATCAAAGCGGTGTCCCGGCTGCTGGCCGCAAATCCAGACCTAATGCGCCGGCCGTCGCTGGTGCCAGACTTCAATCAAATTGACTTGAGCGCCGTTCGGCGTGGCGCTCGATTGACGGCAAGGAAATATGGAGTGGCTGCAAACGACGAGATTCTTGGAGCACTGAGAATGCATTTCGGCCTGTGGCCATATCGAGGAGAAGCGGCATGATGACGGTATTTGCTGAGTGGACATATGATCAGGTGCGGGCGCAGATCATTGAGGCGGCTCACACGCTGCGCGCCTCTCCGTCCGACGCTGGGCCGGGATTGAAGACTGGCGCCATGGCATCGGTGTTGCACGAGATGGTGGGTGCCTTTGGTGAGAGCGAGCATAACGTTCGTCGCGCGCCGCCATCAGCAGGTGCGATAAGCCGAATGTATCAGGTCTGGGACTGGATAAATGCCTACCTCGATGAGGACGCCCGCAAGATGGTCTACGAATACAGCTTCATCAAAACCCGAAAAGGCATCTACATCGAAGCCTATTTGCGAGAAATCGACATGTCGAGAAGTACTTTTGAACGCCGAATTCAATCGTATTGTCAACAGATTGCGGACAATCTCAACCAAAAGCATCAAATCCGGTTGACAGTGGCGCTGGACGGCATGACGGAAACCGGCGTAGAACGTGCATCAACAACGGTAAATTCAAAGAAATGCGCCACGGACTGGCGAGACAATGAAGTTACCGGCCAGAAGGAAAAGGTGAGGGCGGATAACCTCGCTTACGCCCAATGGCGCAACGAACGCCGCCGGCAGCTTCTGGAGCGTGCCGAGCGGTAGGCCGCAATCGATCCTTCTCCCTTGCGGAGAATTCGAACACCGGGACACCGGGCGCGGCGTATATCGCGAAAATCCCCGACTGGAGACGCCACTGCCCAGAGTAGTGTTGTAGCCGCAAGGTGGCCTTCGGGCCTTGTCCTCTCGGGGAGACGGAGAGCCGCGCCCGGCGCCCTTCACGGGACTAAGCCGGGTTAAAGCCACAGCCTGGGACACATGGACGCCCGGGGAAACAGCGGCAGGAACCAAGCAGGCAGGGTAAACGCTAAGCCCCGTTGCTATAGGTTGCGGGAGCGGATGGCACTGCTCCGGCGACATATCGTTGCTATTTAGGCAAAGGCCGGCGATTTACCTTAGTATAAAAAAGCTGCTCGACTCTCGCTCTGATTGATTCCATCCTCGCCCTAAGGGGGCGAGTATGCAAATATCAATACCATTTAAGACAGAGTACAGAACCGAACACCCGGTTCCTATACCGGAAATCGTTGACAGCCTTTTATCCCTGCAGCTTCTTTTGGAAGAGGCCGCCCTAAACCTTGGAAACCTCATTCCTGGTCTTGCGATCCAAAAGGTGGATGTTCGCGTCCAGGAAATATCTCACGGAAGCCTGAAGGAACTACTTCTCGTAGGGATATTCGCCGCTTTCCAAGAAGAACTTGAAAGAGATATTCCGGCGATTATCAAGGAGTTCATGGGAGTGGAGGTTCCAGAGAGTGCTCACACTCTTTTGACGGTTCTAGTTCTCGTCGCCATCGTTTACGGCGCTGATTTCATCAAGACTGTTGTGGCTCAGGGCCGTAATGACTCTCTGACCAATAAATGGAAAAGTGATCTTATTGCTGACATCGCCGCGCAGACGGGAAAGTCTCCGGCAGAGGTACGGCGGATTCTCGATGAGCGGTATGGAAAAAAAGGTCGGATCAAGCAACTGGCTGACGCGTCTGTAAAATTCTTCAAGCCTAGCAAAGATCAGGGCAATGCTCCGATTTTGATAGGCGACCGCAGAATAGAGCCGCGGTTCGTGGAGGATACCGAATCCGACTATGTTTATGAAGAAGCTAGTAAGGTCGAAAAATCAAAAAAACATTACGGCGTTCTCCTGCAAATCCATCAAAAAGACTTGGATAGAGAAACAAGCGGATGGGCAGCAGTTCCGATTGGCCTCCACAACAAACGGCTTCCGATGAAACTGTTGGACGGAGTTACGCCCGATAGGATTTGGGATAATGACGAGGTCGTCGGGGATATCATTTTAAAGTCTCGCAGGACAGGACTGAGTTTTATGCCCTCGGAAATACACTTAGTTCGCATCAAATCTTAGATCTCTTATAGGCGACCCCATGACCACCACCGAGCAAGAGCGGGAGAGGAAGTAAGGCGTCGGCCGCTAAGCCGACGCCCTGCGTCAGAAGAAAACGCTCAAAATTGCCGCTAACCCGAACAGGCAAGAGGCAAGATTAATGTTAACTGTGACGCGGATCGTGGTTCTCTTCCACATAGGTCAAGCCCTCGATCCCGTGCGCACGGAACCAAAAGGTTTCGTGTGACATGCCTGCCGGAACAGATTTACCGCTGTTCACAGGTGCACCGGCCCAACGTCCACGCCTGCAGAACGCTTTCGATGGTTCCCGTTCGACCTGACTGAAGCTTATGGTTGGCTATAACGGCATCGCCGCCAGAGAGCTCCTGACACCTCGTCAGCCGGGCCTAGCGTTTATCCAAGTCAGGGTACCACCCTTGTCGATGAGGATCGGATCCGAAGTGGCGCTAGGTGAGGTCACGATAAACATCGATTGAATATTAATCAAATCGGAAATCAAACATGCGCGGTGGCAAACGAGAAGGCTCTGGCAGGCCAAAGGGGGCCCGTACAGTGCGATCTACGAAGGCGGCGCAGGATGCTATACCTTGGGTAGAACGGATGCCCTTATGCGGCCGGAAAGCCCAGCTTTTCCTTAATCCAAGTGAGTTGCTGGGTGACCATAAAGCCTTCCGCGTCCCCTATGGGACATATTTTCGTGCCCTGCATGTTGGCCCACATAGACGCAACATGATGGAAGTTCACCATTACTTCGGTGCCCGTTAAAGAAGTCAGCTTCAGCCACATTCTCGAATCCCCCAAGGTTACCATGCCAACATTCGTCAGTTCTGCTGCTGGCGGCTCATTTCATCAAGCTTAGCCAGCCAACGGATATGACCGCCGGCTTCACTAAGCATATAAATGGCAAGCTCCAGAGGGGGTTGAGCCGGCTCCTCACTGCCCGGTTCGTGCCTGTAGAAATGCGCGCCATCAATCCAGTCGCGTAACGAAGCAACGAGTTTCTTGGCGAGGCTAATTGCGGGCTTTTGGCCAGCATAAAGACGATCAACCAATGGATCCAGATGTTTCAAAACCTCGGCCGAGCTCAATTGATGGGAGTTCGCAAACATTAAACGGAAAAGACCTTCTGTAGCAAAGAATGCAGAACGAAGCGCAGCTTTCCCGTCCGGTGGTGTTCTGTCTAAAAATGCGAATGCCTCTTCGTAGAGGCCACGAACGCTTTGATAGCGATCCGATGCGACCGCTTGAATGGTTGAGACCCTGTTGGCTTCGAACGCTATATCAACTGCGAAATGCACTCCGCCCTTGTCATCGATCTTGTACCGAACCTGTTCTTCCTCAAAAATGCGACGGCATCCGCTAATAAATGTGCTGCGTCGCTGCTCCATCCTGTGCCTATCAAGTTCGACAATGTTTTTATGAGCCGTAGTCACAACATCAAGAACATCGCGAAGTTCAAATTTGGTGATGATTCCGGGCCAGCTTTCCTTCAAGGAGGCATTCACAATTTGAATGCCGTGCTCGCGCTCGATGTCGCGTCCGAGCCTTTGTAGAAAGTCTCCGCTTCCTAGACCGCTGATAAGAATACCTAGTCTACGGCGCATCCGCACGCTGTCTTGAAGCAGCTCGGGGTATTGAAGGTAAACGTGGGAAAAACGCTTTCCTTCCGGAGAAATTGCCATGCTCTTAAGAATCCTAAAGTTGAATCTCCTTAGAGGAAATCAAATTTGACGCGAGGTCGCAAGAGTGCGCTAAACGTCCACAGTGTCGTTAAAATCCTTCGTCCACAGATCGCCACCATCAAACCACTGATAGGCAGAGCGACAGGGGATGAGAAGGCAAGGCACCGTGAGCGCGATACCTCGCAGCAATGGCGCCAATGGTACAAGACCAGCAGATGGCAGAAGCTCAGATGGTCGATCTTGGTAAGGGATAATTTCACCTGCCAGCGATGCGGCAGAGTCGATGTCTCCAAGAACGGCCTGCACTGCGATCACACGGAGAGACATGGGGGAGATGAGGCCAGGTTCTGGTCTGGTCCATTCCAGACGCTGTGCGCACACTGTCATAACAGCGACAAGCAACGCGAAGAGCGGCGTGCATAGGTCTAGCCCTAAAGCAAATACCGGGGGGGGTAGGCAAAACCTTGAAAAGGCATGTCTTTCTAGACCCGCGACCCACTCACGCGCACAATTTTTTTACCGAAGCGAGAATTTGGAGCCATGGCAGGTAACAAAAACAGCGGTCGGCTGCCTTTTGCGCCCTCTGATGATGATCGCAGCAAAGTCCGAGTTCTTCGGGCGAGCGGCATGTCTCAGGAGGCAATTGCAGAGGCGATCGGCATTTCGGTGAAGACGTTGGTGGTGCATTTTTCTGCTGACATGGAAATTGCGAGCGCAAAGGTGACCGCTGATATCCTGATGGCGCGCTATTCCGAGGCCATGAAGGGCAATGTGACCGCTCAGAACAAGATGCTGGAGCAGGTTGGCGCCGTTAAAGCGCACGAGAAACGCGCTCCAAAGCCGGAGAAGATTGGCAAGAAGCAAGAGCAAAAGCTGGCCGCCCATAGCGTCGGCGGCCGCTTTGCAACGCCGTCTGCGCCAAAGCTGATCGTGAGCAATGATTGATGTGGGACACAAGCTGTCAGGATTGGGAACGGCGCATCGTCGCCGGTGAATCGCTCATCCCGTTCGATCCCCTGTTCCCTGAGGAAGCAGACGCGGCGCTTGACGTCTTCAAGTCTCTCAAGATCGTGGATGCCCCTGGCAGCCCGACGTTCGGGAAGGCTTGCGAGGAGTGGGTGTTCGATTTCGTCAAGGCCATCTTCGGCGCTTATGACCATGAGACGGCCAAGCGGAATATCCGCGAGTTCTTTCTGCTGATCTCGAAGAAGAACTCGAAGTCGACCATCGCCGCCGGCATTATGCTGACGGCTCTGATCCGCAACTGGCGACACTCGGCAGAGCTCCTGATCCTGGCGCCGACGATCGAGATTGCGAACAACTCATATGGACCGGCCGCGGACATGGTGCGCGCTGATCCCGATCTGACGGACCTTCTGCACATTCAGGATAACTTTCGCACGATCACCCATCGCGTGACCGGCGCAAAGCTGAAGGTGGTCGCTGCTGACACCGATACGGTTGGCGGCAAGAAGGCTGCTTTTGTACTCGTGGACGAGCTCTGGATCTTCGGCAAGCGCAACAATGCGGATGCCATGCTCAGGGAGGCCACAGGCGGCCTTGTGTCGCGTCCAGAGGGGTTTGTGATCTATCTGTCGACGCAGAGCGATGCGCCGCCAGCGGGCGTCTTTAAGGCAAAGCTCGATTACTTCCGAGACGTGCGGGACGGCAAGATTGCCGATCGCAAGAGCCTTGGGGTGATCTATGAGTTTCCGAAGGCGATGATCGAGGCGGAATCGTATCTCGACCCGCAGAACTTCTACATCACAAACCCGAACCTCGGCCGCTCCGTTAGCGCCGAGTGGATCGAGGAGGAGCTGGTCAAGGAAGTCGCCAAGGACAGCGAGACGCGCAACACGTTCTTGGCCAAACACCTGAACGTAGAGATCGGAATGAACCTCCGGTCCAACCGCTGGGCCGGTGCTGACTTCTGGGCAGACAAAGCTGACGCAGGGATCGATCTGGAGAGCATTCTGGAGAGGTCGGAGGTTGTCGTGGTCGGTATCGACGGCGGCGGCCTCGATGACCTTTTCGGTCTGACGGTGCTTGGACGCGAACGCGGACCCCGTGATTGGCTGTCCTGGTCGCATGCGTGGTGCCACAAGGGCGTACTGGAGCGTCGAAAGTCGATCGCCTCGAAGCTAAACGACTTCAAGCGGGACGGTCTGCTGACAATCGTTGATGACGAGCTAAAGGACATCTCCGAAATCGTGGAGATTATCTCCGACATCAAGGCCCGCGGGCTGCTGGCCTCGGTCGCTGTGGACCCGGCTGGCCTTGGTGAGATGATCGAAGCTCTGGCCGAAATCGACGTGACGCAAGAGGCTGGCAATCTCGTCGGCGCCCCACAGGGCTATGCGATGATGAACAGCATCAAGACGGCTGAGCGCAAGCTTGCGAACGGCACCTTGAAGCATGCTCCGTCCGCTCTGATGGACTGGTGCGTGTCCAACCTGAAGATCGAGCCCACGGCTACGGCCATTCGGGCGACGAAACAGAATGCGGGCGATGCAAAGATTGACCCTGTCATGTCGCTTTTTGACGCCGTCACAGTCATGAGCAGAAACCCAGAAGCACCGGGGGCAGGAATGGACGATTATTTCAAGAGCCTGGCAGGTGCAGCGTGAACGCAATCCAGAAGATCAAGAGCGCGATTGTTAGGCGCCTGACAGTTCGCGAGCCGGATGGCTGGTATCCAGACGCGATGCGCGGCGATGCGGGCGAGCTGGTGACGGACGGCACCGCGCTGTCGCTCTCGGCAGTTTGGGCATGCGTCAACTTGCTTGCCGGCACCATCGCCAGCCTGCCGTTGATGGTCTATCGCACCGATGCGCAGGGAAAGCGCACAGTGGCGCGCGACCATCGGCTCTATCGTGTGCTTCACGACAGCCCGAACTATGACCAGACGGCGGTCGACTTCTGGGAGTTCGTCAGTGCCTCGCTCGAACTGTGGGGCAACGCCTATGCTCGCATCGAGCGCAGCGGCGGCCAAGTCTCTGGCCTTCATCCCGTCGCGCCGAACCTTGTTTCAGTACGCAGGCTGAGCAATGGGTCGATCGAATACCGCTGGACGGAAGACGGCAAGTCCTACGTCGAGACAGACGGTGCCATGATGCATATCCGCGGCTTCGGAGGCAACCCGCTTGGGGGCATGTCGACGCTGCACTTCGGCCGGAACACCTTCAGTCTGGCGCGGGCCATTGATCGCTCCGCTGGCGGGATGTTCAAGAATGGCCTACGTCCATCTGGCGTGCTGACGTTTGCGGAGTGGCTTTCTCCAGAGCAGAGGCAACTGGCAGAAAGCAAGCTGACAGAGAAGTTCCTGGGGGCAGCTAATTCCGGTAGGCCGCTGGTCCTTGAAGGCGGCACCAAATGGGAGCAGCTGACAATATCCCCCGAAGACGCGCAGATGCTGGAATCTCGCAGCTTCTCCGTCGAGGAAATATGCCGGTTCTTTGGCGTGCCTCCTCACATGGTTGGCCGGACTGAGAAGTCCACCAGTTGGGGAACGGGCCTTGAGCAGCAAACCCTGGCGTTCCAGAAGTTCACGCTTCGCCGCCGGCTGAAACGCATCGAGCAGGCGCTGGAGAAGCAACTGCTAAAGCCGGAAGACCGAGCCAGCGGAATAACAATCGAGTTCAACCTTGAAGGCCTCTTACGAGGCGATAGCGCGGCAAGGGCGAGCTTTTATCAGTCTGGCCTCACCAATGGCTGGATGACGATCAACGAAGTCAGAGCGCTTGAAAACATGCCTGCCGTCGATGGCGGCGATGTGCCGCGTATGCAGATGCAGAACGTTCCGATCACTCAGGCCGGAACGCAGACCCAACTGCCCCCTCCCAACGAGGAATGAACGACATGAAAACGAAGGATTTCGCCCTGCAGGTCAAAGACCTGTCGGAAGACGGCACCTTTGAAGGCTACGGTTCCATCTTTGGGAACATCGACAGCTACGGCGAAAAGGTGATGCCCGGCGCTTTCGTTGAGAGCCTGGCCAAGCACAAGCGTGAAGGCTCCAACGTCCTGATGCTCTGGAACCATGATGCTCACCAGCCGATCGGGGTATGGGAGGATTTGGCCGAGGACGCAAAGGGCCTGTGGGGCAAGGGCCGGTTCCTCCTTGATATCCAGCGGGCGCGCGAGGTCCACACGCTTGCCAAAAACAAGGCCATCGGCGGTCTGTCCATCGGCTATCGTGAGGAAGATACCGATCAAGACGGCGCCGTACGGCTCCTGAAAAAGCTCAATCTGTACGAAATCTCTCCGGTGACATTCCCAGCCAACCGCCGGGCCCGGATCGAGAGCGTCAAATCAGAGCGCATGGATGAGTTCGCCCGTCGACTGCGCGACGGCGATCCCATGCCGATCAAGGATTTCGAGGACATCCTGCGTGAAGCAGGGGTTCCGAAAAGCATGGCTGTTGCGATCGCCTCGCACGGCTATGCCAAGGCCATTCGGAGCGATTCCGAGGGCGATAAGGCGAATGACACGGCTGCGTTCCTGAAAGCTCTGCGAGCCAGCTAATCCCCAACATCGCTCTTAGGAGAAAACCATGAGCAACGAAAACAAGTCGGTGGCCGATCTCGCCGCCGAGATCAAGGCCGAGCAGCGCCAGGCGGTTGACGCTGTCAAGGCGATTGCCGAGGAAGCCCTTGGCAAAGCGAAGTCCGGCGAAGAACTGACGGCTTCCCTCAAGGAAAAGGCCGACGAAGCCCTTCTGAAGATGAACGGCCTGACCGAGCAGATGGCCGAGCTTGAGCAGAAGATGGCCCGCGGCGGCAAGGGCGGTGACGATCCCGCAAAAACTCTCGGTGAGCAGTTCGTTGAATCGGAAGGCTTCAAGTCCTTCCAGGACAGCAAGTTCTCCAAGAGCGCGCGCGGCGCCGACCTGAAGGTGAAGGCAACTCTGACGTCGGCGACGACTGATGCTGCCGGCTCCGTTGGTGACGCAATCGCCAATACTCGCTTGCCTGGCATCCTTCCGCTGCCCCAGCGCCGTCTCACCGTTCGCGACCTGCTTTCGCAGGGCCGGATGGACGGCAACACCCTGGAATACGTGAAGGAAACCGGCTTCACCAACAACGCGGCTGGTGTCGCCGAAGGCGCTCTGAAGCCTTCGTCCGATCTCAAGCTCGATCTGGTGACGACGTCGGCCAAGGTGATCGCCCACTGGATGAAGGCATCCAAGCAGGTTCTGGACGATATTTCGCAGCTTCGCTCGATGATCGACCAACGCCTCCTCTACGGCCTCGCCTATGTGGAAGAAAACCAGCTGCTGAACGGCGATGGCACCGGCCAGAACCTGAACGGTATCATCCCGCAGGCAACCGCCTACTCGGCGCCGATCACTCTGGCTTCTCCGACCAGCATCGACATGATCCGTCTGATGATGCTCCAGGCGGCGCTGGCCGAGTATCCTTCCACCGGTATCGTGATGCACCCGAGCGATTGGGCGTGGATCGAGACACTGAAGGACACCACCGGCCGCTACATCATCGGCAATCCACAGGGCACCATCAGCCCGACGCTGTGGGGCCTGCCCGTCGTGGCAACCCAGGCGATGACGGTCGACAAGGTTCTCGTCGGCGCGTTCAAGCTCGGTGCCCAGGTCTTCGACCGCTGGGATGCCCGGATCGAGGCGGCCTACGTCGATGACGACTTCATCCGCAACCTGATCACGATCCTTGCGGAAGAGCGTCTCGCTCTGGCGGTCTACCGCCCTGAAGCCTTCATCTATGGCGACTTCGGTCGCGTGACCTGAACGGCTTCGGCTCATCAAGGAGGGCAGCTTCGGTTGCCCTCTCTATGAACCGAAGGAGAAACATCATGAAAACCTATGAAGTCCTTCGCCAGCACTTCGGCGACAAGATGTATATGCCGGGAGACACCCGCGAAGCCGCGCAGGGCGAAGTTCAGCACCTGATCAACAACGGCGTGCTGCGTGAGACGAAAGCCAAGGCTGAGCCCGCACCGTCGAACAAGGCCGAGAAGGCCGCCCCGAAAAACAAGAGCGCTTGATCCATGCACCGTCCCGTCCGCGTTACTGCGCCAGAAGCGCTGCCAGTCTCTCTCGAAGAGGTGAAGAAGGCCCTGCGCGTCGACAGCGCGGATGATGACGAAATGTTGACAAGCCTCATCCAGTCGGCGGTCGATCACTACGAGGGCTGGACTGGTATGCTGGGAATCTGCCTTGTCGAGCAAACCTGGCGGCAGAGCTATGATCGCTATGACCAGTGCCTGCGGCTTCCGCTCGGCCCCGTGATCGCAGTAGACGGCGTCAAGACACGTGACGACGACGGGACCGAGACGCAGATCCCGTCGACCGACTATGCCGTGGAGACAGATGCCGCTGGCCGATCACATGTCCGGTTCGTGGATGGCTTCACCATGCCAGGTGATCTTGCGCCGCGTTCCGCAATCTCGATCGAGTATCGCGCTGGTTGGCCTATCGTAGGCGACAAGCCAACCGTGCCGGCCGACATCCTTACCGCCATCATCGCCCGCGTCCAGATCGGATATGAGCAGACTGCGACCGATGCCGGCCAGACAATCGCCAACATGGAACGCGCCCTGATTGCCAAGTGGCGCCGACCGTTGCTGTAGGAGGCCCAGATGGCCCGTGTACGCTTCAAGCACGATTACGACTACAAACCCACGCCCCAGAGCACAATCGGCTACAAGGCGGGCTGGGAGGGCACTGTAAGGCGCGAATGCGCGGAAGAAGCCGTTGCCGCCGGTAAGGCTGAGTGGGCCGGTAAAGACGCGGAGGCAAAGCAGGATGGCGAAGCCGAGATCAGCCGGTGATCTGTTCCACCGTGTCGCATTCGACAAGCGCGAAGAAATAGACCGGGGAGATGGCGTCTTTGTTGGTCAGTGGGTCGAGCAGTTTGAGGTCCGGGCGGGCTTCGCGCATTTGCGCGGCGGCGAAAGCGTCATGGCTGATCGCCTTCAAGGGCAGCACACACAAGTCATATTCGTTCGCTCGTCTTCGCAGACACGGGCAGTGGATACGGACTGGCGGGTGAGGGATGCTCGAACGGGAACCGAGTTCAACATCCGCGACGTGACGCCCACCAATGACCGCCAGTGGCTTGATTTCCTCTGTCAGAGTGGCGTGGCAAGCGGATGAAGGTCAAAGCGAAGTTCCTCAGCCGCGAAAAGACAATGCGGCTGCTCAACGATATCGTGCCGGAAGCGGAGAAGGAGCTGGCGAAGGCCCAGATCGAAAGTGCGCAGTCACTCGCGGGGAAGATTAAGCCGCGCGCGCCGGGGCCTCGCACTGGAAAATATCAGGCCAGCATCCAGGCTGATCTCTTGGCCAATAGGCCCAAAGAGCGCTCGATTGGTGGAAATGGCCTGAACAACCAGACAAAAGACCCAAATGCGACAGGCGTGTTTGCGGACTTCATCTGGCGTTTCCTTGAGTTTGGCACCGTGAAAATGGCCAAGCGGCCGCACATTTTCCCGACCTATCGCCAAGAGCGACCGAAGATAAAACGCAAGATGGCAGCGGCTGTCCGCAAAGCCGTCCGCAAGGCAAAAGGCTAATCATGGCTTCCCCATCGTATGAGCTTCAGGTGGCTATTGTCACGCGCCTGAGGGCGACACCGGCTGTTTCCGCGTTGGTCGGGAACAGGATTTACGATCAGGTGCCAGATGGTGCGGCGTTCCCTTACATAACTATCGGCCCATCTGACGAGACCAGTGATGATGCTGATTGCATCGATGCGTTCGAACTATCGATCGACATCGACGTCTGGTCTCGTGATCCCGGCTTCATGCAGAGCAAGGTTATAAGCGACGCGGTTCGCAAAGCACTCAAGTCTCCGGACTTGGAGTTGCCGACAAACGCTCTTGTCCTCTTCAATCACCGTCAAACCAGATCTTTCCGAGACGAGGATGGCTTGACCTCGCATGCCGTGATGACCTTCGAAGGCATCGCGGAACAACCCTAATCGCCTTAGGAGATAGCAACCATGGCAAAAGCTACCACCATCAAAGGGGGCAAGTTTCGCGTCCTTATTGGCAATGATGCCAGCCCGATCGTGTATTCTGCGCCCTGCGGCTTCACGCAGCGTTCCATCACGCTGAACAAGGGCCTCGAAGAGGTAAACATCCCAGACTGCGACGATCCGGATAAGGTCGATTGGGTAGGCCGTGATGCGACGTCACTTTCGATGACTGTATCTGGCGAAGGGGTGCTTGCCGAAGAAAGCGTCGAAGTATGGCTTGATGCCTGGGAAAATCTCGAATCCGTCCCGGTCAAGATCGAGTGGGAGTTCCCGGCCAAAACTGTGACGTGGACCGGATCGATGCAGATCGAAAGCCTCGAAGCTGGAGCCGCGAATGCGGGTCGCGCCACTCTCAATGTTTCGATGCAGAGCGATGGTGAAATGGTCCGCACCGTAACGCCGGCTACGCCATAATGAGCCGCGACGGTTCATGCGAACTGGCCTTCAATGGCCAGATGACGCCGTTCAAGCTTTCATGGCGCGAACTGATGAAAATCCAGGAAGCCTGTGACGCTGGCCCCTATCTAGTCCTCGATCGGCTCCTAACTGGTCGCTGGCGCCTCCAGGACATTTCCGAGGTCATCAAGTGGGGCCTAATTGGCGCAGGGATGGACCAGCAGGCTGCCATTAAACTCGTCGCGTCCGAGGTCGAGGGACGGCGCCCGCTGGAAAACCTCGTCATAGCCCAAAGGGTACTCGGCGCTGGCGTGGTAGGATCGCCGGAGGAGGATGTCGGAAAAAAATCGGCGGCGGCAAATCGGGCAAAGCGGAAGCCCCGCTCCCAAACGGGAAAATAAGGTTTGCCGCCATCATCGCGAATGGCATAGCGATGGGCATGTCACCTCAACAGGTTATGTCCCTCTCAATTTTTGAGTATCTTGCAGCCTTGGACGGGTTCATTGAGATGAATGACCCAGAAGGCGACAAGAAACTTTCTGAGGCTGAAAAAGACGATCTTTTCGAGTGGCTGCAGTCGACTTGACGTCACTTCACAATCTTCTCAGCCTCAAGCTGTTGCTGATAAGTGATGTAACCGTTGTCTCGGCACCAGTCTCTTAGCCTCTTCGCTTCGCCCAACTGCCAGCCAATCTCTTCACTGATCGATTCCTTGCATACCTCCACTTTCTTTTGCTCGCTGTCGCCAGCGGCTGGGATTGGGGGAGGCGTGCGTTGCTGGCTCATCGATGGGGATTGGGTGGCAATCAAGACAGCTATTGCTATTGCGTACTTCATGAGGTCTCCCGGTGGCTACTGATAACGAACAGCTTGTTCTTAGCATCAGCGCGGACGTACGACAAATTCAGCGCCAGCTTAAAGGTCTTGTGGGCCAAACCCAGCGCGACACCAAAGCGATCGAGAGCGCTTTTGGTGGGATTGATAAAGCAGCATCCGGCGCATTCAATAATGTGGCTGCGAATTCCAATCGGGCATTTACGACCGCGGAACAAGGTGCTCGCCGCTATCAGAACGCCATGCGTTCCTCGACCGTGCAGACGTCCAACCTGGCAGCGCAGTTAAATGATATCGGTGTTCAGCTTGCCGGGGGGCAGTCTCCATTCCTCATCGCCCTTCAGCAGGGCACACAGATCAATCAGGCATTGGGCTCTGGCGTCGGTGCGAGAGGGGCTGTTTCCGCTCTTGCCGGCGCATTCACTTCTCTGTTGAACCCTGTATCGTTGGCGACCATCGCGATCATCGGGCTCGGAGGCGAAGCAATCCAGTATTTCTCAAGCCTTCTTTCTGAGGGCAAGAAATCTGAAGAGGCTTTGCAAAAGCAAGGAGAATTGATCAGAAGCCTTGCTAAAGAATGGGGTGATGCCATCCCAGCCCTGAAGGAGTATGCCGACGAGCTTGAGAGGGCCAGAAAAGCGACGGAACTCGCGCAGGCCGGGAGTATAGTCAATGAGCGCGAACTGGCCGACACCAAGACGCAGATTGTTGATGCGCGCATAGCGGTTGATGATTTGGCTAACCAACTTCGGTTGGCTGGCGAAGAGAGCTCCACGATCCTCCGCCTCCAAGAGGCTTTCGAGACATTCGCGGACGCTGCTGATGATGGATCCGTCAAAGTGGGTGATGTTAAGGAGGTCCAGGATTCTCTTGCCGCTGCGATATCGGGCGTTGGCATCCCTGCTATTGCCGAGTTCAGAAAGATGTTTGACGAATTGGCTGCGTCGGCCCTCGGATCTTCAGAGGCCGTCAATGCGAACAACAAGGCCATTGCGCAAGCCCAGTCTTTGATGAACGACCCCAAGACGTGGAGAAGTGCGGGTCAGGAAGGCCAGTTCGGGGCGGACGGGACTATCCAAGGGACACAGTTCCCCCTCCCTGACAATGGCCCGACACCAGAACGCAGGCCCTTGATTGAACTTGAGGGACTGCCTGGCCGGAAGGGTGGCAAGACACGCGACGCAGCTGCCGAAAAGATCAAGCGCGAAAAAGAGGCCGTCGTAGAGCTGATAGCTCAGCTGCAATTCGAGCAGGATATGATCGGCGCGACGGATGTCGAGCGCGCGAAGGCAAATGCGCTCCGCCAAGCCGGAGCAGTAGCAACGGAGGAGCAGAGAGCGAAAATCGCGGAGTTGGTCGAGCAGACCTATGCGGAACGGGAAGCCATTCTCGCAAGCAAGGATGCGATGCTGGAACTTCAGGACGCCAGCCGCGATGTCCTCCAGGGTATCGTCTCCGATCTTCGAGACGGAAAAAATGGAGCCGATATACTCGCCAATGCGCTCGATCGAGTTGCTTCCCGCCTGTTGGATTCTGCTTTCGATGGCCTATTCAGCGGCGGGCTCGGGAAAGGTGGTCTGTTCGGGGGCAAGCTTATTCCCGGCATTCTCCATTCTGGCGGCATTGCGGGCCGGGATGGCTATGGCCATGGGAGATCCGTGTCGCCATCGGTGTTCGCTGGCGCGCCACGCTACCACAATGGCGGTATCGCTGGCCTCAAGCCCGACGAGGTGCCCGCAATCCTCCAAAAGGGCGAGCGCATCATTCCTCGTAGCGGAACGACTTCTCAGTCGTCGCCAGTCGCTGTCACTTATGCGCCCGTCATCGACGCGCGTGGAGCCGATGCTGCCGCGGTGGCCAGGCTTGAAAAGGTTGTCGCAAAGCAGGGTGCAGAAATGCAAGGCCGCGTCGAAGCCGCCGTCCGATCGGCTCAGAAACGAAACGTGAAGTTGGGGTAAGGCATGACAATCACATACCCGCTCCCCACTTCGTTCTTCGACGAGTTCCCAGGCTGGTCGACGGAGTTCAATCTGCTCTGGCGGCAGGAGCAATCGCGCACGGCCGGTGGCCGAACCGTCGTTAAGGACATGGGATCGCCGCTCTGGCAGATGACGGCGCAATCGCGATCGATGAAGCCGAACGAACTGGATTACTGGCGAGCGCGGCTGACGAGCTTGGAAAACGGCCTCAAGACGTTTCGCGCATTCCCGAAGTCTCGCTGTTTCCCTATGGCGCATCCGAACGGCAGCTGGCCAACCGGCGGCGCATTCGCCGGGGTGGGGCAGGTGGCGACGATTGCGAGTAACCGCAAGGCAATTTCGATGTCGGGCCTGCCTGCTGGCTACAAGGTCTCGGTAGGCGATTACATCCAGATTGGCGACAAAGACCTGCACATGGTCATGGAGCCCATGACTGCTAACGGCAGTGGCGTGACAACGCAGTTCGAGGTTCGCCCGCATCTATGGCCGGGCGTTACGGCGCCTGTCGCCGCTACGCTGGTCAAGCCTTCCTGCATCATGGCGATCGTGCCCGGCTCGATCTCGACAACAGCCGACATGGCCACCGGTCGCGGCACGGTCACGTTTCAGGCGATTGAAGCCCGGTAAGGGGTATCAATGAGATACATATCAGCAGAAAACCTTGCTGCGCTTGAGGCGCGGCAACTGGTGGCGCGTGACTTCCTATGGTTCGTTGCGCGCGATCGAACGACCGGTGCGCCGGTTACCGACGGCATGTGGTCGGATGTCGGCAACGTGTCTGCGGCGATCGTGCACCCCGACACAGGCTTGCCTGTCACGCGTGACTGGTACGGCTCCGGCACGCTGGTGCAGATCGATGACATTCCGCTCGTTGCCAACCTTTCTGTCCAAAACGTCAACATTCGCCTGTCTCAGGTCAGTGAGCACGTTCAGACGCTGGTGCGGCAATACGATTGCCGTCAGGCCCGCGTCGAGATCTACCGAGGCCTGTTCGACCCGGATAGCCGCCAGATGGTGGCGCCGGCTGAATGCCGCTTCGTTGGCTTTGTCGACACCATCACGATCAACACTCCTTCCGAGAATGAGGAAGGCAGTGTGACGATGGTTTGCGCCAGCCACACGCAGGAGATGACGCGATCCAATCCTTCGACGCGCAGTCACGCCACGCAAGTGCTGCGACAGGCTGGCGATGCTTTCTACACCGATGCGGACACCTCGTCCGAGTGGGAGTTCTTCTGGGGATCCGAAAAGGGCAAGGTTGCCACTCAAAAGAAGCGCAAGAAGCTGTTCGGTATATTCTGATGGATGTTCGCTTCGGAAAGCGCGAGGACCGTGACCGCGTTGTGGCACTTCTTCGGGAAAGCCACGAGGCCGCAGGGTTCACCTTTCCATTCCAGGCGGCATATGCCGACAGGCTGTTTCAGCAGCATCTGGCGTCGGACAAGGCCTGCGTTCTTGTCGCAGGCGATCCCGCGCGAGGCGTCCTGATGGCGTGCGCGTTTGAACATCCCTTCGGCGCTGGGCACATTGCCAAGGAAACGGTCTGGTACGTCACTCCATCGGCACGCGGTCGGGGAGCGATCAAGATGCTTGATGCTTACGAGACGTGGGCGCGATCAGTCGGCTGTGTCTCTGCCGGCATGGCTTCGCTGGCAACCAATGACGTCTCCAGCCTCTACGAGCGGCGCGGCTACAGCGCTGTCGAAACACATTTCATGAAGCCGCTCTAGCGGCATTCCTTCGGCGCCATCCGCGCCCCGCGCGCATCGCGCATCCCAAGGAAAATCGATGGCTATTTTCACGGCTATTGCATCCGTTTTTACGGCTGTGGGCAGTTTTATTGGCGGCCTTGGTGCAGTCGGCGCGTTCCTTTTGAAAACTGCCGTTGGCCTAGGCGTCAGCCTTCTCGCGCAATCGCTCGCTGGCAAGCCCAAAGACCCAACGTTCTCAATCAACGGCACACTGCAGGGCGGCGGGGATGTTGCTCGCTCGTTCATCATGGGCCGCACGGCTACCGCTGGTTCGCTCGTGTTCGTCAATACCTGGGGGCAGGACGGCGATACGCCGAACGCCTATCTAACGCAGGTTATCGCTCTGTCGGATTTGCCCGTGCGTGGCCTTGCTGAGGTCTGGGTTAATGGCGAGCTCGTGACGCTCGGAGGGCTGACGGATCGCGGCTATGCGGTCAACCAGTATCCGGACAGCCTCTGGGTCAAGTTTTACGACGGCACGCAGACGACGGCCGATAGCTTCCTGTTTACGTCGGTTTCGAACGGCAACAGGTGGTGGAACCCGGATCGCATCGGGCGCGGCGTTGCTTATGCGATCGTCACGGCTCGCGTCTCGAAGAACATGTTTTCGGGCGTGCCGTCCTTCAAGTTCGTGCTGGAAGGCCTGCGCCTCTACGATATCTCGCGCGACAGCACGCAAGGCGGTGCTGGTCCGCAGCGCTATGCAGATCCGGGGACATGGGGCGGCGACGGTGATTTCCTGCCGGCAGTGCAGATTTACAATCTACTGCGCGGCATCACCTATAACGGTCAGTGGTTCTATGGTCTGCAGAACCTTTCCTCTTCACGCCTGCCTGCCGCAGCGTGGATTGCGCAGATCGAGAAGCATCGAGCCGGCACGCTGGAATCAACCGGATGGGTAAACACCTACCGCAGCGGCGGCGAAATTCAGGTTGATGCGCCTCTGACCTCCGCCGTAGAGGCATTGCTTACAGCTTGCCAAGGCAGGATTTCGGAAGTCGGTGGCGTCTACTATCTCCACTCCGGTGCACCTGACGCTCCCGTTATCGCCTTCACGGACGATGATATCCTGTCGACGGAAGAGCAGGAATTTACACCGTTCCTCGGGCTGGCTGACACGATCAACGGCGTTTCTGCTAACTATCCGTCGCCTGCCGATGGCTGGGTCGCCAAGACCGCACCGCCACTCTATCGGACGGACCTTGAAGCGATCGACGGCAATCGCCGCCTGATGGCTGACGTCGACCTGAACTTCGTTCCCTATCCGGAGCAGGTTCAGCGCTTGATGAAGTCGGCGCTGGAGGAGGCTCGACGCTTCCGAAGGCATACGATTGTGCTGCCGCCAAAGTTCTGGGCCTACGCAACACCGGGAACGGTGTTCTCGTGGACGTCAGAGCGCAACGGCTACATTGCCAAACTGATGCGGATCGACGGCGTTGCCGATCGCGCCAATCTCGACGTGATGATAGACATCACTGAGGTTGACCCGTCCGATTACGACTGGAGCAGCGATACCGAGTTCAAGCCGCCCGTTGACGGTCAGCTTGGCGTCATCCGCCCAACGCCACAGCCTATTGTGGATTGGTTCGCGGAACCGGCCACGGTCAAAGATAGCTCCGGCGAAGATCGACGGCCGGCTATTCGGCTGACCTGGGATAACAGCGATGGGCGCCTCGATGACGTGATCGGCATCGAATACGAGGTGAGACTACAGGCCACGCTGGATAAGGTCTCCGAAGGCCGCACAGACCAGCCGCAGGTTGGCTCGATGCTTATCTCGCAAAGCCTCCTTCCGGCCGAAAGCTACGTTGTCCGCGGGCGATACATCCCTGGAGGCGACAGGCCGGTGTTGTGGTCGGGGTTTATTCCCGTCATCACGCCGAACATCCTGCTTTCTGACAAGGACGTGTTTGTCGACATCGATCTGAGTGGTGTTGAGGAAGCGCTGGGCTGGCTGCGCAACAGCACCCGAACAGCACAGGATGCCATCGACGGCCTCATCACCGCCCAGATGGAACTGGCGACGGTCGCGTACAAAGACACTCGGAAGCTTGCCAGAGAACTTTCTGTCGAGCTTGGCGCGGCCCGCGCTGAATATCGTGAGGATATCCAGCTTGCTGTCAACGAAACCATGGCCGTCGCGGGCAAGGTCGAAACGCTAACGGCAGCACTGGGCGGCAGCTCGGCGTTCGTCAATGTGGCTTGGGCTGCTATCGCTGCACCTTCCGGATACGCAGCGCGGTATGGCGTGACGGCCGCAGTGAATGATGGCGCATATCGTGCCGCGTCGTTGCTGTTGGATGTCCCCGCCAACCCGGCTTTGCCTACGCGCGTCATTGTTCAGGCTGGCCAGTTTGTTGTCGCGAGCGACGACGGGGCGACTATCAAGCGGCCCTTCACGGTGCAGGATGGCGTGCTCTACGCGAATGACATCAGGGTCAACAAGCTCTCGGCATTCACCTCGGTTTTGGGTAACGTGAACATTGAAGAAGCCTATATCGGCAATCTCCAAGTCGGCACGTCGAATATTGCCGAAGGGGCGATAACTGGAGCATTCACAGTCTCCGGCGAGAGCTTCACTGTCTCGCACGGTTCTGGCGCCCCTAACATACTACTCCTCTGGAAAACCAGAGGCACAATGAGCACAACTGTGGACCCGCCCGGATTGGCAACAGCTACCATGCGGCTCCTAGAGAGCGGCAACGTCATCGATGTTGCACACAGTTCGTCCGTACAGGGAGGCGCGACGGCATATGTTAACTCGAGCGTCAATTACCGTCCTCCCTCTGGAAGGACGCAGACGACATTCAGCATGGACAGTATCGGCGGCCCGTCGGGGTCTCTGACCAGCGGCACCCGAATCTCCGAAATCACGGCGCTGGTCTTTAAGCGCTAACATCAAAGCAGGTGAAAGATGACAACCGGCAACACTATGCAGGTCGACGCTCTCGTCGCGCTGCAGGAAGCAGAAGTGCGCGAAGAGTTCCTGAAGCAACGGACTTTGCTGCTCGGGCAGCATCTCGTGATGCAGAAGCAGGAAAACAAAACCCTTCTCGACAAGATCAACGGCCTTGAAGCCGATCTTCGCCTCGCGAAAGGTGAGGGCGATCCCGTCGATAACGGTAACGGAGCATCCGAATAATGGCTAACACCACATGGTATGGCGACGGCACGGCAACCGTCGCTGTCGGCTCTCGCATTGTGACTGGAACGGATACCGGCTGGCTGACGGAAGTTGCTGGCCTGACCCCGATCAAGGTCGGTGATAAGTTCGGCATCCACGTTGGCCGCCCGATCGTTATCGAGCAGATCATAAGCGACACGGAACTGCTGCTTGCCGATGATTGGCCTGGGCCCGCGCAGACTGATGGGCCTTACAAGGTCGAGCTGACCTCGCCGACGATTGCCGCAGTCGAGGCTATGCGTCGGCTGCTGGCTTCGTTGTCGAATGGCAATCTCGACAGCCTGTCTGAAATCTCGGTCGGCACGGATGACATTCCGATTGGTATTGGACCGGGCGTCTTCGGGACGATCAACAAGGCGGCGCTGGTTCAAGGCGTCCAGTATGACACTTGGGTGGCGAACCT
The DNA here is from genome assembly GCF_900102105.1 of Agrobacterium pusense. Taxonomy (GTDB): domain Bacteria; phylum Pseudomonadota; class Alphaproteobacteria; order Rhizobiales; family Rhizobiaceae; genus Agrobacterium; species Agrobacterium pusense. Next base: position 215,865 of record NZ_FNBB01000009.1, read on the forward strand.
TGCGGGCAGGGCTGCTTACAATGGCGCTGCCGCTGGCTTCTCCGTTCTCGTCATCGATATCGGTGATGGTCGGTCGGCGCTCTACTTCAAAAACTCCGCAACGTCGGGTGACTGGAGTGCGCCGTCTTATGTGACTGGTCCTGTCGGTCCTGCCGGCGTCAATCAGCGCGGCAACTACAGCGCGGGCACGGCCTATGCGATCCGCGATATCGTGCAGTATGGCGGGTCAACGTGGATCGCCAAGATTGCCACGACTGGAAACGCGCCGCCGACGCTTCCGACGACTGAGAACACGCAATGGCTGCTGTTCGCTCGCTCCGGCACGGCTGGCGTGGTGGATCGCGGCACATATAGCGGCGCAACTGCATATGAGGCGAACGACGTCGTTCTCAATAATGGCTCGACGTGGCTTGCGCTCCAGCCGACCACCGGCAACGCACCGCCTGTGTTGCCGGTCGAAAGCAACGCCTACTGGCGGCTGCTGGCTCGTAAGGGGACGGATGGCTCGGGGACTGGTGATGTCGTTGGGCCTGCTGGGGCAATTAACAACGCAATTGCCACGTTTGCAGACACCACGGGTAAACTGATCAAGGCGAGCACGCCTGCGGAGGCTGGCATCCCTATTGCCGGTTACATCTCGCCAGGGGCTAACCTCGCCAATAACGTTGCTGACGCCACAAATGACTTGGACTTCCCGGCTTGCGTAGTCGCTAGTTCTGCGGCTTCGCCAATCATGATGACGCACTCCGCTGGAACTGCACAGCTCGACGTGGCTTACGGCTCGGGCAATGGTGGCCGATTCGATACTGCTATTTCGGACGGCACGTGGCACTGCTTTATTATCAGCAACGGGACAACCGTATCGCGCGGTTTCTCCAAGTCGCTCGATCCTACCACGCAGCCAAACTATCCGGCGGGATTCACACATTACAGACGCGTAGCGTCATGGATTAGGGTTGGCGGTTCTCTGGCTCAAATAAAGCAGCGAGGAGATGAATTTCTGTATGTGACGCCCGTTGGCGATAAAACTGGAGTTACAGCACTTACTAATGTGCTTTTATCTCTATCTGTTCCGACGGGGATATCAGTACAAGCTTTGTTGCGAATTTCATTCGTGGTGGGCTCTGGCGGGTTCATGCTGGCGCAGGGTGGTGATGGTGACTATGCCACCGTAAACAATGTGCTTGGCAGATCTGATGCCGGCGGCAACGCTATACCCTTTATAAGAGGCCTATTCACGAACGTATCCGGACAAATCAGATATTCTCTTTCTGTATCCGGAACAGTAACTGAAAACAACGTTTTAACGGTCGGATGGGTAGACACTCGGGGAAGGACATAAGATGAATATTTTCGTCCAAATATCAGAAGGGGCTATCGTCGGTATTTATGCAAACTTCCAGGAAGGTTTTGCAGAAGAGCCAATGGATGATAGCGACCCCGAAGTCATCGCCTTCCTCAACCCGGTCACCATCACCGACTACGAAAACGCCATCCAGAACCTCGTCGATGAAACTGCCCGCGAGAAGCAGTTCCGCGACGGCGTAACACTTGCCTCCTACATCGGATCAACAAAGCCGAAATGGGCGGCAGAGGCGCAGGCCTTCGTCGCATGGCGGGATAACGTCTGGTTCTACGCTTACGGCGAGTTGGCCAAGGTTCAAGCCGGCGAGCGGCCACAGCCGACCGTCGAGCAGTTCCTTACGGAAATCGCTCCCATCGCTTGGCCGCTGTCTTAACCAGACGCTGTCCCAGCATCGGCGGTCAATCAGCGTTTCGATACAAGATGTGCGGACGTATCACGCGATTATTGCCGCCGGATTCCGGCTGGCGTGGTTGTTCGCCCCGCCAATCTCTACGATCGTCGCGTCGCTCTCTGTGTTCACGGCGATCCCGCCAATCCCTGCGATCATAGTCACGGTAATAGCGGTCCCTGTAGTAGCGATCCCTATCGTAGGAGCGATAGTAAACGCCTGACGAATAATAGCCGCCAGAGCGATACCCGCTGTCATCAACGCATCCGCTGAGAATGCCGACAGATACGAGCGCAACTGCTGCGGTCAGAAGCTTCATGATGTCATCTCCCATTGAGGCACTCAAACGTGCGTCGGTGCCTTCGGTTCCATGAACACGAGAATGCTTAGTCAGACCTGAACCGTCAGTGAATGATCTGGTGCCCGCGATACGAATCAAAAAGACCCGCGCAACGAGGGGGACGGGTGTGCGCGGGTCTTTAAACCATGAATTGGGGACATGGCGCCGTCTAAACGCGCCGACCGACCGAACGTTCCCAACAATACCCAAACTAGGACAACCAAATGCCAATCACCAAAATCTCCACGCAGGGGAGGGCTTTCGTGCGCCTGCATGAGGGCAATCCGCTTACCGCCTATCTCGATCCTGTCGGGGTGCCGACGATCGGAACCGGCTTTACGATGCGCAGCGATTCCGTGCGACGCGAGCTTGCCAAAATCGGCATCACCAAGCTCGTGCCAGGCAAGACCAAGATCACGGCCGCGCAAAGCGATGCCATCCTCGATGCCGTGCTTGCCGTTGAATACGTGCCCGCTGTTGTTGCCGGTTCTCCCGCCGACCGCAAGCAGCACGAGCTCGACGCGGCTACTTCTGTCACCTTCAATCTCGGCGTCGGCGCCATGAAGTGGACATGGGCCGAATACTGGCGCAAAGGCCAGATCAAAAAGGCCGCCGCTCATCTCGCGGCCAATTACAACACGGCGAAAGGCAAGAAGCTGCCGGGGCTCGTACGCCGCCGCAAAGAAGAGGCCCTGCTTTTTGAGAAGGGTATCTACACCGGCGTAGCTAGCGCGACGAAGGAAGCCACCACCGAGCCGCCTGAGCAGCCTGATCCAATTGTGAAGGAAGCGCAGGAGCTGCTGACGGCGGCTGGCCTCAATCCCGGCGCTATCGACGGCTGGATGGGCGAGAAGACCAAGGCCGCAGTGATTGCTTACCAGAAGGCGCATCCACACCTGATCGCCGATGGAATCATCGGCCCCGCCACGCTCGCGCAACTTCGCCGTGACGCATCTGCGGCAAGGGAAGCCGTAACGAAGGGTGTTGGCTCAGCTGCAAGCTCAGGCTTGTTAGCCTTTGTCGCCGGCCTTCCTTGGGGGTGGATCGTTGCCGGCGTCGCTGTCGCTGCTGTTGCCTATGTCGCTTATCGCAATCGCGATGTCATCGCTCGCCGGTGGAACAGTTGGCGCGGCAAGGAGGTGGTGGTTTGATCCTCTTGTGGGCGAAATTAAAAGGCTACCTAGCCGCAATCGGTACGGCGCTCGCGATTCTCGCGGGCGTCTTTTTGTATGGCCAAAGGGCAGGGCGCTCCGCGGCAAAAGACGAACAGGCCGCAGCTAACGCCAAGGCCATCAAGAAGGCCGGGGATGTCGAAAATGAAATCAGGAATCTGGATGACGCTGGCGTTGATGACGCTCTTGGCAAGTGGATGCGCGACAAGCGGTAGCTACTGCGACATCGCCCGGCCGGTGCGCCCCTCCCTCGATGACCAGATGACGCCGGAAACGAAGCGGCAAATCCTCGCTGAAAACGAGAAGCTGCAGAAGCTGTGCGGGGTGAAGCCATGACCGGCGCCGAAATCATGGGTGCCGTTGGCTTCTTCGTGCTGGTGTTCGGCTTTATCTTCGGCCTGTGGAAGTACGTTGACGCGAAGATCGGCGCGGCAAAGACGGAGGCATTTGCAGCGGCGTCAGCTGCGTCGGCGATGGCGTCACTGGCGCGAGAGGAGCTTGCTGCCCATAGGCTGCACGTGGCCGAAACGTATGTTTCCAAGTCCGGCCTTCGGGAGCAGACGGAGCAGATCATGGGAGCGATTGGAGCCGTGAAGGATGCGGTCGACAAAATGACTATGCGCGTCGACAGGATCGTTGAAAATCAGTCGAAGCCGCGGACGACGCGAAACCCATAAAACAGCGTCGCAAAGAGCCAAAGTAAAAGGCCTGCCCACCACTGGAGGTAGCAAGCAGGCCCGATTAAGCCCCTCCCACAGGAGCGAATGTATTCAAACACTACCTTGTCGCGAGATCAAGGTGGCGGAACGCTATTTTAAGCTTGCGTTGGTTGGAGGGTGTTGCCCGTCCTCCTCGACCCAGGGCCGGGCCGAGGAGGGTGACTGGGATCACTAGCGAAAGCCTCTCGGCTGTGGATCTTCGCCAGAACATCGAGGAAGATAATACAATCTTTTGATGTGTATGTCTTGGAGATTCTTCAAGCAAAAAAAAGCCCCGGCATTTCTGCCGAGGCTTCCGTCACTGACAATGTCAGATCAGATTAGAACGAACGCTGCAGACGGATGAAGCCGTTTACGTCGTCGTCAACGTTGTCGACGTCGAGGTAGTTAACTGCAACCTTC
>NZ_FNBB01000003.1 GCF_900102105.1 Agrobacterium pusense
CAGACCAGGGCCAATGTTCCTGGAAATTTGGAAAGCAAGCAGATGGGACAAAAACCGCCTGTCGGATGAGGCGCTGAAGCAACGCTCAGACGGTGGATTTCATCGCGGAAATTTCGCCAGCCCTTTGGCCAAGATCGGTCCGGTCGGTCTGCCTGTCGGCGATCCTCCCGCTTGTTCGAGCGTGATCTCGTATAGCTGGTTGTCACGCGGGGTGGGCAATGCGGGTCCATCAAGGCGAGCCGAGCGAACGCCTTTCAGCAATCCGAGCGAAACAGGCCCAATTTCTCGAGACGGAAGCGTCCATACCTCTATCGTCTTATCGTTCGGCACCGCAAAGTCGGCCAGTATACGGATCATCGCCCGTTCATCGCCAAAGTCCTCGACAACCGCCTGAATATCTCCAGCCTCATTGATCAAAACGGCGACGACAAGCGGCTCCGCCTTGTGAATGAGGCTGTATCCAAGACCGATGGCAAGCAACAATGCGGCGGCAATTGACGAAAGCGCAGCGATCTTCCAGCCTTTGCTGTTATTGTCATTCGCGAGCGTGGAAACAGACATGTAGCGGGTCACAGGCTGCGAAGTCAGCCCAGATTCAATGCGATGCCACAGGCTCTCGTTGACGGTTGCCGGTGTGATAGCGGTGTCGAGCGGCAGGAAACGCTCACGGCTTGCAGCAATCGCGGCCTTGAGTTCGGAATCTCGTTCCATGGCGTCCTCGATTTCCGCGGCGGCGGTGCTTTCGGTCAAGCCCAACACATACTCGTCAGCGAGGTTCGGTATATCCTTGCGGTCGTAGATCATCCCATGCACTCCCGAAGCGTCAGAAGCCCGCGCCTGATCCAGGATTTCGCTGTGCCAAGTGGAACGCGCAGCCTTCCGGCGATCTCGCCGTGAGAATAGCCTCCAACATAGGCCATCAGAATACCGTGCCGCTTTGTCTCATCGAGCGATCCCAGGCATTCGCGCAGGCGCGATTGTGTGTCCAGACGGTGCCACGCACCCATGATCGCGTCTGCCTGTTCGGCTTCCTGAAGCGCTTCTACCTCTTCGACCGAATGTTCAAGTTTGCCATCCCGCAGGAGATTGAGCGCTCTGTTTCGAACAATGGCATAAATCCATCCGCGCGCGGAGCCACGGTCCGCACTGTATTGATAAGCGTGGGTCCATATTCGGATAAAGGCTTCCTGCACGACCTCTTCGGCAAGTTCGCGACGTCCAACGATGCGTTGCGCCACGGCGACCAACCGCCCGGCCTCCTGATCGAAAATTCGGCGTAATGCCGAACGGTCACCCTTAGCGCAGGCAGCAAGCGCCTTATCCAGATCGTCCGGCCCGGAACCCATTAATATCCTTCCATGATCCAGCGGTGAAAATCGTCAGCTTTCACGAACTATACCCATCCGGCGATCAAATGGATGCATCCTGAGAATTATTTTTACGACCTGCATCCATTCGCCTCCCTTGCGGTGTCTTCAATGATGAAGGGTCAAGCGCCGAGTGCCTGACGCCTTCTCGAATGTTAAACGCACGGGAGAAAGACATGAAGACCATCCTTTTCGCACTGACCGCCTCCGCCGCCTTTGCTGCCATGGCATCGACAGCCTTTTCGGCACCCGTTCTCGGGCTGACGAGTGACAAAACACTTGTCATGTTCGATACCGCGAAGCCCGCCGTTACAAAGACCATGGAAGTAACCGGCGTCGATAAGCTCGTCGGCATTGATTACCGCCCCGCCAACAAGACAGTGATCGGTGTTACTGCGGACCATCGTATCGTTACCATCAACCTTGAAAGCGGTGCTGCCACTGATCTCGCAAAAATGGACAAGACGCTGACGGTGACACAGGCTCCGATCGTCGTCGATTTCAATCCGGTGGCTGATCGTCTTCGTTTCATGACTGGCACCACCAACCACCGTGTCCATCCTGACACCGGTGCAGTGACGGTCGACGGTGTCCTGGCCTTCGAAGATGGTGACATGCACAAGGGCGAGACGCCGAACATTGTCGCAGCCGCCTATACCAACTCCATCGGCAAGCCTGAAAAGACCGCAATGTACAATATCGATGCGACGATTGGCGCCTTGATCCAGCAGACCAAGCCGAATGACGGCACTTTGAAAGCAATTGGCAAGCTGGGTTTCAAAGACAAGCCAGCCACCTATGCTTTTGACATTCAGGGCACGGAAGCCGGAAAGAACACTGCCTATCTCGCTGCAAACAAAATGCTTTACACCGTTAATCTCGATACCGGCAACGCTACCGAAGTAGGCGCTATCACCGGCACGGACAACGAAGTCCGCGACATCGCTGTTCTTCCCGAAATGTGACACAGGAAGACGGGCGGAGGCTGATGACCGGCAATCTGCCTCCGTCCGATTTACTCTTCAAGTAATCAGGCCTCAATTGTCCTTGCGAGCTCGACCTGTCAACGGTCGAGCCGAGCCTTGCAGGTTTTTGCCGACCTCAGGACAAGATCCAGGTCTGCGGCACTCGCGATGCAATCCTCAACATGCGAGAAGTGCTGGCCATTTTTGTCGAGAGTAGCCCGAATCATGGCGCAGTTGCGATCGCCGCAATTACCAGCTGTACAAATACTTCGTATCCCCCGTTTGCTAGTTGCGCTGGCTTGCGCGCCTGGAAAGCGACGGAGCTTGGCATTCAGCCAGCGGAATGGGTCGAGACCTCACTGGCGCGAGGCTCGCTTACCGCGGAGCGATATCTCCGCCGCGCGGGCTTCCTGCCGATCTGGAAGCTTTGGGCTTGGGGGTGGTGCGAATGTCACCCGCACCGTGCGAGGATCGGCTTTGAGGAAAAAGGCCTCCTTCCGTTCCGGTCGAATAAGTCCCACCCAAATTTGGGCACTAAGTCCCAATCGATGAACCCCTCCGCATAATGAGTGTTGATTGTTTGGAAGTTGTCGCTCGAGGAACTCCAGCCGGAAACGATCCGGAGAACTCGACACAAGCCAATCATGGGCGCATTTCGCGCCCGGCGTCTCGGATACGCAATCGATCGCACAGCATCTGATTGCAGAACGTAAAGAGGATAAGATGGACCAGAGCTTACGACCTGAGCCTTACACCGTTGAGCAACTTCAACAAAAATACTCTCTGAGCATTTCGAAGGCAGTCGACATTCTGGATCACTGTAACGGAGACAGGGCTCTGATCGACAAAATGTTGAAGAGATGCCACCAGAAGCAGCTCGATGCTCATCCGAAAAGCGATACGGACGGGAGCTGCTGACGCTTACTTTTGAGACGACGTTGCTTTTTTGGTCGCGCTGGACCAGCGGGAAAGTGCGGGGTTTCTTCACATTGTTTTATGCGCGGATCTTGTGCAACCATCACGTCAGTCGCTTTCAGACGGCGATTATTTCAGAACAAGCGGGTTCAAGACTACCCCAGGTCAGTTCTCAACTGAGCCAAACTCTGGCAGCCTGTGCAGAGATAATTGGTTCGCGTCCATTCCGGCAGGACGGCAGATATGGAGAACGGAGTGCGTACAAGAAGAAACATGCTTAAGTACCTCTTCACCTTTCCCATGGTCGGACGGCCCGTGGTTGCGTTGATCGCTGTCCAATTCTTGCAGGCCGCTGGTGTTCGGGTTGCTGTCGCTCAAGGTAATGGCGGCGGCAACAGTAACGGGAATAACGGTGGCAATGGCGGAGGAAACAACGGCGGCGGCAATGGAAACGGGAATGGCGGTAGTAACAGCGGCGGAAACGGAAGCGCAAACGGTGGCGGCAACGGCAACGGTGGCAGCAATGATGGCGGACATGGAAATGGAGGTGGCAAAGGGAACGGAAAAGAGAGCGGAAGCGGGAAAGCACCAGATCCTGGAGCAGCCGGAAATTCCGGTCAGAACCGGGCTGGCGTTCAGCAGTCTGGCCAGGCTCTCGAAGTGCGTCACGCCAATGGCATCACCGAGACTTTACGAAAAGGCCGGTATTCGATGCGCGACAATAAGGGCCGTGTCATCGTTGATCGGCTTGCGACGGTCAAGGATCGTTTAAGGTTTCAGGGCTCACGCTGAGCAGAGATACGATCTCTCCAAAGAAGTGCCGCCTCCGTGCGATTGCTGACCTTTAACTTGGCAAAAATCCTTGTCACGTGATGCTTCACCGTTTTCTCGTGGAGACCCAGTTTGCGGGCGACAAGCTTGTTGCTCATTCCGATGGCGATGAGGTCCATGACTTGCCGCTCTCTTCTGCTCAGATCCTGACGCTGCTCGATCAGTTCCGATGCGGCCTTTCTTTCAGCCAGCAACTTGGCGCCCAGTTCGGGTGGAATGTAACGCCCGCCGTCTGCGATGGTCCGCAGCATCTGTACCAGCTCACGAGAGCCGACGCCTTTCAAGGCGTATCCCGCCGCGCCCGACTGGATTGCTGTCTGAAGATCATCCACGCTCTCAGATGCTGTGAGAATGAGAATTCGAATGGACGGAGACAGGCTCAATATGGATTTGATCGCCGCTAGGCCGTTGCCGGGCATCGAGATATCCAGGAGGATGATGTCCGGCGCTAATCTGGTCGCAAGGGCTAGTGCCTCGTCGGCGTTTTCTCCTTCACCCAGGACGTCGAAACCACACTCTTTCAGGCTCTGCGATACACCCGAGCGAAACATCGGGTGATCATCAACGATGACGACCTTTATATTTTCTGTCATGGATCGCTCACATCGACGGTGTTCAGTCTCATGGTGAGGTGCGTTCCGCGTGCCGATGTCTGCACTTCGAAACGGCCTCCCAGACTTTCAATTCGTTCTTTAAGGCCTGACAACCCGATGCAATCGGGTCCAATCTCGTCGAACGAAAAACCACTGCCGCCGTCTGAAACAGTAGCGACGATCTCTGTGCCTTCCTGTCGTAGTGACACGCATTGATTTGTTGATGCTGCGTGGCGCCAACCGTTGTTCAGACCCTCCTGGACGAACCGATAAGCGCAGATTTTAACGGGAACTCCGACTTGCGCGTTCACATTCTCAATTGAGGTCGTTATTCGCGTGCCAGCACGGGACTGATGATGTTCAACCGCCCGACCAACAACGTCTTCGATGGGCAGATTTTCTATATCCGGCAAAACAAGGCCGCGGCAGATGTTGCGGATATCCCGGATAGCTTCATCCAGACTGGCCTTGATCGATGTCGTCTCGGATTCTCGTTCATTCCGACTTGTCTGGTCGCTGACGAGCTTCTCGCTGTCCACCCGCAGTGCTGCGTAGGCGATGAGCTGTGCAGGCCCATCGTGCAGATCGGCACCGATCTTGCGCAACAGCCGCTCGTTCAAGGCCACCGTGCGCTGCGATCCTTTCTGCACGCGACGCGCCAGGTCCTCGATCTCACGCAGTTGATGCCGGATCATCCTGCTGCCCTTGAGCACAATTGTGGAAAGAACGGCGAAAAATGCAGAGGCAACCGCGATGACGACGATCCAGCTCTTCCAGCGCGCTCGCGCCAGGCTTTTTTCAAGATCCGTTGCCCGCTCATAAAACTCTGCGACGGCAACCACCTCTCCGGACCATGGCTGCAAGACGGGATTATATATCTCCAGGAGGGGTTCCCCGAGCGCTCGCTCCGCGTCGCTCTCTGGGTCTCCTGCCTCTTCGAAATTTGCGACGAGCTCGCCGGCGAACGCTTTCGTCCTGTTTTCGCCAGGCGGCACCACCATGTTCATCAGCCGCTTGTCGTTCGAGTAGATAATAGTTCCGTCTTTCGTCCACAGCCGGAAGGAAACCAGTCGTCTGCCCAGTGCACCCTGTCCCAGAGTTTCATCCAGCGTTCGTTCGATGGAATCGTCAAGTTTTGTCGCACGGGTAAGATCCGGCAGGATAGGCGCAATGATGCTGTCGACGTAAAGCGCGGTTGTCGAGCCTGCATTCCTTGTTGCAGTCTCAACAATCTGATCTGTCACCAGCAATCCAATCAAAACCGTCGCACCCAACGTAACAAGACCGCCGGCGAGGAAAAACTGTTGGGCGAGTGACAATGAGCCCAAGGTCTTCGATGAAAGACGAGTGATTGTGCGACCTGACATAGTGACACGCGTGCCTGTGACTTTGCCGCCGAGGGTCAGCCCAGCGAACTTCAGACAACAGTAAATTATGATCTCGAGGACGGAAAGCGAAGCCTAAAGGCATGAAGATTTTTATTTCTGAAAATACTAATTTATTCCCCTAGGAAAAGGCCTGCCGGGAAGAAAACCCGGCAGGCAATGCCATCAGTTGATAACCTGCACGACTTTGCGCGTGGTCGGTTCAACGATTACTCGCTGCTTGTTGACGATGGCATAAGAATATTTCGGTTCGTCCGGAACCTGATGAATGACCACAGTCGAAGGAAGCGGCTCGCCCACAACGACCTTTTCCTTCACGACAACTGTCTCGGCCGGCATCGGAGCCTCCCGAACATAGGTAACGACGCGCGGGGGCGGCGGATCGATAGCTGTGCCTGCGACGGCGCCCACGACGCCACCAACGGCTGCGCCGACCGGGCCGCCTACGATTGCCCCGGTAATCGCGCCGCCAGCGGCGCCGGTTACAGTCGATTCCTGAGCCTGAGCTCCGCCGGCGACCAGTATTGCGAACGTCAGGAAAGAAAGCTGTTTCATCTGCATGGGTGTTCCTCCTTCGGGCAGAATTTCTACAGCCAAACAATATTTTTCGATCTGCATCAGTTCCGGGCATAGGACTTTGTGCCCTGTCTGGAACACTTTCCGCGCAATTTGCTTGAAATCCCACCTGCAACCGCAGGCAAAAAGCAACACTTGCCAAGGTGGAATGATATGAAAACCCGAGTCCTCGCAATGACGGCTGCAATGATCGTCATGGGCACGTCGAGCGTTCTGCACGCGCAGACCGTCGTGATCAGCCCGGAACAGGAAGTTGTGATCCAAAAATACGTGACTGCGCACACGGTCACCTCAGTGGATGTGCCAAATGTCGATGTCGTGGTTGGCACTGCCCTTCCGGAAACGGTGGAGCTGCACAGGATTGATGCACCGGATGTCACCTACAGCTACGTCGTCGTTAACGGAAAGACCGCGATCGTCGATCCCGGCACCCGCAAGGTCATCAGGATCATGAACTAAGCCGGTAACCCGGGCGATCGATGGAGGCGAGATGTCACGTCGTCGTTCATCGATCCTGCAGGCTGTAAGATCATCTACGTTTTACGATCTGACAGCTTTCCCGGCCACTCAGCGTTGGTCGCGGTGGCGCGACCAACAATTTGATCGGCTACCCGTGTGCCGAGCGGCACGAAATTTTCCGTCCTGCTGCTCTGGCGATATTTCGATGCTTTTTAGTGATGCGCCATGCAAAACGTTATCGTCGGCTCCCTACTGTTTCTCTGCTCATTACCCGTTGTTGGCGGTGGAATGAGGATTGCGTCCGATCTCAGGTCGCAGTCCCAGCCACCTGTCATTCTTGATGTAAATGAGGAGCCCTTGTGGACCACGCAGGTCAAGCGTGTTGATCCAAATGAGCAAGCCTATGAGCGTTTACCGTCCGACGTTGATGACGCGCTCCTCGCTTCCAATGATGTCCCGCGAAGCAAGCCATCCATACAAGATAGCGGTCTACCGCTTGGAAAAGCGACTGGGATTGATGTCGCGGAGCACAAATCAGATGAATGGTGCTCCCGCAAATACCGGTCGTATGTGAAGGCCGATAAAAGTTACCAACCCTTCAGTGGCGGGCCACGCAGGCGCTGCGTCCCACCGATAGATCTGGTCGAGACGGAGAAGCGACCACAAATCGCCTCGCTGAACGACGACCATGTTGCCTGGTGTATGAGCCGGTATCGGTCTTACCAGCCTGAGGACAATTCTTATCAGCCGTTTTCAGGTCCGAGGAGAAAGTGCCAATCTGGTCTAGAAACGCCAGATCAGCGCTACCGGACAACTCTACTCGCCCAACAGGTTCCCAATTAGACAGACGACCTCTGCCGTCCTCGATGGCGGCTCTTTCAGTAGGCCAGCCAGCCAAGAAATTGCCGATACTCCAACATCATTGTCTGAATTCCATTGGTTGTCTCCTTCCCCTCGCCGTTGCGCGCTGTCATGAGGGCGTATTGAGGAGGAGGGAATGCCGATGCGCCGGGCGAAGGCCACGTTCAAAGTGCTTGCTGAGCCAAATTGGCGCTGTTCGGCTACATCCTTAACTGCGGGTTCAGCGCTAAACTAGCAGGTATTTCACCGGTGAGCCCTGGGGCTGACAGTTGCAGTCGGCAGCCGTGGACGGTCGGTCGAAAACTGGTTTGCCGATCATGGTTGCCCCTCATCATGGCTTCGGCTCGATGTCACTGCTCAAGCTGTGAAACCAGCGCCTGCATGGTCACGCGCAGTCCGTCAGGATCGTAATTGATCTCGACGCCCCCGGTTCCCAGAAGGCCCATGCGGATCAGCTTCGATCCAAACCCTTTTGCCGACGGCAGTTCCACCGGCGGGCCGTCCTGTTCGTTCCACTCCACAACAACCATGCCATCGCCACCGACGGGCTCAACCCTCCAGGTCACGATGACCTTTCCACCGTCGCTCGACCACGCGCCATATTTCAGGGCGTTGGTGCCAAGTTCGTGCATGAGAAGGCCAAGGCTGAGCGCAGTCCGCGGCCCGATTTCAAGGTCGGAACCTGACAGACGGTAACGATCCGGAAGAGAGAGTTGTCGAAGTGCGGTATCGATCACGGTCATCATACGCGCCGATGACCAGTCGTGAGTGAGCAGTACTTCATGCGCTTTTGAAAGTGCGTGCAGCCTGCTGGCAAACGCTTCGACGGGCGCTCTGTCGGTGACGGGCCGAAGGGTCTGGGTCGCAATTGCCTGAACCATCGCCATCGTGTTCTTCAGCCGATGGCTTATCTCATGGTTGAGAACCTGCTGTTCCTGTTCCGCACGGATCCGCGATATTGCTTCGCGGGTGCGATCGGCAATCGTCCGCACGAAATCCCGTTCTTCTGAAGAAAATTCGTGCGGCTTTTCGTAATGCACAAACATGACGCCGACGAAAGCGCCCCGCTCAAGAATAGGGACGTTAACGAGGACGGAGATGCCCAGCGAGTTCAAAAGCTCCGCTGACGCCGAGGTTCTTGGATCGGCCGCAACGTCAGCTATGATGACCAGTTCGCCACGCTTCAGGTCTTCAATATAGGAACCGTAATCGCGAAATTGATGCTGGCCGGCAACGGTGAACATCCCGGGCGCGCGCCAGTCAGGCAGCATCTCCACGGTCTCGGCGATCGGATCGACGATGCCATAACCGGCCCGCGTTGCCCCTTGCAGGTTTCGAGCCATGATTTCCGCTGCTGCGAAAGCGACCTCGGCGACCGAGTCGAGTTCGCGGATCTTTTCGCCCAGCTCCAGAAAAGCGAGCTGCCGGTCTTCCGACAGCTTTTGGGCTGTCGCGTTTCTCGCAACCTTGATGAAGCCGGAAAGATGGGATGAGGAGTGATTGGGCATCGGGCGTATGGTGCCGTCAAGAAAAACCCGCGTACCATCGGCGGCAAGATGCCATCGGCGATCAAGTGCAACACCGTCGCGGCCCGCCGTTTCGATCTCAAACTGCGGAATATTCGCCGCCCGATCTTCCTGTGTAAAAATTTCTTCGAACGGTCTGCCGAGCATCTGCGCTTCCGACCAGCCGAAAGTCTCCTCCGCGCCGCCGAACCAGCTGGTGATGCGGTGGTTTTCATCAAGCGTCAAGATAATGTAATCCTTGGCACCTTCGACGATCAGTCGCAGCTTCGTCTCGCTGTTGCGTAGCGCCTCCACCGCCCGCATCCGATCGGTGACGTCAACGAAGATGATGACGAATTTATCGTTGCCAGTCGCCTGGACATAGCCGTCGAACCAGCGATCCAGGGAGCGAATCTTTCGAGTGAAACGCTTGCTTTGCCTGGTCTCCATCGCTTCGGCGACATCGGAAATCCATTCTTCCTCGAAGTCGGGGAAGACATCCCGCATTGTTCGGCCCGGGACACCATCTCCGGGCAAGCCAAGGAGAACACTCCAGGCCGGGTTGATTGTATCAAACCGCCAGTCGATGATCGATCCTTCAAGATCGCGGATCACGGAGCCGACGACGATGCCTTCTTCCAGCTGTTGAAAGAGCGTTCCCCATCGACGCTCGGAGAGGAAGGTCGCAATTTGATTGGAGACGACGCGCCCGATCCGGCTCAGCAACTCCAGCTCGCTTTCGGTCCAGTTTCGCGGCTCTCCGTCGATTGCCGCGAGCGCACCGATTACCAGGCCATCCGGCATGGTGACCGGAACACCCATGTATGAAATCACGCCGAGATCGGTGATGGCCAGATTGTCCCTGACGAGGTCGTGGAGCGTCGCATCCCCGATAATGAGGGGTATCTTGTCGCGAACCACGTGCTGGCAGAAGGAATGCGTCAGCGGCGTTTCTGCCGCCTCGGCCCATTTTTCCGGAAGGCCGAGATGGGCGATGAAGACCTGCCGGTGCTCATCAAGAATGGAAATCAGTGCCACCGGAGATTTCAGCCCGGCTTTGACAACCTCGATAATATCCTGGAATTCGGATTGGCCCTGAACATCAAGCAAACCAGAATTGCGAACGGCTTCAATGCGTTCAGATGGTGAGTTCAAGGTCAATCCCTAATCACGGATGCGTTTCACGCCGACAGAGCGGCGAGCAAACGGGGTGACAAAACGAGGCTTGGAGGCGCGGTGACGGATTGGTGCTCACCGTTCACAATGGTGTTGATGAATTCCAGCGCATTTTGCAGTCCGTTCATGGTGTAAGGTTTTTCGATCGCACCAAGGGCGCCCGCAAAATCCTCAGGAATCCGCTTCAGATTTCCGGAAACGAAGACATAGGGAATCGAACGGGACGCGAGGTGACGGCCGACGTCGATACCCGTGGGACCGTCCAGCAACTGAATATCCACAAAGGCGAACTGTGGCGAGGACTTTTCGATCAAGGATAGAGCCTGCTTGCTTTCGGCGGCGACGCCGACGATCTCGTGCCCGGCCTCTTCGACCTCGCTCTCAAGCTCCATAGCCAGCAAAGCCTCGTCTTCAACAATCAAGATTTTCACGCGATATCCTTTCAGTCTTTTACAGAGAGCGTGACCCGCACGTCAGTACGGCGACCATCGACGGTCCTTACGATCGTTGCACGCAACTGCTTTAGTGACGCTTCCAGCATCTTCTTGCTGAAGGCGGCTTGTTCGCTATCCACTTCCACCGGGACAACGGTGTCAACGACCCGAATGAGGAAGTGACCGTTGAGTCGCTTCACTTCCAGATGCAGTTCACCACCGCCTTCTTTCAGTCCCCGGCCAATCGCGTCTCCAATGAGTTCGTTGATGATCAAGGCCAGAGGAGATGCCTTGGTTGCTGGAACCACGACCTCGTGAAGGTCTGTCGTGAGACTGATATCGGTCCGTTTCAAGGCACCGATTTTGTCCAGCATCAGGGTGTTGGCGAAATCCGCCACGTCGAAATGGCCAACATCCTCATCGTTCAGAAGTTTGCGCTGAACGGTGCTCAGTGCTTCGACGCGGTTCAGCACGGACATCAGTGTCCGCTCGACGACCTCGTTGTCTGTCATTCGCGCCTGGAGCTTGACGATGGAAGCGATCGTCAGAAGATTGTTTTTCACGCGGTGGTCGACCTCATGCACGAGCGCGGTTTTTGCGCGCAAGGCCTCGGTCAGATCGGCCGTTCTGAGCGCCACTTCTTCCTCGGCAATGTGCCGGGCGCGGGCGAGTTCGGCTTCCTTACTCTTGATATTGGTGAAGTCGAGCTGCGAGGCGAAAAAGTAGATCACGGCTCCGGACACGTCGCGCACCGGGCTTACGAAAAGTGCATTCCAAAATTTGGATCCATCTTTCCTGTAGTTGAGGATATCGACGGCAATGTCTTTTTGCGATGCAACGGCGTCACGAAGTTTGGTGACGGCGTCCGGATCGGTCTGTGGTCCCTGCAGGAGTCGGCAGTTGCGTCCAATTAGCTCGCCAACCTCGTAGCCGGTGAGGGTGCAGAACGCCTTGTTGCAGAAAATGATGGGATTGTCCGGCTGCCGTGGGTCCGTAATCAGCATCGGCATGCGGGTGGCCTTGAATGCGGCCGCAAACGGATCTTCTGATGCATGCGCTGACACAAGACGCTCACCGGCGTCTTTGGCGTCCTGCCGGGAGTTCTGGTTGTCGATCATTCAGCGCCCTGAGAATTGTACGCCGATGAAATGGGCCACTTCCGATTTTGTTCCAATGTCGCGGAAAAAAGAGCCCTTCTCCGATGCTCCAACGGACTCGCTTCTTATGACGCCTGCGACAAGCTGCCAGTACACGGTACCAATTGGAGGGGCGTTCCCCTGGCGGGATTTGTCGCTCCAGGCCAAGACACCTAGTTTCCAAGCCAGGTTGGGGACGCCGTCACGCCATCTCAGGATGCGGGGATGCCGTCCCCTGAGCGACGAGCGGCGCAGAAGACTTAGAATGCGGGTTGGAAGCGTTAAGTCGCCGGGCAACAATATCGTGGTTGAGCCATAGGACGGGACCCGCGGGTTCAGACGATTCGCCAAAGATCAGTTGCCCTGTTGCAGTCACAACGAGACTGCTCAGGAGATCACTAATCATCGTCTTGCCATCCCGATGCATCCGGGTGATCTCGTTTGACGTGCCGATGGTCAAATCGGCCTGCGCCTGGCTGTTTGCCATGGGCCATGCCGAAAAATCATAGAATGGACGCATGACCTCGCTGGCCTGCATGTCGGTGATCTTCCGGAAAACATCGTTCATGGTTAAGCCGTCCATGAGTAGCTGCTCGCAGGCCTGCCATTGTTCGTCGGCCCATTCGCTCCCGTTTTCCTTCTTCAACGCAAGCAGCAGCGGTATCAGGGGCAGCTCGATACCGGTGAACACGTCGGACGAATTGGTCCGGATTTCAGGGCAGTTGTAGACGGTTGCCTTAATGCCTTTCGCCCAGGCATCCTCGGCGATGCCTTCGAGACGCATCTTCGCATATCCCTGGGTGTAGTTGGTATAGGTTTGCCAACGATAGCTCCCATCGATCAGGACCGCCGATCCGTGATAGCCATAGGCCGTATATCGCACTTGTCCGCCCGAGGCTTCGATGCGCTCGCGGATCGCTGTGCTGAAGTCGATGAGATGGCGAAAGGTGTTCGCAGAAACATCGTCAAAATTCTGCAGAATGAGCTTTCCCATATCGCTGTCGAGCAGCGTCTGAGAAGACATGTGGCGGGGGCCGGTTCCCTTGTAGATTCGATTGGCGACGACCAGGAATGTCTTCGCCTTCGGAATGCCGCCGGCCATTGTGTGGGCGAAGAAAACATTGCGGCCATTAGCGATCATTCCGTCCAGAGCGGTCATGACCTTTGACAGCGACGCCTTGAAACGCGCAGTGGCAATGTCACGGCAGTGCTCGACATAGTCCCAGTCGAGCCTGTCGTGTTCCCAGCTCTCAAGCGTCATCTTTGCCAGAAGATCGGTTGGAGTCGGGCCACCTGCTGGCGCATCGAGATCGAAACCCGCCATAAGCGGTATGTTGATGATCCTACCGCCCAACTGGGCCTCCGCAGAAGACAGTTCCTCGGCGTCGAGCGGCCGCAGGGCGTTATTCTCGTCGCGCCGTCCGACGGTGATCCCCACGATCTCCATTCCAGCCCGTCTGGCTTCGTCTAGCAGGCCGGTGGCGTACCCGCGACCGAACAATTCGCCGAAGAGTACGAAAACATCGCCCTTACGGAAGATCGTGTTTTCGGAAAGACGATTCAACGCAACCGGATTTTCCATACTGTCAACTCTTTGCTTCGCGTTTCGTCGAGCAGGTGCCCATACGATCTGAGCAAGACATGACCGCATAGTTGGCCGATGGGAACTCATTTTCGGTGACTGCTCATTTCAAAACGTGAAGAGCCGCGCAATCCGAAAACACCTCGGGATTACATCCGCCTTCCCCGCGGTTGCTTCAGTACGAACTAGCGACAGCATTGCCGGCGAAGAGTTGGCATGATACCCATATTGCCGGTTTTCTATACGCAGACAGATTTTCGCTAAGCGGTTTCAGCGCGTTATTTCTCTGCGGCCGCCAACCTGCTCTTGTCACGAGCACTCGGAAGCGCCGTCTATAAACGGCTGTCCTTGACACAATCGAATTACAGGCGACCGGCCAGTTCCCTTGCACGTTGCTCTCGATCACCTGGACCGATTTTGGCGCGGCCGTATATTCGCCTGGCGAATGATGAATGAAAAAAACATTCATTTGATAAATCAGGCCGAGGCCGGAATAATACTTTACGAGCCAACGTGGCCAAGGCGGTTCATCGCTCAAAGAAATCAATAAAAAGGGAACGAAATGAGGAAAAGTGCGGTTTTTCTATGCTTGGCGGCCTGCGCCAGCTTTGCGGTTTCTCCGGCTATTGCGAAGGATATTAAGGTAGGATTGAGCGGCACCGTGACATCGGTTGATCCGCATTTTTATAATGCCTCTCCAAACAACAGTATCGCCATGCAGATATTCGACAGGCTGACCGAGCGGACAGCCGAAGGGCAGCTTGTCGAGGGCCTTGCAACGAAATGGGAGGCCGTTTCGCAAACCAAATGGCGTTTTACCCTTCGTGAGGGCGTAAAATGGCACGACGGAAAACCCTTCACCGCCGATGACGTTGTTTTCACGCTCAGCCGCGCTGGAAATGTTCCAAATAGCCCCGGCGGGTTCGGCGGTTTCATCAGAAATGTCGCAAGCGTCGAAACCGATGGAAATCTTGCGGTCCTCATCACCACGAAGGCACCGGCGCCTACCCTTCCGGGCGATCTTGCCAATATAGCGGTCATATCCCGGCACGTCGGGGAGGGCGCGGACACAGCAGACTACAATTCCGGAAAAGCGGCAATCGGCACCGGCGCCTTTCGCTTCTCGACTTTCAAGCAGGGCATCGAAGTTGGGCTGGAGCGCAATCCAGACTGGTGGGGCAAGAAAGTGGCCTGGGACCATGCGACCTACCGCATGATCTCCAGCACCAGCGCGCGCACCACGGCTATTCTGGCGGGTGATGTCGACATTATCGACGCCCCCGCCGCAACCGATATCGCGCGATTCAAGTCGACAGCAAATCTTTCCTTCGTCTCCACGCCCGGTCTGCGCGTGATCTATCTGGCGCCGACGACCTCGGGAGAGAGCTGGAAAGCCAATGTAAAGGGGCCGAATGGTGAAGTGCTGGAGACAAACCCGCTTGCCGATGCACGCGTCCGCAACGCTTTGTCCGTGGCGATAAACCGTCAGGGTATCGTCGATAAGATCATGGAAGGTACAGCCACGGCATCCGGCCAGTGGCTGCCCAAAGGTGCCTTCTCCTACACCGACGACATTCAACCACCGAAGCCGGACGCGACAAGCGCCAAGAAGATGCTGGCCGATGCTGGCTTCCCGAACGGTTTCCAGCTGACGGTTCATGTGCCGAACGACCGCTATCCCAATGCGCCTGCCGTCGTTCAGGCCGTCGCGCAGATGTGGACGCGCATTGGCGTGAAGACGAATGTGGAGGCCCTTCCATGGACCACCTTCTCTTCGCGCAAATCGGAATTCTCCATGAAGCTGCTGGGGCTCGGTAACGCCACCTATGATGCAAGCTCCATGTTGGTGAACGTTATCGGAACCGTTGATCCGAAGCGTGGACTGGGTGCTTCAAATGACAGCGGATACTCCAATCCGGCACTCGATGATCTCGTCGCGAAGGCGATGACGATCTACGACGACAAGGCTCGCGAGACGGCCCTTGTGGAGGCGGTCAAGGTTGCGGTAAATGACGGCGCCATCATACCGCTTTACCAGCAGAGCAATGCCTGGGTTACGCGCAAAGGCCTGTCCTATGCACCGCGGATTGATGAGCGTACGCTCGTGAAGGATATATCCGAATAAGTCTGCCTGACGGATCGGAATTGTTTCGATCCGTCACCGTCACCTCCTGCGCGCAGATGAGCGGCTTTTGCAAGAAGGCAAAGCCTGAAATGCGGTATATCTGACAGCGCCCGCATGTCGAAAACGGCGGGCCTGCGCCACATCATCAATGTTTTGAGGGTATCATGACCCTATGGATTATCCAGCGCCTGTTGCAAGCGATACTGGTCGCTCTGGCAATGGCCGTGATCGTGTTTGTTGGTCTTCACCTGATAGGCAGCCCGATCGAAACCCTGCTTCCGGCGGAAGCCACGCATGAAGACCGCCTCCGGCTGATCGCCGATCTCGGCCTTGATCGCCCGCTTTACGAGCAGTTCTTTCTGTTTCTGAAAGGCGTCCTCCAGGGAAATCTCGGCATCAGCTATGTCTACAAGGAGCCGGCTGTCGAGCTGATCCTGTCCCGCCTGCCGGCCACGTTGGAGCTTGCCTTTGCGGCCGTCCTGCTGTCGCTCGTCTTCGGCGTGCCCCTCGGCCTCATGGCGGGTTGGAAGCCCGAGAGCCCATTTTCCCGCATGATCATGGTCGGTTCGATCTTCGGTTTCAGCCTGCCGATCTTCTGGATAGCCATTCTGCTTATCATGATATTCAGCGTGCAGCTGGGCTGGCTGCCGAGTTCCGGTCGCGGTGCAACCGAAACCCTGTTTGGCATTCCATGGTCCTTCGTCACGCTGGATGGCCTCAGGCACATGGTGCTGCCGGCAATCAGCCTTTCGCTGTTTAACATTTCCATGGTGACGCGCCTGACGGAAGCCGGTGTCCGCGAGGCCATGTCCAGCGAATATGTGCGGTTTGCCAAGGCCAAGGGCCTTTCGCCACGGCGCATACTCGGCATTCATGTCCTCAAGAATGTCATGATACCGGTCGTGACCGTCGTCGGGCTCGATATCGGCCAGACAATCGCTTTTTCTGTTGTCACTGAAACGATTTTTGCCTGGCCCGGCGTCGGGAAGATCATCATCGACAGTATCGCCGCGCTCGATCGCCCCGTGATCGTGGCCTATCTCATGCTTGTGGTCATCATGTTCGTCATCATCAATCTCGTCGTCGATGTCACCTACAGGCTGCTCGATCCACGTATCCGACTTCAGGGAGAGTGACATGCAAGCTATCCCCGTCTCCGCAAAATTCCGACCCGGGCTGCAATTCCTGCGGCAGTTTTCACGCTCACCGCTTGCGCTCATCGGCCTCATCCTGATCATCCTTATTGCCCTTCTGGCGATCTTCGCTCCGATGTTATCGCCTCAAAACCCCTACGACCTGATGCAACTGGACATCATGGATGGCCGCATGCCGCCGGGATCGGAGGCTTCCGCTGGCTTCACCTTCGTCTTCGGCTCGGACGATCAGGGGCGCGACATGCTCTCCGCCATTCTCCACGGTCTGCGGATCAGCCTGATCGTCGGTCTCGGATCGGCGGCTATCGCCTTCGTCATCGGCACCGCTTTCGGCCTGACAGCCGCTTATGTCGGCGGCAAGGTGGAGACGGCCATGATGCGCATTGTCGATCTTCAGCTCTCCTTTCCCACGATCCTTTCGGCGCTCCTCATTCTTGCGCTGCTCGGGAAAAGCGTCGGCAACGTCGTTTTCGCCATCGTGCTCGTGGAGTGGGCGACCTATGCCCGCACCGCCCGCGGCGCCGCACTGACCGAACTGCGCCGCGAATATGTTGAAGCGGCAAGGTCGTTGCGCCTTCCCCACCGGAATATCCTGTTTCGCCAGCTTCTGCCGAACTGTCTGTCGCCGCTGGTGGTCCTCCTGACAATGCAGGTCGCGCGCGCCATCACGCTTGAGGCGACGCTCAGCTTTCTTGGCCTTGGCGTGCCCGTTACCGAACCGTCGCTCGGGCTCCTCATTTCCAGCGGCTATGAATTCATGTTGTCGGGCACCTACTGGATCGCGCTTTTCCCCGGAATAGCGCTGCTCGTAACCATCTTTGCGATCAACCTCGTCGGCGACCGCATGCGTCAAATGCTCGATCCGAAGGCTGCACAGAAATGACCGCCATGCTCGAAATCAAAGGTCTGAAAACTGAAGTCGTGACCGCCGAAGGCCGCGTCACCCTTATCGACGACATCAATCTCGACCTCGCGGCCGGTGAAGTTATGGGCCTTGTGGGAGAATCAGGATCGGGGAAATCGGTAACCGGCCTGTCGATCATGGGGTTGATCGATAAACCAGCGCAGGTGACGGGTGGCCAGATACTTTTCAAGGGCAGGGATCTGCGGACGCTCTCTGAACGGGAGTTTCGCTCCATTCGCGGCAACCGGATTGCCATGATTTTCCAGGATCCCATGTCCACGCTCAACCCCGTGCTGCGTATCGATACGCAGATGATCGAGGTGGTGCGTGCCCATGAAACGATCAGCAAGCAGGCGGCCCGCGAGAGGGCGCGTGATGCCTTGGGCATGGTCGGCATTCCAAGCCCTGAGGAGAGGCTGAGCGCCTACCCGCATCAATTCTCCGGCGGAATGCGGCAGAGAGTGGCCATCGCCATCGCACTCTTGATGTCACCGGATCTCATTATCGCCGATGAACCGACCACGGCACTTGATGTCACCATCCAGGCGCAGATCCTCTCGATCGTGCAGAAGCTCGCGCGCGAAAGGGGAACTGCTCTCATCTGGGTTACGCACGACCTCTCGGTTGTCGCTGGCCTCGCCGACCGCCTTTCGGTCATGTATGCCGGCCGCATCGCCGAACAGGGCAAGACGGCCGATCTGCTTCGACGCCCCATGCATCCCTATACGAACGGCTTGATGGCGAGCCTTCCCGCGCACAACAAACGCGGTTTCAGGCTCAAACAGATATCGGGCACGACGCCCTCCGTTTCCAATATGCCGAAAGGTTGCGCCTTTCACCCCCGCTGTTCGTCAGCGACCGAGCTCTGTCTCAGTCCACCGCAGCTTGAGCCCGTAGAAGGCCGACTTCTTCGCTGTTTTCACCCCGTCATGGAAGGAGCGCCAGCATGAGCAATCGACTGGAGGTCCGCAACGTCAGCAAGCGCTTCAGCCGCAAATCCGGCCTGATCGAACGTGGCGCCGAATTTATCGGCCTGAAATCCCCCAATCCCGTCGTCCGCGCTCTGGATGATGTCAGTCTTACCGTCGCAGAAGGTGAAGTCGTCGGTATCGTCGGTGAATCCGGCTGCGGGAAGTCGACGCTCGGACGGGTGGTGGCTGGTCTGCTGCAGGCGTCAGACGGAACCGTGCTCTTTCGGGACAAGCGCCTTCAGGACATGCAGGGCGACGAGGCAGAGACGGCGCGGCTGAAGGTCCAGATGATCTTTCAGGACCCGTCCTCCTCCCTCAATCCGCGGCAGCGGGTGCGTGAGATCATTGGTGCTGCGCCACTGCATCATGGGCTGACCACGGCGCGGGAGCTGGATGACTACGTCAACCAGCAGATGGCGCGCGCCGGCCTTGATCCGTCAATGGCGTCCCGCTTCCCTCACCAGTTCAGCGGCGGGCAGCGCCAGCGTATCGGCATCGCACGCGCGCTTGCGGTTCAACCGGACATGCTGATCTGTGACGAGTCGGTCGCGGCTCTTGATGTGTCGATCCAGGCGCAGATACTCAACCTTTTTCTCGACCTCAGAGAACAGCTGGACCTGACTTACATCTTCATCAGTCACGACCTCTCCGTTGTTGAGCATATCTCCGATCGTGTGGTGGTGATGTATCTCGGCCGTGTCGTGGAGGAGGCGACCGTCGAGGAGTTGTTCGCCCATCCCAATCACCCCTATACCCGCGCCCTTCTTCAGGAACGACCAAGCCTCGATCCCGTGCAGCGCAGTTTTTCTGCGATCGAAGGGGAAATACCAAGCCCGCTTTCACCGCCGTCAGGATGCCACTTCCACCCGCGTTGTCCGCTGGCGATGGAACGCTGTCGTGTCGAGCGGCCGGAGCTGCGTTCGGTTGGTTCGCGCCACAAGAGCGCCTGCCATCTGAACGACTGACGTCGGCAAATCCAAAACCAAAACCGCAAAAGGAAGAAATATGTCTGTTTCAGCACCTCTGGAACATTTGTCTGCCGAGCAAGGCCAGGAATTTCCCTCACAGGAATGGAAGCAGGTAGCTAATCCTGCCGACCACGGTCTTTCCGCCGATGTTCGCTCGAAAGTCGATGCGGCTCTGGAGGCCTTGCCGACCACGTCGTTTATCGCGGTTGCCGGTGGCGAAATCCTCTATAGCTACGGTGATATTTCCGAGGTGAGCTATCTCGCCTCGACCCGCAAGAGCATCCTGTCGATGCTGATGGGCAAAGCCGTTGCCGAAGGAAAGATCGATCTCGATCTGACCATGGCGGACCTCGGCATCGATGAGGATCACGGCCTGTTGCCTATCGAAAAGACGGCGACGCTGCGGGACCTTCTGATCAGCAGTTCCGGCGTTTACCATCGGCCTGGGAGCCCCGGCAGCAATACCAAGAACATTCCCGAGCGCGGCTCGAAGAAACCCGGCACGTATTTCCACTACAACAACTGGGATTTCAACGTTCTCGGGGCCGCTTTTGAACAGTTGACCGGCCGCAGTGTCTTCAAGGCATTCGAGGAAGATTTCGCAGGCCCGATGCAAATGCAGGATTTCGACCTTTCTCGCCAGCGGATGATGGGTTACGAGGGCGCATCGCGATACCTTGCCTATCACTTCTTCCTGTCCGGGCGCGACATGGCGCGGCTGGGGCTTGCGATGGTCCGACAGGGTCGTTGGGGCGACACGCAGGTGATGCCGACCGAATGGGTTGCAGAAAGCACAAAGATCCGCGTTCCTGCGGAAAGCATGAATGAGAGCGAAAAGTCGCGGATTGCCGGCTACAGCTATCTCTGGTGGATTCCCGTGGTGACGGATGAGACGCCGGAGTGGCAGGGCGCCTGTGTTGCCGCCGGCCATTTCGGGCAGTTCATCCTGTGCCTGCCAGCGCTCGACATGGTTTTCGTCAACAGGAGAGCAATCCCTGATCATCTGGCGATTGCCCGCAATGACGGCAGCTTCAAGGAAGAATTGCCGGCGGTGACCATGGAAAATTTCCTTGGCGTCGCCGATCATTTCATCCGCGCAAAGTTGACGACCGGATGATGCTGCAAGGCCGCTGATCCATCAGGGCGCGTCCCCGATGAAACAGTCGGAAATCTGCTCCCGCAGCCACTGACTTGCCGGATCGCGTTCCTTTTCGGCAAGCCAGATCATGCTGGTCGACTGTTTTTCTTCTGCAAAGGGAGATTCCAGCAGCAGCAGTTCGTGCGAGCGTTCGAAGAGTTTCGCAACGCTTTCCGGCATGATCGCCACAAGATCGCTGCGGGCGATGATCGCCACCGCTGCAGAAAAATGCGGCACGACGGCAACGACTCTTCGCTCAAGCCCCATGGCGTCCAGCCGGTCGTCGATCCAGCCACGACGGCTTGGCGCGGAGGTTACCTTGACGTGTCCAAGCGACAGCAGCGCATCCAGCGTCAAAGGCTTCTGCGCGGCCGGATTGGTGGCCGACATGATGCAGACGCGCCTTTCTGTAAACAGCGAGGTGCAGCGGTAACGGGCCGGAAAATTGTCCGCCGTCATGACGGCGACATCAATCGTGCCTTCATCGAGATGCTCCTGGACGACGGGGAGAAAGTTTCGATTGTTGGCTACGCCCGTGCGCGGCATGTGAATGACTTCCAGCACGCAATGCTTAGCCCGTGCTTGTACACGTTCAATCAGGCGAGGCATCAGTACGACGGAGAAATAGTCGTTCATTCCGATCCTGAAGGCGCGGTGCGATGTTTCCGGTTCGAATTTGAGATGTGACAACATCACGGTTTCGGTATCTTCGATGATACGCCGCACTGCCGGAAAAATCTCCGCGCAGAACCGCGTCATCACGAAACCACCTGACGTCTTCCGGAACAATTCGTCACCCGTGATGGCACGAACGCGCTTTAGCGCATGGCTCATGGCGGGTTGGGAGAGACCGATATACTCGCCTGCTGCCGTCATATTGCCTTTGACGACGAGGGCATAGATGACCTTGAGTAGATTGAGATCGATGGATCCCAATGAAAATCGCTGCATGCGAACCTGCCTTAGCCTTCAAAACGTGCATGAACACAATGGCATGGACCGCGCCTGGCGAAAATAGGCGGCAGCCTTTCGCTTGCGGTCTCAGGCGTCGGCTGCCTGGCTCGCGCGACACCGGCCGAAAACAACGGGGTGGAGGAAACCTTTAGCCGGCTTTCTGCCCGTTGACACGAGCTGCGGCCCTTTCCGGCACGAAAAGATTATCAGCCATGAAGTCAACGAACACGCGGATTTTTGGCGATAGATAACGGCTTGTCGGCCAAAGGACGCGGAAAACACCCGCTTCCGCTGTGAAGTCTTCGAGTATTGAGACCAGCGTGCCCTGTTCAATCTGTTGAGCCACGGCGAAATGGGGCAGGCAGGTTATGCCAAAGCCGTTTTCTGCAAGGTGGATAAGCGGTTCAAGTGTGCTGGCCACCGTCGTCGTTGGCAGCGTGATGCGCAAATCTTTGCCGCTTCTGGCCAGCGGCCATGGCTCCAGTTTGCCCGAGTTGGCAAATCGGTGATGCATGCAGCGATGACTTGGCAGGTCCTCGGGAACGAGCGGCATGCCTTGTCTCTCCAAATAGGCAGGCGAGGCGACGATCCGGTGTCGGAAAGAACCAAGTTTGCGGCTCATCAGCCGCGTGTCGCGCACCTCGCCAGTGCGGACAACGGCATCGAAACCTTCTTCTATCACGTCAACCAGTCGGTCGGTAAAATCGAGATCCAGCGTGATGCCGGGATATGCTTTCATGAACGCGGATATTGCCGGCATGAGCAGCATTCCCGTCAGCGGAAAACTCACGCGCAACAGGCCATGAGGTTCGCTGTGGGACCTTGAAAGCTGCGCCTGCGCCCTGTCCAGCTCAGACAGAACGCGCCGACAGGTATCGAGAAAAAAGCTCCCTTCCTCCGTCAGCGTCATGCTGCGAGTCGAGCGATGGAAAAGCCGTACCCCCATCTCCTGCTCAAGCCGCGCAATGGCCTTGCCAACGGCGGAGCTGGAGAGACCCAGCCTTTGAGAGGCTGCAACGAAGCTGCCGCCTTCGGCGGCCTGAACGAAAATACTCAGCGTCCCAAGCTTATCCATATCGCTCCCATTAAGGAATATTCTTCCGCTCTGATTGGAATACGCGACTGTTTATCGCTTATCGCTCGGCCGGTATCCAGTGGGGACCCGACAATGGGTACTGATTTTCACGAAAGGAAAGCATATGGACAGGACATTCACCGCCGGATTTGCCATCTCCCCGGAGCCAACAACTTTCATCGTCAATGTCATTCATGCCCATCCGGGCAAGCAGGATGAAGCGTTTCAAATCATTCAGGACGTGGTCCACTACGTGGCAGAACGAAAGTCCGGATTTCTGTGGAGCAATCTTGCGAAGAGCACTGACGGGCTGACCGTGGTCAATATCGAAGCAATTCAGGGGGCGGGCAACGTAGACGAATTCTTTTCAGATCCGGTTTTCGTTGAAAAATTCCGTAAGCTCGACACCGTCTCCACCAGCGAATTCCATGCATACACTGTCGGCGATCTCGTTCTGCCCAAATTGGACAAGACGGGCTGACACCATGTCACATTCGTTCCCGGACAACCGCAAAACGGCCGCAGGATCAGATGGCAATCGATTGCCGATGGCGGCACTGCTTGCCCTTGCCACGGCCGGCTTCATCACCATTTTGACGGCGTGGACCTTGGCGTCAGCCCGTCCGTTATCGGCCAACTCGTCACGGTTTACGCCATAGGGTCTCTGGTGGCGGCCATTCCGCTCACCGCAGCCACCCAGCGGTTTCGCCGCAAACCACTTCTCCTCTGCGCCATTGCCGGTTTTGCCGTGGCCAATACGATAACATCCGTCACCGACAGTTTTGGCATCCTGCTGCTGGCGCGATTTTTTGCCGGCGTATCCGCAGGCCTGCTTTGGGCGATGGTTGCCGGTTACGCGGCGCGCATGGTTCCGGATCAGCTCAAGGGGCGCGCCATTGCTGTCGCGATGGTCGGTACGCCGCTGGCCCTGTCATTGGGTATTCCCGCCGGTACGCTGATAGGGTCCGAGATCGGTTGGCGAAGTACATTCTCGGCCATGACCGCGTTGACCGTGGTTTTGATCGGCTGGGTACTGGTGAAGGTGCCCGATTATCCGGGCACCACGATCAACGAACGGATCACGATCAGCGGAGCATTGGCAACAGGTGGGATCAAGTCTGTCTTGATGGTGACGTTGCTGTTCGTCCTGGCGCACAACATCCTCTATACCTACATCGCCCCGCTCGTGGCTCCTGCGGAATTAACTCAGAAGCTCGACGTTGTTCTGCTGTTGTTCGGGGTAACGGCCATCGCAGGGATTGGTATTGTCGGCTATCTGATCGGGCGCTGGCTGCGCGAACTTGTGCTAGCAAGCATCATGCTCTTCGCTGGCGCCGCCTTGACCTTCGGCCTCGGAGGAACCGTGCCTGCACTCTTCTGGCTGGCAACCGGTGTATGGGGATTGGCCTTCGGTGGCGCAGCCACACTGTTTCAGACCGCTGCCGCCAAAACCTCGGGAAAGGCGTCGGAGGTTGCGCAAGCCATGATCGTGACCGCCTGGAACCTTGCGATTGCGGGCGGCGGCATCATTGGTGGCCTGTTGCTCGAACACTTTATAGCTTACCTAGAAAAGGAGAGGGCATTTCCGTCGAAGCAATCTACTTGATGTCAGATTTGAGCCGAACGGGACATGATTTCCGCAAACGGTTCACGTCTGTCATAAAAGTCGTCATTGCGAGCGCCTCGGACCAATTTCACGGCGCCTCGCCTGATGCCTGTCGCCATCGTTGCAGCTCAGCAAGTGTAAAGCGCGGCGTTATGTGCTGGGGGCAGTTCCAGTCGAAAGCTTCCACGCCGATGAGGACAAGACGTTCCACCCGAGCGGAATAGTCTGGCATGGTCAGCCTCTCCGCCAGCGACGGATCATCAGCTGCGTCGATGATGCGGATTCGGCCAAAGATTTTCAGGCGTTGCCGGTGCGCGTAGTCCATCAGGAACAGTGACACGCGGTCATTTGCCGTCACATTACCTGTCGTAATGTATTGCCGGTTGCCGCGAAAATCTCCAAAGCCCAGGAGCGCCGGCTCGAGAACGGTGAGAAAACCGGCTGGTCCGCCCCTGTACTGGACGTAAGGCCAGCCCGTTTCCGAGACGCTGGCAAGATAAAAACCGTCACGCTCCCCAATGAAGCCTGCCTCTGCGGGGCCAAGGCGCTGGCTCCGGGTCGTTTCATCCACACCACCGCGCGCGGCAATCCGCGCCCATTGCTCCGCGCTTCCATACTTATCCTGCGCGGCCGCGACGGAAGGAGTCGTGGCAATATCGAGATATCTGCTCATTTTCCATCTGCCTTTCCAGAGGCCTGAACGGCCTCAGTCTTGCAAAGCCCAGTCCGCAACCTGCCAGCGGATTTGTCCCCGATCGGCAACGACGTGGCCCAGCCCCGGGAACGGCATGTGCGTCGCCGCTATGAGTGTGCCTTCCGAAGCAGCGCGGGGAAAGAAGCGGTCGCGCATTGCCTTGGCCGCTGCCCGGTCCTGTTCGAATAGAAAGAACACGTCAGTCGCTGCCGGATGTACGACCGGGAAGATCATGTCTGAAACCATGATAAGGCTCTTTCCCTCATCTTCCACGCGAACACCGATATGGCCGGGTGTGTGGCCGGTCAGGTCGACAATCGAGACGCCCCGCGCGATTTCGCGCTCCCCGTCGATCGCCTGAAGTCTGGGGTAGAGACGCACGACCTCTTCCGCCATCTGAAAGCTGGTCTGAAGGTAATCCGGCGCGCCACTACGCTTGGCCGGGTCGGTCCAATGCTTGACGTCGCGCCGATCGATATAGACTTCCGCGTTCGGATAGTTGTTCCTGCCGCCGGCGATCAGGCCGCCCATGTGGTCCTGATGCATGTGCGTCACGATCACCGCGTCAATCTGATCAAGCCGCAGACCGAGCCTGGCAAGCGCCTGCGGCAGGTTGCCGGTTTGCCCGATGGAGCCCGCTGCGCCGGCATCAATCAGGATGCGGCGTTGGCCGTCATCGACGAGATACTGATTGAACAGAAATCGCACTCCGCTTGGCCTGGCGGTGAACTGGGCGGCAGCCGCCTGTTCCACCTCGGCCGGATCCCGCCCCGGGAAAAAGTTGTAGGGCATATCCGCATAACCATCCGTCAGCGCCGTCACCGTAAAGCGGCCGATGCGGATCTGTGCCAGCGGGGGTACGCTGGCCAACGTCGCGACCGGTTCCGGCGTTGCGGCGATGGCCTGCGCACTATGGATCAGGCCTCCCGCGAGGAGGCCAAAAGGAAGAGCGCTTGCAAAGGCACGACGCGAAAGATCGGGCATGATGTCTTTCTCCTTATTGTGGCAATGGGGAAGATCCCCGGCATCACGAAAGCTAGGATATCCAAAACCAATAGGGTATCCTGCGATTTCAGGAGATTACCTCTCAATTTATGGAAGGATGGAATGGATCGGTTTGAAGCGATGTCAGTGCTGCTCGCGGTGGTCGATGCCGGCAGCCTCTCGGCCGGCGCACGGCGATTGCAGGCGCCGCTCGCCACGGTCAGCCGCAAGGTCGCCGACCTCGAAAAGCATCTTGGAGCCCGTCTGGTACTGCGTACCCGCCGCGGGCTGACCTTGACGGAGGAAGGGCGAAATTACGTCGCCGCTTCCCGGCGTATTCTGGGGGAACTGGACGCGGCTGAGCGGCAGGCGAGCGGCGATTACGGCGCGCTGCGCGGAGGGCTGCATATGACCGCTCCGATCGCGTTCGGGGAGCGCCACGTTCTGCCCATAGTGCTCGAATTCCTGAAGGAGCAACCCGAAATCGACATGCGGCTGACGCTGACGGACCGCCAGATAAGTCTGGCGGATGAACCCGTTGACGTGGCGCTGCGCATCGGCCATCTGGCCGATAGCGCGCTGATCGCAACCCGTGTCGGTTCGGTCCGTCGGGTCGTCTGCGCCAGTCCTGACTATATCGCCCGGCGAGGCGTTCCGCTTGATCCCGATGACCTCGCCCGGCACGACGGTATAAGCTTCCAGGGCTTCGCGACCGCGCCCGAAGTTCGTTACCGGCGCGACGGGACGACCTTCAATGTCGAACCCCGCCCCAGGCTTGCGGTCAACACGACAGAGGCCGCAATTCAGGCAGCCACGTCCGGTATTGGCATCATCCGGGTGCTCTCCTACCAGGTCGCCGATCAACTGCGTTCCGGCGCCTTACAGGAAATTTTGACCGAGTTCGCACCTGAACCGCTGCCTGTTAATGTCATTCATGGGCCGGCCGAGCCCTTGTCGATGAAAGTGCGCTGCTTTCTCGACTGGCTCACACCCCGCCTGCGCGAACGGATGGCTCAATGAGGTCCGCTCCGGACCCACGGCCGATTTGCTTCATTTCTGCAGCCAACCGAGCGCAAGGTCGCCTGCCTCATGTCGTCGGAGGCGTCCGCGCAGTCAGTTTATTTCCATCGGGATCGCGAAGATATGCGACGAACGCCCCGTTCGGCCGCGCCGTCGGCGGGCTCTCGATTGCCGTGCCGCCATGCGCGACGCCGGCGGCATGCCAGGCTAAAACATGATCGGGGGTCGCCGCCGCAATACCGATCGTTCCGCCATTGGCAGCAGTCGCCGGCTTGCCATCGATCGGTTTCGTGATCATGAGCCGCCCACCCTCATGGGCGTAAATCAGCCGACCTCTTGCATCCATTTCGCCGGGCTTGCCGCCCAGAGCGACAAAGACGGCATCGTAGAATTTCCTGGCCCGCTCCAGGTCGTTGCTGCCGATCATGACGTGGGTGAACATGTTTTGTCTCCTCTCAGGTGTGGCGGTGTTTTCTGACGTTCAGCGGTCGAAATTTCCCAGATATCGGGCAGGTGATGTACCAAGCGCCTTCTTGAACATGGTTATGAACGCAGACACGGATTGATATCCAAGATCGCCCGAAACCTGCTGCACCGTTGCCCCCGCGGCAAGGCTTCGGATAGCGACAATCACCTGCAATTGTTGTCGCCAGCGGCCGAAGGTCAGGCCAGTCTCGTTTTGGACGAGGCGGGCAAGCGAATTCTCGCTCATCGCCATTCGTTTTGCCCATTGTGCCATCGTACTACGGTCGGATGGATCTTCCGCCAGTTCCGATGCAATGCGTGCAAGCCGGGGCTCATCCGTCAGCGGCAGATGAAGATGCTCAACCGGCATCCGCGACAA
Organism: Agrobacterium pusense; assembly: GCF_900102105.1. GTDB lineage: Bacteria > Pseudomonadota > Alphaproteobacteria > Rhizobiales > Rhizobiaceae > Agrobacterium > Agrobacterium pusense. The sequence goes on from NZ_FNBB01000003.1 coordinate 28,223, forward strand.
GGCCGACAGAAGCAGCGTTGCCATGACTTCCGAGTCAGCAGTCGCCACAGCGGACTGGTCGGCCATCTCGATGATCAACTCTCTGACGAGCGGGGACAGGGAAAGCGTGCAGCACCGGTTCGGCAGATCGGCGGCCCCCGGCTCGATGAACAGGAAGAACAAACGCGCGTTGGCGGTCGCCACATTGCTGTGACGCATGCCTCCTGGAACCCAGACGCCACAATGAGGCGGAACCATCCACATGCCGCTTGGGACGCGACATGTCACGCCTCCCCGCAGGGGCATAACAAGCTGGCCTTTGCGGTGCTGGTGTTCCGGAGCCTCGCGTTCGTTCTGCGACACGTCGATTCTCACAGCGCGAGCGCGGGACGAGGAGCTTTCGAGATCATGGTCGGCGAGGGCACCGGACAGGGATATAGGCGTCTGGTGGTATTTAGTGATCATTAGAGAGAATATCTAAATTCTTCTTCCGGTTTTGTCGATAGGGTCATCCGGAAAGATGCTGGAGAAGAAGATTATGGCACTTCAAAAATATGACGACCGCTGGTGGTCGGATATTATCCGGACTGAAATTCGTCTTCCCCTGAAAGGTCCTCGCGGGTTCTGCGTCCTTCTCCCGTTACGACCCAGGGCAAGGTTGGCCCGCGCTACGGTGCTGAAAAGGATGACAGACGGGCTCGTTTCGAAAGTCCGAGCGCTCGTTGCCCGCCATCCACCGGTCATGTCGACCGGTGTGTCCGCCGACCCGGCCGAAGCCTATCTGCACGCCTGCCTTGCAGTACCCTTCTTTTGTTATGTGTCGCCAGCGACTTATGGCCTCGCAGACGAGATCACCAGCAATAAACAAGGCATTGAGCGCAGCGCCCCCGCACCGGAGGATGCGGTGTGAGCAGCCGGCCAGTTGTCACCAGCGGGAACGTCATCTTTTCGCTGAAATCATTCCTTGCGGCCATGCTGGCATATCTTGTTGCCATCAGCTTCGATTTGAACCGACCGTCCTGGGCAGTTGCAACCGTCTATATTGTCGCTCATCCCCTCTCCGGTGCGATATCGTCGAAATCGGTATATCGGCTTCTGGGCACGGTCATCGGCGGCGGTGCGACGATCCTCATGGTCCCGAACCTGGTGAACGAACCGATATTGCTTTCCGGCGCGATCATCGTATGGGTCTCCGGGTGCACCTTTGTCAGTCTTCTTGATCGCACACCACGCAGTTATGTTTTCCTGTTAGCCGGCTATACCGTTCTTCTCGCAGGACTGCCGCTCGTCAACGCCCCGGCAAACACCTTCGACATTGTCGTTTCCCGCACCGAAGAGATCGGGCTCGCGGTCATATGCGCATCGATTGTCAGTCACGTCGTTTTTCCGGTTCACGTGGGGGCAGCGCTTCTCAACCGGATCGATGGATGGATGGCCAGGGCGCAGAAGCTTTTCGAAGCCACAGCAACCGGCAAAATGGACGAAACCCAAAATCGGATGGAACGCCACGCGCTAGCGGGGGAGGCGGCCGATCTGCGGTCGTTCGCGGTGCATCTTCAGTATGACGGATCCAGATACCGAAGCAGAGTGGCGCTGGTGAAGTCGCTGCAGCACCGAATGGTTTCCTTCCTGCCCCTACTGAGCGAACTGGAGGATTTGCGACGATCGCTGGGGAGGTTGGACCCTGCCTGCCGGGAAAAGGCATTGGCGATAGTCGCGGAGGCGGATTCGCGTCCGGGAGGCTCCTTCTCCACGATCGGTGCGCTTGCCTTCCCCGCCTCGCTGCCGACATGGGAAAAACTCCTCCTTGTCAATTTCGCCCGAGACTTGCGGACTGTTTCTCGGCTCTCTGACGAGTGCCTTACTCTTCGAAAATCCATTGAAGATGAAAACGGAGCAAGAGGCGCCCGCGCGCCCGACAGAGCGCCCGCACCGCATCGCGAAATCGGAATGGCGTGGCTGTCGTCGGTGGCGGTTGCAGTATGCCTCGTAACATCGCTCTTCTTCTGGATTGCCACCGGCTGGTCCGACGGAGTTACCTTCGCCCAGATATCCGGTGTCCTTTGCTGCCTCCTTGCCACCATGGACGACCCGGTTCCTGCCATGCGCAAGTTTGTTAATGTGACGATCGGTGCAGCCATTGCGGCATTCGTCTACGGCTTTGCAGTTCTTCCGGTAATCGACGGGTTTGCATCGCTCTCTGCTGCTTTGGGGTTGTTTCTGATACCGGCGGGCATATGTCTTGCAGTGCCTTCACTCGCCATTGTCGGCATGGGGCTTTGCATAAACTTTCCCCTTTTTCTCACCCTTCAGGCATATCCCGCGACAGATTTCGGCACATTCGTGAATGCCGCGGGGGCGACCATACTCGCAATGGTGTGGACGATCACGGTTTGCGGTCTCTTTCGATCCGTGCGAGTTGAGACAAATGCGAGAAGGCTTCTTTCTGTTGTACGGAAACATGTCGCGAACATCGCCGTTGGTAAACAGACCGACGTTCTCGCCGCCCATTATCGCATGATTGACGTATCCGGCCTCTTCGCCTCAAGACTGGCGAAACTGCCTCCGGTGTCGGAGGTCGGCGGCTATGATCCGTTAAGGGATATCCGGGCAGGGCTGCATCTGATTGCAATGCAGGAGCTTTTACCCAAGGTTTCGAACGGTATTCACCTCGCTGCACAACCGGTCTTTCAGGCGGTCACAATTCTATACCGCGGCCGTGCCGGTAAAGGTGGAAAAATCCTGGAAAGCGCCGTCCGGGCGCTGGATGATCTGATCCTTTCTCCTGCGGCCATCACCGTGATGGATAACGAACTTCTGCTGCGCGCCGCTGCTCTTCGCCTGTGCATTTCTCCGGACGCTGACGCGCCCGCTCCCCAGATACCCGGGTCTTGGAGGAAAGCCGCTTGAAGGAACAGGTCGATCTCTATGGCATTTTTCTGCCCTCGTTCGCAGCGCTCGCACTGTTTGCGTATGCAGGATTTCGTCTTCTCACATCACTTCTCGAAAAGATGGGGTTTTACCGGATGGTCTGGCACCGCTCCCTGTTCAACCTTGCGCTTTACATTACCCTTGTCGGCGGATTTTCTGCCGCTATCGACTGGTTTCCATGATCATGAAAAATCTGACGTTTACTGCGGGTCGACTGCTTCTCACCTTCTCCATGACGGGATGCGCTGCGGTGCTGGCCTGGCACTTATGGTCTTTCTACATGGAGGCACCATGGACGCGTGATGCCCATGTGCGGGCGGATATCATCCGATTGGCACCAGATGTTTCCGGGCCTGTCGCCGAGGTTCTGGTGTCGGACAATGCACAGGTGGAGAAAGGAACGCCGCTGTTTCGCATCGAAACAGATCGCTTCGAGCTCGCGCTGCGCGAGGCAGAAGCGCAGGTAACAGCGACAAGGGCGGCGGCGGAGTTGGCGAAAACCGATTTCGAACGGTATCAACTGCTTGCGTCAAAGGAGGCGGCAAGCCTCAAGGAGCGTCAGTACGCCGAAAGCCGGATGTATCAGGCAGAGGCCGCCTATCAATCTGCGCTGGTTGCCCGGGATCTGGCAAGGCTCAACCTTGAGCGCACAACGGTCAGGGCACCGGCATCCGGTGCAATCACCAACTTTTCCCTGCGCAGGGGTAACTATGTCGTTTCCGGCAACGCCGTGGGAGCCTTGGTGGAAGAAGAATCCGTCTATGTCGCAGGATATTTTGAAGAAACGAAGCTCCCCCGGATTCACATTGGTGATCCGGTAACGATCAGTATCATGGGCGAAGCTCAGTCGGTCACCGGACGTGTTGCAGGCATTGCCGCGGGCATTGAGGATCGGGAGCGAAGCGATAATGCGGGTTCTCTGGCAAGCGTCGCCCCGACATTCTCATGGGTCCGACTTGCCCAGAGAATCCCGGTGCGGATCGAGATCGATGACGCCCCAAAGACGGTTCGGCTCGTTGCGGGAAGGACCGCAACCGTTTCGATCGAGCAGAGGAGTAACCAGGCGGGACTTCGTCATCCATCACCCTCCGCAATCACACCCTGATCGCTACCGAAGCCGAGTTTTGAGGGGCCCGCGGTTCCAAGCCACGGCAGGCCGAGATGGAACCACTGGTGGCAGAGACCGTTCGTTCCATGATCCAGGGGGAGCGCGATGTTTGAAAATTTCAGGCTGGAAATGATCAATGTCCCGGAAACGACGCTCCGGGTTCGCCATGGCGGCAAGGGCCCGCCGCTTCTTCTGCTTCACGGACATCCTAGAACACACACAACCTGGCACAAGGTGGCTCCCATTCTGGCCGACAAGTTCACGGTTGTTTGCCCCGATCTGCGAGGTTTTGGCAAGTCTGGCAAGCCGTCTGACCCCTATGATCATGAAGCGTCGTCAAAGCGGGCCAAGGCTCGTGACTGTGTTGCGCTCATGGAACATCTCGGTTTCGACCGGTTCTTTCTGGCCGGCCACGACCGTGGAAGTTACACGGCATTTCGCACCGCGATGGACCACCCGGCAAGAGTCGAGAAGCTCGCGATCCTCGACGGTGTTCCGATCCTCGAAGCGCTGGAGCGGTGCAATCTTCGCTTTGCACAGCGATGGTGGCACTGGTTCTTCTTTGCTCAACACGACAAACCCGAGCGGGCCATCCTTGCCGATCCCTTGGCATGGTATGGCGGGAGCGAGGCTTCGATGGGAAAAGAAAACTTCGCGGACTTCCGCTCGTCCGTCGAAGACCCCAGGACTGTTCAGGGCATGCTGGGTGATTATCGCGCGGGTATCCACATAGACCATCTCCACGATCTTGATGATCGAAATTGCGGAAGAAAGCTGACATGCCCACTTCATGTCCTCTGGTCGCTGCAGGACGATCTGGAAATGTTGTACGGAGATGTCCTGTCGGTATGGCAGCCCTGGTCAACCCTTCCCGTTTCGGGTCTGGGAATAGACAGCGGACATCACATGGCAGAAGAGGCTCCAGCGGAACTGGCGCGCGAGCTCATCTCGTTTTTCACCGAATGAGGCTGTCGATTTCGTCTGCGCCTTGCTGTGTAGGCGATGGGTATTGTCGCCGGATTTTACCGCCCCGCAGTCGACACCCGAGACCATAGAGTTGCACCTCTTCCATTCGATCAGGACCGCGACCTCAATCCGGAACGGAGCAGCAGCATAAAGGCGGGCGCGCCTATAATTGCGGTGATGATGCCCGCCGGAAGTTCGAGTGGCGCGATAATGCTGCGACCGATCGTGTCGGCGAAAGCGAGCATCACAGCGCCGAGCGCCATCGCGACTGGAAGGCTTTTGGCATGGCGCGCCCCGGTCAGGAGCCGAGCCGCGTGGGGCGCGAGCAAGCCAACGAAACTGACGGCTCCGATGGAAGAAACGGCGATTGCCACCGCGACGGCGGCATAGAGCATCGCGTATTTGCTCGCATCTCCCGTCGCGAGGCCCAGTGAGCGGGCTTTTTCGTCCCCAAGTAAAAACGCATCAAGATGACGGCTGAACAACAGGCCGATGGCCGACAGGGCGAAGACCCATGGCATCAGTACGACGGCGTCGGCGTAGCCACGGGCGTGCGTCGAGCCGATGAGCCATGAAAGTGCCTGAGCCGTTTGCAGGCGAGCCTCCACGACGATGATCGTTGCGGCCGCGCCCAGGCTTGCTGCGATTGCGACACCGGCCAGAACGAATTTCTCAGGAGAATATTTCGGCGCCAGCAACCGGAGCAGCAAGAGCACGGTGATGGCCCCGGCCAGAGCGACCGTCTGGAAAGTTGGCGTTGCGGGTGCAAATCCCAACAGGAGCGCGACGAGGCTAAACAGCGCTGCTCCCTGTGTAAGGCCCAGCGTCTCCGGCCCACACAGCGGATTGCGCGTCACCGCCTGAAGGACGGTGCCGGCAGCAGCCAGCAATGCACCACAGCCAAGTGCCACAAGAAGGCGAGGCGCGCGCAGGTCGAGGTTTCCCGTCACCTCGGCAATCGTCAGTGACAGCCCGTCGCCTGCCGCGAGACTTGCCGCGATGGCTATCAGGCCCAAGGCGGCAAGCGCTGCCGCGGCAAGTGGCAGGGGCGCTATTCCTACGGGCAAGCCGATTCGGCGCTCCCCCCCGATCTTTGCCTTCCGGAGCAGGAGCAGCATGGCCGGTGCACCAAGGCAAGCAACCGTAACGCCTGTGGGTATGCTCGTGCCATTGCGCGCGAGGCACTGCGTGACGACATCTGCGAGGAGCAGGGTGTTTGCTCCCCAAACCATCGAAAGCGGCAAATGGCGATGATGCCGAATTATACCCAATGCGCGCAAAACATTCGGAACTGCAAGGCCGATGAAGCCAATCGGCCCTGCGAGGGTAACGGCGGCGCCGCAGAGAAGAACGCCGACGAGCAGACCGAAAAGTATGACGGCCCGTGTCACCCCGAGACTGGCCGAGGCCTGATCTCCCAGTCCCAGCAAGTCCAGGGCGCGCGCCATCACCATGAGCATCAGGAAAGACAGGAGCACCAAGGGGATTGTCGTGGTGATCCTGCCCCATCCGGTCTGGTCCAGGATACCGGAGGACCAGAGCAACAGACCGGACGCCCGTTCGTCGGCGAGAAGCACGATGGCCGATGATATGGCGGAAAAACAAAGTGATACGGCGATACCCGAAAGAGCCAGCCGGCCGGGCGCCGCTTGAAAGCCGCCTGCCAGCGCGAGACATGCAGCTGCGCCGGCGAGGCCGCCTGCGCTTGTCGCGATGATGGGTGGCAGAGTCAAGGGCAGCAACAAGGTTGATACGACGAGGAAAAGCTGCGCGCCGCTGGTAACGGACAGTATATCCGGAGCCGCCAAAGGGTTTCGCAAGACGGTCTGGAGAACCGAACCTGCCAGCGCTAGGGCGGCGCCAGTTGATATTGCTGCGACCATACGGGGCACCCGGGTCGTTTCCAGAATTGCCTGCGCGAGTGTTTCCGGGGCTGTCGGAAAAAGAAACACGTCCCTCCAGCCCACCAGACTGCTCCCCACTCTGAGTTCCAGCGCCGCCAGGAGCAGCAAAAGGATCACGCCAACGGGCCAGACAAGAGATGGAGCCAATCGATGAAGGGCGAGGCGAGACAAAGTCATGGTTGAGCCGAAGCCGGGCGGTTTTGCCGATTGCCGGTGCCGACCCAGTCAACCATGCAATAGGTTCGCCCGCTTCCGTCGGGATGTGGAACGAGATCGACGTCACACTCAAAGGCCTGCCGCAGCAGGTCAGCCCGAAGCACCTGGTGTGTCGGCCCAGCCGCGAGAACCTGACCCTTCTGCATCAGGACGACGTCATCGGCGACATCCATAACCTGATTGAGATCGTGAAGCACCGCGATGATCGTGAGCCCTTCCTCCGAGTTGAGTTTGCGCAGGAGTGTCAGCAGCTCGGCCTGATGTCTGATGTCGAGAAAGCTCGTGGGTTCATCAAGAAAGAGGACACGCGGTTCCTGCGCCAGAGCCATGGCCAGCCAGGCGCGCTGCCTTTCACCGCCGGAGAGGGTCGTGAGTTGACGCGCACGTAAGTCCTGGAGGCCGACGCGAAAGATGGCGCTTTCGATAATTCCGCGGTCCCGTGTCGACAGGCGTCCCAGCCAGGGGCGATGAGGATAACGGCCTTGTTCAACGAGTTCCTCGACGCTCAGACCGATCGGAATCTCCGGCGTCTGGCTCATGACGGCAACCTGACGGGCGACGGTGCGCCGTGACAAAGCGTTGAGCTGCTGCCCGGCCAGGTGGACCTCACCCTCCGTCGGTTGTTCGAGCCCGGCGAGGCATTTGAGCAGCGTGCTTTTCCCGGAACCGTTCGCGCCGCATATGACGGTAATACGGCCTTCGAATGCAATCGCATCGACCTGCCGAAGCGCTTGAGCCTGATCATAGACGACGCTGAGACCAATCGCCTGAGCGGCGATTGTCTGCGTCTTCTGTTTGCTTGCGAGCCCCGTCATCCGGCAGCCTCGCGCATGGCTTTGCGCAGGGAGGACAGGCTGCGATAACCAACGTCTGCGGCTGCCTCTTCCAGACGCGCTCCCTCCGCCTGCCGGCGCATGACATGCGCCATGCGCAAGCGACGCCGCCATTCGGCGAAACTCATGCCCGTCTGAATTCGGAATTTCCGGGTCATGGTGCGCCGGCTCATGCCGAGATTGTCTGCCCAGCGGTCAATATCAAGATCGAGCGATGGGGTTTCGGAAAGGTCCCGGCACAGCCGCTGCAATCGCTTGTCACTTGGCATTGGAAGCGCAAACGGGCCTTCCTCCGCATTGGCAATTTCTTCGAGTATCAGAGCTGCCAGATGTCCGCCGCGGCCATTTTCGTCATAAAGGGTTGGTTCCTTCAGGAACGCTCCAACCGTGGCCGAAAGGAGCGTCGAGGTCGAGATGACACGTGGCGGCTCCCACGGCATGGCGATCCCCGGGTCCGGCTCGATATAGACCGACTGCATGGAAACCCGCCCGTGTGAATGGACGGCATGTGGTATCTCGGGCGTTATCAGCAAACCGTAACCACAGGGGATGATGAATGAGGTGTCGGGGGTGCGGGCGGTCATGAAGCCGTCGATGATCTGGAGCAATTGCCCTCGGCGATGGCTGTGCCAGCCAAAATCGACGCTTTGCTCGTAGGTCCGCGCCATGGCAGCGACAGGCCGCGGCACATTTTGAAGATCGGCTGCCCTTTGCGGCTGTTTCATCGTGTTTCCAGGCAATGGGATTCCCCACGGGGGCCTTGTGGCCGCATCCAACGGGAAGAGCCATAGTCGCGTCGCGTCTGTATTTCAAAAGGAAAAATTGGCCCGATGGAACAGAATAATATCATTTACCAGGATCGGGCCACAAAACGGCCCGCAAGAGCTCGATTTTGACCTGACAATGCTGATAAAAAAAGTCTAGTTAAGCGGCAAGCGTGCGGGAAAAGAAATCACTGCGGACAGTCCGGAGTAGCCTTTACGCAGTATTCCTATCACAGGTCCTCCAATGCAGAACACCCACCTTCGCCTTCGCACATCAACCTGCCACGTCACCAGACAGCAGCTCCTGTTTCTGGTGTCAGGCGTTGCGTTGGGAGCGCTTGTCCTCCAGCCGGGAAGGGTTGAGGCGCAAGAGGCAAGTGGGTCCACCGTGCTTGAGCCAATCGTCTTACGGGGAAAGACGGGCACCAAAGGGGCGCGTGTCGAACAGCGTGGTTACGTTGCGACGCAATCGGCTTCGGCCACCAAGACTACGACGGCGATTGCCGAGACGCCGCAATCCGTCTCCGTGATCACCCGGGGCGCGATGACGGATCGAGCCGTGCAGACGGTGGCGGACAGCCTGCTCTATAGCGCGAACGTCAACGGCCAACGCTACGGTAACGACCCCCGTTCGGATTACTTCAGCATTCGCGGCTTTAGCGCCGATCTCTATCTCGACGGCTTGCGCGTGCCGCAGATTGCAAACCAGACCGGTGGCTATGCCGGCTTTCGAGTGGAACCCTACTTCCTTAATCGCGTGGAAGTGCTGCGCGGACCAAGTTCGGCGCTTTTTGGACAAACGAATGTCGGCGGCGTCGTCAACATGATCAGCAAGGATCCGTCAGAGACCGCTGGCGGAGAAGTCTATGCGCGGTTCGGAAGTTATAATCAGAAGGAAGCAGGGTTTGACGTCACGGGCCCTGTCGGTGCGGATTCAAATCTTACCTATCGCCTGGAAGGCATTATCCGCGACAGCGAAACAATGAATGATTTCGGCAAGAACGACCGTTTCGCCATCAGCCCGACGGTCAGGTGGTCGCCGGATGAAGATACCAGTCTCACGGTTTATGGGGCCTATATGAAGGATGACGCCGGCCAGGTGCCCTCGCTTATTCCAGCACTCGGGAGCATCTATCCCAATCGTCTCGGTTTGACGATACCGCGCAGCTTTTCGGACGGCGATCCCTCGTTGGCGATTTACGACAAGGAAACGGCCTACATTGGATATCGGCTCGAACACGCAATTAGCGACGATCTCATTCTACGCCAGAATTTCCGGTACTCATATCTGGACGTCAATTATCAAAACCTTTTCGGCAACGGCCTTTCCGCCAACCAGCGCACGCTTTCACGCCTCGTTTACAATGCGCAGCCAACGCTCAACGCCGTGGCGCTGGATACCAATCTTGAGTACAAGTTCGACAGTGGGCCAATCAGCCATACGCTTCTCGGCGGTATCGACGTGCAGTGGCAAAACCTTGTGAACAGGACAGGATCACGCAGTGGCCCCACACTCGACCTGTTCAATCCGGTCTACGGCATTGGCGTACAGCCGGCAGCACTGACGACACGTCTTGATCAGACGCAGCGTCAGGTCGGTTTTTATCTCCAGGATCAAATGGAACTCGGCGGGCTTCGACTGACGGTTGGCGGCCGCCAGGACCATGTCAGCAACGATTCCGACAGCACCACGCTTGCCAGCGGTCTTACTACCCGATACCGGCAGGACGATAGTGCCTTCACCGGCAGGGTCGGTGCCGCTTATGTCCTTGATAGCGGTCTTGTGCCCTACGCGCTTTACTCCACGTCCTTCTCCCCGGTGCTGACATTGGCGCCAACGCCGCTGAAGCCAACCAAAGGCGAGCTGAAGGAAATGGGCGTGAAATTTGCGCCACAGGGCGAGGACTTCAGCCTTACTCTTTCCGGCTTCGAGGCGACACAGCAGAATGTCGTCAACCGTGTTGCAGGCGTTTATTACCAGACTGACGAGGTGCGCGTCCGCGGGATCGAACTGGAGGCCAACGCCACCCTCTGGGACAGTCTCAATGTTACTGCGGCGGCGAGCTGGCAGGATCCTGTGGTAACCGAGAGCCAGACGCCCACCCAGATCGGGAAAATGCCGTATACCGTTCCAAAGCAGCAGCAGTCGCTGTTCGTGAGTTATGATCTGCCGATGCCGGACAGCTGGAACGGCAAGCTGACAGTCGGTGGTGGTGTCCGTCGCATCGGCAAGACTGCCGGGGATACCGCGAACTCATTCTTCGTTCCCGGTTATACGCTGGTCGATGCCTTTGCCCGTTACGAACATGATCGCTATTCGTTCCAGCTCAACGGCTACAATCTCGGAGACAAGACCTACATCGCCGGTTGCAACACCACCACGCAGTGCTATTACGGGCAGGGTTTGACTGTTGTCGGAACAGTGAGCGTGAAGTGGTAGCGGGTATAGGCAGACGATCGTTCTTGAGTGGCGCGGTGGCTTTGATTGCGGCGCCAGGGTCGCTTGCCGCCTCAGGACCCTCACGCCTGGTCACGCTCGATTGGACTGCTACCGAGATTGCGCTTTCCCTTGGAATATCGCCGGCTGGATGCGCGGAAATCTCCGGGTACAGAACATGGGTCGATGTCGCAAATGAAGGCCTTGCCGATGCCATCGACGTGGGACGACGACAGCAGCCCAGCCTCGAGGCGGTCCGCAAGCTGCAGCCTGACCTTATCTTGACGTCGCGGTATCGGCACGCGTCCATCGCTCATGCGCTCGGTGAGATCGCTCCGGTTCATCTGATCGATGATCAGGAAAATGGCAGTGACATGCTGGCGAGCGTCTATCAGAGCGCCCGTCAGGCGGGCGCAGCGCTTTCGCGATCGGATGACGTCGCAAGGCTCCTCGGACGTTTCGATGATGAGATCGAAAACCTGAAATCGCGCCATGCCGGGCAGGTGGCAGGCCGCAAGCTGGTCGTGGCGCAACCGTTGCCGGGCGTTCCGCGGTTGCGCGTCTTTGCGCCCAACGCCGCAATTTCCGGCCTTCTCAGGAAGATCGGTTTTGCCGATGGCATTGAAATGTCACCGCAACCTTTCGGTTTTACGACAATCGATCTTGAAGGACTTGCCTCCCTTGGGAGCGACAGCACCTTGTTCATCCTTGGAGAGACCGTTCCGGCTGATCTTCTAAATGCTTCGCTCTGGCCTATGTTGCCGGTCGTAGCGCAAGGAAATGTCCGTTTGACCGGCTTGCCATCCTGGCCATTCGGTTCCACGGCCTCACTGCAGCATCTGGCTCGCCAGATTGTCACCCGGTTCGTTTAGGCGGGCGGGAGCGTATGCGACGGTCGGAGGTTCTTGGCGAATTGCTGCGGCAGTCGGCACCTTCGCAGTGGCGGGATTGCTTCCGGCGCAGGCGGCCCGCCGATCTGGCTTTCACTGAATTGCTGGAGCCCGATTGTCTTTTGGCGGTCCTTAACAGTTACGGTCGCCGCCACGGGTCGAACGCGCCCATTGCCGCCGTTGCCGGTGAGTGGTCAAAGCGGTACTTCGCAAGGGTGATGAGACCGATTGCCACCGCAGCCATGTTACTGGATTGGCGGGTACCTCTGACACCGGCAGACATGAGCATCGAAATAAGCGGTGAAGGGGAGGTCGTTTCGCTCGGCCTGACTGATTTCGGCCACCCGGTCCGAGCGAAGTCCGCAGAGGACCGTTTCGATTTTCTGATCAGTGGCAATATCGAAGCAGTTATCCGAGCTGTGTCCGAGGTGAGCGGGCTGTCTCGCAACGTCCTTTGGTCAAATGCCGGCAACCTGTTCGAAGGTATCGCCCGCGGTTACGCCGTGGATAATGATTGCCCTGGTGCAGGCGTCGCGGATGCATTGGCACTGCTTGAACTGCCTCAGATGGCAGATGGCTCACGTAACCCGCTTTTCAGACCTATCCTTTACCCTGAAAGCGATGGCCAGCCGGAGCGGCTCCGCCGCGTCTGTTGTATCCGATATCTGATCGACGGACTGGATTACTGCAAGACGTGCCCGTGCCCGGGGCGGCACTGTTCTTCGGGAAAAAATTAAGGGCCTGCCGAAAGCACATGGCGTGCCCCCTTTCAGCAAATTTGCAGGATCTCAAACAACCGAAACGACGGGGCTCTGGCTCACGGCACCACGCAGCGGCCCTGTCGACCAAACTGGCGCGCCATGGTACGGTTGCGATCTGTCCGGTAGGTAACGGCAAGTTGAGGATCAATCCGGGACGCCGTCGCGGCCTATCTTCCGGCTTTCCTTCGGACGTGTCGACCGAGGATGGCCAAGACGGGCAAGGGAACTGTCAACTGCGCATCAGCCGGGCGCCGCGGCATGCCGATTTAGCTTAGGGGGATCTGAATGCTCATTCTTCTCGCAATGCTGATAGGGCTTGTCGCCGGTCTGCGCACCATGACCGCCCCGGCCGCAGTCTCCTGGGGCGCTTATCTCGGGTGGTTCGATATTTCTCCAAGCGTTCTCTCCTTCATGGGCTCGCTCTGGGCCGCGGCGATTTTGACTGTGCTTGCCATCGTGGAACTGATTGCCGACCAGCTTCCCGGCACGCCCTCACGCAAGGTACCCGTTCAGTTCGGAGCACGGGTTATAATGGGCGCTCTCAGCGGTGCGACGGTCGCCGCAACTGCAGGAATGGTGGTTCCCGGGCTTCTCGCGGGGGTCATCGGCGCTGTCGTCGGAACCTTCGGCGGTGCATCCGGCCGCGCTAATCTCGCCAGGCATTTCGGCCGCGACCTTCCCGCCGCCCTGATCGAGGATGCGGTCGCCATCCTACTCGCATTGATCGTCGTGGTGTCCGTGTCATGAGGGAGTATGACGCGATCTTCATCGGGGCCGGTCAGGCCGGACCATTCCTCGCCGCCCGCATGGCGGCGATGGGCCGCAAGGTGGGCCTGATCGAACGCAAATATCTCGGCGGCACCTGTGTCAACGCCGGGTGCATGCCGACCAAGGCATTGGTCGCCAGCGCGAAGACCGCGGAGGTTGCGCGGCGCGCATCCGAATTCGGCGTCACCATCAGCGGTGAGCCGATAGTGAACATGCCGGCCGTAGCGGCCCGCGCCAGGAAGGTAACCCTTGATGCGAGAAACGGTTTGGCATCCTGGTTTGACAGTCTCGAGACGATGGATGTGATCCACGGCCAGGCCAAATTCGTCGGTGCGAATGCTGTGTCCGTGGACGGGACAGACTATACTGCGCCGCAGATTTTTATAAATGTCGGCGCGCGGCCGCACATCCCCGACATTCCTGGCCTTGAGGACGTGCCGTACCTCACGAGCACATCGGTGATCGCGCTCGAGAAATTGCCGAAACATCTGATTGTTCTTGGTGGCAGTTACATCGGACTGGAATTCGCCCAGATGTATCGGCGCTTCGGCGCCGAGGTGACGCTCATTGAGCGTGGGCAGCAACTGGCACCCAGGGAGGATACTGATATCTCGCAAGCCATTGCGGAGATTCTGAGTAGGGATGGCATCGAGGTTCTTTTGAACCGCAGACTCCTGTCCTTCACCAAGGAAGATGTGGGCGTCGTCGTGCGGACCGATCAGGGCGAAGTCAGTGGGAGCCATGTCCTGGTCGCCCTCGGACGGCGGCCGAACACCGATGATCTCGGTCTCGATCTTGCTGGCATCGAGACTGATCAACGCGGCTTCATCACGGTGGATGAGCGCTTGCAGACCACCGCAGAAGGCATTTGGGCCCTTGGTGACTGCAACGGGCGAGGCGCATTCACGCATACGTCCTACAATGATTTCGAGATCGTCGCGGCAAACCTCCTTGATGGCGGCAATCGAAAAGTGTCAGACCGTACCCTCGGTTACGGCCTCTACATTGATCCGCCGCTCGGACGCGTTGGCATGACGGAGCGTCAGGCGAAGGAGGCCGGTCACCGGATCAAGGTCTCGACCCGACCGATGAGCCGCGTCGGCCGGGCCGTCGAGAAAGGTGAAACGCTTGGCCTCATGAAACTCGTCGCCGACGCCGAAACCGACCGGATACTCGGTGCTGCTTTCCTGGGGGTCGGAGGTGACGAGGCGATCTATGGCGTGCTCGACGCCATCAACCTGGGGGCCACAACTGAAGAACTGCGCTGGACGGTGCCAATCCATCCAACGGTCGGAGAGCTGGTGCCGACACTGATCGGCGACCTCAGGGAAACCTGATCCCAGCCGACCCGGCGAGGAGCGCAAAGGCTTTTCCGGATCGATAAGGCTACTGTCGCTCGTTTCGTTGGTGCAACGTCGGCCTTCTGACGTCTATGGCGCCGCCGTTTCGCTGGACGAGGGTGACGATCTTACTATCCGGCTGGGCCTTTCGACCGACTACCAGAACAGAGACCCGGACGCTCGAAACTGCCGGCCGGTGGTCGTGAGGTCGGATTCTCGCTGGATTACCGCTTCGATGAGTTCTTCCTTGTTTGCAACGCGCGAATAGGTTTTCGCCTTCGATACGTTCGCATGGCGGGCAATTTCTTCAAGCGTGAGGATGGGATCGGCCATTTAACTCACAACGCAGGATGCTTACAAAAAGAGCGCCGGTAAAGCCGACGCTCTTTTTGTGCCTAGGCCAGGTGATGCGGCTTGGTCATTCCGTAGATGGGCGTCTCGATGCCCACCTGGCGGGCTTTCAACTGCAGCGACAGATATTGGGAATAATGGCGTGACTGATGCAGGTTGCCGCCGTGAAACCACAGGGCTTCCTGCTGTGTCGGTTTCCACATGTTGCGCTGCTCGCCTTCCCAGGGGCCTGGATCCTTGGTGGTGTTGGAGCCGAGGCCCCAGCATTTTCCGACCTTGTCCGCCACGTCGCGCGAGATGAGATCGGCGGCCCAGCCGTTCATTGAACCGTAGCCGGTGGCGTAGACCACGAGGTCAGCCGGCAGCTCCGTCCCATCCTTCAGGACGACTGCGTTCTCTGTCAGATGCGAGACGTCGACGCCAGACTTCAGTTTGATCGAACCGTCGATGACCAGATCGCAGGCCCCCACGTCGATGTAATATCCCGATCCCCTCCGCAGGTATTTCATGAACAGGCCCGAATCGTCGTCGCCGAAGTCGAGCATGAAACCGGCCTTTTCGAGCGCTTGGTAGAACTCGGCATCCCTTTCCCGAATCCTGTTGTAGATCGGGATCTGGAACTCATGCATGATCCGGTAGGGCAGGGACGCAAAGATCAGGTCGGCCTTGCGCGTCGTCATGCCGCCCTGAACCGCCCGCTCGGAATAAAGATCGCCAAGGCCGATCTCCATCAGCGAGTCCGACTTGACGATATGGGTCGACGAGCGCTGCAGCATGGTGACATCGGCGCCGGCTTCCCAGAGCGCTGCGCAGATATCGTGGGCCGAGTTGTTGGAGCCGATGACGACCACCTTCTTGCCGGCATAGGCATCCGGACCCGGATGCTGGGAAGAATGCTGCTGCTCGCCCTTGAAGATGTCCTGACCGGGGAATTTCGGCACATTGGCCTTGCCCGACATGCCGGTTGCCAGCACGAGCTGCTTCGGCTTGAGGACGACCTCTCTGCCGTCGCGATCGACGACGACGGTCCATTCGCCGGCCTTCTCGTCGTATTGGGCGGATTTGCAGGTCGTGGAGCCCCAGTAATTCAGTTCCATCACCTTGGTGTACATTTCCAGCCAGTCGCCCACCTTGTCTTTTGGGGTGAATACCGGCCAGTTTTCCGGGAAGGGAATGTAAGGAAGGTGATCGTACCACACAGGGTCGTGCAGGCAGAGTGACTTGTAGCGCTTGCGCCAGCTGTCACCGGGCCGCTCGTTCTTCTCTATGATGATCGTCGGAACGCCGAGCTGGCGAAGGCGTGCGCCGAGCGCGATGCCGCCCTGGCCGCCACCGATGATGACGACATAGGGCTGGGACGTGTAACCGAGTTCCACCGCCTCGCTTTCGCGCTTTTCCTTCCAGGTCGTGCGGTTTCTGTCATGGCCGTGCTCCGCCCCCATCGGGCGGCGGAAGCCCTTCGGCTCCTCATGGCCCTTCAGTTCGGTCATGGTGGTCAAGAGGGTCCAGATCAGACCATCCTTCAAACGGATATGGCCATAGCCGCGGGCAACCCCCGTTTCGAATTCGAACCAGCCTTCGGTAACGCCGCCCGCTTCGGAAGCGGCCTCCCTGGTGTCCTGCACAAAGTTGGACGGTTTGGTTGCGGCAAGCTGGCTGGAAAGCATGTCGCGGACCTGCTCGCGGCCTTCGAGGGTCTTCAGGTTCCAGGTAAAGGTCACCAGATCTCGCCAGTAGCAATCCGCCTGAAACAGGTTGGCGGCGGCGTCCACGTCGCCTTTCGCCAGCGCTCCTTCGAGCTTCGCAAGGGCCGTGTCGATCTTGGTTCCGGGGCTGATATCGAGCATTTATTCTCCTCCATGATTGCTTGGTGATGGTCACGGAACGCCGCTGCCGGGCGTTCCGTCAAAGCCTCCAAACCGCCGCCCTCAAGGCTCCTCTCCCTTCAGGCCTTGGCCGAGATGCTTATTTCGAGAGATCGATCAGGATCTTCAGGTGGGTGCCGGCCGGATCGAGGAGGGCGTCGAAGCCCTCTTTCACGGCCGTTTCAAGCGTGACGCGCTTGGTGACAATCTTCGTCGCCGGCAGGAGGCCGGATGAGATCAGGCTGATGACACGCGGCCAGTAATGGGTCGGATAGGCCCAGGAGCCTTTGACCTCGAGATCGCGGAACGTGACCTGGAACCAGTCGATCGGATTCTCATGCGGATGCAGGCCTGTCTGAACGACGACGCCCTGCTTGCGCACAGCATCCACGCATGCCTTCAGGGCGTGTTCGTTGCCGACGCATTCGATCGCAACGTCGCATCCCACCCGGCCCTCGGTCTGGGCGCGGACGACATCGCCAACCTTTTCGCGCTTCGGATTGATGGCGACAAGGTCAGGCAGGACTTTCTTGGCAAGCCCGAGGCGGGCATCGTTCAGGTCCGAGACGAACAGCTTGGTGGCACCGGCCGCTCGGGCCGCCAGCAGTGTCAGCATGCCGATCGGGCCGGCACCCGTAACGAGAACGCTGTTACCGGCGGTGACGCCGCCACGGTCGCAGGCATAGACGGCAACCGCCGTCGGCTCGACGAGTGCGGCCTCTTCATCGGTCATCTCGTCTGGGATCTTCTGGACATTATATTCGTGAACCAGCGCGGCTTCAGCCATGCCTCCGCCATTCCAGCTGAGACCCACGAGTGCGAGTTGCGGGCTGAGATGGAAAAGGCCGCGGTCGGCGAAGTAGTCGCCGGAGCGCGGCATGACGAGAGGCTGGATCGAGACGCGGTCGCCGATGGCGACCGAGGTCACGCCTTCACCGATGGCTTCGACAACGCCGCCGAACTCGTGGCCGAGGACCTGCGGGCCGTGGGCGCCGGTAAACGGATGCGGCTCGGTCGGGATGAAGATCGGGCCATAGCTGTATTCGTGAAGATCCGTTCCGCAAATTCCGACGAAGCGGTTGCGGACGATGACCTGGCCCGGTCCCGCCTGTCTCGGCTCGGGGATGTCCTCGAGCCGCAAGTCCTTTGCGGCGTGAAATCTGAGGGCGCGCATGTTTCCTCCTTAAGGCTGCTTTTCATGCCATCAGGAGGAGCAACCGCCGTGCCAGCCGAGCCGACCGTCGAGAGGGCTGGAAATCACAGCGTTTTCAAGGAGGGTGACGACGATTGCGCCACAGCTGTGGCGCGACAGGTGTGGTGGATGCCGCAATGAATGGCTTAGTGCGGACGCTCTATACCGAACCGTCTCATCCGGCGATGGAGCGTCGTGCGATCGATACCAAGACGGCGGGCGGCTTCGGAGACGTTGCCCTTGCAACTCGTGAGGACGGCACGCAGGTCTGCTTCGAGGCTGTCGCCGATGCGCACGCTGGCAGGCTGCGACAAATGATCCGGCAGGTCCGTGATCTCGATCACACCATCGTCGCACAGCGCTGCGGCAAAGGCGATGGCATTGTCGAGTTCGCGGATATTGCCTGGCCAGCGATGGTTGAGGAGCAGCAGCCTCGCCGCGCCCGACAGCGTCAGGCGGCCGTCCTTCGTATTGTGTTTATCGAGCAGCTGCTCGAGGAGCCACGGCAGATCCTCGCGTTCATGGAGCGGCTGTAGCGACAGGACGGCGGCGTTGAGCCGATAATAGAGGTCTTCGCGGAACCCGCCTGCCGCGACCATGCTGGCCAGCGATCGATGCGAAGCGGAGACGACACGGAAACCGACCTTGCGCGCGACCGAGCCGCCGACGGGAAGTACCTCGCCCTCGGCGAGAACCCTGAGCAACCGGCTCTGGGCGGCATAGGACATGTCGCCGATCTCGTCGAGGAACAGCGTTCCGCCCTCGGCCTCCTCGATCAACCCCTTTTTCCCCTTGGCCAGCGCCCCGGTAAAAGCCCCCGGGACGTAACCGAAAAGTTCGCTCTCGATCAGCTGCTCCGGAATGGCGGCGCAATTGACTGCCACGAAGCGGCCAGAAAGCCCGCTCATCTCATGAATGATGCGGGCGAGATATTCCTTGCCCGTCCCGGTCTCTCCCTGCAGCAATATCGGCAGTCTGCTGGGTGCAAGTTTGACTACCTTGCGCCTGAGGTCGTCGATCGCCGGCACATTGCCGCCGAGCCTGTTGATCGCCGGCGATCGGCCGGAAGTGCGGGCAGAGGGCACGTTGCCTGTGCGTTGCTGCGGTTCTATGGCATGGGCAAAGAGCAGCGAGCCGTCGCGAACGGCGATCCGCCGTTCCTGGGGCAGGCTGGCGCGGGTCAGCGAGGCCAACTCGTCGAGCCCCGCATGGAAGAAGTCCGTGACAGGCTGGCCGATCAGAAGCTCGGGCGTGCGCCAGTCGAGACCGCGCGACGCGGCAAGAAGCCGGGCGCCGCCGTGAGTCATGCCGGTGATGCGCCCCGCACCGTCTACGGATATCGCCGCTTCCGGATCGACGTCGAGAAACTCCGGCGCTCCCGCAAAGCGCAGGACCAGATCGTGACGGCTGTTTGCCATGAGATTGGCAAGCTCGATCCGCCGCACCGTCGACGAAACGAGATGACGCGCCATGTTCTGGCTGGCTTTCAGGATTGGCGAACTCAGGAGTGAAATGTCGAGAACGGCCGCCAATGATCCTTGCGTATCATAGATTGGAGCTGCCGTGCAGGACAGGGGCGTGTGGGTGATGTCAAAATGGTCGGTCTGGTGGATCGTCAGGGCCTCGCCCGTGGCAATGCAGGCGCCCACCGCGCAGGTACCGGCCCGGGGCTCGGACCACTCGGAACCGAGATAGAGCCCCGCTTTGCGCAGATTGTTGTTGAAGGAGGGGTCACCCAGGAATTCAACGGTGACGCCAAGCCGATCCGACAACAGCAACACGTAATTCTGTTCGGCAACCTGCCGGTAGAGCCGCTCCAGGCCGGAGCGGGCGATGTGTACCAGATCTTCCGCCTGCTGACGGTGTTCCCGCAGCCGTGTTTCCGAGACGATCACTGCCTCGCGCGCCTGCGCCGGATCGAGCTGGTAGGCGTCCAGACAGCGCCGCCAGGACTCCAGGACAACGGCGTCGCGGCCCGTGTTGGTTCCCTGCCCGACCCGCTCGATTTCCTTGACGTGATCCGTAAAACCCATCAATCACCGGCCCTCGAAGGCCGCCTCCCGTGATCTGCCACAATAACATAGCCGCAATTGTTCAGTGTGACTAATGCTTCGGCGAATGCCGGACATCATTTGGAACCTCGATCTCCGCGCGGGACGGAATGAATGATTTCCGTGGCGCTCTCGTTGAGGTTCACAGTATTCATGCACCGCCCTCGTTGACTGTCCAGTCAACTTCGGCCAGCTTGCTGAAATCTGGGCCTGCCAGCGCCGGCAATGTCGAGTACGCACCATGCAATCGCAACCGGCGTCTTAATCCTCCCGCAAGCAGCGGTGTGTAGTATTAGATAATGAGAATAAGCGCGATCACCAACTGGGCTTACGGAGTGACAGTCGTCTTGACGGCTTTGTCTGGCGCGGCCTTCATCATGTCGTCTCGCAGCGCCGTCGAAGAGCGTGTCGCGGTGGAAGAGCATCTGACGCTGGATAGTCTGGCGGAAGACCTCGCACTTGGCGCAGAGGTCCGCTCCGACGAGGCCAGGCTGTTTGTCATGCGTGGTGAAGAACGCCATCTCAACGCGTTCCGGGCCGAAGATGGAAGCGAGCGAAGCCGGGAAGCCGCAGTTGACCAGCTCTTGTCGAAAGCGCTGCCGAAGGCCGAGGTCGATGCGCTGCGAAAGATCGAAACGGATGCGGACGCACTCGACAAGTTCGAGATCGCGGCGGTCGAAGCATTTCAGCGCGGTGAGAGGAGCGCCGCCCAGTCCACGTTGTTCGGCCCCGAGCATGAAAGACTGCAAGGGGATCTTCTGGCGACTGTCGCGCATTTTCGAGATTTGACAGCCGCAAGAACCGGATCGCAGTTGGCCGTGGCGCGAGCGCGTAGCGACTGGTGGAGCGTCATCGCCAAGATCATGCTGGGGCTGACGGGGGGGCTGTTCCTGGCGGTGCTCTATTTCATCCTGAGACGCCGGATCGCCATGCCATTGGTTCGGATGAGCGGGATCATCGACCGGCTTGCAAAGCAGGATTATTCCGTCGAGGTGCTGCCCGACAGTCGCCGGGACGAGATCGGCGAGATGAACACCGCGATTGAAATCTTCCGGGCGAGTGGCATTGAGCGCGATCGGCTCGACGCGGAACGACGGGCAGACCAACAGACCAAGGATCTCATCCTGCAGATGATGCACCGTCTGCAGGCCTGTCAGAACCAGGGCGAGCTTGCCAGCATCGTCGCGCGCTTTGCGCCGCAAATCTTTCCCGGCATTGCCGGCGGCCTTTATATCCTGAACGAAAACAAGAATATCCTCAACCGCAGTTCGGACTGGCTAGCGCCTGACAATGCCGGAGACAGTTTTCCTGCGTCTGCGTGCTGGGGGATGCGCCGCGGGCGGGCGCACGCCAACGGGTTCTCCGACACCGATGTGCCGTGTCAGCATCTGGATGATCCGGATGCTATCGCTCTTTGCGTCCCGTTGACCGCGCAAGGCGACATGATCGGGCTTTTTTACCTGGAAGAAAAAGAAGGGCAGGCGCTGCACCTCGATGCGTCACGGCTTTATCTCGAACTGATTGCCGAAAATGTCGGGCTTGCCATCGCCAATCTGCAGCTGCGTGAGAAGTTGACGCTGATGGCTATCGAAGACCCTCTGACCGGGTTGTTCAATCGCCGGCATCTGGATGAAAGGGTACAACGTTTCGCAAGCGACGAACTAAAGACACCACTTGCCTGCCTGATGATCGATATCGACCACTTCAAGCGCTTTAATGACGAATATGGTCATGATGCCGGCGACAAGGTCATGCAGTATGTGGGCCGAACGCTTCGTGACACGCTGGGCGATCACGGTGAGGCTTACCGTTATGGGGGAGAGGAATTTACCGCGCTCTTGCCGGGGATGCTCAAGGGCGACGCTGCTGGTTTGGCCGAAAAAGTCAGAACAGCAGTAAGTGCTACAGCGATTTCCCATGCTGGGAAACTTCTTGGAACCGTAACAATTTCCGTGGGTGTGGCAACCTCGCCGGAGGCCGGCCCGCTGGACACGCTGCTGGCACGCGCGGATGCGGCCCTTCTGCTCGCCAAGGCACAAGGACGCAATAGAGTTGTGGCCTCGTGAATAACCGGCAACATTCGCGTCGGGCCAATCCCAGCCATGACGGAAAGCGCTCACTTAACGCGCTATGCCGTAACGATGACTGAGCCTGCCCAGTTGCTCATGTAATCGATCCAGGACTGCGGTTTGCGTGCCAGCCCGCCGTTGCAGGAAGCCGATCTCTCTCAGAATCTGCGGATCGCCAAAGGGCCGCTGAAAGGCCCTCTGCTCCGTTAAAATCCGCTCTCGCAAAGCTCCCGCAGCTCGCTCGGACCGAGATGATCAAGTGAAAGCTCCGGCAGCAGGTCATTGTCTGCCTCCAGATTGTGTGCGACCGATGCGGTAAAGATGCGAACGCCTGCCTCGTGCAGGATCGCAGGCCGGTTGACTATGCGGCCGAGAAGCACGGTTGGCAGTAGACCGAACGGCACATCTTCGAAAATGTAGCGACTTTGGATGGAGGATGGGCCCATTCCGCCTCGTCCTTCACGATGCATCTGCTGGTTCATTTCGGAAACAGAGGCGAGCGGCACATGGAAGGAGAGAGAAAAGTGTTCGCGAACTGTTTTGACCTCCAGGCCGAAGCTCTCGGCAATTGACAGTCGCTCGGCGTCGAGCGCCTCAATCAACTGACCGACCGCCGGTGTGACATGTTCGCCCTGTCCCCAGCTCTCCGCCTTTTCCATCCTTGTCAGGTTGAGCAATGCGATGCCGAGATGATTTTGAGGATTGAGGTTTGAGAGCGCGATGGCAAGCAAACCGTCACGTTCGACGAAGCGATCACCGAAGAGTTCAGTGCACAGGCTCCGACCCTCAGCGGCTGCCGACTTCGGCAGGGTGGCAAAGTCCACCTTCTGGCGGATGGTGTTGACAACGACGCTGCGCCCGTCGGTTTGACGGCGGGCCGTCAGAAGCGTGGTCCCCCACGCAATGATCGGCAGCCGGAGCTGTCGTTCGGAAAGCCGCTTCGACAGATAGAGCGCTCCAAAGGAGCTATGGGAGCTGATGATGACGGGCAGTCCCGACCGCAAATGCGGCAGCGCCGCGTCGATAGCGGCACGATGACCGTTGGCCGGCATTGCAATGATGACCGCATCTGCATCCGCAACAGCGGCCTCGCAGGTTGCCGCGACGTCGACTGGACCGACGAAGTCCAACGCGCCGGTAGCAATGAGCGGTTTGCCTTCCGACAAGGGCGTAGCACTGCGCCCGGAGGGCGACCACAGTGACGGGCGATGTCCCGCTTCGGCGAGAAAAGCCGCCATGCCATAAGCAATCGAACCCGCACCGAGAATGGCTATCCGCATGTCATCTATCCTTTCGGTTGTAGGAGTAGGCGTGGCGCCACCCTCTGGTCTCTATCTTTCGCGCAGCACACAAATCGGTTCTGTACATTGCCCGCCGATCGTTGCGCAAATGCATCATTTTTTCTGGCACGCCGGAAACCGCGTTCTCGGTTCTCCTGCCTCATTTAACAGCGCACCTGCCTACACCCTCAGCAAGTCTTGGCTCCTTCGAGTAAATGCATGTGCTGCATGAGCAAAAGCCGCGTCCTGAGGCTTAATTTTCTGCACAGTTCGAAGTCAGCGAGCCATCTTTTTCATCTTCTGCCCCTCGAACGAAAAATTCTCTTTTGTCACTAGCAGATATCATGCGTTTAATGCACATTAAATTTGTCATAATGCAAAGGATGCATGATAGCGATGGAGATACGCGAGCTCGAGGCGTTTCTGGCGGTAATGTCCGCAGGCAGCATTACCGGTGCTGCGCGCCTCCTAGACCGTTCGCAATCTCAGGTGACGCGCCTCATTCAAGATCTCGAGACATCGCTCGGATTTCCGCTGTTCGATCGCAATGGCCCGCGTATTACGCCGAGTGACAAGGGGGTGGCTTTCCACGCCGAAGCGGAGCGTTTCATCAGCGGCATCGAGCATCTGCGCAACCGTGCCCAACGGATCAGCCTCAAGGAGCCCGAGCCGGTCGAGATCGCGGCGACACCTGCTTTTGCAACCGGAATGGTGCCGCTAGCTCTCGCCGAACTACCGGAAGCCCTTCTTCCGCATACGGTCTTTTTAAGAAGCATGCCTGCCGAAGCCG
Source organism: Agrobacterium pusense (assembly GCF_900102105.1). Lineage (GTDB taxonomy): Bacteria > Pseudomonadota > Alphaproteobacteria > Rhizobiales > Rhizobiaceae > Agrobacterium > Agrobacterium pusense. The sequence goes on from NZ_FNBB01000003.1 coordinate 52,718, forward strand.
CCGTTCAGGCGGTGCTGGGGCGTACCGCCGATTTCTGTGTGACGTCGCTCCCGGCCGAACAGCCCGGCCTCGAAGCGCACGGATATTTTCAGGGCCGCTGTGCAGCCGTTCTGTCCGTTCACGATCCGCTGGCCGCCAAGGATGTCATTTCCGTGGCCGACCTGGCCGGCCAGACAGTCATTACGCTTGCTAATCCGTTCCGTCTGCGTCGCCGGGTGGACAAGGCTCTGCAGGAGGCAAATGTTCGCGCACAACGGATCATAGCGACGAGCGCGGCGATGAGTGCGGTGCAGATCGCGTCGACCGGGATGGGGATTGCGATTGTCGAACCGGCAACCGCTTACGGTCCCCTGACCGCGGGCGTGACTGTGCGACCGCTCGACGTCGACATCCCGTTCCTCTGGGGAATCTTCTCGGCAACAGCGCGCCCGCTGTCGGCCACTGCCCAGGAGCTGATCCAGTTGATCATCCGTGTTGCTTCCGCACGCATGCCCGATTTCACCGCTCACGATCCTGGCGCATCAGGACGTGTTGCGGATGTCACCTATGGGGGAACCGTCGAAGGAGACGTTCCCTAAAAATGCAAGTGCTCTGCCCATCAAACCGGTCAAACAAAAACAAGGAGATTGCCATGAAAGAGTTTAAAGCGACCCGTCGTTCCACCCTCAAGCTGCTCGCTGCCGGCTCTGGCATCCTGGCGGCGCCCAGCCTGATGCGCTCCGCCCACGCGCAGGGCAAGGTCGTCAATATCACGACATATGACAAGTTCGTGCCGCAGTCTTTCATCGACCAGTTTCAGAAGGACACGGGGATCGAGATCCGCATCCGTCTGACGGACGATCAGGGCAAGCAATATAACATTCTGACGGCCGAAGGCGCCACACCATCGACCGATATCGTGACGGTGACCGGCCACCGGCTCTCCCAGTTCATCGGTTCCAACCTCCTTTCGCCGCTTGATACCAGCCGACTGAAGAATTGGGACAAGCTGGCAGCAGCTTACAAAGGCGCACCGCAGCTCACCATCAACGGCTCTACCTACGGCGTTCCGCTTTTGGCGGGCTTTGAAGGTCTGGCCCGTAACACGGAGTACACCAAGCCTTCCGATAGCTGGGGCATGATGTTCGACGATGAATACAAGGGCCTGACATCCTACATCATTTCGGACTTCCTTTCGCTGACCATGCTCTATCAGGGCAATGACGGCGATTATGTCACCTATGAAGGCAAGGAAGCCGTTGCCCAGGAAGCCACCAACAAGGCGCGCGACTTCCTGATCAGCCAAAAGGACAAGGTTCGCAAATACTACGATGCGGGCTCCGAGGTTCAGCAGATGTTCCTGAATGAAGACATCTACGTTGCGCAGGCCTGGTCCGGTCCAACGTCCAAGCTGATCATGGACGGTCACCCCATCGAGCTGTCCGTTCCGAAGGAAGGCACCTACGGGTTCCTCTACTCCTTCAACGTGGTGAAGAACGGTCCGAATGCGGACGCTGCCTATACCTTCCTGGACGCTATCCTCGCCTCGCCGGAAATCGGGGCTGCCATGGTTCGGCAGTCGGGCTTCGCCTCGGCCTTTGATGGCGTCGACAAGCTGCTCAACGACCGCGAACGGGCCGCCATGGCGCTTCCACAGGACCAGATGGAGCGCATCAAGTTCTTCAGCTCGGTCAACCGGGCCATGAAGAACGCGATGATCGATAAGGCAGCTGCCGAAATCAAGGCTGCCTGAGTTACGGCTGCGATGCGAACCCGACCTCGGCCGGGTTCGCAGGACCCCAATAAAAAGCTTGTCCAGAGCTGGGAACGATCATGGTGAACACGACAATGACTGAACTCCGAGAGGAAAGCGCGCCAGCCCCGGCGCATTATTCCGGATGGATTGGCAAGGTGACAGGCTCAGCCCTTTACCGAACCACCATAGGCCGGCTGGCAGACAGTCGCCATGCGCGCCTCGCACTCCTTGCCGGGATACCCGTGATATGGCTTTTCGTCCTGCATGTCGGGCCGATCCTGCAAATGGCCAATATCAGCTTCACGGACAACTATCCGCCTCAACCGAACGAGGCCACGCGCTATACGCTCGCCAACTATGCCCTGTTCTTCTCGGATTCGATTTACGTGCTGCCCTTCATACGCAGCCTCGTATTTGCCGCCGTCGTTACCGTGTCGACCCTGGTGATCGTTTATCCGGTTGCCTATTACGTGGCGAAGGTGCTTCAGCCGAAGCAGCGTATGCGGGCGCTGCTGCTCCTGCTCATCCCATTCTGGGCCGGAGAACTGATCCGTACCTTCTCGGTCATCATGCTTCTGGCCAATCGGGGAGCCGTCAACGTCCTGTTGCGCGAGATCGGCGTCATCGATCGGCCCATCCCGATGCTCTACACGTCCTTCTCGCTGAGCTTCGGCGTTATCTACCTCCTGGCGCTCTACATGCTGCTCCCACTTTATTCAGCCATAGAAAAGATCCCGGTACAGCTGGTGCATGCCGCTGCCGATCTTGGCGCGAGCCCTTTCCAACGCTTCCGCCGCGTTATCCTGCCGCTGTCGAAAGACGGTATCGTGTCCGGCTGCAGCCTGGTTTACCTCACCGCCGTCGGAGTCTTCGCCGCCCCGCTGCTGCTCGGCGGGCCGAACGCCGTCATCTTCCCGGAGGTGATCGCGACGCTTTTCCACTCTTCCAACGACAAATGGCCTGAAGGCGCTGCCTTCGCCATGCTGATGCTCGCCGTGTCGCTGACGACGGTTGGTCTCTTCATGCGCGTCGTTGGCGGTCGCTCTGTCCGGCTGATGTAGGAGATGATGATGCGGTCCCCCTTAAACGACCTTCCGAAGACGGCACTTGGCGCCTGTTATGCCGTTTTCGTTATCTATCTGCTTTTGCCGCTGGCCCTGATGATGGCGATGAGCTTCAAGGATGCAAACTTCATCGCCTTTCCGATCAGTAACTGGACCCTGGACTGGTATGGCAAGGTACTTCAGGACAAGCAGTTCATCGAAGCCTCGCTTTATTCGGTCGGAATAGCGTTTGCCACCACGATCGGAGCGACCGTCATCGGTGTGTGGATTGCCCTGCTGATTTCTACCGAGGGCATCCGCGGCAAGGCCATCCTCTTTGCGCTCGCCTGCCTGCCTGCCGTTGTTCCCGGCCTGATCAACGCCATCTCAATGCGGATATTCATCCGGATGGTCGATATCCCCACGGGCACCTTCGCGATTATCCTCTCCCATACCGTCCATGCGGTGCCGTTTGTCGTGATCATGGTGCTGACGCGCCTGCGTTCCATGCCCGCCAATCTCGTGGATGCGGCAAGAGACCTCGGGGCTGATGCATTTATCGCCTTCATGCGCGTTACGGTCCCCTACATCCTGCCGGCCCTGATCGGCGGCATGATTTTCTGTGTTTTGACCAGCATCGATGATTTCGTGCGCACCTTCTTCCTGGGTGGATACAAGCCGACGCTACCGATGCTCATCTTCGCCAAAGTCCAGGGCGGCATGTCGCCAGAGATCAATGCGATGGCGACCATCGTCCTCATCGTCACCGCCGCCATCGGCCTTTATGCCGAGCACTTCACCCGCCGTTCGAGGAGCTGAGTTATGCAGCCGGTTGTTCATTTTAAAAACGTCAACAAGTCTTACGGCGCTTCTCTTGCTGTCGATGATCTGGACCTGGCGGTCGCGCCGGGCCAATTCGTTACCCTGCTTGGCCCCTCCGGCTGCGGCAAATCCACGACGCTGAGAATGCTGGGCGGGTTCGAAACGCCATCTTCCGGCGAAATCTACCTCGACGGGCAGCCGATCTCGCATCTGCCGCCCAATAGGCGCAACGTCAATATCGTCTTTCAGGATTATGCCCTGTTTCCGCACCTGTCAGTTCAGCGCAACATTGCCTTCGGACTTGAACTGAAGGGGCTGGATTCGGCGTCCATCCACCGCCGGGTCATGGAACTCCTCGGTCTCGTCAAGCTGCAGGATTTTGCCGGGCGAATGCCTGAGCAACTGTCGGGCGGTCAGCGCCAGCGCGTGGCCCTCATGCGGGCGCTGGCGCCGGACCCGAACGTCTTGTTGCTCGACGAGCCGCTATCGGCACTCGACGCCAAGCTGCGCCATGAGATGCAGATCGAGTTGAAGTCGATCCAGCAGACGACCGGCAAGACCTTCATCTTCGTCACCCATGATCAGGAAGAGGCCCTGACCATGTCTGACGTCGTGGTGGTGATGAACAAGGGGCGGATCGAGCAGATGGGAGCGCCTGATGATCTCTATGCCCGCCCCCGTAGCCGCTTCGTCGCCGACTTCATCGGTCAGAGCAACTTTCTCGAAGGCCGATTGGTGTCTGCCGAAGGCGATGTTGCAACAATTGAATGGCAGGGCAGTCTGATCCGGGCCGATCTTAACGGCCACCATCACGCGGTTGGCAGCCACGTCACGATCGCGCTGCGTCCGGAAGCCCTGTTCTGTCTTCCCGAGCAGCCGAGTGATCGTTTTGCCCTCAAGGGCCAGATCGAGCGGCGCGTGTTCAAGGGCGCGCACACGACGTTGACGATCCGCCTCGATAACGGCGCACTCCTGTCGGCCCAGCTCGATCCGGTGGCGCTCTCGCATCTTGATGGCGAGACGGTCTGGGTGAGTTGGCGCGATCGCGACGCCGTGGTGCTCGCCGATTAATCCTCATGCCCTTCGGTGCCGATGGGCAACAGTGAATTTCAGGAGATCACCTGATGACTTTAGAACAGCAAGACCGGACCGAGCAGCAGAGACTAGCTGCGCTCAACGCCCGGGTGAGGCAGGATTTGTCCTACCTCAACTATCCCGCAGCAAACTGGTCGCAACCGGTCTCGACCTCAGACGGTCAGCTTGCCAGCGATGTCGTGATCATCGGCGGCGGCATGTGCGGCCTCGTCGCCTGGCATGCCCTGACAAGGGCAGGGATCGCCAATATCCGGATTGTGGACCGCGCCGCAAAAGGTGAAGAGGGGCCCTGGGTGACTTACGCGCGCATGGAAACCCTGCGCTCGCCCAAGAACCTGCTCGGGCCGGCGCTCGGTATGGCATCGCTCACCTTCAGGGCTTGGTACACCGCCCGCTTTGGCGAAGAGGCCTGGGAAGAACTCTTCCGCATCCCGCGACCGATGTGGATGGAATATCTGAGCTGGTACCGGCAGGTGATGGAAATCCCGGTTGAAAACAACATCCACGTCACCCGCGTCATCCCACGGCCCGATGGGCTTCTGGAGCTGGAGATCGACGGCGGGAAGGCTCACCCGATCATCACCCGGAAACTGGTGATGGCAACAGGGCGCGATGGCCTTGGAGAACCGACGATCCCTGATTTTGTGAGGGGCATGCAACGTCACGTCAGCTGGGCGCATTCCGCCGACATGATTGATTTTCAGCGTCTGAAGGGAAAACGCGTCGTTGTCATCGGGGTAGGGGCGTCCGCTGTGGACAATGCAGCGGAAGCGCTCGAGCAGGGGGCCGGTGAGGTGCGTCTTCTTGCCAGACGCAAGACAATGCCGACGATCAACAAGTTGATGGGCATCGGATCATACGGTGTCACCGCCGGCTTCGCGAAAATTGACCCTGAGTGGCGCTGGCGTCTCATGGATTATTCCGTCAAGCAGCAGACCCCCGCGCCACACAATTCAACGCTGAGGGTGAGCCGACATCCCAACGCCTATTTCCATTTCGACTGCGGTATCCAATCGATGAAGGAAGAGGGCGGCGAGGTTGTGATCACTACAATCAACGGCCGCGTTTTTCGGACCGATTTCGTGATTTTGGGAACGGGATTCTCAATCGACCCCGTCAGTCGTCCCGAACTCGAAATGTTCAACGGGCAGATCGCCTGCTGGGACGACCGCTACACGCCGCCACCAGGTGAGGAAAACCCTGGGCTCGGGCGATTCCCCTGGCTGCAAGACGACTTCTCTTTCACCGAGAAAGAGCCGGGTACCGCCCCTTGGCTGCAGCAGATCCATTGTTTCAATTACGGTTCATCGGTCAGTCTGGGCAAAGTCAGCGGCGATATTCCGGCCATCAGCGAAGGTGCGCTCTGGCTCGCGCGAGGTATCGCCGCTTCGCTGTTCATCGCCGACATCGATCATCACTGGGAGGCGCTGAAGGCTTACGAAAAGCCTGAACTCGATGGGTCCGAATGGACCGATGCGGATGCCGACCCCACCATGCAGAAGACAGCCTGAGGTTAAGGCGATGAGCAGAAAAACCGTTTATTATTACCATGCGCTCAGTTCGCCCTGGGCCTATCTGGGCTGGCCACAGTTCAAGGCGCTGATTGAAAAGCACGATCTTGATATCGTCGTCCGCCCTACCCGCATCGTCACCGAAAACGGTGGTGTTCCACTTCGTTCCAGACCGCAGCCGCGGCAGGACTATCACGCCGCCGAACTGGAGCGCTGGCGCAAGCGTCTCAGTATGCCGTTGGTGCTGAAGCCCAGATATTATCCCACCAACAACGAGTTTTCCGCGCGCATGGTGATTGCGGCCGACAGGCAGGGTTTGCCTGCACTGGAACTCAGTCATGCACTTCTGCGGGCACTGTGGGCGGAGGAGCAGGACGTGACCGATCCGGACGTTCGCATCGCCGTGGCAAACGGCCTGGGTCTTGATGGTCGTGCGCTGCGTGCGCTCGAAGACACGCCCGAGATCATGGCGGCCTGGCATGACAGCCACGCCGAAGCACAGGCGCGTGGTGTCTTTGGAACCCCCACCTGGATTTACCGCGACACGCTCTATTGGGGGCAGGACCGCCTGACCTTCCTGGATGACGCTCTTTCCGAGGATTGAAAAAACAATGACAGCTACACCTCCAGAAGACGTGATCGACCGCGTCCTCGGCCTTGATGAAAGCTCCGATCTGCTGAAACTCCGCGAGCGGCGCTCTAAGCTCAAACACCTGACGCAGACCAGCTATCTTGCAGCTTTGCGGCCGGCAGAGCCACGCAACTTTTCCTACGCCCTGCGGGCGGCACTTGCCGCGCGTATGTCCGCTTTGTGGAAGGCGAAAGAACTTCATGCGCACTACATCGAGCGGCTTGCCGAGGAGGAGGGAGGCTCCGACCACGCATCAGTCGCTGATCCGTCATCGGTCCTTCAGCACGCGGATTCCCGCCTGCAAGCCATCCTGAACCACGTCGATCTCGTGACCCTTACGCCGAAGAACGCGACCCGGGAAAACATTGAGAAACTCTATGCCGTTGGTCTCGACGACCGCGATATCGTCACGCTCGCCGGCCTGATTGCCTATGTGAATTATCAGGTGCTGGTCGTTGCCGGCCTCAAGATGATGAGGGACAATTGATATGTCACAGCCCGTCCATGAATTCACCCTCGATGCGCTTGACTGGCATCCTTACGTCCAGCCTGTGGACCTTGCAAACGCGACCCCCGAGCAATTGTCGGCCCTGAAGGTCACCCCTTCCAATACCAAGGTATCGGCCTATGTCCTCGTACTCGCTAACGAGGCGGAGGCGCTGAACGAGCGCACCCCGCTCTTCAACGATATCATGTATAGTGAAGGCGGATTGTCACGCGGTGGGCGCGAGATCGGCGCGCTGGCGGCATCCTTCGTCAATCACTGCATTTACTGCGCCGCTGTTCACGCCAACCGTTATATCCAGCTGGAGAAACGGCCCGAGGTCGTGGACGAAATATACAAGAACGGGCTGGATGCGGACCTTCCTGATTTCGAGCAGGCGCTGTTCAATTTCGGTGTCGATCTGACCGCCCATCCAGACAATGTGGGGGTCTACCAATTTTATCACTTGCGGGAAATCGGTCTGGATGATCTTGAAATTCTCGATCTCATCCATTCCATCGCCATCTTCGGCTGGGCGAACCGGCTGATGCATACGTTGGGTGAACCACATCGGAAAGAATAAGTGAAGGCAACGGCAATCACGGGGACCGAGGCAGCTGTCCGCCCGTTCGGCGTCGCGCATCGCGATGTCCTCAAAATCGCGATACCAATGATGATCGCCTATCTGTCGACCCCGCTTGTGGGTCTTGTGGCGACGGGCGTCATCGCGCATATGCGAAACGAGGCGCTGGTGGGCGGGGTGGCGCTGGCCTCGGTTATCTTCGATGTCATCTTCGTGACATTCAATTTTCTGCGCGGTGCCACCACCGGCTTTACGGCACAGGCAATGGGTGCCGGTGACCGGGTAGGTGAACAGCGCATGTTGCTGAGCGGCCTTATCATCGCACTGGTGGCCGGTCTGTTGTTGCTGCTGCTCCAGGGCCCGATCGGTGCGCTTGGCATGAGCGTCATGGGCGCAGAAGGGATTGTCGCTGAAGCCGCCTCGACCTATTTCCACTGGCGAATCTGGTCGGCCCCCTTCGTTCTCTTCAATTTTGTCGCCTTCGGCTGGCTCATTGGCCGCGGTGAGGCCATGTGGAGCATGATCCTCCAGACGCTGCTGAATGGCCTGAATGCCGCCCTCAGCGTTCATTGGGTCATAGGGCTCGGCTGGGGAGTGGAAGGTGTTGCTATCGCCACTTTGGTTGCAGAAGCCGTGACCGCCGTGGCAGGCGCAGCTTTGATCCTGGCCAAGACCGATCGCTCCTCCTGGCGGCTTCCTGATATACCGGCGATCAGACGATCCTTTGCGGTCAACGGCGACATGATGATCCGCTCGTTCGCATTGCTGATCGGCCTGTCCTTCTTCACCCGCCAGAGCGGCTTCCTCGGGATCGACGTGCTTGCCGCCAACACCATTCTGCTGCGTTTTTATTTCTTCGGGGTCGCCTTCCTTGACGGTGTCGCTACGGCAGCGGAACAGCTTGCCGGCCGCGCTGTCGGTGCACGTTATCGGCCGGCCTTTGACCGCACGATCAAGCTGACGACATTCTGGGGCCTGATTTTTGCAGCGCTGGTTTCCCTGGCCTTCCTGGCCGCCGGGGATTGGGTGATTGCGCTGACAGCGCCCTCCGACGCCGTTGCGAGACTGGCCGATACCTACCTGATTTACGTGGTGGTCTTGCCGGTTGTCGGCATCATCGCGTTTCAGATGGACGGCGTCTATATCGGGTCCACCTGGTCTCGGCAAATGCGCAACCTCATGGTGGCATCCCTGATCATCTATTTCGCCGCCTGGGCGATCCTGCAGCCCCTTTACGGCAACGATGGCCTATGGATTTCGCTTCTCTTGTTTCAGGGCGCCCGCAGCATCGCCTTCCGGTTCATGCTTCCGAAACTTGCGGCGGCGACGTTCCGGTAAAGATGGGACAAAATGAGTTCCCCATCACGGCTGTTTCTTCCTTGCCAGATTGAGGAAGGCTTCCGACGCCCTCACCAGATCCTTATGTGAAACGTCGGCGCGGACAATCAAACCCTGCTCAATTCCGCCTTTGTCAACATTTGCAGGGGTATGGCCGGCGTTTTCCTCCGATCCCTGATCGTAGGTTTTGACCTTAATGATGCGGCGATCCACGCCGATGTTCTCCAGATATTGGACGGCGCGCTTGGCGCCTTCTTCGTCTTCAAAAAGTCCCGTAACGATTGGCATTGTTTCCTCCTTCCTCGCGTCCCGGCCTGATGGTGAACCACGGGCGTGCCTCATCGTTCCTTCACAGTGATCACGGGTTGTTGTCCCGATCGTGAGCAAAGAGGGGAACGCATCTCCGCAAGCGGAGTTGGGTGAGGGGTAGAATTGACATGGGGGCTCGAGACTTTGAGCGAAACAACTGTTCCGTACTGCGGACCAGCACCTGATTTCACCGACCTTGCATATGCATGGAACCTCGATCCGGTTCTCATCGCGATAATAGCGCTCGCAACCGTTCTGCTGTTTGGGACAGCGACCCAACAGGGGTCTTTCTTGCAGTGCGCCGCCATAATCTGCATTCTTGTCGTTGCGTTCGTATCGCCGCTTTGTGCGCTGACGACGGCACTTTTCTCCGCACGGGTTTTCCATCATTTCATATTGATTGCCGTCCTTGCGCCATTGCTTGCGCTAAACCTTGAAGGACGCCTGCCGCGCTTACCCTGGCGGCTCCCAGCCCTGACGGAAATTCCGTTTCTCGCGCATACCATCGTCTATTGGGCCTGGCATCTGCCGCCGGGTTATTCATTCGCGCTTTCAAACTCCCTTGCTTACTGGGGCATGCAGCTCGCCTTGATTGTAACCGCTGTCTGGCTATGGAGGACGATGCTCGTCTCTGCCGGACCGGGAAGGAGAATTGCGCTCGCACTTGCAACGATGGCGCAGATGGGCTTCCTCGCAGCCATCCTGACATTTGCTCCTTATCCGCTTTTTGCAGAGCATCTGCTCACGACCGAGTCTTATGGGATGACAGCGCTCGAAGATCAGCAGCTTTCGGGCCTCATCATGTGGACATTCGGTCTTGTCCCCTATCTCGTCGTTGCGCTTTCCTCCGTCCGGACCATGCTGCACATGACTGCATGGCGGGGGGTGGAATGATCGCGCTCTTCAAATTTGTCCATTTTTTAGCGATCTCTGTCTGGATCGCAGGCCTTGTCAGTCTTCCCGGTCTCTACGTGCAACGTGCGCATGTCCAAAACGATGACGATCGTTTCCGCCTGCAAAAGATCGTGCGGTTTTCCTATGTAAAGGTGTTGTCGCCAGCCGCTTTTTTCGCAGTCGCGTCCGGAACCACGCTTATTTTCCTGCAATCCACGTACTTATCATGGTTCAGCGCAAAGCTCGCCCTTGTGGCTATTCTTGTGTTTCTACACGTGCTTACGGGCTTGGTCATTCTCCGTCTCTTTAACGACGGCGAGATCTATCCTGTGTGGCGTTTCATTGTCGTCACGGCGTTCACCAGCATCATAGCCCTTGGCATCGTCTATCTGGCGCTCGCGAAACCGGAGATACCCGCACTGCTGCCTGACTGGTTCCATGAGCCTGGGGCACTAAAGCGTAACATCGCCCCCCTCATTCCTTGGGAGACACCATGAGGCCGATGCCGTGATCGAATATCAGCTTTCCGCCGTGCCAGCCCGCGAGCGCGGTAAGGACCGAAGCAAGGAGGGACAGGCCGAGCCCATGCGGCAAAATCTCGATCATGCCGAATGTCCTCCCTCCCCAATTGGCGCCTGCCACGGAGATCAGCGCTATTGCGGCCACACCATGCGCCCAGCTGGCAACCCGGGCGCGAATTCCCGCGACAAGAAGCAGTTCCGCCGTGCCGATGATGCCGGCTGCGACGCCGCTGAAAAAAGCGCCTCCAGATGCCCAGACTCCGGCGCGAACCCAGAACTCGTCTGCGGACCACCAATAAAGGAGGTCGCAAGCCAATGTCGTGATGACAAGGGCAATAGGGAAATGAACGGTCATTGCGTGCAGTGGATGGCCGGCAACGGCGATTGCGGAGTCCGTCGTCTTCTCCTCCACCTTGGAGATGACCGGGTTGGGTGCGTCGCTTTTTTCCATCTGAAGTTTCCTTTTCGACCGCTAACCCGCGGGAGAAGCGCGGGGTTCCGTTTGATAGCGCTCATTCCTCTGCTTTTGCTGGTTTCCGCTTGCTCCGGTGACCTCTCGACACTGGCGCCGGCAGGCCCGGCCAGTCGCAAGGTCGCGCTGCTGTGGTGGGTAATGTTGGGCGGCGCCTGCGCAATCTTCATGCTGATTGCCGTTCTGTTGGCGTTGGTCTTTTTCAGCCCGGCCTCCCTTGCTCGGGTGAAAACGCACCATTGGCTGATCGGCGGCGGCATCGGGTTCCCCATACCGATCCTGACGGCCCTGGTGGCTTTTTCATTCATGCAAGGAGAATCCCTGCTGCCACAGTCCGGGAGCGATCCGCTTCGCATATATGCGGTTTCGCGCATGTGGAAATGGGAGTTTGCTTACGAAACACCGACCGGAGAAGTCCGCATTTCCGACGTGATGCATATGCCGGTGGGCCGTGATGTCATTGTAGAGGTCACCAGTGACGATGTCATTCACAGCTTCTGGGTTCCAAGGCTTGGCGGAAAGATCGACGCCATCCCCGGACTTTCCAACAAGATTGCCCTCAGGGCGGATCAGACCGGCACCTTCGGCGGCATCTGCGCGGAATATTGCGGTACCGGCCATGCCGGCATGAGTTTCCGCGTTGTTGCTCACACGGAGAGCGAGTTTTCAAAGGTGATCGGGGGTTTGGGACAACGCTGATGAATGATGTGCGCACACCGAAGAAACACTCGTCATTAAGGCTTCACCGCGAACTCAATGAGGTCTGGAGTTCGGGCACCGGATTTCGGCGTCTCGCAGCGGTCAACCACACCGTCATAGGCAAACGCTTCATGGTGACCGCGCTTGTTTTCTTTGCCATAGGCGGGTTCCTGGGCATGCTCATCCGGACACAACTGGCCACGTCATCAAACGCCTTCATGGATGCCGAGCAATATGCGCAGGTCTTCACGATGCACGGCACGATCATGATGTTTCTGTTCGCAATTCCTTTTTTTGAGGGACTTTCGATTTACGTCCTGCCGAAGCTCATCGGCGCCAGGGACCTCGCTTTTCCCCGCCTGTCCGCCTATGGCTACTGGTGTTACCTCTTCGGCGGCGGAATGCTGATTTTCGCCCTTATTGGCGGGGCTGCGCCTGCGGGGGGCTGGTTCATGTACACGCCGCTGTCGTCATCGCAATACAGTCCCGGGATCAATGCCGACATCTGGCTTCTTGGCATTACCTTCGTGGAGATTTCCGCTATCAGCGCGGCGATCGAAATCATCGTGACGATCCTGAGGTTGCGTGCACCCGGCATGTCCCTCGACAGGATGCCGGTCTTCGCCTGGTACATGCTCGTTGTCGCCGCGATGATGCTGATCGGTTTTCCGCCGCTGATCCTCGGTTCGATATTGCTGGAGGCTGAACGGGCCTTCGATATCCCGTTTTTTGACCCGCAACGCGGCGGTAGCCCGCTTCTGTGGCAACACCTCTTTTGGCTGTTCGGCCACCCCGAGGTCTACATCATCTTTCTGCCGGCGGCCGGAGCCCTGTCGACAATTATCCCCGTTCTGGCAGGAACGCGCCTGATTGGTTACAACATCATCGTTGCGGCGTTGATCGCCATGGCTTTCCTGTCCTTCGGACTGTGGGTGCACCACATGTACACGGTGGGCATCCCCCATGTGGCGCTGTCGTTTTTTTCTGCCGCGAGCGCGCTTGTCACCATCCCGACAGCGATCCAGATATTCGCCTGGCTTGGAACCATCGCAAGCGGCAAGCCGACGATGAGCGTTCCCATGCTCCACATCCTCGGGTTTTTCTGCGTGTTCGTCATCGGCGGCCTGACCGGCGTCATGCTGGCCATGGTACCCTTCGATCAGCAGGCGCATGATACACATTTTGTGGTGGCGCATCTTCATTATGTCCTGGTCGGGGGATTTCTCTTTCCCATGCTCGCCGGGCTTTATTACTGGGTGCCGCATATCAGCGGGCGCCAGCCCGTACAGCACCTTTCCAGGGCCGCGTTCTGGATGATCTTCATCGGCTTCAATCTCACATTCTTCATGATGCACCTGACCGGGCTGCTGGGCATGCCGAGGCGTGTTTTTTCCTATCCAGAGGCTTCCCCCTGGGAGTGGCTCAATCTTCTCTCCTCAATTGGTAGCTTCATAATGGCCGCGGGCTTCATGCTGGTGGTGCTGGACTTCGCGCTGCTGTTTCGCTACGGGCGCGCCTTCAGGCGCAATCCGTGGGATGCCGGTACCCTTGAATGGGCGATGCCGACCCCGCCAGCGGCCTATGCCTTTGCGTCACAGCCGGAAGTGACTGCTAGAGCGGACAGCCTTCCGATCAACCGGATCGCGGCGACGCTCGCCGCGGGTAAAGGGTACCTCGGCTTTGTGAGATCCAGGAAAATGGAGACCATGGGGACGGATGCCGTAACCGGTGCGCCGCTGCAGATCGTCGTGTTGCCAGGACCAAGCTTTCTTCCCTTGCTGACTGCCATGTCCACGGCCGCCTTTTTCATCGCATTGCTTCTCAAGGCCTATCCGGTGGCGGTTTTCGCTCTCGTCATTATTGCTTTGCTCTTCCTGGCGTGGACGCCGAACGATGATGCCAGACAGGAACGCGGACCCGTCGTCGCGCGTGGAGAAGAACGTTTTCCGCTTCATTACGAATGCGCCGATGCTCCGTCCGTCATGGCGGTGAAACTTGCCCTGATTGCGGATACGACGCTTTTTTCCTCATTGCTTTTCGGCGGGCTTTTCCTCTGGATTTCCGCTGGTGGCGAAAAGATCGTCTGGCCGCAGTCGATATCACTGCAGACGGTTTTCCTGTTGAGCGCCGCTGTAGCCGCCATCTTTGGCGCACTGGCGAGACATCTGAGAGCGGCTGTGACGATGGCGATCATCAGCACGATTGCCTACGTGGCGGCGATCGTCTGTGGTGCAATGGTGCTGCGGGAGGAATATACGGCGGTAAGCCATGCAATCCACGGCGTTTCGGCTGCGGTCAACGTTTATCTCCTTTTGCACGGATTTGTCGGCCTGATCCTTGTGGCATTCGGGTGTTGGCGTCTGTCGAATGGCTACGTCTCGGACCGTCGCCAAAACGACCTTCGCATAGGCACCCTCTGGCATGTTCACTTGCTTTTCGCGACAGGCATATCGTTTCTTTTCCTACAGACACTACGGTCATTAACGGAGGGAGGCTGAGATGCGCTATCGAACAGGCTTCAGTCTTGCTGGGCCCTTCATCACCTGGGCCCTGTGCTTTCTCACATTATATGCTGTGCAATTCGTCGGCTGTGCCTGGGGGTGGGATACGCGCTCCTGGGCCGGTGTTTCGATCCTTCGATCCGTACTGCTTGCTCTGTTCGGCTTATCGCTTTTCCTGCTTGTGCTGTGGATGAGGAAATTGCGGAGCAATCAAAAGTTGGGGAGCGATATCCTTTCGGTAATCTCTCATGCGGCAGCGCTCGCGGCGTTTGCTTCCACCGCTTTGGTTTTTCCCGGCGTGTTTTGGCTTAGCCTGTGTTAAGGCGATAACATCCGTCGCCGCATGTTCAAAGCTGCATCTGCGCTTCCAGCGGGCGGGACGGAAGCGGCGCGATGGGGTCAGCGGGGTGAACTCTGAGCCAGAAGTCTGGCAACCGCGTCGGCGTCTATTGCCTCGATGCGGTATCGATCGTGGGGTGTGCCACCTGTTGT
This sequence comes from Agrobacterium pusense, assembly GCF_900102105.1. Lineage (GTDB taxonomy): Bacteria > Pseudomonadota > Alphaproteobacteria > Rhizobiales > Rhizobiaceae > Agrobacterium > Agrobacterium pusense. Next base: position 67,848 of record NZ_FNBB01000003.1, read on the forward strand.
TTCCGCGGCGACCATCGCATTGATCACCGTCTCTTCCACGCTCTGCACCACGGCCTGATAGACCGGATCAAGCACATCGTCATTGACCATGTCGATGCTCAACAACGGTCCGGCCTTATGGCGCATCGGGTGTGGATTGGCCGTCGAAAAAGCGAGAAAAATGTCGCCGGAACTATTGCCGCCGACTGTGCCGTTGCGGCCGATGCCTATCGCGCCGCGCCGCGCCAGCTTCCGCAGCTGGTGCGGCGCAAGTGGCAGGTCAGTGGCAATCACAACGATGATCGAGCCTCGTTCGGACAGCCCCGGGTTTTCTTGTTGCAGCAGTTTTCCTACGGGTAGGCCGCCAATTGTCAGCCAGTCCCGCTGGCCGTGATTGGCCTGCACCAACGCCGCGACGGTGAACTCCTTGTCGTCAATTGCGATCAGGCGCGAGGCAGTGCCCGTGCCGCCCTTGAAACCGTAGGCAATCATACCCGTGCCGCCGCCGACATTGCCCTCAGCGACCGGACCGCTTCTCGCAGCGTTCAACGCCTCCAGGACGTGCTCGACCGCGACGTGTTGGCCGTTGATGTCGTTGAGCATGCCGTCATAGGTTTCTGCCACCACAGGCATGATCCACAAGTGGTCGTCTCCCTCGTAGGTCGATGCAAATCGGTCAATCATCCATCGCACAGCGCTTTGATGGGCGATACCTACGCTGTGCGTGTTGGTAATCAGGACAGGCCCGACAAAGTAGCCCCCGTCCTCGATCCAGTGAGATCCCGTCATCTCACCATTGCCATTGAAACGATGAATGCCAGCGAATACCGGTACTGGTTCGCCCGCTGCGGCGTGCGGCAGTATCGCCGTCACGCCGGTACGCACCGGCAACTTGCGACCGGGGCGGGGTGTCTCTTCACGGATCGTCGAAAAGCCGACATGGATACCGGCGATGTCGGTGATGGCGTTGAGTGGGCCGGGCGTGCCGTCGAAGGCAATACCGAAGTCACGCGCGCGTTTTTTGCCTGCTGAGGTCGTCTCGCTGATCATTGGTCCCTCCGATTTTCAGGCAGCTTTCAACAAATGGTCAGTTTCACGTCGTTGTTGTCCAGGCTTTCTGTCAGATCTTCGCCCAGCGCCTTATCGGTAACGACGTGCGTGATGTCCCGCCAAGCGGCATAGCGCGCGGGGAAGAGGCGGTCGTGCTTGGAATGATCGGCGACCACGACGGTGCGCGCTGCGCGAGAGACCATCGCGCTGTAGACCGCGCCACACTCCAGGAGGGCGTCCGAAGGGCCGTCTGGACCCAGACCGCTTGCGCCAAGAATGGCGAAATCGGCGTAGAAGGAATTGAGGAATGACACGGCATAGGCACCGACCGTCGCGCCCTCGGTGGCGTGATAGTCGCCGGGGAGCATGACCACCTTGATTGTCGGGTTGATGGCAAGCACGGTCGCCACACCAAAGGAATGAGTGAGTACAGTGATGTTCTTCATCTCGACTGCTACGCGCCGCGCGGTGTGCACTGTCGTCGAGCCCGAGCCGATCATAAGCACCTGAGCGCCCTTAAGTATCTGGACGGCCGCCTTGGCGATCCTTTCGCGCTCGCCGACAAAGAGCGCATGGCGCTCGGTCACCGAAGGCTCGGTGGAAAGCGAACGCACGGCGCCGCCATAGGTGCGGTTGAGCAGACCCTGTTCGGTCATCTCGTCCAGATCGCGCCGAATTGTCTCTGTCGAGACGTCTAGGCGCCGGGCAAGTTCAGCAACGCGCAGGCTCGGTGCCTGGTTAAGTTCAGTCAGGATGCGCGACTGGCGCACGCTTTTCGGTTTTTTCATCGCGCCTCACTCCCAATGGCTTTCCAGCGCAAAACTCGGCCGCGTGGGGAACAGCTCAGTGCGCCGTGTTCAGCTGCAGCAGAGACGGAGGAATTCTTGTCGGCATAAAGGGCTTCGAGTGCTTTCATCGACCAAGTTGTGTCAGGAACACTCTGGGCGAACAAGCCCGGGGCGACTTTCGTCCCCGATTGTTTCATGCTTTGGCTGCGGCAGATAGCCGACCAACTCTTCCGTGGTCATCACGTTGGCATAGATCATGTGCAGTCTGGTCAGTTCACTGACGTGGAGTTCCATGGAGCCTGCTGCACACGCGTCATCGACGACGATGACGTCGAAGCTCTCGTCAGCGAGGCTGCGGACGGTGGAAGATATACACTGGTCGGTAAAAATCCCGGCGCAAACAACGTGGGTGATGCCCATATTGGTCAGCACAAGCCTGAGATTCGTGCCCGTCAGCGCGCTGTCGGTGGTTTTGGTGACAACGATCTCACCGTCCTGGGGGGCAACCTGCGAAAGTATCTGCGAAGCTTGCTCATCCTTCGGAAGCAAAAGATTGTTCCATCCCGGCTTCTTCTGGCTGAGGGAACGATCCCGGCCATCGGTGCGCAGACAAGCAATTCGCGCGAAAAACACGTCGAGGCCGAGTGCGCGAAACCGTTCTATGAGACGCCGGGTATTGGGAATGACGGTGTCATGCATGCGCTCGTGAAACGGCGTCCAGGCGTGATAGCGGACAAGATCATCACCAGAGAGCGTGTCGGGAGCTGGGCGATCGAGATACGTGTTCTGCATGTCGATGACGAGAAGCGCCACCTTGCCCTTTTCAAGCGTCGGATCGTCGGGTTCCGGAGCGCCCTGATAGTAGAATGAACGGCGGTCGGTTTTCCAGTTCATCGAGGCGTCCTCATGTATCCGCCTGACGACGGCGGACCAGCATGATGGCGAGACCGCCAGCCAGCAACAATATGGCAGCCGATACAGTGCTCATCGTGCCGAGCGCCGGCACCATTGGCGAATACCCGGCGACCATCTTCGAATAGAGCCATTTCGGGATCGTAGAGTCGACGCCGGCTGTATAAAGCGACAACGGAAAATTGCCCCAGGAAAGCAGGAACGCGAAGAGCGCGCCGGACCAGATGCCCGGCCACAGAATAGGCAGGGTCACCTCGCGCAGAATGAACCAGCGGCCCGCTCCGAGGTCACGCGCAGCCTCTTCCAGTGTTGGATCAAAGGAATAGACCTGGATGGCAATGACGAGCGTGACCACCGGAACGATCCAGACGAGATGCGCAATAACGGCCGTCTGCCAGCTCGGGTTGATGCCAAGCGCGTTGAACCACAGGAGGAGAGCGAGCCCCAGCACCGGCTGCGGAAAGAAGACTGGCAGAAGGATCGCCTTCTGGAAAAGCTTGCGCCCCTTCCAGTCGTAGCGGGCGAAGGCGAGCGCGCCGAAGAAGGCGAATATCACGGAGACAAGCGTGACGATGAAAGCGATCAGGAGGGAGTTCTGCACGAGAGCCTGAATCTCGAGCGAGCCAAGGGTCTTGCCCCACCATTCGGTCGAAAAGGCGTTAATCGGGAAGCCGAAATAGCGTCCCCTGGACAGGCCGGCCATCGCCCCGCAGAGGATAGGAAGGTAAACGGCAAGGACGACAAAGGATGTCCAGACCTTGACGAAGGCTCGGGCGCGGATTTGCGAGCGGGTTTCCATGTCTCACTTCTTTCCCAGAATGCGGTCGAGATCGAGCTTGGACAGAACGTAGAGGGCAAGCCCGCTGACGATCGCGACGAGCAGGAGGGCGAGCGCCGAGCCAAGCGGCCAGTTCTGTGCATACGTGAAAGCAACCTCGATATCCTGCGCGATGGTAATGACCGACTGGCCGCCGAGAATCTTGGATTCGGCGATCGCGCCGGCGCCGAGCACGAAGGTTAGCAACATGCCGATCAGGATACCGGGCATGGCGAGTGGCAGCTCGATCTCACGCCAGATCGTCAGCCTGTTAGCCCCAAGGTCGCGGGCCGCATCGACAAGGTCCCGGGGGATCATGGCAATGCCAAGCGACATCGGGAACAGCATGAAAGGCAGATAGACATATGTCATGCCGAAGAGGATGGCGCCGGGTGTGTAAAGTACCTCGGGTCCGCCCGAGAAGCCGAGCCACTTCAGGCCGCCGTCGAGCACCCCGTTCTTGATAAAGAACAGCACCCAACCGTAGAGGCGTACGTTTTCCGAGACGAACAGCGGAAAGACGAACAGCACGCCGACCAAGCCAGACCATTTGCCGAACATACGATTGAGACCGTAGGCGATGGGATAGGCGATCATCGCAAGCAATATGACTGTCGCAAAGGCATAGGCGATCGACCAGGCAAACGACATCCAAACGGTATTGGAAGGATCAAGGATCACCGTGAAGTTGGCGAGGGTAAAAGAGCGAAACACGTCGAAGCTCTTGGGCGTGGCGAAGGCATAGGCAGCTACCGTAAGAAGCGGTGCCAGAAAGCCAAGCAGCAGCAGGATCGTGACAGGAGCGGCCGCGCGCAGTCCTGCAGGGATAGACGGAAAATGCCTTTGTTCACCGGCCGCTTCAGCATGGGTCATGGTTACCATATCAGTCTCCCACCACGATCGCGTCGCGGGCGTCCCAGCCGATAGTGACCGTGTCGCCAGACGTGATGCCGGTCGCGGCGGCGCGTGCGGCCTCGACCAGATAGATCCGGTCGCCGGAATGAATCTGATACTGCATGCGCGAGCCGAGAGAATATTCGTTGTAGATCGTGCCGGAGATCAGGTTGTCGGCGCTCGACGAGCCGATGACGAAGCGCATTGTTTCGGGCCGGACGATTACGGTTGCCTTCTCGCCAATCGTTTGTGCTACCGGGGCTACAGTGATCGGCCTGCCGTCGGCGAGCGTCCACACGCCTTGGTGGCCGCGCCTGACTTCAAAACTGTTCACCTCACCAAAAAATTCCGCGACGAAGCGCGTTGCCGGCTTGGTGTAGATTTCCTCTGGTGTGCCAATCTGAACGAGGCGGCCACGGCTCATTACCCCGACGCGATCAGACATGACCATGGCTTCCTCGAGCGAGTGGGTAATGTAGACAAAGGTCTTCCCGCTTTCGCGGTGCAGGTCCTTCAGCTCCTTTTCCAGAACTTTCTTCAGTTTGTAGTCCAGCGCCGACAGCGGCTCGTCGAAAAACAGAACGTCGGGGTCATAAGCAAACGCGCGGGCAAGCGCCACACGCTGTTTTTCGCCGCCCGAGCAACGCATCACGTTTTTGGAGTAGTAACTCTCCGGCAGGCGCACCATGCGCATGAGTTCGAGAGCGCGGGCCTTACGTTCGGCGGCCGGCATTTTGCGGACCTTCAGCGGGAACTCGATGTTCTCGCCGACGCTCTTGTGCGGGAAAAGCGCAAGCGACTGGAAGACGAGACATGTCGGTCGCTTGTCGGACGGCACGTTATTGATCGTTTCGCCGCGCAGCGTGATATAGCCTTCTGATGGTGATTCCATGCCGGCCAGCATGCGCAGAAGTGTGGTCTTGCCGGACCCGGAGGGTCCGACAATGGTGACGAATTCGCCTTCTCTGATATCGACACTTATGCCATCTACCGCGGCAAAATCGCCGAAAATCTTTCGAACGTCGACAAGTTGCAGCACCGGTTTCGGCGTGGGATGGATCGGATCCTCGATTTTCGGCAAGACGTCGGATAGGGTGGGCGAGATCATCGCAAGGCTCATGTTCTGTTCTCCGTCGGGACAGGCTTTGCTCAGCCGCGCAGGCGCCTGGCGGCGGTCATCAGTTCCAGTGCCTTGTCATAGTCAGGCACGATGTCGTATTGCGCCGAACGCGCCATATCCTCCTCGAGGCTGTCCCATTGGATGGCTTCCATCTCGTCCTTGGTGAAGAGTTCGTAGCACTTCGGGTTGCCCATCTGGCTGACCGGGTTGAATGTGCCTTCAGCAAAGGCGACGGTGTGGGCGACGTGCGGATCCTGGACGTATTTCAGAAATTCCAGGGCGAGTGGCGAAAGTTCGGGATTGTTGACCGTCGAGGTGATCTCGATCCAGGAAATACCGCCCTTGCCATCCATCGGGCCCTTGAGTGGCGTAATGGCGCGCAAGTTCGTATAGCCGTCGGCACGCGCCGGAGAGACGGAATAAGTGCCACCGGTCATATAAAGGTCGATCTCGCCCGAGACGAGAGCCTGATTGAGTGACGCCATGTCCCCGACCATCTTGGCGCCCTTGAAAACTTTTTCTGCGGTTTCGGCAAAGGCCTTGAACTCCTCCTCCGTGTGCTCCCTGAAGGGGTCAATTCCGGCGATGAGGAAGATGTTGAAGACGTTCCAGTCGTCGGATTCCTGTATGCCGTACTTGCCGGTGATCGAGGCGTCGTTGAACAGGTCCCAGCCCTGTTCCTCCGCCGTTGCTTTGCTGACCTTGTCGGTGTTGACAACAAAGCTGTAGGGCCCGAAGCGCTGCGCCATGCCGAGCAGGTCCTTGCCGTCGTCGCTCATTGCCCAGCGATAAGGCGCCTTGAAGCTGGGGAGCATGGTCTCGAAATAGGGCTCGAACTCGGCGCGCGGCAGCGGCTTTATCAGCCCGGCCGGCCCCATCACCTTTCGGGCCCAGGGATTGTTGACGTTGATCAGGTCCCAGATTTTGGTCTCGCCCGCGCGCAGGCGGTTGATCATGGTCGGGTCGTTGGTCAGGCTTTCAGCCTTGACGGTCGCTGACTGGCTGGATCGGAAGGGATCCAGGACCTGTGCGGAATTGTAGCCTTCCCAGCAAAGGATATTAAGCTCTTTTTCGCGACCCGCAAAAGCGCGGGTCGCGCTTGCCATTGGGCCGGTAAAAGCGGCCGCACCCATCATCTGCATCATGTTGCGTCTGGAGATTTTCATCATAATTGTTCCCCTTTTTCTTGGCCGCTTCCGTGGCTCGTGGATCGGTTATGTTGGAACCTTGTCGTAAAAATGTGTGATTTACAACATCTATTTTCTGCTTCATGGTGCGGAGCGTGATTGGAGCGGTAGCACCCGGAGGCGAACGTGACTTTTGCAAAAACGCGGTGCTAAACGCCTAATATTACTGTGCATTTGTTTTGTGCAGGCAACGCCGGTCGTGTGCCGATGTTTTAATCTGACGCCTCAAATTAAAGCAGTGGCGGCACGTGAATTTGTGGAAATTACAACAAAAAAGTGAGTGGAACATGTTGAAGTCACTGCAAGGGAAAACGGTCATTGTCACCGGCGCAAGCCGGGGGATTGGCAAGGGCATAGCATTGCGTTTCGGGGAGGCCGGCCTGAACGTCCTCGTTGTCTCGCGCAGCCAGGTCGATGCCGACAGGGTGGCATCCGAAATCGGAGCCAATGGCTCGGGATTCGCGGCGGATGTGAGCGCAGAGGAGGGCTGCAGGGCGATGGTCGATGCAGCCATAACCCGCTATGGCGGCGTCGCGATCCTCTGCGCCAATGCCGGCATCTTTCCGGCGGCTAAGCTGGGCGAAATGACGGCAGCCGACTTCGACCAGGTGATTTCGACCAATCTTAAAAGCACCTTTTTCAGTGTTTCCGCCGTTTTGCCAGCAATGACGAAGGCTGGCTCAGGCCGTATCATCATAACCTCATCAATTACCGGCCCGATCACTGGATATCCCGGCTGGTCGCATTATGGGGCGAGCAAGGCGGGCCAGCTCGGTTTCATGCGCACGGCTGCGATCGAACTGGCGCCGAAGAACATCACGATCAATGCGGTCATGCCGGGCAATATCATGACCGAGGGGCTTGAGGACAACGGCCCAGACTATATCGCCGCGATGGCGGCCTCTGTTCCGTTGCGTCGTCTTGGCGCGCCGGCGGATATTGCGAACGCCGCTCTGTTCTTCGCATCTGAAGAGGCTGCCTACATCACCGGTCAGTCAATTGTTGTCGATGGCGGCCAAACTCTTCCGGAATCGCTCGGAGCGCTCGACGCGATGGGCTGAAACCGGAAGAAGTCCGGGCGACATCGTCGCCCGGTGTACCTGAAAGATTTCAGGCGGCTCAACGCGCGTTCAGGATGCTGTCCAGCGTAGCCGAAAAAAGATCGGCATCCTCATTCGAAAAACACAGTGGCGGGCGGATCTTCAGCGTTGCGCCATACTTGCCTGCTGCCCCGATCAGGATACCGTTTTGTTTCAATTTATTGATCACTGTCGTTGCGGACGCCGTGTCCGGTTCCCCCGTGGCGTGGTCGACAAAGTCGAGGCCGATAAAGAGGCCGGCCCCCCGCACGCCGCCGATGACTGGATGTCGGGTTTGTAAAGCCTGGAGCGATTGTTGGAAATGACCACCGACAGCTGCCGAACGTTCGATCAGATTTTCTTCCTCGATCACCCTGAGTACGGCATGGCCAGCGGCGGCCGCCACGGGATTGCCGCCGAAAGTATTGAAGTATCCGGTTTCCTCGCAAAATCTCTGGAGTAAGTCAGGTCGCGTTACGACGCCACCCATCGGGAAACCGTTCCCCATTGGCTTGCCCATCGTGACGATATCGGGCGTCACGCCGTGGCGCTCGAAGCCCCAAAGACTGCCTCCCGTCCGGCCAAAACCCGGCTGGACCTCATCGGCGATCAACAGGCCGCCAGCACGGTGCACCACATCTGCCGCCTCCCTGAGAAAGCCGGCAGGATCGGCGTAGATACCGTCGCTTGAGAAGATTGTATCAACGATCAAGGCGGCGAACTTGATGCCGCGCGATTTGAGTTCGTTAATCGCCTGTTCCACAGATGCGGCAAAGCTTGCAGCAACGCTCATGCCGTCACGGGGCGCCGGCGCCGGAATGACCGCCACAAAGGGTGCGGGCTTGCGCTTGCGCAGGGACGAGGGGGAAATCTCGGTCACCAGCGCAGTATTTCCGTGATAGGCTGCTTCGGTGACGACGAAACCTTCGGCGCCAGTTCCGATGCGGGCGATGCGCATGGCGAGGTCATTGCTTTCGCTGCCGGTGCAGGTCAGAACCACATTGCTGAGCGCCGTCGGGAATTTTGACAGAAGTTCTTCGCTGTAGGACTCGACGACGCGGCTGAGGTAGCGCGTGTGGATGTTGAGTTCGCCAATCTGGCGCGCGACGGCCTCGACCACCCGCGGATGGCAGTGGCCGACCGACGGTACATTGTTGTAGACGTCGAGATATCTGCGTCCGCCAGCGTCATACAGGTAGGCGCCCTGTGCACGCACCATCTCGATCGGCTGCTCGTAAAAGAGCACGGATGACGCTCCAAACGTTGCCTGGCGCTTGGCGACGCGCTGCGCAAGTTCAGCCGGGAAGCCCTCGGCACGGCTCGCATCAAAACGGTTGAGATCTAGAATTTCCTTGGTGGCGACGCTCATCGGGCTCTCCTCAACGGTGTTCGGCCAGATAGCGCTCCGCGAGCGCCACGGTGCCATCGGTATAGCCTGTGCCCATGGATTGGGCCGTCGGCGTTTCAGCATGGGAAGCGATCCACGCGGTGAGCTGCATGCGGCGAAGCATGATGAACATCGGCAGGGCCGCCTCATGTTGCTCATCAAGAGCGGTGACGCGCCGATAGCCTTCGAGCCAGGCGGCTTTGAGGTCGGGGATGAAAGGCTCATGTTCCATGAAGCTGATCGAGGCTGCAAAATCGTAGGCGTACCAGGACAGACCGCAATCATCGAAATCGATCACTCCCAGTCTGCCATTATCGACCAGAAGGTTGGCGGCGCGCATGTCGCAATGAACGAGGCCGAAGCGGTCCTCACCATAGCCGTAGGCGGAGGTCTGGGCTTCGAGCAGCTTGTGCGTTCTCTCTAAAACGGACTTGCCGCCGAGCGTCAGTCCGAGGGCGTCACGCCAGTCACCCCAATAGGCACCGTCCCCCAGAATTCGGTTGAAGCTCCATGTCTTGCGGACGAAGTTCTCCGGTCGCGTCCATCTGCGGCTGTGGGCGTGCAGTTTCGCATTGATTTCACCGAGTGTCCTGTACCAGTGGACAAGGTCGGACTCAGCATCTGGCTCCTTGCCCGCCATATATTCGAAGGCGACGGCATGGCGCATGGTTTCGCCGTCCGAGAAGACTTGAAGGAGGCTGCCGTCGTTTGCCGTGACTGGCCGCGGCGTAACAACCACCCCATCTTGCCGTAGCGCATCAATCCATGCGAGCTCGGACAGTATCTCCGCTTGGGTATGGTAGTCAGGGCGATGCACACGCACGATCAGATCGCTTCCAGTGGTCTCGTCAGCGATACGGAAGGTCGCGTTCTCGGAAATCGTCAGGAGCGTCAGGGTTGCATCCGGCGAGACGCCCCATACTGGTGAGAGGTCCTTGAGGCCTTGTCCCAACCTGGAAAGAAAATCTGTATGATACAACATTTATCGCGCCCGTTTTGATCATGATTGGCAAATCCAACAATATTAATGTTGGAATTGCAACATTTAATCCGAACCAATCGATGTTTTTGGATCTTCAAAGCTGCTGCTCGTCGCGACGTTCGCGACATCATCGGAAGGCTGATGAACATCAGTGGCGTGGTGACGACCGCCCGGCGTCCGGTCGCCATCAGCGGCCGCCTCGGCGCTCCGGGGGCGATCGATCAGGGTCGCCGCTTCGAGGACCCTTGGATACTGCTCTTTCCTCGCTCTGCCTGCGGAGGCAGCGATCAAGCCGACCCAGCTGACGCCCGTCGCCTAAATCAACTCAGGCCCCGAAGCACATTCTTCTGATCAAAAACCCAGGCCGAGCTGCGATTGGTCCTCGTCTTCAGCCTCTTTGTCATTGGTGAGCGACGACAGCGTTACCCCAAGGAGCCGGACCGGCCGTTTGAATGGATAGACACCGGCCAGCAGGGTATTGGCCGCGTCTAGAATGTCTTCGGCGTTCGAATAGGGGATGGCAGTTGTCCTGCTCCGCGTCGCCTGGGTGAAGTCGGAATATTTGATTTTCACGGTCACCGTCTTGCCGCTGAAACCCTTGGCCTCGCAATAGGACCAAACCTTTTCGGCAAGTGGCCGGAGTTCCCTGGTTGCGAGCTTGAGGTCATCGATGTCCGCGGTAAATGTATCTTCCGCGCCGACCGACTTACGCACCCGGTCCGGCCTGACCTGCCGCTCATCGATGCCACGGGCGATGCCATAGAAGTACGGACCTGACTTTCCGAAATGCTCAACCAGAAACGGCAGGGATTTTGCTTTCAGATCCGCTCCGGTCTCGATACCAAGCCGGTGCATCTTTTCCGCCGTAGCCGGGCCGACGCCATGGAATTTCTTGACTGCGAGCTGTTCGACAAAGGCCGGACCGTTCTTCGGCGTAATCACCGCCTGACCGTTCGGCTTGTTCAGATCGGACGCCATTTTGGCCAGGAACTTGTTATAGGAGATGCCGGCCGAAGCGTTCAGCCCGGTCACCGCCTTGATCCGGGCGCGGATTTCCAGAGCGATTTCAGTGGCAATTGGCATATCCTTGAGATTTTCGGTGACGTCGAGATAGGCCTCATCGAGCGACAGAGGTTCGATGACCGGCGTATATTCCGCAAAAATCTCGCGTATCTGCTGTGAGACGGCGCGGTAGACTTCAAATCTTGGTTTCACGAAGATCAAATCCGGGCATTTTCGAGCCGCCGTGACCGACGGCATTGCCGAGCGCACCCCAAATTCCCGTGCCTCGTAACTTGCTGCTGCAACGACGCCACGGGCAGCCGCTCCGCCAACAGCGAGGGGTTTGCCGCGCAGTTCAGGATTGTCGCGCTGCTCAACCGAAGCGTAGAAGGCATCCATGTCGACATGGATGATTTTCCTGACGGCTGAGGCGGTGGTGAGGTCCATTGCAACCAAGTTCGCGGAGAGAAACGAAACAAGAACATAGCAGCTTGCGACGTGACATCCAAGTCACCATTCGCAGTTCGGGTCATAATGGTGTTGCCGGAACGGAAGCGACGTCGTCTGATTACAATGGGTTTCAGAACCCATACATTGCCGAAATCGGTCAGGGCGGCATCCCAGGAGGCGCGGACAAATTTGCGAGGATCGTGTGCCGTGCAATTCACTCTCCTTATGGCGTGTCCATGCTGTGAGGTTAAGATTCAGTTTGGCGGCGTGCCGATGAACCTGTTCATGATCACGATTGGCACGACATAGCCGTTGTCCACCATGAGGATCCGCGAGAGCACTCTTACACTCTTTTGATCATCAGGGTGATCGGCGACAGAGGCGTCCCGCCATCTGGACGATGGCAGGAAGCGCGTTATCGATGCGTTTGCTGAAATTTCGCGTAGTACTCGTCAGCCATCTTACGGAGCGATCGGCCAATCGCCGCGTACTCGTACTCGTTGAGATTGGCAAGCGACGCCCGACCAGAAGGGTGCTGGGTTCCAAAGCCGCGTCCCGGCAGCAAAACGATTCCGGTCTCATCGGCAATTCTGAACAGCAACTCGTTCGGCGAAAATTCGTGTCTGACCCATGCTGCAAACTCGTCGCCAAAAAGCCGGCGGGAAATCTTCTCAAGATCCAGCAAGGTATAATAATCGACCGAATTTTCGTCGTCGGGAGTGTCCAGGCCGAGCTCAGCGTAGAGGGCTGCCTGTCTACGCCGGATAAGTCGCTTCAGTGTTTTCTTGTAGTTGTCGTTTTCGTCCATAAGCGCGAATAACGAAAACAGCACCGTTTGGACCTGCTGAGGCGTTGAGAGCCCTGCGGTGTGATTGAGCGCCACGGTACGGCTGTCAGCAACCAAGCGGTCGATAAACCTCAATGCGGAAACGTCTGTGACAATCGATGAATACCGCCTGTCGAGCGACGCTTTGTCTTCCTCCGGCAAGTTCCTGATCGCTTGATCGATCACGTTGTCCCGTCTTAATGCGATGGTTCCCAGCCGCCAACCCGTAGCTCCGAAGTATTTCGAGTAAGAGTAGACCAGGATCGTGTTTTTTGGGCAGACGGAGAACAGCGATTTGAAGTCGTCCGCGAAAGTCCCGTAGACGTCGTCGGTTAATATCATCAAGTCTGGCCGATGATTGTCGACGATGTCGGCGATCTTTTCCAGGCTCCGTTGATCGAGCTTTACCGATGGAGGGTTGCTTGGGTTGATGCAGAAAAAGATCTTGATCGAGGGGTCTTTAAGCTTTTCGAGTTCGGAGTCCGGATACTGCCAGCCAGCCTCTGGGTCCGCACTGATCGAAACCTCTTCAAGCCCGTATGCGTCCAGTTGTGGAATCTCGATATACGGCGTGAACACAGGCATGCCGATAGCCACCTTGTCCGATTTTTTGATCAGACGGTTTTTCTGCAGCGTGTCAAAAACATACGTCATTGCTGCCGTTCCGCCCTCAGTGGCAAAAACGTCTATGTCCTGGGGCGATATTTGTCCGCCGATCATCTCTTTCGCTAAATACTGACGGACAATCTGTTCACTGACACGCAGCATGCGCGGCGGAACAGGATAGTTGCAGCCCAATATGCCTTCCACCATCTCGTGGAGGAAATCGGAAGCGGAAAGTCCGAGCTGGTCACGCACGTAACTTATGGCGCGACCAAGAAACACGACGCCTTCCTGGTCTCGATTGTCTGAGACGAAGCGTTCGAATCGCGCTTCGATGCCTTCTATGCGCGGTAAGCCACCCAGGTGCTGCTCCATGTAGGAGTATGAGAGCTCTGATTCCGCAACAGCGAATAGGCCGAGCCTGAAAAAGCCTCGCCGGGGCAGGGTTGCCAGAAAATTCGGGTTGCCGCGTCCCGCGTTCAGCATTTGTTTTTCTTTTTTCGTGGACGCCAGTTTGATGAGCTCGTCTTTGAGTTCGAAGGGGCTGAGTTTTGCGAACTGACTGTAATCGTTCATACTTCTCTCTCCTGTCTGTTAAACGAGTGCCACCACGAGTGGGCCCAGCAACGTCAGGAAAACGTTGGCAAGTGCATACGTTATGGCAAAAGGGGTCGTGGGAATGGAGTTTCCCGCTTTATCGAGGATTTCTCCGAAGGCGGGATTGGCGCTTCGAGATCCACTCAGAGCACCAGCGAAAACCGCGACGTTGTCGTACTTTAGAAGGTAGCGACCAACGAGCATTGTTATCAACAGCGGGAGCACCGTGACGACGACGCCTATTGCAAATATCGAAAGACCACTTTCGGCGACGGTGTGTACCGCTTGTTGACCTGATTGTAGGCCGACCACGGCCACGAACCCTGCCAAACCGAGATCTCTCAGGAGAGTTGATGCGGGTGTTGGCATGTTGCCAAGCGTCATATTGCGGCTGCGATACCAGCCAAATACGAGACCGGCGAGCAAAGCCCCGCCGCCCGCGCCAAGCGTCAGCGGGACTGAACCGATCCTCAACACGAGAAGACCAACCAGCAGGCCGATGGCCACACCAAACCCGTGGTATACGAAGTCTGTCTTGTCACTGGGAGTTATGACGCTGCCAACTCTGTTCGAGAGGCGCTGTAAATCCTCCTGTACTCCGTGCACGGTCACTATGTCGCCGGCACGTATAACAGTATCGTTGGTCAATTCCAGTTTCACACCGGCCCGAGTTACCTGGATCACGTAGATCCCATGGCGCAGGTCTTTGCTTCGATCCAATATCCGGGCAACGGTTTGGCCGGCGAAGTCCCTGTCTTTTACGACGATGTCGCGCGTTGTGACCACGAGTTCCAGGCCTTCCGCCGTGGCCACCTCCCTGCCGATCAGGTTTTCAAGACCGACGACGCCCACACGACGTCCGACTATCAGTACGAGATCACCGTTCTGCAGACGAAGCTCGGGTTCAACGCCAACCAGAGCGCTGCCGCGTTTCACGCGTTCGATCGTGATGGGCCCTTTTGTCGACAATGCTTCCAATTCGGCAATGCTTTTCCCAGCCGCACCCTCGACCCTGAATATCCGTCCGACGAGGTCCGGAAGGGCAGGTGCTTCACCGACGCCATATACTCGGGCGCCCTTGAGCATCTCTGCTTCCGCTTTCACGGCGTCATCCCGTATCCCCCGTTTCATGAACCAGGGAAGAATATTCACGCAGACGATGATTGCTCCAAAAGAACCAAATATGTAGGTGACCGCGTAACCGATCGCGACGTTCGCCTGGAGCCTCTGCGTCTCATCGGCGGCAAGGCCAAGTTTTTCAATAGCGGAGCTCGCCGTTCCGATAATGGCCGATTGTGTCAGTCCCCCGGAGGCAATCCCCGCGGCGATGCCCTTATCAAGGCCTGTCAATTTTGCGAGCACGACCACGGTGGCAAGACCGCTGATCGCAAGAACCGCAGCCAAGATGATCTCTCGTATAGATTGTTTTCCCAAGGAGCGGAAAAACTGCGGCCCGCTTTCAAAACCGACCGCGTATATGAAGAGGGCAAAGAGAACGGATTTGATCCCATTGTCGATTTGAACTCCCACCTGGCTTAGCACGACCGCTACGAGAAGGGAGCCCGCGACGCCTCCGAGCTGAAACCTGCCGAACTGGACCTTTCCGATCCAATAGCCAAAAGCCAGGGATAAAAAGAGCGCGATTTCAGGGGATTGGCGGAAAATTTCGGCAACGAACGACATTCGACATCCTCTCAAGATGTGTAATCAAGCGTACAAACCGGCCGGGCTAGAGCTACGCGCATGACGAGCAAATTGTCTAGGGAATGCCCTGCAAAAATCCCCTACAGGAAGATCGTGGTTACCAAAACATGACGGCTAAGCGGTCTGTGCGACCAAATGCAGCGATCGAAGCACAGGAAAACGTATCAGTAAGTATTTTAGCAACCAAAAGTTCCATGGCCTGTTCGTTTCGCGAAGCGATTAAACAACATCGTCGACTGATCGCGAGCGAAGAGACTGACCTGAAATGGCGTGAGCCTCTTGGAGCGGCAGTTCATTTCGAGATGCGGAACGAAGCAACCAAGGCCCTTGAAAGTAGCTGAGACAAGTGGGCACCCCGTCGGAACCACGTAATTTCGAGTGAAGATTCATATCACGGTAGTCCATAGAATATTGCGCCGACAGCTCTAATTAAAGATCGGACAGCGCGAATGTTATTGTTCCATCCGAGACATCAGATTTCTCGGAGACACCGTAGATAATTGTTGTGACAGATAATTAAGAATAACGGCGTATTATTTTCCAAGGCCGAACCTTGGGAACAGTGTCATGGCATCCATTCAGCAGAAGATCATCTTTGCGGGCGTGGCAATATTTGCAATAGCCGGGGGCACCGCCGGGGTGGGGATATGGTCGGCATCGACGCTGACGCACAACTCTGAAAACGTAACCCGATCGGCTCAGATCCTTCGCAACCACATGCAGGCGGACATGATGCATGACGCCCTGCGCGCAGATGTGTTTGCGTCTCTCCTTGCTTCCAATCCAGCGGCCGGCGTCGCATTCGACAGCGTCAAGGCCGATCTTTCAGAACACGTTGCGTCATTTCTCAAAATGATTGCCGCCAACAAAGCGCTTGCAACGGATGCGGCCACCCAGACAGTACTGGCCGGGGTCGAGAAACCCTTGCTCGCCTACATTGATAGTGCGAACAAGATCGTCGGTACGGCAGAAAAGGATCCGATCGTCGCCCTGGCGGCATTGCCCGATTTTATGAAGCAGTTCTCAGCCTTGGAAACCGCCATGGAGGAGACGGGCGACCAGATAGAGCAAGTGTCGGAATCTATCTCCGCCGAAAGCGCCCAGACAGCCGCTGCCATGCAGGATGTGCTGCAAGCTCTTCTCGGCCTGGCAGGATTGTTTTCGATCTTGCTCTTTGTCCTGTTCCGCCGCACCGTGAGCAAACCCATCCTCGCGCTCTCTGCCGACATGACAAGGCTGGCTGAGGGTGAGACCAACATCACCTGCGCGGGTACCGGACGGAAAGACGAGATCGGGACGATGGCGGCGGCTGTCGAGGTCTTCCGCAAGGCGGCAATCGTCAACAGGCAGCTGGAGGAGGACGCGGAGCGTGCACGTGGGCAAGCCGAAGCTGACAGGCTCGAGGCGCAGCAGCAGGCTGAGGCCGATGCCGCAGAACGGCTGCAGGTGGCGGTATCCGGTCTTGCCAATGGTCTCAAAAGACTGTCCTGCGGTGACCTTTCCTTCCAGCTCGATGAGCCTTTCGCTCCGGATTTCGAAGCCCTCAGGCATGACTTCAACACGTCACTGAAGCAACTGGGTAGGACGCTGAGCGCGATTTCCGAGAGCATTACGGTCATCGACAACGGCACGCGGGAGATCGCATCCGGTGCCAACGACCTCTCGCGTCGAACGGAGCAGCAGGCTGCCTCGCTGGAGGAAACTGCTGCTGCCCTAGATGAGATCACCGCCAATGTGACCAATGCCAGCAGACGGACAGAGGAGGCACGCGGGGCGGCGACGGAGGCCGATCAGAGCGCCTCCCGCTCGGCTGCTGTGGTCAGCCAGGCTGAGGAAGCCATGCAGCGCATCGAGAATTCCGCGCAGCAGATTTCCAATATTATCGGCGTGATCGATGAGATCGCCTTCCAGACGAATCTCCTTGCGCTCAATGCCGGCGTGGAAGCTGCCCGGGCCGGCGACGCCGGCAAGGGTTTTGCGGTCGTTGCACAGGAGGTGCGCGAGCTGGCGCAACGTTCCGCGACGGCGGCAAAGGAGATCAAGACATTGATCAATACATCCACCGCCGAGGTCGACGGCGGCGTGAAGCTTGTGCGCGAGACTGGGGTGGCACTCAAGGAAATCGGTGAGCGCATCTCCGGCATCAACCGGCATATGGAAGCCATCGCGACGGCGGCCAGGGAACAGTCGACCGGTCTTTCCGAAGTCAATAGGGCGGTCAATACGATGGACCAGACGACGCAGCAGAACGCGGCGATGGTCGAGCAGTCAACGGCGGCATCCGCTGCGCTCGCGACCGAGGCGAGAAAGCTGCGGGAGCTCGTCTCGCAGTTCCACCTGGAGGCGGCCGGCTCCGTTACTTCTGCAGCGCTTCGACAAACCGCCCGCGCCATGGCAGAGCCAGCAGCTCGCGTTGTGCCCGTCGTGGCAGCCGTTAGGTGACTCTTTTACGGTCTTTTGGGGCATCCTAACTCAAGCGCAAGCGATATATCGGCCGGCTGGTCGAAACCATCCGGCCTGCCGAATGCCAAAAACTATCTCGAGAATACAGGGTGAGGCGAAATGCTCTAAGGCGAGCTGGCCGCGTATTTTACCGCAGGCGCTGCGCCGCATTGGCCTGCGCCTCGCGGATGAGGCCGGAATACATATTCTCCTTGCCCGGGTACCATGGCATCGCGCCGATGGAGCCGAACCCGGAAATTGTTTCCATATGCGCGACCATCCGGGCACGCATGCGCTCGTCCGGAAGCGGGCCTGTCATCGCCTGGACATTGTCACTCATATGGTCAGGGTTTGACGTACCGCAGAGCACGCTCGTAACGGCGGGGTGTGCCATGACCCATTTCAGAAAGAACTGCGCCCAGGTGGTCGCTCCAAACTCGGTTGCGAATCCGGGAAGCGGTTGCCCCTCGACGACCTTCATCAAACGTGCCTTTTCCAGCGGTAGATTAATGAGGACGCCAACGCCCTTGTCGGCGGCGGCTGGAAGGAGGCGTCGCTCCGCATCGCGATTGAAGATCGAGTAGTTCGTCTGAATGAAATCGACATCGTCGCGTTGAACAATCGCCAGCAGCTGGTCCTGTGCCGCCGACTCGTGATGGGTCACGCCGACATGTCGTATAAGACCTTCCTTCTTCCATGCCTTCATCAGCGGAATAACGACCGGCGCATTGGTGATGCTGTGGCATTGCATCAGGTTGATCGTGTCACGCCATGTCCGCATGCGTGATTGCCGAAAGCTTTCAACGGCATGGCTTTCGTCTCCGAGATATTCTCCTGTCGACCAGACCTTGTTGGCGAGGAACATCTCATCCGATCCCTCAAATTCGCCCATGAACTGACCGACGCTGACCTCCGCCGAGCCGTAGAGAGGCGATGTGTCGACCACGCGACCGCCTGCAGCGACGTATCGCTCAAAGACCTGTCGCAGGGCATCGCGGCGATCCCCGGGCTTTAGATCAAATGTCAGAAAGGTGCCGAGACCGAGGGCTGTGACCCGTTCCCCGGTGCGAGGCAAGGTCCGGGTCAGCACCTCCGGGTTCGAGGCAGATGCGGCCGACGACACGTTCGTGCCTTGAGCCTGCGCGGTAGTGCTGCTGGCGAGTGCAAGTCCGGTTGCCGCCGCACCCACCGTGCCGAGAAAGCCGCGACGATTGATCTTTGACTGATCCATGGGAGATTTCCTGCTCGATTGTTGTTGACGTCAAAACTGCCAGTTGGCGGGGACCCAGGCATAGCCGCCATCGGTCTTCAGCATCCGGCCAAGACCGGGGAAAGGATAATGAAAGCCAAGAACCGGCATACGCTCGGCGGCCGCCCTGTCAAATATGCGACGACGGGAGGAAAGGGCTGTTTCCTTATCGCGGTCGGGGCCTGGCACCCAAGGCCTGTCGACGTTGACGACAGGGTGATAGGCAAGGTCTGCCGTCAGCAGCAGCTGGTCATTTCCGGAATGAACGAGGAAGGTCGCCATGCCGGGTGTGTGGCCAGACGCGACGATCGTCGCCAGACCCGGCGCGATCTCGGCGCCGGCCTCATATAGTTCAACATCGTTCCTGAAGGGTTCGAGGCTGTTCTTGATGTTTGCCGCAAATCGTGTCCGGAAATCCTCCGGGACAGGCATGTAGGATAGGTCCGGATCGGTGCGGACAAAGAAGTCCCAATCCGCCCTCGGGACAAAGACTGTGGCACGAGGGAAGGCCTTGCCACCGCCTGCAGTTCTTAGGTTGCCGACATGATCCGGGTGGGTATGCGAGATGACGATCACATCAATGTCAGCGGCATCGAGACCGATTGCCGCGAGGTTATCGAAGATGCGGCCGCCGTTCGGACCCATGGTCTTGCCAGCGCCGGCTTCGATCAGAATCCGCCGGCCACCGGTTTCGATCAGCAGCGTGTTGAGATTGAGTGTCATGTGGTCGGTCGGCAGAAATGCCTGTCGCAGCACATCCTGAAGCTCGGCCTCCGGGGCATCACTGGCGTAAATGCGTGGCGGACCACCAATCACCCCATCGCTCAAGACGGTTGCGCTGATCTCTCCCACCCGAAAGCGATAATAACCGGCATTGCCGGCCGCCGCTGAAGCTGTCTGGGCGCGGGCGTTGCCCGGGCCGCCCAGGCTTGGGAGGATCATGCTTGACGCGCCTGCAACCGCGGACAGCATGATGGCACGTCTGTTCAGAGTGAAGGCGTTCATCTTTCTTTCCTCTTTCATTGAGCGCACTGCCTCGGTTTGTCCCTCAAATGGGGCAGAGGTGCACCAGAGCGCAGGCCTTAACTCAGGGAACCATGACATGACGTCATTGATCTGATAACCTGCATTAACTTTATCAACTTGATTAGAAAAACTTAGCAATGGACCCTGTTCGGCTAGACAGCTTCGACGTGTTTGTCGCCATCGTGCGCTGCGGCGGCTTCCGCGCCGCGGCATTTGAACGGGGGGTTTCTTCATCGGCCTTGAGCCAAACGATGAATGCTCTGGAGGAAGCTCTGGGCATCCGGCTTCTTAATCGAACAACGAGGAGCGTTTCTCCGACTGAGGCAGGGCAGCGTCTTCTCGAGCGTCTCGCGCCTGCGTTGAGCGACATCAGGCTCGCCATCGCAGAGGTCGACGAATTACGCGATAGCCCGTCGGGGACCCTCAGGATCAACGCGCCGGCGCCTGCAGTCGATCACTTCCTCTGCCCACTGGTCTTCGATTTTATGGAGGTATACCGCGAGGTGAAGATCGAAATTATCAGCGACGCGGCCGTCATAGACATCGTGGAACAGGGTTTCGATGCCGGTGTCAGGTTCGGCAAGCAACTGGCGCAGGATATGATCGCTCTGCCGCTTGGTCCTGCACTTCGTTATGCAATCGTTGCTTCTCCTGATTACATCAAGAGGTGCGGACAACCACAGACGCCGCACGAACTTGTCAGTCATGACTGTGTCAAACGCCGCTTTCCCGGCGGCACGCTGGTCACCTGGCGATTTGCCGAGGGCGACGAGGAAATTGAAGTCACCCCAACCGGCCGCCTGACGGTCAGTTCGGCGCACAATGAACTACAGGCAGCACTTGCGGGAAGAGGTATCGCCCATGTCTTTGATGACTACGCCAAGCCCTACCTTCAGGATGGTCGACTGGTGGAGTTACTCCCCGACTGGAGCCCGACCCTGCCGCACTGGTTTCTGTATTATCCCAGTCGCCGCCTTCCGAGCGCGGCCATGCGTGCGTTCCTCGACTATATGAAGAACTATAAATGGGAGAAGGCGAGATCTTCAATCTACAGGGCTTCGTAAGGGTCGCTGACATTGCACTGATGAACAACGAGCGACGGGTCTTGCTACGCTTACCGATAATCGCGCTGGGACTAACCTTTCAGCGTTCCGCCCGCGGCGTGTATCGCATCGGGCGTGTCTACGTCGAGCAACGCACCTTCTCCGACCTCCACATAAATGATGGGTAGGCCGGATGTTTCTATGATCCGACGAGCCCCAACATCGCCTTCGAGGTGGGTGACGGCCTCGAACAACGATTTAGGAAGTATTACGGGATTCCCCGGCTTCCCGTTTCCCGTCGCACGTACAACCGCCTCACCATCGGTCGTTCGAAAAGCCGCAATAAGCCGATCGAGATCGCCGCTTGCCAAGCGCGGCATGTCGGCAAGCTGGACCAGAACTGCATCCGCTCCTCGAGCATGGCATTGTAAGACCCCCGCCGCAATCGAGGTCGCCATGCCGCGGCCGTATAGCGGGTTTTCGAGACACTCGACTCCCAGGCCATCAAGCGCAGCTTCGATTTCAAACCGGCGGTGCCCCGTTACAACGACCACACTGTCGGCAGTCGAACCGAGCGCGACCTGCGCAGAACGTCGTACGAGAGCAACGCCGCCAAATTCCGCAAGCAACTTGGATGCACCTGTCTCTCCCATGCGACTGGAACGCCCTGCGGCAAGCAGGATAACGAAAACACGGGGCCCGACGGGGCGTTCTTTGGGCGGCCGATCATTGTCGTCTCTGTTGGACACAGTCTTCCTCCCATGGTTTGCGGGCTTTCCATGAGCCTCTGTGACGAGGCGCTGCTGGAACCTGCAATATCCTATGGACGTGATCAATGGCTGGATTCCGCGGGTAGCGAAAGTCGTGCATCTCGTCGCTCAGCAACCGTTCGGTCTGTCGGTTTAACCTCGCGGGTTTGGCGGACCCGTTACGGCGTTCAAGTTGTTGACTGGCGGTGGCGATGCGGGTTGCACAGGGGTGGACGGATCAGCGCGACAAGCCGAATTCAGCCTCATGCGGGATTGACTGCAACTGAATTGCGGAGGCTTGATCGTCTGGCATGCAAACGCGCAGTCGATGCGCTAAACGAGGTGATGACCAGAATCCGGGCTGGCTTAAAAATAAGTGCTGGGCGGGCACCCGAGTGATCGGCGAAACACGGCAGAAAAAGCGCTTGGGCTATTGTAGCCACACTCAAGGGCGACATCGAGGACGCTTCTGCCTTCTGCCAGCATCGTCAAGGCATCAAGCATCCGGGCCTGTTGACGCCATTGCCCGAAACTCATGCCGGTTTCACGCCTGAATGTCCGCATAAAGGTGGCTCTGCTCATGTGAAGCCTGGTCGCTGCATCTTCGATGGAGAGATTTTCCGCCAAATTGGTACGGACCTGCTCGCACATTTGCGCCAAGCCGGAATGCTTCGGTATCGGCAGGTTGAGCGGCTGCGCTGGCTGAAAGGAAAGTTCCATCAGAAGCAGCCTGACGACGGCGTCCGCTTGCTCCCGACTTTGTGGCTTCTCAGCAAGCTCGGCAAGTTTCAGAATCAATTCCCGCAAAAGAGGGGTGATCGTCACCACAAGGCATTCGTCGGGAAGCCCCCCTATTTCGCTTGTGTCAATCAGAAGTGACCGGAACTGCACGCCTGCATGGCTCGACGTTTCGTGCGCCAGCTTGGGCGGTAGCCAGACCGCCCGGCTTGGCGGAACGACCCAGGTGCCCCGATCCGTCCTGATCGATACAACCCCGCTGACGGCATATAGAAGCTGAGCCTCTTCGTGACTGTGCCTCGGCCCCGAAAAGCGGTTTTCGTCGTGGGTGATGACGGCGATCTCGTTGGTAATGTTTATGCCGCTTTTCAAAACTGATCCTTTTGCGACGATCGATGATCATGCGGCGTTAGAATATCAGCTTCGCGCTCACTACGGTAGGCCATCTAACAGCAGAGAGTTTTCGCCAGGTGACCGACCGCAACCGCCTTATTGACTGCATCGAAGAGCCGTGTCCTGCGGCGCTCGGCGTGGCCGTTGGACGCGCGGCCCATGCGTTTGCCTGTTTAACGGTTTGCGACGTGTTGCGACTTACCGGCGATCGCCGGGCCTGACGGCTTCCCGGCGATCGTAATGGCCGTGTCGAATCCTTCACAAAACGCATCGCAACGGATCGCGCCATGTTGACCAATCCTGAAATCAAATACCGCCCTTTCGTCTCTCCCATCGAGCTGCAAGATCGCAAGTGGCCGTCCAACCGGCTCACGAAAGCGCCCCGCTGGTTGTCTACCGATCTGCGCGACGGCAATCAAGCGCTTGCCGATCCGATGGATGTGGAACGCAAGCTACGCTTTTACGACATGCTGCTCGCCGTAGGCTTCAAGGAAATTGAGATCGCCTTTCCATCGGCGTCACAGACCGAATTCGACTTTGTCCGTGCGCTGATCGAAGAAGATCGGATTCCCGACGACGTAACGATTCAGGTGCTTACCCAATCCCGTAAAGATCTTATTGTCCGCACCTTCGAAGCGCTCGAGGGCACGCGCCGGGCGATCGTTCACCTCTATAACGCAACGGCTCCGCTGTTCCGCCGCGTGGTCTTCGGCATGGAGCGGCATCAGATCATCGATCTGGCCGTCACCGGCGTCACGGCGATGCTGGAGGAAAGCCTGAAGCGACCAGACACCCACTGGACCTTTCAGTATTCGCCCGAAACCTTCTGCTTCACCGAGCCTGATTTTGCGCTTGAGATTTGTGAACGGGTGTTGGACGTTTGGCAGCCGACCTCCGAACGGCCAGCGATCCTCAACCTGCCGGCAACGGTCGAAGTCGCGACACCCAACGTTTATGCAGACCAGATCGAGTGGTTCGGCCGCAACATCTCGCGCCGTGATGCGGTGGTTATCAGCGTGCATCCTCACAATGATAGGGGAACGGCCGTGGCGGCGGCCGAGCAGGCGTTACTTGCCGGGGCCGATCGTGTTGAGGGATGCCTGTTCGGGAATGGCGAGCGGACCGGCAATGTGGACCTGGTGACGCTGGCAATGAATTTCTACACCCAAGGGATCGATCCGAAACTCTATTTTCCCGCGATCCGCGATGTCGTGAATACCGTCGAGCATTGCAACGGACTGCCGGTGCACCCGCGCCATCCCTATGCCGGCGAACTGGTGCACACGGCCTTCTCGGGCTCGCACCAGGACGCGATCCGGAAAGGGTTCACGGCCCACAGAATGCGCAATGACGGTATCTGGGAAATGCCCTATCTGCCAGTTGATCCGGCGGACATAGGTGAGACATACGAGGCAGTCATCCGCGTCAACAGCCAGTCCGGCAAAGGAGGTATTGCCTGGGTGATTGAACAGGACAAGGGTTTGAAACTGCCGCGCTCGCTTCAGATCGATCTCAGCCGCCGTGTGCAGGAGTTCGCTGAGAGCACCGGCAGGGAAATCACGGCCGCTATGATCTGGTCGATCTTCGAAGATGCTTACCATCTAACCGGGCCGCAGCCGTTTGAACTGGTTGATTATCAGGATGAAAGCCGTCGGAGCGCCGGGAAGGAACGCGTTTTTGTCGGGCGCATCCGTCACAGAGGTCGTGTGATTGCGATCACAGGTCGTGGGAATGGCCTGATCTCCAGTGCGGTCTCGGCGCTGGAGGAGGGCTGTGGGGTGACGTTGGAAGTCCTCGACTATCACGAACATTCTCTGAAACGCGGCGCGAATTCCCAAGCGGTCGCCTACCTGGAATGCCGCACTCGTGATGGCGTCACGGTTTTCGGGATCGGCATCGACGATGACATCGCCACGGCTTCGGTCAAGGCCGTCCTCAGCGCAGCCAACAACGGCTAACCTCTCGCTATGACTGCCGCGTGATCCGCGCAGGAACAAACGAATGCCGTAGGTCATGCCCGGAGCGCTAAGGAGGCCGCCAGAGCGGCCAACTCGACGGTATGCAAACCGCAAAAACCATAGGCGAAGGGTAATGCCGGTGGGCAGGGCTTACTGCCCATCCACGCAGGCAGATTTTGTGGACCGTTTACCGATATTGCTGTCGCTTGCAAGCGGGGTCGAGGTCCAAGCTGGACCTCGAATTTTAGCGCTCCGTGTCGGCGGCGAGCGGTTTGGACCGGGGCGGAAATGCTGAGGGCGTTGATGTTGTCGAACGCGTCAGTCGAGACCGGCCATCAGCTTGTCCAGGGTGACGGGCAGATCGCGAACACGAATACCCGTTGCGTTATAGACTGCATTTGCAACGGCTGCGCCAACCCCTGTTATACCGATTTCACCGATGCCGCGAGCGCCCATCGGCGCCTGCGGGTCGGGCTTGTTGGTGTAGAGGATTTCAATAGACGGTACGTCCATCTGCACCGGCACATGATAATCCGCCAGGGAGGCGTTCACGATGCGTCCAGTCCGCTCATCGAAATAGGTTTCTTCGGTCAGGGCAAGCCCGATGCCCATTATGATGCCGCCTTTGAACTGGCTGGTCGCCATTTTGGGATTGAGGATCTGCCCGGCGTCGAAGGAACCCAGGAAGCGGGAGATGCGCGTCTCGCCGGTGAGTGCGCTGACGCGTACTTCGCAGAACTGCGCACCATAGGAATGCATTGAAAAAGCTTCCATTTCGGCTGGGGCTGGTGCCTCTGCCTCGCAGACGAACTCTTCTCGACCCGCCCTCTGGAGGATCGATTGGTAGCTCTCAAACCGGCTGCTATCGTTCACATGCGATAGCCCACCATCTCTCGCCTCGACTTCAGGAAGCGACAGCCCCGCAAGGGGCGAGTCATTCCCGGCAAGCTTGATCAACTCTTCCATGAAGACTTCGGTTGCGGCAATGATCGCCCCGCCTATGGAGGCGGTCTGAGTGGAGCCTCCGGCGATCACGCCTCTCGGCAGTCTGCTGTCGCCATACTCGAACGTGACATGCTCGAGCGGCAGGCCCAGTCGTGCCGCCAGGTGCTGCACCTGAGCCGTGGCGGTGCCCATACCCATGTCATGGACGGCCGTCGACACGGTAACATGGCCGTCTGCTGTCAGCTTGATCCGGGCCGCACCGCCGGGAAAGCGGTGGTAAGGATAGGTCGCGGTGGCGCATCCCATGCCGATAAGCCACTCGCCTTCACGTCTTTGACGTGGTGTCCGGCTCCTTTTATCCCAGCCGAATTGCTCTGCGCCCTTGTCGTAAGCTTCGATGAGATAGCGCGACGAGAACGGCTTGCCGGTCGTCGGGTCCTTTTCCGGCTCGATCCGCCGGCGCAGCTCGATGGGATCCAGTTCCAATTTCTCCGCGAGTTCATCCAGTGCACATTCAAGTGCGAAAGTTCCGACGGACTCGCCCGGCGCACGCATGAAAGTATTTGCCAGCATGTCCAGATCGGCGACATCCTGACCGATGCGGAACGTTCTGGCGCCATAGAGATGGCGGGCCGGAAAGGTGAATTGTTCCGGACAGGAATTGTGCGTCGTCATCGCCGCGGTTCCGGTGTGGATCAACGCATTAAGTGTTCCATCGGTCCTGGCACCCAAGGCCACGCGCTGTTCGGTTACGGTGCGACCGCCGATGATCCTGAAGACACCTTCCCGCGACAGCATGATGCGCACGGGGCGCCCCGCAAGTTTGGCTGCCGCGCAAGCCAGGATCTGATGATCCCAGAAACATTTCCCACCGAAGCCACCGCCGACATAGGGCGAGGTTACATGGACCTTGCTGATATCGAGCCCGAATATATCCGCGAGCTGGCCTGTGGTGAGGTCTAGCAGCTGGCTCGCGTCATGAACGCGCAGCTCATCATCGTTCCAGACGATCGTTGCTGCATGCAGTTCTATGGCATTGTGATTGTGTCGTGGTGTTCTGTAGATGAGATCGACCTTCACCTCCGAATTTGCAAGCGCGGCTTCCGCGTCGCCGATTTCAACAAATGGAGGCTGACCAAGCAGGTTTTCGAGCTGCCTGGGCGATTTCTTGGCTTCATCGAAGGACGTGACCGCCGGCAGCAGTTCATACTTTGCCGTGACCAACGATGCAGCGTAATCCGCCTGTTCCTGCGTTTCGGCCAGAACCAGAGCGATCGGCTGACCGTTCCAGTGGATTTCGTCGTTTTGCATGACGGGAAGATTGCTCGTCCCGGCAGCTGTCGGAGACGACATCATCAGCGACGGCGCCTTCATCCTCGGTGCGTTTCTGTAGGTCATGACGAGAATGACGCCGGGCGCGGCCTCCGCTGCACTCACATTCAGCTCGGAGATGCGACCGCGGGCAACGGTGCTGAAAGCGAGCGCCGCATAGCTGATGTTGTCATAGGGAAACTCCGCCGCAAATCGCGTCCTGCCCTGAACCTTCATGGGACCTTCGATGCGCGATATGGATTGCCCGAGGGCGCCATGTTTGCGCAGCAGCGGGTCTTTCGTAACGGCAGGTTGCCAGCGACCTTGTCTGCCCGCTTCCGGCAGCGTGTGGGTATCAGCGCTCATGCGTTTTCTCCCTTCAGTTCTTCCAGAACGGCGACAATAGTGCGTTTTGCCAGTTCGATCTTGAAAGCATTGTCTCGCAGACCGACAGCGTCCGCGAGTTCGGCCTCCGCCGCAGCGCGGAAAGTCTTCGCGTTTGCCGGCTGACCTTTAAGATGCGATTCAGCAGTGAGAGCGCGCCACGGCTTGTGCGCGACGCCGCCGAGCGCCAGCCTCACGTCGTTCACGTTACCTGCGCTATCGACATCAAGCGCCGCGGCGACGGAAACGAGAGCGAAGGCGTAACTCGCACGGTCCCTGACCTTTCGGTAAGCGGATCTTTTTGCAAAAGGCAGCGCTGGGATTTCGACGGCCGTGATGAGCTCGTCCGGATGAAGTGCCGTTTCTATCTGGGGTGTGTCGCCCGGCAGACGGTGAAGATCGCGCAGCGGCAGGCTGCGCGTGCCGGATGGCCCCTCAAGGTGCACCATTGCATCCAGTGCGGCGAGCGCAACGCACATGTCTGAAGGATGGGTCGCGATGCAGCTTTGAGATGCCCCAAGGATTGCGTGATAGCGGTTGAAACCTTCCAGCGCGTCGCAGCCCGAACTCGGTTCACGCTTGTTGCAATGGGCGGCATTGTCGTAGAAATACCGACACCGGGTGCGTTGGAGGATATTGCCTCCGACCGTCGCGACGTTTCGAATCTGCGCGCTCGCTCCTGCCAGGATGGCCCGGGAGAGAACCGGGAATTGGGTCCGCACCGCGCCATGGGCCGCGAGCGCCGTGTTCTTCACCCCCGCTCCGATCAGCAGGCTGCCATCGGTGCGCTGTTCGATGCTGCTCGATAGCCGCGTGACATCGATCAGCGTTTCCGGTCTTTCGACCGTCTCACGCATGAGATCGACAAGATTGGTGCCGCCGCCCAGATATTTCGTCGCCGGCCCGGCCTGTTTGAGCGCGATCGCCGACCCAGCATCAGATGCCTGGTGATAGGAGAAGATATTCATGCCCGTGCCCTCTCATCGGTTTGGACCGCCGTCTGCTGCACCAGCGCTTCAGATATGGCTTCAACGATGCCGTTATAGGCTCCGCAGCGACAGAGATTGCCGCTCATGCGTTCGCGAATCTCGGTGTCGTCGACGGCGATGCTGTCGCTCGAAAGATCGGCGGTGACGACGCTCGGAATGTTTCGTTCAATTTCTCCCGCCATGCCGACGGCGGAACAGAGTTGGCCGGGTGTGCAATAGCCGCATTGAAAGCCGTCATGCTCTATGAAGGCTTTTTGCAGGGGATGAAGGTTGCCGTTTGCGGCGAGGCCCTCGACCGTCGTGATGTTACGCCCCTGATACTGGACCGCGAGCGCGAGACAGGAATTGATGCGCTCGCCATCCACCAGAACGGTGCATGCGCCGCATGCGCCTTGATCACACCCTTTCTTGGTGCCGGTAAATCCCAGATAGTTGCGCATGAGATCAAGCAGCGAAGTGCGGATGTCTGCCTCGACCTCCACTGCCGTTCCGTTGATGGTAAATCGCATTGGACATCTCCCTCGTCTGAAGGCCCGCGCTGGAGGATCTGTGAGGATCTGTCGCGGCACCCATGGAACTCACGGTAATGGTTTGCCTGTGACCAGCCGTCGGCTTGTTGATGCGACGGTCTTCTGCTCTAGCTGTTTGTTACGTTGAGCTGTCGCGACGCTGCGATGTCGGCGATGACCGACAGCGCCAGTGACTGAGCGTCTCTTGCCCGCCCGAAAACGCCAATCGGAGCCTTGATCCGGGCGATTGACTCATCCGAATGACCCCTCTGGCGCAATCGCTCGACGCGTTTCTCATGGGTGCGGGAACTGCCGAGTGCGCCAATGTAAAAAGGCGATGCGCGCAGAGCGGCCTCAAGTAATGGGATTTCCCGATCCAAGTCATGCTGGAGAACTGCAACGGCCGTGTCGGGATCAATCAACGATGCATCGATGTTGGTTCCCGGCGAATCCTCAAGGAGAACAACGTCGTATCCTGCAGCTCTCGCGACGCTGACGGCGTTTTCCACTTCGAGCGAGCGCCCGGAAAAAACCGTCCGTACTTTTGGCCGATAGTGGGTGACGAAGACATCGCCATCCCAGCCGGTCGGCTTGCTCTGGAGGCCGGGCGAAAGTTTCTCGAGACCCGGTGCATAACAAAGCGATGCGCATTGCCGGTGATCGACCTGCATGTTGGTGGAACAGAGCGGTTCAACGTTCCTGACAAGATGAATCGCAACCGTAATGCCGCCTCCGCAGGGCAGCACGATATCGAAGAACGGCGAGCCTTCGCCCAGCATGACGAAGCGATCATGGCCGCTCTTCATGGCTTGCAAGGCTTCGGCTGCGATAGCCGCTTCCGTGCATCCGCCAGAAACATATCCGCAGTACCTGCCATCCTCCGCGACCGCCATATGCGCGCCAAGTGGCCGGGACGAGCCTCCGCGTATTTCCACCAAGGTGCACAGCGCCACCTCAAGCCCTGCCTTCATGGTCTCGATGGCAAAGTTCAGGACGTCGTAGGCCCTGTCAGTGGAAAAAGCTTGCTGCGGTGTTGCCAAGATTGAGGCATCGGCACTGCGACGCAACCAATCTGCGGGATTATCGTTATGTCTGATGCTATCGGCCGATCGTGTCATAAGTGCCTCTTGCATTGTGACATCAGAATGAGCGACAGAAGGTTAAGTTCCTCAGGAACTCTGGAGTTGTCGGGAGCTCATCAGCGCCAGTCGTTGATTTCGGCATGACATCCGCCTCATAACTGATTTAAAGAAGCGAATGGCGCATCCATAAACGGAGGCGCCTCCGTTTAACTTAGTGGCTTGCAGTCGTCCGTCAAGCTATTTTTTAATGGAGCGGCCTTTCACGTGCCCAAGGAGCAGACGCCTCCGGTTGAACCGGCCCCTTTGCGTGCAGACGCCCGGCGAAATCGGGAAAAGCTGATTGAAGTCGCGGCGCTGGCATTTTCAGAGCAGGGCGCGGCGGCTTCGCTGGAAGACATTGCCAGGCGTGCAGGCGTTGGCATAGGGACACTGTACCGGCACTTCCCGACGCGCGAACATCTGGTGGAGGGCGTCTATCGGCGCGAGCTGGAAATTCTTGCGACGGCCGCGCGCGACCTGATCCGGGAAGAAGAGCCCGCGAAAGCCGTTGAAGAATGGATGAACCGGTTTGTTAGCTACATGGCGGCAAAAAGGGGCATGGCCAACAGTCTGAAACTCCTGTTCACCTCCAACTCCGCCCTTTTTGCGGAGGGCTCGAAGCTGTTGCATACGGCGTTCGAGGAGCTACTCGACAATGCGGTCAAGGCTGACGCCGTAAAGGGAGACATCGCAGGTGCGGATGTCCTGAACGCGCTCTTCGGCATCTATTCCATACCGGAAGGGCCGGATTGGCGTGACCGCGCGCACAGGATCGTCCGGCTGGTCATGGATGGGCTGCGGCGTTAGTCTGGTATCCAGATCATACAGGAAGTGTCGCCTCGTGTCTGCAATCTTGGCGGATAGACACCCTCCACGCTGTTCGGGTGCTCGTGGCCGTGACGCATTCACTCTCCGACAACGGCTCCCTCGCGCCGGGGATCGGCGCTGCCGGCCAACCCCTTGGGGGTCATCTCAATGGCATGCAAACCGGAATTCATTTCACCCGGTTTTACCTCGTAACCCAGCGCCTTGAGCGATCCCACCAGATCTTCTGCGCTGGTGCCGGCCTCGATATCGTATGTGCCAAACCGGTTGATGAGATGTGGCTGGGCGACGATCGCCTCAACGGGCATGCCCCAGTCAATGTAGGCGATCAGCGCCTGTGCCACATAGCCGATGATCTGGCTGCCGCCGGGTGAACCAATGGCGAGCAGGGGTCTTCCATCCTTCATCACGATAGTCGGGGCCATCGACGAGCGCGGCCGTTTACCGGGCTCAACGCGGTTGGCGACCGGCAGGCCGCCGTCGTGAGTCTTGAACGAGAAGTCTGTCAACTCGTTATTGAGCAGGAAACCATTCGTCATCAGACGCGAGCCGAAGCCGTTTTCGATTGTCGTCGTCATAGAGACCACATTGCCGTCCTTGTCGGCAACGACAAAATGGCTCGTGGAGGGCAACTCGAGCGCCGCATCCCGGCCCCAAAGGAGCGCGTGGTCCCATTCAGGCTCGCCGGCCTTGACGGCATCCTTGGCCAACGCCTTGTCGCCATCGAGCAGCTTTGCCCTTTCGCTTAGGTAGCTCTTGTCCAGCAGGCCCTTGATCGGCAGGGGGACGAAATCGGCGTCAGCGACATAACGCTCGCGGTCGGCAAAGGCGAGGCGTTGCGCATCGCCGATAATGCGCCAGCTTTCGACATTCTTCGGCCCCAGGCTCTTCAGGTCGAAATTCTCCGACAGGCCGAGTATTTGACCGATGGCGACGGCACCCGAAGACGGCGGTCCCATCCCGCACACATCAAGAGCGCGATAATTGAAGCAGACCGGTGCGCGCTCGATCACACGATAGTTGGACAGGTCGGTCAGCGACAAGACGCCCGGATTGTCGGCGGCTTCGCGCACGGTCTTGACGATCGCCTCGGCGATTGTCCCCTTGTAAAAAGCGTCGGCACCGCCTTTGGCAAGCACGGCAAGCGTTTCCGCATAGGCCGGATTCTTCAACACGGCACCGGTTTGCAGGGCGGCCCCTGAGGCGTCGAAGAAATATGACCGGGCTTCTGCATATTTCTTCAGCCGGTCGCCCTCCGAAGCGATGAGGGAGGCAAGACGCGGTGATACTTTGAACCCCTCGGTCGCCAGCTTTTCGGCGGGCTTCAGAAGGCTCGCCCATTCCGCTTTTCCATACCGTTTATGGGCTTCCTCCAGAAGTCGCACCGTCCCCGGCGTGCCAACGGAACGGCCGCCAATGACTGCGTCCAGGAATTTAAGCGGCTGACCTTTATCATCCAGGAAGAGCTTAGGCGTAGCTTCCCGGGGCGCCGTCTCGCGGCCGTCCAACGTCGTCAACTTGCCGCTTTTTGCATGGTAATAAACCAGGAAGGCACCGCCGCCGAGACCGGAACTCTGCGGTTCGACAAGGCCCAGCACGGTCTGCACCGCCACCATCGCATCTATGGCGTTTCCGCCTGCTGCGATCACCTCGCGTCCCGCCTCAGCCGCGAGCGGATTGGCCGCGGCGACCATGAAGCTCTTTGACTCGACACGTCTGGCAGTTGCAGCTCCCGTCGCTTTTTCGGGCGCGACAGTGTCAGAGGCCTGCTGAGCGGAGGCAATTGCGGTGGAGAGCACCAAAGCGAGGACAGTCCCACCGAGAAATCTCGTTTTCATTCGCCTTTTCCTCCAGAGCGGCGCACCGCGTTAACATGAGAAGAGCATCCAGCTGAGCCGGCAGGCCGGTGAATCCCATAATGGCCGAGGCAGGGATGGTTGCCCGAACTTCCTCTTCGCTCTCGTAAGAGCCGGCATCTGCCCGTGACGCCATTCAGTGACGAACCGTAGCGTCGCTCTATTCCTGCACTATGATGACTGTTTCGGCCCGTGTCCATCATGCCGGAAGGTGACACATCCGTTGGGGGCGCGTCATGGAGCCTCCGCCGCCAGCATTATCGCGGTGGTGATTTGCCTGGTTGTCAGTTGTCTTGCGTGATCGGTCCGCTGCCGGACAATCTCATTTTCATCCCGGTCCCAGGTCAATCCTCGAGAAGAATGGCGTCGCTCAGGAGCTCCCGTTTAAGCAATGCCTCCAACCAGTCTATGAAGACCTGCAAACGATGGGAGAGGTGCTGCCTGTGTGGATAGAGCAGCGCCATGGGCAGGGATTGAGCCCTGTAATCCGGCATCACCTCGACAAGGGCGCCGTTTTGCAACTGATCTCGGACGTCGTAGGCGGGTATCTGGATAAGACCCATTCCTGCCAGACAACATGCAATATAGGCTTCTGCGCTATTGACCGTCACGCGGGCACGCATGGACATCGAGCGAACGGTGTCGTTTTCCAGCCATTCCCAGCTTTCAATTCTCCCCGTGGAAGGAGATGCATAGTTAATAGCCCAATGTTGCGACAGATCGTCCGGGGCGAAAGGTTTGCCATGCACGGCAAAATAGGCTGGGCTGCCGACGTTGATGAGTGGCAGCCTGCCTATCTGTCGCGCGATCAAACCGGAGTCGGTCAAGGCACCGACCCGCAAAACGCAATCCACACTCTCTTCAATGAGATTGACTGTGCGGTCGGTAACCCCCAGCTCGATATCGATCAAAGGGAATCGATGAAGGAAATCCGGCAAGGCCGGCGCGATTATCAACCGGCCGATCCGGCCCGGAACGTCGATCCTCAGCCTGCCCGATGGCCGTGAGATGGTTTGTCGGAAGATGTTCTCGGTGTCCTCGACATCCGAGACAATCCGCTGGCAGCTCTCGTAAAAAGCCAACCCATCCTGCGTTGCTGAAACCTTGCGGGTGGTCCGGTGCAGCAGGCGGGCGCCGACCCGCGCCTCCAGTTCCAGAACGGCAGCCGAAACCGTAGACCGTGGCAGGCCGAGTGTGTCTGCTGCACGTGTAAAGCTTGAGCACTCCACAACGCGGGTGAACACACGAAAGAGGTCGATGCGATCCACAAGAGCCTCAGATTGTGCGGGGTTTCAAACAAGTGAAACCAGAATGGATGACTTTATCACGAAAATCCAGACGATACTCTGGCTGGCGACGGCGGGCGCAGATGCGGCTGCCCATCTGCAAAAGGAGGCCATCCATGACCGATCACAGCATCAAGGGTAAAACCGTCATCATCGCCGGGGGCGCCAAGAATTTGGGCGGGCTGATAGCACGCGATCTCGCCTCACACGGCGCAAAAGCAATCGCGATCCATTATAACAGCGCTGCCACCAAAGGGGAGGCGGACGCAACAGTGACCGCAGTCAAGGCGGCCGGTGCCGAGGCAGTGGCATTGCAAGCCGACCTGACAACGGCGGGCGCCGTCGAAAAGCTGTTCGCCGAGGCTGTCGCTGCCATCGGCCGGCCTGACATTGCAATCAACACGGTGGGTAAGGTCCTTAAGAAGCCAATCCTGGAGATATCTGAAGCCGAATATGATGAAATGAGTGCCGTCAACGCGAAAACCGCATTCTTCTTCATCAAGGAAGCTGGCAGGCACCTTAATGACAACGGCAAGCTGGTAACGCTGGTGACCTCATTGCTCGGCGCGTTCACACCTTTCTATGCGAGCTACGCCGGCACCAAGGCGCCGGTCGAGCATTTCACCCGCGCAGCCTCGAAGGAGTTCGGTCAGCGCGGCATCTCGGTCACGGCGATCGGGCCCGGCCCGATGGACACCCCGTTCTTCTATCCCGCCGAGGGAGCGGATGCCGTCGCCTACCACAAGACCGCGGCGGCGCTCTCAGGTTTCTCCAAGACGGGACTTACCGACATCGAGGATATCGTCCCCTACATCCGGTTTATGGTCTCGGATGGTTGGTGGATGACGGGCCAAACCATTCTCGTCAACGGCGGCTATACGACCAAGTAACGGCTGGGGGAACGGGCTTCAGGGCCCATTCCCCTGCGGGGCATGAAAGGTTGGCATCATGGATATGATGTTGGTGATTCTGGGCGGCATTGCCCCGTTCGGTGTATTCTGCCTGTTCGGCTGGCTGTGGGGCGAGGATTCGGCAAGTGTGGCTGTCGCCGCGAAAGCTTTCATTCCCCTCTGGCTTGCGATGGCGCTGGTCAACCTGTGGGTGGGCGTGACCAAAGCGGGTTACACGGTGATGCAGGAACTGCCCATCTTCATGATTGTCGTCACAATACCGGCTGCAATAGCTGCGATCGCTGTATGGCAAATCGCAAGGGGGGCCTGACACGCGGGCCGGTTCCGCGCATGATTCCTATCTTGCGAATGGCTGGTGCGGGGCAACGAGGCCCGTTCATTTTGTTAAGTACGAATTCAGCCCGAGCGCGACCCGGACAGCAGCCCGAAGGCGAGGATCGCGTTATTTGGAGATACGGGCGCCGCATTGGACCATCGGTCGGGTACGGCAACTGGGTAACAGGCCGCGGAGGCGATCGGGATGGGTCGCTTGGATGGAGATATGTCGGTCCATGATTGAGGTACAATCAGCCATGATGACTTTCGGCTGATATCGACGGTCGGACACAGGAAACACGCCGCAAGTGCGACAGACTCTTTGCTCTCACGAGAAAGTTCGATAGGCTGCGTCTATTGATCCTCAGGTGGAGATCGTCGCCCTGGACAAGGTTAACACGCTCGCAGTTCCCGTATCCAGCCTCCTCGACACAGTGGACTGGGCATCAGGCCCACTTGGTCCGAAATCGGAATGGCCTGCCTGTCTGCATGCCGCCATCGGCATCATGCTTCCCTCACAGGCGCAGATCGTGATGTTCTGGGGACCGGAGTTTGTCGCATTCTACAACGACGCCTACGCGCCAACCATAGGCAATAAGCACCCACACGCATTCGGCAGACCCGCCCGAGAATACTGGAACGAACTCTGGGATGACCTCGAGCCGCTGCTGCAGCGCGTCCTCGCGAAGGGAGAAACGGTCGCCGCAAAAGACAGGCCATTTTATATCGAAAGACACGGTTACCCCGAAACGGTGTACTTCGACATTTCGTATTCTCCGGTCGCGGATCAGGATGGCACCGTGCGTGGTGTGTTCTGCATCGTCAACGAAACGACCGAGCGGGTGAAGGCGGATGCGGCCTTGCGAGAGAGCGAGGAGCGTCTAAGGGCCATCTTCGCGCAGTCAGCCGCTGGCATAGCCCTCGGCGATCTGACCGGAAAACTCCTCAGCGTGAACGATCATTTCTGTCGGATCGTCGGTCGGCCGAGGGACGAGCTGATCGGCAGCCGCATGCAGGAGATTACGTTTGCCGACGATCTTCCCGAAAACCAGCGCCTGTTCCAGCACATGGTTCAGACCGGTGAAAGCTTCGAGATAGAAAAGCGCTACGTCCGTGGTGACGGAAGTCTGGTGTGGGTCGCGAACTCGGTCTCCGCAATCCGCGATGACGGGGGAAACATGTCGCAAGCTGTCGCCATTTCGGTCGATATCGGCGAGAGACGACACGCTCAGGAGATCGAGAAACACCTCGCGTCGATGATCGCCTCTTCCAACGACGCGATTATGGGCATCGATCTCGATATGAAGATCACCAGCTGGAACGCAGCTGCGGAAAAGCTCTATGGTTATTCGCAGGATGAAGTCGTCGGCCGGTCGGTGCTGATGTTGGTGCCGGATGGGAGGCAGGAAGAGGAGCCGAGGATCCTCACGGAGGTCAGGGCAGGCCGTTTCGTTGAACCCTACGAGACGCAGCGTCGTCGAAAGGACGGGCGGCTTGTCGAGGTGCTTCTCAGCGTGTCGCCGATCCGCGACGCCAACGCACGTGTTATAGGCGCCTCCAAGACGGCGCACGACATCACCGCCCGCAAGGATGCAGAGCGGCTGAAATCCATTCTCGTCAATGAACTCCATCATCGCGTCAAGAACGTCCTTGCGACTGTGACGGCAATTGCGAGACAAACGCTTGGTCGCGACAAGGCAAACCACGAGGAGGTGGAAGCCTTCACCAGCAGATTGGCGTCGCTGAGCAGAGCGCAGGACCTGCTGGTGCACGCCGATTGGCAGCACGCAGATCTCAAGGCCGTCATGCAGCAGGCCTTGTCACCTTATCCCGTCGACGCCTTTCAGATTGGCGGGCCTAGCGTTCCCTTGCCCCCGAGAGCGGTCGTGTCACTTTCCCTTGCTCTCCACGAACTGGCGACCAACGCGGCAAAATACGGTGCACTGTCCGCGCCTGGCGGCCAGGTATCCATCTCGTGGCAATTCGAGCCTCTTGCAGACAACCGCCTGCGGATTGTGTGGGAGGAACGAGGGGGGCCGGAGGTTGCTCCGCCCCGGCGCAGGGGTTTCGGTTCGACCCTCATCGAGCGGCTTCTGTCCGCCGAATTGAAGGGCGAGACGAAATTCGTCTACGCGAAGAGCGGCGTGATCTGCGTCATTGAGGCGGAAATGTCGAAGAATGATGATGGCGCGGCGTAATGAGGCCGAAGAGCGCGGATTGGCTTATGCTCGGGGCCCCGCCCGAGACGGGCGGGACTCCTTTGCAGATATGAAGGGCTATCTCCTGTAGGCGAGGCCGCCCCAGATTCTTCCTTCATCCCTATGTCGACCACCGTGAACAGCGCCGATGTAAGCTGCTGCAGAGGACACGATTGCTGAAGCCGCCAATAAAAACGCGGTCAGAATGCCGGTGATTCGTGCTTTCTCCGCAATGTCAGCCGCCTGCCTCTTGGCATCCTCCAGCGCTTTCTCTGCCTGCGCCTTCATTTCGTCGACGCGCTTTTGGGCCTCATCGACTTTTTGCTGCGCTTCCGTCCGTACGGCCTGCACCCGCTCCACCGTCTGATTGACCCTGTTCTGGGCATCGGTCTGGCTGATGCCGGTACGCGTAGCAATCTGTGTCGTGAGCCAGTTTCTGTCAGCGTCGGAAATTTCGCCTGTCGACAGCAGATTTCCCAGGATGCCGCTTATTTGCCGCTGGTAGTCACCGACGGTTTGATCGGCCTGCGGCGACGCTGCCTGTCCATCCGTTCGCAACAGCGTATCAGTAAAATAATCGAGCGGATTGGCCCTGAGGCCCTGCGGAAGCATCTGCTCGATGCTGGGCGCTGCTGCCTTCCCGGCCCCTTGCGCGATACCGCCAGCGGCACTCCCGGCTCCTGAAACGATTCCCCCGGCGACCTGTCCGACGCCTTGCGCCGCTCCACCAACCGCCGTCCCGGTTGCCTCAATTGCTGTCTGGGCGGCGCTTCCAACAGCTCTTGCACCACCTGAAAGAACGCCCAGGGCCAGGAATGCCGAGACGACCGTTCCAATCCCCCAAACCACCAGCCCATTCAGGCCGTCACGAACGGTCAATTCGTTTCGGTCCGCCTGCCCTGCGGGTCTGCGCATCCGGCCGGTGATGTAACCGCCCAGCATGTAAGAGCCGACCATGGAAACGACCACGAAGAGGCCGGTTATGATCAGCCAGACTGAACTGATCTCACCGCCATTGTCCGCCGAGATTGAACTCAGTCCCAATCCGCTGGCAAACGCGGTGAGAACCGCCATTGCCCCGGAGGCAATAAACGCTCCGGCAAAAATGGCAGGCCAGTCGACATAGCTCCGATTGGCGTCAGTAACGATTGGATCAACCATTAGCGTAACCCCAACAGTGAGAGAATGAACAGGACGACCACGACCAGCCCGACTAGGTAAATGATAGAGTTCACGGTATCTCCTCCGAAAGGGGGCAGATTCTCCGCATGGCGGATGACTGCATGCTGTGGGAAATGCGAGCTTCATTGCTCGTGAACCAAACTCGTCGCGCTCAAAAAAGTTTCACCCCCGATCGCCATCGCTTGCAAATCCGGATTCAAGACCGATTCCCTGTCTGCGATGTGTCTTATCTCGCGTCGCCGGCCTCTAAAGAACCTTCGACAGTTAGACCCATTGACGGCGGCGTCTGACGAGGCGCCGTCCCGGTGCTGTGCGATAGCTGAGGCAAGTGTTCGCAAGACCCACCGGCCAAGGCTTTCCGCGACGCAAAGCAATCATTCTTGCTGGAACATCCGAGAGAGGCGCGGGTTAGATGCTGATCAAGGAGGCTTCGATGATCCAAAATACCTTTCAACAACATGGCAGTTCTGTTCCCGCGGCATCAGAGGGCAACGGACAGCCGAGCCCCGCGGGTGTCCAGCCGCAAATCTCCGACGCTCCCCTCGTTGACGCGGCGCTTGCAGAGGTAGCGGAGCGCAATGACAGCCTTGCAGCGCAATTGAGCGACGAGATAAACGCACTGCGCGCCGAGATCGACAGTTTGAAAGTCCGTGCTGGCGAAACCGCTTCACGGGCTTTGGTGTCTGTAAATGCGGTTGCCCGGATCAATCGCCGCGCCGCACGTAGCGCTATCGGTAGAAGTCCTTGGGCTTCACTTTGCCTGGCCGCGGGTGTGGGTTACGTGTTGGGCTGCAGCACGTTGCGAAAAGACGGATGGCGGTGGCGGTAAAATTGAGAACGACCGCAGCAGCGCGGCGTTTCGCTTCAGATCCGGCGGATCACCCTTGCCAGTCCTGGATTTTGCGCCATGCTGGACATGGAATTGCGTCGTTCTTTTCCGGCGGCAGCATGACAATACCACGGCTGCAGACGGCCCAGCGGGGCATCAACCCCACCGGGCGGTGCCGACAGCAATGACCGGACCGGTTGCCTGACCGGTCGGTGAACCACCGAATGGTTCGACACTGATCGCGAAAGTCGTACCTTCCTTTATATTGCCACGCATGTCGGCGGGAATGACGAGGTCGCCATTCGTGCCGGGCTGGAAAACGCCGAGCGAGCGTGTCTTGCCGCCGTCCATGACGAGCCACAGTTCCAGTGACTTTTCGTCCGTCTTTCCGGTCGCCACGGGAACGATACGCATTCGGCCCGATTCCGCGTCGTAGGACGCGAGGAGATTGACCTGGCTGTCGGTTGTCGCAAGCTCGGCCACAAGCGGGCTTGTGCCGTCCCGTTGTTCCGGGAACGCGGCATAAACGACGGCAGCCACGGCGGTTGCGCTGGTGGCCACAGATATCCAGCGCCAGAAAGATGCGGAGTTCCACAAGGTGCCATTCGTGTTGACCGCTCTGCTGCCGAACAGACGCTCTTGAATACGGGCAAGAATAGCGGCGCTGGGCGTCTCTTCCTGGTAATCGGCGTTAAAGTCTGAAAACTCGGTCTCCCAGCGCTGCACCAGTTGCGCGAAGACCCTGTCCTCCTGGATACGCTGTTCCACTTCGCGGCGCTTTTCAAGCGGCAGGACACCAAGCACATATTCGCCTGCGAGTATTTCATCGCGCGAGTGCATTCCGCCGCTGTGGTCGCCCGTCGTCATCGCTGCATGCACTCTCTGAGTTTGATAAGACTGCGCCGCAGCCAGGTTCTAACCGTATTCAGTGGCACCCGTAATTCGTCGGCGAGTTCGAGATAGCTCAGACCCTCGACATAGGCCCGGCGTATTGCCTGTGCGTGCACAGTCTCAAGTTCGCGCATGCAGTCGTCGATCCTGCGGCCTTCATCCGCCAGAACAACATGCTGTTCAGGATCGCGAACGCTTTCGTCGACGAGGTCATATACCTCGTCAATGTCATCGCCAGCAGGTCTGCGGGCGCGAATCGTGTCTATGGCGTGGTTGCGCGCGATGGTGGCGAGCCATGTCGCCGGTTTGCCGGCACTGGCGGCAAATGTGCGGGCGCGCTGCCACACCTTGATATAAATTTCCTGCAGCGCCTCCTCGGCGTCCGTTCTGTCCCGCAGGATTTTCAGGCAGATCGCAAAAAGCTTCGGGCTTGTTGCCTGGTAAAGCGAGACGAATGCTGAACGATCACCCATGCCGACGCGGTGGATAAGGCTTGCGATCTCTGTGCCCTGCATTCGAACCTTCCTTGCTATTCTTCCTTTATAGGATCGTCTTTCGAAGGAAGACAAGAGATGCTTGGGAAGTTCGTTCCAGACACGCCCTGTGATCATCGGGCGCAGGCTGGAGGAGGCGACGGTCATCATGGCCAGCCTGCCGAGTTTTCCAACGGGCCAATGATGCGTACCGTGACAAGAAAGCCGATGACGGCCGCTGCCGCGGAGACGAAGGTGCCCCACAGAAGATCGGCAACGGTCAGGGTCGTCGACCAGCTTTTCAGCGTCGCCTGATTGGTCAGATCATATGTGGCATAAGCCATGAAGCCCACGGCAGCGCCGTAAAGCAGCGCCGTGCTCCATTGTCCCGAAATAAGTGCCGGACGCACGGCGAGAAAAGTAAGGCCGGCGGCGTAGATGAGATAAAAGATGATCGCCGGAGCGAGACGGAAATTTTCCGCCAGAAGATCGCCGATGGCCGGTCGATAAAGTCGTGACGCCATGGTGCTCAACCAGATGAAATCGATCACCAGAAAGGCAACCAGGGTGAAGAAATAGGCGGCAAGATACGTCTTCATCGATTTTTTCCTTTGCCATTGATCAGGCGACTTTTTGGTCTGGTTGACGAGAGAGGGAGGATCTGGGACGTGGCTAGTCGATCCTGGTCCAGCTTATGCCCTTGCACAGCAGACCGGCGATGATGCAGCCTTTCGTAGTCATGTTGTTGCCTGCCACCGTCACCGTTATCTTGTAGGATTTATCCCGCTGCGGGTCGAAGGCCGTGCCGGTGTAATTGCCCGTCTCGCCCGGCCTTATGTCCATGATCAGGCGGTCGCCGGTCTTTTCTTTCTGGGTGCCGGGTTTGATCCATGTGTTTGTCGCACATATTTTCTCGCCGCAGGGAGCGATCAGCACTTTCGCCTTGCCGTCGCCCCGCGCCCAGTTGCCGTTGATATCGGCCGCGGTCGCACTGGTCCCTGCCAGCAACGGAGACAGGGCGGATGCAATTGCCAATCCAAGGATCTTCATCGTGGTTCTCCGTTTTTTAGTCCCGCCTCATCCGTGTTCTATTGTGTACAGGCCGACATCAATGGTTCCCTCGGCAAAACCTGCTTCGCAATAGCAGAGGTAATAGTCCCACATCCGCCGAAAGCGCTCGTCGAAGCCGAGTAGGGAAATAGTCTGCCACCGGGCATGGAAACGCTGGCGCCATTCCGCCAGTGTGAGCGCATAGGACTGGCCGAAAAGCTCCTTTTCCGTGAGTTTGAGGCCGGCTTGCCCCACGGCTTTTTCCAGAGCTGAATCGGAGGGCAGGAAGCCGCCAGGAAACACGTATTTCTGAATGAAATCGGCCTTGCGCCGATACGTATCGAAGCGGTTTTCTTCAATGGATATGATTTGCAGCACCGCCCGACCGCCGGGTTTCAGGCAGCGCTTCAGCGTCCCGAAATAGCTTGGCCAATAGGCTTCGCCGACGGCTTCAAACATT
Source organism: Agrobacterium pusense (assembly GCF_900102105.1). Lineage (GTDB taxonomy): Bacteria > Pseudomonadota > Alphaproteobacteria > Rhizobiales > Rhizobiaceae > Agrobacterium > Agrobacterium pusense. The sequence goes on from NZ_FNBB01000003.1 coordinate 110,358, forward strand.
TCCACGGAGACGATGTTGTCGAATTGACCTTTGACGTCGCGGTAGTCCTGCAGCTTCAGTTTGATCCGGTCAGCCTTTTCTGCTTTTTCCGCAGCATTTTCCGCCCAGCGCAACTGGGAGGGCGACAGGGTGATGCCGGTCACGTTGGCATTGTGCTGCGTGGCGAGGTGAATGGCGAGCGCGCCCCAGCCGCAGCCGATTTCCAGCACATCCTTGTTGCCGGTCAACTGCAACTTTTCCGCAATACGCTCGAGTTTCCTCTGCTGCGCTGCCTCAAGGGTTGGTGTCATCAGGTCGAAAATCGCCGAGGAGTAAAGCATCGAGGGATCGAGCCATTGCCGGTAAAACTCGTTGCCGAGATCGTAATGCGCCTCGATGTTGCGTCGGCTGCCACGTCTGGTATTGGCGTTCAGCCCGTGCGCAAGCCGGTTGATGAGGCGCATGGGCAGGCTGCCGCGCATTGATTTCGTGAAAGCATCGCGATTTTGCGCGGCGAAACGGATAAGCGCGGTCAGGTCCGGTGTGGACCAGTCGTTCTCAATGAAGCCTTCCGCAAAGCCAATATCACCATTGACGAACAGACGGCGGATTGCCCGCCAGTTATGCAGAACGAGAATGGCGTCGATGCCTTCCGATGTCCCCGATTTTTCGATGGTTCCGCCGCCGGGGAGGGTGATGCGAAGCCGGCCGCGGTGAATATTGTTCAGCAGCCGGGTGATGAGCCAAGTGCCGAGGCCCATACGGCCGCTGACGCGGGTGTTCTGCACCGGTAATTCCGAGAGATTGTCAAACGGGGTCATGAATTCTGGCCTCGATTTGCGACGATGAAGGGTGAACGAAGGATATTGGCTGTGCGGGTGGCGGCGGGCGCTTTCTCAGCGCCACCCCCTTCAGCCAGATTTTCAGCGCTTCCCAGTGAATGCCGAGAACGACTTTCAGGGTCAGGAAAGGAATGGTGACAAAGGCTCTCAGCAAGGCTCGATCGGTCAGTTCGACCCTTCGGGCAAGATGCCGGGCGGTCAGGACGGCGCCATCATCGTCGAATGTTTCAATGACGATCTTCAGCCTCTCCCCAGGCGGGATGACGCGGAAAACATAGTGAAGGTTCATGTCCATGAAGGGCGAGACATAGAAAGCCTTGTCACAGCGCTGTACGATCTCCGCGCCCATGCCGGCCTCTACGGGGATCAGATAGGAATGCCGTTGGCCGAAAGTGTTGTCCACTTCCCAGAGGATGGCTTTGAGTTCCATGTCGCGGCCATGGCAGAAGAACACGCTGAGCGGATTAAAGGCCCAGCCAAGCAAACGCGGCATGGTAAGCAGGCGCACCGGCCCTCCATCCGCTGTCATGCCTGCCGCCGTCATTGCCGCATCTATCTGCTGGCGCAGCCCGAGCCCGCTGCCGTTGCCTCGGTCCTTGCGATGAAATGAAAACAGGTTGAACCGGTCCACCGAGAAAAACCGCAATTTCCGGTCCAGCGTATCCAACTCATCGAGATCGAGAAACAGCGAATAGATCCGATAGTCCAGTTTGTGGGTTTTCGGCTTGAACCGGGCGTGGGTAACATGGCCAGGGAAAAGCGCAGAGACGAGGGGAGGCTTCATGCCGTCGCCTCCATGGATCGCGTGTCCGTGGCGATCGTCTCCAAATCGAGGCGGATGATCCGGCCGCTGTCGTCCGCCACCTTCCATGGGCGGGACAGGCCACCGAGATCTTCAGCGACGGCAAGCCCAGCCTGGAGGCCGTCTTCATGAAAACCGGAACCGAAATAGGCGCCGCAGAACCAGGTGTTTCGCAAGCCCTGCAAGGCCCATAGTTCCTGGCGCATCTGTTCGGTTCCGGCGTCAAAGACGGGGTGGTGATAGGTCTCTTCGGCGATGATCTTTTCTTGATGCGGTTCCCGCACCGGGTTCAAGGTCACGAAAATATCCTCGGCTTCGCCGAGCGGCTGGAGCCGGTTCATCCAGTATGTGATGCTGGGCTGGCCCGCTTCGGTGCGCGTGTCGGCCACATAATTCCAGCTTGACCAGGCGGCGCGGCGGCGCGGCATGAAGGTGTTATCAGTGTGAAGCACGGCCCGGTTTCGAGTATAACCAAAGGCACCGAGAATGCGCTTTTCGACACGTGTCGCATCGGCCAGCAAGTCCAGCGCCTGATCCGCATGCGCCGCGATGACCACGTCATCGAAGCGGGCAATTTCGCCCTGCGCAGTTGTAATTTCGACGCCGTGCGGCAGGCGGCGAATACGCGTCACTGGCGTTGACAGGCGAATTCTGTCTGCAAACGGTGCCGTGAGGCGTTTTACATATTCGCGCGAGCCACCAACGACGGTGCGCCAGACCGGCCGGTTGCGCAGCAACAGCAAACCGTGATTGCGGCAGAACTTGATGAAATGCGCCGCCGGATAACGGCCTACTTCCATGGCCGGTGTGGACCATATGGCCGCAGCCATCGGGTAGAGATGATCGTCGCGGAACGCTGCGCCATAGCGATTACGCGTCAGATAATCGTCGAGGGACATGTCAGCCATCGAGTGCAGGTCACGCGGGGCGTTGCGATAAAATCGCAGGAGGTCCGCAAGCATCGACCAGAAGCGGGGTTTCAGAGCATTTCTCTTCTGTGCGAGCAGGCCAAACCCGTTTCCGCCGGAATATTCAAAGCCGCCATTATCAAGGGAAACAGCGAACGACATGTTCGAGGCTGCGGTCGGCACGTTCAGCTTTCGAAAAAGCGCGGTCAGATTGGGGTATGTCCAGTCGTTATAGACAATGAAACCCGTATCGACATGGATCGGGCCATTCTTCGTATCGAATGTTACCGTGTTGCTGTGGCCTCCAACGCGGTCTGCCGCCTCGAAGACCGTGACATCGTGCCTTTGCGACAAGAGCCAGGCTGCTGACAGACCGGAAATTCCCGTTCCCACTATCGCGATGCGGCGCCGGTTGTCTCGTCGCATTGTTTCGGTGTCGGTCATCGATCCTCGCTATCGCATTGTAGAAATTGTCTTTGGACAGCGCAGATACGAGGCAGCCGTCTGATAAGTTTCAGCGGCAGGTGGTTTTTCGAATTTTTTTCGAACCCTGAAACTCTTTTGCTGGTTAGGCCGTATTTGCCATCACGAAACCCGGCCTCGATCGATTAAAAGTGGTGAGCGAAGTAGTGATGTTTTCCGTGATCCTGACGCTTGCCATTCTGATGTCGCTGCTGATGGCAGGAGCCTGGGCATTACAAAGAGCGACCGGCTCGAGCGGCTGGATCGACACTGTCTGGTCGGCAAGCGTCGGGCTCGGCGGCATCTTGGCTGTGTTGCTGGCGGAGGGCGATGGCGGGCGGCGCAGTATCGTATTCTGTCTCGTTGTCGTATGGTCCCTGCGGCTTGCTGGACACATAGGCCTGCGCACGCGGGGCGGCGGGGAAGATCCGCGTTATGCAAAACTCATGGAGCAATGGGGCGAAACCGGTCCCCGGCGGCTTTTCTTCTTCCTGCAAATACAGGCGGTTGCCGCCTTTGTGCTTGTTTTGGCTGTTTATCTAGCCGCCAGCAACGAACGGATTTTCCCGCGCACAATAGATATTCTCGCCACCATGGTTGCGCTTGTTGCACTGGCAGGTGAAGCGCTCTCGGACGCTCAGCTGTCGAAATTCAGGAAAACCCCCGAAGCGAAAACCGGTATATGTGAAACCGGTCTCTGGCGTTATTCACGCCATCCCAATTATTTCTTCGAATGGCTTTTCTGGTGCAGCTTGCCGCTGCTGGCCCTTCAGGCGCACGGCTTGTCCTGGGCGTCGCTTGCCGCGCCCGTCATGATGTACTGGCTGCTCGTCCATGTCTCCGGCATTCCGCCGCTTGAAGAGCACATGCTGAAATCGCGCGGAGAAAAATTCCGTGCCCTGCAACGCCGCGTCAACGCCTTCTTTCCGGGGCCGCGCAAAAACGAGGAAACGCCATGAATATGCTCGCCTTTGCCATCAATGCTGCAGAACGCGCGGCGCTCAACGACGGCGTTACACTCGCCGGAATAGATATGCTCTGCGCAAGAACGAAACGGCGGCTCGCAAAAATACCGCCGGATGCCGAGGCGGCTTTTGCGGCGAATATGGCGAAATTCCCCGTCGCCAGCCATACCGACGAGGCGAACAGGCAACACTATGAAGTCCCCGCTGAGTTTTTCGCACTGGTTCTCGGAGCCCAGCGGAAATATTCCTGCTGCTATTATCCCCATAACCAGACAAGCCTCGATGAAGCGGAGACAGCTGCTCTCACCGAAACGGTAGACCATGCCGAGTTGGAGGACGGCATGGACATTCTCGAACTCGGCTGCGGCTGGGGTTCGCTGTCGCTTTATATGGCAGCGCGTTTTCCCAATGCGCGGATCACGTCTGTCTCCAATTCCGCATCGCAACGGGAATCCATCCTTGGCCGCGCGCGTGAGCGCGGGCTGTCCAATCTTTCCGTGGTGACCGCAGACATGAACGATTTTGCGACCGGCGATCACTTTGATCGCATCGTATCGGTCGAAATGTTCGAACATATGTCGAATTGGCAGGTGCTCTTCGAACGCGTTTGTACCTGGCTGAAACCTGAAGGCAAGTTTTTCCTCCATGTCTTCAACCACCGCAGCCGATCCTATCGTTTCGACCACAACAACCCCGCCGACTGGATTGCCCGGCATTTTTTCACCGGCGGCATCATGCCCGCTTTTGATCTTCCCCATCGCTTCAGCGAGGTTCTTACCGTCGAAAGGGAATGGCACTGGCCGGGATCGCATTACCGCCGCACGGCTCTCGCCTGGCTTGAGAATTTCGATCGGGAAATCGGCCGCATCAGGCCGATCCTGCAGCAGGTTTATGGTGCTGACGCGCGGTTATGGGAACGCCGCTGGCGCCTGTTTTTTCTCGCAACGGCCGGGCTGTTTGGTCACGAGGACGGTAACGTCTGGTGTGTGGGTCATTATCTCATGAAGCCCGCTGTTGTTGCCGAAACCTGAGAGGGGCGTGGCCGACGGCGAAACAATTTCGCGTAAGCAAACGTTTACATCCGTAGAATAATGGCTAGGCTGGCCGCGTTTTGAGCACGCCGTCGATCACAGAGCGGCTGGAGAAAGTCATGAGTTCAGTCACGCCGAAGCTGGATAGTTGCGGCGCCGAGCCCATCCACATTCCCGGCGCTATCCAGCAACATGGCGCACTTTTCGTGCTGTCCGCGCGTCAGTTGGCGGTCGTGCAGGCGAGCGATAACCTGCAGGATTTTCTTGATGCGCCTCTACCGATAGGCGTGATTCCAGACCGGGAAACATTGCCGTTTATCGAGGCATTACCGGCCTGGTATTCCGGTGACGACAGCAGCTTCAGATATGTCTGGGCCGAAAAAAAACTCGATGTCTCGGCGCATCGGTCGGGAAGCGTGATCATCGTCGAGCTTGAGAGAACAGGCCCGGGCGACTCCGCCGAAGCGCTGATGAGCGAGTTGACAGGCCTCGCCCAATATCTCAACAGCACGCCGTCGCTGAGTGACGCGCTGTCTCGAGTTGCACAGCTTGTTTCCTCGATCAGCGGTTACGACCGGACCCTCATTTATGACTTCGGTCCCGACTGGAGCGGTCATGTCGTGGCGGAAGCTGGAGGCGGGGCGTTGCCTTCATATATCGGGCTTCGCTTCCCGGCGGGCGACATCCCGCCGCAGGCGCGCAAGCTTTATACGGTCAACCGTCTGCGTATGATCCCGGACGTCGATTATAGGCCCGTGCCTGTCATGCCGCAGGTCAACTCGGAAACGGGCGCAGTGCTCGATATGAGCCTTTCACAGCTTCGCAGCGTTTCGCCCGTTCATCTGGAATACATGCGCAACATGGCAACGGCGGCCTCGATGTCGGTGTCAATCATCGTCAATGGCAAGTTGTGGGGGCTGATCGCATGCCATCACGCCGCCCCCCACTCCGTCTCGATCGCCGTACGGGAAGCCTGCGATTTCGCCGCCCAGCTCCTTTCGATGCGGATCGCAATGGAGCAAAGTTCTCAGGATGCTTCGCGCCGGCTGGAACTTGGTCATGTCCAGGCTCGCCTGCTCAAGCGGATGGCGGCGGCACAAAGATGGGTTGATGGCCTCCTGGGCGGGGAGAGCGAAAAGGCGGATCTGCTGGAGCAGGTGGGGGCTGAGGGAGCTGCACTGCTTTTTGGCGATGAATATCATCTCGTGGGCAAGACCCCCTCGCAGGAGCAGGTCGAAGGATTGATCCGCTGGCTCGGCGAACGCGAGGTCGCAGACCTATTTGCCACAGACAATCTTGCCGGCGATTATCCCGCTGCTGCGGCATTTGCGTCCGTGGCGAGCGGGATCATCGCGATGCGGGTTTCGGAATTGCACGGAAGCTGGCTGATCTGGTTTCGGCCGGAAGTCGTAAAGACGGTGCGCTGGGGCGGGGATCCGCACAAGACAGTGCATGAGAGCGGGCGCATTCATCCGCGCAAATCGTTCGAAACCTGGAAAGAGCAGGTGCGAAACACAGCCTCACCGTGGTCAGCGCCCGAGCTTGCAGCGGCGCGGGAGTTGCGTGGCGCCATCATCGGCATAGTACTGCGCAAGGCGGAGGAAATGGCGGATCTGACGAAAGAATTGCAGAGGACCAACAAGGAGCTGGAGGCATTTTCCTACTCGGTTTCGCATGATCTCCGTGCGCCCTTCCGTCATATTGTCGGTTTCGCCCAGCTCTTGCGCGAACGCAGCAACACCCTGGATGAAAAATCGCTCCACTATCTGCAGATGATCTCCGAAGCGGCACTCGGTGCAGGCAGGCTCGTGGATGATCTCCTGAATTTCTCGCAGCTCGGCCGCACCCAAATCACAATGGTGCCGGTTGACATGGAGAAAGTCGTGAACGAGGTTCGCCGCTCCCTCGCTCATTCCATCGCTGATCGGCAGATCGAATGGCAGATCGGCAATCTGCCCGTGTCGCTCGGAGATCCGACCCTGCTTCGGCAGGTGTGGTACAATCTCGTTGACAACGCGATCAAATATTCCCGCCAGAAACCCGTTTCGATTATCACCATTTCCGCGGCAGAAACCGAAGGTGGCGTCACCTACTCGGTCGAGGATAACGGTGTTGGCTTTGACATGGCCTATTACAGCAAGCTTTTTGGTGTATTCCAGAGATTGCAGCGGGTAGAGGATTTTGAGGGAACGGGAATTGGACTTGCGCTGGTAAGACGAATTGTTGAACGCCACCACGGTTCGGTCAGCGCTAAGGGAACTGTCGGAGAGGGAGCCACGTTCTCCTTCACATTGCCGGTTACGAAAGTTGAAGAGGAAAAAATTGCCTGAACTCAGACCTATTCTTCTCGTGGAGGATAATCCACGCGATCTGGAATTGACGCTAACTGCGCTGGAAAAATGTCAACTGGCGAACGAGGTCGTCATTGCGCGTGATGGTGCAGAAGCGCTTGATTATCTCAACGCCTCGGGTAACTTCCACAACCGGCCTGCCGGTGACCCGACCGTGGTTCTTCTTGATCTCAAGCTGCCGAAGGTTGATGGGCTCGAGGTCCTCCAGACCGTGAAGGGCAGCGATCACCTCAAGCATATTCCGGTCGTCATGCTGACCTCCTCCCGTGAAGAACAGGATCTCGTAAAGAGCTACGAACTCGGCGTGAACGCCTTTGTGGTGAAGCCGGTGGAGTTCAATCAGTTTTTTAAGGCGATACAGGATCTTGGCGTGTTCTGGGCCCTGCTGAACGAACCGCCGCCGGGCGCGCGCCGCAATGGTGCGTGAGGCGATGCCGCAGATGGAGCAAAGCAAGCTTCTTCTTCTCGAAGACAGCTCGGTCGATGCCGAACTGATCGAGGATCAGCTTTCACGGATCTCTCCGCCCCCTGTCGTAACCAGGGCGGTGGGTAAAACTTCCTTCATCGAGGCGCTGGAAAATCAGCAGTTCGATATCATTCTCGCAGATTTTTCCCTGCCGGACTTTGACGGCATGGCTGCGCTTGATGTCGTCATGCAAACGAGACCCGACACGCCCTTCATTTTCGTTTCCGGTGTTCTCGGCGAAGACGCGGCGATCGATGCCTTCAGGCGCGGCGCAACTGATTATGTCCTGAAGCAGCGACTGGCGAGGCTGCCCTCCGCAGTCGGTCGCGCTCTCGCGGAAGCACGGGAAAAGGAGGAGCGGAGACGGGCGGAAATGCACAAGGAGCTGCTCGTCCGCGAACTCAGCCATCGTGTCAAGAACACGATGGCGATGGTCATTTCCATCATTCGCCGCACTGCAAAAGGCAGTTCATCCGTAGAGGATTATCAAGAGAGGCTCGTGGCCCGCGTGAGTGCGCTCGCCGAGAGTCATGCCCTGCTTTTCCAGAGCAACTGGGGACAAACCGATCTCAAGGATGTCGTGAAGCGGGCAATTGAACCCCATAACACTTTTGCCAGCCGCGTCGAGCTCGAAGGTCCCGACGGGGTTAGCGTATCGCCTAAATCCGCATTGGCGCTTGGCATGATTTTGCATGAACTGGTGACGAATGCGCAGAAATACGGTTCGCTTTCAGAAGCAACCGGGAAGGTGCAGGTCTTCTGGAAAAGGCTTCGTAACGATGAAGGCCGGGACCTTATCGAGCTGCGCTGGCATGAAAGCGGTGGCCCGCCCATTTCCGCTCCGCTGGAGACCGGTTTCGGAACGACCCTTGTTACAAGGGGAGCCCAGTACGAGCTGCAGGGCGACAGTGAAATCCGCTATGATCGCGACGGCCTGAAATATCGGGTGATTTTCCCTCTGGACTGAAGTGTCGCCTATCAGCGTTACCGGACGTTGCGGGTATTTTCCCGCTAGCCGGTATGCGCGAATTCGGTCGCCAGAACATTCGGGAGATTATCAAAATCGCACGGCTTGGAAATGATCGTCAGCCCTGTCAATTGCGTGCGAATACCGGGTATCTCGGCATATCCGCTGCAGATGACGAAAGGTATGCTCTCGGCCCTCAGTCGTTCGATCACGGGAAAGGATAACTCGCCCTTGAGATTGAGGTCGATGACCGCTCCATCCAGATCGGTTGCGCTTATTTTCTCCAGCGCTGCGGCTATATCGGAAACCGGCCCGATGACGTCGACACCGAGGTCGGACAGAAAGTCCTCCATATCCATCGCCAGAAGGGCGTCGTCTTCCAGAACGAGGATATGCTTTCCCTGAAAATCATATTGCATAGCTTACCGCATTCACATGGTCGCAGGCGCGCCCGGACATTTTACCAACAGCGCTGAACGCCTGAAGATCGAGGTGGTTCCACCCTTGTGTAAAAAGAAATCATTCGCATCCGTCGCTTGCGTACTCTAGTTTGTGCCGCGAACTAACTGCCTACCGGGAATGTTACTGCTGTGACTGGTTTTTCACCGTTTGCCCAGCGAAGCCTTTTGATGCTTGCTGTTGGCGTTGCAATTTTGATTGGCATGGTCTCCACATCTTTGTGGCTGGTGCAGGTGAATAATCGCTATTCCCAGGAAACGGCGGAACTGCGCCGTGTCCGTGCCGCAATTCTGGATGTGCTGACGACGATGCAGGACGTCGAAACCGGCCAGCGGGGATATCTGCTTACCAACAATCGCGAATATCTGGGGCCTTACGAAGAGGCCCTTCAGGGCTTGCCCGAACGCCAGGCGCGACTTCTCGATCTTCTGAAAGGGGAAGAGCGATATAAGCAACCTCTCGCTGGCTTGAAGCAGGCGATCGACGCAAAGCTCTCCGAGACACGCGAAACCATCGATTTGCAGCGCGCGGGTCGCATTACCGAGGCAGCCGAGGTCGTTCGAAATAACGACGGCAAACGCTTCATGAATGAGATCAGGAGTGTTCTGTCGGACCTTCAGTCGGATACCGACGATCGCCTGCGCGTCATCGTTGCGGATCAACTGGGCGCCGCCAATACACTTCGTTGGGTAACGATTGGCGGTGCCGTTGCGATTCTCATCGTGGTCGGCGGGTCGATACTGCTCGTCTTTACTTATATTCGCGCGCTAAACAGGTCGCGGGAGGATGTGGACGAACTCAATCGCCATCTTGAGGAGCGTGTCGAGGAAAGAACACGCGATCTTCGCCGGGCCAACCAGGAAATTCAGCGCTTCGCTTATATCGTTACTCATGATCTGAGGGCGCCGCTTGTCAACATCATGGGCTTCCTTTCTGAATTCGATACGTCGCTGAAGCCGGTCACCAACTATGTCCTGGCAGATGGAAAAACGCTGACGCAGGACGTGATCCGAGAGGCGCGGCTGGCGGTTGAGGAAGACATACCCGAAGCCATCGGGTTTATCCGTTCATCGACCCGCAAGATGGACCAGCTGATCAACGCCATTCTGAAGATATCCCGTGACGGCCAGCGCAAGCTTCAGCCTGAGAAAGTCGATATCGAAACTTTGCTCTCCTCGCTTTCAGAGACCGTGCGCCATCAGATCACGGCCAATGGAGGAGAGATTCATGTCGACACGCCCAAGCTGACAGTCGTGACGGACCGCATATCTCTCGACCAGATTCTAGGTAATCTTCTCGATAACGCGGTGAAATATCAGATGCCTGGGCGCCCTCTGAGGTTAACGGCACGCGCCTATCCGGCCGGGCGCGGCGCGATCGCCATTGAAATTGGCGACAACGGGCGCGGTATCGGTGAGCAGGATCTTGAGCGTGTCTTCGAACTGTTTCGTCGGGCGGGCGAACAGGACCAGCCCGGTGAAGGAATAGGTCTCGCACATGTCCGTTCGCTAATCAGAAATTTAGGAGGTGACATTAGGGTGGAGTCGCGACTCGGGGAAGGCAGCACATTTATCTTGCTGCTTCCGAGTGACCTCAGAAGAGTAACGAAGGAAGGCGACAAATGAAAGCGACCGGTCAGGAAGTAACGATCGTGATGATCGAAGACGACGAGGGACATGCCCGTCTGATCGAGAAAAATGTGCGCAGAGCAGGTGTCAACAACGAGATCGTGCCGTTCACACTCGGTGCAAAGGCACTGGATTATATCCTGGGCCAAAGCCGGGACGGGCTCGTCAGCAAGGATCGCTATCTGCTCGTTTTGCTCGACCTCAATCTCCCCGACATGTCCGGCATCAGCATTCTCGAGCAGATCAAAAGCAATGAATACACCCGCCGTCTGCCTGTCGTGGTTTTGACGACCACTGATGACGAAACCGAAATTCAGAAATGCTATGATCTCGGTGCGAATGTTTATATAACAAAGCCGGTCGACTATGAGGGCTTCGCGAATGCCATCAAAAATCTCGGCCTTTTCTTTTCCGTAATACAGATACCCTGAAGGCATGATGGCTCTGCGCGTTTTGTATGTCGATGACGACCCGGCTCTGGCGCGGCTTGCGAGCCGCGTGCTTGGTCGCCACGGAATGGAGGTGGTCCATGCCGCGTCCGTTGCTTCCGGGCTTGAGCTTTTCCAAAACGGGCAGTTCGATGTCGTCGTTCTCGATCACTATTTTCAGACGGCGACGGGAATGGAGTTTCTGGCGGCGATCGAGACGGTGCCGGCCCGGGTTCCCGTTCTTTACGTAACGGGGTCCAACGAGGCCCAGATCGCCATAGACGCGCTCAAGGCTGGTGCCGCCGATTACGTCATCAAGAATGTTGGAGACGACTTTTTTCCGCTGTTGCTGGCAGCCATCAACCAGGCGCTTGAAAACCATCGCCTGCGGCAGACAAAAGAGGAAGCTGACCGTCTGCTGATAAAGGCCAAAGAGCATGCGGAAATGATGGTGAAAGAGATGAACCATCGCATCGCGAATAGTCTCTCACTGGTTTCCGCCATGATCCGGCTGCAGATCAATACGCTGAAGTCCCAGGAAGCAGAAACGGCGTTGCTGGAGACGCAGAGCCGGATTTCTGCGATCGCCGGCGTTCATCGCAGTCTCTACAATACCGCGAATGTGGGGCTCGTATCCCTGAATTCCTATCTCACCTCGATCATAAGCGACCTGTTCCAAGCTGTCCCGGGCTCTTCCTCCATCACGGTCGAAACGTCGCTCTGTGAGGTTGATCTGAACGCCGACCATGCCGTTGCGCTCGGTGTCATCGTCACTGAACTTCTGACAAACGCGCTCAAATATGCCTATCCGGATCAAGAAGGCACAGTGCGCATTAACCTGTCCGCCCAGGACGGCCGGTTCATTCTTGTTGTGGAGGATGACGGCGTCGGTGTGAAACCGGATTCAGCCCCTCGCGGCACCGGTCTCGGCACCAAGCTGATCATGGCGATGGCGCAGAATATTGGCGCCCGGGTCGAGCAGACGCACACGCACCCGGAACTCAAAAAAGGCACCCGTTTCTCGATGATATGGAATGAACGGTGACGGCATGGCCGCCGTGCCTCGCGATTATATCTCGATATAACGGCTGTCTAGCGGAGAGCGATTGGACCTCCTGGCCGTCCCCATAGCCTTCAGCGCGAACGAATGGTCAAAATATTTTGCCCGAAGCACGGAAGAGTGAAGCCGCTTTCGGCGCTCAGAGCAGAGCGACCTGCCGCCAAAGCGATTCTTTAAAATTTTTCTCTCTGCCATAGTGGAAACGCGGTACATTCTCAGGTTGTGCGCCCCGGTCGAGCAAAGTGCACAAGGCGGGTGCCGGCTGCCGCTATAAAGGCACAGCTAATATGGAACGACTGAAATTTGACCCAAGAAGTTTTCATGGGTGAAATTTTGCGTCCATAAAGCCGGCAGATGCATAGTATTTCGGCAATCTCGGAAAATGTCTTAATGCAATCTTAACGATGTTGCGCTGCAAAAAAACTTGATGGACTATTTTAATACTGCGGGAGGAAATGCTGTTCAACAAAACAGGAGTTCGTGCCATGCTGTTCCGCAATAGAGATAAAGAAAAACCTCAAGGCGCCTCGGTCAGGCTGGCCTCGTATACTGTTCTCGGTGTTGTCGCCACAGTGTTTTCCTCCTCCGTGTTTCCACCTGTCTTCACTTCGCAGACAAACCGCGCCTTGATCAATGCTCCCGTCATTCCGCTGACGACCCCCATCAGTGGCGTGGTGAAAATATCCGGTAACGGCAGGGCGGCTGTTGAAAACGACAAGGTCGACAACACCACTCTGATCGGCCTGAAAGTGCAACTGGCGGCACTCGACAATGAACTTCGCCAGAAAAACGCGATTATCGGCGATTATGCTAGCCGGGTCGACAATCTGAACAATGATCTTCTCAGCCAGCAAGCGGCTTTACTGCAGAGAACAGAATCCGACCTTGAAGCGGCAAAGGCTGCTTTGCAGATGGTGACCTATTCGACCCGCATCGCGAAAGCAGAAGCGGTGCGCAAACAGAAGCTGGTTGCCAAGGGTGTTTATTTCGGAATTGGCGACGACATCGCCGATACGATACAACTTGAAGATACAAAACTGCAGGCCGCGAAAGTTGCCGTCGACAAGCTTAACAAGGAAATGAGCTTCGCGCGCCAGGGCATCTATATCGGTTCCGACCTGCAATCCCTGCAAAATCTTCAGCAGGAAATCCGCACAAGGTCCGCCGATCTGCTGCAAATCCAGATGCAGATGACGACCATGCAGACGCGGAAAAGCGAACTCGAAGCGCTTGCCTCCGCGGAGGCCGCGCGTATCGACAGACTGACCCGCGCCGATCTCGCCATTCCGCCAGGCACGACGCTTTATAAGCCGGTTGCCGTGACGGGACGTGAAGTGGTGGCCGGCGACACCTTGGCGGAGGCGCTCGACTGTCGCAACGCTTTCGTCGTGGCAATTTTTTCCGAACGTCAGGCGCAGGCCCTTTCCGTGGGTTCAAGGGTAAAGGTAAATGCCGATGCGTGGGCGCAGGAAGCGGACGGGGTGGTAGAGCGGCTGGTGCCCCGAACCACCGAACGCGTCGACCTCGATTATGCCGTACCGTTTCCCCCCACGGAGCGGCGGGAGCTTTACGCTTATATCCGCATGGCCGGGACATCCGAGAGCCAGTTTATGAAAAACGGCGTCTGTTCGGTCGGTACCTGGGTGAGTGTAAGTCTGCCGCGCGAATGGCTCGGCAAGACCCGGGAATATGTTCATGAGGCATCGGCAAGCCTCTTCCAGTTTGCGCAGGCATCCGCCAGCGAAATGCCCGACGTGAGGCAGGCCGCCTGGACGCTCATCGAGACATCACGAGAGAAAATATTCGAGCAGATGGGCATGGGCGGGCAGCCGCAACAGCCGCCGGGAATAGCGGCGCCCACTACAAAGCCGGATATCATCACGCAGCATGCGATCAGCGGTGCAGATGCCACCGCGAAAGCACCGCGCACCCAATCCTGACACCCGCATGGATTGGGCAAGCCCCTGCGGGCGCGTCCACGACGCCCGCAGGGCGACCCACCTGTTTCACACAGTCGAAGCAGCCTCATTCGCGCACGCTATCGGGCGCGGCTTTTGGGACGTATCCGGTCAACCATGAGGACAAGCGATGTATTTCACTTCGGAGGGCGATGTTCAGTCCGTCCTTTATGTCAATCTCATCATCGCCCTCTGCGCGATCCTGTTCACCATGCTTGCCGACCCGCGGCGAACGCTGGACCGGCTGGCGTTCAGCACCATCATGCTGCTTTCGCTCAGCGTCTATATTTTGTGGCGCGCCACCGATACGCTGCCTCCCTTAGAGCTTTCGCTGGAAACCGCCTGGAATTACATCTATTTCACTTTTGAACTGATCTCCGTGCTTTATGCGATGGGATCGATCCTGATCCTGACAAGACGAACGGACTGGTCTTCCATTGCAGACGAAGCCGAAGCCGGGATTACGGGCGATCCCAATGCGCCGCTGGTCGATGTGTTCATCTGCACCTACAATGAACCTTTGAACGTGCTTGAAAAATCGATTGTCGCGGCTCAGGCAATGCAATATCCGCGGTTGCGCGTTTTCGTCTGCGACGATACGCGCAGGTCCGAGGTTCGGGACTATTGCGAAACAGTCGGCGTCAATTACGTGACGCGGCCGGACAATAAGCACGCAAAGGCGGGGAACCTGAACAATGCGCTTGTCCACACCAATGCGCTGTCGGAAATTTCAGATTTCATCATGGTTCTCGATGCTGATTTTGCGCCGCAGGCCAATTTCCTGTCACGCGTGACCGGACTTTTTGCCGATCCCAAAGTGGCCGTGGTGCAGACACCGCAATTTTATTTCAACAGCGACCCCATCCAGCATAATCTCGGTATCCGCAATTCCTTCGTGGATGATCAACGGGTATTCTTCGACGTATTCCAGCCTGCAAAGGACGCAGTCGGTTGTGCGTTCTGCGTCGGAACGAGTTTCGTTCTGCGGCGGGCAGCGGTGAACGAACTCGGAGGTTTCCCGCATGATGCACTTTCGGAAGACATGCTGCTGACCTACCGGTTGATGGAACGGGGGTATGTGACACGCTGGCTCAATGAAAAGCTCAGCGTCGGATTATCGGCTGAAGGCCTGCCGGAGTATATCACGCAGCGCACGCGCTGGTGTCTCGGCACCATCCAGATTGGACTTTTGCGCACCGGGCC
The DNA here is from genome assembly GCF_900102105.1 of Agrobacterium pusense. Lineage (GTDB taxonomy): Bacteria > Pseudomonadota > Alphaproteobacteria > Rhizobiales > Rhizobiaceae > Agrobacterium > Agrobacterium pusense. Next base: position 125,867 of record NZ_FNBB01000003.1, read on the forward strand.
GCTGTGGCGCGGCAATTTCACTCTGACGCAGCGGCTGCACTATCTGCACGGCCTGTTCTGCTGGCTTTCGAAACCCTTCATCCTTTGCCTGCTGCTCGCGCCTTCCATCTATTGGCTGACCGGCGTTTCCGCGCTCCAGGCCGATGAGTTGATGTTCATGCAACTCGGTCTGTCATCGCTTGCGCTGTTCTGGGCCTATTCCACCTGGATATCGGGAAAGCGCACACTGCCGCTTTTCACCGAGGTGACACACGCACTGACCGCCGTTCCGATCACGATCACGCTTTTTCAGGCCATGCGAAAACCTTTCGGACGCCCTTTCAAGGTCACGGAAAAGGGCGGAGACAGGTCACAGGTGCGCGTTCACGGCCCGACGGCGCTATTCTTTGCCCTTGTAACCCTCACTTCGGCCATCTCCGTGCTGATTGCCGTTTATGGATGGGACGCACCCGTGGAATTTTCGGCGCGCGATTGTCTCAACCTTATCTGGTCGGCCGTCGCCATGGTGATTGCCTTCATCAGCCTTATCTGCTGCATCGAGTTGCCGCGTTTCGACAGGGAGGAGCCGATCAGCGTAAACCTTGGCGGACAATTACGGCAGGGCAATGCGGTGACAGGGGTGAAAATCGTGGCACTGTCGACTGAAACCGTGACGCTTGCGGGTTTCACTTCTTCTACAGAAGCGCAGGCCATATTCGTGCCGGAGGTGGGCTGGTTGCAGATCGATGCAACAAAAGACCAGTTAATACCCGGAAAATTCTGCCTTGCTGCAACCGCCGAGCAGCATCGGGCTATCCTGCGGCTGCTTTTCCGCACTGCACCGGAAAATGTGGCGGAACAGGGCGACCTGATAAAATCCATGCAGATGTTGCTCGCAAGGGCCTTCAGCTAATCAGGGGGCAATTGAACAGGACTTTGCCGGACACAACACGGTCCCGATGGCCGGCTGCCGCCTTGAAAGGTTTCGATCAAACGGGAATTCCGCTCATGCCTCTCAGATCGATCATCCCTGCGATCCTGATGTCCTGTGTCATGACAGTGTTGGCTGGAGGTGACGGGCGCGCTGCATCCGGATCCGTCCGCGATATGCTCGCTTCGCGCTTATGCGCGGGTCTTGCCGGGAAGATGGATGGTTCTCCCGCGCCCTTCGTGTTCCGCAGCTTCGAGCCTGCGCCCGGTGGCAAGGCGCTCGATCCGGCGCTTTCGAATACGGGTTTCACCTATGACAATGCGCTGGCATCCATCGCTCTTTTTGCATGTGGGAAAGACGCAGAAGCAACAAGGGTTGCCGATGCGCTGCTGCTGGCCGTGAACCGTGACCGCCGTTACAGTGATGGCCGCCTGCGCAACGCCTATCGCTCCGGCCCGGTCGTCAGCAAAACGGAGGTTATGCTCCTGCCCGGTTTCTGGAATGCCGCCAGCAATGCCTGGGTCGAAGACGGCTATCAGGTCGGCAGTGCGACAGGCAATCTCGCCTGGGCGGCCCTTGCCCTGCTTACCGCCTCTGAGCGCTCCGACAATCCAGCCTATTTGCAGGCCGCGGCAAAAATCATGCGCTGGATCGATGCATATACCAAGAGTGACAGCGACATCGGTTACACGGGCGGCACATTCGGCCACGAACCGTCTCCGGTGAAACTCGACTGGAAATCGACGGAGCACAATCTTGACGTTTACGCCGTTGCCAGTTGGCTCACCGAGAGTGGGGACGATAAAACCTGGCGGACGATGCAGGACAGGGCAGGCAAGTTCCTCGACGCCATGTGGAATGAGCAGCAGGGTCGTTTTTATGTTGGTAGCCTGCCCGGCAGCGATCGGCCCAATTTAACCCAGTCGGGAATAGATTCCGAATTCTGGCCCATCCTCGCCGTTCCGGAATTCCGCGGCCGCGCCGAGCGCGTGCTGGAATGGGTCGACCGGCACTATGCGGTCGGGGAAGGCTTTGATTTCAACGATGACCGGGACGGCATCTGGCTGGAAGGCACGGCGCAGGCAGCGCTTGCGTTTCAGCATGCAGGCCACGCCGGGCGGGCCGAAGCCCTGCTTGCCACCATTGATGCTGAGGTATCGCCCGATGGCCTGGTCTATGCCACTGTCGGGCCGGAGTTGACGACGGGGCTGATGATCGGGCCTGCCTCGACCTCTGCCGATTTCAAATATTTCAGACTGCCGCATGTCGGCGCTACTGCCTGGGCAATCCTGGCGGCGAAAGACTGGAACCCGTTTTTGAGAGAAAGCAGTTGCACGCGTCCCTGTCGGAATTATGCCCGTCCCGGCAGGGGGTAAGGAGGATGTTGTTGTCGTGGGATCGCGAGAAGACCGGATGGCGGCGGGCCTTGCGGTTTAAGATGCCGGGCAGCCTTCAAAATGCTATCCCTTTATCCCGCTTGCTGCGATGCTGGAGATGAAAAGTCTCTGCAGACACAGGTAAAATATTAGCACGGGCAGGGTAATAATGGTGAGATAGGCCATGACTTCACCCCAGGGCGTGTTGAGCTGGAAGAAATACTGCAGCCCCACCATAACCGGCCGGTAAGCCTCGGACTGCGTGACGAGAAGCGGCCATAGATACTGCTGGCTGTACATGACGAGAAACTTCAAGATCGCAGCTGTTGCGATCACCGGCCCGCTGAGCGGCATTACTACCTGTGCGTAGATACGCAGCCAGCTGGCTCCGTCGATACGTGCCGCCTCCAGTAATTCCTTCGGCAGATCCTTGAAATATTGGACGAAGAGAAAAATCGTCAATCCGTCCGCGATCCATGGAATGATCTGCACATGCCAGGAATTGAGCCAACCCCAGGTAAACCCGCCGCTGCCGATCCATGGCAGATTGTTAACCTCCAGCAGCAGCGGCACTGCAATCGTCTCAAACGGAATAATGAGCGTGGCGAGAATGATCGAGAAGAGAACGTCCTTGCCGCGCCAGTTCAAAAACGTAAAAGCGAAGGCGGCAAGCGAGCCGAGCAGCAGGGCGAGAAATACGGTGACGCCAGTCACCATAACGGAATTGAATATGAAGGTTGCAATCGGCGCCCGGGCGAAAGCCGCAGTATAGTTTTCGAGCGAAAGATCTCCGACCGGCAGGAAGGCTCGTATCGAAGTCGCATCGCTCAACAGCTGGTCGTTCGGTTTTAGCGATGAGAACCCCATGAACAACAGGGGCAGGATGAAGATCCCCGCGAAGGCGAGCATGAGCGCGTAATTGCCGATGAGAAAAACGGGACTTTTGCGGCGTCCGGCCTGCATCATTGCTTCTCCCTTGTCAGGTAGCGCTGGGTCAGCGAAATGCACAGGACAAGCAGGAAAAGGACGACAGAAATTGCGGAGCCCGCGGCTATGTCCTGCTGGCGGTATCCTCGCTCAACCGCCTGATAGACGATGCTCTGCGTAGAGTCGCGAGGCCCGCCTTTGGTCATCACATCGATCTGCGCAAAAAGCGCAAAAGCCTGCATGGTGATGACGATGATAACGAGCACCGCCGTGTTGCGCAGCAGCGGCCAGGTTATCATGCAGAACTTCTGCCAGCGGCTCGCGCCTTCAATGTCCGCTGCCTCGTAGAGATCGGGCGAGATAGTCTGCAGGCCGGAAAGCCAGATGACCATATGGAAACCGACGCCCTGCCAGACTGACATCACCAGAATGGCCCATAAGGCGGTATCGGTTCTGCCCAGCCAGTCGACAGGCTGGAAGAGCCCAAAACTCATATAGCTCAGAAGGCTGTTCAATAGCCCATTATCGGCGGCATAAATAAACCGCCAGAGAAGCGCCACCACGACCACCGACAAGACCACCGGCATGAAATAGATCGCACGGAAAATCGTGACGCCGGGGATTTTCTGGTTCACCAACAGGGCAAGAAACAGCGCTAGCGCCGCCTGAACCGGCGCGACCACGACCACGAAGGAAAGGGTGTTTACGACGGCGGTCAGAAATACGACGTCGCGTGCTAGAATGACGATCCGGTTCTCGCCCCAGCTGAAGTTCTTATATTCCCGCATTCCGTCCAGATGAGGATAGTCGGAGTTGTTGCGGGTGAAATTACGAATTCTCGGATAGGAGATGGAGCCATCCGCATCCCGGCTGATGCTTCCATCGGCCTGCCTTTCCGGCTTGAGCGTCAGCACGCCGACGCCCAGCAGCCGGCTGTAGTTTTCAAAGCCGACGAACTCCGTCGGGTTGGGAGATGTGAGCCGCTGGTTGGTGAAGGAAAAACCCAGCCCCAGCAGAAATGGTGTGATCAGGAAGAGCCCGATCAGCACCACCGCCGGTGCGGCCATGAACCAGCCCGTGAAGCTGTCCCGGGCCGGTTTTCCCTGTGAAGAAAAGAGCGCCATCGATCACGCCCCTATTTGGGTTGGTAACCGGAATTGCGTTCCAGATTGTTGTTTATCTCGTCCGTTGCATTATCGAGGGTGTCGGCCACATCCGCACCGTTGGCAATGTCGGAAAGAGCCTTGGAGAAGACCGGCGAGATGAAGGCGTAGGCCGGAGTGACAGGACGCAACGTACCCTGGCGTCTGGATATTTCGAAGAAAACTTCGAGCGGGCCGCCCTTCTTGTAATTCTTCGTCATCTGGGCTGCCGAGGGCGTGGCCGGGATAAGACCGATCGCATCCGAGAACTGCGCGAGATATTTGTCCTGGATGGCGAATTCGATGAAGGCGGAAGCGCCTTCGGGATGCTTGCTGGTGGCCGAAACACCAAACTGCCATGACCCCGCGCCGATTTTCGGACCCTGCCCGAAATCAGGCGCAGGCAGGAAAAGCAGATCGTCTCCGTATTTTTCCAGAGCCTTCACCGCAACCCAGTTGCCCATCCATTGCAAGGCGTGGCGACCTTCCAGAAATCCGGTTTCGTGGTCGGCGGGTGATTGCGATGTCCCGGGGGCAAGCTTCCTGGCGAACAGGGATTGCCACCACTCCCCGAACTTGACGGCATTGTCTCCATTGAGGAAGTCCTCGGCGGTTCGATAATTCTCCTTGTCGATCAGGCTGCCGCCGAAACTTTCCAGAAAGGGACTGAAGGCATAGCTGTACCATTCGGTTTTATCGGCCATGCCGAGATCGATGGCATATTCGAACTTGCCGCTGGCAGCGAGCTTCTCAAGGGCTGCGTTGAATTCCTCGCCGGTCCACGGCTGTTCAAGAGTTGGAATGCGGATACCGTTTTCATCGAGCACCGATTTGCGGGCGAAAACCGCCACGGCAGCGTCCCACAGACCGACCGAATAGAGCTTGTCTCCCCACCGGCCCACGGCGCCGGGCAGGAAATTCGCAAGCTTTGCCTCGTCGATCTTCAGTGGTTGCAAATATCCGGACCACGCCCAGTTGGGCATGTTCGGACCGTCGACATCCAAAATGTCCGGCAGCTTGTTGGAAAGCGCAGCAGCGGTGACGGATTCATTATATGCATTCTGGGGGAATTCCTGAAGCGAGACCCGCCAGTCCGACTGGGACGAGTTGAAGTCCTCGATGATACCGGCCAGAATCTTGCGTTCTTCAACATTGCCTGCGCCGTGATACCACATCGTCAGGTCGGTCTGGGCCAGTGCGGCGGTGGAAAAAAGCATCGACAGGGCAGTTGCTGCCCCCGCAAAAATGGCTCTGCTGGTCATAGATGGTCCTCCTCCTCACGAAGGGTAACTTCAACATCTACAGATTGTTCCGCAGAAATTTGCGTCCAGACGCTATGCGGAGAACCGCGTTTTAAAAAATGCAGACAGGATCGCGGATTTGCCCCGCCCGAACCGCACCAGCAGCCAGGCGTTCAGATCCCGCCATTTGACGGCTCTGTCGCCGGTGCTTTGTTGCTGAAGGAGAGAGCCTCTTTCACCGCCAGTTCTGCCATGGCCAACGCGGCGTCGCGGGTCTTTGCAGCTGCGACAAACCGGCCGTTATGGCAGAAGCTCGCGCCTTCCACGCCACAAACCGCTTCCAGATCCTTGTCAGTCAGGCCTGCCCAGGCCGCCGGCAGATCCGCCCGCAACGCGAAGCCCTCGTCGGCGCGCCGGATACCGGTCAGGCACCAGTCGTTGTTACGCGGATGAACGACGAAGAGCAGACGATCGGCGCCTGCCTTCACGATGGCGGGCCGGAACGGCATTCCCATCGGCAACTCGAGAATATGCCCTTCGCCAGCATCCACGATAGCCTGCTTTACTAGCGCTTCGGCGCGCAACTTTGCGGCACTGTTGGTTATTTTTGCCTCAACGAAGCTGCGGGCAATGCCCAGCGCCGCGTGGAAATTGCGATTGTCCGCTTCGGGATCGGTGTCATCAAAAACGGGTTTCAGAGTTTCGAGCAGGACGGGCAGGGTCAGCCCGGCGAGCGGTCCGGCTGTCGAGGGGCTGAGCGCCCCATTGTCAACCAGGTCAACAGGCAACACAAAACCGGCATCGAAAGAAGCGTGAATGGTTTCGATGTGGTGTTCTGGAACACCGAAGGCAGCAAGATAATCGCGGCCGAAATGCTTCCAGATCAGCCCGAACGAACTGTAGGGCTGTCCGTCATCGCGTAACGGCGCGCCGCGCTGGTGGTGGTCGAACATTCCTCTTGCTGCGTCGTAGGCGCCGCCCACGTCGTAGATGATGCGGTCCGCACCGGCAGCGAGCCATTCCGGTGCCCTGCTGCGAATGAGGCGGGCCTGCGGGAACAGCCGTGTCAGCACAACGCTCGACAGAAGTTCATCGGCATGGAAGCCGCCGGAATGGGTGACGAGGAAGTCCGGGTTCATGTCAGGATGTGCCTTGTTGCTTGCGGAAGAGCCGCCGAGAATGGGGCACCTGATACCCTTTGCCGTACATCATCTCAACCCGCCACGACGCTAATTCGGATCAAAATTTCCGCCGGAAAGTGCGGACAGCATGCAGCCAGCGCGACATTGTCCGCGCGTTACGACGACCAGATGCGCCGCGTCTTGATCGTGTTCATGACGAAGCTGGTCTCGATGGTGTCCACGCATTTCAGCTTCGCGATCTTGTCCTTGATGAAACGCTCGTAATCCTCCAGTCCGCCGCACATGACCTTCAGCATGTAGTCCTTCGTGCCCGTGACAAGATGACATTCGAGAACCTCGTCCCACTCAAGAACCGCCGCTTCGAACATCCGGATTTCATCATCGTGCTGGCGGCTGAGGCGAATGGATGCGAGAGCGGTCATGGTCCATCCCTCGATCGCCGGATCGATGATGGCGGAATATCCCTTGATGGCACCCACTTCTTCCAGGCGTCGAAGCCGGCGTAGACATGCGGATGCCGACAGCCCCACGCGCTCGGCGAGTTCGTTATTTGTGATCCGTGCATCGGCGGACAATTCCCGAAGTATCCGCCGGTCGATCGGGTCTGCAATTTTCTGCGACATAAATTACAATTCTCCGCAATATATTGCTTTATGGGGCATATAAACGCTCCAAAATGCAAGGCATTTCGACTTCATTGCGTGTAACCTGCAGGAAGTTCAACGCCAGCTGAGGGATCATCGGAAATGACCGCGCCGCATCCGTCCAAAACCCATATCGGCAACCATGCTCTTCATCCCGAAACCCAGATGCTCAATTACGGGTATGATCCGGAGTTGTCGGAGGGAGCCGTGAAGCCTCCGGTGTTCTTGACATCCACCTTCGTTTTCAAGTCGGCAGAAGATGGTCGCGACTTCTTCGATTATGTCTCCGGGCGCAAGGAGCCGCCGGAGGGCAGAGGCGCCGGTCTCGTTTATTCGCGTTTCAACCATCCAAACAGCGAGATCGTCGAGGATCGTCTTGCAGTTTATGAACGGACGGAGAGCTGTGCGCTCTTCTCCTCGGGCATGTCCGCGATTTCGACGACGCTTTTCGCCTTCGTGCGGCCCGGCGATACGGTGCTCCATTCCCAGCCCCTTTACGGCGGCACGGAAACGCTTCTCGCGAAGACCTTTCATAATTTCGGCGTGTCCGCAGTGGGTTTCGCCGATGGTGTCAGCGAAACCTCGGTCATGGCGGCGGCAGAGGAGGCGATGGCGAAAGGCAGGGTGTCCGTTATCCTGATCGAGACTCCCGCCAATCCAACGAACAGCATTGTCGACATCGCCATGATAGGCCGGGTCGCGGAGGTGATTGGCAAAAGGCAGGGGCACAGGCCGATCATCGCCTGCGATAACACGCTTCTTGGTCCTGTGTTCCAGCGGCCCATAGAACATGGCGCCGATATTTCGCTCTATTCGCTGACAAAATATGTTGGCGGGCATTCCGATCTTATCGCCGGGGCGGCGCTGGGGCGCAAGGATGTGATGAAGCAGGTGAAGGCCCTACGTGGGGCGATCGGCACGCAGCTCGATCCGCACTCGTGCTGGATGCTCGGACGTTCCCTGGAGACGCTGCAAATCAGGATGGAACGGGCGGACAGCAACGCCAGGCTTGTGGCTGAATTCCTGAATGCCCATCCCAAGGTCGAAAAAATCCACTACCTGCCATTCAGCGATCCGGCATCCGCGGTTGGCAAGGTGTTTGCCGCCCAATGTTCGGGGGCAGGATCCACTTTCTCGTTCGACATTGTCGGCGGGCAGGCCGCATCTTTCAAATTTCTCAATGCGCTCAACATATTCAAACTTGCGGTAAGCCTTGGCGGCACGGAGTCCCTTGCTTCTCATCCCGCAACGATGACGCATTCAGGCGTTCCTGCCGATGTCCGTCAGCGTATCGGTGTGCTTGATTCCACGATCCGGCTGTCAATCGGCATCGAACACCCCGACGACCTTATCGCCGACCTGACCCTTTCACTGGATCAGGTCTGACGCTTCACGTGCCAACCAAGAGGTTGTCCTGTGCAGGCGGATCGATATATCTGGGGGTAGTATAGTCACGTGAACCTTCAGGCATATGGAAACTTCGCTTTATCTGCCCGTCAAAGATTTCCTCGAAGAGGCGGGTTATACCGTCAAGGGCGAAGTGGGTGGCTGTGATCTTGTTGGCTTGAGCGATAACGATCCCCCCGTCGTCGTCATCTGCGAGCTAAAGCTGAGCTTCAATCTGGAGCTCATTTTGCAGGCTGTCGATCGCGCGGCTATCGCAGATGAGGTGTGGATCGCCGCCCGGGTCTCTGCAAGGGGTAAGGGCCGCGAGGCTGACAGGCGTTACCGCGATCTTTGCCGCAGGCTCGGGATCGGTATGCTGGGAATCTCCGATGCCGGTGACGTCAGCATCATCGTCGGCGCCGTTTCGCCGATGCCGCGAACCAATCCGAAACGGCGGTCGCGGCTCATGCGGGAACACCAGAGGCGGCGGGGCGATCCCACGGCGGGTGGGAGCACGCGCATGCCAATAATGACAGCGTATCGCCAGCAGGCGCTTGGCTGCGCCGTGGCGCTGGCGTCGGGTCCGATGCGCGTGCGTGAGGTCAGGTCCAATATACCCGATGCCGGGAAGATACTGCTTTCGAATGTTTATGGCTGGTTCGTACGACTCGACCGGGGAGTCTACGGTCTGACTGAGGCCGGACACGAAGCCCTGCAGCGGTGGCCACAGCAGGACGTGCCGGCAAAGGCTGTCGACGGGATTGTGCGAGGCACGATCGGCTTCGAAGAAACCTGACGGCGAAAAACCTTTCCAAGACTTCAGGAGATCAGGATTGCGGGGTCAGGGGCCCTCCCGGACATCCCCGACCCATCAGGTGACTACTGTGTCTTCCAGGTCTCCAGCAGCAGCCGGACGAATTTTTCCGCGGCGGGCGAAAGGGCACTGCTTCGCCTTTGTACAATGCCAATCGTACGGGAGACGACGGGATTGACGATCGGCCTGGTGATGAGAAATGGATGTTCGTCCTGCGGCGTGGCCAGCCGCGGCAGAACGGAAATGCCCAGTCCGGCTTCGACGAGCCCGAGCGACGTATTGAGATGAGTCACCTCATAAAACCAGTTCAGCTTTAGGTTGTGTCTCGCAAGCGCGCCGTCTAGAAGGGTCCTGTTGCCGCTCGAACGGTCCACGACGACGAGCGGATAAGCTTCCAGCTGATTCCATTCAATCGTTTCGAAATTTGCCAACGGGTGATCTTTCCTCATCGCCAGCACGAACGGGTCATCGATGAGCGGTTCGAATGACAGTTCGGGATCGGAATTGCCCATCAGGTTGATGCCGAATTCCACCTCGCCTCTCGCAACCGCCTGCAGCCCCTCATTTGCCGTCAGATCCCTGATGCGCAGCCTGATGTTTGGATATTGCTGACTGAAGGTCTTGATAACCGTGGGAAGAAAGTAGAAAGCGGCGGTGGGAACGCAGGCCATCGTGATGAGGCCGCGCCGTTGCGCGCCATCTTTCATGGCGAACAGCGACCCATCGAATTCTTCCAGCATACGCCGGACAAGCGGCATCACCTCCTGGCCCATGGCGGTGGGAGCGACATGTCGAGTCGTTCTCTCCAGAAGCGGCGCGCCGATGGCCTGCTCTAGCTTCTGGATGCGGCGGGTGAGCGCCGGCTGGGAGATATGCAGCGCCTCCGCTGCCCTGTGAAAGCTCTCAAGCTCAACTACGGATTGAAATGCGCGCAAATCCAGTATTTCGCAATTGATGCTCATTTCGCAATAAACCTCCAAAACATTGCATTTAACAGATTAGACTCTTTTGCCCATATTGCAACAACGCGGCGCATTGATCCGCAAAATGCAAGATTGAGGCTAATCATGAACGATCTGATGAAGATACCCTGTGTGCTGATGCGCGGCGGAACGTCTCGCGGACCGTTCTTTCTGGCTTCCGATTTGCCCCGAGATCCGGCGGCAAGGGATGCGGCTCTGCTGTCCATCATGGGCTCAGGCCATCCGCTGCAGATCGACGGTATCGGCGGGGGCAATCCGGTTACGTCGAAGGTGGCGATCATCGGACCTTCCACGGTCGCCGGCGCCGATATTGATTATCTGTTCGCACAGGTGCGCACCGACAGGCAGCATGTCGATTATTCCCCCAATTGCGGGAATATGCTGGCCGCCGTCGGTCCCTTCGCGATTGAGGCGGGGCTCGTGCCGGCGCAGGGTAACGATACGCTTGTCAGGATTCACAACGTGAATACCGGCAAACTGATCGAGGCGAAGGTGCCGACGCGGGGCCGCGAGGTAATTTATCTTGGTGACGCATCGATCGACGGTGTTCCGGGTCTTGCAGCACCCATCGCATTGACATTCATGGATGCAGCCGGCGCGAAAACCGGCAGGCTGCTGCCGACCGGAAAACCCGTCGATGTGATCGACGGGGTGGATGTAACGGCGATAGATTGCGCCATTCCGATGGTTCTCATGCGGGCAGCCGATCTCGGCGTCGCCGGCTACGAAGATCCGCAATCGCTCTCCGCCAATCGAGACCTGATTGAACGGATGACCCGCGTACGCATCGAGGCTGGAAAGATGATGGGGATGGGAGACGTTCGGGATATGGTCATTCCAAAGCCGGTGCTCATTGCGCCGGCGCGGCGGGGTGGAACGTTTTCGGTCAGGTATTTCATGCCGAACGAGTGCCATCCTGCCCTCGCGACAACCGGCGCTGTCGGCATCGCGACGGCGGCCGTAACGGAAGGCACCGTCGCCTATAGTGCGGCAGGAGGGCTTTCCGTGCCGACCCAGATCCGCATCGAACATCCCGCAGGCCGTCTGGATGTACAGCTGGAAATGCGAAACGGAGCCATAACAGCCGGACTTGTAAGGACGGCGCGCAGGCTGTTCGAAGGCTTTGCCTTCGCCAAGCCGATGGCTGCGATTGAAGACGCAGCATAGACAAGGCCATAGTGGCTAAAATATCGCGAAACGGGAGGAGACCCTCATGCGTAAATACCTGCTTGCAACGGCTGCGCTCTGTGCGCTGGCGGCAACCGCCAATGCCGAATCTGTCAGAATGAGCGTCGGCTCATACAACCTCAACAACCTGCCTTTCCCCGTTGCGGCCAGCCTCGGCTTTTATAAGGAAGAGGGGCTTGATGTAACGACCGAGAACTTTGCCCAGGGAGGCTCGAAGGTGCTACAGGCGCTCGTCGCCGGTTCCACGGACGTCGCCGTCGGTTTTTATGACCACACCATTCAGATGCAGTCCCAGAACAAGCACGTCGTGGGCTTCGTTCAGCTCGCCCGCAACTCCGGTCTGGTTCTTGCAGGAAAGAACGATACTGACTTCGATCCCGCAAAGCCTGAGACGATCAAGGGCAAGAAGGTCGGTATCACCTCGCCGGGCTCTTCCTCGGACTTCTTCATTCGCTACTATATGAAGCAGCACAATTTAAGCGACAACGATATCTCCATCATCGGCGTCGGCTCGGGTGCTGCCGCCGTTGCGGCCCTGCAGCAGGGCAAGATCGATCTGCTCGTCAATTATGACCCGGCGGCAACGATTGTCGTCGAACGCGGGCTGGGCAAAATCCTCATTGATGCACGCAGCGATCAGGGCGCAAAGGATGTTTATGGCGGCATCTATCCGACCTCCGTGCTTTATGCGACCCAGGAGTATATCGACGCGAATCCCGAAGTGATCCAGAAGGTCACCAATGCCACGGTACGGGCGCTGCACTGGATGAAGCAGCATTCGGCGGAAGAAATCGTCGAGAAGCTTCCTGACGACTTCGTGTCCGGGGACAAGAAAACCTACATCAAGGCCGTCGAAGCCGCGAAGGCTATCTTCTCCGAAGACGGCAAATTCGAGCCCGGCGATCTCGAAACGCCGCTTGCCGTTCTCAAGACCTTCAACGAGGCAGTGGCAAAGGCGTCGATCGACCTCAACACCACCTATACCAACAAGTTCGTCGAAGCCGCGGCTTCGAAGGCTGCAAACTGAGAGGCCGCCATGTCATCCCCAGTCAGAAAGCTAGAGCCAGTGGCGGACTTCAAACCACAGCCCATGGTCGCGATTGAGAACGTCACCATGGCATTCGGTGCGTTTGTTGCAGTCCAGGACGTTAACCTCAAGGTCGGCGATGGCGAGTTTCTTTCCATTGTCGGGCCCACCGGGTGCGGAAAGTCGACCATCCTCAACGCCATTGCTGGCTTGCTGAAGCCCGCGCAGGGCACGGTTTCCATCGACGGTTCAGCGGTCCAGGGTGTGCAGAACAATATCGGATATCTGTTTCAGCAGGACGCCCTCCTTCCCTGGAAGACCGCATTTCAAAATGTCGAGCTTGGTCTGATGTTCCGGGGCGTTGCCGAGGACGAGCGGCGTGCCAAGGTCATGGCATGGCTTGAAAAAGTCGGCCTCAAGGGTTTTGGCGACCGTTTTCCGCATCAGCTTTCCGGCGGGCAGCGTAAACGCGTACAGATGGCGCAGGCGCTGATTACCGAGCCGAAGGTCATCCTGATGGACGAGCCCTTCTCGGCACTCGATATCCACACCCGCCATCTCATGCAGAACGAATTGCTGCGCCTGTGGCAGGAGGATCGCCGGGCGGTGGTCATGATTACCCATGATCTGGAGGAGGCTATTGCGCTCGGAGATCGGGTCGTCGTTCTGGCTGCGGGTCCGAAGAGCCGTGTCATCGAGAGCTTTCCCGTCGATCTCGAACGACCCCGCAACGTCGCTGAAATCAAACTCGATCCGAAATTCATGACGCTCTATCGCGATATCTGGGCGTCCCTGCGCGGCGAAGTGGAGAAAAGCTATGCAAGCCGTTAATGTTCGTATCATCCAGGTCGTTCTCCTGGTCGTGCTTCTTGGCGGATGGCAACTCGGTGTGTCCTCCGGCGCCATTGATCGCTTCTTCTTTCCCGCACCCTACGATATCGTCAGGCAGGTGATCGACTGGGTAGCGGATGCCGGCTTCTACAAGCATGTCGGCATTACCCTCAGCGAAACCGTGCTCGGTTATCTCATCGGCACCGGTCTCGGGGTAGGCGCTGGCGTCTGGCTGGGCCTCAGCCCCTTTGTCGCCCGCGTGCTCGATCCGTTCATCAAGGCGGTAAACGCCATTCCCCGCGTCGTCCTGGCTCCGATATTCGTTCTCTGGCTTGGCCTCGGTCTGTGGTCGAAAGTTGCCCTTGCGGTTACGCTCGTCTTTTTCGTCACCTTTTTCAACGCCATGCAGGGCGTGCGCGAAGTAAATCCGGTCGTGCTGTCAAATACCCGCATCCTCGGGGCGCGGCGCACGGATCTGCTGCGTCATGTCTATTTTCCCGCTGCGGCGAGCTGGATTTTGTCGTCGCTGCGCACCTCCGTCGGCTTTGCGGTGGTTGGCGCGATCATCGGAGAGTATCTTGGGGCTTCTGCAGGCCTCGGCTACCTCATTGCCCGGTCGGAAGGCAATTTCGATGCGGTCGGCGTTTTCGCAGGCATCATCATCCTTGCGGTCTTCGTCCTCATCATCGACCTCATTCTCGATGTCGCAGAGAAAAGGCTGATCACGTGGAGGCCCAACGCAGGTGAAGAGCGGCCTGCATGAGGTCGGGGTAGCTGAAATACAGCGGGGCAGCCATTTGGCTGCCCCTTTTTTTTGAACCGTCGCGGCGACATGGGCCATGGCCTTTCCATATTACACGGCAGAGCTTCGAGTTCCGGGGCTGGACGATAGGGGATCGTTAAACCGAAGATGATCGGCGTCCCGCTTCGCTGCGGTTCACCGGTTTACAAGCCCAGCGCCTGTCTCTTCATCGAAGAGATGCATATCGGACGGGTCAACGTCGAGGCCGATGACCTCGCCGGCCTTGACCGGGCTGCGGCCCTGTATCGCAATCACCAGTTCCGTGGATGTGCCGAGTGTCAGGAAAGTTGCCGAGCCCGTTGTCTCCACAGCGGAGACGGGCAGTGTCAACGCCGCTCCCGTTGCAGTAGCGGGGCTGATATGTTCGGGCCTGATGCCGACGATGAGATGTTTGCCCGGCTGCAGGGGGGCGGGGCTTCTGATCGACTGCAGGGGTTCACCGTCGCCGAACCGCAGCTGGAGCGATGCGCCATCCGGACTCACGGTCGCCGGGATGAAGTTCATGGCTGGGGAGCCGATAAAGCCTGCGACGAAGCGGTTGACGGGATGGTCATAGAGCTCCAGCGGTGTCCCCTGCTGCTCGATTACCCCGTCACGCATCACGACGACATGATCGGCCATGGTCATCGCCTCGATCTGGTCATGGGTGACATAGACCGAGGTGGCATGCAGGCGGTCGTGGAGGGCGCGGATTTCCTTGCGCATGTGAACCCGCAGGGCCGCATCGAGGTTGGAGAGCGGCTCATCGAACAGGAACGCCTGCGGATTACGGATGATCGCCCGGCTCATGGCGACACGCTGGCGCTGCCCGCCAGAGAGTTCTCGGGGATAACGCTTCATGAGCTTGGAAAGCCCCGTCGTGGCGGCAACCTCTTCCGCGGCCTTGCGGGCTTCCGCCTTGGCGACACCACGCATGCGCAGCGAATAGGTGAGGTTTTCCTCGACCGTCATATGCGGGTAGAGCGCATAGGACTGGAATACCATCGCCACATCGCGCTTGCGCGGCGGCACACCGTTCATCAGCGTGCCGGCAATGCGCATGTCACCAGCCGAGATGCTCTCCAGCCCGGCAAGCGAGCGCAGAAGCGTGGACTTGCCGCAGCCGGATGGTCCCACAAGGGCAACAAAGGTGCCCTTCTTGATGGAAAGGTTGATGTTCTTCAGGGCATGGAAAGCGCCGTAATATTTGTTGACGCCTGATAGTTCGATCTGAAGGGTCATTTTAGCGCTCCTGATGTCAGGCCGGATACGATGCGGCGCTGCAAGAGAATGAAGAGGGCGAGAATGGGCGTCACATACATGGTCGCATAGGCCATGATGTTGTTCCATTCGCTGGTGTTGGGCCCCATGAAGGAATTGAGACCGACGCTGGCGGGCTGCAGTTCCGCCGCCTGGATCATCGATTTGGAGTAAACGAACTCACCGAAGGCCTGCATGAAGATGAGAATGGCGCTGACGAGGATGCCGTTTCTGGCAAGCGGCAGCACGATATTGAAAAACGCGCCGACCCTCGAATTACCGTCTACGAGCGCTGCCTCCTCCAGTTCCTGCGGCACGGCCATGAAGGTGGCGCGCACCAGCACAACGAAGAAGGGCATGCTTTTCGCCGCAATGGCGAGGATGACCGACAGGCGTGGATAATCCAGAAGCCCGAATTGCGAGAAACCGACGAAGATCGGCGTGATCATCAATGAAGCTGGAAGGACTTGCAGCATCAGGATGAGGAACAGACCGATATCCACCCAGACATTGCGATAACGGGCCAGCACATAGGCGCAGCCGACGCCGAGGATGGTGATCAAAAACACCGCACTCAAAGCGATCAGCACCGAATTCCACAGGTAACGGCCCATGTTGCGGCTGTTCCAGACATAGGCATAGGTCTGCCATTGTGGTTCACCAGGCCAGAAGGAGGGCGGGTTGGCGAACATCTCCGAGCCGCTTTTGAGCGAGGTCAGATACATCCAGTAGAGCGGGAAGAGGTAGATGATGGCAAGAATGATGGCGATTGCCAGCATCAGGCGGTTACGGTTGTTGATGCTCATCCGCGTACCTCATGCCGTGTGGAGCGCACATAAACAATGGAGGCCAGCATGACGAAAACGATCATGATGACTGAAATCGTCGCGCCTTTGCCGAAGTCATATTGCCGGAAGGACAGATCCCAGGCCCAATATTGCGCCACGTTGGAACTGTTATTGGGTCCGCCATCGGTAATGGCGGCAAATAGATCGAATTGCTGCAAGGTGAAGATCAGCCCGAGCGAGATGATCGCGCCGATGGTGGAGCGCATCATGGGCAGCGTGATGGTGTAGAAGCGCTGCCAGGCGTTGGCGCCATCAAGCTCGGCGGCTTCGTAAAGATCGCCGGGAATGGAGGCGAGGCCGACGGAAAGGAGGATCATGTTGAAGGAGGTGCCGAGCCAGATATTGGCGATCACAACCGCCCAGAGCGAAAAATTCGCATCCGAACGCCAGAAAATATTGCCTGATATCAGTCCGCTTTCGCGCAGGAAGAAGTTCAGAACCCCGAAGTCGCCGGACAAAATCCAGTTCCAGATAGCACCGACAACGAGGCCGGGCATGACCCATGAAACGAGGAACAGGCCCCGCAGCCAGGTGGCGCCGGGGAAATTGACCCAGAAAAACAGAGCCAGACCGAAGCCGATGACAAATTGCCCCGCTATGGAAGCGACGACAAAGGTTACCGTATTCATCAGGATGGGCCAGGTTTCCGGCTGCCGGAACAGATCGACATAGTTCTTGAAACCGACGAACGGGCGCACGAAGGTGCCCAGGCTGAACATGTCGACTTCCTGAAAGCTCATGACGATGTTGTAAAGCAGGGGTAACCCCGCCATCACGAAGAGGAAAGCCAAAGGAAAGGCGACAAGGGCGATATCGAAACCGCGACCATCGCTGATGCTGGAAAGCAGCTTTTTCATAAGAAATCCTCGCAAGCTCCGCTCGGGGCCGCCGCCGCTTATCACGGCAAGCGACCCCACCGGGAGGAACCCTGCGGATGGGGCCGGACATGCCGGCCGCCTCCCTGATCAGCCATCGACGAGCTTGATTTTCTGTGCAGCCTGGTCGAGTGCGTCCTTCGGAGACATCTGTCCCGTCAGCGCGGCCTGAATGGCATCCTGAATGGCCTTCGAGATTTTCGGCCATTCGGGCGAGGGGCCACGCGGCTGTGCATATTTGAGCTGCTCGACGAAGGTCTTGAGCGCTTCATCCTTCAGCGCATTGCCGGTGGGCGGTACGGGAATGTCCGAACGCGCCGGCAATTGGCCAAAATTCTTGAACATGTCCTTGTCCTGCGAGACAAAGAACTCGATCGCCTTGAAGGCCTCTTCAGGATGTTTGGTCTTCGAGAAGATCGCCCAGTTATAGTCCCCCATGGCCGATGAGCGCGGCGCATCGGGCGCCGGAACCGGCAGCAGCGTGACGCCCCAGTCGAACTTCGCGTCCTTCAGCATGCGGTCGATTTCCCATGGGCCCGAAATGACCATGGCGGCGTTGCCGGCGTTGAAGGTCGCGGTAGAATCCCACTGGCTGCGTGTCAGCGTATCGGGCGAAGCCAGTTTTTCGTCCAGCATCAGCTTCCACGTCTCGAGCGCTTTCACGGCTCCCTCGGTGTTGATGTTCTTGTAGGTGGCGCCAGCCATCTGCGCCCAGGGCAGGAACTGGAATGTGCCCTCCTCATTCGCCTTGGCGCTGAAGCTGATGCCATAGACGTTCTTGGAAGGGTTGGTCAGTTTGCGTGCCGCGTCAACCAGCTCATCCCAGGTTTGCGGCGGCTTTGCCGCATCCAGCCCGGCGGCCTTGAACAGATCCTTGTTGTAATAAAGAGCGATCGTGTTGGTCGCCTTCGGGACGCCGAAATATTTTCCATCCCACATTACCGATTTCAGCGGGCCGGGGAAATAATTCTCCGTCTTGATGACATCGGACTTGGCTATCATGTCGGTCACATCGAGGAAGGCTCCGCGTGCGGCGAACATGGCGTGGTTGGGGTTGTCGATGGCGATGATGTCGGGCGCATTGCCGGTCGAATAGGCGCGCATGGATTCGCTCACCACGTCATCGAACTGCAGTTGCCGGTATTCGATCTTGATGCCGTTATTGAGCGCGTTGAACTCCTTGATGAGATTTGGAGCAGGCTGGATATCCCGGTCCAGCGACCACAAGGTCAAAGTCACGTCCTCTGCCTGTGCCGCAATCGCGCCGGCGGACACGCCCGCCAACAGAAACACGCCGGCCATCATGCATTTTGCGATATCCATAATCTCCTCCTCTTGGTTATCGTCTCTGCAATCTCGGGAACCTTCTCCCAAAAGGTTTCCGTTATGTCGGATCGACGACGAAATCGCCGCCTCGGCATTTTTTCAGATAGTTCAGGCCATGCACCTGTCCGGTCATTTCCAGCGCATCGCGATAGACCGGGTCATGCCAGCCTTCGATATCGATCGAGCCGGACCAGCCGGCGAGGCGCAGTTCGGAAATTATGTCGGTCCAGTTGCTGTCGCCGAAACCCGGCGTGCGCATGAAGACGAACTTCTCCTTGCCGAAAATGCCGTGCTCGCGGATGACGTCCCAGCGGATGGTCGCGTCCTTGCCATGCACGTGGAAAATCTTCTTCGCCCATTTGCGGATCTGCGGTAGCGGATCGATCAGATAAACCATCTGGTGGCAGGGTTCCCACTCGATGCCGATATTCTCGTCCGGCGTTTCGTTGAAGATCAGTTCCCAGGCATCGGGATTATGGGCAATGTTCCAGTCGCCCGTCTGCCAGTTGCCGTCCATGGCGCAGTTTTCAAAAGCGATCTTTATGCCCTTGTCGGCGGCACGTTTTGCAAGCTCGCTCCAGATTTGCCTGTATCGGGGAAGGCTCTCCGGCAGCGGCCTGCCGCGCAGCCGGCCGGTGAACCCCGCAACGCAGGTCGCGCCGAAATGGTGGGCATTGTCGATGCAGTCTTTCCAGCCCTGCAATGTCTCAAGGTCGATGTCGGTTTCCTCCAGCGGATTGCCAAACATGCCGAGCGTGCCGATGGTAATGTCGCGCTCACCGATCGCCTCGCGGCAGCGCTTGCCGAGTTCGGCAAGGTCTTGACCGTTGGTCGTCTGCCAGAAGAAGGGCTCGAAGCTTTCAAAGCCGAGATCGGCTATCTGCCCGATACGTTCGGCCGCCTGACCCTTGGTGGCGCTGATCATGGTGCCGATGCGGATGGATGTTGCCGGATTGCTCACGTCTGTCGGTCCTTATGCTGCAATGGAAACGCGCTGGCCAAGGCGCGCGCTTTCGATCGCGCCCATCACCATTGCGAGGCTGTTGATATTGTCGAAGGAGGATGTTTCCGGCATCTCGCCGGTACGCATGGATTCGAGAAATGATAAAATGACGCTGGCGTGGCCGCGCGTGTCCTTGTCTGAAACGACATCGGAAACGTTTACGGTCTTGAAGCCACGCAGAAGACCCTGTTCGTTGCCAGCCACCGAGGCGGAAAAACTTTCTTCGCCATCCCAGAGAATCATGCCTTTGGAGCCGATCAGCCGCCAGCGTCCTTCCCAACTTGTCCGCTCGCCTTCAGCGCACCACGAGCCGCGATAGGTGAAGACGACATCGTTGGAGAACTCGAAAATCGCGTTGGCGCTGGCCCCATGCGCATACCATGAGTCCGCCGGGTTCTTCTCCACACAGAAGACGGAGAGCGGCTTTTCATTGGCGACGAAACGGGCCGCGTCGAAGGTGTGAATTGCCATATCGAGAAGCAGGACGTTTTTCATCTCCTCGCGAAACCCCCCGAAATGCGGCCCCAGGAAGAAATCGCAGTGGATGGCGGTCAGATCACCGATGACGCCGTCCTCCAACGCACGGCGTAGACGTCTGATGCCGGACACGAACCGACGGTTTTGCACCACGGCGTGAATTCTGCCGGCTTTTTTCGCCAGTTCCACCAGCGTCGCGGCTTCCTCCATCGAGGCTGCAAGCGGCTTTTCGCTCAGCACATGGCATCCAGCTGCGAGACCGGCTTCGACTACGGCAAAACGCGCCTGCGGGATGACGATGTCAAAAAGAATGTCGGCTTTCGTTTCGGTGAGAACCGCGCGAAGATCGGTGCCGATGACCGCGCCGGTGAGGGCGAATTCCTCGGCAAGCGCGCGGGCCGTGCCCTCGTTCAGGTCCACCAGACCTGCGATCCTGATTTCGCCGGCGATTTCCGGCGAGGACTGGATGGCGCGCAGCCAGCCTTTGGCCATAGCTCCGCACCCGCATAAAACGGCATTAAAAGTCATCTCATCTCCCCAGACTCTTTCGCAAACTCCTCTTTGCGCAGAGCGTCGTAAACGTTTACGAGACTATGCCGATGATGTTAGATATGTCAAGACCATCAAGTGGCGCGCAGATTGCGGGCCGGGATTTGGAGGGGAGCGCATGAAAGGAATTCGCCAGCTTGCCGATTACCTCGAGATATCGATCGGCACTGTTTCCCGTGCGCTGAACGGCAAGCCCGACGTGAACGAAGAGACACGGCGCCGCGTTCTCGAGGCTGCGGAAAAACTGGGTTACGTCGCCAACCAGTCAGGCCGCAGCCTGCGGCAGGGAACGACCAATGTCATTGGTCTGATGACGGGCAGCGATGCGCAGACGGTGGAGAATGCCGATAACTTCTTCCTCGGCTTGACGGATGGCCTGCAAAGCGTGTTTTCCGGTCACAACCTCGATCTCATCGTTCTGCCTTGCCCGGGAGAAGAGGACCCCGACGAATATCTCAAGCGTATGGTGGCGCGCCGCATGGTCGATGCGATGATCATTTCCGCCACTCGTCGAATCGACAGGCGTGTCGATTTTCTCAAGCAGAATCGGCTTCCTTTCGTAGCGCTCGGGCGGACCGCCTCCAGCACGGATCATGCCTGGGTGGATCTCGATTTCGAGGGCGTCGCGAAAAGCGCGATCGATCGCCTCGTGGCCTCCGGGCATCGTTCGATCGCGGTAGCCGCGCCCGACAGCGATATCAATCTCGGGCATGTGTTCCTTGATGGGTACAGGCGTGCGCTGGACGATAATGGCATCGCTTATGATTCCTCTCTGGTCATCCGGGCGAAATCGAGCGAGCAGGGCGGATATCACGCCGCCAGCGAATGGCTGCAGATGCGGCCTCGGCCGACGGCGATTGTACTGATCTATGAGTTGATGGCCGTCGGTCTCTATCGTCGTCTTGCGGAAGCGGGGCTCGAACCGGGGCGGGATCTCGCCGTCATCGGATTCCGTGACGGCCCGCGCGGCCAGTTTCTCGAACCGCGCCTGACAAGCTTCCGCATGTCGCTGCATGATCTCGGCGTTACGGTGGCGCAGACTCTTTTGTCGACAATGCCGGCCTATGCGCCATTTTATCCCGCCCAGGCCCGCCATTGCATATGGCCGATGGTGCTCGTGGCGGGGGAGAGCGATCCAGGTCCGGTACCGTAGGTCAGCCAGGTGGGGTTCCATCCAGCCCGCGGCGGGCAGGATGTTTTGGCTGCTCAGGGGAGCAGGCCGTTCATGAGCACGTCGAGGTGAACCTTGATGACGGCCTCCTTGTCCAGACTGCGCCGGTCGTCGAAAATCAGCCTGAAAACCAATGTTCCGACCATTGGTGACATGACGACATGCGCAAGTTCGGGTGCGTTGGCCCTGAATCTCTTTTTCGCGACACCTTTGTCCAGGATAGCATTGATGCGGGCGAGCACCGGCGCCATCAGAATATCATGGTGGTGGTCTATCAGATCCGGAAACTTGGCTCCCTCGGCCACGACGAAACGAAAGAGTTCCCGCATACGCCGGTCATCCACCAGCGTTTCGAACAGGAATTCGAGAAGCAGGCGAAGCTCCTCGACGGGATCGTCGGAGGTGCGTTCGTAGGCTTCGAATGCCTCTTGGAACGGTCTGCCGACGTGCTCGATCATCGCGGCAAAAAGGGCTTCCTTGGTTTCGAAATAGACATAGACCGTGCCTTTCGTCACTCCCACCCGGTCGGCAATGTCTTCGACCCGCGTTGCCGTAAATCCCCTTTTGGTGAATTCCTCAAATGCGGCGTCGAGAATTTGCAGCGGACGTTGTATCTTCTGTTCTGCACGTGAGAGTTTCGTTTTCGCCATTACCCCGGATCCTTACATATTGTCGGCGCGTGCCCTTCTACCCGTCGTGATCGGCGGAAATAACAGGTGGTCTGCCTATCGCACCAGTGCAAAAACCGGAACCGATTTCTGCAGGTGGTTTGATGCTCCGTATGTCAACATATGCCGTTGCTTGCCAGCGAATGCGTCGGGCAGTCTGCAATGATCCTTCTCTAGGGGAGGGATACCCCGAACAGCTCCCAGAGCGACGGCATAAGAATTTCATTGACTATACAGTCAGTCAAATATTATGGATGAGGGCGAAGATCAAGAGGTCAGCATGAGAACCATTCTTATCGCATGGGCGGTGGGCGGCGTTTTTGCCCTGTCATCCTGCAGCAATGAAGAGCCGCCGGCCGAAAAGCCGCTGCGAACTGTCGATGTGGTCAAGGCGGAGAAGCAGCCGATCGACCGTGGCAGCATCATCACCGGCGAAGTGAGGGCGAGGGTTCAGACGGACCTGTCGTTTCGCGTCAGTGGCAAAATCACCGAAAGGCTGGTGGATGTGGGCGCGCGGGTGACGACAGGGCAACTGCTCGCCCGCATCGATCCGGAGGAGCAGAAGGCCGACATCGATGTTGCCCTTGCCAATCTGCAATCGGCAGAAGCACAACAGACGCAGGCACAATTGGCATTCGATCGCCAGCAAAGTCTTTTCCGGACGCAGGTCACCTCGCGCTCGGCCGTCGACAAGGCCCAGGAGACGCTGCTTACCACGCAGGGCGCGGTCAGATCGGCCCAGGCGCAGCTCGATACGGCGCGCGACGCGCTGTCGTATACGGAACTCAGGGCCGATGCGGATGGCGTGATCACGGCGCGAAATGTCGAAGTAGGCCAGGTGGCGCAGGCTGCCCAGCTCGTGTTCACGCTGGCGCATGACGGGCCGCGTGACGCCGTGTTTGATGTCTACGAATCTCTTTTCCTGGAGCGCGACATCGACAATCTCGTCAATGTCAGCCTCCTTTCGGATCCCGCCCGCGCCGTGGCGGCCCCCGTGCGGGAAATCTCTCCGACGATCGATCCGGATAATGGTACGATAAGGGTGAAGGTCGGTCTTAACGGCGATCTGACCATGCCGCTTGGTGCGCCGGTATCCGGCCATTTCCGCTTCAGGCAGGTGGATGCCATCGAGCTTCCATGGTCGGCAATGACGTCGCAAAAAGGCCGACCCGCCGTCTGGGTGGTGGATCCGCAATCCTCCGAAGTCTCCATGCGGCCGATCGAGGTTGCGGATTATGAGACCAGTCAATTCGTCGTCTCGGCGGGGCTGAACCCCGGCGATCTCGTGGTCACGGGCGGGACCAAATTCCTCCGGACCGGTGAAAAGGTCGCCTATGAAAAGGGGCAGGCACAATAATGTTCAGGATAAACAGAAGCTTGTTTTTGCTGCTGCCCGCGATGGCGCTCTCGTCCTGTCAGGAAAAGCAGGAGGCCGCCGCCGAGGCGCCGCGACCGGTGCTCTCGGTGGTGGTCGAGGAAAAGTCGGCGGATGCGCTGCAGCTCACCGGAACGGTGGAATCGCGCATTCAGACGGATCTCGGTTTTCGCGTCCTCGGGCGGATCATAGCGCGGAACGTCGATGTCGCCGATCTGGTCAAGAAGGGCGATGTGGTGGCCTCGATCGATCCGCTCGCACTTGAACTGTCGGTGAAGAGCGCGCAGTCGGATCTTTCCAATGCCGAAGCGCAGCTCGCCAATGCCGTGACCACCGAACAGCGCCAGCGTGTGCTGGCGGAGGCGCGTAGCGGCACCGAGGCGGCGCTGGAGGAAGCCCAACAGGCGACGCGCACCGCCAACGCCTCCGTCGCCAAGGCCCGTGCAAACCTGGACAAGGCGGAAGAACAGCTGGGTTACGCGCAGCTCCATGCGGAATTCGACGGTGTTGTCACGGCCACATCGGGTGAAATCGGCCAGGTTGTTTCCGCCGGCCAGACGGTCGTCACCATCGCCCGCCCGGAAGTGCGCGATGTAGTGGTGGATGTTCCGCAATTTGCGGCGCAGCGTC
Organism: Agrobacterium pusense; assembly: GCF_900102105.1. Classification (GTDB taxonomy): domain Bacteria; phylum Pseudomonadota; class Alphaproteobacteria; order Rhizobiales; family Rhizobiaceae; genus Agrobacterium; species Agrobacterium pusense. The sequence continues at coordinate 150,441 of NZ_FNBB01000003.1, forward strand.
TGGATATCGGCTCGACCTTCGAGATCGCCCTGCAGCTCGATCCAAAAATCCGAACCACCGGCGTGGTGCGGGAAATCGCCCCGGCAGCCGAAACGGCAACGCGCACACGACGGACCAAGATCAGTCTGCAGGATGCGCCGGCGGCATTCCGCCTCGGTTCCGTCGTCACGGCTTCCGTGCTTGCTGCTTCCGAACCGCGGATCATGCTGCCGGCATCGGCCCTGCTGAAAACGGAGGGCGGCTGGTCCGTCTGGATCGTTAATGCCGACACGGCGACCGTCACGGCGCGCCCGGTCACGATAGAGGGTGAACCTGCCGAAGGCGGCAGCGTGCGCATCACCGGCGGCGTCAAACCCGGCGAGCGCGTTGCCAGCGCCGGCGTTCACAAGCTTAAGGATGGACAGGCCATCAGGATCGATCAGGAGGTCCGTCAGTGAAGAAATTCAATCTTTCAGACTGGGCGCTCGAACACCGTTCGCTTGTCTGGTATTTCATGCTGGTTTTCGTTCTCGCCGGCGTTTTTTCCTATCTCAACCTCGGTCGCGAGGAAGACCCGAACTTCACCATCAAGACCATGGTGATCAGTGCCCAGTGGCCCGGCGCCTCGGCGGAGGAAGTGGCGCGGCAGGTGACCGACAGGATCGAGAAGAAGCTCGAGGAACTCGATAATCTCGATCATCTGCGCAGCCAGACGGTGGCGGGCCGCACGACGATCTTTGTGGAGCTGGTGCCGGAAACCAAGGCGCGCAATGTCGAACCGACCTGGGTGCGGGTGCGCAACATGATCGGCGACATCAAGGGCGAGTTTCCATCCGGCGTGGTCGGCCCCTTCTTCAATGACCGTTTCGGCGACGTTTATGGCAATATCTACGCCTTCACCAGCGACGGTCTCAGCCAGCGGCAATTGCGTGACCTGGTGGAAGATGCCCGCGCCAAGGTCTTGACCGTCGACAATATCGGCAAGGTCGATGTCATCGGCGCACAGGACGAGACGATCTATCTGGAATTTTCCACGCGACAGATCGCGGCGCTCGGCATTGATCAGCAGTCCATCATCAAGACATTACAATCGCAGAATGCCGTCACCCAGTCCGGCTTCGTCAATGCAGGACCTGAGCGCGTGGCGCTTCGCGTCAGCGGCCAGTTCACGTCTGAAGACAGTCTGCGGGCGATCAACCTGCGCGTCAACAACCGCTTTTTCCCGTTGACGGAAGTAGCGACGATCCGGCGCGGTTATGTCGATCCGCCGTCCTCGCTGTTCCGTTTCAACGGCCAGCCGGCCATCGGCCTTGCAATCGGCATGAAAACCGGCGCGAACCTGCTGCATTTCGGCGAGGCGCTGGATGCGCAGATGAAACGCGTGGTGGCGGATCTGCCAGTTGGGGTCGATGTGCACCGGGTGTCCGATCAGCCTGCCGTCGTCGATGAGGCGGTCTCGGGCTTCACCTCGGCGCTGTTCGAAGCCATCGCCATCGTCCTTGTCATCAGCTTCATCAGCCTTGGCCTCAGGGCCGGCATGGTGGTGGCGGTTTCCATTCCGCTCGTGCTGGCGATAACCTTCGTCTACATGGAATACACAGGCATTTCGCTGCAACGCATTTCGCTCGGTGCTCTCATCATCGCGCTCGGGCTTCTCGTGGATGATGCGATGATCGCCGTCGAAATGATGGTCGCGCGGCTTGAGGTCGGAGACGATCTCAGAAAAGCGGCGACCTATGTCTACACCTCCACCGCCTTCCCGATGCTGACCGGTACGCTGGTCACCGTTGCCGGCTTTATTCCTGTCGGCCTCAACAACAGCGCAGCGGGTGAGTTTACGTTCACACTCTTCGTGGTGATTGCGGTTTCGCTGATCGTGTCATGGATCGTCGCGGTTTTGTTCACGCCCCTGCTCGGCGTGACGATTCTGCCGAAGACAATGAAATCTCACCACGAGAAGAAGGGCCGGTTCGCCTCGGCCTTTTCCTGGCTTCTCGGCCGGGCGCTGCGCTGGCGCTGGGTGACGATCATCCTCACCATAACCCTGTTCGGCCTGTCCGTGGGTGGCATGAGCCTCGTGCAGCAGCAGTTCTTCCCGTCCTCGGACCGTGTGGAGCTCATCGTTGACTGGAACCTGCCGCAGAACAGCTCGATTGCCGAAACCAACCGGCAGATGGCGCAGTTCGAGCAGGAAATGCTCGCCAAGAATCCGGATATCGACCACTGGACGACCTATGTCGGTGAAGGCGCGCCGCGCTTCATCCTCTCTTTCGACGTGCAGACTCCTGATGTCACCTTCGGCCAGACCGTCATCGTCACCAAGGGACTGGACGTGCGGGACAAGGTGCGCGCCGAATTGCAGGAATATTTGGACCGGACATTCGTCGGCACTGACGCCTTCGTGAAACTGCTCGATATCGGCCCGCCGGTCGGTAAGCCGGTGCAATATCGCCTCAGCGGCCCGGATATCCAGAAGGTCCGTGAGCTCGGGCAGCAATTGTCGGGCATTGTCGGCGAACACCAGCTGTTGTCCAACATGGTCATGGACTGGAACGAACCGACACGTGTAGTGAAGGTGGATGTGCTGCAGGACAAGGCCCGCCAGCTCGGCGTCTCCTCGGAAGATATCGCCAACGCCATGAACAGCATTGTCGAGGGATCTACGGTCACCCAGGTCAGGGACGACATCTACCTCGTGAATGTGGTGGCGCGGGCGCAGTTGTCGGAGCGCGGGTCCATCGAAACCTTGCAGAATCTGCAATTGCCGGCGACCAACGGCAAGGCCGTGCCGCTTTCGGCCATTGCCAATTTCCGCTACGAGCTGGAGCAACCGACCATCTGGCGTCGCGACCGGATACCGACGGTCACCGTCAAGGCTGCCATCATCGGCCCGACGCAGCCCGCAACGATCGTGACGCAGCTGAAGCCGAAAATAGAGGCTTTCGAGAAAACGCTCCCTGTGGGTTACAAGGTGGAGACGGGCGGTTCGGTGGAATCCAGCGCGGATTCGCAAGCGCCGATCGTCGCCGTGGTGCCGCTGATGTTGTTTGCAATGGCGACGATCCTGATGGTTCAGCTGCAAAGCTTCAGCCGGTTGTTCCTGGTCTTCGCCGTGGCGCCCACGGCCTTGATCGGCGTGGTGGTGGCGCTGCTCTTCTCCAATGCGCCAATGGGCTTCGTCGCCATTCTCGGCGTGCTGGCGCTGATCGGCATCCTGATCCGGAACTCGGTCATCCTCGTCGTGCAGATCGAGCATCTGCGAAGCGAGGGTGTCTCGGCCTGGCGTGCCGTCATTGAGGCGACCGAACACCGCATGCGGCCGATCATGCTGACGGCGGCGGCGGCAACGCTTGCCCTCATCCCCATATCCCGGGAAATCTTCTGGGGGCCGATGGCCTATGCGATGATGGGTGGCATTGTGGTCGGCACGGCGCTTACCCTGCTTTTTCTGCCGGCGCTCTACGTTGCCTGGTTTCGTATTCCGCGCGAGGATGAGAAGCCGGAGGGCGCAGAAATCCAGGCGTGATATCGGATGCCGGGCGAGGTGGTGGTTGCACTGCCTCCTCACTCCAATAAAAATATCCACCGTCGTTGTTCCCGCGTGCAGGATGATGTTAGGAAGGTCGGCTTAGCCGCGAGAGCGGCAGCCGTCCTTTTGTGTTTGGGCGGTTGCGTCGATATCGCGGACATATTGAGAGTGCGGAGGATTTAAAGATGGGCGGTTTGTCGGATTGGCTTGCGGATGGACAGCCGATCAATCGCAAGAATGCCGCGGAAGCGGTGTTCGATGATATCCGTTCCGCCATCACGACAGGCCAGCTTGCGGTCGGTACCCGGCTCCCTTCGGAAGCACATCTCGCAACGCGTTACGGCGTCAGCCGGCCGATTATTCGCGAGGCCCTGCGGTCTCTCCAGACGCTCGGCCTGACACAGACGCGCACAGGCAGCGGCACGTATGTGATGACCCCGACGCCGCCATCGGAACTGAATTACGGTGCCTATTCCGCACGCGACCTGATCGAGGCCCGCCCCTTCATCGAAGTGCCGGCTGCAGGGTGGGCCGCCTTGCGTCGCACGGACGCCCAACTGCAGGTTTTGCTCGATCTCTGTAGCCGCATGGAAACCGAGGAAAGGCCGCATCCCTGGGTATTGCTGGATGGCCAGTTTCATTGCGCCATCGCGGAGGCCTCCGCCAACCGCCTCTTTGCCAAGGTGGTGGCGGACGCCCGCGAGGCCGTCGCCCAGCAATCAGAGATGGTTAACCTTATGGCCGGTCGCCGCGTCGCTTCCAATTTCGAGCATCGCCGGATCGTCGAGGCGATCCGGCGCGGTTCAGCGCCTGAGGCGCGTGAGGCGATGGAGCTTCACCTCGGGCAGGTGAAGCAGGTAGTGACGACGATCATTGGCGAAGATCGGCTTCGCCAGCCGTGACCGCTGGCAGATTGGCAAGGTGCCGTGGACTGAGCGCTTGCTGCAGTTCGGCCTCTGTCATGTAACCACGTTCAAGAACCACCTGCGGCACGGTACGCCCGCTGGCAAGCGCTTCCTTGGCGACTTCCGTCGCCGCATAATAACCGATCAGCGGGTTAAGCGCCGTGGCGAGGCCGATTGATTCTTCCACGCGCTGCGCCATGATGGCCGGATTGGCGACGATGCCGTCCACGCATCGCTCTGCCAGTGTGCGGCAGGCGGCGCTTAGCTGACTGATGCTCTGGGACAGCGCACGCACGATGATCGGCTCGAAGGCGTTCAACTGCAGCTGCCCGGCTTCGGCGGCCATGGTGATGGTGATGTCGTTGCCGATCACCGCATAGGCCACCTGGTTGACCACTTCGGGAATGACCGGATTGATCTTGCCCGGCATGATGCTGGAGCCCGCCTGAACGGAGGGAAGGGTGATTTCGCCAATCCCGGCGCGCGGGCCTGACGACAGCAGGCGAAGGTCGTTGCAAGTCTTCGACAGCTTTACGGCGACGCGTTTTAGCACGCCGGAGAGGTGCACGAAGGCGCCGGGGTCCTGTGTGGCTTCGATAAGGTCCGCGGCCGTCACCAGCGGCCGGCCGGTCAGTTCCGCCAGATGTCGGCAGGCAAGCTCGGCATAACCGCGCGGTGCGTTGAGCCCGGTGCCGATGGCGGTGGCGCCCAGATTGATCTCATGCAGCAGAGCGGCGGATTCGATCAGACGCGCCTGGTCTTCACCCAGCATCACCACGAACGTGCGGAACTCCTGGCCGAGCGTCATCGGTACCGCATCCTGCAACTGAGTGCGCCCGATCTTGATGAAGCCGGCGAATTCCTGCGCCTTGCGGTCGAAGGCGTCCTTCAGAACGCCCATCGAGGCTGCTAGGTCGTCAATCGCCTCGATCAGGCCAACGTTCACCGCGGTCGGATAAGCATCGTTGGTCGACTGGCTGAGATTGACGTGATCGTTCGGGTGAAGCCGGGCATAATCGCCCTTTTCGTGCCCAAGCAGTTCCAGCGCGCGGTTGGCGATGACCTCATTGGCGTTCATGTTGGTGGATGTGCCGGCTCCGCCCTGGATTTCATCCACAACGAATTGCTCATGAAGAGCGCCGGCGCGGATTTCGCGGCAGGCTTCCGCAATCGCCTCCATCCGATCCCTGTCGAGCAGGCCAAGTTCGTGATTTGCACGTGCGGCCGCCTCTTTCACATAGGCCAAACCCCTTAACAGGTAGGGATTATGGCCAATAGTCACCCCGGTGATCTTGAAGTTTTCCACCGCGCGCGCGGTGTGCACGCCCCAATAAACATTCGCCGGAATTTCCTTCGACCCGAGCAAATCATGCTCACTGCGCGTCACGCTCACTTCTTCCTCCACTGGCTTCAAGCGTTGCAAAATCTGTAAAGCTGTCTTACAGATTTAATGACCATATGCCTGCGGGGGAGGAAGGTCAATATTGGCGAACAGCTCTTGACGAAAGCCATTGTCTCGACTTATGACGGCAAAAATCTGTCATGCAGCTTTACAGCATGAGCGCATTCGCTGGCGATATTTCCAGCCTTGGGGACGACGCCAGTTCCACTTTGATTTCCGGCTAATTGCCGACTACAAGCGTTTTATCGGGAGGATAAATCCATGCATTCTGGAAAAACGGCACCCGCCGAACGTGAGGTCTTCGCCGAAGAGGATCTCGGTTACCATAAAGCCCTTAAGCCGCGCCAGATTCAGATGATTGCCATCGGCGGCGCCATCGGCACGGGTCTCTTTCTGGGTGCCGGCGGGCGTCTCGCACAGGCCGGTCCGGCTCTGGTTTTCGTTTATGCACTCTGCGGCTTCTTCGCGTTTCTCGTGCTGCGTGCGCTCGGCGAGTTGATCATGCATCGCCCCAGCTCCGGTTCCTTCGTGTCCTATGCCCGTGAGTTCTACGGTGAGAAGATGGCCTTTGCGGCCGGCTGGATGTATTGGCTCAACTGGGCCATGACCTCGGTGGCCGATGTCACCGCCGTTGCGCTTTATATGAATTTCTTCAAGCAATACGTACCGTGGCTTGCGGGCATCGATCAGTGGGTATTCGCGATGACGGCGCTGGTGGTCGTACTGGCGATGAACATGCTGTCGGTGAAGGTGTTCGGGGAACTGGAGTTCTGGTTCAGCCTGATCAAGGTGCTGGCGCTCGCGATCTTCCTCGTCGTCGGCGTTTATTTCGTCATTTTCGGTACGCCCATCGAAGGCCACGTTACCGGCTTCAGCCTCATTACTGACAATGGCGGCTTCTTCCCGAATGGCATTCTTCCAGCCTTCGTCATCATCCAGGGCGTGGTATTCGCCTATGCCTCGATCGAGTTGATCGGTACGGCAGCAGGCGAAACCGAGGACCCGCGCAAGGTTATGCCGCGCGCCATCCGCGCCGTCGTCCTGCGTCTCGTCGTGTTTTACGTCGGCTCGGTGCTGTTGTTCACGCTGCTCCTGCCCTACACGGCCTACAAGGCCGGTGAGAGCCCTTTCGTTACCTTCTTCGGCTCCATCGGCGTGCAGGGTGCCGATGTCATTATGAACCTTGTTGTTCTGACCGCCGTCCTGTCCTCGCTCAATGCCGGGCTCTATTCCACCGGCCGCATCCTTCACTCCATGGCTGTCTCCGGCTCGGCCCCGGCAGCGCTGGCGAAGATGAACAAGAATGGCGTGCCTTATGGTGGCATCGCGGTTACTGCCGTCGTTACCGTGTTCGGCGTCGCACTCAACGCCGTTGTCCCCGCAGCCGCGTTCGAAATCGCGCTCAACCTGTCAGCGCTTGGCATCATCTGCGCCTGGGCCGTCATCGTGCTCTGCCAGCTCAAACTCTGGCAGCTTTCGCAGCGCGGTGAACTGGTGCGTCCGGATTTCAGCATGTTCGGCGCGCCCTATACCGGCATCCTCACGCTCGTTTTTCTGTTCGGCGTGCTGGTGCTGATGGCCTTCGACTATCCCGTCGGCTCCTGGACCATCGCTTCGCTGCTGATTATCATCCCGGCGCTCGTCATCGGCTGGTATCTGCTGCGTGACCGCATCTATCGCCTTGCGGCTGAACGCGCGGGAGCATCGCATTGAGCGGGCAGGGCGCGATACCTCTGGTGGCGGTCATCGCCACCGGTGGCACCATCGCCAGTCGGCGCGGTGCCGATGGTGCCAGCACGCCCAGCCTTTCCGGTGAAGATCTGCTTGCGCTGGTACCGGAAATCGGCGCCCGGCTGAAGCCGGTGGACCTCATGGCGAAAGATTCGTCCAGCCTGACGCTTGCCGACATGCAGACCATCAGCGATGCCGTTCGTATCGAACTCGACGATCCCGAAGTGGCGGGTATCGTGGTTCTGCACGGAACCGATGCAATGGAGGAATCCTCGCTACTCGTCCATTTGCAGCACGCCATCACGAAGCCGGTGGTCTTCACCGGCGCACAGTTTACGGCAGACCATAAGGACGCAGACGGACCGGCAAATCTGGCTCGAGCCATAGAAACAGCGCTCGATCAGGCGAATGCTGCGAAGGGTGTGCTTCTCTCCTTCGGCGGTCGCTGTCTCTCGGCCTGGGGGCTCTACAAGCTGAGCGCGGACGAGGCAGACGCATTCCGCTCGACCCGGCCACTGGCTACCGCCCGAACACTGTTGCTTGCCGCCCAGGTGGCTGATCAGCGCGTCGATATCGTTGCCATTCATCCTGGCTGTGATGCCACCCATATCGATGCAAGCCTTCAGGCGGGCGCGAAAGGCATTGTTCTTGCCGGACTTGGTTCCGGGAATGCCAATCCGCGTATCGCCGAAGCCGTGAAGCGCTGCGCCGAACGCGGCGTTCCGGTCGTCGTCTCCAGCCGCGTGCCGGAAGGGCGGCTCGTGGCGAGTTACGGCGGCGGCGGCGGTGGACATGATCTCGTCGCAGCGGGCGCCGTGCATTCAGCCACACTTCGTCCGGGCCAGGCGCGCATTTTGCTGGCCGCGCTGCTGGCGGAAAAAAGTCCGGCTGAAACCATCGTTTCCGCTTTCGGTGACAACAGCTGACTTGATTGGCGGAAGCGATGTCCGGTCAGCGGGCATCGAAATTCCTATAGGATTCCTATTTTATTGCCCCTGTGGCCGTCTCGAACCTTTATGCGGTTCGGGTGCATTCTTCTGTGCGGGAAGGGATGGTGTTTCTTCCCAGCCAGAAAGAATGAAAAGCGACGTCCCACATGACGGCGCTTTTCTTCCTGTCCGGCTCCTCGATTAAAAAGGAGTCCCATCAATGATGGATATTGTTCTGATCGGCGCAGCCACGGTGTTCTTCGCCCTCTGCTTTGCCTACACGCGCGCCTGTGACCGGCTTTAGACGGAGGCTGCGATGACGTTTGATTATATCCTGAGCGGCGCCGTCACAGTCTTTATCGCTGCCTATCTCACCTATGCTCTCATTCGCCCCGAACGTTTCTGATCGGGAAGCGGCGGCTGTTGAAAGTTTGATACCATGACCCTCAATGGATGGTTCCAGATCCTGCTTTTCTGCGGGATCATTTTTGCGCTGGTGAAGCCGCTTGGCTTCTATATGGCGCGTGTCTTCAATGGCGAGCGCACGCTGCTGTCGCCGGTTCTTGTGCCGGTCGAGCGCGGACTTTACGCCCTTGCCGGGACAAGTGAGCGTGAGGAGCAGCACTGGACGACCTATGCGGTCTCCATGCTTCTCTTCAATCTTCTGGGTTTCGCCCTGCTCTATGCCCTGATGCGCTTTCAGGCCGTGCTACCCTATAATCCGCAGGGAATGGCGGCCGTCGGACCAGAATTGTCCTTCAATACGGCCGTCAGCTTCGTCACCAACACCAACTGGCAGAATTATGGCGGCGAAAGCACGCTTTCCTATCTGACCCAGATGGCCGGTCTTACCGTGCAGAACTTCGTTTCCGCCGCAACCGGCATGGCAATCGCCATCGGCCTGATCCGCGCATTCTCGCGCGCTTCCGGCAAGGCGATCGGCAACTTCTGGGTGGATATGGTCCGCTCCACGCTCTACGTGCTATTACCCCTCTGCATCGTGCTGACGCTCGTCTACGTCTGGCTCGGCGTGCCGCAGACGCTCGGCGCCTATGTGAACGCGCAGACGCTGGAAGGCGCGCAGCAGACGATTGCCGTCGGCCCCGTCGCATCGCAGCTCGCGATCAAGATGCTGGGCACCAATGGCGGCGGCTTCTTCAACGCCAATTCGGCGCATCCCTTCGAAAACCCCGATGCCATTTCCAACATGATCCAGATGGTATCGATCTTCGCCATCGGCGCAGCTTTCACCAATGTCTTCGGTCGCATGGTCGGCAACCAGCGCCAGGGCTGGGCTATCCTTGCGGCCATGGGCGTGCTGTTCATCGCCGGCGTTGCCGTCACCTACTGGGCGGAAGCAGCCGGAAACCCGCTGATGCACAGTTTCGGGCTTGCAGGCGGTAATTTGGAAGGCAAGGAAGTCCGTTTCGGATTGGCGCTCTCGTCGCTCTTCGCGGTCATCACCACGGCTGCGTCCTGCGGCGCGGTCAATGCCATGCACGGCAGCTTCACGGCCTTGGGTGGTCTCATCCCGCTCATCAACATGCAGCTGGGCGAGGTGATCGTCGGCGGGGTCGGTGCGGGCTTTTACGGCATTCTGCTCTTCATCGTCATCGCCATCTTCGTGGCAGGGCTGATGGTCGGGCGCACGCCGGAATATCTCGGCAAGAAGATCGAGGCCAAGGAAATGAAGATGGCGGTTCTGGCCATTCTTTGCCTGCCGCTCGCCATGCTGGTCTTCACCGCCACGGCCACCATCCTGCCCTCGGCTGTGGCATCGATTGGGACGGCGGGCCCGCACGGCTTTTCCGAAATCCTCTATGCCTACACCTCGGCGGCCGCCAATAACGGTTCGGCCTTCGGCGGCCTGACCGGGAACACGACCTGGTACAACATCACGCTTGGTCTCGGCATGTTGATGGGCCGCTTTCTGGTCATCATTCCCGCACTCGCCATTGCGGGTTCGCTGGTCACCAAGAAGACCGTTCCGGCCTCTGCAGGCACCTTCCCGACGGATGGCCCGCTTTTCGTTGGCCTGCTGGTCGGCACGATCCTGATCGTCGGCGGCCTTACCTTCCTGCCTGCGCTGGCGCTCGGCCCGGTTGCCGAACATCTCGTCATGGCGGCAGGTCAGCTTTTTTGAGGTGATGTTATGAACGAAGGCAAATCCGCACGTCGCCGCATCGTTCCCGCCCGCAACGGCGCTCCCGTCAGAGGCAGCGCCACGCCCGGCGGCTGGTGCGCCTCCAATCTCATTCTCGCGATGATGGCGGCTCTGTTCGCCGCCGTTGTCGCTCTCGAAGTTATCACGGGCTGATCGACCCTCATCGGTCGCCCTGTTCAAACGCTGGAGCCTCTTCATGAGCCAGTCCAAACAAGTGAGCATCCTCGATTCTCGCATTCTCGTGCCGGCCATCGCCGCCGCATTCAAAAAGCTCAACCCGCGCACGCTTGCGCGCAATCCGGTCATGTTCGTTGTTGCGACGGTGTCAGTGCTGACCACGGTGCTGTTCATCCGCGATCTCATCACGGGCGGTGCCAATCTGGGCTTCTCCTTCCAGATCAATCTCTGGCTTTGGTTCACCGTGCTGTTCGCCAATTTCGCCGAAGCCGTCGCCGAAGGGCGCGGCAAGGCGCAGGCGGATTCGCTGCGCCGGACCCGCACAGAAACCCCGGCGAAACTGCTCACCGGCGATGACCGTAGCCAATACAGTATGGTGGCGGGCACCAGCCTGAAGGTGAACGATGTCGTTCTTGTAGAGGCAGGCGATATCATCCCTTCCGATGGTGAGGTCATCGAAGGTGTTGCTTCGGTAAACGAGGCGGCGATAACAGGCGAATCCGCCCCGGTCATCCGCGAATCCGGTGGCGACCGCTCTGCCGTGACCGGCGGCACGCAGGTGCTGTCGGACTGGATAAGGGTACGCATCACCGCTGCTGCCGGCTCCACCTTCCTCGACCGGATGATTTCCCTGGTCGAAGGTGCTGAACGCCAGAAAACGCCGAACGAGATCGCGCTCAACATTCTGCTCGCAGGCATGACACTGATTTTCGTTCTGGCCACCGCGACCATACCGAGTTTCGCGGCCTATGCCGGCGGTTCGATCCCGATCATCGTGCTGGTGGCGCTGTTCGTCACGCTCATCCCCACCACCATCGGCGCGCTTCTGTCGGCCATCGGCATCGCTGGCATGGACAGGCTGGTGCGTTTCAACGTGCTCGCCATGTCCGGCCGCGCCGTCGAGGCTGCTGGCGACGTGGACACGCTGTTGCTCGACAAGACCGGCACGATCACGCTCGGGAACCGGCAGGCGACCGAGTTCCGCCCCGTCGCCGGCGTTTCCGAGCAGGAACTGGCCGATGCGGCCCAGCTTGCGTCCCTTGCTGACGAAACACCTGAAGGTCGCTCCATTGTGGTTCTGGCGAAGGAGAAATATGGCATCCGTGCCCGTGACATGCAGAAGCTGCATGCCAATTTCGTCCCCTTCACCGCCCAGACCCGCATGAGCGGTGTCGATTTCGAAGGCTCCTCCATTCGCAAGGGGGCGGTCGACGCCGTTCTTTCCTATGTTGACGGCGGCGCTTCGCAACAGGGCAATGTGGCGCTTGCCGTCAAAACCGAAACGGATGCCATGCGCGGCATAAGGACAATTGCCGAAGAAATTGCCAAGACCGGGGGCACGCCGCTCGCCGTTGTTCGGGATGGCAAGCTTCTCGGCGTCGTGCAGCTGAAGGATATCGTCAAGGGCGGCATTCGCGAGCGTTTTGCGGAGCTTCGCCGCATGGGCATCCGCACTGTCATGATCACCGGCGACAATCCGATGACCGCCGCCGCAATTGCTGCGGAAGCGGGTGTCGATGATTTCCTCGCCCAGGCGACACCGGAAAACAAGCTGGAGCTTATCCGCGAGGAGCAGGCGAAGGGCAAGCTCGTCGCCATGTGCGGTGACGGCACCAATGATGCTCCCGCGCTGGCGCAGGCCGATGTCGGCGTTGCCATGAACACCGGTACCGTGGCCGCCCGCGAGGCGGGCAACATGGTCGATCTCGACAGCGATCCGACCAAGCTCATCGAGATCGTCGAAATCGGCAAGCAGTTGCTGATGACGCGCGGTGCACTGACCACCTTCTCGATTGCCAACGACATCGCCAAATATTTTGCCATCATTCCGGCAATGTTCCTGGCGCTCTATCCGCAGCTTGGCGTCCTGAATGTCATGGGACTTTCGACGCCGCAGAGCGCCATCCTCTCGGCCATCATATTCAACGCGCTTATCATCATCGCGCTGATCCCGCTCTCGCTGAAGGGCGTCAAATATCGCCCGATCGGTGCAGGTGCGCTGCTATCGCGCAATCTGGTCATCTATGGCTTCGGCGGCATCATCGTTCCATTTATCGGCATCAAGGCCATCGACGTCGCCATCACGGCGCTCGGTCTCGCCTGAGGAGTAAAGACAATGTTTAGACAGCTTCGTCCCGCACTGGTGCTGATCCTCGCCACCACGGCCATCACCGGCCTTGCCTATCCGCTCGGCATGACGGGCCTGGCGCAGGCGCTTTTTCCCGCGCAGGCCAATGGCAGCCTGATCGAAAAAAATGGCACGGTGGTCGGATCGCAATTGATCGGGCAGGCCTTCACTGGCGAGACTTATTTTCATGGTCGTCCTTCCGCCGCCGGCGATGGCTATAATGCGGCCTCGTCCTCCGGCTCCAATCTCGGGCCGACGAGCGCCAAGCTTATCGACCGGGTGAAACAGGATTACGAGGCCGCGAAAGCTGAAAATCCGGCCTCGTCGGTGCCGGCCGATCTGGTGACGGCCTCGGGCAGCGGCCTCGATCCGCATGTTTCGCCGGAAGCCGCCTATTTCCAGGTTCCGCGTGTCGCCAAAGCGAGGGGCATGGATGAAGCGGCATTGCGTGCCATCGTTGAGCGTCACGTCGAAGCTCCGGAACTCGGCTTCATGGGCGAGCCCGTTGTAAACGTTCTTGCGCTCAACATGGCTCTTGACGCGGCCGGCTCATGAATTGAAATGGCTATGGCTTGTTCGCAAGCCATAGCCTCGACCACTGGTGGTTAAATGCCTGACGATATCAGCAACATGCCCGGCCGGCCGTCGCCCGATGCGCTTCTGGAAAACGCCAGGCGCGAGGCGCGGGGCCGGTTGAAGATTTTTTTGGGCGCCGCACCCGGTGTCGGCAAGACCTATGAAATGTTGATGTCAGGCCGGGCGAAGCTTGCGGATGGCGTCGACACCATTATCGGCGTCGTGGAAACGCATGGCCGCAGGGAGACCGAGGCATTGGTCGAGGGGCTGGAGGTCGTCCCTCGCAAACGTATCGATTATCGCGGCCAGATGCTGGAGGAGATGGATATCGACGCGATCCTCGCGCGTCGCCCCGCCCTGGTTCTGGTCGATGAACTTGCTCACACCAATGCTGCAGGCAGCCGCCACCCCAAGCGTTATATGGATGTTCAGGAAATCCTCGCGCAGGGCATCGACGTCTACACAACGCTGAACATCCAGCATGTCGAAAGCCTGAATGATGTGGTGGCGCAGATCACCCGCATCCGTGTCCGTGAAACCGTGCCCGACAGCATCATCGACCGGGCCGATGATGTCGAAATCATCGATATTACGCCTGACGACCTCATCAAGCGGCTGCAGGATGGCAAGGTTTACCTGCCCCGTACGGCACGGCGCGCCATCGAGAATTATTTTTCGCGCGGTAACCTGACGGCATTGCGCGAGCTGGCGCTCCGGCGCACCGCGCAGCGGGTGGATGAGCAATTGCTCAATCACATGCAATCCCATGCCATCTCTGGCCCCTGGGCGGCCGGAGACAGGGTTCTGGTCTGTCTTGATCATGGCGGCAACGGCCCCGGTCTTGTGCGTTATGCCCGAAGGCAGGCGGACCGGCTGCGCGCACCGTGGACCGCACTGCATCTCGACACGCCGCGGTCGCAGCAATTGTCGGAGGCGGAGAAGGACCGGCTGGCCGGCACCATGCGGCTTGCCCAGCAGCTTGGCGGCGAGACGGTAACCCTGCCGGCGCTTGACCTGACGCGGGAGATCATCTCCTACGCCAATACAAACAATTTCACCCACATCATCATCGGTCGCCCGCGAAAATCCTGGTGGCAGCGAATTTTTCAGCGCTCGCTGACGCATGATCTGATCGACCATGCCGGCGATATCAGTGTGCACGTCATTTCCGGCGACAAGAATGAAGAGAAGCCGGCGCAATCGGTGAAGGCCGCACCGTCCCGCTCGCGTTGGTCGATAGGCTCCTATCTCAACAGCACGCTGTTCGTAGCGCTCGCCATCGTTGTCGGCATCGTGCTTGACCGGACGCTCGACGTTCAGAATCTGGCGCTCGTTTTTCTCATGGCCGTGCTGGCGGCCGCTGTTCGCGGAGGACTTGGACCTGCGTTATATGCCTCGCTGCTTGGCGCCGTCGCATTCAATTTTTTCTTTCTGGAACCACGATACACGCTGACGGTCAGCGCACCGGACAGCGTTCTGGCGTTGCTTTTTTATCTCGGAGTGGCGCTTGTTGCCTCCAACCTCACGGTTGCGGTGCAACGGCAGGCTGCCTCGGCGCGGGTAAGGGCGCGCACGACGGAAGATCTCTACCTGTTTTCCAAAAAGCTTGCCGGAACGGCCACGCTGGATGATGTGTTGTGGGCTACCGCTTACCAGATGGCTTCGATGTTGAAGGTGAGGGTGGTGCTGCTTCTGCCGGAGAACAACGCCATCGCCGTCAAGGCCGGTTATCCGCCCGATGACACGCTGGTGGATGCCGATATCGCGGCCGCGCAATGGGCATGGGAACACGACAAGGCGGCTGGTCGCGGCGCAGACACGTTGCCGGGCGCTCGGCGGCTTTATCTGCCGCTCCGCACCGGCAGCGGTGCCGTCGGCGTCGTCGGGTTGGATGATGACCGAAGCGGGCCGCTTTTGACACCTGAACAACAGCGCCTGTTTGATGCGCTGGCCGACCAGGCTGCACTCGCGATCGAACGTATCCAGCTTGCCTCGGATGTCGACAAGGCAAGGCTGGCCGCGGAAACCGACCGACTGCGCACAGCACTCCTCACCTCCATTTCCCACGACCTCAAAACCCCGCTCGCGGCTATTCTAGGTTCGGCCGGAACGCTGAAGGACTTTGCCGAGGACATTCCGCCCGATGCGCGCGCCGATCTGCTTTCGACAATCGTTGAGGAATCCGAACGGCTGAACCGCTTCATCTCCAATCTTCTCGATATGACGCGGATCGGATCGGGTGCAATGGAGCCGAATTACGGGCTGCATTTCCTCGGCGACATGGTCGGGACAGCGCTTTCGCGTGCCGCGAAAATCATTGTGCGGCATGAGGTTGTCCTGGATATTCCGCCTGATCTGCCGATGCTTAGGGTCGATCCCGTGCTATTCGAACAGGTCCTGTTCAACCTCATAGACAACGCGGCCAAATATGCTCCCGGACACACGGTCATCGAACTCCGGGGCTGGCAGCAGGGAAGGCATGTCTTCCTGTCCGTGGCCGATGAGGGGCCGGGCTTTCCTCCCGAAGATGCGGAGCGGGTGTTCGACAGCTTCTACCGGGTGCGCAAGACCGATCAGGTGCAGGCGGGAACCGGACTGGGGCTATCCATCTGCAAGGGTTTCATCGAGGCCATGGGTGGCTCGATTCGTGCGGAGAACAGGCAGGGTCGGGGAGGTGCGCAATTCACGGTAACTTTGCCCGTTCCCGCCAACGCGCCTGTGCTAGATCATGAACAGGGCGCCGCCTGAGCCGAAATGGCGACCCCGCTCCCACTACGCCGCCAAAGGAGACCCTGGAATGACCAATTCCGCCGTTAACATTCTGATCGTTGACGATGAACCGCCGATCCGCAAGCTTTTGCGGGTGGGGTTGTCGACGCAGGATTATACGGTAAGCGAGGCGATGAATGCGAAGGTGGCGATGGAGCTGGTCGAGCAGGACAAGCCCGATCTCGTCATTCTCGATCTCGGCCTGCCGGATATGTCGGGACACGATCTTCTGGCGAAATGGCGCAGCGAGGGGGTGGCGTTGCCGGTCATCATCCTGTCCAGCCGAACCGATGAAGCAGGTATCGTCAAGGCACTCGAACTGGGAGCCGACGACTACATTACAAAGCCCTTCGGCATGAACGAACTCGTCGCTCGCATCCGTGTCGCGCTGCGCCACCGGCTCCAGAGCCAGGGTGAAAGGCCTGTCTTTCAGACCGGCGATCTTTCGGTCGATCTTGTCCGGCGTATCGTCAGGGTGGAGGACCGCGAGGTGAAGCTCTCCCCGAAGGAATACGATATTCTGCGGGTGCTGGTTCAGCACGCAGGCAAGGTGCTGACGCACCGCTTCCTGCTGGAGCACGTATGGGATGAAATGACCGACGTGCAATATTTGCGGGTCTATGTGCGCCAATTGCGCCAGAAGATCGAAAAAATCCCCGATCAGCCCCGTTACATCCTGACAGAAACCGGGGTGGGTTACCGGTTGCAGGAGGTTTGAGGGCGCCGCAATGCGACGCCCTCCGATATCTCAGACGGCAGCGCAGATGGACAGGAATTCATCTACATCGGCCTCGGTTGTCGCAAAGCTGGTGACCATGCGGATCAGTACTTCGTCCTTGCCGACTTTTTCCGGCATGTCGCGCGGCTCCAGCCAGTCATAGAACCTCGCGCCTTTTTCCGTCGCCGCTTGCGCGGCTGCCTTTGGCAAAATGGCGAAAACTTCGTTGGCCTGGGTCGGCCAGGCGAGGCGCGCGCTGTTCAGCGAGCCGAAGCCCGCGCGCAGCCGGTTAGCCATGGCATTGGCATGGCTGGCGAGACCGAGCCAAAGATCATCCTGCAGATAGGCTTCAAACTGCGCTGCGATGAAACGTGACTTCGAAAACAGTTGCGCTGTGCGTTTGCGCAGGAACGAGAAATCCCGAGCGAGCGAAGGATCGAAGAAAACGATCGCTTCCGCGCACCAGCAGCCATTTTTCGTGCCGCCGAAAGACAGCACGTCAACGCCGCGTTTCCAGGTCATTTCAGCCGGCGTGGTGTCAAGGGCGGCCAGCGCATTGGCAAAACGCGCGCCGTCCATATGCAGCGGCAGGCCGTTTTCCTTGGCGATTTTGGAGATGGCTTCAATTTCGTCGAGTGTGTAGACGGTGCCGGCTTCGGTCGCCTGCGTCATGGTGATGGCGGCGGCACGGCCGTGGTGAACGGCATCCTGCGGATAGCGGGCAATGCGCTCGATCAGGTTTTCGGGCAGCATCTTGCCGTTCGGCCCTTCGACTGCGACCATGCGCATGCCGGAAAAGAAATCCGGCGCGCCGCATTCGTCCTCGATCACATGGGCTTCCGAATGGCAGAAGGTCAGGCCGCCGGCGCGCGCGATGCTGGCAAGCGAAAGCGAATTGGCCGCCGTGCCGGTGGCGACGAAAAACACCGCAACCTCGCGCTCGAATATCTCGTTGAAGCGCTTTTCGATGGAGAGATCGAGTTCGCTGGTGCCATAAGCGGAGGCAAACCGGGTGGATTCCCGCGAAAGCCGTTCATTGACGGCCGGGTGGGCGCCAGCCCAATTGTCTGAAGCAAAAAACATCTCTGAAGGCTTTCCGATAGCTGGTGTTCTGATTGGGAAATGCATGGAACGACGACTAGCAAAGTTCTAGGACCTAACTCCGCGATTGGCAAATCCGGCAATGAAAGCAATGGGGAGGCGGGATTTGCGACAGAAAGTTTCGCACAATAGGTCAGTATCGAAACTTCGCTATAAAACGACGGTCTCACTAATTGGATTCGCGCCCTTGCCAATTCCGCCGGTTTCTGCCAAAATCCTCGGGAATTGAGACAGTCTTACTGTCCTAAATTTGATCCAGCCGGCGAGAATGCGGATTTTGCCAAAGAGCGAAATTTGCGTCGCGCCGGACCTTCGCATGAAACCGTGCAAGTAATTTGCAGGAGGGACAAAAATGACAAACAAGCCGCAGGCGGATATCGCCGCCGCAACCCTGACCACTGACTGTCCCACCGCGGCTGCGGCTGCACCCGTTTCTGCGAAAGCGCGTTTCGCGGGCGGCTTGCCGGAAAGGCAGGGTCTTTACGATCCCGCCAATGAACATGATGCCTGCGGCGTCGGCTTTGTCGCCCATATGAAAGGCGTCAAGTCGCACCAGATCGTCAAGGACGGCCTGTTCATCCTTGAAAACCTGACCCATCGTGGCGCCGTCGGCGCAGATCCGCTGATGGGCGATGGTGCGGGCATTCTCGTGCAGATTCCCGACCGCTTCTTCCGCGAGGAAATGGCCGCGCAGGGCGTGACATTGCCGAAGGCTGGCGAATACGCCGTCGGTCATATCTTCATGCCGCGCGATCCCTCCCGCATCGAGCACTACAAGAAGGTCATCGTCGACGTTATCGGCGAAGAGGGCCAGCAGTTCCTTGGCTTCCGTGATGTCCCTGTCGACAACTCCTCGCTTTCCAAGGCGCCGGATATCGCAGCGACCGAGCCGCACCATGTGCAGGTCTTCATCGGCGCCGGCCGCGATGCCGCGAGCAATGCCGATTTCGAGCGCAAGCTGTTCCTCATCCGCAAGGTTCTCTCCAACCGCATCTATGACGAAGGCGGCGGCAAGGAAACACAGGATTTCTATCCCGTTTCCCTTTCTTCCTCGACCATCGTCTATAAGGGCATGTTCCTCGCCTATCAGGTGGGCGCATATTACAAGGACCTTTCGGACCCGCGTTTCGAATCGGCTGTCGCGCTCGTGCATCAGCGTTTTTCCACCAACACCTTCCCGTCGTGGAAGCTGGCGCACCCCTATCGCATGGTCGCCCATAACGGCGAAATCAACACGCTGCGCGGTAACGTCAACTGGATGGCGGCGCGTCAGGCATCGGTTTCGTCCGCGCTGTTCGGTGACGACATCTCCAAGCTCTGGCCGATTTCCTATGAAGGCCAGTCGGACACGGCCTGCTTCGACAACGCGCTCGAGTTCCTCGTCCGCGGCGGCTATTCCATGGCCCACGCGGTGATGATGCTGATCCCGGAAGCCTGGGCCGGTAACCAGTCCATGTCTGCCGAACGCAAGGCATTCTACGAATATCACGCAGCCCTGATGGAGCCGTGGGACGGTCCCGCCGCCGTTGCCTTCACCGACGGCAAGCAAATTGGCGCGACGCTCGACCGCAACGGCCTGCGCCCGGCCCGTTACCTCGTCACTGATGACGACCGCATCATCATGGCTTCCGAGGCCGGCACGCTGCCGGTGCCGGAAGAGCGCATCGTCAAGAAGTGGCGTCTGCAGCCTGGCAAGATGCTGCTGATCGACATGGAAAAGGGCGCGATCATTTCCGACGAGGAAGTGAAGCACGAGCTTGCCGCCAAGCATCCCTATCGCAGCTGGCTTGATCGCACGCAGCTCATCCTCGAAGAGCTGAAGCCTGTCGAACCACGCGCGCTGCGCCGCGACGTGTCGCTGCTCGACCGCCAGCAGGCCTTCGGTTACACCAGCGAAGACACCAAGCTCCTGATGTCGCCGATGGCGACGACGGGCCAGGAAGCCATCGGCTCCATGGGCACGGATACGCCGATTTCGGCCATGTCCGACAAGTCGAAGCTGCTCTACACCTATTTCAAGCAGAATTTCGCGCAGGTCACGAACCCGCCGATCGATCCGATCCGCGAAGAGCTCGTCATGAGCCTCGTGTCGTTCATCGGTCCGCGTCCGAATATTCTCGACCACGAAGGTGCCGCCCGCGCCAAGCGTCTGGAAGTGCGCCAGCCGATCCTGACCAATGGTGATCTGGAGAAGATTCGTTCCATCGGTCACACGGAAGACCGTTTCGACACCAAGACGCTCGACTTCACCTATGATGTGGAGCGCGGTGCCGAAGGCATGCCCGAAATGCTGGACCGCCTCTGCGAGCGGGCCGAATCCGCCGTCCGCGGCGGTTACAACATCATCGTTCTGTCCGACCGCCAGCTTGGCCCGGATCGCATCGCGATCCCCGCACTTCTGGCGACAGCCGCCGTGCACCACCACCTGATCCGCAAGGGTCTGCGTACCTCGGTCGGTCTCGTCGTCGAAACCGGTGAGCCGCGCGAAATCCACCATTTCTGCCTTCTGGCCGGTTATGGTGCGGAGGCGATCAACCCGTACCTCGCTTTCGATACCCTGCTCGACATGCACAAGCACGGCGCTTTCCCGAAGGAAGTGTCTGATGATGAAGTCGTTTATCGCTACATCAAGGCGGTGGGTAAGGGCATCCTCAAGGTCATGTCCAAGATGGGCATCTCCACCTACCAGTCCTATTGCGGCGCGCAGATTTTCGACGCCATCGGCCTGTCTTCGGAATTCGTCGAGAAATATTTCTTCGGCACCGCCACCTCCATCGAAGGTGTCGGCCTGACTGAAATCGCTGAAGAAACCGTGGCGCGCCACACAGCGGCCTTTGGCAAGGACCCGATCCTTGCCAACACGCTCGATATCGGCGGCGAATACGCCTATCGCATGCGCGGCGAAAGCCATGCCTGGACGCCGGACGCCGTCGCCTCGCTGCAACACGCCGTGCGTGGCAACAGCCAGGATCGCTACCGCGAATTCGCCGGCATGGTGAACGAAACGGCGCTGCGCATGAACACCATTCGCGGCCTGTTCAAGGTCAAGTCGGCGGAAGCACTCGGTCGCAAACCGGTCTCCATCGATGAGGTCGAGCCGGCAGCCGATATCGTCAAGCGGTTCTCGACCGGGGCCATGTCCTTCGGCTCGATCAGCCGCGAGGCGCATACGACGCTCGCGATTGCCATGAACCGCATCGGCGGCAAGTCCAACACGGGTGAGGGCGGGGAAGAATCCGACCGCTACATGCCGCTGTTGAACGGCCAGCCAAACCCGGAACGCTCCGCCATCAAGCAGATCGCATCCGGTCGCTTCGGTGTGACGACGGAATACCTTGTCAATGCCGACATGCTGCAGATCAAGGTGGCGCAGGGCGCAAAGCCCGGCGAGGGTGGCCAGCTGCCCGGCCACAAGGTGGATGCGACGGTTGCAAAGACCCGTCACTCCACCCCGGGCGTCGGCCTCATTTCGCCGCCGCCACATCATGATATCTATTCCATCGAAGATCTGGCGCAGCTGATCTACGACCTGAAAAACGTCAATCCGGAAGCCGATGTGTCGGTGAAGCTGGTGTCGGAAGTCGGCGTCGGCACGGTTGCGGCCGGTGTCGCCAAGGCCCGCGCAGACCATATCACCGTCGCCGGTTTTGATGGCGGCACGGGCGCGTCACCACTGACGTCGCTCAAGCACGCGGGTTCGCCCTGGGAAATCGGCCTTGCCGAAACCCAGCAGACGCTTGTGCTGAACGGTCTCCGCTCGCGCGTTGCCCTGCAGGTGGATGGTGGTCTGAAGACCGGCCGCGACGTCATCATCGGCGCGCTGCTCGGTGCGGATGAATTCGGCTTCGCCACCGCGCCGCTGATCGCGGCGGGATGCATCATGATGCGCAAGTGCCATCTCAACACCTGCCCTGTCGGCGTTGCCACGCAGGACCCGGTTCTGCGCAAGCGCTTCAAGGGTACGCCGGAACACGTCATCAACTACTTCTTCTTCGTGGCCGAAGAAGTGCGCGAAATCCTTGCCTCGCTTGGCGTGACCAGGCTGGACGAGATCATCGGCGCTTCCGAACTGCTCGAGAAGGATGAGATGCTGGCGCATTGGAAGGCGAAGGGTCTGGATTTCAGCCGCATCTTCCATAAGGTCGAGGCACCCAAGGAAGCGACGTTCTGGACCGAACGCCAGAAGCATCCGATCGATGACATTCTCGACCGCAAGCTGATCGAAAAGTCGCTGCCGTCGCTGGAAAACCGCGAACCCGTGGTCTTCGAAGTGCCGATCAGAAACGTTGACCGCTCCGCCGGTGCGATGCTCTCCGGCGCGCTCGCCAAGCGCTGGGGCCATAAGGGTCTGAAGGATGACACGATCCATGTGACGCTGCGCGGCACGGCGGGCCAGTCCTTCGGTGCGTTCCTCGCTCGAGGCATCACCTTCGATCTGGTGGGTGACGGTAACGACTATGTCGGCAAGGGTCTTTCGGGTGGCCGCATCATTGTGCGCCCGCCGGAAAACGCCCGTATCGTCGCGGAAAACTCGATCATCGTCGGCAACACCGTGCTGTACGGCGCCATAACCGGCGAGTGCTATTTCCGTGGCGTGGCTGGCGAGCGTTTCGCGGTGCGTAACTCCGGCGCGGTTGCGGTTGTCGAAGGTGTCGGCGACCACGGCTGCGAATATATGACCGGCGGCATCGTGGTCGTTCTTGGCGAGACCGGCCGCAACTTCGCGGCCGGCATGTCCGGCGGCGTGGCTTATGTTCTCGACGAGAAGGGCGATTTCGCCACGCGTTGCAACATGGCCATGGTTGAGCTGGAGCCAGTTCCGGAAGAAGACGACATGCTGGAAAAGCTGCACCATCACGGCGGCGACCTCATGCACAAGGGACGTGTCGACGTTTCCGAAGACATGACTCGCCACGACGAGGAGCGCCTTTACCAGCTGATCTCCAACCACTTCCATTACACGAACTCGTCGCGTGCCAAGGATATACTCGATCGCTGGAGCGAGTTCCGTCCGAAGTTCCGCAAGGTCATGCCGGTTGAATACCGTCGTGCGCTTGAGGAAATGGAGCGCATGCGCATGGGCGTGGCGGCGGAGTAATCCGCCGCGTGAGGACACTACACCACCTGATCTCGCTGATAACAGCGGTCGCCATTCGTGGCGACCAATTGGACGGGCGGCGAGACCGGATTTGAGTTCATCGTGCTGGGGCGGCTTTGGGTTTCGCCACCTGGTACTGGGGCCCGACAGGCGCTCCGCTTTGATGTGAGGACATAAACGTGGGCAAGGTTACAGGTTTTCTGGAGATCGACCGGCAGGTGGGCAAGTATCAGCCCGCATCGGATCGTATCCGCCACTTCCGCGAATTCACCATTCCGATGTCGGATGCCGAGGTGCAGAAGCAGGCGGCGCGCTGTATGGATTGCGGCATTCCCTATTGCCACGGCCCGACAGGCTGTCCCGTGCACAACCAGATCCCCGACTGGAACGATCTGGTCTATAATAACAACTGGGAGGAGGCGATCCGTAACCTCCATTCCACCAACAACTTCCCGGAATTCACCGGTCGCGTCTGTCCCGCCCCTTGCGAGGAGGCCTGCACGCTGAATCTTGAGGATGCGCCGGTTGCGATCAAGACCGTCGAACAGGCTATTGCCGACAAGGCCTATGAGCTGGGCTTCATCGTACCGAAGCCGGCGACGATCCACACCGGCAAGAAGGTCGCCATCATCGGTTCCGGTCCCTCGGGCATGGCGGCGGCGCAACAGCTTGGCCGCGCCGGCCACGAGGTTCACGTCTATGAGCGCGAATCCAAGCCCGGCGGCCTGCTGCGTTACGGCATCCCCGATTTCAAGATGGAAAAGAACTTCATCGACCGCCGTGTCGAGCAGATCAAGGGCGAAGGTGTTACCTTCCATTGTGGCGTCAATGTCGGCGTCGATGTGACGGTGGAGGCGCTTCTCGCCGACCACGATGCCGTGCTTTATTGCGGCGGCTCGGAAACCCCGCGCCCGGCCGGCATCGGCGGTGCGGATCTGCATGGCGTTCATGATGCCATGCCCTATCTAGTGCAGCAGAACCGGCGCGTCGGTCGTGAAAACATTGACAGCGTTGGTTGGCCGGCCGATCCGATCCTCGCGGGCGGCAAGCATGTCGTCGTTGTGGGCGGTGGCGATACTGCATCCGACTGCGTTGGCACGGCGTTCCGCCAGGGTGCTGTTAAAGTCACCCAGCTCGACATACGCCCGATGCCGCCGGAAAAGGAAGACAAGCTGGCGGTTTGGCCTTTCTGGGCAACCAAAATGCGCACCTCGTCTTCGCAGGCCGAAGGCGCCATCCGCGAGTTCCAGGTGGCGACCCTCGAATTCGTTGGCGAAGACGGCGTGCTGACAGGTGTGAAGTGCTGCCAGGTGGATGACCGACGCAAGCCCATTGCCGGCACGGAGTTCATCATCAAGGCCGATCTCGCCTTCATCGCCATCGGCTTTTCCGGTCCCTTCACGGACAGCGTTCTGAAGGAAATGGACGGCAAGTTGACACTCAACACGGACCGCCGTGGCTCCACAAATGTCGTCGCCAACGAGACGGATTACAGGACCTCTGTCGACAAACTCTGGGCGGCGGGCGATGTGCGCCGTGGCCAGTCGCTGGTGGTCTGGGCGATCCGCGAAGGCCGTCAGGCGGCGCGTGCTATCGATGAAGCGCTGATGGGCGCGACCGTTCTTCCGCGCTAAGCCGGCAAATGGATAAAAATGGAAAGGCCTGTCGCACCCGCAACAGGCCTTTTTTTGATGTCAGAAAACGAGCGCTCCTTTTTCAGCAATAGGGAAGCGTAATCCGGAAGCAGGCCCCACCGCTGGATGAATCGCCGATAGTAATATCTCCGCCGTGATACCGCACGATTTCCTGCACGAGATTAAGCCCGAGGCCCGTGCCCCGGTCTCTGGGTTGCAGGCGATGAAAGGCATCAAAGACGAGTTCCCGCTCCTTTTCAGGAATGCCGTTGCCTTCGTCGGCGATCTCTATCACCCGATTGGCCGCCACTGTCATCGTTATGGTTCCGCGGTTGCCGCCGTGTTCTATGGCGTTTTGCACGATATTCATCAGGGCTCGCCGCAGGGAAGGGTCGTCCGCAAGTGCAAGGATCGGTTCTTCCTCCGGTTCAAATGAGAGCTCATAACCCTGCGAGATGGCAAGCGGTGCCATATCGGCAACAACCGATCTGCAGAGATTGACCAGATCGAGCGGCACCAATGGCGCCTTCTGGCCGCCGAGACGCTGCAGATCGAGCAATTGTTCGGCCAGCACGCCGATACGGTTGGCATCCGCCAAAATCCGGCTGCGTGCGGGCCCTTCCAGCAGAGTTTCGACACGCGTCTGTAGAATGGCGACCGGCGTGCGCAATTCGTGCGCGGCGTCGAGAATGAAGCGCTTGTGCCGTTCATAGCCATCGTCCAGGCGCTTGAGTGCACCATTGACGGCATGCACCAGCGGCTGCACTTCCCGTGGAATATCATTGTCGGGCAAGCGATATCCGCGTCTGTCGATATCGATCGCTTCCGCGGTTTTGGCAATCGTCGAGAGTGCCCGAAATTCCCTGCGGATGATCAAGGGAATTGCTATCGTGGTCGCAATGGAGATGAGGACGAGGACCGGGAAAATCATGATGTTGGAAAACAGCAGAACAGGGAGCGTCATGCTGAAAAGATCGCCTTTTCCGACCATCACGAACTCTCCGGCTGGCCCGGATGCACGGCGAACAACCGCAAGGTAAAGAACGGCAAAATAGGAGTAGGACATCCCGGCTTCGCGAATGTTCGAAATCTTGATGTCGTTTAACTCCTTCTCCATGTTGCTGTAGGCCTCGGGAACAGGGCCACTCTGGATGAGCTCATCCTTGTCGCTCAGCGCAACAAACCAGAAATCGGGCATTTTTTCCCGGAGTTTGGCATATTCGGCCGTCTCGTTCAACGTAAGCTTCCCATCCGTATCGCGGATCAAAGCGTTTGCAGTTATCTGCGCCGCCTCCGAGCTAAGAAGAGCGCTGCCGACGCCGTCGCTCAACAGATAGGCAAAGAACACGACGCTGACGATCAACAGACTGCCGATCTGGAAGAGGAGCAGTTGAATGGTCAATCGCCGCTTCAGTGACTTTCTCTTTGACAATCTCATCCCGTCGCCCTCAAAAGATATCCCACGCCGCGAATGCCATGCACCTCCACGGCGGCGTCCGCGGCCTGCAATTTGCGCCGCAAGCGGGAAATGTGGGAATCGAGCGCATTGGACTGGATTTCATCGTCAAAGTTATAGACGGCCTCTTCGAGCAGCGAGCGCAGCACTGTTCTGCCCTGTCGTCGCAGCAAGGCTTCGAGAATCAGCAACTCCCGTCTCGTCAGCGGAAGAAACGCGCCGTTGATACGCACTTCGCGCGTCTCGAAACAAAACTCCAGCCTGCCGAGTTTCGCCGTCATCGCCACGGTTCCGGCGGGTCGGCGCATCAGGGCGCGAATGCGGGCAAGTAGCTCCTCGACAGCGAAAGGCTTGGCCATATAGTCATCTGCACCGAGGTTCAGGCCCTTCACCCGATCCACGAGCCCGCCCTGGGCCGTCAACACTATGACGGGTGGGGTGACTGGCAGCAGACGCAGATTTTCTATCAGTTCGATGCCGTCACCATCGGGCAGTTGCCGGTCCAGCACAACGAGATCGTGGACACCATCCATGATGGCGTGTCGAGCGAGATCCAGTGTTCCGACCGTATCCACGATAATATCGAACCGATGGAGCGCGGCAGACAGGGCCGCTGCCATCTCACGTTCGTCTTCAACAAGCAGCAGGCGCATGAATTCGTCTCGGCATTGTCGGCACGCTTAGGGTGAAGCGTACACATGGAGTCAAAAACGACGGTGCCGTTGACGCTCATGGCAAGCGACGCGTCGCCGTCGAATACATTCGCCGTGCGAAATCGGTGGAGCGGCGGAGGTTTGTGACCGATCTCCGCATTCCTGCAAAGCTGCAGCTATCCTGTCATCGTGGGATTGCCTGAACATTACGCCGACCGACTGGGCGGCAGACGGCGGGCAAGCTTCTATTGCTTTGCCTGCGTGGTATCGGGCGTCATCCGATAGTCATCGATGCGGCCTGCCGGCGCATCGGCCATTTCGCCACGCTTGGTCAGCCTTACGCGCGGGGATTCCACGACGGAGACGCGTGTTGGTGCGGCCGAAAGAGGGACATCACCGAGCAGTTTGTCGCCGCCATCGAGAGCAGGATCGGTAAGGCTGATCGGCTGGGTGCGCACCTGTCCCGCATCGATGCCAAGTGCCGGCAGGGAGGTGAGTGCCGGCAGATTGCTGCCGTCCAGTTTCACAAGGTCCGGTCCGGCGCCGTCGAGGTGCCGGCGGACGAATTTCTCGACGTAAAAGGCAAGCTTGCGCTTTCCGGCCTGCGTCATGCCGATACCGTCGGCCTCACGCAGGCGGGCCTGCTGACCGTTCATGTCGTAACCGGTGATGACGAATTTGCCGGCTTCGTCGACAAAACCGTCCCAGACATCCACGAACTCGCCGCCGAATTTTTCCACATGGCTGCGGTAAAGCCGGTTGAACCCAACGAGATCCGCAGAAAGCGAGGGAGACTGGAAGGCGGGCAAACCCACCCATAATAGCGGCACTTTCGGGCGGCCGGCGAGGGTGAGAAGCTCATCGATCCGCCTCTCATATTCCTTGAGCCAGACCTCCGTGCCGAATTTTTCCTTGATATCGCCGATCTGCATCTGCTGGCGATCGTTCGAGCCCATCATGATGACGATGGTGGCGGGGTTGGTCTCGCTTATGAACTGCGGCAGGTTTTTGAACCAGTCGTAATAATCGGTGCGCACCAGGCCGGAAGAGCCATTGGCACGCACATCTACCGCGATTGCCGGCGAGCTGGCAAAGGCATTGACCAGCTCTTCCCCCATTCCGCCGGCGAGGAAATCACCGATAACAAGGACGCGCCTGGCATTTTCAAGCTTGGCGGCAGGCTCCGGCTTAGCGGTTCGCATCTGCACCACCGAAGGCGCTTTCCTTGCTGGTTGCGGGCGGGTAACCGATCTTTCACGCGGCGCGGATGGAAAATCGCGCCGGTTGCGGGGCTGGTATTCGCGGCCTGATCCGCCATCGCGGCCCACCGGCCTGCCGAACAGCATTTCAAACAGGGTGCGCCGCTGTTCCTGTGCCAAGCTCTCGGAGGGAACGAGCGGCATGGCAAGAACAGCGGAAAGAAGGACAGCGCAGAAACGCCAGCCGGTTCTTCCAGTTTTTTCCGCAGGTTTCGTACTCATGACATCGGCCCTTCCGGATATTTCGGCGGCGTTTCGAAACTGCCGCCGAACTCGCCGGCACATTATCAGTTGCGAAGGGCTCTCAGCAACCGCTGCGACGGCTGGCCGTCCGCGTCCATCCCCATGCGTGACTGGATGGCACTGATGGCGGCCTTGGAACCGGAGCCGAAGTTGCCGTCGACTTCACCGTCATAATAGCCGAGTTCCTTCATGCGGGTCTGGAGTTCGAATTTTTCGCGAATATCCAGCGTACCGTCCGGACGCGGCCACTTCTGCTGCATGCCGCCGTAACCGGCGATTTCATCCGCGAGCAGTCCGACGGCGAGCGCATAGCTGTCGGAGGCGTTGTATTTCTTGATGGTGAAGAAGTTCTTCATCATCAGGAAGCCCGGGCCGTTTGCCCCACCCTGTAGTTTCAGCATCGCGCGGTCGGAACCACGGGTGAAATTCTTGCCGTTGGGGCGGGTGAAGCCAAGCTTTGCCCATTCCGCGATGGTCTTCGTCTGGCCTTCATACCGCGCGCCGCCACGCGGAACGGCGGTTTCGTAACCCCATGTCCGGCCGGGCTCCCAGCCGTTTTTCGCGAGAAGATTGGCGGCAGTTGCGAGAGCGTCCGGGACGGAATGCCAGATGTCCCGTTTGCCATTGCCATCCGCATCTACCGCGTAAAGCAGGTAGCTTGTCGGGATGAACTGGGTATGGCCCATCGCGCCGGCCCAGGAGCCCGTCAGCTGTTTGGGGGTGACGTCACCCGCCTGAAGGATCCTGAGCGCGGCAATCAATTGCGTACGCGCGAATTTGGCGCGCTTGGGATCGGAATAGGCGAGCGTTGCCAGTGCCTGCGGGATGTTGTGCAGACGCTCCGGCTTTTCGAGAACCGCGCCGTAATTCGATTCCATCGACCAGATGGCGAGAATGATGTGCTTGTCGACGTTGAAGTTGCGCTCGATCCAGTTGAGGGTCGTCGCGTGCTTCATCTTCATTTCGCGGCCAATCCGCACCGTGTACGGATTGACGCGGGAGTCGAGATAATCCCAGATTTGCGTTGTGAATTCCGGTTGGAAAGTGGCCTTGCGCAACGCGTCGGGATCCGGCTCGCTAACGCCGGCAAAGGCTTTCTGATAGGTCGCCTTGCTAATGCCTTCTTTCGCGGCTGTTGCATAGAACTGGTTGATCCACTGACGGAATCCCGCATCGGCGCGGGCCGAAACCGGCGCCAGCGAGATTACGAGGCCAGCAGCCACCATGCAGCCGAATTTGCGGACATCTGAAAGGATCATCTTTGTCATCGTCTGTCTTTCGTTCTCTCGAATGTCATTTCGATTGCGAAAACGCATCGGGCGTCATCATGGATAACAAAAGAACGTCAACAAATTCTTTACCATTAATAGATGGTAGCGTCACCCTTTACAAAACGTTGTTGTTTTTGAAATAACAACAGCGTGCGGGGATTGTGATCAAGTGTTATCTCTCAGGAGGAATATGTGGTAGAACATAAGAAAATTCGGAAGGCCGTATTTCCCGTCGCAGGTCTCGGCACGCGCTTTCTGCCCGCAACCAAGGCAGTTCCAAAGGAAATGCTCACCGTCGTAGATAAGCCGGTTATTCAGTACGTCGTCGATGAAGCGGCAGAAGCGGGTATCGAGCATTTTGTATTTGTCACCGGCCGCGGCAAGGCGGTGATCGAAGATTATTTTGATATTCAATTTGAACTTGAACAGATGCTGCGCGAGCGCAACAAGAATGCCGAGCTGACACTGCTGGCCGGCCTTCTGCCCAAGGCAGGTACCGCAAGCTTCACGCGCCAGCAGGTGCCGCTCGGCCTGGGCCATGCGGTCTGGTGCGCCCGTGATATCGTCGGCGACGAGCCTTTCGCCGTGCTTTTGCCTGACATGATCATGCATTCACAGAAAAGCTGCCTGAAGGGCATGGTCGAACTTTACGAACAGACCCAGGGCAACGTCATCGCCGTGCAGGAATGCGCTCCCGACCAGACGCATAAATATGGTATCGTCGGCGTGGGCGAGACCGTGGGTGAGGGTTTCAAGATCACGGAAATGGTTGAAAAGCCTGCAAAGGGTACAGCGCCTTCGAATTTCTACATTAACGGCCGCTATATTCTTCAGCCCGAGATTTTCGATATTCTCGAAAATCAGGAGCGTGGCGCCGGTAATGAAATCCAGTTGACGGACGGCATGCTGACGCTTGCCAAGTCGCAGGAGTTTGCTGGCTATCATTTCCGCGGTCAGACCTTCGATTGCGGTGCCAAGGATGGCTTCATTCTGGCCAATGTCGCTTTCGCTCTCGAGCGCGGCGATATCCGTCCGGCAATCGAAGAGCCGATCAAGGCCCTGATCGACGGGCTGAAGTGAGAGACCAGAGAATAGATGACAAAATCCCGGCCTTCGCGCCGGGATTTTTATTTGGCGCTTATCGCTTCAGGACAAGCCCTGCACCGACGCGAAGTTCGCTGCTGTCATAAACCGGTGTCCACTGGTAGCTGACATCGGCAGTCAGATCGAGATAACGGTTGAGACCCCAGGTCAGGCCGGCTCCCGCCGTATATTCCACGGCGTCCTCCGTGTCGGAGGAGGGGAATGTGCGATGCACGATTTGGCCGGTCAATCGCGCTACCAGATTGCTGCGCAATTCGTGGGTCAGCCCGGCATCCAGGCGATAGGAAACCCATCCGCCCTGCGGGCCGCCGGCGAAATCCTCTATTGTCGTGCGCAGGCCAAGATTGACATTCGTGCCGCGCTGGGGTGACCAGTTAAGTTCGCCGTCCAGCGTCAACGCGCCGATCGACGCAAGGCGATCATCGTCATATTGTTTGCGCAGATAACCGATCGCGGCTTCGCCACGGGTCTTTTCGCCGAGATCGACCTCTGCCCCAATCTTCGCCCCATAGGCATTGGATGAACGGGCATAACCGGAATTGTCGAGGCGGCTGTCATATTTCGTTGTGCCGGCGTTCAGTTCGAGGAAGGGGATCAGCGCTGGTGACAGCTCATAGCCGAGGCGTCCGCGCAGATTCGCACCATTCTGGTCACGGTCACTGAGGCTTATCGGCCGGCCATCGAGACCCTTCGCGTCGGTATACACCGTACGGGACAGGTCAAGCGCGGCCAGACCTCGCAGCTTGCCGAAATCCCGCTCTATCGATGCTCCGGCGCTGAAACGGTGTTCGCCACCCTGCACGGCTGCGCCGGTCAAGGCATTGGGATCGGTCGTGTCTTCACGGCTGAATTCGTAACCGGCCTTGAGGTTGGCGGTTGTTTCTGATCCGAGGTCAAGACGCAGATCGGCCTCTATCCGCGCCCTTGGTTCTTCTCCATCCTTATCACCGAAGTTTTTCTCCCACGCGCCGTCTCCGGTGACGGTCAAAGCATGGCGGGACCAGTCGCTGGTGAGCGTTCCGCGTATGCCCGTCGTCAGATAGTTTCGTCGCGAGGGACCACCCGTATTCCTCTGTTTTTCCGTGTTGATGGTCTGACTGATCGAAGGCCGGAGCAGAAGGGTGCCCAGCCGAATTCCCGGAGTCTGTCCGGGTTCGGTAACAACGCGTGGGTTTTCGCCCCCGTCCACGGTCGGCTCATAGGGGTTGTCTGCGTCGGCATAGGGCTGCCCCGCTTCGTCCTGCTGCTCGGAAATCGCGTCACCGGGATTATTTGAGGGACGCCAGAGTTGGGGCGTGGGGACAGGTGCCGTTGTGGCCTGGGCCGTACCCGCCATTGTCCCGGGGGTCGGCGCGGGAGCGGCGGAGCCAATGCCATCGGCCGTGGCAGCGGCGCCCGGCATTGCCGGGGCGGCAGTCGCCGTCTGTGCGGAAGCATCTTCGTGGTGGTAAAAAAGCGTGCAGGCGAGCAGCAGGGTTGCTGCTTTCCGCGACGTCGGCAGACGTGTGGCGGTGCCCTTCACAGTCATTCCTTTTCACCCGGCGAATGGGCCGAATGCCGGACCGACAGTCCGCCAATACATTGCCGCAGGCCCCAGTCAGAAAGGCCGACGAAACGACATGGACAAACCAGGGACCAAACAGTCGACGCAAGTTTTAACATCGCTTTAACAATAGGTTTTTTATGGTTAACAGTTGATAAAGATCGCGGGAATTTCCTGATGTCACGGGGAGGCGTCCTGGAGTGCCGTCCACTCCCGTTACCTGCGCGCACCGGTCAGAGCTGGCGGCAGCGGGGCTGTTCGCAAATGCAAAATATTCCTAATATGAAAAGATTAAAACGTTTCAATTTGGCACGGAATCGCCCTATGATTAACGAAAGTTGACCTTCCATTGCCCGGCAAATCGTATTGAATTTTATTTTGTGTGACAGTGTCGTTTCATGAAAGCCGTTTTGAATATCAAACAGGTCGGTTTCTATTGTTGGGATATTACCAATGACCGCTTCTATTTGGATGAAGTGTGCGCTGAACTACTCGGAATTCCACTAAGACAGGCAATGCAGGGCATCAGTATTTTCCAGATACTCGAAAAAGTGGATCTGGATCATCGGAATCGGGTGATAGAGACCGCCTTGAACACCCTGAAGGACGCAAGCTTCTACAGTCAGGAATATGCCGTGCGCCGCACCGACGGTTCGGTTTCCTGGGTGAGGACCGCTGGCCGATATCTCGTCGATGAAGAAAACATTCCCTTTAAGCGGCTGGGAACCATGGAGGAAATTTCTCCGCCGGATCTGCGCCACTAAAGCAGGCGGCTCCCGGCAGGGAGTGGACTTATTCCGGCTGAAAGAGTAACAGTCGGCCATGATTACGCGCGCCGTCAACTTGGTCGAAGACAATGCCATCGAATCCGCCGTACGGACGATTTCGATGGAGCGGGCGGGCCTTGCCGCCCTCGAGACGGCTCTGCGAGACGGTCTCTCGGTCCCCTTCTGCAAGGCGATCGAAACAATCGGCCAGTCGAACGGCCGTCTCATCATAACCGGTGTGGGCAAAAGCGGGCATATAGGTGCGAAGCTGGCGGCCACCTTTGCGTCCACTGGAACGCCGGCATTTTTTGTCCATGCGGCGGAGGCCAATCACGGCGATCTGGGCATGATCGGCGGCGACGACGTGGTTCTGGCCATCTCCAAGGGTGGGGAAAGTGCCGAATTGCGCAGCATTATCAATTATTCGCGCCGCTTTTCCATTCCGCTGATCGCGCTGACTTGTTCCGAGACATCATCGCTGGCGAAGGCTTCCGATATCGTATTGCTGGTTCCCAACGAGCAGGAAGCCTGCCCGCTTGGCCTTGCGCCCACAACCTCCACATTGATGCAGCTTGCGCTTGGTGATGCCCTTGCTGTTGCGCTGCTGGAAGCGCGCAATTTTACGGCGGGCGATTTCAAGGTATTTCACCCCGGCGGCAAGCTGGGCGCCAGTCTCACGCTGGTCAGCGACATAATGCATACCGGTGATCGTGTGCCGCTGGTGAACAGGGGAACGGCCATGCCGGAAGCCGTGGGTGTTCTCTCCCGCAAGCATTTCGGCTGCGTCGGCGTTCTCGATGAGGACGGGCGTCTGTGCGGCATCGTCACCGAGGGGGACATGGCGCGCAACCTGTCGCGCAATCTTGCCGAATTGACCGTGGACGATATCATGACCCGGACGCCCAAGACGGTCAAAAAATCGGTCCTGGCAACGGGTGCGCTGGCAACGCTCGAAAAATTCCACATCGGCGCATTGATCGTGGTTGATGACGATAACCGGCCGATAGGGCTGGTGCATTTCCACGATCTGCTGAGAATCGGCGTGGCCTGAGGCCCGCCGATCCTGAGAAGGCTGATCCTGAAAACCTATCGCTCTAACGGCTCGACTGTCAGCGTTCGTCCCCGGGCGGAAGCGATCTTCACCCGGGTTCCCGCCGGCAGGTCTTCACCGTTGACCGGCCACCAGGTATCGTCCAGCCTGATACGGCCCCGCCCTTCGACAATCGGTTCCTGAAGCGTCGCCGTGCGGCCGACAAGGCTTGCCTCTCGCTGGTTGAGGAAGGGCTCGTCGCTTGTCGCCCGGTTTCTGCCGAAGTATTTCCGGCCGAGCAGAGCGAAAACGACGGAGAGCGCGGCAAACATCACTAACTGCAATTGCCACGCCCAAAACGCTGTTTGCCAAAGGAGCAGCGAGAGCGCACCGATGACCAGTGCGGCAAGGCCGATCCAGATCAGAAAGACGCCGGGGGCGATGAGTTCGGCAGCGAGCAGCACGAAAGCGACGATCCACCAACTCCATGGTCCAAGTTCCGTGGCAAGCCCTTGCAGCATCGTCACTTCTCCGAGGAAGAACCGAAGGGATTGCCGGGAGCCGTGACGTTAATCGTCTGGCCCGAAGCCCGTGTCGGCGGCACGGAGCGGGAGGATGCGGGTGCGGCGGGAGCAGTGGGCGCGTCTCCGTTGTTGCCGAAGACCTCTTTCGCAATCGTGCCGATACCGCCGAGAGAGCCGATCAGCGCCGAGGCCTCCATCGGCATCAGCACGATCTTGGCATTCTTGGCTGTGCCGATCTCGGCAAGTGCTTCGGTGTATTTCTGAGCAACGAAATAGTTGATGGCATGGACATTGCCAGCAGCAATGGCTTCCGACACCATCCGGGTGGCGTTGGCTTCGGCCTCGGCGAGACGTTCGCGCGCTTCGGCGTCGCGGAACGCTGCTTCGCGCTGGCCTTCCGCTTCCAGAATAGCGGATTGTTTTGCGCCCTCCGCGCGCAAAATCTGGGCATTGCGGGCGCCTTCCGCCTCCAGCACCTGCGCGCGTTTTTCGCGCTCCGCCTTCATCTGCCGCGCCATGGAATCGACGAGATCCTTCGGCGGCGCGATATCCTTGATTTCAATGCGGGTGACCTTGATGCCCCAAGGTCCCACGGCCTCATCCACCACGCGCAGAAGGCGGTCGTTGATGGCGTCGCGGTTCGACAGCAATTCATCGAGGTCCATCGACCCCATGACCGAGCGGATATTGGTCATGGTAAGGTTCTGGATGGCGTTTTCCAGATTGGCGATCTGATAGGCAGCCTGCGCTGCATTCAGAACCTGATAAAACGCCACCGCATCGGCGGAAACGCTGGCATTGTCGCGGGTGATGACTTCCTGGGTGGCGATGTCGAGCACCTGCTCCATCACGTTCATGCGGGCACCAATGCGCTCGAAGAAGGGTACGATGAGGTTCAGGCCAGGCTCGAGCGTGCGCGTATAGCGCCCGAAACGTTCCACCGTATAGCGGTATCCCTGCGGCACGGTCTTGATGCCGGCAAACAGCACCAGAATGACCAGAACCACGGCTGCCAAGACGACGATGTCGAAACCGCCCAATGCGATCATCACTTTACCCTCCAGCACATCATGATCAGGGTTTTACCCCCGTATCGTTATGGCAAGATTACACCCAGCCTTGCAACTCCCGCCGCACAACCTTTTCGAGAACGGTCATGCCCTCGGCACTGTCATTCAGGCATGGGATGTGGGCGAATTTCTCGCCGCCATTATGCAGGAAGATTTCTCCGGCTTCACCGGCAATTTCTTCCAGGGTCTCAAGACAATCCGATACGAAGCCGGGATTCATCACGGCTATACGTTTGATGCCTTCCGAGGCAAGTTTTTCCACGGTCTTGTCAGTATAGGGCTGGAGCCACTCTTCCGGTCCGAAACGGGACTGGAACGTGATCATGAAGTTCTTGTCGGTCAAGCCCAGAGCCTCCCGCAGCAGACGAGCGGTTTTCTGGCAATGGCAATAATAGGGGTCGCCCTTTTTGAAATAGGATTGCGGAATGCCGTGGAAGGAGGTGATCAGCATCTCCGGCTCCCAGTCCAGCGTCGCCAGATGGTTTTTGACGGAGGCGGCGAGCGCCTCGATATAAGCGGGATCGTCATGATAGGGCGGCACGGTGCGGATCGCTGGCTGCCAGCGCAGTTTCATCAGATGTTCAAACGCCTTGTCGTTCACGGTCGCCGTGGTGGACGCGGCATATTGCGGATAAAGCGGAAAAAGCAGGATTTTTTCGCAGCCCTGTTCTTTAAGCGCGTCGATCTTCGAGGTGATGGAAGGCTGCCCGTAACGCATTGCCCAGTCAACAACCACGTTGGGCAAATCCTTCAATGCCTGCGCCATCAACTCGCCCTGGCTGCGCGTATATGTGCGCAGGTAGCTTTCGTTGCGCTCGTGGTTCCAGATTTCCTCGTAGGCCTTGCCAACCTTCTGCGGGCGCTTGTTGAGGACGATGCCGTAAAGGATCGGATACCAGTAGAGGCGCGACCATTCGATAACGCGCTTGTCGCTCAGGAACTCCGCCAGATAACGGCGCATCGGCCAATAATCCGTACCATCGGGCGTGCCGAGATTGACGAGCAGCACGCCCACCTTGCCAAATGCGACACGGGGATGGTTCGCGGGGAGTGCGGATAATTCTGTCACCATGAATGATACCCTGAAACTCGAACTGGTTGTGCGAGGGACGCTCCGCCTCGGATAAAGGCTGGAAACGCTCCATCGTCTGTTTATTGACCCCAACGCAAACCGCAATGAAGTTTGGCCGGAAGTGCACGAGCTATACGCCCGTGGCGTTACTTTGTTCATCGTGTTCTAGACGAAATTCTTCAGGATTAAACCACCGCCACCGGCTATTTCCGCCATTCCGGCAGGCACATGCCTTCAGGCGGCAAAATTATTACCGTAAGTATCTGTTTTTAATTAGAAAAAAGAAGCCGGCCCAGAAATTCGAGGGCCGGCTTCGTGTCTGCGGCATATTGCCCTGTCTGCTGTAGCCCCGCTTATTGAGCCGGCAGTTCCAGCTCCTCGCCGATTTCGATGTGGTTCGGATGCTTCAGCGTGTTTGCCTTGGCAATTCTCTGCCAGAGCGCGCCGTCGCCATATTTCTCCGCAGCAATTTTCCAGAGCGAATCGCCTTTTTCCACCACATATTTGCTGGCGGCTGCAGCAGCTGCAGCAGGCGTCGTTGTGGGAGGTGCGGGGGTGGCAGGGGCTGCAGGCGCGGGTGCCGGTGTGGCGGCCGGAGCGGCTGTCGTCGCTGCCGGCGCGGGTGCTGCGGGCTTCGCCGGGGCGACGTAACCTGCGGGCGTCACTTCGGCGATGCGGCCATCCGTATAGGGCTTATAGGGGCTGTTGGCGGTAATATAGGCCGCGACGGCCTCCTCGAGATTGGGGCCGAAATCATAAGCGTTGATGGCTTTGGTCGCAAAAACCTTGAAGCCGTCACCCCCGGTCCGCACGTAGTTATTGGCCGCAACGATATAGGTCTTGGCGGGATCGAGAGGCACGAAGGCATCGCCTTCCTTGACTTCGACGGAAACGACGCGGCTGCCGGCCGGCTTCGAGCGGTCGAAGGAATATTTCATGCCGGAAACCTGCATGAAGCGGCCCGCACCGTCATCAATCTGGCTGACGCCGTTTTCGAGGGCGGCACGAATATCCTCGCCCTTGAGCTGGAAGGTTGCGACGGTGTTCTGGAACGGCAGAACCGTCAGCACTTCACCCATGGAGACATCGCCGCCATCGATGGAGGAACGCAGGCCGCCGCTATTTGCAAAAGCGATGGTGACGCCCTGATCCTTGACGCGGGCCAGCGTTGCGTCGGCCACCAGATTGCCCATCGAGCATTCCTTCACGCGGCAAATCTTGCGGTCGCCCTCGATCGGGCCCTCAGAAGTGCCGACCACCTTGGCTTTCAGGGCTTCGATCGGCGCCTTCAGTTCATCGATACGCTTCAGCGTGGCTTCATCGGGCTTGAAGGAGGAATCGACGAGGATCGGGTCTCCCTTGCTTTCCTTAACCACGCCGTTGTCGTCGAAGACGACTTTGAGGTCGCCAAGATATTTGCTGTACTGGCCGGCCTGCACGACAGGAACCTTGTAGCCGCCGGGATTGTCAACGAGCGTCGGATAAGGGCCTTCGGCTTTCTGGTCGGTGTTCGACAGCAGCGTATGCGAATGGCCGCCAACCACAACATCGACATCGGGAATTTTGGCGATGAATTCCAGATCGCGCGGGTAGCCGACATGGGTGAGCGCGACGATCTTATCGACGCCGTCCTGCTTCAGCTTCTGTACCTGTTCGCTAATTTTCGCGACATCTTCGGCAATGGTGATGTTGGGACCAGGTGTTGCCAGTTCGGCCGTATCGTTGGCAACGGCGCCGACGATACCGATTTTCTGTCCGCCGACCTCGAGCACGATGGACGGCTTTACCCGGTCGCCGATTTTAGAGGCGGCGGTGGCCACCACGTTGGCGGTTACGACGGGGAATTGAACCTTGTCGAGGAAGCCGGCGAGCCCGTCCTCGCTATCGTCGAATTCATGGTTGCCGACGGTCATCGCGTCGAACTTCATGGCATTCAGCATTTCCGCTTCCACCGTGCCCTTGTAGGTGGTGTAGAACAGTGAGCCCTGGAAATTATCGCCGGCATTGAGCAGCAGGACGTTTTTTCCTCCGGCCTTCAGGGCATCCCTTGTCTGGTTGATCGCTGTCAGCAGGCGCGCGGCACCGCCGAAGCATTCATTCTTGCCTTCCTCTTCCGCAGAGCAGGTCGAGTCGAATTTGTTGATCGATTCGATACGGGAGTGAAAATCATTGATGTGAAGAATGTTGAGCTCGTAATCGGCCAGAGCCGCGCTGGCGGAAAGCGTTATCGCCGAAACGCTCAGCATGCCCAGTCCCAAAATTTTCTTCATGGTCCCTCTCTCCTGTTCAAAGCGGAAGCCCTGGCCGGTTGATCATTCTCCGACCGCGCTCATTCTTTAGTCCGAAAACATGTCAGTCTTTCGAAAACCGGATGTTTCCATTTAGCGGCAGTCGCCGCAAGCGAAATTATGACAGGTAGGCAATAAAGAAAAACGCACGCCAAAGGCGTGCGTCCGAGGGGTTTATCTTATTGAATAGGTGATATTATCAGCCCTGACGCGTGAGCGAGAACTGGCTGTTTGTGTCCGTCGTGCAGTTCAATTGTGACGGGGAGACGAGGGCGCAGTTGACGCGCGACTGCGTGTTGCGCACCAGCGACGTCATATTGATTTCGTAAAGTGTCGGCGAAATGGTGACATAGGTGCCGGAGGCCAGCAGCGTGTTGGTGTCGGTTGACCGGGTGGAGAAGGCGCCGTTCTGGAAGGTCGATACGATGCCGTTGCGGTCGATCCAGCGGCCGTCGACAGCCGGCCCGCGGGACAGGGACGGCGCCATCGAGGTTTGCTGCGATGGACCCGGCGCGACGCATGAAGACACCGCGATGGCGGCTGAAAGCAAAGCCGCGCTTGTCTTGAAGTTCATGAGCCTGTTCTCCTGCGATTCGATAAAAGCTTCTTGCTTCGACCATGCCGTGAAGCGTTCTTTATTTCAAGGCAACGTTGTTCGCTCTCCCCGGTTCCTGAGGTCATTCAGGAAAGTCCCGGCGTGGCAAATATGAGACTCTTCCATCAGCGCACGAGGATGTTGCGGAACTGCCAGGGATCGGACTTGTCGAGATTTTCGGGGAACAGGCCGGGACGACCATCAAGCGGTGTCCAGTCGGTATAATGACCCTCGACCGGGCCGAGATAGGGGCGCTGCACTTCAAGGCAGCGGCGATAGTCCATCTCGTCGGCTTCGACGATGCCGACCTGAGGATTTTCGAGCGCCCAGACCATGCCGGCCAGCACCGCCGAACTGACCTGCAGTCCGGTCGCGTTCTGGTTCGGGGCAAGCGACCGCGCCTCTTGCAGGCTGAGCCGGGAGCCATACCAATAGGCGTTTTTTTCGTGACCATAGAGCAGGACGCCCAGCTCGTCGGCGCCATCGACAAGCTCGTCTTCGCCCAGCACATGCTGAACCGGCTGGGGAATGCCGCCATTGCCGAAGAGTTCATGCAGGGAGAGAATCGCGTCGTTGCAGGGATGGTAGGCATAATGACAGGTGGGTCGGTATGTCACGTCGCCACCATCGTTGCGGACAGTGAAATAATCCGAAATCGAAATCGCCTCATTGTGCGTGACGAGAAATCCATATTGCGGCCCAAGGCCCGGGCACCATGTGCGTACTCTTGTGTTGGCGCCCGGCTGATCGAGATAGATCGCTGCCTTGCTGCCCTTCTTCTGTTTTTTTGCGTTTTTCGGCATCCAGTTCTCATGCGTTCCCCAGCCGAGCTCGGCCGGCTGAAAACCTTCCGCGATAAAACCTTCGACGGACCACGTGTTCCAGAAAGCGCCGAAGGGCTTGGGTTCTTTCGCCCGCTGGGTGTCGCGTTCAGCCACGTGAACACCCTTGACGCCAAGCCGCTCCATCAGTTTCGCCCAGCCCTCCCGGTCATGGGACTGCGGCTCCTCGATGTCGACGCCGATATCCTTTGCGAGATTGACGAGTGCCTGTTTCACGAACCACGAGACCATGCCCGGATTGGCGCCGCAGGTCGAAACGGCCGTCGTGCCGCCGGGTCTGCGCGCCTTTTCCTTGAGCATGGTCTCGCGCAGCGAATAATTCGTTCTCGCGGCATTGTCGGCATCGGCATCGAAATAAAAGCCGGGCCATGGCTCCACGACGGTGTCGATGTAGAGCATGCCGTGTTTACGGCAGATACGCATGAGATCGACGGATGCGGCATCCACGGAAAGGTTGACGCAGAAACCTTGACCCCGCACGCCTTTAAGAAGCGGCTTGAGAACCTCCTTATAGTTCTCCTTTGTCAGGTGTGTCTGGATATGACGGATGCCCTTCTCGGCCAGAAACGGGGCGATGTCTGCGCGCGGATCGATGACCACGAGGCGGGTCCGGTCGAAATTGAAATGACGTTCGATCAACGGAAGAGTGCCACGCCCGATGGAGCCGAAGCCGATCATGATGATTGGGCCATCGATATCGCCATAAATCGGGTGGTTTGCGTCCGTCATTCGTCAATTTTCCTTTTTCAGCCAATAAGTAAGCTAGATCACAAAAGCGTGCCACAATAAAGGGCAGGCAGACGACGGACATATGACGGTGCTGCCCGCAAGGTCGGTTCAGCTTCTCTTCCCTTCATTCTGCCTCTTCGCATTTTGGAGGGCGCGTTTATAATTGAACTCTTCTTTTCGCCATCGACCAAGGCTCGGGGAGGGCTTGACGGGATGATGGAGGAGGGATTTCTCCATCACAGGAGTTGCCTGTTGAGTGATCTTTTCGCGCGTGTAACAGTGCTTCAGAGTGCCACCCCCGTTTTGATCGCCCTCTATGATTCCGACGATCGGTTGCGGCATGCCAATCCGTCGTTTCGGGAGAGCTTCAGGCTTGCCGAAGATGATTTTCCGACCTGGGCGGATATCATGCGGCTGAACCACCGGCTGCGGACCGGTGTCGTCATTCGCAACAATGATTTCGAGGGATGGCTGCTGTCGGCGCAGTCCCGTCGCGGCAAGCTGCCTTACCGCGCCTTCGAGATGGACATGTATGACGGCCGCTGGTTCTGGATGACGGAAACGGTGCAGCAGGATGGCTGGATGCTTTGCGTTGCAAGCGATGTCACCGAATTGCGCCAGGGTTACAGAACGCTGAGGCAGGACAGGGATCTGGCCGTACGCGCCTCCCAGACGGACGAACTCACGGGAACGGCGAACCGCCGCTTCGTCTTCGCCAAGCTGGCATTGCAGGTCGAGCAGGTCTCAAAGGGGCTGGAAGCCTCTTTTTGCCTTTGCACGCTCGATATCGATTTTTTCAAGCAGATCAATGATCGTTTCGGTCATAAGTGCGGTGACGCGGTGCTGCGCGATTTTGTCGGCGTCGCCCATTCCGTCATCCGCAGGGTCGATTGTTTCGGCAGGATCGGTGGTGAAGAGTTCATGCTCGTCCTGCCGAGAACGTCTCTTGCCGAGGGGCGGGACATTGTCGAGCGGCTGCTGCAGCGAGTTCGGCTTTCGCGACCTCTCGCGGATTTTCCGGATTTCTCCTACAGCTGCTCGGCCGGCATGACGGCCTATCGGACGGCGGAAAGCGCGGACGATATTTTCACGCGTGCCGATCAGGCCCTTTATGCGGCCAAGGAGAAGGGCCGCGACCGGCTTCTGGCGGTAACGGTCTAGATGAGTTCCGCCGCAACCAGCCCATGCAGCGAATTGCCGACGAAGAGCCTGCGGCCGGCAATGTCTTCCGGCTTCAGCGCCTGGCCACGCGCCTTGCGTTCGCGGATCAGATCGGCGCGCAGCACGCCCGGCAGAATGCCGCTGTCGAGCGGCGGCGTCAGCAATTGCCCATCGGGCATTTCCAGGAAAATGCTGGTCGATGATCCCTCGCACAATTCGCCGCGTTCGTTGAGCAGCAGCACCTCGTCGGCCTCTCCGGCTGAAAATTCAGCACGGGCGGCGTCATAGGGTTCGCGGCGCGAGGACTTATGGCGATAGAAGGTATCAGTGGAATCGAGTGTGACGTTCCGGGCGATACGAACCCGCCAGACCGTATCCTGTCGCAGGGGCTTGAACTCGGTGGTTTCGATGTCCAGTTCCCCCTTGTAGTTCATCACCAGCCTGACGCAGAGCGGCTTGTCGCCGCCCACCGCCTTTTCCAGCGCCTGAACCGCATTGGCCGGGGCACGGAAACCGAGCGCGTCGGCAGAGCGCAGCAGCCGGCGGATATGCTGGTCAATGCGCTGAAAGCCGGTCTGTGGCTCCCAGCGCAGCGTTTCCCTCAAGGTCAGATCGGCGGGTTTGCGTTTCATGGCCTGTGCTCGTCGCCCGAAATTGATGACCGGCATCCTGTGCCGGCACTATCAACCGGCAAAGCTTGTCCGGAACAGGATAGCCCTGCCGGTTGATGAGATTAAGCCTGCCTGTTATCCAGCGCTTCCAGCTCGTCGATCAGCCCCTCGATCATCGAAAGCCCCTTGTCCCAGAAGGAGGGATCGGTCGCATCAAGGCCGAAGGGCTTCAGGAGTTCCGAATGGTGCTTGGTGCCGCCCGCCCTCAGAAGCTCGAAATACTTCTCCTGAAAGCCCGACTCGGCCTTCTGGTAAGCCGCATAAAGCGAGTTTACCAGGCAATCGCCAAAGGCATAGGCGTACACATAGAAGGGCGAGTGGATGAAATGGGGGATGTAGGTCCACCAGGTTTCATAGCCTTCGGAAATCCGGATCGCCGGACCCAGGCTCTCGGCCTGAACCGAAAGCCACAAGTCGCCGATCTGCTCGGAGGTCAGTTCACCCTGCTTTCGCGCGGTGTGAAGCTTGCGCTCGAATTCATAAAAAGCAATCTGGCGCACGACCGTATTGATCATGTCCTCGACCTTGCGGGCGAGCATGGCCTTGCGTTCCCGAACATCCTTCGTGTCATCGAGCAGCTTGCGGAAGGTCAGCATTTCCCCGAACACCGAGGCCGTTT
The DNA here is from genome assembly GCF_900102105.1 of Agrobacterium pusense. Lineage (GTDB taxonomy): Bacteria > Pseudomonadota > Alphaproteobacteria > Rhizobiales > Rhizobiaceae > Agrobacterium > Agrobacterium pusense. Next base: position 194,178 of record NZ_FNBB01000003.1, read on the forward strand.
CAGCCAGAGTGAGAGGCGTTGCGCACATCAGGGCCCCCTGTTCGCCGGCCAGAACCTGATGCACGCCGTGGCCAAGCTCATGGGCAAGCGTCATCACGTCGCGTGGTTTGCCGAGATAGTTGACCAGCACATAGGGATGGGCCGAGGGCACGGTGGGATGTGCAAAGGCACCCGGCGCCTTGCCGGGGCGGGCAGGGGCGTCGATCCATTCTTCATCGAAGAAGCGGCGGGCAATATCGGCCATTTCCGGCGCGAAGTCGCCATAGGCGGAAAGTACGGTATCCTTTGCCTCATCCCACGAAATGATCGTGTTCGACGTATCGGGAAGGGGTGCGTTGCGGTCCCAATAATTCATCTGCTCCATGTCCAGCCACTTCGCCTTCATGGCGTAATAGCGATGCGAAAGGCGCGGGTAGGCTTTTTTGACTGCCGCCGCCAGCGCATCAACAACCTCGCGCTCGACGCGGTTCGCCAGATGGCGGCTATCGGCAATATCCTCGAATTTGCGCCAGCGGTCGGAAATATCCTTGTCCTTGGCGAGCGTGTTGGTGATGAGCGTGAAGACCCGCAGATTGGCCTTGAAGGTGGCGCTCAGCGCTTCCGCCGCCTTCTTTCGGGTTTCCGGTTCCGGCTCCTGAAGCATGTTGAGCGTCACTTCCAGCGGCAGGCTTGCGCCGTCTATGTCGAAACGCAGATCTGCCATCGTCTCGTCGAAGAGGCGGTTGAACGCCGCCGCGCTGGTCATCGATTTTTCGAGGAAAAGCTGTTCGAGCTGATCATCGAGCTGGTGCGGCTTGTCCTTGCGCAAATCCACGAGCCAGGGGCGGTAATGCCCTGCAGCTGCATCATTCGCCATGCAGGCATCCATCGTGGCGTCGTCGATGCGGTTGAGTTCGAGCGTGAAGAACAGAAGGTGGGAGGAAATATCCGTCAGTTTCGCCTGGGCGTCGCCGTAGAGTTTGCCGTTTGCCGGATTGGATGTGTCGGAAAAATAGGTGAGCCCGGCAAAAGAGCCGATGCGGCCGATAAGATCGTCCAGCGCTTCATATTCCTTCAGCGCCGCGCCGATGCCCTTTTCGCCCGTCGCCTTTGCGGCGGCCTCAAGCTTGCCCTTCCATTTCTGCTCGAAAGCAGCCGCCATCGACGCCGCTTTCTCCAGGTCACCCCTGTATTCGGCCGAATCTCCCAACGGATAAAGGTCCGATAGCTTCCAGCCGGGCAGGTCGCCAAGCACTGGGGCGGCTGTTTCGGCGAGGGCGAAGAAAGGCTGCGGAACGGGTTGGTTGAGGGTCATCTGATATGTCCTTCTGATTATGCTTTGCGCAGCATATGGGGCCTTTGTTTCCCGCGGCAATGGATAAAATGCAAGCAATTCTCAAAACTGGATGTTCAAGTCTCCCGTGCCAGAGTGCGGCACAAGGGACCGCATGACGCAGGTCCATAAACCGGAAACCGGAGCTAAAAATGACCGCGCATGTTCTTGTGATAGACGACGATCCCGTCCAGCGCCGCCTGCTCAAAAATGCGGTGGAACGTTATGGGCACCTGGCCCTGCTTGCCGAGAACGGCAAGGCCGGCCTGGAGCTCCTCAAGCAATATAGCGGTGAAATAAATGTCGTCGTCCTCGATCTCATGATGCCGGAGATGGATGGTCTCGGTTTTCTGAAAGCCGTTGGTGAACTGGGCGTCGACGTTCCGGTCATCGTCCAGACGGGGCAGGGCGGCATCGATACGGTGGTGCAGGCAATGCGCGCCGGCGCCTTCGATTTCGTCGTCAAGCCGGTCTCACCGGAAAGGATCGGCGCCGCCATCTCCAATGCGCTCAAGCTCGACAGAAGAGAGGCAAAGGCCCGCACGGGCAGGCGCGGACGGAGCAATGCAGTGAATTTTACCGATATCGTTTCCGCAAGCCCCGCAATGCTGAGGGTGATCGAACTGGCGCAGCGCGCCGCCCAGTCCAGCATTCCCGTGGTGCTTGAGGGTGAGTCGGGCGTGGGCAAGGAAATGGTCGCCCGGGCCATCCAGTCCGCCGGCGACCGGGCGAACAAGCCCTTTATTACAGTCAATTGCGGCGCTATTCCCCATAATCTCGTGGAAAGCATTCTCTTCGGTCACGAGAAGGGCGCCTTCACCGGCGCGACGGAAAAGCACGTCGGCAAATTCATGGAAGCGGATGGTGGCACGCTGTTCCTGGACGAGATCGGCGATCTGCCGCTGGACGTGCAGGTCAAGCTGCTGCGCGCCGTTCAGCAAGGCGAAATAGAAACCGTCGGTTCCGCTCGGGTGCAGAAAGTAAATGTGCGGCTGATCTCGGCCACCAACAAGAATCTCATCGAGGAGGTCAAGGAAGGCCGCTTCCGCGAGGATCTTTATTATCGCCTCAACGTCTTTCCGATTACCATTCCCGCCTTGCGTCGCCGGAAGGAAGATATCCCCCACCTCGCACGGGTGTTTGCCGAACGTTTTTCCGCGGAGCAGAAGCTGCCCAATCCCGTCGGCCTGGATGCCAGCGCGCTGGCGCTGCTGACCGCTTATGACTGGCCCGGCAATATTCGCCAGCTTGAAAATGCCGTCTTCCGCGCCGTCGTGCTGTCGCAGGGCGGGGAACTGTCGGATGCCGATTTTCCGCAGATCGCGCTGCAACTGCCGGAATTCTCGACAGGCGATGACGCAGAGGATGTCATCCGCTCGCCATCCGGATCGTCACTGAAGCTCGCAGCCTATTCGCCGCCAACACCAGCCGTCGAAAACCATGTCGTCACGGATGAACCGGCGGATGTTTCCACCACCATCTACCGGGGAGGAAGCCTGATCTCCAGCACGGATGAGACGGGCAACATCCGCAAGCTGGCGGAGATCGAAGAAGAGCTTATTCGTTTCGCCCTGCGTTTCTATCGCGGGCAGATGAGCCAGGTTGCCAGAAAGCTCGGCATCGGCCGCTCGACACTTTATCGCAAGCTGAAGGATTACGGCATCGATCCCGATGATCCGCTTCGAGACGTCGCATGATCGCGTGAAGCACTTATTCGAGGGCAGATCGCAAAATTCGTTAACTTCTGAGCAAGGATATCCGCTTACCGTCTATAAACCTCTTGTTAGTGGCTGATTCACTATATAGAGGAAGGTTGTATGTGTGTGGCAATTTTGCCATCGTGTCACCGTATTTGACGTTCATTTGAGGCAATGTGACAGAAATTGTCTTCCAGGCGGGGATCGAATTGCCATATCTGCATCGGAATAACGCGCTTTCAGGCAAGATGGCGCGCGGCTTGATCAAGGATATATGCACGAAGCTGTCGGCACGCGCTGTCACCTTTGCCTGCCTGATGCTCGCCGCAATGCCTTTCGTTGGTGTTTCGGCGACGGAAGCCGCCGCCGAAACGCGCAGTCTCAAGCTGTATTATATCCACACACGCGAGAAGGCGGTCATCACCTTCAAGCGCAATGGAAAATATGACCAGAAGGGTCTGCAGGAGCTGAACCGATTCCTGCGCGACTGGCGTCGCAACCAGCCGACACGCATGGACCCGCGCCTTTTCGATCTCGTCTGGGAAGTCTATCGCCGCAGCGGTGCCACCGATTATATCAACGTCGTGTCGGCTTTCCGCTCGCCTGAAACCAATGGTCTTCTGCGCACGCGCACCAAGGGTGTCGCAGAAAAGAGCCAGCACATGCTGGGCAAGGCCATGGACTTTTATATCCCCGGCGTGAAACTTTCCCGTCTTCGCGAGATCGGCATGCAGATGCAGATCGGCGGCGTCGGTTTCTATCCGACATCGGGATCTCCTTTCGTGCATATGGATGTCGGCGGCGTTCGTGCCTGGCCGCGCATGAGCCGCCAGGAACTCGTCCGCATCTTCCCGAATGGCAATACGCTGCATCTTCCTTCCGATGGTAAGCCGCTTCCCGGTTATGAGCAGGCGCTTGCCGATTACAAGAAGCGCGTCAGTTCCTCTTCCATTCAGGTTGCTTCCAGTGCCGGTGCCGGTCCGGCCTCTTCGGGCGGCGGCAAGCGCAAGACCCTGTTGCAGGCCCTGTTTGGCGGCGGTGACGAGGATGAAGATCCCGATAGCATCGCAGCGCCCGAGCCCGCCGAACGTCCGGCGGTTGCTCGCCCGGCAGCTCCGCAGCAGGCGGCTCCTGAGCCCGAACCGACAATCGCCGTTGCTTCGGCCCAGGCACTTCCGGGTGTGACCGATGCCCCGTTGCCCACGGCCCGTCCCGCATTCGGCAACCAGCCGCCTGCCAATACCGGCCTTGCGACCGCGCTTTATTCGCCGGCGCGTAACGCAGCCCAGGATGCGCTGCAGGCAGCGACCACACCGACGCCCACATCCGCGCCTGCCGAGCGTCAGCAATTTGCCGATCTCGCCGAGGTTTCAGTTCCGGTGCCGACGCTTCTCGGGCCGCGTGGCATGAAGGGGGATGCCGAGGGTTCTGTTCTCACCGCTTCCGCTGAAGGCGCAACGCCCGCAGCAACGGGCGAACTGGCCTCTGTTCCGGTCCCCGCCAACCGTCCGGCTGTTGCGGAAGCCCTGCTGGCGGCCGCGAATGCCGATCCGGAGGGTGAAGACGACCTCGCCGAGACGCAGCAGGACACCCTTTCACCAACGGTGGTCGCAGCTCTGGAACAGAGCGGTCAGGCTGCCCGGTCGCAGGTTCAGTCAGCCGTCACGCCGACAGCCGCTCCTTTCCCGGCTGCCGTCAATCACAAGGTCACGGTCGCACCTGCTGAAACGGCCAAGGCAGAACCACAGCCCGGCTTCGGTGACGCTTTTGATCTGAAACCTGCCATCAATAGTGGTCTCACTGCCGGCCTGCCGACCAAGGGCGCACGCCCGAGCAAGCAGGATGCTGCGGTTTCCCACCAGGCCATGGTCGGCGGCGGGCGTCTGACACAGGACCTGATTTCGGATTGGGCGCTCAATCAGAACAAGGGCACGACCGGGCGTTCGGTCAAGGCGCCGCGGGTTGTCGCCAACCGCATGCTGAGCCACGATATGTCGGCTTCCGCGACGTCGGCAAGCTTCAAGCCGGGCGCGGTCGCCATCGAATCGAGCCGCTTCAGCACGCCGGTCAAGATGCACTGAGCCTTCATTGCCAATGCGGCCCGAGAGGCCAATAAAAAACCCGCCGGTGACGGCGGGTTTTTTTGTTCCTGATATCTGTCCGTCAGACGCCGCTCTGGCCGTCCGAGCCGATATAGGCAATACGCACCATGTTGGTCGCGCCGGGTGTGCCGAGCGGAACGCCGGCGGAGATGATGATACGGTCACCCGGCTTGCCGAAGCCTTCGGAAACGACGATGCGACAAGCGCGGTTCACCATGTCGTCCAGATCGCTGGCGTCGCCGGTGACGACGCAGTGCAGACCCCAGACAACCGACAGTCGGCGTGCGGTCTGGATGATCGGCGAGAGGGCGATGATCGGAACCTGCGGCCGCTCACGCGAGGCGCGCAGACCTGTCGTGCCCGAAGATGTGTAGGTGACGATCGCCGCAAGCTTCAGGGTTTCGGCAATCTGGCGGGCGGCCAGCGAAATCGCATCGGCGCCTGTCGGTTCCGGCTGGGCGCGCTGCGCGTAGATGATGTTGGAATAATGCGGATCCTGTTCCACGGTGCTTGCGATGGAGGCCATGGTGGAAACGGCTTCGACCGGATAATCGCCAGAGGCAGACTCGGCAGAGAGCATGATCGCGTCAGCGCCTTCGAAGACGGCGGTGGCGACGTCGGACACTTCAGCGCGGGTCGGTACAGGCGCTGTTATCATCGATTCGAGCATCTGCGTGGCAACCACGACCGGCTTGCCTGCGCGGCGGCAGGCGCGGGTCAGCTGCTTCTGAATGCCGGGAACGGCTTCCAGCGGCATTTCGACGCCAAGGTCGCCACGGGCAACCATCAGGGCGTCAGAAAGCTCGATGATTTCTTCGATGCGCTCGACCGCCTGCGGCTTTTCGATCTTGGACATAAGGCCGACGCGGCCGCGTGCGATCTTGCGCACTTCAGCCAGATCCTCAGGACGCTGGACGAAGGAAAGCGCGACCCAGTCTACCTCGTTGGTTTCCAGCACGGCATCGAGGTCGACGCGGTCCTTGTCGGTGAGAACGCCGACGCCGAGCAGAGTGTCGGGCAGGCTGATACCCTTGCGGTCGGAAATGCGCGTGCCGGAAATGACCGTGGTGACGATGCTCTTGCCGTCGCTCTTTTCAGCGCGCAGATGCAGCTTGCCGTCATCGATCAGCAGGCGATGGCCCGGTTTGACCGCCTCGAGAATTTCGGGGTGCGGCAGGAAAACGCGGGTGTTGTCGCCAGGTGCGTCGTTGTTATCAAGGGTGAAGGTCTGGCCAGGTACGAGCTCGACCTTGCCTTCCGCAAATTTTCCGACGCGCAGCTTCGGACCCTGCAGGTCGGCCAGAATGCCGATGGGGCGGCCGTTGCGGCTCTCGACCGAACGGATGCGCTGAATGAGCGTCCGCATCAGGTCGTGGCTCGCATGGCTCATGTTGATCCGGAAAAGATCCGCGCCGGCGAGATGCAGCTTTTCGATCATGGCCTCATCGGAGGAGGCAGGGCCGAGAGTTGCAAGAATTTTGACTTTGCGGTTACGCTTCATCAGTTTTGATTTCCCTGTGTGCCTGGCGTATCGGAAAGCTGGACCATCCAGCTGCCCTGTCTGCCCGTGTCATATTCCTTGAAACCCATTCTCTGGAAGCTGCGGGCATAACAATCATCCACACCGGTGATCTTGAACTCGTTTTCCGCCACGCACATGTTGACGTCACCGGTCCAGCGGCCGCCATGAGCGGCATCCTCGGCATAGAGATAATAATAACGTGACTGCAGTTCACCTTCGATCAGCGTCGCGCAGGTCGAGGCGGGGACCTGCCACCAGCCTTCGCTGACCCAGCCCTCCTGTGCCCGATAGCCAATTGCGACCCCCACGAGATTCTGCGTGCTGTTGCAGACGCGAAAATCCGCATACGCGGGCCCCGCGATCATGAAAGGGGTCAGAAACAATGCCGCTATGGAAAAAAGACGGGCGAGGTGCCTGATGTGGCGGGGACGAGCGAGAGATGACTGAGTCACGGCTTCCATCCGGATTCCATGGTTATAATGAACACACTTCTTGGCGTGGCCGCCCAAGAAAGTCAACGCGAGTTTAATCGATTATATTGTTCGTGGGATCGTGAGTGCGATAAGGTAGATGGCTGTTCTTCCGCCGTAACTTGCGCCCGGCCTCAAGCCATGCCATCAAGTTTCTCTCCTCAATGCTGCCCCAGAAAAATCATCGATGAACGACTTCATACCCTATGAAATCATAGAAGGCGATTATGACAAAGGCATGGTTCTGCTGGCAGACCACGCCATGAACCTTCTGCCGGCACACTACGGCAATCTTGGTCTTCCGCAAACCGCTTTTCATCGCCACATCGCATTTGATATCGGTATAGAGGGGCTAACGCGCTCGCTGGCTGTGCGCCTTGGCGTGCCGGCGGTGCTCGGGCGTTTCTCGCGGCTGCTGATCGATCCGAATCGTGGTGAGGATGATCCAACTCTCATCATGAAAATCTCGGACGGAGCCGTCATCCCCGGAAACCATCCGATTTCCGACGAGGAATGGCAAAAGCGGATCGAGACTTTTCACCGGCCTTATCACAATGCCGTGGACAGCGTGCTGACCCGTGTGGCCGAGGCCTCGGAAGAAGCGCCGCTCGTCCTGTCACTGCATTCCTATACACCGTTCTGGAAGGAAACGCCGAGGCCATGGCATGCGGCGGTTCTGTGGGATACGGATCATCGCGCGGTCGATCCGCTGCTGGCGCATCTGCGCGCTACCGGCGACATTCTCGTCGGCGACAACGAACCCTATGACGGAGCACTCAAGGGCGATACCATGTATCGTCATTGTATGGCGAAGGGTATACCGCACGCACTTCTGGAGGTCAGGCAGGATCTGATCGGGAACGAGGAGGGGATCGCCGAATGGTCAGACCGGCTCGCTCCCATTTTTGCCGCAATGAATGACGATCCGGTTCTGCATGAATATCAGCTGTTCGCTTCCCGCACCGGCCCTTATTGAGCCTGGAGTTTCGCCATGACAAATGAGAACGACAACGGGCAGATCGAGTTTGAGGCGGCCGCATTCCGGCGTCTCGTCAAACATCTTCGTGAACGCCACGATGTGCAGAACATCGACCTGATGAATCTCGCGGGCTTCTGCCGCAACTGCCTTTCCAACTGGTACCGTGAAGCGGCCGAGGAAGCGGGTGTTCCGCTCAGCAAGGAAAAATCCCGGGAAATCGTCTACGGCATGCCCTATGAGGACTGGAAAGAGAAATACCAGGGCGAAGCGAGTGGCGACCAGAAAGCCGCTTTCGAGCAGAACCGGCCCAAGGAATAAGTCTTCACCGACGGAATCGACTTGACGGGACGCCTTTCAGTGGGCAGTTCACAGGCCTGAATTTTGCTGCCTGCTGGCAGCGACCGGCGAACGCCTTGCCAGTTTGAATGAACAAGGCCCACATGCGGGCCGCCAATGAAGGATGATATGATGGACGAAACCAGCACCACCGAAACCGTCGCCGCCGCCGAACTGCGTCAGTTCATCGAGCGCGTCGAGCGCCTCGAAGAAGAAAAGGCTGCTATTCAGGGTGATATCAAGGATGTCATGGGCGAAGCGAAGGGGCGTGGGTACGATACCAAGGCCATCCGCACCATCATCCGCCTGCGCAAGAAGGATGCCAACGAGCGCATCGAGGAAGAAACGATTCTTCAGACTTATATGGCCGCGCTCGGCATGGAATGATCGGCTGAAAATGCCTCAATGAAAAATCGCCGCTTCTGCGGCGATTTTTGTTTGACTGCCCTCGATATCAGCCGCGCGTGCCAGCCAGCTTTTCTGAAAGGTCGATGGCTTCCTTGCGGGCGTCCTTGTCTGCAGGATAAAGCGCCAGATAACGCTCCCAGGCTTTCAGCGCCAGCTCGTCGCGGCCGGAGGCTTCGAGGATGTTGGCCAGGCTTGCAAGCGCAGGGAAATAGCGCGGCTCTTTTTCCAGCGTCAGGTTGATGTCCGCCATTGCCTTGCGGGTGTCGCCATCGGCGAAATGGACCATGGCGCGGCGATAGGGCGCCTGCACATAGTCGGGATCGAGCAAAACAACCTGGTCGAGAAAATCGTAAGCGGCGGCGTTGCGCTTTTCGTCGGCAGCTTCGCCTGCCCATTGCATCAGGAGATTGATCGTTGCGCTGCCGGAATCATTCCATTCGGAGGCGATCTGGTTGGCGATGCTGCGCGCCTTGACCGCATTCCGTTCCTTTTTCAGCGAAGCGAAAAGCGTGTCGATTGTCTTGGCGGGTGATGGCGCCGATTCGACAGCAACAGCTGGCTTTCCGTCTGCCGCTTGGGCAACAGCAGCCGTTCCCGCAAACGCGAGGCTTGAGACCATGAAGCCCTGAGCAATAATGAGAGCGGTGCAAAAACGATTTGGGCGCATGGGTTAAAGCTTAACCCGACTGCGCCCAATATCAAATGCAAACTTCTGGTCTGTCAACAAAGTGATCCGCGATCTGATCGCGAACCGCAGTCGCAGTCAATCAGCCCTGACGAGCCTTGAAGCGCGGGTTCTGCTTGTTGATGATGTAGACGCGGCCCTTGCGGCGAACCAGGCGGTTATCGCGATGACGGGCCTTAAGCGCTTTAAGCGAATTCTTGATCTTCATTTTACTGGTCCGCAGTTTTGCACGGTTTATGCCGTGCTATTCAAACAATCAAAAGCGCGCAACGGGGCGCGCTCTTTTCGGTTGGCAGGCAGATACCTGTTTGAGCCCTGCCTGTCAACACTTGCCCGCGTCTTTGCCTTAAAAGACTAGGCTTTTCCTGTGTGCAGAAGCTGCGTCACGTGGCCCATCTTGCGGCCCGGCCGTGCTTCCGTCTTGCCGTAGAGGTGGACGAGACAATCTTTCTTCGACAGCCATGCCGGTACATCGTTGATGTCGTCGCCGATCAGATTGGTCATGATGCAGTCGGAATGGCGATCCGTGTTGCCGGGGTTAAGGCCCGATACGGCGCGGATATGCTGTTCGAATTGCGAGATCACACAGGCCGCCTCCGTCCAATGGCCAGTATTGTGCACGCGGGGCGCCATTTCATTGGCGACCAGCGATCCATCCGGCAGGACGAAAAACTCAATGCCGATAACGCCGACGTACTCCAGGGCGGCCAGGAGCTTTTCCGCCGATTGCACGGCAATACCCCTTGCGGCATCCGAAAGTGCGGCCGGCACGGTAGATGTGTGCAGGATGCCGTTCAGATGAACGTTCTCGGCCGGATCGTAACAGGTTACGGTCCCGTCCCGGAAACGGGCGGCGATGATCGAAATTTCGCGTTCGAAGGCGATGAAGCTTTCAAGAATCAGGGGCACGCCGCCAAGCGCTGCAAACGCGCCCGCGAGGTCTTCGCCACCCCGGAAGAGGCGCTGGCCCTTGCCGTCATAACCCATGCGACGGGTTTTCAGCACACCTTTGCCGCCAAAGGCGGCCAGCGCGGCTTCCAGCTCTTCCTGGCTATCCACGGCGTGGAAATCGGCGGTTGGAATGCCGCAATCGTTGAGGAAGCGTTTTTCCGTCAAGCGATCCTGTGAGGCGCTGAGCGCCTGTGCCGGCGGATAAACGGGAACCGAGGCGCTGAGTTTTTCTGCCGCGGCGACGGGCACGTTCTCGAATTCGTAGGTCACGACATCACAGCGGCTTGCGAGTTGCGCAAGTGCTTTTTCGTCATCATATGCTGCCACGATCTGGTCGTTGCAGGCCTGTGCCGCGGGACAATCCGCCTGCGGCTCCAGCACGATGGTACGGTGGTTGAGACGCGCCGCGGCCATCGCCAGCATGCGGCCGAGTTGCCCGCCACCGATGATGCCGATGGTGAGGTTGGTTGTTTTTGCCATGTCGTTTGTCGTCACTGGGCGCTGTCCATGGGGTATTCCGCGACAGCCGCCGACTGGCGCGCACGCCAGGCGTCCAAACGATCGGCAAGGTCTTCATCGCCAAGCGCCAGCACCGCGGCCGCGAGAAGGGCCGCATTGATCGCGCCGGCCTTGCCGATCGCGAGCGTGCCGACAGGGATGCCGGCGGGCATCTGCACGATGGAATAGAGGCTGTCCTGACCGGACATGGTCTTCGATTGGACCGGAACGCCGAAGACCGGAAGCGGCGTCATGGCAGCTGTCATGCCCGGCAGATGGGCAGCGCCGCCGGCGCCCGCAATAATGACCTTGAAGCCTTCGTCTTTCGCGCCGTTGGCGAAATCGTAAAGCCGGTCAGGGGTGCGATGGGCGGAAATGATGCGGGCTTCGTACTCGATGTCGAGCGCATCCAGCGTGTCGGCAGCGTTCTTCATGGTCTCCCAGTCGGACTGGCTGCCCATGATGATGGCGACGGGGGGCGTTTCTGCTGTCACGTAATGTCTCCGGGCTCAGGCGATGATATCGGGAATGACCTGATCTTCCAGCTGGGTCATCTTGTCCTTGACGGCCAGCTTCTTCTTTTTCATGCGTTGTATCCGCAGCGCGTCGCAGCTGGTCTGGATCATCGCATTGATCGCCGCGTCATAATCCTCATGCTCCTGGCGCAGCCGCGCCAGCGTGAGCCTGATGTCCGCCTGGTCCTGATCGGGCATCTTGTCATCCCCATTTTATGCCAGCCGGATAGCCTCCGGCGCGTATGTGATCGTTCACGAGCCTCTATCATCAAATCGCGGTAACGGGAAGTTATCCCTTGCGACCAAATTGCCCACTTATTGCCTTCATTTCGCCTTCGACAAGCCGACCGATCCGTGTCACATTGTCGTCGCAAACCTGAAACTCCAGCGATGGAGAGCTGGAGGTAGGTTCAAAAAGGAAGGACGTGCCGCATGACCATTCAGGCTCATATTGCATCGCTCGAAAAGAAACACGGTGCTCTGGAGGAGGAGCTCGAAAGTATTCTTGCTTCCCCGTCGTCTGACGATAGAGAGATCGCGGACCTTAAACGTCGTAAACTGCGCCTGAAGGATGAACTCCAGAGGCTCAAAGCCTCCACAAGACATTGATTTATGGCAGATCGCTGGCCCTCGATGAATGAGGGGTCGGCGGTCTGACCCTTTCGAGCTCTGGCGGCGAAAACCTGCTGCCAGAGCTTTTTTATTGCCGTATTAGAACGGCAGTCCGTCCCACAGCAGTTTCAGTGCCGCAATCAACGCCATGGCATACATCAGCGGGTAAAACACGGATGGTTTAAGGTATTTCACCACTCTTGCACCGGCCAGCGTCGCCAGCATCGCGACGGGCAGCAGACTTGCCGATGTCTTGAGGTTGGTGGCGTCGAGCGCGCCAAGTGCGAAATAGGGTATGAGCTTGATCGCATTCATGATGGCGAAGAAGCGCACGCTCATGCCGGTATAGGTCTTCGGGTCGAGTTTCAGCGGCAGAACGTAGATCTGGAAGGGCGGTCCACCCGCATGGGCCACGAAACTCGCATAACCGGACAGGCTGGACCAGAGCGTGGCGGCGGCCGGCCTTTGCGGTTTTGCCGGAATTTCCTGACCGTTGCGGCTTTTGAAACTCTCATAAAAGTAACGCAACACGAACAGGATCGTGACCGAGGCGACGACGAGACGCATGGCATCTGCGGAGATCATGCTCGAAGTTGCCCAGCCGAGCGCAATGCCGGCGATTGCCCCCGGCAGCATGACAAGGAGCGTCTGGCGATGGTTGTAGTGCCGCCAGGCGAAAAGCGCGACAATATCCATGACGATCAGGATCGGCAGGAATATCGCCGCCGCCTGCACGGGCGATACGGCAAGCGCCATCAGTGGCACGCCCATCAGCGCCAGCGCGCCGCCCAGTCCCCCTTTGGAAAGGCCGACGAGAACAACTGCGGGAATGGCGACGAGATAAAAATGAAAATCGGTCAGCATGGATGTATGGTTGATCCTTTCGCCGGTCCGGTTTATCGGATTTGTCATATGAAAACGAGTGCAGATCGCGTCGGAAGCGTCGTCTGCCTGAAATGGACGAAACGATGAGCATTGTTGAAGACCGTTGCCGCCTTGTCCTGATCGTCCCGCAATCGGACGATGCGCAAAAGCAGGCGGCAGATGTGGAAGCCGCGCTGCGGGGAGGCGATGTCGCTTCGGTCATCATTCCGCAATACGGTCTGGATGACGCCGCTTTCCAGAAACGCGCCGAACTGATCGTACCCCTCGTGCAGGCGTCGGGTGCCGCAGCGCTCATTGCCGGTGACAGCCGTGTCGCCGGCCGGGTGAAGGCGGACGGGCTGCATGTGGTCGGTAACGCCGAGGCGCTTTCGGAGGCTGTGGAAAAATTCACCCCGAAACTGATCGTCGGCGGCGGAAATGCCGATGACCGCCACAAGGCGCTGGAGCAGGGCGAGGCCAATCCGGATTACGTGTTTTTCGGGAAGCTCGAAGGCGACATCAAGCCCGAGGCGCATCCCAAGAACCTGGCGCTTGGTGAGTGGTGGGCGTCGATGATCGAAATCCCCGCCATCGTCATGGGCGGCACGGACCTCTCGTCCGTGGTTGCCGTGGCGGAGACGGGCGTGGAGTTCGTGGCTATGCGCAGCGGCGTTTTCGATAATGTCGGTGGCGCCGCCCAGGCCGTTTCTGAAATCAACGCTTTGCTTGACGAAAAAGCGCCACGGTTTGACGGTTGATACAGGCGATGATCATGCGCTCGCTTCATTTCTGCCTCTCTGTTTCGCTGCTGGCGTTTGCTTTCGCCGCGCCGGCGGGTGTCGCTCTTGCTCAATCCGGGCCGCAGAGTGAAAACAATGCGCTTTCCCGACAGCTGGAAAATGAGGCTCAGCCGACCCGTCAGGGCAGGGTGCAATCTGAAGAGCAGAAGGACTTGCAGCCCTCAGCCGGCGTGAACGTCTATCAGCGCATGGGTGCGGATCTGCCGGCACTGCCGCCTGAGAAGGAATTCAAGGGCCGGGTGGATGAGGCCTATGGCCATTTCCAGCGCGGCGAATATGTGCAGGCGCTTGATAAGGCACTGAACCGCGCGCAGAACGGTGACGCACCCGCCCAGACGCTGGTGGCGGAAATGATGTCGCGCGGACTTGGCATTGCACGTGACGAGAAAACAGCCGCGTTCTGGTATCAGCAGGCCGCACAGGGCGGCGATCCCGTCGCCATGTTCAAATTTGCCCTTATCCTGATGGAAGGAAAATTCGTTACGCGCGACAAGGCGAAGGCCGATGATTTCATGCGTCGTGCAGCGGAAGCCGGCAACGCCTCTGCCCAGTTCAACTGGGGCCAGATATTGGTTTCGGAAAATCCGGGCGCCAAGGGTCTGCTGATGGCTTTGCCCTTCTATGAAAAATCCGCCGAACAGGGCATTGCCGATGCGCAATATGCGGTATCGCAAATTTACTGGTCCGTGAAGGATGTGCCGGCCGAGAAAAAGGCAAAGGCGCGCGACTGGTTGATGCGCGCCGCAAAGGCCGGCTATGACACTGCACAGGTCGATCTCGGTATCTGGCTGGTCAACGGATTTGGTGGCGAGCGTAATCTCGACGAAGGCTTCCGCTGGCTCTATGGCGCAGCACAGCGCGGTAATGTCGTGGCGCAGAACAAGGTTGCGCATCTCTATATTCAGGCACTCGGTACCCGGCCTGATCCGGTTGAGGCAGCCAAATGGTACGTGCTTTCCCGCCGCGCCGGATTGAAGGATCCGTCTCTCGAGGACTTCTATCTCGGCATCAATGACGAGCAGCAGAAGAAGGCGATCGAGGCCGCAAATCGTTTCCGTCCGACCTGATGGAAGGGTTGCGTTCCCTGGCCGCGGTTGACCCATGGGCTTTTTACCTTGAATTTCCGCGCGTTTTGTGGTCTTGAACCGCAAACTTTCAATTCAAGAAAATAATGACGTGCCTGCCCGGTGAGCTTCCGGGCGGTTCGCAAGCTTTCCAGGAAAAAACATCGATGGCCCGTTCAGCCCTTCTCAATGTCATGGTTCAGGCCGCCATCAAGGCGGGTAAGTCTTTGTCGCGTGACTTCGGTGAAGTGCAGAACCTGCAGGTCTCGGTCAAGGGACCGAGCGACTTCGTTTCGCAGGCGGATCTGAAGGCCGAGAAGATCGTGCGCGAGGAGCTGATGAAGGCGCGCCCGACCTATGATTTCCTGGGTGAAGAAGGCGGCGAGGAAAAGGGAACCGATGGTGCACATCGCTGGATCGTCGATCCGCTCGATGGCACAACCAACTTCCTGCACGGCATTCCGCATTTTGCGGTTTCCATCGCACTGGAGCGTAACGGCGAAGTTGTCGCCGGCGTAATCTTCAATCCGGCCACCGATGAACTCTACACCGCCGAGCGCGGCGGCGGCGCATTCCTCAACGATCGCCGCATCCGCGTTGCCGCGCGCAAGGCGCTGACGGATTGCGTCATCGGCTGCGGCGTGCCGCATCTCGGCCGCGGCAACCACGGCAAGTTCCTGGTCGAGCTTCGTCACGTTATGGGGGAGGCTGCAGGCATCCGTCGCATGGGTGCGGCGTCGCTCGATCTCGCCTACGTTGCCGCTGGCCGTCTCGACGGTTACTGGGAAGCCGATCTTTCGCCGTGGGACATGGCGGCCGGCCTCGTGCTGATTCGGGAAGCCGGTGGTTTCGCCTCCGACATCAAGGGCGGCACGGATATCTTCGGCAGCAGTTCCGTTGCTGCAGGCAACGAATATATCCACAAGGCGCTCGTTGAGGTGGCCAACCGCCCTATTCCGGGCCGCTGATTGGTTTTCAGCAGAAAACCTGCCGTTTTCTGCAAGTTTTCGATGCCCGGCGAATGTTCGCCGGGCGTTTTTGTTTTCCCTCGCTCGGCTCCATGCCTTCTTTCGTGAAAAGCCTGTGACGAAAGACCGGCTTTTCGCTTCAAATCGTCGCAATTTTCAAATAGCTTCCGCTGGATAGCTGACCAAAGGGAATGCGAACGTTATGGCGGATTCGGAGCTGCTCGATCTTGGCGTCGAGAAACCGGTGACCACACGGGAATACAGCCACAAGCTGTCCAGCCCCACACCGTTTCTCTGGACGATGGTTCTGTTTCTGATCCTCGTCGGTTTTCTGGCAGCGATTCTCTATCGGCAGGCGCACACCGCCTTCATGACCAATCCGGGGCTCAACGGCTTCATTCTCGGTGTGCTCGCCATCGGCATCATTCTGGTGTTTACGCAGACGATGAGCCTGCGTTCGGAAGTCCGCTGGTTCAACGCCTTTCGTGCCGCCGGCAGCGTCGAAAAGGTCGGTCGCGCGCCCAAACTGCTTGCGCCGATGAGCACGCTGATCGGCAAGCGCGGTGAAGTCCGCCTTTCTGCCGTTACGCAACGCACGATCCTCGATTCCATCGCAACGCGCCTCGACGAGACGCGTGATACTTCGCGTTATCTCGTCGGCTTGCTGGTATTTCTCGGCCTGCTCGGCACCTTCTGGGGCCTTATCGGCACCATTGGCGCCATCAGCAACGTCATCCAGTCTCTCGACCCAAGCGCCGGTGACAGCAATGATATTCTCGGTTCGCTCAAGGCCGGTCTCACCGCGCCGCTGGCGGGTATGGGAACGGCCTTTTCCTCGTCACTGCTCGGTCTTTCCGGTTCGCTTATTCTCGGTTTTCTCGATCTTCAGGCCGGCCGCGCCCAGAACCGTTTCTACACCCAACTCGAAAACTGGCTTTCCTCGGTGACGGATACGACGGACGCCCCAAGGGAGTCACGGGGCGACGCAGGGGCCGTGGTGAGCACCGAGCGTTCGCTCGCGGCCATGACCAGTCTTGCCGAAGGCATTCAGGGTCTGGTCAAGAACATGCGCAGCGAACAGCAGATGTTGCGCGACTGGATCGAGGCGCAACAGGAGGAATCCAAATCGCTCCGCCGCACGCTCGACCGGCTTTCGGCGCGGATTGACAGCGATACGAAGTCTTCCGGACGCACCCGGCACGATAACGGGAGCGAATAGCCATGGCGCTTGCGCGCAACCGCCGCCGCGACAGGGGTGTGGATTATTGGCCGGGCTTCGTCGATGCGCTGTCGACGCTGCTGATGGCCATCATGTTTTTGCTGACGGTCTTCGTGCTCGCGCAATTCGTGCTATCGCGTGAGATTACCGGCAAGGACGAGGTGCTGACGCGTCTCAATAGCCAGATTGCCGAATTGACCGAACTTCTGGCCATGGAAAAGGGCAACAAGCAGGATGTGGAGGACGCCTTGGCGAGCTTGCAATCCACTCTTGCCGCGTCTGAGAATGAACGGTCGCGGCTGCAGGCACTGCTCGACGCCGGCTCGGGCAACAATGCCAGCGCCAACGCCCGTATCGGCAGTCTCACCGGCGAACTGGACGAGCAACGGCAGGCCAATTCCCGCGCCTCCGCGCAGATCGAGTTGCTCAACCAGCAGATTGCGGCGCTGAGGGCGCAGATTGCCTCGGTCGAAGCCGCGCTGCAGGCTTCGGAAGCCAAGGATGCCTCTTCTCAGGTCAAGATCGCCGATCTCGGCCGCCGCCTCAATGTCGCGCTGGCGCAGCGGGTGCAGGAACTGAACCGCTATCGGTCCGACTTCTTCGGGCGGTTGCGCGAAATTCTGTCCGATCGTGAAAACATCCGCATCGTCGGCGACCGATTTGTCTTCCAATCCGAAGTGCTCTTCCCTTCCGGCGGCAATGAACTCAATCCGGAAGGGCAAGCGGAAATGGCGAAGCTCGCAACCGCGCTGCTTGATCTCGCAAAGGAAATCCCGGCGGAGATCAACTGGGTCCTGCGCGTCGATGGCCATACGGATAATGTCCAGCTCTCTGGCTCCGGCCGCTACCGCGACAATTGGGAACTCTCCTCGGCCCGTGCCACTTCGGTTGTGAAGTTCCTGATCTCCAAGGGCGTGCCGGCAAACCGTCTGGTCGCCGCCGGCTTTGGAGAATATCAGCCGATTGCAGAAGGTGACTCACCGGAGGCACGGCAGCAGAACCGCCGTATCGAACTCAAGCTGACCGAGCGCTGAAATCGCGGACCGCATCTGGGCGGTTGCCTTCCGACGAAAGTAAACTTACGTTCGCGTAAAAGTAATTCCGTCATATCTGGGAGGGGCTGATGGAACGCTATGATGTGATCGTTGTCGGGGCGGGGCTTGCCGGGCTGGTTGCGGCAACGGAGGCTGCCGAGCGAGGTCTCAGCGTCTGCGTGGTTGATCAGGAGGGTGAGCGGAACCTGGGCGGACAAGCCTTCTGGTCGCTTGGCGGCCTGTTTTTCATCGATAGCCCAGAACAACGTCGGATGCGCGTGCGAGACAGTCTCGACCTTGCGAGGCAGGACTGGTTCGGTTCGGCCGGTTTTGATCGCCCGGAAGATCACTGGCCGTGTCGCTGGGCAGAGGCCTATCTCGATTTTGCTGCCGGTGAGAAGCGGGAATGGCTGCACCGAATGGGTATGCGCTGGTTTCCCGTTGTCGGCTGGGCCGAGCGTGGCGGCGGTTTGGCCGATGGCCATGGCAATTCTGTTCCACGCTTCCATGTCACCTGGGGCACAGGCCCCGGGGTGCTTGCTCCCTTCGTTAAAAAGGCAAAGCTGATCGCGGCGGATGGGCGGCTATCCTTCCGCTTCCGCCACCGGGTTGATCGGCTGGATATCGCCGATGGCCGGGTGACCGGCGTTTCCGGCGCGGTTCTTGCAAGCGATCCGGTGCAACGCGGAGAGGAGA
Source organism: Agrobacterium pusense (assembly GCF_900102105.1). Classification (GTDB taxonomy): domain Bacteria; phylum Pseudomonadota; class Alphaproteobacteria; order Rhizobiales; family Rhizobiaceae; genus Agrobacterium; species Agrobacterium pusense. Next base: position 212,910 of record NZ_FNBB01000003.1, read on the forward strand.
GCAGCCGGGAAGAGCAGGGCGAATTCAGTCTTTCCGCTGCTGCGGTCATTGTCAGTTCCGGCGGCATCGGCGGTAATCAGGAGCTGGTGCGGCGCAACTGGCCCGTGGAACGACTGGGCCAGCCGCCGCAAAACATGGTTTGCGGTGTGCCGGCGCATGTGGACGGCCGCATGATCGCCATCACTGAGGCGGCGGGTGGCGGGGTCATCAACCGTGACCGCATGTGGCATTACACCGAGGGTGTCAAAAACCACGACCCGATCTGGCCAGGTCACGGCATCCGCATTCTGCCCGGTCCTTCGTCCTTCTGGTGCGATGCGAATGGTGACCGGCTTCATGCGCCGGCCATGCCTGGCTTTGATACGCTTGGCACACTGAAGATGCTGGGTGAACGTGGCAGCGGTTACAGCTGGTTCATTCTGACCAAAGCGATCATCAAGAAGGAGTTCGCGCTTTCAGGTTCGGAGCAGAATCCTGATTTGACGGGCAAGAATATGCGCCTGTTGCTGAAAAGGTTGGGAAAGGAGCCGCCTGGACCCGTGCGGGCTTTCATGGAACGGGGCGAGGATTTCGCCGTTCGTGATACGCTGGAAGAATTGGTGCCTGCGATGAACGCCATCGCCGGAAATGATCGCCTGGACACCAACCACATCCGCCGGCAGATCGAAGCGCGCGACCGTGAGATTGAAAACGGCTTTAGCAAGGATACGCAGGTAACGGCGATCCACGGTGCGCGCCGTTACCTCGGTGACCGGCTGATGCGAACGGCGAAACCGCATCGCCTGCTCGATCCTGCCATGGGGCCTTTGATTGCCGTGCGTTTGCATGTGCTGACGCGCAAGACCCTGGGTGGCCTGCACACCGACCTTGAGGCGAGGGTGCTGGACGCCGGCGGTGAGCCGGTGCCGGGGCTTTATGCCGCTGGCGAGGTGGCTGGTTTCGGCGGTGGCGGCATGCATGGATATAACGCGCTTGAAGGCACTTTCCTTGGAGGATGCCTGTTTTCCGGGCGCATTGCGGGGCGCAGTGTGCTGACGTAACTCAGGCCTGTGCGCGCAGTTCTTCGGGCCCAGTCTGGAATTGCAGATGGGCGAGCCGGGCATAGAGACCGTTCTGGCGAATGAGACTCTGATGCGTGCCTTCCTCGATGATGCGGCCTTCATCCATCACCAGAATGCGGTCGGCTTTGAGAACGGTGGCAAGGCGGTGGGCGATGACAATGGTGGTGCGGCTGCTCATGAGCTCATCGAGAGCCTTCTGTACCAGTGTCTCGCTTTCCGCGTCGAGCGCCGAGGTGGCCTCGTCCAAAAGCAGGATAGGTGCGTTGCGCAGGATGGCGCGGGCAATGGCGATGCGCTGGCGCTGCCCGCCGGAAAGCGTCACGCCGCGCTCTCCCACCTGGGTGTCATATCCGTCGGTAAGGCGTTCGATGAAGCTGTCGGCCTGCGCGGCGATGGCGGCGGCGCGCACTTCTTCCCGTGTCGCGTCAGGCCGCCCAAAGGCGATATTGTCATGGATGGAGGAGGCGAATATCGCTACATCCTGCGGGACGATGGACAGGCGCGCCCGCAGATCGGCGAGCTTGACGTCGCGGATATCAGCGCCGTCAATGGTGATACGGCCCTGCTGCGGATCGTAAAAGCGCATCAGCAGCGAAAAGACCGTGCTCTTGCCCGCACCGGAGGGTCCGACGATGGCGACGGTTTCGCCGGCGCTGACTTTGAAGGAGAGGCCGGAGACGATCGGCCGTCCTGCCGCGAGCGGGTAGACAAAATCGACATTCTCGAATGCGGCTTCGCCACGCGGTGGCTGGGGCAGAGTGACGGGCGCGACGGGATCGAGAACCGGCGAGCGCTCGTCCAGCAGTTCGGACAGCCGTTCCGCCGCGCCGCCGGCCTGCGCCAGTTCTCCCCAGACTTCCGAGAGCTGGCCAAGGCCGCTGGCCGCGATGACCGAATAAAGCACGAACTGACCGAGCGTTCCCGCGGTCATGCTACCGGACAGGACGCTTTGCGCCCCATACCAGAGAATGCCGACAACGCTGCCGAAGACGAGCGTAATGGCGACGGCGGTGAGGATGGAGCGTGCGCCGATGGCGGCGCGTGCGCCCTGATAGGCCGCTTCCACTGAAGCGCCATAACGGGCATTCGCCAGCGTCTCGGCATTGAAGGACTGTACGGTGCGGCTCGCTGCAATCGTCTCGGAAGCATAAGCGGCGGAAATGGCCAATGTGTCTTGTGTCGTACGGGAGCGGGCGCGAACCGAGCGCCCGAAGGCAATCAGGGGAAAAACGATAAAGGGAATGGCCAGCAGCGCGAGTCCGGAAAGACCGGGGCTGGTATAGATCATCATCGCCACGGCGCCGCAGCACATGATGATGTTGCGCAACGCCACCGACGCAGATGAGCCGAATGCGGAGCGGATCTGCACCGTGTCGGCCGTCAGTCGCGAGGTGAGCTCGCCTGAGCGGTTGGCATCGAAGAATTGCTGTGACAGCGTGGTGAGATGGGCGAACACATCGCGGCGAAGATCGGCGACGACCCTCTCGCCGATCGTCATGACGTAATAATAACGCATGGCGCTGGCGAGTGCGAGAACAACCGCAATGGCTAAAAGCATGGCGAAGTAGCTGTTGATCATACCGCCATCAGGCGTCTGAAAACCGTGATCGATGATGCGGCGAACGGCGAGCGGCAAGGCAAGAGTCGTGGCGGAAGACAGAACAAGTGCAAAAAGAGCCGCAGCCATCAAGCCACGATAACGCCTGAGATAAGGAAACAGGCCAAGGAGCGGTTTCAGGCTTCTCTGTTTCACCGCTTTATGCTGTTCGATGTCTGCCACGTCCTCTATGCTCCTCGTTCTTCGCCATTTTTCGGCCTTTTGCGGGCGAATTTCCGGTCTGCGGTAAAATTCCTGCCCGGCAGCCATCTCCTTTCACAAGGGGATAGCAGGCTCTTGTTATCTCGGCGACCTTCATGTATAGGCTCCGCATCGAATTGGGAAGCCATAGCCCATCTGGACTATGGCTTCATTTATTGAATTGGCTCAGTTGACGCAATTGCGGCAAATGGACCGCACGTCACTTAACCAGGAAGATTGTCATGAAGGCTGATATCCATCCCGATTATCACACGATCAAGGTGGTCATGACCGATGGCACCGAATACGAAACCCGCTCTACCTGGGGTTCGGAAGGCGCCGTCATGAACCTTGAAATCGACCCCAAGTCCCATCCGGCATGGACGGGCGGCAACCAGCAGCTTATGGACCGCGGTGGTCGCGTTTCCAAGTTCAACAAGCGTTTCGGTGGCCTCGGCCTCTGATTCCCTTGCGGACGGATTGTTAAAAAAGCCCGGTTTTACCGGGCTTTTTTGTTGCGCTGTTTTGGCGATGGCATCTACCCGGCATGACCGCTGAAACAAAAAAGCAGGCCGGTGAGCCTGCTTTCAAATTGTCCACTCAATGTGGTGTTTTCTCAGTTGATCGAGAAAGCCGTGCGCAGTAGGTTGAGCTGCGCCTGAACGCTGTTCTCATTGTCCGGCACCTTCGCGGCTTCGGAGGGGCGATAGATTTCGCGGTCGAGCAGGGCGATGCGGTTCTGGAGACGCAGCGAGCGCTCGATAAGATCGCGGAAGGACTCCGGCAGGTCGTTCCAGCCGGGCGCGTTGCGGTCGACGTTAAAGCTGTCGAGGCGAACCTTATTCTTCTCGCTCAAAACCTGATCGCGGGTCATTTCACCGTTGTTGACGGCGCGCTGGAGAAGCAGCCAGGAGGCCATCTGCATCAGGCGAGTCGTGAGGCGCATCGATTCCGCGGCATAAAGCACTGAGGCCATGCGCGGCAAAACTTTCGAGGCGGCCCGGCCGGCGCCGTCGAGATAGCTTGCAGTTTCCTCCACCAGGGTCATGCCTTCGGTATAGAGGGTCTTGAACTGGTTGGAAGCAGCCGCGCGCCCCGCAAAGCTTATGGTATTTAAAACCTGTTCCGACATTTCTTTAAATCCCTGCTCACGCACCACACTGTCAGGCAACGACGATCCGGATATTTTGTTCCGGCCTTTAGTGTTTTCAGGATGGTATCTTTACCTGAAATGCGCAAGGCAATTATTAAAGAAGGGTTAATACCCACAGTTTTACCGAAGCCGGCGGCGGCAAAAAAAGAGCCGCGAAAGCGGCTCTCAAGGTAAAACAGGGAGAAAAATCAGACCAATTCGCCGAATGGAGAAGATGCCTGAAATCCAGAAGAACTGGATATGTATAGTAATCTCTCAGAAAGCTTAATTTTTGGTTAATGGTAAACGAAAGACTGACCCAAAACCTCTTGTTTTGGAACGCACGTTGAACCGAGTCTGCCGTTAGGCACGTGCGGGCCGGGTTTATTGGTCACCGCGCATCAGGATCGGAAAAGATTCTCCGCCGCCTGTCTTCCCGCGGATTTCCGCTTTCTTTCCTCTTCGAGTCGGGTGATCTCGGCCTGGAGAAGCTCGATCCGGCTGTCCAGTTCGTCCACGGAGAGGAGGCTGAGATCGCTGCCAATCTGGTGTGCAGCGGGTTTTTGCGGGCGGTCGTCGTCAAAGAGGCTCATATGCCTGCTCCTTTTTCCACGTAGTCCCCATCCTCGCCGGGATATTGCGGCGCGCGCGGGTCAAGCGCAATACTCTCCGGTGTCACCAGCGGCGAAGGCGTCGTCGGCATCATCGTCGAGAAATTGTCCTTCTCGTCGGTTGAAAGCGCGGCGCGCCTGCGGCTTCTGATAATGGCATAGGCAGTAATCAAAATATGGGCGACGGCTGTGACCAGAAAAAGCGCATAGGGCCCGGAATAGGTCATGACAGCGCCGCCGAGCGTCGGTCCGATAATGGTGCCGACGCCGTAAAGCAACAGCAACCCGCCTGAAACCTTGACGAAATCCTCGGACGCCGCAAAGTCGTTGGCGTGCGCCACGGCTATGGGATAGAGCGCATTGGCGGCTGCACCGTAAACGGCGATCATCGGAATCAGAACGTAGACGTGATGCGGCTGCACGGCTGCGACCGCAAGTCCCGCGACCGCGCCAAGCCCCGCGAGGCCGGCCAGCACGTAACGACGGTCTATCCTGTCCGAAAGGCGACCCGCCGGGAACTGCGCCAATGCGCCGACGAAAATCGTGACGGACACCATGATGGCGATCATGGTCGGATCCAGGCCTGCCCGGGCACCGAAGACCGCGCCGAGCGTGCCGTAAGCACCGTTGGCGATGCCGATCATCAAAATGCCGACGAAGGAGACCGGGGAGTTGCGATAGAGCGCCGGCAAATCCAGTTTCACCTTCTGCAAGGGCTGTGGACTGGCCGCCTTTGAAAGCGTTGCCGGCAGAATGGCGATGCAATAAATGATGCCGCAGATCATGAACAGCGAGGTATTGCTGATATCTCCCATCGGCACGATCATCTGTCCTGCCACGACGCCCAGAAGCGTGATGGCGATATAGAGCGAAAAGATCATGCCGCGGCTTTCGTTCGTGGCGCGCTCGTTCAGCCAGCTTTCGATGATCATTGAGGTGCCGGCGGTGCAGAAGCCGGTAAGCGCACGTAGCGTAATCCACCAGACGTCATCAACGATGAGACCGGTCATGAGCACGGTCAGGCATACCAATGCGACGAAGGACGCAAAAGCCCGGACATGGCCAGCACGGCGCACGATGGCCGGCGCGACAAAACAACCAACAACGAAGCCCGCAGCCCAGGAGGTTCCGAGGAAACCAAGGATCTCGTTGGAGTAACCCTCTGCCGAGCCACGCACTGGCAGCACGAGGCCCTGAAGACCGTTGCCGAGAAAGAGAAACAGAGTGCTGGATAAAAGAGCGAATACGGGTAGAAGATTTCTGCTCATGACAACACTCTCATGCGTTCGGACGGACGGTCGGACAGGTCATACAACGGGAGTTACCCGAATGAGTTGCACTCTTCTGGTGAACGGTAAAAATGTCCAGCCTGTGACGATGCAGAAATAAAGAAAAGGCTCAATAAATGACGAAGGCGATCGGCCTTTTTTTACTGCTGGCCATGGCCGTCCAGATTATCCGGCCGCTCGGCCTGCCGGGGCTGAAGAAACGGGGCGATTGCTGGAAGATAGCGGTTGCCGCCTTTGTCATCTGGTCGGTAACGCTGCTTCTGCGCCCATAAGAAAAAGCCGCCCCGGGAGGCGGCTTTCATTCACTAAAGCTCTGGAGCGAAGCCTCAGGCTGCCTTTTCGAGTTCTTGCTTCCAGTTGCCCTTGGCCGCCAGGCTGTTCATGGCGGCGCGGTGCGTGAAGGCGCGCTGGCCGGCAGCGACATTCTCCTGCTTGCCGCCCCATGTCTTGAGGGCCGTATCCTGAAGCGCGCGGCCGTAGGAGTAGGTGAGAGACCAGGGCAGGTCATAGCCGGAATTCATGGCGGAGAGATGCGCCGTTGCTTCTTCGGAGGACTGGCCGCCGGAAAGGAAGGCAATGCCCGGAACGGCGGAAGGTACGGTCGCCTTCAGGACCTTCACGGTCTTTTCCGCCACTTCCTCGACGGAAGCCTTGCGGGCCTTCTTGCCGTCGATGATCATGTTCGGCTTGAGGATCATGCCTTCGAGGTTCACGCGGGCGTCGAACAGGTCCGCGAAGACGGTCTGCAGAACCCATTGCGTGACTTCCGCGCAACGGTCGATGTCATGCGTGCCCGGCTCGCCGTCCATCAGGACTTCAGGCTCCACGATCGGCACGATATCCGCCTGCTGGCAGAGAGCGGCATAGCGGGCGAGCGACTGGGAGTTTGCCTTGATCGAACCCCAGCTCGGGCGCTGTTCACCGATGGTGATGACGCCACGCCACTTAGCGAAGCGCGCACCGGCTTCGTGGTACTTGCGCAGGCGCTCATAAAGACCGTCGAGGCCTTCGGTAATGAATTCATGCGGGTGGAAGGCCATCGGCTTGGCGCCGATATCCACCTTGATGCCCGGCAGGCTGCCAGCCGCCTTGATGATATCAACGAAAGGTGTGCCGTCGGCAGCCTTCTGGAACAGGGTCTCTTCATAGAGAATGACGCCGGAGATATATTTCTTCATGGCGTCGTCGGAACGGAACAGCATCTCGCGATAGTCGCGGCGGGCGGTCTCGGTGGACTCCAGATTGATGCTGTCGAAACGCTTTTTGATCGTTCCCGTGGATTCGTCGGCGGCGAGCAGGCCCTTGCCGTCGGCGACCATTTTGATTGCGATGTCTTCGAGACGTTCGGTCATTTGCTATTCTCCCAAGGCACAATAAATTTCCGATAACAGAAGTTCCAGGGCAGGGAAATGGCACGCTAACTCATTGAAACGATTGAAATGATTTCAATCGTTTGAAACTTTTCCTCCCGCGTGCACTTACCAAAAAACAAGGCCGGACAAGCATCGCTTGTCCGGCCTCGTGTCAGGCAAGTGAGATAAGTTTACTTGGCGGCGGTCAGGATGGCAACGCCCGGCAGTTCCTTGCCTTCCATCCATTCAAGGAAGGCGCCGCCGGCGGTCGAAACATAGGAGAAATCCTCGGAAACGCCGGCATGGTTGAGCGCGGCCACGGTGTCGCCGCCGCCTGCGACGGAGACGAGCTTGCCGGCCTTCGTGCATTCCGCGGCATGTTTTGCGGCAGCCACGGTGGCTGCATCGAAGGGTTCGATTTCGAAGGCGCCGAGCGGCCCGTTCCAGACCAGCGTTTCCGCGCGTGAAATCCAGGCCTTGATGCTTTCAACCGATTTCGGGCCGACATCAAGCACCATGGCGTCAGCGGGAATGGCATTGATGTCGACCGTTTCACTGGCCGCACCGGCCTTGAATTCGCGGGCAACGACGCCGTCTTCCGGCAGCACGATGGCACAGCCGGAAGTCGCGGCCTCGATCATGATCTGCTTTGCGGTTTCGGCCAGATCGTGCTCGCAGAGCGATTTTCCAACCTGGGCGCCACGGGCGGCGAGGAAGGTGTTGGCCATGCCGCCGCCGATGACGAGGGCATCGACCTTCTTCACGAGGTTCATCAGAAGATCGATTTTGCTTGAAACCTTCGCGCCGCCGACGATGGCGACGACGGGACGCACCGGCTGGCCGAGGCCCTTTTCCAGAGCCTCAAGCTCGGCCTGCATGGTGCGGCCGGCATAGGCGGGCAGGTGGCGGGCGAGGCCCTCGGTGGAGGCGTGGGCGCGATGCGCGGCGGAGAAGGCGTCATTGACATAGATATCGCCATTGGCCGCCAGAGCCTCGACGAAGGTGGGATCGTTCTTTTCCTCGCCCTTGTGGAAGCGCGTGTTTTCCAGAAGCAGGATATCGCCGTCATTCAGTTTCGCAACGGCTTCCGCCGCCGGCGCGCCGATGCAGTCGGACGCGAAGGAGACGGCATGGTCCAGCACTTCCTCAACTGCTGGTACGATCTGGGAAAGCGACATGTCAGCCACGGGTTCGCCCTTCGGACGGCCAAAATGGGCAAGCAGAATGACCTTTGCGCCCTTCTTGGAAAGTTCCAGAATGGTCGGCGCGACCCGCTCGATACGGGTCTTGTCCGTAACTTTGCCATCCGCGACCGGCACGTTGAGATCAACGCGGACGAGAACGCGCTTTCCGGCAATGTCGTTGAGGTCATCGATGGTCTTGAAAGCGGGCATAGGTCGATCCTGATTTGTTGCGAGTTCGGCAGGGACCATACTATGCCTGATTGCCGACGCAAGCCGGTCAGGCTTCATTTTCTCTCACGGTGTTTGAAGGTGCGACCACGTCTTGTGCGGTAGCGGTGGAACGCGACTGACGCCGCTGCGCCAGATAGTCGCGCACCCGTTTGAAAATTTCCGAGAAGCTGATGAAGATCGGCAGGGTGGTAGCCGGTTCGACCGGCTCCAGCGAAATTCCGACACCCGCTATCGCCTCATGTTCGTCCAAAGTTCGCACGATCAGGACGATGGAGCCGAGGCGCACGCGGTCGGCATAATCGGCCCGTCCGGCAAGACGTGTCTCGATGAGTTCTGCGATGCTCATTGCATGTTCTGCTGGCGCAAGCAGGCCGGGACCATAGGCGGCATCAAGCTCCTTCGCCGGCCGGGCGGGAGAGATCGCGAAGGTGCCGAAGAAATCGGCGTCGTCATCGGCGACGGGCAGGGCGCTCGCGAAGAGCCGGTCGATCAGGCGGGAATAACCGGGGGCGATGAAGAGATAGACAAGATCATTTTCACGCAGCCGCCCGGCATATTGGTAGCGAATCGATTTGCCGTCACGCACCACCAGCGAAGGCATCGCCCAGCGGGGAATGCGTTCGCCCTGCAGGATGGCGCTGCCCTTTGCCACGCGGTAGGAAATCAGTTCGTGATTGGCCGTGCCGGGAAGGTCAACCTCCAGCTTGTCCACATCGCCCATGCGCGGCGGCACGATCAGCCCCAGCCTTGTTGCCACTGGTTTGATGGTCCAGCCCTGCACGAGGAGCGATACCAGCACGATGATGAAGGCGGCATTGAAATATATCTGGGCGTCATCAAGTCCGCCGAGGATGGGCATGATGGCAAGCAGGATGGAGACGGCGCCGCGCAGGCCCACCCAGGCGACGAAAGAGGTTTCCTGTTGGGTGTAGTTAAACGGCATGAGGCTGAGCCAGACCGCGAGCGGACGGGCGACGAAGATCAGGAACAGCGCCAGCAGGATGGCTGGAATTGCGATTGCAGGAAACTGCGACGGCGTGGCAAGCAGGCCGAGCATCAGGAACATGATGATCTGTGCCAGCCACGTCAGCCCTTCGTGGAAGCGACGGATCGTTTCCTTGGCGAAGATCCTGCGATTGCCGGCGACAATGCCGGCGACATAGACCGCCAGAAAGCCGCTGCCGCCAATCGTGCCGGTGAAGGAAAACACGAGCAGCGCCAGCGCAAGCACAAAGATCGGCGCCAGCCCGCGATCGGCGGCAAAACGGTTGACCACGGCGGCGATCATGAGACCGCCCAGCACGCCGACGATCACACCGAGGCCCATTTCCTCAACAAAAAGCAGCAGAAAACCGCTGTCGATACCGGCCAGGCCCTGTCCTTTGGCGATGATCTCGACCAGGGCGACTGTGAGGAAGATGGCCATTGGATCGTTGGTGCCGGATTCGACCTCCAGCGTGGAGCGCACCTGATCGCGGATGTGGATGCCGCCGATGCGCAGCAGGAAAAACACCGCTGCCGCATCGGTGGAGGCGACGATGGCACCGAGCAGCAGGCCCTCTAGCCAGGAGAGCCCGAGCAGGAGGGCGGCTGCGCCCGCGAAAAAGACGGATGTGAGAATAACGCCGACCGTGGCAAGCGCCATTGCCGGTGCCGCGGAAAGCCGGAATGACTGGATCGACGTGCCAAACCCGGAGTCGAACAGGATGACGGCAAGTACCAGCGAACCGAGCATATAGGCGAGAGGGTTGTTGGTGAATTCGATACCGAGTCCGTCCACACCCGCCGCAAGTCCAATCACAAGGAAAAGCAGCAGCAGCGGCGCGCCGAAGCGGTAGGCGATGAGGCTCGAGAAGGCGGCGACGAGGACAAGAACAGTTGCCACCAGCAACAACAGATAAAATGATTCCACGTCCACCGCCTCTTTCACGCCGCGCTGGCCACCGCAATGATTGCTCTGCACGTTCGCAGTCAATGCGCCACGGGTTGCGGTCTGTCAGCGCTCGGTCGGCGGCGTTGAAAGGTAACGCAAGGCGGGGTGTATCGAAAGATACGGCAGGGCCGAAGTGCATTGCGCACGACCGTTATCCCTGCGTCCCTTGTCCGTTTCAAAATGGACCAGACAAAGGCAGGAAATTGAAAACATGGCGGCACTGTAGAGGAAAACCGGGAATAAAAAATCCGGCGGGATCGCTCCCGCCGGAATGCATCGACTGATGAGTATTCGTTAGATGGTCTTCGCGAAGGCGACAGCCGTATCCGACATGCGGTTGGAGAAGCCCCACTCGTTGTCGTACCAGGACAGGACGCGCACGAAGTTGCCTTCCATGACCTTGGTCTGGTCATTGGCGAAGATCGACGAGTGGCTGTCGTGGTTGAAATCGCGGGAAACCAGCGGCTCGTCGGTATAGCCGAGGATGCCCTTCAGCTGGCCGTCGGAAGCCGCCTTGATGGCTGCGTTGATTTCGGCAACGGTCGTGCTCTTCTTGGCCACGAACTTGAAGTCGACAACCGACACATTCGGGGTCGGAACGCGGATCGACGTGCCGTCAAGCTTGCCCTTGAGGTGTGGCAGGACGAGGCCAACAGCCTTTGCGGCGCCTGTCGAGGTCGGGATCATGGACAGGGCTGCGGCGCGGGCGCGGTACAAATCCTTGTGCATGGTGTCCAGCGTCGGCTGGTCGCCGGTGTAGGAGTGGATCGTGGTCATGAAGCCATGATCGATGCCAACGGCGTCATCGAGAACCTTCACGACCGGCACGAGGCAGTTGGTGGTGCAGGATGCGTTGGAGATGACGAGGTGATCTTTCGTCAGCTGGTCATGGTTGACACCGAAGACGACGGTGAGGTCGGCGCCGTCAGCGGGAGCCGAAACGATGACGCGCTTTGCGCCGGCCGTCAGATGGGCAGCAGCCTTGTCGCGGGCTGTGAAGATGCCGGTGCACTCAAGCGCGATATCGACGCCCAGTTCCTTGTGCGGCAGCGTTGCCGGGTCGCGAACGGCCGTCACCTTGATCGGCTTGCCACCGCCAACGATGATGGTGTCGCCTTCGACCTTGACGTCGGCCGGGAACTTGCCGTGGATCGAATCGTAGCGCAGCAGGTGAGCGTTGGTTTCAACCGGGCCGAGGTCGTTGATGGCGACGACTTCGATATCGGTGCGGCCGGATTCGACGATGGCGCGCAAAACATTGCGGCCGATGCGGCCGAAGCCGTTAATGGCAACTTTTACAGTCATTTACAGTCTCCCGATCAAGAATGGGCTTGGTCTTTGCTGAATGGTGAGGGCTTGGGAAGCCCTTACGCAAGTTTTGCCTCGACTGCGGCGACGACAGCTTCCGCCGTGATACCGAAGTGCTTGAAGAGATCCTTCGCCGGGGCGGACGCTCCAAAGGAGTGCATGCCGACGAAAGCGCCATCGTTACCGATGAAATAATCCCAGCCCTGGCGGATGGCGGCTTCCACCGCGACCTTGACCGGAGCCTTGCCGATGATGGCGTTGCGATAGGTTTCCGGCTGTTCCTTGAAGAGTTCGAAGCAGGGAACGGAAACGACGCGGGCGGATACGCCCTTGTCCTTCAGCGTTGCGGCCGCTTTCAGAGCCACTTCGACCTCCGAACCGGAAGCGAAGATCGAAACCTTGGCGTCGCTGGCGGAAACGAGTTCGTAGGCGCCGTAAGCAGACAGGTTCTTCTCTTCATATTCCTTGCGCGAAGGTGCAAGGTTCTGGCGGGTTAGGGCCAGCGCAGACGGACGATGCTTCTGTTCCAGCGCCAGCTGCCAGCATTCCGCCGTCTCGGTCTCATCCGCCGGGCGGAAGACGAGCAGGTTCGGAATGGCGCGAAGGGCAGCGATCTGCTCCACCGGCTGGTGGGTCGGGCCGTCTTCACCAACGCCGATGGAATCATGCGTCAGAACGTGGACGACACGGATGCCCATGAGCGCGGCAAGACGGATCGACGGACGGCAGTAGTCCGAGAAGATCAGGAAGCCGCCCGCATAAGGAATGAGACCGCCATGCAGTGCGATGCCGTTCATGGCAGCAGCCATGCCGTGTTCGCGGATGCCGTAGTGCAGGTAACGGCCGGAGAAGTCCGTCGGCGTGATGGACTTCATCTGGCTGGTCTTGGTGTTGTTGGACGGCGTCAGGTCGGCAGAACCGCCGATCATTTCCGGCAGCACGCCGTTAATGACTTCGAGCGAGTCTTCCGAGGCCTTGCGGGTCGCAACGGTCGGGTTGTTCTCGATGATCTTCTTCTTGAAAGCATCGATCGAGCTATCGAAATTGCCCGTCAGGTCGCCGGCGAAGCGGCGCTTGAACTCGGCTTTCTTGCCGGCCTCAGCGGCTTCTAGGCGGGCTTCCCAGTCCTGACGCGTCTTGGTGGAGCGCAGACCGGCAAGACGCCATGCATCCAGCACGTCTTCCGGAATGACGAAAGCTTCGGCTTCCCAGTTCAGGCTCTTGCGGGCCGCAGCGATTTCTTCTGCGCCGAGCGGGTTGCCATGAACCTTATGGGTGCCCTGCTTGTTGGGCGCGCCGAAACCGATGACGGTCTTGCAGGCGATGAAGGTCGGGCGGTCCGATTTCTGCGCGGCTTCGATGGCAGCGGCGATCGCATCCGGATCATGGCCGTCAACACGGATGGTGTTCCAGTGAACCGCCTGGAAACGGGCAATCTGATCGGTGCTGTCGGAGAGGCCAACTTCGCCGTCGATGGTGATGTTGTTGTCATCCCAGAAGAGAACGAGCTTGTTAAGCTTCAAATGGCCGGCAAGCGCGATGGCTTCGTGGCTGATGCCTTCCATGAGGCAGCCGTCGCCGCACAGTACATAAGTGAAGTGGCTCTGCAGGTCGGAGCCGAACTCCTCTTCCAGCTTGCGTTCGGCGATTGCCATGCCCACGGCGTTGGCGATGCCCTGGCCGAGCGGACCGGTGGTCGTTTCGATGCCGGTGGCGTGGCCATATTCAGGATGGCCGGCGGTCTTGGAACCGAATTGACGGAAACGCTTGATCTCGTCGATCGTCATGTCCTCGTAGCCCGTAAGATAGAGCAGCGAGTAAAGAAGCATCGAACCATGACCTGCCGACAGCACGAAACGGTCGCGATCCGGCCAGAGCGGCGCCTTGGGATCGAATTTCAGATAACGGGTGAAGAGAACGGTGGCGACATCAGCGGCGCCCATCGGCAGACCGGGATGGCCTGAATTGGCCTTCTCCACTGCATCCATGGCAAGAAAGCGGATCGCATTTGCCATCCGGTTGTGTTTGTCGCGAGAAATCATGGCTTTTCCGTCTGTTTCCGGGTGAAAGGAGATAGTTTTACGCAACTATCCAAAAAGCGGGTTGATCCATAGCAGGTGAGGCAGGCAAGTCAATAAATCGACGGGCAATTGCGGTTCTGCGGTCGATAAAAATCGTTTCGCAAAGCGGGGGCTGGAACGGATTTCGTGTCCCGCCCGGCCCGGTTTCTTCGTTCATCCACAGAGCAAAACGCCACAATGCACTGGTTTGATTGACGGGATGGTAAATCGGGTAATAACCTCGCGAGCGTTTAAATGGCCTGAAACCGGACGATTCGGCCGGTGGCGTGCGAGTTGGAAAAAACGATGTCGGCTGAGAAGACCTTACAATCTGCGCTGACGGAGCTGAATGCTGCCATCACAAATCTCGAAAATGCCATCGATATGCGTATCGAGCGGCAGAGAGAGACCGGCGAGATCGATAACGAGGTGAAGCGCGTCCATGTCGACCGCGCCAGACTGGCGCAGGAACTGGACCAGGCCGAGTTTCGCGCTAACCGTCTTGAAGAAGTCAATCGCGAGGTTTCGCGCCGGCTGGTGACGGCCATGGAGACGATCCGCGCGGTGCTGGATCGATAGGAGCGGTATCATGGCGCAAGTTACTGTTATGATCGACGGAAAGGCCTATCGCATGGCGTGCGAAGCAGGCCAGGAAGACCACCTGACCGACCTTGCCACCCGTTTCGACCGGTATGTCGGGCATCTCAAGAGCCAGTTCGGAGAAATCGGCGACCTGAGGCTAACGGTGATGGCTGGTATCATGGTGATGGACGAGCTTTCCGAGCTCAACCGCAAGATCGAGAAGCTGGAAGGTGAGGTCGCATCCCTCTCCCGCAATCGCGATGGCATGGCCGAGCACAAGGCGAAGTCGGATGAGATGGTGGCGCTTGCCATCGGCGATCTGGCCGACCGGCTGAACGGCATTACCGAAAAATTGCTGGACCGCCCAAAACCGGCGGCACACTGATTGTCCGGAATCCGAAGCGATAAAATTTCGCTCTGCGCCTCTGGCGGTTTTTCCCGATCCGTCCTATATCTTGAATGCGTTCTGCGCTTCTCGACAGGAACCACAATCCCTGGGGCCATACTCGATCCAAAGGGAGCTGTCCCTGGCCAGTCCCGTGGGGCTGGACACACGGTGCCCACCTACTTTTGTAGGCACCCAGGATCGTAAATCTCCATCGGTCGCCGTGGAACGCGCTTGAAGTTTCGGGACAATTCCGATGCTTCCCTGTACCCTCGATATAGTCGACAGTCATTTTTCATAACTGCCGGGCACGGCTTTTTTATATTCCTGTCATTGCAATGGCGGAACAATTCCCTATTATCCGGATTGGTATGTCTGTCATGCCCTTTAAAAAGGGGCGCTGCGGCCAAAACCGCGACGTGCCGTTCAACAGCCCAAAGAGCTAAACTTGTTTACTGAAATTATGATCGTGGTCCTGCTCACCGTATTGAACGGTGTGCTTGCCATGTCCGAGCTTGCCGTTGTCTCCTCCAGACCGGCGAGGCTAAAGGTGCTTGCCACGCAAGGCAGCAAGGGCGCCACACAGGCGCTCAGCCTTTCCGAAAACCCCGGACGCTTTCTTTCTACAGTGCAGATCGGCATCACGCTGGTCGGCGTTCTCTCGGGCGCATTTTCCGGCGCCACGCTCGGTGCCCGCTTTACGGCGTGGCTTCTGGAGCAGGGTGTTCCTGACCGTGCGGCCGATGCGATTGGCGTCGGCTCGGTCGTCGTCGCCATTACTTACCTGTCACTGATCGTCGGCGAACTGGTGCCAAAGCAGATTGCGTTGCGCGATCCTGAAAAGATTGCCGCGCGTGTTGCGCCTACCATGATGCTACTGTCCAAGGTCGGCGCGCCGCTGGTGTGGCTGCTCGACCGGTCGGGTAAGGCCATTCTGGCGCTTCTCGGCCATAGTGGCGAATCCAACGCGTCGGTTACCGACGATGAAATTCGCACCGTTCTGGCCGAAGCCCATAGCGCCGGCGTGATCGAGACCGAAGAATCGGCGATGATCACCAGCGTCATGCGCCTTGCTGACCGCAACGCGCGCGGCCTGATGACGCCGCGTCGCGACGTGGAAGTGGTCGATATCGAAGACAGCGCCGAAGAAATCCGCGAGCAGCTTCGCGGGACGCAGCGTTCGCGTCTTCCGGTGCGCAACGGCGCGTCCGACGAAATTCTTGGCGTGCTTTTCGCCAAGGACGCCTTCGATGCGCTGGCCTCCGGCAAGGAGCTCAACATTCGTGAGCTTCTGCGCGAGGTGCCCGTCGTGTCCGACCTGACGAGCGCCGTTGACGTCATTCAGTCGCTGCGTCGCTCCACCGTGCACATGGTCCTCGTTTATGACGAGTACGGCCATTTCGAAGGTATCATCAGCTCCGGCGACGTGCTGGAGGCCATTACCGGTGCCTTTCAGGAAGATGACGACGAAGAGCCGGCCATGGTCGAGCGCGAGGACGGTTCGTTCCTCGTTGCCGGCTGGATGCCTGCCGATGAGTTCGCTTATCGCATGGGCTTCCAGATCAATGAGGACGCCGAGTTCGAGACCGTCGCCGGACTTGTCCTGGACGAGTTCCGTCGCCTGCCGGAACTGGGTGAACATGTAACCCGCAACGGCTGGCGTTTCGAGGTCATCGACCTTGATGGTCACCGCATCGACAAGGTTCTCGTGAGCCGGGCCGCCTGATGCCCGGTGACGTTGCCGAAAAAGCAAGGTTGCGCGGCGAACGGCTCGCCGCGCGAGATGCTCTGACGCTGGCGGAACGGCACGAGAAGAGCCAGTCCATTACCGCCCACGGTGCCGCGGATATTCCCCTTGTGCCGGGGACCGTCATCTCCGGCTTCATGCCGATCCGCTCGGAGGCGGATACCCGTCCGCTGATGGAAGCGTTGCGGGCAAGGGGTGGACGTCTCGTCCTTCCCGTTGTGCTGGATCGTGAAACCATTGTCTTCAGGGCTTTCGAGAGGGATACGCCGCTGGTGAAGACCGGCTTCGGCACGACCGGTCCGGGTGAGGATGCGGAGCTTCTCGATCCCGATATACTGCTCGTACCTCTGTCCGTCTTCGATGGACACGGGCAACGGGTTGGTTATGGCGCAGGCCATTATGACCGCGCCATCGCGCGGTTGCACGCGAAGGGCAAACAGCCCGTTCTCATCGGTGTCGCCTTTGACTGTCAGGAAGTGGCAGACATCCCCGCGGAACCGCACGATGTCTCGCTTCACGCCATTCTGACAGAAAGCGGTCTGCGCTGGTTTTCAGCCCCGTTGTCGATCTCCGATAGTGGGCAAAAGGCGCTTTAGCACTTTTTAAAAGATTGATTACCCGTTAGAGGGGACGAAATATCGAAACATGCGCAAGATCGGGGCGGGTGAATGAGGCTTCTTTTTCTCGGAGACATGGTTGGCAAGACCGGACGCACGGCTGTCTGGGAGCGATTGCCGGGGCTGATTTCCGATCTGAAGCTGGATTTCGTCATCGTCAACGGTGAGAATGCTGCTGGTGGTTTCGGTATCACCGAGGATATCTATCTCGAGACCATCAATGCCGGTGCCGATGTTGTCACCACCGGCAATCACGTCTGGGATCAGAAAGAGGCGGTTTCCTTCTGCGAGCGCCATGACCAGTTCCTGCGGCCCGCCAATTATCCCGAGGGTACGCCGGGCAAGGGCTCGGGCATTTTTTATGCCCGCAACGGCGCACGCATATTGGTCGCCAACATCATGGGGCGGGTCTTCATGCATCCGGAGCTGGACGACCCCTTCAAGTCGGCGGAAAGCATTCTTGCTGCCTGCCCGCTGAAGGAACAGGCGGATGCCATCATCTTCGATTTTCACGCCGAGGCGACCAGCGAGAAACAGTGCTTCGGACATTTCGTGGATGGCCGTGCAAGCTTCGTCGTCGGCACCCACACCCATGTTCCGACGGCTGACGCACAGATATTGAACGGCGGAACCGCCTACATGTCGGATGCGGGCATGTGCGGCGATTATGACAGTTCCCTCGGAATGGACAAGGAAGAGCCGATCAACCGCTTTATCTCCAAGATGCCGAAGGGCCGCTTTGAGGCAGCGAGCGGGCCTGCCACGATCTGCGGTGTCGGGGTGGAGATTTCCGACCGGACTGGGCTTGCGGAAAAAATTGCGCCGCTGCGCATCGGGCCGCGACTTTCGGAAACGCTGCCTTCCTTCTGGGTTTGATCCCGCCGAAGCGTTCACAATGACGAGAGTGCCAGCCTTCAGTTGCTGATGTAACTGGACGCTCGGCAAAACCTGTCCCATCCTCTCAGCTTCGCAAGTTCAGGGGAGTGGCATGATGCTGCGCGTGCTAATGCTTGCAATAACAGGACTGATCGCCTGTTCGGGAGCGGCCTTCTCCCAGTCGGCGAGCCGTCCTCCCGTCAGCCAGTGCCAGGCGATCGCCAGCGCCATTCCGGGCGTGATGTTCGCGCGCTTCGATGCGCGCAATGTTCAGCTGGCTCAGGCCACGGCGAAGGAAGAGGTGAAAATCAGCTTCATCGGCCACTCCACCTACCTGATCGAAAGTCCCGGCGGGGTAACGATTGCCACGGATTATAACGGCGTCTATCGCCCTCCCGTCATGCCGACGGTGGTGACCATGAACCGGGCGCATTCAACACATTTCACCCTCAATCCGGACCCGGCCATTCAATATGTGCTGCATGGCTGGAGCGATACGCCGGGAGAAAAAGCCGAGCACAAGGTGCTCGTGGGCGACGTTTACATCCGCAATGTCTCAACCGACATCCGCAACCGCTGGGGAGATTATGAGTCTTTTCAGGAAAACGGCAATTCCATCTTCATCTTCGAGGTTGCCGGGCTGTGTATTGGCCATCTCGGCCATCTGCATCATGAGTTGACGGACACGCATTATGCCGAGATCGGCCGCCTGGATGTGTTGATGGTGCCTGTCGATGGTGGTCTGACCATGGGGGCCGACAGCATGAGCAGGGTAGTCAAGCGCCTGCGCTCTGCGCTGATCCTGCCGATGCATCGCACCGGCCCGCCGCTGGAGCAGTTTCTGACCATGTTTGGCGAAAATTTCGCTATCGCCTATGCAAGCGATCCGGTCATCCGGGTCTCGATGAGAAACCTTCCCCGCCAGCCGCAGATACTGGTGCCGAAAGGCATGTAAATGGCGACGGGCGGGGAAAGGCTCGGGGAGCGGATTCTCAGGCGAAGGTGAGGTGCTGGCGAACGCCGACGTCGGGCGTCTTGTCATCCGACATGTTTGCCTTGGCGATTTCCCAGCCGAATTTCAGCGTACTGTCCGTCGAAGCCCAGATATCGGCATCATCGACATGCAACGCCAGCATCGTTAGTTGCGGATCGCTCTTGCCGTGCTCGTACCAGGCGGCGGTGACTGAATTCCAGTATTCGTCGATCTTTGATTTGTCATCGCGCGCTTCGAGTACGCCCGAAAGGCAGGCGTGATAATCATGATCCTTGCCCACAAGGCAGAAATGCGCACGGGATCCGGATTTGAGCGATTTTACCAGATCCGTGTCTTTTTTGGAAAAAAACCAGATCGTGTTGGTCTTGGGGTCAGCGTGGGGCGCCATAGGCTGCATGTGACTGTGCAGGCCCTCAAGGCCGAGCATGCCGGCATGGACGGAATTAATCTCGTCCCAGAGCTGGCGGGCCGGGGCTTCTCTTGCTTCAGTCAGGCTGACCATATGTCTTCTCCTTCCGGTTTGGGGCTGCGGCGGAGTGGAAAAGATGGCCTTCTCCGTCGCGTTCATGATCAGAACGAAGAGCGGATAAATCAGTTCCTTCTGTTGTTGCGGCAAGAGAAAGCGCCTGCGGGCTTGAACGATGAGCCTATCGCACTTATAAGGCCCGCAATCTCCAAATTACGATAAATCAGGTTTTCCATGGCTGGTCATTCACAGTTCAAGAACATCATGCACCGCAAGGGCAAGCAGGACTCCGTGCGGTCCAAAATGTTTTCCAAGCTTGCGCGCGAAATCACCGTTGCGGCCAAGACGGGCATGCCCGACCCGAACATGAACCCGCGCCTGCGTCTGGCCATCCAGAACGCCAAGGCCCAGTCCATGCCGAAAGACAATATCGAGCGCGCCATCAAGAAGGCTGCGGGTGCCGAAGGCGAGAACTATGATGAGGTCCGCTACGAAGGCTACGGCCCTGGCGGCGTCGCCGTCATCGTCGAGGCGCTTACAGACAACCGTAACCGCACTGCCTCCAATGTACGATCCATCTTCACCAAGGCTGGTGGTGCGCTGGGTGAAACCGGATCGGTCTCCTTCTCCTTCGACCGTGTCGGCGAGATTTCCTACAAGGCGGAAGTCGGCGATGCAGACAAGGTGATGGAAGCGGCCATCGAGGCCGGTGCGGACGATGTTGAATCTTCCGAAGACGGCCACATCATCATCTGCGGTTTCGAAGCGATGAACGAGGTATCCAAGGCGCTGGAAGGCGTGCTGGGCGAAGCCGAAAGCGTCAAGGCCATCTGGAAGCCGCAGAACACGGTACCGGTAGATGAAGAAAAGGCACAGTCGCTGATGAAACTCATCGACAACCTCGAAGACGATGACGACGTGCAGAACGTCTATTCGAACTTCGAAGTGTCGGAAGAAATTCTCGCCAAGCTTTCCGCCTGACGTTTTCACGTTCCTAAAAAAAGCCCCGGCAGCGATCCGCGCCGGGGCTTTTTGTTTAGGCGGCCTTTTTGATGGATGTCCGCACGTCGGCGAAAATCTCGACCGACCGCAGCCGCTTTTCGATGTCGTGGATCGGCATCGAGACAATCAGCTCATCCGCCTGTGTTTCAGCCAGAAAACCGTCGAGATGACGCTGGATCGTTTCAGGCGCGCCAACGGCGGCAAAACGCAACGTGTGCACCACGGAGAAGCGCTCCATCTCGTTCCAGTAGCCTTCCATGCTGTGCACGGGCTTCGGGAACTGCGTGCGCACATTGCGCCGCAGATTGACGAATTGCTGCTGTGACGAGGTAAAGAGATGCTGCGCCTCCTCGTCGGTATCGGCGCCTACACCCATCACGCCCACCATCACATAGGGCTTGTCCAGCACCTCGGAGGGCTGGAAGCGCTCGCGATAGATATGGATCGCTTCCATCAGCATGTCAGGGGCAAAATGGGATGCGAAGGAATAGGGCAGGCCAAGGGCTGCGGCCAGATGCGCACTATAGGTGCTGGAACCGAGCAGCCAGAGAGGCACGTTCGAATTCATGCCGGGTACGGCGAGGATCGCCTGATCCTGCTGGGGCGGGCCGAGATATCTTTGCAATTCGACGATGTCGTGCGGGAAATTCTCCGCACCGGCGTCGAGATTACGGCGCAGCGCCCGTGCGGTTCGCATATCCGTTCCGGGGGCGCGGCCCAGGCCAAGATCGACCCGGCCGGGCAGAAGTGCTGCAAGCGTCCCGAACTGTTCGGCAATGACGAGCGGGGAGTGGTTGGGAAGCATGATACCGCCGGAGCCGACGCGGATATGTTTCGTGGCCGCTCCCACATGGGCGATAACGAGCGACGTCGCGGCGCTTGCGATGCCGGGCATGCCGTGATGTTCGGCCAGCCATATCCGGTTATAACCTTGTTCTTCAGCCTTGATCGCCATCCGGCGGGAGTTTTCGAGCGCCGCGCTGACGCTCTCGCCCTCGCCGATGGGCGAAAGATCGAGAAGGGAAAAGGGGATCATCCGACGCTCCTGCGTAATCTGGGTCTTTGCAGCGGATGTAAGGCGCGTCTACGGATTTACCAGACAAGTCGCGTAGAATTGAAGGATGGATCAAAAAAATTGGCCTTTGCCAAAGGTCGGTACTGGCACAACTTTGGTCCTGACTTGACGTCTGTATCCGGGAATGTTGTCGTTTTGTTCACTTATCGCTGGCAGTCTCGCGGCCGGAAAGATAAGGTACCTCATGCAAAAGACGATTCGGATCATCGGCATTGACCCCGGACTACGGCGCACCGGCTGGGGCGTGATCGACACATTGGGAAACAGCCTGCGTTTCGTCGCTTCCGGCACGGTGACTTCAGATGGCGACATGGATCTCGCCTCCCGGCTTTGCCAGCTTCATGACGGCCTGGCGGAAATCGTGCACAGCCATCAGCCCGATGAGGCGGCTGTGGAGCAGACTTTCGTCAACAAGGACGCGGTGGCCACGCTGAAACTCGGACAGGCGCGCGGCATTGCCATGCTTGTTCCGGCGCGTGCCGGTTTGCCGGTGTTCGAATATGCGCCGAACGCCGTGAAAAAAGCTGTCATCGGCGTGGGGCATGGTGAAAAGCAGCAAATTCACATGATGCTGAAAATCCTGATGCCGAAGGCCGAGTTCAAGGGTAACGATGCGGCGGACGCCCTCGCGATCGCAATCTGCCACGCCCATAATCGCGGCGGTGACAGGATGCGTCGGCTGCTGGCGGCCGGTTAATTTTAAGTCTCATTGCAGCGGGCGCGATCATGATCGGAAAACTGAAGGGCAGCATCGAGGAAATCGGCACGGATTACGTGTTGGTGGATGTGCATGGCGTCTGTTACGTCGCCTATTGTTCGGCGCGCACGCTGTCGAAAATAGGCTCCGTCGGAGAGGCCGTGATCCTCTTCATCGAAACCTATGTACGAGAGGACCAGCTCAAGCTTTTCGGCTTTCTTTCGGCGCTGGAGCGGGAATGGTTCAACCTTTTGCAGAGCGTGCAGGGCGTCGGATCGAAAGTCGCTCTTGCGGTGCTTTCCACCCTGTCGCCCACCGAGCTTGCCAATGCCATAGCGCTCCAGGACAAGGCGTCAATATCGCGTGCGCCGGGGGTTGGGCCCAAAGTGGCCGTGCGGCTCGTGACCGAATTGCGCAACAAGGCCCCGGCTTTCGCGGGCGAGGCGTCCGGGGCTATCGGACTGAAGCAGGAACTCGGGGAGGGTGTAGCCTCCGCGCCGGTGGCGGACGCCGTATCTGCACTCACCAATCTCGGCTATTCGCGTGACCAGGCCGCCAATGCGGTCGCCGCGGCGCTGAAAAATGGCGGTGAGGGCGCGGATAGCGCCAAGCTGATCCGGCTGGGGCTGAAGGAGCTTTCACGGTAAGGTGAGCCCGTTACACAAGCGTCCGGATGCGGTGTTGAATTTCGTGACGGGCCCTGGCGCGACAGCCATGTTATAGCGGCGAAGACGACCTCATGAATTCTAGAAATAATGGAATGCCCTGAATGAGCGATGCGGACAGACTGATCACCCCTGAAAAGCGCGGTGAGGACATCGACACCACCCTGCGTCCGCAGTCGCTGGACGACTTTACCGGGCAGGCGGAGGCGCGCGCCAATCTCAAGGTCTTCATCGAGGCCGCCAAGAATCGTGGCGAGGCGTTGGATCACGTGCTGTTCGTCGGTCCGCCCGGCCTCGGCAAGACCACCCTGGCGCAGATCATGGCCAAGGAGCTTGGAGTGAACTTCAAGTCCACCTCAGGGCCGGTGATCGCCAAGGCGGGCGATCTCGCCGCGCTCCTGACCAATCTTGAAGAGCGCGATGTTCTCTTCATCGATGAAATTCATCGCCTCAACCCGGCCGTAGAAGAAATCCTCTATCCGGCGATGGAGGATTTCCAGCTCGATCTGATCATCGGGGAAGGCCCGGCGGCGCGTTCGGTGAAGATCGATCTTTCCAAATTCACGCTTGTCGCCGCCACCACCCGCCTCGGCCTCTTGACGACACCGCTGCGCGACCGTTTCGGCATTCCCGTGCGTTTGTCCTTTTACACGGTTGATGAACTGGAACTTATCGTCCGTCGCGGTGCGCGGCTGATGGGTCTCAACATGACGGATGAGGGTGCCCGTGAAGTGGCGAGGCGGGCGCGTGGCACGCCCCGCATAGCCGGACGGCTTCTGCGCCGGGTGCGCGACTTTGCCGAGGTGGCGCGGGCGGAAGCCGTTACCCGGGATATCGCCGACGAGGCTTTGACGCGGCTGCTGGTGGATAATATGGGTCTTGACCAGCTGGACATGCGGTATCTGACCATGATCGCCGTCAATTTTGGCGGAGGCCCGGTCGGCATCGAGACCATTGCCGCTGGACTGTCGGAGCCGCGCGACGCGATCGAGGATATCATCGAGCCCTATATGATCCAGCAGGGTTTCATCCAGCGCACGCCGCGCGGGCGTATCCTGACCGCCACGGCCTGGAAACATCTGGGCATGCAGCCGCCGAAGGATCTCGAGGCAGCACAGTTCCGGCTCACGCTTGAGGACGATTGAGGGGAACAAACCCGCCTTGCCGGCTTTGATCGTCTTTGGCACGGAGATGGTCATGTCTGGATATCGCAAGGGTACGAAGGTCCGCTGGAACTGGGGCACGGGTACAGGTGAAGGGAAAATCCTTGAAGTCTTCACCGAAGATGTCGAAAGAACGATTTCCGGTTCCACGATAAAGCGTAAGGCCAGCAAAGACGAACCCGCTTATCTCATCGGACAGGAAGATGGCGGCAAGGTTCTGAAAAGCAGATCAGAGCTCGAACGCACCGATTGAACGACGCCGTTAGGTGTTACGGGAGGGATGCCGATGCCTTATGATCCGCTGCGGGTTTTCCGCAAACTTGCGCGCAACAACCGGCTCGCCAATTACCGGCTGCATCAAGCCTGTCTCCAGCTTTCGCAGGAGGAGTTTGTTGCCCGCCGCATCAGTTTCTTCCCGACGCTGCGTGCGACGCTCAATCATATCTACACTGTCGACCGCTTTTATATCGATGCGTTGCAGGGCGGCACACTGGGACTGGCCGCCTTTGCCGTAGAGGAACCCTTTGCCAACATGCCGGCGTTGCAAGGCGCCCAGACAGAGCTTGACGAGGTGTTGATTGCCCTTGTCGACGGGCTCGATGAAGATCGCCTCGCCGCTACTGTCAGTATCCACCGCGGCAGGCGTATCCAGCAGGATCGCTGCGACGACGTTCTGTCGCATCTCTTCCAGCACCAGACGCATCATCGCGGGCAGGCGCATGCGATGCTGTCCGCGACCCCGGTCAAGCCGCCGCAACTGGATGAATTCATTGTGGGAGATGATGCAAAGGCGAGAAAAGACGAGATGGATGCATTAGGGTGGACGGAAACCGATTTGATGTTTCCAGCCCGCAGGCCCGCCCAATGACACACGATACCAAGCAGGACACCCGCATCCGCATCAAGTTCAAGCCGAAGCGCATTTTCCAGATGCGGGTCGCGGGGCTGGCCTTCCGCGATGGCCACGTCCTGGTGCACCGGGCCACACATGAAAAATTCTGGACCTTTCCAGGCGGGCGTGCCGAAATGGGTGAGCGCTCAGAAGAAACGCTGGCGCGCGAAATGGTCGAGGAGCTCGGTGTGGAAGCCAAGATCGGGCGGCTTCTGTGGGCGGTCGAAAATTTCTTCCATTACGAAGGCAAGGACTGGCACGAACTCGGCTTTTATTACCTGATGGACCTGCCGCAAACGCTTGCCTTTCATCCCACCGACATTATTCACCGTGTTCAGGATGGCGATAACGAGCTTGAGTTTCGCTGGGTCGCGGCAACCCGGCAGGCATTGACGGAGCTTGATATTCCCCCCTATTTCATCGCCGACGAAATAGAGAACCTGCCCAGGACCACGAGACACCTTGTCTGGCACGACGGCGATCTGGACGATAAATGACCTCTCCGCCCCAACGTCACATGATCCGGTTGGATCGCAGACCGCAGCTTTTCAGCATGCGCGTGGCAGCCCTCATTTTTCAGAGTGGTCATCTTCTGGTGCAGCGTGGTACAGGGGATGACTACTGGGCCTTGCCTGGCGGTCGGGCTGAAATCGGAGAAAGCTCCGAGCAGACCATTGTTCGCGAGATCGGTGAGGAACTTGATCGGACGTGTTCGGTGGAGCGCCTTTTATGGTCGGCCGAAAACTTTTTCGCCTATGACGGTTATTCGGCCCATGAGTTGGGATTTTATTATCTCGTTTCGCTGGGCCATGCCCTGCCATTCCATGAAAACCACATCGTCCACAGGGTGATGGATGGCGTTGAGGTCGAATTCCGCTGGCTGCCTTCACGAACTTCCGCGCTGATCAGGAACGATCTGCGCCCGCGCTTCATCGCAGAGCGCATCGAGGCCTTGCCCCTGCGGCACGAGCATCTGATTGTCCGCGAGGGCCGCTCTGACGCTACTGAAAATCCCAAGGAGACATTATGAGCGAGCTTTTGGTTTCGCTGTCGGGTGAACTGATCGAACACGGTCACCGCCTGATGCAACGCGTCTATTACGAGGACACCGATTTTTCCGGCCTGGTTTATCACGCGCGGTACCTGCATTTTCTTGAGCGCGGCCGTACCGATTACCTGCGTTGCCTCGGCTGTGAACAAAGTGCGCTTCTGACCGCTGATGAAGAAGGTCTGGTCTTCGTCGTGCATCGCATGGAGATCGATTTTAAAAGCCCCGCCCGGATGGATGACGTGCTGACGGTGACCACCATCACCGAGAAGGCCGGGGGCGCGAAAATGGTGCTCAATCAGGAAATCAGGCGCGGTGAAACGCTGCTCGTCGCCGCCAAGGTCATCATAGCCGTCATCAATGCCAATGGCCGGCCAAGGCGTCTTCCCGAGACGGTGGCGGAAAAATTTCTGAAGTAATTGATGGGCCGGATCAGTAAATCCGCCGGGCGTGGCCGGGTTGTAACACTCCTTTAACCATAATGGTGTCTTACTTTAGCAACTGGCATTTGTGCAGCGCACGCCTTCCTTTCACCAAATTTATTGGCAAGTAAGGCTTACTGGCAAGTATCGGGGTATGGCTAAGGGGTTGGCGGCTGTTGCCGCAGGACTTCGAGCGTTAACACGCGTTTGAATCGCCCGGTCCCGTACCGGGCGTTTGGATTCGGGGATTGGATATTTATGGAACAGGCAGGTTTGGCAGCGGCGACGCATGATGTAAGTCTCTGGGCGCTGTTTATGCAGGCGGGCCTCATCGTTAAGCTCGTGATGATCGGGCTTATCGCCGCCTCGGTCTGGACGTGGGCAATCGTCTTCGACAAATATGTGAGCTTCGGCAAGGCGAGGCGCCAGTTCGACCAGTTCGAACAGGTGTTCTGGTCGGGCCAGTCTCTTGAAGAGCTCTATCGCACGCTGGCGGAGCGCCAGAATGGCGGTCTGGCCGCAATTTTCGTTTCGGCCATGCGCGAGTGGAAAAAATCCTTCGAGCGTGGCGCACGTTCGCCCATCGGCCTGCAGATGCGTATCGACCGGGCAATGGACGTGACCATGGCGCGGGAAAGCGAACAATACGAGGCGCGCCTCGGCTCGCTCGCCACCATCGGTTCGGCCGGCCCCTTTATCGGTCTCTTCGGCACGGTTGTCGGTATCATGACCTCGTTCCAGGCGATTGCCGGTTCGAAGTCCACCAACCTCGCGGTCGTGGCTCCCGGTATCGCGGAAGCGCTTCTTGCAACCGCGATCGGCCTTGTCGCGGCTATTCCCGCGGTTATCGCCTACAACAAGTTCACGGCTGACGCACACAAGCTTTCCGCCCGAATGGAAGGTTTCGCCGACGAATTTTCGGCAATCCTGTCGCGACAGATCGATGAAAAACTTCAGACACGGCAGGCCGCCCAGTAAGCGGCCGACTGCAATGCCGTCGAGTGATTTGCCGCAAGGCAAAACGGAGTAGATGATATGGGTATGTCAGCAGGTGGCAGCGGCGGCGGTTCCGGCGGACGCCGGGGTGGACGCGGCGGACGGCGCAGAGGCGGCGCGATCAGCGAAATCAACGTGACGCCGCTGGTCGACGTCATGCTCGTGCTGCTCATCATCTTCATGGTGGCGGCGCCTATGATGACTGTCGGCGTGCCGATCGACCTGCCGCAGACCTCCGCCAATGCGTTGAATTCGGACACGCAACCGATCACCATTTCCGTCAATGCCAATGGCCAGATCCATTTGCAGGAAACGGAAATCCAAGCGGCTGAAGTGGCGGACAAGCTGCAGGCAATCGCCACGACCGGCTATAACGAACGCATTTTCGTGCGCGCGGATTCCGTTGCCGCCTATGGCGTCGTTGCGGATGTGATGGCGCGTATCCAGGCGGCCGGTTTCAAAAATATCGGCCTTGTGACTCAGCAGAAACAGGACAATTGACGTAAAGCGATGAAGGGCAGCCTTACCACATCCGCGATCGTGCATGCGTCGCTTCTGGCTTTCGCCCTTGTCTCCCTGGGCTCGCCGGAACCCCTCGACGTGTCTCAGGCTGAGGCACTGCCGGTGGAGCTGGTGCCCATCGAGGAACTGACCCAGATACAGCAGGGCGATAAAAATGCGCCCAAGGCGGAAAAATCCGCGCCTGTTCCAACAACCCGTCCCGATATCATCGAGAACGCGCAGAATATTGGCAATAACACCGCGGATATCGAGGCGCCGCCGACGCCGACCGCCAAGCCAAACGACAATATCGCCGCGGCCGCACCGCCAAAGCAGGAGAAGCCGCAGCCCGTCGTTGATACCAAAGCGAATGAGGTGAAGGAAATCGTCAAGGAGGAAACCTCGGCTCCCAAGCCGCAGGAAATGGCCGCCTTGCCGCAGACCAAGCCTGAAGTCGCACCGCAGCCCAAGACCGAGCCGCCGCCGCAGGAAACCAAGGCGGAAGAACCGCCGCCTGCCACGCAGGAGCCGGCAGAAATACCGGTGCCGCAGAACGTTCCCCGTCCGAATTCGAGGCCCGAGCCGCCGAAGCCGGAAGAGCCGAAACAGGCCGAGACAAAGCCAGCGGAACAGAAGCCAGCCGAAAAGCCAGCTGAGAAAAAGCCGGATCAGGCAAAGTCGACGGACAAGCCATCCGATAAGAAGCCCGGCGAGAAGAAGCAGGAGACTGCGAAGTCCGCTTCCTCGAAGGAAAGCGATTTCAACGCCGACGATATTGCCGCGCTGTTGAACAAGCAGGCGCCTTCCGGCGGCGGCGCAAAGCGCTCGACGCAGACGGCAGCCCTTGGCGGCAAGAAATCAACGGGCGGCTCGACGCTCAGCCAGACGGAAATGGATGCGCTACGCGGCGCGATCCAGAAGAACTGGCAGATCATTCCCGGCATGGCGGATGCCTCGGACGTTCGCGTCCGGGTGACCATGAAGCTCGACCGTGATGGCTCCATCATCGGTCGGCCCGAGATCGAGGCGACGGGCGGTTCCGAAGGGACGCGCCGTGCCCTTTCCGGCGGAGCTTATCGCGCCATCATGCGTTCTGCTCCGTTCACGAACCTTCCTGCCGACAAATACGATGCATGGAACGAAGTCGTCGTGAACTTCGATCCCAGTGAATTGCTATGAATGCTGAAAGGCCTGGCAACATGAAGATATTTTCGCCGATCCGGCTGGTGCTCGCTGTCGCGGCCCTCATGTCGGTTTTCTCCGCACCGGCTTTTGCACGGGTGGAAATCAATATCAACAAGGGTAATGTCGAGCCGCTGCCGATTGCCATCACCGACTTCATGTCGAGCGACGGCATCGGCGCGCAGGTCTCCGCGGTCATCGCCGCCGACTTGCAGCGGTCCGGTCTCTTTGCGCCGGTCAACAAGAACGCCTTCATCGAAAAGATCAGCAATCCGGATCAGCAGCCGCGTTTCGAAGACTGGAAGGTCATCAACGCGCAGGCGCTCGTTACCGGTCGCGTGACGCGCGAAAGCGACGGCCGCCTGCGCGCCGAATTCCGCCTGTGGGATACCTTCGCCAATCAGCAGATGACGGGCCAGCAGTTCTTCACCCAGCCTGAAAACTGGCGCCGTGTCGCTCACATCATCGCGGATGCCATCTACGAGCGCGTCACCGGTGAAAAGGGTTATTTCGACACCCGTGTCGTTTTCGTCTCCGAAAGCGGACCAAAGACCGCCCGCAAGCGGCAGCTGTCGATCATGGACCAGGACGGTTTCAACGTCCGCAACCTGACCAACTCGAACGACATCGTCCTGACACCGCGTTTTTCGCCGAGCCGTCAGGAAGTGACCTACATGTCCTTCGAGGGCCAGCAGCCACGCGTTTATCTGCTGCAGCTGGAAACCGGACAGCGTGAAGTCGTCGGCAACTTCCCAGGCATGACGTTCTCGCCGCGCTTTTCGCCTGACGGGCAGAAGGTCATCATGAGCCTTCAGCAGGATGGCAACGCCAATATCTACACCATGGATCTGCGCTCTCGTACCACGACACGCCTGACCAACACGTCGGCGATCGATACGGCCCCGTCCTATTCGCCTGACGGTCAGCGTGTTGCCTTTGAAAGTGACCGTGGCGGCCGCCAGCAGATTTACGTCATGAATGCCGATGGTTCCGGCCAGCAGCGCATCTCCTTCGGCGATGGTTCGTATTCCACGCCGGTCTGGTCCCCGCGCGGCGATCTGATTGCCTTCACCAAGCAGTCTGGCGGCAAGTTCTCGATCGGTGTGATGAAGACGGATGGTTCGGGCGAACGCATCCTGACCAGCGGCTTCCACAATGAAGGGCCAACCTGGGCACCGAATGGTCGCGTACTGATGTTCTTCCGCCAGAACGCGGGTGCCGGCGGTCCGCAGCTCTATTCGATCGACCTGACGGGCTACAATGAACAGCTCATCAAGACACCGACCTTCGCTTCAGACCCGGCCTGGTCGCCGCTTCTGGACTGATATGACTGCCATCACGGCGCCGGCTTAAACCGGTGCCGTGATGTTTTAAGCATACCACAGGGAAATGTGCCTCTTTCTTGCCGCAAAGTGTTGTGAGGGAGCAAAAAACTGGGACATTTCCTTTCTGTTAACCATAAGCGTTTGCCGGCTATTAACCGCGATCAGTTAGTGTCTGGCAACGTTATTGAAATCCTAAGGAGAGACCGGCGATGAGCCGTACACATATTTCGGCACTCAGCCCCATGCAGAAACTGGCCCGTAACCCGGCTGTCATCGCCATGACGCTCGCGCTTGCTCTCGCTGGCTGCGCGAACAAGAAGAACATGCCGAACAGCGCCGGTGAACTCGGCCTTGGTGGCGCAGGCTCTGCAACGCCGGGCTCCCAGCAGGACTTCACGGTCAATGTCGGCGACCGCATCTTCTTCGACACGGACTCCACCTCGATCCGCGCCGACGCCCAGCAGACCCTGCAGCGCCAGGCACAGTGGCTTGCCCGTTACCCGAACTACGCCATCACGGTCGAAGGCCATGCCGACGAGCGCGGCACGCGTGAATACAACCTGGCACTCGGCGCCCGCCGTGCGGCAGCAACCCGCGACTTCCTGGCCTCTCAGGGTGTTCCGGCAAGCCGCATGAAGACGATCTCCTACGGCAAGGAACGCCCGGTCGCGGTTTGCGACGACATTTCCTGCTGGTCGCAGAACCGTCGCGCGGTCACGGTTCTCGGCGGCGCAGGCATGTAATCGCCTGACGTTTTTGTGAACGTAAATAAAGGGCGGTCTTCGGGCCGCCTTTTGTTTTTTTCATAGTTTGGCCGAAGTTAAGTTGCTTTTTCGGTCGATATGGAAAAAATCCGGCTTGCACTATTCCGGTGCAAATCAGTTAAGGCAGGACGAATGAGATGAAGAAACTTGTCGTGGCGGGAATGCTGGGGCTTGCAGCCTGCACCGGCTTGAGCGGCACAGCCGTTTCGGGTCCGCTGTTCGGTGCGGGGGGTAGCTTCGGCACGATCAATTCTCAGCAGCAGCCCCCGGTCGTCCGGGTTCAGGCCAATGAAGCCTATCGGGTTCAGCAGCTTGAAGAACAGATCCGGCAACTCAACGGCCGTATCGAGGAAATGAGCTTCCAGCTTTTGCAGATGCAGGAAACGATCCGCAAGGCGCAGGAAGACAATGAGTTCCGCTTCCAGGAACTGGAAAGCGGAAAGGGCGGAAGTCCTGCAGCAACGCCGAAAAAGAAGGCGGAGGCAAGTCCGGTCAGTCCGGCGACGCCCCCGACCGACGACGTTGCAACGATCATCGAAACGCCACCCGAGGGTGGCGCTTCCGTTTCACCGTCTGCTCCCTCCAGTGCTCCGACAGGCGCGCCGGGTGAGACCACGCTCGGTTCGATCGAACTTGATTCCAAGGGGATGCCTATTGGCGGCACGCTCAATTCAGGCGCCAACAATTCTTCCGGCAGCCTTCCCGGCGTGACAACAGGCAGCAGCACGCGCAAGACCGATCCCGTCAATACAGCGGCGCTGACCAGCGAAGGCGATATCTACCAGGCCGCTTACGGTCATGTCCTTTCCGGTGATTACAAGCTGGCGGAGCAGGGGTTCCAGCAATATCTGCAGGGTTACCCCAAGGGCACGAAAGCCGCGGATGCGAGCTTCTGGCTGGGTGAAGCGCAATATTCCCAGGGCAAGTTCAACGAAGCCGCGAAGACCTTTCTTAACGGCCACCAGGCCTATGGCAAGTCTCCGAAGGCTCCGGAAATGCTGATGAAGCTTGGCATGTCCCTTGCCGCTCTCGATAATACCGAAACGGCCTGCGCCACGCTGCGCGAGGTGCCGAAGCGTTACCCCAATGCCTCGAAGACCGTGCTGAACAAAGTCGCCAGTGAACAGAAGCGGCTGAGCTGCTGATCCCTCTTTCCCGTTGAAGTGCGGTCTGTCCATGCCGGTTGATGTCCGCATTCCGAATGAACAGCCAATTGCGCCGCTTGCGGCCGCACGGTCCTTTGTCGAAAAATTCCGCGAACCTGCGCATATTCTCGTCGCAATCTCCGGCGGCAGCGATTCCACCGGCCTGTTGCTGGCATTGCATGAGGTGATGTCCGAGAAGGGGCGCGATCTGCTTCGGCTTTCTGCCGTTACAGTTGATCACGCTCTGCGAGTGGAATCCGCCGATGAGGCCCGCAAGGTTGCGACACTTTGCGCCGAGCTGGGCATTCCGCACGTCACACGCCGGTGGGAAGGTTTAAAGCCGGTCTCCGGCATTTCGGAAGCGTCCCGTCTTGCCCGCTACCGGCTTATCGCGGAAGCAGCCGTCGCGTTCGATGCCGATCTCGTGGTGACGGGTCACACGGCCGGCGATCAGCGGGAAACCGTCGCGATGCGCGCTGCCCGCAACAGCGGCGAGGACAATCTCGGCCTTTCCGGCATGGCGGACGCGGTTTTATACGCTCGGCGCCATTGGATCAAGCGGCCATTCCTGAGGTGTGAAAGGCAGGCGATCCGCGATTACGTGTCGTCCCGTTCGCGGCGCTGGCTCGACGATCCAAGCAATGAAAATCCACGATATGAGCGTGTTCGCATGCGGCAGGCCTTGCCTGATGTTCCGCTTCCGGCCGATGGGGGAGAGGCGGAAAAAAGGCGTATATCCTCTGAAAAAACGGCAGTTTTCCTGCGCGCACACGCCGAGGTCTTTTCTGGTGCGCTCGCGAAATTGCAGCCGGACGGCGTGTCGCCTGATCGGGCGGATTTCCGGCACGGGCTGGCAGTGCTGATAGCAAGTCTCGGCGGGCGGCCCTATCTGCCGGCCGCGGGCAGCATGGAGCGCGTTCTTTGCTTCCTCAAAACCGGCAATTACGGACGTATGACAGTCGGTCGTGTCCTGCTCGATCGCCGACGGGATGGGCTATATATCTTCCGCGAGCAACGAAATCTGCCGGAGCTTCGTCTCGAGGCATATCAGAAGGGCCTGTGGGATGATCGCTTCATCGTGGAAAACCGGTCGCCTTTCCCTGTCCGGGTCAGCGCGGAGGAGGCTGGTACTGGAGCGGGTTTTCCATCGGTGCCGCCGGGAGTGACCAGATTGGCGCTATCGGGCCTTCCGCAAATCGCCGCAGCGGAGGCGGGGCAAACGGCCGGGGAGTTGACGGTCGATGTGACGCCAAGGCTGGCGCCCTTCGATCTTTTTCTGCCGCGCTTCGACCTTGAGTTGGCAAATACGATCGCTGTTTTGTTCGGACGGCCGGCATATCCACAGCCCCCGGTTTAAATCGGGCCTCATTTTCGTGAATTGCCTTGGAACAGTTTTTACACCAAAACGCATCAGATAATGCGCTTTGCCTTGGCAAGGGCAGATGTCGTCCTTATGTTAAGGGCACGTAATAGCGGGCAGTAGTTGTGCCCGTGTGAGTTCGGGGAGTTCGATGAACCCAAATTTCAGAAATTTCGCCTTGTGGGCCGTGATCGCCCTCTTGCTGATCGCGCTGTTCAGCATGTTCCAGACGTCGCCGACGCAAACGGGTTCACGGGAAATTCCGTATTCCCAGTTTCTCCGCGACGTGGATTCCGGGCGAGTTCGCGACGTGACCGTCACCGGTAACCGGGTTCTCGGAACCTATACCGAAAACGGCACGGCCTTTCAGACCTATTCCCCCGTCATCGACGACAGCCTGATGGAGCGCTTGCAGAGCAAGAACGTGACCATCGTGGCGCGCCCGGAAAGCGATGGCTCCTCGGGCTTCCTGAGCTATCTCGGCACGCTTCTGCCGATGTTTCTCATTCTTGGCGTCTGGCTGTTCTTCATGCGGCAGATGCAGGGTGGTTCGCGCGGTGCGATGGGCTTCGGCAAGTCCAAGGCCAAGCTCCTGACGGAAGCCCATGGCCGCGTGACGTTTGACGACGTTGCCGGCGTGGATGAAGCCAAGCAGGATCTTGAGGAAATCGTGGAATTCCTGCGTGACCCGCAGAAGTTCCAGCGCCTCGGCGGCAAGATTCCGCGCGGCGTTCTGCTTGTTGGTCCTCCGGGCACCGGTAAGACGCTTCTTGCGCGTTCCGTCGCAGGTGAAGCCAATGTGCCGTTCTTCACGATTTCCGGTTCGGATTTCGTGGAAATGTTCGTTGGCGTCGGTGCCAGCCGTGTGCGTGACATGTTCGAGCAGGCAAAGAAGAATGCGCCTTGCATCATCTTCATCGACGAAATCGACGCCGTCGGCCGTCATCGTGGCGCCGGCCTCGGCGGCGGTAACGACGAGCGCGAACAGACGCTGAACCAGCTGCTGGTCGAGATGGACGGTTTCGAGGCGAATGAGGGCATCATTCTCATCGCCGCTACCAACCGACCTGACGTTCTCGATCCCGCACTTCTGCGTCCCGGCCGTTTCGACCGTCAGGTCGTTGTGCCGAACCCTGATATCGTTGGCCGCGAACGCATCCTCAAGGTGCATATCCGCAACGTGCCGCTCGCGCCGAATGTCGATCTCAAGGTTCTGGCTCGCGGTACCCCCGGTTTCTCGGGTGCGGATCTGATGAACCTCGTCAACGAAGCCGCCCTCATGGCCGCCCGCCGCAACAAACGCGTGGTGACCATGCAGGAGTTCGAAGACGCCAAGGACAAGATCATGATGGGTGCGGAACGCCGCTCCTCCGCCATGACCGAGGCCGAAAAGAAGCTGACCGCCTATCACGAAGCCGGTCATGCCATCACCGCTCTGAAGGTTGCCGTGGCCGATCCGTTGCACAAGGCAACGATCATCCCGCGCGGCCGCGCACTTGGCATGGTGATGCAGCTGCCGGAAGGCGACCGCTATTCCATGAGCTACAAGTGGATGGTGTCGCGCCTCGTGATCATGATGGGTGGCCGCGTTGCCGAAGAACTGACCTTCGGTAAGGAAAACATTACCTCGGGCGCGTCTTCGGATATCGAGCAGGCAACCAAGCTTGCCCGCGCCATGGTCACGCAATGGGGCTTTTCCGATGCGCTCGGCCAGGTCTCCTATGGTGAAAACCAGCAGGAAGTGTTCCTCGGCCACTCCGTTTCGCAGTCGAAGAACGTCTCCGAAGCCACAGCCCAGACGATCGACACGGAAGTTCGCCGCCTGATCGATGAGGCTTATGCCGAGGCTCGCCGCATTCTGACGGAAAATCACGACGGTTTCGTTGCGATTGCCGAGGGTCTGCTCGAATACGAAACCCTGACGGGTGACGAGATCAAGGCCCTGCTGAAGGGTGAGAAGCCCGCCCGCGATCTGGGCGACGATTCTCCGGGCAGCCGTGGTTCCGCAGTGCCGAAGGCCGGCACCAAGAAGGATGGTCCCAGTGAAGTGAAGGGTGACGGCGAAGCAAAGGGCGACGGTGAAGCCGAAGGCGGCATGGAGCCGCAGCCGCATTGATCGACCGCGTCTGTTAGAAATTGTAAAAGGCCATCCGGGTTTCCGGGTGGCCTTTTCATTTTGGTAACAAGATATAAGCCATTTTTGCGGTAATTTACGTGCTGTTTATCGTGGTTTGTGGCATCTAGCCAAAAACGCTTCCGGCTGTTTTCAGCTTATGCCGGAATGCTGGAAAAGATTTGGAGTTCAAATGGCACGCCGTTATTTCGGAACCGATGGTATCCGCGGACAATCGAACGTCTTCCCCATGACGCCTGATCTGGCGATGCGGGTTGGCATTGCCGTCGGGACGATTTTCCGCCGTGGCCATCATCGCCATCGTGTCGTCATCGGCAAGGATACGCGCCTTTCCGGCTATATGCTGGAAAACGCCCTGGTTGCCGGCTTCACCGCCGCCGGTCTCGATGTCTTCCTGCTCGGCCCGATCCCGACGCCGGCCGTCGCCATGCTGACCCGCTCGCTGCGCGCCGATATCGGCGTGATGATTTCGGCCTCGCACAATC
Source organism: Agrobacterium pusense (assembly GCF_900102105.1). Lineage (GTDB taxonomy): Bacteria > Pseudomonadota > Alphaproteobacteria > Rhizobiales > Rhizobiaceae > Agrobacterium > Agrobacterium pusense. The sequence goes on from NZ_FNBB01000003.1 coordinate 249,392, forward strand.
CCTTCTCCGACAACGGCATCAAGCTTTTCGGGCCTGACGGTTACAAGCTTTCCGATGAGCTGGAGCTGGAGATCGAAGACCTCCTCGACAAGGATATCTACGCCCAACTGGCGAAACCTGCCGAAATCGGCCGAGCGAAGCGCGTCGATGGCGACATCTATCGTTATATCGAGTTTGTGAAGCGCACCCTGCCGCGCGACGTGACATTGAGCGGCCTGCGAATCGCCATCGACTGCGCCAATGGCGCGGCTTATAAGGTGGCGCCCGCAGCTCTCTGGGAACTCGGCGCGGAGGTCGTCACCATCGGCAACGAGCCGAACGGCATCAACATTAACCTCGAATGCGGTTCCACGCACCCGGAAGCCCTTCAGAAAAAGGTTCACGAGGTGCGGGCCGATATTGGCATTGCGCTGGATGGTGATGCGGACCGCGTCATCATCGTTGATGAACGCGGTGAGATCGTGGATGGCGACCAGCTGATGGCCGTCATCGCCGACAGCTGGGCCGAAGACAACACGCTCCGCGGCGGTGGCATCGTCGCAACTGTTATGTCCAATCTCGGCCTTGAGCGCTTTCTTGGCGACAAGGGCCTCACCCTTGCCCGCACCAAGGTGGGCGACCGCTATGTGGTCGAACACATGCGCAACCACAATTTCAATGTTGGCGGCGAGCAGTCCGGGCATATCGTGCTGTCGGATTACGGCACCACGGGGGATGGGCTCGTTGCGGCATTGCAGGTTCTCGCCAAGGTCAAGCGCTCCGGCCGCACGGTGAGCGAGGTTTGCCGCAAGTTCGAGCCCGTGCCGCAGCTTTTGAAGAATGTCCGTATCTCCGGTGGCAAACCGCTGGAAAACCCGGTCGTGCAGCAGGCAATTGCGGATGCAGAAAGTGCGCTTGCCGATAATGGCCGCCTCGTCATCCGCCCTTCCGGCACCGAACCGCTGATCCGCGTGATGGCGGAAGGCGACGATAGCGCGAAGGTGGAGCGTATCGTCAATGATCTTGTCGGCATCATCGCGAATGCCCGCTCTGCCGCGTGAGGCATAGCAACAATAAATCAGCAAAAAGCCGGCCTTCCGCCGGCTTTTTCTTTGAGTATTTACTAATAAATATAGTGAATGAGCGTGGTTAATCGGGACTTAACCATTTTACGTCAATCTCCATGACTGAACAGTTCACTGGCATCTGCTGCCGCAAACGCACGTGCCTCTTCTGGAGTGGAAGTCATGAAAAACGCCCTGGCCGGATTTCTGGCCGTCCTGCTGACCGGCACCAGCGCCATTGCCGCCGATCTTTATCAAGCTGAGCCTGCGCCGACCTATGCTCCCGAAGTGGAGATCACCCAGGCAAGCGGCTGGTATCTGCGAGGCGACGTCGGTTATTCTTTCAATAAGCTGCGTGGTGCCAATTATTATCAGGGTGGCCCTGGTGGCTATCTCGCTGATTTCGATACCGCGAAGATCGACGATAGCTATGTCATTGGCGCCGGTGTCGGTTATCAGTTCAACAACTATTTCCGCAGTGACGTGACCTTCGACTATATGGGCAAGTCGGATTTTCGTGGCTCCACGAGCGGTTTCTGCGGTTCCGTTCCCGGCCGCTGCGTCTCGGAGGATCTTAGCTCGGTTCGCGCCTATACTCTGATGGCAAATGCCTACGTCGATCTCGGGACTTACGGACGCGTGACGCCGTATGTCGGCGGTGGTATCGGCGGCTCCTACGTCAAGTGGGACAAGCTGCGCAACACATCCTGCAGTGTCAATGGTCTTGGCTGCGACCCGACCACCGAACACGGCGGCAGGGGCAAGTGGCGTTTCGCTTACGCCCTTATGGCTGGCGCATCCATTGATGTTACCTGTAATCTGAAGGCCGATATCGGTTACCGTTTCCGTCACATCAACAAGGGCGACATGTTCGCTTATGAGAATGGCGGCGGCCCCGGTCGTGACAAGGGTCTTTATTCGCATGAGGTACGCGTTGGTGGCCGTTATGTCTTCAATGGCTGCGATACCGCTCAGTACATGCCGCCTGCCGATATTCCGCTGCAGCCTGCCGTCTACAAATAGACGTCACGTCCCGCTGATAGTTTCGGGCCGTCCGCATCCTCCGGGTGCGGGCGGTTTTGTTTTATCGGCATGTGGCAAGGGACATGACGCATATGGACCAAGATTCTTCTGCGCAGCGACATATTCCGCTTGACTGGGATCGGCGACAGGAATAGCAACGGCGTCAGGACACTCCACCCTAACGTGGAGCGCCTATCTGGAAGGGTAGTCAAATGACAGATATCGTGAAGCCGGACGTCCGTCCGGGCAATACGCATTTTTCCTCTGGTCCCTGCTCGAAGCGCCCCGGTTGGTCGCTAGATGCTCTCTCCGATGCGCCGCTCGGTCGCTCGCATCGCGCCAAGGTTGGCAAAGCCAAGCTGAAGCAGGCCATCGATCTCACCCGTGAAGTTCTTGATGTTCCCGCCGATTATCGCATCGGTATCGTTCCCGCATCCGACACCGGCGCCGTTGAAATGGCGCTCTGGTCGCTGCTCGGCGAACGTGGCGTCGATATGCTCGCCTGGGAAAGCTTCGGCGCCGGCTGGGTCACCGACGTCGTCAAGCAGCTGAAGCTGAAGGACGTTCGCAAGTTCGAGGCCGATTACGGCCTGCTGCCGAACCTTGCCGAAGTCGATTTCGACCGCGACGTGGTCTTCACCTGGAACGGTACGACCTCTGGCGTTCGTGTTCCCAACGCCGATTTCATTCCCGCCGACCGCAAGGGCCTGACCATCTGCGACGCCACCTCGGCGGCTTTCGCGCAGGATATGGACTTTACGAAACTCGACGTCGTCACCTTCTCCTGGCAGAAGGTTCTCGGCGGCGAGGGCGGCCATGGCGTCATCATCCTGTCGCCGCGCGCCGTTGAGCGTCTCTTGAGCTACGCACCGGCATGGCCGCTGCCGAAAATCTTCCGCATGGTTTCCGGCGGCAAGCTGATCGAAGGCATCTTCAGCGGTGAAACCATCAACACGCCGTCCATGCTCTGCGTTGAAGATTATATCGACGCGCTGCTCTGGGCAAAGAATCTCGGTGGCCTGAAGGCGCTGATCGGCCGCGCCGATGCCAATGCCAAGGTTATTTACGACTTCATCGAGAAGAACGACTGGATCGCCAACCTGGCCGTGAAGCCGGAAACTCGCTCCAATACGTCTGTTTGCCTCAAGATCGTCGATCCCGAGGTCCAGGCGCTGGATGCCGCAGCACAGGCCGATTTTGCCAAGGGCGTCGTCGCTCTGCTCGAAAAGGAAAATGTCGCCCTCGATATTGGCGCTTACCGCGACGCCCCGTCCGGTCTGCGCATCTGGGCCGGCGCCACCATCGAGACGGCTGATATGGAAGCCGTCATGCCTTGGCTCACCTGGGCTTACCAGACGCAGAAGGCAGCACTTTCCAAGGCTGCCGCCTGATTTTGATACCGGCCCTGCGCTGATGCAGGGCCGCATAGTTCCCGCTTTCAAAACTGCACCGTTTTTCAAGGAGCCCGTGAACCATGGCACCTCGCGTACTCGTATCCGACGAACTGTCGGAAACCGCCGTCCAGATTTTCCGTGATCGTGGCGTCGAAGTCGATTTCCAGCCGAAGCTCGGCAAGGACAAGGACAAGCTTGCTGAAATCATCGGCAATTACGATGGCTTGGCCATCCGCTCTGCCACCAAGGCAACCGAAAAGCTGATCGAAGCCGCGACCAACCTCAAGGTCATCGGCCGCGCCGGCATCGGCGTCGACAATGTTGACATCCCGGCCGCCTCGCGCCGCGGTATCATCGTCATGAACACGCCATTCGGCAACTCCATCACGACGGCAGAACACGCGATTGCGCTGATGTTTGCCGTCGCCCGCCAGCTTCCGGCAGCCGACAGCTCCACGCAGGCCGGCAAGTGGGAAAAGTCGAAGTTCATGGGAGTCGAGATCACCGGCAAGACGCTCGGCGTCATCGGTGCGGGTAACATCGGTTCGATCGTCTGCTCGCGTGCACTTGGCCTCAAGATGCACGTTCTCGCCTACGACCCCTTCCTCTCGCCAGAGCGCGCGCAGGAAATGGGCGTCACCAAGGTTGAGCTGGACGAGTTGCTAGCCCAGGCCGATTTCATCACCCTGCATGTGCCGATGACCGACAAGACGCGCGGCATCCTGAACGCCGAGAACCTTGCCAAGACCAAGAAGGGCGTACGTATCGTCAACTGCGCCCGTGGTGGTCTTGTGGATGAAGCTGCCCTTGCGGAAGCCATCAAGTCCGGCCATGTCGCCGGTGCCGGTTTTGACGTGTTCGAAGTCGAGCCCGCCACCGAGAGCCCGCTTTTCGGCCTTCCGAACGTCGTCTGCACGCCGCATCTTGGCGCTTCGACCACGGAAGCACAGGAAAACGTTGCCCTGCAGGTTGCCGAGCAGATGTCGGATTACCTCGTCAAGGGTGCCGTGTCCAACGCCATCAACATGCCGTCGATCACGGCTGAGGAAGCGCCGCGTCTGAAGCCCTTCATCCGTCTCGCGGATGTTCTCGGATCTTTCGTCGGCCAGGTACAGGAAAGCGCCACCAAGGAAATCGAAATCCTTTATGACGGTGCAACCGCCAACATGAACACGAAGGCGTTGACCAGTGCATTGCTGGCCGGCCTCATCCGCAGCCAGGTTGCCGATGTGAACATGGTTTCGGCCCCCGTCATGATCAAGGAGAAGGGCATCATCCTTTCCGAGGTCAAGCGCGACAAGACCGGCGTTTACGACGGTTACATCAAGCTGACGGTGAAGACGGAAAACCAGATCCGCTCGGTTGCCGGCACGGTGTTCTCGGATGGCAAGCCACGTTTCATCCAGATCAAGAACATCAACATGGATGCCGATGTCGGATCGCACATGATCTACATCACCAATACCGACGTTCCCGGCATGATCGGCTTCATGGGCACCACGCTCGGCGAGGCTGGCGTCAACATCGCCAACTTCCAGCTTGGACGTGAAAAGGAAGGCGGCGACGCCATCGCCCTGCTTTATGTCGACGGTCCGGTTTCCGAAGAGGTGCTGGACAAGCTGCGCGCCAACCCGGCCATCCGCCAGGTCAAGCCGCTGACGTTCAACGTCGACTGATCTATCGTTCCTCCCAAGGGGACAATAGGAACCGGTGCAGGGGAAACCCTGTGCCGGTTTTTGTTTTTCCAGCTTTCGAATTGCGGCAGATTTCACGCGCCTCACGCCTTGGTTGCATATCACAAAAAATTTAAGCTAAGCGGTCTAAAAATGATGATCATGAGTTGCTATATCGCCTGTTGAGATGCCGCTCATGGGCGGGCGGCCAACAGGAGATAACGATGTTTGCTGCCTTTCGGCGCTTCAAGGGTTTGTTCGCAGTCGCCGCGCTTGGTATCGCGGTGTCTTTTGTGGCGGTTGATATGGCAGAAGCGCGTCGCGCCAGCGGCGGTTTCGGCAGCCGTGGCACGCGGACCTACTCCGCTCCGCCTTCGACCAGCACTGCGCCCGGCCAGACCGCGCCGATTAACCGCAGCATGACGCCCAACACCAACCAGGCAGCTCCTGGCGCTGCTCAGCCGGCACGTCCTGGCGCACAGGCGCCGCAGCAAAATCGTGGCCTCTTCGGCGGCATGATGGGTGGTCTGATGGGCGGCCTGCTGATGGGTGGTCTGTTCGGCATGCTTCTGGGTGGTGGTTTCGGCGGCATGGCCGGTTTCTTCGGCATGTTGCTGCAGGTTGCGCTGATCGGCCTTCTGGTCATGCTCGCCATGCGCTTCTTCGCGTCGCGCCGTCAGGGCCAGCCCGCTTATGGATCGGCCAACGGCTCGCACCGCACGGATCATTCCGGCTCCTCCTATAATGGCGGTTCGCAGGCGGGTCCGGCCGCATCCTCGTTCAAGATTCCGAAGATCGGCGCGATGGCCGGCGCTGCGGGCGGAGTGGCTGCTGCTGCCGCAACGACAAAGCCCACGCCCCACGCCAACGCCATCTCGGAAGGCGATGAAATCGGCATCACGCAGGGCGACCTCGAGACGTTCCAGAAAATGCTGGAAGACGTGCAGGCTGCCTATGCCGCCGAGGATTATGGCACATTGCGCAAACTGACGACGCCCGAAGCCATGTCTTATCTCGCTGAAGAACTCAGCGATAACGCAACCAGCGGTGTGAAAAACGACGTGCGCGAGGTGACGCTACTGCAGGGCGATGTCGCCGAAGCATGGCACGAAGAAGGGCAGGACTACGCGACAGTCGCGATGCGCTACTCTGCCATCGACGTGATGCGCGACCGTACCTCCGGCAAGGTGATCGAAGGTGACGAGCAACATCCGTCCGAATCGGTGGAAATGTGGACCTTTGTCCGCCGCCCCGGCAACGACAACTGGCAGGTCGCCGCCATCCAGGCCGCCGCCTGACGAATCAGAGCCTCTTAAACGGATAAGGCCCGGCGGTCGCTTCACCGCCGGGCCTTATCCGTTTCGTTCGATAAGCTTCCTAAAAAGCATGGCGGGATGCCGCCAAAAAAGATTGGGAGATCTTACGGGTGATATATCCGCCAACCACGCGCGGCGGATTCGGCTTTCCCCTGCCATGCAAGGCCTTGAGGCTTGTTTGCCTCGGTATGTCCTTGGTGCATGGCTCATCCGCTTCACGGAATTGCCTTTTTTCATTCATCCGGCATTCAGTCCCCGCGTCCTAACCACAGGGCGTACACGTCAATGTGACTTTTCGTGCCGGTTCTAAACCGCTTTGGGAGCGGAACCTCAGCCGCAAAAGCGCGTTGACAATCCAATTCCCGGCATCTCGCAGGCCGGGCTGGGTGGCCGGGCAATGCACGGCCCGCGAGAACGGAGAGCTATCGAAATGAAACGCTTTGACCTGATCGACGGGATGCGTGGTTACTTCCTCGTCTTCATGCTGATCAACCATCTGGTGTTTGCCGGCGGCTTCTGGCTGGTGGAAATCAACCATCGTCAGTTCGCCTTTGTCGAGGACGCGCAGGGCTTCGTATTCCTGTCCGGCCTGCTGATCGGCATGGTATATGCGCGCAAGATGATGAAATATGGCTATGACGCCGGTAAACAGATGATCTGGAACCGCGCGCTGGAACTCTATCGTTATGCGATGGGTCTCGTCATCGCCGTTTTGTTCTTCCGTATGATTATCCCGCATGCGCCCTATATCTGGTACAATTGGCTCGGCATGACGTCTTTCGACGATCCGCTGCGTCTGGCGGCAATTGCGACATTTCTCTTCCAGCCGACCTTCATGGACATTCTGCCGCAATATATTGTCTACATGATTTTCGCACCTGTCCTGGTGAAGCTCTGCCTCGATGGCAAATGGGCCTATGTCATGGCCGGTTCGCTGCTGGTCTGGATGGCGGGACAGCTTGGCCTGCAGCAGATTGTGACGACGCCTCTCAATGAACTTGTGAAGGGCGCGGACGAACAGGGTATTCGCGTTAGCTTCAACCTGCTCGGCTGGCAGCTGGTGTTCTACTCGGCGCTGGTGATGGGTGCTATGACGGCGCAGAACCGCATTCCGTGGAAGAAGATTTTCTCCCCGGAGCACACCTGGCTGCCGAAGGCCGCGCTTGTCATCTGCCTGTTCTTCATGCCGCTCCGCATCGCTACCGCGTGGGGTCTGATGCCGGAATTCATGATGGGCAAGTTTTCGACGATGGAAATCCGCGCCGATTTCGGCCCGGTCTATCTCATCAACTTCCTCGCCGTCGGCGTTGGCCTCACCTGGCTCGTGATTGCTGGACCGCATCACCACCGCCCGCTCGTGCGCTCCATCGCCGAAGGCGTTATCTGGGTGCTTTCGCTGAAGTTCCTGCAATTGCTCGGCCGCCACTCGCTGCAGGTCTATGTCTGGCACGTGGCGATCGTCTACGGCGTTTATTATCTCGATGGCCGCACGGCGGAACTGTCGCAGCTGAACAAGACGCTGATCGCCTTCACGGCCATCGGATTGCTGGCCATGCCCGCCCTGTGGCGGGAGCGCGACAAGTGGTTCGGCAGCAGCGGCCAGAAGACAGCTGGCGCCTGAAGTCCTCCACAGAGGGGATCAGACGGCTTTACGGGGCGGTTTTCCGCCCCGTACTTGCGTGTGAAGCCATTCCTTTCTATATGCAGCCCTTAAATCCGCAGTATGCGAGACAGGACGGCCCGTTTGGTGGGCAGGGTTTCTCGCGGCGGATGACCGACAGGCGGCGGGGCCTTTACCCCCGTTATGACTGACGATGGGAAAAAACGTGAATACGCTCGATTTTGACAAGAGGCCGGAAGATACCCGGATCGTTGTCGCCATGTCCGGTGGCGTCGATTCTTCTGTTGTGGCTGGTATCCTCAAGCGCGAGGGCTATGATGTCCTCGGCATCACCCTCCAGCTGTATGACCATGGCGCCGCCGTGCACCGCGCCGGCTCCTGTTGCGCCGGCCAGGATATCGACGATGCGCGCCGGGTCTGCGAAACGCTGGGTATCCCCCATTACGTGCTGGATTATGAAGCGCGTTTCCGTGAAACCGTCATCAACCCCTTTGCGGAAGCTTATGCGATGGGTGAGACGCCCATTCCCTGTGTTGCCTGCAACCAGACGGTAAAATTCGCCGATCTTCTAGCGACCGCGCAGGAACTGGGTGCCGATGCGCTGGCCACGGGCCACTACATCCGTTCGCGGCCCAACCCCGTTCCCGGTCAGGCGGGCCGCCGCGCGCTCTATCGGCCGATCGATAGCGACCGCGACCAGAGCTGGTTCCTGTTCGCAACCACGCAGGAACAGATCGATTATCTGCGCTTCCCGCTCGGTGGCCTCTCCAAGGCCGAAACGCGGGCTTTAGCGGAAGAAATGGGGCTTGTCGTTGCCAAAAAGGCCGACAGCCAGGATATCTGTTTCGTGCCGCAGGGCAAATATACCGATATCATCAACAAGCTGAAGCCGAATGCGGCTCTGGCGGGTGATATCGTGCATCTCGACGGGCGTGTGCTCGGCCGCCACGATGGCATCGTGCATTATACGATCGGCCAGCGCCGCGGTATCGGTGTTGCGACGGGCGAGCCGCTTTACGTCGTGCATCTCGATGCGCGTGGCCGCCGGGTCATCGTTGGCCCGCGTGAGGCGCTGGAAACCCGCCGCGTCTATCTGCGTGACATGAACTGGCTGGGTGATGGCGACCTGGCCGTTGACGCCGGGCAGGGCTTCGCCTGCTTCGCCAAGGTGCGTTCCACCCGTCCTCCGACGGAGGCAGTGCTGCATGCGGATGAGAATGGTATCTATGTGGACCTGATGACCGGAGAGGCGGGTGTCGCGCCCGGTCAGGCCTGCGTGCTTTATTCCGCGCCGGGCGCGGATGCCCGCGTGTACGGCGGCGGTTTCATTGAACGGTCCGAGCGCTCGGCGGAGGCCGAGGCGTCGCTCAAGGCGCTTCTGGAAAAGCCGGTTGCCGCCTGAAACCACTCGCTTTTTGCAGCGATGCGGAAAGCGAATTTTTTGCGCATCTTGCGCTTGACACTTTGGGGAGCGGCACCTTATAAGCCGCTCATCCTGATGGAACAGCCGGTCACATGACTGTCACGTTTCCCCTGTGGCGGGGTAGCTCAGGTGGTTAGAGCAGCGGAATCATAATCCGCGTGTCGGGGGTTCAAGTCCCTCTCCCGCTACCACTTTCTTCATACGAAATAACCATACCTCACCGTGCAGCGCGGGAGTTCGTTGCTTGTCTCAACGGAAAATAGCAATGGATCAGGCGCCTTTGCTGGCGAATCTCGCCCAAAAAAAGGGAAACCCGCTACTGCTAAAATGCAGCCAGCGGGCCTCAACCTCTACCCCCTCCCACAAGGGCGGCTGCACAAAAGCACACTGAATGAAATATGGCAAGATCAAGGCGTCATATTGTTGTTGCTGACAGGGTTGTTCTGCCATTCAGCCGCGTATGACGGGGCTCTCACCCGTAGTTTCAAAGGGGCGGGCGCGGGTGGCGACTTTAAAGAGGGTAAAAAAATGCCCGCTGACAGCGGGCAATCAGAGGGAACTGAGGTTAGGAGCCTCGGCGTTCAAACGGCCATCCTCGATATAGGTTCCGCACGGGGGACGATTTTTGTACCGCTCGTACACAGACAATATGAAGCCGGTGACGCCGCAACGAAAACCGCCGCTGCGAAAAAAATAAACATCCGGAAGATCATAACTTGGGAAACTGGAGCGGGCGAAGGGATTTGAACCCTCGACCCCAACCTTGGCAAGGTTGTGCTCTACCCCTGAGCTACACCCGCTCAAATCCACCGGTCCGGGGTAGTATGCTGAACCGTGGGCCGCCGAAGCGGCGACGGGCGCTATATCGCTCAATCGATTTTGGAATGCAACAGGGAAATGACAAAAACGCGAAAATTTCTTTGAGAAATGCGACAAGCGGCGGAAAAGATTGATAATTTTTCCTGCAGCCGATTTTTCCCGCGTTGCCAATAGGCGGCTGCCCCCTTAATCATGACGCAACGACAATGGAATCGGCAGAGGCAGGTGGCAGCATATGGCGGAGAATTCTCGCAAGACGGCAGCGGAGCTGTTCGAATTTCTCGATGGGCTCGGAATTTCGCACACCACGAAACAGCACGAGCCTGTCTTTACCGTCGCGGAATCGCAGTCATTGCGCGACCTGATCCCTGGGGGCCACACAAAGAACCTCTTTGTAAAGGACAAGAAGGACCAGTACTTCGTTCTGACCGTGGAAGAAAACGCGGTGGTGGATCTGAAAAGCGTCCATAAGATCATCGGTGCTGCAAGCCGCGTGTCCTTCGGCCGGCCGGAAAAAATGCTCGAATATCTGGGTGTGGTGCCGGGTTCGGTCACGGTGTTCGGCGCAATCAACGACACGGACCGGCAGGTCACTTTTGTGTTGGATAGCGCGCTGCTGGAAAACGAACTTGTCAATGGCCACCCGCTCTCCAACGATCAGACGACGACAATCGCATCCGCGGATCTCATTCGCTTTCTCGAGGCGACCGGACATACGCCGCTTGTCTTGAAAGTCAGCGAGTGAGATACGATCTTTGCTTCAATCAAGACATATGACAGAGGTTACGGGAGACCGGCATGAGCGACACGAATAATCCTTACGGCGGTTCCTACGGCGGGCAGATGTCCGCAAGCGCGCACTATAGTGGCGAGCTGAATGGTGCGTCCTCCGGACACATCAAGGACACAACGACGGCTGGTTTCTCCAAGGACGTTCTCGAAGAGTCACGTCGTCAGCCAGTTCTCGTGGATTTCTGGGCGCCCTGGTGCGGCCCGTGCAAACAGCTGACGCCCGTGCTCGAGAAAGTCGTCAACGAAGCGAATGGCCGCGTGAAGCTCGTGAAGCTGAACATTGACGACCACCCGTCCATTCCCGGACAGCTCGGCATCCAGTCTATTCCGGCAATCGTCGCTTTTGCGGATGGCCGGCCGGTCGATGGCTTCATGGGCGCGGTGCCGGAAAGCCAGATCAAGCAATTCATCGAAAAGATTGCCGGCCCTGATGCAGGCGATCCCAAGGCGGAGATCGAGGCCGTTCTGACCGAAGCGAAACAGCTTCTGGCCGATGGCGATTTCAACGGCGCAGCACAGCTCTTTGGCGCCGTCATGCAGGCGGATCCGGAAAACCCCGCAGCGATTGCCGGCATTGCCGAATGCATGATCGCCGCCGGACAATATGAGCGGGCCAGTGAATTGCTGTCGTCACTGCCGGCGGAACTCAATGAGGATGCGGGCATTCAGCTCGTTTCGAAAAAGATCGCCCAATATGAGGAAGCCCGCAAGATCGGCGATCCCGTGGCGCTGGAAAGCGAACTGGCAGCCGACCCGGATCGACACGAGGCACGGGTTAAGCTTGCGAAGGTGCTGAATGCGCAGGGCCGGCGCGACGAGGCGGCGGATCATCTGCTCTACGTCATGCGTAAGGATCGGACCTTCGACGACGACGGCGCGCGCCGCCAGCTTCTCGAATTTTTCGAGGCCTGGGGCTTTAAGGATCCGGCGACCGTCGCGGGCCGCCGGAAGCTTTCGTCGATACTGTTTTCTTAATGCGGGCATATCCCGGCCAGGCGGTTGATCCGCCGGCCGGCAGCAGTGAACAGGGGGCTTGATTCCCATGCATGTCGGAAATGCAAGATATGTGAAGAGCGACGACCTGCCGGAAACCGTGCCGGTTTTTCCCCTTCCCGGTGCTCTTCTGTTGCCGGAAGGCCATCTTCCACTCAATATCTTCGAGCCAAGATATCTTGCCATGATCGACACGGCGTTGGCGGGTCACCGTCTCATCGGCATGGTGCAGCCAGCCCTTCATGTCATTGAATCGGGCCTAGAGGGCGGGCCGTTGAGTGCGGTTGGGTGCCTTGGCCGCATCACCTCCTTTTCCGAAACCGGCGATGGCCGTTACATCATCTCGCTCACCGGTGTGTGCCGTTTCCGTCTGCTGGAGGAGGTGGAGGCCGGCAAGCCCTATCGCAGTTTCCGTCACGCGCCCTTCATCGCCGATCTCTCCGGCGAATACGATGAGGAGGCCGTGGACCGTGAAAACCTGCTGCGGGTGTTCCGCTCGTTTCTGGATGCCAACCAGCTGGAAGCGGATTGGGAGAGTGTGGAAAGGGCCGGCAACCGTGTTCTGGTCAATTCGCTTTCCATGATGTCTCCCTTTGGACCCGCCGAAAAACAGGCGCTGCTGGAAGCGCCCGATCTCAAGACGCGGGCCGAAACATTGATCGCCATCACCGAGATCGTTCTTGCCCAGGGATCGGGTGAGGGCGGCAACGTGCTGCAGTAGGATCGCCGCCATGGACGACAGGATGAACAACGTCGATCCGAAGCTTCTCGAATTGCTTGTCTGCCCTTTGACGAAGGGCCGCCTTTCCTATGACCGTGCCCGCAATGAACTCATCTCCGAAAATGCGCGGCTTGCTTATCCAATTCGTGACGGTGTGCCGATCATGCTCATCTCGGAAGCGCGTAAAATAGAGGACTAATCGCAGCTTCTTTTACTCTCCACAGATTGTCATGGCGCGAATTGACGAAGATGCGTTGACAACCATGCGTGGATTTGACCAGAGTCCCGCCCGACATGTCTGTTGCGGGGAGAGAACTGATGTCGTTGCGCGCGCTCGTCCGGATTTCGCTGGTTGCGGTCTCAGCCGCCATGATTTTCGCGCCAGCCATGGCGGCGGAACCCTCCCGCAAGGTCGTGACCACCCAAAATGGCGATTATTTCGGCTTCGATCTCAGGACGGAGCAAAACGTCTCGTTGGAGCAATGTGGCGAGATTTGCGCCGGAGACACATCCTGCAAGGCCTTTACCTACAATCCAAAGGTGAAATGGTGCTTCCTCAAATCTGATTTCAATCAGCTGAACGCCTTCCCCGGTGCGGTTGCCGGCAAGATTGTCGAAGTGGCGACGGAAGCCGATATCGGCGCGCCGCAGCGCCTGTCCTTCGTCACTGACAGCCTGCAGCAGGAAGCGCGCCGAATGAAATCCGGCCTTGCGGCGAATGACGGTGAGGGCGGGCAAGGCGTGGAAGCCCTCGTACAGACGGCGCGGCAGCAGGCGGCCGGGGGCAATATTCCCGATGCGGTTACGACCTATAAGCAGGCCCTTGCGATCACGCCAGACGACGGCGCGCTCTGGGCGGAGCTTTCCGAAAAGGCGGCGCAGGTCACCGATAATTATTCGATCGCAGGGCAAGCGGCGTCTGCCGCCATCAATGCCTATCAGCTGAGCCGAACAGTCAGCGCCCGCACAGAAGCCCTGAACCGGCTGGCGAAGGCATTTGAAAGAACCCAGAATTATCGCGCAGCCCTCAATGCCTATAAGGAAAGCCTTGCGCTCACCGATGATGCACAGACAAAGGCGGCCTATGCCGACCTGCGCACGCGCCAGGGTTTTCGCGTCATCAACAATACGGTGGATACGGACAGCGTAAGCCCGCGCGCCTGCGTGCAGTTTTCCGAACCGCTGGTGAAGAATGGCGTCGATTATTCTTCCTTCATCACGCTGGATGGGGCAGCCCCCAAGGCCATCGAGGCGAAGGGCAGCGAAATTTGCGTCGAAGGCCTGACCCATGGCCAGCGCTACAAGATCGCACTGCGCGCCGGCCTGCCGTCTTCCGTGGAAGAGCCGCTGGAAAAACAGGTCAATCTCGATATTTACGTGCGTGACCGCACGGCCAGCGTGCGCTTCACCGGCGAGAATTTCGTGCTGCCGGGCAGTGCGCGCCGTGGCATTCCGATTGTCTCTGTGAATGCCGACAAGGCCGACCTGAAGCTTTATCGCGTCGGTGACCGCAATATCACCGCGCTGCTGGCAAATTCGCAGTTTCTGACGCAGATGGACGGTTACAATGCCGACCGTATCGAAAACGAAATCGGCGAGCTTGTCTGGCAGGGCTCGATTGATATCCAGCCCGATCTCAACAAGGATGTGGTCACGAGTTTTCCAGTGGATGAGGCCTTGCCGGAGCGCAAGCCGGGCATCTATGTGCTGACTGCCGTGCCGCCGGGCACGGCGCCGGAAACCTGGGATTCGCGCGCCACCCAATGGTTCCTCGTGTCGGATACCGGCATCACCACCTATGCCGGAACGGACGGTTTGAATGTATTTGTCCGTGCACTCGGCAGCGCCAAACCGCTTGCGGACGTGGATCTGCAGCTCCTGGCCAAGAACAACGAGGTGCTGGGCACCGCGACAACCGATGCGGACGGCCGCGCGGTGTTCTCTGCCGGCCTGATGCGCGGCACGGCGGCTCAGGCGCCTGCCATCCTGACGGCGCGCAACGGCGATAAGGATTACGTGTTCCTCGATATGACCCGTGCAGGCTTCGATCTTTCGGATCGCGGCGTGACGGGACGTGCAGCACCCGGTGCTATCGACGTGTTCAGCTGGACCGAACGTGGCATCTATCGTGCCGGCGAGACCGTGCATGCCGCAGCCCTGGCCCGTGACGTTGACGGCAAGGCAATCGAGGACCTGCCGCTCACTTTCATTTTCTCACGCCCTGACGGCGTGGAAGACCGGCGCTTTGTCAGCGACGGCAAGGCGCTTGGCGGTCATGCGGTGGATCTGCCGTTGCAGGCAAATGCCATGCGCGGCACCTGGACATTGCGCATCCATACCGACCCGAAGACGGCTGCGATCAGCGAAAAGAGCTTCCTTGTCGATGATTTTGTGCCTGACCGCACCGAGTTTGACCTCTCGAGCAAGGCAAAACAGATCGATCCGGGCGCAGAAACGGCAATCGACGTTGATGGCCGTTATCTTTATGGCGCGCCCGCTGCCGGCCTGACGCTGGAAGGGGAGGTCGCGATCAAGCCGACGCGCACCAGCGCCGATTTCGAAGGTTATTTCTTCGGCCTGGCCGATGAGGAAAGCGAAGAGGAAAACCGCACGACGCTTGCCGATCTGCCGGTCCTGGATGAAGAGGGCAAAGCGAGCTTCAACGTTGATCTCACCGATCTGCCATCCACAACGCAGCTTCTCTCCGCCAACATCACCGTGCGCATGCGCGAAGCCGGCGGCCGCGCCGTGGAACGCTCGCTGGCGCTGCCCATCAAGGCGGAAGCATCCGTCATTGGCATCAAGCCGCAGTTTTCCGGCGATCTCGCCCAGAACTCCGTTGGACGTTTCCATATCATCGGTGTCAGTGCCGATGGTGCCAAACAGGCGATCAATGGCCTGACCTGGAAGCTCATCAAGGTAGAGCGTAACTATCAATGGTATCGTCAGGGTAATTCCTGGCGTTATGAGCCCGTGGAATATACCAAGCAGCAGGAAACCGGCACGCTTTCGGTCGACGCCAATGGCGGCGAAATTTCCGTGCCGGTCACCTGGGGCCGCTACCGGCTGGAAGTGGAGGGTGCGGGTAATGGCGCACCGGTTTCCAGTGTCGAATTCGATGCCGGTTTCTATGTGGAGGCAAGCTCGACGGAAACGCCGGATGCGCTGGAAATCGCGCTGGACAAACAGAGCTACAAGATCGGCGATACGGCCAAACTCAAGGTCTCCTCACGTTTCGCCGGTGAATTGATGATAACGTCCGGTTCGGAAAAGCTGATTGCGGTACAGAATGCCGAGATCGGCGAAGAGGGCGGCGAGATCGACATTCCGGTCACCGAGGAATGGGGCGCTGGCGCTTATGTGACGGCGACGCTGTTCCGCCCCGGCGACGCGCAGGAAAGCCGTATGCCCATGCGCGCCATCGGCATCAAGTGGCTTGCCGTCGATCCGGCCGAGCGCAAGCTTGCCGTCAAACTCGGCGCGCCGCAGAAGACGCTGCCGCGCCAGCCGCTCGAAATTCCGATCACGGTTGCGGGGGCTGGTGTGGGCGAAAAGGCCTACGCCATCGTTGCGGCGGTCGATGTCGGCATCTTGAACCTCACCCGCTATGAGCCGCCGAAGCCGGATGAATGGTATTTCGGCCAGCGCCGGCTGGGACTGGAAATCCGCGACCTCTATGGCCGCCTGATTGACGGCTCGCTTGGCGCCACGGGCCGGCTGCGCACCGGCGGTGATGGCGGCGGGGCGGCCCTTCAGGGCAGCCCACCCACGGAAAAGCTTGTGGCCTTCTTTGCCGGTCCGGTTGAACTCGACGCTAACGGCAAGGCGACTGTGAGCTTCGATATTCCGCAGTTCAACGGGACGGCCCGCATCATGGCGGTTGCCTGGACGAAGACCGGCGTGGGACATGCGGTTTCCGATGCCATCATTCGCGATCCCGTCGTGGTAACCGCCAGCGCGCCGAAATTCCTCGCCCCCGGCGATATCTCGCAATTGCGGCTCGATATCGCCAATACGGATGGCGACGCCGGCGACTACCGGCTGGATGTGACCAGCAATACGGCTCTGACGGTCGATCAGGGTGAAGTGTCGCAGACACTTGCGCTGCAAAAGGGCGGCAAGTCGTCTTTGACCGTTCCGCTGACGGGCGAGCAGCCCGGCAATGGCGCGATCACCATAAAGGTCTCCAATGCGGCAGGTGTCTCGCTTGAGCAGGTTCTGAACGTTCCGGTGCGCCCGGCCGTTCTTCCAGTCACGACGCGGCGCGAAATCAAGATTGCGCCGAACAGCAGCCTGACGATCAATGGTGATCTTCTGGCCGACAGCATGCTCCTCGGCTCGTCCGTCGCCGTTAATGTCACGCGCTCGCCCGCTTTCGATATCCCGGCGCTGGTGATGATGCTGGACAAATATCCTTACGGCTGCGCCGAACAGACGACGAGCCGCGCGCTGCCGCTGCTTTACGTCTCGGAACTGACAAAGGACAGCGGCATGGCTGAAGATCCCGACACCCGTAAGAGGGTTCAGGAAGCGGTCTACCGCGTGCTGTCCTTCCAGTCGAGTTCCGGCAGCTTCGGCCTCTGGTCGCCGGGTTACGGCGATCTGTGGCTCGATGCCTATATTACCGACTTCCTGACCCGCGCGCGCGAGCAGAAGTACGATGTCCCCGAAGCGGCCATGGTGCAGGCGTTGAACAACCTGCAGAACGGCCTGTCCTATGACAGCAATGTCAAGGATCGCGGCAACGAGATCGCCTATTCGCTTTATGTGCTGGCGCGCAACCGCAAGGCGGCGATCAACGATCTGCGTTATTACGCCGATACTGCGCTTGCCGATTTCCCGACGCCGCTTGCCAAGGCGCAGGTTGCCGCAGCCCTTTCGCTTTACGGCGACCAAACCCGTTCGAAGACCGTGTTCGGTGCTTCGCTCGACATGGCCAGCCGCGCCACCAATGTCAGCTTCGCCCGCGCCGATTACGGCTCCGCCCTTCGCGACGGTGCGGCGGCGCTGGCGCTGGCGGCGGAAAGCCGTCCGGTTCCGGCCGTCGTGCCGCAGCTTGCCGGTGCCGTGGCAAGGGAATGGGAAAAGAAGCCCTATACCAGCACACAGGAGCAGGCATGGATGCTGCTGGCCGCCCGGGCCGTGAAAGGCGAGGACAAGGATATCCGTCTCGATGTGAACGGTGATCTGCAGACCGGCGGTTTCGGGAAGCGGATGAGCGGCGACGAGTTGCTGGCCGCACCGCTGAAGATCGCCAATGCCTCGGCTGATCCGGTCACGGCCGTCGTCACTACGGTGGCCCCGCCGGCTCAGCCGCTCGCTGCCGGCGGCGAAGGCTTCACCATCACCCGCACCTATTACTCCATGGACGGTGAAGAGGTGAACCCGAGCGACGTCACACAGAACGAACGTTATGTCGTGGTTCTGAACGTGGTGCCGCAAAATAACTGGCAGTCGCGCATTCTGGTGACGGATCTACTGCCTTCCGGTTTCGAGATCGACAATCCGAGCCTCGTCAATTCGGCCGAACTGTCGAATTTCGACTGGTTGCCGGAAACGGAGGCGGCGCATACCGAATTCCGCTACGACCGTTTTGTGGCGGCCTTCGATCGCTCGGCAGGGGACAGTTCGGAAATTGCGCTGGCCTATGTCGTCCGCGCGGTCACTCCCGGTACTTATGATCATCCGGCGGCGTCTGTTGAGGATATGTACCGGCCGCAATTTGCCGCCCGCACCGCAACCGGCCGCATGGAGGTGCGTTCGGCGACCCCATGAGACGGAAAAAGGCTGTCATCGTCGGCTTCGTTGTGGCCGCATTGCTTATCGGCGGTGCGGCCTTCGGTCTCGATGCGCTGGACAAGGCCTACCCGCCGCCGCTCGAGGCAGCGCGGCAGCGATCCTTCGAGGTGTTGGACCGCGACGGCAAGTTGCTGCGTGCCTTCGCAACACCGGATGGCCGCTGGCGGCTCGACACCACGGCGGCCGAGGTCGATCCGCAGTTCCTGCGGATGCTGGTCGCCTATGAGGACCAACGCTTTTACGACCATCACGGTATCGATCCCTGGGCCTTGCTGCGTTCCGCGTGGCAACTGGTGAGCAACGGCCGGATCGTATCCGGCGCCTCGACGCTTTCCATGCAGGTGGCGCGGCTGGTCGAGCCGCGCGCCGACCGCTCCTTCTCGGCAAAGCTTCTTCAGGCCCTGCGGGCTATTCAAATCGAACGGCGGCTCAGCAAGGCGGATATCCTCGATCTTTATCTGAATATCGCGCCCTATGGCGGCAATCTCGAAGGCATACGCGCGGCCAGCCTCGCCTGGTTCGGCAAGGAGCCGGGAAGGCTCGACACGGCCGAGGCTGCCCTTCTGGTCGCCCTGCCGCAATTGCCAGAAAGGCGTCGCCCGGACAGGTATCCCGAGGCGGCGAGACAGGCAAGGGAACGGGTCTTGCAGAGGCTTGCCGTCGAACGTGTCGTGGGTGAGGGCGAAGCGGAACGGGCGACGCTTGCGGGCGTTCCGACCAGCCGGCGCGACCTGCCGGCGTTAGCACCGCACATGGCTGCTGCCGCGCGTGCGAAATTCCCCAATGCTGCGGAAATACGCTCGACGCTGAAGCTGTCGATCCAGCGGGAACTGGAAGGCGTGGCGCGCCATGCAGCAGGAAAAATCGGCGATAAGGTATCCGTCGCCATCGTCATGGCCGATGCAGAGAGCGGGGATATTCTGGCGGAGGTCGGCTCGGCGGATTATCTCGATACCGCGAGGAGGGGTTTCGTGGAGATGAGCCGCGCGGTGCGCTCGCCCGGATCGACCCTCAAGCCATTCATTTATGGCCTCGCCTTTGAGGATGGCCTGATCGGTCAGGAGACCATCATCGAGGATCGCCCGGCTGATTTTTCCGGTTACCGGCCGCGCAATTTCGACATGCATTATCAGGGCGATGTCAGCATCAGGCAGGCGCTGCAACTGTCGCTCAACGTGCCCGCCGTGAAATTGCTCGACGCGGTGAGCCCATCGGCGCTGATGGTGCGGTTCCGGCGGTCTGGCGTCACACTCGCGTTGCCCGCCAACGAAGCACCCGGGCTCGCCATTGCTCTCGGAGGCGCCGGTATTTCGCTTGTCGATCTTGTCCAGCTTTATGCCGGGCTGACAGGTGGCGATGGTCCGGTACGCCTTGGTGATGGCGTCCGCTCCGCCCCGGAACGACTGGAAGGCGACCGGTTGTTTTCCGATGCCGCAATCTGGAACGTTTCGGACATCCTGTCCGGCATACTGCCGCCACTCGGCATGAAACAGCGCGGCATCGCCTACAAGACCGGCACCAGCTACGGTTACCGCGACGCCTGGTCGATAGGGTATGACGGGCGGCACGTGGTCGGCGTCTGGGTCGGCCGCGCCGATAACGGCGCCGTGCCGGGTATTGCCGGTTATGCGACGGCGGCTCCCATCCTCTTCGAGGCCTTTGAAAAATCGGGCGTGGCCATCACGCCAATGCCGGCAGCACCCTCCGGCGTCGCGCGCGTGAGCGTGGCCGACCTTCCGGCAAACCAGCGGCGTTTCACGACGACCGCAAACGGCCTGCTTTCGGCTTCAAGACGTGAAAGCGCCCCGCGCATCGTTTATCCGCCCGAGGGCGCGCGGGTAGAGCTTTCCGGCCAGTCGGGCATCTCGCCACTGGTGCTGAAGCTTCAGGGCGGGCGTGCACCCTTCCGCTGGCTCGCCAACGGTTTGCCTCTGCCGGATGCATCCCACCGTCGCAACAGTGAATGGCGCCCGGAAGGGCAGGGGTTTTCCACACTCACGGTGATTGACGCCGATGGCCGTGCGTCGAGTGTCCGGATTTTCGTCGAATGACGACGGCGCGTCCAAGTCAACAACGGCCGCCGAGGGCTCCTGTAAGACAGGCCTTGTGACCGTCTCGTCAACCAAGTGCGGCAAGCCGGTCAACCGCGGGGAGATGACCGGTCCAATCCTATTGAGCCACATCGAACGAATGGCGGTCGATCCGCTCCTGAAGCGAAGCCACAACCGCTTGCAGAAACTCCCGGCGTCTTTGATTGGTCGTTGCCGCCAGCGTCACCTGCAACCGGCTGCTGATCCTGTTCAGGAAGCCAACATGGTTGAAGCTGTCGGCGGCTATATTCACCTCCACCTCGTCCATGTAATGTGCCAGATGCGGTTCCAGCGCGAGATTTGCATCCGTCTGGTAGCAGGCAGCCATCTGTTCTCCAAGCGTGGACATCTGCACATATGGACCATATTCGTCGATCATCAAATCTCCCTCGTCTCGCGCGACCCACTTCGACAGGCGCCTCGTCGTCACTGATAGGAAATAGGAAGCGATTGCGGGCTTTCAACGTTCCCTTACGAAGCTTTGAACTTTCTGTGTTCTAGGGGGAAACGCTTTTATGTCGGTCGATCTGATATTTGCCAATTGCGAGCGGCCAGGCTGGCAAAGAATACGCTCCACTTCTCGCGCCCGGACCAGCTGTCTGCTGGTCGCTAGCCGATTATGTCATTGATTTTAAAAAATTTTCAGGAAATGGTGTCCACGAGAGGATTCGAACCTCCGACCCCAGGATTCATACCGCTTCGGCTTTCGCCGCCGCCCTGCCTTGTCGGGAAGGGCGTTCGTGGTCTGGACTGTCCCTTCACCATGGGCCGTGAGGCCTTTAGGTGCTGCCCATCCAGTCTCTACACCTTCACCGGATTTCTCCGGAGCTTGGCTCGGGATTGGCATGCTGGAAGACCAGCGAAGCTTTCCCCGACTTTGAGCAGATCGATTGCGTCGTTTCCGGGCGCAACCCCCAATTTGTCTTAGGAATCCTGTGCTCTATCCTGCTGAGCTACGTGGACACTGAATTGCTCTTTAACCTGACCCAGCCGGCGGATCAACCGCGTTCTTCATCGCGGTTGATCTCGTCCTCCGCTTTCTTCGCGTTGGCCTGACATCAGCTCGTCAGGCGCTGTTCTGCAAGTTTTACCCAATAGGAGATGCCGTAGGCGATGGCTTCGTCGTTGAAGTCATAACCAGGATTGTGGAGCCCGGCCGAATCGCCATTGCCAATAAAGATGAAGCAGCCGGGCCTTTCCTTCAGCATGAAGGAGAAATCCTCTCCTGCCATGGAGGGATCGACATCGGGGTCTACATTCGGTTCGCCAACCACATCGCGGGCCACACGGATAGCGTGGTCGGTTTCAGCGGCGTGGTTAAAGGTCACCGGGCAATAGCGCTCATAGACGACTTCGGCTTCTGCGCCATTGGCAAGCGCAATGCCTTCCGCCATCTGCTTGATGCGTTCCTGGGCGAGATCGCGCACCGTCTCATCAAGGCTGCGCACGGTGCCGGCGATCAGCGCCTCGTTGGGAATGATGTTGTGACTGGAACCCGCATGAAATCGCGTGACCGAGACGACAACGGAGCGGATCGGATCGGCATTGCGTGAGGCGATCATCTGCAGGTTGCCAACGATCTGCGCGCCGATGGTGATGGGGTCGATCGTGCGATGCGGCTGGGCCGCATGGCCGCCTCGGCCCTTGACCGTGATTGAGAACTTGTCCGGTGCGGCCATTATGCCGCCCTTGCGGATGGCGAAGGCGCCAAGCGGAATGCCCGGCATATTGTGCATTCCGTAAACTTCGTCGATGCCGAAACGCTCCATCAGGCCGTCTTCGACCATGGCGAGCGCGCCGGCGCCGCCTTCTTCCGCTGGCTGGAAAATGACAGCGATCGAGCCCGCGAAATTGCGGGTCTCGGTGAGGTATTTCGCCGCGCCGAGAAGCATCGCGGTGTGGCCGTCATGGCCGCAGGCGTGCATGGCGCCGGGCGTTTTCGATGCCCAGGCTTTGCCGGTTTCCTCGACTATGGGCAGCGCGTCCATATCCGCGCGGAAGCCGATGGTGCGATTGCCTGGAAGATTGCCCCTGATGATGCCGACGACGCCGGTGCGGCCGAGACCGGTCACGATTTCGTCAACGCCGAAAGATTTCAGCTTCTCCGCGACGAAGGCCGCGGTGTTGTCGACATCATACAAAATCTCTGGATTTTCATGCAGGTGATGCCGCCATTCGCTGACTTCCTGCTGGAGTTCGGCGGCTCTGTTCAAAATCGGCATTCGTTCATTCCTGGGTTCATCGGTGCGGCGTGTCGTAAAACTCCATCCTCCGTGGTGGATAGTGCGCCGCATAATTGACGTAATCAATGTACTTTGCCATTGCTAGGACATATATGGTGAATATTGCCATTCCCCGACTGAAGACGGGAATTCGAGGACTAGCCTTGCCACAGACTTTCAAATCGCCAAACGCCGCCCGCCGGCTTTCCGCAGCCATTGCCATCATTACCTCCGGTGTCGTCGCCGCGGCCCCGGTGGCCAATGCCAATCCGAAAATGGTGGTCGATGTCAAAACCGGCAAGGTGATCTCGCACCAGGAAGCCTTCCGCAAATGGTATCCGGCCTCGCTGACCAAGCTGATGACCGCCTATATCGCCTTTTCGCAGATGAAGGCTGGCAAGATCAGCCCGCAGACCGAAGTGGTGATGAGCAAGAAGGCCGCCGACCAGCCCGCCTCCAAGATGTATTTCAAGCCCGGCCAGAAACTGACGATGGACAGCGCGCTGAAGCTGCTGCTGATCAAGTCCGCCAACGATATTGCAGTCGCGATTGCGGAGACCATCGGCGGCAACACGGATAATTTCGTGGCGCAGATGAATGCGCAGGCGCAGCGCCTCGGCATGAATTCCACGCATTACGTGAACCCCAATGGTCTGCCGGGGAAGGGCCAGTACACGACGGCCCGCGACCTCGCGCTGCTGGCGCTGATCATCAAGCGGGAATTTCCCGAATATGCGCATTATTTCTCGCTTGAGGGCGTCACCACCGGCAAAAAGAATTACGCCAATTTCAATATGCTGGTTGGCCGCTTCGATGGCGCGGATGGCATGAAGACCGGCTTTATCTGCGCTTCCGGGTTCAACCAGGTGGCATCGGCCGTGCGCAATGGCCGCTCGATCATCACTGTGGTGCTGGGTGCCGATAGTCTCGCGGGTCGAACCGACCAGTCGGCCGATCTTCTGCAGATGGGCCTGACGTCTCCTTCCGGTCAGGGTGTCTCGCTCGCCTCGCTTGCCCCTTATGGCGATACCGCAGAGGTCAACGATATCAGCGCCGAAATATGCAACCCGAAGGCGGCGAAAATCCGCAGTGAGGGACGCGACGATGCCGGCCGCATGGTCATCCATTCGCCCTATGTGCAGGAAATGACCCGCCCGCCGGAATATTCCTTTGCCGGTCTTATACCGGGCAGCGAGACGGTCGCGGTTAATGCGCCCAAGGGCGCGGCCGCAAAGGGCCAATTGGCGAATGTGCCGATCCCGATCCCGCGCCCCACATTCTGACGGACAGGCGAAGGTGCCGGGAGAGGTCTCCCGGCCGCCTGCCATTTGGCTATTCGCAGATCGATCATGTTATGATATTACAGTGGCGCTCGCGGCTTCCAGCCTCGGGCGATTTGTTTTAGCTTCATGCCGTTGCGGGTTTTACGTCCTGAACTGACTTCCCCAAAGCGGCAATCAACATACAGGCCAGACATGTCTCGCGATCGTATCCCGGTTTCCATTATCACCGGATTTCTCGGCGCCGGAAAATCGACTCTGCTCAATCGGCTCCTCAAGGATCCTGACATGAGCGACGCAGCGATCATCATCAATGAATTCGGCGATGTCAGCATCGATCACATGCTGGTCGAAAGCGCGGGCGAGGGCATTATAGAACTGGCGGAAGGGTGCCTTTGCTGCACCGTGCGCGGCGAACTGGTGGACACGCTGGCGGAACTGATGGACGGTATCCAGACCGGCAAGCTGAAGCCGGTGAAGCGCGTGGTCATCGAAACGACCGGCCTTGCCGATCCCGCTCCCGTCATGCAGTCGGTCATGGGTAACCCGGTCATTGCGCAGAATTTCGTGCTGGTTGGCATGGTCACTGTGGTGGATGCCGTGAACGGCCTCTCCACACTCGACAATCATCAGGAAGCTGTGAAACAGGTGGCTGTGGCCGATCGTATTGTCGTGACGAAACGAGCGCTCGCCGATGACGCCACGATTGCGGCATTGACTGCCCGCCTAGAGGCGCTCAATCCGCGCGCGATTATCGAGGACGGTGACAAAACCGACTGGAGTGCTGCGGGGCTTCTCAATAACGGCCTTTACGATGCCGGCAATAAAACTGCCGATGTCAGCCGTTGGTTAGGCGAAGAGGCGCTGCACGATCACCACCACCATGATCATGCACATGATCACCACCACCACCATGACCACGACGTGAACCGCCACGATGCATCCATTCGTTCCTTTTCGATCATACACGACGAGCCGATAAGCCCAATGGCCATCGACATGTTTGTGGATTTGCTGCGCTCGGCGCATGGTGAAAAGCTTCTGCGCATGAAGGCCATCGTGAAGCTCACGGACAATCCGGACAGGCCGTTGGTGCTCCATGGCGTGCAGACGATTTTTCACGCGCCGGAGCGTCTTTCCGCCTGGCCGGACCCCGCTGATCAGCGCACGCGCATGGTGCTGATTACGAAGGATTTGCCGGAGGCTTTCGTAAAGGACCTCTTCGCTGCCTTCACCAGCGCGCCGGGTATTGACCGCCCGGACGGGCAGGCGCTGACGGATAATCCTTTGGCGGTTTCTGGGTTGAAGTTTTGAAGTAGTATGGAATGGCGGCCGGGGTGTGGCTTACCCCCCTCTGTCCTGCCGGACATCTCCCCCTCAAGGGGGGAGATCGACAAGGGGCCTGCTCCGAATACTCATTTCCGCATCGACGGTCGCAGCGAGCATACTGGCGAGGGAACGAGCGGCCACAGCGACTGATCTCCCCCCTTGAGGGGGAGATGTCCGGCAGGACAGAGGGGGGTGAACCACCGGCGACACCGTCAAACGTCGGTTTTCCCACCCTTCACAATCCGAAACCGATGGCCCTTATCCAGCGCCGTCGTCTCCACCAGACGATGCCCATCCTCATTGCACATATGTGCAATATCGATCACCGCCAAAGGATCGGTCGTCTCGACGGTGAGAACATCCCCCGTCTTCAGCGTTGCGAGTTTCTTGCGGCTTCTCAAAACCGGAAGGGGGCATTTAAGCCCCCTCAAATCATAGACGATATCGCTTGTTGCGGTCATTCCTTAGCCCAGAACTTCCAGAATGGCTTCTTCTCCGGTGCTTCCGGCGCCGGGGCTGCGGAATAGGCAAGCGGGTTCATGGCTGGCACCGGAACGCTCTGGGCAGCAGCGCCAGTCTGGCCTGCTGCAGGCGTAGCCGAGGCAACCATTGTCGGGGCAGCTGGTGCCGGGTTCGATTGCGGCGCCGTGGCCGGCTGGTTAGCCGAAGGGCGAGGGCCACGCAGCGCCGAGGCGGTTGCGGTGGTCGCTGGCGAAGACGATGTCACCTGCTGCGCCTTCTTCTCCATCAGCGCGGCATATTCCGTTTCCTTCATCAGCTTGCCGGCCTTCAGCGCCGAGCCCGTCGGGGCATAGGCGGGTTCGCGGCCCTTGCGCTTTTCGGCCACCAGCGCCTTGCGCTCGGCTTCGCTCGGGTCGTACCAGGCCATGCCTTCATATTTCTTCATCGCCTTTTCATAGGCGAGATCGTAAGTCTTCTCATAGCTCGAAAGCGCGCTGACGAGTGCGGGCGGCGTGCTCATGGGCGGGCACTGGGCCGACGCGTTGAAGCTGCCACCTTCCGCCTGCTGGTTGAAGACATATTTCTTCTCGCAGACATTCACTTCCGGCGGACGTTTGGTGACTTCGAAATTGTCGTAGCCGACCTTCAGCATCTTCCAGAATTCGAGGTGCTCGCTCTTGCGATGACGTGCCATGTTTTCCGCCGTCATGCGGAAAGGAAATGCCTGCAGCTGAACTGTCTTCTGGCCGCCCTTGAAGGCATCGCGGGCAAAACCGTAGATTTCAAGAATCTGCGCATCCGTCATCGAGTAACAGCCTGATGATGAGCAGGCGCCATGGATCATCAGGTTGGTGCCGTTGCGGCCATTGGCAGCATCGTAGCGGTTCGGGAAGCCGGTATTGATGGCGAGGTAATATTTCGAATTCGGATTGAGATGGGCTGGCGTCAGGTTGTAGAAACCTTCCGGCGCCTGCCGGTCGCCTTCCTTGACCTTGGGGCCGAGTTTTCCCGACCATGCGCAGATTTGATATTCGGCAATCTTGTCGAAACGGTTATCGCGCTTGGCCTTCCAGATTTCCAGCGCACCTTCTTCCTTGAAGATACGGATCATGATCGGCGACGTGCGGTCCATGCCCTTCTTGTCGATCTCGGCCAGAATGGACGGAGACAGCGGGTAATCAACCTTGTTCTTGATGTGCGACACATCACGTTCGACGGTTTCGAGTGTATCGTTACAACCGGCGAGAACGAGCGCGGTACAGGCAAGAAGTGCAAAATGTGTCAAACGCATGATCTGATCCGAAAGACGACGGCACGAAGTGGCGGCAGTTCTATACCGTTCCGTGTGCAATTTAAATACGGTATTAACCGTTTACATCTTCTTAACTCAAATCGGATCCGCCCCCGCGGCCGCCGATCCATCTTTTGATGTGACCGGACTATGGCCGAGTTGGGGCGATAGCGGCGGAAATTAAGGCCGCCTCAGAGATTACGGCCGATATCCAGGAACTTCTGGCGGCGTTCGGCCCTAAGCTGCGTGCCCGAGCGCTGGGAAAGATCGGCCAGCGCCTTGGCGATAACGTCGCCTGTCGCGCTGATCACGGTTTCCGGCGCGCGATGCGCGCCACCGATCGGCTCGGGAATGATACCATCGATGACGCCGAGCGACTTCAGATCTTCCGAAGTGATCTTCATGTTGGTCGCGGCTTCCTTGGCGCGGGTCGAATCGCGCCAGAGAATGGAGGCCGCACCTTCCGGCGAGATTACAGAGTAGATTGCATGTTCCAGCATGTAGACGCGGTTGCCGGTGGCAATCGCGATGGCTCCGCCCGAGCCGCCTTCGCCGATGACGACGGAGACGATCGGCACCTTCACGTTCAGGCACATTTCCGTCGAGCGGGCGATGGCCTCAGCCTGACCGCGCTCTTCCGCACCGACGCCGGGGTAGGCGCCCGCGGTATCGATAAGCGTGACGACAGGCAGCGAGAAGCGGTCGGCCAATTCCAGCACGCGGATAGCCTTGCGGTAACCTTCCGGGCGCGGGCTGCCGAAATTGTGCTTCAGGCGGCTCTTGGTGTCATTGCCCTTTTCCTGGCCGATGATGGCGACTGGCTGACCATTGAAACGGGCAAGGCCGGCCTGTATGGCGGCGTCTTCGGAGAACTTGCGGTCGCCGGCAAGCGGCGTGAAATCCGTAAACAGCGCCTTGGCGTAATCAACGAAATGCGGACGCTGCGGATGACGCGCGACCTGCGTTTTCTGCCAGGCGTTCAGCTTGGAATAGATGTCCTGCATCGCATCGTTGACGCGCGATTCCAGGCGGTTGATCTCCTCCGAGGTGTCTATGCTCTCGTCTTCATCGGCAAGCTTCTTCAGCTCGATGATCTTGCCCTCAAGGTCCGAGATAGGTTTTTCGAAGTCGAGATAATTGTGCATGAGATCCGTTTCCGATCGTTTTGCGCAAGGTTTGACCGGATTATCCGGCGGTTCCGGTCGCTCTAATCAAGGTTTTTGCCCTGTTTGGCAAGGGGGTGATGTGTTTGTACCAGCTCTTGCAAGCGTTCTTCCAGCACATGTGTATAGATTTGTGTCGTGGAAATGTCGGAGTGGCCGAGCAGTTCCTGCACCGCGCGCAAATCCGCACCGTTCTGCAAGAGGTGGCTGGCGAAGGCGTGGCGCAGCACATGCGGTGACACTGCCGAGGGGTGCAGCCCGGCCCGAATGGCGATGTCCTTGAGGTCGCGGGCGAAGACCTGACGGGGCAGATAGCCTTCCTTGCTGTTGGATGGGAAGAGCCACGGGCTATCCGTCGCTTCGGCCTTTTTCGCTGCCTTGCCTTTTTCTGAGGCAAGCGCCTTTCGGGCGGCTTCATATTTTTCCATGGCCTCGATCGCCGTTCGGGAAAGAAGAACCATCCGGTCCTTGTTACCCTTGCCGCGGATCATCAGGAAACGTCCTTCCTGACGCAGCACTTTGACGGGAAGCGAGACGAGTTCGCTGACACGCATGCCGGTGGCATAAAGAAGCTCGAGCAGCAGATGCATGCGGATGCGCGCGAGCTGGCCGGGACCCTCGGTTGCCGCTTCCTGCGCCGCGAGCCCAAGGAGACGGTTTACATCGGCGACGCTCATCGTTTTCGGCAGGGCAACGCCCTTCTTGGGCGCATCGATGATGCCGGTCGGGTCGTCACTGCGCAGGCCTTCCGAATAAAGAAAGCGATAAAACTGCCGCATGGATGAGAGGCGTCTCGCCTGCGAGGTCGCAGCGAAGCCTTGCGCGGAAAGATGGGTCAGATAGGCGGAAAGGTCCGATGTGGCGGCTTCTGTCAGAGACTGGCCGCGGCTCCCAAGGAATTCGCGCAGATCCGTCAGATCACGCTCGTAAGATGCGAGCGTGTTGGCGGCTGCACCCCGCTCGGCGCTCATCATCTCCAGAAAACTCTCCAGCCGCGCGCTGTCGCGCCCCCCCGCCGGTTGACCGCTCATGGGGTGCGCCTTGCCGGTTCTGCCCCCGGTGGGTTCAGCCTTTCCGAGGGAATGCGCACCGTTACTTCGCGGTCGCGGGGCTGAACGACCATGACGAGCAGCACCATGCCGCCATAGACCAGCCCCGCGATGGTCGCCAGTATCATCGTGAAGCGGAAGAGGGTGGGCATGGCGGCTCCGTGAAGGTGGCGATCGAAACGTATATGCGGTGCGGCGAAACCGGCGGCAAGCTGAAAAAGCCTGCCACTGTCACCGCCGCATGCGGCGATCATTGTGATTCACCGCAATTCAGTCAGCAATTTGGCTTGACGCTTCGTAAACATTTGCAGATATCCATGCCAAACGGGCTTTCAAATTTATGAGCGAAACGAATTTATCCGTCCCGGCCACACTCGGGGAGCAAGCGCGGGCAAAACTCGGACGGCGCAATATCGTCTTTGTCGGACTGATGGGCGCCGGAAAGTCGGCGATAGGCCGCATGGTTGCCCAGCAGCTCAGGGTTCCCTTCATCGATACGGATGTCGAAATCGAACGGGTTTCGCGCATGACGATATCAGAACTTTTTGCCACCTATGGTGAAGAAGAATTCCGGGCGCTGGAAACGCGGGTCATCAAGCGGCTGCTGCGCGGCGGGCCCAAGGTCATCTCAACTGGCGGCGGCGCCTTCATAAACGACAATACGCGCCGGCACATCAGCCGTGGTGGGATTTCGCTGTGGCTGAAGGCGGATCTGGAGGTGTTGTGGGAGAGGGTGAACAAGCGTGATCACCGCCCGCTTCTCAAGACCGAAAACCCCAGGGCCACGCTGGCGGCCCTGATGGAGAAGCGCTATCCGATCTATTCGGAAGCAGATCTCACCATCGAATCCCGTGATGTCCGCAAGGAAATCATCGTGACCGAAGTGCTGGCCGCCATTGCCGGCATCGAACAGAAAGACTGATTCCCATGACGCCTTCTGAAATCCACGCCGATGAACGTCTCGTCCATGTGCCGCTCGGTGAGCGCGCCTATGACATTCTGATCGGGCCGGGCCTCATCGGCCGGGCTGGCGGCGAAATCTCGGCGCGGCTGAGGGGCCGGCGCGCGGCGATCATTACTGATGAGCATGTCGCGCCGCTCTACCTTGAAGGCTTGATGGACGGACTGCAGACGGACGGCATCGAGGCTGTTTCCCTGACCCTGCCGGCCGGTGAAAAGACCAAGAGCTTCGAGCATCTCGTCACTGTCTGCGATGCGGTTCTAGCCGCAAGGGTGGAGCGCAATGATGCGGTAATCGCGCTTGGCGGCGGCGTGATCGGCGATCTCGCCGGTTTTGCAGCCGGTATTGTCCGCCGCGGCGTACGTTTCGTGCAGATACCGACCTCGCTTCTGGCGCAGGTCGATTCCTCCGTCGGCGGCAAGACCGGCATCAACACCCGCCACGGCAAGAACCTCATTGGCGTCTTCCACCAGCCTGATCTGGTGCTGGCGGATACGGCGGTGCTCGATACGCTCAGTCCGCGCGAATTCCGCGCCGGCTACGCCGAAGTGGTGAAATACGGCCTGATCGACAAGCCGGATTTTTTCTTCTGGCTGGAAAAGAACTGGGACGACATCCGCACCGGCGGCCCTGCCCGCATCCAGGCGATTGCGACCAGCTGCCAGGCCAAGGCAGACGTGGTGGTGGCCGACGAAAAGGAAAACGGCGTACGCGCCCTTCTGAATCTCGGCCACACCTTCGGTCACGCACTGGAGGCGGCGACCAATTACGACAGCAAGCGGCTGGTGCATGGTGAAGGTGTCGCCATCGGCATGGTGCTGGCGCACCAGTTCTCTGCCCGCCTGAACCTCGCAAGTCCTGACGATGCCGCGCGCGTCGAAGCGCACCTGAAGGCAGTCGGCCTGCCGACCACGATGAAAGATATTCCTGGAGAATTGCCGCCCGTCGAAACGCTGATGACGGCAATTGCGCAGGACAAGAAAGTCAAGGGCGGCAAGCTCACCTTCATCCTCACCCACGGCATTGGCCAGTCCTTCGTGGCGGATGACGTTGCGGCATCCGAGGTGCAGTCCTTCCTGTCGGAGAAGCATCCGGGGTGAACTGGCGCTGAGAGGTACGGTGAGGGCGCCCCCTTATCGCCTCGCTCCGCTCCGGCACTTCTCCCCGGCGGGGAAAAGAACAAGCTGTTTTGGCAATGCTCTACGGGGAAAAGTTGCTGGCGCGTTGAGCAAGGGCGTTGCCGCCCGGTTTCTTCTCTCCGCCGGTGAGAAGGTAGCCCGAAGGGCCGGGTAAGGGGGCTTGCTCTCGGTTCTGATGACAACCTTTACTTAAAACCGCACCGCTTCCCCCGGTGCCGCTGCCTCTATCGCCAGAGCATGCAGCCCGGCATCGAGTTCGGGCTTCAAAATCGCGTTGATTGCCCGGTGCCGTTCGATGCGGGACTTGCCGGAAAAGCTCTCCGACACTATCTGAACACGCATATGCGTTTCGCCCGTACCTGTGATATCCGGCTGGTGGCCCGCATGCATCTGGCTTTCATCGACGACCCTCAGGCGCTCCGGTGAAAAGCTTTCCCGAAGCTTGGTTTCTATGCGCTCTCGCAGAGACATTCGAAGGGCTCCAATTCTGTTTGCCGGTCTTTGAAGGGGGCTCCCTAAAAGCCTGTAACATTCCGCTTTGTCAATTCTTGTTGTGCGGCTTTTCGCACCCCATAATCAGGGCATCATGAAACTGGATTCGAAATATTTCGACCGCATCCGCACGCGCCGGAAAAGGGAGCGGGAACCTGAGGTTCAGGCCCCAACCTGCCAGTGGGACGGATGCGACAAGCCGGGCATTCACCGGGCACCCGTCGGCCGCAATGCTGAGGGGCAATTCTTCCTGTTCTGTTTTGAGCACGTGAAGGAATATAATAAAGGCTATAATTATTTTTCCGGCCTGTCCGACAGCGAGATCGCCCGTTACCAGAAGGAAGCGATCACCGGGCATCGCCCCACCTGGACGGTTGGCGTCAACAAGACCGCCCGCGACAGCCCGCTGCATTCCACGCTGCGCTCCGGCACGGCGAGCGGCAATGCCCGTATCCGTGATCCTTTCGGCTTTGCCGGCGGTTTTGCGGGTGGCTCGAAGGCAGGCGGCACCCGCATGCAGCAGGACCGAAAATTGAAGACGCTGGAGGCAAAAGCCTTCGATACGCTCGGACTTTCTTCCAGTGCAAAGCAGGAAGACATAAAAAGGCGCTATAAGGAGCTTGTCAAAAAGCACCATCCTGATGCTAATGGTGGCGATCGTGGTTCGGAAGAACGTTTTCGGGCTGTTGTTCAAGCATATCAATTGTTAAAGCAGTCAGGTTTCTGCTAAGCCAACTTCTGTGTTTACCGCCTGATTGATGATGTGGCCGGGTGGCTGCCGCCCGCCTTGGAGACGTGATGAGCAAAATCGACCTTGATATTTCCAACCTGCCCGACACGACGGTGTCCGTGCGGGAGGTTTTCGGCATTGATACGGATCTGCGGGTTCCCGCCTATTCCCAGGGCGACGCCTATGTGCCTGATCTCGATCCCGACTATCTTTTCGACCGCGACACGACGCTCGCGATCCTTGCCGGTTTTGCTCACAACCGACGTGTCATGGTCTCCGGCTTCCACGGCACGGGTAAATCCACCCATATCGAGCAGGTGGCTGCCCGTCTCAACTGGCCCTGCGTGCGCGTCAACCTCGACAGCCATGTCAGCCGTATCGATCTCGTCGGCAAGGACGCCATCGTCCTGAAAGACGGCAAACAGGTTACCGAATTCAAGGACGGCATCCTGCCCTGGGCCTACCAGCACAATGTCGCGCTTGTCTTCGATGAATATGATGCCGGTCGCCCGGATGTGATGTTCGTGATCCAGCGCGTGCTGGAATCGTCTGGCCGCCTGACCCTGCTCGACCAGAGCCGCGTTATCCGTCCTCATCCGGCCTTCCGCATTTTCGCGACCGCCAACACCATCGGCCTTGGTGATACGACCGGCCTTTACCACGGCACGCAGCAGATCAACCAGGCGCAGATGGACCGCTGGTCCATCGTCACCACGCTGAATTATCTGCCGCATGAGCAGGAAGTGAACATCATCGCCGCCAAGGTGAAGAGCTTCGACAATCCGAAGGGACGCGAAACCGTCTCCAAGATGGTGCGCGTGGCGGATCTTACCCGTTCGGCTTTCATCAATGGCGATCTCTCCACCGTCATGAGCCCGCGTACCGTCATCACCTGGGCGGAAAATGCGGAAATCTTCGGCGATCTCGCCTTTGCCTTCCGCGTGACCTTCCTCAACAAGTGTGACGAGCTGGAGCGCACGCTGGTGGCCGAACAGTATCAGCGGGCCTTTGGCGTCGAGCTGAAGGAAAGCGCTGCGAACATCGTTCTCAGCGCCTGATCGTTCCCGGCTTGCCCGGAAAAGATCATCCATGACTTGAGGACGCCGGCGGATCGCGCATCCAGAGATGCGTGGGCCGCAGGCGTCGACAATCGACAGGAAAGACAATGGCAGCGCGCGGCGACAATTCCAGAGCGAAACCGGGTACGGCGGTCGATACGGAACCGTTGCGTCAGGCGATTGCCGGATGCGTGCGATCCGTCGCTGGCGATGCCGAAGTCGAAGTCGTTTTCGCCAATGAACGGCCGGGTCTTGCCGGCGAGCGCATGCGCCTGCCGGAAATTTCCAAGAAACCCACCGCGCAGGAAATCGCGATAACCCGCGGCCTCGGCGATTCCATGGCGCTGCGTCTCGCCTGCCACGATGCGGATACCCATGCGGTGATGTCGCCGCAGGGCGCTGAAGCGCGGTTGATCTTCGATGCGGTAGAGCAGGCGCGCGTTGAATCGATCGGTGCGCTGCGGATGCCGGGCATGGCTTCCAATATCCATGCCATGAACACGGAAAAATACGCCAAGGCGAATTTTGCCGGTATTACAAAACAGGATGATGCTCCTCTTGCCGAAGCCGTTTCGCTGTTGGTGCGCGAGAAGCTGACAGGCGAAAAGCCGCCGGAAAGTGCCGGCAAGGTTCTCGACCTCTGGCGCGACTTCATAGAGGACAAGGCTGCCGGCGACCTGAACGATCTTTCCAAGGTGATCGGCGACCAGAAGGCGTTTTCGCGTCTTGTGCGCAAGATGCTGACCTCCATGCAGATGGCGGAGGATTTTGGCGACGAGGATAACGAGCCGGAAAGCCAGGAAGCGGAATCCAACGAGGACCAGCCGCGCACCAACGAGACCGAAGAAGAGCAGGTCGAGGAAGAGGCCGGCTCCGACGCGACGCCCGCCGATGAGAACGAGGCCTCGCAGGAGGAAATGGAAGAAGGCGAGATGGACGGCGCCGAGATGTCGGACGAGGAAATGTCCGACGATCTCGACGAGGATTCCGAAACGCCTGGCGAGACCCGCCGTCCCAACAGCCCTTTCGATGATTTCAACGAGAAAGTCGATTACCGCATCTTCACGCAGGAATTCGACGAGGAAATCCACGCCGAGGAACTGTGCGACGAGGCCGAGCTTGACCGTCTGCGCGCCTTCCTCGACAAGCAGCTTGCTCATCTGCAGGGCGCTGTGGGGCGCTTGGCGAACCGTCTGCAGCGCCGCCTGATGGCGCAGCAGAACCGTTCCTGGGATTTCGATCTAGAAGAGGGTTATCTCGATCCGGCCCGCCTCGTCAGGCTCATCATCGATCCCATGCAGCCGCTCTCCTTCAAGAAGGAACGCGACACCAAATTCCGCGATACCGTGGTTTCGCTGGTCATCGACAATTCCGGTTCGATGCGCGGCCGTCCGATCACGGTTGCCGCCACCTGCGCCGATATTCTGGCGCGTACCCTGGAGCGCTCCGGTGTAAAGGTGGAAATTCTGGGCTTCACCACCAAGGCATGGAAGGGCGGGCAATCGCGTGAGCAATGGCTCGCCAGCGGCAAGCCGGCTTCGCCGGGCCGCCTTAACGATCTGCGCCATATCATCTACAAGTCGGCGGATGCGCCGTGGCGGCGCGCACGGCGCAATCTCGGCCTGATGATGCGCGAAGGCTTGCTCAAGGAAAACATCGACGGCGAGGCGCTGATGTGGGCGCATAATCGCCTGATCGGCCGCCCCGAGCAGCGCAAGATCATGATGATGATCTCTGATGGTGCGCCGGTGGACGATTCAACCCTGTCGGTCAATCCGGGCAACTATCTGGAGCGGCACCTGCGCGCCGTTATCGAGCAGATCGAAACGCGTTCGCCGGTGGAGCTGCTGGCAATCGGTATCGGTCATGACGTGACACGTTATTACCGCCGCGCGGTCACCATTGTGGATGCGGACGAGCTGGCTGGCGCGATGACCGAACAGCTCGCGGCGCTCTTTGAAGATACGAGCGGCGCTGCCGGTTCGTCCCGCAGGGTCCGTCGTGCGGGATAAGCAGGGCGGGGCGTCCTCCACCCGCAAAACGCTCTTGATGGCCGCCATTCTGGCGGCCGTATCGCTTTGTCCGGTTTCCATTGGCGCTTCCGCCATCGATGTGCCGGTCAGCGTCCGTCAGCTCTCCGGTTTCGAGGTCGGCACCAGCGAAAAACGTTTCGGCAAGCTGGAATTCATTGGCGGCATGGTGATGAGTGCGCCGGAAAAGTTATTCGGCGCTATCTCCTCCATTCGGTTCCGCCCCAACGGAGAAGACTTCGTTGCGGTGCTGGATACCGGCCACTGGCTGACCGGTAGGGTCACACGTGACGCTGTCGGGGCGCTGTCTGGTCTTGCTGAAGTCCGTATTACCCCGATGCTGGACATGAACGGTCGCGAACCGCCGCGCAAGATGGAGATGGATGCGGAAGGGCTGGCGCTGCGCGGCGGCAGGGTTTTCGTCAGTTACGAGCAACGCCACAGGATCGATATCTATCCCGATCCGGGCTTTGCCACCTCGAAGCCACTTGGCCGTCTGCCGCATCTCATTCCCAATAATGAGCTGCGCCACAATGGCGGCATGGAGGCGCTCGCGGTCTCGCCAGCCGATTCGCCGCTCGCGGGCGCTCTCGTCGTGGTGGCTGAAAAAAGTATCGATACGGACGGCAATCTTCTCGCCGCCATATTGGAAGGTCCGCGCAAGGGCACATTCGCCGTTACCCATCATCCGTCATTCGACGTGACGGACGGTGCGTTCCTGCCCAATGGCGACCTGCTACTTCTTGAGCGCCGCTTCAATTTCGCTGAAGGCGTGGGCATGCGCATCCGCCGCCTCCGTGGCGCCGATATCCGGCCGGGTGCCGTCGTGGACGGCGAAATCCTGCTCGAGGCAGGCATGGCTTACCAGATCGACAATATGGAGGGCATGGATGTGGCGAAGGGGCCGGATGGCTCCACCCGCCTCATCATTGTGTCCGACGATAATCATTCGTTCCTCCAGCGCAACCTGATGCTGGAGTTCAAGCTGGTCGAGTGACTCAGGCCTGCTCTTTGGTTGCCTTGTAGGCAGCCAGGAGATCCTCGACCGGAATGCCGTCGATCTTCATGCCTGTCATTCGGCAGCCGGTTATCTCGGCGCTTGCAAGATTCGCATTGCGCAGGTGCAGGCCAGATAGATTGGCGTCATTGATCGACAAGCCGGACATATTGCTGTCATTAAACGACACGCCGGAGAAATTGATCATGTTGAATTTCGCACCCGAGAGATTCGTATCGTTGAATACTGCGCCCGAAAGATTGATATTGCTGAAAGTGGAACCTGAAAGTGCGGCGCTGACGGCCTCTAAAATATCAGTAACGTTGTGAATCCGCATATATGCAAGCCTCCGAAGTAAGCAATACAAGTTATACTGTATTGCTAACGGTCGGTTTGCAACCGTTATTTTCGCAAGAGCCGCAGGCCTTTATCTGGCCTTCTTGTTTCTTGGCGTCATGTCGTCCTTGGCATCGGCTTTAACGTATTCATCAGCGCGCCGTAGGGCAGGAGCATGACGAGGCCGACGAGGACCTTTACGGAGAGATCACCCATCGCCCAGGATATCCACCGCGGGGCCTCCAGAGCGAAGACGCCGAGCAGTGGCGCGCTTTCGATGGCAAAGGCATCGTTGGGTCCGACAAAGGAGAAACTTGCGGCAAAGGCGATGGAGAAGAACAGGGCCGTATCCAGCACCGAACCCAGCATGGAACCCGCAAGTGGTGCATGCCACCAGCGCTGACGGCGCAGGCGGTTGAAGACCGAAATATCGAGCAGCTGGCCGATTAGATAGGCGGTGCCTGAAGCAACTGCGATGCGCGGAATGGAGGTCCAGAAAGACAAGGTGACGCCCACGACGAAGCCGGCAAATACGACACGGCGCGCGATGGACGGGCCGAACTGGCGGTTGGTCAGGTCGGTAACAAGGAAGGCGACCGGGTAGGTGAAGGCCCCCCAGGTCAGAAGGTCGGCGAGATTGATGCCGAACAGCGATCCAGCAAGCGGATACTGCACCAGAATATTGGAGGCGACGACCACCAGTGTCATCAGCAGAACATAGATAAGCGTATAGCGAAGATAGGGCATTTTTTTATCCTGGGTGATGCCACCAGTTGGAGCCACACATCGGACTTTTCGAAACATCTCAAGCGGGTTCGGGAAAGTCAGATGCAAGTGAAATCTGGAACAAACAAAAGGCTTGAGCGGCAAAAGCCATTCAAGCCTTCTGAATATCAGATGATGTTGAAGCCGCTAATTAAGCAGCTTCAGCCGTCTTCTTGGCGATCTGGCGGCGCAGGAGACGAGCGCGCATGCTCAGTTCGTTTTCGCCGGACTTCAGAAGGAAAGCATCGAGGCCGCCACGGTGTTCAACGGAGCGCAGAGCGGCTGCTGAAACACGCAGGCGGAAGCGCTGGCCGAGAGCATCGGAGATCAACGTAACCTGGCAGAGGTTCGGAAGGAACCGGCGCTTGGTCTTGTTGTTGGCGTGGCTGACGTTGTTGCCCGTCTGGACGCCCTTGCCGGTCAATTCGCATACACGGGACATGGGTACACCTATTTCGTTTCGTCTGTTTCACCACTGGCTCGCCACCGGCAAAACCGGGGTGGCAATCCAACTGGCCATGATTGGAAAGTTGCGGTTCTATAGTCAGACGAGACTTAACAGTCAAGCCGCTCGCGAGCAAATGAAAGGAAATTCCGGCGTTTTCAACCGGCATCCGCTTTTTTATTGCCACAAGTCGGCGTATATCATCGCCCGATAAGGCCGCTTCCGCGCCTCTTTTAAGGTGATATCGAAATGATTGCCAGAGGAAAAAGCATTTTCGTGGCCGCGACAATGGCGTTAGCGGGTGTCTCCCCCTCGCTCGCTGCCGAAGCGCGCCACACAAGCGAATACAGCATCAATCTCGGCATTTTGCCGATTGCCAAAGCGAGTTTTTCGACTCGCATGGATGGACCAAATTATTCGATCTCCGGGTCCTTCAGTGCAGCCGGTCTTGCCAGCATTCTCAAGGATATTTCCGGCAAGACGACCGTTTCCGGCGCCAGACGTGGCCACCGGCTGCAGGCCAACGAGTATTCGCTGGTCTATAAGGACGGCAAACGCGTGCGCACCTATGACGTCGTCTATCGCAACGGCAACGTGACATCGACGACGGTGAAACCGGAGCCGAAGACACGGCCGGACAATTGGGTTGATGTCAAGGACCGCGACCTGCGCTCGGTTCTCGATCCAATTTCCGGTCTCATCATTCCCGCGGGCGGCCGCATCTGCCCGACTCGCCTGCCGATCTATGACGGCGAATCGCGACTCGATCTCGTTTTGAGCTCCAGCGGCACCAAGCCGTTCAAGACCAATGGTTTTAATGGCGATGCCATCGTCTGCAAGGCGCGTTATGTGCCGAAGTCGGGTTACCGGCAGGGGCGCAAGGATATCGAATATCTGAAATCCATTTCGATGGAGATCT
This sequence comes from Agrobacterium pusense, assembly GCF_900102105.1. Taxonomy (GTDB): domain Bacteria; phylum Pseudomonadota; class Alphaproteobacteria; order Rhizobiales; family Rhizobiaceae; genus Agrobacterium; species Agrobacterium pusense. The sequence goes on from NZ_FNBB01000003.1 coordinate 288,767, forward strand.
GGTTCGCCAAGTCGAACAACATGGATGTCTATGCGCCTGTTTATGCGATCATCCCGACGCGGGTGGGACAGGTCTACATCACCGCCACGAAATACGGCGGCTGACTAAGGCTGATGGTAGTGTAAGAAAAGCAGACGTTGCGGCGTATTTTTTCTCGCCGCCAGGGAGAGGGTGGCCCGAAGGGTCGGATGAGAGGGCAAGCTCTCGCTTTGCCTCCTCATCCCGCTGCCAGCATTGCTCTGAAAGTTACTGCGCATCCCCAGGCGACCAGCCGGGTTCGGCCATGACGAAACTCGAAAAGGCAAAGCCCGGCGAGACGGTGCAGCCGACGAGGGTATAATCACCGAGGCTTTCGGCCGACTGCCAGCAATTGGCGGGAACGATGACCTGCGGGCGCTCGCCTTCCAGAATGGCAGGGCCGAGCGTGAAGGTCTGCACTTCCCGGCCATCCTGCGAAAGATGCAGCGCGATCGGCGCGCCGGCATAATAGTGCCAGACTTCCACCGCATCGGTTACCCGATGCCAGTGCGAGCGATCGCCTTTTTCCAGGAGATAATAGATGGCCGTCGAATGACCGCGATCGCCGCCAGCCTTGTCACGGAAAGTCTGGTGGTAAAAACCGCCCTCGGGATGCGGCTCCAGCCCCAGTTCACGAATGATCGCCTGCGCAGATATATCCGTTCCCATCAGAAATTATCCTTGCGCGTGCGGATTTCCGCGAAGACGTCGGCATCGGTGGCGCTTTCCAGACCAAGATTTTTGCGAATGCCCGTATCCGCCACCCGCATATAGGGGTTGGTCTGTTTTTCGAGCCCGATGGTGGTGGGAATCGTGAATTCATTCGCCTGCCGTGCCTTTTCCACCTTTTCCGCGCGGTCACGCAGCGCGGCATTATCGGGGTCGACGGTCAGGGCAAAGCGGGCATTGCTCAGCGTGTATTCATGGCCGAAATAGACCTTGGTCTCATCCGGCAAAGCCATCAGCTTCTGGAAGGAATGCCACATATCCGCCGCCGGGCGTTCGAAAAGGCGGCCGCAGCCCATGGCAAACAGCGTATCAGCGGCAAACAGCAGCCCGTCATCCGGCATATAATAACAGATATGCCCCGCCGTATGGCCGGGTGTGGCGATGATCTGAACGCGGCGGCCGGCGAATTCGAATTCGTCGCCATCGGCCTGCGAGCGGTCGAGCCCCGGTATGGCCACGGCCTCATCGTAAGGGCCGTAAATTTCGCACTGAAACTTGTCTTTCAGCGCAAGATTGGCTTCCACATGGTCCTGATGGTGATGCGTGGTGAAAATATGGGTGAGCTTCCAGCCGTGGCCGTCGAGAGCGTGCAGGATAGGGCCTTCTTCCGGCGCGTCGATGGCGGCAGTCGCCCCGCTTTCGGCGTCGTGCAACAAAACCCCGAAATTGTCGCTGCGGCAAAGAAAGACGTCTATTTCCAAAGGTTTCATCGTATCCTCTCCATTTGCCGGCCAAAACCGGCGCATTCGCCTGCCTGACTTTCCCAACCGACTTCCAATGTAAGGGCAGACGCCTTGAAGTCCAACCGCCTGATGCTACATTCTCGCCCATGAATACCGATATCGTCGATCTGCGCGAATTCTATCATTCTCCGCTTGGCCGCTCTGCCGAGCAGGCGATCACCATGGCGCTTTCGACGCTGTGGCCTCCCTTGCCGGAAGAGCGGCTGGTGGGCCTCGGTTATGCCGTGCCGTTTCTGGACCGGTTCCGCCGCGATACGGAGCGCACCTTCGCCTTCATGCCGGCCGGGCAGGGGGCGGTAAACTGGCCGGCGGGAGAGCTTTCCTCCACCGCGCTGGTGTTCGATGAGGAATTGCCGCTGCCCGATTCGTCGATAGACCGGGTTCTCATGGTGCATGCGCTGGAATTTGCCGAAAATCCGCGGGAAAGCCTCAAGGAACTATGGCGGGTACTTGCGCCGGGCGGCCGCCTGGTCATCGTGGTGCCGAACCGCCGCGGCGTCTGGGCGCGCATGGAACACACGCCTTTCGGTTCCGGCCGGCCCTATTCGCGCGGGCAGCTGACGGCGCTGTTGCGCGAAACCAATTTCACGCCGGGCGCCACCGCCGAGGCGCTGTTCTTTCCGCCCACTACAAGCCGGCCGGTGCTGAAATTCCGCCGTTACCTCGAACATACCGGGCGTCGTCTCTGGCCGCTGTTTTCCGGCGTCATCGTGGTGGAAGCGCAGAAGCGTCTCTATCAGGGATTGCCAGTCACCCAGCGCGCCTCGCGCCGGGTTTTCGTGCCGGTACTCGCGCCACAGGGGGTGCCCACCACCCGCGCGGCCGCAAGCCAAGGAAAGCCGCGCTGACCCTCGACAAAGCGACCGTTCCGGTCTAATGCCTCCGGCATTGCTTTTGCCGGGTTCTCCGGCGCTTTCCAAAGGTCGAACAAATGAGTGCAGAGCTTAGCCAACCTGTTCCGCGTCCGGGTATTCTGGATATCGCCGCTTATGTTCCGGGCAAGGAGCATGTGGATGGCGTTGGGAAGGTTTATAAGCTCTCCTCCAATGAAACCCCGCTCGGGCCAAGCCCGAAAGCCATCGAGGCTTTCAGTACGGCGGCCAGCCATCTGGAAATCTATCCGGACGGGCAGGCGATTGCGTTGCGGCAGGCCATTGCCGACGTGCATGGCCTTAACATCGCGAATATCCTGTGCGGCAACGGCTCCGACGAGCTTCTTGGCCTGCTTTGCCACGTCTATCTGGGTGTGGGCGATGAGGCGATCATCACCGAACACGGTTTTCTCGTCTACAAGATCCAGATCATGGGCGCGGGCGCGACACCGGTGACGGTGAAGGAAAAGGATTGCGCTGTCGATGTGGACGCGATCCTCGCCGCCGTGACGCCGAAGACGAAGATGGTGTTCATCGCCAATCCCGGCAATCCCACCGGCACCTATGTTCCGGTTGCGGAAATTCGCCGCCTGCAGGCCGCCCTGCCGAAACATGTTCTGCTGGTGCTGGATGCGGCCTATGCCGAATATGTGCGCAAGAACGACTATGAGGCCGGGCTGGAACTGGTTTCCGGCAACCGCAACGTGGTGATGACCCGCACCTTCTCGAAGGTCTACGGCCTTGCTGCCCTGCGCGTGGGCTGGATGTATGGTCCGGCCGCCATCGTCGACGCGCTGAACCGTGTGCGCGGACCGTTCAACATGAGCGCGCCGGCCATCGCAGCGGGTGCCGCTGCCATCCGCGATCAGGCTTTCGTCGAAAAAGCCGTGGCGCACAACGCGGTGTGGATGGAAAAGCTGGTCACGACCTTTACCGGCCTCGGCCTCACCGTCACGCCGTCAGTCACCAACTTCATCCTCATCCATTTTCCGGATCAGGACGGCAAGCGGGCAACGGACGCTGACGAGTTCCTGAGCCGCCGCGGGTACATTCTGCGTGCGGTGCGCGGTTACGGTTTCCCCAATGCGCTCAGAATGACCATCGGTTCGGAAGAGGCCAATCTTGGCGTCATCGCTGCTCTCACCGAGTTCATGGGGCGGGCTTGATGGCTGAGATCATGTTTGAACGCATCGCGCTGATCGGCATCGGCCTGATCGGTTCGTCCATTGCCCGGGATATCAAGGAACTGGGGCTCGCCCGCCATGTGATTATTTCCACCCGCAGCGAAGATACGCTGAAACGGGCGGAAGAACTGGCGCTTGGCACGGATTATACCGTCTCGGCGGCGGAAGCGGTGAAGGATGCCGATCTCGTCATCGTTTCGGTGCCGGTCGGCGCGTCTGAAAGCGTGGCGCGGCAGATCGCACCGCATCTGAAACCGAGCGCCATCGTTACCGATGTGGGTTCCACCAAGGCTTCCGTCATCGCACAGATGGCGCCGCATATGCCTGACAACGTGCATTTCATTCCCGGCCATCCGCTGGCAGGTACGGAAAAATCCGGCCCGGATGCCGGTTTTGCCGGCCTCTTCCGTGACCGCTGGTGCATCTTCACACCGCTGCCGGGCACGGACGCGGCGGCGCTGGAAAAGCTGAAGGATTTCTGGCGGGCGCTCGGTTCGCGCGTGGATGAAATGGATGCCGAACACCACGACAAGGTTCTGGCCATCGTTTCGCATCTGCCGCACATCATCGCCTATAACATCGTCGGCACCGCGGATGATCTGGAGACGGTGACCGAATCGGAAGTCATCAAATATTCTGCCTCCGGTTTCCGCGACTTCACACGTCTGGCCGCCTCCGATCCTACCATGTGGCGCGACGTCTGCCTGCACAACAAGGACGCCATCCTTGAGATGCTGGCCCGGTTTTCCGAGGATCTCGCCTCCCTGCAAAGGGCGATTCGCTGGGGAGAGGGCGACAAGCTGTTCGAGCTGTTCTCGCGCACCCGCGCTATTCGTCGCTCGATCGTGCAGGCAGGTCAGGACGTCGATGCGCCCGACTTCGGTCGTCACGCGCTGGATCAGAAGAAGTAGGGCGCCGCTGGCGACAGTCTTGGCCGGATTCGATCCGGCCATCAAACCGCTGGTAAAGTGTCAAGGCCTTGCTTTCGTCATCCGCGGGCTTGTCCCAAGGATGACGTCGATTACGGGCTAACCCTCAGATCGGCGGAATCTTGCCCAGCGGGATAAAGCCGCTGATCGTGGCGCGGCCGCGGTCCACTACGAGATCGACGGACGCCCTGTCACCGCCGCCGGCGAGTGCGCCGAGCAGCTTGCGCGCCGTGTCGATGGTAGATTGCAGCTGTGGAAACGCCTGCTTGGCATTGTCAGACCACGCGCCGAGCTTTTCGATCTCCAGCTTGAACTTGCCGGAGAGATAACCCTCGTTATCGAAGGAGAAGGGGCCGCTGATGCGCATGACACGGCCTTCGCCGATATCGGCGACCAGCCGGCGAAGCTCGCCGCTTGCGCCATAAAGGCCAGCTGTATCGCTGCCATCCACCATGCCCGCTTTGCCGGCGAGTGTGACATCGGCAATGGCGTTGAGGCGCGGAAGAATCTGCGGCCAGTCCTTGATGACGGTCGCGGAGTCCGTGAGCGTGATCGCGCCATCGAGATCAGCGCCGTTCTGGCGCAGGTGCATCTCCGTCTTGACGGCATCGAAGTCGATGGTCTGGCCGGTGACCGAGGAAACCGCCTGCGCCTTTAGCCCATCGATGATGAGTGAGCTGCGGTCAATGCCCTTCAGCCTGGTGACGATGCTGGACTGCATGTTCTTCCATTCTGCTGAAATGGTCAGGCCGTGGGCCGAGCGGATTTCCGCAGGCGAATCGAGTTCCCAGACGATATGGCCGGGATTGTAGACCTGTGCCGCCGAGCGCAATTCGCCAAAGGAGGCGGAGACGCCGTTCTGGCTGTCATCCACCGTCACCTTCGAGCAGAAGAGGCCGATGCGGAAGGGATAACCCTTGAAGGCGATATCGCTGCATTCGCCGCTGACGCTGCGGGCCTGCGAGGGGGAAATCACGTTCAGGACAGTCTGCTTCAGCCTGTCGGCGGCGTAAAACCACCCGGCGGTATAAAGTCCGATAACCACGAGGATGGCGATGGCGAGCCAGAGGAATTTTTTGGCCGTGCCGGATTGGCTTGACGCTGCCATATTGATCTCCGATGAACAGACTTCAGGGAATTTTGATTTGGCTTGGGATATGGACGATTTTTGGGTCTTTGGCTACGGTTCGTTAATGTGGAACCCTGGCTTCGCCTTTGAGGAGAGGCAGCAGGCACGATTGCACGGTTATCGGCGCTCGCTCTGCATCAGCTCCAATTTTTACAGAGGCACGGAAGAAAAGCCCGGCCTCGTTCTCGGGCTGGAACGCGGTGGTTCATGTCTTGGCGTCGCTTTTCGCGTGCGGGGCAAGGATCATGATCCCGTCATGGCCTATCTGCGTGAGCGCGAACTGGTGACGAACGTCTACAAAGAGCGGGTAGTTTCGATCGCGCTTTCCGACGGCCGGCGCGGCAGCGCCGTGACCTATGTGGCCGATCCCGCGCATGAACAATATATCGGCGGTCTCGGCGTTGCCGAATCGGCCACCATCATCGCGGCTGCGGCCGGTCGCTCCGGTCCGAACACGGATTACGTCTTCAACACCGTGCAGCATCTGCAGGAGATGGGCATACGCGATTCCTTGCTGGAGAGCATCGCTGCCAATGTCGGCGCGCTTGTCGCTCAGCCAGCCGTTGATTCCTTGCCCTGAAGTTCGGCAATCCGCTTCACCGCAGTCGGCGGCAAGGGCAAATGCGGATTGTTGCGCACGGTTTCCAGCAGCAATTCGTCGCTCGCCTTTTCCGTGACATCGATCAGGCGCTTGAAGAACACATCGGGGTCGAGCCCCGGTTCGATGGCGGGCAGGATACGCACCTTGAAATGGCCGGGATAACGCATGGTGGAACGGCGCGGCCAGAAGAGGCCCGGATGCATGGCGACGGGAATGACCGGAACCTGAAGGTCACGGTACAGCCTCGCGATGCCGTAACGATATTCAGGCTCGGCGCCCGGCGGCCGGCGTGTCCCTTCGGGATAGATGATGAGTTCGCGGCCCGCGGCCATTTCCTCTTTCGCGCGCTCCATCACCTTCAGCATCACCTTGCCGCGTGCGGCGCGGTTGACCGGGATCATCCTCTGTTTCATCGCGTACCAGCCGAACAGCGGGATCCACAAAAGTTCGCGCTTTAGAATGTAGACCGGATCGGGAAGGTTGGGCAGCAGCGCATAGGTGTCCCAGAAGGACTGGTGCTTCGGCGCGAAGATGCAGCCAGTCTCTGGAATGTTTTCCAGCCCTTCGATCTCGAAGGTGGTGCCGACGATGGTTTTCATCAGCCAGTGATTGGAGCGCGCCCAGTTCTTCGGGATTTCGTAGGCGATCTTGCGTGGCAGGATAAAATAGATCGGCGTCAGCACGATCATGCGGACAATCAGGTTGAGATAAAACAGCGTATTGAAAAGAAAAGAGCGCAGCTTGAGCATCAACAGCCTTCCCGGGACGCAGCCGGTTCGAAGTCTTTAGCGTTTCGATGCCGGATGCCGATGTCAGACGCCTACACGAAAACAAGGGGCGGCAGCAAGCGTGTTTCTGGATGCTTATGAGGAAGCTGCAGTGCGGCAGTGGCCTTGCGCAGGCCATCGCCCTTGCCGAAGCCCGTCAGGTCACGTCCGGCCGCCGCCACGAATTTCAGATATTCATAAAGCATGGTTCTCACCACATCCGGTTCCACGAACCAGTTCGTGCGGGCAAGATCGGCGCTGATGACGGGATAGGCGATGAATTGTGTGTGTGGGCTGGCACTGCGCAATTCATGAAGGCTGCGATGCATGTGATAATTATTTGTGACGACCACGATGGAAGAGTAGTTGTGATCGCGTATCCAGCTCGCCGCCTCATTGGCGTTACCGATCGTATCTATCGCCTTGTAGCCCATGTCCACGCAGCAGGTGAACATATCGGACGACCCTTGCGTCATCTTGCGTATCTGCGAGCGGGTTGTGGCCGGGTTGACGCCTGAAATCAAAAGCCGTTTGCCCACGCCGTCTCTCAGAAGGCCGACCGCCTGTTCGATGCGCTGATAACCGCCAGTGAGCACGATGATGGCATCGCCTCTGGCACCCTCGGGCGGGCGCATCGAGGCGACAGAATCGGCAAACCACAGGAAACCACCGGAAAATGCGCCGAGCGCGATGACACAGAGCAGGATGAGGCCGCGGATAAAACGGCGCAATGGACCACGCCGCGCCAAAAGCCCCTTTCGGGCCGGTCGCGTCGCTGCCTGATCCTGGTCCGTCCGACTCACAAACATTCCTCCTGATTACTCGCCGATTAAGGCAAGGAACAGGCATTTTTGTCCACCGTCCGCAGGTTACATCCCGTTCGTGACGGTTTCAGTTTTTCCGCTAGATTCATCGTGTCATCACGATGCCAGGCCGTCGCTTTTCGACGGATCGGACCGGACACGATCGATATCGTCGATGGTGCGGATGACGGTGACGCGTGCGGTGATGGTGGTGAGAAGCGCGATGATGATCATCGTCATCGCAATGCCGAAATAACCGCCAAGGCCGACGGAAAAGGAGCCAAAAAGCGCACTTGCCTGGTCGCTCTGGGGGGTGGCGACGGTGCTCGACTGCCAGAAACCGGCGACGAGGAACACGGCGGCCGCCAGCGCACTGCCCGCCGCCGCGCCCTTGAGGCTGATCTTCAGGAAGTGTTTCTGGAATTCCCGCGCCACGAAGCTGCTCTCCGCGCCGACAAAATGCAGAACCTCGACAATGTGCCGGTTGCCGGAAAGCGCGCCGCGGGTTGCAAATACGACGGTCAGCACCATGGCTGTGAACACGAGAATGAGGACGCCAACGCCGATCATGACAGTGGTTCTTGCCATGGAAACGAGCCGGTCGACCCAGGTGCGATGGTCGTCCAGAAATGCCTGTGGAATCTCGGCCTTCAGCATATCCCGCATCGCCTGGAAATCGGGCGGATTGTTTTCATCGATGGTGATGACGACGAGACGCGGTATGGGAAGTTCGGAGAGATCGAGCCCGCTGCCGAGCCACGGCTCCAGCAGGCGCGATGTCGCTGCATCGTCAAGAATGGTGCCATCGCGGGTGCCGACGAAGGTGAGCGCCAGATTGCGCGCCTTGTTCAGCGCTGCATTCATGTCCAGCCCGTCCTCGGGTTTGATCTGGATGGTGATCTCACGGGAAATCTGGCTCTGCCACGTGGCGGCGGTGGCGCGCACCATGGAAACGGCGCCGAGCGTGAGGCAGGCGAGAAAAGCCATGATGGCGATGACCACCATCAGCGCATTGCCCTGAATGTTGGAGGGCGGCAGAATGGGTGCCATCGGGCGGATGCGCATGGGCGGACGCTTCGGCTGCGCCGCTTCCGGCTTCAACGGTTTAAGGGTGATCTCATTCATAGATGTCGAGCCGCCCTTCGGTCAGGATCATCCGGCGCGCATCGATCTGGTCCATCAGGCCGAAGTCATGGGTGGCGATAACGACGGCGGTGCCCAGCCGGTTGAGTTCCAGAAACAGGTTGAGAAGGCGCTTGGCCATCGGCGGATCAACATTGCCGGTCGGCTCGTCGGCCAGCAATATTTCCGGCTGGTCCATCAGCGCGCGGGCAATGGCGGCGCGCTGCTTCTCGCCGCCGGAAAGGATCGCCGGCAGCACGTTGACACGCTCGCCGAGCCCAACCCATTTCAGAAGCTCGATCACGTCATTGCGATAGGCGCTTTCTTCCTTGCCACGCACGCGCAGCGGCAGGGCGACATTCTCATAGGTCGTCAGATGATCAAGCAGCCGGAAATCCTGAAACACGATGCCGACGCGTCGACGCAACATCGGCAGCTCGCTGCGCGGAATGCGTGACACATCGCGATTGAACATGCGGATATTGCCGCGGGTCGGCTGCAGCGACATCAGTAGCAGGCGCAGGAGCGTCGTCTTGCCGGCGCCCGAGGGGCCGGTCAGAAACTGGAACGACCCTTTGGGAATATCGAAGGTCATGTCCCTCAGGATTTCGGGTCCCATGCCGTAACGCAACCCGACATTTTCGAAATGGATCAACGGACTTCCAGTCTCTTCGTTTCGTGGTGGTTCGCAAGCCGCTGGGATGAAGCCGGAGGGCGCGGTCTACCCCGGTTCGGGACGCCCGGCGAGCGGTTTTTGCGAAGCATTAACCATTTAAATTTAAAACTTGGCAGGATTCGTTGCAATGCCCAGTTTTGCGGGCCGGAAAACCTCACCCAAGGAATTCTATGGCTATATTCCGTTCATCTCGCCGGCAAGCGGCATTCGATTTTGACCTCCTGATGCCGGAGACGCCGCTGCGCCGCACGGCGCGGGCGGCAAACCCGACAGTTGACGTGGTAGACGCGGAATTTGTCACCATCAAGGAAAACCGTCCGCGCCAGCCCGGAAACGACAATCGCGGCGCGAGGCCCCTGGACGGTGCAAAACCACCTGTCACCATCGGTGTGCTCGGCCTCGCCTTCATCGGCTGGCTGGATCGCAGATTATCCCTCCTTTCGGCGGACGCTTATTCCGCGCTGGTGGCGGGGCTCGCAATTCTTGTTTTTGTCTGTTCAGGCGGCCTCTCAGTGGTGGTGCCGGAAAAGACCGCTGTAGCAGCGTCGGTCAGCCCCCTCGCCATTTCCCATGTCACCGTGACGCCGCAGGAGGCGGGCGGTATGGATATCCTGCTTATCAATGGTATCGTGGAGAATAACGGCGGCAAGCTCGAAGAGGCGCCGGCCCTTCGCGCGGACCTTTTTGCCGCCAAGGGACAACTGGTGGCCAGCATGGTCATTGAACCGCCGGTTAAACAGATGCAGCCCGGTTTCAGCCACGGTTTTTCGGCAAAACTGCGCCATCCCGGTGGAAAAACGCCCGAGATCAAGCTTTCCTTCGTTGAGGCGGGTGCGTCCGGACGCTGACTGTGCTAACGCCTGTCTTCTATTTTTACTGAAAGGTAAAATCGGCAAGGCGCAGCACAGGAGTAAGAATGCCCGTCGTCCGTGGAAAAAATATCGAGCCGCTTTATACCGCCGAGCAGATTGCAGAGCGCAATCGCGACATGGCCAAGCACATTGCCAGCGGCCCGACCAAGGATCTGCTCGTCATTGCCGTGCTCAAGGGATCGTTCATTTTCGCGGCCGACCTTATCCGCGCGCTGCATGACAGTGGTCTTGCCCCCGAGGTCGAATTCATTACGCTGTCGAGCTATGGCACCGGCACGGTTTCGCAGGGCGTGAGGATCGTCAAGGATATCGACAGCGACGTGAAAGACCGCGACGTCCTGCTGATTGACGACATTCTCGAATCCGGCCGCACGCTGCGCTTCGCCAAGGAACTTCTTTACGAACGTGGCGCTCGCAACGTCACCATCGCCGTGCTTCTCGACAAGAAAGTCAAGCGCAAGGAGGATCTGGAAGCCGATTATGTCGGTTTCGAATGTCCTGATTATTTCGTGGTGGGTTACGGCATGGATGTCGCTTATGCGTTCCGCGAGCTGCCCTTCGTCGGCGTTGTCACCGGCGACGCCTGAGCAGTTTTCCCGTGCCGGAACGGCACAGCGAAGAGACGCCTCATTAACCATTCACCCAGCCAAAGCCTGGGTGTTTACCTCTTGAAAAGAGGAGCCTGCGATGTTGCTCACGGCTGGAAATGATGCCCAGGAGCAATGAGTAATGGCGAAGATTCTGATTACCGAAGACGAGGATGCGCTGCGTTCTTTCGTGGCGCGGGCGCTCCGTCTCGACGGTCACGAGACCCATGAGGCGGCAGACGGCGAGCAGGGCCTGGAAAAGCTTCAGGAAACCAGTTTCGATCTTCTTCTTTCGGATATCCGCATGCCGGTCATGGATGGCATCGAGCTGGCGCACCGCGCCGCCGAAAGCTTCCCGGCCATGCGTATTTTGTTGATGACCGGTTACGCCGAGCAGCGCGAACGGGCGGATGATCTGGCGACGAAGATCGTGGACGTGGTTTCCAAACCTTTTGCGCTTCCGGATATTCGCAAGGCCGTGGCGCGGGCGCTTGCGGCCTGAGTGGTAAGGGCGCAGAGATTTAAAGGGCGGCCGTCGGGCCGCCTTTTTTGTTGGTCAGCCCCCTGGCTCAGCGCAGTTCCCTACCTCCGTCATTCCGGCCTTGAGCCGGAATCCAACCAGCCCAAGTCCTTGGGCTGAAAGAACTCTTTCCGCCGCGCAGACGCGCGTCTGCTGGATGCCGGATCAAGTCCGGCATGACGGAAACTTTAGCTTCTGAAAAAGGATGTAACGAGGCGCACCATTACCTGTGCTAACCGTCACCTGATATCCAGCAACCGCTCGAGATAACGCCGTTCCACCTCACCCGGCGGATTGTTGCCGAGCTTTTCGCGGATGGCGTCAAGAATCTCGCGGGCGCGTTGCACGTCTATTTCGTCAGGCACCTTCACCTGATCGCCAAAGTCAGGGCCGGTGGTGCTGCGCGGACGGCCGAGCGGATCGCGGCCGTTCTGGCCGCCTTGACCGGCCATGCCTTCCTGCCCCTGACCCGGCTGCTGGCCCTGCTGGCGCATGGCCTGCATGATCTGGCCCATCATGTCCTGTGCGCCCTGGCGCAGCGCATTCAGCGCATTGCCCTGGCCCTCGACGGCCTGTTCACCCTGGCTCTTGCCCAACGCCTCACCGGCGCCCTGCATTTCCTGCTGCGCCTTGCCGAAATTTTCGCCCGGCTCCATGCCGAGATCGCGAAGTCCCTGCTGCAATTCGCCGAGCTGCTTGCCGAGGGCATCCTGCTGGGCCCGCAGGTTTTTCAGCGCTTCGCGCAATTGCTCGGCGGTCATCTGGTCAGTCTGCTGCTGTCCGCCCTGTTGGCCATTTTCACCCTGTTGGCCTTGCTGGCCCTGAGGCTGTTGCTGGCCGTTTTCGCCCATCTGCTGGTCGTCGCTTTCGCCGCCCTGCTGCGGATCACCGCGCTGCATCCGGTCGCGCAATGCCTGATCCAGCTTGAAGGTTTCGTCCATCAGCTTCTGCTGCTGCTGCAGGATTTCGCCTAGCTTGTCGATCTGCTGGCGCATCTTGCTGCTCTGCTGCTGGCCTTGCTGCCCCTGACGCTGCGGTCGGCCGGCTTGCAGATTGTTCATCATGCGCTGCAATTGCGAGAGCATTTCCTGCGCGGCATCGCGATTGCCGGAACGGGCGAGATTCTCGATCTGGTTCATCATGTTTTCCAGATCGCGTTGGCGCAGCACGTTCTGTGCCTGTTGGTTCATGTTGGCTTGCGGCGCATTCTGCATGCGTTGCGCAAGCTCGCTCATGAACTGCTGCATCGCCTCGCGCAGCTCCTGCATGAGCTTGGCCACTTCTTCATCGGAGGCATTGCGCTGAAGCGCCTCGGAAAGGGCGGTCTGTGCATCGCGCAGGCGCTTTTCCGCCTGCGAAAGATCACCATCCTCGATGCCCAGTGCGATCTCCCAGAGGTAATCCGCCGTGTCCTTCAGCATTTCCTCATTATAGGCGAGCCGCATGCGGGTCTGCGCCGATTGCAGCAGGAGATAATGCGTCGTGTTGGGAATGGTCTCTTCCGGACGCATTCCGACCGCCTCGTTATAGGCGATCGCCTTTGGCATCTGGCGTGTGTCGAGCGAAAAAATCTGCCGCTGTTCGGCAATGGAAGCAGCCAGCGGTTCCGAGAAATTGCGGCCCGGCAGCACCATTTCATGCGGAGGGCTGCGGCCGGTCTGGCCTGCACCGTCAGTCGCCACCAGTGTAATACGCACGCGTTTCCCGGCCATCGGATGTTCGGTCAGGTTGCGGCTGGTCAGCCCCTTGATCTCGCGATTGTTCTGCCGCGGCAGATCGAGCTTGAATTCCGGCGGCGGGTAAAGCGCTGTCGCGCCTTCGGCAACGCCGATAGGCTCAATAATTGCGTGAGCTTCCTTCAACCCGTAATCATCCTTGGCGGTGAAGCCGATTTCCAGCGCGCCGTTGACGGCGCGGCGCGGCATGTTGTCGAAGGCAATGCTGGGCGGCTGGTCCGGGATGACATTGAACAACCATTGCTCACCATTGGCGGTTATCATGCCGCTTTCGGTAACATCCATCGCGAAGGTGCGCGGTGCCAAGGGCTGATCCGCCAAAGGAGCCTGCGCCGGAACCGAGACATCACCGCTCGCACTGTCGGCCCGGGTTGTCTCGGGAGCGAGCTTTTGCAGGGCGCCCGCCATTTCCGGTTCGAAGGTCACTTCTTCGCCGCCATCACCACCGGTCATGCGGATCGTCAGCCTGGAGGACTGCGGCACGGAAACCGCGTCGCGGTTGGTCGCGTCACGCCCAGTCAGGAAAATCGGTGCGCGTCCGGTATAAGAGGGCGGCGTAACCCAGGCGTCCAGTCGAATATCGAGATTGAGCGGACCCACGGTCGGTTGGCTGCGGAAGGCATCGGCAATCGTGCCTGCGCCGTTGGAAAAGGAAAAACCGAAGGCAGCAGCCAGAAGAAGGGCGGGAATGGCGCGTAGGGCGAGACGGTCATAACGGGCGATATCGGGCTTCGGCAGACCGGCATTCAGTGCGGCGATACGCTCCGCCATGCGGATCTGGTGTTCCTTCCAGAGCGTTCTGGAAAAAGGCGTGTCGAAGGCCGGTTCGTCTTCCTGTACTCCAACAGGTTGGTGTGCAAGACCGTTGCGATCTTCGAGAAGGCGGGAAGCGTCGTTGTCAGTCGGCCATTTCAGCCGCGCGATCGGCAGGAGAGTGGCAATGAAGGCGAACACGAGCACGAAAACGACGCCGAGCCGCAGAAAATCCGGCATGTGCCGGTAAAGGCCGAACCAGGCAAGCACCAGAAACAGAGCGGCAATAGAGAGCGGCCATAGCGTTTTCGGGGCGATCTTCTCCGAAAGCAGAACGATTTTTGCGAAGAAACGCTTGGCGGCAACCCGGCGGGCAAGGTCCGGCCGCTGCACGAATGCGCCAGTGGAGCGCTTTCTGCCTGTCCTGTCCTCTCCGGCTGTGGTCATCAATCCGTTCTCCCGGTTCTGGCCACGTCAACGCCATTCCCGGAACGGCGAGTTCTCCATATCACAGAGGCAAGGATAACATTCTTTGTGGCGAAGACGAGGGCAGCCAAGCCCTCACCCCCATTTTTTAGGCAGCTTCGCTCAATTGTGATCGGCTGCAAGCGGATCAGTCGAGCCAGGCGGGCACGGAATCGAGGGCGATCAGTTCTTCATACGTGCCGCGGGGGCGGATGACGTGGAATTTGTCACCCTTGACCAGCACTTCCGGCACCAGCAGGCGAGAATTATAGGTTCCTGCCTGCACCGCACCATAGGCGCCAGCGGAACTGACGGCGATGAGATCGCCCGGTTGCGGTGCGGCCATCTCACGGTCCAGCGCCAGATAATCGCCGGTTTCGCAGACCGGGCCGACGATATCGGCCTTGATGCGCGGCGTATCCTCTGCCGGTTGCACCACCGGGCGGATGCCGTGATAGGCCTCATATAGCGTCGGACGGATGAGGTCGTTCATCGCGCCGTCAACGATTACAAAGGTCTTTTCGCCGCCATCCTTCACATAGATGACTTCCGTTACCAGAACGCCGGCATTACCGACGATCAGACGGCCGGGCTCGGTGACGATCTTGCAGTCGAGGCTTTTCAACTCGTTCTTGACGATATGCGCATAGGCATCCGGCAGCGGCGGCGGATTGTTGTCGTCGCGGTAGGGAATGCCGAGGCCGCCGCCGATATCGACGTGGCTGATCGCATGGCCATCGCCGCGAAGCGCTTCCACCAGTTCGCGCAGCAGCCGGAAGGCGTCCTCGAAAGGCTGCAACTCGGTGATCTGGCTGCCGATATGCATGTCGATGCCCGTGACTTCGATGCCGGGCAGGGTTGCAGCATGGGCATAGACGGCGCGCGCCCGCTCATAGGAAATGCCGAACTTGTTTTCTTTCTTGCCGGTGGAAATCTTGGCGTGGGTGCGCGCATCCACATCAGGGTTGATGCGAAAGGAGACATGCGCCCGCTTGCCCGCCTTGATGGCGCGTAGATTGAGGACTTCCAGCTCCGGCTCGGATTCGATGTTGAAACAATAAATGCCCACATCCAGCGCATAATCCATTTCCGCAACCGTCTTGCCGACGCCGGAGAACATGATGCGGTTTGCCGGCACGCCAGCAGCCAGAGCGCGACGCAATTCACCGCCGGAGACGACGTCGATGCCAGCGCCGAGCTTTGCCAGCGTCTTCAGCACGGCCTGGTTGGAGTTGGCCTTCATGGCATAACAGACCATGGCGTCCACATCCGCAAACGCACCTGAGAACACCTTGTAGTGGCGCTCCAGGGTTGCGGTCGAATAGACGTAGAAGGGCGTGCCGACCGCCTTGGCGATCTCGGGCACGGGCACGTTTTCGGCGTGCAGCACGCCGTCGATATAGCCAAAATGGTTCAAGGCTTTTTACCCGTCAGAGAAGCTTGTCGAGAATGAAGGGCCGTTCCGCCGTTGCCGGCTTCGGCTCACTGCCATCGGCGGCGCGCTTGTTGCGCATTTCGACCGGCGTGCTCGGCGGATCGATGTCGCCCTTGCGCCCGCAGGCGCTGAGAGCGAGGCTTACGGCAAGCGTCATGCCGATGGGAACGATGAGTTTGCGCACGGATTTTGAAAGCATGGGCCTGTCCAAAGGAAATATGTGCTTCTCTGATAACGAAAAACAGGGCGCTTGTGCACCCTGTTTCTTGTGATCGCAGCGTAACGCAGATTTATCAGTTGCGTCCGCGCCACCAGGCGATCTGCTTGCGTACCTCCGAAGGAGCCGTGCCGCCGAAGCTTGTGCGACTAGCGACCGATGCTTCCACCGAAAGAACATCGAAAACGCTATCGGTGATGCCGGGGTGGATGGCCTGCAATTCCTCCAGCGAAAGATCGGCGAGATCGCAGCCTTTCTTTTCCGCCAGCGCCACGGCATTGCCGGTCACATGGTGGGCATCGCGGAAGGGCAGACCTGCTTCTCGCACCAGCCAGTCGGCCAGATCGGTCGCGGTGGAATAACCTGAACCCGCCGCTGCGCGCATGCGGTCCTTGCGTACTTCGAGGTCGCGGATCATGCCGGTCATGGCGGCGATCGCCAGTTCCAGGCTTTCGGCGGCGTCGAAAACCTGTTCCTTGTCTTCCTGCATGTCCTTGGAATAGGCGAGCGGCAGACCCTTCATCACGGTGAGGAGAGCGATCAGCGAGCCGTTGATGCGGCCGGTCTTGGCGCGCACCAGCTCAGCGGCATCAGGGTTCTTCTTCTGCGGCATGATCGACGAGCCTGTGGAAAAGGCGTCCGACAGCCGGATGAAACCAAATTGCGGCGTCGACCAGATGACGATCTCTTCGGCAAGACGCGACAGATGCGTGGCGCAGATGGAGGCTATCGACAGGAATTCCAGCGCGAAATCGCGGTCGGACACGGTGTCGATGGAGTTGCGGGTCGGCTCGCGGAAACCGAGCGCCTTGGCCGTCATGTGGCGATCAATCGGATAGCCGGTGCCGGCAAGGGCAGCCGCACCAATCGGGCTTTCGTCCATGTGCTCGATGGCGTGGCGTACGCGGGCGCGGTCACGGCCGAACATTTCCACATAGGCCATGCAATGATGGCCGAAGGTGACAGGCTGCGCCGTCTGCAAATGCGTGAAGCCGGGCATCACCGTATCGGCGTTTTCCTCGGCGCGGTCGAGGAAGGCAGCGATGAGCGCCGTCAGCATGCCTTCGGTCTTCTGCAATTCTTCCTTGACCCACAGGCGGAAATCGAGCGCCACCTGGTCGTTGCGCGAGCGGGCGGTGTGCAGACGGCCGGCTGCCGGGCCGATGAGGGTGGCAAGCCGCGCTTCGATATTCATGTGAATATCTTCGAGCTTGCGGGAGAATTCGAAGCTGCCGGATTCGATCTCTGACAGGATCGTGTTCAGGCCCTCGGTGATCTTGTCTTTATCTTCAGGCGAAATAATGCCTTTAGATGCCAGCATGGCGGCATGCGCCATAGAGCCGCGGATATCCTGGGCGTAAAGTTTCTTGTCGAAGCCGATGGAGGCATTTATCTCTTCCATGATGGCAGATGGCCCGGAAGCGAAACGCCCGCCCCACATCTGGTTGGAGGATTTCTGATCTGTGCCGTCAGCCATGTGTGATGCCCTGGAGTATTCGATGACAGAGAAAAGGCCGTTCAGGCTTCCTTCCGCCAAATTGGTTGCAATTGCTGCCGTTGCCGGTGTGCTCGCCGGTGCAGGCGCGGTCTGGTTCAGGCATATTGGGTCTGAGAGCCCGGTTCAAGGGGCAGCGGTGGCCGACGCCGGTTTATGTGAAGGTGCGGCGAACCGCATTGCCACGCTGAAACCCTTTCTGAAGGGCCAGGTGGCGGCTATGTCGGCGGCAGACACCCCGCGCGTTATTCCGCTCTCCTTCAAAGGGTCGGAGGGGAAAGATATGAGCCTTGCCGATCTCAAGGGTAAAGCGGTGCTGCTCAATCTCTGGGCGACGTGGTGCGTGCCCTGCCGGGAAGAAATGCCGGCGCTGAACGCGCTGGAGAAGGAAATGGGCGGTAACGGCTTTGAAGTCGTGGCTGTTAACATCGATACGGGCGGGGATGAAAAGCCGAAAGCCTTCATGGACGAATACAAGATCGATTCCCTGAAGCACTATCGCGACAGTTCCATGGGCGTCTTCAACGTTCTGAAAAAGGAAGGTCTCGCTTTCGGCCTGCCGGCCACCCTGCTGCTGGATGAAAACGGCTGTCTTCTCGCAGCGATGAACGGGCCGGCGGCGTGGGATAGCGAAGATGCCAAGGCGTTGGTGACGGCCGCAACATCCAGGTAGCTTTGAGTTTTCGGCTTGGGGGAGAGATATTTCCTCTCCCTCAGCACAAGGTCGATTTTTACCGCGTCGGAACCGGCGTCTCACCCCGATAATCGTAAAAACCACGGCCGGATTTGCGGCCGAGCCAGCCGGCTTCAACATATTTCACCAGCAGCGGGCAGGGGCGGTATTTGCTGTCGGAGAGGCCGTCATGCAGCACCTGCATGATCGATAAACAGGTATCGAGACCGATGAAGTCTGCGAGTTGCAGCGGTCCCATCGGGTGGTTTGCGCCGAGGCGCATGGCGGTGTCGATGGCTTCCACCGAACCGACGCCCTCATAAAGCGTATAGATCGCCTCATTGATCATCGGCAGCAGGATACGGTTGACGATGAAGGCCGGGAAATCTTCGGCAACGGTGATCGCCTTTTCGAGCGTCCGCACATAGTCCTTGGCCGCATCGAAGGTCTTTTCATTGGTCGCGATGCCGCGCACCAGTTCCACCAGTTTCATGACCGGCACCGGGTTCATGAAGTGGATGCCCATGAACTGTTCCGGACGGTCGGTGGCAGAGGCAAGCCGGGTGATGGAAAGTGAAGACGTGTTGGTGGCGAGAAGCGCCTCCCGCTTCAGGACCGGGCAGATCTGCGCATAGATCTTGCGCTTGATCTCTTCGTTCTCGGTGGCAGCCTCGATGACGAGGTCCATGGGTGCCAGATCGTTGACATCGGTCGAACCGCTGATGAGCGCCAGGGCCTGCTTGCGGGCCTCGTCGGAAAGCTTGCCGTTGGTGACCTGGCGCGCGAGATTGCCGTTGATGGTGGCAAGGCCGGCCTCGATGCCGTCTTTGGAAAGATCGTAAATATGAACCCTGTAGCCGGCAACCGCAGAGACATGTGCGATGCCGCACCCCATCTGACCGGCTCCGATGACACCGATGTTCTTAAAGGGGGCGGTCATATGCTGTTCTCCCATGTGCTGCATGTGCAAATTCGCTGGCGATGTTACGCATATCGCCGAAAAAGAGAAGGCGGCGCGTTCAAAAAACGCGCCGCCTTCATCATCTATTTGAAATTAGAGGGCCTTTTGCAGTTCCGGCAATGCCTCGAAGAGGTCCGCCACAAGGCCGTAATCGGCAACCTGGAAGATCGGCGCTTCTTCGTCCTTGTTGATGGCGACGATGACCTTGCTGTCCTTCATGCCGGCCAGATGCTGGATGGCACCGGAAATGCCCGCCGCGATGTAAAGCTGTGGGGCGACGACCTTGCCGGTCTGGCCCACCTGCCAGTCATTCGGCGCATAGCCGGCATCGACGGCAGCGCGCGATGCACCAACGGCAGCACCGAGCTTGTCGGCGACAGGAAGGATGACTTCCTTGAATTTTTCCGAAGAACCGAGAGCACGGCCACCCGAGATGATGATCTTCGCCGAGGTCAGTTCCGGACGGTCGGACGAGGCCAGTGCATCAGAAACGAAAGAGGAGACGCCGGGGTTTTCGGCGGCGGCGATCGTCTCGACCGCTGCCGAACCGCCTTCTGCCGCTGCCGCAAAGGCCGTCGGGCGAACGGTGATGACCTTCTTGCCATCGGTTGCCTGAACGGTCTGGATGGCATTGCCGGCATAGATCGGGCGCTTGAAGGTATCCGGGCTGACAACTTCGATGATTTCCGAGACCTGAGCCACGTCGAGAAGCGCAGCAACACGCGGCGTGACGTTCTTTGCCGAGGCGGTCGCAGGAGCGATGATGACGTCATAGGACGGGGCAAGCGAAACGATCAGCGCCGCCAGCGGTTCCGCCAGCTGGTTTGCATAGGATGCATCGTCGGCAAGCAGCACCTTGGAAACACCGGAAAGTTTTGCTGCGGCGTCGGCAGCGCCCCTGGCGCCGGATCCGGCGACCAGCACATGGACGTCGCCGCCAATCTGAGTTGCCGCCGTCAGGGTCTTTGCCGTCAGGTCGGAAAGGGTTGCGTTGTCGTGTTCTGCCAGAAGAAGAATGGCCATGAGAATATCTCCCTTTTCCGAAACCTTAGAGGACGCCGTCGGCTTTGAGCTTTTCGACCAGCTCGGCAACCGAGCCCACCTTGATGCCGGCCTTGCGGCCCGCCGGCTCTTCGGTCTTCAACACCTTCAGGCGCGGCGAAACATCGACGCCGAAATCGGCCGGAGCCTTCTTGTCGAGCGGCTTCTTTTTCGCCTTCATGATGTTCGGCAGCGAGGCATAACGCGGCTCGTTCAAACGAAGATCGGTGGTGACGACAGCGGGAAGCTTCAGTTCCACGGTCTGCAGGCCGCCATCGACTTCGCGGGTCACCGCAACCTTGCCGTCGGCAGGCACGACCTTTGAGGCGAAGGTGCCCTGGCCCCAGCCGAGGAGGGCCGCAAGCATCTGGCCGGTCTGGTTCGAGTCGTCATCGATCGCCTGCTTGCCGACAATGACTAGACCGGGCTGCTCAGCCTCGGCCACGCCCTTCAGGAGCTTGGCGACAGCGAGCGGCTCGACCGTTTCATCGGTCTCGATCAGGATGGCGCGATCGGCACCCATCGCAAGCGCGGTGCGCAGCGTTTCTTCCGCCTTGGCAGGTCCAATGGAGACGACGACGACTTCTTCAGCCTTGCCGGCTTCCTTCAGGCGAAGGGCCTCTTCCACCGAGATTTCGTCGAACGGGTTCATCGACATCTTCACATTGGCAAGCTCAACGCCAGAACCATCCGCCTTCACGCGGATCTTCACGTTGTAATCGACGACTCGTTTAACGGGGACAAGGATTTTCATCGGCGGCTTTCCTCAAACTCCTGTCCGCTTGGCAATGCCGAGCGGACCTCCAAAAACAGGTTGGCGACATGGATAAGCATTTTTCCCGCAATTACAACGGAGCAATCTTCATTATCGCATGCACACAAGGCATATCTTACGTTGACGTTAACGTAAATACTCTATCTCTGACGTGACCTCTCATCTACCCCCGTCATAGCCGCGTTCGATTTGCGACAACCCCGCCGTTTGCGACGTATTTTTGAACTGCGCCGCCCTCGGCGGGACAATGGTGCGATCAAACAGGGGAACGCCCCGTCTGCGCATGAAAATTACCATGATGGCGCCCGCCAAGATGCCGCCGACATGCGCGCCCCAGGAGACATTCTCTTCCAGCCCGAGCGCCAGCATCAGGAACTGCTGGCCGATCCACAGCGCCAGGGGAATGAAGGCGGGCAGTGGAAGCGGAATGCGCATGAGGACCAGCACCCAGACGCGCACTTTTGGATGCAGCAGGAAATAGGCCGCGACGACGCCGGAAACCGCACCCGAGGCACCGATCAGTGGTCCTTCCGAGGTGGGTGAGACGAAACCGTGAAACAGCGCGCCGGCGATGGCACAGGCGAGATAGAAGATCAGGAAACGAAAATGGCCGAGCGCATCCTCGACATTGTCGCCGAAGACCCAGAGAAACAGCATGTTGCCGGCCAGATGCCAGAAATCGAGATGAAGAAAGGCATAGGTGATGGCAGTGAGGTCATCAGGCACGACCTGCAGGGCGGGTTCCAGATAGGCGTAATCGAACACCACGGCGGGAATGAAGCCGAGGCCGAGGGCAGCGGCATTGGCTTCGGTGTCGCTGGCCAGCACGCCGGTAAACAGCCAGACCAGCACGTTGACCACGATCAGGCCGATGGTGACATATTGCAGCCGGATATGCTTGAGGGAATTCGCATCGTGCAGCGGTATGAACATCGAACGCCCTTTGGTTGCGTCGTTGAAACGCCTTAGCGGTTCTTGCCCGGAACCCACAATATGTCGGCCTTGCCGGCATCATTGGCGAAACGGGCCGCGACAAACAGGAAGTCGGAGAGGCGATTGGCATATTTGATGGCGGCCGGGCTGACGATCTCATTCTCGGTGACGGAAAGCTCCACCATCAGCCTTTCTGCGCGCCGGCAAACCGTGCGTGCCAAATGCAGATTTGCCGCCGCGGCGCTGCCGCCCGGCAGCACGAAGGACGTCAACGGTTCGAGGGTGGCGTTGAGGTCGTCGATTTCGCTTTCCAGCCGTGTGACCTGGCTTTCGACTATACGCAACGGTTCGTAAGGCAGCGGTTCGTCATCGTCAGGCGTGGCAAGATCGGCGCCGAGGTCGAAAAGATCGTTCTGGATGCGGAAAAGCATGGCATCCAGCTTTTCCAGCCCGGCCGTGTGAAGCCGCGCGACACCGATGGCCGAATTGGTCTCGTCCACCGTGCCGTAGGCTTCGACGCGCAGATCGTGCTTCGGTCGGCGCGGGCCGGAAACCAGCGCCGTCGTGCCCTTGTCGCCGGTGCGGGTGTAGATCTTGTTCAGCTTCACCATGTCAGCGGCCGCCTCCGGTGAGCCAGAGGGTGAGCATGATCAGAGCGATGGCAATGGCCTGCAGAAGCAGGCGAAGCTGCATCAGCTTGTTGGACCGGTTGGCGTCCTGTCCCTTCAGCATGTTGAAGAGGCCGCGTATCAACACGATGACGACAAGCCCCATGACGATAAGGGCCAGAACGGTGGTGAAGCCGGACATGCGGTATTACTCCTCCTCAATCGAATCTGCGCAGCAGACGATAGAAAAGTCCGGCAGGCAAGAGCCGTTTCAGCATAAGCCCCTGTTTGGCCGGAACGGTAACGGGATAATGTGGTTTCGGCCTTGCAGCCGTCAGGGCGTGTTTCAGCACGGCATAAACGGCATCCGGGCCGAGCTTGTGACGGTTGACGGGGCCGGAACCATCCATACGCGCCAGCTGGCGTTTATATTCTGCCGCATGGGCCGAGTTTTCGAGATCGATATGCTCATTGATATGAGCAAGCGCCGTCGCGGTGAATTTCGACGTGATCGGGCCGGGTTCGATCAGGCTGACATGGATACCGCTGTCCTGAAGCTCCATGCGCAGGGTGACCCCCAGCCCCTCAAGCGCGAATTTCGAAGCGGTGTAGGCACCGCGATAGCGATAGGGTACAAGCCCTAGAATGGACGAGCAATGCACGATGCGGCCCGCACCACGCGCCCGCATAAAGGGAATGACCCGCCGCGTCAGATCGTGCCAGCCGAAGACATTGGTTTCGAACTGGGCTCTCAGCGCTTCGACCGGCAGGTCCTCCACCGCGCCCGGCTGGCCATAGGCGCCATTGTTGAAAAGCGCATCGATGCGGCCGCCGGTGCGGGCGGCGACGGTGTCCACCAGCGCGGCGATGGTTTCGGGCTTGGTGTAATCCATGATCAGGGTTTCTATGCCCTGATTTTCGAGGGCTGCCATGTCAGCGATGCGCCGCACGGTGGCAAAGACCCGCCAGCCGTCCCGGTGGACAGCGCCGGCGCAATAGGCGCCGATGCCCGAGGAGCAGCCGGTGATGATGATGACCGGTCTTTCAGACATGTTCCGCCCCGCCAATGGTCTTTGCGCCAAGGTGCGCTCAGGTTTACAAAATTAAATTGCGCGAAATCCTTTTCGTTCATGGAACCGAAAGCCGGCCTTGCGCGCTGTACAAAACGAAGCTGATTTCCCATATTCGGGGCGAAGTTACAAATGAAATGCCGATGAATGGAGGCGACATGGTTGCCGCAGTGCGCCTGGCAGGCAAGGTTGCCTTCGATGCCTATTCCCATTTCGCCGAGGATGACGGCTGGGCGATGGCGAGCCACATGGCGCTGTCCATCCTGCTGGCGCTGTTTCCGTTCCTGATCTTCGGCACGGCGCTGGCCGGTTTTCTGGGCGCCGACCAGTTCTCAGAAACGGCGGTGCATCTGATTTTCGACACCTGGCCGGAAGCAATTGCCGGTCCGCTGGCAGCTCAGGTGCAGCAGGTTCTCACCATCCCGCGCGGCGGCCTGCTGACGATTTCGGTACTGGCGGCTGCATACTTCGCCTCGAACGGCGTCGAGGCGCTGCGCATTTCGCTGAACCGCGCCTATCGCGTCACGGAAACGCGCTGGTGGTATGTGACCCGGCTGCTCAGCCTGCTTTATGTCCTGATTGCCGTTGTGGTCTTTGCCGGCATCAGCACCGTGCTCGTCGCCGTGCCGGTCGCCATGTCCTTCGCCGAACGGCGGTTTCCGTGGCTGACGGATGTGCTGAACACCATTTCCAGCCTCGGCCTTTATGGCACCATCGTGGTGCTGACGGCGGGGCTGGTGGCGGCGCATCTGTGGCTACCCGCAGGCAAGCGCCGCATCTGGGATGTCTGGCCGGGTATTTTGCTGACGATGATATTCTGGGTCATCGGCGCGGCTATCTTCGCCTATTATCTCTCCACCTTCGCCAATTATGCCGCCACCTATGCCGGTCTCGCCTCCGTCATGGTGGTTCTGGTGTTCCTTTATATGGTCGGCGTCATCTTCATGCTCGGCGCGGAGGTGAATGCCGCGTTGATGAAATACAAGGTCCGGCAGATTATCCGCCGTAACATCGGCGGCAATGGCGCGCGTCGCGGGCAGGCGCTAGAGGAGGCCGACAAGCCGGCGGATATCTGAGGGCGTCGCTCCTTCGGCGCGAAGGGCGGAAAGCCCGGTACTGCCTCCGCTTTTCGAAAGCTTGCGCCCGTCCGTGCCCAGAATCAGCCGGTGATGATGATAAGCGGGCTGCGGTAGGTCCAGCAGCTGCTGCAGCAGCCGGTGGATGGCGGTGGCATGGAAGAGATCCATGCCGCGCACCACATGGGTGATCCCCTGCAGTGCATCGTCAACCACAACGGAAAGATGATAGCTCGAAGGCGCGTCGGAACGCGACAGCACCACATCGCCCCAGAGCGCGGGCAGGGCCTCGATCTGCCCCGTCACCCCGTCGCCGCTCTCCTGCCAGAACAGAGGGGTGCGGGCGGCGCGGATCGCCTTGTCCGTGTCGAGCCGCCAGGCGTGTTGCCGGCCGGATGCGAGCAGGGCCGCCCGTTCCGCCTTCGGTCTCTCGCGGTCGACGGACGGATAGAGCGGCGCTCCGTCAGGATCGCGCGGCCATATCCCGCCTTCCGCTTCGAAGGCACCGACAATGGCCCTGGTTTCGCCACGGCTGAGAAAGGCAGGATAGGCAAGATCCGCCTCGATCAGCCTGTGCAGCGCCATCCGGTACTCATCGAAATGCTCCGATTGTCGCCGCACTGGCTCTTCCCAAGAGAGTTCCAGCCAGCCGAGATCATCATAGATCGCCTGCTCCAGCTGCGGCGTGCAGCGCGTCTGGTCTATATCCTCTATACGCAGCAGAAAGCGGCCGCCATTGTCCAGCGCCATGTCATGGTTCAGGAATGCGGAAAACGCATGGCCGAGATGCAGCGGGCCGTTGGGGCTTGGCGCGAAACGGTAAACCGGTTTTTGACGGATGGATGAAGGCATGGTTTCTTCTGCCATGTTTTAATGCACCCCGCCAGCGGGCTGGCGGCATATGGAATGACCGACATGAAAATCATCACCGGGATGGATGACATCAGCGAAGGACTGGAGCATCTCGCCCGCCTCGACCCCGCACTTGCGCCTGTCATTGAGATAGCCGGTCCGCTGGAACTGCGCATCCACGAGCCCGGCTTTGCCGGCCTTGCTCATATCGTCGTCTCGCAGATGGTGTCGCGCGCCAGTGCCAATGCCATCTGGGCGCGTATCATCGCCGGCACCGGCGGCGCGGTCACGGCGGAAAATTATCTCGCCGCACCGGAGGAGTTGCGCGCCACCTTCGGCCTTTCGCGCGCCAAGGCGACGACGCTGGAAGGACTGGCTCGCGCCGTTACCGAAGGACAGATCGACCTTGACGGCGTGGTGCGCAAGGAGGGGAGTGCAGCCCTTTCTGAACTCGTGGCGCTTCGTGGCATAGGCCCATGGACGGCCGAGGTCTATCTGATGTTCTGCGGAGGCCATCCGGATATCTTTCCCGTTGGCGATGTGGCGCTGAGATCAGCGGTGGCACATGCGCTCGATCTGGAGATCAGGCCGGAAGCGAAATGGCTCGCGGAACGCGCGACGCTCTGGTCGCCATGGCGCTCCGTCGCCGCCCGGCTTTTCTGGGGTTATTACGCCAACATCATGCGGCGCGCGATGGTGCCACTGCCCTGAGCGGGGTCAAAAATCGGCAATCCGATAGGGCAGGGCGCCGCGTGAAAGATGATCGAAATGCAGCTTGCGTTTCAGCGGCGGCACGGCGCGCTGCACGCAATCCACCCTTTCGCACACCCGACAGGAAATGCCGATCGGTTTGAAGGAAGCCGCATTGCCGAGATCGAGCGTGTCGGCGTAGACGAAATTCTGCGCATGGGAAATCTCGCAGCCGAGTGCGATGGCGTAACGCGGCCTTTCCGTATTGAAACCGGCGCCGGCCTTTTCGATCTGGGTGGCGATGGAAAGATAGCGCACGCCGTCAGGTGTTTCCGCCAGCTGCCGCACGATCCTGTCGGAGCTTTCGAAAGCCTGATGGATATTCCACAGCGGACAGGCCGCGCCGAACCGGGCAAATTGCAGCCGCGTGGCGCTGTGGCGTTTGGTGATGTTGCCGGCGCGGTCGATCTTGGCGAAAAAGATGGGTACGCCCTTCATGCCGGGTCGCTGCAGGGTGCTCAGACGGTGGGCCACCTGCTCAAGGCTCGCGCCAAAACGCACGGCGAGAAGTTCGAGATCATGGCGCAGTTCCTGTGCCGCCCGGTGAAATTGCCCATAGGGCAGGATGAGCGCTGCGGCAAAATAATTGTGCAGTCCGATACGACAGATTTCGGCCGCTTCCGTGTTGCGGAAACCGGCGCCGGCCAGCACCCTGTCCACCGTCGGGCCGGCGTGAAGCTGGGCGATCTGCAACGCGAGCTGAAAACAGCGGGTGGATGCGGCCATGTAGGAACTGAGGGCGAGCGTTTTGCCGACAGGATCGAAATGCCGGATCAGCCCGCCTGCCGCCGCGGTTCTTGTGATATGGATGCCGTAACGGTTCCTGAGATGCGCTGACAGAATGCTGTCGGTCTCGCCTCCCTCGATCTCCAGTTCCTGCGCCAGCTCCTCGGCCAGAAGATCAATCTCGGCAACGTAATTGTCGACGAAGTGAAAGAAATCGCGGACCTCCTCATAGGGGGTTCTTTCAACCTGTGCGGTGCCGCGGCCCAGGCGGTCATCCAGTTGCACCAGCTGTTCGCTGTTCTGGCGATAGGCCTGATGGGCCCGCAGCAGCGCATGGGCAAAACCAGGTGCGTTCTGGGCAATCAGCTTCAACTCCTGAAGCCCCGGCTCATAATTCATGAACAGCGGGTCCTTCAGCGCCTCGCGCACGGCGGAAACCAGCCGGTCGCTTTCGCCTGTCGCCAGTTCCGCCATGTCGAGCTGGAATTTTTCCACCAGCGTCACCAGAACGCTGGCCGAAACGGGGCGCTGGTTGTTTTCGATCTGGTTCAGATAGCTCGCGGAAATGCCCAGCCGTTCGGCAAATTGCGCCTGCGTGGCGCGGGCATTTTCGCGAAGGCCGCGCACCTTGCGGCCGATGAAGAGTTTTTCCGTCGCCATGTTGCAACTTTGCAAAATTAAATATTGCAAATATTTATGGCACGCATACGCGCACGATCAAGGCTTCTGGCAGAGTATTTTCTGGGTTATTGATCTTGGCATAACGCATGGAGGATACATGCCCGGCATTCTGGAGCAGTTGGAAACGCGGCGGGAAGAGGCTCGGCTCGGTGGCGGCGTCAAGCGCATCGAGGCGCAGCACGCAAAGGGCAAGCTGACGGCGCGCGAGCGCATCGATGTGCTCTTGGATGAGGGTTCCTTCGAAGAATACGACATGTATGTCACCCACCGAGCGGTGGATTTCGGCATGGCGGGCCAGAAGATCGCGGGCGATGGCGTCGTGACCGGGTGGGGCACCATCAATGGCCGGCAGGTCTATGTGTTTTCCCAGGATTTTACCGTGCTCGGCGGTTCGCTATCCGAGACCCATGCGCAGAAAATCTGCAAGATCATGGATATGGCGGTGCGTAACGGCGCGCCTGTTATCGGCCTCAACGACAGCGGCGGCGCGCGCATTCAGGAAGGCGTGGCCTCGCTTGGCGGTTATGCCGATGTCTTCAAGCGCAATGTCGTCGCCTCCGGCGTCGTGCCACAGATCTCCGTCATCATGGGGCCATGTGCGGGTGGTGCGGTTTATTCGCCTGCCATGACCGATTTCATCTTCATGGTGCGCGATACCTCCTACATGTTCGTGACGGGGCCGGATGTGGTGAAGACGGTGACGAACGAGATCGTCACGGCCGAAGAACTGGGCGGCGCCTCGACCCATACCAAAAAATCCTCCGTCGCTGACGGCGCTTACGAAAACGACATCGAGACGCTGGAGCATGTGCGGCTGCTGTTCGATTTCCTGCCGCTCAACAATCGCGAAAAGCCGCCGGTGCGGCCGTTCCACGACGATCCGGCGCGCCTGGAAGCGCGGCTCGATACGCTGATCCCTGACAGTTCCAA
Source organism: Agrobacterium pusense (assembly GCF_900102105.1). Lineage (GTDB taxonomy): Bacteria > Pseudomonadota > Alphaproteobacteria > Rhizobiales > Rhizobiaceae > Agrobacterium > Agrobacterium pusense. Next base: position 317,496 of record NZ_FNBB01000003.1, read on the forward strand.
CAAGCCCTATGATATGAAGGAGCTGATCCACGCGCTGGCCGACGAGGGCGATTTCTTCGAATTGCAGGAGGCCTTTGCCCGAAACATCATCACCGGCTTCATTCGTCTCGAAGGCCAGACGGTCGGCGTCGTCGCCAATCAGCCGATGGTGCTGGCCGGCTGCCTCGATATCGACAGTTCGCGCAAGGCCGCCCGCTTCGTGCGCTTCTGCGACGCCTTCAACATTCCGTTGCTGACGCTGGTGGATGTGCCGGGTTTCCTGCCCGGCACGGCCCAGGAATATGGCGGCGTCATCAAGCACGGCGCGAAACTTCTCTTCGCCTATTCGGAGGCAACCGTACCGATGGTGACGCTGATTACCCGCAAGGCCTATGGCGGGGCTTACGACGTGATGGCCTCCAAACATATCGGCGCGGACGTCAACTACGCCTGGCCAACGGCCGAAATTGCCGTGATGGGTGCCAAGGGCGCGGCGGAAATCCTCTATCGTTCGGAGCTTGCCGATCCCGAGAAGATCGCTGCGCGCACAAGAGAGTATGAGGAGCGTTTCGCCAATCCCTTCGTCGCGGCGGAGCGCGGATTTATCGATGAGGTCATCATGCCGCATTCCTCGCGCCGCCGCATCGCCCGGGCGTTTGCGTCGCTGCGCAACAAGAGCGTGGAAACCCGCTGGAAGAAACACGACACCATTCCGCTCTGATCTGCTGAAGGGCTGGAAAAATGCTTCGGCCACCTTACTATATGGATGTTCAGGCGCCCGGATGTCCGGATGTCCTCTTGAAACGCACAAGGACACATTTTCATGGCCGAAAAATCCTCAGCAGATAATTTCCCCGTCGGATATGAAGTGCCCAAGGTCTGGACCTGGGACAAGGGCAATGGCGGCCAGTTCGCCAATATCAACCGGCCGATCGCCGGTCCCACCCATGAAAAGGAACTTCCCGTCGGCAAGCATCCGCTGCAGCTTTATTCGCTGGCGACGCCGAATGGCCAGAAGGTCACCATCATGCTGGAAGAATTGCTTGCTGCCGGCCACAAGGGCGCCGAATACGATGCCTGGCTCATCAAGATCGGCGAAGGCGACCAGTTCGGTTCCGGTTTTGTCGAGGTCAATCCGAACTCCAAGATCCCGGCGCTGATGGATTATTCGACGCCTGAGCCGACGCGCGTTTTCGAAAGCGGCTCCATCCTCGTTTACCTCGCGGAAAAATTCGGCGCCTTCCTGCCGAAAGACGGCAATGCACGCACGCAAGCGCTGAACTGGCTGTTCTGGCAGATGGGCTCCGCCCCCTTCCTCGGCGGTGGTTTCGGCCATTTTTATGCCTATGCGCCGATCAAGATCAAATACGCCATCGATCGTTACGCCATGGAAGTCAAACGCCAGCTCGACGTGCTGGATCGCCATCTCGCCAAAAACCGTTATCTCGCCGGTTCGGAATACACGATTGCCGACATGGCGGTGTGGCCGTGGTATGGCAAGATCGCGCTTGGCCAGGCATATGGCGATGCGGGTGCTTTCCTTGAAGCAGACGGTTATAAGAACGTCATGCGCTGGACGCTGGAAATCGGCGAACGCCCTGCTGTAAAACGCGGCGTGATCGTCAACAAGACCTCCGGCGATCCGTCTGAACAATTGCATGAACGCCACGATGCCTCCGACTTCGACACGAAGACGCAGGACAAGATCGGCAAGGCGTAACAGATACGAGAAGGACTAAAGATGGCGAACCTGCCCGAAATGACCAAACACAAGGGATTTCCTTCCGGTATGCCGAGCACGGGCGTCCAGTTCACCATCCGCCGCGCCAACCCCAAAGGGGTAACACCGATCAAGATGATACCCCGCCGGGCGCGCAACGACACCAAGGAGCATCGCATCGATGCCGCCTTTCTGCACTCGCTCTGGCACCATTTCGGTGCCGAGCCCTTCGAGCGGGGCAATCTCGACGCCGCCCGCCTCAACCTGCTTTTCGGCCGCGAGGTCGTACCTGCGGAGAAAAATTTCGACCCTGTTTCCTATCAGGCAATGCTCGTCATAGACGAACGCGTCGCCCGGCAGAATTTCCCGGAATCCTTCGAGAATTTTTTCGAGATTTGAGGGCTGTTTAAGGGTTTGTGCTGAGGGAGAGGGCAAAAACCGCATGATCAAGAAAATCCTTATCGCCAATCGCGGCGAGATTGCCTGCCGGGTCATCAAGACGGCGAAGAAGATGGGCATCGCCACCGTTGCGGTCTATTCGGATGCCGATGCCAATGCGCTGCATGTGAGACAGGCAGATGAAGCCGTTCATATCGGCCCGGCACCCTCGTCACAGTCCTATATCGTCATCGACAAGATCCTTGAGGCGATCAAGAAGACTGGAGCGGATGCGGTCCATCCTGGCTACGGATTCCTGTCGGAAAACGCCGCCTTTGCGCAGGCGCTGGAAAAGGCGGGTGTCGTTTTTATCGGTCCGCCCGTCGGCGCGATCGAGGCTATGGGTGACAAGATCACGTCGAAGAAACTGGCGGCGAAAGCCGGCGTTTCCACCGTACCCGGCCATATGGGGCTGATCGAGGATGCGGATGAGGCGGTGAAGATCGCCTCGCAGATTGGTTATCCCGTCATGATCAAGGCGTCTGCCGGCGGTGGCGGCAAGGGCATGCGCATCGCCTTCAACGACGCTGAGGCGCGCGAGGGTTTCCAGTCCTCGAAAAACGAGGCGAAATCCTCTTTTGGTGACGACCGCATCTTCATCGAAAAATTCGTCACCCAGCCGCGCCATATTGAAATTCAGGTGCTGGGCGACAGGCACGGCACCATCCTTTATCTCGGGGAGCGCGAATGCTCGATCCAGCGGCGCAACCAGAAGGTCATCGAGGAAGCGCCGTCGCCGTTTCTGGACGAGGTGACTCGGCATGCCATGGGCGAGCAGGCCGTGGCGCTGGCGAGAGCGGTCGGTTACCACTCCGCCGGCACGGTGGAATTCATTGTTGATGGCGACCGCAACTTTTATTTCCTCGAAATGAACACCCGCCTGCAAGTGGAGCATCCGGTAACGGAACTGATTACCGGCATCGATCTGGTAGAACAGATGATCCGTGTGGCCTCGGGTGAAAAACTTGCCTTCGGACAGTCGGATGTGAAGCTCAAGGGGTGGGCGATCGAAAGCCGGCTTTATGCCGAGGATCCCTATCGCAACTTCCTTCCTTCGATCGGTCGTCTGACGCGTTATCGGCCGCCGAAGGAGGGGGCGCAGGAAAACGGCACCATTCTCCGCAACGATACCGGTGTTTTCGAAGGCGGCGAGATTTCGATGTATTACGATCCGATGATCGCCAAGCTGTGCAGCTGGGGCAAGGATCGCGAAACGGCCATCGATGCCATGGGGCGGGCGCTCGACCGTTTCGAAGTGGAGGGCATCGGCCACAATCTGCCCTTCCTGTCGGCCGTCATGCAGCATGAGCGCTTTCGCTCTGGCAGGCTCACGACGGGCTTCATCGCGGAAGAGTTTCCGGAAGGGTTCTCCGGCGTCGAGCCGGATGAAGCCGCAGCACGCAGGCTTTCTGCCATTGCCGCTATCATCAATCAGCGTGTGCAGAACCGAGCGGTGGAAATTTCCGGTACCATCGGCAATCATCGCCGCATTATCGGGCAAGACTGGATGGTTTCGTTTGGTGCGTTTCGCCACCGGCTCAGCATTGAAACCGGTGCGGATGGCGCGGCGGTCCGTTTTGAAGATGGGACAGCGCTCACCATCGCTACCGGCTGGCTTCCCGGTCAAAGCCTTGGCCTGTTTACGGTGGCGGGCGAGGTCATTGCCGTCAAGGTCGATCTTGCAGGCGCAGCGGTTCGTCTGCGCTGGGGTGGCATGGATGTTCTCGCCCGCGTGCGCAGCCCGCGCGTGGCGGAACTGGCGCTGCTGATGCCGGAAAAACTGCCGCCGGATACGTCGAAACTGCTACTCTGCCCCATGCCGGGGGTCATCACCGGTATTTCGGTGGGTGAGGGTGACGAGGTAGAGGCCGGGCAGGCACTGGCGACGGTGGAAGCCATGAAGATGGAAAACATCCTGCGTGCCGAAAAACGCGGTCGTGTTGCGAGAGTGGCGGCGAAACCCGGCGATAGTCTCGCTGTGGATGAGGTTATTCTCGAGTTCGAGTGAAGGTCGCTGCCGGTTTGTCCGGAACGGATACCGGCCGGGGCGGTTTACGGGGTCGGACCTGCGGACGGGCCGGGCGAATCTGCCTTGATCTCCCGCTGGAATGCTAGAGCGAAATGTAAACGGGGAGAGATGCATGTCGGGTGAAAAAACGGTGCGGGATTGGCTTCACCTTGTTGAAAAGGAGCTGAAGCGCTCACCGGACACACTCGTCTGGCACACGCCCGAGGGTATCGAGGTCAAGCCGCTCTATACGGCCGACGACCTGCAACACGTTTCCCATCTGAACAGCCTGCCGGGATTTGCGCCTTTCACCCGCGGCCCGCGCGCCACCATGTATGCGGGACGGCCCTGGACCATCCGCCAATATGCCGGTTTCTCCACCGCGGAAGCCTCGAATGCCTTTTACCGCAAGGCGCTGGCTGCCGGTCAGCAGGGCGTTTCCGTCGCCTTCGATCTCGCTACCCATCGCGGTTATGACAGCGACCATCCGCGCGTGGAGGGCGATGTCGGCAAGGCGGGCGTGGCGGTCGATAGCGTCGAGGACATGAAAATCCTGTTCGACGGCATCCCGCTCGACAAGGTCTCGGTGTCCATGACGATGAATGGCGCGGTCATTCCCGTTCTTGCCAATTTTATCGTCGCGGGGGAGGAGCAGGGCGTGCCGCGTGCAGCGCTTTCCGGCACCATCCAGAACGACATCCTCAAGGAGTTCATGGTCCGCAACACCTATATCTATCCGCCCGAACCCTCGATGCGGATCATCGCCGACATCATCGAATATACGGCGAGGGAGATGCCGAAATTCAACTCCATCTCCATTTCCGGCTATCACATGCAGGAAGCCGGGGCGACGCTGGTGCAGGAGCTTGCCTTCACACTCGCGGATGGCCGCGAATATGTGCGGGCGGCGCTGGCCAAGGGGCTGAATGTTGACGATTTTGCCGGCCGCCTGTCGTTCTTCTTCGCCATCGGCATGAATTTCTTCATGGAGGCGGCCAAGCTGCGCGCCGCGCGCCTGCTCTGGTCACGCATCATGGAGGAATTCAAGCCGCAAAAGGCGTCGTCGCTGATGCTGCGCACCCATTGCCAGACGTCGGGCGTGTCGCTCCAGGAGCAGGACCCCTATAACAACATCGTCCGCACTGCCTTCGAGGCCATGTCCGCCGTGCTCGGCGGCACGCAATCACTGCACACCAATTCCTTCGATGAGGCGATTGCGCTGCCGACGGAATTCTCCGCCCGCATTGCCCGCAATACCCAGCTGATCCTCCAGCACGAAACCGGCGTCACCAGGGTCGTCGATCCCTTGGCCGGTTCCTATTATGTGGAAAGCCTGACGAGTGAGCTGGCCGAGAAGGCCTGGGCGCTGATCGAGGAGGTCGAAACGCTTGGCGGCATGACCAGGGCGGTGGCGGAAGGCCTGCCGAAACGGCTGATTGAGGAGGCCGCGACACGCCGGCAGGCGGCGGTGGACAAGGGCGAGGAGGTGATCGTCGGCGTCAACCGCTATCGTCTCGAGAATGAAGAGGATATCGATGTTCTCGATATCGATAACGCCGCCGTGCGGGCCGCGCAAATCCGCCGCATCGAAGACACGCGCCGGCGCCGCGATGGCAAGGACGTGACCGCCGCTTTGCAGGCGCTCTCGGAGGTGGCCCGCAGCGGCAAGGGCAATATTCTCGAAGCCGCCGTCGTCGCGGCCCGTGCACGCGCCACGGTGGGAGAGATTTCCGATGCGCTGCGCGCGGCCTTCGGAGACCACGCTGCGGTGCCCGAGGTGGTTAGCGATATCTACGGCGAGGCTTATAAGGATGAGCCGGAACTCGCTACGCTTGCCGCCCGCCTTTCAGGTGTGGCTGAACGGATCGGCACAAAACCGCGCATCATGGTCGCCAAGCTGGGGCAGGATGGGCATGATCGTGGCGCAAAGGTTATTGCGTCTGCCTTCGGCGATATTGGTTTCGACGTGTTGGCCGGTCCCCTGTTCCAGACACCGGCGGAGGCGGCCGAGCTTGCCGTTGAGAACAAGGTGCATGTGGTCGGCATGTCGTCGCTCGCCGCAGGGCACAAGACGCTTGCGCCGCAGCTGGTCGAGGCGCTGAAACAGAAAGGCGCGCAAGACGTCATCGTTGTTGTCGGTGGGGTCATTCCGCGCCAGGATTATCAGTTCCTGCTCGACCACGGAGTCTCGGCCATCTTCGGCCCCGGTACCAATGTCATGGATGCGGCCAACAAGGTGCTCGACCTGCTCGAAGGCATCAGGCGGAACGTGTGAGGGAAGGCGGCCATGTTCGGAAGATTGAATCACGTCGCCATCGCGGTACCCGACCTCGATGCCGCCATTGCCCGTTACAGGGCGCTTGGCGGGGCGGTTTCGGAACCACAAGCCCTGCCTGAACATGGCGTGACGGTTGTTTTCATTCAGGCTGATAACACCAAGATCGAACTTCTTCACCCGCTCGGGGAAAACTCGCCGATTGCCACTTTTCTTGAACGCAATCCGGGCGGCGGCACACATCATCTCTGCTTCGAGGTGCCGGATCTACTGGCGGCGCGCGACGACGTCATTCAAAAAGGCGTCCGTATTCTCGGCGATGGCACGCCAAAGATCGGCGCGCACGGCAATCCCGTTCTTTTCCTGCATCCGAAGGATATGGGCGGGGTGCTTTATGAGCTCGAGCAGGTTTCTCAGACACACGGCTGAAACATAAATCTTCTAGGAGGCTGACCCTGTGAGGCAATGCTCACGGCGGCGCTTTCACACGTGCTTTCGTGGTTCGTTTGTTTTCTTTTGACATTCGTTTTGTTTTCGTTTTTATGTAATTGTCTTTCCATAAAGGGTTTCTCCCTTGCATTGTCGCGGAGGCTTCATGTCCAGCGAAAACATTTTTGATCTTTTTGTCATCGGCGGCGGCATCAATGGCTGCGGCATTGCCCGCGATGCGGTGGGCAGGGGTTATTCCGTGGCGCTTGCGGAAAAAGGCGATTTCGCTTCCGGCACGTCGTCCGCCGCCACCAAGCTCATCCATGGCGGCCTGCGGTATCTCGAACATTACGAGTTTCGTCTGGTGCGCGAGGCGCTGATGGAGCGGGAAATTCTCTGGGCCATGGCGCCGCATGTCATCTGGCCCATGCGTTTCGTCCTGCCCATTCAGAAGGGCGGGGTGCGCCCGGCATGGATGGTTCGGCTTGGCCTGTTTCTTTATGACAATCTCGGCGGCCGGAAACTTTTGCCAGCCACCCGAACGCTCGATCTGCGGAAGGACCCGGCTGGAAAGCCTCTGAAGCCGGCTTTTGCCAGGGCCTTCGAATATTCCGACGGTTGGGTGGATGATGCCCGTTTCGTGGTTCTCAATGCGCGCGATGCCGCTAATCGCGGCGCGACGATCATGAACCGCACGCGGGTCGTTTCCGCACGACGCGAAGGTGGGCTATGGCTCATCGAAACTCTGGACGAAAAAACCGGCCGTGCGGGCGTGCACAAGGCACGTATGCTGGTGAACGCCGCTGGTCCCTGGGTGGATACGGTGCTTTCCGGCGTCTTCGGGCGAAAGGATGTGCATAATGTCCGGCTCGTGCAGGGCAGCCATATTATCGTGCGCCGGAAGTTTTCCGATCCGCGCGCCTATTTCTTCCAGAACCCTGACAACCGCATCATCTTCGCCATTCCCTATGAGCGGGATTTCACGCTGATCGGCACCACGGATCGCGACTACAAGGGCGATCCGGCCAAGGTTCGCATTTCCGAGGAAGAGATTTCCTATCTCTGCAACGCCGCCAGCGACTATTTCAGCGAGCCGGTTCGGCCGGAAGACATCGTCTGGACCTACTCCGGCGTGCGGCCGCTCTTTGATGATGGTGCTTCGAAAGCGCAGGAAGCCACACGCGATTACGTGCTGAAGGTTGAGGAGGGCAACGGGCAAGCTCCACTCCTCAATATTTTCGGCGGCAAGCTCACCACCTATCGACGGCTGGCGGAACATGCGCTGGAAAAGATCGGCGCGGCGATCGGCGAAAAGGGCAAGCCATGGACGGCGGGCTCACACCTGCCAGGTGGAGATTTCGGCGCGGAGAGATATGAGACGCGGGTGCGGGCGCTTGTCTCCCGATATCCTTTCCTCGATGGACACCATGCCGAGCGGCTAGTCAGAAACTACGGTACGAAGGCTGCGGAATTGTTGGGCAGCGTTACCGATGCCGCCGGGCTCGGCCGGCATTTCGGCGGCACGCTCTATGAATGCGAGGTGCGCTGGCTGGTTGAGCAGGAATGGGCCTGCACGGCCGAGGACATTCTCTGGCGACGCACGAAACAGGGCCTTCGCCTGAACAAGGCCGAGGCCGCCGAGCTGGATGACTTCGTATCCAAGCTGACGGGTGGAAGGAAAGAGGCGGAAGCTGCGGTGGAGCGAGCCTGAACGTCTTCCGCTAGTGTCAGGCTGTGGAGTTCCTCGCCGGTTTCGGAAAGCTTTCTGCACTCAATATATAGTCATCGGCGGCGGAAAGAGCGTGTTCCATATGCCCTTCGAACACCAGTTCCGGTTCGTTCGGTGCTATTGCAATTTCCGGCATGCCGCCGAAACGCACTGCTTGCGATTGCGCCAGCCCGTCGCGCAGGCCGCTTTCCAGGAGGTCGAAATAACGTGTGCCGGGGCCGGTGATGAAAACCGGCATATGACCATGCAGGCTGAAGAGGCGTGAAAGGCCGTTGCCGAGCGCCAGCCCAGCGGTGCGGAACGCAAACCGCGCCATGCGTCCCCCCGCGCGGGCTGAAGCGGCGATCTTGTCCACCTCGGCTGTCGGCACGAACTTCGCAGGTTCGGCCTGCGGTGGGGCCTCGAAAGCCGAGCGCAGGATGGCGTAGAAGCCGGAATAAGCCTCGATGCAGCCCTTGGTGCCGCAGCGGCACAAGGCGCCGTCGGCCAGATGCAGCATATGTCCGAAGTTGGGGGCGCTAACCTCGATCGTGCCGCCCGTTGCACGGGCGACGCCAAGGCCAATACTATGGCCGAGCGACAGGGTAACAAGGGCATCCGGCGCGGGATTGCCCTTCGCATGCTCTCCCATCCAGATGGCTTTTGCGGCCAGCAGCGTCTCGTTGTTCAACGTCACGCGGGTGCGCCCGTCTTGCGAAACAAGCTGCTGGAAATCTATCTTTTCGTCGCCGAGAACCGGAGACCAGAGAAGCGTTGCCGCGCCCGCATCAACCAGCCCCTTGCTGCTGATCGAGACCTGGAGAATATCATGACTGTCGATGCGTGAGCGGTCGGCAAGCCGTGCAAGGCCGCCAAGGATCGCGCCGCCGAACGTGCCTTTTTCAGCGGCGATCCTCTGTTCGGTAAAGCGGTCCACCAGCTTGCCGGCATAATCGACCAGCGAATATTGCACGCTATCTGAAGAAATGATGATGATGGCGACGTGACAGAAAGCCCCGCGTGGCCCGAAGAGAATGCGCGGCCGGCCCCGACCGGCGGTTGCGAGCTGTTCTTTCCGTAATATGAGGCCCGCCCGCTCAAGCTCGGTGGTAATGGCGGAAACGGTTGCTGAAGCAAGCCCGGTGAAAGTCGACATGTCCGTATGGGAGAGACTGCCGTGCAGGCGCAGTGCTGCCATCACCGACAGGCTGTTTTTCTGGCGCACCAGTTCCGTGCTTGCAATGGCGGACATGGGCTGGGGCATGCTCCCTGAACGGCCTTTTTCCTGTCGTGCTAGACCTGTCCATGGCGCATGTGCTGGACAAGATCAAGGCACCCGGATGCTGCCCGCAGCCGTTGTTGACAGCATGGGGAATCTCTGACATTAATTTTCTCGACTGTCGAGAAAATTGTGAAACCACAGCGACCGGCAGCTTTTTCAGGCGTTTTCCCCGCATGGAGGTGTGGGGCAGCGCTCTTACCGGGAGGACATCATGAATTCATTTGCCAAGCTTCTGGCGGGTACAGCCGTACTCGTTTCCCTGCACACGGCCGCTATTGCGGCTGACCTCGTCGTCGGTGTATCCTGGTCGAATTTCCAGGAAGAGCGCTGGAAGACCGATGAGGCGGCCATCAAGGCAGCCCTCGACAAGGCAGGCGCAAAGTATATCTCCGCCGATGCGCAGTCATCCGCGGCCAAGCAGCTGACTGATGTGGAATCGTTGATTTCCCAGGGCGCCAACGCGCTGATCATCCTGGCGCAGGACAGCGACGCCATCGGCCCGGCTGTTGAAAAGGCAGTTGCCGAGGGTATTCCGGTTGTCGGTTATGACCGCCTGATCGAAAACAAGAACGCCTTCTACATCACCTTCGACAACAAGGAAGTCGGTCGTCTGCAGGCAGCCGAAGTCTTCAAGGTGAAGCCGGAAGGCAACTATGTTTTCATCAAGGGCTCATCTTCCGATCCGAACGCGGATTTCCTCTTTGCGGGCCAGCAGGAAGTGTTGAAGGCGGCCATTGACGGCGGCAAGATCAAGAATGTCGGCGAAGCCTATACCGATGGCTGGAAGCCGGAAAATGCCCAGAAGAACATGGAACAGTTCCTGACCAAGAACAACAACAAGGTCGATGCGGTCGTCGCCTCGAATGACGGCACGGCCGGTGGCGCAATCGCCGCGCTCGCCGCGCAGGGCTTGGCGGGGTCGGTCCCGGTTTCCGGGCAGGATGCCGATTTCGCCGCGCTGAACCGCGTCGCGCTCGGCACACAGACCGTCTCAGTCTGGAAGGACAGCCGCGAACTCGGCAAGGAAGCAGCCGGCATCGCGCTGGAACTGGCCGGTGGCAAGAAGATGACGGAGATCAAGGGCGTCACCGCTTTTGACGGAGGTCCGAAGAAGGTGACGATGCAGTCGGTGTTCCTCAAGCCGATCGCCATCACCAAGGACAATCTGAACGTCGTTATCGATGCGGGCTGGATCAAGAAGGAAACCGCCTGCCAGGGCGTGAAGGCCGGGTCCGTCAAGGCCTGCGACTGATCGAATATGTCCCGGTTCGGGCGCCGCGCCATGGTTCATGGCGCGGCGCCCTTTAAGATGTGAGGAGCACCGGCAGTTCATGGCCGATATGACCCAATCCAATTCCACAGCGTCCGCCAAGACGGAAAAGACCGGCTCGATTGCGCGCTTCATCAGCGCCACGGAACTCGATACCCGCCTGCTCGGGATGGTCGGCGCACTTCTTCTGATCTGGATCGGATTTCATATCCTGTCCGGCGGCCTGTTCCTGACGCCGCGAAATCTCTGGAACCTTTCCGTGCAGACCGCGTCCGTGGCCGTTATGGCAACCGGCATGGTCCTCGTCATCGTCACCCGCAACATCGATCTCTCGGTGGGTTCCATCCTCGGTTTTTCGGGTATGATCATGGGTGTCATGCAGGCGGAAATCCTGCCGCAGATCCTTGGCTTCGAACATTGGGCCACATGGATTGTCACGCTTGCGGTCGGCATTCTCGTCGGCGGCGCGATCGGCATGTTGCAGGGCTCCATCATCGCCTTCCTCAACGTACCCTCCTTCATCGTGACGCTCGGTGGCCTGCTCGTCTGGCGCGGCGGCACGTGGTTCATCACCAGCGGCCGCACGGTGGCGCCGATGGATTCCACCTTCCGCCTGATGGGGGGCGGCACCAGCGGCTCGATCGGTGCGACATGGAGCTGGATAGCCGCGGCCGTCGCCTGCGTCGCCATTGTGGCGGCAATCCTGAATTCACGTCATCAGCGCCGACGTTTCGGCTTTCCGCTACGGCCCGTCTGGGCGGAGTATTTTCTGGCCGCGCTCGGATGCCTTGTCGTCATCGGTTTCGTGGCCGTCGTCAACAGCTACCCATGGCCGGTCAACATTGCCCGCAACTATGCCGATGCCAACGGCATCGCCTGGCCGGATGGCGGCCTGTTCATTCCGCACGGCATCGCCATTCCCGTTTTGATGGCGCTCGCCGTCGGTGCGGTCATGACCTTTATCGCCACACGGCTTCGTTTCGGACGGTATGTCTTCGCCATCGGCGGTAACCCTGAAGCTGCCGAACTTGCCGGTATCAAGACCCGCTGGGTCACGGTGAAGATCTTCACGCTGATGGGGGTTCTGTGCGCCATCGCCGCGGCGATTTCAACCGCTCGCCTCAATGCCGCTACCAATGCCCAGGGTGAGCTCGATGAACTCTACACCATCGCGGCAGCCGTCATCGGCGGCACCTCGCTTGCCGGCGGCGTCGGAACCATAGCGGGTGCGATGCTCGGCGCGCTCGTCATGCAGTCGCTGCAATCCGGCATGGTGCTGGTGGGCATCGATACGCCCTTCCAGCGCATCGTCGTCGGTGTGGTTCTGGTCGTCGCCGTCTGGCTCGACACCATCTACCGCGCCCGCGCCAAGTAAGAACCGAGGAGAACTCCTATGACGGACCAAGTCACGCCCCTCGTGGAAATGCGCAATATTTCCATTTCCTTCGGCGGCATCCACGCGGTGGAAAACGCCTCTGTCGATCTTTTCCCCGGCGAGGTTGTCGCCCTTCTCGGCCATAACGGCGCAGGCAAATCGACCCTGATCAAGATCCTCTCAGGCGCCTATCGGCGCGATAGCGGCGATATCCTCATCAATGGCGAAGAGGCGGATATCCGCAATCCCCGTGACGCCAAGAAATATGGCATCGAGACCATCTACCAGACGCTTGCCGTGGCCGACAATGTCGATGCGGCAGCCAATCTTTATCTCGGCCGCGAGCTGAAGACGAAATGGGGCACGCTGGACGATGTCGCCATGGAAGCCTCCGCGCGTGAGGTCATGGGACGTCTCAACCCGAATTTTCGGCGGTTCAAGGAGCCGGTAAAGGCGCTGTCCGGCGGCCAGCGGCAGTCCGTTGCCATTGCCCGTGCCATTCTCTTTGACGCCCGCATCCTTATCATGGACGAGCCGACGGCGGCGCTCGGTCCGCAGGAGACCGCGCAGGTCGGCGATCTCGTCAAGGAGCTGAAACGGCAGGGCATCGGCATCTTTCTCATCAGCCACGATATTCACGACGTTTTCGATCTCGCCGATCGTGTGTTCGTGATGAAAAACGGCAAGGTGGTGGGCCATGCCCGCACCCAGGATGTGACCAAGGACGAAGTGCTCGGGATGATCATTCTGGGCAAGGTGCCTGCGGGTGCCGTGGCAGGCCCCGGCGCGGTCGTATCCTGACTGTCGAATATTCCGTCCGAAGACGCGCAAATCCGAAGCGGCTTCGGACTTCCTTTCGCAGCGCTTGTTGATGACAAAGGCCCGGTGGTAAGCCGGGCCTTTGTTATTGGATTTGCAGAAAACCGGAAGTGCTACCGACGGACCGGCCGCGCCGGAGCGGCACGAAAAAAGCGGACCGACGCCTCATGACCGGAGATCGAGATGGAGGCGCTCAATCCTGCAGATCACGCCGGCCGCCTGTTCAATGCAGGTCGGCCTGAGCGAAACCACCCCCATTCGCCTCCGCGGCTGTCAGCGGCAGGCCGTGCTGATTGATGTCCTGGGCGAGCGACAACAAGGCCATTTCCAGGAAATAGGTCGACATGCCGAGTTCCAGAGATTTCGACCGCTGGCATAGGTAGGAAACCATCCGCCCAAGCGCCAGAATCTCGTCTGCATCGTCCTGTTCAAGTACTGCTGTGGTAGGCGTGACCATGATTCCCTCTCGACAGTCGACAGTATGAGAACGCGTGAAACCGCGTTGTTCATTTTCGACCACATCGAGCGTCACGCGAGCGTCACACCTGCGTCAATCGTCGTTTTTGGTTTCCGCGGTGCCAGCATTTTCAATGGCTTCGGAAGCTGCCAATGATGTGACGAGGGCAACAATACTCTTGCGCACGGCGGCGCTCCTGATGCGCGAAAAGGCCTGGTTGAGCGAAAAACCTTCGTTGGAGGCGACAAATGTCTGCATGGCGTTGATCGAGCCGAGGGCCGGATTAGCTTCTCCGCCATCGGGCGTGGCATTGGCGAATAGCGAGCTGACATCTACACCGAGGATGGATGCTATGGCCTGCAGGCGTGATGCGCCGACGCGATTGGCGCCTTTTTCGTATTTCTGCACCTGCTGAAAGGTGATGCCCAATCGCCCGGCCAGCGCGCTCTGGCTCATGCCGAGCGACTTGCGGCGCATTCTGATTTGCGCGCCCACATGCACATCGATCGGGCTGGGTAGTTTCGCTTGCATTACAAATTCCTCCGGCTGTGAGGGCTAAATTCGATGATCGTCAATTAATATTGTCGAAGGTATACATTCAACACAATTTCCACGGGTATTATGAACCTTTATTGCCAAAAGAACAGGGTTTTTCATCTGGAATCGATTGTCAGAGGCCCCGCATTATAACCTTTGTAGCGCAGCGCAACGCCCCGTTGCGGCTTGCAAGATGACTGAATCCCAAAACGCCGATCGCACGAAAGCCGAGGCTTTCCCATATGCGCCGATTTTCCGCATCGAAGTTCGTGAGCAGTTCCAGATCGCCGAAATGCGGAACCCAGACCAACGGCTGGGTCTCGCCGTTGCGCGTCACGTTTTCAAGGAGGACGTTGTTGTAAAGCCTCGGCAGGCATTTGTTGGTGTCGATGGTAGGCAAAACCGGCACGGGATTTCGCAGGATGGCGAAACCCTGGCGCGCGAGTGAAAGAGCAGAAGCGTCCAGCTTCCGTTTCAGCTCCTCGGCGGCACGGGGGTAGCGCATGTCACCGGCTTCCGGATCGGCGACGAGCAGAAGCGGCCGCCCGTCGCGCCGAAGTCCGGTTATCGAAACGAACTGATCGACGTGGAAACCGCACTGGTGGATGTTCCTGGCGGCCATTGCCGGTCCGGACCCCGTCTGCGAAAGGTCGGGTTGGGCTGTTTCGCCGAGGTCTTCCGGCCTATAGCCGAAGCTGAAGACGGCCCGTGCGTCAAGAGCCTCGATCCGCAGCCAACGACGTGAAAGGGTGGCCGGCGCGCTTCGCGCGCTTTCTGCGCCGCCCTGCAGGCTGGCGTGGCCGACCAGCCGGTAATCCGGGCCGACAAGTTGGTTGCCGCCGGGCAAGATGACATCGGAGATTGCGGTCGCGAAGCCTAAACGGGCTGCAAGCGCCTGGCTTACAGCGCTCTCCCCGCTTGAGACCAATTCCGGTGTCAGGGCGTCTGCGCGCAGCCGGACATGGAACATATCCTGTATCCACGGGTGCGGAACGGTGCCGGGTTCATCAAGCGTTACCAAGTCTACCTGACACGTGACAGCGAGACGATCGAGCCAGCTCCGCGCGGCTGCAAGGCACGGACGATCAACCAGCAGAAGAACCGCGACATTTCGCGGCAGGGTCAAAAGCAGGTTACCGATGGGAGCAAGAGGTGAAACGGTAAAGCCGATCCCGGCGTCGGCAAACCAAGCGGCGGGCAGCGAGAGCGCGATCGTCTCAATGAGGCCGCCACAATCGGCTATCAGAGGCGAAGGCCGATCAGTGGTCACCGCGTGGACCTCCCGCGGTCCGTCCGGACGCCAATTGCTGGAAGAAGAGAGTATTCTGGAATTTCCAGCCTGGCGGCGGTGGGGTCGGTAACGCGCCGCCGTTCAGTGTGGCCAGAAGCAGGGCGGCGTCGTTTCGTTTGACGGAAACAGCTTGAGCGGCAAGAAGATTTGCCGCTTCGTCTTCGAGACCGGCCTCCGTGGTGACGGAGCGCCAGGTTCTGCGGGTGAAATGCAGAGAACGGGCGGCATGCAGCAGGGCGTTCCGCTCTGCGGGCCCGAAAGAGGTTCCGCACGCCGCGAGCGTTGCTTCGGCATCAATCAGCGCGACTGTGAGCGGGCTGTAACCGAGCTCTCTTGGGGCGTGGTTCACGGCCACATCGGCATCGGAAAAACGCCGTCCATCCCGATAGTCTTCGAAGACGTGACCAATGCCGATCATGCCAAAGGCGGCGCATTCCGCCGCGCGCAGCGCGCCCATGCTGGCGGCACCGAAAACGGTGACGCCTGATGCAAGCGCGTAAAGGATTTCCTTGTGCCAGACGGCGGCGCAATCGCCATAAAGCCCATCGATCAGCCCAATGACCTTGATGCCTTGACCGACCGCACCGAGAATATCGCCGCATGCCGCCGGGCCGCGAAGATCAAGGCCGGCGAACTGGCCGGCAATGCCGTGGATGGATGGGCCCGCAAAAACCGCCGGTCTCATGTCGTCCCCCCGGCCTTCAGAAAACCCTCGAGCGTTCGTTGCGATATGCGTTGCATTCCGCGGCTGAGCGGGGCCAGCCCGCTTGCCAGGACGCGCACGACGTGCAGCCCGGAAAGGCCCGTTTCCAGCGTAAAAACATGGACATCGTCGATGCCACGCGCAAAAAGGTGTTCCGCAAGCTGGCGCCATGGCGGCAAAGAGGTTTCGAAACGCGATAAGTCGAGACTGCCTGGCGCCTGTTCTGCCTGATTTGCCCCAGGGGCCACGGGCTTGGAAGCAACCCCGTCACGCCGATAACGAAGCGGGGAGAGATCGTCGCGGGCACCACTAATATCCGTCAACCGCGACTGGACCGCCTCCAGTAGCGCAGCAAGCGCGGCGTCGTAAACGTCGGGACGGCAGGCCGCCCCGGCAGCGCTGCGGGTCGCCGGCCCATCCTGCGCTTGAAGCGACCGCGGCAGGCTTGCCATCACCACCGGCACGCCGAGTGCGTTTGTCATGTCAAAGAAGGAGGGCGGCAGACCGATGTCCGAAAGATGCCGGACAAGCCTGTCGAATGATGTTTCGACGCCCGGTGGGAACAGGATCGGTCTGGGGCTGACGGCGCGGGTTTCGAAAGCGTCCACGAGAAAGCAGGCGTCGTTTTCGATCAATTCCTGCAGGGCATGGAGGACGGCGTGGTCATGATTGAAACCGGCTGCGAGGCCCTGCGAACTCATGAGGAAGGCTTGCCGGTCCCAGGGGAAATCCGCTCGAAAATCCATGCCGATCAGCTCAAAGGGAGCGTAGATCTCCTGCTGCCGACGAACCGATGTTCCCTTCACCCACGCGCGTTCACGCTGGGGGTTGAGCATGTCCATATCGACCCTGCCAACGCGCTCGAAGGGGATAAGGGGAAAACCCCTGTCGCGCATATCCTGGATTGAGCCGAAAGCGGCCGTGTGTCTGCGGGTATCCTCGGCAACCGCGCCTTCGATCCCCTCCATCACGGCAGAGAGCCTCGCCTGCGCCGGAACCGGTCCCTTGCCCTGTGACACCGATAAACCGCGCGAATTGGGGCGAACCGCAAACCAGACGGGTATGCCGACAATATCGAGGCCGGTCACGTCGCCGACACGGGTAATCCCGAACCGCCGGAGCAGTTCGGGATCGAAGATGGAAGCGTCTGCATCACCTTTGGCCGTCGTCGCTGACATGGAAGGACCTTGAGCGGTCAAGGCTTCACAATCGCCGTCAGGGCGCGGCGTTCGGGTCGTCGGCAAGGATCGCGTCGAACAATTCGCCGGTGATCGAACCCGCGGGCCCGACTGCCTTCAGTGCCGCTTCGATTGGCGTCAGCACCATGCGGTTGAAATCCCAGCCGGCATCGACCACTTCACCGATAAAGGCGAAATCGGCTTCGGACACGACGGCGCCGCCTGAGACGAGCGCCTCGATGCCTTGAATCTGGACCTGGTCCAGTTCGGCTTCAGGTTGGCCGTCCTGGCGGACAAGCATGGCCTTGGCTGCTGCAGCCACGCGGGCGTAACCATCCACGCCGGGGCGGCTCGCCTCATAGGCGGTGATCGTTTCGTGCGATACCGAAGCAACCCTGAGCGGCGTGGTGCGAATGAACAGAACGCCAAAACCCTTTCTCCCGACGATAAAGAAATGCGACGACATATTCTCTCCTATTTGATCCCGGCTAAACGAAGCGCTTGATAAAATTTTTCGTTTGCTACCGGGTCGCGGTCCGGAGACAGGCTGCTGATCTCCCTTGCCGTCATGCCCGGATAGTTTTCCTGTAGCCTGCTGCCGGCTTCCCGGGCGGCGGCCAGATCACCGTGGAGCGCGTGACTTGCGGTCAGAACTCGCAGCGCGGGCTCATCGTCTTCCATGCGACCGCAGAGTTCCACCGCGGCCCCATAATCTTCTCGCTTGAATGCGATGCTGGCGCCAGCCCACCAGTAAATATCGGGGGCGAGCGGGTTGAGGTCGATGGCCTGCTGAAATTTTTCCCACGCGACTTCCGCCTCACCGAAATGGGCGAGCGCATCGGCATGCTGGAGAAGCAGGTCGGCTGAGTTTGGGGCGAGCGCTTCCGCCTCGAAGAATTTCTCGGCAGACATGTCGAAATCCCGCTGATAAAGCGCCACCACCGCGCACATCCAGTGGCCGACGCCGAGGGCCGGATCAATCTCCACAGAGGCGTCAGCCTCGGCCTTGGCGCGGTGCAGCAGGTGAGGGTCGTTACCGCCCAGCATCAGCCACTCCAGTTGCAGACTTTGCGCAACGCGGGCGCGGGCGACCGCCATTCCGTGATCGAGATCGACAGCCTTGCGGAACATCGAGCGGGCCCTGCGCAGGAGCGGCAGGTCGCATTTGCCGCGCAGAAGCTGCTGGCCCTCCAGCAATTGCCGGTAAGCCTCGCCACTGTGGTTACGGTCGGGTTCCACCTGAAGCCGCTCGATCTCCCGCGCAAGCGCAGCAGCCACCTGTTTGGACAGCAGCCGGAAGGCCGCGTGGATGTGCCTTTCGGTCAGCACCGCCTCCAGCGACCAGACGATTTCACCGGTCGTTTCCTCGATCAGCGCCACGGACATGCGGGCATCGTCAAAAACTGTCGACATGATGCGATAATCGGCCCGCAACATGGCATATCCGTCATCCGCCCGGTCATGCGAGAGCGCAAAGGTACTGTGCGGTGAAAGGACGGTGAAGGTCCGATACCGTACAAGGCTGTTTGCGACGTCTTCGACAAAGGCCTGCATCACCGGTGAAACGGATAGCCCGTCCACCCGCGCCGGCCGGCCGAAAGCCACACGCGGTCTTGCCAGCGATTGCCGGCGACTGCTTTCCTCCGGCTCGGCGGGGGTCGCGATTGTCGCGGTGAGGCTTTGTATTCGCCGCCTCAGCGCGACGGTTTCGGCTTCCGGCGGGCGTCCCTCCTGGCGGAGCTGTTCCAGCAACAGCTGGTACATGCTCTCGCAACCGCTGATATTGCCGATCCGCGCATAGGAGGCCATGGCGGCACGATAGGTTTCTTCGCGCTCCGGCTCGATATTGCGCGCGCGCTCGGAAAGTCTGGCGATATCATTCGAGCTGGCGCGACCGAAGCGGGTCAGCTCCTCCAGAAGCTGCGTGTAGCTCGAAAAAAACAGGTCCTTGAGACGGCGACGCTCTGAAAGCAGCCAGAGGTAGAGATGGTCCTGGCCGGCATCCAGTCCCTCCAGAAGGTCGCCGCCGAACTCCAGAAGGGCCTTCAGCCGCCGCATCGGGTCTTCGGCTCTCGCATCGGCGAGAAAAAGCGCGAGGTCCGTGCGCTGCGCCAGCTTTCCGGCCTTCAGATCATTCCCTTCCGTCAGCAGAATGGCCTCGTCGTCGCCGAAGAGTTTCTGAAGGCGCAGAATGAGCTGCCGCAAATTGCCCAGCGCCCTTTTTTGCTCGACATCTTCCCACAGCAGCGATGCGAGGTGCTGGCGGGACAGGGACTGGTTGGGAGCAAGGATCAGGGCGGCCGTGAGGGCAAAACCCTTGGACGGAAAAAATGCCTCCCGCACCGCTTCACAGCGCGGGGTGCCAAAAAGCCGGATCGCTATCAGTTCATCGTTCCCAGCCACTTTCGTCCCCCTTGAATCACCATCTAACAACGTGCCCGGGAAATTGAAAGTCATCATAGCATTCGATTTGACGCTGGTGTGACGCCGCCTGCCTATTGTCGCAAACAGAAGCGTGAATGACGGGCGGAACCGGCAGGCGATAGGTATCGGGGATCATCGAAAGTGATAGCGTTCAACGGAAGCTACATGGCATTCGAGCCGCGTATTGAGCCTTACCAGCGCGCCGATGACGTCGGATACGCGGTTAGTGAATTCATGTGGTTCAAAGGCCGCCCGTTTTATCCGGTCTCGGCGCTGGTTCACGCGAAGGTCGCGCATGCAAGGCTGTCGGCGGAAAAATGCGATGATCAGGATGAGGACAATCTCGACATTCTCTTCCGCATGCCTGCCGTGGCGGGCGGACACTTCTTCGAGATCGTGCTGCGTTCGAACGAAGGCACTTTCTATGGCGGCTGGCTGTGGGGAGAGGAACTGGAAATCCTGAACGAGGTGGTCAACGGCTATCGCGTTCTGGCGGGTAAATTCGACGACAGGCTCATCCGGTTCGAATATTCCAGACGTTTTCAGCGTTACCGGACGGTGGAGCCGCTGCCGGTGGAGAAATCAGTTTTCCTGATCCAGCGGGAGGCGAAACCTCACCCGGGCGGGCGGAGTTTTCCCGCGGGCGCGGCGCGCTGATTGCGGGGTGCTTCGCGTTCAGGGGAGAACGCGGCGCGCGGACAGAGGGGGTTCGGTAGATTCACCTGGCAGAGCTCAGGCTTGGTCGGGGAATACCGGTGCATATTTTTATTTTTATTGTGTGGAAAATTATGATGCCCAATCAAGGTAACATGCGTAACAGGCGGGTGTCATCGCAGCTTCTGGCGGTGAATAGCGCTTCCGACAGCCGTGCGTTTTCGACGGAGCGCGCCGAGGGGGATCCACGTCCGCAAGCTCATAAAGACAGGCTTCATGTCGTGGAAGAGGCGGAGGCCAGGGTGGCGTTCCCGACGCGCCCGTTGGAAGTGCGCGAGGGGGAAGAAGCGGGACGCCGGGCGGAAATCAGCAACATGGTCGTCGACGCCGATATCAGGGTCGCGAAATGGGCATGGGCAGTGCTTGCGATTGGGCATTGTCTGCTGATCTATTTCATGGTGCGTAATCTCGGTTGACTCCTCCTGCCCAAAAACGGGCTCAACCGCCGATATCGTCCGCCACTAATTCGGGCATTGGAACTTGGAGACTGTCGCACCCCCCGAAACTGAGTGGACATCCAGTCCGGCTCCTCCGCAGCCCTGTAGCGCCGCTTCCGCCACGTCGATTTGCGGACTTCGCACAGCGGAATGTCATAAAGCTGTAAATGAACAAACCTAATTGAGTGATCGGTCTCGATGGAGACGCATCACCACAGTCCACCCGTTGGCCTCGCCGGCGGGCACGGACTTTTCTTATCACGTCGCTTCGGCCGAGACAGACCATGTCTGTGCTGGCCGGCCTGATTTTTCGATGCGGCATGACGCGCTGCGCGGTCGCGCGAATTCGCATAACTTTCTTAGCTCTGGAGATGACGAAGTGAGCAATCTTATTGGTACCGGTTTTAACGCCGGCTCGGACGATGGCGAGTTCGCCACGCTTGAAAACGATTTGCGTGCCCTTGCCGATATTGGCTGCGACACCGTTGAAATCGCCGCCACCAGTCTCGACGTGGTTGCCGGCGGCCGTATCATCGAGGAGCGCGCGGACCGTCTCGTGTCGCTCGCAAGGCAGTTTGATTTCCGTTACACGGTGCACGGCCTGGTTTCATCCAACTTCATGGATCCGGTGACCTGCCGCTACCAGATCGATGCCGCGAAGGCGCTTGCCGTTCTCTGTGACCGCATCGGTGCGGGTATTCTTGTCCAGCATGGCGGCGCGCTGCGCGCTGACCAGATGGCCGAGCGGGCAGAGGCCGATCATCGTGAACGCGACGCGCTTTTCGAACTCGCGGAATTCTGCCGGCCCTATGGTGTGCGGATTGCGCTCGAAAATATCTTCACCACCGAACCCGGCCAATACCGCCAGACACCGGCTGAGGTGGCAGCGACCGTTAAGGCTGTCGGCCACGACAATGTCGTGGCGCTGATCGACTTCAGCCATGCATATCTCGAATCCACTTATCGTGGCCTGGACTTCCGTGAACAGCTTCGTGCCATGGCGCCGGTCGCCGGTCATCTCCATGTCCACGATTCCTTCGGCCGGCCGCAGGGTTTCTACCAGCCCTATTTTCCGCAGGAAAACACGGCGCTCGGCATCGGCGATCTGCATATGCCGCTCGGCTGGGGCGACATCGAATGGGAGAGCATCTTCTCCGAACTGACCTTCCTGCCTGACACCGTTTTGATGATGGAAATCGGCCGTCGCTATCGGGCCGAGCAGCCCGCAAGCCTCGAAACGGCGCGGCGTCTGATGACGCTTAATGCCGAACGGACACTGCTCGCAGCAGAGTAAGGGAACCGAATTGGGCGCGGCCGCGATCGGCCGACGCCGGAGACGCCGGCAGTTGCGGACGCGGCTGCCGGCATTTCTGTTCAACCTGCCCAGTCGGAGAGCGAATAGGCCCTGATGTAGTCGATCATCATTTGCGAACCGTCGCTGAAATCACCTGCCGAGGGTGTTCCCGCCATGCCGCCGACGGCAAGATTGACGACCATGTACATCGGATCATGCATATCGTCAGGCGTATCCGTTTGCGCAACGGCGACATCATCGAAATACCAGGTGATGTGTTCGGCATCCCACAACACGCCGTATGTGTGAAACCCCTCCGTGCTCGGCACGCTGACATTGTTGATGACAGAAGTCTGTTCGCCGGTCGCATTCGAATGTGTGGACATGATGAGCGTATTGGGATTTTGGCCGCGCATTTCGATGACGTCCAGTTCCGGCGGCCACGACCCGTCTTCCGGCAGAAGCCAGAAGGCCGGCCAGGCACCACGATCGGTCGGCATATCGGCGCGAATTTCAAAATATCCATAGGTCTGGCTGAAGGAGGAATAGGTGTTCAGCATCCCGGAGGTGTAATCATATCCCTCGACCTCGTCGGCGATCGATTGCGGGGTCTCGGCAGCCGTGATGGTCAGGACGCCGTTTCTGACGCTGAACGGGTCTACCTCCGACGTACCGGTATATGCCGGGTTGATATACCACTGCGCCTCGCCATTCGTCGTCAGGGAACTGCCCTTCTCCGGTGCCCACCAATATTTGGCATCCCAGGTTCCCTGATCACCGTTGCGCAGTGACAGCGTATCAAACTCGTCTGCAAAGGTTTGTGTCAGGGATGACCGGTCGAGGCTGAGCTCGAACTGATCGGGCTGGATATCGTCTATGGTCGTTCCGGCCAAAACGACGGCTTCGCCATTCGAGAAATTCAGCCACAGATCATTGCCATGCTGCGTGGCATTGCTTGCAAGCTGATCGAAGGAGGTAATGCCGTAGCCATTGAGGCGGATCGTGTCATTGGCGCTGAAATCCATGATGAGATCGGTGCCATTGCCGCTCGTGAATACGAACGTATCCGCACCGCCGCCGCCAATCAACACATCATTGCCGGCACCGCCGTCAATCGTCTGGCTGCCAGATCCGCCGGTGATGATATTGTCGAGCGAATTGCCGAAGGCATAACGGCCATCGCCCGTGACCCGCAAGTTTTCGAAATTTTCGGGAAGTGTATAGCTCATCCAGGTGTCGATCGTATCGATACCCTCTCCGGCATTCTCGACGGCGCGATTGATGCTGGAATAAAGATAATAAATATCGTCCCCGGTGCCGCCCGCCATTGTCACATTGACGGAACTGTCGCCCCACATGGAATCATTGCCGGCCGTACCGGCAAGCAGCGGGCCGGAGCCCGTGGCGGAGAAAAATCCGGTGGAACTGCCGCTATAGTAGAGTGTGTCTCCAAGCGCATTCACAACTGTTCTGGCCATAAGCCTTCTCCTGTCCGTTTGCGTCGCTTCCTCCCTCCTCCTGAACAACAGCCTAACAGCGCGAAAAGCTTCCTGTTAGGGCCAGAAATGAGGGGTATGTTCCGTTCCGGACGGACGGGAGATGTTACGCAGAGAGTTGGCTTGTTCCTGTTCGATCGACATCGAAAGATCGTTTCTTGGATTTGTGCTCTTGCTGCGTTGCTGCCGGTAGTGGCAAAATCGCTCCGGGTTAGCGGTTGTTGTCAGCATCCCGTCGCAATGGAGTTGCAGGATTGAGTGTAGCCTTTACCAAGGAAGACAGTGCGGAGACCGCAGCCGAAACGGTTCTGCCGGATCGGGTGATTTCACCTCATCCCAATCTGGTGACCAAGACAGGGCTGAAAGCTCTGGAAGGGCAGTTACAATTGGCCCGTGAAGCCTGTGAAGCCGCTGGCGCGATCGAGGATGTAAATGAAAGGCGGCGCGCTTCCGCCGGCCCATTGCGAGACATCCGTTATTTTGCGGAGCGAGTCCGTACGGCTCAGGTGATGCCAGATCCGCCCACAAATGCCGTTGTGGCATTCGGCAATCTGGTAACCTTCCGCCGCGACGATGGCCGCACGCAGCGGTTGCGGATCGTTGGCGAGGATGAGGCCAATCCCGCCACGGGCTCGATGTCCTATGTTTCTCCTGTGGCGCGGGCCTTGATGGGACGAGCGGTCGGAGACTTTGTCGGACTGGCTGACAGGGAGATTGAAATTGTCGACATTTCGTGACCGGCTCCTTGGCATTGGCACCAACATTATCACCGGGAAAATGGCACTGCCGAGCTGCCTCCACCGCTGGCCATTGCCGTCAGCCGCATCATGGCGTTCTTCAGGAAAAACCTGAAATCGAGGTCGATAGAGGCGTACGCCAGTGCTAGTCCCACATGCGCCATGAAGACGGGATTAAAATTCAGTTCTTCAAATTGGTAACCGATAATGACCGCTATCGCGGAATAGGCGAAAAAACCGACTTTGCGTTTCCGAAGGATCGTATAGACGAGTGCGAAGGCAGCTAGAAGGCAAAACGGGATGCCGGAGGCGTAGGCAGTAGCCAGAAAGCCGTTATGCGGCGTGCCGATACCCGCGACCTGCGTAAGCTCCTGAATTCGTGCCGTGAAACCGACGCCGAAAGGGTGATCGAGCATCACTTGGAAGCCGCCTGCGATGGTTGTCCATCGTTCCTGCACGTTGTCGGTACTGTGGCTGTCCTCCACAAAGCGTTTCGAGAACGCCTGTTCTGCGAAATCGAGAATTCCGAAGGGCAAAACGGCAGCGATGACGAGCGCAGATAGAGCGAAACCGAAATAGGTGCTGAACAGCATTCGTATCGAAAAATTTCTAAAGTAAAAATAGAGTCCGATCGCGATTACGGCAAATAGGCCCGATCGATTGAGCGTCAGCGTGAAGCTGGCCAAATATACCAGTATAAATATAGCAAAGAGCATTGGGCGCTTGTAGCGCTCCGCAAGATGAGCGGCTGCCGCACCGGCTAGAGCGAAAGCCGGTCCGGCCGTATTGCCCACCGGCCATATTCCCCCCGCCTTCTCCAAACGTAATAATAGCGGGCTTATTTCACCTCGAGCCGCGGACTCCAGCACCGACGCCTCATCGAACATGAAGGATAGGCCAAGCGAGGCGAGCCTGTCATGAATGACGATATCCAGGAACAACAGGATAGTCACCGCGATGAAACCGATGAACATGCCCCAAGAGAATAATTCGAGAAGGTTCTCCTTGAAAAGCATATAGGCGAAAAAGAGGAAATAAATCGCGTAAAAATATGTCAGCGCTGTCGTATAAAATTCGCCTTCGCCACGATCATCCGCGAAGAAAGTAGAAAGTAGAAAAAAAACGGTCAGCGGAACGAGATAGAGAAGAATGATTGAGGGGGTGAGGCAGCGAATATAGAGAATGGCGATAACGGGAAGCGTTACCAACACCAGCATGTCGCTAATGTTCAGGAAGCGCAGTCCGATATTGCTCGTCACGATGTTGCATTGAATAAAAAAGCCAATGGAAAAAACGAAGATCGCTAGGATCACGCCAGGCACACCGATGATTTTGGAAGGATAAAACGGCATCGCCACGACGAAACCTGGTATCGGTGATGGATAAGCAGCCCCGTTATTTGCATGACTTGTCATTCGCGGCCTTTATTCTTCGCTGCAGACAATGAAATTGTCCTGAGGTTGTTGGGCGCCGCGACCGTGGGGTGAGGCGTTGGATAGTGATCCTGATCACGTCGGCGTGCAAGTCCTTTCCTTTATTCTTCAGCCGGTGAGATTACCTTTCGGCAAATTTCCTTCCACCGCAATTATCCTTTGAAGGTAAAGCGGTGCATTGGACGTCGGGACACTATAGCCAAAGGCTGGGAGGACTCGGAGGTAGAAACTGTATCCGCTCGGATCGATGTCGGGATCCAGCGGAATTCCATTGGCTGTGGCCCACATCCAGCCGCTGTTATCGAGGATGCCAGCGTCTCCAAATTGCAAGGTGCCGCAGATGATCGTCCTGAGATCGCCCCCGCTTTTAGCAACCAAGTCTACAAAAGGAGTGCGTTGTCCTGCGCTGTTCTTATAGAGCACCGCAAAGGAGAGAGTCTTGCCGATCATCGCGGCCGCTTCTTCGTTGCGGAAATAATGGAAAAGCCCGCTGAACTCGCCGCCATTTGCTCGCAAGGCGAGGCTATAGGCGAAAGAGGGGGAGAAGGTGACCTCCGTGCTTTTGGTGGCAGAGGCTGACTCTGCAAGGGACCAGCCTGAAGGAGCGGGCCCGGACCATTCGGTGAAATCGCCGTTGGCGATCAGGTTGGTGGCGGATAGTTTTGGCCAGCAGGGGGTTTCGAAGCCGCTATTCGGCACTGACGCCAGATAGGCCGCGAACAAGGTTCTGGCGATGAGCGCCGAACCTGTGCTGCTGGGATGAATATTGTCGTTGTAAAGCGTGGCGTCCTTGCCGTTTGCGATAAATGCCGCATGGGTGTCCACCAGCGTCAGGTTCGGGTGCGCCCGGGCGACGTCCAGTATGGTGTGATAGACCTTGTCGTAGCCCGTTCCATCCTTCCAGGGGTTTTGGGTGGTGATGAGCTGTGCAGCGCCCGGCCAATGCCATTCGGTCATGCCCAGCGGCCCAAGCAGGGCAGCCCTTCCGGGGCTTCGAATGCCGCCGGGCGTTTCGAAGCTCTGCATATTATATCCGTGATGCATGATGCAAAGGTCGGGGCGTGGAATTTGCAGCGCCGCGATGCGCTGTTCGGCAAGCATGTAGCCCGGCCTGCCAACCGGCAGCGTTGCAAGATAGACAGTCAGCGTCGCGCCCGTGCCGGCGCGCAGTATAACCGGGTCGGCATAGGCCTTGGGACCCGTCGCGGCATGGGTCTGCCATTCCGCCCAGCGGTAAAGCACGACCTTGATATCATGCAGGCCGCCAAGCATGATGGCGAATTGCTGGAATGGCCCGTCGTCCGCATGGGCGGTGCTGTCGCCATTCACAAAGATCGTGGCGTTCTTGCCCGCAACAAGACGGGCCCGCAGGGGGGAGAACGCATCGACTGATCCCGCCATCGCCGTGCGGTTTTGTTGGGAAATGCCGAGCGATACGCCTATCATGCCGGCACCTCTTCCGTTCCGGTCATATATATGCATATCTTGTCTTCAAGCAGCATCATTTCGGTCTCCTTGTCTGCCCCTTGAGAATAACCTCGCGGTGAGGCCCGGGGAAAAACACAGGGAGCCGGACGCTGAATCGCAATAAAACTGCACGTCACGAATTTTCTTCGATTTCAACTAAAGCATATAAATAAAATAGATTTTTTATTTTATCTGGGTCGGATTTGTGATCCGCACGAAGGTTTGAATGTCACTTTTTTTCCGCGCGATCAAGTATTGTTATTTCTCAATTGCTGTCTCCGCCGAATATCCCGCCGCCACTGACGGAGGGGGCGGTCGTTCTGACCCCGACCCCGGTGATGCCCGCAAGACGGAGTGGTGCTATCCTTGGTGTCTGCATGCCGTGGAGCTCAAGGCATGACATCGGCGCTTTTCGTCAGCCACACGGGGGAAAAGGGCGGTGCCGAACTTTTTCTGGCGGATATCGTCAAGGCCGGGCCGCGCTCCTGGCGAGCCTGCTTCCTCAGTGGCGGTGGGGCAGCAGACGATCTGGCGGAATGCGGCAGGCCGCCTCTTCTGCTGTCTGCGGGAGAAAAAATGCTGTCGATCCGGCGGGATTCGTCGTTCGGTGCGATGCTGCGAGGGGCCCTCGATGTTTTGGCCGTTGCCTGGCAGCTCAGCCGTCAGGCAAAAAACCATGACGTGATCTGCGCCAATTCGCAAAAGGCGCTTTTTGTCTGCGCGTTGGCGGCGAAGCTCAGTCGTCGGCCGTTGATCTGGATCCTGCATGATATCGTCACCGACCCCGCCTTCAGCGCCGCAAACCGCCGCGCTTCGCTGACATTCTCGCGTCTTTTCGCAAGGCTGGTTGCCGTCAATTCGCAAGAGACGGGCAGGGCTTTTGTGAAGGCGGGAGGCGAGGAGGAAAAGGTCCGCATCGTCTATAACGGTTTCGACCCAGGCAAAGCGTCCGTTTATGACCCCGCAAGAGCGCAGCAATTGCGCAGGGAGCTCGGCCTTGGCCCACAGCCGCTGATCGGATTGTTCGGCCGGTTGAGCGAATGGAAGGGGCAGCATGTTTTCCTGGAGGCGATTGCTGCAATGGAGGGGGTCCAGGCCGTGATCGTTGGCAGCGCGCTTTTCGGGCAGGAGGCTTACGAAGCCCGCATCCGCACGCTGGCATCCAGTCTCGGTCTTGATTCCCGTGTCCGATTTCTCGGTTTTCGCCCGGATGTAACGGAGTTGATGGCGGCGATGGACGCGGTTGCCCATACCTCAGTTGTTGCCGAACCGTTCGGTCGTGTGGTGGTGGAGGCCATGATGTGCGGACGACCGGTTGTCGCCACCCGCGGCGGTGGGGTCACCGAGATCATCCGTGATGGTGAAACCGGCCTGCTTGTGCCGCCTGCGGATGCGCCGGCACTGGCCGCGGCGCTGGGCCGCATCCTGACGGACCCGACGTTGGCTGAAAAACTGGCGAAGAAGGGGCGGGAAGATGTGATGCGGCGTTTTTCGCTCGAGGAAACCTGCAGGACGATCTCCGCGCTTTTGTCTGAAGTAGCGTGACGTTGCGGTCTGCGACCGCTCACAGGCGGCAATCCCAAACGGGTGGAAGGTTGGAATGCGCATTCTCGTGAACATGCCGAGCCAGTATGGCGGGAAAGCTTCCGGCGTTGCCCGCGTAACCTTCAGCCTGCTGGAGCGGCTTCTGGAGCAGACTGATGATGATTATATCCTGCGCTCGCCCTGGACGCGGGCGCAATTGCCCGCGGAATTGCGCGACAGCCGCCTGCGGCTGATAGAGACGGCTCGGCCGCACATCATGGTGCTTGACGTGCTGCGGCAGGCCATGACGCTGCCGGTGCTTTGCCGCCGGGAAGGCATTGACGTGCTTTTTAATGCCGATCCTTTTGGCAGTCCGCTGGGCGGCAGGCGTCGGATCACCCTTGTTCACGATCTCTATTTCAAGACCATACCTGAACAGATTGGCTGGCGGGCGGCCTTGACCACCGATTTCATTTTTCGCCTCATGCTGGCCGGTTCGCACCGGATCGCGTGTGTATCCGACGCGACGCGAATGGATCTTGCGCGTTTTTATCCCGGCGCTGCCCGCAAGAGCGTGACCATTCATTCCGACAGCACGTTGAAGCTGGATGCAGGGGCCACGGCTGCGCCGCCGCCGATCGCGGGGCGTTATATACTGGCGGTTGGAAACGCGACCTCGAACAAGAATTTTGCCCTTCTGGGCAAGGCTTTTGCGCGATTGGGCCCGACGATGCCGGACCTGCGTATTGTCCATGTGGGCCGCGACGAGGCGGAAGAAATCGCCAACACGCTTGACGATCCGGGATTGAAGGCCCGGCTTATCCGGCTTTCAGGCATAGATGACCGGGAACTGGCGGAACTTTATCGTCATGCAGCCTGCCTTTGCGTGCCTTCCACTTATGAGGGCTTCTGCCTGCCGGTGCTGGAGGCGCAGCAACTGGGATGCCCGGTCGTCTGCTCCAATCGTTCTGCGACACCAGAAATTGCCGGTATGGGCGCGCTGACCTTCGATCCCTCGGACACCGATAGTCTCGTCGCAACTCTGGAGCGGCTCTTTCGCGAGCCGGCGCTTGCGGAGACGCTGCGCCAGGCGGGTTACGAAAACCGCAGCCTTTATTCCTGGGAAAAGGCGGCGGAGACATATGCGCAGCTTTTCCACGAGACGGCCTGACTATGCCGTGATCGGCCGCCGCAGATCAGCATAAAGTTTTTCATACGCGGAAATCACCCGTTCCGGCGCGACGCCTTGAGAAATCCGCTCTCTGGTTTGCGCCAACTCTGTGAGAACGGCAGGATTTTTCATGGCCTCGATCATACGGGCGGCAAGTTCGTTGGCATTACCTGGCGCAAAAAGGCGGTCCGGCCTGTCGCGGCCAATCTGTTCGGCAACTCCGGCGAGATTGGCTCCAATGACAGGGACGCCGCGCAAAATGGCCTCCGCTACCGTTCTGCCGAAAGCCTCCGGCCACAAAGGCGGCACGACGAGGCAATCTATGCCAGCAAAAAAACTGTCGGCCTCGACATATCCGGGAAAGTCGACGGGCAGGCCTGATGCCTTTCGCTTATAAGTTTCGATGCCGCCGGGCGCTCGACCGGCCATGGTCATTCGCCAACCTTGCGGGGGCAGGAGCCGCATGGCCCCGATAAGGAGATCGGCGCCCTTGGGTTCTTCGATACGTCCGAGATAACCGAAAACCAGCGGTTCTCCTGCAACACGGGCTTTGCGGGGGTTCAACGATTCTGGTTGCGCGATGGCGTTCCAGATTATCGCGCGGCGATTTTCAGGAACATGTGTGAAAAAACCCGCCTCCAGATGGCGTTTCAGAATGTCGCTGCCAACGCCGGTGACAGCATCCACCGCGCCTTGGCAGCGCCGGTGCAGACAGGACAAGGCCCGGCATTTTTTGCTCCTGCCATCGCAGATATGCCCTTCGTGAAACAGGGAGCCATTGGTGCACATGCTGGTGAAATCATGCAGCGAGTGCACAAGCGGAATACCGCGTCTGCCAATCATCGGCCAGATCAGCGGCGTCAGTTCCGAGAGGGAATGGGTATTGACCACATCCGGGCGAAAATCCTCAATGACGCGCGCCAGCCGCTGTACCAGCCGGGGATCGATCTGGACGGCGACCTTGTAATATTTGCGTTTCCATTCTGCTTGCCGCTCCCAATCCCCAATGAAAAAGGGCGTCGTATGTCCAAGCCGATGAATGGCGAAACCGTCTCGCAATTCTGCGGTCTGGCGCTCCCGGGAAATGGCGGCAACCGCGATTGTATGTCCTTTCCCAGCCAAACCCCGGGCAAGGTCTTCGACGAATATCTCCGCGCCTCCTACGCGGTCGGGAGAAAACAGTGATGTCACCTGCAAGATACGCATGTTTAAATTCCTGTGCCGGCGGCCGAGACGGAGGAAGCGGCATTGGCCGAAGTTTGTCTGCGCCGATCTGCTCCTGGTGGGTGCAGGCAAAGGGTGACGATGGGTGCGAGGAAAACGGCGTAAGCCATGGCGAAGCCCGGCACTTGCAGTGAAAAATCGAGGGACGAGTGCAGCGCCACCAGCAGCAGCCCGGCGAGGCCGAGATGCGAGGCATAACGATAAGTTTTGCGCCTGCGGGCCCCGCGAATGAAAATAAGCAACTGGCCGAACAGGAAAAATGCCGCATAAAACGGGAAAGCGGCTCCGAGGGTCAGCAAGCCCTCGGCATACACATTATGGGCATGGGTGACGACGGCATCGACGCCGCATTGCGCGGAATGATAGGGAGCGTAGGTTTCTGAAAAGCTGGCCAGCCCCGCGCCCAGGGGCCAGTTATCCGTTATCGCGCGTGCAATACCGGGCATATAGCAGAAGCGCATGTCGTCTTCGAGGCGTGTTTCCATACGCAGCGCTACACGATTTGCAAAAAGGGCGAAGAGGCCGATGGCGATGGCGAGCAGGATTGCTGCGCGTCGTCTGGAGCCGCGTCTTCTGCGCCGTGAGGGCGCGACATTCCGGCCGGGCCCGGGAGAGTTGAAAACGATGAGAAATATGAGCAAAAGCAGCGCCGCGAAACTGGACATGATGCCCGCGCGTGATCCCGTCAGCAACAGGGCGATGAAACAGAACCCGGTCAGAAGGCTGATGAAGGCGGCGTGGCGGATGAGGCGTTTTTGATCGCCCGGCACCGTCAGGCGGTTTGCCACAAGCGCTCTCACCCTTCCCCAATCCGGAGCCGCCAGCTTGTTATTCAGCAGCACCACAAGCGTGAGCAGGATAAGCCCGAAGAAAGTCGCCGCCGTATTGCGGTTGACGAAGAGTCCCGTCAGGCTGCCGAGATAAAAACGCTTTTGAATAAGGCCGAGCATATCGGGAAACAGGAGAAATTGCAGGATCGCGCCCAGCGAAAGCCAGCCGCCGGCGATTGCGAACCATCGCAGTGCTTTTGCCGCACGCTCGTCCGTATTACAGATCACGAGCCCGGTCATGAAGGCGCCAAAGGGCAAGGCGGCGCTCAGCAGGCCCAGCCAATCATCTGCCGGCGTGAGCGAGATCGTGGCCGCGGGTGCCACCTGCGTAAACATCGCTGCGGCGGACCAGGCGGGGTTGGGCGGCAATATGCCGTGCCTGGCGGATGTCTGAAGCAAGACCTGAAGTATCAGTGCGCCGAGCAGAAGACAGGCCGCTGCCAGGGCCTTCCCTATGGCGGGCTGGGGCGGGCCGAAGAGAGGCAGGGCGGCAAGGAGCAGCAGATAGGCGGCGAATGTGATGACGATCCGGCTTTCGGTGTCGGTTGCGCCGCGATTGAGCAAGGCAAGCAGGAATATGGTCCAGAAAGCGATCGTGACGATTGCCTGGGCGCGATGCAGAACAAATGCCGGCCGGGGCGGCGAGGATGACAGCAATTCCGGTGGAGCGTCGAGGGTCTGCATGATGTTCGGCTTTTGAGATCTGCTTGTTGTGGTGACGATGAACTAAAGAAAGGACTTGGCGCTTCCGTGTATCTCAGGGCCGTGGTTTGGCGCTTTGCATGCCGGTCCGAAGCTCCGGGGCGCAGACATGCCGCAACGACCATCGCAATATTTCTCCCTGCCTGCCGCAGACAATCGCGGTATCGGCTTCACGGGCCGCCTCAGCCTGCGGTAGGGCGCTTTTGGTAAATTGTTGCCAGATGACGAAGCGCCCGCGGATCAGATTGGCATCGGCGGGGCCATAAAGCTGGGAGAAATTCGTCAGCACGGCGATTTCCATGGCAGATGCGTTGCGCAACGAGCGAACCATGGCGAGGCGCAGCCAGACATCGCCATTGGCGGGAAGACACGACAGGGCGTGGCGCATATAGGTTTCGGCAAAACCGAGGCGCATGGCATCCGCTTCTGGCGATGCATCCCCGGCATGGGCGTCGATATCGGCAAGCACGAGCCGCATCCCGGCCTTGATGATATCCCAACGGCAGATTTTTTCGGCAATGACGGGCTGCAGACCCTCGACGGTTTTCGTCAGCAGATCGGGAGAGAGACCATTGTCCTCGTCGGCAATGCGCGCCAAAGCGATGATATCGGAAAATCGTCGTGTTTCGGAAAAAGCCTGGGCCGCGAGCAACAACACAAATAGCGAAACGATCAATACCGGCGTGACCGTCAGGACCCTGCGCAGGCTCGGCACGCCAGCGGTCCTAGTCATGATAATATCGCGTGTAGCGGGAATGATAATATTCGCTTGAACCGTAAGCCCGGTAAAGCTTGAGCTTCTCCGTGTCGACCTTGTTGAGAATGACGCCCAGACATTTCTTGCGGATTTGAACTTCGTTTTCGATGGTGTTGCGAACCGCCCGCCGTGCGGTTTTGCCCCATTCCGTGACGAAAACGAAGCCATCGATCCGGCCGGCCATCGCCCGCGCATCAACAACGGGGCCAAGTGGCGGCAGGTCGACGATGATGTAATCGAAGGCCCCGCTTGCCTCGGCCAGCAGGCGGTGCATCTGCGCGGAAGTCAGGAGTTCCGAGGAGTGCGGGACACGCTGCTTGACGACCGTGGGCAGGAAAGCAAGCCGAGTCTTTTCATCATGCACAAGCGCATCGCGGATGGAGCGACCTTCCAGCAGCACTTCAAGCAGGCCTGCTGTCGCGTGGCGGGCAAGGGCGCGGGTGGCGCCCGGGTTGCGAATATCCGCATCGAGCAGCAGCACCCTTGCGCCCTGTGCGGCCAGAAGCTGCGCGAGATTGATGGAAATTGTCGATTTTCCCTCACTCGGCAGGGCGGAGACGACGCCGACGACCCTGGCGCCGTTTTTTGCCGCTATGCCGAGATCGATCGCCAGCCGCGTGCTGCGCAGTGTTTCGGCGAAGGAGGAGAGCGGGTGGTCTACGGCATAACGGGCAACGCCGGTGGGGCGCGTGACGGTTGGGCCGCCATCTTGCCCTCTCGGTTCCGTGTCTGTGGCCAGCTTGTTCGGCACAAGCGGTGTATTGCCCAGAAATTCCAGGCCAAGCACGTCGCGGACCTGCTCCCCCGTGCGAAAAAAGCGATCGCGGAATTCGCGGAACATGGCGACGCCGCCGCCCGCGGCCGCGCCCATGATCATGAACAG
This sequence comes from Agrobacterium pusense, assembly GCF_900102105.1. Classification (GTDB taxonomy): domain Bacteria; phylum Pseudomonadota; class Alphaproteobacteria; order Rhizobiales; family Rhizobiaceae; genus Agrobacterium; species Agrobacterium pusense. The sequence goes on from NZ_FNBB01000003.1 coordinate 352,058, forward strand.
CGCCAGAATGAGCGCCTTGTTCGGCTTGCTCGGCGTTCTCGGCGGTACGGCCTTGGAGATCACGCGCGCTTCCGTCACCGGGAAGGACTGCTGCTGCATGGCCTCCTGATAACGCTGCAGGAATGTCTGATACATGTTCTTGTAGGTTTCCGCCTCGCGCTGCAATTCGCGAAGCTGAACCTGCGTCTCGCCAGCGGAGTTGCTGATATTGGTGGCCTTGGCGACGGTTTCGGCCAGGGATTTCTCCCTGGCTTCGGAAACTTCCAGATCGCTCTTATAACTTTGCGCGATACGGCTGATTTCCTGGAACATCAGCCTGCGATATTCCTGCATCTCGTTGCGCAGACGCACCGCCTGCACATGGTTGGCGCCCAGCCGGCCGGTGATCTCGGCTTCGACCTTCGAGGATTCGAGATATTTCTTCCGCAGGTCGTTTGCGACTGAACTGTCGAGAATATCCGTCACGACCGCATCGACATCGTCGGTGGCGAGGATGTGTTCGATACGTTGCACTCTTGCCCGCGCCCTGGCGGTTTCCGATTGCGCCAGGATAAGCGCGCTGTTCGACTCCGCCAGCTGCTGGTCGGAAAGCAGCCCGTTATTGCCGGTCGAGATCAGGTTATGCTCAGCACGGAATTTCTGGACGGCGAGGTCGGTGTCGAGCGCCCTCTGGCGCAGTTCGGCAATGCGATCGGACAGCCAGTCGCTCGCCCGCCTCGTTGCCTCATATTTGGAGTTCAGCTTGTCCACCAGATAGGCTGCGGCGACCGCGTTGACGATCTGCGCTGCAAGGACCGGCGACGTCGAATTATAGGTGAGTTCCAGCGCATAGGTCCGGCCGATACGCTTGACGCTGAGACCCTGCAGCAACCGGTCCGAAAGACCCCTTTTCAGGGTTCCGTCATCCACTACCGCCTCTTTTGTCGCCGGCGCGAACCATTGCGATACGTTGACAAGTGAGCGGATGGTGCTCAGCACGGAGCTTAGGAACGAGGCGCGTGTCGCCCTGAATTCCTGGTTTTCCGTCAGGTTGAGGCTGTCGACCACGGCGAGGCCGATGGTTTCCGATTGCAGCACCTCGACCTGGCTGAGAATGGACGCCTCGTCCTCGATCACGCCCCCGATCGTCGAAAGCTGTTCGACAACCTGGCTGTTGTTGCGGTCTATCAAAAGGGTTGCAGTAGCCGAATAGATCGGAACGGCTGTGGCTGCGAAAGCAAGGCCGATTGCCCCGGCAACGGCGACGGCCGCCAGCACGATGCGCCACTGACGGCGAACTGTCGCAAGTGCGGCATCTATATCGATAAAGTCAGCCGTAAAGCCGTTTTTATCGAAATCGGCCATCGTCAGTGGATCGTGCCTTTGCAACAACTGTCAGCCTCGCTTTTTTAGGCAGGCACAGGGCCTGCCAAAGTCCCGGTTGCATCACGTTTCGGGCGATCGCCGCTCCCGTAGGGATCGGCAAGGCCGGACCTGTTAAACGGGGCTGGTGCTGACCGGCGTACTGGTGCTGCCGGTGGAAAGCGATCTGCCACGGCCGGCAGGCGCGCCTGTTCCACCGGACTGCGCGGTACCCGCCCCGGTCTGGCCGCCCGCCGAACCACCGACGCTGTTGCCGCTCGCAGGAGTGGAGCCCGCGCCGCCGATCGGCGAGGCGGCTGCTGCGGCCGCGGGTGCTGCTGCCGCAGCCGGGCCGGCCGCGGTTCCTTCAATGTTTTCGCTGAAGGCGATCAGCAGATCGGAAGGTACGCCGGCGCCCTTCGTCTGCAGCTGAATGGCGGCCGCAAGGATCGTGTTGTTGTTCTGCATCGCCGCGGAATAGGCAAGCGCCAGACCTTCGCCCACCACTTCCGAGAAATCCTTGTTGCCGACCTTCTGTGCCAATGCGACGACGGCGGGCAACTGGCTGGAGTCGCTCAGTACAAGTGCGGAAATCTGCTCGGAAAACTGCGCGGCACTGGTGGAGACGGCGATGATCGGAAATCCGCCCGTCACCTTCGCCGCCAGCTCGGCCGTGGCGGCATCGGTGCTGGAAGCGACGGCGATCAGATCCCTGACCGTTGGCGACGTCGGAGACTGTTTGAACGCTTCAGCGGCGGCAAGGGGAACCATGTCCGGACTGGTCGTGTTCACCCGCCCCAGAAAGGCGGCGGTGCTTTCATCGGGGGATTTGACCGGTGCGCCTGTCGCCACGCTCTGGGCGGGCGCGGCCTGCTGCTGCGGCGCGCCTGGCGCAGGTTCGACATTCTGTGCATGGGCTGAGGCGGAAACTATAACCGTGCCGATAATCAATATCGCACAGGTGAGCGCCGAGCCATTAAGAAGGCGAGACATCACAACTCTCCAAATTTTTAAAATACGACTTTAATTACGCGCAACGCCGATATGGTTATTCAGCACTTAAAATGTTCTTCTTAGATCGCATAGGCTAGGCGGCGGATCAAGTGCTAAAATACTCTGGGCGCAGTAACTCTGAATACAATTAACGGCTGCCTTCACCGACTCCCATGTTCACCATCAAGACGTGACCGTTTTTGCCCGCCGCGTCTTAAACTGGCTTCTGAGCCATTCTGTTGTAGGCTTCTCTACGAAGAGGTGAAAGAGGTGTGCGATGGTGATCGTTATTCCGATAACGGAAATATAGATGGCGCTACTCCATTGCTGTTGAATCTCCACGACGTTGAGAATCCCCTTTAAAACTAGAAAAATAAACGGGTGAAGCAAATAAAGCGCATAAGAGGAGTCTCCGAGCGCCGAAATGGGCCGCGCGAAACGAGGCAGACCGATCTCTCGTGTCAACGTGGCTGCAGCCATCAAAAGAAAGGCACCGCCGCCGAGAACGGAAAGGCGAGGAAAGGAATAGAAACCAGGGTTACCATAGGATTCGAAAATGCGCAGATCTATGAGGCTCCAGACGGCCAGCCCGCAAAGGCCGACCGCAGCGCCGATTACCGGGTTGAGGCTGACCCCTCTAAGGTAGGCGACGGCCAGGAACATTCCTCCAACAAATTCGAGAACGATGGGTTGAAGCCAAAAGCTGAACGGCAACGCCACATTGAAGAACAAGCCCACTAGGACGCCACTGACCAAGGCCGCCGCCACATATAAAACGGCACGTTCCATTGATAGAACGATGAACAGTGCGAATATTGCGTAAAAAAACATCTCGTAGTTCAGTGTCCACCCAAGATCGAGTATTGGGAACGGATACCTATCGCCATATCCCATGCTGTCATAAGGAATGAAGAAATAAGACGTGAGGATAGACTCGAGTGACGGGAAGGACTTAATACCGAGAATGGCCGCTGCTGCCAGTGCTACAAGGCGCAAGGTAAGAGCGAACCAGTAAAGGGGGACAATGCGTATAAGTCTACGGAGCAGAAAGGCCGATCTGCCCCCTGATTTCGTGAAATAGGACTGGGAAGCATAGACGATTACAAAACCGGAGATGACGAAAAACAAGTCGACGCCGGCGCCCAACTTCTCCGTTGGCAGCGGAAAAAGAGAAAAGTTCCAGTTGGCATGGGCATGCAGCGCAACGACCATCGTGGCCGCCACCGCGCGCATCAACTGAAGGGTATCGAGGCGTCTTGATCCGCCTACAAAAGACGTTTGAGATATTTGCGTTCTCATCTTTCTACAAATTTATAAAAAATTATGACGCTCATAAGAGTAAAAAACATGGAGCTACTATCATGCCAAATAGCAGTTTCATGCAATGCACAAAATCCGGCGCTACAACATTTTCGTTCAAAAAACTTCCAGCACCGTCAACTGGTCGCTGACGGCAAGCCGATATTGCCCGCCTTCCTGCGGAATAACGCGCTGGATAACGGAGCCGTCGTCCTGAAACCGGTGGGCAATCACCTGGCTGTGTGGACCGGTAACGATAAAGCTTGCTGCACGTTCGGCTGGCGGGTTTTCGATCTGCGCCGGCCATTGCCAGCCCGATATTGCAAGCCACACCGGCACAAGCAGCGCGCCATCCGGTCGCGACAGTCTCAGGGAAACACTTTCGGAGGCGCTTTCGATGAATTCGAGCTGGCATTGCGTGGGCGCGGTCTGGCGTCTTGCCGTCAGGAGCGAGAGCAGGGCGCGAACCGCCTCATAGGCGGCGGTGCGGCTCAGATCGTGGCGCAGCAGGCCGAAGGAGGACTCGGGATTGGTGTCATCCTGGGCGAAGCTTGACACCATTTCATAGATATATGTCCGGCGGATACCATTGATGAAGCACCACAGGAGCGTGCGCGGCATGTAGCGCGCCCTTATTCCTTCGGTGACAGGAAAATGAAAGCTCTGGGTCTTCAGGGCGCTATGGTAGCCGATTTCGGTGGCGAGCGTCGGCCTGCCCGCTGCTATGTGCGCGGAAGCGGCAAGAGACTTCGAGAGGGCGCCCGGCCCGGTCGTTTCGGGGTGTTCCATCCCCGCATAGGGATGAATATTGCCATATTGGCAAACCTTGGTGAGATCAAACGCCAGCGCCCGGTTGCTGAGGACATAGCTTGGCGCGGCAAGGGGAATTTCCCTGAGCGCGGGGTTTGCGCGGATCGCGTCGTGCAATGCCGTCTGATGTTGCGCCGAAAGGCGCGGCGCATTTTGCGGATCGGACGTAAGCACGGGTTCGTTGCTGCCTTCGAAAACCTCGATGCCGCCATCGCACCAGTCGTAGAAATCCACGAGCCTGTCCAATGGCGTGCTCAGATAGGGGTTGAGATCGTCAAAACAGATGACGGTGAGGCGCAGGCCTGACGCAACGATCTGGCGCAGCCGCTTAAAGGAGGCGCTTTCCCGGCGGTCTTCAGGAAAGATGATGCCTTCGTCGCGTAAATGGCGCACTCCGAGAGCCTTGAGTTCCGGAAGGATGTGGTCGAATTGTTCCGGATAGACACCACGTGTGCGGGTGAAATGGCCGCACACTCCGACGCTGTCCAGAAATGCCTCGGTATTGGCAGAAAAATCGGCTTTGACCTGCGCCGGTGCGGCACGCAGACCACCGGCTGCGGCGAAGGCGAAAGAGGCTGCAGACAGCAATGTGCGTCGCGTCATGGAGCGAGCACCGACAGGCCTGTTTTCTTTCATCAACATCTCCTGCCGTTATTCGTGCTGACTATGTTCCTATCTCAATTTAACGGGCCAAGGTTGCACTTAAATGTCTGCGGGATGCCGAATTGACGACATTCTCTCCCCAGGCGAGCACGGGTGCTAAAACAAAACGATTGGCGGCCAGGCCGCATGTGATGGCCAAGAGGACAGAAATAGCCATAACGATGGATGGGGACAGCGATGTATTGGCTGGCGTAAACCCGATCCTGTCGAGAGCCGCATAGACGGACGGATGACACAGAAAAATGGCGTAGCTTGCACCGCCGAGGGGCGCCAGCCGATTGAGGACAGGCCTCTTCATCGCCGAAACCGCAAGGAAAACCGTCATGCCTGTGCCGTAGCTGATGGCGTAGCGATACCAGGTCTCCTCGAAGCCGTAGTCATGCGAATAGGCCAGGAGGCAGATGGGGAGAAGCATTGCGTAGAAAGTGCCGACCGCAATCCAGGCACAATATCGACTGTCGCGGTTGCGCCCGGCATCTGACGCCTTCCACAGCGATGCCAGAAAGCACACACCCACCATCAGCGGCAGGGCAACCGGCATCTTGATGCCGAGCTTGTATCTTACGAGGGAGAGAATTGCCGCAAAACCAAAAAGCGCAACTGTTGCAGCCGTCACCACCCGCAAATCGGCTGCTCGTCCCATCAGGAACAGCAGCACGCACAGCGCGTAAAAAGTCAGATTGATCTGCAGGGTCCAGTAGAGCCCCATGACATTTTCTGTCATGAAAAAGCCCTGCAGCATCGTGGCGTTGATGGCGACGACATGGGCCGGGAATATCTTGCCGGGGTCATCCCAGGGCAGCAGCACGCCGAAAAAAAGTGACAGCCAGTAGGCGGGATAAAGATGGAAAAACCGATGCAGTACAAAGGCGGTAAGCGGTTTCCGATACCGCATGGCGGCACTTTGCAGCGATGAGAGAATGAAGTAACCGCCGAGCGCGAACAGCACGATCACGCCGAATTTGCCGACATCGAGAAAAACCTTGGTGACATCGAAAAGGGCCCGGGTCACTCCATCAGTATCGCCACGATTGTGCATCTTCAGCGCCAGATGAGAATAAGCAACGCAAACTGCGGCAAGACCGCGCAACATGTCGAGATTGTAGTTTCTCGGAAGCTTTCCGCTACTTTGAGAAGACATGGGAATCCAAATTTTCTAAAATAAAATAATAAGATCAATGGTGCAGCGGCGGGGCTGCATATTGTTATGTTTTATATTCGAATATAATTAGCAACGGAGATTCTTTTTTGCAATACGGCATGAATTCCGCGGCGCCGCAAAAAAATCACTTGAAACGGCGGTGTTTTCGGTGCTCTTTAAGCCCGATATTCTGATGTTGATTTTTTAAATTGTTACTTCCTTCGGCCTGGTCGCCGCCCTTTCACGACCGTTCCTTTTGGTCGGTTCAGCGGTACCGGTGCGGAAATATAAATTTTAAAGGATATTGAGCGTAGCCCCATGCGAATCCTCCATCTCAGCAGTCTTTACCCGCCGCATATCGTCGGTGGATGCGAACGCTCGGTCGAGCATCTGGCAGAGGAACTGGTTGCCATGGGGCATACGGTGGGTGCCGCCTGCATAGAGCGCCAGGCCGAGGCGAAGTCGGTGCGCAATGGCGTCAGCGTCTACCGCATGTTCCACAACAATGATTTCTGGCTGGAAGACTGGCCGCAATATACGCCGCAGCAAAGGCGGATGCAGAAGATCAGGCAACAATGGAATTTCAACGTCGAGAAGCAATTCGAGGCGGTTCTTGACGATTTCAGGCCCGATGTCCTCAACACGCATTCGTTGCTCGATGTTACCACGCTGGTGTGGCGGGCGGCGCATAAGCGCCGCATTCCGATCGTGCATACGATTTGCGAATATGACCTGCTATGCGGCAACGCCGCCATGTTCAAAGGTGGCAAACCCTGCGACCATATTCATCTGGGCTGTCAGGTGGTGAATTTCACAAAGAAATTCACACAGCGTTATATCGGCGCGGTCGCTAGCGTCGGTACGGAAATCCTCAGGACGCATGTCAATCACGGGCTTTTCCACCATATTCCGGAAAGCCTGCGGCGCGTCATATTTTATTCCTGCACGGTCCCGGAAGGCGACCCCGTGGCGCGACGACAGATCGACCGCAGCGGCCAGCCCATGACCTTCGGTTACATAGGCCGCATCAATACGGAGAAAGGCGTCGGCAACATGGTCGATGCTTTCAGGGAAATCGGTCATGGCAACTGGCGCTGTCTGGTGGCGGGCCACGCGATGGACGATTCCATTGAGCGCTTCAAGGCGCAGGCCGGCGATCTGCCGATCGAATTCATCGGCTGGGCGAAACCGAAGGAGTTTTTCGAACAGATCGATGTTCTCATCGTTCCCTCGTTCTGGGCAGAACCCTCACCACGCACGATCTATGAGGCCTATGCGATGGGCGTGCCGGTCATCGGCGCCGCCTCCGGCGGCATTCCGGAACTGATCGGCGAGACCAATCATGACTGGCTGTTCGAACCCGGCAATGCTGCCGATCTGGCTGCCCGTATCCGCCGGGTGCTGACACTGTCACGCGAGCAATTGCCGACGGAAGCCGACTTCGGAAATATTGTCGAGGAATCCACTTCACGTCGGGTAGGCGAGAATTATGTGAAACTCTATGAGGACGTCCTGGCAAAAAGCAGGGTCGCGGCGGCATGACGGGCCGCCGACGGCGCGAGCCTGCTCCCGATGCCGTGGGTGAAGGGTTGAACAGGCCGCACTGGAGCCGGCCATGTTGAAAACGAAGGACGATACCCCCGGCCTTGAGAGGCGTTCGGTCACGAGCGCCATGTGGAGCGCCGTCGGCGGTTACGGCAATGTCTTCCTCTCATTTGCAGTTTTTCTTATCCTCGCGCGTCTGCTGACGCCGGATGAGTTTGGCCTCGTCGCCATCGCCACGGTTTTTGTCGATATCATTCTCGTCATCGCGCGCGGCGGATTGCCGGAGGCGGTGGTGCAGCGGCCTCAACTTGAAGAAGACTATGCGGATACAGCCTTCTGGTTCTCCCTTGGCTGGGGCGCTACCTTATGCGTTGCGCTGTCCGTGGCGGCACCGTTCCTCGCCGGCCTGTTCGAGCTCGCGGAACTCGGCCCTGTGTTGATGGCGCTTTCTGCGGTGCTCCTGATCATGGGTGCCGGCAGTATCCATGAGGCCCGGCTGCAGCGGGCGTTCGCGTTTCGAAAGCTGGCAATGCGGGCGATTTTTTCCAACATGCTCGCCGGGGCCATTGCCATAGTTCTTGCCCTCCAGGGATGGGGCATATGGGCCATGGTGGCCCAGCGCCTGCTGGCCAGTATCGCAACGACGATCATGAACTGGCTCGCATCAGGCTGGATGCCGCGCCGCCGTTTCGTCAGGCATTACGCGGCTGACCAATGGAGTTTCGGGTCCAGAATTTTCTCGGCCAGCTTCCTGCTCGCCATGAACCTCAGACTTCAGGAACTGATCGCGGCCATGTTCCTGACGCCGGCTGCCGTGGGTTACATCAGGCTTTCCTGGCGCTGTATCGATCTTGTCAGCCAGTTCGCCGTTATTCCTTTCGGTTCGGTGGCCATGGCGACCTACTCGCAGGCCCATGCACAGAAAGGCTCGGTGGAAGAGGCCTGTCTCGGTTTCATCCGCTTTTCGGGCCTTCTCGCATTTCCCTGTTTTGCCGGCATGGCAGCGGTCGCGCCTATATTCATTCCAGTATTGTTTGGCGAGAACTGGAAACCCGCGGTGCCGGTGCTGCAAATCCTCTGCCTCATTGCCATACCCTTCGTGGTGGAATCCTTCACCTGGGGTGTTCTGGCGGCGATCAAAAGGCCAGGGCTCAATCTCAAAATTTCGGTCCTGCAATTGCTCGCCGGTATCGGACTGAGTTTCCTTGCCGCCCCTTTCGGTCTTTATCCTGTCGCCTGGGCGCATGTCGCGAAAGTATACGGCGTCTGGCCAGTGGGTGTTTTTTATACCCAGCGTTACGGCGGCGTAGAATTCCAGAAAATCATGAGGGTCATTGCCATCCCGCTCGGTGCATCGATCGTCATGGGAGCGTCCGTATTTGGATTGGAGCAGGTCATCGAGGGGAGATTGCCTCCGATCATCTCTCTCGCATGTCTGGTCGTGGTGGGCGCCTGCATCTACGCGGCGCTGATTTTCGCGGCCATGCCCGCGGTCGCGAAAACCTCGGTGGTAGAGTTGCGCAAAATTCTGTCGCGCCGCTGAAGCGGGGCATTGCAGACTATTTCGCCGTCGTGTCCCATCAGGAAAAGGGCAGCGCCCGCAATTTTTCAGGACCGGGAGAGACAGGCCGCGGGCGCAGAATATCCCGGAATGCGGCCGGGTGACGGATGGTTTTTAGGGCAAGAGCCAGCAATTGCCTGTTTTTATAGAGCTTTACCATCTCGGCTTTCACCGGTTCCCGGCGTTGCGACAGATTAAGACGCGCCCTTCGCTCAAGAAGGGCGTTGCGCCCGCCGTCCCCCTGCTGCAGCCGCTCGATGAGCATGTCACTCGAGGCGAGTAAGTGCGCATTATTGACGACTGTCTGCGATGTCGAACGCTGACCCGATACTGCGCCGGTGGGCGTGGTGTATAGATAGAGCGCCTCATCAAGAATGGCTGCCCTGCAGCCGGTGAGAATCAATTCGGCATAAAGAAGAAAATCCTCGCCGACGCGAAATGTGTCGTGGTAGCGAAGATTATTCTCCGTAAGCAATTGCTTGCGAAAAACAGGCTTCAGCCATCCCGCGTGGCTGTGCCGGCCTGGGCCATCGTTCTCGCAGAGACTCCGAATTGTCCATTTCGAAAGCGCGTTCTCCATCGCAAAGGCGGGGCCAACGATGGTATCGGCCCCGAGGTCGTAAAGCAGGAGATTGTCAGCGATCATATCGAGGCCGACACGGTCGGATATTTCCGCCAGCCTTTTCAATCGATCGGGAAGGTAGGCGTCATCGGCATCGAGAAGCGCGATCCATTCTCCCCGTGCATGCTCGATGCCGGCGTTGCGGCATGCGGCCGGGCCCGCATTTTTCGGCTGGCGCAAGACCCGGAAGCGCGGGTCGCGCGCAGCGTGGACGTCTGCCATCTCCGCCGTACCGTCGGTGGAAGCGTCGTCGATGATGAGGGCTTCCCAGTCACCGAAGCTCTGTTGGCCAAGGCTTTCTAGTGAGCGCGCCAGGGTTTTTTCGGAGTTGAAGGCCGGAACGAGAATGGAATAACGCATGAAGCCTCTTGCAGTTGGCTGGCCCTGGACCTGAAGCGACGACCGAGCGGGTTATCTGCTGCTGCGGTTTCGCGTGCGAGGCTTGTGGGAAACGCCCGCGGAGCCTCATCGGGGATCAGGGAAAGTGTTCCTGTTTGTATCGGCAGGTCTGACGGGGGCGTCCTGAATGTTTAAATTATGGCCGGTTTTTCCCGGAAATATGCGGCGGTCATTTTAAGTATCCATCTTTTTTAAAGGCAATTTTCTTCAGGAATAAAGTGAAATTTCTCTCGTCAAAACAATAAACGGTTATTCAAACGACATGTTGTATGGCGGTGACAGAAGCGACGGGGTTACACGATAATCGAAAGACCCGATTCCACGATCTTCAGGACCGTCAGCCTGCCGGTGGTAAAAGCACCGGTATCGATGCCTACCCGTTGCGGCCCGGTTTCCGGTTCCGTCACCGGCGTGTGGCCATGGATGACAAGGAGGTCCAGTCCCGCGCCCTGCGACAGAAAAGGTTCCCTGATCCACAGCATGTCCTCATCGGTCTGCGCTTCGAGCGGCAGACCCGGACGCAGGCCGGCATGCACAAAAATATAGGGCCCGATGCGGGCGTAGATCGGCAGATTGGCCAAAAGCTGGCGGTGAGTCTGGGGAATGGCGCCCAGCAGGGCATCCTTGAAGGGTTGAACCCTCAGGCGGCCCTTTTCAATGAAATAATCAATATCCACACCATAGGACAGAAGCGTCTGGCGACCGCCGAAATCCAGCCAGTGCATGTTTTCGCGCGGGTTTTCGAGAAAGTCGCTGAACAACTGCTCGTGATTGCCGCACAGCGCGATGCGGCGCAGTGGCGCAGGCGGCGGCCGCAGCAGATGTTCGAGAACCCCACAGGAATCGCGTCCGCGATCGACATAATCGCCGAGCAGCACGACAAGGGCGGGAGAGGGGTCGCCGGCCAGATCCGCAAGGATTTTTTGTTCTGCCTGCAAAAGCAGATCGAGACTGCCGTGCACATCGCCGATGGCATAGATCGGAAAGGATGTCAGCCTGTCGCCGAGCTCAACTCTGCGCCGTCTCCGCGCCTCGCGGGGGGCTGGTTGTTTACGACCGCGAATCCAGTTGAGCACCTTGGGCATAGCTGCCGATACTGTCTCCCTTACACGAGGTCAAGAGCGTTGGAAGCTGATGCCGCGTCACCCGCCCGAGACAGGAAGTGCCCGGTCAGAATCGCGCTCCCGGCCCCTGCCGGAGGGCTTCGCCAGAAGCGGTTTTTGCGCGGCGGGGCCTCGATCGGCGAGCGGCAGGATACTCTTTTTCGCCTGCAAAGACCATGTGTGCGTCAGACCTAGAGTTTCAGCCAGACACGCGGGTTTTCGTGCGACTGGATCTTGATCCATTTCAGATCCACGGACTTCCACGGTTTGACGACATTGGTGCGATTGTCCAGCACCAAATCCCCTTCAGTGGTGCTGACCACCAGAACCGCGTGGCCGACACCGCTCGGCGTGCGGGCGGTGGCGATGCGCAGGGCGCCGGAAGGCCAGCCGGCACGCAGCAGGCGCTGCCGCTTGCTCACCGCATAGTCATCGCAATCACCGCTTGTCGGGTTCAGCTTCCATTCGTCTTCGCCCTCCAGTTCGCCAACATAGGTTATTGCGGTGTTGATCTCGGAGTTGATGCGCTGAAGCTCCACGCGTTTCTGTTTGGTCAGTTCGATCGTGTCACGATCACCAATGCGCACGCATTGGTCGGCGGCATTGTCGCAGAATTTGGCAAAGGCGATCGGCGCGATCGTGGGACGGCTTGTCGTCATGAATTGGCCGGGCCGCGAGGCCGACGGGTTTTTCGCGAGGCCGCCGAGCTGAACGGCCGGTGCCGTCGTCGCCACGCCTGCCGCCACGCCGATGGCAATGGCCAGACTTGCCGCCACACGGGTTGTTTTCTTCGCCATGTTCTTGCCCCTGCACAGTTGTTTTCCTTATGCCCGGGAACATAGCGATGCTTTCTTGCAGGCCATTTAAGTCGATAGATTGCTTTTTAGTGAAATCCCATTTTTCTCGCGGGAATGCCATCAGTTGCAGCGTGTTCGGCCTTCGGCGTCGACGATACATGTCTGCTGCGGCACGCTGGTTCTCCGGTCGCGCCGCGTGTCCGGGGAGACGCGGCCGGCGGGCGGCCTGTCGTAACTGCGGGGCACTTCGAAATTTCGCCCGCCTATCGTTCCCTGCGCACCACCGCGGCCATCCGGCGCGATCTCGAAATTCTGATATTGCTGGGCAAGTGCCGAACCCGCCAGGCAAGCGGCAAAGATCCATGCGCCGCTCGCAAGGGCCGCCCGAAATGCTGCTGTTGGGTGCCGATGCGCGGTCATTCCGTTTCCTCCGGGGCGCGCGAATGGTCGTCGCCGGCAGCGCCGTTTTCATCTCGCCGTATCGCTGATCATATCATTGATGCTGCAGCTATCGTGAGAAGGATTTGAGGGTTCCGGCGCATGGAATCGCCCGCCGCTGTCTCGTCGTGCGGCCGCCCGATCCATCGGCCTCTGCCTGCCTCACCGGAACATAAAAGGGCCTTTTTCCCGCTGAAAAATTAAGCTCTTCTCCGCTGCATTTATAGGCTTCACAATCCTGTAACAACGGACCTAATATACAAGTGCAGATGCCGAATCGCTCAGGAGAAGCCCTTGACGATTGCAGTTTCACCACAGGCCCTGCCGGCGCTCGTTCTGAACGCAGACTATAGGCCGCTGAGTTATTATCCCTTGTCGTTATGGTCCTGGCAGGACGCGATCAAGGCCGTCTTTCTAGACCGTGTGAACATCATTGCAGAATATGATCATGCGGTGTCGTCACCCAGCTTTTCCATGCGGCTGCCGAGCGTCGTCAGCCTCAAGACCTATGTGCAGCCCACCCGCAACCCCGCTTTCACACGCTTCAACGTCTTCCTGCGGGACAAGTTTGAATGCCAGTATTGCGGGACACGGGACGAATTGACCTTCGACCATGTGATTCCCCGCGCGCATGGCGGCGAAACCACCTGGCACAATGTCGTGGCGGCGTGCTCTCCCTGCAACCTTAAAAAAGGCAGCAAGCTTCCCAAACAGGCGGGCATGTTCCCGGCGCAGAAGCCTTTCCAGCCGACGGTTCAGGACCTGCACAATAATGGGCGTCTGTTTCCGCCCAATTATCTGCATGAAAGCTGGATGGACTATCTTTACTGGGACACCGAGCTGCAGCCCTGAGCTTTCAGGACTGCAAGGCGGTTTTCCGCTTAGCGGCTTTTACGGCTTGCGCCGAAAAAGGCGACTGCCGCAAGTGCCAGACTTGCGATGACATTCCATCCGGCGAACGACAGGCCGAGGACGCGAAGTGCTGCATCATTGCAGGAAGGCGCCTTGATGGCGTTGAGGTTGCCCAACAGGTCGCCGGCATTGGTCGTGATGGAAGGCGCCCCGGTGGCGCAGGTAATCGGCCCCGCCCAGAAACCCCATTCCACACCCGCATGATAGACGCCGAGGCCGGCCCCGATCAGCATGGCCACGCCGATAAGGGCAAGAAGCAGCCGTGTTATTTGAACCGGCAATTTGAAAATGCTGGATGCAATGGCCAAGATGCCAAGCGGAATGGCATAATAATAGGGATCGCGCTGTAGCAGGCACAGCGCGCAGGGCGTGTAACCGCCAATATGCTGGAAACCGAGGGCTGAGCCGACGGTAAAGATCATTCCCGCCGTGACGCCAAGAGCGGCGAGTGTGCGGCTGTTATCGGCGGATGTCGCATTGGCCATGTAAATTTCCCCAAACTTCGCGAAGAAGCAGATATCCCGAACGGGCTTTCAAAAAGGCGGGCGTGATGGCGAAATTAAGTCGCCGATCTCTATGAATGTTACGGGATTCGTCTAATCCAGTCCTCTGCAACTGGCAAATGAAAGCCTGGTAAGAAACGGAGGCGGATAAGCAAGCTTTCGTGAGGACACCAGCCTCTACGCAATCCATCGAAACGGCTTTGAAAAAAGCACCTGGAGCAGGGAAAAATCGAGATGGGTAGGTAATGGTACCCCAAGCCGGGATCGAACCAGCACTCCTTTCGGAACCGCATTTTGAGTGCGGCGCGTCTACCAATTCCGCCATTGGGGCAACGGTGGTAATGTCACGGCGTCTATCACGGGCGAGACCCTGCGTGCAACCCCAAAAGCTGGAAATTTGCGCGTTTGAGCGTGTAACTTCGCGCCTTTCAAATGGCAGCTCATCGTTGCCATTCCCTGGAATTTTAAGCGTTTCGCTGTGCCTGAGCACCAGGTAGGGCGTGGCCGGGCGGGCCGCTGGCTTCCGGTATGGCGCTCGTCGTTTCCCACCATTGGCCGAGAGAGTCGATCAGCGGTACAAGCGTGTTGCCCGCGGGGGTCAGGTCGTATTCGACGCGCAACGGATAACCCTGAAACTCTGTCCGTTGAACGATGCCGGCGTCTTCCAGTTTGCGCAATTCCAGTGTGAGCATCTTATGCGAGATCGTCGCGTTGTCCCTGCGCAGATCGCTGAAGCGTTTTGTGCCATCCTTCAGGTAGTAGATCAGGAGCGTCGGCCAGCGCCCGCTCAGCACCTGCATGACCTCCTCGATGGGGCAGCGGGATACAAGGTCCTTCATCAGTGCCTCGTGGTTACAAAAAGGTTCGTAATTTACTTGGCGCCGCCCGGCGCTAAGTTCAACCCGCTGCGCAGCGCCCTCGAAACTGAGAGTATGGAAAAATGGAACCGATTTTACTTTATGGCTTCCCGGCGGGAAGTTCGATGGGGCTTGTCGCGGCGCTTGAGTGGCTTGGCAAGCCGTACAGGCTTTGCCGGGTGGATATGCTCGGTGAAATGCGGCAGGCAGCCTATAAGCGTATCAATCGACGCGTCGAAACACCCGTCCTTATCACGGACAGGGGCGAGATACTGACCGAGACGATGGCGATCGCTGCATGGCTGGAAACACGCGACACCGAGCGGCGTATCAGTTTCGATCTCCATTCACGGGAGGCCGAGCTGATGCACCAGTTTATGGCGTTCATCAACACCGGCTTCACCGGCGCTTTCACCCCGCTGTGGGTTGCGCTTGAGATGGAGCCGCCGAACCCGGCCCTGCAATCGGCTCTTCGGCAGTATGGAACGGACGCCGTCATCAGACGGCACGACCTGCTGGAGGAGATGATTGGCGTCACCCCCTTTGCAATCGGCGACAGGCCGAGCCTCGCGGATGGAATCCTGGTCGGTGTCGCCCGCTGGCTGGAGATTCACGATGTGGCTGACCCGGGCCGGTGGCCAAAGCTAGCCGCGTTGCGCAGGCGTCTCGAGGCTGATCCCGCTGTTGTCTATGCGAGTGGCCTGGAACGTGGAGAGCCGGCTAAAGGCAATGGAAGCTGCCGGGGCCATGTTGATCTCGCAACGCTTGTCGAACGGTTCGGAAACTGACGAGGGCAGCGTGGACGGATTTTACCGCCCACGCTGTCTCGAAATGATACATCTTCGGTTGCGTTTTCATGATAATTTTAGATAGTTCTAATAAATTAGTATGTACGCAATTGCTAATTGAATTTATAATGACCGGGTGGAGTTTCCACGCGGGGCGGGAGTAGCCAACTCATAGGGAGGAAATTATGAGGGCTTTTTCTCGCAATTTATTATTGTCTGCCTGCCTGATCCTGCCGGTCAACGCCCACGCGCTGGACATAGGGATCGGTGGAGAGAATGGGGTTAATGCGAGCGTGGGTGGTAATGGCAGCGGTGGGCTCGGGGTCGATGCTTCCGTCGGTGGCAGCGGCGGCGTCAACGCCAGTGCCGATGTCGGCGGCAGAAGCGGCGGCGGATTGGGCGCGGATGTCAACGCTTCGGTTGGTGGCAGCAATGGGGTCAATGCGGATGTCAACGCATCCGTCGGCGGTTCCAGCGGGGTCAATGCGGGCGTGAACGCCTCCGTTGGCGGCTCCAACGGCGTCAATGCCAATGTCGGCGCAAATGTCGGCGGATCCAGCGGCCTGGGCGTTGATGTCGGTCTCGGCATTGGCGGTTCAGGTTCTGCGGGCAATCCCGGTAATCCGGGCAATCCTGGAAACCCGGGCAGTCCGGGAAATCCGAACAATCCCGGCAAATCGGGGCCGGTAACGCCTGGCGCCATGCGTAACGCCATTCAGGCTTATAACGACATGTCGCGCACCGAGCAGATCAGGCTCGCCCGGCGTTGCATCGATATTCTGGGTGGTGGATACGATGCAGCTTTGACGCAATTGTGCAAGATGATCCGGACGGCCTCGCGCTGAAGCTGGACCCAACAATCCGGAGGATGCCGTTGGCGTCCTCCGGCCTCAGTTGCCCTTGCGACCAAAGGACAGGATTTTCTGCCGCAGGCTGCGGGCGAGGTTACGGGTGTTGCGATACATGTCCACGTGCGTGGAAACCTGTCGAACGTCCCTGTCACTGTTCTGGGTGAGCCCCACGACAAGCGTGCCCATTTCCTGCCGTTCCTGCCAGAAGCGGCTCATGACAGGATGATCGGGGACGGCGCAGCTGTCACTGCGGAGAATATTGGCGTCGTCCAGATGCCAGTCGGTCAGTTTCTGTACCAGCAGCTTGCCGGGCGAGAATTGCGCGTAATTCTCGTCGAAGGCGGTTTTCCACGTATAGGCCTCGCCAGCGGTGATGAAGACGATCATGGAGGCAATGGCGCTTCCGTTGAGATCGATGGTGTGGATACGCACGGCATCGGCTTCGGCCAGGTTGGTGATCGCCTCACGGGCGAAGGCCGCACGATACCGGTCGTTGACCAGCGCGGTGCGTTTGCGGCCCTTCCAGCCGCTTGCCTCCAGCGCCAGAAATTCCTCCATGCGGTAGCGTATATCCTTCGGCTGGCGGGCAACAGTGTAGGATAACGCGCCCAACCTCTCGAGCTGTCGCCACTGCCGGCGCATTTCCCGCAAATGATGCGGGGCAAGGGCTTTTTGCAGATAAGCCTGGCCATCGAGCAGGCTTTCCAGCATCGGCCGGTGATAATGACCCGTCGTCGTCACCGGCAGGTTGCGGCTGAGCGCGATGGCTCGGAACATGCGGGCAAAAGGCCCCTCCAGCCGCACATCCGGCAGAACCAGAACATTCGGCAGCCGCATGTCCCGGTCGGAAAGGGCGTCGAAAAGGTTATCGAGGGTCTCGGCCGCCCCTTCGGTATCAACCAGCGGCGTCCCGAGCGGCCCGAAAGGATTGGCCCAGACGCGAATAATGGAAGGACCAATGGAAAAACCCGGCTTTTCAACGGTAAAAGGCATCAGAAACCGCATGCGGCTTCGGGCGCCGTTCTCATCGCGAATGAGGGCGAAGCGCACGGTCTTGTCGTCGATACGCGGCATGGCCGGAGCAAGAAGCCGGCCGGTGAAAAAGACGTTTGCCTCCATGACGCGGTTGGAGAGAAAGTCGAGTTCCTCCTGCATGTCGTAACCGAGCTGCCCCGGATAGATGCAGAATTCACGGCCTTCCCGGCCCACACGCCGGCTGCTGTCCGCCACCGGGCGATCACGCTCCGCAGACGCCATGAGCGCCGCGATGCGCGGGTCCTGAAAATCCGGATTCTTTGGATCGCTGGACATGCTTATCGTTACACCGCCTTACCAGTGTTTTGACTCGCCCGGGGGTCGTTGAAGGCAAAAAGGACGATCCCGAGTGTACGGCGTATGGCAACATGCAATAGCACAGCCTCTATGGACATGGCTATCGCCACCGCTGCCGCGGCGCCTGTCAGACCATAGACCGGAATGAGCGCCATGTTGAGTGCAATGTTGCAACCGAAGATGATAATATAAAGCATCACGCACAATTTTTGTTTGCCGGCCATATTCAGCAGTGTCTCTCCTGGGCCGATGAGCGCTTTTGCCAGGAACCCCGCAAACAGGAAGAACATCAGCTCGTAACCCTCTACGAAGCCAGGACCGAACAGCGACAGCAGGAATGGCCCGGCCAGAAGCACCACGCTGCCAACGGCGAGAGACGGCCAGAAGGCCCAACGTGCGGCCTGGCTGGCGAAGCTCGCAAGCCCCGGCCTGTCATTGGCCGAAATCAGCGCCGCGAGACGTGGTGCGGCCGCCGCCTGGACGGAAAAAAACACAAACTGCATCAACACGATGGTTTTCGCCGCGGCGAAATAGATGCCGACCTGGTCCGGCGGCAGATAAAGGCCGACGATCACCACATCGGAATTGGTCATCAGAAAACCGATGCCGTCGATCAGAAAGACCGGAAAGGCAAACCTGATCCAGTGACGAAAATGAACCCTTCGGGCGGCGCTGCGGAAATGTCGGTTGAGCCGGCGGTTCAGCAAGACGAAGTGAAAAATGGTGGTGACATAAGTTGCGAGAAGCGCCGTCAGCATGGCCGTCGTCGCAGTCTTTTCGGCTCCCAGGGCAATGGCCACCAGCATGAACAGGAGGATCAGCACGGGACGTACGATATAGGTGGGGCTAAGGGCAGAGATGGCCCAGCCATTGGCGCGCGCCGTGCCGTTCAACACATCGCCCAGCGCCACCATCGGCAGGGTGAAAAGCGCCAGCGAGACAGGAATGAGATAATAGGCGGCGATGCGCTCGCCAAAGAAATACAGAAAGATGAAACCGCAAAGCGCCAGCGTGCTGGCAGACAGCATGGCGAACACGCGGGCCGTCGAGGTCAGCCCTATGATCTTGTCATGGGCATCTTCCAGACGGTAGCCGGGCAGGAAGCGGATGACGGTGGTGTGAAAGCCGAGACAGGAAAGATTGCCAAACAGGATTACCAGAACCCACACGAAGGCGAAGAGGCCATATTCGAACTCGCCCATCAGGCGGGCAAGCATGATCTGCGATATGAAGGCGATGCCGGCGCTGACGATACGCACCGCGAAGGCGACGAGCGCCATGCGCTGTGCCCGTGCAACCTCGTCCCTCGCGGAGGCAATGAGGGCGATTTTATCGCCCAGCGGCGAAATCTTCGCGCGCAGGCCTGCGGGTAAGGCTTTTTCCGCCGTGCTGAGGATAGCCATGATCCACACGCCATTATTTCCAGTTGAATGGGCAGGCCGATTGTAAGCCCTTCATCCTTAACGAAGCGTTTGGGAGGCGGCTGCGCCTGTCCTGATGTCACTCGCTTCCCGCGGCTTGCGGATGCCATTGAAGAGGAACAGAGCCAACGGGCTGCGGCGTATCGCCTGGTGCAGAGAGTAAGCCGTGATGGTCGTGGCTGCGACGATGATGGTGAATTCAACGAGTGGCGGCAGGGAGATGAGAATAAAAAGCGTACCCAGAACGTAAATCAGCGGGTGGTGAAACAGATAGATAGTGAAGGACGCATCCGTCATCCGTCTGGCAAACCGGCTTGGCCGGTCGAAATACCGGCAGGCGAGGTCGATCAGCAGGCGGCTCACCGTTACTGCGGCAATTGCCGACACCAGCACGAGCAGGGCCGAATTCGAAAACGGGGTTTGCAGCCTGAGTGTCACTGCCGCCGCAATGGCGGCCGTCGCTACGATTGCCGTGAGAATACCGGTCTGGCGAAAGCGGTGAAAGAGGGTCCGGTCGCGGTGGAGCAGGGCTCCGACAAGGAAGAAGGGCAGGTAGCGCCCATAGGGGTCGGAAGCGCGCTCATAGAGAGAAAGCAGGCTGCTTTCGGTTTCTGCCGCAATCAGGCTGGAACCATATATCGCCAGCTCCCATAAAATGGGCAGGATGCAGAGTGCGGCGAAAAACACCCCGGCATGTCGCCGCCGCAGGCTGTCGAGCCTGTCTACTGCGCGCGCAAAAGGCGGACGTTTCAGAAGATACAAGAGAGCGGCAAGCACCACGGAATAGGCGATGAGAGCGGGCAGGAACCACAGATGCATGATCCATTGTTCACTCGGGCGCAGCAGACCCGGCAGGCTCTCAATCAGTCCTTCGGCTGCAATCTCGCCTTTGGCGATACCGGCCAGTCGCAACAGTAAAAGCTGCAGCGGCCCGAGCAGAACGAGCGTCACGACGAAGGGCACGCCGAGGCGGAGGAAACGTTGTCTGAGCCAAGGCATTTTGCCTTTTTTGCCGATGACCATGGTGGAAAAATACCCGGCGACCAGAAAAAACGCCGGCATTCGGAAGGTGACGAGCCCGGCACCAAGCGCGGTCAGGAGCGTGCTGGTCTCAAAATCCTTGATGTCCCAGGGCAAGGCGTAGCTATAGAGCAGTGAGGCATGATAGGGAATGCCGAGCAGCATCAGAAGCGCTCGCAACGGGTCCCAGTAATGTTCATAATCTGAACTGCTCGGTTGCATTTTCTCCTCGCGTCGCACATGCGATCACGCGTGATCTGCGCTAGCCGACACGACTATTGGTGGAAAACGCTAACAAACCCTTCATGCGCCGGCCGGTGTGGGCGGAGCCTTCTTTTTGGGTAGAAGATCGAGCACCAGCGCGCAGCCGAGGATAATGATGCCCGCGCCGAAGAGCTGAGGCAGCGACAGCGGCTCATCCAGCACGAGGGCGCCGATAAGCACCGCCACAACGGTGACTGCAAACTCCACACTGATGGCCTTTGTCGCGCCGATAACCGAGACGAGGCGGAAATAGGTTATGTAGGTGAGGCCGCTCATGACGATGGCCTGGATGAGCAGGTATAGGTAGTCGATCGGCGCGGGAATGCGGGGAATCGGAACTGCCAGCAGCAGTGGCAGCGTCATGATACCACCGGTCATGAATGAGCCGATGGTAATTTCCCATGAACCCACGCCTTTGAGATACCTGCTGGCATAATTGCTGCCGAAGGCCGCGCAGATGCAGGCGGCGACACAGGCGATGCAGCCGATGACAAAACCGGTCGTGACGGGTACGGCGGGAAAACCCACGAGCAGCACAATGCCGCCGAAGCCCAAAACCAGCCCCACGACACCTTGCCTCGTCAGTCGCTCCAGCCCCCAGACCTGCGAGATGAGCATGGAAAAAAGCGGGATGGTCGCGACCAATATTGCGGACATGGCGGTCCCGACAAGTGGCGTGCCATAAGAAAGGCCGATCAACTGGCCGGCAACGGTGGTTGCGCCCACAATGGCAAAGGCTTGCCAGCTTGCCGAAAACGCCAGTTTGCGTCGCGCAGTTCTCGCGATCAGGAAAAGAGTGGTGGCGGTCACCAGTGACCGCAACGTCACTGCGCCGATCCAGCCGAACGCATCCACAACCTGTAGAAGCAGGAGGAAGGACGCGCCCCATGCGAGTGCGAGAAAAACATAGGCGGCAAGATCGCGAGGGGCCATGGCAGCATTTTCCGGAGGATGATCCAGCTCCCATATTGGAAACCGATCATGCCCGTCAACAACAATGAATTGCGCAAAGAAAATCGCCCGCAACCTGGGTTACGGGCGATGGTCTTCATCGGATATGCGCGGCGTTCAGGCCTGTTCGTAAACGCCGTGGCAGTGCTTGTATTTCTTGCCGGATCCGCAGGGGCACATTTCATTGCGGCCGATACGGCCCCAGGTGGCGGGGTTGTTCGGATCGCGCTCCTCGGCCGGCACGAAGGCGGCAGGCGTCGCCTGCAAGCCCTGAGCCATTTCATCCTCGCCCGTGTTCGGGTCAAGGTGATGGGCAGTCATTTCCGGCAGTTCCGGCTGCTGCGGCTCCTGCTGAACCAGTTCCACACGCATCAGCTGGGCGGTCACGGCTTCGCGCAGATTGGCGAGCAGCGCCTGGAAGAGTTCGAAGGCTTCCGCCTTGTACTCCTGCAGCGGGTCGCGCTGCGCATAACCGCGGAAACCGACGACGGAGCGGAGATGATCGAGGTTGACGATATGCTCGCGCCACAGATGGTCGATCGTCTGGAGAATGACCGAGCGTTCGACATAGGTCATGATCTCGGGGCCGAAACGTTCCGCACGCTCGGCGGCGTATTTGTCGGCGGCCTCGGTGACGCGCTGGAGAATATCGTCTTCGGCGATGCCTTCTTCCTTCGCCCACTCTTCCACCGGCAGGTCGAGGTTGAGGAACTGGGCGATGCCGGCCTTCAGGCCTGCAATATCCCACTGTTCGGCATAGGCATTTTCGGGAATATGCTTGGTGACGAGCATTTCGATGACTTCGTGACGCATATCGGCTGCGGTTTCGCCGATATTATCGGCTTCCATCAACTCAAGGCGCTGATCGAAGATCACCTTGCGCTGATCGTTCAGCACGTCGTCATATTTCAGAAGGTTCTTGCGGGTCTCGAAGTTGCGGGCTTCGACCTTCTTCTGGGCGCGTTCCAGCGCCTTGTTGATCCACGGATGGACGATGGCCTCGCCTTCCTTGAGACCCAGCTTCTGCAGCATCGAGTCCATGCGCTCGGAACCGAAGATACGCATCAGGTCGTCCTGAAGCGACAGGTAGAATTTCGAGCGGCCCGGGTCGCCCTGACGGCCGGAACGGCCACGCAGCTGGTTGTCGATACGGCGGCTTTCATGGCGTTCGGTGGCGATGACGTAGAGGCCGCCGGCGGCCAGCGCCTTTTCCTTGAGCACCTTGATTTCGGCGCGAATCGCCTGTTCCTTCGCATCGCGCTCCGGACCCGGCTCCATGCCTTCCAGCTCGCGCTCGAGACGCATCTCGACATTGCCGCCAAGCTGGATGTCGGTACCGCGGCCCGCCATGTTGGTGGCGATGGTGACGGCGCCCGGCACACCGGCCTGCGAGACGATATAAGCTTCCTGCTCGTGGTAACGGGCGTTCAGGACCTGGAAGTCGGAGAAACCGGACTGGCGCAGGAGATGTGCCAGAAGCTCGGATTTTTCAATCGACGTCGTGCCCACCAGAACCGGCTGGCCGCGCTCATGCGCTGCCTTGATCTCGGTAATGATCGCCTGGAATTTCTCTTCGCCGGTGCGATAAACCTCGTCGTCTTCGTCGATACGCTGGATCGGCAGGTTGGTCGGCACCTCGATGACATCGAGGCCGTAGATGTTGCCGAATTCTTCCGCTTCCGTCGCTGCCGTACCCGTCATGCCGGCCAGCTTTTCATACATGCGGAAATAATTCTGGAAGGTGACGGAGGACAGCGTCTGGTTTTCCGGCTGGATCTGTACCTTTTCCTTGGCTTCGAGAGCCTGGTGCTGACCTTCGGAGTAACGACGGCCCGGCATCATGCGACCGGTAAATTCGTCAATGATGACGATTTCGTCGTTGCGGACGATGTAGTCCTTGTCGCGGGTGAAGAGCTTGTGGGCCTTCAGCGCATTATTGATGTGGTGGACGATCGCGACGTTCTCGACATCGTAAAGCGATTCGCCCTTGAGCAGCCCCGCCTGCCGCAGCAGGTTTTCGAGCTTTTCGGTGCCTTCTTCGGAGAAGTTGGCCGAGCGCTGCTTCTCATCGATTTCGTAATCTTCCGGCGTCAAGAGCGGAATGAAGGCGTCGATGGTATTGTAGAGATCGGAACGGTCGTCCAGCGGCCCGGAAATGATGAGCGGCGTGCGCGCCTCATCGACCAGGATCGAGTCGACTTCGTCGACGATTGCGTAGTTGTGGCCGCGCTGAACCATCTGGGCGCGGTCATATTTCATGTTGTCGCGCAGGTAATCGAAGCCGAGCTCGTTATTCGTCGCGTAGGTGATGTCGCAGGCATAGGCCTCGCGGCGCTGGTCGTCGTCAAGGCCATGAACGATGACGCCGGTGGTGAGGCCGAGGAAGCGATAGAGCCGGCTCATCGTGGCGGCGTCGCGCTGGGCGAGGTAGTCGTTGACGGTGACGACGTGCACACCCTTGCCGGCGAGCGCGTTGAGGTACACCGCAAGAGTGGCCACCAGCGTCTTGCCTTCACCCGTTTTCATCTCGGCGATGGCGCCGCCATGCAGGATCATGCCGCCTGTCAGCTGCACGTCGAAGGGACGCATGCCGAGAACGCGGCGCGATGCTTCGCGGGCCACGGCAAATGCCGGGATCAGCAGGTCGTCGAGTGTCTTGCCGTCTGCCAGCTGCTGGCGGAACTCGGCGGTCTTGGCCGCCAGCGCTTCGTCGGAGAGCGCCTTGGTGGCTTCTTCCAGCGCATTGATGGCTGCGATCTTGCTTTTATAAGAGCGGACGCGGCGATCATTTGCCGAACCGAACAACTTGCGGGCTATTCCGCCGAGACTGACCATCTTACTGGCCCTTTCTGAAATTCCGTTTTGCCGGGCGCTTTGGTCCGTCACGCTGTTTTCAGCACAAATGACGGACTTCGCCCTTCAACGTATCTGGACGCGAGGTTGCGTGACAGATAAGAGGGGGGGCAAATGATGTCAACGGTTCTGCCCGTTACAGAATGGCCACATTCCGGTGTTTGGAAGTTTTTTCAGAGCCGGAAACCATGTCTGGAGCCGGCATTGTCCCCGAAAGGTTCAAAATGTTGCGCTATAATAAAATTGCGGCTGCGGTGATTGTGGCCACGCTCGGCCTCCAGCTTCCGGCTTTCGCACAGGAAGACAAGGTCGTCGCCAAGGTCGGCGATCTGGAAATCCACCAGTCCGAACTCGACCTCGCCATGAGCAACCTCGATCCGCAACTCGCGCAGCTTCCCGACGAGCAGAAGAAGGTCGCAGCCCTTTCCGGCGCGATCGATGTCAAGCTTCTCGTCAAGAACGCCAGCGCCGAAGGTCTGGAAAAGACTGAAGATTTCAAGAAGCGCATGGAATTCATCCAGGACCGTGAGCTGCATAACGCGTATTTCCGCAAGCACGTGGTCGACGCCGTCACCAATGACGAAGTAAAGGCTCGCTACGACAAGGAAGTCGCAGCCCTGCCGCAGGAAGAAGAGATCAAGGCAGCTCACATCCTCGTCGCCAGCGAGGACGAAGCCAAGGACATCATCAAGCAGCTTGATTCGGGCAAGGATTTCGCAGCCCTCGCCAAGGAAAAATCCACCGATTCCAACAAGGATGACGGTGGCGATCTCGGTTGGTTCGGCAAGGGCCGCATGGTTCCGGAATTCGAAGAAGCCGCCTTCGGCCTCGAAAAGGGCGCCTACACCAAAACGCCTGTGAAGACCCAGTTCGGCTTCCACGTCATCAAGCTGGAAGACAAGCGCATCGCGCCGCCGCCGGCTTTCGAGCAGGTCGAGCCGCAGGTTCGTCAGCTTGTCATGCGCGACAAGTACGTTGCCCTCATCGAGAAGGCCAAGGCTGACCAGAAGATCGAAATCATGGATGAGACACTGAAGAAGGGCTACGACGAAGCCACGAAGGAACAGCAGGCACAGCCGCAGCAGTAAAATTTCGGATTACGGGGCGGCTTAACGGCCGCCCCGTTTCATCTCAGGCCATCTCCAGACATCCATTCCAGAATTTCAGGCGCTTCCCATGTCCGTTGCCGTTTCTCCGCTCGCTCCGAAATCCTATCCTGACATGCCTGCGCTCCGCGGCGTTCGCATGGCGACGGCCGCCGCCGGCATCAAGTACAAGAACCGCACGGACGTTCTCTTGATGGTGTTCGACAAGCCTGCAAGCGTTGCGGGCGTCTTCACCAAGTCGAAATGCCCTTCCGCCCCGGTTGATTTCTGCCGCGCCAATCTCGGCGGCGGCGCGGCGCGCGCCGTGGTGGTCAATTCCGGCAATGCCAATGCCTTTACCGGCCTCAAGGGCAAGGCCGCGACCGAGCTGACGGCGAAATCCGCCGCAGCTGCCGTCGGCTGCTCCGAAGGAGAGGTCTTTCTGGCATCGACGGGCGTGATTGGGGAACCGCTGGATGCCTCGAAATTCGCCGGTGTCCTGGGTGACATGAATGTTCGGGCAGAAGCCGATTTCTGGCAGGAAGCCGCCAAGGCGATCATGACGACCGACACCTATCCGAAAGTCGCCAGCCGCACCGCCGAGATCGGCGGCGTGATCGTGACGATCAACGGTATCGCCAAGGGCGCCGGCATGATCGCGCCCGATATGGCGACGATGCTTTCCTTCGTTGTGACGGATGCGGATATTGAGCCTGCCGCGTTGCAGGCCCTGTTATCGGCCGGCGTTGGCCCGACCTTCAATTCCGTAACGGTCGACAGCGATACCTCCACCTCCGACACGTTGATGCTGTTCGCCACGGGCGCTGCGGCCGAAGACGGCCAGATGAAAGTGACGAATGCCGATGATGAGCGCCTTTCCGGCTTCCGCGCCGCGCTGAACGATCTTCTGAAGGACCTTGCCTTGCAGGTCGTTCGTGATGGCGAAGGCGCGCGCAAGATGGTGGAAGTTACCGTGACAGGAGCGGAAAACGACGCCGCCGCCAAGAAGATCGCCCTTTCCATCGCCAATTCACCGCTGGTGAAGACCGCGGTTGCCGGTGAGGACGCCAATTGGGGCCGTGTCGTCATGGCCGTCGGCAAATCAGGCGAAATGGCGGACCGCGACCGTCTTGCCATCTGGTTCGGCGGCGTGCGCGTGGCCGTCAACGGCGAACGCGACCCGAACTATTCCGAAGCGGAAACCAGTGCCGTCATGAAACTGGAAGACATCACTGTAAAGGTCGATATCGGCCTCGGTCAGGGAACGGCCACGGTCTGGACCTGTGACCTGACGAAAGAATATGTTGCGATCAACGGCGACTACCGGAGCTGACCGTTGGAGCCGAAGAGAATGCAGGACAACAAGGCCGTCAATCTGCCGCTGGTTCGCCGTCTGGAAGCCGTCAGCTTCCGGGCGTGGCCAGCCTCGTCGGTTATTTATGACGGCAGCTGGCAAATTCGTCTCACGGGTTCGCATCCCTCCAAGCGTATCAACTGCGTAGTGCCGCTCGATCCGTCCGATTACGGAAACAGCGCGGTGCGGCTGGAAAAGGCGCGTAAGCGTTTCGATGATTTCGGCCGGCCGCTGGTGGTGCGCGAAACGACGCTGATGCCGCCGCAGCTTGTGGAATTTCTGGTCAATGACGGCTGGTCGATGTTCGAAGAGGTTGTGGTCATGACGGCCGATCTTTCCGACATGGAGTTGCCGGAAACGCTGGTCAGCCTTCCGAGCCACGATATCGGCCGTTTTGTAGAGGCGAGCATCAAGGTGAGCGATGGCGATCCGGCGCTGCGCCCGGCAATTGCTGAAATCGTCAGTTCCATCAAGCCGACGCTCGGTCTCTTCATCAATGAGGAAGTGGAAGGCAATCCGCTTGCAACCGTCATCTGCGTGCAGGACAACGATCTTGCCGGCATCCTTTCCCTCGATGTCGAAAAGTCGCAGCGTAAGAAGGGCCTCGGTACGCAAATCCTGTCATCCGCACTGCGCTGGGCCAGGATCAGCGGCGCAAAAAGCGCGTGGCTGCAAGTTGAAGCCGCCAATGCACCGGCAATCGCACTTTATGAGAAATTCGGCTTCTCCGAGGCCTATCGCTATCGCTATTGGCGCAAGGGTTCAGGAGAATGAGCGAGGCCGGCAAAAAAATCCTGCTGGTCGCCGCCTGCGCCCTTCTCGATCAGGATGGCCGCATTCTTCTGGCGCAACGTCCGGAGGGCAAGTCGCTCGCGGGCCTGTGGGAGTTTCCGGGCGGCAAGGTGGAGCAGGGCGAGACGCCCGAGGAAACCCTCGTGCGCGAACTGGACGAGGAGCTGGGTATCAAAACCAAGATCGCCTGCCTTGCGCCTTTGACATTTGCCAGCCACACTTATGAAACATTCCACCTTCTGATGCCGCTTTACGTGTGCCGTCGTTACGAGGGCATTGCGCATGGCCGGGAAGGACAGGCGCTGAAATGGGTAAAACCGCAGGCATTGCGCGATTATCCCATGCCGCCGGCCGATGAGCCGCTGATCCCCTTCCTGCAGGATCTGCTTTAGAACAGGCAATCGCCGGCGTCCCTCGCTTGTGATCCCGTCACAGCTTCGTGAAAATGCCCCGTTGCCAGTGCTTTGCCGTGTCAAAACGGGTCTGTGTTAAGAGATCGTTCAGCACCCTCTGGCAGATTGTTAAGCTAAAGAAGCGGTAAACTGCGCGTTACGAGGTTGGTCATGAACGAGGATTTCTGGAAGACGGTGGAAGGTCGTCACTCTTATTCCGATAAATCCAGTCGCACCGGCGTTCTGAACGTCGCATTGCTTTTCGGCACGGCCGTCATCGCCCTGTCGTTGATCATCACACCCATGCTCGCCGGAAAGTCTTCCACGCGTGTGGCGCAGTTCCCCGACAATTACGACATGATCAGCACCGGCTCCATCAAGAAGACAGATGTGGGCAAGACATACTCCATCCGCCGTAGCATAACACAGCCGATGCCGGAAATGCCCTGCGTGGTGACGGGCTACAGCAATGAGAGCGGTTGCTGATCGTTTACCATTGTCGGTAACCGATCTCTCACATAGCCCGTCTAGAATAAGCCGACTTCAATAGGTCATATTGCCGGCTGGCGGATTGGGCATATTCTGTGCTGCGTTCATTTATCGATTTCTGCAGGAATGAAGACGGCGCCAGCGCCGTTGAGTATGGCCTGATAGTGGCCGTGATTTCCGTCGCCCTTGTCGGCGGCGCGAGCGCTATCAGCAGCAACATCAATGCCCTGTTTCAGTTCATCGCCGACACTTTCGCCAGTGTCTGAAACGGTCATTCTTGCGTTCAGGATAGCTTTACTTCCCTGGTCTTCAGGGCGTCCGCCAGGCGCACTTTGGCGGAGCCGGGCTTCAGCGGTTTCTGCTGGCTCTCATGCGGCGCCCAGCCCGAGACATAGATGACGGAGAATGTCGCCCTTATGCGCCCGTCCGGATCGGCATAACGTTCAGCATAAAGCTCTGCCGCCCGCATGAAAAAGGCACGGTTGAGCGGTCGTCTGCTACGGCCTGCCAGCGGATTGGCCATGCCCATCGCACGCAGGTCGCGCATCAGCGGGAAAATCGAATCGTAACGTACCGTGTAGGTTTCCGCGTCGGTGACGGGAAGCGCAAAACCGGCGCGTTGCAGAAGCGCGCCGACATCGCGCACATCGGCGAAGGGAATGACGCGCGGGCTTGCCCCGCCGGTCAGTTCCGCCTCTGCCGTCAACAACACGTCGCGCAGTTCCTGCAGCGTCCCGCTGCCGGGAATCGCGCCGAGAAACAGGCCGTCCGGCTTTAATGCCCGCCGGATCTGGATCAGCGCGCCGGGCGTGTCGTTGGTCAAATGCAGGGCAAGCGGTGAAACGATGAGATTGGCGGAGGCCTCTTCCAGTGGCAGATGCTCCATGGATGCCGCCTCCGGAATATTTTCATCCGTGGTGAAACAGCTTTCCGTCTCTATGCGGCGAATGGAATTCACCTTTCCCGTCTGGGCCAGCCGCCGGGCGGCAACGCCGGTCCCGCCATGCAGCTCGATGGCGGACTCGAACTTGCGTTCGACAATGGCAAGCCTGTCTGCCAGTTCTTCAGCCGCCATGTCGAGAAGAAAAAGGGCTTTGTCGTCGCGCCGGTTCCACGCCCGGCGACGGTTTTGTTCGATCACGGCCTGGTCAAAAAGAATGTCCATCGTCTTGCCTGCTCGGCCTCTGGCGCCATCGGTACGGCGGGGCCGCATTCTGTGTCATGCCGTTTCAGGCATTGCTTTTCCGGCACCGGCCGGAATGATCTGTCTCGCAAAGGCACCCGTTCGGCGCTAAAGTCAACCTCATGGGCGCTGGTGAAGGTCTGTTTTCGGGGGTGCTGTCGAAATCTGCGGTCGTACCGCGGGTCGCACGAGACGCGTTGCGTTCGGTCTTCCGCATGATTTACCCGCCGACCTGTGCCGCCTGCACCCGCATGATCGGCGCAGAAGGGGCGTTGTGCCCAGAGTGCTGGCGGGACATTGTTTTTATCGAGCGTCCTTATTGCGAAATTCTCGGCATTCCCTTTGTCCGCGACCATGGCGAAAACATTGTCAGCGCCGAGGCCATTGCCGACCCGCCGCCTTTTGACCGTCTGCGTGCCGCCGCCAGCCATCAGGGCGTCGCCCGCAAGCTGGTGCACCGTCTGAAATATCAGGACCGGACAGAGCTTGCGCGGTTGATGGCGTTGTGGATGCTGCGCGCAGACGACGGAGCGGTCAGCGCCTGCGATTGCATCGTGCCCGTTCCTCTGCATTGCTACCGCTTCCTGCGCCGCCGTTTCAACCAGTCCGCCGAGCTTGCCCGGCATCTGGCCCGGGCGGCCGACAAGCCTTTGCTCGCAGGCACCCTGCTGCGGTGAAATCGACGGAGCGGCAGGTTGGGCTCTCGGCGATCGCCAGGCGTGACAATATGCGGGGCGCTTTCGCTCTTGCCCCTAGTCGGGAAGCGGATGTTTCAGGCAAGCACGTGGTGCTGGTGGATGACGTGTACACCACCGGCGCGACAGTGCGTGCGGCGAGCCGGGCCCTTCGAAAAGCGGGTGCTGCGGAAGTGACAGTTTTGACCTTTGCAATGGCCATTTCCGGTCCTATATGAAGCCGTAATGACATGAGGAAACCGTGCGCTTGACCGCACGTTTGCGAGGCTCTGAAAACATGGCACCGGTGACAATCTATACGCGGGATTTTTGTGGTTATTGCGCGCGCGCCAAGGCGCTGCTGGATAGCAAGGGCGTGGATTATGCCGAATATAACGCCACGACGACGCCCGAATACCGGCAGGAGATGATCGAGAAATCGGGCGGAACGACCTTCCCGCAAATCTTCATCAATGGCCAGCACGTGGGCGGCTGCGATGATCTTCATGCGCTGGACCGCGCCGGCAAGCTGGACGCGATGCTGGCGGCCTGATCTGCCCGACCGACGGAGGAAATCATGAGTTTCAAGGCTGCCGCCATTCAGATGCGCTCCGGTGTCGATACGGCGAGGAACGCCGCCGATATGGATCGGCTTGTGCGCGCCGCCGCGGCCGAAGGGGCTGTTTATGTTCAGACCCCGGAAATGACGGGCGCAATCCAGAAGGACAGGCAGGCGCTGCGGGCCCAGCTGCGCGACGATGACGGCGATATCATCGTCGCGACCGCCGCACGCCTTGCACGCGAACTCGGTATTCACGTCCATGTGGGCTCTACGGCTATTGCCCGCCCGGACGGCAAGATCGCCAATCGCGGCTTCCTCTTCGCGCCGGACGGCTCGCGCATCTGCAGCTACGACAAGATCCACATGTTCGATGTCGATCTCGACAATGGCGAGAGCTGGCGCGAAAGCGCCGCTTACGAGCCCGGCGAGGTGGCGCGCATCGTTGAACTGCCGCTGGGTAAATTCGGCTTCGCAATCTGCTACGACGTCCGTTTTCCGCAACTTTTCCGGGCGGAAGCTCTTGCCGGCGCTGAGATCCTGACGGTTCCCGCTGCCTTCACGCGCCAGACCGGGGAAGCCCATTGGGAAATTCTGCTGCGCGCCCGCGCCATTGAAAACGGCGCGTTCGTCATCGCCGCCGCTCAGGCGGGCGTACATGAGGACGGGCGTGAAACATTCGGCCATTCCATCATCATCGATCCCTGGGGTAAGGTTCTGGCAGTCGCCGGCGGCGCTGGCGAGGAGATCATCTTCGCCGAGATCGATACATCGCTGGTGGCGACCGCCCGTGGAAAGATTCCCAATTTGCGCAATGCCCGCGAGTTCGGGCTGGATACGGTCATTCCCCTCAAACCTGTGGGAGGTGAGGCAGCGTGATCCGGTATGCGCTAGCCTGTGAAAAGGGCCACGAGTTCGAAGGCTGGTTTGCCGGTAGCGACGATTTCGATGATCAGTTGCAGCGCGGTTTCCTGTCCTGCCCGGTTTGCAATTCCGCGCAGGTCTCCAAGCTTTTGATGGCGCCGTCGGTTTCCACCGCCCGCAAGAAGGACGAACGCCAGACGCTCGCCATGGATGCCGCCAGAAAAGAGGCGCTTGCAAAAATCCGCGAGGCCGTCGCCAATATTCGCGCCACTGCCGAGGATGTCGGCGACAGGTTTCCCGAGGAAGCCCGCAAGATCCATTATGGCGAAGCGGACGAGCGGGGCATCATCGGCAATGCCTCGGTGCAGGACGCCAGGGCCTTGCTGGAAGAGGGCATTGAGATCGCACCGCTGCCGGTGCTGCCCGACGACGTCAACTGAATTTCAGAGACATCGCTTACGGAGCGCCCGGCGTTACCCCTGCGCCGGGCGCTTTGCCAGCATCATGTAGTTGACGTCCATATCCGGTGAGAGGTTCCAGCGATCCTGCAGCACGTTGTAGAAGACGCCTGTCCGGTGGATGATATCCATTCCGCTTGCAACCAGCGGCCGCTCAAGCTCTTCCGGGCGAACCAGCTTTTCATATTGATGCGTGCCGCGCGGCAGCCAGCGCAAAACATTTTCGGCAGCAAAGATCGCCAATGCCCGGGCTTTCAGCGTGCGGTTGATGGTGGCCGCGAACATCAGGCCGCCGGGGCGTACCATTTTCGCGCAGGTGGTGACGAAGAGATCGACATTGGCCACGTGTTCGACCACCTCCATGTTGAGGATGACGTCGAAGGTTTCGCCGGCTTCCTGCAGCTGTTCGGCCGTCACCGCGCGGTAGTCGACGCTGACCCCGCTTTCACGGGCGTGGGTGGAGGCGATGCCGATGTTCTTTTCCGAGGGATCCGCGCCTACCACATCGGCGCCCATGCGGGCGACGGGTTCGGAGAGAAGACCGCCGCCGCAGCCGATGTCGAGAACACGCAGCCCTTCCAATGGGCGGTGCGCCTTCGGGTCCCGGCCGAAATTGTCGCAGATGCGGTTGCGGATATATTCGAGACGCACCGGATTAAATTTGTGCAGCGGGCGGAACTTGCCGGTCGGGCTCCACCACTCTGCGGCCATCGCGGAGAAGCGATCCACTTCGCTCTGGTCGACGGTCGTCTGTGCGGTCTCGCTCATGGTTCTGCTCCATATTGCTGTTGCATTGAAGTCGGACGATTGCCCCCCGAAGTCAAGACCGGAGGCTTTCCCCGGCAGCGATTTATCGGGCGCTCATTGCCGCAGGGGAACTGATGCGGCCCCGCATTTGTTTCATGCTGCGTTCATGGAAGAACGCGTATTTTCCGATCGTGGCAGTATGCGGAACGCATACTCGTCCATCGAACAGGATGGATGCCGACAAGGGCAAAGCGGGCCTTTGCTTGAGGAGAAAGAAGTGAAGAAAAAACTGTTTGGCGCAATTGCGCTGGTGGCCATGCTCGCCGCGCCGGCCCTTGCCGAAGCTGCGACGCGGGGATTCGCCACCGCGAATGTGAATATGCGCTCCGGTCCCAGCACGGCCTATCCGGCTGTCGTCGTGATCCCCGTCGGCGCACCATTGACGGTACACGGCTGCCTGTCCGATACGCCGTGGTGTGATGTGTCTTTCGTCAACGGTCGAGGCTGGGTAGCCGGCCGCTACATCCAGACGACATTCCGGCAAAACCGGGTCTACGTCGAGCCCCGTTATTATCGCGATCTCGGCGTTCCCATAATCACCTTCGAAGCCGGCCGTTATTGGGACCGTTATTATCGCGATCGCGACTTTTACCGCGAACGTGACCGTTGGCGTCGCCCGCCGCCGTCAGGCGGTTACTGGAACGCCCCGCCCCCGAGTGCTGGATGGGATCGCCCACGTCCGCGTGACGACTGGCGCGATGGTCGCCGGGACGACTGGCGTGATGGCCGCCGCGATGAGTGGCGTGATCCCCGCCAGGGCGGTGGTCCGAATGATGGTCGTTGGGAACGTCGCTACGGCGACTGGAACCAGGGCGACAGAAATCAGGACAGGCCGCGTCGCGACGATGACCGCCGCCGTTGGGAAGATGAAAATCGCGACCGCAACCGCGATGGCCAGCAGACCCAGGATGAAGGCCAGCGTCGGCCGGATCGCCGTCAATGGGACGATCCGCGGCGCGCGCCCGCATCGGAAAATTTTCGCGGTGGCTGCCGGATCGGCGATCCTGGTTGTGATGCACGATAAATAGATAGAGCCCGGCATGTTTGTCGGGCTTTTTCATGGATGGGTGCACTTTGGCTTTGGGAGCTGCTACTTCGAGGCAGTAACCTTGCGCGCCCGGCTCTTGGGTTTTGTCGGGGCTTCTGCGGCCGGTGCCGCCTCTGCCGCAGCGGCCTTGGGAGCGGCCTTCTTGCGCGTTGCGGGCTTCGTCGCTTCCGACGTCTTCAGCAGCGAAAATTCATGTTTGGCCTGTTCCCAATGGTGCGCATCGCGCCCGTGCGGGTGGCCTTCCTTTTCCCAGAGTGTATATGCGCGTTTACTGATCCATTCGTGTTCCGAAACCTGCATGCTCGTCTCCCGTTGCTGTTTACAGCGCCTATGAGAAGGCGACATTCCGCTTTGGTCCGGCACACGCTCGACAGGAATCAATGCCGGCATTTCCAGAGGCCATTACATGCCATGATTTTCCGGGCGTCAAGCAAACATGCTGCATTGCGAAAACCGATTTGTGGCATTTTCTGCCCGTTAAAGCGGTTTGAGTGAAAGACGTTCCTGCCACGCAAGATCAACGTTGCGTGATTGCGCCAAGGCCGCCAAGATGGCCGAACGAACGGGCAGCGGAGGAGGCGGTCTTGGAGCGGAGAATGGAAACGGATGCGCAGGTCATCGTCGAAAAACAGGGAGGGGCGGGCATCATTCGCCTCAACCGGCCGAAGGCCATCAACAGCCTGACCTTGCCTATGGTGCGCGACCTGTTCCATGCGCTTCAGCGTTTCGAGGAGGAACCCGGCGTTGCCTGCGTGGTGTTGACCGGAGAAGGGGACAGGGGGCTTTGCGCCGGGGGCGATGTCCGCATCATTCACGATCTCGGCAAGGCGGGGGACCCACAGGTCCTTGATTTCTGGCGGGAAGAATTTCCGCTCAATTATCGTATCGCCCACTTCGGCAAGCCCTATGTGGCGCTGATGGATGGCATTGTCATGGGCGGCGGCGTTGGCATTTCAGCTCATGGCAGCCATCGTGTCGTCACGGAGCGCACAAAACTCGCCATGCCGGAGACGGGCATCGGCTATTTTCCTGACGTTGGCGGGTCCTGGCTTTTGCCACGGGCGCCGGGCGAATGCGGCACCTGGCTGGGGCTGACGGGCAATGCCGTTACTGCCGCCGACGCCATCTATGCGGGCTTTGCCGATTATCTTGTTCCTTCGGATCGCCTTGGCAGGCTGGTTCAGGATCTATCGCGATCGGTGGATACGGACAGTGTTGAGACGGCCATCACGGCGCACGCGATTGAGGCCGGCGAAGGCATCTTATCCCTCAATCGGGAGATCATCGACGCGACATTCCGTTTTGACACGGTCGAGGAGATTTCTGCCGCGCTCTCGGCGCGCCAAGATGCATTTTCACGCGAGACCCTCGAGGTTCTGCAAAAGCGCTCTCCCACCAGCCTGAAGCTGACCCTGAAGCTGCTGCGCCTGGGTCGGGAAAGCGCGAGCCTCATCGAATGCCTTGAGCGGGAATTTGCTGCCGGCACGGAGATATTGCGCCAACGTGATTTTTATGAGGGCGTGCGCGCCGCCCTCGTCGACAAGGATCGCAATCCCCGCTGGTCGCCGGCGCGGCTGGAACAGGTGCGGGAGGAGGACCTTGCGCCCTATCTCGCCAAGCATTCCGGCAACCTGTTTCCCGATCATCGCCTTTAGTCAGGCGCAAAAGAAATCCGGGTTCGGGGCCTATATGAAATCCTCGCCTTCCAATTGAATATTATTTGGGCGAAATTTCCAATCCACCCTCCGGCAAGGCATAGTTGTTTCTCGCGGGCGTTGCTGCCGCCCGCTATGTTGAGCACCATTCGAATTGCCGGGGGTATTCATGAAACGTCTTCTCATTATCGGAACTGCCATCGCCGCTCTTTTTTCAGGTGCGGCGCAGGCGCAGTCTCCGACTACCATTCTCAACGCGTCCTATGATGTCGCCCGCGAGGTCTTCGCGGCCGAGAACGAGGCGTTCATCAAGCAGCATCCGGGCGTAACCGTCGATCAGTCGCATGCCGGCACCTCCAAACAGGCGCGTGCCATCGTCGAGGGTCTTGAAGCCGATGTCGTCACTTTCAACCAGGTGACCGATGTCGATTTTCTGGTGAAGCAGGGTTTCGTTTCCGCTGACTGGCAGAAGGATTTCCCGAATGACGCATCGCCCTTCTATTCCTTCCCCTCTTTTCTTGTCCGCGCCGGCAACCCCAAGGGAATCAAAGACTGGGACGATCTTGTCCGCGACGACGTGAAGGTCGTTTTCCCCAATCCGAAGACCTCCGGTAACGCCCGTTACACCTATCTCGCCGCCACGGCCTACGCCAAGGAAAAGTTCAAGGGCGACGACGCGAAGGTCCAGGAATTCGTCAAGAAAATCTTCGACAATACGCCTGTTTTCGACACGGGAGGCCGTGCTGCAACCACCACTTTCGTGGAGCGTGAAATCGGTGACGTCTTGATTACCTTTGAAGCGGAGACCCGCGGCATCGCCAAGCAATATGGCGCCCAGAAGGTGGAAAGCGTCGTGCCCTCCGTCAGTCTGCTGGCCGAATTCCCGGTTGCCGTGGTGGACAAGGTCGTCGACAAGCGTGGCTCTCGCGATCTGGCGAAAAGCTATCTCGACTTCCTCTATACCGAAGAGGGGCAGCGCATCGCCGCTGAATTCGGCCACCGTGTCCATAATGAAAAGGTTGTCGGTGAGTTCAAGGACAAGTTTCCGGCCATCCGCCTCGTCAACGTCAATGACGTTTTCGGTGGCTGGACTAAAATCCAGAAAGAGCATTTTGCATCCGGCGCGACGCTTGATACGCTCTACGGCAGCCGCTAATCACAGCGACAGCAACATTTGAATGACCCGGCGGGAAACTGCCGGGTCGCTTTTTGATTGATGGGGGCGGGGTTTGAAGCGGAATGTTCTGCCGGGGCTGAAATTGTCCCTTGGCGTTACCGTCACTTACGTCGCCATCATTGTGCTTTTGCCGCTCTCGGCGCTTGTGTTCAAGGCGGCAAGCCTCGGGCCCGCCGAGTATTGGTCCATCATTTCCTCGCCGCGGGCCGTTGCCAGTTACCGTGTCACCGTGCTCTGCGCATTGGCCGCAACCCTGTTCAATGTGATCTTCGGATTGGCGCTCGCCTGGGTGTTGACGCGCTACCGCTTTCCCGGCTGGCGTTTTGTCGATGCGATCGTCGATCTTCCCTTCGCGCTTCCCACCGCCGTCGCCGGCATCGCCCTCACGACGCTGTTTGCCGGCAATGGCTGGTTCGGCTCGGTGCTGGCGCAATTCGGCATCAAGGTGGCCTATACGCCACTTGGCATCATGGTGGCGATGGCTTTTACCAGCCTGCCCTTCATCGTGCGCACCGTGCAGCCGGTGCTGGAAGACCTCGATCCGGCGCTGGAAGAAGCGGCGCAGTCGCTCGGTGGTTCCGATCTTGAAATTTTCCGCAAGATCATCCTGCCGCTCCTGACTCCGGCTCTGCTCGCCGGTCTCTCGCTCTCTTTCGCCCGCAGCCTGGGTGAATTCGGGGCAATCATCTTCATCGCCGGCAATCAGCCGTTCTCCACGGAAATCACCGCCCTGCTGATCTTCATCCGGCTCGAGGAATATGATTATCAGGCGGCAGCGGCCATCGCCTCCGTGTTGCTTATCACCGCCTTCGTAATGCTGGCGGTGACCAATTATCTGCAGGCGCGCGCGCTTCGATATACGGCGAGGGGCTGAGAAGATGAGCGGCGTTTCCTCACATCGCAAACCGCCCCGTGTCGGCGATGCACCTCTTGTGCGCCGCAGCCTGATCGCCTTCGTGCTCATCATCGGCACGCTTCTCGTTGTGGCACCGCTCGTCATCATCGGTGTCGAAGCGTTCTCACAGGGCTGGGAGGCCTATTCGGCCACCATCACCCATCCGGATACTCGTCACGCCATTATGCTGACGGTGCTGACCGCACTGATCGCCGTGCCGGTCAATACGGCCTTCGGTGTTGCAGCGGCATGGTCCATCACCAAGTTCGATTTCCCGGGCCGGCGCTTCCTGCTGGTGCTGATCGAGATACCTTTCTCGATTTCACCGATCGTTGCCGGTGTCGCATATCTCTTCGTATATGGTTTGCAGGGCCTGTTCGGGCCGTTCCTCGACGCGCATGATATCAAGATATTGTTTGCGCTTCCCGGCATCGTTATCGCCTCAATGTTCGTGACGGCACCTTTCGTGGCGCGTGAACTCATTCCGCTCATGCAGGCGCAGGGTCGTGATCTCGAGGAGGCGGCGACCTCGCTTGGCGCATCCGGCTGGCGAACCTTCTTTTCGGTGACCTTGCCGAACATCAAATGGGCGCTGCTTTATGGTGTCGTGCTGTGCAACGCCCGCGTAATGGGGGAATTTGGCGCCGTATCTGTGGTGTCAGGCAATATTCGCGGTCAGACCAATACGCTGCCGCTGCATATCGAGCTGCTTTATCACGATTACCAGACGGCTGGCGCTTTCGCCGCGGCGTCGATCCTCGCGACCCTCGCCGTCGTCACCATCATCGCCAAGGTGGCGCTGGAACGGCGCGGCGCAGGGCGCGGGCGTAAAAAGACCAACGGCGATGCCGCCATCGCCACGGAGACCTGATTCCCATGAAAATCCGCCTCGAAAATGTGGTGAAGACCTTTGATACGTTCCGTGCCGTGCGCGATGTTTCGCTTGATATCGAAAGCGGCGAGCTTCTGGCGCTGCTCGGTCCGTCAGGCTCCGGCAAGACCACGATTTTGCGCATGGTCGCCGGCCTCGAATATAGCGATGGCGGCCAGATTTTCTTCGGGGAGGAGGATGCCACCAATATTCCGGTGCGTGACCGCGGTGTCGGATTTGTGTTCCAGCATTATGCGCTGTTTCCGCATATGACGCTCAACGAAAATATCGCCTTCGGCATGAAGGTCTCTAAGGTGAACCGGGACAGAGCGGCTATCGCCGCGCGCGTCGAAGAATTGCTGCGACTGGTGAAGCTCGATGGCCTGGGCGACCGTTTTCCCGCGCAGATTTCCGGCGGCCAACGGCAGCGCGTGGCGCTGGCGCGGGCGCTTTCGGTCGATCCCAAGGTGCTATTGCTGGATGAGCCTTTCGGAGCGCTGGACGCCAATGTGCGTCGCGACCTGCGCCGCTGGCTGCGCGAGATCCACGATTCGCTCGGCATCACGACGATTTTCGTGACGCATGACCAGGAAGAGGCGCTCGATCTGGCCGACCGGGTCGTCATTCTCAATCAGGGCGAAATCGTGCAGCAGGGCACGCCGAAGGAGGTCTGCCGCCAGCCGAACAGTGCCTTCGTCATGCGCTTTCTGGGCGACGCCAACCGGGTTGCCGGTGTGGCGCGCGGCGGAAAGGTGTATGTGGGTGAGAATGAACTGCCCTTCTCCTATGCTCAGGGCGATGGCGCGGTTGATATTTACGCGCGTCCCGGCGATCTGGAGTGGGAAGACCTGCATGACGGCATACCGGCGTCCGTGGAGCGCGTCCTTGACCGCGCCGGTGAGCGCCGGGTGATCGCCAGTACCGACGGCGGCGATATTCTGGAATTCGACGTGCCGCCCGAAAACGACGTCGCCGCCGGAGATCGCGGTTCCGTCATCATTCGCCGGGCGAAGATTTTCCCGGCGCCGTAAGGCGCCAAGGGCCTTTGCCCGCTTAAAACAGAAGTTCGAATGCGCTTTCGGCTATCAGCCTGCCGTTGATCACAAGGTCGACCCGGTGGACACCGGGATAGTGTTTGCGGGTCGTAAAATCACGTATGGCGCGGCTGATTGACAATGTACATGTCTCGGCGGGCGGAAGCTCGACTTCCTTCCACTTGAAGACCTTCGCGGAGGCATCGCCGCTCTTCTTCACATAATGCACGGCGTAATCGATCACCAGCTTTTGCCGGCTCTTCGCCGTCGAAGTGAAAGAGGCGGAAATCCGCACCGGATTGCCGAGAGCGACTTTTGCCGGCAACACCTCGAACGCCGCAAGTGTAATCTGCGCCTCCTCATGCGCCCCGAGATGGGCAAGCGCTGCGGTGTCGCCCTTCTTGATCAGCGTGCGCAAGGCCTGCCGCACGATCCAGCGTGTATGCGGGTTGTCCTTCGGCCATCCATCGATGAGCGCCAGCACAAAAGCGGGATTATCCTTGGTGATGTCGTTCAGGTGGTTGGCGACGGATTTGCGCACATAAAGCGCCTGGTCTGCTTTCATGATGTCGAGGATCGCGGTAACCGGCGAGGGATCATCGATCAGGGGCTTGAGCTGGAATGACCATGGCAGGCGAGGCCGGCAGCCTTCGCTGGCAAGCCGCCGCACATGCTCATTTTCGTGCCGTGACCAGGTTTCCATCACGGCAAGGGTGGCGGTCAGGTCCATTTGCAGAAAATGCCGGATGGCGAATTCCGAGGAGCCAAAGCGGGTGAAATATTGCAGCGCGTCCATGGAAAGATCGAAATCATCGAGGCCGTAAAGCGCGACATACTCCGGAAGCGAAATCGAAGCGAAACCGTTGCCGATGCCGGGCGCTGCGGCTGTGAGGATTTCGATGTTGCGGGCATAGTCGCCGGGAAGCGTCGCATGCAGGCTTGTTGCCACCTGCCGCATGCGCTGCATGATGCCCAGCGCTTCAAGGTTTTCGGTGGCGAGCGTCATGAAGGCGGAAACGTCAAAGGGCGGATGGACGGCCCTGGTCTGATCGGCGATATGCTGCAGTTTCTCGTGGTTGAAGATTTCCTTCAGTGCCGGTGCCGCCGTGTCGCTCATAATGTCCTCAAAGTTCACTTTTTGTTCTTTTAAGGCAGGAGGAGATCCGAGGCAAGGGAAGAATGAGTCGCTTTCGAATACTGCTGACGGACCGAGCGCGCGCCACAAACGTCTTCTCCCCGTCCGGGGAGAAGTTCGCGGTAGCGGGATGAGAGGGCAAGGTCAGCGAAAAGTCGCGAGCTTGCCCCCTCATCCGGCACTTCGGGCCACCTTCTCCGCGGCGGGAGAAGAATTTTCTGGGAAAATCAGCTCATCTGGCTGACGAACTTCGTCTCCAGATAGGCTTGGACCGCTTCGGAGCCGCCTTCCGTGCCATAACCGGAGTCCTTGATGCCGCCAAAGGGGACTTCGGGAAGAGCAAGGCCGTTGTGGTTGATGGTCAGCATGCCGGCCTCGACCTGTTGGCCAAGCGCGTGCGCGGTCTTGACCGAACCGGTGAAGGCATAGGATGCAAGGCCGAAGGGCAGGCGGTTCGCCTCGGTGATGGCGTCATCGAAGCTTGAGAACCGGTTGATAATGGCGACCGGGCCGAAGGGCTCGTCATTCATGATCTTGGCTGATGTCGGCACATTGGCGAGAACCGTCGGCTCGAAGAAATTGCCCTTGTTACCGATGCGGCGGCCGCCGGTCTTCAATTCGCCGCCATGCGAAACGGCGTCGTTGATGAGGCCTTCCAGCGCCGGGATGCGACGCTCATTGGCGAGCGGGCCCATCACGACACCATCTTCCAGGCCATTGCCCACCTTGATCGCCTTGGTTGCTTCCACAAAACCTTCAAGGAACTGATCGGCCACACCGTCCTGCACAAGGAAGCGGGTAGGGGCGACACAGACCTGGCCGGCATTGCGGAACTTGGCAAGCGAGGTGACTTCGATGGCCTTGTCGATATCGGCGTCGTCGAAGATCATGACAGGCGCATGGCCGCCCAGTTCCATCGTTGCGCGCTTCATGTGCCTGCCGGCTAGTGCAGCCAGATGTTTGCCAACGGGCGTGGAGCCTGTGAAGGATATCTTGCGAATGACCGGATGCGGAATGAGATATTCCGAAATCTCTGACGGTACGCCATAGACGAGGCCGACGACGCCCGCCGGAACGCCCGCATCAACAAAGGCGCGGATGAGTTCGGCAGGCGACGCCGGCGTCTCTTCCGGCGCCTTGACGATGATGGAGCAGCCGGTTGCGAGCGCGGCGGAAAGCTTGCGGACGATCTGGTTGATCGGGAAGTTCCATGGCGTAAACGCTGCAACGGGTCCGACCGGCAGCTTGATGGCCAGTTGTGAGACACCGGTTGCCCGCGCCGGGATGACCTGCCCATAGGTGCGGCGCGCCTCTTCTGCGAACCAGTCGATGGTGTCGGCCGCGCCCATGATTTCAGTGGCGGACTGCGCCAGCGGCTTGCCCTGTTCGCGGGTCATGATGTAGGCGATCTTGTCCTTGCGCTCGCGCAATATGTCGGCCGCCCTGCGCATGATCTTGGAGCGCTCAAAGGGCGAGGTGTCGCGCCACACCTTGAAACCCCGCTCGGCGGCGGCGAGCGCCAGATCGAGGTCTTCCTTCTCGGCATGCGCAATCGCGCCGATGATTTCGTCCGTCGCCGGATCGGAGACGGCGATTGTCTTACCGGAAACGGCATCGCGCCATTCGCCACCAATGAGAAGTTTGATGTCGGGATAGGTGTGCATAGGGGCTACCTTCATGATGCGGCCGATACGGCGAATGCCGCCCGGCCCGGAGAGGTGAACAGAATTTTCCTGGCCGGACGAAATCCGGCGTCGCAGCTTTCGCAGCGTGGAACAGGTGTCTGGGCTTTTCCGGCGGAGGTCTTGGACTGCCGGAAACGGAAACGACAGTGCTTATATTAAGTTCCGGGCGGTATGTTTCAACCGCTGCCCGAGGTAATGCCATGATTTTTATGTGACGCGGAACCATCATTCGCCGTTTGTGCCGCCATGGAAGTCGATGCCGTTTTTCGGCCGCAACGGCGGGCGCGAATCA
This sequence comes from Agrobacterium pusense, assembly GCF_900102105.1. Lineage (GTDB taxonomy): Bacteria > Pseudomonadota > Alphaproteobacteria > Rhizobiales > Rhizobiaceae > Agrobacterium > Agrobacterium pusense. The sequence continues at coordinate 394,971 of NZ_FNBB01000003.1, forward strand.
CGTTGCTCCGTAAGGAAACGGTGGAAATTCGGCCACAATTCGGCCGTGGTCACGCTGGACGGATCAGGGGCGGGCGGTGCGCGGCGTTGCCGGTTGCGTCATAACAGGGCGCGCAACGTCAAAAAGTACAATAAGACGGAAAAATTATCCAAAGGGTTTACTCAATACCTAGAGAAAATACGGATAAAATCTCAGTGAGGATATAACATCGGTTCCTGATATATATGCTGTTGGCGGTTCCCTTGACCTTCCAGGGTTGGCGAAAACCCTCGACCTGAACGTTATCGATGGAGAAAAATTATGAATTTCGCCCGGGTACTTCTCAGTGCGTTCATGTCGCTCTTGTGGCTTTCCTGTGCCGAGGCGGGAGACATAGCCAAGCCGCAGGGAAAACCGATATTAACCATATCCGGCAACATCACCAACACTAATACCGATGGAGCTGCGGAATTTGACCGCGACATGCTGGAAGCGCTCGGCATGGACACCGTGGAGACGACGACACCGTGGCACGACGGCCGTGTCCGATTTGACGGTGTGTCGCTTGCCAAGCTGATGGATGTCGTCGGCGCAAAGGGCACCAGTGTCACGGCGGTGGCTCTCAACGATTATGTGAGCACGATACCGGTTGAAGACTTTAAGAAATTCAATGTTATCCTCGCCATCAAACTGGATGGCAATTATATGACAGTACGCGAAAAGGGCCCGTTGTTTGTCATCTATCCCTATGACAGCGACCCGGAACTGCAGAAGCAGACTTATTATTCGCGGTCCGCATGGCAAGTCGCCAAACTGATAGTGGAATAAAGGTGCCGTTTGCGAAAACTTGTGGCGGTGATCATCTGTTGCTTCGTCCTGGCAACGGGCTATATCGCTTTCGTCATTGCCGAGCGGCAGACCGCTCTGCAGAAGTTCGCCCGCTATAATGACTCATGGGCCGTCAGCCAGACCGTAGCCGAATATCTGCGCCTCCAGAATAAACTCGCTGTGTTCGCGCTTAATCCCGGCAGGGTTGACCGGGATGAATTGCAGCTGCGTCTGGATATCATGCTCAGTCGCCTGGAGCTGTTGAAGCAGGGCAACCTCGGCGCTTTCATCAATGAAAAGCAGCAATGGCGGGATCTGGTGACCCGCCTTGACGCCGTTCTGGCGCGTCTCGAACAGCAGATAAACAGCTTGAATTCGAGCGACGTGCCGGATCTTCTTGCCGCTATGAGCGCGCTGGATGCGCCGATGACGACGCTCGCCTCGTCTTCCGTTGCGTATGATGTGAATCTGATTGATACGGCCCATGAGGATGTCCGCAAGCTCCACATCGTCTATACGGCGCTGGCCGGCGGTCTCATCCTGTGTGGCATCGCGCTTGTCATATTGCTGCTTCGCCAGAACGATCTCCTGAACCGCGCGCAGAAAAGCATGCGCGGGCTGACGGACGATCTGCGCGCCGCGACGCTGGAGTTGCAGGCAAAGAATGTCCGTCTGGAGCATGATGCCTATCACGATGCGCTGACGGGCCTGCCGAACCGGGCGCTGTTCCGGCAGGAACTGATCGAGCGGCTGCGCCGGTCCTTTGGTGGCACCGGTACGACAGCCATATTGTTGCTCGATCTCGACGGCTTTAAGGATGTCAACGACACGCTCGGCCACGATGCAGGCGATGCGCTGCTTCAGGCCGTGGCGCAGCGCCTCTCGGCCATCGGCGGCGATTATGACATGGTTTGCCGCCTTGGAGGCGATGAGTTCGCGGTTGTCTCCGACGATCTGAATGAGGACGCCGCGCGCCGTCTTGCCACCAAGCTCATCGATCAGATCAGCCGCACCTATCAGCTGGGTGAGCAGGAGGTCAAAATCGGCACCTGCATCGGCATCGCCATATCGCACGGTGCAGTGGATGCGGATGAATTGTTCAAGCGGGCGGATCTGGCGCTCTACGAGGCGAAAGCCATCGGTCCAGGCCGTGCGAGCGTTTTCAAGGTTCGGATGCAGAAGCAGCTGACCGAGAAGAAATCCTTCGAAGCCGATCTGCAGACGGCACTGCAGAACGACGAGATGGAGGTTTATTACCAGCCGCAGGTGGCGACGCAGACGCGCAAGCTCTGCGGTTTCGAGGCTTTGCTGCGCTGGAAACATCCGGTGCGCGGCGATGTACCTCCCAGCGTGTTCATTCCCGTCGCGGAAAGAACCGGTCTCATCCATTCGCTCGGAAAGTGGGTGATGGAAACCGCCTGCCGCGAGGCGATGGGCTGGGACGAGGACATGAAGGTGGCCGTCAATCTGTCACCCGTTCAGTTCCACAGTACCAACCTTATTCAAAACGTCATGGGCGCGCTTGAGAAAAGCGGACTGGAACCAAGCCGGCTCGAACTTGAGATCACCGAATCGATCCTGCTCAACAAGAGCGACCAGACGATCAACACGCTGTCGCGGTTGAAGGCAGTCGGCATCAAGATCGCCATGGATGATTTCGGCACCGGCTATTCATCGCTCGCCAATCTGCGCGGCGTCCCCTTCGACAAGATCAAGATTGACCGATCCTTTCTGCGCGATATCACCAGCGACCGGGATGCGCTGGCGATCGTGGAATTCGTGGTCGGCGTCGGCCGCAGTTTGCGAATGACGACGATTGCGGAAGGTATCGAGACGGAAGAGCAATATGAATGCGTCAGGCGTCTGGGATGCGACCAGGTTCAGGGATATCTGATCAGCAGGCCGCTGCCGGCCAAGGAACTCGTCGCCTGGAGCTCTGCCTGAGACGCGCCTGTCCTGGCGGCCATTGGAATTTTTACCAAGTGATACTGTCGCGCGCGAAAACCGATACCGGTTACCGCAACGATGCTGTAGAGCATTTTCGGTTGATACGGGATCGTTGCGGCGAGACGACCGGATTTTGCGAAAAGGCTTGAGACATGGAAATACTGGACGTGCATGGAGTTGCCCTGCCTCTTTCTTCCGATGAGGTGTCGCCCATCATCTGGCAGGCGCTGACCGACGGCAGCTACGAGGCGAAGGAGGCCCGCAGCGTCCTGAAAGCCATCAAGCCCGGTGATCGGGTGCTGGAGCTGGGTTCCGGTATCGGGATCATCACGTCGATCATTGCAGGCATCAAGGATGTTTCCGTATGGGCTTTCGAGGCCAACCCCGCGACTGCGACGCTGGCCGAGCGGGTGATCAAGGCCAATTGCCGGGACAACGTCGTGTTTTCGCAAGGGCTTCTTACCGCCGACGAGCCAAGCTCCTATTCTTTTTACGTTCGCAGGGATCTCTGGATGTCGTCCATGGACGAAAATCAGGGTCCCTATGAAAAACGCATCGAAATCTCCTCCGCCAACATCGATGAATTCATCGCGAGCCGCGGCATTACGGCGCTTGTCATGGATATCGAGGGTGCGGAACGCGATCTGCTTGGCAGGGCCGACCTGAGCGGCGTGGAGCGGATTTTCGTGGAGCTGCATGACCACCTCTACGGTCTCGCTGGCGTTCGCGATATCATGCAGGCCCTGACCGCCAAGGGATATGCCTATGATCCCCGGGGCTCACGCGGACCCTGCGTGCTGTTTTCGAAGGACGACGGCCCGAGAGAATACGATCCCGAGGTAGACTGAGGCCCAGTATACGTCGAATTTACGGAACCGGCCGCCCTTGATCTCGTTCTCACCAGGGCGTGAGGGGCGTGGGTCGGCTCGCTGCGTGTGCCAGAAGCGGCATGCAGTCGAAGATAATTTCATAAACAGCAATTCACTCTCAATTATTGTTGCAATTGTCGCAACTGTTATCCTGCGTCATCATCCCTCCATCAAACCGGCGCACAACAGGACGCGCCGGAAATGCCAACGCAACCAAAGGAGAAACGATCATGGGCTTTGCTAAGACGACAGACGGAACCGAAATCTTCTATAAGGACTGGGGCCCAAAGGATGCCCAGCCGATCGTTTTCCACCATGGCTGGCCGCTCTCGTCCGATGACTGGGACGCGCAGATGCTGTTCTTCGTCTCCAAGGGTTTTCGTGTTGTCGCCCATGACCGCCGTGGTCACGGCCGTTCCACCCAGGTCGCCGATGGTCATGACATGGACCACTACGCCGCCGACGCCTTCGCCGTCGTTGAAGCGCTCGATCTGAAGAATGCCGTCCATATCGGCCATTCCACCGGCGGCGGCGAAGTTGCCCGTTATGTCGCCAAGCATGGCGAGCCCGCCGGCCGTGTCGCCAAGGCGGTTCTCGTTTCCGCCGTACCGCCGATCATGGTCAAGACCGAAGCCAATCCGGAAGGCCTGCCGATGGAGGTTTTCGATGGCTTCCGCTCATCGCTTGCCGCAAACCGTGCGCAGTTCTTCCGCGACGTACCGGCCGGCCCGTTCTATGGCTTCAACCGCGATGGCGCGACCGTGCATGAAGGCGTGATCCAGAACTGGTGGCGTCAGGGCATGATGGGCAGCGCAAAGGCCCATTACGACGGCATCAAGGCCTTCTCTGAAACCGACCAGACCGAGGACCTGAAGAATATCAGCGTTCCGACGCTTGTTCTGCACGGTGAGGACGACCAGATCGTTCCGATCGCCGACTCCGCTCACAAGTCGGTCAAGCTGCTGAAAAACGGCACACTGAAGACCTATCCCGGCTTCTCGCATGGCATGCTCACCGTCAATGCCGATGTGCTGAACGCCGATCTCCTGGCCTTCATCAAGGGCTGATACTTTTGCGACATCAGAATGCGGCCGATCATTCGGCCGCATTTTGCGTTTCGCATCAGGCGAGGTGGCCTCGCCAGACATTGCGGTAAGAGGTGAGACCTGGAATGTCGTCCGGAGTGAAATGGCGCTCTCGACCGGCAAGCGGTTTGATGCCGGTGAGCAGGGCCGCGCCCGCGCTGGTGCCGGTTGATCCTTCAACCGCCGTTACGTCCGTCTCTGCAAAGCCGGCCAGCGCCTTCAGATAAAGGGCGTTGCTGGCGAAGGGGCCTTCGACAAGGATGGGACCTTTCCGCCCGATGAGCGAAAGGCTGAATTCCGTCATCAACGCCAGGTAAAGCGATGTCGCCGCGTGCCGCTCTGCAGCCGTGGCGTTTTTATCGCCGAGCCACTGCGCCGTCTTGTCCGGAAACGGGCCGGAGCCGCTGACAACACTCGGCAGCAGCATCATGCCCCTGGCAACGACGCCGCCGAGAGCTGCGTCTATTGCTTCGTCTTTCGCTTCTCCGAATTGCTGTGCCAGCATTTCATATTCCCTGCCGCCCATGAAGCGGGAGGAGGGAACGGGACGGCCGAAAGCATCGACATTCTGGAGTGTGTCGCGGATGGGATCGAGCGCACCCGCCGCGCCGCCAATGGCGAAATTCACCACCCAGGTGCCTGTGGAGACGACCGAAAAATCACCGTCGCGGCGCAGAAGATGCGGCAGGAGCGAGGCGTTGGAATCGTGGATTCCACAATAGACCGGCATATGCGGCGAAAGGCCGGTTTCGATTGCCAGTGATTGGTGGATTGTACCCAGGACATCGAAAGCGGAGCGGACCGGCGCCATCAACGTCTCGATACCGAGACGCTCGACGAGCGAGGAGAAGCTCTTCCTGCGCGGGTTCCAGAGATCGGTATGACAGCCGAGCGAGGTCGTTTCCGTGGCCCGAATGCCGGTCAGACGTCCCGCCCAATATTGTGGATAGGTAACGATGCTGCGCACCCTGGCGAAATCGTTCGGAAAGGTCGTCTTCTGGAAATGGATTTGCGCGCCAAGGTTCAGCCCGGCGGGAAGCTGTGGTGAACCGGTCTCGGCAAAATCGGGCCGGATGTTGCGATAGGCTTCCTCAATGGCTGCGGAATAGCCGTGTTCATAATCGAGCACAGGCATGGCGAGGTCGCCGTTCCCATCGAGAAGTGCTGCCGAAGCGCCATGGGTCGTGATGGAAATCGCATCGAAGCCGGGCTTCTGGCCGAAACGCCGAAGCGTGGAGAGAATGAAGCGCCAGAGCATCTCCACATCGTAATGCGGATAAATTCCATCGCGGAGGACGGGGTTCGCCTGTTTTTTGCTGGCAATCTCCTCGCCGCTGCCGGTGTCGATGACGACGACCTTGGCGTTGGTCTTGCCGATATCGATGACCGCGACGCGGTCCCGTCTGGTGCTCTCGCTCATGGCAGATGGAACACCGTCACCAGATCTTTTGCGACCGGCGAATTATCGGGATTGCTCTCCATGATATCGGCCATGTGGGCCCACCACTTTTTCATCACGGGATGCTCTGGCAGAGCAGCCATGCGATGGGTCTTCGGGCGCGTCAGCACGCCGAAAAGGATGTTGGTTTCCGGGTCGAGATGAATGGAATAGTCACTCACCCCTGCCTCGTGCAGCAGCGTCACCAGTTCCGGCCATATCTCGTCATGGCGCTTTTTATATTCGGCCTCTTTTCCCGGAAAGAGTTTCATCTTGAAGGCGTATTTTTCGAGTTCCGTCATGGCTCAGCTTCTCATGGACCGAAGGCGGCGGACAACGATGGGGATGGCGATGGTGATGATCAGCAGCAGCCCGACGAAGATCGACATGACGATGCCGGGCACATTCAAAAGACCAAGCCCGAAGGTGACGAGGCCCATGACGAAGGCTGCGATGACGACGCCTGCGATGGTGCCGGAGCCGCCGAGGATCGACACGCCGCCCAGCACAACCATCGTCACGACCTCCAGCTCCCAGCCCTGAGCAATCGACGGCCGCGTGGAACCGAGCCGCGAGGTGAGGCAGACGGCGGCAATGCCGCTCATCAGGCCCGTGAGCAGGAAGAGGATGAACTTCACCCGCTCGACGGGGATGCCGGAGAAACGGGCGGCGAACGGGTTGTTGCCGATCACATAGACCTGCCGGCCAAAATTGCTGGCATGCAGCAGAATGGCGAAGAGGATGGCCATGGCGATAAACAGGACGAATTCGAACGAAATCACCCAGAAGACGTAACCCTGACCGAAATAGGCGAAATCGGCAGGGTATTTGCCATAGGCCTGATCACCCAGCACCATGTAGGAAATGCCGCGAAACAGGCTCATGGTACCGATGGTGACGACGATGGACGGCAGTTTCAGCCCGGCGACCAGGAAACCGTTGAAGGCGCCGCACAAAAGCCCGGTGCCGATGCCGATCGCAACAAGGCCCGGCGTGCCGGCGCCCATCTGCGCCGCAGCGCCCATGGCGGTGGACGCGAGCGCGATGATGGCGGCGACCGAGAGATCGATCTCACCGGCGATGATCAGCAGCGCCATGGCAAATGCGATGATGGCCTTTTCCGTGAAATTGAACGTCGCATCAGACAGGTTCCAGGCATTGAGGAAATAGGGTGAGGCCAGCGAATTGGCGATGAAGATCAGGATCGCGACGCCGAGCAGCAGCACTTCCCAGCTGCCCATGATGCGACGTAGAGGTGTTCCCAGCTTGTCCGGAATGATCCGCGGGCTTTGTGTTGATTGGGATGGCGTGCTCATGCTGCGGCCTCCTTGGGCTGATCACCCGCGGCGCGGTCCCGCAGGATGATGCGGCCTTTCCTGGCTTCGGCGCGGGCGTTGAAGACGACGGCGAGCACGATGACGACGCCTGATATCGCCATCTGCGCGAAGGGCGAGATGCCAATGACGGGAAGCGCGTTCTTGATGACGCCGAGGAACAGCGCGCCGAGCACGGCACCCGCCACCGAACCGATGCCGCCCGCAATCGAAATGCCGCCGATCACATTTGCCGCCACGCTGTCCAACTCGAAGCCGGCGGCGATGTCGACATAGGCAACCGCGTAACGCGAGACCCAGAGATAGCTGGCGAGACCGGCGAGCGCGCCCGAGAGCACGAAGGCGAAGAAGCGCGTGCGGCCGACATCGATGCCCGCATAAACGGCTGCACTCGGATTACCGCCCGAGGCATAAGCGGAGCGGCCGAAGGAAGTCCGGCCGAGCACCAGCCAGGCGCCGGCGATGATGAGCATCGCCACCCAGGAAAGGACCGGCATGCCGAGGATCATGGTGCGCGGCACGTTGAGGAAAGTGGGGGATAGCTGGTGCGCATTCACCCAGCCGCCGCCCGAAAGCACGAAGGCCATGCCGCGATAGATGGTGAGTGTACCAAGCGTGACGACGATGGGCGGAATGCCGAGCCACCAGACCAGAACGCCGTTGAGCGAGCCGAGAAACGCGCCGATGCCGACAGCCATGACGATAAGAAGCGGCAGCGGAATGCCCGGAAAGGCAGCGTTGGTCATCGCCACCGCCATGCCGGTAAAGGCAAGATTGGCGGCGACCGAGAGGTCGATGGATTTTGTAAGGATGACCGCCATCTGGCCCAGCGCCAGAATGATGAGAATGGAGGTATCGTTGAAGATGTTGACGAGATTGCCGGGCCGGCCGAAGCCGGGGGCGCGTAGGGCAAAGCCCGCAATCATGACGATGATGATGCCCGCCAGCAGCCATTCGCGGTTTTTGAGTAGACGTTGCATGTTAGCCCCTCTCAGGCATTGCCAGTGGCGGCGCGCACCAGCTTTTCCGGGGAAAAATCGGCGCGTTCGAACTGGCCTGCCATCAGGCCTTCGCGCATCACGATGGCGCGGTCGGACATGCCGAGGATTTCGGGAAGTTCGGACGAGATCATGATGATCGACAGGCCTTCGGCTGCGAGCTCGCTGATGAAGCCGTGCACCGCTGCCTTGGAGCCGATATCGATGCCCTTTGTCGGCTCATCGAGGATGATGACCTTTGGCTGGGTGGCGAGCCATTTGCCGATCACCACCTTCTGCTGGTTGCCGCCTGAAAGCGTACCGACCGGCACCGAAAGGGCGGCGGCGCGCAGATCGAGCCGCGCGGCATATTTGCGCGCAAGCGCGAATTCGTTGGCGGCGGCCAGGAAGCCCTTGCGCGAGGTGCGTGTGAGTGAAGGCAGCGACATGTTCTGGTAGATCGGCATGTCGAGCGCCAGACCGTGGCGGCCGCGTTCCTCCGGAACGTAGACGATACCGGCGCGGATGGCATCTTCCGGCGAGCGGATTGTGATGGGTTGGCCGTTCAACATCACTTCACCCGAAGCCGGGCGGGTGATGCCGAACAGCGACTGGCAAAGCTCCGAACGCCCGGCGCCGATCAGCCCGTAAAGGCCAAGAATTTCGCCCTTGCGTAACTCGAGCGAAATATCGCGAAACTCGGTCTGATGAGAGTAATCGCGGACTGAAAGAACCGTGGGACCCAGCGTAACAGCTTGCTTTGGAAAGGCATTCGTTACATCACGGCCAACCATCAGCCGAACGATTTCATCCTGCGGGGTGGTCGTGAGCGTGCCGGCGCCCACCATCCTGCCGTCCCGGAAGACGGCATAGTTTTCTGCAATCTCATAGACCTCATCGAATTTGTGGCTGATGAAGAGGATAGCCTTGCCCTGCCGCTTCAGGTTTTCGACGATGCGGAAGAGATCATCGATTTCCTTGCGCGAAAGGGCGGCGGTCGGTTCGTCCATGATGACGATGCGCGCCTCGACCGACAGGGCGCGGGCAATGGCGACGAGGTGGCGCTGTGCGATCGATAGGTCTTTCAACCGGATCGTCGGATCGATGGCGCTTTCGAGCTGTTCCAGCAGAATTCTCGCACGCGTATTGATGGTCTTCCAGTCGATCAGGCCGAAACGGCCCTTCGGGGCATGGCCGAGAAAGATGTTTTCACCGACGGAAAGCTCATCGAACAGCACGGTTTCCTGATGAATGGCCGTCACGCCGGCATCGATGGCGTCCTGTGCGCTGTGAAAATTGACGGGCTGGCCGTCGAGAAGGATTTCGCCCTCGTTCGGGCGGTAAATGCCGGTGAGGATCTTGACGAGCGTGGATTTGCCCGCGCCGTTTTCGCCGATCAACGCGGTGACCTTGCCGGGGTAAAGCGCAATATCGACGCCATCCAGCGCCTTGACGCCGGGGAATATTTGGCTGATGCCGCGCATTTCGAGAATGGGCGTGGCGCTGGGAGCTTCTGCAGCGTTTGGGATTTGAGGTTCGGCACGCATCATTCGTCTTACCGGTCGGTTTGTGTGAAGCGGCGAGGAGCTACCCCCTCTGCCCTGCCGGGCATCTCCCCTCAAGGGGGGAGATCGATATGCGGCACCGTTGAGGCCATCACTAAAGTTGAGAGTGAGCGAGTGTTATAGTCTGGCTGATCTCCCCCCTTGTGGGGGAGATGCCCGGCAGGGCAGAGGGGGGTAACCCTCCACCCGCCGTCAGCAATTTCTCCGATCAAAAAATCTTCGAAAACTGATCGATATTTTTCGCGTCATAAACAAACGGATCAGCCATCGCCGCTTCGCTGTTTTCGCCAACCTTGATCTTGCCCATACGGCCGGCTTCAATTTCCGAACCCGGCTTGCCGTCGGTTTCGCCCTTCACGAGGCGATAGGCGATCTGGGTGGCGGAATAGCCGAGGTCGATGGGGTTCCAGATCGCGAATTCCTTGGTCGCGCCCGACTTGATGGCGCCGGCCATTTCGGAAGGCAGGCCAAGACCGGTGACATAGACCTGACCGATCTTGCCGGCATCCTTCACGGCCTGCGAAGCGGCGAGAACGCCAACCGTGGTTGGCGCGACGATGACCTTCACATTCGGCTGCGAGGAGAGAAGGCCCTGCGCTTCGCGGTAGCTCTTGTCGGCCAGATCGTCACCGTAAACCGTGGTGACAAGGTTGAGGCCGGGGAAGTCCTTCAGCTGCTTCTTCATCTCGTCGATCCAGATGTTCTGGTTCGTGGACGTGGTGGTGGCCGAAAGAATGGCGAAATCGCCCTTGCCGCCTTCCAGATGCGATGCGGCGAGCTGCAGGCACATCTTGCCGATCAGCGCGTTGGACGAGGGGTTGAGCTGGAGTATGCGGCCTTCCGGCGCAACACCGGAATCCCAGGAGATGACCTTGATGCCGCGCTGGGCCGCCTTTTTCAGCGCTGGAACCACGGCGTCGGGATCGTTGGCGGAAATGGCAATGGCGTCGACGCCCTGCGCGATCAGCGAATTGATGACTTCGATCTGGCCTTCCGCCGTTGTGCTGGTCGGGCCGGTATAGATGATCTCGACTCCGCCGAGGTCCTTTGCGGCTTCCTGTGCGCCCTTGTTAGCGGCTTCGAAAAAGCCGTTGCCAAGCGATTTCACCACCAGCGCGATCTTCACGTCGGCGGCCTGTGCAACGCCGCCGAGGCCGGCGACGGAGAGTGCCGCGCCGAGCGCGAGTACGCTCGTCAATGTTCTGCGTGTAAGTTTCATGTCCCTTTTCCTCCCGTTTTTGAACCTTGCAACTTCCCTGCCGGCGCTCCTCAAGCGACCGACGAAGAATTCTCCTCATCCGGCGGACCGGCCGTTTTCGCTTCCGCCACTGCGCCGGCGATCAGCAGCTCTACCCCGGCATCTTCCACCATCCTTGCCGCCTCGTCAGAAATCCCGTCATCGGTGATGATGGTCGAGACGTTCTCGAGCGGGCAGAGAATGAGGCTGGACCGTTTCCTGAATTTCGAGGAATCGACCATCACGATCAGCTCTTCCGCCTGCCGCATCAGCTTCTGCTCGCTCTGTATGACCAGCGCGTCGGATTCCATGATGCCGAGCGCACCCACGCCCTGCGCCCCGAGAAAAATCCGACGTGCATAGAAGTTGCGGATTGCGTCATTCTCGAAGGGCGACAGGATCAGGCTCTGGTCACGATAGATCGCGCCACCCGGCACGCTGACATTGCATTTGGAATGCTTGACCAGATGCTCGGCGATGGCGAAGGAATTGGTCATCACCTGCAGGCGGCGCGCCGCCATATAATGCACCATCTGGAATGTCGTGGTGCCGCCATTCAGGATGATCGCATCGCCGTCATTGCAGAGATCGACCGCCTTGCGCGCAATTGCGCGTTTCTTATCGATATTGACTGATTCGGACACGCGGAAAGGCCGCGCGGCCAGATTGCCGAGCTGCGGCGGATGCACCGCTTCCGCACCGCCGCGCACGCGCCGCAACTTGCCCTGCACGTGCAGAGACGCAATGTCCCGCCGAATGGTCGCTTCCGACGCATCCGTCAATTCCGCAATGTCCTGCACCGTCACCACAGGTTTCTCCTGTATGGCGCTCAAGATGATGCGATGGCGTTCGCGTTCGTGCATTTGGTCCTCCTGATCGTGATTATTCGCAATCTCTTTACGTTGTCAATCAACAACGATCAAATTAATCAATATCGCGCTGCACAATGAAAATTTATGATCGTTTTTGATTGACATTATGCTTTTGGATGCGCGATACCTGCCGTCAAAGGAGGCGGGCCGGTGTCGGTTCGCGAATGAAGACCATGTGGGAGGAAGATATGACGGGAACATCCCGCCTTCTCGAAAGCCGTTGGGACGACGCTTATGCCAGAACGCTCGATGAGCCGGGAAAGCTTCTTTATCGCTCCAATCTGCTCGGTGCCGACAAGCGCATCACCAATTACGGCGGCGGGAACACATCAGCAAAGGTGCTTGAAACCGATCCCCTGACGGGCGAGAAGGTCCGCGTCATGTGGGTGAAGGGCTCCGGCGGCGATGTCGGCACCATCAAGCTCGATGGTTTTGCAACGCTTTATCTCGACAAGCTGGAAGCGCTGAAGGGCATTTACAAGGGTGTTCAGGATGAGGACCGCATGGTCGGCTTCCTGCCGCATTGCACCTTCAACCTCAATCCGCGCGCGGCCTCCATCGATACGCCGCTGCACGGTTTCGTGCCTTATGATCATGTCGACCATATGCATCCCGATGCGATCATCGCTATCGCCGCCTCGAAAAACTCGAAGGAATTGACGCAGCAGATTTTCGGCGACGACATCGGTTGGCTGCCCTGGCGTCGCCCCGGTTTTCAGCTGGGCCTCGATCTGGAAGCTTTCGTCAAGGCCAATCCGAAAGCCAAGGGCGTCGTGCTGGAAAGCCACGGCCTCTTCACCTGGGATAACGACGCCAAGGCGTGTTACGAACTGACGCTCGCCATCATCAACAAGGCGATCGAATGGTTTGCGGGAAAGACCGAAGGCAAGGTGATCTTCGGCGGGGCAGTGGCCAAAAGCCTGCCGGTTGCCGAACGTCGGGCCATCGCCGCCCGGTTGATGCCGGAAATCCGTGGCCGCATCGGCCGTGAAGAACGCAAGCTCGGCCATTTTGACGATCAGGATGCCGTTCTGGAATTCGTCAATTCGAAGGATTTGAAACCGCTCGGTGCGCTGGGCACATCCTGCCCTGACCATTTCCTGCGCACGAAAATTCGTCCGCTGATCCTTGATCTCGATACCGCAAATCCAGATGTGGATTCGCTGACGGCCAGCCTAGACAAGGCGCTGGAGGACTATCGCGCGGATTACACGCGCTATTATGAAGCTTGCCGCCACGATAATTCGCCAAAAATGCGTGATCCGAACCCGGTGATATTCCTCATCCCCGGCGTCGGCATGTTGTCTTTCGCTAAAGACAAGGCGACGGCCCGCATCGCTGGCGAATTTTATGTCAACGCCATCAACGTCATGCGTGGCGCGTCCACCGTGTCGGAATACCAGGGTCTTCCGGAGCAGGAAGCCTTCGATATCGAATATTGGCTGCTGGAAGAAGCGAAGCTGCAGCGCATGCCGAAGCCGAAGAGCCTTGCGGGCCGCGTGGCCTTCGTTACGGGCGGCGCCGGCGGCATCGGCCGGGCGACGGCGGAGCGGCTGGCGGGCGAGGGTGCCTGTGTGGTGCTGGCCGATATCGACGAAGCGGCGCTGGAGGCTGCGAAGGGCGATTTCGTCAAGCGGTACAGTGCGGATGCGGTGCGTACCGTCAAGCTTGACGTGACGCAGGAGAATGCAGTGATTTCCGCCTTCGCGGAAGCGAGTGTGGAATTCGGAGGCGTGGATATCCTCGTTTCCAATGCCGGTATCGCTTCTTCCGCTCCGGTGGAAGAGACGACGCTTGCCATGTGGAATAAGAATATCGACATTCTCGCGACAGGCTATTTCCTCGTTTCGCGAGAAGCATTCCGGCTGCTGCGGCGCCAGAATCTCGGCGGCAACGTCGTTTTTGTCGCTTCCAAGAACGGCCTTGCCTCTTCACCCAATGCCTCGGCCTATTGCACCGCGAAGGCGGCAGAAATTCATCTCGCCCGTTGCCTTGCGCTTGAGGGGGCGGAGGCCGGCATTCGCGTCAACACCGTCAATCCCGATGCCGTGCTGCGCGGTTCGAAGATCTGGAGCGGCGAATGGCGCGAGCAGCGCGCGGCCTCTTCCAAGATCGAAGTGACCGACCTGGAGGAACATTACAGAAAGCGCTCCATGCTAAAACTCAATGTCTTTCCGGAAGATATCGCTGAGGCGATCTACTTCCTGGCGTCCGACGCCTCCGCAAAGTCCACCGGCAACATCATCAATGTCGATGCGGGCAATGCGCAGAGCTTTACCCGGTAGACGTCCGGCAGGTCCCACCCCGTCATTCCGGCTCAAGGCCGGAATGACGGGGTGGCGGTGTCGCGGGTCGAAGCACCTGTTGTGTTCATCGTTCGGGAGGAAAAAATGACCGAGACGAAAATCGCCGCTGATGTGATCGCGGCTGAAAACGAAAAGCGCGCCGGCGCACAGAAAGACGACTATCAGGCGCTTGGCAACCAGCTCGCGCGCCGCAATATCGATATCGAGGCCGTCACAACCAGGGTCGCCGAATTTTTCGTTGCCGTGCCCTCCTGGGGCGTCGGCACCGGCGGAACCCGTTTTGCCCGTTTCCCGGGCACGGGCGAGCCACGCGGCATTTTCGACAAGCTCGATGATTGCGCCGTCATCAACCAGCTGACGCGGGCGACGCCCAATGTTTCATTGCATATTCCGTGGGACAAGGAAGACCCGAAGCGATTGAAGGCCCATGCCGATGCGCTCGGTCTCGGCTTCGACGCCATGAACTCCAACACGTTTTCGGATGCTTTGGGCCAGAGCCATTCCTACAAATACGGCTCGCTCAGCCACACCGACGCCGCCACACGCCGGCAGGCGGTGGAACACAATCTCGAATGTATCGAAATCGGTAGGGCCATCGGCTCCAAGGCCCTGACGGTGTGGGTGGGTGATGGCTCCAACTTCCCCGGACAGAGCAATTTTACCAGAAGTTTCGAGCGTTATCTCGCCGCAATGGCCGACATCTACAAGGCGCTGCCGGATGACTGGCGCATCTTTTCCGAACACAAGATGTATGAGCCGGCCTTTTATTCCACCGTCGTGCAGGATTGGGGCACCAATTATCTTATCGCCAACGCGCTCGGCGACAAGGCCTTCTGCCTCGTTGATCTTGGTCACCATGCGCCCAACACCAATATCGAAATGATCGTCGCCCGGCTGATACAGTTCGGCAAGCTCGGCGGTTTCCACTTCAACGACAGCAAATATGGCGATGACGATCTGGATGCCGGCTCAATCGACCCTTACCGCCTGTTCCTGGTTTTCAACGAACTTGTCGACGCCGAACATCGCGGGGTGAAGGGTTTCCATCCCGCCCACATGATCGATCAGTCGCATAATGTGACGGACCCGATCGAAAGCCTGATCTCCAGCGCCAACGAAATCCGTCGTGCCTATGCGCAGGCGCTGCTGGTGGATCGTGTGGCTCTTGACGGCTACCAGCAGGACAATGATGCATTGATGGCTTCAGATGTGCTGAAGCGGGCCTACCGCACCGATGTCGAACCGATTCTCGCTCAGGCGCGGCAACTGGCAGGCGGCGCGATTGATCCGATTGCGGCCTATCGGGCAAGCGGCTATCGCGAGCAGGTTGCGGCGAAGCGCCCGGCTTCGGTTGGCGGCAGCGGCGGGATTGTATAAATTCGGTGTCGTTGGAACAGGGGGGAGCCGAGGCTGACTACACACCTTGCCTCTATCTCGACGTCATCCCCGGCATTGTGCCGAGGATCTGCCTGCTTTGCATAAAATCGATCGGTAATAGATGCTCGGGAGAGGCCCGAGCATGACGAAGGTGAAGGTGTTGGTCACGAAGCGCCCCCGCCCGCTGCGCGCCTTCATTACGTCCCAGAAGGCGATTGCCGGCGCACCTGAAACGTATGCTCCGGCCCGGGAAACGCCCCTGCGCGAACCTCATCGGCGTAGGCCGCCGCCGCTTCGGAGATCGTCGGGCCCAGATCGGCGAAACGCTTGACGAATTTTGGTTTGAAATCGGTGAAGAGGCCGAGCATGTCGTCGGAAACCAGCACCTGCCCGTCACAGGCTGGCGATGCGCCGATACCGATGGTGGGCGCGGCAAGTTTTTCCGTCAGCTCGCGGGCCAGCGGCTCGACTGTGCCTTCTACAACGATGGCGAAGGCGCCCGCCTGATCCACCGCAATCGCGTCACGCCAGATCTTTTGCCTTTCCGCATCAGAATGCCCCAGCGCGCGGAAGCCGCCGGCCGTATGAACAAGCTGTGGCATCAGACCGACGTGGCCGAAGACGGGAATGCCGCGGGCTACCAGGAAGGCGATGGTCTCCGCCATTTCCTCGCCTCCCTCCAGCTTCACGCCGTCGCAGCCGGTTTCCTGCATCAGCCGCACGGCGTTGCGGAAGGCCTGTTCCTTGGATTCCTGATAGGTTCCGAAGGGCAGATCAACGATGACGCAGGCATGTTCGACGCCGCGCATGACGGCGCGGCCATGGGCGATCATCATGTCCAGCGTCACGCCGACTGTGGTATCCATGCCGTAGAGCACCATGCCGAGGGAATCGCCGACCAGCAGCAGGTCGCAATGCGGGTCAAGCAGGCGGGCGATCGGTGTGGTATAGGCGGTCAGGCAGACGATGCGCGCCTCGCCCTTCATCTGCCGGATGGAGGCCGTCGTCAGCCGTTTTTGTTTTCCATGGGCGCTCATTGGGCGACCTCCCTTTTATCTGTTCTCTCGCGGCCGATGACGCGGTTGTCGAGAAGCCTTGTGCTGCCGAGGCGCACGAACAGCGCCACCAATATTGGCCCTGCCTGCGCGGAAGCAACGGGTGCCAGCGTATCGGGATCGCGTACCGCAACGACGTCGGGACATGCCAAAGGCTCGGCGGCGATAAATGTTTCGAGAGCCGCTTCGAACGCGGCGGGGTCATCCAATCCTTGGTCATAAAGCCGTTCCGCCTCGTTCAGCGCCCGTGGAACGATCACGGCGGCGGCGCGCTCCTCAGCGCTCAGATAGACGTTGCGTGAGGAGCAGGCGAGCCCATCCGGCTCCCGCACGGTTGTGACGGGAACGACCCTGACCGGCTGGGCGAGGTCCTCGACCATGCGGCGGATCAACGTTACCTGCTGATAGTCCTTCTCACCGAAATAGGCGGAATCTGGCTGAACGAGATTAAAAAGCTTCGTCACCACGGTTGCGACACCGGCGAAATGCCCCGGCCGAACCGCGCCTTCCAGCTGACTGCCGAGTTCCGGCACGTCAACGACGGTTGCCATTGGACGCGGATACATCTCCGAGACTTCGGGCGCGAAAAGAATGTCGACGCCAGCTTCCTCCAGAAGCGCGCTGTCGCGGGCGAGGTCGCGCGGATAGCGGGCCAGATCCTCATTGGCGCCGAATTGCAGCGGATTGACAAAGATGGAAACCACCGTCACGTCGTTTTCCGCCTTCGCCCTGGAAACCAGCGTGAGATGACCGATATGGAGGAAACCCATCGTCGGTACGAAGCCGACGGTTTTGCCGGCGCGGCGAAAGACGGCGATCGCATCGCGCAATTCGGCGACAGTTTTTACAAGGCGCATAGGGTCTCCTCCGGCTTCCCGATCACCCTCCGGCGAAAGGTGCTGGATAGAACGCGATTTGTGAAACGGGGTCAACGCGGTCAAACCCATTATATCGATTAACGGAGTTGGCGATCGACACACCCTGCCGGTCTGGCCTCAGGGCTTGCCGGTCCAGCGCGGGGGACGTTTTTCCGCAAAGGCCAGACGTCCCTCCCGCGCCTCATCACTGCCGCTGACGACGGCGATGATGCGTTCGGCGAAGACGAGCCGTTCCGCCGATGGCATGTCGCGCATGGCGAGCAGCGCCGCCTTTCCGGCCGCGATGGCACCCGGTGCATTGTGCCGCAGCGTTGCAAGAACCTCTTCGATCAGGCCGTCGAGGCTGGCGAGGGGAACGGCGCGGTTTATGAGCCCGAGACGTGTCGCCTCACTGGCGCTGACCGCGTGGCCGAGATAAGCCATTTCCTGAAGCCCGCCCAATGGGATTTTTGCCAGGAGTTTCGCTGCGACCATGGCGGGGAAAAGACCGACCTTCACCTCCGGCAGGCCGAATTCGGCATGATCGGCTGCATAGACGAGGTCGCAGGCGGCAACGAGGCCAAGCCCGCCCGCCAGAACCCGGCCATTGATGCGGGCGATGACGGGCCTGTCGCAGCCTTCTATGGCGCGCATGACGTCGGCTATAGGGTTCGTGCCGTCCCGGGACAGGAACATGCCGCCCGCACTTTCCTTCAGATCTGCACCCGAACAGAAACTGCGTTCTCCCGCTGCCGTTATCACAACGGCGCGCAGGCCATGGTCGCCGGAGGCGGCGCGGATCGCATGGGCGAGCGCATCGGTCATCGCGGCATTCAGGGCATTATGCACCTCCGGTCGGTTGAGCGTCAGCCACAGAACATCCTTGCGTTTCTCGCTCAACACCTCATTTGCCATGGGCTTCACCCTTCTGTTTCGCGGCGAGAAGTGCCTTGCCGGCACGGGCTGCATTGGACCTGCCCAGATGCCTGCTTATCCAGTCACCGGTTGTCGCCACGGCCAGCAGGTCGACGCCGGTCTCTATGCCAAGTCCCGCCAGCAGATAAACGACATCTTCCGTTGCGACATTGCCGCTCGCCCCCGGCGCAAAGGGGCAGCCACCCAGCCCGGCAACGGAACTGTCGAAAACGACGATGCCTTCCTGAAGCGAGGCAAGCACATTGGCGACGCCCTGCCCATAGGTATCATGAAAATGCATGGCGATTTTTTCACGCGAAATGCCGGTCGCCACCCGCTCAATGACCTTGCGGATCTGGCCCGCCGTGCCGATGCCGATCGTATCACCTAGCGAGATTTCATGGCAGCCGAGCGCAACAAGGGCATCGGCCATCGCCGCCACTTCATCGGGCGCAACTGCTCCGTCATAGGGGCAACCGGCAATGCAGGAAAGGTAACCGCGCATGCGGATATTTCGCACGGCAGCGGCATCCGCGACATCGCGCAGACGGTCGAGGCTTTCGGCGCGCGAACAGCCGATATTGTGCTGGCTGAAACCTTCGGAGGCGGACACGAAAACCGCGATTTCCGTCACACCGGCTTCAATGGCGGCTTCGAAACCTCTCATGTTGGGAACAAGCGCCGGATAGGCCGTGCCCGCTCGCCTTTCGAGGCCTCTAAAGACCTCTTTCGAACCCGCCATCTGCGGCACTTTTTTGGGTGAGACGAAAGCGCCCGCTTCCACCGTTCTCAGTCCTGCTGCAGCCAGCCGCTCGATCAGCTCGATTTTTGTCGCGGTCGGAACCTCGGTGATCTCGTTCTGCAAGCCGTCGCGTGCGCCGACCTCAACGATCCTGACGGTTCGGGGCAAGCTCATCTCATGCTCCTTCCGACTGGAAATCCACCAGCACCGCGCCGGCCGCGACCATATCGCCCTCATTGCAATTGATGGCCGTGACGATGCCCTTCGCCGGCGCACGGATCGTATGCTCCATCTTCATCGCTTCCATCACCACAAGCGCGTCGCCGGCCTCCACGACAGCACCGTCCCGGCTGAGCACCGCGCGGATCACGCCCGGCATGGGAGCTTCCAGGCCACCGGTGTGAACGGAAGAATCCGCGATTTCGACGGGATCTGGCTGGCTGATGTGGTAAGTCTCGCCATGCAGGAAAAGCGCATAGGTGCCGGTCTCGGCGAAGAAATAGCCCTGGCTTTTCCGGCCGTCCACGGTTGCAAGGAGCTGGCCGTCACCGGAAAGGCTGCCGTAGGCCCGGATCGTCCGCCCCTCGATTGCGAGCGTGAAGTCATCACGCTCATGCGTGACACCGACGCTTAACGGCTGGTTCTCAAACATGAAATTCAGCGTTTCCCGCGCCGGTGCGTTGAGGCGGAATGCGGCCTTCGCGTTCCACGGGCTATGGGGATCCACCTCTGATTGCGACATTCCGTTTGTCCGGCGGGAGAGCAGCAGGCCAAGCGCGGCGAGGGCGATGACACTTCCTTCATTCGAGGCTGGAGCAAAGAGCGAAGCCTCGTTGCGGGTGATGAAACCCGTATCGAGGTCGGCTGAGGCGAAAGCTTCCAATCCGGCAAGCCGTGTCAGAAAGGCGGCGTTGCTAGTGACGCCGCAGATCGCCAGCTTTTCCAGCGCCAGCGACAGACGCCGCACGGCTGAGGCTCGGTCCCGATCCCAAACGATAAGCTTGGCGATCATCGGATCGTAATGCACGGTGATGGCGTCGCCGGCGCGGATGCCGCTGTCGATCCTGACGTGAGGGCCCTGGTCGGGGAAAACGAGATGGCTGATGGTGCCGACCGACGGCAGGAAATCATGCGCCGGGTCTTCGGCATAGATACGGGCCTCGATGGCATGACCATTCATGCTGAGATCGGCCCAGTCCTGCGGTAACGTTCCACCATCCGCAACACGGATCTGCCATTCGACCAGATCGAGACCGGTAATATACTCGGTCACGGGGTGTTCGACCTGAAGCCTCGTATTCATTTCCATGAAATAGAATGCGCCGGAAGGATCGAGCAGGAATTCCACGGTTCCCGCACCGCGATAGTCGATCGCGCGGCCGGCGGCTGTTGCCGCTTCATACATACGTTGCCTGAGCGCATCCGGCAGGCCGGGGGCAGGGGCTTCTTCCAAAACCTTCTGATGTCTGCGCTGGATCGAACAGTCACGTTCGAAAAGGGAAAAACAATTGCCGTGGCTATCGGCAAAGATCTGCACCTCCACATGGCGCGGCCGTTCGAGATATTTTTCGATCAGCATGCGGTCATCACCGAAGGCGGCCGACGCCTCGCGTTTTGCCCCGGCAAGTTCCGCCGCAAATTCACGTTTTTGCCTGACGATGCGCATGCCCTTACCGCCGCCGCCGGCCGAAGCCTTGAGCAGGACGGGATAGCCCATGGCTTCCGCCTCATTCCCCAGCCGTTCCTCCGCCTGGTCCTTATCGTGATAACCGGGAACCACGGGCACGCCAGCCTTGGCCATCAGTGCCTTTGCTTCGCTTTTGCCGCCCATGGCGCGGATCGCCGCGGCCGGCGGGCCGATGAACACCAGCCCGGCGGCGGCACAGGCTTCGGCGAAACCGGCATTTTCCGAGAGGAAACCGTAACCCGGATGAATGGCTTCCGCGCCGCTTGTCTTCGCTGCGGCGATGATCTTTTCGCCATCGAGATAGGAGGCACGCGCGGGTGCAGCGCCGATGGCGATCGCTTCGTCGGCAAGCGCCACATGCATGGCGTCACGATCGGCATCGGAATAAACGGCGACGGTACGAATGCCCATTTTGCGGGCGGTATGGATGATGCGGCAGGCGATCTCGCCCCTGTTGGCGATGAGTATTTTCGAAAACATCGTCGCCTCACATCCTGAATATGCCGAAACGGGTGGGTTCAATGGGTGCGTTGAGCGCGGCGGACAGACCGAGGCCGAGGACGAGGCGGGTATCCTTTGGGTCGATGATACCGTCGTCCCAAAGCCGCGCGCTGGCATAATAGGGATGGCCCTCCCGCTCGTATTTTTCGCGGATCGGCTGCTTGAACGCTTCTTCGCCTTCCTTCGACCAGTGCCGGCCATCAGCTTCGATACCGTCGCGGCGAATCTGTGCCAGAACGGAGGCCGCCTGCTCGCCGCCCATCACGGAAATGCGGGCATTCGGCCACATCCAGAGGAAGCGGGGCGAATAGGCCCGGCCGCACATGCCATAATTACCGGCCCCGAAGGAGCCGCCGATGATGACGGTGAATTTCGGCACCTTGGCGGAGGCGACGGCGGTGACGAGCTTGGCGCCATCCTTGGCAATGCCGCCAGCCTCATAGGCCTTGCCGACCATGAAGCCGGTGATGTTCTGCAGGAAAACCAGGGGAATGCCGCGCTGGCAGCAGAGCTCGATGAAATGCGCGCCCTTGAGCGCCGATTCCGAAAACAGGATGCCGTTATTGGCGATGATGCCAACGGGATAGCCATGGATGTGGGCGAAACCACAGACCAGCGTCGTGCCATAAAGCGCCTTGAATTCATCGAATTCGGAACCGTCCACCAGACGGGCGATGATCTCACGTACCTCGAAGGGTTTGCGCGTATCGGCGGGAACGATGCCGTAAAGCTCGTCTGCCGGATAAAGCGGCTCCAGCGGTTCGCGAATATCCAACTCCACCTGCTTGCGGCGGTTGAGGGTTGAGACAATCCGCCGGGTCAGCGCCAGCGCGTGGCGGTCGTCATGGGCAAAATGATCGGTGACGCCGGATTGCCGGGAGTGCACATCCGCACCGCCCAGCTCTTCCGCACTCACCACCTCACCTGTTGCCGCCTTCACCAGCGGCGGGCCGCCAAGGAAGATCGTGCCCTGGTTTTTGACGATCACGGACTGGTCGCTCATGGCGGGCACATAGGCCCCGCCCGCCGTGCAGCTGCCCATCACCACCGCGATCTGCGCAATTCCGGCGGCTGACATATTGGCCTGATTGTAGAAGATGCGGCCGAAATGATCGCGGTCGGGAAACACCTCGTCCTGATTGGGCAGGTTCGCGCCGCCTGAATCCACCAGATAGATGCAGGGCAGACGGTTTTCGGCGGCAATCTCCTGCGCGCGCAGGTGTTTCTTCACTGTCAGCGGATAATAGGTGCCGCCCTTTACCGTCGCATCATTGGCGACGATCACACATTCGCGGCCCGAGACCCGGCCGATGCCGGTGACGATGCCAGCTGCGGGCACGGGTTCGTCATAGACCTCGTGTGCTGCAAATTGCGAGAATTCGAGGAATGGACTGCCGCGATCGAGAAGTGTCTCGATGCGGTCGCGCGCCAGCAATTTGCCGCGGGAGAGATGCCGTTCGCGGGCCTTGTCGCCGCCGCCTCTGGAGATTTTTTCGACGTGTTGGCGCAGGTCAGCCACCAGACCCGACATGAACTCGACATTGGCAGCGAAGGCGGGATCGCGGTTCAGACTGGACGTAAGCTTCATCGCGTGTCCTCACCCGTTGCCCTTGACCAACTCGCGGCCGATCAGCATCCGGCGGATTTCGCTGGTGCCAGCGCCGATTTCGTAAAGCTTGGCATCGCGTAGCAGCCGCCCGGCCGGACTGTCATTCACGTAACCGGAGCCGCCGAGAAGCTGGATTGCATCCAGCGCCACCTGCGTCGCCCGCTCGGCGGCGAAGAGGATAGCCCCTGCCGCATCCTGCCTCGTGATGCGGCCATTGTCGCAGGCCCGGGCCACGGAATAGACATAAGCGCGCGATGCGTTCATCGCCGAATAGATATCCGCGAGCTTACCCTGCACGAGCTGGAATTCACCGATCGGTTTGCCGAATTGCTTGCGCTCGCGGGCATAAGGCAGCACAAGGTCGATTGCCGCCTGCATGATACCTACGGGGCCGGCGGCCAGCACGGCGCGCTCGTAATCCAGCCCGCTCATCAGCACCGCCACGCCGTCATTCAACCGCCCGAGGATGTTTTCCTCCGGCACCTCGCAATCCTCGAACACGAGTTCCGAGGTGGGGGAACCGCGCATGCCGAGCTTGTCGAGTTTCTGGGCCGGACGAAACCCTTTGAAGCCTTTTTCAATGAGGAAGGCGGTGATGCCGCGAGGGCCGGCGGACATGTCGGTCTTGGCGTAAACGACCAGCGTATCGGCCTCGTGGCCGTTGGTGATCCACATTTTCGCACCGTTCAGCACATAGCGGTCGCCCCTGCGTTCCGCCTTCAGCCGCATCGAGACGACATCCGAGCCGGCCTCCGTCTCGCTCATGGCAAGCGAACCGACATGCTCGCCAGAGACGAGTTTCGGCAGATATCTGTGCTTCTGCTCTTGCGTGCCCCAGCGATGGATCTGGTTGATACAGAGGTTGGAATGGGCGCCGTAGGAAAGGCCAATGGAGGCGGAAGCCCGGCTTATTTCCTCCATCGCCACGCAATGAGCGAGATAGCCCATGTCGGCACCGCCGAATTCTTCCGAAACAGTAATGCCGTGCAGGCCAAGCTCGCCCATTTGTGGCCAGAGCTGACGCGGGAAGCGGTCGTCCCTGTCGATCTCCGCCGCCAGCGGGACGATTTTATCATCTGCGAATGCACTTGCGCTGTCGCGCAATGCTGCGATTTCCGGGCCGAGATCGGCATCGAAAATGGCGGCGAGGTTCAAACTCATCGCGTCTCCTCCTCCGGACGGCAGGCCGTCCCTTTGTCAGCAGCCGGCACCTCCTCCGCGCCGGCAGCCCTTGTTTACGGCGTGTCACCCCCGGTGAAGGCGGCGGAACGGCGCACGAATGTCTTGATGGCAAAGTTAGACTGGATGCGCGACACGCCGGGAACCGTGGTCAGGAAATCCAGCAGCTGCTGGTAATGCGGCAGATCCCGCACCATGGCGTGGATCAGATAATCGGAACTGCCGCTCGTCTGGTAACCACCCACCACCTCGGGAATGGAGGCCACATGATGTTCGAATGTCGTCAGCGCTTCCTTGATCTGCCGCTCCAGCGTGACGGAGATGAAGACACCCATATTGCCGAGCAGCCGGTTCTCGTCAAACACGGCGGTATAGCCGCGAATGATCCCTTCCTCTTCGAGCTTGCGCACGCGGCGCAACGTTGGCGTGAAGGAAAGGCCTATCCGAGCCGCAAGATCCCGCCAGCTGACCCGCCCGTCATCGCCGAGAACATGCAGAATCTTCTGGTCGAAACTGTCGAGCTCAATCATGGATCATTTGCTCTATGATATGACTATTTGTTGGATCAAAGATATCGCCAATCAAAAAACTGTCAATCAAAATAGCTTTGAAATGAATTCGAGATAGTGATAGCGTTCACGTCAGTCGCGGTCTGGAGGAGATTTGCGGCGGGCCGGTTCCTCACGTCAGGGCTGGCCAAGGGAGGTGAATTTGGCTGTGCATGACCCTGTCGTGATCGATGGGGCCGCCCGTGCTTTCAAGGGCAGCCCTCGCGACCAATTCCAGCTGGCGACGCGCCTGATACGCTTCTGCTTTTTGGCGGGAGGCGGCGATGATGCTCACTGAATCCCAGCAGCAGATCAGAGATATGGCCCGCGACTTCGCGCGGGAAAGGCTTGCCCCTGGCGCCGCGTCGCGTGACCGGGAAAGCCGTTTCCCCAAGGAAGAATTGAAAGCGATGGGCGAGCTCGGCTTCCTCGGCATGCTGGTGTCCGAAGAGTATGGCGGGGCGGAAACCGGTGCTGTCGCTTATGCGCTGGCGCTGGAAGAAATCGCTGCGGGGGACGGTGCCTGTTCCACCATCATGAGCGTCCATAATTCGGTCGGCTGCGTGCCGATCCTAAAATTCGGGACCGAGGACCAGAAGCAGCGTTTTCTGCCGAAGCTTGCCTCCGGCGAATGGATCGGTGGCTTTGCGCTGACCGAACCACAGGCTGGCTCCGATGCCTCAAATCTCAAGACCAGGGCGCGTCGCGATGGCGATCGCTATATTCTTGATGGCGCAAAGCAGTTCATCACCTCGGGTAAGAATGGCGATGTCGTCATTGTTTTTGCCGTTACAGATGCAGCGGCAGGCAAGAAGGGTATCAGCGCCTTCATAGTGCCCACCGATACGCCGGGCTATGAGGTTATCCGGGTCGAAGAAAAGCTCGGCCTTCACTCGTCCGATACCTGCCAGATCGCTTTCAACGGCATGGCCATTCCTGCCGATTTACGGCTCGGTGAGGAAGGTCAGGGTTACCGCATTGCGCTCGCCAATCTGGAAGGCGGCCGCATCGGCATCGCGGCGCAGGCGGTGGGCATGGCTCAGGCGGCATTTGAGGCGGCGCGGGATTATGCCCGCGAGCGCAAGGCCTTCGGGCAGGCGATCATCGAACATCAGGCGGTAGCGTTTCGTCTCGCGGATATGGCGACACGCATTCAGGCGGCGCGGCAGCTGGTGCTGCATGCGGCGGCGCTGAAGGAAGCGGGTGAACCCTGCCTTTCCGAGGCTTCGATGGCCAAGCTCTTCGCGTCGGAAATGGCCGAACGCGTTTGTTCGGACGCCATCCAGATCCACGGCGGGTACGGCTACATGGCGGATTATCCGGTGGAGCGGATCTATCGCGATGTGCGCATCTGCCAGATTTACGAGGGGACAAGCGATGTCCAGCGGATGGTGATCGCGAGGAACCTTTGAGGATTGTTTCGCGGTCTGGAGGAGACCGCGACGGGAGGAGTAGAATGGATATATCAGAAACGCCACGTCTCAGCCTGCATGTTCCCGAACCTGCGGTGCGGCCCGGCGGGGAGCCGGATTTCTCCAATGTAAAAATACCCAAGGCCGGCTCCGTGCCGCGCCCGGATGTGGATGCAGCGCCGGAAAGCATGCGTGATCTCGCATATTCGATCATTCGCGTCCTTAATCATCAGGGTGAGGCCGTCGGACCTTGGGCCGGGCTGCTTTCGGATGACGACCTGCTGACGGGTCTGAAGAACATGATGAGGCTTCGGGCTTTCGATGCGCGTATGCTGATGGCGCAGCGGCAGGGCAAGACCTCTTTTTATATGCAGCATCTCGGGGAGGAGGCAGTGAGTTGCGCCTTCCGCAAGGCGCTTTCCAAGGGCGACATGAACTTCCCGACCTATCGGCAGGCAGGTCTGCTGATCGCCGACGACTATCCACTCGTCACCATGATGAACCAGATCTATTCCAACGAACTCGATCCGCTGCACGGGCGGCAACTGCCGGTCCTCTACTCTTCCAAAGAACACGGTTTCTTCACCGTATCCGGCAATCTCGCCACGCAATATGTCCAGGCGGTGGGCTGGGCGATGGCGTCGGCCATCAAGGGTGATACAAAGATTGCGGCCGCCTGGATTGGCGATGGCTCGACGGCGGAGTCGGACTTTCATTCGGCGATGGTTTTTGCATCGACCTACAAGGCGCCGGTCGTTCTCAACATCGTCAACAACCAATGGGCCATTTCCACCTTTCAGGGCATTGCACGCGGGGGCTCCGGGACCTTCGCGGCACGCGGGCTGGGTTTCGGTATTCCTGCACTGCGGGTCGACGGTAATGATTATCTGGCCGTTTATGCCGTCGCCCGTTGGGCCGTGGAGCGGGCGCGCCGCAATCTCGGCCCGACGCTCATCGAATACGTCACCTATCGTGTCGGCGCGCATTCCACCTCTGACGATCCGAGCGCCTACCGCCCGAAGACCGAGTCCGAAGCATGGCCTCTGGGCGACCCTGTCCTGAGGTTGAAGAAACACCTCATCCTGCGTGGCGTCTGGTCGGAAGAGCGGCACCGGCAGGCGGAAGCGGAGATCGCCGATGAGGTGCTGGAAGCCCAGCGCGAGGCGGAAAGCCACGGCACGCTGCACGAGGGCAAAAAACCGCCGAAGAAGGATATTTTCGAAGGTGTTTACGCCGAGATGCCGGCGCATCTCGTCCGCCAGCGCCAGAAGGCAGGATGGTAAGACATGGCAAGAATGACGATGATTGAAGCCGTCCGCAGCGCCATGGATGTATCCATGGAACGCAGCGACGATGTCGTGGTTTTTGGTGAGGATGTGGGTTATTTCGGCGGCGTTTTCCGCGCCACGCAGGGGCTGCAGCAGAAATACGGTAAAACCCGCTGTTTCGATGCGCCGATCAGCGAATCCGGCATTGTCGGCACCGCCATCGGCATGGCCGCTTATGGATTGCGGCCCTGTGTCGAAATCCAGTTCGCCGATTACATGTATCCCGCCTATGACCAGATCACCCAGGAGGCAGCGCGTATCCGTTACCGCTCAAACGGGGACTTTACCTGCCCGATCGTTCTTCGCATGCCGACCGGCGGCGGCATTTTCGGAGGCCAGACGCATAGCCAGAGCCCGGAGGCGCTTTTCACCCATGTCTGCGGGCTGAAAGTGGTGGTTCCTTCCAATCCTTACGACGCCAAGGGGCTACTGATAGCGTCCATCGAAGATCCCGACCCCGTAATGTTTCTGGAGCCGAAGCGGCTTTATAACGGCCCGTTTGACGGTCACCATGACCGACCCGTAACGCCATGGTCCAAACACGAGAAGGGGGAGGTGCCGGAAGGGCACTACACCATTCCCATCGGCAAGGCCGAAATCCGCCGCCCCGGAAACGATGTCACGGTCATCGCTTATGGCACCATGGTGCATGTGGCGCTGGCAGCGGCGGAAGAGACGGGGGTGGACGCCGAGATCATTGATCTGCGCAGCCTGCTGCCGCTCGACCTCGATACCGTCGTGAAGTCGGTTTCCAAGACCGGCCGCTGCGTCATGGTGCATGAGGCGACGTTGACCTCCGGCTTCGGGGCAGAAGTCGTCTCCCTGGTGCAGGAACATTGTTTTTATCACCTTGAGGCTCCCGTCGTGCGCGTCGCAGGTTGGGATACGCCTTATCCCCATGCGCAGGAGTGGGACTATTTTCCGGGGCCAGCCCGCGTCGGGCGGGCTCTTGTCGAAGTCATGGAGGCCTGATCATGGCAGAATTTATTCTAACCATGCCCGATGTCGGTGAAGGTGTGGCGGAAGCCGAACTCGTGGAATGGAACGTCAAACCGGGCGATCTTGTCCACGAGGACATGGTGCTGGCCGCGGTGATGACCGACAAGGCGACGGTGGAAATCCCTTCGCCGGTGGCGGGCGTCGTCACCTGGCTCGCGGTAACGGTGGGAAATACGGTGCCGGTGAAAGCACCGCTCCTGCGCATCGAAACCGATGTCGCTGCCGTCGCTGCCAATGGTAGCGCGCCGGAAGGGGAGGCGCCGACCCGCATGACGGAAGAGGAAGCGCCCGCCGACATGACGGACACGCCGCCACCCGTTGAGACCCAGCCGGTGCCACGCGAAGCCGGGGAAGCCAACACGGCGCCTGCGGTCGAACTGCACCATAAGCCGTTGGCATCTCCGGCCGTTCGCCAGCGTGCTGACGATCTCGATATCGATCTTGTACAGGTCAAGGGAACGGGTCCCGACGGGCATATTACCCATGCCGATCTCGACGCGTTCTTAACCGTGCGGGGGCGGCCGGAGCGCACTGAACCGATGGCACCCCACGATAGCGCTGTCGAAGAGGTGAAGCTGACCGGGCTCAGGCGCAAGATTGCCGAGAAGATGGTGCTTTCCGCCTCCCGCATTCCCCACATCACCTATGTCGAAGAAGTCGACGTGACCGATCTGGAAGATCTGCGCGCTACGATGAACGGCAAACGCCGCTCCGGGCAGCCGAAACTGACGGTCCTGCCATTTTTGATGCGCGCGCTTGTCAAAGCCGTTGCCGATCATCCTGGTATGAATGCGATTTTCGACGATGAAAAAGGTGTCGTCAGCCACTACGAGGCGGTTCATATCGGCATTGCCACGCAGACACCGTCAGGCCTCACCGTTCCGGTTGTGCGCCACGCGGAAGCGCTCGGCCTTTGGGAGTGCGCAGACGAGGTCGCACGCGTTGCCGAAGCCGCTCGCACCGGGACGGCGCATCGGGAAGAACTGATGGGCTCCACCATCACCATCAGCTCGCTTGGGGCGTTGGGTGGTGTCGTTTCGACGCCCATCATCAATTACCCCGAAGTGGCGATAATCGGCGTCAACAAGATCATGACGCGGCCGGTCTGGGACGGAATTCGCTTTGTGCCGCGCAGGATGATGAACCTGTCTTCGAGCTTCGATCATCGTGTCGTGGACGGCTGGGATGCGGCAGTCTTCATACAGGCCGTCAAGGCGCTTCTGGAAAAGCCGGCGCTTATTTTCATCGATTGAAGGCGATCCGTGCTCCCTCCTCCCTCCTCCCTGTGCTCGTAAAAGGGACCCAGCCAGCCCAAGTCTTTGGGCTGAAAGGACTCGTCCCGTCGCGCAGACGCGCGCCGGCTGGATTCCTGTGACGAGCACAGGGATGAGGGCGTATGCGTGTCATGACCGCATTTCTTAGCCCGCGTTTTCATCCTTCACGGAACTGTTTCGCTATCGGTATAGGCTTGCGTTCGTCATCTTCGGGTATAGAAGAGAAGAACGAGAAGCATGTTTTCTCATCACGATCACAGTCGCGGACGAGGGCGCTCCGGTGCCCGGCGGTCCGCTCTCCGCCGGCAACAGAACGAAAAAGGTCCTCCCATGCAAACTCCCAAGCCCGTTGTCCTGACTATTCTCGATGGCTGGGGGCTGAGTGAGGATACATCCAGCAACGCGCCTGTTCTGGCGAACACGCCCACCATGGACCGGCTTTTCGCCACCTGCCCGAATGCGAGGCTCACCACGTTTGGTCCTAAGGTGGGGCTGCCTACCGGACAAATGGGCAATTCCGAAGTCGGTCATACCAATATCGGTGCGGGCCGCATCGTCGCCATGGATCTCGGCCAGATCGATCTTGCAATCGAGGATGGCAGCTTTTTCCGCAATGCGGCGATGCTTGATTTCGCCGCCAAGGTGAAGGCCGCAGGCGGTGTGGCGCATCTGATGTGCGTCGTTTCCGATGGTGGCGTTCATGGCCATATCCTCCACGGCCAGGCGGCGGTGAAGCTGATGGTCAGCCACGGCCTGAAGGTCGTGGTGCATGCCATCACCGATGGTCGTGACGTCGCGCCGCAATCCGCTGAAGATTTTGTGGCTGCGCTTGTGGCAAGCCTGCCGGAAGGCGCCAGCATCGGCACCGTGATCGGCCGTTATTATGCGATGGACCGCGACAACCGCTGGGAGCGTGTCGAAAAGGCCTATGACGCGATGGTCCTGGCCAAAGGCGAGCACGCCCGGGATGCGGTGAGCGCCGTTGCACAGAGCTACGCGAATAAAGTCACGGACGAGTTCATCCTGCCGACCGTGATCGACGGTTACGAAGGCTTCAAGGCCGGCGATGGCCTGTTCTGCCTGAACTTCCGTGCTGACCGCGCGCGTGAAATCCTGCTTGCCATCGGTGCCGATGATTTCGACGGTTTTGCGCGCGAAAAGCCAGTGCTCTCGGCGCTGCTTGGCATGGTGGAATATTCTACCCGGCACAATGATTTCATGGCCACGGCTTACCCGAAGCGCGATATCGTCAACACGCTTGGCGCCTGGGTGGCGAAGCAGGGACTTACGCAGTTCCGCCTCGCCGAAACGGAAAAATATCCGCATGTGACGTTCTTCCTGAACGGCGGCAAGGAAGAGCCGGAAGTCGGTGAAGATCGCTTCATGCCGAAATCCCCGAAGGTCGCGACCTACGACCTGCAGCCGGAAATGAGCGCGCCCGAGGTAACGGAAAAATTTGTCGAGGCGATCGGCAAGGGTTACGATCTCATCGTCACCAATTACGCCAACCCTGATATGGTCGGCCATACCGGTGATCTGCAGGCCGCAATCAAGGCCTGTGAAGCCGTGGATCGTGGCCTCGGTGCGGTGGTTGCCGCACTCGAAAAAGTGGGAGGCGCAATGCTTGTGATTGCCGACCACGGCAATTGCGAAACCATGGTCGACGCGGTGACCGGCGGCCCGCATACGGCGCACACCACAAATCCGGTTCCGGTGATCCTTTTCGGTGGCCCTGAAGGTGCGAAGCTGCATGACGGTATTCTCGCCGATGTCGCGCCCACCCTGCTGCAGCTGATGAATGTGCCCTTGCCGCCGGAAATGACGGGCAAGAGCCTGATCGACCTTTAATCATACGTCGTCGCGCGGCAGCATTTCACCCCCGCGCGACCGTCTGTTTCAGGTTCCGAACGAGCGTTTTAAGCTATGACTGCTTCGCGTAGAGGCGGTCGTGCGCCAGCATGCCGGCAATCATGGCGCAGACGAAAAGAACGACTGGCATCAGCCCAAGGCCGACAGCGGAGAGTGCCGGGCCTAGGCAGAAGCCGGCAAGCCCCCAACCGATGCCGAAAATCGCCGAGCCGGTTATCAGCGGCCCGTCGATGCGGGTCTTTGCTGGAAGGCGGAAATCGTCGGCGAGAACGGGCTTGGCGAGACGTCTGCTGAGCAGCACGCCCGGCGCCGCGACCATAACGGCACCGCCAAGAACGAACATCAGGCTCGGGTCCCAATGGCCGCTTGCGATGTCGAGAAAGCCGGAAACACGCGCCGGATCGACCATGCCCGACAGCGAAAGGCCGAATCCGAACAACGCTCCTGCAAGCAATGCAAGTGCAATACGCGCTACGGCCGGATTTTTCATGACAGGGCTCCCGCTATCGTCGCAGTAAAGATGCCGGTGATCAGGAAGGTGGCGGTTGCGGCGATCGAGCGCCGGGAAAACCGCGCCAGCCCCATGATGCCATGGCCGGAGGTGCAGCCGGAGCCCATGCGTGTGCCAAAACCCACCAGCAGACCGGCAATCAGGATGAGGGGCCAAGGGGCAGCGACGGTGATTGCGGGCAGCCGGCCGAATGCTGCGGCATGGATATAAGGTCCCGCCAGCAAGCCGGCGATGAAAGCGAGATCGGCAAGACGCCGCTCCCTGCCAAGAGTTCTGCCGATGATCCCGCTGATACCGGCAATGCGGCCGTTAAAGACAAACAGGAGAACGCAGGCGAGGCCGAGCAACATGCCGCCGAAAAGAGAAGACCAGTAGGGGCTCACGCGGTCTCCTCCTCCGGCGCGCAGAATATGGTGTAAAGCGCCTCGATAAGCTGCGCCGCTTTCGCTTCGCTCAGCTGGTAGAAAATTTGCTTGGCGTCACGCCGGGTTTCAACCACACCGGCTTCCCGCAGGACGCCCAGCTGCTGGGAGAGTGTAGGCTGGCGAATATCCAGCCTGGCTTCCAGCTCTCCCACGGAGAATTCTCCCTGCGCCAGCGTGCAGGCCAGCATCAGCCGCGCAGGGTGGGCAAGGGTCTTCAAAAGCAGCGCGACTTCCACGGCCCGTTCCTCCATGGCGGGAAGGGGAATGTCAGGAGTATGAAGGGGCTTTCCGGGCGTCTTTCCCTTTACCACGTGCTGCCCTCCAGCACATCAAGAGGGAATTTCAGGTAACGCCTGCCATTTGCCTCCGGCTCCGGCAGGCGTCCGCCGCGAATATTGACCTGCAGGGCATGGAGGATGAGCTTTGGCATCGGCAAGGTCCGATCCCGCGTTTCCCTGAGGTGGATGAAGCTTTCCTCCGTCATGCCGACCAGATGTGGATTGCTGCGTTTCTGTTCGCCCACCGTACTTTCCCATTTCGGCGCGCGGCCGCCGGGCTGATAATCATGGCCGGTGAACAGCCGTGTTTCGTCCGGAAGGGCGAGAATGTCCTGAATGGACGCCCAGAGTTCTCTGGCGCTGCCACCGGGAAAATCAGCCCGCGCTGTGCCTGAATCCGGCATGAAAAGCGTATCGTGCACGAAGGCGGCATCTCCCGCCACATAGGTTACGGAGGCGAGCGTATGGCCGGGCGAAAACAGCACGCGCGCTTCAAGCGAACCGATATTGAACCTGTCGCCCGCCTCGAACAGCCTGTCCCACTGCGAACCATCGGTTTCAAGGTCCGGCCAATTGTATTTTTCCTGCCAGAGCCGCTGTACGCCGGTGATCTTCGCGCCGATGGCTGTCTGCGCACCGGTCTTCTGCTTCAGGTAATGGGCGGCGGAGAAATGGTCGGCATGCGGATGGGTATCGAGAATCCATTCCACCGACAGGCCTTCGCTTTCCACATGGTTCAGAATGGCGTCGGCATTCATCGTTCCGGTTGCGCCGGATTTCTCATCGAAATCATAGACCGGATCGATAATGGCGCAGCGTTTGGTCACTGGATCGGAAACGACATATTGCACGCTCCAGGTGCGCGGATCAAAGAATGCCTTGATGTGCGGAACCGCTGCCGCGCGTCGCTCCAGCCAGCGGGTGGCGCCGGAAAGATCAAAGCCATGCGCCTTGCCAAACGCCTCGATGTCGCCGCGTTCCATGCGTCCGTCGAGCGCTTCCCCGAGCACATGAAGCGTGAGCGCACGGGTGCCACCCTTGCAATGGGCAAAAACGGGGCCTGCCGCTTCCGCCATTTTCTGTTGAAAGGCGCGGATATCGGCCTCAGTGATGGCAGGGCCGCTGACCGGGATGAAGCCATAGTCCATGCCTGCCGCCCCGGCGGCGCCTCTTTCCTGCTCATTGCCCGGTTGGCTCGGCTCTTCGCCATCCGGCCGGGCATTGATGACGCTTTTATAACCCTGCGCGGAGAGCGATTGGAAATCGGCGGTCGTCGGCTGCCCCGCAACGGTCAAGCGCTCGTTGATCTTAACGACTTTCATCGACATCTCCTGTGGCAACAACTCAATATATATTATTGTATAATGTATATTGATCGATGGCAAGAGTGCGAGGTACCTTCTCAGCTATCTGCGGCTTGTGGTGTGTTAGCGGAACATCCCCTGCGCCCGGGTGGCAGGGCGCAAGGCATGTTTGCGGCATCAATTAGGATTCACACTGGCCTCAGACGGCAAGCCTGCTGCGCGTCGCCTTCCAGCCGAGACAGATCGCTCCTACAAGCAGGACCGTCTGGGCGATCAGGAAGGGTGGTTCGTTGCCGTTCGGCGCCAGCTTGTTGAGCGTTTCGACCTTGAGAAAGGCCTGCACAATCAGGACGAACATGTTGAGATAGAGGCTCATCGTGGCGGTGATCGTATAAATGATGCGCGCCCTGCCATTCAGACCGTATCCGTAAAGCGCGACAAGTGCGATTGCCAGAACGAGGGTCGATATGACGCCGACACCGAGTGCCGGTGTGAAATTTCCGATTGGGAACAGGAAGCCGGTGAGCGTGGTGGCAAGCGTGGTGACGAGGAATAGCGCCATCATGCGGGGCATCCATCGCCCTGCCGCATAAGCGGGCAGGGCGATCAGTCCGGTAGCAATGCCGATGAAGCTCAAGCCCACATGCAGTGCAGTGAATTGGGGAATGGTGAGTCCAAGGATCATGATACGTATCCCTCTATTCGGGTTTGGCTGCACGATACCGGCTGGCGGCAAGTGCATGGGAGAGATTGGGCCGCAGGGCTGCACGCGCGGCAAGGAAATTTTCAAGATCGGCAGTGTCCGGCAGGGAGGGAATGGTCAGCGCTTCGCCAAGGTCGAGACCGGCAAGGGCAGCATCCACCATGTCATGCACATCCATGACCATCGCGGCCGGAATGGTATCGAGCCGTTCTTCCTCCCAGATGGCCGTGCGGGTGATACCTGGAAGAACGGCCTGAACCCGCACGCCAGAGGGTGAAAGCTGTGCCTGCAGCGCCTCGGTAAAAGCGAGCACGAAAGCCTTGGTGGCCGGGTAGACGGCGGTGAATGCTGCCGGCATCAGTGCTGTAACTGATGTGATGTTGATGATCGTACCCTTTCCGTCGGCGGCAAGGCGCGGCGCGATGGCCGCCGCAAGCCGCGTGACGGCGAGAATGTTGAGGTTGATCATCGTCGTCACATAGGCTGGGTCCAGCGCCGTGATCGCGCCTTCACCAGCGATACCGGCATTGTTGACGAGGCCGGTAATCCGCCGGTCCTCACGCAGCCGCGCCTCGACCTTTTCAAGATCTTCCGCCCTGGAAAGATCGGCGGAGAGAACCTCGACGGCGATGTGATGATCCTTTTCCAGCTGCGCGGCCAATGCCTTCAGCTTCTCGGCGCGTCGCGCCACCAGGATGAGATCGTGGCCGCGTTTTGCCAGACGTTCGGCATAAACCGCGCCGATGCCGTCGGATGCGCCGGTGATGAGAAATGTATTCTGTGTCATGTCCGTGTCTCCTGTATCCGGTGGTTTCAGCCGTTGATGAAGGCGAGCACGTCGGCGTTGAACCGGTCCTGATGGGTCTGTGTCAGGCCATGATCGGCTCCCTGATAGATTTTGAGCACCGCATGTTTGACGATCTTGACCGTGGAAAGCGCGGAAGCGCCGACCGGCACGATCTGGTCGTCATCGCCGTGCAGAACCAGCGTCGGCTTGTCGAAAGCTTTCAGGTCCTGATGGAAATCGCTTTCCGAAAAGGCGCGGATACTGTCGAGCTGACCTTTCAGGCCGCCCATCATGCCCTGCCGCCAGAACTCATCACGGATACCTTCGGATATGACGGCGCCTTCGCGGTTGTAGCCGTAGAAGGGAATGGTCAGATCCTTGAAGAACTGGCTGCGATTATCATAGGTGCCCTTACGGATGCCGTCGAAAACATCGATTGGCAGACCGATGGCGTTGCTTTCCGTCTTCAGCATCAGCGGCGGCACCGCGCCGATGAGAGCGATCTTGGCAACGCGGGCGGTGCCGTGGCGGCCGATATAACGTGTCACCTCGCCGCCACCGGTGGAATGGCCAACCAGAATGATGTCGTGAAGATCGAGTTGTTCGATCAACTCGGCCAGATCGTCGGCATATTGATCCATGGTGTTGTCATGCCAAACCTGATCGGAGCGGCCGTGGCTGCGGCGGTCATGGGCGATGGTGCGGAAACCGTTATTGGCGAAGAACACCATCTGCGCGTCCCAGGCGTCGGCGCTGAGCGGCCAGCCGTGGGAGAAGATGATGGGCTGGCCGTCTTTCGGGCCCCAGTCCTTGTAGAAGATGTGCGTTCCGTCTCTGGTGGTGATCGTTGTCATGGCTCTCTCTCCTGTTGCAGGGAGCTTGCTTGCGTCCCGTGGGAATAGAGATACTCTTGACGCAGCCGGGGATGGATTGGCGCTTCTGACAGAAAGCGAGCCGAAACTGACAAAACGGGGGTTGGGCATGGCGGGTGTAACGGGAAGCGCGCTGGAAGTGGGGCTGGTCCTCTATCGGGACTGCCAGATCGCCATGGTGCATGGCATCACCGATCTTTTCGCCATCGCGTCGGTATTTTCACAGGATCGCGGCGGGCCAAAATTGCGGGTCAGCCATTGGAGCATGGGCGAAGGCGGTGAATTTTCCCGCTCCTATGACACGGAACCCGGCGGGCCGGGGCATCCCGATATCTTCGTTGTGCCCGGCCGGTTGACCGGGCCGGCTGAAATCGAGGAAGCCGAGCCTTACGCCCGCTGGCTGCTTAACCGGCACGCCCAGGGCGCGACGCTGGCTGCCAGTTGCGGCGGGTCGTTCATGCTCGCGGCCACCGGGCTTCTGGCTGGCCGCCCGGCGACGACCCACTGGTTGTTTGCGGAACGTTTTCGGGACCGATTTCCCGATGTCCGGCTGGAGATAGACAAGATCGTCATCGAGGACGGCGATATCATCACGGCCGGCGGGTTGATGGCGTGGACCGATCTTGGTCTGCGCATCGTCGACCGGCTGCTCGGCCCTTCCGTGATGATCGAGACCGGCAAGTTTCTGTTGATCGACCCGTCAGGACGGGAACAGCGTCATTATAGTAGTTTCGCCCCAAGGCTGACGCATGGCGATGAGCCGATCCTGAAGGTGCAGCACTGGTTGCAGGCCCGTGCCGGGCGGGCGACAAGCGTTACCGACATGGCCGGCCATGCCGGGCTGGAGGAGCGAACCTTCTTGCGCCGCTTCAAGGTGGCGACCGGCATGAAGCCCATCGAATATGTCCAGCACCTGCGGGTCGGCAAGGCGCGTGAATTGCTGGAATTCACCCGCCGTTCGGTCGATCAGATCGCTTGGTCGGTGGGTTATGAGGACGCTGCCGCCTTTCGTCGGGTGTTTCACCGCATTCTCGGCCTCTCACCGGGAGAGTATAGAAGCCGCTTTTCCAGCGGTTCGGCCATGGTTGCTGCCTGAGGTTGATCCGATGGGGTGGTGGTACCCGGCACTTGCAATGTGGCCGGTGTTTGCTAACATGCCAGACAAGTTTAAAACAGGTGGGCCGGAATGGACGTCGAGAGCAGCACCAAGCAAGTATCGCTTGCGGCGAAAATCAGTTCGGCCTTGCGACGGGACCTGGCGGAGGGGGTGTTCCGCCCGGGTGACCGGCTTCCGAGCGAAAGCGAATTGACGCGGGAATATTCCGTCAGCCGGACGGTTGTGCGCGAGGCCATCGCCATTCTTCGTGCCGATGGCCTCGTTGAAGCACGCAAGGGCGCAGGGGTCTTTGCTGTCGAAGCCAAGCCGGCAAAGGAACTGCCTTTTAACGATCTCGCCGTGGGTCGCATTTCCTCGGTCATCGAACTCCTGGAACTGCGGACCGTGTTCGAAGTGGAATCCGCCGGGCTGGCGGCCTCGCGCCGTTCCGCCGTGCAGGTGGAATCGATCGTGGATGCGCATCGGCGTGTCGGTGACTGTCTCGCCGCCGGGCTACCAACGCGGGACGCCGATTTCGAATTCCATCTCGCCATCGCGCAGGCCACGCAGAACAGGCGGTTTCCGGAGTTTCTTCAACTCATTCGGTCCGGTATCATTCCCCGCGGCGAATTACAGGGTGCCGCGCCGGGGTCGCGCCCCAAGGATTACAACCTCCACCTTCAAGAGGAGCACGGCAAGATCGTCGATGCCATTATCGAGGGAGACGCCGATGCCGCGCGCCAATATATGGCCTCGCATCTGCGCGGCAGTCTCGAGCGTTACAAGGTGCTCCTGCGGTCCCGCACCGTGGCTGAGTAAGGCGGAAATAGCTGATATGGCAATGAATTATGCGTTGGCCCGTCGGTAAAACGCCA
Organism: Agrobacterium pusense; assembly: GCF_900102105.1. Taxonomy (GTDB): domain Bacteria; phylum Pseudomonadota; class Alphaproteobacteria; order Rhizobiales; family Rhizobiaceae; genus Agrobacterium; species Agrobacterium pusense. The sequence goes on from NZ_FNBB01000003.1 coordinate 433,611, forward strand.
GGGAAGCAGCAAGCGTCAACAGCGCGCCGCCGCAGATGCGGTCGAGCCATAATGCTCCGGACTTGCGCAATATCCTGACCGCCTGCGCGCCGAACAGGGCGTATGCGAACATCACGATGAAATCGATGCCGGCGAAGATTAGCGCAAGTACGGTATATTGCTGAGTCTGCGGCGCTGCGACATCGATGAATTGCGGCAGGAAGGCCGAAAAAAACAGGTATCCCTTAGGATTGGTCACGGCGACGAGAAAGCTCTTCAGGAAGATCGAGCGCGCCGATGCGGCCCTGTTTGCCTCTGCAGAGCCGAGAGCGCCGTCAAGCGTCCCTCTTGAACGCAGAAGCATGGTGCCAAGGTAAACAAGGTAGCAGACCCCCGCCCACTTGACGACACCGAACCAGAACTCCGAGGCGGCCATAAGAGCCCCCAGTCCCAGTGCAACCGCGCCGATCAGGACGAAATCCGAAAGGACGGCACCAGCCATGCCGATCATCGCGCGACGCACGCCGAATTTCGAGCCATTGGCAAGCGCCAGCAAGACGGTGGGGCCGGGTGTTGCAATGCCGATAAAGGCGACCATGGCAAAGGCCAGGAGCGTCACGTCGATCATATTTTCCTCCCCCGAGGCAGCAGACACGAGCGGTCAAATCGCCACGAATTTCCATGTCAGCCTTCTGTGGGCAGGGAGAATACAGCGTTTTGCGGTTGTGGCAATGTGGGCTTCTTTAGGGAAAGAAGAACGCCGCAACCGCCGCCTGGGCAACGCTGTGCCTGTATACCCCCGCGCTTGCCGATATCGATTTTGGCGTCGGATGCTTGACAGCCTGCAACACCTGTGACAACTTTACCGTAGTTGTCAGACAGGATGCGCTCCTTGCACGTTCGGTGACTGGCAAGGGAGGAATCATGTCAAAAAGACGCCTTTCGCTTTATGGCTTGTCCGGCCAGATCGGAAGTATTGCGGTCACGCTGCTTGGATTGCTGCTGCTGACCTTTTTCATTGGCCGCCTGATGCCCGCCGATCCAGTGCGGGCCATTGTCGGTGAGGATGCGACCCGTGAAACCTATGAACAGGTCTATCACGCGCTCGGCTTTGACCGCCCGCTGTGGCAGCAGTTCGTCTATTATCTCGGAGATGTCTTCACCGGCAATTTCGGAACGTCGATCCGCACGGGCCGCCCCGTCATCGAGGACATCATAAGCGTGATGCCGGCGACGATCGAGCTTGCGACCTTCGCCATCCTGATCGGTGCCGGACTCGGCATCCCCATGGGCGTTTACGCCGCCGTGAAGAAAGACCGCTGGCAGGATCATCTTGTGCGCGTTCTCAGCCTGTTCGGCCATTCCATGCCGATCTTCTGGACCGGCATGATCGCGCTGATCGTTTTTTACGCCCATCTCGGCCTCGTTGGCGGCGGTGGCCGCATGGACCAGTTCTATATCGGTCTGGTGGAGGAGCGGACGGGCTTTCTGCTGATCGACAGCCTGCTTGCGGGTGACATGGAGGTCTTCCGGTCGGCCATCAACCACCTCATCCTGCCAGCTGCCCTGCTGGGCTATTCCTCCTCTGCCTATATCACCCGCATGACGCGCAGCTTCATGCTGGATCAGCTGGGGCAGGAATATGTGACGACCGCGCGTGTCAAAGGCCTGTCGCAGCGGCAGACGGTGTGGCTGCATGCTTTTGGCAATATTCGCGTGCAGCTGGTCACCATCATCGCGCTGGCTTACGGTTCGCTGCTGGAAGGAGCGGTCCTCATTGAGACCGTCTTCGCCTGGCCGGGTTTCGGGCAATATCTCACCAGCAATCTTATCATCGGCGACATGAATGCCGTGATGACCTGTGTACTGATCGTCGGCGTCATCTTTATCGGGCTCAATCTCCTGTCCGACATTCTCTACCGCTTTTTCGATCCGAGGACCCGCTGATGACGGCCCGTGCTGAAACTTCCTTCCGTCTTCCGGTGCCGCTGAACGCGCTGAAGAACATTATCGTCTTCCTGCTCAAGAGCCCGACATCGGCTTTCGGCCTGCTGATCTTGCTGCTGCTCGTCATCTCGGCGATTTTTGCGCCCTGGCTCGCGACGCATGATCCTTACGCACAGAATCTCGCCAACACGCTGCAGCCCCCGGGCAACGGCCATGTCTTCGGGACGGATGAGCTGGGGCGCGATATCTATAGCCGTCTTCTCTGGGGCGCTCGCATCACGCTCACCATCATCACGCTGGTATCGATCATCGTCGGTCCCGTCGGCCTTCTGGTCGGTACGGCATCCGGTTATCTCGGCGGCAAGTTCGATACGGTGATGATGCGCATCACGGATATCTTCCTGTCTTTCCCTAGCCTCATCCTGTCGCTCGCCTTCGTCGCAGCACTGGGTCCGAGCCTTAATAATGCGATCATTGCAATTGCGCTCACCTCATGGCCGCCGATTGCGCGTCTTGCCCGCGCTGAAGCCATGACCTTTCGCAAGGCGGATTACATTGCCGCTGCAAGGCTTCAGGGCGCGTCGCCGCTGCGCATCATCGTCAAGTCGATCATGCCCATGTGTCTCCCCTCGGTTCTCATCAGACTGACGCTGAACATGGCGACCGTCATTCTGACCGCCGCAGGTCTGGGCTTTCTTGGCCTCGGCGCGCAGCCGCCGCTGCCGGAATGGGGAGCGATGATCGCCACCGGCCGACGTTACATGCTGGATAGCTGGTGGCTGGTGACCTTTCCCGGCATTGCGATCCTGTCTGTCAGTCTCGCTTTCAACCTCCTCGGTGATGGGCTGCGGGATGCGCTCGATCCGAAGCAGATGAACCGGAGATAGAAACATGGAAAAACCAATCCTTGATGTTGAAAATCTCCGTATCCGTTATGGTGGCTCACCCACCGAGGCGGTGCGCGGCATCTCCTTCACGCTCGGTCGGGAGCGGCTCGGCATTGTCGGTGAAAGCGGTTCGGGAAAATCCACAGTCGGACGCGCTCTGTTGCGCCTCCTGCCTTCGGCAACGATCACCGCTGAGAGGCTGGCTTTCGACGGGCTCGATCTTCTCTCCCTCGATGAGAAGGAGATGCTGAAGGTTCGCGGCCGGCGCATGTCGATGATCCTTCAGGATCCGAAATTCTCCCTCAACCCCATCCGTCGGGTCGGCGATCAGGTGACGGAGACCTATCTGCGCCACTTCAGGGCATCAAAAGCCGAGGCACGGGAAAAGGCGCTGGCGATGCTGGATGCGGTGAAGATCCGCGATGCCTCACGTGTCTACGAGCAATATCCGCACGAAATCTCCGGTGGCATGGGTCAGCGCGTGATGATCGCCATGATGCTGCTTGCCGATCCCGATCTCGTCATCGCTGACGAACCAACTTCGGCGCTTGATGTGACGGTGCGGTTGCAGGTGCTGAACATTCTCGACGGTCTGGTGCGCGATCGCGGCATCGGCCTTATCATGATCAGCCACGATCTCAACCTTGTGCGCAATTTCTGCGACCGGGTGCTGATCATGTATTCAGGCCGCGTGGTGGAAACGCTGGCCGCCCGCGATCTCGATCAGGCGCAGCATCCCTATACGCGCGGCCTTCTGGCGGCACAGCCGCGTATCGGCGGTGCGCGCGCACCGCTTGCGGTGCTGGACCGCCGCCCTGAATGGCTGGAGGAGAATGCATAATGGCCGTTTCTGTCGAAACCCGCGATCTTTCCATCACTTTCGGCAGCGGCAACACCGCAATGAAAGTGCTGCCTTCGGTGTCGTTCCGTGTCGAGCCCGGCGAATGTTTCGGGCTGGTCGGTGAAAGCGGTTCGGGCAAGTCCACCGTGTTGCGCTGCGTCTCAATGCTCAACGATTTCTGGACAGGCGATATCCTCATCGACGGCAGATCGGTGCGAGACGTGCCGCTGATCGAGCGCTGCCGCATGCTGCAGATGGTGTTTCAGGACCCTTATGGCTCTCTGCATCCCCGCCAATCGGTGCGCACCGTGCTTGGTGAATCGCTTGCGATCCACAAGCTCGGCGACCGCGAGGAGCGCATGCGCAAGGTCATCACTGATGTCGGCCTGCCGGTGTCTTTCCTCGACCGTTTCCCGCACCAACTCTCCGGCGGCCAACGGCAGCGCGTGGCGATTGCGAGGGCGCTGATCCTGGAACCGTCGCTGCTGCTGCTCGATGAGCCGACCTCGGCGCTCGATGTCTCGGTCCAGGCGGAAATCCTCAACCTCTTGCAGAGGCTGCGGGAAGAGCGCGGTTTCACCTACATCATGGTGACCCATGATCTCGCCGTGGTCGATCACATGTGCGATCGCTTCGCCGTGATGCTGCGTGGCGAAATAACCGAAATCCTGCCGCGCGAGGCCATTGCTGGCAACGATGCAACGCATCCTTATGCGCGCGAACTGATCGGCGCCTCACTGGAATATGAAGGCGCGTGACGGCTCCAATAACGTGACCGTCCTCCTCCGGGGCGCCACGGATAATAACAGCCTCCTTCCTTGCCCGGCCTCCCCGCCGGGCATTTTTTTTTAGGGAGGCAGGCCGAAGATAGAAAAGACCGGTGGTAATCGGGCCTTGGGCTGCTGACAAACGGAGCCTCTCCGCCGTCATGCCGAACTAGATCCGGCATCCAGCTACGGCGTGTCTGCGCCATAAGAGGAGTCTTGCGCGATCAAGGACTTGATCGGGCTGGACCCCGGATCTAGTCCGGGGTGACGGAGTGCGGATGCCTCACTTTTGGGGAATATTTCGGCTTTGTAAGGCCTCGTCGGCAGCAAAAAAAGCGCGGGGTTAGCCGCGCCTTTTCTTACTCGCAGATATGGCGGCCGATTATCGCTCCTTGCTCACCACTTCAAACCTCGAGAGCCAGGGACTGACGATCATGCCCTTGACGTCGCTGCGGAAGGCTGCGGTGTCGACCACTTCGGAGAAGGGCTGAATGGACATGACGATTTCATCCATATAACCCTGCAGGTCTTCATAAAGCTTCGTCTGTTTTGCCGCATCGCGCTCAACAAGCGCTTCCTCGATCATCTTGTTCAGCTTTTCGTCGAAGAAGCTGGTGCGCCAGCTCTGGTAATTGGTGAGCTTGGCGTCATCCGCATTATTGGGGTTGTAGGCAATCGAGCGCAGGTTGTTGTCCGGGTGCGGCTGCTGGCCGCCGCCACCGCGGCCGAGCAGCAATTCGAAGTTGCGCTCGCGCATCGCACCATAGATCTGGTCGCCGGAGCCGCTGATCAGCTCGGCCTGAATGCCTGCCTGGGCCAACGTGTTCTGGATCGCCGTTGCGGCTTTCATGAACGGGTCTTCCGAAAGCACGCGCAGCGTTGTCTTGAACCCATCAGGATAACCGGCCTCCGCCAGAAGCGCCTTGGCTTTTTCAATATCGAGCTTGTAGCCCTGATCCGGCAGCGCACCCATGACGCCGGTGCTGAGGGAGCGCTGATGCAGCTTGCCGTAATAGGGCATGACCGCCTTGTCGAGACCATCGTAATCAATCAGGTAACGCAAGGCCTCGCGCACCTTCTTGTTCGCGAATTTCTCGTCCTTCATCGAAACGCTGAGGTAATAGAAACCGGAGCCCGGTGTGGATTCGATGGTGACGGCCTTGTCGGCCTCAAGTGATTTCAGATCCGGAGCCTGCAGGGAATAGGCAACGTCGATATCGCCCTTTTCCAGCATGAGCCGCTGCGACTGCGATTCCGGCAGATGGCGCATCAGGATACGCTTCATCTTGGCCTTTTCACCCCAATAATCGTCGTTGCGGGTGAGGATGATATATTCGTTGGATTTCCACTGGGTCAGCTTGAAGGGGCCGGAGCCGGCGGAATTCAGCGTCAGCCATGCGCCGCCGAGATCGCCATCCTTCTCATTCTCAAGCGCGGTCTGGCTGTCGATGATCGAGCCGGGACCGTTCTGGGCAAGGATCATCAGGAGAAGGTTGGGATCGTCGGGCTTGGGGATATTCAGCACGAAGATCTGATCGTTTTCGGCAACGAAAAGCTTGTCGGCCTCTTCGAGCTTGAAACCGCGGGTTTTCAGAAAGGATGATTGCGCCAGGTTGCGGGCGAGCAGCCGTTTGAGGCTCCATGCCACATCCTTTGCCGTCACGGCATTGCCGGAAGCGAACTTGGCATCCGCACGCAAATGGAAACGGATCGACTTCCGGTCTTCGGCTATTTCCCAGCGTTCGGCAAGGCGCGGCTGGACGCTGCGGTCCTCAGGCGAAAGCACGATCAGGGTGTCATAGATATTGTTCAGAACCTGCACGGTCTCGCGGCCGGTGATGGCGGCGGGGTCGAGTGTGAGGATATTGCTCATGGTCGTGGCGACAATGAGCTGGTCCTTTGGCGTCTCGGCAAAAGTGCTGAGCGGCATGGCGCCGATCAGCAGGGCGCCAAGTGCTGCTGTTGCAAGAAAATGTTTCATCTTTCCTCCCAATACGGCCGCTTCATACGGCCTTCCACGTTTCGATCCACGTGCCCGGTTCCTCCTCGGGCGGCGTGTGATCAACCAAGAATATCTTTGACTGGCGTGGCCAGGGCCCGGCCGATCGCCGCTGTCGCCGGCGCGTCCAGATGCACGCCGTCCACCGGCGAAGCACTGGCGACCGAACCGGCGTCGAAGAAGTGATGTCCGAGTTCGGTAGCGAGTTTTTGGTAAAGCGGCGCAAGCCTGAGCGATTGCCCGACATCCCGCCCTCCCGCCGGTTCTCCACCCGGGCCTGCAACGCAGGGCGGTGGGGCAACGATCAGCAGTTTCGGTACCGCTTCTCGCGGCTTGTAGATGAAGGTCTCGACGATCTGCGCTAACCGGCGCATGCCGGAAACGGCGGCTTCCGCGCGTCCGCCATGCACCGGTTTGATGTCATTGGTGCCGAGCATGATTATGACGAGGTCAAGCGGCATATGGCACGAGAGCGCTATTTCCAGCGCCCGCGCGCCGTTGCGGCAGGCCGGACCGGCGTGGTCGTCGTAGCAGGTGGTTCGTCCGCCAAGACCTTCGGGGTAAACTTTCGCCATGCCGGCAAGCTCGGTTTCCAGAACCTCCGGCCAGCGATATGCGGCGGGGTGCCTGAGGCCCGTTGCCGGGTCCGCGCCCCAGGTGAGGCTGTCTCCAAAGGCGAGCACCGTTTTCATCGCCCGTTACCTCACCCGGTTGTTGTCGATGAAGGTAAAATCGATGTCCTCGCCAAGGCCCGGCCGGTCGGGAACGTGGACAAAGCCATCCCGGTCCATCGGATCGGACAGAGACTTCAGATAGTCGTGGCCGTCATCATATTCGAGGAAGGGATGTAGCAGGCCACGCTCATACCAGCGGCAATTCTTGGTGGAGGCAACCACATGCAGGTTCATGGCGGTATTTCCATGCACTTCGCACTCCATACCGAAGGCTTCGGCCAGATGCATCGTCTTCAGCGCCGGTGTGATGCCCCCGACATCGTTGACGCCGGTGCGCAGAATGTCGCAGGCGCCGGCCTTGATCCATTCGGCACGGTGCCAGTGTTTGCCGGCCGCACTTTCCGGGCCGACGACCGGAATATCGAGATTGTCGGAAAGCCACCTGTAGGAGGACAGCGACTGTTCATCCATCGGCTCCTCGATCCAGTCGAAACCGAGTTTTTCGAGGCCACGGCCCAGCGCCAGCGCATCGGTGCGGGAGTACCAGTGGAAAGCGTCAATCATCAGGCGGATATCGGGGCCGACCGCCTCGCGCACGGCCGCGCAGGCCTTGAGGTCCATCTTCACATCCGGCGCCCAGCTGACGGGCGGCATCCACGTGTGCAGCTTGATGCCCTTGTAGCCGCGCTTCACCAGTGTCTCGGCAAAGCGGCCGTAGTCGTCCGGTGTCGCCAGCCCGCCTTCCAGTTCGTCACCGCACATGATGGAGCCATAGGCGAGCACCTTGTCGCGATAACCGCCGATCAACTTGTATACAGGTTGATTGAGGGAGCGGCCGGCAAGGTCCCATAGCGCGCAGTCAACCACCGCCAGCGTGCGGTCAGTCAGTTGGGCGGCCGAACCGCGCTGCCAGTGGGCAAGGTCCTGCCACAGCCGTTCGCGGTCTCGATGGTCCTCACCGATCAGGACTTTCTTGACGAATTTTTCTATGACATGCGGGCGAACGATCTCTGGCGCGGTGAAAGAATGGCCCTCGTGGCCGTCCTCTGTCCGGATCGTCAGCATGGCCTGTTCCACCTGATGCGCCGGACCCGGATGCGCGTGGCCGGCACTGTCCGAGTGCCGACGGGTCGTCGTGCGGAAAACACGGACCTCGACGTCGGTAATGATCATAATTCCTCCCTCATGCAGGTGTCTCGGCGTTGTTGGTCGCCGCAATGTCATACATGTATGCAATATTTGTCAACATGTATGATAATCTGTATTACATGTTGGAGGGGGAAATCAAGGTCATTTGTGCTCGACGCTGCACAGGTCGGCGGTGAGGAACAGCCTCTAGCGGATTTGCCTCATTCCGGAAAAAAACCGAGGAAGCGGGAGGGCGGCCTGTGTGGAGGGATAGTCCACAATTTTAGTGTATTATTGAATCGCGCAATGATCTTTCAACAATGGCCGGGACTATAAACGAACATGCCGCGCCAGTTGCCGCCGTCATCATGCATGCTGTGTGAGCATGCGTCGCATCGGGCGGTCGTTCCCAACCAGGATGGCTGCATTTGCGTCGCTGAGTTTCAACTCGTTTCCGGATGCGCGCCCATGCCCCTTTCCCACATCTCCCATTTCGCCTTTCTTGTCCCGGGCAACTATCATGACGATGATCCGGGACAGGGGCTGGAAGAAACCCTGCAGCTTTTCGAAGCAGGAGAGGCGCTGGGTTATCATAGTGCCTGGGTCCGCCAGCGCCATCTGGAGCGGGGTGTTTCCTCTGCGGCGACTTTCCTCGCTGCGGCTTCGCAACGAACCAGACGGATCGGGTTAGGCACCGCCGTTATTCAACTCGGTTACGAGAACCCATTCAGGCTGGCGGAGGATCTGGCCACCGTGGATGTCCTGTCGCGCGGACGGCTGAATGTGGGGGTTTCGGTGGGCGCACCACCCTTCGCCCATCTTATTTCCGACTATGTCGATACGGTTGTAGACGCGGACTACAGCCACGCGCGCGCTGAGAAGCTGGCGAGGGCGCTGCGATCGGAGCCGCTGTCGAACGAGACGGAGGCGGGCAATGCGGCCGGTGCGCAGGTGCCGCGGCTTCGGCCAGTCGCCAAGGGGCTGACGGACCGGTTATGGTATGGCGGTGGATCGCAGAACTCTGCGCGTTGGGCTGGCAGGGCAGGGTTCAATCTTCTGACGGGCAATATTGTCAGCGGCGAGAATACCGATGATTTTCTGACCGCTCAGGCGGCTCTCGTTGCTCGCTTCCGGCAGGAATGGGCGCATGAGCGCGAACCGCGTGTCGCTCTTGGCCGCGTGATCCTGCCAACCGATAGCGCAAGCCCCGCCACGCGCCGCCGTTACCAGGAATTCGTTGCCGAGCGGGACAAGCGCACGACCTCGCCGCATGGGGCGCGCCGCACGCTTTTCCTGCCGGATATCGTCGGGACGACGCATGAGATTCTGGAAAGATTGTCGAGCGACCCCGTTTTGCCGTTTGTCTCGGAATTCCGCCTCGAACTTCCCTATGAATTCCAGCCGGAAGATTATCGCCAGATCGTGACGGATTTCGCCTCTGTCCTGCCGCAGCTTTCCGGCGAAAGGCCGGTTTTGAAAGTGGCGACGGGGCAATAACATCGCCACCTCCCGCCATTCGACTTTCAATGGAAGCCGGCGGGAGGTCGACTGAGCGACATTGCCGCGTCCGTCCTTCAATCGGGGTATGGCAGGCCATAGCGGTCGCGGATCGTCGCGGCTTCATAGTCGCGCGGGTAAACCCCACGATCCTGCAGTACCGGAACAACTTGTTCGACGAATTCAGCGATATCATCGGGCGCCCGTGGCGGCTGTAATGTGTAGCCATCCACTGTGCCATCCTGCCAGAGGTCGATAATGCCGTCCGCTACCTCTTCCGCCGTGCCGAGCAGCAGCCGGTGGTGCCCTTCCGAGCGGCGTACGGCCTCGCGGGCAGTCAGTTTTTCATGGGTCAGAAGATCGGAAAGGCCAAGGCCAATGCCTACCGCCCATTGCCGGTTCTGATCGGGGATGAAACGCTCGGCATCGAGTTTTGCGTCGGGGTCGAAATCGCGAGGCTCTATGCCGTTTTCTCTGGCGAAACGTGCCAGGAGACCGTCTTCCGAACCGGCGCCGCTGTAGAGTTCGTGTTTACGCAAGGCTTCCTGCCGGGTTTCGCCGAGAATGACGACGAGGCCGGGAACGATGCGGATGCCAGAGGGATCGCGCCCGAGGGAGACGGCGCGGTCGCGGACCTTCTTGCCAAAGGCCTGCCCTGCGGGACGTGACAGAATATTGCAATAGATGATCTCGCCATGGCGTGCCGCGAGATCAATGCCGCCTTCGGAGGCGCCGGCCTGCGCGATAACGGGATGCCCCTGCGGCCCGCGCGGAACGTTGAGGGGGCCTTTGACATGGAAATATTGCCCCTCATGATCGATGGTTTCGGCTGTCGCCGCATCCCAGAAGCGGTTCTCCGGCACGTCGCTCTCGCGGCGGGGGTCCCAGCTAGACCAGAGCTTTTTTGCGACATCCAGGAATTCGGTAGCCTTGGCATAACGTTCGCTGCGCGGCGGCAGCGGGTCGTTGCCAAAATTGGCGGCAACATTGGGATTAAAGGAAGAAACGATATTGACGATCAGCCGGCCGCCGGTGACGAGATCGATGGATTGAGTTCGTCTGGCGAAATTATAGGGCGAATTGTAGGTGGAGGACACGGTTGCCACAAAGCCGATATCCGGCACCTGTGCGGCAAGCGATGTCGAGAGGATGAGCGGATCAATGGTGTGGAACGGCCGGCTTGCCGGGTCGGTCAGCAGTGCCGGGTGGTCGGAAAGGAAAACGGCGTCGAACCGGCCCTTATACGCCAGTTCCGTCAGTCGTCGGTAATATCCGATATCGTTTATATCGTGCCGGTCTCCGCTCCGATATTTCCAGGCATTGGCGAGATATCCTGTCGTGTTGATGCCGACGTTGAGATTGAGCCGGCGTTTGGTCTTGCTCATGCTGCCACTTTTTCTTTCGGGTCTGTTGGATTATCGGCCTGTATGGCCGCGCAATTGCGGGAAGCGTAACAGCCGGGGGGCCGGTCGCGAGTTAAAAATCCTTGCTGTGTGGAGAAGAAAAACTTTCGTCTCCAGTTTCACCCGCGCGTGGTCGATCTGATCGATGCCCGACAAAAATCCCAGCGAAATCCTGCTTTTATCGAAAGGATATTCCGCCATGCGGCGCATGAGCTGGTAAGATGGAAACGAATTTCCTCAATCGCGTTTGAAATAGTACACTTTATCTATAGAAAATGTTTTATGGCGTGTAGCGTGCCGTCCAGATCGCAATTTCGAGGACGAACGCCATGGCCAACGCCGCTCTTCGCCAGGGAACCCAACCCGTAACGGTGTGGTATACACGCTGCCCGGCGCCCACGCCGCTTTCCATCGCAACGCAACTGGGCTGGATTGAGCAGAGTTTTGCCAACCACGGCATCTCCGTTTCGTCCATTCGCGATGCGGCCGATCCAGCCATTCGCCAGAGTCATTTTGATCATCGGCTGGACTGGTCGTTCCGTCAGGGCGGCAACATCCCACCGATCTGGGCGAAATCCGGTGGCCGGAAAACACGGCTGGTGGGGCTGACAAGAACCGACGAGTTCCAGGCCGTCATTGCCTTGCCCGCAAGTGGCATAAGCAAGGGAAGCGACCTGAAGGGGCGGCGCATCGGTCTGCCGAAGCGCCCGGACGAGATCATCGATTTCCAGCGCGCCACCTCGCTTAAGGGCATCGTGTCGGCATTGACGGTCTCGGGGCTTTCCATCGCAGATGTCGAGCTTGTCGAGCTTGCCGCCAAAGAACCCGTGCTGCTCGGCCCGACGGAGGAACGGTTCCACGGTCTGCGCCGGCGGCTTCCCTATGGCGAGGAAATCGCAGCATTACACCGGGGCCAAATCGATGCATTTTTCGTCAAGGGCGCGGAAGGCGTCACTGTCGCTAATCTCATCGCCGCCCAGGTCGTGGTATCGACGGGTTTTCACCCTGATCCGAAGATCCGCATCAATAACGGTACGCCGCGTCCCCTGACCGTGGACGCCACTTTTGCCGATGAGCGTCCGGATCTGGTAGCGGAACTGGTGGCCACGGTTCAGCGCGTTGCGGATTGGGCAAATGACAATCCGGGGGAGGCCGTGCGTTTCATCGCTCGCGAGATCGGCGTCAGCGAGGAGGCGGTTCTCGCTGCGAATGGCCCGGACGTATATCGCAATCTGAGACTCGATCTCGATCCGGCTGAGCTGGATGCGCTCAGTCACTTCAAGGATTTCCTGCTGCAATGGAAATTCATTCCCGAAGATTTCGATGTCCAGGACTGGGCCGATCCACGCGCCCTTTCTGCACCGCAGGATACCGCGCACCATATTGTTGGGAGATGATAACGTCATGGCAGCCATCATTCTTGTAACGGGTGCAACGGGCAAGCTCGGGCAAAGGGTCGTCAGCCGTCTTTTGCAACGTCAGGCGGAGGTTCGGGTCCTGACCCGCCGGCGCGAAGACGCGCTGAAGCTGTGGGGCGACAGGGTCGAGATTGCGGAGGGTAATTTTTCCGATCGGGCCAGCCTGAAGGCGGCGGCGCGGGGGACCGACAGGGTGTTTCTGCTTTCGCCCATCGGGGAGACGCTGGCGGCAGACCAGAAGACGGTCATCGATGCCGCTCTCTCCGCCGGTATATCGCGGATCGTGAAAATATCCGGTTCCGACTGGACTATTGGAAATGCTGCACGCTCGATTTCGGGAGCGGCGCATGGCGAGGTGGAACAATATCTGGCGGCAAGCGGCATCGCGCATACGGTGTTGCGGCCGAACGCCTGGATGCAGGTTGCGCTGGAGCCTGCTGTCGCCGCGCTTCGCAAAGGCGAGGACGTGCCGGCCCGTTTCGGCGATGCGGCGGTCTCCTTCATCGATGCCGACGATATTGCCGATGTCGCTGTACAGGCTCTGGCTTCAAGCGCACCGCTCGTCGGCCCATTGGTGCTGACCGGACGCGAAGCGCTGACGGCGCTGGAAATTGCCCGCATTGCGGCCCGTATCCTGCATCGGCCCGTTGGCGTTTCGCACCATGCTGCCCCCGTCTTTCCGCCGCATATCGGCGCTTTCGAACAGACGGCGATCGGTGAATTCGGAGAACTCATCCGCGAAGGTTTCGCCGCATCCATCACCGACGCCATCTACCATATCACCGGCCGCCAGCCCCGCAGTGTCGAAGATTATCTGCGCGCGCGGCTGGCGACTGCCCCACAGGGCGATCATTCCGAGGGAGAAAAGACATGGCGCTGACTGTTCCATTACCCGAAGATTCTGAGCTCAAAGGTCTTGAGCTGAAAGGCCCGGCTGATTTCGACAACAGCCCGCTCAGTCGCGCCATAAAGCAGCCCCTGATGCTCGGTCTGTTCCTCAATCTGCAGGATATCAATTTCTCCAGCTTGCCGACCAGCAACAGCTGGACCTTCGATTACAATGTCGAGCTGGTGAAGCGTGCCGAAGAGCTCGGTTTCGAAATCGCCTTTAGTCGCACGCAATGGCTGCCGAAGGGTGGTTATGACGGTGAATCCTCGCTTGACAGTTTCATTGCGCTTGGCGCGATGGCGGCGGTGACGAAGAGCATATTGCTGATCTCCACCATCCACGTTCTTTACGGGCCCCTGCATCCGCTGCATCTCGCCAAATATGGCGCGACGCTGGATCATATCGCCAAAGGGCGCTGGGGCATCAACATCGTCACCGGCCACCGTGCCATCGAACATGAAATGTTCGGCTGGCAGCGGATCGATCATGACAAGCGTTATGACATGGCGGGGGAATTGTTCGATGTGCTCCACCGCCTTTGGGGAGAAACCGAAAACTTCACTTATGAAGGCAAGCTCAACCCGTGGGCGATCAACAATGGCTGGATCACGCCGAAGCCCGCCTTCGGCCGCCCCCCGCTGGTGACAGCGACGGGTTCTCCCGCCGGTATCGATTTCGCCGCCCGTCATTCCGATCTGGTTTTCGTCACTTCGCCGGGCGGTGCGCATATAGACAGTGCGCTCGAAGCGCTTCCCGATCATGTCGCCACCATCAAGAACCGCGCCAAAGCCTATGGCCGGCAGGTGAAGACGATCATCAATCCGATCATTGTCAGTCGCGATACGGAGAAGGAGGCGATCGCCTATGCCGATGCCATCGAGGCCGGAAAGCCGCAGCCCGGCACGCGTGCTTTCGCCACCAACAATTACGACAGCGACGCCCATGCCTGGCGCGGACGCGGTGATGCACGCCACAAGCAGGGCCGCAATCTCGGAGGCAATATCGAAATCATCGGTTCGCCCGAGCAGGTGGTCGAGCAGCTTGTCGGCCTGAAAAAGGCGGGGATCGACGGCGTTCAGCTGAATTTCTACGATTTCCGCGAGGACCTCGATTATTTCGCCGAGCGTATTCTGCCCTTGATGAAGGAGGCGGGCCTGAGGCTCTGACGCCTTTCCAGCCCTGATTTTCCTATCCGAACCCAATCCTTCGCAATCGTCTGATTGCGAAAACGATGTTGTTTGCCCTGAGGAGATACCGTGAATATCGCCGTCGATCCCGTTAAGACACCCGCCCCTAAAATCATCGACCGGATCGGGACCTATGTTCCCGAACTCGTCTCTATCCGCCACGACCTGCACCAGCATCCCGAAATCGGCTTCGAGGAGGTGCGCACGTCAGGCATCGTCGCTGAAAAGCTTGCTTCCTGGGGCATCGAGGTTCATCGCGGTTATGGCAAGACCGGCGTGGTTGGCGTGCTGCGCGGCCGTCATGCGGGCAATCGCTCCATCGGGCTCCGGGCCGATATGGATGCCCTGCCGATGCCCGAGGAAACCGGACTGCCCTATGCATCCGTCTACCCCGGAAAGTTCCATGGCTGCGGGCATGATGTGCACACCACCATCCTGCTCGGCACCGCCCGTTATCTGGCGGAAACCCGCGATTTCGCCGGCACGGTGGTGTTCATTTTCCAGCCTGCCGAAGAGGGACTGGGCGGCGCGCGCGCCATGATTGCCGATGGGCTGTTCAAGGATTTTCCGGTCGACGAGATTTACGGGCTCCACAATTCCACCCATGCCGCGCCCAATCACCTCAAGGTTTCGCCGGGCACCATTCTGGCTGGTGCGGATTTCTTTGACATCCGGCTCAAGGGCCGGGGTGCTCACGCCGCGCATCCCGATGTCTCCCGCGACCCGGTGCCGGCAACGGGTGAGCTGATCCAGGCGCTGCAGACCATCGTCAGCCGCAACGTATCGCCCACCGATCCCGCCGTGCTGTCGATCACGCGCATCGAAGCTGGATCAGCCTATAACGTCATTCCCGAAACGGCCGCGATTGCCGGAACAGTGCGAGCCTTTTCCGACAGCGTGCGCGAAACCATAAGGGGCCGCATCCGCACCATCTCGGATCACATCGCTGCTGCCTATGGCCTGACTGCTGAGGTGGATATTCGCGACATATTCTCGGTCCTCACCAATGATGACGCGTCAGTGGAAATCGTTGCCGGCGTGGCGCGCGAGGTTCTGGGAGACGAGCGCGTTTCCACCGAGCCCGGCCGCTTCATGGGCAGCGAGGATTTCGCCGATCTTTTGAAACACGCACCGGGTGCGTTTTTCACCCTTGGCCATTCCGGCACGGTACCTGCCCACAATCCCGGTTTCATCGTTGACGACGACATCCTGCCCGTCGGGGCGACCCTGTTCGCGCGGCTGGTGGAAACTCGGCTGAAACCTGCCTGAAATTTAAAAAACAAGTCTGTAAGAGGAAACATCCATGGATATTACAAGACGTAAGACATTGCTTCTGAGTGCCGCCCTGGCCGGAGCCACATTGCTGCCATCCCTGCCGACGCTGGCGGCGGAAACGCCGAAAAAGGGCGGGATCGTCACTTTTGCAGGTCTCGGCGAGCCAACGACGCTGGTGCCGCTTTCCGATTCCAATACGCGCACCCGCGCCATTTCCACGAAAATCCTCGAGGGTCTGGTGCGGTTCGACAGCGAGTTCAAACCGCATCCGGTTCTGGCCGAAAGCTGGGAAACATCAGCCGACGGACTGCGCTACACTTTCAAGCTGCGCAAGGGTGTCAAATGGCATGATGGCAAGGATTTCACATCGCAGGACGTCAAATTTTCGTTGCTTGCCTTCAAGAAGGTCGGGCCACGGGGGCGCATCACCTTCGCCAATGTTGCCGATATCGAAACGCCTGATCCGCTGACGGCCGTGGTGGTGCTTTCCAAACCCGCACCTTATCTACTGCGCGCGCTGACGGGCGGAGAAACGCCCATATTGCCGGCCCATGCCTATGCTTCGGAAAACTACAATGAAAGCCCGAACGGCAATGCGCCAATCGGCACAGGCCCCTTCGTGTTCGAGGAATGGAAACGCGGAAGCTATGTGAAGCTGAAGAAGAACCCGGATTACTGGCAGGCCGATCTGCCCTACCTTGATGGTTTCGTGGCACGGTTCGTCGCTGATGCGGCTTCCACCACCATTTCCGTCGAGACGGGTGAGGCGGATTACACCGCCGATGTCTCCTACAGCGATCTTGAGCGCCTGCGGCAAAATCCGAAACTGGCTGTGGAGGTCTATACCGACGCTTATCTCAACAATGCGGCCGTGTTCGAGTTCAATCTGGAGAACCCAATTCTGGCGAAGAAGGAGGTGCGTCACGCGCTGGCCCACGCCATCGACCGCGATTTCATCAATGACGCCATCTTCTTCGGGACGGCGAAACCTGCCGGTTCCAACATCCCGGCAGTCTTCACCGCCTATAACGACGAAAAGCCTTTCACCTATCCCTTCGATCTCGCCAAGGCGAATGAGTTGCTGGACAAGGCCGGCTACCCGAAGGGCGCGGATGGCACCCGCTTTTCGCTGCGGCTCGCCTTTCTGCCGTCCGACGTCTTCCGTAAAACGTCCGAATATCTCCGCTCATCCTTCGGCAAACTCGGCGTGAAGGTGGATATCGTCGAAGGCGATCTCGCCACCTTCATCAAGCGCGTTTATACCGAGCGCGGTTTCGACCTGACGGTGAATGGCATCAGCCGGTTGTTCGATCCGACGGCGGGCGTGCAGCGTCTTTACTGGTCCGATGGCATCAAGAACCCCGCGCCTTATGTCAACGCCGCCCACTATAACAATCCTACGGTGGACAATCTTTTCCGGGCGGCCGCCATCGAGGTTGATGAAACGAAGCGGGCCGGGCAGTTCCATGAGATCCAGAAAGTCGTCGGAGATGAGCTGCCGAATTTCTCGATCGTTGCTTTGCCGACCGTCATTCTACGCAACACCAGCCTGAAATCGCTCGTGACGACCATCGACATTGCCTATGGCGATCTGGCGACAGCCTGGAAAAGCGAGTGAGGACAGAAATCCAATAACCCTGCGCGTGAGAGTTATGACGAACTTTTCTCCGCATTCAACGTCATCCTCGGTCTTGCACCGAGGATCTCCCAAGGCATCCTACGCCTTGTAGATCGCAGATGCTCGAGACAGGCCGGAGCATGACGAAGGAGAGGTTTTACGCCAACAGCATCTCACCAGAACCCGGCAATTCTGCCGGGTTTTTTATTGCCGAAACCCACCCTCCATCCTGTTTGCACCTTCGCGCGGCAAGCCTGTTTCAGGGAAAAACTTTGCGCATGAGACAGATCGGGTGAAACAGCGATGCCATCCACGAAAATTTAGAAAAAATCAATTTCATCAATAATTTAGCGCAAAGCTTTTCTTCGTTTCCAAGCAAGAATTGCTTTCTGGACCCGCGCTATGGCCGCCTGCACTGT
The DNA here is from genome assembly GCF_900102105.1 of Agrobacterium pusense. Taxonomy (GTDB): domain Bacteria; phylum Pseudomonadota; class Alphaproteobacteria; order Rhizobiales; family Rhizobiaceae; genus Agrobacterium; species Agrobacterium pusense. The sequence continues at coordinate 451,539 of NZ_FNBB01000003.1, forward strand.
GAGCTGGAAATCTCACCCTCACATGATGGATGCCATGGCCAAGGATACGCTTTTTTTGATCGCTCCCGGTTTTGAAGACCCCAAGCACCCCGGTGTCCGGTTCGTCTGCCCGCATTGTAACCAGATCGAGGGTCTGCTCGCCGCGTTTCCTGACCTTGCCGCTGGGATCGACGTCCAACGCGTCGGGTTCCAGCGCCCGCGTGAGGCGGTTATCGCCGCCGTGGGGGAGGAAAATCAGTCGCTGCCGCTGTTGATCTTCGCCGGCGACGCGCCTGCCGACGTCACGGTCAAGGGCGAGACGCATTTCATTCAGGACACCAAACGCATTTTGCAAATCCTCGCCGAGCGCCACGGGTTCCCGCAGCTGCACTGAGTTGCCGCACCCCGCATATCGGATTTTTCGGAGATAGATATGACCATTTCCAGACGCCAGTTTCATAAGATCGCACTTGCTGCCGGCGCATTCGTGGCGCTCCCGGGCGGTTCTTTCGCCGCGGCCGAAGAGCCGGTTTCGGGCGGCACGCTCAAGATCGTTTATTTTCCTGAGCCGACCCAGCTCGTGGCCATCAATACCAGTGCGGGCGGACCGCAGTTCATCGGCTCGAAGATTTATGATGGGCTTCTGACCTATGACTATGAGCTTTCTCCGAAGCCGAGCCTCGCCAGGGAATGGAGCGTATCGGGGGACGGACTGGAATATGTTTTCCACCTCCAGCCGAAGGCCAAATTCCATGACGGCAAACCGGTAACATCGGCGGATGTGGAATTTTCCATCCTGCGGCTGAAAGAGGCCCATCCGCGCGGTCGGGCGACGTTCGCGAATGTCGAACGCGTCGATACTTCCGATCCGCTGGTCGCGAAGGTGAAGCTCTCCAAGCCGGCGCCGGGCCTGATCACCGCGCTCGCGTCGTCTGAATCGCCAATCGTGCCGAAGCACATCTTCGAAACCTTCAAACCGACCGACAATCCCAAGCCTGCCCAGATCATCGGCAGCGGCCCCTTCGTGCTCAAGGAATGGGTGCCCGGCAGCCATATCCTGCTGGAGAAAAATGCCGACTACTGGGATGCGCCGCGCCCCTATCTGGAGCGCGTCATCATTCGCCTCATCAACGATGCGGGCGCCCGCGCGGCGGCGCTGGAAACCGGGGAAGGGGATATTGGCCCCAACCCTGTGGCGCTCGCCGATCTGGAGCGGCTGAAAGCAATCCCGACACTGAAGGTGGATGACCGCATCTATGCCTATGCCGGCCAGCAGAACCAGCTGGTCATCAATCTGGAGAACGAATATCTGAAGGAACTGAAGGTCCGGCAGGCTATTGCCCACGCCATCGATGTTCCGGCGTTGATCGATACCGTGCTTTACGGTTACGCCGTGCCATCGCCGACGCCGATCAGCCCCGGTCTTGCGAAGTTTCACAATCCCGATATCGGTTTTGCCAAGTTCGACGTCGCGCAGGCGGAAAAATTGCTGGATGAGGCGGGTTTCCCGCGCAAGGAGGGCGGCAAGCGCTTCAAGCTCCGCGTCACCACCAACCCGTTCAATCCGCAGACCTATTCGGATTTCATCGCGCAGGCGCTGTCGAAGATCGGGATTGAGGCCGATATCCAGAAATTCGATTTCGGCACCTATGTGAAGGTGGTCTACACTGACCGCGCCTGGGACCTTTCGGTGGAATCCCTGTCCAACACTTTCGATCCGACGGCCGGCGTCCAGCGCGTCTACTGGAGCAAGAACTTCAAGATCGGCCTGCCATTCTCAAATGCCAGCCACTACGCCAATCCGGAGGTGGATCGGCTGCTGGAAGCGGCGGCCGTGGAGCCTGACATCGAGAAACGCGCTGCCTTCTTCAAGGAATTTCAGGCCGTTGTCGCGAAAGATCTTCCCGTCATCAATCTCGTCGCACCCATCCAGCCGGTCGTCGGCAGCGTGCGCATCAAGGATTATGCGACGGGGGCCGAAGGTCTCGGCGGCAATCTGGCCAGGGCATGGCTGACGAAGGAGGCGTGAGCCGCCGCAGTTGGTTCTTAGAGCAGTGAGGTCATTTCCATGAGCAGAAAATCCGAAAAGCTTGTTCTCAACGCCTTCATCTATCCGGGCGGACATCACGAAGCGGCCTGGCGGCATCCGGATTCGGAGCCGCACCGCGTCACCGATATCAGGCTTTATCAGGATATCGCCCGCAAGGCCGAGGCGGCGAAGCTGGATGCGATCTTCTTTGCCGATGCGCCGGTGCTGGATGCCAATATCCGCTATGCCGCCCGCCACCGGCTGGAGCCGATCACCATGCTGGCGGCGCTCGCTGCCGTCACCGAAAAGATCGGCTTCATCGCCACGGCGTCGACCACCTATTATGAGCCCTATAATCTCGCCCGGCTGTTTGCCTCTGTTGATCATATCAGCGGCGGCCGTGTGGGCTGGAACATCGTTACGACCTCGGCGGATGCGGCTGCCGGCAACTTCAATCTTCAGAAGCATCCGCCGCATGCCGATCGTTACCGTCAGGCCATCGAGTTCGTCGATGTGGTGACGAAGCTCTGGGACAGCTGGGAGGATGATGCCATCGTCGCCGACAAGGAAAGCGGACTGTTTGCCGAAACAGACCGCATCCATCCCGCCAATCACGATGGCGAATTTTATCGGGTGCGGGGCGCACTGAATGTGCCGCGCTCACCGCAGGGCCGGCCAGTCTATGTTCAGGCAGGCTCCTCGGAGGAGGGCCGCGGTTTTGCCGCCCATTATGCCGAGGCAATCTTTACCGCGCATCAGACTCTGGAGAGTGCGCGGTCTTTTTATTCCGACATCAAGCGGCGTGTGGCAGCCACGGGGCGCAATCCCGCCCATGTGAAAATCTTACCCGGCATCAGCCCCTTCATCGCATCAACCGAAGAGGAGGCACGAAAACTTGAGGCCTCCTTCAACGATCTCATCCAGCCAGCATTTTCGCTTGGGCAATTGCAGCGCATTACCGGCATAGACCTGTCATCGGCCGATCTCGACCGACCGCTGCCGCAGGAGGCCGTGGAAGCGACGCGCGCGCAGGCGAACAGCAGCCGCCATCAGCTGGTTCTCGACGTCATCGACCGTGAAAACCCGACGATCCGGCAATTGCTTCACCGGCTTGCCGGCGGGCGAGGTCACAAGGTCATATCAGGCACACCGGAACAGGTAGCGGACTGGATAGAGACCTGGTTTCGCGAGGGTGCTGCCGACGGATTCAATATCATGCCGCCATGGCTGAATGGCGGGTTTGATCTCTTCGTGGACGAGGTGGTGCCGATCCTCAAACAACGAGGCCTCTTCCGCGAGGATTATGAGGGCGACACGCTGCGTGATCACTATGGCCTGCCACGGCCTGACAATATTTACGTGGCGAGAGAGCCGCAAAAGGAACGCGCCTGAGGTGGGGCGGGCGTGTTCAGGCGGCGGCTTCAAGGGAGCGCATATCCTCGCGCAACAGGGCGAGTAGAGATGCGATCTCCGGCAGCCGCCGCCTGTCAGGACTGGTCAGGAGGTGATAGCGGCTGGCGGTCGGCTGCGGCGAGCCAAAAGGAGCGATCAGGCGGCCGCTTTTCAGTTCTTCCGAAATCAGCGAATGACGCACCAGGCCTATGCCGTGCCCGGATGAGATCGCTTCTATCAGCGCGGTCTGGCGTGAAAAACGCGGACCAGTTGCGGAAAGCCTGAGCGGAATGCGGCAGGCGCGAAGCCAGTTCGCCCACTCAAACGCCGGGTCAAGGCCATTACCACGCAGCAGCGCAAAGCCGATATCACGCAACCGCTCCGGTTCGCCTGCAAGGCCATGGCGGGTTGCAAAATCCGGGGTGCAGACGGCGCTGACGGTGTCGGGAAATAGCGGTTCATGAATGAAGCCGGGAATTTGGGCGGCGGTGGCGACGATGGCGCAATCGGCATCAAAATGGGTGAGATCGACGGTATCGCCCTCGATGGATTCGATCGAAAGTTCGACGTCTCCGAGAGCCGGAACGATGCTGCCCAGCCGCGGCGCCAGCCAGCGGGCGGCAAAGCAACCTTCCGCCAGAACTTTCAACTGCGGCCGCGCATTCGAAACCATCAGGTCGGAAAGACTGCCGATCATGGTCTCGAAAGCATCCGCCAGACCGGGATAAAGCGCGCTGCCGGCATCGGTCAGCACCAATTCACCGCGCTGGCGGCTGAAAAGCGGCTGGCCGAGATGGGTTTCGAGAATGCGGACCTGCTGTCCGATGGCAGCGGTCGAAACATGCAGCTCCTCCGCCGCGCGTGAGAAGCTGGCGTGGCGGGCAGCCACGACAAAGGCGCGCAGGGCCGTCAACGGCGGCAGCCGGGAAAGCGTCGGCAGGCGAAAAGCTGTCCGGCCCCCGGCGGGAGCGACAAACTCCGTTCTCATTGCTGCTTCTCCTTTGGCGGCTTCCGCACAGTCAGAACACCCGGCCTTCCCTGAGATGTGTCGTGGTGCCGTTGAGATAATAATCACCGATCACCCGCGCCTTGTGGGCAAGCGGATTGTGATTGTAGACCGTGCGGATATTGCGCCAGTGGCGGTCGAAATTCCGGTCGCTCGATGTCGCCGAGCCGCCGCCCAGTTCATAAAGGTTGGTGGCAACGGTCAGCGACAGCTGCGAGGCAATGATCTGGGTGCGGGCAGTGGCGAGCGAGCCTTCCAGCAAGGCCGCCTCGATCGCCTCTTCATCGCCGGTGGCGAAGGCGGCCGCGGTGCGGTCGAGCGTTCGGGCTGCTTCGCGGATAAGGGTTTTCACCGCGAAGGCGCCGGCGCTGATTTCGCCGAGCATCTTTTGCACGAAGGGGTCCTGATTGGCGGTTTCGGCACTGCTGTGAAGCGTGGTGCGCGCCTGGCGCAAAACATACTCGACACCGTCATTCAGCGCGCCCTGAACGGCGCCGGCGGCCGAGGCGGCAAGGTGCAGCTGCCGCATGGCCGAACTGTGCCGGCCAATCTGGCTGCCGAGCTTACGGGTCGTCAATTCATGCGGCAGAACCTCGATATTCTCCAGTAGCACGCCGCCGCTCGCTGTCATGCGCTGGCCCATGCTGTCCCAGTCATCGAGGATGGTGATACCCTGGCGATCAAGCGGAATGAGCACGCCGATTGGTTGCTCGTCATCGCCGATAGCGCTGAAAGTGCCAAAATCGGCAAAGGCGGTGCCGGTTGCATACCATTTGCGACCGTTCAGCCGGTAACGGTCGCCATCGGCGCTGAGCCGTGTGGTGATTTCGCCGGGGCGCTTGGTGCCCTGTTCGGTGCTGGCACCGGCGAAAAGCTTGCCCGCAAGCACGTGTTCGAGATGCCGCCGGTCTTCCAGCTCGATGGGTGCGAGAGCGAGGTTTTCGGTAAAATTGAAATGGCTGCGAAGCGCGTGCGGAATATTACTGTCGGCTTCGCCGAGGATCATCAGCACCTCGATATAGTCCGCAATCGAGCCGCCCGGTCCGCCCTTGGCTTCGGGAATACGCAATGTACCGATCTTCGCCTCCTTGATGAGGGCGAAGATATCGTAAGGAAGTTCCCGCTGGCGTTCGCGGCGGGCGGCATCCTTTGCTGCGATAGCCGCAATGTCCTTTGCCCGGGCCAGAATCTCGTCACGGCTCGGTACGCCGGAATTGTCGGTGGTGGTTGTCTGCAGTTTCGGAGTGGACATTGCGGTTTTCCCTGAGCGGATGTGAGGGCCTGCGGCACAGCGCGCCGCAGGCATGTTCTTCTGGACGATCAGGCGACCGCGCGCGGCTTGAGCGCCGGGCGGTGCGCGGCTTCAAGATTGCGCGGCACACGGCCTTCGACGGGGTGGCTCGGATCGTTGAAACCGGGTGTGGAGGGATGGCCTGTCGTGACGAGGCTGTCGACCAACGCTTCATCTTCCGCATCGATCTTCACATCGAGTGCGCGAATATATCCGTCCCAATGCTCTTCGGTGCGCGGGCCAGTGATGGCGGCGGTGACGAACTTATTGTTCAGCACCCAGGCGAGCGCAAAATCCGCCGCTGAAACACCTTTCGAAGCGGCATGGGCCGCGACCTTCTGGGCGATCTCGACCGATTCCGGACGCCATTCCGTTTCCAAAACGCGTTTGTCGCCACGGCCAACGCGGGTATCGGCGCCGGGCTGTTCGCCAGGCTGGTATTTGCCGGTCAGCACGCCGCGGGCGAGGGGCGAATAGGAGACTACGCCAAGGCCGTAATGATTGGCCGCCGGCAACTGTTCGGCTTCGGCCGTGCGGTTGACGATGTTGTAGAGCGGCTGGCTGGCAACCGGCCGGTCGATGCCGAGCTGGTCGGCCAGATGCGAAATTTCGGCGATGCGCCAGCCGCGGAAATTCGACACGCCGAAATAGCGCAGCTTGCCGGCGCGGATGAGATCGGCGATGGCGCGAACCGGCTCTTCCAGCGGCGCATCGAACACGGCGCGGTGGAAATAGAGGATGTCAATGTAATCGGTGTTGAGGCGGCGCAGCGAATTTTCGACCGTTTCGATCACCCATTTGCGCGAATGGCCGCCAAGGTTCGGGCCCTTGGTATGGGAGTTGACGAATTTCGTCGCCAGCACCCAGTGATCGCGACTGTACTTGATACCGCGACCGACGACTTCTTCCGACTTGCCGTCGTGATAGACATCGGCGGTGTCGATGAAATTGATGCCCTGTTCGCGAGCCTTGTCGATGATGCGGAAGGCCACGTCATCCGGCGTCGGGCCTCCGAACATCATCGTGCCGAGGCTCAGCGGTGAAACTTTCAGCGCGCTGCGTCCGAGATAGCGATAGTCGACCATTATGGTTGCTCCTTCAGTTTATTGGGCATGGTGGCAGGCCACGGCGTGGTTCTTGCCGAAAAGGGTATAGTCAGGTGCTTTTTCGCGACAGAGATCGGTGGCGAGCGGGCAGCGTGTATGAAACCGGCAGCCGGATGGCGGATTGTGCGGGCTCGGCAGATCGCCGGAAATGGGGGCCGCCTGCTTGCGGCGGGCGGGATCGGGAACGGCGGCGAGAAGCGCGCGGGTATAGGGGTGTTTCGGGGATGCCCAGAGTTCCGATGTGGGCGCGCTTTCGACGATCTTGCCAAGATACATGACCAGCACACGATCGGAAAAATAACGCACCACGGAAAGGTCGTGCGAGACGAAGAGATAGGACAGCGAAAGCCGCTTCTTCATCTCCACCAGAAGATTGAGAATCTGCGCCTGTATCGAAAGATCGAGCGCCGAGACCGGCTCGTCACAGACGACCAGTTCCGGTTCCAGAACAAGTGCGCGGGCAATGCCGATACGCTGGCGCTGGCCGCCCGAGAATTCATGCGGATAACGGTCGAGTGAATCCGCCGGCAGGCCCACCTGCGCGACGATGGCTTCAACGATCTCCCGCTGGCGGGCCCGGTCTCCTATGCCGTGGACCTTCAACGGCCCGGTAAGGATGGTGCGCACCGTCTGGCGGGGATTGAGCGAGGCAAAAGGATCCTGAAAGATCATCTGGATGCGGCGGCGAATGCCGCGCAGTTCGGACGATGTCATTGCGGTCACATCCGCACCCTTGAAGGTGATCCTGCCGGAAGACGGTTCGACCAGTCGCATCAGGGACTTGCCGAGCGAAGACTTGCCGCAACCGGATTCGCCCACCAGGGCAACGGTTTCACCCGCCTCGATATCGAGCGACACGTCATCGACGGCGCGCACCGTGCCGCGTCCGCCCGTATAATGGGTGGAAAGACTATGCACCGACAAGAGCGCCATTGGGTATCTCCTGAGATGTTGGAGCAACGAAGGGGCAGGCGGCGTAACGGCCGTCTGAAATCTGCCTCAGCGGTGGTACATACTGCCCGCAGAAGCCGCGGGCGCTCGGACAGCGCGGCCGGAAGGCGCAGCCGCGTTCCCCCGTGGCGGAAACGATGGAGCCGGGAATTTCGATGAGCGGCCCATCGCGATAATGCTGGCCGTCTTCGGCGCGCGGCGAGGCGGCAAGCAGGCCACGCGTATAGGGGTGGTAGGGATTGGAGAAAACCGGTTCCGGCAGCCCTTCCTCCACCTTGCGTCCGGCATACATGACCATCACCCGGTCCGCCCATTGCGCCACGATGCCGAGATCGTGGGTGATGAGGATGACGGCCATGTTGAGATCACGGCGCAGATTGTCGAGCAGCTGGAGTATCTGCGCCTGTATCGTCACGTCGAGCGCCGTCGTTGCCTCGTCGGCAATCAGCAGTTTCGGATTGCAGGCAACGCCGATGGCGATCATCACGCGCTGACGCATACCGCCGGACAGCTGGTGCGGATAATCATCCACTCTAAGGCTGGCATCGGGAATGTTGACGAGGTCTAGGAGCTCAATGGCCCGTTTGCGGGCCTGATGTCGATCGATCTTCTCATGGATGCGCAGCACCTCGATGATCTGTTCGCCAACGGTCAGAACCGGGTTCAGCGAGGTCATAGGCTCCTGAAAGATCATGCCGATATCGCGACCGCGAATGCCGCGCCATTGTTTTTCCGAAAGCGGCAGCAGATCGCGCCCTTCGAGCAGAACCCGCCCGCCCGTCTTGGCGTGGGAGGGCAGGAGGCCGATCAGGCCGAGCGCCGTCAGGGATTTGCCCGAGCCGCTCTCTCCGACGATCGCGAGCATTTCACCGGGGCTGACATCGAAACTGACGCCTTTGACGGGCTGGGCAGAGCCGAAGCTGACGGAGAGATCATGGACTTCAATCAGTTTGCTCATCGGCGTTCCTCCGAAAAACGGGGGTTGAGCGCATCGTTGAGGCCATCGCTGATGAGGTTCAGCGAAATGACGGTGAAGACGATGGCGAGGCCGGGAAGGGCGGTCAGATACCAGGCGGTACGGATGACATCGCGGCCGGACCCGATCATCGAACCCCATGAAACGCGGTTGGGGTCACCAAGGCCCATGAAGGAAAGTGCTGCTTCCATGAGGATTGCGCCCGCCACCATGACCGAGGAGGTGACGATGATCGGCGGCAGCGCGTTGGGCAGGATTTCCTGAAACACGATGCGCGCATGGCCGTAACCGAGGCTGCGCGCGGCAAGCACGTAGTCCTTCTCGCGGATGGCGCGGAATTCCGCGCGGGTGAGGCGTGCCACCAGTGGCCAGGTGATGATGCCGATCGCCGAGGTGACCGTGGTGACTGAAGGCTGGGCGATGGCGACGAGCACGACCAGCAGCACGAAATTCGGCAAGGTCTGGAAGATTTCGATGAGCTTGACGAGGATATCGTCAATGATGCCGCCGAAATAACCGGCGAAAGCGCCAACCGCGATGCCGATGGTGAGCCCGATCAGTGTCGCCACGACACCGACGGTGAGTGAGATGCGCGCACCATGCACGATGCCTGCCAGAACATCCCGGCCCATGGAATCTGTGCCAAGCGGATAGGCCGCGTTCTGGCCGGGCCACAGGAACGGGCGGGCCACCATTTCCAGGGGATCGCCGGGATAGATCAAGGGGGCGATCAGCGCGGTAACGATGACGGTCGCGAGAAACAGCAGCCCTACGATGGCGTTGGGATTGGTGAGGAAGATTTTCAGTTCCCGCCGCAGGCCGCGCCGGGGCACGGAAACGGAGCGGGCCGAGAGCGCATCCGGCGCATGGATATAGGGCCAGGTCTTTTCTTCGGGCTTCTTCGGTTTGGGGCTGGTTTCTTCAGCGCCGAGTTCGGCCGTGTCGAGAACCGCTGATGTATGGGAGGAATTCATCGGCTTTCTCCAATGCGGGGGTCAAGCCATGCCTGCAACAGGTCCACGGCTGCATTGACGATGATAACGACGAGGGAGGAGAGAAGCAGAATGCCGAGCAGAACGCTGAAATCCCGCGCCATGACGGCTTCGAAAGCAAGGCGGCCAAGGCCGGGCCAGCTGAATACGGTTTCGACCACGACAGCACCACCAAGCAGGCCGCCAATATGCATGCCGGCCATGGTTGTGATGGGGATCAGCGCATTGCGCAGAATGTGGCGTGTGGTCAGCCTGATCGGTGAAACGCCCTTGGCACGAGCGGTGCGCACATAGTCCTGCGACTTCACCTCCAGCATCGCCGCGCGAGTGAGGCGGGCGTAGATCGCCAGAAAATAAAGTGCCAGCGACAGGGCGGGGAGGACAATATAGCGCAGCCGGTCCAGCAGGGCGGAAAACCTGGTGAGGCTGCTGCCAATGGTGCTGTCGCCACCCGAGGGAAGCCAGCCGAGCTTCACCGAAAAGGTAAGGATCAGCATCAACCCGATCCAGAAACCCGGTACGGAATAAAAGATCAACGAGCCGATGGAAATGATCCGATCAGGCAGCTTGCCGGAGAAAAGCGCCATGATGGAGCCGAGAAACACGCCGACGAAAATCGCAATGCCGAGCGCCGCGCCCATCAAGGCAAGCGTGCCCGGCAGGCGCTGACCGATGAGATCAGCCACCGGCATGCCGTAGCGCGGCGAAAATCCGAGGCTGAACTGGGCGAGATTGCCGAGATAATTCATCAGCTGGTGCAGGACCGGCAGGTCCAGCCCGAAACGATTGCGGATTTCCGCCATGGTTTCGACGGTCGCCGAACCCGCTTCCGCAGCCAGCACATCTGCGGCATCGCCCGGCGCTAACTGCAGCAGGAAGAAGTTCAGAATGACGATACCGAGAACCGTCGGGACGGCCTGAATGGCCACCCGTTTCGCCTGCGATAAAATCCTTTTCGAATTTGACATCGGCTCCAGTCCGCAATCGTTAAAACATAAATCCGCTGGTGAAGGCACCGACATTAGTTGACTAATTTTATGGAATTTGTCAAAGAGTAATAGAATTATTTTCTGAAATTTACGGAAAATAGCGCCATAAAGAAAAGATAATTCCCATTATTGAGAATGGTTGGTTCACTATCCCAATCTCGTCTCGTCCGAGGAACAAACTTCTTCCCAAGCGCAAGAGTTCAGTTTCGCCGGTTTTTTGCCGGTTCAATCAAGGAGAGGGTATCGCATGACTGTTTTCAACCAGACGACGCGGCGGGGATTTCTGCTGGCGTCGGTCGCCCTTGGCGTGGTGTCTTTGCCTGGGCTGAAGCTTCGCGCGGCAGAGCCTGCCAGTGGCGGAACAGCCACGTTGCTTATCTCGTCGGAACCGCCGGTGCTGACGACGATTGCGCACACGGCCTATAATTCCGTCTATATATCACCGAAGGTCACCGAGGGTCTGCTGACCTATGATTTCGATCTCAATCCCAAGCCGCTGCTGGCAAAATCATGGGATGTGAGCGCGGATGGCCTGCGTTACACCTTCAAGCTGAGACCCGGCGTTAAATGGCATGACGGCAAGCCCTTCACATCCGCCGATGTGGCGTTCTCCATCAACGCCATCAAGGAAGTGCATCCGCGCGGCCGCAACACATTCCTCAATCTGACTGCCGTCGAGACGCCGGACGAGCTGACGGCGGTGCTGGTGCTTTCCAAGCCCGCGCCCTACCTCATTACGGCGCTCGCCGCCGCTGAAACGCCGATCGTGCCGAAACACCTCTATGAAGGGACGAAAGTGACCGAAAACCCGGTCAATCTCGCACCCGTTGGCACCGGCCCGTTCAAGTTCAAGGAATGGGTACGCGGCAGCCATATCGTTTTCGAGCGCAATGCCGATTATTGGGATGCGCCGCGCCCTTATCTCGACAAGCTCATCGTACGCTTCATTCCTGATGCTTCCGCCCGCGCGATTGCCATTGAAACAGGCGAAATCGATCTCGCGCCCAGCACCCCGGTTGCCTATAGCGATCTCGACCGTTTGAAGGAGCTTCCGAGCCTCGGCTTCGAGACCAATGGCTATCAATATACCAACTCGATCAGCCGCGTGGAGTTCAACCTTGAAAAGGATGTCTTCAAGGACGTTCGCGTGCGCCGCGCTTTCGCGCATGTCATCGACCGCAACGTCATCTTCAACACCGTCAACTATGGTTACGGCGCGACGATCACCGGGCCGATCAATCCGAAGCTCACGAAATGGTTCGTGGATGATCTGAAGACCTATCCGATCGATCTGAAGGCCGCCGAAGCGCTGCTCGATGAGGCCGGATACAAGCGTGGTGCCGATGGCATCCGTTTCAAGCTCAATCTGGATTACGTGCCGAGCACCGAGGCCTATCCGCGCGGCGCAGATTATATTCGCCAGGCGCTGGCGAAAGTCGGCGTTGATGTGACAGTGCGCACGCAGGACTTCGCCACCTACACCAAGCGTATCTACACGGATCGCGACTTCGATTTTGCCTATGAGGGCATGAGCAATCTCTTCGATCCGACCGTGGGTGTGCAGCGGCTTTATTGGTCAAAGAACTTCAAGAAGGGCGTGCCTTTCTCCAATGGCGCGGCTTACAGCAATCCCAAGGTGGATGCACTTCTTGAAGCGGCCGCCATCGAGATCGATCCCGACAAGCGCGTTGCGCAATGGAAGGAGATCCAGCAGATCCTCGTCGAGGATGTGCCGGCCATCGACATCGTCGCAGCACCTGAAATCACCATCTACAACAAGCGTATCGCCGATCACACCATCGGTGCCGAAGGTGTGGCGGGAAGCCTCGCCTTCGCGCATATCGCCGCATCCTGATCGTCTCACCAGACCCGGCTCGCCCCTGCGGCGGGCCGGGATGTCTCCCTTCAGCCGACGGGCGCCGCAGCTTCGCTTTCCGGTGCCATCGTTTCATTGAGGCCATTCCATGAGCACGTCACTTTCTGAAATCTGGTACACACGCTGCCCGGTGCCCACGCCAGTGGGGCTCGCGGCGCAGCTGGGTTATCTCGAGCAGACCTTCAAAGAGGCCGGCATAGCGCTGAAATCCATCATCGACTCTCCTGACCGTTCCGTTCGCCAGAGCCATTTCAACCACACGCTGGAATGGTCGTTCCGCCATGGCGGCAATGTGCCGCCTATCCGTGCCCGCTCGGAAGGGCGTTATACGCGTCTCATCGGGGTGACGTGGACGGATGAGTTTCAGGCGATCATCACCCTGCCGGAAACCGGTATCCGTTCGCTTGCCGATCTGGTCGGTCGCCGTTTCGGCGTGCCGCGCCGGCCGGAGGGCATCGTCGATTTCATGCGGGCGACGGCGCTGAAGGGCATCGTTTCGGCGCTCTCGCTGGAAGGGCTGAAGGTCGAGGATATCGAACTCAAGGATATTGTCATCAAGGATTCGGTGCTCGCCTCGCAGGAAGGGCCGTCGCTGTTCGGCCTGAAGCGCCGGCAATCCTTCGGCGAGGAGGTCATCGCGCTCCTGCGCGGCGAGGTCGATGCGATTTTTGTCAAGGGAACGGCTGGCATTGCCGCCGCGAACCTGATCGGTGCGGTGCAGGTTGCGGAGTTCGGTTTTCACCCCGATCCGAAGATACGCATCAATTCCGGTTCGCCCCGGGTGTTGACGGTGGATGGGCGGCTTGCCGATGAGCGTCCCGATCTGGTCGAGCGGCTGGTTGCTGCCATCGGCAAAGCCTCGCTCTGGGCGGAGCAGCACCCCGAGGAGACGCGTCGTTTCATCGCGCGTGAGGCTGGCGCGACGGAGGAACAGGTTCTGGCCGCCAACGGCGCGGAGGTTCACCGCCATCTTGGCCTTGGTCTTGATGCCGACCTTGTCGGTGCCGTGGGCCATTACAAGGACTTCCTGCACCAGTGGGGCTTCCTTGAAAACGACTTCAATCTTGGCGCCTGGATCGATGATCGTTTCGTTACGGCGAACGAAAGGGCGGTGGCATGAGTGTTGCACTTTCCGCCGTTCCGAAGGCGCCGGCGCAGCGAGCGGATCCCGTGGCAGTGGCAACCGCGCTGGCCGAAGATTTCAGCCTGACGGCTGCGGACCATGACAAAAGCGGTGAATTCGCTGCGGGTAATTTCGAGGCGCTTTTCAAATCAGGCCTGCTCGGTCTTGTCACGGCTGAGAAGGATGGCGGCTGGGGCGAGGGCATGGAAACGACCCATGCCGTCATCACAACCATCGCCAAGGGCGATCCATCGACCGCTCTCATCCTCGCCATGCATTATAGCGTCCATGCCGCGATCCGGCGCGGCAAGTGGCCAGCGGTACTGGCCGCAAGGGTGCTGGCCGCCAATGGCCGGGAATTGGCACTCCTCAACAACGCGCAGGCAGAGCCGGGTGTCGGTTCGCCGGCCCATGGCGGCCTGCCGGAAACAACGGCGCGAATTGAGGGCGATGTCTGGGTCGTCAACGGCCGCAAGAGCTTCGTGACTGGCCTGCCGGGCCTGAAATGGGCGATCGTGCTTGCCGTGACGACGGAAGAGTCGCCGCGCCTCATCCAGCTTCTGGTTCCTCTCGACGCGACTGGAATCACCCAGGAAAAGGCATGGGAAGCGACCGGCATGTACGCCACCGCCAGTCACGATCTGGTGTTGGAGGACGTCAGGGTGCCACTTGCCGATATCGTGGCCGAGCAACCGGCGGATGAGCCGCTGCGGCGCGATGAAGTGGACGGTTACAATTTCTTCGTGCTGCTGGCTTCCGTCTATCACGGCGTCGCGCTCTCGGCGCGGGACGATCTGCTGCGCCATCTTAATGGTCATGTTCCGGCGAGTCTCGGGGCACCGCTGTCCTCCATCCCCCGCATTCAGGAAGGTCTCGGTCAGATCGAAGTATTGCTGGCGGCGAACAGACGCCTGCTTGCGTCCGTCGCCCGGGATATCGATGTGGGGGAGAGAGTGGGAACCGATGCACTGGCCGTTCGCCATGTCGTGATTGACAATGCGGTGGCGGTGACGGATCTGGCTCTGGAACTGGGCGGCAATCGCGGCCTGCGCCGGGACTACCATCTTGAGCGCCATCACCGCGATGCCATCACGGCACGGGCGCACGCGCCGCAGAGCCATATGATCCGCACGATCCTTGGCCGCCAGAGCATCAAGGCAGCCGGTGGCTGACCGGAGAAGGCATTGGGCGGCCCTGTTTCAGCAGGGTCGCCCGGCAGCGTCACCGCATCAATCCCGCAGCAGCGGCAGCAGCCTGTCGCCCTGTCGCTCAATTTCTTTCAGATAGGGCGTATCGGACAGCACGAAATGGGTGATTCCCAACTCACGATACTTCTTGAGCGACGTTGCGACATCTTCCGCTGATCCTACAAGCCAGGTCGTCCCGGCGCCGCCGCCACCGAATTTGCCCGGAGCGGTGTAAAGATTGTCGTCCAGCACGTCGCTCTGCCGGTGCAAGTCCAGAAGGCGGCGCTGGCCGACTGCGACTGCCTGAAGATGGTCGTTCCAGCGCACGCCATTGTTTGCGGCCATCTCGGCAACCTTTGCTTCCGCATCGCGCCACGCCTCGGCGGTCGTTTCGCGCACCAGCGTGGTGATCCGCAGGCCGAATTGCAGCGGCGGCAGATCGCGGCCGAGCGTTTCACTGAGGTACCTGAGCCGTTCTATCCGCTCACGCACACCGGCGAGCGGCTCTCCCCAGAAAAGCTGCACGTCGGCCTCGGTTGCGGCAACCTGCTCGGCTGCTTCGGAAGCGCCGCCGAAATAGAGTTTGGGATGCGGCCTGCCTTCGCGCGGCGCGATGCGCGGCAGGACAGTGGAGTTCTTCACCCGGAAATGCTCACCTTCGAACGAGACGTTTTCCTCCGTCCAGAGCCGCCGCACCAGCCGCATGAATTCTTTCGTGCGGGCATAACGCTGCGCCTGATCGCCTTCTTCGTCGCCATAGGCCGCAAGCTCATCCCTGCCGGAGACGATGTTGATCCTGACCCTGCCACCCGAAAGCTGGTCGAGGGTGGCGGCTGCCGATGCGAGGTTGGCCGGTTTCCAGTAGCCGGGGCGGATGGCGATCAGCGGTTCGAATGTGGTGGTGCGCGCAGTAAGCGCCGCCGCCACCGTGAAAGTGTCGGGTCTTCCCCAACCCGTGCCGACCAGCGCGCCTTTCCAGCCATGGGTTTCAAGCGCCCTGGCATGGCCCGTCAACGTGTCGAGACTGTTGTGATTATCGCTGACGGCATCGCCACGGTGACCGGGTTTGACGTCATTGGGGATGTACCAGAGAAATTCGCTCGTGCTGCTCACATTATCCGCCTGAATTTTCGTTTGTGGTGCGGCGGAGCGGCTCTGCGAAAGCCCGGCCTCTGCCACTTGGGCTACGGGAAGCGCAAGCCTACCCACGTGCGAGAATGGCAAAGCGGCGACGGCCCGGCGAAGCAGCGACGTTTCTTTTGTTGTCCGGCAGAGGAAAAGCTTTCCGTCTGGGAAGCCTAAATTGCACATATTTTCTATATAAAAAATTTGAGGAAATGATTTCCTCTGACGGACATTATCTTGGGAACCGAGAACGTATTTTCTGAACTATCGGATTTGTCTGGATCGTTTTTTCTCGTGCATCCAAAAGGTGAGCAAGGCGATAGTCGACTGGAATCATAAAATTCACCATGCTTGGTGCACTCGCACACAACCTACGGAGCAGGCATGTGTACCACCTTGATTGTTCCTGGCCTGAATGGTTCGGATGAAGGGCACTGGCAGCGACATTGGTTGCTGGATGATCCCGATGCCCAACTGGTCGATCAGGACAATTGGCAATGCCCGGTTCTCGACGACTGGCTTGACCGTCTGGAGGCAGCGCTGGCGACCGTCGAAAGTGCTTATATCGTCGCCCACAGCCTCGGTTGCCTGTTGGTGGCGAATATGGCGTCTCGACCCTCCGCCGCAAAGATCAGGGGCGCGCTTCTGGTTGCACCCGCTCATCTCGACCGCGTGGAGGCGATGCATCCCTGTATTGTGCGGTTCGGCGCATTTCCGCAGCAGCCGCTTGCTTTTCCGAGCCTCGTCGTGGGCAGTATGAACGATCCCTACATGGATGCCGAAGAGCTTTCGCGCAGTGCCAGCCTGTGGGGGAGCGATCTCATCAATCTCGGCGCCGTCGGGCATATCAATATTGCCAGCGGCTACGGACGATGGCCCGAGGGTTATGCTCTGCTCGAACGGCTGAAGATGGGTAACGCACCCGCAAAGGCGGGGACCCGATCGAGGTCGAACACACTGAGTGCGCTCAGTGATGCGTATTTTTGAAGAGAAGAGTGGTCGTTTGCGGTCCATGTACTGCCATTGGCCGTCGGAAACGGATTTTTTCCCTCACGCCGCAAGCTTGGTCCACATTTGCCGATGATCCTCTAATAATAGAATAGTAATTTTATCGAAAATATTGACGATTTTGGATGATCGCCTGAGGATGGAGCGAGTAGAGCAAAGGAGGCGCACATGCCGCAGGGACTTCATGCGTTTACTTTCGATCTGTTCGGTTTGACCCGGCGTCAGCCGCATGACGAGGAACGGGTCAGCCTTCATCCCTTGGACCATTCCGGACGTATCAGGCGAGAAAAAAGCGATCTCGAACTCGAGCGGGAAGAAATCTGCGAAATGAATTTTGCAATGCTCGGCCTTTACCCGGTCTTCTGACGGCTATTGGCGAAGGCTTCGTTTCGCTTCGCAGGGCGGGTTATCCGGGAGAGAAACTCTCCATGCCGAATGGAAATTGGAACAAAATTTCTTAAACGCGCCGGGGAATTGGCTACCCTTTATCATCAGAACGCATTGCCCGAAGGGCGGATTGCAAAGGACCAGCCGATGAGCACAGCCGACAAACCCCTCGATTTTCTTTGGTTCATTCCCTCGTCGGGCGACGGTAGTTATCTGGGCTCCGACGATCTCGCGCGTCCTGCCGATCCCGGCTATTTTCGCGAAATCGCGCAGGCTGCCGATCGGCTGGGTTATTCCGGCGTGCTCATTCCAACCGGCGTCGCCTGCGAGGAATCCTTCATTCTCGCGGCCAATCTTGCGGCTTATACCGAGAAGCTGAAATTCCTCGTTGCCATCCGTCCGGGCGTTGCGTCACCCGCCTATTATGCCCGGCTGGCCTCCACGCTTGATCGTGTTTCCCATGGACGGCTGCTTCTCAACATCGTGGTTGGCGGCAGCGCGCAGGAACTGGGCGGCGACGGCATTTTCCTGCCGCATGACGAACGTTACGACCATGCCGACGAGTTCTTCCAGGTTTTCAATTCACTGATCGAAACCGGCAAGGGGAGCCTGGACGGCAAATATATCAAGGCGGTGGACGCAAGGCTCGGCCTGCCGCCGGTACAGGAGCCGCGCCCGCCGCTTTATTTCGGCGGCTCTTCCGATGCCGGCATCGAGTTTTCGGCTGGTATCACCGACAAATATCTCACCTGGGGCGAGCCGCCGGCACAGGTCGCTGAAAAAATCGCCAAGGTACGTGCGGCCGCCGCCAAAAAGGGCCGCGAGGTAACCTTCGGCATTCGCCTGCATTTCATCGTGCGTGAAACCGACGAGGAGGCCTGGGCCGATGCCGACAGGCTGATTTCGAAGCTCTCCGACGAGACCATTGCGTCTGCTCAGGAAGTATTCTCCAAAGCGTCGGATTCCGTCGGGCAAGCGCGGATGCAGGCGTTGCACAACGGCCGACGCGACCGGCTCGAGGTTTCCCCGAACCTGTGGGCGGGCATCGGGCTCGTCCGTTCGGGCGCCGGCACGGCGCTGGTCGGTTCGCCGAAGACGGTTGCGGCGAGACTGCGGGAATATCAGGCGCTCGGCATCGATACCGTCATTGCGTCCGGTTATCCTCATCTCGAGGAAGCCTATCGCGTTTCCGAACTGTTGTTCCCGGAAATCGGGCTCGGCGGACCGCGCGATCAGATCCGCTCGTCATTCGGAACAAAGCAGGTCTTTGGCGGCGGTGGCCATGGCGGCAACGTCAAGCTTGTATCCGGGTCCTGAATGGCCTGCGAAAGGCAGGCCATTCTTCTTACGCCTCGTATCCTGCGGCAGGCTGCAACGGCGCAGAAGCATATAAAACATTATTTCTATAGAATTTTGTCATTATGGAAAAAGGTGCCTGTTTCCCACCCCATCGCCGCTGTTAGCTATTGAACAAATCAGCTTTTTCAGGAGCCACCGATGACATTGCAATATGCGGCCAAGGATCAACAATTCATCAATCTCCGTGACCCCGTTGCCGGCAAGGCTCCGGATGCCGACAGCCTCAAGGCGGCGCTGAGAACACTGGGCGGCGGCGTCAGCGTGATCACGGCGGGGGAAGGGGAGGCCCGAACGGGTGCGACCGTAACCTCGGCCACGGCGCTGTCGGTCGATCCCCCCAGAATTCTTGTCGCGCTCAATCGCTCCTCGTCCACATGGCCGGTCGTGCAGCGTTTCGGCCATCTCGCCGTGAACATTATCGGCCCCAACCATCAGTTCATCGCCAACCAGTTCGCCGGCATCGGCGGCCTGAAGGGTGCGGATCGTTATCGCGGTGCTGAATGGACCCGGCTGGCGAGCGGCGCGCCTATTCTTGAGGATGCTGTCGCGGCGATCGACTGCACCATTGAGGAAGCGATCGAACGGCATAGCCATGTCATCGTGATCGGCAAGGTGGAGGCGATCCGCGTCGGCTCCGGCTACTCGCTGGTCTATCAGAACGGGCGTTATCATTCGCTGGGTTAAGCGTCGGCCGCCGGCGCGTTGCTTTGTCATTGTTTGAGGGAGTTGAGCATGGGATCCGTCACGCCTCTCGGCGAAAGACTTCGTTTCGTTCCTCCACGCCTTGGCGCGGATATTGATGTGCTGACCGTCGCACGGGCAATCGCCGCGAACTGCGGCGTTGAAAGTCCAGGACACATCCACGCTCGGATTGCCCGTTCCGGCCTTCTCGCTCTTTCCGTTCCAACGGAGCTCGGTGGAGCGGATATCACCAATGACATTCTGTCACAGGCGCTTGCCATTATTTCAGCAGCCGATGCCGAGGCGGCGCAGGGCCTCGTTGAACATTTCACTGCCCTTGAGTTCATCAGGAATGCGGGCAGCGAAGAGCAGCGCAGGGCGCTTTTCGCCCGTCTCGATCTTGGCGAGACATTCGGACCGGCAACGTCTGCCGCGAATCTGGACCAAGCGGTTACGGTGACGGAAGACGACTATGCCCTGCGGCTTCCCGACGACGTTGTTGGGTCGGTGAGGGGCGACGCGGACTGGATCGTCGTGCCAGCGGTCAATACGTCCGGGCAGCCCTTGCTTATCGTCTTGCGCAATCGCCCCAATACGTCGTGGGAGGGTCTGGTGCGTGCCGATCAGGTTGTGTTCCTGGCTCAGGGCGCCGGAAATCTGGCCACTTCCGTTTCAACACTTTTGAGGGCCGCAGTGGCGTTGGGACAAAAGCAGGGTGAGCTTTCGTCCCTGCTGATCGACAGGCTGGCGGATAAGAGTGCGGCGCGACCCGTCATAGGGGAAGTATTTCTCGCCATCGAACTCCTGAGGGCGCAGATAGCAAGCCTTGCGGCCAATATCGATGCGGCACAGGTTGGTGCAGAAAACGTCACCTTTCGCTCGGTTCGCAACAATGCCATCACGCTTGAAATCCTGATGGCACGCCTCGGTCTTGTCGAAGGCGTCAGCGAAGACGGATTGATCGCTTCGCTGGAGGACGATCTGCGCAGGCAATGAGTAGATCGCGAATGGCCGACCGTTCGAAATCTATTGACCGGCCGGAATGGCGTGGGCGTCCTGCCCGTCCTTCTCCACGAATTGCGCAAGCGTCATATTGTCCAGAATCGTTGCGATGGCGTCACGGACGTCCGTCATCGAAAGTCTGACCTGACAGGTCTCCGGATCATCGCAGTCGTCACAGGCTTCAAAGGCTGTGCGACTTGCGCAGCGGATGGGCGCCAGAGGACCGTCCAGCGTGCGGATAACTTGGCCGATCATGATTTCCGACGGCATTTTCGACAGTGAATAACCGCCATTGGGCCCCTTCTTGGAGCGCAGGATCCCGCTATTGCGCAGTTCCAGAAGAATGGTGTCGAGAAATTTTTTCGGGATGTTGTTACGGCTCGCAATCTCTGTCACGAAGGCGGTTTCGCCCTGGGGCAACCGCGCCAGATCGACAAGTGCTTTTAGTCCGTATTTGCCTTTTTTGGTCAACATCACATGATCCGAAAGAGAAACGGCACGTTTTACAGCGCCTCGCCATATTATTCCTGAGTTACTAAGTAGTTTTTACCGAATTTCGGCGCAAGCCCGTTTCGCCTTCGTTGGTGCTGAAAGCGGCCAGTTGCAACGTTATTTTAAGGTGACCCTCCGCGTTGCGGATGGCTCCCGCCTGCGCCGGCTTTCCGCGACACCATTGAAAACAATATTTTCTCTCATCGCGCCGCAACGTGGAACGATCATCCTTTATTAGTATATAAAATCCGTAGACAAAGTATGCATCAAAGACACGCGAGGTGATGATGTATACGCTCAGTTTGCTGGACAAGAGCCCTGTTCCCACGGGTGAGGACGCGGCGAGTGCATTCCGCGACACTATCAATCTCGCCAGACGTGCCGAAGAGCTGGGCTACCGCCGTTTCTGGGTGGCCGAGCATCACAATTCGCCGGAACTAGCCGGGTCCGCGCCGGAAGCGCTGGTTGCGTGGATATTGGCGAAGACCTCCCACATCCGCGTCGGCTCAGGCGGCGTCATGCTGCAGCACTACAGCCCTTACAAGGTTGCCGAGGTTTTCAACGTTTTGTCGTCGCTCGCGCCTGGCCGGGTTGATCTCGGCATCGGTAAGACACCGGGCGGGCTGCCGCTCGCGACGTCAGCCTTGCAGCAGGCCTATGATCCTGCCCGCAAACCGGATTTTGAAGCGGCCTTCGGCGAGCTTACCACATTCCTGTCCGGCGCCGCGCCGCACGAACACGCGCAGGCCGGATTGCGGGCAACTCCCGTACCGCCGGTCGCTGCGGAACGATTCCTGCTCGGCGCCAGCCCGGAAAGCGCGAGGCTTGCCGCTTCACGCGGATGGAATTTCGTTTTTGCCGGCCATCTCAATGGCGACGTGGAGGTTCTCCGCCGCAGCCTTTCGGCTTTCCGTGAAGAAAGCGGCGGAGTTGCCCCGGTCCTTGCCCTGTCCGCGTTTGCTGCCAGCGACCCCGCTCATGCCGCGCGGCAGGTCGAAGGTCAGCGCATTTACCGGGTGTTCCTCAGTGATGGCAGGGCCTTCAATCTGGGCCGGCGTGAACAGGCGGAGGAATTTGCCCGCCAGTCCGGCGATGCCGATTACCGCATCGAGGAGCGCAAGCCCAATGTCCTGCATGGCGGGCCGGAGGATATTCACAAGGCGCTTCGCGCGCTTTCCGAAGAGCACGGCATCGAGGAATTCATCATCGAGCCGCCGCATGTCGGGGCCGATCAGCGGCTTGCCTCGATCGAACTCTTGGCCACGCACCGCCTTTCCCGGGCGGCGTGATTTAGTCCTCAGGAGGAAATGACATGACGAGAAAGAAAATCCGTTTCGGCATCATGCTTCAGGGTCCCGGCGGGCATATGAACGCTTGGCGGCATCCCAAAAGCCCAGTTGACGCCAGCGTCAATTTCGAGTTTTTCAGGAAGAATGCGTTGAAGGCGGAGGCGGCCGGTATCGCCTTCGCTTTCGTGGCGGACGGGCTTTACATCAACGAAAAGTCGATCCCTCATTTCCTCAACCGGTTCGAGCCGCTGACGATCCTTTCAGCGCTGGCCGCGGTGACCTCGAAGATCGGTCTCGCCGGAACCGTTTCGACCTCCTATAGCGACCCCTTCACCATCGCCCGCCAGTTTGCTTCGCTCGATCTCCTGAGCGGTGGCCGCGCCGGATGGAATGCGGTGACGACACCTCTCGAAGGCACGGCGAAGAACTACAGCCGCAATCATCCTGAACATGCGCTGCGTTATGAGATTGCCGACGAATATCTCGAAGTCATCAAGGGTCTGTGGGACAGCTGGGACGATGATGCCTTTGTGCGCAACCGTGAGACGGGACAATTTTTCGACCGCACCAAACTTCACACCCTCGGCCATAAGGGCCGCTTTTTCCAGGTGGAAGGCCCCTTGAACATCCAGCGTTCGCCGCAGGGGCAGCCGGTAGTGTTTCAGGCCGGCTCATCCGATGCCGGCATCGGTCTTGCGGGCAAGCACGCTGATGCGGTCTTCACCAATTCCGCTTCACTTGAGGAAAACCAGACCTTCCTGAAGCGAGTCAAGCAGAGTGCCGTCGCGCAGGGCAGGTCCGCTGCCGATGTGAAGATCTTCCCAGGCATCGGTCCGATTGTCGGCGAGACCCAGGAAGAAGCGGAGGCGAAATACGACGTTATCCGCAACCTCATCACAATCGAGGAGGCGCTCGCCTATCTCGGCCGCTTCTTCGATCATCATGATTTCAGCGTCTATCCGCTGGATGAGCCTTTCCCTGACCTGGGCGATATCGGCAAGAACAGTTTCCGTTCAACGACCGACCGCATCAAGCGTCGCGCCAAGGAAAAGAACCAGACGCTGCGCGAGGCGGCACTGGAGGCGGCGACCCCGCGTGAGGGTTTCATCGGCACACCGGACAAGGTGGCTGACGAAATCATCCGCTGGGTGGAGCACGACGCTGCGGACGGCTTCATTCTCGGTTTTCCCGTGATCGCCGAAGGGCTGGATGATTTTATCCGCCTTGTCATTCCTGTGCTGCAGCGGCGGGGTTATTTCGATCCGCATCTGGACGGGGCGACGCTGCGCGACCATCTCGGGCTGCCTTTCCGGGAAAGCGTCTACACCCGGGGCGAAAGCGGTTCGGACAAGGCCATCGCATAAGATCGCGGCCGGAGGGCGACCCGGCCAGCGCAGACTTTCAGGACGCGGCGCGTAAAGGGTCGTGCAGGAGATAGAACCATGAACATCCACATTGACGGCGCGCGTCCGCAGGACGACGCCGAACGGGGAATCCTTGCCTTCATCGAGGAGAGCATCGCCATCCGGCGCGATCTCCACCGGCATCCGGAGCTCTCGCTGAAGGAGAAACGCACGGCCGCTCTCATCGCCCGTTATCTTCTGTCTTTCGGATATGAGGTGACGGAGGGCGTCGGCGGCCATGGCGTTGTGGCGACCCTCAAGCGCGGCCATGGCGAAAAACGCCTCGGTATTCGCGCCGATATCGACGCGCTGCCCATTACCGAGGAAACCGGCCTTGCCTATGCCAGCGACACGCCGGGTGTCATGCATGCCTGCGGTCACGACGGCCATACGACCATCCTGCTCGCAGCAGCCCGTTATCTTGCCGAAACCTCGAGTTTTTCCGGCACGTTGACACTGATCTTCCAGCCCGCCGAGGAAATCGGCGCCGGCGCGAGGGCGATGATAAAGGACCGGCTGTTCGAACGCTTTCCGGTCGACGCCGTCTTTGGCCTGCATAACTGGCCGGGTGTCGAGGCGGGCCAGTTCGGTTTCGTTGAAGGTCCTGCAATGGCCTCCGTCGACAAGGCGAAGGTGCGGATTGTCGGCAGGGGCGGACACGGGGCAGCGCCGCACGAAACGGTCGACCCGGTTCTCGCCTCGGCAAGCTTCGTCACCGCGCTGCAAAGCATCGTTTCACGCAATGTCGATCCGCGCGAGATGGCGGTGCTGACGGTTGGCTCCATTCATGGCGGGACGGCTTCGAATGTCATTCCCGAGAGCGTCGAACTGCAGATCACTGCGCGCGCCTTCTCGCCGGTCGTGCGCGACAGGCTGGAGGAGCGGCTTCCGGCGCTGGCAAAGGCGCAGGCGGAAAGCTTTGGCGCAAAGGCCGAGGTTGCTTATGCACGGGGTTTTCCGCCCGTCATCAATCATGCCGTGCAGACGGCTTTCGCCCAAGATGTCGCCAGACGGCACTTCCCGCCAGGACAGATCGCCGAGAGCTTTCAGCCGAGAACGGCGAGCGAGGATTTCGCCTTCATGCTGCAGGAGCGGCCTGGTTCCTATCTCTTCGTCGGCAATGGCGACAGCGCGCCGCTGCACAGCCCTCACTACGATTTCAACGATACGATCATCGCCCCTGCGGCGCGCTTCTGGGTGCGTCTGGCGGAAGACTACCTCTCCTGACGCAAAATTTGGGACAAGGACATGAGCGACACTTTTTTCTATACATCGGTCAAGGATCCGCTCGCGACGCCGCTTCTTGAGGAGTTGCTGTTCGAATATGACAGCCGCTACGGCACATTTTTCAATGCGGAAGGGGCCAAGGCGGAGCTCAACAAATATCCGCCTGAGGCCTTCAGCCCGCCATCTGGCAACTTCCTGCTGCTCCTGCGTGACGGCAAGGCGATCGCCGGTGGGGCTTTCATGCGCTACGACGACGAGACGGCAGAATTCAAGCGCGTCTGGACACACTCCGCCCATCGCAGGCAGGGGCTCGCGAAACTTGTGCTGCGGGAACTGGAGCTGCAGGCGATCCGTCAGGGCTACGCCCGCGTTTATCTGACCACCGGCTTCCGTCAGCCAGAAGCGGTCGGTCTTTATCTGACCAACGGCTACCGCGCCCTGTTCGACACCGCGGCCGATCCCGAGACGATCAAGTCCCTGCCTTTTGAAAAATGGCTGTCTGAAGCTTCTGCGCCCATCAGGGATGGCGCATCGCTTTCGGCCGCGCGGCCGCAACTCTCTCCAGTTCATCCGTGAAAGGCCTTTTCCGATGACGATAGCTTCCGATTTTCCGAATGTCTCGGTGAGTGAACACAAGGGCGAGCCGGTCAGGGACGGTTACGCGCATTTCCGCGTCGTTCCTGCCCGCTATCCACTGCGTACGGCGGGCACCGTTCTTGCGGTTCTCATCATCGCGGCCGTCCTGCATTCCGTCTTCGGTAACCCACGCTGGGGCTGGAATGTATTTGCGGAATGGTTTTTCGCCGAACCGGTGCTTGTGGGGCTAGGCCGGACGCTGCTGCTGACGGCGCTTGGGGCTTTTCTGGGTTTCGTGCTCGGCACCGTTCTCGCCCTTGCCCGCGTTTCGGGGTCTCCCCTGCTTGTCGCGATCTCCTGGACCTATATCTGGATATTCCGTTCCATTCCGCTGATTGTGCTGCTGCTGATCCTCAATAATCTCGGTTATCTCTACGAGACCGTCACGATCGGCGTTCCCTATACCGGTATCAACTTCTTCAGCTGGAACACGACGCAGCTCATGACGCCCTTTGCGGCTGCGGTGCTCGGACTGACGCTACATGCTGCGGCTTTCTCATCGGAGATCGTGCGCGGCGGCATCCTATCAGTCGAACAAGGTCAGCTCGAAGCGGCGGCCTCGCTTGGCCTGCCGCGCCGCCGGCAGTTTTCGCGCATCGTGCTACCGCAGGCGATGAGAACCATTCTGCCCAATGGTTTCAACGAGATCATTCTCCTCGCAAAGGGAACGTCGCAGGTCTATATCCTCGCGCTGCCCGAGCTATTCTATACGATCCAGATCATCTATCGCCGCAATCTGGAAGTGATCCCGCTGCTGATGGTTGCCACCGTCTGGTATCTGGTGATCCTGACCGCGCTTTCCATCGTCCAGCATCACATCGAGCGGCACTTTTCGCGTGGCGCGCTGCGCAACCCTCCGCCCTCACTATTTGCAACGCTCTACCGCACAATCCGGCCGCGCCGGCCCTTGCCTGAAGCGGTGGAGGCACCAGCGCCTGCGGACGCTAGAGCCGAACGGCCGGCCGCCGTCAGGACCGGTAGTTTCCAGCTCGGAAATCGCGGTGGTTCGGTCAATATTCACGGTGTTTCGAAGTCTTTCGGCTCGCTGAAAGTCCTTGATGATGTCACCGTTTCCATTCCGGCGGGCAGTGTCACCACCATTCTCGGCCAGTCCGGGTCCGGCAAGTCCACCCTGCTGCGCTCCATCAATCACCTGGAACGCGTGGATGATGGCTTCATTGCCATCGACGGCGAACTGGTCGGATATCGCCAGCAAGGCGACACGCTCTACGAGCTGAAGGAGCGGGAGATCCTCAAGCGACGCGTTGAAGTGGGTATGGTTTTTCAGAGCTTCAACCTCTTCCCCCATCTTACCGCACTGGAAAATATAGCCGAAGCGCCGGTCGTGGTTCGCGGCATCAAGAAGGAGCAGGCCGAGGCGGAGGCGAGGGATCTTCTGGCTCGCGTCGGTCTTGCCGAAAAGTCCGGAGCCTATCCGCGTCAGCTTTCAGGCGGCCAGCAGCAGCGCGTGGCGATTGCGCGGGCGCTTGCCCTACGGCCAAAGGTGCTGTTGTTCGATGAGCCGACCTCGGCGCTTGATCCCGAACTCGTCAACGAGGTGCTTGACGTCATCAAGGAACTGTCCCGGTCCGGCGTCACCCTCATCATCGTCACGCACGAGATCGGTTTTGCCCGTGAAGTTTCCGACAGGGTGATCTTCATGGAGCAGGGGCGAATTCTCGAAACGGGTACGCCTGACAAGGTGTTCAATAATCCCGAGCATCCGCGCACAGCTGAATTCCTCGCCAAAGTTCTCTAATCAACAACAAGGAAACACTCACATGGCTTTTTCATCGAAATTATTATCCCTTCTCGCCGGTGGTCTTTTCACGGCCACTGCCGCGCTCATCCCGGCAGCGCATGCGCAGGAGGTTGACCTGTCGCCGGAGCAGAAGGGTCGCGTTCGCGCAGAAAAGGTGGAGGAGGCGATCAAGCTCCTGCCTGCCGGCCACAAGTTCGTTGCCGATGGAAAGCTGACGGTTGCGACCGTACCTTTCCGGCTGCCGCTGGTGGATTATGCGAGCGACACGAAGACGCCGATCGGCGTGGAGCCGGATATTGCCCAGCTCGTCGCCGACAGCCTTGGACTTGAACTTCAGCTTGTCCCCATCGCCTGGGCCGACTGGCCGCTCGGTCTCACATCAGGCAAATATGACGCCGTGACGTCTAATATAACGGTGACGGAGGCCCGCAAGGAAAAGTTCGATTTCTCCAGCTATCGCAATGACCTGCTGGGCTTTTACGTGGGCAACAACAGCAAGGTCACGTCAATCGGCAAGCCCGAGGATGTCGCCGGGCTGAAGGTGATTGTCGGCGCGGCCACCAATCAGGAGCAGATACTCTTGAAGTGGATCAAGGACAACAAAGCCAAGGGCCTGGCCGACACCGAGGTACAATATTACGACGACCAGGCGGTGCTTGATGTCGCCCTGCAATCCGGCCGCGCGGATGCCTATCTTGGCCCCAATGCCACCTCTGCCTTCCAGGCGGCAAGCCAGAAGAAGACGAAGCTCGTCGGCACCTTCTCCGGCGGCTGGCCCGAAGCGGCGGAAATCGCCGTCGCTTCGAAAAAGGACGCCGGTATTGCCGAAGCCATCACTGCCGCACTGAATGCCCAAATCAAGAACGGCAACTACGGCAAGGTTCTCGCCCGCTGGAATCTGGGCTCGGAGGCCATCACCGAATCCCGCACAAACCCGCCCGGTCTGCCCAAGAGCTGAGAAGGCATATCGCTGACAGTCAAGTTGCCGAAAAAGCTGAGTTGAAGGTGGGACATCACTCAGCCGGTAGCGCGGGCCTCCTCCCGCCCGCGCTACCTCCGTCCCGCGATCAATATCGGGAAACACCAATGACTTTCACCTTTCGCCTGACCTCCGTCACGCTCGGCGCCTTTCTTTCCTTTGCCGGCTTCGCGTCTGCTTTCGCAGATGATGTATTCGATCTGTCGCCGGATCAGCCTGGGCGTGTCAGGGTCGAGAAGGATGCCGGCGCCATTGCCGCCATCCCGAAGGATTTCCGGTTCGTCTCACCAGGCAAATTCACCGTGGCCGTTTCACCGGGCGGCCCGCCGCTGGCCACTTACGCAACCGACGCGAAGACTGTCGTAGGGGCCGATCCCGATTATGCGCTCGCCGTTGCCGACAGTCTCGGGCTTGAGCTGGAACTGGTGGCGGTCGCCTGGGCGGACTGGCCGCTGGGGCTCGCGTCGGGCAAATACGATGCGGTGATCTCGAATGTAGGTGTCACGGAGCAGCGCAAGGAAAAATTCGACTTCTCCACCTACCGGCAGGGTCTCCACGGCTTCTTCGTCAAGTCCGACAGTGGCATAAGCGCTATCAGGGAGCCGAAGGATGCGGCGGGGCTGCGTATCATCGTCGGCGCCGGCACCAATCAGGAGCGTATCCTGCTGAAATGGAGCGACGAGAACGTTGCCGCCGATTTGAAGCCGATCGAGCTGCAATATTACGACGATGAAGCAACGCGGCTTGTAGCCCTTTCGGCAGGGCGGGCGGATGTAATCGTTCAGCCGCATGCCCAGCTGGTTTTCATCGCAGCGCGAGACAAGACAATCAAGCGTGTCGGGACCCTTTCCGCCGGATGGCCGGAACGTTCCGACGTTGCAATCACCACCCGCAAGGGTTCGGGACTGGCCGATGCATTGACACTCGCCACCAACGATCTGATCAAGAGTGGTGCCTATGCAAAAATTCTCGACCGCTGGCAACTTTCCGAAGAGGCCCTGCCGGAATCGCGGACCAATCCTCCCGGACTGCCGAAAAGCTGACCTGCAGATGAGATGCGGCGGACTGCAATACCCGCTGGGTCATCCCCGCGCGGGTATTTGTCCGTCAGAAATCCGCGACCTTGCCCCAGGCCGAGCTGTTAAAACGGCTGGGATGATAAGGCGCGGGATCGACGATCGGGCTGGCGCCAGTGACGATATCGGCAATGAGGTGGCCCGCTCCCGGACCTATGCCGAAACCATGGCCGCTGAAGCCCGCGGCGAGGATGAAGCCGGGCAATTCGCTGGTTTCACCAATGGCAGGTACGCCATCCGGCGTGCTGTCGATAAAGCCGGCCCATGTGGTCGAAACCTGCGTTTTGCGTAGAGCAGGCAGGAGCTGCAAAGCTCTTTCATGGGTTTCGCGTATCGCTGCCGCATTCGGTTTCGGATCCAGAATGCGAACCCGTTCCATGGGGGTCGGCGCATCGAGGCGCCAGTTTTTCAGCGACTCGTGGCCACCGCGAACGCCTTCCAGGCCGCCTGGCCTGAGACTGCGCCAGCGCTTGAGGAACATCGGCACGAACTCACGCGCAAACCGCGCCTGCTGCGCCGTCGGGTCAATGCGTCCAAGCCCGCTGATGGCGAGCGTATAGCCCCCATTATTCCGCTTCGTTACCGAGACGGCGGCAGTGTGCAGCGCATCCGGCAGACCCTCCGCGCCGGGCGTAACGGCGAGAATAGAGGACCGAACCGAAGCCTGCGGAAAACGGATGCCCAGCTGGCGGCAGAATGAAGAGGCCCAGGCGCCGCCGGACATGATCGCCGTTTTCGTGCGGATGGTTCCTTTTTCGGTAACGACGGCGCTGACGCGACCATTTTCCGTCTCGAGGCCCCGCGCGGCGCAGTTCTGATGCACCGTGCCGCCCAGCTTCATGATGGCACGCGCTACGGCGGGGGCCGCCATGGAAGGATCGGCTGTTCCGTCGGTCGGTGAAAAAACGCCCCCCCTCCAGCGTTTTCCGGTCGCATGCCCACGCTCGCTCGCTTCATCTGCGCTCAACATATGGGTCGTCACGCCGGCAGTAAGGGCAAAGTCGCGCCAGCGCGCCCATCCAGCAAGCTCGGCCTCGTTGTCGCTCAGGTAAAGCAGCCCGCAGCGGCGAAAGCCGGTGTTCTCGCCGCTTTCGGCCGCAAATCGTTCCCAGAGCGTAAGGCTCTGCGTCGAAATCGGCAATTCCCTTGCGTCGCGGTTCTGCTGCCGGCACCAGCCCCAGTTCCGGCTGGATTGCTCCGCGCCGATAAGGCCTTTTTCGACAAGGGCGACTTTCAGGCCGCGCTGCGCGAGGTAATAAGCAGCGAATACGCCGACGATGCCGCCGCCGATGATGACCGCGTCAGCCGCTTTCGGCAGGTCCGGCGATGTCGTTATCTGTTGCAGCGGGGCGGGCATGGTCTGACTCCTTATAGTCGTCCTAATTTACCTTGGCCGACGCGCAAACGTTGCCAGACTGGGCTCTCTGCCGGAATTTTCTGCTGTTCGCAGACCTCTCTGCAACTCTTTCTGCTGAATGAAAAAAACATCGTTGCGTCGACAGCGCGCGTCCATGTGGTAAGATTTCAATTGCCGCGCCAGAATTTTATGCCGCGTGTCTGAAAAAACAAAAGGGGTTCCGCACGTGATGAAACTTGACCGGATCGATATCAAGATTCTCTATGAACTTCAGAAAAACGGTCGCATCACCAATGTCGAGCTGGCGGAACTTGTCAATCTTTCGCCAAGCCCCTGCCTGATGCGGGTGAAGAAGCTCCAGTCGGAAGGTTATATCGAGGGGTATTCGGCGCAGATCAACATCAACAAACTCGGCCAGACGCTGACGGTCTTCACCGAGATCACACTCAAGAATCATCGCCAGATCGATTTCGCCCGCTTCCTCGGGGTCGTTGAAAAAATCGACCAGGTGGTGGAATGCCATCTCGTTTCCGGCGGTTACGACTACCTCCTGAAATTCGTCACGTCGGGCATTGTCGAATATCAGTCGATCATGGAAAGGCTGACCGATATGGACGTGGGCATCGACAAATATTTCAGCTTCGTGGTGCTGAAATCGCCGATTATCAAATCGCATATGCCGCTGACCAGCCTGTTTCCGCTTTGAAGTGAGAGGTAGTACATCAGACGTCCGCAGAACCGATGGGTTTGACAGGGGGTTGCACTTACACTCCGTCACCCCGGACTTGATCCGGGATCCAGCGCGATCAAGTCCTTGATTGCAAAAGACTCTTCTCACGGGGCAGACGCGCCGTGGCTGGATGCCGGATCAAGTTCGGCATGACGGAGGACAGCGTCTCAATCCTCTTTGGTAATCACCCAGGTTTTTGCAACGCCTTACTGTTTTTCAGCAGCTCACCGCTTGGAAAACGCCCGCACCAGCTCCGCATCCTGCTGAAGATTGTCGAGCCATGTCGGGTCGAGTTTGGGTACCGAAGAGAAGAGCAGCTTTGAATAGGGATGCGTCGGCGATTTGATGGCTTCCGTCTCCAGATGCTCCACCTTCTTGCCGGCGTACATCACCACGATTTCGTCGCAGATGGTCTCCACCACCGAGAGATCGTGGCTGATGAAGATGTAAGAGAGATTCAGCTCCCGCTGCAATTCGCCGAGAAGATCGATGATGGCGGCGGCAACCACGGTGTCCAGCGCCGAGGTTATTTCGTCGCAGATGATGAGTGATGGTTCGGCGGCCAGCGCCCGGGCGAAATTGACGCGCTGCTTCTGCCCGCCTGACAGGCCTGAGGGATGACGGTGGCGCACCGAGCGCGGCAGCTTCACCATGTCGAGAAGCTGATCGACCCGCGCATCCCGGGCCTTGCCCTTCATGCCGTGATAAAAGGTCAACGGCCGGCCGAGAATATCCTCGATCGGTTTCGAAGGGTTGAGCGCGGTATCGGCATATTGGAAAACGATCTGCATGCGGCGCAGCTGGTCGCTTGTCCGATGGCGGGCATCGGCATCCAGCTCCTTGCCTTCGAAAATGACATGGCCGCCTGCCGCCGGAAGAATGCCGGCAATGGCGCGTGCCAGTGTCGATTTTCCGCAGCCGGATTCGCCGATGATACCAAGATTGCGACCGGGATAGACCGAAAGGCTGACGGAATCCACGGCGCGCACGAGCGGCATCCTGTCGTCGCCCTTGGTGCCATATCCAGCGATCAGATTTTCAATATCCAGCAACGGTGCTGCCCGGTCCTGCGTTGGCGGGGCGACCGCGCGGACCTTGTCATGAAATGCCGTCAGCAATTCCTTTGTGTAAGGATGCTGCGCATTTTCGAGAATATCCCTGGTGGTGCCGGTTTCCTGTACCTCGCCGCCTTTCAGCACCACGATCTGGTCGGCGATCTGGGCAACGACGGCGAGATCGTGTGACACATAGACACCTCCGATGCCGCCCTTACGCATTGCCGATTTGAAGGCGCGCAGGACCTCGATCTGGGTCGTGACGTCGAGTGCGGTGGTCGGTTCGTCGAAGATCACCAGCTTTGGATTGCCGATCAGCGCCATGGCCGCGGAGAGGCGCTGAAGCTGACCGCCGGAGACCTGATGCGGATAACGGTCACCGATGGTTTCCGGGTTGGGCAATGAGAGCGCCTTGAAGAGCTCAACCGCGCGTGCACGGGCTTCCTGCGGCGGCATGAGGTGATGGATGCGGGTGACTTCGATGACCTGATCGATGATCTTCTGTGCCGGGTTGAAGGCGGCAGCAGCGCTTTGCGGGACATAAGTGACTTGTGTGCCGCGGACCCTTTCGCGCTCTGTTTCGGAAAGCTGCACCATATCCTGACCCGCCACCTTGACGCTGCCGCCGGAAATGCGGCAACCGGGGCGGGCGTAACCCATCAGCGTCAGGGCGATGGTGGTCTTGCCGGAGCCGCTTTCGCCGATCAGTGCGACGATTTCGCCATCGGCGATATCGATGTCGACGCCCTTGATGATATCGATGCGACGGCCTGAATCGGTGGTTGCCTCGACCTTCAATCCGCGGATTTCAACGAGATTGTTCATGCTTCGCTCCTGTCGCGAATTTTCTTCGGCAGATTGTCGATCAGCAGGTTCACGCTGATCGTCAGGCTTGCAATGGCCAGTGACGGAAAAATGACCGCGGGGGCCGCGAAAGGCAGGCCGCCGATGTTTTCGCGCACCAGCGCACCCCAGTCGGCATTGGGTGGCTGCAGGCCGAGGCCAAGGAAGGAAAGGCCAGAAAGAAGCAGGACGATAAACACGAACCGTACGCCGAGATCGGCAAGCACGGGCCGGATGATGTTCGGCAGAATTTCGGAGCCGATGAGATAAAAGAGGCTCTCACCGCGAACACGCGCCACTGTGACGAAATCCATTGTGTTGACATTGACTGCAAGCGCGCGGGCAAAACGATAGGCGCCGGGCGTGTAGATGACCGAGAGCGTGACGATTAATACCGGAATGGACGAACCGACAGCGGCGACGACCACGAGGCCGAAAAGCTTGCTTGGAATGGAATTCACCGCATCGAGAAACCGGCTGAGCGCGGCGTCGAACCAGCCGCCGATGACGGCGGCGCACATGCCGAGCACAACGCCGCAGGTGCAGGCGATGGCGACCGCTGCCAGCGAAATGCCGACCGTGAAACGTGCGCCCATGAGAATACGGGAAAGCACGTCACGACCGAGATAGTCCGAACCGAGCCAGAGCTCTGATGTCATCGGCCCGAAATAATCGAAATCGACGATTTCACCGACCGGATGCGGAATGAGATATGGCGCGAAGATCGCAACCATGGCCCAGAGAAAGATGACGAGAAAGCCGAAAACGCCGACTGCGTTGATCTTGTAACCCAAACGCGAGGTCCCCGAAGTTGTTTTGACATGATCGGCCATCAGCGCAGCCTCGGATTGGACATGATGGCGATGATGTCTGCGGTCGTGATGAGGAGGAGATAACCGACGCAGAAGATCATTGCGCAGGTCTGGATCAGCGGCAGGTCGCGGGTGGCGACGCCATCGACCATCAGCTTGGCGATGCCGGGATAATTGAAGATCGTCTCGACGATGATAACACCGCCGACAAGATAGGAGAGCGAGAGCGCCACCGCGTTGACAATGGGGCCAAGCGCGTTTGGCAGCGCGTGGCGCAGCACGATGCGCATGCGCGGCGCACCCTTCAGCAGCGCCATTTCGACATACGGCGTGTCGAGTGTCTCGATAACGGCGGCGCGGCTCATGCGGATCATTTGGGCGGAGACAACGAAGGTCAGGGTGATGACGGGCATGGCGTAAACACGCAGCACATCGAAAAGCGTGTGCACTTCGCTGACGAGCGATAGCGCCGGCAGCCATTTCAGGTAAACGGCAAAAAGCAGCACCGCGAGCGTCGCGATCATGAATTCCGGCACCGAAATGACGCCGATGGTCAGCACGGTGACGGCCCGGTCATAAAGCGTTCCGCGCAGCATTGCGGAACTGATGCCGAGCGTCAGCGCCAGCGGCACGGCGATGATGGTCGTGATGCCAGCCAGCTTCATGGAGTTGATGAAACGCGGGCCGATGAGATCGGCAATCGCCATGTTATTGGCATAGGACGTGCCGAGATCTCCCTGCACCAGGCCGAAAAGCCAACGGATGAAACGCAGCAGGGCGGGATCGTCGAGATGCATGGCGGTACGCAGGCCCGCAACGGCTTCAGGCGTCGCCGCCTGGCCGAGGAGGATCGTCGCGGTGTCGCCGGGTAACAGGCTGGTGGCTGAAAAGACGATAAATGAGACGATAAGCAGCGTCGTCAGCATGACGACCAGCCGCCTGGCGACAAGGGATAATATCCGGCTGTTCATTCACATGCTCCTGCAACCTGCCTGATGGTGGAGGCTTCCCGCATCTCGGGGAAAGCTTGCCGGGCGCTGTTTCACGCCCGGCACCATGGTTTATCAGGCTTCGAGCCAGACGTATTCCGCGAAGGCGTAACCCATCATGCCGCCGAGTGGATTGGCTTCCAGCCCCTTCAGCTTGGAGGAGATTGCGTCCACATTGGTGAGATAGGCGGGAATGATGGTGCCTGCTTCGTCGGCGATCATCGTCTGCATCTCGAAGTAGATCTGCTTGCGCTTCTCCATGTCGAGCAGGCCGCGCGCCTCCAGCATCAACTTGTCGAATTTTTCCGACTTGTACTGGCTTTCGTTCCACGGCGCGTCCGATGCATAAAGCAGCGAGAACAGGATGTCGGGCGTCGGACGCGGGTTGATGTTGCCGAAATGGATCGGGGCCTTCAGCCAGTAATTGCTCCAGTAGCCGTCGGCGGGAACGCGCTGCACGTCCAGCTTGACGCCGATTTCCGCAGCCGAAGCCTGGATGATCATCGCCATGTCGATGGCCGAGTTCGCCGCGTCGGAGGTAATGACCGGGATGGACTGGCCAATGACGCCGGCTTTTTCGAAGTGGAACTTCGCCTTCTCGGGATCGAAGGCTTTCGGCTTCAGATCCGGATTGTGATAGGGGCTCATGGGCGGCACCGGCTGGTCGTTCCCCACTTCCCCAAGTCCGCGCAGGGCCGCCTTGACGATCTGCTCGCGATTGACGATCGACTTCATGCCGGCAATGAAATCGGCCTTGTTACCGGGTGCCTGATCAAGACGGATGTTGAGATTGGTGTAGTTGCCGGACGTTCCCTTCGACAGGACAACGCCCTCCTGCTTGTCGAGCAGACGGAGCGCGCGCGGGTTGATGGCGGCGGCGAGCTGGATATCACCGGAGAGAAGCGCGTTGACACGGGCATTATCGTCCGAGATCGCGAAGAACTCGAAGCTGTCGACGTGCGGTCCACCGGATTTCCAGTAATTGGTATTCTTCGCCATGATCGAGCGTACCCCCGGCTCGAATTTTTCGAGCTTGAAGGCACCGGTGCCATTGCCCTTGGAGAAATCGGTGGTGCCGTCCGCCACGATCATGAAGTGGTGCATGGCAAGGATCGTCGGCAGGTCGGCATTGGCACTGGCCAGCGTAATCTCGACGGTGCTCTTGTCGACGGCCTTGAAGCCGGTCATCTGTGCCGCGATCTTGGCAACCTTGGAGCCGACGGCTGGATCGAGATGGCGCTTCAGCGAATAGACCACGTCGTCGGCGGTCAGCGCCTTGCCGTCGTGGAAGGTCACTCCTGAGCGGAGTTTTACGGTCCAGGTCTTGGCGTCCTTGGATTCGATCGATTCGGCCAGCTCCATCTGCGGCGTGCCGGAAATGTCGAGAAAGCTCAGGCGGTTGTAGAGCGCGCAGCAGCGGACATAATCCGTCGAGAGCGAGGCTTTGGCCGGATCCAGCGTATCGGCAGTGGAGGCCGACCAGCCCGCCGCCTTCAGCGTGCCGCCGGAAACCGGGGTAGCCGCCACGGCTTGCGACGCGCGGCCGAGGATCGCCGAACCGGCGGAAAGGGCTACGCCGCCCGCCAGCATCATGTGAAGCAGTTCGCGCCGTGTGGCGCCGCGGCGGATTGCCTGTTCAACGGCAGCATCATCGGAGCGGGTCCAGTTTGAAATCCTGTCACTCATGGTCTTCCCCTTTTGTATGATTTCTTGAAATGCGTCTGTAGAAATTACCTGCGGCTGCGCACCGGTGTGCGCCACGCCGACAGCAGGGGCGGCTCAGCCGCCCGTTTGTCTGGCGGCTTCGGCAAGGCCGGCCATGGACGTGAAGTGATAATCCGGTTCGGTGAAGTTTTCCGGCTCGATCGTGCCGCCATATCCCTTCTGGGCATGGCGACGCTCTATCCAGCAATTGGTCATGCCGAGTTTTCGGGAAATGCCGATATCGTGGTACTGGCTCTGCGCCACGTGCAGAATGTCCTCCTTCGACGCTCCTTCGCTTTCCACGAAGGAAAAGACCTTCTCGAAGAAGGCAGGGTCGGGCTTTTCAGTGCCGGTGTCATCCGCGGTGAAAGCGGCGTGGAAGGGGTTGCCGAGTTCCTTCGAGAAATAGTCGAAGGCCCAGCGTCGGGCGTTGGTCATGGCGATCAGGCGGTGGGTCTTTGAAAGTTCGGCCATCGCGGCGCGGCTGTCGGCAAAGCCTTTCCAGTCCTTTGCCGCGTCGCGCAGACGCTCACCATAGGCGCGCTCCACCGGCAGGCCGAGCTCAGGGGCAATGATGAGGTAGACGCGCACGAGATCATCGGGAAAAAGGTCGGTCGCGTCGGAGTAGCGGGCCGCACGGTAGAGCGCGAGCGCCTTTTCACCATCGACCTCAACACCGTTTTCCGCACCGATTGCGGCCAGCGTCGATGTCAGACCCCGTTCGAAATCGATGAGGGTTCCCACCACGTCGAAGCTCATATATTTGAAGTCGCTCAGTTTTTTGGGCAATGTCGGTCTCCGCTCTGCCGCCACGTCCTTTTTAGGGGAGGGTTGCGGCATTTTATTTCGTTCCCGGACGGGATCCTTGTCCCGTTCCCATTTTTGAAAACGCCTGTTTTAGTAGCGTTTTGTGCTTTTTCTTAGGGATAGTTTGGCAGTTCCGGCGCGCCGGATTCTCCGAAATGGATCGGCTCTTCGGCAGAATATTGCGAATATGCGCTGTGTGGCGACATTTCGCGAAGGTGCCGGAAAGAGCCGGTCGCCGCTTCAGGCCATGGCCGCCCGCACGGCCGGGTCCTCTAACGTCTGATCGAGGGTTTTAAGCGTTCGTTCGATTATCGCATCGATCTCGCCATCCGTACAGCAGAGCGGCGGCGCGTAGCCGAGGATGCCGCTCGCGAAGGCGCGCACGATGAGGCCGTTCTCCCAGGCGCGGTCAAAAACCCTGCGGGCCGGTATGGCCGCTGCCGGAAGCGGGGTTTTTTTCTCCTTGTCGGTCACAAGCTCGACGGCGGCAAGCATGCCGCGGCCGCGCACATCGCCGACCAGCGGATGGCTTCTCAGCCCTTCCAGCCCCGCCATGAGGCGCGCGCCGGCGCGGCGGCCATTCTCCAGCAGCCCGCCTTCGTAGAGCTTCAGCACTTCCAGACCCACGGCTGCGCTGACCGGATGAGCGGAATAGGTATAGCCATGGCCGACCGCCGCTTCGCCTGCGAAATCGGCAATCGTGTCGTAGACATGATCAGCCATGAATACCGCGCCCATCGGCACGTAGCCGGACGTGAGGCCCTTCGCCGCGGTGATGAAGTCGGGCACGATATCTTCGTCGGCGCAGGCAAAAAGCGGGCCGGTACGCCCGAAGCCGGTGATGACTTCGTCGGCGACGAAAAGGATGCCGTATGACTTGCAGAGGTCCCGCATGGCCTTGATCCAGCCGGGCGGCGGTACGAGCACCCCGCCGGAACCCTGAATGGGCTCCGCATAAAAGGCGGCGACGCGCTCCGGACCGATCGTCTCGATCTTGTCCTTCAGAATTTGCAGGGAGGAGGCAATGATGGCGGCGGGATCGCTTCCGGCCGGGTTGCGATAGGCGTAGTGCGACGGGATTTTGTGCTGCCAGTCGTAAGGCACGCCGAAACCAGCATGGAACGCGGGCAGGGCGGTGAGGCCCGAACCGGCGGTGGTGGAGCCGTGATAACCCTGTTCGATGGAGATGAACTGGTCACGCTGCGGCTCACCCCTGGCGTGCCAGTAATAGCGGATGAAACGGATGGTGCTGTCCACGGCATCGGAGCCGCCAAGCGTGAAATAGACATGGTTCAGGTCGCCGGGCGCTCGGTCGGCGAGTTCCGACGCAAGCCGGATGGCCGGCTCGCTGCCAATGTCGAAATAGGCTGTGGCATAGGGCAATTCCCGCATCTGTCTGGCCGCGGCCTCAACGATGCTGTCATGACCATAACCGGCATTCACGCACCACAGACCGGCAAAGCCATCGATGAGCTGGTGGCCGGTGATGTCGGTGACGGTGGCGCCGCTTGCCGATTTCAGCACCCGCACGCCCAGCTTCTCATGGCCGCGGAAGGAGGAGACGGGGTGCACCAGATGGGCGCGGTCCAGTTCGATCAGGGAATTGCTTAACATGGTCTCTCTCCGGATTCAGCCGAGTGCCTGGCTGGTCAATGCAAATGTTCTGAATTTTCTGCCGGGGGCGATGTCGGTCTTCGGTCGGCGCATGGCGATGCCGCCGCCGACATGGGCAAGACCATTTTCGACGAGCCATGGGGCGAGACCCGTATCGGCGGTGGTGTCCACCCGCAGGAACATGCCGGGGCGCTCGGCAATGACGAAAGCGATGAGGGCCTTTGCAGTTTCAGCATTTTCTGCCACGACCGGGCCTATGACCTCACCGCGCCCGAAGGCGCGCAGGGCTGCAAAGCCCTTGAGGACGCCCTCCTGCCGGACTTCGGCAAAACGCGCTCTCGCGACAAGCGCTGCAAAGAGCGGGGTGCGGTCCGCGCCGAACGCCTGCGCATCGAGCACCGCAAGCTCCCCTGGAACGACGGTCTCGAGCCAGGCGACACCCGCCGGCTTTTCGCCAGGAACAGGAACACCCTGATGCTGGAGCACTTCCCCCGAGGCGACGAAGCCCATTTTTTCATAGAGGGGAAGGCCATCGGCCGTGGCGACCAGGCGGCATTCGCGCTTTTCGGTGGCGCCGATCGCCGCATCCATCAGACGGCGGCCAAGACCGCGCCCGCGCATTGCCTCATCCACGATCACCATATTGACGGTGGCGCAGCCATCTCCCAGCAACGTCGCCATTGCGGTTCCGACGACACGGCCGTTTTCGAGCGCGACGAAGCCATTGCTGATTGAAAGGACAAGCGCCCAGTCTTCCTTGCGATGCGGCCAACCGGCCTGGCGCGAGAGTTCGACGGCGGCGTCAAGATGGTCAGGTTGAAAGGACTGGATGTCGATGGGGCTGGCGTGCATGCCGAAACTCCGTTTGCTCTGCTGGTTCATTGATAGACTGAGGTTTGAAGAAGATTGTCCCGACAAATGGGAAGGTTCGATATGTTTCGCTGTTGCTTTTATCCGTTGCCGCATCTTATGCCGCCTGTCGTGCGCGCCTGGCGGCAAACCGGGCCGGGCGAGGAGATCCGGGTTTCTCCGCGCGCAACTCTCTGCCAAACTGGCAGCTACATACGCAACAATCTGCTTTCGCGACGGGCAATTGCGGTGCGCCGACGGGACAAAGGCTTTCTATGATCTCATTATTCCGGCCACACTCGATCCCCAATCAAGGATGACGACGACATGACCATCTTCCGCCCGAAATACATCACTTTCGATTGCTACGGTACGTTGATTAACTTTCAGATGGCCGAGGCAGCCCGCGATCTTTACGGCGACCGCCTGGATGAAGCGCAGATGCAGGAATTCATCAAGAATTTCTCTGCTTATCGTCTGGACGAGGTCATGCATGACTGGAAGCCCTACGCTGAAGTCGTTCACAACGCGCTGTCACGGACATGCAAGCGCAACGGCGTATCCTTCAAGGACGACGATGCCATCATGACCTATGAGCGCGTTCCGACCTGGGGTCCGCACGCGGATGTCCCCGCTGGTCTGGCGAAGGTCGCAAACGAAATTCCGCTCGTCATCCTGTCCAACGCCATGGATTCGCAGATCATGTCGAATGTCGCAAAGCTCGGTGCGCCGTTCCATGCCGTCTATACGGCCGAGCAGGCGCAGGCCTACAAACCGCATTTCAAGGCTTTCGAATATTTGTTCGACATGCTCGGCTGTGGTCCGGAAGACATTCTCCACGTCTCGTCCTCATTCCGTTACGACCTGATGTCGGCCCATGATCTCGGCATCAAGAACAAGGTCTGGGTCAATCGCGGGCACGAACCGGCAAACCCTTATTATGGTTATGTCGAGATCGCCGATATTTCCGGTCTCGCGGGTGTTGTCGGACTGTAAGGAAAGGACCAGGCCATGAAGCTCGTCTCCTACTGGCACGATACTGCCCCCTCTTTCGCGGGGGCGGCGGAAGGTCCTGTAGAGGGTCACTATGATGTGGCCGTCATCGGCGGCGGCTTTACCGGTCTTGGTGCCGCGCGCCAGCTCGCGAAAGCGGGCGCGCGCGTCGTTGTTCTGGAAGGGCAGCGGGTCGGCTGGGGTGCTTCCGGCCGCAATGGCGGGCACCTCAATAACGGCCTTGCCCATTCCTATCTTTCCGCCAAGGCGGAGCTTGGCAAGGAACGAGCCATTGCGCTGTACAAAGCACTGGACGCGTCAATCGACACGCTGGAGAGCCTGATCGCCGAGGAAGGTATCGACTGTAATTTCCGCCGGGCGGGCAAACTGAAAATGGCCTCGAAGCCGCAGCATTTCGAAGGGCTGGCGAGGAATTTCGAAGCTGTATACGCCGAGGTCGATCCCGATACGGCGCTTCTGTCCGCCGCCGATCTTACGACGGAAATAGGTTCGCCCTTTCATGGCGCCATGCTCTCGAAGAAGAGCGCCATGATGCATATGGGCCGTTATGTGGCAGGGCTCGCCGAAGCTGCCAGCCGTCATGGCGCGGTGATCTTCGAAAATGCGTCGGTGACGAAACACATTCAGAACGGCGGGCTTCACGAACTTGAAACCGCGCGCGGCAAGGTGACCGCGGACAATGTTTTCGTTGCGACGGGCGCTTACACGCCCTCCGGTTTCGGTTATTTTCGCCGGCGCATTATCGCCGTCGGCAGTTTCATCATCGCCACGCGGCCGCTGACGGATGCAGAAGTGAAGGCGTCGGTTCCGGGTAATCGAACCTATGTCAATTCCATGAACATCGGCAACTACTTCCGGCTGGCTCCGGATAACCGGCTGATCTTTGGCGGCCGTGCACGCTTCTCCACCACGTCGGACCAGCGTTCTGACGCCAAGAGCGGAGCGATCCTGACGGAAAGCCTCCATCGCATTTTTCCCCAGCTTTCGCATGTGCCGATAGACTATTGCTGGGGCGGACTGGTGGACATGACCAAGGACCGCTATCCGCGGGCCGGCTATCACGATGGCGTCTGGTATGCCATGGGCTATTCCGGTCACGGGGCGCAGCTTTCCACACATCTCGGCATGGTGGTGGCGGATGCCATTCTGGGGCGGCCGGACAACAACCCGCTAAAGGGGCTTGAGTGGCCGGCGGTGCCAGGTCATTTCGGCAAGCCCTGGTTCCTGCCGCTCGTGGGTTTATATTACAAGATGCTGGACAAGATACAGTAGCCGGCCGCAATTTGTGGCCGCGCCAGCCAGGCGCGGCCACTCCTTGAATGCCCCGGATGAACGGTCAACCCGCGCGCTTCAGTTGAAGGTGGGATACACCCGCTGCAACATTCACGCCGGTTCCCACTTCGGCGCTGATCGGCTGCAGGGCAAAGTTTTTGGCATTGCCGCCGATCAGCGCATTGGCGCCGACACCGACCCCGACCGACGCTCCTGCGGAAGCGCCGACATAATCACCGCTCAGCGCGCCGTCACCCACACGGCTTGCCGCCGTGTTCAGCACGATCCAGCTCGTATAGGTCTTGCCGGTCACGCCGATGTCGAGACCGAGCTTGCCGATCTTTCCCGTGTAGCGCTCAGTCTTTCCTGAGCGCTGGCGGAATTCGCAGTTCACCGCCTTGCTGGATCCGACGACGAGGCCGACGCCGCCGGCGATTTCACACGACAGCGTGCCGACACGCTCCTTCTGCGCGGTTTCCGTAGCG
Source organism: Agrobacterium pusense (assembly GCF_900102105.1). Lineage (GTDB taxonomy): Bacteria > Pseudomonadota > Alphaproteobacteria > Rhizobiales > Rhizobiaceae > Agrobacterium > Agrobacterium pusense. The sequence goes on from NZ_FNBB01000003.1 coordinate 494,393, forward strand.
CGCTTGCCGTTGTGCTTCGTCTCGGCGGAAGCGAGTGGGGCAATGGCCAGCGTTGCAATTGCAGTTGCGAGAACGAGTTTTTTCATTGTCTGTCACTCCTGTTATCATTCACGAGGCGGATGCGTGGGGAAGAGGCATCCAGATAGGGATAGGGCGGCTGCCGGATCGCGAGATCCGCAATGATCGGCCGCGATGCGAAACATTCCGCGATGATCACCGCACGTTCGAAGGCAGAGAGCGTTTCAACCTCGCCCGAGAGCACAATACGGCCCTCGACCGACGTGACGGAGATTGAGCTTTTCTCCTGTCCGTCAGCATAGGCGATTACGGCCTGCAGGGCGGCGCAGAGGCTGACCTCCTGCGGAAGGCAGCTTGCCGCCGGGTTTGCTTCGCACGCAAGCATCATGGTGAAACCTCCTGCCTTGAACATGGACGGTTCACTTGAATGCTTTTTTGACGGTATCCTTCGTCTGGCCCAGCTTTTCCTGCGCCTGGCCGGCCAGTTTTTCGGCCTTGCCTTCAGCCTGAAGCTTGTCATTGCCGGTGATCTTGCCGGCTGCTTCCTTGATCGTGCCCTTTGCCTGACGGGCGATACCTTCGATACGGTTATTGTCCATGACGAACTCCTTCCATCGTTTGAGCGTGCCGCGGTTGGTAACGGCATGATGGAAAGGTAGCCCTGGAATAGTGCTCCTTGCAGAGCATTAGCTACTAGTTCAACTGGTACAAATTGACCTATTTTGCGGGTGGCGAATGTTGTTTTTCCCGGCGGCCGGCAAAACCGCGCTCCCTAGCCCAGATGACCGCCGCCGTGCGGCGGTTGACGCCGATCTTGCCGTATAGCGACGCGATATGATTGCGGATGGTATGTCTGGACAGGTTCAACCGGTCGCTCATTTCCTTGTCGCTGCATCCGTCGCAGATCAGAGACAATATCTGCTCTTCACGCTCGGTGAGATCCTTGAGCGAAGCGGAGGATGACGCCCCGCGGGAATTCTGCCTGAGCCCTGCCAGCCGTTCCACCACGGTGCGACTGAACCATGATGTATCGGCCATGACGCTCTCGATTGCCTCGATCAGTTCGTTCTCGGAGCGGCGTCGCTCCGTCACATCCTGTATCGCCCAGATGACACAGAGCTGGTCATTGATCTCGGCGCGTTCTGCAGAAACGATACATTCGGCCGCGCTGCCATCGGCAAGGTTCATGCGCAGGTTCTCGTTGCGGATCGGGATATTGTCCTTCAGCCGCTTTTCGACATCGCGCCGTGCTGCCACATCGTCCCACAATTTCAGTTCGCTCGCCGTCTTGCCCACCACCTCGGCTTCCTTGCGTCCGCACAGCGTCAGAAATGCATCGTTGACTTCTGTCAGCACGAAATCTTCAAGCCTCGAAATCGCAGCCGGTGCGGGCGAGAGTCGGAAGGATTTGAAAAAGCGCTCCTCGCTCTGGCGAAGTGCATTTTGTGCTTTCCGGCGGCCGTCGAGATCGGCGAAGGTAAAAAGCATGCACGGCTCTTCGGCAACGGCGATGGTTTCTCCCGCCACGATCACCAGCCGGTCGCCGCCGGGAATGGGGATGAGCGCCTCACGCTGGCGTATGACACGTCCTTCATGCAGGCGTTTCAGCGCATCCTCGCCGGTATCGCATTCGGAAAACAGGCCGAGTTCCTCGACGCTGATGCCGATAATATCCTCCCGGCTGAAGCCGGTCATTTCCAGAAAGCCCTGGTTGACACGAATGAAGCGCTGGTCTTCAAGCCTGCAGATGAGACCAGGTGCGGGATTTGCGTTAAAAGCACTCTCGAAACGTGCCTCCGCTTCGTAGCGCGGCGTCTCGTCACGAATGATCAGCACCAGCACATCCGGTTTCGCGCCGGCATCTTCCAGGATAAGGCCACGCACGGTGTGCACCCAGCATTCGGTTTCATCGTCACTCGGCGATATTTCCACCGTGACGTCTTCAAAGGTTTCGCCGGCAAGAAGCCGCTCAAGCGGATACTGCCCTGCTTCTAGAAGATGATTATTGCGATACCGAAGCGTGAAATTCCGCCGGTAGCTTTCGGTATCGTCGCCGAGTTCGGATACCGATTCTATGCGGTGCATCACAAGCGCCGCCCTGTTGGCCCAGGCGATTGTTCCGTCGTTTTCGAGAAGGATCAGCCCGTCGCTCAGCCCGGTTACGAGATTTTGCAATACGAGCCGGTTGATCTTGGGAATGGTCACGCTGTCGTCCATGTCGCCCCTGGCATCTAGAAACTTTATGCCTTTATAACGCCAAGTTCCGCCAAGTGTTGCAAGGCACGGATAGACGACACGATAACGCGCCGCTTGACCGCGATAAGCGCGCCGGAATCGGATGGTGCGGATTTGTTGGCTGTCCGTCATCCCGTCACCTCAAGGTTCATTTTCGCCCCCTGCAAACGCGGCGGTGATCACTTGCTTATGGGCGCGCGCATCGGACATACTGCCTCTTGAACCACAGATGCCAAGGGCGAGACAACGCCAGAGACTTGAAGCTGGATCGCGCAGCCATCCGAGAAGATTGAGCCATGAATACCCGATTCCTCGAAACCTTTCTCTGGGCTGCCCGATTGAGCAGCTTTTCGGCAGCCGCGGAACGCTTGCACACGACCCAGGCATCTGTTTCAAACCGCATCGCCGCGCTGGAGCGGGAGCTTGGCGTCGTCCTGTTCACGCGTGATGTGCGCTGCGTCAACCTGACTCCCGCCGGTCGTCTGGCGCTGCAACATGCCGAAAAGATCGTCAATCTCACCGGCGAATTCCGGCAAATCGTCAGCAATCGGGAAGCGCTGAGGGGGACGGTGAGGATCGGTGCTGCCGATACGATCGTGTATGCCTGGCTGCCGCTTCTCATCCGCCGCATGAACGAGCAATATCCCGGCGTCAGTCTGGATCTGACAATCGATACCAGCCTGAAACTCTCCCAGCGTATCCAGAACGGCGAGGTGGATGTCGGCTTCATCATGGGGCCGATCATGGCTGCTGACATCTATAACTCACCGCTTTGCACCTTCGAATCCTGCTGGGTGGGCGCGGTCGAACTGCCGCTGCCGGAAACCGGCGTGACGCTTGAAGATATCGCGCATTTTCCGTTGCTTACCTTCTCCACCGGCTCGCAGCCGCATCAGGCGTTGCGGGCGCTTCTGGATTCGCACGGCCTGTCCGACAGCCGCATTTATAATTCGAATTCACTGTCGATCATGACACGCCTCGTGGCCACGGCCGTCGGCGTCGGTGCGCTGCCGCGTGTCTTGGTGGACGGCATCATCAAATCTGGCGAAGCGCGTATTCTCGACATCACGCCATCGGTGCCGCCCCTGACCTTTCACACGGTTTACCAGGAGCGAGGCGACAATGCGCTCGCCCGCGCGATCGCCGACATGGCGACGGAGATCGTCAGTGAAACCACGATTCAATGGATGACCGCCGCAGCTTAATTTTTATGCTGCATTGCAAGATGATTAATCTATAAGCTTATCTTATGGGTTTCGATAGAGTTTTTCCGTTTGTCACGAAAACAGTTCCCGTTCTTAATTCTCCTCGCAACATGAGAGGAGAGCAACGTGAAAGTCTCACTTGTTCAAATGAATACCCAGAATGACAAGGCAGAGAACCTGAAGGTTGCTGCCGATTTGATTGAGAAGGCAGTCAAGGCGGACAATCCTGACCTTGTTGTTCTTCCTGAATACTTCGCATTTCTTGGAGATAATCCTCGGGAGATGCATGAAAGCGGCGAGGAATTTCCTGGCGGTGAAATCTATACGCTGCTTTCGGGGCTCGCGAAGAAGCATGCCATAACGCTCCATGCCGGCTCCATCGTCGAGAAGGAAGGCAACCGCTTCTATAATTCGACCCTCGTTTTCGGCCCTGATGGCAAGCAGATCGCCCGTTATCGCAAGATTCACCTGTTCGACGTCGATACGCCGAACGGCATCAGCTACCGCGAATCCGATTCCGTCGCCCGCGGCGAAGAGGTCGTAACCTATAAGGTTGGCGACAAGACGGTCGGTTGCGGCATCTGCTACGATATCCGCTTCCCGGAACTGTTTCGTGCGCTGCGGGACAAGGGCGCGGACGTCATCGTTCTGCCGGCTGCATTCACGCTGATGACGGGGAAGGACCATTGGGAAGTGCTGGCCCGCGCCCGCGCCGTCGAGACGCAGACCTATTTCCTTGCCGTCGGACAGATCGGCACCCATGCGGGTGGAAAGAAAGCCTGCTGGGGACATTCCATGGTCATCGATCCGTGGGGTCACATCGTCGCGCAATGCTCCGACACTGTCGGGACAGCCGGCGCTGCTCTCGACTTCGACTATTCGGCCAAGGTGCGCGCCAACGTGCCGGTGGCGAACCACCACGTTCTCTGATCGGAGAAAGACCCAATGTTTATCGTCAACCCCATGCCGGAACAGATCGGCCCCGACATCATCGAACTTCTTGAAAAGGTCGAAGTCGCCACGATCGGCCATGTGCTCCATTCCGGTTTCGTCGATCCTGAAATCCGGGCGGTCCTTCCGGGCAAGCGCGTGGCGGGCACCGCCGTCACGCTTCGCATCCCGAATGCGGATTCGACCATGCTGCACTACCTGACGCAACTCGTGCGTCCGGGCGATATCGTTCTCATCGACCGTTGCGGTGATACCCGCCACGCCTGCTGGGGCGGCGTCATCACCAACACCATGAAGATGGCCGGTGTCAAAGCCGGTGTCGTCGATGGTCCGGCGACCGATTTTTCGGAGTTCACCAAGGTGGACATGCCCATGTGGTGCCGCGGCCCGTCGCCGATCACCACGAAGATCCTCGGTCTGGAAGGCGCGATCAATATTCCGATCAGCGTTGGCGGCCAGGTGATCAATCCGGGTGATGCGATCCTGTGCGATGAGAGCGGCGTGGTCGCCCTTCATCCGAGCCAGGCTCGCGCCATGGCGGAGCGCGCCATCGGCATGCAGGAAGCCGAGATCGTGCTTCTGGAGCGCCTGCGCAACGGCGAGAAGCTGCCGGATATTTCGGGCGCCAACAAATTCGTCCAGGCCAAGCTCAGCGCCTGACACAGGCTTACGGGTGGCGGATCCGTTCGCCACTCCCAATAACAATAGAGGAGAACAGGACAATGAAGAAAACGATACTTCTGAGTGGGATTCTCATGCTCGGTGCGGCTGCCCTGCCGGCGCAGGCCCAGCAGACCGTGACGTTCCTCGGCTATAGCGGCCTTTTCCAGGAGCGTTACACGAAGGCCGTCATCGAGCCTTTCATGGCCGCCAACCCTGACATCAAGGTCGAATATTTCCCGCAGCAGGGTTCTGCCGCCATGCTCGGCGCGCTGCGCGCCCAGAAAGCTGCTCCACAATCCGATATCGCGCTGATGGATGTCTCTGTTGCCAAAACCGGCACGGATGAAGGCCTGTTTGACAAGATCGATGAAAGCGTGACGAAGAATGTCGCCGACCTTTATCCGAACGCCCGCTTCGAAGGTGTGGCCGGTGTTGGCGTGACTTTCGACAATCTGGTTCTCATTTACAATACCGATGCGGTCAAGACCGCCCCGGATAGCTGGAATGCCCTGAAGGACAGCGCATTCAAGGGCAAGGTCGCCATGCTGAGCGCCCCTGACATCGTCGGCATCGGCACCACGATCATCATGGATCACATGAATGGCGGCACTGATTTCATCAAGAACATCGATGCCGGCATCAAGGCCATGGCGGAAGTGGCGCCGAACGTTCAGACCTGGGAACCGAAACCGGAAGTCTATCCGAATGTCGTCAATGGCCAGGTATCGCTGGGCGTGGGCTGGAACGCCCGCAGCCAGGTGAACGCCGATGGTTCCAAGGGCAAGATGAAGGTCGTTCTTCCGAAGGAAGGTACGATCCTCCAGATCAATACGCTCAACCTCGTCAAAGGAGGCCCTTCGTCCGAGGCGGCCCGCAAGTTCGTCGATTATGCATTGAGCCCGGAAGCCCAGGCCGCCTTCACCGCCGCCATGTATTATGCGCCGACCAATGCCAAGGCCACGGTGGCTGCCGATGTCAGCGATCGCACGGTCGTCAAGGCGATGGACAAGGTCATTCCGGTTGACTGGATCGGCCTCTCGAAGGTTCGTGACCAGATCACGCAGGACTGGCGTCGCAAGGTCATTCCGCTCAGCCGCTGAGGCTTTTCGCGCCTGGCGCGAGCAATGGCAAGACTTCCGCACCCCTTGTCGGCTGCGGAAGCAGCATACCAAACCTTTCGGCTCATCTTCCCCATCGACGCTCGGATCGGTGCCGAGGTGGGTCGGCGCGCAAGGGACAGGACATGTTCAAGACGCCAAGTGTCTGACATGCTCTGGAGAAAGGCAAAAAGCCAGAATGGGAACTTCAGACATCATGCAGCCAGGATTTCTCTCAATTCGTTCGCTGACCAAGCGCTATGAAACCATGGTCGCCGTGGATAATCTCAATCTCGAGATACCCAAGGGCGAACTGGTCGCCTTTCTCGGTCCGTCCGGCTGCGGCAAGTCGACGTCGCTGCGCATGATTGCCGGGCTTGCCCCGGTGACGTCGGGTTCGATCCTGATCGATGGCAAGGACGTAACCCGGCTTGAGCCCTACAAGCGTGATATTGGCCTTGTTTTTCAGAGCTATGCGCTGTTCCCGCATATGACGGTTCTCAAGAACGTCATGTTCGGTCTTGAAATGCGCAAGGTGCCGGCTGCGGAAGCGGAACGGCGTGCCCGTGAGGCAATCGCCATGGTGCGTCTGGAAGGGCGCGAGGACCGCCGACCGGCCCAGCTTTCCGGCGGCCAGCAGCAGCGTGTCGCACTGGCACGTGCTCTCGTCATCCAGCCCTCCATTCTCCTGTTCGACGAGCCTCTTTCCAATCTCGACGCCAAGCTGCGCGACGAGATGCGCTCTGAAATACGCCGTATCCAGAAACAGCTCGGCATCACTTCGATCTTCGTCACCCATGATCAGGTGGAGGCGCTCAGCATGTGCGACAAGGTCGCCGTTCTCAATGGCGGGCGTCTGGAACAGCTCGGCACGCCGCACGACCTCTACGAGCGCCCGGCGACGGCATTCGTCGCCTCTTTCGTCGGCCGCACCAACCGCCTGGTCGGAAACGCGGTCGGCGATCACATCACGGTCGGTGATGCGGTATTGCGGGCGCCCGGTTCGCACAACGGCAAGATCGACCTTATGGTCCGGCCGCATCGCATGGCCATGACGGTGGCCGGTGACGTCGCGCCCGATTTCGAGGGAGCACCGGTCAATCGTATCACCGGTGAAGTCCGCGATGTCTATTATGCCGGTGACATCCTCCATTACGAGATCGCCGCGGGCGGCCAGACGCTGTCCGTAGAGCGTGCCACATCAGGCGGCGAAACGCCGGTGGCGGCGGGCAGCGCGGTCAGCCTCGTCTGGCGCGTGGAGGACACGCTGGTCTTCGGAGCAAACCAATGACAGCGGCGGTCATGATCACGGCTCCCGGCAGCCGTACATCCTCCATGGTGTTTCTCGCAACGCTTCTTCTCGGGCCGATCATTGCGGTCAACGGCCTTGCCTTTGTGATGCCGGTCTTCAACCTGCTCCTGCTTTCTTTCCGCGAAAGCATCGGCGGCGGCGGTCTTGGCGAAGCCCACACACTCGACAACTGGACATCGACGCTGACCGACGGTTTTTATATCGAACTGATCGGCGAGAGCATTCTGACCAGCCTCTTGATCACCGTCCTCACGCTCATCGCTTCCTATCCCATCGCGCTCTATCTTCACCGGGCGCAGGGTCGCTGGAAGACGCTGCTGCTGGTACTGGTCATCTCGCCGCTTTTGACCTCGGCCGTGGTGCGTACCTATGGCTGGATCGCGATCCTTGCCGATGACGGCCTCATCAACAATATCCTCTTCGCATTCGGTGCGGAAAGCGGTGTGCGGCTGCTGTTCAACAAGGTCGGCGTTGTCATCGGTCTCACCGAAATCTTGATGCCCTATATGATCCTGGCGCTGCTTGCCGGTTTTGGCAGGCTCGATCCGCGTGTCGAGGAGGCGGCCGAAACACTCGGCGCATCGCCCTGGAAGGTGTTCTGGCGCATCATCGTGCCGCTCACCATGCCTGGTGTCGCGCTCGGTTGCCTGCTCTCTTTCGTCCTCGCCGTCAGTTCGTTCATCACCCCCAAGCTGCTTGGCGGCGGGCGTGTCTTCCTTCTGGCGACGGAAATTTACGATCAGGCCATCGTGACGCTCAACTGGCCGCTCGCTGCGACGTTGTCGATGATCATTCTCGTGATCTTCGGTGCAGCTCTGGTGCTTTATTCCCGGCTTCTGCGGGCCATTCTTTAGGGGAGATCGAAGATGGAAGAACGTCCCGTTCCACTGGCGCTGAAAATCGTCGCCTTCATCATGTTCCTTTTTCTGCTGGCGCCCGTGGTGCTCGTGGTGCCGATCTCGTTTTCGGCCGATAGCTACATGGCTTTCCCGCCTTCGGGCTGGAGCCTGCGCTGGTATGTGGATCTCATGCATAATTCGAAGATGATGGGAGCGCTGGGCACCAGCACCCTTCTCGCCATCATCGTCACCGTGCTGTCCATGCTGATCGCCCTGCCGGCCTCGTATGCCATCGTTCGCATGCGGGTCATCGGCGCGGACGCGCTTCTCGCCTTCTTCACCGCGCCGCTGCTGCTGCCGACAATCGTTCTCGGCCTTGCGATCCTCATCGTCTTTGCCGGTGCCGGTCTGCTCGGCACCTTCACCGGTCTGGTGATCGCGCATCTCATCATCGTGCTGCCTTATGCGCTGCGTGTGCTTACCACCTCGCTTGCCGGCCTGCCGCTGATCTTCGAAGAGGCCGCCTCCACCCTGGGCGCATCGCCGCTCACGGTTTTCCGCCGCGTGACCATGCCGATGATTGCGCCGGGTGTCGTGGCGACGGCGGCGCTTTCCTTTTTGGTGTCGTTCGATGAAGCCGTGATTTCGCTGTTTCTCACGGGTCCGCGCATCACCACGCTTCCGGTCGCCATGTATCAGCATGTGGAGACCCAGGCGGATCCGCTTGTTGCGGCCATTTCCGTTCTCTTGATCGTGCTCACACTTGCCGTCGTCTTCATCGTTGACCGCACGGCGGGCCTGACAAAGACTTTTGTGAAATAAAGTTGCGGGGTCGCCGGCCGGTGCCGGCTGCCCCTGATTGGCAAAAGCGAAGATTTCATTCCCGTTTATCAACACCGCTGCTGCATCGGTGCGACTCGTCACGCCTGTTGATCTCGCTTTGAACGACGAAGGCAAAGGTAAGCCCATGGCCGAGACCCCCTCCACGGAATTTGATGTCGCCGTCATTGGCGCCGGTGTCGTCGGTTGCGCGGTCGCCCGCCGTTTCGCACTTTCCGGTGCGAAGGTGGTGGTGATCGAAAAAGGCCCCGACATCCTGTCCGGCGCCTCCAAGGCCAATAGCGCCATCCTCCATACCGGTTTCGATGCGCCGGAAGGCAGCCTGGAGCTGGAACTGGTGAAGGCAGGCCGGGCGGAATATCTCTCCATTCATGGCCGGATGGGCCTCAGCATCGTCGAAACGGGCGCACTGGTCTGCGCCTGGAACCCGGGCGAAGCGGAAAAACTGCAGGCGATCGCCGAACAGGGGCGGCGCAATGGCATTGCCGGGCTTGAGTTACGCACGGCCGAAAAGGCCCGTGAAGCCATGCCGGGCCTGTCCGGCCGCCTTGTCGCCGCACTTGACGTTCCGGGCGAACATATCATCGATCCCTGGTCCGCGCCGCTCGGCTATCTCACGCAGGCGGTGGCGCTGGGTGCCCAGCTGCTGCGCAACGCGGAGGTCCTGTCCGGTGCATTCGACGGCGTGTGGCAGATAGAGACGACGGCAGGCACTCTATTTGCCGCCAGCGTCGTCAATGCCGCCGGGCTGTTCGGAGATATCATCGACGCACGTCTGGGATTTCCGCCCGACTTCACCATCAAGCCCCGCAAGGGGCAGTTCGTGGTGCTTGATAAGGCTGCCCGCCGGCATGTGCCGCGCATTGTTCTGCCCGTTCCGACCGAAATTACCAAGGGCATCGTGGTGTGCCCGACCGCCTTCGGCAACGTTCTTGTCGGTCCGACGGCGGAAGAGCAGGAAGATCGCGAACGCGCGACGGTCGAGACGGCGACGCTGGAAGGACTGCTGGAACGCGGTGCGGAGATCGTTCCCGCGCTGGCCTCCGTTTCCGTGACCGCTGTTTATGCCGGCCTGCGCCCGGCCTCTGAAAAGAAGCACTACCGTATTTCCACCCGGCCAGACCGGCGGGCGATCACGCTCGGCGGCATTCGCTCCACGGGCCTCAGTGCCGCGCTCGGACTGGCGCAGCATGCGCTGAGGCTTCACGAAGGTTTCGGTACGCGCTTTAACCCGCCATCCTCAATCCCTGAAGTGACGATGCCCAATCTGACCGAAACCTGCGGGCGGGACTGGCAGCGTGCCGATCACGGCGAAATCGTCTGTCATTGCGAACTCGTCACCCGCCGGGAAATCGAGGCGACATTTTTGAGCGCGGTGCCACCCGGCGATTTCGGAGGCTTGCGGCGGCGTACCCGCGCCGGCATGGGGCGCTGTCAGGGCTTTTATTGTAACGCGCGGTTGGCCGCGATGAGCGGCGACCGTCTGGCAACGCCGCTTTCCGTCCGCGAGGGAGCGGACCTATGAGCGCCGGGGAGCCGTTTCAGCGCGTGCATCAAAACCTTGAGAATGCAGATGTCATCGTGGTCGGCGGCGGTCCGGCGGGCGTGGCTGCGGCGCTGGAACTGAAAGCGCGCGGTATTGCCCCCGTGATGATCCTCGACCGTGAACCCGCTCTTGGCGGCGCGACCCGGCATTGCGTGCATTCTCCCTTTGGCATGCGCGAATTCGGACGTGTCTATTTCGGCCCGGCTTATGCGCAACGCCTGCAGTGGCAGGCGCAGGAAGCGGGTATCGATATCCGCACCGGTCATTCCGTCGTCGAACTGGGGCAGGATGGGACGCTGCTGGTGACATCGGCACGCGGCGTCGAGACACTGAAGGCCCGGCGTATCGTGCTGGCCACGGGCGCGCGGGAAAAACCACGCTCCGCGCGGCTTCTGCCCGGTGACAGGCCGGTGGGCGTCCTCACTACCGGCACGCTGCAAGCCTATGTCGCCTTTCACGGCATCATGCCATTTCGCCGGCCGCTGATCGTCGGTTCGGAACTGGTTTCCTTTTCTGCGCTTTTGACCTGCCTAACGCATCATGCCCGGCCGGTAGCGATGATCGAGCCGGAGCCTTATCCACTCGCGCGGTGGCCTTTTCGATGCTTCCCGCCGGTTGTTGGGGTGCCCTTTCATTGTGGCGCCGCACTCACGGATATCCGCGGACGCGGCCGGGTCGAGGAGGCGGATATCCGTCTGGTGGATGGTCGTATCCTGACAGTTCAATGCGATGGTGTTCTGCTCACCGGGCGGTTCACGCCGGAGGCGGCGCTTCTCGATGCATCCCCGGTGGAGGTGGCGGCAGGCAGTGCCGGGCCGTTGATCGACCAGGACGGGCGAATGGCCAATCCGATCTTCTTCGCCGGCGGAAATGTCTTGCGGGCCGTGGAAACGGGCGGCTGGGCGTTTCGCGAAGGCCGTCGGGTTGGCGTGGCGGTGGCCGACGATCTCGCCCGGGCACCCTGCAGCGCGCCGGGCGTTCTCGTCACGTTCGCTGAACCGCTCAAGCTGGTAGTCCCCGCCATGCTGCGGCCTGGCGGGCTTGAACGACCGGCTTTTCGCGACTTCCAGCTTCGTTTCACCAGACGCGTTCGAGGCATGCTTTCGCTTCGTCTCGATGGAAAGGAAGTGTGGAGCAAGACCGGCCAGTGGTTCCCTGAACGCCGTGTGCTTGTGCCCATTCCCGCTGCGGCGTTTGAAGCGGCTCAGATTTCCTTTCATTTTCAGGAGACCAGTTGATGCGCATTGCGGCGATCGACCAGGGGACGACGTCAACCCGGTGCCTTGTGGTGATCGATGGCGGCACGGCGGAGGTTGTGGCCAGCCGGCGTCACACACAATTTTACCCCGCCGCCAATCATGTTGAGCATGATCCGGAAGAACTGCTTGTTAATATCCGCGCGGTGCTCGCCGCCGCCGGGCCGGTGGACGCCATCGCCATCGCCAATCAGGGCGAAAGTTGTCTGGCGTGGGATGCCGTCAGCGGTGAGGCGCTGTCGCCGGTCATCGTCTGGCAGGATGCCCGCACCGCCCAAACGCTGGCCGCCCTGCCGCCCTCGGCAACACATCTTTCGAAAGAGATTTGCGGGCTGCCGCTTGATCCGTATTTTTCGGCCAGCAAACTGGCCTGGCTGGTCAGGCACAATCCGGCAGTGGCAGAGGCGAAGGCAGCCGGGCGTTTGCGGCTGGGCACCACCGACGCGTTCTTTCTGGACCGGCTGACGAGCAGTTTCCGCACCGACCTTGCGACGGCGTCGCGCACGGGGCTGCTGGATCTTTCAACCGGAGACTGGAGTCCGGAGCTCTGCGCGCTGCATGGCGTGACGATGGATTGCCTGCCCAAGGTCGGCCCTGTCGACGGCGGTTTCGGTTCGATCGAGGGAACGCCCATCCGCGTTTCCATCGTTGATCAGCAGGCCGCACTTTATGGCCACGGCTGCCGCACGGCAGGCGATTGCAAGATAACTTTCGGAACGGGGGCGTTTCTGTTGTCCGTTGCCGGTAACGGGCGCCCATCGACGGGAGAGCTTCTGCCAACAATTGCCTGGCAGATGCAGGGCGCGCCCGCCGTTTTCGCCATTGAAGGCGGCGTCTATGATGCCGGCGCGGCGGTCGAATGGGCGAAAAAGATTGGCCTCTACGCTGAAAATGCCGAACTCGATTGGTTTGAGGGGCCATCGGCCATTCGCCGTGGTCTCGCGTTCGTACCCGCGTTTTCGGGCCTTGCCGCGCCTTATTGGGACAGACACGCGGTGCCGCTGTTCATTGGTATGAACCACGCCACCGAGCGGAGTGACATGGTGCGCGCGGTGCTGGAAGGTATTGCCCTGCTGACGGCGCGGCTGATCGAAGCTGCATCGGCTGTTGCTCCCATAGGCGACACGATCTCCATCGATGGCGGCCTGTCGAACAGCCGCTATTTTGTCCGCTTTCTGGCAGCAGCCAGCGGCCGGACCATTTGCGTGCCGGCCATGCGCGAGTTGACGGCGCTAGGGCTGGCCGAACTGTGCGGCATTGATGTCGCCGCCATGCGGCGCGAGACCGAGATATTCGCGCCCGATGGATCGGTCGGCGCCGAAGATCACGCCCGGTTCGCACGCGCCATAGACAATGCCCGCTGCTGGGGGCGATAAGGCGCCTTGGCAACCGCTGTCACGCTTCCCTTGGCGTAGAGGGAGCAGTGGGTGGATTGAACAGGCGACAAAGGCGACGAAATTTGATAAATTACAAGTCGGCCGGTTGCTGTTTGACGCACGGGTGAAAGTCGCCGGGCGTTCCCATACTGCAAGCCGGATCATGGCGCAGGAGGAGAAGTGCTATGACGGCATTCCATGTCATGGCCGGTGCGAGTGGCGAATTTGCCCGCCCGGAAGTCCGCAAGATTGGTATTGCAGATATAGCCGACGCGTTAAGGCTGGGACTGGAGGACTTTAAGGAAAAGCCGTCCCATTATTTTTTTCTCTGTCTCATGTATCCGATCGCCGGTGTTTTCATGGTGATGTGGAGTGCCGGCGCTAATATGCTGCCGCTGATCTATCCCCTGATGTCGGGTTTTGCACTGATTGGCCCAGTCGCGGCGATCGGCCTCTATGAAATCAGTCGAAGGCGCGAACAGGGGTTGGATAGTTCGTGGCGGCACGCGCTGGAGGTTCGTCACTCTCCGGCACTGCCGTCGATCATCGCGGTCGCCGTCATGCTGCTTGCGCTTTTCGCTGTCTGGCTGATTGTTGCGCAGCACATCTACACCGTGAATTTCGAGGCGGCCGCTCCGGTTTCGCTCTCCGCCTTTCTCTCCGATGTATTGATAACGCCGCAGGGGCTCTCTCTCGTCATCTGGGGCAATCTGGCTGGTTTCGTTTTTGCCGTCATCGTGCTGGCGACAACGGTGGTGACGTTTCCTCTGCTGCTTGATCGGGATGTCGGCGCGGTCGCGGCGGTGGATGCAAGCATCCGTGCCACGCTTGTCAACCCGGTTCCGGTGGCGCTATGGGGCTTGATTGTCGCTGCGCTGCTCGTTCTCGGGACGATCCCGGCATTCGTCGGTTTAGCGGTTGTCGTGCCCGTTCTCGGCCATTCTACTTGGCACCTTTATCGGAAAATGATCGTCCCCGATTATTCCAGCCGTGTGTCTTGAATTTATCAAGTAACCCTGTCGTGCCGTTCTTGCGGCAATGACGGGCAACCTTCGAAAGCGGCGGTTCGTGAGATCGGCGCACCACATTCAGGATTTTGGAAGCAGCACGCCAACGGCAAATTCTTCCTCAGTTGCCGTGTGGCCGGCCTGTGTCTTGCGGTATTCGCTGGGCGTAAAACCGCGCTCGGTTCGAAGCGTACGGGAAAGATGGGGTGCGTCGCAAAAGCCGGTGGCAAGCGAGATCTGGGTGATGGGGTCGTGCGTGGTGCGCAGGAGCGAGAGCGCCCGGTCGAGACGGAGCTCCAGATAGACCTTGGATGGTGTGGCCTTCAGATCATTGAGGAAACGCCGCTCGAGGCTGCGGCGGCCAAGGCCGAGGTCGCTTGCCAGTTCCAGCACGGTCTTGGGAACCTCGATATTCTGCTGCATCCGCAGGATCGCTTTTTTGACAAGGGGATCGCTGGCCTTACGTGTGCTCTGCTGGCCCGGCTGGGGTTTCTCACCGCTCAGCGCGCTGTCGATCATCATGATGTTTAGGCTCTTGATGGCGGCGGATTGGCCGACATGGCGCTCGACGAGGAAAGCCGCCAGATGCGCGGCACCATGGCCGCCCGAACAGGTCAGCCGGTCGCGGTCGATGACGAAGATCTGGTCGGAGATCATCTGAACCGTATCGAAACGGTCGAGAAAATCCTGGTGGTGGAACCAGCTTACGCAACAGCGATAGCCATCGAGCAGCCCCGCTTCGTGGAGGATGAA
This sequence comes from Agrobacterium pusense, assembly GCF_900102105.1. GTDB lineage: Bacteria > Pseudomonadota > Alphaproteobacteria > Rhizobiales > Rhizobiaceae > Agrobacterium > Agrobacterium pusense. The sequence continues at coordinate 509,491 of NZ_FNBB01000003.1, forward strand.
GACGCCGGTGCAGAGGCCAACAATCGGAACGCCTGCCGTTGCGCGGTCTTTCAGGAAGCGCAGTGCTTCCGGCGGCAGGGCGCTATGATCGCTGATCAATCCGCCGACCACGACGATGTAGTCGTAGTGACCGGCATCGCTCAGCCGCGTATCCGGCTGCACTTTCACGCCGCAGCTCGACTGCACGCTGCCGAGCGTTGCGGAGAGCACCGACCATTCGCAGAGGATGGGTCGGGAGCGGTCCGCCTCATCGGCGGCAAGGCGCAACACGTCGACGAAATTCGCAAAGGCTGACAGCGTGAAGCGGTCGGCAAGCAGGAAGGCGACGCTAAGGCGTTTTTTGGCGACGTGCGATTTCATGACGCAAATATTCATGCAAACAGACGCGATTGTCCAGCCGGGCGATGGCAAATGATCCTAGCTTTTACGACAACAGATTTTCCAACCGTCGGGTCCGATCATGACGCGTTTTAATGCTTTCAGTCTTTTGAAGAATGCCCTGACGGGCAATAAAAACTGGGAAGAACAATGGCCCGACAGCCAGCCGAAGGCCGAATATGACGTGATCATCGTCGGTGCCGGCGGCCATGGGCTTGGGGCGGCCTATTATCTGGCCAGCCAGCATGGCATCACCAATGTTGCGGTTATCGACAAGGGCTGGCTTGGCGGCGGCAATACCGGCCGTAACACCACGATCATCCGCTCCAACTATCTCTATGACGAAAGCGCCCGTCTTTACGATCACGCCGTCGATCTCTGGGAAAATCTCAGCCAGGAACTGAACTACAACGTCATGTATTCGCGGCGCGGCGTGCTGATGCTGGCCCATAATGTGCACGACGTGCAGAGCTTCAAGCGTCATATCCATTCCAATCGCCTGAACGGTGTCGACAATCGCTGGCTCACGCCTGAGGAATGCAAGGAATATTGCCCGCCCTTAAGCCTTTCGCCTGACGCCCGTTACCCTGTCATGGGCGGCGCATTGCAGGAGCGTGCGGGCACGGCGCGCCACGATGCGGTCGCCTGGGGTTATGCGCGCGGTGCTGCCGCGCGCGGTGTGGATATCATCCAGAACTGCCCGGTCACCGCTATTCGCCGCAACGCCGACGGTTCCGTTGCCGGTGTCGAGACGGCGAGGGGCTTCATCAAGGCGAAGAAGGTTGCAGTTTCGGCCGCCGGCCACACCTCTGTCGTCATGGATACGGCCGGTGTCCGCCTGCCGCTCGAAAGCTATCCGCTGCAGGCGCTGGTATCGGAGCCGATCAAGCCGATTTTCCCCTGTGTTGTCATGTCGAACGCCGTGCACGCCTATATCAGCCAGTCGGACAAGGGCGAGCTGGTGATCGGTTCGGGCACGGACCAGTATACATCCTATTCGCAGCGCGGTGGCCTGCCGTTGATCGAGCATACGATCGCGGCCATCGTCGAAATCTTCCCGATCTTCAACCGCATGCGGATGCTGCGCAAATGGGGCGGTATCGTTGATGTCACGCCGGATCGCTCGGCCATCCTCGGCAAGACCCCCGTTGCCGGTCTTTATGTGAATTGCGGCTGGGGTACTGGCGGGTTCAAGGCCACGCCGGGTGCTGCCCACACCTTCGCCTGGACCATCGCCAAAAACGAACCGCACCCGATCAACGCGCCGTTCACGCTGGAACGCTTCCGATCCGGCCGCCTGATCGACGAGGCCGCTGCCGCTGCCGTGGCGCACTGAGGACATAACGATGCTTTTGATCCGCTGCCCCTATTGCAACGAAACGCTGCCCGAAGCCGAATTCACCTATGCCGGGCAGGCCCATGTCGTTCGCGCCGCCGACCCGTCGTCGCAGACAGATGAGCAATGGGAAGAATTCCTGTTCATCCGCGAAAACGTCAAAGGTCCGCATTTCGAACGCTGGCGGCACCTGCATGGCTGCGGCCGCTTCTTCAACGCCGTGCGCGACACGGTGAGCGACCGTTTCCTGACGACCTATCGTGCGGGTGAGCCGCGCCCTGAACTATCCTCCCTGACACGCTTGACCGCAAGCTCCGAGGTGTCGAAATGAACTCCTATCGCGTTTCCGGCCGGGGCCGGGTGGATGCTTCCCGTTCGGTCAGCTTCACCTTCGACGGCAAGACCTATCGCGGCGTCAAGGGCGATACCGTCGCCTCCGCGCTTCTCGCCAATGGCGTGCATCTCATGGGCCGCTCGTTCAAATACCACCGCCCGCGCGGCCCGGTGGCGGCGGGTTCCGAGGAGCCGAATGCGCTGATCGGCACCCGCCGTAGCGCCGGCCGGTTCGAGCCGAATACCCGCGCCACGGTGCAGGAAATCTGGGACGGGCTGGAAACCACCTCGCAGAACAAATATCCGAGCCTGAAATTCGATATCGGCGCTGTCAACGACATGGCCTATATGCTGTTTTCGGCCGGTTTTTACTACAAGACCTTTATGTGGCCGAAGAGCTTCTGGAACAAGGTCTATGAGCCCTTCATCCGCGCGGCCGCGGGTCTCGGCGTTTCGCCGACGGAAGAAGATCCTGACACCTATGCCTCGCGCAACCTGCATTGCGATGTGCTGATTGTCGGTGCCGGTCCCGCCGGTCTCGCAGCCGCGCGCGCGGCGGCGGTCGAGGGTCTCAAGGTCGTGCTGGTCGATGAAAATGCCGAAGCCGGCGGCACGCTGCTCTCGGAACCGCAGGCGAAGATTGATGGCAAGCCCGCTTGGGTCTGGCTTGCTGACGAAGTGGAGGCGCTGAAGGATCGGGGCGTCAAGGTGATGACGCGTACCACGGCGATTGCCTATTACCACCAGAACATGATCGGCCTTTGCGAAAAGCTGACCGACCATCTCGAAACCGTACCGAAGGATGTGCCGCGCGAACGCCTCTGGCGGGTAAGAGCCCGGCAGGTGGTGCTGGCGCAGGGCGCACTGGAAAAGCCGCTGGTTTTCCACGGCAATGACCGGCCGGGCGTGATGCTCGCAGGTTCCGCCCAGACCTATCTCAACCGCTATGGCGTCAAGGTCGGTAACCGGCCAGTGGTGGTGACGAGCCATGACAGCGCCTGGTATGCCGCTTTCGATCTTCACGGTGCTGGCGCACCTGTTCAGGCCATCGTCGATACCCGCGCCAAGGTGCGCGAGGAGCTGGTAAACGAGGCGCGTGCGCTCGGCATTCCGGTCAAGCTCTCACATACGGTCACGGCGACGTCGGGGCGGTTGCGCGTCAAATCGGTTCACGTCAATCCGGTGAATGGTTCCACGGTCGGCGCAGGTCAGGACATTGCCTGCGATGCCGTGCTGATGTCGGGCGGCTGGACGCCGTCGCTGCATCTCTTCTCCCACACACAGGGTAAGATCGCCTGGGATGACGAGCGGACGACCTTCCTGCCAGCGCTCACCAATGAGGATTGTGTGATTGCAGGCGCCGGTCGCGGGCTCTGGGGCATCGAGGCCGCACTGAAGGACGGTGCGGAACGGGGGCGTGAAGTCGTTGCAGCCCTTGGCAAGACCGCCAATGTTTCCAGTCATGCCGTCGATCATGACCGCATTGGCAGCGGTGTATCCCACACGGAACTGCCGAGCGACCGCGATGCCGGCAAGGCAAAGGCTTTCGTCGATTACCAGAATGATGTGACCGCCAAGGATCTGCGGCTTGCCGTGCGCGAGGGCATGCGCTCCATCGAGCATGTCAAACGCTACACCACCAATGGCATGGCCACCGATCAAGGCAAGATGTCCAACATCAACGGCCTCAACATCGCTGCGGAAGCTCTGGGCAAACGCCAGCCGGAAGTGGGGCTCACCACCTTCCGTCCGCCCTATACGCCGACAACCTTTGGGGCCTTCGCCGGTTATCACCGCGGCGCGCATTTCGAAGTGACGCGCAAGACGCAGATCGACAGCTGGTCCGAGGCCCATGGCGCGGTCTACGAGCCGGTCGGGCAATGGCGTCGCGCCTGGTATTTTCCAAAGTCGGGCGAGGACATGGATGCCGCCGTTCGCCGCGAATGCCGGGCGGTGCGCCAGAGTGTGGGTATTTTTGATGCCTCGACGCTCGGCAAGATCGAGGTTGTCGGTCCCGATGCGGTCGAGTTCATGAACCGCATGTATACCAATCCCTGGACAAAGCTGGCTGCCGGTCGCTGCCGTTATGGCCTGCTGCTCGGCGATGACGGTTTCATCCGCGACGATGGCGTTATCGGCCGCATGACCGACGACCGTTTCCACGTCACCACCACGACTGGCGGTGCCGCCCGGGTGCTGAACATGATGGAGGATTACCTCCAGACGGAATGGCCCGATCTCAATGTCTGGCTGACCTCGACCACGGAGCAATGGTCGACCATTGCGCTGAACGGGCCAAATGCGGCGAAGCTGCTCGCGCCGCTGGTGGAAGGTGTGGAGCTCACGGAAGAGGCCTTCCCGCATATGTCCTGCGCGGAATGCACCGTGGCCGGCATGCCGGCGCGGCTGTTCCGGGTCAGCTTCACCGGCGAGATCGGCTTCGAGGTCAATGTGCCTGCACCGCTCGGTCGCAAGCTCTGGGAAATCCTGTGGGAATCCGGTCAGCAATATGGCATCACGCCTTACGGCACCGAGACGATGCATGTGCTGCGTGCGGAAAAGGGCTACATCATCGTCGGTCAGGACACCGATGGCACCGTCACGCCCTATGACGCGGCAATGGGCTGGGCCGTGGGCAAGAACAAGCCCGATTTCGTCGGCAAGCGGGGTCTTGCGCGACCCGATCTCGTCGCCAAGGGCCGCCGCCATCTCGTCGGCCTTCTGACGGAAGACCGCTCGAAGCTGGAAGAGGGCGCACAGATCGTCTTCGACCCGAAACAGCCTATCCCGATGAAAATGGTCGGCCACGTTACATCATCCTACCATTCGGATGCCGTTGGCCAGCCGATCGCGCTGGCGCTGGTGGAGGGCGGTCATGAGCGGATGGGCGAGACCGTCTACATCCCGATGCTGGACCGTACCATCGCCGCGAAAATCACCGGGATGGTCTTTGTCGATCCCGAAAACACCCGCCTTAAAATCTGACCCGGAGCCGACAATGAACATGCGCGTTTCCTCCTCCGTTTCCGGCGTGCTTGCCGAAAGCAAAGCGGCACGGGTCAGCATCTCGGCCGCACAAGCCCGGTTTTCGCTGCGCGCGCGCGGCGATCTGGCGCCGCTCAATGCCGCCCTCGGCCTGAGCCTGCCTGAGCGGATCGGCGCCCGTGCCGCTTCCGGTCACGTTGAAGCTCTACGCCTCGGTCCCGACGAGTGGACCATCGTGGCGCCGATGGACGAAATCGATCGGCCGATTGCCGCATGTGCGGGCGTTTATGCTGGCCATCCCCATAGCCTTGTCGACATTTCTGGCCGTGAAGTGACGATGTTGATCGAAGGTCCGCAAGCCGCCGAACTGCTGACGCTGGGCTGCGCCCGGGACATTGACACCATTGCCGTTGGCGAGGGACGCCGGACGATTTTCGACGGCGTGACCGTGGTGCTTTGGCGAGATGCTGAACACCGGTTCCGCATGGATGTCTGGAACAGTTTCGCGTCGCATCTCGGCCATCTGCTTGAAACCGGCTGCAGGGAGCTCGCCGCCGAAACCGCCTGAACGCGTTGCAGTTTCACAACCGTCCAGGAGCTGATCCACCAAGGGGAGCAGGATTTGACCACCTATGTCATGAAAGTCTCGTGCCCGGCGCGCAGCGGCATCGTTGCGGCCGTATCCGGATATCTCGCGCTGTCCGGCTGCAATATCAATGACAGCTCGCAATTCACCGATCAGGAAACCGGCCGTTTTTTCATGCGGTTGAGCTTCGTTTCGGAGCAGGGGCTGGAGCGGGACGCTCTCGCCGAGGGTTTTGGTCCGGTCGCCGTCGACTTCGACATGCAATACGACATCCACGACCTTTCCCGCAAAACCAGAGTGGTGATCATGGTGTCGCGCTTCGGTCATTGCCTCAACGATCTGCTTTATCGCTCCCGCATCGGCGCATTGCCGGTGAAGATCGTCGCGGTGATATCCAATCATCTCGATTATCAGAAGCAGGTCGTGAACGACGACATTCCGTTTCATCATATCCGCGTCACGCCTGAGACAAAACCGGAAGCCGAAGCGGAAATCCTGCAGGTGGTGCAGGATACTGGCGCGGAACTCGTCGTTCTCGCCCGTTACATGCAGGTTCTGTCGGACCGGCTGTGCCAGGAAATGTCGGGCCGCATCATCAACATCCACCATTCCTTCCTGCCATCATTCAAGGGCGCAAATCCCTACAAGCAGGCCTATGAGCGCGGGGTACGGCTGATTGGAGCAACCGCCCACTACGTCACCGCCGATCTCGATGAAGGGCCGATCATCGAGCAGGACACGATCCGGGTAACCCATGCACAGAGCGCGATGGATTATGTGTCACTCGGCCGCGACGTGGAGAGCCAGGTGTTGGCGCGCGCGATACATGCCCATATCCACCACCGGGTTTTCCTGAATGGCAACAGGACCGTGGTTTTCCCCGCCTCGCCGGGAGAATATGTCTCGGAGCGGATGGGCTGAGCGCGGCGCTGCCGTAGCCCCGGCTCCGCCATCCCCTTGAACAGGCGCGGGCTGCTGAACGGCAGCCGCCCTCGTCCGGTGCCGGGTCAACCGTCATACTCATCGTCGGTGACCTGTTCCAGCCAGTCCACCACCTTGCCGTCCTTGACCTCCTGAAGCGCGATATGGGTCATGGCCACATCAGGTGCGGCCCCGTGCCAGTGCCTCTCGCCCGGTGCGAACCAGACGATATCACCGGAGCGGATTTCCTCCACCGGGCCACCGTCACGCTGCGCCCGGCCGAGACCGGAAACCACGATCAGCGTCTGACCGAGGGGATGGGTGTGCCATGCCGTTCGCGCCCCGGGTTCAAATGTAACCTGAGCGCCCTGCACCCGCTCTGCATCGAAGGGGTTGAAGAGCGGATCGATGCGGACCGTGCCCGTGAACCAGGCCGCGGGGCCTTTTGCCGATGCCCGTGTTCCTGCGCGCAATATTTCCATGGTCATTCTCCTGACTGATGTTCCAGGCCGGCGTGAAGCGCGTGGCCTGCCGTCGCCCACAGGGCGGGGCGGGGTCATCGCTTTCCGCATTCTGTGAAGCCCTGCCGCCGGTCTCCGCCACGCGCTTCATTCTCGCGTGTTTCCGAGAGTTGAGCCGGCCGCTTCCGGGACCTTTTCAGACCGCTCGACAAAAATCAATCTCGGGATTGACTCACTTATGAAAACGGTTACATTCGCTGATGTAAACGGTTTCATAGTCGATATCCGTTGCTTGGAGGAGCAAGTTTTCATGTTTAGACATTTGTTGGCTGCTGCCGCGATGGTGCTGGCGGCGGGCACGTCCGTGCACGCGCAGGAACAGAGTTTCAAGATCGGTCTTTCCAATTCTTTCGTCGGCAGCGAATGGCGCACGCAGATGATCGAGGAAGCTCAGGCTGCCGCGAAGGCGTGGGGCGAAAAGGGCGTCAAGGTCGAGGTTGTCGTCCAGAGCGGCAATGTCGACGTGCAGGGGCAGATCGGTCATATCCGCAATTTCATGAACCAGGGCGTTGATGCGATCCTCATCAATCCCGGCAGCCCGACCGCCTTCGATCCAATCTTCGCGCAGGCCAAGGCGCGCAACATCCTCGTTATCGCAACCGACGCCGAAGTGTCCTCCAAGGATGCGATTTATGTCGGCATCGACCAGAAGGCATGGGCCGCGCAATCGGCGCAATGGCTGGCGGATGCGCTGAAGGGCAAGGGAAGCGTCGTCGCCATCAACGGTATCGCGGGCAATCCGGCAAACGAAGCCCGCGTCGCCGGTTATCGCGAAGTGTTCAAGAAATATCCTGACATCAAGGTGCTGAACGAAGCCAATGCGAGCTGGGATCAGGCGCAGGGGCAGCAGGCCATGCAGAACCTGCTTGCCACTTATCCCGACATCAGCGGTGTCTGGGTGCAGGACGGCATGGCCGACGGCGCGTGGCGCGCCATCGAAGCCGCCGGCAAGACGAAGGACATTGCTGCGACCGGTGAAATCCGCAAGGACTTCATGACCCGCTGGGAAAAGGAAAGATTCAACTCCGGCGCCTCGGTCAATCCGCCCGGCGTGATGGCCAGTGCGCTCAATGTCGCTGTCCTGAAGCTTCAGGGCAAGGAATTCAAGGACGGTATCTTTGGCGGCACCTATGGCAACGCCATCTATATTCCGATCCCCTTCGTCAGCAACGAAAACCTTGCGGACAATATCAAGGCTGCAGAAGGCAAGCCCGGTTACTGGTCCGTCACGGCGACCGTGACGCCGGAACAGGCCGGCGAGTTCTTTAAATAAGACCCGTCCCGGGCCGGCGGAAGCGCCGGCCCGAACCGGAATTTCGAGTGCGGACCGCGCGTCGGCTGGCCGCCTGTGACAAGCATTATTCGGGGGCATGCGATGGCGAACGCTTTGGAAGCGGCCGGCATAACGAAGAATTTTGGCGCCGTACGTGCGCTTTCCGACGGCAGGCTGACTGTTGGTCGCGGTGAAATTCACGCGCTGCTGGGCGCCAATGGCTGCGGCAAGAGCACGCTCTGCAAAATCGTTGCTGGCGCGGTGGCGCCGACAAGCGGCACGATCAAATTCAAGGGCGAAGATGTGCGCTTCAAGAGCCCGCGTGACGCCGAAGACGCCGGTATTGCGCTGTTTTACCAGGAACTCAGCCTTGTTCCGCAGCTTTCGGTTGCCGATAACATCTTTCTCGGCCGGGAGCCGAAACGTGGCATTTTTGTTGACCGTAAGGTGCTGAAAGCCGAGACGGCAGGGCTGATCGCCCTGTTTGACGGCGTGGCCGGCGAAGGACTGGAGCCGGATGCGATCGTTGGCACTCTGCCGCCCGATCAGCGCCAGCTCGTCGAAATCCTCAAGGTCTTTGCCCAGAATGCCAGCCTCATGATTATGGATGAGGCTACGGCAGCGCTCGATGGTCGCCAGTCCCAGCGCTTTTTTGAGATACTCCGGGCTAAGAAGGCGGATGGTGTCTCGACCATCATGATTTCCCACCGTCTCGACGAGGTTTTTGCCGTCTGCGACCGCATTACCGTGATGCGAAACGGCGCAACGATTTCGGAGCTCGATACGGCGGCAACCACGCGTGAAGCTGTGGTGCACGATATGGTCGGCGATGTCCGCGCAGCACCTGCCCGCCAGCAGGGACGCGCTGCCGCAACTCCCAGCCTCAAGGTGACGGATGTTACAGGCGAAGGCGTGCGCGGTGTCAGTCTTGAAGCCTATCCGGGTGAAATCGTCGGTCTGGCCGGCCTGCAGGGGCAGGGACAGTCGGCGCTTTTGAAGGGGCTGTTCGGCGCGACGCCCTTTGCGACGGGCCAGACATGGTTCGATGGCCGTGAAATTACCATCGGCAAGCCATCGCACGCGGTTCACAGCGGTTTTGCCTATGTCTCTGGCGACCGCGGGCGTGACGCTTCCCTTCAGGGGCGCTCGATCTTCGAAAATCTCGTCGCGGCCCTGATGGTGCGCGAAAAGATGCGGCTGGTCCGACCCGCCACGCTGAAGCCGCGGGTGCAAAAGGTCGCGGATGATATGAAGACGAAGTTTGCCGGCCTGGATATGGCGATCGGCACGCTTTCCGGCGGCAATCAGCAGAAGATCTTCATTTCCCGCTGGCTCGCCACAGCGCCGAAACTGCTTCTGCTGGATGATCCGACCAAGGGTATCGATCTCGGCGCCAAGGCCGATCTTTTTGCGCTGATGCGTCAGCAGGCCGATGCCGGCGCGACCATCCTTCTTTATTCCTCGGAAGATGCGGAAATCCTCGAATATGCCGACCGCATTCTTGTGTTCAACGGCGGACGCATCTCTGCGGAACTGACCGGAGCCGACATGACATCCGTCAACATGACCCGCGCCGCCTATGGAGACGCCGCATGAATTCCCAAGGCGTTCTGCGCAGGCAACCCTGGATCATCACCCTCGTCGTTCTGGCCGTTCTCGTTGCCGTGAACACGTTTTTGCAGCCATCCTTCGTTCAGCCCTCCGTGCTGCAATCGAACCTGACGACGTTTTTGCCGCTGATCCTGGTCGCCATCGGCCAGACCTATGTCATTCTGGCGGGCGATATAGATTTGTCGGTTGGCAGCATCGTGGCGCTCGCCAATGTCGTCACCGTCAGCGTCATTGCTGCTCTTGGCGGCACGACTGGCGCTGTCTTCGCCGGCATGGCAGCGGGTGTAACCGTTGGGCTACTCTGCGGCCTGGTCAACGGCCTCTTCATTTCGGGCCTGCGTTTCCAGCCGATCGTGACCACCTTCGCGACAGGTATCATCTTTGCCGGGATGGCGATCTGGGTTCTGCCGCAGGCGGGCCTGCCGGTGCCGGAGGCCTATTGGCAGACCTATTCCGGCAGCTTCGTCGGCCTGCCCTTCGTGCTTTGGGTGCTGATTGCCGGCATCGCCTTCACGCTTATCGTGTCGCGTATTCCTTTTCACACGCATCTGCTTGCGGTGGGTGGCAATCGCACCGGCGCCTTCCAGACGGGGCTACGCCTCTCCGGCATCCGTATCGGCGCTTACATGATCTCTGGTCTTTTCTCCGCGCTGGCGGCGCTCTGCCTGACGGGTGAGACGGCCTCGGGCGATCCGCTTCTCGGCGCAAGTCTGGCGCTATCTTCCATCTCTGCGGTGGTCTTGGGCGGTACGGCGCTTTCCGGCGGTTTCGGCAGTTCGACCGGGTCGATCGCGGGCGCGCTGGTGCTGGGCATGATCGGCAATGTGATCTTCTTTGCGGGCCTGCCCTTCGAGTACCAGACACTGGTGCAGGGTCTGATCGTGCTGACGGCTCTGGCCGGTGGCGTTCTGGTGACGAGGCGTTGATATGACCAATCCCGGCTTGCAACTCAAAACCCTTCTCACCGATCCCCTGACCATCGCCATCTGCGCATCGGCTTTCCTGCTGCTTTTCGGCGAATTGTTGTCGCCCGGCTTCGCACAGGGATCGCAGATCGTGCGGCTGCTGACGATTGCCGCCATTCTCGGTATCGTAGCGGCGGGCCAGAATCTCGTCATCCTCGGCGGACGCGAAGGCATTGACCTTTCCGTCGGCGCGATGATCTCGCTCGGCGCGGTGCTTGCCGGCAATATGATGAACGCCCAGAATGCCGGTATTCCTCTTGCCATTCTGGTTGCGGGCGGCATTCCGTTCCTGATCGGCCTCATCAACGGTCTCGGCATCACCTTCGTGCGCATTCCGCCGCTGGTAATGACGCTCGGCATGACGGCGGTCATCCAGGGCGGGCTGGTGGTTTATTCGCAGGGCGTTCCGTCAGGTGCGGCGGCTCCGCTGCTCGCAGGCTTCATCAACCGTCCCCTCATCTTCGGCATTCCCGGTGTACTCTTCGTCTGGCTGGGCATCGCCGCGATCATGCTCTTCGTCCTGCGCCGCACGGCTTTCGGCTTCGCCATTTACGCCATCGGCTCCAACGAGCGGGCGGCGACGCTGGTAGGTCTTCCTGTTCCGCTGATCCGCACGCTGCTTTATGGCCTTTCCGGCCTGTTCGCTGGCCTGACCGGGGTTTGCGTCATCGGCTATACCGGCACGTCCTTCATCTCTGTCGGCGACCAGTATGTGCTTCCGTCGATCATCGCAGTGGTCATTGGCGGCACCTCGCTGGCCGGCGGGGCTGGCGGATATGTCGGAACCATGGCCGGCGCAGTTGCGCTCACCATTCTGCAAAGCGTACTGATAACGCTCAACCTCGATGTATGGGCACGGCAGATCATATTCGGTGTCACGTTGCTAGCGCTGATGCTGCTTTATGGCCGCCAAAAGCAGTTGCGTGTGTGACAGATGAGCAAAGAACACGGTTCGAATATCAGGGAAGTTGCAGCTCTCGCGGGTGTCTCCATCGCGACAGTATCGCGCGCGCTGCAGCAACCCGACAAGGTTCGCCCGGAAACCCGCAAGAAGGTTTTCGATGCCGTTCGGCAGGCGAACTTCGTTCCCAATGCGCAGGCGGCCAGTTTCCGCCGCCAATCCAACAACACCGTCATCCTTCTCGTGCGCGATATCGGCAACCCCTTCTATCTCGAAATCTACAAGGGTGTTGAGGAAGCGGCGGGCGAAGCGGGCTTCAAGGTGCTTATGGGCGATGCCCGCAATGACGAGCACCGTGTGGCGACCCACATCGATATGGTACGGCAGAAACATGCCGACGGCCTCATCCTGATGACCGGGCAGTTCCCGTCCGAGCTTCTCGATCAGGGCGATGCGCTGCCGCCGACCGTCAAGGTGGACAACCGCGCCGCATCGATGAACGCCGTGCGTCACCTCATGGAAGCGGGACATGAAAGGATCGTGCATCTGGCCGGTCCCGTACCGGAAAGTCTGGCGCAGGAACGTTTCGATGGTTACCGCGCGGCACTTGCGGAGGCCGGCATAGCTTATGCCGACGAACTGGTGGTGACGGGTGATTACAGCATTGAGGCCGGCCGGCAGGCGATTGCGGGCCTTCTCGAAGGCGGCATTGTCTTTACCGCGATCTTCGCATCGAGCGACCAGATGGCGATTGGCGCGATCAGCGAGTTGCGGGGCAGGGGTCTGTCGGTCCCGGGTGACGTCTCCGTCATCGGCTTCGACGATATCATCTTCGCCAATGCCTTTGAGCCGCCGCTGACGACGGTGCGTCAGCCCCGGCAGGAAATGGGCCGAAGGGCCATGGCGCTGATGGTGGACAGGCTGAATGGCAAACGCACCGCCGAGACCATCGTGCTGGATACGGAACTGGTGGTGCGCGGCTCGGTCGCGCCGTGCCGACCGCCGCACCGGTAGCGGCCAGACTGTGAATGCAAGGAGTGTAAGGACATGAAGACGATCAAAGGCCCGGCGATTTTCCTCGCGCAATTCGCCGGAAACGAGGCCCCTTTCGATACGCTCGACAATCTCGGCCAATGGGCGGCTTCGCTCGGCTACAAGGGCATCCAGGTGCCGACCGACCCCAAGCTCTTCGATCTGGAAAAGGCTGCGGAATCCAAGGACTATTGCGACGAGATCAAGGGCCGTCTGGTCGAGATCGGTGTCGAGATCACCGAGCTTTCGACGCATATTCAGGGCCAGCTCGTTGCCGTTCATCCCGCCTATGACGAGATGTTCGACGGTTTCGCTCCGGCCGAACTGCGCGGAAAGCCGCAGGCGCGGCAGGAATGGGCGGTCAATCAGCTGATATGCGCAGCGAAGGCGTCGCGGCATCTCGGCCTCAAGAGCCATGCGACCTTCTCCGGCGCGCTCGCCTGGCCGTTCGTTTATCCGTGGCCGCAGCGCCCGGCGGGCCTTGTCGAAATGGCCTTTGCCGAGCTCGGCAAGCGCTGGACACCCATTCTCGATGCCTTCGAGGAAAATGGCGTGGATCTCTGCTACGAGCTGCATCCGGGTGAGGACCTGCATGACGGCGTCACCTTTGAGCGATTTCTCGAAGCCACCGGCGACCACGCGCGCGCCAACATCCTCTACGATCCCTCGCATTTCGTGCTGCAGGCGATGGATTATCTCGGCTTCATCGATATCTACCACGAGCGTATCCGCGCCTTCCACGTCAAGGATGCCGAGTTCAATCCAACCGGCCGTTCCGGCGTTTATGGCGGGTATCAAAGCTGGGTCGATCGGCCGGGCCGTTTCCGTTCGCTGGGCGACGGGCATGTCGATTTCGGCGCGGTTTTCTCGAAGCTCACCCAATATGATTTCGATGGCTGGGCGGTTCTGGAATGGGAGTGTGCGCTGAAGCACCCGGAAGACGGCGCGCGCGAAGGCGTCGCCTTCATTGAAAACCACATTATCCGTGTGACCGAGCGGGCCTTCGACGATTTCGCCAAGAGCGGCGTCGATGATGCCGCCAATCGTCGCCTTCTCGGCCTCTGAAAGGGATAGCCATGTCTTCCGCACCAAAAAAATTCGACAGCCGCCGTATCCGTCTCGGAATGGTCGGCGGCGGTCAGGGCGCCTTTATCGGTGCGGTGCACCGCATAGCGGCCCGGCTGGATGACCGTTACGAGCTCGTGGCCGGAGCGCTTTCCTCCGATCCCGCGCGTGCGGCCGCTTCGGCAACCCTGCTCGGCATCGCGCCGGAGCGTTCCTATGCCTCATTCGAGGAGATGGCTGCGGCAGAGGCCGGTCGAGACGACGGTATCGAGGCAGTCGCCATCGTGACGCCCAATCACCTCCATTTTGCGCCCTCAAAGGCCTTTCTCGAGGCCGGTATTCACGTCATCTGCGACAAGCCTGTGACCGCGACACTTGAGGAAGCAAAGGCGCTGGCCGAGATCGTCAGGGCGTCGGACAGCCTGTTTGTCCTGACGCATAATTACACCGGCTACGCCATGCTGCGGCAGATGCGGCAGATGGTGGCTGATGGAGCCATTGGCAAGCTGCGCCACGTTCAGGCCGAATATGCCCAGGACTGGCTGACCGAGGCGGTTGAGAAGACCGGTGCGAAGGGGGCGGAATGGCGCACCGATCCCAGCCGCTCCGGCGCGGGCGGGGCCATCGGCGATATCGGCACCCACGCCTTCAACGCTGCCGCCTTCGTTACCGGTGAAATCCCGAAGAGTCTTTATGCCGACCTGACCTCTTTCGTGCCGGGCCGGCAGCTGGATGACAGCGCCAATATTCTTTTGCGTTACGAAAGCGGCGCCAAGGGCATGCTTTGGGCAAGCCAGATCGCAGTCGGCAATGAAAACGCGCTGTCGCTGCGGGTCTACGGCGAAAAGGGCGGGCTTGAATGGCACCACCGCGTGCCGGATGAGCTGTGGTTCACCCCTTACGGCGAGCCGAAGCGGCTCATAACCCGCAACGGCGCAGGCGCAGGAGCCGCGGCCAACCGTGTCAGCCGCGTGCCATCGGGGCACCCGGAAGGATACCTCGAGGGTTTCGCGACGATCTACCGCGAAGCCGCAGATGCAATCATTGCCAAAAGGGAGGGAAAAGCAGCCGCCGGGGAGGTGATTTACCCCGGCATGGAGGACGGCCTTGCGGGTCTCGCATTCATCGATGCCGCCGTTCGCTCCAGCCAGACCTCGACCTGGATCAATATCGATATCTAGGTCGCAGCCTATCGGAGGAGACGACACAGGGTGCCGAAGGCGGTGCCCGGCAAAGGACACGTGTCGTCATATTGATCAAACGGAAAGGGAGTTACGCGTTTGAAAACGTTCAAGTCAAAATTCGCAGGCATGGCAGTCGTCGCAGCATTGGCGGCCGGTTTCGCAAATCCGGTTTTTGCCGATGACAGCAAGACCCTGCCGATTGCCGCGCAGATGTATACGCTGCGCAATTCCGGAACGCTGGAGGAGCAGCTGACGATCCTCAACCGCGCGGGCGTTTCCGCGGTGGAAACAGTGGACATGCAGAAGGTCAGCGCCAGCGAATTGAACACGCTTCTCGAAAAGCACAAGATCAAGGTCATTTCCTCGCATGTGCCGATCGACAAGCTGCGCGGCAATCTCGACGAGGTCATCACCGAACAGAAGGCTGTCGGCAACCCTGTCGTGACCGTACCTTTCCTGAAGCCGGAAGACCGACCGAAGGACGCCGCTGGCTGGACCGCCTTCGGCAAGGAACTGGGTGGCTATGCGGACAAGCTGTCCGCTGCGGGCCTTTCCATGGCCTATCACAACCACGACTTTGAAATGGCCAAGTTCGACGGCAAGACGGCGCTGGAACTGTTGCTCGACGCCGCCGGCCCGAAACTGCAGGCCGAAGTCGACGTCGCCTGGGTGGCGCGCAGCGGCAATGATCCCGCAGAATTCCTCGGTACCTTGACGGGCAAGGTTTTTGCCATCCACGCCAAGGACAATGCACCGGCGGGGACGGCGGAAAACGAACGCGGCTTCGCCATACTCGGCACCGGCACGCTTGACTGGAAGACGATCCTGCCGGCGGCCAAACATGCCGGCGCAAAATGGTTCATCCTCGAGCACGACCTTCCGCTCGATGCCGAAGCGGTCGTAACCAAGGGCAACGCGTTCCTCAACGAACACCTGCCGACCATTCAGTAAACGCTGCCAGTAAAACCAGAACCGCTCCCCGGCGGCCGGTTTCGGCGGGGAGCATGAGGTTCGACAGACGCATGTCCATTTTCCGCCGCGCCGCGACGGGAAGCGCTTTGCCCTGTCGTTTTTTCCAAGCTCACATCGGAGGAGTTATCATGGCAAACAATCATTATGATGCGATTGTTGTCGGCTCGGGCATCAGTGGAGGCTGGGCCGCAAAGGAACTCACGCAGAAGGGCCTGAAGGTTCTGATGCTGGAGCGTGGCCGCAATATCGAACACGTCACCGACTATCAGAATGCCGACAAGGAAGCCTGGGACTACCCCCATCGCAACCGCGCCACGCAGGAAATGAAGGCGAAATATCCCGTTCTCAGCCGCGATTATCTGCTGGAAGAGGCGACGCTTGGCATGTGGGCCGATGAGCAGGAAACGCCCTATGTCGAGGAAAAGCGGTTCGACTGGTTCCGCGGTTATCATGTCGGCGGCCGCTCGCTGCTGTGGGGACGCCAGACCTATCGCTGGTCGCAGACCGATTTCGAGGCCAATGCAAAAGAAGGCATCGCCGTTGACTGGCCGATCCGTTATGAGGACGTGTCCCCCTGGTATGACTACGTCGAGCGCTTCGCCGGCATTTCAGGCAGCCGCGAGGGATTGGACATCCTTCCTGACGGGGAATTCCTGCCGCCCATTCCTCTCAATTTCGTGGAGCAGGATGTCGCAAGCCGGCTGAAGAAGGCGTTCAAGGGCACGCGCCACCTCATCAATTCGCGCTGCGCCAACATCACCCAGGAACTTCCCGATCAGGAACGCACGCGCTGTCAGTTCCGCAACAAATGCAGGCTGGGCTGTCCTTTCGGCGGCTATTTCAGTACGCAGGCATCCACCCTGCCGGCAGCGGTCGCTACGGGAAATCTCACGCTTCGTCCCTTCTCCATCGTCAAGGAAATCCTGTATGATAGGGACAAGAAGAAGGCGCGCGGCGTCGAGATCATCGATGCCGAGACAAACCTGACCTATGAATATACCGCCGACATCATCTTCCTGAACGCATCGACGTTGAACTCGACCTGGGTGCTGATGAACTCGGCCGCCGATGTCTGGGAAGGCGGGCTTGGCAGCAGCTCCGGCGAACTCGGCCATAATGTTATGGATCACCATTTCCGCATGGGCGCCACCGGCCAGGTGGAAGGTTTCGAGGACTTCTACTTCAAGGGCCGCCGTCCGGCGGGATTCTACATTCCCCGGTTCCGCAATACCGGTGACGACAAGCGCAAATATCTGCGCGGTTTCGGTTATCAGGGCTCCGCCAGCCGGTCGCGCTGGGAGCGGGAGATCGCGGAACTGAATATCGGCGCCGATTACAAGGAAGCACTGACCGAGCCGGGCGGCTGGACCATCGGCATGACCGCCTTCGGTGAAATGCTGCCCTATCATGAGAACCGCGTGAAGCTGGATCATGAGAAGAAGGACAAGTGGGGCCTGCCGGTCCTTTCCATGAATGTCGAGATGAAGCAGAACGAACTCGACATGCGCGAAGACATGGTCAATGACGCCGTCGAGATGTTCGAGGCGGTCGGCATCAAGAACGTCAAGCCCAGTCGTGGCAGCT
Source organism: Agrobacterium pusense (assembly GCF_900102105.1). Taxonomy (GTDB): domain Bacteria; phylum Pseudomonadota; class Alphaproteobacteria; order Rhizobiales; family Rhizobiaceae; genus Agrobacterium; species Agrobacterium pusense. The sequence continues at coordinate 527,138 of NZ_FNBB01000003.1, forward strand.
ATGCACCGGGCATGGGCATTCACGAAATGGGAACGGCCCGCATGGGACGCGACCCGAAAACCTCTGTCCTTAACGGCAACAACCAGGTCTGGGATGCGCAGAACGTCTTCGTCACCGATGGCGCCTGCATGACTTCGGCCTCCTGCGTCAACCCGTCCTTGACCTATATGGCGCTGACGGCGCGTGCGGCCGATTTCGCCGTTTCCGAATTGAAGAAGGGGAACCTGTGATGAACAGACGCGAACTGCTGAAACTCATAGCCGTTGCGACCGGCCTGCCGCTGATCGGTGCGGATATCCTGACAGCCGCCGAAAACGCTGCCAGGCCCGCCGGGGGTGCCCATGTCTTTACCCCCGAGGAAATCCGCTTTCTGGACGAGGTGGCGGAAACCATCATTCCGCGCACCTCCACGCCGGGCGCGAAGGACGCGGAAGTCGGTGCATTCATGGCCGTCTATGCGGCCGATTGCTACACTGACGAACAGCGGACACTCTTCCTTTCGGCCATTTCCGACATCGAGAAACGCAGTCAGGCCGAACACGGGAAGGCCTTTGTGGCTTTGACCGCCGAACAGCGCCAGGCGCTGCTTTCTGTGCTGGACAAACAGGCCAAAGCGGAACAGTCGCCGGCAAAACCGCATGCTTTCACGCTGGTCAAGCAGCTGACACTGCTTGGTTTCTTCACCTCGAAGATCGGCGCCACGGAAGTTCTCGTCTATGACGAGATTCCCGGTGGCTTCGAGGATCGCGTTCCCTACAAGAAGGGCACGCCTGCCTGGGGCACGACCTGAAGAAAATCGCCGACCCGTCTGCTTCCGCGGACGGGTCGTACTCAAGCGGCAAGACAAGGATGACACGATGCGCAAAATAACAATCATCGCGGCGGCAATGTTTGCCGCAAGCGCCATTCCTGCTTTTTCGGAGGGCGATGTTGCCAAGGGCGAGGCGGTCTTCAAGCGGTGTTCCGCCTGTCACGCCATCGGTGAGGGCGCTAAAAACAGGGTCGGCCCGCAGCTTAACGGGATTATCGGCCGCGCGGCGGGCGGCGTGCCGGACTATACTTACTCGGCCGCGATGAAAAAAGCGGGCGAGGAAGGCCTCGTCTGGACGCCGGAAGAATTGCGGGCATTCCTGAGCGCGCCCAAAAAGAAAATCCCTGGGAACAAGATGGCGCTGGCCGGCATCAGCAAGCCGGAAGATCTGGACAATCTCATTGCCTATATCGAAAGCGCGGCTTCGAAACCTGCAGAGTGATGGCGGCCGAGGCGGGGGAGGATAGGCTGATCCTCCTTCCGGCTGCTGCCGGGAGAGGACGGCCAATGTCATAGAACCCGCCCCGCTTCCTCGATGAATCTTCGCACCAGCGGCAGATGTCGTCTTTCGGCAAGGCAGATCGCATATTCATCGATGAGTTCGGTGGCATCGCAGAGCGGCACGAAGGAAAGGCGCGCGTCGTGACCGAATTCCAGATCGGCCACCACGCCGCATCCACCCCGTTGGCGATGGCTTCTCGCACGCCCTCGCGGGAGGAGATTTCTATGACGGGCTGGATGGAGATACCGTGATCGGCAAGGTTCTTTTCGAAGATTTCGCGGGTGCGCGATCCCCGCTCTCGCATGACGAAGGACAGGCCTTCAAGCTCTGCCACGAAGACGCTCTCCCGCGCCGCCAGCGGGTGAAAGACGGGCACGCACAGGCCAAGCCGCATGCTGAGGAATTTGACGCCATAGAGGCGCGGATCATCAGGTGCACGGGCGGTAATGGAAAAGACATGCTGGCGGGTGGTGACGGCAACGACACGCTGCTGGCCGGTGCCGGCAACGACATGGTGGATGCGGGCGCTGGCAACGACCGTGTGGTTGCTGGTGACGGCAACGACATCGTCGAGGGCGGCGCCGGTAACGACGTGCTGATGGGCGGCGCCGGCAATGATGTTCTTCACGGTGGTGCTGGCAACGACCAGTTGAGCGGCGGATCGGGCGACGACACGCTGATCGGCGGGGCGGGCAACGATGTGCTGACCGGTGGCAGTGGTGCGGATACCTTCGTTTTCGCGGCCGGCAGCGGCCGGGATGTGGTGACGGACTTCCAGGCCGGCGCCGACGGCAAGGATGTCGTCGAACTCTCGAAGGACGTCTTTGCGGATTACCAGGCGTTTATCGCCTCCGGGGTCTTCACGGATGGCGACCACGGTGCCGAGATCGCCTTCAAGGACGGGTCGACGATTACCTTCGATGGTGTGAAGACCGAGCAATTCGTCATCGACGACTTCCGCTTCGCGTAAACCACAAGGGCGCATCCATCCGGGTGCCCTTCAAATCGCGCCAAACCCGCCGATTTCGGCGGGTTTGTGCTTGAGGGAGCCTGGCAGGAGTGGCCCACCCTGTCGGCAAAGACGAAGTAAGAAAACGTCTTCGTCATTGGCCCCCCGGGGGCCGGAGAGCACGCTGTCGCCAATATTGCTGCAGCGGACGTGCTGACCGGCGCTGGCGCTGGACGGGATCGCCCATATTCGGACGGCGACCTGTTGGATGGCCAGCGTCGAACCAGCTGCCGTTGGATATCTCAAATCATAATCGATGTAGGGGAGGGCGGTTTTCATCGCCGATGCGTGTGATGACTCATGAATTTTCTTGATCGATTGTCGCAAATGCACGCGCAAGATTGACGTTTTTCCGGTGCGGCGCTACCACCTGTGCCGGTGCCCGTCAGCCGACGGTCATTCGCTGAAATAGCGGCTTGTCGGCGTGCTCGGGTTGTCGTGTCAAAGGGGGAACCGTCCTTGTCGCTTTATCCTGTTCTCCTCGGCAGGCTTGCCCGGCCGGATCTGTTTTCCGATCTCGCAGGCATCGCTCTCGGCGGCAAGGCTTGGTCGGGCGCGGAATTCGATGTTTTAAATCCTTCGACCGGTGCGCTGCTCGCGCGGCTGCCGGATATGGGGCCCTTGGAAACCCGGGACGCGATCGACCGCGCGGCTGAAGCACAAGGCGTGTGGCAGAGCCTGCCGGCCAAGGATAAGAGCGCGGTGATGCGCCGCTGGCACCAACTGATTGTTCTCCATTCGGACGATCTCGCAACGATCCTGACGGCAGAAATGGGTAAACCGCTGACGGAGGCAAAATCCGAAGTCGCCCATGCCGCTGCTTACGTGCAATGGTATGCCGAGGAGGCGAACCGCATCTATGGCGAAACGATTTCCGCCCCTTCCAACGATCGGCGGATGCTGGTTATCAAGCAGCCGGTGGGCGTGGTCGGCACCATCACGCCGTGGAATTTCCCTGCATCCATGGTCGCCCGGAAGATTTCGCCCGCACTTGCCGCCGGCTGTGCCATCGTATTGAAACCAGCGGAACAGACGCCGCTGGTGGCAGGGGCAATGTTCGTGCTCGCGCGGCTTGCCGGTTTTCCGGAAGGGGCGCTTAACCTTATCTATGCCAGTCAGGGCGCCGATGTCGGTGCGGAATTGTGCACCAATGCCAGGATACGCAAGATCAGCTTCACCGGCTCAACCGAAGTCGGGCGGCTGCTGATGAGCCAATGCGCGCCGCAGATAAAGAAGCTCAACCTCGAATTGGGCGGCAATGCACCCTTCATCGTTTTTGACGATGCCGATATTGATGAAGCCGTGGAAGGCGCCATTCAGGCGAAATTCCGCAATGGCGGCCAAACCTGTGTTTCGGCCAACCGCATCTATGTCCAGTCGGCGGTTCACGATGAGTTTTCGGAAAAATTCGTTGCGCGGGTGGCAGAATTGAAGGTTGGCGACGGCTTCGATCCCGAGGTGACCATCGGTCCGATGATCGACAGCCACGCCATCGACAAGATCGAGGCACATCTGGCCGACGCCAGCGCAAGAGGCGGCTCAATAAGGTGCGGCGGCAAGCGTGTCGGCAATGGCGGAACCTTTTTCGAACCAACGGTCCTCACCGGCGTCACCAGCGCGATGCGGGTGGCGCAGGAAGAGACTTTCGGACCTTTAGCGCCGATCATCCGTTTCGACGATGCGGAGCAGGTTGTGCGTGAAGCCAATGACACGATCTACGGTCTGGCTGCCTATTTCTACGCCTCCAATCTCAAGCGCGTTTGGCGTGTTGCCGAAGCCCTGGAATATGGCATGGTCGGTATCAATACCGGCCGCATGTCGTCGGAAGCAGCTCCTTTCGGTGGTGTCAAACAATCCGGCATCGGCCGCGAAGGCTCGCGCCACGGCATGGAGGATTATCTTGAAATGAAATATCTCTGCATGGGCGGCATATAGCGGCCGGCCGTCACGGGTTCCCGTGGATCATCGCCCTCAGTAACATTTATGCGCCAGCGACGCTGGCTGCGATCAGCCTGTCGTTCATCAACGAGAAACGCAGGGTGGGCTGGTGAAGCAGCAGCCCTTTACGAAACCGATGGCCGCCATGGGAAATCCCTATGGCGCGTTTACGATTTTTCAGGTCTCCGTCATCCGCACGTTAGCCTTTGCCGCTAGGCGTGCCGACATGGCTCTCGGGCCACTCCCGTGTCGCGAAGGAAGGGCAGGAGATGACGACCTCTTCAAACATGATCGCTGGCCCGCTCGCGATGCGCTTTTTCCCGTTCGCGGAAGATTGTCACAGGCGTATTGCCGCCGGGGCTGGAAGCGAAGCGTTTGCATTGTGTGAGTTTCAAAAAGTTTGAATTGACCGCCTCTCGCGGCGAGGCAAAACTTGGGGCATTGGCAAGGGAGAGCAAAAATGGACCAGCCGTGGCGTCACATGACAAGCGCACCGAAAGACGGTACCCGGATTCTCGTGACGATCCGCTCGTCGGAGCAAGGCCCGGCACAGGTGGATCTTGTTTATTGGTCCAATGGCGATCGGCTCGGAGCAGAAGGCTGGCGAGCTTCAGACTCCTCACCGGGTCGGATAATTGAATATGCGGAACCGGAGCTGAAGTGCTGGATGCCGGTTCCGGCGGCGAATATCGGTGGGCTCTCGGCGCCATCTCCCTGGGAAGGGGATGATGACCGCGAGCTTTTTGGATCCGGAATATGATGGGTGGAATTGCAGTGAATTTGCGGGAACGCCGCGGGGTATGATCAAGCATTAAGGCCGCCCCCTGCCTCGTCCGCGGAACTGATATCGCAAGTGCACCTGCATCATCCTGATGCCCTGCGCAGGATCGCGTGCGGGTATGGATGTCATGCTCAGAGCATTCTCGATTGCAGCGCCTGAGGCGGTGTTGTCGAAGACGCACCAACCGTCAAGCGCAACGAGTTCGCAAAAGTGCCTGATCTCATCGTCGCTATAAGTGGAATAATAGATCTTTGGTTTTCCGTGCAGGCGAACATATCGCGGGCGTTCGTTGAAGGTTTCCGCAGGCCACACGAGCGCCGGATCGGCGAAAACGCGGTCAATCTTGTATGTTTTCAGCAAATCAACCGCTTCCTGCGACGCCCAGCTCTCGTGCCGGGCTTCGATGACAATCTGCCCGTTATCAGACCCACGCATCGCCTCGAACGCCCTGTCTGACGTCCGGATATCAAAGGCAAGCGATGGCGGAAGCTGACACAGAAGCGGTCCACGCTTTCGACCCAGTGGCGCAAGGTCTTCTATGAAAGTTTCAAACGGCTCGGCTATATCGTTCATTCTGCGCCTATGCGAAATCTCTTTGGGCATCTTTGCAGAGAAACGGAAGGTGTCGGGCACTGATTCAGCCCACCGCGCGAAGGTGGACGCCTTGTGCCGACGGTAGAATGTGGAGTTGATTTCGACTCCATCAAAGACCGAGGCGTAACGTTGAAGGCCGCTCCCCTCGGCCGGGAACCGGTCGGCCACCTTTCTCGGGATGGACCAGGCCGCAGTGGCAATGATTGGCAAATCGTGTCTCCTTCACCTCACCGGATCCAGTTCAACTCTTTAAAGCTCGACTTCAGCTCAAGAATTTGCTCCAGCCAAGTTCGTCTTAAAACCTCGTCGGCTGACAAGGTTCCGCGACGGTGATTCGGTTGGGGGTCCAGCCGGCTCTTTTCAGCGTCGCTTGCTGGTAAATAGCCGGTTGCAGCATCGAGACGGATCCGGGTGCTCGAATAGTATTCCCGTTACACAGCGTCGGATGTTGGCGTCTGCGTCTTCCCATGAAAGTAGCGATGAAACCGGACAATGACCCGGGAGCCGAGACTGACCGATGATTGAAATTTCCGCTGCTGCCAGTTGGCTAATGGCTGAGTTCCGACCGGGCTTGGAACACTTCGACAAGGTCCGCGGTTTGTACCAAGGGTCAAGGCGGAAAAGAGAGGAGATATCATGTCTAACTCAAAATCCACGGATGGCGATTACGCCGAAAACACGGGTACGACCGACAATCGGTTCGGCTACTCGCTTGAAAGCCAGGCTCAGTTTGACGATGCCACCGAGATAGCGCGCGGAACGGCCGCCGGCGAAACCCTCAATGTTTATCGCCTTGAACCTGTTGCGGCGCCGGACGACCCACGCTGGCAGAATGCGCCTGCCCACGGAACCGTGGTCGTCGCAGCGCGGACGGCGGGTGATGCACGGATTGTCGCTGCAGGTGCGGAACTCGATTTCATGGAGATCGACGCCCTTCCCGCTGAAGACGTGTCGACGTTGAATGCAAGCGCCTTTAGAGATGAAAAACTCTATACGGTGATCGAAGTGGAACACGGTCGACAGGGTCTGACGCGAGGGGTGATGGACGGCGATGTCCGTATAGACACCATCAAGCCAGTGCAGATCTGAGAACGTGCCGACCCGAAGGGCTGCGGAATTTTCCGTTCTGCCGCGGGCTTTCAGTTATCAGCTCCGATCTGGGTAACGATATGATCGTCAGCTCACCCGGCGGGCCTGCCCCCCGTCAGGGGATACGCGTTCCGGGCCAAGCTGCGAGAGCAAGGTCGATCAGCCGCTTCAGCAAGGCGTTGCAGGCGCCGTCGCAGGCTTGGGCGGACATGCCCTGGATGATTGCACCATAAAAGCGGGCAAGCGTGTCGGTATCGGTTCCCGCCGGCAGTTCCCCTTCGTCGACTGCACGGTCGAAGCGGGTCTTGAGGGCCTGCATTGATGCCTCGCGCAATCTTGCCGTCAGACGCGCTACGGATGCATTTTCTTCCGCATGCTGCAGGACGGCCGTGGAGACCATGCATCCGCGCGGCTTGTCCGGCTGGGTGTCTCCGTCGGCAATATCGTAGAGGTAAAGCCTCAGAGCTTCGTAAAGCGGCAGATCGGACTGCAATATATCGGATCGACGGCTGTTTTCACGAGCAATGCTGAAATCCAGCGCCTGGCGGTACAACTCCTCCTTCGATCCGAACATCGAATAGAGCGTCGGTGGATTGATGCCCATCGCTTTCGTCAGATCGGCGGTCGAGGTTCCTTCGTAGCCGCGCTCCCAAAACAGCCGCGCCGCGATGTCGAGCCCAACGTCGCGATCGAGCAGGCGGGGTCTGCCTCGTCTGCGGACTGGTGTCTCCATAAAATAGTGATCCCTATTAAATTGTTGACAGATGTGTTTCGCTCCTTATTGTAGGGGTCACTATTTATTTTGGCAACGGAGTGATCAATGTCCAGACGACTTGCAGACAAGACAGCCCTTATCACTGGAGGTTCACGCGGGATCGGCCGGGCGGTTGCCCTTGCCTTTGCCAGGGAGGGTGCCGCGCTGATTGGCGTGCATTATGCCGCCAACGCGGATGCGGCCAATGCCACGGTGCACGAGATCGAAGGGCTCGGCGTCAAGGCCGTCGCCGTGAAGGCCGATCTCAGACAGGGCAAGGACGCGGCCGACAGCCTGTGGGCGCAGTTCAGCGAAGCAGCGCATGTCGAGACGGGCTCGACCGCTCTCGACATTCTCGTGAACAATGCCGGTATCGCGCCCGCACTGCCATTGAAGCAGACGAGCGAAGCCGCGTTCGATGAGGTGATGACGATCAACTACAAGGCGCCGTTTTTCCTGATCCAGGCCGTGGCCGATCACATCCGTGAAAACGGCCGTATTATCAACGTGTCGACCGGGTTTACGCGGATCGCAGCGCCGACTCATCCCGCTTACGCCGCGTCCAAGGGCGCGCTGGAAACGTTGACATTGGCGCTGGCACCGGAGTTTGCCACGCGCGGTATCACGGTCAATGCCGTGCTGCCGGGTGTCACGGAAACCGACATGAATGCAGAGTGGCTGTCGTCTCCGGAAGCGCGCGCTGGCGCCGAAGCCCTCTCTGTATTCTCGCGCGTCGGAAAGGCGGAGGATATCGCCGACGTGATTACCTTCCTCGCATCCAGCGATGCCCGCTGGACGACGGGCCAGATGATCGATGCAACGGGCGGCGCCCGCATCTAGGGTACGTTGCTCTTGCTTTAGCTAAAGCTGTTCAAGCAGAAGCAGCCCACGAGGAGAGTCTGATTAAGTTCAGCTTGCTTGTCGTTTATCATCACATCCACGGGCGCTACGCGTGTCCGTGGCGTCGTTATCCCCTTGTGCGGTGCCGCCGAGCTACGCGCAAACGCGTGGTCGCGGACATGTGACGCGCCGATCCCTGCAGATTGATCCTGCCGGCACGCCGTCTAAACGCTTTGCACGACCATCGAGCGGGATGCAGCCCAAGGCAAAGCCACCGGCGCTGTCGCGGCGGGTTCAGCCAAATTCCGATAGTGTTCTGTCGCGCCTGCAGACTGCCTTGGCAAAAGCCGTCCACCTCTAAATTATTCTGCCGCGATTGTTACGTTTCCGAAACGAGCTTTGACGAGAAGCGCGGCTTCTGCGATTGCCTGATTTACCCGGGCGTTCACCACGGGAGAAACCTGCCCTTCCACGTAATCCCGACCGGAGGTGTAGATTGCGGTCGGCGTCACGAAGGCTTCGAAAAAGGCAAATAGCGGCCTGAGTTGGTGTTCCACCACAAGCGAGTGCCGGTCTCCGCCGCCTGTCGCGGTCAAGATCACAGGTTTGCCCCTGAGGTCGGCGGGATCGAGAAGATCGATGACGTGTTTGAAGAGGCCGGTATAGCTTCCCTTGTAAGTCGGTGAACCGATCACCAGAGCTTCAGCGTCGATGATGGTCTGAACGACCTGCTGCGCGCTGCCTTCCAGGTCCGCTACGGATCGTGCCGAGCTTAGGGAGGGGCCGAGATCCTCAACGTCGAAAACCTGATGTTGCAGGCCCAGTTGGCCGGCCAGCGCCTCGCTGACGCTTTCGACGAAGCGCTTTGTGCTTGATGGCCGCGATGTGTTGCCGGAGAAACCGACGATCAGATTGTTGCTCATTGAACTTTCTTTCGGGTGATCCTGCATAAATGCGGTTTCTGTCTGCGCGCCCTAGGCCGTCTTGAGAATTGACAGCCCGGCCGGATGTGCCGATCGATCATTCTCGCCGGTCTTCCACTTCTCAAAGGCGGCGCGTCCGAGAATGGCGACGGACGTGTCTTCCTGAGGTGCATGGACGAGGACTGACTGGATATCCCGGAAATGACGCTCGAGCCCGAGATCGGCATTGAGACCCGGGTTGCCGATGCCGCGGACCGCCAGCTGGACAGCGTCGCGGATTTGCCTCCCGGCGAGAAGGCGGGCCCTTATCAGGTGTTCGGCATCGCCAATATGGTTTGCGAGCGCGCCAAAGATGATCTGGCGGGCGCCGGCAACCAGAAGGTCGATTTCACCCGAGAGTTCAACGAAACGTTCCGTTTGCGCAATCGGGCGGCCAAGATTAGCCGGCACGCGCTCATGCGCGAAGCGGATGAACGCTTCTTGGGCGGCTTCGGCCGCGCCCAGATAGATGGCAGTGAGTGCAAGCGTCATTGCCGCGTGGCCGCGATTATCCTGCTGGGCGACCGAGGGATCAACGAGCTCCAGCACATTTTCTGCCGGGATTTCAACTTCGATGTACTCGACATCGTGCGAACCGGTCGCCCGCATGCCGAGGCTTTTCCAGTTCTCGATAATCTTGATGCCGGGCAGACCGTTGGGGACAACGAAGGTGCCGACCCGCGGCTGAACCTCATCGGTATGTGCCCAGACGAGAAAATGGGTGAGGCCATAGGCACCCGTTACGAAGCGCTTGCGGCCCGTGATCGACCAGCCATTTGCCGTCCGGTGCGCACGCGTGGCCGGCAATCCGCCGCGGGCCGGCGACCCCAGCTCTGGTTCCACACGCGCGGCGTTCAGAAGAAGCGGCTGCTGCTTTGCCTGTGAAAGAAGTTCCCTATAGAGACCGTCCGGCCAATGGCCTTTCGTGGCCTGCCCGAGATGTGTAAAAATCGTCATTGCGCTGATAAGCGCTACAGAAGGATCGCCTCGCCCGAGCGCCGCCAGAATATGGGCTGCGGTGCTCAAGGTTCCTCCCGGTCCGCCATAACGCGTGGCCACCGTGCTTTCGAGAAGTCCAGCCTTATGAACGGCGCGAATACCGGTCCAGGGAAACTGACCGGTCTGATCCGCATCCGGTGCGGCTTCGGAAAGGACGCGCGCGGCTGCGTCGAGTGCGGTGGGGTCATAGGACATGCGGATAGCGGCTTTCTCATGGTCGGCAGGCGGGATCATCCGTCGCAGGGGTGGATGATCCCGGTCTTGGAAGAGAGGTGGATCGGTCCGACGGCGTGGTCGGACTGCCGTGATCAGGCGGCTGCCTTCTTCTTCGCCTCTTCGCGTTCGCGAATACCCTCGCGGACGAGGGGCAGGATGTATCGTCCGTAGTCTACGGCATCATTATAGTTGTCGTATCCACGGATCGAAATCAGATCGGCGCCGAGGTCGATATAGTCGAGAATGGAGTCGGCGATCGTGCGCGGCGACCCGACCAGGGCGGTCGTCGCGCCGCTGGCATTGGTGGCGGTAACGGTCGGATACCAGAGCGCGCGGTCATGGACGTCGCCGCGCTTGGCGATATCCAGCAGACGCTGGGACCCGATATTGGCAGGAGGCGCTGCATTGACCGGGGCACGAGACAGGCCCTTCTGGCGGTTCTCGTTCAGACGGTCGAGAACCCTGTGCGCCTTTTCCCAGGCCAGTTCATCCGTTTCGGCGACGATCGGCCGGAATGTAACCCAGATCCGCGGGCGGTCGGTGCGTCCGGCTTTTGCGGCTTCGGCGTAGATACGGTCAATCTGCTGTTTTGTTTCAGCCAGCGGTTCGCCCCAGAGGCCGAAAATGTCGCAAAGGGAGCCGCCGATACGATAAGCAGCATCCGAAGAGCCGCCGAGCGAAATCGGGATAAGGCCATTGGTCGGACGCACGGCGCTGCGGAACTGCTTGAACTGGTAATATTTGCCTTCGAAATCGAACGGCTCCGTCGAAGCCCATGCAAGGCGAAGAATGCGGATATATTCTTCCTGACGCTCGTAACGCTCTTCCTTGTTGAGGAAATCGCCTTCGCGTGCCTGCTCCTCGTCGCTCCCGCCCGCGATGAAGTGGACGACCACGCGCCCGCCGCTCAACTGGTCGAGTGTGGCGAGGGACTTGGCCGCAACCGTGGGATAAACCGTGTTGGGGCGGAGCGCGACAATGATCTTGATGTTCTTCGTGTGCGCAAGCACCGTCGCACCCAGCGTGAAGGGATCGAACGAAGAGGAGGAATAGGGAATGAGCGTGTAGTTGAACCCGTAGTCATCCAGTGCACGCGCGTAACGTTCCAGAAACAGCGGATCGACCGGAGCATCAGGGATGGGGTTCAGATCATTGGATGCGTTGGGAAAGCTGACGCTGATGAATTCCGCAGCCATGGGAGCTCCTTGCTGTTTCTAAATGTCGAGTGAAAGCTAAAGCCGACGTGGCATATGAGGAAGACAGGTCTTTCTATTTCTATGGAAAATGTAGAAAATATTGCCTGACTATTCTGGTGGCCTAGAACCGGCGATTGCCGCCGGGCCTGCATCTGCGTCAGAGGGGCCGGGTTTCCACCCCAGGGAGGGAGCAACCGTCGTCGCAAGATCGGTGAGCAATCTTACGTTTTCGGTCAATCCGAAAGCCGGAGGCAAAAAGAGGACGAGCTCGTCTGCGGCCGCCAGCCCGGGGTCGCTCAGTACCGCCTCAATGACCGTATCCGGTGCGCCCTGAAAAACGGGGGAAATCATGGCACCAGCCGGTTGGCCGGCAGGAGCCAGCGCACCCTTCGGGCGTGAGGCCGCAATGCCGACTGTGCGACGTTCAAGGTCATAGGCGGCATATTTTTCCCGCAGTTCCGGAGTGGTGCCGACCAGGATCGACGCTGCAACGGCGACCGGAGGCGGCGTTGTCTTCCAGATTCGCAGCCAGTGGGTGCGATAGGCATCGATGATACGCGCCTGATATTGGCCAAACGTCTCGCCTTCGTCCTGATCGTGAAGGACGGTACCGGAAATCAGGCCGATACCGAGTTCGGCGGCCTGAATCGCTGAATCGATACTGGCGGAGCCCTGTCGGATACGGCTGCGCAAGGTGGGGCTGTGTGGGGTCACCCGCAACTCGGCTCCCGGAGGCGCACCAACGTCGTTCGGCGTAACAACGTGCAGAACATCACCGGCAATGGCGGCAAGAAAACGCGACTGTCGCCGCTTTGCCTCTGTCCGGGCATCGGTATCCACGGATCCGAATACGGCATCGAACGCCCCATTTGCCCCGGTTGAAATCGCAAGTTCAAGCCGGCCGTCGATCAGCAGGTCGGTCGTGCCCGCCGCTTCGGCCAGCAGAATGGGGTCCTGATAACGCATCGGAATGACGGCGGAGCCAAGCGTAATGTGCCGTGTATGCTGGCCGACCGCCGCAAAGAAGGGCAACGGCGAAGAAAGATAGTGGTCGAAATGGCGCTGATAGGCCCAGCCGGACTGATACCCAAGCCTTTCCGCCTGTCTGAACAATTCTATGCCCTGTCGGAGCCCCTTTGCCGGACCGTCATCGTCGTTGAATGATACCCGCGTATTGAAACCCAGCCGGCTTTTCGGCCGGAACAATGCGGGAAGGTCGCGCGACGCTGCTGCAATATTCATGCGAGTTGTTCCTTCCGCAGCGCGTGCGGGGCTGCATGGGTGCGGGCCGTTCCGGCGATGCCCGATGGGATGGAGTTCAGCAGCGACGCGGTGTATTCGTGTCGCGGATTGCCGAAAATCTCGGTGACGGTCCCATGTTCGACAATGCGGCCTCGCTGCATCACGGAAACGCTGTGCGCAAGTTGCCTGACGAGGGCGAGGTCATGCGAAACAAAGACATAGGTCAGTCCGAGCTTCGCCTGCAGCGACAGCAGAACCTCGACGATATCCGCCTGAACGCTGACATCGAGAGCGGATGTGGGTTCGTCCAACACGATCACATCAGGCTTGAGGACCAGCGAACGGGCAATTGCCACACGCTGACGCTGCCCGCCTGACAGGGCTGATGGCTTGCGTTCCATGAGGTGCTCGCTCAAGCCGACATTTGCGAGAGCTTGCCGCACCTGCTCGGATCGCTCCTTCGGAGTACCGATCTCGAATCTGTCGAGCGGCTCACGAACAAGCTGGCCCACCTTCCATGTCGGGTCGAGTGACGTGAACGGGTTCTGGTAAACCAGTTGCAGATGCCGCCATACCGACCGCAGGGAAGCGCGGCTCTTGCTTGTAACGCTCTCGTCGGCAACCGTGATGGTGCCGCCTTCCGGCTGCTCGAGCCCCAGCAGCAGGCGGATGGTCGTGGTTTTCCCGGAGCCGGATTCGCCGACAAGCGCGTGTGTCGTGCCTGCCGGAACCGTAAACGAAATATCATCCACAGCGGTCAGGGTTTTGCCATCGACGGTGAAGCGCTTGGTGACGCCGCTGACAGCGATCTTTGGCGATTTGTCACTATCGAGAAGGCTGAACCCCGGATCGCGAAGTTTGGCATAACGCTCCGGGTTGAGCGCGGGCACGTCGCCATGGAGTTTTTTGGCATAGGGAGAGGAGGGGGAGGAAAAAACAGCCGATGTCCTGCCCGCTTCCTGCACGACGCCGTTCTTCAGCACGACGAGATTGTCCGCCCTCTCCGCCGCTATTGCGAGATCATGGGTGATGAGAAGCAGGCTGATGTTCAGCTCATCGCGAAGACGGGAGAGGAGATCGAGAATGCGTTTCTGGATTGTGACGTCGAGCGCCGACGTCGGCTCATCCGCCACCAGCAATGCGGGGCGCGGTAATATTGCGAGCGCGATCAGTACACGCTGCAGCATTCCGCCCGACAGTTGGTGCGGATAGGAATCGTAAACCCGTTGCGGATTGTCGAGACCCACCTTTGCGAATGTTTCCAGAATGAGGAGCTTGCGGATTGCGGGGTTGGCCTCTTCCGTCAGCGCTGCCGCCTCCAGCGCCTGCGCGCCGATTGTTCTCACAGGATTGAGAGAGTTGCCCGGATCCTGCGGCACGAAGCCGATTTCGCGGCCACGAAAAGGCCTGAAGCGCCGTTCCGGCAATGCGAGAATGTCCTGCCTGTCGAAAACGACCCGGCCCGTGGCGTTAGCGCCGTTGGGAAGCAGTCTTAGTACAGCCTTTGCGATGGTCGACTTTCCCGAACCGGATTCTCCGATCAGCGCAAGACTTTCGCCACGCCCAAGCTCGAAGCTGACACCGTGCACGACCTCCTGCCGCCCGTAGGACACGGCAAGATTTTCAACGCCGAGGAGGGGTATGGCGGGCTGCGGAGCCTCTGCCACTATCCGGGGAGGGGTCGGCGCTGTTTTCAATGCGATTTGCGAAGCCATCGGCTGATCCTGTTGACAGAGAGGACGGTCACGATCGTAACGAACGCGGGCGCATAAACGAGCCAGGGCCATTTGAGGTAGTCCTTGCCGATCGAGATCAGCAGGCCCCAGTCGGAAGAGGGCGGCGGATCGCCGTAGCCGAGGAAGGCGAGGCTGGCGATGACGAGAATGGACTCGCCGAATTGCAGGACGGCCAGCGGCAACATCGAGCGGGATGCGTTTGGCAGCACATGTCTCAGCACGATGTAGCCGCGTGAGCCACCCGAGAGAAACGATGCCTCCACGAAGGTCGCCTGACGCGTCTTGATGACCTCTGAGCGCGCCACACGGGCGAAGAAGGCGATCGCCGATATGCCTGTCGCAATGGCGGCGTTGATTGTCTCGAAGCCGATTGCCGTGACGATGATGACCGCCAGCAGGAACTTCGGGATGGATAACAGCACGTCGACAAAACGTGCAAAGACGATATCCACCCAGCCGCCGAAAAATCCGGCAAGCAGACCGATCACACCGCCGATGACGACGCCGATGACGACAGCGACCAAAGCGCTCGATACAGATGAAGCGGTGCCATAAACGACCCGTGTATAGAGATCGCGTCCGAGATGATCCGTGCCGAACCAATGGGCAAAACTTGGCGCAAGAAGCTTGTCAGCCGGGACGCCGTTGATCGGGCTTTGGGTGGTGAAAAGCTGCGGTGCAATCGACCAGGCGACGACGATTGCGATGACAAGCAGGGAGAGGGCGACCGTTGCAGTTATGTTGAGAGTTTTCAGTCTCTCCAACGGATTGCTGATGGAAGCCGGGCTGGAAATAAGGCTCATGGTTTGGCCCCCGTTTCAAGGCCAAGCGACGTGTCATCGATCGTCGACAGGCGGCGTTTTCGGCCAACGATAATTTTTACCCTCGGATCGAGCAGCGGATAGAGGAGATCGGCGATGAGGTTGACGACGACGAACACCACGGCCCCCAGCGAGACGATCGCCTGCAGGACCGGCAGATCCTGAGTGCTGACGGAACGCTGAACGAGACTGCCGATACCGGTGCGGCCGAATACCGTCTCCGTAATCAGCGAGTTGCCCAGAAGTTCGCCGACGGTGAGGGCGATAACCGTCACCACGGGCAAGGAGGCAGGCTTGAGGAGATGTGTTGTGAAAAGCCGTCTTGGCCCGATGCCGCGACTGCGGGCAACCGCTGCGTAATCCTGCTCTGCCTCATGATCGAGATTGGCGATCAGGACCTCCGCAATCTGTGCGGAAAACGGTATGCCGATGGTGATCGCCGCAAACAGCGTGGCCCAGAAACTGTCGGGTTCGATGACCCGGAACAGCCTGAGCTGAAAACCGAAAAGGTGGATCAGAAACAGGCCGATGACGAAATTGGGTGTCGACAGGAACAGGGAAGGGAAGGCGCGCAGCAATCCCTGTCCGTAACGCTTCGGCACGACCTGCGTGCCGTAGGCGACCGCAAAGGCGAGGATCAGCGCCACGGTCAGCCCGGCGGTGGCCAAGACCAGCGTCGATGGCAGCACCTCGGCGATGAGCGTCGAGACCGGTCGGTTGGAGCGCATCGAGATGCCCAGATCGCCTGTCAGGAAGGCCGACAGGGAGTGCCAGAGCTGCACGATGATCGGCTGGTCCAGCCCCTGTGCCGCAATGATTTCGGCGATCTCCTGCTCGGTAAAGCCGTTCTGCGGGTTGCGCAGAACGCTGGTGATCGGGTCGCCAGGCAGGACGCTGACGACCACGAAGGTGAAGACATAGGCCAGAAGGATGACGACGATCGCCTGGCCGAGCCGCTTTGCGGCGTAGGTTAGGTAGGCATTGCTCATGCCGTCACCTCCTTGACGTTACTCGGTGGGTGCTGGCGTCATTCGGCAATGAACGCTGTGTAATAGCTGGCATAAGCGACGCCGTTATAGACTTCGCCCTTCAGCTTCGGCGATTGCACGTAAATGCGCTGAACGATTTGCGTGCGCGGGATGAAGTAGCCCTGTTCCAGCACGTATTTTTGCAGGCCATCGAGCAGAGGCTTCCGATCCTCGACGGAACCTGCACCAGCGATCTTGTCGCGCAGGTCGTTGAGCGTCGCATCACGCTCGTCCAACGCAAACCAGTTCTCGCCATTATTGGCGTTGGTCAGGATGCTTGCGACCGTACCGGCGTCGATGAAGCTGCGGGTGACTTCATATGCCGGAACGGCGGCTCCACCGAATTTGACCTTCTCGCCAAAGGTCACGACATCATAAGCCCGGATATTGACCTTCCATCCAAGCCTGCCGAGCTGCTGGGCAATCAGCTCATCGACTGATTTCGAGGTTGCCAGATAAGGATTGGAATGGATCGTCAATTCCAGCGGCTTGCCGTCCTTCACGCGAACGCCGTCCGCACCCTTGACCCATCCGGCTTCGTCCAGAAGCTTTTCCGACTTGTCCGGGTTGTAGGCGAGGAGATCGCTGTGATCCGTGGCTCCCGGGACGTTGCTCTGGATGAAGGACGTCGCGAGCTTCCAGTCCTGCGTATAGACTGTGTCGATGATTTCCTGACGGTTGATACCTGCCTGAAGTGCCTGACGCACCTTCACATCATCATAGGGCTGAAGCTTGGTGTTGACGGCCCAGCCGTTGACGAAGCCGAGATAACGCGGGGTCGCGATGGTGAAGCCTTCCTCCTTGAGCGATTTCAGTTCCTGGGGCGAGGCGTTGTACGCGACATCCGCCTGACCGGACTGAACGGAGGCGACGCGAAGGGATGGCTCAGAGACCAGCTTGTAGGTGATGGTATCGAGATAGGCGGGGCCGGTGTGGCCGACTGCGGCGGGACCCCAATTATAGTCCTTGCGCTTGACCAGGGTGACGTGGTCGCCCTCTTTCCAGGACTCCACTACATAAGGTCCGCTGCCTGCGGTCTTGCTGAGGTCCGCCTGCTGGCCGGCAGGCTGGGCAATGGTCTTGGGAGAGATCAGGATGGAGCCGTGGTAGCCAAGCGTCGGAATGAACCCGAGCGTCGGCTTCTTGAAGAAAACCTTGACCGTCGTCGCATCAACCGCTTCGGCGTGATCATAGGTCTTGGGGAAGAGGCCGATCGGGTTGATGCCCTCGTTCTTGCGGCCGGCATACCAGATGTCGAGATTGGCAACGACGGCCTTGGCATCCAGCGGTTCGCCATCGGAGAAAGTCACGCCGCTTTTGAGGTGGAGGGTGAACTCCGTCGCGGTGTCGTTCTGCTCCCAGCGCTCGGCAATCCACGGGCTGACCTTGCCTTCGGCATCGACGTACAGCAGCTTATCCGTGACATGACCCCATATGTGGCCCTGGAAACTGGAGATCGCGCTGTTGTTGGGGATCCACGTGTCGCCCAGGGAATCGATCAGAAACGTGATGTCACCGCCATCATGTGGCGTGTCTGCGGCCACAGCACTCAAAGGTGCAGCCGTCGATAAAAACAGCGAGGCGGAAACAGCGAGCGAAGCCGTAAGAAGCAGGCGGCGACGCGAAAGAGACGATGAGAAAGGACGCTTTGTCATTGTATGATCCTGAAAATTCCAAAGTTTTTTCGTTGCAATTTCGGCATCTCCTGGTGTGCGCGTGCGTCTGCGGTGGCTGCTCAAACGCATGTCAAACCGTTGCCGCGCCGGCCTCTCGGCCGAGCAGGAGATGCTTGAGTTCATTGGTGGCCTGATTGGGCGACGCGACGCTAGCGAGCGGTTCCCGAGAACCTGCGTGGCTGAGGAGCGCGCCCGCTTCTACATATTCCAGTCATGGCGCGATCCCCTTCTGCGCTGTCCGTCTTGCCCTTAACCTAGCAGTCAGGCGTGAGGGAGAAAGACTGGTTATTCTTTTTCTATGGATTTAGTGAATTATTTTATCGTCATTTCGGCGGCTGTTTGGATTGGTGTTTCAGGGCCCCTTGGAATGCGGGGGTTCCGGCGTGGAGTGACGACGGCTCGGCGTCTGGGCCGACCTGGTCTCGCGATACAAATCGCATGGCCTGGAAAATTGTCACGGGTGGCAGAGCCCCGGTGAAGCGCTCGATATCCACCTTCGCGATCTGGCCGGTCGATGCCTGCGACAGTTTCGATGTGCCGATATCGCGGGTCAGAATATTTGGATTTCCGTGGATGCATATCGAGTTTTCGGCAGTTGGATCCTCTGGTTCGAACCAGGCGCCGGTAGCGAGCTGCATTACCCCCGGCATGATGTCTTCACTGAGAAGGGCGCCCGCCAGGCAGCTGCCGCGCTGATTAAAAAGCCTTACGACATCGCCGTCAGATATTCCACGGGCCGAGGCGTCGGCTGGATGGATACGGACGGGCTCCCTGTCCATGATCTTGGTGGAACGGCTGAAATCGCCATAGTCCAGCTGACTGTGCAGGCGTTGATATGGTTGATTGCAGACGAGATGCAGCGGATAGAGGTGCGCATCGTCTGGAGTTTCCATTCTGGGTGGATACCAGCGCGGATGACCCTTGCAGTCATCATAACCGAAACCCTCGACGGTCCCGGAAAAAATCTCGATCTTTCCTGAGGGGGTCGCCAGCGGTTTCGTTGCGGGATTCTCAAGGAAAGCGCGCGCCGGTCCACCGTCGTCCGGCTTGACTGGAAGGGACAGTTCTCCGCGTTCCCAGAAGGTTTCAAAGTCCGGCGCCTCATGGCCCGACGCGGCAAGTGCCTGACGGGTCGTTTCGTATAGAAAGGCAAGCCATTCTCCGCTGCTGCGGTTTTCGGTGAAGGCCTCGAACCTGCCCAGTTCGCGGGCAATGCCGGCGAATATTTCGTAATCGTCGCGTGCTTCGCCGACGGGGGCGATCAGGCGCTTCATGGCGATCATCAGCGGATCGCGATCGGCGGCACCGATGTCATCACGCTCAAGCGTGGTCGTGGCGGGCAGCACGATATCGGCGTGTCTGGCGGTGGAGGTCCAGGCGGACTCGTGGACGATGATCGTTTCCGGCCGCCTGAAAGCGGCTCGCAACCGGTTGATATCCTGATGATGGTGAAATGGATTGCCGCCCGCCCAATAGACAAGCCGGATGTCAGGATAAAGAAGCGTGCGCCCGTTGTAATGGAACTCGGCGCCGGGATTGAGCAGCATATCGGAGATGCGTGCGCAGGGAATATAGTCCGGCACAGGGTTTTTGAATTGCTGCAGCGTTGGCAGGGGAACGGCGAGCAGATTCTTGCCGATATTGCCCAACGCGCCAAGAGAATAAGAAAATCCGCCGCCGTCCGATCCGATCTGGCCGAGCATGGCGGCAAGCACAATGCCCATCCACACCGGCTGCTCTCCGTAATCGGCCCGCTGCAGCGAATGACTGACGGTGATCAGGGTTCTCGAACCGGCCATCCTGCGCGCCAGCTTGCGTATCGTGTCCGGCGCGATGTTGCAGATTTCGGCCGCCCATTCCGGGCTTTTGTGCTGGCCGTCCTCCCTGCCGAGAAGATAGTTTTCGAACCGGTCATATCCGCCCGTATAACGCTCCAGAAACGTCCGGTCGTGCAGCCCTTCCGTAACGAGGACGTGCGCCAGCCCGAGCATCATCGCCACGTCGGTGCCCGGGATGATGGGAAGCCATTCGGCATCCGCCTCAGCGGGGAAATCGTCTGCCAGAGGGCTGATGAATGTGAAATGCGCACCGCGAGCCTTCGCGCCGGCAAGTTTTTGCCGGACCGTGTGCGTGCTGATCCCTCCGCCGTGGACATCGGCATTCTTGATCGCCATCCCGCCAAAGGCGAGCACCAGTTCGCTGCTGCGTTCGATGGCATCCCAGGTCACGCTCTTTCGGTCGAAGCTGTCATAAGGGCCCAGGACATGGGGGATTATGACCATGGCCGCACCGGAACTATAGGTGTTGACCGACCGGACATATCCGCCGAGGACATTCAAGAAGCGGTGGATCTGGCTTTGCGCGTGATGAAAGCGACCGGCACTGGACCAGCCGTAGGAGCCGCCGAACACGGCGCTTGGACCGTGACTGTCGTAGACCCGCCTCAGTTCGTCGGCGACCAGTGTCGTCGCTTCGGCCCAGCTGACCTCGACATAGTCGTCAGCGCCCCGTCGCTGTGCATGGTCGGTTTCGCGCTCAAGCCACCCCCGCCGGACAGCGGGCCGTCGGATGCGGACGGGGCTTTCGGCGATCGCCGGAAGATTGCCCAGTAGCGGAGATGGATGGGGGTCGCCGGAGTGAGGCTTTATCTCCAGTCGCCCATTTGTGAGCCGCCCGGAGAAGGCCCCCCAGTGAGAACTGTGAGTCTTGAAGGAATTCATCGTGTCGCCCCAGCGGTCGCGGATCGCAAAGTAACATTCTATCTCGGCAGGATTTTGCCGGGATTCATGATGCCGGCTGGATCGACTGCATGTTTGATGAGCGCCATAAGATCGACCGCGTCACCATGTTCTTCACGCAGGTAGGCGATCTTGCCGGTGCCCACGCCATGTTCGCCGGTCGAGGTGCCGCCGACCGAGAGGGCGTATTGCACCATCTTCTTGTTGATGGCCGCCACCTCGCCGAGCTCTTCCGCATTGCCGGGATCGACCGCGAAGACGACATGATAATTGCCATCGCCGACATGGCCGAGAATGGCAGCCGGTACGCTGCAATCCTGCAGGAGCTCGCGGGTCTTCAATATGCAGTTGCTGAGCTGCGAGACCGGAACACAGACATCCGAAGACCAGCCTTTGGCGTTTGGCCTTTGCGATACGACAGCATAAAACGCGTTGTGGCGCGCTTTCCAGAGGCGATTGCGTTCTTCGGGGGCGTTGGCCCACTCGAAATCCTTGCCGCCATGGTCTTCCACAATGGCGGACACCATATCGACCTGCTCTTGAACGCCGGCGGGCGAGCCGTGAAACTCGAAAGCCAAGGTGTCCTCGATCTTCAGCTCCAGCCCGGAATAGGCATTGACGGCCGTGATCAGGCCACGGTCCATGAGCTCCATGCGGGCGACGGGGATGCCGAGTTGCACGACCTGAATGGCCGCCGTGACTGCCTGTTCGACGCTCTCGAAAGAGCAGAGCGCCGCCGAGATGGTTTCGGGTATTCCATAGAGGCGAAGGGTTATTTCGGTGATGATCCCCAGCGTTCCTTCCGAACCCACGAACAGCCGGGTCAGGTCGTATCCGGCAGAAGACTTTCTGGCGCGACCGCCGGTTTTGATAACCTGGCCGGTCGGCAGCACCACGGTCAGGCCCAGTACGTTTTCACGCATTGTTCCGTAGCGGACGGCGTTGGTGCCGGAAGCGCGGGTTGCAGCCATGCCGCCAATCGAAGCGTTTGCGCCGGGATCGATGGGAAAGAACAGTCCCATGTCTCGCAGATATGTGTTCAACTGCTCCCGCGTTACCCCGGCCTCGACCGTACAATCCAGATCTTCACTGCTGATACGGGTGATTTTCGACATGCGTGAAAGGTCGATCGAGACTCCGCCATTGACGGCTGTCAGATGCCCTTCCAGGGAAGTGCCGGCGCCAAAAGCGATGACGGGCACGCTTTCCGCCGCACATAGCCGCACGATCTCGGACACTTCGGAGGTGGTTTCCGCGAACGCGACCGCATCGGGAAAGGCGGCTGCGTGATGCGCCTCGCCGCGCCCGTGCTGCTCGCGCAGTGTCGGCGACGTTGAAAGACGCTCCCCGAGGAGGTCTCGCAGGGATCGGATGAGAGAAGGAGACAGGTCAGGCATAAAACATACCGTGTAGGCGGGTCGCAAAACGCTGCGACAGACTTACAAACCTTGAGGGCGAGGCGCGCGGCCGGCGACGCCATCTGGCAGTGAACATCAGGCGGCCAGTTTTTCGCCCCTGAGATGACGCTCGAGGAACGGAAGGCTGTCCTGCCCCCAGTAGAGTTCATCCTGATAGCGATAGGTCGGAACCCCGAACACACCGGCGGCCCTGGCAGCTTCGAAGCTCGCCTTCTGCAAGACAGCAACCGCGTCGCTTTTGCCATGTTCATCGAGGGCTACAGCATCGAAGCCTGCAGCCGTCGCGATGGCCTGGCGGATGTCGGCCTTGCCGATGTCTTCACGGCGGACCCAGAAAGCCTCCTGCAGTGCAACTGCAAGCTTCAGCCAGTCTTCACCGGTTTCGATTGCCGCCGCAACCATCAGGCCTGCCGGGGACGGATCCGAGAGCGCAGCGCGATTGTCGAAATTGAGCACTTTTCCGCGCAATGCCGCCCACCGCTTCAGATCCGTGATCCAGTAGGCGCGTCTGGCCTCCGGGCGATTTTTTGAGTAAATGCCACCGTTTTCCTCGATCAGCGGAATAAGGTGAGGGCGGATAGTGGCGCCCTGCTGTTTCGCCAGGGCAGCAAAGGGTTCAACACCTATGAAGGCCCAGGGTGAGCCGATGCTGAAGAAATAATCGATCGTCTTTGTCATTGTCTGCTGCTTTCAGTTCGGTTGATCGGTGGAGGCGGCGGCCGTGGCGAAAACGGAGAGAGCGCAGTCACGCGCGATCAGCACCGCCTTGGGGTCGCGTCCAACCGCGACGGTCGCCAGCGCCCCTTCGTAGAGAAGTGAGAGATGGGCGGCGGCGATCTCCACTGTGCTGCCAGCCCTCGCCAGGATAGCGGCGAACAGGTCCCTGACCTTCGCCTTATGGGTACGCGCAACGAACACGACCCGCTCGGATTCGCCATGTTCGGCAACCGCGAGAGCGAAGGCGCAGCCGCGAAAATCCGGGCTGTCGGCCTTTTCGTGGAGTTGCTCGAAAATCAGCCGGATCTGCTCCTTCGGAGCCATGTCCGCATCCACCACGTTCTGAAGCGCGTGGATCACCCGCTCATGACGCGCTTCCAGATAGGCTGCAACAAGATGATCCTTCGAAGGGAAATGCCGGTAGAGCGTCGCCTTCGCGACATTCGCTTCCCCGATGATCCGATCGATGCCGACAGCCCGGATGCCTTCGCGATAGAAGAGCGTGCCGGCGGCGGTGAGTATATGGTCTGATATGGCTTCTCTCATTATATCGTTTCACACTGTCGTTTGATAAATCGCACTGCTTGAGCCACCGGTCACGAAGGGCTGGCGGGATTGGGCTGCGCCGGCCGGTCCGGGCCGGCGATGAGCGACGTGATTGCATCGAGCGGCAGCGGCTTTAAAAACCCGCCCTGTTGCGCCAGTTTGCCGGCCAGCGTCTGAACAGCGTCGTTATAGGGCGTTGGCACATTGTGAAGCCGGCCGAGCAATACGATCTCTCCGTTGAGGAAATCCACCTCACTTGAGGCTCCGCGCCTGAAACTCTGCCACGTCGATTGCTGGCCCGGGTGAATGCCGCTGTTCGGTGCTACTCGCCAGTTCGAGATGTCTAAGGTTCGCTCGGAGGGCGAGGCGAGGGTGTAACCTGCCGCGTCGAGCACATGGCGGGCTTCATCCACCAGCGCCGCGCTGATCTTGTCGTTCAGATCGGCCGGGCCGTCGAAGAGTTCGAGGACGTTGCGAACGTTGTGAATGAGCTTTGCTGCTTTCCAGCGGCGGATATCGTCGCTTGCCTCGGCAAGATATCCCGCCCTGTTGAGGTCTGCCGTGACCTGCGTCGTCACGTCATCCTGTCCGAGCGGAAAACGCCCGACCGTCACGATGCCCAGTTGCGGCTCGCCGCCAACCACCACCTTCCCGGTTTCTGTGAACCGCGCCGGTGTCAGAATGCTTGCGCCATACACCCTGGAGAATGTTCTCAGGGCATTGGCTTCAGTCGCCAGTCCATTTTGAAAAGTCACTATAGGCAGCTGTGCAGCCGCCGGTGCCGTCGTGTTGGAGACGTTCTGCCAGGACCAGAAGGCGAGTGCGCTTATGGCATCCTGAGCCTTCACCGTGAGCAGGAGGATATCATCCCGTCTCAATTCCGGAAGATCCGTCAGGTCGAAGACCTTCAGATCGATCTGCCGCGTCTGTGCGGGTCGTTGAAAGGTGAGGCCATGCTGCCTGATATGGCTTATCTGGGCTCCCCGCCCGAAAAGTGCATAATCAATGC
This sequence comes from Agrobacterium pusense, assembly GCF_900102105.1. Taxonomy (GTDB): domain Bacteria; phylum Pseudomonadota; class Alphaproteobacteria; order Rhizobiales; family Rhizobiaceae; genus Agrobacterium; species Agrobacterium pusense. The sequence goes on from NZ_FNBB01000003.1 coordinate 551,760, forward strand.
CGGAAAGTGCAAACTGTGCTGCAAGGCTCGCGCCCACCGCGCCGGCGCCAATGATAACATAACGTGGCATCTGTCGTTTCTCGTCCTGTCTCTTAACGCTCCGGATTTACGGAGATATTGGTGTGGTGATTGGTTCGGCGGTATCGGTGGCGGTTGGGGACGGTGGCAGGATGCGTTCAGGAGCATTCTCAACGGATCGTAAGGCCTTCGAGCGGGGCAAAGGAAGACCGGTCATTCTATATCTACTAATTTTATAGAAAATAAGTTCCCGAAACCGGTGATTTCGGGAGAGATTGCGCCGCCCCGGCCCGCCCCTTGTATCGCCGGGGCAAGGGCGCGCCTTCGTTATACCGTCAGCCGCAATGGAATTTATTTGATAGCGAAACCGAGGCGGCGCAGCGTCCGGCTCAGTTCCGCACGGCCCTTCAGCGCGGCGGCGTTCTCCACACGCTGGGCAATGGGCCCAGTCCAGCCATTTTGGGGCAGGCCCTGTTTTTCCTGAAACACCTTTAATACCTCATCATAAGAATTGAGGTCATCGTGGGCGGGTTCCGAATAGGTTTCATGAAACAGAATGGATGATTGTGACAAGCGCGGTTTGACATCTGTTTTTACCGCCGGGTCAGGATAGCCGACCGTCAGGCCGAAGACGGCAACCGTCTCGGCAGGTAGGTTGAGTTCGCGGGCCACGTCCTCCGGCCTGTTGCGGATGCCGCCGACGTAGCAAGAGCCCAGGCCGACTGAATCAATTGCGGCTACAGCGTTCTGCGCTGCCAATGCAGCGTCGATGGCGCCGATCAGGAAGCTTTCCAGGTAATCCAGTCCTTCACCCTCATTCCCCTGGCTTGAAGCGACCGTGCGCAACCGCTTCAGGTCGATAAGCCAGATGAGGAAAAGGGGTGCATCCTTTATATGGGCGTTGCCGCCGGTGAAACCCGCCAGTCGTGCCTTGCGCTCCTTGTCCTGCACCGCAACCACACTCCACGCCTGAAGATTGGATGATGTGGGCGCTGATTGCGCGGCGGCGACCAGAAGCTCCAGGCTGCCCTCCGGCAGAGCCTTGGGCAGATAGGCGCGGGCGGTGCGATGGTTCAGCAAGGCGTCGATGGTGTCATTCCAGAAAGGCGGAGAAAAATCGGCCTGCGTTCCATAACGGGCCTCGACGCGCTGCTGTGGGATTTCCAGTTTGGTAATCGGACTGGGCGGGGTCATCGGATGAAACTCCATAATTGGGGGTGGAAGGGTCGGGCTCGAATGTGCGGATCAGAAAGGTGGCAAATTCCTGTGATTTGATATGGCCGGCCGAGGCATCTGCCGAGCAATGTCCTTCTCAATCGCGATTTTGAGATGAAACAACATTTCCACGGGAATGCTGAAACAAACGCCGGCGAGATTTCTTCGCATTCCACCATCTGCTCCGGATGCGCAACGAAGATCCCGATGGATGGGGCAATTCAGCGCGAGTTTTGGTGCCTGCTTGCGTAAGTATTGAAATAAAATTCCGCAAGGAATGATTTCTTCGACTAGGAGGAAGAATTTTATCCTTAGGAATGCGCTGCATTGCCCCGATGCTTTCGTCATCGAAACGACGTTTTCAAACGGGGATTTTCATGACGATCGGACGCCGGCAGTTCAATAAAATGCTTCTTTTGGCAACGGCAGGAACGGCCCTGCCTGGTTCGGTGTTCGCAGCGGGTGGCGATGCGAGCCGGCCCGTCTCCGGCGGCACGCTCAGGCTGCTTTATCGTGTCGATCCCGGCAACGCGCTTTTCGCCATCAACACATCGTCAGGCACGGGGCAGGCGATCGGCCCAAAGATTGTTGAAGGCCTCCTCACATTCGATTTCGACCTCAAGCCGCAGCCCTTGCTGGCAACGGAATGGTCCGTTTCCGATGACCACCTGCGTTATACGTTCAAACTCAGGCCAAATGTGAAATGGCATGACGGCAAAGATTTTACATCGGAAGACGTTGCCTTTTCGATTTTCCGCCTGAAAGAAGCACACCCGCGCGGCCGCATAACCTACCAGAACGTTCAGGCGGTGGAGACGCCGGATCCCCTCACTGCCATTATCGTTCTGTCCAAACCCGCACCGTTTCTCATTGCTGCGCAATCGAGTTCGGAATCGCCGATCGTGCCGAAGCATATTTTCGAAAAGCTGAAGCCCGCCGATGGCCAGACGCTGCAGACTGCTATTGGCACCGGCCCCTTCAAACTGACCGAATGGACGCCGGGGAGCCATCTGATCTTCGATCGAAATCCCGATTATTGGGATGCCGGCAAACCCTATCTTGATCGCATCATCCTGCGCATCATCACCGACCCGGCTGCGCGGGCAGTGGCGCTGGAGACGGGCGAAGTCGATCTTGGCGACAATCCCGTGCCGCTGGCGGATCTCGAACGGCTGAAGCAGAACCCCGATCTCGTTCTGGATACGAACACCTATGCCTATGCGGGTCCGCAGCAGCAGTTGTTCTTCAATTACGATAACGAAATCTTCCGCAAGAAAGATGTTCGCCTGGCCATTGCGAAGGCAATCAACCTCGACGAGATCGTCAATGTGGCGCTCTTCGGTTATGCGCAGATATCACCCAGCCCCGTCAGCACGGCCCTTCCCAACTGGTATGATGCTTCGGTCAAGCCATATGCCTACGACCCGAAAGAAGCGGAAAAGTTACTCGACGCGGCGGGATATCCGCGCAAGGAAGACGGCAAGCGTTTTCCAGTACGATTGACGTATAATTCCTATCTAACGCCCGGCTATGCCGATGTTCTTCGCAGCCAGCTTGAAAAGATCGGCATTGCCGTTGAAATCCGCAAATACGACCTGCCGACCTATCTGAAAACTGTCTACACCGACCGCGCCTTTGATCTGGTGGTGGAATCCCTCTCCAATACCTTCGACCCGTCGCTCGGCATCCAGCGCGCCTACTGGAGCAAGAATTTCAAGATCGGGCTGCCCTTTTCCAATGCGGCAAACTACGCCAATCCAGAGGCGGATGCGCTTCTTGAGGCGGCCGCCATCGAACCGGATCCGAAGAAACGCTGGGTAACCTGGAGCAAGTTCCAGCATCTTATCCATGACGACGTCGCCTCCGTCGATCTCGTGGCGGCGGGAAGCCAGATCGTGGCGCACAAGCGGGTCAGGAACTATGTCACCGGCGCGCAGGGGCTGAACTGGAGTTTCGGCGATCTGTGGCTCGATCCGACCGCTTGAAACCCCGCATGAAAATTCCGGATTTGTCAGGAGAAAACGCAATGTCCGTATTTGCTGTAACAAAAGATCGTCTCATCGAATGGCTGCGGGATGGCAGGGAACTTGCGGTTCTGGATATCCGTACCGCCGAGGAAGTGGGGTATGCTTCACCGCTATTTGCCACGAACCTTCCGGTTGACAGGCTTGAGGCGGAAATTGATCGCTTCATTCCTCGCCCCGTCGTGCGCACCGTGCTGGTGGATGATGGAAAAGGCAGCGCGGAGCAGGCGGCCGAACGGCTTGCCGCCAAGGGTTGGACCGACATTCATTTTCTGCGTGGCGGAATCCCGGCATGGATCGAAGGTGGCGTCGAGGCGTTGCCGACATTCGATATTCCCGGCGTTCCTTTCGTTGAGAAGGTGAGAAGCGAGAAAAACACGCCTGTGGTTTTTGCGCGTGAGCTCAAGGCGTGGCGGGACGCCGGTGAGGATGTTGTCATCCTCGATACTCGCACATTGCCGGAATATGAAAAGGCACATGTGCCCGGTGCGATCGCTGTGCCGGGGGCAGAACTCCTGCTGCGCTTTTCCGATCTCGTTCCCTCGCCCAAAACAAGGGTCGTCGTATCCTGCGCGGGCCTGCCCCGCGCAATTCTCGGCGCGCAGACATTGATCGACGCCGGTGTCGAAAACGATGTCAGTTACCTGCATGATGGGACACGTGGCTGGACGGACGACGGATTTGAGCTGGAATCAGGCCGCTCCCGGACATATTCGCATGTCAGCGCCAATGCGAAAGAGATTGCAGAAGCGCGATTGGAGGCCTTTTCCGGGGATGACGATCTGCGCTTCATCGACCGCCCGACCACCGAGACATGGTTGAAAGATCCATCACGAACGACCTATTTCCTGGATGTGCGCACACCGGAAGAGTTCGAGACGTCCCATCTGCAGGGCTCAATTTCGTCGGAAGGCGGGCAGCTTCTCGGTGTCGCCTACAGAACGATCGCGGTGCGCGGTGCCCGGGTCATTCTGGTGGATGACCTGCTCGGCGCCCGCGCCAGGGTCGTGGCCCACTGGCTGAAACGCAGAGGGTTCGAAATCGCGCTCCATTTACACGACTTCGAACAGGGTGCCGAAGCGGCAGCCGCCTAGACCCTTGGGTGTTCGCCAGACGGCTCCACAGACAGGAATTTGCAATGACCAATGCCAGCCATGCCTGGGGTTCTGCGCCCAGCAAAAGCTTTGAAGTGATCGCCGAGAGGTTTCGGGGAATTTTTGCCGAAATTGGCGAAGATTCAATACGACACGATCTGGAACGCGAGCTTCGTTTCGATGACTATGAAGCTTTGAAAAAGGCCGGCTTTTCCAGATTGCGCCTGCCGGAGAAATTTGGTGGTCTGGGCCTGACGCTTCCCGAGCTTTTTGGCTTGATCATTGAACTCGCGCAGGCGGATCCCAACCTCACCAATGCCTACCGCAGCCACCTCGGCTTTACGGAGGATCTGCTGAATGCACCACCTTCGCCATGGCGGGATGCGTGGCTGGAGCGGATCGGACGTGGCGAAACCATTGGCAGCGGCTTTTCGGAAATCGGGGATGCCAAACTTGGAACCTATTCCACCCAGCTCACCCGGGATGGCGGCGGCTGGCGGCTGAATGGTGAGAAATATTATACGACCGGCTCGCTCTATGCCGACTGGATCACGCTTGGAGCCGTGGATGGCGATGGTGTACCGGTTGGCGCGCTTGTTCCCACAAAGGCTGAAGGCGTCGAAATCGTCAACGACTGGGATGGTTTCGGACAGGCGCTGACGGCCAGCGGCACGGCGCGATTTACCGACGTGGCGATTTCCGAGGACCTCATCAAGCCGAGCGCGCTTCGTTTCAGCTATTCAGGCGGCTTTTTCCAGCTCGTCCATCTGGCCTCGCTTGCCGGGATCGGCCGCGCGGCCGCATTGGAGATCGCCCGCCATGTTGCGGAGCGCAAACGCGTCTATCAACGCAGTAACGCCGCGCGTTTTTCTGAAGACCCACAGGTGCTTCAGGTCGTGGGGCGGATCAGAGGCGCGGCCTACAGTGCCGGCGCCATCGTGTTAAAGGCCGCGGAAGCCCTGCAGGCTGCCTATGATGCCAATCTGTCTGGAGACGAGGAGCGCATTGCATCTGCGAACCGTGACGCGGAGCTGGAGGTCAGCCAGTCGGTTACGGTGGTCAGCAACCTTATCCTGGATGCGTCCACTGTCCTCTTCGATGCGCTTGGCGCCTCAGCCGCAAAACGCAGCCATGGTCTTGATCGTCACTGGCGAAACGCCCGCACGATAACCTCACACAATCCCCGTATCTATCACGACCGTATCGTTGGAGATTTCGCCGTGAACGGCGCCTCACCAGCGCCAAATGGAGGCGTGGGGATAGCACCGCAAACGCAGAAGGAAAAATCCGAAGCATGATCAAAACATGCGGTCCGACGGGCGATACGCATTGGAGCCTGTTGTTCGGTATCCACGCAGTGCAAACAGGATAGTGAAATTGGGCAGGATTTATCGGGATTTTACAGAACTCGTCGGCAATACGCCGCTGGTGGAACTCGCCAGAATTCGGACGAAATACAATCTCCAATCGCGCATTCTCGCCAAGATCGAGTACCTCAATCCCGCAGGCAGTGTCAAAGACCGCACCGCCTGGGGCATCATACGTGAGGCTGAGAAGAGCGGCCGATTGAAGCCGGGCGATCTTCTTTTTGATTTGACCAGTGGCAATACAGGCATCGGAATTGCGGCGGTTGCCTCCGCACGCGGCTACCGCACGAAATTTTATCTTCGCAATACCATCAGCGAAGACAAGATCAACATCCTCAGACAGTTCGGCTCCGAGATCGAACTGATCGAAAATGAGGAGCTGTTCCAGCCGGATGCCATCCATCGCATCATCGACAGGATCAAGGCTGAAAATCCGGATGCATTTTATACCGGCCAGCGTTCAAATGATGCCAACCCGCAGGTTCATTTCGAGACGACCGGGCCGGAAATCTGGCGCGATACCGAAGGTGACGTCGATATCCTGGTCGCCACCGTTGGTACGGGCGGCACCGTGTCCGGTGCCGGGCGCTTCCTGAAGGCGCAAAAACCGGAGATAAGGATCGTTGTTGCCGAGCCGACACCGCAGTCCGTTCCATCCCCCGAAAACCCCGACGCTTCCACGATCGAAGGCGTCCACAAGGTGACCGAGGTGGAGGAAGGGACCTTGCCGGAGACCTACGACAAGAGCGTCGTGGATGAAGTCATTGCCGTTACCACCGAAGAGGCGCGGCGGGCAGCGCTTGCGGTGGCCAGAGAGGAGGGCTTCCTTGTGGGAACCTCATCCGGTGCAGCCATCTTTGCCGCGATCGAGCTTTCCCGCCGCGGGGAAAACAACGGCAAGACGATTGCGGTCGTGTTTCCGGATAGTGGCGAGCGCTATCTTTCGCTTTTTGATGCCCCTGACTGAAAAGTCTGCTCGCATGGTTCGCGGCCCCGGAGAAGTTTGAACTGTGCCCGTGAATGACCATGTCGGCGAAATCATTGCCCTCTGACGCCGGATGTGGAGCGAACACAAGACCGTCAGCCGCTGATGCTTGAAAAGAGCGCAGGCCGTTATTGAAGCGGCCTTGAATGTCCCATTTTCAAACGCTACATTCCATCGGTCCGCAGCAACAACAGGATGGTCGACAATGGATTTCAACCCGATAGCAACGCCACTTTGCCTTGCCATGCGGGAAAACCTTGTCCATGACCCACTTTATCACACTCTCCAATCTGTCCTGGTTCACCCCTGACGGTCGTTCGCTTTTCACCAATCTGAATATTGTATTCGGCCCGGAGCGTATCGGGCTTGTCGGTCGTAACGGCGCCGGCAAGACGACGCTCTTGAAGCTGATCGCCGGCGAATTGACACCATCTTCGGGTTCTGTCTCTGCACCGTCGGGTATCCACATCCTGCGTCAAAGCGTCCAGGTGGCCGAAGATGAGACGATTGCCGATCTCTTTGGCGCGCGTGATGCGCTCGCTGTGCTTGAACGGGCGCAGGCGGGTGGCGCGACGTTGGAGGAACTGGCCGATATCGATTGGATGCTTGAGACGAATATCGAGGCGGCACTCGCGCGCTTCGGCCTGTCCATGCCCGCGACGACACTGCTCGCCCGACTCTCTGGCGGGCAGCGCACCCGTGCAGCGCTTGCCGCTCAAATCTATCATGCACCGGAGTTCCTGATCCTCGACGAACCCACGAACAACCTCGACCGTGACGGTCGGACTGCAGTGATCGAACTTGTGAGCGGCTGGCGTCACGGCGCAATCATTGTCAGCCATGATCGTGAATTGCTCGAAACGGTCGACAGCATTGCTGAACTGACATCGCTCGGTATCAGCCGTTATGGCGGAAACTGGAACCACTACAGCGATCGCAAGGCACTGGAGCTTGACAATGCCAGGCATGAACTGGCCGAGGCCGAGAAGCGGCTCAGCGCCGTCGAGCGCAAGGCGCAGGAGACGGCCGAGCGGCAGGCTCGTCGCGATGGTGCAGGCAAAAGGAAGGCGGCGGAAGGAGGAATACCGAGAATTTCGGCCGGAGGGCGCGCCATGCGGGCGGAGCAGACAAGCGGTGACAACGCCGCCACGGCGCGCCGAATGACGGGGGAGGCCAAGGCAGACGTCGCAGAGGCGCGAGGGCGCATTGAGGTGCTTGAACCATTCATGCTGTCCATACCGTCCACCGGACTGGTGGCGTCAAAGACGGTTCTGCGGCTGGAAGACGTAACTGCGGGTTACGAACGCAATGCGCCTGTCCTGTCCGATCTGTCGCTTGCGATTACAGGTCCGGAACGGATTGCGGTGGCGGGGCCGAACGGTTCGGGAAAGACGACGCTGCTTTCCGTCATCACCGGGTCTCTCGCGCCATTTTCTGGATCGGTCCGAGTTGAGGTTGGTTGCGCGTTGCTGGACCAGAAGGTCAGCTTGCTGCGACCCGGGCTATCCGTCCGGGACAATTTCATGCGTCTCAACCCGCGGTCCAGTGATAACGCCTGCCGGGCCGCTCTTGCCCGCTTCCTGTTTCGCGGCGACGCCGGTTTGCAGGATGTGCGGCATCTGTCTGGCGGCCAGATGCTGCGCGCCGGCCTTGCCTGCGTCCTTGGCAACCAGAAGCCGCCGCAGCTTCTCATACTCGATGAACCGACCAATCACCTCGATCTTGATTCCGTCGCGATCGTGGAGGCCGGCCTGAAAGCGTATGACGGCGCAATTCTGGTCGTCAGCCACGACGAGGCATTTCTGGAGGGGATCGGCGTGTCCCGGCGGTTTGAGCTTCATGGACGCCGTCAAACATGAGCAACGCCGCGCATTTTAGCGCGGCATTTGGTCATTCGAGAAGCCAGCTCGACGGCCTGAAGAACGTCCTGAGGCTCTCTGTGCAGGCGATTGACGGCAGCACGCATCTTGATTTCCTACTTCGAAACGGAGGCCACCCGCCACTGCGATTCAGCGTTAAACCTGTGCCTGGCCGCCGTCCGCGAAGAGCTCGGCGCCGTTGACGAAGCTCGCATCATCGGAGGCGAGGAAAAGCGTCGCCTTGGCGATTTCCTCGGCTTCGCCGACGCGACCGAGAGGGATGCGAGAGGCGAGATAGTCGAGCAGGCCCTGCTGCTGTTCCTTGTCGTCGCCTGCAAGTTCGACGAGGCCTGGTGTGCGCGTGGCGCCGGGCGAGATGACGTTGACGCGGATGCCCGTGCCCTTGAGGTCGAGAGCCCAGGAACGCGCCAGGTTGCGCACCGCGGCCTTGGAAGCGGAATAGACGGAAAAGGCAGCCGTGCCTTCGGTGCCGGCAGTCGAACCCGTCAGCACGATGGACGAGCCCTTGCCCATCAGCGGAAGTGCCGCCTGCACGGTCAGGATCACAGCTTTCACGTTGCGGCCAAAGGTGTCGTCAATCTGCTCCTCCGTGATCTGGCCGAGCGGCAGCATGGTGCCGCCACCGGCATTGACGATGAGGGCGTCAAGGCGGCCCTGTTCCGCCTTCACCTGGGCGAACAGCTTGTCGAGGTCCGCGTTGCTCGAGGAGTCCGCCTGTACGCCGACCGCGCCCTGTCCTATTTCTGCCACCGCCTTGTCCAGAGCGGCCTTGCGGCGGCCTGTGATATAGACGCGTGCGCCTTCGGCAGCGAACAACTTGGCCGTCGAAAGACCGATGCCGCTGGTTGCTCCGGTGATGACGGCGATCTTGTTTTGAAGCCTGTTGGCCATGTTAACTCTCCTGATGCTTGGGCGCGCGAAATGGTTCAGCCCGAATGCACGGCCTGTTGAAGTTCTGAATTTGCTCGGGATGTGGCGCTGGCCATTGGCCTCGTCACCGTCCGATGAGGAGAAGTTAGTTCGTCAGCCCGGTGGAGAGAAGCCGCTCAGGATGGAGACATTATCCATCTGGATGGATAGTCGTCTTCGTCACATCGCGCCGTGCGTCGACCGCTTCGAACACCTTCGCTGTCCATTCCGTGAAGGCGCGTAGCCGCGGATTTGGGAAACGATCAGCGGGATAGACGAGATGAAGGGGATGATTGTCCGGCTTCCAGTCGGGCAGAAGTTCAACCAGCGCCCCGCTCTTGAAATGGGGCCGCGCGAGAAATCCGAAGCTTTGGCCAATTCCCAGTCCCGACAGCAGCGCGTTTAGATGCGCGGTACTCTCGTTGACGGAAACGCCGCCAGAGGCCGGGAGATACTCGCTTCGCTCTTCGCCGCGCTGAAAACGCAATGGAAATCTCTTTCCAGATGACGCGGAGAAGTAGGAGACGATCCGATGCTTCTCGATATCGTCAGGTCGCTCCGGCAACTGCAGACCAGCCAGATAGGTGGGCGATGCGCAAATGACGTAGTCCAGCTCGCACAGCTTCCGCGCCTTCATTGATGAGTCACCCAGCGCCCCGCCGCGAATGACGCAATCGATACCCTCACTGACGAGATCGGCGGGGCGATCGCTGACACCGAGCATGAGATCGATTTCTGGATAATGGCGCTGAAAATCCGAAAGTGCCGGGATGAGGATCTGGTTTGCCAGCACAGATCCGATGTCGACGCGCAGCTTTCCTTTGGGTGTGCTGCGGGAGCCGGCAATAGTGCCGTCCATGTCATCGAGATCGGCGAGGAGCTTCAGCGCGCGTTCGTGATAAGCGACGCCCTCCGTGGTCATCGTGACCGACCGCGTGGTGCGCTCCACGAGCTTTGTTTTGAGATGTGCCTCGAGATCCTGCACCAGCTTGCTGACTGAGGACCGAGGAAGGTTCAGCATATCCGCCGCCTTGGCGAAGGACCCGGCTTCGGCGACGCGGACAAATGTTCGAATGGCGAGTATCTGATCCAAGAGAGGCCCAACAAGCAGGTGGAGATAATCTACATCTACACATGCCCGGCGAGCCCTGCCATGCAGGTTCTTGCGAAAGGTGGATAAATCTGCGCCATACGACGATATCCGAACGTTCATTCACGAACACAGGCAAAACGCCGCGTGTCCTTTCGGGCACGCGGCGATTTATCGTGAAACCGGATGGCAATTCCCTCGCGATCCGGTTGCGTTCATGCCTGTGCGTCAGCCGATCTTCACATTGTCGTCGCGCTTGATGGCGATGACGGTCGAGCGGGGCAGCTTGCCTTCGCCGTCCGGGAAGGGGGCGTCGGGGTGCTGGATGCCGACGAAGTGGGTGCGCTTGTCGGCGGACCAGGTCTGGCCGGTGACTTCGGAACCCTTCGGCGCAGTCAGGAAGCGCTCAATGCGGCCAGTGGCCGGGTCGCCCGCCAGCATCTGGTTGTTGCCCTGGCCGGCGAAGTTGCCTTCATTGGTGTCCTCGCCATCGGTCTGGATCCAGAGCAGGCCGGTCGAGTCGAACATCATGCCGTCAGGCGAATTGAACATGTTGCCTTCGTTGATGTTCGGGGAGCCGGCATAGGCGTCCTTGTGGACGGCGGGGTTACCGGCCATGCAGAACAGGTCCCACTTGAACTTGCCGTCCGCATGGTCGTCATTTTCCGGATACCAGCGCACGATCTGGCCGTATTCGTTCTTCTCGCGCGGGTTGGCGGCATTGATCGCCATGGCGTCGCCGCCGGCATTGGCGCGCAGCTTGCCGTCCTTCATTTCGCCGCGGCGGCTGTTGTTGGTCAGCGCGCAATAGGCTTCGATGGCGACGGGGTTGATGGCGACCCATTCCGGGCGGTCCATGGTCGTCGCGCCCACCTTGGAAGCAGCCTGGCGGGTGAAGACGCAGATTTCGTCGATCTTCATGCCCGTGGTTTCCGGCGTCAGGGCAAGCCACTCGCCGGCACCGTCATCGGAGAACTTCGCGACGTAAAGCGTGCCTTCGTCCAGCAGCTTGGAGGTGTCGCCGCCCGGGACGTAGATGCCGCTGGAGACGAATTTGTAGAGGAACTCGCCGCGCTCGTCGTCACCCATGTAAACGACGACACGGCCGTCACGGCCGATCACCACGGCGGCGTTTTCATGCTTGATGCGGCCAAGCGCGGTGCGCTTGATCGGTGTGGACTTGGCGTCCGAGGGATCGATCTCGACCACGTAACCGGCGCGGCGTGGTTCATTGGGGTTCTTGGCAACGTCGAAACGGGCGTCGAACTTCTCATAGGCGTAGCGGGTCTCGGCGACGATGCCGTAACGCTTGTAATCGTCAGGCAGCTTGAAGGCGGCGTCGGTGGTGCCGAAATAGCCGTTGAAGTTCTCTTCGCAGGTGAGGTAGGTGCCCCAGGGCGTGCGGCCTGCGCCGCAATTGTTGAAGGTGCCGAGACAGTCGACACCCTTGGGGTCGGCGGCGGTCTTGACGAGATCGGAGCCTGCGGCCGGGCCGGAAAGCTTCATCGGCGTGTTGTGGTGGATACGGCGGTTGAAAGGGCTGTCGAGAACGATTTTCCAGCCGTCCTTGTCTTCCGCGACTTCCATGACGGTGACGCCCTGCATGTTCTGCAGGATCTTCACGTCGTCGGCCGTCTTCGGGTCGCCTTTTTCGGCGTGCGGCAGGTTGGTTTCCGGGTTCACATATTCATGATTGACGGCGATCAGCTGGTGGTTGCCCACCACGAAGAGTTCCATGCCGTCGGTATTTTCGCCGAAGATCTTGTCGGAATTTTCAACGCTGACGCCCTTTGCGGGGTCGAGATCAGGAACGTTGGAGAACAGCGGCTGGCCCCATTTCGCCAGCGGCTTCCAGTTATAGCCTTCCGGCACATGGATGGTGTGGTCGGTGGCGGCGGCAACCGGCTTGAAGGGGAAACGGCTGACGGCGGCTTCCTGCGCTTCGGCCGAGGTGCTGCTCATCAGGTTGCCGAGCGTGCCCATGGCGGCTGCGGCCGAACCGAAGGCGAGCACGCCGCCCAGAAAGCCGCGGCGGGAAATCGCGATTTCGACGACGCGGTCGAAATCGGTTTCGGTCGGCGGCGGGTTCTGCAGTTCGTCCCACTCGTCCCAGGACAATTTGCTCGTATCGATGTCGGTCATATCGTGTCTCCACCGTTCAATGTTTGGAATCATTCCACAGGCTGCGTACCTTCCGAGTGTTTCACTCGGATGACGGGAAGACAGGTTTAAAATATGATTGTCGCGGTTATGAATCTGCTGTTTTTCCCTCAATGCGGGATGAGCACGCGGGTGAGAAGCTGGCCCTCGAAGCGGCAGAAACGGAAAGGAACCTCCGTTCCGCTCCGCCATTCCTCGCTGAGTTCGGCCGTCAGGCACAAGGATCCCGAGCCATTTGCGTCCAGGCGGGATAATTCGGCCGCCTCGAAAAAGAACAGCTTTTCCACCACGGGGTACAGCGCCTTGAACAGGCTTTCCTTGGCCGAGAAAATCAAGCCGGTGATGAAGGGATCGATAATGTTGCCGAGGTTGTAGCGCTCATTTGCGGTCAGGAGTTGTGGGGCGATATCGCGGGCCTCCTCTTCTGTCAGCATTTTTTCGATATCGACGCCGATACCGCGAAACCGTCGACAGCAGCCGACAAGCGCAATCGCCGTACCCTCGCTGTGGGAAATTGCGCCTATCACCCCTTCGGGCCAGATAGGCGCACGGTCCTCGCCCATACCGGGAAAGATGGAACGGCCGGTCAGGCGGCGGATGGCTTCCGCAGCGCATCTGCGCCCCGCGATGAATTCCGCCTTGCGTCTTTGCGTGGCGCTTGAAAGCTGCGGCGGCAAGGGAGGGACCTCGCCGCCGCAGCCCTCATCGGCGCTGAAACGAAGGGTAAGGCAATGGCAGCCGCATATGTCGTCCGGCCAAGGCCAGATGGCCTCGGGTGGATCGCCGGAGATGGCGTCGTGATCAAACGCCATTACGACGTCCATGTCCCTTACTCTCAATCCAACGGCTCGAATTCAAGCCGCAAGCGTGGCACCGCCATCAACCACGATCTGCTGCATCGTCACGTGCCCGGCCTGATCGGAGGCGAGGAACAGCACGGTATCGGCAATATCGTCCGGCCTTGCGATCTTGCCGAGCGGAATGCCGAGCTTGAACTGCTCGGGCAGGCCGGCGACCAGCCGGTCCTTGCCGGCAGGATCGCTCAACATGCCGGCAAGCATCGGCGTATCGGTGGAGCCGGGTGAAACGACGTTGCAGCGCACGCCATAGGGCGCAAGCTCGAGGGCGGCGCAATGGCTGAGGCTGACCAGCGCTGCCTTGGAGGCGCAATAGGCCATCATGCCGATGCGCGGCACGACGGCGGCATTGGAGCCGATATTGACGATTGCGCCGCGCCGCTGCCGTTTGAAGGTGGCGCTCCACTGTCTCAGCATATGGAACGGCCCGGCAGCGTTGACATCCATGCACGCCTTCCAGTCCGCGGGCGTCAGGCTTTCACTGTCGCCGAGCCGCAATATGCCGGCGGCATTGACGAGAATGTCGAGCCCGCCCCATTCGGTCTCGATCGCCTTGCAGGCCGTCTCCACCGCCGCCGCATCGGTGATGTCGAGTGCGATCTGGCGGAAGGGCGCTTCCGCCGTTCTGGCCTGGAGGTCGAGGCCGATGAGATCGGCCCCTTCCTCGATGAAACGTTCGGCGATGCGGCGGCCGATGCCCTGAGCCGTACCCGTTACCAGCACGCGCCGCCCGGTAAATCTCTGTTGCGTCATCTTTTTTGTCCGCTCAGGCCGCGAGCCGCTTTTGGTCGATCAGCGTCCACCAGGCGGAGAGAGTGGGCACACGCGCAAGCTCATCGAAGCCGACGGTGACGCCGCGTTCCTTCAACTCTCCGGCAAGCTTCATCACCTGCAGGGAATCCAGCCCGTAGAAGATCAGGTTTTCGTCGGGGTCGATATCGCTCTCATCCTCCACCATCTGCAGGACGCGGGCTTTCAGCCATTCGCTGATATCGTCGCCCTTTCCCGCGCCGACAAGGCTTGCGGCATCGATCACCACGCCGCAGCGTGTGGCCACATATTGCAGCGCCATGCGATGCTCCGCCTCGGAAAAATCGGCAACGCCATCACCGATCATGAACGGCTGGATGTCCTTCATAAAGGCTTCCACTGCCGTCATCATGCAGCCTATATGGGCATAAACGCCGCCGACGATGATCTGATCACGGTTCCAGCCCTTCATACGTTCGGCAAGGTCGGAGCGCTGGAAAGCGCTGTAGCGCCATTTGGTCAGCACCACGTCGTCAGGCGTGGGGGCGAGCTTGTCCACCACCTTCTGCAGTTCGGGATCAACGACGGTCAGACCCGGTCCCCACATGTCGTTCAGAAGAGCGCGGTCGCCGGGCGGCTGATTATGCGGCTGGGCGGTGTAAATGACAGGGACGCCGTTTTGAACGGCCCATGTCTTCACCTTGGCGAGATTGTCGATGAGGGTCGTCATCAGCTTGCCGTCGGCCTCGTAGAACCGCAGGAAGTAACGCTGCATGTCGTGGATGAGGAGGACGGCGCGTTTCGCATCGGGCTGCCATTTTGTCTTGTTGGCCGGAAAACTCGCGGCGATCGGCATGGGATAGTCGGAAATGGTGGGGATCGTCATGATGACCTCGGTTTGTGCGGCACCGGCTGGGCTGGCGCATTTAGGAACATGGGGACGCCATTTTGGCGTCCCTTTCGATGGGTGCGGAATGTCAGGCGCTGACGGCGACGGGGGTCGTCAGCAGATCGCGCAGGCGTTTTTTGTCGATTTTTCCGACGGCGGTGAGGGGCATGGCGTCGATGAAGCGCACACGATCCGGCAGCTTGTAATCCGCGACGCCGAGGCCTGCGAGGTGCTGGCGAATAGCCGGCGCCTTGAGAGCGGGATTGCGCGACACGACGAAGACGCAGCTTTTTTCGCCGAGAAGTTCGTCTTGCATCGCCACCAGAGCCGCATGGGTGACATCCGGATGCCGCAGGATCAGGTTTTCCACCTCTTCCGAAGCGACCTTTTCGCCGCCGCGATTGATCTGGTCCTTCACCCGGCCAACGACCCGCAGATAACCTTCGGGCGTGCGCTGCACGACGTCGCCCGAGTAATAGAAGCCATCCTTGTCGAAGACCCGGGCGCTGTGTTCGGGCGCGCGGTAATAGCCCCGGAACGTATAGGGGCCACGCGTTGCCAGCATGCCGGCTTCGCCCTCGGGCACGTCGTTGCCGTCCTCGTCAACGATGCGGATTTCGTCATCCGGGCTGATCGGTCGTCCTTGCGTGGTAAAGACGATATGGTCGGGGTCACCGAAGCGGGTGTAGTTCACCAGACCTTCCGCCATGCCGAAGACCTGTTGCAGATCGCAGCCCAGCACTTCCGGCACCTGGCGGGCCAAAGCCTCGGCGAAGCTTGCACCGCCGACCTGCAGGAGCTTGAGCGACTTCAGCCTTTCGCGATGGGCGGGAGCCGCCTGCAGCCACAGCGCGACGGCCGGCGGCACCAGCGGCACAATGTTAACGCCGTGTTTTTCGATGAGATCGAAGCAGGCAAGTGGTTCCGGATTGGCGGCCATGACCACCGCACCGCCGGCGTGGAACACACCGAGCGCGCCGGGCGAACTCATCGGGTAATTATGCGCCACCGGAATGGCGCAGAGGAAGCGGGTCTCAGGCGAAAGGCCGCAGATTTCCGCACTGGCCCGAACGCTGTAATCATAGTCGTTATGCGTCCGGGGGATCAGTTTTGGCGTACCGGTGCTGCCACCGGAAAGCTGGAACAGCGCCACTTCATCGGCGGCGGAAGGGGCGTAAACGGGTGGGTTTTCGGCAGGGGCGGCCAGTTGCCGTTCCAGGCTCAACCGCGGATCTGTTTCGCCAAGCAGAAGGGTCAGGGTAAGCCCGGGAGAAGCCGCCTTCAGCGCCTCCAAAAATGTGTCATTGGCGAAAAGCTCGTGGCTGCGCGAGCCGATCACCAGCTTCGGCGCGATCTGCTCCGCATAGGAGGTCATTTCCAGCCGGCGATGGCTGAAAAGTGCGTTGACGGGGGCCGCGCCGATCTTCATCAGCGCGAAAAAGACGAGATAGAACTCGGCAATGTTAGGCAACTGTACCAGCGCGGTGTCGCCCTTGCCGATGCCAGCGGCGGAGAGATGTCCGGCCAGATTGGAGGATTGCCGGTCGATATCCGCGTAGGTGAAGCGGCGGTCGCCGCAGATCAGGGCCGTCGCGTCCGGCCGGCGCTCGATCTGTTCGGTGAGGATGCCGCTCAGCGGCCTGTCGATCCAGTAACCGTGCTCGCGGTAGCGGCGCGTCAGATCGTCGGGCCAGCGTTGAAATTCGATTGTCATGGTTTGTCCCCGGGAAATCAGGCAGAAAGACCGCAGGCGTTCAGCATTGTCTTGAGTTTGGTCTGCACCTCGGCCCATTCGGATTCGGGCTCCGATGCCTCAACGATGCCGGCGCCGGCAAAGAGCCGCACCGTTTTTCGCTGCACGGTGCCGCACCGGATCGTCACCACCCACTCGCCATTGCCCTCAGAATCCGTCCAGCCGACCATGCCGGTGAAGAGGCCACGCTCGAAAGGCTCGACGAAGCGGATAAGGCGATGGGCGCGCTCGGTGGGGAAACCGCAGACGGCCGGCGTCGGGTGCAACAGGCACGCAAGCTGCAGGGCATTGGTCTCAGGGTCGGCGAGGCGGCCTTCGATGCGGGTCGAAAGATGCCAGAGGGCCGCCGTGTTGATGAGGGAGGGTTTTTCAGGGACATCGAGTTCCGCGCAGACCGGCGAAAGCAGGGAGCGGATGTCCTCGATAACGAGGCTGTGCTCGTAGTGGTCCTTTTCCGAAGCCGATAGCCGCTCGGCGTTGGCCTTGTCCGCGGCGGGGTCGACCATCCGCTTTGCCGATCCCGCCAGCGGGTTCGAGATGATGTTCTCACCCTGCTTGCGAATCAGGAGCTCCGGGCTGACGCCGATGAGGTCGCCGCCATCGGGCAGCGGAATACGGAACTGGTAACCTTCGCGATTCTGTTTTGCGAGACTCGCCAGCAATCTCTCGACATTGACCTCGGAAGCGAAGGTGAGTTCGCGCATCACGGAAAGTACCGCCTTACGGACATCGGAATGGCGGAAATTGACGATGGCGTGCTCTACGGCGCGTTTAAAGCCGGTCTCGTCCGGCAGGCTGTTCTGGCCGACAAGCGCGGGCATGGCCGAATCGGCGACGACCGGCGCGGTTTCTCGTGGGCTCCACTCATGGTTGTTCGGTATATAAAGGCATGAGGGTTCGCTGACATCGAAGGGGATTGCCCCAATGGCGATCGGATTGTTCTGACCAGCCCGGCGGGCCCGTTCGAAAGCGGCTTTAATCGCTTGCTGCAAAGGGCTGCCCGTATCTTCTCCGCCGCGGGCCGGAAGCGTTATCCTTTCGCGGATTCCTTTGGCCCGCAACTGCCCGGTACCGGAAGTGAAGAGAAAATCTCTATTAAAATCAGCAATTTCGTCGGATTCGACGTCATTCGTCCTGAGTGCTCCCGTTTTCATGGGATGCCTCCTGTTCGAGTGGTTGACGATGGCTTATACTTGATTATGATAATCATGTTTTGTCAATCGGTGCAAATTCACATGCTAAATTTAACTCCGATGCAGGTGGCCTACTGGGTCGGTCGGGAGACGGATGGGATACTCGGAAAAGTTACGCCCCATCTTTATCTCGAGTTCGAGGGGCGAGCTCTGGAGCTGGAAAAACTGGCCGTTGCAGTCGGCGGGCTTTGCCGGTGCCACCCGATGCTGAGCCTCAGGATCGATGCGGAAGGGCGTCAATCCGTCGATCCTGATGGTCGCCCGCTGCATCTCGATGTGGAGGACATGACGGCGCTTGATGCGGAGACGCTTGCGCGCCGACTCGAGATCAAGCGCCACGCGTGGAGCCATCGCGCGACGGATCTTCGCACTGCGCCGCCCGCGGCGATTGCGCTCAGCCTGTTGCCGCATGGCCGTAGCCGGCTGCATGTGGACACGGACATGCTGGCCATCGATCCGGCCAGCGTGCGGATATTGATGGAGGACCTCGCCCGCCTTTACGACGAGGCGGACAAGGATGAGACCGCGCGTCCCCCGGCGCAGCCATCCTTCTTCGACTGGACGAAACGCCTTGCGGCCGATCCTGACCTCAAGAGCGTGAGGGAATACGACCGGTCGTGGTGGCGGCAGCATATTGCGGATATTCCGGACGCGCCGCCGCTTCCATTTTTACCGGAGGATGCGTCACGCGCCGTTCATACGGACCGTTTTGCCACGATGCTTACGGTCGTTGAACGTGACGGTCTTGAACGGGCTGCGCGGCGTTGCTCGGTAACGATGTCGACCCTGTTGCTCGGTGTTTTTGCCGTGGTGCTGTCGCGGGCGATCGATTCCGAAAATTTCCGGCTCTCCGTCCCGGCTTTCTGGCGTGCACCCCTGGTTGAAGGGGTTGATTCCATCGTCGGTGAGTTTTCCAACGTGCTGGTGCTCGGCGTCGATATCAGACCCGCTGAAAGCGTCGAAGCCCTGCTCGGGCGGGTTTTCGATGACATGAACGGCCTGCTTGCCCATCAGGCCTATCCGGGCGTCAGCATCATGCGCGACCTCTCTCGCCTGCGCGGCGGTTTGCAGACCTCGCCCGTGGTTTTTACCGCCGGTGTCGACCTGCCGGGCGGCGATCTGTTTTCACAAAGGGTTGGGCAGCTGTTTGGCTCCCTGGTCCACACCGTATCGCAAGGGCCGGGGGTTGCGCTGGACGCGCAGGTCGCGAGGCTTGATGGCGGCCTGCTGATAAACTGGGATGTGCGGCTCGATGCGCTGCCTGAACCATGGCTTCGCGCCCTGTTTAAAACCTACGTGGGTCTCCTTCGCCGGCTCGCTGATCACCCGGACCTCGTTGAGGAAAGCGTGGAACGATTTGGTGCTGCGATGCCCGAACAGCTGGCCGATAAAAAAGGAAACGCCATGGAACGTCCGCTCTCACCGCTGCAGAAGGCATATCTTCTCGGTCGCGGCACACATCTGCCGCTCAGCGGCGTGGCGATGCAGGAGTTTCGCGAATATCGCGGCAGCATCGACCCCGCCCTGCTGCGGACCCGCCTTTCTGCCATGGTCGAGAGACATGAAAGCCTGCGCACCCGCATCGATGAGCGGCGCCTCGTGCAGATCGTGTCCGGGGAAGCGGAGATCAACCTTGATATGATCGATCTCTCGGATATTTCCCCGGCGGCAGCGGAAGCGAGGATCGATGCCGTCAGACGGGATTTTTCCCACGCCCATTTTGATCTCGCCGCCTCTCCCTGGCAGGTCACGGTCTTCCGCCTGCCGGCGTCCGAAGCAAAGGCTGATCATGTCGTGGTGTTCCTGCGTTTTGACGCTCTCATCCTTGACGGGCGGGCGATAGCCAGCCTGGCAACGGAACTTTTCGACGGTGTCCTGCCGGTCGCAATCGCCGCTGCGGCTGAAACGCCAGGAGAGGATATCGCAGCCGCCCGTGCCGGGGACGCGGCCTATTGGACCGAGAAGCTGAAAGAAGCTGAAGTGCCCTCGCAGTTGCCCTGGAAAGCACCGCTCGAAACCATTCCGACGTCGCGATATAGCCGCCAGAGTCTGATTGTCGAAAAGCAGCGCTTCTCCGCCTTTGCGCGGGCCGGTGCGAAAGAGCGCCTGTTCAAGAATTCGGCGCTTACGGCGGTCATTCTCGAGGTGCTGTCGCTCTGGCTGAACGAGGGTGCGCTGGTGGTCGGCATTCCCGTTGCGCCGCAGGTGGATGGGGCCTTCGCCAACCGCTCCAGCTTCATCGCCGTCCAGTGGAATGCGGCAAAAGACGATTTTGCCGTGCGGGCGGCAGGCCTGCAGAGGGATGTGCTGGAAGGGCTGAACCATCTGGCTTTTTCCGGCATCGATCTCAATCGCGTGCTTCTCAATGCGAATGCGGGCGGGCTCGCCCTGCCTGTGGTGATTACCAATGGTCTCACATGGCCGACGCTTTCGCCGGATTCGGCCATGCGCTGGACGGACGGTCTGACGCAGACGCCGCAGGTCGCGCTGGATTTTCGCTTTTCGCAGAATCCGAAGGGCGATCTCGCCCTCGATATCGACTATGCGGAGCAGGCGATCGATGCGGCGATGGTGGCGGATATTCTCGCAGCCGTCGAGCGCGCGATTGCGGGGATCGCGGATAGCGGCGCTTTCGTCCTCAACGGACGCGATATTGTCGACTTGTCCCATTACCGGCTGAATGGCGATGAAGGAAACTTCGTCTGCCCGCCATTTCTGGAACGGATCGCCGGCCGTCTTTTCGCAGGAGAGCCGTCACGCACCGCGCTTGTCAGCGGCAAGCGGCGCATCGCCTATAGCGAGCTTGGCGAGATGGTGGCGCGCGTGATCACGAGCCTAAGGGCGCGCGGCATCGGTCGGGGCGATGTCGTGGCCATCTGCCTGCAGCGTAGCCCCGAACACACGGCGATCACGCTCGCCGCGGCCCTGATGGGGGCGGTCTGGGTGCCGGTCGACGCCGGTTCACCCGACGATCGCCTGCAGTATCTGCTGACCAACTGCCGCCCGGCGCTCATCGTCGCCCGTCGCGTTCCGCAGGGTTTTGATGCTGTCGATCCGGCGGTGCTTCTGTCCACGCCCGCTCCGGCTGGCGCACCGGTCTCCATGGCGGAGTTAGCGGCGCTTTCCCGAAGCGAGGGGCCTGCCTATTTTCTTTACACGTCTGGCACGACAGGCAAACCGAAATGCGTCGTGCTTTCCAACCGCGCCACGGCCAATGTCATTGGCGGCACGCTGGCGGAATGGGCGGTGACGGAACGCGACGTATTCGTCTCGGTCACCCCGCTGCATCACGACATGTCGGTCTTTGATGTTTTCGGCGCGCTCGTTGCAGGGGCGACGCTGGTGCTGCCGGAACCCGGAGAGGAAAAGGATGCGGTGCGCTGGAACGAGCTGGTCGCAGAACATGGTGTCACGCTGTGGTGCTCCGTGCCTGCCATCCTCGAAATGCTTCTCGCCTGCCGCCGTGGTAACCAGCTATCGTCGCTCCGACTTGTCGCGCAGGGCGGGGACTATATCAAGCCTGTTATCATAGAAGAGCTTCGCCGGCTGAATCCTGACCTGCGGCTGATATCGCTAGGCGGGCCAACGGAAACGACGATCTGGAGCATCTGGCACGAGATTGTTGCGGAAGATGTGGCGGCCGTGCCCTATGGCCACCCGCTGCCCGCCAATCGTTATTTCGTCCTCAACGATCACGGCGGCCATTGCCCGGCGGGCGTCGTTGGCCGCATCCATACGGCCGGCGTGAATGTCGCGATCGGCTATCTCGAGGACGGCGCGATTACCCAGACGGATTTCGTGACGATTACCGATCCGCAGGGAAACAGCGTGCGCGCCTTCCGAACCGGGGACCGCGGCCGCTACCGGCCGGATGGCAAGATCATGTTCGCGAGCCGTGTCAACGGTTACGTCAAGGTGCGGGGCGTGCGCGTCTCGCTGCCGGATGTGGAAAACGAGCTGATCCGCCACCCTTTTCTCCAGAGGGTTCTGGTGGTGGATTACGGTGTCGAGCAAAGGGGCGAGGCGGCCATCGGCGTGCTTTATGTCACGGCACCCGGCCTCGAACTCACCACTGCCGAACTGCGCGACTTTGCCCGCCGGCATCTGCCGGAATCGCATGTGCCCGGCCGGTTTCTCAAGGTTGACGATCTGCCGCTTTCGACCAATGGCAAGCCCGACCGCCGTCGCGCCCGTGAACTCTTGACCGGTGGAAAGGCTGACGCGGAACCGGCAAAATTCTCCGCCTCTGCGGTTCCCGACGTCGATCACGGCGACCGCCGGGTGCTGGATATCTATCTCAGCGTATTGGGTAAAAAGCCGGCAAATGTGGATGCAGACAGCGACCTGCTGGCGCTCGGACTTTTGCCATCGCACCTGAAAACCGTCTCGGCCGAAATTCGCGCCGTCTTCGGTGTTGACCTGACACCGCAGCAGCTTTTGCGGTGCCGCAACGCCAGGCAGGTGACGTCGCTCATGGCCGTACGGGCGGCGTGAATCCCATCATTTCGGGTGGCACTCCGCGCCCGGCAACGAAAATAGTGCAAGGAAAAACAGATGGCGCATATCGATCCCGCCGGCGGCTGGCTTCCACTGACGCAGCCGCAACTCGATTTCTGGGAGGAGTTTTCCTTCCATCCCGACGAACCGGTTTCAACCGTCGCCCATTACATCGATCTTTCCGGTGCGGTGAATGAAAGCGCGCTCCTTCAGGCGATCACACGCACCGTGCGCGAATCCGAAGTCCTGTCTATCCGCTTCCGCGTCGGCGATGATGGCGAGACGCCGCAGCAATGCTGCGACCCAAGCCATGCCCCGGTTGTGGAACTTGTCGATCTCCGCGGCAATCCCGCTCCGCTGGAGGAGGCTTTGCGGCGCATGAACGCGGATGTGGAAGCGCGGCTCGATCTCACGGCCGACAGGCTCTCGGCGCAGCTCCTCTACCGTATCGCCGATGATCGTTACCTTTGGTATATCCGCGCCCATCATATCGTCGTTGATGGTTATGGGCTGACGCTGGTGGAGCAGCGCTGCGGCCAGCTTTACGGGCACTATTGCGGCAAGGGTGAAGCGGGTCCGGATTTTCACCCCTTCGGCGATTTCCTGGCGGAAGAGGAAGCCTACAAGCGGAGCCGGCGTTTCGAAAAGGATCGCGATTTCTGGACAGCCTATCTCGCCGCACCCGCCGATCTGCCGGTGCTGGACAAGGATTGCGAGGATTATGGCGGCGGCGGCCTGCATGCGGATGCGGCCTTGCCGCCCGGTTTCAGCAAGCGGTTGCAACGACTGGCCGGCGCACTGGAGATTGGCTGGCCCGATCTTCTGGTGCTGCTTTCCGGTCTTTATCTCCACCGGGTGCTGCCCCGTCCGGATCGTGATGTCCTGACACTGTGGCTGCCTTTCATGAGCCGCTGGGGCAGTGTCGGCGCGCATATGCCGGCCATGCTCGTCAACATCCTGCCGTTCCACCTCACCATCGAGCCGGGCGAGGACGTCGCCGCATTTCTGACACGCAACGCCGCCAATCTGCGGAAGCAGCGCCTGCACGGCCGCTACCGTATTGAACAGATCGCCGCCGACCGGGAAATACCGAAAGGCCGGCGCTTCTTCTTCTCGCCGCTCATCAATGTCCTGCCGTTCAGCGCGCCGGTGTTTGCCGGGCTCACCGTTGCCAGGCACATTCTGGCGAATGGTCCCGGCGACGGGTTCAACCTTACCTTCCGCGGTGAAGATGACGGCAGCGAACTGAACCTGCACATCGATGCGGACTCGGCGCTGACACAAGCGGGAGACTTCGCTCGCTACCGTAAAGAGCTGCCATTGTTCCTCGATGCCATGCTGCGCGAGGAGGCCTTGGCGCTTGCGGCGGTGGAGGCGTCCACGGCGTTCCGCCTGGCGGTCTGAGGTGTGACGGCGTGCGGATGCAGGGGCCGCGCCAGGACATTCTCATCAGCGTTCAAAGACAAATAACCCGGCTCCGTCAGGCGAAGCCGGGTTTTCCTTGGCAGGTCCGGCTCAGGCGAGCGTCGTCAGCACGCGGTCCGAAGCGCCGGTTTCCGCAAAACGGCTGAAGATGCCGCTGGTGGTGCTGCGCAGCCGCTCGACATCCTCAGGTCCGTAACGGTCCGAACGGTAGCTCATCAACACGCGAATGGAGCGATCGCCGCCGATCGTCTCTTCCATTACCTCGAACTGCAGCCCCAGCATGGATTCGTGTTTGTCAGGATCGATCTGGCGGAATTCCACCGTCCTGCCATCCGGCCCCGCAAGGGCGCCGTTCAGCTTGTTCTTGGCGTGGATCTGGATGAAGACCTCGAACAGATGGTCGCGACCCGGCGTCATGCCCAGTGCTTCCTCCACGAGATCGATCGGGATTTCGCTGTGTTCCAGCGAGCCATTGATGGTGTTCTTCACCGAGGAAATCAGTTCGCCGACGGTCATCGTTTCCGTGAAACGAACGCGATGGGCGACGACCGTGGTGAAATAACCGATCGTATCGAAATAATTGCTGTCGGTGCGGCCCGAAGCCGAGGTGCCGACCACGAGATCGCTCAGCCCGCCGAGATGGCGCAGCGATGCGGCAATCGCGGCATAGACCACGTTGAACAGCGAGGCGCTGTTCTGCCTGGCAATGGCGTAAAGCCCGTCGCTGACATGTTTTTCCAGCTTGAACTCGATCCAGCCGCCTGCCGGTGCTTCGTCCTGCGATGCCTCGTGCGGTGTGCTTTCCTGTCCGTTGAGAGTAAGGCCTCTCGGCGCATCCCGCAACATATCGGTCCAGTAGGCAAGGTGGCTGGAATTGACGCCTGACGCGACCTGTTGTCTTGCAAATTCGTGGAACGGGGCTGGTCTGGTCGCAAAGACCGGGGCAACGCCCGTCGCCCTTGCCCGGTAAGCCTCGGTCAGCTCGTCCATCATCAGGTTCACCGACCATTCGTCCAGCACGATGTGATGGAAGAGGAAGGAAAGCACCTGACGGCCGGTGTGGGGGTCGCGCAGGAAGCGCAGCCGCATCGGCAGTTCGCGCGCCAGATCGAAGCGCCAGCCAGCCTCGGCGTGGCGGTCCACCCCTTCGCTTTCTTCGCTGGTCCAGAACCATTTGTAACCGGGCAGATCATGCATTGGCACGATCCTCTGCAGAACCATATCGTTTTCGACGTAGAAATGGGTCCGCAGGCCAGGATGGCGCTCGATTATATCGAGGAAGGCGCATTCGAAGGCGTTCTCATCGACCGGATCGAGGAAATCGAGCGCGAAGGGAATGTTGAAGATTTCGCCGAAACCGAAAGCGGCATAGGCTTTCCAGAGCGACATCTGCGCCAGCGAAAGCGGCGCGGTCAGCGAGCCGCTCGCCGTCGCGTCCGCCTGCGCAGGCGCAGCGGTTGCGAGCCGCGTCGCCTGTTTTGCGAGCGTGGCGGCGGTCGGGTAGCTGAACAGATCGTTGAAACGAAGCTCGATGCCGTGATTGGCGAGAAGGCGGCCGATGATGCGGGTCGCGATCAGCGAATGGCCGCCGAAATCGAAGAAATCGTCATCCGGCCCCATGTCGGGTGAGACGAGCGCTTCACGGAACTCGGCGAGGATCGTTTCGACGGTGTCGTCCTTCTGAGCGGACGCACTGGGCGAAAGGGCTGCCTGCTGCGGTGCTGCCGCGGCGTCTTGAGGGACGACCTCGGAAAAATCCGTGCCGCCTTCAAGATGGCTGACGAAGCGCTCCAGGAGGAAGGCCGTCGCATGCGGCGATGTTTCCCTGCCGCCCGTCAATTCGAGGCGGATCTCGCCCGCGGCCGTCGGCCCGACGGCAAGTGTCAGGCCGAGGCCGGATTGCAGGGAGGGCAGGGGCAGGTGCTCGAAGTGAAGACCATGTTCCGATATGGCCTGAACAGGTGTTGCAAGCGCCTGCAGCGTTAAGGTGACCTTTGCGCCTCCATTGTCGGTTCGTTGCTCCAGCCCTGACAGCACGGCATTTTCAGCCTGTTCGGGCGATTGGTCGCGGGTGATCGCTATCCGCGCCACGGCCTCGGCTGAAATCGGTGTGGCTGTGCCGAGGCCGGGCCGCAGGCGAAGGGTTACTGTTTCGGGGCCACCGTTTCTTGCCAGGAAAAGTGCAAAACGCGATCCGGCACGCGCGAGGATCGCGTTTGCAGCCGTGGAGCTGTGGAGGCCGAGCAGGGAAGCCGCAAGGTCGACGCCATGGCTATGGCTCGCAGGCCTGTCAATTGTGTTCTGCCGCAGCGCCACGACGGTCGAGCCGGTGGCCGGACGTTGCAGCCAGCCAAGCGGAAGCGGGTCGACGCTGTCACTTTCGACCGCACGCGGCGAAAGCGGTTTCGGCGTTCCACCGGCATAGGCCGCCGTAATACCGTCCAGCAGGATCTGCGGCGAGAGGACCTCGCCCAGCAGGGCATGGACCAGAAATGCCAGCAGGATTTCACCTTCGCTCAAAAGCACGACGGCCTGGAAAGGCGGGTCGGTCTCGGCATCAAAGGGCCTCCCCTGAAGGTCGTGCAGCAAAGTCAGTGCCTCCTCTGCCGAGGGGACATGCAGCAGCTGCACGATGGATGCGGATGGAGCCTCAATACTCTTGGCAAGCGTACCGTCCTCGCCAAAGGCAAAGCGCGCACGAAGCTCGGGCCAGACCTCACAAACCGTCTTCAGTGCCGAGGTTAGACGCAGCAGATCGCATTCTTCACCGATCCGATAGGCGAGAAGCTGCCGAAAAACCTGATCGGGATCCTGAAACTGTTCGAACCAGACCCGTTCCTCATATTGGCTCGGCGGGGCCTCCCCTTCGTTGTCGAAGCCTTCTTCGATGCGACGTGCGAGCATACGTGTGTTGTCTGCTGCCATGGTCCTCTCCTTGGTATAGTCGGAAATCGCGCTCCGGCGCGAAACGTGCCGGTTCGCGGGATCAATGTCCCGCGCGCGACCGTTCGATGAGTGCCTGCCACGCGGCAAGCGTTGGCCGCCGGGCCAGATCGTCATAAGCGAGCCGCGCTCCCGCAAGCTGTGAAAGCGGCTGCATCAGGCGCATGAGGGCAAGCGAATGAAGTCCATAGCCGAACAGGTTGTCCCCCGGTTCGATATCGCGCACTTCATCTTCCAGAACCCTTGCGAGAAGGGCTCTGAGTTGCGTCATAATCGCTTCCGCATCCCGCATGGCAGCCGTCGTGATTGCCGGGTTACTCATCGAAATGATCGTGAACGCCGCTCGCGCCGCGCCGCCAGTAGCCGGAAGCACGGGTCCATTTGGGGTTGGCGCCAAATTCCTCGACCAGAAGGGCGCGAACCGCCTTTGCGGTCTTCGATTCGCAGGCGACCCAGCTGAAGAAATCGCCCTTTGGCAGTTCGAGCTGGCGCAGGGCGCTCGTTAATGCGTCGTGGTCGGTTCCGTTGTCCGGCCTCTGCGTTATCCAGACGATCGATGCGTCCGCCCTGGTTACGAGCTCCAGCCGGTCCGCCTCCGTCTCGACTTCGATCAGCGCCACGACGGGTGTGCCGGCAGGCATCTCCTCCAGTCGCCGTGCCAGCGCGGGAAGGCCGGTATCGTCGGCGATCAGCAGGTGCCAGTCATAGGTGAAGGGAACGGTGAAGGAACCGCGTGGGCCGGCGATCCACGCCTTGTCACCAACTTTCGCGCTCTTCGCCCAGTTGCTGGCCGGGCCATCGTGATGGGTGGCGAAATCGATGGCGAGTTCGCCTTTTTCGGCATCGAAGCTGCGCGGCGTGTAGTCACGCGCCAGCGGCCGCGGCGCGCCTTCCGGGAATTCAATGCCGTTCGGGCCGATCACCGGCAGGGTCGGTTCGGTTTGGCCGGGCTGGGGGAAGAACATTTTGACGTGGTCGTCAAAACCGAGGCTCGTAAAGCCCTCCAGTTCCGGCCCGGTCAGCACGATGCGTACCATGGACCGGCTGAGTTTTTCGGTCCGCGCCACGTCCAGCGCGCGCAGCTTCACGGCGTGGCGGTGGCGTTTGGGAGTGCGGTCCGGAAGGGCGGAATCCATGGTTTCTGGCATGCTCATGCTGCTGTCTTTCCTGGGATGACGCCGACGGGTTCGGCGGTCTCGCTGTCCCGGGTCGGCGTGCCGGATGATCGCGCGTTGGGGTTCTCATCCGGCGCGATATTCCGGCGTCGTTGCGTCAAGATGCGCGGACCATAACAGGCGGTTTCCGCCTCGGCAATATAAGTTTCTTCGAAAACTCAAGTTTATGCCCGGCACGTGATCGTGCCTGGATTTGTCGGGCAGAAAGGTGGTCAGCGGCGGCCTGCCCAGCTTTCCACTTCATCCAATGTATGGAGCGCGCTCGGAATGGAAGGCGTCGTCACCCTGGTGGAATCGAGGAAAACAATCCTTTTCTCGCGTGCCGGTTTTACGAAACGCTCCCAGCCGGGAATGATCTTTTCAAGCGCGGCGCGGGTTCCCGCCTCGCCGCGGGCTGGGCTGGTATAGCTGTTCATCACCACAAGCAGATCGGGATTGAGCTTGCCGAATGCTTCGGCGCTCAGCGGCATCATCAGGGTCGAGCCCATTCCGCCCGAAGAGGCGGTACTGTCGATCTTCAACCTGACATAACCGAGATCCTCTATTGCCTGCACCGCGCCGGACATGTTCCCCACGGCGTTGATCTGGTCCGTCAGCAGGATCGCGAGATAAGTCTTGCCGTTGATATCCTCACCCAGCGTCTTTTTGACGGCGGCGAGCTTGGTGTCATAGATCTTCCGACGCTCAGCGAAGACATCGCTTCGCCCAACCAGACCTGCAAGGTCTTCCTCCACGCTGAAGCCATAGGCTTTGCCAGCGCTTGCCTTTTGCAGATAGACAGGTGCGACTGTGGAGAGCTGTTCGGCCTTGCCGCTGTCCATTTCCGTGGCGACGATGAGGTCCGGTTGCAGCGCCCGCAGCTTTTCGAGGTCGATTTGGCCGACAGCGCCGAAACCCTTCGGTTTCGCGTGGCCTTCGCCAAGAACGGTATCAACGAAATCGACGGCGGTTGCGAATTTGCCGTCGCTGTTGCGGCCATAGGCGCCGACCACATCAGCGCCAAGATCCATCAGCGGCACGCCCAGAAGCGGCTCGTGCATGACGACAATGCGCTGCGGCTTTTCCGGAACGGAGACGGTGCGGCCGGCGGCATCGGTCACGCTGCGCTCGGCGGCGAGACTCGTTCCGGCGGCCAGAAGTGCGGCGACGAGGATGGCAATTCGCATGGTATTCCCTTTATTCGATATATTAGTGAGCGGTGGTTCTGCGCAACGCCTGCAGGCGCAGCGTCAGGATGAAGAGCGGCACGCCGATCAGCGTCAGAGCAAGGCCAATCGGCATCGGCATATCGGCCACCAGCCCGCGCGAGAGCGTATCGGCTGCGACCACCAGAATGCCGCCGGTAAGCCCCGACAGGAAAAGCCTGGCGCGGCCGACGGCGGGCGAAACGAAGGTGGCGAGATGCGGGGCGATGACGCCGAGAAATGTCAGCGGGCCGACGGCGGTAACGGAGGAGGCGCTTAGAATTACCGCAAACACAATGACGAGCGGTCGCGAATGCCTGACGGTCTCTCCGAGTGCCATGGCCATCTCGCTGCCAAGATCGAAGACGGCAAGCGCCCGGCCAATGAGGAAAATGCCGGCAAGGCTTGCTGCAAAGAGGGGAGTAAAAACGATGATGGTCGGCCAGCTTGCCTGAAACAGCGAACCGGCCATCCAGTCCGCCAGCGAAAGCGAGGTTTCGGCTGGCGTATAGAGCAGAAGCACCGATGAGACAGAGGAAAGCGCCGACTCAATTGCGATGCCCATCAGCAATATGGCAAGGCCGCTCGAGCGTTCGCGCCCGACAAGTGCGATTAAAAGGAAGGCCACGGCCAGGCCTCCGCCGACAGCCGCAAGAGCCACCAGCGTCTTGGGGGCCGTCGGCACCAGCACCAGAAGCAGCATGATGGTGGTCATCGACCCCTGGCTCAGCCCGAACAGGCCGGGATCGGCGAGCGGATTGCGCGCGACGGATTGCAGCATCGCGCCTGCCAGCGCCACGCTCCAGCCAGCCATGAAGCCGAGCAGGATGCGCGGCAGCCGTACCGTCCACAGCGCATAGGCCTGATCATCGCCGAGATGCCCGCCGGCAAACCCGTGCAGGAGATCAATAAGGCCCGTTTCGGTATTGCCGAGGCTGACGGACACGGCGGCGATCGTCAACGCCAGCGCAACCAGCGTCAGGCCGGCCGTCAGATTGCCGATGCCGATCTGCAGCCCGCCGGGCAACCTGAGAACGGCTTTCCCGTCTGTGGCGAAATCCCGTTTCACGATAGCCCCCTTGCCGAAGGCGACAGATAGAAGCGCTTGACGATGACGATGAAAACGAGGCCGCCAAGCAGGTCCATGAACAGCCCGGTATTGACCACGTAGGGCGCAAACAGGGTTTGCGCGCCAAGATCGGCGAGCACACAGATGCTCGCGCCGACAAGCGCGGAGGCCGGCAAAGCAAGCGTGAAATTCACGCCGACCAGCGGCCGGATCATATGTGGCACGATAAGGCCGACGAACCCGATCGGGCCGCAGATCGCTACCGCCGAGCCTGACGCCAGCATGGTGGCAAACAGTGCGAGCCGGGAAATACGCGTGACATTCACGCCGGCGGAAGCGGCTTTTTCCGCCCCCAGCAGAACGAGCGTCAGCGGCCGCGCGACCGAGAGCAAAATCACCATTGCAATGGCGCCGATCCACCAGAAATCGGTGAGCCGTTCGATATAGACATGGTTGATATTGCCGCCAACCCAGCTCAGGAATTCGGCCCGACGCGTGGGGTTGGAAAGAAGCAGGGCGTTTGTCACGCCGATCAGCAGCATGGAAACCAGCGCTCCGGAAAGGATGAGCGACAGACCACGCGGATCGTTCGCCCGCCCGGCAAGACGCGCGACAACGAAGCAGGCGGCAAAACCGAAGCCGGCGCCCGCAAGCGCGGCAAGGCCCTGTGCCTCAGCAGAGAGATCGAACAGCAGCGCGCCGGCGATCACGAAAAGCGTCGCTCCGGCATTCAGCCCAAAGGTCGAGGGCGAGGCGAGGGGATTGCGGGCAAGCCCCTGCAGCACGCAGCCGCTGACGGCGGTTGTGGCGCCCACATAGATGGCGATCAGCGACCGTGGAATTTGCTGATAGAGGAGCACCGATTGTTCATAGCTGTCGGCCTCCCCGCGCCACAGTGTCGCCATGACTTCGGCAGGCGGCATGTCGCCGGACATGACGAACAGATTGACGGCGAGGATGGCGGCCAGCAACAGCGCCGCGGCAAGGATCAGCGTTATTTTCGCGATCATGCCGGAATGGCCTGTTCCTGTCGTTCCAGCCGGGGCACGCAGATGAGACGCCCCTGTCTGGAAAATATATCGGCTTCGAGGTCGAAGATTTCGGCGACATTTTCGGGTGTGACCGTGTCTGCTACCGGCCCTGATGCCAGAACCTGCCCGGCTTTCAGCATGATGACGTCGTCGGCGAAAGCGGCGGCGAGGTTGAGATCGTGCAGCACGACGATAACGGTCTTGCCGTGCCTGTCGGTCAGCTCGCGCACAAGGCCAAGAACGGCATATTGATATTTCATGTCGAGATGGTTGACCGGCTCGTCCATCAGGATCACGTCCGTATCCTGCGCCAGCACCATGGCGATGAAGGCGCGCTGGCGCTGCCCGCCGGAAAGCGTGTTGACCTGCGCTCTCGCCTTGTCCTCCAGCCCGACTGTCTTCAGCGCCCCGGCGAAAAGCGCCCGGTCACGCTCGCTCGGGCCGCCGGCAAGGCCGTAGCGTGCATAACCGGCAAGCTCGATCAACTCGCCGAGCGTCATATAGTCGGGGCAATGGCATTCCTGCGGCAGATAGGCGATGCGGCGCGCGAGATCCCTGCGTCTGATGTCGCCCAGCGAACGCTCGCCAAGCCTTATCGCGCCCGATGACAAAGGCACGAAACCCATGATGGTTTTCAACAGCGTCGACTTGCCACAGCCGTTGGGGCCGACCAGCGCCGTGACGCGACCGTTGTGGAAGCGGCAAGAAAGCCCTCGCAGGACGGGAACGTGGCCATAGCTGGCGTGAAGGTCCGTGGCGTCAAGCACCGGATACAACTCCTGTTAGTCATGCGCTCATGCGTCGAGACGCCACATGAGGATTATAAGTCTTTGAATCTTAACATCGAACCTGCGGGAAACGGGCTCCTTCCCGACGGGCGCGACACTCTGGTCTTGAAGCGACACTAAACTATAGTAAAACTCTCCACAAATCGAAATTTGCCGATTCAACGCGCGGTTTTCTTGCCGGATATTTCAGTCGAGGTGCATCATGTCAGTCGCAGCCAAACTTCATGTGGGCATGTCGCTGGCCCCAACCTGGCTCAGCGGTGAAGCATGGCGTCGAGCCGACAGCGATATAAATCGGGTATTTTCCAGCGATTATTTCGTCGATCTGGCACAGCGCGCGGAAGCTGCGCATGTGGATTTCGTGTTCCGGCCGGATACGCTTTTCCTCCGCACCGAGGGGCTGGAAACCGGCGGCGGATTTGCCAGCATGGACCCGACCATGCTTCTTTCGGCCATTGCGCGGGAAACGAGCCATGTCGGCCTGTTATCCACCGTATCGACCACATTTCTGCCGCCCTATGTGGTGGCCCGCCAGCTTCAGTCGTTGAACTGGCTCAGCAATGGCAGGGCCGGGTGGAACATCGTCACGGCACTGGAGGGGCACGAAAATTTCGGCCTGAGAGAAATGCCTTCACCGCAGGAGCGTTATGGACGCGCCGCCGAATTCACGCAGGTCGTGCAGCAGCTCTGGGCGAGTTTTCCAAATGAAGCCCTTAAACTCGACAGGGAAAGCGGGCGATTTGCCGATTCCTCGCTGGTGCGCCCAGTGGCGCATGAGGGCAGGCATTTCAGTGTGAAAGGGCCGCTCAACCTGCCAGCCCACGCCAGCCGCATTCCGCTGGTGCAGGCCGGTGCTTCTCCCGAGGGGCGCGATTTCGCCTCTTCGGTGGCGGATGCAGTCTTTGCTTCCACGCCGGACATGCGGGCAGCCATCGAACTGAGGGCGGACTTGCGGCGGCGCGCCGAAGGACATGGCCGTGAGCCTGACGGGGTGAAGCTGATGCCGGGCCTCAGCCTATATCTGGCGGATAGCGGCAAGGAGGCGCTTGAACTCTTTTCTGAGACCCATGCCCGCGCCAACCGCGCCCGCACCCTGGCGTCGGTTCTCGACATGACGGGCCTCGACCTCACCGACTGGCCGCTCACGCGGGTGGTCACCGCTTCCGACCTGCCGCCGCCGCCCAAAAAACCGCGAAGCCGCACCCATGCCGGACTGCTGCGCAGGCTGATTGAGCGGGAGACGCTAAGTGTCGCGGAATTACTGCGGCGGCCGGAGGTGATGGGATCCGGCCATTGGCAGATCGTCGGCACCGTTGAAGATGCCTTTAAGGGCATCCGTGAATGGGCGGCCGCAGGGGCAATCGACGGTTTTGTCGCGGTGCCCGGCGGCTCGGTGGCATCCATGCGGCTGGTGCTGGAGCGGCTGCTGCCGAAACTCGCCGATGCCGGGCTCTTCCGCACCGCCTATTCCGGTCGCACCTTTGCGGAGCATCTGGCCGAAGGTGTCTAGCCGCCACCGGATTCGGCGGTTGCCTGCCGGGCGGCCTCGATCAGTCGCGAAAAATGCCGTTCCGCTTCGGCGGTAGCCACGAAAGAGACGGTGGTGACGACACAACAGAGTTCGCCCTGGGCATCGAAAACCGGCGCCGCCTTGCCCGTCAGGGCGGAGAACAGATGTTCATTGAGTTCGGCGCCGCCCGTCTCGCGGATGGTTTCGAGAATGCCGGCAGCAGGAGGAGAGCCGCGAAAGGCGGGTGGTTGCAGCCTGCGCACGGCAGCCACCCTGTCCGGTGGCAGATAAGCCTGAAAAACCAGACCGCAGGCGCTGTTGTCCAGCGGCAGAACATCGCCAAGAGCGACGGTGCTGATGGAAAAGCTGGCGCTTCGCGCCCACCGCACCACGGTCGGGCCGCGCTCGGTCCAGATCGCCACGCCGCAGCTGGCGCCGATTTGCGCGGCAAGCGCCTTCATCTCACGTCCGGCGGTTTCGACCGGGTTGATTCGTCGGAGGGCGCTGATGCCGATGCCCAGCGCTGCGGGGCCGAGATCGTAACTGCCGCTTGCGGGGTCCTGTATCACCAGTCCCTCCCGCACGAGGCTTTGCATGTAACGATGCGCGGTGGAGCGACCGGTGCCGGCGCGTTTAGCAAGTTCGCCAAGCGCCAGCCCCGTATCGGATCTGGAGAGAAGATTAAGAAACCGCGCCGCAATCGATACGGATTGAATAAGCGCCGAGCGCTTTTCACCTTCGTTTTCCGGCCGTTCTTCGGTTTCGTCATCCATGGCGTTCAAGGTCGTGCCCCACTCTTTCGAGAATGCCTAACGCATTGCGACGAAAATCGGAATGGCTGTCTTCAGCCTTTTCAATGGCTTCTCTGGCCGGGCTGCCATGGCGGAAAAGGCGGTCCCTTAAACTTTGTTGTAAATATGGCACATCCCGTTACGGAAGCCTGCTTGTCCGCAATACGGAACGCATTGTCTATTGCGAAACGGATAACGCTTCCGTTACTTGAATATGACTTTAATACTCATGTTTATTTGGGGTGTATGATGGGGTTTAGCTCTAACGGCCGTTTGATGAGCGGGGTCAGTGTTCTGACGTTGGCGACATTGTTCGTGACGCCGGTTGTCGGTCAGGATCAGCAGGCTGATACAGCAGGGACGACCGTGTTGAAGCCGATTGTCGTGACCGGTGAAAAAGTGGCGCGCGACATGAAGAACACGGCCTCGTCCGTGTCAGTCAAAACCGCCGAGGAGATCAAAAAGGAAAAGACCGGCGATCCGACCGTATCCGAAGCGATCAAGGATATTCCGAACGTCGTCTACACCGACAATGTCAGTGCCCCCATCATTCGCGGACAGGACACGCAGGGCCCGAATACCGGCTCCATCGCCTTCTTCACCGGTACGGTGCCGCGCGCGACGATCAATGTGGACGGTCACTATCTCGGGTATAACGAGTTCATCTACGGGGCGACGTCCATATGGGATGTCGACACCATCGAGGTGTTCCGCGGGCCCCAGACGACCTCGCAGGGCGCCAACGCCATTGCCGGCGCCATCCTTGTCAACACCAAGGACCCGACCTTTACGCCGGAAGCCAGCTATCAGGCGGAAATCGGCAACTATCACCAGAAGCGTGGTTCCTTCGCCTTTTCCGGCCCGCTGATCGAAGACGAGCTGGCGGCGCGCATGGCGATCGATTATTCCGGCCGCGATACCTTCATCGATTACATCAATTCCGCCTTTGCGCATGAGGGAACGGACCAAAACTTCAAGGAATTCAACGGTCGCTTCAAGCTTCTTTGGGAACCGTCTGAAATTCCCGGTCTTTCCACAAAGCTGACCTATTCCTACAACGCCTCCAACCGGCCAAGCCAGGAAGCGGCGTCGCGTCCCTTCGAAGATCTCAACCACATCACCACGACGATGCCGAATTTCAGCCAGTATACCAATACGGGCATTCTCGACATCAATTACGATTTCGAGAACGGCGTGAAACTGTTCAACCAGACCCAGTTTTCCGACTCCACCGCCAAACGCCGGGTCGGCATCGCCAACAACGGAGACGCCGATGTCGATCTCAGGAACACGTCGCATGAAACGCGCGTCACCTTCGGCGATCAGGAGGATGTTCTGAGCGGTGTCGCCGGCATTTTTTATGCGCACACGAAAGCCGACGAGGTGCTTTATCTGCGCGGCACCTCTCGCTTCAGCGACACCAAGGACAATCTCGGCCTCTTCAGCGAGCTGAGCTATCGGCTGACCGACCAGTGGACCCTGACGGGTGGCCTGCGCTACCAGCAGGACCAGATTCAGCGCGCCGGTTACCGGACGCTCAGCGCCACCAGCAGAAGTTCGGTCAATTATGACGAAACCTTCTCTGAAATCCTTCCCAAGGCGTCTCTCGCCTATGCCATCAATGATGATTGGACTGTCGGCGGTCTTGTCAGCCGCGGGTACAATCCCGGCGGCGTCGCATTTGACCTGACCACCAGCAAATGGCGGAGCTTCGACAAGGAAACCATCTGGAACTACGAAGTGTTCACCCGCGCCAGCCTGCTCGATGACACACTGACGGTAAACGGCAATCTGTTCTACATGGACATGAAGAACGCCCAGTTTAACGTACCGGTCGTCGTCTCCACCGGCATCAGCGAATCCTACACCGTTAACGCAGAAGAAGCCCATGCCTATGGTCTTGAAATTGGCGCGGATTATCGGGTGCTCGACAATCTCACGCTGAAAGCCAGCGCCGGTCTGCTGAAGACGAAGATCGACGAGATTTCCAGCAATGCCGCCTATGTCGGCAAGGAGTTCGCCAAGTCGCCGGGATACAGCTTCACCGTCGGCGCAAGCTGGGACGTGACGGACAAGTTCACCGTGTCCGGGCAGGTCCGCCATCTCGACGGCTATTATTCCGATACGGACAACAAGGCCGTCTATGCGATCGATCCCTACACGATCGCGGATGTGCGGGCGAGCTACAAGTTCCAGGACGAACTCGAGTTCTACGCTTACGTCAAGAACGTCTTCGACGAGCGCGCGCCGACCCTTATGAAGGAAAACCGCGGCATCGGCGGCATCGAGGCGAGCATGACCGAACCGCGCATGTTCGGCATCGGGGTGCGCGGCACATTCTGAGCCGTCACCTGAGCTCGAAAAGAAAAAGGCCTTCGAAGCGATCTTCGGAGGCCTCTTTCTTGACGGAACCGCTACGGTCCATAACCCTCAGAAAAACGCCTGAATGCCCGTCTGGGCCCGGCCGAGGATCAGCGCGTGCACGTCATGCGTACCTTCATACGTGTTGACCGTTTCGAGGTTCTGCGCGTGGCGCATGACGTGATATTCGATCTGGATGCCGTTGCCGCCATGCATGTCGCGGGCCTGGCGGGCGATATCCAGCGCCTTGCCGCAATTGTTGCGCTTGACGATGGAAATCATTTCCGGCGCCATCCTGTGCTCGTCCATCAGCTGGCCGACGCGCAGCGATGCCTGAAGGCCGAGCGCGATCTCGGTCTGCATGTCGGCGAGCTTCTTCTGGTAAAGCTGCATGCCGGCAAGCGGCTTGCCGAACTGCTTGCGGTCGAGACCATATTGCAGGGCACGGAACCAGCAATCTTCGGCAGCGCCCATGACGCCCCAGGAAATGCCGTAGCGGGCGCGGTTGAGGCAGCCGAAGGGGCCCTTCAGGCCGGACACGTTGGGCAGCAGTGCGTTTTCGCCGACTTCGACGCCATCCATGACGATTTCGCCTGTAATGGAAGCGCGCAGCGAAAGCTTGCCGCCGATTTTCGGTGCTGAGAGGCCTTTCATGCCCTTTTCGAGCACGAAACCGCGGATCTGGTTGTCATGGGCTTCGGATTTGGCCCAGACCACGAAGACATCGGCGATCGGTGCGTTGGAAATCCACATTTTCGAACCGCGCAGACGATAACCGCCCTCAATCTTTTCAGCACGGGTCTTCATGCCGCCCGGATCGGAGCCGGCATCCGGCTCGGTGAGGCCGAAACAGCCGATCAGTTCGCCCGAGACGAGGCCGGGCAGGTATTTCTTCTTCTGCTCATCCGAACCGTAAGCGAAGATCGGGTGGATGACGAGCGAGGACTGCACGCTCATCATCGAGCGGTAACCGCTGTCGATCCGCTCCACCTCGCGGGCGACGAGACCATAGGCCACATAGCTCGCATTCGCCGCGCCATATTCTTCCGGCAGGGTAACGCCGAGAAGGCCTTGCCGGCCCATCAGGCGGAACAGTTCCGGCTCGGTGGTTTCAGAAAGATAGGCTTCGGAGATACGCGGCAGAAGCTCCGATTTGCCGAAGGCGGCCGCGGCGTCGCGTATCATCCGCTCGTCGTCAGTCAGTTGGTCTTCGAGCAGGAAAGGATCCTGCCAATTGAATGCTACGCGTTCGCTCACTTTATGCCTCCGGATTTGCTGGCCGGATTATTCGTATTCAGCCCGGATGGCACAAGCCATGTTTACTCATTTTTGCATTACATATAGTAATGGCTCATGACATCTCTCAGCCGCAAACTCCTGCCATCCACAAGTGCGCTTGCCGCTTTCGATTCCGTTGCCCGTCTCGGCAGCTTTTCCGCCGCCGCAGATGAGCTGGCGCTGACGCAGGGGGCAATCAGCCGGCAGGTTATGTCACTGGAAGAACAGCTTGGCGTGCGGCTCTTCGACCGCGGCGCACGCGGCGTGGCGCTGACGGCGGAGGGGCAGATCTACGCAAAATCGATCGCGGCAGCGCTCGGCGAGATACGCTCAGCTTCGCTGCAGATCATGACCAAAACGCATGGCAATACGCTGAACCTCGCCATGCTGCCCACCTTCGGCACCCGCTGGCTTCTGCCGCGTATACCGGATTTCGTGGCGAACCACCCGGAGATCACCATCAATTTTGCGACCCGCATCGGCCAGTTCGATTTCGAGCGTGAGCAGCTGGATATGGCAATCCATATCGGCCAGGCCGATTGGCCAGGCGCGGAAAGCACCTTTCTGATGCATGAAATGGTGGCGCCGGTGTGCAGCCCGCAGTTCCTCAGCGCCCATCCGGTGGAAAAGGGAGAAGACATCGCTGCCCTGCCATTGCTGCACATGGCCTCGCGGCCGGGCGCATGGGGCCACTGGTTCGAAAGCCTCGGCCTGTCACTCGTCTTGCCGCAGGGCATGCGCTTCGAACAGTTTTCCAGCGTTGCGCAGGCCTGCATCGCCGGCCTCGGCGTCGCGCTGATGCCGCTCTTTCTCATCGATAACGAGTTGAAATCGAAGCAGCTGGTCAAAGCCTTCGATCATCAGGCCAGAAGCCCGAGCTCGTATTACGCGGTGGCCCCGCTTTCACGCGCCAACCACGTCCCGGTCGTCCTGTTTCGGGATTGGCTGGTGCGTCAGGTGGAGGCTTATCGCGCAGCCAGTACCCAGAGCGCGTAAAAATAATCGCTCTTTTTTCGGGCATTTAACCTTTGTGCCCAGCTTTTCGCCCTATTTTGCCAGCGCAGGACTCGACAGCGGTTCGCGCCTCGATTATCGTGATTAAACGTTTAATCAGCCCTTCCGGACCATTATGGCGTCGTCACGGCCTGCCACCAATCTGAGCGCGATAGCAGCGGCACTCGGCGTGTCGGTGGCAACCGTGTCCAATGCGCTGTCCGGCAAGGGCCGCGTTTCGCCCGAACTGGTGGAACGTATCCGCAAGACGGCGAGCGAGCTGGGCTATGTGCCGAGTTCGGCAGGCAGGGCGCTTCGCACCGGCAGATCGGGCGTTCTCGGGCTCGTCCTGCCCGATATTGCCAATCCTCTCTTTCCACAGATTGCGCAGGCCATCGAGAAGGCGGCTGTCAACGCGGGTTATGGCGTGCTGATCGCCGATGCGCGCGGTGAGATCGCCATGCAGACGGATGCGATCGACCGGCTGATCGAGCGCGGGGTGGACGGCATGGTGGTCGTTCCCCGACGTGGCACACGCATTTCCGGCGTTGATTGTCCGGTGGCCGTCATCGACAGCCCGTCGACACCGGGAAATACCGTTGCTGCCGACCATTGGGATGGCGGCCGGCAGGTGGGTGAATATCTTGCGGGCCTCGGCCATCGCAAGGTGGTGCTGGTCGGCAAGAACAGGGATTCCAATGTTCAGAATGACCGTCTCGGCGGCATTCGCGATGGTCTCGGCAAAACATGCCTGGCCCAGACGCTCTGGATCGATGGCATTGAAAAGGCCGGTGGCGCGGGCTGCCGGCTGGGCCTTGCGGAGAAAGTTGCCGAAGGTTTTACGGCCTTTGCTGCCGTATCCGATCTGCACGCGCTGCGCGTGCTGACCGAATTGCAGCGCGCGGGAATCGAGGTGCCGGAAGAGGCGAGTGTCACCGGCTTCGACGATCTTATCTTTTCTGCCGTGGTCACCCCGCCCTTGACGACCATGCGCATGGATATGGGCCGCATCGCCGATCTCGCCGTTGGCGCGCTTTTGCGCGCGATCGATGGCGCCGGAGAAAACGGGGCCGCCGTCGACGTCACGGCGGATGTTTCGAAAGTACCGATGGCGCTGATCATGCGCGGCTCCACCGGCAAGACAAAGCATGATGCGATTGAAGCCAAGAACACGACAGCAGGAGAACTCACACCATGAAAAAGATCATTCTCGCATCGGGCGCCGCCCTGATGCTGACGATGGGAGCCGCTGAGGCCCAGGACAAGACGTTGACGATCTCGGTCTACGCCTTCGCGCAGGATGAATTCAAGGAACTGGTCTATACGCCCTTCGAGCAGAAATGCGGCTGCAAGCTCGTCGTCGAGACCGGCAACAGCGTCGAGCGTCTGGCCAAGATGGAGGCCAACAAGGCCAGCCCGGTCGTCGATCTCGCCATCGTCTCCATGGCCGATGCGCTGTCGGCCACCCGCAAGGACCTGATCCAGAAGATCGATGCTTCCAAGGTTCCGAATATTGAAAAGCTCTATGACATCGCCAAGGACCCGAATGGCGATGGCATGAGCGTCGGCGTTAATTTCTACGCCACGTCGATTGTCTACCGCACCGACAAGATGAAGATCGACAGCTGGGCCGATCTTTTGAAGGACGGTATCGTCGACCACGTCGCCTTCCCGAATGTCACCACCAACCAGGGGCCGCCGGCGCTTTACATGCTGGGCAAGGCCATCGGCAAGGACACGCCCGATCTTGCCGGCGCCATCGAGGCCGTGGGCGAAAAGAAGGACGATATCGTCACCTTCTACGTCAAGTCCTCGCAGCTGGTGCAGCTCATGCAGCAGGAGGAAATCTGGGCAGCGCCGATCGGCCGCTTCTCCTGGGCGCCTTTCACCAAGCTCGACCTGCCGCTCGCCTGGGCAACGCCCAAGGAAGGCCAAACCGGCGGCATGAACGTGCTCGTCGTACCGAAGGGCACGAAGAACGAGGATCTTGCGCTGCAATTCATGGATTTCTGGCTCTCGACCGACGTCCAGAAGGCGCTGGCGGAAAAGCTGGTGGACAGCCCGACCAACAGGGAAGTCAAGGTTTCCGACGAGGTGGCGAACAACATCACCTATGGCGATGAAACCGCCCGCAGCCTGCAGCTCATTCCTTCCGACGTAACGCTCGATAACCGCGACAAGTGGCTGTCGGAGTGGAACGCCAAGGTGGGGCAGTAACAAGCTCGAAGGGGCGGGAATGGGTTACGTGCTGGCGCACGTCACCCCCCTCTGTCCTGCCGGACATCTCCCCCACAAAGGGGGAGATCGATATGCCGGCACCCACTGACGCCAAATGAACAAGTCCTCCGCCAAACGTAGCCGGCGGAAATTCAAGTCCGGAGAATGCCATATGTTTCAGAACCGGGCCGAAGCGCTGGCGCTTGCCTTGCCCGCCGCAATTTTCGCGGCGGCGGTCTTTCTCGTGCCGGTCTTCATGCTTTTATCGGAAGGCTTTCGCACCGCTGACGGCTGGACATTGTCGGCCTATGGCGCTTTCTTTTCCGATCCGCTGAACCAGACGGTTTTCCTGCGCACGCTGAAGCTCGGCGCGCTCGTCACCGTCGTTTCGGCGGTGGTGGGCTACGCGGCGGCTTTCGCCATCGTCAACCTGTCGCCGGCCAGGAAGGGCCATGTGGTCAACCTCGTCGTGCTGCCGCTGATGATTTCGCCGGTCGCCCGCACCTATGCCTGGATCGTCATTCTCGGCAGAACCGGCATCGTCAATCAGGCGCTGCAGGCGGTGGGCCTCAGCGACGGGCCAATCCGCATCCTGTTTTCCGAAACGGCCGTCTTCATCGGCCTTCTGCAAC
Organism: Agrobacterium pusense; assembly: GCF_900102105.1. Lineage (GTDB taxonomy): Bacteria > Pseudomonadota > Alphaproteobacteria > Rhizobiales > Rhizobiaceae > Agrobacterium > Agrobacterium pusense. The sequence continues at coordinate 593,838 of NZ_FNBB01000003.1, forward strand.
TGTTCCTGCCATTGATGATCATCTCGCTCATCAGCGCGCTGGAGAACATGCCGAAGGATACGATCGCTGCTGCCCGCGTTCTCGGCGCCAACTGGTTTCAGGTATTCTGGAAGGTCATACTGCCGCTCACCCGGGAAGGGCTCGTCGTCGGCGGCACGCTGGTCTTCACCGGTTCGCTGACCGCCTATATCACGCCCGCCATTCTCGGCGGGTCCAAGGTGCTGATGCTGGAAACCCTGCTTTACCAGCAGGTCACGGTTTCCAATAATTTCGTCGCCGCCAGCGTCATCGCCTTCATCCTGATTGTCATGAGCTTTGCCGCCAATATCCTCTTGAAGCGCATCGCCACTGCGAGGAACAAGAAATGACCCGGCAGCTCTTCATTCCGCTCACGCTTCTGCTTGTCGTCGGCTTCCTCATCGGGCCGTTCCTCATCATCGTTGCGGCCTCGTTTTCGGCCGGCGATACGCTCGCCTTTCCGCCGCAGGGCTTTTCGCTGAAGTGGATCGCGAAGGTCTTCACGGTCGAAAGCTTCCGTGAGAGCTTTGCGATGTCGATGTTCCTTGCCATCGGCGGCACGTTCACGGCGCTGATCCTCGGCATTCCCGCTTCCTACGCCATGTCGCGCTACAAGCTGCCCTTTAGCGAGACGGTGCGCACCATCGTGTCCGCGCCGATCATCGTGCCGGGCATTATCGTGGGTCTTGCGCTGCTGCGTTATTTCGTCGTGCCCTTCGGCATCGGCATCACGCTTGCGTTGTTTCTCGCCCACACCGCGCTCATTCTGCCCTATGCGGTGCGCGTGGTTTCGGCCAGCCTCAACAATCTGCGCTCCGATATCGAGGAGGCGGCGGTGCTGCTCGGCTCGTCGCGGCTTGGCGCATTTTTCCGCGTTGTGCTGCCGAATATCCGCGGCGGAATCCTGTCGGCCTTCATTCTCGGTTTCGTGACGAGTTTCAACCAGGTGCCTGTGTCGCTGTTCCTGTCCGGTCCCGGCGTGCGCACGCTGCCTATCGACATGCTGGGCTACATGGAAATCGTCTTTGATCCTTCCGTGGCCGCCCTTTCCTCGCTGCTCGCCTTCCTTTCCATCGGCATCGTTTTCATGGCCGAACGTTTCCTGGGGTTCTCCCGTTATGTCTGACGCAAATTATCTTTCGCTGCAAAAAATCTCGCTCGCCTATGGCGGCAATGTCGCCGTCAAGGATCTCGATCTCGATATCCGCAAGGGCGAATTGCTCGCGCTTCTCGGGCCCTCCGGCTGCGGCAAGACCACGACGATGCGCGCCATCGCCGGGCTGATGCCGGTAGCTGCCGGGCGGATCAATCTCGATGGCGCCGATATTACCCGCGTGGCGGCCAACAAACGCGCCGTCGGGCTGGTGTTCCAGTCCTACGCGCTCTTCCCGCATCTGACGGTCTATGAAAACGTCGCCTTCGGCCTGAAACTCAAGGGAATGAGCGGCAAGGCGCTGGAGGACAAGGTCGCCTCCGGCCTGAAGTCGGTCGGCCTGTCCAATTTCGCCTCACGCAAGCCGGCGGAACTATCGGGCGGCCAGCAGCAACGCGTAGCATTGGCACGCTCCATGGTCATGGAGCCGAAAGTGCTGCTTCTCGATGAGCCGCTCTCCAATCTCGACGCCCGCCTGCGTCTTGAAATGCGGACCGAACTGCAGCGCGTGCAGAAGGAAACCGGTGTCACGATGATCTTCGTCACCCATGACCAGATCGAGGCGCTCGCGCTTGCCGACCGCATTGTCGTCATGAAGGGCGGCAAGATTGAGCAGATCGGCACGCCGGAAGAGATTTACAACGCGCCGGTTTCCGCCTTCGTGGCCGACTTCGTCGGCTTCGAAAACATCTTCGCCCTTCAAGGCGGGGCTTTGAAAACCGCCAACGGCACAACACCGCTTCCCGGACCAGTCCTTTCAGCATCCGGACTGGCCTGGCGGCCGCGCATGGTCACCCTCGGTTCAGGTCCTTTCCAGGGAACCGTGCGCGGCACATCCTTCGCCGGCAACAGCCGCGAATATCTGCTCGACACACCACTCGGGCCCATCAAGGCTGAAACCGACGCGGCCCTGACCTCCCACGCAATCGGCGATACGCTTGCCTTCGACCTGCCGGTCGAAAAGGCGGCGAGCCTCAAGGTATTCAACTGATCATGGGTGTTTGGATCGATACCGATATGGGCTTTGACGATATCGCCGCCATCTTGGTGGTGCAATCGTCGGGTCTCGCCATAGACGGCATCTCGCTGGTCTTCGGCAATGCGACGCTTCAGGCCGTCTGCGGCAATGCCGCGGGTGCGGTTGCCGCTTTTGGCTGGTCGATGCCGATCCATCAGGGCCGCGCCATGCCGGTGTTGGGTGCACTTGAAACGGCGCAGTGCATTCTGGGCGAAAACGGCATCCCGACCGTCGGCCAAAGCCTGCCGGATGCCGCGGCCTTGCCGAAAAGCGATGCCTTCGCCGCTCTCTGCGCCTGGCTGGAGGGGGAGGGCGAGAGGCGCATTCTCGCGCTTGGTCCGCTCACCAATATTGCCGCCCTGTGCCTCGCCCGGCCTGATCTTGCCGCGAGAATTTCCGACCTCACCTGGATGGGTGGCGGCGTGACGAGCGGCAATCACACGGCCTCGGCCGAATTCAACGCCTTTGCCGATCCGGAAGCGCTGGCCATCGTGCTCTCCCATGGCCTGCCGTTGCGTATGGTCGATCTGGACGCCTGCCGCAAGGTTACCGCTTCGCCCGCCGACGTGCTGCCGATCCGCAATGCGGGCGGCAGGAATGCCGGGCTGATCGCCGATCTGCTTGATGGTTTCATCGGCATCGCCACCCGTCGCGGCAGACCAGGCATGGCACTTTACGATCCCGTCGCTGCCGTTGCCTTCGCCTCGGGCTCCGCCTCTGGCCTAATCGGCTGGCGTCACGCACGGATAGATGTCGAGCTTCAGGCGACGCTGACGCGGGGCAGAACGGTGGTCGAGCCGCGTGCGGAGAAAGCGCAAACATTCAACGCGCATTTTGCTGAGACGCTGGATGCCGACGGTGCGAGGACGGTTATTCTTGAGGCGCTGCGCCGGGAGGCCGCCCGATGAACGCGAACCTCACCACATGCGAACCTGCCGATCTCGGCGATGATGCGCTCCGCGCCCGCGCCGTTGCCGCCGCGCGCGGCGATGCGCCTTTCGACATCCTCATCACCGGTGGAACATTGGTGGATGTGGTAACGGGTGAGCTGCGCCCTGCCGATATCGGAATTGTCGGTGCGTTGATCGCCAGCGTACACGAACGGGCGAGCCGGAGCGACGCCGCGCAGGTCATCGATGCGGCCGGCGGGTATGTCTCGCCGGGTCTGATCGACACGCATATGCATATCGAGAGCTCGATGGTCACACCGGCCGCCTATGCGGCAGCGGTTGTCGCCCGCGGCGTTACCACCATCGTCTGGGATCCGCATGAGTTCGGCAATGTGCATGGCGTCGAAGGGGTGCGCTGGGCGGCGAAGGCCATCGAAAACCTGCCGCTGCGTGCCGTTCTCCTGGCGCCCTCATGCGTGCCTTCCGCGCCTGGGCTGGAACGCGGCGGAGCTGATTTCGACGCCGCCAATCTCGCCGATATCCTGTCATGGCCCCAGGTCGGCGGTGTCGCGGAAATCATGAACATGCGCGGCGTCATCGAGCGCGATCCGCGCATGAGCGGCATCGTGCAGGCCGGGCTTGCCTCGGAGAAACTGGTCTGCGGCCATGCGCGCGGCCTCAAGGACGCCGATCTCCACGCCTTCATGGCGGCGGGCGTCTCGTCCGATCACGAGCTGGTCTCGGGCAAAGACCTCATGGCGAAACTGCGGGCCGGCATGACCATCGAGCTGCGCGGCTCGCATGACCACCTGCTGCCGGAATTCGTGGAAGCGCTCAACGCGCTGGGCCACCTGCCGCAGACCGTGACGCTGTGCACGGACGATGTCTTCCCGGACGACCTGTTAAATGGCGGCGGGCTGGATGATGTGGTGCGCCGCCTTGTCCGTTATGGCCTGAAAGCCGAATGGGCACTGCGCGCCGCAACGCTCAATGCCGCCCAAAGGCTTGGGCGTCCTGACCTCGGGCTCATCGCCTCCGGCCGTCGCGCCGATATCGTTATCTTCGAGGACCTGAGCGGTTTTGCCGCTCGTTACGTCCTTGCCGGGGGCAGGACGGTTGCGGAAGGCGGACATATGCTTGTGGATGTGCCCGCCTGTGATACTTCGGCGCTCGAAGGCTCGATGAAGCTCCCGCTGCGCGTGACCGAAGATTTTCGGGTTGCTGCCGAAGGCGCGAGGGTGCGCCTTGCCACCATCGACCGCCCGCGCTTCACGCAATGGGGCGAGGTGGAGGCCGAGGTGAGAGATGGTTTCGTCGTTCCGCCCGAAGGTGCGACGATGATCTCCGTCACCCACCGCCACGGCAAGTCCGAACCGGTCACCCGCACTGGCTTCCTCACCGGCTGGGGAGACTGGAACGGCGCCTTCGCCACAACGGTCTCGCATGACAGCCATAACCTCACCGTTTTCGGCGGCAATGAAGAAGACATGGCGCTCGCCGCCAATGCGGTGATAGCGGCAGGCGGTGGTATGGCCGTCGCCTCCGAAGGTAAGGTAACTGCACTTCTGCCGCTGCCGCTCTCCGGCCTCGTTTCCGATGCGGCACTTGAAGATGTTGCAAAGGCTTTCGAGGAACTGCGCGAAGCCGTTGGCAGGGTGGTGGAATGGCAGCCGCCCTATCTCGTCTTCAAGGCCTGCTTCGGGGCCACGCTCGCCTGCAATATCGGCCCGCACCAGACGGATATGGGCATTGCCGACGTGCTGACGGGACAGGTGATGGAGAGCCCGGTGGTGGCGGTTTTAAAGTACTAACGCCACGGGCTGCCGCGACGGCACCGTCGCAGCAGCCCGTGCGTCTCAGTTCACATTGTGAAGTTGCGCTTCGCCGTTATGCAGAAAGCAGGCTTTGGTGAACAGGCCCAGATCAAGCAGGTTGGGAAGGCGGATATCGCGCATATCGGGAAATCGTTTGATTTGTGGATCAAATGAGCGGTCAATCTGCGAGATGAAAGCGAAAATAACGCCAGTCTTTTTTGCGAATTCTGCAAGAACGGTGACTTGTTGCGACAGGTCCGGCTTATGGCGCTGCTGGTCGAGTAACTGCAGATAATCGATTACGGCGAAGGTGCCGGATTTGGCTGGCGAGAGGTAACGGATCATGTAGTCCGCGCATATCTCGTCCGATGTCACGATCTCGATTTCTCTCTGAGCGCCTGCGTGTTGCCCGGTGCGTTTTCCTACCTGTTGCTCGGTCATTTCGAGCGTGAATAAAATGGACTGCCGTCCGTCTCCGGCTGCCGCCCGCAGAAGCTCAAAAGCAAGCGCTGTCTTGCCCTGGCCCGGCCGGCCGGCGAGCAGGAGCATGTCGCCATTCACGATGCGCGAGAACAGGTCTTTGGACAAAGAGCCAGCCGCAACGTGAGCGGAAAGCAGGCTCCAGGCTGCAAATCCTTCCTCGCACGCGATCTGGTCCAGCGCTTCGTGAAGGGGGATGGCATTATTCCGGACCATAAGTTTGGCCCGTCGCTTCAATTGGAAAATCGGAGTGGAAAGCTTCATCACAAAACCTCTATTGCGGGTTCAAAACGCAATCCCTCCTTATGCGAATGCCCGAACAGATGGTTCGATGATAAGATTACCCAGCATGTCGAATGCTTCCCCGAAAGGAGGGGGGAGGCGTGGGTCCAGCCTATGTCTGAAAGCTACCGCGCCCGATGATTCGCCACAAGTGTCTGAGATGTTGCCGGTCGAAAAACAGCAGGGAACAAGATGGATTTACTCCGCCGCCAGTTCCTGCTCCACCAGCGTCGCCCAGAAAGCTACGCCCGGCACGATGGCCGCATCGTTGAAGTCGTAGGAGGTGTTGTGGTGCAGTGCGCCGTCCACCGCCGGGCCGTTGCCAAGCCAGACATAGCAGCCTGGGGCTTCGCCCGCGAAAAAGGCGAAATCGTCGCCGGCGGTCGAGGGCGAAAAGGCGGTGCGCGCTTTGTTGCCGAAGACGGTTTTGGCTGCCCGGAGCGCCCGTTTCGTCGCGTCCGTGTCGTTGATGACGGGCGGAATGCGGCGGATGAATTCGTAATTTGCCTCGATGCCGAACATTGCCGCCGTTCCCTTGGCCAGCCTGCCGATTTCCGCCTCCAGCTGGTCTCGCACTTGAGGCGCATAGGCGCGCGCGGTACCGCCGATTTCGACGAGATCTGGGATCACATTGAGTGCCTTGGGGTCGCCTGCCTGCACCGAACAGGCACTGACCACGGCCGGCTGCAATGGGTCGACCACGCGGCCGACGATAGTTTGCAGCGAGGCGAGGAAGGTGCCGGCCGCCGTTACCGGATCGCGACCAAGATGCGGCTTCGCGCCGTGGGTGCCGACGCCCTTGAAGGTAACGCGCCAGCTGTCCGACGAGGCAAGCTGCGGTCCTTCCACCACCGCCATTTCGTCGATGCCCAGCCCCGGCATATTGTGCAGGCCATAGACCGCATCGCAGGGGAACAGCTCGAAAAGCCCGTCCTCGACCATTTTTTTTGCGCCGCCACGGCCTTCTTCGGCCGGCTGGAAGATGAAATGCACGGTGCCGGAAAAATCGCGGGTCTTTGCGAGGTAACGCGCCGCACCCAGCAGCATGGCGGTGTGGCCGTCATGGCCGCAGGCATGCATCTTGCCGGGGAATTTCGATTTGTAGGGGCGGTCTGGGACCTCAGGCATGGCAAGGGCATCCATGTCTGCGCGAAGACCAATGCTGCGCGTGCCGTTGCCCACCTGCAGCGTGCCGACGACGCCGGTGCCGCCGAGACCGCGGTGCACCTTCAGCCCGGCGCGCTCAAGCAGATCGGCGACGATGGCGCTCGTTCTTTCCTCTTCGAAACCCAGTTCCGGATGCGCGTGCAGATCATGACGGAGTTCCGTCAGGAATGGCAGGTCCTCGCCGATCCGGTCCAGCAGTCTCATGGGAAGCTTGTCCTTGAATGTGGGAAAAACCCGCGTCATAGGTGGGTTTGTCCAAATGCCTGTTGCTTTTTTCTCTTCTAACGGAAAAAGCCAATGAAATGAACCCGCAGCGTCTCTGTGGTTGCTAAAATGATAAATCTGCCGAACGGGATTGGCGTGGCGGAAACAATGTTCGCCTTGCTGCGCCATCCCGGTCCTGAAAGGAGAACCGATGCCGTCATCCGCATCGCCCGCCACCCAGTCCCCCGCCGCGCCGCACGAGTTCTGGCAGGACATGCTTCCGCCCGGCACCTTTGGCACGGCAGGTCCACATTCTACCTTCTTTCCGGCGGAACTGGATGATGGAAGGCAGATCTGCCTGCCCATCCGGCCGCTTGCGGATGGTGAGCATGCGCTGGCATCGCTTATCGTCAATCAGGCTTCCTTCGAGGTGCTGGAGGCGCTGGCGGCTGATCTCGCCGCCCGGCTCGCGCCCTTCAGCCCGGATGTCGTGATCGGCCTGCCGACGCTGGGCCTGACGCTCGCCGCCGCCGTTGCCCGCCATCTCGGTCACTCCCGTTACGTGCCGCTCGGTACTTCGCGCAAGTTCTGGTATCTGGATGAGCTGTCGGTGCCGATGTCCTCCATCACCACAAGGCAGGAAAAACGGCTTTATATCGATCCGCGTATGCTGCCCTTGATCGAGGGCCGGCGGGTGGCGCTGGTGGATGATGTCATCTCCAGCGGTAGTTCCATCATATCAGGCCTTTCGCTTCTCGCCGCCTCTGGCATCCGGCCGGTGGTGATCGGCGCAGCCATGCTGCAATCGGATCGCTGGCGGGAAAAAATCGCCGCTTTCGGGCCGGAATGGCCGGAGCGGGTGAGGGGTGTTTTTGCGACGCCGCTGCTGACCAAAGCGGAAGATGGCTGGCGCGCCTGACGAAGCGCAAATTCCGTCAAAAGGCAAGTGGTGATAAATTCACCGCTGCCTAATTTGTATCTTGCGAAGCTCGAATAGATCGTCCTAAGATCGCGGCTGACAGACAATAGCGGTCGGCTGATAACGCGCCGGCTTGCTTTCGCGCGGTGTCATCCCGGCGTCTGCCTGCCCCGTTTATTGTTTCGATGACTGGAATTTCTTCCCATGCATGCAGTGTTTGACGGTCATAATGATGTGCTGCTTCGGTTGTGGCGCAACAGCAAGGCCGGTGCTGATCCCGTGGCCGAATTCAAGAACGGCACTCGGGAAGGTCATATCGATGGTCCGCGCGCACGGGCAGGCGGGCTCGGCGGCGGTATCTGCGCCATCTATATCCCGTCCGGCGATCTGATTCTGCAGGAACCGGACGAGAACGGCCATTACGATACGCCGCTCGCCACGCCGCTCGAGCGACTGCCTTCGCTCGATATCGCGATGGAAAAGGCGGCGATTGCGCTGAGGCTCGATCGCGCTGGAGCGTGGCGGCTCTGCCGCTCCACGGCGGATATCCGCAAGGCCTTTGCCGAGGATATCTTCGCCGCCGTGCTGCATATGGAAGGCTGCGAGGCGATCGGCGCCGATCTCGATGCGCTGGAAGTATTTTATGCCGCGGGTCTGCGTTCGCTCGGCCCGGTGTGGAGCCGGCACAATATTTTCGGCCATGGCGTTCCTTTCTCCTATCCCATGTCGCCCGATACCGCGCCCGGTCTCACCGATGCCGGTTTTGCGCTGGTGAAGGAATGCAACCGCCTCGGCATTCTCATCGATCTCGCGCATATCACCGAAAAAGGCTTCTGGGATGTGGCGAAGACCACCAACCAGCCGCTGATCGCCAGCCATTCCAATGCGCATGCGCTCACTCCGGTCGCCCGCAATCTCACTGACAGGCAGATGGATGCCATCAAGGAAAGCGGCGGGCTGGTTGGCCTCAACTACGCCGTGACCATGCTGCGTGCCGATGCGCGTGATATCGCGGATACGCCGCTCTCCGATATGGTGCGCCATATCGACTATATGGTCGAGCGTATGGGCATCGACTGTGTGGCGCTCGGATCGGATTTCGACGGCGCGACGGTACCTGTCGGAATTGCTGATGCCAGCGGCAACCACAATCTGGTTGCGGCGCTGAAATCGGCGGGCTACGGTGATGGAGAACTTGCTAAAATATGCCGGGAAAACTGGCTGCGCGTCTTGTCCCAGGCTTGGCACGAAGCGGCCTAATAAACAGTTTAAGCGAACCAAATCAATCTCATAACAAAAGGGGAGATCCTATGATCAAATCGCTCAACAAATCCATGCGTATCCTCAGCACCAGCGCTGCCCTGTCGCTGATGATGCTGTCTGCCCCGCATGCTTTTGCCGCCACGCCGGCCGATACGTTGGTGGAAGGTTTCGCCATCGACGACATCATCACGCTCGATCCGGGTGAGGCTTTCGAACTGTCTGCCGCCGAAGTCACCGGCAACACCTATAGCAAGCTCGTTTCCATCGATCTCAACGACACGTCCAAGGTTGTCGGTGATCTCGCCGAAAGCTGGACGACCTCCGAGGATGGCTTGACCTATACGTTCAAGCTGAAATCCGGCCTGAAATTCGCCTCCGGCAATCCGGTCACCGCTGATGACGTTGCCTTCTCCTTCGAACGCGCCGTCAAGCTCGACAAGTCGCCGGCATTCCTGCTGACGCAGTTCGGCCTGAAGGGCGACAACGTTACCGAAAAGGCGAAGGCAACGGACGCGAACACCTTCGTTCTGACCGTCGACAAGCCCTATGCGCCGAGCTTCGTGCTGAACGTGCTCACCGCAACCGTCGCTTCGGTGGTGGACAAGAAGCTCATCACCGAAAAGGCGAAGTCGGTCACGCCGAGCGCCGATTACAAATACGACACGGATTTCGGCAACGAGTTCCTGAAGACCGGTTATGCCGGTTCCGGCCCTTACAAGATCCTTGGCTGGAAGGCCAACGAAGCCGTCATTCTGGAGGCCAACCCGAACTATTACGGTGAGAAGCCGAAGCTGAAGCGGGTCGTCTATCGTCACATGAAGGAAAGCTCCGGCCAGCGTCTGGCGCTTGAAAACGGCGATATCGATGTTGCCCGTAACCTTGAGCCCGGTGATATGGAAGCCGTTTCCAAGAAGGAAGGCCTTGCCGTTACCTCCGCGCCCAAGGGCACCGTTTATTATTTCAGCCTCAACCAGAAGAACGAGAACCTGAAGAAGCCTGAGGTCATCGAAGCGTTCAAATATCTCGTCGATTATGACGCGATCGGCGCGACGATCATCAAGGGCATTGGCGAAGTCCATCAGACCTTCCTGCCGAAGGGCCAGCTTGGTGCGCTTGATGAGAACCCCTACAAGCTTGACGTCGCCAAGGCCAAGGAACTTCTCGCCAAGGCCGGTCTGAAGGACGGCTTCACCGTCACCATGGATGTGCGCAACACCCAGCCGGTGACGGGCATTGCCGAAAGCGTGCAGCAGACGCTGGCACAGGCCGGCATCAAGCTAGAAATCATCCCCGGCGACGGTAAGCAGACGCTGACCAAATATCGCGCCCGCACGCATGATATCTACATCGGCCAGTGGGGTTCGGACTATTTCGACCCGAACTCGAATGCGGAAACCTTTACCATCAACTACGACAATTCGGATGAAGGCAAGAACAAGACGCTGGCCTGGCGCAATGCTTGGGATGTTCCTGATCTGACCAAGGAAACCCAGTCTGCTCTCTTGGAAAAGGACAGCGCCAAGCGCGCCGCCATCTATGAAAACCTGCAGAAGGAAGTTCTGGCGAAGGGTCCCTTCGTCATCATCTTCCAGCAGACGGAAGTGGCCGGTTATTCCGCCAAGCTCAAGGGCCTGAAGCTCGGACCGAGCTTTGACACCAACTATGTCTATCCGATCTCCAAGGAATGATCCGGAAGGATCGGTCTCTTGAGCATCGTTGAAGCAAACAGCCGGGCGAGGCGGGGCAAACGCCGTGCCAACGCCCGCGCGAAGGCCATTCTCGGCTTCGCCGTCACCGTCATCACCACCTTTCTGGGGCTGATGGCGGTCACATTTTTCATTGGCCGTGTGGTGCCGATCGATCCCGCACTGGCGATCGTTGGCGACCGCGCGCCTGCGCATGTGGTCGAGCGCGTCCGTGAGCAGCTCGGCCTCAACCTGCCGCTCTGGCAGCAGTTCTTTATCTATCTGAAGCAGGCGCTTTCGGGCGATTTCGGCACCTCCGTCCTCACCACCAATCCTGTGATGGAGGACATCAAGCGGGTGTTCCCGGCGACGATCGAACTTGCCACGATCGGCACGATCATCGGCGCCGTCTTCGGCATTCCGCTCGGCGTTCTGGCCGCCGTCAAGCGCGGCAGCTTTGCCGATCAGGTGGTGCGTGTCATCGGCCTTATCGGCTATTCCGTGCCGATCTTCTGGCTCGGCCTGCTGGCGCTGCTGGTGTTTTACGCCCGGCTGCAATGGGTGGCTTATCCCGGGCGCATGGACATCGTCTATGAATTCACCTTCACGCCGGTCACTGGCTTCTTCCTGATCGACGCCATTTGGCAGCGGCAATGGGACGTGTTGTGGGATCTTTTCCGCCACATCATCCTGCCGGCCTCGCTGCTCGGTTATTTCTCGCTGGCCTATATCAGTCGCATGACGCGCTCCTTCATGCTGAATGAGCTCGCCCAGGAATATGTCGTCGCGGCCCGCGCCAAGGGGCTTTCGGAAACGCGCATCATCTGGTTCCACGCGCTGCGAAACGCCGCCGTGCCGCTGGTAACCGTGATTGCGCTCTCCTATGCCGGTCTGCTGGAAGGTTCGGTGCTGACCGAAACCATCTTCGCCTGGCCGGGGCTTGGCCTCTACATCACCAATTCCCTGCAGAATGCGGATATGAACGCCGTTCTCGGCGGCACGATCGTGATCGGCGCCATCTTCGTCGGCATCAATCTCTTCTCCGATCTGCTTTACCGGACGCTCGATCCAAGGACGCGCAGCCGATGACGATTTCGACCGATACACTCAAACCCTATAGCCGCGAATGGCTGCTCTCCGACCGGCCGGCCTCGCGCAGGCAGGCGCGGCTTGGCCGCGCCTATGTGATCTGGCGGCGCTTTTCGGAAAACCGGCTGGCGCTGCTCGGCCTTGGCATCATCATCGCGCTGCTGTTCGTGGCGATTTTTGCCAATGTGCTGGCGCCACATAATCCGGTGCAGGGCGATCTGCGCAATGCCCGGCTTCTGCCGCCCGGCACTGCCGGTTATCTGCTCGGCACCGATGATCAGGGACGTGATATTCTCTCGCGCCTCATCCACGGTTCGCGCCTGACCCTGTTCGTCGTGCTTTTGGTGGCCATCATCGCCGCACCCATCGGGCTCATCGTCGGCACAGTCTCGGGTTATGCCGGCGGCTGGGTGGATGCGGTTCTGATGCGCATCACCGATATTTTCCTCGCTTTTCCGAAGCTCGTTCTGGCGCTGGCGCTGGTAGCGGCCCTGGGGCCTGGCATTGAAAATGCGGTGCTCGCCATCGCGGTCACCTCGTGGCCGCCCTATGCGCGCATCGCTCGCGCTGAAACCATGACCTTCCGCAATTCCGATTTTATCGCCGCAGTGAAGCTCATGGGCGCGTCGCCCTTCCGCATCGTCTTGAAACACGTCATGCCGCTTTGCATGTCGTCGCTGATCGTGCGTGTCACGCTCGATATGGCGGGCATCATCCTCACCGCCGCAGGCCTCGGTTTCCTCGGTCTCGGCGCGCAGCCGCCGCTGCCGGAGTGGGGTGCGATGATCGCGTCGGGCCGCCGTTTCATTCTCGATCAATGGTGGGTCGCCGCCATGCCGGGTATTGCGATCCTGATCGTCAGCCTCGGTTTCAACCTTTTGGGCGACGGTCTGCGCGATGCGCTTGATCCCAAGGAGGCGGGCCAATGAGTGCGTCTCTTCTGACGGTTGAGAACCTGCGCGTTTCCTTCCCGACCCGCACCGGGCTGGTGGAGGCGGTGCGCGGCGTGTCCTTCACGCTGGGGCGCGAGCGCCTCGGCATTGTCGGCGAATCCGGCTCCGGAAAGTCGCAGACTGGCCGCGCCATCATGGGTCTGACGCCGAAAAATGCCCGGATCGAGGCCGATACGCTGCGTTTTGGCGATATTGACCTGCTCAAGGCATCGGCAAAAGAGCGGCGGCTCATGCGCGGCAAGCGTATGGCCATGATCCTGCAGGATCCGAAATATTCGCTGAACCCGGTCATGACCATTGGCCGCCAGATCATGGAAACGCTGCGTACCCACGAAAAGATTGGCTCCAGCGAAGCGCGCCAGCGCACGCTTGCCATGCTGGAGGCAGTGCAGATCCGTGATCCCGAGCGCGTCTTCGATCTCTTTCCACACGAAGTTTCCGGCGGCATGGGCCAGCGCGTCATGATCGCCATGATGCTCGTCTGCGGTCCGGAATTGCTGATCGCCGACGAGCCGACCTCGGCGCTCGATGTGACCGTGCAGCTGGAAGTGCTCGACATTCTCGACAAGCTGGTGCGCGATCGCGGCATGGGGCTGATCTTCGTCAGCCATGATCTCAGGCTCGTTTCCTCCTTCTGCGACCGGGTTCTCGTCATGTATGCCGGCAAGGTGGTGGAAGAGCTTGCTTCCGCTAACCTCAAGGAAGCGAAACATCCCTACACGCAGGGCCTGTTGAACTGTCTGCCGCAAATTGGCGGCCACCGGCATCCGCTGCCCGTTCTGGAACGCAAGCCGGAGTGGCGCGCATGAGCACAGTTCTTTCCATCAGAGACATGGTGGTGGATTTCGACGGTTACATCGCGCTCGACAGCGTCAGCGTGGATGTGGCCGAGGGTGAATCCTTCGGTATCGTCGGTGAATCCGGTTCCGGTAAATCGACCCTGCTGCGCGCCATCGCCGGCCTCAACCATTTCGATGAAGGTTCGTTGATGGTGGCCGGGCGCTCCTATTCGGGCAAGCACCGCGACAAGAGCTTTTATCGCGATGTGCAGATGGTGTTTCAGGACCCGTACGGTTCACTGCACCCGCGCCAGACGGTGGATGCGCTGCTGCTCGAGCCGCTGGTCATCCATGGTCTCGACAATCGCGAACAGCGCATTGCCCGCGCTTTGGACGAGGTGGGTCTCGGTTCCGGTTTCCGCTTCCGTTATTCACACCAGCTGTCCGGCGGCCAGCGCCAGCGCATCGCCATTGCCCGCGCACTGATCGTCGAGCCGAAAATCCTGCTGCTCGATGAGCCGACCTCGGCGCTTGATGCGTCTATTCAGGCTGAAATCCTGAACCTCCTGGAACAGGCCCGCAAGGACCGTAACCTCACCTTCGTCATGGTCAGCCACGATCTCGGCGTCATCAGCCACATGTGCGACCGTCTGGCGGTGATGAAAAGCGGCAAGGTGGTGGAAATGCTGGAGGCCGAGGCGCTGGAAAGCCGCGAGTTCAGCGCGGATTACACGAGGCAGCTGCTGGTGGCGAGCGAGGGTTTCAAGCGGACGTAATGGGGTAGGGGTGCCTCCTTTTCTTCTCCCCGAGGGGGAGAAGATGCCCCGAACGGGGCAGATGAGGGGGCAAGCTCTCCGTAAATCTCCGACGTGGCCCCCTCATCCGGCGCTGCGCGCCACCTTCTCCCCGGCGGGAGAAACAAGCGGCGATCTTTCGTTACACACGCGATCTTCTCCGGTGACGTATTCTCTCATCGCGCCACGGTGATATGCTGGCCCGCCAAACCCGCATATCCGAACAAGGTACCACCCATGCAATTGCGCGCCTTGATGTATTTCGATGAACTCGTCCGCACCAATTCCATGCGCGCCGCAGCGGAAAACCTGAATGTGGCGCCGACGGCGGTGAGCCGACAGATCGAAAATCTCGAATATTATTTCGGCTCGCCCCTGGTGGAGCGTTCCAGCCGTGGCGTGAAGCTGACGGCGGCGGGCGAGCTGCTGGCCGCCCGCGCCGGCAAGACGCTGCGCGAACTCGACCATGTGCACCAGTTGATCGACGATCTCAAAGGTCTGCAGCGCGGCCGGGTGACGATTTACGCCAATGGCGCGACAGTGGCCAACCTTCTGGCGCCGGTGCTGGCGCAGTTCAGCCTCAAGTATCCGAAGCTGCGTTTCGAGGTCCATATCACCAGTGCGCGCCAAGCCATGGAAGCGCTGGGGGCTGCGGAAGCAGACCTCGTTGTCAGCCTGTTTGCGCCAAAGGTTTCCGGGGTCAAGGTGCGCTCGCGCACGCGCATCAATTACGATGCGATCTTTCCCGCCGGTCATGCCCTTGCCGGTCAGCCGGAGGTGTCGCTGAAGGAACTGGCCGGGTTGCCACTTGCCTTGCCGGACAAGAGTTTTGCCGCGCGTCAGGCCTTCGATATGCTTTTTGCCGAGGCGGATATCGAACTTGACCCCGTTTTCATCACCAGTTCGCTGGAAATGCTGAAAGAGCTGGTGCTGGGCCACGCCGCGGCCACGCTGCTGCCGGCGCTTTCGGTGGCGCGCGAAATCCGTAGCGGCCAGATGGTCGCCGTTCCGCTCTCGGGCAAGAAGGGTATCCACACCCAGATTGACCTCTGTGTAGCGCCCGACAGGCAATTGTCCTTCGCAGCTTCCAAGCTTGCCGATTTCATCGAGCGTTTCATGCGTGAGGCGACGGCAGGGTAGTTTCTTCTCCTCGGCGGGGCGAGGAACCGGAGACGTTCCCGGAATTGCCCACCAAGGTTGATTTTCACCCGCATTCCCGTGTAGCCATTTCAGCTACACGGAGCACACAAAAATCATGATTGTGTGTGCGCCTGCAACATGACACTCTTTTTGCAACGGGTGGTCTTTTGAAGGGCAAAAATGCCCCGGCCGCCAGACAGGGGACTAAAGGATGCCACGTACCTATCTTTCGCAGGCGGCGAAGCTCTCGCGCCGTACCGCGCTGGCGCTTGCTCTCGGCACGGCGCTCTTTCTGCCGCTCTCGATTGCTGAGGCCGAAGCTGCGGCGAAAACCGCTTTGACGCTTGGCATGACGGTGGAGCCGACCGGTCTCGATCCGACCATTGCCGCTCCCGTCGCCATCGGTCAGGTCACCTGGCAGAATATTTTCGAAGGTCTCGTCACCATCGACAGCAAGGGCAAGGTGAAGCCGCAGCTCGCCGAAAGCTGGGAGATTTCCCCTGATGGCAAGACCTATACCTTCAAGCTGCGCAAGGGTGTCACCTTCCATGACGGCGAGGCGTTCGATTCCTCCGTCGCGAAGTTCTCGCTGGACCGGGCGCGTGGTGAAGCTTCCGTCAATCCGCAGAAACGCTTCTTTGCGGCGATCGACAGCATCGAGACCCCGGATGCCGAGACGCTGGTGCTGAAGCTGAAGCAGCCCGCCGGCAGTCTCATCTACTGGCTCGGCTGGCCGGCCTCCGTCATGGTCGCGCCCAAGAGCGCGGAGACCAACCGCACCACGCCCGTAGGCACCGGCCCGTTCAAATTCGTGAACTGGGCCAAGGGCGACAAGGTGGAGTTGCAGAAGAACGCCGCCTATTGGGACAAGGCCGTGTCGGTAAAGCTCGACAAGGCGACGTTCCGTTTCGTTTCCGATCCGCAGGCGCAGGCGGCGGCGCTGAAATCCGGCGATATCGACGCCTTCCCGGAATTCGGTGCGCCGGAATTGATGAGCTCGTTTGACGGCGATGCGCGCCTCGGCACCTTCGTCGGCAATACCGAGTTGAAGGTCGTGGCGGGCATGAACAGTGCCCGCAAGCCCTTCAGCGACAAGCGCGTGCGCCAGGCGCTGATGATGGCGGTGGATCGTGGCACCGTCATCGAGGGTGCATGGTCCGGTTTCGGAACGGCCATCGGCAGTCACTATACGCCGAATGATCGCGGATACATCGATACAACGGGCGTTCATCCCTATGATATCGATAAGGCCAAGGCGCTGCTTGCCGAAGCGGGGTATGCGGACGGTTTCAGCTTCACCATCAAGGCCCCGCAGATGGCCTATGCCCAGCGCACCTCGCAAATCCTGCAGGCGATGCTGGCTGAAATCGGCGTGACCATGACCATCGAGACCACGGAATTTCCGGCCAAATGGGTGGCGGACGTCCTGAAGGGTGCGGATTACGACATGACCATTGTCGCCCATGCCGAGCCGATGGATATCGATATCTACTCCCGTGATCCCTATTATTTCAACTACAAGAACCCGGCCTTCAACGAGGTCATCGCCAGCGTCGAAAAGACGGCGGATGCGGTTGAGCAGGAAAAGCTTTATGGCGACGCCCAGAAAATCCTCGCCGAAGATGTGCCGGCGCTGTTCCTGTTCGTGATGCCGAAGCTCGGGGTCTGGGACAAGAAGGTGAAAGGGCTGTGGGAAAACGAGCCCATTCCCTCGAATGTGCTGACGGATGTGCATTGGGAAGAGTGACGTTTGACGATACTCATGTCTTCCGTCACGCCGGACTTGATCCGGCATCCAGCCAGCCCAAGTGCTTGGGCTGAAAAGGCGCCCTCCGCCGCGCAGACGCGCGTCGGCTGGATGCCGGATCAAGTCCGGCATGACGGGAGAGTGTGGAGCTTTCCAGCCGTCGCGCGTAAAGTATCGCAAGGAGCAGATGCCAGATGTTAGCCGTCCTCATCCGGCGTCTCGTAAGCCTCGTCATCACGCTGTTTGCCGTCTCGCTCATCATCTATCTTGTCATGGGCCTGCTGCCGGGTGATCCGGCCGCCATCATGCTGGGAACCTCGGCCAGTCCGGATACGCTGGCCGCACTGCAAAAGCAGATGGGTCTCGATCAGCCGCTGCTGCTGCGCTACATCCACTGGCTTGCTGGCGTCTTCCACGGCGATCTCGGACAATCCTATACCTATGGAGTGCCGGTGGCGGGCCTGATCGTCGAGCGGTTGGCCGTGACGCTGCCGCTTGCGCTGCTGGCCGTTTGCCTGTCCGTCACTATCGCCATTCCGCTCGGCGTAGCGGCGGCGAGGAACCGCAACGGGGCGCTGGATTTCGCGGCCGGGCTGTTTTCCCATGTGGGTATTGCCGTGCCGGGCTTCTGGGTCGGGTTGCTGCTCATCATCGTCTTTTCCACCACGCTCGGCTGGATGCCGGCTGGCGGTTTTCCCGGCTGGTCGCCAAGCTTTGCAGCGGGTCTCACGGCGCTTATCCTGCCGGCGGTCGCTCTTGCGCTGTCGCAGGCCGGCGTTCTCACCCGCGTCTGCCGTTCCGCCGTGCTTGAAGTGATGAACGAGGATTTCGTCCGCACCGCCCGGGCCAAGGGCCTGAGCGAGCGGGTGGCGCTGTGGCGGCATGCGGTGCCGAACGCGATGATCCCCGTCGTCACCATGATCGGCCTGCAGTTCACCTTCCTCATTGCGGGTGCGGTGCTGGTGGAAAACGTCTTCAACCTGCCGGGCCTTGGACGCCTCGCGTATCAGGCGCTGACCCAGCGGGATATCGTCGTCATGCAGTCCGTCGTGCTGTTCTTCTCGGCGCTGGTCATCATCATGAATTTCGTGGTCGATATAGCCTATCTCTTCATCGACCCGAGACTGCGGGCAGGTGCGCGATGATGCGATTTATCCGCCGTCGCCCGGCCTTCGTTATCGGCATTGTCGTCACGGCCTTTCTCGTGGCCGTCGCCCTTTTGTCGCTGGTCTGGACGCCGGTTTCGCCGACCAAGATGCAGATCGTGCAAAAGCTGAAATCGCCTTTCGTTTATGGCGGTCTGGGTACGGATCATTTTGGCCGCGATGTGCTCTCCATGCTGATGGCCGGTGCGTGGAACTCACTTTCCACCGCCATTGCCGCCGTCGCCATCGGCGCCTTTATCGGCACGGCGATCGGCGTCACGGTCGCGGCGCTGCGCGGTTTCACAGAAACCGTCGTCATGCGCATCTGCGATATCATCTTCGCCGTGCCGCCCATCCTGTCGGCCATGATGCTCGGTGCTTTCATCGGCACGGGACGCTTTACTGCCATCATCGCCATCGCCACCTTCATGGTGCCGGTCTTTGCGCGGCTGACGCTGGGGGCGGCCTTACAAATCTGGGCGCGGGAATACATCACCGCCGCCACCAGCATCGGCCAGAACCGCGCCAAGATCACGATGTTGCACGTCGTGCCGAATATCTCCAACCAGATCATCGTGCAGGTGACGATCCAGCTGGGTCTTGCAATACTGACGGAGGCAGGCCTTTCCTTCCTCGGTCTCGGCATGCCGCCGCCCGCCGCCACCTGGGGGCGGATGCTGGCTGACGCCCAGACCTATCTCGGTGCGGCGCCCTGGCTTGCCATCATGCCCGGCCTTGCCATTGCGCTCGCCGTCTTCGGCCTCAATCTTCTCGGCGACGGCCTGCGCGACCTGCTGGACCCGCGCGATACAAGCTGACCGCTTCAAGCCGATATCGCCCCTATTTCCTGTTTTTCTGACGAGACGATGCCATGACCGATCTCA
The DNA here is from genome assembly GCF_900102105.1 of Agrobacterium pusense. Classification (GTDB taxonomy): domain Bacteria; phylum Pseudomonadota; class Alphaproteobacteria; order Rhizobiales; family Rhizobiaceae; genus Agrobacterium; species Agrobacterium pusense. The sequence goes on from NZ_FNBB01000003.1 coordinate 613,262, forward strand.
TACACCTCAACACGCTCGAAATTCTGGCGCTTTACCGGGAAAAGAAACTCTCGCCATCGGAATATTGGCAGGCGGTGGAGGCGCGTATCGAGGCATTCGAGCCGGTTGTGAACGCCCTTTACGCTTATGATCCGGAGGATGCGCGCAGGCAGGCGCTGGCCTCGACGGAGCGCTGGCAAAAGGGTGAAACGCTGGGAGCCCTCGATGGAATTCCGGTCTCGCTGAAGGAACTCATCGCCACGAAAGGCCATCCTGTGCCGCTCGGCACCAGGGCGGTGGAGCTTGTGCCCGCGGTTGAAGACGCGCCGGTGGCCGCCCGTTGCCGTGAGGATGGTGCGATTATCTATGCCAAGACGACGTGCCCGGATTACGGCATGCTCTCTTCCGGCCTTTCCAGCTTCCATAAGCTCAGCCGCAACCCGTGGGACCCCACCCAGAATCCCGGCGGCTCCAGCGCCGGTGCTGCTTCGGCCGGTGCTGCGGGTTACGGCACCTTGCATATCGGCACGGATATTGGCGGCTCGGTAAGATTGCCGGCGGGATGGACGGGCCTCTTCGGCTTCAAGCCGAGCCAGGGTCGTATCCCGGTTGATCCCTATTATACCGGCCGCTGTGCCGGGCCGATGACGCGCACGGTCGTTGATGCGGCTTATGCCATGGCAACGCTTTCGCGGCCGGACTGGCGAGACGGCACATCGCTGCCGCCGAACAGCATCGACTGGATGGACCTCGATATTGATGTGAAAGGCCTGAAAATCGGACTGATGCTGGATGCGGGCTGCGGCCTGCCGCTGGACGAAGAGGTGCGCGACGCCGTTGCCGGGGCTGCAAAACTGTTCGAGGCGGCCGGCGCCATTGTCATCCCGGTCGAGCCTGTGCTGACGCGTGAGATGCTCGACGGGCTGGATGATTTCTGGCGGGCGAAGTTCTGGGGCGACATGGTGGCGTTGAGCGCGGATCGTCGTGCCGCGATCCTTCCCTATATTCACGAATGGGCGGAAAAGGGCGCTGATGTTTCCGGCGCGCGTGCCGTTTTCGGTTTTAATCAGACCATGGAAATGCGTAAAGTTTGCGGGAGGTTGATGCAGTCCGTTGATGTGGTGATTTCACCCGTTAACCCCATCGTCTCCTATCCTGCCGACTGGGCTTCTCCCACCAACGATCCTGCACGGCCCTTCGAGCATATCGCCTTTACCGTGCCGTGGAACATGTCGGAGCAGCCCGCATCCTCGATCAATTGCGGCTTCTCCACATCCGGCATGCCCATCGGCCTGCAGATCGTCGGTCCGCGTTACCAGGATCTATTCGTGCTCAAATTGTCCAAGTCTTTCGAGGATTGGGGTGGTGGCGTCCGGCGCTGGCCGGAGCCGCCGGCCGGCTGATATCACCTTTATAGGGCATGTAGTATTGCCATAATACCCGCATCTCGATCCCTCCTGTTAGGGTGCCCAAATGCATTCGAAAACGGGAGGAGCAGACATGCCGAAGAAGATTTTGATGATCACCGGTGATTTCGCCGAGGATTACGAGACCATGGTGCCGTTCCAGACGCTGCTCGCTGTCGGCCACACGGTGCACGCCGTCTGCCCCGGCAAGAAGGCGGGCCAGACCATCGCCACGGCCATCCACGATTTCGAGGGCGACCAGACCTACTCGGAAAAACGCGGCCATAATTTCGCGCTCAACGCCACCTTCGCCGATATCAAACCGGCGGATTACGATGCGCTGGTCATTCCGGGTGGCCGTGCGCCGGAATATCTGCGGCTCAATGCGGACGTGCTGGCGGCGGTGAAACATTTCTTCGAGGCAGACAAGCCTGTCGCGGCCGTCTGCCATGGCGCGCAATTGCTGGCGGCTGCGGGTGTGCTCAAGGGCCGCACCTGCTCGGCCTATCCCGCCTGCGGCCCGGAGGTGGAGCTGGCAGGTGGCACCTATGCCGATATCGCCATCGATGCGGCGGTGACCGACGGCAAGCTGGTGACGGCGCCCGCATGGCCCGCCCATCCCGCCTGGCTTTCGCAGTTCATGGCGGTGCTCGGTAAATAAGACCGGCGAACGGGGCTTTTTCCGGCCCCTTTTTCCGCCTATATCTCAGGCGTGGTGAGGGAGGAAACCATGTGCAAGCTCTTCATCAAGGCAGCCCCAGCGCTCTGGGAAAGCCATACGCGGTCGCTCCGCATCGATGGCATGGTCACCAGTGTCCGGCTTGAGAACTTTTTCTGGACGACGCTGGACGAGATCGCGCGGCGCGACGGCATGAACAGCGTGCAGCTCATCGCCAAGCTTTATAATGAATCGATCGATGCCGGGCACGATCTCGGCAATTTCACCTCGTTCCTGCGGGTCTGCTGCGGGCGTTATCTCGCGCTTCAGCTTTCTGGCGATATTCCGGCGCGGAACGATATCCCGATTGCCGCGCTGGATGCGGACAGCATTCTGGATGCAGAAAAGGTGAATTATCACTAGGACGCGTCCCGCTTCTGTGCCGCGATACCCTCAACCTCGTTCCTGTGCTTGTCACAGGAATCCAGCCGACGCGCGCCTGCGCGACGGGTAGAATCCTTTCAGCCCAAGCACTTGGGCTGGCTGAATCCCTGTGACAAGCACAGGGATAAGGGAAGGGAAGCGTTCAGCTCTTCAGCGCCCGCGGATCAAGCGCATCGCGCACGGCATCGCCGATGTAATTCACGCTCAGAACCGTCAGCGAAATCGCCAGCCCCGGCCACAACACGCGCGAGGGCGTCAGTTGCAGGAAGTTCGCGCCGTCGAACAGCAGCCGTCCCCAGGTCGGAAAGTCGGAGGGGAAGCCGAGACCGAGGAAGGAGAGGGCGGATTCCGTGATGATGGCGGCAGCGATGCCGAGCGTGGCGGAGACCATGATCGAGCTCAGCACATTCGGCAGAATATGCCTGAGGATGATGCGGTATTCGCGCATGCCGCTCGATTTCGCAGCCATGATGAATTCCTGGCTTTTGATCGTCAGCACATCACCGCGCACGATGCGGGCTGTATGCATCCAGCTGGTTATCCCGATCACGAAGACGATCAGGATGAAGATGCCAGTCTCCGGTCCAAAGGCCGCACGCAGCGTGTCGCGAAACAGCATAAGGATGACGAGCAGCAGCGGCAAAAGCGGTAGCGCCAGGAACAGGTCGGTGAGGCGCATCAAGGGTCCGTCCAGCCTGCGGAAATAACCTGATAGAACACCCACCAGCGTGCCGAGGAACAGAGCCAGCAGCATCGCGGTGATGCCGACGGCAAGTGAAATGCGCCCGCCGGCCAGGACCTGCGCCAGCATGTCCTTGCCAAGATTATCGGTGCCGAAGGGATGCGCCAGCGACGGCCACTGATTGCGCGCCTTCACATTGATGGCGTTCGGAGCAACGGTGTGAATATAAGGCCCGACATAGACCGCGAGCAGGATGAAGATGAAGACGAAGAGCCCCGCCACGCCGCCCTTGTGAACGCGAAACTGTTTCCAGATATCGGCAAGGGCGGATTGCGTGGGGGTGGCCGCAACCGTCGGCGCTGTAATGGTGGCGTCAGTCATAGCGGATCCTCGGGTCGAGAATGCCGTAAAGCACGTCGGCAATCAGGTTGAAGAGCACGATCAGCACCGCAAAGATGAAGGTCAGCGTCTGAACCAGCGGAATATCCGCCCCCTGAACGGCTGTTATCAGCAATTGGCCAAGCCCGTTCACGCGGAAAATCTGCTCGGTGATGATGGCGCCGGAGAAGATGGTCGGCACCCCAAGCGCAATAACCGTTACGACCGGGATGAGGCTGTTGCGCAGCACGTGGATGAGCAGCACGGATTTTTCCTTCACGCCCTTGGCGCGTGCGGTGCGCACGTAATCCTGATGCAGATTGTCGAGCATGGAGGCGCGCACGAAGCGGCTGATCTGCGAGACGTTATAGAGCGTCAGGACCAGCACCGGCAGGAACATCTGCTTCACCTGCGCCACGAAGCTCGCCCAGTCCGTGACCCTCAGATTGGTGTCGTAGACTGAAGGGAACCATTGCAGGTAAGAGCTGAAGATGACGACCAGCAACACGCCGGTGAAGAAGGTCGGCACCGAATAACCGACCATGGAGACGAAAGTGCCGATCTGGTCGAAGATCGAATATTGCTTGTAGGCGGAGATCACCCCGATCGGGATCGCCAGCAGCGCACCGAAGAGATAGGCAAGGCCCACCACCCACAGTGTCTGCGGCATGCGCTGGATGACGAGATCGACCACCGGGCTGCGTGTCGCCCAGGAAAGCACCCGCATACGGCTGCCATCGCCGATCTGCCAGCCGGTCAGCTTTTCGAAGAGGTTCAGCGGCTCGTTGATGAAGAATTGCTGCAGCCACATCAGGTAACGGATGAAGAAGGGCTGGTCGAGGCCAAGCGAGGCACGGATTTGCTCACGCACTTCAGGCGGGATGGTGAGGGGAAGGTCGCCGGTCGGATCGTTGGGCGCGAGATCAAGCAGCGCGAAGATGACGAAGCTGATGACGAGCAACGTCGGAACGGCAAAGGCTAGCCGCCGGAGCGTAAAGGTAAACATCTGAAACTCTCCAGACCCAGAGCGCGGCAGAGCGAAAATTGGGAGCTATTTCGCCTTAACGCGGCAAATGTGTCTTCAGAACATGGTCCAGGGGCATGCAGAAGGCCGGCCTCTCCGGGGGAGAAGCCGGCGCATCTGCGTGTTACTTCTTGCGGGACCAGTCCGCGACGTTCCAGAGTTCCGAGTCCCAGGCATTCATGCGCACGCCTTCCAGCGTCAGCGAATGCGAGGAAACGCTGCCGCGGTGGATGAGCGGAATATGCGCGCCTTCCTCCGTCAGCATGTCGTTGAGCTGCTTGGAAATCTCCGCACGCTTGGCAAGGTCGGCGGTCTTGGAGAGTTCACCCACAAGCTTGTCGAATTCCGGGTTGCAGTAACGCGGAATATTCTGCCCCTGCCAGCCGTTTTCAGGGGCCGGAATCTTGTCGCACAGCCATTCCGCCAGATATTTTTCCGGGTCCGTACCGTCGAAATTGTTGGTGTACATTTCGACGTCGGCATAAAATTTCTGGAAGGTATCCGGGCTCGCCGGGTCACCGCCGAAGAAGACCGAGGCGCTGACATTGCGCAGTTCGGAAGCGACGCCGATCTGCGACCACATGTCCTTCACCAGTTCCTGCGTGGCTTGGCGAACCGAGTTTGTGGACGTCTGGTAAAGGAAGGAAAGTTTCACGCCATTCTTGGCGCGAATGCCATCGGCACCCTTCACCCAGCCGGCATCGTCCAATAGCTTGTTTGCGCCTTCCACATCCTGCTTCAGGCACCAGCTGTCATTCTTGGTGGAAGCAACGGCTTCCGGAGCCGGTACGATGTTGCAGGTCGGCTTGCCCGCTTCTCCGTAACCTGCTTCATCGATGACCTCACGGTCGATGGCGAGCGAAAGCGCGCGACGCACGGCGGGATCGGAAATGGCCGGATGGGGACCGGCCTGTTTGGTGGAGCGCTTGTCGCCCAGCGAAGGATCGGCATTGTACCAGTTGAGATTGATACGCTCGACCTGCGTGCCGAAGGCGGTTTCCAGCTTGCCCTTGCCGGCCGCCACCATGGTGGCGAGGATTTCCGGCTCCACCTGCATGTTCCAGGCATAGTCGAATTCCCCGGTTTCCAGCACGGCGCGCGCGGCGGAAGCGGCATCGCCGCCGCCCTTCAGGGTCGCCGTGGCGAAGGCGGGCTTGGCGGGGTCACGGTAATTGGGGTTGGCAACGAAGCTGATGACGTCGTTCGGCTTGAAATCCTTGACCACGAAGGGGCCGGTGCCGATGGGGCCGAAATTGGCGGAGGTGCAGCCGGGAGCTGCCGCGCCGACGCATTTTTCAAACTGCTTCTTCTGGATGACCGGCGACTGTGCGCCCACGAATGCCGAATAGGGGTAGGGTTTCGGCTCCGTGAAGCTGACCTTGACGGTGTGGGCGTCGATGGCCTCGACGTTCTTCACGCCCTCATATTGTGCCGCCTGCGCGCAGCCGCCATCGGGTGCGGTGCAATATTTCCAGGTGAAGATCACATCCTCTGCGGTGAAGGGCGTGCCGTCAGACCACTTCACGTCGGTCTTCAGCTTCCACGTCATGCTGAGCAGATCCTTCGCGACGCCGCCATTGTCGATCGTCGGAATTTCGGTCACCAGCATCGGCACCAGCTCGCCCTTTTCGTCATACCGCGCCAGCGGCTCGATAACCATGGACGAGCTGTAGACTTCCTTCGTGCCACCCGAAAGATAGGGATTAAGCGTCGATACGGCCTGCCAGAACAGGATTTTCAGTTCGCCGTCACTGCCGCGCTCGGCGTGGGCGGCAGAGCCCGCGAGAGCCATGGCCGCCACCGTGCCGGCAAAGAGAACGCTGCGCTTCTTCATTGTGGTTTTCCCCTTTTTGGATTTTATCTGTTTGAATGTTTGACGCTTTTCCCGTCGTCATGTGCAAGGTCTGTTGTTCTAACTATTTGACTTTGCTAATGAATATTCCTCCATTCCAGATGATGCTATTGTCAGTTTTTTTGAAAAGCAAGTCCCAATGTTTCATTGATGAACAAATTTTGAGCCATTTAGTTTTGGGCCTATTTTTCGCTCATGCAGCAAATTTCATGCTTGCAAAAGAGGAAATTCCAAACTCAATATGGCGTCCGACAACCCGGCGGGGAACAAAAAAAGGGAAAAAGAGAATGCCGATATTGAACCGTGTGGCTGAAATGCAGGAAGAAGTTGCCGGCTGGAGGCGCCATCTGCATGAACACCCGGAACTGCTCTACGATGTCTACGAAACATCGAAATTCGTTGCCGAAAAACTGAAATCCTTCGGCTGCGACGTGGTCGAAACGGGCATTGGCAAAACAGGCGTGGTCGGCATCATCAAGGGCCGGCACGGGGATGGTCCGACCATCGGTTTCCGATCCGACATGGATGCGCTGCCGATCCTTGAGACGAGCGGCAAGCCATGGGCCTCGAAGACGCCGGGCAAGGCCCATTCCTGCGGTCATGACGGGCATACCGCCATGCTTTTGGGTGCGGCGCAATATCTGGCCGAGACGCGCAATTTCAAGGGGTCGGTGGCGGTGATCTTCCAGCCGGCGGAAGAAGGTGGCGCGGGAGCGCTTGCCATGTTGAATGATGGCATGATGGAGAAATTCGGCATCTCGCAGGTCTATGGCATGCATAACGAGCCGGGCATCCCCGTCGGGCAGTTCGCCATCCGCAAGGGTTCCACCATGGCGGCTGCGGACAGTTTCGAAATCACCATCACCGGCAAGGGCAGCCATGCGGCGGCACCGCATCTTTCCATCGATCCGGTGCTGACTTCGGCGCATATCATCATCGCCCTGCAATCCATTGTCTCGCGCGAGACGGATCCGTTGAAATCACTCGTCGTCACCGTGGCCACCACCCATGGCGGCACGGCGTCCAACGTCATTCCCGGTGCGGTGACGCTGACCGGCACCGTGCGCACGCTGCTGCCGGAGACCCGCGATTTCGCCGAAAAGCGCCTCAAGGAAGTGGCCGCCGCCACCGCCATGGCTCATGGCGCGACGGTGGAGGTGAAGTACGATCGCGGTTATCCCGTCACGTTCAACCACAGTGACGAGACAGAATTCGCGACCGGCGTGGCGATGGGTGTGGCCGGCGCCAACGCCGTCAACACCAATCCCAATCCGCATATGGGCGCCGAGGATTTCTCCTACATGCTGGAAGCGCGCCCCGGCGCCTTCATCTTCATCGGCAATGGCGACACCGCCGGGCTGCACAATGCCGCCTATGATTTCAACGACGACGCGCTGCCTTACGGCATCAGCTACTGGGTTTCGATGGCCGAAACCGCACTTGCTGCATGAGACATCCGGCGGCCCCTCGTGGCCGCCTTCTGCTTTTCAGGAGATCGGCATGCTTTTGGCAGCGACATCAATGGAACAGACCGGCGGTTCGGTCAGCCCGGTTTTATCGGTTCAAAATCTCACCACCTCCTTCCGCGTCGATGGCGGCTGGAAATCCGTGGTGCGCAATATGAGTTTCGAGATCGCGCCGCGTGAGACGGTGGCGATCGTCGGCGAGAGCGGCTCGGGCAAGAGCGTCACCTCGCTCTCCATCATGCGGCTGCTCGATAAAAAGACGAGCCGCATCGAAGGCAAGGTCATGCTCGGCGGGCGCGATCTGCTGGCACTGCCGGAAGAAGAGATGCGCAAGGTCCGCGGCAAGGACATTTCGATGATCTTCCAGGAGCCGATGACCAGCCTCAACCCGATCTTTCCGATCGGCAAGCAGATCGCCGAAGCGCTGACCGTACATCAGGATATTTCCTCCTCTGCCGCAAAGGCCGAGGTCATCCGGCTTCTGGAAAAAGTCCGCATTCCCAATGCGAAGAACCGTTTCGACGATTATCCACACCAGTTTTCCGGCGGCATGCGCCAGCGCGTGATGATCGCCATGGCGCTTGCCTCCAAACCGAAGCTGCTGATCGCCGACGAGCCGACGACAGCGCTCGACGTGACCATCCAGGGCCAGATTCTCGACCTCATCAAGACATTGCAGGAAGAGGAGGGCATGTCGGTTCTCTTCATCACCCACGATATGGGCGTGGTGGCGGAAGTCTCTGACCGCACCATCGTCATGTTCCGTGGCGATGTGGTGGAAACCGGCACCACCGACGACATTTTCCATCGTGGCCGCCACCCATATACGCGTGCCCTGCTTTCCGCGGTGCCGAAGCTGGGTTCGATGAAGGAAAGGCTGCTGCCGGCCCGTTTCCCGATCATCGATATCAAGACCGGCGAAAGTCAGCCTGTGGCGGACGTGAAGGATACTGTCTCCGGCGGCCGCACGCCCATCCTTTCGGTCAAAGATCTGACCACCCGTTTCGACATCCGCTCCGGCCTATTCGGCCGCAAATCCGGCGCCGTGCATGCGGTGGAAAAGGTTTCCTTCGATCTCGCCGAGGGCGAAACCCTCTCGCTGGTGGGTGAATCGGGCTGCGGCAAGTCCACCACGGGCCGCTCCATCACCCGGCTGATCGAGCCGACGTCAGGCGATGTCATGCTCGATGGCTACGAGGTGCTGAAGCTCGACAAGACGACGCTGCGAACCATGCGCCGCAGCGTGCAGATGATCTTCCAGGACCCCTTCGCCTCGCTCGACCCGCGCATGAGCGTCGGCACGGCGATCATGGAGCCCTTTATCGAACATCGCCTCGGAACCAAACAGCAGGCCCGGGAAAAGGCTGCCGATCTTCTGGAAAAAGTGGGCCTGAGCCCGGATATGATGCGGCGCTTCCCGCATGAATTTTCCGGCGGCCAGCGCCAGCGCATCGCCATTGCCCGCTCGCTGATGCTCGATCCCAAGGTCATCGTCGCCGATGAGGCGGTATCGGCGCTCGATGTCTCGATCAAGGCGCAGGTCTGCAACCTGCTGCTCGACCTGCAGCAGAACCTCAACCTCGCCTTTCTGTTCATCAGCCACGACATGGCGGTGGTGGAACGCGTCAGTCACAGGGTGGCGGTGATGTATCTTGGCGAGATCGTCGAGATCGGCCCGCGCGCGGCCGTTTTCGATAATCCCCAGCACCCCTATACGAAGAAGCTGATGTCCGCCGTTCCGGTGCCTGATCCCGCGCGACGGCAGATCAAGCGCAACATGGCGACCGACGAGATCAGAAGCCCGATCCGGCCGGTGGACTATGTGCCGCCGCAGCGGCTTTATCGTGAGGTTTCGGCGGGGCATCTGGTGCAGGAAGCGGCTTGATTGAGTAGTGCTGGATTCGGGCTGAGCGCCGGTAGGGAATCGGGCGGCGGCCACTTGTTTCTTCTCCCCGGGGGGGGGAGAAGTCCGCGGCAGCGGGATGAGTGGGCAAGCTCCCCGCATATGGCTGGCGTTGCCTCCTCATCCGACCCTTCGGGCCACCTTCTCCCCGGCGGGGAGAAGAATTACGCCGCACCGCCCAGCGTTCTCTTCCGCATCCCCCGTTTGACAGCCGCTGCAAAAAAATGCCAGCAAATGCGCAGACGAAATTCTCAGAGGGCAGCGGCATGGCCAGACGAAACGACGCACATGGACGGCTGGATGATGCGGCCCGTGCCGGCTGGCTTTATTATGTCGCCGGTCGCACGCAGGACGAGATTGCCGCCGCCATGGGCATTTCCCGGCAGTCGGCGCAGCGGCTGGTGTCGCTGGCCGTTGCCGAGCGGCTGATCAAGGTTCGGCTCGACCACCCCATCGCCGCCTGTCTCGAAAAAGCCGAACGTCTCAAGGAAAAATTCGGCCTTGGATATATCGAAGTCGTGCCGAGCGATCCTGCCGGGATTTCTTCCACGGTGGGTATCGCCGAGGCCGGAGCGGCGGAAATCGAGCGCTGGCTGAGAAATGTCGATCCCATCGTGCTCGCCATCGGCACCGGCCGTACATTGAAGGCCGCCGTGGATCAGCTGCCGCCGATGGAGTGCCCGCAGCACCGCATCGTGTCGCTGACCGGCAATATCGGCCCAGACGGATCGGCCGCCTATTACAACGTCATCTTCAGCATGGCCGACGCGATCAAGGCCAGGCATTTCCCGATGCCGCTGCCGGTGCTCTGCTCATCGGCGGAAGAACGCGAGTTGCTGCACGATCAATCCATGGTGCGCTCCACGCTGGCGCTGGGGGCCGCTGCCAATGTTACCTTCGTCGGTATCGGTGAGCTCGGCGAAAATGCACCGCTCTGCGTCGATGGGTTTCTTGATGTCGACGAGATGAAGGCACTGATGGCGAGCGGGGCGGTGGGAGAGATTTGTGGGTGGATTTATGATGCCAACGGCCACATCCTCGATCACGCTGTCAACGAGCGCGTCGCCTCCGTTCCCATTCCTTCGCGAGAAACCTGCCGGGTCATCGGTATGGCGCAGGGCATTCGCAAGAACGCCTCGATTCTGGCTGCCTTGAGAGGCGGGCTTTTGAATGGGCTGATTACGGACGAAGCGACAGGCGAATATTTGCTCAGACACTGAGCAAAAATTATTCCAATAAAATCAATTAATTAATTCTTTCATGTGCGTCGCAGCACAGGATGTCGCTTGACATTTTTGGTCTCCGGGTGAGTAAATGCCCCAGAGCAAAGCGAATGCTCATCATTTTTCTTCTGGGAGGAAGATATGACATTGAAGACCATTTTGCTGGGCGCATGCTCGGCACTCGCCTTTTCGACCCTTGCTTCCGCCGAGACGCTGACCATTGCCACCGTGAACAACGGCGACATGATCCGCATGCAGGGTCTCACCTCGGACTTCACCGCCAAGAACCCGGATATCAAGGTCGAATGGGTCACGCTTGAAGAAAACGTCCTGCGCGAGCGCGTGACGACCGATATCGCCACCAATGGCGGTCAATATGACATCATGACCATCGGCAACTACGAAGTGCCGATCTGGGCCAAGCAGGGCTGGTTGCTGCCGCTCGAAAAGCTCGGCGACAAATATGACGTCGACGACATTCTGCCGGCGATCCGTGGCGGCCTTTCCGCCGACGGCAAGCTTTACGCAGCCCCCTTCTACGGCGAATCCGCCATGATCATGTATCGCAAGGACCTGTTTGAAAAAGCCGGCCTGAAGATGCCTGATAACCCCACATGGGAATTCATCGGCGATGCGGCCCGCAAGATCACCGACCGCAAGGCCGATATCAACGGCATCTGCCTGCGCGGCAAGGCCGGCTGGGGCGAGAACATGGCCTTCATCAGCGCGCTCACCAACTCCTTCGGTGGCCGCTGGTTCGATGAAAACTGGAAGCCGCAGTTCGATCAGCCGGAATGGAAGAGCTCGCTGCAGTTCTACGTTGATCTGATGAAGGATGCCGGCCCGTCCGGTGCCTCCTCCAACGGTTTTAATGAAAACCTGACGCTGTTCCAGCAGGGCAAATGCGGCATGTGGATTGACGCCACTGTGGCTGCCTCCTTCGTTTCCAATCCGAAGGATTCCACCGTTGCCGACAAGGTGGGTTACGCGCTCTTCCCGACCCATGGCGAGCTGAAGAACCACGGCAACTGGCTGTGGTCCTGGAACCTTGCTATCCCGAAGAGCTCGCAGAAGGCCGAAGCCGCTGAGAAGTTCATCTCCTGGGCAACCAGCAAGGACTACACCGCACTCGTCGCTTCCAAGGAAGGCTGGGCAAACGTGCCTCCGGGCACCCGCACCTCGCTTTACAAGAACGCCGACTATGAAAAGGCTGCCGCCTTCGCCAAGCCGACGCTTGCCGCCATGGATGCCGCCGACATCACCAAGCCGACTGTAAAGCCCGTGCCTTACACCGGTGGCCAGTTCGTGGCGATCCCTGAATTCCAGGCGCTCGGCACCACGGTTGGTCAGCTGTTCTCGGCGGTCGTTGCCGGCCAGTCCAGCGTCGATGATGCGCTTGCCAGCGCCCAGTCGACGGCGACGCGTGAAATGACCCGCGCCGGTTACATCAAGTAATCCTCCCGAAGATCGCTGTCCGGCGCCAATGCCGGGCAGCGAGACTGCGGGCTGAAGACCGCCATGCGGCTTCGATAGCTTTCAAATCAAAACAAGAATGAGCCGGTTCTTCCGGATATGCCGGGCGCATCTCTTGATGCCCGAGCCCAAGGGGAGGTGAGTGCAAATGGCAACACGAAACACAAGCGGTCTTGCGCGGGTGATGCTTGCGCCTTCGGTTCTGCTGCTTCTGGTCTGGATGATCGTGCCTCTGGCAATGACCCTGTGGTTCTCGTTCCAGAACTACAATCTGCTCAACCCGGCAAATGTCAGCTTTGCGGGTCTCTTTAATTATCAGTATTTCTACACCGATCCGGCCTTCTTCCAGTCGATCTGGAACACGCTTCTGATCGTCGGCGGGGTGCTTTTGATCACCGTCATCGGCGGCATTGCCATTGCGCTGTTGCTTGACAACGACATTTTCGGCCAGGGCATCGTGCGCATCATGATCATCTCGCCCTTCTTCGTCATGCCGCCGGTTGCCGCGCTGGTCTGGAAGAACATGATCATGCATCCCGGCTACGGCGTGCTTGCCGATCTCTCGCGCTTTTTCGGTTTCCAGCCGGTGGACTGGTTTGCACAGTTTCCGCTGCTGTCCATCATCATCATCGTCGCCTGGCAATGGTTGCCCTTTGCGACGCTGATCCTGCTCACCGCGCTGCAATCGCTCGATGGTGAGCAAAAGGAGGCGGCCGAGATGGATGGCGCAAACTTCGTCAACCGCTTCATCTATCTGACGCTGCCGCATCTTTCCCGCGCCATCACCGTCGTTATTCTGATCCAGACAATCTTCCTGCTCGGCGTCTACGCGGAAATCCTCGTCACCACCAATGGGGGCCCAGGTTACGCTTCCACCAACCTTGCCTTCCTGATCTATCGCACCGCACTTCTGGGTTACGACGTCGGTGGCGCTTCGGCCGGCGGTATCATCGCCGTTATCCTCGC
>NZ_FNBB01000002.1 GCF_900102105.1 Agrobacterium pusense
GGGCTCAGCAGCGACGATGGCGTCAGCGGCCTGTGCGCCGGATACTGCTGCGAGAGCCGCAGCGGAGCCGATCAGAAGGCTCTTGATGTTCATGGGTTGACCTCCAGTCAAAGTTTTTATCCACCAACGCAGAAGTCCCGAAACCGGTTGTCCCCGCCTCATTGGCCCTGCGTTGATTCACAAAAGACAGAAAGTCGCCTCATTCCGCAATCCGGATTCGCTGATTTAGTGTGATTGAATGGAGACGAACCGCAGAAGGTGTGTCCAATAAGTAACAGAATCGCATTTGCCCTGTTGAAAACGTTAAGCTCTCATTAGGAAATTCAAGCGGTTCGGTGGAAGTTTCGTGTCGCCGGGAGGGCGCAAGGAGGGAATCGGTGGGCAATCTGTCTGTGGCGTTTCGTAATAAGAACTGCTGCTCACCCATCGAACATTTTGTAAACGGTTCGCCTGTAGGCTTCGCCCATGAAGAAGCCGAAAACCTCCAAGCCTCTTCTGAGGCACGACGAACCCCTCCGCTCGCGGCCACGACGTCGTCGGGACCCCGCTCAGCCGGCGTTGCCACTGGAACCAATGCCGGCGCGCATTGAACCTGCCCTCGCGCTGCTGAAACAAAAGCCGCCTTCAGGCGACAAGTGGGGATGGGAAATCAAGTGGGACGGCTACCGGCTGGCGGTCCATGCCAATGCCAACGGTATCCGAATATTGACACGCGGGGGCTACGACTGGGCGGCGCGCTTTCCCGCCATTGAGCAAGCGGCTCGAGCCCTTGGACCGGCATCATTCATTATCGATGGCGAGGCTGTCGTCCTGGACGAACAGGGGCGGTCGGACTTCAACGCGCTGCAAAATAGCTTAGGTGCCGTTGGCGCGCGCAGCGGCAAGAAAGTGGCCGGGGACGCCATCCTCTATGCATTCGACCTTCTATACCTCGACGGCCGCGATCTCCGCGAACTGCCGTATAGAAGCCGCCGGCACATGCTTGAAGAAATGTTGACCGGCGTCGATGGCGCCATCCGACTATCGGAAGAGGTAGAGACCGACAATCCCGGCCTGATGCTGGAGCACGCCTGTCGCCTCGGGCTGGAAGGTATTGTCGGTAAGGATCGGAACAGTCCCTACCGGAGCGGAAGAACTGGCGACTGGATCAAGGTGAAGTGCGTCCAGTCGGAACCGTTCGTGATCGTGGGATATGAACCTTCCATGTCGGCAAGCGGCGGCTTTGCCTCGCTCTTGATGGCCGCCTATGACGGCGACGAGCTGCGCTATGTTGGAAGCGTCGGCACGGGCTTTAAGGAGCGGACCGCAAACGAACTCCGTCGCTCGCTCGACAAGCTGCCGTGGCGGAAGAAAAAACCGCCTGTGTCCTATTCGGGTCGGCGCGAGGTCGTTTGGGTGCAGCCGACGCTTATTGCGGAGATCGAATTTCGGCAGATGACGCCCGATCGTAAACTGCGCCATGCCGCATATAAGGGCCTCAGAGGGCGGCAGGATAACGCAGACGTGTACCGTCTTGATTAATCGTCGCCGGTTTTCGTGTTACCTCGCCCCATGAGCGAATTCAGAATAGAGCCCATCACGATCAACTGGGGTAATTTCGAAACCCTTGAAACCGTCACCGACCTTGCGACGGTTCTCCTTCATGAGTGGCCCGGAAGCACAGAGGCGCAGGCGTACGTTACCGCTCTTATGGTTTGCTCTGCCGTCCTTGAAAATGGCTTGGACGACCGACCCGAAGACGCGCGCCTCGCTTTTGTCGAAGCTGCCTATGAGGCCGGTCTGTCGGTCAGTCCCGACGGCGAAGCGCAAGATTGGTGAGAAATGGTGTTCGGTTGACGAGAGAACCCGCTGGATTTAAGCGAAAACGCAGAATATGGCCATGGCTGCTAGTTTGCATACTGGTTCTTATCATCGTCACCGGTGTATACGCCTATCTGGAAATCACCGCCATGATCGAGGATCTTGGCCGTTTGTGGGACGACCTGGTGCAGTTGTTCTGGCTGATTGTTCCGGACGGCGAGAAATAGAAATTCTGGCAAAAAGAAACATGCCGGAGCGGGTTGTGGATCGTCCTCGTTAACAAAAGTTCATTTGCAATTGAGAGACAAAATTCCTATTTTTGCTCCGTGGACAAGCGCTAGAATCGCCCCAAGTTGCCGAAAGGCAGCAGCACTCTTTGCGGTGTGGGACAGGGGCCTAGGGGTCCACGCACGGGCCCTAGGAAACTAGGGCCTTTTCTTTTGGGCTATTATCCAATCGATGAATGTTTTTTGTTCACCATTCAATGGGCATTTAGAATAGGGCGGGATAATCGTAAGTCCTGAGTTCAAAGCATTGCCTTTGAACTTCAAAAACCTTGATGAAATCTCCTTGGCATAGCGATCTTCGCAGCGGCCGTACCCATTTGGCTCTAGGGCTTTCCACACAGCGCTGGTGAACAAATCTGCGATTTGGAGGCCAGCCCTAACCTTGTGGTTCTCGACCGCAATGTCGTCAGGGTTAAGGACAGTCCAATCGATGGACCGGACAGGCTTCATCTTCTCCTTACCATCCCGCATAAATGAAAGATACTCGCGCATCTGTTCGTAGTCGGTTCCTTTTCTTCGCGAAAATACGACCTTCAGTCGAGCCTGTGCGCCATCAGCTGAAGCGCGCCTTTTGCACGCTGCTGTAATTCTTTCGAGCAGAAACCTTGTGAGATAGTTGTAGAGGTGCTGTTTTCGCTTGAATATATCAATCTCTTCAGCGTCCAGTATCGTCTCTTTGCAGGATGAGATGACGCATGCGCCAATAGGCTTTTGCGCAATTATTGATGAGGCGTGTACCCGTTGATCGTGGCTCAGGTCCCGAAAATGAAGGTCGCGTGCTTTCTTGTTTTTGAAGGCGCTCATTATTTCGTCGCGCCAGGAGGGCAGAAGCTTGTCGTTGCCTTCGTTGACCACGCATGCGCCGATGGAAAACCATTTTGACTGAGCGCTTGGAACATCATCCCGAAGCTTGCCGAATCCCTCATCCCCAGCTTCATCAACGTAAGCGACAAACCGATTAATTTTAATGGGCTCGTTCACCCCAAATGCGCTCAATACCGCCCCCTAGGCTCGCTCACCGCTGCTTCACCTCGTCCCGTTTCAACCGCTCAAGCTCTTCGGCTCCCAGCGCCGCCTCAAGCACAACAGCATATCTGGAGAAAAGCTCCTGATGGTCAACGCTTCTCGTAGGGACTGAGAGAAGTCTGAAATTATTTCCCTCGTCAATTGTAGCGTTAATGTGATGCCCATTGAAAAATTCAAAATCCGATTGCCAAAAAACCTATTTGGGAAGGTCTAAGTACTCGTCGGCAGATTTCGCGCGCCCGTGCACCTTCTCCCATTTGCTGATGTAGTCCCCGGCTTTTTCGATCAATGTCTTGGAAAAAATTTCACAGCTCTCTTTTGAAGCCCATAAGACACCGGTTACGGAATTGTGGGAGACAAGCAAATCATTTGTATTTTTTTGCCGAATTGCTCGGACATTGGCGGGCGAGGTCTCCATTCTACTTTCATCGATCTTGGCCAACGCGTGTGAAAAGCGATTGGAATTATTATTGTCGCCAACACTCACTAGGAACTCGCTAATCTTTGGATTTTCTAACAGTGCCTTAATTACATCAAAAGCTTCTCGCAGCCGCTCGATATTGGCGTCTGAAAAATCAGTTTCAAAATCTGTGATGCGGCGCTCAAGTAGGTTTAAAAAATGCCTCATTCTAGTCGCTTCAAAAACGAGTAGGCATGCAAGCGCGTAATGATCGGAGTAGTGGAGCTTTTGAGCCTCGCTGTATTGGTCACGAAGAAACGTTAGCGTGACCAAAGCAGCAAGCGCGGCCGCCCAACCGCCCATTGCACTAACCCATCCTAAGATACATCCCCCGCCAGTCTCGCACACAGCACCACGGAAATTTTCCCACCCTACGTAACTCAAAAGAATCGCCGCACCTAAGACGAGGACGGCAACCCAACCGCAATTTTTTGACCACCAATGGCTAAGTAACTTTATGCCACTCCCAAGGGTAACAAATGCTTTGGGCATATCGGCTTTGATTTTGAATGGTGACTTCATTTTTGTCACCAACCGCCTGGCCGCGACATAGCACTTCGGTGACCGCATAGACTACCATCCGCAGCTCGGTCATAGTAGGAGTAGCAATTCCCTGGGTAGCTTCTTGTGGGGTAGCCACCCCCGCAATTGTTGTTGGCGCAAACAGCAACGGCCGTTCCGACAAGCGCCACAGCGACCAAAGCCGCGGCAGCCGCATCTTGGTTCCGAACCATTTCTGGACATTGATAAAACTGCACACCCCGCCGGCTGAGTTCGTTCGCGAGCTCCTGCTGGAATGCTGGGTCTTGGCTTTGCAAGTATGTGCGACAGAGCGTCGGCTTATCGATCGACTTTGGATTGGCGTTGAATGCCTCGCGCGAAGTGGTGCATGCGCTTAAGGCACACGAAATGAACAGGGCGCCAAGCACCCGCAAATAAACAATTGTCAAGAAAGCCCCCAATAACGTCCCCGCGAACACAAAAACACGCAGAGAGATTGGAGTCGAGTCTACTCAACTAGAATTTTTATTAGAGAAGATAAAGAACCACCGGGAGACCCTTGCGACCTCAAAGTACACTCAGAGCCACGAGGTTGAGGATGAATGAAAGAAGTAAGGTTGCCAAAAGGGGATACCAAACCTTTCCGACCAATTTCCCGGTTTGTTCGATAAACTCGCTAAAAGTATGCGAATTTGCGTGCAAACGGACGACGCAGAACGCGAGCAATACTCCTGTCGCTCCGACCGGCGGAAGGATGGAGTTTGGGGTAAATCTGGTGCTCGGAATAATAATTGCCAGCACTAGTAAGTAGACGATATAGACGATCAAAAAAGCAATGAGGATGCTGAGGGCGGCGTAAAGAGCTATCGACGCTATCTCGCTCGCGTCGATCCGACGGTTTGAACCAGCTTCCCGCATTTCTCTTCCTTTGCTACTCGCTAAATGGCGTATGTGTTTACCTGACCGTGCCCTGGAGGCACCTCTGTCTTGTCGGATTGGAGAACTTAATCACTTGGGAGCCGACCGATCACATCCACACGGTCGCACGTCCCAGTGGCGGGTACGACATCAAGTTTTTCACCAACCGCGTATTTATCCAGAGGCCTTCCAAGTCTCACGGTCTTCTTGCAGGAATGTGTAATGCCCTTTTGCTGACGCTCGAAAACAATCGTGCCGAAAGTGAAGGTCTCGTAGTGCGTCTCAAATAACGGTTCACCTCTGCGGCCCGCGACCTTGACTTTTTGATCCCACACTTCCTGAATTGTTGCGATGGAGTGGGCGAAATTACTGAAGCGCCATGCTCGCAGGCCGACAACTAGGGCCCCGACGAAAGCAATGCAGCACACCAACAGTATAGGCCACGCAAACCTGAATGCGTCGAGCTTCGGATCGTTGTGCTGTCGATGTAGCATGGTGAAACTCGACTGTTGCATATCTTTGGTGAGGCTACGGCAAAATAAAGGGAGCCCTCCGAACACCCTTCATGGGCGGGGTGACTTAGTCTCCAACCACCTTCAAAACCGGTGGAGCGCCTTCGGCTCTGAACGTTTTAAGATCCACCTGCGTCAACGGCCCGCGCGAGGTCATCATCGCCAAGGTGGAGACTTCCACATCAAGGCCGGTCTTGTGAACTTCCTTGATGGCATCGTTCAATTGGCGAAGCGCCATCGCCAGTCGTTGTTCTGCATTTTTCTGGCGAGCGATGCGGGATATCATCGTGACGGCTCCTTTTCCTGGTGGTGCTCCCAGCGATACCATTTAGGTTTTCCAGCATACGATTTCGAGAATTCGAAGCCGCTCCACCTACGACAATTTACCCGCTCGTACCAGCGGCGGCGTCTCATAGATGCCATGTCTTGCCACCTTCGCATATTCCCAATGGTTAAAATTGAGAGGTGTGGAAAGCCGGGAAAAGGTGGCCGCCAGACTCGCATTTCAAGTGGTGGGAGGTTGAAATTGCGCGGGGAGGTGCTTCCAATGGCACTAGCGTATCACGCAAGGAATGCAGTCATGGCTCAACGTGCGAGGGCCCGGGTTCATCGTGCTGGCGAAATTGCTGGGCAGAAGCTTTGGACCGACCAAGAGCGAGAGACGATCATCCAACTTGCTCCAGATTACAAAGCTCTTCGGAAGGCTCTTCGGCGTAGGAGTTATGTCGCGATAAGAGCCCAAGCCGGTAAGCTGGGGCTCACAAAGGAAATCCACATCTGGACTGGCGCCGAGCTTTCCAAATTGCGAAAGCTCTATCCGGAAGCGTCTCCTCAAGATATCTGCGCAGCCTTTCCACATTCCACCTGGCACAATATCCAGCAAACTGCACGCTACCACGGCTTCAGGAGAAAGCGGAAAGGTTACAAATTAACTGGGATACCGGGACTAGACGAAGTCAGACGTCGTTGTTTCGAAATAGGCTGGACTATGCCAGATTTGGATAAAGCTGCGCGCACAGGGACGTACTTTAGCAGAGCGGGATGGATCGGGAAAAGGACCAACCACCGAGCGCTTGGCAGGGCAATAGAAGCGCTTGATGGCGCCGTTATGCCGGAATGGGCGAGATACGAGTGATTGATAAAGAAAACCCGCCGGCAGCCTCGTACTACCAGCGGGTTCTTTCAACTTCCGGCCAGCTGGCCGGAAGTCTCTCGACCTCCATAACGGAGGCGCAGATCAATTGCACCAATCAATGCGCACATTAAAAATCTGCCACCTGCTTTCCCTTGGGGCGCTGTATTAATCGTCCCAGTAGTTGACCTTCATTGGCGGATCGCCTTCCGGATCGTAAAGGGGATCCGGATCTGCGAAAAGCAGCTTGGCCTCTAAAGATGTCTGAATTGCCTCAACACGCGTTTGCTCCTCCAGCTGCATTAGCCGCTTTTGAGCCCACTCAAGCATGCGTCGGTAGTCCGCCGGGAGATCTTCACAATACGGAACGGTGGAAATTGTATCGCGTAAATCGTCTGCCTCACGGCGCGCATTGGCAATACTTTGCAAAAAGGATAGGCGATCGCTTTCACGCTTCGCTCGTTGCTCGGCCATCTTCCTACGAGACGCCATATGCGCTCGACGCGCAGCTTCTTGGCGGCTTCGCTCTTCGTACTCTCGCTCGGCTACGTGGTTTAAGCGAAAGCTCTCAACAATCTTATCAAGGTGATCCTCAATTGAACCACTATCCCTGTCGATCCATTCTTTCTTTACGCCGTCCGCACGACCAAAAATACGCAGCTTAAACCGACCAACGTGCTTGTAGGTGAAGCTCCTCCATTCAGTCCTTGAAACGTTGGTTTCTCTTTTTCGTGGAGCTTCTATTTCGAAATCTACAGTCGTCCCGGCCTTCGAAAATCCCAAACGGCTTCCACCCCCATCAAAAATGAACTCGTACCGTTTTAGCTGCCGCGCGAGACTGTCTAATATCGCTCCAACTCGGTTGACATCTTTCGGAGCGACCTTAATCCACTTCAACTGAATAAAGCCGTCCCGATCGACTTGGCACCTCCGCAGTTCTGAAATGAAGGCTTGTACGTCTGGCTGAAGCTTTCCGGATGTTAGTTTCGACGGTCTATTCGCCTCAACCCCTGTTTCTGGTGCGGGGGCCGGCATCGTCAAAAAAGGTAAGCGAGTTTCATCGCCTGCGCTGCGCGATAACAATTGATTTTCAGCCTCAACCTCCCGTTTGGCTGTAGCCATGACTTCTAAGAGATAGGGACTGGGCGCGCTTAATTGTCTGCCTCCGATGTGCACCGTGTGGAGCGCCGTATTCTCAACCGCCCGCAGGGGCGTCCGCTTAACCGGTTGCCCGGCGTCGATTTTTGCCCAATATCCCCTCGACGGCACTGGAACGAGGTATCGCTGACACGTCTTTGCAAGCCCTCGGTCTGATAGGCCGTACGTTTCCGCCAGCTTCTGCATTGGGGTGGACCACACTAGTTCGTAAAGCTCCTCCCGCGACATCGACCTCTTCGGATTTTCCATGATTGCCTCCTAGCGGTGAAGCGAGATTTATGAATCTATGGGGCGTCTGCGAGCTTTCACTGACGTCATAGACGCGGATCGATGCACGAGTTTTGTGGGCCATGCTCAACTGCACGTCACGACTTGTGGAAAGGTGACCCCAAGGCTACGAGCAGTTCAGTCCGGCATCTTGGAAAGTAATGTCGTAAGATGACCGGTCCAATGTGAGCGAAGGGCAGCAGCGTTTCCATCCTCATGGCCGTAACAATTTGGCGCATTTCTTGGAGGCCATAGACCGCCACCAGTTCCTCCACCATGTCGAATGCCGCTCGATAGTCTCCGGCGGTCATGGTTCTGAAATCCACGCCTTCATATCTGGATTGGAAAAACTGTTCGACAAGATAAATTTTTGCGTGTTCTGCCAATCCCTCTTCAAGCACCGTTGCTTGTCCGGTCTGCGGGCCATTAGGAGTGAGGCAATGAACTAGTTCATGCGTCAGGTGGAAAAAGCGCGCCAAACCGTCATCGGCTTGATGCTCAGGCAGGCAAACCGCAACCTGTTTGGGATTGTCTGGGTCGGTGTAGATTGTGAAGGGAAACCTTCGCTCATGGAAATACACGCCATCGAAGATGACTTCCGGGTGGGGGGTGCCAAAGAAGCCAACAACGAGCTCCTGTGTGAGCGCCACTTCGCTAGGGTCCATCTGGTTCAGAGTATCGAACTGGATAAAATCGTTCTGGCGCATCTCGGCTCCGATGGAGAGCGGTGCTTCCTATATGCTTCCTGTAAGATTTTTATCCATCTAACAAAATCGCTGGAAGCCTTGAGAAAATGGCGCACCCGACAGGATTCGAACCTGTGACCTTTGGAATCGGAATCCAACACTCTATCCAGCTGAGCTACGGGTGCAGCGGCCACGCTTGAATCGCGTGCAGCGGTTGGTTCATACCCTAGCTTTCTTTCCGCATCAATGACTAAAAATCCAAGATTTGCGAAACCTTGCCAGTTTTCGAGACCGCAGGGTGAAGAGGGCCGGAAGTGCGGGCGTGCGGTTTTTGGGCGACTTTGCGCGCGGGGCTGCGTCGTTTGGCGTCCCAGGTCTCGCGGAAATCGATTTCACCTATAAGTAGTAGCTTGTCACGGGTCCCGCGTGCAGTTTCAGCATGTTCATCCGTCGTGGGCCGCGGTGCCCGTATGCCTGCCAGAGAAGGGTGACCCCGCGGTTCCGGCCCCTCAAAATTGGCGGGTAAATAGTCATGCTTTCGGCGCAGATTTTGTCGCCAGATGGCGGGCAACATTGGGTTTCCGGTCATTAACTGTCAAATTCTTATACAATATTAGTATCATCTACATTTATTTAGGATACAGTTTCGTGACATTGTCAGTTATGATTTCGGCAGGGTAAAGGACGAATCAGGCGGGGGATCGGATGGCTTTGCGATTGGCACATAGCAACGGGCCGCGGACGGAAAAGGTCGAAAGCGGCAGCGCGCAAACGACGAATCTTACGGCGATCGATTACGGTTTGCTGACGACTGCGATCAGCTATCATTTGCGGCACTCGCAACTTGCCGTGGCAAACGGTTTTTCCGATGTGCTGGCGGAGCAGGGATTGCGGCCGGCCGATTTTTCCGTTCTCGTCATCGTCGGCGGAAATCCGGGTCTTAAACAAAGCGATGTGGCCGAGGCGCTCGGCATCCAGCGGGCTAATTTCGTTGCCATCGTCGACAGCATGGAAGAGAAAGGTCTGCTCGTCCGCCGCAGGTCGGAAGAGGACAGGCGCGTTCATTTCCTCGACATGACGGCCGAGGGTAGCCGTCTTCTCGACCGCCTTTCCGATGTCTGGCGCGACCGCGAGGAAAAGCTGATCGACCGTATCGGCGGCAAGAAGGCCCGCGACCAATTGCTGGCGCTGCTCGGCCGCCTGCGCGACTGACGTCCGGCGCCGGTGTTTCCCCATGCTCAGCTCGGCAAATGCTGGCCGGAAGGGCGGCGGATTTCATCCGTGGTGGCACGGCACCCCCGGTTATCAGCTAATCTCCATCACGGCAGCCTGATATCCCTCGGTCCGATTTGCGTTGCAATTTGTCTGCGAAACGGTCAAGACGCATGGAATCCCCGTGCCATGCGGTGCCCGCGCGGCAGCGAGCGACTGACCGGAAAAGCCAGAGACGGAAACACCATGCTGAATATCGATACGAGTCATCCGCTTTATCGTCCCCTGTGGGTGCGGTTGCTCATCGTCGGTTTCTGTGTGGCATGGGCTGTCATCGAATTCGTCAATCGCGAGTTTTTCTGGGGAACCGTCGTGGGCGGCATAGGCGTCTATGCGGCCTATGAACTGTTGGTAAAATTCAAACCCGCAAGCGACGGCGACAAGAGTGGGGACGGGGCGGTTGCGCCCGCCGCCGAAAATCCACCCACCGATAAGGACGATGCCGGCTGACGCGTCGCGATTTTCCGTTCATCGCCTGTCTTGAGCTGCCCGCCTCTTACCGGAAATGCTCTCGCATCCGAAGCATGCGGAGCGCCTGGTCGATCAGGAGATTGGCTGCCGTCATGCGCAGTGTCGCATTGTGCCGGAACTGCGGTTTCACCCGGTCGGGATGATTGAGGCGGGCGAAGGCGCGGCGCTTTTCCGCGAGCGTTGCCGCAGTGTCGGTCTCCTGGATCGCCAGTTCCGCCGAAACATCGGCAAGTGAGGTCTTTTCGAGGTGGGCCGGCATCGGTTCCGGTTCGCTCTCCGGTTCCGGCTGGGGTTCCGCCGGTGGCGCGGCGTCTTCCAGGAAGGCGAGATAGGCGTCGAGATTACCGTTCGCAGCCGCCGGCGCTTCGATATGCGTATCGACAACGAAGCGTGAGCTGAAGCCGGCAATGCGGTTATCCGCGGGCGGGGGCGGCTCTGCGCCTTCGTCTTCTTTCTCCTGCTTCAGTCTTTCGACGACAGACTGGAAAACGGATTGTCCGAAGAGCATACGGCTGTTCCTTCGCCGGTCACGATTTCCGGCCCTTGTAGTGGATGAAGGTGGCGTCTGGCTTGCCGCCGTCACTGGGCAGTCAGCTTGCGGCTTTCATCCAGCACCAGATCGTAAAGCAGGCGGGCGCTGGGCGGCAGGACGCGCCCCTTGGTGGTGATGATGCTGTAGGGCTTGACGACCAGTTCGAAATCCGTCGGCAATATGCGGGTCCGGCCGATATCGGCCCGCTGGCCGGCCACGAATTCGGCCATGTCCTGCGCAATCGGCGCAATGGCATCGGTGTTGCAGACAAGCGCAAGCGTGAGAACCACGGATGGCGTGTTGATGACGTTGCGCGGCATGGCGACGCCGTGGGTAAGGAAGACATCCTCCATGGTGCGCCGCAAAAGCGCGCCAGGGGGCTGGAACACCCAGTCGTAACCGGAAAGATCCTGCAGGGTGACGGGATCGCCGCCCAGAAGCGGGTGACCTTCGCGCACCACTAGACAGGCGCGCTCAATGCCGATTTCGTGGATGGAGAACAGGCCTGGATCAAAGTCATCCGGTATGCGGCCGATGATGAAATCGTGGCGCGCAGCCAGCAATTCCCGCGCCAGCACGTTGCTGCTCTCCACCTGAACATTGATTTCAATGCCGGGATAGGTGTCCATGGCCCGTCTTATGGCGGGAACCACGAGGCTGATGGCGGGCGCGGTCACCGCGCCGATGAAAACGGATCCGCCGCTGCCGGACTTCATCTGATTGAGTTCGCGACTCGCCTCACGCAGCTCCAGCAATATGGTGCGCGCCCGTCGCGCCAGCGCCTCGCCGAACTTCGTCAGAACCACACCGCGCGATGCTCTCTGACAGAGCGGCGATTTGACGATCGCTTCCATTTCCGAGAGCATGCGCGAGGCCGCCGGCTGCGTCATGTTCATGGCGGCGGCAGCCGCGCTGACCTGCCCGTGCTCCTCGATCATGACCAGCATGCGCAGGTGGCTCATCTTCAATCCGGCCCGCAGCAACGGGTTGTCTTCAAAGACAAAAAGGGCATCCGTTGTTTGCGCCTGCTCATACACTTTCTGGTTGCTCATTCGCGATTTTATACCCCTCATCGGTTTTTGTATCGATTTAATATATCATAATTGATATATGGAAACTGATTTATTCTATTTGACAGTTATATGGATTCAGAACAATTTGCGGAATGCCGGGGAGGAGCGGCAGCTGTTCCATTTCGCAATTGCGAAAAGGGAGCGAGCAGGGCGCGGCTTCTTCCTCTGACGGCATGAATTTCCTGGTGCACCGCAACATGCGGGTCCAGAGAAGGGCTCAAGGGAGAGAGTTAATGAAGTCCATTATTTCGCTGATGGCAGCTTGTGCCATCGGTGCTGCGTCTTTCGCAGTGCCGGCTTTCGCACAGGACAAGGGCGCTGTTGGCATCGCCATGCCGACCAAGTCTTCCGCGCGCTGGATCGATGACGGCAACAACATCGTCAAGCAGCTTCAGGAAGCTGGTTACACGACCGACCTGCAGTATGCCGACGACGATATTCCGAACCAGCTTTCCCAGATCGAAAACATGGTCACCAAGGGCGTCAAGGTCCTCGTGATCGCCTCGATCGACGGCACCACGCTGTCGGACGTGCTGAAGCAGGCCGGCGAGCAGGGCATCAAGGTCATCGCTTATGACCGCCTGATCCGCAACAGCGGCGACGTCAGCTACTACGCCACCTTCGACAACTTCCAGGTTGGCGTTCTGCAGGCGACTTCGATCGTCGACAAGCTTGGTCTGAAGGATGGCAAGGGTCCGTTCAACATCGAACTCTTCGGCGGCTCCCCTGATGATAACAACGCCTTCTTCTTCTACGACGGCGCTATGTCTGTTCTCCAGCCTTACATCGACAGCGGCAAGCTCGTCGTGAAGTCCGGCCAGACCGGCATGGACAAGGTCGGCACGCTGCGCTGGGATCCGGCAACGGCCCAGGCCCGCATGGACAACCTTCTCTCGGCCTACTACACCGACGCCAAGGTTGACGCCGTTCTGTCGCCTTATGACGGTCTTTCCATCGGCATCATCTCCTCGCTGAAGGGCGTTGGTTATGGCACGAAGGATCAGCCGCTGCCGGTCGTTTCCGGTCAGGACGCTGAAATCCCGTCCGTGAAGTCGATCATTGCCGGCGAACAGTATTCCACCATCTTCAAGGACACCCGCGAACTCGCGAAGGTTACCGTGAACATGGTGAATGCCGTTATGCAGGGCAAGGAACCTGAAGTGAACGACACCAAGACCTATGAAAATGGCGTCAAGGTTGTTCCGTCCTACCTGCTGAAGCCGGTTGCAGTAACCAAGGAGAACTACAAGCAGGTTCTCGTCGATGGCGGTTACTACAAGGAAGACCAGCTGAAATAAGCCTGATACACATGCGGGGATGGCTTGGCGTCATCCCCGTTTTTCCATAAAAATAAAAACGCCGGAATTAATCGGGCGCTGGATTGCGATATGGCCAATACCATTCTCGAAATGCGGAACATCACCAAGACGTTTCCGGGCGTGAAAGCGCTTGAGAACGTCAACCTCAAGGTTAAGGAAGGTGAGATCCACGCACTCGTCGGTGAGAACGGCGCGGGAAAGTCGACCTTGATGAAGGTCCTTTCCGGTGTTTACCCCGCCGGCACCTATGAGGGCGAAATCCACTATGAAGGCGCCGTGCGAAACTTTCGCGCCATCAACGACAGTGAAGATATTGGTATCATCATCATTCACCAGGAACTGGCGCTCGTGCCGCTCCTGTCGATTGCGGAAAACATCTTCCTTGGCAACGAGGTCGCCTCGAACGGCGTGATCAGCTGGCAGGAGACCTTCAATCGTACGCGCGAACTTCTGAAGAAAGTGGGTCTGAAGGAATCACCGGAGACGCTGATCACCGATATTGGTGTCGGCAAGCAGCAGCTGGTCGAAATCGCCAAGGCGCTGTCGAAAAGCGTGAAGCTGCTTATCCTTGATGAGCCGACCGCTTCGTTGAACGAAAGCGATTCCGAGGCGCTGTTGAACCTGCTGATGGAATTCCGCAAGCAGGGCATGACCTCGATCATCATCACCCACAAGCTGAATGAAGTGCGCAAGGTGGCCGACCAGATCACCGTGCTCCGCGACGGCATGACGGTGAAGACGCTCGACTGTCACAAGGAAGAAATCAGCGAGGACGTCATCATCCGCAACATGGTGGGCCGCGATCTCGAAGATCGTTATCCGCCGCGCGACGTGCCGATCGGCGAAACCATTCTCGAAGTGAAGAACTGGAACGCCTATCACCAGCAGCACCGCGACCGCCAGGTTCTGCATGATATCAACGTCACCGTGCGCAAGGGCGAAGTCGTCGGTATTGCTGGCCTGATGGGGGCAGGGCGCACCGAATTTGCGATGAGCGTGTTCGGCAAGTCCTATGGCCACAAGATCACCGGTGAAGTGCTGATCAACGGCAAGCCAGTTGACGTCAGCACCGTGCGCAAGGCAATCGATGCCGGTCTTGCCTATGTCACGGAGGACCGCAAACATCTCGGTCTCGTGCTCAACGACAACATCCTGCACAACACCACACTCGCCAATCTTGCCGGCGTCTCGAATGCCAGCATCATCGACGACATCAAGGAAATGAAGGTGGCGAGCGATTTCCGCACGCGCCTGCGCATCCGCTCGTCGGGCATCTTTCAGGAAACGGTCAACCTTTCGGGCGGCAACCAGCAGAAGGTTGTGCTCTCCAAGTGGCTGTTCTCCAATCCCGACGTGCTGATCCTCGATGAACCGACCCGCGGTAT
Organism: Agrobacterium pusense; assembly: GCF_900102105.1. Lineage (GTDB taxonomy): Bacteria > Pseudomonadota > Alphaproteobacteria > Rhizobiales > Rhizobiaceae > Agrobacterium > Agrobacterium pusense. The sequence continues at coordinate 14,800 of NZ_FNBB01000002.1, forward strand.
CGATGTCGGCGCGAAATATGAAATCTACACCATCATCAACCAGCTCGCTGCCGATGGTAAAGGCGTTCTGATGATCTCATCGGAAATGCCCGAACTGCTCGGCAATTGCGACCGCATCTACGTCATGAACGAAGGCCGCATCGTCGCTGAATTGCCGAAGGGAGAGGCGAGCCAGGAAAGCATCATGCGCGCTATCATGCGCTCAGGGGAGAAGAACTCATGAGTTCGGCAAACACAACAAACGAAGAAAGTAACGTCGTCTCGGTCACATCCTATATTCGCTCCAATATCCGCGAATATGGCATGCTGATCGCGCTCGTCGCCATCATGGTTTTCTTCCAGTTCTACACCGGCGGCATCCTGTTCCGCCCCGTGAACCTGACCAACCTCATCCTGCAGAACTCGTTCATCGTCATCATGGCGCTGGGCATGCTGCTTGTCATCGTGGCCGGGCATATCGACCTTTCGGTCGGTTCCATCGTCGCCTTCGTCGGCGCGATCGCGGCCATACTGACCGTGCAATGGGGCATGAACCCCTTTCTGGCGGCATTGATTTGTCTCGTCATCGGCGGCATCATCGGTGCGGCCCAGGGTTACTGGATCGCCTATCACCGCATTCCGTCCTTTATCGTGACGCTGGCGGGCATGCTGGTGTTCCGCGGCCTGACGCTCTTCGTGCTCGGCGGCAAGAACATCGGTCCGTTCCCGACCGATTTCCAGATCATCAGCACCGGCTTCCTGCCCGATATCGGCGGCATTGAAGGTCTCAACACCACCTCGATGATCCTGACGGTGCTGATTACCGTCGTGCTGTTCTATCTCGCATGGCGTCGCCGTGTCGTGAATGTGAAGCATGGCATCGATGTCGAGCCTTTCGGTTTCTTCATCGCCCAGAACCTGCTGATTTCGGCCGCGATCCTGTTTCTTGGCTACCAGCTTTCCACCTATCGCGGCCTGCCGAACGTGCTGATCGTGATGCTTGCTCTCGTTGCGCTCTACAGCTTCGTGACGCGTCGCACGACCATCGGCCGTCGCATTTACGCCATGGGCGGCAATGAAAAGGCGACCAAGCTTTCGGGTATCAACACCGAACGCCTGAGCTTCCTGACCTTCGTCAACATGGGCGTTCTGGCTGGTCTCGCCGGCATGATCATCGCGACCCGCCTCAACTCGGCAACGCCGAAGGCCGGCGTGGGCTTCGAGCTTGACGTTATCGCGGCCTGCTTCATCGGTGGTGCTTCGGCATCCGGCGGCGTTGGCAAGATCACCGGTGCGGTCATTGGCGCCTTCATCATGGGTGTCATGAACAACGGCATGTCGATCGTCGGTCTCGGCATCGACTTCCAGCAGATGGTCAAGGGCCTCGTGCTGCTCGCCGCCGTGTTCTTCGACGTCTACAACAAGAACAAGGGCTGATCGGCTCACCCATATAGCAGTCCAAAAAGTGGCCGGTTTCCGGCCACTTTCATAAGATGCAGGCGCAAGGCGCCGCGTAGAAGAGATAAAGGCGCATTGCGCCGGAGGAAGGAAATCCCGTGCTCATTTCACAGATTAAAGATGCCAGCGGCAACATCACCGTAGCGGTTCGCGAAGAAGGCGGAGAGGCACGCGCAGTCAAGGGCGCAGAGTCCGTTTATGCGCTTGCCATGGAAGCCGCCAATGGCGACAAGAACCTTGCAGATGTCATTTCCGCGCATGGTCTGGGCGATGCCGTCGATCTTGAAAAGGCTTATGCCGAAGGTCGCTTCCTGCCGCCGATCACCCATCCCGATCCGGCTCATCTGCATCTGACCGGCACTGGCCTTACCCATCTCGGTTCGGCCGCGACCCGCGACAGCATGCACAAGAAAACCACGGAAGCCGCCGAGGAAAGCCTGACGGACTCCATGAAGATGTTCCGCATGGGTCTGGAAAACGGCAAGCCGAAGGCCGGTGAAAAAGGCGTTCAGCCCGAGTGGTTCTACAAGGGCAACGGCCATGTGGCGGCAGCGCCCGGTGCGGCGCTCACCTCGCCTTCGTTTGCGCTGGATGGCGGCGAAGAGCCTGAGATGGCAGGCATCTACGTGATTTCCGACAAGGGCGAAGCCGTGCGTATCGGCTTTGCCGTCTCGAACGAGTTTTCCGATCACGTCACCGAGCGGATCAACTATCTCTACCTCGCCCATTCCAAGCTGCGCCCGGCAAGCTTCGGTCCGGAAATTCGCGTCGGCGCCCCGCCGTCCGATATTCGCGGCACCTCGCGCATCCGCCGCGGTGATAAGGTCATCTTCGAAAAGCCGTTCGTATCGGGTGAAGACAACATGTCCCATACCTTCGCGAACCTCGAATATCACCACTTCAAATACGGCCTGTTCCGTGCGCCTGGCGATGTGCATGTGCATATGTTCGGCACGGCAACGCTTTCCTTCGCCGAAGGTATCAAGCCGGAAGCGGGCGACGTCTTCGAAATCGAAGCCGCCGGTTTCGGCCTGCCGCTGAAGAACCCGCTGGCGGTCGATGCGGAAGAGGAGATCGTGGTTCGGCAGATCTGATCTGCGGGCGATCTTTGGGAATGATAGAGGGAGCAATTGCTCCCTCTATTCGTCTACCGGCCTTGAACCGGTATCCAGCCAGCCCAAGTCTTTGGGCTGAAAAGAGTCTTTTCTCCGCGCAGACGCGCGTCGGCTGGTTTCCGGCTCAGGGCCGGAATGACGTAGGTCATATTGTCTGCGTCACCTGATCACGAGCAAATGTCGCTATGGCTATCGCGAGGCAAAATCCTGCAGATGCGAAACATCCGCCAGTGAAACGATGGCGCGGTTCTGCCAGTAATCGTCTTCCTTCAAATGCGTTATGCTGCCGGAGCGCGCCGGAAAGCTGACATAACCGGCGCTGTCGATCGGCATCTTGATCCATGCCGCAATGACGAAGGTCAGGGCGAAGCCATGGGTCACGATGATCTGCGTGGCGCAGGGCCGCGCGATGATCATGTTTACGGCTCGATACACCCTTTCGGCAAATTCGCGTCTCGTCTCGCCATCGGCAATACCGCCACGATGGTCAAGGCGATTATGGTGCGGTGCCGGGATTTGACGCTCATCGAGCCATTGCTGCGGCATGCCTTCGGCCTCACCATAGCTCATTTCCCTCAAGTCACGCATGGTCTCCATTCGCTGCCCGAAGCGTTCCGCGATGATTTCTGCGGTCTGCGAGGCGCGAAGCAGGTCGGAGGTGAAGATTTCCACGGGCTCACCACCGACCAGCGTCGCCAGTCTGGCAGCCGCCGCCCTGGCATCGGTCCTGCCGTGCGGCGTCAGTTCGGTATCATACCAGCCGCCGACCCGGTTCTCGACATGGTGGACCGACTGAGGATGAGTTACGACATAAATGTTCTTCACGGTGGTGTCCTGCTTCTTTGCGGTCAGCCCTGTTCAAATCCCCAGAGCTTGCCTTCTCCCACTTCCACCGAGTTCCCGGAGGGGTCGCGGATATAGACGGAATAGCTATCATTCGGCCAGCGGTGATAGTGCTCGATAGGAATCCCGAGCGTTTCGAAGTGCGCTTTCCAGCCGTCTACCTCCGATTTGTCCCTTGCGTAAAAGCAGAAGTGGCCTTCACCTGCCGTGCCATGGCGAGGGATGGGATTATCGGGATCGGCTTTGCGCGACTTCTCGGGGTCGAAAACCAGCAGTACCTGCCGCCCGCACCTGAAAAAGACGAAGCTTCCGGGCACCTTGCGGATGATCTCCAGACCGAAGACATCGCAGTAAAAAGCCTCGGCGGCTTCGAGATCATTCACATAGATCGCGGTTTCCATGATGGCTGTTGGCGGTTGCATGGTGCCTCCTATGGTCGAGATGTGGTGAGGAATGATGGGTAAGCGGCGGGCGGCGTCATGTCTTGTAGGTCAACACCGTCAGATCGTGCTTGCCGACGCCCCGTTCGAGGACGGTCCAGCCGCAGTTGAGGTAATAGTCCTCAAGACCTGCCTCGCAGCAGAGGTAGCAGATCTCGTGACCGAGGTCGGCGGCACTCTTTGTCGCGGCCTGCATCAGCGCGCGCGCCACGCCAGAGCGTCGGCGGTCTTCTTCCACCCACAGGGCCGCGACCCAGGGAAGATAGTGCGGGCGCTCCTCGAGATCGCAATGAATGAGAAAAGCGGAGCCGACATAGGCGTCGCCATCATGGGCGACGAAACCGGTGGGGAGGGCGTGAGGATTTGTCATCTCTTTCAGGTGCTCGAGGACATCGCCCACCTTGAGGCCGCTATCTTGCCACCACGCCGTCCAGACCCTTTCTGCTATGATGGGTCCATGCGACTGGCAGTCGCGATAGTCGGAAATGCTGTACAATGCCGTCTCCCGGCCGGTTTTGTCCCAAAAGGATAAACCGGATCATGCTTTCAACTGAGAACGGCGATTAAAACGGGTGCTGCGCCATTTTGCAACCGTGAACCTGTCGCGGTTGGTTAGCGCTTTTTGGCCATGACATGCAGCCAGTCTGTCGGCAGCTTGTCGTAACCGCTTCCCTGCCGGGCTTCGATCTCTACGCCCGTCCAGTCATATTGCCCGTAAAGCTCCTCCAGCCATGACCTGGACGGATAATTGTAATAGCGGCCGAACGTATCGCGTCCTTCAGCCTCTCCGGCCTTGAAGCTCGCATAAAAGACGCCGCCCTGTTTCAGTGCCGTGTGGATACGGCCGATGATGCCGCGCAGAGCAGGGCGTGGCACGTGCAGCAGGCAGGCATTGGCCCAGACGCCGTGATAGCGCCCGACCTCATCGATATTTTCGAACAGCAATATCCTGACAGGAATGCCGAGTCGGGCTTCCGCAGCCTTCGCTATATCGGGCGTTCCATCTGTGGGATGCACGTCGAAACCGGCTGCCAGCATATATTCGCTTTCCTGCCCGCCGCCGCATCCAAGTTCGAGGATGGTCGCGCCTTTTTCCAACTGCGACAGGAATGTCTTGAGATGCGGGCGGTCTGCTGCCTGCCCGCGGGTGGTATAGGCGGTTGCGTTGTCAGTATAGAAACCGATCGTATCGTCGTCTCTGGCGGCCATGATCTCAGCTCTGGGACTGGCTCTGGCTCTGCGATTGCTGCACGGTAACTGAAACGCTCAGCGTCTCACCGGCCGGGCCGATGCGCATGCCAGATATAGGCGCGCAATCGCGATAGCAGAGACCGGATGCGATGCGGACATAACGGTCATCGGGGCAGATATTGTTGGCGGCGTCGAAGCCGACCCATCCAAGGCCCTGCAGATGCACCTCGGCCCAGGCGTGGGTAGCGGTTTGTTCCTCCACCGCCTCCATCATCAGATAACCGGATACATAACGGGCAGGCAGGCCCATCTGACGGGCAGCGGAAATGAGAATATGGGCGTGGTCCTGACAGACGCCCCTGCCAGCCTCCAGTGCCGCTTCGGCCGTGGTTTCGATGTCGGTGGAGCCGGGAACATACTCCACCTTGCCGTGAATGTTTTCCATGAGATTGTGGAGGCGGGCAAGCTCGCTCTCGCCGACGCTCACCTTCACCAGTTCGCGTACCAGCTTTCCCGGTTTGGTCCGCGGCGTTTCCCGCAGGAAGAGCCAGAGCGGCGCGTTGCCGATGTGGTGACCGAACACGCCGGCCTTGTCCTGCGTGTTCACCGTGCCGCTCGCCACCACTTTGACCCGCTGCTGTGGGCCTTCCGTTTCCACCAGCGCGACGCGATTGCCGAAATGGTCGTCATAGGTCACTTCCACGGTCGCGCCATCGACCGAGACATCCCAGTCCTCCACCGTCTGGCTCGGGCCGGTCTGCGGTGTCAGGCGCAGCCGCTGCAAGGCATAGGGCATCGGCTCGTCATAGACATATTCCGTCGTATGGGTGATTTTCAGACGCATAAGCTGTCCCCGTCTACGCGCTCATTGATAGAAGCGGTAGCCTTCCGTTATTTCCTGTCCCAGTTGCCCGTTGCGATGGACGAATCTTTCCAGAAACTCGTGCAGGCCCTCGTCCATGACCCGGGCGATGGTGGTCGCGCGCAGGCTGTCGCGGATGCTTTCCGCCGTATCGTGTGCCTTGTGCCGCTCGCTGTAGTCCTCGGCGATGTAATTGAGGTTGCTGGCGATCTTCTCGTAACAATAGGCAAGCGAACGCGGCATGCGTCCATTGAGAATGAGGAAGTCGGCGATGTTGGCCGGTTTGTATTCCGCATCATAGACCCAGCCATAGGAACGGTGGGCCGAAACCGAGCGCAGAATGGATTCCCACTGCGCATTGTCGAGCGATGAGCCGACATGCGCCACAGCTGGCAGCAGCACGTAATATTTGACGTCGAGAATGCGCGCCGTATTGTCGGCGCGTTCGATGAAGGTGCCGATACGGGAGAAATTATAGAGATCGTTGCGCAGCATTGAACCGTGGAAGGCGCCGCGCACCAGACCGGCGCGGTGTTTGATCACGTCGATGGTCTGCGGCAGTTCCGCATGGTTGAGCTTGCGGCCGAGGATGTTCTTCAGCTCGATCCAGAATTCGTTGGTGGCTTCCCATGTCTCGCGCGTCAAAGCCGTGCGCACCATGCGGGCATTGTTGCGCCCCGCTTCGATGCAGGACATGACGCTGGATGGGTTCGATTTCTCGCGAAGAAGATAATCGATAGCATTTGCCGCCGTCACCTTTTCGCGTGTTTCGAGGAATTCCTCATGCACGCCCGCGCTTTGCAGCACGCCGTCCCAATCCTCGTCGCCGCTGCCTGAGCGCGTCAGTGAAACGCGCAGGCCCGCATCGATGAGCCGGGCGATGTTTTCAGCGCGCTCGATATACCGGAACATCCAGTAGAGCCCGTTTGCCGTTCTGCCCAGCATGGCTTAATCCTCCAGTACCCACGTATCCTTGGTGCCGCCGCCCTGGCTGGAATTGACCACCAGCGAGCCCTGCTTGAGCGCAACGCGGGTCAGGCCGCCGGGAATGATCTGCACCTTGTCCGAAACAAGGACATAAGGACGCAGATCGACATGGCGCGGCGCGATGCCGTTCTTGACCATGATCGGCACGGTGGAGAGCGACAGCGTCGGCTGTGCAATATAGTTGGAGGGGCGCGCCCGCAGCTTTTCGGCGAATAGCGCCCGCTCCTTTTTCGATGCGGTGGGGCCGACCAGCATGCCGTAACCGCCTGAACCGTGGACCTCCTTGACGACGAGATCGGCAAGGTTGTCGAGAACGTATTTCAGGCTGTCCGGCTCGGAACAGCGCCAGGTCGGCACGTTTTCTAGGAGCGGCTTGCGGCCGGTATAAAATTCGACGATCTCGGGCATGTAGGAATAGATCGCCTTGTCGTCGGAAATGCCGGTGCCGGGGGCGTTGGCGATGGTGATGTTGCCGGCGCGATAGACATCCATGATGCCGGGAACGCCAAGCGCCGAATCCGGCCGAAAAGTCAGCGGGTCGAGGAAGTCGTCGTCGACGCGGCGGTAGAGAACGTCGATGGCCTCATAACCGCGTGTCGTGCGCATCTTCACCTTGCCGTCCATGACGCGAAGGTCGGAACCTTCCACCAGTTCCACACCCATCATGTCGGCGAGGAACGAGTGCTCGTAATAGGCGGAATTATAGATGCCGGGGGTCAGCACCGCGACGCGCGGCTTGCCGGTGCAGCCCGGAGGGGCGAGCGAGGCAAGCGACTGGCGCAGCAGATAGGGGTAATCCTCCACCCGTCGCACCCGGTTTTCATGGAAAAGTTCCGGGAACATCTGCATCATCGTTTCGCGGTTTTCCAGCATGTAGCTGACACCTGACGGTGTGCGGGCATTGTCTTCCAGAACATAGAACTGGTCTTCGCCGGTGCGGACGATATCGGTGCCGACGATATGGGTGTAGACCCCGCCAGGCGGCGTGAAGCCGATCATTTCCGGCAGGAAGGCTTCGTTCTTTTCGATGATCTCACGGGGGATGCGCCCGGCGCGGATGATTTCCTGTTTGTGGTAGATATCGTCGAGGAAAGCATTGAGGGCGAGAACACGCTGTTCGATGCCCTGGGCCAGTTTGCGCCACTCACGGCCGGAGATGATGCGCGGGATAATATCGAAGGGTATAAGTTTTTCTGAACTATCGGCGTGGCCATAGACTGCGAAAGTAATGCCGGTTTTTCTGAAGATGTTTTCCGCGTCTTTTGATTTCTGGATCAGGTGCGCCCTGTCCTGCCGGCTGTACCATTCGTTATAGTTTTCATATGGGCTTCGCGGCGTGTTGTCCGCATTTATCATTTCGTCAAATGCCAACTTCGATGTCCCCTTTTTTGCCATATGAATACAACGACAAATGCAATGCAAGAACTATGCAGGCCTCCCTGAGAAGATTTTTTGTCGCCCTAGAGTTTTAAAAAAGAAGCGTTTTTTCGGCTTCCGCCTATAAATGCGGCATCGGCAAATTGGTTGCGGGGCGACGAGCGGTGTAAGCGGGCGGTGGCGCTGTTTGCGCCGTGGGCGAATGCATAAATTTTGTTCGCTCGCTTTCGGTTGATGAATGTCCGGCGTCGCATCAGAAAATCTGAAAGATGTGATCACCAAAACGCCTTTGACCTTTTGCCGGGATGCGGATACCGCCATGCTGAACACCCGGGTCGACTATTCGCCGGTTTGCGTGAAGCCGCAGAAACATCAATTCGCCGTCTGTCCCGCACCGGTAGCGGACATCATGCTACACAGAGGATGCGCCCATGTCGCTCGACCGTTTGGCTCCGGCCATCTTCGTCTTTCTCTGGTCGACGGGCTGGGTCACCGCCAAATATGCGGTCTATTATACCGGGCCGCTGACCTTCCTCTGTCTGCGCTATCTTCTGGCGGGCGTTTTGCTGTGGGCGATCTGCCGCTTTTCGTCCATCCAGTGGCCCGAAAGTCGTGTCGGTATCTTCCGGGCGATCCTGTCAGGCGTCTTCCTGCACGGTCTTTATCTCGGCATGATCTGGTGGGCGATAGGGCAGGGCGTGCCGGCGGCGATCGGCGGCATTATCGCCGGCCTGCAGCCGCTGATGACGGCGGTGGCCGCCCGTTTCATGATCGGCGAAAGGATCTCGCCGCTGCAGCGCGCCGGCCTGCTCATCGGCTTTGCCGGCATCGCCATCGCGGTGCTGCCGAAGGTCATGGCCGCGGGTGCAGGCGGGCTGTCGGTGCCGCTTTACGCCGTGGCGGTGAATGTGCTGGGCATGACCTCGGTCACCTATGGCACGCTCTACCAGAAGAAGTACGTGCATGGCGGCAACATCATGGCGGTGGCAACGCTGCAATATGTCGGCGCGCTGCTGGTAACGGTTCCCTTCGCGCTTCTGCTGGAAGATGGGCATGTGGACTGGAGCCTCGGCCTTGCCGCCACGCTCGCCTGGTCTGTCGGCGCGATTTCCATCGGGGCCGTGGCGCTGCTTCTTTATCTGATCCGGCGCGGCCAGGTTTCGCGCGCCGCTTCGCTGATCTATCTCGTGCCGCCGCTTGCCGCGGTGGAAGCCGCCCTGCTTTTCGGCGAGACGCTGACGCCTGCGATGATTGCGGGTACGGTTCTGGCGGTGACAGGCGTTTATCTCGCCAATCGCAAACCTGCCGCATCGGTTGCGGCGGGTTAATTACTGCAACCTCATATTAGGGGTTTGTTAACCATAAAATTATACCTCTCGTTAATCACATGATTTGGCGGGGGTTACATGTCTATTTCACGTCGTGGTGTTCTGTTTGGATTGCCGCTGTTTCTGGCTGGCTGCGCAAACACCGGCATCGGCCAGCACAGGCTGGATTACGCGGCGAAGCCGGAGGAAAAATTCCCGCTTCCCGCCATGCATCTCGATAAGGTGAAGCCCGAACTGCGCCGGCAGGAGGTGGCCTATGATACGCGCCATCCGGCTGGAACGGTGGTTGTGGATACGCCGGCGCGGCGGCTTTATTATGTTCTCGGCGACGGTCGCGCAATGCGCTACGGCGTCGGTGTAGGCCGCCAGGGTCTTGCCCTGAAGGGTGACGCCTATATCGGTCGCAAGGCGGAATGGCCATCCTGGACACCAACCGCGAACATGATGCGCCGCGATCCGCGCAATCTGAAATTCGCAGCCGGCATGCCCGGCGGCCCGAACAATCCGCTTGGCGCCCGCGCGCTCTATCTTTATCGCGGCGGCAACGACACCATGTTCCGCCTGCATGGCACCAACCAGCCGCAGTCCATCGGCCACGCCATGTCGAGCGGCTGCATCCGCATGCTGAACCACGACATCATCGACCTCTATAGCCGCGTGCCTGTCGGTTCGAAGGTGGTGGTGCTGCAGGCGTGAGGCGGGACGGTTTTTCCGCCTGTTGCGATCGAAAAAATGTCTGAAGCCCTGAGTTGATTTTTCTGTAAGAAAGTCAATTTTCTATGGTGAAATCAACTATTTGTAGAAAATGGCGTTTTGAGTATTTTAGGTAGTTCTGCAATATCGGAAACGTGATTTCCGCTATTTCGGAGGTGTATCCATAAACGTGCCATCGCGCTCATATCGGCGCTTCACCACTTCAACGGGGACACATCAACATGGCAATTTTCGATTCTCTCTCCCGCTATCGCCCACAGGCACTCGGGGCGTTGCGCATCATGACGGCGCTGCTTTTCATTTCGCATGGAACGCAGAAACTGTTTGGTTTTCCGGCATCGCAGATGGAAGGCTCCCTGCCGACGATGCTGCTGGTGGCGGCGATTCTGGAATTCGTCGGCGGCATTCTCGTGCTGATCGGTCTTTTCACGCGTCCGGTCGCATTCATCCTGTCCGGCCAGATGGCGGTTGCCTATTTCATCGCGCATGGGCCGAAGAGCTTCTTCCCGGCACTCAACGGGGGTGATGCCGCCATCCTGTTCTGCTTCATCTTCCTCTATCTGTTCGTGGCCGGTCCGGGCGCTTTCTCGGTGGATGAGCGCCGGGCCTGATCTGCCTGACCGGACATCGATTTGTTTTGCCGAACCCCCCCGCGTGGCCAACGCCGCGCGGGGCTTCTTTTTAGAGCAGGATCGATACTTCGGCCGCGGCCGAAGCATAGGCGCCTGTTTTCCGGTTAAGAACGGGTCACCCTCAATGTAGTTGGAAATCGATCCGTGTCCTCTGAGAACCCCATCGCCCGCGAATTGCTGCTTCTGGCCGTGTTGTCCACGCTGTGGGCCGCATCCTACACTTTCATCAAGATCGGGGTGGAGACCATTCCGCCCCTTACCTTCATCGCATCGCGCACGATGATCGCCGGTCTGCTGCTCTTCGCGGTGATCCGGCTGCGCGGGTTGCGTCTGCCCACGGATTTAGCGACGTGGCGGCTGTTCTTCATTCAGGCCTGTATCAACAGCGTTCTCCCCTTCACGCTGATCGCCTGGGCCGAACAGAGCATCGATGCCGGCCTCGCCGTCATTCTCAATGCCACGACGCCGATCTTTACCTTTCTTCTCACGGCGCTCGTGATCCGGCATGAGGCAGTCAGCGGGCGCAAGCTGTTCGGCACGATTGCCGGCATGACGGGCGTTTGCCTCATTATCGGCATGGAGGCACTTGATGGGGCGGGCGAGGCGATATGGAGCCAGCTCGCCGTGCTGACAGCGGCATTTTCTTATGCCTGCGCGGCCATTTTCAGTAAAAATTTCAAAGGGCTCGATCCGATCATGCCGGCCGCCGGCTCGCTTATCTGCGGTGCTGTCCTGCTGCTGCCCGTGAGCCTGATTGTCGACCGACCCTGGACCTTGTCGCCTTCGGCGGCATCACTGGCGGCGCTGTTGTGCCTCAGTGTGTTTTCGACCGCGCTCGCCTTCATGATCTATTTCCGGCTGATGCAGACGCTCGGTTCGGTCGGTACCACCTCGCAGGCCTATCTCAGGGTGCCGGTCGGGGTCGCCATCGGCATGGCGTTTCTGGGGGAAATGCCGACGCCCGCCATGTGGGGTGGGCTCGTCTGCGTGATTGCGGGCGTGCTGGCGATGACCCTGCCGTCACGGCGTCGTCCGGTCGCGCAGGGGAACTGAAGGCGAAGAAAAGCCCCGCTACCGGGTGTGGCTGCGGGGCTTGATTATTGGCGAGCGCGTGCCGCTTGTCTTCTCCCCGCCGGGGAGAAGGTCGCGGCAGCGGGCTGAGGGGGCAAGGGTGATGAGATACGGCAACTTTACCCCCTCATCCGACCCTTCGGGCCATCTTCTGCCCGGCGGGGAGAAGAAACGCCCGGCAATGCCGCGGCGTCCTCAATCCATTCAGAGCGCCTTAACGGTTGCGGCCGCGATGGCCGTTACCGGAAGCGCGTTTTTCCTGGCCGTTGCCGCCGGCAGGGGCGTGGCGGTTGGCGCCGCTGCCGCCGGGCTTGCGGGCCGGACGACGATGCTTGCGCGGGCCAGCCGGGCGGCCTGCGTCGCCTTCGGCCTGCTTCACGCGCTTGAAGTCTGAGGTGACTTCAAGATCATTGTCCGCATCGCGCGGCGCGTGGTGGCGAGACGGGCGGGATTCGCCGTTGTGGCGTCCGCCTTCGCGCGGACCGCGCTGCTGGCCGCCATTGTTATTTCGTCCGCCGCGGTTGTTGTTGGGGCGCGTCGGGCTGGCAAGACCGGCCGGGCGTTCACCAGAAGCAACCGGAATATCGATCTTCATCAGCTTTTCGATGTCGTGCAACAGGCGGGTTTCGTCCGGTGCGCAGAAAGCAATGGCGATGCCGTCGCGGCCGGCACGGGCGGTACGGCCGATGCGGTGGACATAAGCGTCCGGTACTTCCGGCAGGTCATAGTTGAAGACGTGCGTCACGGCCGGGATATCGATGCCGCGGGCCGCGACGTCGGTTGCGACCAGAACCTTGATCTCGCCGTCCTTGAAGCCCTTCAGGGCGCGCTCGCGCTGGCCCTGGCTCTTGTTGCCGTGGATGGAGGCGACCTTGAAGCCGATATGTTCGAGATGCTTGTAGAGCTTCTCCGCACCGTGCTTTGTGCGCAGGAACACGATGGCGCGGCCATCCGGGTTCTCGTTGAGCGACTTCTTCAGAAGCTCGGTCTTGTCGTTCTTGCCGGCGACGAAGTGGACATATTGCTCCACCTTGTCGGCTGCCTTGCCGGGCGGGGTCACTTCGACCTTCAGCGGATCGGTCAGGTAGCTGTGGGCAAGATCGGCGATCGCCTTCGGCATGGTGGCGGAGAAGAGCAGCGTCTGGCGCTTGGCGGGCACCATCTTCGAGATCTTGCGCAGATCGTGAATGAAGCCGAGGTCGAGCATCTGGTCCGCTTCGTCCAGCACCAGATAGGTGACCTTGGAGAGCGAGATGGCGTTGCGGGCGATGAGGTCAAGCAGGCGGCCGGGGGTTGCCACCAGAATGTCCGTGCCCTTTTCGAGCTGGAGCTGCTGCTTGTTGATCGATGCGCCGCCAACCACCTGGTTGATGCGCAGCGGCGTCTTCTTCACGAAAGCGCGCAGGTTTTCGCCGATCTGGTTCACCAGCTCGCGGGTCGGGGCAAGGATGAGCGTGCGGCAGGTGCGGTTTGCCGGGCGGTCCGCCTGCTTCATCAGCATTTCGATGATCGGCAGGCCGAAAGCGGCGGTCTTGCCGGTTCCGGTCTGTGCGAGGCCGATGAGGTCGCGGCCTTCGAGCAGCAGCGGAATGGCTTTTGCCTGAATGGGGGTCGGGGTTGTGTAGCCAAGCTGGGTAACGCTGGCAACAATCTTTTCGGAGAGGCCGAGTTCGCTAAAACTGGTCAATATAATGCCTTTCGGGGCGCCAAAAACCAATCGTCCGGAACAGGGCTGCTGTCCGGCGGTTTCGGCGTCAAGAACCCCGCGTGAATTGGGAACTTGTGGGTTGGAATAACTTTCTGCGCATCAGTGCGGCACATGCCGTCTTCTGTATTCTCTGCGCTTTTCCTTCATGCGGGCCAAGTCTCTCTCGGACCAAGTCTTCTCAACATACGCTGCAGCTCACGCGGCTGCCGAAGGTGAAAGCTTGACCGGCATGTGGGCGTTTTACTCGCCAAAGTCAAGCGATAGTTTCATGACATGGCTGCCGGACGGCGCATGGCAGCCATGCGGAACGCTGCCGCCAGCTGGCCGAAGAGCTGGGCCGCAGCGAATAATTATGGTTAAAAAAGTGTATTGCCGGGCAGGGCGCATAGCAAAAACAGATTTTCTCACATAACGTTTTTGCGAAGTCATCTAGAAATATTTGATTCGACAAAAGTGAAACTGCACGCTGTGGAGTATCGATTGACCGAGGGCAGCGGGTTGCTGGAAAAGGCTTGCAGGGCTGTTGCCGCCCTGAACCTGCCCGCGTGCATCAAGGACAGCGAGCTGCGCTATCTCGTGGTCAACGCCGCCTACGCACGGTTGATGGGGCGTCCCCTCAGGGCGTTCGAAGGCCACACCAGCCTTTCCCTCTCGGCTGATATCCGTGATGCGGAGCGGGAGGACAGGGAGCGCCGTTCACTCGTTTTTGCGACGGACGAGATGATCGCCTGCCATGCCTCGGTTTCCTCCCTGCCATACACACTTCGCTGCGAGCGCTTCACCGATGATGACGGCAGCCTGTTCCTGTTCGAAACGGTGGAAGACATGCCCTTGGGCGTTCTGACGGGGACGGCGGATATCGGCGGGGCGTCGGACCTGCTGTTCAGTAGCGGCCTCATGGATTTCATCGATGCCGGCATCGTCGTCTACGATCCGGAAAACCGGCTGGTTTATTGCAATGCCCGTTTCGCGGAGTTCTATAGCGGTTTTGGTGTCGAGCTGAAGCCGGGCATCCGGCTCGAGGCGCTGATGGAGGCGCTCTATTTTTCGAGCGGATATCGTCGCGTCAAAGAAGACGACCCTGCGTTCGAAGGCTGGATGCGGGAGCAGTTGCGCGATTTTTCCCTGCCCTATCTCGAAAGGGTGGAGCAGTTCGCCGATGGCCGCTGGGTGCGCATGGTCAACAAGCGGCTGGAAAACGGCATGCTGGTTGGCCTGCGCATCGATGTGACCGAGTTCAAGGCGCACGAGACCCTTCTCAGCGCCCAGATCCGCGAGACCTGGTTGCTGCGCGCTGCCCTCGAACAATTGCCGGTGGGGGTTTTCCTGAGGGATCAGGACAGGCGGCTGACCTATGCCAATGCCGCCTATGACGCATTTCTCGGCGGCAATCTCGCCGACTATATCGGCAAGACCGAATCCGAAATGTTTCCGCAGAATGGCTCCCAGTTCCAGCAGGAAAACGAACGGATCTTGCAGACCGGGGAGGCGCTCGAACGCACGGGAAACATGCCTCAGCGCAACGGACGGTCCATTCCCGTCATCACGCGGCTCGGCCGCGTTGCGACACCGGATGACGAATATTACCTCGTGGGCTCCGTCACCGATGTCAGCCTCCTGCAGGAGCGGGAAAAGGCGCTGATCGCCACACAGGCCGAAGCCGAGGCGCTGCATCGCCAGCTCGAGGCGGTGCTTCACGCGCTGCCCGTGGGGGTGCTGCTTCTCAGCGCCGATCTCGTCATCGAATATGTCAATCCGTTCTTCTACCAGGTCTGGGGCGAAATCGGCGGCGAGAAATCACTTGTGGGCAAAGACTATCGCGAATTCATGAGGATGAATTTCGATAGCGGCCTTTATGATTATGGCGATCGGCCTTTCGACGAGGTCTATAGCGAGCGGGCGCAGCGGCTCCTGAAGGATGAGGCCTTTGCCCCCCGCGAGGTGCGCAGCAAAAGCGGCAAGGTGACCGTCATCTCCAAAACGCGCCTCGAAGGCGGAAAAATCCTCAGCACCTATGCCGATGTGACGGATGTGCGAATGCGCGACGCCGAAATCAGCAAGGCGAAGGCCGAGCTGGAGCGCGTCGGAGAATATATGCAGGGCGCGACGCGCGCCATGGCGCAGGGCCTGGTGCTGGTGGAGCAGGGCACGATCATCATGTCCAACGAGGCGATGGCGCGGATGTTCGACGTGCCTCCCGAGCTGCTGGAAAAGGATCGCGACTGGTCCGGCTTCTTTGCCCATTGTGCCGCGCGCGGAGATTTCGGCACGGCTGAGGAAGCGGCCGCGATGCTCAATGCCTGGAAAGACAACATTGCCGCCAACCGGCCGTTCTCCTGGCTAATCCATGTCGCCGGCAAGAGCTGGCTCAACCTGGAAGCCACCAACAGTTCCGGCAATTACTGGCTCGTGATCGTCACCGACGTGACCGAGATGAAGATGCGCGAAGGCGAATTGCAACGTCTGCTTTCGCGGGCGGAAGCGGCGGACCGCGCCAAATCGGAATTTCTGGCCAATATGAGCCATGAAATTCGTACACCGATGAACGGCGTGCTTGGCATGGCGGAGCTTCTGGCCAAATCCAACCTCGATACGCGCCAGAAGACTTTCACCGACATCATCGTCAAGTCAGGCAATGCGCTTCTGACGATCATCAACGACATCCTCGATTTCTCCAAGATCGAAGCCGGGCAGATGAAACTGCGCAGCGTATCTTTCGATCCGGCGGAAGCCGTTGAGGATGTGGTTTCGCTCCTGTCCTCGGCGGCGCTGGAGAAGAATATAGAGCTGGTGGTGCGGACCGACCCGTCGGTTTTCGGCAAGGTCATCGGTGACGCCGGACGCTTCCGCCAGATTGTTACAAACCTCGTCGGGAATGCCGTCAAGTTCACCGAAACCGGTCATGTGCTGGTGGAGCTTTCTGCGCAGTCAGCGGAAGCTTCGGAGGCTATCCTGTCGCTGCGTGTCGAAGACAGCGGGATCGGTATTCCCTCCGACAAGCTGGAGACGATCTTCGACAAGTTCAGCCAGGTCGATAGTTCCGCCACGCGCCGTCACGAAGGAACCGGGCTCGGCCTGGCGATCACCGTCGGCCTTGTCGGACTGTTCAACGGCAAGATCGATGTCGTCAGCGAAGTGGGCAAGGGGTCGAGTTTCGAGGTCAATATCCCGTTTCAGATGACCGAAAGGCGGAGGGATGTCCCACCTCTTTCGGTGGCGATCGAAAATATCCGGGTGCTCGTCATCGATGACAACGATGTCAACCGGCGCATCCTGACGGAGCAGCTGCAAAGCTGGGGCATAGACGGCCATGCCGTCGAGGGAGGGCCCACCGGCATTGCCGTGCTGCAGGAAGCCGTAGCGGTGGGTCTTTCGATCGACGCCATCATTCTTGATTATCACATGCCTGTCATGAACGGCCTGGACGTCGTGGAGCGGATCAGGGCGGATCGCCGTTTCGACGACATCGCCATCATTTTCCTGACGTCCATGGATGTCGTGGGTGACGAGACGCTCTTTACCGATCTCAACGTGCAGGCACATCTGATGAAGCCCGCGCGGGCGCGGCTGTTGCGCTCCACCCTGTTCGACGTGGTGCGCGACGTGCGGCTGAAACGCGCGCGGCCGGAAGCTTTCGCAGGTGCCTCGGACGGCGGTTCGTCCCGGCCGGAAGGTCCTGCTTCAGAAAAGAAGCGGCGGGCAGAGGTGCCGACAGTTTCCGTCCGGCTGCGGCCCAGCCTGATCGATGTGCTGGTGGCCGAGGACAATGACGTCAACCAGATTGTTTTCACGCAGATTTTGCAGCAGACGGGTCTGCGGTTCCTGATCGTCGGCAATGGGAAAAAGGCCGTTCAGGCGTGGGAGGAATATAATCCCGCGATCATCCTCATGGATGTCTCCATGCCTGTCATGAACGGGCATCAGGCAACGCAGGCGATCCGGACGGCCGAACTTGCGGCCGCCGAAGGCCGGCATGTGCCGATCATTGGCGTGACGGCCCATACGCAGGATGCTGACCGCGATCTATGCCTGCAGGCCGGCATGGACGATTATCTGTCGAAGCCCATCAGCCCCGAAATTCTCGAGGATAAGATCGCCCAGTGGCTGGGTGAAGATATTCCGCGCCGGGTATCTGATGACGCAACCGGTCGCTGATGTCGTTTTGGTCAAACCGGGGGCCTGGTGCCGCAGAGCATTTCCCGTTTTCCTGCGAAACCCTTGCGTCGTTCCACATCAAAACCGGCGGCGATGAGATTGCGGCGGACGAAGCCTGCGGCGGCATAGGTGGCGAAGGTGCCTGCCGGCGCCGTCCTGGCGAACAGTGCCTGCATGATCTCCAGCGACCACATGTCCGGGTTGCGCGCAGGTGCGAAACCATCCAGGAACCAGGCATCGAAGGTTTCGTGACTGTTGGAAATACCGGTGAGCGCCTCGCCGCAGACCACCGTCAGGCGTGTTTCACCATCGAGTTCAATCTCTACCTTCCCCTTCGGTTCGGCGGGCCAGAGGGCGGTGAGCGCCCTGCGTTCGGCGTCCACCTCCGGCCAGCGGGAAAGTGCCCGGCCGATCTCGTCCGCCTTCATCGGGTAGAGTTCGAAGGAGATGAAATGCAACGTGGAGCGGCCGTTGCGGAGCTCTTTCCATTGGCGCCATGTCTCGCACAGATTGAGCGCGGTGCCGAAGCCCAGTTCCCCGATGCGGAAGACGCCTTCGCGTTCCCGCCAGCGTTGCGGCAGGCCGTTTCCTGACAGGAAGACGTGGCCACATTCCAGCCTGCCATCCGTCTGGCAATAAAAATGGTCGTCAAAAGCCAGCGAATAGGGCATATCCCCGTCACGCCAGTCGAGTGCAGTGTGGGTTTCGCCGGTTGCCGAACCGGCCTGTGCGCCAGTCTCTCTGATAGTGTCGTTGGAATCTTTCATGGCTAAAGCCGATAATCCCGCTTTCGAACAGGGTCAATCACCAAGAACGCCTTTGCCTGCTTCCGTCCCTCTCCTCATCGTCGGGGGTGGTATCATGGGTCTATGGGCTGCGGTTAAGGCGGAACGGCTCGGCATCGATACGTTGTTAGTGGAGGCGGACCATCCCGGTGGCGGCGCGAGTGGCGGGCTGCTCGGCGCGCTGATGCCTCATATGCCGGACCGCTGGTCGGACAAGAAGCAGTTCCAGTTCGCCGCCCTCGTGGCGCTGGAAAAAGAGATCGCCGGGCTGGAGGCGGAGACCGGGCTTTCCGCCGGTTATCGCCGCTCTGGCCGGATCATCCCATTGCCGAAGCCGCATCTGCGTCCCATCGCCGAGCGGCATGAAAGGGATGCGCAGGAGAACTGGGTCTCGGGTGAGCGCCGGTTCCATTGGCATGTCGGTGACAGCCCCGCGGTTGCGGGCTGGGTGGATGACGCGGCTGGCGCAGCGGGTTTCGTGTTCGATACGCTGGCGGCGCGGGTGGCTCCGCGTGCAATGATTGCGCTTCTTTCGGCATTTCTCGGCAAGGCGCGGCATGTGCGGTTGATCAAGGGTTGCCGCGTCCTTTCGCTTGACGCGGAGACAGGCCGGGCGGCGCTGTCTTCGGGTGACGAGGTCGTGTTCGGGCACGCCGTGATCGCCAATGGGCATCGATCCTTTCCCCTGATCCGGGACGCACTGGGCCTCGACACCGGGCTGGTGCTCGGGCAGCCGGTGAAGGGGCAGGCGGCGCTGCTCGACGCGGCGGTCGATCCGGCCATGCCGGTGGTGTTCCTGAACGGTCTTTACATCGTGCCGCACGAAGACGGAACGGTCGCCATCGGCAGTACCAGCGAAGATTGTTTTTCCGACCCCTTCGATACGGATGAGAAGCTGGAAAAACTGCTTGCGGATGCGGCTGCGATTGTCCCCTGCCTTGGCGGGGCGCCGGTTCTCGAACGCTGGGCCGGGCTGCGGCCGAAGGCTGCGGGCAGAGACCCCATGGTGGGAACGGTTGCCGGTCACCCGAAGCTTGTGGCATTGACGGGCGGCTTCAAGGTGAGCTTCGGTCTTGCCCATTCTCTTGCCGATGCCGCGCTACAGGCCGTCTGCGGAAAGGCACCGGACGTGCCGCGGAGTTTCCAGCTTCAAGAACACGTGAACATAGCCATGGCGGGCATCGGAAAGTTCTGACCAGACCGCTTACGTCGTTAATCTGTCACGCAAATCACTTATTTGCTGGCCTGCAACGAGGCAGGTTTGTCCGCTTTTGCGGCGAGGTGACAGCGCATGCGATACGCCATTCATTTCACGCCTTCCCCCAATGACCCCCTGACGCAGGTGGCCGCTGCGTGGCTGGGGCGCGATGCCTATTCCGGTCAGGCGGTTGAGCCGCCCGGTATGATCGATCTTGGCATGCAGGAGATTTCCTATCACACGGCCCTGCCGCGCCGGTATGGTTTCCATGGCACCATCAAGGCTCCTTTCCGCCTTGCCGAGGGTCAGTCCGAAGCGGCGCTCCTGCGCGACCTGATGTATTTTTCCGGCAGGCAGGAACCCTTTCCGTTGCCGCAACTTGTGGTGGCGAGGCATGACAATGTCTTCAGCCTCGTCCCCGAACGGCCCTGTGAAGTGCTGCATTTTTTCGCGGCCCGCGTCGTGCAGGAATTCGACCGTTACCGGGCGCCTCTCACAGAGGCGGAGATCGAGCGTGCCGATCCGGACCGGCTGTCGGCCTCGCAGCTCACCAATCTGCACCGCTGGGGCAGCCCGCATGTGATGGACGAGTTCCGGTTCCAGATGTCGTTGACCGGCGGTGTGGAACCCGCCAGCAGCCAGAGGATCGAGCGGGCCGTGCGCAAGGTGTTCGAGCCGCTGCTGTCCCGGTCCCTGCAATTTTCCAGCCTTGCGCTCTTCATCGAGGATGAGCCGGGAGCGCCTTTCCGGGTGCACTCGCTTCATCCCATGGGCCGCGTTTCCGCCCGCAAGATTGCCTGACTGGCGCGCCATCATAATCGTATACAAAAAAGCTTCGGAATGTCGGCAAAATTGATCTCGACATTCCGGATGCGAATGCTACCGTTCGACATCGCATATTCGAAGTGCGCTGCGTCATCCGTCTGGATCAGGCATCTTCGAAGTTCTGTTTATGTCTCCGAAATCGGTTGCCGATTGGGAGAGATGGTCTGGGTGGCTGAATGATTTCCGAAAACTACTCCCGCAATCTGGTGGGCTATGGCCGCAATGTTCCCGATCCGAAATGGCCGGGCGGTGCGCGCATTGCCGTGCAATTCGTCATCAATTACGAAGAGGGTGGCGAAAGTTGCATTCTCGACAATGACAAGGCGTCGGAATCGCTGCTGTCGGAAATCGTCGGCGCCCAGCCCTGGCCTGGCCAGCGCAACCTGAACATGGAATCGATCTATGAATATGGCTCGCGCGCCGGCTTCTGGCGGCTGTGGCGCATGTTCACCGGGCTTGGCGTCACCACCACCGTTTACGGCGTGACCGCAGCCATGGCCCGCAACCCGGAAGCGGTTGCGGCGATGAAGGAAGCGGGTTGGGAAATCGCCAGCCACGGATACCGCTGGCTGGAATACAAGGATTTTTCCGAGGAGGAAGAGCGTAAGCACATCGTCGAAGCGGTCCGTCTGCACACGGAGGTCACCGGCGAACGTCCCTATGGCATGTATCAGGGCAAGCCCTCGGACAATACGCTGCGGCTTGTCATGGAAGAGGGTGGTTTTCTCTATTCGTCGGACTCCTATGCCGACGATCTGCCCTATTGGGTGAAGGGTGTGAAGGATGAGCCTTTCCTGATCATTCCCTACACGCTTGAGACCAACGACATGCGGTTTGCCACGCCGCAGGGCTTCAATTCCGGCGACCAGTTCTTCACCTATCTGAAGGACGCTTTCGACGTGCTTTATCAGGAAGGTGTCGAAGGTGCGCCGAAGATGATGAGTGTCGGCCTGCATTGTCGTCTTGTCGGCCGTCCGGGTCGCGCAGCGGCACTTCGCCGCTTCATCGAATATGTGCTTGGCCACGAAAAGGTGTGGATCCCGCAGCGCATCGAGATCGCCCGTCACTGGCATGAGCATCACAAGCCGGAGGCGCTTTGATGCTGACGCGTGAGGACTTCGTTACCCGTTTCGGCGGCGTGTTCGAACATTCGCCATTCATTGCCGAGCGGGCCTATGACGCTGGTGGGGCCGGCCTGGAGCTGACGGCGAAGGCGGTTCATGCCGCGCTTAGCGCGCAGTTTCGCGCGGCTCCCGAGGCGGAAAGGCTTGGAGTGTTGCGGGCGCATCCCGATCTTGCCGGGAAGCTGGCAATTGCCGGTGAGTTGACGGCAGACAGCCGCAACGAACAGGCCGGTGCCGGGCTCGACAGGCTTACCCAGGAAGAGCACGCCCGTTTTACCGAATTGAACAGCGCCTATACCGATAAATTCGGTTTTCCTTTCATCATCGCGGTCAAGGGGCTGAACAGGCACGATATACTCTCGGCCTTCGAGACACGCATAGGTAACGGCGCAGCCGAAGAATTCGCGACCGCCACGGGGCAGGTTGAAAAGATCGCCTGGCTTCGTCTTTGCGCAATGCTGCCGCAGGGATGATTGGCGCGTTGCGGCCATTCTGCTAGAATCGCGCCGTGTGGAGATGACGATGAGACCTTCCGAGGTGCTGGAAAAGAACAGGGAAGCGATCCGCGAAGCGACGAAACGCTTCAATGCGGCAAATCCCCGCGTGTTCGGCTCCGTCGCCCGCGGCGAGGACAGGCCGGACAGCGATCTCGACATTCTGGTGGACGCGCTGCCGGGTACGACGCTGTTTGATCTCGGCGGTTTGCTGGAAGAACTGAAGACGATGCTTGGTGTCGAGGTCGATGTCGTCACCTCGGGCGGCTTGCATTCGGATATTCGGGCGCGCGTTCTGAAGGAAGCCAAAGCGGTATGAGTACGGATCGGCTTCTGCTCTATCTGAAGGAGATGGATGTTGCTGCTGCCAGGATACGGGATTTCATTCAGGATATGGATGAGGCCGCTTTTTCTTCCGACACGCGCACGCAGATGGCGGTGATGATGGGTCTTGCCCTGATTGGCGAGGCGGTCGCCAAGCTCGACAGGCACTACCCAGCATTTATACAGCAGCACCCGGAAATCCCCTGGATCAAGATGAAGGGTATGCGCAATCTGATCGTGCATGATTACTTCCGGGCAGAGCTCTCGGTCGTCTGGAAAACGATAACGCAGAGTATTCCGGATTTGCAGGCGCGCCTCTCCCTTCTCCGAAACTGGCATGCCCAAGGTGAATGACATTTGACTGATTTTCTCAACATACAACCTCTTACCAAGGAGGCGTTTGCCTCCTTCGGCGACGTGATCGAAACAACACCTTCTTCCATGCGGTACATCAATGGCGGCCAGACGGAGCGGCATCATGCGCTCGCAGCGCCGGAGGCGGCAGGCGAGGGGGCACGTGTGATCCTCAATATCTTCCGCGGGCAGCCGCGCGCCTTTCCGCATGAAATCGAGATGATGGAGCGGCATCCGCTCGGCAGCCAGAGTTTTTCGCCGCTTTCCGGCCGGCCCTTTCTCGTGGTCGTTGCCGAAGACGATGGCGGCCGGCCGGGGCGGCCTCGGGTGTTTCTGGCGCGGGGCGATCAGGGCGTGAATTACCGCCGCAATGTCTGGCACTATCCGCTGATGCCGTTGCAGGCGGTTTCGGATTTTCTGGTTGCCGACCGTGACGGGCCGGGCAACAATCTGGAAGAGTATTTTTTCGACAGGCCCTATGTAATCGCGGAGCCCAGCCTATGACCGGTCTGACAACCCATGTTCTCGACGCCGCGCACGGCACGCCTGCCGAGGGGCTGGTGATCGATCTCTACCGGCTCTCCGGTGATCGCCGTGACAAGCTGAAGACGGTGCAGACAAATGGCGACGGCCGTGTCGATGGCGGGCCGCTGCTCGTTGGCGACAGTTTCAGGGCCGGTGAGTATGAGCTGGTTTTCCATGCCGGCGATTATCTGCGAGGCAAGGGCGTCGTGCTTCCGAAACCAGCCTTCCTCGATATTATCCCGATCCGTTTCGGCATTGCCGACGAGAGCGGTCATTACCATGTGCCCTTGCTGCTCTCGCCTTATAGCTATTCCACCTATCGAGGAAGCTGACACCGATGATCTTTGCCGCCATTGCCGATATTCACGGAAACTGCGCCGCGCTGGAGGCGGTGCTTGAGGATATCGCCAGGCTTGGTATCGAGGACATTGTCAATCTCGGCGATTGTTTCAGCGGTCCGCTGGAGGCCGGTTTTACCGGCGATGTGCTGGTCGGCAACTGGATTCCCAGCATCCGCGGCAATCACGACCGGGAACTGATCGAGCGTGCGCCGGAGGAGATGGGGAGCTGGGAAAGGCCCGCCCATGCGCAGCTGAGCACGGCGCACCGGGACTGGTTGCAAACTCTTCCGTTCAGCATGGTGTTCAAGGACGTCGCTTATTGCTGTCATGGTTCGCCCCGTGAGGATCTGGAATATTGGCTGGAAACGCTGTCGCCTGAAGGTGTCCTGAAATTGCGGCCTCTGGCCGAAATCGAAGCCATGGCTGAGGGTATCACGCAGCCGCTGATGCTTTGCGGCCATACCCATATTCCACGCGCCGTGCAGCTTTCAGATGGCCGGCTGATCGTCAATCCGGGCAGCGTCGGCTGTCCTGGGTGGAGGGACGATACGCCTTTCGATCACCACGTTGAAGCCGGTCACCCGCTTGCCACCTATGCGGTTCTCGAAGAAACCGCACGCGGCTGGCAGGTCTATTTCCGCAATATCCGTTACGACAACCTGGCCATGTCCGAAATGGCTCGGGTCAACGGTATTCCTTATCTGGCCCATGCGTTGGAAAACGGCTGGCTGAAGCGCTAGGGATCACCCCTCACTGGTCATCACCACGCATGCATAAGAGCGTGCCTTCAGCGCCTTGCAGGCGGAGACTGCCGAGGACTGGTCTTCGAAGCCGGTGAAGCGGGCTCTGTAGAGCGTCGCCGATCCGCTCTGCACGGCTTCGGTGTAGGGGGCGATGCCGGAATAGTTGCCGATATTGGAGCGCGCATTGGCGAGCAGCGAGCGGGCGGCGGCTTCGCTGTCGGTGGCGGCGATCTGCACTTCCCACCGGCTGCGCTGGCCGGCAGGGGCCGCGGCGGGAGCAGGCCGCGGGATGGCCGAGACCTGCATCATGTCCGCCACATCGGCGTTTGCGGTGGCAATCTGCATGGCAACCGGATCTGCCCGGCGCTCGGCGAACATCGGCAGCGGCACGGCAGCCGGCGGCACGGCGGCGGCAACATCGAAGGTGCGGCTGACTTTGGCACTGGCGACGAGCTGTTCGGTGTTGCGGCCCCTCGATGCCTGCGGCACGGCCTTGTCGAGAAGTGCAGCCATCTGGGCATCGCGGCTGCGCGCGGTCTTGCCGCCCAGCACGACGCCGACGACGCGGCGGCCATTGTGATTGACGGCACTGACGAGATTGAAGCCGGAGGCGTTGGTATAGCCGGTCTTGATGCCGTCCATCCCCTGATAACGATACATCAGATTGTTGTGGCCGCGGATGCGCTTTCCACGAAAATTGAAGGATTGCGTGGCGAAGAGGCTGTATTCTTTGGGAAAATCCCGTTGCAAGGCAAGACCGAGCTTCGCCATGTCGCGTGCCGTCGTCACCTGCGACTTGTTGGGCAGGCCGGACGCGTTGCGGAAGACCGTTTTGGTCATGCCGAGTTGGCGGGCCTTGCGGGTCATCATTTCGGCGAACCGTGCCTCTGAGCCGCCGAGGTGATCGCCCATACCTTCGGCCATGTCATTGGCGGATTTGACGATCATGCCGTAGACGGCTTCGCGCACGGTGAAGGTCTGGCCCTGACGCACATAGAGCTTCGAGGGAATGACCGATGCCCCATTCTTGGACATGGTTATCTTCTGGTCCCAGCGAAGTTTGCCGGCATGCAGCGCCTCAAAGGTCAGGTAAAGCGTCATCATCTTAGTGAGCGAGGCGGGGTGGTTCAGCACATCGGCATTGCGGGCGGCCAGAACCTTGCCGGTATTGGCGTCCATGATGAAATGGGCATAGCCCGCCTGCGCCGGCGACGCATGGAGCGAGAGGATCGCGCAAAAGAAGGCGAGTGCAAAAATCCAGGCACCCGCCATTCCCCGTTTGATCATTCCCGACATAGTTCACCCCTTTTGTTCGATCGCCGCGCTGGGCAAAGTTTTACTGACACTTTCCGGCAACAAAACCGCTAAAACTTTAGAGATCGCTTTCATGCTTAATTAAGTATGAATTTCAACCCGACAGCTGCCCTCACAATTTCCTTGAAAAGAAACCAACCGTCCGGTATGTTTTACGACATGACAAACGCTCATGAACGCAAGAAGCAGCCTGAGGTGGTGCGCCGCAATCTACTCGATTGCGCGGCGAAACTTGCTGCTGAACAAGGGGTTGCAGCACTTTCCGTGCAGGCGGTGGCGGATGCGGCGGGAGTGACCAAGGGCGGGCTGTTTCACCATTTTCCTTCCAAGCAGGTGCTGCTCGAAGCCGTCATGACTGACCTTCTGGCGGCGCTGGACAACGAGATCGATGCTCTCATCTCACAGGATCGTGAAGCTTCTGGAAGCTTTACGCGGGCCTATGTAAACGCGGTTTTCTCTGATCGGGGCAGGGATTCGGGTCGGCAATGGGCAGCGATCTCCGTTTCGATGGTCGGCGAACCGTCGCTTCGACGCATGTGGAACAGCTGGATCGAGGGTCGTCTTGTCCGTCATAAAGAAACGGATGACGGGGTGGTACTGGAGATGGTGCGGCTGGCTGCCGACGGCATCTGGTTTGCCGATCTGCTGGCCGACGACGGCAAAGCGGGTGGCGACAGGGCGGCTCTGAGGGCCCGGATGATCGCCCAGACGAAGAAGGATAGGTGACGATGAATACCGCGGTCTTCACTTATGGCGCGCTTGTCGCAGCCATTGTCTGCGAGGTAATCGCCACCTCCTTCCTGCAGCAATCGCAGCAGTTCACCAGGCTGGTGCCGACCGTGCTGATGGCGTTGTTTTACGGTGCAGCCATTTATCTTCTGTCGTTCACGCTGCGGGCGCTGCCGGTCGGCGTGGCCTACGCGATCTGGAGCGGGCTTGGCATCGTGCTGATTTCCGGCATCGGATATTTCGTGTTCCGCCAGACGCTGGATATTGCCGCCGTCATCGGCCTCGGCTTCATCATCACCGGCGTGGTGATCGTGAACGTGTTTTCGAAAACGGTCGGGCATTGAGGGGCTGGGTGGTGTAGCGCGAAGGCTATACCAACCGCCGTCATCCCGGCCTTGAGCCAGGATCCGGCGCGATCAAGTCTTTGATCGCGAGAGACTCTTTCGCGGCGCAGACGCGCCGCGGCTGGATGCCGGATCTAGTCCGGCATGACCGTAGAGAGCTCCGCGAGCTGTGGTTGCCATGCCGGAAGTTCTGCCCTTCTGACATCACGCCAGAATGCTGCGAT
Organism: Agrobacterium pusense; assembly: GCF_900102105.1. Classification (GTDB taxonomy): domain Bacteria; phylum Pseudomonadota; class Alphaproteobacteria; order Rhizobiales; family Rhizobiaceae; genus Agrobacterium; species Agrobacterium pusense. The sequence goes on from NZ_FNBB01000002.1 coordinate 41,984, forward strand.
CCACATCGGTAATCAGCCGCTTGCCGCAGAGCGCCATGCTGACATCCATTTCCTTGCGGATGATCTCGAGCGCTGTCGTCACGCCCTGCTTGCCATCCGCACCGAGGCCATAGAGAAAGGGCCGGCCGATATAGGTGCCCTTTGCGCCAAGCGCCACGGCCTTCAGCACATCCTGACCGGAGCGGATGCCGCCATCCATGTGCACCTCGACCCTGTCGCCCACAGCATCGACGATTTTCGGCAGCATGGCGATGGAGGAGTGCGCGCCGTCGAGCTGGCGGCCGCCATGGTTGGAGACGATGATGGCATCGGCGCCGGTATCGAGTGAAGCGCGGGCGTCTTCCTCGTCAAGAATGCCCTTGAGGATAAGTTTGCCGCCCCAGCGTTCCTTGATCCATTCAACGTCTTTCCAGGATAAACGCGGATCGAACTGCTCGGCCGTCCAGGAAGAGAGCGACGAGAGGTCGGAGACGTTCTTGGCGTGGCCGACGATGTTACCAAAGCTGCGGCGCTTGGTGCGCGCCATGTCCAGGCACCATTTGGGCCGGGTCGCCATCTGCCAGATGTGTTTCGGGGTGAATTTCGGCGGGGCCGAGAGGCCGTTGCGCAGATCCTTGTGCCGCTGGCCAAGGATCTGCAGGTCGAGCGTCAGCACCAGCGCCGAGCACCCGGCGGCCTTGGCGCGGTCAATGAGGTTGTTGACGAAGTCACGGTCCTTCATCACATAAAGCTGGAACCAGAACGGTTTCGAAGTGACGGAGGCCACATCCTCGATGGAGCAGATGCTCATGGTGGAGAGCGTGAAAGGCACGCCGAATTCCTCCGCCGCCTTGGCAGCCAGCATTTCGCCATCGGCATGCTGCATGCCCGTAAGGCCCGTAGGGGAAAGCGCTACCGGCATCGAAACCTTCTCGCCGACCATTTCGGTGGCGAGCGATCGGTCGGTCATATCCACCAGCACGCGCTGGCGCAGCTTTATCTTGGCAAAATCATCCTCATTGGCGCGGTAGGTGCTTTCCGTCCACGCGCCGCTATCGGCGTAGTCGAAAAACATCTTTGGCACACGGCGCTGCGCCTGGTTTTTCAGGTCAGCTATGGTCAGGATTTTGCCCATGGATAAAGCCTTCACATTTGAATGATGGCTTCACTTAACATGAATAGCACGGTTGCGACATCGAAATCGTCGTTCTTGTTTCACCAAAAAGCGCGCAGGGATAGTTCGCAGCCAAGCACGAGCAGGCAGATGAGGAACCAGCGCCGAAATGTCGCCGGGCTAACGATATGGCGGATTTTCTGGCCAAGCCACATGCCGAGAAGCGCTGGCAGGACGGCGAGTGCGGAAAGCGACAGATGCTCGACATGAAAAGCATTCTGAGAAGCAAGACCGGCGGCAAGTGCAAGGGTGGAAATGGTGAAGGAAAGGCCGAGTGCCTGCACCAGATCGTCACGGCTAAAACCCAGCGATTGGATATAGGGCACAGCGGGTACGACGAAAATTCCGGTGCCGCCGGTCAGAAGGCCCGTCACCAGCCCCATGATGGGGGAGAGTTTTGGTTCCAGCCTTGCCGGTATCGAGATCGGTCTGGCAAGCAGGCTGTAGGCTGCGTAAACCGCGAGGCACAGGCCGAGCGCTGAGGTGGTCCAGACGCCGGTGCCCGCCGTCATCAGCCGGATACCGATGAGGGTGCCAAGCGCAATGGCGATCATCATCGGCCACAGCCGCTTCACGATGGCCCGGAAATCAGGCCCGGCCAGCAATTGCCAGATATTGGTGATGAACGAGGGCAGGATGAGCAGGCCGGCGGCGATGACCGGGGGCATGAAGAGGCCGAGCACGCCCATGGCAACAGTCGGCAGCCCCATGCCGGTCACGCCCTTGACGATGCCGGCAACGATGAATGTTGTGAGGATCATCAGCAGGGTGGTTGTGTCTAGGTTCGGCACCGGGCACTCCAGAGGTCATTCGCATTCGGCCGAAATGGCGTCAGGCAATCATGTGGAGCGAGCGAGTGCCGCTTGTTTCTTCCCCCCCCCCCCCGGCGAGAAGGTCGCGGCAGCGGGATGAGGGGGGCAAGCTCTCCGAAATCCGGCAACGTTGCCCCCTCATCCGACCCTTCGGGCCACCTTCTCCCCGGCGGGGAGAAGAAAGAGGCGGCACACGCTCGATCCAATATGTGACGGATGTAAACGAGTTAGCAGCTTTATGTTTCGGCCGCAGCCGAACTATGCCAGCACGCTCTTCATCGGCTGGCCGGCCACATAGGTCTCTACCACTGTGCGGTCGTCGCCCATGGTCAGCATCAGGAACAGTTCTTCCGTGAGACTTTTCACCACTTCCATCTTCAGGGCCATGGCTGACGTCGAGGAGGCGTTCAACACCGTGATGTCGGCATCCGTGCCGGCCTCCAGCGTGCCGATGCGGTCGACCATGGAGAGCGCTTCTGCATTACCACGGGTCATCAGATACCAGCTTTCCAGCGGGTTGAGACGTTCGCCCAGCAATTGCTGGATTTTGTAGGCCTCGTCCATGGTGCGCAGCATGGAATAGCTCGATCCGCCGCCGATATCGGTGGCGACGGCGATACGAACAGGATTTTCGCGCCTTTGCAGCTTTTTCATCGGGAAGAGGCCGGAGCCGATGAAGAGGTTCGATGTGGGGCAATGCACTGCCACCGCGCCGGTTTCCGACAGCACGTCCGCCTCGCGATCGGACAAATGAATGGCATGGCCGAGAAGGGTTTTGTTGCCCATCAGGCCGTAACGCACATAGATGTCGGTGTAGTCGGTCGCTTCAGGGTAAAGCTCGCAGGTATATTTGATCTCGTCCAGATTTTCAGACAGATGCGTCTGGATGAAGAGATCGGGAAACTCCTGCGCCAGCGCCTGTGCTGCTTCCATCTGTTTCGGCGTGGAAGTGATGGCGAAGCGCGGGGTGATGGCGACGTGGTTGCGGCCCTTGCCGTGCCAGTCGGCGATGACCTGGCGTGTCTCGTCATAGGAAGTTTCCGGTGTGTCCAGCAGGCCCTGCGGGGCGTTGCGGTCCATCATCACCTTGCCGCCGACCATCAGCATGTTGCGCTTCATGGCTTCCGCGAAGAAGGCGTCGGCGGAGGTTTTGTGCACGGAGCAATAGGCGGCGGCCGTCGTCGTGCCGTGGCGCAGAAGCTCATCGTAGAAATGCGTGGCGATGCGTTGAGCATGCGCGCTTTCAACGAAACGGCACTCCTCCGGGAAGGTATAGGTGTTCAGCCATTCCAGCAGGTTGGCGGCATAGGAGCCGACGACCTGCATTTGCGGGAAATGCAGGTGCATGTCGATGAGGCCGGGCACGATAAGGTGCGGGCGGTGGTCCTTTTCCTCGACGTCTTCGGGTGCTGTCTTACGGATATCGGCGTATTCGCCGATGGCGGCGATCTTGCCGTCTTCGAGAAGCAGGCCGCCATCTTCAATATAGAGATAGCTTTGCGTATCGTCGATTGCGAGCGGCGCGCGGCGGAAGCTCAGCAGGCGGCCACGCAGCAGAACCAGGCTCATTCAGTCTTTCCTTCGGCTTTTCCAGCCCCGGAAACCGCACTTTCATACCATGCGGTGAGCACCTTGCGCTCATCCGGGGTGATGGCGGTGATGTTGCCGGGAGGCATGGCATGGCTGCGCCCGGCTTGCAAATAGATTTCGCGCGCGTGGGCGGCGATCTGTTCGTCGGTTTCGAGCTTCACCGATTTCGGCGTGAACGGCACGCCTTCCCACGCCGGCTCGGCGGCATGGCACATGGAACAGCGACCCTGAACCACGTCACGGGCCTTGGTAAAATGGGCATCGCTGACGAATTGCTGCTGCATGGGTGAGAGGGTGGCGGCCTTCTCTTCCTGTTCGCCGGTCAGCACTTTCGGCACGGTGGAAAGCCACATGATGACGATGAAGATGAGGGCGGTCGCAAGCCATGTCCATGTCGGCTTGCCCTTGCGGGCATGGGTGGTGTTGAACCAGTGGCGGATGGTAACGCCCATCAGGAACACCAGCGCTGCGATGATCCAGTTAAACTGCGTGGCGAAGGCCAGCGGATAATGGTTCGACAGCATGAAGAAGATGACGGGCAGCGTCAGGTAGTTGTTGTGCAGCGAGCGCTGTTTGGCGATGCGGCCATATTTCGGGTCCGGTGTTCGCCCGGCGATCAGGTCTGCGACGACGATCTTCTGGTTGGGGATGATGATGAAAAAGACGTTCGCCGACATGATGGTGGCGGTAAACGCACCCAGATGCAGGAAGGCGGCGCGACCGGTGAAGACCTGCGTGTAACCCCAGGCCATCGCCACCAGCGCGACATAAAGCACGATCATCAGGCCCCAGGTATTGTTGCCGAGCGGCGATTTGCAGAGGAAATCATAAAACAGCCAGCCGATGGCGAGCGATGCCAGTGACAGGGCGATGGCCTGGAACTGGGTGAGATCAAGCACGGAATGGTCGATGAGGAACAGGTCCGCGCCGCCATAATAAACGATGCAGAGCATGGCGAAGCCGGAAAGCCAGGTGACGTAGCTTTCCCATTTGAACCATGTCAGGTGCTCGGGCATCTGGGCAGGGGCGACCAGATATTTCTGGATGTGGTAAAAGCCGCCGCCATGCACCTGCCATTCCTCGCCATAGGCCCCCGGCGGCAGATGCGGCCGCTTGACCAGCCCGAGATCGAGCGCGATGAAATAAAAGGATGAGCCAATCCAGGCGATGGCGGTGATGACGTGGAGCCAGCGGACGGCAAAGGCCATCCATTCCCACGCAATGGCGTATTCGTACATGCGGTTCCCCTGATCCTTGTGCAGCGCACCTTGCGAGAAATTTGGCCTTTAGGGAAGGGAAAAGCAGAGACCGGGCAGAGATTGTTCACAATGCAACGCGGTTGTGTCTGCAATCCTGGGCCGGTCCGTTCCGGCTTGGCGATCAAGCCCTCGAAAGCTGGAAACGGTCTATCCTGTCGTTGAGTTTGTGCTTAGCTGGCTAAGGCGACTCAGCTATGATCCTGTGTGCAGCCTGCTGATGTGTTAGAATATCAGGCTGTGGACTCTCGCGCCGATGCGCAGGGCTCCCATGACATGTTTCGCTGGCGGTTTTTCCGAAAGCGGGCGCTGCGAACCCTGGGCGGAGCAGATCAGGGGGCAGGTGTCGCAGTTCCCGGTGCCATTGTGTCCGGGTGTGAGTGATATGAGATTTTAAGTTAAGGGACGCAATGATCTTCCGGCTGCCGCCGTTGTTTTCAACGGAGACCGTGCCGATGCGCCTTGTTCTGACGGTTCTTTTTCTGCTTTTTGCATTCAGCGCCACCGCGCTTGCCCATGAATCCCATAAGGGATTCGAATATGAAAGCTACTGCTGCAACGGCGATGCCGAAACCGGCGACTGCCAGATGATCCCGACACGCAGCGTTCGGGTGACGTCTGATGGTTACGAGGTCTCGCTTGCGCCCGGCGATCACCGCATGGTCACGCGACGTCACGTTTTCAACTGGTCCCAGAGCCAGGCGCGTCGATCCGAAGACGGCGAGTACCACCTCTGTCTGTTTCCGGATGAGGATACGCCGCGGTGCTTTTATGCGCCGGATATGGGGTATTGAGGCTGCTGCTGCGGCCGGCTTTCCTCGATCCGCTTCAAAATCCAGTCGCGGAAGAGCCTTATCTTGCGAATGTTCCGGCGGTTTTCGGGGTAGACCAGCCAGTAGTTCTTGCCCTCGCTGCTGAGATGCTCGAAGGGTTGATAAAGGCGGCCGAGCGCAATCTCATCGGCATAGAGTTCCGGGGTGAGCATGGCGACGCCCTGGCTGGCGATCGCCGCTGCGGCCTCGAAGGCCTGCACATTGAGACGGCTGCGGGGATAACGGTCGAGACCGGGATTTTCAACGCCCACTTCCTGAAACCACTGGCTCCACCAGATATCGCCGGGATCAATGATGCGCAGGCGCAGCAGATCTTCCGGGCGGTGCAATCCGCCGATGCTGTCAGCAAGACTTGGGTGCAGCATCGGCGTATAAACGCCACGCAGCAGTTGATGGTAGATCAGCCCTTTACCGTTATCTTTGCTCCAGCGAATGGCGACATCGCAGTCTGATTGGGAAAAATCGATCAGTGAGCTCGATGTATCAAGCCGCACCGCGATTGAGGGATGTTCAAGCTGGAAAGCGCCCAGATGCCGCGAAAGCCAGCGCGACGCAAAGGTGGCGGTTGAGTGGATTGTCAGCGTTGCGTCGGGCGCGTCGCGCACGCTATCGACAGCCTCCTTTAAGGTATTAAAGGCTTCCGCAACTTTCGGCGCTAATTTTTCTCCAGCCTCGGTCAGCGAGACTTGCCGCGCCTTTCTTATGAAGAGCGGCTCTCCGATATTCTCCTCCAGCAGTTTCACCTGATAGCTGACTGCCGTCTGCGTCATGCCCAATTCCTCGCCGGCCTTGGTGAAGCTCATGTGTCTTGCGGCGGCTTCGAACACCCGCAGGGCATTCAGGGGGAACTGGCGTGACATTTTCATGGATAAGTTCTCTTTATGCCAATTGCCGAAGGTTTCATTGGTTTTAATTCGGAAATCAGAGCATTTTTAGCGTAATTCATCAACTGAGCTTCTGACATTTTTGAACGGAGACGAACATGCGCACAGCACTCTTGCGCGCGTGGTCCCGCCTGCGCGCGGGCCTGCGGACAGCGGAACGATTTACCCTAGAGAGCCTCCAACCCGACAATCTGGCGGATGAAAGCCTGCCGGACGCGCTCAAGCGAGATCTAGGCCTTGAGGATGGCCGTATTGATTACCGCTGCGGCGGGTTTCGGCAGCGGAAAATGCTTGAAGCAACTCGGCTGCCACAAGGGCCGCTATAACGGCGGGACGCTTGTCCCTGACGCTGCTGCCGCCGATGGGCAGGGTGAGTTTCGCAAGGCGGGAGGGCGGCTCGCCTTCCCGCTCCAGCCAATGGGCAAAGGTAGCGCGTTTGGTCTTCGAGCCGATCATGCCGACATAGGCGAGATCGTTGCGAGCGAGCGCCTCCTTCGCGATCATGAAATCGAGTGCATGATCGTGGGTAACGATGACCGCGGCCCCATTTGCTGGGATTTTCCGAACGAATGCTTCCGGCATGGGGGTGAGTATGGACGCCGCTGCCGACGGAAGATCGCGCAGTTCGTTTTCGCGTGTTTCGACCACGGTCAGGGTCAGGGGCAACAGCGACAGGGCCTCAGCCAGCGCCTTGCCCACGTGGCCAGCACCAAAAATGAAAACGGCGGGCTGCTGCTCAGCTTCGCCCTTCAGCTTTGCCTCAAGCGCGGCGGCAATATCCGCCGTGACCAGCCGAAAGCGCAGGAGCGTGCGCCCGCCGCAGCATTGGCCGATTTCGGGGCCGAGCGGTATATCCATGCGGTCTTCGGCAACACCGCTGCGCAGCATGGCGCGGGCATGGTCTATGGCCATATATTCGAACTGGCCGCCGCCGATGGTTTCCCAGATTGCCTTCTGGCTGACCAGCATGAAGGTGCCGGCCTCGCGCGGTGACGAGCCTTTCACGGCTTCGATTTCCACGAGGATTGTGGAGGTGTAGCGGGCGAGGAAAGTGGAGAGGGAGGCGTCAGGCATTGGGGCTGGCCCCCTCATCCGGCGCTGCGCGCCACCTTCTCCCCGGCGGGGAGAAGAAACCCGGAGAACTGGCTCCGTCCATCTTACGTGCTTGCAGGAAGGGTGAGGCGATGCGGCATCTTTCTTCTCCCCGACGGGGAGAAGGCGGCCCGAAGGGACGGATGAGGGGGCTCGGCCGCATGGTACGTCCTCCCTCAAATCTTCTTCAACCGTTCCACCGCCATCAGCACCCGCTCCGGCGTCGCTGGCGCGTCGAGCCGCGGGCAGACCTTGTAATCTGCCACGGAAGCGACGGCCATGGAGAGGGCTTCGAGAACCGAGATGGCCAGCATGAAGGGTGGTTCGCCCACGGCCTTGGAGCGGCCAATGGTGGGTTCGGCATTTTCCGACCATTCCGCCAGCCTGACGTTGAAGCTCTTCGGCCGGTCGGAGGCGAGCGGGATCTTGTAGGTGGAAGGCGCGTGGGTGCGCAGCCGCCCCTTGCCGTCCCACCACAATTCCTCCGTGGTCAGCCAGCCCATGCCCTGCACGAAGGCGCCCTCGATCTGGCCGATATCGATGGCCGGGTTGAGCGACTTGCCGACATCGTGGAGGATATCGGTACGTTCCATCAGGTATTCACCGGTCAGCGTGTCGATCGATACTTCCGAGCACGCCGCGCCATAGGCGAAATAATAAAACGGCGTGCCACGGCCGGCGGCGCGATCCCAGTGGATTTTCGGCGTCTTGTAAAAACCGGCGGCGGAAAGCTGCACGCGGGCGAAATAGGCCTTCTTGATGAAGTCGTTAAAGGCGATTTCCTCAAGGCCGATGCGCACCCGGTTCGGCAGGAAGACGACTTCCTCTTCCGGCACGTTCCAGTTCTCGGCGGCGAATTTGATCAGCCGATCGCGGATCTGGCGGGCGGCGTCATAGGCGGCCATGCCGTTAAGGTCGGTGCCTGACGAGGCGGCGGTGGCTGACGTGTTCGGCACCTTGCCTGTGGTGGTGGCGGTGATTTTCACCCTGTTGATATCCACCTGGAAGGCATCGGCCACGACCTGCGCCACCTTGGTGTAAAGGCCCTGGCCCATTTCGGTGCCGCCATGGTTCAGATGGATGGAGCCGTCATTATAGATATGCACCAGCGCTCCGGCCTGGTTGAAGGCGGTCATGGTGAAGGAGATGCCGAATTTGACAGGGGTGAGCGCAATGCCCTTGCGGATGACCGGGCTGGTTTTGTTGAATTCGATGATCGCCTCGCGTCGTCCGCGATAGTCGCTTGACGTCTCCAGCTCCTCGACAACGCGGGCGATGATGTTGTCCTCGACTTCCTGATGATAGGGCGTCGTGGTGCGGCCGGAACCGGTCTCGCCGTAGAAATTCAGCTTGCGGATATCGAGCGGGTCCTTGCCGACGGCATAGGCGATTTCTTCGATAAATCGTTCCGCGCCGAGCATGCCCTGCGGGCCGCCGAAACCGCGAAAGGCGGTATTGGAGACGGTGTGGGTTTTGAGCGGCCGCGAGGTGAGGTGCACATGCGGATAGAAATAGCTGGAATCCGCATGGAACAGCGCTCGGTCGGTGACCGGGCCGGATAGATCGGAGGAAAAACCGCAGCGGGCGGCATAGGTGGCATCGACGGCGTGGATGCGGCCCTCATCATCGAAGCCCAGCTCGTAATCGACGCGGAAATCGTGGCGTTTGCCTGTTGCCGTCATGTCCTCGTCGCGGTCCGGCCGGATTTTCACGGCCCGGTTCAGCTTCTTGGCGGCGATGGCGCAGAGCGCGGCGAACTGGTTGCCCTGCGTTTCCTTGCCGCCGAAGCCGCCGCCCATGCGGCGCACCTGCACGGTAACGGCATTGGATGGCACCTGCAGGATGTGGCTGACGATGTGCTGGATTTCGCTCGGATGCTGGGTGGAGCTCCACACCGTCACATCATCGTCTTCGCCCGGCACCGCCATGGCGATGTGGCCCTCGAGGTAAAAATGTTCCTGTCCGCCGATCCGCATCGTGCCGGTGAGGCGGCGTGGCGCGACATCCATTTCCAGCTTCGCATCGCCACGCTTCAGCGTCATCGGATCGATGACGAGCGCGCCGCCATTTTCAATCGCCGTATCGATGTCGGTGAAATGCGGCAGATCCTTATAGGTGATCTTTGCTTTCCGGGCGGCCTTGCGAGCAATATCGCGCGTCTCGGCGAAGACCGCGAAGATCGGCTGGCCGTGGAATTCGACCTTGGTTTCGGCAAGCAGCGGCTCGTCGTGACGGCCGCCGGAGGAAATGTCATTTTCGCCGGGCACGTCCTTACCGGTCATCACCCAGAGAACGCCCGGTGTGGCTTCGACCTCGGAGAGGTCCATCGACACAATTTCCGCGTGGGCACGGTCCGCCATGCCCAGCGCGCCGTGGATGAGGCCCGCGGGTTCGGGAATATCGTCGATATATTCGGCGCTGCCCGTCACGTGCTTGTGGGCGGAATCGTGACGGAGCGAGGTGTGCATCGGGCCGTCGATTTCGGTCTTGGTCTTGTCGAAGCTTGTGGTGTCCATGGTTCAAGCCTCCTCCAGCGAGAAGCGGGCAAGTTCCTGCTTTTCCCCTGCTGTCTCGAGGAAAAACCGTGTCAGCAAATTCTTGGCCGTCAGTTGCCGATATTCGGCGGTCGCCCGCCAGTCGGTCAGCGGGGTGAAATCCTCGTCCAACGCATCGCGCGCGGCATCAATCGTGTCCTGCGACCACGCTTTACCGAGAAGCGCCGCCTCCAGATGTGCAGCGCGTTTCGGCGTACCGGCCATGCCGCCGAAGGCGATGCGGATGTCTTCGACTGCGCCCTCAGCATCAAGCGTCAGATTGAACGCTCCGCACAGCGCGGAAATATCCTCGTCGCGGCGTTTGGAAATTTTGTAGACGGCATAGCGGCTTGCAGGATTCAGGAACGGAATCAAGAGCTTTTCGACGAATTCGCCGCTCAGCCGGTCCTGTTTGCCGTAATCGATGAAATAGCTTTCCAGCGGCAGGCTGCGGTTTCCCGAGGAAGAACGCAGAGTCAGCGTCGCGTTAAGCGCGATCAGCGCCGGCGGTGTATCTCCGATAGGCGAGCCATTGGCGATGTTGCCGCCGATGGTGCCCATGTTGCGCACCTGCTCGCCGCCGAGACGATCGAACAACCGGGCAAGCGGCGGGAAATGCTCTGCGATGGTCTTGAAGGCCTGGCTGTAGGTGACGCCCGCGCCGAGCGTGATACCGTCTTCCCCCACCGTGATGGTCTGCAGGTCGCCGAGATTGTTGATGAAAATGACAGGATTCAGCGCCCGCATCTGCTTCGTCACCCACAGGCCGACATCGGTTGAGCCGGCAACGATGGTCGCTTTCGGCTCCGCGGCGTAGATTTCGGTAAGATCAGCAAGCGTTGCCGGAATTATGGTGCGGTCTTCGCCGCTGACGATGGTGATCGTCTCGTTTTCGCGGATCGCCCAAAGCCGTGCCATAATATCGGTGCGGTCCCGTTGCAGCGGGTCGAACAGGGCGCTCGGGCGGGCGGTAGCGATTTTTTCGGCGGCCTTCACGATCGGCTCGTAACCCGTGCACCGACAGAGATTGCCTTGCAGCGCCTTCTCGATATCGGCGCGGCCTGGGTTTTCGCTGGTCAGCCACAGGCCGTAAAGCGACATGATGAAGCCCGGCGTGCAAAAGCCGCATTGCGAGCCGTGGAAATCCACCATGGCCTGCTGCACGGGATGCAACGTGCCGTCGCGGGCTGCCAGATGCTCCACTGTCACGATATGGGTGCCGTGCAGCGAGCCCAGAAAACGGATGCAGGCATTGACGCTTTCATAACGCAGCGAACCGTCCAGCAGCCGCCCAACCAGCACCGTGCACGCGCCGCAGTCGCCTTCCGCGCAGCCTTCCTTGGTCCCGGTCAACCGCTTGCTGATGCGGAGGTAATCGAGAAGCGTGTCTGTCGGTCCGAAATCCCTAAGCGAGATCGTTTCGCTGTTGAGGATGAAGCTGATCGCGTCGTTCATGCAATGCCTTGCTTTTTGTCCGGCCGCCGAGCCGGTTTCTTGTTGTTCATCTATGCACGCCCCGGCGGGCATATCGATTTCCGTTTTGGCAATTCATTCTTTCCATAACGGAAAGAAAATTGGCGATTATTGTGCCGTCCATCCACCGTCGACGGAAATATGCGTGCCGGTGATGTTGCTGGCGGCGTCGCTGGCCAGGAATATGGCCGCGGTCGCGACATCATCGACGGTGACGAATTGCTTCGTCGCCTGCAATTCCAGCATCACGTCTTTCTTCACCGCCTCTTCGCTGATGCCACGCACCTTGGCCATCTCAGGTATCTGTTTTTCCACCAGCGGGGTGAGCACATAACCGGGACAGATGGCGTTGACGGTAACCCCGGTCTGCGCAAGCTCCAGCGCCGCCGTCTTCGTCAGGCCCATGATGCCGTGTTTGGCCGCCACATAGGCCGATTTGAACGGCGAGGCGACGAGGCCATGGGCCGAGGAAATGTTGATGATGCGGCCTTTGCCAGCCTTCTTCATCAGCGGTATCGCGGCGCGCATGGTATGGAAGGAACTGGTCAGATTGATGGCGATGATCCAGTCCCATTTTTCCGTCGGAAACTCCTCGATGGGCGCGATATGCTGGATGCCGGCATTGTTGATGAGCACGTCGACCGAGCCGAGCTTATCGTGCGACGACTGGATGAGATCGGCGATCTCGTCCGGTTTCGTCATGTCTGCGGGATGGTAAAGCACGCGCCCGCCGCTTTCGGCTTCCAGCACCAGACGGAGTTTTTCGATCTCGTCCTCGTCGCCGAAACCGTTCAGCACGACATTTGCGCCCTCCCTTGCAAATCGCTGGGCAATGGCAAGGCCGATGCCGCTCGTGGAGCCTGTCACGATAACTGTCCGATGCATGCTTTCCCCTTTTTGCATTACTTCGCACATATTTAAGCAGCGTATGCCCAAGAAGGCAGGCTGGCAATCGCCATTTCTGTCCGGGGTCACAGGACACGGATCCGGCGGCGCCCATCCATTTTTTCGAAGCTAAACTTCCATATTATGCGTTTGTCTGCGGGGGCCTCAGTCCCTATCTCTCGGACAGGCAAACAGAGGTATGTTCATGGAACTCGGTCTTTACACTTTCGCGGATGTTAACCCGAACCCCGCCGATGGCCGGGGGCCGGAAGGCGCGCGCCGGCTCAGGGAGCTTCTGGAGGAAATCGAACTTGCCGACCAGGTAGGTCTCGATGTGTTCGGGCTCGGCGAACATCACCGCCCGGACTATGTTGTGTCCTCGCCCTCCACCGTGCTTGCGGCGGCGGCGGTGAAGACGAAGAACATACGTCTGACGAGCGCCGTTTCGGTGCTGAGTTCGGATGATCCCGTTCGCGTGTTCCAGCAGTTTTCCACCGTCGATCTCCTGTCGAACGGCCGTGCCGAGATCATGGCGGGGCGCGGCTCCTTCATCGAATCCTATCCGCTGTTCGGTTATGATCTGGAAGATTACGACGTGCTGTTTGCCGAAAAGCTCGATCTGCTGCTGGCGCTGCGCGAACAGGAAATCGTCACCTGGTCGGGCACCAAGCACCCGGCCATCAACGGTCGGGGCGTTTATCCGCGACCGCTGCAGGAACGTCTGCCTGTCTGGATCGCCGTTGGCGGCACGCCGCAATCTGTCGCCCGCGCCGGCGCCATGGGGCTGCCGGTAGCGCTCGCCATCATCGGGGGCGAATATCGCCGGTTCGCGCCGCTCTTCGATCTCTACCACGAGGCTGCCCGGCGGGCCGGTCAGGACAAGACGACGCTGCGCACCAGCATCAACGTGCATGGCTTCATTGCCGATACCACCGACAAGGCGGCCGATCAGTTTTACGGTCCGCAGGCGGAGGTGATGAACCGCATCGGCCGCGAGCGCGGCTGGGGGCCGACCAACCGCGCCCATTTCGATGCAGCGCGTGGCCCGGAAGGCAATCTTTTTCTCGGCGAGCCGGAGCTGGTGGCAGAAAAGATCATCAAGGCGCATGGGGTATTCAGGAATGATCGCTTCCTGCTGCAGATGGCCATCGGCCTGATGCCACATGATCAGATCATGCGCGGCATCGAGCTTTATGGTACGAAAGTCGCTCCGATCGTCAGAAAAGAATTGACGGGGAGCGCCGATCCGGTGAAAGCCACGGCCTCATGATTACCAAGGCGGGCGCCACGAGACCCGCCATTCACAATGACGGAAAGACATATGGTTATCTCCACCGACGAAGAACTGGTCATGCTGAAGGATATCGGCCGTATATGCGCCGTTGCCATGCAGACCATGGCGGATGCGCTGGAACCGGGCATCACCACGGCCGAACTGGATGCCATCGGCCGCAAGGTGCTCGAGGATAACGATGCGGAATCGGCGCCGGAGTTCTGCTACAAGTTTCCCGGTGCGACCTGCATCAGCGTCAACGAGGAAGTGGCCCACGGCATTCCGGGAGCGCGCATTATCAAGGCGGGCGACCTCGTCAATATCGATGTCTCGGCCGTGAAAAACGGTTTTTTCGGCGACACGGGTTCGTCTTTCGCCGTGCCGCCGGTCAAAAAGGAAATCGAGCGGCTGTGCCGCGATGGCAAGCGCGCCATGTGGACAGGCCTGCAGCAGGTCAAGACCGGCCGTCCCTTTGCCGATATCGGTAACGCCATCGGCGCTTTCGCCAAGAAAAACCGCTACACGCTGATCACCAATCTGGCGAGCCATGGCATTGGCCGTTCGCTGCACGAGGAGCCGAAGGAACTGGCGACCTGGCCGGACAAGGATGAGCGGCGCATCATGCAGGAAGGCATGGTCTTCACTGTCGAGCCATTTCTTTCGACGGGGGCTTACTGGGCGGAAGACGGCGATGATGATCCGTGGACGCTCTATAGCGATCCGAGCGCGCCGACGGTGCAATATGAACACACCGTGGTCGCGACCAAGAACGGGCCGCTGGTGCTGACGCTCGCGGACTGACGACGTCTCCTTTGCCGCCTCGTTTTCGCTGTCGGAGCGGGCGCGTGCCGCTTGTTTATCTCCCCGGCGGGGAGAAGAAATACGCGGCACTCTCGATGCTCACCGCGTGACCGATAACGACCGCTTATAACGCCGATCAAAATAACTCGCTTGTCCCTTATCCTCCCCGTTGCGATAAGCCATGCATGAGCATCGACAAGCCACTTTCCGCCAGACATCTGACAGCGCTCGGTTTCGCCGGTGCCCTGATGATGGCCTCCGCCATGGGCTTCGGCCGTTTTTCCTTTACGCCGATCCTGCCCGGCATGATGGCGAATGTGCCCCTGTCTGCGGGGGATGCGGGGATCGTGGCGGCTGGCAATTTTGCCGGTTATCTGGCGGGTGCGGTTCTCGCGGCCTATTCATGGGGCTCGGGACGGGAAAGGCTGGTGGCGCTGAGCGGCCTTTTTGCAACCGGAGCGCTTTTGTTGGCGATGGCGGCTTTCAATTCCGTCGCCGCTTTCACAGTCATCCGGTTTCTCGCCGGTATCGCCAGTGCGCTGACTATGATCTTCACCTCGCAGATCGTTATCGGCCATGCCGTCAAGGCCGGCAGGGACAATATCCAGGCGTTGCATTATGGGGGCGTTGGCGCGGGGATCGCAATCTCCTCGCTTGCGGTCTATCTCATCGGTGTCGTGTTCGATGGGGGTGGTGCCTCGTGGCGGGAGGAATGGATCGCCGGCGCCGTCTTCTCCTTCCTGACCTTTATGCTCGTCTTCAGGATATTGCCGGCAGGCCCGCCGCGGCATGCTTCCGCGGTGGCGGAACCGCCGCTCAGCTGGACACGACCGCTTTTCCTGACGACGTTGGCCTACGGTCTTTTTGGCTTCGGTTATGTCATTACAGCCACCTTCATCGTGGCGATAGCGCGCATGGCAGCAGCCGGTGTTTTCGTGGAGTTCCTCGCCTGGTTCATCACCGGCTGCGCCGCTGCGGTATCTCTGTTCCTCTGGAAGCCGCTATTGAGGGCGCAGGGGCTGAAACGTGCTTTCGTGATCGTTCTTGCCGTGGAAGCCGTCGGCGTCTTCGCCTCCGTGATACTGCCGCCCGTGTCCGGTGTACTCATGGGTGGTCTGCTCCTGGGGCTGACCTTCATGGTCATCACCGCTTACGGGCTACAGCTCGGCCGGGAATTTGCGGGTCCGAGCCCGCGTCGCGCCTTTGCGCTGATGACGGCCGCTTTCGGGACGGGCCAGATCGTCGGGCCGCTTGCCGCCGGCTGGATTGCCGAGGCGACGGGAAGTTTTACCGCGCCCAGCGTTCTCGCCTCCGCCGTGCTCGTCGTCAGCATTCTGCTGATGCTGCCGGTGCTCGCCACGGAGCGGCGTGGTTAAGGCCGCGGGTCGCCGTCTCTTCCCCTTTCATCCTGCGTTTCCGCTGGGTATCGTCCACGGACTCCGCCTTACATCTTGTTAAGGTCAGCGCTTCGCCGTTGCTGTGCACAAATTTCTGCCCTAGGTTCGGGCAATCTAGTGCTTCGCCAATAATGGCTGATTTCAAACGCGCGTGAGTTCGAAACGTGTTTCATTCCTTCTTTCCCAAACCGAAATTGTTCTTCACGTCTGCCTTCGTCTGGGCGATGGCCATGATCGGCGTTTGGTATGCCGGCGGCCGCAATTGGGGCGCCGCCATTGGCCTGCCGCCTTTGCCTGCCGGACAGGAGCCTGTCATCGGCGTTTCGGTTTTCTGGTCCACGCCGTTCCTGTGGTTCTACATCTATTATGCCGTTGCCGCGCTGATCTTTTCCGCATTCTGGTTCTGGTATCGGCCCCATCGCTGGCAAAACTGGTCAGTTCTCGGTTCGGCGCTTATTATTTTCGCAACGTATTTTTCGGTGCAGGTGAGTGTTGCGGTGAATGCCTGGTACGGGCCGTTCTACGACCTCATCCAGCAGGCTCTGGCGCGAACGGCGCCTGTTACGGCTGAGCAGCTATATATGGGGTCGCTTGGTTTCGCAGGCATTGCCTTCGTCGCGATCTTCGTTGGCGTTCTAAATCTGTTTTTCGTCAGCCACTACATTTTCCGGTGGCGCACGGCGATGAACGAATTCTACATGTCGAACTGGGATCGTCTGCGGCATATCGAAGGTGCCTCGCAGCGTGTGCAGGAAGATACGATGCGCTTTTCCTCCACGGTCGAGGGGCTGGGCGTGGGCTTCGTGCGCGCGATCATGACTCTGATTGCATTTCTACCTGTCCTGTTCACTTTCTCGGAAACCATCACGGACCTGCCGTTTTTCGGGACCGTGCCGCATGCGCTGGTATGGGCTGCGATCGTTTGGTCAGTGTTCGGAACCGTTTTCCTGGCGCTCGTGGGTATCAAACTGCCCGGCCTCGAGTTCCGCAATCAGCGCGTCGAAGCGGCGTATCGAAAAGAACTTGTCTATGGTGAAGACCATGAAGATCGCGCGGATCCCCTGACCATCAGCGAGTTGTTCGCGAATGTCCGGAAGAATTATTTCCGCCTCTATTTCCACTATCTCTACTTCAACGTCGCCCGCATCTTTTATCTGCAGGCGGACAACATCTTCGGCACACTGGTACTCATCCCGTCGATCGTTGCCGGCAAGGTAACGCTCGGGCTGATGAACCAGGTACTAAACGTCTTTGAACAGGTCCGTGGCTCGTTCCAGTACCTCGTCAACTCATGGACGACCATTGTTGAACTCCTGTCGATCTACAAACGTCTTAAAGCTTTCGAAGCGGCCATCGAAGGGCAGGAACTGCCTGAAATCGACCAGCGCTACCTGCTTCGGGAAGCAAGAGGCGGCGAGCTGGATGCTGATCGACCCTGACAAACAAAAAGGCGGCCAATCGGCCGCCTTTTTTTTCATGAAGAGGTTTCAGCCCTCGGTCTTCGCCTTCTTGCGCGCCTCGATCATCGGCATGGATTCAGCATAGCTCACACAGGCGACATCGGTCTTGTGGCAAACCTCGCGCAGCAGCCTTTCATAGGCGTTCCAGTAGGCGCCGCCATTCATTTTCACGAAGTGAAAGCCCATCTGCAGGGGAATGCGTTCGCCATTGTACTGCCTGTCGAAAGCGTTGCGGAAGGCAGTGTAGGCGCGCTCTTCGAACTCGCTCGAGCGATCGGGCGTTTCGACTCCGACGGAGTGGCGGATGAAGAGGTTGTAATCCATGGCAATGATCGGGCGGTTGCCCGGGCCTTCGGGTATCAGCGGCAGGCCGAAATGCTGGATACCTTCCCGCTCCACTGGCCATTCCGGTCCCTTGGTGATGCTGGTGGCGTCGTAAACGAAGCCGTGCTTTTTCTGCGCGGCGGTCAGCGCCGGACCCTGCGACAGATAGGGTGCACGGAAACCATTGATCTTTTTGACCATGTCGCGCCAGCCTTCGGGCTCCTCGCCCTTCTTGCCGATCATCTGCCAGGCGTTTTCCAGCGTGCTGGTGAAGGTGGTGAATTCGCCGTCCCACTGGTCGGCGGTCCATTGCCCGCCGTCGAAATGGCCGCAGGTGTGGTTGGCGATCTCGTGGCCTTCGCGATAGGCGGCCCAGATGTTTCTAAGCCTTGCCTCCACCTCGTCCGGCGACTGGCCGAAGCCGACATTGGAGCGGCCGGCCTTCTGGCCCGGTCCCTGATAGGTCTTTGCGCTGGTCTTGCGATCCATCACCAGCGTACAGGCGAGAAAATAGGTGAAATGCGCCCCGACTTCTGTCGCCGTCGTCCGGCTTCTTTCCCACAGGGTATTGTCGCCCGCACCGTCGAAGGAAACGATGACAAGCTGCTTCGGCTTCTGCACCTCCTGCGCAAAAGCGGGAAGGGCGGCGAGAAGCGACAGGGAAAAGGCGGCAAAGGGGCGAAACATCAGTCTTCCGTCATATGAACACCGTGGCCTTTTGCGGGTGGAATAAGGCGAAGCTTTGAATAGTCTGGCGTTTTCATGACTTTCAGCCTAATTCCTGTTCTTGACTGCGGTGATTGAGCCGCTTCGTTCCACTCCGGGGGCCGTGTTCCATGCTTTTTCTCGCACTCTGTCTTGCCTTGTTTTTGCTCACCCATCTCCTGAGGGTGATCGCACCGCAGTTTCGCGCGCGCATGATCGCGACGATGGGTGAAGGGCCATTCAAGGGCGTTTATTCCGTCGTCAGCCTCATCACGCTCGGCCTTGTCATTTACGCTTTCGGCGAAGCGCGGCAGGAGACGGGCATGCTATGGTATCCGCCGGTCTGGATGAGCCACATCGCCATTACCCTGATGTTGCTGGCGATGATCTGCCTCGTGGCCAGCCTGATCCCGGCTGGCCATATCGCAACGAAGACCAAACATCCGCTCATTCTGGCCGTCAAAATCTGGGCGCTCGCGCATCTTCTCGCCAATGGCGAAACGTCTTCGATCCTGCTTTTCGTGTCGTTCCTTGCCTGGGGCGTGGTGATGCGGATTTCGCTGAAGCGCCGGGAGCGGGCAGGTGAAAAAGTGGTCCGGGACTTCGTTTCAAGCCGCTACGATCTGGTGGCGGTCGTCGGCGGCATTGTTCTGTGGGGGGCTTTCATCCTGAAACTGCACGAATGGTTGATCGGCGTTCAGCCCATCGCCATGTAGGAAATCGACGTTTCCCCCTTACATATCAGGCAAAATAGGCTAGAAGGCCGACCATGACCCGGTTGGCCTTACTTTTGCCGATCCGGGTAAGCGGCTTGGTATGTCCGCGGACGGATGGATCGGGACACGATCTCCGCGCGGGTAACGGAGAATTTGATGGCAAACGAGAATGATACCTTTATCCGCGAAGTGAACGAGCAGATCCGCTCCGAGCAGCTGTCGCGTTTCTGGGGCCGTTACGGTATCGTGGTCGTGGGTGCCGCCGTCCTCGTTGTTCTCGGTGCCGCCGGTGCCGGCATCTACGAATACTGGAACACCAGCCGTGCCTCCAATTCCGGCGATCAGTTCCTGGCGGCCCTGACGCTCGCTTCCGAAAACAAGACGGATGAGGCGCTGAAGGCCTTCGCCGATCTCGAAACCTCCGGTCACGGCAACTATCCCGTTCTGGCGAAGTTTCGTTCGGCAACGCTGCTGTCACAGAAGGGCGATGCGGCCGGTGCGATCGCCGCCTTCACCGCGATTGGCAACGATAATTCCGCGCCGCAGGTCTTCCGTGATGCCGCCAAGGTTCGCGCCGCCTGGCTGCTGGTCGATAATGGCACCTATGATCAGGTGGCTGCGCTTGCCGAACCGCTCAGCACTGACGGCCAGACCATGCGCGCTTCCGCCCGCGAGGCGCTCGGTCTTGCCGCCTATAAGGCTGGCGATTTCGCCAAGGCCAAGCAATGGTTCGAGCAGATCGTCGGCGACACGCAGGCGCCGCGTAACGTCACCAATCGCGCGCAGATCATGCTCGATAACATCACCGCTTCGGGCAAGGCTGCCTAACGCCGCTGCACCGCCCGAGATCGCGCCGACAATCTTCGCATTGCCAAAGCGATCCAACGCATTATTTTACGCAAGTCCTTTGCCCAAAACAGGTAACGTTTTGGGCAGACGTGCTTTAAGGAACCAGGATCAATGAGCTTCACCGTCGCCATAGTCGGGCGCCCCAATGTCGGCAAGTCCACGCTTTTCAACCGTCTCGTCGGAAAGAAGCTGGCGCTGGTGGATGATACGCCCGGCGTGACCCGCGACCGCCGGCCTGGCGAGGCAAAGCTCGTCGACCTGCGTTTCACCATCATCGATACCGCCGGTCTGGAGCAATCCGGGCCGGAAACGCTTCAGGGCCGCATGTGGGCCCAGACGGAAGCGGCGATCGACGATGCCGACGTGACACTCTTCGTAGTGGATGCAAAGGCAGGCCTGACGCCGGCCGACGAGACGCTGGCGGAAATGCTGCGACGTCGCGGCAAGCCGGTGGTGCTGGTGGCCAATAAATCCGAAGCGCGCGGTTCCGACGCCGGTTTCTACGATGCCTTCACGCTCGGTCTTGGCGATCCTTGCCCGATCTCGGCCGAACACGGCCAGGGAATGATCGACCTGCGCGACGCCATTGTCGAGGCGATCGGCGAAGACGTCGCCTTCCCGCCGGAGGTGGACGAGGCGGAAACGGATATCGTTCTGCCACGCAGCGAGCCCGGCAGCGAGGACGAGGAAGACGAAGAGCCCGTCTATGACGAGACCAAGCCGCTGCGCGTCGCCATCATCGGCCGGCCGAATGCGGGCAAGTCGACGCTGATCAACCGTTTCCTCGGCGAAGATCGCCTTTTGACCGGCCCCGAAGCCGGTATCACCCGCGACAGTATTTCCGTCGAATGGGACTGGCGCGGCCGCACCATCAAGATGTTCGATACGGCCGGCATGCGCCGCAAGGCCAAGGTGACGGAGAAGCTGGAAAAGCTCTCTGTTGCGGATTCGCTGCGCTCCATCCGCTTCGCCGAAACCGTCGTCATCGTGTTCGACAGCACCATTCCGTTCGAAAAGCAGGATTTGCAGCTGGTCGATCTCGTCATCCGCGAAGGCCGCGCCGCCGTGCTCGCCTTCAACAAATGGGATCTCGTCGAAGACCCGCAGGCCTATCTGGCCGATCTGCGTGAAAAGACCGAGCGTCTGCTGCCGCAGGCGCGCGGCATTCGCGCCGTGCCGATTTCCGGACAGACGGGGTATGGCCTCGACCGGCTGATGCAGAATATCATCGATACCGACAAGGTCTGGAACCGCCGCATCTCCACCGCAAGGCTTAACCGCTGGCTCGACGCGCAGACCACGCAGCACCCGCCGCCGGCCGTCTCCGGCCGCCGCCTGAAGCTGAAATATATGACGCAGGTCAAGGCCCGCCCGCCCGCCTTCATGATTTCCTGCACGCGGCCGGAAGCCATTCCGGAGAGCTATACGCGTTATCTCGTCAATGGCCTGCGCAAGGATTTCGACATGCCGGGCGTGCCGATCCGCGTGCATTATCGCGGGTCGGACAATCCGTTTGAGAGCAAGGCGAAGAAGAGACGTTGATTTCGGCGTGAGACGTCGCGGCAATTTTCTTCTCCCTGCCGGGGAGAAGATGGCCCGAAGGGTCAGATGAGGGGGCAAGCTCTCCGTATATCGCTGGCCTAGCCCCCTCATCCCGCTGCCGCGGACTTCTCCCCCTCGGGGAGAAGAAACAAGCGGCGGACGCTCATCCAACGCCTTGTTTTGAAGAGTAAAAATCATGCTGATCAAGCAGACCGACTATCAGCGGATCTACCGCGTCATCAACAGCCTGCTCCTCGCCCAGAATGCCGATCCCGCTTCGGCCTCGATGTATTTCAGCACTTTCGGCGCCTTCATCCTGCAGCAGCACTACAAGGTGAAAGCGGTGCCGAAGGGCGGGCTTGCGGCCTACAATCTTGGCGGAAAGGTGCTCCTGTTCGCGGATCATCGCGACGATGGTTACGTGACAGGTGCGGGCGAGAATTTCCACTGCTGGATCGAGGCCGATGGCTGGGCGATCGATTTCATGGCGCCGGCTTTTGCCGATAGCGCCCGGGGGCTGTCGGTGCCGGCAAAAATGTTCCAGCGGCCACTCTCCGCCATGGCGGCATCCATCAACGATCTCGGCCAATCCGGCGATTTCTTCTATCGTTCGGAGCCTGAAGCAACAGCCAGGCGCTTTGCCGAATGGCACAAACAGGCGGCGATCGGAGATATGGCAAGCGTCGCCGCCAACTGGTTCCGCAAGTCACCCAAGCAGATGGCCGCATCTCTTTCGGTCAAGGACCGAGACGGAAAGGAACGGGCCGTGCCGCTGACGGGCGAATCTCTGGTCGGTGCCTGGTAGGCACCGGTTTATCGGACTAAAGGACGGCCAGCGTAATCTCGCGGCAGCCGCCTGACGTCAATCAGCAGCCCGACCCCGTTCTAAAGATAACGGCAGTCGCGTCCTGATCGCCTTGTGACATTCCCGATCGGTTTCGTCCACTATCCCTGAAGAAAATCTCGGGGATCGACTCATGCAAGTTGGGAGCGGGAGAGCAGCGGCAGCGATTTGCCAGCGGCATGAATGACATTGTCGAGGAATTGCCTGGATGCCTTTTCCCAGCTGTAGCTCCTGGAGAGCGCCAGCGCCGCCTGGGGCGAACAATGAAGGGCGGCAAGACAGGCATCGCGAAGATTGTCGTCCAGCGCTCCGGCCGCCGGGTTGCCGCCAAGGATGTCGATTGGTCCGGTAACGGGGAAGGCGGCCACGGGCACGCCGCTTGCCAGAGCTTCCAGAATGGTGTTGCCGAAGGTGTCTGTCTTGGACGGGAAAACGAAGACATCGGCCTGCGCATAGGCGTCGGCAAGATCCTCGCCGGTCTTGACGCCGGTGAAAAGGACGTCAGGGTATTTTTCCTGCAATTCATGGCGGGCGGGGCCGTCGCCGATGACGACCTTAGATCCCGGCAGGTCGAGATCGAGGAATTCCGGCAGGTTCTTCTCCACCGCTACACGTCCCACGGTCATGAAAATCGGTCTTGGCAGGTCGAAGGGCAGCTTTGCCTTCGGGCGGGGATGGAAAAGCTCGGCGTCGATGCCGCGGCTCCAGCGCTTGAGGTTGCGCACGCCGCGCGCCTCCAGTTCTGTCTCAAGGCTTGGCGTCGCCACCATGCAGGTATTGCCGCCATTGTGGAACCAGCGCACGAAGGCATAAAGCCAGCTTTCCGGCACGGGAAAGCGCGCCGCCACATATTCGGGGAAGCGGGTGTGATAGCTGGTTGAAAAACGCATGCGGTTCTTTACGCACCAGCGCCGCGCCATGAAACCCAGCGGCCCTTCTGTGGCAATATGCACGAAGGAGGGCTGGCTTTTTTCGATCTCCGCCGCCACGCGGCGATAGCCGGCAACCGAAAGGCGGATTTCCGGATAGGTGGGGCAGGGAATGCTGTAAAAACTCTGCGGCGTCACCATGCGCACGTCGACGCCGAGCCGCGCGAGTTCGGTATTGGTGTTTTCGATCGAGCGAACCACGCCGTTGACCTGCGGGTGCCAGGCATCTGTGACAATCGTGATTCTCGTCATGAACACCGATCCTGCTCATCTGCGCACGGGCGAATCCCCATTGCCCGGCTTCCGCCCGTATATGCGGCGCGCTTGTTACAGGATCATGTCAGGGTCTGTGACGGCTGCAAAACCTTGTTTGCTGGCCGGGCGTGGCGGCTATCCGACGAGAGGGAGCAATTCGGGGCTGATCAGCGCGCCGTGGTGGCCAATCACGGTTGCGGCGGCCCTTGCCGCAAAGGTGGCCGCTTCCTCCGGTGAGTTACCGGTCACGTAGCGGGCAAGGAAGGCGCCGTTGAAACTGTCGCCGGCGCTCGTCGTGTCCACCACCTCAACGGCCTTCATCGCCGGGGCATGGCTGTGGCTGCCGCCAAAATCGAGTGTTGCGCCTTTGGCGCCGTCCTTCACAACGATGTTTTCAACACCGAGCGAACGGTAACGGGCAATGGTCGCTTCCACGGAGGTATCGCCGAAATGGCTCGCCTCGTCGTCGAAGCTCGGCATGACAAGCGTCGCGGCGCGGGCGCCATTGGAGATCGTCTCCAGCATGATGTCCTTGTCCGCCCAGAGGCGCGGGCGGATGTTGGGATCGAAGACCACGAGCTTACCGGCCGCCCTGGCGCGGCGCAGTTCCGCAAGGAATGTATCGACATCATGGGCGGAGGCGAGGATGGCGAGCGTAATGCCGGAGAAATAGACGACGTCGGCGTTTTCGACCGTTTTGCGCAGGTGGTCCGCGTCCGCAGCGAGCTGTCTTGCCGCCGCGGCATTGCGCCAGTAGCTGAAGGTGCGTTCGCCGTCTTTCAGGTTGATCAGGTAAAGGCCGGGCGTGCCGCCCTTGATGCGGCGGATTTTTTCCGTGCCGATGCCGGCTTCCCCAATGAATGCCAGCATGTCTTCCGAAAGCGGATCGTCGCCGAGTGCGGTGAAATAATCGACGGACCAGTCCTCCGGCAGGCAGGCGCGCGCATACCAGGCGGTATTGAAGGTGTCGCCGGCAAAACCCTTACGCAGCAGCCCGTTGCCGGCCTGCGACAGTTCCACCATACATTCGCCAATCGACAGAAATCGTCCGCCCACGCCGTTATCCTCCCGTTTATTCCAGCCATGCGGCTTACGACGAGTGCGCGCTGCTGACAAGGTGGTTTTGGCCGTTTGTGCAGGTGCGAAGTTAAGGTTTACGCGGAGGCGGCTGCTTTATATTCTCTCCGTCAGACACGATCAGGAGATTGCCGATGACGTTATCCCATGCCCCGGTCCACAAACCCCAAGCGCAATCGGACTGGTGGAAGGGAGCGGTGATCTATCAGGTCTATCCGCGTTCGTTTCAGGACACGACGGGCGACGGCTATGGTGATCTCGCCGGCGTGACCAAGCGCTTGCCATACATCGCCTCGCTCGGTGTCGACGCAATCTGGCTTTCGCCCTTCTTCACCTCGCCCATGGCGGATATGGGCTATGACGTCTCGGATTATCGCAATGTCGATCCGCTGTTCGGCACGCTCACTGATTTCGATGCGCTGATGGCCGAGGCGCATCGTCTCGGCTTGAAGGTCATCATCGACCAGGTCATCTCGCACACGTCGGACCAGCATCCATGGTTCGTGGACAGCCGGGCGAGCCGGACGAACAGCAAGGCCGACTGGTATGTGTGGGCCAATCCCAAACCGGACGGCACGGCACCGACGAACTGGCTTTCAGTTTTTGGCGGGCCGGCCTGGGAGTGGGATGGTGTGCGCAAGCAATATTACATGCACAGCTTCCTGACGTCGCAACCGGACCTGAACTTCCACAATCCCGAGGTTCAGGATGCGCTGCTGGAAACGGTACGCTTCTGGCTGGATCGCGGCGTGGACGGTTTCCGGCTCGATACCGTCAATCACTATTTCCACGACAAGCTCCTGCGTGACAACCCGCCGCTGTTCGACGAGGAAAGCTTCGGGCTCGACGCTTCCGACGTCAATCCCTACGGCATGCAGGACCATCTCTATGACAAGACCCGGCCGGAAAATATCGGATTCCTGAAGCGCTTCCGCGCACTGCTCGATGAGTATGAGGGCCGCGCCACCGTGGGTGAAGTGGGTGACGGCGCGCGGTCGTTGAAGACCGTTGCTGCTTACACATCCGGCAACGACAAGCTCAACATGTGCTACACCTTCGACCTTCTGGGGCCGGATTTCACCGCCAAACACATCCGCGGGTCGGTCGAGACTTTCGGCAAGGTGGTGACGGACGGGTGGGTCTGCTGGGCCTTTTCCAACCATGACGTGGTGCGCCATCTCAGCCGGTTTTCGGAAGGCGCCGAAGAACAGACGCGGGTTGCCAAGCTTGCCATCTGCGTTCTCGCCAGCCTGCGCGGGTCCATTTGCCTCTATCAGGGCGAGGAACTTGGCTTGACGGAGGCTGAGCTGGCTTTCGCTGATTTGCGTGACCCCTATGGCATCCGCTTCTGGCCAGCCTTCAAGGGGCGCGATGGATGCCGCACGCCGATGGTGTGGGAAACAGGCAAGCAGAATTCCGGCTTTTCGACCGCTGAAAAACCGTGGCTGCCGGTGCCCTATGCGCATGCCATGCACGCCGCGGATGCGCAGGAACGAAGGCCGGACTCGATACTGAACCATTACCGGGCGGTTCTGTCGTTCCGGAAAAGCCATGGCGCGCTGCGTGACGGGGACATGACGTTCCTGAAAACAAATCTCGACGTGCTGGCCTTCACGCGTCACAAGGGCGAGCATACGCTGCTTTTCGTTTTCAACCTGACGCGCAAGCCGGTGGAGTTTCCCATCCCCAAGGGCATGAACGTGACGACAATCCTGCCGATGCCGGGTTTCGAGCCGCTGTTTGATGGCGGCATCGTCAAGCTTGAGGGGCTGGACGTGTTTTGCGGGAGCATTGAATGAGCGGGACTTTCGACGTCCGAAATGCTGGCGACTATCCGGATGACTGGTGCCTTCTGCGACACCGTCTCTGGCCCGATACGGCGCCTGAAGACCATCGGGCTGAGTTGCAGGACGTTTGCGAAACCGGGGCTGGATTTATCGTTCACGATCTTGCCGGATCGGCCATTGGTTTTGCCGAGGTCAGCCTGCGGCGGGATTACGTCAACGGCTGCGATACGTCACCCGTGGCGTTTCTTGAGGGAATCTACGTGGAGGAGGCGTTTCGCAGGCAGGGCGTCGCCGCCCTTCTGGTGGAGCAGGTGACCCGATGGGCCATCGACCAAGGCGTCAGCGAACTTGCCTCCGATGCCGATATCGCCAATCTCAGCTCCCATCGCATGCATGCGGCTCTCGGATTTGAGGAAACGGAGCGCGTCGTTTATTTTCGCAGGTCGCTGATCCCGAAGCGATAAGCTGCCTGTGCTGATCCGCGAAGAGTCTCTGGCTGCGGGGCGGGTTGCCACCGCCGCATGTGACGTCATGGCTTTGTCTTAACGTCGTAACGAAGCTATTTAAGTATATTCATAATTTAGAATGTTTATATTGTCGTTTTTCCTCCGCATAAATAATGGTTTCGCATTTATTTCGGCTGTACTGCAAGTCTTGGGCAAGCTTTCGGCGTCAAACATCGAGTCCTGCATATTTCCATCACCACTCGTTAGTGAAGCAGGAATTGTCATGTCCGTTTCAATCAAGAATTTCAATCGACCCAACAGCGGTAATACTAGGTCCTCAGGCGGCAAAGCCAAGGCTGCCCTTCCGTCCATCCGCGATGTATTTCCTGCCGGGAAATCGGCGGCCCGCACATCCTCATCGACGCCAGCGGCAAAAACCTCTTCGTCCGACTATATCGCGTCGCCCGCTTTCATGCGGAATCTGAAAGCGAAGCTCTCGTTGGCTGGCGACGATCCGGCGCAATATCTGCGCGCCCGGGCAATGGTAGGCGCTCTCGAGCGCGGGGCCCTGCAGGTTACCAATCCCACTCAGGGTAAAACGATCAATGCGTGGGATCCCAACCAGAAAAAAGCAACGCCGACCACAGCTACCGATACCGCCAAGACCAACTGGGTCGACTTCCTCAATACTCAACTGAAGCGCAGCGAAGACGGTGCGCTTTCCAAGGACGGAAACGGGAGTTACGTCGAAAAGGCGACGGGAAAAAATGCCTATTTCGGCAGGGTCGCGGGCAAATATTATTATGTCACCTGGCCTGCGGAGACGAAGGCATGAGGCCGCGCCAGCGGCCTCAAAAACGGAGGCGAAGCGTTCTTCGCTGCCGCTAGTCGCCAAGCCACCATCAGATCAGCGCAAACCGGTCCACATCCACCATGCCCATGTCGGAAATCTTGAGATGGGGGATGACGGGCAGGGGCAGGAAGGCGACCTGAAGGAAGGGTTCTTCCAGCGTGGTGCCCAGCGCATAGGCCGCTTTTCTCAGGGTGTGCAGCGTATCGCGAACGGTCTCGTAGGGTTCAAGGCTCATCAGCCCGGCGACGGGCAAAGCGATTTCGCCTGTCACCCTGCCGTCTTCCACCACGACAAAACCGCCCTTGATTTCGCCCAGCCGGTTAGCGGCCAGCGCCATGTCGTCTTCGCTCACCCCGACAACGCAGATATTATGGCTGTCATGGCCGACGGTGGAGGCGATGGCGCCCTTTTTCAGGCCGAAACCTTGAACGAAACCATTGGCATGGTTGCCGTTCTTGCCGTGGCGTTCGATGACGGCGACCTTGATGATATCGTTTTCGAGATCGACGGTGGTCTGGTTGCCGTCCGTCGGCAGTCTGTAGCGACGGTGCTCGGTAATGATTTTGCCTGGAAGCACGCCCATGACAGGGCTTTCGCCTTCCGTGACCGGCACGCCAAAATGCGAGGCGAGCACGGGTCTTGCCTTGACGCTGTCGAGACCGACCGGTGCGACCGGTTTGCGCGTGGTAAAGAGCGCATCGTTGACGATCCGGCCGCCGGAAAGAACCATGCTGGCTTTGCAGCTTTGCAGACTGTCGATCACCACGAGATCGGCGCGCCAGCCCGGCGCGACCAGGCCGCGATCGCGCAGGCCAAAGGCTTTGGCGGCGGAAATAGAGGCGGCGCGATAGATGGCGAGCGGTTCCACGCCGCTGGCGATCGCGGTGCGGATCATGTAGTCGAGATGGCCCTGTTCGGCGATGTCGAGCGGGTTGCGGTCATCGGTGCAGAGCGCCAGATAGGGCGACAGCCGCTCGGTTATGATGGGCATCAGGGCATGCAGGTCTTTCGAGACCGAGCCTTCGCGCACCAGAATGTGCATGCCCTTGCGGATTTTCTCCAGCGCTTCCGTTGCACTCGTGCATTCATGCTCGGTGCGGATGCCGGCAGCGAGATAACCGTTCAGCGCTGTTCCGGAAAGAAGCGGTGCGTGCCCGTCGATATGCTGGCCCTGAAAAGCCTCCAGCTTCGCCATGCACACCGGGTCCTTGTGGATGACACCGGGGAAATTCATGAATTCAGCAAGGCCGATGACCTTCGGGTGGTTCCGGAACGGCAGCAGCTTTTCAATCGGCAGGTCGGCGCCAGCGGTTTCCAGGTGAGTGGCGGGCACGCAGGAGGAAAGCTGCACGCGGATGTCCATGATGGTTTCCATGGCGCTGTCGAGGAAGAACTGAAGCCCCTCCACCCCGAGCACATTGGCAATTTCATGAGGATCGCAAATGGCGGTGGTGACGCCATACGGCAAAACGCAGCGATCGAACTCATGCGGTGTCACCAGCGACGATTCGATATGGAGATGCGTATCGATGAAACCGGGGACGACGATTTTGCCGGAAATATCGATTTCCCGGTAACCCTCATAGCTTTCACCGGTTCCCACGATCGTATCGCCACAAATGGCGATATCCGAGGCAACGAGTTCTCCGGTGACGAGATCGAAGAAGCGGCCGTTCTTGAGAACCATGTCTGCCGGTTCACGGCCCGTACCCTGGTCGATGCGCTTTTCAAGTCTGGAATTCATGCGGCTTTCTTCGGCTCCTGATTTACGTCGTATGCGAGAATCTTCATCATTTACATTCGAGGGTTGTTTCTGGATCTATTCGAATTGATTCTTTGAGTTTTAAATATATCGAGAGTAAAAAATTTTCATATTTGTGGTATCTAATCTTCAAGGTTCAAGTTTAGGCGGGATTGGGAAGGCTTGACTTCACCTTTATATTTCATTCGGTTGTGCGCCGGCATTTTTACGAATTGCAGTTTTAGGTTATATTCCCGGGAAGGAAAATAAAAGCGTCTGATGCTCAAACGAATTTCCACCCAGCAACTGACACTTGGCATGTTTATCGAAGCGGTCGAAGGAACGCTTTCGAATCAGGGATTTTTAAAGCGGCACCGCTTTCTTTTGCGGCAGGAGGAATTGATGCGGCAACTGAAATCAAGCGGCGCTGAAAGCATCATCATCAACACGGCCAGGGGATACGATACCGAAGGCGGCAGGCGTTCGGCTGCGGTTTCGCTGGCGCCGGATAATTGCCCGGAAACCATTGCCGCCGTAACCCATGCGGTCCGATCAGCCGCAGGCACTATTTCCGAGACCTTTGCTTCCGCAGAAGCCGGCGGCCTTGTGTCGCTGAAGGGCATGGCGGCGGCGGCGGGCAAGATTTCCGATGCCGTGCAGTCGAACCCGGCGATCTTCATCGGGGTCACCCGCCTGAAATCGAAAGATGAAACGACTTTCGTGCACTCGGTTTCCGTCAGCGGGCTGATGATCCTCTTCGGTAATTATCTGGGGCTCGACCGCGGAACGGTCGATCTGCTCGGCGTCAGTGGCCTGCTGCATGATATTGGCAAGGTGGAAATCCCCTCGTCCATTCTCAACAAGGCGGATGGGTTGAGCACCGACGAACGCAAAATCATCAATCTCCACCCGGCATTCGGGCGGGAAATATTGTCGCGAAACGAGCAGATGCCTGAGATGGTGCTTGATGTCTGCTTCAATCATCATGAGCGAATTGACGGCGGCGGTTATCCCAGCGGGCGTGCCGGCAGCGAGATCAGCCTTTACGCGCGTATCGCGGCCATCTGCGACGTTTACGACGCCGTGACTTCGGTCAGACCCTACAAGAAGCCATGGACGGCGAATGACGCGCTGACCTGGATGCTGCGTCGGGAGGGACACTTCGACCTGCAGCTGCTGAAGAAATTCGCGCTTTGTATTTCCGCTGCGCTGCCGAGGGGTTAGTTGCCGAGGATGATCGCCATGTTCAGGCTGTCGATATAGCGCCCGTCGATCAGAACGGCATCGCGGGCCCGGCCCTCATGCACAAAGCCGATTTTTTCGTACAGCGCTATGGCTCTGGCGTTGTCCGCATGCACGCTCAGCTCGACACGATGCAGCCCGCCTTGACGGGCGGAATCGAGCGCTCGCCGCATCAGCTGCGCGCCAAGTCCCTTGTCACGGTAGGCTGGTAGGATACCAATGCCGAGTGTGCCGCAATGGGCGCGGGTTGCTCTGTCCTGGCGCCGAATGTCGCACCAGCCCGCCACTTCGCCATCCGCAACTGCAACGAATTGCGGATGGTTGTTTTCGATCATGTCGAGAACGAAGGCGCGCACCGCATCGAGCGGCGGCGCCTCCAGGAAGCTCAGATATTTCCGCTCGCGCGATACCGCATCAAGGGCACGATGAAAGCTCTCAACGTGCTCCACCCGTATCGGCTCGATGTTGGTGGTGCCGGCGGCAGCCATCACGCGGCTTTCGTCTTCGCCTTGCGGGTCAGATGCACCACCACGTTCTCGATCATGCGCATGCCGGCGTCCTGGCCAAGCGTCATGATCGATTCCGGGTGGAACTGAACGGCAGCCACGGGTTCCTTGGCATGTTCGATGCCCATGATCGTGCCGTCCTCGCTTTCGGCCGTGATGATGAAATCACGCGGCAGGGTGGAGGGGTCGGCAAAGATCGAGTGGTAACGGCCAACGGTCACTTCCTTGCCGAGACCGGAGAAGACGAGGCCCGGTTCCAGCACGCGGATGCGCGAGGGTTTGCCATGCATCGGCACCGCAAGCTGGCGAAGCTCGCCGCCATAGGCTTCCGCCAGAGCCTGAAGGCCGAGGCAGACGCCGAAGACCGGCAATTCGCGGGCGCGGGCCGCCTTGATCGTCGCCTTGCAGTCGAAGTCCGTCGGGCTGCCCGGTCCGGGGGAAAGCACGACGAGATCGGGCTGGAAGCGATCGAATACGTCGGCTGCGACCGGCGATCTGACGGTGGAGACGGTCGCACCGGTCTGGCGGAAATAATTCGCCAGCGTGTGGACAAAGCTGTCTTCGTGATCGACAAGCAGGATCTTCACACCGGTACCGACCTTAGCCGCATCGCGCTTGGTGGAAGCGGCGTTGGTGGCTTTCGCGTCGCGAATGGCTGATATCATGGCGGACGCCTTGAGTTCGGTTTCGGCTTCTTCTTCCTGCGGATTGGAATCGTTGAGCAGGGTCGCACCCGCACGCACCTCGGCAATGCCGTCCTTGATCCGGATGGTGCGCAACGTAAGTCCGGTGTTCATGTCGCCGTTGAAGCCGACCATGCCGATGGCGCCGCCATACCAGGCGCGCGGGCTCTTTTCATGGCCTTCGATGAAGCGCATGGCCCAGAGCTTCGGTGCGCCGGTGACGGTCACGGCCCAGGCGTGGCTGAGGAAGCCGTCAAAGGCGTCCATATCGTCCCGAAGGCGGCCTTCAATGTGGTCCACCGTGTGGATGAGGCGCGAATACATCTCGATCTGGCGGCGGCCAATGACCTTGACCGAACCCGGTTCGCAGACGCGGCTCTTGTCGTTGCGGTCCACATCCGAACACATGGTCAGTTCGGACTCATCCTTCTTCGAGTTGAGCAGCTTCAGGATCTGCTCGCTGTCGGCAATCGGATCGTCACCGCGCTTGATGGTGCCTGAGATCGGGCAGGTCTCGATGCGGCGGCCGGAGACGCGCACGAACATTTCCGGCGAAGCGCCGACCAGATATTCCTGATGGCCGAGATTGATGAAGAAGGAGTAGGGGGACGGGTTGATCGCCTTCAGGCGGCGCGAAATCGCCGACGGGTTGCTTTCGCAGCGTTCCATGAATTTCTGGCCGGGGACGACCTCGAACAGATCGCCGCGGCGGAAGCTTTCCTTGGCCTTCACGACAAGTTCGGAATATTCGCCGGGACGATGATCGCCCTTGGGCGGGATCGTATCGGTTGTCTTGAAGGGATCGGGTGCTATGTCCGAGGACTTGCCGTCCGTCGTCACGCCGCCCTTTTCGAAATCGTAACGGTCGATCCAGGCCTTGGCGGAATAGTGATCAACGACCAGGATTTCATCGGGCAGGAACAACACCATGTCGCGCTGGTCTTCCGGGCGTGCCAGCGACAGCTTGATGGCATCGAACTGGAAAGCGAGGTCGTAACCGAAGGCGCCGAACAGGCCGATTGCCGAATCCGCGTTCGAATAGAAGAGGTCGACTATGGCGCGCAGCGCAGTGAAGACGGTCGGGATTTTTGAGCGTTCTTCTTCGGTGAAGACGCGGTCCGGTTCGTTGACGGTAAGATCAAGACGACGCGTGGTGGAAGCGCCGAGCGTGAGATCGGGCGTCGCCTTCAGCTTTTCGGTGATGAAGGAAAGCAGTACTTCGCCGCGGCCATTATAGGCCTCAATCCACATCTTGCGGCCAAAACAGGAAATTCCGAGCGGTGGGTCGATGATGGCCGTGTCCCAGCGCGTGTAGCGGCCGGGATATTCATAGTTGGACGAGAAAACTGCGCCGCGATGGGAATCGAGCTTTTCGACATAATTGTCGATGGCGTTGGCATAGTCGGCAGGCCGGCGCTTTCGGCTGACCTTGATGTCGCCTTTCGTCTCGTAGGTTTCCGCTCCGTCATCCTGAATGATCGTTACCATTTCTTTCGCACTTCCCGTTGTTCAGGCCCGATGACAGGCGGCAAGATAACAAAAAAGCCGCCTGAAAATTCGGGCGGCTTGGACTTTGTCTGAAGACATGACTGGTCAAGGCCGCGTAAAGCTGCTCCACCACCAGTTAGCAATGTTCTTAGACACGATGTTCATGCGAAAATTGTTAGCGTGCACGATCCGCCTTGGCAAGCGGATTTCGGCAGGGGAATGAACCTTACGGGCCGCCGCGGCGTTGCACCCCTGCCGAAACGGTCAGGAGTGCCCCGTAAAATGCTTCATCGCCTGTGTCTTCTGGTAACCACCCTCGCACTGATTTCTGCCTCTGAACCGCCGGCGCAGGTGCCGGTGCCGCAGCCGAAACCGGGTGAGGGGCAGTCCTCCACCCCCTCGGAAAAGCCATCCGACGAGACGCCGCAAAGGCCGGCGGAAGCACCCAAACCCGTTCCCAAGCCGCAGCCCGAGGAGAAGCCGGTCGCGAAACCCGATGCTTCCGGAAACCAGCAATCCGATGGTGAAAAGACACCCGCAGACAACGGTTCCGATGACGCCAAGAAGGAAGGCGAGGACAAGGATGGCGTGGAGCAGAAGAAACCGACTGTCGAAACGGCGAAACCTGACGAGAAGCCACCGGAGCCGGTGAAGCCGGAGGACCCGGCCGCACTCCAGGCATGCCTTGCCTCGTTGAAGGGGATTGGTGCAGAGTTCAAGCAGCTTGAGCCGATCCGCGATACGGAACAGGGGTGCGGCATCGACGCGCCTGTCGAGCTTTCCGTGGTTCTCCCAGGCATCAAGCTGGAGCCATCGGGGACCATGCGCTGCGAAACCGCGCTTGCCCTTTCACGCTGGACCAAGGAGATGATGGTGCCGGCGGCCGCTCTGGCTTTGCCGGAGAAAAAGGTGACGGCCATCGCCAATGCCTCGACCTATATTTGCCGAAACCGCAACAGCGCGGAAAACGGCAAGATTTCCGAACATGCCAAGGGCAATGCCGTGGATATTTCCACCATTTCCTTCGATAAGGGCGAGCCGCTGGTGATGAAGCCGCGCGGTGAGGACGGGACGCCGGAAGGCGCTTTCCAGCGCACGATTACCGCTGCCGCTTGCCTGTTTTTCCGCACGGTCCTTTCGCCCGGCAGCGATGCTACCCATCAGGATCACCTGCATCTCGACGTGCTGGAGCGAAAAGGCGGCTATCTCTATTGCCGCTGACAAAAAGGGGCGACCCGAAAGGCCGCCCGACTGGAGTTGATGCTTCCGCCCCGGATTTAGAACTTCTGGGTCAGGGAGATTTTGAAGGTGCGGCCTGCTTCCGTGTAGAAATCGACCGGCTGATTGACCGTGCTGACCGAATTCGGGTTCACGTCGCGGACGCCGACGGCATTCCAGTATTTCCTGTCGAACAGGTTGTAGATGCCGGCCTGGATGCGCAGGCCTTTGGTCTGCTCGGGTTCCCACCAACCGGTCAGGTTGAAGACGCCGTAACCGGGGGCGTCGAAAGTGTTGGCCACCCTGTCGTCACGCATGCCGGCGGAGAAAACGCCCGTCAGTTCCGTGCCCCAGACATCCTGCGCATAACCCACGCCGAGGACGGACTTGAACGGTGCCACCGTGCGGATGAACTCGTTGGTGTCGGT
Organism: Agrobacterium pusense; assembly: GCF_900102105.1. Classification (GTDB taxonomy): domain Bacteria; phylum Pseudomonadota; class Alphaproteobacteria; order Rhizobiales; family Rhizobiaceae; genus Agrobacterium; species Agrobacterium pusense. The sequence continues at coordinate 77,060 of NZ_FNBB01000002.1, forward strand.
GTCCTTGCCATAGGCGTAGGCGAGCGAAGCGTGGGCGAAGAAGCCGTTTGCCAGATCCTTGCGGACCTTGGCCTCCACACCGGAGATTTCGACGTTGTTGCGGTTGCGATAGGTAAAGAGCGATCCGTTGCCCCTGCCGCCGAAGCCGGGGAAGAGCGTTGTCGAGGTCGTATATTGTTCGATGAAGTTCTTGTACTTGTTGTGGAACAGCGTCAGGCTTCCCGTCAGGTCGCCGGAGGCGTAGTTCGCACCGATCTCGAAACCGTTGCTGGTCTCGGGATTGAGGGCGGAGTTGCCGACAACAGCGTAACCGGAGCTGACGTTGGAGAAGTTCAGATACAGTTCGTTGATCGTCGGGGCACGATAGGCCATCGACCATTGTGCGAAAAGCTGTAGTTCGGGCGTGACATCATAGGTGGCAAGAAGCTTCGGCGAGAAGCGCGAGCCGCTATTGCCGCTCGGCAGGCCGAATGTTCGGTAGCCGCTGTTGCTGGAAACGGAGCCATCGGGATCGTAATCGTAGGAATCGAAGCGCAGGCCGGGGGTCAGTCGGAAGCCGTTGCCGAAGGCGATTTCGTCATCGAGATAAAGGCCGAGGCTCTTGCCGCTCACGTCAGGCATGTCCGATTGCGACGATGAGGTCGAACCGGCCGTATTGGCGAAAAGCTCCTGGCTGAAATCGGTGGTCATGGCGTTGCCGCCGAAACGGACGGTGTGCTGCACGCCGCCAAGCTCGAACCCGGATTCCAGGCCGCCGACGATACCGAAGGCGCTGTTGCGCATGCTGTCTTCGCGAATATAGAGGGAATTATTGGTCAGCCGGTCGCCGGCGCCGGATTCCTTGGAGAGGCGCGTCCAGTAGAGCGACAGATTGGCGGCATCGATCACGCTGTCAGTCGAGGGCGCCTCGTATTCATAATCAAGCGAGACGCGGTCGCGCTCAGTGTCCTCGTAACCGCGGTAATCGCCGATGCGATAGGTCGAGCCCGATACGCTGACACCCTGAAGGGTTTTCATGTCGCTGCGGTCTCTCAGCGAATACCGTTCGGCAGTAAGTCCTATGCGGTGGCCACCTTCCAGATCCTGGCGGATCTTGAACATCAGGTTGCTTTCATAGGTGTCGGCGGGGTTGGGCTTGGTGCGGCGCGTGCCGTAGATGTCGGCCGTACCCTTGTTGTCCGTTTCATTGCCGCGTTTGTAGGAGCCCTGGAACAGGACCGAGGTGTTCTCGATCTTCCTGGCGACGGCGAGCGATCCGCCCACGCTTCTGTCCTCGCTGTCATAGGTGGTCTTGGCGACACCGCCCCAGTCCCTGCCTTCACCGATCAGGTCCTCCGGTTCGAGCGTGCGCAGTACCAGAGCGCCGCCAAGGGCACCGGAGCCGATACGGCTGGAATCGGCGCCGCGCACCACATCGACCGTCGAGAGCGAGGAAAAATCGAAGCTTGAGCTTGTGTCGCTGAGGGTGGTGGTTGCCTGACCCTGACGGGCGAAATTGTTGAAGTAAGGAACGGGAATATTGTCGATCAAAGTGACGACGCGTGCGCCGCCGAGGCCGCGAATGAACAGGCCGCCGGGCCGGCCGGGCTTGGCGTCGACGTAATCGACACCCGGTTCCGTGCTGTTGCCGAGGTCCTTGATGCTGCCGATGTCCTTCTTGCGGATGTCTTCCGCAGTCGTCTGGCTCGCCAGCGGCGTATCGGCGACGGCATTGGCGCTTTTGACGCGCTTGCCCTTGACGACGATTTTTTCGAGCGTGGTGGTGCCATTGGTACCGGAAGCGGCATCCTGTGCCTGTGCCTGTGCGTGGCCGGTCAGGGGCAGAAGAGACATGGCGGTGCAGAGAAGCAGCGCGGAATGCGTGCGTGAGATGGACATTGATTACCCCCGAATATGCGCGCACAGGAGCCACGGCGCGCAAAAACGCGCCGCGCTCAGGCGCGGCTGGATATGTTGTGATTGGTTACGGGCGAGCCGATAAGCGAGGACTAAAAAACATGACGATAACTGTCAACATATTATATATGACTTTTTGCATCATGTTTTAAAGCGGGGCGCTATGTTGCAAAAATATTACGTTTGCGGGCCGCGGCCAAAAAAGATGGGTCAGGGCGAAAACGCCACGATGCGGTCAAAGTGCCGACATTGATGCTTGCTACGATCTTCGCCGCCAGTTTACATGGCGGAAGAAAGCATACCCGAAAATAACAGTTTAATAATCGGATACGGAAATGAAGTCTCTTGAACTGCTCGTCGAGCGGATCATTCTCTCCAGCCGCTGGCTGCTGGTCGTTTTTTATCTCGGCCTCGTCGCGGCACTGGCTGTCTACGCCTTTTCTTTCGCGCTCAAGTTTCTGAAAGTTGCGAAGAACGTTTTTACCTACGACGAAGCCGACATGATCCTTGCCATGCTGGGCCTGATCGATGCGGCACTCGTCGCCAGCCTGATCGTCATGGTGATGATTTCCGGTTACGAGAACTTTGTCAGCCGTTTCGACGATGCCGATGCGGAGGTTTCGTTTCTGGGCAAGCTTGATGCCGGAAGCCTGAAAATCAAGGTCGCGTCGTCAATCGTGGCCATTTCGTCCATTCACCTGCTGCAAATCTTTCTCAATGCCAATCAGTACTCGGACAGCAAGCTGATGTGGTTCACGATCATCCATCTGGCTTTTGTCGCCTCGGCGGTCATGCTTGGTTTCCTGGAGAAACTGATGGCCAAGCCGAAGGACAAGGCCGAAAAGCTGGTGCTTTAGCAGGGTAATCCAGACGATATGAAGGTCGCAACCCCGTCATGGCCACGCATTTTTTCGCTCCTGGCGTCAAGACCCGGCGCGGAGAAGGGGCGTGAATGGTGAAGACGGAGCGTCAGGCGAGGCTATGCGATGATCTGTCGGCTGCTGCCGACAAGTCCCAATGGCTGGAGGCGCTGCAGGAAGTGATGCGCGCCTTCGGTTACGCCTATGTGACCCTGCTGCTCCTGCCCGGCGGCCAAAATGCCTATGTTTGCCGACGGTCATTGAAAGCAGCCTGCCAATCTGGGTCGTGAATGCGATGACCAGCGACGGTGCGCTCGGGGATTGTCCCGTCATCAGGCGCGGCGCATCATCGATGATGCCGCAATATTGGTCGTTGCAGGACCCGGACATTGCGTGTGAAACGCTTCAGGATGCCGTATCCTCCGTGCGCAGCATGGGCATCACTTCGGGTCTCATGGTCCCGGTACACGGCATGAACGGCAATCGGTATCTGATGAATTTCGCAGGCGATCGCGATACCCTGCAACAGGCCGCGCTGAACGAGCTGGGCATGATCGCGCTACACGCGCTGGAAGTCTATGACCGGCTTTGCCGCACTGGCTCCAGAGGGCCTTCACCGCTGACGAAGCGGGAACTCGACGTGGTGCGGTGGACGGCGCAGGGGAAGACCTCTGTGGAGATTGCCGAGCTTCTCTCCATCTCGGAACATACCGTCAACGCCTATATGAACAACGCCATCCGCAAACTCGACTGCGTGAACCGCACCCAGCTGGTGGCCAAGACCATACGCCTTGGCCTGATCGTCTGATCGGTCCCGCCCTTAGGGGAAACCTGCGCCTTATCGGTCGAGAACCGAGCGAAGCTCGACGAGATTGGAGCGAACCCGCAAAACGTAAAATCCCATGGTTGCCAGGTGCGACGGCATGATCCAGCCGCTCTCCTCACCATTGGAGATGATCGCCGGCTGGATACGCAAGGCTGCGCGGGTCTGCAGGAGCGTGTCGTTCCACAGGTTGGTAAGGTTGCGTTCGCGGATGACCTGCGCGAAGTCGGATCCGGCTGCGGAAAGTACGCCGTAATAACCGTTAAGCTGACCATAGGCGAACCAGAAACGGTCGTCGGCGCGGGTATCGAACCAACCGCCATTATAGTTTTCCGAACGCTCACGCAGGATGGCCGATGTCGAGCCGATATCGCCGGCAATGCGGTCGATGAACTGGATCAGGTTGTCGGCGCGGGTGTCGAAGACGGCCTTGCAGGCGACGAGCTCGCCATTGAAGGCCTGGAAGCTGCGGATCGCGGCGCGGTAATAGCTGGGAGTCGGCGTCTTCGGGCCGAAAGGATCGAGACCGAAATACCAGGAATATTCGCTGAACTGCATATTGCCACGCGCTTCCTGGAGGTTGTTGTTGATGCCGGATGTCCCGCGCACGCGCCCGAGCGTATCCACCAGCTCCACTGAGGTGCGGCGCACGGCCTGGTTCACGCCGCGCTGGAATGAGGCCTTGTTGTCGAGAAACGGTGTGCTATCCCAGTCCATGCCGAAGAGACCGAGGCGATAGAGCAGCATGGAGGAAATCCATGCATTCTGGTTGACGTTGAAATCGGTGAGATCGGCGGCAGCGTCAACGATGGCCGAGCGCTGGCACACCGGTGCGGATGTGTTGGCGGCTGCACCGGTTGCGCCAGCGGGCGACGTCGGGGAGGCGGCCGGCAGTTCCTGTCCGGGCGGCACGGTCCGTTCAGCAAGCTTGTAACGGGAAATGTAATCGGGATCGAAATTGCTCCAGACCTGCGTTTGCCAGACGAAATATCCGTAGAAGCCGGCAAGCAGGATGAGAACCAGAGCGATCGGGCCCCTGATGAGCCAGTTGCGGCCGCTGTACCAGCCATGGGCGGCCATGAAGGGCCATAAAAGCCAGGCGACGAGAAGACCGGCGGCCCTGCCGATGGCACTGAAGGCTGCCTGAATCGTGGCGGTGATCCGGTCTATCATGTCGTCATAGTCTCCTCTGCCCGTGGGGCTGGATGCCGGAATAAAACCGCCATCCGGTGGGGCGCCCTTCGGCGCCTGGTCGGACTCCGGTCATTTACTGTCCTGCAGATATGTCCCGGTCAACCGGGATACAACATGATTGCGAAACTTTTCTCAACCTGCGGTCCGCGCCGGCCATCATCGCTCTCCATACGGACTGCGACGTAACGGCTGCCGCGGAGCCGGAGGGCAAGCAGTCAGAGGCCGAGCCTGGCGATCTCCTCATTCAGCCGGTCGCGTGCCTTTTTCGGCAGTTTGCCGCTCTTGACGGCATCGAGGTTGGCCGGCACGGCGTCGCCCACGACAACAAGCGCGACCATGCCCATGCCGAGATGCGGCGTGCATTTGACGACGTAGGCGCCTTCCTTCTCGACCGTCAGCTTCACCGCCTCGTTCATCTTGCCCTTGAACTCGGAAACCCCCTCGGGGATCATATCCTTCACGGCTGCCGCGTCATGGCCCTTGTCCACCGGAATGAAGGTGATGACGTCGCCTACGGCAGCCTTGACGGTTGCGGGCTCGAAGACCATCGCCTGACCATTGCTGCCCTTGTTGAGCATCTTCACTTCGATTTCGGCAGACAGGGCGGGGAAGGCAAAAATTCCAGCAATGACGAGGCTGGCAAATCCGGCAATTTTGTTCTGCATAATTTTGCTCCTGAGAGAAAGCACATCCAAGCGGATGTCCCCGCCGTTCTAGCGCAGGAGCCGGGCGGTCATCTTTGCGAAAAATCAAATGCGGCAACCGGACGCAGCCGCTCAGCCGCCGTTGAACGTCTCCACCCAGTGGCGGCGGCAGAAGGAAACATATTTTTCGTTGCCGCCTACCTCAATCTGCGCGCCTTCCGTGACGACATTTCCCGCATTGTCGAAGCGGGCCACCATCGTCGCCTTGCGGCCGCAATGGCAGATGGTGCGGATTTCGCGCAGCTCGTCGGCAATCGCAAGCAGTTCTTTTGAGGCAGGGAAGAGCTTGCCCTGGAAATCCGTGCGCAGACCATAGGTCATGACCGGGATGTTCAGCCGGTCGACAATCTCGGCAAGCTGCCAGACATGGTGTTCTGAGAGGAAATTGGCCTCGTCGACGAAAACGCAGGCGACGGGCGCCTGTACATGCAGGGCCGATACTTCAGCGAACAAATCGGTATTTTCATCGAAGGTCAGGGCGTCGGAGGACAGGCCGATGCGCGAGGCGACGCGGCCGACGCCGGCGCGGTCGTCAAACGCGGCCGTGAAGATCAGCGTGCGCATGCCGCGCTCCTGATAATTATAGGACGCCTGCAGCAGCATGGTCGATTTGCCGGCATTCATCGTCGAATAATTGAAATAGAGTTTTGCCATTATCCACTCCCGGAGCGCCTTCGCGCCTTTCGGACGCCTCGCAACCTCACGAAACGGCGCGCCGGATTTCACCAGGCAATCACAAAGCCCGATCCGATGCGCATCAGGCGTCTTTTGACGAGGAAGATGTGGATTGAAAAGTGCGCAGGCGCGAAAAACACAGATTTCTGCGGTCCGCTCTTTCCCATTTGCAGGTTCGAATCCCGACGCTTTTGCCGTTTTTGTCGCAAACGGGCGGGCCAAAGCACGCAAATGCACGCGAGTTGATTGTGGCCGGAAGATATTGATAATGGCAAGGGAACGAAAAAAAGGGAGCAAACAATGTTTGCAAATAGACGTCGCTGTCTGGTTCTGGCCGCAGCAATCTCCTCCATGACGTTCAGCGCGGCCGGTGCCGCCGAACCGGCAAGTTGCGGCACGGTGCGGTTTTCCGATGTGGGCTGGACCGACATCACTGCCACAACGGCTACCGCCACGGTGCTACTGAAAAGCCTAGGCTATGAAACCGACGTCAAGCTTCTTTCGGTTCCCGTTACCTATACATCCCTGAAAAACAAAGACATCGATGTCTTCCTCGGCAACTGGATGCCGACCATGGAAGGGGATATCGCGCCTTACCGCGAAGACAAATCGGTCGAAACGCTGCGGGAAAACCTGACCGGCGCCAAGTATACGCTGGCGACCAACGCCAAGGGTGCCGAACTCGGCATCAAGGATTTCAAGGACATCGCCACGCACAGCGACGCGCTTGGCGGCAAGATTTACGGCATCGAGCCCGGTAATGACGGCAACCGCCTGATCCTCGACATGGTGGCCAAGGATACATTCGGATTGAAGGCGTTCGAAGTCGTCGAATCCTCCGAGCAGGGGATGCTGTCGCAGGTCGCCCGCGCGGAAAAATCCGGCGAGCCGATCGTTTTCCTCGGCTGGGAACCGCATCCGATGAATGCGAATTTCAAGCTCACCTACCTGACGGGCGGCGATGAGGTCTTCGGTCCCAACTTCGGTGGTGCGACGATCTACACCAATGTTCGCAAGGGTTATGTCGAGGAATGCCCCAATGTCGGCGCCTTCCTCAAGAACCTGCAATTTTCCCTGCCCATGGAAAACGAGATCATGGGCAAAATCCTGAATGACGGGCTTGAGGGCGAAGCCGCCGCCACCGCATGGCTGAAGGCCAATCCGGCTGCGGTCGAACCCTGGCTCGCCAACGTCAAGACCAAGGATGGCAGCGCCGACGCCCTGCCCGCCGTCAAGAAGGCGCTTGGCCTTTAAAACGCAAGACTATGCATGACTGTATCCGGCCTGTGCGACAGGCTGGATGCAGCGGGAAATATCGATGCCCATGCATGACCTTGCCCGCGCATTTTCAACGCATTGCAGGTCATGCGCCAGCACCGCGTCCGGCCGCCGTCTGCCGGTCGTTGTTTCTGCATTTGTTTAAGAAAGGTCTTTTCTTACCGTGGAATGGCTCAGCGCTCCTGAAAACCGCCTGCCCGTCGGCCGATATGCCAAGGAGGCCATCGACTGGCTGACCGGCAATCTCGCTTTTTTCTTCGATTGGCTTTCCTTCATTTTCCAAAGCGTCATCAACGCCCTGCTTTATGTGCTCCAGGCGCCGCATCCGCTGGTCATCGTGGCGATTGTCACGGCGCTTTCGGCCTGGACGCGACGCTCGATCGGCATGCCCGTCTTCACCGCACTCGGCCTGCTGCTCATCATCAATCTCGGCTATTGGAAAGCGACGACGGAGACGCTGGCGCTGGTGATCGCCGCCAGCGCCGTGTGCATGATCATCGGCATACCGCTTGGCATATTGGCGGCGAGGCGCAAATGGATCTATGCCGGCATGCGCCCGGTGCTGGACCTGATGCAGACCATCCCCACCTTCGTTTATCTCATTCCGGCGCTGGTGCTGTTCGGCCTTGGCATGGTTCCGGGGCTGATCGCCACCGTCATCTTCGCCATTCCGGCTCCGGTGCGGCTCACGCGCCTCGGCATTGTCTCCACGCCGCCGGCGCTGGTCGAGGCGGCCGTCGCCTTCGGAGCAACGCCGTCGCAGGTGCTGCGCAAGGTGGAGCTGCCCTTTGCCGCGCCGCAGATCATGGCCGGTCTTACCCAGACGATCATGCTGTCTTTGTCGATGGTGGTCATTTCCGCGCTTGTCGGCGCCAATGGTTTGGGCGTGCCTGTCGTGCGCGCCTTGAACACCGTCAATATCGCCATGGGCTTCGAGGCGGGATTGTGTATCGTCATACTGGCAATCGTTCTTGACCGGCTTTTCCGCCTTCCCGGTACGGAGGATGATCTATGAGTGACGCCATCATCTTCGGAAATGTCGATATCGTCTTTGGCGACCGGCCCGATGCCGCGCTGCCGATGATCGACAGAGGCAGTACGCGCGACGAGATCAATGCCGAGACCGGGCTGGTGCTCGGTGTCGCCAATGCATCGCTGTCGGTGAGCGAAGGCGAGATACTCGTGCTTATGGGGCTTTCCGGCTCGGGCAAGTCGACGCTGCTCAGGGCCGTCAACGGGCTTGCGCCCGTGGTACGCGGCAATGTGGGGGTGAAGACCAAGACCGGATTTGTCGATCCCTATCGCTCAACGGCCAAATCGCTCCGCGACCTGCGCATGCATACGGTTTCCATGGTGTTCCAGCAATTCGGTCTTCTGCCATGGCGTAACGTGGCCGACAATGTCGGTTTCGGGCTCGAGCTTTCCGGCGTACCGGAAGCGGAGCGCAAACGCATGGTGGCCGAGCAGCTCGAACTGGTCAATCTTTCCGCCTGGGCCGACCGCAAGGTGGGAGAGCTTTCCGGCGGCATGCAGCAGCGTGTGGGACTGGCGAGAGCGTTTGCCACCGGCGCGCCGATCCTGCTGATGGACGAACCATTCTCGGCGCTCGACCCCCTTATCAGAAGCCGCCTGCAGGATGAGCTTCTCGAATTCCAGAGCCGGCTGAAGAAAACGATTCTCTTTGTCAGCCACGATCTGGATGAGGCTTTCCGCATCGGGAATCGTATCGCCATGATGGAAGGCGGACGCATCATCCAGTGCGGGACGCCGCAGCAGATCGTCAAGCAACCGGCCACGCAATATGTCGCGGATTTCGTGCAGAATATGAACCCGATCTCCATGCTGACCGCTGCGGATGTGATGAAGCGGGGCGTAGATGAACGCAACGGCCAGATGACCGTTGCGGCCACCGCCCGCCCGTCATCCCCCCTGATCGACATTCTCGATGCGCTGGCCAAACATTCCGGCGCAATCGGTGTCGTCGACAATGGCGCGATCGTCGGCACGATTTCCGCTGACGAAGTCGTGACAGGGCTGACCCGTCATCGCAAAAAATAACTGGCTTTTGCCAGGAAACAAAAGGGACCTCCCTCACCGGGGGTCCCTTTTGTTTTTCCGCAGATATTCCGGGCAAGTTACCTTCCCCCTGTTGGAAAGAGTATCTTTGACATCATAAGTTATGCATGAAAATTATTACTAATAAAAACCATATTGCAAATTTCGAGAAAATTGCGCAAAGTAAAACTAGATTCTGTAGCGCGTTGCTAAATTTAAGGTGGTATAAGCTTAAAGCCTCAAAATCGGTCGCGGGTTATGGTGATTTGGGAGTTGAAATTTTTATCATTTGTTGCTTATGAATACTTATTCTAATACATGTTTTTATTGTAAATGTGATAAAAATAAGGCAGAACGCCGATATTTTAGGTGAAGTGTCTTAGATGGATAATTAGTGAAGAATAGTCTTTGAAAGGGACACGATATAAGCAAGATTTAGGTATATACAACGTATCCACCGAATTATAAAAACACCTTTTGGAACACCTATAATAGCCACCATGACCGTCTTTCCGACTGTCATCAGGAGACTTGAGCGTATGGATAACCAATCTCTGTCGGAACATAGCATCGCCGCTGCAGACTTGCTCTCAGCGATGGCGAATCCCAAGCGCCTGATGATCTTATGCACGTTGGTGGATACGGAAGTGCCGGTCGGTGTTCTCGCCTCTCAGGTTGGTCTCAGCCAGTCCGCTCTTTCGCAGCATCTTTCGAAATTGCGGGCCCAGCGGCTGGTAAAGACACGACGGGATGCGCAGACCATCTATTATTCCAGCAACTCCGAATCCGTTAAGAAAATCCTGGCCTCCCTTGAGGAAATTTATTGCCAGGCGCAGAAGAGCAGCAAGACAGCCGCCTGATCCGGGGCCGTCAGGCCTCCGGCAGCATTGAATTGAAACCGGCGCTTGACGCCGGTTTTTCGTTTGTGAGTCACCTGACCGGGCGGGTGGTCCCGCAAGGAGCGCGCTGGTCTTTGCGCCGGGTGCGATCAGCGGGCGGGCACAGCCTGCATCTGCTGCTTGAGCAGGGTTGCTGCAGCCGCATATCCGCCGTCAGCGCCGTCCACGAAATGCATGTGATCCCGTGAAAGCGGGGAGGGTACGATACAGGTCATCAATGCGGCGTCCTGCTCATGCAGGCCGAAATAACAGCTTCCAGACAGGCGGCCTTGCTCCAGCCGGTCGCGAATTTTTTCGAGCCTTGCGCCGTCGATATCCACGGTCATCTTCAAACCGTCGTCGAATTTCCTGAAATCGGTATTGCTGGCGACGGAGCGCCGATAGCGCTCCGCATTGAACCGTCCGAGCGAAAGACCCGTCAAGCCGAGCAAATTGATAAGCAGGGTCTCGCCGAGAATACGGGACGAACGGCGCAACTGGCCCCAGACGTCGCGATGGGCCGCTCCTGCGCGTGCCTCGAGATTCAGTCCCTCCCGCACGAAACCGAGCTTCGGGCCCTCCTCAGGCACGGGGTGGCCATGCCTTCCGTCCTGCTCGGCCAGATCGACAAGATCGGTAACAAGCTTGCGGAATGCCGGCATGTCCCGCGACGGCCCCGGCACCGCTATGATGGATACAACCTTGCCACGGGTCGCCGGAATGGGATTCCAGCGGCATGAGAGGCCGGTCAGATCCGGGCGTTCGCCTGCGGCTGCGGTGGGCAGGATATAAAGGCCTTCCTTCATCCGTGCTTCGGCCCAGCTATTGCCGCCACCTGAAAACATCGCATAGGAAACATCGTCGCTTGCCTGAAAGCGCGCGACGCGCACATCGAAACCATTCTCACGAATATCCTCAACCGGAACCAGAGCTACCCGCATCGTAAGGTCGAGATCGTCCTTCACCCAACGCTGAACGGAAGAAAGAGCGGCGCTGGCAAGCGGCAGCCCGCCCGGGGGCACAGTGACGGCGGCGCCATCGCCGCCGAAAACGAAGGGCAGGTCGTGACGTCCGAGACTGTTCGACACACCGGAAATGACAGCCGCGCCGGCCATGTTCACCGCCTTGTATCGGCCGGTCTGGATCGCCGTCGTTGAATCGACGATATCGGCGATGGCAAGCCCCCATCCCGGTGGCAGGGCACGATAAAGCGCCGGATCAACCACGTCCTCAAAGCGCTGGAAAACGGGCAGGCCCGTCAGAAATTCGTCATCTGCTGTGATCATGCCGCGATTATCCTCCAGCGGCGGCCAAACGCCAAGCATTTCCATAGGGCGATACCGTGCTTCGGAGTGATAGGATCATGGCCCGCTTCGCGTTTGATTTACCTCTAATAGACCTAATCCAGCAAAGGTGACTTGCATAGATCATCAATCCTTCCGTATGAGTTGAGTGGAAGGCTCGGAATTCAAAAATGGAACGAGTTTTCGCCGGGAGGCGTCCGATAGTTTCATTCGGTCGGCGCCCATGGCGCTCACCGGGTCCCGCGACCCCCTTTAAGGAGACACCAGGATGAAACTGAAGACATTGACCAGCGTGACGCTTGCAGCGTCCTTCGCATTCGCACCCCTTGCCCATGCCGAAATCGTCATCGGCCTGATTGCGCCGCTCACCGGTCCTGTCGCCGCTTATGGCGACCAGGTCAAGAACGGCGCCCAGACGGCAGTCAATGAAATCAACAAAAAGGGCGGCATCCTCGGCGAACAGGTCGTGCTGAAGCTGGCCGACGATGGCGGCGAGCCGAAGCAGGGCGTTTCAGCCGCGAATCAGCTGGTTGCCGAAGGCATTCACTTCGTCGTCGGTCCGGTGACGTCCGGCGTCGCCATTCCCGCTTCGGACGTCTTTGCCGAAAACGGCGTGCTGATGGTGACGCCGACGGCGACTGCGCCGGGCCTTACCAACCGCGGCCTTTCCAACGTCTTCCGCACCTGCGGTCGCGATGACCAGCAGGCCGAGGTTGCGGCGAAATACGTTCTCGCCAACCTCAAGGACAAGAAGGTCGCCATCATTCACGACAAGGGCGCTTACGGCAAAGGCCTGGCAGATGCCTTCAAGGCGACGCTGAATGCCGGCGGCGTGACCGAAGTTCTCTACGATGCCCTGACGCCGGGTGAAAAGGACCTCGGCGCGCTGACGGCACGTCTGAAGTCCGACAATGCCGAGATCATCTATTTCGGCGGTTACCATCCGGAAGCCGGTCTTCTGGTGCGCCAGTTGAAGGATATCGGCTCCAAGGCTGCCGTTATCGGCGGTGACGGCCTGTCGAACAGCGAGTTCTGGAACATCGGTTCGCAGGCTGGCGAAGGCACGATCTTCACCAATGCTTCCGACGCGCTGAAGAACGCTGATTCCAAGGCTGCTGCGGAAGCGCTGAAGGCCGCCAACATTCCGGCGGAAGCCTTCACGCTTAATGCTTACGCTGCTGTCGAAGTCCTGAAGGCCGGCATCGAAAAGGCTGGCGCCAAGGATTCCGAAGCGGTTGCCAAGGTCCTGAAGAGCGGTGAAGCCTTCCCGACCGCAATTGGTAAGGTCACCTATGGCGAAAGCGGTGACCTGACCTCGCAGACCTTCTCGCTGTTCAAGTGGCAGGACGGCAAGATCGTCGCAGCCGAATAAGCTGATCTTACCGGCCGCACCTGTTGCGGCCGGTTTCATTTTATGGCCTGAAGAAGGTGAAGGCAGCATGGCCGATGCCGGGACGCGCATAGACGGAGATATCGCTTTCGAGCGGATATTCCCCATCCTCAGGATGTTCGACGAGGCCAAGGCACGGGAGTTCTATATCGATTTTCTCGGTTTCGAGGTCGACTGGGAACACCGCTTCGGCGAAAATTTCCCGCTCTACATGCAGGTTTCCCGCGCGGGGATGGGTCTTCATCTCAGCGGCCATCATGGCGATGCGACACCGGGCTCGAACATCTTTGTCACGATGCACGGCGTTCATGCCTTTCAGCGCGAACTGGCAGCGAAGGATTATCGCTTCATGAAGCCGGGTGTCGAAGAGTTGCCATGGGGCGACGTGATGGAGGTGACCGACCCCTTCGGCAACCGCATCCGTTTCTGCGAACAGAAAAGCCGGCCATGAGGCCTTGAAGGCCGCTACGGCTCTTGACCTTTGCCATGGTTTGAACGATAGAACGCGCAAATTGCGAACCGCGCGCACGGGTACCCCCGTGCGCGCGGTTCGTGCGTTTTGGGACTTGATGATGCAATTCGTTCGCATCCGCACGGGGACAGAAAATGAACGTTGAAGGCAATGCGCTGGTCAGGAAGCTCGCATTCTGGGGCATTCCGCTTTCTTTCGGTGTACTCGGCCTCAAGCTTGTGGCCTGGTGGGTTACCGGCTCGGTCGCGCTGCTGTCCGACGGTCTGGAATCGACCGTCAACGTGGTCGCGGCTTTCATCGCCTATTTCGTCATTCGTTATGCGCAGAAGCCCGCCGATGACGACCACCAGTTCGGCCACCACAAGGCGGAGTATATTTCCGCTGTTGTCGAAGGGGTGCTGATCGTTGTCGCCGCCCTGCTGATCGTGCAGGAGGCCTGGGGCGCTCTCTTCAATCCGAGACTGCCGGAAGCGCCGGTACTTGGTCTTGCCATCAATGCCGCGGCCGGGATCATTAACGCTGTCTGGGCGACAATATTGATCCGCGTCGGCAAACAGCATTCTTCGCCGGCGCTTGCGGCCGACGGCCACCACATCATGTCTGATGTCGTGACATCGGCAGGCGTACTTGTCGGCCTCGTCCTGGCATTGCTGACGGGCTATGCCATTCTCGATCCCGCGCTTGCCATTCTCGTGGCCGTCAACATTCTGTTTCAGGGCTCGAAGGTCATCCTGCATTCGCTGGGTGGCCTGATGGATCGGGCAGTGGAGCCCGAGGAGGATGAGGCGATCAAGAAGGCGATCGCAGCCAATTCCGGTGGCATTATCGGTGTCCATGATCTCAGAACCCGCCGCGCCGGTTCGGCCGCCTTCATCGATTTTCACGTCGTCGTACCGGCGATCATGACGGTGCGTGAGGCGCATGATATTTGCGACCGCCTTGAAGATGCCATAAGGGACGTCATACCGGGCGCCAGCCTTGCCATTCACGTCGAGCCGGAAGGCGAAAAGGCGCATGGCGTCAAAGTGATCGTTTAAAAAACAGGAGTTTTCCATGTCCGTGACGGATGTTTCCGGCCTGTCGCAGCTGGGCACGAAGGTCGATACGCCAGAGAGCCCTGAAAAGGCCGTTCTTGAAAAAGTGCCGAACGGCAATGCCGGCACCGATTATGTCGTGCGCTTTACCGCGCCCGAGTTCACCTCGCTTTGCCCGATGACCGGCCAGCCGGATTTCGCCCATATCGTCATCGATTATATTCCCGGCGATTTTCTGGTGGAATCGAAGTCGCTGAAGCTGTTCCTGCAGTCCTTCCGCAACCATGGCGCATTCCATGAGGATTGCTCGGTCTATATCGCCAAGCGTCTGGTGGAGCTGCTGCAGCCGAAGTGGCTGCGTATCGGCGCCTACTGGTATCCGCGCGGCGGCATTCCGATCGACGTGTTCTGGCAGACCGGACCGGCGCCCGAGGGCGTATGGCTGCCGGATCAGGGCGTTGCCACTTATCGCGGCCGCGGCTGATCCGGCTCTTTAGGTGATAAAAAGCTCAAACGAACGAGCTGTCGTCGCCTGAATCGAAATCGGCATCATCGGCGCTGTCGTCGTAATCGGCCTGCTGGATATCGTCGTCATTGTTATCCTGCGGGTTCGCCATGTCACCATAATAGTTGTTGATGACCGTTTCTTCGACTGGCGCATTGCCAGTGCCGCTATTGCCGCCGAAGGGCGAGCCGAGACCGAGCGACGACATGTGGCTTCCGAAGATGCCGCTCAGCGAATTCGCAAGCAGCATGCCGCCTGCAACTCCGGCTGCGGTGCCAAGCGCGCCCTGCAGGAAACCGCCGCCAGATCGGCCGGCTGCTGCCGGCTGCTGACCCCACGGTCCACCGGGCTGCTGCTGGGCTGCCTGCGATCCCCACGGACCGGCCGTCTGGCCAGCGGTATCGTTGCGCCACGAGGCCGGCGCGGCAGCAGCAGGTGCTGGCGTCGGAGCTGGCGGCTGCGGCTGGCCGGTGCCGAAGATGGAACTGAGAAAGCCGCCCTGCGCTGCGGCCTGAGGGGCCGGGTTGGCGCTTTCCAATGCGTGGATGCGCTCTTCGAGCTGCTTGATATGGGCTGCTGCCGCCTCCAGTCCCTTCTCCTGCACGATCACCGCCTGAGCGAGATAATAGGGAGCTGCGGGCTGATCGCGCACGGCGTCTGCGATCAACGTTTCCGCCTCGCGGTCACGCGGGGTGGCGGATGCGGCCTTGGTTCTTTCGAACAGGCCCTTGAGAAGCTGGCTTTCTTCCGGTGACATGTGCTGCCTCCTTACCGTGAAGCGAAATTCTACGATAAGGAGGTAGGCCACAATTTTGGCTTTTCAAAGCGGTCCGAATTTTAAATTTCGGTAATGATCCTCAGCCGCCGAAAGCGAGCGAGAGGCCCGCAATCGCCGTGAGCGCGCCAACCGTGCGGCTGACGACCGAGCCGAAGCGGGCGATGCCGAGACCGAGGGCGATGCCGGCAAGGTGCAGGATGGCGGTGGCGATCATGAAGCCGATGCCGAATTGCAGCGCGCCCGCGCTGCCGAGTTCGCCGCCATGCGCATGGCCGTGGAAAAGCGCGAAAGCGCCGACAACGGCCGCGGCTGCTGCGGTGGGAAGCTTTGCCGCCATGGCGACCAGAAGGCCAAGGCCGATGACGGAGGCGAGAATGGCGGGTTCGACGAAGGGCAGGTCGATGCCGTAAACCGCCATCAGGAAGCCCACAGCCATGGTGCCGACGAAGGCGGCCGGCACGATCCACAGCGCCCTTCGGTCACTTTGCGCGACAGCAATCTGGGAGGCCCAGATGCCGACCGCCACCATCGCCAGAATATGATCCGCACCGAAGAAGGGGTGAGAGACACCGGCCATGAAGGAGCCGTGTTCTTCCGGGTTCAAATGCGCGAAAGCGGGCAGGGTGGTAAGGCCGAGCGCGGCGGCTGCAAGGCTTAGTCTTTTCAGCATGGTTCCCTCTTAAGATTATCGCCGCCCACCTGCTGTCTTGGGGTTCCGCAGCGTGCGGCACTGCAATGACACGCTGACGATATCGCGAAGACGAACGAGCTGTCCATGCGTCATCTGCCGGGGGTGCTGTTTATTGTTCGGGCGCGAACCTTGTCTTTTTTGCTCATTGCCTTACGTAACAAGTCGCACTATGTCCGAAGGGCATGCACGAATTTTGCTGGAGAGAGCCGTTTATGAACGAAGACGAAGACGACAAGAGCAAGGAACTGCCGATCGGCAAGGAAACGGAAGCGAATCTTTTCAAGTCGCGTTCGATCTTCATCTATGGTGGCATCACGCAGGAACTGGCGCAGAAGGTCTGCACGCAGCTCGTGGCCCTTGCCGCCGCCAGCGACGACGACATCCGCGTTTACGTCAATTCTCCGGGCGGTCATGTCGAATCGGGTGATTCCATCCACGACATGATCAAGTTCATCAAGCCGAAGGTTTACATCATCGGCACGGGCTGGGTCGCCTCCGCCGGCGCGCTGATCTATGTTTCGGTGCCGAAAGAACGTCGCCTTTGCCTGCCGAACACCCGCTTCCTGCTGCACCAACCCTCCGGCGGTACGCGCGGCATGGCGTCCGACATCGAAATCCAGGCGCGCGAAATCATCAAGATGAACCAGCGCCTGATCAAGATTTTCTCCAAGGCCACCGGCCAGAGCGAAGAAAAGATCGCCAAGGATATCGATCGCGATTACTGGCTCGGCGCGGAAGAGGCCAAGGACTATGGCCTCGTCGGCAAGATCGTCGAAAGCCAGTCGGAACTCTGAGTTCCGGATTTTCAGTCGATAAAGCCCGTATCGGTGAAAACCGATGCGGGCTTTTTCCTTTCGGGCCGTTGTTATTTCATCATATCGCAGGCCTTCATCATGTCGGCTTTCTTCATCTTGTCCATTTCCATACCGGCCTTGTGCATGCAGGCCTTCTTGCCGGTCACGGACATGCCATCTTTTTTCATCGTCTCCATTTTCATCGCGTCGGGCTTCGTGGGGTCGGTCTTCATGCCGTCGGCATGGGCGATGCCCGTGAGGGAAACAGTAGAGAGCAGGGAGGCGGCGGCAACGGCGGTGAAAATGCGGGTCATGAAGGGTCTCCTCTGGACGTTATCGAATGTCCGCCGGCATCATGTCGGGGATCACGATTGTCCATTCGGGAGAAATGGGCGGTCGTTACAGCTTCACACGTTTGTGACAACATCTTCGGGCGAGATTTTTCAAACCACCGTGTAACAATATGCTGCCGACCGCGAATAACCCGATAGTGACAATGACAGGCAGCCTTTCAGAAGACACTTTAAAGACGCTGATGCTGCGTTCCCTCGACGGGGACGAAGGCGCCTACAGGCATTTGCTTCATGCCCTGCGCCGGCTGCTGACTGCTTACTACGGTCGGCGCATGGGCGCCGCTTCAAGGGCAGAAGTGGAAGATCTTGTGCAGGAAACGCTATTGTCGCTGCATGCGAAGCGGGCGACCTATGATCGCTCAAGACCGTTCACGGCCTGGTTTTTTTCGATAGCGCGCTACAAGCTCATCGATCACTATCGCGGCAGGGGCGCGCGCATGCGGGGGGAGGTGGAGCTGGATGAGACCCTGGAGGCGGATTGGTCTGTCGACGCCGTCACCGCGCGGATGGATGTCGAACGGTTGCTCGAGGATTTGCCGGAGCGGCAACGCGAGCTCATTCGCAGCGTGAAGCTTGAAGGGCAGTCCATTGCCGAAGCGGCAAAAAAAACCGGCCAGACCGAGCTTGCGGCACGAGTCGGCATTCACAGGACATTAAAAACCCTGGCGGCGAAGTTGCGAGGCGACACGTGAAGAAGACGGAAGATATTATCGAGCGACTGGCAGCAGATCTCAGGCCCGTTCCGGCTTTTGCGCTCGAGCGTCGGCTGGCCTTTGCAGCCCTGCCGGCGCTTGGCGTTTCACTTCTGCTGATGTTCATCATTTTGGGACCGCGCGGCGATATGCGGGATGCGGTGAGCGAGCCAGCTTTCTGGGTGAAGTCTTTCTACAATGCCCTGCTGGCGATGGTCGCTTTTTTCGCGGTCAGGCGTCTTGCCCGGCCGGAGGGAGAAAGAAGCTGCCTGTTTGTCGGGATCGCGGTGATCGTTTCGGCAATGGCGGTGATGGCCTTCGTGCAGCTGGGATTTGCCCTGCCTGAAGCCTACCGCAGGCTCATCCTGGGTTCTTCAGCTCTGCATTGCCCGCTCTTGATCGTCGCCTTTTCTGTTCCGGTGTTTTTTGCGAATTTTGCCGCTCTCAAACGATCTGCTCCTGCCGATCCCGCCCTGGCAGGTTTTGCTGCGGGACTTGCGGCCGGAGCGGCCGGAGCCTGGGTCTATTCCTGGTTCTGCAGCGAAAACGGCCTGGCCTTCGTGCTGATCTGGTATTCGCTGGGTATTCTCCTCACCGGTCTGATCGGGGCCTTCGCCGGTTCACGTCTTCTCCGCTGGTGAAGGCAGGTTTCCTGTTGTGTCGTGTCCGCTCATGCCGGCGCTGTGGGCTGTCAGGGGCCGGCACTATCCTTATCGTGTGTTACTGACCGAGGTTTGCCGGCACTGCGAAGGCTGCAAACTGGGTGAACTGCTTGCCCGGGTTGAAATTATCGTCCGAGGCGATGAAAAAGAGCTGTTTGCCATCCACGACCGGTCCAAAAGCAAGGCTTTCGATATTGTCTATGTCGAGGCCGAAGTCGCCTTCCCTGATTTCGAACCATGCCGATTTGGAAACGGCGGCCACGGATGCCGGATCGATCCTGTCCTTGCCGAGAATATTCTCGGCGCGGGAGAGGTCGACGACGAAGAAGCGGATATGGTTGCCGACCCCGGAGGCGAAATTGCGCTCGACGGCGACGAGGCGGCCGCCCGGCAGGGCCGCAAGAGCGGAGAGGCCATTGTCATTGTATTTCGGCTCGGCGGCTGTCGGTGTGTTGGAGATCGCCTCCGTCACATAGATATGTTCAGCGACCGGCTTCAGGGTCGCGGTATCGATGACGAGAATACGGGCCGGGCTGCCCGCCTGCGGCGTCGCCTTCGGACCATCCTGAGTGAGCGCATTTTCGGTAGCGGCGATAAGTCTGCCAGGTGTCAACGTCAGGCCTTCGAAGCCAAGATTGTTTTGCACGCCCCTGGTCTTCGCGTCATCGATGAGATAGGCGTCGGGCAGCGCCAGCCGTTTGACATCGCTTCCATCGAGGTTTGACACATAAATCGCCGGCTGGTTTTTCAGGTCGCGTTCCGAAGACCAATAGAGCTTGCCGCCCTTGCGGTCGAGTGTGATGCCTTCCGCGTCGATGCCTTTGGGAGCGAAGGCCGCGCCGGTCTCATCCTTCAATTCATGCATGGCGGCGATATTGAGGGTGGCGACGCCTTCCGACACCGCCAGTTCCAGCTCGTAATAACGGGCCGGGCCCTTTTCCACGCGGTCGTCGGAAATTGCGAGATAACGCCCGGTTTCGCTGTCGAAAGCGAGATCGGAGATCCCGCCGAAGGTGACGCCATCGATGGCGAGGCCGGAGGGAACGACGATCTGGCCCAGAAAGGCCGGCTGCGGCAGGGTCTGGGCAGCCGCCGGAAGGGCTGCAAAACCCAGGGCTGCAGTGGTGACGATACGAAACATGAAGCTCCCTCCTGTGGCGGATGATCCGTTGCGATGCAGGGAGGATTAGCGTGCTGCCGCTAAACTTTGATGACGTTTTCCATGCCGGCGTACCCGAAGTCCGGCGGTTCATCTTGCCAAGCCCCGTCTTTTTTGATCCTGAATATAGCCATGCTTCATCCAGAGCGTGCTGCTATCTTCAGATTCGCGCTTCACGCTTCAAATTTGTTCGTGTCCGTCGCCAGTGCAGATCGCTGCGGTTTCTTGCGACGGGCAGCAGGCCGCAGAGTGCTTCATGCTGAGAGATTTTTCCGTCCAGAGCCTGTTCATGGGCTGCCTCACCGCCTTTGTCGGTTTCGCCAGTTCCTTTGCCGTCGTGCTGCAGGGCCTCAAAGCCGTGGGCGCGACCGATTTCGAGGCCGCGTCGGGACTGATGGCACTTTCGGTGGCGATGGGGCTTTGCGCCATCGTTCTTTCCGTCGCCACCCGGCTGCCGGTCAGCATTGCATGGTCGACGCCGGGCGCCGCACTTCTGGCCACGACGGGCGTGATCGAGGGCGGTTTTCCTGCGGCTGTCGGCGGCTTCATTGTCTGCGCCGTCCTGATCATCGTTGCCGGCCTGTTCAAGCCGCTCGGTCGGGCGGTTGCCTCCATTCCGGCGCCACTCGCCAATGCCATGCTGTCGGGTGTCATCATCGGCTTGTGTTT
This sequence comes from Agrobacterium pusense, assembly GCF_900102105.1. Lineage (GTDB taxonomy): Bacteria > Pseudomonadota > Alphaproteobacteria > Rhizobiales > Rhizobiaceae > Agrobacterium > Agrobacterium pusense. The sequence goes on from NZ_FNBB01000002.1 coordinate 97,926, forward strand.
CGCCCCGATCAAGGCGATCGGCTTCAACCCGGCGCTTGGCCTGCCGATCATTCTGGCGTGGATTGTCGTGGGGGCTTTCAGGCGGCTGTTTGCAGTACCTGCGGCCCTTGCCGCCTTCGTGCTGGTGATGATTTTCGGCGTCGATATTCCGGCGGGTGCGCTCGATAGCGTCGCGCAATCGCTGACGCCGCCGATGGAATGGGTAACACCCGTCTTCAGCCTGCATGCCGTCGTCTCCATCGCGCTGCCGCTCTTCATTGTCACCATGGCCTCGCAGAATATTCCCGGCATTGCGGTGCTGAAGGTCAATCACTACGATCCGCAGCCCGGCCCGCTTTTCGCCGCGACCGGCTTCTTCTCGCTGCTTTCCGCGCCCTTTGGCGGCCATGCGGTCAATCTTGCGGCAATAACGGCGGCGATGTGCGCGGGCGAGGATGCCCATCCTGATCCAAAGCGGCGCTATTGGGCGGCGATCATCGGCGGTGTCGGCTATATTATTTTCGGTCTGCTAGCCGGCGTGGTCACGGCCTTCGTAGCGCTTGCGCCGCCCATCCTCATTCAGGCGGTGGCGGGGCTGGCGCTGGTCGGCGCCTTTTCCGGCTCCGCGGTCGCCGCGTTCAAGGACCCCGAAACCCGCGAGGCTGCGGCCATCACTTTCCTCATCACGGCCTCCGGCCTCTCCTTCGGCGGCGTTTCCGGTGCTTTCTGGGGCTTGATCGGCGGCGGGTTGATGATGGCGTTGCAACGGTTGGTAAGGCGTGGTTAGATAGTGGAAATGGTATAGTTTTTATATTATATTCTCATGGAATTCGAATTTGATCCGGCCAAGAGCGCTGGCAATAAAGACAAGCACGGGATTGATTTTGTCGATGCTCAGGCGTTGTGGCACGACAAATTCGGTTTGACCGTTACCGCGCTGGGCGTCGGTGAAGAGCGGTTTGCGCTCATCGCTCTTCTCGGCGGCAAATTATGGCTCGCAGTGCATACGCCGCGGGATGGGCGTATTCGAATCATTTCCGTTCGGCGCGCCCGTGAATTAGAGAGGCATCATTATGAAGACAATAAGCGCAGAAGAATTCGACAGAATGGCTGATGATGGCGAGGACATCGGTGAGTATCTCGACTGGACAACGGCGCGGCATCTGAATATCGAGCCCAAACGTGTCAACATCGATTTTCCGACGTGGGTCGTCAACGACCTGGACAATGAGGCTCGGAGACTTGGGGTGACCCGGCAGTCGCTTGTCAAATTGTGGATCGCGGAAAGGCTTGAGATCGGCCGACACGCAAAATAGGCCTGCACCGCACAAGATCACTTGTCAGACCGCCAGCCGCTGTTTATACACATCGCCATGAGTAACAGCATCGCAACCATTTCCGGCATGAGCGCGCAGATTTCTGCGAAGGCCTCGTCGTGCGGTGCACTCTCGCTTCTTAGCCTCGACCTTACACGCGGTTGCCGGGTCCAGTGAGGAGCGCCCGGCGGCCGAAAGCCCGCTGGTGCAAACGCTCCTCATCTCGAAATCTCATTTATACTGGATTTAGGCCCTCAAGGGCCGCGCATCCGCCGATGGCTTGAATAAGCCCGCGGATGGCGCAAGGAGGAAGCGACATGGACGCCAAGACCACCACTGTTTCCAAGGGCATGACCGACGCGAGCGTGAAGTATCGCCCTTATCCCACGATCAACATCCCCGACCGCACCTGGCCTTCCAACACGATCACCAAGGCGCCGATCTGGTGTTCGGTGGACCTGCGCGACGGTAATCAGTCGCTGGTCAACCCAATGGGTCACGACCGCAAGGCCCGCATGTTCAAGCTGCTGCTCGAAATGGGTTTCAAGGAAATCGAGATCGGTTTCCCTTCCGCGTCGCAGACGGATTTCGATTTCGCCCGCTGGTGCGTGGAAGAGGGCAATGTGCCCGATGACGTCTCGTTGCAGGTTTTGGTGCAATGCCGCCCGGAACTGATCACCCGCACCTTCGAAGCGCTGGAAGGCGCCAACAAGCCGATCATCCATTTCTACAATTCGACATCGGAACTGCAGCGCCGCGTGGTGTTCGGCAAGGATGTGCACGGTATCAAGCAGATCGCGGTCGATGCGGCCAAGATGATCACCGACATGGCGGCCAAGGCCGGCGGCGGTTACCGTTTCGAATATTCGCCTGAGAGCTTTACCGGAACCGAGCTGGAAGTGGCGCTGGAAATCTGCAACGCCGTGGTCGAGGTTGTGAAGCCGACGGCCGACAACAAGCTGATCCTCAACCTGCCATCGACGGTGGAAATGGCGACGCCGAACATCTATGCCGACCAGATCGAATGGATGTGCCGCAATATCGACAACCGCGAAAACGTCATCATCTCGCTTCACCCGCACAATGACCGCGGCACGGGCATTGCGGCGACCGAGTTGGGCCTGATGGCGGGTGCGGACCGCGTTGAAGGCACCCTGTTCGGCAATGGTGAGCGCACCGGCAATGTCGATGTCGTGACGCTGGCGCTGAACATGTATACGCAGGGTGTGGACCCTGAGCTGGACTGCCGCGATATCGAGCGCATCAAGGCGGTCTATGAATATTCCAACGAGATGACGATCCCCGAGCGCCACCCTTACGTGGGCGAACTGGTCTACACGGCGTTTTCCGGCTCGCATCAGGACGCCATCAACAAGGGCATGAAGGCGATCAAGGTCGCCAATCATCCCGTCTGGGAAGTGCCCTATCTGCCGATCGATCCAAAGGATGTGGGACGCTCCTACGAGGCGATCATCCGCATCAACTCGCAATCCGGCAAGGGTGGCATCGCCTATATCCTCCAGCAGGATTACGGCATCAACCTGCCGCGCAATTTGCAGGTGGAGTTCCGCGAGGATATCCAGCGCATCACCGATGAAGAGGGTGTCGAGCTGCCGGCCAAGCGCATCTATGAGCGCTTTATCGAGCGCTACGTGACGCAGCCGAATGCGCGCCTCAAATTCGTCGATCACCACACCTATCCGGCCGGCGATTTCAAGGGCGTGCGCATCGTTGCCGCGGAGATCACCGACAATGGTGAGGTGAAGCGCATTGAAGGCAAGGGGACCGGTCCGATCGACGGGTTCATCAATGCGCTGTCGGTTTATCTCGGCATTGATCTCTCGGTGAACGATTATTCCGAGCACTCGCTGCAGCACGGCTCGAATGCCTCGGCCATCGCTTATGTCGAGATGGAACATCCGGGCGGCAAGCTGTTCGGAGCAGGGGTGAATACGAATATCGTGGCGGCTTCGCTGGAAGCGATCGTTTCTGCGGCCAACCGAGTGCTGGAAGAGCGTGTGAAGTAAGGCTTGCACTGAGGGTGGGGCAAAGCACCCCCCTCTGCCCTGCCGGGCATCTCCCCCTCAAGGGGGGAGATCAGCAGGAAGCACTAACATAGCCTCGTTTGCCAAGGTCGAGATGACCGAAAGATCGCCACGAGTCGATCTCCCCCCTTGAGGGGGAGATGTCCGGCAGGACAGAGGGGGGTAAGCTGCACGCGCTAAGGTTTACTCCTCCGGGCTCTGCTCCGCAGGCCGCGAGAACCCCAGCGGCCGGCCGTTTTCATAAAATACCCTGATATCCTCAAGCGCGACACCCGTTGCCGTCTCATTGAGGCTGTGCCGCTCGCAGGTCACGTTCCAGGTGCCGGGACCACCGGAGATGTTGAAGAGATTATAGGCCGCGCGCGGTTTTTCTCCACCGGGCCCCTGGCTGGCAGAGGCGATGCCGACCACGGGAATGTGGTCTTCACCATGGTGCGTGTTCAGCCAATAGACTGTGTTCAAATGTGTATGGCCATGCAGCACGAGCTCCGCACCGCCGACGCCAAGCGCCGCGGCGAAACGGCGTATGCCGATCATGCGCTTGTGCGTTGGAGCGGCGCCACGGATCGGCGGGTGATGGATCATCACGACGCGGAACAGCCCCTGTTCCCCGGCTTTTTTCAACAGTTCCGCCGTGGCGCGCGCCTGCCGGTTGCCGAAATAGCCGGTGGCCGAGAAAGGTGGCGTCGCAATCGATGTGGAGCAGCCGATCAGCGCGATGGGGCCGCGCACGCGCATATAGGGGAATATCTTGCGGTCGTCGTCCCACTCGGCAGGGTCGCCATCGCCACGAACATAGGGGTACCAGGCCTGCATGGCCTTGTCATGCGCGCCGGACACATAGGCGTCGTGATTGCCGGGAACGACGGAGGTCTTTTCGGGGTCACCCACCTCTTCCAGCCAGTCGGCGGCGGCGCGAATTTCAATGCCGGTCGCAAGATTGACGAGATCGCCGGTGATAGCCAGATGATCCGGTGATTTTGTCTCCAGATCGTCCAGCAGCTTTTCCAGCGTATCGGTGAAGAGATGCTTGCGGCGGTTGCGATGCCAGTTGACGAAACCGGTGATACGCTTGGATGCAAGTTCGCGAAAAGTGAGTTTTGGAAGTGGCCCCAAATGGACGTCTGAAATATGCGCAAGTTTGAACATGGCGGCAGAGATAACCTATGATATGCCGCACGTCCAACAAAAGCCGGCAGGCGGGGAGAAACAGGGTGAATGACGAGACAACCGGGCGGCAGGCCCGTCCGTTCCATATGCGCGTCTTCATTCGTTTGCTGCATTTCGTTTTTCTGTTCACGCGCGGCGCAACTCTTGGCGTGCGTGCCGCCTGCTATGATGGAACCGGCAGGATTTTCCTCGTCCGCCACACCTATCTGCCGGGCTGGTATCTGCCGGGTGGAGGGGTGGAGCGGGGTGAAACCCTGCTCGCGGCGCTTCACAAGGAAATTCGGGAGGAAGGCAATCTCGAAGCCACGTCAAAGCCTGAGCTTTTCCATGTTTATCTCAATCTGGAAGGCAGCAATCGCGACCATGTCGCGCTTTATCGGCTTGAGGTTACCCAGACCAAGCCGAAAAAGCCGGATCATGAAATTGCCGAAAGCGGCTTTTTCGATCTTTCAAATCTGCCCGAAGGAGTGACAGCCGCAACCCGCCGCCGCCTTGCAGAACTTGCCGGCGAGGCGGCGCTCGCCGATCACTGGTAGCAGTGTCCACCCTCGTCAGGAAAGCGAGTCGCGGCCATGGGCCTTTGTCAGGTCCAGCTCGGGGCCGATGGGCACGATGCCTGTCGGGTTGATGGTGCGGTGGCTGCGGTAATAATGTTCCTTGATATGGCGCATATCGACCGTGTCAGGCACGCCCGGCGTCTGGTAAAGATCGCGCAGGTAACCCGTGAGGTGCGGATAGTCGTGGATGCGGCGGATATTGCACTTGAAATGGCCGACATAGACGGGGTCGAACCGAACCAGCGTGGTGAACAGGCGCCAGTCCGCTTCCGTCTGCTCCGAACCGAACAGGAAACGGCGGTGCTTCAGCCGGTCTTCCAGCATGTCCAGCGTTTCGAAGACCTTGACCGCATTCTGCTGATAGGCATCCTGCGTTGTGGCAAAGCCAGCCTTGTAGACGCCGTTATTGACGGTGTCGTAAATCACGTCGTTCAACGCGTCTATTTCGGCGCGGAACGTCTCGGGATAATAATCGGTCTGCGAGCCGGTGAGGCCGTTGAAGGCGGAGTTGAACATGCGGATGATTTCCGCCGATTCGTTGGAAACGATGGTGCCGCGCTTCTTGTCCCAGAGCACCGGCACGGTCACGCGGCCGGAATATTTGGGATCTGCTTTGGTGTAGACCTGCCAGAGCGCGGATGAACCGAAGAGGTGATCCTCGGTCGCACCTGGCGTCCGCTCACCTTCAGGCTTAAATTCCCAGCCGTTTTCCAGCATCAAAGGGTCGACAACCGAGACCGAAACAAGCTCTTCCAACTTTTTCAGCTTGCGAAAAATCAGGGTTCGGTGCGCCCAGGGGCAGGCGAAGGAGACATAGAGGTGGTAACGGTCCTTCTCCGCTGCGAAGCCGCCTTCTCCTGAAGGGCCGGGTGCGCCATCCGCCGTTATCCAGTTGCGAAATTGCGAGGCGCTGCGCTTGAAATGCCCCTTGGTTTCCTTGGTGTCGTACCAGACGTCTTTCCATACGCCTTCCACCAGCATGCCCATGACGATCTCCTTGATTGTTTCCTTGGCGGCAATCCTACCCGTTTCACTCGTTGTCGCGAACCCGCAAGGCATTGAACAATGCGTTTCCGTGCTGCAGAGCTGGAATGGGGCGGCGACGAGATTTGTTCTGGACGGGTCGTTATTTTCCTGATAATTGCGATTTTCACAAATCTGAGGAAATTTTTGATTATGATCGAACTACGGATGCTCCGACGACGCTGACGCTCCTGAACGCCCTAACCGGCGCAGCTGTCATCTATTGTCGCATCCGCATTCTGGAAGTTTCGGTCTCTTCATGTCCAAGCACGATCTTGTCTACCTCACCGAGGACGCGTCGCACGACGCCATCATCGAAGTCATCAACGAAGAAGCATTTGGCCCCGGCCGGCACACCCGTGCGGCAGCGCGCATTCGCGAGCAGGGTCCGCATGACCGGTCGCTCTCCTTCGTCTGCGCCGATGATGGCGAGACGATTGCCTCGGTGCGCATGACGCCGGTTCTGGCAGGCGGTGTGAAGGGTCATATGCTTGGCCCGCTTGCGGTTCGGCCCTCTCACAAGAACAAGGGCATCGGCCGGGAACTCGTCCGGATCGCCATCGCGGCGGCAAGGCGCAAGGGCTCCGAAGCCGTGATACTGATCGGCGATCCGCCCTATTACATGCCGCTCGGGTTCGAGAAAGTCGCTTATGCGGCGCTTGATTTTCCGGGGCCGGTTGATCCGAACCGGGTGCTGGTCGTGCCGCTTGGCAATGACGTGCACCAGCGGCTGAAGGGCAATATCGGCTGGCGCAAATGCGAGGCCGTGATGCCGGCCGCGACAGTGGAAGATGAGGGTTTCGAGGCGCCTCTTCGGGTTTACGGGTGACGGGATATCCGAAGAGCTTTTTGCTTCTTAGCGCAACATAAGCCCCGTCATTCCGGCCTTGAGCCGGAATCCAGCCAGGCCAAGTCTTTGGGCTGAAAAGGACTCTTCCCACGGCGCAGACGCGCCGTGACTGGATCCCGGCTCGAGGCCGGGATGACGGAAGGGGCGTTGCGCGCTATGGCAAACATCGAGACTGCCGTGCACATCTTTTTGTCTGGTAAAATCTTCTTCCAGTAGCCTGTTTCGAAACAACGCGTCTCCCTCCACAGAATTCAATTCCGTTTCCTCCCCCCATACGATAGCAAGTGAAAGTCGGTTTTTGCGAAGGGACGAGGCATGACGGCAATCACCATGAATGATGCGCTGGAGCGCGCGGGTGCAGGCGCCTATCAGCGCAGGCTGATGGGCATATTCGGCCTCGTCTGGGCGGCGGATGCCATGCAGGTTCTGGCCGTCGGTTTCACTGCGGCCTCCATTGCCGCAACCTTTGGGCTGACGGTGCCGCAGGCGCTGCAGACCGGAACAGCGTTCTTTTTCGGCATGTTGCTGGGTGCTGCGGGTTTCGGGCGGCTGGCGGACCGTTACGGCCGTCGCCGGGTGCTGATCGTCACGGTGGCCTGTGATGCCCTGTTCGGCGTGCTTTCGATATTCTCGCCGGATTTCACCATTCTGCTTGTCCTGCGCTTTCTCACCGGGGCCGCCGTGGGCGGCACGCTGCCGGTGGATTATGCGATGATGGCGGAATTCCTGCCCGCCAGGAATCGTGGGCGCTGGCTCGTCTTTCTGGAAGGTTTCTGGGCTGTCGGGACGCTGATCGTGGCGCTTGCAGCCTGGGGTGCCAGCCTTGCCGGTGTTGCCGATGCCTGGCGATATATCTTTGCCGTAACCGCGTTCCCGGCTGTCCTCGGCCTTGGCCTTCGCTTTCTCGTGCCGGAATCGCCGCTTTATCTCCTGCGCACGGGTCGGTCGGAGGAAGCAAAGGCCGTCGTCAACCATATGCTGGTCACGAATGGCCGCGCCCCGCTCGATGCCGGGACAGGGCTTTTCCAGCCTGAAGTGTCCAAGGGGCAGGGGATATTTTCACCGGCGCTGCGCCAACGCAGCATCATGATCCTCGCCATCTGGTTTCTCGTTTCCGTTTCCTATTACGGCGTCTTCACCTGGATGCCGGCGAAGCTGGCGGGAGATGGCTTCGGTTTCGTGCGCGGTTATGGTTTCCTTGTGCTGGTGGCGCTGGCACAGATCCCCGGTTACGCGCTTGCGGCCTATGGTGTCGAAAAGTGGGGTCGCAAGCCGACGCTGATCGGCTTCTGCCTGCTCTCCGCGCTCGGGTGCCTGCTTTTCACGCTTGCTTCCGGCGGTGCGATGATTGCCGCCTCGCTTCTCATCATGAGCTTTGCGTTGCTTGGCACCTGGGGCGCTCTCTATGCATTCACGCCGGAACTTTACCCGACGGAATCACGGGCAACCGGCATGGGTGCCGCAGGGGCGATGGCGCGGCTTGGCGGCCTGCTGGCGCCATCACTCCTCGGTTATGCCATTGCGCAGGGTTTTGGTGTCGCGATCGGCATATTTGCCGGGCTGCTGGTACTGGCCGCCATTGCGGCGACGATGATCAATGCGGAAACGCGCCAGGTGGCGCTGACATAGGGTGTTAGTGCGGGACGATGGCCTGACCCTTGAGGATCAGGCCATTCTGTTCGGCTTTATAGCGTCGTGTAATTCACCGGCAGCCAATCATAATTGGTGCTGTCGGTGCGCACATGACCGATGCCGGGGAAGGCGATATGCGCCCCTGTCACCAGATATTTGCCTTCCACCGCCTGTTTAAATGCCAGATCACGCGTGGCGACGGCTGCCTTCTGATCGACGTCGAATGCGACGGCGACATCAGGTTCATCGAACTGGAGGATATCGCCATGGGTAATATCGCCCCAGAAGACGATTTTCTGGCCGTTGCTTTCGAGAACGATGCCGCTGTGGCCCGGCGTGTGGCCGGCGTAAAGGACTGAGCCGAGACCGGGAACCGGCGCGGCATTGTCGCCGAACGTCTCGAACTTGCCGGCATCGATATAGGGCTGGATGCTTTCTTTGGCTTCGGCATAGCCCTTCTTCAGCGCCTCCGGTGCTGCCTTGGCCTTCGCCTCATCGAGCCAGAAAGCGGCTTCGCGCTTGTTCACGCGCAGGGTCGCGTTAGCGAAGACGCGCTTGCCATCCGCGGAGAGACCCCCGGAATGATCTGTATGGATATGGGTGAGAACGACGTCATCTATCTCATCCGCTTTGTAGCCCGAGGCTTCGATATTGGCGACGAGCCTGCCGAGGCTTGGGCCAAGATAGGAGCCGGTGCCGGCATCGATCAGCACCAGCCTGTCACCGGTGTTGACGAGAAACGCATTGACGGACGTAGGCGTCTCTTCCGGAAGGAACGCATCCTGAAGCGCCTTCGTCGCATGTTCCGGTGTGGTGTTGGTGTAGATTTTGGCAAGCGGCAGCGCAATGACGCCGTCCGAAAGCGCAGTAACTTCCACCTTGCCGACCATCAGCCGGTAGAAGCCGGGCGCCTGCGTGGCGACAAGCGGTGCCTTGGCAAATGCGACGGAGGGCGTAACAAAGGGGGCGGCGATGAGGGCGCTGGCGGCGCCTTTGAGAAGTGAGCGACGTGATGGCATTGAAGGCTCCTGGGTTTAGGAATGTCTTGAAACTTTCCGATCTCCAGTTAAGTGTAGGCAGGTTAGCAATCAAATCGATGTGACTTATGCAAACTATCGATCATTTCAATCTCCGTTCCTTCGACCTCAATCTCCTCGTCGCTTTCGATGCGATGATGGAAGAGATGAACGTCACGCGCGCGGCACGGCGGCTGAAAATCCAGCAACCTGCCATGAGCCATAATATCTCCACCCTGCGCACACTGTTTCAGGATGAGCTGTTCATTCGCGTGGGGCAGGAAATGAAGCCGACGGCGCGGGCGCTCAATCTGGCGGGGCCGGTACGCCAGGCGCTGAGACAAGCGCAGGCGGCGGTGCTGACGGCTGATGTGTTCGATCCGGCGACCGAGCGGCGGACGTTCCGGCTCGGCATGTCCAGTGAGGTGGAGCTGCTGCTTTTGCCGGATCTGTCCGCGCGGCTGCGCGAGATCGCACCCGGTATCCGTATCCTTGCGCGCAACGGGCAACAGCAGGAAATCACCGCTATGCTGGATACGGGCGTGATCGACATGGCTGTCGGATGCACCTATTCGAAGGAACAGCGGCACCATTGCGAACCGCTTTATTCTTCCAGCGTGCTCTGCTGCTTCAACCCGGCTCTGCTCGATCTGCCCAATCCCGTTGGACTGGACGCCTATCTGTCGGCCAAGCACGCGGTCATATCACAGACCGACAGTCTGCATGGCTGTATCAAGGACGCGCTGGAACTGACCGGACTGGAAATCGACGTCGTCGCCGCTGCGCCGGATTTTCTTTCCGTGCTGGCAACGGCGCGCTCCTCAGCCGTGCTGGCGACCGTGTCTTCGCGCATTGCTCAGCGTTATGCGCCCATGCTGGGACTGGAAGTGAGCCCGGTGCCGGTGACGTTGAATTTCCCGCCTGTCGCCATGGTCTGGACATTGCAGACCGATGCGGATGCGGGAGCCGTGTGGCTGCGTCAACAGATTCGCGAGACCATGGGACGCACGGTCGACAGCGAGGTGTCGGGCATCGCCGCCTGAAATTTGCGTGGCCGGCGCTCTAGAACCGTTTTTCCAGCCAGGTGATGGATTGGCCGCTGGAGAGTGGCCCAAGCGAACCGATCTTGGTGAAACCGTACCGCTCGTAAGTCCTCAGCGCATCCGGGTTCATCGTGTCGATATAGGCGCCCATACAGCCGCGCTTTTTCGCCTCGTCTTCGGCCATGGCCAGAAGTTTCGCGGCCGTGCCTTGTCCGCGCATCGTCTCCGGCACGAAAAGAAGCTGCACATAAAGCCAGCCGCGGGCGGTGTGGCCCACCAGGCCGCCGGTGACCTCATTGTCGTCATTGCGGATGGTGATGATAATGTCGCGTTTGTCGCTTTCGCCGAAACGAGCAAGATTATAGGCCACCAGAGGATCGCGGATGGCTTTTTCGGCCTCTGGATCGGCGGCATCGCTTAAAACGAAATTCATATTTATCTTCCCCGGCCGCCGGGCGGTGGCCGTTTCCCGTTTACGTGCCGAGACGAGGGGAAGGCCCCACGATCTTTGCTGGAACGCCCTTACCGGCCTTCACGCCACCATAGAGCGGAGAAGGCAAGCAGCAACGCGCCTAGCCCGGCGAAACCTGCAAAGAGCGGCAGGGTGTTGACGCCTTTCAGCACCGTCTCGTCGGTCATGCGTATCAGCATGCGATCCTCATCGGCAACCCTGATATCGCCGCGGACCGGCAATATATCCGGCAGTGCGACCCGGCCGGAATTATCGGCGACACGGTGCACGCTGCCTTTGGTGGCATCTGCCAGCGGCTTCAGCGTTTCGGTCGTTGAAATCATCGCCTTGAATTCGGGTGCGTCCACCGCGCCAACATGGACGAGGGTGGTGAAATCGCCGTTCTTGATTTCGAACAGGCCGGTTTCATCCATGCGGCGTTCGATCCTGTAGAGACCGGGCTCGCTGCTGGTGAAAGCCATGTTTTCGGTTTTGCCGGAAGGGAAACGCACGCTGGCCTGACCGGGATCGTCACCGATGGTCTGACGGGTGATCTGCAGGGTGCGGCCGTTGGCGCGCGCTGTCAGTGCCTCTTCCTCAAGCTCGGGTTCTTTCATCAGCCAGTGGGCGATGCGGCGGTAAAGCGCCACATGCGGGCCGCCGCCCTCATAACCACGCGCCCAGAGCCAGCCCTGATCCGACAGCAGCATGGCGACACGGCCTTCACCCTGGCGGTTGAGCACCAGCAGCGGGTCCTGACCATCGCCCAGCATCACGGTCTGGCCCTGCGGCGGGTCGACGCTGATGGTGCGGAACCAGCGGCCCCATTGCGGCGGCTCATTGCCCGATCCCTCTAGCCCGCGGGTGACCGGGTGTTTCTTGCCCGCTTCCGAAAGACGCGGATAGAAGGCAGCCTGATGCACCTGACCGGTCGGCTGCGCCGGGAGGACGGAGGCGAGCGGCGTCATGGCGATCGAATCCTGACCGGCATGTTCCGGCCCGGCGGCAATCAGCAGCGCGCCGCCTTTTTCGACATATTGGGCGATGTAATCGTAATAGAGGATCGGCAACACGCCGCGATGCTGGTAGCGATCGAAGATGATGAGATCGAAATCATTGATCTTCTCGACGAACAGCTCCCGTGTGGGGAAGGCGATCAGCGAGAGTTCGTTGATCGGCGTGCCGTCCTGCTTTTCCGGAGGACGCAGAATGGTGAAATGCACCAGATCGACCGAGGCGTCGGATTTCAGGAGGTTGCGCCATGCCCGTTCGCCGGCGTGCGGTTCGCCGGAGACGAGCAGCACGCGCAGGTTCTGGCGGATGCCTTCGATCAGATGAACGGCGCGGTTATTGGCAACAGTCACTTCGCCCGGGATTTCGGCGACGGAAAATTCCATGACATTGTTGCCGCCGCGTGGGACCTTGAAGCGGAACGGCGTCGGCTGACCGGGTGTCGCCTGTAGTGTGGCGATCTCTTCGCCATTCATCTTCACCGTCACCTCAGCCGCGCCACCGCCTGCCGGGCGTCCGTCATCGAAGACGCGCAGCGTCAGTTGCTGTTCCTCATTGACGATGCCGAAGCGCGGGGCGCGAACGATTTCGATACGGCGGTCGAACTCATCAGCCTTGCCCGTGATCAGGCCGTGCACGGGCGCGCGGAAGCCGAGCGCCTGCTCGGCGTTGGGCAGGGCATTGGGAATATCGTGAATCTGGCCATCGCTCAGGAAGATCGCGCCACCCACGCGGGAAGGCGACACATCGGAAACGGCGGAGGACAAGGCCGAAAAAAGCTGGGTCGAGGGCGAATCGCTTTCACCATTATCGCGCACTTCAACGATGCGCGGCTCGATGCGTGGGAAACGGGACAGCCGGTCTTTCAGCGCATTGAGCGCCGTGTCGGTCATCTGCGGCCGGTCCTGCACGTCCTGGCTCTGCGAGCGGTCGACGATGACAGGCACGATAGTGGAAAGCGGCTCGCGCTCCTCCTGTGTCAAAAGCGGATTGGCTATTGCGGCAAGCAGGGCGGCGAGCGCCAGCCCGCGCAGCCATGCGCCACGCACGCCGCGCCACAGGCCGATGAAGGAAAGGAGAAGTGCTGCGACGGCCAGAATGGCGATCACGATCCACGGCAGGAAGGGGGCGAAGGTCAATGTCATGTCACTGCCCCAACCGTTCGAGAAGTGCCGGAACATGGACCTGATCGGCCTTATAGTTGCCGGTCAGCATATACATCATGATGTTGACGCCGGAGCGGAAGGCATGTTCGCGCTGCATCTCGTCAGGCGGAACGGTGGGCAGAACCGGTGCGCCCTGCGCATCGACGGCCCATGCGCCGGCGAAATCATTGCCTGTAATCATGATCGGCGTCACGCCGTCCCCGGAGGAGGAGAGGCCGGAGGTGGTCTTGGCGGCACCCTGACGCGATTCCACCCAGAGCGGCGAGCCATTGTAACGGCCGGGGAAATTGGTGAGCAGGTAGAAGGAACGGGTCAGGACGTGATCCTCCGGCACGGGCTCCAGCGGCGGAATATCGATATTGGCGAGGATCGCCTGCAGGCGTTCGCCATTGGCGCTGGTCGCGCCGGTATCGAGCGAAGAGAACTGGTCACGCGTATCGAACAGGACGGTGCCGCCGGCGCGCATATAGGCGTCGATGCGCGAGATGGCGGCGCTAGACGGCATCGGGGCGGAGGCCGAAACCGGCCAGTAGATGATTGGGTAGAAGGACAATTCGTCCTTGGAAATATCGAGGCCGACAGGCTGCCCGGGCTCCAATGTTGTGCGCCAGGTCAGGAATTCGCTCAAACCCTGTAAACCCTGTTCTGAAATGCGATCGACGTCGTCTTCGCCGGTGCGGACATATGCGAGGTGCGTTGTATCAAGCCGCTCGAATATCTGCTCGTCGCCGGGTTTGGGATCGTCGGCGCGGGCATCGTTTGGCGCCATGGCGGCAAAGGTGCCAAGCGCCAGCAGCATTGTGGCCACTGTGGCGCTGCGGGCTTTCGGCAGGCGGGCGAAGGCGCCGTTCATGAAGAGCACGATCAGGCTGTCGGCGATCAGCATCAGGAAGGCAGCGATGAAGAGGGCGGGACGCAGCGATTTCGCCGTCTCGCCGATCAGCGCTTCACTTGACGTGCTGACACCGGCGGCAGAGGTATCGAGCGGGCGCAGCGTCGCACCCGCCGGCAGGAGATTGAGAGCCACGAAACCGTCCTCTGTGCCGTAAAGGCCGGGGGGATTGTCGAAGCCGGTGCGCGGAAGCTGGCCCGCGCGCATTTCTAGCGGCCGGGCAGTGCCGATTTCGGCAGATAGCGCGCCTTCCGCCGTCAGCAGCCGGAAGGGTGGTAGAGCGGCGGCCGGGGCATTGGCGGAAGCCGAAGCGCCGCCCGCCTTGGACAATTGCACGATACGGCGAAGCATATCGACGAAGTGGCCTGATATCGGCAGGTCGGACCAGCTGGCCTCGGCGCTGACATGGAACAGCACGATGCGGCCCGCCTCGACGTTGCGGGTGGTGACGAGCGGCGTGCCATCGGCAAGGCTTGCCCAGGTGCGTTCGGCGAGGTCCGCTGTCGGCTCGGCCAGAACCTGACGTTTGACGAGAATGCCTTCGGCTTTCGGCATGCCGGCGAAAGCGCCGAATGCAGGGAAATCGGCAAGCGGTTGCGGTTCAGCCCAGGAGAGTGCGCCGCCGAGCGCGCGTTCGCCCTGTCTCAGCGTCACCGGCACCAGCGGGTCGTCGGCGGGGGCTGCAGCAAGGCGTGGCCCGGCGAAGCGGATCAACGTGCCGCCGCCCGCAAGCCATTTTTGCATCGGCTCATAGGTTTCCTGCGGCAGGCGGCCGATATCGGCCATGACAATGACGGAGGGGTTGGATTGCAGGATTTCCGGGATAGCCTGCGCCAGATCGGCCTGCCGCTGCGGAATGAGATCGACGAAGGGCTGAAGTGCGCGACTGATGTAATAAAGCGGTTGCAGCAGCGGCTGGAAGTCGTTGCCGGTTTCGCCTGCCAGCAGCGCCACGCGGCGGCGGCGGAAGCCGTCATCGAGAAGATGCACTGCACCCGCCGTGGAAACACCTTCAAGGGAAAGACGGGCGAAATCGTTGCGCAATTCGAAGGGTGCTTCCACCGTTGCCGTTGTTTCAGCCTGGCCGGGGGCGAAGGTGGCGATGCCATTGGCGAGGATGCGGCCCTGGCTGTCCTGCGCGTTGACCGTCAACCGGGCAGCTTCCGCAGTATCGAGCCTTGAAAGCGAAACGCTCATGGCGTCGGCATTGTTGGTTGCGCCCGTTATCGCGGCAATGGCCTTGCCGTCGCCGCTGACGATACGGAATTCGGCTGGTGAAAGACTGGCCAGCGTTTTCAGGGCGCTTTCGTCCTGCGCCGTCTGCACGCCATCAGCGATATAGGCGAGGGTGCCGGGGGTCGTGCCGTTAAGCGCTTCGGTGATGGCTTCGGCCGTACGGATACGATCGGGCACGAGCGGCTTCGGTTTTGCCGCTGCCAGCTTTTCCAGGGCGACCGCTGTCGTTCCGGGTACAGCGTCATGTTCGGCATCAGCTGTAAAAGCGATGGCGACGGGGCGCTCGGCACGCTCCGCATCCCCGATCAGGGCTTCCGCGGTCGCCACGCGCCGCTCCCAGTCGGGCGCAGACGCCCAGCTATTATCAACCACCAGCACCAGCGGGCCGCTGCCGGCGATGCCACTATTGCGTGGATTTACCACGGGATCGGCGAGAGCAAGAATCACGGCGGCGGCAAGCGCCATGCGCAGCAAGGTGAGCCACCACGGGCTTTTCGACGGCGTTTCCTCGCGTTTCAACACCGTCGCCAGAATCTTCAGTGGCGGGAAGACCTCCGCCTTGGGGCGCGGCGGGGTAAGCCGCAGCAGCCACCAGATGGCGGGCAGCGCCAGCAAGCCGAAGAGGATGTAGGGGCTGGTGAAGACGAAAGGCAATGCGCTCATCGGCGGCCACCGCCTTGCCCACCGCCCTGTGCCGGCGCGCCGGAAAGATACATGTGCATGGCCACCAATGCTTCGGAAGCGAGATGGTCGGTGCGGTGGAACACGAAGTTCCAGCCCAGCCGGCGAAGCGACGAGGAGAGTGCCTCGCGCCTTGCGAGATAGGCGCGGGTATAGTCTTCGCGAATGGTCTCGGCGCGGCCGGACACCAGTTTTTCGCCGGTTTCCGGATCGCTGAATTCGGTGCGGCCGGAATAGGGGAAGGTTTCTTCGGCCGGGTCGGCAATTTCCACCACGTGGCCGCGCAAGCCCCGCCGTGCGAGCGGTGAAATGCGCTCCATCACGGCCTGTGCATCATCGAGAAAATCACCGATCAGCACGATGTCGCTCGCGCCACGGATCATGCCCGTTTCCGGCATGCCTTCGGTCGGCGGCGCATGCATGATCGCGGTGGCGAGCCGTTCGGCGGCATTCCGGGCCGAAACCGGTTCCATGATACCGGGGCAGCCGATGCGCTCGCCGGAGCGCGCGAGGATTTCCGCCAGCGCCAGCATCAGCACCAGGGCCCGGCTTTCCTTGGAGACGGAACCGAGGGTCGATTTGAACATCATCGACGGCGACATGTCAGCCCAGAGCCAGATGGTGTGGGCCGCTTCCCATTCGCGGTCACGCACATAGGTATGATCGTCGCGGGCCGAACGCCGCCAGTCGATACGCGAGAGACTTTCGCCTTCGGCATAGGGGCGGAACTGCCAGAAATTTTCGCCGATGCCGCGCTTGCGGCGGCCATGCCAGCCTGCGGTGACGGTGTTGGCGATGCGCTTTGCCTCGACCATGCAGTCCGGCACCAGAGCGGCGCGCTGGCGCGCGCGCGCCAGAACTTCGCTACCCGGCGTCTTGTCTACGATCTGGCCGATGGATGCCACATGCAGTCCTTTCGCGAACGTCGCTTCAGTTCTTCGCCTGCTCCACGAGGGCAGCGATGACATCGCGCACCGACATGCCTTCGGCGCGGGCCGCAAAGGTCAGCGCCATGCGGTGTTCCAGCACCGGTTCGGCCAGCGCATAGACATCGTCAAGCGAGGGCGCGAGCCTACCTTCGTAAAGCGCACGCGCACGGGCCGTCAGCATCAGCGACTGGCCGGCGCGCGGACCGGGACCCCAGGCAACGTTCTTATCGGTCAACTTGTTGCCGTGGCCGGGGCGGGCGGAACGGACGAGCGACAGAATGGCGTCCACCACCTTGTCGCTGACCGGCATCTGGCGGATGAGCGCCTGTATCTCCATCATGCGGGGCGCATCTATGACGCCGCGTGCTTCGCCCGAGGCGGTGCCCGTGGTGTCGAGCAGGATCTGGCGTTCGGCGGCAAGTTCGGGATAACCGACATCCACCTGCAGCAGGAAGCGGTCGAGCTGGGCTTCGGGCAGCGGATAGGTGCCCTCCTGTTCCAGCGGGTTCTGCGTTGCGAGAACGTGAAACGGCTTCGGCAGCTCATATGTCTGGCCGGCCATGGTGATGTGGTATTCCTGCATGGCCTGCAGCAGCGCGGACTGCGTGCGCGGGCTGGCGCGGTTGATTTCATCGGCCATCAGCAACTGAGCAAAAACCGGTCCCTTGATGAAGCGGAACGAGCGGCGGCCGTTTTCGTCCTGGTCCATGACTTCGGAACCGAGAATATCTGACGGCATCAGATCCGGGGTAAACTGGATGCGGTTGGCGTCGAGGCCGAGCACGGTGCCGAGTGTGGTGACGAGCTTGGTCTTGGCAAGGCCGGGAACGCCGACGAGAAGGGCGTGGCCGCCGGAGAGGATGGCGAGAAGCGTGTTCTGCACCACCTTTTCCTGGCCGAAGATAACCTTGGAGACTTCCGCGCGGATCGCCGCAATGTCGGACAGCGCCTTTTCGGCCGAGGCGATGATCGCCTTTTCATCGAGGGTTTCGCCGGTATTCATCACGCCCATGTCGCTCTCCTCATACCTTCGCCGCTGTCACATTTGCATTCCGGTTTTGCTGGCCGCCAGCCGGAACGGATTTTGCACTGCATATAGCTTATTGCTCTCTTGGCCGCTGACAAGCGCCATTCGAATGACTATGTCGTGACTTAGTATTTCCTTATCGGCAAAGCGAGACTCGAATATGGCAGCGGAGACGATAAATTCGGCTGATGATGCGGCTGGCCTTGCGGCGTTGATTTCCCGCGCCGCGGAACAGACCGGTGACGCCAGGCGCGGACCGGCCCCGGTGGACCGCTGGAATCCACCCTTTTGCGGCGATCTCGACATGGAAATCCGCGCTGACGGCACCTGGTTCTACCTCGGCACGCCCATTGGCAGGGCGCCGCTGGTGCGGCTGTTTTCGACCGTTCTGCGCAAGGATGAGGATGGCAAAACCTATCTTGTAACTCCTGTGGAAAAAGTCGGGATCCGGGTCGTCGATGCGCCTTTCGTCGCCGTGGAAATGAAGGTGACGGTGGGCGAGGAGGATGGGGAGCCTGTGCTCACTTTCCGGACGAATGTTGGCGACGTGGTAGAGGCGGGGCGGGAGCATCCGCTGCGGTTTGAAATTTCGGGCGAAAACCGCGAGTTGAAGCCCTATCTTCTGGTCCGCGGCCGTCTGGAAGCGCTTGTCTCGCGAGCCGTGATGTACGACCTCGTCGCCCTCGGTGAAGCGATCGAGGTAAACGGCGTCGACATGTTCGCGGTGCGCTCGGGTGGCGTCGTTTTTCCAGTCATGCCCGCCAATGAACTGGAACGGCTTTCGCAATGACGATCACGACAATAGGCCTCAAGGCTTTTACTGCCAGCGACTTCCGCCGCCGGGTGCTGCAGGAGGGCGAGGGCGTGGCCGAGCGCGAAAATGGCGACCATGTCCTCAATCCGGGCGTGGTGCTGTCCGGGAACGGCATCAAACTGAAAGACGCCGCCGTGCTGGTCCCGGTTATCGATGACGGCAATGATGCCCGGGTGATCTTCACCCAGCGCACCTCCACCTTACGCAAACATTCAGGTCAGATTTCCTTCCCGGGCGGCGGTATCGACGCCGAGGACCGCACGCCGGAAGAGGCAGCATTGCGCGAAGCGGAGGAGGAAATCGGTCTGTCCCGGTCCTTCGTGGAAACGGTGGGGCGATTGCCGGATTATATCTCCGGCACGGGTTTCCGGATAAAGCCGGTGCTGTCCGTTGTTCGGCCGGGCTTCGACCTCACGCTCAATCCGGCGGAAGTGGACGAAGTTTTCGAGGTGCCGCTGTCCTTCCTGATGAACCCTGAAAACCACGCGCGCGGTAGCCGCATCTTTCAGGGGAAGGAGCGGTTTTTCTATGAAATGCCCTATGGCGAACGCTACATTTGGGGCATTACGGCGGGCATCGTCAGGACGATTTACGAAAGGTTTTATTCATGAACAGCCTTGCCGGCCAGGACTGGTTCGAAAAACCGGCGCTGAAGCGCATTTTCGCGCTTTTGAATGCCGATGGCGGCGAGGTGCGGATCGTCGGCGGCGCGGTGCGCAACGCGCTGATGGGCCTGCCGGTGGTTGATATCGACATGGCCACGACGCTGATCCCCGACGTGGTTGTTGCGCGGGCCAAGGCTGCGGGCATCAAGGCGGTGCCAACAGGCATCGAGCATGGCACGGTAACGCTGGTCATCGACGGTGAAGGTTTCGAGGTGACGACGCTGCGCCGCGATGTGGAGACCAATGGCCGCCACGCACAGGTGGCCTTCGGCACCGACTGGCAGACCGACGCCGAGCGGCGCGATCTCACCATCAATGCTCTTTATGCCGATGAAAAGGGCGAGATCATCGACCTCATCAACGGGTTGCCCGATATCGAAACCGGAATCGTGCGCTTCATCGGCGATGCGGCGACGCGAATTTCGGAAGATTATCTGCGGATTCTCCGCTTTTTCCGCTTTTTTGCCCATTATGGCTCTGGCCGCCCGGATGCCGATGGCTTGCGAGCCAGCGCACGGGCCAAGGACAGGCTGGCGACGCTTTCGGCCGAGCGGGTGTGGAGCGAGTTGAAAAAGCTGCTTTCGGCCCGCGATCCTTCCCGCGCCCTGCTCTGGATGCGGCAATCGGGCGTTCTAACGGAAATTCTTCCCGAAACCGAGAAATGGGGGATCGACGCCATTCACGGTCTGGTCGCGACGGAGCAGGCTCTTGGCTGGGCGGTGGATCCAATGCTGCGGCTTGCCGCGATCGTGCCGCCGGATAGGGAGAGGATGGCCTCTCTGGCCGTGCGGCTCAGGCTGTCGAAGGCAGAAGCTGCCTACCTTGCCCATTGGGCCTCGGCCCCGCCGGCAGATCCCGAACTGAAGGAGACGGCGCTCGACCGGCTGCTTTATCGTCAAGGTGTCGAAGGCGTGAAGACGCGGCTGAAACTCGCGCTTGCCTCCGCTCGTGCCGATATTTTGGCCGGCGAGACAGCCATGCAGAAGGTTGCACGGTTTTCGACGCTGCTGGCGAGGGCGGAGAAATTCCAGAAGCCCGGATTTCCCTTAAGCGGTGCAGACGTGATGGCAGCGGGCGTCGCGGCCGGTCCGCAGGTCGGCGAGGTGCTGAAAAGCCTTGAGGAAAAGTGGATCGACGTCAATTTCTCGCTTGACCGGGCAGCGCTAACCGCCCGGCTTAAAGAGATGCTTCAGAACTGATATTGCCAGAGCGCTACACTCCGGTCTAAGCCGCATTCGCCTCGTCGCGGATGCGGGCCTTGATGTTCTCGATCATATTTTCGCGGATAACGGTTTCGCCGTGGGCCGAGCGCATATGCTCCACCGTGCGGCGGACGACTTCAGCATCGTCGTCTGCGCGTGTATGCCAGGCGCAGCCCGGCACGAGCGTTCCACATTCAAAAAGTCTCATGGTCTTGCCTCCCTGCTTCAGAAAAAGGCAGCATTGAAGTGATGTGCTGCCCTTCCGTTATGAAACAAAAGTCCGCCGCTTATGTTCCAAAGCGGCGTCCTTGAGCGCTGATACCAGACTTATTCGGGCATCGCCCAGCACTGGAAAACGGAGGACGTCCCGGCCGGCGGGATTTTTGTGCTGGGTCGTTCGTCGTTATCCGCGCGCTTCACGGCTCTTCCGGCGAGCGTGCGTTTCACCTGTTCGACATAAAAGGAATGCGGCAGTTCGCGATCACCCGTTGAGCGCATTTCGGCGGCCAGGCGGTCAATCAATGCGGTGGTATCGATGGATTGCGATGCTCCCTCGGCGGAAGCAGAAATAGGCATGCTGTTCGAAGTAATCATGACGATAGCTCCTCCAGTACGTCTGCGGAAGGAGACTACCACTGCCTTGATTTTTCCATAAGTCCTAATTTACGCTATTTGCGACAAAATGGCTGATAAGCGTCAAATTTGCGTGAGGTTTTCAGGGCCAGCGCACTACCGGCGGCAGGGAGGACAAGATCGATTCGACATTGCCGCCGGTCTTCAGTCCAAAGATGGTGCCGCGATCGTAGAGAAGGTTGAATTCCACGTAGCGGCCACGGCGAATAAGCTGCTCGTCGCGGTCCTCTTCCGTCCAGTTCTGGTTGAAATTGGCGCGGACGATCTTCGGATAGACCAGATTGAAGGCCCGGCCGACATCCTGCACGAAGGCGAAATTGGCGTCCCAGCCGCCATTTTGCTCTTGCGGATGCAGCCAGTCGAAAAAGATGCCGCCGGTGCCGCGCGGCTCGTCGCGGTGCTTCAGGTAGAAATACTCGTCGCACCACGTCTTGTATCGTGGATAGTCCGCCACGGGATGGCGGTTGCAGGTGATCTCGAAGGCGCGGTGGAACAGCTGGGTATCGGCGTCCTGTTGCGTCCGCCTGCGGCCAAGCACCGGCGTCAGGTCCGCGCCGCCGCCGAACCAGTGGCTGGTGGTGACGACCATGCGGGTATTCATATGCACGGCCGGCACATTGGGATTGACCGGATGGGCGATGAGCGACAGTCCCGATGCCCAGAAGCGCGGGTCTTCTTCAGCGCCCGGTATCTGCTTGCGGAATTCCGGTGAAAATTCGCCGTAGACGGTGGAGGTGTGCACACCAACCTTTTCGAAGACGCGCCCTTCCATCATAGACATCTTGCCGCCGCCGCCTTCACCATTGTCACGCAGCCAGTCTTTCTGGACGAAACGGCCCGGTTCCTGATCGGACAAGGGGCCGGTCAGTTCGTTTTCCAGGGTTTCGAAGGAGGCGACGATGGTGTCGCGCAGATGCTGGAACCATGCCTGGGCAACGGCCTTCTTGTCTTCAATGTCCTCGGGCAAGCCCTTCGGCAAGATCGGCCGTTCCATGTCTCATTCTCCTGCGGTGTAGTCTGTCATGCCGCCTCTAGCAGGTGTTTGCGCCGCGCACAAATTCGACTCGCCAAGTCAGCGTGTCGACACTATCTTTAAAGACGTAGGTGCCAGAGGTGAATATCATGACGAAATTTACCGGACCGCCGCCCCTCGACGGGCTGAAGCGCAGAATTGCCAATCACCGCAGGGAGCGCGACAGCGCCGGCGGCGAACAAAAGCGTGAGGGCATGTTCGTGCGGCAAACGTTTTGTCTGGGACGCGAAGAAGCCCGCGCCAAGGCCCGAGAATGGTTCGACAGCTTTCCCAAGGCCGCTTACTGGACGGAAGTGGAAAGCTGGCGGCAGCTGGAAGGTGACCGCATCGAATTCACCATGCGCCGGCTTCCCTCGGCAGACTGATTTTTAGAGTGCTTTCGTCTTTCCGTACCGAAAAAACGGACCAGATTTTCTAAAATCCTCTAGGCGCGCGGCTCAGCATATCGCAAACGGCTTTCGATCAGCACGCCGCTTTCATCCAGAATGGGGTGCGCCACCGAAACGATATGGGCGTTGATACGCTTGAGGTCGCGCAGCATGTCGAGATGCAGCGAGCTTGTCTGCATGCTTTCCGTCAGCCCGTCGCGCAGCCGCTCCAGATGGCGGTTGGAGGATTGTTTTTCGAGGCGGCGAATATCCACCTTGCTTTCCATCAGCCTGCGGGCAAGTTCGAAATCGCCGGTCACCAGAATGCTCTGGGCGGCGCGCAGGTTCTCGATGGTCATGTCGAACAGGGTCTTCAACTCCTCATAACCGTCATCGGAAAATTTGAAGCTGTTCAGCACCTTCTTGCGGATCTGTTCGCAAATGCCCTTTTCGATGATGTCGCCGATATGTTCGAGGTTGATGGCATAATCGATGATTGCGATCGAACGGCGGGCATCCTCATCGTCAAGCCCCTTGCGGCCGAGCTGGGACAGATAGACCTTTACTTCCTGCTGGCGGCGGTCGACCTTTTTTTCGAGCAGGGATATTTCGGCAAGCGGCGCCAGGTCGTTGTGCTTGAAGGCGTTTTCGGCGCGGATCAGCATTCGCTCGATGCTGTCGCCGACGACCAGGACCTCCCGCGTTGCATTGGCCAGTGCCACCACCGGCGTTGCCAGCGCCTGTTGATCGAGGAAATTCGGGCCGTCTTCGGCTTTCGGATCACCGGGAACCAGCTTCGTCATCAGATCCGAGATGAGGCCCGAGAAGGGCCATGCGAGCGCGGCCAGGATGACGTTGAAGATGAGATGGGCGTCGACCGGCAGTTTCGCGGGTGAAAGCGGCAATTGCTGCAGGAACTCCGCGCCATAGGAGGCGAGCGGCAGGGCGATGAGGCAGCCAGTGGTGCGCACCGCGAGATTGCCTATGGTGATGCGCCGCGCCGAGGCGGGGCCGGAAAGCGTGGCGATGACCGGAGGAATGGCGCCGCCGAGATTGGCGCCGAGAATGAGGACGATGACGAGGCCGGTGGAAAGCGTTCCGGTGGCCGCAAGCGACAGGATCAACACCACCACGGCAAGGCTGGAGGAGGAGACGAAGGCAAGCACCGCGGAGAAAATCAGCGCAACCGGCCAGGCCCCGTCGAGCAGGCCGATAAAGACGGCAAGCGCGGGCGAGGCGCGCATAGGCTCGGTCGCGCCGCTCAGCAGATGCAGTGACAAAAGCATCAGGCCGATGCCGATCAGCGCCGTTCCGCCGCCCTGCCTGGCGTTGGAGCTTCCCTTCTTGAGCACGATGCCCGCGAGGATCAGAAGCGGTGACAACCATTCGACGCCCGCCGCCACGATCCACGCGGTCACGGCGGTGCCGACATTGGCGCCAAGCAGCACAACCTGCGCCATGCGCGGCTTGATGAGGTCACGTTCGGCGAAGGAGGCGACGGTGAGAGCGGTTGCCGTGGAGCTCTGCAGCGCGACGGTGGCGAAGAAGCCGGAAAAGAAGGATCGGGGCCCGTTCTGGGTGCCGGTGGCGAGTACGCTCCTCAGTTTCATGCCAAAGGCACGGGTCACGCCATCCTTCACCTGGGCGAGGCCGAAGAGCAGCAGCGCGACCGCGCCGAGAAGATTGACGATGACAATGGTGGACTGCATGCGACGTCTCCACACACCCGCCGGCGGACCGTCTCGGCGAGGGCGATTTTTATTGTCCGGCTAATCAGTATAGGAGCGTGAACGCCTCCGGTACAGGCCGGGTTGCGACAGTTTCGCGGCAAAAACGGCCAATTTTCAAATTTGCCTGAAAAATTGGCTGTAAAGATGGCAGGTCAGGACCATGAGGTCTGGCGCAAGGCCTCACCGGTGACCATCGCAGCCGACATCGCAACGTTGATCGAGCGCTGCCCGGCGACCATCGGAATGATGATTCGCTCATCCGCCTTTTCATGCACGTGATCAGGCACGCCCGCACTTTCGCGGCCAAAGAGCAGGATATCGTCGGCACGATAGGTGATATCAGTATAGGGCTGGGCTGCCTTGGTGGAGGCGAGGACGAGCCGCCGGCCGGTGGTTGCCCGCCATTCCTCGAAGCGATCCCAGCTGACATGGCGCGTGAGGGCGGCCGCCGCAATGTAGTCCATGCCGGCCCGTTTCAGATTGCGATCCGAGATGTCGAAACCTGCGGGTTCGATGATGTCGACGCCAAGGCCAAGGCAGGCGGCCAGCCGCAGGATGGTGCCGGTATTGCCGGGAATGTCGGGCTGGTAAAGGGCGATTCTGATTTCGGTCGTGGTGCCGGACATGGAGATCTCACTGCGGTTGCTGTGCTCGTCCGATTATCACGCGCGGACAGGGGACGACAGGCAGTTTGCGAAAAGTCCCTCTCGGGTGTCATTCCAGACCGGATATTCATGCGCGTGACACACTGGGCGGCTACCCATTCACCAGTACATCATCAGGCTTGCCCGAACCATCGGGAACGGTTGACGTCGGCCTACTTGAGCCGGATCTTCTGCACGCAGGAACAGGGGGATAGCATGTCCGAACGGGTGAATTTCGTCCATCTGACCGATCTGCATGTGGGCAATCCGCAGGTGCAGGATGACGATCTTTATTCAGAGACCTCGGCCACGCTTTCCACGACGCTTGCGCAGATCAAGGCGCTGGTGCCGCCGCCCGAATTCATCATCGTCAGCGGCGATCTGACCAATCGG
Organism: Agrobacterium pusense; assembly: GCF_900102105.1. Taxonomy (GTDB): domain Bacteria; phylum Pseudomonadota; class Alphaproteobacteria; order Rhizobiales; family Rhizobiaceae; genus Agrobacterium; species Agrobacterium pusense. The sequence goes on from NZ_FNBB01000002.1 coordinate 123,432, forward strand.
GGCGATGCCGGCAGCTATGAGGAGCTCAAGCGTCTGATAAAGGAAGCGGAACTCGGTATGCCTGTGCTCTTCGCGCTCGGCAATCACGACCGCCGCGATGGATTTTATCCCGTGATGCTCGATCGCCACGAGGATCTGGACGAGCCCTATGACCATGCCGAGGTGATTGCCGGCATTCACATCATCGTCATGGACACCAGCGTTCCCGGCAAGGTCGGGGGTGCTTTCGAACCCGGACAGGTCGAATGGCTTGAGGATGAGCTGGAAAACCATCCCGAATTGCCGAAGCTGCTGGTGATGCACCATGCGCCGGCGCTTGATTTCGACCGTCCCGATGCGGAGTGGGAATCCCTGTCCTTTGACGATACCGAGATTCTGGACGAGCTGCTGTTCGAACATGATGTCATTGGTATTCTGGCAGGCCACATCCATTACGACCGCATGTCACACTGGCAGGGCATTCCCATCGTGGTCGGTATCGGCCAGCATTTCGCGACCGATCCTCTATGGCTGCATGAGGGCGTACGCATGCTCTCCGGCGCATCTTTCGCCATCGGCACGATAAGGGATACCGGCCTGACCGTCACCTTTGCCCCGCAGCCCAGCGACCGGCGGGAACTCAAGCGCCATACTCAGGCCGGAATGATCGAGTTGATCACGGAATATGAGAGTGGTCAGGCGCAGGACGCAGCCGAATAAGGCGGTGCAGCACGGCAGGCGGCGGTCGGAAACCTTTGCGGGTAAATCCGTCCCTTTGTGCTACTCGACACATCTCGAGTTTTCGAGCGTGTCGGTGTCTTTCCGGCTGGTCATTGCTTAATTTTTGCGCTACAAGGCCATATCTTCAACACCAGCCAAGGGAGGTTCTTATGCCAAATGACATTCGTATTCGCCTCCCGGCCCCAGTAGTGCTGCTGCTGGCCTAGGTGTTACTCCGCGGCTCGGCCGCGTTTCCCATATTCCGATTCGTCATGTGGCTGTCACGGCCATGTTCAAAGACTTTTCCGTTCCGTCGTGGGCCATATTGCGTCCGCTTACCTTTGACGACGGGGCGATTTATTGCCGGAGCTTGGCCTATGTTTGGCTGGTTTGAAAAACGTCTCGATCCCTTTCCGTCTTCGACGCCTTCCGTGCCGCCGAAGACGCTTCTGCCGTTCCTGTGGCATTATGTGAAGCCCGCCTGGCCCTGGCTGCTGCTGCTCGGCCTGATGTCGATGGGCATCGCCGTTGCGGAAGCGATGCTTTACAAATTCCTCGGCAATATCGTCGACTGGCTTTCCACGGCCAATCGTGAGACGTTTTTTGCCGATGAGGGCTGGCATCTGATCATCATGGCCGGGCTGGTGCTGTTTCTGCTGCCGCTGATGGGCGCGATCCACACCATGACGATGCACCAGACGCTTGCCGGCAATTTCGGCATGATTGCGCGCTGGAAAATGCACCGTTTCCTGCTGCGCCATTCCATGACGTTTTTCGCCAATGAATTTGCCGGCCGGGTTTCGACCAAGGTCATGCAGACGGCGCTGGCGATCCGCGAAGTGGCACTGAAGGTCATCGACGTCTTCGTCTACGCGATCAGCTTTGTCGTTTCGATGCTGTTCATGGTCGCGGCTGCCGATTGGCGACTGGTTATCCCCCTTTTGGTCTGGCTGGGTATCTACATGGGTATCCTCGCCTATTTCGTGCCCAAGCTCGGCCGGCTGGCGCAGGAGCAGGCCGATGCGCGCTCCATGATGACGGGCCGGATAGTCGACAGCTATACGAATATCTCGACGATCAAGCTGTTTTCCCATGCGGGCCGCGAGGAGAGATACGCGCGTGAGGGCATGAACGTGTTTCTCGGAACCGTTCACCGCCAGATGCGCAAGATTTCCGGCTTCAACATCCTGATCGACCTCAACAATGCGGTGGTTCTGTTTTCGACGGCCGCGCTCGGTCTTTATTTCTGGATGCAGGGTTCGGTGACGGCCGGTTCGGTTGCCATCGCCATCAGCCTCGCCATGCGCGTCAACGGCATGTCCCAGTGGATCATGTGGGAAGTCACGTCGCTGTTCGAAAACATCGGCACGGTCTATGACGGCATGTCGATGATGACGAAGCCGCATGACATCGTCGACGTTCCGAAGGCGCCTCAGCTTGCCGCGCCGCAGGGCGGCATCCGCTACGACAACGTCCGCTTCCACTATGGCAAGAACAAGGGCGTGATCGACGGGCTGACGCTCGACATCAAGCCAGGCGAGAAAGTTGGTCTTGTCGGTCGTTCGGGGGCGGGCAAGACGACGCTGATGAACCTGCTGCTGCGTTTTTACGATCTGGAAGGCGGCAGGATCACCATCGACGGTCAGGACATCTCCAAGGTGTCGCAAGACAGCCTGCGAGAATTGATCGGTGTCGTGACGCAGGATACGTCGCTGCTGCACCGCTCGATCCGCGACAACATTGCCTATGGTCATCCGGAAGCCACCGACGAGCAGGTGATTGCGGCAGCAAAGCGGGCCAATGCCTGGGATTTCATCGAAACGCTGGTCGACATGCATGGTCGCCAGGGCCTCGATGCCCAGGTAGGTGAACGCGGCGTGAAACTGTCGGGCGGCCAGCGCCAGCGTATCGCAATTGCGCGCGTCTTCCTCAAGAACGCGCCGATTCTGGTACTTGATGAGGCGACCTCGGCGCTCGATTCAGAAGTCGAGGCGGCAATTCAGGAGAACCTGTTCTCGCTTATGGAAGGCAAGACGGTGATCGCCATCGCCCACCGTCTCTCGACGCTGACCGAAATGGACCGGCTGATCATTCTGGACAAGGGCCGGATCGTGGAAGCGGGCAGCCATGCGGAACTGGTGGCAATGGGCGGCATTTACGCCGATCTGTGGCGGCGCCAGTCCGGCGGCTTCATCGCCGATCACGAGGCGGAAGCGGCCGCGGAGTAAGGAAAGACGGAGGGCGGGAAACAGGGTTCCCGCCCTCCGTCTTTTATTCCCGCCTTTTTCAGTTCCCGAACGTTACCGAAATATAATCTCTCACCGTAGCCTCCGCGGCTGTTCCCGCACCGGGAATCCGCCTATATCCGGATCATGCTCATTACCCGCATCTTCGAGTATTTCGAGAACTGGATAAAGCCCTTCGACCGCAAGGACGATTTGCGGCCGCCGGAAAGCACGTTCGCCTTCATCTGGTTTTATATTTCGCAGGCGAAAGCGCCGTTCTTCGCGATGCTGGTGCTGGGTGGGCTGACTGCGGCCATCGAGGCGGCGCTTTTCTGGTTCGTCGGTCGGCTTGTTGATATTCTCTCGACGGTAAAACCGGAAGAAGGCTGGGCCGGGTTGCTTTCCACCCATGGCGGCGAACTCGTCGGCATGCTTGTCCTGATCGGGGTCATCCGCTTCATCGTCACAATGCTGACGGCGCTGGTGGATCAGCAGATTATCACGCCCGGCTTCTACAACCTGGTGCGCTGGCAATCCTACATGCATGTGGCGCGGCAGTCGCTGACCTTTTTCCAGAACGATTTTTCCGGCCGCATCGTCACCAAGGTCTGGTCCGGCGGGCAGGCGGCGGGCGACCTTGTGACCTCGTTGATGGAAAGCGTCTGGTTCGTCGGTATCTATTCCGTCTCGATGCTGTTTCTGATCGGGGGGCTGGACTGGCGGCTTGCGGTCGTCGTCGTTGTCTGGGTGGCGATCTTCTCGCTGCTGGCGCGCTATTTCGTGCCGCGCATCCGCTATCATTCAAAAGAAACGGCGGAAGCCGCCTCCATGCTTTCCGGCCGCATGGTAGATGCCTACAGCAATATCCAGACCCTGCGGCTGTTCGGGCGCGACGACGCCAATGACCGCTACATGCGGCAGGGCTTCGATATCTTTCAGCGTGCGACGATGACGTTCACGCGGTTCATTACTGGTGTGCGCGCATCGATGGCGCTGCTGTCAGGCGTTATGATCACGTCCATGGCGGCTCTCTGCATCGATCTGTGGCTTTCCGGCAAGATCAGTTCCGGTGCGGTGGCCTTCACGCTGGCGCTGGTGCTGCGTCTCAACTTCCTGCTGGGGCGCCTGATGACGCAGTTCAACGGCATCATGCGCAATTTCGGCACGGTGCAGAACGCCGCCGAGTTGATCTCTCAGCCGATCGGTCTGGTCGATGCGCCTGACGCGGTTATGCTGGAGGTTAAAAAACCGAGCATTCGTTTCGAGAATGTCAGTTTCCACTATGGCCGAAAGAACGGTGTCATCGACCATCTCAATCTCGACATCAGGGCAGGGGAAAAGGTAGGCATCGTCGGACGCTCCGGCGCGGGAAAATCTACCCTCGTCAATCTGCTGCTGCGGTTTTACGATGTCGAGAAAGGACGCATTCTCATCGACGGGCAGGATATTGCCGGGGTAACCCAGGAATCGCTGCGGGCCCATATCGGCATGGTTACGCAGGACACCTCGCTGCTGCATCGCTCTATCAGGGACAACATCCTGTTCGGCCGCACCGACGCCAGCGAAACGCAATTGCAGGAGGCGACGCGACGGGCCAAGGCGGACGACTTCATCAAGCGGCTGGAGGATCAGCGCGGACGCACCGGTTTTGACGCCCATGTGGGCGAACGCGGGGTGAAACTCTCCGGCGGCCAGCGCCAGCGTATCGCCATTGCCCGTGTGATGCTGAAGGATGCACCAATCCTCGTGCTTGATGAGGCGACCTCGGCGCTCGATTCCGAGGTAGAGGCTGCGATCCAGAGTAATCTGGACGAGCTGATGCAGGGCAAGACGGTGCTGGCAATCGCCCACCGCCTTTCGACCATCGCGGCGCTCGACCGGTTGATCGTGATGGATCAGGGGCGCATCGTCGAGCAGGGCACACATTCGGAACTGGTCTCGCGGGGCGGACTCTATTCGGAGCTCTGGGCGCGGCAATCGGGCGGGTTTCTCGCGGCAGACGAGGCGATCCCGTAAAGCGCGGCGCTATTTGCCGATCATGAAGTCGGCCATCAGGCCGTAATGATTGGAGCCGAGACTGTCCGGCAGGCGCGTGGTTTTTATCAGCGTTGCCGGTTCACGGGCGAAGATATGGTCGATGGCTATGCCGAAACGTCCCACTTCCGTTGGCCAAGTCGCGGGCTCCCAGGGGGCTTTCCTGAGATTGTTGGCGGCCAGAAAATCCCGCATATCGGGAGCGATGCTTGCCGAATTGAAGTCTCCTGCAAGAATGAGCGGCCCGGTGACGCGGTAGAGAATTTCGCTGACCTCGTCCAGCTCGTCGCGGTGATAATCGTCGAAATAGGGCTTGGTAAGATGTGCAGCGGCAAGCGTGACTTCCCTGCCGTCGAGATCGATTTTGGCGATCGCGAAACGGTCGCGGCGCAGGTCGCTAAGACTATGAAAATGGCCTTCGAGCAAAGGCCGCTTCGACAGGATCACGAGGTCACAGCCCGGCGTTCCCTCGAAGCAGCCCAGCCTGTGCGGATATGTCTGTTGCAGACGCGGCAGAGCCGATTGCAGGGCGTCCGCTTCAAAGAGATAAACCGCATCGGCGTGTGATTCGACAATCGCGTCGGCAATAACCTCCGCATTGGCGGCGTTATCCATCAGCACATTGAAAGAAAGCAGCCGGAACGGCTGCGCATCCGGTGCGGCCGTGGCCGATGTCGAAAAATCCAGAAGCATGGCCACCGCATGGACGGCGAGCGCAATCGACCAGACCAAGAGCACGGCGGAAAAGGCGTCGCGCATGAGCCAAAATACCAGCCATGACAACAGGATGCAGATGATGGCGATATGAAGCTGGAAGCTGGTGACGAAGGCAAGAAGCCAGAAATCGGTAATGTAGCGCAGACTGGCAATGACGAGAACGGCAGCAACCGCCGTGGAGACCATGCACGAGAGCTTCGCCGTCATCCGAATCCCTGCTTTCCAAGCTCTCCCTCGTAGTCTCCTAACATGGCGCCTTTGGGTGCACAATGTTGCCCGACTGCCAGAGGCGGCGAAAAAATGAGAAGCAAATCGGGCGCTTCGGGCAGAATTACGGCAGCTTTGTGTGCTTTGCTCTTGCCAAGTCGGTCAATATTTTGCGATCACACAGAGTGACGCGGTTTCTTGATGCCGCAGTTGTGTCCAGGACGGTGGGACGGAGATTGTCCTGGATCAAATCATAGCGGGAGGACTCATGCGATTTACGGCAAAAACAGCGCAGAGGATGGTGTAGCGGTGAGCGAGCACGTAACCAATCACGACGCTTCGGGTGAACCGACCCGTCGCGATTTTCTTTATCTAGTGACAGGAATGGCGGGCGCCGTCGGTGCCGCCGCAGTTGCATGGCCTTTCATTGACCAGATGCGCCCCGATGCATCGACGCTGGCGCTGGCCTCCATCGAAGTGGATGTCGCGGCGGTCGAGCCGGGCATGTCACTTACCGTCAAGTGGCGCGGCAAGCCGATTTTCATCCGCAACCGCACGGAAAAGGAAATCGAGGAAGCCAAGGCGGTCGCTCTTGGCGAACTCAAGGATCCGGTGGCGCGCAACGCCAACATTGCCGCCGACGCGCAGGCGACCGATATCGACCGTTCCGCCGGCGAGGGTAAGGAAAACTGGATCGTCATGGTCGGTTCCTGCACCCATCTCGGCTGCGTTCCGCTCGGCCAGGCCGGCGATTTCGGCGGATGGTTCTGTCCCTGCCATGGCTCGCACTACGATACGGCGGGCCGCATACGTAAGGGTCCGGCGCCGCAGAACCTCGCCATCCCGACATTTGCATTCACATCCGATACCGTGATCAAGATCGGATAAGGGGACAGATATTCATGAGTGGTCATTCCAGTTATCAGCCGTCCACCGGCATCGAGAGGTGGATCGATTCGCGGCTTCCCTTGCCGCGCATGATCTATGACAGCTTCGTTGCCTATCCTGTCCCGCGTAATTTGAACTACGCCTACACTTTCGGCGCGATGCTTTCCGTCATGCTGATCGTGCAGATCCTCACCGGCGTCGTTCTGGCCATGCATTATGCGGCCGAAACGACGGTTGCCTTCAATTCCGTCGAAAAGATCATGCGCGACGTCAACCACGGCTGGCTGCTGCGCTACATGCATGCCAACGGCGCGTCGTTCTTCTTTATCGCGGTTTACCTGCACATCGCCCGTGGCCTCTATTACGGCTCCTACAAGGCGCCGCGTGAAATCCTCTGGATTCTTGGCTGCGTCATCTTCCTGCTGATGATGGCGACGGGCTTCATGGGCTATGTTCTGCCCTGGGGCCAGATGTCCTTCTGGGGAGCGACCGTCATCACCGGCTTCTTCACGGCGTTTCCTGCCATCGGCGAATGGATCCAGCAGTTCCTGCTCGGCGGCTTTGCCGTGGATCAGCCGACGCTGAACCGCTTCTTTGCGCTTCACTATCTGCTGCCGTTCATGATTGCGGGCGTCGTTATCCTGCATATCTGGGCGCTGCACGTCACCGGCCAGACCAATCCTACCGGCGTCGAAGTGAAGAGCAAGACCGACACCGTTCCCTTCACGCCCTATGCGACGCTGAAGGATGCGCTCGGTGTTTCCGTGTTCCTGATCGGTTATGCCTGGTTCGTCTTCTACATGCCGAACTTCCTTGGCCACCCTGATAACTACATCATGGCAGATCCCTTGAAGACCCCGGCGCATATCGTTCCGGAATGGTACTTCCTGCCGTTCTACGCCATGCTGCGCGCCATCACCTTCAACATCTGGGTCATCGATTCCAAGCTGGGTGGCGTTCTCGTGATGTTCGGCGCAATCGTCGTGCTGTTCTTCCTGCCCTGGCTCGATACGTCGAAGGTTCGCTCCGCCGTCTATCGTCCCTGGTACAAGATGTTCTTCTGGCTATTCGTGGTGAATGCCATCATGCTCGGCTGGCTGGGTTCGCGCCCGGCGGAAGGCACCTACGTCATCATGTCGCAGATCGGCACGCTTTATTACTTCGGTTTCTTCCTCGTCATCATGCCGATCCTCGGTCTGGTCGAAACGCCCCGGCGTATTCCGAATTCGATTACCGAGGCCGTTCTCGAAAAGAACGCCGCCAAGTCGGGTGCCGCGCCTGCGGCTGCCGAAATCTGAGCGCGAAGGAAGGATGACGACAATGAAGAAGCTTGTAACGAGCATCGCGCTTTTCGCCGCCATCGGCTGTTCCTTCACCGTCGCCTCGGCGGCGGAGGAGAGCCATGACCTCGCCACCAAGACGGAACATGCGATTGCCGGGGGCCACTTCCCGGTGATCAAGCCCGAGGAGCAGAGCTGGTCATTTGCCGGTCCTTTCGGCAAATATGACAAAGGCCAGCTGCAGCGTGGTCTCAAGGTCTACAAGGAAGTCTGCTCGGCCTGCCATTCCATGAGCCTTGTCTCTTTCCGTACGCTGGAGGATCTTGGCTATTCGGAAGAGCAGGTAAAGGCTTTCGCCGCTGAATATGAAGTGCAGGACGGTCCGAATGCCGACGGCGAAATGTATAATCGCAAGGCCGTGCCGTCAGATCATTTCCCGTCGCCATTCCCGAACCATGAGGCGGCTGCTGCCGCCAATGGTGGCGCCGCACCGCCAGACATGTCGCTGCTTGCCAAGGCGCGCGGCGTGGAGCGTGGTTTCCCGCAATTCATCATCGACATGATCCCGATCGTCGGCGGTTATCAGGAGGGCGGCCCGGACTACATCCATGCGCTGCTGACCGGATATCAGGACCCGCCGGCTGGTGTTGAAGTGGCCGAAGGCACACATTTCAATCCGTATTTCGTCAGCGCGGTCGCGTTGAAGATGGCGCCGCCGATCAGCGCCGATCAGGTGACTTACGACGATGGCGCGCCGCAGACCGTGGATCAGTATTCCAAGGATGTGGCCGCCTTCCTGATGTGGGCTGCAGAACCGCATCTGGAAGAGCGCAAGCGCACCGGCTTCATGGTCATGGTGTTCCTGTTCATCTTCACCGCGCTGATCTATCTCACCAAGAGATCGGTCTACGCCAACAAGGAACATTGATCGGCACTACGGTGCCGGCAGTCATCGGCCCCCATGGTCTCCATGGGGGCCTTTTTATTAGAAGTCTGGTATTGACCTGGTTGTCGTTCACAAGATGCGGATTGCGATGCTCCATACCAATCGCGTTGGCCGAAGGTTGCGCCGGTCCTTTTTAGTTGGTGCGCCGCCGTCAAGTTGATAGGGTGGCCCGAACCATCCATTTCCCATTTTTAACTGGAAATACCATGACCGTTATCGCTTCGGAGCTTTCCGCTGCCATCCGTTCCATTCCCGACTATCCGAAGCCGGGCATCATCTTCAGGGACATCACCACGTTGCTTGGCAATCCCCGCGCATTCCGCCGCGCCGTGGACGAACTCGTACAACCTTATGCGGGAACGAAGATCGACAAGATCGCGGGCATGGAAGCGCGCGGCTTCATTCTGGGCGGCGCGGTGGCGCATCAGCTTTCGGCCGGCTTCGTGCCGATCCGCAAGAAGGGCAAGCTCCCGCATGCCACTGTAAGGGTTGCCTATAGCCTGGAATACGGCGTCGATGAAATGGAAATGCATGTTGATGCGGTGCAGCCGGGTGAAAAGGTCATTCTGGTCGATGACCTTATTGCGACCGGCGGGACTGCCGAGGGCGCGGTCAAGCTTTTGCGCCAGATGGGCGCGGAGATCGTCTCCGCCTGCTTCGTTATCGATCTGCCTGATCTCGGCGGCCGCAAGAAACTCGAGGACCTCGGTGTCGAGGTACGGACCCTGGTGGAATTTTCCGGTCATTGAGCGGCGGGTGGGGCAGGTCGCAATGACATGCCCCGACGCTCGCTTATTCGAATTCCAGAACCCCGCTCTGGAAAGTCAGGACGGTCTCTCCCGACTGGTTGACCCCTTCGTTAAATGTGGTATTCAGCCAGATACCGGCCCGGGATTCCAGCGCCCGGGTATCGAGCAGGGTGACGAAGTAGGTGACATCGTCTCCCGCGAAGACCGGCTTTTTCCATTTAAGTTCGCGAAAGCCCGGTGAAGGGCCGAGTTTTGGCGGTTCAAGGCCCTCAAGCTTCAGTCTTTTAACCTCTTTGGCCCAGTACGAGAGAAAACACTTCATCCAGCCTGCACCAGTGTGCCATCCAGATGCGCAAAGTGCGCCGAAAACGCTGTTCTTTGCGGCTTCGGCATCAAGATGAAATGGCTGCGGATCGAAATCGCGGGCGAAGCGAATAATGTCTTCGGCGGAAAAATGCAGCGTATCGAGGGTCACTCGTTCGCCGATCGGGGAGAGTTCTGCCAGTCTCATGCCGCAATACCTCCATTGCCGCGCATCAGGAACATCACGGTGTTTTCGCCGTGCGACACCAGAACGTCGCGCTGGTTATAAAGCTCGTGGCGAAATTTCACGAGGCCGATACCGGGGCGCGAAGCCGAAGGGCGCTGCTCCAGCACGATGGATTTCCCAGAAAGCGTATCTCCTGCCAGAACCGGCTTCTTCCAATCAACGTAGTCGATGCCGGGGCTGCCCTGCGACGTCGAATCCGAGATATAGCTGTCCGCCATCATTCGCATCAGCAGACTGCAGGTGTGCCAGCCGGAAGCTGCAAGCCCACCAAGAATGCTCTGGCGGCCTGCTTCTTCGGAAAGATGCATGGGTTGCGGATCGAATTCGCTGGCGAAAGCAATGATCTGCCCTGCGGAGATCGGTTGCGGTCCAAGCGGAAACTCCCGCCCTACCGTGAAATCCTCGTAAGCATAGGTCGCGACCGGCGCCATGGTTTCCTCCCTTCGCACAGTCAATACCGTCGCATCTAAGAGGATTTTTCCCTTTACGTAAAGGTCAAATCGGTGGCGTAATATCGGAGCGGGAAGGCGCTATGGAGCGAGCGGATGCGTCTCGCATCTTCCCCCGCCGCGGAGAAGGTCGCGGCAGCGGGATGAAGCGGGCGAAGGTAGCGAGCTGCGGCAACGTCGCCCTTCATCCGACCCTTGGGGCAATCTTCTCCCCGGTCGGGGAGAAGAAACAAGCGGCTGGGTCCGCCCCATAAAAGAAGCAAGCCCGTTCAGATCAAATCAGGTATTAAAGCGGAAGTGGATGACGTCACCGTCCTGAACCACATATTCCTTGCCTTCGTCGCGTCCCTTGCCAGCTTCCTTGGCGCCGACTTCGCCCTTGTTGGTAACGTAATCGTCAAAGCCGATGGTGAAGGCGCGGATGAAGCCGCGTTCGAAATCGCTGTGGATGACGCCCGCGGCGGCGGGTGCTTTGGTGCCGCGCACGATCGTCCATGCGCGTGTTTCCTTGGGGCCGACGGTGAAATAGGTGATGAGGTCGAGCAGGTGGTATCCCGCACGGATCAGCCGGTCGAGGCCGGCCTCGTTAAGACCAAGGGCCGAGAGGAATTCTTCGGCTTCATCGGCTGGAAGCTGCGCGACTTCGGCTTCGATCGCCGCCGAGATGATCACGCATTCCGCACCCTGTTGCTTCGCCATTTCCGCGACGGCTGCTGTGTGCTCGTTGCCGGACGATGCGTCGGCTTCCGAGACGTTGCAGACATAAAGCACCGGGTGCGATGTGAGAAGGTTGAGGCCTTTGAGGATTTCGATTTCCTCGTCCGCCAGTGTCTTCAAAAGCAGGCGTGCCGGCTTTCCGTCGGTGAGCAGCGCGATGACGGCTTCCATGACAGGCAGTTGGGCCAGCGATTCCTTGTCCTTGCTGGTGGCGCGTTTGCGCGTCTGCTCGACGCGGCGTTCCAGGCTTTCGAGATCGGCGAGCATCAGCTCGGTCTCGATCGTTTCGGCATCGCCAACCGGGTTGATGCGGCCTTCCACATGGGTGATATCGTCGTCTTCAAAGCAGCGCAGCACGTGTACGACGGCATCGACTTCGCGAATGTTGGCGAGGAACTTGTTGCCGAGACCCTCGCCCTTCGATGCGCCGCGAACCAGACCGGCAATATCGACGAAGGAGATGCGGGTCGGGATGATTTCCTTCGAGCCGGCGATGTCGGCAAGGATTTTCATGCGCGCATCGGGCACCGCCACTTCGCCGGTATTCGGTTCGATGGTGCAGAAGGGATAGTTGGCGGCCTGTGCGGCGGCCGTTTTCGTCAGCGCGTTAAAAAGAGTGGACTTGCCGACATTCGGCAATCCAACGATACCGCATTTGAAGCCCATGGCTTGAAACCTGTCCGTTTGAAAGAATTCGTTGAGGAGCCTTTTGCGGAAAGGGCGGGGGAAGGTCAAGCCCGCGGGTCGATTTGGGCCGGCAAAGGCTTCTTAAAGGCGAGGAATTCCTGACAGACTTGCCGATGGCGTGGTTGCGGCGCAATATAAGCGGGTCAAGCGATCGATCTTTCGTCATCAACGGGGTTTTCCCATGAGCAACCGCGATGAACGGCAGGCACGAGCGGCCATGATGAGCGACAGTCCTGTCGATCTCAAACCAAAACCGAAGGTCAAGCCAAAGCTGGAGCGGCCGAAGCTCTACAAGGTCATTCTGCTGAATGACGACTATACGCCACGTGAGTTCGTGACTGTGGTGCTGAAAGCCGTGTTCCGCATGAGCGAGGAGGCCGGCCACCGGGTGATGATGACGGCGCACCGTTTCGGCAGCGCGGTGGTCGTCGTTTGCGAACGTGATATTGCCGAGACGAAGGCCAAGGAGGCGACCGATCTCGGCAAGGAAGCGGGATTTCCGCTGATGTTCACGACCGAGCCGGAGGAGTGAGCATCAATCCTGCCGGATCTGAAAACCGGTCTTGTTCTGCACGAAGCCGCAGCTTTCGTAAAAGGCGTGAACCTCCGGGCGTTGTTGCCCTGTCAGCAGCATCGCCTTGTAACAATTCGCCGCAAAAGCCGCCTCGACGGCATGGCGCACGACCGCGCGGCCATATCCGCGGCCGCGACGGTTTTCCATTGTCACCACGTTTTCGATAAGAGCATAGGGACGGGCGGCGCGCGTGAGATTTGGAACAATCTGCAGCGTGGCGGTAGCGACCGCTTCCTCGCCTTCGGTCGCAAGAAACACGGTCAGACCCGGCTGGGCGAGCATGGCCGCAAAAGCCGTCTTTGCTTCTTCCGTCGTCATTTCCGGGTCGGATGGATTAAGCGCCCGGTAGAGATCAAGCAATCCAGCCAGATCGCTGGTTCCGGCTTCGCGCGGGGCGATGGTCTTCGAAGACATTCGCGATCTAATCCTTCTTGCCGAACATCCGCTTCAGCATCTCGGCCATCGGCCCGGTCTCCGGCAGCTTTTTAGGCTGGGCGCTGTTGCGTGCCTGGTGGATATGAGACTGCGCGGTGGGTTTGGCTGCCTTGGCCGGCTTCTCGGCCTCGGGCTTCCTGCCCGTGGCCAGCGCCAGCTTGTTCATCAGCTGGGAATCCTCCGCCTTCACCAGCATGGCGGCGTTGTCGGCAATCGCATCCAGCAGCGGCTCCAGCCAGACCCGGTCGGCCTTGGCGAAATCCCCCAGCACATGGCCATGCACGCGCTCCTTGTCACCGGGATGCCCAATGCCGAGGCGCAGGCGTCGGTAGTCCTTGCCGCAATGGGCGTCGAGCGATTTCAGGCCGTTATGGCCACCGTGACCGCCGCCGGTCTTGATGCGCACGCGCCCGGCCGGAAGATCGAGTTCGTCATGGATGGCGATGATGTCCGCCGGCGTGAGTTTGAAGAAGCGCATCGCTTCGCCCACGGATTCGCCCGACAGGTTCATATAGGTCTGCGGTTTCATCAGCAGGACCTTTTCTCCGACGATCTCGCCTTCGGAAATCTCGGCCTTGAATTTCTTTGACCAGGGCGCGAACGAAGGCAGGCGCTGTAACGCATCCACCGCCATGAAGCCGATATTGTGCCGGTTTCCGGCATATTGCGTGCCGGGATTACCAAGTCCTGCGATGATCTTCATGAAGCATGTCCGCGTTGTGCCTGATGATGCTGTTGTCACCACCCTGAAATCCGCTGGCTGTCAATCTTTTTGTGGGGTTGCGGCAATGCCGGCCGACGCTCAGGGCCTGATGAGATCGTAACGGTCGAAGATCCGCTGTTGTGTCCCGTCGGCGATCAGCTCATCGAGACGGGCCTGCAATTTCGCGATAACCTCGTCCGGCACGCTCTTGTTGCAGGCAAGCCCAAGCTGCTGTCTCGACAGCGTTATCACTTCCCTGAAAGTGTGCGCCGGCAGGCTCTTGAAGGTGCTTTCCGACATGGGCATAAGGTCGATGCGTCCGGCCGTCAGCTTGTGAAGCGTGATCTCGAAATCCGCGCCGACATCCACCTGCGGAAAACCGAGCGTTTCCAGAAGGGTTTCGGTGTAGTCGCCGCGCTGGGTTCCAACCCGGTATTTCTTGGCGTCTTCGAGGCTCAGGACGTTGATATTCGTCTTGCGCCGCGCCACGAGAATGTTGCGATCGAAATGAATTGGCGAGACCCATTTGAAGAGCTTTTCCCGCTCGGCGGTCCTCGCCGTGGCGAAGGCACAATGCATCGGCTGTGTTGTGGCAAGGGCGATCGCCCGGGCCCACGGCATGACGGCGACCTCGTAGCTGGTGCCGGTGTCCTCAAGAATGATCTTGAGCTGGTCGAAATAGACGCCGCGTACGCTGCCGTCACTGCCCTGCAGGTTGTAGGGCGGGTAGACTTCCGTGGTCAGGAAAAGCTTGGCCGCGCAGACGGGATTGGCAAGAGCAAGAAAGACCAGGAAAAAGCGGATCAATCCCATGACTACTCCCCGCGGCTCAGGCTTGTCGCGCCGCTGCGCGGCTTTGTCCAGACCCGGCCTCATAGGCGGCAATCAGCCGCTCGATGGGCTGCGGGCGAGCGAAAAAGTAACCCTGGCCATAATCGGCACCCATATCCGCCAGAAGCAGCTTCTGCTCCTCCGTCTCGACACCCTCGGCGATGACAGCGCAATTCATCTTATGCGAGATGGCTGCGATACCTTCGACCAGCATGCGGTTGCGCTGCCGGATTTCCACCGTATCGTCGCAGATCGAGCGGGTGAAGGATTGGTCGATCTTTACAATATCGACCGGAAAGCGGCTGAGATAGCTGAGCGACGAGTAACCCGTGCCGAAATCATCCAGCGCGATGCGGCAACCCAGCTGATGGATGGCGGTGAGGATCGCCCGGATCTGCGGATCGTCCTTCATGATGACCGCTTCGGTGATTTCGATGACCAGCCGCCCGGGAAGAATGCCGTGCCGGTGCAACAGTCCGGCAATGCGTGTCGGCAGTCCCGGTTCGAACTGCAATGGCGAAAAATTCACCGCCACATAGGTTTGCGCCATGCCCGGCAGGCGCGACAGCCTGGCGAGATTGGCGACCGACTGATCAAGGATCACGTTGCCGATACGGTGAATGGTTCCGTTCTCTTCCGCAAGGCTGATGATGGCTGCGGGGGAAAGCAGCCCCTTATCCGGATGGTTGAGGCGCAGCAAGGCCTCGAAACCCGCTGTCTGGCCGGTTGCAATGTTTTGAATTGGCTGAAAATAGGCCTCGAACCAGTCTTCGGAAAGCGCCTGCGCGATATCCCGTTCCAGTTCCGCATGTTCGCGGGCCCTGTCCATGATCGAGCTGTCGAAGACCTGGGAGCCGTTCTTGCCCGTCCGCTTGCGGGTATACATGGCCATGTCGGCGTTCTGCAGAAGCTCGGAGGCACTCGCGGCGTGAAGGGGGTAGACCGCCATACCAATACTGGCGCTGAGGCGGATGCTGTTGTTCTCGATTTCAAATGGAGTGTCCAGCAGGGTGCAGATGCGCTCACAGAACTGCAGGGCGCGCTCTTCCACCTTGTCACCGGCCAGCAGGATTGCGAACTCGTCTCCGCCCAGACGCGAGGCGCTGTCCAGCGGTGTCAGCAGCGGCTGCAGTTTTAATGTGAATTCGCGCAGAACGGCATCGCCTGCGGCGTGACCGAGATTGTCGTTGATGGCCTTGAACCGGTCGAGATCTATGAACAGGCACGCGAGTTCGCTGCCGTTCCTGTCCGCATCGCGAATCTGCAGGTCGAGGATGGCCTCGAAGCCCTGACGGTTGAAGAGGCCGGTCAGATGGTCGGAAATGGCCTGCTGGCGATTACGCTTTTCCGACTGCCGAAGTTCGGTCACGTCGGTCATAACGCAGAGGCAGGTGCTGTGATGGGCCGTATCGCCGGAATCGAGGGCTTTTTCTAGGATAAGGGCATCCATGACGCTGCCATCCCTGCAGTGGAAGCGAACGGTGATGCCTGCCTGTTGGGTGTCAGCCGCCTGATGCGCCGCCCTGCGTTCCTGGAATAATGTCCGGTCATCGGGGTGGATGAGGTCGGCGAAATTCAGGCCGAGTATTCTGGCGCGGTCATAACCGGTAGCCTGCACCCAGTAGTCGCTGACGGCGGCGATCCTGTCGTGCCTGTCCAGCGAAAACAGCATGGCCGGCGTGCGGTTGTAGATTTCCGTCTTGCGGGCGTGGGCGTTCTTTATCTCCAGCTCTTCTTTTTCGAGCTGGCTCTGCATTTCGTTGAAGCTTTTCGCCAGCCGGCCGATCTCGTCTTTCGACCGCCAGTCGACGTGGTGGCGGGAGCCGAGGCGTCGTGTCGCTTCTATTGCCGCGGCCAGCCGCATCAGCGGGCGGATGACCATGAAGCGGTTACCGGCAATGGCGGCAAGGACCATGGTGAGAATGGCGAGGATGAAAATCGTGATAAAGGCCAGTTCGGTGCGGCTGAGGGAGGTCAGAAGACCGACATCATCGTAATACACCGTCAATTGGCCGACCGTGACGGGCCCCTTGGTCGTCTTGTAGATGACCTCGCGCGTCGTCGAGGCGGCATCCTGGAAGATGTCGCTGCCGGCGGTCTGAACAACATCAAGCTGGCCGGACGTATCCTTGACCTCGACCATACGGATCATGGGATCGGAGACAAGGGTTCCGGTAATCTGGTTTATCGTGTCGTCATCGAGGTCCCACAGGGGGCGGGCCAGCGCCTGCGTATTCGTCGACAGCAGAATTTCGATATGGTTGCGCTGGCTGCGAATAGCCTCGTTATAGGAAAGTGTCAGCAAAAGCGTGAAGAGCGGGGCGACCACTGTAAGAAGTGCGCCGGAAACAATCGCGATAAAGCGACTTTCGACGGAATGAGCCATGTTCGATTGCAGCTACCCTTTGCCCCAGACTTGCTGCGCCCTGTTTCATCCTTTCGGACAGAGATGCGTCAGATCCCGGGCCGAGCCCTTTCCCCACGCTATTTCTCGACCCGCCGGTGTTTCCATGAGGGCGCAAGGGTATCGTTTCATGGAAGTGTTAATCGACGCTGAAACACGAACCGCATCGCTGGCGGGGAGCGGGCTTTCTGTTTTTAAAGTTCATAAAAACTAAAAGGCCCGTTCCGGAAACGGAACGGGCCTCGTTCTTCAAAGCTGTCCGGCCTTGCGGCCGCCGATTTTATTCCTCGGAAGCTTCTTCAGTTGCTTCTTCTTCAACGCCTGCTGCCGGGGCAACGATCGTTGCGATCGTGAAGTCACGGTCGGCGATAACGGGCGTGATGTTCTTCGGCAGCTTGACGTTCGAGATGTGAACGCTGTCGCCGATCTTCAGGCCGGAGAGGTCAACCGTGATGGCTTCCGGAATGTCGTTGGCCGGGCAGTGGAATTCCACCGTGTGGCGAACGATGTTCAGAACGCCGCCGATCTTGATGTCCGACTTTTCTTCGTTTTCGAAGTGAACCGGAATTTCGACGTTGACGAGCGTGTTGCCCGAAACGCGCAGGAAGTCGACATGCATGGTGAAGTCGCGGACCGGATCAAGCTGGTAATCCTTCGGGAGAACCTTGATCTTCTTGCCGTCGACGTCGATCGTCGCAACCGTCGTCATGAAACCGCCGGCGTGGATACGCTTGGTGACTTCGTTGGTGGACAGGGCGATAGAAATGGGGGCCTGCTTGTCACCATAGATGACAGCGGGAATCAAACCGTTGCGGCGAAGTTCACGAGAGGACCCCTTACCAACTCGTTCGCGCGCCTCGGCCTTGAGCTCATACGATTCTTTGCTCATGGCAATTCCTTTCGAGGTTATATGGAGAGTTCATGCCCGCGGGCGCTGAACTGGGGAGGCGGCAAGCGCCATCCCACCCGCGTTGCCTCCAAGGGTGTCTACACGGGTGCGGGCGCTATAATACAAACGGGAGACAAAGACAAGAGAGGCCTGCTTTTTGATCGCACGCCTTGCGGGTTTATTAGGTTGTACTAATTCACTCGCATGTTGCAACTTTTAATATGTGCTTATCCATTCATGTAAACCGGGCGAAAACTTGGCGAATGATAAGGCTACGCGAAATTCCAATTGCGTAGATGACAATGCTCAAAGTTCTCCAGTGCCTTACCATCGATCACGACTATCGATATACCGTCGCAGCGGTTTTCGTCTGCATGCTCGGTAGTTTCGTGTCGATGCGCCTTTTTTCGAAAGCACGTCTGGCGACGGGGGTGCAGAAGGTCAACTGGCTGTTTCTGGCAGGTGTCAATGGCGGCGCGGCGATATGGACCACCCATTTCGTGGCGATGCTGGGCTATGTTGCCGCGGGTGACGTGGGATACGATCCGTATCTGACCGGGCTGTCACTTCTGATTGCGATTACCACAACGACTGCCGGTTTCGGAATTTCTGCCTATGGCGGACGCAGCGTGCTGGTGGAAGCCGGCGGGATCATCCTTGGTCTCGGCATTGCAGCCATGCATTACACCGGCATGGCGGCCTACAATGTTCAGGGCATGATTTTCTGGGATCAGAATTATGTCATCGCGTCCCTCGTGCTGGGGGCAGTGCTGGGCGCCGTTGCAGTCAATCGGGTCTCGCGGCCCGTCAATCGGTTCTGCCAGTACAGCGCGGTGGCGTTTCTCATCCTGGCGATAGCGTCGATGCATTATACGGGCATGGCCTCCATGTCTTTCGCCTTCGACCCGCGTATCATCATTCCTGAAAATCTGCTGCCGCCGGCCATCATGGGCGGAGGTGCCATTGCGGTAACGCTGTTGCTGCTGGCGCTGGGGCTTTCCACTTATGTCATCGACGCCCAGTCCACCCAGCAGGCGGTCGCCCGCTATCGCCATCTTTCGCTGCACGATCCGCTGACCGGCATTCCCAACCGGGCAGCCTTCATCGAACATCTCAATCGTCGCACGCGTCATATTTCGTTGGGCGCACACACGGCGCTTCTTTCCATCGATCTCAACCGTTTCAAGGAAATCAATGACGTTCACGGCCATGCGGCGGGCGACGCCGTGCTTCGCACCATCGCCGACCGGGCGAGTTCCGTGCTGAAGGCCGGCGAATTTCTGGCGCGCATGGGCGGTGATGAATTCGTGGCGATGACAAATTCCTATTATACCCGCGCCGATGGCGCCGAATTCGCCCAGAGGCTGATCGACCAGATCAGCAGGCCGGTGGAATGGAACGGGCAGACATTTTCGGTCGGTGCGAGTGTGGGCATTTCGGTCCGCAATACCGGCTCCATCGATGCCGATACGCTGATGGCGCAGGCGGATGTCGCGATGTACCGGGCAAAAAGCGGCAGTTCGGATACGATCTGCTTTTACGATAAATCGATGGATGAGGCCGCGCGTGAGCGCAATGTGCTTGCCGTCGCCATGCGCAGCGGCCTCGCCAATAACGAGTTCGAGCTTTATTACCAGCAGCAGAACGACACCAGAAGCGGCAGTATCGTCGGCTTCGAGGCGCTTTTGCGCTGGAACCATCCCGATCGGGGCATGATTTCTCCCGCCGAATTCATTCCGATCGCGGAGCAGACGGGGTTCATCGTCGAACTCGGCGAGTGGGTTCTGAGAGAAGCCTGCGCGCAGGCGGCACTCTGGAAAAAATCGCTTTCCATTGCGGTGAATGTGGCGCCGCAGCAGCTTGCGGATAACGAGTTCCCGGACAAGGTCGAAAAAATCCTGGCAGAAACGGGCCTTGCGCCTGAAAGGCTCGAGCTGGAAATCACCGAGGGCAGCATCATCGCCGATCACCGCCATGCGCTCGTCACCATCCGCAAGCTCAAGGCGCTCGGCGTCAAGATCGCGATGGATGATTACGGCACGGGCTATTCCTCGCTGTCGACGCTGCAGAGTTTCCCTTTCGACAAGATCAAGATCGACCGCGCCTTCATCGACGGGCTGTCGACCAATGTGCAGTCCGAAGCGATCGTGCGTTCGACGCTCATTCTGGCGCATAGCCTGAATATTCCCGTGCTTGCGGAGGGTGTGGAAACCAAGGCCCATGTCGAGTTCCTGCGCCGCGAAGGCTGCCTACAGGTGCAGGGCTTCTTTTTCGGCAAGCCCGGTCCGCTGACATCCATTGCCAGCCTCGTGGATGACACCTTCCTGTCCGTTGAGGACGAACCGGAGGTCACTGCCGGCAGGCGTTACTTCAAGGCGGTCTGACCGTCAGCTGCGCCTCCGATGCCGGTCGCGAAGTTTTTTGTTGAAACATCGACGCTTCCAGCGCACCATCGCCCAAAAGCTTTGGGAGGAGCGCATGCCGACAGACATCGCCCATGCGGAACGCGTGTATGAAACCGCACGCCACCGTTCCGCAGCCGCAAGTTCGCCGATTGTCGCCTCGTGGCGTCGCTGCATGGTCAAGCACCGTCTTGCACCGGAAGAAAATCGCAAGCCGATCTTTCTCAGCGAGACGGAGTTTCGGCGCGCCCGTGAAAGTGCGGCTGGCCTGATTGCCGAAAGCACCGACGAACTTGACCGAATTTTCCACAGTGTCGGGAGATCCGGCTGCTGCCTGCTCCTGACCGATGCTCAGGGCGTTGCGCTGGAGCGGCGAGGCGCGTCCGGCGATGATCGCGATTTCCGGGCGCTCGGCCTCTGGTCCGGCGCCGTCTGGAGCGAAGAGAGCGTTGGCACAAACGGCATAGGCACCGCGCTCGTCGACGAGCGTTCGGTGGTTGTCTATCGTGACCAGCATTTCTTCACGTCGAATACGGAACTGTGCTGCACCACGGCTCCCATTCGCGATCATACCGGCCGGGTGACGGGTGCGCTCGATATTTCCACCTGCCGCGATGACATCAACGAGATGACCTTTTCTTTTGTCACCCAGGCGGTGAAGGACGCGGCGCAGCGCATCGAGGGCAATCTGTTCCGCCGTGCCTTTCCGGGGGCACGCATCGTCGTCGTGCCAAGTGGGTTCGGGGCGGCGCTTTCGCTGCTCGCCGTGGATCAGGACGATCTCGTGCTCGGCGCGACCCGCGCCGCTCGTCTTGCGCTGAAGCTGGACGATGCCCGCATCGCGCAGGGTCTCCCGGCCGCGGATATCCTGCAGGAACAGCGCCATGACAGCGGTTCCGACCTCGCGGAAGCGGAGCGTTCGGCGCTGCGGCGCGTGTTGTCGCGCACCAACGGCAATGTCACGCAGGCCGCGTCCTTGCTCGGCATCAGCCGGGCCACGCTTCATCGCAAGATGAAGAAATTCGACGTTCATTGACGTTCTTGTTGTTGCGATCCGGCCGATCGCGCCGGATCAACGCGGCTTTGTCGCAGATGTGAGACAATGTGCGCTGCGGAACCGCGTCGCCCCTCTACCGAACCGCGCCATCTGGGCCCACCTTCCTTTCATGCGGTCCGCTCAGGATCGTTTTCATCAGGGAGGATGAAATCATGAATATTCAGGTTCAGCAGAAAGCGGGCGAAGCGCCCTTCAAGCTGAAATACGGCAATTACATTGGCGGCAAGTGGGTGGAGCCGAAATCCGGCCGCTACATGGACAATCTCTCGCCGGTGACCGGCCACAAGATCTGCGAAGTGCCGCGTTCGGATGCAGCCGACATCGAGTTCGCGCTCGACGCGGCCCACAAGGCCCGCGACAAATGGGGCAAGACGAGCATAACCGAGCGCTCCAACATCCTGCTCAAGATCGCCCAGCGCATTGAAGACAATCTAGATCTCATCGCCCGGGCTGAAACCTGGGATAACGGCAAGCCGCTGCGCGAAACCACCAATGCGGATATCCCGCTCGCCATCGACCATTTCCGCTATTTCGCAGGCTGCATCCGCGCTCAGGAAGGCACGATCGGTGAGATCGATAACGATACCGTCGCCTATCACTTCCATGAACCGCTCGGTGTCGTCGGCCAGATCATTCCATGGAACTTCCCGATCCTGATGGCTGCGTGGAAACTCGCACCGGCGCTTGCAGCAGGCAATTGCGTGGTGCTGAAGCCGGCCGAACAGACGCCGGCCTCCATTCTCATCGTGATGGAGCTGATTGAAGACCTTCTGCCGCCTGGCGTCCTCAACATCGTCAATGGTACTGGCCTTGAAGCCGGCAAGCCGCTGGCGCAGAGCAACCGCATCGCCAAGATCGCCTTTACCGGTTCCACCTCGGTCGGCAAGGAAATCATGCGTTATGCCGCAGACAACGTCACCAACATCACCTTGGAACTGGGCGGCAAGTCGCCGAACATCTTCTTTGCCGACGTGATGAATGAGGACGATGCCTTCCTCGACAAGGCGCTGGAAGGTTTTGCCTTCTTCGCGCTGAACCAGGGTGAGGTCTGCACCTGCCCCTCGCGTGCTCTGGTGCATGAATCGATCTATGACCGTTTCATGGAAAAAGCGATCAAGCGCGTTCAGGCCATCAGCCAGGACGATCCGCTCAATCCGTCGACGATGCTGGGCGCACAGGCCTCGCAGGAACAGTTCGACAAGATCATGAGCTATCTGGAGATCGGCAAGAAGGAAGGTGCCAAGGTTCTGACCGGCGGCGACCGCAAGACGCTGACGGGTGATCTGAAGGACGGTTATTACATTCAGCCGACCGTCTTTGAGGGCAACAACAAGATGCGGATTTTCCAGGAGGAAATCTTTGGTCCTGTTGTCTCCGTCACGACCTTCAAGACGGTGGAAGAGGCGCTCGAAATCGCCAATGACACGGTTTACGGGCTGGGCGCTGGCGTCTGGAGCCGTGACACGAACATCGCCTACCGCGCCGGGCGGGGCATCGAAGCGGGCCGTGTTTGGACGAACTGCTATCACGTCTATCCGGCGGGTGCGGCCTTCGGCGGCTACAAGCAGTCTGGTATCGGTCGCGAGACCCACAAGATGATGCTCGACCACTACCAGCAGACCAAGAACCTGCTCGTGTCCTACAGCCCGAACAAGGTTGGTTTCTTCTGAGGTCCTCCCCGGAAGCCGGCGAGGGGCTGTGGTGCCAGGTCGCCGGCGTGTTCCCAGGGGCGCCTGCCCCTGCGAGCCCGGATCGGGCTTTCAGGCAAAATAAAAGGCCGGAGGTTTTGCCTCCGGCCCTTTTTTGTTGCGCATCATGCCGCGTAACGCTGGTCTCGCCGGCGAGGATCGCCCACGGAGAATTGCCCCACCTGTTCGGTCAGGCCATCCGCCTCGTTGGCGAGCGAGAAGGCGGCGGCCGTTGTCTCCTCCACCATGGCGGCGTTCTGCTGCGTCACGTGGTCGAGTTCATTGACGGAGGCATTGATCTCGCTGAGACGGCCGGATTGTTCGCGCGACGCGGTGGCGATTTCGCCGATCTGGTCGTTGACCGACTGGATGCGTTTCTGGATCTGTTCCAGGCTTTCACCGGTCTTCAGCACCAGTGCCACACCGCTTTCCACATCACCCGCAGAGGTGGCGATGAGCTGCGTGATGTCGCGGGCGGCGGCGGCCGATTTCTGGGCTAGTTCGCGAACTTCCTGCGCCACGACTGCAAAGCCCTTGCCGGCCTCGCCGGCGCGCGCTGCTTCAACACCGGCATTCAGCGCCAGAAGATTGGTCTGGAAGGCAATCTGGTCGATGACATCGATGATCTGGCGGATTTTGGCCGAAGAGGTCTCGATGCGTTCCATGGCAACGATCGCTTCTTTGACGACAGCCGTGGATCTATGGGCATCATGCATCGTATCCGCCGTAGCGGCGACGGCGACATTGCAGCGCGACAGCGACAGATTGACAGCCTGCGTCATGTCTCCGAGCGCCGCTGCCGCCTCCTCGAGGGCTGCTGCCTGACGTTCTGTGCGCCGCGACAGGTCTTCCGAGGCGCTTTTCAGCTCGCCGGAACCGGAGCGGATGGCATTGGCGCTTCCGCCGATATTGGAGATCGTCGCTTCCAGCCCTGCCATGGAGTTGTTGAAGTCGATGCGCAGATGATCGAGTGACGGAACGAAGGATTTTTCGATGCGAAGATCGAGCCTGCCGGCGGCCAGATTGGCAAGACCGGTGGCGAGCGCGTCCACGGCTTCTTCCAGTTCCCTGGCGCTTCTTGCCTTCTCCATCTCGCGCTGGGCGCGTTCCTCGTCCAGTTCTTCACCCTTGCGGTGGGCTTCGGCTTCCATCCGCTGCTTGTCCAGAATGCCCTGGCGGAAGGATTCCAGCGCGCGCGCCATGGTGCCGATCTCGTCGCCACGGGAAACTGCCTTGATCTCGATGTTGTTTTCACCGCCGTTCAGGCGCTCCATAAGACCGGCAAGTCCGGTCAACGGCTTGGTCAGGCTCGCGGAAACGAAAATCCCGATCAGCGTCATTATTGCAAGTACGGCCAGCGTTGCCACCGCTGCCCAGAAGGCGAGATCGTTGGCAGCGGCGAGAACCTTGCTTTCCTGCTGGCCGATGGCAAGAAGATGTTTCTGTCCGAAGACGGCGACCGGACGATAGGCATAGAAGATATTGCCCGCAGGTGTCTGCGCCATGACCGTTCCGGCGTCGTTTACGCTGGAAAGGGCAGCGAGACTTTCGGAAACGGCAGCATCCGCACCGCCCGAGAGGAGGCCAGCCCTGAGTTTCCCGTCGGCGCTCAGGAGAACGGCGTCATCGATGGTCTTGCCGGTTTCCTCGGGCGTCACCACCGCGCCGATGCGATCGGCGGCGATGCGCATGATAACGGCACCCTTGCGCTGGAGCTGACCCCAGTTGGAGACGGCGAGCGGCATGCCGATCATGGCCGAATTATTCTCGCCATCGCTGAAGCCCGTGGTGCTGACGACGCCGTCCTTGCCGGCTTCGATGCGGTCGAACAGCTCCTTGATCGCGGCGTTCTGCGGTTCCGTTACATTGGTCAGGAAGTTCTTTCCCTTGGTCACGGAATAGATAATCAGGCCGTTCTTGTCGATCACGTAGATATCGCTGACGCGGGTATTACGCCAGACGCTGGCAATGGCGGCGTTGATGGTCGCATGACGAATGGCGTAGAGCAGCCTCAACCCTTCGCCGTTGAAGGAGGCGCGCTCCTCTTCGGAGACGCCCTCTCGGCGGAAAGCCTGGATGATGGCGTCCTTTTCCGTTGGGACAACGGTGGTCATCGTTTCCAGCGCCTGGGCCACCGCGGCATTCTGCGACAGTTCGGAAATGCTCTGTTCGACGCGCAACGTATAGGCATCAAGCTGCTTGGACTGGTTGCCTGCAACCGTTTCGAGCCTGATCTTGCTGGCGTCGATCAGCCCCGATTTACCCATCTCGTAGGACAGCAGCCCCACCGACAGGCAGGAAACCAGTGTCGCACCGGTAACGAGCGCAGCAAATTTGGCTTTGATTGACAATGATTTAGCTTTGACAGCAGTCGGATTTCCACCCGGCATCCTGTTTTCCTCCCCCCAAAAAACGTGGCCGTACCGTTGCAAAAATTGTTTACGGTCGCGTTAAAGGACAGGGAATTGTAGGATAATTTCCCGCATGGCGTGAAAAAATCGAAGAGCCGCGCCGAAGGCACCACGTAATAAAACTGCAACAGAACGGGCGCATATCCAGCGAAGATCAACGGCTGTTCATGTTCATGCAAGCTTTTCACGCTCCTTCTCTCGCCACAATCGATGATGTTTGCGGAACCCGCGCAGACGGATGTGACGGAGCCAATTTGCGATCTGCCCCGGATTTTGCCGTTGTGGTGCCCATGCACAATGAAGAAGCGAGCGTTGAAACGCTGGTGGCAGAGATCGTGAGCGCCTGTGCGCCGGTCGGCCGCTTCGAGATCGTTGTGGTGGATGACGCTTCTTCTGACCGCACGGCGGAAGCGGTTCTGGCGCTCGCTGCCCGTTACAACATGTTGCGGCTGGTGCGGCACGACCGCCAGGGCGGTCAATCGGCTGCGATCCACAGCGGAGTGCAGGCGGCGCGCGCGCCCATCGTATGTATGCTGGACGGCGACGGCCAGAATCCGCCGGACAATCTGCCGGCACTTCTTGCACCGCTTCTGTCCACCAATGCACCGCGCCGGCTTGGGCTGGTGGCCGGCCAGCGCGTCGGCCGGCGCGACACGCTGGGAAAACGCCTTTCCTCCCGCTTTGCCAACGGGCTTCGGGCGCGAATTTTGAAGGATGGCACGCGCGATACGGGCTGCGGCCTCAAGGCCTTTCGCCGCGACGCCTACCTCGCTTTGCCCTATTTCGACCATCACCACCGCTACTTCCCGGCGCTGTTCAATCGTGACGGCTGGCAGGTCGCCCATGTCGACGTCACGCACCGGGCACGGCTGCATGGAAATTCCCATTATACCAATATCGGCCGGGCGCTGGTGGGCATCCACGATCTGATCGGTGTCGCATGGCTTTTGCGCCGGCGCAAGCGGTCAAGCTGGGCTGAAACTTTCATAACGGAGACATTGCCGTGAACGTACCGGCTTTATGGTCCATGCTGCATGTGAACAGCTGGGAAGAGTTCGTATGGGTCTTGACCGGTTTCATGGGCCAGATGCTGTTCACCATGCGTTTTCTGGTTCAATGGATTTCATCGGAACGGGCCAACCGGTCGGTCATGCCGGTGGCTTTCTGGTATTTTTCGATTCTTGGCGGTGTGGTGCTGCTCTCCTATGCACTGTGGCGGCGCGATCCGGTCTTTGTTCTCGGGCAGGCATCCGGCCTCTTTATCTATGCTCGAAATCTCTGGTTGATCCATGCAGAACGCCGCCAGCATG
This sequence comes from Agrobacterium pusense, assembly GCF_900102105.1. Classification (GTDB taxonomy): domain Bacteria; phylum Pseudomonadota; class Alphaproteobacteria; order Rhizobiales; family Rhizobiaceae; genus Agrobacterium; species Agrobacterium pusense. Next base: position 150,284 of record NZ_FNBB01000002.1, read on the forward strand.
CATGAGGCGACGACCCTGCCTTATGCGCGGGCAGGCGCTGAGCGCCAATGGCTGACATTCGCGTTTTCGGCGATTGTCCTCGTAACTGCCCTGCGCGTCCTTGGGCTCGCCTTCAACCGCACCGACCTTTTTGTCGATGAGGCGCAATACTGGCTGTGGGGTCGCGAAATGGCGCTCGGCGCCTATTCCAAGCCACCGTTCATCGGCTGGCTTATTCGCGCGGCCACCATTCTGGGCGGCGGGGAGGGCACGTTTCAGGTGCGGCTCGCCGCACCCGTCGTGCATGGCGTTGCGGCGGCGGCCATTTTTGTGCTCGGCCGCATGATCTATGATGTCAGGCTGGCCTCGCTCGCGGCAGTGATCTATCTGACCTTGCCAGCCGTGACGCTCGGCAGCCTGCTGATCTCGACCGATACGCCGATGATGCTGTTCATCGTGCTGTCGATGATATCCGTGCGCAAGCTTGCGCTCGCCCGCAGCGAGGGCAGGGCGGCGTTGGGTTGGAGCATCGCTCTGGGTCTCTGTTTCGGCCTCGGGCTGATGTCGAAATATGCGATGATCTATTTTCTGCCGTGCTTCATCGCCGCCAGCTGGCTTTGCGAAGCATGGCGGATCCGGCTGCGTGACGCGGTTATTGCTGCGCTCGTCTGCGTTGCCGTCATCGCGCCCAATCTGTGGTGGAATGCGGCCCATGATTTCATGACGGCACGCCACACCGCCGACAATGCCAACTGGCACGGTGTCCAACTCAAGATCGGCTCCGCGCTTGAATTCTTCTTTTCCCAGGCAGGTGTGGTTGGGCCATACGTCTTCGTCGGCATGATTGTTGCGACAATCCGCGCAAAAACCGGTGAAGCACGGGCGCTCGTCGCTCTTTCTGTACCGATCGTGCTTTTGATCACGGCACAGGGCCTCATGTCGCGGGCACTCGCCAATTGGGCGGTGGGAGCTTATGCGGCAGGCGTACTGCTGGCGGTGCCGATCCTGGCATCGCGGCGTTGGCTCATCGTATCCACACTGGTCCTCGGCGGCATCGTCGCAATCGCGCTGCCGCTGATGACGATAGTGGGAACGGGCCTGCGCCTGCCGAATGGTAAACTGGCGATGGCACGTTATCTTGGAAGCTCCGAGCTGGTATCGACCGGCCTGTCGCGGGCGCGTGAAGCAGGTGCGGACGCTATTGTCGCCAATGATCGTTCGATATTGGCCGAGCTCTTTTACCAGTTGCGGGACGAGAAACAGATGTTGACGCGTGCGCTTCCGGAAACCGGCGTGCCGTCCAGCCATTATGCCCTTCTTTATCCATTGAAGCCGGGCGAAGCGAAAAATCCGCTGTTTCTGGCAAGTGCCGATGGCTTGCCGGCGTGTCTTGCAGGCGAGGCGCCGGTGGCGCACTGGACCGCCGGCCCGGGCTTTGTCGAGGGCAGGGAAATCGGGCTGTGGCGCCTGCCACCACAGTGCATCCCGGAGAGCGCCAATGGACAATGATCTCTCGCATATGCGGATCACCATCTGGGTTACGTTCGCAGCGCTTGCGCTGGTGATCCTGTTTGCGACCTTCCCCTCTATAGATCTGCGCTTTTCCGCCTTGTTTTTCTCGCCGGTGGGCCAGCCATGGCCTGGCCGGGAGCCGTTTCCCGAATGGCTGCGCGACACGTTGCGGGAAGGTGTCGAGCTCGCCGCGCTTCTGACTTTCCTGGTCCTCGTCGGCAATCTCCGGCTCGGCACTTCGCAGCGAACCGGCTGGCGAGTCTGGGCGTTCCTTTGTGGCCCTGTGATCCTCTGTGCCGGGCTGCTGGTCAACGGCGTGCTGAAGGCCATGATCGGTCGCGCGCGTCCGTTCAGCGTTACCGAATTTGGCGGGCATCAGCTTTTCACGCCACCTTTTCAGTTCAGCACGCAATGCTATTCGAACTGTTCGTTTTCTTCGGGTGAAACCGCGCTGATCGCGAGTTTTTTCCTGCCCCTCTGTGTGCTTGTCTGGCCGCGCCTGCGGCCCTATGGGCGATGGGTAGTTGGTGCCCTTGCCGCCGGGGCAATCATTCTCATGTCCGGTCTTCGCATCGCGGCCGGCGGGCATTTCCTCAGCGATGTGGTGATGTCCATCCTATTTTCGGCCCTGACGACACTGTTTCTGTACCGGGTGCTGGCGATAAGCCACCACCGTCACCTCTTCAGCGGTGCTGCCATCTCGGCCGATACGATCAGCCTTTGGCGCAATGGCCGCCACGCCATACTTACCCGCGTTCGGGGCTGGTGGCCGAAAATCAGGGCTGCAGCCACCCGTCTCCAACGGCCCCCGGACACGGGTGCGGCGTCGTCTTAGTTGGGAGTTCGAGGTGCAGCATAGCTGGGGTGGGAGCGAGCGGCAAGACAGTTCCGACTTATCCTCGGGGTTGTCCCTATTGCCCGCGCGCCTTGATTTTATCGACGTGGTTAGCTCCTCGGCACAAGGCCGAGGATCACGTTGAGTGAATATGCGCCCACTTTGGCTCAAGCGCATGCCGGAAAAACCGGCAGACGTAGGCAACCCTCAGCGTGATTGCTGAATTTATTCAGTCGAACAGGCCGGAAACCGACTGTTCCTGCGCGGTCCGGTTGATTGCTTCGCCGAGCAGGCCGGCGGTGCTCACCACGCGGATATTATGCGCGGACTGGACACCGGTGGTCGGCTGGATGCTGTCGGTGATGACGAGTTCGCGCAGCTTGGAAGAGGCCACGCGGGCCACCGCGCCGCCGGACAGTACGCCATGGGTGATATAGGCAGTAACGCTGGTCGCGCCCTTTTTCAGCAGGGCTTCAGCGGCGTTGCAGAGCGTGCCGCCGGAATCGACGATGTCGTCAATGAGGATGCAGTCCTTGCCGGAGACATCGCCGATGACGTTCATGACTTCGGATTCGCCGGGACGGTCACGGCGCTTGTCGACGATGGCCAGAAGACAGTCGAGGCGCTTTGCCAGCGCACGGGCGCGAACCACGCCGCCGACGTCAGGCGAAACGACCATGACATTGTTGGTGTCGTAGTGATCCTTCACGTCGCGGGCGAGAATCGGTGCTGCAAAGAGATTGTCGGTGGGGATATCGAAAAAGCCCTGGATCTGTCCGGCATGAAGATCGAGGGTGAGAACGCGGTCGGCGCCGGCTTCGGTAATGAGATTGGCAACGAGCTTGGCGGAAATCGGAGTGCGGGGGCCGGCTTTGCGGTCCTGGCGGGCGTAACCGAAATAGGGAAGCACCGCGGTAATTCGTTTGGCCGAGGAGCGGCGCATGGCATCGATCATGATGAGCAGTTCCATCAGATGATCATTTGCCGGGAAGGAGGTGGACTGGACGATAAAGACGTCCTCGCCGCGCACGTTCTCGCTGATTTCTACGAATATTTCCTGGTCAGCAAACCGCTTTACAGTGGCATTTCCGAGAGGAACATTAAGATACTTGCAGATCGCTTCGGCAAGGTGCCGGTTCGAATTGCCTGCGAAAACCTTCATTGCGGCCGCCTGTTTCCATGCCATCGCCTTGCGCCACGGGGCTCAATCCGCCGTAACCAAGCGTCGTTCAAGGGGAGGAACATCCGGCTGAAAAGCCTTTGCCGGATACGCCTTGTTGCCATGCGCGCCTTAATAGCGCTGTTGCTTCCGATTGCAAGAGGACTCCGCGCTTTCGCAATGATTTTCGTGAAATCTCTGTGACTTCTCCCGTCGTTTCACCTCATCCGCTTTGAGACTGCTTCCATGACGTGTAGTCGTTGAGTGTTTTTGCAGCGATGTCCTGCATGACTTTGTCGGTCACGGCGGCCCATGGATCACTGCCTCGCGCGGTCACTGCCTCTTGCCCCTGCAGGCGGTGCAGCCGCACGCCATTGGCGTCGAGAATGTCCCACACGTATACGACATTGACCTTGCCGCCATCGGCAAAGGCGGAAAAATATCCCTTCAGAATATTTTCGGCGGAATTGTCGTTGGATGCGCGGATTGTCAGCCCCTTGGCCCGCGCTTCGGCCCCCAGTTGGCGGGATAGCGGTGTCACCGCCTGAACCGGTGCGCCGATGATGGGCAGGAAGCGGATGGAATTCGCGGCGGTGGCAGGTGCAAGGGAAGCCGTCTGCTGTGATGGCGGTTGTTGCGTGACGGTGGGGGCCCCGGCCGCGGCCTGGTTCTGGCGGAGCGGTTCCCCGAACTGGCTGCCATTGGACAGCGCCTGTGCCTGTGCCTGCAGGGAGTTCTGGGGTGCATAGGCAGGGACGGACGATGCGATTGCCGGCCCGCCTGCGGGTGCGCGGTCGGCGGCTGCCGCCATCTGGTCGAGATCACCCTGTGTTACCGGCGTCGACTGTGATGCGTTGTGGCCAACATCCACCTGTGGCGTCAGCGCTTCCGTGGTGTTGCAGCCGGACAGGATCAGTGCCAAAGCCGGAACAATGAGGGCAACCCCCAACCGGCTCATGCGATTTTCCCTCTCATGTTCCGCTCCTTCTTGCCCAAGGTGGCGCAATGTAAGGGCGGTTTTCCCGCTGTGTCAAACCCGGGGGCGATTTAAGCTGTGAGAAGATCGAGGCTGTGACGCGACAGTGGCTCCGGCGCGCCGTCCGTGGTCAGATATGTCTGGCCGAGCGTCATGGCCGTGCCGGAATCGGAATCCATCACGATCATATGCACAAAGAGCGTCATGTCAGCGGTGATCTCCTGCGGATTGCCGGAGTGGAACATCTGATGCTCCATCCAGGACGGGGAGAAGCGCGCGCCCAGCGAATAACCGCAGGAGTTCAGCCGATGGCGGGTGAGGCCGCGCTCGTCCATGACGCGGGCATGCACATCGAAGACGTCGCCGAATGTGTGCCCGGGGCGCAGTACCTCCTCGATCGCGGTCAGATTTTGCAGGCAGGCGCTGTAAAGCTCCTTCTGGCGGAAGTCCTGTTCGCCGATCACCACCGTGCGCATCATGGCGGCATGGTAATGGGCGCTGACGCCGGCCCATTCCAGTGTCAACTGATCCTTGCTGTCGAGGACACGACGGCCTGCCTTGTAGCGGCAGAGAAGCGCATCCGCGCCTGAGCCGATGATGAATTCATTGGCGGGGTAGTCGCCGCCGCCCGCGAGCACCGCACCCTGCATTGCCGCAAGAATGGCGGCCTCGTCCGCGCCGGGCTTGATGAGCGGCAATGCTGCATCGAGAGCCTCATCGGCCAGCTGGCCAGCCTTGCGGGCATAGGCGATTTCGGCGGGACTTTTGACGAGCCTGAGGGTGCTGACGAGATACGACGCATCGACCATCTGGCCGAAGCTCGCAAGCTGGTTATCCAGCAGGCGGGCGACACGGCCGGTCATGCCGTGGGTGTCATATTCCACGCCGATCTTTGCGCCCAGAAGGTCGAGATCGCTCAGCAGGTTTTTGAGATCGAGCGTCGGGTCGGCATTGGGTCGATCGACCCAGAGGAGGACGTTCTCGATGATCGAAGTATTGCGGGCCTGACGCAGATCGGCCGAGCGTGTCAGCAGCGTCATGGAGCCGTCCGATTTCACCACCAGCGTCTGGAAGAAGCAGTAGCCGAAAGTATCGTAGCCGGTCAGCCAGTACATGCTTTCCTGGGCGAAAAGCAGCAGCGCATCCAGCTTCTCCTCGGCCATTTTCGCGAGCAGCCGCTCGCGGCGGGCATCGAATTCCGAAAGCTCGAAATGCAGGGCCATCTTAGTCCTCCAGAATTGCGATTGCGGAAATCTGCCGGCCGTAATCGGGTTCGGCGCGGTGGGTGGTGCGGCGGTAGGAATAGAAGCGTTCTTCGTCAGGGTAGGTGCAGAGACCAAGATTTTCCGCCTTCACACCGGCTTTGGTCAGGCGGTCGATGGTGAACTGCTTGAGATCGAACAAGGCGTGGCCCTCTTTCTCCGCCCTGGAGAAATAATCCGCGTAAGCGGGCTCGATATCGGTGAAACGCGCGACATATTCCGGCCCGACCTCATAATTGTCCTGGCTGATGGAGGGGCCGAGCGAGGCAGCAATACGATCGCGGCTGGCCCCGAGCTTCGTCATCGCCTCGATCGTGTTTTCCAGCACGCCGAACAAAGCACCCTTCCAGCCGGCATGGGCGGCACCCACGACGCCCGCTTCCGCATCGGCGAACAGGATGGGGCCGCAATCGGCGCTCAACACGCCGAGGACGAAACCCGGTGTCGCTGTCACCATCGCATCTGCCTGCGGACGGCTGCCGTCATAGGTTCCGTCAACCACGACGACCTCGGGAGAGTGGACCTGATGGACCGTGGCGAGGCGGTCTGGGGCAAGGCCGAACCATTGGGTTACGCGGCGGCGGTTTTCCTGCACCCGTTCCGGCTCGTCATCAGATCCGAGCCCGACATTGAGGCCTTGATAAAGGCCATCGGAAACGCCGCCCTGCCGGGTGAAAAAGCCATGGCGGATGCGATTTTTATCGAAGGCGGCGAGGAGGGGACTCTGGATGGGGAGCGGCAGCGTTACGTTCTGCATGGTGCGGGAGTTCCTTGGAGAATTTCGCTGTAGCCCAGTGGAGCAGGGTCAAGCGAGATGTTTCCTGTTGCCGCGGCGTTGCGCGGCGTGTGTGATGCAGTGTGCCTGCTTCGTGTGTCGCGACGATGTTGGCCCAGAGGTTATTACGCTGTCAATCCACTGCCCGAAACGGCAGAAGATGGAGCGCGGGACTGGAAACGGCGATGACTTTGAAAAGTTCCCCCATCTTGCCGGCGCCTTCGCCGGCGAGGCGGTTGACGGCTTCGGCGATGGCGAGGGTCTGGTCCGCGGTTGCCTTGGCGGCGAGCGCCCCGGCCCGTTCCTTGAGGCCGAGGCCGTAGAGGAAATCGCCCTGTCTCAGGGTGCCGTTAACGTGAACACCGGTCGCCTCGGCCGTTTTTACAAGACTTTCGAAATCGACATGGCTGGTCAGATCGGCTTCGCCTGGATGGGCGAGCGGCGGATCGAAGGCATGGTTGCGCATGGCCTGCAGCGTGTCGCCATAGCCGGCAACCAGATGGCCGTAATCAATGGCGAGCGCGGTGCCGCCATGGGCAGACAGGCGCTGGCAGATTGCGGTCATCACCGCTTCCCGGGCGGGCGAAATCTCGAATATCGTGCCAAGCGGCTGCCGTTCGGGCTGCGGCGGAAGCAGCGCCGGATCTATGCTGGCAAGACCGGTGGAGAAGACGAGGTCGCCATTGGCATCGAGGCTGACTACGCGTTCGCGGAAACCCTGCGGCGTCCTGACGAATTGCCGGATCGGAATGGCGTCGAAAAGTTCGTTGGCGACAAGCAGCAGGAAACCTTCAGGCACATCGTCGAAACTGTCATGCCATGCCAGTCGACCCGCATGTTCGGCCAGCGTTTCCTTCTGGATGGCGGAAAGGCGGGGGCTGGTTTCCACCAGATGCACCCGCATCGTCTCATAGAGCGGCGGCGCGATGCGGCGAATGACGCGCAGCATGTCCGCCATCATGGTGCCGCGGCCGGGGCCGATTTCCACCAGCCGGGTTTCAGCGGGTGCACCGTGCCTCTGCCAGGCATGAACCACGAAAACACCAAGCATTTCACCGAAAAGCTGGCTCACCTCCGGGGCAGTGATGAAATCACCCGAACGGCCGAAGGGCTCGCGGCTCTTGTAATAGCCATGTTCCGGATCGGCGAGGCAAAGTGAAAAGAAGTCGGTTACGCTAAGCGGACCGTTAAGCCGGATAAGTGATTTGATGCGTTGCGCGAGCGGTGTGGTCATGGCTGGCCATACCGCTTTAGGCGACTTTTGCCGCGCGGCGCGCGCGTAGGACGGCCCAGAGGCCCAGAAGGAACATTGGAGTGGACAGAACCATGCCCATGGTCAGCCAGTTGCCGGCGAGATAACCGATCTGCGCGTCCGGTTCACGGAAGAATTCCACGAAGATGCGTGACAGCGCATAACCGCAGACGAAGATGCCAGTGACGGTGCCGGGCCGCTTCAGAGCCTTGAAGGCGTAAATGGCGATGGCCAGAACGATGGCCAACACGAGGCCTTCGAGGCCAGCCTCATAAAGCTGGCTCGGATGGCGCGCGAAAGGGCCGCCTGTGGGAAAGACGACGGCCCATGGCACATCGGAAATGCGGCCCCACAACTCGCCATTGATGAAATTGGCGATGCGGCCGAACAGCAGGCCGATGGGTGCTACGGCCGCGACGATATCGAACATGCTCCACACCGGAATGCTGTTCTTGCGGGCGAAGAGGATCATGGCGATCGTCGTGCCGATCAGGCCGCCATGGAACGACATGCCACCATTCCAGATCTCGATGGCCCTGATGGGATTGGCGGCCACGGCTGCCATATCGTAAAACAGGATGTAGCCGATGCGCCCACCGAGCACGATGCCGCCGGCTGCCCAGAGAATGAAATCATCGAGGTGCTGCGCCGAGATTGGCGACACATCGTTAGGCCACAGCCGATCCGTGCGGGCGAGGCGGCGGGCGTAAAGCCAGCCGAGCATGATGCCAGCGACGTAGGCAATGCCGTACCAGTGGATCGCCAGAGGACCGATGGACAGCGCTATCGGGTCGATATTCGGGAAGGGCATGATGGCGAGTGAAGTGGGAGCGGCTATCAATCCGTATATATTCCGTCATCGTTGCTGGGCGGACAACGGATCATCCATTGTCTCAAAGGACCGGGCGATGATGCTCACCGGTTCTTTGACGCCAAGGAAAATGGCGATTGCGGTGGCGGCGGTCAAGGTGATTCTTTAAGCTATGACTCAACATACCAAAGGTGATGCAAGCTCTTGGGATTTTTCGATTTCGCTTGCAAGGCGACGGTGGAGTGCCTACCTGAATGCTATCAACAGCGGGCGAGACGATGCCCCTGAACCGACGAAGGATGAGCGCCATGAGCACGACAGGCACCAATCGTTTTCTGGATGAATTCGCCAAGCTGATGACGGATGCGGCCGGCGCGGCCCAGGGCGTGCGCAAGGAAGCCGAGGCTGCGTTCCACGCACAGGCCGATCGCTGGCTGAACAGTCTGGATGTCGTCCGGCGCGAGGAATTCGACGTCGTGCGGGAGATGGCTATCCAGGCGCGGGATGAAAATGACGCCCTGCGCGCCCGGATCGAGGCTCTCGAAGCAAAGCTTTCGGCCACGAAGGACTGATTCTTCATCACTTTTCTCAGAAGCCCCGGATCGCAGGCGATTCCGGGGCTTTTTGTTTTTCGGCTCTCTCTGGCCGACTTGATCTCCGGTTGCCGAAAGTCGTGCTCAGACGCGAATTTTTTGGGCCTGTGGACACTTCCAAAAAACACAATCGGCAGAGTCGCTTAAGACTCTCGCCTGAGGTGATGGGGGAGAAGATATCCACTGCTCAAAAAGCAAAAATGGCGAGCGAGGGGTGGCAGCGGGACTCGGCCATTATACACTGATTTTAAATGATGATTCGAAAAGACCGGTAAGCTCCAGACAGGGTGAATGCGTTATTCTGGTGGTGTCGGGCAATCGTCTCAAATGTTTATCCCGGTTTGTATGTGCGTTTTGTGCCCGGCGTTCAAAACACGACATTCCGACCGGCTGAGAAGGTGCCGCATGAGTCTGATAGAATTTGAAATTGAGCGTCAGTCCAATCCCGTCGATATGATCGAGATTGTCGCTGCCTCGAATGACTGGTCGTTCGAGCGTTCGGGCGAGGACGAGATCGCCATGACTGTGGCGGGCCACTGGGCCGATTATCACGTTTCATTTGCGTGGATGGAAGATTTCGAAGCGCTGCATCTTGCCTGCGCCTTCGACATTAAGGTGCCCGATCACCGTGTCAACGAAGTCATTTGCCTGCTGTCGCAGGTCAACGGTCAGGTGCTGATGGGGCATTTCGATCTGTGGCGGCAGGAAGATGTCGTGATCTTCCGCCAGTCGCTGCTTCTGTCAGGCGGTGCCGAGCCGAACAACCAGCAGGTAGAAGTGCTGCTCTCCAGCGCGCTGGAGGCCTGCGAGCAATATTATCAGGCATTCCAGTTCGTCGTCTGGTCGGGTCTGGATGCGAAAAGTGCAATCGAAGCGGTCATGTTCGAGACCGTTGGAGAAGCGTAACATGGTATATAAGGCTTCCGGGCCGCTCGTCCTCGTGGGCGCCGGCAATATGGGCGGCGCCATGCTGTCTGGCTGGCTGAAAAAGGGCGTGCCGGGATCGCAGGTCATTGTCGTTGACCCGCGGCCCTCCGACGCCATGCGCACGACGATTACGGAAGCGGGTGCGGCCCATAGCGAAAGCGCGCCTGAAGGCGTCAAGGCCGGCATTCTTTTCGTGGCGGTGAAACCGCAGATGATGGAAGCAGTGCTGCCTTCGCTGAAGCCCCTGCTGGGCCCGGAAACGGTCGTCGTCTCCATCGCGGCGGGCACCACCATTGCCACCTTCGTTTCGCATTTCGGTGCAATTGCCGCGGTACGCGCCATGCCCAATACGCCAGCGATGGTGGGCCGTGGTGTTACCGGCGCATATGCAAATGAACTTGTGACACCCGAGCTTAAAGCCGTGGTGGACGGATTGCTGAAGGTCAGCGGTCCGGTCGAATGGGTGGATGCCGAAAGCGATATCGATGCCGTGACCGCGGTTTCGGGCAGCGGGCCAGCCTATGTCTTTTATCTCGTGGAATGCATGGCTGAAGCCGGCCGCAAAGCAGGTCTTCCGGCGGATGTGGCCATGCGTCTGGCGCGTGAAACCGTGGCTGGCGCCGGCGAGCTTCTGCACCAGTCCTCCGACGAGGCGGCGCGCCTGCGCCAGAATGTGACTTCGCCGGGCGGCACCACGGCTGCCGCACTTTCCGTGCTGATGGCCGAAGACGGCATGCAGCCCCTGTTCGACAGGGCGGTCGCCGCTGCCAAGACCCGCGCTGAAGAACTGGCGGGCTGAGGAGGCGGGCGATGAGCGGCGAAATTTCCTATGCCGATTTCGAGAAGGTGGATATCCGCGTCGGTACGATCGTGGAAGCCGAGCCTTTTCCCGAGGCGCGCAAACCTGCAATCAAGGTGAAGATCGATTTCGGGCCGGAGATCGGCATCAAGAAGTCCTCGGCGCAGATCACGGTGCACTACACGCCGGAAAGCCTTATCGGCCGGCAGGTTCTGGGCGTGGTGAATTTTCCGCCGCGCCAGATCGGGCCGTTCCGCTCCGAGGTCCTGACTCTTGGCTTTGCCGACGCCAATGGAGATATCGTACTCGCTGCGGTTGAAAGGCCGGTTCCTAACGGCGAGAAAATGTGCTGATTGGCGGCCTGCCGTCAAGCCGGGATTTTGACGATAACCCTCAATCCGCCCATCGGGCTTTTATCCAGCGACACGTCGCCGCCATGGCTGCGGGCGATGTCGCGGACGATGGAAAGGCCAAGGCCGGTGCCCGAGGCATTGAGGTTGCGCGCCTCGTCCAGTCGGAAAAACGGCTTGAATACATCCTCGCGTGAATTCTCCGGAATGCCCGGTCCGTCATCGTCAAAGGTCATGATAATGGAGCGTGGCGCCTTGCGGATATCGACGTGGAGGTTGCTGGCGTAACGCCGGGCATTTTCGGCGAGATTGGCGACGAGCCGTGAAAGTGCGTTCGGCCGCGCGATGATCCTCTCGATATTATAGAGTTCGTAGCTGAATTTCTTGCCGTGCAGTTCGAAATCATGGCCGATTTTTTCGAGAAGTGCAGGAAGCTCCAGCGTGCCGACATCCTCTTCCACATCGGTACGGGCAAAGGTCAGATAGGCTTCCAGCATCGACTGCATGTCTTCCACATCCTTGTCGAGGCCCTCGAGATCCGGATTGTCGCCGGCGAGCGCCAGCTGCAGCTTGAACCGGGTGAGGATGGTGCGCAGGTCGTGGCTGACACCGTTCAGCATGGCGGTGCGCTGCTCCATCTGCCGTTCAATGCGCTCCCGCATCAGGATGAAGGCAAGGCCCGCCCGGCGTACTTCATCCGCGCCGCGGGGAGAATAGGCGCTGACCTTCTGGCCCTTGCCGAAATTCTCCGCCGCCTTGGCAAGCGCTTCTATCGGCTTGATCTGGCCGCGCAGGAAGAGGATCGAAATGGCGATGAGCACCAGCGATGCGCCAACCATCCAGACAAGGAAGATGTGGGTATTGGAGGCATAGGCCGCGCTTCTGCTGGTGAAGACGCGGAGCGTCTTATCATCGAGCTGGACACGGATTTCCACCAGTGAGCCGTTGCCATAGGTATCGATCCAGAAGGGCCTGCCGATCTGTTGGCTGAGCTGGTTTGCGAGGATGGTATCGAGAATCGAGAACAGCGGCTCCGGCCGTGGCGCGGGCAGGTCCGTCTTGGGCTCAATATAGACGCTGAGACCCAGCTTGTCGCGGGCGATGCGGATGACCCGCTGATAGTCATCCTCTTCGGGGTCTGTCTGTAGAAGTTCGATGATCGCGGCGATATCCCGGGTCACCGCTGCCGAAAGGCGTTCGGTCACCAGCTGCCAGTGGCGCTCCATGAAGACGGCCGCGACCACGGCCTGCAGCAAGATCATCGGCAGGATGATGATGAGCAGCGAACGGGTGTAAAGCCCGGTGGGCAGCCAGTGTCGCAGCCATCTGCCGAGGGAGCGCCAGGTCTTTGCGACGGCGCTTTTTTTAAACGTGTCGAGAAAATCGAGGCTCGCCATGGTCGTGCGTTCGCCCTTCGTTGGGTGCTCGTCAGTCCACGCTGAGGCGGTAACCGATGCCACGCACCGTTTGCAGATAGACCGGGTTGGCAGGGTCGTCCTCGATCTTGCGGCGAAGACGGTTGATCTGCACGTCGATCGTTCTTTCGCCCACTTCCGACTCCGCTTCCACCAGCTCGTGCCGTGGAATGGTATCGCCGGCGCGTAGCGCAAAAAGCAGCATGATCTCCTGTTCACGATCTGTCAGGCGGATCGTTTCCGGACCGCGCCGCAGTTCCCTCCTGGGAATGGAGAAGCTGTAGGGGCCGAACATGATCTGTTCGATCTTGGGCGTGTCCGGGGAGGTGTTGCGCCGCAGAATATTGTTGATGCGCAGGACCAGTTCGCGCGGATCAAAAGGCTTGGCGAGATAATCGTCCGCTCCCGCTTCCAGCCCGGCAATACGTGAATCCGCTTCCGAGCGGGCGGTCAGAAGAATGACCGGCACGGATTTATCTTCGTTCAGCGAGCGGGTCAGCGAAAGCCCGTTCTCTCCGGGCATCATCACGTCGAGGATCAGCAGATCGAAACGGATGCCCACCATCTTGCGGCGGGCTTCTGCTGCATCGGCCGCAACGGAGATGCGATATCCCTTGTCGCCAAGAAAACGCTGCAGGAGATCGCGGATGCGAGCGTCATCGTCGACGATCAGGAGATGAGCCGCATCGTCGTCCGCCGGTGGACGTTTTGCCGGAGCTTGCGCCATCGTCACTCATCCTCCACGCTGGTCATCGTCGCCGGGCTGCGCATCTGCGCCAGAAATTTGCGCACGCAGGCGCGCGCATCGGGACCGAGGCCTTCCAGCGCGCGGTCGATGCGGCGTGATTGTGGTTCGCTGAGCGCCAACGCCAGTTCGCGGCCTGTCAGCGTCGGATAGAGCCGGCGCTGGCGGCGGTCTTCAGGACCTGCCATCTGGCGGATGTAACCGTCGTCGATCAATTGCTTCAACACTCGGGCGAGGCTCTGTTTGGTGATCTGCAGCGTATCGAGCAGATCCGCCACGGTCATGCCCGGCTGCCGGCTGACAAAATAGACCACCCGGTGATGCGCGCGCCCATAATCAAGTTTCGACAGGATGACGTCGGGATCGGAGACGAAATCGCGATAGGCGAAAAACAGCGCTTCGATCGTGTCGAAGTCAATCTTGCCGTCGTCAACCTTCGGCAGTGCCGGTGTCTGTCTGGCGGCGGCGGTTTTGAGCGATTGCGGTGGCACTGCGGTTCCTTCATATTCTGCGGCTGTCTGATCATATGTTGCAGGCGCCGATGCGCCAATATTCTGTAAACATAGCCGAAAATGCGTCCGCTCGGGAGAATGCCGCGATCATTTTCTGTTGCGGTGGATAATATGGCGAGGGTGCCGGTGCAACTGGAATCCTGAGCGACCTTTACCGCAAATACAAAAGAGCGCGGAAACTCCGCGCTCTCAGCATTACTGTGGTCATGGCCGTCTTATTGGTAGACGTATACGATACGACGTGTCGAGGGTTCTACGAGTACAGGTACATCGTTCACCCGCACATACCGATACTGATAATCTGGAACTTCAACCAGACGGGTATCGGCCGGCAGGACGCTGCCAACGGCAATGTCACCGTCATAGGTGATGGTATCGGCAGGGTGCTCGTCAATATAGGTGATGACCGACTGCGGCGGATCGACTTCGCCGACGCGGCCCAGATTCGGATCGCCGGGGTTCGGTTCAGCCTGAACACTCGAAGTTTTTTCGTAGGTCACGACCGGCACGCTGAGTTCCGTGCGGCGTTCCTTGAGAATGACGGGCGAACCTTCATACATCACGTTCAGGTGATCGGCATGGGCCCAGCCGCGCAGACCGTTCACCTCGATGCGACACCAGCTGCTGCCTTCCATGCAGCCGTCCAGCACGGCGTTGCTGCCACGCGTGGCGAGGCCGACTTCCGGATAGTCGTCACCGGGGCCAGACCGGACAGAAATATCCGAGGCGGTTGTTGCGACCATGGCGGCATTTGCATAGCCCGCCATCAAGGCGAAGGCGCCACCAGCGATCAGCATTTTAAGCGTCTTGTCCATGTGTCTCACTCCTTTCAAGACTGGTGCTACAACGTCGCAATCCCCAGGGCGTTCCACATTTTTCGGGAAGATGATGTCTCATCGAGCCGCCTCTTCGTGTTATCTAACTGTATGGAATAGGGATTTTCTTCGTGAATTCGCCGCTGAGAACAAGGCGACCTGTCGCCATTGTGCCGTAACCGGTAGCGGGCTATAGGATGGCGGATCTATCAGACAGGAGACACGGGATATGGGAAAGTTGCAGGCCGGGATTATTCCGGTCACGCCATTTGAGCAGAATTGTACCGTCCTGTTTGATCAGGACACCAAGGAAGGCGTCGTCGTCGATCCTGGCGGGGATGTGGACGTCATTCTTCAGGTGGTTGCTGAAAACGGCATCACGCTCAAGGAAATATGGTTGACGCACGGCCATCTCGACCATGCCGGTGGTGCGGATGAGTTGCGCGAAAAACTCTCCCTGCCGGTGATCGGGCCGCATGAAGATGACCGGCCCCTGCTGGAGAGAATTGAGGTGCAGGCGCAGAAATACGGCATCAGCGGTCTGAAGAACGTCGTGCCGGATTCATGGCTGAAGGAAGGTGACAAGGTTTCCTTTGGCGATCACGTCTTCGAGGTCTATCATTGCCCGGGGCACGCGCCTGGTCACGTAATCTATTACAACCGCGACCAGAACTTCGCCCATGTCGGCGACGTGCTGTTTGCCGGGTCGGTGGGGCGCACGGATCTGCCGGGTGGAAACCACGAGCAGCTGATGGCGTCCATTCGCGATAAGCTGCTGCCGCTTGGCGACGATGTCGGTTTCATCTGCGGCCACGGCCCGGGCGGACGGCTGGGTGAGGAGCGGCTGACCAACCCCTATCTCAAGGGACTGTGAGCGCCGGCCGACTGCGGCCTGCGGCGCGCACAAAAAAACCCGGCATTCCTGCCGGGCTTCAACTAGAAAAGAAAGCCGTTTTAGGGTCAGCCAGCAATCTGCAGATTGACTGCCTTCGGCCCTTTGCCGCGACGATCCGGTTCCGTGTCGAAGCTCACTTTCTGATTTTCTGAAAGTCCGGACAGGCCGGAAGCCTGTACGGCAGAGATGTGAACAAAGATATCAGCGCCACCATTGTCTGGCTTGATGAAGCCGAAGCCTTTGTCTGTATTGAAAAATTTTACGGTGCCAGTTTCGGCCATGCATCAGGTCCTTTTCGCTCTGCCCGCGTTCAGCTACAGGCAGCATTACAGTTTTGCCCCGCGTGGGCGTTGGCAGGCAGTTTTTGACTATTGAGAAAATGGACCTTCGCAGCGGGAAGTAATGGCGTTCTCATCCAACGTTTTTCGTCCCACCGCCCGAGGTTTATAGCGTCCCCAGTGCGCAAATTTATAGGCCTTCCCATGCTCGCAAATTGCCCGAACCGCAGTAGATTGCTGCGTTTATCGAAAATTGGCAAGCAAAAGTTTTTACGGGCTTTTTGTCAGATAAAAAACCTGCGGTAGAGTTACGCGTGGGAACCGCACATTTTTTTCGCATAAGTGATAGTTGATGAAATAATTGCCGGTCGGTCTGAGCATTCCCGGCAAAAATTTGGACGCGTGACCGCGATTTCCCGAGAAAACAGAAAAAACAGTTCTTTTCGCGTCACGCCGCTTCTGTCGCGGTTTTTTGCCGTTTGCGCGTCAGTTCCGGTACCAATTCCACGATCAGGATGGCGATGAAAATGATCAGGCAGCCGACATAGCCGGCACCGGAAATGGTTTCCTTGAGGAAAATCGAGGCCAGCAGGGCGCCGAAGAGCGCCTCCGACGACAGGAAAATCGCGGCCTGCGGCGCTGTTGTGTAGCGCTGGGCAATCACCTGAAGCACAAAGGCGAGGCCGGAAGAAACGAGGCCGACATAGAGAATTTCTACCATCGACGCCTCGATGGCGACCATGCTGATCGGTTCGGACACAACGCCGATCATGCAACTAAGAAGGGAGCAAACCGCGAATTGTGTGCAGGAGAGCGCAAGCGGCCGGCCGCTTTCGGAGACGAAGCGCCCTGCGAGCGTAATCTGGATCGCCCAGAAGAAAGCGCAGATGATGCTGAGAATATCCCCTTTCGTCAGCGTCTCGAAGGCGCCGCCGGAAAGGAGGAATATACCACCGAGCATCATCAGCGCGCAGGGCCAGACGACCCAGTGGGGGTGACGGCGGTAAAGCAGAACGGCAATCACGGGCACGAAGATGACATAGAGCCCGGTCAGGAAGCTGGAATTGGTGACCGTCGTGGTCAGCAGCCCGACCTGCTGGGTGGTGGCGCCGCCGAACAGCGCAAGACCGACGAGAATGAAGCTGCCGATCTGACGCGGGCGGGGCGGTGATTTCAGGGACCGGGTTTCCATGAGCGCGAAGGGCAGCACGGCGATGGCGGCGATGGCGAAACGCAAACCGACGAACCAGAAAGGGCCAATCGAGGCCATGGCTGAGGATTGTGCGACAAAGCCGCCTCCCCAGATTGCTGCGGCGAGCAGAAGCAGCATATTGGCCTGAATTCGCGTCATTATTGGCACCAGCAACGCGGGGCCGGGAGATCATTGACGTCACGGCCGGGCAAACAGGGGATTTTGTGAGGTGTCATCCAGCTGTGTCGGACGACTGTTTCCCGGGTGCTTTAGCAGCAACATGCCGATGCCGCAAGTCGAGGGGAGGGCCGTTATCTATAACGGCGGGCCTCGTCCTTCAGGCTGCGCCGGGTAAGCATCAGGCCGCCAAGGCCGAGGCCGACGAACGCCGCGGCGGAGAGGACGATGAGCAGGATATGCGGACCTGCCTTCGTCGTCGCAGCCACCTGCGGTATGGCGGAGGTATGCAGGGTGTCCACCGCTTGCGCAGCCGCATTGGCCGATGTCGCGATGCCGGCTGCCATGGTGATGATGACAAGAAAAGCCGCGACCGCCATCCAGAGGGAAAACAGCGTTCTCTGTGCCCTTAACCTTTCAACGGAAGTGCGGTCGTTGGTAAACATGGCTGTCGCCTCTTGTCCCTGTTCTTAAAGGACAAAAGAGGCTTCGAAATGGACGGCTTGGAGACCGAATTCTGGCGTTCCGCGGCATTTATTGCGGCAATATTGTGGCGCGAGCGTTTTTGAACCGGAATTGGCGTCAGAGGCCGCGTTTTCCGAATGTCCGGGTCTGGCGCAGGGGATGCGCGTCAGAGGTGCGCTCCTCACGGAAAAAAGCCGCGGAGCCTTTCTCCAGTCGTGCGGCAGGGGAAAAATATGCGCTGCCCAGCTCGGGAAAGCGCGCATCGAAACTGGTGGGCGCAAGTTCCGGTTTTGCCAGAATGTAGCCTTGCATCAGGAAAACGCCGAGTTCTTCGCATTGCTCCACCTGCCAACCGGTTTCCAACCCCTCGAAAACCGGCTCTATCCCATCCTCCCGAAACTGGCTGACAATGACGCGCAGGAGAGCGGCGCCCGCAGAATTCTGCATGAAGTCGCGCACCCAGCCCGCTTCGAATTTCACATAGTCCGGCTTGATGAGCTTTACCCGTTCGATGGCGGTATCGCCGGCGCCGTAGTCATCGAGCGCCACGCGAAAGCCGATATCGTGCATGTGGTAGGCGAAATCTGCGACCATCTGGGTGTCGGAGGCCTTCTTCTCGGAGATTTCGCAGACGATACGGTCTGCCGTCATGCCGGCCTCGTGGGCTGCGAGACGCATGCGCTCCACTTCCTGCCGCATCTTGGCTGGCGTCTGGAACAGGCCGGGATGGAAATTGACGAAGATGCGCGCGCGGGAGCGGCTGAGCCTGCCGGTGTTGAGAATGTGGATGGTGCGCAGGATGCTGTCGATATTTTCGATGTCTTCGGGTGCCACCAGCGAGAAAAATTCACCTGGTGTTACCGGTTCCCCGTTGCGGTGGGGGCGCACAAGACCTTCGAAGGAATCGATGTCCAGCGGGCCGCTTGATGTGCGACGGAATATGGGCTGCAGGGCGGACTTGAGGTTGAAGCTGTTATAGGCGGTGGACCATGTGCCATCGGCCTCGCGGACAAGACTGGAAAAGATGCTTTTGGGCGCCATTTTTCAACCAGCTATAGAGAGACACGACCCCTAGGCTCGCGAATGTAGCTCAACAAGCGTTACTTCCGGGTTAAGGAAGGCTTAAATTGTACCCCACGGCGGATAGGCTGGCTTTTGGCCTTGAAACTAGGCCCGTCTTTCGACATAGAAATTGCCGCAGCAGACGAGATTTCCAAGCTCTGCGATGTCAACCCCAATAGGACCGATTAAAAATGGCCTTCCTTGCCGACATTCTCTCCCGCGTAAAGCCATCCGCCACCATCGCCGTTAGCCAGAAAGCCCGCGAGCTTAAAGCGCAGGGCCGCGATGTGATTAGCCTTGGCGCCGGCGAGCCGGATTTCGATACGCCCGACAATATCAAGGAAGCGGCCATTGATGCGATTAAACGCGGTGAAACGAAATACACGCCTGTTTCCGGCATTCCGGAACTGCGCAAGGCGATTGCCGACAAGTTCAAGCGTGAAAACGGCCTCGACTACAAGCCGGAGCAGACGATTGTCGGCACCGGCGGCAAGCAGATCCTGTTCAACGCTTTCATGGCGACGCTGAACCCCGGTGATGAAGTCGTTATCCCGGCGCCGTACTGGGTCAGCTATCCCGAAATGGTCTCGATCTGCGGCGGCACGCCGGTATTCGTCGACGCGACGCTGGAAGACAATTTCAAGCTGAAGCCGGAAGCGCTGGAAAAGGCGATCACGCCGAAGACCAAGTGGTTCGTGTTCAACTCGCCGTCGAACCCGTCGGGCGCGGCCTATTCGCACGACGAGTTGAAGGCGCTGACCGATGTGCTCGTCAAGCACCCGCATGTATGGATCCTCACGGATGACATGTATGAGCACCTGACCTATGGCGACTTTAAATTCGTCACGCCGGTGGAAGTAGAGCCTTCGCTCTATGACCGCACGCTGACGATGAACGGCGTTTCCAAGGCCTATGCCATGACCGGCTGGCGTATCGGTTACGCTGCCGGCCCGCTGCCGCTCATCAAGGCCATGGACATGATCCAGGGCCAGCAGACCTCGGGCGCGAGCTCCATCGCACAATGGGCCGCGGTCGAAGCCTTGAATGGCACGCAGGATTTCATTCCGGCGAACAAGAAAATCTTCGAAGGCCGCCGTGACCTGGTCGTCTCCATGCTCAACCAGGCCAAGGGCATCAGCTGCCCGGCTCCGGAAGGTGCGTTCTACGTTTACCCGTCCTGCGCCGGCCTGATCGGCAAGACCGCGCCGTCGGGCAAGGTCATCGAGACGGATACGGATTTCGTCTCCGAGCTTCTTGAAGCCGAAGGCGTTGCCGTTGTGCAGGGCTCGGCCTTCGGTCTCGGCCCGAACTTCCGCATTTCCTATGCCACCTCGGAAGAGTTGCTGGAAGAGGCCTGCAAGCGCATCCAGCGCTTCTGCGCCGATTGCCGCTGATCGGTTTGTAACCTCGATTGAAGAAGCCCGGCAGCGATGCCGGGCTTTTTTCGTTTCGGTCAGAGCCCCAGGAACAGCAGCATGATGAAGGTGGCGAAGAGAATGAAATGCGTCATTCCTTCAATCGCGTTGGTTTCACCGTCATTGAGGTTGATGGCGGCGGCGATGAGCGTGATGAAGACCATGACGGTCTGAACGGGCGTCATCGCCATGATGAAGGGCTGGCCGGTATAGAGCGCGATACCCTCCATCACGGGCACGGTCAGGATAACCGTCGAGAGCGATGCGCCCATGGCGATATTGACCACGGCCTGCATACGATTGCGCAGGGCGGACCTGAGCGCGGTGAGGATTTCCGGCGATGCCGAGATCGTCGCCACCACCACGGCCATCAGCGCTGGTGGTGCGCTGGTGCCTTCAAGGCTTTCGCCCAGGAAGGCGGACATGAATTCCGCCAGTACGCCGATCAGAACCACGCCGGCGATGATGAGGCCGATGGAGAGTGGTACGTTGCCTTCATCGTCCTCTTCCGCATGGCTGCCGGATGGCTGGCCGGCCGGATGTGGCTTTCGAGGGTAAGTGTAGCTGAAAAAATAGCTGTGCGGGCCCACCTGCATTTTGAGGAACAGCGCATAAAGCGCAATCATCGCCACGATTGTGAACACCGAGTAGATGTGCCAGCTCTGTTCAGGAATGAACTCAGGCACTATCATCGATATGCCCATGGCTGTCAGGATCATCACGCCATAGGTCTTGCCGGAATCATCGTTATACGGCTGTTCTCCGTGGCGAAGGCCTCCAAGAAGCGCGGCGAGACCAAGAATGCCGTTGATGTCGATCATCACGGCGGAATAGATCGTATCCCGCACCAGCGTGGGTGAACTGGATTCGCTCATGATGATGGCAAGGATCAGCACTTCCACCGCAACGGCCGACAGCGTCAGGATCATGGTGCCGTAGGGGTCGCCCACCTTGGCGGCCAGGATTTCGGCGTGATGGGCAACCCGCATCGAGACGAGAACAATGAGCCCGATCAGCACGACGGCAGCGATGATCGTCGCCGTCTTTCCCGCTTCGAAGATTGCATGTTCGGCCAGATAGGCGACGATTGCCGCCGGTATCGCCAGAAGCAGCATACGCTCCTGTTTCAGAATAGAACCCGCCATTGACTTCCCTTCCCCCGGATCGGCTTAGGCTGTGACGTATCGTCCCTCAGATCAAGCAGGATTTGCGCTTGAGTGCTTTTGGTAGGATAGTGATGTCGCAGGACATGCTGCTCATGCCGCGGTGTCCCCATCGGGTGCAATGCTTGAAGCGCGGTTGTGGTTGCCATGTCGCCTACCGAAACAGGAGGAACATGCATGACCAAAGTGGTGTATGAAATCGTCGAACATGACGGGGGCTTCGCCTACCGCATGAACGGCGCTTATTCCGAAACATTTCCTACCTATGCGGATGCCGTCGAGGCTGCGCGCATCGTCGCTGCCGAACAGCAGGTGGGTGGCGATGACGAGGAAATCAGCTATCAGGATGAGAGCGGCCACTGGCATGAAGAATACAGCCAGGGCGGCGACCGCCCGGAAGCCGAGGTGGTGGACAAGACAACGCAGCAGGCCGAACCATTCTGACGGGCGATCCGTGGATTTTAAGCAAACCAGGATCGCTTTTCCGTTCCGCCGGTCCCTTCCAGTTGGGGATCGCGGGCTGCCTCGTATCGACGCGGCACTGCCTTAGCGCCGTTTCGGTGGCGCGCCCGGATCGGTTTCCTTGAGATGACCCTTGAGGCCTTCGACCAGGGCGCTGAAGACGGCGCGGCATCGCGGTGAGGTCTTGAGGTTTTCGTGCATCGCGACCCAGGTATGGAGCGGGATGTCGATGTTCGGCAGAACCTGAACCAGTCGCGGGTCTTTGCGGGCCAAGCCAATCTGACAGACGCCGATGCCCGCGCTGGCGCGGATCATGGCAAGTTGTGCAAGGTTGCTGTCGGCGCGTATTTCGAAGGAAATTTCCTCAACATCGGGGATGTCAGGATCGAGCGAACGCATCCGCTGGATGGCCGCCCGGATGAACGGCGTCTTGCGGTCAAAACCAACCATCCGGTGGTGGTTCAGGTCTTCCATGCTCTTTGGCGTTCCGGCTTTTGCCAGATAGTCGCGCGTCGCATGAAATCCAAGACGGAAATTGCCGATGTAACGCATGACGATCGCGTCCTGCAGCGGCTCGGTCATGCGAATGGCAATATCCGCCTCGCGTCTTAGAAGGTCTTCCAGCGTATCTGATAATGACAGCTCGATTTCAAGCCGCGGGTGAACCTCCTGCATGGCCGTGATAATCGGCGGCAACATTTCGACTCCGATGATGTCAGATGCGCTGATGCGCACCGTGCCTTCGATCTTGCCGACTTCGCCGGAGGCCGCGCGCATGAGGGCGGCGGTCGTCGCCGCCAGATTTTCCGCATAGGGGCGGAGCGCAAGGGCTGCTTCCGTCGGCATCAAGCCGTGCGGCGAGCGGATGAACAGAGGAAAGCCGACGGCCTCTTCCAGCGCGCCGATATGACGTCCCGCCGTCGGCTGGGTGATGCCAAGCTCGCGGGCGGCGGCGGACAGCGAACCGTCGCTCAGCACGCTAAGGAAGGTGCGATAAAAATCCCAGCTGACGTCGCGGTTCTTGCTCATAAAATTTTGTATAGCCGATCCACTGATTTCGATAATTTCGTATATCGTGAAACGCGACGATACTCCATCCCAGAACAAGGAGTACGGCGATGATATATGAAAACAACGCAAATTCAGCAGAGAATGATCGGCCACTGGCGCTGGTTCTGGGCGTTAATGGGGGTGTCGGCGGCCAGGTCTCCCGTATGCTGCAGCAACGGGGATGGCGCGTGAGGGCGATGACGCGGCGGAAGGCGGCTTCCCACATCACTGGCGATGTCGAGTTCGTGGTGGGTGACGCCATGAGCGGACAGGACGTCTTGAAGGCGGCACAAGGTGTTCGGCTGATCGTCCATGCGGTTAATCCTCCCGGATACCGCGATTGGGAGAAGCAGGTATTGCCGATGCTGGACAACACGATCGCGGCTGCTGAAAGCTGTGGGGCGAGGATTATTTTCCCGGGGACCATCTATAATTTCGGCTCTGACGCCTTTCCGCTGCTGAGCGAGGAGAGCCCGCAAAAGCCCTTTACCCGCAAGGGCGCATTGCGTGTGGAGATGGAGCGGCGGCTTAAATTGGCTTCAATGCGCGGCGTGCCGGTGCTGATCGTCCGGGCGGGCGACTTCTTTGGGCCAGATGCGAGAAACAACTGGTTTTCGCAGATGCTGGTGCGACCCGGCAGGCCGGTTCGCAGCGTGCAGAACCCTTCTGCCCGCCATGCAGGACACCAATGGGCTTATCTGCCTGACGTGGCGGAAACCATTGGCCGACTGCTCGACCGTGCAGACGAGCTTCCGGCCTTTGCCGTCTATCACATGGAAGGTTTCTGGGATTTCGACGGGCTGCAACTGATTGAAGCGATCGAGCGGGTTGTGGGCCATCCGGTCAAGCGGCGACGTTTATCCTGGACAGGCATCAAAATGGTTGCGCCGTTCGTTCCGCTGTTCCGCGAAGTGCTGGAAATGCAATATCTCTGGCAGATGCCGATCAGGATGAGCAATCGTAAGCTGACAGATTTCCTTGGAAGCGAGCCGAAGACACCTATCGACATTGCGGTGGCGACCACGTTGGCGGGTCTCGGCTGCCTTGACGAGAGGCCGCAGCTGTCGAACCTTGCGCATCCGGCCGACGCCGAAGGCAGGGCGTGATGGGCGCGGTTGCGAACGGAATGTCGACCAGGCGTCGCGCCTTTGCCGTGATTTCGGCAAGCGTGCCCGTGCTGATCTTCGCTCAGGTGCTGCTGGCCGGGCTGTCGATCTATTACGATGGATCGCTGCTGTCGCTGCACAAGGGGCTCGGCCTTCTGATCGCCGTTCCGATCCTGTCGCTGGCGGTCCTCGCTTTGCGATACGAGGACCTGCGGCCCAATCTTGGCCGTTCGCTGGTGCTGCTTGCTATCTATTGTCTGCAGGTGGCGCTGATGAGCATCGGTCGGGAAACGGGCAATGGGCTGTTGCAGGCGCTGCATCTGCCCAATGCCTTCGTAATGGGCGCCTTTTCCGATTTTGCCGCGCGGCAGGCGAGAAGCGCGCAATGAACGAAAACGCCGCATCGCTTTTGAACGATGCGGCGTCTTGTTCATTGCTATTGGGCGAGGGCCGGATAGTCGGTGTAACCTTCGGCGCCGCCGCCATAGAAGGTCGGCTGGTTCGGTTCGTTCAGCGGCGCGTCGTTTTTCAGGCGGCGCACCAGATCAGGATTCGCGATGAAGGCCTTGCCGAAAGCAACGGCATCAACCTTGCCACTTTCCACGGCTTCGATGGCGCTCTGCCTATCGTAACCATTGTTGGCGATCCACAGGCCCTTGCCGCCGGCATTACGATAAGCCGCCTTGAAGGACGCGTAATCGAAAGGCTTGTCGCCCTGCTTGAAATCGCGTGGACCGCCCGTCGCACCTTCTACGACATGGATGAAGGCGAGATTGCGCTTGCCCAGCTGCTCAACCACGTAATTATAGAGCGGTTGCGGATCAGCCTCGAAAATATCGTTGGCAGGGGTAACTGGCGAGAGGCGGATGCCGGTGCGGCCGGCGCCGATCTCTTCCGCCACCGCGTCGACGACTTCCAGCAGGAAGCGAGCGCGGTTTTCGATGGAGCCTCCGTAATCATCCGTGCGCTGGTTGGTGCTGGATTTCAGGAACTGCTCGATTAGGTAACCGTTGGCGGCATGGATTTCGACGCCGTCGAAACCGGCCTCCAGTGCCGCGCGCGCGCCGCTGCGGTAATCCTCGAGGATGAGGCCGATATCGTCGATGGTGAGGGCACGGGGCTCGGAGGTTTCGGCAAAGGCACCGGTGCCGTCATCATTGATGATATAGGTCTTCGATTTGGCGGTGATGGCCGAGGGGGCGACGGGCTGGCCACCATGCGGCTGCAGCGAGGTGTGGGAAATTCGGCCCACGTGCCAGATTTGGGCAACGATCTTGCCGCCCGCCGAATGAACGCCGTCAGTGATCTTTTTCCAGCCTTCAATCGCTTCCCGCTTATAAAGACCGGGAACATCGGCGTAACCCTGGCCCTGCTGGGAAATGGGCGTGCCTTCAGTGACGATCAGGCCGGCTGTCGCCCGCTGCTCGTAATAGGTGGCGTTGAGATTGTTGGGAATGGCGCCCGGGGAGCGATTGCGGGTGAGAGGGGCCATGACGATGCGGTTGGCGAGTTCGATATCGCCGGCCTGTGCCGGTTCGAAAAGACTGGTCATGCGACTTCACTTTCTGGTCGGTTGGCGAAATTGCGCGGCAGGCGCGCTATCCTGATATGGGTGCCGGTGCGAAACCGTGTCGCGGTTCCCGTCCGGCACCCCGGGGCTCAAAGCTTGGGAGGCTCAGAGATTGGTTTGCAGATAATTGCGGAAAGCATCGATGGTTTCCTCGTTGCGCTCAAAAAACACCCATTGCCCCACCTTCTTCGACCTTATCAGGCCCGCCGCCTGCAGTACCGCAAGATGCGAGGAGACGGTGGATTGCGACAGGCCGCTGATCTGAAACTGGTTGGCGCAAACACCCATGCTGAGCGGATGCTCCTGACAGAAGTGACTTTCCGGAGACTTCAGCCATTCCAGAAATTTCAGCCGTGCGGGGTGCGAAAGGGCCTTGAGGACTTCCTCCGGGTTCATTGGGGTTTCTTCAATATCTGACATACCCGATATTTATATCGATCATTATCGATATACAAGTCACGTCTCTGTGAGGACTGCACGGGCGCGGTGGCATCGGCAAAAAAAAAGGCCGCTGGATATTTCCGCGGCCTGATAAGTTTGAAGGTCAAAACCTCCAGAGGGGAACAGCTGTCGCGTGCCTGAGCGAGCGTGACAGCCAACCAAGATATGGTGGGAGCGACAATGCAAAACAAGGTTGCATCATCCGATATTTCGCCAATTTGGAGAAAATTCTTGCGGGTAAAAAAAGAGGGCCGCCGGATGTATCCAGGGCCCTTTAAGTGTGAAGGTCAAAAACCTCCAGAGGGGAACAGCTGATGCGGTGGAACTGGGAGGAAAAGCCACCGTGTGCATCAGCTGAGAGCGATATGGTGCTTTTTTGTGCACGAAACAATTCTTTTTTGTGCAGGTCAGGCATGCGTCGGGTGCAGGCCTCGATATTTCAGGTATATTTTATGTGCAAAGCTGGCGAAGGGCGACTGGTCGCCCTTCCATGAATTCCCCTGTATCTCCTTGAAAAATAACGTCTATTTCAGCCGTTCGGCTATTTAAACGTCAGAAATTCCAGTTGCGCGCCTTGGCGACGATAAAATCGCGGAAGGCCTTCAGCTTTGCAGCATTTTTCATCTCGTCCGGATAGCAGAAATAGGTGTCGAATGACGGAATGTCGGCCGCGAGCGATAACTGGATGAGGCCGGGGTCCCGGCCGACAATGTAATCCGGCAAGCAGGCGATACCTATTCCCAGCAGGCAGGCGCGCTTGATCGAGGTCTGGCTGTTGATCTGCAGATGGGGGGTGCGGGTATTGTCGGAAGACCGCCCGGCATTTTCGAGCCAGTTGACATCTAGCAGGTAGTTCGGCGCGGGTTCGCCAAACGAGATGATGCGATGGTTGTCCAGATCCTCAACCGACTGGGGCTCGCCATGGCGATTGATGTAAGACGGCGCGGCATAGACGTGCATGTGCACCGTGAAGAGCTTGCGCTGGATGAGGTCCGATTGCTGGGGCTGGCGCAGGCGAATGGCGCAATCTGCGTGGCGCATATTCACATCCAGCTCCTCATTGTCGAGGATGAGCTGGATCGACATTTCCGGATAGAGCTGCAGGAATTCCTGCACCTTGTCCGTCAGCCAGCCCTGACCGAGGCCCACCGTCGTCGTGACGCGGAGCTTGCCGCTCGGCTTTTCAGTCGTTTCGGTGAGCTGCATCTTCACCGTTTCGAGCTTCAGCAGCACATCGTGAGCGGTGCGATAGAGCAGTTCGCCCTGTTCGGTAAGAATCAGGCCGCGGGCGTGGCGATGAAACAGCTTGACGCCGACATCCTGCTCCAGCGCGCTGACCTGGCGGCTGATGGCCGACTGGGACAAATGCAGCTTGTCGGCAGCATGGGTGAAAGACCCTGCTTCGGCTGCGGCATGAAATATGCGCAGTTTATCCCAGTCCAATGGCATTGCCATGCCTATCCTGCCTTTCAGTTATTCCGCTGCGACAGCAAGCGGTTGATGCGCGGTGAGATAACGTTCCGCTTCCAGCGCGGCCATGCAGCCCATGCCGGCGGCGGTGATTGCCTGACGGTAGATGTCGTCGGTGACGTCGCCGGCCGCGAAAATGCCTTCCACGTCGGTGGCGGTGGAATCGGGAGCGGTCCACATATAACCGTTGTCCTTCAGCTTCACCTTGCCCTTGAAGAGCTCCACGGCAGGCGCGTGGCCGATGGCGACGAAGACGCCGTCAATGGGCCTTTCGCTGATCGCGCCGGTTTTGGTGTCGCGCAGCTTGACGCCGGAAACGGAGGGCGGCATCGGCGGTTTTGCTGGCGCGCCGGTAATTTCGGCAACTTCCGTGTTCCAGAGGATATTGACGTTGTCCTTGGCAAAGAGCCGTTCCTGAAGGATTTTTTCCGAACGGAAGCTGTCGCGTCTGTGCACGACCGTTACCGACTTGGCGATATGGGCGAGATAAAGCGCCTCTTCCACGGCGGAATTGCCGCCGCCCACCACGATCACATCCTTATTGCGATAGAAGAAACCATCGCAGGTGGCGCAGGCGGAAACGCCGAAGCCCTGGAAATGTTGCTCGCTCTCGATGCCGAGCCACTTGGCCTTGGCGCCGGTGGCGATGATCAGCGTGTCGGCGGTCCATACCTGGCCAGAATCGGTCTTCACGACGAACGGGCGAACGCTGGTTTCAACTTCGGTCACCAGGTCACTGACGATTTCCGCGCCGACATGCGTCGCCTGCTTCAGCATCTGGTCCATCAGCCACGGGCCCTGGATAGGGTCTGCAAAGCCCGGGTAATTCTCGACATCGGTGGTGATCATCAGCTGACCGCCCTGTTCCATGCCGGCGATCAGCACCGGCTTCAGCATTGCGCGCGCCGCGTAGATCGCCGCCGTGTAGCCTGCGGGACCGGAGCCGATGATCAATACCTTGGTATGGCGGGCAGACATGGGAAATTTCCTTCTCAATAGCAGGGTCTTCAGCGAGGCCTTCCAGCCGCGGCAGGGCGGACGGGCCATAACCCCTTCGTTGGCGGGTATTTAAGGTTGTCTAGTGCCTTTATTCAAGGGCAGCCTTGCGTTACCAACAAGGCAGTTGTGGATGCACGCGCAATTTTGTGACCGGCTGGCGGCATATTGTTGCGAATCCCGCGCCGAATAGTACAAGGAAGTTCTCCAGCTTAACGAGGTACTCCTCCGTGACCAGCGTCGAACTCGATGCCATCGATCTGAAAATCCTGCGCGAATTGCAGCGCGACGGGCGCATGACCAATGTGGAACTGGCCGAAAGGGTCGGTATCTCGGCTCCTCCGTGCCTGAGGCGCGTCCGCAAGCTCGAGGAGGCGGGGGTAATCGAGGGTTATCACGCCATGTTGAACGCGCCGAAGCTCGGTTTTGATCTCGTCGCCTTCTGCATGATCGGTCTCAAGCGCCAGTCGGACAGCAATCTGAAGGCCTTTGCCGCGGCGACGGCCGGGTGGCCTCTCGTGCGCCAGGCCTGGATGGTATCCGGCGAAAGCGACTTCCTGTTACATTGCGTCGCAAGAAACCTGACGGAATTTCAGGACTTCGTGATCGAGGTTCTGACTGCGGATGAGAATGTCGATACGGTGCGCACCATGCTGACCATCCGTCAGGTCAAGCGCGTCGGTCTCGTGGAAATCTGATTTTCCGGTTTGCGACGCATTACCCCCGCCGCAACGCCTCATAGACTTCGCCAAGACTGGCCGCTTCTTTTTCCAGCGGAAAAGTGCTGCGCACATGCGCAAGTCCGGTACTCGCGTGGACTTTGGCCATGGCGGGATCGGCGAGATAGGTCTTTATCGCATCCCTCAGTGATGCATAGTCCCCCGCTTCAACAACCGCCCCGGTCTCGCCCTTGACGATCATTTCCTCGTAGGCACCGGCATTGCTGGCGACGACGGCCGTTTCCGAGGCCATTGCTTCAAGCGGAGTCAGCCCGAAGCCCTCGTTGCGCGAAGGCGCGACATAGAGCGTCAGCCGCCTGTACCACGGCTTGATGTCATCAACTTCACCCTGAAACACGATACGATCTGCGAGGCCGGCGGCCCTGACATCTGCTTCAAGGGTTTCGGCAAAAGCCTTGTGTTCCGCCGTCACGCGGCCTGAAACCACAGCTGTCCATTGCGGATAGGCGGGCAGAAGTTCGATCATGGCACGCACGAAAAGATCGGTGCCCTTCTGGTGGCGGACCCGCCCGAAGCAGCCGATCAGATATTGTCCCGGCAAGCCGGTCGCGGCTATCGTGTCCTCAGGACCGGTTGCCGGATGGAAAAGTTCGGTATCCACGCCATGCATGACAACGCGATGGGGCACTTCAAGAAATGAGCCCGAGCGGATGTTGGTGGCCACCACGGCATCCATCCTGGAGATCAGGAAACGGGTGTAGGCGGAATGCCGCCTCTGCGCGGCCGAGGTGAAGAGAAGCTTCACCCTCATGCGCAGCACATCACGCATGAAAATTCCCGGCAACATTTCGAGGTTGCGGCGGGCATGCCAGATGCGCGGACCGCCAAACGGGCCGCCTTGCCAGAGCCGCCACAGGTCGCGGAAACGCACATGCGGCAGATGCGGCGGCAGGCCGGGGCCGATGGTGGCGACCTTCTGTCCCATCCGGTTCTGCACCGGTATCAGCTGAACGATTGTGGAGGTGACGCCGGAGAGCCTGCGTTTGAAATTCGGCGCAAGCACCTGCACATCTTTCAGTCTGACGTGGGACAAGATGGGCTTCCGTCTTTGCGGCTGGTTCAGGGGAGCAACAGGTCAAAAGCAATGCGCCCGCTGGGGGGCGCATTGCATGGGGCAATCAGCCCCACTGAACCGCGAGGATCTCGTAACCCTTGGCGCCGCCAGGCGCGTTGACTTCGATGCTGTCGCCAACTTCCTTGCCGATCAGGGCGCGGGCAATCGGCGAAGAGATGGAAATACGGCCGGCCTTTACGTCGGCTTCCTGGTCGCCGACGATCTGATAGGTCTTTTCCTCATCGCTGTCTTCGTCAACCAGCTTCACGGTGGCGCCGAACTTGATCTTCGAACCCGACATCTTGGAAAGGTCGATGACTTCAGCGCGCGCCGTCAGATCTTCGAGTTCCGTGATGCGGCCCTCGTTATGGCTCTGCGCTTCCTTGGCAGCATGGTACTCGGCGTTTTCCGAAAGGTCGCCATGGGCGCGCGCTTCCGCAATCGCCTCGATGATGCGGGGGCGTTCCTCCTGCTGGCGCCAGCGAAGCTCCTCCTGAAGCTTGACGAATCCACCCTGGGTCATCGGTACTTTTTCTACCATTTTTTTATCCTTCGCATTCCGGTCGCTTTACCTGCAGACACAAAAAGAAACAGGTTCCGGAGGGGAACTCCGGAACCATGCCAAAATCATAACTGAGCGGACTATATCAGAAGACGACAGCGAAATGCCAGCAAATTTGAGGCATCAATATTTCTTCGTCTTTCCAATGACTTGAACATCCTGATTGACAATCTTCAAGAGAACATATAGTGAACATTATTATGAAGAAGTCAATCAGGCAACGGCTGGCCATTCTCTCTGACGCCGCGAAATACGACGCCTCCTGCGCATCGAGCGGGACGGCGAAACGGAACTCCGCAGCCTCTGGCGGATTGGGCTCGACAGAAGGGTCTGGCATCTGTCATGCCTATGCGCCGGATGGGCGCTGCATATCGCTCCTGAAAATCCTGCTCACCAATTTCTGTATCTATGATTGCGCCTATTGCATCAACCGTTCTTCCAGCAATGTGGAACGGGCGCGGTTTACCGCAGAAGAGGTGGTGTGGCTGACGCTCGAATTTTACCGGCGCAACTATATCGAAGGGTTGTTCTTGTCCTCGGGTATCATCCGTTCCTCTGATCACACGATGGAGGAGATGGTGCGTGTGGCGCGTGAACTGCGGGTCACCCATTGCTTTCGTGGTTACATCCACCTCAAATCCATTCCGGAAGCGTCTCCGAAATTGATCGAGGAGGCGGGGCTTTATGCGGATCGGTTGTCGATCAACATCGAGTTGCCCACCGATAGCGGCATCGGCCGTTTTGCGCCGGAAAAGCAGCCCGCCAATATTCGCCGCTCTATGGCCGATATTCGCCTGAAGATCGAGGAGGCGGGCGAGCCTACCGTCAGAACGCGAAAAACCAAGCGTTTTGCGCCCGCCGGACAGAGCACGCAGATGATCGTGGGCGCCGACGGCGCCGATGACAGCACCATTCTTTCCACCAGCGCGCGGCTCTATGGAAGCTATGGTCTGCGGCGCGTCTATTATTCGGCGTTCAGCCCAATTCCGGATTCGTCGAAGAACCTGCCACTCATCAAGCCGCCGCTGATGCGCGAACACCGCCTCTATCAGGCGGACTGGCTTTATCGTTTTTACGGTTTCGATATCGGCGAGATAACCGCTATCGGCGGAAACGGCATGCTGGATCTTGACATCGACCCGAAGCTTGCCTGGGCATTGAAGCATCGCGATCAGTTTCCGGTAAACGTCAATGCGGCGGATCGCGAAATGTTGCTGCGTGTACCCGGTTTCGGCACCAAGACGGTTGCCTCGATTCTCTCGTCGCGGAAGTTCCGAAGCCTGCGGCTGGAAGATATCGCCCGCTTCGGCGTATCTCTCAAAAAGGTGAAGGCCTTTATCGTCGCGGAGGGATGGACACCGGGCAAGCTGATCGAACGGCCGGATCTGCGCGCGATGTTTGCGCCGCAGCCTGAACAATTGTCGCTGTTGTGATGTATGGCCCGGTGCTGGAGGGGCGGGGGGATTTCACCGAGTGGCGCGATGCTGCGCGCGCGGCGCTTGCGGCCAATATACCGCCGGAGAAGATCGACTGGCGGCTGCAGGATGACGGGTTTGGGCTTCTCGACTTTTCCGGTGCGCCATTGCCAACGGAGGGCGGCGCCCCGGTTCCCGTACCTGCCGCATTTGTCGCACTGGCGCAGGCCGTCATCTGCCACAGCGATCCCGGCCGTTTCGCGCTGCTCTACAGGCTATTGTGGCGGCTGAAACGGGATCGGGCCCTGCTGCAGTTCAAGTCCGATCCGGATGTTTCCGATGTGCGGCTGCTCGAAAAGTCTGTCCGTCGCGATTATCACAAGATGACGGCCTTCGTGCGTTTCAAGGAGCTGCCATTGCCCCAAGGGCAGGGCGGGCGACGGCGGTTCGTGGCGTGGTTCGAACCGGACCACTTCATCATCGAACGTACGGCTCCGTTTTTTCAACGTCGCTTCACCGACATGGACTGGTTGATTGTCTCGCCGAAGGGCAGCGCCCGATGGGACGGAAACCTGCTGCAGACATCACGGGAGGCTGCCGCCAAGCCTGATCTCAAGGATGAAACGGACGATCTCTGGCGGACCTATTACGCCAATATTTTCAACCCGGCCCGCTTGAAGATCAAGGCCATGACAGCGGAGATGCCGAAGAAATACTGGAAGAATCTGCCGGAAGCCGAGCTCATCCCTGACCTGATTCTGGGCGCGGAGGCGCGGGTGCTGGAGATGGCGGCGAAGGAGGCGAGCCAACCGAAGCCGTTTCACCATCGCCTCCAGGCAGCGGCTTCCGCACGGGAAGAGCAGTCAACTTTGCCGGATGGCACGCTTGCTTCGCTGGCGCATGAAGCGCTCCACTGCACACGGTGTGCCCTGCATTGCAAGGCGACGCAGACCGTTTTGGGTGACGGGCCGGAAAACGCGAAGATCATGGTCGTCGGCGAGCAGCCGGGCGATCACGAGGATCTGGCCGGAAAACCTTTTGTCGGCCCCGCTGGCCAGCTGTTCGACAGGACGCTCAGAGAGATCGGTGTGGACCGCGGCGGGCTTTACGTTACCAATGCCGTGAAACACTTCAAATACGAAACGCGCGGCAAACGGCGCATCCACCAGCGGCCGAATGCGGGGGAAGTGGAGCAATGCCGCTGGTGGCTCAACCAGGAAATCGCGCTTGTTCAGCCGAAGCTGATCGTTGCGATGGGTGCAACGGCGCTATATGCGCTGACCGGCGGCAAAGAAAAGGTCTCGGAGATTCGCGGCCGTCCCCTGCCAATGCAAGAAGGGCGGACGCTTTTTGTCACCGTGCACCCATCCTACCTGCTTCGCCTCCCTGATGAGCAGGCTAAAGAGATGGAAATCAAGAAATTCAAACAGGACATGCTTTATGTAAGAAATTTTGAATAGTCTTTTCTAAGTATATATTTTATCGATTATCAACTTGGCGTTGTTATGCTTTACGCATCGTTAGTTTTTCGTTTTAATTGAAATTTATTCGAGTCATTTTATATGTCTCATCAAAATATTTATAGACGGGCGTATTATGCTTGGTGAACTTGACCTTGCAACAGTCATACTAATGCAAAAATGCTCCTACATCGTGGGGCTAATGAGTTTTATTTATTTGATGCTGACCAATCGCGGCCTGCGCGGTCCTGTCACTCTTGCCGCGGGCTTTGCGGCAATGGCCGCCGGCTCAACGCTTGCCGGATATGGCGAGTGGAAGATATTGTCGCCGGCCTTGTGGCGGTTGGGCAGTATCGTATTCGGTATTGCAGGTTATGCGCTTATCTGGCTTGGTCTGAAAACGTTGAGCGACGGCCGTTTTGTATCGCAGAAAACTCTGCTTGGGACTTGTCTTGTCGTGGTTCTCGGGATTGTCATCGCGTATGAGGTGGCGGAGAACAATGCGTTGCGCGCTGCGCTGTTCAATGGCTGTGCGGCGCTTGCCTATCTCGGCGCGGCCGCGGTGCTGTTTAGCGGCTGGCGCAAGGAGCCGCTTCTTTCCCGCATCGCGCTGGGCGCGATCACCACCGTCTCGGGGCTGATTTCACTTCTGGTGGTAAAGGGGGTGCTTTCACCCTCTCTCGCCTCCATCAACATCGTCAATGCGTTCTTCCTCATCATTATGCTCAACTTTGCGATTGCCCTGTTCGTGATGGTGCTGGTGGCCGAACGCTCGGAGCGGAAACTGTTGATCCTTGCCAATACGGATCCGCTGACAGGCGTGAAGAACAGGCGCTTCTTCTTCCAGACGATGCCCACAAGGCCTGATCCCACCGATGCGACAATGCTGCTCGATATCGATCACTTTAAATCGATCAACGACCGCTTCGGCCATTCCGTCGGTGACAGCGTCCTGCAGGAAGTGGCAAAGCGGATCGGCGGCAGTATTCGCAGTGGCGACGTGCTGGCCCGTTATGGCGGCGAGGAATTCATCATCTTCCTGCCCGGCGCAGGAAGCCAAAAGGCGTCAATGATAGGCGAGCGCATTCGCAACGCGGTTGCTTTGAAAGAGGTGGACTGCGGCGGGCTGCGTGTCGGTGTGACAATCAGCATCGGCATTGCGACAAGCGGCGAGATAGACTGTGATCTCCAGACGCTGGCCGACATGGCCGACCGCGCGCTTTACCGCGCCAAGAGCGAAGGCCGCAACTGCGTACGGGAAGCACTGGCGGCTTAAAGCCTGCCGTTTCAGATGCTATTCGCTCTCGTTCGATTTGTGGCCCAGGTCATGGCCTACCTCTCGCTCACGCTGCCTGAGGGCTTCTTTCAGAAGAATTTCGATCTGCGCGTTAATGCTGCGCAGCTCGTCGCTCGCAGTCTGGCGGACAGCGTTCAAAATCACCGGTTCGATGCGCAGTGGGAAAGCTACACGCATCGGGCCGGGCGGTCGTCCAGTCATGCTTTTACTCCAGATGCGGGTTCAGGAACTGGGTGATCGGCGATGGCGGAGAATTCTCGGGACAGGGAAAAATCGTCATCGGCCTGCGGGTGGAAATGATGTTTTTTTGATACCGGCGTTGGATTGCAGGTGTATTACGCAATGAGAAACGCCGCCAACCTGGTGGTTCGCGGCGTTCATTCAGTTCGTCAGGCTTTCTTGCTGATCTCTTAGTTGAAGTAGCTCTGCAGCGGCTTCACTTCCAGATTGCCGGCCTTCAGCGCCTTGATGGCGAGGGCGGCTGCTTCGGCACCTGCCATCGTCGTGTAATAGGGCACCTTCTGCATCAACGTTGCGCGGCGCAGCGACTTCGAGTCGGAAATCGCCTTGTTGCTGTCGGTGGTGTTGATGACGAGCTGGACCTGACGGTTGCGGATTGCGTCCTCGATATGCGGACGGCCTTCCTGCACCTTGTTGATCTTTTCGGCGTTGATGCCTTTTTCGGCAAGGAAACGCTGGGTGCCGCCGGTGGCCAGCACTCTGAAGCCGCTTTCCACGAGAATGCGGATGGCGGGCAGAACGCCTTCCTTGTCCTCATCACGGACCGAGACGAAGACCGCGCCGGAGCGCGGCAGGTCGACACCGGCGCCGAGCTGGCTCTTGGCGAAGGCGAGCGCGAAATCAGTGTCGAGGCCGATGACTTCGCCGGTCGAGCGCATTTCCGGTCCGAGCAGAATGTCGACGCCGGGGAAGCGCGCGAAGGGGAAGACGGCTTCCTTGACGGCAATGTGCGTGAGGTTACGCGGATCAGGCTTCTCGCCGTAAGCGGCAATCGCCGGATCGAGCTTCTCGCCGGCCATGACGCGGGCGGCGATCTTGGCGATCGGCGCGCCGATGGTCTTGGCGACGAAAGGCACGGTACGCGAGGCGCGCGGGTTGACTTCGAGAACGTAGATCGTGCCGTCCTTGATGGCGTATTGAACGTTCATCAGGCCGCCGACCTTGAGCGCCTTGGCAAGCGCCGTCGTCTGGCGCTCCAGTTCGTCGAGCGTTTCCTTGCTGAGCGAACGCGAAGGCAGCGAGCAGGCCGAGTCGCCCGAGTGGATGCCAGCCTCTTCTATGTGCTCCATGATGCCGGATACGAAGACGTTTTCGCCATCGCACAGCGCGTCGACGTCCACTTCAACGGCGTTGGTCAGGTAGCTGTCGAACAGAAGCGGGTTCTTGCCGAGCAGGGTGTTGATCTGGCCGGTCTTGTCGTTCGGGTAACGCTGCTTGATGTCCTCGGGTACGAGACCCGGAACCGTGTCGAGCAGGTAGGTCTGGAGCTGGCCTTCCGAATGGATGATCTGCATGGCGCGGCCACCCAGAACGTAGGACGGGCGAACCACCAGCGGGAAGCCGATTTCAGAAGCGACAAGGCGGGCCTGCTCGACCGAATAGGCGATGCCATTGTTCGGTTGGGCCAGATCGAGCTTCATCAAGAGCTTCTGGAAGCGGTCGCGGTCTTCGGCAAGGTCGATCATGTCAGGCGCGGTGCCGAGGATCGGGATACCGTTCTTTTCCAGCGCTTCTGCAAGCTTCAGCGGCGTCTGGCCACCGAACTGCACGATGACGCCAACGAGTTCACCCTTTTCCTGTTCGGCGCGCATGATCTCGATCACGTCTTCGGCCGTCAGCGGCTCGAAATAGAGGCGGTCGGAAGTGTCGTAGTCGGTGGACACCGTTTCCGGATTGCAGTTGATCATGATCGCTTCAAAGCCGGCATCCTTCAGCGCGAAGGCGGCGTGGCAGCAGCAATAATCGAACTCGATGCCCTGGCCGATACGGTTCGGGCCGCCGCCGAGGATGACGACCTTCTTGCGGTCGGAGACCTGCGCTTCAGAGCGGGCGGCGCCGACGAAGGGCATTTCATAGGTCGAATACATGTAGGCAGTCGGCGAGGCGAATTCGGCGGCGCAGGTGTCGATGCGCTTGAAGACCGGGCGGACGTTCAGGCTGTTGCGCAGTTCGGCCACTTCCTTCGGACGCTTGGAGGTCAGGCTGGCGAGGCGGGCATCGGAGAAGCCCATGGCCTTCAGCATGCGCAGGTTTTCGGCGTCCTGTGGCAGGCCGTGCTCGCGGATGCGGGCTTCCGTATCGACGATGGCCTTGAACTGGGCGATGAACCAGGGGTCGATCTTCGAGTTCTCGTGGACTTCCTCTTCGGTCATGCCCATGCGCAGCGCCTGGGCGACCATGCGCAGGCGATCCGGCGTCGGCGTGCCGATAGCGGCGCGGATCGCGTTCTTGGAGCCTTCGCCCTCTTCGTAACCGGGAATTTCGATTTCATCGAGACCGGTGAGGCCGGTTTCGAGACCGCGCAGCGCCTTCTGCAGGGATTCCGCAAAGGTACGGCCGATGGCCATGACTTCACCGACCGACTTCATCGCGGTGGTGAGGATCGGCGACGCGCCCGGGAACTTCTCGAAGGCAAAACGCGGGATCTTGGTGACGACGTAGTCAATCGAGGGTTCGAACGATGCTGGGGTGGCGCCGCCGGTGATGTCGTTTTCGAGTTCGTCCAGAGTATAGCCGATGGCGAGCTTCGCGGCGATCTTGGCGATCGGGAAGCCGGTTGCCTTGGAAGCCAGCGCAGAGGAGCGCGACACGCGCGGGTTCATTTCGATGACGACGAGGCGGCCGTCCTTCGGGTTGACGGCGAACTGCACGTTGGAGCCGCCGGTCTCGACGCCGATCTCACGCAGCACCGCAATCGAGGCGTTGCGCATGATCTGGTATTCCTTGTCGGTCAGCGTCAACGCTGGCGCGACAGTGATGGAGTCACCGGTGTGGACGCCCATCGGATCGATGTTTTCGATGGAGCAGATGATGATGCAATTGTCCGCGGTGTCGCGGACGACTTCCATCTCATACTCCTTCCAGCCCAGAACCGATTCTTCGACCAGAACTTCCGTCGTCGGCGAGGCGTCGAGGCCGCCGGAGACGATGTCGAAGAATTCCGAGCGGTTATAGGCAATGCCGCCGCCCGTGCCGCCCAGCGTAAACGACGGGCGGATGATGGCGGGCAGGCCGACATGATCGATGGCCTGGGCGGCAATGGCCATGGCGTGGGCCATGTAACGCTGCTTGCGGTCGGTTTCGCCGAGGTTCCACTGGTTTTCGAGGTCGTCCAGCGCCTTGTCGAGTTCGGGGCCGGAGAGCTTGCCCTTCAGTTCCGCCCGCGCAGCTTCATGCTTCTTGCGGTCGGCATCCTTGATTTCAGTGGCGTTGGCGAGCATCGAGCGCGGGGTTTCAAGGCCGATGCGGGCCATGGCTTCGCGGAAGAGGGCCCGGTCTTCGGCCATGTCGATGGCTTCGGGCTTCGCGCCGATCATTTCGACATTGTAGCGGTCGAGAACGCCCATGCGCTTGAGAGAAAGCGCGGTGTTGAGCGCGGTCTGGCCGCCCATGGTCGGCAGCAGCGCGTCGGGACGCTCCTTTGCAATGATCTTGGCCACGACCTCAGGGGTGATCGGCTCGACGTAGGTGGCGTCCGCGAGACCTGGATCGGTCATGATCGTCGCCGGGTTGGAGTTGACCAGAATGACCCGGTAACCTTCTTCCTTCAGCGCCTTACAGGCCTGCGTGCCGGAGTAATCGAATTCACATGCCTGACCGATAACGATCGGTCCCGCGCCGATGATGAGGATGGACTTGATATCTTGGCGCTTCGGCATGGGCTCTCTCGTTCCGCTTTTCGGTTGCGCAAAACACCGGCCAGGGTGGAAGATCACCGGCCGGGGAGCGCAATTCTAATGTTTTCAGGCTAGAAGCGGCTTATAGGCAAATGTTTTTGAGAACGGAACCCCATAAATTCCGGAATCGACAGAAACTCTTAACGGGCAGGGGCAAGCGCGGCAAAACGGGCCTGTACCGCCGCGGTGTAAGAGCGGCTGACGGGGATCTCCGTGCCATCTTTTGTAATGATGTGCAGACGGCCTGTCTGCTTGCGCAGGGAAATAAAGTCGGCATCGGCAATCCAGTGGGAACGATGCACCTGCAGACCCGCCGTATGGCCGAGTTCTTTCAGCGCATCGGCAAAACGCAGCAGAACCAGCTGCTGCCCGCGCGTGGTGACGATTTGCGTGTAATGATCCTGAACCGATAGTCGCAACAATTCTCCGCGTTTTTGGGGCGGCAATCGTTCCAGCAAGGGGATGATGCCTTTGACCTCCCGATCTGCATTTGCATCTGTGCCCGTTTCAGCCTCCGCCGCTTTTTCGAAGGACTGGCAGGTTGTGAGGTAACTCAACAGGCAAAAGATCGCGCAGAGGGGGAGGGATGAGAGGCTGCTTTTCAAAGCCGGTGTTAAGCCCATCTCCTTGCCGTAGAAAATCTGATTGGTGATGGTGAGCAGCAGCCCGATCGGGAGTGCCGCGGTAAGCGAGCCGATCATCATGCGTGCCAGCATGTTGTCGATGTGGCCTGATAGGATCGTTTTGGCGATGATGGAAAAGGATATGGCAAATATCCAGGCGCCGGCCTGAATGATTGTCCAGTAAAGCAACCGGTCGGCGAAGCTCATGGTTTCGCTCGTTCCGAAGGGCCCGGTCACGATGAAGATCGCCAGTACCGCGAGGAATGTCAGCCACAGCCTGCGCGATTGCAGAACGGCGTGCATTTCACGAAGCGTGGATTGCAGATACGGGTGATCCACGAAGTTTTCCTGCTGATGGCGCCAATCCGTTTTTCCTGTCCGCATGTTTCGCCGAAATTGCCGGTGATTTCAACCGAGCCGAAACAGCAACCATGTCATTCCAGCCTCTGTTAGACGCACCGCTTGCCGTGCAATTCCATGTCGCCACCGTCATGCCCGCAGCCATTCTCGGGGCCTTCATCTTCCTGCGTCCCAAGGGAACCGCCATCCACCGGCTGCTCGGCAAGATCTGGGTGATGCTGATGGTTTCGACTTCCGTTTCGACCTTCTTCATCCATGAATTGAGCATGTTTTACGGTTTCAGCCCGATCCATCTCCTCTCCGCTTTCACGATATATGGCTGTCTGCAATCGATCTACTTCGCCCGGCGTGGCGATATCAGACGCCATATGCGGATTATGCAGAGCGTTTATCTGGGCGGCATCGTGATTGCGGGAGGTTTCACCTTCGTTCCCGGACGCCTTATGAATAAGGTTGCTTTCGGTGGCGGCGGAGCGGGATTTGTGGCCGTTTCCTCCGGCGCTCTGGTCTTTGCCTTCCTGTTTCTGACCGTGCTGAAACAAAGACGCAGAGCCGCATGAAAGACTCCGCTGACCGCCTCTGCTTTCTTCCGGAACAAGATGTATTATAGTGCCGTTATAAGGCAGCTTGTTGAGGCGATAGTCGCCGGGAGAATAGCATGGAATGGAGAGGGCGCCGCCAGTCGGACAATATTGAGGATCGGCGCGGCATGTCGGCGGGGCCGAGTGATCCTTTTTCCCGGGGCGGGATGCGCGTGCCAATCGGGCGTCGCGGCGGCGGTATCGGGATTGGCGGTCTTCTGGTCATTCTGTTGATCAGCTGGGTGCTCGGCATCAACCCGCTAACGCTGCTGACCGGCGGCGATCTGACGATGGATGGCGGCGGTACGACGCAATCGGGGACCCAGCAGTCCGGCACGCGACCACAGGGGCAATCGTCCGACGAGACGACCGCCTTCGTCCGCACCGTTCTTGCCGAGACCGAGGATACGTGGAGCGGCATTTTCCAGTCGGCAGGCGAAACCTATCAGAAGCCGACGCTGGTTCTGTTCTCCGGGCAGGTGTCTTCCGCCTGCGGTTATGCTTCCGCTGCCAGCGGTCCGTTCTATTGCCCGGGCGACCGTAAGGTCTATCTCGATACCAGCTTCTTCAAGGAACTGGACCAGCGTTTCGGCGCGGCTGGCGATTTCGCACAGGCTTACGTGATTGCGCATGAGGTCGGCCACCACATCCAGAACCTGACCGGCGTTCTGCCTGAGTTCAACCGCCGCCGTCAGTCGATGAGCCAGACGGACGCCAACAAGATGTCGGTGCGTGTGGAGCTTCAGGCGGATTGTTATGCGGGCATCTGGGGCAAGT
Organism: Agrobacterium pusense; assembly: GCF_900102105.1. Classification (GTDB taxonomy): domain Bacteria; phylum Pseudomonadota; class Alphaproteobacteria; order Rhizobiales; family Rhizobiaceae; genus Agrobacterium; species Agrobacterium pusense. The sequence goes on from NZ_FNBB01000002.1 coordinate 191,529, forward strand.
TTACCGAACAGAAGGGCATTCTTGAGACCGGCGACCTTGAGGAAGCCCTGAACGCCGCCCACCAGATCGGCGACGATACGCTGCAGAAGCAGACTCAAGGCTATGTGGTGCCCGATAGCTTCAACCACGGCACCTCGGCGCAGCGCATGGAATGGTTTAAGCGCGGCTTCCAGAGCGGCCGGGTCGAGGACTGCGATACTTTCTCGGCGAATATCTGAGGAGAGGGGGCTTTTCAGCCCCCTTTTCGTTTAGCGCATCAAGAGCGCCACGACATACATGCCGAGGGCGAAGATGGTATGGGCCACGAGGTTGAGGACGCGAACCTTCGTTGGGTTCGGTGTCTTCGATGCGGCCCAGCCAATGCCGAGACCCGGCTGCAGCAGGAACCAGCCTGCGCCCACCGTTATGATGCCGACGACCCACGGCGCTATGAAGGACGGGTTTGCAAACCAGGTGGCCGGGACCACCAGGGCAAGAATGACACCATAGAGAATCCCGACGGCGTAATGCGAAATCCAGCCGAGCGCCAGTTCATGCTCGTAGGGTTCAGCCGTGGCGATGCTGTCGTGAAATATCCTGCCTTTCGGCACATGCCAGAACCAGCGGCCGACCGGCGCCCAGTTCGGGGCGGACTGGCCGAAGAACCGGTGCAGTATGATTGCCCATATGTCCATAAACACGGTGCCGCCAATGCCCATGGCAATGCCGCGCCAAATCAGTTCCAGCATGAATCCCTCCGCATGATCATGATCGATCAAGCTCTAGCGGATCGTGTGAATGGCGGGAACCGACTATTAGGAGGGTGGACAAAAAAATGGCCGGATCGCTCCGGCCATGAGGTGAGAAAGGCGTAAGATTTCACCTCCGTCATGCTCGGGCGTGTCCCGAGCATCTGCGACGTATGTTTTACACGAGACGTGGTTGGATCCTCGGGACAAGCCCGAGGATGACGTCGAGCGTGGTGATGGTTGGCCATGATCCGGTGCTATAATGATCGGCCAATATCCATTCTCCCTTAAGCAGCCCGCCCATATTCCGCCTGCCGCCGCGTAGCCGTGGCGAGCTGGAACTGCGCTAGCAACTCATTCAGCGCCGCCGCTTCCGAGGCGAGGCCATGACTTGCTGCCGTCTGCTCCTCGACCATGGCGGCATTCTGCTGCGTGCCCTGATCGATGGTGTTGATGGCGGTGTTGATTTCCTGGAGGCCGGTCGACTGTTCGCGCGATGCGGTGACGATCGCGTCGATGTGGCGGTTGATCTCCTGCACTTCGCGGACGATGGTTTCCAGCGCCTTGCCGGCATTGCCGACGAGTTCGACGCCGGACTGCACCTGCGAGGTGGAGGCGTTGATCAGCGTCTTGATCTCCTTTGCCGCATTGGCGGAACGCTGGGCAAGTTCGCGCACTTCCTGGGCGACGACAGCAAAACCCTTGCCGGCCTCGCCGGCGCGGGCGGCTTCAACACCGGCATTCAGTGCGAGCAGGTTGGTCTGGAAGGCGATCTCGTCGATCACGCCGATGATGTTGCTGATCTCGGACGATGATTTTTCGATGCCTTCCATGGCGCGCACGGCATCTTCGACGATGACGCCGGACTGTTCGGCATTGCCGCGGGCGCGGTCGACCAGGCGGCCGACTTCTTCCGCACGGCGGGCGGAATCCTTGACAGTCGTGGTGATTTCCTCAAGCGCCGCCGCCGTTTCTTCGACGGAGGCAGCCTGCTGTTCGGTGCGTCGCGCCAGATCGTCGGCTGACTGGCGAATTTCGCCGGCACCGGCATCGATCGCAAGCGCGTTCTGTCCGACGGTGCTGAGCGCAGCATTCAGCTTCGCAACGGAATTGTTGAAGTCGTCGCGCAGGCGATCGATGCGGGAGACAAACGGCGTATCGATACGATAATTGAGATCGCCGTTGGAGAGATGAGCAAGACCCTTTGCCAGTGAATCGACTGCAAACTGAATATCGGCCGCGTCTTTTGCTGCCAGTCTTTCCCGCTCGTTACGCTCCTGTTCGGAAAGTGTGCGGTTCTGTTCGGCGTCCCCTTCGAGTCGCAGGCGTTCCATGGCGTTCGAGCGGAACACGGCAACGGCCGCGGCCATGGAGCCGATCTGATCGGTGCGTTCCTGGCCAGGAATGGCGACCTCGAGATTGCCGGCAGCCAGGCCTTCCATGGCGGAGGTCATCTGCGTCACCGGGCGAACGATGAAGCGGGAGAGCACGGTCGCCAGCAGGCCGATCATGATCGTAGCGGCGAGAATGGTGGCGATGGTGGCGGCCATGCGGAACTGCCCGATGGCGCCATAGGCAACATCGGAATCAACAACAAAGCCAAGATACCAGTCGACCGAAGGCAGGCCGGCAACGGGAATGAAACTGGTGATTTTGCCCTTGCCGTCGATTTCCGTCTGGGAAATTGCAGAAGAAATCACCGGCGTATCGACTTTGAAGAGATCGGTCAGCGGCTTGTCGACGAATTTTGCATCGGGATGGATGAGAATCTTGCCATCCTTGCTGACCAGGAAGGCGTAACCGTCCTTGCCGGCATCCACTGACGTGATCATCTTGACCAGGGAGTCGAGCGAGAAGTCGCTGCCGGTCACACCAGCAAGCTTGCCGTCGACGGAGACCGGAATGGCAGCCGTGATGATGAGGCCGCCGGTGGAGGCGTCGTTATAAGGCTCGGTCAGCACCGTCTTGCCGGCTTTCACCGCATCCAGGTACCACGGGCGCTTGCGCGGGTCGTAGCCTTCCGGCAGCGGTGTCTTCGGGAAGGTGGTGAAGGTGCCGGTTTCCGCATTGCCAAAATAGGTGGACATGAATTGCGCGGTCAGCACCTCATTCTCCAGAAACTGCAGCTTCGCACCGTCCTCGGGAAGCTTGGCAAGCGTCTTTGCCACGGTTTCCGTCAGCATGATGCGGCCATTCAGCCAATTCGCGATGCTCTGGGCGGCCTGCTTGCCGGAAGAATCGATATTTTCCGCCACCGCTTCGGTGGTGACCCGATGCTGAAGGCTGTCGATATAATACGAAAAGCCCGCAAAGGCGGCGACGACAAGAGATGACGCGGCAACCAGAATGCGCGTCATAAGATTGGTTTTCTTTGGCAAGCTACAGATCCTTGAAGCCCGATGCACCGATAAGGTCATCTTGAACAATGGTTGGGGAAACATGCCTCGAAGGCGGGAATATTCTGCGTCATGCAGCTTATGATTTTAGAAGAACTATTCGATGTTCTAATGGATAAAGGCGAATGGTAAAATTCGACTAAACTTGTGTTTGGCGAGGGCTCGTATTGCGAATTTGTCGAGCCTTTTCAGAACTGCGTAATTTTTAACCATGCACTGCTGCCGGTTGCATGCAGACAGCGATTATTTTATTCATCCTCGTGCTGCCGTTGCGCAAATCGCGGGCAACGGCCAATGTTCGGGTGAATTACAATGTCTTCGTCGGTTGTTGCAGGAACCGTTCCTTCCGGATCGGGGTCGTGGTTTTCTCATTTCAAGGCTACGCTTGTTCTCGGGATTCCGCTTATCGGCGCGCAGCTCGCGCAGCTTGGCATCCATACCACCGATATGGTGATCGTCGGTCAGCTGGGTGCAGAGAAGCTGGCGGCCATGGTGCTGGCCGGGCAGTTTTTCTTTGTCGTCTTCATTTTCGGCTCGGGCTTCTCCGTTGCCGTCGTACCCATGGTGGCCCAGGCTTACGGGCAGGGTGATGCAACGTCTGCGCGCCGCTCTTTGCGCATGGGCATGTGGGTGGCCATTGCCTATTGGCTGCTGGCGCTGCCGATCTTCATGAATGCAGAGCGCATTCTGGTTGCGCTTGGGCAGAATGCCAACGTAGCGGCACTGACCGGCCATTATCTCGCCATCGCCAAGTTCGGCCTTCTGCCGGCGCTGCTGTTTTATGTGCTGCGTGGCCTTGTCAGCGCCATCGGCCGCGCAGGCATCATTCTGTATGCCACCATCATCATGCTGGTGATGAATGGTATACTCGCCTATGCTCTTGTCTTCGGACATTTCGGGCTGCCGGCCATGGGCATGAATGGCGCGGCCGTGGTTGCGGTCATCGTCAACGCCTTCAGCTTCATCTTCATCGTGGCGTATGTGCAGACGCGCGAGGAAACGAAGAAATACGAGCTGTTCGTGCGCTTCTGGCGGCCGGACTGGCATGCGCTTTTTGAAGTGCTGCGTCTTGGCCTGCCGATCAGCATCACCATTCTTGCCGAGGTGACCCTGTTTGCTGCCGCCTCGATCCTGATGGGGCAGATCGGCACGGTACAGCTCGCGGCGCACGGCATTGCCCTGCAGCTCGCTTCCATCGCCTTCATGATCCCGCTCGGCCTTTCGCAGGCAGCGACCGTTCGCGTCGGCGTGGCGCGGGGCCAGGGGGACTTCAAGAACCTCATCCGCGCTTCGATCATGATTTACGCCATCGCCTGTGGCATCGCCCTGTGCGGTGGCATCCTGTTTGCGGCGGTGCCGGAATTTCTGGCGAAGTGGTTCCTTGATCCCAAACTTCCGGAAGCTGCGGAAGTGCTCGCTTATGCGAGCAGCCTGGTGGTGATTGCCGGCATCTTCCAGCTTGTCGATGGCATTCAGGCCGTCACGGCAGGCCTGCTGCGCGGGTTGAAGGATGCGCGTATACCGGCGATGCTGGCGCTGATCTCCTATTGGCCGATTGGGCTGGCGCTTGCCTGGACCATGGCTTTTCCGCTCGGTTTCGGCGGGCGCGGTGTCTGGTTCGGCTTTGTGATCGGTCTTTCGACAGCCGCCGTTCTTCTCACCATCCGCTTCGTGCTGCTTGTGAAGCGTGAAATGAAAACGGCCCGCTGAGAAGCGGGCCGCATGTAACGTCCGGATTGGAAAAGTATCAGCGCTCGGCGAGCGCTGCCTCGCCCTTCTTTTCACGCAGCAGATTGACGAAGCGGCGGAAGAGATAGTGGCTGTCCTGCGGGCCCGGCGATGCTTCCGGGTGGTGCTGGACGGAGAACACCGGCTTGCCGGTGATGCGCAGGCCGCAATTGGTACCGTCGAACAGCGAGATATGGGTCTCTTCGACGCCCTCGGGCAGCGACTTGGTATCCACCGCAAAGCCGTGGTTCATCGAGACGATTTCCACCTTGCCGGTCGTGAAGTCCTTGACCGGATGGTTGGCGCCATGGTGGCCCTGATGCATCTTTTCGGTCTTTGCGCCAACCGCAAGGCCGAGCATCTGGTGGCCGAGGCAGATGCCGAAGATCGGCAGGTCGGTCTTGATGAGGTTCTGGATAACGGGAACGGCATATTCGCCCGTCGCGGCCGGGTCTCCGGGGCCGTTTGACAGGAACACGCCATCCGGCTTCAGCGCCATGATGTCTTCAGCCGAAGTCTGGGCCGGAACGACCGTGACCTTGCAATCGAGACCGGCAAACAGACGCAGGATGTTGCGCTTGACGCCAAAATCGACGCAGACGACGTGATACTTGGCATCGGCTTCGCCGAGCGTGCCGTAACCCTTGTTCCAGACCCACGGCGTTTCCGCCCAGGTGGAAGACTGGCCGGAGGTGGCTTCTATGGCGAGGTCGAGGCCGACGAGGCCGCTCCATGCCTTGGCTTCCGCCTTCAGGGCTTCGATATCGAAGACGCCGTTCGGATCATGGGCGATAACCGCGTTCGGGGCACCGTTTTCGCGGATCCATGCCGTCAGGGCGCGGGTGTCTATGCCGCAGAGGCCGATGACGCCGCGGGCCTTCAGCCAGGCATCCAGATGCTTGACCGCGCGGAAGTTCGAGGGGTCGGTGATGTCGGCCTTGAAGATGACGCCGACGGCGCCGCGACGGGCGGCGGGCGTCAGGTCTTCGATATCTTCTTCATTGGTGCCGACATTGCCGATATGTGGGAAGGTGAAGGTAACGATCTGGCCGAGATAGGAGGGGTCGGTCAGGATTTCCTCGTAACCCGTCAGCGCCGTGTTGAAGCAGACCTCGGCCTGAACCTTACCGGTTGCGCCGATGCCCGTTCCTTCAATCACTGTGCCATCGGCAAGAACAAGCATTGCGGTCGGTTTGCGGGTAGTCCAGGGCGCTGTCTCGGTCATCTCGTTCCGTTTCTGCCGCTTCGCACCCCGCCTCTTGAAAGGCAGGGGGGAAGGGGCCATTTTTGTCGCAGGCTTCGTGACATAAAGGGGCGCGCGATAAAGCTCGCGTTCCGACCCTTCGTTAAAATCTCGTGCAGGTGCCGGAAAATAACGAAAGCAGCCCAAGCGGTCAACCGCAGGGCCAAGATTTACGTGGAATTAAACCGCCGTATTTTCAAGGTCTTATGCATTTGATTTGCTTGAGCGTGTCGGCTCGTTTATGTCGTTTCGCAAAATGAGGTGGAAAGTTTCCGTATCGAGAAGCTGCGGAAAGCGCTTTCCCAAGGAGAAGAAAAATGATGCGCGACACGTTCGCAAACGCTTTGAAGGACGCATTGAAGGCCCGTGATGCACGCCGCACCTCGACCGTGCGTCTCATCCAGACGGCCATCAAGGATCGCGATATCGCCAACCGCGGCGTGGGCAAGGACCCCGTCAGCGATGAAGATATCATGCAGATTCTGACCAAGATGGTGAAGCAGCGGGAAGAATCCGCCAGCATCTATGAAGGTGCGGGCCGTCCCGAACTTGCCGCTCAGGAGCGCGAAGAAATCGTCATCATCAAGGAATTCATGCCGGAAGAAATTCCGGCCGAGAAGGTGCGCGAACTTTGCCAGGCCGTCATCGCCGAAACCGGTGCTTCCGGCCTGCGTGACATGGGCAAATGCATGAATGCGCTGAAGGAACGTTATCCCGGTCAGATCGACTTTGCGAAGGCCTCCGGCGTCGTGAAGGATTTGCTGAAGTAAATTCGGCAATGCCAAAAAGGTAAAGGCAGGGCAGATGTGGGCTGCCCTGCCTTTTTCTGTCGACGAAACGGCATTCCGGCGGATCAGAATGCTCTCGAGCGCAGGCTTTTTCGGGGGACGTGCCTGCGGGGCGTCGGCAGATTGCTGCGATTTTGTTGCTTTGACTGTGGCTATGTTTTTACATCGCGCGGACGGACTGCTCAAATTACAAAAACATAATTTTTAGTGATGATGCAGTGCCACAAATTTGCCTGAAGCAGGCGCAAAGGGCTGTGCCGCCGTTAGCGTTGCCGCTTTTTTTGTTCGTGCACATAGTGGCGCAGGACGGCATTCATGCGGGTCTGATAACCCTTCCCCGTAGCCTTGAAGAAATCCACGACATCCTGATCGACACGAATGGAAATCGACTGCTTGGGAGTGGGGAAAACCACTTCGGCCTTCGACCAGTCGATATCTTCAAAGCCGGTCCAATCGGGATCATCGCGCGTGGCGCGGTCGATATCCGCATCGGTCAGGGCGTCGACGCGCGCCCAATCGGTCGCGCTCTTCTCGCCGCGCGCGCGTTTAGCGCGAATTTCTTCCAGGGTAGTTCGCGTCATAGAGTTGTTGCTCATTTTTTCGCGCCGCGCGCGCCGATATGATCCGGCATGTCTCGCCCCGCATCGCATAAACGACAGCTATCAGGCGCCCCGTGAACGGACAAATAGCGCTTATGCGAACCTCTCTATTTTGGTCAGAAGATACTTCGATATGAGGCTCGAACAATGCCTCGACTGCGTCCTCGAAATCGATGCCATGCTTCTGAATGTCAATTTGCCGCTTATTCTCATCCCATTCAAATGAGATGAAATCCTCCATCACGATTTCCATGGGCTACCTAGCACTGATGTCAGCTGATAGGCACTCATGCGTCGAGTATGTATATGCACTCGTATATTCTTCTGTATATACACCATGTCAATGCCGCCTGTGAATAGTGGGTATTGTTTATCTCTTCATTTTGTATTGCGGCTCTTATGCGCTTATATGAAAGACTGGCCTCGAACAGGTAACCCATGCGCTTTTCCAACTCTTTCCTTGATGAGATACGCGACCGCGTGAACATCTCCGATGTGATCGGCAGACGCGTGTCCTGGGACAAGAAGAAGACCAATGCGCCGCGGGGGGATTATTGGGCCTGCTGCCCGTTCCATGGCGAAAAAAGCCCGAGCTTTCACTGTGAGGACCGCAAAGGGCGGTATCATTGCTTTGGTTGCGGCGTTTCCGGCGATCATTTCCGCTTTCTGACCGAGCTTGAGGGCTTAAGTTTCCCGGAAGCCGTGCAGCAGATCGCCGATATGGCCGGCATTTCCATGCCGCAGCCCGATCCGCAGGCGGAGAAGCGGGAGCGTGAGCGCACCTCTCTGCAGGATGTCATGGAAATGGCGACGCTGTTCTTTCAGGATCAGCTGCAGACGGCGCTCGGCGCTCGGGCTCGGGCTTATCTGCGCGATCGCGGGTTGACCGGGCGTACCATCGAGACCTTCCGGCTGGGTTATGCGCCTGACAGTCGCAACGCGCTGAAGGAGCATCTGGCAAGCAAGGGTGTGTCGAAGGAGCAGATGGAAGCCTGCGGGCTGGTGGTCCATGAAAACGTGCCGGTCTCCTATGACCGTTTTCGCGACCGCATCATGTTTCCGATCCTGTCCTCGCGGGAAAAGGTGATTGCCTTCGGCGGCCGCGCCATGGCTTCGGATGCGGTGGCGAAATATCTCAATTCCAACGAGACCGAGCTCTTTCACAAGGGCAATGTTCTCTATAATTTCGCCCGTGCACGTCGGGCCTCACAGGCGGCGGGCGGCACGGTCATTGCAGTCGAAGGGTATATGGATGTCATCGCGCTTTATCAGGCGGGCGTCGAAAATGCCGTCGCACCGCTCGGCACTGCCTTGACCGAAAGCCAGCTCGATCTGCTCTGGAAGATGTCGCCGCAGCCGATCCTCTGCTTCGATGGCGACGGCGCCGGCATTCGCGCCGCCAACCGTGCCGCTGATCTCGCCTTGCCACATATCAAGCCGGATCGCTCCGTCAGCTTCGCGCTTCTGCCCGACGGCAAGGATCCGGATGATCTCGTGCGTCTGGAGGGTAGGGCGCCTTTCGACCGCGTTCTTTCCGAGGCAAAGCCGCTGGCCGCGATGATCTGGAGCCGCGAGACCTCAGGCGTTACTTTCGATACGCCAGAAAAGCGTGCCCAGCTTGAGAGTCGCCTGCGGCAGATCGTGGCCGTTATTGGTGACGAGACGGTGCGGCGCTTCTATCAACAGGACATGCGTGACAGGCTGAATGCCTTCTTCCAGCCGCGCTTTCAGGCAGGTGGGCAGCAAGGTGGCAATTTCCGCCGCAATGGCGCACAGGCGCCGGGGCGTGGCTTTCAGCGCAACGCACCGGGCCGGGGTGGGGCTATGGCGGCACCTGCCAGCAGTATTTCGGAACGGTTGGCGCAATCCGGCCTCGTCAGGGGTTATCAGACCAAGCCGTCGCTTCGGGAGAGCGTTCTGGCCATCACCATCGTCAACCATCCCGAACTGCTTCTCGAGGAATATGACGAGATCGCCGCGATCGACTATGAGAACCGTGACCTGCAACGCCTGTGGTCTACGGTTCTGACCTACGCGGCCGAAAATGCGGCTGCGATATCGCGGGCGGGGCTGATCGAGCGCCTGTCGCAGCAGGGCTTTGACGTGCTGCTGAAAACCATGGATCAGCAGGTGCGCAATGCTCGTCTGTGGACGGCGACCGGCGAGGCGGCGATGGAGGATGCACGGGAAGGTTACGTGCAGGCGCTTTCCCTGCACAAAAGGACAAAGTCGCTCCTCTGGCAGAAAAAGGAGCTGGAGCGCGAAATTGCCGAGGCGACGGATGATGAGCGCGGCACGCTTCTGGTGCGCGCGCTTGCCGAGGTTCAGCTGGAGATCGGCCGAATGGAAAATCAGGAGGCCATCATCGATGGTTTCGGGGTCATGTCCGGCCGGGTGAAGGGACCTGCCGTCGGTCATGGATGATGGTCGCGGCAAGAATTGAAAGGTGTGTGGGGTTGCCTTTTGCGGCAGGCGTCCTAAATAGGGGATAGTCTGGTGATAATTCGCAAAATGCGGCTCTTTTTAAGAATTTCCGTGGCTGTCTCGCCTTCAAAGGCTTGACGGGGCGGGAAATAGCGGGAATCACCAATTCAGGAAAAGTAAGGTGGAATGAGCCTTGGCGGATAGAAATTGCATGAGCAAGCATTTCCGGGTGCACTGTCCTTGCATTCTGCCTGAGGCTGCCGTGGTTAATCGGCAATTAAAGATCACTCCGTTAGGTGTCTGACAGTGATTCGCGGCAATGCGCCGGATGCTCAAGGGGCGGACGGCGATGCGGCGGAACAGGTGTTAGCGTCAGGGAAAGCGACGAGATAGATGGCAACCAAAGTCAAAGAAAACGAAGAAGCAGAAAACGAACGCGACGGTGCGACGGACGGCCCGCTTCTCGACCTTTCGGATGACGCGGTCAAGAAAATGATCAAGGCCGCCAAGAAGCGCGGCTATGTGACGATGGACGAACTGAATTCCGTCCTGCCGTCCGAAGAGGTGACCTCCGAGCAGATCGAAGACACGATGGCGATGCTGTCCGACATGGGCATCAACGTGATCGAGGACGAGGATGCCGAGGAAGCCGCCGGTGGCGATGACGACGGCGATTCCGACGGTGACGATTCCGAGGGTGGCGAACTTGCGCCTTCCAGCGGCACCGCGCTTGCGACCGCCAAGAAGAAAGAACCAACCGACCGCACCGACGACCCCGTGCGCATGTATCTGCGCGAGATGGGTTCTGTCGAGCTTCTGTCGCGCGAAGGCGAAATCGCCATCGCCAAGCGCATCGAGGCTGGCCGCGAGACGATGATTTCGGGCCTGTGCGAAAGCCCGCTGACGTTCCAGGCGCTTATCATCTGGCGCGACGAACTCAACGAAGGCACCACGCTGCTGCGCGAGATCATTGATCTCGAAACGACCTATTCCGGCCCGGAAGCCAAGGCTGCGCCGCAGTTCCAGAGCCCGGAAAAGATCGAGGCCGACCGCAAGGCCGCCGAAGAAAAGGAAAAGACCCGCAAGCTGCGTGCTCCGACCGGTGACGAGGATGTCACCGATGTTGGTGGTGACGGCCTGCCGCCGGAAGAGGAAGAAGAGGACGACGACGAGTCCAATCTTTCCCTTGCCGCGATGGAAGCCGAACTGCGTCCGCAGGTCATGGAAACGCTCGACACCATTGCCGACACCTACAAGAAGCTGCGCAAGCTTCAGGATCAGCAGGTGGAAGCGCGTCTGGCCTGCACCGGTACGCTCTCTTCCGGCCAGGAGCGCCGTTACAAGGAATTGAAGGATCAGCTGATCACGGCCGTGAAGTCGCTTTCGCTGAACCAGAACCGCATCGACAGCCTTGTCGAGCAGCTCTACGACATTTCCAAGCGTCTGATGCAGAACGAAGGCCGGCTGCTGCGCCTTGCCGAATCCTATGGCGTCAAGCGCGACAGCTTCCTCGAGCAGTATCACGGTGCGGAACTCGATCCGAACTGGATGAAGTCGATCGCCAATCTGGCCGCCCGCGGCTGGAAGGAATTCGCGCGCGAAGAAAGCAACACGATCCGGGAAATCCGCCAGGAGATCCAGAACCTCTCCACGGAAACCGGCATTTCCATCGCCGAATTCCGTCGCATCGTTTCGATGGTGCAGAAGGGTGAGCGCGAAGCGCGCATCGCCAAGAAGGAGATGGTCGAGGCCAACCTGCGTCTCGTGATCTCGATTGCGAAGAAGTATACGAACCGTGGTCTGCAGTTCCTCGATCTCATTCAGGAAGGCAATATCGGCCTGATGAAGGCGGTGGACAAGTTTGAATACCGTCGCGGTTACAAGTTCTCGACCTATGCGACATGGTGGATCAGACAGGCGATCACCCGCTCGATTGCTGATCAGGCCCGCACGATCCGTATTCCGGTGCACATGATCGAAACGATCAACAAGATCGTTCGTACCTCGCGCCAGATGCTGCACGAGATTGGCCGCGAGCCGACCCCGGAAGAACTAGCCGAAAAGCTGGCCATGCCGCTGGAAAAGGTGCGCAAGGTTCTGAAGATCGCCAAGGAGCCGATCTCGCTCGAAACCCCCGTGGGTGACGAAGAGGATTCGCATCTCGGTGACTTCATCGAGGACAAGAACGCGCTGCTGCCGATCGACGCCGCCATTCAGGCGAACCTGCGTGAAACGACCACCCGCGTATTGGCCTCGCTGACACCGCGTGAGGAACGTGTTCTGCGCATGCGCTTCGGCATCGGCATGAACACTGACCATACGCTGGAAGAGGTCGGCCAGCAGTTCTCGGTTACGCGCGAACGTATTCGCCAGATCGAGGCGAAGGCGCTGCGCAAGCTGAAGCACCCAAGCCGCTCGAGAAAGCTCCGCAGCTTCCTCGACAGCTAAGCTTTTGCTTCCTTTAAAATTGAACCCGGTCAGTCAGCTCTGGCCGGGTTTTTTGTTTTCCGCACTGGCGAACTCTGCGACAAGCCTTATGTGTGAGGCAGGCGATCCGCTTCCGCTGGATATGTCCGGGTTCGATTTGGTTCGGTAAGATGCAACAGGTTTCGGCAGGCAGGTGGCGGTGGAAGGGATGGGCTATGCCCGTCTCCGTTCTTCTGCATCTTGTCGTCGTGGCGATTTTCCTTTTCGAATTGCCGGAGCGTGTAGCCGAGCCGCAGGAACCGGAAAGCATCAGCGTCGATCTGGTGCCACCGCCTGAGGAAAAAAAGGCAGAAGAGGCCCCGCCGCCCGGTGAGGAGAAGGCGAAAGAGGAAAAACCGCAACCTCCGCCACCACCTCCCGCGCCACCGGCTGAAGAAGCGAAACCGGTGCCGCAACCGCAGGCGACGTTGCCTTCCATCGCCATGCGGCCGGAAGAGGCGCAGGCAGACCCTGAGGACAAGGCCGGCAAGACTGAAGAAGCGGAAAAGACACAGCCATCGGCAGAACCGCCGCGCGAGCCCGAGAAAGCGGCCGAGGAAAAGCCTGCGCCCGCCGCCGCCAACAGCGACCTCAAAGCTTCCGCCGAGCAGGGAGAGATCGCGGTTGCGCCGATGAAAGAAGAAACGTCACCGGAGCAGCCGCCAGTACCGCAACCAAAGCCGCCTGAGGAAAAGCCTTCTGAGGCAAGGGAAAACAAGCCCGCGAAACTTCCTGCGGCTAAGAGTTTGCTTTCATCGGCTCTACTGACACCGGCGCAGAGACGGCAGATGTTTGGCGATCTACCGCCGCGGCGTCGTATCGTGCAGCTTTGCCAAGCGGAAGCACTGGCCCAAATAAGACAGGTTTACGCTGATACCCGCGGCATGTATGGCTTTTCCGACACGGGCGGACGTATATCGGGCAATGTTCTTGACGCTACTGGCGGCGCATTCAACGTCGGCGACGTCTGGCGCGATGTCACGTTTCAATGCGAGGTGGATGTCGATAACTATGCAGTGACGGCCTTCAGAATTAAGATGGGGGACGTCATCACGCCAGCTGAAGCAAGGAAACGGGGTTTCACCGGTCGGTAGCAGATCGGTCGCCGAATTAAAAATGATCCGCCCCCAAACGCACGGAAACCTCTCGGTTGACGTTTGTCACTTGTCGCTCAAACGCGCTCCGTATCGCCCACCAAAACCCCAATCCCGGCCATCAGCGCGTCCTCATCATAGGGCTTCCTGATAACCGGAACAGCGCCGAATTCATCCGGCACCATGCTGCCATCGGCGTAGCCGGTAGCGAACATGAACGGGATGCCACGGCGGTGAAGTTCCCGGGCGACGGGAATGGAGGTGTCCGAACCGAGATTGATGTCGAGAATTGCCACGTCAGGCACATAGCTTTTCAGCTTTTCAATTGCCATCGCAGACGAAGTCGCCGTTTCGATGGTTTTGATGCCGTTATCCTCGAGCATGTTTTCGACATCCATGGCGATCAGCATCTGATCTTCGACGAGTAATATTTTCAACGGCTCCTCCCGGTTATAGCGGCTGGATTGCCGCGCGGGCTCATTTTCTGTGGGTACTTCGACACTTTCGGTGGCTGACGAGACATGACGGAAGGGCAGCATAATTTCTGCCTCCAATCCATCGGGCAAATAGCGCAACGTACTGCGTCCGCCGAGATCGTAAGGAATGCTGCGGCTGATAAGCGCCGTGCCGAAGCCGGCGCGGGATGGCGTCGGCAGTTTGGTGGTCAGCACTTCCCGCCACTCGATTTCGCAATCGCGGTTTTCGTTGACCCACCAGCGCACATGCAATTGCCCACCGTTCTGCGAAAGCGCGCCGTATTTGGCGGCGTTCGTCGCCAGTTCGTGCAGAACGAGCGCCATGACGGAGAAGGCGCGCGAATCAAGTGTGACGTGGGGACCTTCGAGTTTCACCGTCGTTTCCGGGGAACGATGCGGCGACAATTCCGCGTCGAGAAGATCGCGCAGCGCGCCGCCGCCTTCGCCTCGGATGATCTGATCATGGGCAAAGGACAAGGCTTGAATACGGCCCTTCAGGGCAGCCACATATTCCTGCAGGGTCTTGCCTTCCTGTGAGGGATTGCCGACCAGCGATTTGATGATGGCGAGAACATTCTTGACGCGGTGGTTGAGCTCCTCGTTCAACATGCGCTGCCGCACTTCGGCGCGTTCCCTTTCGCCGGCCATTAGCTCGCTGTGATGGAAGGCGACCTCGACCAGCGCAATTCTGGCGGCTTCTGCTATTTCCCGGTCATCTTCCGACCAGGGCTGCGCCCTCTGATGCACCGTCTCTTTCCAAATCGCGAAACTCTTGCGTGGTGTGAGACGGTCCCCCATCGGGCCGGTTTCATAAGATTTTTCCGGATTGCCGGCCCAGTTCAGATTTTGCACGATCTCTTTGCGGAAAAACAGGAGATAGTCCTGTTTCACCTGAGAAAGTGGGATGGCGAGCATTCCAGCTGCCGTGTCGGCGTAGATTTCCGCCTCAGGTATCGCCTGCGACAGCGCATGGGTCGCCCAGACCCTGCCTTCCGAAGCCGAGGCGACGAAACGCGCGAGCCTTGGAATGGCGTCATGCGGTGGTGTTGCGCCATGGCCGTGCCAGTTGTTGTCTACCCAGAGACCGACACCATCACACGGCATCAGATCGGCAAAATCCTGAAAACTGTCAATCAGCAGTTCTTCGATATTGGCGTGGTGCGCGGCGAGCCGCAGGAAGCGATCGAGCGCGGCATGGGCATGATTGACGGTGTCCAGCCGACGTTTCTGCTTGAGGACCTGCAAATGCATGGAGAAGAATTCTCCAAACATTTCAGCGGCAATCCTCACCGGCATGGTCAGGACACGCGGGGAATAATGGTGACAGGCGATCAGACCCCAGAGGGCGCCATCGACAATCACCGAAATCGACATGGAAGCGGCGACGCCCATATTGCGAAGATACTCGCAATGGATGGGAGAGACGCTGCGCAGGTGCGCGAAAGAGAGGTCGAGCGGTTCGCCGGAGATATCGAGGGCTGGCAGCACGGGGATTCGTGTGCCGCTGGCATCAGAGATAATGCGGAGCGTGTTCTTGAGATAAAGCGTGCGGGCCTGCTGGGGTATGTCGCTGGCGGGGAAATATTGGCCGAGGAAGCTTTCCAGTTCCGGTTGCTTTGCTTCCGAGACCACCTTGCCGGCTCCATCTTCCTCAAAGCGGTAAATCATTACCCGGTCGTAGCCAAGCGTTGCCTTTACCAGCCTGGTCGTTCTGGAGATGAGGCTTTCCACGCTGTCCGCCTCGCGAATGCGATCCACCATCTTTCGTGCGGTGCCCAGGGGCTGGGTTTCGCTGCGGGACGGTTCGAATTCGATGATCGTGGTGGATTTGTAGCGGTGGAGCGAAATGTCGAAGCTTCGGCCGTCGCCCATTTCCGTTGCGGGCAACATGGCCGGGCGCGTTGTCCTCCCGGTTACAGTCAGCGCGTTGCGGAGATTGTGTACGAGGTCCTTGCCCAGAACCTCTTCGGCGGTCCGGCCATTGATATCGCCTTCCACACCCAGAATGTCGCAGCAATTTGCCGAATGCCGCAGCACCATGCGCAAAGCGTTATCGCAGGCGATGAGACAGCCATGGGGTTGAATATAGCCGGGGATATGGATGGGCTCGCGGTCGCAATTGGTCAGATCGACACGATAGTCAGTGGGTGCCATGAGAAAGTCTTTCGCACCCTGTGTCAGTCCTGCGCTGCAAATGCCGTGTTTGTCTATGGAAGGGATAGCCTGGATAATTCATTATTATATTGCCAACCCTTCCCCGTTTTATGCAACTGCAGTGGCGGTTTTCCGTTCTGCTGTCATGGGCTGTTATCGCCCTGTCGTCTTATACTTATCGCCATCGGATAGAATTTGACATGGTGCAACGTTCGCAGCGCCGATTTTGTTCCCGACTATTTGAAAGAAAAACGTGCCGCAGAAGAAAATAATCATCTCTACCCACGGGCAGGGCCTTTACGAGTTTACCTCTGAAGCAAAAGGCTTCGTAAATCAGGCCGGCGTAACGGAAGGCTTGCTGACAGTCTTTGTCCGGCACACGTCCTGTTCCCTGCTCATCCAGGAAAATGCCGATCCCGAAGTCCGGCGCGATCTCACGGAGTTTTTCTCCCGTCTCGTCCCGCCTTCTAGCGATCCTTCCATGCGGTGGGTTGTCCACACCCTGGAGGGGCCCGACGACATGCCCGCCCACATCAAATCGGCGCTCACAATGGTTTCCATCGGCGTTCCCATCACGGATGGCAGGCTCGTGCTTGGCACCTGGCAGGGCCTTTATCTCTTCGAACATCGCGATCAGTCGCATCGGCGCGAAGTCGTGCTGCATATCTCGCCGTGATGTGCGGATCCTGATCGGGGTGTGCGCGTTAACCACCCTGAACGCCTGCTGAACATTCGGTTCTGCTGATATTCAGATGGGCGAGTCTAGGGTCTCGTCAATCGCCGGGGAAGTTCCCCCGACGTCAAAGAAACAAACGGAGTGAGTTCATGTTCAGCACCTTCGCAAAAGCCGGCCTGGCTGCCCTCATCGCCCTTGGTGGTATTTCCGTCACCGCTCCAGCTGCTTCGGCCGGCTCGGATGTACAGTTCCGAGTTCAGGTTCAGGATGGTTATGGTCATCGTCCCGGCTGGGGCCGCCCGGATCGCCCGCGCCGTGGCTGCTCGCCCTGGCTTGCGGAAGAAAAGGCAAGCCGCATGGGTCTTCGTCGCGCGCGTGTTGTTGATGTATCTCCGCGCCGCGTCGTTGTTGCAGGTTTTGACCGCCACGGTCGTGACCGCATCGTATTCGCCAATGAGCGCGGCTGCCCGGTGATCCGCCGCTAAAGGCAGCGATCCTGATCGATCTGCCGGCATCCCCGTCCCGGCAGATGGACAAAACGCCCCTCGCTTCCTGAACGGTAGCGAGGGGCGTTTCATTTTATCTGTGCTACGGCGGAGGTCGAGCCGATGCGGGGCGGCCCAAAAGCCGCCCCTTGCCGATTACTGCTCGAGCGCGAAGGTGACGTTGACCACAACGCTGTAGCTGTTTTCACCAGAGGCAATCGGGACACTGTCCGCTTCCTTCGCCATGGAGGCGCGCATCATGGCCTGCGGCACCGGCATCGGGCGCTGCGAGTTTTCGGTGATCTGGATAACACGGCCGAGCTTTACGCCAGCAGCTTCCGTCAGGGTCTTGGCCTTGGAAAGAGCGTCTGCCACGGCCTGTTTGCGAGCCTCGGTGACGGTGGCTTCAGGCTTGTCGTTGGTGAAGCTGATGTCTCCACCCTGGTTGATGCCGAGCTTGACGGATGTATCGAGGATCGCGCCGAGCTTCTTCAGGTCCCGCACCCGCACGGTCAGGCCGTTGGATACCTGGTAACCGGTGATTTCGGGAGCGACATAGACGCCGTCCTTTGGCTCATAATGCTTGTAAAGCGGCTGCACCGAGAAGTTGCTGGTCTGCAGGTCACGATCCTCGATCGCCGCCTCCTTCAGCGCCTTCAGAACATCGGCCAGCGCCTTTGAATTTTCCGAAAGAGCGGCCGCCGCGGTCTCTGCCTGCTTGACGACGCTGAACGACAGGATTGCCATATCAGGAGCGATGGCCGCCTGGCCTTCGCCGGAAACGCTGATTGTGGCTTCACGCGGGGTGGCGTCCTGCGCGAGCAACTGGCCGGAGAGCGGCATCATGGCTGCTGCTGTCATTGCGCTAAGTGCAAAAAGGCGGGCCGATTTTGTCTTCATGGTGTTTCCTCGTTGATTGAGTCCCTTGAACGGGTATTGCCTTAGATTGTGTAGCTAATACGGCGGCACTGTTTGCGAAAGCATCAATGGCTTGTCGGGCTGTAAAAATTGCGTTAGAGCGTGACCACCGGATTCGAACCATTGCGAAACCGGTGTTTCGGATAGCGTTTTCCGAAGGGGCCTGTAGCTCAATGGTTAGAGCCGGCGGCTCATAACCGCTTGGTTGGGAGTTCGAGTCTCTCCAGGCCCACCATTTTTCTTTTTTAATCAGATGGTTGTTGATTTTCTGTGCTGATCGCAGGGGTGCTGTCGCGCCTCACGCAGTGTCGGTGAGAGCGCGTGGTGGGGATGAAAATCGTGTCCCGCAATCTCATTCGCTGAAAGCAGCCCGGCTTGCCATTTGAAGCAAACCGGGCCGCAGGATCGGACATCAGTTGCAGACCCGCATGCTTTCGGTGTGCCAGCCGCCGTCATAGGAATTCGGAACCCGCCGGTCTTCAAACCAGCAGCGCGGCGGCGGCGGTGGCGGTTCGTAATAACGGGGGCCGCTATTACTGGCGATGGCGCCACCGATCAGGCCACCGATGACGCCTGCGGCGAGGCCTCCGGCAATGGCTGCGCCATCATTGTGGCGACGGTGTTCGCGATAGGGCGGTGGCGGCGGGCCGCCACGGTCGTAACCCCGATCGTAACGCGGACGGTAGGGATAGTCCTGCGCGCTGGCGCTGCCATAGGATGCGAAGATGCTGCCAGTGGCAACAAGCGCGGCAATCGTGGAAAGAATTATCTTTTTCATCGGGCTACTCCATAAGCCTGCTTCGGGAGATAGAGGCTCATTATGCCCGCATGATGGCACGGAACTGCTGAACGGCTTGTGAATGTTTCATTTTTACGGAGTTCATATTGTTCCGTTTTTTCGCAGAGCGGATCGTAGCCTGCGCTGGACTTCTGCAACGAAAAAAGCCCGGCGGATGGCCGGGCTTCAGTCAACGAAACTCGATTGTGATCAGAACTTCACGCCGAGGCCCACCTTGACGGTGTGCTGGTCAAGGTCGGTATTGATGCCAAATATGTCCTTGTCGCCGTAATCGTTGTAACGATATTCCAGCCTGCCGAAGACATTGTCGGTGAAGGCGTAATCCAGACCTGCGCCAACGGTGTAGCCGTTGAAGGTGGCGCTGTCCTTGCCGGCGCCGGGGGTGTCTATGAAGCCGCGTGTGGCGGTCCAGCCGGCGGTGCCATAAAGCAGGGCGCGATCGAAGGCATAACCAACGCGGCCACGAACGGACCCTTGCCAGTCGGTGCCAATGTTCACACCCGCATAATCATTGTCATTCCAGTTATAGTCGACGTCACCCTCGATGCCGAGAACGAAATTATTGTCGAACTGGTAATTGTAACCCGCGAAGGCGCCGAGAATGCCGCCATCGAAATTATCCGAGCCTATGGGGGCACCGGCCGAAAAATCGCCATTTGCCCAGCCCGCGCCACCTTGAATACCAAGATAAGGACCAGACCAGGTGAAGACCGGCAACGTTTCCTGTGCAACCGGAGGCGCCGGTGTTTCGTAGACGGCATCCGCGGCCATTGCGGTGCTGGCCGAAAGGGCCAGGAGCGACGTTACGATCAGCGTTTTCATCGTTTTCTCCCTGAGCTGACTGATATGTAGCATAGTTTAGTAACTTTTAATATGGGGTGGCTTTCGGCGGTGCCAAGGGGCGGCTTGTCGTCCCTGCCGGCTGGCCTACTTACCTCCATGCCGCGGCGTTTCGTTATGTCCCGCCATGCTGTTCTGATGCTGCGAACGTCTTCGGCGGCGTTTGGTTCCCTTCGCCGTTCTTTCTGGGACGGCAATGCCAGCGCTATCTGTCACGCTTGGTTGTCTTGACACCGGGGGGAGCACCCATAGAGTTGTGGCTGACGGCTGCGATGCCGGTGCTTCGCGCCATATGCTAGAGGCTTGAGCCGCCGTCGAGATAATACCCCAACGACCGCCTCGCGCGGCCGTTTGTGGCTGGAAGGGCATGGGAGGGCAGAAACGTATGGAGATTTATTTTAGCGGAGGAGGGGCGACGTGATTGTCGGAGCCGTTCTCAGCGCCATTCTTCTCCTCACCCTTATTGCATTTCCGCGGCATCTCAAACCAGTGGTCATCTGCCTGCTCCTGATATGGGCCGGCACGGCTGCCTTTGTCATTTACGACTGGCGTCGCAGCAGCCAGCGGTTGGAGCATATCGTCGCGACTGCCGGGTTCGAGGCCGCCTGTCCGGACCCTGCACTGCCCATTCGCGTCAGCTTCCGCAATGATAACAATGTCGCGGTGCAGCGTCTGACCTACACGCTGGAGGGCTTCGAACCGGCCTTTCGAGCTTCCGTATCGTTCGATCCCTATCAGGTCAGCGAAAGGCGGATCGAAGCCGGGGAAACCTTCGCCGCCTGCCGGACATTTCGCCTGCGCAACAACGAGCGGGTGGAACCGCAAAGGCTGGAGTGGCGGGTTACCGTCATTTCCGCCGAGTTTGATTGAAGAGATCACACCGGTGCCGGCAATCACGGTATTTTGAGAATTTATGCCTCGGTCCAAAGGCCCTGTATTGCAACCGCTCCATGGGCCTGCCGTGCCCCGGCTGCTTGCGAAGCGCACGGGCCGCGACGGGGCGTGACTTGTTTTCGCCGGTTTGCGGTGTCATCTGCCACACATTCGATTGATGTCGCGGGTTGATGTTTTGCGTATTTTTCTGAAGTTTTTGAAGATCACGGCCATTGGCCTCGTTGCCCTCCCGGTTTTGGCCGGCGCACATATGGGCATCGGCCAGCTGACGGGGAATTTTCACGAGGTCATTCCCGGCGAGCTTTATCGTTCGGCTCAGCCGAGTGGCAAGGACATCGCCGCTTACGCCAAGGCCTATGGCATCAAGACCATCATCAACCTGCGCGATGAAAAGCGTGAAGCCTGGTATGATACCGAAAGCAAGGCCGCGAAAAACAACGGCATCCGGCTGGTCGACTATCCGCTGAGCTCAAGCGAGAAAGTCTCGGTGGAAGATTCAGAAACGCTGGCGGCGGTGCTGCGCAACGCGGAAAAGCCTGTTCTCATCCATTGCGAACATGGGGCGAACCGCACCGGGCTTGCCTCTGCGATCTATGTTGCCGCCGTGGCAGGCAAGAGCGAGGCGGCCGCCGAGTTTCAACTTTCGCCCTATTACGGCCATGTGCCGATCCCTGGCATCGGGCGTTATGAAATGTATCAGTCCTGGGATGACTTCGAGGAAACAATCGGGTTTTGACTGTTGCTTTATCCTCGGCCCAATGCCGGGGATTTAACCGCGTTGCGTCCGGCCTATAGGCTGCAGATGCCCGGGACAAGCCCGAGCATGACAGTGGAGAAGTCTTCGAACGCCGTTGCGAACAACGCGCTTAATAAACCCCGCCGCTTTCCCCGATCACCCTTGTCAGGCTGCCCGTAGCCGGGAAAAGCGGGATGAGGCAGGCCTGGAGGGCGTGGTATATATCACCCTTGCCGGGGAACAGCGTGTGAGCGGGAACCAGATTTTCCGTCAGTTCCTCATGCCAGCCGCCATTTTCATGGTCGATGAAGCTGTTGGCGATGGTGCTCCAGATGCGGCGGTAGCTGTCTTCATAGAAAGGGTCCGCCGGCAGGTTCTCGTTGAGGAAATGGGCCGCACCCGCCGCTTCGCACATGGGCCACCAGAGCTTTGCCCGCTTGTCGGGATTGTCGTTCCAGTCGAGCGTATAAAAGAAGCCGCCCTTTTCCCGATCCCAGCCAAGCGCCATGGACTGCACGAACAGCGATTTGGCGGCCACCGGCATCCAGTCGTGGCGGCGATCACCCAACACCCAAAGCTGGAGTAGGAGGCGCGCCCATTCCAGCCAATGGCCGGGGGTGGAGCCGGAGGGACGGAACATCTCGTTGCCGCGATAGTCCTTGTCGAGTGTCCAGTTGTCGTCGAAATGCTCCGGAACCCGGAAATCCAGTTCACCGGCGCGACGGCGGATGAGAAGATCGGCGATGCGTTCGGCCTTGCCGAGGTAGTTTTTGTCGCCGGTCACCTCATAGGCGGCCATCAACGCTTCGGTCAGATGCATATTGGAATTCTGGCCGCGATAATTATCGATGGGCGACCAGTCGCGGTTGAATTCCTCGGCGATCGCGCCGTGTTTTTCTTCCCAGAAGCGGGTTTCCAGCACTTCGGTAATATCGGCCAGCATCTGGTCGGCGAGCGGGTGGCCGACGGTCTTGGCGGAGGAGGCGGCCAGAAGCACGAAGGCATGGCCGTAACCCTGCTTGGTGGCGTCCACGGGGCCGGCATCGTTAACCTGCCAGAAATAACCGCCATGCTCGCTGTCGCGATGCCTGTTCCAGAGATAGGTCATGCCGTGGTCGACAATATCGCCACAGCCCGGACGGCCGAGCAGATGGCCGATGGAGAAGCAATGCACCATGCGCGCGGAGGCATGGATGCCGCGCACGGGATCGTTTGCCTGCAACGGCGCGCCCTTGACATCGAGATCGAAGAAGCCGCCGGCAGGATTGAGCGCCCGGTACTGGAAGAAGTCGAAAAGCCCCTCGGCCTGTTTTACCAGCCACTGGCGGTGCCAGGGCAGGGTATTCCAGTTTCGGCTGTTGTGATCGTCCTCAGACATCGCGTCCTCCATGCGGTTTGCTGCTTCGGCTTATATCCTTGCCGTATAAACCTGTCATCTGTCAGCGATATTTCGTAACGTGACGCAACGACGCAAAGCCATGCCTGTCCCTTGAAGATATATTGACATAAACATATCTTTATGTGACTTGACGACTTGCGATCTTGCAAATCGAAATGAGGAGTGTGCCCGTGTTTGACGATCTGTTTGGCCCTGAG
Organism: Agrobacterium pusense; assembly: GCF_900102105.1. Classification (GTDB taxonomy): domain Bacteria; phylum Pseudomonadota; class Alphaproteobacteria; order Rhizobiales; family Rhizobiaceae; genus Agrobacterium; species Agrobacterium pusense. The sequence continues at coordinate 214,569 of NZ_FNBB01000002.1, forward strand.
GGGGCAAAGCGCGACGGCGCGGAAATTTTCAAGGCGCTGCGCGAAGCCGCCAGCGAGCGCATCCTCATTCTCGACGGCGCCATGGGCACGCAGATTCAGGGTCTCGGTTTTGACGAAGATCATTTTCGTGGTGACCGCTTCATCGGCTGCGCCTGTCACCAGAAAGGCAATAACGACCTTCTGATTCTGACCCAGCCGGACGCTATCGAAGACATCCACTATCGCTACGCCATGGCGGGTGCGGATATTCTCGAAACCAACACGTTTTCCTCGACCCGCATCGCGCAGGCCGATTACGAGATGGAAAATGCCGTCTACGACCTCAACCGCGAGGGTGCGCAGATCGTCCGCCGCGCCGCCCAGCGCGCCGAGCGGGAAGATGGCCGCCGCCGTTTCGTGGCCGGCGCCATCGGCCCCACCAACCGTACGGCCTCGATTTCGCCAGATGTCAACAATCCCGGTTACCGCGCCGTCAGCTTTGACGATCTGCGTATCGCCTATGGCGAGCAGATCGACGGCCTGATCGATGGCGGCGCCGATATCATCCTCATCGAGACGATCTTCGATACGCTGAATGCAAAGGCGGCGATCTTCGCCTGCGAGGAGCGTTTCGAGGCCAAGGGCATCCGCCTGCCGGTCATGATCTCGGGCACGATCACAGACCTATCCGGCCGCACGCTTTCCGGCCAGACGCCGTCTGCCTTCTGGAATTCGGTGCGCCACGCCAACCCCTTTACCATCGGCCTTAACTGCGCACTCGGTGCGGATGCCATGCGTCCGCATCTGCAGGAATTGTCCGATGTCGCCGATACCTTCGTCTGTGCCTATCCGAATGCAGGCCTGCCGAACGAGTTCGGGCAATATGACGAAACGCCTGAGATGATGGCGCGTCAGGTGCAGGGTTTCGCCCGCGACGGCCTCGTGAACATCGTTGGCGGTTGCTGCGGCTCGACGCCGGAGCATATCCGGGCGATTGCCGAGGCGGTCAAGGATTACAAGCCGCGCCCGATCCCCGAGCATAAGCCCTTCATGTCGCTTTCGGGCCTTGAGCCCTTCGTGCTGACCAAGGATATTCCTTTCGTCAACGTCGGCGAGCGCACCAACGTCACCGGCTCGGCCAAGTTCCGCAAGCTAATCACCGCCGGTGATTACACGGCGGCGCTGGCCGTTGCCCGCGATCAGGTGGAAAACGGCGCGCAGATCATCGACATCAACATGGATGAAGGCCTGATCGATTCCGAAAAGGCGATGGTGGAGTTTTTGAACCTCATCGCTGCCGAGCCCGACATCGCCCGCGTGCCTGTCATGATCGACTCGTCGAAGTTCGAGATCATCGAGGCCGGTCTGAAATGCGTTCAGGGCAAGTCGATCGTCAACTCGATTTCGCTGAAGGAAGGCGAGGAGAAGTTTCTCCAGCAGGCGCGGCTCGTCCACAATTACGGCGCGGCAGTCGTTGTCATGGCCTTTGACGAGGTGGGGCAGGCGGATACCTATCAGCGCAAGGTGGAAATCTGCGCGCGGGCCTACAAGCTGCTGACCGAAAAGGCCGGGCTGGCGCCTGAGGACATCATCTTCGATCCGAACGTCTTTGCTGTCGCGACCGGTATCGAGGAGCACAATAATTACGGCGTTGATTTCATCGAGGCCACCAAGACCATCCGCGAAACCATGCCGCTTACGCATATTTCCGGTGGCGTTTCCAACCTTTCCTTCTCCTTCCGCGGCAATGAACCGGTGCGCGAGGCGATGCATGCCGTGTTCCTGTATCACGCCATCCAGGTTGGCATGGATATGGGCATCGTCAACGCCGGTCAGCTTGCGGTTTATGACAATATCGACCCGGAGCTTCGCGAGGCCTGCGAGGACGTGGTGCTGAACCGCCGCGATGACGCGACCGAACGCCTGCTGGAGGTCGCGGAGCGTTTCCGGGGCACGGGCGCCAAGGATACCAAGGTTCAGGATCTTTCCTGGCGTGAGCTGCCCGTCGAGAAAAGGCTGGAGCACGCGCTGGTCAACGGCATCACCGACTATATCGAGGCCGATACGGAAGAGGCGCGCCAGAAGGCGGAGCGTCCGCTGCACGTCATCGAAGGGCCGCTGATGGCCGGCATGAACGTGGTGGGCGACCTCTTCGGTTCGGGCAAGATGTTCCTGCCGCAGGTGGTGAAATCCGCTCGCGTGATGAAGCAGGCTGTGGCGGTGCTTCTTCCTTACATGGAAGAAGAAAAGCGCCTGAACGGCGGCGAAGAGAAGAAGGCGGCCGGCAAAGTGCTGATGGCGACCGTCAAGGGCGATGTGCACGATATCGGCAAGAACATCGTCGGCGTCGTGCTCGCCTGCAACAATTACGAGATCATCGATCTCGGCGTCATGGTGCCGACGACGAAAATCCTCGAAACGGCAATCGCCGAAAAGGTGGATGTGATCGGCCTTTCCGGCCTCATTACGCCGTCGCTGGACGAGATGGTGCATGTGGCCGCAGAAATGGAACGGCAGGGTTTCGACATCCCGCTGCTAATCGGTGGCGCCACGACGAGCCGTGTGCATACGGCGGTAAAAATTCATCCGCGGTATGAGCAGGGGCAGGCGATCTATGTGACCGACGCCTCGCGCGCCGTGGGCGTCGTGTCGGCGCTTCTCTCCGCCGAGCAGAAGCCGGCTTATATCGACGGTATTCGCAGCGAATATGCCAAGGTGGCAGAGGCTCACGCCCGCAACGAGCGTGAGAAGCAGCGCCTGCCGCTTTCCCGCGCCCGCGAGAATGCGCACAAGATTGACTGGTCGAGCTATAGCGCCGTCAAGCCACAATTCTTCGGCACAAAGGTATTCGAGACCTATGATCTGGAAGAGCTTTCTCGCTATATCGACTGGACGCCGTTTTTCCAGACCTGGGAATTGAAGGGCCGCTTCCCCGCGATTCTCGATGACGAGAAGCAGGGCGAGGCGGCGCGTCAGCTCTATAGCGATGCGCAGGCGATGCTGAAGAAGATCATTGAGGAGAACTGGTTCCGGCCGCGCGCGGTGATCGGCTTCTGGCCGGCTAATGCGGTGGGCGACGATATCAGGCTATTTACCGATGAGAGCCGCAATGAAGAGCTGGCGACCTTCTTCACGCTGCGCCAGCAGCTTTCCAAGCGAGACGGACGTCCCAATGTGGCGCTGTCCGATTTCGTCGCGCCTGTCGATAGCGGTGTTGCCGATTATGTCGGCGGCTTCGTGGTAACGGCGGGTATCGAGGAAGTGGCGATTGCCGAGCGTTTCGAGCGGGCGAATGACGATTATTCGTCCATCCTCGTCAAGGCGCTGGCCGACCGTTTCGCGGAGGCCTTCGCCGAGCGCATGCATGAGCGGGTGCGTAAGGAGTTCTGGGGTTATGCACCGGATGAGGCTTTTTCCGGCGATGAGCTGATTGGCGAGGCCTATGCCGGTATCCGCCCGGCACCTGGCTATCCGGCCCAGCCCGACCACACCGAAAAGAAGACGCTGTTTGCCCTGCTCGACGCCACCAATGCGGCGGGTGTGGAATTGACGGAAAGTTACGCCATGTGGCCGGGCTCTTCCGTCTCCGGCATCTATATCGGCCACCCCGAAAGCTATTATTTCGGCGTTGCCAAGGTGGAGCGTGATCAGGTGCTGGATTATGCGCGCCGCAAGGATATGCCGGTTGAGGAAGTGGAGCGCTGGCTCGGTCCGGTGCTCAACTACGTGCCGACGAACGGCGAGGAGAAAATCGATAGCGCGGCCTGATGGTTCACGCATTGCCGGGACAAATAAAAAGCGCGGGTCTTGCCCGCGCTTTTTTGTTTACTGTGGAACCTACGACCGCAACGCCGCCAGTTCCTCAATGCCGACATGGCTCTCTATCTCGCTGCCGCGCAGATAGAGGTAGAGACCGATCGCGAAGGCGAGGACGGCGATGAAGACCAGATACCAGGCGTGGGCCATGGGGTTGATCGCAAGCGCCGTCGTCACGCCGATCGGCGTCAGCCCGCCGAAGACGGCATAAGAGACGTTGTAGGCGAAGGAGAGGCCGGAAAAACGGACGGATGCCGGAAACGCCCGCACCATGACATAGGGCACCGCACCGGCCATGCCGACCGAAAGGCCCATGACGCCGTAAAGCAAGAACATGGTCTGAAGCGAGGTGCCGGCGTAGCTGTAGAAGGTGAAGGTGGCGATACCGAAGAAGATGCTGGCGCCCATGAAGAAGAGGCCGGAGCCGATACGGTCGATCAGCGCCCCGGCAATGATGACGCCGAAGATCAGGAACAGCGTGCCGAAGCTGGTGCCGGCGAGCGCCTGCGTTGGCGTATAGCCGTAGAGCTTTTGCAGGAAGGTCGCCGTCATCAGCGTGGTGACGACGATTGCCGCTGACAGAACCCAGGTCAGCAGGGCGGAGATGATCACGCCGCGCATATGGTGCTTCAGCACCAGCCCGAGCGGCAGCTTGTCCGTCAGTGACTTCGCCTTCTTCATTTCCATGAAGATTGGCGTCTCTTCCAGCCAGCGGCGCAGATAAACGGCGATGAGGCCGAAAATGCCGCCGAGCAGGAAGGGGATGCGCCAGGCGTAACCGGCCACGTCTTCCGGCGTGAAAAGCGAATTGATGGCAAAGGCGATCAACGAGCCCAGCATGATGCCAAAGGAAAGACCGGAGGTGAGGAAACCACAGGCAAGCCCGACGCGGCGGAAGGGCACGTGTTCGGCAACGAAGGTCCAGGCGCCGGGCACTTCACCGCCGATGGCGGCACCCTGCAGCATGCGCAGGATGATGAGCAGGATGGGAGCGGCCACGCCAATGGTGGCGTAGGTCGGCATCAGTGCCATGCCCAGCGTGGAAAGAGCCATCAAGAGGATTGAGAAAGCGAAGACACGCTTGCGGCCGTAACGGTCGCCATAATGCGCCAGTACGATACCGCCGAGCGGCCGCACCAGATAACCGGCGGCAAAGATGCCGAAGGTCTGGATCATCACCAGCCAATCCGGCATCTCAGGCGGGAAGAACAGATGGCCGATCACGGTCGCGAAAAATACGAAAATGATGAAGTCGTAAAATTCGAGCGCACCGCCCAGGGCCGAAAGGCCGAGCGTTTTGTAATCCTGGCTATTGAGGGGCCGGGCTGCCGCCGGTGTTGTGGTGGGAGACATGAGGCTGCTTCTTTTCTAAATTTCGTATTACTTATGGGAATGCGGCAAGAGCAGCGCGATTTCAAGCCTTATGCTGTTCAATCACTCAGGTATTTCGATGGGCTGTCGAGAAAGCGCCGCAGGAAGATTATGGTCTCCAACTCGTCATAAAGACGTTCGGTGATGCCATCCTCGTCGAAATGATAAATCGTTGCCTCTGGAATGGCCAGAAGGACGGGCGAATGGGTGGCGATGATCAATTGCCCGCCTCGATCGGCCGCATGGCGGATGAGCGCGGCGAGTTCGAGCTGTTTCTGCATTGAAAGCGGGCTTTCCGGTTCGTCCAGAAAATAAAGACCGGCACCGTGCAACCTCTGCTGCATGATGTCCATAAACCCTTCGCCGTGGGAGCGGCGGTCGAGGATATTGTTCCTGACGATCCTGCGAAATGTCTCGGGCGTTTCCTCCGGAAAATTCTCGCCTTTTTTCAGTGCCTTTTCCCGCTCCCAGCGAAAATCGTCCAGCGCTTCTTCATTCTGGCGGCGGATATAACCAAGCACGTCTTCGGCGCGCAGAAACATGCGGATTTTCGGATATTTCTTGCGGGCGAAATAGAACGACTTCGCCACGGTCTCGGCGTGCTGAAGGTAAAGGTCGCCGGTTACCTGACCGTGATTGCCGATGGCATAGGCAGTCATTCCCGCCGCCAGTCCTTCCAGCAGTGTTGATTTGCCCGAACCGTTATTGCCGGCGAAAAAGGTGATCGGCGTCTTGAACTCGAGGCGTTCCAGATGGCGCAGCGCAGGGACGGAGAATGGATAGACGTCGCTTCCGTCGAGGTTCTCTTTTGTGGTTACGCTATCGAGAAACAGCATGTTGGGCTCCTCCTGACGGAAGACACTTAAACGGTGCCCCGTGTCAAAAGCCATTATCCCTATTCGAAACGGTCGATGATGCTGATGCCGCTTTCCCTGAAGCTGTCCATGGCGGGCAAGGCAGCTGCGGCCTCGGTCAGGGAGATGTGGCGGCCGATCAGCTTTTCTGGCGCGAGCCTGCCGCTTTCGATCATAGCCAGCATATCGTCGTAACGCCACGCCTGCATGCCGTGACTGCCGTAGATTTCCAGCTCGTGGGCGATCACCCGGGCCATGGGGATGGCGGGCATGGCGTGGTCTGCCAGCATGAGGCCCACCTGCACGTGACGGCCGCGCCGACGCAGATTGCTGATGGAGTTGCAGCAGGTTTGCGGGTGACCCAGCGCATCGACCGAAACATGTGCACCACCGCCAGTGATCTCGCGCACCGCTTCGGAGACGTCGGCCACGGACCGGCTGTTGATGGTGGCCGTTGCGCCGAGCTGACGGGCCATTTCGAGCTTGTCTTCGGCGATGTCGATGGCGACGACCTTCGCACCGAGGCAGGCGCCGATCATAATGGCAGACAGGCCGACGCCGCCGCAGCCATGCACCGCCAGCCATTCACCGCCCTTCAGGCGTCCCTGATCGGTCACTGCCCGGAAGGAGGTGGCAAACCGGCAGCCGAGGCCGGCCGCCGTTGCGTAGCTCATCGTATCGGGCAGATGCACGAGGTTCTGATCGGCGTAATCGATGGCGACATATTCGGCGAAGGAGCCCCAATGGGTGAAGCCGGGCTGGAACTGCGCCTCGCAGACCTGCTGGTTGCCGGAGCGGCATTCATGGCAATGACCGCAGCCGGAGACGAAGGGCACGGTGACGCGGTCGCCGGTCTTGAAGCGGGTGACGTTTTTGCCGACAGCGGCAATCACCCCGGCGAATTCGTGGCCGGGAACATGCGGCAGGCGAATATCCGGGTCATGTCCCATCCAACCGTGCCAATCGCTTCGGCAAAGGCCGGTGGCCTTTACCTCGATGACCACACCGCCATCTGTCGGTTCCGGATCCGGCAGGGACGCGACAACGGGGGTCTCACCGAATCGTTCGTAATAAAGCGCGCGCATCATGGCCTCACATCGTTGGTATGCAGGTTCGAAGTCATACCTGCTCTACCATCTCCCGCAAATGGGCGAAGCGGTTTTGCGTCTGGAAAAGCGTTTTAGTCCTTGATGAGCATCAGGTCGCCGGCTGCGAATTTCAGCGTGACCTGCTCACCGACGGCGGGCGGTGCTGTGCCGGGATCGTTGAACATGTCGAATGACAGCGTGGATCCGCCGAGATCGAGGCGGGTGCGGATGACCGAGCCGAGGAACTGGCTGGAGGTGACCGTGCCGGAAATGGCGACATCGCCTTTCGCGTCGCTGCCGAGCGAACCCGCTTCAGGGCGCAGGGCAAGGGTGATTTTTTCGCCGTTTGCCGCAATGACCGGCTTTTGCAGGGTGATCTGCTGCTCCCCGACCTGGATGGTGTTGGATGAGGAGTCCGCCACGATCGCGTCGATGAGGTTCAGCGTGCCCACGAAGGAAGCGACGAAGCGGGTCGCGGGCGTGTTGTAGATATCGAAGGGCGAGCCGATCTGGTCGGCGCGGCCGGCATTCATGACAACGATGCGGTCGGAAATCGACAGGGCCTCTTCCTGATCGTGGGTCACGAAAATGGTGGTGATGCCGAGTTTCTGCTGAATCTGGCGGATTTCCTCGCGCAGCGAAACACGAATCTTGGCGTCCAGTGCCGAGAGCGGTTCGTCCAGCAAAAGCACTTCCGGCTTCGGCGCGAGCGCACGGGCCAACGCCACGCGTTGCTGTTGGCCACCCGACATCTGGTAGGGATAACGGTCAGCCAGATGCTCCAGGTGGATGAGCTGGAGCATTTCTTTCACGCGCGCGTCGATTTCGGCTTTCGGTTTGCCAGCGACTTTCAGGCCGAAGGCGACGTTTTCATAGACATTCATGTTCGGGAACAGCGCATAAGCCTGGAACACCATGCCAATATTGCGCTGGTTGGGCCGGAGCGTTGTCTGGTCCTTGCCATTGATGACGATCGAGCCTCCGGTCGGGATTTCAAACCCGGCGATCATGCGCAGTACCGTGGTCTTGCCGCAGCCCGATGGCCCGAGGAAGGAGACGAACTCGCCCTTTTCGATGGCCATGTTGAAATCATGTACGACCTGGACGGAGCCGAAGGATTTCTTGATGTTGCTAAGTGTCAAAAAGCTCATGAAATATTGTCCTCAGGCCTTGGGAGGCGCGCCCTTCTGGTAGCGTGAAACGAGTTGGATCAGACCGAGGCAGCCCCAGGTAATGCCGAAGGAAATCACGGCAAGCGCTGCCGGTTCATAGGCGCGGTTGGCACCCAGCAGCTGCATGTAGGGGCCGAAGGCCGGGCGGTTCAAAAGGGCTGCCATGGTGAACTCACCGATGACGATGGCAAAGGTCAGGAAGGCGCCCGACAGCACGGCGACCAGAACATTGGGCAGGATGATGCGCGAGAGGATGGTCGTCCAGCCCGCGCCGAGGCTCTGCGCCGCTTCCGTCAGTGTCGCCACGTCGATGGTTCTGAGGCCGGTATCGACGGCGCGGTACATATAGGGCAGGGCCAGCGTGGCATAACCGAACATCAGAAGCAGGTTGGTGCCGAAGCTCGTGCCGGTCAGCGGCAGCCAGCTGGAGGTGTTGTAAAGCCTGATATAACCGAAGACGATGACGATGGCCGGGATGACCAGCGGCAGAAGCGTGATGAATTCGATATAGGGGCGCAGGCCCGGCAGTTTCAGCCGCACCCAATAGGCTGTCGGCACCACCAACAGGACGCCGAAAATGATGGTGAACAGCGCCATGACGACGGAATAGCTGAAGGTTTCCTGGAAGCGCGGGTCGCCCAGCACCTTGGCATAAGCGTCGAAAGAATATTCGCCGCGCCGCATTTTCAGCGAGAAATTGGTCATGCCGATCAGCGGCAGGGCGAAATAGAGCAGGCCGAAAATCAGCGCGCCCCAGGCGAAGAAACGCTTCATTTCAGCCACCTTTCGCTGCGGGCGCGCAGCCAGATATACAGTGCATTGGCAATGCCTGTCACGACGATCATGCCGAAGGCGAGCGCGTAACCGAGATGCGGATTGCCGAGAACGTCGCCGCGAATCTGCGCGAAGAGCAGGATCGGTACGATGTTGAGCGAGGAGCCGGTGAGCGCAATTGCGGTGGCCACTGCGCCGAAGGCATTGGCAAACAGCAGCGACATGGTGCCGAGCAGCGACGGCAGCAAGATCGGAAAGGCCACCATGCGCCAATATTGAAAGCCGGTGGCTCCGAGAATTTCCGCCGCTTCGCGCCATTCGCGCTTCAGGCCGTCAAGCGCGGGCGTGACGATGAGGATCATCAGCGGAATCTGGAAGAACAGATAGGTGACGGTGAGACCCCAGAAGGACAGGATGTTGAAGCCGAGCATCCTGAGATCGATGCCGACCTGCGTCTTCAGGAAGACGGTCAGGAGGCCGACCGGGCCAAGCGTGGCGATGAAGGCGAAGGCAAGCGGTACCCCGGCGAATTGCGAGGCGACGCCTGAAAAGGTGAGAAGCGGTCCGCGGATACGCTGCGGCAGACCACCGAGCACTACGGCCGCGGCGACGGCAAAGCCGATCAGGCAGCCGAGCGCTGCAGAAGCGAGGCTGATCTTTATCGAGATCCAGTAGGCCGAAAGGATGGATGCGGTAAAAAGCCCTGCAATATTTTCAAGCGTGAAAGTTCCGTCTGTCCGCTGGAACGCGCCAACGACGATCTTCATCGTCGGCATAATCAGAAACAGCAGCACAAAAACGGCAAAAGGTACGACGCCTATCCAATGCAGCGGCAGCTTTCTGCGCGCGTCGGATGGTCCGCCGGTGTTGGTTGATGGCATCCTTGTCCCCAAACGCCGTTTTCAAACGGTCTGTCTATAAAGGTCTATATTATAAAAGAAGCACCCCGGCTTTGATCGGCCGGGGTGCGTTTTCAACAATTTACTTCACGTTCGCGCCGACAACGCTATCCCAGCCGCCCGTGACGGCCGCCTTGTTGGCATCGACTTCCTCGAGCGTCGGGAAGATCGCCTTTTCATAGGCTGCTGCCGGCGGCAGGCTGTCGATCAGGTCCTGCGGAACCTTGCCGGCCTTGACCATGGCGTTGAAGCGGATCGGGTGGCAATAACCCTTCAGCCAGCCGAGCTGACCGTCGTCGGAGTAGAGGTGCTCCATCCACAGCTTGGCAGCATTCGGATGCGGGGCGTAAGCGGAAATGCCCTGCACGTAAACACCGGCGAGAACGCCCTTCTCGGGAACGACGACTTCCGTCGGCGGGTTGTCGTTCAGCGTCTTCTTCCAGGACAGCGCATTATAGTCCCAGGCAACGATAATCGGCGTGGCACCCTGTGCAAGTGTACCAGCCTTGCCAATAGTCGGCAGGAAGTTGCCAGCCTTGTTGAGGTCGGCGAAATATTTCAGGCCCGCTTCACCGGCTTCCTTGCCGGATTTTGCTCCGGTTGAAAGACCGGCGGCGAGAACACCGAGGATCGCCTGGTTGGAGGCGCGCGGGTCACCCGCAAGCGCGACCTGACCGGAATAGTCAGCCTTCAGAAGGTCTGCCCAGTCCTTCGGCGTTTCCTTGACAAGATCCTTGTTCACGAAGAAGGACATCACGCCGTAATAGTCGCCGTACCAGTAACCTTCGGGATCCTTGACGTTGTCAGGAATTTCGTCCCAGGTGGAGACCTTGTAGGGCTGCAGCAGGCCTTCGGCCTTCATCTGCGGGCCGAAAGCAAGACCGACGTCAATGACGTCAGGCGCCTGCGGGCCCTTATTGTCCTTGTTTGCCTTGACTGCTTCGACTTCGTCGGCGGAGCCGGCGTCGGGGTTCAGTTCATTGACGGTGATTTCCGGATATTTCGCCTTGAAGGCGGCGATCACGTCGCCGTAACCACACCAGTCGTGCGGCAGGGCGATGGTGGTCAGCATGCCTTCCTTCTTGGCGGCGGCGATCAGTTCGGCGCTCGGCTCAGCGGCGGCAATAGCGGTGGAGGCGATGACCAGTGCGGTGGTTGTAGCAAGCAGTCGGCGGCAGTGAGAGATCACTTTTTTCTCCTCTTCGTGTTCTCATATTGCGGACGCTGATACGGATTCTCGATGAAGCTAATGTGACGGCTGGATGGCAATTCATTTATCCGGATTCCGCCACTTTAAACCCATTTTCCGCCATTATCGGGCTTTTTGCCAGCAATTGCGGGAGTTGACCGTTTTTGTCCGTTAGACCAGATGCGTTCCCCAGCTTGGTTTTTCCCCTGCTTTATCGTGCTGGTAGCGATCGCAGGTATCCAATCAGCGTGCGGCATCGGCGTCAAGTCGTATGCCGGCTACGCATATTCACGTTCTATCAGGACGTCGGAACAGGCGTGTCTGTTCAAACAGGCCCTCCAGTGCGTTCATGCGTTCCTTGGTTTCGTCCCACGTGCCGCTCTGCACCGCTTCGATCAGCGCCTCGACGACAAAAAGCGTAACGACAGACGAATCCCACGCGGACGGGGCCTCTATTTTGACCCGGAAAATATGCAGCGCATGACGCGCCACCGGCGATGTCCACTGGTCGGTAAAGAGGATGATCTGCACTCCATTTGCCTTGGCCACCTCTGCCAGCGTCGTCATATCGTGCTCGTAACGGCGGATGTCGAAAATGACGAGCACATCGCCGGCGCTCATATTCAGCATATATTGCGGCCAGGCGCTGGAGTTGGACGACATCAGCGTTGTCTTCGGCCGTATCACCTGCATGTGGGTGAAGAAATATTCGGCAATCGCACCGGTGATGCGCCCGCCGACGAAGTAGATGCTGCGCTTGCGGTCGGAAAGCAGCGCGGCGGCATTGTCGAAGACGGCGGTATCGAGATCCCCAAGCGTATCGCGCAGATTGCCGGTAATGGCGTCGGCGAAACGGTTGAGAATGTGCAGGCCCGGCGCATTGGTTGCCCAGCGGTCATGTTTGGCCACCGGACCGGAGATCGTCGCTTCCAGCTCCTGGTGCAGATGCGCCTGAAATTCGGGGTAGCCCTTATAGCCGAGCTTCTGCACCATCCGCGCCACTGTCGGGGTGGAAACACCGGCATTTTCGGCAATCGTGGTGATGCTGCCGAGGCCGGACACCGGATAATTGCCGAGCAGGCTTTCTGCCAGCCGTTTTTCGGAACGTGTCAGCGCGTCGTAATGGGCATGGATGACGTCCGACACGGTGGCCGCGGTGTTGCGCAAATCTTTCCCCTTCCGGTCTTTCTGCCGGTGTGTGCGCTAAAATAAACATCTCTGCCCGTGATTGAGTCAATGGAAAAATGAAGAGAAAATTTCAAAATTCCATTTGACACCCGCCATAATGTGAAGAATTCTTTTCGCCGTTAGGGAAGACGGTTTTCCGGGTGGGGTACGTGCATGACGGTGCGTTCGCGGTTTTTCACAGAAGCGGAAGGGCAGGCCGTTGGCATCGAGAATGCCGGTGCGGCGGGCGATGTCCTGCTCGTCTGCGAACATGCTTCGGCCACCGTTCCGCAAAGATTCGGCACGCTCGGCCTGTCGCCCGAGGTTCTTTCAAGTCATGTGGCATGGGACCCCGGCGCTCTGGCTGTTGCCCGTCTGCTTTCGGAGAAGCTCGACGCGACGCTCATTTATCAGAGGTTTTCCCGCCTGGTCTATGATTGCAACAGGCCCCCCGAATCGCCGTCCGCCATGCCGGTAAAAAGCGAAGTATATGATATTCCAGGCAATTTCGACCTCACCGAAGCGGAGCGGTTTGCCCGAACGTCAGCGCTGTATGTGCCGTTTCACGACCGGGTGAGTGAGATCATCGCCGAGCGGCAGGCGAAGGGCCGCAAGGTGGTGGTGGTGACCATCCACAGTTTCACGCCGGTTTATCACGGCCGGTTCCGCGAGGTTGAGATCGGCATCCTGCATGATACCGACAGCCGTCTCGCTGACGCCATGCTGACAGGCGCCGAAGGGGCCTCGCTCACGGTCAATCGCAACGATCCTTATGGCCCGGAAGATGGCGTGACGCATACGTTGCGACTCCATGCGCTGCCGGACGGGCTTTTGAACGTCATGATCGAGATCCGCAACGATCTGATCGCCGATGAAGGAGAGCAGGCGAACATCTCCGCATTTCTACACGAGCTTATGGGGAAGGCACTCGCATCGATCGACGAGTGAGGGAGCAAGGGCCGGCCGATGGTGAACACACCGGGGTCAGGCATCGAAGGGAGACTGCCGCCATCCGGTCAAAGAAGCCGGAAAACGAAGCGGTACGGGAACAGCAGATGCGTGCGGCGCGATCCGGGAGTTTCCTGATGGCGCCGAAGACTGGGGCACAATCGGCCAATAACGGCTGACTGGCTTGTTTTTTTCTTATCAGGAGAGAAGGGCATGGACAGTTCATCGTCAGGCGTCAGCTACAAGAAAGCTGATGCATCCTATTTCGAAAAACGCGGACTATCCCGTTATGCGGGCGTGTGGTCGCTCTGGTCGCTTGGCGTCGGCGCGGTCATATCAGGGCATTTTTCCGGATGGAATTTCGGTTTCTCCACCGGCGGCTGGGGCGGCATGCTGGTGGCGGGCATCATCATCGCCATCATGTATCTAGGGCTGACATTCTCGATCGCCGAAATGAGCCCGGCGCTGCCCCACACGGGTGCGGCCTATTCCTTCGCTCGCACGGCCATGGGCCCATGGGGCGGCTTCATCACCGGCCTTTGCGAGAATGTTGAATACGTGCTGACGCCGGCGGTCGTCGTCACCTTCATCACAGCCTATGTGAACTCGATTCTCGGCCTCGATCCGGCCTATTCACCCTTCGTGTGGATAGCGTTTTACGCTATATTCCTTGCGCTCAACGTCTTCGGGCTCGAGCTTTCATTCAAGGTGACGCTCGTCATCACGCTGATTTCGCTAGCCGTTCTGGTGTTCTTCTGGATCAGTGCCATTCCCAATATCGATTTTTCGCGTTTTGCGCTCAACATCGGCGTCGGACCTGATGGCAAGGCGGTGGAACTGCCGGAGGGCGGTGGCTCGTTCTTCCCGTTCGGTTTTTCGGGCGTTCTCGCCACGCTGCCTTTCGCGGTCTGGCTGTTCCTCGCCATCGAGCAGCTGCCGCTCGCGGCTGAGGAATCCGTCGATCCGAAACGCGACATGCCGAAGGGTATCATCCTTGGCATGGTCACGCTGATGGTTTCGGCCTTCATGATTGTGCTGCTCAACCCGTCGCTGCCGGGCGTCGGCGCCTTCCATCTCAGCTCCTCGCTTGAGCCGCTGCTTGATGGCTTCAAGGCGATCTATGGCGATGGCGGTGTCGTGCTGCTTGGTCTCGTGGCGCTCACGGGCCTGATCGCAAGTTTTCATACGATCCTCTATGCGCAGGGTCGCCAGATCTATTCGCTGTCGCGTGCGGGTTATTTCCCGACCGTGCTGTCGATCACCCACTCGAAATACCGCACGCCATACGTGGCCAACATCACCGGCGCGATCGTCGGCCTTGCGGTCATGCTGGTCATCTGGTTCGCGCTGGGTGCGGAACAGGGCGGCAGCATCATCGGCAGCGTGCTTTTGAACATGGCCGTGTTCGGCGCGATGTTCTCCTACATCATGCAGGCGATTTCCTTCATCCTGCTCCGCAAGAACCTGCCGCATATCGAGCGGCCGTTCCGTTCGCCCTTCGGCATTCCAGGTGCGGTGCTGACTGTCATCATCGCCATCGTCACGCTGCTTTACCAGATCCAGGATCCGAACTTCACAAAGGGCGTGCTCTGGGTCGCCGTCTGGTTTGCGGTCGCCATCGCCTATTTCGCTTTCATCGGCCGTCATCGCCTCATCCTCTCGCCGGAAGAGGAATTCGCGCTGGAGCACAAGCAGGCTGCCATGGCAGCGGCGGCTGCAAAGGCCTGATGCTTAAACAAACGGGCGGCCGCAACCCGGCCGCCCGGTCACGACAATAAAGGGAACGGATAAAATGACGAGCTACACATTTGACGCGCTTAAAATGGATGTCGCCGAAGGGCGCATCGACACGGTTCTGGCCTGCCTTGTCGACATGCAGGGGCGTCTGATGGGCAAACGGTTCCAGGCTGAATTCTTCGTCGAAAGCGCCTTTGAGGAAACCCATAGCTGCAACTATGTGCTTGCCACCGACATGGAGATGGAGACCGTTCCCGGTTACAAATCCTCCAGCTGGGAGAAGGGTTACGGCGATTATGTCCTGAAGCCCGATCTTTCGACGCTGCGCCGTGTGCCGTGGCTGGAAGGCACGGCGCTGGTGCTGTGCGACGTGCTCGATCATCACACTCACGAAGAGGTTCCGCATTCGCCGCGCGCACTTCTCAAGAAGCAGGTGGCTCGGCTGGAGGCCATGGGGCTGAAGGCCTATATGGCGACCGAACTTGAATTCTTCCTCTTCGACCAGACTTTCGACGCGGCGCGCGCCAGCGGTTACAAGGGGCTGAACCTCGCCAGCGGCTATAATGAAGATTACCATATCTTCCAGACGACCAAGGAGGAAGATGTGATGCGGGCGCTGCGCAAGGGCCTGCAGGGGGCCGGTATTCCGGTTGAAAATTCCAAGGGCGAAGCGTCCGCGGGGCAGGCGGAGATCAATGTTCGTTATGCCGATGCGCTGACCATGGCAGACAGGCACGCGATCATCAAGAACGCCACCAAGGAGATCGCGTGGTCCAAAGGCAAGGCCGTGACGTTCCTCGCCAAGTGGAACTACAATGCCGCCGGCAGTTCCTCACATATTCACCAGTCGCTGTGGAGCCTTGACGGGAAGACGCCCGCGTTCCTGGACAAAGATGCGGAGCACGGCATGTCGCAATTGATGCGGCATTATGTTGCCGGGCTGCTGGCCCACGCCAGTGAAATTACTTATTTCCTCGCCCCGTACATCAATTCCTACAAGCGTTTCATGGTGGGTACCTTCGCGCCCACAAAAGCGATCTGGAGCCTCGACAACCGCACGGCGGGATATCGCCTCTGCGGAGCCGATACCAAGGGCATCCGCATCGAATGCCGCGTGGGCGGCTCCGATCTCAACCCCTATCTCGCCATGGCCGCCCTGCTTGCAGCAGGCATTGACGGCATCGAAAATAAACTTGAACTTGAGCCCGAATTTATCGGCGATGCCTATGGCGGCAAGGACGTGCGCGAGATACCCAAGACATTGCGTGACGCCACCGCGTTTCTGGACGGATCGAAAATGCTGCGCAGCGCCTTTGGCGACGATGTGATCGATCATTACGTCCGCGCCGGGGCGTGGGAACAGGAAGAATACGACCGCCGCGTGACCGACTGGGAAGTGGCACGCGGTTTCGAACGAGCCTAATCATTACGGGAAAACATCATGACCATGATCCAGAATATCTCGCCCATCGACGGCTCGATTTATGCCGAGCGGGAGGCGATGTCGCTGGAGGCGGCACGGGCCGCCGTTTCAAAGGCGCGCAAGGCGCAGAAGGACTGGGCTCGACGCCCGCTTGAGGACCGCGTTCAGCTGGTTCTGAAAGGTGTCGCACGCCTCAACGAGATGGTGGATGAGGTCGTGCCGGAACTTGCCCATATGATGGGCCGTCCGGTGCGCTATGGCGGCGAGTTCAAGGGGTTTAACGAACGCTCCAACTATGTCGCCTCCATTGCAGCCGATGCGTTGGCGCCGCTCGTCATCGAGGAAAGCGGCAATTTCGAACGCCGCATCGAGCGTGAGGCGCATGGCGTGGTCTTCGTCATAGCGCCCTGGAACTATCCTTACATGACGGCGATCAACACCGTCGCGCCGGCTTTGATGGCCGGCAATACGGTCGTCATCAAACATGCGGCGCAGACGCTGCTGGTGGGCGAGCGCATGGTGCGGGCTTTTGTCGAGGCCGGTGTGCCTGACGATGTTTTCATCAATGTCTTCCTCGACCACGGCACGACCTCGGCGCTCATTTCCGACGGCCTTTTCAACTTCGTCAACTTCACCGGTTCGGTGGAAGGCGGCCGCGCGATCGAGCGCGCCGCTGCCGGCACCTTCACCGGTCTCGGGCTTGAACTCGGCGGCAAGGATCCCGGTTACGTCATGGAAGATGCCGATCTCGATGCCGCCGTCGATACGCTGATGGATGGCGCCACCTATAATTCCGGGCAATGCTGCTGCGGCATCGAGCGCATCTACGTCAACGAAAACCTCTATGACGCCTTTGTCGAGAAGTCGGTCGCGTGGGTGTCAAACTACAAGCTCGGCAATCCGCTGGAGCAGGAAACCACGCTCGGGCCGATGGCCAACAAGCGTTTTGCCAAGGTGGTTCGTGCGCAGATTACCGATGCCGTCTCGAAGGGGGCCAAAGCACTGGTCGATCCGAAGCTGTTCCCTGCCGATGATGGTGAGAGCGCCTATGTCGCGCCGCAAGTCCTCGTCAATGTCGATCATTCGATGGAGTTCATGACCGAAGAAACCTTCGGCCCGGCGGTGGGCATCATGAAGGTGAAGAACGACGACGAAGCCATCGCCCTGATGAATGACAGCAAATACGGGCTGACCGCCTCACTCTGGACACAGGATGCCGCCCGCGCCGGGCGCATCGGTCGCGAAATCGAAACCGGCACCGTGTTCATGAACCGCGCGGACTATCTCGACCCGGCGCTTTGCTGGACCGGTGTGAAGGAAACGGGCCGTGGCGGTTCGCTCTCCGTCCTCGGTTTCCAGAACCTGACCCGTCCGAAATCCTACCATCTGAAGAAAGTCACGAAATGAATATCGTCGCCAACTGGAGCTATCCCACCGCCGTCAAGCTTGGCCGTGGCCGGATCAAGGAACTGGCGGAAGCCTGCAAGACGCTTGGTATCAAGAAGCCGCTTCTCGTTACGGATCGCGGCCTTGCCAATATGGCGATCACCGCGCATGCGCTGGATGTGCTGGAAGAGGCGGGTCTCGGCCGGGCGATCTTCGCCGAGGTCGATCCGAACCCGAACGAAATCAACATGGAAGCGGGTGTGAAGGTCTATCGCGATGGCGGCCATGACGGCGTCGTCGCTTTCGGCGGCGGCTCGGGCCTCGATCTTGGCAAGACCATCGCCTTCATGGCCGGGCAGACCCGCCCGGTCTGGGATTTCGAGGATATTGGCGACTGGTGGACACGGGCGGACGCTTCCAAGATCGCGCCTATCGTTGCCGTTCCGACGACGGCCGGCACCGGTTCGGAAGTCGGTCGCGCCAGCGTCATCACCAATTCGCAGACGCATGTGAAGAAGATCATCTTCCATCCGAAGCTCTTGCCCGGTGTCGTCATATGCGATCCGGAACTGACGGTTGGCATGCCGAAGGTCATCACGGCTGGCACGGGCATGGATGCTTTCGCCCATTGCCTGGAGGCCTATTCCTCGCCCTTTTATCATCCCATGAGCGCCGGTGTGGCGCTGGAGGGTCTGCGTCTCGTCAAGGAATTCCTGCCGCGCGCCTATAAGGACGGCACGGATATCGAAGCGCGCACCAACATGATGGCGGCGGCGGCCATGGGGGCGGTTGCCTTCCAGAAGGGCCTCGGCGCCATCCATTCGCTCTCGCATCCGATCGGAGCTGTCTACAACACCCATCACGGCATGACCAATGCCGTCGTCATGCCGGCGGTGCTGCGCTTCAACCGTCCTGCCATCGAGGACAAGATTGCCCGCGCCGCTGCCTATCTTGGCATTTCCGGCGGTTTCGACGGCTTTTATGACTATGTGCTGGAGCTTCGCAAAGAACTCGGCGTGCCTGAGAACCTCACCGCCATGGGCATCAAGCCGGATCGTATTGACGAACTTGCGGCGGAAGCGATCAAGGATCCGAGCTGCGGCGGCAATCCGGTGCCGATGACGCTTGAGAATACCAAGGCACTTTTTGAGGCTTGCTTTTAAGGAGTTACCTTTGATCGCCAGGTTTGTGAGAGGCTGAGAGGGTGCCGCTTGTTTCTTCTCCCCGGCGGGGAGAAGAAACCTGCGGCGACGCTGTACCCCGCATCGGTGCCGAGCGACCATCGCGGGCTTTTCTCATAGCACTTCGTCTCGGCGTTAGCGTTTTATTAACCCTGTTCGTTAAGATTATGGAAAGCACCATGAAGTGCGTCGGTGCGTGAATGAGCATGAAACGGCTCTGACAAACAGGGGGTATCATGTCAGTCATCACTTTCGCCAATACCAAGGGCGGCGCCGGAAAAACCACGGCCGTGCTGCTTCTGGCGACCGAACTCGCCCGTAGCGGCCATCGGGTGACGGTTCTGGATGCCGATCCGCAATTGTGGATTTCCCGCTGGTACGAACTCTCGGGCATGGTAGAAAACCTGTCAGTGATTTCGCATGTGACGATGGCTTCGCTTGAAGGCCACATTCGCGAAAACCGGGCCAATACAGACTGTTTCATCATTGACCTGCCCGGCGCAAAAACGCCGCTTTTGACCATGGCGCTCGGTATTTCCGATCATGTTCTGATCCCGGTACAGGGATCGGCCATGGATGCGCGTGGCGCTGCCGAAGTTCTCGATCACATCGAATTCCTGAACCGCAAGATGGGTAAGGCGATCGCCCATTCCATCGTGCTGACACGGGTCAACGCCATGGTGGCAACGCGTTCGCTGTTGCTCGTCAAGATGCTGCTGGCGGAAAAGAACGTCTCCGTGCTCAACACGGCGATTGTCGAGCGGGCGGCCTATCGCGATATTTTCGACTATGGCGGCACGCTTCTCTGTCTGGATGGCAAGAAGGTTAGCAATATCGACAAGGCGGTAGAAAATGCGGCGGCCTTTGCCGAGGAAGTCATCAACCTCCTGCCGAAAAGACTTCCCAGGCGCGTTGCGCACCTGGCACGTCTCGTGACACGCAGGGCTGCCTGACCTCGCGTTGCGAATCCCGCCCGGTTGCGGCGACGGTGCGACGGTTTGGTGAAATGGGTTCCCCACCAAAATGCGGAGAAGAGGCGGCCTTTACGAGGCGCTCCCACGTCCTCTTCATGGCGCGAAATTTTTGCTTGATTTGGAAACGATTGTTTCCTATATTCCGCTCATGAGCAATTTCAGCCAGCCCCGTTCCCCGGAACAGCGCCATCGCGGCCGCCCGCGCGAGTTCGATCTTGAACGCGCGCTCGATGGCGCGATCAAGGTATTCTCGCGGCGCGGTTATCACGCCACCTCGGTAGGCGATCTTACCGATGCGATGGAGCTGGCCCAGGGTAGCCTCTACAAGGCCTTCAAGGATAAGAAAGCCGTCTTCATCGCGACGATGGAGCGCTACAGGATCATACAGACCGAGCGTTTTGAGGCAGCTGTGGCCGGTTTCGACACCGGTTATGAGCGGCTGAGAGCGGGGCTGATGTTTTACGCCGAACGATCCTACGGCGGTGTCGGCTCCGACGGATGTCTGGTGGTTGGTGCTGCTGCGGATTTGGCGGCACTGGACGACGACATCGCCGTTGTGGTCGAGAGGGCCGTGAAGGCGAGGGAGCGGATCGTCGCCCGCCTCGTTGCCGAAGGGCAGAAGGATGGTTCCGTGCGGTCCAAGGCCGATCCCGATGATCTTGCGCGGGCGATGCTGTGCATGATGTACGGTATGCGCGTGGTGGGAAAGACAGGGCGGAGCCTTAAAGACATGGTGGCCGTGGTGGATATTGCCATGAAGCTTGCCGAGTAATTTTGTGAGTATTTAGGAAACGATTGTTTCCATATTGGAGAAAATGATGACGACGCGTGTGATTGATGGGGATGATATTCAGGCACCATCCATTTCCCCGGCTTTGACTTTCCTGCTGGCGACAGCCTGCGGATTGATCGCGGCCAATCTTTATTATGGTCAGCCGCTTGCCGGCATCATCGGTGCGGAGCTTGGTCTTTCCGCTGGCGCGACGGGGCTGATCGTGACCCTGACACAGATTGGTTACGGTATCGGTCTGCTGTTTGTCGTGCCGCTCGGCGATCTCGTGGAAAACCGCAAGCTGGTCGTCGGCTCCGTCTCCATGGCGGTGCTTTCCCTTGCCGCCGCAGCATTCGCGCCACATGCGACGCCGTTTCTGATCGCAGCCTTCCTGGTAGGGGTCAGTTCGGTGGCGGTGCAGGTCATCGTTCCCTATGCGGCCCATATGGCGCCGCACGCCATTCGCGGGCGGGTGGTCGGCAATGTCATGAGTGGGTTGATGGCCGGCATCATGCTGGCGCGGCCGGTTTCCAGCCTTCTGTCGGAAATTGTCTCCTGGCGCGGTGTGTTTCTGACGTCTGCGGCCGTCATGGCGCTTCTTGCCGTGGTGCTTTTCCGGCTCCTGCCGACCCGTGTGCCTGAAGCGCGGCTGAGCTATGGCGCCTTGATGGCTTCGATGGGCCGGCTGGCGCTTCACACGCCGGTCCTGCGGCGGCGGGCGATCTATCATGCGTTTCTCTTCGCGGCCTTCAGCCTGTTCTGGACCACGACGCCTCTTTATCTGAGTGGGCCGCATTTCAATCTCAGCCAGGGTGAGATCGCACTCTTCGCACTGGCTGGTGCGGCCGGCACCGTCGCCGCCCCGATTGCCGGGCGGATGGCCGATCGCGGATGGACGCGGGCGGCGACATTCTTTGCACTGCTGGCGGTAGCACTCTCTTTCGCCGTCACGCATCTTGCGCCCGAGGGATCGCATCTGGCGCTCGCCATTCTTGTCATTGCCGCAATCGTTCTGGATTTCGGTGTCACCACCAATCTGGTGCTCGGGCAGCGGGCGATCTTCACGCTGGGGGCGGAATTCCGCAGCCGCCTGAACGGCATCTATATGGCGACATTTTTCATGGGGGGTGCAATTGGTTCCGCCGTTGGCGGCTGGGCCTATGCGGTTGGCGAATGGCAAGCCGCCTCCTGGATCGGCTTTGCTCTTCCGATAGCCGCGCTGCTATATTTCCTGACGGAAAAGCGCGACTGAAACGTCATAACTAAAAAAGCCCGGACCACCGGGCTTTTTCTTTTTCTTTCCAGTCGATTTATTCCGCGAATTCGACCACCACACCGGGACGGACCATTTTCGCCAGTTCGGTGGCATCCCAGTTGGTCAGGCGAATACAGCCATGGCTGTTCGTCTTGCCGATCTTCGAGGGTTCCGGCGTGCCGTGAATGCCGTAGGTCGGCTTCGACAGGGCGATCCAGACCGTGCCGACAGGACCGTTCGGGCCCGGCGGGATCTGCAGGATCTTGTCGTTCTGACCCTGCTTGAAGTTGATCTTGGGATTATAGGTGTAGCCCGGATTGAGCGCGATACGCTCTACCGTGTGGGTGCCGCTTGGCGAGGGGGTGTCCGTGGAGCCGATCGTGGCGGGATAGGCGGCAATCAGATTGCCGTCCTGGCCATAGGCGAAGACCTGCTTGATACCCTTGTGCGCAACGATGCGGGCGACCTGCCCCTTCTTCGCCTCGCCGGGATTGACGACCTTGATGATGGTGCCGGGCACGGAGAAATCGACGCCGGGGTTCAGCTCTTTCAGATAGTTCTCATCCATGTGGAAGCGTTCGGCCAGCGCTTCCGAGGTCGACGTAAAGGAGAGGGCAGGCAGCTGCGATTTCTCGGCATAGTCGTCCGGGATGGAGGCCACGTAGGGGCCGGCGGCATCGGCGGCGGTGATCGTGTAATCCACAATCGGCATGCCGCCCGAGGCGCGCAGGCGTTCCAGAATGTCTTCTGAGTTGTTCGGGTCGAGCTTTTCGCCCGTCATGTCCTGCCAGGCGGCTATGGCCTTGTTGACATTGTCGCCCATCTTCCCGTCGATCACGCCGGGGGAGATGCCCTCGCGGTCGAGGAAGGTCTGGAGCGCGACGATTTCCTGGCGGGAACGGTTGACCGGCGTCGTTACCGGCGTATGCCGCTCGATCAGGTGGTCCGGTTGCGGAACGGCGGCCGTGGTGCTTTCTTCCGGCATCGGCTGGCCGAGCGGGCCGCTTTCCACCGCGCCGGGGGCTGGCACGGAACCGGTGTAGAGATTCTCATCGGAGCCGTCGCCGCGATATTCACGATAATCGCGCACGTTGCCGTTGTCCTGATAACCGTAGTCGCGCGGCGGCTCACGATACTGGCCGCCGGGGGCGGGTGGATAATAGGTGGTGTCGCGCTGGCGTACCTGCTGCCGCTGCTGGTAGCCGGAGGGCATTTCGGTGGCCAGCAGGTTGCCGTACTGGTCGTAGAACACGGTACGGCCCATCGCGTCACGGCTGATGACGATGTCGCCACGTTCCGGCATGAAATCGAGAACGCGGCCATCCGGCGTAACCAGCATGGTCTGTTCGCCATAACGCTGCTGCGCGCCAGCCTGTAGCGGAGCGAAAATCGACGCCACGGCGATCGTCAGGCCCAGAGCTGCGTTAAGAAACTGTTTCACGATTCTGCTATCCCTTGCTTCGTCACCGATAAACACACCGTAATCTTGACCCTATTGTGAAAAAGGTGAATTCGCGGTTAATGCAATCTTAATTTCCGTCACGGTTAGTAGCGTTTCCGTGAACCATGCGTTTTTACTGCCACAGGGAGGTTGTCTTGCGTTCGTTTCAGGCTGGCAGATCGCCACGCATTTTCCTCGATGAGACCTCCGTTTTCGATATCGGCGCCTGCGTCGTCGATGGCATAGACATCGCGCCCGGCCGCGCCATTCCCGATGATGGCGATGCGCGTATCGACCACTCGCTTGAAGGCTTTCTTTTTACCTGTGGTCCCGATCATATCCGTCATCCCGAACCGATTGATGGTGACCGCGAGGGGCGTCGATATCCCTTGCATGGCTCCTTCTCCTCGCATCCCGCAGCGATCACCGCGTTCGATCTTCTCGAGTCCAATGCACTGGCGCGCGTCGAGGTTCCCGTCAAGCTTGCTGATGGCGGCACGGCGCTGCTGGAACGGACATGGAAGATCGATGGCGAAAGCGGCGAGGTCAGCCTCGATGACAGGATCGTCAATACGTCCGGGCGGCCGATCCCAGTATTCCTGATGTACCATATGAATGTCGGCGCGCGCCTGTTTGACGATGCGGTGCGGCTTGAAGGCGCAATGCTGGATGGCGGCGGCCATGGCTGGCGTTTTGGCGAGGAGCCGGGCAGTGTTTTCTGTGTCTCGGCCGGCAAGACTGAATGGGCGGAATTGAAACTCGGCCCGATTGCGGCCATTGGCGGGAAGACGCTCACCGTGCGTTTTCGCACGGAGACGCTGCCTTATCTGCAGATGTGGCGCAACCAGCAGGCACCGGCGAACGTGCTCGGCATCGAGCCGGTTTCGCATCGCTGGGTGGGGCGTAGCGAGCTTGAGGCAGCCGGTGAGTTCAATATTCTTCAGCCGGGCGAAAGCCGTTCCTTCGGTCTGCGCTTTTCCATCCTCTGAGCCGTACCGAATGAAGACCGCGCGTCATTGACGCATGGGATTTGACCGCTTACATCGGATGCGGATTTCTAGATCGTTTTGGCTTTTCTTCGAATCGCCAAAACGATCTAGCTCTTTGATTTTACGCGTTGTCCGGACGTAAAAGCGTTTCCGCTTTTACTGGAAACGCTCTAAGGATGACGTCCAGCGGCGCGGACGCCGGTTTCAGGAGGCATGACATGGATATCAGGCGCATAGACGACGAATATTCGGTAACTGGACAGATCAGCGTCGCCGATCTGGATGAGATCAAGGCACTCGGCTTCAAGTCGATCGTCTGCCATCGCCCGGACGGCGAAGAAGACGGTCAGCCGCTTTTTGCCGATATTGCCGAGCGTGCAGAGCAGCTTGGCCTGACGATCATGCATGTGCCGGTCGGCCGCTACGGCGTCGACGCCGATGCCGTTGCCGGCATGGTGGATGCGCTCGATGAATTGCAGCGCCCGATGCTCGGCTATTGCCGTTCCGGCGCGCGCTCCACGGCGATCTACGAAAAGACCCATCACCTGCGCGGCTGATTTTTCGCGCGTCATTCTATTTTTCAAGTGCCAATCAACAGGAGTTTTCCATGACCATCAAGCGTATCGAGCCGGGCAAGCGCATGAGCGGCGCCGTCGTTCACGGCAACACCGTTTATCTGGCCGGCCAGGTTGGCGAAGGTACGAGCGTGACGGAACAGAGCAAGTCGGCTCTCGCTGAAGTCGACCGCCTGCTGGCCGCTGCCGGTTCCGACAAGTCGAAGATCCTGCAAACCATCATCTACCTCTCCGACATGTCTACCTTCGGCGAAATGAACGCTGTCTGGGAAGGCTGGATCGACCCGGCAAACCCGCCGGCCCGCGCCACCAGCGAAGCCGCGCTGGCAACGCCGGATTACAAGGTTGAATTCATCGTCACCGCTGCTCTCTGAGCATCAGTCTGATCTTTAAGAAAAGGCCGGGTCGCGGAATGCGGACCGGCCTTTTTGATGGGATGGGGTCAAAAACTCTCCCCGTCATGCCGGGCTTGACCCGGCATCCAGCCACGGCGCGTCTGCGCCGCGAAAAGAGTCTCTCGCGATCAAGGACTTGATCGCGCTGGACCCCGGATCTAGTCCGGGGTGACGGCGCGGCGCGGCGACATGGCCACAAAATGCCAAGTAGAAGCAATTTTCATGTTTTTTTGAATCGCTTGCGTCCGTCACCTCACCGGCGAAGCAAGCGCCTTCTCAAACTGCTTCAACGTCGTCACCCGCTCCGTAAACCAAAGCCGGGCCAGATCGCTGGCCGAGGCGAAATCGATACCATCCGGATCGATGGAGGTGATCGTCCATCGGCCAGCCTTTGCGCCAGCTAGAACGGCGAGCCGAGCTGCTTCGCCCTTGATGGCGTTAAGGCGGGTCGCTTCGCTTTCCGCCGCCGCCATCAGTTCTTCTGCGCCTGACAGATCGGTGCGCAGATCGGCGGGGATGATATTGCTGGCGTTGCGGGCCGGGCCGCCATTAATCTGCACGCCTTCCGTCCGCAGCCGGTAAAGCCTTGTGTCGGGAAGGGAGAGATAAAGTTTCGCTTTGGGGTAGCGGGCAATGTAGCGCGCGATGGCGATCGGCACTTCATCCGGGCTGATTTGTTCCGCCCTGCCCACCAGTGTCAGGCGCGGCAGCGTCAGCGCGTCACCCTTGCCGAAAGGGGCGAGTGTCAGCGAGATACGAGAATCGCTTTCCATGTTGCGGGCGTGCAGCGTCAGCCCGGCCGCGAAGAAGAACGGCGTGCCATCCGGCTCGATGCCGATATTGGTCGCGGTTGTATAGGGATAACCGCTGACGGGATCGAGCGTCGCAAGTGCTGCCGTGCGGGACGTGTGCAGCACATCGCGGGCCACGCGCACTGCCTCGAAAGGCGCGCCGGCCGAGGGCTCGATCTTCGCGCCGCGTGGGGTGATGACGGGAGGGGCTGTATCCGGCATGGCGTTTCCTAAGCTGTGAGTCACAGTCAGGATTTACACCATGCCGAAGCCATGTCCATGCGCGATATCAGCTTCGGGTTCTGATCTGCGTCAGGGTACGCGTCGGCGTGATCGCTTCCGGATCCAGCTTCACCTCGATGATCGCCGGTTTGCCGCTTGCCCGTGCCCGTTCGAAGGCGGCGGCGAAGTCTTGCGTTCTTTCCACCGTTTCGCCGTGTCCGCCATAGGCTTTGGCAAAGGCGTTGAAATCCGGATTGACGAGATCGGTGCCGCTGACACGACCGGGATATTCCCGCTCCTGATGCATGCGGATCGTGCCATAGGTGCCGTTATTGACCAGCAGGGTGATGATTGGCAGCCCGTAACGCACGGCGGTGATGAATTCCTGCCCGTGCATCATGAAGCAACCGTCACCGGCAAAGCAGATCACCTCGCGCTCCGGGAACAGGTGCTTGGCGGCCACCGCCGCCGGCAGGCCGTAACCCATGGAGCCTGATGTCGGGGCCGATTGCGTGTTGAAACGGCGGAAGCGGTGGAAGCGGTGCAGCCAGGTGGCGTAATTGCCGGCGCCATTGGTGAAGATGGCGTCTTCAGCAACGTTCGCCTCGATCCAGTCCATGATCGGACCCATCTGCACGGCGCCGGGGCCTGTCTGCGGCGGCGTTGACCATTTGAGATAAGCCTCATGCATTGAGGCCGTGCGACCGGCCCAGGCGGCATTGCCGGCAAGATCGATGGAGGCAAGGGCGGCAACGAAATCGTTCGGGGCGGCGCAGATAGCGAGGTCCGGCCGATAGACGCGGCCGAGTTCTTCCGCCTCCGGATAGATATGGATGAGCTTCTGCGACGGGTAGGGAATATCGAGCAGCGTATAACCGGAGGAGGGCATTTCGGAGAGGCGGCCACCGAGCAGCACCACGAGGTCGGCTTCCTTGATTTCCCCGGCCAGTGCCGGGTTGATGCCGATGCCGACATCGCCTGCGTAGGAGGGGCTCAGATGATCAAACAGCATCTGGCGGCGGAATGAACAGCCCACGGGAAGTTTGTGCTTTTCCGCAAAAGCCTTGAAGCCCGTCACGCTTTCCTCGGACCAGCGGGTGCCGCCGGCGATGAAGACCGGGCGTTTTGCCTCGCCCAGCATTTTGGCGAAGGCGGCCATTTGCGACAGGCCTGGATGTGCCTCGACGGGCGTATAGGGCTTTGCCTCGGGAGCTTCGACCTCTTCCACCAGCATGTCTTCGGGCAGCGTCAGCACCACGGGGCCGGGGCGGCCGGAAGTGGCGACGGCAAAAGCGCGGGTAACGAATTCAGGGATGCGGCGGGCATCATCGATCTCGCCCACCCATTTTGCGAATTCGGTAAAGGCGCGGCGATATTCCACTTCCTGAAAGGCCTCGCGCTCGCGGGCATCCCGCTGCACCTGACCGATGAACAGGATCATCGGAATGGAATCCTGCCTTGCAATGTGCAGGCCGGCCGAGGCATTTGTGGCACCGGGGCCACGGGTCACCATGCAGATGCCAGGCTCGCCCGTCAGCCGCCCCCAGGTATCGGCCATCATGGCTGCGCCGCCTTCCTGACGGCAGACCACGGTTTCGATGCCGCTTTCATAAAGCGCATCCAGAACGGCCAGATAGCTTTCGCCTGGAACGCAGGAAACGCGGGAGACACCATTGGCCTTCAGCGCTTCGACGATCAATTGCCCGCCTGTTCTTTTCATTCCGGCTGCAGTCATGGCGTCGTGGTCCTTTCGATGTTTTCCAGTTCGGCCAGCACCTGCGCCTGATGTTCGCCGAGCTTAGGGCTCGGGTGTTCATAACGCAGCGGCGTCTGAGACATGATAATGGGTGTGCGGACACCGGGGATGACAGTGCCGTCTTCCGCCTCCAGATCGATACGGAGGCCGCGTGCCTTCACCTGCGGATCCGCGAACATTTCCTCGATGGAATTGATCGGTCCGGCGGGGACGGCGTTCTTCTCGCAGGCGGTCAGAAGATCGCGCTTCTGCCATTTCAGCGTCTCCGTGGAAACGATCTGCCGCACCTCGACCTTATGCGCCACGCGGGCCTTGTTTGTCGCGTATCGCTCGTCATCGGCGATCGCGCCGATGCCGAGGATATTGCAGAGGCGGCGGAACTGACCGTCATTGCCGACCGCGAGGATCAGGAAGCCGTCGGCCGTTGGCACCACCTCATAGGGGGAGATATTTGGGTGGGCGTTGCCGAGCCGGACGGGAGGCCTGCCGGAGATCAGGTAATTCATGTTCTGGTTGGCGAGAACGGCCGATTGCACATCGAGAAGCGCCATGTCGATATGCTGGCCTTCGCCAGATCGAATGGCGTGGATCAGGGCCGCCTGAATGGCCGATACGGAATAGATGCCGGTGAAGATATCGGCAACCGCCACGCCTGCCTTCATCGGCTGTCCGTCGGCTTCGCCCGTAATCGACATGAAGCCGGACATGCCCTGCACGATATAATCGTATCCGGCGAGATCGGCATAGGGCCCGGTCTGGCCGAAGCCGGTGATGGAGCAATAGATCAGCTTCGGATTGAGGGCCCTGAGGCTTTCGTAATCGAGGCCATATTTTGCAAGTCCGCCGCGCTTGAAATTCTCGATGACGACATCGGCGGTGCGCACCAGCCGGCGCACCAGTTCGCAGCCCTCGGGTGTTTTGAGATCGGCGACGATGGAGCGTTTGCCGCGATTGGTGGCGTGGTAATAGGCGGCGGAGAGGTTTTCTCCGTCATCGCTCTCAACGAAGGGCGGTCCCCATGCGCGTGTATCATCGCCGCCTTCGGGGTTTTCGACCTTGATAACGTCTGCGCCCATATCGGCCAGCATCTGCCCCGCCCAGGGACCGGCGAGAACACGCGCCAATTCGATGACGCGGATGCCCGATAGCGGCGGTTTCCTGTTCGGCTTGTCGGTCATCTATCCCCCGGTACTTGGTGTCTGCCGGTTTATAGACCGCTGCTTGCCGCGTCGCATGTGATTTTATCTCATGGACTTATTCCGTTTTGGAACGGCACTAAACTGGGGCTGATACGGCAGCTTCGACATTCGGTATTTTGAGAGTCCCCTAATTCCGTCATTCCGGCTCAAGGCCGGAATGACGGGGAGGGCGTTTTACTGTCATCCACGACGCGGCCGCACCAGGCGGCGAAATCCGCTACGACGGGCTGCCAGCCGATTTCGTTCAGGGTTTCGTGCCGCATGCCCTTGTAAATCGTGTGCTCGACATGGCTGAAGCCCGCCTCCCGGAAACGTTCGGCAAGCCACACGATCTCCCTGCCGTCGTTGGTCGCGGCGTCCTCATCACCGCTCACCAGCAAAAGCGGCAAAGCCTTCGGCAGACGCTCGATAAGTTTCGGGCCGCGATAGGAGAGTGCAAAGACATCCTGCCAGAGGGAAACGCTCGCCTCGAACTGGCAGAGCGGGTCTTCCACATAGGCGTCCACCGCCGCCTTGTCGTGGCTCAGCCAGTCCGCATGGGTGCGCTTTTCCGGCATTTTCGCGTTCCAGGCGCGGAAGGTGGCTTTCGGCAGGATGGCGCTCGGCACATCCGAGCCTTTCAGCATTTTTTCCAGCCGCAACACAATCTGCGCGAGACGGCCCATAAGACCGGGATTGAGATTGGAATTCCAGATCGACAGACCATCGAAGGCGTCGGGGTAACTGACAGCGGTATTGAGCGCCACGAGGCCCCCCATGGAGTGGCCGAACAGGATCACCGGCAGGCCGGGATGCCGCTCGCCGGCCAGCCGGCGCATCGCCATGACGTCGGCCACGACCTTGTCCGCGCCATCCTTCCAGGCAAAACGGCCAAGAGGCGCATCCGCTGCTTTCGTGCGACCGTGGCCGCGATGGTCGTGGGCATAGACCTCGAAACCCTGCTGCGACATGACGTCGGCAAAACGGCGGTAACGGCCGGCATGTTCCACAAGGCCGTGGCAGATCATCAGCACGCCGCGGGCGGGAGCAAGGGCGGAAGGTTGATGACGGAAGGCGATGGATGCGCCAGAAGGGGCTTCTAGCCTCTCAATCCGGCTGAATGCGAAGTTATCGGTCGTCTCATTCATCGTCGCACCCGTCGTCTCATCGCGCAGCGTGTCATAATCATGGGGTCATAATCGTGCCAGAGGTTGCCCCAAGGTCCTATTTACCCTACATAGCGGCAAATTTCCCGATACGTACTCTTAAAAATCCGATGTGGAGCATTCGCTACAATGGCACGTCAATTCATCTATCACATGGCTGGGCTGAACAAGTCCTATGGCGCGAAGAAGGTTCTGGAGAATGTGCATCTCTCCTTCTACCCTGACGCCAAGATCGGTATCCTCGGCCCGAACGGCGCGGGTAAGTCGACCGTTCTCAAGATCATGGCCGGCCTTGACAAGGAATATACCGGTGAGGCGTGGCTCGCCGAAGGTGCGACGCTCGGTTATCTCGAGCAGGAGCCGAAGCTCGACGAAAACAAGACCGTGATGCAAAACGTCATGGAAGGCGTGGCGAGCAAGACGGCGATCGTTGACCGCTACAACGAGCTGATGATGAACTATTCCGACGAAACGGCGGAAGAGGGCGCGAAGCTTCAGGACATCATCGACAGCCAGAACCTGTGGGACCTCGAAAATCAGGTCGAAATGGCCATGGACGCCCTGCGCTGCCCGCCCGGCGATTCGCCGGTGACCGGCCTTTCGGGTGGTGAGCGCCGCCGCGTGGCACTGTGCCGTTTGCTGTTGTCGCAGCCGGACCTGCTGCTGCTCGACGAACCGACCAACCATCTGGATGCCGAAACCATCGCCTGGCTCGAAAAGCACCTGCGCGACTATCCGGGCGCCGTGATGATGATTACCCACGACCGCTACTTCCTCGACAACGTGACGGGCTGGATTCTCGAGCTCGATCGTGGTCGCGGCATTCCTTACGAGGGCAATTACTCCGCTTATCTGCAGGCGAAGGCCAAGCGCATGCAGCAGGAAGCCCGCGAAGATGCTTCGCGTCAGAAGGCCATCAGCCGCGAACAGGAATGGATCGCCTCCAGCCCCAAGGCCCGCCAGACGAAGTCCAAGGCGCGTATCAAGGCCTATGACGAGCTGGTGGAAGCAGCGGAAAACCGCCGTCCCGGCGATGCGCAGATCGTCATTCCGGTCGCCGAGCGTCTGGGCCGCGTCGTCATCGAGGCTGAGAACCTCACCAAATCCTATGGCGACCGCGTGCTGATCGAGAACCTGTCCTTCAAGCTGCCCCCCGGCGGTATTGTGGGCGTCATCGGCCCGAACGGCGCCGGTAAGACGACGTTGTTCAAAATGATCACCGGTCAGGAAAAGCCTGATAGCGGCTCGGTGACTGTTGGTGACACCGTTCAGCTCGGTTACGTCGACCAGAGCCGTGACGCGCTGGCGGGTGACAAGACCGTGTGGGAAGAAATCTCCGGCGGCAACGACATCATCAAGCTCGGCAAGTTCGAAGTGAACTCGCGCGCCTATTGCGGCGCCTTCAACTTCAAGGGCGGCGATCAGCAGCAGAAGGTCGGCAACCTCTCGGGTGGTCAGCGCAACCGCGTGCACCTTGCCAAGATGCTGAAGGCGGGCGGCAACGTACTGCTGCTCGACGAACCGACCAACGACCTTGATACGGAAACGCTGGCGGCGCTCGAAGAAGCGCTGGAAGCCTTCGCCGGTTGCGCCGTTATCATCAGCCACGACCGCATGTTCCTGGACCGCCTCGCGACCCACATTCTCGCTTTCGAGGGTGACAGCCACGTGGAATGGTTCGAAGGCAACTTTGAAGACTACGAAAAGGACAAGGTCCGTCGCCTCGGCCCGGAAAGCATCAAGCCCGGCCGCGTGAGCTACAAGCGTCTGACACGCTGATCCGTTTGTCATAACTTCAAAAAAGGCCCGCCGCAAAGCGGGCCTTTTTCCGTGTAATAAGTGGAGATGATCGTCTCGCGCGGCACTTTGCGCTTGCATCTCGCGCCACATCGACATAAAGATATCTTTATATCTTGATTAGCTTGCGAGGCGCGGCAGAGTGGCGTTCGGTCTGGACAAATTGGTGGATCTCCTGAAGGCGGCGGGTGAGCCGACGCGCTTCCGGTTGCTGGCGCTTCTTTCGGCCGGCGATCTGACGGTGACCGACCTTACGGAAATCCTTGGCCAGTCGCAGCCGCGTATCTCCCGTCACCTCAAGCTTTTGACGGAAGAGGGGCTGATCGAGCGTTATCAGGAAGGTGCGTGGGCCTATTTTCGCTTGCGGCAGGATGGCGAGCCTGCGGGTGTCGTTCGGCAGTTGCTTGCAGCGGCCTCGCCTTCCGACGCGGTTCTTCAGCGTGACAGTGAGCGACTGGCCGCCGTCAAGCGGGTGAGGGCGGAGCGGGCGCAGGATTATTTCAGCCGTAATGCGTCCGCCTGGGACGAACTGCGTCGCCTGCATGTCAGCGACGAAGCCGTGGAAGGCGCGCTGCTGAAGCTGGTGGGCACCACGCCCGTCGATTCGCTGCTCGATCTCGGTACGGGCACCGGCCGTATCCTGCAGCTTCTGAGCGGCATTTATCGCCGTGCCATCGGCGTGGATGCGAGCCGCGACATGCTTTCGGTGGCACGCGCCAATCTGGACAAGGCGGGCGTGGTGAACGCCTCCGTGCGCCATGGCGATATTCTCAATCTGCCGCTTGAGGGACAGGATTTCGATTTGATCGTCATCCATCAGGTGCTGCATTTTCTCGACCAGCCGGAGATCGCCCTTTCGGAAGCCGCGCGTATGCTGCGTCCGGGCGGTCGGTTGATCGTCATCGATCTTGCGCCGCATTCCTTTGAATATCTGCGCGACGAACACGCGCATGTGCGGCTAGGCTTCTCGCACCCGCTGATGGAAGAGTGGATGAAGAAGGCTGGGCTTTCTCTGGAGCGTGCCGTCGATCTGCATTCTGAAAAGGCGTCCGACGAAGCTCTGGACGTCACGATCTGGGTTGCCCGCGACCAGCGGCTGCTGATGGCAGACGATGTGGCGCAAGAGGCGGTTTTACTTCGCTCCGGGAGGGCATGATATGTTGAGGTCGGAAACCGCACGCCGTGATGGCGACATCCGGTTGTCTTTCGAATTTTTCCCGCCCAAGAACGCCGAGATGGAAACCCAGCTCTGGGAAACGGTTGCCGAGCTCAAGAAGTGGAACCCGGATTTCGTCTCCGTCACCTACGGTGCCGGTGGTTCCACCAAGGCGCCGACGCTGGACGCGGTGCGCCGGATGATCGGTGACAGCCACCTGGCGACGGCCGCACATCTGACCTGCGTGGACGCGAGCCGCGATGAGGTGCACCAGGTCGTCGACGAGTTCCGTAATGCGGGCGTTCGTCATTTCGTGGCGCTGCGCGGTGATCCCTCCACTGGTATCGGCACGGCTTACCAGCCGCATCCGCAGGGTTACGAGAACGCCGCAGCGCTGGTAAAGGGTCTCAAGGAGCTGGGCGACTTTGAGATTTCGGTCTCCGCCTATCCTGAAAAGCATCCGGAAAGCGCAAGTGAAGCTGTTGATATCGACATGCTGAAGCGCAAGGCGGATAATGGCGCTACCCGGGCGCTGACGCAGTTCTTCTTCGATAATGACGTGTTCGAACGTTACATGGAACGGGTTACGGCGGCGGGGATCACCATTCCGGTGGTTCCGGGCATCATGCCGATCCAGAATCTCACCCAGCTCAAGCGTTTCGCCGGACGCTGCGGCACAAGCATTCCTGCGTTTCTGGATGAGCGTTTTGAAGGCTATGACGAGGATCTGGAGGGCCGCGCCCGCGTGGCTGCAGAGGTTGCGGCCGAGCAGATCGCCGATCTCCAGCGGCGCGGCGTCAGTGAGTTCCACCTCTATACCATGAACCGCGCGCCGCTGGTTGATGCCGTGCTTGAAAATCTGGGCCTGGAGCGTCTGCGTCGCAGCGCCGCGTGATTTCAGCCAGGCTATTTTCGGACAGAAAAAAGCGCAGGTCCCTCGGGGCCTGCGCTTTTTAAATTCGTGTCATCTACGGTTCTTCACTGCGTTTGGTCTTCACGTCTCGTCAGATGAAAAGCATCATCGCTACGAACAAAAACGCCAAACCGACTGCCAAGGCATTGAGAGATTTTGTAAGTCCCATGGGTGCCTCCTCTTGTTGACAGCTTCGATAATATGACCGTTTTGTGGCAGTTGAAAAGCGGTTTTTGTGATGCGGTGCAGCACGTCTTTCAGGGTCTCAAAAAAGGGATTTCCGTAATTATTTGAAAATGAATGGTTATTTTCTTATCACGCAGTGCTTCATATGTTTAAAAAAAGTAAATGACCGGGGTTTTATCCCCAGTCATCCGGTCGAGATTAGCGATTTCCGCCTTGATTCCGGCCGACAGATTAAGGGCCGGAGAGCAGCGTTAAGACAGGTTAAAGCGCCTGTAGAAGAGCTGCCGTAGGCCAGCCGTCCGCCGGCATGCCGAGGCGCTGCTGTTCCTTCTGGATGGCGACGCGGGTGCCAGAACCGAGAATTCCATCCACCTTGCCAACATTGTGGCCGCGTGCTTCGAGCTTGGTCTGAAGCTGCTTCATGGTGGCGTCATCAAAGCCGGGATCTGGGTTGCCCTTGTCATAGACCGGGCCGCCCATCAGGCGGGTAGCGAAATAGGCAGCCGAGGTCGTGTAGATGAACGACTGGTTCCATTCCAGATAGATGTTGAAGTTCGGATAGGTGAGGAAAGTCGGACCCTTGCGGCCCTGCGGCATGATGAGTGCGGCGGGAAGGGAGGCGAAGTTCTTGTTGCCATCGCGCGGGGTGACGCCAAGCGCAAACCATTCGCCGGCGGTCAGCGGGCCGCCAAGGCCGGATTTTTCCCAGGGCAGGTTCTCGGGCAGGGAAACTTCCTGAATCCAGGGTTCGCCCTTTTTGAAGCCGAGGTGCTGGATGAATTTTGCAGCCGTTAGAATGGCATCGGGCGCACTGCTCTTGACGTTGATGTGGCCGTCACCATCACCATCGACGCCGAAGGCGATGATATCCTTCGGCAGCATCTGTACCTGGCCGATTTCGCCGGCCCATGCGCCCGTATTGGTGGCAGGATCGAGATCGCCATGCTGAACCATTTCGATCAGCGCGAGCAGCTGCGGACGGAAGAGCTCCGGGCGGCGGCAATCATGCGACAGGGTTACCAGCGCGTTGCGGGTGTTGAAATCGCCCTGAACGGCGCCAAAATCGGTCTCCATGGCCCAGAAGGCGGTAATGACGCCAGCGGGCACGCCGAACTCGTTTTCGGCGCGGGCGAAGGTGGAGGAGAGCTCCTGCAGCTT
Source organism: Agrobacterium pusense (assembly GCF_900102105.1). Taxonomy (GTDB): domain Bacteria; phylum Pseudomonadota; class Alphaproteobacteria; order Rhizobiales; family Rhizobiaceae; genus Agrobacterium; species Agrobacterium pusense. Next base: position 250,277 of record NZ_FNBB01000002.1, read on the forward strand.
CCTGCGGCCGATATCAAGGCGGGCCTGGCTGACGGTGCGCTGCGAGAATTCGAGGAAGGTCTGGCGGAAAACGCCCTGCGCGCGGTCACGCGATAGCACCTTCTGGTCGATCTGTGCGCCCGCCAATGCCTTCTGGATCGCATCTGCCGGAATGCCCTTGGCAAGCGCATCGGCCTTGACGCCTTCAAGAAACGTACCGAGATCACCACCGCAGGCGACCTGCTTGGGATCGTCAGGCGATGCAACCGGTGGCGTGGCGAGGGCTGCGCTGGAAGACAAAAGAGACAGAGCGGCGGCAAAGATGATGCTGCGCGACCGGAACGTGGGCATGGGAATTTCCTCGATAGGTTGTTAGCCCGCTTTACCCATATGTTTGCGACAAAAAAACGGATCGGGCGATCTGACGTGGTTGAACAACGCCGAATTTTGGAAAGTGTTGCTTCTTGGCCGTTCTATTTGGCCGAAGCGATCCATTTCCGCCAGTTTTTCTCGCTTCCGGCAAAGACATTGATGTCGGTCGGGCCATTCACGCCGGGTACGACGCCTGTTGCGGTATATTGCCAGAAGGCCCATTGCCGGTCTTCATAGATCTTCGTCGGATGCGCGGCGACGGACCGCACCCAGAAATGATAGTCCTTGAACTGGCCGACGAGATTGTCGCGGTGGAAATCAACCGAGGTATAGATAATCGGACGTTTGCCGTAATGGGCTTCGATGCGGTCGAGGAAGCGCTGCATTTCGGCGCGTACGATGCCGGGAGCCGGGCGCGTCTTGCAGGTGGGGGAGGCAGGGTTCCACTCCACGTCGAGAACCGGTGGCAAAGTAACGGCGTCCTTCGGCACGTTGCGAATGAACCAGTCGGCCTGCGCGTCTGCCGTCGAGCAGAAATAATAGAAGTGGTAAGGCGCATGCAGAATATTCGCGGCTGCGGCGCTGCGCCAATGGTCGCCGAATTTCGGATCGATTCGATCCGACCCCTCCGTTGCCTTGATGAAGACGAATGACACGCCCGACTTGCGCACGGTCTGCCAGTCGACATCGCCATTCCATTTGGACACGTCGATGCCGTGCACCTCATGGCGGTGCGGGTTGTTGACGCCGAAATCCTGCGGGTCGGTATCGGAAAATTTTGGCTTGGATACGGACGCGGTTTCGAGCAGATCGTAACTCGTGGAGGTGCAGCCGCCGATCAATAGCAAAGCCGACAATAGTGCCGATAAACGCAGCCGCATTGGAACCCTGATGAAAATATTGCCCCTATACGGCCGCCAAAACGGCGCGCCGTATCTCCCGATTTACGCATAACATGGTAAACAAACTGATATGGCAAGTGGCAACGTGCTTTTTGCACCCGACAGTCGCTGGATTTGAAGCGATTTGCGCATTCATCGCCGAATAAGGCGCTGCAGGAGCCTTGACGGTGACGCCTCTCGGCGCGCGCGGGGTCCCTATGCCTTCTGCAATCAGGCGTCGGCCAGGATGCGGTGGATTTTCGGTTGCTGCGCTTCAATGACCGGAAGGGTAATGACAGCCCGCCAGGCGTAACCACGGGCGATTTCCTCAAATTCGAGGTTGCCATCAAAACGGCCTGCCATATTGGCCAGAACATAGCGAAGATTCGCGCGGGGCGTGACATGGAAGCGCGTGAGCCAGCCGTGCAGGAGCGTGCGGAACCACTTCGGCAGCTGTTCCTGCTGGCCGAAATCGACAATATGCAGCGCGCCACCGGGTTTCAGCGCCTTGAGCGCCTGTTCCACTGCCTTTTCCCAGTCCGGTATCATCGACAGCGCATACGGAATCATGACCCGGTCGAACCCGTCGGGCTGACCGAACTCGGAGGGGCGGAAAGCGGTGGCGTCGGCCACGCGCAAAATCGGGCGTTCCGCCCTGCCGGCGAAATTCTCGGCTGCGGTCAGCAGCATTTCGGCGGAGATGTCGAGGCCAAATAGTTTGGCGTCAGGAAACCTGCGGCCGGCCAGCAGCAGGTTGCGACCGGTGCCGCAGCCGACTTCCAGGAGCGTGCCGCCCTTTGGTACGTTCAGGCCGGAAATGGTCCGGTCGCGGCCAAGAAGGTAATATTTGCGGGTGATATCGTAGATATGCCGCTGGTGGCGATACATGCGGTCCATCAGGCTCGCATGTGCACTATCTGCAAGACTTACATTCTCACCGACGGTTTTCATGCCATAGCCCTCTGGTAAATATGGAAACCGCCATAAATGGCCGAGCGGTCCAAGGCGTTGAGCTCGCTGGAGCGCTCTTCCAGATAGATCCACTGATTGCGGATATCGGGGGAAAGCCGGCCTTCGATCACGCTCTTTTCGGCTGCGGTGCGGAAGATGACGCGGGCGCCCGATGCGGCGGTACGGCTGATCTGCGACCACAATTCGTTGAGCTGCACATCCGTCATCCAGTCCTGCGCGTCCAGGAGGATATAGCGGTCGACGGCGCTTGCCGGCTTTTTGGAGAGAAGCTCGGTGTAGGTGGCGTGATGCACGGCGACGCGCGCCGTATTGTTGCGGATTGTCTCGTAATATTCCGACTTGAGATAGGCGGGCAAAGAGCCTTCATGCGGCTCCGGATAACGGCGTGCAAAGGCCTGCCAGGCAAAATAATTGTCGCTCAGCGGAAAGTTGCAGGCGAGTTTTTCCAGCCGCTGCTTCAGAACCGAGGCAACCGTGCCGTCATCGGAAAGGCTTGCCAGTTCGTCATATTGGCGGGGCGGTATGCCGAGACCGAAGAGGGAGCTTTTGCGTTTCGTCAACCAGCGGACCACCTTCTTGTCGAAGAGCGGCGCGACCTTGCTGTCGAAAAACTGGCGCTGTTCTTCGAGCGTCCGGGCCCTGGCCATTTCGGTGAGCTTCACACCGTGCAGCCTGGCCATGAGATGGCCTGCGCCGATGAAGCGTCCGAGCAGGCCGGTGTGATAGATGTTCCTGTCAAACACCGAAATGCGACGACGGCCGGAAAGCATGCGCTTCGACCAGTAGGCCTTGGTCGTGGCATCGAGATGTTCGGCGATGAAGCGATCGTAACCGTGGCTATTGCTGCGCATATTGGCGCGGCCGAAGTGACGCACCACGTCCTGATGGGCGGGCAGATGGCGGAAGGCGGCGAGCTTCAGCTTGTTCAGCGCAATGTGATGCGGATTGAGGTCAACCACGTCGATGCTGGCCGGGTTGCGCGAGAGATAGGCCAGCATGTTGCAGCCGCCGGAACCGATGGTGACGATACGGTGACCTTCGCCCAGCTCCATCGCCTCCATGTCGATCTCGGGATCTTCCCAGATTTGTGGATAGACGAGGCCGGAGAAGAGAACGCCGAAGAACCGTTCGGAGAGTCCGCTTTTCGAGAGAGCCTTGTGCTGGAGCAATGCGGACTTCAGTTTCGTGTTCTTGCTGAAGCCGGTCTTGGGTGCCGCACTCGTCATTTGTTCACCTCTCAGTCGATTGAGAGGCGTCTACAGCCGTGACGCTACAGTTTGATGACAGGGGCTGTGGGCGAAGGTGGGGAATGATGGAGACGCTGGAAAACCAGACGGCCGGCACTGCGGGACACAAAGAACCGCCCCAGCGACGGATGGGGAGGCAACTCGCGCCGCTACGGATACGTCGCCTCGGGCTCGTCCCGAGGATCTGCACGTCCTGATATTTGCGAGGTTTTCAAATCCTTGGGACAAAACCAGGGATGGCGAATGGAAAATGCTCGACGCTCAAGGAAGGCAAACGGCTGCACCGCGCTCAGAGCGACGCCAAAGGCGATCACTTGCGCAGAACGTGCAGCATGCCCTTGCGTTTTGCATCGTAATAATAACCGCGCGCGTAAAGCCTGACGGCGTTGTCGCGGTCGTTGCCCGCTACCACCCATGCGCCGCGTAAATATTTTACGGCGTATTTGAGATTGGTTTCGGCGTCGAACAGGCCCGAGGCGGGGCCATCGAAGCCCATAGAGCGTGCCGTAGCGTGCCTGATCTGCATCAGGCCGAAGTTACCGCTGTTATAGGCGCCGGGATTATACCGGCTTTCGCGCTGCACCACGCGATGAACCAGATCTTCCGGTACATCATACATGCTGGCGTATTTGGAAATCAGCCCGCTCAGTTTTTCGCGTCCGGCAGGTGGCGTATTAAGCGGCGCAGTCATCGCTTCATTCTGCCGGATGGCGGCAAGGGCGGCGTTGGTCGGCCCGGCGGCATAGGCGAGAACGGTGCTGTCCGGCTTGGGCAGCGGAATGACTTTGCGTTCGGCCGTCAGTTCGGTGCCGATGGAGGGTGAGCCGGGCGGCGGCGGTGCCGGCGGGAAGCTGCCCTTGACGGCAACCACCTGCGGCAGATCGGCCGCGGCATTATGGGAGGCAGGTTTGGCCGCCGCAGCCGCCGTTTCGATGGCTGCCGCCGCGGGAGCGGCGCTTGCCGGTGCGAGTGCTGCGGCCGCGGTGGGTGCAGATGCCGCCACGGCGGCTTGGGCGACCTCGGTCTGCTGCGGCTGCATCTGGGCAGTGATCGCAGCGGCGGCAGCTATTTCGGAAGCCGGCGGCAGCGCCACGCGTCCGCCCTTGACGGCGACGGCTGTGGGAAGTGCTGCTGCCTGAGAAGAGGCCGCGGTTTCGGCGGTCTGAACCGATGCAGCTGTCGGGGTTGCTGCTGCGGCCTCGGTCGCTGCCGGCTGCGCAGATGTCGACGCAGCAGTGGTCGCGGGGTTTATCGTTGCGATTTTAGGGCCGTTCGGCCCGTCCTTCGCGGTATATTCGACGCTGGTGCATGCGCTCAATGCCAGTGCCAGACCCACGGTGGAAGACAGAAGAAGTGTCCTTCTTCCGCGGAATTTGCCCGAATTTCGCATGTTGCCGCCTTCGTTATGCCTGTCTTTCGATACCCCCGCGTCGAGCGAAGCAGGCAGTGTCCCGTCGAGCTTCATTAACCTATTGTAAGGAAAGCGGCAAGCCGGGAGGCGACTTGCAGTGTTTCAGGCCGCGATGCGTCTGTATCCGGCGCTGACCGCGCGGCCGGAAATGAAGTGCGTGCGGTACTTCTGGCGGATTTTCTTGTCGCCAGACATGCGCCGCACCAGTGCCAGAGTCGATTCGGGAAACAGCCCCTGCACGATGAGAATGGCCAGAGCCAGAAGCAGGACTGCGGCCTGCGCCACGGCAAACGTCTCTACCGCATTGCCGGTGGTGGAGATGAATTGCGGCAACAGCGCCAGGAAGAAGGTGAAATAGCGCGGTCTCAGGGCGGCGGTTGCGTAACAATCGCGGAACGTTCCGCTCCCGGACTTGCCAGCCAGATTGTCATTATCGGCATTGGCCGCCTGGGCGGCGGGGGTGGCGAAAGTCCACAGGAAAAACAGCATCAGCCAACCGAGCCCGGCCCATTGCACGATTTCCACGAAAGACTGCGGCATATAGGCAAAGCCGGCCACAGGAATGGCTGAAATCGTCATGGCGGTTACGATACCGAGAGCGCCGCCGCTGACGGAAGCCAAAAGCGTCTTTTTGCCGCGGATGGCGGCATAAGAGGCGACAGAAAATACAAGGGGAGAGGGGAGTGCGAACACCACGGCACATGCTGCGCAAAAAATCAGCCAGGCCTGTCCAGACATTCTCTTCCTCCTTGCCCTCCCTGTCGCCGTCTTATTTTAGCCTACCGTAAAATCAGGCCGCTGTGAACGGCTGACCGACATGTTCCATCACTTCGGTAAACCATTTGGCAGAGAGGTCGAAATGCTTTCCGCCCTTGATACGCGGAAATTCGATGGTCCGCAATTTGCCATTCTGGTCTTCGTCGTGGCCGGTTACACCGGAGACCTTGTTGAGTGCGCTTTCCACGGCGAGATCGACCATGCCCTGGATGAGGCGCAGATCGTCACCATTGGCGGGGGCAGAGCGGGCGAAATAGCCCGATTTCTGCACCATGGAGCGTTCCGCGCCGATGAGGCTGGCAAACTGCTTCTGGAACCAGCCGCCGACATTGATCGTGTCGATCTTCACATGGCCGAAGGCATCGCGCTTTACCGCTTCGCCGGAAGCCTCGCGTTCAGCGACGATGGAATCGAGACCGGCACCTTCGGAGACGAACAGCGTGACGTAGCCGTGTCTGTCCATGATTTCCTTCAGGCGCTCGGCTTCCGCTTCGATGTCGAAGGCCATTTCCGGCAGGTAGATGCCGTCGATGTTCTTCATCTGCGTGTTCATCATCAGGCCTTCGACATATTCGTTGCCGTTGGTCTTCTGGATATAGGCACGGGCGGTGGCCGCCGTCAGCCAGCCGCAATGGCGGCCCATGACTTCGTGGATAACGAAGGTTTTGGGGGCTGCGCTCTGCTCGTTGCTGACATTGTCGAAGAAGGACGCGCCGACTTCGGCGGCCGTCCAGGCGCCAAGCGACTGCTTGATCGGAACCACGTCATTGTCCACCGTCTTCGGCAGACCGACGACGGTGAGGTCGTAGCCGTTGGCGCCGAGATAGGCGGCGAGGTCCGCTGCGGTCGTATTGGTGTCGTCACCGCCGATGGTATGAAGAATGGTGACGCCGTCAGCCGCCAGCCGCTCGGCAGCGACACGAAGCGGATTATCGCCTTCCTTGACGAGGCCGCGCTTGGCGCAATCGGCGGCGTTGGTAAGCTTGACGCGGCTGTTGCCGATCGGCGAGCCGCCGTAACGATGCAGCAGATGCGCCTTTTCCCGCATGTCTTTGCTGATTTCGATGCGATCACCCAGAAGCACGCCCTGATAACCGGAGCGATAAGCGATGATGTCGATCTCAGGCGCTATATCGCTGTATCGTTCGATCAGGCCGCCCACGGCCGAAGAGAGACAGGGCGCAAGGCCACCCGCGGTCAGCATTGCGACTTTCTGTTTGGCCATCATGGCTCTCCTTTTGCGTATACTCAAACACATGTCTGGACATGTCTGGCAAATGGATGCGACAGCCGCGTGTAGGTGTAAAGTGAATTTATCAAGAAAAACGCCGATTTCTCGCGCTTTTTCAGCGGCTTGACCTGACCGGGCAAATATAATCGTTTCAATAGGCCCATTGCGGACACGGGCCCAGTGCCCTGTGGAAAACCCGGAGTTCCGTTCACCCCGCTATCTTGTTCCTGAAGCAAAACTGTCGCAAAGATGAATAAAAGTTAATGCCGCTTACCCGCTGTGGATATTGCATTCGCGGCAATATCCCGTCATGCTTGCGGTCATGATGTTCGATTTCGCCTGTTTGCAAATTTCATCCCTGTGGGAACGGCTGCTCGGCGCAATCGGCGACGCGGCAGGCAACGCGCTTGGTCGCGTGGTGGAAGCCATCCGCACCCTGTTCGAAGGTGATCCGGAAACGCGCCGCAAGGTCTCTTTTTCCGTAGCCATCATCGCGCTTTCCGCCAAGATGGCGAAGGCCGACGGCATCGTCAACGATGCCGAGGTGCGGGCCTTCAGGCAGATTTTCGATTTTCCGGAAGAAGAAGCCAAAAACGTTGCCCGTCTTTATAACCTCGCACGTCAGGACGTTGCGGGTTACGAAGCCTATGCGGAGCGGCTTGCCGGTCTTTGCGGTTCCGGTCACGATAATTGCGAGATGCTGGAAAGCGTCATCGACGGCCTGTTTCATATCGCCAAGGCGGATGGCCTGATCCACGAGCGTGAGCTTGCCTTCCTCGGCCGTATCGCGGAAATCTTCCATATCACCGAAGATCATTTCGAAACGATCATGGCGCGGCATGTGCATATGGATGGGCGCGATCCCTACCGCGTGCTCGGTGTTTCGCCGTCCGACGACTTCCTGGATATCCGCAAGCGTTACCGTTCGCTGGTGGCGGAGCATCATCCCGACAAGCTCATCGCCCGTGGCGTTCCCATGGAATTGCATGCGGCTGCGAATGAGCGTATGGCGGCTCTCAACGCCGCCTATGCGGCCATCGAGAAAGAACGCCGCGTCGCATGAGTGAATGTCTGCCGGATTTTACCCCGGATTTCGGGGGCGCAACTGTTGCGCCTTCGCCTAATCACGGCGAGAGGATCGGCGTGCCCGGTCCCGATATCATTCTTCTTCATTATACCGGCATGACGACAGCCGATGGCGCTCTGTCGTGGCTCTGCAATCCCGAAAGCCAGGTATCGAGCCACTACTTTGTTTTCGAAGACGGGCGCACCGTCCAGCTTGTGCCGGAAACCCGACGTGCATGGCACGCGGGAAAAAGCTCCTGGGCCGGGGACGAGGATATCAACTCCCGATCCATAGGCATCGAAATCGCCAATCAGGGTCATCCCGGCGGGCTGCCGGAATTCCCCATGGAGCAGGTGGAAGCCGTCATCGAATTATGTCGCGATTGCGGCCAGCGGTGGCATATCGCCCCTGAAAGGGTGCTTGCCCACTCGGACGTGGCGCCGATCCGCAAGGTCGATCCGGGCGAAAAATTCCCGTGGGACATCCTGTCGCAGCACGGTGTCGGCCATTGGGTTGAACCCGCGCCAATCCGCGGCGGGCGTTTTTTCCAGCGCGGCGACCATGGCCAGCCCGTCGAAGCGCTGCAGTCGATGCTGTCCATCTATGGTTACGGCGTTGAAATAACGGGCAATTATTGTGAAAAAACCGAGGGCGCCGTGGCGGCGTTCCAGAGGCATTTCCGGCCCGCACTGGTGGATGGCATTGCGGATTTTTCCACCATTGACACCCTGCACCGGCTGATTGCCAGCCTGCCGAAATTTTCGGTCGCCTGAACGCAGATTCTGGAAAACAAATCCCGGTTTGCCGCGCTCCGCAAATCGCTTTTTTTGCGTTGCCACAGTTAATCCGCATTGAGGAAGTTTAAGAACAGCACTGTATGCGGTGACGTTCTTCAGGGGAACCTGCCGTCAATATCAATCAAGGAGACCGGACAGCGGAGAGTCGCGATCGACTTTCCGGGCGTTGACTAATTGTGCCGATTCATTGTTCCGGTCCTCCGATCTGGAGACTTTTTCTACATATGAACAGGGTTGTTGTTGCTGTCGTAGTGGGTATTGCTGTACTCGCTTCGCAGGCGGGGATTGCTTTTGCCAAAGATGAAGACGTGAAGACCAAAACCGTGACGCTGGAGAATTTCTTCCGCAAGCCCGGTTATCCCATGCCAGAAAAGAGCCTGCCTTCTTCGCTCAGGAACGATTATTCCGATCTGATCGTCAAATATGCCAAGCGTTACGGCGTTCCCACCAATCTGGCGCATGCCGTGGTTTCGGTTGAAAGCAAGTTCAACCCCAAGGCTCGTGGCAGCGCCGGCGAAGTCGGGCTGATGCAGATCAAGCCGGCGACGGCGCGGATGATGGGTTATCGCGGCACGACCAAGGCGCTGTACGATCCCGAGACCAACATTCGCTGGGGCATGCAATATCTGGCGACGGCGCATCAGCTGGGCGGCGGTCAGGTTTGCAGCACGATCCTGCGGTACAATGCCGGCCATGGCGCTACCCGCATGAACCCGGTCTCCAAGCGTTATTGCGGCAAGGTGCAGGCGCTGCTGGCCGGCTGAGGCCTCCATCGTCTGAGAAATTGCGAAAAGCGATTCCGCTCCCACCCGTCATGCTGTAGTCAGAAGCAAAGCTGATACGGAGCATGACATGCCTGATTTCAAATATATCGTCGTCGGGGCCGGGATGATGGGAGCGGCTGCGGCGCGGCATCTCTCAGTGCAAACGGATGGCGTGGCGCTGATCGGCCCGGGTGAACCCGCCGATCCCAAGACCCATAAGGGCGTGTTCTCAAGCCATTACGACGAGGCGCGCATCACTCGCGGGTTTGACGGCGATCCCGTCTGGGCGGAACTGGCGCAACGTTCCATCCACCGTTATGCCGAGATCGAGGCTAAGAGCGGCATCCGCTTTTTCACCGAAGCGGGCTGCCTGTTCACCGGCAACGGCAAGGGTCTTGCCGGTGATTATGTCTCGCGCGCCCTTTCCTCGGCCGACCGTCTAGGCCTTGGCATAGAGACGCTGGGCCATGATGTGCTTGCCGACCGGTTTCCGATGTTCTCCCTGCCAGCCGATCAAGGCGGTTATTTCGAGGCGCGGAATGCCGGTCACGTCAATCCACGGGCCCTGGTGAAAGCGCAGTGCGCCATTGCGGAAGCGCAGGGCGCACGGTTGCTGCGCGAGACGGTGACGCATATTCGCGATACCTCCCGTGGCGTTGAGGTTTCGACCCGCGAAGGGGCCATCCACACCGCCGAAAAGGTCATCGTAGCCGCCGGCGGTTTTACCAACATGGCAGAACTTCTTCCATCGCCGGTCGATATGGCGGCAACGGGCCGAACCATCGTGTTTTTCGAGCTGGACGAGGCAAGGCAGGCCCTGTTTGGAGCGATGCCATCCACCATCGTCCTCGCGGAGACCGAGGACGACATCGTCTACATCCTGCCGCCGGTGCGTTATCCCGACGGCAAGGTCTATCTGAAGATCGGCGGCGAGAGCGAGAAGGGCAGGCTGGAAACGCTGGCTGACGCGGTTGGCTGGTTCCATTCGGACGGCACGCCTGAGGAGGTGGAGTTTTTGAAGAAGCGGGCGCTATCACTGATGCCGGAGCTTGCCGGCTGCCCCGTGACCTCCGGCTCCTGTGTCGCCTCCATCACCCGCAGCGGCTATCCCTACATCGGCTATACGCAATCTTCCAACATCGCGGTTCTGACCGGCGGCAATTTCGTTTCCGCCAAATCTTCGGACGAAATCGGACGGCTGGGAGCCGTGCTGCTTTTGAACGGTCAGCTGGCAGAGGATGAGTTCGCCGCCGAAATGGCCCCGGTTTTCGTCTGACATTTTCGGGCGAAGCGGCTAAAAGGTTTCGACGGAAGTGAGCGGGTAAAGAGGGGCGGCATGTCGGGACATTTCAAATATATCGTCGTGGGCCGCGGCATGATGGGCGCCGCCGCCGCCCGCCATCTGGCCGAAACAGTGGATGGCGTCGCGCTGATCGGTCCCGGTGAGCCTGCAGATATAAAATCGCATCAAGGCGTCTTCGCCAGCCATTATGACGAGGCGCGGATTACCCGCACCATCGATGGCGATGCCGACTGGGCGTTGCTCGCCAACCGTTCCATTGCACGTTATGGCGATATTGCCACACGCAGCGGTGTCGAGTTTTACGCGCCGGTCGGCTGCCTGATGGTTGGGCCTGAGCGGGGCGGCGCCAATCCCTTTGTCGATGATGTTCTGAAGGCGGCTGCTCGGCTCGGGGTTTCCACGGAACTCCTGGATGACCAGAGCCTGAAAAGCCGCTTTCCCTATTTCTCCTTTGAACAGAGCTGCGAAGGCGTCTTCGAGAGGGATAATGCCGGTTACGTCAATCCCCGCGCGCTGGTGAAAGCACAGGCCATACTGGCGGAAAAGGCGGGTGTTACGCTGATCGACGATATCGTTGTTTCCACCCGGGAAGAAAGTGGCCGGGCATCGGTTCATACGGCATCAGGTGCGGTTTACACCGCAGACCGGGTGTTGGTGGCGGCTGGCGGCTTCTCGATTACCAAAGATCTGTTGCCCCAGCCGGTAGCGCTGGATGTCTATGCACGCACCGTTGCTTTCTTTGAGATAGATGGGGGTGATCTGGATCAATATGCCGGCATGCCGTCGCTGATCTACGAGCCGCGCGATACGACAAAACATATCTATCTTCTGCCGCCGGTCCGCTATCCCGATGGCAAATTCTACCTGAAGATTGGCGGCGATCCCGATGACAAGCGGCTCGGCAGTGATCCGGAAATCCGGGAATGGTTCCGTTCCGGCGGACGTGAAAGCGTGCGGGATCATCTCGCTGACATCGTCGGAACGCTGGTGCCTGCCATCGATCTCTCGCGTGTCTCGATGGCCGCCTGTGTCGTCTCCAAAACCGGCAGCGGTTATCCCGCCATCGGTTTCACAGCCTCGCCGCGCATCGCCGTTCTGACCGGTGGTAACGGCATGGCGGCCAAGAGCTCCGATGAGATCGGACGGCTTGGCGCGTTGCTGCTACGAGACGGAGAAATCGCCGACGGTGCTTTCTCGACGGATTTCAAACCCGCATTTCTTTAATCTTGGCCGTCGCTTTTCGGTGGCTTTCGCTGCGGAACATGGTTATGCAGCCCATGCCAGTTGGCCGGGCAGCCGCGCTTTACCAATGTCGAAAGACGGTAAGGTGAGGAAAGTCCGGGCTCCACGGAAATACGGTGCCGGATAACGTCCGGCGGGGGCGACCCCAGGGAAAGTGCCACAGAGAGCAAACCGCCATGCATCGCATGGTAAGGGTGAAAGGGTGGGGTAAGAGCCCACCGCGCTTCTGGTAACAGCGGCGGCAAGGTAAACCCCACCGGGAGCAAGACCGAATAGGGATGACACGGGGCGGGCGAAAGCCCGTTCACAGCCGGTTTCCGGGCCCGTCATCCGGGTGGGTTGCGCGAGGCGGCATGCAAATGCCGTCCCAGATGAATGGCTGCCACGTTCCGGGTCAAACCGGGGCCATACAGAACCCGGCTTACAGGCCAACTGGCGAATTTCCTCTTCGGCTTCGAGGGTGGAAATTTTGGCGGGATGAAGACATCCTGTTGTTTCATAAAAGAAAATATATTTTTCCATGATGCATTTTTGCGTCGTGAAGGCGGGTTGCTGCGCGCAAAGTAAACCATTCGTTAAACTTAACGGCTTATGAATTTCCGATGCGAAGGCGGTATCGTGCCGGCTTCATCCCATTGACGCCCATAGTGTCCCATGGTATCCCAAATGCACACCACATTGGGTCGTGTTTTTGACCCGCAATCGCTGAAACGAGTGAGGAGCCTGCAAGGGGCTGCTGCAGGGCACGTCGCCCTGGCGCTTGGCGATGTGTCGTGCGTACCGGTGTCGGCTGCGGGGCGGATGAATCGCTTTGCGGCATGCGGTTTTGGCGAGTTGAGTAATGGACCGCTTTTTATCGAACGTGACGAACAGGATCGACGCCAAGGGGCGCGTTTCGGTTCCGTCTCCGTTTCGTTCGGTGCTGGCCAAGCGCGGCGTTCAGGAGCTTTATTGTCTCCAGGATTTTGCGTTTCCGGCAATCAGTGTCGGCGGTCCGGATCTGCTGGAGCGCTACGAGCGGCAGATTGCGTCCATGGATGCCTTCTCGCCGGAAGCGAACGCAATGTCGCTGCTGGTTCACGGCGGCGGTGTTTTCATGAAGCTCGACCAGGAAGGTCGATTGATGGTGACGGATTTTGTGCGGGAATTCACCGGCATCACTACCGAGGTCACCTTCGTCGGACGAGCGGATCATTTTCAGCTTTGGCAACCGGATGCGTTTTTGGCGGCGCAGGCGGAAGCAAGAGCGGGGCGCGGTTTTTCGGCTGCTCGCCCCGCCTAGGACGGGGACAGTCAATGGCGGCGAATTCTGGCGGACGATCTTCTGATGCCGATGGCGGACCTCAGCGCCATATCCCCGTGCTGATTCGTGAAGTCATCAGCGCGCTTGAACCCGCCCCCGGCAAAATTATTCTGGATGGCACTTTCGGCGCCGGCGGCTATACCCAGGCCATTCTCGATCGCGGCGCAAATGTCATCGCACTAGACCGCGATCCAACGGCGATCTCCGGCGGTCAGGCAATGGTCGCAGCCAATGGCGGCCGGCTTTCGCTCATCCAATCGCAATTTTCCGATCTCGCGAAACATGCGCCCGAGGGCGGCCTTGATGGCGTCGTTCTCGATATCGGCGTATCCTCCATGCAGATCGACGAGGCCGAGCGCGGTTTTTCCTTCCAGAAAAACGGCCCCCTCGACATGCGCATGTCCGCTTCCGGCGTTTCGGCGGCCGATGTCGTCAACCGCGCCAAGGTTGGCGATCTCATCCGCATCTTCGGTTTTCTCGGCGAAGAAAAGCAGCCGGGTCGCATTGCCCGCGCTATCGAGAAGAGGAGGGCGGAAGAGCCTTTCCGCACCACCCGCGATCTGGCGGGCCTGATCGAGATCGTCACGCCACGGAAAGCCAAGGACAAGATTCATCCGGCAACGCGGGTGTTCCAGGCGCTGCGTGTTTTCGTCAATGATGAGCTGGGTGAGCTGGCGCAGGCATTGTTTGCCGCCGAGCAGGTTCTGAAGCCCGGCGGTCGGCTGGTCGTCGTCACCTTCCATTCGCTGGAAGACCGTATCGTCAAGAAATTCTTCTCCGACCGTTCGGGCAAGGCAGCCGGTTCCCGGCATCTGCCGATGGTGGAGGACAAGCCCTCCATTTTCGAGAATATCGGCAAGCCGATGATTGCTGCCAGCGACGAGGAGGCGGAGCTTAATCCGCGGGCCCGTTCGGCCAAGCTCCGCGCGGGCCTGCGCACCACGGCACCGGCGCGCGCTGCGGATTTCTCGATATTCGAGCTTCCCGATCTCGCCAGCCTTGAAAAGATGGGAGGCTGATATGCTGCGCACTTTCGATGTCATCTTGATGGGGGTCATGGTCGCTGCGGCGGTCGTGACCTATTCGATCAAGCACAAGGCCGATCTCAAGCTTGAGGAGGTCCGCAAGCTGGAGGCGGAAATCAAGCTTGAGAAAGATACGATCGATCTCCTGCGCGCTGACTGGGCGCTGCTGACGCAGCCGAACCGTCTGCACCGTCTCGTCAATGCCTATCAAACGGAACTCGGTCTTTCGCCGACACTGCCGACGCAACTGGCGCAGCCGCGCGAGCTGCCGATGCTGCGTTCGCAATTGCCGCAGCCTCCCGAGCCTGAAGGCATGAGCGTCGAGGATGTCATCGCCGCTGCCGTCAATGGCTCCAAACCCGGCGCGACGCTGGGTGGCGCTTCCAAGCCAAAATCACCGCCGGCAGGCCAGATTGCCGTCAACGGCGTGCCGGTGCCTACGCCGCGTGCCCGTGTTTCTCGCCCGGCACCGGCACCCGTGCCCGTTGCCTCCGCCACCGCCGGTGATGAAACCGACATGGACGACACGATAACAGGATCGGTGAACCGCTGATGTCTTTTCTCTCCCGCGCCATGGTTTTGAAGAGCAAGGCTCACTTTTCCGCCAGCACGACCGGCATCCACACCGATCATGCGGCGTTTGAAGGCGCGCGCAAGAAGCGCGCGGCGCAGGCGAAAAGCCGCGTCGGCCTTCTCATTTTTGGTTTTGTCGCCTTTTACGCCGTCGTCGGCGGCCGTCTGGTGCAATATGGCATGGCAGAGCAGGAGACGGTGTCGAGCATCGCGCCGGCCGACAGGCTGATGGCGTCGCGCCCTGATCTTCTCGACCGTAACGGCGAGGTGCTGGCCACCGATATCCGCACCGTCTCGCTGTTTGCCGAGCCCCATCGTATCGTCGATATTGACGAGGCCATCGAAAAGCTGCGCACCGTCCTGCCGGATCTCGACCAGCGCACGACCTATCAGAAGCTCTCCTCCAATTCGCGGTTCCAGTGGCTGCGCCGCCAGTTGACGCCAAAGCAGCAGAGCCAGATTCTCGCGCTCGGCATTCCCGGCATCGGCTTCCGTCCGGAAAAACGCCGCTTCTATCCCGGCGGGCCGACCGCAGCGCATGTCGTCGGTCACGTTAATATCGACAACCGCGGTGTTGCCGGCATGGAGCGTTACGTCGACAGCCAGGGTCTTGCCGATCTCACGGCGCTCGGCATGACGAGCGATCAGCCGCTCGAGCCTGTGAAGCTTTCCATCGACCTGCGCGTGCAGTCCATCGTGCGCGAAGTCGTGACTTCGGCCATCACCAAGTTCCAGGCGATCGGCGCCGGTGCCGTGGTTCTGGATGTGCATACCGGCGAAGTGCTGGCCATGGCCTCGGTGCCGGATTATGATCCGAACAACCCGGCCGAAGGCGCGAAAGAAGGCTGGCTCAACCGCATGTCGAACGGCACGTTCGAAATGGGCTCCACCTTCAAATCCTTCACCATTGCCATGGGTCTTGATTCGGGCCGCGTCCGCCTCGGTGATATGTTCGACGCGCGTTACCCGATCCGCATCGGCGGCTTCACCATCAAGGACTTCCACGGCAAGGGCCGCATGCTCTCGGTGCCGGAAATCTTCCAGTTTTCGTCCAATATCGGTACGGCCAAGATTGCCGATACCGTTGGCACCGAAGGGCACAAGGAATTCCTGACGCGGCTTGGTCTTCTCACCCGCATGCAGACCGAACTGCCTGAAGTAGCGCTGCCTTCGCAGCCGCGTGAGTGGAAGAAGATCAACTCCATCACCATCTCCTTCGGCCATGGCGTTTCAACCACACCGCTGCAGACGGCGGTTGCCGGTGCGGCACTCGTCAATGGCGGCAAACTCATCGAGCCGACCTTCCTGCCGCGCACCCGTGAACAGGCGGATCAGGTGGCAAAGCAGGTGCTGAAACCCGGCGCCAGCAAGGATATGCGCTTCCTCTTCGAATGGAACGGCGTCAACGGTTCAGGCCGAAATGCGCGCGTCGATGGCTTCAACGTCGGCGGCAAGACCGGCACGGCCGATAAGGTCGTCAACGGCCGTTATGTGCACGACAAGAACTTCAACGCCTTCCTGTCGGCTTTCCCGATGGATGATCCGCAATATGTGGTGCTGTCCTTCATCGACGAACCGAAGACCGACAAGGGCAATGGCGCGGCACTCGCCGGCACGTCCGCAGCACCCATGGTGCACGATATCATCAGCCGCACGGCGGCGGTGCTGGGTGTGAAGCCGAAGTTCGGCAAGGATGGCTCGGCCTTGCTCGTGTCTTATTGATTGTTAGCTTATGATGTTCCGGCGATTCGTGCCGGGGGGACAAGACGGAAACAGTCGATGAATTTGCGAGATATATCCGGAAATGCGTTTCCGGAATTGAAAGAATTGCTCCTGTCTGAGATCGGGGCGATCGAAATCGGGGGGATCACCGCAGACAGCCGCAAGGCTGCGCCGGGCAGCCTGTTCGTTGCGGTTTCTGGCACCAAGGCTGATGGTGCGACCTATGTAAAGGATGCGGTTGCCAAGGGTGCCGTTGCCGTTGTTTCCGGGCACGCGGTGGAAGCCGAAGTGCCGGTTCTGGTCGTGACCGACCCACGCCTTTATCTCTCCCTTGCCGCCTCCCGCTTTTACGGAAAACAACCGGAAACCATGGTCGCCGTCACTGGCACCGCGGGAAAGACCTCGGTTGCCTCCTTCGTGCGGCAGATCTGGGCTTTCGCCGGCCATGCCGCAGCCCAGATCGGCACAACCGGTGTCATCGCTCCCGGCCGGGAGGATTATGGCGCGCTGACGACGCCCGATCCGGTGACGCTGCATGCGCTTCTGGCCGAGCTTGCGAGCGAGGGCGTCACCCACGCGGCGATGGAAGCTTCCAGCCACGGTCTCGACCAGCGCCGCCTCGATGGCGTGCGCCTTTCTGCCGCCGGCTTTACCAATCTTGGCCGCGACCATATGGATTACCATCCGACCGTCGAGGATTACATGGCCGCGAAGATGCGGCTTTTCGATACGCTGATGGAAAAAGGCGCTCCCGCCGTGATCTTCGCCGACGATCCTTGGTCGGACAAGGCGGTTCATGCGGCGCGCGAAGCGGGTCTCGATGTCCGCACCGTCGGACGGAACGGGCAATATCTCGCTTTGAAGCGCGTTGAGCATTTCCGCCACAAGCAGATGATCGAAGTGCATCATGACGGCGTCATCCACGAAGTCGATATCCCGCTCGCGGGTGATTTCCAGGTGGCCAATGCGCTTGTTGCCGCCGGTCTTGCCATGTCGACGGGTGTTCCCGCCGCAACGGCGCTCAAGGCGCTCGAAAAGCTTGTCGGCGCTGCCGGCCGTCTCGAATTAGTGGGACAAACGAAAAACGGCGCGCTTGCCTATGTGGATTACGCCCACAAGCCCGATGCGCTGGAAAACGTGCTGACCTCGGTCCGGCCCTTCACCTCCGGCCGCATCATCACCGTTTTCGGCTGCGGCGGCGACCGCGACAAGGGCAAACGCCCGATCATGGGCGAGGTCGCGACCCGTCTTTCCGACATCGTCATCGTCACGGACGACAATCCGCGCTCGGAAGACGCGGCGACGATCCGCTCCGAGGTGATGGCGGCGGCGCCCGACGCTCTGGAAATTGGCGACAGGTCCGAGGCGATCCGCCATGCGGTATCGATGCTGTCGCATGGCGATACGCTGATCGTCGCGGGCAAAGGGCATGAAGAAGGGCAGATCGTTGGCTCCGTGACACTGCCTTTTTCCGATCATGAACAGGTGCGCACTGCACTGGCAGCGCTGGAAGGATCGAAAATTTGAGCTGGTTATGGACAGTCGCCGATATGATCGCCATCACCGCAGGACGCCCGGTGGGCAACCTGCCGACAGGAATCACCGGCATTTCCATCGACAGCCGGACGGTGAAGCCGGGTGAAGCTTTCTTCGCCATCAAGGGTGATCGTGTCGACGGTCACGACTATACGAGTTTCGCGGTTGCCAACGGGGCAGGACTTCTGGTCGTTGCTGAAGCCAAGCTGCCAGCGCTCGGCCGCCTGACGGTGCCGATGATCGTGGTCGAAGATGTTCTTGCAGCCCTTGGCAAGCTTGCCATCGCGGCGCGTCAAAGAACATCGGCGCGCATCATCGCGGTGACGGGCTCGGTCGGCAAGACGACGACGAAGGAAATGCTGCGGCAGGCGCTCGCGCCATCGGGCCGGGTGCATGCGGCGGTGGCTTCCTTCAACAACCATTGGGGTGTGCCGCTGACGCTTGCCCGCATGCCCGCCGATACTGAATTCGGCGTGTTCGAAATCGGCATGAACCATTCCGGCGAAATCCGGCCTTTGGTGAAGATGGTCCGCCCACATGTGGCGATCATCACCACCATCGCGCCTGCCCATCTCGGCAACTTCAACAACATCGAAGAGATCGCCGCCGCCAAGGCGGAGATTTTCGAGGGCGTGGAGCAGGGCGGTTCCGTCATCCTCAATCGTGACAATGCCCAGTTCGAGCAGCTTGAAGAGGCCGCGCAGGAGCAGGGCATCGAACACATCCTGACCTTCGGTCAGCATGCCAAGGCGGATTTCCGCCTCGCGGATTTCGAGAGCACGACGACTGGCTCGACGATCTGGGCGATCCTGAACGGCGAAACCAGCGAGCTGCATCTCAACATTCCGGGCCGGCACATTGCGGACAATGCGATGGCGGTGCTTGGCGCAGTGGCGATCACGGGCGCCAATCTCGACCGTGCTTTCGAAGCGCTGGGATCGCTTGAGGCGGTGAAGGGGCGTGGCCAGCGCCACCATCTGCAGATCAACGGCGGCTCCTTCCTTCTGATCGATGAAAGCTACAACGCCAATCCTGCCTCCATGCGGGCGTCAATCGCGGTGCTGGCGGAAACGCCGACGCAGGGCCATGGCCGTCGCGTTGCCGTTCTCGGCGACATGCTGGAGATGGGCGAATTTTCGGCACAACTGCATGAGGAATTGGCCGGGCCATTGCTTGCGGCGGGTATCGAACATGTGTGGCTGGCAGGCGAGGCGATGGCCGCTTTGCGGGACGCGCTGCCTGACAGCGTCACCGTCATCTGGTTCCCGACGACGGCGGAACTCACCGATTTCGCCCTGCAATGGGTGCAACCGGGAGACGCGCTGATGGTAAAATCGTCACTTGGGCTTGGTTTCGGCAAGATTGTCGCCGCCCTGCTTGACAAGTATCCGGCATTCCCCGAGACGGAACGCCAAGTCTGAAATAGCCTTTTGAAAGGGCAATTATGCTGATCTGGCTCGTCGAACTGTCGGATAAAATTCAAATCTTCAACCTGTTCCGGTACATCACCTTCCGGGCGGGGGCGGCGATGTTCACCTCTGCGTTGATCGTCTTCCTGTTTGGACCGGCCATCATCAATTCGCTGCGCGTGCGCCAGGGCAAAGGCCAGCCGATCCGCGCCGATGGACCGCAGACGCATTTCAAGAAGGCCGGCACCCCGACCATGGGCGGCTTGATGATCCTCGCCGGCATTCTCGGCGGTTCGCTTCTGTGGGGCGACCTGTCGAATGTCTATGTCGTCGCCGTTCTAATGGTGACGCTTGGTTTCGGAGCCATCGGCTTCTACGACGATTATCTGAAAGTGACGAAACAGAGCGACAAGGGTTTTTCCGGCAAGGCTCGTCTCGGCATCGAATTCCTGATCGCGGCGATTGCCGTGTTCTTCATGATGAAGATGGCGCTTGCCTCGGCACCGCATGGCGGCACGCTCGGCAGCTCCATCGCTTTTCCCTTCTTCAAGGAATTTGTGATCAATCTCGGTTATTTCTTCGTGCTGTTCGGTGCTTTCGTCATCGTCGGCGCGGGGAATGCGGTGAACCTGACCGACGGTCTCGACGGGCTCGCCATCGTGCCGGTCATGATCGCGGCCGCCACTTTCGGTGTGATCGCCTATCTCGCCGGTAACGCCGTTTTTGCCAATTACCTGCAGATCAATTTCGTGCCCGGCACGGGTGAACTCGCCGTTATTGTCGGCGCCGTCATCGGTGCCGGCCTCGGTTTTCTGTGGTTTAATGCGCCGCCCGCCGCCATCTTCATGGGCGATACGGGTTCGCTCGCGCTGGGTGGCCTGATCGGCTCCATCGCAGTCGCCACCAAGCACGAGATCGTCATGGTCATCGTCGGCGGTCTCTTCGTCATGGAAACCCTGTCGGTCATCATCCAGGTCTTCTGGTTCAAGCGCACCGGCAGGCGCGTCTTCCTGATGGCGCCGATCCATCACCATTTCGAGAAAAAGGGCTGGACGGAAAGCCAGGTGGTCATCCGTTTCTGGATCATTTCCGTTGGCCTCGCGCTGCTTGGCCTCGCTACCCTGAAGCTGAGGTGAGCGATGATCCCGGTCACGTCGTTCAAGGGTAAGAAAGTCGTTCTTTTCGGGCTCGGCGGTTCGGGTCTTGTCACGGCCCGGGCGCTGGTCGCCGGCGGTGCCGACGTCGTGGCTTTCGATGATAATCCCGACAGTGTCGCAAAGGCCGAGGCCGAGGGCATCAAGACGGCGGATCTTCGGACGATTGACTGGTCGAGTTTCTCCTCCTTCGTGCTGGCACCGGGCGTGCCGCTGACGCATCCGAAGCCGCACTGGTCCGTCGATCTGGCGAAAGCCTCCGGCGTCGAGATCATCGGCGATATCGAGCTCTTTGTCCGAGAACGTCGTGCCCACGCGCCGGATTGCCCCTTCATTGCGATTACCGGGACCAACGGCAAGTCGACCACCACGGCGCTGATCGCACATATTCTGAAATCGGCTGGTCGCGATACGCAGCTTGGCGGCAATATCGGTACGGCGGTACTGAGCCTCGATCCGCCTAAGGCGCAGCGCTTCTACGTTGTTGAGTGCTCGTCCTACCAGATTGACCTGGCACCCACGATCAATCCGACTGCCGGCATTCTTCTCAACCTCACTCCCGATCATCTCGACCGGCATGGCACGATGCAGCACTATGCCGACGTCAAGGAACGGCTTGTTGCCGGCAGCGGCACGGCGATTGTCGGTGTCGACGACAGCTACTCGACGCTGATTGCCGATCGCGTTGAGCGTGCCGGCGTCAGGGTTGAGCGCATTTCCAAGCGCAATGTCGTTTCCGAAGGTCTTTATGCCGAGGGCAGCCGCATCCTGCGGGCGCATGGGGGAACTTCGTCGCTACTTGTCGATCTCGATGGTATCCAGACGCTTCGCGGCAGCCACAATGCGCAAAATGCGGCGGCGGCAATTGCGGCCTGCCTTGCAGTCGGTGTTTCCGAGGATGAAGTTCGTGCAGGTCTCAAATCCTTCCCTGGCCTCAAGCATCGCATGCAGCCGGTTGGCCGACGCGGCAATGTCACCTTCGTCAATGACAGCAAGGCCACCAATGCCGATGCGGCGGCACCTGCGCTTTCGAGCTTTGACCGCATTTACTGGATTGCCGGCGGTCTGCCGAAGGCCGGCGGGATTGCCAGCCTTTCACCGCTTTTCCCGCGCATTGCAAAAGCCTATCTGATCGGCGAGGCGGCGGCGGAATTTGCAGCGACGCTCGGTGAAGCGGTGCCCTACGAAATATCCGGCACCCTGGACAAGGCCGTGCAGCATGCGGCGGCGGATGCGGAAAAAGACGCGACGCCCGGCAATATCGTGATGTTGTCCCCGGCTTGCGCAAGTTTCGATCAATATAAGAACTTTGAAGTCAGAGGTGATTCGTTTGTCGCGCAGGTCGCGGCGCTCGATGGCATGACGATGCTCGTTCACTCTGGAAAAGGGGGCTGAAGGCCATGGTAAGCCGAGTTGATCGCGGTCCGGTCGCGGAATGGTTCTGGACCATCGACCGTTTCTTTCTGGCGGCATTCATCGCGCTGATGGGCATCGGCCTGATGCTGTCCTTCGCGGCGTCGCCGGCCGTTGCCGAGCGTATCGGCCTCAACAGCTTCTTTTTCGTTGAGCGTCAGGCCATGTTCATGGTGCCATCGCTGGCGATCATGGTCGGCTTGTCCTTCCTGTCGCCGCGCCAGGTGCGCCGCGTGGCGGTCATCATGCTGATCGCCTCGCTGCTGATGATGATCTTTGCACTGTTCTTCGGCATCGAGGTGAAGGGCGCGCGGCGGTGGATTTCCATCGGCACTTTCTCGATCCAGCCGTCGGAATTCATGAAGCCGGCTTTCGTCATCGTCTGCGCATGGCTTTTTGCAGAGCGGGCGCGCCATCCGGAAATTCCGGGCAATCTCTTTGCGATCATCACCTTCGGAATCGTGGCCGCACTTCTCATCGCCCAGCCTGACTTCGGCCAGACGATCCTGACCTCCGTTGTCTGGGGCGGCATGTTCTTCATGGCGGGTGTGCCGTGGTTCTGGATCATCATGCTCGGTGGTCTCGGCGTCGGCGGCATCATCTCCGCCTATCTCATGCTGCCGCACGTGGCCGGCCGTATCGACCGTTTCTGGACGGGTGAGGGCGACACGTTCCAGGTGGACACAGCGCGTGAAGCGATCATTCGTGGCGACTGGTTCGGTCGCGGACCGGGTGAGGGTATCGTCAAGCGCATCATTCCCGATAGCCATACCGACTTCATCTTCTCGGTTGCGGCGGAAGAATTCGGCATCGTTTTCTGCATGTTTCTTGTTGCCATCTTCGCCTTCATCGTGCTGCGCGGCCTGTCGCACGCCTTCAAGGAAAAGGATGATTTCTGCCGCTTCGCCGTGGCTGGCCTTGTGCTGCAGATCGGCATGCAGTCGATGATCAATATCGGCGTCAATCTGGAACTGATGCCTGCCAAGGGCATGACCTTGCCGCTGATTTCCTATGGTGGTTCGTCAATGATGGCGATATGCGTGACCGCCGGTTTCCTTCTGGCATTGACACGCCACAGACCCGAAAAGCGGGCGCAGGAGCGGAGTTTCTTCCGCGTTGGTTCCGGCGTTCCCGCGGAGTAAACGATCATGAGCAAGGGTATTGTTCTTCTTGCCGCCGGTGGAACCGGCGGCCATGTGTTTCCGGCAGAAGCGCTGGCGCATACGCTGAAGGCACGCGGTTATCAGGTGCATCTCGTCACCGACAGCCGCGCCGAGCGTTATGCGGGCAAGTTTCCGGCAGATGAAATTCATGTGGTTCCGTCTGCCACCATCGGCTCCAAAAACCCAATTTCCGTGGCGGGTTCGCTCTGGAAGCTCTGGGTTGGCCTGCGCGCGGCGCGTCGGCTGGTCGCAAAACTGAAGCCGGTCGCGGTTGTCGGTTTCGGCGGCTATCCCACCGTACCTCCGCTGCTGGCCTCCACCGGGCTTGGAGTGCCGTCGATCATTCACGAACAGAACGCCGTGATGGGCCGCGCCAACAAGGCACTTGCCGGACGCGTAAAGGCAATTGCCGGCGGCTTCCTGCCGCCCGCCAATGGTCAATATTCCGACAAGACCGTCGCGACCGGCAATCCGGTGCGCCCAGCGGTGCTGGCCGCCTCTGAAATACCCTACACCGCCTCGCAGACAGGCGAGCCTTTCCAGCTCGTTGTCTTTGGCGGCAGCCAGGGCGCGCAGTTTTTCTCGAGCGCGGTACCCGCCGCAATCTGCCTCCTGAAAGACGAGCAGCGCAAGCGCATCGTCGTCACCCAGCAGGCGCGGCCGGAAGACAAGGACAGCGTCATCGCCTCCTACCAGAAGCTCGGCGTGAAGGCGGATGTTTCGCCCTTCTTCGGCGATATGGCGTCGCGTATCGGCGAGGCCGATCTGGTCATCAGCCGCTCGGGCGCTTCGACGGTATCGGAGCTTTCGGTGATCGGCCGTCCGTCGATCCTCGTGCCTTATCCGCATGCGCTGGATCATGATCAGGCGGCGAACGCGGCTGCGCTTTCGGCGGCGGGTGGGGCAAGCGTCATCAAGCAGGCGGAGCTCTCGCCGCAGAAGCTCTCTGGCCTGCTGTCCTCGGCGCTTGCCGAACCCGAGCGGCTTTCCGCAACGGCGGCGGCGGCGAAGGCAACCGGCAAACCGCACGCGGCGGATGTGCTGGCCGATCTGGTGGAGGCGATTGCCTCCGGCCGGTCCGTACAGGAATTCAAGAAGAATATTGAAGGAGTTGGGGCATGAAGATGCCGAAAGCCATAGGCCTTGTGCATTTCATCGGCATAGGCGGGATCGGCATGAGCGGCATTGCCGAAGTGCTTCACAATCTCGGCCACCGGGTGCAGGGATCGGACCAGGCCGACAGCGCCAATGTGCAGCGTCTGCGTGACAAGGGCATCGAGGTTTTTGTGGGCCACACGGCTGACAATATCGGCGATGCAGAGGTCGTCGTCGTTTCGACCGCGATCAAGAAGAACAATCCGGAGCTCGTCGCCGCGCGGGAAAAGCACCTGCCGATCGTGCGCCGCGCGGAAATGCTGGCCGAGCTGATGCGCTTCCGTAACGCCATCGCCATCGGCGGCACGCACGGCAAAACGACGACGACCTCCATGGTCGCCACGCTCCTGGAAGCCGGCAATCTCGACCCGACCGTCATCAATGGCGGCATCATCAATGCCTATGGCACCAATGCCCGCATGGGTGAGGGTGAGTGGATGGTGGTGGAGGCCGACGAGTCCGACGGCACTTTCCTGAAGCTGCCGGCTGACGTCGCCGTCATCACCAATATCGATCCGGAACATCTCGACCATTACGGCAATTTCGACGCCGTACGCGCCGCATTCCGTCAGTTCGTCGAGAACGTGCCTTTCTATGGTTTCGGCGTCATGTGCCTCGATCATCCCGAAGTGCAGGCATTGGTTGGCCGCATCGAAGACCGCAAGGTCATCACATATGGCGAGAACCCGCAGGCCGACGTGCGGTTTTCGAATGTCCGCATCGACGGTACGCGCTCGGTCTTCGACGTGGAAATCCGCCGTCGCCGCACCGGCAAGATTTTCTCTTTCAAGGACCTCGTCCTGCCGATGCCCGGCCGCCATAACGTTTCGAATGCGACAGCGGCAATCGCGGTTGCCAATCGTCTCGGCATCTCGGAAGCCGACATCAAGAAGGGGCTTGCCTCCTTCGGTGGTGTCAAGCGACGTTTCACGCTGACGGGCGAAGCCAACGGGGTGCAGGTTTTTGACGATTACGGTCACCACCCGGTCGAGATCAAGGCCGTGCTGAAGGCGGCGCGGGAAGCCTGCAAGGGCCGCATCATCGCCGTGCACCAGCCCCACCGCTACAGCCGTCTTTCGAGCCTGTTTGATGATTTCGCGCATTGTTTCAACGATGCCGATACGATTCTTCTTGCTCCGGTTTATGCAGCGGGCGAAGATCCCATCGAAGGCGCAAGCTCCGAAGCGCTGGTTTCGGCCATCAAGGCCGCTGGCCACCGTGACGCGCGTTTCCTCGAAAAGCGGGAGGACCTTGCGTCACAGGTCGCAGCCATTGCGAATCCGGGTGATTTCGTGGTTCTCTTGGGGGCTGGGAATATCACGCAATGGGCAGCGTCGCTGCCTTCGGAATTGAAGAGCATATCAGGAAAGTCTGAATGAGACAGGTCGATGGGGTTAAATTGCTGGGGAGGCTCGGCGACGGGGTAAAGGAATTGCGGGGACGTCTGACACCGGATGCGCCTATGGACCGCGTGACGTGGTTCAGAGCCGGCGGTCTTGCGGAGGTGATGTTCCAGCCGCACGATACGGATGATCTGATTGCCTTCCTGAAAATTCTGCCGGAAGATGTGCCGCTGACCGTGGTTGGCGTCGGCTCGAACCTTCTGGTGCGTGACGGCGGTATTCCGGGCGTGGTCGTGCGCCTGTCCGCCAAGGGCTTCGGTCAGGTGGAGCTTGCCGGTGAAAACCGCATCAAGGCGGGCGCGATCTGCCCGGACAAGCATATTGCAGCCATGGCCATGGATAATGGCATTGGCGGCTTCCACTTCTATTACGGTATTCCGGGCTCCATCGGCGGAGCGCTGCGCATGAATGCGGGCGCAAACGGCGGCGAGACGCGTGAACGTGTCGTGGAAGTCTATGCGGTCGACCGTCAGGGCAACCAGCATGTGCTTTCCAATGCCGATATGGGCTACAGCTATCGCCATTCCGGCGCCGACGCAGGCCTGATCTTCACCGGTGCGCTCTTCGAGGGCTATCCCGAGGACAAGGCGAAAATCCGCGCCGATATGGATGCGGTGCGTCATCACCGCGAAACCGTGCAGCCGATCCGCGAACAGACCGGCGGCTCGACCTTCAAGAACCCCGAAGGTCATTCCGCATGGGAGCTTATCGATGAGGCGGGCGGTCGTGGTCTTGTGATCGGCGGCGCGCAGATGTCATCACTGCATTGCAATTTCATGATCAATACCGGCCATGCGACCGGTTACGATCTGGAATATCTAGGCGAGACCATCCGCAAGCGCGTGTTTGACAAATCGGGCATCCGGCTGGAATGGGAAATCAAGCGCCTGGGGTTGTTCATGCCCGGTCGTGAAGTGGAGCCTTTTCTGGGGGCTTGATGCGAGTCGGCCTTGCTAAGATGTAAACACATTAAAGCCCGCGAAACTCTCGTTTCGCGGGCTTTTTGTTACTGTCGGTATCTATGGACTCAGACTTCGTCCTTGCGGGACAGAAGAATGCAGGCGAGCGTGATGAGCGCGGATACGCAGAGGTAATAGCCGACATAGCCCATGCCGTAGTTCACCTGCAGCCATGTGGCGATGTAAGGCGCCAGCGACGCGCCGAAGATGCCGGCCATGTTGAAGGTGATGGAAGAGCCGGTATAGCGGACGCGGGTCGGGAAGGGGGCGGCGAGCGCCGTTCCGATCAGGCCGTAAGTCATGCCCATCAGCATCATCGCCAGAGCCGCGAAGACGAAGATCGAGCCTTCGCTGCCGGTCATCAGGCCGGGCAGCAGGAAGGAGAACAGGCCGATCAGCACTGTCGTCAGGATCAGAATTTCGCGGCGACCGAATTTTTCCGCAAGCTTGCCGGCAATCGGAATGAAGATACCGAAAACGACGGAGCCGAGGATCTGAACTTCCAGCGCGTCGAGGAAAGGAATTTTCAGGACCTTGACGTTGTAGGAGAGCAGATAGGCCGTGCCGATGTAGAAGAGCACGAAGGTGGCGAGCGCCACAAAGGTGCCGAGCACGAGGCTGCGCTTGTGGTTGCGGAACAGTTCCGCAACCGGCACGGCCACACGTTCCTCCTTTTCGATGGCCTTCTGGAAGTCGGGCGTTTCGGTGATCGACAGGCGAACCCACATGCCGACCGCGATCAGGATGATCGAGGCGACGAAGGGAATGCGCCAGCCCCAGCTGAGAAGCGCTTCCTGCGACATGAAGTGCAGCAGGATCCAGAACACGCCTGACGAGAGGAACAGGCCGACGGGTGCGCCAAGCTGCGGGAACATGCCGTACCAGCTGCGCTTGCCGGGAGGGGCGTTTTCCGTCGCGAGCAGGACGGCACCGCCCCATTCGCCACCGAGACCGAAGCCCTGGCCGAAGCGGCAAAGTGCGAGCAGCAGCGGCGCCAGAACGCCGGCCGTCTCATAGGACGGCAGCAGGCCGATCACGACCGTCGAGACACCCATGGTCAGCAGCGCCGCGACAAGCGTCGTCTTGCGGCCAACGCGGTCCCCATAGTGGCCGAAGACCACGGCGCCGAGGGGGCGGGCGAAAAAGGCGATGGAGAAAGTTGCGAAAGACGCCAGAAGCGCCGTCATCGGATCATTGTTCGGGAAGAACAATGTCGGGAACACGAGCACTGCGGCCGTGGCGTAAACGTAGAAATCGAAAAACTCGATGGTCGTACCGACCAGACTGGCAGTGAGAACTCGTGCAGGCGAATTTGTCTTTACAGCGTTCGAATTGTCAGCGGTCGGCGATACCGGAGATATCGCGTCGGTCATGGTATTGGTTCCATTTTGGATGATTGCAATGTCATGCCTTGGGAGGCGACATCTGCGTTAACGCAATTTTTGTTCTTATGGAATGCTAAAAAAGAAATAATGCAGATAATGTGATCCATCAGGGCGACACGTGTGGTCACGGCCTCGGAGAACGTTCGTCGATTGAGAGACTGATTCAGGCTGCGGTTTTAAAACCCTGAAACGGCAGATAATTTGCCTGGGGAATAATCCCGTCTGTTAACGTTTCGGCCTTGCCTTTGTCGCGCGGCAGCAGACGCGCCGGCGTCGTTTTATTTCCGATCATTGAAAACCTGCATGTTGCATTCCGCGCAACTCTCTGATTCCAAGGAGGGAATTCGGATCAATGCTGATTCTTTAACAAACTCGGCATGTTGGGCGCGGCGGTTAACGAAAGTAAACGATTCATTAACCTTAATGGCGTTTAACTGGTCTCAAGGGTCATGTGCCAGAATCACCGTTCGTGAAATCCGGTCGGTTCGGAGCGTGGTCCGTAACGGAGAGTTGGTGTCAGAGGTATCGATGAGCGGCAAGCACGTAGCTGTTCTTATGGGTGGATTTTCGTCGGAGCGGCCGGTCAGCCTGTCGTCGGGCAACGCTTGCGCGCAGGCTCTGGAAGACGAGGGCTACAAGGTCACCCGTGTCGATGTCGGCCGCGATGTCGCCGCCGTGCTTGATGCGCTGCGCCCGGACGTCGCTTTCAACGCGCTGCATGGGCCCTTCGGCGAAGACGGCACCATTCAGGGCATCCTCGAATATCTCGCCATTCCCTATACCCATTCCGGCGTGCTCGCCTCGGCGCTTGCCATGGACAAGGCGCAGGCCAAGAAGGTTGCTGCTGCTGCCGGCATTCCTGTCGCCGCCGAGCGAGTCATGAACCGCTTCGATTTCACCAGCGAACATCCGCTGGCGCCGCCTTATGTGGTGAAGCCGGTGCGCGAAGGCTCGAGCTTCGGCGTCGTTATCGTCAAGGAAGACCAGTCGCACCCGCCGCAGATACTCACGTCCTCTGAATGGAAATACGGCGACCATGTCATGGTCGAGCGTTATATCCATGGCCGCGAACTGACCTGCGGGGTGCTCGACGGCGAGGCGCTGGGCGTCACCGAAGTGGTGCCGCTCGGTCACAATTTCTATGATTACGATGCGAAATACGCTGCTGGTGGCTCGAAACATGTCATTCCCGCAGAAATTTCACCGAAAATTTACCAAAAAATTCAAACACTGGCGGTTATGGCGCATCGGGCGATCGGGTGCCGTGGCGTAAGCCGTTCAGACTTTCGTTACGACGACCGTTTCTCAGAAGATGGCGAAGTTATCTGGCTTGAAGTGAATACGCAGCCGGGCATGACGCCGACCTCCCTGGTGCCTGAAATGGCGGCCCATGCTGGCCGCTCCTTTGGTAACCTTGTCAGCTGGATGGTGGAGGACGCTTCGTGTTTGCGGTGATCGGCAAAAAGTCGACGGCAAAAAAGCGCGAGCAATTCGCGGCGGCGGCCAGTGCCGACGATCGCATGGTGTTGCCGCGTCCGCTGCGTCGCGTCGTGCGTTTCGGCGTCAGCCTTGCGACCGGACGTATCCACATTCCCGCCCATACCGGTACGATTGCGGCCGTCGCCTTTTATGCGGCGACCGGGCTTTATGGCATGTCACTCGGCGGCCATACGAATATCGTCACGCAGGCAACGACCTCCGCGGCCGGTTTCGCCGTTGAGGACGTGAAGGTCTCCGGCAACCTGCAGACCTCCGAAATCGATGTCTTCCAGCTTCTCGGTCTCGATGGCAGCACGTCCCTGATCGCGCTCGACATCGACGCCGCGCGCCGCAAGCTGGTGCAGCTTCCCTGGGTTGAGGATGTCGATATCCGCAAGATCTATCCGAAGACGGTCGAGGTTCGTCTGAAGGAGCGTGAGGCTTTTGGCATCTGGCAGCACGGCTCGGAGCTGTCGCTGATCGAAAAGAGCGGCAGTGTCATCGCGCCGCTGCGTGACAACAAGTTTGCCTCGCTGCCGCTTTTCGTCGGCCGCGACGCGGAAACCGGTGCTGCCGGTTTCGTCGAGCAGCTGGCTGACTGGCCGGAAATCCGCAGCCGCGTCCGAGCCTACGTGCGTATCGCCGGCCGCCGCTGGGACCTGCATCTCGACAACGGCATCGTCGTCAAGCTGCCAGAAGAAAACCTGCCGCAGGCGCTGCAATTGCTCGCGCGGCTCGATCTGGAAGAGAAAGTTCTGTCGCGCGATGTCGCTGCCGTGGACCTGCGCCTGTCCGACCGTACAACGATCCAGCTGACCGAAGGTGCCGCCGAACGCCGCCAGGCTGCCGTCGATGCGCGCACCAAGGCTCTCAAGAAAGCGGAGAAGAACACATGAGCTTTTTCGGTTCTTCCCATTTCGGTCTGCCTCGTCTGAAGCCGCTTTCTTCCAAGCGCAGCCACATCGTTTCGGTGCTCGACATCGGCTCGACCAAGGTCGTGTGCATGATCGGCCGGCTGACGCCCCGTCAGGAAAGCGAAATCCTGCCTGGCCGCACCCACAAGGTCGAAATCATCGGCATCGGCCACCAGCGTTCGCGCGGCGTGAAGTCAGGCGTGATTGCCGACCTCGACGCGCTGGAAGGCGTCATCCGTCTTTCAGTCGATGCGGCTGAGCGCATGGCGGGCCTGACCGTCGACAGCCTGATCGTCAATGTTTCCGCCGGCCGCCTGGCGAGCGATATCTACACCGCGAGCATCGATCTCGGCGGCCAGGAAGTGGAAGCAAGCGATCTGCGCAAGGTTCTGGTGGCGGCAAGCCAGCAGTCCATGCGTCAGGACCGGGCGATCCTGCATTCGCTGCCGACGGGCTATTCGCTGGATGGCGAGCGCGGTATCCGCGATCCGCTGTCGATGTACGGCGATCTTCTCGGCGTTGACATGCATGTGGTGACTGTCGAACGCACGGCGCTGAAGAACCTCGAACTTTGCGTCAACCGCGCGCATCTGTCCGTCGAGGGCATGGTTGCGACGCCCTATGCTAGCGGTCTAGCAGCACTGGTGGACGATGAAGTCGAACTCGGCTGCGCCGCCATCGACATGGGCGGCGGCACGACGACGATCTCGGTTTTTGCCGAGGGCCGGCTCATCCATACGGACGCGATCGGCCTTGGCGGCCATCACGTTACGACAGATCTTGCACGAGGCCTCTCGACACGAATCGAAGATGCGGAGAGACTGAAGGTGGTGCATGGTTCGGCTTTGCTGAATGGCGCGGATGAGCGCGACATGATTTCGATCCCGCCGATTGGCGAAGATGATCGCGATCAACCATCGCAAGTTTCAAGAGCATTGGTTACCCGCATCGTGCGGGCACGTATCGAAGAGACGCTGGAATTGATCCGTGATCGTATCCAGAAGTCCGGCTTCAGCCCCATCGTCGGCAAGCGCGTCGTCCTGACCGGCGGCGCGAGCCAGCTGACGGGGCTGCCGGAAACGGCGCGGCGCATTCTTGCCCGCAACGTTCGCATCGGCCGCCCCATGGGCGTGGCCGGTCTTCCGGTCGCGGCAAAGGGCCCGGCGTTTTCAACCGCCTGCGGACTGATGATCTATCCGCAGGTGGCGGACATCGAAATTCATGCGGCGCAAGGCGGAATGTTCTCGCCGTTTGGTAACGGTAGCGGCCGGATAGCCCGGGTGGGGCAGTGGCTGAAAGAGAGTTTTTGAGTAGCCTCGGGGCGCAAGCCGGAGGTTTCAGAGTTGAGTTTCAAGAATCGGCCAGCGGGGCGATGCGGCCAGAGAAAGAAGGAATGTTAAAATGACGATACAGCTGCAGAAGCCTGATATCACAGAGCTGAAGCCACGCATCACCGTCTTCGGTGTCGGTGGCGGTGGTGGTAACGCTGTCAACAACATGATCACGGCTGGCCTCCAGGGCGTCGACTTCGTTGTCGCCAACACGGATGCCCAGGCGTTGACCATGACGAAGGCAGATCGGGTCATTCAGCTCGGCGTCAACGTCACTGAAGGTCTCGGCGCCGGTTCCCAGCCGGAAGTCGGGCGCGCTGCCGCTGAAGAATGCATCGACGAGATCATCGATCACCTTAACGGCACGCATATGTGCTTCGTCACCGCCGGCATGGGCGGCGGCACCGGCACCGGTGCTGCTCCTGTTGTCGCGCAGGCTGCGCGCAACAAGGGCATCCTGACGGTTGGCGTCGTCACCAAGCCTTTCCACTTCGAAGGCGGCCGCCGCATGCGTCTTGCCGAACAGGGCATCGAGGAACTGCAGAAGTCCGTCGATACGCTGATCGTCATTCCGAACCAGAACCTCTTCCGTATTGCCAATGACAAGACGACCTTTGCGGACGCCTTCGCCATGGCCGACCAGGTTCTCTATTCCGGCGTTGCCTGCATTACCGACCTGATGGTGAAGGAAGGTCTCATCAACCTCGACTTCGCCGACGTCCGTTCGGTCATGCGCGAAATGGGCCGCGCGATGATGGGCACCGGCGAGGCTTCCGGTCCGGGCCGCGCAATGCAGGCCGCGGAAGCGGCGATCGCCAACCCGCTGCTCGACGAAACCTCGATGAAGGGTGCACAGGGCCTCTTGATCTCCATCACCGGCGGTCGCGACCTCACCCTCTTCGAAGTCGACGAAGCTGCGACCCGTATTCGCGAAGAAGTTGATCCGGATGCGAACATCATCCTCGGCGCAACCTTCGATGAAGCGCTTGAAGGCCTCATCCGCGTCTCCGTCGTTGCAACCGGCATTGACCGCGTTGCAGGCGTCGGCGAGCAGAACGTTGCCGAAATGCGCGCCGCAGCCGCCGCTGCAAAGCCGCTTATCCGTCCTTCCGCGGCCGTTGCTCCCGCTCCGGCCGCAGTACAGCCTGCCGCAGTTTCGCAGGCACCGAAGGCCGTAGACCCGATCGCCCAGACCATCCGTTCGGCTGAGGCCGAAATGGAACGTGAACTCGGTTTTGCCGCACATCAGCAGCCGGCCCAGGACTTCCGTCCGCAGAGCAAGCTGTTCGCATCCTCTCCGGCTGAAGCACCGGCGGCACTTCGTCCGGCCCAGCCGGTTCAGCAGGCCGCTCCGGCTCCGGTTGCTCCGGCACCGGTCTATCACGCTCCGGAACAGCATGCTGCTCCGGCACCGCGCATGCAGCAGCCGCAGGCTCCCGTCTATCAGGAACCTGCACCGGTTGCCCGCCAGCCTGAGCCGGTTCGCATGCCGAAGGTCGAAGACTTCCCGCCGGTCGTGAAGGCCGAGCTGGACCACCGCACCCATGCCGCTCCTGCTGCCCAGGAAGAGCGTGGCCCGATGGGTCTTCTGAAGCGCATCACCAACTCGCTTGGTCGCCGCGAAGAAGAAGAAGTTCCTTCCGACATGATGGATGCGCCGAGCATGGCGCCGCAGCGCCGCGCACCGCTTTCGCCGGAAGCAAGCCTCTACGCACCGCGTCGCGGCCAGCTCGACGATCACGGCCGTGCAACGCCTGCATCGTCCAGCCACCACGATGATGACCAGCTGGAAATCCCGGCCTTCCTGCGCCGCCAGTCCAACTGAGGGCGATTCCATTAGCCTCTCGAAACGCCCGGATCCGACGATCCGGGCGTTTTGTTTATTTTACGTTATTAACACTAAATTAATTAGCGTTGTCAGCCGCTTACGCATGTAACAATCCGAAACGAACAGTGATTTGTCGTGGCACGTACATGTGCGTATGTATGAGGCTGGGTAAAGGAACAGACTGACTTCGCCGGTCGTTAAAACCCGGCTTGAAAACTTGAACGGCGCTGGCCCCAAGCGGCGCGGTTTGCAAAAAAGGCATACACTAATGACTATCGGACTGCTCGGATTTCAGACAACTATCGCACATGCCGTTCAGCTTAAAGGCATTGGCGTGCATTCCGGCAATCCGGTCTCGATGACGTTCCAGCCCGCAGAAGCTGGAACGGGCATCGTCTTCCATCGCCTCCATGACAATGGCAGCGTCACCGAGCTGAAGGCAGTGTCTGCCAATGTCGGCAATACCGATCTGTGCACCGTGCTTGGCCGTTCGCTTTCCCAGTCGGTAGCGACGATCGAGCACGTCATGGCCGCCATCTACGCCATGGGCCTCGACAACCTTGTCGTCGAGGTAGACGGTCCGGAAGCGCCGATCATGGATGGCAGCTCTGCTCCCTTCATTGAAGCGATCGAATCGGTCGGCATCAAGAACCTTGGCGTGAAGCGCCGCTATATCAGGGTCACCAAGCCGGTGCGTATCGATTCGGGTGCGTCCTGGGCGGAGTTCCGTCCTTATGACGGTACGCGCTTCGAGGTCGACATCGATTTCGACACGCCGCTGATCGGCAAGCAATCCTGGAAGGGTGACCTGACGGCAGAGACGTTCAAGAACGAACTGTCGCGTGCCCGTACTTTTGGCTTTATGCGTGATGTCGAGCGCCTTTGGGCCGCCGGTTATGCACTGGGCTCCTCGCTTGAGAATTCGGTTGTCATTTCCGACGACAACAGCGTCATCAACATGGAAGGCCTGCGTTACGCCAAGGACGAGTTCGTCCGCCACAAGACGCTTGACGCGGTGGGCGACCTGGCACTTGCGGGCGCTCAGTTCATCGGTTGCTACCGTTCTTATCGCGGTGGTCACAAGGTCAATGCCAATGCGCTGAAGGCCCTGCTGAGCGACCGTACGGCTTACGAGATCGTAGAGGCTCCGGCCGCACGCAACCAGATGGTGCGCGCCCGCGAATTTGTGGCCGTCAATATGCCCGAATTCGCGCCCTGGTCCGCGTAAGGTCTTTTGAAGGCTATCAATTGACAGAAAAGCCGCTCCTTCGGGGCGGCTTTTTCGTGAGACGGAGCAGGAAGTTGCAAATTATCGCCGGATAATCGTGCGATTGCATGGGGTGATGCCATAAAAATGCGTTAATGCGTCATCATTGCGTTGCCCTGCGGATGCTTTTATGGCTAGAACGCCAATACAAAGCCGATGCTTATGTATTTGCGCGGGAAGTGGGAACTGTCGAATGAAGCATGTAGGGTCTGGTGCAATGAAGGGTACGATGCGGGGGATCGCCGTTTCGTTGATGTTGGTCGGCGCGAGCGTCGTCGTCACTGCCTGCCAGTCCGATCCGGATATCGACATCACCAAGCTCGGCGTGGAGACCGATCCGCCTGACGTTCTGTACAAGCAAGCGCTGGCGAACATGAACAAAGGCAATATGACGGAAGCCTCACGCAAGTTCGAGGCGATTGACAAGCAGTACCCCTTCACCGAATGGGGCCAGAAGGCGCTTGTCATGCAGACCTTCATTGCCACGCGCACCAACAAGAACGATGTGGCAATCACCACCGGTAGCCGTTTCCTGCGGCAATATCCGCGTTCCAAGGACGCCGCTTACGTTCAGTACATGATCGGTCTTGCCTATTCGAAGCAGATTTCCGACGTCACGCAGGACCAGCGCGCCGCGCAGCGCACAGTTGAGGCGATGAACAAGGTCGTCAACGATTATCCCGATTCGGAATATGTCGCGGATGCGCAGGCCAAGATCCGTTTCGCCCGCGATCAGCTTGCCGGCCGCGAAATGCAGGTCGGTCGTTATTACCTTGAGCGCAAGGAATATCTCGCCGCCGTGTCGCGTTTCCGCATTGTCGTCGAGCAGTACCAGAACACCAACCAGATCGAGGAAGCGCTGGCGCGTCTGACGGAAGCCTATTACGCGATGGGCCTGGTGGACGAAGCGCAGACTGCGGCTGCCGTTCTCGGCAACAACTATCCCGACAGCCAATGGTATGCGGATTCCTACAAGCTGCTGAAGGGCCAGGGCCTGGAGCCGCGTGAGAATAAGGGGTCCTGGATTTCGCGCGCCGGCAAGAAGCTCATCGGCGCCTGAGACGGGGCATAGGCCATGCTGGTCCAGCTCTCAATTCGCGATATTGTTCTCATCGAAAGGCTCGACCTCGGTTTCGAGGCGGGCCTTTCCGTGTTGACGGGCGAGACGGGTGCGGGCAAATCCATTCTTCTCGATAGTCTCTCGCTGGCGCTTGGCGGCCGCGGCGATGGCGGCCTTGTGCGCCACGGGGAGGAAAAGGGGCAGGTCACCGCGACTTTCGAGGTGCCGAACAATCATCCGACACGGCTTCTCCTGCGCGAAAACGGTCTCGATGACGATGGCGACCTGATTTTCCGCCGCGTGCAATCTTCCGACGGGCGCACCAAGGCCTATATCAACGATCAGGCCATCAGCGTGCAGATGATGCGCCAGCTTGGTCAGATGCTGGTCGAGATTCACGGCCAGCATGATGATCGTGCGCTTGTCGATACGGATGCGCACCGCACGCTGCTGGATGCCTTTGCCGGGCTGAGCGAAGAGGCTCGCGCTGTTC
This sequence comes from Agrobacterium pusense, assembly GCF_900102105.1. Classification (GTDB taxonomy): domain Bacteria; phylum Pseudomonadota; class Alphaproteobacteria; order Rhizobiales; family Rhizobiaceae; genus Agrobacterium; species Agrobacterium pusense. The sequence goes on from NZ_FNBB01000002.1 coordinate 286,891, forward strand.
AGGCATTCTATCGCACCTGGAAAGATGCTGACCGGGCCTTAAAGACGCATCGCGCAAAAGTCGAGGCTGCGGCGCGCGAGGCGGATTACCTGCGCTCTTCCGTCGAGGAATTGGAAGCTCTTTCGCCGCGCGATGGCGAGGAGGATGAACTGGCCGAACGCCGGGCGGTGATGCAAAAATCCGAACGCATCGCTGGCGATATTGCTGAAGCCAGCGAATTCCTGAACGGCAATGCTTCGCCCGTGCCTGTCATAGCATCCATGATGCGGCGTCTGGAGCGCAAGAGCCACGAGGCTCCCGGCCTGCTGGAAGACACCGTGCAATTGCTGGATGCCGCGCTGGACAATCTTTCCAATGCGCAGATGGAAGTGGAAGCGGCGCTGCGCCGCACAGAATTCGATCCGCGCGAGCTGGAGCGGGTGGAGGAGCGGCTGTTCGCGTTGCGCGCCGCCGGACGCAAATATAATGTCGCCGTGCCAGACCTCCCCGCTCTCGCCGAAAAAATGGTGGCCGATCTCGCCGATCTCGACGCCGGCGAAGAAAAGCTTGGCAAGCTCGAGGCCAATCTCGGCGTCGTGAAGGCTGATTTTGACCGTGCCGCGCAGTCGCTTTCCGACAAACGCCGTAATGCAGCGGAAGCGCTTTCCAACGCTGTCATGGCCGAGCTTCCGGCGTTGAAGCTGGAGCGGGCGCGGTTTACCGTCGAGGTCACCTCCGATCCCGAGCAGGCGACGGCCGACGGCATCGACACGGTGGAATTCCACGTGCAGACCAACCCGGGCACGCGCCCAGGTCCGATCATGAAGGTCGCATCAGGCGGCGAATTGTCTCGCTTCCTGCTGGCGCTGAAAGTGGCGCTGGCGGATCGCGGTTCGGCACCGACTCTGGTGTTCGACGAAATCGACACGGGTGTCGGTGGCGCGGTGGCGGATGCCATCGGCCAGCGGCTGCGCCGCCTGTCCAAAACCGTGCAGGTCCTTTCCGTCACCCATGCGCCGCAGGTGGCGGCACGGGCGGCGACCCATCTTCTCATTTCAAAGGGTCCGTCCGGCGACGGCAGCGAGCGTATCGCCACGCGCGTCGCCACGATGGAGCCGCAGCACCGCACCGAAGAGATTGCCCGTATGCTTGCTGGCGCGTCCGTGACGGACGAGGCGAGGGCTGCTGCCGCTCGTCTTCTCGCAGCCAAGGACTGACCCTTCGCGGCAATGCCAGTGCAGTGCCTTTCGGCATTGTGAGTCCAGCGGCAAAACTGTTTTTAATGTTTGTTATTTCGGCTAAAAGCGTTCGGTAATTCCGAAAAGAGGCCGTCATGTCGAAAGACCAGAAACCCGTTGAAAACCTCACCGAGCTTGAAGCCTCTTCGGAGCTTGCATTTCTGGCGGCCGAGCTTGCCCGCCATGACGCGCTTTACCATGGCAAGGATGCGCCGGAGATTTCCGATGCGGAGTATGACGCGCTGAAGCGGCGCAACGACGCCATCGAAGCGAATTTCCCGGCGCTGGTGCGGGCCGACAGCCCATCGAAAAAAGTAGGCTTCGCGCCGCTTCCGACCTTTGCGCCCATCGTGCATGCGCGACCGATGCTGTCGCTCGACAATACGTTCTCGGAAGAAGATCTGCGCGACTTCGTCAGTTCGGTTTATCGTTTCCTCGGGCATCTGCCTGATGACTCCATTGCTTTCACTGCGGAACCGAAGATCGACGGGCTTTCCATGTCCATCCGCTACGAAAACCGCAGGCTGAAGACAGCGGCGACGCGCGGTGACGGCACGACCGGCGAAAATGTCACTCCCAATATCAGGACCATCAAGGAAATTCCGAACGAGCTGCCCGCCGATGCGCCCGATGTGGTGGAAGTGCGCGGCGAGGTCTATATGGCCAAAAGCGACTTTCTGGCGCTCAACGCCCAGATGGAAGCGGAAGGCAAGCAGACCTACGTGAACCCGCGCAATACTGCCTCCGGCTCCCTGCGTCAGCTGGACGCCAATGTGACGGCGAAACGCAAGCTGCGGTTTTTCGCCTACGCCCTCGGCGAGGTTTCGAATGGCGGTCAGCCGACGCGGATTGCTGATACCCAATATGGCATCGTCGAGAAGTTCAGGGAATGGGGTTTCCCGGTTAATCCGCTGATGAAGCGATTCACGTCCGCCCAGCAATTGCTTGAGCATTATAATGAAATCGGTGTTGCGCGGCCCGATCTCGATTACGATATCGACGGTGTGGTCTACAAGGTCGACCGGCTTGATCTGCAGGAACGGCTTGGCTTCCGCTCGCGCAGCCCGCGTTGGGCGACCGCACATAAATTTCCAGCAGAGCAAGCCTTCACGACGGTTGAAAATATCGAAATTCAGGTTGGCCGCACCGGCGCGCTGACACCTGTCGCGCGTCTTACCCCCATCACTGTCGGCGGTGTCGTCGTTACCAATGCCACGCTGCATAATGCCGATTATATCGAGGGCATCGGGAATAGCGGTGAGCGCATCCGCCCGGAAGATCACGATATCCGCATCGGCGACACTGTTATCGTGCAGCGGGCCGGCGATGTCATTCCGCAGGTGCTGGACGTGCTTCTGGAAAAGCGACCGGCCGGCGCGGCAAAATATGCCTTCCCGGAAAAATGTCCGGTCTGCGGCAGCCATGCGGTGCGGGAGCGTAATGAGAAGACCGGCAAGCTCGATTCGGTCACGCGCTGCACCGGCGGTTTCGTCTGCCGGGCCCAGGCGGTGGAGCATCTGAAACATTTCGTCTCGCGTAATGCCTTCGATATCGAAGGGCTGGGCACCAAGCAGATCGATTTCTTCTTCGAAAGTGACGATCCTGCGCTCTCGATCAAGACCGCACCCGACATCTTCACGCTGAAGGCGCGTCAGGATGCTTCCCATCTGACCAAGCTCGAAAATATCGACGGTTTTGGCAAGGTCAGCGTCAGGAAGCTGTTCGACGCCATCGATGCCCGCCGCGAGATCGATCTGCACAGGCTCATCTTCGCGCTGGGCATCCGCCATGTGGGTGAGACTACGGCGAAGCTTCTGGCGCGCTCCTATGGCACTTACGACCATTTCGAAGAAAGCATGAAGGCGGCGCCGGATCCCGCAAGCGATGCGTGGGCCGAGCTTAATGCCATCGACGGCATCGGCGAGGTGGTGGCCCGCGCCATTGTCGAGTTCTACAAGGAGCCACGCAACCTAGACGTCATCGATCGGCTGATAAGGGAACTTCGTCCGAAAGAGGCGGAAAAGCCTTCTACGGAAGGCAGCCCGGTGGCAGGCAAGACGGTGGTGTTTACCGGCTCGCTGGAGAAGTTTACCCGCGACGAGGCGAAGGCCCGGGCGGAAAGTCTGGGCGCCAAGGTTGCCGGTTCCGTTTCGAAAAAGACCGATATTCTGGTGGCGGGGCCGGGAGCGGGCTCCAAGCTTGCCAAGGCGGCGGAACTGGGCGTGCAGACCATGGATGAGGACGAGTGGCTGGCCCTGATCGGCGGCTAAGGGGCCGTCATGGAAATATTGTCCTCTGCCGCTAGAGCTTTGTGCCTGAGACGGAGGATAAGGCATGGATGACCGCATCGTCGTCAGCGCAGAGCAGGTCCGGGCGCTGGTTGTCAGCCAGTTTCCTCAATGGGCGGCGTTAGATGTTCGGCCGGTGGAACTGAGCGGCTGGGACAATCGCAGTTTTCGCCTTGGCGATGAAATGCTCATCCGCATGCCGAGCGCCACCCGTTACGTGGCGCAGGTCGAGAAGGAGCATCGATGGCTGCCAACGCTAGCGCCTTTCCTGCCTTTTCCGATCCCTGCTCCAGTAGCGCTCGGGCAGCCGGGGCAGGGTTATCCGTTTCGTTGGTCGGTCTATCGCTGGCTCGAAGGGGAACCGCTTGCTCAGCATCTGGAGAAGGTCGATCTGTCGGTCATTGCCATTGATGTCGCCACGTTCTTGAGATCATTACATGAGGCGGATGCTGTGGATGGCCCGGTCGCAGGGGCGCATAACTTTCACCGCGGGGGCTCGCTTGCAGTCTATGACGGGGAAACGAAGGCCTCGGCGGCGCGGCTTGCCGGTGAGGTGGATCAGGCGCTGGCTATCGAGATATGGCAGCTTGCGCTTTCGAGCTATTGGCAAAAGCAGCGGGTGTGGGTGCATGGCGACATTGCCGAGGGCAATCTGCTGGTGAAGGATGGCAGGCTTTCGGCCGTCATCGACTTCGGCAGTTCCGGCGTAGGCGATCCGTCTTCTGATCTCATTCTCGCGTGGAATGTGCTTGATGCTGAAAGCCGGGCTGTTTTTCGCAGAGCGCTCGATCTGGATGAGGCCACATGGCAGCGCGGGCGCGGGTGGGCCTTATGGAAGGCGCTGATCGTTCTGGATGCCGAGCGCGGCCGTAACGAAAAAATGGCCGAATGGTCGCGCCGGACCATTCGGGAAGTGTTTGCCGACCACTTGCGCAGCTAACCGACTATCGAAGTCGCGCCATCACGTGGGCATCAACGTATTTGCCATCTCGATAGGCGTCGTTGCGCAGGGTGCCTTCAAGTTCAAAACCGAATTTCTCGTAAAGCCGGATCGCGGGGAGATTGTCGGTGAAGACGTTGAGTTCGATGCGGCGGATATCGTGCCAATTATCGGCGGTGTCGATCAAAGCCGCCAGAATATATGTTCCGACACCTCTGCCGGCAAAATCGTCGTGGACACTGATTACCAGATCGGCGATGTGGGACTGTCTTCCTGCCCTGCGGAACAGTCCTGCATTGGCAACGATCTTTCCCCGCCATTCGCCAACGATGGCGATATCGTTTGGGCCGCGGTTCTCCATCGATTTTCGTGTTTTTTCAACCGACTGAAATGGTTGTCGAAGCGTGCCGTGACGGACGCCGGGCAGGTTGAACATTTCTGTCAGGGCTTCAGCGTCGTCCAGACGCGCGGCGCGCAGGACGACTTCATTCAAGCTGAATTGCGAATCTTCATTATCGGCAAATTTCACAGTCTGCATGCCTGTCTCCTTGGGCGTATGGGAGCAGGAGTGCGAACCCTGCTCGACTGGCAGGGTGGAAATGGATCGCTTAACGCGACGACATACCTTCCCCTGCCGGGTGGCCGGTGATGGTGTGACGACGGGTGGTGTTCTGCTTCGCGATCATGGGCGCACAATGCTTTTGCCGTGTAATTCTGTCAAGCAGGTGCGTTGCGCAGCAGGCTTCTGAGTTTTGACGGCAGCCTGCCGTCGATCGCCGCGAGACCCGCAGCAATCATCGCCATGCCGGCGAAGTGCTTCATTTCCAGTTGCTCCCCTAGAAGCAGGGAACCGAGCAGGATGGCGCTGACGGGGATGAGGAAGGTGACGAGGGCAAGGTTGGTGGCGCCGGCGCTGGCAAGAATGCGGAAGAAAATGAGATAGGCGAGCGCCGTCGAGAGCAGTGCGATGCCGACAAGCGCGCCCCACGTGCCGAGGCTCGGCATGGCGAGTGTCCATGGCTTGTCGATGAGAAGGGCGGCCGGGATCAGCATCAGTGCCGAAGAGGAAATCTGGCCGGTGGCGGTCATCAGCGGCGGCACACCCATGGCCTTGAAGCGGCGGCCGAATATGCCCGCGAAGGCATAAGAGATGGCCGCGCCGAGGACGGCGATCTGGCCCCAGAGGCCGGATGAGCCGGTAAAGGCGGCGGGGCCGATCATGGTCGCCACGCCGGCAAAGCCGACCAATACGCCGGTCAGCTTATTGCCGGTCATCTTTTCATCAGTGGTGAGAAAATGCGCGACGATAACCGTGAAGAGCGGCGTTGTGGCATTGAGGATCGAAGCCAGTCCGCTGGCAATATGGGTCTGGCCCCAGACGATCAGGCAGAAGGGAATGATGTTATTTAGAAGGCCCATGCCGAAAAAGGCGCGCCACACCGCCCATTGCCTCGGCAGGCGAAGGCCCATGATGCGGCAGACGATCTGAAGCGCGATTGCCGCAAGGGTAACACGCAGTGCGACGATGGTGACGGGAGGTAGCTCCTTGACCGCAACACCGATGAAAAAGAACGATCCGCCCCACAGGAGCGAAAGCGCGACGAGCATCGCCCATTCGCGGGCATCCATCTGTTTCTGTATCGCCATTATCATCTCCAACGCATGAGCATCGACATGATCGCAGACGGGATCCCCGCCATCCACCCGATATTGGTTGAGTAAATCTCAAGCTCGGAGGTGATGGGTTTTCACGTCGCTCTGTGTCTTGTTGCGTTCATTTACTCTCTGTTTTATGATGTTTTCAAACGATTGTTTCTCGTTCGATAATTGAGTTGAGCTAAATCATGTCCGCCGAACTCCCGTCTCTGAAAGGGCTGCAGGCCTTCGAGGCCGCAGCGCGCTATCGCAGCGTCACGCTTGCCTCCAACGAGTTGAATGTCACGCCCGGCGCCGTCAGTCTGCAAATCCGGGAGCTGGAGGCGCGGCTTGGTGTGCAATTGTTTTTTCGCAAGCCGCGTAGCATCCAGCTGACGCGCGAGGGGGAGCGTTATTACGGCGCGCTCCGCACCGCTTTCCGGATGATGCGCGAGGCGACGGCGGAGCTGACAGCGCGGTCTGAGATCACCGTTTTGACGCTGAGCTGCACACCGACCTTCGCCGTCCAATGGCTGATGCCGCGATTGCCCGCCTTCCAGCAGCAGCACCCGCAGGTGGATGTGCGCATCAGCGTCACGAACCGATTGGTGGATTTTTCGAGGGACGACGTCGATCTGGCCGTCCGGCACGGTTTCGGACGGTACGAAGGGCTTGAGAGCATCCGCTTCATTGATGACAGCACGTTGCCGGTCTGCTCGCCCCAGCTTCTTGAAAAATACGGCCCGCTACGGGAAGCGGGCGATCTGAAATCGGTCCCGCTGCTGCATGATGAAAACCGCAATGAATGGCGGCGCTGGCTGGAAGCGGCAGGTGCAGCGGAAGTCGACGCGTCCGGCGGCACCGTTTTCATCGACAGCAACGGCGCGCTGGATGCCGCCAAGGCCGGGCATGGCATTGCACTGACCCGGCGTTCGCTCGTTTCCCGCGAGCTTGCCGAAGGTGCATTGATTGCGCCATTCGGTAAGGACATGGCCAGCACGCTCGCCTATTTCCTCGTTTATCCCAGGCGTATGCTCGATAATCCCGATCTCGTGACGCTCATCGACTGGATGCTTTCGGAAGCGCATTCCAGCGAAGCCGGTTCTCTTTGAGGCCGATCCGGTTTATGCCGGAAGAAACAACGGGAATCACTCTTGAAAACCATCGCCATCGACTTCGAAACCGCCAATGAAGAGCGGGGCAGCGCCTGCTCCGTCGGCCTTGCCTGGATAGAAGACGGGGCGATCGTTCGTGTCGAGGAACGGCTGATCCGGCCGAAGGACATGCGGTTTTCGCCCTTCAACATCGCCGTGCACGGCATCCGCCCTGCCGATGTCGAGGATGCGCCGGAATTTCCCGAGGTGATGGAGGAGTTCATCGACGACTTCCATGGTGCGACGATGATAGCCCACAATGCCGCCTTTGATTTCAGCGTCATGCGCGCGTCCTTCGACAAATATCGACAGTCCTATCCCGATCTTTCCTATCTGTGCAGCGTCAAGATCGCCCGGCATGTCTGGCCCAATCTGGTGTCGCACAAGCTGAATGTGATCGCTCATCACCTTCAGCTGCGTTTCGTACACCATAATGCCGCGGAAGATGCCGTTGTCTGCGCGGCCGCGTCGATTGCGGCGGCCAAGGCATTGAGTGTTGCCCATATCCACGATCTGCCGGAGAAAATCGGCATGGTGGCCGGTCGACTTACCGCCACGGGCTACCAGCCGTGCAGCATGAAAAAACGGCCTGCCGCCCGGGTTGCGTAACGGTGGCTTCCACCTATGTTTGAAGCAGCGTAACGGAGAAGATGCGATGACAAAGAAAACTCTGTCGGGCTTGTTTGCGGGCTTTCTGGTGTTGCTTCCGGTGACTGCGGCAAATTCGCAGGTGGTTGGCGAGGTCGGCGTCGACTGGATCGGCAATGATATCATGATAGAGGCGATCGCTGATCCGAAGATCAAAGGCGTGACGTGCCATGTGACCTATTTCGAGCGTGGCGTCATCGACCGGCTGAAAAACGGCAACTGGTTCGAAGACCCCTCCAACAACGCCATTTCCTGCAGCCAGACCGGGCCGGTGGAGATTGGTGACATCAATCTTTCGAAGGGCGGCGAAGAGGTATTTCGGCAGGGGATGTCGCTGGTCTGGAAGAAACTCGTCGTCAGCCGCGTCTACGACAAGGCCAATGATACGCTGATTTATCTGGTGCACGCGCGGGAACTGACCGATGGTTCCGCCAAGATGGCGATATCGACGGTGCCGCTCTATAACCAGCAGGTGACATGGGAAAAGGGCAAGCCGTAAGGCTCGCCCCCGCAATTGCCATGTCGATGCCGGGGATTACGCGGCTTCGCGCGCCAGTTCGTCGGCGATAACCGTATCGAGGTTGAGGAAGCAGACCATGCTTTTTTCCAACGCGACGATACCGCGGCAGAAGCTTCGCTGTTCTTCCGGAATGATATCGGGCGCGGGCTGCAGATCTTCGGAGCGGATGGTCATCATGTCGGAGACCTGTTCCACCAGAAGGCCGACCAGCTTGCCGCCGATATCGGTAACGATGATGGCGGAGCGCTCGGAGGGCTCGGTCATTTTCATGCCGAGGCGGCCGGCCATGTCGATGACGGGAATGACGGCGCCGCGCAGGTTGATGAGGCCGAGAACATAGGGCGGGGTGTGCGGCATCGGGGTCACCGGCGCCCAGCCGCGGATTTCGCGGATCGCCATGATATCGATGCAGAATTCCTGATCGCCCAGATGAAAGGAAACGATTTCGAGATATGCGCCGGATTGCTTGATGGCGTTGGACATGACGGCAGGTTTCCTCTGATGGCTCTCTAACAGGCCCACGCAGGATTGAGCTTTATGCGGCGGCCGGAGAATGGACCGGGAGACATCATGTCGAGGCTTGAAAAGCCGCTGGGGTCATAATGCATGGCAAGATTTTAAACTTTCCCTAACAATTCTCCATCTCGCCACGGCAAACTCCAGTATTTTACCGGTTTTCGACTGTGCGTGGACGGGCTATGATAGGAACATGAACGCGCTCGTTTCCCATCCTCTGAGGTTTATTCTGGCTGGACTTTCCGTGGTGGCTTCGCTTGCCGTCGTGCTTCTTGCGTTTGACGGTTGGGTGCGGCACGGCACCGATATTTTCCTTTCCGCCGTGCAGAGCGGTATCGCCTGGTGCCTGTGACGCCGCGCCGTCGTCGGGCTTTGTGACAAATCAGCGCGGTCGGCTCAAATACGGCCAGTTGATTTGCCGTCGCCGCCGTCCTTCGCTATCTGTCTGTCGGACGCCCGGACACGGCGCCGGCTTTCGGGGTAGGATTGGACAATGAGAAATATTCGCATCGTATTGTGGGCGGTCGTGATCGTTCTAGCCGGCGTCGTCAGCTGGCTGACGATCGAAATGACGAAGACCCGCGAGCAGATGGTGGAGACCGCCTATGGCGTGCCGTTCGAACTGACGGCTCAAACGGGTCAGCCGATTACCGAAAAAGCCTTTCAGGGCAAGCCGACAGCGCTGTTCTTCGGTTTCACCCATTGCCCGGAAGTCTGCCCGACGACCCTGTTCGAGCTGAATGGCTGGATGGAGAAGGTGGATCCGGCCGGCGACAAGCTGCAGGCCTATTTTGTTTCCGTCGATCCCGAGCGTGATACGCCTGAAATCATGCAGCAGTATGTGTCCAACGTGTCGAAGCGGATCACCGGCATTACCGGACCGGCCGACAAGATTGCCGAGACGCTGAAAGGCTATCGCATCTATGCCAAAAAAGTGCCGGTGGATGAGAAGGACCCGAATGGCGATTACACCATGGATCACACGGCATCCGTTATCCTTCTCGATGCCAATGGCCGTTTTGCGGGAACGATCGCCTATGGTGAAAATCCCGATGTTGCCGAGCAGAAGCTTCAGAACCTGCTAAAGGGCGCGAAGGTTTAATTGCGTTCGGCTTATTGGACTGAGTGCGGTTTTGTGGCAAAGGCAGATTGAACAGCCGAAGCCAGAGGAAACAGCCTGCCGTGAGCGAAATCCGACTTTACGTCACCACGACCGAAATCAAGGCCGGTGAAATTCTCGATTTGATGTCGGACTATTTCGGCGAGGAGGATGTTGCGATCGCCACGACCGAGGTGGACGAGAAGCGTGACATCTGGGAAGCCTCTGTCTATTTGATGGCGGAGCAGGAAGAGGAATTTCGCGAGCGCATCAGTACGCTGCTTGCGCCGGCCTTTCCGGGCCTTGTCATCGAGAAGGAGATTGTTCCTGATGTCGACTGGATCGCCAAATCGCTTGAAGGTTTGAAGCCTGTCCGGGCAGGGCGTTTCATTGTTCACGGCGCTCATGATCGCGACAAGGTGCGGCCGAACGATCTGGCCATCGAAATCGAGGCGGGACAGGCTTTCGGCACCGGCCATCATGGCACGACGGCGGGGTGCCTCGAAATGATCGAAGAGGTTCTGCGCGCGCGGCCCGTGCGCAACGCACTCGATCTCGGCACTGGCAGCGGCGTTCTGGCCATCGCCGTGCGCAAGATGCGTCCTATTCCCGTGCTTGCGACGGACATCGATCCCGTCGCTGTGAGGGTGGCGAAGGAAAATGTCCGGCTTAACGGCATTGTTTCGGGCATGGTGCTGGAGACGGCGCCGGGTTTTCACTCGGACGCCTTCCGCAAGCATGGCCCGTTCGATCTCATCATCGCCAATATTCTCGCGCGGCCACTCATCAAGATGGCGCCGCAGCTCGTCACGCATCTGGCACCCGGCGGCACTGTCATCCTGTCGGGCATTCTGGCGTCACAGCGCTGGAAGGTGCTTTCCGCCTATAATGGCGCAAGGCTTTCCCATGTCCGCACCATCTGGCGCAATGCCTGGGTGACGCTGCATCTTCGCAAGGACTGAAGCTCTCGCAACATTTATTGCGGACAAAAGAAAAAGGCGGCGCTTTCGCGCCGCCTGAAAACCCGCGAGCCTGGGAGGAGCTCGCTCAAGCGGGTAGACGTATTCCTGTCCGGACGCGGGTAGGGAGGAATGTCGCGCCGGATAAAATCAGAATACGTAGCTGGACTTTGCCTTGCGACGCAGATCGGCGCGGTTCATACCGAGCGCTTCGAGCGACTTGTCGTCGAGGTTCAGAAGGGCGGCGTTGACATGACGGCTGACCTGACGCTCGCGTGCTTCAACGACGCGATCGAAGGCGGTGCGGAGGAAAGATTTTGCCATTGCTTCAAATCCTTGTTTGCCAGAAGAGTGTCTCTCTCGCTGTGTTGATCCTGATATAAGCGATGTGTTTTTGTTTGGTTAGAGGGTATATATCAGGGTAGGAATGCATTTTTTGCATATCACTAAGCCTTCAGTATTACTTATTCCGCAAAATATGCCCAATTTATCACCGCAATCCCGGGCATCACTTATGTCTTGAAACCGGCTTTGTCCGCGTGGCATTGTCGTTGCGCGCCAACGATTTGATGGTGCCGACAAACAGCTTTCTCCATGACAGTTCCCGAAAGATGCCTATGTTCCAGACCTTCGAAAACAAATCCGCGCCGCAATTCGGCAAGGCTCGCGTCGAGGCGCTGCGCGCCGGTTTCGATGCCCTCGGTATCGATGGGTTTCTGGTGCCGCGTGCCGATGAATATCAGGGAGAATATGTGCCTGAGTGCGCGGAGCGCCTCTCATGGTTGACCGGATTTACCGGTTCCGCCGGCATTGCACTGGTAACGCGGAAGGAAGCGGTGGTATTCGTCGATGGGCGCTATACGACGCAGCTAAGCTCGCAGGTTGACCAGACACTGTTCACTGGTGGTGATCTGGTCGGTGCGCCACCCTCCGTCTGGCTGGCCGAACATGCTCCAAAGGGTTTCCGGCTTGGTATCGATCCGTGGCTGCACACCGGCGCCGAATTGAAGCGGCTGGAAAAGGCGATCGCCGGCAAGGGCGGTTCAATCGTTCTTCTGGAAAAGAACCCGCTCGATGCGCTGTGGCAGGATCGTCCCTCCGAACCGCTGGAGCCCGTCGTCATCCAGCCAGAGGCATTTACCGGCAAGCTGGCGAAGGAGAAGATTGCCTCACTGGCGGAAACCGTTTCCGCAAAGGGGGCGGATGCACTGCTGGTGACCGATCCTTCGTCCATCGCCTGGATTTTCAATGTTCGCGGCAACGACGTGCCGCATACACCGCACCCGCTCGCCCGCGCGATCATTTATGCAGATGGCAGGGCCGATATTTTTCTCGACAAGCGCAAGACCGGCATCGAGGCCGAGGCCTATCTGGCGCAGCTCGCGACACAGTTGCCGCCGTCGAAGATCGCGGATCGCCTGCACGCCATTGCCAGCGCCAAGGGCCGGGTGATGGTGGATGCCGATCTGACGCCAGTGGCGCTGACCGGCGCAATTACCGCAGCGGGCGGCTCCCTGATCGAGGAAGCCGATCCAGTCCGTCTGCCCCGCGCGCGCAAGAACAGAGCTGAGCTTGCCGGTTCCGCCGCCGCCCATGTGCAGGATGGGGCGGCCATGGTCGAATATCTCTGCTGGCTGGATCGCCAGCAGCCCGGCACGGTGACGGAAATCGACGCCGTCAAGGCGCTGGAGGCGGCTCGCGTCAAGGTGGGGCAGGGGCTGCAAAACCCGCTCAAGGATGTCTCTTTCGACACGATTTCCGGGGCCGGCGCACATGCCGCCATCATCCATTACCGCGTTACGACAGATACGGATCGCACACTTGCCGATGGTGAGATGTTCCTCGTCGATTCCGGTGCGCAATATGTCAACGGCACCACGGACATCACCCGCACCGTTGCCGTCGGCAGCGTTCCGGAGGAGCAGAAGCGCTTCTTCACGCTGGTCCTGAAGGGCATGATCGGCATAAGCACCGCACGGTTTCCAAAGGGAACGCGCGGTTGCGATCTCGATCCGCTGGCGCGCATCGCTCTCTGGAAAGCTGGCGCGGATTATGCCCACGGCACCGGCCACGGTGTCGGTTCCTATCTTTCGGTGCATGAGGGGCCGCAGCGCATTTCGCGGCTGTCGACACAGGAGCTTTTGCCCGGCATGATCCTGTCGAACGAGCCGGGTTATTATCGTCCCGGTGCCTTCGGCATCCGTATCGAAAACCTTATCTATGTGCGCGAGGCGGAGGAGGTGGCCGGAGGCGACCAGCCGATGTTCTCTTTCGAGACGCTGACATGGTGCCCCATTGACCGAAGGCTGGTGGTCGCCGCACTTTTAACTGACGAGGAGCTCAACTGGCTAAATGCCTACCACGCAGGCGTGCTGGAGAAGCTTTCTCCCCTGATAACCGACGAAGAAGTCAAGGCGTGGCTCGTTGCGGCGACCAAGCCATTGGAGCGGGTTGCTTAAAGCAGCCCGAAATGCCGGATGGCGATGACGATGGCCCAGCCGATGGCGAGCATCGTCAGGCCGGGAAAGCGCAGGCAGACCAGAAGGGCGCCCACCATGCCGATCTTCACCTCGTATCCGCCTTCAAAAAAGGCGGGTGCGACGAGTGTGGTGAGAACCGCCACGGGAACGGCGTTCAGGCCCGCCTCCATCCGCGGCGGGATGGATTTCATCCGCGTCATCAACACATAACCGCCGATGCGGGTGAGATAGGTGGCGATGGCGGCGAGTGCGATCAGGAAAATCGTATCTGCGTGCAGAACGTTACTCATGGCGTTTCCACCCCATTCTCAGAATTCGTCGCGCCATTCGGTTTCGGCGGATAGAGGACCGCGACGAGAATTCCGGCGACGGCGCCGAGACTGACATGCCACGGCGAACCGACGATGTGATAGGCAACCGTTGCGCCGACTGCACTTGCCAGCATGACAGGGTAGAAATTTTCTCGCTGACGGAAGCTCAGCACCATGCCCATGAAGTAGATCGGGAGCAGGACATCGAGACCGATGGCTTTCGGGTCGCCGATCATATTGCCGAGCGATGCGCCGAGAATGGTCATGGCCAGCCACAGCACATAAACGGGTGCCGCAAAGCCCATGTACCAGGAAAAGCCCACCGTGCCGGAATTTTCGTATTTCCTCACCGATTCGGCGAATTGCGGATCCACCAGCACGAAGAAACCCGCGGCCTTCTGCAGGAATGACCAGTTCGAGATCATTCGGGCGATGGCGGCGGAATAGAGGATATGGCGGAAATTGACGGCGAACACGGAAAGAACGATCAGCCAGGGGGCAACCTTCTGGCCGAACAGTTCGATACCGACGAGCTGGCTTGCGCCGGCGTAGACGGTGCCGCTCATGATCGTGGCTTCGGTGACGCTCAGCCCGTTATCGACCGCGACCGCGCCGAACAGCGCACCGAAAGGGGCGGCGGAGAGGGCGATCGGGAAACCGCCCTTCAATCCCTCGCGAAAATCTTTATTGAACATCTCTGGAACTCCTTGCCGCCGCTCTATCGCCGTCCCGTCCGACTGGCAAACGAATTGCATGAATGGATCGATTGATTAACTTGAAGCTTCCGTTACGGTATGGTGCCGGGCGGGCGGTCTCATCGCCCTCTTCCGGCGCCGCTGAACAATCTGACCATGGAAGATCGATGCTGGAGAAGCAGGAGAAGGCCGCGTTGGCCGCACGTGTCCGGGACTATCTTGCCCGGGAAGCCGAAGCTGAAATCGGCCTTCTGCAGGCGGAAATCTTCGTGGATTTTCTGGCGGAGGAATTGGGATATGTGTTCTACAATCAGGGGCTTCGCGATGCGCAGGCGGCGATCCTGAGACGTCTTGAGGACGCGGCGGGGGATATAGACGTGCTGGAAAAACCGAAGCCGCGCTGATGCACCCACCGCGCAGAGGCCTATCAAAAGGGCTCCTGTGGCGAGCACGGCAATCGGTAAAGTGGTAGGCACAGCTCCCTTTAATCGCGCAAGATGTCGCGGCTTTTAAGAATGATTGCGCCTTTTTCACGCATCGTCGCAATCGCGGCCTTTATACCCTGCGGGTCGATGCCGCGGCTCGCATCTTCGATGAAGCGGACCTTGACGCCGGGCAGCATGTCCAGCGCATCGAGCACCGAAAAACTGACGCAATAATCGGTGGCGAGGCCACAGACATCGAGTTGCGTCACGCCCTGTCGGGTCAGATAATCGGAAAGCCCCGTCGTCGCGCCCTGGTCATTGTCGCGAAAGGCGGAATAGCTGTCGACAGCGGGGTTTTCGCCTTTCTGCTGAATGTAGTCGAAAGCTTCCGTCTTCAGATCCGGGTGGAATTCCGCATCCGCCGTGCCCTGCACGCAATGGTCGGGCCACATCATCTGCGGTTTGCCGGAGAGTTCGCCCATGTCGAAGGGTTTCTTGCCGGGATGCTGCGAGGCGAAACTGCCGTGGTTTTCCGGGTGCCAGTCCTGCGAGGCGACGATGAGGTCGTAGCCGCCATTGTCGATCAGGGCATTGGCAGTGGGCACGACCTTGTCTCCATCGGCAACGGCCAGATTGCCGCCCGGGCAGAAACCGTTCTGAATATCGATGAGCAGCAACGCCTTCATGATGGCCTCCCTTTTCCGGGCAGGATGCCAAGCTGCTCCTGGGGGATCAAGCCTTTTTCCGCCTGCCCGGCATGTGCTGTGGTGGGGAGCAGCGACCTTTCATGTCGCACTCCTGCCGCATTTCCAGCAAATTTCCGGCAAAGTCGGAAATTACCTGACAATACGGCGGAAATTTTTCAAGGCCAATGACGCCATTAGGGCGCTTCCCCGGGACCACGCGGTGCACAGGCATCCGGTATCCGCGTAAGTCATTGTTTTGCCTTAGCGCCACAATGCGCAGACCTTAACGAAATATTTTTGCAGGGACTCGTAAACACTTTGGTTACCATAATTCGTCATGCTTCGAACCAGTCAGTTCCGAAAGCGGCCCGGTGTTCGCCCGTTCTTCGGATGTCCCAAAATCCCTCCGGCGTCGGCCGGGTATGCGTGAACGGTTCGAGTAACGAGTATCATGGCGTTTTCTGCTGCGGCCTATAACGGCGCCGGTCTTGCCGGTTCGCATTCCCTCAAGAGAGGCAAATCCTTTTCGTTCGGGCGAATGTCGGCGCTTCTTGGTGGCGGTGCCTTTGCCGGCATTTTTGCCTTTGCCGCTTTCGCTTCGCTGCACGGCATGGCCGCCGCCTCGCATGGCGTCGGACAATTTGAAAAGACCCTTGTGGCAAGGCTGGATACCGCCGAGGCGGCGATTGCCCGCACGGCGGCGCGTGATATTCACGTCCGCAAGTTTTCCCGCCTGAGCGACCACAGTCACGGCCAGCAGAAGGCCGTCCGCCTTGCCGGCATCATGCCGGAGATCGGCGCGAAAGAATTCGGCGAACGATTCGGCGCGGCGGCAAACGCCAAAGGACAGGCGACCGTCAAGGAACTTGCCGCGCTTCAGCCTTCCGCAATCGTCGATTCGGCGCTTGGACGCACCTCCGAGGTTGCCTATCAGAGCGCCGTTCCGCAGCATCCGGCATTCGAAGTGGCGCTGGCCCGACCGCAGGTCGAGGAAGAGGCAAGCAGTCTGCTTCCCGACGACGTGCCGCTGCCGAGCTTCAGACCTGATGTCGCGACAGCTCAAACGGTCGAGCCGTCACCGCGTCCTGCGGCAACTGCCAAGGCGGATGAGCGCGTTCCCGCTGTCGCCTCTGCGTCTGCTTTCGATGCGCCGGTTCCGCTGCGGGCGCCGCAGGCGCCAAAACAGAGCACCGGCGCCATGCTGGCCTTCGCGAAACCGGATAATCCGATGCGTGAGCCAAGCAAGATGGATGCGGTTCCGTGGCCTGACCGTGGCAATGGCACGGCGATCTACGATATCTCTTCCGGCGTGGTGCACATGCCGAATGGCGAGAAACTGGAAGCGCATTCCGGTATCGGCAAGATGCGCGACAATCCCGATTATGTTCACGTCAAGATGCGCGGGTCCACACCGCCTTCAAGCTACAAGCTGACAATGCGCGAGGCGCGCTTCCACGGCGTTGAAGCCATTCGCCTGACGCCGGAAAACGGTGTCAATCCGCACGGCCGCGACGGGCTTCTTGCTCATACATACATGCTGGCGAAACGCGGCGAATCCAATGGCTGCGTTGTGTTCCGCGACTATTCCCGCTTCCTCGCGGCCTTCAAGCGCGGTGAGGTCAAGCGCATGGTGGTCGTGCCGAAGCTGAACGGCAACCGCCCGACGCTCGCGAGCAGCGGTGGTAAAAGCGGCGGCAAGACGCTGCTCGGCATGTTCTCGCGCGGCAGCGACTCGTGACTGCGCGAATATTTAACGGCTGCGCCGCTGCGTCAGCACCATGCCGGCAGAATGAGCAGGATGCCGAGAGCGCTGGCCCAGATTTTCGGCGGATGATCGCTGAAAAGATCGAGCATCACACCTGAGACCATCTGGCCGCTTATGACCAGAAGCGCGGTGTTGACCGCGCCGATGCGGGGGATGAGCCAGCTTCCCGAAGCGATGAAGACGACGCCGATGGGGCCGCCGATAAAGGCAAGCCAAGGTGCATCGGCCGCACCCGGTGGAATGAGGCCGCCGACAACGAGTCCGATCACGGTCAGCACGGCAAAACCGACGATGTGATTCCAGAAAGACGCGATGAGCGGCGAGTTTGACAGGCTGAGTCGGCCGTTGATCTGGCGGCTCAGCGCCACGAAGACGCCGCCGGTAAAGGCCATGGCGATCCAGACGATCATGCCGTTCTCCCGACAAGGATGATGAGTGCGCTGCCGCACAGAATGAGCGCCACTGCCGCCATGTCCCGAAGGTCCGGCTTTCTTCTGGGCAGTCCGAACAGACCGAAAATATCAGCCAGAAGGCTGAAGATGACCTGTCCACCAAGTCCGAGCGCAATGGTTCCCGAAAGCGCCAGCGGTGAATTGACGGCGGTGGAGGTGAGGATGACGATCGCGGCACCCACAACGCCGCCGCAATAGGCCCAGAGCGGCGCTTTCGGTTTTGCCGGGGCCGAAAGGTCTTTCTTCGAACGCATGATAGCCAGATAGACCAGCGCCGCCACCGTGCCGGTGCCGTGCGCCGTCCAGGAAGAAAACAGCGCGTTGCCGTAATGGGCGAGCTGTCCGTTGAAATGCACCATCAGCGTCAAAAGACAACCGCTGGCGAAGGCGGCGGCGAGATGCAGCGGATTCAGGCGTGGATGCGTCGTGTCTGTCATGTCGGATCGGAAAAGCTGAAGATGGATACGAGCTTTAGCCCATCTGCGCCTGAATCGGAATCGAATTGCGAGAGCTGGCGGATTTGGACGAGATTATCCTGAGCGTTGCGGAACAAGCGATGTGGCTACGCATTATTGCAGCATGAAGAAAACGACACGCAAACCGTTGAACCGGATGACGATTTTCGTCGTCTCGATTTTTATTGTCGGAGCCGTTGTGGCGGCAATTTATCTCATCGGCTTCACGCCCGGCGAAGTGTAAGACGGAGCGATCAATGACCGGCTGGGGCGGCGTCGCCCTTGCCGCGTTCCATTGCAACGCGTGCCCTGGCGACCGCGAAGCGAATACCGCGCAGCAGGAACCGGCTGGTTTCCAGATAGGCCCGATAGGGCAGGACAGTAAAATACCGCCAGCGCGGCAGGCGGTAAATGCGCAGATTGTTCTGGATCTGGCTTTCACCATCCGCATCCTGTGTGGCGCAGAGCGGATAGATGAAGGCGGCCTTCAGGCCGGAGAGATATTCAAGATCGAAGGCGATATCGTAGGCGAGCCGCATCGGGATGAGCTTCGATATCCATTGTCCGGCACGACGGTTGACGAGATAGGCGCCTGAGCCTTTCTCGCGTGTCAGCGCAATGGCGAGCGAGCGACCGTTCGAGAGCGGACGGAACGGAAATTTCCGCCCATTGCTGACCGTCGTGAGACGCAGCAAGTCCCAGTCTGAGCCATTCAGCGCCGCCTCATCAATCGCATTGAGAAAATCATCATCGAAGATCACGTCATCCTCGAGGATGAGCGAGATATCGGCATCGCCTTCCATGAATTTTCGGGCGCAGGCGACATGGCTGAGATAGCAACCGATTTCCGGAGGTGACGTGCGGCGGCCATGCATCAGCATATAGGAAATTTCGCTGAATTCCGGGATTGGATAATTCAGCTCCCTGCCATTGACGCCTGGGATGCGCTCCGCCTTGAGACCCATGGCATCAAGGCGCGCGGTCATATCCGCGAGGCGCTTGGTGGCGCCGTCCATGTTGATCAGGAAAACCGCAAGCTTGCGCTGGCTTTTCGGCAATATATGCAAAGCAGTCCTCACCCGGTTCTCACATCCTATTGCAACTCCTTTATTGCAATGGCGTGACGTGGGCTATGGGAAAAGCGGCCTTCAGGCACTCATAGTTGTTGAATCAAACCTTTTCCACAAATCCATCCAGCACGCGCTTCTGGCCGGCGCGGTCGAAGTCGATGGTGAGCTTGTTCCCCTCGATGGCAGCGATATTGCCGTTGCCGAACTTGATGTGGAAGACGCGGTCGCCGACGAAGAATTTTGACGGCGTGTCGGCCACGGATTTGGCCACCAGTTCCCCATCGATGGTGCGGGTGCGCGGGCCGCTTTCGCCATAGCCAATACGTTCCACCGCATGGCCGGAGCGCGTGCCCCAGTTGTCGCGGGTGGCATCGCTACGGTTCTGCTGCGCACGCTTCCAGCCCGGGGTGGAATAGGTGTTGGCAAAGGGATCTGCCTTGTCGAAACGCGATTGTCCGTAGCCACCACGCCCGCCATAACCGCCGTAATTGCTGTCGGATGCTGCGACATCGACATGGGCGGGCGGCAGTTCATCCAGGAAGCGCGAGGGCAGGGTGGATTGCCACAGCCCGTGAATGCGCCGGTTCGAGACGAACCAGATATGGCAGAGTTTCTTAGCACGCGTAATGCCGACATAGGCAAGACGACGTTCTTCCTCCAGACCGGAGCGGCCGCCTTCATCCAGCGCCCGCTGGTGCGGAAACAGGCCTTCCTCCCAGCCGGGCAGGAAGACGGTGTCGAATTCCAGACCCTTGGCGGAATGCAGCGTCATGATGGAGACGGCATCGAGATTTTCGTTCTGCTCGGCATCCATGACGAGGGCGACATGCTCGAGGAAACCGCGCATGCTTTCAAAGGCTTCCATCGAGCGGATGAGTTCCTTCAGGTTCTCAAGGCGTCCGGGCGCTTCGGCCGTCTTGTCGGCCTGCCACATGGCGGTGTAGCCGCTTTCGTCGAGAATCTGCTCGGCAAGCGTGGTGTGCTCGGTGTTTTCGAGCAGACCCTGCCAGCGGCGGAAATCCTGCACCACATCGAACAGCGCCTTGCGCGCCTTCGGTTTCAGCTCGTCGGTTTCGATGATGTCGGCCGCTGCCGCCAGCATCGGAATGTCGCGGGCACGCGCATAGTCGTGCAGGTTGCGGATCGTCGTATCGCCAAGGCCGCGCTTGGGCGTATTGACGATCCGCTCGAAGGCGAGATCGTCGGCCGGCTGGCAGACGAGGCGGAAATAGGCCATGGCATCGCGGATTTCGAGGCGCTCATAAAAGCGTGGGCCGCCGATGACGCGGTAATTGAGGCCGAGCGTGACAAAACGGTCTTCGAATTCGCGCATCTGGAAGGAGGCGCGGACGAGGATCGCCATGTCGTTCAGCAGGTGACCCTTGCGCTGAAGCTGCTCGATCTCTTCGCCGACTGCGCGGGCTTCCTCCTCGGAATCCCAGGCAGCATGCACCACGACCTTTTCGTCGTCAGGGCTGCTGCGTTCGGTAAACAGCGTCTTGCCGAGGCGTCCCTCATTATGCGCGATAAGGTGGCCGGCCGCGCCGAGAATATGCTCGGTGGAGCGGTAATTGCGTTCGAGCTTGATGACCTTGGCGCCGGGGAAATCCTTGTCGAAGCGCAGGATGTTGTCCACTTCCGCGCCGCGCCAGCCATAGATCGACTGGTCGTCGTCACCCACACAGCAGACGTTTTGCGGCTCGCCCTTGGCGCGCTGCGCAAGCAGCCGCAGCCACATATATTGCGCCGTGTTGGTGTCCTGATATTCGTCCACCAGAATGTAACGGAACTTCTGGTGATACTCCTTCAGAATATCGGCGTGGCGGCGGAAGATGCTGATCGGGTGCATCAGAAGATCGCCGAAATCGCAGGCATTCAGCGTTTTCAGCCGGTTCTGATAGGCGGTATAGAGCTCGCGGCCCTTGCCATTGGCGAAGGCGCGGCTGTCTCCTTCAGGAATATCCGGCGGCGTCAGGCCCTTGTTCTTCCAGCCGTCGATCATGCCGGCGAACTGTTTGGCCGGCCAGCGCTTGTCATCGAGACCTTCGGCCTGGATGAGCTGCTTGATCAGCCGCACCACGTCATCCGTATCGAGAATGGTGAAATCCGACTTCAGGCCGACGAGTTCGGCGTGACGACGCAACAGCTTGACGCCGATGGAGTGGAACGTGCCGAGCCAGGGCATGCCCTCGACCGCGCCGCCGACGAGAACGCCGATGCGTTCCTTCATCTCGCGGGCGGCCTTGTTGGTGAAGGTCACGGCAAGGATCTGGCTGGGATAGGCCCGGCCCGTTGCGAGAATATGGGCAATGCGGGTTGTCAGAACACGGGTCTTGCCGGTGCCGGCGCCGGCGAGGACGAGAACCGGCCCGTCCAGCGTTTCCACGGCATCGCGCTGTTCCGGGTTGAGGCCGGAAAGATAATCGGGTGCGGCACGCGTTTGATCGCGCGCAGCCATGGCGCGGGCGGCAATGCCAAGCCCGCCGCCGTTTTCCGAAGGGGCATTGTTCGTCGCCCTGCGCGGCGCCACGGGTTCCTCATCGAAGAACGGCATATCGTCAAAACTGTTGCTCATGCGGCCCAATGTAGTGATTCGGGATATAAAGGCCAGAACCGTGTTCTGCTTTTATTCCGGTATCGCTGCTCAAAATGCCTATTCCAAGGCATTATTTCGGGTTCATGCCCTCTGATCGGCATCAAAAGCGGCATCGACAGGCACTTGAAGGGCCACTGCAAGCTGGTTGGTCTTGGCGGCGAGCGCGATAATCCGCATCAGATCGGCATGCTGTTCATTCGTCATGCCCTTGGCTTTCGCGGCCGCCGTATGGGAATGGGCACAATAGGAGCAGCCATTGGTGACGGACACTGCGATGTAAAGCATTTCCTTCACCAGAGGGTCGAGCGCCGAGGGTGTCGCCATCACCGCCTTGACCTCGGCCCATGTCTTTTCCAGAAGATCAGGATCAAAGGCGAGGTAAAGCCACATATTGTTGATGAAGTCCGATTTGCGGGTGGTGCGGATATCATCGAACACCGCTTTCACGCGCGGATCGGCTTCGGGATTTTGTGTTTTCGTGACGGTGCTCATGGCTTCCTCCGGCTCATTTCGTGCTGACAGACTACCGCGCTGAACAATATTTGCGATAATATAGCGTTTATGGTGTGCTCGACGAGAATCCATCACAAATTACAATTACGTAAGAAACGTATTTGTGCGTTGCCTCGTTTTAAACGACGGGGAATACTGCTGATGTCCCGAAGCCTGAGCTTCAGGGGCTTTCTTATGCTGCGATGATCAACCGGAGAACTATATGCGGGTCTGGAAACAGGTGGGTGTCAGTCTGGCCGTGGTGGGGGCAGGTCTCTGTCTCTGGGGCGTCTATTCGCCCGACGCCCGCAATATGCTCGCCAGCATCGGGCTGGTCAAAGCACCCGCTGCTTCGGTCGAAGTCGCCGCAGCCGGCGGATCGGCGGCCGGCGCGCCGACGGGACAGAATGCGGGTGGCGCACGCCGCAACAATAACGCCACACTGGTTGTGACCGCCCCTGTGAAGAAAGGCACGGTCAACGACCGGTTGAACGCCATCGGCAATGGCGAGGCGATCCAGTCCGTCGTCGTCATGCCGCAGGTTTCCGGCACGCTTTCTGAAATTCGTACATCGTCCGGTGCACGCGTCGTGAAGGGGCAGGTGCTGGCGCGGCTCGATGACGAGGAGCAGGTGATCGAACGCGACAAGGCGCAGGTGGCGCTGCGCAGCGCCGTCGAAAAATCCAATTCCTACAAGAACCTGAAATCCGTTTCGCGCCTCGACGTGCTGGATGCCCAGATTGCCGAAGAAGCCGCCAAGCTTGCGCTGAGCACCGCCGAACTCAATCTCAAGCGGCGTGATATCGTCGCGCCCATCGAAGGCGTGGCCGGTATCGTCGCCGCCAATATCGGTGACAATGTCACGACGCAGTCCACCATTGTCAGCATTGACGACCGGTCTGAAATTCTCGTCAATTTCTGGGCTCCCGAGCGTTTTGCGACTGCGATCAAGATCGGCATGCCGGTGGAGGCCACGTCGATTTCGCGCCCGGGTGAGACTTTCAAGGGGGAGATCGAGGCCGTTGACAACCGTGTCGACGAGGCGAGCCGCACCATCCGCATCCGGGCGAAGTTCGGAAATGAGAAGGATGAGCTGAGGGCGGGCATGTCATTCGGCGTCACCATGCGCTTCGCCGGGGAAACTTATGCCTCGGTTGATCCGCTGGCCGTGCAGTGGGATGCGGAAGGCTCCTATGTCTGGCGTGTGGCTGACAATAAATCTAACAAGGTGCGGGTGCAGATCGTGCAGCGCAACCCGGATGCCGTTCTCGTCAAGGCTGAACTGGCGGAAGGCGAACCTGTCGTTATTGAGGGCCTGCAGCGCGTGCGCGAAGGCGGGGCGGTGCGGGTCGGCAACCAGCCCAAGCCCGAGGAGGTTGCCAGCCAATGACGACCCAGCCGCCTTCCGGTCAGGATTCCAAGCTCGCCTTTACCGCATTGTTCGTGCGTCGGCCAATTCTGGCCGCGGTCCTTAACACGCTGCTGGTCGTTGCCGGCCTCGCCGCTCTGGTCGGCGTCGAAGTGCGCGAATTGCCCGACGTCGACCGGCCGACGATCAGCGTCAGGACCACGTATGAAGGTGCCGCGCCTGAAACGATCGATCAGGAAGTAACGCAGACCATCGAAGGTGCGGTGGCGCGTGTCAGCGGCATCAAATCCATCGCGTCCAACTCACAATTCGGCACCAGCCGCGTGACGATGGAATTCGGCGACAATGTCGACATGGCCGTTGCGGCCAATGATGTGCGCGACGCCATTGGCCGCGTCACCAACCAGTTGCCCGACGATGCCGACGAGCCGCAGATCATCAAGGCGGATTCCGACAGCCAGCCGATCATGCGTCTTGCCGTTACATCCTCCACGCTCAGCATGGAAGACCTGACCAAGCTGGTGGATGACGAGATCATCGACCGCCTGGCCGCCGTCGATGGTGTGGCGGACGTGGAACTTTACGGCGATCAGGAAAAGGTCTTTCGAGTAGACCTCAATCAGGCGGCACTCGCCAGCCGTGGTTTGACGGTGACCGACGTTTCCAATGCACTGGCAAGTGCAGCGCTCGATGTGCCTGCGGGTTCGCTGAAAAGCACGACGCAGGATATCGTCGTGCGCGCCACCGCGAGCCTGATAAAGCCCGAGGATTTTTCCAATCTTCTCATCAAGAACAATATCCGCCTCAGGGACGTGGCGACCGTCATGCTGGGGGCGGACGACGAATCCACGTCGCTGCGCTCGAACGGCGTTCAGGGCGTCGGTCTTGGCATCATCCGCCAGGCACAGTCAAACACGCTCAGTATCTCGACCGGTGTGAAAGCCGCAGTCGACGCCATGTCGGCCAATCTGCCGGAGGGCACGCGTGTCGTCGTGACCAGTGACGATGCCGTCTTCATCGAAGGCGCGCTGCACGAGGTCGAACTGGCGCTCGGGCTCTCGGCGATCATCGTCGTTGTGGTGCTTTATCTCTTCCTGCGCGACTGGCGCGCCACCCTCATTCCCGCGATCACCATGCCGGTGGCGCTGATTGGCACCATCGTCGCCATTTATATGGTCGGCTTCTCCGTCAATATCCTCACACTGCTCGCCATCGTTCTGGCGACTGGTCTCGTTGTCGATGACGCCATCGTGGTGCTGGAAAATATCGTGCGCCGCCGGGCGGAAGGCATGGGCCCCCGGGCCGCTGCCGTTCTCGGCACGCAGGAGGTGTTTTTCGCCGTCATCGCGACGACGGCGACGCTGGCTGCCGTGTTCATTCCGCTTTCTTTCCTGCCGGGTCAGCTTGGCGGCCTGTTCCGTGAATTCGGTTTTGTGCTGGCCTTCGCGGTGGGTTTGTCCTCCATCGTGGCACTGACGCTGTGCCCGATGCTTGCTTCGCGCATGCTGAAGGAGGGGCTGAAGGAGCCGACCGGCCCGCTCGCCTGGTTCGGTAATGTCTTTGCCTCCACATACAAGTCGACGCTGTCCGCCTGCCTCAACAACCCCCTCATCGTCATCGTCGTTGCGCTCATCTTTTCCGGCCTGTCATGGATCGCCTTCGGCATGATCCAGAGTGAATTGACGCCGCGCGAGGACCGCGCCTCTATCATGATGCGGGTCACCGCGCCGCAGGGCGTCAGCCTCGAATATACCCGCGACCAGTTGCAGCGGATCGAAGAAAACCTGCAGCCGCTTCGCGACAGCGGGGAAATCCGTAACATCTACTCCATCACTGGCATGAACGGCTCGTCCAATACCGGCTTCATGGTGCTGACGCTGGCGCCCTGGGCCGACCGAGATCGCACTCAGAACCAGATCGCTGCCGATGTCACCTCTGCCGCCAACAAGGTTCCGGCGTTGCGGGGCAACGCGATGCAGCCGAACAGCCTCCGCATTCGCGGCGCCGGCAACGGATTGCAGATGGCGATGGTCGGCAGCAATTATGCGGCGCTGACAGAGGCGACGCAGAAATTGCTGCTTTCCATGGAAGAAAGCGGCCTGTTTGATACGCCACGTTTCGACAACGAACCCAATCAGGCGCAGATTTCGGTCTCCATCGACCGTGAGCGCGCGTCTGATCTCGGCATCGACATCACCGGCCTCTCTCGCGCCATGCAGTCGCTGCTGGAAGGGCGCTCGATTGTCGACGTCTTCGTGGATGGCGATGCGATCCCGGTGCGGCTCCTGTCCTCCACCCGGCCGATCAATGATCCGACCGATCTTGAGAATGTCTTCCTGAAGACGGGCGACGGCAAGATCGTGCCGATGTCGGTCATCGCGTCGCTCAAGGAAAATGCGGTTGCGCCGCAGCTCAACCGCGAACAGCAGCTTCCCTCCGTCGGCTTTACCGCGAACCTCAAGGACGGCGTTTCGCTGGGCGAGGCGCTGCAAAAGGTGAACGAGCTCTCGCAATCCGTCCTGCCGCCCGGTGCACGCTTGCTGCCGCTGGGCGAGGCTGCGACACTGGAGGAGAATTCGAGCGGCATGCTGCTGACCTTCGGTTTCGCGATTGCCATCATCTTCCTCGTGCTTGCCGCGCAGTTCGAAAGCGTGTTGAGTTCGATCATCATCATGTCAACGGTGCCGCTCGGCCTTGCCTGTGCCGTCATCGCGCTGCTCGTCACCGGCTCCAGCCTCAATGTCTACAGCCAGATCGGCCTCGTGCTGCTCGTTGGCGTCATGGCGAAGAACGGTATCCTGATTGTTGAATTCGCCAACCATCTGCGCGATCAGGGTGCAACCGTGCGGGAAGCTATCGAAAAAGCCACCAGCATCCGTCTGCGTCCGGTCATGATGACGATGATCGCGACCATCCTTGGCGGCGTGCCGCTGGTTCTGGCGCAGGGAGCCGGCGCCGAGGCGCGCATCGCGCTCGGCTGGGTCATCGTCGGCGGCCTCGGCTTCGCGACGCTGGTGACGCTTTACATCACACCGGTCTCCTACCTGCTGATCGCCCGCTTCGCCAAACCGCAAGCGGATGAGGAAATCCGCCTTCACCGCGAACTGGAACTTGCCGCCCGCCGCAAGGCGCTGGAGGAAGACAAGCCGCTGCTTGCTGCGGAATAAAAACGGTTGCCGCCTTGCCGTCTGGCGCCATTGCGCGGCTGGACAAAGCGTTAACCTTATCCCATACCACCTGACGGAATTTCGTAACGGATCGAATCCTTTACGGGATGATGTTGCGGTGGAGACGGACGATGGCGTTGAAAGATGTGGTGGCGGGAAAGCGTAACGAAGAGGGCATTGCGTCTGCACTCGCCGTTTTGAAGCAGCAACTCGGCGACAGGCTCCAGACCGGACAGGCGTTTCGGGAGCAGCACGGCCACACCACCACCTATCTGACGCTCCAGGCGCCTGACTGCGTCGTTTTTGCCGAGAGTGCTGATGATGTGAAGGCCGTCGTGAAGGTCTGCTCGCAATATAAGGTGCCGGTGATTCCGTTTGGGACGGGGTCTTCGCTGGAAGGGCAGGTGAATGCGCCCAGCGGCGGAATCTGCATCGATTTCAGCCGGATGAATCGCATCATTGAGGTGAATGCCGAAGATCTTGATGTGACGGTGGAGCCGGGCGTGACGCGCGAGGACCTCAATGTCTATCTGCGCGATACCGGCCTGTTCTTCCCGATCGATCCCGGCGCCAATGCCTCGATCGGCGGCATGGCCTCGACACGCGCTTCCGGCACCAATGCCGTGCGTTACGGCACGATGAAGGACAATGTGCTCGCCGTTACCGCCGTCGTCGCCAACGGCGAGGAAATCCGCACCGCCCGCCGCGCTCGGAAGTCGTCTGCCGGCTATGACCTGACGCGGCTTTTAGTGGGGGCCGAGGGGACGCTCGGCGTCATCACTTCGGTGACGCTGCGGCTGCAGGGCATACCGGAAAAGATCGCCGGCGGCGTCTGCACATTCGACAGCATCAAGGCGGCCTGCGATGCCGTCATCATGACGATCCAGATGGGGGTTCCGGTTGCCCGTATCGAATTGCTCGATGAGGTCCAGGTCCGGGCCTGCAATGCCTATTCCGGCCTGAACTATGCGGAGAAGCCGACGCTTTTCGTGGAGTTCCACGGCACCGAGGAAACGGCGGCGCTACAATCGCAGCAGTTCGCAGAAATCGCGGCTGAATGCGGAAGCATCGACTTCCGCTGGACAAGCGATGCCGCCGAACGCAACAAGCTCTGGAAGGCGCGGCACGACGCCTATTGGGCCTCGCGGGCGCTTGCGCCCCATCTCGACGGGCTTTCCACCGATGTCTGCGTGCCGATTTCGAGGCTGGCGGATTGCGTGGTTGAAACGCAGCTGGATATCCAGGAAAACGGCTTTCTCGCACCGATCGTCGGCCATGCCGGCGACGGGAACTTTCATGTCCTTATTCTGTTCGATGGAAAAGATGCGGAAAGCGTAGCGAAAACCGAAGCCTTCGTTGCCCGTCTCAACCGCCGCGCCATCGCCATGGACGGCACCTGCACCGGCGAACACGGCATAGGACAGGGCAAGATGAGTTTCCTCGCCGAAGAGGCCGGCAATGCATTGGATGTGATGCGCGCCATCAAAATGTCGCTCGACCCGGACAACATTTTCAATCCGGGCAAGTTGTTCCGTCTTGTCTGATCGTTCTCACATTTGATTGGTACAAAAGGCTGCTTGCCGTTAAGGCAAAAAAGAATAGGTTTGCAGCGTTCGTGAAGGGAGATGCAGGTCAGTGCTCGGACGTATTCTGGTTTTTCTGGGCGGACTGCTGGCGGTGGTGCTGTTTTCGGCGCTGCTTATTCCCTATTTCGTCGACTGGACGGATTTCCGCCGTGATTTTGAGGACCAGGCGAGCCGTATTCTCGGTAAGAAGGTTGTGGTGCATGGCCGCGTCGAGGCCCGCATCCTGCCGTTCCCTTCGGTAACGTTGCATGACGTCCGGGCCGGGACGGATGCCGATGGATCGCCGCTCATCCAGGTCGCGCGTTTTTCCATGGACGCCGAGCTCGCGCCCTTCCTTTCCGGCGAGGCGCGCATCTTTGACATGCGCATCGAGGAACCCAAGGCGAAGATCAGGCTGCTGAAAGACGGCACGCTGGACTGGATGCGTGGCAGCCGCGCGGAAATTCCCGCCCGAACCGTGGTTCTGGAAAGCGTGCAGATTGAGGGTGGCCAGATCGAGTTCATCGACGAGCAATCGGGCCGCAACCGCCTGATCACCGGTCTTACCGCCGATATGTCCGCCAATTCGCTGGCCGGACCATGGAAGGCGGACGGGCGGGCTGCCGTCGACGGGCATCCAGGCTCTTTCTCCCTCTCAAGCAGCGAACCTGATTATGCCAATGGCCGCATGGGCCTTCGCGTCCGCGTCGTGCCGGATGAGCATCCCGTCGAGGTCGATCTGGATGGCGTCATCGCCGCAGCGGCGGGAAAGCCCGCCTATAGCGGTTCCTTTTCTTTCAGCTTCAGGGAAGACGAAAAGCAGAAACAGGCCGGGCAATCGCTCTTCTCCTCGCCGCGCACCCGCGGCAGTTTTGAACTGACCAATGAGAGCGTGCGTATACCGAGCTACCGCATGGAACTCGGCGGTAACGAAAATCCCTATGTCGTGACCGGAGAGGCGACGCTCGATACCGGCGCCAAGCCCGAATTCCTGCTGACGGCCGATGGCCAGCAGATCGATGTCGCACGTTTTGCGCCGCCTGTCGTGCAGACGGGCAAGACCTCGCGCCAGCCCACTGTTTCCGTGCGCCAGCGCATCGAGGCCTTTGCCGCCATGGTGGCGCGCATTCCCGTACCGCCGGTGCCGGGCAAGGCGAGCATCAGCCTTCCCGCCCTGGTTTCCGACGACACGACCATTCGTGACATCCGGCTGGATGTTCGGCCGCAGGGCAGCGGCTGGCAGGTGGTGAATGCGGTGGCGACGTTGCCAGGAAGAACCCAGCTGGAGGCCAAGGGATCGTTGACCCTGCTTGGTGGTCCGGCCTTCAACGGCAATATGCTCGTCGCGTCCAACCAGCCCTCGGGGCTGGCGAACTGGCTTTCCGGCTCCGTCGATCCGGCCATCCGGCAACTCAATGCCGCCGGCTTTTCTGCCGATGTCTCGTTGACGACGCTGAACCAGCGCTTCGACAATCTGGAGCTCGCCATCGGCGACGCGTCGCTGAAAGGCGAGCTGGAACGGCGCTCCGACGGCAAGACCTCCAATCTTTCGATCGATCTTGCGGGCAACGAAATCGACCTGGACGCGCTGAAGGCACTCGGCAGTCTGGCGCTCGGCGATCAGGTCGGAAGCTCGGTTCTCGACCACCGCATTACTGCGAAGTTCAAGGCCGACCGGTTCAACATAGCCGGGGTGACCGCCAATCATGTCGAGACCGCCTTCACGATGGCGGGCGGGGTTCTTTCGCTGGAAAATATGACGGCCGGCGATATCGCCGGTGCAGAGGTCAGGGCAAGAGGCGAATTGCAGGGCTCGTTGCTGAAATATGCGGGCAAGGGCACGGTGAACCTGCACGCGGCGGATATGCAGCCCTTCTTTACGATGCTGCAGCAGAAACTGCCTGCTCATCCCTTCCTCAGCCGCCTGGCGGCCAGCGCGCCATGGTACGCCAATTCCGACCTTGCAATGGATGTCTCGGTCAACAGCGAAAACGGCGGCGCCAATGTTGCCGTCTCCGGTACCGTTAACGGCAGCCGGCTGTCCGCCGTTGCCAAGATGCCGGATTTCCTGTCGATCACCGATGACACGGCCATGTCACTGGAAGCTGTCTTGAAAAACCAGTCGACGGCCATCCTGTTCGGCCAGGCCGGGCTTGACCCGTTGCCCTTCGACGCTGACGGCGAGGGCCTCCTGTCCGTCAAGCTCAATGGCACGCTCGGCGCGCCGGCACAGACCGATATCCGCTTCTCGACGGAACGCACACATTTTTCGGCGAACGGCTCCTTTGCCGTTTCAGCTGCCAATTTCGGTGAAGGCAGCGCCGATGTCGTTCTCGAAAGCGCTGATATCGAGCCCTATCTCATCATGAATGCCGTTGGGCTGCCGCAGCTCGGTGGGGGCATGGCGGTGAAGGCCAATGCGAAAGTTGCGGTGGATGGACAAAAAATTGCGCTTTCTTCTGTCGGCGGACAGGCAGGCGGTAATCCCTTCTCCGGCAACCTGACGTTCGAACGCGCCGCGCCCCATTCCGTCAGCGGCGATCTCTCAGTCCGGACCGCCGATCTCGCGTGGCTTGGCGACGCAATCTATGGTCCGGTGATCGATCCGGAAACCGGGGGCCTCAATGCCAAGCCGCTGGCCATGCCGGCCTTCCCGCAGCTCAAGGCGTCTCTGTCGCTCAAGGCGGAAAGCTTCGAGGCTGGACCTTTCGGCACGGTCACGGGTTTGACGGCCAAGGTAACGCATGATTCGGGCAGTCTCGCACTCGACGACATCACCGGCGGCTTCATGGGCGGCAAGATTGCAGGACGGTTTGCGATGTCCACGGGCGAGGGGGCGGGCATTTTCCGCACCAAGATCGCGGTAACCGACGCCAATCCGGAGCCGATCCTTTGGGCGAATGCGAACGGTCCGGTTGCGACCGGCCGCGTGGCCATTGATCTTACGGCAGAATCGACCGGCAAAAGCGTTGGTGAAATGCTGAAATCAGCGGGTGGCTCGGGTGAAATCCGGGCCAGCGGGCTGGTGCTGAAGGGGCTCAATCCCGGTGCCCTGCCGCCAATACTGCAGGCGGCGGATGGCTTGCAGCAGCCGATCGATGCTCCGAAAGTTCGGCCGCTGGTGGACCAGAGCCTGTGGCAGGGCGAGATCGGACTCGGCGATGTATCCCTGCCGTTCTCGGTGAATGGTGGTGCGCTGCATTTCCAGAATTTGCGGGCGGCGATCGATCCATTGACGCTGACAGCCGATGCGACGGTTGATCTTGCTGCTTTCACGGTGAATGGCGACTTCGATCTCCTGTTCAATCCCGGTACCGAAACGGTTGCCGGGGCCGAGCCGTCTTTGCGCCTGAATTACAACGGTCCGCTTGCTGCGCCAGCCCTGACGACCGACGTTTCGGCGCTCACCAACTACCTGTCCCTGCGGGCCTTCGAAAAGGAGCGGCGCAGGGTGGAGGCAATGCAGGCAAGCGTTCTTGAAAAGCAACGCCTGCGCCGCGAAGTGGCGCTTTATCGTTTCCAGGCGGCTGAGCGGCAGGCGGAAAAGGAACGGGCGGAGGCGGAAGCCAAGGCGAAGGCAGAGGAAGAAGCGCGGCTGAAGGCTGCTGCCGAAGAACGTCTGCGGCAGGAAAAAGAACAGCAGGAACGGTTGCAGCAGCAACAGCAGCAGCCCGTGCCGCAGCCGCAGTCGGCGCCGGTTCTGGTGGTGCCACCGACGGAAAATGCAATCCGGGAACTCGCCCCGGAAAATGCTCCCGCCAATCCGTAATTTTCCGAAAAGGGCTCGGCGTCGCTTTTCATCTCTGCTTCGGTTCCATGTCCGCGGTCTGGACGGGCTCCGGTCGCTACCCCGCAATCCGGACTTTCAGGTCCGAAACGGTTGAAGACACAGTGAATGAAGGGGAGAAAGCTTGGCTGTTCCCGAGAAACCATGGGTGTCCCCATAGGGGGATGTCTGGACGGGGAGGTTTCGGACAAGGGCTGGAAACAAGGCTACGCAATACGGGAATGCCTTGCAGCGCAGATTAGTCCGCGAATGTTTAATGAATACTTTCGCAGCGTTACCAGTTTTCGGCGGGAATGTTTTGTAGTCGGCGAATATAAATTGCGGGGCTGGCGTCGCCGGGTGACTCCGTCGTGAATTTATCGGGTCTTCAGCCAGTTCAGCACATAAACGCGTAGCGACGAAGACAGATTGCTGTCGGAGGGGCGGTTGTCATCGATTTCGGCCAGCAGGGCCGCGAAGCTGATCTTGCGTCTTTCCGCGATGATTTTTAACTCATCCCAAAAGGCGTCCTCAAGCGAAATACTGGTCCGGTGGCCGTGCAACGTCGTGGAATGCTTGCGGATCATCAGATCGGTCTTTGGCTGGAAATCTGAATCATGTTTTGCCGGCAAGCCCCTGTTTTACGATTCTTTTCCGATTTGCTGGCTCTGTCTGTCCCTCGGCAGGTCGGTCTCAGTCCTTCCGGGGCTCGTGAGCGTCGTTTTCGAGCCGGCCCTGGTCAAGTGCCTTTTCGGCCTTTTCATTCAGGGCTGATGTGAGATTCTTTTCGGCTTTGGTGCGTCCGAAGGACAGGCGGTTCTGCTCCGCCTGTTTTTCTTTTTCGCTGCGGGCTTTCTGCTTCCGGAACTGGCGCAGATTGACGATATCGGCGGCCATGCGGATACGTCTCCTCGGGTTTCGCGCTCAGGCAGGCGTTATTGCTTCTTGCGGAAAGCATCCAGCGAGACGACGGAGCCTTCCTTCTTTTCCTCGCCGGCCTTGGGCGTTTCGGAAGCGGAAGCCGGCTTCGCCTCGTGCGACACCGGATATGCGGTGATTTCCGCGTCTTCCGCTTCTTCCTCGTCCGCCAGGGGGACATCGAACTCAAGTTCGAAATTCACGGAAGGATCGTAGAAACCGCGGATGGCATTATAGGGAATGACGAGCTTTTCCGGTGTATCGGAGAAGGAGAGACCGATTTCGAAGCCGGTTTCGGTGACCTTCAGGTCCCAGAATTGATGCTGGATGACAATGGTCATCTGCTCGGCATATTTCGCCTTGAGGTGCTGCGAAATCCGCACACCGGGTGCACCGGTCAAGAAGGTAATGAAGAAATGGTGGTCGCCGGGCAGACGGCCGGTGGCGGCCACTTCGCCCAATACCTTACGAATAACGCCGCGAAGGGCATCCTGTGCGAGAATGTCGTAACGGATATGATCCTGCCCCATGCGGTCCTGTCTTTCCCTTATTCGAACGTCTTTTTCATGCGCGGAGCGCCTTGGGTACCAAGGACGCTGTAACACTTTGAATCTCTGCGTAATCCTTGAGCCGGGATCAATTCCGATCCGGATGGTTACGCTTTGCTCAAGTATACGCAATGTCCCGAACGGCAGCAATGGAAAAGCCGATGCTGTCCGCAAGTCAGCTATCATATAACCAATTCAGGCAAAATGGAGAAGGTGGAGGTTTCTGTTGCCAGGTACCTCCGAACCCCGCCTCACGGGGCTAACCGTGAGGGCTTTAGAGCGGAATTCCCGCACCGCCATTAGGCAGCGAGAG
This sequence comes from Agrobacterium pusense, assembly GCF_900102105.1. Lineage (GTDB taxonomy): Bacteria > Pseudomonadota > Alphaproteobacteria > Rhizobiales > Rhizobiaceae > Agrobacterium > Agrobacterium pusense. The sequence continues at coordinate 320,940 of NZ_FNBB01000002.1, forward strand.
CGTATTCCTTAGCGTTGTTGTCGTTTGCAACTACACTTGTGACCCGATAACGGCGGTATCATGCCGAGCAAAAGTTCGATCTTTACACCCTTGTCGATCCTATTTCGCCCCCATCAAAAGCCGGCCTTTCATCTTAAAGCCGCCGGTTTTTGGTGGAGGCGCCGGGTACCGCCCCCGGGTCCAATAGGTTTATTACACCGACCGTTTATCGCCATAGCCGGGTTGCCCCGGCAAGGCTCATATAGGCGTTTCGACCGGCTGAGAAAAGGGGGGAGATGACAATTCGATGAAAAGGTTTCGTGTTTGACGCCGGCAATTTAGACAATTCTTGACGACGAGGGATTGCTGTCTCATTCTCCCTGCAACCGGTCATTAGAAGCAACACCGGGCCGGGGACACACGAAGGAGTGGACATGACTGACTATCTCGCAGATGTGAAGAAATACGATGCAGCAGCCGACGAAGCCGTTGTCGGCAAGATCGTCAAACATCTCGGCATTGCCCTGCGCAACCGGGATTCCTCGCTGGTGTCCGCGTCCGATCCGGAAGAGCTTGCACGTGTGAAGGCTAGCTGGTGCGGCAAGAAGCTCGGTGTCACCGATGACAGCGCCGACAAGGCAATCGATGCCGTTGCGAAAGCCATGGCCGCCGACCGCTCAAAATCGCGCGTGACCTTTTATTACCTGGTCGCCAAGGAACTCGGAAAGCTTCAGTCGCTCTGATTTTCCCGGAAAAACGGGGATAAGCGTTTCCCCGGTGATTGGTTCTGCCGCCCTGTGCTATTATATCTGCCTGATATCAGGGAATCGGCGGCAGAACGCATGAAACAATATCTCGATCTTCTCCGGCATGTGATGGAAACCGGCTCCGACCGCGGAGACCGCACCGGCACCGGCACGCGCTCGGTGTTCGGTTACCAGATGCGTTTCGACCTTGCAGAGGGGTTTCCGGTCCTCACCACCAAGAAGCTGCATCTGCGGTCCATTATCCATGAACTCCTGTGGTTCCTGAACGGCGATACCAATATCGCCTATCTCAAGGAAAACGGCGTTTCCATCTGGGATGAATGGGCCGATGAGAACGGCGATCTAGGCCCGGTCTATGGCGCACAGTGGCGGTCCTGGCCCGCGCCGGACGGACGCCACATCGACCAGATCGCGCTTCTGATCGAGGGCCTGAAAACCAACCCGAACTCGCGCCGTCATATTGTCTCCGCCTGGAACCCGGCGCTGGTGGACGAGATGGCGCTGCCGCCCTGCCACTGCCTGTTCCAGTTCTATGTTGCTGACGGAAAGCTCTCCTGCCAGCTTTACCAGCGTTCCGCCGATATTTTCCTCGGCGTGCCGTTCAACATCGCGTCCTATGCTCTTTTGACGCTGATGGTCGCGCAGGTGGTTGGTCTGAAACCGGGCGATTTCGTCCACACGCTCGGTGATGCGCATATCTATGCCAACCATTTCGAACAGGCGCGGCTGCAGATGACGCGCACGCCGAAGGCCTTGCCGACGATGCGCCTCAATCCTGATGTTAAGGACCTTTTCGGCTTTAAGTTCGAAGACTTTACGCTGGAAAACTACGAGGCCGATTCAAGCATCAAGGCACCGATCGCGGTATGACCGAGCCGCGTATCATCATCATCGTCGCAGTGTCCGAGAACGGCGTCATCGGCCGCGACCTCGACATGCCGTGGAAGCTTTCCACCGACCTCAAGCGCTTCAAGGCGATGACGATGGGCAAGCCGCTCATCATGGGCCGCAAGACGTTTTTATCCGTCGGCGAGCGTCCGTTGCCCGGCCGCCCGCATATCATCGTCAGTCGTAATGCCGATTACCGGCCGCAGGGTGTCGATGTCGTCTCCTCACTGGAGGAGGCCTTGAAGCTCGCCAAAAGCAAGGCTGCGGAACTGGGCGTGGATGAGGTCTTCGTGGCCGGTGGTGGAGAGATCTACCGTCAGGCCATGCCCTTCGCCGATCAACTTTCCGTCACCCACGTCGCGGTAAAGCTCGATGGCGACACTTTTTTCCCGGAGATCGATCCCGCCGTTTTTGAGAAAACCGAGGAAATCCCGGCTCCCGCTGGGGAAAAGGACAATTATCCCGTTCTGTTTACCACGTATATGCGGAGAGCCGCGGCAAAGTGAACTATTTACCCAGATTGGGTATTTAGTTACCACCTCTGCGTTGAAACGAACGCTTCTCCTTCCTATAACGGGTCGATATTCCCGCCGCACGCGAGCAATCGCTTTCGAACGGAACCGGGAGAGGCTTTTATAAAGAGGTATTGATGCCCTGGAGCAATCAGAATGGCGGCGGCGGCCCATGGGGCGGCGGCGGTGGAGGAAACAACCAGGGCGGCGGTGGCGGCCCGTGGGGGCAGGGGCCTAACCGGCCTCGCGGCGGTGGCGGCGGCAATGGCGGTCCGCCCGATCTGGAAGAGATCATCCGGCGCAGCCAGGACCGTTTCAAAAATGTGCTGCCCGGCGGTTTCAATGGCGGCGCAGTTGCCATCGTGGTTCTCGTCGTGCTGGTTTTCCTCGGCATCCAGTCCATCTACACCGTCCAGCCGGACGAGCGCGGCGTTGAGCTGCGTTTCGGCCGTCCGAAGGACGAAATCTCGATGCCCGGTCTGCATTTCCATCTGTGGCCGATCGAGACGGTTGAAATCGTCAAGGTCACCGAGCAGCAGCAGAATATCGGTTCGCGGGCCTCGTCGTCTTCGTCGAGCGGCGTGATGCTCACCGGCGACCAGAACATCGTCAACGTTCAGTTCTCGGTGCTCTATACGGTTTCCGATCCGAAATCCTATCTCTTCAACGTCGACAGCCCGGCCGAGACGCTGCAGCAGGTTTCCGAAAGCGCCATGCGCGAAGTCGTCGGCCGTCGTCCGGCGCAGGATATCTTCCGCGATAACCGTCAGGCAATTGCGGCGGATGTGCGCACCATCATCCAGTCCACCATGGACGGTTATGGCGCCGGCATTTCCATCAATGCCGTGGCCATCGAAGATGCGGCGCCGCCGCGTGAAGTGGCCGACGCGTTTGATGAAGTGCAGCGTGCCGAGCAGGACGAAGACCGCTTCGTTCAGGAAGCCAATCAATACGCCAACCAGAAGCTCGGCGCCGCTCGCGGTCAGGCCGCCCAGATCCTCGAAGAGGCGAACGCCTACAAGTCGCGCGTCGTCAACGAGGCGCAGGGTGAGGCGCAGCGCTTTGTCTCCATCTATGACCAGTATCGCACCGCGCCTGACGTGACCCGTCAGCGCATGTTCCTGGAAACGATGGAACAGGTCCTGAAGGGATCCAACAAGATCATCATCGATGAAAAACAGGGCGTGGTGCCTTATCTGCCTCTGAACGAGATCATGCGCAACAATCCGGGCGCAGCACCGCAGGGAGGCAACTGATATGGGTAACCGTCTTACAGCCGTTCTCGTCGGTCTCGCCGTCCTGCTTTTTCTCGGTTATTCGTCGATCTTCGTGGTCAACGAGCGCCAGCAGGCCATCGTCGTCCGCTTCGGTGAAATCCAGGACGTGAAAACAGCGCCGGGCCTCTATTTCAAGCTGCCCTTCGCCTTCATGGATGCTGACCGCGTGCAATATATCGAGAACCGCGCCTTGCGTTTCGACCACGATAATATCCGTGTTCAGGTTTCCGGCGGCAAGTTCTACGAGGTCGATGCCTTCGTGGTCTACCGCATTACGGATGCGCGCCGCTTCCGGCAGACGGTCTCCGGTGACCAGATGTCGGCTGAATCGCGCCTGCGCACCCGTCTCGACGCATCGCTGCGCCGGGTTTACGGTCTGCGCGGATTTGAATCGGCGCTGTCGGATGCACGTGCGTCGATGATGCAGGAAGTGCGTGACGATCTGCGTCCCGATGCGGAATCGCTCGGCATCAGCATCGTCGATGTCCGCATCCGCCGTACCGACCTGACGCAGGAAGTCTCCCAGCAGACCTTCGAACGCATGAAGTCGGAGCGTCTGGCGGAAGCCGAACTGATCCGCGCCCGTGGTAACGAAGAAGCGCAGCGCCGCCGCGCTATCGCCGACCGTCAGGTTGTGGAACTGGAATCCGACGCTCGCCGCCAGTCCGAAGTTCTGCGCGGTGAAGGCGATGCGGAGCGTAACAAGGTGTTCGGCGAGGCTTTCCAGCGTGATCCGAACTTCTTCGAGTTCTATCGCTCCATGTCGGCCTATGCCAACGCACTCAACGGCAATGGCACGACGCTGGTTCTGTCGCCGGACTCGACGTTCTTCCGTTATTTCAACAATATCGACGGTGCGGCCCCTGCCTCTCCGGCCGCGCCCGCACCTGCGCCGGCGAACTGATAGCGGATAAAATGAATTTAGAGGGGCCGGTTTTTACCGGCCCTTTCTTTTTGGTGGGGTTTCGTGCCAATGCTGTGGCTAAGGGCAAGGCGTCCCCCGCCTGTTCACGAAAAGGTATTTTTACACTTCATCATTCCGCCTTATGCTTTGACGATATATGCAGGGCAAGACGATTTGAAACGCGAGGACGCATATGGCCGTGACCCTTCTTTCGCCTTTTCGCAGCAGCATTTCCGCAGTCGCGGTAATAGCGCTTGTTGCGGGCAGCCTTGCGGTGCCGCTTCCGGCGGGCGCGCAAAGCCACGGGCCGGAATCTGTTGCCGATCTTGCCGAGCCGCTGCTGGATGCGGTGGTGAATATTTCCACGTCGCAGAACGTCAAGACAGATGGCAAGGGGCCGGTTCCGCCACGTCTGCCGGAAGGTTCGCCCTTCCAGGAGTTCTTCAAGGATTATTTCGACAGCCAGAAGCCGGAAGGCGGTGAAAAGGTCAATTCCCTCGGGTCCGGTTTTGTGATCGATCCCGCCGGTTATGTCGTCACCAACAACCACGTCATCGAGGGTGCCGATGCCATCGAGGTGATTTTCCCGAATGGCTCGAAGCTCAAGGCGACGCTTGTCGGCACCGATACCAAGACCGATCTTTCCGTTCTGAAGGTGGAGCCAAAAACGCCGCTGAAGGCGGTCAAATTTGGCGATTCGCGCAGCATGCGCATTGGCGACTGGGTAATGGCGGTCGGTAACCCCTTCGGGCTTGGCGGATCGCTGACCGTTGGCGTCATTTCAGCGCGCGGCCGCAATATCAATGCCGGCCCTTATGACAATTTCATCCAGACGGATGCGGCCATCAACAAGGGTAACTCCGGTGGACCGCTCTTCAACATGAAGGGCGAGGTGATTGGCATCAATACGGCGATCATTTCGCCGAGCGGCGGTTCGATCGGTATCGGTTTCGCCGTTCCGACGGAGCTTGCGCAGAACATCGTTCAGCAACTGATCGAATTCGGAGAGACCCGCCGCGGTTGGTTGGGTGTTCGTGTCCAGCCGGTCACGGACGATGTGGCCGCGAGCCTCGGCATGGACAGCGCCAAGGGCGCGCTGATCTCCGGGGTCGCCAAGGGCGGCCCGGTGGAAAACGGTCCTATCCAGGCTGGCGACGTCGTGCTGAAATTCGATGGCAAGGATATTCACGAGATGCGCGACCTTCTGCGGATCGTGGCGGAAAGCCCGGTCGGCAAGGAAGTCGATGTCGTCATCCTGCGCGACGGAAAGGAAGAGACCGTCAAGGTCAAGCTGGGCCAGCTGCAGGATACCACGGATGAGAAAGCTTCGACTGACGACCAGCAGACTGACGACGGCGACAGCGGTGTGATCGCGCCGGAAGACAATGATGGCGGCGACGATCAAGCCCAGGATCAGACTCCGGAGGTGCGTGAAGCGCCGCAGAGTGTGCTTGGCATGAATCTCGTTGTGCTCAGCAATGAGTTGCGGACGGAAAAGGGCATTGCCGAGAGCGTTGAAGGCGTGCTGGTCGCAAGTGTCGATCCGGGTTCGTCCGCAGAACAGAAGGGCATGAAGGCAGGCGATGTGATTGTGGAAGTCGGACAGGACTTCATGGAGGTTCCGGGCGACGTGCTGGTGCGGGTGAATGGTCTGAAATCGGAAGGCCGCAAGAACGCCCACATGATGGTGGCCGATGCGCAGGGCAATCTGCGCGTGGTGGCGCTGCCGCTGGAATAACGCTTTCCGCACGGTCGGGCAGGAATCGGGTGGTTCCGATGCTGCCGGCTCTTTAAGCCTTGGCCTCCACCGAACGGAGACCAAGGCTATGAAATTACTTGAAAACAAAGTCGCCATCATCATCGGCGCGTCATCCGGCATCGGCCGCGCGACGGCGCGCCTGTTTGCCGCTCATGGCGCCGCCGTCGTCATCAATGCGCGCGGCGAAAAGGCGCTGGACGAGGTTGCCGCCGAGATTCGTGAGGCGGGCGGACATGTGCACACGGTTGCCGGCGACGCTGGCGTTGCGGAAACCCATTCCCGTTTGGCCGAGGCGGCCACCGACGTTTTTGGTGGTCTCGATATCGCCGTCAACAATGCAGGCGGCGTGGGTGCCGCCAAGCCGCTGGCGGAGATTTCGCCTGACGAATGGGATTACGTGCTTAACGTCAACCTGACTTCCGCCTTTCTTGGCGCGCGCTATCAGATTCCGCTGATGCTGAGGCGCGGCGGCGGTTCCATCGTCTTTACCTCAAGCTTCGTCGGCACCAGTGTCGGCATACCGGGCATGTCGGCTTATGGCGCTGCGAAGGCCGCGCTGATGGGGCTGGTGAAGGGTATTACCGCCGATTATGCCGCCCGCGGCGTTCGCGCCAATGCGTTGTTGCCCGGGGGTGTGGACACGCCGATGGCAGGGGATCAGGCACAAAAGGACTGGGCCGCCGGCCTGCATGCGATGAAACGCATCGCCCAGCCCGAGGAAATAGCGCAGGCAGCGCTTTTCCTCGCCAGCCCGATGGCGAGTTTTGTCGCTGGCGCGGCGCTTTTTGCCGATGGTGGCAACGCCGCGGTGAAATAATTCCGGACCGGCGGGTCACGACGTCAACGCGCCCGCCATTGCTCCAGCGTCAGCGCATAGGTGACGTGCGGACGCAGATGGGGATGCGTCTCTGCGGGCACGCGGGGATGGTCGAAATCCCGCGAGGGATCACGTTTCAGCCCGATTCGCTCCATCACGGCGGTCGAACGGTGGTTGTTCCAGACAGCGAAGGAGACGATTTCCGGCGTCTCCTTTTCGTCAAAGGCCATCACGAGCAGCGACTGCGCCGCTTCGGTGACATAGCCATGTCCCCAGAAACGGGTGGCGAGCCGCCAGCCGATCTCCATGGTGCCGACCGGGAAGGGCGGGTCGAGATTAAGGACGGGCGAAATACCGCAAAATCCCATGGATTCGCCTGTTTCCCGCTGCTCCATCGCATAGAAGCCATAACCACTACCGCGGATCATGCCATTGATGGTTTCGAGAACCGCGTCCGCTTCCTGATGGCTGCGGCGGAAGGGGAAAAATTCCATGACCTTCTCGTCGGCATTGATTTCACGGAAAAGGTCTCGGTCGCTCTCCTTCCACTCCCGCAGAATAAGTCTTGGGGTCTCGCGAATGATCATGGGGTGACAAAGTCCGTCTTTCGATAACCCTGAATATAAAGAAGCGCCGTCAGGTCGCCATGGTCGATGCGCATCTGCGCTTCGGCCGCCACGGCCGGCTTGGCGTGCAGGGCCACGCCCGCGCCCGCCACATGCAGCATGCCCAGATCATTGGCTCCATCGCCAACCGCCATCGCCTCATCTGGAGAAATGCCGAGTTTGGCAGCAATATCATTCAACGCATCCACCTTGGCCTGTTTTCCGAGGATGGGTTCGGCAACGGTGCCATCAAGCTCGCCATTTGCCTCACCAAGCAGATTGGCGCGGTTCTCGTCAAAACCGAGCACCGCGGCGACACGGCTGGTGAAGACGGTGAAACCGCCTGACACGAGGGCCGTGTAATAGCCTTTCGCCTTCATGGTGGCGATGAGTTCCTTGCCACCCGGGGTCAGCGTGATGCGCTTTTCGATGACCTCATCGATGACAGCAACCGGCAGTCCTTTCAGCAACGCGACGCGCTCCCGCAGTGCCGGTTCAAAGGCGATTTCGCCGTTCATGGCGCGTGCGGTGATGGCTGAGACCTTGTCCTTCAGCCCGACTTCAGCTGCCAGCTCATCGATGCATTCCTGACCGATCATGGTCGAATCCATGTCTGCGATCAGGAGTTTCTTGCGACGCTGGTCCTGCTCCTGGATCACGATATCGATCGGCTGGCCGGCGAGGGTGTCAGCGATAGTCCTGTGTGCCTGCTCGGTTGCGGTGCCGGAGGGCAGGGCGATATCGCAGGCAATCCCGTTCGCCAGCCAGTAGAGGCCCGATGCGTTCACGGCCTTCGCGGCCGCTTCGCCGAGGGCCGGTGTCAGAACAGGATTTGACGGATTGGCGATAAGCGTGGCAACCAGAGCCATGATGAAAAACCTTGATGAGAATTTTGATGCGATCCTGATAACCGGCCCGACGGCTAGCGGCAAGTCCGCGCTTGCGCTTCGTCTGGCTGTGGAGCGGGACGGTGTCGTCATCAATGCCGACAGCATGCAGGTTTACGACACGCTGCGCGTGTTGACCGCCCGACCGTCCGAAGACGAGATGGAGGGGGTGCCGCATCTCCTCTACGGTCACGTGCCGGCGAGCAGTCTCTACTCCACGGGCGAATGGCTGCGGGATATCTCCGCCGTGCTTGCCGATCTGCGCGAGCAGGGGCGTTTCCCCGTCATCGTCGGCGGCACGGGGCTTTATTTCAAGGCGCTGACAGGCGGGCTTTCCGACATGCCTGCCATTCCGGACACGATCCGTGAGCCGATGCGGGCCCGGTTGATCGAAGAAGGCGCAGCCATCCTTTACGCCGAGCTTGCCCGGCGCGATCCCGTCATGGCCGACATGCTCCAGCCGGGAGACGGCCAGCGTATTGTCCGCGCGCTGGAGGTGCTTGAAGCGACCGGGAAGTCCATCAGGGATTTTCAGCTTGCCCGTGGCCCGATGATCGTTGATCCGGACCGGGCGCAAAAACTCGTGGTCCTGCCGGAGAGGCCGGAATTGCATGCGCGTATCAACCGCCGTTTCGAAGCCATGATGCATAGCGGTGCAGTGGAGGAGGTGCAGGCGCTTCTCGCCCTCGATCTTCCGGCCGATGCCACCGTCATGAAGGCGATTGGCGTTGCCCAGATTGCTGAAATGCTGGCCGGGCGCATGAGCACGGCGGATGTAGTTGAAAGATCGGCCGCTGCAACCCGACAATATGCCAAACGGCAGATGACATGGTTCCGCAACCAGATGGATGAAGACTGGATGCGTATTCAGCCGTGAAGGAACTCAATCTTTCCTGTAGAGACTGCCGAGCGGTTTCTTGAGCAGGCTTTCACGCAGCGACGGACGTGTATCACCCTGGGGACCATTCTGCGCCTGCATCTGGAAACCGGCTTTGCGCAACTCGTTGACGGCGCTGGAGGCGGTGTCGGTGCCTACCGGATTTTGTGATGCAGGCAGGGCGCGCCCAGGTAGCATGTCCGGGCGGTAGGGTTCGTATTCCTCGCTTACAGCCGCCCCCAGCTCCCGCTTCCAGGGATCGATATCGGCCGCATCGAGAGGCCGCGCGGTCGGTTCCGCCGGATCTGAAAAGGCCGCTTCCACGCTCTGCTGAAAGCCGGTGATAACCGGCCTGCTTGCGGCGCGCATGCGGGTGACGATGGCGTTCAGGTCCACGGTATCGGGCGTTTCCTGGCTGGCGAGGCTGATCGTGCCGCTCGCCTTGGGCAATTTGATGGTGGGCACCCGGTCGAAACGCATGCGCATTGGCACCCCGACTGCCTCGCCGAAGGCGATGGCTTCGCCATTGCCGATGGAGGAAAGAAAGCTTGTGGTTGAGGCCGATGCGTTCGGCACAGCCGAGAGAATGATCTTCTGGTCGATCTCGTTCGACAGCCGCATGGCGAAAACAGTCGAACATTGCGACAGGATTGTCTGATCCAGCTCACTGGGTCTCTGGGTGATGATGCCCAGCGAAATGCCGTATTTCCGGCCTTCCTTGGCAATCTGGGCGATGGATTGCCGGGTGGGGAAAAAGCCGCGCTCGGGGTCGGCGGGAACATAACGGTGCGCTTCCTCGCACACCACGAGCATATGCAGCGAACCGCGCGCCAGCACCGCCAGTTCGAAGGACATACGGCAAAGAACGGAAACCACCGAGTTTACCACTTCGGACGGGATGCCCGACAGTTGGAATACCGAAATCGGTTTGCCTTCCCCGGGAATGCGGAAAATATGCGCCACGGTTTCCAGAATCGTGTCGCTGATCGTATTGCTGGAGAACATGAAATTATAACGCGTGTCGTTGATGGCCGAAAGAATGCGGCCTTTCAGCGTGCGCAGCGCCGGTTTTTCGCCACGCCCCTCCAGCCGCCCGATGCGCTCGTCAATGAGGGCGAGAAGATCGGCGATGCGGTAGGGAACCGGCGTGTCCGGTGTGATCGCGCTCTTGTCGGAGGTGCGGCGAACGGCCGAACCTTCGGTTCCGCGAAACGCTTTTTTCGCCTCGGGAATCAGATCCCGCAGAACATCCATTTCCTCCGGCACGGGTTTGCGGCCGCGGAACACAACCTCCGCGAACTCCTCAAGGCGCATCAACCAGAAGGGAAGGTCCAGCGTATCGGTGTCGATGACGACGGAATGATCTGGGAAGGCGGCGGCGAATTCATTGTGCGGATCAAGAATGAGGACACGCAGTTTCGGGTCGGTCTCGATTGCCTTGTTCAAAAGCAGGGAGACCGCAGTGGTCTTGCCCACACCGGTCGAACCGACAACGGCGAAATGTTTGGCCAGCATCTGCGGAATATTGATGGCGGCATTGATCGTATCGTCCTGCGTCAGCTTGCCGATGACGCAGGCGTCGCGCTTGCCGCCGTCGTAAATCCTGGAGAGGTCGCTCGCACGGATACGATGCGCGACCGCGCCGAGATAGGGATAACGGGAGATGCCGGTGGAAAAGCGTTCGCTGCCATCTTCGGTACGATAAACCTCGCCCACGAGTTCAACGTCGATCAGCAGCCTGTTCGGCTTGTCTGGCGCCCAGTATTCTTCGCCGGTCCGCATGGCAAAGACAAGCGCGGCGACGCGGCTCGTGCCCATTTCAATGGAGATCAGGCGTCCGACGGACCAGAGCTGCGATACGTCTGTGGTGCCCGGTTCGGTTTCCGCAACAATGGTGGCGCGGGCGCCGTCGCAGGCGATGACACGGCCGAGCATGCGGTTCGCCGGCTGCTCGCCGGATCGCCGTTCGTTTTCGCCCATGCGGGACGCGTTATGAAACGTGTCGTTACTCACATTTTTTCCCGGTACATGCGGATGATCGCGGTGGTTCCGGCAGCATCTGCCTTCCCGGTATAAAAGATTATGCTTAACAACAGGTGTATCACTTGCGTTCGAAAATTTCGCGCAGACGCGCTTTCCGGTAATAAAAGAAGGCGACGGTGATTTTTTCATGCAATATGCGTTGACGGCTGGGGCTTTTGTGGCTAACACTCCGGCCCATGAAAAATCTTAACGTACTTATCGTGGTGGGACGGCGCATGGGCAGGATGGTGTAACCATCCGGCGAAAGCACCCATGCGCTGAACGAGGCTCCTCTAGGGGCCTTTTTTTATGTCTTCAAACAGGCCCTCGGGCTCCTCGATATCCAAAGCCAAAGCGGGATGGAAACAGGCAATGACGGATAAGGACAATACGGAAAACAGCAATCGCATGACAGGTGCGGAGATCGTTTTGCGGGCGCTGAAGGACAACGGCGTCGAGCACATCTTCGGTTATCCCGGCGGCGCCGTACTTCCGATCTATGACGAGATTTTCCAGCAGGAAGACATCCAGCATATTCTCGTGCGCCATGAGCAGGGCGCTGGCCATGCGGCTGAAGGTTATGCCCGCTCGACCGGCAAGGTCGGTGTCATGCTCGTCACCTCAGGTCCCGGCGCGACCAATGCAGTTACTCCCCTGCAGGATGCGCTGATGGATTCCATTCCGCTCGTCTGCCTGTCCGGCCAGGTTCCCACCACGCTGATCGGCTCGGACGCGTTCCAGGAATGCGATACTGTTGGCATCACGCGCCCCTGCACCAAGCACAACTGGCTGGTGAAGGACGTCAACGAACTGGCTGGTATCATCCATGAGGCTTTCCGCATTGCGCAGACCGGACGTCCGGGTCCTGTCGTTGTCGATATCCCGAAGGACATCCAGTTCGCCACCGGCACCTACACGCCGCCTTCGGCTGCCGTCCAGCAGAAGAGCTACAAGCCGAAGGTTCAGGGCGACCTTAATGCCATCCATGCCGCCATCGAACTGATGTCGAAGGCGAAAAAGCCGGTTTTCTACACCGGCGGCGGCGTCATCAATTCCGGCCCGGAAGCAACCCGGTTGCTGCGTGAACTGGTCGAGCTGACCGGCTTCCCGATCACGTCGACATTGATGGGTCTCGGTGCCTATCCGGCGTCCGGCAAGAACTGGCTCGGCATGCTGGGCATGCACGGTTCCTACGAAGCCAATATGACGATGCATGATTGCGACGTTCTCGTCTGCGTCGGCGCGCGTTTCGACGACCGTATCACCGGCCGCATCAACGCTTTCTCGCCGAATTCGAAGAAGATCCATATCGATATCGATCCCTCCTCGATCAACAAGACGGTTCGCGTCGACGTTCCGATCATTGGTGATGTTAGCCATGTCCTGGAAGACATGGTTCGCCTGTGGCGCGCTTTGCCGAAGAAGCCGGAGAAGGCGCAGACCGCAGAGTGGTGGTCACAGATCGAGCGCTGGCGTGCCCGCAACTCCTTTGCCTACAAGAATTCCAACGATGTCATCATGCCGCAATATGCCCTGCAGCGGCTTTATGAGGCATCGAAGGGGCGTGACACCTACATCACGACAGAAGTCGGCCAGCACCAGATGTGGGCGGCGCAGTTTTTTGGCTTCGAGGAGCCGAACCACTGGATGACCTCGGGCGGTCTCGGCACGATGGGTTATGGCCTGCCGGCCGCCATCGGCGTTCAGGTCGCGCACCCCGAAGCGCTGGTTATCGACATTGCCGGTGACGCCTCGATCCAGATGTGCATTCAGGAGATGTCCTGCGCCATCCAGTACGGCCTGCCGGTGAAGATCTTCATCCTCAACAACCAGTATATGGGCATGGTGCGCCAGTGGCAGCAGCTGCTGCACGGCAACCGCCTGTCCAACTCCTATACGGAAGCCATGCCCGATTTCGTCAAGCTCGCGGAAGCCTATGGCGCGGTTGGCATGTATTGCGACGACCCGAAGGAACTGGATGACAAGATTGCCGAGATGATCGCGGTCAAGAAGCCGGTCATTTTCGATTGCCGTGTTGCCAATCTCGCCAATTGCTTCCCGATGATTCCGTCTGGTAAGGCTCATAACGAGATGTTGTTGCCGGATGAGGCGACGGATGAAGCAGTTGCCAACGCCATTGACGCCAAGGGCCGTCAGCTAGTCTGAGCCGGGAGAGGAAAAGGACATGAACGCACACCTACAACCTACCGGCTCCGCCTACTTCATTCAGAAGGAAACGGCCGCCGTCGAAAACCACACGCTGTCGGTTCTCGTCAACAACGAGCCCGGCGTGCTGGCTCGGGTCATCGGGCTCTTTTCCGGCCGTGGCTACAACATTGAAAGCCTGACGGTTTCGGAAACCGAACATGAGGCGCATCTCTCGCGCATTACCATCGTCACGCGCGGCACGCCCATCGTGCTGGAGCAGATCAAGGCGCAGTTGGAACGGATCGTGCCGGTGCACCGGGTTCTCGACCTGACCGTTCGCGCCCGCGAACTGGGGCAGGAGCGGCCGATCGAGCGGGAAGTGGCGCTGATCAAGGTTGCCGGCACCGGTGAAGTCCGAGCCGAGGCGTTGCGGCTTGCCGATGCGTTTCAGGCCAAGGTCGTGGATGCGACGGTGGAGCATTTCATCTTCGAAATCACCGGCAAGTCGTCGAAAATCGACCAGTTCGTGGCGATCATCAAGCCGCTCGGCCTGATCGAAATCTGCCGCACGGGCATTGCCGCGATGAACCGTGGTTCGCAGGGGATGTGATTTCTCCGAGTGCAGAGCAGATGTTGGAATACAAGCCCGCGGTTCGCCGCGGGTTTTTTTATGGCCTGCTCTTGGCTGATATATATTCAACCATATGGTTGACTTTCTTGGGCGGGAGTCTATATTCAACAACATGGTTGAATTATCTGCTTCACATCTAGACACTGTCTTTCATGCCTTGGGCGACGCCACGCGACGCACGATGCTGCGGGATCTTTCCCGCGGTGAGCGAACGGTGACACAGTTGGCTCAGCCGTTCGACATCTCGCTCGCTGCGGCTTCAAAGCACATCAAGGCGCTGGAAAATGCGGGGCTCATCCGCCGCGAGGTGAGGGGGCGTATCCATGTCTGCCGCCTTGCGCCGGAACGGCTGGAAGAAGCGCATGAATGGCTGGATTTCTACCGGCAGTTCTGGGGCAGCCGCCTCGATATTCTTGAGCAGATGCTCAGGGAGGAAGACCAGGGAAAAACCCCTGCAGATGGAGGAAATGACAATGGCTGATATTGCAATGCCTGACACCTATGGTCGCCTCGTTGAACCGACGACCCTGAAGATCGAGCGGCTGCTGCCGGGGCCGGTCGAACGGGTATGGGCCTATCTGACGGAAAGCGACCTTCGCCGCCGCTGGCTGGCTTCCGGCGAGATGCGGCTTGCCGCCGGCGCACCATTCGAGCTGGTGTGGCGGAATGATGAACTTTCCAATCCACCCGGACGCCGCCCTGAGGGCTTTTCCGAAGAGCACAGGATGGCTTCCCGCATCATTACGGTTGTTCCGCCGCACCGCCTTGTCTTCACATGGGGCGAGGGTGCCGAGGTTTCCATCGAACTCCAGGCTCTTGGCAAGGACGTGCTCCTGACGCTGATCCATCGCCGACTGGCGGATCGCACCACAAGGCTCAATGTCAGCGCCGGTTGGCACGTGCACCTTGATGTTCTCGCTGCCCGCCTTCAGGAGGAGGAGCCGGAACCCTTCTGGGAAACATGGCTGGGTCTGAAAGAGGAATATGAGCACCGGATACCGCAATAGGCACGGTGCGTTCTCGTGATGCAACGGCGCGGCTTGCCGCGCCGTTTCGATTGGTCCGCCTGATTTTCCCTTGGGCGACAGGGCTGCCTATGGGACTTGGCGTTCACATTCCGATTCAACCGCTTGAGCGATTGATTCCGACGTGTCTCCTAACCGTTTGTTGCGTCAAAGCATTTCCAGCGCCGTCTTGCGCGTTGGCGGGGGGAAGACGGCATCCAGGGCGGCCCAGTCCTCCTCGGTTATATCAAGATCGGTCGCGCCGCGATTTTCTTCGACGCGCGCGGGATTCGAGGATTTCGGGATCGCGATGACGCCTTCCCTTTCCAGCAGAAAAGCCAGAGCCAGTTGCGCCGGGGTCGCCTGATAGGCCTTGGCGATGCGTATGAGTTCATGGTTCTTGAGAATACGGCCCTGTTCTATGGGAGAATAGGCCATCAGTGGCACGCCGTGTTGCTGGCACCAGGGCAACAGCGAAAACTCCGGCCCGCGTCGGGACAGATTGTAAAGTACCTGATTGGCGGCGCAGTTCCTGCCGTCAGGAACAGCGAAAAGCTCTTCCATGTCGTCCGTGTCGAAATTGGAGACGCCCCAGTCGCCGATCTTGCCGTCCCTCTTCAGTCTTTCGAAAGCCGCCACGGTTTCTTCGAGTGGGTGCTCTCCGCGCCAGTGCAGCAGATAGAGATCGATGTGGTCGGTGCCGAGCCGGGCGAGGCTGCGCTCGCAGGCGTCGACGGTGCCGGTGGCGCTGGCATTCCAAGGATAGACCTTGCTTACCAGAAACACGTCTTCGCGATGATTGACGATAGCCCTGCCGACTATCTCTTCCGATCGGCCGTCCGCGTACATTTCCGCAGTGTCAATCAACGTCATGCCAAGGTCGATGGCCCGTCGGATACTTTCAACCTCCTGCTCGGCGGATGATCTCGTCTCCCCCATGTTCCACGTCCCGAGGCCGAGGGCTGGGACCTCTTTTCCGGATGGGAGGGCAACGTAGGGAATGTCATCATACATCGTTTCGCTCCAGGGTTTTCGCGGAAAGAATAAGCCTTTGTTCCGACTTCTCAACCCGGCACGGGCGGGATCGATCCATCAAAAAAATTGACCTCGTCGATCGGTTTGCCGGGCTGGTCTGATGGCGGTCCCGTGGGTAGGGTTGCCTTCACAGGAGAGATCATGACTGCCGAGACATTTATCGCGCTGGTGCTGTTTGCCTTCACCACCTCCATCACGCCCGGTCCGAACAATATGATGCTGTTTGCTTCCGGCGTGAATTTTGGTTTCCGTCGCACCGTCCCGCATATGCTCGGCATCGGTGCGGGCTTTCTTTCGCTGCTGATCGGGGTCGGATTTGGCCTCGGGGCACTGTTGCATTCGGTACCGGTACTTTACACCGGGCTGAAATTTGCGGGTGGGCTTTATCTCGTCTGGATCGCGTGGAAAATCGGAACGTCCCGCAGCCTCCATGAAGGCACGGCGGCTTCGCAGCCGATGAGTTTTCTTGCAGCAGCGGCGTTCCAGTGGGTCAATCCCAAGGCGTGGGTGATGGCGGTTACGGCAATGGCGACATATACGGACGAGACGCAGTATTTCCTTACCGTAATGCTTGTGGGGGTGGCCTTCGCTGCCGTCAATCTTCCCAGTGTTTCCACCTGGGCCGGTTTCGGCTCGGCGCTTCGCGACTGGCTCTCCGTTCCAGTCCGGCTCAAATGGTTCAACATCAGCATGGCGGTGCTTCTCGTCATCAGTCTCTGGCCGATGCTGAAATAACGGCTCCACTCGGCGACCCTATGTCGGGAACTGCCGGTAACATTCCTCGGCGATCGCCTGTACCTCGGCTCGCGTCAGTTCCGCGGAGACGGCGTAACCCAGCTCGTTGTCGATCCAGTAGAAGGTCTCGATTCCGTCGGCGCTGGCCATGCGGAAACTGGTTGTACGGTTTTCTTCGTTGTGGCCTATCAGCACCGTCACCCGCCTGCCGGTCCTGTCCTGGTACATTAACATCGCACCCGGCTTGCCGCTGACGGGGATAAGACGCCCACCGACGAGGTCATATCCAATCTTCGAAAGATCGGGAATCGCGAAGGGGTAGCCGAGCCGCTTGCCAAGCCAGGTTGCCAGATGCTGCTGTTCCCCGGCCCCCACCTCTACGGGATGACGCACTTCGCTCGCGTAGATGAGATAAGCGGATTTCGCCTGGGCAGGAATGTCCGTCGTCAGCGATGCCAGCACCACATCCTGCGGCGCGGAAACGGACCAAGGCAGAAGCCTGCCGGCTGCCGCGCCCGCCGTGAAGATCAGGAAGGCTGCCGCGGTTCGCAGGAGAAGGGGTTTAAGCCGCCAGGCGCGTGCGACCTTTTCGCGAGTCAGCATCGATGCGTCACGCGGATGTGCGGCGGCATAGGAGGCGAAGGCATTTCTCAGGCTGTCGGCCTGTCTCTTCCAGTCTTCCACCCGGCTCTGCTCTTCCGGTCTTTCCGCGAGCCATGCCTCGACAGCCGCGCGGTCATCGTCGGAGAGAAGCCCGTCGACATAGGCGTGCAGGTCGTCTTCGGTTATGGCATCAGCCCGTTTCATCGTGGTCTCCGCAGGGGAATGATATTATCCGCCGCCAGATGCTGGCGAAGGGTTTCGCGGGCGCGGGACAGTCTGGACATGACGGTGCCGACCGGGATCGACAATGTCTCCGCCGCCTCCTGATAACTGTAGCCTTCCACCGTCACCAGCATCAGTACGGCGCGCATCTCAGGCGAAAGCAGCGCAAGCGCGCCGTGCAGGCGGTCGTTCTCCAGCGTATCGCCCAGCGTTTCGGCAGCGGCGATCGTTTCATCGAGACTTTCCGAAGGATGCCGTTTCTCTGTCCGGTGGCGGTTGCGATAAAGATTCGTCATTATCGTGTAGGCCCATGATTTCAAACCGGTTCCGCGCCATGTTGCTTTATTGGCCAGCGCCTTTTCGACGCAGTCCTGCAACAGGTCCTCTCCATCGGTATCTGAGCGCGAAAGGCTGCGGGAATAACGGCGCAGCATCGGTATCAGGGCCAGCATCTCCGCTTCGAAGCTGCTGGCCGCGGGGGACTGTCTCCCCCGCGTCGCAGCTTCCATCTCGTCAGGGTTTTGCTGCATCCCACACACCGTTCACGCCGTCGCCGGTGGCATCGCCCTTCTTGGTGTCCTTGATCCAGTAATAGAGCGGCATGCCGTCCTTCGCCCATTGCTTCTTGCCGTCCTTGCGCGTCACGATGGAGTAAACCCCTTCGGCTTTCGCATTCTCCGCAGCGAAGAAGGGCGGCCAGTTCGTGGCGCATTTGTCATAACAATTGGATACGCCCTTCTTGTCGTTCTTGAAAGTGTAGAGCGTCATGCCTTTTTCACCTGCGAGCACATTGCCTTTTTCGGTCTTGACCGTTTCGACCGCCGGGGCGGCATAGGCTGTTCCGGCAAAGGCCAGAACGAGGGCGGGGACGATGAAGCGGATTTTCATGGACATATCCTCCTTGGTTCGGGCGGGCTCGAGCCGCCGGCACAACAAGAGACACCGCTGGTCCGTGATTTATTCCCTTCGCAAAATATTTTTTTCAGCAGCCTGATGACGAACGGAGAAAACCGGGCGTAAACCTGCGCTTCAGCGCTCACGACATTCATCTTTCGTTCTTTTTCGGTTGCGTACCAGGCTCGAATCCTGCGATGAGGGCGCATGTTATTTTCACCGCAACAGGACGAAGCGCTCAAAGCTGTTTCCCGCTGGCTCAAGGAAGGCCGGTCGCCGGTTTTCCGGCTGTTCGGTTATGCCGGAACCGGCAAGACCACGCTTGCCAAGCATTTTGCGGAAAACGTCGATGGAGAGGTGCTGTTTGCGGCCTTCACCGGCAAGGCGGCGCAGGTGCTGCGTTCGCGCGGCGCGACCAATGCCCGCACCATCCACTCCCTGATCTACCGCCCGCGCGGAGAGGAGACGGTGGAAGACGAAGAAACCGGCAAGACCTCGATTGCGCCGATGTTCTCCATCAACCGCCAGAGTCCGCTCGCCAAGGCGGCGCTCATCATCATCGATGAATGTTCGATGGTAGACGAACAGCTTGGCAAGGATCTGATGAGTTTCGGCACGCCGATCCTCGTGCTCGGCGATCCCGGCCAGCTGCCGCCGGTTTCGGGCGGAGGCTTCTTTACCGAGCAGGAGCCGGATTATCTGCTGTCGGAAATCCATCGCCAGGCGAAGGACAATCCCATCATCCATCTTGCCATGGATGTGCGGGAAGGCCGGGAGATCATGCGCGGCGATTATGGTTCCGCGCAGGTGATCTCCAAATCCGAGGTGACGCAGTCGCTGGTGCTCGATGCCGATCAGGTGCTGGTTGGCACCAACCGCACCCGCCGCCGCTACAATCAACGTCTTCGCGAGCTGAAGGGTTTTACCGCCGATTATCCGCAATCGGGCGACAAGCTGGTCTGCCTTCGCAACGATCCGGCCAAGGGCCTGCTCAACGGCTCGCTGTGGCAGGTGATGAGTTCGTCGCGCGAGACGGTGAAGCCTGGCATCAACCTGATGATCCGGCCTGAAGACGACGATATGGATCGCGGTGCGGCCAAGATCAAACTGCTGAAGGCGGCCTTCGAGGACGTGGAGACCGAAATTCCGTGGTCCACGCGCAAGCGTTATGACGAATTCGATTTCGGCTATGCGTTGACGGTGCACAAGGCCCAGGGTTCGCAATGGAATAACGTGGTTCTCTTCGATGAGAGTTATGCGTTCCGGGACTCGCGCGAGAGGTGGCTTTACACCGCCATTACCCGCGCGGCTGAGACCCTGACCATCGTTCGCTGATCCTGATCAGGCGCGGATGACGCCGAGCAGAACCGCCTTGGCCACCGCCTGAAAACGGTTGCTGGCGCTGAACTTGCCGATAATCTTCGCTTCGAGGATGTTAAGCTCGTTTGCCGAAAGGCCAAGGGCGCGGGCGAGCCTGACAGGGGCGTATCCTTCCGCCATGAGTTCGAGACATTTCCGTTCAGGATCGGTTAGCGCGATGTCGTTTGCCTGTCCCCGCTCGGCCGCGTCCGCGCGATCTTCGTCGCTATCGGTGACGAGCAGTTCCTCGATCTGCTGGGCCTGGCGCTGGAGCGTGGAAAGCTCCGCCGTCAACTCTCGCTTTCGCTGCCTTAGTGCGTCGCGAAATATATCGTCTGCCTCTTCCTGCGAGAGAGAACGGACCAGTTTTTCCATGATCTCCGTAATCGAAGCCACGGAAATACCGACTTCGCGGCAAACGTTGATAACGGCCATGCGCTGGACGTTGCGGTGAGAATAGACCCGCATCTGTCCGATGCGTTTAGACGTCAGCAGTGCCTTTTCTTCGTAAAAATGCAGGGTACGGTGGGTCACTCCGAAGATATTGGCCATGTCGGCGATCGGAACCGGTTCCGCGGGCAGCGATGAGGGCAGGCTTATATCCGGTAGAAAGCTGTTGACCCTTAGATTGGGTTTGTCCTCGTCGCCGTGACTTTCGAACGGCATCCGGCCATCCTGCATTGTCTCCCCCTTCGCGCTCTCCGGCAGCGTGTCTGCCTTTTTAAAGGCGTCTGTTGCTTATTCCCCCGCAACAGACCGTTTTTCGATAAAAACATAATGCCAAACGCTACATCAAAACCGGAACGTGTCATGCGCACTTTCGTTCCCGGTATGATAAAAAATTTATCAGCCTCCTTGCGGTCGGCGTCAACCTGCGTGAAACAGGATGTCAATTCCGAACCGGAGCCCGATGCCATGCCCGCAAAACTCTCTGTCAATCTGAACGCAATTGCCATGTTACGCAACCGCCGCGATCTTCCATGGCCGGATGTCGCGCATTTCGGGCATGTTGCACTGGAGGCGGGGGCAAGCGGGCTGACTGTACACCCGCGGCCTGACCAGCGCCATATCCGCTTCTCGGATCTACCGGCCCTGCGCGCGCTGATCGATGACAGGTTTCCCTCCGCGGAGTTCAATATTGAAGGATATCCGAGTGAGGATTTTCTCCTTCTGTGCGAAAAGACCCAGCCCGAACAGGTCACACTCGTACCTGACGATCCGTCGCAGGCAACCTCCGATCATGGCTGGGATTTCCGCGCGCATGCGAAATTTCTGAAGCAGGTCGTCGGACGGCTGAAATCGGGTGGCATGCGGGTGTCGCTTTTCGCAGATGGCGACGGCGAACGCGAGCCGGTGGAACTGGCGGCTGAGACGGGCGCTGCGCGTATCGAACTTTATACCGGGCCCTATGGCGGCTGTTATGACGATCCGCACAAGGCCGATGTGCTCGTCGAGACGCTTGGGCGGACGGCGGACCATGCTGCGGCGCTCGGACTTGCCGTCAATGCGGGCCATGATCTCACCGTCGCGAACCTGCCAAAGCTGATGAAACGTATCCCTTATCTGGCCGAGGTTTCAATCGGCCACGGGTTGACGGCGGATGCCCTGGAATATGGCATGGCGGAAACAGTCCGGCGTTTTCGGCAGGCCTGCGGTCAGGCTATTTCATAACCAAAGCCAATTTTTTCGCCTATGTTCTGCCTTGCGCATGCTCCGTGCGCGAGGGCGGCGGGAGATATGTCGGAACCGGTCCCGCCGAACTAGGTTCTGGGTTGAGTATCGGCGTTTCCGATAGTCGGAATTCACTTTCCGGACCGATGCTCGGGCTTTTGAAGGCAGAGACATATGCAAGAACATCATGTTGTCGTCGTGGGTGGAGGCTTCGGCGGTTTGCAGCTGGTACACGGGCTGGAGGGGGCCCCTGTCCGCATCACATTGATCGATCGTCGCAATCATCACCTTTTCCAGCCATTGCTTTATCAGGTTGCGACGACTGCGCTGGCGACATCCGAGATCGCGTGGCCGATCCGTCATCTCTACCGCGATCGCAAGGAGGTCACGACGCTGCTTGCCGAGGTGACCGGCGTGGATCGGGCGGCCCGGACCGTGCATCTCAACACCGGTGAAACGATCCGCTTCGACACTTTGGTGCTGGCTACAGGCGCACGCCACGCCTATTTCGGTCACGATGAGTGGGAGCGTTCCGCGCCGGGTCTCAAGACGCTGGAGGATGCGACAACGATCCGCCGCCGCCTGCTTCTGGCTTTCGAACGGGCCGAACTCGCGACCAGCGAAGAGGAACGACAGGCACTGCTAACCTTTGTCATCATAGGGGCAGGCCCGACCGGCGTGGAAATGGCAGGCATGATTGCAGAGCTTGCCCATAAGGCGCTGCCGGCGGAATTCCGCAACGTTGACACCCGAAAGACCCGCGTGCTGCTCGTCGAGGCTGGTCCCCGCGTGCTGCCGGTCTTTACGGAGGATCTTTCGGCCTATGCCAAGGAGGCGCTTGAGAAACTTGGCGTCGAGGTTCTGCTCGGAACGCCGGTGACGGCCTGCAGCGACGATGGCGTGACGGTGGGCGAGACCCATTATCCATGCCGTACGGTCGTCTGGGCCGCCGGCGTGCAGGCTTCTCCCGCGGCCAAATGGCTCAATGCCGCCGCCGACAGGGCAGGACGGGCCATTGTTGGGCCGCAGCTTAATCTGGAAGACGATCCCGATATCTTTGTCATCGGCGATACCGCCGCCGTCAATCAGGAAAACGGCAAGCCGGTGCCGGGTATTGCGCCTGCGGCAAAGCAGCAGGGCGCTTATGTCGCGAAGGTCATCAAGGCGCGGCTTGACGGCAAGCCGTTTCCTTCACCCTTCCGCTACAGCCATCAGGGCAATCTTGCCACGATCGGCAAACGCGCCGCGGTGATCGATTTTGGCCGGTTCAAGCTCAAGGGCGTGCTGGCATGGTGGATATGGGGACTTGCCCATATCTATTTCCTGATCGGAACGCGTTCGCGGCTGGCCGTGGCGTGGAGCTGGCTTTGGATTTACTTGAGTGGCCAGCACAGCGCGCGGCTGATCACCCAGAAAGAAACGCTGAAGGACGAGGCGTGAGGCAAGCGACAAAGAAACGGCGGGAAGCATGGCTTCCCGCCGTTTCCTGTTTCGCCGTTTCCGGACGCATCAAGCGTCGAGCGACGCCATGTCAATGACGAAGCGGTAACGTACGTCGCTCTTCAGCACGCGCTCATAAGCCTCGTTGACGTCCTTGATGTCGATCTTTTCGATTTCGGAGACGATGTCGTGCTTGCCGCAGAAATCCAGCATCTCCTGGGTTTCCTTGATAGAGCCGATCATAGAGCCAGCCAGAGAACGGCGGCCGGGGATGACCGAGAAGGCGTGCACGGGGATCGCATGTTCAGGCACACCGAGAAGCACCATGGTGCCATTGACCTTCAGCAGGCCGAGATAGGCATTCCAGTCGATTTCCGCCGAAACGGTGCAGAGGATCAGGTCGAAGGTGCCGGCGAGCTTTTCGAAGGTCGAGGCATCGCTGGTGGCATAATATTCCTTCGCGCCAAGCTTAAGGCCGTCTTCCTTCTTGGAGAGTGTCTGCGAAAGCACGGTGATATCCGCGCCCATGGCTGAACCGATCTTCACGCCCATATGGCCAAGACCGCCCATGCCGACGATAGCCACCTTCTTGCCCGGGCCGGCATTCCAGTGCTGAAGCGGCGAATAAAGCGTGATACCAGCGCAGAGCAGGGGAGCGGAGGCGTCGAGCGGCAGGTTTTCCGGAATGGAGAGGACGTAATCTTCCCGCACGACGATATGGTCGGAGTAACCGCCCTGCGTGGCGGTCTTGCCGTCGCGTTCGACGGAGTTATAGGTCTGCACGAGACCCGGCATGTACTGTTCATTGTCGAGATCGCGGGTGGCGCAACCGACGCAGGAATCGACAAAGCAGCCCACGCCGACATGATCACCGACCTTGAATCTGGTGACCTTGGAGCCAACGGCGCGGACGACACCGGCGATTTCGTGGCCCGGAACGATCGGGTAGACGGCGTTCTTCCATTCGTTGCGGACGGTATGAATGTCGGAATGGCAGATACCGGCATATTTGATATCGATGACGACGTCGTCATCATTCGGCTCGCGGCGTTCGAAGGTGAACGGGGTAAGCGGCTTCGACGCATCTGTCGCAGCGTAACCTCTTGCAATAGCCATCTGAATATCCTTTCGGAAGTTGGGGACGGCGGAATATGCAATGGAAGAACGAACGGGCGTTAGAGCGATCCTCCTAGCTTTTTGCACGATCCTGCAAAAATATGATGGTGCGCTCTTTGCGCGGGCCGAGAGGCTTTCTAGATAGATGACATCAAACACACCTCTTCCGTCAGTCAAGGGATTTCCCCTATGTCCTTGTCGTTCAATGTCTATCAGGAAATTGCTTCCATCGCCGCGCGGCATGCCACCAGTGACGGCGAGGTGCAGACGGCAATCGGCTCCCTTGGCATCAGCCGGCGTACGACTCCGAGCGCTCCCTGCCACGGCAGTTATCGCCCTTGTCTCGCCATGGTGATCCAGGGATCGAAAAGCGTCCAATTGGGGACGGACACCATCAACTACGGTGCCGGCGATTATCTCCTGACATCGCTTGATCTGCCGGTTGCGTGGCGGGTGGTGGAGGCGAGCAGGGAAGTGCCGCATTTCTGCATCTCGCTTGCCATCGACAGTGAAAAGCTGCTCGATCTCATGCGGCGTGTTCCTATCGATCCGCCGGTGGAGCCGACGAATGCGCAGCGCGGCATCGTGGTCAACACAGCCACGCCGGAACTTCTCGATGCGGCCATCCGCCTGCTGCGCCTGCTCGATCGTCCTGCAGACATTGCCGCCGTGGCGCCGCTCATCGAACAGGAAATCCTTTATCGCATTTTGACCGGACCGGCCGGCGGGCAGCTGATGAACATCATTGCCGCTGGAAGTCACGGCAACCGCATCGCCCGCGCCGTCGCATGGCTGCGCGAGAATTTCGCACGCCAGCTGCGCGTCGAAGACCTTGCAGATCACATCGGCATGAGCGTCTCGTCCTTCCATCATCATTTCAAGACGATCACGGCCATGACGCCGGTCCAGTACCAGAAGCAGCTTCGCCTGCATGAGGCCCGGCGGCTCATGATGCTGGAGCGACTGGATGCCGGCACCGCGGGCCATCGCGTCGGTTATCAGAGCCCTTCGCAGTTCAGCCGAGAATATAGCCGCTTTTACGGGCTGTCGCCGTCACGGGACGTCGATGCATCGCGCGAGATTGCGGCGGGGTAGACTGGGGCTGTGCATTCGTAGCGGGTCGTCGGTGGGTGTGGCTTACCCCCCTCTGCCCTGCCGGGCATCTCCCCCTCAAGGGGGAAATCAGCAAGAGGCCCCTTTCGCCACTCCATCCTCGACCGCTGAGATGGTCGAAACCTAGCCGCATATCGATCTCCCCCCTTGGGGGGGAGATGCCCGGCAGGGCAGAGGGGGGTAAGCCACACCCACCGACGACCCGCTACCACACACAACCGCCTGAAGACGTACCCCGCGTGCTATTCATCCCACGCCGCACCGCGTCAATTCTCATCCCCCTCTAAAGAATCCGCTTGACCGCAACGCAGCCTCCGCTTAAATGGCGCTCGAACCGTACCGTACGGTACATCAATCGAGCCCCTTGGAGTGGAAAGACTTGGCTTCCGACCCGATCACAGCGCAGGAATTTTCGCCGCGCCAGAACGCCGTTCTGGACCAGGCATTGCGTCTATTGGTCGAAGGCGGCGAGAAAGCGCTGACCACATCGGGACTGGCGCGCGCCGCCAACTGTTCCAAGGAAAGCCTTTACAAGTGGTTCGGTGATCGCGATGGCCTGCTGGCAGCGATGATCACCTTTCAGCAGAGCAAGGTCCGCACCTTCGAAAAGGCAGGTGACCGCGTCTCCGCACCGCAGCTTGCCGATCACCTCGAGGTTTTCGCCCATGATCTGCTGGATGTGCTGGCAGGCGACGTGTCATTGGCGCTTAATCGTTTGGCGATAGGGCAGGCGAGCCGGGATGGCTCGAAGCTCGGTGATCTGCTGCTGGAACGTGGTCGTCGCCAGATCGACCGCCGCGCCCGTGGGCTGATCGAGGCAGGTCGCCGTTCCGGTTACCTGCGTTTCGATGATGCGGAAGAGGCATATCGCAGTTTTTACGGCCTTATCGTTTCGGATCTGCATGTGCGCATGCTGCTGGGCGAGGCGCCGGACAAGGATTTTTCTGCCCGGGCGAAGAAGGCTGTCATTGCCTTCCTGACCCTCTACGGCACGGAAAAGGTACATTCGGAACTGGGCGGCAAGGTCGCTTAAGCTTCCGGTTCAGACAACTGAGAGACAAGCATTAGGGAAGGACCATAAAATGCGCGTTTATTATGATCGTGATGCCGATCTCAATCTCATCAAGTCCAAGAATGTCGTCGTCGTCGGTTACGGCTCCCAGGGCCGCGCCCATGCGCTGAACCTCAAGGATTCCGGTGCCAAGAACGTCGTCATCGCTCTCAAGGCCGGTTCTCCGACCGTCAAGAAGGCCGAAGCCGATGGCTTCAAGGTCATGACCGTTGCCGAAGCCGCCAAGTGGGGCGACCTGCTGATGATGGCAACGCCTGACGAACTGCAGGCCGACATCTACAAGGCCGACATTGCCGGCAACATCCGTGATGGCGCAGCGATTGCTTTCGCACACGGCCTCAATGTTCACTTCGGCCTCATCGAGCCGAAGGCATCGCTCGACGTCGTCATGATCGCACCGAAGGGCCCTGGCCACACGGTTCGCGGCGAATACCAAAAGGGCGGCGGCGTTCCCTGCCTCGTTGCCGTTCACCAGAACGCTTCGGGCAACGCCCTTGAACTCGCTCTCTCCTACGCCTGCGGCGTTGGCGGCGGCCGTTCGGGCATCATCGAGACCAATTTCAAGGAAGAGTGCGAAACCGACCTCTTCGGCGAACAGGTCGTTCTCTGCGGCGGTCTCGTCGAACTGATCCGCGCTGGTTTCGAAACTCTGGTCGAAGCCGGTTACGCTCCGGAAATGGCCTATTTCGAGTGCCTGCACGAAGTGAAGCTGATCGTTGACCTGATCTATGAAGGCGGCATCGCCAACATGAACTACTCGATCTCCAACACCGCAGAATGGGGCGAATACGTCACCGGTCCGCGCATCATCACTGCCGACACCAAGGCTGAAATGAAGCGCGTCCTGCACGACATCCAGACCGGCAAGTTCACCTCCGAGTGGATGCAGGAATGGAAGGCTGGCGGCGCTCGCTTCAAGGGTATCCGTCGCAACAACGACAGCCACCAGATCGAAGAAGTCGGCGCCAAGCTCCGCGGCATGATGCCCTGGATCGGCAAGAACAAGCTGGTCGACAAGGCCGTCAACTAAGCTTCATTGCTTGATGAAAATTTTGGAGGCCGGGGCGAAAGCTCCGGCCTTCCGTTTTCGATGTGCCCTCATATGATGGCGTCGTCTTCCTCGACGATAACGGAAACGGGAAAGTGATCGGAAAAACCGCCGAGATTGACATTTTTGACCGCGTCGCCCTTCGACAGGCCGAAGCGGATAGGCCCCTCGTTCTTGCTGTGACTGACCATGGCGGCGATGGCTTCGACCTTTGCGGTTTCTTCCCGCACCTTGAAACCGCTGCTGCCGACAAGAAGTGATCTGGAGACGAGAATCTGGTCGAAGATATTGGCATCGCCGTTAAAGTAGAGCGTGCCATAAATCGTTCGCGCTGAACCGACGGAATCCATCACCGGCTGGCGTAGGTAGTTCCAGGCAAGATTGTAGAACATGGCCGATTGCGAGTTTTCGACATCGTCGCGCTCGCGGGCGGAATTGGCGTGGTAGCGTAGCGAAGCATCGGAAGGATCGTCATTGAAGTCGCCGAAAGCGATGACGGCGATGTTGTTTCCTTTTTCTTCCCTGATGCGCTGGTGCCAGTAACCCAGCGTCTCACCGGCGGTCATGCGAAAACCGGCGCTTTCCACTGCGCCGCCGGATCGCGACGGCCAGTGATTGGAAAGCGCGATAAGCTGGCGGCCCCCCTTGGTGATGAAGGTGCACTGGGTAATGTCGCGCGTGCCGGTGCGGCGCATGACGAAATGGCTGAAAATCTCGTTCTCGTTGATCAGCAGCTTCCTGCTGTCATAGATGAAGGCGGTGTCGATGCCGCGCTGGTCCTTGCTGGAATCGGCGTGCACGACGCGATAGGCTCGCGTGGGCATGAGATCGTTCAGATGTTCCGCCAGCGTCTCCAGCACAAAACGGTTCTCGACTTCGCAGACACCCAGCAGATCCGGTCCCGCGCCGCCGATCTGACTTATGATCAGGCCGAGCTGTTTGACCTTGGTTTTGAACAGGTCTTCGGTCCAGCCTTTCAGATCGTTCTTCAGCCGCTCGGCAATCCACGGCTCGCGCGCCGGATAACCCTCCGGCGCAAACAGGTTTTCGACATTCCAGAATGCCAGGACATATCGTGTCATGATACCTCACCCCTCCGGTTGGTTTTGCGAACCCAGGGGAAGTTTCTGCCACAACAACTTGAAATTGTCATGACGGGTGAGATACCCGGCCCATCTTGTCGTGCGATCTTACTTGCCCGGCGGGATGACGCCCTTCGTCAGCAGAAAGCAGCCGTAAAACCGCGTCTCGCCCGTCGTGATGACGCAATAGGCCTGCTTGGCTTTTTCGTAGAAGGCAAAGCGTTCAATGCCGTACATGGGGGCGGATTTTCCTTCCGCCGCGTCTATTTCCTTCTGCACTTCGGCCTGCACCGGTTCCAGCTGATCGGGCGCCCCCATTACTTCCATGCGGCCGACCGAGGGCTGCAGCGGGGTATCGAGCGGCAGGACAGACAGGATCGCTTTCATTGCGCGGGCAGCGGAGACGTTGTCGATGTGAAGAACCTTGCCGACTGTGGTGTGGCGGGCAACAGAGTCGGAGGGGAAATTGGTGTCCGAGATCACCAGCGTGTCGCCGTGACCCATGGCGCGCAGCGCGTGCAGAACGTCGGCATTCAGCGCCGGGTCGATATTCTTCAGCATGTCCTCAAACTCCCATGATGCTTTCGCCGTGTCGTGGCTCGCGTGCAATCCAGCCGGAAAACCCCGTGGCGTCAATCGCAAAGGTGTGATTGTGAAGCTTTGCGCAAGGGTGTATTTGGCTTTGTCCGCGAAATCGGCCTCGATTGAGACCAGTTAAGGGCAATGTGCAGGGAGGCGGAAATAATTCGAAAAACTGATAAGTCAGTATTGCTGACGTATCGACATTTCTGTAAAGATGCACGCATAAAAACGACACAAGAGGAAACGTACCCATGCTCAATTGGGAACAAATTTTCGCCACGCGCTCTTCGCGTATGAAAGCGTCTGAAATCCGCGAGCTGCTGAAGCTGCTCGAGCAGCCCGACATCATTTCCTTTGCCGGCGGTATTCCGGACCCCGCTCTTTTCCCAGCAGAGGAGTTTCAGCAGGCTTACGCGGAGATTTTTTCCGGCGCGCAGGTCAACGCCGCGCTGCAATATTCCGTCAGCGAAGGTTACAAGCCGCTGCGCGAATGGCTGGCGAGCGAAATGGACAAGATCGGCATCGAATGCACCGCCGACAACGTCTTCATCGTTTCCGGTTCGCAGCAGGGTCTCGATTATCTCGGCAAGCTGTTCCTGTCGCCAAAGGATACGGCGCTGGTCACTTGGCCGACCTATCTCGGCGCGCTCTCGGCATTCAACGCCTATGAGCCCAACTATGACCAGCTGAACCCCGGCGGTAACCGCACGCCCGAGGCTTACCGCGAAACCGCGGCGAAGCTTGGCGGTTCGGTGAAGTTCGCTTATCTATCGGCCGATTTTTCCAATCCGACCGGCGAAACCGTCGATCTGGCCGGACGCCAGAAGCTTCTGAAGCTTGCTGACGAGCTCGATATCGCCGTCATAGAAGACGCGGCTTATCAGTCGCTGCGTTATGATGGCGAAGCCGTTCCGCCGATCATGGCGCTCGACATTGCCCGTTCGGGCGGCATCGAAAACACCCGCACCATCTATTGCGGCAGCTTCTCGAAGACGCTCGCTCCGGGTCTGCGCGTCGGTTACATCGTCGCTTCCGCCCCTGTCATCCGTAAGCTGGTGCTGATGAAGCAGGCCGCCGACCTGCATTCCTCGACGATCAACCAGATCGCCATCGAACGCGTCGCCTCGCGCGGCTTCGACAAGCAGGTGGCCAAGATCAAGGCAGCTTATAGCGCACGCCGCGATGCGATGCTGGCGGCGCTCGAGAAGTACATGCCGAAGACGACCAGCTGGACGAAGCCGGAAGGCGGCATGTTCATCTGGGTGACGCTGCCTGAGGGCATGGATGGGGCGGCGCTGCTTGCCAAATCCATCGCCACGGAAAAGGTCGCTTTCGTTCCCGGCCGTGCTTTCTTTGCGGATGGTTCGGGCACGAACACGCTGCGCATCAGCTTCTCCTGCGCCAACGAGGCGATGATCGAGGAAGGCATGAAGCGCCTCGGGCGGTTGATTGCGACGGCTCAGGCGGAAACGGCTGAGGTAGTTCCGGCGATTTGAGGGTTGCGAGGTTTTTCGGCGGCGACGGGGGTTGTGGCTTCACCCCCCTCTGTCCTGCCGGACATCTCCCCCTCAAGGGGGGAGATCGACTCGCGGTTAAGATATCGCCTATCGCAACAGTTGAAAATGAAGTGCTGTCAACGCCTCTTGCCGATCTCCCCCCTTGAGGGGGAGATGCCCGGAAGGGCAGAGGGGGGTGAGCCGCAAGCACCAAGAGGCACTGTTCCCCTCAATCCCGCTGGCCCCAACAGATCACACCACTAAAATCCTGCCTGTCACATACATGTTATGCAATCATGTTTTAGCGGTCCCACCGAACAACAGGGACTGGATCCATGAAAACGCTGCTCTCCGCTTTCACCGCCATCGTATCGCTTGGCTTCATCGCCACTGCTGCCAATGCCGCCGATCTGGTGCTTTATACCAGCCAGCCGAATGAGGACGCGCAGGCGACCGTTGACGGGTTCAAGGCTGCCAATCCCGGTCTCGAAGTCGAGTGGGTGCGTGACGGAACGCCGAAAATCATGGCCAAGCTGATGGCGGAAATCAGCGCCGGCAATCCGGTTGCCGACGTGCTTCTGATCGCCGATACCGTGACGCTGGAGCGCATGAAGCAGGCCGGTCAGCTGCTCGCCCACAAGTCTCCCGAAGCCAAGAATATCGATGCCACGCTCTATGATGCGGACGGCTTCTATTACTCCACGAAGCTCATCACGACAGGCATAATGTACAATACGGCCGCCGCGATGAAGCCGACGAGCTGGAAAGACCTGGCGAAGGCGGAAGCCAAGGGTCTCGTAACCATGCCGAGCCCGCTGACGTCGGGTGCGGCACTGATTCACGCGCAGACGCTTGCCGCCGCAAATGGCCTCGGCTGGGATTACTACAAGCAGCTGAAGGCCAATGAAGCCATTGCCGGCGGTGGCAACGGCGCGGTGCTGAAGTCCGTCGCTTCGGGCGAAAAGGCTTACGGCGTGGTGGTCGATTACATGCCGATCCGTGAAAAGGCCAAGGGCGCACCGGTCGAATTCGTCTTCCCGGAAGAGGGCGTTTCTGCTGTCACCGAGCCGGTCGCGATCATCAAGGGCACCAAGCACGAGGAAGCGGCCAAGAAGTTTGTCGATTACGTGCTTTCGGAAAAGGGCCAGCAGGGCTTCGTCAAGCTCGGTTACATCCCTGTCCGTGCCGATGCCGGCATGCCGGAAGGTTTCCCGGCCCGCGACAAGATCAAGGTTCTGCCGCTCAGCGCTGCCGATGCACTGAAGAATTCCGAACAGGATCTCAAGACCTTCTCCGATATTTTCGGTTCCAAGGGCTGATAAATCGGAATGACCCGTTCCAAGGCTTGTGGAAACAGCCAGCCGCGCTGGCTGTTTCCTTTTGTGGTGAGTGTTGTTTTTGCGCTGAGCGCGCTGCCGCTCGGACGCCTCGCCTATACCGGCGTCGTTTCGTCACTGAATGGTGATATATGGCGACTTCTGGCCGATCCGGCGCTCTGGGATGCGGCGCTGAACACGCTCTCCACCTCGTTTTTAGGCATGCTGATTTCACTCGGAATCGGCGGCGCTTTCGCGCTTGCCCTGACGCTCTGCGACATCCGCGGCAAGTCGATCTTAAGCTTCCTGTTCATGCTGCCGATGATGATCCCGCCGCAGGTGACGGCGCTGTCGTGGATCGGCATGACCGGCCCGTCAAGTACGCTGTTGAAGGCCATCGGCCTTGCGCCGGCGATGGGTTCGCCGCAGCCGCTTTATTCCATCGCTGGCATCGCACTCTTGCTCGGTGTGCAGCACGCGCCGCTCGTCTATCTGTCGCTGCGCGCGGGGCTACTCGCCTTGCCGCAGGATGGCATAGAGGCCGCCAAGCTTTCCGGTGCTTCACCGCGGCGCGTTTTGTGCGATATCATCCTGCCGCTTTCCACGCCTGGACTGATCGCCGGTGCGGCGATCTCCTTCGTCTCCAACGTCGGCAATTTCGGCATTCCGGCGATCCTCGGCATCCCGGCCTCGATCTTCACTTTGCCGACACTGATCTACAGCCGTTTTGCCAGTTTCGGTACCAGCACCTTCGGTGATATCGCCATTCTCTCGACCATGATCGCCATCATTTCGGTCGCCGGGCTTGCGCTGCAGGAACGGGCGATGAAGGGGAGGGACTATCGCATCATCGGCCTTTCCGGCAAGGCGGCGACCTTCCGGCTTGGGCTGTGGCGGGTGGCGGCGGAGCTTGCCCTGTGGCTCGTGCTGTTCATCATGCTGGTGGCGCCGCTGACGGCGCTGGTGGCAAGCTCGCTCGCTCCCGCCTATGGCGTGCCGCTCAGCCTCAAGACCGCAACGCTGCATGCCTATGAGGAACTGCTTTACCGGCAGAGCGTGACCCGCACGGCCTTCCGCAATTCGCTGTTTCTGGCGATGGCGACATCCTTGTGTCTCCTGGCGGTGACAGTGCTGACGGCTTATTTCCTCGTGCGTGGCAAAAGCCGGTTCATGTTCTTGCTCTCGGCGATGGTGGATATTCCCTATGCGCTGCCGGGGGTGGTGATTTCCGTCTCTTTCGTGCTGCTTTTCGCCGCTCCTATTCCATTGCTCGGCATTACGCTTTACGGCACGATCTGGATCATTCTGCTTGCCTATTTCTCCTCTTTCTTCGCGGTCAGCCTGAAACCAATGGTCAGCGCTTTCCTGCAATTCGATCCATCGCTGGAAGAGGCAGCAAGGCTGTCGGGCGCGGGTTTCTGGCGACGGCTCAAGGATATCATCCTGCCGCTGGTCGGGCCCGCGGCAGGGGCTTCCGTCATCCTCGTGTTTCTGATCGCCTGCAACGAACTGACGGTTTCGGCGCTCCTTTGGTCTGCCGGCACACAGACGCTCGGCGTGCTCATCTACAACCTCGATGACAGCGGCAGCTTCGATCTCGCCTCGGCGCTATCGGTGCTTGTCGTCATCATGGTGATTTTCCTCATGCTGCTGCTCGAAATTCTGGGGCGCTATCTGCCAAAAGGAGTTGTGCCTTGGCGAAACTGATCCTTAACCGCCTGTCGAAGAGCTTCGGTGCCGGTTCGAAACCGGCCGTGGACGATGTTTCTCTCACTGTGCGGGAAGGCGGCTTTCTGGCGCTGCTCGGACCCTCCGGCTGCGGCAAGACCACAGTGCTGCGCATGGTTGCCGGGTTCGAACAGCCGACGGATGGTTCCATCCTGCTCGGCGAGCGGGTGCTGGCCGATGCCGGCAGCATGGTGGCGCCGGAGCGGCGCAACATGGCAATGGTGTTCCAGTCCTATGCGCTGTGGCCGCACATGTCGGTTGCCGACAATGCCGGCTACCCTTTGAAGGTGCGCGGTATTACGGGCGAAAAATACCGCGAGAGGGTGCGTCAGGCGCTTGCCGCCGTCCGACTTGAGAGCTTCGCGGATCGCCGTCCCGCCGAACTTTCCGGTGGCCAGCGGCAGCGTGTTGCGCTCGCCCGCTGCCTCGTCACCGAGCCTGACGTCGTATTGCTCGATGAACCGCTCGCCAACCTCGACCGGCATCTGCGGCAGGAAATGGAAGAGACATTTCGGGATTTCCATGCCCGTTCCGGCGCGACGATGATCTATGTCACTCACGATCAGGCGGAAGCCATGGCGCTGGCAACCGATGTCGCCGTCATGTCGCACGGCAAGCTGCTTCAGGTCGCGGCGCCTGCGGAGCTTTACGCGCGGCCGGAGGGCAGGCTGGTCGGGTCGCTGGTCGGGCAGGGGACGATCCTCAGCCTCCCACTGCCGGAAGGGGCATCGCGCGATCTCGACTGGTCCGCACTTCGGGCGGCGATGGAGAGAGGCGCGGGAGCATCGCAGGCCGACGTGCTTGTGAGGCCGCAGGATGTGGTGCGGGACGCGGAAGGCATTGCCTGCACCGTCACCTCGGTTCTGTACGAGGGCGAGCGTTATGCCCTTCGTCTTGACCTGCCGGATGGGCAGGCGGTCAGAGCCTATTCGCGTGAAGCCGCAGCTGTGGGTGACAGGCTTCCGGTTGCCATTCGCAGCGGGTGGCGGCTTTGAGCGCACGCACTGCCGAACGCTGGAAAGGCGAAGCGACACCGGCTAAGCTGGGGTCGCAGCAATAGGAATGATTCATGTCGCTTCGGCTTGCCACCTTCAATATCGAAAATCTTCTCACCCGTTTCGATTTCACCGGCTTTCGCAACCAGACGCGACGCGACAGGGCGATCCAGCTTTTTGATATCAGGGACGAGGCGACCTATCAGGCCCTTGAAAGTGCGCGAATGGTGTCCTCCACCGACGATACGCGCCAGCTTTCGGCGCTCGCCATCGCCGACGCGGATGCCGATATTCTTTGCCTGCAGGAAGTCGACAACATGGCGGCCCTGCAGGCCTTCGAATATGGCTATCTCTATCGCATGGTCGGCAATGGCTATCTGCAGAAATATCTGGTCGAGGGCAATGACAGCCGCGGTATCGATGTCGCGGTCGTCATGCGCGAGGAGACGCGGGATGGCGAGAAGATCGAGGTGGTCGACATCAAGAGCCATGCGGCGCTGACCTATCGCAATCTCGATCTCTTCAATCCGGCACTTGCCGCGACCAACCAGATCGATGACAAGATATTCAAACGGGATTGCCTTGAAATCGATCTGAGGATCGGCGGCAAGCCGCTGACGCTTTACGTCACGCATTTCAAGTCCATGACCAATGCCCGCGAAGCATTGGACGCCCGGCTCGGCACCATGCCCATCCGCGAGGCGGAAGCCATGGCTGTGCGCCGCATCATCGAAAATCGCTGGGGTGCGGGCAATACGCGCAACAAGAATTTCGCGATCTGCGGCGACATGAACGACTATCAGGAACGCGTCGCGATTGCCGGTGACAGGCGCAATGGCTACAGCTTCACGCCCGTCGAAGAGGCAAGAAGTGCGCTCGATGTCTTCACTGCCGACGATTTCGTCATCAATCCGATGCTGCGTCGCGATGTCATGGACCGCTGGACGCTCTATCATTCGCGGGGCCCACAGGAGCAGCATTTGTGCCAGCTTGATTACATCTGGCTTTCTCCGCGCCTGGCCGAAAGCAACGCGACGCGGGTTCCCGAAATCGTCCGCGCCGGCCAGCCTTATCGCACCATCTTTCCGCCGGGGCAGGAGGTGGAGCGTTATCCGCGCACCGGCTGGGACCGCCCCAAGGCTTCCGATCATTGCCCTGTCGTGATGACGCTGGACCTGATCTGACGTCGCCGGCGGTCGGAAACCGGTGGCTTCTAACCGTTGGCGGCTTTCGGGAAATAGGTGGCCCAGACCCGGTTGCGACCTGCGCGCTTGGCTTCATAAAGCCGGTCATCGGCAATCGCGATCAACTCGTCCCAGCTGTTGACCGCCCGCGCTTCCTGCCAGACGACGCCAAAGCTCGCCGTCAGCGACAATCCACTTTGTTCATCCACGATCTGGGCTTCGATCAGGCGGCGGAGGCGGTCGGCCGTTGCCGTTGCCGTGGCATGGCTGACATCCTGCAGCACCACGACGAATTCTTCGCCGCCATAGCGGGCAAGAATGTCGTTCTTGCGCAATGCACCCCGCAACAGAGCCGCGGTCTTTTGAAGTGCAATGTCACCCATGGCATGGCCATAACGGTCATTGATCGATTTGAAATGGTCGATGTCGACGATCATCACGCCGAGCGACTGACACTGGTCCTCGCCCGTCAACAGGGAACGAACGGCCTTTTCGAGCGCCCGTCGGTTGAAGACGCCCGTCAGCGCATCCGTCTCGGAAAGTGCGCGTAACTGTTCGGCCAGCGCGCGCTGCTGGTTCTCCATTTCGCCCTTCTGACGAAGCTGCTCCCGCAGGAAGTCGAGTTCCTGGAACATCTTCTTCACCTCCGGGGCGACCCTGTCCTCATGCTGCGCCTCTGAAAGATCGCCCGCGGCGATGGCCGCAATCTGTGCCTGAACGGATTGCATGGGCCGGAACAGCGCTGTTTTGTAGACAGATGTGAGCCGTAGCAGGACCAGAACCGCAATACCTGCGAGAAAAAGCGATGTGGCGCCGTAGATCAGGGCTTCCTGCTGCTTCTTTTCGAGTCGCGCGCGTGTCTCGGCCAGAATGAGATCGCGCAAGGTATCGGATGAACGCATCCCCGAAATATAGTTCCTGGAAAATTCAAGCACGCTCGGCTGGGCGGACGGCATGGCGATCACGATCGTATTCTGCGCGTAGCGCAGCGCCTGTCCGAAATAATAGGTTTCGAGATCGCGGAATGCCCTGTCCAGTCGCGGCGTGGAAAGATAGGCGGCGGTGTAGTTGGTCAACGATGCCTTCAGTGATAGCAGGCTCTGCATCTCCGCATCGAACTTGGCGCGATAACCCAGCTTTTCCTGTCTGTTTGCCCGCAAACCCATGATCACATAGGAGCCGAGGCGGCCGATCCTGTCCCGCATGACACCGGCGGTGCCCGTCATCGCGATGTCTATCGCCACATCGGGCGTCACCTTGATGATGGCACGCGCTGCCTTGCCACGCAGCAGATTGACACTGTCGGCGGCCTTGAACATCGATGATATGGCGCCCGACATGGCCGTGTGGCTGCGTGCCGACAACGGCAGGGCGGCTACCTGATCCACCGCGTTGCGGGACTGCGCGAGTTTCTCGCGGGTCTCGACCAGCGATTTCGCCAGCTCCGGCTGGGTCCTGATGTCGTCGGCGAAGGAAGCTTCCAGTTCCGACAGCTTGTCGTCCGTTGCCTTGCGCGCGGCAGCGAGAGCTGCGACCAGATCCTGTTCAGCGGTGGATGCGCCCATCACATTGTTCGCGGGACCGCGCTCGGCCGAAACCAGCCATGCGGACTGGAGAGCGGTTTCGAAGCGGGTGAGCTGCGCCGCGTTGGTGCGGTAACGCAGATAGTTGGAAACGCTTGGCAGCGCGGCAAGTGTGGCCAGCAGGATGGAGCTCGCGGCGATGACGATCGTGCCCGTTAGCTGAATTTTCTGTATGCTTGCGCGCATTTGATGCGTTGTTCTCACTCAATCGGGTATAATTCATCACCATTTTAGCCGCGCCGCGTAAATACTTCGCTTATATTGCTGCGCTTTTGCCGTCTTGACGATCCTGCCGCCAAGCCTGCGGGCATGGTGTGGAAAAGCGCGCCGCCCGTGCTGCGTGATCAGTTTTCGCTTTACACCCGGTCAGAATCTGATAGTTGGCAAGGCACTGGATTGCCCTTGTAGCTCAGTTGGTAGAGCACCTGATTTGTAATCAGGGGGTCGCGGGTTCGAACCCTGCCGGGGGCACCAGTATTTTCAAGGATTTGGCCTGTCTTTCATACGCACTGCACGACTGATGTTCGTGCAGTGGCTACGGCTTTATGTGATAGAGCTTGTGCACGATCGTCCAGTTGCCGTCGTGTTCCAGCAGGGACAGATATTCGTAAAAATCCATACCGTCGAACCGGGTTGTCAGCTTTACCGAGGCGCTGTCTCCCTCCTTGTCGATGCCGAGGATTTCGAAGGCGGGGTCGTGATCGGGAAGGCCGCGTTCGGTTTTGCGGACCTGATCGACAAAATCCTCCAGAGACAGCCATTCAGTCGCGCCTTCGAATGTGCCGACGATGCTGGCGCGCGGGTCAAAAACATCGCGCATCAGGCCTTCATCCGCATAGGCCATGGCGTGCACATAATCCGTCACGGTCTGGGTAATGGTTTGCGGCATCGGATCGTCCCTCCCTCGGATCCAAAAGGGGAGCTTACACCCCTTGGCGACATTCCACCATAACCTCCTGAAAATGCGCTTGTTCGGGGCACGTGACGATCTCTCGTGGCGGCCCGTGCTGGAGGCGGTTCCGATGCCGGTCGACGTTTTGCGGCCACTGTCCACAATTTTGTCCCGGCTGTCGTTATAGTCGCCTTGGGTCCGACAAATTTCGGCATCAAGGGCTTTTTCGCCAGAGAGACCCTCTCGTGCGGGAGCGCGTAAATTCGTGTTCTGCCGGTTTAAGCGCCGTCGCGGGGTGCCGCACGGGGCGGATTTGGCCTATGATCCGGTTGCTGACCGGTTGAGAGTGGTAGCAGCGTGCGGGTAACAGTTTGCGTTTGAAGGTGTTTTTGTGATTGATCCCTATGTTTTGCTTGGCGTGGAGCGGGATGCCGACGAGGCGGCGATCAAGTCGGCCTACCGCAAGGTTGCGAAGGCTGCCCATCCCGACAGCGGTGGCGATGCCGAGCAGTTCGCGCGCCTGCAGACAGCCTATGAACTTCTGAAGGATCCCGTGCGCCGCAAGGTCTTCGATGACACGGGTTACGATCCGCAGCTTGCCGATGCCAAGGATCTCAAGGGCCTGCTGATGCTGGAAACGCTGGTCAATGAATTCATTCTGGACGAGCGGGAACCCGGCAGTTTTGATCCCGTGGCTGCCATGCGCCGGAAGCTGACCGATGATATTCTGAAAAGCCGCTTCCATATTCTGGAACTCGAACGGCACCGTACCCGGGTGCGTAAACATATGGACCGTCTCGGACGGAAGCCGGAAACCGATGTGCTGAGTTCGATGCTCCGCGCCCGAAGCCAGTCCATAGCCGAAGCCATACGCAACGCGGAGGCGCAGATCGAGGCGATAGAACAGGCCTATACCATGCTCGAGGGCTATTCCTACGAGCTGGAGAGCGTGACGCTCGCCGAGCCGTTGCTGAAGGGCGAGGCGGCGGAGTAACTGCCTGTCATGGGCCGTTGACGAGGGCGAGTATGAGCTGGTGAACCCGCCCGCCCGGGGACAGTTCATCCCGGTCGAAATCTCGGCCGCGTTGCCGCTGCTCGTTGGAAAGCTCACCCAACCTTTGCTGCAGAACAGCGCGCACCTTCTGGCATTTGGGATCGTCTTCCGCCCGTAGCCCGGTGCTGAAGGCTTCGATCTTTCTCACCATATCGAGAATGTGCTCGCCATGAACTCGCTCATGGGTTTCCACCCCGGAAATGAAGGTCTTCCAGCTGGCGGCGACGGCGGCCGGCAGATGGGCAGGTGCCTTTGGCCAGGTGTAGATGATGGTGAGATTGGGTCTGGCACTGGCCAGCACACAGGCACCGTCGGGCTGCGGTCGGTAGTCTCTCCGCCACGTCAGCTTGAAGGTGGTGTGGGCAATGGCCTGCACGCCCGCAGTCGGGCCGCGCTCGCCGATGGACTGATAAAGCGCACCGCCCGTATTGCCGCTGACGGCATAGGTCTTTATCTGCTCGGCGGGTTTCCAGCCGGTGGACTGTGCGGATAGCGGGAGAGCGCTCAGCAACATGATTGCGGCGCTGACGGTGAATTTGGGGAGGCTGTTGACGGGCACGCATCGATCCTTGCAGGTTTGCGCGCCGAAGATAGGCGAGAGGCGGGCAGTGAGGCAAGGGTGCGTGCGGTGGGAATGCTGCCTGATGTTCAGACTTCCACGCATGAAAAACCCCCGCGCCGGAGCGCGGGGGGACAAGCCTCGACTGCAGGGGTAATCAGTCGTCCAGCTTGTCGTAATCGAGCTTCGGAGCGTTCTGCAGTGCATCCTTGGTGGTGTCGACAAAGGCCTTCCATGTGCCGTTGTCATTATGAACGGCCACGGAGGCCGGATCGAGCACCACGTAGCTCTTGTCGATGCCCAGGAAGCCGCCGACGCTGGCAACGAGGCCGATCACCGCCTTGCCATCGCCGATCACGACGTCTTCGATTTCGCCGATGTTTTCATTCTGGGCGTTATAGATATCCATGCCATCAAGCTGGGAAGCGGTGAGATCGGTCTTCTGGACGTTGACGAACTTCAGCGGGCCGGTTGCCTTCGTACCCATGGTAATGCCGGGGCCCGACAAGGTCGCATCCGCGCCGGCAGCAGGAGCCGTGGCAGCCGTCTGGGCAAATGCCACGGAAGAGGAGAGCGCTGCTGCGGCAGCGAGAGCGATGACATTGATTTTCATGATGTTTCTTCCCTTTTTATGCTGAACATTGCGTTCGGGGAAGAAACGGCAAAGAGCGGATTTGGTTCCTCATGGGATGACAGGAAAATTTGGTCTATGGTGAAAAAGAAACAGGCGTGCGTCGAAATCGGGAGGATGTCATGGCGAAAAATACGGTGACTGAAGATGCGGAGCAGACCGCACCATCAGACTTCATCGACCGGAAGATCGCGGAGCTGGGCGACTGGCGCGGCGAGACGCTCGCGCGTGTTCGCGCGGTGATCCAGAAGGCCGATCCGGAAGTGGTGGAAGAGGTGAAGTGGCGCGGCGTTCCGGTCTGGTCGCATGCGGGCATTCTCTGTACCGGCGAAACCTATAAAAGCGCGGTGAAGATGACATTTGCGAAGGGCGCCTCTCTGGAGGACCTGTCAGGCCTGTTCAATTCGAGCCTTGAGGGCAACACGCGGCGCGCCATCGATTTTCACGAGGGCGATGTCGTTGATGAGGAGGCGCTGGCAGCGCTGATCCGCGCTGCGGTGGCGTTGAACGTGGCCGGAAAAAGCGGAAAGAAGCGGGGATAAAGCCGGGCGGTGTCACCGGCAAAGAACGACAGATCGTGATTTAATAGCGGTTGGCATCCGCTGTCTTGTCCCACTCTCCGTCGATGAATTTCAGCGCATCGATGATCGAAACCTTCCACACGGACCAGACGTGGTCGCCATCCGTCACCCGCAGTTCGGATTTGCGGTTGTCCGCCTGCAGGGTTTCATGCAGGGCAATGGCACCGCGCCAGAGGAAGAAGCCATCGTCATCTCCCACAGTCAAATAGGTGGCGGGGAGATCCTGACTTTCTGCGACATGCTGTGCGACGAGGGTGAAGACATTCTTTTCGTTAAAGAGACGTGCATCGAAAGGGGTGCCGAAGGCGCCGGAGAAATGATCGCCGGTTGAGGGAAGCACGATGCCGCTGGTGACGGTGGCGCGGTCGACGCGATGGAAAAAGGCGCTGTCCTGAATGAGCTTGAGTTCGGCGGGTGTCTTGTCGAGATCGGAGGCGGGCACGTTTTGCCAGATGGCGCCCGACAGGCTGGCGACGGCGCCATAGAGGTCCTCGTGGCCATAGGCGAGATGCAGGGCGCCGAAACCGCCCATGGAAAGGCCGGCAATGGCGCGGCCTTGACGATCTTTTCGCACCGGCAGCGTTTTTTCGATCTGGTGGCGCAGATCGCCGGTGAGGGCGGTCTCGTAATCGCCGGGACCGCCGACGGCGGCAGAATCCACATACCAGCTGTTTTTCACGCCGGGCATCACGACAACCAGAGGGCGGATGGCGCCAGCCTCGATGAGCGTGTCGAGCGTCTTTTCAATATTGCCGAGATCGCGCCAGCTGTTCTGGTCGCCGTCATGGCCGTGCAGGAGGTAAAGTACAGGCCAGTCGTTTTCGGGCGGCGGACCTTCGGGGCGATAGATATTGACAGGGAGCGGCGCGTTCAGGGCGGCGCTGTGAAAGGTGGCGTCTTCGATATGGCCGGCGAAGGCTGAACCGGAGGACATGAACAGACAGAAGGCCATAAGTTTTTTTCGATACATATGGGTCTCCTGTCATCATTCCCGAAAACGATCAACGTTCCCCGGGCCTACGCGTTCCTGATTTCATAATGTTACGGCAATGTTGTTCGCGCAAGTTTGCGCGCGGTCTGGCGATTGCGACGCCGCAAACGTGGTTTGACAAGCCCACTTCATTAAGCTGCTTTTTTCAGGTTCCAACAGGATGACATTGCTATTATCGCGTTTTGCCTGCCTGTCTGTTTTTCTACTGTTCCTCGCCGGTTGCATGACCGTACCGATTTCCAGCATTCCCAAGCTGATGCGGCAGGATTTTCTGACGATGGATTTCGAGCATGTGCGGGTCGGATTGCAACTGCCAGCCAATCTTTCCCTCCGGTCCGGTGACGCCGTGATGATCACCCGGAGCAGGACAGACGGCGCAGCCGAAGAAACCGTTGCGACCTACGCGCTGGTGGCGGATACGGATGCGGCTGCGCTCGCTAAATTCCGGCCGGAAAAACGGGATGGTATGTTGGCGAGCGTATGGCGGGTAAAGCCCGAAGACGTCGGAAGGCTCGCGGAGCTACAGGAGCGGGTGCGCCGTTCCCGCGCTCAGGGTCCCCGTATCAGAGGCAGCACCGAGATCAAGATCGTGAAAGCCTGCTTCAAAGGCACGTTTCCCGCTGGCCCGATCTATTCCTCGATCTATATGAAACCGGCGGAAAACGAAGACTATATTCCCACATCGCTTGATGCGGATCTGGTCAAGCTGTTCGGGGCAACCGCGGTCAAGTCGCTGATCACGCCTTGTGAAGGCTGACAGGCACCGCCGGCATGCGCAGACGGCGCTGACATGAACGATGGGAGCCTTAGCCGCTGTTCATGTCAGGCGGGCTTTGCACAAAGCGCATCAGCGGCCCGGACGGCCAGTCTTGCCCTTGGTCCGGCTTTTGCGCTTCTGCTCGCCGGCATCTTCATAGGAACCGGCGCCGATCTTGCCACGGACCAGCGGCCGCGGATCGTCCGTGGCGCGTTCGGGCTGGCCTTCCAGCAACGGGGAGAACCTCTTGCCGGGTTCGGTCGCGGGCTTATCGGGCACCGCGCCCCTTACGGGCTTTTCGGTCCGACCCACGGTCATCTCGTCCAGCGTGTTCTTGCGGAAAAGCGGTTTTCCTGCGTCGGAGCCCGGACCCATCTCGTCCAGTGAAGGTTTGGCGAAGAGAGACTTTCCGCTTTCGTTCGTGGAAGCGGCATCCCCGTCTGCCCTGCCGGATGTCTCCCCCTCAGGGGAGGAAATCGACAAGTGGCTCCGTCTGTTGTTTTTCCCGCCGCCTTCGACCGCACGTGCTTCTTCCTTGGCCATGGGGTCGTCCATGGTGGCAAGTTCGGCTGCCTTGAGGCGTTTGATTTCGTCGCGCAAGCGGGCTGCCTTTTCAAAGTCGAGGTCCGCTGCGGCGTCGCGCATGGATTTTTCCAGCGCGTTGAGATGCGCCTGGAGATTGTTGCCGACCAGATGACCGCCATCGGCGAAGCCCTTGCCGGAAACGCCTGAAATATCGGCTCTTACGTGGTCGCGTTCATATACGGAATCAAGAATGTCGGAGATCCTCGCCTTGACCGATTCCGGCGTGATGCCATGTTCCTGGTTATAGGCCATCTGCTTTTCACGGCGGCGGGAGGTTTCCTCCATCGCCCGCTTCATCGAACCGGTGATATTGTCGGCATAAAGGATGACCTTGCCATCGACGTTACGCGCGGCGCGGCCGATGGTCTGGATCAGCGAGGTCTCCGAGCGCAGGAAGCCTTCCTTGTCTGCGTCGAGGATGGCTACGAAACCACATTCCGGAATATCGAGACCCTCGCGCAGCAGGTTGATGCCGACGAGCACGTCGAAAGCGCCGAGGCGCAGGTCGCGGATGATCTCGATGCGCTCCAGCGTGTCGATATCGGAGTGCATGTAACGAACGCGGACACCCTGTTCATGCAGATATTCG
The DNA here is from genome assembly GCF_900102105.1 of Agrobacterium pusense. Taxonomy (GTDB): domain Bacteria; phylum Pseudomonadota; class Alphaproteobacteria; order Rhizobiales; family Rhizobiaceae; genus Agrobacterium; species Agrobacterium pusense. The sequence continues at coordinate 364,930 of NZ_FNBB01000002.1, forward strand.
GTGAGGTCTTCGGCCATCCGCTTGGTCAGCACGGTGCAGAGCGTGCGGTAGCCCTTGGCGGCGGTCTCGCGGATTTCGCCGAGAACATCGTCCACCTGGGTGCGGGCGGAGCGGACTTCGACCGGAGGATCGATGAGGCCGGTCGGACGGATGACCTGTTCGGCAAAAACGCCGCCGGATTGCTCCATTTCCCAGCCTCCGGGGGTGGCGGAGACGGAAATGGTCTGAGGGCGCATGGCGTCCCATTCCTCGAAGCGCAGGGGACGGTTGTCCATGCACGAGGGCAGGCGGAAGCCATATTCGGCCAGCGTTGCCTTGCGGCGGAAGTCGCCGCGATACATGCCGCCGATCTGAGGAACGGTGACGTGGCTTTCGTCGATGAAGATCAGCGCGTTGTCGGGAATATACTCGAACAGGGTCGGCGGCGGCTCGCCCGGATTGCGGCCGGTGAGATAGCGTGAATAGTTTTCGATGCCGGCGCAGGAGCCCGTGGCCTCCAGCATCTCCACATCGTAGCGCGTGCGCTGTTCCAGACGCTGGGCTTCCAGCAGGCGGCCGGCTTTTTCAAGCTCGGCGAGGCGCAGCTTCAGCTCTTCCTTGATCGACTTGATCGCGCCGTTCAGCGTCGGGCGCGGTGTCACATAGTGCGAATTGGCGTAAATCTTCACCGATTGCAGGTCGCCGGTCTTATGGCCGGTCAGCGGGTCGAATTCGGTGATGGATTCAATCTCGTCACCCCACATGGAAATGCGCCAGGCCGCATCTTCAAGGTGGGCGGGGAAGATTTCGATCGTATCACCGCGCACGCGGAAGGAGCCGCGCACGAAGTTGATGTCCTGCCGCTTGTATTGCTGGGCCACGAGGTCGGCAAGAAGCTGGCGTTGATCCAGCTTGTCGCCTACCTGCATCTGGAAGGTCATGGCCGTATAGGTCTCGACTGAACCGATACCATAGATACAGGAAACCGAAGCGACGATGATACAGTCGTCACGTTCGAGAATGGCGCGGGTTGCGGCGTGGCGCATACGGTCGATCTGCTCGTTGATCGACGATTCCTTCTCGATATAGGTGTCGGAACGCGGCACATAGGCTTCCGGCTGGTAATAATCGTAATAGGAAACGAAATACTCCACCGCATTGTTTGGAAAGAAGTTTTTGAATTCGGAATAGAGCTGGGCCGCTAGCGTCTTGTTGGGCGCCAGAATGACGGCCGGGCGCTGTGTGGCCTCGATCACCTTGGCCATGGTGAAGGTCTTGCCGGAGCCGGTGACGCCGAGCAGCACCTGCGAGCGGTCGCCGGAATTGAGGCCTTCGACGAGATCGGCAATGGCGGTCGGCTGATCGCCGGATGGCTTGTAGTCCGTCACCATCTCGATGGCGATGCCGCCTTCCGATTTCGGCGGACGGGCCGGCCTGTGGGGTGTCCACAGCTTGCCATCCTTGAAGAGCGGGTTGCCGCTTTCAATCAGTTTGGAAAGCGCGTCCACCGTCGCCGTCACCGCGCCCGGTGCCAGGGACTGGGCATCCTCCAAGGAGACATCGAGCCCTGCCACAGGATTGAGACCCGCGGCGGCGCGCGTTTTCGGATCGCTCGACGCGCCGATCGAAACGCCGCGTGCCGTTTTTGACGCGGTGGTCTTTTTCGCCGTCTTTGTGGCGGCTTTTTCCGCTTCCTTGCGCGCTTCTATTTCGATCTTCTTGCGGTGCTTGCCCGCCTTCGAAGCGATTTCGCGCTGGGTCTCCACGGAGGATGCTTCCGCTTCCGCCTCAAGTTGCTTGACCCAATCGGCAACGCTGCCGCCGAGCGGCGCGCCTTCGAATGACGATTGCGGAGCTTCCTCGAAGCCCGAGGGCGAGGAGGTGGAGTTTTTCTGTGATCTGGCCATGGGCGAAATATGGAGAGAGTCACGCGCAAAGGGAAGGGGAGACAGTGAAAAAATGAGTACAAAAAGGAAACGGAGCATGCGGAACAAAATTCCGCCGGATGCGTTGCGTAGCGGCTGAACACGGCCTTGCCGCGATCCGTAGAAATCGATTCCGGTTTTCGGTCGGATGCGCTAGAGCAAATCCATGACGGCGGGATGAGGGATCCCCTCAGACTGCCTTCTTCCGCTGCATTTTCAACATCCCTCTTTTTCCAGGACCCATCATGCCGTTCTCAATCAGCCCTGCCCACATCTGGCCTGTCCTGATGCTCATCGCCTCCAATGTTTTCATGACCTTCGCCTGGTACGGCCACCTCAAGCACAAGGGCAGCGCGCTCTTTCTGGCGATTGTCGCCAGCTGGGGCATCGCCTTTTTCGAGTATGTGCTCGCCGTTCCCGCGAACCGCATCGGGTCGGAGGTTTACTCCACCGCGCAGCTCAAGACCATTCAGGAGGTCATCACGCTCGCGGTCTTCGCGCTGTTTTCGATCTTCTGGCTGAAGGAAAGCATCACCATCAACCATGTCATCGGCTTTGCGCTGATCGCTTTCGGTGCTTCCTTCATTTTCCGGTCCTGAATAGGAGGAGACCCGCGCTTTGCCTGCCCAGAACCATCGCAACGGACAAGAGGTGATGTATCGATGAAAATACGGCCTGCGAGACTTGACGATGCAAAGGGAATGGCAGCGGTTCAAAACGAGATATTCGCGGCCGGCCTTCGAAAAGCGCCGACGGACGTCGCGGCGGTGCTGGAGAATTACATCCAGCACGCCGACCGTATCGAGTGTTCGGTCGCGGAGGATGAAGACGGGCATATCCTGGGCTTCCAGTCGCTGCGTTATGCACGGGCCGACAATCCCCATGGCGTGGCGGAAGGGTGGGGCATCATCGGCACCCATGTCAGTCCGCAGGCGGCGCGAAGAGGCGTTGGATCCACCCTCTTCGCCGCGACGCGCAGGGCGGCGGAGGCGCGGGGCCTCAAGAATATCGACGCCAGCATCGGCGCGGACAATGCGCTCGGGCAGAGTTATTATGATGCCATGGGCTTCATGACCTACCGCCAGCCGGAAGGGTTGGTCTGCAAGGTTTACCGACTGTACTAGATGCGGCGTGCCGCTGCCGGTCAGGTATTGCTCTGATGGTCAGCTGCGATTGTCGTTTTCGGAATATTGCAGGCGGGCCTTGCAGATGCGGACGTGGTTTTCGTCGGCCCATTGGACCAGCAATTGCATTGGTACCAGAAACGAGCGGCCAAGACCTGTCAGCTCATACTCCACGCGCGGCGGCACCTCGGCATAAAGCGTGCGCCGGATGAATCCATCCTCCTCCAGCCGCTTCAGCGTACGGGACAACATCTGCTTGGAAATGTCGTCAATCCTGCGGTTCAACTCGTTGAAGCGCAGCACGCCGCCCTGCAGCGCTTCGAGAACCAGAAGGCTCCATTGGTCTCCGATGCGGTCCAGCACATCCCGAATGGGGCAGGGCTGCTCGAAGTCGAAGATTTCTTTCGTCTGCGTATCCGACATTTCGATTACCCCATATCCTTGCAGGTCATCGCCATGTGACCAGATCACCGGCTGCTGACTTCTTGCGGCCGGGGACGCGATACCATAGCCCTTTCTTTCGGTCTATTATTTAGACCAACGACAATAGCAACAAAAGGAAGAAGCCATGGCTAAAATCGCGCTCATCGGTGCTTCCGGCAATGCCGGGTCCCGTATTCTCAAGGAACTTTCCGACCGCGGGCATCATGTTACGGCCATTGCCCGCAGCCCCGAAAAGATTGCCGCCCTGCCGAACGTCGTTGCAAAGAAAGGCGATGTCTTCGATCAAGCCGGACTTTCAAAACTGCTTGCAGGTCACGATGCCGTGATCAGTTCGGTGCATTTCACGGCGAGCGACCCGGTGACGCTGATCGAGGCCGTGCGTGCCTCCGACGTTCCACGCTACCTCGTGGTTGGTGGCGCCGGCAGTCTTGAAATCGCGCCCGGCCAGCGTGTCGTCGACCTGCCGGATTTTCCTGCCGATTACAAAGCCGAGGCCACCAAGGGTGCGGAGTTTCTTGATTTGCTGAAACAGGAAACGCAGCTCGACTGGACCTTTCTTTCGCCTTCCGCCGAGTTCGTGCCGGGTGAAAGAACGGGCAAATTCCGCATCGGCAAGGACAATCTTCTGAGCAATGAAGAGGGTAGCCGCATTTCCTTCGAAGACTACGCGATTGCGCTTGTCGATGAAATCGAGAAGCCGCAGCATTCCCGCCAGCGCTTCACCGTCGGTTATTGAGAGGTATCACCCATGAATGTCATGACACGTCGTCTCGCCATCGCCGCTCTCGCTCTTGCGCCCGCATTGACAGCCGTTCCGGTGCTGGCCGAAACCGCCGGGCGGGATTTCGCCCGGGAAGAGGCCAATCGCAAGCTGGTGATCGAGTTTTACGATACCGTCTTCAACAAGCACGAAGTGGAAAAGGGTGCTGCCGTTATTGTCGACAGCTACAAGCAGCACAATCCCATGGTGCCGGATGGCAAGAAACCGTTCGTGGATTACTTCACCGGCCACTTCAAGGAAAACCCGCAGTCCAAGGCGCGGATCGTGAGAAGCGCCACGGATGGCGACCTTGTCTATCTGCATATTCATTCAACAGAAAAGGACGGAGACCGGGGCAGGGCCATCGTCGATATTTTTCGGGTGACCGATGGCAAGATCACCGAGCATTGGGATGTAATCCAGCCCGTGCCGGAGACGGCGGCGAACAACAATACGATGTTCTGAGGCGACGAACTTTTGAGGCAGGCGGGCACGCCGGGATCGTGCCCGCTTGCCGGAACGGGTAAACTTCAGGCCAGAAGATCGTAAGTACGGAAAATCCAGGCGATCTGGTAAATCAGCGCAAAGATGACGAGAAACCGATGGAAACGGCGGTTCTCGATGAAGATCGCCAGCGTGAACAAAATGACGTAGATGGCGGTGCGTATAAGGTATTCCGGACCAAGTGAGGCGAGATAGTCCTGGCCTTTCAGCAAAGTATCCCCGACATCGGTGACGAAAAGCGCTGCCAGAAAGGCGAAGAACCAGCTTTTGCGGGAAAGGAAATAATCCTCATATCCCTTGTACTCCTTCATCTCCGTGGGAAAGAGCAGAACGCACAGGAAATAAAACAGCGAGCAGAACAGGATCAGGAAAAGGAACGCGCCGAAGCCCAGTACATGGCCTGTGGCAGAAAGCCGGTGCTCCCACCACCAGAAATGCACCAGCATCAGAAACAGGAACGCCACCCAGCCGATGTGCAGGGGATAAATCCGTTCTTTTTTGGGATGCTGCACGAAACCTGCAAGGCCGGTCAGCAATCGGGCGAGGCTGAGGCCGACCACCATGCCCATGACCGCGCGGATGTGCGAATAGGCTTCTGCGGCGTTGACGGCGGCCTCCATCGCTCCTACTCCGCCGGAGGAATGGGCGTCGGTTGCCCGTTTTCGTCCATCGCCACCATGATGAAGGTGCCGGCGGTTACCTTTTCCAGCTTGTCGTAACGCGACCGCTGCGCCCAGGCCTCTACCGTCAGCGTGATGGAGGTGCGGCCGACGCGGGCAATATCGGTATAGATGGACAGCGTGTCGCCGATCTTCACCGGCAGTTCAAAGGCCATTTCCTTGACTGCCGCCGTGACCACGCGACAGCGAGAGCGTTCCGCCGCACGAATGCCGCTCGCCAAGTCCATCTGTGACATGACCCAGCCCCCGAAAATATCGCCGGCCGGATTGGCGTCGGCCGGCATGGCGAGCGTTCTGAGCGTCAGCTCGCCGGTCGGTTTGATGGTCTGGTCGGTCATGTTGAGATGTGCTCCGTGCGAATGACAAAGGCGCAGCATGCGATGCGCTTTGTGATTTCGCAAGGAATGGCAAGCGTCAGGACGACGCTTTGCCCAGAAATTGCTGCGTTGCGTAAAGGGCGATGGCCGCCGCGTTCGACACGTTGAGCGATTTGATCGCTCCCGGCATATCGAGACGGGCGAGCGCCGAGACGGTCTCGCGGGTCTTCTGGCGCAGGCCCTTGCCTTCGGCGCCCAGCACCAGTGCGATTTTTTCGCCGCTGAAGGTCCGTTCAATCGGGGCGGGGCCCTCCGAATCGAGGCCGACCGAGAAGAAGCCGAGCTTGTGCAGTTCACCCAGCGCATCGGCGAGATTGGTGATCTGGATATAGGGGATGAGTTCCAGCGCGCCTGAGGCGGATTTCGCCAGCACACCCGATTCGGTCGGGCTATGGCGCATCGTGGTGATGACGGCGCCCGCATTGAAGGCGACTGCCGAGCGCATGATGGCGCCAACATTATGCGGATCGGTGACCTGATCGAGCACGAGAATGAGTGGGCTATCCTTCAGCGCGCCCAGCCGCTTGACCGGCAGCGGCCGGGTCTCCAGCATCACGCCCTGATGGATCGCCTCAGGCCCCAAAACCCTGTCGATATCCTGCGGGGATACTATCTCGACCGGGAAGGGCTGCGCCTCCGCCTCGCCGATATCGAGACGTGCAAAGGCATTCTGGGTAACCGAAAGCTTGACGATCTGCCGCTCCGGATTGGCAAGGGCTGCGCGTACGGTATGCAGGCCGTAAAGGTGCACCTGGTCGGGCGCAAGTTGCGGCGGCTTCCAATCGTCGGCGCCGCGGTTCCGGCGCTTCGACTGCTGCGGGGTCGGAATTTCACCGCGCTCGCGCTTCGCGTCGCGCACGGCACGACGCAGGTTGGCGTAATGTGTGTCGCGGGTGGATTTGTTGTTGGGATCGTCTTTGCTCATGGCGCCTTATATCTCCGGCGCGTGCCGCGCACCAGCCCCCGTGATAATCCACAGGGCTGCAAAGGGGATTGAATTTTTTCCCGAAAATTCGTGAAAGGGCGTGTTGACAGAAACGAACGAGGCCGTCATATACGCGCCACAGACGACGCAACGGCGCTTCGCCGCAGCGAAATCTGAAGAGCTTGGTCGCTTGATCCTCGCAGATAACTGGAGGGATGCCCGAGTGGTTAAAGGGGACGGACTGTAAATCCGTTGGCTACGCCTACGTTGGTTCAAATCCAACTCCCTCCACCATTCTGCACGGATCGAAATCGCCACCGCGGGTATAGCTCAATGGTAGAGCAGCAGCCTTCCAAGCTGAATACGCGGGTTCGATTCCCGCTACCCGCTCCAGCTTCCTACCAGTAAATCACCTTATCGCTGCGCGACGTGTTTCGCGTCCTCGGGTATTTGTGCCGTGAGCATTCAGCCGATGCGGTGATGGGCTCTAATTTATCCTATACGCCATGAATGCCGCGCCCCCAGTCACGCTCAGTAAGGCGAACGGCACTGGCTTCTTGTGCCTGCGGGCGCCAGGTAGCTGTTGTCAGTAGGATGATAGGAGGCGTAACGCGCCGCGCACCATTTTACGTGATTTATTTCGGCCTGCGACAGGGCGTATCCGTCAGGCGTGGCTTCTTCCCCGGTTCCCGCGGCAAAGGCGGATGCGGGATAACCGCGCTGGCCCGAATTTTGTGCCTGCGTTTCATAGGCTGGCTGTATGAGGCTCAACGCCTCAGCGGGCATAACAAAAGCGGCAGATAATGCGACGCCAAGAGCGAGCGCGGAGATGGTCTTCGGCATCCTCAACATCGATAAATCCTCATTATTCGTTCGGGATGCTAACGAAAATTTAGGAATTTCGTTCCGATGGAGGCTTGACGCCACACGAAGACGTGATTCTTCGGCTTGATCGGAGAGCGTGGGTTCGGATCGGGCCTCATGGGGGAATCCGAGGCGCGGCAGGATGGATTTATGCTCGCTCAACCGGACTTTGTATCCATGCCGCACTGCTCGTTGACAAGCGGAAAATCCGGTCAGATAGTCGACCGGCAATCATGCAAACGGGAGTCTTCAATGTTGAACAGGGTTGTCATTCTCTCATCCTTTGCGCTGCTGGCATCGGCGGCGTTTGTCTCCCCCGCTGCCGCACTCACCATGAAGGAGTGCAGCGTAAAATATCAGGCGGCGAAAGCTGACGGGTCCGCCAAGGACGTCAAGTGGAACGATTATCGCGCCAAGTTCTGCGGCAGCGAGGCGGCGGCTGAAGATGCGGCCGACGACAAGCAGGTCGCGGCCACAACCGAGAAGGAACCCGAGAAAGCGACGATCAAGGCTCCGAAGGGCGTCGCTTTCCCGAGCGCTGTTGACAAGAAATATTCAAGCGAGACGCCGGCAAAGGCCCGCCTGAAAACCTGTGTCGACTCCTATCACAAGAACAAGAATGACGGTACGCTCGGTGACCTGAAATGGATCCAGAAGGGCGGCGGCTACTGGAGCCTGTGCAACACGGCGCTGAAGAGCTGAGGCGGGCAGGGGCGGCGGTCGGTTTCCGCCGCCCTCTCCCAAGCCGATATCGCATGAAGCGTGTAGCGCTGGTGGCGAAGACCCGCGCGCTGGCGGATCTGTGCGTCCTGCTCCGTCCATCGACCCCATTTCGGGCGGGTAAAATATCCGAATAGCCTGTGATTCAGCCTCTTGGTAGACAGGCTGATCCCTGCGGTTTATCCGCATCCAGCAATTCAACGGTTACGGCTGTCGAGCAACGGCCGTCCGGCGATGGGGGCGGATGACCAGACGGTTTCGAAATTATCTCGTAGTTCTGGCCATATCCTTGGCGATGTGGGCTGTGATTCTCGGCATTGTTTACTGGCTGTTTCGATAGCCAGCCCCGCTTGGGGTGGATTGCAATGATGCACGCGTCCAGCGGCAATGAATCGGGGATATGGCGGCGGTTCCTGGAGCTGCCGCAATTTGGCTTTGCTGGCGTGACCTTATGACGGGGTCAAACCAGGAAGGCCCATCATGAAGAAATCCGTTGCAGCACTCTATCTTGCCGCTCTGTCCCTGCCGGCTGCCTCCAGCGCGCTTGCCGAGGATCTGGTGATTCCGCTTCCCGGGGATACAACGGTTGAAAAAACCGATGCCGTCTATCGGTGCGGCGCCGAGACGGTGGAGGCGGTTTATTACAATGCCGGCGACATCAGTCTTGTTCGGCTGGGCTTGAAGGACGGCGTTATCGTCGCCGCCAATGTCGTTTCAGGCTCCGGAGCAAAATACCAGGGCGGCGCTCGTGTCTGGTGGTCCAAAGGAGACGAAGCCGATCTCTACGATGTGATGGCGGATCCGGACATGAAACAGCCGGTTCATTGTGTGGAAGAGAAAAAAACCTGATCGCCATGATATTCATGGAGCGGCGGCAGGGCGGTTTTGAAAACCGTGCCATGCCGCCGGTCAGTGTCAGGCTGCGTGCTCAGCCAAGAACAAGCGACGCTACAAGCGCCAGCAGAATGAGAGAACTGGCGACGACGCCAAGCTTCATTCGGCGAAGACGACGGGTACGTCCGCCGCTCCAGTCATAAGCCATTGGGAGCTCTACCTTTCTTTTTATTATTATGACTTATAAGTAGCTCCCTAGGCTTGCCCGTGGCTGACCTCAATTGCCAGAATCCACCGGCGACAAATCACGATTTCCCAATCTTCTCCGGATGTTGCAGCGAAGGCGACAGCTGATTCCCCGCTCGCTCCACCAACGCAAAGGCCGGGTGGTCGGTGAGCTGGCCCCGTCATGCAAAAGGCCCGGAAAGCGAGGCTTCCGGGCCTTTTGAAAGTGTGTTTCTGCAGGTGGCTCAGCCGAGATAGGCCTGAATGTAGGGCAGGACTTCGAGCGTGCCGTGATACAGCATGTTGAGCGCCACGTAGATGATGACCATCAGGCCGAGATAGGAAATCCAGCGGTAGCGGTGCAAAAGCTTGGCGACGAAGTTGGCTGCAAGTCCCATCAGCGCGATCGAGACGATGAGCCCGATGACCAGAACAGTCACATGTTCCTGCGCGGCGCCGGCGACGGCGAGCACATTGTCCAGCGACATGGAGACGTCGGCGATGACGATCTGGGTCGCTGCCTGGAAGAACGTCTTGTGGCCCTTGGTCAGGTCGGCCTCTTCATCCGTCACCTCGTCCTCGATGGATCCCGAAGCTTCGCGCAGTTCGCTCCACATCTTCCAGCAGACCCAGGCGAGCAGCAGGCCGCCAAAGAGTTGCAGGCCGACGATGGCAAGAAGCTGTACGGTGACGGCGGCAAACCCGATACGGAGAACCGTGGCGGCGATGATGCCGACAAGGATCGCCTTGCGGCGGAGATGCGCGGGAAGACCGGCTGCGGCAAGGCCGATGACGATGGCGTTGTCGCCTGCCAGAACGAGATCGATCGCAATGACCTGTAAGAATGCCGTGAAACCGGCGGCTGTGAAGATTTCCATTGGCTGGTCCTGAAACGGATAGAGAGGCGGCGCGGGGAAAAGCGGCGGTCGAGACATGCATGGCAGCGCCGCAGCGCCCGTTTCTGCTCGCCCGTCTCCCCCCGGCGATGAAGTGTCCTTAAGCCATTGGGCCGCCCCAGGTAAAGAAGTTGTGATGGAAATATCTTAATTAGTGATCGGCTGCGACTGAAAAGGCGGCTCGTCTGTATCTCTGTGTGATGCCACGGCGCGGGTTTGAATGTCGCAAAACATACACCATATACGCCCCACAAGGCACGCTTAGAGCGCGCGCGAAGGCGCTTTCACAATTAAGTCTTGCGCATTCGCTTACAAAGCCTTAAACGGCGACACCAAACCGGTTCGCCGGGGAAACTACTTCACGTTCACAGGAAGCAATTCACATGGCAAAGAGCAAGTTTGAGCGGACGAAGCCGCACGTCAACATTGGCACGATCGGTCACGTTGACCATGGCAAGACGTCGCTGACGGCAGCAATCACGAAGTTCTTCGGCGAGTTCAAGGCGTATGACCAGATCGACGCGGCTCCTGAAGAGAAGGCTCGTGGTATCACGATCTCGACGGCACACGTTGAGTACGAGACGGCCAACCGTCACTACGCTCACGTTGACTGCCCCGGCCACGCCGACTACGTGAAGAACATGATCACCGGTGCTGCCCAGATGGACGGCGCGATCCTGGTTTGCTCCGCCGCTGACGGCCCGATGCCGCAGACGCGCGAGCACATCCTGCTTGCCCGTCAGGTTGGCGTTCCGGCCATCGTCGTGTTCCTCAACAAGGTCGACCAGGTTGACGACGCCGAGCTTCTCGAGCTCGTCGAGCTTGAAGTTCGCGAACTTCTGTCGTCCTACGACTTCCCGGGCGACGATATTCCGATCATCAAGGGTTCGGCGCTTGCTGCTCTTGAAGATTCCGACAAGAAGATCGGTGAAGACGCGATCCGCGAGCTGATGGCTGCGGTTGACGCCTACATTCCGACGCCTGAGCGTCCGATCGACCAGCCGTTCCTGATGCCGATCGAAGACGTGTTCTCGATCTCGGGCCGTGGTACGGTTGTGACGGGTCGCGTTGAGCGCGGTATCGTCAAGGTTGGTGAAGAAGTCGAAATCGTCGGCATCCGTCCGACCTCGAAGACGACTGTTACCGGCGTTGAAATGTTCCGCAAGCTGCTCGACCAGGGCCAGGCTGGCGACAACATCGGTGCACTTGTTCGCGGTGTTAACCGTGACGGCGTCGAGCGTGGTCAGATCCTGTGCAAGCCGGGTTCGGTAAAGCCGCACAAGAAGTTCAAGGCAGAAGCCTACATCCTGACGAAGGAAGAAGGCGGCCGTCATACGCCGTTCTTCACGAACTACCGTCCGCAGTTCTACTTCCGCACGACGGACGTTACGGGCATCGTTACGCTTCCGGAAGGCACGGAAATGGTTATGCCTGGCGACAACGTCACGGTTGACGTCGAGCTGATCGTTCCGATCGCGATGGAAGAAAAGCTGCGCTTCGCTATCCGCGAAGGCGGCCGGACCGTCGGCGCCGGCATCGTTGCCTCGATCGTCGAGTAATCTTAAGGCCTGAAAAGGCTTGACGAAAACCCCGCTGGAGACAGCGGGGTTTTTTGTTTTGTGTCTCGCGCCTGGAGGATGGGAGCTTTCGTTCCTCGGTCCCGGCTGCTACTTCATTGCTGGGGAGATGATGAGGAGTATCATGCAGAAGCGCATTCTGTTTACCGGTGGTTCCGGCAAGGCCGGACGGCATGTGATCCCGTGGCTCATCGGCAAGGGATATGAGGTCCACAACATCGATCTCGTTCCGCTCGACAGGCCGGGCGTGACCAATCTCATCGTCGATATCACGGACAGCGGGCAGGTTTTTAATGCCCTTTCCATGCATCGGAACTTCGCGGAGCTCGAAAGCGGGAAGGGTGTTCCGCCCTTTGATGCGGTGATCCATTTTGCTGCGGTTCCACGCATTTTGATCAAGCCGGACAACGAGACGTTCCGTATCAACACCATGGGAACCTATAATGTCATCGAGGCCGCGATAAAGCATGGCATCCGAAAGGTAGTGATAGCATCGAGCGAGACCACATACGGGGTCTGTTTCGCCGAGGGCGAGAAGGATTTTCACCACTTCCCGCTTGAAGAGGACTACGATGTCGATCCGATGGATTCCTACGGACTGTCGAAGGTGGTGAATGAAAGAACCGCGCGGGCCTTTGCCGAGCGAAGCGGATATGACATTTACGCGCTGCGAATCGGCAATGTCATCGAACCCGATGAGTATGAGAAGTTTCCCGATTTCTTTGCCCATCCGGAAACACGCAAACGCAACGCCTGGGGCTACATCGACGCACGTGATCTCGGCCAGATCTGCCATCTTTGCATCGAAAAGGATGGCCTCGGTTATCAGGTCTTCAATGCCGTTAATGATACAGCTACGGCAACGGTCCCCACGCGCGAGCTTGCCCGGACATATTTCCCTCAGGTGCAATTCCGCCGAGAGATCGGAGAGCATGAGGGATTGATCTCCAACCGCAAGATTCGCGAGATCCTTGGTTTCAAGGAAGAGCATGACTGGCGGAAATACGTCAAAACCTGACGGGTGCATGATTTTCGGGGGCAGAGTGGAAAAAACAAAAAACACACTTGCCATTCTTTTCCCTGCACCTTAAAGGAGCGCATACCGAATTGGCCAAGCGATTTCGCGGCCGGTTCAGGTGATTAAGGGGTATAGCTCAGTTGGTAGAGCGGCGGTCTCCAAAACCGCAGGTCGGGGGTTCGAGCCCCTCTGCCCCTGCCACTTTCCATTCGCAAGCGCGGTTTTCGCTGCATGGCAGATGGGGCCGGTTTACCGGCGAATTTCGCCGAATGTCGATTTCCTCTTGTTAAAAGTGGAATCGGTGTTTATGTAGGGTCAAAACAGACACGCGGTGCGTGGGGCTGATTAGTTCGGCTTTACGCGCCGTAATTGCGTGGGCAGTCAATGGCATCCAAAACCAATCCGTTTACGTTTCTGCAGCAGGTTCGCGCCGAAGCGTCAAAGATCACTTGGCCGTCGCGCCGCGAGACCATGATTTCGACGGCTATGGTGCTGGTGATGGTCATTTTCGCGGCTCTGTTCTTTTTTGCTGCTGACCAGCTCATTGGCTGGATTCTCAGCCTTGTGCTGAACGTCGGCCGGTAACGGATTGAACGGAGAGTAAAGATGGCAGCGCGCTGGTATATCGTTCACGCATATTCGAATTTCGAAAAGAAGGTCGCCGAGTCGATCGAGGAAAAGGCCCGTCAGAAGGGTCTGGACCATCTTTTCGAGAAAATCCTCGTGCCGACCGAAAAGGTGGTCGAGGTGCGCCGCGGCCGCAAGGTCGATAGCGAGCGCAAGTTCTTTCCGGGTTACGTGCTGGTGCGCGCCAACCTGACGGATGAGGCTTATCACCTCATCAAGAACACGCCGAAGGTCACCGGTTTCCTCGGTTCGGACAGCAAGCCTGTTCCGATTCCGGATTATGAAGCCGAGCGTATCCTTGGTCAGGTTCAGGAAGGTGTCGAGCGTCCGAAGTCTTCGGTTTCGTTCGAGATCGGCGAGCAGGTTCGCGTCTCCGACGGTCCTTTCGCGTCATTCAACGGCGTGGTTCAGGACGTGGACGAAGAGCGTTCGCGCCTGAAGGTGGAAGTTTCGATTTTCGGCCGCGCAACGCCGGTCGAGCTGGAATACAATCAGGTCGAGAAGGTCTGATTGGCGGGGCGATGCCCCAAGCGCGTGGAAGGCTAACTGGCTCTCTAAGCCGGGGCAGGGCGCCGCACCACGCAACCGCAGCCGCCGGAGAAATCCGGCTTAAGAGAAGCCGGGCAACCGGTTTGAATTGAAAGGCAGAGAGATATGGCTAAGAAAGTTGCAGGCCAGCTCAAGTTGCAGGTAAAGGCTGGGTCGGCCAATCCGTCCCCGCCGATCGGTCCGGCACTTGGTCAGCGTGGCATTAACATCATGGAATTCTGCAAGGCGTTCAATGCCGCCACGCAGGAAATGGAAAAGGGTATGCCGATCCCGGTCGTCATCACCTATTACCAGGACAAGTCCTTCACCTTCGTCATGAAGCAGCCGCCGATGACGTACTGGCTGAAGAAGGAAGCAAAGATCACCTCCGGTTCCAAGACGCCTGGCAAGGGCGCCAAGGTCGGCTCCATCACCAAGGCTCAGGTCAAGTCGATCGCAGAAGCCAAGATGAAGGATCTGAACGCAGCCGACATCGAAGGCGCAATGGCAATGGTTGAGGGCTCTGCCCGCGCCATGGGCCTGGAAGTGGTAGGTTGATCATGGCCAAGGTAGCAAAGCGCATTCAGAAGATCCGCGAAGGCGTGGATCCGAACAAGCTCTACGTTCTCACCGACGCCATTTCGATGGTCAAGGAACGTGCAGTCGCCAAGTTCGACGAAACCGTTGAAGTTTCGATGAACCTCGGCGTTGACCCGCGCCATGCGGACCAGATGGTTCGTGGCGTTGTCAACCTGCCGAACGGCACCGGCCGTGACGTTCGCGTCGCCGTCTTCGCCCGTGGCGCCAAGGCTGATGAAGCCACGGCTGCCGGCGCTGACGTTGTTGGTGCGGAAGAACTGGTTGAAATCGTTCAGGGCGGCAAGATCGACTTCGATCGCTGCATCGCGACCCCGGACATGATGCCGCTCGTCGGCCGTCTCGGCAAGGTACTCGGCCCGCGTGGCATGATGCCGAACCCGAAGGTCGGAACCGTGACCATGGACGTTGCCGGTGCTGTCAAGGCATCCAAGGGTGGTGCTGTCGAGTTCCGCGTCGAAAAGGCCGGTATCGTACACGCTGGCGTTGGCAAGGCTTCGTTCGACGCCAAGGCTCTTGAAGAAAACATCAAGGCTTTCGCCGATGCGGTCATCAAGGCAAAGCCGGCTGGCGCCAAGGGCAACTATGTCAAGCGCGTCGCCATCTCCTCGACCATGGGTCCGGGCGTCAAGATCGACCCTTCGTCGGTTACGGCTTAATCAATTCTCGCGCTTCCCGAGTGAAGTGTGAATAAAAGAATTTCCGGCTCCCAGGAGCCGGAGATTTCCGGGGAAACCCGGAACTCCTGTCCGAGATTGCGGGTGGCCATGTCCTTCGGGGCCCGGCCTTAATCATTTAGCCTGCATGAGACGGGTGAGGCTGGATTTGAGGCATCTGTCGATGCCTGACTGTCCGGTTCGAACCTGGTGTGCCTGTGCCTGAAGCCGTTTGCGGCGACAGAGCGGGGGACAGGATCCTCGAGCGTCGCTCGGGATCTTTGTAAAAAGGTCCCTTGGGGCAAAGGCAAACCCGACGGGTTCACAATCATGTGGCCCCGTCTACTGGAGACAGACAGTGGAAAGAGCGGAAAAACGCGAATTCGTCACGGAGCTGAACGAAGTCTTCAAGGCTTCCGGTTCGGTTGTCGTGGCCCACTATGCTGGTGTCACCGTTGCGCAGATGAACGACTTCCGTTCGAAGATGCGCGCTGCCGGAGGCACCGTCAAGGTCGCGAAGAACCGCCTGGCCAAGATCGCTCTTCAGGGTACGGAGTCGGAAGGGATGACCAATCTCTTCAAGGGACAGACGCTGATTGCATACAGCACTGACCCGATGATCGCTCCGAAAGTCGTCATGGATTTCGCCAAGACCAACGACAAGGTCGTTGTTTTGGGCGGTGCCATGGGCGCAACCACGCTCAACGCCGAAGCAGTCAAGTCGCTCGCGACCCTGCCTTCGCTGGACGAGCTGCGCGCAAAGCTGCTGGGCCTTCTCAATGCCCCGGCAACTCGCGTCGCTACGGTTGTCGCCGCACCTGCAAGCCAGCTGGCTCGGGTGTTCTCGGCTTACGCCAAGAAGGACGAAGCCGCTTAAGGCGGTTTTTCGCTGTAAATATTCAAACTGGTTCGAACTGAACAAAAGGAACTATCAAAATGGCTGATCTCGCAAAGATCGTAGAAGACCTCTCCTCGCTGACCGTTCTGGAAGCTGCAGAACTGTCCAAGCTTCTCGAAGAAAAGTGGGGCGTTTCCGCTGCTGCTCCGGTAGCCGTTGCTGCTGCTGGCGGCGCTGCTGCTGCTGCTGCTCCGGAAGAAGAAAAGACCGAGTTCGACGTTATCCTGGTTGACGCTGGCGCCAACAAGATCAACGTCATCAAGGAAGTTCGCGGCATCACCGGCCTCGGCCTCAAGGAAGCCAAGGACCTCGTTGAAGGCGCTCCGAAGCCGGTCAAGGAAGCCGTTTCCAAGGCTGAAGCTGCTGATCTCAAGAAGAAGCTTGAAGACGCAGGCGCCAAGGTTGACGTTAAGTAATCTTGCGATTGCTGGCGGGAAGGGGCTTAATGCCCCTTCCCGTCGTCATCGTTTTTAAAACTCATTACCCAAAAGCCGCGTGAAAATGGCTTTTGGGTAATGGGTTCTTCAAGAGAATGGTTCCGAACCGGCTCATCAAGGCAATCCGGCCTGATCGATCCGGGATGTGGAACGAGATTGAGGATACCCATTGATTGACGGGATCGACTGGCCATCGGTTCCCGTCCGTTGCAGGCCCGGATGCAATTTTTAAAGGAGCGACGATGGCTCAGACCCTTTCGTTTAACGGTCGCAGGCGCGTACGCAAGTTTTTCGGCAAAATTCCAGAAGTAGCGGAAATGCCGAACCTCATTGAGGTTCAGAAGGCTTCGTACGACCAGTTTCTCATGGTTGACGAGCCCAAGGGTGGCCGTCCCGACGAGGGATTGAATGCCGTTTTCAAATCCGTATTCCCGATCACCGATTTTTCCGGCGCCTCCATGCTCGAATTCGTATCCTACGAATTCGAAGCGCCGAAGTTCGACGTCGAGGAATGCCGTCAGCGCGATCTGACCTATGCAGCGCCGCTCAAGGTGACGCTGCGCCTCATCGTGTTCGATATCGATGAAGATACGGGCGCGAAGTCCATCAAGGACATCAAGGAACAGTCCGTCTACATGGGCGACATGCCGCTCATGACCAATAACGGCACGTTCATCGTCAACGGCACCGAGCGCGTCATCGTTTCGCAGATGCACCGTTCGCCGGGCGTGTTCTTCGATCACGACAAGGGCAAGAGCCATTCTTCCGGCAAGCTGCTCTTTGCTGCCCGTGTCATTCCGTATCGCGGTTCCTGGCTCGACATCGAGTTCGACGCCAAGGATATCGTCTATGCGCGTATCGACCGTCGCCGCAAAATCCCCGTCACCTCGCTGCTGATGGCGCTTGGCATGGACGGCGAAGACATTCTGTCGACCTTCTACACCAAGGCTTCCTATGAGCGCGACGGCGACGGCTGGCGTATTCCGTTCCAGCCCGAAGCGCTGAAGAACGCCAAGGTCGTCACCGACATGATCGACGCCGATACCGGCGAAGTGGTCGTCGAGGCCGGCAAGAAGCTCACGCCGCGCCTTATCCGCCAGCTCTCCGAAAAGGGCCTCAAGGCGCTGAAGGCGACCGACGAAGACCTTTACGGCAACTACCTGGCCGAAGACATCGTCAACTACGAGACGGGTGAAATCTATCTCGAGGCCGGCGACGAAATCGACGAGAAGACCCTCGGTCTGATCCTGCAGTCCGGTTTTGACGAGATTCCGGTTCTCAACATCGACCACGTCAATGTTGGCGCCTATATCCGCAACACACTGTCTGCCGACAAGAACGAGAACCGCCAGGAAGCCCTGTTCGACATCTACCGCGTCATGCGTCCGGGTGAGCCGCCGACCATGGATTCGGCGGAAGCGATGTTCAACTCGCTGTTCTTCGATGCAGAGCGTTACGATCTTTCGGCGGTTGGTCGCGTGAAGATGAACATGCGCCTCGACCTCGACGCGGAAGACACCGTGCGCACGCTGCGCAAGGAAGACATCCTCGCCGTCGTCAAGATGCTGGTCGAACTGCGCGACGGCAAGGGCGAAATCGACGACATCGACAACCTCGGCAACCGCCGTGTGCGTTCTGTCGGCGAGCTGATGGAAAACCAGTATCGTCTGGGCCTTCTGCGCATGGAACGTGCGATCAAGGAACGTATGTCCTCGATCGAAATCGACACCGTGATGCCGCAGGACCTGATCAACGCGAAGCCGGCAGCTGCTGCCGTTCGCGAATTCTTCGGTTCCTCGCAGCTGTCGCAGTTCATGGTCCAGGTGAACCCGCTTTCGGAAATCACCCACAAGCGTCGTCTTTCGGCTCTTGGACCGGGTGGTCTGACCCGCGAGCGCGCCGGCTTCGAAGTCCGCGACGTTCACCCGACCCACTACGGCCGTATTTGCCCGATCGAGACGCCGGAAGGCCCGAACATCGGTCTGATCAACTCGCTTGCAACCTTTGCCCGTGTCAACAAGTACGGCTTCATCGAGAGCCCGTACCGCAAGATCACCGACGGCAAGGTCACGAACGACGTTATTTACCTCTCCGCCATGGAAGAGGCGAAATATTACGTCGCGCAGGCCAACGCGCCGCTCAATGAAGACGGTTCTTTCTCGGAAGAGTTCGTCGTCTGCCGTCACTCGGGCGAAGTTATGCTCGCACCGCGTGACAACATCAACCTGATGGACGTTTCGCCGAAGCAGCTCGTTTCGGTCGCAGCGGCTCTCATTCCGTTCCTGGAAAACGACGACGCCAACCGCGCTCTCATGGGCTCGAACATGCAGTGTCAGGCCGTTCCGCTTCTGCGCGCAGAGGCGCCTTTCGTGGGCACCGGCATGGAACCGATCGTTGCGCGTGACTCCGGCGCTGCCATCGCGGCTCGCCGCGGCGGTGTCGTCGACCAGGTCGACGCGACGCGTATCGTTATCCGCGCCACGGAAGATCTCGATGCAGGCAAGTCCGGCGTTGACATCTACCGTCTGCAGAAGTTCCAGCGTTCGAACCAGAACACCTGCGTCAACCAGCGTCCGCTGGTGTCCGTCGGTGATATCATCTCCAAGGGTGACATCATCGCGGATGGTCCGTCGACCGACCTCGGTGACCTGGCCCTCGGCCGTAACGCGCTCGTCGCGTTCATGCCCTGGAATGGCTACAACTACGAAGACTCGATCCTGATGTCGGAGCGTATCGTTTCCGACGACGTGTTCACCTCCATCCACATCGAAGAATTCGAAGTGATGGCGCGTGACACGAAGCTCGGTCCGGAAGAAATCACGCGCGATATTCCGAACGTTTCGGAAGAAGCGCTGAAGAACCTCGACGAAGCCGGTATCGTCTACATCGGTGCGGAAGTTCAGCCGGGCGACATCCTCGTCGGCAAGATCACGCCGAAGGGCGAAAGCCCGATGACGCCGGAAGAAAAGCTTCTGCGCGCCATCTTCGGTGAAAAGGCTTCCGACGTTCGCGACACCTCCATGCGCATGCCTCCGGGCACGTTCGGTACGGTCGTGGAAGTCCGCGTCTTCAACCGTCACGGTGTGGAGAAGGACGAGCGCGCGATGGCTATCGAGCGCGAAGAGATCGAGCGTCTGGCGAAGGACCGTGACGACGAGCAGGCGATCCTCGACCGTAACGTCTACGGCCGTCTGATCGACATGCTGCGTGGCCAGGTTTCGATTGCCGGTCCGAAGGGCTTCAAGAAGGGCGTCGAGCTCTCCAACGCCGTCGTCTCCGAATATCCCCGCTCGCAGTGGTGGATGTTCGCCGTCGAGGACGAAAAGGCCCAGGCTGAGATCGAAGCACTTCGCGGCCAGTACGACGAATCCAAGTCGCGCCTTGAGCAGCGCTTCATGGACAAGGTCGAAAAGGTCCAGCGCGGCGATGAAATGCCTCCGGGCGTCATGAAGATGGTCAAGGTCTTCGTTGCCGTTAAGCGCAAGATCCAGCCGGGCGACAAGATGGCCGGCCGTCACGGTAATAAGGGCGTCGTCTCGCGTATCGTTCCCGTCGAGGACATGCCGTTCCTCGAAGACGGCACGCATGTCGACATCTGCTTGAATCCGCTCGGCGTGCCTTCGCGCATGAACGTCGGCCAGATCCTCGAAACCCACCTCGCATGGGCATGCGCAGGCATGGGCAAGAAGATCGGTGAGATGCTCGAAGAGTATCGCAAGACGATGGACATCAGCGAGCTTCGCAGCGAACTGACGGAAATCTATGCGTCTGAAGCCAATGACGAGGTTCAGCGTTTTGATGACGACTCGCTCGTCAAGCTCGCCGAAGAAGCCAAGCGCGGTGTTTCCATCGCGACTCCGGTTTTCGACGGTGCGCATGAGCCTGACGTTGCCGCGATGCTGAAGAAGGCAGGTCTGCATGAATCCGGTCAGTCCGTTCTTTACGACGGCCGTACCGGTGAGCCGTTCGACCGCAAGGTCACCGTCGGCTACATGTACATGATCAAGCTGAACCACCTTGTCGACGACAAGATCCACGCTCGTTCGATCGGTCCTTACTCGCTCGTTACCCAGCAGCCGCTGGGCGGCAAGGCGCAGTTCGGCGGTCAGCGCTTCGGGGAAATGGAAGTCTGGGCTCTGGAAGCATACGGCGCGGCTTACACGCTGCAGGAAATGCTCACCGTCAAGTCGGACGACGTGGCTGGCCGCACGAAGGTTTACGAAGCAATCGTCCGTGGCGACGACACCTTCGAAGCCGGTATCCCCGAGAGCTTCAACGTTCTCGTCAAGGAAATGCGGTCGCTCGGCCTGTCCGTCGAGCTGGAAAACTCGAAGATCGAGAACCAGCCCGAAGACCAGCTGCCTGACGCGGCGGAATAAACACGATAGAGGCGGGCGCCTGAGAGGGCGCCTGCCGGTTTCCCGAGCGGTCTTTGCGGTTCGGGATACTTTCGCCGCATTATGCGGTTAATCCGTATTTAAAGCTCTGGACGGCGACCCGGGAAGAAGCCGGTCCAGATGCAAACAGGGGCAGCAGCTAGCCTCTCAAGGAGACAAGGCATGAACCAAGAGGTCATGAATCTTTTCAATCCTCAGGTGCCTGCGCAGCATTTCGATTCCATCCGGATTTCGATCGCTTCGCCGGAAAAAATCCTGTCGTGGTCCTACGGCGAGATCAAGAAGCCGGAAACCATCAACTACCGTACGTTCAAGCCTGAGCGTGACGGTCTTTTCTGCGCGCGTATCTTCGGGCCGATCAAGGACTATGAGTGCCTGTGCGGCAAGTACAAGCGCATGAAGTACAAGGGCATCATCTGCGAAAAGTGCGGCGTCGAAGTCACGCTGTCGCGCGTTCGCCGTGAGCGCATGGGCCATATCGAGCTCGCAGCGCCGGTTGCCCACATCTGGTTCCTGAAGTCGCTTCCTTCGCGTATCTCGACCCTGCTCGACATGACGCTGAAGGATGTCGAGCGTGTTCTCTATTTCGAGAACTACATTGTCACGGAACCCGGTCTCACCTCGCTCAAGCAGAACCAGCTTCTGTCTGAAGAAGAGTACATGATCGCCGTCGACGAGTTCGGCGAAGACCAGTTCACCGCCATGATCGGCGCTGAAGCCATCTATGAGATGCTGGCTTCGATGAACCTCGAAAAGATCGCCGGCGACCTGCGTGCCGAACTTGCTGAGACCACGTCGGATCTCAAGCAGAAGAAGCTGATGAAGCGCCTGAAGATCGTCGAGAACTTCATGGAATCGGGCAACCGTCCTGAATGGATGATCATGAAGGTCGTTCCGGTCATTCCGCCGGACCTGCGTCCGCTGGTTCCGCTGGATGGCGGCCGTTTTGCGACGTCCGACCTTAACGATCTCTATCGCCGCGTCATCAACCGTAACAACCGTCTGAAGCGCCTGATCGAGCTTCGTGCGCCTGGCATCATCATCCGCAACGAAAAGCGTATGTTGCAGGAATCCGTCGATGCGCTGTTCGACAACGGCCGTCGCGGTCGCGTCATCACGGGTGCCAACAAGCGCCCGCTGAAGTCGCTCTCCGACATGCTCAAGGGCAAGCAGGGCCGTTTCCGCCAGAACCTTCTCGGCAAGCGCGTCGACTATTCCGGCCGTTCGGTCATCGTGACCGGTCCGGAACTGAAGCTGCACCAGTGCGGTCTGCCGAAGAAGATGGCGCTCGAACTGTTCAAGCCGTTCATCTACGCCCGCCTCGACGCCAAGGGTTACTCCTCGACCGTCAAGCAGGCCAAGAAGCTGGTTGAAAAGGAAAAGCCTGAGGTTTGGGATATCCTCGACGAGGTCATCCGCGAACATCCGGTTCTGTTGAACCGCGCGCCGACGCTGCACCGTCTGGGTATCCAGGCTTTCGAACCCATGCTGGTTGAAGGCAAGGCCATCCAGCTGCACCCGCTCGTCTGCACGGCCTTCAACGCCGACTTCGACGGTGACCAGATGGCTGTTCACGTTCCGCTTTCACTGGAAGCCCAGCTGGAAGCGCGCGTGCTGATGATGTCGACCAACAACATCCTGCATCCGGCAAACGGCCACCCGATCATCGTTCCTTCGCAGGACATGGTTCTCGGCCTGTATTACCTGTCGATCATGAACCAGAACGAGCCGGGCGAAGGCATGGCCTTCTCCGACATCGGTGAGCTGCATCACGCGCTTGAAAACAAGGTCGTGACGCTGCATGCCAAGATCCGTGGTCGCTTCAAGACCGTGGATGCCGATGGCAAGCCGGTTTCGAAGATCCATGAGACGACCCCTGGTCGTATGCTGATTGGCGAACTTCTGCCGAAGAACGTCAACGTGCCTTTCGACGTCTGCAACCAGGAAATGACCAAGAAGAACATCTCCAAGATGATCGACACGGTCTACCGTCATTGCGGCCAGAAAGACACGGTCATCTTCTGTGACCGCATCATGCAGCTCGGCTTTGCCCATGCCTGCCGCGCCGGCATTTCGTTCGGCAAGGACGACATGGTCATTCCTGACAGCAAGGTGAAGATCGTTGGCGACACCGAAGCTCTCGTGAAGGAATACGAACAGCAGTACAATGATGGTCTCATCACCCAGGGCGAAAAGTACAACAAGGTTGTCGACGCCTGGGGCAAGGCAACTGAAAAGGTCGCCGAAGAGATGATGGCACGCATCAAGGCTGTCGAGTTCGATCCGGAAACGGGCCGCCAGAAGCCGATGAACTCCATCTACATGATGTCCCACTCGGGTGCTCGTGGTTCTCCGAACCAGATGCGTCAGCTGGGCGGCATGCGCGGTCTGATGGCGAAGCCATCGGGTGAAATCATCGAGACGCCGATCATCTCGAACTTCAAGGAAGGCCTGACCGTTAACGAGTACTTCAACTCGACCCACGGTGCCCGTAAGGGTCTCGCAGACACCGCCCTGAAGACCGCGAACTCGGGTTACCTGACCCGTCGTCTCGTCGACGTCGCGCAGGATTGCATTGTCAACTCCAGGGATTGCGGCACCGACAAGGGCCTCACCATGACTGCCATCGTTGATGCCGGTCAGGTGGTTGCTTCGCTCGGCGCGCGTATCCTCGGTCGTACGGCTCTCGATGACATCGACAACCCGGTCACCGGCGAGAACATCGTCAAGGCTGGCACGCTGATCGACGAAGCCGACGTGGCTGCCATCGAGAAGGCTGGCATCCAGTCCGTTCGCATCCGCTCGGCGCTCACCTGCGAAGTGCAGGTTGGTGTCTGCGGCGTCTGCTACGGTCGTGACCTTGCACGCGGTACGCCTGTCAACATGGGCGAAGCCGTTGGCGTTATCGCCGCACAGTCGATCGGTGAACCGGGCACGCAGCTCACCATGCGTACGTTCCACCTTGGTGGCACGGCAAACGTGGTCGACCAGTCGTTCCTCGAAGCGTCTTATGAAGGCACGATCCAGATCAAGAACCGCAACATCCTGCGGAACTCCGAAGGCGTTCTCATCGCCATGGGCCGTAACATGTCCGTTACGATCCTTGATGAGCGCGGCGCGGAACGTTCTACACAGCGTGTGGCTTACGGTTCGAAGATCTTCGTTGATGATGGCGACAAGGTAAAGCGTGGCCAGCGTCTTGCAGAGTGGGACCCCTACACCCGTCCGATGATGACGGAAGTGGAAGGTACCGTTCACTTCGAAGACCTCGTCGACGGTCTATCCGTTCTGGAAGCAACCGACGAATCCACCGGCATCACCAAGCGTCAGGTCATTGACTGGCGCTCGACGCCGCGCGGTTCGGATCTCAAGCCTGCGATCGTCATCAAGGACGCGTCCGGCGCTGTTGCGAAGCTTGCCCGTGGTGGCGAAGC
This sequence comes from Agrobacterium pusense, assembly GCF_900102105.1. Taxonomy (GTDB): domain Bacteria; phylum Pseudomonadota; class Alphaproteobacteria; order Rhizobiales; family Rhizobiaceae; genus Agrobacterium; species Agrobacterium pusense. Next base: position 389,356 of record NZ_FNBB01000002.1, read on the forward strand.
CCGCTTCCAGCTCTCGGTCGACGCCATCCTGTCGGTCGAGCCGGGTGCGAAGGTCTCCCAGGGTGACGTGCTTGCACGTTCGCCGCTGGAAAGCGCCAAGACGAAGGACATCACCGGTGGTCTGCCGCGCGTTGCGGAACTGTTCGAAGCCCGTCGTCCGAAGGATCACGCCATCATCGCAGAGATCGATGGTACGATCCGCCTCGGCCGCGACTACAAGAACAAGCGCCGCGTGATGATCGAGCCTGCGGAAGACGGCGTCGAGCCGGTCGAATACCTGATCCCGAAGGGCAAGCCCTTCCACCTTCAGGAAGGCGACTATATCGAAAAGGGTGAATACATCCTCGACGGTAACCCGGCGCCGCACGACATTCTGGCGATCAAGGGCGTGGAAGCTCTGGCTTCCTACCTCGTGAACGAAATCCAGGAAGTCTACCGTCTGCAGGGCGTTGTGATCAACGACAAGCACATCGAGGTGATCGTTCGCCAGATGCTGCAGAAGGTTGAAATCACCGATGCTGGCGATAGCCAGTACATCGTGGGTGACAACGTTGATCGCATCGAGCTCGATGACAACAACGACCGCCTGATCGAAGAAGGCAAGAAGCCTGCCTACGGCGAGCCGGTTCTGCTCGGCATCACCAAGGCTTCGCTGCAGACGCCGTCCTTCATCTCGGCCGCATCCTTCCAGGAAACCACCAAGGTTCTCACGGAAGCTGCGATTGCCGGCAAGACGGACACGCTGCAGGGTCTCAAGGAAAACGTCATCGTCGGCCGTCTCATCCCGGCCGGTACCGGCGGTACCATGACGCAGATCCGCCGCATCGCCACCTCGCGCGACGACCTCATTCTCGAGGAACGCCGCAAGGGTACCGGTGCAGGTTCTGCAAACCAGATGCTGCAGGACATGACGGACCAGGCTCCGGCTGCCGAGTAAGGTCAGACAGGGCAGGGGCTTTGCGGAGCCCCCCAAAGTTCGAAGCAAAACGCCCGGAGCAATCCGGGCGTTTTTGTTTGTATGGACAGAGGCCGGGCGCCTCCACCGCCGCCCGGCATTCCTGCATATGCAACAGGGTTAGTCCGGTTTCCGGATGTTATAGCGGGTCAGGACAGAGAGGCGCCGAACAAGATCGGTCTGGCCTGCGCTGCCGGTCTTGGCATAGATCGACTTTGCGTTGCTGCGCACCGTTTCATGGGAAATCTGCAATTGCTTCGCCACTGCCGGTAGCGAAAGTCCTTTCATGATTTCCAAAGCCACGCGTGCCTCGCCTCTTGTGAGGTCGTATAGCCCCTTCAACAACGCGCTTGCGTCGGCAATGGTGCCGGTGGGCTGCGATATGAGCACGATGGCGTTGCCTTTCGGAGATAAGTCGAGCGCCTTCTTGCGCAGCGGTATGACGTGAAGAATGCAGGGTCTATCTTCACCGGCGGGGAGAGGGAAGGAACCGGCATCGTGCCCGGCCAGCGCTTTGTACAGGAGCCGGTTCACCCTCTCGTCAGCAATGGCAATACTGTCGCGTGTGGGGGCGGCGAAACATTTCTGCAGTGACAGGAAGAGATCGTTGGCCGAGAGAATAAGGCCGTTTGCCTGCAGCACGGCTGCCGGAGCGCCAATGGCATTGAGGCCGAAGGTCATCGCGTCGGCTTTCTGCCGTTGCAGCCGCGTTGCGAGCGCAAGGCTACGGGCGATATGTGGCCTCAGTCCGGCGAGTGCAGCCATCGTATCAGGCCGGATTATGCCAGCTTCCAGCCTGTGTTCAAACAGTACCGTCATCTCCGGATGGCCGGGCGGCGCGACCTGTGTCGTCGCACCATAGCCCAGGCCGCGGGGCCTGAGGAACTCACGGACGATCGGCAGTTCGGCCCATTCATCAGGGGTGAAGACGTCGAAATCCTGCACGAAGGCGAACCGGCCTTCACGGGCAGTACGCGTAAGGCGATCATTGCGGTGATTCCAGCCTCCCGCCATGTAGTCCTTCATCAGTTCTTGAAAGTTGGGCGTGTGCAGCCAGGCCTGGTCTTCCCCCTTGCCCCAGGTGATGGCGCCGCCCCAGAAACCGAGGCGGCCGCCGGCATTTGCCAGAACCTGCGACCAGCGGTCGGGAAAAAGCGCCGCTTCATAAATGTCATCGATAATGTCAGACGATGATAAAGTATCCAACCCGACCCCGAAATTTTGCGTCGGAACTATTCTAAGCCTATGTTTGTGCAGCATTCAATCTTTTAAGAATCAATACTATTATTCAGACTCTATATTCTATAAGTGACTTAATATATTGACAAGCTTTCCAAAAGGGTCGCGTACGAACAGGCGACGTACGCCCCAGGACTCGACGGTGGGGCCGTATTCTATCGGCAGTCCGGCTGCGACGATCCGGTCGCGGACCTCATCGAAATTGTCGACTTCTATGGAGAAGTCCGGCACATCTGTGCCGGAACCGCCTTCGCGCGCAAAGCTTAGCTGCGCCGGCGCCTTGAGCGGGCTGGCATGGGTGACGATCCAGCCGTGATCCATGGCGACCGGCATGCCGAGGATATCGCCATAAAAGACCTGCGCCAGCGCGGGGTCGGAGGTAGCGATGTTGGCGACGACACGTCTGACCGCCATGGCCAAGGCTCTTCAGGCGAAGCGGATGATGGCGACTTCGCCTTCGAGCGCGCCCTGATAGGCCGAGGCGTGCGGCTCTTCATCGGGAATTTCGGTCAGCATGCCGATCTGGTCGAGATCGGCTTCGATGAAGCCTTCCTCGGAAAGCGCATTCAGCGTTTCGCGAACGGCTGTGTCGTCATCCGGCGCCCTGAGGATGACGTGAATGTCGATACCCTCGGAGTTGTCGGTTTCGTAAGCCTTGCCGATGACGATGAAGACCATCGGCTCATCGCGTCCGTTGTCGTTGTCGGGGAGGGTGCTCATGACGCGGTTCCTTGATCTTTCGTTGCTGTCATCAGGGCAGGGGGAATCGGTTCCGCCCGCGGGGCGGCCATGTCCGGCCAGCCTGAGGGAATCAATAGACGGATTTTATGAAAAGCCAAAGGCCGGAGGTTAAAATCGCTGCCGTTGATGCCGACTTATGGTATAGGGAGGGGGAAATGGCGTTGCGGTGGCGTTCGTGGCCCCGGGCGCGGGCGCAAAATGCGGATTCACCCTTGACGAAAGCTGGCTAAAACAGTAGTACGCCCGCCATCGGAGCCTCTGTGGGTGCTGGCCGTTCGGTAAGCTTTTTCCCGAACATCATCTCAAACGGGTCTCCATTGCACGTAGAAGACACGAATGTTGCACGCAAGACGCCTCATCCGGTGTCCTCTGCTCTTGGTGGTCCATCCGTGAAACCGGATCGGGCCACGTTTTGCGCATGAGGATATATGCGTGCATCGTCGCCGGCAACGGCATAGCCGCCACCCGTGAGGGTGGCTAAAGTAGTTTTTGCAAGGGATGGTTATATGCCTACCGTAAACCAGCTGATCCGCAAGCCTCGCCAGGCACAGGTAAAGCGCAACAAGGTTCCTGCCCTGCAGGAAAACCCGCAGAAGCGTGGTGTTTGCACCCGCGTTTACACGACGACCCCGAAGAAGCCGAACTCGGCTCTGCGTAAGGTTGCCAAGATCCGCCTCACCAACGGCTTCGAAGTCATCGGCTACATTCCTGGCGAAGGTCACAACCTTCAGGAACACTCTGTCGTCATGATCCGCGGCGGCCGCGTGAAGGACTTGCCGGGCGTTCGTTACCACATCATCCGCGGTGTTCTCGATACCCAGGGCGTCAAGAACCGCAAGCAGCGCCGTTCGAAGTACGGTGCGAAGCGTCCGAAGTAATTTCGGCAACAACAATTCGGCGCTGCGCGAGGTTCTCCGCGTGGTATAGCGTCAATAACATTGAGAGACAAAAAGTATGTCCCGTCGCCATAGTGCAGAAAAGCGTGAGATCAACCCGGATCCGAAGTTCGGTGATCTGGTCGTCACCAAGTTCATGAACGCCATCATGCTTCACGGCAAGAAGTCGGTAGCAGAAAGCATCGTTTACGGCGCGTTCGACGTCGTTCAGGGCAAGACGAAGCAGGAGCCGCTCGCCGTGTTCCATTCGGCCCTCGACAATGTTGCGCCGCATGTTGAAGTGCGTTCGCGCCGCGTTGGTGGTGCGACATACCAGGTTCCGGTTGATGTTCGTCCCGAGCGTCGCCAGGCCCTCGCAATCCGCTGGTTGATCACCGCTGCGCGCAAGCGCAACGAAACGACCATGATCGATCGCCTCTCCGGCGAACTCATGGACGCTGCGAACAACCGCGGCTCCGCCGTCAAGAAGCGTGAAGACACGCACAAGATGGCCGACGCTAACCGCGCATTCTCGCATTACCGCTGGTAATCTTAACCGATCGCATATCGAAAGGCAGTCCATTATGGCTCGCGAATATAAAATCGAAGACTACCGCAATTTCGGTATCATGGCGCATATCGACGCCGGCAAGACGACCACCACCGAGCGTATTCTCTATTACACCGGTAAGTCGCACAAGATCGGCGAAGTTCACGATGGCGCAGCCACGATGGACTGGATGGAGCAGGAGCAGGAGCGTGGTATCACCATCACGTCCGCTGCGACCACGACCTTCTGGAAGGGCCGTGACGGCAAGACCCGCCGCTTCAACATCATCGACACCCCCGGCCACGTTGACTTCACCATCGAAGTCGAGCGTTCGCTGCGCGTTCTTGACGGCGCCATCGCGCTGCTCGACGCCAACGCCGGTGTTGAGCCGCAGACGGAAACCGTCTGGCGTCAGGCTGAGAAGTATCATGTTCCGCGCATGATCTTCTGCAACAAGATGGACAAGACCGGTGCTGACTTCTACCGCTCGGTAGAAATGATCAAGACCCGTCTCGGCGCCACTGCCGTTGTCATGCAGCTGCCGATCGGCGCTGAGACCGAGTTCAAGGGCGTTATCGACCTGATCGAGATGAATGCTCTCGTATGGCGCGACGAGTCGCTCGGCGCCCAGTGGGACGTCGTCGAGATCCCCGAGGACATGAAGGCCAAGGCTGAAGAATATCGTGAAAAGCTGATCGAGACGGTTGTCGAGATCGACGAAGAAGCGATGGAAGCCTACCTCGAAGGCAACTACCCGGACAACGACAAGATTCGTGAACTCGTTCGCCGCGGCACCATCGACGTGAAGTTCCACCCGATGTTCTGCGGTACCGCGTTCAAGAACAAGGGCGTTCAGCCGCTCCTCGACGCCGTTGTCGACTATCTCCCTTCGCCGCTGGACATTCCGGCGATCAAGGGCATCGACGCCAAGACGGAAGCCGAAATCGAGCGTCACGCTGACGATTCCGAGCCGCTTTCCATGCTCGCGTTCAAGATCATGAACGACCCCTTCGTTGGTTCGCTCACTTTCGCGCGCATCTACTCGGGCAAGCTCGAAAAGGGCACGTCTGTCATGAACACGGTCAAGGACAAGCGCGAGCGCGTCGGCCGTATGCTTCAGATGCACTCCAACAGCCGTGAAGACATCGAAGAAGCCTATGCAGGCGACATCGTTGCTCTGGCTGGCCTCAAGGAAACCACCACTGGCGATACGCTCTGCGATCCGCTGAAGCCGGTTATCCTCGAGCGCATGGAATTCCCCGAGCCGGTCATCCAGATCGCGATCGAGCCGAAGACCAAGGGCGACCAGGAAAAGATGGGCCTCGCGCTCAACCGTCTGGCTGCAGAAGATCCGTCCTTCCGCGTCAAGACCGACGACGAATCCGGCCAGACCATCATTGCCGGCATGGGCGAACTTCACCTCGACATCATCGTTGACCGTATGCGTCGCGAGTTCAAGGTTGAAGCAACCGTCGGTGCTCCGCAGGTTGCCTACCGCGAAACGATCACGCGTCAGCACGAAGAAGACTACACGCACAAGAAGCAGTCCGGTGGTACCGGTCAGTTCGCTCGCGTGAAGATCATCTTCGAACCGAACCCCGAAGGCGAAGACTTCAAGTTCGAGTCGAAGATCGTCGGTGGTGCTGTTCCGAAGGAATACATCCCGGGCGTTCAGAAGGGTATCGAAAGCGTTCTGTCTTCCGGTCCGCTGGCTGGCTTCCCGATGCTCGGCGTCAAGGCGACGCTGGTCGACGGTGCATTCCACGATGTTGACTCGTCGGTTCTCGCCTTCGAAATCGCATCGCGTGCCTGCTTCCGTGAAGCAGCCAAGAAGGCTGGTGCACAGCTTCTCGAGCCGATGATGAAGGTCGAAGTCGTAACGCCGGAAGACTATGTCGGCGACGTTATCGGCGACCTGAACTCCCGTCGTGGTCAGATCCAGGGCCAGGAAAGCCGTGGTATCGCCGTCGTCATCAACGCGCATGTTCCGCTCGCGAACATGTTCAAGTACGTCGATAACCTGCGCTCCATGTCGCAGGGTCGCGCTCAGTACTCGATGACGTTCGATCACTATTCGCCGGTTCCGTCGAACGTGGCGCAGGAAATCCAGGCAAAGTACTCCGGTCAGAAGTGATCGGGGTACGCCCCACCGAATTTTGAAGATTATTCCCGTCACGGGACAAGAATGGAGAGCCACTAATGGCAAAGAGCAAGTTTGAGCGGACGAAGCCGCACGTCAACATTGGCACGATCGGTCACGTTGACCATGGCAAGACGTCGCTGACGGCAGCAATCACGAAGTTCTTCGGCGAGTTCAAGGCGTATGACCAGATCGACGCGGCTCCTGAAGAGAAGGCTCGTGGTATCACGATCTCGACGGCACACGTTGAGTACGAGACGGCCAACCGTCACTACGCTCACGTTGACTGCCCCGGCCACGCCGACTACGTGAAGAACATGATCACCGGTGCTGCCCAGATGGACGGCGCGATCCTGGTTTGCTCCGCCGCTGACGGCCCGATGCCGCAGACGCGCGAGCACATCCTGCTTGCCCGTCAGGTTGGCGTTCCGGCCATCGTCGTGTTCCTCAACAAGGTCGACCAGGTTGACGACGCCGAGCTTCTCGAGCTCGTCGAGCTTGAAGTTCGCGAACTTCTGTCGTCCTACGACTTCCCGGGCGACGATATTCCGATCATCAAGGGTTCGGCGCTTGCTGCTCTTGAAGATTCCGACAAGAAGATCGGTGAAGACGCGATCCGCGAGCTGATGGCTGCGGTTGACGCCTACATTCCGACGCCTGAGCGTCCGATCGACCAGCCGTTCCTGATGCCGATCGAAGACGTGTTCTCGATCTCGGGCCGTGGTACGGTTGTGACGGGTCGCGTTGAGCGCGGTATCGTCAAGGTTGGTGAAGAAGTCGAAATCGTCGGCATCCGTCCGACCTCGAAGACGACTGTTACCGGCGTTGAAATGTTCCGCAAGCTGCTCGACCAGGGCCAGGCTGGCGACAACATCGGTGCACTTGTTCGCGGTGTTAACCGTGACGGCGTCGAGCGTGGTCAGATCCTGTGCAAGCCGGGTTCGGTAAAGCCGCACAAGAAGTTCAAGGCAGAAGCCTACATCCTGACGAAGGAAGAAGGCGGCCGTCATACGCCGTTCTTCACGAACTACCGTCCGCAGTTCTACTTCCGCACGACGGACGTTACGGGCATCGTTACGCTTCCGGAAGGCACGGAAATGGTTATGCCTGGCGACAACGTCACGGTTGACGTCGAGCTGATCGTTCCGATCGCGATGGAAGAAAAGCTGCGCTTCGCTATCCGCGAAGGCGGCCGGACCGTCGGCGCCGGCATCGTTGCCTCGATCGTCGAGTAATCTCGACCGTTGAAATTCAGGCTGGCGGCGGTGTGAACAGCACCGCCGCCGGACTTTTGGTAAAAAGCCTGGCGGCGTTGCATTTTTAGTGCTTGAAAAATTCGGTGAAAGCGCGTAAACGCGCACTCACATTCACCGCTGGATTCGCAAGCGATTGCGGAACGCGGTGTTTTTAGCAATACAGACTACTGAAATGATTGGGGTGCGACGCGCATTCCTCTCGATTTTTGAAAATCTGCGGCGCCACGATCAATAGAAGTTCATGTGTTTCCGCGTGCGGAAACGAATAACAAAGAACAAGGACAAGACGAATGAACGGCCAGAATATCCGTATCCGCCTCAAGGCGTTCGATCACCGGATCCTCGATGCCTCTACCCGTGAAATCGTGTCGACCGCAAAGCGCACCGGCGCCAGCGTTCGCGGCCCGGTTCCGCTCCCCACCCGCATCGAAAAGTTTACTGTCAACCGCTCTCCCCACGTTGACAAGAAGAGCCGTGAACAGTTCGAAATGCGGACGCACAAGCGTCTTCTCGATATCGTTGACCCCACCCCGCAGACTGTCGATGCTCTGATGAAGCTCGACCTCGCTGCTGGCGTTGACGTGGAAATCAAGCTCTAAGACCCGGCCCGAACCATTCAAGGTAAGGGCTGAAATAACAAGGAAGGTACGTGGAGCAATCCAACGACTTCCAAACCGGAGACCGGAAACATCGTGAGATGTCGAAGGGCACTCCTTAACAAAGGCCAGAGAGGGTTTTCCCTTCAAGGCTCGCAAGAGGATGAACCAATGCGTTCAGGTGTGATTGCACAGAAAGTGGGTATGACACGCGTCTATAACGACGCAGGTGAACATATCCCTGTAACAGTATTGCGACTGGATAACGTACAAGTCGTTGCCCAGCGCACGGAAGACAAGAATGGCTACACCGCAGTTCAGCTCGGTGCCGGCCAGTCCAAGGTCAAGAACACGACGAAGGCGCTTCGCGGTCACTTTGCCGCTGCCAATGTCGAACCGAAGGCAAAGCTCGTCGAGTTCCGGGTTTCCCCCGAGAACCTGATCGACATCGGTGCAACACTGACCGCAAATCATTTTCAGACCGGCCAGCTGGTCGATGTCACCGGAACCACGATCGGTAAGGGTTTCGCCGGTGCCATGAAGCGTCACAACTTCGGTGGTGGCCGCGCTTCGCACGGTAACTCGATCTCGCACCGTGCACACGGTTCGACTGGTTCCAACCAGGATCCGGGTCGCGTCTGGAAGGGCAAGCGCATGGCTGGTCATATGGGCCAGACCCGCGTTACGACCCAGAACCTCGAAGTCGTTTCGACTGATGAAGACCGTGGCCTCATCCTCGTGAAGGGTGCAGTTCCCGGCTCGAAGGGTTCCTGGATCATCGTCCGCGACGCCGTCAAGTCGGCTGCGAAGTAAGGGAGCCTTATCATGGAATTGAACGTCAAGACCCTCGAGGGAAAAGACGCCGGCAAGGTTTCTCTGTCGGATGAGATCTTCGGCCTCGACCCCCGCCAGGACATTCTGGCCCGCATGGTTCGCTGGCAGCTTGCAAAGAAGCAGCAGGGAACCCACAAGTCCAAGAACCGGTCGGAAGTTTCCCGCACCGGCGCGAAGATGTACAAGCAGAAGGGTACGGGCCGCGCTCGTCACCATTCGGCTCGCGCACCGCAGTTCCGCGGCGGCGGCAAGGCCCACGGCCCGGTTGTTCGCAGCCACGCCCATGACCTTCCGAAGAAGGTTCGTGCGCTCGCCCTGCGTCACGCCCTGTCTGCAAAGCTGAAGGCTGAAGAACTGATCATCGTCGATCAGCTCGTCGCGTCCGAAGCAAAGACCAAGGCTCTGCTGGGCAGCTTCGCTTCGCTTGGCCTGACCAACGCTCTCGTTATCGGCGGCGCCGAACTTGATGGCAACTTCAAGCTCGCTGCTCAGAACATCCCGAACGTGGACGTTCTGCCGGTACAGGGCATCAATGTTTACGACATCCTGCGCCGTGGCAAGCTGGTGCTTTCCAAGGCTGCTGTAGAGGCTCTGGAGGAGCGGTTCAAATGACGGATCTTCGCCACTACGATGTGATCGTATCTCCTTCGATCACGGAAAAGTCGACGCTGGTATCCGAACAGAACCAGGTCGTATTCAACGTCGCCAAGAATGCTTCCAAGCCTGAAATCAAGGCTGCCGTGGAAGCTCTCTTCGGCGTCAAAGTCACGGCTGTGAACACGCTTATCCGCAAGGGTAAGACCCGTCGTTTCCGTGGGTTCGCCGGTAAGCTGAAGGACGTCAAGAAAGCCGTCGTCACGCTCGCCGAAGGTCAATCCATCGACGTGTCCACCGGACTCTAAAGGTTAGGCCCAAGCGGGCAAAGACCCAAAAGGGAACAATAAAATGGCATTGAAAAGTTTCAATCCGACCACGCCGAGCCAGCGCCAGCTGGTTATCGTGGACCGCGCTTCGCTCTACAAGGGCAAGCCGGTAAAGGCTCTCACCCAGGGCCTCAGCTCCAAGGGTGGCCGTAACAACCAGGGCCGGATCACCGTCCGTTTCCAGGGTGGCGGTCACAAGCGGACCTACCGTCTGGTTGACTTCAAGCGTCGCAAGTTCGACGTTGAAGGCACCGTTGAACGTCTGGAATACGACCCCAACCGCACCGCGTTCATCGCGCTGGTTACGTATAGCGACGGCGAACAGGCTTACATTCTCGCGCCACAGCGTCTAGCTGCTGGTGACAAGGTGATCGCCTCCGACAAGGCAGTGGACGTGAAGCCCGGCAACACCATGCCGCTTCAGTACATTCCGGTCGGTTCGATCATCCACAACGTCGAGATGAAGCCGGGCAAGGGCGGTCAGATCGCTCGCTCCGCCGGTACGTATGTCCAGCTCGTCGGCCGCGATGCCGGCATGGCCATCCTGCGTCTCAACTCGGGCGAACAGCGTCTGGTGCACGGCTCCTGCCTCGCATCGATCGGCGCTGTTTCGAACTCTGACCACGCCAACATCAACGACGGCAAGGCCGGTCGTTCCCGTTGGCGCGGCAAGCGTCCGCACGTTCGCGGCGTCGTCATGAACCCGGTCGACCACCCGCACGGTGGTGGTGAAGGTCGCACGTCGGGTGGTCGCCACCCGGTTACTCCGTGGGGCAAGCCCACGAAGGGCAAGCGCACCCGTTCGAACAAGTCGACCGACAAGTTCATCATGCGCTCGCGCCATCAGCGTAAGAAGTAAGAGAGGTAGTCACTAATGGCTCGTTCAGTATGGAAAGGTCCGTTTGTTGACGGCTATCTTCTCACCAAGGCTGAGAAGGTGCGCGAGAGCGGACGTAACGAAGTAATCAAGATCTGGAGCCGTCGCTCCACGATCCTGCCGCAGTTCGTTGGTCTGACCTTCGGCGTCTACAACGGCAGCAAGCATGTGCCCGTCTCCGTTAACGAAGACATGGTCGGACACAAGTTCGGTGAATTCTCTCCGACCCGTACCTATTACGGTCACGGCGCGGACAAGAAGGCAAAGAGGAAGTAATCATGGCGAAGGCTAAGACCGAACGCCGGCTGAAGGACAACGAGGCTCAGGCCGTTGCCCGTACGCTCCGCGTCAGCCCCCAGAAACTGAACCTGGTTGCCGCTCTTATCCGTGGCAAGAAGGTTGATCGCGCTCTCGCCGAGCTCGAATTCTCCCGCAAGCGCATTGCAGGCACCGTCAAGAAGACGCTGGAATCTGCAATTGCCAATGCGGAAAACAACCACGACCTCGACGTCGACGCTCTCGTCGTCGCCGAGGCCTATGTTGGCAAGTCCATCACCATGAAGCGTTTCCACGCTCGTGGCCGTGGTCGTGCTTCCCGCATTGAAAAGCCGTTCGCTCACCTCACGATCGTTGTTCGTGAAGTCGAGGAAAAAGGGGAGGCCGCATAATGGGTCAGAAAATCAATCCGATCGGCTTCCGCCTCGGCATCAACCGTACCTGGGATAGCCGCTGGTACGCTGACACCGCAGAATACGGCAAGCTGCTGCATGAAGACCTGAAGATCCGGGCTTACCTGATCAAGGAACTCAAGCAGGCCGGTATCGCAAAGGTCGTCATCGAGCGTCCGCACAAGAAGTGCCGCGTCACGATCCACTCGGCTCGTCCGGGTCTGATCATCGGCAAGAAGGGTGCAGACATCGAGAAGCTTCGCAAGAAGCTTTCCGAGATGACCAACTCCGAAACGCACCTCAACATCGTTGAAGTGCGCAAGCCGGAAATCGACGCGACGCTGGTTGCCCAGTCGATCGCTCAGCAGCTCGAGCGCCGCGTGGCTTTCCGCCGTGCGATGAAGCGTGCTGTTCAGTCCGCAATGCGTCTTGGCGCCGAAGGCATCAAGATCACCTGCGGCGGCCGTCTTGGCGGTGCTGAAATCGCTCGTACCGAATGGTACCGCGAAGGTCGCGTTCCGTTGCACACGCTGCGTGCGGACATCGACTACGGCACGGCTGAAGCTGAAACCGCATTCGGCATCTGCGGCATCAAGGTCTGGATCTTCAAGGGCGAAATCCTTGAGCACGATCCGATGGCTTCTGAGCGTCGCGGTCTCGAAGGCGACGCACAGGGCCCTGCAAGCCGTGAGCGTGGCGATCGTGGCGATCGTCGTCGCGAAAACGCTTGATTGACGCTGGCGAAAGATAAGCTCGGAGAAGTAAGAAAATGTTGCAGCCAAAGCGTACTAAGTACCGTAAGCAGTTCAAGGGACGCATCAAGGGCGTCGCCAAGGGCGGCTTTGACCTGGCATTCGGTGAATTCGGCTTGAAGTCGCAGGAACCGAACCGCGTGAATGCACGCGAGATCGAAGCGGCCCGCCGCGCGATCACGCGTTACATGAAGCGCGCAGGTCGCGTGTGGATCCGCGTATTCCCCGACGTTCCGGTTACGGCCAAGCCGACCGAAGTTCGTATGGGTAAGGGCAAGGGTTCGGTCGATTACTGGGCATGCAAGGTCAAGCCCGGTCGTATGATGTTCGAGATCGACGGTGTGTCCGAGGAGATCGCCCGTGAGGCGCTTCGTCTCGGCGCTGCCAAGCTCTCGGTCAAGACGCGCTTCGTACAGCGCATCGCAGAGTAAGGAGCAAGGCACATGAAAGCCGATGAAGTTCGCGGCCTCAGCGCCGACCAGCTCAAGGACAAGCTCGCCGATCTGAAGAAGGAGCAGTTCAACCTGCGCTTCCAGAAGGCAACTGGTCAGCTGGAGAAGTCCTCGCGCATCAACGAAGTCCGCAAGGATATCGCCCGCGTTAAAACCATTGCCCGCCAGAAGGCGGCAGAAGCCAAGGCCTAAGGAAGAATAATATGCCGAAACGCATTCTGCAGGGCGTCGTTGTGTCCGACAAGAACGAGAAGACTGTCGTAGTTCGTGTTGAGCGTCGATTCGCTCACCCGCTGCTTCAGAAGACCGTTCGTCGTTCGAAGAAGTACAAGGCACACGACGAAAACAATCAGTATAAGGTCGGCGATGTCGTTTCCATCGAGGAATGCGCACCGATCTCCAAGGACAAGCGCTGGACGGTCGTTTCCGCCCAGGCTTAATTTCATCAGAATCGCGCCAGGTGTCTTGCACTTGGCGCGAATTCCTGTATGAAGCAGCGCAAGGACGCTCGTGACCCGGGCGTCTTTTGCTTTGATGCGCACGGAAGGTCCTTCGGGAAACCACCCTGTCACGATTTTTCCGCGCAAAAAAAGAGATATTCATAAGCTGGAGCAGGGGGCTCGCTCGGGAGAGTTTGCCCAACCGTTCCGGTAACAACAAGAAGGCGACCTGACATGATTCAGATGCAAACAAACCTCGACGTGGCGGATAATTCCGGCGCACGTCGTGTCATGTGCATCAAGGTGCTGGGCGGCTCGAAGCGCAAATATGCTTCTGTTGGCGACATTATTGTCGTTTCCATCAAGGAAGCTATTCCGCGCGGCCGCGTCAAGAAGGGCGACGTGATGAAGGCGGTTGTCGTGCGCACCGCCAAGGACATCCGCCGCGCTGACGGCAGCGTCATCCGTTTCGATAACAACGCAGCCGTTCTTATCGACAACAAGAAAGAGCCCATCGGCACCCGTATCTTCGGACCGGTTCCGCGCGAACTTCGCGCCAAGAACCACATGAAGATCATCTCGCTGGCTCCGGAAGTACTGTAAGGAGCGTATGCGATGCAGAAAATTCGTAAAGGCGACAAGGTTGTCGTATTGACCGGTAAGGACAAGGGCCGTACCGGCGAAGTAATCCAGGTTTTGCCGAAGGAAGACCGGGCCGTTGTGCGTGGCGTAAACATGGTGAAGCGTCACCAGCGCCAGACCCAGGCCCAGGAAGCCGGCATCATCAACAAGGAAGCATCCTTGCACATCTCCAACATCGCCATCGTCGACAAGGATGGCAAGCCGACCCGCGTTGGCTTCTCGGTTGTGGATGGCAAGAAGGTCCGCGTGGCCAAGCGTTCGGGAGAAGTGATCGATGGCTGATAAGTACGAGCCGCGTCTCAAGACGGAATACGTTTCCCGTATCCGTGGCGCCATGCAGGAGAAGTTCTCCTACGCAAACGTCATGATGATCCCGAAGCTTGAAAAGATCGTGATCAACATGGGCGTTGGCGAAGCGACTGCCGACTCCAAGAAGCCCACGATCGCTGCCGGTGACCTGGCTGCGATTGCCGGCCAGAAGCCGGTCGTTACCCGCGCTCGCAACTCGATCGCTGGTTTCAAGGTTCGCGAAGGCATGCCGATCGGTGCGAAGGTTACCCTTCGTGGCGCCCGCATGTACGAATTCCTTGATCGTCTGGTCAACATCGCGCTGCCGCGCGTTCGCGACTTCCGGGGCCTGAACCCGAAGAGCTTTGACGGCCGTGGCAACTTCGCCATGGGCATCAAGGAACACATTGTGTTCCCTGAGATCAACTACGATAAGGTTGATCAGATGTGGGGCATGGACATCATCGTTTGCACGACGGCGACGTCGGACGACGAAGCTCGGGCTCTGCTTACAGAGTTCAACTTCCCGTTCCGTCACTAACCGTAACGACGAGCGTAGAAAAGGAACTCCGATATGGCGAAAACAAGCGCAGTTGAAAAGAACAAGCGCCGCCGCAAGTCGGTCGCCCAGCAGGCCAGCAAGCGCGCGGCCCTCAAGGCGATCGTGATGAACCAGTCCCTTCCGATCGAAGAGCGGTTCAAGGCCACCCTGAAGCTCGCTTCGCTGCCGCGTGACGGCTCGAAGACGCGTATCCGCAACCGCTGCGAAGTAACGGGCCGTCCGCGCGCGTTCTATCGCAAGCTCAAGATGTCGCGTATCGCGCTTCGTGAGCTGGGCAATTCCGGCAAGGTGCCGGGCATTGTCAAGTCGAGCTGGTAAGGAGACGGGCACATGACCATGACTGATCCTTTGGGTGATATGCTCACCCGCATCCGCAATGGTGCTGCTCGCCGTAAGTCTTCGGTAAGCACGCCTGCTTCCAGCCTCCGCGCACGCGTTCTCGACGTGCTGCAGTCTGAAGGCTACATTCGCGGTTATTCCAAGGTCGATTTCGAAAACGGCAAGTCCGAATTCACCATCGAGCTGAAGTACTACGAAGGCGCGTCCGTGATCCGTGAGATCGGCCGCGTTTCCAAGCCGGGCCGCCGGGTTTATGTCTCGGTAAAGTCCATTCCGCAGGTCGCGAACGGCCTCGGCATCACCATCCTTTCGACCCCGAAGGGCGTGATGGCCGATCACCAGGCTCGCGAACAGAACGTTGGTGGCGAGGTTCTTTGCTCGGTCTTCTAAGACTCGAGCAAGGATCTCCATAACGAACAGACAGGATTGAATAATGTCTCGTATCGGTAAAAAGCCCGTTCCGGTTCCCGCAGGTGTGACGGCCAATGTCGACGGCCAGAAGGTTACTGCTAAGGGCCCGAAGGGTGAACTGTTTTTCGTCGCTAACGACGACATTCAGCTGAAGCTCGAAGATAACGGCGTTTCCGTAACGCCGGCTAACGGCACCAAGGAAGCTCGTTCGAAGTGGGGCATGTCCCGCACGATGATCGAGAACATCTTCAAGGGTGTTAAGGACGGCTATGAGCGCAAGCTCGAAATCAACGGCGTTGGTTACCGTGCCGCCATGCAGGGCAAGAACCTGCAGCTGGCTCTCGGTTTCAGCCACGACGTTGTGTACGAGCCTCCGGTCGGCATCACCATTGCCGTTCCGAAGCCGACGGAAATCATCGTTTCCGGCATCAACAAGCAGCAGGTTGGCCAGGTTGCCGCGGAAATCCGCGAATACCGCGGTCCCGAGCCCTACAAGGGCAAGGGCGTAAAGTACGCTGAAGAGCGTATTGTACGCAAAGAAGGCAAGAAGAAGTAAGGATCACGCGAAATGGCTAGCAGGAAAGAAGCACTTGCACGTCGCGCGAGCCGTGTGCGCCGCCAGATCAAGGCGGTTGCCAACGGCCGCCCGCGCCTGTCGGTTCATCGCTCGTCGAAGAACATCTACGCCCAGATCATCGATGACGTTGCTGGCAAGACGCTTGCGTCTGCCTCCACGCTCGAAGCCGATCTGCGCGGCTCGCTCAAGACTGGCGCCGACGTTGCAGCAGCAGCTGTTGTCGGCAAGCTGGTTGCCGAGCGCGGCGTCAAGGCTGGCGTCAAGGATGTTGTATTCGACCGTGGCGCGTTCATCTATCACGGCCGTATCAAGGCTCTGGCAGATGCAGCCCGCGAAAGCGGCCTGAACTTCTGATTTTTTTCCGCCCGGACATCGATCCGGGCGGAATTTCACCGGACCATGCGGATCTCGTCTTCGGGGCCGCTGGTCTTTTCGTTTGCCGTTCCACCCGTAAAAGAAAAAGGACAAGGACAATGGCACAGGATAAAAGAGGTTCCCGCGAAGAGCGTCAGAACCGCGAAGAGCGCGATAGCGAATTCGTCGACAAGCTGGTCGCGATCAACCGCGTTGCAAAGGTTGTTAAGGGTGGCCGTCGTTTCGGTTTCGCCGCTCTCGTCGTCGTTGGCGACCAGAAGGGCCGCGTTGGTTTCGGTCACGGCAAGGCTCGTGAAGTTCCGGAAGCGATCCGCAAGGCAACTGAAAGCGCAAAGCGCGATCTGATCTTCGTTCCGCTGCGCGATGGCCGCACGCTGCATCACGACGTCAATGGCCGTCACGGCGCAGGCAAGGTTCTGCTGCGTTCGGCCAAGGCCGGTACCGGTATCATCGCCGGTGGTCCGATGCGCGCCGTTTTCGAAACGCTCGGCGTTCATGACGTTGTTGCAAAGTCGACCGGTTCTTCGAACCCGTACAACATGGTTCGCGCGACGTTCGACGCTCTGAAGCATCAGGTTCATCCGAAGGACATCGCTGCACAGCGCGGTCTGAAGTATGCGACCCTTCAGGCTCGTCGTGCCGCTTCCGGCAACGCTTCTGAAGAATAAGGAGCTGGATCATGGCCAAGAAAACTACTGAAGCCAAGAAGACTGTTACGGTCGAACAGATCGGCAGCCCTATTCGCCGCCCGGCAATCCAGCGTCAGACGCTGGTGGGTCTGGGTCTCAACAAGATGCATCGTCAGCGTACCCTGGAAGACACTCCGGCGGTTCGCGGCATGATCCGTGCGGTCCAGCATCTCGTTCGCGTCGTTGACGAGAAGTGAGACGGAGTAACCTATCATGAAACTCAATGAAATCAGAGACAACGAAGGCGCCTCCAAGGATCGTATCCGCGTAGGTCGCGGTATCGGTTCCGGCAAGGGCAAGACCGGTGGTCGCGGTGTGAAGGGTCAGAAGGCTCGTTCGGGCGTCGCCATCAACGGCTTCGAAGGCGGTCAGATGCCCATCTACCGTCGTCTGCCGAAGCGCGGTTTCAACAACATCTTCGCTTCCGAATATGTTGTCGTATCGCTCGGCCGCATTCAGACCGCCATCGACGCCAAGAAGCTTGACGCTTCCGCAACGATCGATGCTGCTGCTCTCAAGGCTGCCGGCGTTATCCGCCGCGCCAAGGACGGCGTTCGTATTCTCGCCGACGGCGAGCTGAAGGCTAAGGTCGCTTTCGAAGTTGCCGGTGCTTCCAAGCCCGCAATCGAAAAGATCGAAAAGGCTGGCGGCTCGATCAAGCTTCTCGCAGTTGCAGCAGAAGCCGCCGAGTAATATATAGACTTCAGGCGCCCGGGGCTTGTCGCTCCGGGCGTTTGCGCTCCCTGGCCACTGTTGCTTTCGATCTAAATCGATTTATAGAGCATCAGGGAAATCTCTTCGCGGTGTGCTTCCTCGGCCCCGCTTGCGGCAGAAAGTGCTGCAGGGAGAGCCTCACAGTTCTTGAACTTCCATAGGGGAGGGGATAGGACATAAAAAACAGGGTGAGGCATGATGGCGGCGCAGAGCCGCGTTTGTCCGAAGCCCGGTTTTGACCAGTATCTTTTAGACCTTTCCGCATCGGCCGGTTGCGCTGGCTGGCAAGGGTCATTCGGAGAAATTTATGGCTTCAGCAGCGGAACAACTGGCTTCGAACCTGAATTTTTCGACCTTCGCTAAGGCGGAGGATCTGAAAAAGCGTCTCTGGTTTACTCTTGCCGCACTTCTCGTCTATCGTCTCGGCACCCATATTCCGCTTCCGGGCCTGAACCCTGAAGCCTATGCGCAGGCCTTCCGTGGCCAGGCCAACGGTATTCTCGGTCTTTTCAACATGTTTGCGGGTGGGGCTGTCGAGCGCATGGCGATTTTCGCCCTCGGCATCATGCCTTACATCTCCGCTTCGATCATCGTGCAGCTTATGACCTCGGTCGTGCCTTCGCTCGAAGCGTTGAAGAAGGAAGGCGAAGCCGGCCGCAAGATCATCAACCAGTACACCCGTTACGGCACGGTGCTGCTCGGCACGCTGCAGGCCTATGGCATTGCGGTCGGCCTCGAAAGCGGTAACGGCCTTGTCGTTGATCCGGGCTGGTTCTTCCGCATTTCCACCGTCATCACGCTGCTTGGCGGCACGATGTTCCTGATGTGGCTCGGCGAACAGATCACCTCGCGCGGTATCGGCAACGGTATTTCGCTGATCATCTTCGCGGGCATTGCCGCCGGTCTGCCCAAGGCCCTGGCCGGCACGCTGGAACTCGGCCGCACCGGTGCGCTTTCGACCCCGCTCATCCTGACGGTCGTCGTCGTTGCAATCGGCGTCATTGCCCTCATCGTCTTCGTGGAGCGTGCGCAGCGCCGTCTGTTGATCCAATATCCGAAGCGACAGGTCGGGAACCGCATGTTCCAAGGCGATACCTCGCACCTGCCGCTGAAGCTTAACACGGCCGGCGTCATTCCTGCGATCTTCGCATCGTCGCTGCTGCTTCTGCCGGCAACGGCTGCAGGCTTTGCGGGTAACACCAACCTGCCGACCTGGGCGACCTCGATCATCGCCTCGCTGCAGCATGGCCAGCCGCTGTTCATGGCGCTTTATGGCCTGCTGATTGCTTTCTTCGCCTTCTTCTACACGGCGATCGTATTCAATCCGAAGGATACGGCTGACAATCTCAAGAAGCATGGCGGCTTCATTCCGGGCATCCGTCCGGGCGAGCGCACTGCGGAGTACATTGATTACGTTCTGACCCGCATCACTGTGGTCGGCGCGATTTATCTGGTCTTCGTCTGTATCCTTCCTGAGACACTTATCGCACGTACGGGCATTCCATTAGCCCTTGGTGGTACTTCGCTTTTGATCGTTGTCAGTGTAACTCTGGATACGGTTGCGCAGATTCAGGGTCACCTGATCGCCCAGCAGTATGAAGGTCTGATCAAGAAGTCGAAGTTGCGTGGAGGAAAGAGGGGACGATGAGACTGATATTTTTGGGTCCGCCGGGTGCGGGCAAGGGAACCCAGGCCAAGCGGCTTACTGACAAGTACGGGATCCCCCAGCTTTCAACCGGTGACATGCTGCGCGCTGCGGTCAGCGCGGGCACCGAAATCGGCAAGCGCGCCAAGGCCGTCATGGACGCCGGCGGGCTGGTATCCGACGATATCGTCAATCAGATCGTTTCCGAACGTATCGAAGCTCCTGACTGTGCCAAGGGCTTCATTCTCGACGGTTATCCGCGCACCGTTCCGCAGGCGAAGGCGCTTGCCGACAACATGCGCAAGAAGAACCTGGTGCTCGACGCCGTCATCGAACTCAAGGTGGACGAAGAGGCTCTGATTCGCCGAATCGAAAATCGCGTGGCTGAAACCATTGCCGCCGGCGGTACTGTTCGCTCTGACGATAATCCGGAAGCTTTCCGCAAGCGCCTGACGGAATATCGCGAAAAGACTGCGCCGCTGTCCGCTTATTACAGCGAACAGGGCGAACTGGTGACGCTGGATGGCATGGCAGATGTCGATGCCGTCACCGAGGCCATCGAGCGCGTTCTCGAGAAAGCCTCTGCCTGATCGAAGGAATGAATGGGCGAGGACTGCGTTCTTGCCCATCTTCCTTTTCGAAAGGCGGCTGATCCCTTGGATCGCAAAAGAATCTTGGCGGAGCCGGTTGCTTTTTTGCGCTGATTCCGTTAAACACCGCGCCAACTCGCGACATCCCAAGCGACTGGCGCGGATTTCCCTTAGGGAAGGGAGATCCGGGTTCGGTCGTTTTGACTTGTCACGGACATCAATTTGAACTGGCGGTCTTGTCGGCCGCTCGAATGGAATCACCACTTGCCGGATGGCAACTGGAACCAAGGAGAAAAGACGTGGCACGTATCGCTGGCGTCAACATCCCGACTGCGAAGCGCGTTGTTATTGCGCTGACCTACATTCACGGGATTGGTCCGAAATTCGCGCAGGAAATCATGGACAAGGTCGGTCTTCCGGCTGACAAGCGCGTTCATCAGCTGACGGATGCTGAAGTTCTTCAGATCCGCGAAGCCATCGACCGCGACTACCAGGTCGAAGGCGACCTGCGTCGCGAAACGTCGATGAACATCAAGCGTCTGATGGACCTCGGTTGCTATCGCGGCCTGCGTCACCGTCGTGGCCTTCCGGTCCGCGGTCAGCGCACGCACACCAACGCCCGCACCCGCAAGGGTCCGGCGAAGGCTATCGCTGGTAAGAAGAAGTAATTTTCCGGTTCTCCGGAAAGGGGAGGCTGGTGCAGTCCGCGCCAGCCTTTCTGAGTTTGGCGAAAAGCTCGGTTACGGGCTGATTGCCGGTGTAGCCGCTGGTGTTACGGCGGTGAAGAGATCAATGAAAGGTATAAAATGGCCAAGGAAGCCGCACGCGTCCGTCGTCGCGAACGCAAAAATATCACGTCTGGCGTCGCGCACGTCAATTCGACCTTCAACAACACGATGATCACCATCACCGACGCGCAGGGCAATGCTATTGCCTGGTCGTCCGCTGGTGCCAAGGGCTTCAAGGGTTCGCGTAAGTCGACCCCGTTCGCTGCCCAGATCGCTGCTGAAGATTGCGCGAAGAAGGCTCAGGAACACGGCATGAAGTCGCTTGAAGTTGAAGTTTGCGGTCCGGGTTCCGGCCGTGAATCGGCACTTCGCGCCCTGCAGGCTGCCGGTTTCATGATCACTTCCATTCGCGACGTGACGCCGATCCCGCACAACGGTTGCCGTCCGCGCAAGAAGCGCCGCGTCTGACGCGACCGTGGTTCGGAAATTCCGCCTTACCTCAGGTCTGGCGGAATTTTCGTGTATCTGGCGTGTGCGCGTCGATTTCGATCGGCGGACTTGCGCTCAAGAACCCACCGATGAACCGCTGAATTTGGTTCCTCTCGGTGTTTTCATGCTCGGTCCGTCACGATTGGATGGTGGCGGCGAACGGAAGGTTTAAAGATGATTCAGAAGAACTGGCAGGAACTTATCAAGCCGAACAAGGTCGAGTTCACCTCGTCCAGCCGCACCAAGGCAACGCTCGTTGCCGAGCCGCTGGAGCGTGGTTTCGGTCTTACCCTCGGCAACGCGCTGCGTCGCGTTCTGTTGTCTTCTCTGCGCGGTGCCGCTGTTACGGCCGTGCAGATCGACGGTGTCCTGCACGAATTCTCCTCCATCCCCGGCGTTCGGGAAGATGTGACGGATATCGTGCTCAACATCAAGGAAATCGCCATCAAGATGGATGGCGACGATTCCAAGCGCATGGTCGTGCGCAAGCAGGGCCCGGGTGCCGTGACCGCTGGTGACATCCAGACGGTTGGTGACATCGAGATCCTGAACCCCGACCACGTGATCTGCACGCTCGACGATGGCGCTGAAATCCGCATGGAATTCACCGTCAACAACGGCAAGGGTTACGTACCGGCTGAGCGCAACCGCGCGGAAGATGCCCCGATTGGCCTCATTCCGGTGGACAGCCTCTATTCTCCGGTCAAGAAAGTGTCCTACAAGGTTGAAAACACCCGTGAAGGCCAGGTTCTCGACTATGACAAGCTGATCATGACGATCGAGACCAACGGTTCGGTTTCCGGCGAAGACGCCGTTGCCTTCGCCGCTCGCATTCTTCAGGACCAGCTGGGCGTCTTCGTCAACTTCGACGAGCCGCAGAAGGAAGCAGAAGAAGAATCGGTTACGGAACTCGCGTTCAACCCGGCGCTTCTCAAGAAGGTCGACGAGCTCGAGCTGTCGGTTCGTTCGGCAAACTGCCTGAAGAACGACAACATCGTTTACATCGGCGACCTGATCCAGAAGACCGAAGCCGAAATGCTCCGCACGCCGAACTTTGGTCGCAAGTCGCTGAACGAAATCAAGGAAGTTCTCGCTTCCATGGGTCTGCACCTCGGCATGGAAGTGCCGGCATGGCCGCCTGAGAACATCGAAGATCTCGCAAAGCGTTACGAAGACCAGTACTAACAAACAAGAAGGCAGACCTCAAAGACTGCCTTTCCCCGTCAAACAGCAGGTAAGTCACCTGCATGTGCCAGGAAACGGCAGGCCTTAAAGAAGGAACCTGCGTAGAAGGAGAATAGCAATGCGCCACGGTAATTCAGGCCGCAAGCTCAATAGAACCGCCAGCCACCGCAAGGCAATGTTTGCCAACATGGCTGCTTCGCTCATCACCCATGAGCAGATCGTCACCACCCTTCCGAAGGCGAAGGAAATTCGCCCGATCGTTGAGAAGCTCGTCACTCTCGGCAAGCGCGGCGACCTGCACGCTCGTCGTCAGGCGATTTCGCAGATCAAGGATCAGGACGCCGTTCGCAAGCTGTTCGACGCGATCGCAGCACGTTACGCAAACCGCAACGGCGGCTACCTGCGTATCATGAAGGCAGGCTTCCGCCAGGGCGACAATGCCGCTCTCGCTGTCATCGAATTCGTCGAGCGCGACGTTGACGCCAAGGGCGCAGCCGACAAGGCTCGCGTTGCCGCTGAAGCTGCTGCTGCCGAAGCTGCATAAGGTTTGACGCCGTTCAGGCGTCATGAGTTAAAAAGCCGGGCGAGTGATCGCCCGGCTTTTTTGTTTGCGTTGTTTTCTGTGTTTAAGGCTCTCGACCGGGCGAATATTGGCTGATTTGACGAATAAGATCGGCGAGTGGCGCCATCAGGGCGACACGGTCCGAAGCATGATGGGCCAGCCAAAGCTTTTGCAGGTCTTCTTCATTGATCTCGCCATTCTCAATGTGTTCGAGAAGCTTTGATAGTGCGTGCCGATGAGCGCTGTTCATCGTCCGGGCAATATCAGTGGGGGCGAGAGCCATCCCAATTGCCATGATGCTGAAAATCTCTGAAACAGCCGCTTGACTGGAGCCGGCAATTTTAGGGCGTTGCGAGGTTTTCGGGTTTCGGTCCGTCGGTTTCATGTTTTTGACGGGCGTTGCTGTGCATTGCCAACGGCGCGTTTTCCCCGCTTCCGCGCCATGATCGATGGCCGCACCAGCCGATAGCCCAACAGCACCACCATCGTGCTGATATAGAACACCGGCTCCAGCGTGATCGACTTTCGTGCCAGCACGAAATGCAGGACGCCGACGATGAGCACGAGATAGACGAGTTTATGCAGCGTGTTCCAGCGGCTCCCGAGTTTGCGGATCGACCAGCGGTTGGAAGTGAGCGCCAGGGGCAGGAGCATGACGAGCCCCGCCATGCCGAACATGATATAGGGCCGTTTCAGGATATCACCGGCGATGGAACTGAAGACGAGGCCACGGTCCAGCACCAGATAGACGGTAAAGTGCGCCAATACGTAATAAAAGGCAATCAGACCCAGCGCCCGACGATAGGCGATGAGGTTGATGTTGAAGAGATCGCGTAGCGGCGTCACCAGCAGGCCTAGACAGAGGAAGCGAAGCGCCCAGATGCCGAGGAAGTGTTCGAAATCCTTGACCGGGTTGAAGCCGAGGCCTCCGGTTGCGGCGAGGTAGAAATACCAGACGCCGGGAGCAAGGCCGATGACATACAGCGACCAGATGGCCGCCGGTTGGTAACGCTTCGGCAGAGAGGGTAAGGTGAAGGCGAAAGCCATGGTCAATAATTCGCCTTCAGGTCCATGCCGGCGTAGAGGCTCGCTACTTCATCGTAGCCATTGAACATCAGGGTAGGGCGGTTCTGGGTGCCAAAGAAGCCGCCTTCGCCGATGCGCTGCTCCGTCGCCTGGCTCCAGCGGGGATGGTCCACATGTGGATTGACGTTGGAATAGAAGCCGTATTCGCGGGCGTTGGAATTTTTCCAGGTCGTTTCCGGTTGTTTCTCGACAAGCGAAATGCGGACGATGGATTTGATGCCCTTGAAGCCGTACTTCCACGGCACGACAAGCCGGATCGGTGCGCCGTTCTGGTTCGGCAACGTCTCGCCATAAAGGCCGACGGCAAGGATGGTCAGGGGATGGCGGGCTTCATCGAGGCGCAAACCTTCGACATAGGGCCATGACAGGGGCTGGAACAGGCCGCTCTGTCCGGGCATTTCCTCTGGCCGCACCACGGTCTCGAAGGAAACATATTTCGCGCTGCCCAGCGGTTCGACCTTGCCGAGCAGGCTTGCAAGTGGGAAGCCGATCCATGGAATGACCATCGACCAGCCTTCGACGCAGCGCATGCGGTAGGTGCGTTCCTCAAGCTGATATTTCATCAGCTCTTCGATGCCGAATTCCTGTGGCTTGGAAACGAGGCCATCCATTTTCACGGTCCAGGGGGTGGGTTTGAATTTGCCGGAATTTTCCTTGGGGTCGGATTTGCCGACGCCGAATTCGTAGAAGTTGTTGTAGCTGGTGACGGCATCAAGCGGCGTGAGTTTTTCATCCAGCTTGTAAGCGCCGGGTTTCGCCGCGAGCGGAGCGGCAACCGCCTCACGGCCCGCAAGCCCTATTGCCGCAAGGCCCGCCGCTGTGCCGAGGAAGCCGCGTCTGGAAAGGTAGATGTTTTTCGGCGTGATTTCGCTTGCCGAAATATGGGGCGGACGATAGGCGGGCATTGGAACCTCCACAAAAGCCGGGTGCATCGGCGATAAATCGATTATGATAGCCAATACGGCCGCTGCACAGATATGTTTCAGTCTGCTGCGGAAAAACAGCGCCGGGCAGACGGAAATCGCGCATTTGTGATAGGCCGTCGTCCGCTCGCCCGCGTTAAGGGAAAGGCGTACCGTACCGAACCGTACTGTTTTGCCCTAAGGTGACAGTGACAGCGCTTGCGGTTTGCGTTAGAAACACCGCAAAATAGGGCAGAGGCAGCTTCCACCGCGTTGCGGGCAGGCGCGCTTCGCCCCGAGATTGAGGAAAACACCATGCCAGCCTATCGCTCAAGAACGACAACCCACGGCCGCAACATGGCGGGCGCGCGCGGCCTTTGGCGCGCCACCGGCATGAAGGACAGCGATTTCGGCAAGCCGATCATCGCTGTCGTCAATTCCTTCACGCAGTTTGTGCCCGGCCACGTCCACCTCAAGGATCTCGGCCAGCTGGTTGCCCGTGAAATCGAGGCGGCCGGCGGTGTTGCCAAGGAATTCAACACCATCGCGGTCGATGACGGCATCGCCATGGGCCATGACGGCATGCTTTATTCGCTGCCCTCGCGCGAGATCATTGCTGACTCGGTCGAATATATGGTCAATGCCCATTGCGCCGATGCCATGGTGTGCATTTCCAACTGCGACAAGATCACCCCCGGAATGTTGAATGCTGCCATGCGCCTCAACATCCCCGCCGTCTTCGTGTCCGGTGGTCCGATGGAAGCGGGCAAGGTTGTCCTGCATGGCAAAACCGTCGCGCTCGATCTGGTCGACGCCATGGTGGCTGCCGCCGATGACAAGATTTCTGACGAGGACGTCAAGGTTATCGAGCGATCTGCCTGCCCGACCTGCGGTTCCTGTTCCGGCATGTTCACCGCCAATTCGATGAACTGTCTGACCGAGGCGCTCGGCTTGTCTCTGCCCGGTAACGGCTCGACGCTTGCCACCCATTCGGATCGCAAGCGACTGTTCGTCGAGGCCGGTCATCTGATCGTCGATCTGGCCCGCCGTTATTACGAGCAGGAAGACGAAACCGTTCTGCCGCGGACCATCGCCAACAAGGCGGCGTTTGAAAACGCCATGTCGCTGGATATCGCCATGGGCGGCTCCACCAACACGGTGCTGCATATCCTCGCTGCCGCGCACGAGGGCGGGGTGGATTTCACCATGGAAGACATCGACCGTCTTTCCCGCAAGGTTCCGTGCCTTTCGAAAGTCGCGCCCGCCAAGCAGGACGTTCACATGGAAGACGTTCACCGCGCGGGTGGCATCATGCGCATTCTTGGCGAGTTGGAGCGCGGCGGTCTGATCAACCGCGATACCTATACGGTGCATGAAGCGACGCTGGGTGACGCCATCGACCGTTGGGACATCACCCGCACCAACAGCGAGACGGTGCGTGAATTCTTCAAGGCGGCCCCCGGCGGCGTGCCGACGCAGGTTGCCTTCAGCCAGTCCTCGCGCTGGGACGATCTGGATACCGACAGCGACAATGGCGTCATTCGCTCGGTCGAGAAACCATTCTCCAAGGATGGTGGTCTTGCCGTGCTTTACGGCAACATCGCGCTCGACGGCTGTATCGTGAAGACGGCAGGTGTTGATGAGTCCATTCTGAAATTCAACGGCCCGGCGGTCGTTTACGAAAGCCAGGACGCGGCGGTTAAGGGCATTCTCGGCAACGAGGTCAAGGCGGGCGACGTCGTCGTCATCCGTTATGAAGGTCCTAAGGGCGGCCCGGGCATGCAGGAAATGCTCTATCCGACCAGCTACCTGAAATCCAAGGGCCTCGGCAAAGCCTGCGCGCTGATCACCGACGGTCGCTTCTCTGGTGGCACGTCAGGCCTTTCCATCGGCCACGCCTCGCCGGAAGCGGCACAGGGCGGCGCCATCGGCCTCGTGCGTCAGGGTGACCTGATCGAGATCGACATTCCGAACCGCACGATCAACCTGAAGGTTTCCGACGCGGAACTGGCCTCGCGCCGGGCCGAGCAGGAAGAGAAGGGTTGGAAGCCGGAAGCACCGCGCAAGCGCAATGTCACGACGGCGCTGAAGGCCTATGCGGCCTTTGCGTCGAGCGCAGACAAGGGCGCTGTGCGGATATTGCCGGAGTAATCCTGTCGCAGAGTGGGTTGGAAGGTTAAGCCTGATGCGTCGCTTTCTTCCCGGAGTGCTCGAAGAGCAATACAAGCACGCTTCGTCACCCCGGAACCGATCCGGGGTCCGGCGCGATCAAGTCCTCGATCGCAAGAGACTCTTCGCGCGGCGCAGACGCGCCGTGCCGGCTACCGGATAAAGTCCGGCATGATGGAGGAGAAAGCTATCCACCTCCATTTTAAATTGAGCCGCTCTCTGAGCGGCTTTTTGCTGTCTGAATTTGGAGTGAATTCGGCTCACAAACAGATTCAATTACTTCTCGGGATGATTCCTGTTATCCCTTCAACGTTTTGTTTTTCCACCGTAAATGCGGAGCTGACTGCAGATTTTTTCTGGCGTGGCAGTCACATTGGAGTGATGTTCGTCCAGCGACCCTTTTCCAGAAAGCAGCGATGCCTAACTTCATCACTATGAAAAGACGAACCGCACTCGCCCTCATTGCGTCGCTACCCTTCGCCTCACTTGCCCGTGCCCAGAGCGCCGGGAACAACGTCCGTTTCGATCCGTTCCTGCGGGAGGCGGATGCGTTTTCCAGTCTCAAGACCGTCATCGTCAGCATCGATGGCGAGGAGATCGCTAGCCGCGCCTATCATGGTGCCGGTTTGAACGGCTCCACCAATATCAAATCGGCCTCAAAATCGATCATCTCCGCGTTGGTCGGCATGGCGATCGACCGCAAGATTCTCCAAGGTGCGGACCAGCCGATCGCGACCATTCTGCGCGGTGAATTTCCGCAAAATCCTGATCCCCGGCTGGAGCGGATCACCGTTGGTAACCTCCTGTCAATGCAATCCGGTCTGGAGCGCATGTCCGGGCCGAATTACGGCCGTTGGGTCGCCAGCCGCAACTGGGTGCGGATGGCCTTGGAGTCGGGTTTCGCAGGAGAGCCCGGCGGCGGCATGCTTTATTCCACGGCGTCGACACATCTGCTGTCGGCGATATTGACGAAGGCATCCGGCCGTTCGACGCTTTCTCTCGCCCGAGACTGGTTTCGGCCCCTGGAAGGGTTTTCCATCGGCGGCTGGGAGCGCGATCCGCAGGGCATCTATCTCGGCGGCAACCAGATGGCGATGACCGCGCGGTCGCTGCTGGCCTTCGGTGAGCTTTACCGCAGGGGCGGCGTGACACCCGGTGGTGAGCGGTTGATTTCACAGGGATGGATCGAGCAATCATGGCGACAGCGCACCAATTCCGTCTTCAACGGCGACGGTTACGGTTATTGCTGGTTCATCAGGGAGATGGCGGGCGAGACGGTCTATTATGCCTGGGGTTATGGCGGGCAGATGCTGTACATCGCGCCGGCAAAACGACTGTCTGTCGTGATGACCTCCCGTGAAGACGCGCCATCGGCCCGAACCGGTTATCGCGACCAGTTGCATGGCCTCATGGAGAACGTCATCCGCGCGGTGTGATCGGGTCAGAGCGGCCGGTTGATGCTCTGAAACGCCTCTCCGAGACGTTTCATGCGCTCCTCATAGGCGCCGGTAAGGCAGGCAACGTCGGCTGCACATTCCTGGCGCTTCTTCAGCCACTGGCTCTGCTCGTCGCGCAACGTGTCGCGGGCACCCATGGCCATCAGCTGGGTTAGGATATCGAAGGTGGTGGCCATCTTCACGTCCTGATCGTTCAGGGCGCGGTTGTCGCAGATGGCCTTTTCATCCGCTGCGAGATCGGATTTCGTGCAGTCGAAACTTGCAGCACCGGCCGTTGAGAGGAGCGAGGAAGCAAAAAGGATGCCGCAGGCGAGGAGGGGCTTTTTCAAATGCATGGCTTGTCTCTGTTGAGGACTGCTGGTGCGGATGAAACCAAAATACGCCTTTGCTGGTTCCATCAGCGGAAGCCGCCGTGCCTGAAACCCACGGTCATCATCTTGCCGCTCTTTGCTTTACAGGCTTTGACGTTATAACTCCATCATACTGATGACGATGAGGAATCACATGCGAAGCGTGTTGAAGTATCTGTCCACCGGCTTTCTCGCCGCGCTCATTCTCCTGCCAGCGGGTGCCCGGGCGCAGGACAACAGGACCGTGCCGTCCAGCCACACGGAAATGCAGCTTTCCTTCGCGCCGCTGGTCAAGCGCACCGCCGGCGCGGTGGTGTATGTCTATGCCGAACGCATCGTGCAGCGGCGGTTGTCGCCCTTCGCCGGTGATCCCTTCTTCGAACAGTTTTTCGGGCAGCAAATGCCGAACCGCACGGAAAAGCAGTCGTCGCTCGGTTCAGGCGTCATCGTCACAGCCGGCGGTCTCGTGGTGACCAACAATCATGTCATTGACGGTGCTGACGACATCAAGGTGGCGCTTGCGGATGGGCGCGAATTTTCCTCCAAGGTTCTCATGAAAGATGACCGGGTCGATCTTGCCGTGCTGCAGATCGACGCCAAGGAGCAGTTCCCGGTGCTGCCGCTCGGCAATTCGGACAAGATCGAAGTCGGCGATCTGGTGCTGGCGATCGGTAACCCCTTCGGCGTCGGTCAGACGGTGACGAGCGGCATCGTCTCGGGCCTTGCCCGCAACCAGGTGACGCAGGGCGATTTCGGCTTCTTCATCCAGACCGACGCCTCCATCAACCCGGGCAACTCCGGCGGCGCGCTGATGAATATGGCTGGCGAGCTGATCGGCATCAACACTGCCATCTTCTCCAAGGGCGGCGGCTCGAACGGCATCGGTTTCGCTATTCCGGCCAATCTGGTCCGGGTTTTTGTGGCTGCTGCTGAACGGGGCGATGCGAACTTCCAGCGGCCCTATATTGGCGCGACCTTCGATCCCGTCACTTCGGATGTCGCGGAGGCGCTTGGCCTGCATCGCGCCCGGGGAGCGCTGGTCGTCAGCGTTGTCAAAGGCAGCCCCGCGGAAAAGGCCGGCATAGAGCCGGGCCAGGTGGTGACTGCGGTCAACGGATTGGAGGTGGAGCATCCCGATGCGCTCGGTTACCGCCTGACCACGGCCGGCATAGGCAAATCTGCTGAACTGACCGTCATGGACAAGGGCAAGGAAAAGAAGCTGACGATTGCACTTGACATTGCGCCCGAAACCGCTCCCCGCGACGAACGGCTGATCGAAGGCCGCAATCCGTTCGCCGGCGCGACCGTTGCCAATCTTTCGCCGAAGCTTGCTGACGAATTGCGCATGCCCTCGCAGGTCACGGGTGTCGTCATCACCGATGTGAAGCGTGGCTCGCCGGCTTATCGTGTCGGTTTTCTGCCGAAAGATGTGATCCTTTCATTGAACGGCGCAGATATCGGCTCCACGGCCGCTGTCGAAAAGGCGCTGGATGACAATCCTGGTTTCTGGCGGGTGGAAATCCTGCGTGACGGGCAGCGTATCCGGCAGTTCCTCCGATGAGCGACGATCTCTTCGCCCCGCAAGTGCCGGTGGAGGTCGCCAACCGGCGGCCTCTCGCCGATCGCCTGCGCCCGAAGACGCTGGCGGAAGTAAGCGGGCAGCCGCATCTGACGGGCGAGGAGGGCGTTCTGCGCCGCATGATCGATAGCGGCTCGCTGGGCTCGATGATCTTCTGGGGGCCGCCCGGCACTGGCAAGACGACGGTCGCCCGCCTGCTTTCCGGCGAGGCGGGGCTGGCTTTCGAACAGATATCAGCGATCTTTTCCGGCGTCGCCGATCTCAAGAAGGTTTTCGAAGCGGCACGTGCAAGGCGCATGAACGGTCGCCAGACCCTGCTTTTCGTCGACGAAATTCACCGTTTCAACCGTGCGCAACAGGACAGTTTTCTGCCTGTCATGGAGGACGGCACCATTATTTTGGTGGGTGCGACTACCGAAAATCCCTCGTTCGAACTGAATGCCGCTCTGTTGTCGCGGGCCCGTGTCCTGACATTTCGATCGCATGACGAGGACAGTCTCAGCGAGCTTCTGAAGCGCGCGGAGGAGGCGGAGCAGAAGCCCCTGCCACTGACGGAGGATGCACGCGCAAGCCTGATCCGCATGGCCGATGGCGACGGTCGCGCGGTGTTGACGCTTGCCGAAGAAGTCTGGCGCGCGGCGCGGAAAGATGAAACCTTCGACACGGAAGGGCTCACGCGCATCGTGCAACGCCGTGCGCCCGTCTACGACAAGAGCCAGGACGGCCACTACAATCTCATTTCCGCGCTGCATAAGTCGGTGCGTGGATCGGACCCGGATGCCGCACTTTATTATCTCGCCCGCATGTTCGATGCCGGCGAGGATCCGCTCTATATCGGCCGGCGGCTGGTGCGCATGGCGGTGGAAGATATCGGCCTTGCAGATCCGCAGGCGCTCGCCGTCTGCAATGCTGCCAAGGATGCCTATGATTATCTTGGTTCACCGGAGGGTGAACTTGCGCTGGCGCAGGCCTGCGTCTACCTCGCCACTGCTCCGAAATCGAATGCCGTCTATACGGCCTTCAAGGCCGCGATGCGCGCCGCGAAGGAAAATGGCTCGCTTGTTCCGCCCAAACACATCCTGAATGCACCGACCAAGCTGATGAAGGGCGAGGGATATGGTGACGGCTATCGTTACGATCATGACGAGCCGGACGCTTTTTCGGGGCAGGATTACTTCCCGGAAAAAATGGGGCGGACCACCTTTTACGATCCACCGGACAGAGGTTTCGAACGCGAAATCCGCAAACGTCTCGACTGGTGGGCGAAACTGCGTCGCGAGCGGGAATCGCGTTAGCCCTCATCTTCACAAAATGATTCAGGCACTTGCCAAAAAGAGTCGCGAAACTGCGCTATCGCATTGTTTTTTCGAATAAGTCAGGATGCCTTGCGCTGAGGCGCGGCCTGCGGCTGCGCCGGCAGCATCTTGACCGATGATTCCGCCAGGCCGTTATGCCCGTCGGCATCGATCACCAGATGCCAGTGCATCGTTTCGGGGATGGCGATCCGGATTGGCGACTTTTTCGCGACGCCGCCAAGATATTTGAAATCGAGCAATTCGGTGAAGCGCTGGAAATTCGCGCCCGTCATCAACCGGACATTGTTGATGGCCGAGAGAGATACTTCAATGATCGTGCCCGCCCGCAATTCCTTCAGGTCATAATGCGTGTAGCGGAAATTCGGCCGTGCCATCGCGCGCCTCCAAGTACCGGTATTGTGGCAAAAGAGGATAGGGAGGCAGGGTTAACGCTGCCTTTAAATTCGTACGGTTTTCATCGAATTACTGGCTGTCCCGCCGGCGGCCAATGGCGATGGTGAGTATTTCAGGCCGTGTTCGACGCCCGTGAAGATAATACCAACGTATAATGGGCGTATTTAATCATAATAAATTTTTTCCCCTTAGCATCGGCTGGTCGAAGTGCACTCATCGGCGTTGGGGGGAATATGAAAAACGTCACTATATCTATGCGCCTATATGCGCTCGTCGCATTGTTTCTGGCAATCCTGACCGCAGCGCTGACATTCAGCCTGTTCGAAACCTTTGGCGAGATGGAACGCGAGCGCAAAGCCGGGCTTGCGGCGATGAACGAAACGGCCGTCGCTATTCTCGATCAATATTATCGCCTGGAACAAAGCGGCAGCTTGACGCGGGAGGCGGCACAGCAGCAGGCCAAGGTCACAATCGCGGCCATGCGGTATGGCAACGGCAGCGGTTATTTCTGGATCAACGATATGCACCCCAAAATGGTGATGCATCCGATCAAGCCGGAAATGAACGGAACCGATCTTACCGCCAACAAGGACCCGAACGGCAAGGCGCTGTTCGTTGAGTTCGTGAATACGGTCAAGGCGGGCGGTCAGGGTTTTGTCGATTATTACTGGCCGAAACCGGGTGCCCCGGAGCCGGTGGAGAAATTCTCCCATGTCGCCGGTTTCGCACCCTGGGGCTGGATCGTGGGTACGGGCGTTTACGTCGACGACCTCGAAGCGGTGTTCTGGAGCGACGCGTATTTCAACATCGGCCTGTGCATCTTGTCCGGCCTTGTCGTCATTGCCGTGGCCGCCGCCGTCGTGCGTGGCGTCACTCGGCCGATCGATCTCATCCGGCAGAGCATGAAGCAGATCGCCGATGGCGACGGCACGGCCGAAATCCGCTTCGCCGATCGCCGGAACGAAATCGGCGCGATTGCCAAGACATTGCTGGTGCTGCGTGACAGCGTCAATGAGCGCAGCGCCCTGCAGGCGCGTGAGGCCGACCAGCAGCGGGCGCTGGAGGAAGCGCGTCGGGGCAACGAGATGGTCCTTCGTTCCGCATCCGAGCGGCAGGCCCATGCCATGGAGCGTCTGGGGGAGGCGCTCGAGGCGCTTGCCAATGGGGATCTGACTGTGTCGCTGACAGATATCGGCGACGACTACGAAAAGCTACGCACGGACTTCAATCGGGCCGTGGGTGCGCTCCATAGCGCCATCGAAGCGATTTCCCGGACCGGTCATGTCGTCAATGACAGCGCTGCCGATATCAGCGGCGCGACCGGCAATCTCTCGCGCCGGACCGAACAGCAGGCGGCGGCGCTGGAGGAAACGGCCGCAGCGCTTGACGAGATCACCGCCACGGTGCGCACCGCATCCGAACGGGCCAATGAGGCGCGGCAGATGGTGCAGGACACGAAAAGCAGCGCCGGCCGCTCAGGCGAGATCGTGCGCAACGCGGTCGATGCCATGGGCCGCATCGAGGAATCGTCAAAGCGGATCGGACAGATCATTTCCGTCATCGACGAGATCGCTTTCCAGACCAACCTGCTGGCGCTGAATGCCGGCGTGGAAGCGGCGCGGGCCGGCGAGGCCGGACGTGGTTTCGCCGTGGTGGCGCAGGAGGTGCGCGAACTGGCGCAACGCTCCGCCAATGCCGCCAAGGAGATCAAGACCCTCATCAATCGCTCGGCGGAGGAGGTCGGCGGCGGCGTCGCACTCGTCCGCTCCACGGGCGATGCACTGGAAGAAATCGTGGCGCTCGTAAACCGGGTCGAAGGTCACGTGAATTCCATCGCCACTGCGGCGCGGGAGCAGGCCACCGGCCTCCAGGAGATCAACACCTCCGTTAATCACATGGACCAGATGACACAGCAAAACGCGGCCATGGTGGAAGAAACGACCGCCGCCAGCCAGACGCTCGCCGAGGAAAGCCGCCAGTTGCGCTCGCTTCTGTCGCGCTTCGAACTTGGACATGATGCCGAGCGCGAGGTTTCGCGGGCAGCCTGACTTCAGGCGTCTCGATCTGATGAAGGGCGCGGTTCCGGCTGCGCCCTTTGTCTTGGGCTATCAGAACCAGCCATTCGTTATTTCCCGCAACCAATAAGGTTTCGTTTACCTCATTTCTTTAAAATTTGACCTGTATTGCCGCGGATTGCGGCCGCTGAAGGTACAGGTTCTCGTATGGCGTATGTTTCCCTTCCGCGTCGTCTTGTGACGTTGCTGATGATTTCCACGGTCATGGTGTCGTGTTCGGCGGAGGGCCTCGTGCCACCGGCGGAGGTGGACGGCACCACACGCGTGAGTGCAATCCGTTCCTCGCGGAAACAGGGCTACAGCGCGCCGGCAGGTGCCTTCCATCAGGTTGAGCGGGCCGGACAGAGCAACGATTATCCCACGGCCATATCGCAGCCGATGCCGGAGCCTTATGCTTCGCAGGATCCGCTGCTGCAAACGCGCCAGGCAGGGCAGGGTTATTCCACCCTCGACGCACAGCATCAGGCACGCATGGCGGCTGGCGGTCATGGCAATCTGCCGGTGCAGGCGACGCAAAGCCAGAAGATGCCCCCGCAGCAAATGGCCAGCAGCCAGATTGCCGAGGGCGAAGGCGGCGTGAACATGGATTCCATGCTCGGCGTGGAGCCGGTGCGGGGACTGGCGGAGGAGCAGGATGCCGAAATCGCCGAGGGGGCTTCGGCCCAGCCGGTGGTGGACGGCATCGGCACCGACAATCCGGTTGCGGTTTCTCCGGCGCGGCGCCAGTCCGGGCTCATTCCGCCGCCGCCACCCGGATCGTCCTCCCGCCGCCAGCCGGTGGAAGAGGTGGCCATGCTCATGCCGAATGATCCGACCGTTCGCGGCGGACTTCAGAGCGACCGGTCCATGCCGCCCGGCATCATGCCGTCTTCGGAGGTTGCGTGCCGCGCCGAGCTTCGCCGTCTGGGTGTCGCTTTTCGCGACGTCGCCCGTATTGCCGACGGGCCGACCTGCGGCATCGATTACCCGATCGAACTCAGCGGTCTCGCCAGCGGCGTCGCAGTTCGTCCGGCGGTGAAGCTGAATTGCCAGGTTACGCTTGCCTTTGCGAAATGGGTGAAGTTCGAACTCGTACCGTCCTCGCGTTTCCGCTATCTCTCCGGCGTCGGCCGCATAACGCCGATGGGGGGTTACTCCTGCCGCAAGATGAATTCCCGTTCCAGCAATCCGTGGTCGGAACATGCGCGGGGCAACGCCATCGATATCGGCACCATCACGCTGAAGAACGGCAAGGAAATCGATGTCCGCAAGAAGAGTTTCTTCGCTTTCCGCGAAAAGGCACTGCTGAAGGCCGTCAGATCGGATAGCTGCAAATATTTCTCCACCGTTCTCGGGCCGGGCAGTGATCCCAACCACTGGAACCATTTTCACTTCGACCTGCGTACCCGCAAGTCAGGTTACAGGCATTGCGATTAAGTCGCGCCGTTGGAGGTTGGCGGCTGAGTTTGAAAGCGTCTCCTCCGTCATGCTCGGGCCTGTCCCGAGCATCTGCAACGCCGCTATTGGCGATACGTCGGCAGATCCTTGGCACAAGGCCGAGGATGACGTCGAACACTGAGTGTGGCTTGTCATAGGGCTGCCGCCGATGACATAGGCCAGGATTTTTGGATATGGTCGGAATGACGAAGCTTGAGGATGTTTCGCTGCCGCTAGCTCGATAATCGCCCGCCACATTCCCACAAAAAAAGACCGGCCCGAAGGCCGGTTGAAGAAGACAGCCTTATCGGGGGGATATCGGCGTCTTTGCAAGGGCATGAAATGGGAAGCGATCCCACAGAACGGTCCATCCGGCGCGGATTTGCGGCAAAAGACGTCACGCCGTACTGACCTGCGGCCAACATGGCTTGCCGCCCTTTTCTGATACGCTATGAGCGTCACATGTTTGTGACAACGGCCTTCGGGAGCCTGCCTTCATGCCCCCAGTTTCAGAGATAATGATCTTCGCTGCGGCACTTGCTGCTGCGGGTGTGGTTGCAGGCCTTCTGGCCGGCCTGTTCGGTATCGGCGGCGGCGCGGTGCTGGTGCCGGTTTTTTACCAGGTCTTCGGACTACTGGATGTGCCTGAGGCGGTGCGCATGCATCTTTCGCTCGGAACATCTCTCGCCATTATCGTGCCGACGTCCATCCGCTCGTTCCTGACGCATCGCCAGAAGGGCGCCGTCGATATCGAGCTTCTGAAAGGCTGGGTCGTCGCCGTGCCGCTTGGCACCGTTCTCGCCTCTATCGTTGCAGCCTATGCCTCGAGTGTGGCGCTGCGCCTGATCTTTGCCTTCATCGCGCTCGCGCTTGCCTTCCGGATGATCTTCAACCGGGCGAGCTGGCATCTCGGTTCCGATCTGCCGCCAAACCCGGCCCGTTTTCTGGTGGGCACCGGCATCGGGCTGTTTTCCGGGCTGATGGGCGTGGGCGGCGGGGTGATGAATAACACCTTCATGACGCTTTACGGGCGCAGCATTCATCAGGCGGTTGCCACCTCTTCCGGTGTCGGCGTGTTGATTTCGCTGCCGGGCCTTGCGGGTTACATCTGGGCCGGCTGGGGCGATGCGGGGCTGCCACCATTTTCCACCGGCTTCATCAACTGGATCGCCGTGGTGCTCCTGATCCCCATTACTCTTGTCGTCGCACCCTATGGTGCACGGCTGGCGCATGCGCTCAGCAAGAAGCAGCTGGAGCGGGCCTTCGGCGCGTTTCTGGTTTTCGTCGCAGCGCAGTTTTTCTATAGCGTCTACGGCTGATTTTCCGCTCCCGCCGAACGCAGTGTTCAGTCCGCCGGGCTGGCATTTGCAACCTCTGCGGTCTATATGGCGTTCATCTTACTCGGTTTTTCGAAAGAATTCGCCATGAATGCCATTGTTTCGATACGGAATCTGACCAAATCCTACGCAAATGGCTTCCAGGCGCTCAAAGGTGTCAGCCTCGATATCCGGGAGGGGGAGATACTCGCTCTTCTCGGTCCCAATGGCGCCGGCAAGACGACACTGATCTCGATCATCTGCGGTCTCGTCAATCCGGGTGACGGTTCGGTGCTGGTTGGCGGGCACGATGTGGTGAAGGATTTTCGCCAGACCCGCGCCCTCATCGGCCTCGTGCCGCAGGAACTGACGACTGACCAGTTCGAGACGGTTTGGAACACCGTCAGCTTTTCGCGCGGACTGCACGGACAGAAGAAGAATCCGGAGCTGATCGAACGCATCCTCAAATCCCTGTCGCTCTGGAACAAGAAGGACAACATGCTGCGGGAGCTTTCCGGCGGCATGAAGCGGCGTGTGCTGATTGCCAAGGCGCTGGCGCACGAGCCGAAGGTCCTGTTTCTCGATGAGCCGACGGCGGGCGTGGATGTGACCCTGCGCCGCGACATGTGGAATGTGGTCTCCGAGCTGCGCGCCAAGGGCGTCACCATCATTCTCACCACGCATTACATCGAGGAGGCGGAAGAAATCGCCGACCGGGTGGGTGTCATCAATGGTGGCGAATTGCTGCTGGTGGAAGAAAAGACGGCATTGATGAAGAAACTCGGCCGCAAGCAGCTTTTTCTTGAGCTTTCCCAGCCGGTGGAGACTTTGCCGGAAAGTCTCGCGCCCTTCGGCCTCACGCTTTCCGAAGATGGCTGCACCATCACCTATGAAATCGAGGATAATGGCGAGCAGGGACGCATTGCCGATGTTCTGAGCGCGCTTTTCGCCGCCAACATCCATTTCAAGGATATTTCCACGCGGCAGAGTTCGCTCGAAGATATCTTCGTTTCGCTGGTGGGAGGCCAGAAATGAATTTCGAAGCCATCAAGTCCATCTACCTGTTCGAAATGGCGCGCACCCGCCGCACCCTGCTGCAAAGCGTGGTCTCTCCGGTCATTTCCACCTCGCTCTATTTTATCGTGTTCGGCACAGCGATCGGTTCGCGGATTCAGGAGGTTGGTGGGGTTTCCTATGGCGCTTTCATAACGCCCGGCCTCATCATGCTGACGCTTCTGACGCAGTGCATCGGCAACGGCTCCTTCGGCATCTACTTCCCGAAATTCACCGGCACCATCTATGAAATCCTCTCCGCACCGGTGGCGATGACGGAAATCCTTGTCGGCTATGTCGGAGCGGCGGCGACAAAGGGGCTGATGATCGGTACGATCATCCTGATAACCGCGTCGTTCTTCGTGGATATCAGCATCGCCCATCCGTTCATGATGATCCTGTTTTTTGTGCTGACGGCTGTGAGTTTCAGCCTGTTCGGCTTCATCATCGGCATCTGGGCAACGAATTTCGAGCAGTTGAACCTCATTCCCATGCTGGTGGTGCCGCCGCTGACCTTCCTCGGCGGCAGCTTCTATTCCATCGACATGCTGCCGCCCTTCTGGCAGACGGTCAGCCACTTCAATCCGGTGCTTTATCTCATCAGCGGCTTCCGCTGGAGTTTCTACGAGATCGCTGACGTCAATCCCGTCATCAGCCTGGCGATGATCACGCTGTTTCTGGCGCTATGCCTCGGCGTTGTCGGCTGGATGTTCAAGACAGGGTATCGGCTGCGCAACTGATCAGAAACGCTTTCCTGAAAATTGGACGCCCGGTCTGCGCCGGGCGTTCTCGTATTCAAAGCACAACGCGAGCGCAGGTCAGGCGACCTGCTTCTGCGCCACTTCCTCGACAACCTCACCCTTGAGATAGGAAACGAGGTCCTTGATCGTCACGACCAGCAGGCCGTGGCGCTCGGCGAAGACTTCGAGCTGGGGCAGGCGGGCCATGGTGCCGTCGTCATTGGCGATTTCGCATATCGTGCCGGAGGGAAATTTCCCGGCGAGACGGCAGAGATCAACGGCGGCTTCGGTATGGCCCGTGCGTCCGAGAACGCCCTGCGGGTGGGCGCGCAGCGGGAAGATATGGCCCGGGCGAGCGAAATCTTCGGGGCGCGAGCCTTCCGATACCAGCGCGCGCACGGTCTTTGCGCGGTCGGCGGCGGAAATGCCCGTCGTGGTGCCGGGAATGTAATCCACCGATACGGTGAAGGCCGTCTTGAGGGATTCGGTATTGCGCGACACCATCAGCGGGATGTCGAGCGCGTCGAGGCGCTCTCCGGGCATGGCCACGCAGATCAGCCCGCGTGCATGGTTCATCATGAAGGCGATCTGCTGGGGAGTGATGCTGTCGGAGGCGGCGATGATATCGCCTTCGTTTTCGCGGTCTTCGTCGTCAACCACAATCACCATCTCGCCGCGGGAAATGGCGTTAATGGCGTCTTCAATTCTGGCAACTGTCATTCTATTTCAAGCCTTTCAAGGGTTATGCCGTTTTGCGGCATTTTCGCGCTTCGAGAAGCGCCAAATATCCCTTGGGCGAACAATGCAATACGAAGCCCGCTAACGCGCAGGCGTCCCATGCCTTGTCCTCTTTCATCCGGACTATACCGTCGGCTCCGGCCTCTCACCGGATCTGCTGACCTTCCGGCTTTGGAAACCGGAAGCGCTCGCGGGCTCCGGGAAAGTCCCGATACCGCCGGTGGGGAATTGCGCCCCGCCCTGAGAACAGCAACAACTTAAATTATCAAATGCGAGGGAATCAAGGGGCAATGGCCCGCCGCAGCCCTTGTGCGTGAAAAGAATATCCCGATTGCAGACGCTACGAGGAATTTCCTTTCCGGTACCAAGACGTGAGAAAACTCCCCGAAATGAATCTCGAGGGGGCAGTGCTCACCGATCCCGCAACCGCAATTCGTCGGTCTGCATCTGCAGCGAACCAAGCGTCGACAAAAAGCTCATGCCAAGCAGGCTCTGGCCCAATTGGCCATCCTGGGCGACGAGGGCGGGGATGTTGCGCCGCACGATCGGGCCAATGCTGATTTCCGACAGCGTGACGGGTGCTGCTGCCGTGCGGCCATTGGCGGTCATTACCGGTACGGTATAGCGAAGATTTGTGGTGTCGATGCCGATTGCGGTCGCATCCGCATTTGCGAGCACCACGGAGCTGGCGCCTGTATCGACCAGCATGTGGATCGTCCTGCCCTCAATCCCGACATTCGCTTCAAAGTGGCCGCTCATGGATTTGTGCAGCACGATTTCCTGCTCGCCTGCCGATGTCGTCACCACGACGGCGCGGCCGGGCATCAGACCGCCGAGCAGCCGGTCGCCGAAGGATTGCAGGTCATAGCGATAGAGATAGAGCGAGACGAGGCCGAGGATGATGACGAGCCAGACGGCGAGCTGCCGGATGACGGTGCCGAAGTTGCCGCGTCTTCCCGCCAGAATGCCGGCCGACAGCAGCCCTGCGATGGGCAGAAGATAAAGGACCTGGGCAAACTGATCATTATCGATGCCGAGCGTTCGGCCACCATTGTGATTAACGACGAGCAGGCCAAGGCCGACGGCCAGCAGAAGGAGAACGATGGTCAGTCTGTTCATGCGGTATGTGTCTCCTTGGCGGACTCGGACAGATTTGCCAATCTTTGCGGCAGCGCGCGCATGATCGAGCGGCGCGTCTCGTCGCTATAACCCGTCCAGCCGCCGATTTCATCCAGCGTGCGGCCGCAGCCTATGCAGAGAGTGTGGGTCGTTTCGAGGCGACAGATCTGGACGCAGGGTGTTTCCATGGTGATCTATATCAGGCCCTCATGCCGCAAGGGCAAGTGCGACGAGAATCACGATCTCCGTGATCTGCTGGCAAGCCCCAATGGTATCCCCGGTATGGCCGCCAATCTTCCTCTCGCACAGCCTGCCGAACAGCATGGCCGCGATGACCGCCACCGCCAGCACAAGCGCGATCTCAAACAGTGGCAGCGCGTGCAGCGTGAACAATATGAAGAGAAGAAGCCCGGCGGCCAGCGCGATGTTGCGCTCGCTTTCTCCGGGCTGGCCGGCATTGACCGCGATGCCGGAGGTCTTGGCGGCGGGCAGGGACTGCCAGTGCCACACCATCAGCGCGCGGCTCGTGACAAGCGCTGCAATCAGGCAGGCGGCAGCGGTTTTGCCCGGCAGGGTTTCGATCAGCGAGGCGAGTGCAGTGGCGCGGAGCGCGAAGGAAAGAACCATGGCAATGGTGCCATAACTGCCGATACGGCTGTCCTTCATAATTTCAAGCATACGCGCCTTGTCCCTGCCGCTGCCGAAACCGTCGGCCATGTCGGCAAGCCCGTCCTCATGCAGCGCGCCTGTCATGAGCGCCGTCAGGCCGATGGCGAGCCACCCGGTGAGCTGCGGAGAGGCATCGAAGCGAGCAAACACGACAACCAGGAAAGCGGCGGGCAGGGCGATCAGCAGTCCCGCGGCGGGGAAGGCACGGGCGGCCCGGCCCATCGACACGCCCGAGTCGCCTTCGAAGAATCGCGAAGGGACGGGCAGGCGGCTCAGAAAGGCGAGGGAATGCATGACATCTGTTATAAAATCCCGGGCCTTCATGCTCTCTCCGTTGCAGTCGCTGCATTTCCGGTTGTTCCGCGGCGCATCCGCTATTATGAGAGGCGCAACAAAGACCGATTTGCCGGAAAACACAAGTTTCCGGACGCATGAGCCGATGCGAAAGCCAGACCGGCTATGAGAGAGACTGATATCATGAGCATGAGCGGATTGCCCTTCGATGATTTCCGCGCGCTGCTGCGCGAGCTTCCCGGCCCGGACACGCACGCGCTTGTTGCGGCGAAGGAGCGCAATGCGCAGCTGACGAAACCTGCCGGTTCGCTCGGCCGTCTCGAAGAAATCGCCATGTGGCTTGCCGCCTGGTCCGGCCGTTCGCCTGCCGTCAACCGTCCGCTGGTGGCAATCTTCGCCGGCAATCACGGCGTGACCCGCCACGGCATCACGCCCTATCCGACGTCTGTGACCCAGCAGATGGTGGAAAATTTTGCCGCCGGTGGCGCGGCGATCAACCAGATCTGCGTGGCCAATGATCTCGGCCTGAAGATTTTCGATCTGGCGCTGGATTACCCGACCGGGGATATCACCTGTGAACCGGCGCTTTCGGAGCGTGACTGCGCCGCCACCATGGCCTTCGGCATGGAGGCGATTGCCGGCGGCACCGATCTTCTCTGCGTCGGTGAAATGGGCATCGGCAACACCACGATAGCGGCTGCGATCAATCTTGCGCTATATGGCGGTACGGCGGAAGAATGGACCGGTCCGGGCACCGGTTCGGA
Organism: Agrobacterium pusense; assembly: GCF_900102105.1. GTDB lineage: Bacteria > Pseudomonadota > Alphaproteobacteria > Rhizobiales > Rhizobiaceae > Agrobacterium > Agrobacterium pusense. Next base: position 431,886 of record NZ_FNBB01000002.1, read on the forward strand.
AGGTGACGTCATGGCCCGCAAGATTGCGGCGGTGAAGGCGGCGGTAGAGTTCCACAAGGACCACCTGTCCGATCCGCTGGAAATCATGCGTCGTCTCGGCGGACGCGAAATCGCGGCGATTGCAGGTGCCATTCTTGCTGCGCGCGTGCAGCGCATTCCCGTGTTGATAGATGGTTATGTGGCAACGGCCGCCGCGGCGCTGCTGAAGGCTGCGAATTCCTCTGCGCTCGATCATTGCCTTATCGGCCATGTCTCGGGCGAGCCCGGCCATCTGGCAGCCATCGAAAAGCTTGGCAAGACGCCGCTTCTGGCGCTTGGAATGCGTCTTGGCGAAGGCACCGGTGCGGCCCTTGCCGCCGCCATCGTCAAGGCCGCCGCCGCCTGCCATTCCGGCATGGCGACGTTTGAGGCAGCGGGTGTCGACACACGCATCACCGCGCCCACCAATCATTGAGGCTGAAGATGGACGCGACGCCGCACATGCCACCGCCAGAACCGGTCTTTCGTAAAGAAAAGGGCTGGCGGCATCTGTTCGCTGCCGCGCGCTATTCCCTGCAGGGGCTCGGCCGGCTCTGGCAGGAAGCTGCCTTTCGTCACGAAGTTCTTGCCTTCTGCGTCGGGCTTGGCCTGCTTCTGGTCGTGGGCGCGCCGTTTGCGCATCTTCTCGTTTTCACGGTGTTGATGCTGCTTTTATTCTCGGTGGAAGCGCTCAATACCGCCATTGAGGAACTGGTGGACCGCATTTCGCCGGAAATTTCCTCCGTGGGCCGGCACGCCAAGGATCTCGGCTCCTTTGCCGTCTTCTGCCTGTTGATGGCGAACGGATTTTTCGTGCTGTATTCGCTGGTGACGACGCTGTTCTTCTGAGGTTGCCAGCTTCAAGGCATTTCCAGGTGGAAAGCCGGGCGACGCCTTCCTGTGGGCGCCTTAAGCGAAGGACCGTCGGCGTGGCTGGATGGCATGGGTTTCTTCGACCGCGGGCAGGCTCTGGAGCACGCGTTTCGCGGGCAGGATGGCGATGCCTTCTGTGCCCTCACGCAGTTTGGATTTCAGAATGAACTGGCCGTCATGCTTGGCGAGGATGGCCTGAACGATGGGCAGGCCAAGGCCGGTTCCCTGCTCGGCGCTCTTGATCGCGATTGATCCCTGACCGAAGGCTGACAGCACCACCGGAATTTCCTCCTCGGGAATGCCTGGGCCATTGTCCCTGATCGACACATATTGGCCGCCGCCGGCCGTCCAGCCCGCCTTTACGAGAATTTCTCCACCCTGCGGGGTGAACTTGACGGCGTTGGACAGCAGGTTGAGGACGACCTGGCGGATCGATTTTTCGTCCGCCCAGACCTGCGGCAGGCTGTTTTCAAACTGCTGGGAGATCCTGATGTTCTTGGCGCGGGCGCGAAGCTGGATCATGCCGATGCAATCTTCGGCGATTTCCAGCATCGAGATCGCTTCTTCGTTCAGGTCATAACGGCCCGCCTCGATGCGCGACAGGTCGAGGATTTCGTTGATGAGATCGAGCAGATGCTGGCCGGAGCGGTGGATATCGCCGGAATATTCCTTGTAGAGCGGATTGTTGAGCGGCCCCAGCACCTCCGAGGACATGACCTCGGAGAAGCCGAGAATGGCGTTGAGGGGCGTGCGCAGCTCGTGCGACATGGAGGCGAGAAAGCGCGACTTGGCCAGATTGGCTTCTTCCGCGCGTCGCCGCGCCTCGTCGGAAACCGAATTGGCGACTTCGAGCTCGGCGATCAGGTCGTCCTTTTCCGTCTGCGAGGAGAGGAGCTTGATGCTGGTCTGGTAAAGCCGGCTGGTGATGCGGTGGCAGAACAGGATCGCCATGCCGAACATCAGCGCAAGACCGACATCGAATGGATCGCGCGAGAAGACAGAGGTGACGCAGAGAGCCGCCAGCACCGGCAGGAAAGTCATGAAGGTTGCCCGCCGCAGCATGAAATTGGCCGTGGCGGTGAGCGAGAGCGCGATCAGCAGCGTCGAGCCCTTGAAGAAAAGCACGAGCGTCGGGTCATTACGCGTTGGCTCCGCCAGCGCGAACATCGCCCAGATGCACCCGATGACGATCTGCATTCCGAGAAAAAGATTTTTCCAGTGCAGGAGGTTTTCGGCGGTGATTTCCTGTTTTGCAGCCCGTTTGGCGAGCATCAGCGAAATGGCGTGGAAACTCAATGCAGCCAGCGACCAGATGATGAGGCTGATATCGCGGGTTATGTAAACGCCGATGATGGAGGCAAGCACGATGAAAAGCGGCATGATCATCGCGCCCTGCAGGGTCTCGGCGATGTGCATGGTCAGCATCTCGCGTTCATAGGCGTCGCTTGCGCCTGCACCTTGCTGCAAGCGTTCACGCGTCGTCTTCACCGCGTCGAAAACCGCCTTGTTGCGATGTTTTTTCGAGCGGTCGACGATGATCTTGTCGGTGGACGTGCTGACGCTTTTACTCATTGTTACAACGCAGGGTGACATGAACCCTTGCAGACTACGCCCAAAATCTTAAGAAGATGCTGCCGTGAAAGGATTTGTTTGCCATTTCTGACAAGGGTTTGTTGTTACATGAGACGAAATGGAGGCAGGCGCGGGGGTTTTTCCGCAGTCCGCGACGGCGGCCTGTTCCTTGCTACGGTTTTTCTAGGGGTTCTGATTGCCGCCAAGCTTGATCATATCAACAGCGAAACCTATAGCGGCCGCTTCTTCGTGATTGATGGCGACACGCTCTCCAAGGGCAAGGAACGTTTCCGGCTGCTCGGCATCGATGCGCCGGAGCTTGCGCAGACATGTCTGCGCGGGGGCGAAAGCTGGCCATGTGGCGAGGAGGCGCGCCGTGTTCTGCAACGGCTGGCCGCGCCAGCGGATTTCTCCTGCTCCGGCAGTTCCAGAGATCGATACGGGCGACTGCTCGTCTATTGTTCCGCCGGCGGCAGGGATGTTTCGTCGGACATGGTGTCGGCCGGTTTTGCCGTCGCGTCGGGATATTTCCAGTTTTCAGGCGAGCAGGAAGCCGCGCGCAGGCAGGCGCTCGGCATCTGGGCGGGAGAATTCGAAAAGCCCTCGCAGTGGCGGAGGGATCACCGTGCCGCGGATATGGAAACGCCGGCGGCGGGTTTCCTCACCATCGTCCGCCATCTTCTGGGGTGGGATCATGGCTGAAGGAGAGAGGGTTGGGCCAGTGCATGATGATGGGCTGGACGGGCTGCGCGGTGAGATTGCCCGCTGTCGTCTCTGTCGCGACAGGCCGCTCAAGGGAATGGCTGACCGCCTGCCGCATGAACCCCGGCCGGTGGTCGTCATGTCGGCAAGACCACGCATTCTGATTGCCGGGCAGGCGCCAGGGCTGCGCGTGCATGAAACGGGCCTGCCATTCAACGATGCTTCCGGCGACAGGCTGCGCCAGTGGCTGAATGTCGACCGGGAGACATTTTACGATCCGGATCGTTTCGCCATCGTTCCCATGGGGTTCTGTTTTCCCGGTTATGATGACAAGGGAAGCGACCTGCCGCCACGGCGGGAATGCGCCCCGCACTGGCGCACGCGGGTCATGGCGGCGATGCCGCAGGTGGAGCTGATCCTCGCGATCGGCCAATATGCCCAGGCTTTTCACCTGGGTGAAAGACGATGCAAAACCATGACCGAAACGGTGCAAAACTGGCGCAGCTATCTTCACGCCAATTCCGGCCCCGGCATTCTTCCTTTGCCGCATCCGAGCTGGCGCAACACGGGGTGGCTGAAAAAGAACCCATGGTTTACGGAGGAGCTGTTGCCGGTTCTGCGAGAATATGTGGAAATGCAGCTTTGGTGAAACAATTTTCTGTTTTTCCGCAAAAATTAGTGTATTGAAAGGAAATTAATTCAGGAGGGTAGACGCATTGGATCGCCTAGACCGTAAGATTTTGCGCATTCTGCAAGAGGATTCCACGCTGGCTGTTGCCGATCTGGCGAAGAAGGTCGGCCTTTCCACGACGCCCTGTTGGCGGCGTATCCAGAAGATGGAAGAAGACGGCGTCATCCGCCGGCGTGTGGCCCTGCTCGATCCGGTCAAGGTCAATACCAAGGTCACGGTTTTCGTCTCCATCCGCACCGCCTCCCATTCCATCGAATGGCTGAAGCGCTTCTCCGAAGTGGTTTCCGAATTCCCGGAGGTTGTCGAATTCTACCGTATGAGCGGTGATGTCGACTATCTGCTGCGCGTGGTCGTGCCCGATATCGCCGCCTATGACGCTTTCTACAAGCGGATGATCGCCAAGATCGAAATCCGCGACGTCTCCTCCGCCTTTGCGATGGAGCAGATCAAATATACGACGGAACTGCCGCTCGATTACATGCTGCTGGATAATCCCAAATCCGGCGAAGAGTGATCCGTCGCTGGTCAGTTTTTGATCAACGCCCTTTCCGGCCGCCGGGGAGGGCGTTTTAATTCGTGGGTGGTTTTTTGGGCGTCGGTCGGGCCTGCCAGGGCTGATACTGTCGGAAGGTCCGTCCGGTAGCTGCCGCAGAGGCACGACAATTCTATTTCGCCGGTAACGGCAAATTCGCACATTCAATTCTCTCAGCGCCGTCTGCGCGCAAACCAAGATTTTGATAAAATCGCTCGAATATCTACGCTTTTACTGTCGAAGGATGGAATAGCGAGGGATATCCATATGCTGACACGACGCGGAACATTGGGACTGATTGCAGGTGCGACCGGGGCGGTGTTTCTGCCGCATATCCGGCGCGCGAGCGCCGCAACCACGACGTTGCGGATTGGCTGGCAGAAGAATGGCGTGATAGCGCTCGCGAAGAGCCAGGGCGCGCTCGAAGCGCTGCTGAAGGATCGCGGCATCGAGGTCAAGTGGTCTGAATTTTCCTCCGGGCCGCCGCTTCTTGAAGCGCTGGGTGCCGGTGCGCTGGATATCGGCCCGACCGGCGATGTGCCGCCGCTTTTCGCGCAAGCCGCCGGCGGCAATCTGCGTTATGTCGGCACCTACAAGGCGGCGGCAGGCGGATCGGCGATCCTCGTGCAGAACGATTCGCCGCTGAAGACGCTCCAAGACCTGAAGGGCAAAAAGGTCGCCTTCAAGCGCGGCTCCAGCGCCCATAACGTCACTGTGAAGGCGTTGCGAAAGGCGGGGCTGACCTTGGCAGACATCACGCCCGTCGATCTTGCCCCGCCGGATGCGGCGGCCGCCTTTCGAAGCGGCAGCATCGATGCCTGGTCGATCTGGGATCCCTATTTCGCCGTGGCGGAGAAAGAGCCGACGACGAGGGTTCTCTCGACAGCCGAAGGCATCGTCGATCCGTGGAGCTACTTCCTCGCCAATGGCGATTTTGTTGAAAGTAATTCCGATCTCGTGCCGCTGATCCTGAAGGAACTGGCGAATGTGGGTGCGAAAGCGCAGACCAACATCGACGCGACAGCCAAATCCTTGTCGGCCATCACCGGTGTCCCCGAGGATGTCACGAAGGTCTCGCTGACGCGCCCCGGTGCCGATCTCGGACGGGTCTCGCTGGTTCCGGATGAAGCCATCGCCTATCAACAGGCGCTTGCGGACGAGTTCTACGATCTGAAGATCGTGCCGAAGACGCTCAAGGTGGCGGATATCGTCTGGCGTCCCAAGGCGAGTTGATGGGCGGAAAGTGGAGTCTCTTCAACCGGCTGGCGGATGTTGCTCAGAGGTTGATTCAGGCCGTTGGTGTTAAATGTGAGGCGATTGGATGCCGCTTGTTTCTTCTCCCCGTGGGGGAGAAGTCCGCGGCAGCGGGATGAGGGGGCGAGGGTAGAGATAGACTGAGAGCCAGCCCCCTCATCCGACCCTTCGGGCCATCTTCTCCCCGGCGGGGAGAAGAAAATTGCCTCAAGGTCACCGCATCAGCCCTTGAACTTCGCAATCACCAGATGACCGGGCGTCGGATTGCCGTCCTGCATGCGCACATTGATGTCGGTCACTTCAATCACCTCGAAACCGGTCGCCGCCAGTCGTTCGCGGACATAGGTTTCGGCATGGGCGAAACGCTGGTGCGGGCCGACCATGTAGGGGCGCCCGGCCATGATTTTTTCGGGCAGGGTCTCCGACGAGAAGATCAGCAGGCCGCCGGCATTGAGGTTTTCGGCGGCGCCGAAAAACAGCGGTTCCAGCGCGCCGAGATAGGGCAGCACATCGGTGGCGGTGATGATGTCAAAGGGCTCGTCGTCATTGTCCTCAAGGAAATCCTCAACTTCGGCGACATAGAGCGTCTCGTAGAGGTCCTTCTCATGAGCGATCTCGACCATGTTTTCGGAAATATCGATGCCGGTGATGTCGTCAGCCATATCGCGCAGCGCTTCACCGGTGAGGCCGGTGCCACAGCCGAGATCGAGCAGGCGTTTGAAAGGGCCGAGATTGAGCGTCTGCAGCCGCTGGCGAACCATCATCGGCACGGCGTAACCCAGCTGCTCGACAAGAATGTCCTCGAAGGCTTCGGCATGCTGGTCGAACAGGGTTTCGACATAGGCGTCGGGCGCTTTGGAAGGCTGTTCGCCCCGGCCCATGGCGGCAATGCGTACGGCTGCGCCACCGTGGTCTTCCGGATCGATGGCGAGGACCTCCTCATAGGCCTTCACCGCCGCGTCCACATCACCGGCCTTTTCAAGCGCGAGTGCGCGGTTATAGGCCTCGGCGAGCGCCTCTTCGTCGATCTTCTGGTTCTTGGTCATCGTGCCTTATCCGTCAGCGTCTTCAATTGACGTTTGCTGTAAGCCGCATCGGGGACCGGCGCAATGTTTATGTGGCGTGAGGGCTTAGTGGAGGATGAACTCCCCTTTGAGCGCGCGCCATTCCTGCGCCGAAATAACCTGCCGGTGCACATAGCGGACGGAGTGCAGGGGGCCGTCGAGCTTTTCCTGCCAGAACTTGAGGAAGCCGTGCATTTCAGGAAAATCGGGGGCCAGATCGTAATTCTGCCAGACATAGGTCTGGAGAACCAGAGGATGGTCTGGCAGGCGGTAGAATATCTGGGCGGTGGTGAGGCCATAGCCTCGCAGCATCATTTCCATGTCCTTGTTCATGGTGGCGGTTCCCATATCGATGATGACCGATCACAGCGTTGCCGCTGTATCTTAGATGGGAACACGGCAGGGTTAACCCAACCTTGCCAAAAGAATGGATGCGTCACAAATTTGTTATATTTTTCAAAGTGTTGGCAGTACTCATTGATGAGTGCTGCCAACGTTGGGCTCAGCGCTTGAGGTGACGGGTCAAGCGGGCCTCCAGCCAGGCCCAGACATGGCGCAGCGTCTCGACGATCGCAAGGTAAAAGATCGCAGCCCAGAGATAGGCCTGATAATCGAAGGTGCGGGAAAAGGCGTAACGGGTCTGGCCCATCAGGTCGAAGACGGTGACGATGGAGACCACCGCCGAACCCTTGATCATCAGGATGATCTCGTTGCCATAGGGGCGCAAAGCGACGATCAGCGCCTGCGGCAGTATGATCTTTCGGAAGGTGATGAACTTGGAAATACCGAGCGACGCCGCCCCTTCGTGCTGGCCGCGCGGCACGCTCTGGATCGCCCCGCGCAGGATCTCCGCCTGATAGGCGGCGGTGTTGAGCGTCAGCGACAGGAGGCCGCAATACCAGGCTTCGCGGAAGAACCACCAGAGATCAACGGCTTCCAGCGCCGGGCGGAAGCTGCCGAGACCGTAATAGATCAGGAAAAGCTGCGCCAGCAGCGGCGTGCTGCGGAAGACATAGACGTAGGCATAAGCGAGCGCGCCGATGACGCGATTTTCAGACATGCGGGCGAAGGCGATCGGCACGGACAGGATGGCGCCGAGAATGATCGAGCTGCCGACCAGCGTGATTGTGGTGATGAGGCCATCGATATAACGGGGACCATACCGTTCAAATTTGTCCCAATCCCAACCCTCGATCATCGCAAATAACAGCCCGGCGGCGAGAAGCAGCCAGAGCGTAATGACAGCGATGCCGACGACACGGGAGATGTTCAGCGGTTTGTCCGCAACGATGGGCGCTGGGCGTGGCGGAATGAGTTCCTTGATATGGCTCATCGTCTGGCCTCCGACTTGCGCGACCAGCGATCTATGAAACCGATGCCGATGGATGAGAGGAGCGCGAGAATGAGGTAAAGCAGGCAGGCGATGCCGTAGAAAAAGAAGGCTTCCTTGCTGACGCGGGCGGCAATGCCGGTCTGGCGGATGATATCGGCAAGGCCGATGATCGATACGTAGGACGTGTCTTTCAGCAGGATGACCCACAGGTTGGTCATGCCGGGAAGGGCGATCCGCACCAGCTGCGGAATGATGATGAGCACCATGGTGCGGCTGCGGGAAAGTCCGAGTGCGTCACCCGCCTCATATTGCCCCTTCGGTATGGCCTTGAAGGCCGAGAGAAGCACCTCAGACGCATAGGATGAAAACACCACCGAAAGCGCCACCATGCCGGCAACGAAGGCGTTGATTTCGATGGGGCCGGTAATGCCGATGTAACCTGCCACGGATTGCAACAGCATCTGGATGCCGTAATAGACGATGAAGAGCGTCAGCAGTTCGGGCAGGCCGCGGAAGATGGTGGTATAAATTCCGGCGGCCAGCCGAAGCGATTTTTCTTCCGATTGCGCGGCGAGCGCGATCAGGAAGCCGATCAATAGCCCGACTGGCAGGGTGGCAAGCGCCAGCGAGATCGTGACCTTGACGCCGAAAGCGATTTCATCGCCCCAGCCCGCATCGCCGCAGGCGACGAGAGTGCCGTTTCCGAAAAGCGAGAAGAGACCGACCGGACCGCAGAAGGGATCGAGAAGTGTCGAGACATAGGTCCAGAACGCACCTATGGCGGAAAATGCTCCGCTCATGCCAATTTTCCCCTGCGGTCTTAAGCCGCCGTGATTGTTATGGTGACGTTTTCAAACAAAAATGGCGGAAGGGCAAGCCTTCCGCCACGAGATTTCAACAGATCGAACCGGCTTACTCGCCGTAAACGTCGAAATCGAAGTATTTTTTGTTGATCTCCTGGTACTTGCCGCTGGCGCGGATGCCGGCAATGGCAGCCGTGAACTTGTCGGCCAGCGCCGTGTCGCCCTTGCGAACGGCAATGCCTGCGCCGTTGCCGTTGATGTCGACGTCTACCTTGAGCGGTGTCAGGATCTTGCAGCACTTGCCGGCATCGGTCTTCAGCCATTCCGACAGCACGACGATATCGTCGATGACAGCGTCAATACGGCCATTGGCGATGTCGAGCTTATATTCGTCTGCGGTCGGATACATCTTCACGTCGGAATCCGGGAAGTGTTTTTCAGCGTAGTTGGAGTGGGTGGTGGAGCCCTGTGCGCCGAGCGACTTGCCCTTGAGATCGTCGAGGGACTTGATCGGCGAATCCTTCGGCACGGCGATCGCCGGCGGCGTGTTGTAATATTTCTTGGAGAAGTCGACCTTCTGGAGACGTTCCGGGGTGATCGACATGGACGCGATGATGGCGTCGAACTTCTTGGCCTGAAGGGCGGGGATGATGCCGTCCCAGTCATTGGTGACGAAGGTGCACTCGGCCTTCATTTGTTCGCACAGCGCCTTGGCGATGTCGATATCGAAGCCGGTCAGCGTGCCGTCGGCTTCGAGATTGTTGAAGGGCGGGTAGGCGCCTTCGGTGCCGATGACAATCTTGTCCTGCGCGAGAGCCGCGCCGGAAAAGAGCGAGATGGCGGCAATCGATACGGCTGCGAGCAGACGGGTGGAAATAGGCATTTCGATCCTCTCTTTTGGTCGTTCATCCGCGGTCTGTTGTTGTTTTCAGTGCGGACGCCATGGGCGCCAAGGCGCGGCAGGACGGAGGATACCGCCTGTGGCCTTCAGCGCGGATGTGATTATTCGTCCGCTTGGTCAAAAAATGCAACTGCAATATTAGCGACCTTCTTTGTGCCGCAGAGCCTCCACGAAAAGGCCTTGATCTGTTCATTTCCGGTACAGAAGGCTTTGGTCATCATGGGAACCGGAGCGTGTGTAAGGCGTTGAACAGCGCCTGCGTGCCAAGCCGGGCCCACGACGTCGCGTCATTCGCGACCCATAAAATGACGGCAGATGAGGAAGCACTGATGCTGAAAAAGAAAAACACATTGCTGACCGGGGTGGTTTTTCCACTCATGTCTCTCGCGATCGCGGTTGAGCCAGCAGCGGCAGGCTTTGCCGGCGCGGCCCGCGCCCAGGCGCCTGTTTCTCAAACCGCGCCCGGCCAGATAATCCTGGCGCAGGCGGAGCCGGCGCAGGAAAACCCCGAAGAAGAACTCAAGAAGAAGCGTCAGCGCGCCGAAGAGGCGCAACCTGCCGAACCGAAGCGTGAAGAGCGCGCACCGGAGCCCCAGCGCGAGCCGGAGCCCAAGCGCGAAGCGCCGCCGGAACCGCAGCAGCGTGAGGCCCGCCCGGAGCCTGCGCCGGCCGAGCAGCCGCAGGAGCGTCCCCGCAAGCCTGAACGGGCGCAGGAGCCGCAGGGCGAGGGTGAACAGCGCCCGGCTCGTCAGCGTGAGGCCGCGCCTGAAGCTGCGCCTGCCGAACAGCAGCCGAAGGAACGTCCGCGCAACCCGGAACGGGCTGAGCAGCCTGCAGGCGACGGCGAACAGCGTCCCGAGCGTCCCCGTAAGGAGCGTGCGAAAGAGCCTGCGGCCGAACAGGAGCCAGCAGCTCGCCCTGAAAATGCCGAGCAGCCGGCCAAGCCCCGTGAGCCGGCACCCGCCAAAAAACCGGCAGTAGAGGAAAAGGCCCCGGAACAGAAAGCCGAACCGGCCGAAAAAGCCGTTCCCGAGAAAAAGCCTGCCGCTCCCGAGCCCGCCGCGAAGGAAGCACCTGTTCCGACAGAAGCGCCGACGCCCGCGCGCCCACCGGCACCCGAGGCCCAGCCAAACCCTGCACCTGGCCGCCAGCCTTCCGAACAGCCTCCGGTAGAAGGTCAGGGTAGAACGGAACCCGCAGCCCCGCTGCCAGGCGCGCCGACCCCGCCGCCGAGTGGTGCGACGACCGGGCAGGCGCCCGCCGGCGAACCGGTGCCGAACCAGGTTGCCGTTCCGCAGACGGAAGCCCCGCCGATGACGAAGGAGGAGCTGGACAAGGCCAAGGCGATCGCCAAGGACCCGTCCAAGACGGCCGACACCGTCATCCTGCCGGTCGACAAGGGTGCTGCCGTTCTCGACAGCGACAAGGAAGTGGAGCGTTCCGGCAACCGCCAGACCCGCGAGGAACGCCGTCGTGAACGCGAACAGGCCGGCGACTTCAAGGTCCCGACCTCCGACGCCGAGGCGCAACGCGCCGGTGCTGCTGAAGGCAAGGCTCCGCCGCCACCCGTAAAGCTGGAAGCCATCACTTCCCAGCAGGGCGAGCGCATCGACCGCCGCCCGCAATATGAGCGGCCGGACGGTGTACGCGAATGGCAGCCGCGCGAGGGTCGTCCGCGTGATCGCGATGGCGATGCGCCGATCATCCTGCAGTTCGGTGACCGCGTCGTCGTTCGTGGCGATGACAACCAGCGCTTCATCCGCGATGGCGGCGAGCCCTATTACGAGCGCCTGCAGGGCGGCCGTGTCCGCGAAACCGTGGAGCGCCGTGATGGCACGCAGGTCGTGACGATCCGCAACCGTTATGGCGACGTGATCCAGCGTTCGCGCATTGACGATCGCGGCCGCGAATATGTGCTGTTCTACGCACCGGAGCTGATGGACGATCCGGATCGCGATTACGTTTATCGCGACCCCGGTCTCGATCTGCCGCCCATGCGTCTGCGCATTCCCGTGACGGACTACATCATCGACACGTCGAGCGATCCGGATCGCGATTATTACCGCTTCCTGGAACAGCCGCCTGTCGAGCCGGTGGAACGTGTCTATTCGCTGGATGAAGTGCGCTATTCGGCTCGCATCCGTGACAAGGTGCGCCGTATCGACCTCGATACGATCACCTTCGCGACCGGCAGCGCTGAAATCCCGATGGCGCAGGCTCGCTCCTTGCGCAAGGTGGCCGACGCAATCAACAAGGCGCTGGAAAAGAACCCGGCGGAAACCTTCCTCATCGAAGGCCATACCGATGCCGTCGGTTCGGATGAAAGCAACCTCGTACTGTCTGACGAGCGCGCTGCCTCCGTCGCCAACGTGCTGACCGACGTCTACGGCATCCCGCCGGAAAACCTCGCGACGCAGGGTTATGGCGAGCGTTACCTGAAAGTCCAGACACTCGGCCCGGAACAGCAGAACCGCCGCGTCACCATCCGCCGCGTGACGCCGCTGGTGAAGCCGGTCGCTCAGAACTGACCGGGTTCAAATAGAAAAACAAGGCCCGGAAGCGAAAGCTCTCCGGGCCTTTTATTGCTTACGATGTCCCCAGCGCCGAGGCGTTTGGCAGAACTTGATCATCCGCAATCCGTCACCCCGGACCAGATCCGGGGTCCAGCGTGATCAAGTCCTTGATCACAAAAGACTCTTTCACGGCGCAGACGCGCCGTGGCTGGATGCCGGATCTAGTCCGGCATGACGGAGGTGAGGTTTTCGAACCCTGGCGTCACCCGCAAGCTTGAGGATGATCCCAACCCCGACGGTTAGCTCAGCGCCACCGCAATCTCAGCCGCTAATTGCGCGTTGTTGCGAACCAGCGCGATATTGGTTTCGAGGCTGCGACCATCCGTCAGGCGGAAAATGTCACCCAGCAGATACGGCGTGACAGCCTTGCCGGTCACTTCATCCCGCTCGGCGTGCGAGATGGCGCGGTTGATGTAGATTTCCATTTCCTCGCGCGGAATCTCGTCAGCTTCCGGCACAGGATTGGCCACCAGCATGCCGCCATCGATGCCGAGCTGTTCGCGGGTTACCTGGAAGTTGGCGATTGCGGCCGGGCTGTTGAGCGAAAGCGGGCTTGGCAGGCCGGAGGAGCGAGACCAGAAGGCCGGGAATTCTTCCGAACCGAAAGTGACGACGGGTACGCCGTTGGTTTCGAGGACTTCGAGCGTCTTCGGAATATCAAGGATCGCCTTGGCGCCGGCGCAGACGACGATCACTCCGGTCTTTGCAAGCTCCGTCAAATCCGCGGAGATGTCGAAGGTTTCTTCCGCACCCTTGTGCACGCCGCCAATGCCGCCGGTCGCGAAAACGCGGATGCCGGCGCGGGCAGCGGCGATCATGGTCGCCGCAACCGTGGTGGCGCCGGTGCGGCGCTCGGCGATCGCAAAGGCGATATCGGCGCGCGAGACCTTCATGGCATCCGTGGTCTGGGCCAGGGCCTCGAGCTGATCCTTCTCGAGGCCGATATGCAATGTGCCGTGAATGACGGCGATGGTGGCCGGAACCGCGCCCTGATCACGGATGATCTGCTCGACGCTTTCCGCCATCTCGATATTGCCGGGGTAGGGCATGCCATGGGTGATGATGGTCGATTCAAGCGCGACGATCGGCGCACCGCGCTGCTTGGCGGCGGCGACTTCCTGAGAATAGACGATAGGCAGGAGAGGGGAGATGGGGCGGGTCATTTACATTGTTCCAGTTCTTAAAAGCGGTTCATGCCAGTATTTCAGCCTGGGGAACAAGCCCCAACATGGCTTCGACACTGTGTTTTGATAGGTTGTGCGCGGTGGCAAAGGGCGATTGCACGGTGATTGCAGCTGCCGCAGCGCCCCGTCTCAGGGCTTCGGCAATCGTCTTTCCTTCGGCAATGGCGGCGAGGTAGCCAGACGCCATGGCGTCGCCCGCACCGGTTACATCCTTCACTTCGCGGATGAGGGGCGGGTGGAGGATTGCTTTTTCATTTCCGTCGAAGGCCACGACTTCGCTTGCGCCGCGGGTGACGACGCCTCCGGAAAGCCCGGCCTTGCGCAGGATATCCGGCCAGTCACGAACGTCAGCGGCCGTCTCGCCGGTGAGCGCGCGCGCTTCCGCCTCGTTCATGAAGAGGATGTCGATGTCGGCCAGCGCCGCTTTCAGCTTCACGGCCTTGGCCGGCGAAATGGCTATGGCCGCCAGCGGCTTTTCGCAGGCGCGGGCAACGAGGCCAAGTGCAGCCAGCGTGTCCTCGGGCAGGTTGGCGTCGCAGAGCAGGATATCGCTTGCGGTGATGGCCTCCCGGACGGCGCGGACCTTGAGCCGGCGCGGCGTGAAGAGCTTGTAGAGGTCCATGTCGGCGAGCGCGATGACGAGGTTGCCGTCACGCTCCAGAATGGCGGTATAGCTCGGTGTGCGCCGGTCGAGGAAGGTGAACGGCGTGTCCTCCACGCCAGCCTGTCGTGCAGCCTCCGCAACGGCTTCTCCCGTCACGTCGCCGCCCCGCGGGGCGATGATCCTGACTTGAAAGCCGAGCCGGGAGAGATTGCGTGCAGCATTGAAACCGCCGCCGCCCGCCTCTTCCATCCAGGAGCCGGGGTTGCTGGCGCCCGGCGCCGTTTCAGTCTCGATCATGCCGCGCCTGTCGATATGCGCGCCGCCCAGAACGAGTATTTTCTTCACGCTTGCATTTCCCTCTCTGGCGGATGGTAAGGCCGGACGATTCGGCCTAAACTGACGTTTTCCTGACCTCGCCTCCGGTTTGCGGCAAGGGGCCGCGCACAGAAAAACGAAAGCAGAACAAACGACTTATCACTATTTGTTTTCAATATGCTGGCTCAGCCTTGTTAAATGAGAACAAATAGAGTACATACCGTTCCCATACTGCTACATTGCCTGTGCGGCTTCAATAACCTAAAGGTGGTTCGGATGGCACAAAATTCTTTGCGTCTCGTAGAGGATAAATCGGTGGATAAAAGCAAGGCACTGGAAGCGGCGCTCTCCCAGATCGAACGGTCGTTCGGCAAGGGATCGATCATGAAGCTCGGTTCCAATGAAAATGTGGTTGAGGTGGAGACCGTTTCGACGGGTTCGCTCAGCCTGGATATCGCGCTCGGCATCGGCGGACTGCCGAAGGGGCGCATCATTGAAATTTACGGTCCGGAAAGCTCGGGTAAAACGACGCTGGCGCTGCAGACCATTGCGGAAGCCCAGAAGAAGGGCGGCATCTGCGCCTTCGTTGACGCCGAACATGCGCTTGATCCGGTCTATGCGCGCAAGCTTGGCGTGGATCTGCAGAGCCTGCTGATCTCGCAGCCGGATACGGGCGAGCAGGCGCTTGAGATCACCGATACGCTGGTGCGCT
This sequence comes from Agrobacterium pusense, assembly GCF_900102105.1. GTDB lineage: Bacteria > Pseudomonadota > Alphaproteobacteria > Rhizobiales > Rhizobiaceae > Agrobacterium > Agrobacterium pusense. The sequence goes on from NZ_FNBB01000002.1 coordinate 447,017, forward strand.
CCGGCGCGGTCGACGTTCTCGTGGTCGACTCCGTTGCGGCGCTGACGCCGCGGGCGGAAATTGAAGGTGAGATGGGCGACAGCCTGCCGGGTCTTCAGGCGCGTTTGATGAGCCAGGCGCTGCGCAAGCTGACCGCTTCGATCTCCAAGTCGAAGTGCATGGTCATCTTCATCAACCAGATCCGCATGAAGATCGGCGTCATGTTCGGTTCGCCGGAAACGACGACCGGCGGTAATGCGCTGAAGTTCTACGCTTCCGTTCGCCTCGACATCCGCCGTATCGGCGCTGTCAAGGAACGCGAAGAGGTTGTCGGAAACCAGACCCGCGTCAAGGTCGTCAAGAACAAGATGGCGCCGCCTTTCAAGCAGGTGGAATTCGACATCATGTATGGCGAAGGCGTTTCCAAGACCGGTGAGCTTGTCGACCTCGGCGTAAAAGCCGGTATCGTTGAAAAGTCGGGTGCCTGGTTCTCCTATAACAGCCAGCGTCTGGGGCAGGGGCGTGAAAACGCCAAGACCTTCCTGCGCGATAACCCCGATACGGCAAACGAGATCGAGCTGGCGCTGCGCCAGAACGCCGGCCTGATTGCGGATCGTTTCCTGCAGAATGGCGGTCCTGATTCCGGCGATGACGGCGACGGTGACGAAGGCTGATCCTGCCGTCGAGCTTCAGGCATCCGTTGCCGGATCGCCTGTCTCGATGTGAATCGAATTGAACGAAACGGGCCGTGCGATTTCTGTCGTGTGGCCCTTTTTCTTTGTCGGTACGCCTTCGCTGACTTGGATGGCTGGACAGGGCAGGATGCGGACGATAAAAGCCATTGATTTTGCAATATAGCCATCATTTCCGATGGCGGTGATGGACTCCAGCTGTGAGCGGTGTGTGGGCATGAGCGGTGTAAATGAAATTCGGTCGACCTTCCTCGACTACTTCAAGAAGAACGGACACGAGATTGTGCCCTCCAGCCCGCTGGTGCCGCGCAACGATCCGACGCTGATGTTCACCAATGCCGGCATGGTGCAGTTCAAGAACGTCTTCACCGGTCTGGAAACCCGTCCTTATTCTACTGCGGCATCTGCGCAGAAATGCGTGCGCGCTGGTGGCAAGCATAACGACCTCGACAATGTCGGTTATACCGCCCGTCACCACACCTTCTTCGAAATGCTCGGCAACTTCTCCTTCGGCGATTATTTCAAGGAAGAGGCGATCACCCACGCCTGGAACCTGATCACCAGGGAATTCGGTATCGACCGCAATCGCCTGCTGGTCACGGTTTATCACACCGACGACGAGGCCTTTAACCTCTGGAAGAAGATCGCCGGTTTCTCCGACGACCGCATCATCCGCATCCCGACCAGCGACAATTTTTGGGCGATGGGCGATACCGGACCCTGCGGCCCCTGTTCCGAAATCTTCTACGACCATGGCGATCATATCTGGGGCGGCCCGCCCGGCTCGCCGGAAGAGGATGGCGACCGCTTTATCGAAATCTGGAACCTCGTCTTCATGCAATATGAGCAGGTGACGAAGGAAGAGCGCATCGACCTGCCGCGCCCGTCGATCGATACCGGTATGGGTCTGGAGCGTATCTCCGCGCTGCTGCAGGGCAAGCATGACAATTACGATACGGACCTGTTCCGCGCGCTGATCGCCGCTTCCGTCGAAGCGACGGGTGTTCCGGCTGAAGGCGAAAAGCGCGCCAGCCACCGCGTCATCGCCGACCACCTGCGGTCGTCTGCGTTCCTGATCGCAGATGGCGTGCTGCCGTCCAATGAAGGCCGCGGTTATGTTCTGCGCCGCATCATGCGTCGCGCCATGCGCCATGCCGAACTGCTCGGCGCGCGCGAGCCGCTGATCTACAAGCTGCTGCCGTCGCTGGTGCAGCAGATGGGCCGTGCCTATCCGGAACTCGTGCGTGCCGAAGCGCTGATCTCCGAAACCCTGAAGCTTGAGGAAACCCGTTTCCGCAAGACGCTGGAACGCGGCCTGTCGCTGCTGTCGGATGCCACCTCGACCCTGCACAAGGGCGACATGCTGGATGGTGAGACCGCTTTCAAGCTTTACGACACCTATGGTTTCCCGCTCGACCTGACGCAGGACGCACTGCGCGCCCGCGAAATCGGCGTCGATATTTCCGGCTTCACGGATGCCATGGAGCGCCAGAAGGCGGAAGCCCGCTCGCATTGGGCCGGTTCCGGCGACAAGGCCACCGAAACGATCTGGTTCGAACTCAAGGAAAAGCTCGGCGCCACCGAGTTTCTCGGTTACGACACGGAAACTGCCGAGGGCGTGGTGCAGGCCATCGTCAAGGATGGTAAGGCTGTCGAGAGCGCTGCGGATGGTGAGACCGTACAGGTCGTCGTCAATCAGACGCCGTTTTATGGCGAGTCTGGTGGCCAGATGGGCGATACCGGCGTCATCACCGGCGATAATGGCGCCTTTGCCGTTTCCGATACCCAGAAGCGCGGCGAAGGCCTCTTCGTTCATATGGGCACCGTCTCCAAGGGCGGCCTGAAAGTCGGCGATGCCGTTCAGCTGACGGTCGATCATGACCGTCGCTCGCGTCTGCGCGCCAATCACTCCGCCACCCACCTCCTGCATGAGGCGTTGCGTGAAGTGCTGGGCACCCACGTCGCCCAGAAGGGTTCGTTGGTCGCGCCCGAGCGCCTGCGCTTTGACGTTTCACATCCGAAGCCGATGTCGGCCGAGGAGCTGAAGGTCGTTGAAGAAATGGCCAACGAAATCGTGTTGCAGAACTCGCCTGTCGTCACCCGCCTGATGAGCGTCGATGACGCCATTGCCGAGGGCGCGATGGCGCTGTTCGGCGAGAAATACGGTGACGAGGTTCGTGTCGTCTCCATGGGCACCGGCTTGCATGGCTCGAAAGCCAACCGTCCTTATTCCGTCGAGCTTTGTGGCGGTACGCATGTGGGCGCCACCGGCCAGATCGGTCTCATCCGCATCCTCGGTGAAAGCGCCGTCGGTGCCGGTGTGCGCCGTCTCGAGGCCGTAACTGGCCAGGGCGCGCTTGCCTATCTCGCCGAACAGGACGAGCGGGTAAAGGCGCTCGCCTCGTCGCTAAAGGTTCAGCCGGGCGATGTCCTGTCGCGCGTTGAAGGCCTGCTGGACGAGCGCAAGAAGCTGGAGCGTGAGCTCGCCGATGCCCGCCGGAAGCTCGCCATGGGCGGCGGTTCGACGGATGCCGGGGCAAGCGACGTCAAGCAGGTTGCGGGCGTCAACTTCCTGGCAAAATCCCTTGCTGGTATCGATGCCAAGGATCTCAAGGGGCTTGCCGATGAGGCCAAGGCCAACCTTGGCTCCGGTGTTGTATTGCTGATCGCCGTTTCCGAGGATGGCAAGGCAAGCGCTGTCGCCGCCGTGACGGAAGATCTGACGTCCCGTTTCAGCGCCGTCGATATCGTCCGCACTGCTTCCGCCGCACTTGGCGGCAAGGGCGGCGGCGGCCGACCGGACATGGCGCAGGCAGGTGGTCCTGATGGCGCCAAGGCGCAGGAGGCCATCGAAGCGGTGGCAGCGGCTCTGGCGGCCTGATCGACAGAAAAGAGAAGGCGGGATTTTGGCCCGCCTTTTTCTTGTGAATTTCCGTTTGTGGATGGTTCAGGGACTATTCTGCGCTGGGCAGCGCCAAGCCTGCTGAAGCATTTCCAGCCGAAGCGTGTTCGCTTCGGCGTCGGACAATGCGGTAAAAACAAACACTAGAGCATTTCCGGTGATCCTGTGATCACCGGAAATGCTCTAGTCCGTCGCTTTCATATCCTTCGCCGCTTCCTCATCGAGCTGCGCGGCCCGCTTGAAGGCCGGGCGCTCGGTCAGATGCGCCAGGTAGTCGATGAAGGCCGGGCGTTTTTCAATCGTGCCGAATTGCAGGCCCCAGCCAACATGGGCGCCGACATAGACATCGGCGGCGGTAAAGAGATCGCCGGCGATGAAGCGGTTTTCGCTGACGGCCCGTTCCAGCGTGTTCATCACATCCGCATAGCTGCCGCAGCCGGCCATACGCAATTTTTCCTTCGGCACTTCAAAACCCATTGCCTTCATGCTCGCCGCCATTTCCAGCGGGCCTGCGGCAAAGAACATCCAGCGGTAATAGAGCCCGCGTGACTTGGGTGTGGGCGCCAGGTTCGCACCGGGAAAGGCGTCAGCCAGATAGGCGCAGATCGCGGCGGCCTCGGTGACGATGGTATCGCCATGTTTGACGGCGGGCACCTTGGCCATCGGATTGATCAGCCGATAGGCGGGCGATTTCATCGAGGTTTCGAAACGAAGTATCTCGGTTCGATAGGGAACGCCCACTTCCTCGAGCATCCACCGCGCGATACGCCCGCGCGACATGGGGTTGGTGTAAAAGATCAGTTCACTCATGCTCTTTTGCCTCCCCAAGCAAAATCGTCGAAACATCAGGCGAACCCAAAGGGCTTTCGGCCTGCGTTTCATATTTTTAAAGTCCGCAACATCCCTAGCGTCTTTCCAAGATCGCGTGGATGCTACGATGAACGTTTGACTGTGTCGGGCAAGTTGTGTGCAAGTAGATGCTGTTTAATCTTAGTCTTATTGTCCTGCTGGCCCTGGACACGCAGAATCAAATTCTGCGCTTAGTGCAACCGCTAATCAAGATGCCGTGAACAAAAAGAAATCTGCGTTGTGTCAGAGTTTTTTCTCTTGGCTCAACCAGCCGGCACGTAACGATATTTGTTCGCTATCTGGTTGTCCATTTCGGTTCTATTGAACGAATGCCTCATCTATACCGAGCAAATAAAAAACCCGGCACTGAGGCCGGGTTTTGACGTCTTGGGAAAGCAGGCTTAGGCAGCCATCGCCTTCTTGAGGTTTTCGTCGATCTTGTCGAGGAAGGCTGTGGTGGAGAGCCAGGGCTGGTCCGGGCCGATGAGGAGCGCGAGGTCCTTTGTCATGTAGCCGCTTTCGACGGTGTCGACGCAGACGGTCTCGAGCGTTGCCGCGAACTTTGCGAGTTCCGCATTGTCGTCCAGCTTGGCGCGGTGGGCGAGGCCACGGGTCCAGGCGAAGATGGAGGCGATCGAGTTGGTCGAGGTTTCCTGACCCTTCTGGTGCTGACGGTAGTGGCGCGTGACCGTGCCGTGCGCCGCTTCCGCTTCGACCGTGCGGCCATCGGGGGACAGAAGAACCGAGGTCATCAGGCCGAGCGAGCCGAAGCCCTGAGCAACCGTGTCCGACTGAACGTCGCCGTCATAGTTCTTGCAGGCCCAGATGTAGCCGCCAGACCACTTCAGCGCGGAAGCGACCATGTCGTCGATGAGGCGGTGCTCATAGGTGATGCCGATTTCGTCGAACTGCTTCTTGAATTCGGTCTGGTAGACTTCTTCGAAGATATCCTTGAAGCGGCCGTCATAGGCCTTGAGGATGGTGTTCTTCGTGGAGAGGTAAACCGGCCACTTGCGCATCAGGCCATAGTTCATGGAGGCGCGGGCGAATTCGCGGATGGATTCGTCAAGGTTGTACATGGCAAGAGCCACGCCGGCGCTCGGAGCGTCGAAAACGTCCTTTTCGATAACCTGGCCGTCTTCACCGACGAACTTGATCGTCAGCTTGCCCTTGCCGGGGAATTTGAAATCGGTTGCCTTGTACTGGTCACCGAAAGCGTGGCGGCCAACAACGATCGGCTTCGTCCAGCCCGGAACGAGGCGCGGAACGTTCTTGCAGATGATCGGCTCGCGGAAGATGACGCCGCCCAGAATGTTGCGGATGGTGCCGTTCGGGCTCTTCCACATCTGCTTCAGGCCGAATTCCTCGACGCGCTGCTCATCCGGGGTGATGGTGGCGCACTTGATGCCGACGCCGTGCTTCTTGATGGCGTGGGCCGCGTCAACCGTGACCTGGTCGTTGGTGGCGTCGCGGTTTTCAACCGAGAGGTCGTAATATTCGATGTCGAGATCGAGGTATGGCAGGATCAGCTTGTCCTTGATGAGCTGCCAGATGATACGGGTCATTTCGTCGCCGTCGAGATCGACCACTGGATTGGCTACCTTGATCTTTGCCATGAATTCCTCACCTTCGAAGCTGTGGCGCCTGTTGACGCCCATAGTCGGAAAAATATCCGGTGGGGCTATAGCATCGCACGCGCCTGAGGCAAAGCCATGGGGGGCGCTTTTTTGGCGCAGCGCAATAACGCTTTGCGCATTGCCAAACCATAATGCCGGAATACAGTCAGGCGAATCGCTTCGCCCGTCTCTGGGCCTCTACCGGGATCACACCATGCGGAAAATTCTGCTTCTGACTGCCGCCGTTCTTTTTTCCCACGCCGCCCTCGCGGCCGGTCCCGCCGATCCCGTCCAGAAGGTGATGGATATCACCGTCAAGAACTGGTCCGGCGATGCGGAAAACTGGAAATACATCTTTGACGAGGACATGCTGACGAGCCTCTTCAGCAAGGAGTTCGTCGCGCAATACCGTGAAGCCTCCAAGAAGCCGGCTTACGAGGCCGAAAGCGGCGAGAAGGGCGATCCATTCGGTTATGATGTCGTGACCAACTCGCAGGATGGCTGCCCGCTGCAGGATGTGTCCGTGACGGCGGGCGCGGTGAAGGATGGCGTGACTGACGTGACGGCCAAATTCAAGCTCTGGGCCTGCATGGATGAGGCGGAGATGAAGGCGACCGTGGACGAGGTGCATTTCGATGTGATCGAGGAGGAGGGCCGCCCTGTCATCAGCGACATTCACCGGGTTGGCGACGAAGGCCGGGACTCGCTGCGTGAGGAGATGGCGAACATCATCAAGGGGGAGTAATGGGTACGTTTGAGCCGGTGGAGAGTGATGCGAGGTTTTCGCCACACTCCCCGTCATCCTCGAGCTTGGCCAGAGGATCCATTGATTTCAACGGGTTGTGGATCCTCGGTTCAAGCCCGAGGATGACGGGGTAGCGGTGTTGCTCTCATCTCCAGCAACGCCGAGCGGGTGTGCGCTCTCTCCGACTTTGATTTTAACGGCAATCTGTGCCAGTGAAGCGCGCTTTACGGTATCGGCGTCAAAGTCTATGCCGCGCTTTTAAAAACAACGGACAAACAACGATGGCAGGCACAAACAGCGAGCTTGAACTTCTGGCGGAAGGCCCGGCGATCATTCTGGTCGAACCGCAGCTCGGCGAAAATATCGGCATGGTGGCGCGAGCGATGGCCAATTTCGGGCTTGCCGAGCTGCGCCTCGTCAACCCGCGTGATGGCTGGCCAAGCGAAAAGGCGCGCTCCGCCGCTTCCAAGGCCGATCACGTCATCGACGCGACGACGGTGTTCGATACCCTGGAAGAGGCGATCAAGGATCTCAATTTCGTTTATGCCACGACCGCGCGCGAGCGTTATGGGTTCAAGCCGGTACGATCGCCAGTCACTGCGGCCGATACGCTCCGGGCAAAATTCAAGGCGGGCGAAAAGACAGGCATCCTGTTTGGTCGTGAACGCTGGGGCCTGACCAATGAGGAAGTGGCGTTGGCCGATGAGATCGTGACATTTCCGGTCAACCCCGCCTTTGCATCGCTCAATATTGCGCAGGCCGTGCTCCTGATGTCCTATGAGTGGATGAAGTCAGGCATGGACGATCTGGGCGAGACGCTTTTCCAGTCCGTCGAGCAGCGGCCTTCGACCAAGGAGCAGGTTTTTGGCCTGTTTGAACATCTCGAGGAAGCGCTGGATGCGCGCGGTTATTTCCATCCCGCTGAAAAAAAGCCGAAAATGGTCGACAATCTGCGTGCCGTGCTGTCGAGACGCGGTTTTTCCGAGCAGGAAATCAGTGTTTTCCGCGGCGTGATCAATTCGCTCGACCGTTTTCCCCGGCAGTGGCCGAAGCAGGCCGGTCGGGCAACGGGGCCATCGGCCGAGGGAGCAGGGGAGAATGCTGAAGACGAGTGAGGCGGCCACCGACGTGCTGAAGCCGGTGCTGGTGTTCGATTCCGGCATTGGCGGGCTGACTGTGCTGCGCGAAGCGCGCGTGCTGATGCCCGAGCGCGGTTTCATCTATGTGGCCGACGACGCCGGTTTTCCCTATGGCGGCTGGGAGGAGGAGGCGCTCAGGGCGCGCATTCTCTCGCTTTTTGAAAAACTGCTGCAGGATTTCAGCCCGGAAGTCTGCGTCATTGCCTGCAATACCGCCTTCACGCTTGCCGGTGCCGATCTGCGTGCCCGGTTTCCGCAGATGACCTTTGTCGGAACAGTACCCGCCATCAAACCGGCGGCGGAGCGCACCCGTTCCGGCCTCGTCTCCGTTCTGGCGACGCCCGGCACCGTCAAGCGTGCCTATACGCGCGATCTCATCCAGTCCTTCGCGACGCAATGCCATGTCCGCCTTGTCGGCTCGGAAAACCTTGCGCGCATGGCCGAAAGCTGGATCAGGGGGGAGCCGGTGTCGGAAGAGGCGGTGCTTGCCGAAATCGAACCCTGTTTTATCGAAAGCGATGGAAAACGCACAGATATCGTCGTTCTCGCCTGCACCCACTATCCTTTCATGGCCAACGTGTTTCGCCGTCTGGCGCCCTGGCCGGTAGACTGGCTCGATCCCGCCGAGGCAATTGCAAGACGTGCCCGTCATCTGGTGCCGATGCCCCAGGATGCCGAACACCCCGATGGATTCGACTTCGCCGTCTTCACATCTGGCAAGCCGGACTTTGCCACGCGGCGGCTGATGCAGGGTTTTGGCCTCAGCGTCTCCGTGTCCTGATTTCCCTTCCATGAGTCTGTTGCATTTTTGCATCTTTTTTGCGACTCTTTACAATTCGAGATTGCGACCTCTTGTCGCGCCGGATTTCCTGTGTAAGGTGTTTCTCGTCTGTAACCGCTATAAATGGAGGCGTGGAATGACCAATGACATGAATATGCGCCTTAACGGCATGTCTGGCCTTTCCGGCATGAATATCGGCGGTTATGGGATGCGAGGCATCTCCCTCCGATAAGGCTTAGGCCTGATTTCCCTGCCGTTTGGCGTTTTCATTTCGTTCGACATGTGACCTGCGCGTTTGTGCGGCATCTTTGCTGCGCCCGTCGTTTCGTCCTGTCGTTTTTCATCGATAAAGGACCTGGCCGCTTTGCCGCGCCGGGATGGATTTCCCATGCAAAAAAATCAACCACTGGTAGCATATGCGCTGCCGGATGCGGTGGACCGTCTGTTCGTCACATTCGGCGTCTGGAAAACTCTCAAAGCGGTTCTCATTGCCGCTGTCGTGCCCCGCGCGCCACCAACTGACCCTGCCGATCTGCCGGAGCGCCTTCTGGTCGATATCGGCCTCGACCCTTCGCGCGTGAAGCGGCGGCGAGACTGGGAAACGCCCTACTGGGCGCCGCGGTTTTGACAATGGTGGCCTCTTCCGCACGCACATGCGGGAGAGGCCGGTCCCAGTTTGACCGCGGAATACGGAGAAACTCGTACCGGGACGTTTCCGGGGGCATCGGGAGAGAGCTGCACAGCTCGTACAATCCGGCTTGAAGCAAAACATTTTCCGTGGCTTGCTCAAGACTCGGGATAGAGGAGATTCATCATGCCATTGGAAAACTGGCTGGCCTTCGTGGCCGCGTCCGCCATCATGCTTGCCATTCCAGGACCGACGATCCTGCTGGTCATTTCTTATGCGCTGGGCCATGGCCGTAAGGCCAGCACCGCAACGGTGACAGGCGTGGCGCTCGGCGATTTCACCGCCATGACGGCCTCGATGTTGGGGCTTGGGGCGTTGCTCGCCACATCCGCAGCGCTTTTTACCGGGCTGAAATGGATCGGTGCGGCTTACCTCATCTATCTCGGCATCAAGCTGTGGCGTTCGCCGGTTGGTGGCGAAGGTACCGATGGAACCGGCGTGACGGGCCGGGAAAGACCGCTCAAAATCTTCCTGCATGCCTATATCGTTACCGCGCTTAACCCGAAGAGCATCGTGTTCTTCGTGGCCTTTTTGCCGCAGTTTCTGGTGCCGACATTGCCGTTCTGGCCGCAGGTGCTGATTTTCGAGGCGACGTTCCTTGTGCTTGCCACTGTCAACGCGGCGCTTTATGGACTTCTGGCAAGTGCCGCCCGTAATACGATCCGCAAGCCGAAGGTTCAGCGGATTGTCAACCGCACGGGCGGTGGCCTCCTGATCGGCGCTGGTCTCGTTGCCTTTGGCTGGAAGAGGGCGGCCAGCGTATGACGCCCTCCATCGACTGACATTCGGACATAATAAAATGGCATTGCCGCATATACTTCTGGCCCTGGTTACCGTGTTTTTGTGGGGCTTCAACTTCGTTGTCATCAAGATCGGCGTCAACGATATGCCGCCGCTGTTTTTGACGGGGGTTCGTTATCTCTTTGCGGCAGTGCCACTGGTGTTTTTCCTGCCCAGGCCCAATGTGCCCTGGCGGCATATGATCGTTTACGGCATGGCCATGGGTTTTGTGCAGTTCGGCCTGCTTTATCCGGCCATCAAGCTTGGGCTGCCAGCGGGGCTTGCTTCGCTCGTCATGCAGTCGCAGGCCTTTTTCACGCTGGCGCTTGCCGTGGTGTTCCTCGGGGAACGGCCGTTGCCGTCGCAAATCCTCGGTGCAATCATCGCTTTTGGCGGGCTTGCGGTCATCGGCGTCGAGCGCATGACGGCGGCGGCGCTAGTGCCGCTTCTGATGGGCGTCGGTTCCGCCATTGCCTGGGCCTGCGGTAACATCGTCAATCGCCGCATCGGCCAGGTCAATGCGGTCTCCTTCGTTGCCTGGACGAGCCTTGTGCCTGTTCTGCCGTTGATCCTGCTTTCGCTCGTGGTGGAGGGTCCTCAGGCGATAGCCGATGGGGTGGTCAATGCGACGCCGACCATGGCGTTCGTGGTGATCTATATGGCCTATGGTGCGACAATTGTCGGCGCTGGTATCTGGAGTTATCTGCTTCTGCGGTATCCGGCTGGAACGGTGGCGCCGTTTTCTCTACTGGTGCCCGTCGTTGGCTTCATCAGCGCCTATCTCGCTTTTGCGGAACATATCACAGTCTTCGAAGTGGCCGGCGCAGCGCTCGTGATTCTCGGGCTGGCGCTCAATGTCTTCGGGCGGCGTATTGCCTTTGCCCGCGCCTGGCGCCGTCCTGCTTAGGCCGGAACGCAAATGCCTGTGCATTACCGGCATAGGCGAGACGCAATCGACGATTTTTTGGTAAAGAGCATGTTCGGCCGCCGCGAGGGGAATCGGCCGGATCTGAGGCAGTACGAGGAACGGAACATTGCAGGTCGGCATCGACATGGGAACTCTATCGGGCGGGCAGCAGGCCAAGCTCGATATTGAAGAATTGCTTGCGACGCGTTTGCTGGTGCAGGGCAATTCCGGTTCCGGCAAGTCGCATCTGCTGCGCCGGCTGCTCGAGCAATCGGCGCCATGGGTGCAGCAGGTCATCATCGATCCCGAGGGTGATTTCGTTACGCTGTCCGATAAATTCGGCCATGTGGTCGTGGATGGCGAGCGCACGGAAGCCGAGCTCGCGGGCATCGCCAACCGCATTCGCCAGCATCGTGTTTCCTGCGTGCTGACGCTGGAAGGTCTCGATATCGAACAGCAGATGCGGGCGGCCGCTGCTTTCCTCAACGGCCTGTTCGATGCCGATCGCGAATTCTGGTATCCGGTGCTTGTGGTGGTGGATGAAGCGCAGATGTTTGCGCCGTCGGTTGCCGGTGAAGTGACGGAAGATGCCCGCAAGGCCTCGCTTGGCGCCATGACCAATCTGATGTGCCGTGGCCGTAAACGTGGTCTTGCCGGCGTCATCGCCACGCAGCGACTGGCCAAGCTTGCCAAGAACGTGGCCGCGGAAGCCTCCAACTTCCTGATGGGCCGTACCTTCCTCGATATCGATATGGCGCGCGCTGCCGATCTGCTCGGCATGGACCGGCGGCAGGCGGAAATGTTCCGCGATCTTCAGCGCGGCAATTTCGTGGCGCTCGGCCCGGCGCTTTCGCGCCGTCCGCTGCCCATCGTCATCGGGGCGGTGGAAACCTCGGCGCGCTCCTCTTCACCGAAGCTGATGCCGCTGCCGGATGCGCCGCAGGATGTTGAAGACCTGATCTTTACGCCGGACCCGGAAGAATTCACGCGTCCCGCAATTCGTCGCACACCGCCGGCTCCGCGTCCAACAACGGATATTCTGGCTGAATTGTCCCGGTCTACTCCCGCGGCCGTCGGTCCAGCGCCGGAGCAGTCGCCACGTGCGGGCCAGCCGGAAATAACGCCGGAAGAGCGCGAGGAAAAGATTTCAGCGGTTCTCGTTGAAATTCTCGATGACCCTCAATCCGCCTATCGTACCGACGCCGTGCTTTATCAGGATTTCCTGGTGCGCGCCCGCATGCGCCGCATTCCCGGCACGCCGATGACGCTGGCGGAATTCCGCCGGCAGGTGGCGATTGCCCGTTCAGGCGTTGATGCGGCTATGGCGGCAAGCGAAGGCTGGGAGAAGGCGCTGGAATTGTCGATGTCGGTTTCCGATGACCTGCAGGGCGTTTTTCTGCTGCTCGTCAAGGCAGCGCTCGGCGAGGAACCTTGCCCGTCCGATGCCCGAATTGCCCGCGCCTACGGCACCCATTCCGCCCGCCGCGCACGGCGTCTCCTTAGTTATTTCGAGGAGAAGGAGCTTGTGGTGGTGCATGCCGATTTCTCCGGCAAGCGTATCGTGGCATTTCCCGATCTCGACGCAAAAACCGCGCCCGGCGATGCGGATGCGGCTGAGGATGATGCAAGGCTGGCGGCGGAGTGAGGGTGCTGCGGGTTTGTTTGCGTCGATTTATTCCCCCGTCATGCCAAACTTGATCCGGCATCCAGCCACGGCGCGTCTGCGTCGTGAGAAGAGTCTATTGCGATCAAGGACTTGACCGCACTGGACCCCGGATCAAGTCTGGGGTGACGGCGTGTGAGGAGGCATTTCCGCCTCCTCATTGCTTGACCTTACTCGATGGCCTTCGCTTCCTTGCGTGTCGCGATCAGCGAACCGACGACGCCGGTGACGAGAATGGCGACGGTGACACCCAGCGAAACGGCCGGCGGGATCTTGGCGATGCCGAGCATGTCGGCCACGAAAATCTTGGAACCGACAAAGACCAGAACCGCAGCCAATGCATATTTCAGGTAGGCGAAGCGATGGATCAGGGCGGCAAGCGCAAAATAGAGGGCGCGCAGGCCGAGGATCGCGAAGATGTTCGAGGTATAGACGATAAACGGATCGGTGGTGATCGCGAAGATTGCGGGGATCGAATCGACGGCAAAGATGAGGTCGGCGATTTCGACCATGATGAGCGCCAGGAAGAGCGGCGTCACGAAGGTCTTCAGTTTTCCGGTTGTCTCATCGGTTTCCTTGACGAAGAACTTTTCGCCATGCAGCCTGTTTGTCACCGGCAGGTGACTGCGCAGGAATTTCAGGATGCGGTTGTTGCCGATGTCGTTCTCGTCATGGTCGGAGGAAAACAGCATCTTGAGGCCGGTAAAGACGAGGAAGGCCGCAAAGAGGTAAAGCACCCAGTGGAAGTTTTCGACGATGGCCGCGCCGCCGGCAATCATGATGCCGCGCAGGACGATAACGCCGAGGATACCCCAGAGCAGCACGCGGTGCTGGTATTGGCGCGGAATGGCAAAATAGGAGAAGATCATGGCGATGATGAAGATATTGTCCATCGCCAGGCTTTTTTCGACCACGAAGCCCGTGACATATTCCATGGCGGACTGCTGGCCGGACTGATACCAGATCCAGCCGCCAAAGGCGAGGCCGATGGCAATATAGAAGCCTGACATCAGCAGGCTTTCACGAACGCCGATTTCCTTGGAATTCTTATGAAGTACGCCGAGATCGAGCGCGAGCAGGCCAAGGACAAGAGAAATGAAGACACCCCACATCCAGGTGGGTGTGCCGAGAAAATCCGATAGAAGAAAGTCCATCAGTCAACCTTTAGCCGGACGAGGTTGGCTTTGCGGATGGGGAACGCGTGTCAAGAATATACGTGGGCCCCAACCTTAACAAACTCGACATCACGTGTTGTCCGGTAACACGCCAGAGGGGCCCGAGTTCTGATCACGATGGAGAGATGGGTGGGCGCTTTTGCTTTTCAAGAGGAGACTTCAGAAAAAAGCGAAAAGCCTTGTTTGACAAAACCGTGAAAGCTCTGTAGAAGCCGCCCCAACGCCGGGCAGTGATGTCCGGTGTGTTTTGTTGACTGCCCTGCAGTTTAAGAACTGACGTTCGGCGGTCAATATCACCGACATGTCCCGTGGTTTCTCCATTCGCATGTGAGAAGCCTGTCAGAGGCCCTGCAACGGGCCTCAGAGGAGGGCGTGTTTCCTTAACCCGGTTTGGCAACAAGCCGGTATAAACCTTTGAGAAGGAAATACGATGAGCAAGCGCGAATCGGCTAAGTACAAAATCGACCGCCGCATGGGCGAAAACATCTGGGGCCGTCCGAAGTCCCCGGTTAACCGCCGCGAATACGGCCCGGGCCAGCACGGCCAGCGCCGCAAGGGCAAGATGAGCGACTTCGGCACGCAGCTGCGCGCCAAGCAGAAGCTCAAGGGCTACTACGGCGAACTGCGCGAAAAGCAGTTCCGCGCTACCTTCGACGAAGCAAACCGTCGCAAGGGCGATACCTCTGAAAACCTGATCGGCCTGCTCGAGTCGCGTCTGGACGCCATCGTCTACCGCGCCAAGTTCGTTCCGACCGTTTTCGCGTCGCGCCAGTTCATCAACCATGGCCACGTCACGGTTAACGGCGTTCGCGTCAACATCGGTTCTTACCGTTGCAAGCCGGGCGACGTTATCGAAGTTCGCCAGAAGTCCAAGCAGCTCGTAACCGTTCTGGAAGCCGTTCAGCTCGCTGAACGCGACGTTCCTGACTACATCGAAGTTGACCACAACAAGATGGTTGCGACCTACGCTCGCGTTCCGTCGCTCTCCGACGTTCCTTACCCGGTCGTCATGGAACCGCATCTGGTCGTCGAATTCTACTCGCGTTAATCGACGCGTTTCAGTATTCAGGAAGCCGCCCTTCGGGGCGGCTTTTTTGTTTGCTGGGGAAGGCTTTGCATGCAGGACATTCAGAGTATCGTCGATTCCATCCATGACAGCATGCTGCCGAGGCTGGGCGAGGGGAAGGTTGCGGATTACATTCCCGAACTCGCCAAGGTCGATCCCAACCAGTTCGGCATCGCCATCACCACGGTCGATGGAACGACTTATACGGCTGGCAATGCGCTGACGCCGTTTTCGATCCAGAGCATTTCCAAGGTCTTCATGCTGACGCTGGCGCTCGGCAAGGCCGGTGAGACGGTATGGAACCGGGTGGGTCGCGAACCGTCGGGATCGTCCTTCAACTCCATAGTCCAGCTGGAGCACGAGCACGGAATTCCCCGCAACCCCTTCGTGAATGCCGGGGCGATCGTGGTGACCGATATCGTTTTGTCCGGCCATCAGCCGCGCGAGGCGATCGGCGAGCTCCTGCGGTTCGTGCGGTATCTCGCTGATGATGACACGATCAGCATCGACGATACGGTGGCGAAATCCGAGCAGGCGACGGGTTTCCGTAATTTCGCGCTCGCCAATTTCATGCGCTCCTTCGGCAATCTGCATCACCCCGTGGAATATACGCTCGGGGTCTATTTCCATCAGTGCGCGCTTTCCATGACCTGCGCGCAGCTATCCCGGGCTGGCCTGTTTCTGGCCAATCGCGGCCGCAACCCGCTGACGGGGCATACCGTCGTATCGGACCGCCGCGCAAGGCGCATCAATGCGCTGATGCTGACCTGCGGTCATTATGACGGGTCGGGCGATTTCGCCTATCATGTCGGCCTGCCGGGCAAGAGCGGCGTCGGCGGCGGCATCATGGCGGTGGCACCCGGCAAGGCATCGATCGCGGTCTGGTCGCCGGGCCTCAACAAGGTCGGCAACTCGGCGCTCGGGTCACATGCGCTGGAAATGCTGGCAACGAAAACAGGTTGGTCGGTATTCGGGGCTTGATCTTCCGGGCGGATGGGAGCATTGCCTGCATGGATAACGGCAGTCGTGCCGGAGCGAGCGGATGATGAATATTCTCACCAGGGTCGATGACATCGCGGAAAAGATCGTGGCAGATCAGGAATCGCCGGAAGAAGCTGGCAGTTCGCATCCGCTATTTGACAATGCACCGCGCTCCGTCTCCTTCAACAAGCTGCGCAAGCGGCTGCTGCGCAATGTGCGTCAGGCCTTTGAAGATTTCGACATGCTGAAAGGCCAGAAGCGCTGGCTGGTCGGCCTTTCCGGTGGCAAGGACAGCTACGGGCTTTTGGCGCTGCTGCTCGATCTCAAATGGCGCGGCCTGCTGCCCGTTGAACTGATCGCCTGCAATCTGGATCAGGGCCAGCCTAATTTCCCCAAGCATGTCTTACCGGAGTATCTGGCGAAGATCGGCGTTGCCCATCGCATCGAATATCGCGACACCTATTCGGTGGTGAAGGAGAAGGTGCCCGCCGGCGGCACTTACTGTTCGCTCTGTTCGCGGCTCAGGCGCGGCAATCTTTACCGCATCGCGCGGGAGGAGGGCTGCGACGCGCTGCTGCTCGGCCATCACCGTGAGGATATTCTCGAGACCTTCTTCATGAACTTCTTCCATGGCGGACGTCTGGCCGGCATGCCGGCAAAGCTTTTGAATGACGAGGGTGACCTGATGGTCATGCGCCCGCTTGCCTATTGCGCCGAAGAAGACATGGCGAAATTTGCGGCCGCAATGGAGTTTCCGATCATCCCCTGCGACCTTTGCGGCTCGCAGGACGGACTTCAGCGCAACGCCATGAAGGAAATGCTGGCGGATATCGAGCGGCGTATGCCCGGTCGGAAGGATGTGATGCTGCGGGCGCTGGCGCATGTGAACCCTTCCCATCTCCTCGACCCCAGACTTTTTGATTTTTCGGCGCTTTCTGTCACGGGGGCGTCATCTGAAGAGCCTAGGGAGGCCCACCCTCCCTTATGAAGAAGTGCCCCGCGCGATGACCCTTTCCGATAAAGATATCGATTTCCTCGTTGCCACCGTTGCCGCTGCCGGTACGGATGAGATCATGCCCCGCTTCAGGAACCTGAGCGCTGGCGCCATCTCCGAAAAGACATCCGCCGTCGATCTCGTCACCGAGGCGGATGTTCTGGCCGAAAAGCTGATAACCGCAGCGCTGCTCGAGCGGTTTCCAAAAGCGCATATTGTTGGCGAAGAGGCCTATGACGCGGATCATTCCGTCATTCCCGCCCTTGCCGACGCGCCGCTTGCCTTCGTGATCGATCCCATCGACGGCACCTTCAATTACGCTTCCGGCTTTCCCGCCTTCGGTACGCTGCTCGCGGTCACCGTCAAGGGTGAGACCGTGGCTGGACTTATCCACGATCCCGTCATGGGGGACACCGTCATTGGTCTGAAAGGCGAGGGCGCTTATCTCAACCGCAAGAACGGATCGCAGGCAAAGCTGAAGGTTGCCGATCCCGCGCCACTGTCCGACATGGTCGGCCTCTTTTCTTGGGGTCACAGCCATCCGGATCGCCGGCCGGTGATCGCCGCCAATATGGCGAAGATAAAGATGGCATTGTCGCTTAACTGCTCCGCACATGAATATTGGCTCGCTTCCGCCGGCAATCTCCATTTCATCGGCCATGAAAAGCTGATGCCATGGGATCACCTTGCAGGCGTGCTCATCCATCAGGAAGCGGGTGGCTACACGGCGCGTTTCGACAACACGCCCTATTGGCCCGGCCAGACGACCGGGGGCATACTTTCTGCTCCCGACAAGGAAAGCTGGAAGATGCTGCGGCGGGAAATCGTCGCCTTATAAGATTTATGCTCAAATGGAAGGATCTCGCCCATGGCTCTCGAACTCGACATCGCCTCTCTTGCCAATGCGCTTCAGGAGGCTGCTGCGGTTGAAATCCTGCCGAGGTTCCGCAATCTGGGCGATGGCGACGTCAGGATCAAGACCGAAGCGATCGACCTGGTTACCGAGGCTGACGAGGCCGCAGAGCGGTTGATCCGCGCCCGCGTGCAGGAGATCATGCCGGATGCTCTGTTCATCGGCGAGGAGGCTGTGGCGGCCGATGCTTCGCTGCTTGGCAAGCTTGCCGATGCCGATCTGGCTGTCGTGGTCGATCCGATCGATGGCACCTATAATTTTGCGTCCGGCCTGCCGCTTTTCGGCGTGATGATGAGCGTCATCTCCAAGGGCGAGACTGTCGCCGGCCTGATCTTCGATCCCATGGGCAATGACTGGGCCATTGCCGAAAAGGGCTCCGGCGCATGGCTGTGCAGCGCCGATGGCGCGCAGACGCAGATGTCGGTCGTGCCGGCGCCGGAACTGTCGCAGATGGTGGGTATCGCCAATACCGGTTATTTCGACGTGGAGACGCGCCGCAAGATTCTGGTGAACCTGGCCGATGTGCGGCTCTTCACCAGCTATCGCTGCGCCGCGCATGAGTATCGCCTGTTTTGCGGCGGCCACATGCATTTCCTGATGTATAACAAGCTGATGCCCTGGGACCACTTGGCCGGCACATTGATCTCGCAGGAATCGGGCGCCTATGCCGCCCGCCTTGATGGCTCGCCTTATCTGCCACGCCATGTGGATGGCGGGCTGCTGCTGGCGCCTAATCAGGAGACGTGGGAATTGCTGCGCGAGAAGATTTTCACGGTCTGAGGCTCCGGATTTGTGGGGTGCACAACCTTCACCGTCATGCCGGACTTGATCCGGCATCCAGCTGCGGCGCGTCTGCGCGGCGGAAGGACCTTTTTCAGCCCAAGGACTTGGGCTGGCTGAACCCCGGATCAGCTCCGGGGTAACGGCCGTCGGCGAGACCCACCAGCAAACAAAAAAGGGCGCGGAACAGAATTCCGCGCCCTTTTATTTTTCCACGTCCCTTAGCGGATCGGCTTGTTGTGGGCATGAAATAACACACCCTTTTCGCCGATCAGTACAAAGATCAGGCCGATGATGGAGACGACGAAGAAACCTGCCACCATTGGCAGTGCGGTACCATCGAAAGCCTGGCCGATGGCGGCGCCGATCAGCGAACCGCCAATGGTTCCCATGAAGCCAATCACCGAGGAGGCCGTGCCGGCGACATGGCCAAGCGGTTCCATGGCCAGCGAGTTGAAGTTCGAGCCGATCCAGCCGAACTGGAACATGGCAAGTGCGAAGAACACGATGAAGATGGCGAAAGGCATCGGATCCGGTCCCAGCACCTGCACCACAAGCCAGATGAAGGTGATGGCGATGAAGCCGAGCAGCGACCCGTGCGACAGCTTGCGCATGCCGAACCTTCCGACAAGCCTCGCATTGATGAAGGACGAAAAGGCCATGAACAGGGCGACGCCGGCAAATGCCGCCGCGAACCATGGACCAAGGCCGTAAATGCCCTTGTAGACCTGTTCAGCGGAATTGATAAAGCCGAACAGCGCACCGAAGATGAAGGTGCTGGAGAGCGTGTAGCAAAGCGCAATGCGGTTGGTGAGCACGATCTTGAAACCGCCGAGCACCGAACGGGCGGTGAAAGGGCGGACATCGTCCGGATGCAGGGTCTCAGGCAGGCGGAAATACATCCAGGCCGTTACCACGGCAGCGATGCCGGCCATGAAGGCAAAGATAAGGTGCCAGTTTCCGAAGAAGAGAACGATCTGACCGGTGCCGGGCGCGATGACCGGAACGACCATGAAAACCATCATGATCAGCGACATGACTTCAGCCATCTGGCGGCCGCCATAGATGTCGCGGACGATCGAGATGGTGATGACGCGTGTTGCCGCAGAACCGATGCCCTGAATGAAACGCAGGAGCAGCAGGCCGGAGAAGGACGGCACAAAAACAACCGCAAGCGCTGAAACGATGTAGATCGCAAGACCAAAGAGCATCGGCTTGCGGCGACCGAAACGGTCCGAGATCGGCCCATAGAGAAGCTGGGCGACGCCGAAACCGAGAAGGTAGGCCGAAATGACATATTGGCGATGGTTTTCATTCTCGACGCCCAGCGAGGCGCCGATTTCCTGAAGCCCGGGCAGCATGATATCGATGGCGAGCGCGTTCAACGCCATCAGCATTGCGGCCAGCGCAATGAATTCCGTACGCCCCATCGAGCCTGCGCGCGAAGCGGTGGATTGTGAAAGATTTGTCACAGGATTGCCCCAAAAAGAACGGCAAAGGCGTTGCATGAAGCAACGCCTGGCATAAATTTCTGACAATCAGGGTGGGCCGGATGAACCGGCCGAAATCAGGCCGCGCCGCGGACGCTGATACCCTGTTCTTGGAAGTGGCTCTGCAATTCGCCGGACTGGAACATCTCTCTCACGATGTCACAGCCGCCAACGAACTCACCCTTGACGTAGAGCTGCGGGATCGTCGGCCAGTTGGAATAGTCCTTGATGCCCTGACGGATGTCGGCATCGGCAAGCACATTGATGCCCTTGTAGTCGACGCCGAGATAATCGAGGATCTGTACCACCTGGCCGGAAAAACCGCATTGCGGGAATTGCGGGGTGCCCTTCATGAAAAGAACGATGTCGTTGCTCTTCACTTCGCTGTCGATCATGTCGTGAATGCCGCTCATAGGCCTATTCCTTTCACATGCGGTTCAAGGCCGCTGCTTTCTGTTAGCCTCTAAATAACATGTCGTGGCGCGATTTCCACCCGTCGGAAGGAAAAAATGCGTGCCTCCTGCAACGCATAACGCGCCAAAAAACGGTCTTCCGACGCCTAGCGATATCTCTGCCGGCTGCGCGCGGCGGCGGTGCGTCTTTTGCTGACCTGTTTTTTGGCCGGCTTCGGTTTGACTGCGGCCTTGATTGCGGCTTCCAGAACGGAGCCGACAATACCGCCGGCGAGAGAACCGGTGCTTTTCGTCCGGCGTGCGCGGCGCGTCTTGCGGATGCCGGTCTTGGTGAGGACTTCCGACAAAGCGCCCTTGACGACGCCGTTTATCAGTTGATCGACGATGCCAGACAAATTTTCTCCGCCTTTAAATAAATCATATTTCCGTCGCGATTTTTACTATACGTGCATCGCCCACTGTATCAAGCGATCCTTTCGGGTGCCTCCAGCCCGAAGGTTTATGCATGCCGACCGTCACGTCACGACTTGTCCTTTATTTCCCGGGTTTCGATCCGCTTGATGCCGCTGCCCATCATCTGCGTTATCAGCGTGCCGCCGCGCTGGCAGGAAAAACATGGGCCGTCGATTATGCAGTGGGGCCGCTGGAGAACAGGCCGGGCGGCGAAACATTCACCGTGGGAGCCTCGTCAGGCGATTGGCGGACGCGTTCGGACATCATCGTCTATGATCATAATGCCGTCATCTCACAATTGCGGAATGCGCCGGTCTGGCGGCAGGTCTGGCAGGGCTTCAAGGCGGGAGCGGGCATTATCGGTGAGGGGGGCGCGGCGCGCTACTTCCGCCATGCATGGCGTTTTGGGCTGTTCTTTATTTTTCCGTTCCTGCTGATGCTTGCCGGTGGCGTGCTTGCGGCGGTGATTGGCCTGTCGCCCTGGCTTTTCGCCTTACCGCTGTGGCTGCTGGTGGTCAGCCTTCCGGCTGCGGCCCTGTTTTTCACCAAGGCTTTCCTGCCGTTTGCCGAGCGCTTTCACACCCTGCATCTTTATGCGGACTGGCGGTTCGCACTCGCAGTCGGCCGCGACGAGCCGATTGCCCGAGGCTGGATCGAAGAGAAGGCAGCGCTTGTCCTGACGGCGCTGGAGCAGTCTTCGGATGAGGTTCTGGTGGTCTCGCACAGCATGGGCGCCAGCTTGGCCCTCGCGGTCATCGGCCGCGTGCTGGAGCTGAAGCCGGAGGCGCTGGATGGACGGAAGTTGTCTTTCGCAACGCTGGGTGGGGCGGCCCTGCAATGCGCGTTTCTGTCGAGCGCCGTGCGGCTTCGTCAGAGCATTGGCGTCATCGCACGTCACCCTGAGGTGACATGGTTCGATATCCAGTGTCTCACAGATCCGATCCATCTATATCGTTGCAACACGGTGGCGCTGACCGGTCATGGCGATGCGCCGCAACCGAAAATCGTGCCGATCCGCTTCAAGCATTCGCTTTCACCGGAGCGTTACAAGAAGAACAAGCGGAATTTCCTCAGAATGCACCGGCAATATGTTCTCGGGCCTGATCGCAGGTCCGGTTACGACTTTACCCTGCTGACGGCCGGGCCTCTGCCAGCCGCCTCATTTGCCGACCTCGAGTCACAAACGCCGCCTGCTCTTTAGAGGTTTCGATAACGTCGAATATGAAAAGGCCCGCGTGGGACTATCACGCGGGCCTTTCTTTATTCTTCAGCCGTCAGGTCTTTCAGCCGATGGGACAGAGACCGGTGATCTCAGTCATCATTCGGGCGCCGAGGTCTGCAGGGCAAGGGCATGCAGGACGCCGCCCATATTGCCCTTCAGCGCGTCATAGACCATCTGGTGCTGCTGCACGCGGGTCTTGCCCTTGAATGCATCTGCCACGACTTCCGCCGCGTAATGATCACCATCACCGGCCAGATCGCGGATCGTGACCTTTGCCCCGGGAATTCCCGCCTTAATCATGTCTTCAATGTCGCCGGGTTTCATGGGCATGATGTTTCTCCTTAATTCATTCTGCGGCGACTAGAGTTTCGCCGTCCATGAACTGAGGGAACCACGATTCATAGGCCGAGTGCAA
Organism: Agrobacterium pusense; assembly: GCF_900102105.1. Lineage (GTDB taxonomy): Bacteria > Pseudomonadota > Alphaproteobacteria > Rhizobiales > Rhizobiaceae > Agrobacterium > Agrobacterium pusense. The sequence goes on from NZ_FNBB01000002.1 coordinate 469,660, forward strand.
TTCTTTAATCTCGACGGCGCGCGCCGTGCCCAGCTTTACGGTGGAACCACCGGTGACGCCGATGTTGGCGCAGGAAACGCCGGCTGCCTTGGCAGCCGCCAGCACCTTGTCGAGATCACTCTTCTTCACGGTCAGGACGTAACGACCCTGATCTTCGCCATAGAAGGTGAGGACCGGGTTGTGGCCTTCGACCGCATCGATGGTCGCGCCGATTCCGGAGGAAATCGCCATTTCGGCAACCGCGAGCGCCAGACCTCCTGAGGAGCAATCGTGAACGGCGGTGGCGAGGCCATCCGTGATGATGCCACGCACGAAATCGCCGTTCTTCTTTTCGGCGGCGAGATCGACATGCGGGGCAGGGCCGTCGATACGGCCATGGATATCACGCATGTACACCGACTGCGCGATGTGGGTGCCGAGGCCGGCAGGTGCGCCGACAAGCAGCACCGCTTCGTCAGCGGCGGCGAAGCGAATGCGCGCCATGCGGCCCCAATCCTTCAGCAAGCCGACGCCGCCAATGGTGGGGGTTGGCAGGATCGCCTGGCCATTGGTCTCGTTGTAGAGCGAGACGTTGCCAGAAACGATCGGGAATTCCAACACGCGGCAGGCTTCGCCGATGCCCTTGATGGCATGAACCAGCTGACTCATGATTTCGGGCTTTTCCGGGTTGCCGAAATTCAGGTTGTCGGTGGCCGCGAGCGGCAGGGCGCCGGTTGCGGTAATGTTGCGCCAGCATTCGGCCACGGCCTGCTTGCCGCCTTCGAAGGGGTCAGCCTCGACGTAACGCGGGGTGACGTCGGAGGAGAAGGCGAGCGCCTTTTTGTCGTGGCCTTCGACGCGAACGACGCCGGCATCGCCGCCCGGAAGCTGCAGGGAATTGCCCTGGATCAGCGTGTCATATTGCTCGTAGACCCAGCGGCGCGAAGAATTGTTCGCCGAACCGACGAGCGATACCAGCGCATCGGCGATATCGGCAGCGGGGACGTCGTTTTCCGCAAGCGGGGCGGGCACCTTCGCGGGCGTCCACGGGCGGTCATATTCCGGAGCCTGATCGCCCAGTTCCTTGATCGGCAAGTTGGCGACTTCCTCGCCGTTGTGAATGACGCGGAAACGCAGGTCGTCGGTGGTCTTGCCGACGATCGCGAAGTCCAAGCCCCATTTCACGAAAATCGCCTTGGCGACTTCTTCCTTGGAGGGCTCGAGAACCATGAGCATGCGCTCCTGGCTTTCGGACAGCATCATTTCATAGGCAGTCATGCGCTCTTCGCGCACCGGCACGGCATTGAGGTCAAGCTCGATGCCGAGGTCGCCCTTGGCGCCCATTTCCACGGCCGAGCAGGTGAGGCCGGCCGCACCCATGTCCTGAATGGCGATGACCGCGCCGGTTTTCATCAGTTCGAGGCAGGCTTCCAGCAGGCACTTTTCGGTGAAGGGGTCGCCGACCTGAACGGTCGGGCGCTTTTCTTCGATGGACTCATCGAATTCGGCAGAGGCCATGGTCGCGCCGCCAACGCCATCGCGGCCGGTCTTTGCGCCGAGATAAACCACCGGCAGGCCCACACCCTTGGCTTCCGAAAGGAAGATCGCGTCGGACTTGGCAAGACCGGCGGCAAAGGCGTTGACGAGGATGTTGCCGTTATAACGTGGATCGAACTCCACTTCGCCGCCAACCGTCGGCACGCCAAAGGAGTTGCCGTAGCCGCCAACACCGGCAACGACGCCAGCCACCAGGTGGCGGGTCTTCGGGTGGTCGGGCGCGCCGAAACGCAGGGCGTTCATGGCGGCAATCGGGCGGGCGCCCATGGTGAAGACGTCACGCAGGATACCGCCGACGCCGGTCGCCGCACCCTGATAGGGCTCGATATAGGACGGGTGGTTGTGGCTCTCCATCTTGAAGACGACGCAATCGCCATCGTCGATATCCACAACGCCGGCATTTTCACCGGGGCCCTGGATGACGCGTGGTCCCTTGGTGGGCAGGGTCTTCAGCCACTTCTTGGACGACTTGTAGGAGCAGTGCTCGTTCCACATGGCCGAGAAGATGCCGAGCTCGGTAAAGCTGGGCTCCCGTCCGATCAGGTCGAGGATACGCTGGTATTCGTCGGGCTTCAGCCCGTGGGATGCAACGAGTTCCGGGGTGATCTTGATGGAGTTTGGAATCGACATAGGTCTCACGCGGTTCGAGCCGAGGGAAGTTTCCGGTTCTTTAGCGCAAGAGGCTCAAAGGTGCGACAGGAAAATGCGCGGTTTTATCCGCAAAACGCTGCTTTCTTGGCTTCTTCAGAACCTGTAGCCGACCATGAGGCCGACGCGGGTCAGTCCGTCATTGGGCCCATCGCACAGATTGGCATGTGATGCATGCTCGATCTGGGTCGAAATATTCCAGTTATTATCGAAACGATAGCCGATCGCCGCATATTCGTGGAAAAGCACCCGGCAGCCGAATTCCGCACCGGTTTCGCCGGCACTGTTTCTCAGCTTGCCATCGTGCCAGAGGCCGCCAAAACCGAAATCGAGAAAAATCTTCGGGTTGAGATCGAAGGTCCAGTTGACGCCGCCGTAAATGGTATTCGCCGAGCCCTCAGTGCCGATCTCGCCACCGATATGCAGCCGTGGGCGGGAGAGTTTTTGGCCGAGCGTTACCGCAGATGCACTGGCGAAGGGATCAAAATAGGCGGTGAAGGCCGGAAAGACGCCATCCTCACCGCCATTGTCGTGATTGGAGATCGAGGTGGTTGCGCCGAAGCGCAATTCGTCGAAGACGCTGCCTTCCGCAGCAGTGGCGGGCATGATGCCGATCAAGACACACGCCGCAAGAAGGATCGCCAGCGCAAAACACGCCCTCACACCTGTGGAATTGAATGCTGCCATCGAATCATTCCCCACCTCGAATTGCGGAAAGGATGGCAGGTTTGTCGGTTTGGTAAATGATAAGTTACTGAATTAGGCCGGGTGTTGCAGGAAAGACTCTCCGCCCTCTAGGCAACGCTTTCGTAACCGGCCGAGCCGTTGTCGAGCAGGTGGCGCAGGATGCCGAGGGCATGGGTCAACTCTTGCTGGTTCGATGGACCAGAAAGGCTGACACGCACCCGATGGAAAACCTTGTCGGTGCGGCCGGCCTTGAACTCATCCTCGTCATCTATCAGCACGCCTTCTTTCATCGCCGCGTTTCGGAACGTGCCGGAAAGCCAGGGTTCGGGCAGTCTCAGCCACAGGAAGGCGATATCGGGCAACGAATTGAAATCCAGCCCGGCAAAGGCCCGCCGGGCAATCGCCTCGCGCTGATTGATCTCGGCGATACAATCCTTGCGAATGTCGTCGGCGTCACCGCTGTTGACGAGGCGGGCATTCACTTCGGCCAGCATGAAGGGCAGACCGCCTGTCAGCATCGAGTGGGAAATGCGGATGCGCGACGAATATTGCGCCGGGCAGGCGACCCAGCCGCCACGAACGCCAGCGGCAACGGATTTCGACAGGCCGCCGACGACGAAGGTAATGTCGGGCGCAAATTCTGCGATCAGCGGGATCGCCTCACGCGTCATCGCGCCATAAAGATTGTCCTCTACGACCCAGACACCATACCGGCGTGCGATATCGGCTATCGCACGGCGACGCTCTTCTGTCAGCGTGGCGCAGGTCGGGTTCTGGCCGGCGGACATCAGGAAGATCATCTTGGGATGCTGCTGGGCGCAGACGCGCTCAAAATCGTCAGGGACAATGCCCTTTTCATCCGCCTCAACCAGCGTCACCCGCCGTCCGGCAAGTGTGGCGCTGCGGCTGATATGGGAATAGGTCACGGGTTCGAAGACGATACGGTCTCCCGGGGCGGTCATGGCCGTCACCACACTCATCACCGCCGCATGGGCGCCAAGCGTCGAGACGATGTTTTCCGGTTTTGGCGACCAGCCGTTCTGGGAAAGCCAGCGAGCGCCCGCCATGCACCAGTTGTCAGGAAAGGAACGGGCGTAATTGGTGACGTCGTAAGCATGTTCGCGGGCGACAGCCTCGATATGTCTGGCGATCAGCACGCTCTGGCCGACATCGGGTGCCGCCGTGGTGTTGAGCCGGAATTCGGCGCTGCTATCGACGGCGTGGCGTGTGCTACCGAAGGCTGCCGCCACCGTCTCCATGGGCGCTGAGGGGGCCGGGGTCTTGCGCTCATTGACATAGGTGCCACGGCCGACCTCGCCGCTGACCAGGCCGCGCTCGTGGATAAGCGCGTAGGCCCGGCTGATTGTACCTATTGTCACGCCGAGGTCATAAGCGAGGTTGCGCTGCGGCGGCAATTTCGAGCCCGCCTGCAGGGTGCCATCGGAAATTGCACCCTCGATACTGTCGGCGAGGCGCAGATAGATCGGGCCGTCGCCCACAGTGAGATCAGGAAGCCAATTTGTCATGGTGACAATTTATGCATTGTATCTCTTCGCAAGTCAATTGTATTTATTGTCTGCATTCAATGAAGACAAACGCACGGAGACAATAGGTGCAATATGCGCAAGATGGATCAATACCTTTCGACAGCGGATACGCTCTATCCTGATGGTTACGAACGGGAACGCGTGTTCCGCGATGTCGGCGACATGGTCGCACCGGCGCCTTTTCCGGCCAAGATCGCCAGCACGCCAATTGGTCGCCTGATTGCGGGCATGTTCAACTGGCACCGGAAGCGGCAGGGACGGCTCGCTTTGCGGGAACTGTCTGATGATCTTCTGGAAGATATCGGCGTAACGCGCGATGAAGCCCTGAAGGAAGCGGCGAAATCCCAGCTTCTTTCATGGCCAACACGGCCGCTTTAATTTTTTGCCGGAGAGCGGCGCCTTCTTTCCCCGGCGCCATCAAGCCGTGCGGCAGCCCGCCACGCCATTCCCAACCGGCGTTGGCGGGTTTTTTTATTTAGGCCCCTTAGAGCAGCTTCGGCAAATTGATAAACGGTACGTGGCAAGAGCTTCTTGTGCCGGCGTCTGCCTTTTGCCGAGCGTTCCCCTTTCCTCATTCCTGTGACAAGCACAGGAATGAGCGACGCGATACGTCTCGCCCGATATGCAGGGCTAGAATACTACGATGAGATCAGCAGCCCTTGCCGCCATTCGCCCAGCGCTTGACGTCGGTTGCGATGCGGCTGGAAATGGCCTCGTTCATCACCGGGCCAAAAGCGTCGAGCTTTGCCGGGTTGCCTTCGGCCTGAACGACCAGCATGGGCCGCGATTCCGGACTGTTGCGCGGCACGAGCAGGATGCGCGGACGGCCTGAGAAGGAATTGAGTTCAGGGGCCAGACGATAGGCCTTGAAAGCCGCATCCCCCGATTTGAACCAGCAGGCATTCGCGCCAAGCGCTATCCGTTCCATTGTGGGGAGAGCGGCGCGGGAGACCGAGGCTGTCGGCTGTGGTTTCGGCTGACAAGCAGCCAGGGTCGCCGCAGCTAGAAACAATCCGGTCGCCTTGAGGGTATTCGATCGACGGGCAAAAGACATCAGGTCATCCAGAAGAGAGGGCCAAAACGACGCCGTCAGCCGGCATCAAAAAAGGCGGGCTCAAAGCCCGCCCGTCTGTCAGGCTGCGATGACGCCAAGCGCCGAAGCGAAGAGGCCGCGGCCGTCATTGCCGCCATGGGCGGCTTCGATCAGGTTTTCCGGATGCGGCATCATGCCGAGAACGTTGCCCTTGGCATTGATGACGCCGGCAATGTCGTTCAGCGAGCCGTTCGGGTTGGTGCCTTCGGCATAACGGAACACGACCTGGCCGTTGCCCTCGACCGATTTCAACTCATCCGCATCGAGGAAGTAGTTGCCATCGTGATGGGCGACGGGGCAGCGCAGGATCTGGCCCTTGTCGTAAGCGCGGGTGAAATCGGTGTCGTTATTGGCGACTTCGAGCTTTACTTCGCGGCAGACGAATTTCAGCGAGGCGTTGCGCATCAGGGCGCCCGGCAGCATACCGGCTTCGACCAGAATCTGGAAGCCGTTGCAGACGCCGAGAACCTTCACGCCCTTTTCCGCCTTCTCGCGGATGGCCTGCATGACAGGCATGCGGGCGGCGATCGCGCCGCAGCGCAGATAGTCGCCATAAGAGAAGCCGCCGGGAATGACGATCAGATCGACATCGGGAATATCCGTCTCCGTCTGCCAGATAGTGACAGGCGCCTGACCGGAAATTTTCGTCAGAGCCGCGATCATGTCGCGGTCGCGGTTGAGGCCGGGAAGTTGGACGACAGCGGATTTCATGGACGGCGGCTCCTGGAGCTTAGAGAATGGCGATGGCGTAGTTTTCGATGACCGTGTTGGCCAAGAGCTTTTCGCACATTGCCTTCAGATCGGTTTCGGCCTTCGCCTTGTCGGCGCCTTCCAGTTCCAGATCGAAAACCTTGCCCTGACGGACATGGCCGACGCCACCAAAACCGAGGCTGCCAAGCGCGCCTTCGATTGCCTTGCCCTGCGGATCGAGAACGCCGTTCTTCAGCGTAACAGTCACCCGTGCCTTGATCACCTGATCTTCTCCTGATTTTACCCTACGAGGCCAATATTATTTCACGAGCCGATATTACTTTACCAGAACAGGACCGGTGCCGCGGATCGGTTCGTTTTCATTGATGATGCCGAGACGGCGCGCCACTTCGGAATAAGCTTCCAGAAGACCGCCCAGATCGCGTCGGAAGAGGTCCTTGTCCATCTTCTTCTGGGTCTCGATGTCCCAGAGGCGGCAGCTGTCGGGCGAAATCTCGTCGGCGAGGATGATGCGCATCATATCGCCTTCGAAGAGGCGGCCACATTCGATCTTGAAATCGACGAGCTGAATGCCGACGCCGAGGAACAGGCCGGAGAGGAAGTCGTTGACGCGGATGGCGAGCGCCATGATGTCGTCAAGCTCGGCGGGGTTGGCCCAGCCGAAAGCCGTGATGTGCTCTTCGGAGACCATCGGGTCTTCGAGCTCATCCGACTTGTAATAAAACTCGATGATCGAGCGTGGCAGCACCACGCCTTCCTCGATGCCGAGGCGCTTGGAAAGCGAGCCGGCGGCGACATTGCGCACGACGACCTCGAGCGGGATCATCTCCACTTCCTTGATCAGCTGCTCGCGCATGTTGAGGCGGCGGATGAAGTGGGTGGGAATGCCGATCTTGTTCAGATGCGTGAAGACGTATTCGCAGATACGGTTGTTCAGCACGCCCTTGCCGTCGATGACTTCATGCTTCTTCTTGTTGAAGGCGGTCGCATCGTCCTTGAAGAACTGGATAAGCGTGCCTGGCTCCGGACCCTCGTAAAGGATCTTGGCCTTGCCTTCGTAAATACGGCGGCGACGGTTCATAATTGCAGGTCTCTTGGTTGACGCCGATTCTGGTGGCGTTGCGTTTGGTCTTTGAAGCGGTCCCATAAAGGAAAAGAGTGCATTCTACAATGCGGCTGGCATATTTCCCTTCAATTCTTGTGACAGGGCCGCCGAACTGTTTCATCCGCAAAACCGGGCCGCGGCAGGGGCGGGCGGCGATGCGGATTTCAGTTGGCGGCTCTCGTCATGGCTCGACGCCTTTGAGGCGGCTCAGGAATTGCGCGAAGACCATGCCGCCCTCCGGCCACGGGCCGTGCCCGGACTCGGCATTGATGTGGCCGGACATGCCGGCATCGATCAAAAGCGAACCCCAGGCAGCAGCGATGTCGTCGGCGTGTTCATAAGAGCCGAAGGGATCGTTGCGGCTGGCGATGGTGATCGCCGGAAAGGGCAGCGGATCGCGCGGGTAAGGCCCGAAGGTCATGAGATGCTTCGGCCTGATTTCGGGATTGGCGACATCAGGCGGCGCAACGAGAAGCGCGCCGGATACCTTCTTGCCGATTTCAGGCAATGCGTGGATCACCGTTGGAACGCCAAGCGAATGGGCAACGAGGACGACGGGCCTGGTGGAGGCGTTGACCTCCTCTACCAGCCTGGCGACCCAATCTTCCTTCACCGGTTTCGACCATTCCGCCTGCTCGACACGGCGGGCGGTGGAGAGCTTGCGCTCCCAGCGGCTCTGCCAGTGGTCCGGGCCGGAATTGGTATAACCGGGGACGATCAGGATATCTGCTTCTGAAACTTTCATGCGCCATATCTGTGTTGTGATGCCGCCGCGATCAAGGTCGCGGCGGCATTAACGTCAAGCTCTCGGGTTCAGCTCAAGTCTCAGGCGTTGCCGAAGACGCGGGCGAAGATCGTATCGACATGCTTGGTGTGGTAACCGAGGTCGAATTTTTCGCGGATGACCTCTTCGGGGAGCGCAGCGCGCACTTCCTCGTCGCCCAGCAGTTCCTCAAGGAAGTCCGCACCCTGTTCCCAGACCTTCATGGCATTGCGCTGGACCAGACGATAGGCGTCTTCGCGCGATACGCCAGCCTGCGTCAGCGCCAGGAGAACGCGCTGCGAATGCACGAGACCACGGAACTTGTTCATGTTCTTCAGCATGTTGTCCGGGTAGATCACCAGCTTTTCGATGACGCCTGCCAGACGGTTCAATGCGAAGTCCAGAGTGACTGTCGTGTCGGGGCCGATGGCGCGCTCCACGGAGGAGTGGCTGATGTCGCGCTCGTGCCAGAGGGCAACGTTTTCCATGGCCGGGACGACCGACATGCGCACCAGACGGGCGAGGCCGGTGAGGTTTTCAGTGAGAACCGGGTTGCGCTTGTGCGGCATGGCCGACGAGCCCTTCTGGCCGGGAGAGAAGAACTCTTCCGCTTCCAGAACTTCGGTGCGCTGCATGTGGCGGATTTCGATGGCGACGTTTTCAATCGACGAGGCGATGACGCCAAGGGTGGCGAAGAACATGGCGTGACGGTCACGCGGGATGACCTGCGTGGAAACCGGCTCGGGGATGAGCCCGAGCTTTTCGCAGACATGTTCTTCGACGCGGGGGTCGATATTGGCGAAGGTGCCGACAGCGCCGGAGATTGCGCCGGTGGCGATTTCCGCACGGGCATTCACAAGGCGCTCACGGTTGCGATGCATCTCGGCGTAGAAGCGGGCGAAGGTGAGGCCCATCGTCGTCGGTTCGGCATGGATGCCGTGGCTGCGGCCGATGCGCACCGTGTTCTTGTGTTCGAAGGCCCGGGTCTTGAGAGCCGCGAGCACCCGGTCCATGTCGGCGAGCAGCAGATCGGCGGCGCGCACGAGCTGGATGTTGAGCGTGGTGTCGAGAACGTCGGAAGAGGTCATGCCCTGATGCACGAAACGGCTGTCGGGACCGACGAATTCTGCGAGATGGGTGAGGAAGGCGATGACGTCATGCTTGGTGACGGCCTCGATCTCATCGATGCGGGCGACGTCGAAGGTGGCGCTGCCGCCCTTTTCCCAGATGGTCTGGGCTGCTGACTTCGGGATCACGCCGAGCTCGGCCAGCGCGTCACAGGCATGCGCCTCGATCTCGAACCAGATGCGGAATTTTGTTTCCGGCGACCAGATGGCGACCATTTCCGGCCGGGAGTAACGAGGGATCATGACAATGACTTTCTTAGTAGAGGAAATTTGCTGCCCGTTTAGCAAAGTGTTCCGCTAATCTCAATCTATCAAGCTGCATGCCTACGCCGCTTGCGGTGCACGCCGGCAGAGCATTGCCCCTGCGGGCACGAGCGGAAGTGCGGCGAAGGGAAAATAAAGACCAAGTCCCAGAACGACGAACTGGTAGACTGCACCGAGCGACGTGAAAAGCTGCTGAAAAAACCAGATGCGGGAAAACGTTGGCGCATGCCATTGCGCATAAAAGATGCGGTACTCGAACGCGAACAATGCTGCCGCCACGGCGAGCGTGAAGAAAGCGATTGCGAGACATGCTGTCGCAAGACGCAATTGTTGGGATTTTAAGGCAGGGAGAACGCGCAATGCTGCCAGCGCCAGCAGCCAGCCGAAAAATCCGCCCGTGAAGAAAAGCGTGATGATATCGGCGACGTGATCGGTTTCCAGCCTGTTACGGGCATAGAGGCCGATGGCGGCCGACGCCGCTGAACAAACGCTCCAGCCAAGCGCGCCAAGCAGAATGAACAATGTTGGAAGAGCCCTGTCGCGGAAATTCCGCATGCCGCTTTCCATGACATTCCCCCCGACGCCTCGTTGTGCCGCATCCGGCTTTCCGTATTCGGCGGTGACGGATTACGCCCGTCCGGCTTCCGCAGCCGTGCGCAGGAGGGCGATCGTCTTGCGATAATCCTCCACGCCATCGCCTTTGAAGACTGCGGAGCCCGCTACCAGTGCATTGGCGCCGGCGGCGATGATATCGCCTGCGGTCTGCGCCGTGACGCCGCCATCCACTTCCAGTTCGATCGGCCGCTGACCGATCATCGCCTTGGCTGCGCGGATCTTGTCGAGCATGGCGGGAATGAATTTCTGGCCGCCGAAGCCGGGATTGACGCTCATGATCAGCACGAGGTCGACATCATCGAGCACGTTTTCGATAACGGAAAGCGGCGTTGCCGGGTTGAGCGTGACGCCAGCCTTCAGGCCCAGTCCGCGAATGGTCTGGAGAGAGCGGTGCAGGTGGGGGCCGGCCTCCGCATGCACCGTGATGCTGTCACAGCCGGCCTTGGCAAAGGCTTCGAGATAGGGATCGACGGGGGCGATCATCAAATGGCAATCGAAGAAGGCATTGCTGTGCGGCCGAAGCGCCTTGATGACATCAGGCCCGAAGGAAATGTTCGGCACGAAATGCCCGTCCATGACATCGAGATGAATCCAGTCCGCGCCGGCCTCGGTGACATCGGCGACTTCCTGTCCGAGCTTGGCGAAATTGGAAGCCAGGATCGACGGTGCTATCCGGATGGGCAGGGACATGGGCAAACTCCTCTCGACGCGTTGCGTAAGTTTGCCTTTAACACCATGCATCGGGGTTTGAAACGGTCAGCAGTGAGGTTGCTGATGGTTTTCCGCTGCCGCTCCGCGAATTTGTCCCGGTGCCGGCTTCAGCTACTGCCTTTCGGCTTTGTCCGCCGGTTCGAAGCGCTGGCCGTTCCAGCGCTGCAGGCGGTAGGGATTGTCCGAAAGCTCATGCGACGGGTTGAATGCGAGATCGCCAATCACGGTTTTGAAGGCCGTGCCGGACGCCAGTATCTCCGGCGCCGGTTTCGACTGCGCCTGGGCCGCTTCCGCCAGCGCCGCCGTCAGTTCGGTGGCGGCATAGGCTGGAAGGACGTAACCTTCGGGTTCGATGCCTGCGGCGCGCAGTTCGCCGGCCGCCGCCTGCGCCGAAGGCAGTGTGTCATAGGCCGGGCGCGTGATGGCCATCACGTTCGCAGCCAGCGCGAGGGGGGTGTTGGCGGCGTTCAGCGTATCGCCGCCCAGAATGGTGAGCAGAAAATTCTCTGAAGCGGCGTCCCGTGCTACGACGGCGATATCGTTTCGTTCCGCGCCGATGAAGACATGGGTAATGCCGGTGCGCGCCAGCCGGCGCACAAGCGCGACCTGCTGTTCCTGATTGGGTCGCATCGTATCGGCAAAGGTGGGCTTCAGCCCGTTTTCCTCCAGCGTAGAGCGGATACGGTCCACCAATTCGCGGCTGTAGATCGTGCCGTCATCCACGAGCCCGATCGGGTGGCCTTTCCAGTCGCGAAGAATGACTTCCGCAGCCCTTGCCGATTCGGCCCGATCCGATGGGGCGAGTCGAAAAAGCGGCCAGCCATATTTCAGCGCGTCCTCCATCAGGATGGGTGCGCGGCTGGAAAGCGTGATGGCCGGAATGGCCGCGGCCTTGAGCGGTGGCAGAACGTCCTGAAGCGTTTCCGTGCACAGGAAGCCGATTGCGGCGCTTACTTTCGCCGCCACGAGGCCATCGGCAATCGCGCCGCCACTGCCGTCTTCGCAGCTCTCGTGAATCTCCACGACATCCAGGCCGAGTTTTGCGGCTGCCGCCTTGGCGCCCTGCCGGACCTGTTGCCCGAGAAGCTCGTAGGGGCCGCTCTGCGGGGCAACGATCCCGATCGATGCCGCGCTTGCTGAACCCGCAAAGGCAAAACCGGCGATGATCGTTAGCAGGCGAAGTGAAAGCATGACGTGATCGAAATCCTGTTGTCCCGATCTGATGTTTATCGGCACCAATCGGTTTTCCAAAGGAAAAATCGCCGGTCGTCCATCATAATCGCACGCCGGCGCCTGGACTGCGGCAGCTTGGCTTCGATGTCGGGCGATCCGAATGCCGAGATGGACGCGGCATCTTGTGGTTGTTGCCGTCGGCCGATAATGGTGCCTCGCGGCATACCGCAGCGCTGCTCTTTTTCGCCCCGCTATCTTCTTTCTGTACCGCTTTACTGAAGAAGTATTTCATAAATCCGCCACGTGCCGTTTTACTTCATAAAACTATTACAAGTGGCGCGTATAAGCACACTCCAGCGAAGGCCTTGTTGCTGATTATGCCTTTTGCAGTGCACGTTATAAATCTGCACATTTTATTTTCATATCTGTAATTCATTGATATCTAAGTTTAATATAGAAACCTTCTAATTCCCCACCTCTTTTTCGCCATGTTTTTTTCGCATTTGCGAGAAGATTTGCTTGACGGAAAGTAAATGATTAGCTTAGATGGAATTGTTTCAGGGGACGACTGAAATTGGCTGTAAAAAGCCTCGGAAAGTGTTCCGATTATAAGCACTGCCAGACTATATTCGCTTCTATATTCTATTTTTTTTATTACGTATAAACCGCTTCAGGAAACTGGGGCGGTTTTTTACATAGCTCTAATTTAAGCAATTTAAAATTGAATTTGGAGAACTTTACGCAAAGCCGTTCTCTCGCGATAAGCGTTCCAGAAATGAAATGGCGTGGATTAAGCGTGCCGTTGTCCGAAGTTCTGGCTTCGACCCAATCTGATCCGCCGTTTTCGATTTTGAAAATTCCGCATCCGACGTCATTATTCGACGCCCGGGGCTGCCCCAGCATTATTTCAGGGCGGCCAGAGCGTCCTTTGCAAAGGCGGAGATCGGCTCAGGAAGTTTGTCGAGATCGAACCAGTCGATGGCGGAGAGCTTATCCGGCTCCGTAAGCGAAGGCTGACCCGTTGTGTCGCGGGTGACGAAGATCAGGGAGACCCAGTGATGGCGGTCCACTGCGTCGATAAATTCGCTATGGCAGAGAAATTCGACGTGGCCGATCGTCAGCCCGGTCTCTTCTTCGGCTTCGCGCCGCGCCGCGGCTAGCGACATTTCGAGATGATCGACTTTGCCGCCAGGGATGCTCCAATACCCGGCTTCCGGCGCTTTCATGCGCCGGCATAAAAGGAGGCGGCCTTCACGCAAAATGACAAGGCCCACGCCGACGCCCGGAAAATCGAGGCCCGGCTTGATGGTCGACGTCATCGTGTCCATTGCTGTGGTCAGGCCTTGGCGTTGGCCACGATCAGCATGAAGGCGGGAATGTCATCGCCGAAGCCAACCGGTGTGGGGCCATCGTCATGGTCGCGATAGTGGCGGCGACGGTCGCGGTTGTCGTCATTGGCGTGCAGCGGATTGCGACTGTTGCGGTCGGAATTGCGCGGGGCCTTTTCCTGCTTGCGTTCTGCTTTCACCTTGTCGTCTCCATGAGCCGCGATATCTGCGTCCGCAGCGGATTGTGCGCCCTGATTGATGTTTTCGACCGGTGCGGCGTCCCGGCGGTTACGGTCGCGGCCTCTGCCGCCCCGTTCCTTGCCCCGACGGCCAGAATTGCTTTCAAAGCTTTCCATCGGCGCGGGGAGGGTGGAGAGATCACCGTTCAGCCACTCTATCTTTTCGCCGATCAGCTTTTCGATGGCGTCGAGATATTTGGTGTCGCTTCTGGTGACGATGGTGAAAGCCTTGCCCGAGCGGCCGGCACGGCCGGTGCGGCCGATGCGGTGAACATAGTCTTCCGAATGAATGGGAATATCGAAGTTGAAGACGTGGCTGACATCGGGGATATCAAGCCCGCGTGCGGCGACGTCCGAGGCGACGAGCAGCTTCAGATTGCCGTCCTTGAAGTTCTGCAGCATTGTCGTGCGCGAACGCTGGTCCATGTCGCCATGCAGCGCGCCGACGGAAAAGCCGTGGCGGTCGAGCGAACGGAAAAGATCGGCCACATCCTTCTTGCGGTTGCAGAAGATGATGGCGTTCTTGAGTTCAGCCTCTTCGGCACGGACGAGATCGCGCAGGACGGCGCGCTTTTCGTAGTCCTTGTTATGGGCGGCGACGATGCGCTGGGCAACGGTCTTTGCAGTAGAGGAGGGCTTGGCGACCTCGACACGGACGGGGTTCTGCAGGAAGCGATCAGCCAGCTTCTGGATTTCCGGCGGCATGGTGGCCGAGAAGAACAGCGTCTGGCGGGTGAAGGGGATCATCTTGGCGATGCGCTCGATGTCAGGAATGAAGCCCATGTCGAGCATGCGGTCGGCTTCGTCGATGACAAGGATTTCCACGCCGGTCATCAGCAGCTTGCCGCGTTCGCAATGGTCAAGAAGGCGGCCAGGGGTGCAGATCAGCACATCGGCGCCACGTTCCAGCTTGCGGTCCTGGTCTTCGAAGGAAACACCGCCGATCAGGAGGGCGACGTTCAGCTTGTGATTCTTGCCGTATTTCTCGAAATTCTCCGCCACCTGTGCCGCAAGCTCGCGCGTCGGCTCGAGGATCAGCGTGCGCGGCATTCTGGCGCGTGCGCGGCCCTTCTCAAGCAGGGTCAGCATCGGCAAAACGAATGACGCGGTTTTGCCCGTGCCGGTCTGTGCGATACCGCAGATATCACGCTTTTCCAGCGCCGGCGGAATGGCGCCAGCCTGAATGGGTGTCGGCGTCGTGTAGCCGGCATCTGCAATAGCGGAAAGAACTTTTTGGCTCAGGCCAAGATCAGAGAATGTTGTCAAAGGAAGAACTTTTTCCGTTCTGGTTCGGTAAGAACACCTGCGTGCCGCGACGGCACTTGCAAAGACTTGGCGCGGGGATATGCCCAAATTGCCGGAAAGTCAAGGAAACAACGGGAAAAGCGCGTTAAACGTGCCGCTTGCGGCTGGGCTTTTAAGCCTCAGGCGTGGTTTTTCGGGATTTATCGTTAAAAGAGCAAAAAAAGCGTTAAAACCGGGACGCTATTTCAAATAGGTTTTAAGCTCTGCCCCGGCGATCAGAAACCGCATCGGATCCACGGGCGTATCGTTGCGGCGCACTTCATAATGCACGTGCGGACCGGTGGAACGGCCGGTGCTGCCGGCGCGGCCGATTACGTCGCCGGCTTCGACCCGGTCGCCGGCCTTGACCAGAATGGCGGAGAGATGGCCGAATCGGGTGGAGACGCCCTGGCCGTGATCGATCTCGACCATATTGCCGTAACCGCCGGAATTTTCCGCCACCGTCACTTTCCCCGCGCCGGTGGATTTGACGTCGGCGCCGGTCTCGGCACGAAAATCGATGCCGGTATGTAGCGCCGGGCGGCCGAGAAACGGATCCATCCGATTGCCGAATCGACTGGTGATCGCCCTGCCGGGTGCCGGGTTGCCGAAGGGCAGGGTCGTCGCCGTTTCCCTGACGACGTCCAGCCGGTTGAGAGCGGTGTCGAGATTGGTCAGCGACAGGCTGAAGGGATCGGTTTCGCCGCGCTCTGGTTCCGCATAGGGTCCGCCAATGTCGGCGGTGCCGCTCTCATCGATCTTGAGCCCGGCCTGGCGGATAATGTCCTGCATCGCGCTCGCCTTGTCTTCGGCGTCGCTCGTCAGTTGCGCTATCCGCGATATCTGCTGGCGCTCGATGTCCTTCAGCGACAGAGTTACCTTCGAAAATACGCGATCGGCGCGGTCCGAGGGCGTCTCGCCGCCTTCCGGCTGGTAAGCAGCCCGTCTGTCGTTCGCGGTGGGTTGTTCCGGCTGTGGTGCGCGCGGTGTCATCAGCTTTTCGATCGCCGAGAGACCGCCCGACAGATCGGCGCGTTTTTCCGGCGCCATCGCGTTTGAAAGGGACGAGGGTGCTGTCGGCGACGTCGCGACGCCGGAGTTTTCCGCGCGTTCCAGCAGTTCGCTCATGCGGCCGTGCCGCGAGCTCAGCGCCGCCTGCTGTTGCAGAAGCTTTTCCACTTTCTTTTCAACGACCTGCTGATCCAGCAACTGCCTGGAGGTGACGCGGTCCACCTGGGCTCTCAGGGCTGCGATGCGGTCTTCGTAATCGTTCTGAATGCGGGTCTGGCGCGCCATTGTCGCGCCGATCAGGTCGTCCCGCAGGATAAGGTAGCCGGTGGCGCCGAGATAACCGAGCGAAAAAAGGCCGATCGTGCAGCCGGCAAGCGCCGCCATCCACGGCCGGATGGTCATGTGCCGCACCTTGTCGCCGCGCGCGAGAATGAGCACGTGCGGCTCACGCTTTTTGCCAAATACCCGGTTTTCCGCCGTATCAGTCACAATCTCTCTCCGGACTGGCCGATTTCTTGAAGGAAATCATAATTCGTTAAGGTTAACGAAGTTTTGCCGGAGTGGCGTTTCGGCAGCGTCGGCTACTGGCTGACGGATGTGAGCGAGCGGTAAAAGGATGGCGTCAGGCCGGCCTCGGCGCGGGCAAGGTCATTAAAGGGCGGTTTCAAAGGGCCGCGGAAATTGGCGCGCACCAGTAGCCTGAAGGTCGCGGCCGGATCCTTCTTCTCACGGGCACAGAGGAACCGGAACCATTTTGCACCGATGGCGACGTGGCCCTTTTCGTCATTATAGATGACGTCCAGAACGGCAGCGCTTTCCAGATCGCCGGTTTCGCGCATCTTCGCCTGCAGGGAAGGGGTGACGTCCAGTCCGCGCGCTTCGAGGATGAGCGGCACGACGGCAAGCCGTGCGGTGAGATCGTTGCGGGTGGAATGCGCCGCCTGCCACAGCCCGTCATGGGCGGGCAGATCGCCATAGTCGGCACCGAGGCTTCTCAGCCGGTCGCGCACCAGCTGGAAATGTTTTGCCTCCTCGAAGGCGACCTGCATCCAGCCATCGAAAAAGGAGTGCGGCACCGGCTCGCTGGCATAACGGGCGACAATGTCGAGCGCGAGATCGACGGCGTTGAGTTCGATATGGGCAATGGCGTGCAGCAGCGCGATACGGCCCTTGACGCTGTGAAGCGAGCGGCGTTCCACTGCGGTCGGCGGAACGAGTTCCGGCTTTTCCGGCCTGCCCGGGCGCTCTGGCAGGGGCGGGTCCAGCGGAGAGCGCAGCGACAGGCGGCGCTCAAACCACCGTGTCGCCGTCTCCTGTGCGAGCGCGGTCTTCCTGTCGAGATCGGCGCTTGCGATAGCATCCGTCGCACCACCGCGCAGCGACATGATTTTGAACGGGGGCATCACAACGGGTTGGTCCCTCAGAGTTTCTTCGCTGCGTCGAGAACGGCTTGGGCATGGCCGGCGACCTTCACTTTGTTCCAGATCTCCGCGATCTTGCCGTCCGGTCCAACGAGGAATGTGGTGCGTTCGACACCCATGTATTTTTTCCCATACATGCTTTTTTCCTTCCAGACGCCATAGGCTTCCAGAACCTTCCTCTCTTCGTCAGACGCGAGCATGACGGAAAGCGAATGTTTTGCCGCAAACTTGTCGTGGCTTTTGACGCTGTCGGGCGAGATGCCGATGACAACCGTGTTGGCCGCTTCGAATTCGCCGCCCAGCGCGCTGAAATCGATCGCTTCGGCGGTGCAGCCGGACGTGTCGTCCTTGGGGTAGAAATAAAGAACGACGGCCTTGCCTTGGAGTTTGGACAATGTCACCGTCCCTTCACCGTTGCGGGGCAAAGTGAAATCGGGAGCCGAGCCGCCAATCGTCAAGTCTGTCATAATCTACCTTTCTTTCGCCGGGATGTTGAGTGAAAGTTGCCACATTCGATATATAGCGAAACCGCGCGTCGTCCAGATCACGATTGGGATTTCAGATCGTTTCGACCTCAAATCCCAATCGTGATCCGGGCTAAGGAATTTGAGCGGGATTCCAGACGAGGACCGCTTACACTTTTCGCCATCCCGCTCCGGTGTTGCGGCGAAACAAGAGCTATTCAGGGGCAAATACGGGCGTATGGCTGAAGTCAGGGGTGAAAAGGTCAAGTTCGGCAGGCGCGATATCGTTGCGCTGCACGATCTGCCTTCGGCTCAGGCCGAGGATCCCATCATCGTGCATTGTCCGCCGCCGCGTTCCATGGCGCGTGCTTTCCTCAAGGTTTTCGCGGCTCTTTTCGTGCTCGCCTTCCTCTCCCTCGGCGGCATCATTCTTTCCGTCGAGACCGGTTCGATTGACAATGCGCTGTCCAGCCAGGCGCAGCAGGCGCTGGAACGGGCGCTCGGACCGCATTACAGCGCGCGAATCGGATCATCGGCGATCAGATTCTCCACCGGACTGCGCCTTGCGCTGGTGGCGGAGGATGTGGATATCGTCGAGAAGGAATCCGGCCAGCATCTGAGCAGGGCGCGAGCGATCGGCATGGCGCTCGATCCCCTCGCGCTTCTGGCGGGTCGCGTGTCGGTGGAGAGCCTAGAAGCCGACGGGATGGAGCTGGATACGGCGCTTTTGCCCAAGGGCAACGGGTTCGATCTTGCCAGCGTCAAGCTCGACGCCGTGCCGCTGCAATTGCAGGAAGCCTTCGGGCAGCTCGACAAGCTGGCACAGGCTTTCCTGAGCAGCGGAACCGAGGAAATCGATATTTCCAGCGTCTCCGTTCATCTGCCACCGGGCGAACTGGGAAAGCCGCGCACCATCGAAGTGCGGGAACTGTCGCTGACGCCAGACCAGCAGGGCGGCTATTCGCTTGACGGGGAAACGCTGTTCAACGGCGAAATCGCCAGCGTGTCACTCAAGACCTCAGGTGCGGGCGGCGTGATCGACGGTTTCCAGGCCCGTATCGATGGCTTCGACATTGGCCCGTTTCTGGAAAAATACGATCCGGACGGAAACCTCCATGAGGGGCTGAATGTCAAGACGGGCATCAACATCGTTGCCCGCCGGGCCAAGGAGGGGCAGGAGCCGCGTCTCGACATCTCTCTCGGCCTCGGTAACGGCACGCTTCGGATCGGCGGCGAGGCCCAGCCCTTCACGGCCGGCACTGTGAACGCGCGCTACGATTTCGCAAAAAGCACGCTTGTCATCGACAACTCGCGGGTGGAACTTGGACGTACGATCATTCCGGTCGCCGGCGTAATCAGCGATACGGAGGAGGGTTTTGGTCTGTCCCTCCGCATCGACGATGCGGTTGCTTCGTCCGAAGCCTCGGGCGAGGCCCCGGTTCCTTTCAGCCTGAAGGCGGACGGTCACTTCACGGCTGCGACGAAGCAACTCGACGTTTCATCGCTTTATGTCACGAGCCCACTCGGAGACATGGCGGGATCGCTGAAAATGCGGTTCGGCGAAGGGTCGCCCGAAATCAGCTTCGGCGGACAGATACCGAAGATGGAGGCCACGGCAGTCAAGCAGCTCTGGCCTTTCTGGATGGCGCACAAGCCGCGCGACTGGGTGGTTTCCAATCTTTATGGCGGCACGGTCACCAATGGCTCCATCGCAATCTTCATCCCGCAGGGCCGGATGTGCGGTCCCGGTTGCCCGCTGGTGCTCGGCGAGAGCGAAATGCAGATTCGTTTCGACATTGACGATACGCGCCTCAACACCACCGGCGACATTCCGCCCCTGCGTGATGTCGATGCGCATTTCGATCTCGTAGGCGGGAAGATGGCCGTCGAAATCAAGCGGGCGACGTCCTATTTCCCGTCCAACCGTTCGCTGGCGCTTGAGAACAGCCGGTTCGTGATTTCCTCGGTTTATGACAAGCCTCTGCTTGGAAATCTCGAACTCAGCGTATCGGGCTCCGCAGATGCCGTAGCGGAGCTTGCGACACTGAAGCCGATCAATGCGCTCAAGGACACGCAGTTCAAGCCGGAGGATTTCGCCGGCGATGTGCAAGCCAATGCGAAACTGACCATCGGCCTGCTTTCCAGCCAGAACCCGCCTCCGCCGGTGTGGACGGCCGATCTCGATCTGAAAAACCTGTCGCTGACGAAACCCTTCGCCGGCCACAAGGTGACGGCGCTGGACGGCTTCATGACGTTGAACGACCGTCAGCTCCTGCTTCAGGGCAAAGGCCGCGTCGATGACGTGCCGATGGATATCGAGATGACGGAGCCCGTGCGCAAGAACAGCGGTGTGGCTCCCACCCTGTCCCTGAAGGCCACATTGACCGAGACACAGGTTGCCAAACTCGCGCCGGAGCTGTCCTCGGTTCTCGGTGGCACAACCGTTTTGGAGATCGACGGTGCCGATCCCAAACGCCAGGACGTAAGGCTCGATCTGACCAAGGCGTCGATCATTCTTCCGGGGCTTGGCTGGAGCAAGGGCATCGGCATTCCGGCAAAAGCCGCCTTTACCATGGAAGTGGCGGACGGTCGTACCGCAATCACGGATTTTTCCCTCGATGGCGATGGTTTCGGCGCCGCCGGCGACATTGCCTTCAACAAGAGCGGTCTGATCTCGGCCGATCTCAGCCGCGTGCAGCTTTCGCCCTCCGATAATTATGCCGTTTCGTTGGCTGCTTCGAAAAACGGCTATATTATCAATGCTTCCGGAAAATCCGCGGATCTAAGGCCTTTCCTGTCGAAGCTGCGCAGTCCCGCCGGCGGTGGCGATGGTACGTCTCGTTCGCAGCCATCTCTTTCCATCAAGGCGCAGTTTGACAAGGTCTACGGGTTCAACGATGAGATCCTTGCCAATGTCAATTCCGATGTCAGCGTGCGTGACGGCAAGGTGCGCTCCATCGATTTTCGCGGCGTGACCGGCAACGGACAGGCGGTGGTCGCGCAGACCACCAATCGCGGCGCGACGGGGACTGTGACATTGACCAGCAGCGATGCGGGTTCGCTCGCGCGGTTTGCCAATATCTACAGCCGCATTCGTGGCGGCCTTCTCAACCTAGCACTGACGACCGCCAATGGCAGCGACTGGAGCGGCTCGCTGGATCTGCGCAATTTCTCGGTGGTCAACGAGGCCAAGTTGCAGGACATCGTCGCAACGCCGACGGGCGAGGATGGCAGGAGCCTCAACAATGCGGTCCGCCGCAATATCGATGTCAGTTCGGAGAAATTCCAGCGGGGTTTTGCCCGCGTCGTTTATGTCAACGGTTCGATCGCGGTGGAAAACGGGGTTGTGCGCGGTGAACAGATCGGCGCAACGTTTCAGGGGCTGCTGAAGGATCAGAATGGCCGCATGGACATGACCGGCACCTTCATGCCCGCCTACGGGCTGAACCGGCTGTTCGGCGAGTTGCCCTTTATCGGCATCTTCCTCGGCAACGGCCGCGACCGCGGCCTGCTCGGCATTACCTTCAAGCTTTCCGGCCAGACGGACCAGCCGAAGCTGACGATCAACCCGCTGTCGCTGATTGCGCCCGGTGTTTTCAGGCAGATTTTCGAGTTCCAGTAACAAGGGCCGCTTTCGCGGCCCTCAATGACAGGTTCGGTGTGGGCGTCAGACCGGGCGAACCAGCACGTGCTTCTTCTTGCCTACCGACAGCTTGATGACGCCGTCGCCGGTCACTTCGCCGGTGCCGATCATCTGGCGCTCGTCGGAAACGCCCTGATCATTGATCTTCACCGCACCGCCCTGAACATGGCGGCGGGCCTCGCCATTCGAACCGGCGAGACCTGCACGGACGATGAGCGAGAGGACGCCGACGCCAGCTTCAAGTTCGGAGGCCGGAACCTCGATGGAAGGCAGGTTTTCGGCCAGCGCGCCTTCCTCGAAGGTCTTGCGCGCCGTTTCCGCGGCTTCTTCCGCAGCGGCACGGCCGTGCAGGATCGCGGTTACCTCGGTCGCCAGGATTTTCTTGGCCTCGTTGATTTCCGATCCACCGAGCGTAGCCAGACGGGCGATCTCTTCCATCGGCAGGGTCGTGAAGAGCTTGGCGAAGCGAACGACGTCGGCATCTTCGGTGTTGCGCCAGTATTGCCAGAAATCATAGACCGGCAGCAGGTCCTTGTTCAGCCACACGGCGCCCGAGGCCGACTTGCCCATCTTCGCACCCGAGGAGGTGGTCAGAAGCGGAGAGGTCAGCGCGTAAAGCTGCGGTGTCCCCATGCGGTGACCCAGGTCGATGCCGTTGATGATGTTGCCCCACTGGTCAGAGCCGCCCATCTGCAGGCGGCACCCCGTGCGCTGGTTCAGTTCCACGAAATCGTAGGCCTGCAGGATCATGTAGTTGAATTCGAGGAAGGACAGCGACTGCTCGCGGTCGAGGCGCGTCTTCACGCTGTCGAAGGACAGCATGCGGTTGACCGAGAAGTGGCGGCCGACATCGCGCAGGAATTCGAGGTAATTCAGACCACGCAGCCAGTCGGCGTTGTTGATCATCAGCGCCGGGTTCTCGGCGCGATCGTAATCGAGGTAATTGGCGAAGACATGCTTGAGCGAGGTGATGTTGTCCTCGATCATGTCGACCGTCATCAGCTTGCGCGCCTCTTCCTTGAAGGAGGGGTCACCCACCATGCCGGTGCCGCCGCCCATCAGCGAGATTGGCTGGTGGCCGGTCTTCTGCATCCAGTGCAGCATCATGATCTGTGTGAGGTGGCCGACATGCAGACTGGAAGCCGTCGGGTCATAGCCGATATAGGCGGTCACGGTTTCCTTGGCGAACAGTTCGTCGAGACCTGCCTCATCGGAGATCTGGTGAATGAAGCCGCGCTCATCGAGCGTACGGAGGAAATCGGACTTGAACCTGGACATAACCTTTTACTTTCTGGTTTGATCTGTGCGGCCATCGAAAACCGATGACCGTGGCGGCTTTATCATTGTTTTTTGAAATGTGCACCCGTTTCGGCCATGAATGTCGGGATTCGAGGCAAGAATGATTCGAGATTGCAGGGGAGCGGAAGGTGGGCGAGGTCAAAACGGCAATCGGACTGATGAGCGGCACATCGATGGACGGCATCGATATCGCGCTTCTGCGCACCGATGGCGAGAGCGTGGTGCGGCATGGGCCGAGCGGTTATTTTCCCTACGATCCCGGCCTGCGGGCCATCTGGCAGAAGGCGCTGACGACAGCCAAATCCATTCGCGAGCGTCGCGAGCGCCCCGGCGATCTTGATGAGGCCGAGCGCAAGCTGACGCTTGCCCATGCGGCGGCGGTGAAATCCTTTCTCCACCGTCACCGGCTTCAGTCCGGCGACATCGATGTCATCGGTTTTCATGGCCAGACGGTATTGCACCGGCCGGATGAGGCGCTGACGGTCCAGATCGGTGACGGACCTTTGCTGGCTGAAGAAACCGGTATCGATGTTGTTTACGATATGCGCGCCAACGATATGGTGCATGGCGGGCAGGGAGCGCCGCTCATTCCCGCCTATCACATGGCGCTGTCTGCCAATCTGCCTGACGGGTTCGAAACGCCTGCCGTTTTCGTCAATATCGGCGGCATTTCCAACCTGACATATATCGGCGAGGGCGGACAGCTTGCTGCTTTCGATAGTGGCCCCGGCAATATGCTGATTGATCAGTGGATCGAGGCGCATACCGGCAAGGCTTTCGACAAGGGCGGCAAGACGGCGGCGGGCGGCAGCGTCGTCGCGTCGCTGGTGGCGCGTTATATGGAAAGCCCGTTCTTTTCCGGTAATATTCGCCGTTCGCTGGATCGTGGCGATTTTGCGCCCCCGGAAAAGGGTGAGGTCTCGCTGGCCGATGGTGCACGGACTTTGGCGCATCTAACGGGGGCCGCCATTCTGAAGTCGGCAAGCTATCTGCCGGAGGCGGCGAAGACCTATGTGGTCTGTGGTGGCGGTCGGCTCAATCCGGTGATCATGGCGGAGTTTGCAGAACTTGCCGCCAAGGTCGGTGCGCGGGTGATTGCGGCTGAAGAGGCGGGGTTCGATGGCGGCGCGATGGAGGCGGAGGCCTGGGCCTATCTGGCCGTTCGGTCGCTGAAGGGGCTGCCGCTGACCTATCCCGGTACGACGGGGGTGAAGGAGCCGGTGACGGGTGGGGTTTTGGTGCGCTCGTGAAAGCTGGCGGGTGGGGCTTACCCCCCTCTGCCCTGCCGGGCATCTCCCCCACAAGGAGGGAGATCAGCTAGACGCCTGCTCCTCGCCTGAAACTCTACCGTTGAATACGGCCGAAAGGTCGCCGCGATTCGATCTCCCCACCTGTGGGGGAGATGCCCGGCAGGGCAGAGGGGGGTAAACCCCATCCGCCGTCTATAACGATATGACGCGTAATTAAACGCCCCAAATCACCGAATACGCTTGGCAGCCGGTTCCGGCACAAGCTCGCCGTTCAGGCGACGGTCGAGATAGTCCTCGCATTCGCCCATCAGCTCATCCACCTTGCCGTTGAAGAAGTGGTTGGCGCCGGGGACGGTGCGGTGGGTGATGAGAATGCCCTTCTGCGTCTTCAGCTTTTCGACCAGGCCGTTGACGTCCTTTTCGGGCGCGACCTTGTCGGAATCGCCGTTGATGATGAGGCCAGAAGACGGGCAGGGCGCAAGGAAGGAGAAGTCGTAGGTGTTCGGCTGCGGGGCAATCGACATGAAACCTTCGATTTCCGGGCGGCGCATCAGAAGCTGCATGCCGATCCAGGCGCCGAAGGAGTAACCCGCCACCCAACAGCTCTTGGAATCCGGATGCAGGCTCTGCACCCAGTCGAGCGCCGAGGCGGCATCGGAGAGCTCGCCCGCACCGTGGTCAAACTCGCCCTGGCTGCGGCCGATGGAGCGGAAGTTGAACCGGAGCGTCGTGAAGCCGCGCTTCTGGAAAAGATAGAAGAGCTGATAGACGATCTGGTTGTTCATCGTGCCGCCGAACTGCGGGTGCGGATGAAGGATGATCGCGATCGGCGCGCTCTTTTCCTTGGAGGGTTGATAACGGCCTTCGAGGCGACCCGCAGGGCCGTTAAAGATGACTTCGGGCATTGGTACTCCGGTCGTGTTTTTTCATTCTCCAACCGCATTCTTCCGATGAGAAGACTTGACGAACTCTGTCATCTTTTCTAGAACGCAGTTTAGAATAATTCGAAACTTTGCGTGTGCTAAAGCACTCGGGTGGTGTCATAAGGCAAGCGCAACTGTAATTTCAAGAAAAATGCGTTTTCGCGCATTGAAGATTGGATGAAGCCTTTCGGCGATGACGGTTTTGACGCGCACATATATGGACTGGAACGCCACGGCGCCGCTTCTGCCGGCCGTGCGGGAGGTGCTTGTGTCTGCGCTTGATCTTGCCGGCAATCCGTCTTCCGTCCACCGGGAAGGGCGTGCCGCCCGCGCGGCCGTCGAGACGGCTCGCCGGGAGGTTGCGGCGCTTGGCGGCGCTGAGCCGGCGCATGTGACCTTTACCAGCGGTGCGACGGAAGCGGCCAATCTGGTGCTTGCGCCGGAATTCAGGATGGGACGCAGCCCGGTTCGGGTAAGCCGGCTCTATGTTTCCGCCATCGAGCATCCCGCATTCCGCGAAGGTGGCCGTTTCGAAAAGAGTGACGTAACGGAAGTTCCCGTTACGTCAGCGGGTGTCCTTGATCTTGCCGCGCTTGAAGCGTTGCTGTCTTCGCATGACAGGTCGTCCGGGCTGCCGATGGTCGCCTGCATGCTGGTGAATAACGAGACCGGCATCCTTCAGCATGTGGCGGAAGCGGCGCGGCTGGTTCATGCGGCGGGCGGCCTGATGGTTGTCGACGCTGTTCAGGCTGCCGGCCGCGTGCCGCTCGATATCAACGCGCTCGATGCGGATTTCCTTGTGATTTCGTCTCACAAGCTCGGTGGCCCGAAGGGTGCCGGCGCTCTTATCTCGCGCGGCGAGGTGATGATGCCGAAGCCGCTGATCCATGGTGGCGGCCAGGAAAAGGGTCATCGTTCGGGTACGGAAAATACCCTGTCGGTCATCGGTTTCGGTGCCGCTGCGGCTTTTGCCTCCCGGAATGTCGAGGTTGAGGCGACGCGTCTTTCCGCGCTGCGGGCGCGGCTGGAAAACGGTATGCGCGTGAACGCGCCTGATGTAATCATCCACGGTGACGATGTCACGCGCGTCGCCAATACCACGTTTTTCACGCTTCCGGGCCTGAAGGCCGAGACCGGGCAGATCGCCTTCGATATAGAAGGTATCGCACTGTCGGCAGGGTCGGCCTGCTCATCGGGCAAGGTGGGCGAAAGCCATGTCTTGACCGCGATGGGGCGCGATCCCAAGCTCGGCGCGCTCCGGATTTCGATTGGCCACGCGACTGACGAGGCGGACATTGAACGGACGCTCGCGGCGTTTGCGAAAATTGCCGGACGGCGCAAGCTTTCCGGTCAGGCCGCGTAAAATGCGGCAAAGAATTGCGGATTAGCAATTTTCCGCTTGCCGGGATGTGTGAAAAGCGCCATCCCGCACCTACATGGGTATAAGCTCTGCCCCGGCTGACGGCTCGGAGCGATTTGCCCGAAGATGAATAAGGCGGCTTTCCGCCTTGATACGTTGACAAGCCACCGGACCTTGGCTCCGGCGAGATTGGAGAACGACATGGCAGCGGTTCAGGAAACGATCGATCAGGTCCGCCAGATCGATGTGGACCAGTATAAATACGGCTTCGAAACCAATATCGAAGTCGACAAGGCCCCGAAGGGTCTTTCGGAAGAGGTGATCCGTTTCATCTCGGCCAAGAAGCAGGAGCCGGAATGGATGCTGGAATGGCGTCTTGAGGCTTACAAGCGCTGGCTGACGATGGAAGAGCCGACCTGGGCGCGCGTCAGCTACCCCAAGATCGACTTCAACGATCTCTATTATTATGCCGCGCCGAAAAGCACCCCCGGCCCGAAGTCGCTCGATGAAGTCGACCCGGAGCTGCTGAAGGTCTATGAAAAGCTCGGCATTCCGCTGAAAGAACAGGAAATCCTCGCCGGCGTCGAAAAGCGTCAGGTCGCTGTTGATGCCGTGTTCGACAGTGTTTCGGTCGTCACCACCTTCAAGGCGGAACTGGCTAAGGCCGGCGTGATCTTCATGTCGATCTCGGAAGCCGTGCGCGAGCATCCGGAGCTGGTGAAGAAATATCTCGGCTCGGTCGTTCCGACGACGGACAATTTTTATGCGACGCTGAACTCCGCCGTCTTTACTGACGGTTCCTTCGTATTCGTGCCGAAGGGCGTTCGTTGCCCGATGGAGCTTTCGACCTATTTCCGCATCAACGAGAAGAACACCGGCCAGTTCGAGCGCACGCTGATCATCGCCGAAGAGGGTGCCTACGTCTCCTATCTGGAAGGCTGCACCGCTCCCCAGCGCGACGAGAACCAGCTTCACGCCGCCGTTGTTGAACTCGTGGCGCTCGATGATGCCGAAATCAAATATTCCACCGTCCAGAACTGGTATCCGGGCGACAAGGAAGGCAAGGGCGGCATCTACAACTTCGTGACCAAGCGCGGCGATTGCCGTGGCAACCGCTCGAAGATCTCGTGGACGCAGGTGGAGACCGGTTCGGCCATCACCTGGAAATACCCGTCCTGCATCCTGCGCGGCGATGACAGCCGTGGCGAGTTCTATTCGATCGCGGTCTCCAATGGTCACCAGCAGATCGACAGTGGCACAAAGATGATCCATCTCGGCAAGAACACGTCGAGCCGCATCATCGCCAAGGGCATCGCCGCCGGTTTCTCGGAAAACGTCTATCGCGGCCAGGTCTCGGCCCACCGCAAGGCGACCAACACGCGTAACTTCACGCAGTGCGACTCCCTGCTGATCGGCGACAAGTGCGGCGCTCATACCGTGCCTTACATCGAGGCGAAGAACTCCTCCGCGCACTTCGAGCACGAGGCGACGACGTCGAAGATTTCCGAAGACCAGCTGTTCTATTGCCTGCAGCGCGGCATTCCCGAGGAAGCGGCGATCGCGCTGATCGTCAACGGCTTCGTGAAGGAAGTCATTCAGGAACTGCCGATGGAATTTGCCGTGGAAGCGCAGAAGCTGATCGGCATTTCGCTGGAAGGCTCGGTCGGTTAACTCCTTGCTCGACATCATCCTCGGGCCTAACCCGAGGATCTACGGCCTTGGCCTGAGCAGAGACAACCCACTTCCCGGATCCTCGGGTCAAGCCCGAGGATGACAGATGAGAGATTTGAGACAAGCCCTGATGGGGCGCACGAGGCGGTCCTTGAAACCGCACCATGAACAGGAACAATACCATGCTTGAAATCATCGACCTGCACGCGAAGATCGCCGATACCGAAACCGAGATCATCAAGGGTCTCAACCTGAAGGTTGCCGCTGGTGAAGTTGCGGCCATCATGGGCCCGAACGGTTCCGGCAAGTCGACGCTGTCCTACATCCTGTCGGGCCGTGAGGACTATGAAGTCACCTCCGGTGACATTCTCTATAACGGCGAAAGCATTCTGGAGCTGGACGCTGCCGAGCGTGCGGCCAAGGGCATTTTCCTTGCCTTCCAGTATCCGGTCGAAATTCCGGGCGTCGCTACCATGCAGTTCCTGAAGGTTGCGATGAACGAGCAGCGCAAGGCGCGCGGCGAGTCCGAGCTGACGACGCCTGATTTCATCCGCCGCGTCAAGGAAGCGGCCGGCGATCTGAAGATCGACATGGAGATGCTGAAGCGTCCGCTCAACGTCGGTTTCTCCGGCGGTGAGAAGAAGCGTGCCGAAATCCTGCAGATGGCGCTTCTGGAGCCGAAGCTCTGCGTTCTCGACGAAACCGATAGCGGTCTCGACATCGACGCGCTGAAGATCGTGGCTGACGGCGTCAATGCGCTGAAGTCGCCGGATCGCGCCACCGTCGTCATCACCCACTATCAGCGCCTGCTCGATTACATCGTGCCTGACAGCGTTCACGTTCTCTACAAGGGCAAGATCATCCGCTCGGGTGACAAGGCTCTCGCGCTGGAACTGGAAAACAACGGTTACGCCGACATCATCGGTGAAGCGGCCTGATCGAAGGCCAGGAGGTGATGTCCATGAACATTCAAGCTACCAACCGGCTGACGCCAGCGGAAACCGCGCTGGTCGATGCCTACACCGCCAAGTTCAGCGAGCTGCCCGGCGACGGCGCCGTGGTTGCCGCGCGTGACGTGCTGTTCGACGATCTGAAGACCGGTGGTCTTCCGACACGCCGCATCGAGGCCTGGCACTATACCGATCTGAAGAGCCTGCTGCGCACGGTTCCGGAAGACCGGCCCGCGCCTGTCATCGAGAAGGCTGCGTCGATTATTGCCGGTTCGCCTGTGGCTTACATGCTGCATGGCACGGCCGATATCGGCAAGGTCGATGGTGTCAGCGTATCGCGCTTTGCCGACAGCCTGCTCGACGGCTCTGCCGCGGCTGGCCTTGCGGAAGCCAGCAAGGATGACACGATTGGCCGCATCAATGGCAGCTTTGTGCGTGACGGCCTCGTGGTCGAAATTCCCGCCGATGCTGAGCTCGACAAGCCGATCGAACTGCAGGCTATCCATGGCGCAGGCCAGGTTCACAGCCGCTTCCCGGTGCGCTTCGGCAAGGGTTCGAAAGCGACCGTCATTGAGCGTCACCTTTCGGTGACGCCCGATGCGGCGCTGGTCTCCTCGGTCAGCGATATCGTCGTTGAGGATGGCGCGGAAGCAACCTGGATCCTTTTGCAACAGCAGGGTGCCGCCGATATTCACCTTGGCCAGCTGCGCATCAAGCTTGGCGCGGAAGCCAAGTTGCGTCTCTTCCTGATCAATGCCGGCGGCAAGCTGGTGCGTCAGGAACTGCGCATCGATGTGGAAGGCGAGGGCACCGATCTCATCGTTCGCGGCGTCAACCTTTTGGGTGGCGAAACCCATACGGACGTGACGATGGTTCTTGGCCACAACGTACCGAACACGACCTCGACGGAAGTTTTCCGCAACGTGGTGTTCGACCGCGCGAAGGGCATTTTCCAGGGCATGATCCGGGTCGCACCGGATGCCCAGAAGACCGACGCGAAGATGGCGTGCAACACGCTGCTCATGTCTGACGATGGCGAGTTCTCGGCAAAGCCGGAACTGGAAATCTTCGCCGACGACGTTCAGTGCGGCCATGGCGCGACGGTTGCCGATATCAGCGACAACCATCTCTACTACCTGATGGCACGCGGCGTTCCGCGGGCAAAGGCACGGGCGATGCTCGTCAACGCTTTCGTTGCCGAGATCGTCGAGGAACTGGAAGAAGAAAATCTGGTAGAGGCGCTGGAGACGATCATTTCCGGCTGGCTGGAGCATCACGCTTAGCAACCTCTCCGTCGTCATCCTCGGGACGAGCCCGAGGGTGACGTGAAGCAGCGGTAACGGCTGCAAAACCCGGAGCTCTCCAGAAGAGCACCATGAAAGGGCCCGAGAAATGGACCAGACCGCAATGGCGGCCCCTTATGACATCGAAGCCGTGCGCCGGGATTTCCCGATCCTGTCGCGCGAGGTCTATGGCAAGCCGCTGGTCTATCTCGACAACGGCGCGTCCGCTCAAAAGCCGCAGGTGGTGATCGACGCCGTTTCGCATGCTTATGCAAATGAGTACGCAAACGTGCATCGCGGCCTGCATTTCCTCTCCAATGCCGCAACCGACGCCTATGAGGCGGCGCGCGAAAAAGTGCGCCGGTTCCTCAATGCCGGTTCGGTGGACGAGATCGTCTTCACCAAATCCTCCACCGAGGCGATCAATACGGTCGCTTACGGTTATGGCATGCCCAAGATCGGCGAGGGCGACGAGATCGTCATCTCGATCATGGAGCATCACTCCAATATCGTGCCATGGCATTTCATCCGCGAACGGCAGGGCGCCAAGCTCGTCTGGGTGCCGGTTGATGATGACGGCGCATTTCATATCGAGGCTTTCGAACAGAGCCTGACGGAGCGCACCAAGCTCGTTGCCATCACCCATATGTCGAATGCGCTCGGCACCATCGTGCCGGTCAAGGAAATTTGCCGCATCGCGCATGAACGTGGCATTCCGGTGCTGATCGATGGATCACAGGGCGCTGTTCATATGCCTGTTGATGTGCGCGATATCGATTGCGACTGGTATGTGATGACGGGCCACAAGCTTTACGGTCCCTCGGGCATCGGCGTGCTCTATGGCAAGGCCGACCGGCTGCGCGAGATGCGGCCGTTCCAGGGCGGCGGCGAGATGATCCTCGACGTCTCCGAAGACAATGTCACCTATAACGAGCCGCCGCATCGTTTCGAAGCGGGTACGCCGCCCATCGTGCAGGCGATCAGCCTCGGTTATGCGCTCGATTACATGGACAATCTCGGCCGTTCCGCGATTGCAGCACACGAGGCCGATCTTGCCGCTTATGCCGCCGAGCGGCTGCGCGAGATCAATTCGCTTCGCATCATCGGTAATGCACCTGATAAGGGTGGTATCTTCTCCTTCGAGCTTGAGGGCATTCACGCCCATGACGTCTCGATGGTGATCGACCGGCGCGGCGTTGCCGTGCGGGCCGGCACCCATTGCGCCATGCCGCTCTTGAAACGCTTCGGCGTTACCTCCACATGCCGGGCATCGTTCGGCCTTTACAATACCCGCGCCGAAGTAGACTCTCTTGTCGAGGCGCTGGAATATGCGCGCAAATTTTTCGCCTGATATCGCAGCTTGAAATCAGGATTGAGGTTTAAGACCATGACTGCCGATGCCACTGCAAAGACCCAGGATGCGACCGAAGCTCAGGAAAAGGTATCCACCATTCCGCCGGATGAGCTTGCACGCCTCAGCGACGATGTGATCGCGGCGCTGAAGACCGTTTATGACCCGGAAATTCCGGCCGACATCTTCGAACTCGGGCTGGTCTACAAGATCGATATCGAAGACGACCGGATGGTCAAGATCGTCATGACGCTGACGGCCCCCGGTTGCCCCGTCGCTGGCGAAATGCCGGGCTGGGTGGAGAACGCCGTTGGCGCCGTCGAAGGTGTTTCCGGTGTCACCGTCGAAATGACGTTCGATCCGCCGTGGACGCCGGACCGCATGTCGGAAGAAGCGCAGGTTGCCGTCGGCTGGTACTGATTTGATTTTGCCTGGTGTCATCCCTTGATGACATCGTCAGGCGCACTTAAATTGAATTCCATAAGCATCGAGCCTTGAACTCGATTGTCGAAGGAGAATGGGCCCATGGGCTTTGCAATCATGACCATGACCGGGGCTGCTGCCTCGCGCGTTAAAGCGATCGTCGAAAATTCCGGACCGGACGCCAAGGGCGTGCGCGTCGGCATCAAGAAGGGCGGTTGCGCGGGCATGGAATATACCATCGACCTCGTGACTGAGCCGGATGCGAAGGACGATCTGGTTGAATTCGAAGGCGCGAAAGTCTGGGTTCAGCCTTCCGCCGTGCTTTATCTGCTCGGCACGCAGATGGATTTCGAAGTGACCAAGATGCGCTCCGGTTTCACCTTCAACAATCCGAACCAGACCTCTGCCTGCGGCTGCGGTGAATCGGTTGAGCTGAAGCCTGCGGATCTCGCCGCGCTTGCGAAGCAGCGTGAGGCAGAAGCCAGCGTTTGATTGGTTACGCTATCTCTGCGATGGAGAGGTAGACATTCTTATGCACACAGCGCTCCCACAATCGCGACGTCATCCTCGGGCTTGACCCGAGGGTTCCATCCCCGTCAAATCGCTTGAGACGTTTGTAGATCCTCGGGTCAAGCCCGAGGATGACGGATGACAAGTTTCAGGTTTTTTCCGCAGACTGCGTCTCACGCAAAATCAGCTTTCCAAGGATCATGACTGCTGTTTGAAGGCTTCGATGAAATCGGCCAGTGGATGGATTGATGGCGTGGTCATCAATAGCGGTTCGAGAGCCGCGGCGATCTCCCGGCAATCTTCTGCAGTGAGTGGCCGCAGGCTTGACGTGATCCTGTTATAGTCAGGCGTCCCGCGCGATGCGAGCGAGCGATGGATCACAAACACTTCCGTCTGCCCGTCCTGTCGCTCCACAAAAAGGGCAAGCGATCCGCCGTCTGCAGCCGCAGCGCTATCGGATACGGATTTGAACATCGAGACTCCATGCGGTAGGTGTCCGGAGAGCCTATCCGATTGACGTCATGAAGCAAGATTGAATGCGGATGGTTTCAGTGAGGGGGGTAGCGTGGGGAATAGCAGCAGCTCGATTGATGTTTGGACACTTGGCCTCGTTGCTGCCGGCATTCTGGTCGGCCTGACGTTGGTTGTCGGTATTCTTTTCCTCTCCTTTTCTTGGGAGGCTAAAGCACGCAGGCGCGTGTCATCAGCCACCACGGAAGGCGTTCAGTTCGAACGAACTGAAGGCGGCGAGTGGCCAACGGTGCGTGGAGACGGGGGCGGAGGGGGCCATCATTGAACGGGCGGTTCACGTGTTGAGACCGGCAGGGGAGAGCACGGCCACGGCAAGGGCGGCGGTAAATGCTGCTTTCGCGCACGTCACCCTAGGCGGCGGTGTGGGTCTTCGTGAGGCCGCCGCGATTGATGATTACGCGAGCCATGATGTGCTTGCCGCCCGCCGCGCCGAGGATGAAAAGGACGACTGGTCTGCGATCTCGGTGGAGGACGTGAACCTCCACTCCGCCAGTCCTGCGTTTTTTGATGCCGAAGCAATGCGGTTTCATCTGCCCGCCTACATGATCGCCGATCTCGACGGTTGTTACCGGCACGAGTTCGTGCCCCATCTGCGCGGTCGCCCGGAGAAATTTGCGCTGTTGAACGACGCTCAAAGGCGGGCCGTTGAATTATATTTGCACGCCCTCCTGCAGCGAAACAACCCGCCGTCTTACCAGTCCGATGTAGAACAGGCGCTTGAGGAATGGTGGCAAGCCGCAGATCGTTAGGCCGGATTGATCACTCGTGTCTCAGGGCTTCGATCGGGCTGAGACTCGCCGCCCGCCGCGCGGGAAAATAGCCGAAAATCACGCCGATGGCGGCTGAAAAGGCGAAGGCGAGGAAGATGATCGATGGGCTGGTGACGAAAGGCACGTTGAGGAAGCTGACGACCGCGTAGGCGAGGCCGAGGCCGGTGAGGATGCCGACGATGCCGCCGAAGGCCGAGAGCATCACCGCTTCCACCAGAAACTGTGTCAGCACCTGTTTTTCCAATGCGCCGATGGCAAGCCGAATGCCGATCTCACGCGTGCGCTCCGTGACCGAGACCAGCATGATGTTCATGATGCCGATGCCGCCCACGAGAAGGCTGACGGCGGCGACCGCGCCGAGAAGCCCGGTGAGAAGCGTCGTCGTGCCGGTCATGGCGGAAGCGATCTGCGTCATGTCGTTGACAGTAAAATCATCCTCGCGGCCGATGTTGATGCGGCGGCGCTCGCGCAGCAGGTTTTGCAGGTCGCTCTGCACCTTGGCGGTGGAAACGCCATCCTGCGCCGAAACCATGATCGAGGAAATGGTGGTGGTGCCGCCAATGCGCCGCTGGTGGATTTTGAGCGGCATGATGATCGTGTCGTCCTGATCGTCGCCGAGGCCGGACTGGCCTTTGCGGGCGAGAACGCCGATGACGGGGCAGGAGATGTTGCTGACGCGGATCGTCTGTCCCACAGGGTTTTCCGCCCCGAACAGTTCCTGTCGCACGGTTTCGCCGATGATGCAGCCGATCTGGCCGCCGCGATCTTCGGCGGGCTGGAAATCTCGACCAAGTGCGATGGTCCAGTCCTGCGCGATCAGATAGTCGTTCGTGGTGCCGATGACGCTCGTCTGGTGGTTCTTGCCGCCGAAAATGACGGTTGCGGCGGAACTGCGGTTCTGCGGTGCGACGGCGCGGATGCCCGATATCTGGTTGCGGATCGCCTCGACATCGCGGTCATCGAAGCGCTTGGCCTCGGTGCTGGCGCGGCCGGGGCCAAACTGGCCGGGGCGCACGAACAGCATGTTGGTGCCGAGCCGTGACAGTTCCGATTTTACCTGCTCGGTCGTACCGTTGCCGATGGTGACCATGGCAATGACGGCGGCCACACCAATGACGACGCCGAGCACCGTGAGAAAGGAGCGCAACAGGTTGCGGCTGATGGCGCGCAACGCAAGACGCGATGTTTCAAAGAACATCCAATGTCTCCTTATGATCCGCGGCGCTATCGGAGGCGAGGTGGCCGTCGACAAAACGCAGCAGGCGCCCGGCATAAGCGGCGATATCCTCCTCATGGGTTACCATGACGACGGTAATGCCCTTGTCGCGATTGAGCGAGGTTATCAGTTCCATGATTTCGACGCTCGTCTTCGTATCGAGATTGCCGGTCGGCTCGTCGGCCAGAAGCAGCGCGGGGCGGGTGACGATGGCGCGGGCAATGGCCACACGCTGCTGCTGGCCGCCTGAAAGCTCCTGCGTGGTGTGATCTTCGCGGCCTTTGAGGCCCACCTGCGCCAGCGCCTCCATGGCGCGCTCACGCCGTTCCGAGGCCTTCATGCCCCGATAGATCAGCGGCAGTTCGACATTTTCCACCGCAGAGGTGCGGGAGAGAAGGTTAAAGCCCTGAAACACGAAACCGAGCATGTGCCGGCGCAAGAGCGTCAGATGTTCGTTATCGAAGTCGCTGGTCGCCACGCCCTGGAAGAGATATTCGCCAGCCGATGGGACGTCCAGACAGCCGATGATGTTCATCGAGGTGGATTTGCCCGATCCCGACGGTCCCATGATGGCGACGAATTCCTTCTCGCGGATCGACAGGCTGACGCCGTCGAGCGCGCGGATCGTCGCTTCGCCGCGACCATATTGCTTCACGACATCACGGAACTCGATGAGCGGCGGCTGTTGCATGCGCTTGTCCTCCGTCAGCCGGCGTTACGGGCCGTTGCGTCGGTAATTATCTGGTCATCGGCTTTCAGTTCGCCAGATTTCACCACGGTATGCTGGCCGTCGGTGGAGCCAGTTTCGATTGCGACGGAAACCGGATTGTTGTTGCGCAGCACCCAGACCGTCCTTTTACCCTGGGCGGCCTGGCCGGCATCGCGGTTTTGCGGGCGGCCCATGCGGGGCGGGCGGAACAGGCTCATCAACCCGCCCCCACGCGAAGCGGATTCGCGCGGCGGTGTATAACGAAGCGCGGAATTGGGTACCAGCAGGGCGTCCTTGATCTCTTCAACGATGATATTGGCGGTTGCCGTCATGCCGGGGCGAAGCAGCAGTTCTGCGTTGTCGACCGTCAATATGCCCTTATAGGTCACCACGTTGGATACGGTTTCCGAGGCGAAGCGCACGGTCTCGATCTCGGCCGGGAAGCTGCGATCGGGATAGGCATCGACGTTGAATGTGGCCTTCTGCCCGGTTTCCACCTTGCCGACATCAGCCTCATCCACCGAGACCTGCAGCTCCATGTGGCGCAGATCGCCGGCGATGGTGAAGAGAACAGGGGCATTGAGCGAGGAGGCGACCGTGGCGCCGGGATCGACGCTGCGGGTGAGGATAACGCCATCGATGGGCGAAACGATCTTGGCCTTGCCCAGATTGACCTCAGCGAGCCGCAGATCCGCTTCCGCCGACAGCACGGTCGCCTCATTAACCTCAAGCGTTGCGGCCGCCGCATCATGGGTGAACTGCGCGGCGTCCAGATCCTG
This sequence comes from Agrobacterium pusense, assembly GCF_900102105.1. Classification (GTDB taxonomy): domain Bacteria; phylum Pseudomonadota; class Alphaproteobacteria; order Rhizobiales; family Rhizobiaceae; genus Agrobacterium; species Agrobacterium pusense. Next base: position 506,055 of record NZ_FNBB01000002.1, read on the forward strand.
CTGGCTGGACACTCGGTTCTTAACCAGGGATCGCAGGCGCTCCATGGATGTCTTTGCCGAGCCAAGGTCCGCGCGGGCCTTCAGCACATTGGCCTTGGCGGAAGCGAGCTTGGCGCGGGCGCTCTGCACGTCGGCTTCCAGCTTGTTGGTATCCAGCTCCGCCAGAACGTCTCCGGCCTTGACCGGGGTATTATAGGTGACGTTGACCTTGCGCACCGTGCCGGACAGTTCGCTCGATATATCAACCTGATCCGTCGGCTGAACCGAGCCGGTGGAGGTGACGATGACCGAGAGATCGCCCTGACGCGCTGCTTCCGTGGTGTAGCTATAAGCCACACCGCCTGCGCGTGACTGGTAATAATAACCAAGACCGCCGCCAATCAGCACAATGGCTGCTGCCACATAGAGGAACCGACGCGACTTTTTCTTGCGGCCGTTTCTGGTCGTCCCCAAAATCTCGCGCAGATCGGGCTGGCTGTTTTTGGTATCGCTGCCACTGGTATTGGCGTCATTCATTCTCGTCACCCGCAAAGTTCAAAATACTACAGAGAGTTGCCGCCGCTCTCCGGTTTGTTCGTCCGTCTGTCGCCGTTATATTCCTCTGATTGTGGGAAGTGACATAGCTTGCCCCAAGGGTGAAGTGAAAACTTGGTAATATTTATGATAGTTCTGGTCTGCTAGAGATAGGTATTCGAAAAGCCGATGCCACAGATGCGGCAGAGGTTTCAGCAGCGACATTCAGGACGATGATGAAATGAACGACAATGTGGTGAAGTTCCGCAAACCGGTGCCGCCGAAGAAGCCGCGCGAACCGCTCGGGCCAAAAGCGAAGAGGGCATTGACGATTGTGGCTGTCATATTGTTTTTCGCGGCCGCATGGGGCTATTTCACGCTGATGGGGCAGGGGTAGAGCAAAGTGCTGGCATAGGCGTTCTGCTTGGGAGCAGGATGGAAGTATGCAAGTCGGCTAAAGCGGTGGGCCTCCGCCGCTCATTCTGATCACGGGGATTGGCCAAGGCGGTTGTCGGGCGACTACCGTGTCGCCCGACAAGTTGCCCTTAGCCGACTAGCCGCAAACGGGCATTTTCGAACGGATAACCTTCATCATCAATCGCGCGACGGGAAAGCTCCTGAAAGCCGAGCGATCTATAGAAGCCCATCGCCTGCACGTTTTCAGTATAGGCTTCAAGCGAAAGCTCGCCCTTCAAATTCAGCGCGTGCGAAACGAGTTTACGCCCGATACCGAGGCCTTGATGGCACGGGGAAACAAATAAGCCGCCGATGAAAGTGTCGAGCAGGCTGATAAAGCCCGCAGCTTGGCCGTTTAATGTTGCGACCCACGTTTGGGCGCCAGGCAAATATTGTTCCTCAATAAGTGCCTTTTGCTCCATCAAACGACGCTCGCCGATAAACGGATGAGCAAGCAACGAGGCTTCGAGCCAGATGTTGGAGAGATTTACTGTGTCCGAGGCCTCGAAAGGCCGGATGATAACGTCCTCGAATTTCATGAGAACTCCGCAGAAAAGATATGCAAAAAGGTCCGGCTACCGATACTGGTGCCAGGTGAAGCCGCAAATTGCGGTCGAAATCACAAGCCTCTGCGCATAAATCTCCTCTGCTATTGGTCGGCTTTTAGGGGACAGCAAACAATTAATCAATGACCGCAATTGGCGCTTCTGCGCGATTATGGCCGTCGGCCCTAAGCGGACGGCAAAATTACGCCGGCGCGCGATTTCCATTCCGAAGCAAGAACCGCGTAAATATACTCGTCTCCCCAGACGTCTCGGAAGCGGTCGTTCTGGATCAAATGAGCTTCTCGACGCAGTCCAAGGCGCTCAACAACGCCGACCGAACCCTCATTCGCAGCGTCCAGCCGCGCGAAGATTCGATGAAATCCGATTGACGAGAAGCCTATGCTGACCATCGCGCCAACAGCCTCCGTTGCATACCCGTTCCCCGCGAATTCTGGATTGAAAATATATCCAACCTCTCCCTGCAGTGCATCAACACTTGCCAACTTCAACAGGACTTCACCGACCAGTGCGTTGTCAGCCTTTCGCTCGACGGCCAGTCGATAGGTGTCGCCATCCTTCTCAAATGGTGCCGCCAAAATCGCCGAGAACTGCTCTCGCAAAGCATCTCCAGTTGGAGGTGCAGCGTAAAGATACCGATAAACCTCCTGCAGAGAATGGTAGGCTGAATAGCCGGGGAAATCGCCTCTTGTGAATTCGCGCAGGACAAGGCGGTCCGTCGAAAGCGGTGCGCCTAATTTTTGAAGTTGCATCAAGTACCTGATTGATTTTTGCCCCTCCGGGAACTCCGGGGCGGCCTCGTTAAACTCGGCCTCTAGGTAGGTCGTCTTCCGTCGCTTACAATGGTACGACCCCTGCGCAATCCCGCCCGATAAATAACTTGCCGTGGCGGCTGCAAAAGGCGTTTGCCAACGGCATCATATCCAATACCTATCAACACGGCCAAGGGAGTGGATCGCATGAAAGGCTTTCGCGACAGTGTGTTGTTTCCGATCACCCTCTTGATCGGCGGCGTTATCGCGTTTTTTCTCTTTCTTTACGTGACTGGCCACGATCCGGACGAGCGACCTCTGACCTTGGTGGAATGGGTTATCGGCGGCACGCTGATCGGACCGGGTTTCGGGTATCTCATGAAATGGAGAAGAGCGAAGGATCGCCGGAGCGCAAATACGGAATGAAACCGTGTCTGCGATCGAACCCAAACCAGTCATTTGTGGGGGAATGCAAGAAAGCGGTGGCGACCCCTGCAGGACTCGAACCTGCGACCTACTGCTTAGAAGCTAGGTTTTTATGTAATGATTGCGAAATGCTGAGAACAAACTGCTTCTAATATCTGCTACCGAAAATCAATACGTTACATTTCGTTTGCAAACTGCTCTGCGTTTGTCTGACTGTATTTTTAAGATAGCGCGCCTCAACCTGCCGTGGCAAGCGCGGAATGAAAAAAGCCCGCATCAAGCGGGCTTCTTATTTGGCGTTGCACGATAATCTTCTAGCTTCCTTATGGCCTCCTCGGCGAGGGCGGCCTTGCCGCCAAGGTAGTGGGCATCGAGAATGCCCTCGACGTCTTTGAGGCTGTGGCCGGTGATTGCCGCGATCTGCGCCACTGAGCACCCTGCGATTGCCAGACGGGTGACCGCCGTACCACGGAGGTCGTGGAAAGTTAGGTCCGCGATACTGGCCTTGGCTTTTGCCTTCGTCCAGCTTGTGTTGAACCCGTCGGAGGTCCACGGCCGCTTGTCGCGTTTGTTGGTGAGGATGGTGGGCGAAATCCTCGGCATGCTATCCAGCAGCTGTCGAAGCTCGGTGCCAGCCGGTATCTTCACCCGGGCGCCGGTTTTTCCCTGCTTCACCTTGATGTGCGAGCCGTCGTAGTCGCTCCATGGAGCCTTGAGGATGTCTCCCTTGCGTTGGCCGGTCCACAGCGCCATGATCACTGCGGCTTTGATCTCGTCGGAAGCCACGGCGAAAAGGCGAGCCAAGGTTTCGTCGGTCCAGATGTTTTCGTTGCGGTCTACACTGTAGATGCGCCCGCCGCGTTCCGCCTGATTTATCGAGATCCGTCCACGGTCCTTTGCCACCGACAGAATGCGTGCAAGCACCATCCATGCGAAGTCGGCGCTGCGAGGCTTATCCGCCATGCCATCACGCCACTCCTTAAACTTGCCTCGCGCTCGCTTGTCCTGGATCGCGACGAGGCTCATCGTGCCGAATGCATCGCGCACCTTGTCGATGTAGCGACTGTATTCCTTCTGCGACTTCGGGGAGAGGCCGGTGAAGTCGGTGGACGATTTGTATTCGGTAATCAGCCGGTTCATGTTGTCGGTCTGGTCGACGAAGCGATCCTTCGTAGCTTCGACGAATGCCCGCATAAGCAGCGGATCGCCCGGTTGCAGCGGGCGGCCCGCCTTGTCTTTCAACAGCGGGCCGCCGCGCCAGGCGTAGCAGTATGTGATGGTCTTGCCGCTTGCTAGCCGCTTCTTGACCCTAGCTAGACCCTTGAGCTTTTCGCGCATTCTGCTCTCGCTCCCATCGTTCGAACTCGTCCTCGGTATTGTCGTTTGCGGGCTGCAGGACGCTTATCTCATCGAGCTTAGCGTCAATCGCGCGCTTGTCCCACTTGCGAGTGCCGGCAATAGCTGCCGGCATCTTGTGGGTCGATACCCACAGCGAGAAAGTCGACTGCCCTATGCCGAGATAAGCTGCGGCTTCTCTTCTGCCCATTAGGCGAGGGACGTTGTCATTTGCTGGTGACATGGCTGGCCTCCTGCTGGGAGGGTGCTGCGGGGAGAGACGGCAATGGCATCCAATGGGTCGGGTTGAACACGTAGTCTTTCTCATACCGGTCGCGCACGCCATTTATCCATCCTGGCTCGCCGGTTTCAGTTTCATTCCCATCGGGTTGCCAGTAAATGTCTCCGATAACATAAAGTTGGTCCGCTCCGATAACGCGCGTTCCATCTCTCGGCGCTGTCTCTATCGGCCGCCACCGCGCCACTTCCTGCACCTGTGCGGAAACCTTGCCGGTACCATCGCAGTTAGGGCATTCGGCTACTGCTTCGTCGCCAGCATCATTTTGATGCGGATGCCGATACCGCTCCCAATTGGTGACTATCTCACCATTGCCTTGGCACCGCTGGCAGGTTTCGGTTCGCTGTTCGTCGGCGTCCTGCACCTGTGCGGAGAGGGCGGCTTCAGTTATCGCTCGTCTGGCCACCTTTTCGACCTGATCGTCATTCCAGTGACCAATTGGATGCTCTTTGATCACGGACAACATTGCGCTCTTGACGCACTTCTCTACTATTTCACTCTGCATGGTGTTCGCCTCCTGTGCTGGCTAGGGCGGCCGCAGGCTGTTGCCAAACCCTGTTCACGGATTCCAAGAGAAGCTCTACACAAGAAACCTCCACGCTGACGTCGTGCTTGGTGCCGGAACTCATCTCGATGATGATCGAAGCTATATCGCTCGGACTATTCATAGGAGAGTAAAAGCGCAGCGACGCAGGGACGTATCGAATAGACGTGGCGGAAATCAGGTGAATGGGGACGCAAACCTTCCTTCCGAACGGAGAGGCCACCTCAAGAAAGTCATTGTATTTCCCCTTAACAACTCGGACCGGCGGCTCGTAGGATAGAGAGCGCTGCACGGCATCTGCATCTTCCTTCATCTTCTTTTTTTGCATCTCTTCGCGTTCTTCGCGCATGAGCTCATACTCTGACTTGAGGGTGATGGCGGACTTTTCGCGCTTCTTCCAAAACATCATCTTCTCCTCCCGTTATCATTAGCCGCTATGAGCTCACGCAGCTTGGAGGCGATGACGCGATTGCGGCCATCCTTGCGTCGCTCGTGCCATTTGGCGACTGCGACGAGAACGGCCGTCGGTGCGGTTCCGGATGAAAGGTTGGCTACGACTTCAAGACCGTCGCCGCCGTACGGGGCAGGGGTGTAGGTGGTGTCGCGTCTTCTCGACATGTTTGTTTCCTCGAGTGGTGGTGGTGGTGGTCAATAAGCCCACATCAGCACTGCGGTGATAAAGAGCAACAAAGCCAGAAAACTGGCTATGTCCTTCAACAGGTCGGCGTGCTCGGTGAGGATGATTTGCTTGACGGTCGGCTGTTCGATGACAGCCGCGCTCATTCGCCGGCCTCCAGCGCCTCGACACGGCCGACGCGAACAAACACCTCAAAGGTGCCGCCATGCTCTTTGTGAAGGCGTGCGGCTTCACCTAGCGCTGAATCGTAGGAGGGGTGCTCAAAAGGCCACATGCAGGGACGAATGCGTCCAGTGCTGTCGCCGCGGCGGAATACGAAGTGGCCACCGCCGACTTCCTCGCCGTTGCGGGGCTTCTTGGGGAAGCGGCGCATGTATTCGTATTTCGTCTTGGGCTTGCCGTGCTTCTTTGCCTTGTGGTCCGGGCGCTTCATTGGCTCGGCGGACTGGGCAATAGCGCCGTGTGCGGCAACGGCGATATCGTCGAATTCTTCGGGACGTGGTCTGTACATGGTTTATCTCCTCTTGTGGTGGCCAGCTTGGTTTGCCGGGACAAGAGGAGATATAGACCTACAAACTTATATCGTCAATCACAAAGTTTGTTATCTTGTGAATTTAGTATTTGCCGGCGAGAACGATCGGGTGAGTCGTTAGGACCTCATTGACGTCGAACTGGATTTCGATAGGAGGATTGTACTGCCGTAAAACTAGATTGTTCCCCTGCCGGCCAACGTACTCTTTGACGTATCCCCAAGGCGGAGAGCCGTCGTCCTCTATCGGTTTGAGCTGCACAATCACGTCGTCGCCTCGACGAGCGGGCTTGCCTGGGTGGACCCAAACGGTCTCGCCAGCTTTAAAGCGAGGATACATCGACTCCCCATCAATATAGACCGCATACGCTCCCGCTACGTTCTCTAGAGACGGAGGGCAGACCACATAGTCGATCACGCTGCCATTGAATATGTAACGCCCGTCCTCACCTCCAACGGCCATGCCCAGGACGGGGAGCATTTTGTTCGTTGTTACAATCTGTTGGCGGGGGGCAAGGGTGGCGTTAGGCGTTTGGCGAGTTGGTCGAAGCAAAGGAATTCGATCATCGAGATCAGGGACTTCTTCCTCAGTGCGTGGCATTTTTCGGAAGCCCAGATCTCGTACCCAAGCCTCCGCAGGAAGATCAGGTCCTGCGTCCCTCCTAACTGCTACCATAATTGAGTCGAGTTCTATTTCTCGCAGGCCAAGAGCACGCGCCGCAGCTTTCCAATAAGAAGGCTTGATAACATCCCCATTCAGCCAGTTACTGATGTTTTGCTGACTAGTGCCTACGACCCGAGCGAGCTCGCTTGCATTGCCGTCAAACTTTTCACGAAGCTTTTCGTTGAGAAGACGTGTAAGGGCCGTTTCCATCGCATTATCCTTAGTTTCCACAATGATTTAGCAAAAATAACGCATTTACACAAACAAACTTATTGACCTAAAAATTGTTTGTGTTAGTTTGTGAATCAACAGCGGCCAAACAAGAAGCCGACAGGGCAACAGACCCCAAGACGAACCTGCAGCATGAAAGGGAATGCGCATGTTTAAGGATTGCGAAAGAAGACGATCGACGACCCAAGCGCCGATCGGCATGAGCGCCATGACGGCGAGAAGAAGATGGGAGCATGAAGCTCCCGACCGCAGAAGAAGATGGCGGCCAGTGACCGGGCCGCCGTGAACGCCAGCAACCAACTGGCGATAACAAAACCAATAATGCCAGAAGGGGAGACGACTATGAGAAAGACAGCAAACAATGACTTCGAAAAATCAGCGCCGGTGGAGCATGAAGCTCTGCCGGCGTTGTCGTGCATGCAGCAAAAAACGAAAAGGGGCGTAATGAGCCGGCACCACCCGTAACTCCGCCCCTTCTCCGTACTAACACGCCGAGGAGACCTTCGCCGTAAGGCGGGATCAAAGCGCGTATTCCATATCCGCCACCACAGCGGACAATCAACCTCCTACACAAATTTGTAGGAATTGTCAAGCGGCATTCCGAGCCACCACCTCGCTATGCTGTAACCACCCGCTCCGAAAGGACGATGACATGAACAGCTTCCACGTTCTTCACTTCAAGCTGCGATCCGTCGTAGCGGCCAAGCTGCACGGCGCCGTTGCTCATTCCTTCGAAGCGCCCAATCCAAGCGAATCCGCCGGAATGGGCCAGAACGTCGTCACCGGCTGCGGGCCAGCGGGAAGGGTCGAGCCAAGCCTTTACGCCGACGTGGAAGACTGGCTCCATCACTTTCGTGTCGATGATGATCGCGTACCTGCCTTCAGGAATACGTTTGCGGCCGTCGTTGATGGGCTCGAATTTGAATTTACCGGCCTTGCGGTCGGAGATTTTGCCGTAGGTGCGGGCAACCGTGATCGGAGTGATGGAAGGGGAGGTTTCGGCCGCCTCGCGAGCCATCTCCGCCACATCTTCTTCGGAGACGCCGAGGAAGGCGGCAATCGCCGGGAATTGTCTTGGTCTCGGTATGACACCAGCTTTCCAGGTGCTGAAGGTCTGCTGAGGCACGCCTAACTCTTCGTAGACAGCGCGATCCTTAACGGCTCTCCGCTTCTGTTCTTTCAGTATCGACTGCAGGAGGCGCGACTTAACTTCAGGCATGCATCCACCTTGGTGAAATCTTGACAAATTTGTAAAAATAGTTTAGTTTCATAACCCTGTCGCTTTGTCAACCACAAGGCGGCCACCACCCAGAGGAGACGACATGACGCTTATCACCAGCACTATGCTGGCGGATATGCACGCGCGCCGTGAAAACGGTGAGAGCGTCGCAGATATCGCCGCCAGATACAACGTCAAGCCAATGGCAGCATACCAGCGGCTTCGGCGCACGTACGGCCTGCACAAGCAGCGCGCCTTCATTCCAGCCAATGACAACAATCCCGACCGCACGACGCACCTGTCGCCACACAACGGCGGATGCTCTACGCTTTCCGGCCTTATGCCGGTTTCGCTCCCGCGCGTTCTTGCCGCCGCAAACGACAATGATGAAGATCTGGCGGCCGGGCAGGCGGTCAACGACTACGCGCTGCGTGGGGTGGCGGCATGACCCGGCAAGAGGATTGCACGTACCTGTATTTCAAGGGGAGCGGGAAGTGGAAATACGAAGGCCGCGGGTTCTTTCCGACGGCTGACGTTTTCACCATCCAGCGCGAGCACATTGTCGCTGAAAACGGCGGCATGCCAGGCATCAGCACTCTCGGTGATGACCTGTTTGTAATCATCATCCCTGACGACAATTGCGCTCATCCCTTCGCATATCCACGGATGATTAAGCCGGAGGGTTTCGAATGACCTGCGACTGCGAATTTTTCAATTTCGGCGATCCGGTCCGCAACAGACAAAACCCTCATCTCACTGGCGTCGTCATCGGCGATCGCAACTGGGGTAGCGAGTACCAGGTGCGCCTCGCTGACGGCGCCTCGACGATCTGGTGGCACGGCTTCGAGATCGAGCACGATCCGGACGGTGAGCCGCCGGCGAAGGAAAACGACGACACCAACGTCGTCAAGGTCGACTTCACACAACGGCGCGTGATTACGCCAGATACAGAAACCGGGGGAGCGGCATAGCCGCAATCCCGCATCCACGCGCCAATCACGCTGTGTAACCCAGGAAGGAGTTGCGCGTTGGGTTTCGATAGCGGCTGGCTACCAACCAGCCGCACTTCACCACATCATTGAGGAGATATCCATGAGACAGGCGCACCTTGCGCATCAGACCGGGCTCACGCGCACCGGCAAGATCAACATGCTCAACCGCAAGCCTTATCGCACCGCTGCGCAGAAGGCCGAGGCACGTCGCACGGCTGAAAAGATCGGCGGCACATACGTCAGCAACGCACCTGTGAGCTATCACCGTGCGGTTCGGGCGAGGGCGGAGGGATGAAGATAAAAACCGAAGTCATCGTCATCCATGAAACCGTCCTTCAATCTTATCTCGTCGATAGTAGCACCTTCCTACTTTTCGCCGCGCTGATCGGACTCGGCGTCTATTTGGATAGTTCTGCCATGCAATGGGTCGGCGCGATCATCGGATTTCTAACGATGGCTGGGCGCATCAGTCGCCTCAACCGCTTAACGATCGATCAAGCGCGTAAGCGTCTTGATGCGTTGGGGGCGGGTGAATGACCAACCAAAAATCACCATGGCACACCGAATCCATCACGGCACCACCGCTCGACCACGTCCCTGTCACTCCGACGCCGCGCAAGTACGTTCGCCGTGGCTTAAAGCGCGCCGCTTTGGCCGGAGTAAGCGCAGCAGCGTCGATCGGCCTCATCATGCTGTTTCCGTTTGCGGTCGTCGCAATCGCCGTCCTCGGCGCATTCTGGTGGCTGAAATGCCTCCTTTACGCTCGCTGATCGCAAACTGGCAGTGGCTGATCGTCTTTGCAGCCGCTGCCTACATCGCAGCCATCATATTTACCGCACCACCACACTGAGGAGGCCATATGGCTATTTCACTTTCGTCCCTGAAGTCGACGAAGAGAGCAGACCCGCCTGTCATTCTGCTTTACGGCGTCGACGGCATAGGCAAGACCAGCCTAGCTGCTGAATTCCCTGACGCGCTTTATTTGCCAACAGAAGGCGAGCGCACACCGTCCGACGTTGAACTCGTCACGCCTGGCACCATTGAAAGCTTCGACGAACTGCTGGACGTTTTCGGCGAACTGCTCACCGAGGAACACGACCGCAAGACGGTTATTGTCGACAGCCTCGACGGTCTGGAGCCGCTTGTATGGGAAGCTACCTGCCGCCGCATCGGCGTGGCCTCAATCGAGGAGGCTGGGTTCGGCAAAGGTTACGTGGAAGCCGATAGCGAATGGAACGAGCTTATGGCGGCGGTCTCCGCCCTCGCTCAGCGTGGCATCTGCGTAGTGATGCTTGCGCACCCCGAGATCGTCCGCTTCGACAGCCCTGTCACAGACCCCTATAGCCGCTATCAGCCGAAGCTGCACAAGCGCGCCAATGCGCTGGTCCGCGAGAAGTCCGACATCGTCGCCTTCATGAACTACCGCGTCTCCATCAAGGAGAAGGAAGTCGCGCGACAAACGAAGGTCGCTCACGCTGAGGGTGGAAAGGAGCGGCAGATTCACCTCGTCGAGGGCGCCGGCTTCAACGCCAAGAATCGTTACTCGATGCCGGACGCAGTGCCTTATCGAAAAGGGCAGGGCTACGCAGAGTTGGCGAAGCACTTCCCGGCGCCCACGGGAGTGGCGGCCTAGCTGTGAAAGCCGACAACGACAACGAACAGCTTCCGCGTACTCGCGCGGAAGCGGCAAGTCTCGGGATAAAGCACTACTTCACAGGCCAGCCTTGCAAGCGCGGGCACATGGAGAAACGGCTAACCAGCAGCGGGCAATGCAAAGAGTGCGCCCGAACGTTGCAGCGTGCCGCATACCCAAGAAGGATTGAGAAAATCCTGTCTTATCAGTCGGAGTATAGGGACAGGAACAGGGAAAAGATTCGTGCTTACGCAAAGGAATGGAGGAAAAAAAATCCAGAGAAGTTTCTGATCGCCATAGATAGATGGAGGGACGAAAATCCAGATTATCGTAGCAGCAATCTGGAGCACTTCAGAAAGAAAGACAAAGAGTATCAGGCGAGAAGGCGCTCCACCCCAAAGGGGAGAATAGATGACGCAATCTCAGCAGGAATTAGAGATACTCTGAAAAGGGGACAAAAACGCGGCACAAGATGGGAAATGCTTGTCGGCTACAGCGTCGACGAACTCATGATGCATCTTGAGAAACGTTTTGAGCCAGGGATGAGTTGGGACAATTACGGTGAATGGCACATGGATCACCGTATACCCAAGACCGCATTCAACTATGAGACAGTAGACGACATCGATTTCAAGAGATGTTGGGCGCTAGAAAACCTGCGCCCAATGTGGGCGAAGGAAAACATGCGCAAAGGGGCAAAACTGGATGCTCCATTCCAACCAAGCTTGTTGATCGCAACCAACGACAACAAGAAAAACACCACACCACAGGAGACCACGAATGGCTAATCTTGGAACTAAGTTCAATGCGCAGGATCACGACACAGAACAACGCGACTACGAGGAGCTCCCGAATGGAATCTACTCCTTGGAGATTGAGGCGAGCGATGTAGCGCCCAACAAAGCTGGCACTGGTACCGTCCTGAAAACCACGATGACAGTGATTGAGCCCGAACCCTACAAAGGGCGCAAGTTGTTCACCCAATTCAACATTGAACACAACAATCCCCAGGTTCAGGAGATCGCGCAAAGACAATTCGCTAGCCTTTGCCGCGCAATGTCCGTGGACAGCGTAGAAGATTCTGAACAGCTTCATTTCCTCGCGTTTACCGCCAAGGTCGGACTTGGGAAGCCGTCCAAAGACGGCCAATATCCAGCTCGTGCAGAAATTCGGCGTTATTACTTTCCCGATGAAGGAAACGTCCCAGCCCCGGCTATCGACGCCAACCAGCCTGCGCCACAGCCAGCGGCCGCTAACGACAACCGCCGCACCGCAGCCAGCAACGACAACAAGCCTGCCGCTGCGGCTGCCGCTGGAACGACGCGCCGGCCTTGGGGGGGCAAGTAACCATCAGCGCGGGCTGCCTCACCAGCGGCCCGCTATTTCACCACATCACCGAGGAGACACCCATGCACCTTGTCATCCACAAGGAAGACCTGACGCGTGCGCTTGCCGCCACGACGAAGGTCGTCGAAGCAAGATCCACCATCCCCATCCTGTCGAGTGCCCAGCTTGCTGCCGCAGGCGACGGGCTTGCGATAACGGCGACCGACCTCGACATCAGCGCCACTGCAGGCGTGCCGGCGGAGGTCGCCAAGCCCGGCAACATCTGCGTTAGCGCCAAGCTGCTCAACGACATCGCCCGCAAGGCGACCGGCGACATTACTATGTCTCTGGAGGGTGACAAACTTTCGGTCAAATCCGGCCGCTCGCGTTTTTCGCTTTCGACGCTGTCGGCAGAAGACTTCCCGACGCTTGGCGAAGACAAGTTCGACGCTGAATTCGAGATCGATCTGGCCGCACTGTTTGCACCGGTGTCGTTCGCGATCTCGACAGAGGAAACGCGCTATTATCTGAACGGCGTGTTCTTCAAGGGCGGCAGCAAGTCGGAAGCAGTTGCCACCGACGGCCATCGTCTCGGACGTAACATCGGCCCTGAGTTGCCAACCTTCGATGGCGTCATCGTACCCCGTAAGACCGTCGGCCTGCTTCCGAAGGGCAAGGTGCAGGTGGCCGTCAGCCAGCAGAAAATCCGCATCGTGTCGGACGACGTGCGCATCACGTCGAAGCTGATCGACGGCACATTTCCTGACTACGAGCGCGTCATTCCTACGAGCAACGAACGTGTCATCACCGTTGATCGTGACGCGCTGATGAAGGCGTCTGACCGGGTTTCGACCGTGTCGTCTGAACGCGGCCGCGCCGTGAAGTTCAGCATCGCGCCAGGCAGCATCGCGCTTGCTGTCGCGGCGGGCGAGGCGTCGGCAAATGACGAAGTCGAGGCAGAATACAGCGGAGAGCCGATGGATATCGGTTTCAACGCGGCTTACGTCCGCGACGTGCTCAACGTGTTGCCGACCGGTCCGGTCAAGCTGGCCTTGCAGGATGGCGGCACGCCGGGGCTGATCACGTCCGATGGCTTTGAGGGGCTGACGCTCGTTTGCATGCCGATGAGGGTGTAGACGATGGTAGCCGTTTTTATTTTCGCTTCTGGGGTGGGGTCATAATGGCCCCATTACCCAAGCCGGAATCCAACACTGTCAGAGCTATATACCAAGCCTACGAAGCCGCAGCCTCATCATGGGACAGCCTCGGCATATCCGTCGGCGAGGCCAACAACCCATGTGATCGCGCCCTTTGGTACAGCTTCCGCTGGGCATCACCGCTTGAAAAGCATCACGGCCGTCAGCTGCGATTGTTCGAAACCGGGAATCTTGAGGAATCGCGATTGGTCGAAGACCTCGAACGCGTCGGCGTCGATGTCTATGGCCAGCAGGACAAGATCAGGCTGGTGCAGGGCCACGTCCGCGGCAAGTGCGACGGCAAGGCCATGGGCGTCGTCGAGGCGCCTAAGACCGAGCATTTGCTCGAATTCAAGTCCAGCAATGCGAAGGGCATGAAGGAGATAGTCAAGAAAGGATGCAAGGAAGCGAAACCGCTCCACTACGGCCAGTGCCAGCTCGGCATGCATGCCTTTGGTCTGTCTCGCTGCCTCTATCTCGTCAGCTGCAAGGATGACGACACGCTATACGCTGAACGCATCGAATACGATCCGGAGTTCTGCTTGCGCCTGCTGGCGCGGTTAGAACGCATCATTAATTCGCCTGAGCCGCCGTCGCGCATCAACCATGCCCCGGACTGGTTTGAGTGCGCCTTCTGCAAACACAAGCCTGTGTGCAAGGAGAGTGCATGGCCACGCGTCACCTGTCGATCCTGCATTCACTCGTCGCCAGAAATGGGCGGCGACGGTCATTGGTCCTGCGCACGCTGGGCAAAGCCGATTTCATTCGACGAGCAAAAGGAAGGCTGCCCCACGCATCTCACCATCCCGGCTCTTGTGCCAGGCGAACAAACGGATTGCGACGAGGAAGCTGAGACGATCACGTACGTGCTGCGAGACGGCACGACATGGATTGATGGCGCCACCAACGCCTAACACCACATGAGGAGACCACCATGCCGCTTGTTGCACGCACGCCGCTTGTAGCTGCCAATGATAACAATCTGCGCAGTCCCGAGTTCGACCGCAAGCTTCTGGCCTACGAGCCGGCTTTACGAAGACTGGCGCGAAAGATCACAAAGAACGAAGACGCGGCCGACGAACTGTTTCAGTCGGCGATGGTCGTCATGTTGCGCCGTCATCGGGAATGCCGGCTTGAGACCTTTTGGACATGGGCCGTCCTCTGTGTTCGGGGTACGGCCCAGGAATTCGTTCGCACAAATTCCACCAAGTCGCGGTCCGCTGAGGTCTGCAGTCTCTCGGCCTTTGAGGAACTGCCGGGTTCCACTGATCCGCACCAGGAGGAGGGCACCGACCTGTCTCGCGTTGTTTCCCTGCTGGAAGGCCGCAATGGCACGATGCTGATGCGCCGGGCGATGGGCGAGACGCTGGAAGCTATCGGCAACGACCACGGCCTCACCAAGGAGCGCGTGCGCCAGATCGTCATCAAGGAGCGGGCGAGGGTGCTTGGGCTGCTGCGGGAGGCGGGTTAGTCCAAAACGTCGAATCCTGTCGAGGCAAACGCAACTCGAACCTGCTTCGATCCGTGCATACGGTAATGGACGATGAAGCCCAGTACAAAACCGCCCTGCTGATTCTGGTCGAGAAATCTTACGTTGAAAACGCTCGTGGATACTGCAGGCATATCACTCGAGAAGCGCCCAGCGAGACGGAAAGGAACGTCAAATACGTGCTCACGCTTTTTCTCGATTACTACGTCGTAAAGTGCGGCAACAAGATCGCGAACTTCTTCCGCTCCACGGTGAATAAGCACCCAGTCAGGGTACTCCAACCTGATGCTTTGGACATAGAGCGGTAGCCGATTGTGGTTGACTATCTCGATGGCGACCCTGTGGCGGTAGTTTTTCCCATCGTCTGGTAGCTGATAGGCGCTGAATACAGGCTCTACGTCTCCGAGAACCGCGTCCGCTTGTCTTTTGGCTTGGCGCGCCGACGAAAAAGCAAAAGCAGCCGCGAGAATTGCGGCGAGCGCAGATAACCCTGCAATCCAATCGTTTATCTCAAGGTCTGGAATCTCGTATGCTCCAACTTCGCCACTACCAAGAAGAAGCAGAAAACGCCGTTTTCGACTACTGGTCAACGACGGCTGGCAATCCGCTTGTGGATCTCGCGACAGGCTGCGGGAAGTCGCTGCTGATGGCTTCGCTCATCAAGAGGCTGGTTGAAGGATGGCCGGACATGCGCATCCTTGTCGCTACCCACGTCGCCGAGCTGATCGAGCAGAATTACCTTGAGCTGCTTGGCATCTGGCCTTTCGCGCCGGCGGGGATTTTCTCTGCTGGTCTCGGCCGCCGTGACGCGCGTAGCCAAATCATCTTCGCCGGCATCCAGACCGTGCACAGTAAAGCTGAACTCATCGGGCATATCGACGTGCTGATGGTAGACGAGTGCCATCTGATCCCCGCCAACAGCAACACGATGTACGGCCGTTTCATCGCGGCCCTGCGAGCGATCAATCCGGATATGAAAATCCTGGGGCTCACCGCCACGCCTTACCGGCTGGACACAGGCCGGTTGGATGAGGGCGATGATCGGCTGTTCGACCAGATCGTCTATACCTACGGCATCGCCGATGGTGTTGCTGACGGCTATCTCGCACCGCTTTCGTCCAAGGCTACTGCCACGACGTTCGACATGAAGGGCGTCGGAAGGCAGGGCGGCGACTATAAGCAATCCGCGTTGCAGGCTGCCGTGGACAAGATGGACGTCACGCGTTCCGCCGTGGACGAGATCGTCGCAAAGGGCGCCGACCGCAAGTCCTGGCTTTGCTTCTGCTCCGGCGTCGAACACGCCGAGCACGTGCGTGACGAAATCCGTTCGCGCGGCATCTCCTGCGAGATGATTAGCGGCGAAACGCCGAAGGATGAGCGCCGGCGCATCATCGAGGACTTCAAGTCCTACAAGATCCGCGCGCTGACCAACAACTCGGTTCTGACCACCGGCTTCAATCACAAGGGTGTCGACCTTATCGCGGCATTGCGCCCGACGTTGTCAGTTTCGCTGTACGTGCAGATGATGGGCCGCGGCACTCGCGTCATATACGCGCCTGGCATGCCTCTCGACACGCCTCAGGAGCGCATTGCTGCAATCAAAGCTGGCCCGAAACCTTCGTGCCTTGTGCTGGACTTCGCCGGTCTCGTCGACAAGCACGGACCGGTCGACATGGTGCAGCCAAAGACGCCCAACAAGGGCGACGGCGAAGCGCCAGTGAAGGTTTGCCCGTTCGACGTCGAGGACAAGAATGGTCGCTTCGGCTGTGGCGAGAAGGTGCATGCCTCAGCGCGCACGTGCTCATGCTGCGGCTATGAGTTTGATATCGATGACAGCCCGAAGATTACGGCGACGGCTGCTGATACGCCGATCATGTCGACGGCAGAACCAGAACCCCGCACCGTCACATCGCGCAGCTTCTACTACCACGAAGGGAAGGGCGATAAGCCGCCGTCGGTGAAGGTCAGCTACATGGTCGGCATGACGGCGATCAACGAGTGGGTTTGTCCGCAGCATAGCGGGTTCCCGAAGTCAAAGGCCGATCGATACTGGCGAGCGCATGGCGGTAAGATGCCGTTCCCCAAGACCGTGTTGGAATGGATCGAGCGGCAGGCAGAACTTGCCGACATCGTCGAGATCACGGTTAAGCCGCGCCAGAAGTACTGGGACGTTGTCGGTCATGTGGTCGGCGCGGCCAATGACAATCGAGTGTCACCGGCGAATGACAACGCGCCGGAAGAAGAGGATTGGCGGGTGTTGATGGATGATGACGTGCCGTTCTAATCTTGACAAATTTGTAAAAACGGTATAGCTTCAAACTCTACGCCACACCAATGGCGTCACCACAGTGAGGAGATAGATATGAGCAGAACAACGTACAGGCGTGCCTGCGCTCTGGCTGAGCATTACTTGGCGATTGACCAGCGCGAGATATGGCTCGACGAGAATGACCCACACCTTCCATGGGATAAGGTGACGAGCGTAAAGGCTGGCGGTGGGTATCGTCTCAATGGTCCAACCGGCGTTCGCATCGAAGCCAACGACCCAGCCGGCCTGTCATTCTTGTGGCTCGTGGATTTTGAGTCCCGCGACGCAAATGGGTCCAGCATCAACCAATTTGATCGTGTCGCAATGCTGAACATGGCCAGAAGACTTCCGCCGCATGTCCGCGAGAAGTTTGCACAATTTCTGACCGACGAAGTTCTGCCGGCTGTTCAGCAGCGGACTGCTGAGTTTGAGGAACAGATGAAGAAGCAGCGAGATAGTCTCGAAATCCTGCAGTCGATCATCCTCAACGTCGGAGCCGCAGCATGACCAAACCAGCCAACGACAACTATTTGGCGGCCGACGTCGCCAACCTCGAAGCGCTTTTCGCCGACATGCTGGCCGCATATCCCGAGCTCGAAGCTGACGAAGAGCTTCGCGCTGATATGCTGGAAGGCGAGACCAACTTCCACGCCGTCCTGACGCGCCTCGTAAACGGCGAGCGTGACGCCGACAGTCTGGCCAAAGCCGTGGCCGGTCGCATCTCCGATCTACAGGCGCGCAAGTCACGCGCTGAGCGCCGCAAGGAGGCCATGCGCAGCCTGATGTTCAAGTTGCTGAAGGCTGCCGGCGTGCCGCGCGTGCCGCTGGCAGAAGCAACGATATCCATCGGCAAGAAGGCTGCGTCGGTTGAGATCGTCGACGAGGCCGCGTTGCCCAAGGCCTACGTGCGCGTTTCGACATCGCCCGACAAGACTGCCATTAAGGAAGCGTTGCAGGCTGGGGCGTCTGTTCCAGGGGCGAAGATGGGCGAGGCGGGTGAGCAATTGTCGGTGAGGGTGGCTTGACAATCCACTATCACGGAACGCCGCTCACGCCGCGCTCCGAGTTACTCAAGATGGCAGGCAAACACTTCTGTGTCTCTTATGCCAATCCAGGTGATGCGGAGTGGTGTCTTCAAAACGGCCAGTCGGTGATGTGGGACAACGGCGCCTTCACCTTTTACAGAGGCGGCAAAAAAACAGACTGGACGAAGTACTACAGCTGGCTGGAAAGCAAGCTCGGTCATCCGCATTGGGCAGTAGTGCCGGACGTGATCGATGGAACGGTAGAGGAGCAGCGGGAGCTTGTAGCGCAATGGCCCTTCCCGAAAACGCTTTCCGCTCCTGTTTGGCACACCGGTCTATCGATCGACTACCTTCTTGAGCTCGCCGAAAACTGGCCGAGGATCTGTTTCGGCTCTTCTGGTGCATACTGGCAGGTTGGCTCAGCAGCTTGGGAGAGAAGAACCGACGAGGCATTCAATGCGCTCGAGAAGCGAGGTATTCGTCCTTGGGTACATATGCTTCGCGGCTTGGCGATGTGTGGGGATAGATGGCCATTCGCCAGCGCCGACAGCGTTAACGTGGCGCGAAACTTCAAAGACACACCAATCTGTCCGGAGCGAATGGCGCGACGGATTGATGCCGTGCAGTGCCCCTTTAAGTGGACGCTGAAGACTACCACCAACCACCACAGAGGAGACTTATTCAATGACATCGCGTGCTAACACTGGCGGCTACGAGCCGCGCTTCCAAATCGAACGCACAGACGGACAGCCGATTGCATCTGAACGCCGCTACATGGTTCTATCGTTCGACGGCAGCGATCCTGATGCGGTCGAAGCGCTGCTGCATTATGCTGCCCTAAAAGACTCCGCAAATCCGACTTTGGCTGCAGACCTTCGCGCCCACATCGCCGATCCAGCTAACGCACCGGCCCAGCACCGCTATGCGTAAGTTGGCTCTTTTGGTGGCGGCTTTTGCCGCTACCGTCCCAGCCGCCAATTGGATGATCGGCAACGTTGGGACGGTTTGCTTACCTGGCGGTCCTTGCTTAATTCCTGTTGGCTTTGGGCTAACTGCGCCGTCTGGCGTCCTTCTGGTGGGTGTTGCTTTGGTGCTCCGGGACATGGTGCATGAGGCAGGGGGAGCAAAGGCAGCGATCGCCGCGATTTTTATCGGTGGCGTTCTGTCGGCGTTGTTCGCACCGGCCGCACTCGTTGTCGCTTCTGTGCTGGCCTTTGTTCTGGCTGAACTGGCGGACATGTTCGTCTACGCCCCACTGCGGGAAAAGCGATTAGGGTTGGCGGTTTTTGCGAGTGGCGCCGTAGGCGCAATAGTAGACAGCGTTGTTTTCTTGGCGCTGGCCTTTGGTTCGCTGGAGTATGTAGAGGGGCAAGTGCTTGGCAAGTTGTGGATGAGCCTATTAGCTTTCGCGTTCATCGCAAGCCGCCGGCGCTGGGTGCAGGCATGACCAAAATCCCAACAACCCCGAGACAACACACGCCCACAGTCGACGCCGACCACAACCCGACGACCTGCTTTGTCTGCGGCATGCACGCCTTCGGTATCGGCGTGAACGCCAACGGCCGAGACAAAGACCCTCACTACATCTGCCGGAGGTGCGCCGTGGGCATCGATAATTACAAGAAAATCGATCGCCTCGACGACTACGAGCTGCGTGCCCTGGATGCCGGCGTTGATGCCGTCGGCGAATACATCGCCGAGCACGGCGTGACGGACTTAGCGCATTTCGACGAACTCATGCAGCGCATGATGGTGAAGGCGGCGTGGGAAGGCTGTGCTCGGGGGCTGCGGGCGGCGCTGAGCGAGGCGCCGTTTTGATTGCAATGGTCCCAAAACCTCGCGTATTACTAGTCTTTGATTCTGGGGGAGGGACAATGAAGAGAATTGCTTTTTTGTTGATAATTGGAGCTATCGCATTACCAACTGCCGGCTCCGCAGAGGTCTGGAAATACAAAAACGGAACGAAGATCTCCAACGATGGTGTTTTTGCCGCCTGTGAAACGCCCGATAGTCTCGATGAATTCATGGCGATGATGAAGCTTCAGGCCTATGAATCTATGGCAACGTATTCGCGCTGCATCGTCGTTTCCGACGGACAGTACGAAGGTATTTCATTGGGGGGATACGGGGATTATCTCAAAGTCACGGCGAAAGACCCCGCTGGCAAAGCAATGACTTTTTGGACCCGACGAGGCTATTTTCGATCTGAGAAAGACTGGAAAGTCGATAGATGCGTCGATAACGCAGAAAATAAAAAAGTATCCCCTACGCACTGCTACGAGATGTCCGACAGAGATTCGTGGGATGAATAATGGAGCGGCGCCTCAGACAGCGCCTCTCTTCATCACTTGATTTACATACAGCGTCGACCACCAATCGGCGCTCCCTTACCACCACAGGGGAGACAGATTTGAAAAATGTTGAGTCTGCGAATGGCACCAGCGTGGGCGACGCCTTTTTGATCCGGCTAACTGAGCACGCCCAGCTCGATAGTCTTCATCTTCTCAAGAAGCGTCCCGTTGTAATCGGCGCCATCACTTCCAGAATGAACGCGTCGATGACAGTTGGGGCAGAGGGCGATCACGAATCTCGGGTCGTCTGGCCCACCGTCGGTAAGGCGGCGGATGTGATGGGGCTCGAGGTAGGGCACACCATTCGGTCGGGTAAAGGGAGCGTCGTTCCCACAGCCCTCACATTTGCCGAGAGATCGCGCAACCACGTAATCTCGCACGTCGCGACTTCTGTCAAAGACGCTCGTAGTCACCTGATTTTTTGCCGGTTTCTGGACAGATGCGGCAAAGGCACGCTTTTTGAGCTCATCCAAGGACTTGGCTGTCTGCGGCGAAGCGACCGGCACACTTTCGACGTGATCGAACACCGTGTCGATCGGTCGAAGGGTGAACACTATGGCGTCACGCATATTTCCCAGACGGTCGGGAGCTCTGACGATCTTATGGCCCTCATAAACCATCTCGCTTTCGAACCTTAGGCCTGCCTTTAGTTTAGTGAAGAGCAAGAGGCTTTTGCCGCGGGCCGAATGGCTGGCAATGCCGAGATTGCCCTTCTCCATCTTCATGTCGCCGACTTGGCCCTCGCCAAAGTAATCGAACCTACCATCTGTGGACCACGTGTCATTGTAGCCATGCTCGTGACCTTCTTCGCCTGTGACGATGATCACCAGATTATGTTTCTTCGGGGTGATGATGCCGCCCTGCTGCTGACCGCCGAACGGCGCGTGAATGCTCGCGCGTCTGTTGTAAATGCGACCTTTATCGAATCCCCAGGACATAGCCACCCCTAGCCAAAGTGCGTGTCTGCGTTGTGTAGCAGCCGCCGGCTCGCCTTATCAAGCCAAGGAGACCCCCATTGCAAACGCCGCTTGAACTAGCGCAACATTATGTCGCTCAAGGCTGGCCCGTGTTTCCCTGCCGCTCACGCGCCGAGGAGTATGTCGACCAGGCAACCGGCGAGATCATCACGCTTGGCGAAAAGACGCCTTTGACGCCCAACGGCTTCAAGGGCGCAACGCGCTTTCCGCGCATCATCGAGAGATGGTGGTCGGACTGGCCTGACGCAGCTGTTGGCCTGCCGACGGGCGAGAAGACCGGCTTCTTTGCGCTGGACATCGATAACAAGCCAGGCGGCGCCAACGGCTTTGACTGGCTGACTGAGATGGAAGCCGAGCATGGGCCGCTGCCCGACACGGCACGCGTGAAGAGCCCCAACGGCGGGCTGCACATCTACTTCAAGTACGTCGTCGGCACGCGCAACCGCGGCGCTCTTGGCGCTGGCGTCGATATCCGGTCGGAGGGTGGCTACGTGCTGGCCGCTGGCAGCACGATGGCGAATGGGCGCTCCTACAAGTGGGATACGGACACGTGCGAGATCGCCGACGCTCCTGCGTGGTTGCTCGACCTGCTGTTGCCGAAGTCGGCGCCCGCTCACACGCAATACAGCCTGTCGGCTGCGACCAACAATGCTTATGTTGATGCGGCCGTCGACCGTGAACTGGCGGACCTTGCTGGCGCTCCCATGGGCACGCGCAACAATGCGCTCAACGACGCTGCGTTCTCGATCGGCACTATCGTCGGCGCCGGTGCGATTGGCGAGGCCGAGGCACGTGCGCTGTTGCAGGACGTAGCTCGCGGCTGGGGCAGGGACTGGTCGCGCTGCTGCAAGACGATTGAGAACGGCCTAAAGGCTGGCATCCAGAACCCGCGCCATATTCCGGAGCCTGACTTCCCGGCGCACGACAACACGCGTCTCGTGGACATCACGCGGATGATCCAACGTGGCCTTGAAAAGGGTAGGCTGCGCGAGCAGGCGGCTGCGGTAGAAGCGGATGTCGTGGCGGAAGCAGTGCCGCAGGCAGAAGAGTCGCCGGTCGGGGACATTGATCCCGCCAACGACAACGCGCCTCCGTCCTCACCAATCACCGCCACCGCGTTCAAATGGATCGACCCCAAGACCCTGCCGCGGCGAGAGTTTGCTTATGGCTCGCACTTCATCCGCAAGTACGTGTCCGTCACGGTGTCGCCGGGCGGTCTGGGCAAGACGTCGAGCAGCATCGCCGAAGCGCTCGCTATGGTGTCTGGCAGGGCGCTGCTTGGCACAAAGCCGCCGAAGCGTCTGCGCACCTGGATATTCAACGCCGAGGATCCGCGTGACGAAATGGAGCGGCGCATCATGGCAGCGTGCATCCATTACAAGCTGAAGCCTGCCGACCTAGAAGGGAATCTGTTCCTGGACAGCGGACGCGAGCAGGAGCTGTGCGTCGCTATCGAAGACAAGAAGGCCGGCGTGCGCATCCAGCAGCCGATCGTCGAAGCCGTGGTCGAGCAGATCGAGCACAACGGCATCGACGTGATGATTGTCGACCCGTTTGTGTCCACGCACGGCGTCAACGAGAACGACAACGGCGCGATCGACAAGGTGGCGAAGCTGTGGGCCCAAATTGCTGACTACACCAACTGCTCGATCGACATCGTGCACCATCTGCGCAAGGTGGCCGACCGGGAGGCAACGGTTGAAGATGCACGCGGTGCTGTGTCACTGATCGGTGCGGCGCGTTCGGTGCGCGTTCTCAACCGCATGTCCGAAGAGCAGGCAGGAGAGGCTGGAATCGATAAGGCTGACCGCTTCGGCTACTTCTACACCACCTATGGCAAGTCGAACCTGACGCCGCTTTCGCACAAGGCCGAGTGGCGCCATCTCGTCTCGACGCCGCTTGGAAACGGGACCGGTCTTGCTCAGCCGCAGGACTTTGCACCTGTCGTGACCGAGTGGCATTGGCCGAGCGCCGAGGAAGTGGCGGGAGACCTGACAGAAGACCAGCGCGCGTCCATTTTGGCGGCCGTGAGCGCGTCCGACTACAAGAAGTCGCCAAAGGCCAAGAACTGGGTCGGAGGCGCTGTAGCGTACGCTGTGGGGCTGGATTTGGACGATAACACGCAGCGCAAGCGTGCGGCCAGCCTTGTGACTGCTCTGATTCGTGAAGGCGCGCTTGTCGAGCGGGAGGAACGGGATCCGGTTAGGCGCGAGTTGGCGGTGTTTGTGAGGGCGGCTTAGGCCGCCCAACAGCTCATCTGTATTCGGGTCCGTGAGAACGTGCGCATCCTTTTGGAATCCCACGCGTTGTTCTCGTTCAACGTGAGCGAGGAGAATTTCATGTCCAAGAGAGAGCTAATCGATACCGGCACTGACAAGCGCTACGTCCGTCGCGATGAAAAAGGTCAGTTCAAGGAGAGCGTCGACGTTGGCCGGTCTCTGTCTGCGGACAAGCGGCACAAGGCAAAGCATGACGCCAAGCCCGGCGAGGGCGATCGCGGCGACCACAAAAAGCACTGAGGCTGTCTATGCAGGATGAGATCAGAATTGAACTCGAGCAGCTCGCCGATAGGTTTGTTCAGAAAGGCCACACGGCCCCAGATGTCCTTGCCGCAATGAAGCAAGCTCTTGATGAATTGACGACTTCGTATGAGGAAGATCCCGATCCCTCAGACGACCCGAAGCAAATAGACGAGCCGGCCAACGATTGGCCGGGCGCCTGACGGGAACCAAAGGCGATGTCGAGAGTTATGTGGCCAGACAGCTTGCGCACTGACCACGGATGTACTGGCAGAACGCGACGAGCGACAGGAAGGCTGGGGCAGTGATGCACCGGCCTTTTTTGTTACGCAAGCGCGGTTTTTACGAGCTGGACCCAGTCGCCGTTGAGCGTAGAGTACGCGCCTCCAACGATGCAGAGCGATGACAACACGCCTAAGATCAAAGCCGCCCAATAGCAGAAGTTCACACCCCAAGTGTGGACGTTCTGACCCGCCCATTGATCTGGGTCCCACAACATTGCCTTGTTCGCCCACGCCTCGTAATTGTTGCTGTGCATCGACCAATTCAACCAAGTGAACAAGCCTGCAAAAAGCGTGAGCATCAGTCCTGAGACGAACCACCACACCGTCCACTGGTAGCGCGCCAGCGCATCTGGTTTGTCCGCAAGTTCACTGAGGAATGTGAAGAGACCAAACAACGCGCCGCCATGGATCAATAGCAAGCTTGCGAGCAACCACCTTCCTAACTGGCTAGCGATATCAAAGGTCGCTCTCTGCATCTCCTTGTAGTCTTTATAGACGATCTCAGCAACTTCAGCTCGCCCCTTCATGAACTGCTTCGGCTCGACAGGAGGTGTGTTGGCGTTAGCTTCGGTCATAATCGCTCTAATGTTTTGGAATGTGTCGGAGTTAGATGTTGCGCGTTTGAAGTAGGCTAGGTTCTCCTCATCGCCTAGTAAGATCTCGATAATGCCGAGGAGCATCTTTGAAGCTAGAGCACCAGAATGGCCGCTGAACTGCCCATCTCGTTTCAGTGCGCAAGCCATTTCTAGCTGATTAAACAACTCAGATAATGCCGCTTCCCGATCTTTGGCTTCTTTTCCATCAAGATCGTTTATTGCCTTGATAATCGAATTGTATGCAGCTCCAACTGCGTTGGCTGAGCTAGCTAAACCGTCCTTTTTCAGTTGCCTCAACACAAACCACAGAGCGATCAGTGAGATTGGCAGGCCCGCAGACGACGCGTAGTCGGCAAGATTGCCAGGCCAAAAGGAAGTTGCGTCACCTACCAAGGCTTAGCTCTGTCCGGTTTTATTATCGGGTCGAGGTTTCGACGCGACCTTATCTCTCAGGTGTTCAAGAGTCAGATTCTTCTGTTCATTGATTTGCCTACTGCCGTGTTCAGATGAGCCTTTACGGCTATCTTTTCCGACATTATTTTTTGGATCTTTGTCATTAGACATTTGGGCGCCCCGAGGAGAAGAATCTAACGCGTATACAACCAAATTCTAATCTGTAATTCAACTTCTAATACCGCCCGGATAGCCCATTTTTTATCCGTGCAGTGTCTGTGCACATCCGGGCGGAGACACCTGCACAGCGCTGCCCGGTTAGTGCACGTTTAGTAGGGTATATATTTATATATACCCCTACACGTGCAACCGTGCAGGGCGGTGTGCCGCGCGCACGGTTCTCAAGATGATTTATTCGGGCAACGTGCACCGGGCAGAAGGGCGGTCAGGGTGCAACCTGATGCTCACCCAAAAATATTTTGAAATTCGACTACCCGTTTTCGGCCAGTTCTCGGAAAGTAAGTGTGTCGCCACCACGACACCGCACCACGAGGAGACGCCCATGGGCAGAGCCACAAGCCAAACCACCCGCATCAATGGCAAGCGCGTCGTCATCCGTACTTCGCCCAAAGGCAAGGTCACTGTCGAAGACGCACCCATCAAGGAAAGCGAAGGGCAGGCGGCCCAGGTTCGCGCCCTGCGGTCGCTGCCGGAGTACGGCCGCCAGTTCCTGCTGGCAGGCGACATGAACAGCGCGAAGCGCGGTCCACGTGCCCAGGCAGACGCAATCGCAACCGGCATGACGCCGGGCGAAGCTGACCTGCGGATCTATCTCAGAGGCGGCGTGCTGAGGATGATCGAGAACAAGGTCGGCAAGGGGCGGCTCTCACCGGCCCAGGTTGAGCGTCACGCGTCTCTGGCGCGGCTCGGGCATGCAGTGGAGGTGGTGCGGTTCACATCAACCACGGAAGCGGCCAGCAAGGCGGTGGCACTCGTCAAAGGATGGCTGGCCGATAACGACAATCACCCAACGTAAGCGCAGCAGCAGTAACACCACAGGGGAGACGATATGGCCAGACATGGATCACTTGCAGAGCAGTTGGCGGCGGTGCGACGCTTCGCCACCGAGCCCGACCATCAGCCCGAGCCGCTACAGACAAATTGGTCTGTCGTGCCAGCCAACGACAACAACCCGGATGAAATCGAAGACCTGAAGCACGATCGCAAAAGGCTGGTTACCCCATCGGTCGCCGAGATCATGAAGAACGCGGAAACAGGCGAGGTTGAGCGCAACGAAGCGGGGCAGGTGGTACGTATCGGACGGCTGCGGTTTAGCGATGGCACCCAGACGGAGAAAGCGTACCGTCTCACCATCGACGGTGGCGTTGAGGAATACGCGGCAAGGATGCCGGCCGGTGCCATGCTTGGATCTCGCGACAAGGTGGATGTTGCGTTAGGCGGAGACGACAATCCGCAAGAGGTCACCGACAGCAACCAATACTTCGCCGACATGCTCGACACGAAGAAGGCCAGATACCTTACCGGCAAAAAGCACAAAGGCCCACGTGTGAGGATGACGGCGGACGAGGCGCGAGCGGAGCTAGCCAAGGCTTACGCCAACACCGACATGAGCAAGGTTACGTTCACCCGCTGTCCCGATGGTCTTCCGTGTGGCTCAGCCAGGATCGCAGATAGCTTTCTGGGAATGCAAAAGACCACATGCGCTGGCGGCGGCTCAATGATGTGGCAGGACATCGTCACTGCGATGGCTGATCGCAAGGAGTGGTTCGATGCGGTTGACGAGCTGAAGAACGAAGACAGGGCGACCCTGGAAGCGGCAAGGACTGCGAGAAACATGGCTGATATCGGCATGAAGGCTGGCCACCAAGGCAAGCAAGCGGAACGGCAAGGGAAGCGCCGACTGATGGCCGCAAACGATAATCTGGTGGCGGCACTACGAAAGGCGGCTTCGTAACGTCCCTTTCTGCGATCTCGGAGAGAGTAATGTGAAGGGGTGGCGCAACGTAGTTGCGAACCCCACCACACTCCGAGCGCTCTAAGCGTCGGACCCATCGCCATGCTGCACTTGTTGCAGCCTCTGAGCTTTGGGTAACTATCACGTGGAGTAGAGCAGTCCGGTAGCTCGCCAGCCTCATAAGCTGGAGGCCGTGAGTTCAAATCTCACCTCCGCAACCAATCCCATGCGCGTTCTCCTCCGCTTGCATGGTGATCGTGCGGCCCGTTCCCTTGGTTGGTTGAGCGGGCCGCTTTTGTTTTGTTCGCGAGTTTCACTCGTCGTCTAAATGCGGACGGCTACAGATCGCGAAGTTCTCGAACTATCTTTCGTCCTAGAACAGCTGTTTCGAGCCAAAGGTCGATCTCCCCTCTTATAACGTTTGCTACACCTTGCGCGCCGAGAGCATCATATGAACCAATTTGCATATCTGCGATTGTGGATCTGATTCCGATGACTCGCGTGTAGAATTTGGCAAGTGATCCCGTGATCGGCCCAAGTGTTCCTATGTTTCCCATATTCGCAGAAAATATTGGGAAAGGATCTTTTGCTTGATCTTGCTCTGACAGCCACCCTTCAACTTTAGGTATCTGGCCATTTTGAGCTTGTGTGAAAAGCATCTCAGCGATGGGAACCCAGCCTCGATGATCTATGATATCGATGTACGCTTCTATCTCCGCAGCAATAGCAAACGCGATTGATTGCTTCTTCTGTTGGCGGTCATAGGTACGCTGCCAGTGCTGGCCAATTAGTGAAATACCAGAGCCAGCTAGAACGCCAACAAAGCCGGTCACAGCAGGCAAGACCTGCAGCCACAAACTCATCTCATCCCCCATATTGCAAGTGCATAACCGTAAGAGTGCACGTCATAAGGGTGTAGCGCAATGCCCAAACCCCACGGCCGCTCAGCGGAAGCCGCGCTTTACCGTCGCCATTATCGCACAGCACGCTGGCAGCGCCTCCGCGAGGCGCAGCTTGCTGCCGAGCCCTTGTGTAGGTTCTGCTTGGCCATCGAGGACGTTACCGAGGCAACGGTGTGCGACCACGTCAAACCGCACAAGGGCGACGAGGCTTTGTTCTACGACCCGGACAACCTGCAATCACTGTGTGCTCCATGCCACGACAAGCTGAAGGCTCGCATCGAGCGAGGCCAGCGGGCCGTGGTCATTGGTGTCGATGGATATCCGGTCGAGGTTGGTGGGTAGGGGGTGCCTCGAAAGTGGCCGACCGCCCACCGCAGGACCGCCGGGGTAACGCAATTCAAATGCAAACACAGATTTTTGCCTAGCGTGCGCGCAAGCGCGCGTGCGCGAGGGGATTCCGCATGTCTGAGAAGAAAAGCCGCGTCGACAGCGTTGATGAGGCCATAAGGATTGCCTCTGCGGCATCTGAGGAGATCCAGTTTCCCGAAAACGTGCCGCTCGACGACGGTGACGTCCCGTTTTTCAAGAACGTCATCGCGGAATACGCCCGCGCCGATTGGTCGGCGCACCAGCTTGAGATTGCCGCGATGCTTGCTCGCACGATGGCCGACCTTGTGAGGGAGCAGGATCTGCTACGCACAGAGGGTTCGGTCGCCGTCACCGAAAAAGGCACTCCGGTCGCGAACCCCCGCAAGTCCGTGGTCCAGATGCATGCTTCTTCCATTCTTTCGTTCCGCCGATCGCTGGCGCTGCATGCGCGCGCCGTACAGGGCGAGGCGAGGGACGCAGCCAAGCGGCGCGACCATGCCAAGGAGATTGAGGCGGGCGCGAGCGTGGATGACGAACTCCTAGCCTAATCGAGGTTGTGAATGCTTTCTGAGGCCGTGGTCGGCGCCATCAAGTGCGGCCCGATCCCGGTTCTGCGCGACTGGCGCGGACTGCCGACGTCGGAGCTCACCCGCGGCGAGAAGATGTGCCGCTTTATCGAAGAGTATTTGGTCGTACCAGAGGGTGCGCTGGTTGGGCAGCCGATCAGGCTGCTGGACTTCCAGGTGGCCTTCATCCTGTCGGTCTATGACAACCCGAACGGCACGTCGCGAGCGTATTTGTCGATCGCGCGAAAGAACTCCAAGACGGCCACTATCGCCTGCCTCTTGCTCGGCCACGTTATTGGCCCTGAGGCGTTTCCAAACAGCCGCATCATGTCGGGCGCGCGTTCTCGCGACCAGGCTGCGGAAGTTTTCAACTACGCCAGCAAGATGTTGATGATGTCGCCGCGCCTGAAAGGGCTGTATCGCATCGTCCCGTCCGGCAAGATGATTGTCGGTCTGCGCAAGAACGTCGTTTACCGCGCCAGCTCAGCGGAAGCCAAGAGCGCGCACGGCGGTTCGCCACTGGTCGCCATCCTCGATGAGGTCGGCCAGATCAAAGGCCCGCATGACGACTTCGTCGAAGCGATCGTGACGTCGCAAGGCGCTTACGGCGACAAGGCGATGATCTTCGCTATCTCGACGCAGGCGGCGACTGACGGCGACCTCTTCTCGCGATGGCTGGACGATGCCGAGACATCAAAAGCACTACGAACGGTTTCGCACCTCTACACGGCTCCGGCTGATTGCGACGTCCTCGACGAGGAAGCGTGGAAAGCCGCGAACCCCGCGCTTGGTAAGTTCAAATCCGTTTCGTCGATTCGCGATGACGCGGAGCGTGCGGCACGTATGCCGACCGAGGAGGCCAGCTTTCGCTGGCTACATCTCAACCAAAGGATCGATGCCAATGCTCCGTTTGTGTCGCCGGCTATTTGGCGAGCGTGTAACGCTCGAGTTGTGGACTTTGATGGTCTCCCTGTCTTTGGTGGGCTCGACCTTTCTGAGGTGAGCGACCTGACTGCTCTGGTGCTCATGGCGCCGAAGGAGCAGGAAGGCAAAACCATCTGGCACGTTAAACCGACGTTCTGGCTGCCCGGCGACGGCATACGAGCGAAAGCTAAGGCCGACCGTGTGCCTTACGATGTCTGGCATAAGGATGGACATCTCGAAGCAGCTCCAGGCAGAACCGTCGACTACGAGTTTGTTGCGCATTATCTGCGCGACCAGTTCGAAGAGATGGATATCCGCAAGATCGCGTTCGACCGGTGGAATTTCCGACATCTGAAGCCATGGCTGCAAAAGGCTGGCTTCACCGACGATCAGCTAGAAGGCGACGACGCTGTTTTCCAGCCTTTCGGGCAGGGCTTCCAGTCGATGTCTCCGGCACTTCGCGAGCTTGAGAGCATCATCCTGAACGGCAATCTGGCCCACGGCGACCATCCAGTTCTGACTATGTGCATGATGAACGCCACCGTTAAAGCGGATCCAGCCGGCAATCGCAAGCTCGTCAAACATAACCGCGAGCGCCGTATCGATGGCGCAGTCGCCTTGGCAATGGCAACGGCGATGGCCGGAACCTACGAGGGCTCCTCTGCAGCCTATTCACCTTGGGACGACCCAGATTTTTCCATCACAAAGGCGGCATAAATGGCTGTAAAAGACTGGTTTAGCCGCCGCGCAGCGGAAAAACCTGCGGAAAACCGCGCAAATATCGAAAGCCCGTCTGTGCCGGTGAGTGCCGAGAACTTTATGGCGTTCTTTGGCGTGCAGCAGGCCAGTCTGCCACGCGTAACGATCGATGCAGCTTTGACGGTCCCTGCGGTTCTTGCGGCGGTCGCCTTCATGTCAAGGACGCTTGCCGCTATCCCGCGGCACGCGTATCGAGACACGAAGGACGGCGCCAAACGCGTCGGAGGCAGGCTTGAGGTTGTCGTCAACCGGGCGCCAAACGAGACAATGGGCTCGTTTGCTTTCTGGCAGTGGTTTTGGCAGCAGGTTTTCACAGGTGGCCGCGGACTAGCCTACATCGAGCGCACGGCGCAGGGCGTGGATTCGCTCTGGCCTATGGATCCGTCGAAGACGGTCATCAAGCGCACTGGTTTTAAGACGGTCTATCAGTTTGACGGCAGGGATTACCCCGCCGAGGACGTGATTGACGTTCCGTTTATGCTTCACTCCGACGGCGTCAAGCATTACGGCCCGGTACAGCGCGCAACCAAGGCAATCCAGCTCGCGATTGCCATGAACGACTACGGCTCGAATTTCTTCGCTGGTGGCGGCGTTCCTCCGCTTTCGCTGGAAGGACCGCTTCCGGCTGGCGCCGAAGCGATGAAGCGAGCGCAGGCAGACATCAAGCGGTCTGTCGATGCTGCCAAGGATGCAAGCGAGCCGATCTTCCCGATCCCGGCCGGCTACAAATTGCAGCCAGTCGGAATTGACCCGGCCAAAGGCCAGATGGTCGAGGCCCGACGATTCCAAGTCGAGGAAATCGCGCGTGCATGGCAGCTTCCGCCTGTGTTTCTGCAGGACCTCTCCCGTGCGACGTTTAGCAACGCCGAGCAGCAGGACTTGCACCTCGTAAAGCACCTGATCGGCCAGTGGACCAAGGCGCTTGAGGATGAAATTAACCTCAAGTTTTTTGGTCGCTCCGGCAATGGTCGATATGTCGAGCACAATCTCGATGGGCTGATGCGTGGCGACTTCAAGAGCCGCATCGAAGGCTTGGCGCGAGCAATCCAGACGGCGCAAATTACGCCTAACGAGGCACGCGCGCTCGAGAACAGGCCGGCGATGAAGGATGGCAACGATTTGCTTGTCCAAGGGGCAACCGTGCCGCTTGGACAGCAGCCACTCGACGCTGGGCAAGGTGGGGATTCTCCACAGGCCAACGATAATCAAGACAGCGAGGCGGAAGCCGCATGATCAAAGATATTGAAAAGCGTGGTGGCACGCTTGGCGTTGAAATTCGCGCCGAATCCGACAAGCGAACGCTCGTGGGCTATGCCGTTGTCTGGGATAGTGACACAACGATCGGCGACTACTTTGTCGAGCGCATTGCCAAGGGCGCTTTTACTCGCGCCCTCGGCGGTGACGTGCTTGCGCTAGTCAACCATGACTGGGGTCGCGTTATCGGCCGCACGAAGAGCAAGACGCTCAGGCTGCAGGAAGATGAGCGCGGCCTCAAGGTCGAGATCGATGTTCCGAACACGACAGACGGCAACGACCTATGGGAGCTTGTCGAGCGCGGAGACGTGAGCGGGATGTCATTCGCGTTTCGCGCAACAAAACAGGAGTGGGACGACACTGGCGAATTGCCGAGCCGAACCATTCTTGAGGCGGAGCTTTACGAAGTCACAGCCACGCCAATTCCCGCGTACGAGGACACCACGCTCGCCAAGAGGTCGCTTGAGGTCATGAGGGCCGAGGCAGAGGCAGCGAAGTCTGACGAGCAGCGTAGGGCCGAGAACAAGGCCGCCGCTGCGCGCCGCGTTGCCGAGCGCAAAGCGCGGCACGAGCAAGTAATTCGAGGCATCCGGCAGGACGCTTCGTAGTCACCCGGCAGAGCCGGAGGGCATGGACGACGTCCTGCCATTTCTCAACAACTTCCAAGATTGGAGACAGCATGTCCGTTACGGAACTGCAGGAAAAGCGCGGGCGCCTTGTAACTCAGGCCCGCGAAGCCCTGGATGAAATCACCAAGAATACCGACGAAGCCCGCTCTGCGGAGCTCGACAAGCGCCATGACGACATTATGGCCGAGTTCGACAAGGTCGAAAAGCAGATCGAACGCGAAGAGCGTCAGGCCGCCATTGAGGCTCGCTTCGAAGAACGCGCCCGCAAGGATCGCGAGAACAAGCGCCCTGGCAACGACGGTGAAGCCCGTGGCCAGGATAAGGGTGAAGAGCTCGAGTACCGCTCGGTATTCTACAAGTTCCTCGCTTCTGGCGCCGACCTCGGCGAACTTGATGCCGAAGAGCGCTCTGTGCTCAAGGCTGGCGTACAGTCCACCAAGGAATTCCGCATGCAGACGACCGGCACGAATACCGCCGGCGGCTATACCGTCCCAGTCGAGCTTGCGAACTTCATCGTCAAGACGATGAAGGACTGGGGTCCGATGTACAACGAGGACATCGCGACCGTCATTTCCACCACGTCCGGCAACATCATCAACATTCCCACTGTTGACGACACCGCCGTAACTGCTGAGAAGCACACTGAAGGCACCGCGCTGACGGATGACGGCGGCAAGGACGCCACCTTCGGCCAGAAGCAGCTCGGCGCATACGTTTACGACACCGAGTTCGTGAAGTTTTCCATGGAGCTTGCTGCCGACAGCATCTTCAACATGGAATCGCTTCTGGGCGCTCTGCTCGGCGAACGTCTGGGCCGCATCGCCAATCGCGAACTCACCATCGGTGACGGCACTGGCGACCCGAATGGCGTTGTGACTGCGTCCACCCTCGGCAAGACGGCTACGGCAGCCGCTGCTATCGCGTCCGACGAACTCATCGACCTCCTGCACTCGGTTAATGCGGCTTATCGCCGTTCTCCGAAGGCCCGCTGGCAGTTCGCCGACCTCACGCTGGCTGCCATTCGCAAACTGAAGGACGGCCAGGGCAACTACCTCTGGCAGATGGGCGACATCACCAAGGAGCAGCCAGGCACGCTGCTGGGTTACCGCTACGAGATCAACGACGACGTGCCGCTGATTGCAGCTGGCGCGAAGCCCGTTATCTTCGGCGACTTCTCCAAGTACTTCGTCCGCAAGGTCGGTTCTCCGGTCATCGGTGTACTGCGTGAGCGCTTCTGGCCTGATCTGGGTATCGCTGGTCTCATCCGTTTCGATGGCGAGCTCGGCGATTCTGCGGCGATCAAGCACCTTGTCATGGCTGCTTCCTAATTGAGGATGGCGGGCTTCGGCCCGCCTCCAACTCAAGGAGAAAAGCATGAAACTGAAGCTTTTGATTGGCCTGTCAGGCAATGAATATTCACTGTCACCCGGCGACGAACGCGACTTTGAAGGCGACGAGGCAGAGCGCCTTATCGCCGCCGGCTACGCCGTTAAGGTCGATGAGTCGGGCGACACAGTAACAACCACCAGGCGGAGAGGTAAGGCGAATGTGGTATCCTCCGAAGGTGACGGCACGAACGACTGAACCGGTCTCTCTGGAAGAGGCCAAGAGACAGTTGAGCGTGTTTCATGACGATGACGACACGTTGATTGAGGCGATCGTCGCATCGGCCGTGGATCACGTCGAGAAATACACCGCAACAGCAGTTGCTGTGCAGACGATAGAGGCCAAGTGCGACAGCTTCGCTGATTTCGCGCATGTGCCTGTCGCCCCGCTTACCAGCGTTGCGATTTCGTACGTGGATACTGACGGCGAAAGCCGAACCATCGCCGAAGCAGACTATGAGCTTCGCTCCGATGGCCTTCACGTTTCTATCGTGCCAGCATACGGCAAGCAGTGGCCCGCCCAAAGGCTTGGCTCTCGCATCACTGTGACCTCGCAGGCCGGTTACGAAACGACGCCGCCGGCAATCAAGCACGCTATCCTGCTGTGGGTGGCCGATGCCTACGAGCGACGCGAGAACAGTGTGGATGAGGGCTTCTCGGCGTTCGACGCCTTGCTCTGCAACTTCAGGCGCAATCTCTGATGTGGCTCCGCTTCCATGAACCGTTCGACTGGCGCCAGCCGGGTTTCACGATCGCCTATCCAGTCGGCCTCTACAACGTCACGCGCAAGTGCGCCGCGGCTGCAATAGCGGCTAAGGCTGCCGAACCCACCAAGGATCGACCGAATGCCAAAACGCAAGAGGACGGGCGCAGGCTCGCTGAGTGAGCGCATCGGCTTTGAGGCCGAGGTTGAGGGCGATGATGGGTATGGCGGCGTTGTGGTCGGCTTTGCTGAGCAATTTGTCGAACCGGCCAGACTTGAACCGCGAGTCGGATCGGAAACGGTTATCGCCAGCCGGCTCCAGGGATTGCAGCCCTTCACCATGACTGTCCGCAGCAACGAGCGCACACGCACCGTCACGCCAGCGTGGCGGGCGCGTAACAAGCGCACCGGTGTCGTCTACGCAATCAAGGCTGCGGTTAACATCGACGAACGCAACCAGTGGATCGAGCTGCTTGTGGTGCAGGGGGAGGCGTCGTGATTAAGGCAAAAGTCCTAGGCCGCGAAGCGCTGACGAAGAAGCTCAATCAGGTCGCTCCGCTCGCCAACAAGTACGCCGCCGAAGCGAAGCTACAGATCGCTACCGAAGCCGCCGATAAAATCTCCGACCGAGCGCCGATAAGCAACAGCGCAACGGCCGGCGACTACGCTGCCTCTATACAGGGCGCCAAGATTTCTGACAGACCGACTGCGAAAGCGCTCGTCGGTGCATCGGCCAGCAAGGATCCGGATGCGACTGGCGTTTTCGCCGCTTGGATTTGGCATTTTTTGGAGTTCGGCACACGGCCGCATAACGTTGCGAAGGGTGGCGGTACGGTTGCCGGCAAGAAGCAGGCGGCCGGCGCAAAGATGCATCCTGGCACGCGGGCGCAACCGCATATTTTCCCGACGTGGCGAGCATTTAGGGCCAAAGCGAAGAAGCGCATCAACGACGCCGTCTGGCGTGGCGTAAGGGAGGCCATGAAAAAGTAATGGCTAACCCCGATCTCGAATTACAGGGCGCCATCGTTGCGAGGCTAAAGGCGCGAGCAGGGTTGACGGCGAAGGTGGCGCAAAGAATTTATGACAGACCGCCGACTAACGCACCGTTCCCATACGTCGAATACGGCGAAAGCCAAGTCATCAGGGATGATGTCGGCTGTTTAAAGTCGAACCTCATCTACGTGACGATCCACGTTTGGTCGCAATACTCCGGAGGCTTTAAGGAGCTAAAGGAAATCATTCACGAGGTCGTCGAGGCTCTGGATGAAGCGCCATTAGTGCTGCCCTCACATCGATTGATATCGATCACGCGGCAAGACACCCGTCATTTCAAAGACCCGGACGAAGTCACGACCCACGGTGTCGTCGAGTTTGTCGCGCGCGTCGAGACACCGGCCTGATTGGCCACCAACCCCTACTTTTTGAGGTTTACAAATGGCCGACGGTCAACAGATTGGTCGTACGCTGCTCATCCAGATCGGTGACGGCGAAACTCCCGAAGTCTTTTCGAACCTGTGCGGTCTCACGACCCGCAGTTTCAATATGTCCGCCAATGAGGTCGACACGACCATCACGGACTGCGTCAATCCAGAGAATACGCCGCAGAAAACAGCAGAGCCGGGCATCAAGAATCGCACGTTCTCTGGTTCAGGCAAGTTCGTTAAGAGCGCTTCGAACACCGCGTTCATGACGCACGTCAACGACGCGACCAAATTCAATGCCAAGGTGATCGTTCCTGGCCTGGGTACTTACACCGGCCCTTGGTTCGTTTCTGAATTCGAGTTCAGCGGCGAGATGGAGGGCAACATGGAATTCACGGCCACGTTCGTTGCTGCCGGCGTTCTGACGTTCGTTGCGGAGGTGTAATTTGGCCAATGCTGAAAAGCCGTTCCCGCTTGAAGTGAATGGTGCGCGGGGCGAAGTCGGCCTGTTCGTTGGCAAGGTGCCGCTGGTTATCGTTGCCGAGATGGGCGGTCTTGCCGCTGTGTCTTCGCGCCTTTCCTGCAAGAGCATGTCTGATCTGTTTCTTCGCCTTTCAGGCGTCGAGCCGGCCGCTACTGTGGCCGCACTCGACCTGCTTACCGTGCTCGGCGACAAAGTCGCGGCAATTGGTACGCTGAAGCTGAAACACTTCGGTGCCGTCGCCAAGGCTATTTCCGAGGCGCTGTCTCATCATTTCGATGAGGACGACGAGGGAAACGGGGAAGCCGCTCAAAAGGCGGCTTAGAAGAACCTTTCCCTTGGCGCGACTGGCAAAAGATCGCATTCGGCGGCCTCGGCTGGACCCCAGGAATATTCTGGGCGTCTAGCTTGACGGAGTTCACCCTTGCGGTGAAGGGGAAGGCCGAAGCGAACGGAGCCAAAAAGTCCGTGGCGCCACCGTCCGACGAAGAAATGGATGAATTGATCAAGAAGTACGGTGGTTAGGCTAAGCCGGGTTCGGCTTAGCTGAGCAGTCGACCGCGGCGAAGGTCGTGTTCTCATGATTCTTCACGCTTTCGCGGTACACGCTGCATCCGGTAGCTTTTTCGATCGCTTTAGTGTTCCTAACCCAAACCATGGGATCAAGCATCAGGAATGACTGGTCTTTTGGATTGTTCGGCATCGCCTTGTAAGAGCCAGCCTTGTTGCCCATTGGAGAGACGGAAAATTCAATACCGTCGATCTCAACGACTTGCCCGTTTGGATAGTACTGCTCCATTTTGGTGCAGCTCGTAAGGGCTGCGGCCATTGAAGCCGCCATTGCCACCGCTATTTTCATGGTACCCCCCAAAAGATATTATGCTGGCTTCAGCTTGACCGCTGTACCCGTGGCGGCGACGAAAAGGATGCCACCGGTGCTGCCCGTAGCAAGTTGGTTGTAATCTAGGTCGACGGATATCACGGCGTCAGCCCCTACCGCGTAGGCCTCTGACCTGAGGCCATCCAAACACGCGAGACGTGCCTCCTTGAGCGAGGCTTGAGATGAATTTGCCCGACCACCAACGAAATCGCGCCAATTGTTGGACACGTCTTTGAAAATGTTCATGCCGAGGGCAGCTTCGGACGCGACGATCGATATGACGCTATCTACTTCACGGTTGGGCACGCCAATCGAGGTCGTCATGATGATCGACTGCTTTTTGGCGTCGCCGTCGCTTTTCGCGACCGCTTCTTCACAGTCAACGCAGTGGCCGTCTTTCCCGCCCAGATAATAGTCCGTCCCGCATCGTTTGCACTTGGGCATATCCATCCTTCTCGGCTCGCCATTGGCGGGCTTTTTCACGTTAGGACACCGACTTGGCCGGCAACAACAGTGATGATCTGATTATCTCAATCAGCACCGACCTTGCAACCGTAAAGCGTGCGCTAAATCGGCTGGTGTCGGATGTGGGCGCGGCATCTAACGGCATTGAGAAACGTTTTGCCGCTACCGGCAAGTCGATCAACAACTCGCTCACCACCTCGATGCAGGATCGCATCAACAGCATGGTGGGCATCGGTACGACGGCAGCAAAAGAATGGAACGGGGTTCTCGCTGATCAGCAGAAAGAGCTTGATCGCCTCCGCGCCAAATACAGCCCGTTGTTCGCAACAATTTCGAATTATAAGAACGCGGTCGCCGAAATTCGGCAGGCCCATGCCGCCGGCGCAATTTCTGCCAACGAGATGGCGTCTGCGATTCAGAGAGAGCGACAGGCGGCACTTGCGTCGACCGCGGCCATTAAGGGTCGCAACGCCGCGCTAAAGGCTACGGTCACTACAAGTAGCGGCAACAGCTTCAATACCGCAAACATTGCCGCCCAGTTCCAGGACATCGGCGTTACCGCAGCGATGGGGATGTCTCCCATCCAGATCGCCCTTCAGCAGGGCACCCAGCTTTCGGCCGTACTGCAGCAGATAAAGGATAGCGGGCAGGGTGTCGGCCAAGGTCTTGCGGCTGCTTTCGCGTCGGTGATTTCTCCGTTGTCGCTGGTAACGATTGGCGTCATCGCCGCAGGCACAGCGGCATTTCAGTACTTTTCGACGATTATGAGCGAAGGCGATAAGTCCGCCGAAGTGCTCAAACAGCAGGCTGCGCTGATTGCTGCGGTCGCCGAACGCTGGGGCGATGCCGTTCCCGCTTTGCGCGACTAC
Organism: Agrobacterium pusense; assembly: GCF_900102105.1. GTDB lineage: Bacteria > Pseudomonadota > Alphaproteobacteria > Rhizobiales > Rhizobiaceae > Agrobacterium > Agrobacterium pusense. Next base: position 544,893 of record NZ_FNBB01000002.1, read on the forward strand.
GCCGACCAGCTGAAACGAGCGCAGGATAATGCCGACCTCACCAAGGGCGCCGACATTGTAAATACCAATACGCTCGCTGACGTTCGCAAAGAGGTCGAAAGTACGCGCGCCACCATTGCCGATCTGGTTTCGCAACTTCAGTCTGCAGGTGAAGAAGCTGACGTTATCAAGAACCTCCAGTCAGCATTCAATGACTTCGCGAAGGCTGCCGAAGAAGGCAAGGCACAGACTGAAGATGTCGACCGTGTGCAGGCTGCTCTAAGTGCGGCGATCAACAGCACTGGTATTCCTGCACTCGCTGAGTTCGCCAAATACTTCTCCACACTCTCAGCGGCAGCGCTGACTGCAGCGGATAGCGTCCAAAAGGTCAATGAGGTCACCTCTGTTGCGACCTCCAGGATCAATGACCCGAGGACGTGGCGCGGTGCAGGCCAGCAGGATTCCCAATTCGGCGCAGACGCCACAATCCAAGGAACGCAGTTTCCACTACCGGACAACGGCCCCACACCAGAACGCCGCCCATCCGATCTGGACACAGACAAAAACAGAGGTTTCGGCACGCCGAAGCGGGCAAGGGCTCCAAAGAAGACGGCCTCTGACCGCTTCGCAGAAGATCTTCAGGCTGTTCGAGATAGGACTGAGGCGTTGCGCCAGGAAATGAACCTTATTGGCTTGTCCAATGAGGCTCAAGTTAAGCGCCGCACCGCCCTAGATTTAGAGCAAAAGGCGCTGGCTGACCTTCGCGAAGAGGCGCGCAAGAAGGGCGAAAAAGACCTCGAAAGCATCAAGCTTTCGCCCGACAAGATTGCTGCAATCGAGCAGGAGTCTGCTGCATATGCTCGGCAATCCGAGGCGCTTAGAAAAGCGCAAGAGGAACAGCAAAAGCTGAACGAGTGGAACAACGTCGCGAGAGACGCAACGCGCGGCTTTATCGACGATTTGATCCATGGCGAGAGTGCCGCGGATGCATTTGCTGGCGCGCTCAGCCGCATTGCGGACGCGCTCCTGGACGATGTGCTCAACAGCATCTTCAAAGTGAACAGCGCGGCTGGCGGCAGTGGCGGGCTTCTGGGAGGACTGCTTGATCTATTCGGCGGTGGTGCGTCTCGTTACGCCGGCCTGTCAGGTGGGCTTTTCTCAGAGGGCGGATTCACTGGTCCGGGCGGCAAATACCAGCCTGCAGGCATCGTGCACAAAGGCGAGGTCGTGTGGTCCCAAGCCGATGTGGCGCGGGCCGGTGGAGTAGGGGCAGTTGAAGCACTCCGTAAAGGCTACGCCAACGGTGGCGCAGTAGGCGTGTCTGTCCCGACAATTCCCTCACTAAGGCCAGCCAACGACAACGCAGTGAAGGTCAACTACGCACCCGTCATCGACGCGCGTGGTGCTGATGCTGCCGCTGTGGCCAGGCTGGAAAAGGTTGTCGCAAAGCAGGGTGCAGAAATGCAAGGCCGCGTCGAAGCCGCCGTTCGATCGGCTCAGAAGCGAAACGTGAAGTTGGGGTAAGGCATGACAATCACATATCCGCTCCCAACTTCGTTTTTCGATGAGTTCCCCGGCTGGTCGACTGAGTTCAACCTGCTCTGGCGACAGGAGCAGTCGCGCACAGCAGGAGGCCGAACTGTCGTTAAGGACATGGGCTCGCCGCTCTGGCAGATGACGGCACAATCGCGATCGATGAAGCCGAACGAGTTGGATTACTGGCGCGCGCGGCTCACCAGCTTGGAGAACGGGCTGAAGACGTTCCGCGCATTCCCGAAGTCGCGCTGCTTCCCGGTGGCTTATCCGAATGGCAGTTGGCCAACCGGGAGCGCATTTGCCGGGGTAGGGCAGGTGGCTACGATTGCGAGTAACCGCAAGGCAATCTCGCTGTCGGGTCTTCCCGCTGGCTACAAGGTCTCGGTAGGCGATTACGTCCAGATTGGCGACAAAGACCTGCATATGGTGATGGAGCCTATGACGGCCAGCGCAGGCGGAGTGACAACGCAGTTTGAGGTTCGTCCGCATCTATGGCCCGGTGTCACGGCGCCTGTGGCGGCGACGCTGGTAAAGCCTTCCTGCATCATGGCGATCGTGCCCGGCTCAATCTCGACAACAGCCGACATGGCCACCGGTCGCGGCACGGTCACGTTTCAGGCGATCGAAGCCCGCTAAGAGAAATCAATGAGAAACATCTCAGCAGAAAACCTTGCTGCGCTTGAGGCGCGGCAACTGGTGGCGCGTGACTTCCTCTGGTTCGTTGCGCGCGATCGGACGACTGGTGCGCCGGTTACCGACGGCATGTGGTCGGACGTTGGAAACGTGTCAGCCGCCGTCGTGCATCCGGACACAGGACTGCCGGTTACGCGTGACTGGTATGGCTCCGGCACGCTGGTGCAGATCGATGACATTCCGCTCGTTGCCAATCTCTCGGTACAGAACGTCAACATTCGCCTGTCTCAGGTAAGCGAGCACGTGCAGACGCTGGTGCGGCAGTATGATTGCCGTCAGGCCCGCGTCGAGATCTACCGAGGCTTGTTCGATCCGGATAGCCGCCAGATGGTCGCACCGGCTGAATGCCGCTTCGTTGGCTTCGTCGATACCATCACGATCAACACGCCTTCCGAAAATGAGGAAGGCAGCGTGACGATGGTTTGCGCTAGCCACACGCAGGAAATGACGCGGTCCAATCCGTCGACGCGCAGCCATGCCACGCAGGTGCTGCGACAGGCCGGTGATGCTTTCTACACCGACGCTGACACCTCGTCCGAATGGGAATTCTTCTGGGGCTCCGAAAAAGGCAAGGTCGCCACTCAAAAGAAGCGCAAGAAGCTGTTCGGTATATTCTGATGGATATCCGGTTCGCAAAGCGCAAGGACCGTGACCGCATTGTGGCACTTCTTCGGGAAAGCCATGAAGCCGCCGGGTTCACCTTCCCGTTCCAAGCTTCTTACGCCGATCGACTGTTTCAACAGCATCTGGCCTCGGACAAGGCCTGCGTTCTTGTCGCAGGCGAGCGCCCGCAAGGTGTGTTGATGGCCTGTGCTTTCGAGCACCCATTCGGCGCCGGTCGCATTGCCAAGGAAACGGTCTGGTACGTCACTCCATCGGCACGCGGTCGGGGAGCGATCAAGATGCTTGATGCTTACGAGGCGTGGGCGCGATCAGTCGGCTGTGTCTCTGCCGGCATGGCTTCGCTGGCAACCAATGACGTCTCCAGCCTTTACGAGCGGTGCGGCTACAGCGCTGTCGAAACACACTTCATGAAGCCGCTATAGCGGCATTCCTTCGGCGCCATCCGCGCCCCGCGCGCATCGCGCATCCCAAGGAAAATCGATGGCTATTTTCACGGCTATTGCATCCGTTTTTACGGCTGTGGGCAGTTTTATTGGCGGCCTTGGCGCAGTCGGCGCGTTCCTTTTGAAAACTGCCGTTGGCCTCGGCGTCAGCCTTCTCGCGCAGTCTCTCGCTGGCAAGCCAAAAGACCCGACGTTCTCCATAAACGGCACACTGCAGGGCGGCGGCGATGTTGCTCGCTCGTTCATCATGGGCCGCACTGCTACCGCTGGTTCGCTGGTGTTCGTTAATACCTGGGGGCAGGACGGCGACACACCGAACGCCTACCTCACGCAGGTTATTGCCCTGTCGGATTTGCCCGTGCGCGGCCTTGCCGAGGTCTGGGTCAATGGCGAGCTCGTAACGTTCGGCGGGCTGACGGATCGCGGCTATGCGGTCAACGAGTATCCGGACAGCCTCTGGGTCAAGTTCTACGACGGCACCCAGACGACTGCCGATAGCTTCCTGTTTACGTCGGTTTCCAACGGCAACAGGTGGTGGAACCCGGATCGCATCGGGCGCGGCGTTGCTTATGCGATCGTAACGGCTCGCGTCTCGAAGAACATGTTTTCGGGCGTGCCGTCCTTCAAGTTCGTGCTCGAAGGGCTGCGCCTATACGACATCTCGCGTGACAGCACGCAAGGCGGTGTCGGTCCGCAGCGATTTGCAGATCCAGCGACATGGGGCGGGGACGGTGACTTCCTGCCTGCAGTGCAGATCTACAATCTGCTGCGCGGCATCACCTATAACGGCCAGTGGTTCTATGGTCTCCAAAACCTCTCCTCTTCACGCCTGCCTGCCGCAGCGTGGATTGCGCAGATCGAGAAGCATCGCGCCGGTACGCTGGAATCGACGGGATGGGTTAACACCTACCGCAGTGGTGGCGAGATCCAGGTTGACGCACCTCTGACCTCCGCCGTCGAAGCGTTGCTGACGGCTTGCCAAGGCAGGATTTCGGAAGTCGGTGGCGTCTACTATCTCCACTCCGGTGCACCTGACGCTCCCGTTATCGCCTTCACGGACGACGATATCCTGTCGACGGAAGAGCAGGAGTTCACGCCGTTCCTCGGACTGGCTGACACCATCAACGGGGTTTCGGCAAACTATCCGTCGCCGGCAGATGGCTGGGTCGCCAAGACCGCACCGCCGCTCTATCGAACGGACCTTGAAGCGATCGACGGCAATCGCCGACTGATGGCCGACGTCGACCTGAACTTCGTTCCTTATCCGGAGCAGGTTCAGCGCTTGATGAAGTCGGCGCTTGAGGAGGCGCGACGCTTCCGCAGGCATACGGTCGTCTTGCCGCCGAAGTTCTGGGCCTACGCAACACCGGGAACGGTGTTTTCGTGGACGTCGGAACGCAACGGCTACATCGCCAAGCTGGTGCGGATCGACGGCGTTGCTGATCGTGCGAACCTCGACGTGATGATCGACATCACTGAGGTGGATCCGGCTGACTACGATTGGAGCAGCGATACCGAGTTCAAGCCGCCTGTTGACGGCCAGCTTGGTGTCATTCGTCCGACGCCACAGCCGATTGTCGACTGGTTCGCAGAACCGGCCACGGTCAAGGATAGCTCCGGAGAGGATCGCCGGCCGGCTATTCGGCTGACCTGGGACAACAGCGATGGGCGGCTAGATGACGTCATCGGCATCGAATATGAGGTGAGACTACAGGCCACGCTGGAGAAAATCTCCGAAGGCCGCACAGACCAGCCCCAGGTTGGCTCTATGCTTATCTCGCAAAGCCTCCTTCCGGCCGAAAGCTACGTTGTCCGCGGTCGATACATTCCTGGCGGCGACAGGCCGGTGTTGTGGTCTGGGTTTATTCCCGTCATCACGCCGAACATCCTGCTCTCTGACAAGGATGTGTTCGTTGATATCGATCTGACGGGTGTTGAGGAAGCGCTCGGCTGGCTCCGCAATAGCACGCGAACAGCGCAGGATGCCATCGACGGCCTCATCGCCGTGCAGATGGAACTGGCAACGGTCGCGTACAAAGACACGCGGAAGCTTGCCAGAGAACTTTCTGTCGAGCTTGGCGCGGCCCGCGCTGAATATCGTGAGGATATCCAGCTTGCTGTCAACGAAACCATGGCCGTCGCGGGCAAGGTCGAAACGCTAACGGCAGCACTGGGCGGCAGCTCGGCGTTCGTCAATGTGGCTTGGGCTGCTATCGCTGCTCCATCAGGATACGCAGCGCGGTATGGCGTGACGGCCGCTGTCAATGACGGCGCATATCGTGCCGCGTCGTTGCTGTTGGATGTCCCCGCCAACCCGGCTTTGCCTACGCGCGTCATTGTTCAGGCTGGTCAGTTTGTTGTCGCGAGCGACGACGGGGCGACTATCAAGCGGCCCTTCACGGTGCAGGATGGCGTCCTCTACGCGAATGACATCAAGGCTAACACCCTTTCTGCGTTCTCGGCCGTTCTTGGCAATGTCGATATTTCCAGTGCTTACATCGGCACGCTGACTGTCGGTACGTCGAATATCGATCCTGGGGCAGTCACTCGTTATGACTACACAAGTGTTGAGAGCGCTGACGTTGCTAACTCGTTCTCGACGGTCATGTCGTTCACGAGTTTTCACGGAGCTGGCTCACCTTTGGTCGAGGTGACGTTCAACGGCTCTGTTGGTGCGGTTGCCGGGGCAGAAGCTGAATATCGCATCATTGTTGCTGATGATGGTTCGAACCTGAGGCAGCGAATTGTTCCCGGCGGCACAGAACCGTCTCGCACGATCCCGTCGACAGAAGTCGTAGTTATGATCCCGCCGAGCGGGCGAACACAGACGACGTTCCAACTTCAGCTACGCTCCACGACGACAGCAACCGCAGGCATCCGCCGCGGATACATGCGCGCCTTTGTCATGAAGCGCTAACTTCTAAACAGGTGAAAAATGACAGCCGGAAATCAGATGCAGGTAGACGCCCTCGTCGCCCTGCAGGAAGCAGAAGTGCGAGAAGAATTCCTGAAGCAGCGGACCTTGCTGCTCGGTCAGCATCTCGTGATGCAGAAGCAAGAAAACAAAACCCTTCTCGACAAGATCAACGGCCTTGAAGCCGACCTGCGCCTTGCGCGCGGTGAAGCTGACGTCAGCGACGGAGCATCCGAATAATGGCTAACACCACATGGTACGGCGACGGTACGGCTACCGTCGCTGTCGGCTCTCGCACTGTGACCGGCACGGATACCGGCTGGCTAACGGTAGTCGCTGGCCTGACGCCAATCAAGGTCGGCGACAAGTTCGGCATTCACGTTGGCCGCCCGATCGTCATCGAGCAGATCATCAGCGATACGGAACTGCTGCTTGCTGATGATTGGCCCGGGCCCGCTCAAACTGATGCGCCTTACAAGGTCGAGCTGACTTCGCCAACCATTGCCGCAGTCGAGGCGATGCGACGGCTGCTTGCTTCGCTGTCGAATGGCAACCTAGACAGCCTGGCAGACCTTACCATTGGTGTTGACGATGTTCCTATTGGCATCGGTCCGGGCGTGTTTGGAACCGTCAAGAAATCAGACATTGGGGGAGGGGTCGGATCCTCGGGATATATCTCTCCTGGGGCCAACCTCGCCAACAATGCGACTGACCCCACTAACGATTTGGACTTCCCCACTTGCGTAGTCGCGAGCAGCGCCGCTTCGCCTATTATGATGTCGCACGCAGCCGGCACTGCGCAGCTCGACGTTGCCTATGGCACTGGAAACGGCGGCAGGTTCGACGCCACAATCAGCGATGGTTACTGGCATTGCTTTGTTATCAGCGATGGCACTCAGGTTTCCCGCGGCCTGTCGAAATCCCTGAACCCGACGTCACAGCCGAACTATCCAGCCGGCTTCAATCATTACCGGCGAATCGGGTCATGGCTTAGAAGGTCGGCGGCGCTTTATCCAATGATACAGAACGAAGATGATTTTTTCTTTGTGACCCCGATTTTGGAAAGGCAGAGCCAAGCTCAGCAAACGGACACGCTGCTTGCGATCAACTGCCCAATTGGAATCCGCACGAGACCAAAGTTGAACTCGTACCAGTCGCAAAATGCTGCGGGGAATATCCAAACGCAGATATCAACGCCCGGAACCGATTTGATATCGTTTGTTTACACTTCGCTCGCGGGAGAACGTGACGGGTCTTTTATCAACGGTGAGGTCATGACCGATACATCGGCGCGCATTCGCTATGCTGCGATGATCTACTCCGGAACGCTGACCAACAATTCACTCAGTCTATATGGCTTTATTGATACGCGAGGGAGGGCGTAATGCCTTACGTTCAGAGGGACGTTGATGGAAGCATCATCGGTATCTATTCGATTTTCCAACCGAGTATCGCCGAAGAAGAAATATCGGATGACGACCCGGAGGTTATCGCGTTCCTGAACCCGGTCACCATCGCCGCCTACGAGAACGCCATCCAGAACGTTGTCGATAGCACGGCGCGCGAGAAGCAGTTCCGCGACGGGGTGACGCTCGCATCGTACACCTCATCGACAAAGCCAAACTGGGCGTCGGAAGCGCAGGCGTTCGTTGCTTGGCGGGATAACGTGTGGTCCTACGCTTACGGTGAACTGGCAAAAGTGCAGGCTGGCCAGCGCGAACAGCCGACCGTAGAGCAGTTCCTTACGGAAATCACTCCCATCGCTTGGCCGGTAGCGTAACCCGGCACCCATAACCCTCGAAAACAAAAGAGGCCCGTCGCTCCGCCAAGCGCCGAGGCCTCAATGCCGCAGCCTGTTTCAGGGGACATGCGGCGCTTATCCCATATCTGCAAGTACCGGCTGTATCAATAGCAGCAAAAGACCCGCGCAGCGGGGGGATGTGTGCGCGGATCTTTAGGCCATGGAGTTGGGGACATGGCGACGGCTTCAACGCGAAGGCCGCCTTAATGTTCCCAGCGCTCCCTTAAAAAGGAAAATCAATGCCAATCACCAAAATCTCCACACAGGGGAGGGCTTTCGTGCGCCTGCATGAGGGCAATCCGCTTACCGCCTATCTCGATCCTGTCGGTGTTCCGACGATCGGAACCGGCTTTACGATGCGCAGCGATTCCGTGCGCCGTGAGCTGGCCAAGATCGGCATCACCAAGCTCGTGCCAGGCAAGACCAAGATCACGGCCGCACAGAGCGACGCCATCCTCGATGCAGTACTTGCCGCTGAATACGTGCCCGCTGTCGTTGCTGGCTCTCCGTCCGACCGCAAGCAGCACGAGCTCGATGCCGCTACTTCTGTCACCTTTAATCTCGGCGTCGACGCCATGAACTGGACATGGGCCGACTACTGGCGCAAAGGCCAGATCATGAAGGCCGCCGCTCATCTCGCCGCCAACTACAACACGGCGAAAGGTAAGAAGCTGCCGGGTCTCGTGCGCCGCCGCAAGGAAGAGGCTCTGCTCTTCGAAAAGGGCATCTACTCCGGCGTAGCGAGCGCAACGAAGGAAGCCACTGTCGAGCCGCCCGCCCAGCCTGATCCGGTTGTAAAGGAAGCGCAGGAGCTGCTGACTGCGGCTGGCCTCAATCCTGGTGCCATCGACGGATGGATGGGCGAGAAGACCAAGGCAGCGGTGATTGCCTACCAGAAGGCGCACCCACACCTGATCGCGGATGGCATCATCGGTCCCGCTACGCTCGCTCAGCTGCGGCGCGACGCATCGGCAGCAAGGGAAGCCGTCACAAAGGGTGTCGGCTCAGCTGCAAGCTCAGGCTTGCTCGCTTTTGTGGCTGGCCTTCCTTGGGGCTGGATTGTGGCCGGTGTCGCTGTCGCTGCTGTTGCCTATGTCGCCTATCGCAATCGCGATGTCATCGCTCGCCGCTGGAATAGCTGGCGCGGGAAGGAGGTGGTGGTTTGATCCTCTTGTGGACAAAACTCAAAGGCTATCTAGCCGCAATCGGTACGGCGCTCGCGATCCTCGCGGGCGTCTTTTTGTATGGCCAGAGGGCAGGGCGCTCCGCGGCGAAAGACGAACAGGCCGCAGCGAATGCCAAGGCCATCAAGAAGGCCGGGGATGTCGAAAATGAAATCAGGAATCTGGATGACGCTGGCGTTGATGACGCTCTTGGCAAGTGGATGCGCGACAAGCGGTAGCTACTGCGATATCGCTCGGCCAGTAAGGCCATCTGTCGATGACCAGATGACGCCGGAAACGAAGCGGCAGATCCTCACTGAAAACGAGAAGCTGCAGAAGCTGTGCGGGGTGAAGCCATGACTGGCGCCGAAATCATGGCTGTTGGCGGCTTCTTCGTTCTGCTGTTCGGCTTCTTCTTCGGCCTGTGGAAGTACGTTGACGCGAAGATCGGCGCAGCAAAGACGGAGGCATCTGCGGCGGCGTCGGCGGCCTCAGCCATGGCTTCGCTTGCAAGGGAAGAACTTGCCGCCCATAGGCTCCACGTGGCCGAAACGTATGTCTCCAAATCAGGCCTGCGGGAGCAGACGGAGCAGATCATGGGCGCGATCGGCGCCGTGAAGGATGCGGTCGACAAAATGACTATGCGCGTCGACAGGATCGTTGAAAATCAGTCGAAGCCAAGGACGACAAGGTCGGGATAGCTCATCGAACATTTTGTAAACGGTTCGTCGGTAGGCTGTCCTCATGAAGAAGCCGAAAACCTCCAAGCCTCTTCTGAGGCACGACGAACCCCTCCGCTCTCGGCCACGACGTCGTCGGGACCCTGCTCAGCCGGCGTTGCCACTGGAGCCAATGCCGGCGCGCATTGAACCTGCCCTTGCGCTGCTGGAACAAAAGCCGCCTTCAGGCGACAAATGGGGATGGGAAATCAAGTGGGACGGCTACCGGCTCGCGATCCACGCCGACGCAAGCGGCGTCCGAATATTGACACGAGGCGGCTACGACTGGGCAGCGCGCTTTCCCGCCATAGAGCAAGCGGCTAGAGCCCTTGGCCCGGCATCATTCATAATCGATGGCGAGGCGGTTGTCCTGGACGAACAAGGGCGCTCCGACTTCAATGCGCTCCAGAATAGTCTGGGTGCCGTTGGCGCTCGCAGCGGCAAGAAAGTAGCCGGGGACGCCATCCTCTACGCATTCGACCTTCTGTATCTCGATGGTCGCGATCTCCGCGAACTGCCGTACCGCAGCCGCCGGCACTTGCTTGAAGAAATGCTGACCGGCGTCGATGGCGCCATCCGACTATCGGAAGAGGTAGAGACCGACAATCCCGGCCTGATGCTGGAGCACGCCTGTCGCCTCGGGTTGGAAGGTATCGTTGGCAAGGACCGAAACAGCCCCTACCGGAGCGGTAGAACTGGCGACTGGATCAAGGTCAAGTGCGTCCAGTCCGAACCGTTCATGATCGTGGGGTATGAGCCCTCCATGTCGGCAAGCGGCGGCTTTGCCTCGCTCTTGCTGGCCGCCTATGAAGGCGACGAGCTGCGCTACGTTGGAAGCGTCGGCACGGGCTTTAAGGAGAGGACGGCAAACGAACTCCGTCGCATGCTCGACAAGCTGCCGTGGCGGAAGAAAAAGCCGCCTGTGGCCTATTCTGGTCGGCGCGAGGTCGTTTGGGTGCAACCGACGCTTATCGCGGAGATCGAGTTTCGCCAGATGACACCGGACAGCAAACTGCGACATGCGGCCTACAAGGGGTTGAGAGAGCGGCAGGATAACGCGGATGTGTACCGGCTTGATTAGTAGTCCTCGGTTTTCGTGTAAATTCGCCCCATGAGCGAATTCAGAATAGAGCCGATCACGATCAATTGGGGTAATTTCGAAACCCTTGAAACCGTCACCGACCTCGCGAGGGTTCTCCTTCACAGATGGCCCGGAAGCACAGAAGCGCAGGCGTACGTTACCGCTCTCATGGTTTGCTCTGCTGTCCTCGAAAATGGCTTGGATGATCGACCTGAAGACGCGCGTCTCGCTTTTGTCGACGCGGCTCGCGAGGCAGGGATGTCGGTTTCTCCGGATGATGATGGACTCGATTGGTGACGGGAGAATGGGATTTCCCCTGTCGCGACGCCTCGCTTCAAACCACTTCGAGCACCGCGCCATCTATAGTTTCGTCTCTCATGCAGACGCGTTCATCATCCGGACTCATCGGAATCGCGGAGAACTCTGGTTCTTTGGTCCAAAACCGTACAGAATGTTCCTCAACGGCATGGAGAGCTGACAGGCTGGCGGCTCAATCTCGCTCAGTTCATATGGCGGGGTTATGACAAAGGAGGACGTTTCCGTGTTACGAGCGCTTAGAGGCAAAAAGCTCGTTATCGTAGAGCAACATCTTATGCTGACTTCGGCGTGTCGATCGCTGATGGTGGGCGCGGGGGCTATTGTAGGGCCGGCCGTCCGCTCTACAGGAGAGGTGCTGGACGTGCTGATGGAAGGGGGTGTTGACGCAGTAATCGTCGATATCGAGATAGACAATGAAACGCTGCTGTCTTTGGCGGCAATTCTAGAAGAGGCCGCCGTACCGTTCATATTTGCATCGCGTGCAAGATCTGACCGTGGGGGATATTGCATGAACGGCGACGTGGGCGAACTTCGGAAAGCGGCGGATGCGCTTTTCGGCGTTCCGGGAATTTCAACAACCCTTCACTGATCTTCGCTGACGTTTGAAGCTTTCTCGGGCGAGGCGCGTCCACTAGGGGCATCAAACAGAATGCCAAATTCCTGAAGGGCAAGCCGTCGCATTGTCGCGAGATGCTGGACGTCAATTGCAAAATCGTCAGCTGCCTCTGGGAACTCCGCGACAATTTCGAGGATCGTTCTTTCCACGAGGTCGCGCTGAATCTGTTCGAACGACGTGAATCGCTTAGCCCAGCGAAAAAGCAGGCGTCGAAGCAGTTCGTGATCGAAGTCAGACCGAAGGGACAAGACTCGTCCTCCACACGAGATAGGCGGGAGCACGTAGTAACCCTCAGTCGTCACCGCCTATGAATTCGGTTGGCGACGATGAAGGCAGGGTACCACCTTCTGACAGGGAGTCGAGAAATCAAATGTGACGGGTGCGAAATTGCATCCGACTGTTGCGATCGTCGGGTTCTTCAATTGTAGGCTTTGAACATATCCCGCTGCGGATAATGCTCCCAGCAATGCCAGTATGACTTCTCAACTTTATTTCGGCTAAAGCCGAAGCCACCCCACTTACGACAGCCCGGATGCTCGCACCAGTGGTTCTCGTGAATGCCGTCGCCGGCCTTGTTGGTCTGGTCGCTCATTGTTGGGTGTCTCCGATTATGTCGACCGGGCCTTTCGATGTTTCCATCAGCGGCCAACGAACTTTCTTCATCCATTTGGTCAATGCGTCGTTGGGCGAGTTGCAAAACACCCACTCAATGAAAGCATCGGATATTTTCGGATGGTCGTAGAGGACGGCGGCGATGCCTTTCCGTTCACTGAACAACACCTCGATCTTCGCGCCCGTCGGTATGTCGTCGTCATCGGCCCACAGTTCCATCGCGACGTATCCGGAGTAGGCAGTCAGGTCAGACTCCCGATCTACCTCAGCGATCAGCCGTTGGTCGAGATTATCGTGAGTGGTTTTCCGCACGCCGAAGAATTGACCGTCCTCCAGAAATCTCTTGGGATAGACACCATGATTTTCGAGAATGTAAGGGCGAATATGCATCTTCCTCCTCCTCTATCCGAATAGTGGGTTTACTCTCCTTATCAACATGCATTCATCTGGCGGCGGCCGCCGGTTATAAAAGGCTTCCTTGCTCGACTGGCTCGCGAGACATGCTCACCTCGGCATCTTGGCTATGGTGATTTTCACGTCACCCTTCACGCTGCATCGTTTGCATTTCAGTCGCCTGGCAATTTCGTCCACCGTAGTGTCCGTCTTCGCTGCGCGGTTCAGTTGCCAGTGCGGGATATTTGAAACGTGGCCGCAGTAGTTGCACTTGGCCACGACAATCTCCCAATTTCGAATTTCCTTCACTCTAACGGCCGGCGGCGTCGCTTGTTTCAATGCATCGATCTGACTGCCGGCGCGCGCGTGGTAATGAAGCATGCAGCGGCCTGAAAAGCCTTCCATCGGCCTGGCGCATTTGATCACTTCTTGGGAAATGTGTCGCAGCATCGTCGGCATCGACAGATCGCCAAATTCGATCATGAGCTCGGCCGAACTAATGAATTTCAGGAGCTCGCATTCCTCACATATGACGCCGACAGGCTCGCCGCCGTAGTCCGAAAGCAGATAAGCTCCTTCACCTGGCATTTCTGTCGGCGTCCGGCTTCCATCCTCTCGTGAAGCCGGTTCCCATCGCTGCGGTCGCCAGCGCAAGCTGCAGCCGCAAGTGCTGGATGTCTTCCATCAGCGTCTCGATAGCGGCACGGCTATCGCCGTCATGCCATGCAATGATGTGGTCAACCGGATCGGCTTGCGGTTCTCTTGAATTTGGGCGCACAGGACTATCCTCTGGTGGTGTCTGCTAGTCGTTCAAGCTTCCAGCCGCATGCAGGCGGGCTAGCGAAAAGCTTCGCTGCCCGCTGATCCAGCTTTGCTGCAGCGGCGATTTTAGCGTGGGCAAAGGTCGGCGCGCGCACTGTTACGATCCAGCGCCCAGCCTGAAATCTGTACTGTTTCATTGCTTGTGTTTGCATCTTGTGGGACATGATGTTCTTATTATGTTCTCATATTCGAAAGAGTCAATTGGGATTCTGAGTCGGTCGCAGATCTTGACAAATTTGTAAAAACAGTATAGCTTGATTGTCGGCCTCACCAGCCGCTCGGCAACCAACCGAGACCACCACATTGGCGCACGGTCGCCAGAAAGAGGGGATAATCATGCTTAGACGATTCCTGCGGCGTATTGTGTCGCCAAGCGCATTCCTCGTTGCTTTATTCCTCGTCATCGCCGCGACCTCTGCGGCCGCCTACGCGCTCCTTCCTCCACCAACTTCTACCGCAACCGAAACGGCCACCGTTAAGATCCAACTCGAAAACGGACACGGTTCCGGAGTTCATATCGGCGACGGCTTCATAGTCACTGCTGCGCACGTCGTCGGCGACGCGAAGGAAGTCCAGTTGAAAGCGAAGGGTGGCGCTCTTCGCAAAGCCGATGTCCTTTGGGTCAACAAGGCCAATGACATTGCACTGCTGCGCACGTCGTCGGACGGTCTCGGTATCGCAAAATTGGCCTGTCACAGTGTGAAGGTTGGCGATCCTATCGCTGCTTACGGCAATCCCCTGAAAATCGAGTTCGTTGCCGCCTACGGGAAGATCGCCGGAGAGCCACGCGAAACAGGTCCGTGGAAATCGGTCTATGTGACAGACATAACAACTGTGATGGGCCAATCAGGCGGGCCTGTCTATGGCGACAACGGCGACTTGATCGGCATCACCGTCGGCGTCATGGCCGCACCTATTGGCTTCTCAGGCTCGCTGGTTGGCTATGGCTATGTCGTGCCTTCGACTGCGGTTTGTGAATTGTTGGCGCGTAAGTGAAATCATCAGGCCGCCCACCAAGCGGCCTTCACCACCACATCGAGGAGACTGCATGCCTCTACCCATAGAAGAACTACGCCGGAGAGCCGATGCCTACAAAGAGCACGGCACGCTCGTGAAGGCTGCCGCCGTGCTTGGCATCGGCAAGTCCGCTCTTGCCGAGAGCATCAAACGCGCCGCCGAAGCTGGCCTTCTTGGCACGGAGCCTGTCCTTCCTGGCTTTCGCATAAGCCGTATCAGCAACACTCCGAGCGGCACGTTCATCCAGCAGACGCCGGAACGGGGCGAGAAGTTCGCGGTGCCGACTGGCCACGTCGTCAAAGGTGTGTCTGCCCTCGTTGATGCTGAGGGGCGCGTTATCCAGCAGTGGCAGAAGACGGCGGTGGAGCGCTCACCAGTCGATATCGCCGCCGTCCTCAAAGAAGCGTTCCGTGATGTTCAGCCCGCCGAACCTATCACCGCGCCGACGCACGTCTATGACGATCTGCTGACGCTGACGCCTCTTGCGGACTGGCATATCGGTCTTTTCTCGTGGCATCGCGAGACTGATACCAATTGGGATCTGAAAATTGCGGAGAGCGTCATCGGCTCCGCGATTGAAGACTTAATCGCGCGCTCACTCCCGTCAGGTAATGCAATTGTGCTGGGCGGTGGTGATCTGCTCCATTCGGACAATAACGAGAACAAGACGGCGCGATCTGGAAACGTCCTACAGGTCGACGGGCGTTACCAGAAGGTGCTGATGACTGCGTGCCGTCTGGTCGTACGCTCGATAGATGCCAGCCTTAAACGGCACGGCCATGTCACTGTGCGCATCTTGCCTGGCAACCATGATGAGCATGCGTCCGTTGCGGTCGCATACTTTCTGCTTGCTTGGTATCGCAATGAGCCGAGAGTAACCGTTGACGTAGATCCGTCGCTGTTCTTCTGGTTTCGTTTCGGCAAGGTGATGATCGGCGCCACGCATGGCCACACGGTCAAGCTAAAGGACATGGCAAGCATTATGGCTCACCGTCGCGCCGAAGACTGGGGCGCAACTCGCCATCGCTTCGTCCACGGCTTCCACATTCATCACTCGAGCAAGTTTGCGTCCGAGGGCGGCGGGGTTATTTCGGAATCGCACCAAACACCAACGCCCCAGGATGCTTGGCATTTCGGTTCTGGCTTCCTGTCCGGCCGGTCTATGCAGTCGATCAGCTACCACAAGGAGTACGGCGAAGTATCACGCGTTCGCGTGGCGATGATGGATGCAGCCAACGACAATGAGCCAGCGAGAGCGGCGGCTTAGTCCCAATATTTTGGCGTCGGCGCTAGCAATTCACCATCATGCAAAAACCACTGCGCAGGGTAACTTACCGTTCCTCGTAAATGCAGATTGTGGTCGAAGCACTGCGCATATCCAAGGATGGACGCCATCTGATTAATCCTACCCTCCTCTGAATATAGACCGGCTGTCCTGCCGGTCGGGTAGAAGCCAGGCCGTAGGACGGACGTGTCGTCGGTAAAGATGACGTCCTTAAAGTGTGCGTGTCGATACTCTTGCAAAACTACTTCCTTTGTTAGCGATTCAGTATCGAAACGTTATCACATAACGATACCCTAGTAAAATCAACCCCGCCAGGCACCAACTGGCGGTCAACCACCACACCACTGAGGAGATAGAAATGAGCACCAGAGACAACATCTCTCAAATGTACCGCAATCCCGCCGTCCGTGAGGCAATGCTTGCTGAGGCCAACGACAACAAGCCTCATGCTCATGCCGCAGCCATCAACCTCTTCGCCGCCGACTGCCACGCAGCAAGCCGGAGAGCAGGCTGGTACACGGACCTCGCCACAGGCAAGGCGCTGGACCGCAACGTGCCTGAAATGCTTTGCCTGATCCACAGCGAGATCAGTGAAGCGATGGAAGGCTACCGTAAGTCAAAGCCAGGCAAGGTGCTGATGGACGACAAGCTGCCGCACCGGCCTATGGCTGAAGTTGAGCTGGCCGACGCCATGATCCGGATCGGCGATCTGGCGGCATTCCTCGGCTTCGATCTCGGCGGTGCCATCGTCGAGAAGATGTCATTCAATGCCAACCGCCCTGACCACAAGATTGAGAACCGGCTTAAAGCTGGCGGGAAGGCGTTTTGATGTTGATGCGAAGAGAACAAGCCGTACCGGCAGAACTCGCCACCACCACCTTCGGCTCGCTCGAAAAGTACATTGCGGCCAATGACAACGTGCCACCAACGATAGCTGGCGTCCGCGTTACCAATGAGGGACGACGATCTGCCGTATTCTCTGACGGGACGGAAAGATATGCGGATGGCGGATACGTCAAGCCATCCGATATTCGACCAATCGTCAACCGCGACTATGTGATTTCTCGTGACGATTTGGATCGGCTTAATTCTGCTGCCCGTCCTCTGTCCTCAGACAACGGACAGTACATCGGACTTACCCGCAACCAGCCTGCCGAAGTGGACCGCACCGGCGACTTCATGCAGACCTTCACCGGCCGCAAATACTGGACGATGGACCCGAGACCGCACGAAGTCCACATCGAGGACATCGCGCATTCGCTTGGCCTGCAATGCCGATACGCTGGTCACTGCATCAAGTTCTACAGCGTCGCCGAACATTCAGTTCTGATTGCCCGTCACCTTGCAGCCAAGCACGCGCCGGAGGTGGCTTTGGCTGGCCTTCTGCACGATGCCCCTGAAGCATACTGCGTGGACATCCCGCGCCCACTCAAGCCGTACCTGACGAACTACCGTGCGATCGAGCAAGACAACTGGCTGGCTATCGCGGCGCGGTTTGGTTTGCCGAAAGAGTTGCCGCGCGAGGTTCACGACGCCGATAACAGCATCATCGCCGACGAGCTGGTCAACCTGCGTGAGATGCCGTGGCACGCGCGGTACGCCGGAAAAGAGTTGGGCGTGAAGCTGCGGTATTGGTCGCCGGAGGAAGCGGAGCTCGAATTCTTGGCGACGTTTGATGCGCTGATGGCTGGGAGGGCGGCGTGAAGATTAAGCAGATCGCATCCAGCCTCGCCGTCGCCGTCATCATCCCGGCCATCTGGTTCGGCCCGACTGCTCTCGTGGCTTGGGAGCTAAACAACCAAGCCGAGTTCTGGCGGGTCAACTACGAGTACCGCAAGGACAAGTACGACTACTATTTCGACGGGGCCAATTCGAGAGGCCTCCTAGATATCTGCCCGAACGAGGACGGCAAGCCGGACGTGCGGTTCAAGGAGGACTGCCGATGACCCAGTATGTTCTGTTGAAACGAGACCTCTACGAGTGCCCAGGCCATCAAGGCTACACCGGCATTCGAGACAAGGCGGGCCGGTGGCTCGCCGAGGAGTTCGCAGGCCACAGCATTCCTATCAAGGAGAAGTACACGCCGAAGGAACGCGAGCACTATGCCATTCCGCTCGATGCGGCGCCCGAGTTCACCAATGAGTGCTTCCACGATCTTTCTCTCGCGCACCTGCGGGGGAAGGTCGAGCGATTGCAGGAGGCGCTTACGCCGAGCGGAGCGACCAAAGCCGCGTACATCGGAGAGTTCAGTTTTGGCATCGATGACCGCGACGAGGACGGCGATGAGTGTACCCGCACGGTCGTCGTGCCGTGGACGACCGTAAAGGAGATCATGAGCGCGATTCGTGAGCGGGCGGAAATGAAGGAGGCGGCGTGACTATAGCGACAGATATTGAGCGAACAGCAACAGATGATTTGGATGCAGACATCGAGCGAGCTTTGTGTGTGCGCGACAACGCAACATACGTGATCAAGAATATGTTGCGCAGCAAGCACGAGGGTATCACGACGGCTACCGTTCGACGCCGCCTTATAGCTTTGGTGAAGAAAGGAACTGTGGTGAGGAAAGACAATCCTTATAGCGACAAGCACCACCACTGGGGCCTTGCATGACCATCCAACCCGGCGACGAAGTCGTCTGCATCGACGACACCACCCTTCCAGAGCAATACCTCGGCATTCGTGCCGGGGAAGTATACACGGCAACGTGGGTTGGCATGTGCCGCACGTATATCGGTGGCGACTACGCTGGCATCAGGCTGGCAGGCGTGAACCGCGGAGTGTGCCCGCAGTTCGGCGACGAGGATCCACCGTTTGCGCTGCGCCGGTTCAAGCCGGTTGTGAATCCTTCGGTCGATGGCAAGAAGAAGATTGAGGAGACGGTATGAGCGACCTAGATACAGCGATCAAATTCGCAGTTGACGCCCATGAGGGGCAGACTGACAAGGCAGGGCAGCCATACATCCTGCATCCGCTGCGCGTCATGCTCGCGCAAGATAATGAGCTAGCTCGCATCGTCGGGGTTCTGCATGACGTCGTTGAGGACAGTGGCGTAGGCCATGGCGATATCTTGGCGATCTTCGGCGAAGAGGTGCATGCGGCGGTTTACGCGATCTCTCGTCAGGAAGGTGAGGACTACTTCGATTTCGTGCGGCGCGCGATCTCAAACCCGATCGCGCGACAGGTGAAGATTGCGGACCTGCGCGACAACATGGATGTTTCGCGCGCGCTGCCCGACGACGAGAAGAACCGGGCGCGCCTTGAGAAATACCGCAAGGCTATGGCGATCATCGAGGAGGCTGGCGAATGACAATCACATCCAAAGACACCGGCTGCCTCACAGCCGTACCGGCGAATGACAACGCCATGGTGCCGGCAGAGCTTGTGCCGCTGGCTGAAGCCATAGGCAAGCTGCCATCATCCAATCCAAAGCGCGCTTTTGGTGTGAAGAAGCCGTCGGCTCAGTTCATCCCGCCTGTCGCCGTCATCGAAGAAAGCGTCGTCATGGCGCTCGGTGCTACAAAATACGGTGCGTTCAACTGGCAAGATGATCCCGTGGACGCCACCACCTACTACAGCGCAGCGATTCGCCACTTGCTGCAATGGTTCTCGGGAGAAGATATCGACCCAGAGAGCGGCGCTTCTCACCTGGCGCACGTTCGCGCCTGCATGGGCATTCTGATTGATGCCAAGGCGGCAGGAACGCTGAT
This sequence comes from Agrobacterium pusense, assembly GCF_900102105.1. Lineage (GTDB taxonomy): Bacteria > Pseudomonadota > Alphaproteobacteria > Rhizobiales > Rhizobiaceae > Agrobacterium > Agrobacterium pusense. Next base: position 564,619 of record NZ_FNBB01000002.1, read on the forward strand.
CGATGACCGGCCAAAGTGTGCGTCGGCGAGTGAGGCTGTCGAGCGATTGAAGGTGGCGGCGTGATCGACTTGGACGAAGAGCGCCGGATGGTGAAGGGGTGGCGAGGCCGCAGGTTTATGGCTTGCCGTGCGGCCGACACACTAGACCGCATCATCGAAAACATCGGCATAGACAATGGAGCCGATCTTCCGCCCGAACGCGGATTGCCGCACATGTCAGAGGGCCTGCGCAACGAACTACATAATCAGGCCGCCGTTCTGCTTCGTACGATCTTGGCCCTGAACGATGGCAATACGTCAGGCACCCGCCTGCAGCGTTGGTGACACAAAAATCCCGCCACTAACCACGGCGGGATTTTTCTATGCTCCGCATAAGTTGCACCACCAGAACGCCCGCAGAACGAATTCTGCAAACTGCACCAGAAAACTGCAAACTGGTGATTCAGGAAACGCCGCTAAGCGCTTGAAAATATTGGCGACCCCTGCAGGACTCGAACCTGCGACCTACTGCTTAGAAGGCAGTTGCTCTATCCAGTTGAGCTAAGGGGCCGTCATGCCGGGCAATCGATGCTCCGGCAAAAACTTTGGTCGTCGTGTTTCAGTGCGTCCAGGGCTGGGTGCGGTTGAAACGGAAATTGTCGGTGTAGGAAACCACCTTGCGGGTCGCTTCTTTCGGCTGGATCACGCGATATTCGATGCCCTTGCGCTGGGCATAGGCTTCGGCCTGTTCCTGTGTCTCGAATGTCAGCTTGACCTGCTGCTTCATGTCGGAACTGGAGGTGTAGCCCATGATCGGATCGATCTTGCGCGGAACCTCGGCGTCGAATTCCAGAACCCAGACATTGGTCTTCGCCTTGCCGGATTGCATGGCGGTTTTTGCAGGGCGGTAAATCTTCGCAGACATGTCGAAACTGCTCCGGTTGGACAGCGGGGTGAAACCCCGGATTATTCATCACGTACCTGAATAGAATAACCAAATCGTGTCAGGAACGTTGAATTTGAAATGGACCGAGTTCAAGTGAGAGTCAAGACGATTATCCCCTTGCTGTCAGTTCATGCGCTGCCCGCTCGACCTTAGGTTTTGCTCAACGGTGTCGCGGCTGAACAAAGATGAATTTCCCTGTTGCGGACTGCGTATGAACCGTGTATTCCCCAGCCATCGCCTCGGCGGAGTGTAGCGCAGTCTGGTAGCGCATCTGGTTTGGGACCAGAGGGTCGGGAGTTCGAATCTCTCCACTCCGACCATTTTAAGGCAAAGCATCAGCTTTCCGGCGTAACCTCTTCCCATAAATTGTCATTATTCCGCTGGCGGGCCGGCCAAAGTGCTTTCCGCCGTACCGATTGTCATGACATTGCCGCGCCATGCCACTGCGCTGCCAATCCAGCTTCTCGTCCAGATGACGGGCATGATGATGTCCCGTGCGATCATGGCCGGCAGGGTATGGAGCGATATTGGCCACCCGTTGAGGGCGGTCAGGGCCAATTCGGGGCCGTATATGAGGACGAGGACGGCGAGGGCGGTCGCTAAGAGGTTCACGTCCATCATGGCCGCCGCGGTGAGTGCGAACAGAAGCGGGGGAAGTGCGCCCGTCAGGATTTCCGGCGCGAAATATTGCGGGAAGGTCACGCGCCTTAGCCGCGCCCAGCGGGCCTGGCGTGACCAGATCTCGCCGGCGTGACGCTGGCCGAGCGGTTGCTCGAAAGGGGCGGAGACAAGATGCACCCTGCGGCCAGCGTTCCGCACCAGCTTCGTCGAGGCGGCGTCTTCGGCGATTTCGGCGGCGAGGGCGCGGATACCCCCATGGTCTTCGAGGAACGGTTTGTTCCACAACATGGATTTGCCCTGCGCGAATCCCATTCCGATGGCTTCTGCCGCATATTGCCAGCGGCCCTGCGCGCCGTTGAGGAAGGCACATTCCACATGCGCCCAGAAACCCGTCGGCCGCGAGCCCAGCGGCGGGGAGCACACGAGGCCGCTGTCTTTCCGCCAGGCCGACATCATGCGCGTCACGTAGGATTTCGGCATCAATACGTTCGAATCGGCGAGGATGACCCATTCATGCCGGGCGGCCAGCCAGCCCTTGACGCAATTGTTCAGTTTTGGATTGGCACTGATCCGGTCGTCGCCGATGAGCAATTGCGCCGAAACGGAAGGAAAGGCGCTCTGGGCTTTGCGCACTTGCGCAATGACGGGGTCGAATTCATCTGCAACGCAGAAAAGCAGTTCGTAATCCGGCCAATCGAGCTCGAAGGCGCGTGACAGCGTAAGAGGGGTGAAACTTTCCACACCGCGCAGTGGCACAACGATCGAGACAGGCGGTTTTTGCCGCGCAAGGGAATTTTCCGGGTCGCGCCGCTTTAGCCGCCACCCGGCAAGGCAGATACCGAGAAGGTTGAAAGCGACGAGCAGAATTGCGCAAAGGGCAAAGACGGTTTCCATGCTGGCCAGGTCCACTCCCGAGCTTCCGGCGGTTTGTCCGCCCGGTGATTCCACGGAATTTGTCTCTGCCGATTATAACGTTTGCGTGACAGTTACATGTCACCGGCGGCAGGCGGGAGTTTTCCGCGCGCGACCTCGTGCCTGAAACAGTGAACGCCAAAAGAAAAGCCCTTCGCGGAGAAGGGCCAGTCATCAACGCGGATAATGAACGTCAGTGCATGTTGAGAATATGAGCGTGACTGCTTGCGATGAGAAACGACTCCCGCGCTTTTTCGATGTCGCATCGTCCGGCGATGGCATCGAGGCAGTTTCTGCGTGCTTCTTCATATTCCGGGCCGTGTTCTTCCGGCCAGCGGTACATCAGCATGTCCAGTGCTACCAGCGGGCTATAGATTTCCACTGCTGCGGACAGGGGCAGGTGGATCGCCACCGGCTTCATCCACGAGGCGTGGTGACACGGCTCCGTTCTGTTGATCAGCATGTCATTCTCCTCCTGTTTCACGCGCCTTCATGGCGGTTTTCACTCTCTTTTCACTCCCATGCGCGAAATGCCCGCCTCACGAAATGGTTCCCGATCACCTAAAATGTGATCGATTGGGGGGTTCCAATTTTTCAAGATGAATGGAAGATGAACAAATAGATGAACCGGAGATGAACAAAACCGCCACCAAAGGCGTTGTAATGTCCATAAGAAGGAGAACACATATGTTCAATCTGTCAGGTATTCAGGAAAGCTTCTTTGGTGACCGCATGGCAGGCGTATGCCAGGCCATTACCTCGGCACTGGCCTTCGAATCAGGTCTCGAAAAGTCGCGCATTTCCGCCACTGTCGAAAATGACGTGATCTATCTGGAAGGCACGGCTGATTCGGTCGAGGCGATCGACATCGCCATCAACCTTGCCGCTTCCATTTCCAACTGCAGGATTCTGAGCCATATAGAGCCGGTCTATTGAACATTGCGCCAGCCGGGCGAAACATCGTCCGGCTCATTCAGACGCAATAACGCGGCAACGTCACTTCCGGTTGCCAATTTGCGCGTTGCGCACAATATCGCCAGGCTTGATGCCGTAACGTTTGGCAGCGCCGCCATTCAGTTCAAGCACGAATTTCACTGGCCCGCGGGAGCTGATGATGGCTTCCGAATGTGGAACCGCGTTTTCGTGGATGTGGGTGATGCGGCCGTCACGGCCAATGAAAAGCATGTCGAGCGGAATAAGCGTGTTCCGCATCCACATGGCGACATCACGCGGTTCACCGAAATTGAACAACATGCCGTTTTCTGGTGGCATGCTCTTGCGGAACATCAGGCCCTGTTCGCGCTGGGCATTGTTCAGCGCCAGTTCCACAGTGAAATCGTGGCTTTTTCCCCCGGCCGTTTCAATCTGCAGCGGTTCGGAGGTGAATGTCTGCTGTTGCTGCGCCTGGGCGGCGCTGGCCAGCGTGAAAAAAAGAAGCGCCATAACGGCGCTCTTCACCATATCGGGCAGGGCGGACATCAATGCGACATCCCGATCGAAACCGGGTTGTCCGGATGGATTTCCGCGGCCATCAGGCCTTTGTCGCCATCGCCATAACGCACCAGCACAACCTGCCCGGGGCGAAGTTCGGTCAGGCCGAAACGGCGCAGTGTCTCCATATGCACGAAAATGTCTTCCGTTCCTTCGCCACGCGTCAGGAAACCGAAACCCTTGGTGCGGTTGAACCACTTGACGATGGCGCGCTCCAGTCCGCTGGACGGCGTCACCTGCACATGGGTGCGCACCGGCGGCAACTGCGAGGGGTGGACGGCGGTGGACTGATCCATGGAGAGAATGCGAAATGCCTGAAAGCCACGGTCGCGCCGCTGGATAAGGGCGACAATGCGCGTGCCTTCAAGGATCGTCTGGTAACCGTCGCGACGCAGGCAGGAAACATGCAGCAGCACATCCTGTGTGCCGTTGTCGGGCACGATGAAGCCGAAACCCTTGGCGACATCGAACCACTTCACGACGCCGGTGATCTCGGTCAGGTCCACGGCATCGCCCGAAAGGTCCTCGACATCGACTATCGTTTTCGATGACATCCTATCAGCCATATCCTGCCAACCCCTCGATTACGCGCCATACACCGGTCAACTGATTCCTGTGCGCCAGATTAACATCTTGGTAACGGTTTCACGCAAGCCCTAGTTTTTGATTTACGCAGCTGCTTTTATGTCGCCGTCCTTGTCCGGGGCTTGCGATCATGCGTTTAACGGCTTCGGACCCGTGTAATGGAGAGGAATAAAATGCGGTATCTGCACACGATGGTTCGCGTCAAAGACCTTGGCGAATCACTTAAATTCTATGTCGACCTGCTCGGCCTTGCCGAAATACGCCGAATCGAGAACGAAAAAGGCCGCTTCACTCTGGTGTTTCTTGCAGCTCGCGACGACGTTGCTGCGGCGAAGGAAAACAAGGCGCCGTGCCTCGAACTCACCTATAACTGGGATAGCGAAGATTATACCGGCGGCCGCAATTTCGGTCACCTCGCTTATGAGGTCGATAATATCTACGACTTCTGCGCGCATCTGCAACAGAACGGCATCATCATCAACCGGCCACCGCGAGACGGGCATATGGCCTTCGTACGTTCACCGGATGGTATTTCTTTCGAAATTTTGCAGAAAGGCGAAAGCCTCGCACCAGCCGAACCGTGGATATCTATGCAGAATACCGGTTCCTGGTAGGGATTTTCCGGTGAGCAGCAGCGTTTTCGGGCGCTCTTGCCTTGTCCTGAGGGGATGAGGCATAGTCCGCGAATCGAAACGGCCAGTCCCGTTTTGGGGGAAGCACACGATTCCGTTCCCGTGCTGCTGTTGGAAATAAAAGATACGGAGGCCACCCATGAAAACTGTCGAGGGCGCAAAGGGACGCGTTTCTTGTCGGCGTCTCGTCATCGCGGTTTCGTTGCTGGGGCTTTCCGGATGCGTTTCGGCGGTGACTGACGAGGAGATGGCCGCCACTGCCAAAAAGCCGGAAGTTGCCGGACAGCAGAAGCAGCAGACGGCCGCAACTGCTGCACCCGCGGCCGGTGCGCAGCAGGGGCACTATGTGGATCCCGCCGTGGCGTCAGCGGCTGGCGCGACCACGGCTCCGGCGCAGCATCAGGCAGCGGGCGGTCCGGCACAGGGTTACGGCGCTGCCGCCGATATCGCCGGACTGACGACGCAGCCAACGGGTATTTCCGCTGGAACATCAAGCATCTATTCCACCGCATCCGCAGCGCCTTCCCTGGCCGCCACGGCGTCCGGCGCGGCCGCGGCGGGCGTGCCTTCCCAGAAAATCACACCTGCGCTCAGCAGCGTTTACTCCGCCCCTGTGCAGGTGGCGCAACCGCAGCCGGTATCCGCGCCTGTTGCTGTGCCGTCAGCCGCGCAGGTACCGGAGCAGCACAGCGAGAACCGCCAGCCCGCTGCCGTGCCGGTGCCACAAACCGCATCGGAACAGCTTGCTTCGGTGCAGCCCGCGACCAGTGCCGCCATGGGCGACGAGAAGCAGGAAGGCGAAGGCAAGGGCGTCACGCTTGCAGCATTTTTCGCCGGTGCAGCCAAGAAGCGCCTGCCGAAAATGATCGAAAGCGGTTCGGCAGGTGGCACGCAGGTGGCCGCACTTCCGGGAGCGGCGGACAAGACGATGGGTATTGCGCTCTCCGGTCGCTCGATGATGTCCGACGAATTCGACGACGCTCATCTCGATGAAGAGGACGATGAACCCACCGGGCTGATGAAGCTTGCCTCGCTCTCCGGCCTGACCCGCGTCGCGCCGAACGGGCTTTTCCTGCAGACAGATCGCGTTGAAGTCGGTTGTTTCAAGCCGGAGCTCATCAGCATGATCAAGGATGTGGAGCGACACTATAACAGCCCGGCCATTGTCACCTCGGGCTACCGTCCGCCAAAGGGAATAAGGCAGGGTTCAAAACATTATACCTGCGATGCGGCTGACATACAGATCAAGGGTGTCTCCAAGTGGGAACTCGCAACCTATCTGCGTTCCCTGCCGAACCGCGGGGGTGTCGGCACCTATTGCCATACCGAATCGGTCCATATGGACACCGGTGAACCGAGAGACTGGAACTGGCGCTGCCGCCGTACCGCCGCGCGGAAGTGATTGCGACCATTCCTTGCCGGCTTACAGCCACCGCACTCCTGACGATGGTCAGTGGAGCGTGACCGTGGACGCAACGTTCCCATTATTGTAGGACGCGGCAGTTCATTGTTTCCCGCTTATGGTGCCTTGCGAAATGCAGCCTGTGTCCAATTTGCCCGTCTACATCATTTCGATTGCCCGTGCGCGGGCGCGACTGGAAAAAATGCTCGAAGGGGCCGCGGGTCTTGATCTTGATTTGCGGCCGGTGGAGGGAATTGATGGAAAGACCGTCCTCCCTGAAAACTGGCGCGATTTCGACCGACGCCGCTTCGAACTGCGCAACGGGCGCCACGCGCTGCCGGGAGAATATGGCTGTTATGCCAGCCATATTAAAGCGCTTGAGATCTTTCTTTCAACCAATGCCCCTGTCGCGGTGATTGTTGAAGACGACGTGGCGTTCACGCCGGATTTTTCGGAGCGGGTGAGGGCCATGGTGGCGATCATGCCTGACGATGCAGTCGTGAAATTGACCAATCATCGCCGCAAGGGTTTCAAAGGCCGCAGAACGAGTGCATTTGGGGATACGTTTGGCCGCTGCATCTATGGGCCTCAAGGTTCATCTGCGTGCTACATCGTTTCGCGCAGCGCCGCTGAGCGTTTCCTGAAGACGGCGCGTGTGATGACGCTACCTTTCGACCGCGCCCTGGAGTGCGGTTGGGGATATGGCACCAACGTTTACGTCTCCGACAGGGACTTTCTGCCCTTTGGCGACCCGAATACGCTCGTCGGAACGCGCGAGGAATATAAAGGCAGCAAGTTCACCCGACTGAGGCGACTGCCAGCTTATCTTTCCAGCTTTTATGACAATATAGCACGTTACATCTACGCGTACCGCTAGGCGTCCGTGGTGGCGACGCTTTTGTTTCCTGTATTGATGTTGGAAACGCTTTGAGCACCCGGCGGGATCATTGCCTGCCGGTTGGGTAAGTCCATGGAAATAAATACGAAAAATATTGTGAGGTGGTGAGAGCGCAGGGATTCGAACCCTGGACCTACTGATTAAAAGTCAGTTGCTCTACCGGCTGAGCTACGCTCTCCCGTGGCGGGCTTGGCTGCCCTTCGGAAGTGCGCGGAACATATGTAGAGCGATCCGTTCGGTCAACCCAAAAAAAGCGCTTTCGGCGATCAATCCGGTTTTTTTTGTCGCACCCCCGAAAAGGTGATTGGAGAGAGGGGGCGGCCGGGGATAAAACCGGCGTCAAGTGTGTCTGCCTGGCGGCTGAAATCGTTTTGCGGCAATGACATGCGTGAAAATGAAGCGTGAAGCGGTGGCGGCTCTCAAGAATCGCGGCGGCTTTGCGGGATGCGGAGTTTCTCTTGTCGATTGCCGATATTTCCCTGTTCAGCGCGCTTTTGGCTGGCGCTCTTTCGTTTCTGTCGCCCTGCGTTCTGCCGCTGGTGCCGCCTTATCTCTGTTATATGGCGGGTGTGTCGGTCGAGCAGTTCAGGACGGAAGACGCGGCACCACGGCCCGAGATTCGCAGGGCCGTTCTGTTTTCGGCCTTCTTTTTCACACTCGGTTTTGCCACCGTCTTCGTGGCGCTGGGCGCGGGCGCCTCGACGATAGGCACGCTTCTGCGCCAGAATCTCGACATTCTCGCCAAGATCGGCGGTTTCATCATCATCCTGATGGGCCTGAATTTCCTGGGCGTGTTCCGTATCGGCCTTTTTTCACGCGAGGCCCGGTTTCAGGGCGCGGGCAAGCCGGCGACGCTGTCCGGAGCCTATATCATGGGACTCGCCTTCGCCTTTGGCTGGACGCCCTGCATCGGCCCGGTTCTTGGCGCGATTCTCGGCGTTGCTGCTTCACGCGACACGGTCGGCGACGGCGCAATGTTGCTTGCGGTTTATTCCCTTGGCCTTGCGGTACCGTTCTGGATCGCGGCGGCGTTTTCCGGCTCCTTCATGCGTTTCCTCGTCCGCTTCCGTCGCCATCTCGGCCTCGTGGAAAAGCTGCTCGGCGTGTTGCTGGTGCTGACCGGCCTCGCTTTCATATCCGGTTTTATCACCAATGTGGCGATCTGGTTCCAGGAGACCTTTCCGATCCTGATGCAAATCGGCTAAGCCTCCCGCTGGAGTTGCTTGCGGGGGAGACACAGTGACTGACATCGTGGGATTGCTGTTGCCGTTTTTCGGCCTCATCTTGATCGGCTACGGCGCTGCGCGCATCACGAAACAGCCGGTCGAGGCGATGGGCTGGCTGAACACCTTCATCATCTACGCGGCGCTGCCGGCGCTGTTTTTCAAGCTGGTGTCGAAAACGCCGGTGGAAGAACTGGCGCGGATGGATTTCGTTGCCGCCAGCCTCGTCTGTACCTATGGCATTTTCTTGGTTGTGTTCCTGATCGGTCGTTTTGTCCGGAAAAACAGCCTCGCGGAAACGACGATCCAAAGTTTTGCGGCAAGTTACGGCAATATCGGCTATATGGGCCCGGGCATTGCGCTTCTGGCGCTCGGCGAAAAGGCGGCGGTGCCTGTGGCGCTCATCGTCTGCCTCGAAAACGCCGCGCATTTCATTGTCGCGCCGGCGATGATGGCCGTTGCAGGCGGCGACAAGCGTTCCCCGGCGAAGCTTGCGCTGGATGTGGCCCGCAAGGTCATCACCCATCCCTTCATCGTATCCGTCATCGCCGGTTTCCTGGCCGCTTCGCTGTCATGGCAACCGCCGGAGGCGGTGCAGCGGCTGGTGGATTATCTGGCGCAATCAGCCGCCCTGTGCGCTGTTTGCAATGGGCGTGACGCTGGCACTTCGGCCGATGAAGCGGGTGCCGGTGGAGATCAGCTACATCGTGCCGGCAAAACTCATCCTGCATCCGCTCGCCGTTTATCTCGTGCTGTCGTCGCTCGGGCGATTCGAGCCGGTGTGGATCTATTCCGCCGTGCTGCTGGCTGCTTTGCCGACCGCGACGAATGTCTTCGTCATCGGCCAGCAATATCATGTGTGGCAGGAGCGGGCGTCGGCGACGATCCTGATTTCGACGGTGCTGTCGGTTCTCACGCTGACGGGCGTGGTTTATTTCATCCAGCCTTTTTGAAGCTGCCGAACAGCAGTGAGGGCAGGGCCTTCAGGCCCCGGCCGGGTTCGATGCCTTCGCGCATGACAATGCTTCGGAGCGTACCGATGCCGGAAAGCACGTGCAGGCCGGCTGCGCGCGCCATCTGGATGGGCAGGAAATCCGAAAGCAGCGAGCGGTTCAGGAGATCGACGCTCAGTGTGCGGCTATAGACATCCGCCCGCCTCCTGCGGTCGAAGCTGCTGCCGGCATCGGCCGCAATGGGGCGGTCGGAAACGGCGCTCAGCAATTCCGTCAGTGAGATGATGTCGCGCAGGCTGAGGTTCAGTCCCTGTGCGCCGATGGGCGGAAAACCATGTGCCGCCTCGCCGATCAGGGCGACGCGGCCCTTGCCGAAGCGATGGGCGGTCATGGAAGAGAGCGGCCATGCCTGGACGCTATCCTCGACGGTAACGGCGCCCAGCATGGACTGCATGCGTTCCTCGACCCGAAGGCTCAGCGCTTCCAGTGGCAGGGCAGTCAGTTCTTCCGCCTGTTGCGGGGTGACGACCCAGACGAGGCTGGAGCGGTTGCCGGGAAGGGGAACCTGCGTGAAAGGGCCGGTGGGCGTGTGGAATTCCGTCGAAACATTTCCATGCTGTCGGCTGTGGCCGAAGTTCAAAACGACGGCGGTCTGCGGATAGGACCAGGATTTCACGCCGATGCCGGCTGCATCCCGGACCATCGACTTCCTGCCATCTGCCCCGATGAGGAAATCGGCAGAGAGCGTTTCGCCATCCGCAAGGGTCACCGTCGCGCGGTCGTCGCCGAGATCGATCGTCTCGGCGAAGGTGTCGAGGCGGGTAATATTGTGTTCCTGCTCCACCGCTTCGCTGAGAACACCGAGCAAGGCCTCGTTGGGGATGTTCCAGCCAAATGCATCCAGGCCGATTTCGGAGGAACGGAACTGCACTGTCGGTGCTCGCAACAGACGGTCGGTTCCGTCTATGATCTGCATGGTGGAAAGGCGGGCGGCCGAAGGCGCGATGCGTGACCACAGGCCGAGACGGTCCAGGAAGCGGATAGACTGGTCCATCAGCGCCGTGGTGCGCCGGTCCTTTCTGTCGGTGGAAGGTGCTACGAGCGCCACGTGGCGACCCGCCCGTGCCAGTGCGATGGCCGCGATCTGACCCGCAAGTCCTGCACCTGTTATGGCGATATCGAAGTGTCTCATGGTCCTGATCCGTTATTATTTCCAGAGCATCATAAAGGCTTTGCATCGGCAAATCCACTTCCGGCCGGGAACATCCGGTTGTGAAGATTCATTGGGTCTGCCGCCACATTAGTCTTAGGATAAGCCGACTGAGCCGGTTGCAAAGCGTGGTGAATGGCCGCATACCGGAATAAGCAGGGCGGATGAAAAGCGGGGCGCAGACGCTGACCATGAAAATTTTCAACTACAAGCGTGTTCCCTATGCGGAAATCCGCGCCTTTTCCGTTCATATTCTAACGGCGTCCGGTTCCTTTCTTGCCTTCCTTGGCGTCGTTGCTGCTTCCGAGCACCGTTTTGTCGATATGTTCTGGTGGCTTGGTCTTGCGCTGCTGGTGGATGGGATAGACGGCCCTATCGCCCGGAAGGTCCGGGTCAAGGAAGTGCTGCCAAACTGGTCGGGCGATACGCTCGACAACATCATCGATTACGTGACCTATGTGCTTCTGCCTGCCTTCGCGCTCTATCAGAGCGGCATGATTGGAGAGCCATGGTCCTTTGTGGCGGCGGGCATGATCGTGGTGTCCAGTGCTATCTACTATGCCGATATGGGGATGAAGACCGACGAATATTTCTTCTCGGGCTTCCCCGTGGTGTGGAACATGGTGATCTTCACGCTCTTCGTGATGGATGCCAGCGCCACCACCGCCATGACAGTCGTGACTGTTTCGGTGTTCCTGACATTTCTGCCGATCAATTTCCTGCATCCCGTGCGGGTGAAGCGGCTGCGGTCCCTTAATCTTCTTGTCGTGGCCATCTGGTGCGCCCTTGGTGGTTATGCGCTGCTGATGCATTTCCAGACGCCGACATGGGCGGTGGTGGGGTTCGTGGCGAGCGGCATCTACCTGTATTGCATCGGAGGAATTTTACAGTTTATCCCAACGCTCGGCGCGAAATGATGAAGAGGTAAAGCCGTTTATTGCTTGTGCAAATTGCATTTAAGCAGCTTCTTTTTCAGTTGTGCGCAGCAGCAAAACCGTTATCAATAAGTTCTGATCACGTATCATTGCATACTTTTTGGTGCGGGATTGGGAACAATGACCGCGACCGTCTGAAACGCCTCGAAGAAGGCATGGACGGTTGGTGAGAGAGGGAACTCGTGACTGGAACTTTGGCGCCGGAGGCCGTGCCTCTCCTGTCCGTTCGCAAGCTGACCAAGCTGTTCGGCAATTTCGCCGCCTGCAACGGTATCGATCTCGATATTGCGCCGGGTGAAATCCATGCGCTCCTGGGTGAAAACGGCGCGGGTAAATCCACGCTCGTCAAGATGCTGTTCGGCGTTCTCGCACCGACTGAGGGCGAAATCATCTGGCAGGGTGAGCCGGTTTCGGTGGGTTCGCCAAGCGAAGCCCGCAGGCTCGGCATCGGCATGGTGTTCCAGCATTTTTCGCTGTTCGAGGCGTTGACGGTTGCCGAGAACATTGCCCTGTCGCTCGATCCGAAAATTTCATTGAAGGAAATCGCCAGGGAAGCGGAGACCCTGTCGCGCGCCTATGGCCTGCCGCTCGACCCCAATGCGCATGTGGCCGATCTTTCGGTCGGCGAGCGCCAGCGCATCGAAATTGTCCGTGCTCTGCTGCAGAACCCGCGGCTTATCATTCTTGACGAGCCGACCTCGGTTCTGACGCCGCAGGAGGCCGACAAGCTTTTCGAGACGCTGGAGAAGCTGAAGGCCGAAGGCCGTTCCGTGCTTTATATCAGCCATCGTCTCGAAGAGGTTCAACGCATCTGCGACCGCGCCACGGTTCTGCGCCATGGCAAGGTGACCGGTGCCTGCGATCCGCGCCGGGAGACGCCGGCATCGCTGGCGCGCATGATGGTGGGCAGCGATGTCGCCAGTGTGTCGCGCGCGACGGGCGAAGCGCTGGGTGCGCCGCAGATCGAAGTCATGGGGCTTTCGGTCGCGCCGCGCACGCCGTTCGCCGTGGCATTGAAATCGATTTCGATGACCGTGCGCGCCGGGGAGGTGCTGGCGATTGCCGGGGTCGCGGGAAACGGGCAGGGTGAGCTGTTCAACGCGCTTTCGGGGGAATACCCGGTTTATAATAACGATGCGATCCATCTCCGCGGCAAGCCGGTCGGCCGGATCGGCATCAACGGTCGCCGGCTGATGGGGGCGGGTTTCGTACCGGAAGAGCGCCATGGCCACGCCGCCGTTCCCGGAATGAGCCTCTCCGACAATCTGTTGCTCGCGCGGGCCCGCTCCGATCGCAAGGCGTTCCTGACCGGCGGTTTCCTGCGTATTGTCAGGGGGTCGGCCATCAGGGCAGCGGCGCGGCGCATATCGGAAACCATGGATGTGCGCAAAAGCGGGGCCGATCCGCTGGCAGGCTCGCTCTCAGGCGGCAATCTGCAGAAGTTCATCGTGGGACGTGAGCTCGACCGCCAGCCGGCCGTGCTTGTCGTCAACCAGCCGACGTGGGGCGTGGATGCGGGTGCTGCAAGCCGCATCCGTCAGGCACTTGTCGATCTTGCCAAGTCGGGCTCGGCGGTCATCGTCATCAGTCAGGACCTGGATGAAATCTTTGAAGTCGCCACCAATATCGCGGTCATCTCCGACGGCAAGCTTTCCGAGGCCCGTCCGGTGGAGGAAATGACGCTCGAAAAGATCGGCCTGTTGATGGGCGGCATTCACACGACACATTCGGGAGCCGCCCAGCATGCGCATTGAGCTTGAAAAACGCGCAGGGGTTTCCCGGCTTTTTACATTTCTTTCGCCGCTTCTGGCGCTGGTGCTGACCCTGCTGGTCGGTGCTGTCATGTTCGCCATGCTCGGGAAGAACCCGGCCCATGCGCTTTATGCCTTCTTCGTGGAGCCGTTGCTCGAAGTCTGGTCCCTGCACGAGCTGGCGATCAAGGCCGCGCCGCTGATCCTGATCGGTGTCGGCCTGTCGATCTGTTATCGCTCCAATAACTGGAACATCGGAGCGGAAGGGCAATTCACCATCGGTGCGATTACTGGCTCCATACTGCCGGTTCTTTATCCGGACTGGCATTCGCCGCTGCTTCTGCCGCTCATGCTGGTGATGGGAGCTCTCGGCGGGGCGCTCTATGCGGGTATTCCCGCTCTCCTGAAGACGAAGTTCAATACCAACGAAATCCTCGTCAGCCTGATGCTGGTCTACGTTGCACAGCTTTTCCTCGACTGGCTGACGCGCGGAATCTGGCGTGATCCGGGCGGTTATAATTTCCCGCAGACCAAGCCGTTCAACGATAGCGCCGTGTTGCCGGAGATGCTGGCATCGGGCCGGGCGCACTGGGGCTTCGTTTTCGCCATCGTCGCGGCGATCGCGCTGTGGTTCATGATGCGCCACATGCTGAAGGGCTTCGAAGTCACCGTGCTTGGCCAGTCGGCCCGGGCAGGGCGATTTGCCGGTTTCTCGTCGAGCCGCATGGTGTGGTTTTCGCTGCTGCTATCGGGCGCGCTGGCCGGTCTTGCGGGCATTTCGGAAGCCTCCGGCTCCATCGGCCACCTCCAGCCCAGCATTTCGCCGGGCTATGGTTTTACAGCCATCATCGTCGCGTTTCTCGGCCGTCTTAACCCGCTTGGCATTATCCTGTCGGGGCTGGTGCTGGCGCTGACCTATCTCGGCGGCGAGGCGGCGCAGCTTTCGATCGGTGTATCGGACAAGGTCACGCGCGTGTTCCAGGGGCTGATGCTGTTCTTCGTGCTCTCCTGCGATACGCTCATCTTCTATCGCATCAAGGTCGTTTTTGCCGGCAAGGCGCATCACAAGCAGGGAGCGGCATGATGGACATGCTTCAGGCCATTCTCCTCACCGTCATCACCGCCGCGACGCCGCTCGTCATAGCCGCCTCCGGTGAACTGGTGGTGGAGCGATCCGGTGTGCTCAATCTCGGCGTCGAAGGCATGATGATCATGGGTGCGGTCTGCGCTTTCGCGACCGCCCATATGACGGGTTCGCCCTATCTCGGCATTCTGGCCGGCATTGCTTCGGGTGCGGTTTTTTCGCTTCTGTTCGGTTTTCTGACATTGACGCTGGTCACCAATCAGGTGGCGACGGGTCTTGCGCTCACCATTCTGGGCCTGGGCGTATCCGGTATGCTGGGCGAAAGCTTCGTTGGCCTGCCAGGCGTCAAGCTGCAGCCGATCGTCTTTCCCGTTCTGTCGGACATACCCTTCATCGGCCCGCTGCTCTTCCGGCAGGATCTGATCTTCTACCTTTCCATAGGGCTGGTGGCCGGCATAGGCTGGTTCCTGTTCAAAAGCCGGGCGGGCCTGAAGATGCGCGCCATCGGCGATAGTCATGCCTCGGCCCATGCGCTCGGGATCAACGTCATCCGCACACGCTATCTGACTGTCATGTTCGGCGGTGCCTGTGCCGGTCTCGCTGGCGCGCAGCTTTCGCTGGTTTATACGCCGCAATGGGTGGAAAACATGTCGGCCGGGCGTGGCTGGATTGCGCTGGCGCTCGTTGTCTTCGCGTCCTGGCGTCCATGGCGGGTGCTCGCCGGCGGTTATCTGTTCGGCGCCGTCACCATCGGGCAATTGCACGCGCAGGCCTTCGGCATCGGGGTGCCGTCGCAGCTTTTGTCGGCGCTACCTTACCTTGCAACTATTGTCGTGCTGGTCATCATCTCGCATAATCGCCGCACGACGTTGATCAATACACCGGCATCGCTGGGCAAGTCCTTCGTGCCGGACAGGTAAAGCATTCTCACGTCTCCAAACCAACAGGGGTAAAAATGAAAAAACTGGTCATCGCACTTGCCGCTTCCATCGCGGCGCTGGGAGGCGTTGTTTCCTCCGCTGAAGCCGCCGACGCCAAGAAGGTCTGCTTCATCTATGTCGGTAGCCGCACCGATGGCGGCTGGACGCAGGCGCATGATATCGGCCGCGAAGAGCTGCAGAAGCACTTCGGCGACAAGATCGAAACGCCGTTCCTCGAAAGCGTTCCGGAAGGCCCGGATGCTGAACGCGCCATCGAGCGCATGGCCCGCTCCGGCTGCGAACTGGTGTTCACCACCTCCTTCGGCTTCATGGATGCGACCGTGAAGGTTGCCCAGAAATTCCCTAAGGTGAAGTTCGAGCACGCAACCGGCTTCAAGACGGCTGAAAACGTCGCGACCTACAATTCGCGTTTCTATGAAGGCCGTTACATTCAGGGCCAGATCGCCGCGAAAATGTCGAAAAAAGGCGTTGCCGGTTACATCGCGTCCTTCCCGATCCCGGAAGTGGTGATGGGCATCGACGCCTTCGTTCTCGGCGCGCAGTCCGTTAATCCCGAATTCAAGGTCAAGGTCGTCTGGGCAAACACCTGGTTCGACCCCGGCAAGGAAGCCGATGCCGCCAAGGCGCTGATCGACC
This sequence comes from Agrobacterium pusense, assembly GCF_900102105.1. GTDB lineage: Bacteria > Pseudomonadota > Alphaproteobacteria > Rhizobiales > Rhizobiaceae > Agrobacterium > Agrobacterium pusense. Next base: position 580,818 of record NZ_FNBB01000002.1, read on the forward strand.
AGGGCGTCGATATCCTGACGCAGCACACCGACACGACGGCACCGATGCAGGTTGCAGCCGAGCGCGGCATCAAGGCATTCGGCCAGGCCTCCGACATGATCAAGGCCGGTCCTGAGACGCAGCTGACCGCGATCAAGGATACCTGGGGCGCTTATTACATCAAGCGCACGCAGGCTCTTCTCGATGGCACCTGGAAGTCGGAATCGGTCTGGGACGGCCTGAAGGACGGTATCCTGACCATGGCGCCCTACACCAACATGCCTGACGACGTGAAGAAGATGGCCGAGGACACCGAAGCCAAGATCAAGTCCGGCGAACTGCACCCCTTCACCGGCCCGGTGAAGAAGCAGGACGGCTCGGAATGGCTGAAGGCTGGTGAAAAGGCTGAGGATAAGGTCCTGCTCGGCCTCAACTTCTACGTTGCCGGCGTGGACGACAAGCTGCCGCAATAATCTGCGTTGTGGGACAGGGTATCATCCTCGGCCTTGACCCGGATGATACTCGCCATGTCTATGGATCCTCGCCTGAAGGGCGAGGATGACGTGGGAAATTGAGTTCGCAAAGATCGGGGCTGTACATCGACGCATGTGCAGCCTTGCTTATTTTCATGGGTTTTATTGCGTAGATGAAGTTTGCCTTTGCTTTTCCGGCAACTTGATGTCTTTCACTATATTCTGACTGAAGATACACGTCTGGCGCGATTTTTAAAATCGCCAACCGAACGGAAGGACATGGCACTTGCAGCGCGGAATGCTCGATGCGGCGATCGGTCTACGAAAGCTGCGGACAAATCATGCACAGGTCGTTCACAAGCTCGGTCTCGACATCGTGTCCGGCAACTTCAGGACCGGCGACATCCTGCCAGGCGATGCGGAGCTGATGGAGCGGCTTAAAGTTTCGCGCACCGTATTGCGCGAAGCGATGAAGACGCTGACGGCCAAGGGCATGATTTCCCCCAAGGCGCGGATTGGTACGCGGGTGACGGAGCGCGAAAGCTGGAACATGTTCGACAGCGAAGTGCTGCTATGGCACTTCGAGGCCGGCGTCAGCGATGAGTTCCTGCTGCATCTCTACGACATCCGCAAAGCCTTCGAACCCTATGGCGCCGGGCTTGCCGCCATCAGGGCAAAGGATGCGGATATCGCAAAGCTTGCCGCCTATGCCAATGAGATGGGCAATACTGCTTATTCGAAAGAAAAGCGCGCGCTTGCGGACATGAATTTCCATGTCCTCATCACCGAAATGTCGGGCAACCCGTTCATGCGCACCGTTGGTTCGCTGATAAAGGCGGCTCTGGCGGGCATCTTCCGGATGAGCAATCCGGACACCGATCCCAATGAAATTTCCGATGTTTCAGCTTCGCACCTGAAGCTCGTGGAAGCCTTTCGTCTGCATGACGAGGCCGCCGCGCGTCGCGAGATGGAAAGATTGATTGAGAACGGTCGCCAGCAGGTACTGGAATTCACTGCCCGCAACTCCCGGCGATAAATCAGACGGTGGGAGCAGGATGTGATCCCGCTCCAATCACGTTTGATGAAAACCGGTGCGGAAATTTGGTGCAGATTTGCATGGTTTCTTAAGTGGGCCGCCGTTATAGCAATCCGGAATGAAATTACCGATGCGCCCGTTCGTTTTGCCGGACGGCGCAAAGTCAAACATGTGCCGCTGTATCGGCTGCCAGGCAGTCGCCGACGGGGTGTTGGAGGTCTTATGGAGCGCAGCTCTCTAGCCGTTATTCTCGCAGCGGGCGACAGCACGCGCATGAAGTCGTCGAAATCCAAGGTGCTGCATCCGGTCGCCGGCCGTCCGATGATTGCGCATGTGGTCGAGGCGGTGGCTGGATCGGGCGTGGGCACGGTGGCGCTCGTCGTCGGACGTGACGCCGACAATGTTGCCACGGCGGCGAGCCTGCCGGGACTTCAGGTTGAGACTTTTCTTCAGACGGAACGCAAAGGTACCGGCCATGCCGTGCTTGCCGCACGTGCGGCAATCGAACGCGGCTTCGACGATCTCATCATCGCTTATGGCGACGTGCCGCTCATTACCTCCGCCACGCTCGACCGGGCCCGCGAGGCCATTGCTTCCGGCGCCGATGTCGCGGTGATCGGTTTTCATACCGATCGGCCCACGGGTTATGGCCGGTTGCTGGTCGAGAATGGCGAGCTGGTGGCGATCCGCGAGGAAAAGGATGCGACCGACGAAGAGCGCAGGGTGACCTGGTGCAATAGTGGACTGATGGCGATCAATGGCCGCAATGCCCTTGATCTGCTCGACCGGATCGGCAACGGCAATGTGAAGGGCGAATATTATCTGACGGACGTGGTCGAAATTGCCCGGTCGCTCGGCCGCCGCGCCGTCGCCATCGATGCACCGGAAACAGAACTGGTCGGCTGCAACAACCGCGCCGAACTGGCCTTTATCGAAAAGCTCTGGCAGGAGCGCCGCCGCCATGAATTGATGGTCGACGGCGTATCGATGATCGCGCCTGAAACTGTCTTCCTCTCCTTCGATACGGTGATCGGTCAAGATGCGCTGATCGAGCCCAATGTCGTTTTTGGTCCGGGCGTGACGGTCGAACCGGGTGCTGTGATCCATGCCTTCTCGCACCTCGAAGGCGCGCATGTCGCGGAAGGTGCCACTGTTGGTCCCTATGCCCGGCTGCGACCGGGGGCCAACCTGCACGCCAACTCCAAGGTGGGTAATTTCTGCGAGGTCAAGAAGGCCGAGATCGGCGAGGGGGCCAAGGTCAATCATCTCACCTATATCGGCGACGCCTTCGTTGGCGCGGGCAGCAATGTCGGTGCCGGCACCATCACCTGCAATTATGACGGTTACAACAAGGCTGAGACGCGGATCGGCGCGAACAGCTTCGTTGGTTCCAACTCGTCGCTGGTTGCTCCCGTGACGATTGGCAAGGGGGCCTACATCGCCTCCGGCAGCGTCATCACCGATGACGTGCCCGATGATGCGCTGGCTTTTGGGCGTGCGCGCCAGGAGGTGAAGCCGGGCCGCGCAACCGTGGTGCGCGAGCGGGCGAAGGCGCTGAAGGAAGCGAAGAAAAAGTCGTCTTGAAGGACGTTACGAAGCGATACCGAAAGTGACCGGCGCCATAATTGCGGATTGCACGGGAAAGATTAGAAGTTTCGGCGAAAAGATCGCCGTCTGGAGATATATATGTGCGGAATTGTCGGAATTGTCGGAACTGAGCCCGTTACCGAACGGCTTGTCGATGCACTGAAGCGTCTCGAATATCGTGGCTATGATTCAGCCGGCGTTGCAACGATCGACAATGGCGCGATGGATCGCCGCCGTGCCGAGGGCAAGCTCTTCAATCTTGAAAAGCTGGTGTCCGAAAAGCCGCTGCCGGGCGTGGTCGGCATCGCGCATACACGCTGGGCGACCCACGGCGTGCCGAACGAAACCAATGCTCACCCGCACTTCGTCGATGGCGTGGCCGTCGTCCATAACGGCATCATCGAAAACTTCGCCGAATTGCGCGAAGAACTGACCGCCGAGGGCGCGACCTTCACCACCCAGACCGACACCGAGGTGGTGGCGCAGCTTCTGGCGAAATATACCCGCGAGGGTCTTGGTCATCGTGAGGCTATGCTGAAGATGCTGAACCGCGTGACCGGCGCTTATGCGCTGGTGGTGATGTTCAAGGACGATCCCGGCACGCTGCTTTCGGCGCGCTCCGGCCCGCCGCTTGCCGTCGGTTATGGCCGCGGAGAAATGTTCCTGGGTTCCGACGCCATTGCGCTTTCGCCCTTCACCAACGAGATCACCTATCTGGTGGATGGCGACTGCGCCATCGTGACCCGGCAGGGTGCTGAGATCATCGATTTCTCCGGCAAGCCGGTGAAGCGCGAGCGGCAGATATCGCAGGCGACGGCCTATGTGGTCGACAAGGGCAACCATCGCCACTTCATGGAAAAGGAAATCTACGAGCAGCCGGAAGTCATTTCCCATGCGCTCAGCCATTATGTGGATTTCGCCTCCAAGACCGTGAAGGAAGCCGATAAGGCCATCGATTTCGCCAAGCTTTCCGGACTTGCGATCTCCGCCTGCGGCACGGCTTATCTGTCCGGCCTGATCGGCAAATACTGGTTCGAGCGTTATGCGCGCCTGCCGGTGGAGATCGATGTGGCCTCCGAGTTCCGCTATCGTGAAATGCCACTTCAGCCAACGCAGGCGGCGCTCTTCATCTCGCAATCGGGTGAGACAGCCGATACGCTGGCATCGCTGCGCTATTGCAAGGAAAGCGATCTCAAGATCGGCGCCATCGTCAATGTGCGGGAATCGACCATTGCCCGGGAATCGGACGCCATCTTCCCGATCCTTGCCGGACCGGAAATCGGCGTCGCCTCCACCAAGGCCTTCACCTGCCAGCTTGCGGTGCTTGCTTCGCTCGCCATCGCCGCCGGCAAGGCGCGCGGCACGCTGAAGCCTGGTCAGGAAAAGGAACTTGTGCAACATCTGATCGAGATGCCGCGCATCATGAGCCAGGTGCTCAACATCATCCAGCCGCAAATAGAGGGCCTGTCGCGCGATCTGTCGCGCTTCAAGGACGTGCTTTATCTCGGCCGGGGCACCAGCTTCCCGCTGGCGCTGGAAGGCGCGCTGAAGCTCAAGGAAATTTCCTATATTCACGCCGAAGGTTATGCTGCCGGCGAGCTGAAGCACGGCCCCATCGCGCTGATCGACGAGAACATGCCTGTCATCGTCATCGCCCCGCATGATCGCTTTTTCGAAAAGACCGTTTCGAACATGCAGGAGGTCGCAGCCCGCGGCGGCCGTATCATCTTCATCACGGATGAGAAGGGAGCTGCCGCTTCCAAGCTCGACACCATGGCGACGATCACGCTGCCGACCGTCGACGAACTGATCGCACCGATGGTCTTCTCGCTGCCCATTCAGCTGCTGGCCTATCACACCGCCGTTTTCATGGGTACGGATGTCGACCAGCCGCGCAACCTTGCAAAATCGGTCACGGTGGAATGATCATCCGGCCGGAGCGCCAGGGTGACGAAGAGGCGATTGCCCGCGTTACGGAAGAAGCCTTCCGTAACGTCGAGCATAGCGACAAGACCGAACATCTGATCGTGGCGCGGCTGCGGGAGGCCGATGCGCTCACGGTTTCGCTCGTGGCCGAAGACAGCGAAGGGATCGTCGGCCATATCGGCTTTTCGCCCGTGACACTTTCAAGCGGCGACAGCGGCTGGTTTTGCCTTGCGCCTCTTTCGGTGACGCCGGAACGGCAGGGCGAGGGTATCGGCTCCCGGCTGGTGCGTGAAGGGCTTGGTGCGCTTGATCGGCTGAGCGCATCGGGATGTGTCGTTGCCGGCGATCCCGATTATTATGGACGCTTCGGTTTTCAAGCCGTCGAGGGCCTGAGCGCTGTGGGGATTCCTGGCGAATATTTCACAGTTCTTCGCTTGCATGGGGGAACGCCATCCGGCATTGTCAGTTTTCATCCGGGTTTCGATAGCGACAGCGCTTAACGCGAACGGTAAATGACCGACATTCCTCCCAAAATTTCCTTTGCGACACGGTTGCGCAACAGCTTCCTTACGGGCGTTCTGATCCTCGCACCCGTCACCATTACCATGTGGCTTGTGTGGAGCTTCCTGCAATGGGCGGATAGCTGGGTGAAGCCCTATATTCCCGCCCGTTACGATCCCGAGCAATATTTCGATGTGGCCATTCCCGGCTTCGGCCTGCTGATCGCTGTCATCGGCATCACCCTCATCGGCTTTCTCGGCAATAACCTGATCGGGAAATGGATTGTCGGCGTCGGTGAATCCATCCTCAACCGCATGCCGTTGGTGCGGCCGATCTATAAAAGCATCAAACAGCTTTTCGAATCCGTCCTGAAGGAGCACTCGAACTCCTTCAAGAAGGTTGGCCTGATCGAGTTCCCGTCGTCAGGCACATGGGCGATGGTGTTTGTGGCTTCCGAGGCAAAGGGCGAACTCGCCCATCGCTTCAACGAGATGGGCCAGCAGATGGTCGCCGTCTTCCTGCCGCCCACACCGGTGCCGACGGCGGGCTTCCTGCTGTTCGTGCCCAAGGACAAGATCGTGATGCTGGACATGACCCCGGAGGATGCGGCGAAGCTGCTGATCTCGGGTGGTCTTGTGGCGCCGGATTTCACGCCGCCGAAGATGATCGCGCCGGTCTAATCTAGAGAACGCCCGGGATGTCCGTCTGCGAAAAGTCGTTACCGACATAAAGCAAACGGCAACCCTCTGTTTTCGCCAGCTCGTAGGCAAAGCAGTCGCCGAAATTTAGTCCGGCAGGATGAACGCCCTTGCCCCAAATGCGATAAGCTTCCGAAACGCCATGCGCCGATTTGGGGGTGACGGGCTTGATTTCGGCGCCCAGACCTTCGATCAGCATCTCTAGTTCCCGGCTACGGTCGCGCCGCTGCGCCACGATCATGGCCTCCGCAAGCGTCCCCGCTGAAATGAGCAGAGGTTCATCAGTTTCGAGCGCTGAGGCGCAGGCATCCGCTTTGGGTTCATCGAGCAGGATCGTCATCAGAGCCGACGTATCGATAACGATCATTTCGGAAGGCCGTGCTCGTCATAGAGAAAATCCTGACTATGCGCGGCATTCGGGCCATTATCGCCTTTGTTGGCGACAGTCGCGCGCACTTTTGCGAGCGCGGCGCTACGGGATGTTTTATCCGCCACGACGGTGACCGGAACCAGCCGCACGGCTGCGTGGCCATGACGGGTGAGAATGACCTCATCACCGGCTTCGGCGCGGCGCACCAGTTCGGTAAGCTGACTTTTTGCATCAGTCACGGATATCTGCACGGCTAACCTCGGGCGTTAAAGTTAGCGTTATATTAGTCCATTCAATGGACCATATCAATCCTCGTCGTCCAGATCATCCACGTCTGTTCCTGTAGTCGTGGCGTGGAACACCGGCACGAAGAGCCGCATATAGACCAGCCTCACGCTCCAGCCTTCTTCCAGCGCCCTGCTCCATGCCTTTTTGCGGCCGGGCTTCTTGAACGCCTTGCCAATCGCCTTCTTCTCGCTCTTCGCAAATGTTTCGGGTTGGAGGATGTTCTGGGGCGAGCAGAGCGCGTAGCCCTTGCGGAAGGCGGGTGGTGGGCGGCGCGGGTCGATCATGTTCATGGGTGTTCTCTTTCAGCCGGCGTGCAGGAAACGAATCGCTTCGTCGCGGCGGTGCAGATAGAGCAAGGTGCGTAGCGCATCGCCGCGTGGACCTATCAGTTCCGGGTCGCGCTCGATGACGTAGGCTGCGTCCTTGCGGGCAATTTCGAGAAGATCGGCGTGGGCCTCAAGGCTGGCGATGCGGAAGCCAGGCGTGCCTGATTGACGCGTGCCGAGCAACTCGCCTTCGCCGCGCAGCTTCAAATCTTCTTCGGCGATCAGGAAGCCGTCCTCGCTATCGCGCAGGATGGAGAGCCGGGCGCGGCCGTTTTCGCTGAGCGGGCCCTTGTAGAGCAGGATACAAGTGGAGGCCTCGTCGCCGCGTCCGACGCGGCCTCGCAGCTGGTGCAGCTGGGCGAGGCCGAAACGTTCGGCGTGTTCGATGACCATGATCGTCGCGTCAGGCACATCGACGCCGACCTCGACCACCGTAGTTGCCACCAGCAGGCGGGTTTCGCCGTTCTTGAAGGCGAGCATGGCGGCGTCCTTCTCCGGGCCGCTCATACGCCCGTGAATGAGGCCGATGTTGGCGCCGAGCATCTGCGAGAGAACCGCGTGGCGCTCCTCCGCCGACATCAGGTCGGACTCCTCCGTCTCCTCCACCAGCGGGCAAATCCAGTAGGCTTTTTTGCCGTCCTTCAGCGCTGCGCGCAGCCGCTCAACAATATCGCCAATGCGTTCGGTGGGGATCGTCACCGTCTGGATGGGTTTGCGGCCCGCCGGTTTTTCGGTGAGCTTGGAGACATCCATGTCCCCGAAGGCGGCCAGTACCAGCGTGCGTGGAATGGGCGTGGCGGTCATGACAAGCATATGCGGCGTGATGCCCTTGGCGGTGAGCCGCAGGCGCTGATGCACGCCGAAACGGTGTTGTTCATCCACCACGGCCAGCACAAGGTTCTTATAGGTGACGCTGTCCTGGAACAGCGCATGGGTGCCGATGACGATCTGCGCTTCGCCCGAGGCCACGCGCTCCTCGATCTCGCGGCGCTCCTTGCCCTTGGTGCGGCCGGTCAGCACTTCCACCGTGAGGCCCACGGCCTGCGCGAGTTTGGAAATGGTGGCGTAATGCTGACGGGCGAGGATTTCGGTCGGCGCCATCAGCACCGCCTGTCCGCCGGCCTCCACCGCCGTCGCCATGGCCATCAGCGCCACCAGCGTCTTGCCGGCGCCGACATCGCCCTGCAACAGCCGCAACATGCGGTCTTCGCCGGCCATGTCGGTCAGGATATCCTTGACGGCGGCGCTCTGGCTTGCCGTCAGCGAGAAGGGCAGTTGCGCGAGGATTTTGGCGGCGATATCGCCCTTGGCGCGGATTGGCTGGCCCGCCACCTTGCGCAGCCGCTGGCGCACCAGCGCCAGTGAGAGCTGTCCGGCGAGGAATTCGTCGTAGGCGAGCCGTCGGCGCGCCGGGGCTTGCGGTTCGATATCGGCACTGTCGCGCGGGTTGTGGAGCTCGCGGAAGCTGGATGCCACGTCACCGAAGCCCTGCCGGGTCTTGAGCGTCTCATCGATCCATTCCGGGAAAACCGGCAGCTTCGAGAGCCCGCCTTCGATCGCCTTGCGCAACACCTTGGCGGAAAGGCCGGCGGTCATGGGATAGACGGCTTCCACAAGCGGCAGATTTTCCGCCTCGGAAAGCTTCACCATGAAATCCGGGTGCACCATGGAGGCTCGACCGTTGAACCAGTCCACCTTGCCGCTGACAAGAACCTCTTCATTGACGGGCAGGGCCTTGGACAGCCAGTCGCCCTTGGCGCGGAAGAAGGTCAGCGCCAGTTCGCCGGTCTCGTCATGCAGGAAGACGCGATAGGGCGCGGAGCGGTTACCCGGCGGTGGCGGCTGATGGCGGTCGATACGTCCCTGAATGGTGACAATGGCGCCGGGTGCTGCAAGCGCGATGCCGGGACGGTTGCGGCGGTCGATGACGTTGGAGGGCGCATGGAACAAAAGGTCGATAACGCGGGTATCGTCCGCACTTTCCCGTCCCAGAAGTTTTGCCAGGAGATCGGCAAGCTTCGGCCCCACGCCGGCAAGCGTGGAGACGGAGGCAAACAGCGGATCGAGAATGGCCGGGCGCATGGCAGCAAAATCGGGGAAGGGGACGGCTTATGCAAGACTTCGCAGGTCACAAAGCCGGGTTATCACCGGCAGATTTTCGTGGCGGTGGTATTATTTCGATAAAAACCGGTTCCCAAGCGTTCGCCTCCTGTTCTATAGGAGGTCGCGATCAACATGCTGTTGAATGGTCAACCGAAAGGTGAATGCGATGACTGGACTGGTGCGCACGAGTGCCGACCTCGATCCGAGACGCCGGCGGATACTTTACCGCTGCTGGCACCGCGGCATTCGCGAGATGGACCTCGTTCTCGGGCAATTCGCGGAAGACAATATCGCGCTGCTTTCCGATGACCAGCTCGATGAGCTCGAAGTCATCATGGCGGAAGAGGATAACGACCTCGTCAAGATGGTGACGGGGGCGCTTGCCATTCCTGAAAAGTTCCAGACCCCCCTGTTCATGAAGATCGCATCCTATCGTCCCGATTTCGATCTCGTCACCGCAGACAATGTGAAAGCCTGAAACCATGATAGCCGGATTCGATGCAAAGCTGGTGTCGTCGGCCGATACGCCGCTGACCATCGGAAACGTGCCGGCAGGCATGGAGGCGCTGCTGCTTGCCGAGATGGCGCGCGCAGGCACCTCGGTTGCCTATGTGATGTCGGATGGCCAGCGCATCGCCGATCTCGAACAAATTCTCGGCTTTGTTGCGCCCGATATTCCGGTCATGACGCTGCCGGCCTGGGACTGCCTCCCCTATGACCGCGTGTCACCAAGCGCAGACACGTCGGCGCGTCGCCTGGCGGCGCTTGCCGGTCTCATCAGCCACGCGAAGAAACCGCATCCGGCCATCGTGCTTGTCACCGTCAACGCCATGCTGCAGAAGATGGCGCCGCGCGACATCATCGAAAGCCTTGGTTTCTCTGCCAGACCCGGCAACCAAATCCGCATGGAGGATATTGCCGCGCGGTTGGAGCGCAACGGTTTCGACCGGGTTGCGACGGTGCGCGAAGTGGGCGAGTTCGCCGTGCGCGGCGGTATTCTCGATGTTTTCGTGCCGGGCACCGAGGAGCCTGTGCGGCTCGATTTCTTCGGCGATACGCTGGAGAGCATCCGTACCTTCGATCCGGCCAGCCAGCGGACCATCGGCCAGGCGCGCTCGCTCGATCTGAACCCGATGAGTGAAGTGACGCTGACGCCCGATACGATCAGCCGGTTTCGTAAGAATTACCTCTCGCTGTTCGGTGCGGCGACGCGTGACGATGCGCTTTATCAGGCCGTTTCCGAGGGGCGCCGTTATGCCGGCATGGAGCACTGGCTGCCGCTGTTTTACGAGACGCTGGAGACCGCCTTCGATTACCTGAAGGGTTTCCGCATCGTCACCGATCACACGGCACGCGAGGCGGCCAAGGAGCGGTCCAAGCTGGTGCTCGATTATTACGAGGCGCGGCGGGCTTCCGGCGAGACGAAGGGATCGACGCAGGGTGCGCCCTACAAGCCCGTGTCTCCCGGTCAGCTTTATCTCAACGGCAAGGATTTCGACACGGCCCTGTCTGCCGTCAATGCGGTGCGTCTGACGCCCTTCAATGAGCAGGATAGCGAGGGGAGACCCGTCGCCACGCTGGACGCGCATGTCGGCCCGCGCTGGGCGCGGCAGCCAACCGAAGGCGAAAGCGAAGAGCGGGTCAATGTCTTTGCCCTGGCTGTGAAACACATAGCCGAGCGCCGCGCCAAGGGCTGGAAGGTGCTGATAACAGGCTGGTCGGAAGGCTCGCTCGACCGGTTGCTGCAGGTGCTGAACGAACACGGGCTTGAGAAGATCAAGCCGGTTACCTCGCTAAAAGAGGTGGAGAAGCTTGGCAAAGGCGAGGCGGCCTCGGCGGTGCTGAGCCTTGAAGCCGGTTTCGAAACCGGAAATCTTGCCGTTATCGGCGAGCAGGACATTCTCGGCGACCGCATGGTGCGGCGTTCCAAGCGTCGCAAGCGCGGTGCGGATTTCATTTCGGAAGTGGCTGGTCTGGACGAGGGCTCGCTCGTCGTTCATGCCGAACACGGCATTGGTCGTTTTGTCGGCCTGCAGACCATCGAGGCGGCGGGCGCACCGCGCGCCTGTCTCGAACTGCACTATGCCGATGACGCCAAGCTGTTTCTGCCGGTTGAAAACATCGATCTCCTCTCGCGGTACGGCTCGGACGCGGCGGAGGCAACGCTCGACAAGCTCGGCGGCGGCGCATGGCAGATGCGCAAGGCCAAGCTCAAGAAGCGCCTGCTCGACATGGCCGATGAGCTTATCCGCATCGCAGCGGCGCGTCTCGTGCGCCATGCGCCGGAGCTTGTCGCGCCCGATGGGCTCTATGATGAGTTTGCTGCCCGTTTCCCCTATGATGAAACCGAGGACCAGCTGAACGCCATCGAGGCGGTGCGGGAGGATCTCGCGGCCGGCCGGCCGATGGACCGTCTCATCTGCGGCGACGTTGGCTTCGGCAAGACCGAAGTGGCGCTACGCGCCGCCTTCCTTGCCGCCATGAATGGCGTGCAGGTGGCGGTCGTGGTGCCGACCACGCTGCTCGCCCGCCAGCATTTCCGGACTTTCTCGGAGCGTTTCCGCGGGTTGCCCATCCGCGTGCAGCAGGCTTCCCGTCTCGTCGGCTCCAAGGAACTGGCGCTGACCAAAAAGGAAGTCGCCGATGGCAAGACCGATATCGTCGTCGGCACGCATGCGCTGCTCGGTGCGGGCATCAGCTTTGCCAATCTCGGCCTGCTCATCATCGATGAGGAGCAGCATTTCGGCGTCAAGCACAAGGAGCGGCTGAAGGAGCTGAAAAGCGACGTGCACGTGCTGACGCTATCGGCGACGCCCATTCCGCGCACCTTGCAGCTCGCCATGACCGGGGTTCGCGAACTGTCGCTCATCACCACCCCGCCTGTCGACCGCATGGCGGTGCGCACTTTCATCTCGCCGTTTGACCCGCTCGTCATTCGTGAGACGCTGATGCGTGAGCATTATCGTGGCGGCCAGAGTTTCTACGTTTGTCCGCGGCTTGCCGATCTCGCCGATATCCATGCCTTCCTGCAATCGGATGTGCCGGAACTGAAGGTGGCGGTGGCGCATGGGCAGATGGCGGCGGGCGAGCTGGAAGACATCATGAACGCCTTCTACGACGGCAAATATGATGTTCTGCTGTCGACCACCATCGTCGAATCCGGCCTTGACGTTCCAACCGCCAATACGCTGATCGTGCATCGCGCCGATATGTTCGGTCTTGCCCAGCTTTACCAGCTGCGTGGCCGTGTCGGCCGCTCCAAGGTGCGCGCCTTCGCGCTCTTCACCCTGCCGGTCAACAAGGTGCTGACCACGACTGCCGAGCGCCGGCTGAAGGTGCTGCAATCGCTCGATACGCTCGGCGCCGGTTTCCAGCTGGCGAGCCACGACCTTGATATTCGCGGTGCGGGCAATCTGCTCGGGGAAGAACAGTCCGGCCATATCAAGGAAGTCGGTTTCGAGCTTTATCAGCAGATGCTGGAAGAGGCGGTGGCCGAAGTGAAGGGTGACGAGCAGGTGCAGGATAGCGGTTGGTCGCCGCAGATTTCGGTCGGCACATCCGTCATGATCCCGGAAGATTACGTTCCCGATCTGCATCTTCGCATGGGCCTTTACCGCCGGCTTGGCGAGCTTGCCGATATCAGCGAGATCGACGGTTTCGGCGCTGAAATGATCGACCGTTTCGGCCCGCTGCCGAAAGAAGTGCAGCATCTTCTCAAGATCGTCTACATCAAGTCGCTCTGCCGCATTGCCAATGTCGAGAAGCTGGATGCCGGGCCGAAGGGCGTTGTCGTTCAATTCCGCAACAAGGAATTCCCGAACCCGGCGGCGCTTGTCGGTTACATTGGCAAGCAGGGATCGATGGCGAAGATCCGTCCGGATCACAGCCTGTTCCTCAACCGCGATCTGCCGACGCCGGAAAAGCGGCTGACGGGTGCGGCGATGATCATGACGCAGCTGGCGGAGCTGGCGCGGTCGTAGATTTGAGCCTTTGGGGGGTGTCGGTGGGTGTGGCTTTACCCCCCTCTGCCCTGCCGGGCATCTCCCCCACAGGTGGGGAGATCGATATGCGGCAAGGTTTTGCCAATATCAACGTTAGAGAATGAAGTGGTGACAGTGCGCCTTGCCGATCTCCCTCCTTGAGGGGGAGATGCCCGGCAGGGCAGAGGGGGGTAAACCACACCCATGTTTGGCTCATTATCCATTAGCCAATCCCTCGAAAACTCCACTCACTGCCTTCAGCGAAAATTACCGCAATGTAACGAACCGGACATCTACCGGTATTCTTCGCAGGCGTAATCTCATCCTCATACCCGGTGCGGCGGATGAGTGGATGCCGCCGGGTGATGAAGGAGCAGGACGATGTGGACCAATATCAACAGGTTTGCCACCGCTGGTCTGGTTGCCTTGACAATTGCGGGCACCACAATTGCCACCACCAGTCAGGCGGAAGCGCGCAATAATTTCGGCCGCGGCCTTGCCGCCGGTATTGCCGGCACGATCATTGGCGGAGCGCTGATTGCGGGTGCAAGACACCCGGGCTATGCCTACGGCCCCGCCTATTACGCGCCTGCTTACGGTCCGCCCGTCTATGCTGCGCCGGCTTATGGCCCGCCGGTCGTTTATGAACCCGTCTATCCCCGCTGCCATGTAGCCTGGAGGCAGAACGCCTGGGGCGACATGTATCGGGTCAGGGTTTGCGATTGATTGAACGCCGGACCGGCGGTGCCTGAAGCGCCGCCGGTTTTTTCGCTCTCTGGGGCTAGTGACTGTCTTCCGGCGTAATACCGACAGCCACGTTCTGGTCTGTCGCGGCGATGGAGGCGGGCAATGGCACCTTTCTCTGTTTCTCGCGGAGCAGTGTCAGCAGGCCGGAGCCGACGATGAGGGCGATGCCGATCAACATCCAGCCGTCGATACGATCGCCAAAAATCAGATAACCGAACAGGATGGCCCAGAGCATCTGGCTATATTGTGTCGGGCCGATCATGGCGGCGGGCGCATATTGGGCGGCGTACATGACCAGAATGTTGCCAAGCGCGCCGAGCAGGCCGTATCCTGCCAGCAGCAGCCATTGTTCGCCACCCGGCATGACGAAGCTCGGCACCATGGCAACGCCGCTGATGACGAGACAGCCCAGCACGCCCGCACCGTAAAGCGAAACATTCTTTTCCGATGGGCCCATGGCGCGGAAGATCACGATGCTGAGCGCGCCGCTGAAGCCGGCGATGATGGCGCCCAGATGGCCTATGCCCAGTTCACGGAATCCGGGCCGCAGGATGATGAGCACACCCAGAAAACCGATGATGACGGCCGACCAGCGGCGAATGCCCACCTGTTCCTTGAGAAACATCACCGACATGATGGTGACGAAGGACGGAAGCAGGAAGATCAGCGCGAAAGCTTCCGCCATGGAAAGATGGGTAAAGGCAGTCACGCTGCCGACAGCGCCGGTGCCGGCCGAAAAAAAGCGGATGATCCAGAGCGGCCGGTTGGTTGTTTTCACCACATCCAGCCAGCTGTCATTGCGTTTGCGGATGAAGGGCAGGGCGACGAGGCCGAACAGGGCTCCGAAGAAGGCCGATTCGATCGGCGAAATCTGGCCTTCAATGAGTTTAACGCTGGCATCGCTCCAGGCATAGGCAGCGAAGGCTGCAAAGGCGAGCAGAATGCCTTTCAGGGTCTGGTCGGACACGGAAACACCGGCAAAATGAAGTTGTTGAAAACCGCCGGTGATTTGACCGTCAGTTCATCGATCTATGCTCGTCCGCCTTGATTTTTGCAATATCCCGCAATGCAGCAATCAGGACATCGGGTGTTTGTGCACCGCTTATGGCGTATTTCTGGTCGATGATGAAAAAGGGCACGCCGGCGACACCCATCTGCTGGGCGGCATCGATTTCAGCGACGACCGTATCCTTGTCCGCGTCCGAAGCCAGCAGCCGCTCGACGACTTTCGCATCCATGCCGGCCTTTGCGGCAACGTCGATCAGCACGGTGTGATCACCGATATTGCGGCCTTCCTCGAAATTGGCCTTGAACAGGCCGGTCACGACGCGTTCCTGGACGTCGCGGCCTTCGGAATGGGCCCAGAGCGACAGGCGATGGGCATCGAGCGTGTTCGGCCCGATCTTGATCGCGTCGAAATCGTAGGTAACGCCGACTTCCCTGCCGAGCTGAACCAACGTGGCATGGGCCTGTTCCAGACGCTCCTTGCCGAGCTTTTCCTCGAGAGCGGCTTTCTGGTCGACTCCTTCCGGCGGATAGTCCGGGTTGAGGCGGTAGGGACGCCAGTTCACGTCGACGCTGATTTCATCCTGCACCTCGGCAATGGCGAGATCGAGCCGGGCCTTGCCGAGATAACACCACGGGCAGACCATGTCCGATACGACGTCAACAACGATGCGTTCCATGGCTGATGTTCCTTATATGATAGACATGACGGTGGCAGGTTATTGCGCCCGCGCGTCCCACCAGGTCTGTTTCTGATTGCCCTGTATTGGAGTGATATCCGGGCGGTCGATATATTTCCAGCGGGCGACCCATTGGGCGCCGATGTAATAGAGCGGAATGATATAATGTCCCGCCACAAGCAGGCGGTCATAAGCGCGCACGGCCGCCTGGAAATCTTCCGTCGAGCGGGCCTGCAACAGCGCCTCTATCATCCGGTCTATATCGGGATTGGCAACACCTGCATAGTTGAAGCTGCCCTGCGCATCACGCGAGAGCGAGTTCCAGCGGTTCAGCTGCTCCATGCCGGGCGAAAGCGACGAGGGCAGGGAGCGGATGATCATGTCGTAATCGAAGCTGTTCGAGCGCGATTGGTATTGCCCGTCATCAACCGAGCGAATGCCCATGGCGACGCCGATCAGGTTCAGCGAACGCTGATAGGCGAGCGCGATACGCTCCTGCGCCGGGTTCTGCGTCATGATTTCGAAAGCGAGCTGGCGGCCATTGGCATCGGACATCCTGCCGTTCTTGATGCTGTAGCCAGCCTCTTTCAGCTTGTCGACGGCCATTTTCAGAACCTTGCGGTCGGCGCCCGTGCCGTCCGTGGTCGGCAGCGCATAGGTGCCGGCCAGAAGCTCCGGCGGCATGGACTTTGCCGCGTCACCGAGCAGCGCCAGCTCGCGCGCGTCGGCGGCGTTGCCATAGGCGCCGAGCGGCGAGTTCTGCCAGTAGCTCTGCGTCCGCTTGAAGGAGCCGCCGAGGATGTTTTTGTTCATCCACTCGAAATCGAAGGCATAGGTAAGGCCTTCGCGTACCTTTTCGTCAGCGAAGACGGCACGGCGGGTGTTGAAGACGAGACCGAACATGCCGGTCGGCAGGCGCGGCTGGAACACGTCCTTGACGATATCGCCGCGATGCACGGCGGGGAAATTATAGGCCTGCCCCCAGTGGGAGGTATCGGAGGTGCCATTGATGGCATCGCCTTCCGGGTAGATGTCGATATCACCCTTCTTGAAGGCCTCGAACATGGTCGTGACCTGGAGGAAATAGGTGATGCTGATCTCGTCGTAATTATCGAAACCGACTTTGCCGGGAATGTCCTTGCCCCAGTAGTCGGGGTTTCTCTCCCAGATGATTCGTTCACCCGGGCGCAGCGTCTTGATTCGGTAAGGGCCGGAGCCGACAACCGCACCGAGGCCCGCCTGCTCGAATTTTTCCGGATCGGTCGCGTGTTTCGGCAGGATCGGCGTTGAAGAGGCGAGGATGAGAGGCGTTTCGCGATTCGCCTTTTCGTTGAAGGTGAAGCGCACGCTGTGTTCGCCGGTCTTCTCCATCTTGGCTACGCCGTCGAGACGGCTGTTGAACGGCGGGCGGCCCTTTTCCTTCAGGAGATTGAAGGTGAAGATCACGTCATCAGGCGTTACCGGCTCGCCATCAGACCATTTCGCCTTGGGGTTGATGTTGAACTGAACGAAGCTGCGCTCGTCGTCCCACTCCACGGTTTCGGCGAGCAGCCCATAGAGGCTGAAGGGCTCGTCGCTGGAGCGAGACATCAGAGGCTCGTAAAGAAGATTGCCGAATTCCGGATCCCAAACACCACGGGCGGTGGTGCGCATTCCCTTGAGAACGAAGGGGTTCAGGCTGTCGAAGGTGCCGATCACGCCATAAGAAATGCGGCCGCCTTTCTTCACGTCCGGATTGACATAAGGCAGGTGTTGGTAATCTGCGGGAAGCGCTGGCGTGCCATGCATCGAGATGGCGTGCAGCGGTTGCGCTACCGCACTCCCGCCGGGAAGCAGGGATGATCCCAAAAGAAACAATGCGGGGATGAGGGCCGCAAGGTTGCGCATGTCACTGTCCTGTCTCAACTGTCCGTCCGATGTGCGTCAGGACCGTTTATCGTCATGATTCTGGCAGATATGTAGCACACGGACATTGCATGACCCATGCAAGCGCGGGAAATCTTGGCTCCGCTCAAGAAAAAGTTAAAGAAGTGCTGGATATCGCCGCGAACGGCATGTAACAGGGGGACCGGAAGAGACGGGTCACGCATTTGCCTCATTTAAACGACAGTTGAACGGGCAGAAGGATACCGCCATCGACGAACAGGACCTTGAGCGGTTCTGTTCTGGCAGACATTCAGGAGACGGAACTCTTATGATGCACAAGGCAAACACATTCACCCGGACGGCTCTGTCCGCTCTGGTCCTCTCTCTCGGCGCTGTGTCCGCTCCGGCCATCTCGCAGGCGCAGGATGCTGCTCCGGCTGCTCAGGGCGCTGGCGCTCCGCCGCTCGGCTGGTTCAAGACCTGCTCCAAGCAGGAAGACAACGATGTCTGCGTTGTGCAGAACGTGGTTCTCGCCCAGAACGGCCAGATGATCACGGCCGTTGGCCTCATCACCGTTGAAGGCAAGGTCAACCGCAAGCTGCTGCAGGTTTCCGTTCCGACCGCGCGTCTCATTCCTCCGGGTGTGATGATGCAGATCGATGGCGGCAAGGGTCAGAAGCTCGATTACGCCGTTTGCCTTCCCGACAAGTGCACGGCTGAAGTGCCGCTGACGGACGCCATGATCGCTTCGCTGAAGAAGGGTAGCGAGGTGGTCTTCACCTCCATCAACTTCCGCCGCGCGCCGAACCCCATCAAGATCGCGCTTTCCGGTTTCACCGGCGCTTATGACGGCCCGGCAATCACCCAGTCGCAGCTGGCCGAAAGCCAGCGCAGCCTGCAGGAAGGCATGCAGAAGAAGGCGGAAGAAGCTCGCAAGAAGCTCGAAGCTGCTCAGGACGCTGCCAAGGGCGCGCCGAAGCCCTGATTGCCGCGCAAGCTTGAAAAAACAGAAAACCGGTCTGGCGACAGACCGGTTTTTTTATGCGTGCTCGATATCCCCGGGAGGAGGGAGATGCTTGGCGGGCGTCAGTGCGCCGTGGACATTTTCGGGCGCCATTCGCCGTTCGGCGCCTTGTCAAAGATGCGGCCGATATTGGGATTTCGAAGCGGCGTCTCGTTTTCGTCGTGGACGAGGTTCTGTTCGGAAACATAGGCGACATATTCCGTCT
The DNA here is from genome assembly GCF_900102105.1 of Agrobacterium pusense. Classification (GTDB taxonomy): domain Bacteria; phylum Pseudomonadota; class Alphaproteobacteria; order Rhizobiales; family Rhizobiaceae; genus Agrobacterium; species Agrobacterium pusense. The sequence continues at coordinate 599,612 of NZ_FNBB01000002.1, forward strand.
CCTCGTTTTCGGCGAGAAGATGATAGAAGGGCTGGTCGCGTTCCGGCCTGATTTCCGCGGGAATGGCGTTCCACCATTCCTCGGTATTGGCATATTCCGGGTCCACGTCGATTACCACACCGCGGAACGGAAACACCTTGTGGCGAACGATCTCGCCAAGCGTGAATTTTGCGTTTCTTTGTTTCATGGCATGTACTTCCTTTCCCAATACTAGTTGGTATCGGAACGCGAAATATCAAGACCTAGCGCTTTGACGCCGCTCTGCCGTTCGTGTTCAGCGCCCTTTGCCGATTGGCGCGGTGGCGATGATGACGCCGCCGGTGACCAATACGATGCCGATGGCATGATAGGTCTCGAAGGATTCGCCGAGAAACACCGTCGCCATGAGGATCGAGACCGGCGGCATCATGTACAGCGTAATTCCCGCCGTGGCGGGACCGAAAACGCGTACCGTGTGGGTAAAGCAATAAAAGGCCAGAAGTGAGGCGAACAGGATGATGCCGCCGATCTTCGCCCATGCAACGGGCGTGGCAGGCAGCATGCCGCCCTGTGCCAGTTCCAGTGCTGCCGGTGGCAGAAGGACAAGCGCGCCGGAAAAAGCAATCAGTCCGAAAAGACTGAAGGACGCCATCTGCCGCGCCGCCGGATCGCGCAGCAGCACGGAATAGATCGCAAAGGCAATGGCCGCGGTCAAAATTGCAAAGTCGCCGATGTTGAAATTCATGTGCCGGAGAGCGGCGATATCGCCCTTGAGCACGATGGCGGCGACGCCGGCGAAGGCGATAATCATGCCCGCCACTTCAAGCTTGCGGATCGGCCGGCCCTGAAAGATGCGCTGGAACAGGATGATGAACAGCGAGGAGGTGGTGTAGATCAGCGTGCCGTTGGCGGCCGTGGTCATGGTGAGGCCCCAATAGACCACGCCGCCGCAGATGCCCATGCCGAGAATGCCGAGGACGAGCCAGAGCAGCGTCTTGTGCCGCACGAAAGCAAGGCAGTTGCGCCAGTCGGCGATCATGAAGGGCGCGATGATGAGCGTCGAGCCCATCCAGCGGATGAAGGCGGCGATGAAAGGCGAGACCTCACCGACGACGCCGCGGCCGAAAATGACGTTGCTCGCGAAAAAGAAGGGAACGGCCAGAAAGATGAGCCAGTCCGTGAGGCGGGTTTGCTGCGTGGCTGGCGTGTTCGGCATACTTCACGGTCAGGGTTGAACTTCAAAAGAAAACGGCGGCTTTCCGGGGAAAACCGCCGCGATGAATGGAGCGCCCCAGTGGAGCGCCCGCAGGGCCGATCAGGCCGAGTAGTACATGTCGAATTCGACCGGGTGAGGGGTCATTTCGAAACGCATGACTTCCTGCATCTTCAGTTCGATGAAGCTATCGATCTGGTCGTCGTCAAACACGCCGCCGGCGGTCAGGAACTTGCGGTCCTTGTCGAGGCTTTCCAGCGCTTCACGCAGCGAACCGCAGACGGTCGGGATCTTCTTCAGTTCCTTGGCAGGAAGGTCGTAAAGGTCCTTGTCCATCGGCTTGCCGGGATGGATCTTGTTCTTGATGCCGTCGAGGCCGGCCATCAGCATGGCCGCAAAACCGAGATAGGGGTTCTGGGTCGGGTCCGGGAAGCGGACTTCGACGCGCTTTGCCTTCGGGTTGGAGCCGAAGGGGATACGGCAGGAGGCGGAACGGTTGCGCGCGGAGTAAGCGAGCAGAACCGGCGCTTCATAACCCGGGACCAGACGCTTGTAGGAGTTGGTGGTGGGGTTGGTGAAGGCGTTGATCGCCTTGGCATGCTTGATGATGCCGCCGATGTAGTACAGGCAGGTTTCGGAAAGACCGGCATATTCATCGCCTGCGAAGGTCGGCTTGCCGCCCTTCCAGATCGACTGGTGAACGTGCATGCCCGAGCCGTTGTCGCCGAAGATCGGCTTCGGCATGAAGGTTGCCGTCTTGCCATAGGCATTGGCGACCTGGTGCACAACGTACTTGTAGATCTGCATCTTGTCGGCGCTGGAGACCAGCGTGTCGAACTTCACGCCCAGCTCGTGCTGTGCGGCAGCCACTTCGTGGTGATGCTTTTCAACGACGACGCCCATTTCGGCGAGAACCGTCAGCATTTCGGAGCGCATGTCCTGCAGGCTGTCGATCGGCGGAACCGGGAAATAACCGCCCTTGACGCGCGGACGGTGGCCGAGGTTGCCGGTCTCGTAGTCGGTGTCGTCATTGGACGGCAGTTCGGACGAATCGAGCTTGAAGCCGGTGTTGTAGGGATCTGCCTTGTATTTCACATCGTCGAAGACGAAGAATTCAGGCTCGGGACCGACGAAAACCGTGTCGCCGATACCTGATGCCTTGAGGTAGGCTTCGGCCTTCTTGGCGGTGCCGCGCGGGTCGCGGTTATAGGCTTCGCCCGAGACCGGGTCGAGAATATCGCAAAGGACGACCAGGGTGGACTGGGCGAAGAACGGGTCGACATGGGCGGTGGCCGGATCTGGCATCAGCACCATGTCGGACTCGTTGATGGCCTTCCAGCCGGCGATCGAGGAGCCGTCGAACATGACGCCGTCGGCGAACATGTCTTCGTCGACGCATACCACGTCCATGGTGACGTGCTGCAGCTTGCCCTTGGGGTCGGTAAAGCGCAGGTCCACGAACTTGATGTCGTTATCCTTGATCTGCTTCAAGATATCGTTTGCGGTCGTCATTTAAACTTTTCCTTGAGTGTGATGATGACGAGGTGAAAACCCAAGCCTCCCCGGCTCGGGACTTTTTTAATTATATGGCGTCGACGCCTGTTTCACCGGTACGGATGCGGATGACTTCCTCGACATTGGAAACGAAAATCTTTCCGTCGCCGATGCGTCCGGTCTGCGCCGCATTGCGGATCGCCTCGATGACGGCTTCCGCATTCTCATCCGCCAGTACGACTTCGACTTTGACTTTCGGCAAAAAGTCCACGACGTACTCTGCACCGCGGTAGAGTTCCGTGTGGCCTTTCTGACGACCAAAGCCTTTTGCTTCCGTGACCGTGATTCCCTGAAGTCCGACTTCCTGAAGGGCTTCCTTCACTTCGTCGAGCTTGAAAGGCTTAATGATCGCTTCGATCTTTTTCATGAGAAAATATCTCTCCGCTTCTCCCGTTAAAGCAGGTAACTCCCGCTCTGCCACAAGAATGCACGTATTGTGCCAGATCGGAAGCGGGCTTGAAGAAAAAACTTCGCCCCGCGGCCTTTCCCGCACAAAATGCATTCGCTTTTCGCGGTTCTACCGGCAATTCGTCACTAGAATCCGAAAAATCCATCAGCATTTCTGCGGTTTTCTTTAATATTAGAAATTTTTAAAATTCGATTATGCTGTGGTCGCGGGTTGAGCTATTGCACATATTATATGCATTTGAGTATTTTTTGGTCTCCGAATTTTGCTTATTTTTGTATCGATTGCCTTTCCTGCGTTTTGAAGGAATGATGTGGCATGACCTCCATTTCCGAGTTCCTCCTTATCGACCCGGCTGTGATGGCGCGCATCGATGCGGCAGCCGGCCAATCCGGCATCCCGCTTTACGATTTGATGGAGCGTGCGGGGCAGGCGGTGGCTGCTTCGGCGCTTCGGCATTACCCGCAGGCGCTGCGCTTCGTCGTCCTGTGCGGCAGCGGGAATAACGGAGGTGACGGTTATGTTGCGGCGCGGGCGCTGGCGCAAAGCGGCGCTAAAGTCGTTGTCCATCACCTCGGCGATATCGGCCTTCTCAAGGGGGATGCACGCGTGGCCTTGGAGCGGAGCGGCGTGACGCCGCTGCCGCTTGATGCCTATACACCTCTTTCCGGCGACGTGGTGATCGACGCCGTGTTCGGAGCCGGGCTGTCCCGCGATGTTCCGCCGGAGTTAGTCCGGCTGATCGAGGCGGTCATGCAGGCGAAGGTGCCGGTTCTTGCCGTGGATCTGCCCTCGGGGCTTTGCGGCCGGCGTGGCGTGGCGCTTGGCGCATCGTTCAGGGCGGAGCGCACGATCACCTTCATGGCGCGCAAGCCGGGTCATCTGCTGATGCCGGGGCGGGAGCTTTGCGGAGCGCTGGAGGTTTTCGATATCGGCATACCGTTGCGTATCCTCGATGCTCATAGGGGATCGGTGGCGGAAAATAATCCGTTTGTCTGGCGGGATGCCTTGCCGCGCGCCGGTATGGAGACCCATAAATTCCGCAGGGGGCACCTGACGGTCTTCTCGGGCCCCGCCCATGCGACGGGTGCTAGCCGCATGACCGCGCTTTCAGCGCTGAAGGCGGGGGCGGGGATCGTTACTGTCGCAGCGCTGAAAGCGGCGCTCGACGTGCTGTCTGTCACATTGACGGCCGTGATGAACGTTCCGATGGACAATGCCGACGATCTACGCGTGTGGCTTGACGATGAGCGTCACGGCGCCTTCGTTCTCGGCCCGGGCTTCGGCGATCTCGAAAAGGCGCGGCAATTCGTGTCGCTGCTTGGCGACAAGTCGGTGGTGCTGGATGCCGATGCGATCACGGCCTTCAGGGATGATACGGATGTCCTGTTCGAGCGTATCACTTCCGGTGCGGGCAAATTCGTGCTGACACCGCATGAGGGCGAGTTCGCCCGGCTGTTTGCCGATCTGGCGGCCGATGGGAGGCTGAGCAAGATCGAGAAGGCGCAGGTCGCTGCGGCGCGCAGCGGCGCGGTTCTGGTCTATAAGGGTGCGGACACGGTGATCGCTTCGCCCGATGGCCGGGCGCTGGTCAATACGAACGCCCCGGCGAGCCTTGCGACGGCGGGATCGGGTGACGTTCTGGCCGGTATCATCGGCGCGCTATTGGCGCAGGGCGCACCTGCCTTCGACGCGGCTGCAGCCGGGGTCTGGCTGCATGGCGAGGCGGGCGACAGAGCGGGCGCCGGCATGACGGCGGAGGACCTCGCCCATGCGGTTCGGCCGTTTGGGTGAATTGGTCTGATTTGCTGGCTGCTCACTGAACCTGCGATCTTACCACAGTTCCATCATCCGCACTTCGTCACCCGGGACTGGATACGGGGGCCAGCGCGATCAGGTCCTTGATCGCGAATACTCTTCTCACGGCGCAGACACGCCGTGAATAGATGCCGGATCTAGTCCGGCATGACGGAGGACAGGTTTTTGCTCTGAGACAAGTCCTGTCGCGCTCGGGACCGTCAACTCCGCCTTCAATGGGCGGCCTTGCCTGCCTGGCTCGCCATTGCCATGCGCGAAGCACTGATCAGCAGCTTGCGCTCGGCGCGCTCCTGCTGCGGGGTGCGATTGTAGATTTCGCGATAACACTTCGAGAAATGCGACGCTGACACGAACCCGCAGGCGACGGCGACTTCCACCACCGGCATGGCCGATTGCACCAGCAGGTGACGGGCGCGGTCAAGGCGGATTTCAAGGTAATAGCGGGCGGGCGAGCGGCCCATTTCCTGGCGGAAGAGGCGTTCCACCTGCCGGCGCGACAGATCGGCGGCGTCGGCGATATCGAGCAGCGACAGCGGCTCGGCAAGATTGCCTTCCATCAATTCGATGATCGACAGAACCTTGCTGTTCTGCACGCCAAGGCGGGCGCGCAGCGGCAGGCGCTGGCGGTCGTTGGGGCTGCGCACGCGGTCGGTCAATTGCTGTTCGCAGACGCGGTTGACGAGGTTCTCGCCGAAATCCTGGCCGATCAGGCTCAGCATCATGTCGAGCGAGGCCGTGCCGCCGGCGCAGGTATAGATGTTGCTGTCGACTTCGAAGAGATCTGCGTAGACTTCCACCTGCGGGAAGGCTTCGGAAAAGCCGGGCAGGTTTTCCCAGTGGATCGCGCAACGTTTGCCGTTGAGGAGGCCAGCCTGCGCAAGGATATGGGCGGCGGTACAAAGGCTGCCGATGGCGATACCACGATTATAGGCTTCGCGCAGCCAGGCGTTGACCGATTTGTTGATGTGTTGATCCACATCGATGCCCGAACAGATGATTGCCATTTCCGGGCGGTTTTCGCCGCTGACATAACGCCGCTCATCTGCAAGACAGGTATCGGCCTCAAGACAGATGCCGCTCGATGACATGACCTTCTGGCCATCGAGCGAGGCGATGCGCCATTCATAGGCCTGGTAGCCCAACATTCGGTTGGCGATGCGAAGCGTTTCAACCGCTGCGGCGAAGGGCAGCATGGTAAATTGCGGAATGAGAAAAAAGACGATTGAGCGCTTCTTCTGGGAGTTTCTGCTCATTTGCCCGTGCTCCGTTGCGAATACGCAATTCCTCCCTTGGAATTGGTCTTCTGGATGTCCTGTATGCGACATCTTTAACGAAAAATACGCCGTGGAATCGGGGCTGTCAAAAAATAGCTTTTGAAATATGCAAATTTTGCGACAAGCCTTTTTAAAGGGCGTCGCGTCGCATGTAAAACAGGCAGGCCAATTTACGCCCGGGGGCCGCCATTTACCCGCAGAGGGCGATGGCTCGCGGGCGTAAGAAAGGCTGCGAGCCATCGGCCGGCGGTCATTTGCGAATGACGCTTCTGCAGTAGTTGTCGGTTGTGGGCCATCCGATATCCTTCAATGTTTCAGGCGGGAGCGCTTCCAGCGCGCGGAGCATCCTCGCACGGCGCCATGACGCATAATGGGAGGCGATATTGCCTGACAGGCGCTGCAGCCAGCCGGCGGATGACGGGCGATGCGGGGAGCGGTTCGCCGCGGGCAGGTAATGTATCATGGTCATGTCTTCATCCTTTCCTGAACCACGATTGATGTGAGGATGGTGCGCCGTTGTTGACATTCAATCAAACGAAATGATATCCATCTATAAATCAAAATATTTGAAGGTGCGTGCCATGACCGTGACTTTCCGCCAACCGCTGCCGTTGCTGGATAACGACATATTGAGGACCTTCGTCGCCATTGCGGAAACGGGAAACTTCTCGACCGCCGCCGAAGTCGTGTTCAGAACACCATCGGCCGTTTCGATGCAGATCAAGAAGCTAGAAGAGCAGCTGAAAACGACGCTGTTCCTGCGCGATGCGCGTTCGGTGACATTGACGGCGCATGGGGAGACGCTTCTGACTTATGCGCGCCGCATGATTGCCTTGTCCAACGAGGCCGTGTCGCGTTTCGTCATGCCCGAATTGTCCGGTGTGGTGCGTCTCGGCGCACCGGAGGATATTGGCGAGCGCGGGCTGCTGCCGGGCATTCTCAAGCGTTTCGCCGAGGCTTTCCCCGGCATCATGATCGACGTCACAATCGATGCCAGCTCCAATCTCTATAAGCGGATGGACGAGCAGCGTCTTGATCTCGCCCTCGTCAACTGTGCTTCACATCCGCTGAGGGATACCGGCGAGGTGCTGATGCGCGAACGGCTCGTCTGGGCGGGTGCGAAATGCGGCACGGCCTATCTGCGCGATCCGCTGCCGATCTCGATATGGGAAGAGGGCTGCATCTGGCGTTCAGAGGCGATTCATTCGCTGGAAAAACGTGGGCGCAATTTCCGCGTGGCCTATCTCAGCGGCCACACGATGGCACAGCGTGCGGCGATTGCCGCAGATCTCGCCATCGCGCCGCTGCCACGATCCTATGTGCTGAACGACATGGTCATTCTGGGTGAGAAGGAAGGCCTGCCGGAACTCGGCTATTTCGATATCCGGCTGATTATGGGCGACAAGGCGTCGCGGCCGGTGCTCGCAGTGGCGGAAAGCATTCGCAATGCCTTCGTCGAGGTTGCGAAGGCGGCATGAGGCGAAGGAACGCATCACGGCCATCATGCGCCGTCGACGCGCCGCTTAGATCGCCACCGAACCCGTGGCTGCGGCGTGATCCGCGTTTTCGGTCCGCCAGCTGCCACGACTGACCAGCCAGTCTGACGACGCCTGCAGCCCGCCGAAGGGAAAGACATGGATCTGCCGGATCGGTCCTTGCGGATTGTCCCGCCAGTGCCGTTCGATCGGCCCGACGATGCTTTCCGGTGAATGGCCCCTGGCAAGCGTCGTCAGGGAAAGCGCGTTTTTCTTGAGATAGGCAATGGAATTGCCGACACCGCAGAGCGCTGCGTATTTCAGGAGCGTGGTGATCTTGGCCGGGCCGGAAACGCCGATATGCACCGGCAGATCGATACCGGATGCGGCAAGCCCCTCTGCCCAGGCGATGAAGCGGGCGGAATCAAAACCGAACTGGGTGACGATGCGCATGGCGGCGTCGGTTCTTTCGCCAAAATCGCGTTTCAGCCGCAACGCGGCCGTCGCCGTTTCGTCGTTGAAATCGGGGCTGCCTTCCGGATGACCGGCAATTGCGATATGCCTGATGCCGCAACGGTCGAAAATGCCCGTGGAAAGCATGTCGATGGTAGACGTGAACGGGCCCTCTGGCTTCTCGACGCCACCGCCGACCGCCAGCACGTCGGTCACGCCGGCGTCGCCGGCAAGCCGCTTCACCTGTTCCTCGAAATCGATGCGAGAGGCGATACGGCGGGCCGCAAGGTGCGGAACGGGCTCATAACCGAGATCACGCAGATGCTTTGCGGCATCGACCAGCTTCACCTGCGAGGCGGCTCCGGTATCTGTCAGATAAACGCGCACGCCCTGCGGAAAAAGACCGGCAAGACTTGCCGGGCCAAGCACCTGCGCGGGTGAGGCCTCGATGGAGGCAGGGATGACGGAAGTGGCGGAGATATCGGGCAATGTGTGCATGATCCTTTTGATTATCATGCACCGTTTTTGAGGCCAAGTCTGTGCCTGTTGCGGCAAGACAGCCCTGCATCTGCGACGAAGCTTGAGCCGAGCGCGGTGCCGGCGGCGCTACCAGACCCGTTTCGTCAGACCGTTCCATAGCCATGTCCAGATCGTTGGTGGAAAGCGGAGCACCGACTTTCCGGGCGAGGGCGGCTGCGGCGCAAGGCTGCCGGACAAGGCGTCTTCGATGGCATTGATGGCGATATCGACCGAGGCTGCTGTCAAGAGAAGGGGATAGGTGGCGATGGTGTCGGAAGGTGAGGGTTTCAGCCGTTTTTCGTAAAGTGTGGCGCCGGTATCCACACCCTTGTCAACGAGATGCACGGTTGCGCCGAAATTGCCCCGGTCCTTTTCCACCAGCGCCCAGTATCCACCCATCTGGCCGCGATAGGCCGGGTTGATGCCGGCGTGAAAATTGATGATGGGGCAGTGCAGGTCCCTGAGCGTCGCCGGCGTCAGCAGACGGCAGGAAATGGTGAAGATGACAGCCGGTTTCAGGAGATTGGCGGCCTTGCGACATTCTTCATCGTTCAGCGAGGCGAAATGCGTGACTGGAATGGTGCCGCCCAGATCAGGCAGGAGACCATGCTCCGCAATGATCTCTTTGCTTCTTCGTACCGTGAAGCGTTTTCCCAGCCGCGATGCGACCATCGTCGCCAGCTGGCCCACTGCGACAATCCAGCCGAGGCGTCTTGCCCGGCGCTTGAGGATGGCCGATTTGCTTTCGGGCTGTTCCATGAACACATGGATGTCGGGAAATCGCGCTGCCAGCGCATTGATCATGACGTTAGGGTTCACGCCGCCCGCCGTCATCACCAGAAGCCGATTATTGATGTCAGTCATGTCACCCACTGGATTTCTCAAGCCACGATCCACGCGCAGTTTCCCTCGCGAAGCTCAAAACCATGTTAATTTTCATCGACAGGATTTTTTGAAACGCCGCTGGAACCGAATTTTGGGACTCACGTTATTGTGACGCATATCACATCGGCGCTTGCCTCGGACGGCAAGTCATAGGGGAGTAGTTTCAAATGATCACACGCATTCTTTCGACCGTTTTCGTGGCTCTGCTGACCGTCGTGACGCTCAGCTCTTGCGGCAACACCATTCGCGGCATGGGCCGGGATACGGCGAACGCCGTGGATGCGACCCAGGATGCCGGCCGTAGCGTCGACCGCGCCGCCCGTCGCTGACGACATCTCCCCTTCTGAAAGTCCGGCGTCTCCCTGAAGCCAGGGTGACGCCTTTTCTTTGACCGAATTTCCCTGCGAATGTTCCCCTGAAGAGAATCACGGGGTGGGCATGAACAGATCGATGAAAAGACTGGCGAAGCTGCTGTTGCCGTTGCTGCTGCCATTTTCGGCCGAAGCGGGCGGGCAGGTGGATTTCTGCAGAATCGTGGATCATGCGGGCGGCCGCTATACCGTCTGCAGTTTCGATCCGGCGAAAAGCACCATCCGGATTTACGACCGCGACCATGTCTCAGGACAGGGATATCGTTCTTTCGCCGATCTATCCTCCGCGCTCTGGCGTCAGCACATGTTCAGTGTCTTCGCCATGAATGGCGGCATGTATCATTCCGATTATTCCCCGGTCGGGCTGTTTATCGAAAACGGCGTGGAACGTTCGCCACTCAGCACCCGCGGTGGGTGGGGCAATTTCCATCTTCTTCCGAATGGCGTGTTTTACCTGAAGGATCACAGGGCGGGCGTGCTGGCGACCGAAGCGTATCTGACGGCCGACCCGAAGCCCGATTTTGCCACCCAGTCCGGGCCGATGCTTGTTATCGACGGCGGACTGCATCCGCGTTTTCTGCCCGACAGCGACAGCTTGAAGCGCCGCAACGGCGTCGGAGTCTCTCGCGATGGCATGGTACATTTTGCCATTTCGGACAATACCGTGCGCTTTTACGATTTCGCCACCCTGTTCAGGGATGTGCTGGATTCACCGAATGCGCTCTATCTCGACGGCACCATTTCCAGCGTCGATATTCCCGCGATGAAGAGGCGAGATTCACTGTTCCCCATGGGGCCGATCATCGCCGTGGTCGACAGGGTGCCGGATTAGTCGAGCCGATCAGATCGGCGCCTTGGGATAGGCTTTTTCAAGGCCGGCGGAAGCCGTCAGCCCCTTACGGAAGGCGAGATAAGCAGGATGCTGGCTTGCCTTCGCAATTTCCGCGAGGCGGATTTGCAGGCGGGCAGGGGCGTGGCCACCCAGCCATTCACCGGTGGCTTCAAGCTTCAGGCTATTAAGAAAACGAGCGCCGGCCTGCTGGTCGAGATAAAGGTTAAGGCCTGCCAGCAGGTTCTCGTCCTGCAGCGCGTTCTCCATCAGCAACGACACCCATGCCTTATCCTCACTCGCAAGCGAGGTCAGTTTCGAAGCAACAGTTTCACGGTCGGGGAAAGAGGATGTCTGCATGTGGGACTCGCATCGTTGCTGTTTGACCATGGTCGATAAAGCAGCGGTCGCAGCCATTCAAGATGGCTTTCAGCGGAAGAATTGCGACAGCAACGTGCCCGCGTCCGCCGTTTTCAACAGGTGTTTGTATGAAAGCTTTAAAAAACGGTTACACTTTAGCCTAAATTGCGGCGAGGACAGAAATGGCACTGTTTTCAGCGTCGCGCTAACGCTTTGTTTTTTAACATACCTATGCAAAGCGCGAATGGCAGCCCGTCGAAAACGCCTTCATTTAGCCGCTTTTTGCATTTGCCTTCCGCGCCGGATTTTAATAAATGCTTCCTCCACGGGCCGGGTCTTGAAGATCCCCCGGAGAGTGAATAGCTGGAGTAATCATGGAAGAAACCGCTCAGAAATCCTGCTGGGGCGTCACGTTGCGCGCACTCGCAGGCTTTGCCGCTTTTCTCGCATTGACGTACATTTTTGGCAGCCCATAAGCATCTCTCCTGATTGACGGGTTTTGAAACGGCGCGGTTTTCCTCTGGAAACCGTGCTGTTTTCGTTTCCGGGAGGCCCATGTCGCAGCTGCAAAAGCCGGTGCCGCTCTTTTGTGGCGATAAGTTCCAGCTTTGGATATGATGTGACGGAATCCATTACGCAGGAAAAACTCAATGTTTCTTTCGGTCTTTGACGTCTTCAAGATCGGTATCGGTCCTTCCAGTTCGCATACGATGGGACCGATGACGGCGGCCAACCGCTTTCTGGCGCTGATCCTCAGCGACGAGTGGCCGCGCCCCGCCGGTGCCGCCGTTGCGCGCCTGAAGGTCAGCCTGCACGGGTCTCTCGCCTTCACCGGCATTGGTCATGGCACCGGCCGGGCAGTCATTCTCGGCCTGACCGGCGAGCGGCCGGACCTTGTCGATCCCGACGCGATGGACGCCATCATAGAGGCGGTGGAGAAGGCCGGTACGGTTACGCCGCCCGGCCATCCGACCTACGAGTTCAGGACGGCCGAAGATCTCGTCTTCGACAAGAAGAACCCGCTGCCGGGCCATGCGAACGGCATGACCTTCTCCGCTTTCGATAACCAGGGCAGGCTGCTGGTCAAGCGCATCTATTATTCCGTCGGCGGTGGCTTTGTCGTCACCGACACGGAACTGGAGGCGATCAAGCAGCGCGGAAAGACCATCGATAACGGCCCGCGCGTGCCCTATCCTTTCGCCACGGCGAAGGAAATGCTGGAAATGGCCGCGCGGTCCGGCCGCACCATCGCCCAGATGAAACGGGCGAACGAGGAGACGGTTGTTTCGCGCGAAGAGCTGAATGAACGGCTGGACCAGATTTGGGACGCGATGAACGGATGTATCGAGCGCGGGCTGAAGGTGGACGGCATCATGCCCGGCGGCCTCAAGGTGCGTCGCCGTGCCCGTTCGATCTATGAAAAACTGAATGCGGAATGGCGTAGCAACCGGTTGAATCCCGTCATGGCGAATGACTGGTTGAGCGTCTATGCCATGGCCGTGAACGAAGAAAACGCGGCCGGCGGCCGTGTCGTCACCGCGCCCACCAATGGCGCTGCGGGCGTGGTGCCGGCGACAGTGCGGTATTTCCGGCATTTCCATGAGGATGCCACCGTCGACGACGTGCGGGACTTCCTCCTCACGGCGGCAGCGATTGGCGGCATCATCAAGCATAACGCGTCGATTTCCGGCGCGGAGGTGGGCTGTCAGGGGGAAGTGGGATCGGCTGCGGCCATGGCGGCTGCAGGTCTTGCGGCGGTGATGGGCGGATCGCCCGAGCAGATCGAGAATGCGGCGGAAATCGCGCTCGAACATCATCTCGGCATGACCTGCGACCCGATCGCCGGATTGGTGCAGGTGCCCTGCATCGAACGCAACGCACTAGGCGCGGTCAAGGCGGTCACGGCGGCGTCGCTGGCGCTGAAAGGCGACGGCCAGCACTTCGTGCCGCTGGATGCCTGTATCGAAACCATGCGCCAGACCGGCAACGACATGAGCGAGAAATACAAGGAAACCTCAACCGGCGGCCTTGCCGTCAACGTTGTGGAGTGTTGAGCGGGCTGGGCGCCCGGCATGTCCGGCATGCTTGACGCCCGCCGCAAAAAGGCATTGATAGAGACATGCCTCTACATCTCATCAAACTTTGCGTCGGCGCGGATTCACTCCAGGACCTGAGGGATTGGGTCGCGCAGCGCTCGCTCACCGCCATGGCTGCGGGCCTTGAGCCGCACAGCGTCCACACCACCCGCATGATCCCCAAACGGGTAGAGGAACTGCTTGAAGGCGGCTCACTCTACTGGGTCATCAAGGGGCAGGTGCAGGCTCGACAGAAGCTGCTCGATATCCGTTCTTTCAAGGGAGACGACGGTATTTCGCGCTGCGATCTCGTTCTCGGACCGGAGGTGATCGAGACCTCACCTGCGCCGAAGCGGCCCTTTCAGGGCTGGCGCTACCTGAAGGATGACGAGGCGCCGCGCGATCTCGGGGGTGGAGGAGGCGGCGAGGACATGCCTTCCGATCTCAGGCGCGAACTGGCCGAACTTGGTCTGCTCTGACGCATGATGGATGAAAATGAAAAAGCCGGCACCTTTTTGGTGGCCGGCTTTTTTATTCGGGGAGACGGGTTGGTCAGTTGATGCCGCCGACTGCATTGGTGGCGCGGCCATCCTGAATTTTTACCCAGCGACCCGGGTTGGCGGTGTCCTGACGCTTCAGATAGGTATATTCGGTTTCCGACCAGTTCATGACCTTGTTGCGCATATTGTCGAGAACGAAGTCGCCACGGTCGGTGCGAACGGTCAGAACGGCATGGCCTTCGCCATTCGGCTGCAGAACGACGGTGATCAGCAGGTTGGAGGCGGAGAAACCCTTGTTCATCAGCATCTTGCGCTTCAACAATACGAAATCTTCGCAATCGCCGACGGTGGTAGGATAGGCCCAGCGTTCTTCGACGCCGTAGATTTCCATGTCGGTCATCGGCGTGATCGTGGTGTTGACGGTGTAGTTGACGTCAAGCATCGTCTTCCAGCGCTCTTCCGTCAGCTTCATCGGGCCATTGTCCAGCGAAGTCGGCTGGCACTCGCTCTGATAGGTCTGGCAGAATTCATAATGACCGATCGGTGGATTGGCCTTGCCGATGACGCGCATGACGGCTGCCGGCGATGCGCTGGCCTGCTGTGCGAAGGCGCCGACGATGAACGCGATCAGGATGAAAACGATACGGTTGTTGTTCATTGCTTGTCTCCCCGTGTTGAGGAGACATTCGCAGGTATTTTTTGACCCGGCGGAAATTTGCGTGGCGCAATTTGAGCTTAAATTTCAGCAAATTAGCCGATGTTTTGAACTGAATTTGAAGTGTTTTTTACACGTGTTTGAAGCAAATTTTATTAGAATTTTACGCATTCCGGCTTTAGGTTTTTGGTAGCCATTTATGCCGCTGTATCGACAGCGATTTTTCGTTCGCAGGTGTTTTCATACCCATGTTCATCGCCGTAGCGGAAGCGGGCGATGTAGGGGATTTCCCGTTTTGGGATGGGTGTTCCTTGCTGGCACGCGTCGAAAAAGCGCCGAAAAAAACTTCAGGAAAACTGCTTTTTTCTCGAAAAAAGTTCGGACGGCGTGTTGCAGGCTATGTCCGTGTCCCGGTCGTGCCGCAAATTACCAAGGTGAGCGTTCCTGTCGGGACGTTGTTTGGGCGACAGGTCGAAAGCGGCAAACTGCGTCCGCGGACTTGTTTTTGAACGGGATATCCGCGTCGCGAACACACGCCGACCGGATTTTCGGGCAGGGACGAGGGGGCGAGGCTGCGGTAAAGGTGCGTTGAAAAAGCCGCCCGGTCCCGACTGCCCATCACGGTGCGATGGACTGACTGCAGCCTTGTCCGCTGCCTGACTTCACGCTTTGCGGGGAATGGCGTCGGGCCGTGCGGGGCCTTTTTAAAGAAACTCGATCAATGCGTCGGGTGACTGGACACGATCGAATTCAACGGCGACGCCTTCCATGAAGTGACGCACGATCTTGCCACTCATGTTTTTGCCGAGCTGGACGCGGCTTCCGAGCGGCGGCCGGTGTTCGATCTCGATTGCTGCGCCCGAGAGCGACAGGTCGATCAGGCGGCAGGCGACGAGCATGCCGTCTTCGAGAACCAGCTGCGCCCTGGCATTGCGCGGCGTCAGGCGGTCGTGGCGACGGTCTTCCGGCAGGCCCAGCAACTGACGCTTGGCGATCCATGCGAGCTGGGCGGCGAGCTTTTCGCGTTTGCGCTCGGGCGCATTGATGGCGATGAGGAAACCGGATGCCGTCAGCGACGTCACCGTGCCTTCGATCCGGCCGATATGCTGGAGATAGGCGATGACGCGATCGCCATTACGGGCGACACCCGGGCAGGTGAATTGTGCTCTCTCGGCGGTCATCTCGGTGGCGGTGCAATCATATTCTTCGTGATCGGGCAACATGAGCCGGCCATTGAAGGACACACGCACGGCGTCGTCGAGTCGAACTTCCTCAACCGGGCGCAGAATTTGGGCGGTGTTGACCGAACGGGACGAAAACATGGGCAGCGCAAATTGTAATGAATGATGATCGTCCGTTTCTACCCTGTGCGAGTTAACAGACTGTATTACCTAATCTCTACAATTTTTCTAATCGACCAAATCGTTACGTTTCGTTGCCCCGCGCTCGGTGCGGCCATGGGCTTTCAGCATCGCTTCGTCGATCCTGGACGCCTCAGCATCTACCCGTTCGTAACGCGGCTGCGGCATTGGCCGAATATCCGGCCGGGTTGATGTCCATACGCAGCAGCCGGCTGCTTTTCATCGACAGACGGTGTATCGGCACCATCAATGTGTGGTGCCGTGGCTGCTGTGGAAGCAGCGCGCCGAGGAGCCGCGGGGCGACACCTGCTTCCGTGCGCAGTGGCAGCAGCAGCATTTCGAACGCCAGGGGCGCGTCGCCGTAGCCGTCGTCAGCATCGATGTCGAAGACCACGGGCAATTGATGTTGCAGGATGCCGAGCGCCACGCGACAGGGAAAGGACGCGCCGGCCGCCGGCCAGAGTTCTGAAAACGGGCGGTCCCGCAATTCGCGGCCGAACAGGTCGCAAAGACGGGTGCCGGCAAGACGGAAGAAGGGTGTTTCCTCTCCTTTGTCTGTCAGGATGAAAAGGTCGCCGAGATGAGTCTTGAGCTTCGAGGGTTCAATGTCCTCGCGGCGTGGAGCGGCGCTCTTGCCGCGCAATTCATCCCAATAGGCATATATCTCCAGTCCGGCCATGCTCTTCATAGCATCTCTCCATGTTCGTTTTTGGGACATCATGTCCATCCGAACGTCTGTATCTGGAGGTGTAGCGATTTTCGTGCCAACTGGATTTGTTAAGGTTAACAAAGGGTTGATATTGCCTGACGGCATTTGTCGTGGCATCGGTGCGGCCCTGTCGGGGAAAGCTCCTTCAGCACGATTTAATGGCCCCGCCCGTTCTTTTACGGTGGGCCTGCAAGCCGGACCGTTTTTGGCCCGGCGCCTTTTCCGGTTACGGTTCCGGCGTCGCGCGCTTCGAAGGCGGGACGGCTTTTTTTTCTTTCAGGCTTCCTATATTGCTCGGGAAACGCAAAATTCGACCAAGACAGGGATGAACCATGTCCTACGAGGACGGCGAACAGCCGCCGGTTTCGGAAACGCCGGAGCCGAAAGACGATGCGAACAATCCCGTCTTCAATCTGCCATCGCTGCTGGTGGGCATCTTGGTCGTGCTGATCGTTGCTTATGTCGTTCCCGCCTATCTTCTGTCGGAGGAAGGCAATGGCTGGTTCATCTTCACCTTCGGCTTCATTCCGCTGCGTTATGCGGTGCCGTTTTCCCAGCAGGGGCTGGAATGGCTGTGGACGCCGGTGACCTATTCTTTCCTGCATGGCGGTATCGAGCATATCCTCTTTAACGGATTGTGGCTGATGGCCTTCGGCGCGCCGGTTCTGCGCCGGATCGGAACAGTGCGTTTCGTGCTGTTATGGTGCATTTCCGCCGCCGTTTCGGCCTTTGGCCACGCCGTTCTGAACTGGGGGGACGTGACGGTGCTGATCGGAGCGTCCGGTGTCGTTTCGGCGCTGATGGGAGCGGCCTGCCGGTTTGCCTTTCCGGCGCGGGGCGGATATAGCGCGTCTTTCGGCCATCTGATGCCGCGGCAGAGCATTCTTGCGGCGCTCTCCAACCGTACGGTGCTGATCTTCACGCTGATGTGGCTGTTCGGCAATGTGCTGATTGCGGTCGGCGTGCCGCTGTTCGGCGACGTCGGCGGTCAGATCGCCTGGGATGCCCATGTTTTCGGGTTTCTGCTCGGCTTCCTGTTCTTCGGCCTTTTCGATCGCCCGTTACGCTAGGCCGATCACGCTCCTTGTCGGGCGTGGCGCAAATTTGCTTTCGGGCGTCCCATCCGGGATTGCATTCACGCGGGCCTCAGCGCACCATACCTCATGATTTGCAACCGCCGGGGGAGACTGCGGCACTGCGGATCGCTGCAAAGAGGAGGAAGGCATGCCAACATTCGTAAAGGATCTTCTCGACCGCAAGGGCCGGGACGTCGTGACTGTCAATCCTGAGGTCAGCATCGGTGAGGCGGCGGCCACGCTGCACGCGCATAAGATCGGTTCCGTCGTCGTGACCGATGGCGATGGTGTCGTTCTCGGCATCTTCACGGAACGCGATCTCGTAAAGGCCGTGGCGGGCCAGGGTGCCGCTTCCCTCCAGCAATCCGTTTCAGTGGCCATGACCAAAAATGTCATCCGCTGTCACCACGATTCCACCACCGATGAGCTGATGGAAATCATGACGGGCGGGCGCTTCAGGCATGTGCCGGTCGAAGAGAATGGCCGCCTTGCCGGCATCATCTCCATCGGCGACGTGGTGAAGGCGCGGATCGGCGAAATCGAGGCCGAAGCGGAGCATATCAAGGCTTATATTGCCGGGTGAGTTAGTGTCCTCTTCCTCATTCCTGTGCTCGTCACAGGAATCTAGTCAGCCCAAGTCCTTGGGCTGAAAGGAGTTCCTACCGCCACGCAGACGCGCATCGGCTGGATTCCCGCGACAAGCACAGGAATGAGCGAGCTTCTCGCCTCACCGCCGGAACGCCTGCTGCATGCGCTCCAGTTCCGGAATGCGCGCGCGCGTTTCCTGATATCCCCTATCGATGGCTTCACTGGCGCGATGGAATTCCGACAGGCCGATATCGTTGATGCGGGGATGAAGCATCAGATCGGGCGGATCACCTGCAAGACGCGAGCGCGATATCCTGTCCTGGATGATGTTGAAGGCCTGCACCATGACGCCCGGCAGGCCGGGGCGCGGCGCGCTGTCGTGCGGTGCGCCGCCGGGAGGTGCAGCGGCGTGCTTGACGACGGCGGAGCGGCCGAAGAGATCGTAATTGAGGTTTACCGCCACGACCAGCGCCTGCTCATAGGCCCGGCAGACCGAAACCGGCACGGGATTGACGAGGGCGCCATCGATGAGGGTGCGGCCGTTGCATTGCACGGGTTCGAAGATGCCGGGCAGCGCATAGGATGAACGCAAGGCGGTCACGAGATCACCCTGATGAATCCAGACTTCATGACCCGTGCGCAACTCCGTCGCGACGGCGATGAAGGGATGATCGAGGCTTTCGACGCGCAGCCCTTCCAGATGCTCCTGCATGCGTTTTGTGAGCCGCATTCCGCCGAAGAGCCCGCCGCCGCCGATCGTGAGATCCAGCAGGCCGGCAATGCGGCGCATCGTCAGCGAACGGGCGAATTCCTCAAGCTCATCGAGCTTGCCGGCGAGATAACATCCGCCAACCAGCGCGCCGATCGAAGTGCCGGCGATCATGCCGATCTTGACGCCCGCTTCATCGAGGGCCCGCAGGACACCGATATGGGCCCAGCCGCGGGCTGCGCCACCGCCAAGCGCGAGCGCTATCCGGTGTTTATCGACGATCTGTGTAACGGGCGGTTCATTGCCGATGACGTCGGGATTACCCGCCGCAAGGTGGTTCTGACGATTTCCCCATCCCAACATGACCGCACTCCCTGCCAGTTCTTCGGGTTCCGCCCTTGGCCCCGGAACCCGCTATATTGGTAGCAAATTGGTGCGGCCGATGGAAGGCGGCGGTTTATGTGCCTGAATAGGTCGTCGCCGGATCGAAATGGCGCGTATCGTCGGTGATTTTCGTCACCGCCTGGCCATCAGCCAGTTCGACCGTGCGGTAGAAGCAGGAGCGGCGGCCGGTGTGGCAGGTGGCATCGTGGCCGGCGACCGAGACCTTCAGCCACACGGCGTCCTGATCGCAATCGGTGCGGAATTCCTTCACGGTCTGCAGGTTGCCCGACGTTTCGCCCTTCTTCCAGATCTTGTCGCGCGAACGGCTGTAATAGTGGGCGATGCCGGTCTCAAGCGTCAGCGACACCGCCTGTGCATTCATATGGGCGACCATCAGCAGTTCGCCATCGCGCGCGTCGGTGACTACGGCTGTGACGAGGCCGTGGGCGTCGAATTTCGGCGAAAAGAGACCTGCGTTTTCAAGCGCTTCCTTGTCCGCGGGCGCGGACGGAAAGGGAATGGACATGGCAACCTCGGAAAATCATCTGGCGGAACGATGAGAGGGGCGGATGAAACGGACGAGTGCCCGCCACTCTGAATTTTCTTGCGCATCGGATTTTCCGAAAGCCGCATTACGGCTTTCGGGCCGGTGCTTAACGGTTCCGCACCATGGTCATGAAGCGCACCTGTTCGGCCGGGTCGTTCTTGAACGTGCCGGTAAAGGAGGTGGTGAGGGTGGTCGACCCCTGCTTGTTGACGCCGCGCATGGACATGCACATATGTTCGGCATCGATCATGACGGCCACGCCGCGCGGTTTCAGGGTTTCCTCAATCGATCTTGCGATCTGCGCGGTCATGTTTTCCTGCGTCTGCAGGCGGCGGCCGAAGATTTCGACAACGCGGGCGATCTTCGACAGGCCAAGCACGCGACCGGCCGGAAGATAGGCGACATGCGCCTTGCCGACGATCGGCACCATATGGTGTTCGCAATGGGAGAAGAACGGAATGTCGCGCACCAGCACCACATCGTCATAACCGCCGACTTCCTCGAAGGTCGTGCCGAGCACGTCCTGAACATTCAGCTCGTAACCGGCAAAAAGCTCGCGATAGGCCTTGGCGACGCGCTTCGGCGTATCCAGAAGTCCTTCGCGGGCGGGATTTTCTCCAGCCCAGCGCAAGAGAACGCGCACTGCTTCTTCCGCTTCAGCCTGGCTCGGGCGAGCTTCAGCCACGTCGGGTTTTGCGCCAGCGCCGGGGAAATTCTTCACGATCGCATCCATTCCGTCTCTCCCGATGCGGGTAAAGGCCGCACCTGAATTCGTTTTACATCGCGAACCCATGTTCGCAGTTGCTGCTATCTGGTTGTTTTATAGCATTTTGGCAAGGCCGATGCTGTTTTTTCGGTATCGGAGCCGTTAATTTGATCACGGCTTGATGTCCAGAAAGCTCGTTAGCATATAATGAGAATGAAGGGCAGGAAAGCTTCACTGCGACAAACGCTGTGTTAGAAAAATTTGACCTGTCCTGTTTTGGGCATTCTTGAGCGCGCCGGGCACCAATGATGGACGATATCTACAATAATCGCATTCTGGACTTTGCCGGGAATATCCCGCTCATCGGCGTTCTTGAGGATGCTGACGCCAGCGCCGAGAAACACTCCCGGCTGTGCGGTTCGAAGCTGAAGGTCTATCTGAAAGTCGAAGACGGTATCGTAACGGCGTTTTCGCACGAGGTTCGTGCCTGTGCGCTCGGCCAGGCCTCCGCCTCCATCATGGCGCACCACATCGTCGGGGCCTCCAGCGGCGAAGTCCGGCAGGCGCGGGAAGACATGCTTGCCATGTTGAAACAGGGTGGCGATGGCCCGACGGGCCGTTTCGAGGATATGCGCGTTCTGTCGCCGGTCAGGGATTTCAAGGCCCGCCACGCCTCCACCATGCTGACCTTCGAAGCCGTGGTCGATGCGCTCGACCAGATCGAAGGCCGGCAGGCTCTCGACGCCGCGGGTTAGGCCATGTGCGGCGAACCGGGCTGCCGGCACCAGCAGACCGAGGTGAAATCCGGGCGATCACGTAACTGGACGGGCAGCTTTGCCAGGACGCCAGGACGGCTTTTCGGTATCGGCTTTATCAGGCTTTATCAATTGACGCTTTCCGGCTTCATCGGAAACTCCTGCCGCCATATCCCCACCTGTTCGGAATATGGCTACGAGGCGATTGCCCGCCACGGGCTTTGGGCCGGCGGCTGGATGACGCTGTTTCGTGTGGCGCGCTGCGGACCGGGCGGCACAAGCGGTCTGGATCCGGTGCCGGAAGTACTTGATGGAAGCAGGCGCTGGTGGATGCCGTGGCGCTACTGGAGCCGACATCGATGAATCACTATGTGGCCCTGCTGCACAGCATCGTTCTCGGCGCGGGCAAGCGGCTTGTCATGGCCGATCTCAGGGCCTTGGCGGAAGAGCTGGGATTTACCGACTGCAGGACGCTTGTCGCGACCGGAAATCTTGTTTTTCGCGCTGAAGTGGCACCTGTCCGCGAGATAGAGGACAGGCTGGAGCGCGCCTTCGAAGATCGCTTCGGCAAACATGTCGATATTCTCGTTCGTTCCGGCGGCGACTGGCTGAAGCTGGCGGCGGACAATCCCTTCGCCAAGGGCAATCCGCCGGATGTCTGCGTGCGGGTGATGCGTGAACCGCTTGGCGAAGGTATCCTTGGATTTCTCGATAAGTACCGCCGACAGGAGACGATCGCCGTAATCGGCGGTGACTTGTGGATCGATTTCAAGGGCAAACCGAGCGAGAGCAGGCTGCTGTCTGCGCTGACCACAAGAAGGCTCGGTATAGGCACGACCCGCAACGCGAACACGGTCAATGGTCTCGCGGAAATGCTTCGCTGAGCGGCCTTCACCTTTGACTGCAATGGCAAAAGCCTTTATCAGCCTGCGTGCCCGCCTGTCGCGGGCAAATCATTATTCCAACACCACCCGCATTCGTTGGCGGGACTGGACAGGAGCACTAGACGATGTCTGAAGCCGTTTCCCTTACATTTCCCGATGGTTCCGTCCGCAGCTACGCCCCCGGCACGACCGGCCGCGAGGTTGCCGAATCCATCTCCAAATCGCTCGCCAAGAAAGCCGTCGCCATAACGCTTGATGGCACCCTGCGCGATTTGTCCGACACCATCACCGATGGCAAGATCGAGATCGTCACGCGCGAAGACAAGCGTGCACTTGAGCTCATCCGCCACGATGCCGCCCACGTCATGGCCGAGGCCGTGCAGGAACTGTGGCCCGGCACGCAGGTGACGATCGGCCCTGTTATCGAGAACGGCTTTTATTACGACTTCGCCAAGAACGAGCCCTTCACGCCGGAAGATCTGCCGAAGATCGAAAAGCGCATGAAGGAAATCATTCAGCGCAACAAGCCGTTTACCCGTGAAGTCTGGTCGCGTGAAAAGGCCAAGGAAGTCTTCGCCGCCAAGGGCGAGAATTACAAGGTCGAGCTGGTCGATGCGATTCCTGAAGGTCAGGACCTGAAGATCTATTATCAGGGCGACTGGTTCGATCTTTGCCGTGGCCCGCATATGGCTTCCACCGGCCAGATCGGCACTGCCTTCAAACTGATGAAGGTGGCCGGCGCCTATTGGCGCGGCGACAGCAACAATGCAATGCTGTCACGCATCTATGGCACCGCCTGGGCGACGCAGGAGGAGCTCGATAATTACCTTCACGTTCTGGCCGAAGCCGAAAAACGCGACCACCGCCGTCTCGGCCGCGAAATGGACCTGTTCCATTTCCAGGAAGAAGGTCCGGGCGTCGTGTTCTGGCACGGCAAGGGCTGGCGCATGTTCCAGACGCTGACGGCCTATATGCGCCGGCGGCTCGCCAACACCTATCAGGAAGTCAACGCGCCGCAGGTGCTCGACAAGTCGCTGTGGGAAACCTCCGGTCACTGGGGCTGGTATCAGGAAAACATGTTCGCGGTGAAATCCGCCCATGCCTTTACCCATCCCGATGACGAGGAAGCCGATCAGCGCGTCTTTGCGCTCAAGCCGATGAACTGCCCCGGTCACGTGCAGATTTTCAAGCATGGCTTAAAGTCTTACCGCGAAATGCCGGTTCGTCTTGCTGAATTCGGCAATGTGCACCGTTATGAAGCGTCCGGCGCTTTGCACGGCCTGATGCGTGTTCGTGGCTTCACGCAGGATGATGCGCACGTCTTCTGCACGGAAGAGCAGATGGCGGCGGAATGCCTGCGGATCAACGATCTGATCCTTTCCGTCTACGAAGATTTCGGCTTCAGCGAAATTGTCGTCAAGCTCTCCACGCGCCCGGAAAAGCGCGTTGGTTCCGACGATCTGTGGGATCGCGCCGAAAGCGTGATGATGGAGGTTCTGAAGACCATCGAGGAGCAGTCGGAAGGACGCATCAAGACCGGCATCCTGCCGGGTGAGGGTGCCTTCTACGGACCGAAGTTCGAATATACCCTGAAGGACGCCATCGGCCGCGAATGGCAGTGCGGCACGACGCAGGTGGACTTCAACCTGCCTGAGCGTTTCGGCGCCTTCTATATCGACCAGAACTCGGAAAAGACGCAGCCGGTGATGATCCATCGCGCCATATGCGGCTCGATGGAGCGCTTCCTGGGGATCCTGATCGAGAACTTCGCCGGTCACATGCCGCTGTGGTTCGCACCGCTCCAGGTCGTGGTCGCGACGATCACCTCTGATGCGGATGATTATGGTCGTGAGGTTGCGGAAGCGCTGCGCGAAGCGGGCATGGCGGTCGAGACCGACTTCCGCAACGAAAAGATCAACTACAAGATCCGCGAGCACTCGGTGACCAAGGTTCCTGTCATCATCGTCTGCGGCCGCAAGGAAGCGGAAGAGCGCACCGTCAACATCCGCCGTCTCGGCTCGCAGAACCAGACATCGATGTCGCTTGAGGAGGCAATCACCAGCCTCGTGGACGAAGCGACGCCGCCGGATGTGAAGCGCAAGCTTGCGGCGAAGAAGCAGGTTGCCTAATAACAGTTACGGCCCCTTCGGGGGCCGTTTTGTTTGTGGGGATGTGCGGGTAATTTCACTGCCAAAGGCGACGCATTCACCTCCGTCACCCTGGACTAGATCCGGGGTCCAGCACGATCAAGTCCTTGATCGCGAAAGACTCTCTTCACGACGCAGACGCGTCGTCGCTGGATACCGGATCAAGTCCGGCATGACGGATGGATGTGGGTGACGCCTACTCGAAATCCCCGGACATCTCTTCCGGCGCCTGATCCTTCATCAGCACTTCCACATCCGAATCCCGGCCGGCGGTTACCTTGAAGTTGCGCTGGTAGACCTTGTCCTTGTTGCGGGCGATGGCGGTATATTCGCCTTCGGCCAGCACCATGGTCGAAAAGGCGCTGACGCTTTCATTGACAACGTCACCGCCGCCGTTCAGCACCGACCAGGCCGTATCGGCAATGGCTTCGCCGCCCGCTTCGGATACCAGCTTGAGAGTGATCTGTGCCGCCCGGTGCTGAAGGGTCGCTTCGGTAAGCTTGCCGGCTTCCACCTGGATATCGGCGCGCACGGAGGCGTTGGCGTTACCGTATTGGGAAACGACGTGATATGTGCCGGCATTGAGGCGCACGATGGTGTTCGGTTTAATGTCTTCCATAACCAGCCCGCGTTCGCCATCCGGACGGGCGTCGGAGGAATAGATAGAGAATTTCAGCTGGTTGGCGGAAATCTGCTTGTCGGACCCTGCAACGGCGTTCAGCACGAAACCACCGGCATCGAGAATCAGCACCTGTTTCTGGACGCTGCCGGAGGCAGGCACGTTGAGCTTCTTGGTGACACCTGCGCGGCCGAAAGCGACGTTGACGAAATATTCGCCCGGCACCAGATGGAATTCCGCCGAGCCGCCCTCTGAGCTTGCCAGCATCGGCAATTTACCGTCGGTGCCGGGGATGGGGCTGAATACGCGCCAGGACAGGCCTTCCTTCACCGCTTCGCCTTCGCCGGTCAGCTTGGCTTCCATGACTATGTCGCGGGCGGTGCTAGTCGGCGCGTTGGGGGCGGAGGGAGCGGTGAAAGCATTGAGTTTCGGCATTTTCGGCGTGCCGCCGAGTTGCTTGAAGTCCTTGAAGGCGTCCTGCGAAAAAGCAGCTTGCGATAACAGGCCAAGCGCGGCACATGCAATGCTCAGACGCGCCGCGATTTTGATTGCCGACATTTTCGATACCGATTGACTTCTTGATTTTCCCGGATCACTTCAAAACCAATGCCGTGGCTATTTCAAGGCCCATGTTTTTGCGATGACAGCAGAATGGAAGATTATTGATCATGACAAGTGATATCAAGCTCCTCGATTACCTCAGGGTTCGCCGTTCCACGCCGGCCCTGCAACTTGCCGAGCCGGGACCTTCGAAGGCGGAAATTGAAGATATCCTGCGGCTCGCCGTGCGCGTGCCTGACCATGGTAAGCTTGCGCCGTGGCGTTTCGTGGTTTTCCGCGGCGAGGAGCGCGTACGTCTCGGTGAAACGGCGCTTCGGATCGCACTCGAAAAGAACCCGGACCTCGACCTGCAGCAGCAGGAAGCCGAGCGCACCCGCTTCACCCGCGCACCCGTCGTCATTGCCGTCATCAGCACTGCAAAGCCGCATTTCAAGATTCCGGAGTGGGAACAGATCATGTCGGCCGGCGCGGTGTGCCTCAATCTCATCTTCGCAGCCAATGCCAGCGGTTTCGCAGCGAACTGGCTGACGGAATGGCTCGCTTTCGATCCGGCCTTTCTCGCGGAAATCGACGTCGATGCGGCGGAGAAGGTCGCCGGGTTCATTCATGTCGGTTCGACGACATTCCCGCCGGTGGAACGGCCTCGGCCGGAGCTTGCCGATGTCGTCACCTGGGTCGGGGACGTCTGATGTTCTACACCACGGACACCAACCAGCACGGCCTGCCGCATGATCCGTTCAAGGCCATCGTCGCGCCGCGCCCGATCGGCTGGATCGGCTCGAAGGGCAGGGAAGGTTCCCTCAACCTCTCGCCCTATTCCTTCTTCAACGCGATTTCGGACCGGCCGAAGCTCGTGATGTTCTCCTCCAGCGGCAGGAAGGACAGTCTGCGCAATGTCGAGGAGACCGGCGTCTTTACCGCCAATCTCGTCAGCCGCCATCTGGTAGACCGGATGAATGCGTCTTCTGCACCCGTCGCTTATGATGTCGATGAATTCGCCCTTGCCGGTCTTACCGCTGTCGATGGCCGCGTGGTGGATGCGCCTTTTGTGGGTGAGGCACTGGCGGTTCTCGAATGCCGGGTAACCCAGATTCAGCAGCTCAGGGACATTGACGGCGAGCCAGCGGATTCCTGGATGGTCATCGGTCAGGTCATGGCGATCCACATCGACGAAACGATCATTCGCGACGGGCGCATCGACATGGGACTTGCCCGTCCCGTGGCGCGCATGGGCTATATGGATTACTGCGATGGCGGCAGCGATGTATTCCAGCTGCAGCGCCCCTCTACTGCGCCGTAAATATAGGCCTTCTTCGGCGAGGGTTAATTTTTATGGTGAACCAAACGTAAACCATTTGCGCCTAGAGTTTTATACATGGTGGCGGCGATGATGCCGCCATCCATTGTATGAATGTGTTTCGAGGCTCAGGTGATCGTACAGGCATTTCTTCGCTGGTCTGAAAAGGCTGGATCGACCGAGCGGGCGAATGCCGCCAATGCTCTCGGCCGTGCCTATCTGCATTCCGGCATGGCGCGCGAAAACCGCGATGCCGCCTATATGGCGATGACCTATCTTCTCGACGATCCTTCGCCGCGCGTGCGGCTGGCGCTTGCCGAAGCGCTTGCGGACGCCCATGATGCGCCGCGTGCCATTATCGTTTCCCTTGCCGAAGACCAGCCGGAAATCGCCTGCACGGTAATCGCCCGTTCGCCGGTTCTGGCCGAGGCCGATCTGGTCGATCTGGCGGGGCGTGGTGAAAGCTTGACCCGCGCGCTCATCGCCGCCAGGCCCGGCCTGCCGCGCGGGGTCTGCGCCGCACTTGCGGAAGTTGGCGATCTGCCCGAAACCACCATCCTGCTAGAAAATGACGAAGCCTTCATCACACCGTTTTCGCTCCGGCGCATCGCCGAACGTCACGGTTGCGACGCCGATATCCGTGATCTCCTGCTCCGCCGCGAGGCCTTGCCTGCCGATGCGCGTCATCTGCTCGTGGGCCGCGTGAGCGAGGCTCTTGCGGATTCCGCGCTGGTTCATGCGCTGATCACGCGCAACCGCGCCGACAGTCTTTTCCGCGAAGCGGAAGATTCCGCCACCATCCTGATCGCATCGAGCGTTTCCTCGCCGGAACTGCCGGCACTGGTGGAGCATCTGCGCCAGAGGCTGGAGCTGACGCCCGCATTGCTCATCCATGCCGTCTGTTCGGGCCGGCTTGAGTTCTTCACGGCGGCCATGGTCAATCTCTCCGGTCTTGATGACCGCAAGGTGCGCGCCATTCTGGCCACGGGCCGGCCGCATGCGCTGAAGGCGCTGTTCCAGTCCATTGGTCTGTCGGGCGACGTCGTTGACGTCTTCAGCGAAGCGACGCTGATGTGGCGCCGTGCCGCCCGCTCGCAGCTTCCTGAGGCGGCCGCCTCCGTCTCCGCCGAACTGCTGTCGCATTTCCGTGACGTGAGCGGTTCTGAAACGCTGTTCGAACTGTTGCACGCGGTGCGCAAGCTGAGCATTGCGGAAGAACGGCAGAAGGCGAGATATTATGCGCAGGCGCTGGCGGTGGAGGCGGCGTGAGGTCGGGTTAATTTTCGGCTGATACAAATCGCATGAGTATCATAATTTTCCCGGAGGGGGCATCCTCTCATCCTCATCCCCGTGCTTGTCACAGGAATCCAGTCAGCCCAAGTCCTTGGGCTGGAGGGACTCTCTCCGCCGCGGAGACGCGCGTCGCTGGATTCCTGTGACAAGCACAGGAATGAGGGAAGATCGATTGCCCGCAATCACTTATCGAACCGTTTGGCAATCCATGAATAG
Source organism: Agrobacterium pusense (assembly GCF_900102105.1). GTDB lineage: Bacteria > Pseudomonadota > Alphaproteobacteria > Rhizobiales > Rhizobiaceae > Agrobacterium > Agrobacterium pusense. The sequence continues at coordinate 627,830 of NZ_FNBB01000002.1, forward strand.
CTGTTTTCGACCATCCTCACAGGCGTTCCAAGGAAGTGCTTTATGCCTTCGGTGGAAGGAAGGACGCGGCTGACGCGGCCGATCGCCTGTTTGGTGAGACTTTCCTCTTCTTTCGGCGTCACTTCCGCCGTGGCCTGCTGGGCATCGGCCGGTGCTGGAGTGCCGGACTGCGTGCCGGCCGTTTGCGGGCTCTGTTCACCCGGTGTCTGGCACACGGCCACGACCACCGGATAGGACGCGTTCGCAAAACGCTCCAGCTCCTTTTCCGACACAGCGTCGCACAGTTCGATGCTCGTCCACCGCTGTTGCGAGGTGGCGAGGTAATGGCAATCGGTGGCGCTGTCGTCGCAACCGAGAAAGGTCATGAGAACGAGGGCTGTTTTCATGGTGTGTGTTGCCTCTGTCGGGAATTATGCTCTAGAAACTCATCTATCCCGATTGCAGTGACATTACGACGAAATACGCATTTTTTTGAGAGAAGGCAGGCATCGCATTGGCCATCGAAATCAAGCTTGAGACACCCCGTCAGGACGCGGTTCTGCGCCTCATCGACCTTTCCAATTCCTATATGGCGTCGCTTTACCCCGCAGAAAGCAATCATCTGGTCGATATCGGCGCGCTTGAGAAGGATAATGTCTCTTTTTTCGTGGTGCGGCAGGGTAGCCGCGTGGTCGGCTGCGGGGCGCTGGTGGAAGCGGGCGATGGCACGGCTGAGGTCAAGCGCATGTTCGTCGATCCGGAGGCGCGGGGTCTGCGCATCGGCAAGCTGATCATGGATACGCTCATCGCGCGTGGTGAGGAGCTTGGCCTTTCTGCCATTCGTCTCGAGACCGGCATCAGCCAGCCGGAGGCGATAGGGCTTTACCGCAAGGCGGGTTTCGTGGAGATCGAGGCTTTTGCGCCCTATAAGCCTGATCCGCTCAGCCTCTTCATGGAGAAGGTGCTTTAAGTCGGCGGCACAGGTTCGCGGCCGCTTTGCGGTGTCCAAACCGAAGGAATTCACGCGACATGAAACGCAGCGCGAGCGACGGATCGCGCCAAACACCCAACGTCATCCTCGGTGTGTCACGAGGATCTGCATCCGAGTGATTTATCTGACGTGATTAGAACCTTGGCACAAGGTGAGGGTGACGGCGATGGTGCATTTCCCGCTCTTCATCCGTTTCAGACCTGAATGAAAACTTAGAACTAAGAATGATCGCAACGCGCCGAGGATCAGGTCCCGTACCGGAGAAGCGATAGTTGCGGATGCGCAACGAGGCCGAGCATGGGCGGATGCGAGGTTCGCGGATATCTGTCGTTACCGGAGCTGCGGCGTCTGGCGCAGGCTTCAATCAGAAAGCGGCCTTTCGAAACGCCTTGGTCTCCTCGCTATTGTCCTCGAGCACGGCGACCTCGTCCAGGGCGTCACCCTGCGCAGGAGGCGGTGTCGGAGCTTCGGCGGCCGCGGAAAGTTCGACCTCACGCACCCATTCGCGCCAGATCGCAACCAGAAGCGCCATCAGCACCGGGCCGATGAAGAGGCCGAGGAAACCCATGGTCTTGACGCCGCCGACGAGGCCGAAAAACGTCGGCAGGAATGGCAGCTTGATGGGCCCGCCGACGAGTTTCGGGCGGATGGTCTTGTCAACGATGAAGAGTTCCACCGAACCCCAGACAAACAGGGCCAACCCGTGGGCGGGCGAGCCGCTGGCGACCAGATAGATCGACACCAGCGTGAAGGACAGAGGTGCACCGCCCGGAATGAGGGCCATGACGCCTGTCAGCACGCCGAGCGTGACGGGCGAGGGGACACCGGCGATCCAGTAGGCGATGCCGAGGATGATGCCTTCGCCGATGGCGATCAGCGTCATGCCGGTGACCGTGGAGCTGATGGTGGCGGGCACGACGCGGGAAATGCGTTCCCACCGCGTCGGCAGGATACGCTCACCGACCAGATCGACCTGACGGGTGAAGCCGGCCCCGTTACGATAGACGAAGAACAGCGCGATCAGCATGAACAGCAACGTCAGCACCAGATGGAACGCGCCATTGCCGGCGGCGAGGATCGCCCTGTAGATATTGCCGATATTGGCGCCGCTGACGAGCTGGATCACCTCACCGATGGCGCCCGGCGTGCCGATATATTTCACCCATTGTTCGCCAAGCCATGGGCCGACGGCGGGAAGGGCGGCGATCCAGTCCGGCACGGGGGCGCCGGTCTTGTTGACATGCACTGCCCAGCCGAACCATTCGCGGATTTCGCTGGCCGTGTAGGAAGCGGCGATGAAGATCGGGACGACAAGGAAGGCGAGGATGAGAATGATGGCGATGGTGGCGCCGAGCGTGGTGTTGCCGCCAACCTGCCGAAGAAGCCGTGTATAGACCGGCCAGCTGGCGAAACCGATGACGAGGGCGGCGAGAACCGGAACCAGGAAGCCGTGGAAGAAGTAGATGCCGGCCAGGGCAACGAGAACGAGCAGCCAGCGTGCAGCCGAAATGGGCGGGATCAGGGCGATCCGCGTCGGGCTGGCCGGACCAAGCCATCTCGGTTCGCCACTCTGCTTACGGCTGTCATTCTTACTCACGGCAGGCTCTTTCTCGCATTCTCCCCGAAGGGTGCATTCACTCTGTCACACCGATACATATAAGTGCAATATAATCGGATCACATTACCGTTGTGTGTTTATTGCTGAACCTATTGAACGATTTTGGTAAAAATAGAACATCGGTCTTGGCGCGCGCATTGAAATATGACAATTGAACTCCGTTTTTCTTGCGGCGTAAGGTTGCCGCGCCCGATCTCCAGGTCACGCCATGCTCCGCCGCTTCTTCGCCTATTATCGCCCCTATCGCGGTCTGTTCATTCTCGATTTTTCCTGCGCTGTCTTGTCGGGCGTACTGGAACTCGGCTTTCCGATGGCGGTGAAGGCCTTTGTCGACGTGCTGCTGCCGGGCGGTGAATGGGCGATCATCCTTGCGGCCTCTGTCGGGCTTCTGCTCATCTATGTGCTGAATACCGGGCTGATGGCGACTGTCACCTACTGGGGACACATGCTTGGGATCAATATCGAAACCGACATGCGCCGTCTGGCCTTCGATCATCTGCAAAAGCTTTCCTTCCGGTATTTCGACAACCAGAAGACCGGCCATCTGGTCGGGCGGCTGACCAAGGATCTGGAAGAGATCGGCGAGGTGGCCCACCATGGGCCCGAAGACCTGTTCATCGCCATCATGACCTTTATCGGCGCGTTCCTGCTGATGCTGTCGGTCAATGTGCCGCTGGCGCTCATCACCGCCGCCGTCGTGCCCGTCACCGCCTGGGTCACCAGCCGGTATGGCGGTCGCATGACGCAGAATTTTCGCGCGCTATACGGCCGTGTGGGGGATTTCAACGCCCGTATCGAGGAAAATGTCGGCGGCATGCGAGTGGTGCAGGCCTTTGCCAATGAGGATCACGAGAGGGCGCTGTTCGAAAAAGACAACCAGAAATACCGCCGCACCAAGCTTGACGCCTACAAGATCATGGCGGCCAGCACCTCGCTGAGCTACATGAGCATGCGGCTGACACAGATGATCGTGATGATCTGCGGCGCCTGGTTCGTTCTGAATGGCGACCTGACGGAAGGTGGCTTCGTCGGCTTCCTGCTGCTGGTCGGCGTGTTTTTCCGCCCGGTGGAAAAAATCAATTCGGTCATTGAGACCTATCCCAAGGGCATTGCCGGTTTCCGCCGGTTCACCGAGCTTCTCGACACCGCGCCCGATATTGTCGATGCGCCCGATGCGGTGGAAGCGCCGTTGCTGCGCGGCGATATCGAATACCGCCATGTGGGCTTCGGTTACGCCGAGGGCAAGCAGGTTCTGAGCAATATCGACCTGAAGATCAGCGCCGGCGAGACCGTGGCTTTCGTTGGCCCGTCGGGTGCGGGCAAGACGACGCTCTGCTCGCTGCTGCCGCGCTTTTATGACGTCACCAGCGGTGCGATCACCATTGACGGCATCGATATCAGAAAGATGAAGCTCGCCTCGCTGCGCAATCAGATCGGCATCGTGCAGCAGGATGTCTTCCTGTTCGGCGGCACGATCCGTGAGAACATCGAATATGGACGGCTTGGCGCTTCGGATGCGGAGATCATGGAGGCGGCGCGGCGCGCGCGGCTGGACGGCGTCATTGAGGCCATGCCGCTCGGGCTCGATACCGTCATTGGCGAACGTGGCGTCAAATTGTCCGGTGGGCAGAAGCAGCGTCTTGCGATTGCCCGCATGTTCCTGAAAAATCCGCCGATCCTCATTCTCGATGAGGCCACCTCGGCGCTCGACACGGAAACCGAGCGGGCCATCCAGCAATCGCTGACCGAGCTTGCCAAAGGCCGCACCACCCTCGTCATCGCCCATCGGCTGGCGACGATCCGCGATGCCTCGCGCATCGTGGTGGTCGACCAGAGCGGCATCGCCGAAACCGGCGCTCATGCCGAACTCCTGGCTGCCAAAGGCCATTACAGCCGTCTGCACGAGGCGCAGTTCAGCGGTCATCTCGCGGGCCTCAGCTGACTGGCCCGCACGTCGCTCAGCCTTCTGCTGCCTGTTCTTCGACGATGCCGGGGTTTGCCTCCGGCTTGCCGGGATGGCTGCTGACGAGGTAACCCATGGCGACGGCGGCCGCGACGACGAAGAGCAGCAGGACACCGCTGATCGTCATCAGCCATTCGCGGGGCTTTCTGTGCCCCATGATATAGTTCGGCCACCGGCCTGGATGGTTCACCACGTCGTTATTCCGGTGCTGTCGCATGAACTTCCCCAGATTTAAGCGTTTTGGTGAAAGATCAACGCCAGCGCTACCGGGACTGTTCCGTTTGTGTGGCGAACAGGTGATGACAAGGACGTGAGTCTGGTCACTCTGTCTTGGGAAGGCCGATCAGGCGGATTGAATGGCGATGCGGTTTCCCTCGCTATCGGAAATCTCCGCGACGAAGAGCGCATCATTCACCGCCGTTTTGGGAAATAGGAGCTCGCTTCCACCGGCAAGAGCTCTGGCAATAACATCATCCACATCAGCGACACTGAAATAGACGATCGCTCCGTCTCGCGTCGGCACATAAGCCGAGCCTTCGGCAAGCGCGGCACTGGCGCCATTGCTGTTTTCGTCAAAAGGGAAATAGGCCATTCTGCTATCGTGGATCGCGACGATTTCGGCAAAGGGCACATCAAAAACCGCGCGATAGAAGCGGATCGCCCGATCAAGGTCGGTCACGGGAATTTCGACATGGGCGACAATATTCATACGCTTCTCCTCAGCTAGACTGACGCTTTTTCCAATTTCTGATGGCACCGATCTTTTTAGCGATGGCTGACATGGCGAGGCAATGGCGCGCGGTGTCGGGTAACCACATTGTCAATCGTCCAGCACCCGCGTGACCGGTCGCAGTGCCGGGAGAGGGCGCTAGGCACCACAAGCGGCAACAAAAGTCAGCTTGCGTCCTGCGTCCCTTTATGCGAATGATTTGCAATTGCACTAAACAGATTTCCGTTCAGAAAGCGCATAGTATGGAGAAGCCAGTCTTTGGATGGCGACGAAACGGCGACGATCTCTCGTTGTCCGATGTTCACTCCTCGATTCGGATCAAGCCGAATGCCGGCACGTTTCGCCGGGCCATGGCTTTTTTCGGCCCCGGCTATCTCGTTGCCGTCGGTTATATGGATCCCGGGAACTGGGCGACGTCGCTCGCCGGCGGCTCCAGGTTCGGCTATACGCTGCTGACGGTTGCGCTGGTCTCGAACATCATGGCGATCGTGCTGCAATCGCTCTGCGCCCGTCTTGCGATTGCCTCCGGCCGCGATCTCGCCCAGGCCTGCCGTGACGCCTATCCGAAGCCGGTGGCCATGCTGCTGTGGTTGCTCGCCGAGATCGCCATCATCGCCACCGATATTGCCGAGGTGATCGGCACGGCCATCGGCCTCAACCTCATCTTCGGCATTCCGCTCGAAATCGGCGTTCTCATCACCGCGCTCGATGTCTTTCTGATCCTTTATCTGCAGAGGCTCGGTTTCCGCTGGGTGGAGGCGCTGGTCATCACGCTGCTTGGCGTCATTGCCTTGTGTTTCGCCATTCAGGTAGCGCTCGCCGACCCTGACTGGGGGCAGGTGATCCTTGGTTTTGCGCCGACGACAGAAATCGTCACCAATCCTGACATGCTCTATCTGGCGCTCGGCATTCTCGGCGCGACCGTCATGCCGCATAATCTCTATCTGCATTCGGGCATCGTGCAGACCCGCGAAATCGGCGAGACAATTGCCGAAAAGCGCGAGGCGCTGAAATTCGCGACCCTCGATTCCACCATTGCCCTGATGTTCGCGCTTCTCATCAACGCATCGATCCTCATTCTGGCGGCGGCGACCTTCAACAAGGCGGGGCAGACTAATGTCGCCGAACTCGGCGAGGCGCATAATCTGCTGGCGCCGCTGCTCGGCCTTGCGATTGCGCCGACGCTGTTCGGCGTGGCGCTTTTGTGCTGCGGCATCAATTCCACTGTCACGGCAACGCTTGCCGGCCAGATCGTGATGGAAGGGTTCCTCAAGATGCGGCTCGCCCCCTGGCTGCGCCGCCTCATCACCCGCGCCATCGCCATCATCCCCGCCGCCGGCGTGACCATCCTTTACGGAGACAGCGGCACGGGCGAACTGCTGATCCTGACGCAGGTGGTCTTGAGCCTGCAACTCTCCTTCGCCGTCTTCCCGCTGGTGATGTTCACCGGTGACAAGGCCAAGATGGGCGAGCTGCGCTCACCGCTCTGGCTCTCAGGCTTCGCATGGCTGATCGCGGTGGTGATTGCGGCGTTGAATGTGAAGCTGCTGGTGGATTTTATCGGGTGAGGCGGGTCAGGCCGCGCCTTTACGAAGCGCGGCGGCCGTGCCCTCCGGGTCGACGGCGATGACCTTGAGATAAGCGCGGGCCGGCTGGTCCGGCTCGCTACGTCCCTGTTCCCAATCACGCAGGGTACCGAGCGGAATATGATAACGCGCGGAAAACTCTTCCTGCGTCAGCTTCAGGGCCCGGCGAATGATCTTGATGCGCGGCATTCTGGGAGCCGCAGCAAGTTGCTCGGCAGAAAGCGGCGGATTGTCGGGGTCGGCAAGCGCATTCGCCTCCGCCTCTTCATCGGTCATGGCGTGAAGGCGGGCCCAGTCTGTTTGATCGATTTTACCAGCCATTGTCGTCGTATTCCTTGCGCTCCGCGCGTGTCGCCTTTCGTGCCGAGATGATGCGGATCACTTCGCTGCGTTCGGTATAGATCACAGTCAGAACCAATCCGTTGCCCAACCCCACTATACGTCGTCGGACTTCGCCGTAATTAGCCGAACGATCCTCGATATCCACGGCAAATGGATCCTCAAAAACCTTGCGGGCCGTTTCAAAGCTGACGCCATGTTTGGCGAGATTGGTTAAAGCTTTTCGGTCATTCCACTCGAAAGATAACATTGTGGACTACGGGTTTCCAGTAGTGAAAGGGATAAAATATCAAAAGAAGAAGGGCTCTTTCATATCTGAAAGAGCCCTCAAGACTAGTCGTTTTTTGGTGGTGTCTAAGCTAACGCTCAGCTGCAACCGCTCGTCGCACCACAAGTATCGCACTTCTCGCAAGTGCCGTTCCGCACCATCGTGAAGTTCTGGCATTCCGAGCACATGTTGCCCGTATACCCCTGAGCGATCGAGCGCATGCGGCGTTCGTTTTCGACCTTCTTGGCTTCCGTCTTGGCCGAAGCGGCGTCTGCGGCGGCCTTATCGGAGAAGAGGGCGGTTGCCGTCTGCTGGGCTTCCTGGACGACCTCGTCGATCACTTCTTCGGCGATTTCTTCGGCCAGTTCCTTGGCGCGCTCTTCATAGTCCCGCTTGAAGGAGACGATTTCGGAGGTTGCGATGGCGACTGTCGGTTCCAGCTTGCGGGCGGCAGAGCCTGCAAACGAGGTCACGTTGGCCGAGGCGCGGGCAGGGGCTGCCGTTGCCGAACCCTTGGGCTCGGAAGCGGTGCGTTCGCCGTCATTGCGAGACACGATGGTCGGCTTGTAACCGCGGGTCCAGCCGGTGGAAACGAGGTTGGTCTTGCCTTCCTGGATACCCTTGCCGAGCGCCGTGTTGGAGAAGTCGGACGTATCGACATGGGCGAGATCGTGGCGGCCGAGATAGGAGACGGCGAGTTCGCGGAACACGTAGTCGAGGATCGACGTGGCGTTCTTGATCGCGTCGTTGCCCTGCACCATGCCGGCCGGTTCGAACTTGGTGAAGGTGAAGGCCTCCACATATTCTTCCAGCGGCACGCCGTATTGCAGGCCGAGCGAAATGGCGATGGCAAAGTTGTTCATCATTGCGCGGAAGGCAGCGCCTTCCTTGTGCATGTCGATGAAGATTTCGCCGATGCGGCCATCACCGAATTCACCGGTGCGCAGATAGACCTTGTGACCGCCCACAGTTGCCTTCTGGGTGTAACCCTGACGGCGGTTCGGCAGCTTTTCACGCTCGCGTGAGACACGCTCGATGACGCGTTCGACGATCTTTTCGGTGATCGTCACGGCCTGCTGTGCGGCGGGCTGCTGGATCAGGTCTTCGATCAGGTCTTCGTCGTCCTCGTCTTCCACCAGCGACGCATTGAGCGGCTGGGAAAGCTTGGAACCATCACGGTAAAGGGCGTTGGCCTTCAGCGCCAGCTTCCAGGAGAGCATGTAGGCTGCGCCGCAATCCTCAACCGTCGCATCGTTCGGCATGTTGATCGTCTTGGAGATCGCGCCGGAGATGAAGGGCTGTGCCGCCGCCATCATGCGGATATGCGATTCGACGGAGAGGTAACGCTTGCCGATCTTGCCGCAGGGGTTGGCGCAATCGAAGACGGGCAGATGCTCGTTCTTCAGGAACGGTGCGCCTTCCAGCGTCATCGCGCCGCAGACGTGAACGTTGGCCGCTTCGATGTCCTTCTTGCCGAAGCCGAGGTGCTCGAGCAGGTTGAAGCTCATGTCGGAGAGCTGCTCGTCGGAAACCTTCAGCGTTTCCTTGAGGAAGTCGGCGCCGAGCGTCCACTGGTTGAAGACGAACTTGATGTCGAAGGCGCTTTTCAGCGCGCCGTTGACGGCCTCGATCTTCTCATCGGTGAAGCCCTTGGCCTTCAGCGTCGAGGGGTTGATGCCGGGAGCCTGGTTGAGATTGCCATGGCCGACGGCATAGGCCTCGATCTCGGCGATCTGGCTTTCGGAGTAACCGAGCGAACGCAGCGCATCCGGAACGGCGCGGTTGATGATCTTGAAGTAACCGCCACCGGCGAGCTTCTTGAACTTCACCAGCGCGAAATCGGGCTCGATACCGGTCGTGTCGCAATCCATCACGAGGCCGATCGTGCCTGTGGGTGCGATAACGGTGGTCTGGGCGTTGCGGTAGCCGTGCTTTTCGCCAAGTTCCAGCGCCTTGTCCCAGGCGGCCGTTGCGTGGGCGATCAGGTCCTGATCCGGGCAGTCGCCATGGACGAGTGCGACCGGGTTGACCGACAGGCCCTCATAACCTTCCAACTGGCCAAGGGCGGCGCGGCGGTGGTTGCGGATGACGCGCAGCATGTTTTCGCGGTTGGGCGCAAAGCCCGGGAAGGGGCCAAGCTCACCGGCCATTTCGGCCGAGGTGGCATAGGACACGCCGGTCATGATGGCGGTGAGCGCACCGGCAATGGCGCGGCCTTCGGCGCTGTCATAGGGAATGCCCGAGGACATCAGGAGGCCGCCGATATTGGCGTAACCGAGGCCAAGCGTGCGGTACTCATAGGAGAGTTCGGCGATCTGGCGCGAGGGGAACTGCGCCATCATGACGGACACTTCGAGCACGACGGTCCAGAGGCGAACGGCGTGTTCATAATCGGCGATATCGATGCGCTTCGTCGCCTGATCCTTGAACTGCAGAAGGTTCAGCGAGGCGAGGTTGCAGGCCGTGTCGTCGAGGAACATGTATTCCGAGCACGGGTTGGAAGCGCGGATCGGACCGGCCGCCGGCGAGGTGTGCCAGTCGTTCATCGTCGTGTTGAAGTGCAGACCCGGATCGGCAGACGCCCAGGCGGCGTGGGAAATCTTTTCCCAGAGGTCGCGGGCCTTCAGCGTCTTCATGACCTTGCCGTCCTTGCGGGCGGTCAGGTTCCAGTCACCGTCATTTTCGACAGCGCGCAGGAAATCGTCCTTCAGCGAGACGGAGTTGTTGGAGTTCTGGCCCGACACCGTGAGGTAGGCTTCCGAATCCCAGTCCGTGTCATAGGTCTTGAACTGGATGTCCTTGTAACCCTGTTCGGCGAACTGGATGACGCGCTTGACGTAGTTTTCCGGCACCATGTCCTTCTTGGCGGCGCGGATTTCGCGCTTCAGGGCAGGGTTCTTGGCCGGGTCGAAGCAATCGCCGTTGTCAGCTTCGCAGTTGACGCAGGCCTTCATGATTGCCTTCAGGTGCTTGGCGACGATCTTGGAACCGGTGACGAGAGCGGCAACCTTCTGCTCTTCGTTCACCTTCCAGTCGATATAGGCTTCGATATCCGGGTGGTCGGCATCAACGACGACCATCTTCGCTGCGCGGCGGGTCGTGCCGCCGGACTTGATGGCGCCGGCTGCGCGGTCGCCGATCTTGAGGAAGCTCATCAGGCCTGACGATTTGCCGCCGCCGGAGAGTTTTTCGCCCTCGCCACGCAGATAGGAGAAGTTCGAGCCGGTGCCGGAGCCGTATTTGAACAGGCGCGCTTCACGCACCCACAGGTCCATGATGCCGCCTTCATTAACGAGGTCGTCCTCAACGGACTGGATGAAGCAGGCATGCGGCTGCGGATGTTCGTAAGCCGACTTGGACTTGGTCAGCTTGCCGGTGAAGGGGTCGACATAGAAGTGGCCCTGCCCGGGACCATCAATGCCATAGGCCCAGTGCAGGCCGGTGTTGAACCATTGCGGGGAGTTGGGGGCAACACGCTGAGTGGCGAGCATATAGGCAAGCTCGTCGCGGAAGGCGAGGGCATCTTCTTCGGACGAGAAATATTTGCCCTTCCAGCCCCAATAGGCCCAGGTGCCTGCCAGGCGATCGAAAACCTGGCGTGCATCGGTCTCGGAGCCGTAGCGCTCGGCTTCCGGAACATCCTTCAGCGCCTTTTCATCGGGCACGGAGCGCCAGAGGAAGGAAGGAACGTCATTTTCCTCAACCTTCTTCAGGAACTTCGGCACGCCGGCCTTGCGGAAATATTTCTGCGCCAGAACGTCGGTGGCAACCTGGCTGAACTGCGCGGGAACGTCGATGTCAGCCAGACGGAACACGATGGATCCATCCGGGTTCTTGATTTCACTGACGGCCTTGCGGAAGTCGATCTCCGCATAAGGCGATTGGCCGGGCTTCGTGAAGCGGCGTTCAATGCGCATGGTTTCTGTCCTCGTCCATTGGGCGCCCGGTGAAGGGCGCAAAAATTCGTTCCAGCCGTGCGATGCCTTCGCGCAGCCGGTTGTTGCCGATCTGATGGGATGTTCATCCTTGGATGTCATCCCTGTATCTCGTGTTTAAGATGGCTGCAAGCCTACTATATATAGTGTTAACACATTCTTGCTGCCAGTCCCCGCGTAATGTTTTTGGCGGTTCCGAAGGCGCAGAAAAGCCATCGGCGAACCGCCCCCTCATGGCCGGGACGCCGTTTGGACATGCGCGCTAAAGATGGAGAAGAACCGGCCTCGTTACTTTCCGGTTCGTTGCCGCCGCAACATATTTGTCACTTTCCTCTCGCGGCACAGATTCGTCAAGCCATAGATTGAAACCCATTTTTAACCACAAGATATTGTGTGGAGTGCCTGTGGAAAACGGGGATAGGGAAAGCTCTCAGAAAAATCAGTGACTTGGCGGAAAAATTTGAAGCTTGCGCCAGGCTGGTTTCCGCAACGGAAAGGCAAAACCCCGCATTTCCGGGGTGAGGCATAATGGCGACACTGCGGTTTTTCCGTGTTTTTCACTGTGGGCAAAAAGGCCTTTTCACACAAAAAAGCCGCCCCCGGGTGGGACGGCGAAAGAGTGTATATTGCTGGGGGAAGTCTTGCGCGGTTGGTGCATCCGCACTCCGTCACCCCGGACTTGATCCGGGGTCCAGCGCGATCAAGTCCTTGATCGCGAGAGACTCACGGCGCAGACGCGCCGTGGCTGGATTCCGGCTCAAGGCCGGAATGACGGATGAGAAAAAATGAGTCCCTTGTGGGCACTCAGCCGCGCGATCCCTTGGCGATCGGCTCCTGATAGGTGAAGCCCATGTCCCAGGGGAAATAGATCCAGGTGTCCTGGCTCACTTCGGTGACGAAAGTATCGATGGTCGGCACCCCCTTCGGTTTGGCGTAAACGCAGGCAAAATGCGCCTTCGGCAGCATCTCGCGCACTTCCAGCGCCGTCTTGCCGGTATCGGTCAGATCGTCGACGACAAGCACGCCTTCGCCGGCATCAACAGTCAGCTCGGGGGCTACGCCTTTCAACAGGACCGTATCACCCTGGTTGACGTAGTCATGGCGGGTGGCGATGCAGACCGTGTCGATCATGCGGATGTTCAGTTCGCGGGAAATGATCGCCGCCGGAACGAGGCCGCCGCGGGTGATGCAGACGATTGCCCGGAACTCTTTGTCGAGACCGGCAAGACGCCAGGCAAGCGCACGGGCGTCGCGGTGAAACTGGTCCCAGGAAACGGGAAAGGCTTTATCGGGAAGGGACATGTCGTCTACCATCTGGTCAAAATTGTCGATGGCTTTGGCTAATAGCCGCAAGACCGGCAAAAAGGCAAGCTTTGCGCTTATCCGGCGTGATTTTGGCTGAGAGAATGCCGCTTGTTTCTTCTCCCCTGGGTGGAGAAGGTGGCCCGAAGGGTCGGATGAGGGGCTGGCTCTCGGTCTATCTCTACCCTCGCCCCCTCATCCCGCTGCCGCGGACTTCTCCCCGGCGGGGAGAAGAAACCAGTGGCGGACGCTCCTTTCGAGCGAGATCGCGGGGGCTGGCGGCGCCATTTGCGCCGCATCCATATTCAACGCGACAGCAGCGTCATCGCCGTCATGGAATCGAGCAGCGTGCGGGTAACGCCGCCGAACAGCAGTTCCCACCAGCGGGAATGGCCGTAAGCGCCCATGACCAGAAGGTCGATGCTGTTATCGGAAAGGCGATTTTCGATGGCCGCCTGCGGCGAAAGGCCAGCAATCTTTTCCTGTGAGGTCACCGTCACGTTCACGCCGTGGCGGGCGAGCGTGGCGGCCAGTTCCGTACCGGCAAAACCGGAGGACTGCGTTTCGCTTTCTGCCTGGTCGACGGAGAATATCTCGACGCTGTCGGCGGCTTTCAGAAAGGGCAGGGCGTCGAAAGTGGCGCGCGTCGCCTCGCGAGAGCCATTCCAGGCGATCAGGACGCGTTTGATCGGTTTGGCGACGGTGAGCACATGCGGGACGAGGAGAACGGGACGGCCGCTTTCATAGAGAAAGCTGTCAATATCGGTGCGGCTGTCCGACAAAGCCGAGGAACTGCTCTGGCGGGCGACGACGAGATCGGCGCAACGGGCGCTGTCGATGGCAGAGGCGGAGGCGTAACCCACCGAGGTAACGAAGCTTCGCCATTCATGCGAGATGCCGTTGGCCGATAGCGTACGCTCGAAAAGCGTGCCGACATCGGTGGTTTCCTTGTGTGCCACATCCTGCAGGGCCTGCACGGTGGCGGGATCGGGAATTTCCATCGGCGCGACGAGGGGAACGGCGGCCAGCGTTTCCATGTGCAGGCCGATGACATGCGAGGAAAACTGGTCTGCAAGGCTCACCACGAATTCGCCGAGCTTCTGTGTGTTCGAAACATTGTCGACCACTGCCAATATCGTTTTGTAACCCATTTATCTCTCCTCGGTGACATCTAATTTCTGTGGGGAGAGTGGCCGCCTTTACAGGCCGCCACCTTGATTTTGGTCAAAGCCCGTTCGTCAAAGGCCCTTTCTCGCTCAAGCCGTTGCGTCGCCCTTGCCTGCCGCCAGTCTTTTCTCCTGTCCGATGGCTTCGATCATGGCCGCGACCGCATCCGCCGCGGCCTTCAGCACGCCTGCATCCCGGGCGCGCACCACGATTTCCGTCGAAAAGCGTTGCCCGTCATATTTCGGATAGGAACCGATGCTGGTTTCGGGATGGGCTTTCTGGATGGCCGTCAGCGGCGTGCCGATATCGCCTTCGCCATACGGTGAGCGTACGGCCTGCGACATCACCTTGGCGCCGGTGCGGAGCGTCGGCATGACGTTGTCGAGCATCGCCTGGAACACCTGCGGCACGCCGGCCATGACATAGACATTGCCGATGATGAAGCCGGGGGCGACGGAAACGGGGTTGGCGATGTGGGCAGCACCTTTCGGCATGCGCGCCATGCGCTTGCGCGCATCGGTGAATTCCATCTCACGGGTACGATACATGTCGCCAAGTATCCGCAAGGCTTCGGCATCGTGCTCGCAGGGAAGGCCAAACGCCACGGAAACCGCATCCGCGGTGATGTCGTCATGGGTCGGGCCTATGCCGCCCGAGGTGAAGACATAATCATAGCGGCTGCGTAGCGCATTCAGCGCTTCGACGATCGCGTCCTCCTCATCGGCAACGATACGCACTTCCTTGAGGTCGATGCCGGACATGGTCAGCACGTCCGCGAGGTGGCCGATATTCTTGTCCTTGGTACGGCCCGAAAGCAACTCGTCGCCAATGGCGAGCATGGCGGCGGTCACGACGGATTGAGCGGAAGAGGGGTTGGACATGGGTGTACTCGTCATCTGTTTTATCAGACGTTAGCCCCGCGCCCGATGATTGCAAAGCGGTTTTGAAAAAATGTATTTCGGCAAATAGTTGACGTCTCGCTTTTCCGTTCACTTATGGTGAACAGTGCGTATGCCGATAGGCCGCTGGCGTGGAAGGAGCCTGTGAGCTAGATTTTCATCACATGCTTGTAACGGGTCGCCGCTAATGATCATCACGTTTTTGAAAAGGCTTCTGGCCGGGACGCCGGAAACGATAAACCCAAAGGAAACAAAGAAAATGACGAAAGTTCTGGTGCTCTATTACTCTTCCTACGGTCACATCGAAACGATGGCCTATGCTGTTGCCGAGGGTGCAAAATCGGCGGGCGCAGACGTCGTCGTCAAGCGCGTTCCGGAACTGGTGCCCGAAGCGGTCGCCAAGTCTTCGCATTTCAAGCTCGACCAGGCGGCGCCGATCGCCACCGTGGACGAACTGGCTGAATACGATGCCATCATCGTCGGCGCCGGCACCCGCTTCGGCACGGTCGCTTCGCAGATGCGCAATTTCTGGGACCAGACGGGCGGCCTGTGGTTCGGCGGCAAGCTCGTCGGCAAGGTAGGTTCCGCCTTCACCTCTTCCGCCACCCAGCATGGCGGCCAGGAATCAACTATTCTCGGTTTCCTGCCGACCTTCCTGCACCACGGCATGGCCGTCGTCGGTCTGCCCTATGCCTTCCAGGGCCAGATGGGTGTCGATGAAATCAAGGGCGGCTCCCCTTACGGCGCCTCCACCATTACCGATGGCGACGGCTCCCGCCAGCCCTCCGAAGTCGAACTTGAAGGCGCGCGCTTCCAGGGCGCGCATGTGGCGAAAATCGCCGCCAAGCTTTCTGCCTGATCCTGAAAGTCCAGTGAAAAAGAAATGCGGCCCAAAAGGCCGCATTTTCTTTGCCGGTGGCATCATCACCAGCTATACCGCGATGCACTCCTGCGAAGCTCGTTCCCCGATCAGATCGGCAGGTTCACCATGAAGAGGCAGCTTGCAACCACGAAGCCGATCATCGAAATTTCAAGAAAACCGTTCAGTCCGTCACGCATTTCAATCCTCCTTGTTCGATCGAAAAGAGAACGGAAAAAGTTTAACGCGGTTCCATAACAGCAGAATGAAATTTAGGGATTCTTAACGCCTGATTTACGGCGTGTCAGCCGGTGACGACGAACGCCACGACGAGGTGGCCGAGAAGGCCGATCGCCAGGCAGGAGAGAAGAAAGATGAACAGGGCTTTTTTCATATATCCGGACGCTTTCCTCTGTATCGATCCATCGAACCATGAACTTGACGTTAGCGTCCCTGGCGCCTCCGTTGCGACGCGTGCCTGGGCCGTTACGCCTTGATGTCGAGCCCCGCTTCGATCGCGGCGGCGATGAAGGCCTTGCGCGCGTCTTCAGGCTTTTTCCTGCCGGCATCCACGGCGGCGCAGACCAGCAGCGCCTTGTCTAGTGCCTCGCCATCCTCCACCGGCCAGTCCTCGATCAGGGCCCAGGAGGCGGCCTGGGTTGTTTCGATGCTTGTATAATCACCCGGCGTTTCGAAGGCGATCAGGACGGGTTTCTGCCAGCGCGTGTTCATCGCTCATCCATGTTGGTTTAGCGCCCGGCTCTAAACGAAGCAGGCGGGATGCGCAATCCGTTTCGGAGCCGACCGGTGCGGTCAGTCGTCGCGTCCGAACAGCCATTCGCGAAGGATGCGCCGGTCAATGAGTTCCAGTGAGCGATCCGGCGCGATGCGATAGGTTTCCACCGCCCTTGTGCTGCTGTCTATGCGGAACTCATGGGTGAAGGTGCTGCCGATCGGTGACTTCGTCAGCTTCGTGCGCGGCTGGCCTTTATAGATGATGCTCCCGGGAATGGGCTCCACATAGGGTGCCGGACCTGCGGTCGTGCATCCCGCAAGCGCGAGCGAAAGGGCTATTGCGGCCGATGATGCGAGCGTTTTCATCCTGTCCTCCGAGGTCCATCTGCAAAAACTATATGGAGGCGCGGAGGTTCCCGGAAGCGGCGGATGCGGCAGTATTATTCCTTCCGACTACTTGCGCTTTGGGTTCTGAATGTCGCGCGCGACCCAGCGAAAGAAAAAATAGACGAGGAAGCCAAAGATGAAAAGCGGGATGAGGTTCGCAAAACCGGACATATGATTCTCGTTTCTCCCTCCCGTTACGGGGGTCTATCCGGAGAGGCTGAGACGAGGCAAGGGGTAGCACGCATGGTCGTCGGTAACATGTACGTGTGCCGACCTGCCTGCGGCAGGAGTGGGACGGAGCGAGGGAGGGGGCGGGAGAGATCCGGCGCACTGCCAGCGAAGCCGGATCTCTCCGTCTCCCGCCGGTTTCAGGGTACGGGGGACTGTCTTCAATATGGCGGACAACCGAAAATAGACATAGAGCGAGAAATTACCTCGAATAAATTGCAGCGATCCAGAACTCGCGATGGATGCGACGCGCGAGACTATGCACAGTTCCTCATCTTCACTGTCCGGGACATTGATCCGCCAGGCGCGGGGGACGGCACGCCCCTTCCGGCCGGACCAGCATGTCTGTGCAAAAGCGGTGTAACCTGTTGAAACGGCACGTCTGCCGTCATTCTTTCAGCCTGCTGGAGAGGCCGGAAGAGGGAACTTTTCACGCGCTGCGTCATTGAAGCAGTCGGACACATGCCAATAGTGGAGGGTTAAACATGCTCGGCACCATCCTTGTCATCCTGCTCATTCTGTTCCTCATCGGCGCGCTGCCAAGCTGGGGTTATCATAATTACGGTTACGGCCCTTCGGGCGGTCTCGGACTGGTGCTGGTCATCGTGCTGATCCTGGTTCTGATGGGACGGATTTGATCGACCGTTCCTGAAAATGCACAGGTTGCCCGCAGTCGAAAACGCTTCGGCTGCGGGCAATTTTTCGTCCGGAGCAGCGGGATGACGCGAAAAGCCATGTCATCTTAGTGACTTAGACAAGGTGGGCGGTTGAACTCCACGTACCCGGCTGAAAAAACACGACATTCGGAACGATCCCTCTTGCGCCCCAAATGGATTCGTTCTAAATGCCCGCCATCGCTCCATTGATGAGCGTGTGAGGCCTCGTGGCGGAGTGGTGACGCAGAGGACTGCAAATCCTTGTACCCCGGTTCAATTCCGGGCGAGGCCTCCAAAATTCTCCCACGGTACGATGATTTTTCCTGTTCCGCGTCACGATTGGCGACGTCTCGCCGTTTGTTCCGCGAAGAAAACCACTGCCATTCTGCTTTTTACCCCACATCCGTCTTACCGCGCTTGAAAGCGCGCTCTTGGCCAATTATGAGATTACTCAAAGGCGAGGGGAGGCCCGCGCCGTTTTGAGCTTTTGGAGCCGGGACTTCCCGACCGGCATCCGTGAAATTGAGGCGATAACGACATGATGGATTTCGAAACCGCGCGCGCCAATATGGTCGACAGCCAGCTGCGTACGACCGACGTGACTTCGCATTCGGTGCTGAAGGCGTTTCTGAGTGTGCCGCGCGAGGCATTCGTGCCGACGGGTGCACGGCAGATTGCCTATGTGGATGAGGATTTGCAGATCTGTCCCGCCCGGGATGGCCGCCTGGCCCGTTATGTCATGAAGGCCTCGCCGCTCGCGAAGCTGCTGCAGCTCGCGGCCGTTTCGAGGGAGGACGTGGTCCTGGAAGTCGGCGGTGGTTCCGGTTATGCGGCCGCCATCCTGTCCCAGCTTGCCGGCTCCGTCGTTTCGCTCGAATGCGATGAAGCGCTGGCCGCACAGGCGACCGAAACGCTCGCTTCGCTTGGCTATGACAATGTTGCTGTCGTCACAGGCGATCTCGAAAAGGGTTATGCGAGCGAAGCGCCTTACGATCTGATTTTCGTGAACGGCGCTGTCGAGGAAGTGCCGGCGGCACTTACCGAACAGTTGCGCGATGGCGGGCGTCTCGTCGTCGTTGTCGGATACGGCAATGCCGCAAAGGCCACCGTCTATCGCCGCGATGGCGCCAGCACGTCGGCCGCGACCTTCTTCAATGCTTCGGTCAAGCCGCTGCCGGGTTTCGCCAAGGCGGCCGAATTCGTTTTCTGATCACCGTACCATCATTCTGTTCTTGACGCCGGGGTGGAATTTCCACCCCGGCGTTTTTGTGAAGATTGGAAATTCATCCCGTGTGCGTCTTCGAGAACATCGCGCCCACAAAGCTGTGTATCATCACGAAACTTGTCGAATCAGTGATTTAGTTCGTGGCTATGCTACCCTAAACTAAGGTGATTCGGGGTGTGCGTATTTCTGCCCCGCATGACCCCTGCAGCGGGTTGCGAAGATGCGGAGCGTCTTTCTCAGGCCTGTTGCAGACTGTCGGCGCGGCGGTTGTTTTCGGCTGCCGCTGCCGTGATGTGCAGATTGAACAGGTGCGAAGTGCCCCTGGCATCCGAAGGGATGCGAGGCTGGGTGCTAGAGAGTGGAAACCGGGGATTGATATGGCTCAGCCAAGCGTAGCGCGTGAACCGTCCATGGAAGAGATTCTGGCGTCGATACGCCGGATCATCGAAAGCAACGAGCCAGGGCCCGCCGGCGCATTTTCCGGCCAGTTACCGCCGGTTTATGACGATGAGGACGAGGCGGCAGGCGACGCAACTTACATGACGGAGCCAGCCAGCCCGCCAGCCCGCGTCCCTCCGCCGGCAAACCAGGCCTTTGGCGCACGGCCTGCACAGGATTTTTCACCGGCTTATGAACAATCCCTGGCCGAGCCCCAGGAAATCCCCGTCGAAAAGACGATGTCGCTCGCCGATGTCGCCGCGCGGGTTCGCGCTGCCGCAGACCGCAACGCCGCCATGGGGCCGCAGGCCTTCGCCTCGCAGGGCCAGCGCGCGGCGATGCAGGCTTCTCCAGCTTCCTCTTCTCCCGCCGTGGCGCAGACCGAACGGGCCGCCCCACAGCGTCCGACGGATGTACGGCCGCTGATGGTGGCGGCTGCGGCAACTGCTGCGGAACAGCAGGCGCCCGCCGCTTCCGAGGACCGGGCCGCTGCCGCTGCCATTGAAAGCGCGCCTGTACCGGAAAACCATTTTGATCATATGGCGCTGCGCGGTGCGATTGAAACCGCCGTCGCCGAGGAAGTTTTCGACATCGACGTGCCGGAACCCATTGCCGAGGCGCCGTCACTCGATCTGGTTGCGCCGCAGCCGGAAGACAAAGCACAGGCCGGCTCCGACCTGTCGCTCAACCTCATCTCGGCCGCCGCGGGCGCGCAGATCGCGCGTTCCTTCAGTGAGCTGGCCGAGGTTTTCGACGGCGTCGAACGTCGTTCGATCGAGGACATGGCGGCCGAGATGCTGCGTCCGATGCTGCAGGAATGGCTGGAAGACAATCTGCCAACCCTGGTTGAGCGTCTCGTGCGCGAAGAAATCGAGCGCGTGGCGCGCGGCTCGCGCCGCTGATTTTACGCTGGCCGCAGGGCCGGGTGCTTCCCGCCCGCCTCGGGAGACGTGGCATTGGCGTTAAACAGGGGCCGCCCGGCACAGGGGCGGCTTTTTTATTGAAGATGAAAGCGTTATCGGGGCATAGTCGGCCATCGGGTCGCTCACGGAGCGTCCTGAGGGTCGGTTTCTGTTGACTCTCGACTGTCCATCCTTATTTAAAAAATCCACACAAGAACTCTAAAATTCAGGTCAGGAAATGCTCGAAAAGACCTACGATTCCGCCACCGTCGAACCGAAGATCGCCAAAGCCTGGGACGAGGCTAACGCTTTTCGTGCCGGCGCCAACGCCAAGCCGGGCGCGGAAACCTTCACCATCGTCATCCCGCCGCCGAATGTGACGGGGTCCCTGCACATGGGCCATGCGCTCAACAACACGCTGCAGGATATTCTGGTCCGCTTCGAGCGCATGCGCGGCAAGGATGTGCTGTGGCAGCCGGGCATGGATCATGCCGGCATCGCCACGCAGATGGTCGTCGAGCGCAAGCTGATGGAGCAGCAGCTTCCAGGCCGTCGCGACATGGGCCGCGAGGCCTTCGTGGAGAAGGTGTGGGAATGGAAGGCCGAATCCGGCGGCCTGATCTTCAACCAGCTGAAACGTCTCGGCGCGTCCTGCGACTGGTCGCGCGAACGCTTCACCATGGATGAAGGTCTCTCCGAGGCTGTTCTCGAAGTTTTCGTCACGCTCTACAAGCAGGGCCTGATCTACAAGGACAAGCGCCTCGTCAACTGGGATCCCAAGCTGCTGACTGCGATTTCCGACATGGAAGTCGAGCAGATCGAGGTCAAGGGTAATCTCTGGCACCTGCGCTATCCGCTCGAAAAGGGCGTTACCTATCAGTACCCGACCGCATTCGACGAGGAGGGCAAGCCCACCGAGTTCGAGACCCGCGACTATATCGTTGTCGCCACGACGCGTCCGGAAACCATGCTTGGCGATACCGGTATTGCCGTGAACCCGGAAGACGAACGGTACAAGGGCATCGTCGGCAAACACGTCATCCTGCCCATTGTCGGTCGCAGGATTCCCATCGTCGCCGATGATTACGCCGACCCGACCGCCGGTACGGGTGCGGTCAAGATCACGCCCGCGCATGATTTCAACGACTTCGAAGTCGGCAAGCGCTGTGGCCTGCGCGCCATCAATGTCATGAATATCGATGGTACCATCTCCATCAAGGAGAATGAGGATTTCCTCGAAGGCCTCGACCATCCGGCGGCGCTGCACGGCGCATGGGACCGGCTGGAAGGTCAGGACCGTTTTGCCGCCCGCAAGATCATCGTCGAAATTTTTGAGGAAGCCGGCCTGCTCGACAGGATCGAGCCGCACAAGCATGTGGTGCCGCATGGCGACCGCGGCGGCGTGCCGATCGAGCCGCGCCTGACGGACCAGTGGTGGGTCGACAACAAGACGCTGGCGCAGCCGGCGATTGCCTCGGTTCGCGAAGGCCGCACCAATTTCGTGCCGAAGAACTGGGAAAACACCTATTTCCAATGGATGGAGAACATCCAGCCCTGGTGCATCTCGCGGCAATTGTGGTGGGGACACCAGATTCCGGCATGGTACGGCCCGGACGGGCAGGTGTTCGTCGAGAAGACCGAGGAAGAGGCGCTGCAGGCGGCCATCCAGCATTACATCGCCCATGAAGGCCCGTGGAAGGCCTGGGTCGAGGAAAAGCTTGAGAACTTTGCTCCGGGCGAAATCCTGACGCGCGACGAAGATGTGCTCGACACCTGGTTCTCTTCCGCGCTCTGGCCGTTTTCGACGCTCGGATGGCCGGAACAGACGCCGGAACTGGCGCGCTATTATCCGACAAAGGTGCTTGTCACCGGCTTCGACATCATCCCCTTCTGGGTGGTGCGGATGATGCAGATGGGCCTGCATTTCATGAAGGACGACGCCGGTAACCCGGTTGAGCCGTTCAGCACGGTCTATATTCATGCGCTGGTTCGCGACAAGAACGGCCAGAAGATGTCGAAATCCAAGGGCAACGTCATCGACCCGCTGGAACTGATCGATGAATATGGTGCCGATGCGCTGCGTTTCACGCTTGCCATCATGGCGGCGCAGGGTCGCGACGTGAAACTCGATCCGGCACGTATTGCGGGTTACCGCAATTTCGGCACGAAGCTCTGGAATGCGACGCGCTTTGCCGAGATGAATGGCGTGAAGCGTGACCCGCATTTCCTGCCGGAAACCGCCTCGCTGACGATCAACCGCTGGATCCTGACCGAGCTTGCCAACACGGCCCGCGATGTGACGGCGGCACTTGAGAACTTCCGCTTCAACGATGCGTCAGGCATTCTCTACCGTTTCGTCTGGAACCAGTTCTGCGACTGGTATCTGGAACTGCTGAAGCCGGTCTTCGGCGGCGACGATGAAAAGGCCAAGTCGGAATCGCAGGCCTGCGCGGCTTATGTTCTGGATGAGATCTACAAGCTGCTGCATCCTTTCATGCCGTTCATGACGGAAGAGCTTTGGGCGCATACGGCCGGTGAGGGCAAGGAGCGCGACGATCTGCTTTGCCTTACCGACTGGCCGGAGCCGGAGTTCCGCGACGACGCCGCGGCTGCGGAAATCAACTGGCTGATCGATCTCGTGTCCGGCATTCGTTCGACGCGCGCCGAGATGAACGTGCCGCCGGGTGCCACTGCCTCGCTGGTGGTCGTTGGCGCCAATACCTCCACGGAAGCACGGCTCGATCGCCACGCCGCCGCTATCCGCCGTCTGGCGCGGGCCGATGAAATCCGTGCCGCCGATGTCGCGCCGAAGGGATCGGCCCAGATCATCGTCGGTGAGGCGACCATCTGCCTGCCGCTTGGCAATCTGGTCGATCTTGCGGCCGAAAAGGCTCGTCTCGAGAAGGCGATCGGCAAGGTGGACGCGGAAATGGAACGCATCGACAAGAAGTTGTCGAACGAGAAATTCGTGGCCAATGCCGATCCGGAAGTCGTTGCCGCCGAACGCGAGCGCAAGGCTGAGCTTGAAATTCAGCTCACAAGCCTGAGAACGGCGCTCACGCGGGTAAGCGAAGCGGGGTAACATGCCGCTTGCGGCTTTGCATGAACAAAAACGCCCCGCTAAAAACGGGGCGTTTTTGCTATGGAGCGACAGGTCGCCGTCTATCGATTGCTGCGTTGCAACGACGAATCATGTTGCTCGCTGGAGGGCGATCATTTCTCGCCATCTCGCGCTCGAAAATCTCCCGATCAGTCAAAAAAGCCAACAAAAACGGCGTGATAAGCGGCTTTCTTCGGGAAACGCGCGTGTGTGGTTATTTGGCGACAATTCCCGTCACGCGTGGGAAATTGTTTCATTTTGTGTCGTGTCGCTTCCGTTTAATTAGAAAAATAACCTAAAATGATTATGCAAGGGGATGGACATGAAATTCTTACGTAAAAAATGGAGAAGTGTCGCAGAACTGTGCCAGTGTGCGGCAGATTGTCATTTTCCGCGAAGCGCTTCACTCTTTTGATGATCACATTGCCTTGATTGGGGAGAGAGATGGCAAAAACTGCAATTTTTCGCGGCGCGGTATGTTTCGCAGTCAGCATCGCGGCGGTAACGCCTTCACTGGCCGGCGGTCTCGAGCGCGGCGGTTATAATATCGATCTGTTGTTCGATCCGTCCGATTACGTTCTCGACAGCTCCGCGACCTTCGTCGCACCGCAGCGCAAGGTAGAGAATGCGCGGGACAATCCGCTGAAAAGTGGTCCCTTGCCTGCATCCTGGTCCAGGACGGCAGATGATTCCGAAAACTTCTGGTCGACCCGCATCGGGGCCAAGGCATCGATCGGCGATTTCGGCGACTGCATGTTCGACTATTCACAGCCCTGGGGCGCGCATCTCAATCCCGGTATCTGGCAGGGATCGAGCTACAATATCGAAACCAAGGTCAAGTCGCACAATTACGCGACCACCTGCCGGGTGAAGTTCGATCTTGGCAAGGGTGACTTCTCGATTATCGGCGGCGGCTTCTATCAGGAATTGAGCGGCTATAAGTATCGTCAGGTTCTCGGGCCGGCCGTTCTGGGCCTCAATCCGGCCTGGTCCAGCTTCAGCGGCGTCGGCAAACTTGAGATGGAAGGTGACGGCTGGGGCTGGCGCGCCGGCATGGCCTACGAGATTCCCGAGATCGCGTTCCGCGCCAGCCTTGTTTATAACAGCGCTGTCGATCACGATTTGACCGGCTTCGCCGATGTTAGAGGGATCCCACAGACACCGCCATCCATATCTCCGACGCTTGCAAAATATGGCGGCAAGCTCGTGCCGATCTATGGCTCTGTTTCCATGCCAGACAGCATCGAACTAAAAGTTCAATCCGGCATAGCGCCCGACTGGCTTGCTTTCGGTTCCGTGAAGTGGACAGACTGGAGCCAGATTCAGGTCATTCCTTTCTGCGCGGTCGGCACATCTCCCTGCGTCCCAAGTGGCGCAGACACCCTGAACACGCTTGACCTGTTCTATCGCGACGGCTGGACGATCTCCGGCGGCGTTGGTCACAAGTTCAACGAACAGTGGAGCGGAGCCGTCAGCCTGACCTGGGATCGCGGTACGTCCACGGTCATCGGCACCCAGACAGATACGTGGACGCTCGGCACGCAGATTGTCTATTCGCCCAACAAGAACATCGAGTTCAAGATTGCCGGCGCTCTCGGCCTCCTGACCTCGGGTAGCTCCTCCATCAATGGCGGACCCTGCGGCGCTGGTTTCACCTGCGGCAACGAGGCAGGCTACGATTTCGGCAACGACCTCGTGGCAGCCATCTCGACGGGTGTGAAGGTCAAGTTCTGATCTGATCCTTTCGCCGATGCTAAAATAAAGGTCCGGTTTACCAACCGGGCCTTTTTTCATGTCCGACTATGATTCCTTCTCGACAAAATTTTCTGGCCCGAAAGTTTTGTGACGATTTGGCAACACTTTTCTGCAAGCGTGGGGTCGCGTTGGAATGTGAGCATATCTGTCCATTTCCCGCCACAAACAGGGTGCTTGGCTTATGTTTAGGGCAGCGGGATCGGAAGAACATGCAGGCGTTTGATGTGGGCCCGCGGGGTTGCAGAAAGTGAAAACAGGTTTGGATTCAGGGTTTAAGCAAGTAATACGGGAATTTCATCCGGATTTCTTGTTTGGCGCTGACCGGTGGATGGCGGAACGCCGTTATATTGCCGGAAATTATGCCTATATCTGTCTAACTGGAAAATTTGGGCAATTGCCGCAGGAGACCACCGGTGGTGCGCTGGAAAGTGCTGCCGGAAAGACGCAGTGTGTTCGAAAAATCGCGACCCGGCGGGGTTCGGCTTTGCAGTATTCCGCAAGTATTGGCTATATGCCGGGAAGAGTGAGAGAAGTTCGCTGAAATGCTGAAATGTGAAGCCAACGTTTTAAAGCCGCTCCTCATGGGCATGTTGCTTGCGTCGCTCGCAATGCCTGCCGCGGCTTTTGACATCAATGCGGGCGTGACCAAGGAATCCGGCCCCTTCGACCTGTTCAAGTTCGGCTTCAAGGCCTACAAGAACGGAAACAAGGGTGAAGCTGTCGAGGCCTATCGCTACGCGGCCGAAAAGGGCCATACAGGCTCGCGCTGGGCGCTTGCCAACATGTATGCCTATGGCGATGGCGTCGCCAAGAACGACTTCGAAGCTTTCAAGATCTACAGCGAAATCGCCAATCAGGGTGTCGAACCGGGCTCGGAGGATACGGGCTTTTTCGTCAATGCGCTGCTGTCTCTCGCTGATTATTACCGCCACGGCATTCCCGGAAGCCCCGTCAAAATGGACCTTTCACAGGCCCGACAGCTTTATTTCCAGGTTGCTTCCACCTTCGGTGTGGCTGAGGCCCAGTTCCGTCTGGCAGAGATGATTCTTGCCGGCGAGGGTGGCCGCGCGGATGTGCAGCAGGCAAAGAAATGGCTCAACCAGGCCCGCAAACACGGCCATGCCGGCGCCATGTCGATTTTCGGCAACCTGATCTTCCAGGAAGGCCAGACGACGCAGGGCCTCGCCTTCATGACGGCGGCGCTGGATAAATGCACGGCGGCGGACTGCACCTGGATTCAGAACCTGCAGGAGCAGGCCTTTTCGCTGGCGGGTGAGAACGATCGCCGCGCGGCAATCGCAATGGCGCAGACCATGCGGATTGACGATCCGGATTGAAAATTGCCGCGCCAGAGCTCGGTAAAGATGGCCTGTCAGCCAGCGGGGCTGAAATCGAAGTAACCGCAGACCGGCACGTGGTCGGATGGTTTTTCCCACGCACGCACATGTTTTTCGATGCTGACCGATTCCAGCCTGTCGGCTGCTTCGGCTGACAGCATCAGATGGTCGATGCGGATGCCGTTATTTTTCGGCCATGCGCGGGCCTGATAATCCCAGAAGGAATATAGTCCTGCTTCATCCGTCGTCGCACGTGCGGCATCGGTAAAGCCAAGGTTCTCCAGCTTGCGGAAGGCTGCGCGGGTCTTCGGCAGAAACAGCGCGTCACCTTCCCACACGCGGGGGTCGTGACAATCGAACGGTTCCGGAATGACGTTGTAGTCCCCCGCGAGGATCAGCGGCTCCTCGAACGCGAGGCGATCTTCGGCAAAGCGCCGCAGCCGCTCCATCCAGGCGAGCTTGTAGGGATATTTGACCGGATCGTCAGGCGGATTGCCGTTCGGCAGGTAAAGCGAGCAGACGCGGATGGCGCCACCGTCGACGGAAAACACGCCTTCGATGAAACGCGCCTGCTCGTCGGCATCATCACCCGGCAGGCCACGATTGACCTCATCGGGCTTCACCTTGGAGAGCAGGGCAACGCCGTTGAAGCCCTTCTGGCCGTGGGTCTCGACGTGATAACCAAGCGCCTCAATCTCCAGCCGCGGAAACCCCTCATCGACCGACTTGATCTCCTGAAGGCAGACGATATCAGGCGAAGAATCCTTCAGCCACTGGCAGAGGTTTTCGATGCGCGCCTTGACGCCGTTGATGTTCCAGGTGGCAATCTTCATCGGAGTTTCCCTTTTGTGAGGGTACTTTTACCCGATGCAAAAGCGATTGCCACCGTTTTTGGAAGGTGAAGGCGAGGATGTGGTGGATAGAGGGGAGGTTGGTAGAGTGAACTAGGCCGCGAAGTCAGCGTCATGTCTCTACCCCCTCATTCCTGTGCTTGTTACAGGAATCCAGCCGACGCGCGTCTGCGCGGCGGGGAGACAGGGATGAGGCAGGAGAGGGACGCGGATCACCTCAAAGCTGAGAGCATTGAGGCAGAGCCGCGGACCGTTTCACTCAGATCGAGAAGCTGGTGCCGCAGCCGCAGCTTGCCACGGCATTTGGGTTCTTGATCTGGAAGGACTGGCCGAGCAGATTATCGACGAAGTCGATTTCAGAGCCCGCCATATAGACGACCGAAAGGCTGTCGATCAGCACCTTGGCATCACCGCGCGCAATCACGATGTCGTCATCGGCGGGGTCTTCGGCCAGATCGAACTTGTAGGAGAAGCCCGAGCAGCCGCCGCCTTCGACGGAGACGCGCAGCGCCTGTTTGCCGGCATCCGCTGCAACGATCTGGGCGATTCGCTTCGCTGCTGCTTCCGAAAGGGTAATGTCGCTGTTTTCCATGTCGTTCCTCCTGCCGGGGTCAAGAACCGGAGAGCAATAATCTCGTTGTCACTATTATAAACCGGTCAAATTAACGGTCTATAGCCTGTGTGAGGGCGTCTGCGCGGCGATGATGCTTTGCGCTGACCTCTGCGATAGGTATGAAGGGTGAATGAAAAGGTCAATGGCCGAGACCAAAAGGAAGTCTCGGCCTTAAGAAGTCAACAGGTGGATGCATGATCATAGACCAGCGCGCATTGGGTTTCGGAAGTGGGGAGAGGGCGGTTTTCGCCTCGGATCCATGGACGACGCGCGGGCGTCTTTTTCCGGAAGAAGGAAGCCTGACGCGTTCCGAATTCCAGCGTGACCGGGACCGCATCGTCCACACGACAGCCTTTCGTCGCCTGAAGCACAAGACGCAGGTCTTCATCAGCCCCGACGGAGACCATTACCGCACGCGGCTTACCCACACCATTGAGGTGGCGCAGATCGCCCGCGCTCTGGCCCGCGCGCTGAAGCTGGACGAGGATCTGGCTGAAGGCGTGGCGCTGGTGCATGATTTCGGCCACACGCCTTTCGGCCATACCGGCGAAGACGCGCTGGATGCGGTGCTGTTGCCCTATGGCGGGTTTGACCACAATGCACAGTCCCTGCGTATCGTCACCAAGCTGGAGCGCCGTTATGCCGAATATGACGGCATCAACCTGACCTGGGAAACGCTGGAAGGTCTCGTCAAGCATAATGGCCCGCTGGTGAACGCGAAGGGTGAGGGGATCAAGGGGCCGGTTCCGCTGCCCATCCTCGAATATTGTGAGTTGCAGGATCTCGAGATCGGCAGCTATGCCAGCCTTGAGGCGCAGGTGGCGGCGATTGCCGATGACATCGCCTACAATACCCACGATATCGATGACGGTCTGCGCGCCGGTTATCTCACCTTCGAGATGCTGGAGGAGGTGCCATTCCTCAGCGGCCTGATGGCGCAGGTGCGGGCGAAATATCCCGTGCTCGACAAGGAACGTTTCGCCAATGAGATCATGCGCCGCCAGATCACTCACATGGTTGAGGATGTGATCGGCGTGGCGCAGCAAAATCTTGCCCGGCTGAAGCCGCACCGGGCTGCCGACATCAGGGCCGCCGATTTTACCGTCGCCACCTTTTCGCCCGAGATGGCCGAGACTGACAGGCAGATCAAGAAGCTGCTGTTTGCCCATATCTATCGGCACCCGGACATCATGCGCATTCGCGCCGGCGCGACGCAGATCGTCACCGATCTTTTCCACCGATATATGGAAACGCCGGCGGAAATGCAGAGCCACTACTGGGTGGACAGCATTTCCGGCATGAGCGTGGCCGCAAAAGCCCGGCATGTGGGCGACTATCTGGCCGGCATGACCGATAGTTATGCACTGCGCGCCCACCAGCGGCTGTTTGACCACACCCCCGATTTGAGATAGGGCAGCGGGCGATCGCGAAGCCGACCGGCTAAAATACCGGACATGAACAGAAGCCCTTCGCGCAGGTTGGAACGATGAACATTTTTGCCGATTTCGATACCAGGATCAAAAACGCGCTCGAGACGCTCGACCTCGTGAAAGAGAACCGCGAAAAGGTCGATTTCAGTCGAATTACCGTCGAATCCCCGCGTGATCTCAGCCACGGCGATGTTGCAACCAATGCCGCCATGGTGCTGGCGAAACCGCTCGGCACCAATCCGCGCGCCCTGGCCGAACTCATCGTGCCGGCGCTTCAGGCGGATGGCGATGTCGATAGCGTCAATGTCGCGGGTCCCGGCTTTATCAATCTCAAGGTGTCGGTTGGTTACTGGCAGCGTCTGCTGGCAGATATGATCAACCAGGGTATCGATTTCGGCCGCTCCACCATCGGTGCGGGCCAGAAGATCAACGTCGAATATGTCTCGGCCAACCCGACCGGCCCGATGCATGTCGGCCATTGCCGTGGCGCCGTGGTCGGCGACACGTTGGCGAACCTGCTCGCATTTGCTGGTTACGGCGTCACAAAGGAATATTACATCAACGATGCCGGCTCGCAGATCGATGTGCTGGCACGTTCGGTGTTCCTGCGGTATCGCGAGGCGCTCGGCGAAGATATCGGCACCATCCCGTCCGGTCTCTATCCCGGTGATTACCTCGTTCCCGTCGGCCAGGCGCTGGCCGATGAATATGGCATCAAGCTGCGCGCCATGCCTGAAGAAAAGTGGATGCCTATCGTCAAGGACAAGGCGATCGACGCGATGATGGCGATGATCCGCGAGGATTTGGCGCTTCTCAACGTCCGGCACGACGTGTTCTTTTCGGAGCGCACGCTGCATGAGGGCAATGGCGGGCCGATCCTGTCGGCCATCAACGACCTCACCTTCAAGGGCCATGTCTACAAGGGCACGCTGCCGCCGCCGAAGGGCGAATTGCCTGATGACTGGGAAGACCGCGAACAGACGCTGTTCCGCTCCACCGAAGTGGGCGACGATATGGACCGCGCGCTGATGAAGTCGGACGGTTCCTACACCTATTTCGCCGCCGACGTCGCCTATTTCAAGAACAAGTTCGACCGTGGTTTTTCCGAGATGATCTATGTGCTCGGCGCCGACCATGGCGGTTACGTCAAGCGTCTTGAAGCCGTCGCGCGCGCCGTCTCCGAGGGCAAGTCGAAGCTGACGGTTCTTCTGTGCCAGCTCGTCAAGCTGTTCCGCGACGGTGAGCCGGTGAAGATGTCGAAGCGCTCCGGCGACTTCGTGACCCTGCGCGACGTTGTCGACGAAGTGGGTCGCGATCCGGTGCGATTCATGATGCTTTATCGGAAGAATTCCGAGCCGCTGGACTTCGATTTTGCAAAAGTGACCGAACAATCGAAGGATAATCCGGTCTTTTACGTGCAATATGCGCATGCCCGCTCAATGTCGATCTTCCGGCAGGCGCAGGAAGCGTTTCCGGGCCTTTCTCCTTCGGCTGAGGAGATGGCGGCATCTGTATCTTTGATCAGCGATATCAATGAGTTGCAGCTGGTTGCAAAACTCGCGGAATATCCGCGCCTGATCGAATCCGCGGCCCTTTCGCATGAGCCGCACCGGCTTGCTTTTTACCTCTATGATCTCGCCAGTTCCTTCCATGGACACTGGAACAAGGGTAAAGACCATCAGGAATTACGTTTTATTAACGATAAAAACCGAGAATTGAGCATTGCCAGACTTGGGCTGGTGAATGCTGTCGCGAATGTTCTGAGGTCTGGACTGACGCTTTTAGGAGCGGACGCACCTGACGAAATGCGATAACATCTCACCATTATTTGCTCACAATACGCTGGCAAGAGCTGCAATGCGTAGATGGTGGAACACGTAATGGTCGAAAAAAATGTCGCGTATAACCGGGACGCCCGGTCCGAAGGCTTCGCTGACAACGATCCTCTGGCAGAACTGGCGCGTATCGTCGGCTTCGAAGATCGTCCTTCGCATGCGGGTTCCGAAGCTGCGCCACGCGCTGCCTCACCGGTTGCCCGCCGCGAACCCGAATTTAATCTCGAGGACGAGCTGCTTCGGGAATTCGAGGTTTACGATGCGCCGCATGCCGATCCGATCGTTCTTGATCCGGCAAACGATGTTCGTGCAGGCATCCATCCAAGCGATTTCATGCAGCGGGTCGAATCCGTTTTCGCTCGCCGCGAGCCCGAACTTGCGCCGGCAGCTGAACCGGAACCCGAGGTGACATTCGCTCCCGAAGCAGCGGAAGAGCTGCTTCCAGAGGTCAATGAGGCCTATATCCACAATTACGTCGAAACCCCCACGCAGGATATCCGGGCGGATTTCCGCGATGATGCCGGCGCGGTGGCTGAAGTTTTCGATGTGCATTCGCGCCAGGCGCGTCCTGCCGAGCCGATGGTCTACGAGCAGGCTGCCTCACAGGTGGCATGGGAAGAGCCGCAGGCCGCGGAACCCGTCCAGCCGGAATGGCACGCCATGCCGGAGCTTCCGGCAGATGTCTCCAGCAATATTGCTGCCGCCGCTTATGCTGCTACACCGGAGTCCCAGAGCCTCGATCTCGCCGATGAAGTGGAAATCGCCGTGGCCGAACAGGCGCCTGCTCCGATTTCCGTTCGTCCGCCATCGCATGGCGGCCGGTCTTCGCTGGAATTTTCGAGCCTGCGGTTGCCGCTTGCCAATTTCGGCGCCCGCCGCGATGTTTCGGCTGCCGACCCGAAGCGGGTTGAGCCGCGCTCCGAACGGCAGCCTGCCGCGGCCCGGGTAGAGCCGCAGGTCGAAGTCGCTCCCGTGCCTGCCGTCGTCCAGGCGGAAGAGACCGCGCCATCCTTCACGCCTTCGGTCGCCGAGGTCTTTACGCCTGCCGCAGAGCCTCTGACGTTTGAGGCTGCCGAGAAGCCGGCGGCGAAACATCTCTCGCCGATGGATGAGTTGATTTACGACGTCGCGAAATATTCCATTCCCGGTCGCGGTGAAGCGCCGCTCGTGCAGGCGGTCCCCGCAGCGCAGGCTGCCAAGGTTGAACCGCCCGTGGTTACTGCCGCTCCGGTGAAGGCAGCGCCGGTTGCCGATGCAGCGCCCGCAGCACCCCCGGAGGAGCTTGATTTCGCCGGCTTCAACGATGATGATTTCGAGCTTGCGCTTGACGATCTCGATCTCGATCTGGATCTGTCCGACATCGCTGAAGCGGAGGTCGCGCCAGCGCCTGCACCGCAGCCGGTCCGCCAGCAGCCGGCCGCGCCGGTGGCCGTTCAGGCACCCGCACCGCAGCCGGTGAAGGTGCAGCCCGCACCGCAGCCCCGGCCTGCGCCCGTTGTCGCACCTGTTGCTGCCGTTGCCGCCGCACCTGTTGCTGCCGCTCCGGTTCAGCCGCGCCCGGCCGCTCCCCAGCCTGTCGCGCCACAGACGCTGGAAAGCCTGCCTTTCGATCCCTCGCAGATCGGTGAGACGGAAGAGCATCCGGAAACCATCGTCGAGATGGATGTACCGGAACTGCCGGTTGGCGTTTTTGAGCCGAAGCCGGCTCCCCGCCGCCATGAGGAAGACCTCGACATCGACACCGAGCTTGCGACGCTGTTTGCTCCTGCTGTTGCCGGTGGTCTCGACCGCCACAAGCACGCGGAAAACCGCGGAGCTGCCCAGGCTCGTCCTGTTCAGGCTCCGGAAGAGGCCGACGAGTTCGAACGGGCGCTGGAAGAGGATTTCCGCCGCTCCATGCAGGAGGCTGCCGCTTCCCGTGGTAATGCGCCTCGTGAGCCCGAAAATACGTACGTCGACAATCAGGCTGCTTATCGTGACGAGGATGAACGCGGCGGTCGCCGCTGGATCATGCCGGTTGCGGCTGCCATCGGCGTGGTGCTGATCGGCGGCGGTGTTTACGCGCTGGTCTCCGGCGGTTCGTCGAGCACCGGTTCCAACGGCGCGCCGGTCATCATCTCCGCCGATAACGACCCGATGAAGGTCGTGCCGGAAAATCCGGGCGGTCGTGTCGTGCCGAACCAGGACAAGGCGGTTTATGATCGCGTTGCCGGCGGCAGCGCTGCCGATCCGAAGCAGCCGGCGCTGATTTCAAGCAACGAACAGCCCGTGGACGTGGTTCAGCGGACTCTGATCCCCGAACAATTGCCGCTGGAAGGCGAAAACGACGCCGATATGGAAGCCGCTGGCACGCCGGTTGGCGAGACCGAGGATCCGCGCCTGCTTTCGCCGGAAGAAAAGGCCGCACAGAACGAAGGTTCGGCCGCGACCGGCGTTTCCCCGCGCAAGGTCCGCACCATGATCGTCAAGCCTGACGGCACGCTTGTCGCACAGGAAGTCGAGGTGCCGGCAGCCCAGCCGCCGAAGGCTGACAAGGTCGAGGAACTTGCTGCGCCGCAGACCGCCAAGCCGGGTGAGGGCGCTCCCGCCGTCATCGCCGCATCGCGGGTTCCGGTCGCGCCGGAACAGGCTCAGCCGCAGGCCAACACGCCTGCCGCCACCAAGCCGGCTGCGCAGTCCGCCGCGCCGCTTCCGGCAACACGTCCGTCCTCGCAGCCCGCAAACGTCGTGGCGACGGTGACCAATCAGGGCAATGTTCGTCCGACCACGACTGCGCCTGCTCAGCCGCAGGCCGCGCAGCAGCAGACCGCAGCCGCTACGCCGGCTGCGACCAGCACGCCGTCCGCCGGTGGCTACTATATCCAGATCGCGTCGCTGCCGAGCCAGGCGGAAGCGCAGAAGTCCTACCAGAACATGTCGGCCAAGTTCGGCTCGGTCATCGGTGGACGCGGCGTCGACATCAAGGCTGCCGAAATCGCCGGCAAGGGCACCTTCTACCGCGTCCGTATCCCGGCCGGTGACAAGAACGAAGCCGTGGCGCTGTGCGAAAAGTTCCGTTCGGCCGGTGGCAGCTGCCTGGTGGCGCGGTGATAGAGATGCGCCGGGGGTAGTACCCCGGCGCTGATTGTCTAACGACAGTGACGGAGCAGCCAACCTCCGTCATGCCGGACTTGATCCGGCATCCAGCCACGGCGCGTCTGCGCCGTGAAACGAGTCTTACGCGATCAACGACTTGATCGCGCTGGACCCCGGCTCGGAGGCCGGGGTGACGGACGGTAAACGTCGCTGCCCCGGCATTGGCCGAGGAGCAGGCAAAGTTCTTCCCATCTATTCTGTAACAGGCGTGACACCATGACCGATTGCAAAGCTATGATCCTCGGATGCAGCGGGCTTTCGCTGACTGCCGACGAGATTGCCCTTTACCGCGATGAGCAGCCCTGGGGTTTCATCCTGTTCGGGCGCAATATTGGCGAGCCGCAGCAGATCACCGATCTCGTCGCCGCCATGCGCGATGCCGTCGGGCGGGCAGATGCGCCGGTGCTGATCGATCAGGAGGGCGGACGGGTTCAGCGTATCAAGCCGCCGATCCTGCAGGCTTATCCGAATGCCCGCATTCTCGGTGAAATCTATGAGCGCGACCGGGGTGCCGGTCTGCGTGCCGCCTGGCTGATGTCGCGACTGCACGCGTTCGACCTGATGAAATTCGGCATCAATGTCGATTGCCTGCCGGTGCTCGACGTGCCGGTGGAAGGCGCCAGCAATGTCATCGGCAACCGTGCCTATGGCTATACGCCGACCATGGTGGCCGAGATGGGGCAGGCGGCGGCCGACGGGCTGAAGGCGGGCGGCATGCTGCCTGTCATGAAACATATGCCGGGTCATGGTCGCGGCATGGTGGATTCGCATCATGAACTGCCTGTGGTCGACGTGCCGCTCGATGAGCTGGATGCGCATGACTTCGTGCCCTTCCGGGCACTGAACCGCGAATTGATGGCGATGAGCGCGCATCTGGTGTTCAACGCTGTCGACCGCGAACGGCCGGCGACGACTTCACCGAAGGTGATCGAGGAGATTATTCGCGGGCGGATCGGATTTGACGGCCTGCTGATGTCCGACGACAGTTCGATGAACGCGTTGAAGGGCACGCTGGGTGAAAGAGCTGCGAATATTGTTGCTGGTGGCTGCGATATAGTCTTGCATTGCAACGGCGTGATGGGTGAAATGCTCGAGGTTGTGAAAGAGGTTCCCGTTCTTTCCGGCCGGTCGCTGGAGCGGGTGCGGGCAGTTGAAGCGGGTTTCCCGACTGCGGACCCATCCGACGAAGCGGAACTGAGAGCCGAATTCAACGCCATGTGGGCCGTTTCCTGACAGTCGGGCGGCCGCTTACTCGGGATCAAGGCCGGAAGCTCCGGCGGATGGAACGATGGCCGCAGACAAATCTCGCAATTCGACACCGATGGACAAGCTCTGGCAGGATGTGACGCCGGAGCGGCTGACGGGCGAGGCCGGACTGGTCATCGATGTCGCGGGTTTCGAAGGCCCGCTCGATCTGCTGTTGCATCTTGCCCGCACGCAGAAGGTGGACCTGTCGCGCATTTCAGTGCTGGCGCTTGCCGAGCAATATCTGCAATTCGTTGAAAGCGCGCGGCGCGTGCGCATCGAGTTGGCGGCCGATTATCTGGTCATGGCGGCGTGGCTCGCCTTCCTCAAGTCCAAGCTTCTCATTCCGCAGCAATCGAAGGATGACGGCCCCTCGGGTGAGGAAATGGCCGCGACGCTGGCCTTTCGGCTCAAACGCCTGGAAGCGATGCGCGAGGCGGCGGAACGCCTCGTCAACCGCGCCCAGCTCGGCCGCGATGTGTTTGCCCGTGGTGCGCCGGAGCATATTCCGCACATCAACCGCTCTGCCTATGAGGCGAGCCTTTATGACCTGCTCAGCGCCTACGCCAATCTGCGGCAGAGACAGGCGATCACCCAGGTCACCATTGAAAAACGGCAGGTCTGGTCGCTGGTCGAGGCGCGGGAGCTTTTAACCGGTCTCCTCGGCGATGTCGGAGAATGGACCGCGCTCGATCAATATCTGCTGCAATATGTCCCCGATCCCGCGATGCGGGTGACGGCGATCGCCAGCGCCTTTGCCGCGTCACTGGAACTTGTGCGCGAGGGTACGCTGCAAATCCGGCAGGAGGGCGCTTTCCAGCCCATCTATATGCGCCGTGGCACGAGGGATGATCGTGCGGCGGTCGCCGAGAGGACTGACAATGACTGACAATGATGAGACGGCCGAGGCGACGATCGCGACGGATGGGGTGGGACTAGAACCCACGGTATTTTCCGAGCGCCAGTTGAAAGAGGCCGAGCGGATCGCCGAGGCTTTGGTTTTCGCCTCGGCCGAGCCGGTCTCTCCGGGTTTCATTGCGGAGCGCCTGCCGCGCGGCATGGATGTCGACGCCGTTCTTCAGCGTCTGAAAGCCGCTTATGCGGGCCGGGGCGTCAATCTCGTGCAGGTGGGCGGGCAATGGGCCTTCCGCACTGCCGGCGATCTTTCCTTCGTCATCCGCGCCGAGGAAAAGGAACCGAAGAAGCTCTCTCGCGCGGCGCTGGAAGTCCTGGCGATTATCGCATATCATCAGCCGGTGACACGCGCTGAAATCGAGGAAATCCGCGGTGTTCAGACCTCGCGCGGCACGCTTGACGTATTGATGGAGGCGGGCTGGGTCCGGTTTCGTGGCCGCCGTCGCACCCCCGGCCGGCCGGTGACGATCGGTACCACGGTTGAGTTTCTCGACCATTTCGGCCTCGAGGAGTTGCGCGACCTGCCGGGGCTTGAGGAGCTGAAGGGAGCAGGGCTACTTTCCGGCCGCATACCTTCCAATTTCGGCGTGCCCCTGCCGATGATGAGCGACGAATTGCGTGAGGATGAAGACCCGATCACGCAACTTGATCTGGAAGAGCTGGGCCTGCTTGCGCCTGGTGGTGGCGACGGCGACGATTGAGATCGTTATCGCGCGGGCGACACGACGCAAAAACTTTATGCTCACACCCTGTTGAAGCGGCAATTTGTTGTTTGAAAAAGCCTTTCAAACGTCTTACATCGTCTGAAAGCGAAATTCAGGAGTTTCAGTTATGGGTTCTTTTAGTGTGTGGCATTGGCTCATCGTGCTGGTGATTGTTCTCGTCCTTTTCGGACGCGGCAAGATCCCGGAATTGATGGGCGATGTCGCCAAGGGCATCAAGAGCTTCAAGAAGGGCATGGCTGACGAAGACCAGACGCCGCCGCCGGCCGATGCCAACACGAAGACCGTCGACCACAAGGCTGACGAGATCAAGTAAGCGGCCCTGCCGTTTGGTTTGAGACTGACGCGCGTTAGGGTCTCGGGAGCATATTGATGTTTGATATCGGCTGGAGCGAGCTGCTGGTGATTGCGGTCGTACTGATCGTGGTTGTCGGGCCGAAAGACTTGCCGCCCATGATCCGCGCCTTTGGCAAGACCATGGCTGGCCTTCGCAAGATGGCGGGGGATTTCCGTACCCAGTTCGATGAGGCCCTCAAAGAGGCCGACATGGACGATGTGCGCCAGACCATATCGGATGTCCGCAATCTCAACCCGACCAACTCGCTGCGTGATGCGATGAACCCGCTTCGCCAGCTCGGCAACGAGATCAAGTCCGATCTTCAGAAGGCGACCACGCCGCCTGAGGGCCTGTCATCCTCGCCTGCTACGTCGACCGCAGCACCGGCGACCAGTGAGCCGGTTGCACCGCTCGTCAGCATTCCCGAGCCTGAGATGAAGCTGCCGGATACCCCGCCCGTGACTGCCAGCGCCCCCGTTGCGGCACCGGTCGTACCGGCGGAAAAGCCGAAGCGTGCCCGGGCTAAATCGATTGCGACCGTCGAGGCGGAAGCGGTTGCCGCCAAGCCGAAACGCGCCAGCCGCGCCAAAGCGGTCGCGGCGTCCGAACCCGTTGCTGTCAATTCCACGGAGACTTCAGCAGCAAAGCCGACCGTAAAAGCCGTCGCGAGAAAAGCGGCCGCCAGGAAGGTCGCGGCTGAAAAGCCTGTCGTGGCCGCCGATGCCAAGCCGGTGAAGCCGGCGAGAACCAAGGCTGCAAAGCCCAAAAAGGATGAAGCATGAGCGGGGACATCGAGGACAAGCCGCAGCCGCTTATCGAACATCTGATGGAACTGCGCACACGGCTGATTTGGTCGCTGGGTGCGTTCTTCGTTGCCTTCATCGCCTGTTTTGCCGTTGCCAAGCATCTCTTCAACCTGCTTGTCATTCCCTATAAGTGGGCGGTTCTCTGGGCTGGCCTTGATGTGACGAAGTCGTCGCTGATCTATACCGCGCCGCAGGAATTCTTCTTCACGCAGATCAAGGTCGCCATGTTCGGCGCGATGGTCATCTCCTTTCCGGTGATCGCCTCGCAGCTTTATAAATTCGTGGCGCCCGGCCTCTACAAGAACGAGCGCGCCGCTTTCCTGCCGTTCCTCGTCGCATCGCCGATCCTGTTCCTCATCGGAGCGGCGCTCGTCTATTTCTTCTTCACGCCCATGGTCATGTGGTTCTTCCTCGCCATGCAGCAATTGCCAGAAGATGGCGAGGTTGCGATTTCGCTGATGCCGAAGGTGTCGGAATATCTGAGCCTCATCATGACGCTGGTGCTGTCCTTCGGTCTGGTGTTCCAGCTGCCCGTGGTTACGACGCTTCTGGCGCGCGTGGGCCTTCTGACCAGCGACTGGCTGCGTGAGAAGCGCAAGTTCGCGATTGTCATGGCCTTTGTGGTCGCGGCCGTGCTGACCCCGCCGGACCCGATGTCCCAGATCGGTCTTGCACTGCCTGCGATCATTCTCTACGAGATTTCCATCTACATGGCTCGACTCGTGGAGAGGAAGCGCGCTGCGGAATCCGCAAGCACGGAGCTGGAGGAGACCTGAGTTTTCGAAGGTCTCGCCGCTCAAGACATCTCCTCGCGCCGGGCTTCTGCCCGGCGTTTTGCTGTAAAACATCGGTGATGCAACAACGGTCTGGAACGACGATGCACGACATTAAATGGATACGTGAAAACCCCGAAGCTTTTGACGCGGCGCTCGCACGCCGTGGCGCGGAGCCTGCGGCCGCAGGTCTGATCGCGCTCGATGAAAAGCGCCGTTCCGTCATCCAGTCCCTGCAGGACATGCAGTCCCGCCGCAATGCCGCCTCCAAGGAAATCGGCGCCGCCATGGCGCAGAAGAACATGGAGCTTGCCGAAAAACTCAAAGCCGAGGTCGCCGACCTCAAGGACAAGATGCCGCGTGCCGAGGAGGAGGACCGCCAGGTCACCGCCGAGTTGAACGACGCCCTGTCGCGCCTGCCGAACATGCCCTTCGACGATGTGCCCGATGGCAAGGACGAGCATGACAATGTGGTGACCCGCGTCGTCGGCCAGAAGCCCGGCTGGAACCACGAGGCCAGGGAACATTTCGAAATCGGCGAAGCGCTTGGTTATATGGATTTCGAGCGGGCCGCCAAACTTTCGGGTTCGCGTTTCACCGTTCTCACCAGCCAGCTCGCGCGGCTGGAGCGGGCGCTCGGCCAGTTCATGATCGACCTGCACACCTCGGAACATGGCTATACCGAAGTTTCCTCGCCGCTGATGGTGCGCGACGAGGCGATGTTCGGCACGGGGCAATTGCCGAAATTCTCCGAGGACCTGTTCAAGACCACCGATGGCCGCTGGTTGATCCCGACGGCGGAGGTGACCCTGACCAACCTCGTGGCCGGCGAAATCCTCGAGCAGGAAAAGCTGCCCCTGCGTTTCACCGCACTCACACCGTCCTTCCGCTCGGAAGCGGGTTCGGCAGGCCGTGACACGCGCGGCATGCTGCGCCAGCACCAGTTCTGGAAGTGCGAGCTCGTCTCCATCACCGACGCGGAAAGCGCTGTCGCCGAGCATGAGCGCATGACGGCCTGCGCCGAGGAAGTGCTGAAGCGGCTGGGCCTGCATTTCCGCACCATGACGCTCTGCACCGGTGACATGGGCTTTGGCGCGCGCAAGACCTACGATCTGGAAGTGTGGCTGCCCGGTCAGAATACCTATCGCGAAATCTCGTCCTGCTCGGTCTGCGGCGATTTCCAGGCGCGCCGCATGAATGCGCGCTATCGCGGCAAGGACGACAAGGCGACGAAGTTCGTGCATACGCTGAACGGTTCCGGCACGGCTGTCGGCCGCTGCCTGATCGCCGTTCTCGAAAATTACCTGAACGACGATGGCTCTGTCACAATTCCTGATGTGCTGCTGCCCTATATGGGCGGTCTGACGCGGATCGAAAAGGCGGCTTGATTTCAAAGATGCCGACATGCCGGACTTGATCCGGCATCCATCCAGCCCAAGTCGTTGGGCTGAAAAGGACTATTCCCGTGGCGCAGACGCGCGTCGACTGGATCCCGGCTCAAGGCCGGGATGACGGTTCGGGAAGTGTTCTGCCTGAGCAAAATGAAGAGCGGGAGGAAAACATGCGGATTTTGCTGACGAATGACGACGGTATTCACGCCGAGGGCCTGGCCGTGCTGGAGCGTATCGCTCGCACGCTCTCCGACGACGTCTGGATCGTTGCGCCGGAGACAGACCAGAGCGGGCTTGCTCACTCCCTGACGCTGTCCGAGCCGTTGCGTCTTCGCAAGGTTTCCGACAAGCATTTCGCTCTGCGCGGCACGCCGACTGATTGCGTTATCATGGGCATTCGCGAGGTTCTGCCGGAAAAGCCAGATCTCGTCCTGTCAGGTGTCAATGCCGGCGCCAACATGGCCGATGATGTGACCTATTCCGGTACGATTGCCGGGGCCATTGAAGGCACGCTGCAGGGCGTGCGGTCTTTTGCGCTCAGCCAGGCCTTCAGCCATGCCGAAGGCCGCGTCGTGCCGTGGGAGGTGGCCGAGACCTATGCGCCCGATCTCATTCGCAAGCTCATCGATGTCGATCTGCCTGACGGCACCTTCCTCAATCTCAATTTTCCCAATTGCGCGCCAAAGGATGTGCAGGGCGTGTCCGTCACGGGGCAGGGCAAGCTCGATTTCGGCCTGACGGTGGAAGAACGCCAGGATGGCCGCGGTTTTCCCTATTACTGGCTGCGTTTCGGCGAACGCATGGGCACCTTCCGCGAAGGCACCGATATCCACGCCTTAAAGCATGGCAAGATTTCCGTCACGCCGCTGAAGCTTGACCTGACGGATTACACGGTGAAGGATCGGGTTGCGCAAGCGCTTGGATTCGGAGTCGCCGATTGAAATCTGCCATGGTCGAAAAGGAAGGTTTTGCAGCTCTCGTTCTGCGCTTGCGGGGCGAGGGGATTTCCGATCTCGACCTGCTGACGGCGGTTGAGCAGACGCCACGATCCAAATTCGTACCGCCGCAATTTGCCGCCGACGCCTATTCCAGCCGCACCATCCCGATAGACTGCGGTTCCTTCATGGAAGGGGCCGACATGGCGGTGAAAATCCTCGCCCGCCTGCAGCTGAAACCCGGCCAGCGCGTGCTGGAAATCGGTACCGGCAGCGGTTTCATGACGGCGATCATTGCCCGCCGGGTGGAGCGCGTCTTTTCGCTGGAGCGGTACAAGACGCTGGTGCAGCAGGCGCAGAACTGTCTCGATGATCTTGCAATCCGCAACGTCGTCATCCGCCAGGCGGATGGCAGCAACGGCCTGGTGGGTGAGGGCACTTTTGACCGAATCGTTTCCACGGCGGCCTTCACCACCATGCCCCGTTTCTTTGCCGAGCAGATCGTTTCCGGCGGTATGATGATCGCGCCGATCATCGTTGAAGGTGATCGCTGCGTGATGACGCGCTTTTCCAAGACCGGCAGCCGCTTCGAGAAGGAAGGACTGTTCGAGGCGCCCTACCTGCCGCTCAGCACCCATATTGCGCGTCATTTGTGACAAAATGAAAATTTTGGAGACATTGTATTTTGGTCTCCTAATGTGCGGAATTTTCGTAAGCATCTGATTTTAAGAGATTTTATTGTTTCATCATGGCGCATCCTGTCTTCGTCATGGTTATCGAAGTGTCAAAAAAGCGCCAAACGGCTTAACGTTTTAACGGCGTGGTAACACTAACGCGCTTTAATCATAAACATCGACGCATGGTTTTCCCCACCTCGGGAAATGGGCCTTGCAAGAATTGAAATTTGTGCCGGATCGATCTCGATGCGGCGGGTTGGCGTCAGTGTAGATCGAGTCATGCGTATGAGACATTCGTCTAAAATCGGAAAATCAGTCGCAAAAATGTTCGCAGCGGCATTGCTGGCAAGCGTCG
The DNA here is from genome assembly GCF_900102105.1 of Agrobacterium pusense. Lineage (GTDB taxonomy): Bacteria > Pseudomonadota > Alphaproteobacteria > Rhizobiales > Rhizobiaceae > Agrobacterium > Agrobacterium pusense. The sequence continues at coordinate 670,249 of NZ_FNBB01000002.1, forward strand.
CAACGGGCTGTAGCTCGGATGCAACGCGGTTCAGCGGCCTCTTTTCCAGTGGACCGGATCAGATGACCACGGCGTCAATTCCTGCCCGTCAGGGCGGCGGTGCTTACGGGCAGGCCCCGGTTCCGCAGGGCGACATGAATGGCGGTTACGCCTCTGCCGCGCCACAGGGAGGTTATGCCAACCAGAACATGGCCGGCAATTCCTATCCGCAGCAATCGGGTGGTTACGGTGGCGTTCAGCCGTCCACGGCCCGTGCCTCGGCCTCGCCGGTGCAGCGTTCCGAGCTGTCTGCGCCGACAGCCGTGGCGAGCCGCGATCCGTCGACCCGCAACGAAGCCATGGCCCAGCCTTTCCCGTCCGCCCAGCCCAAGGCCACGCCGTCTCTGGCAGCGCCCGCACGGCAGGCTGCCGCACCCGCCGCTGACAACCTGACCACCGCGACCGTTCGTTCCGACAAAAACGGCTGGCACACCGATGGCGCCGCCTCCGTGACCCTGCGTCCCGGCGAAAGCATCGCGACCCTCTCCAACCGCTACGGCGTTCCGGAAAAGGAACTGCTGCGGGTCAATGGCCTGAAGACCGCTTCCGCCGCGCAGGCCGGCCAGTCGATCCTCATTCCGAAGTTCGGCCAGGTCCGCAACGCCGCCAAGGATGCCGCCGGCGATATTGCGCTCAACCGCAATGGCGACCAGCCGACACCGCTGCGTGCGCCGGATGGAAACGTGGCCGTGCTGCCGTCCCAGGCCGCCGCCCGTGACAAGGTTTCTGCTGAAGCTGGCAAACTGACGCCTCCGGGCGGCAAGCCGCTGCCGCCCTCCGGTGGCTACAAGGTTCAGCCGGGCGACAGCCTCGCCAAGATCGCCCGTGCAAACGGCGTGTCGGTGGCTGCTCTCAAGGCGGCAAACGGTCTCGGCAACGAAAGCATCCGCGTCGGCCAGACGCTCAACATGCCGGGTGCTTCGACGGATGCCATCAAGACCGCTTCCGTTCCCGCCAAGGAAGCCGCAAAGCCCGTCGAAACCGCATCCGTCAAGCCAGAGCCCTATAAGGCGCCGGCCGGCGCCGCCGCTCCGGCTGCGCCCGCAACTCCGGCCACCGCCAGTGTCAGCGATATCGAGAAAAAGGCCGACATGGCGTCCGTCGCACCGGAATCCACCGGCATCGGCAAATATCGCTGGCCAGTGCGCGGCGCGGTCATCAATAATTTCGGTGACAATGTCGAAGGCAGCCGCAACGACGGCATCAACATTTCGGTTCCCGAGGGCACGCCGATCAAGGCCGCTGAAAACGGTGTCGTCATCTATGCCGGCAATGGCCTGAAGCAGCTCGGCAACACGGTTCTTGTCCGCCATGACGACGGCAAGGTCACGGTATACGGCAACGCTGCCAATCTCGACGTGCAGCGTGGCCAGAAGGTTCAGCGCGGCCAGACCATCGCCACCTCGGGCATGACCGGCAGCGCCAAACGTCCGCAGGTTCACTTCGAAGTTCGCAAGGATGCGACGCCGGTGAACCCATCCACTTTCCTTGAATAGGTATTGCGTCTCAAGGAATGATGAAGCCGGGTGATGAGCCCGGCTTTTTCATTTTATGGGGTGATGCGTGCGGAAAAAGTTCTGGAATGGGTGCCTCGGGCTTAGTGGGCATTGGTTTCTCGCGGTTTTCTCCTCCGTCATGCCGGACCCGATCCGGCATCCAGTCGACGCGCGTCTGCGCGGCGGAATGAGTCTCCTCAGCCCAAGGACTTGGGCTGGCTGGATACCGGCTCAAGGCCGGTACGACGGATGTGGGGATGCAGCCCAAGTCACGTCGAGCAGCTACGTGTCTAACCCCTGACCAGACCCACCGTTTTCTCGATGAAGTCGGCAATCGCGCCGGTATCGTCGAGATCAAAAACCGGAAGCGCCGTGTCCGTCACCGCGTGATCGGCGGCAATGGCGACGATATGCGGATCGAGCGGCGCCAGCGGTTCCGTTTTCGCCGCCTCAACCCGGCGCGCTTCGATTTTCGGGACCGGCTCGTATTTATAACCTTCGATCAGCACCAGGTCGCACGGCGCGAGGCGGGAGAGGATGTCTTCGAAGGAGGGCTCCGGTTCGCCGCGCAATTCATGCATGATGGCGAAGCGGGTGCCGGAAACGATGGTGACCTCGTGCGCGCCGGCCTGCCGGTGACGCCAGCTATCGGCGCCGACCTTGTCAATATCGAAATCGTGATGGGCGTGCTTGATGGTGGAGACACGGTAGCCGCGCGCCGTCAGTTCGGTCACGATGCGCACGGCAAGACCAGTTTTGCCTGAGTTCTTCCAGCCGGCGATGCCGAAGACCTTTTGTGCCGTCATGCTTCCATGCTCTCCAGATAGCTGCGCGCCAGTGCAAGCTCATCCGGCGTGTTGATGTTGAAGAACGGATCGAGGCTGCCCTTTGCCGTTTCCAGCGGCGCAAATGCAACCCCAATGGTGACATGCCGGGCAAGATAAGCGCGGATGCGCCGGTTGGCATCGTTCTTCAGCCATGCCTCGAGATCATCGGCGAGAGCGACCGGCCACAACGCAAAGACCGGATGAAGCTGGCCGCTGGAGGCGGCAATGACGATTGCATTGTCCGACAGGTGTTCGCAAAGCCGCACCACAAGATCGTCAGGGAAAAACGGGCTGTCGGCGGGCGCAGTCAGAAAGTGGCTGACCGCGTCGCCGCGGTGCTGGAAATGGCGCATGCCGGCCAGAACGCCCGCGAGCGGACCGGCATGGCCGTTCAGCGTATCGGGCAGCAGCGGCAGGCCGAAACTTTCCGCCCAGCCATTGGCCGCATTGATGGTGACGTCGCAGACCTGCGGCGTGATGCGGCTGATGACACGGGACATGAGAGGCGCATCGCCCAATTGCACCATCGCCTTGTTGCTGCCCATACGCCGCGAAAGCCCGCCGGCGAGTACCAGGCCGGGTATTTCAAAAGGGGCCGTCATTCCCGCTTTTCCTGCAGCCTTACGATATAGGTGGTGAGGAGGGCGACAAGGCCGGTCGCCAGCATCACCAGAAGAAGCGGCCAGGTTCCATCCTCTTTTGAAAGAACCGAGGAGGCGAGAACCGAGAGTGCCGCGCCGCCGCCAATGGTCATGGCGCCGCCGAGACCGGATGCTGAGCCAGCCAGATGCGGCTGGACGCTGACCATGCCGGCATTGGCGCTGGGCAGCGTCACGCCGTTGCCGACGCCGATCAGGGCGAGCGGCACAAAAAACGCATAGGCGCTTTCCGCCCCGACCGAGATCAGCGCGATGGCGGTGATGATGCCGGCAATGCCGATGACATTGCCCGACAGCATCATGCGGGTGATGCCGATTTCGCTGGCATAACGACCGGAGATGAAGTTGCCGAGCATGTATCCGCTGGCCATGAAGAAGAATTGCAGGCCGAGCATGGCCGGCGAAAGCCCATAAAGCACGCTGCCGACAAAAGGCGCGCCGCCGAGAAAGGAGAAGAACATGCCCGATGAGAAGGTCGAGGTCAGGGCGTAACCCCAGAACAGCGGCGAGCGCAGAAGTTCCGGCCAGGCATGGAACTGCTGCGAGAAGCTTGCCGATCTGTTGTGGTTGGTTTCGCCGAGATCGAGCCAGGCGAGCGCCAGGATGCCGAGGCCAAGCAGGCAGAGGAGGGCGAAGCTTGATTGCCAGCCCGAGATGTCATTGAGCAGGCCGCCAACCGTTGGTCCCACCATCGGCACCACGGACATGCCCATCGTCACATAGCCGATCATCGAGGCCGCCTGTTCCATGGGCACCATGTCGCGCACGATCGCGCGGGCCAGCACGAAGCCGGAAACGACGGCCGCCTGCGCCACGCGTCCGATCATGAAGACTGTGATATTGGGCGCCAGCATGCACACAAGCGTCGCGACGATCATGACGGCGATGCTGGCGAGCATGACGGGGCGGCGCCCGAAGAGGTCGGAGAGCGGGCCGATGACGAGCTGCAGGCAGGCGGTGGCGGCGAGATAACCCGAGACGGCGAATTGCATCACCGCGTAATCGGTCTCGAAATACACTGCCATCGTCGCAAGCGAGGGCAGGAACACATTCATGCACAGCGCCGCGACACCGGCGATGACGACCAGCGTGATGATGTGGGGTGGGGTGGTTCTGTCCAGAAAACGGCCGCCGTTCATGTCATTCTCCCGCCTCTTCCGTTACGGCAGCTTTCGTTACGGAAGCCGGCCGTACGGTGGTCACGGCAGTGGGGGTGGCGGCCGCGCGCTTGGCCATCTGCGAGCGCTTGCGCAGGCTTTCCCGGTAGAAGGTATAAAGGCCCGAACCGATGATGATCGTGGCACCGATGATGGTGTAATTGTCGATCTTCTCGTTGAAGAAGAATATACCGATCATGAAACCCCAGAGCAGGCCGGTATAACGAAACGGCGCGACGAAGGAAATTTCGCCCGATCTCATCGACAATATGATCGCCTGGTAGCCGACCAGCACCAGAATGGCCGAGGCGGCCAGATGCGAGACGATCGTGACGTTCATAGGCTGCCAGCCGCCGAAGGGCAGGATCAAGAGGCCGCCCACTGCCATGTTTACGAAGGCGGTGATGACGGTGATCGCAAGCGAAGGCACATCGGCGTACATTTTCCGCGTCAGCAGATCACGCGCGGCGGTGACGGCCAGCGATGCGACAACCAGCAGCGCGCCCGGCGTAAAGCCTTCCGGGCCGGGCCGGATGATGACGAGCACGCCGATGAAACCGACGATGATCGCCACCCAGCGCCGCCAGCCCACAGGTTCGCGCAGGAACAACGCCGCACCCAGCGTCACCACCAGCGGCAGGGACTGCAATATGGCCGAAGCATTGGAAAATTCGATGAGGCCGAGCGCCGTCAGATAAAGAACGGCGGCGGTCACCTCGCAGAGACAGCGCAGGATGATGATGGGGCGCAAAAGGGTTTTCAGGGGCCGGAGCGCGCCGAAATGCCGGGCCGCGATATAGATCAGCACCACGGTCATGATGCCGCGGACGAACATGATCTGACCGGTGTTGATGTAGGGGGTGACGGACTTCGTCAGCGCGTCGTTGGCCGTGAAGCTTGCCATTGCGAGCGCCATGAAAAGCGCGCCGCGCGTATTGTCCGTCAATGCCATTCCCAAATATCCCAGACCATGCGCAGTTTACTCCGCCCGCCCTCCGGGCGATCTGGAGCCGCCGTTACGGCGCAACCACGCATTCCTCCATATAAAGAGACGTGGCACGGCAGAGCTGGCAATTCAACCGTTTATATGGGTGGGTGGATGAGAAAGACGTTCAGCCAGCCTCAGCCGCCTGTCACGCTCATATGGCGGGAGACTGCGGGTCGGTTGTGGGTGCGGTCGATGATGAAATCGTGTCCTTTCGGCTTGCGCAGAAGGGCTTCATCGATGGCGCTGGAAAGATAGGCGTCGCTGTCGGACGCGCGCAGCGCCGTGCGCAGATCGGCAGCGTCGTCCTGGCCGAGACACATATAGAGCGTGCCGGTACAGGTGAGACGGACACGATTGCAGCTTTCGCAGAAATTATGGGTCATGGGCGTGATGAAGCCCAGCCGGCCGCCGGTTTCCTTCACCGTCACGTAACGGGCCGGGCCGCCGGTCTGGTAATCGCTGTCGATGAGCGTGAAGCTCTGCTCGAGATCGCTGCGCAATTTTGAAAGCGGCAGATAACGGTCGGTGCGGTCTTCCTCGATCTCGCCCATCGGCATGGTCTCGATGACCGTCAGGTCCATGCCGCGGCCGTGGGCGAAGCGCATCAGCTCCGGCATTTCGGCATCGTTGAAGTCCTTCAGCGCAACGGCGTTGAGTTTCACCTTGATGCCTGCCGCCTGTGCGGCATCGAGCCCCTCCATCACCCGGTCGATATCCCCCCAGCGGGTGATATGGCGGAATTTATCGCTGTCGAGCGTATCGAGGGAGACATTGATGCGGCGCACGCCGCAATCGGCGAGTTCGGCTGCGAATTTCGCCAGCTGTGAGCCGTTGGTGGTCAGCGTCAATTCCTCGAGCGCACCGCTCTCGACATGCCGCCCGAGGTTCCTCACCAGGGACATGATGTTCTTGCGCACCAGCGGCTCACCGCCGGTCAGCCTCAGCTTGCGGACGCCGCGCGTTATGAAGACGGAACAGAGCCGGTCGAGTTCTTCGAGCGTCAGAAGGTCCTTCTTCGGCAGGAAGGTCATGTGTTCGGACATGCAATAGGTACAGCGAAAATCGCAGCGGTCGGTCACGGAAACGCGCAAATAGGTGATGGCGCGGCCGAAAGGGTCCACCATCGGTGCGTTGTTTTCCGTCAGGAACTGCGCTTTTCCAAGCGATCCGGGGAAACTGTTCACGTCTCCATCCTCATTGCGCGATGCGCCCCTCAAATGATGTAGTGGCTTGCCTATCCTGAGGCAAGTCCGTAATTCTGACGCATGTGATGAGCTTGCGGAAGTGAAAAATGAGTGATGCCTGGCCGACAGAGCTGCTTGTGTCGAAAGACCGGCGCGAATTGACCGTTTCCTTCGACGATGGAAGCGTTTACCGGCTGAAGGCCGAGATGCTGCGCGTGCTTTCGCCCTCGGCCGAAGTGCAGGGCCACGGGCCGGGACAAAAGGTCACGGTGCCGGGCAAACGCGATGTCGCCATCCGCTCCATGGTCGCGACAGGCAACTATGCGGTGCGCATCGTTTTTGACGATGGCCATGACAGTGGCATTTACACCTGGAAATACCTGAAGGAACTGGGTGAGACCGGGGACAGGCTGTTTGCGGATTATGAACGGGAGCTCGCCGAAAAAGGCTTGAGCAGGGAGCCGCGGTACCGGTAGAGAAAACAGCGAGGGAGACGCCCTCGTGAGAATGATGGCAAAGGGGTCGAAGAACTGCTGCGTTTGGCAACGTTGTTGCATTCGCTCTTCGTCACCCCGGACTTGATCCGGGGTCCAGCGCGATCAAGTCCTTGATCGCGGGAGAGTCCTTTCACGGCGCAGACGCGCCGTGGCTGGATGCCGGATCTAGTCCGGCATGACGGAGGAAATGTTCTCGCGCGTTGCCGATAATCGGACGAGGGCAAAGCTCTTGTCTCACTATTTAAACGGGGTGGCGTGTGGCCGTAGAAGCAAACGGAAATGATCTGGCCCAGGTGGTCGTATTGCTGGCGGCAGGCGTTGTCGCCGCGCCGATCTTCAAGCGCATCGGCCTCGGCTCTGTGCTGGGTTATCTCGCAGCCGGCCTGGTGATCGGGCCTTACGGTCTTGGTTTCTTTTCCGATTCGCAGGCCATTTTGCACATAGCGGAACTCGGCGTGGTGATGTTCCTGTTCATTATCGGCCTTGAAATGCAGCCGTCGCGGCTGTGGTCCATGCGGCAGGATATTTTCGGGCTCGGCGCATTGCAGGTGCTGGTTTGCATGGGCGGCCTGACGTTGATCGGGGTCGGCCTCGGCTTCCCTGTCATCATGTCCTTCGTCGCTGGCACGGGCTTCGTGCTGACGTCGACGGCGATCGTCATGCAGATGCTGCAGGAGCGCAACAGCATGTCCAGCCTGAAAGGGCAGCGCATCATCGCCATCCTGCTGTTCGAGGATCTGGCCATCGTTCCGCTGCTGGCGCTCGTCGCCTTCCTCGGTTCGGGCGGGGAAGATGTCACGGCGTCGGAGCGCTGGGTTTCCGTCGGCATTGCGCTTGCCGCCGTCGGTGCGCTCATCCTTGCCGGACGTTATCTGCTCAACCCGTTCTTCCGCCTGCTGGCGGCCTCCGGTGCGCGCGAGGTGATGACGGCTGCTGCGCTGCTGGTGGTGCTGGGTTCGGCGCTTCTGATGCAGGTCAGCGGCCTTTCCATGGCGATGGGCGCTTTCCTGGCCGGCGTGCTGCTGTCGGAATCCTCCTTCCGCCATCAGCTGGAGGCGGATATCGAGCCGTTTCGCGGCATTCTGCTCGGCCTGTTCTTCCTCGGCGTCGGCATGGCGATCGATCTTGCCGTCATTGCCTCCAACTGGCAATTGGTGTTGGTCAGTGTCGCCGGATACATGCTGCTCAAGGCCTTCCTCATCTATGGCGTGGCGCGGGCGCTCGGCACCACCAGGCGTGAAAGCCTGGAACGGGCGGTGCTGATGGCGCAGGGCGGCGAATTCGCCTTCGTGCTCTATTCGGCGGCTGTCAGCGCCGGCATTCTCGACCGGGAGGCCAATGCCATCCTGACGGCGACGATCATCATCTCCATGGTCCTGACGCCGCTGATGGTCATCCTGCATGACCGGCTGGTGCCGGCGGCGGTGCCCAATACTGACGATCTCGACGTGCCTGAAAATGTCGAGGGCAGCATTCTCCTGATCGGTTTCGGACGTTTCGGCCAGATCGTCAGCCAGCCGCTTCTGGCGCGCGGTTACACGCTGTCTTTGATCGACAAGGATGCCGACTTCGTGCGCGATGCGGCGGAATTCGGTTTCAAGGTCTATTATGGCGATGGCTCGCGGGCGGAAATCCTCCATGCCGCCGGCGCCAGCACGGCGCGTGCTGTTCTCATCTGCGTCGACGACAAGGAAGCAGCCGTCCGGATCGCGGAGATCGTCAAGCATGAATTCCCGCTGGTTCCGGTTCTCGCCCGCGCCTATGACCGTGGCCATGCCATCGATCTGCTGAAGGCCGGCGTGGATTACCAGATTCGCGAGACGCTGGAATCGGCGCTGAATTTCAGCGAGGAGGTTCTGGGCGCCATGGGCGAGGAGCGGGAAGACGCCGCCCGTCTGGTGGAGGAATTCCGCGACCGCGACGAGGAGCGTTTCGCCATGGAGGTCGTCGGCGGCATTTATGCCGGCCGTTCGCTGATCCGTGGCAACGCCCAGCCAGCCGATCTCGTCGCCGCGCGCACGGCGCGTGAGCGGGCGGAGCGGGAAAAGGCGGAAGCGGCGGAAGAGTAAGGGATTGCGCCCGGTGGTGTCGCAGGGTGATTTCGAGGGATAGGAACTGACATGACGATCATTCGCACGGTCGAGGAATTGAAGGCCATCTATGACGGCACGAGCGAGGCATCCATCGCCAAGGTGACAGCCGCGCTGACGGCCGAATACAGGCTGATGATCGAAACGTCACCGTTTCTCGCTCTGGCGACGGTAGGGCCGGAGGGCATGGACTGTTCACCGCGCGGCGACAAGGGCGGTGTGGTGCGCGTGGACGATGACAAGACCGTGCTGCTACCGGACTGGCGCGGCAATAACCGCGTGGATTCGCTTCTCAACATCGTGCGGGATCCGCGCGTGGCGCTGATGTTCCTGATCCCCGGCTCGAATACGACCATGCGCATCAATGGCCGCGCCTTGGTTTCCGTTGACCCCACGTTGTTGCAGAGCTTCGAGATGGATGGCAAACATCCGCGCACCGTCATCGTGGTCACGATCGACGAAGTCTATTTCCAGTGTGCACGGGCGCTGATGCGGTCTGAATTGTGGAATCCCGACAATTTTGTCGACCCGTCGTCGCTTCCGACGCCGGGTCTGCTGCTCAAGGCGGCCAAGGCGGAATTCGATCAGGAGACCTATGATCGCGAATGGGCGGCGCGCGCGGCGAAGACGATGTGGTGAGGCTTCCCCTCTCGCCCTCATTCCTATGCTTGTCAGGAATGAGGGCGGGGACAGCGCTGTGTTTTTAATGCGCCCAAATCGGCGCAATTTGCCTCAAGTCCGATAAATCAGCCAGTTTTTGCCGGTATAGTTCTTCTGCATACCGTCCTCGTAGAAGACCGAGCGGTTCCGGCCGGTTTCCTTGGCGTGGTAGAGCGCCGTATCCGCATGGGCGTAAAGTTCGGTCGGATTGGTGGCCTGCGCGGCAGCGGCAAAACCGATCGAGATCGTTACCGTGCCGTAATCCGCGCCTGATCTCGAATTGCGGAAGGGTGTGCTCTCCAGCGACAGGCGGATGCGCTCGCACATCACCATGACTTCCTCCGGCGTATTGCCGTCGAGAATGATGGCGAATTCCTCGCCGCCGCTTCTGGCGACGAAGCCGTCCTTGCGGACATTCGCCCGAATGACCGAAGCGACGGTAGCCAGAATCTTGTCGCCTACCGGATGGCCGAACGTGTCGTTGATCCGCTTGAAGTGATCGATATCGAGCAGGACGAGCGACGTATATTGCAGGCCGATGGAGGTATCATAAACGGTTGCCAGCCGGTCGTCGAAAGCCCGCCGGTTGGAAAGGCGGGTCAGCGAATCGGTATTGGCGATGCGCTTGTATTCATCCAGCTCCAGGCGCACCTGGTGCATTTCCTCGGCATGGCGGTTGACGTCGTTGAACGCCTTTTCGCCGTCGATGATCTTCGAGCCGGTGGCCTCGGCCAGCAACGCAATTGCGTTTCTCAGAATATTGCTGCTGGCGGCATTCTTGTCATCGATACGCTGCCGCGTCTCGCCGAGGATCCTGTTGTAGTTCTCGATGGAGGATTGTTCCCGCCGTAAGGTCCCCAGAAGGGCTTCCAGTTCGCGTCGCAGCTTTTCATGCGCATCGTCGATGAAGCGCGCGGGACCGCCATCACCGTAACGCGCGGATAGCTCGTCCAGATCGTCCTGCGTCACCCGGTTTCCCAGCGCCGCCAGATCCTTGGTCAGCGCAGGGTTCGAACCGATATAGGCTTCGTAGAAAAGGCTGTAGTTGCGCGGGATCGGCGAAACACCCATGCTCCGCATGGCGTGGGCAATCTGCCCGGCAATGTCGGGTCCCGTGGTCTTGGGCGTGGATGCCGTGTTCATCAAGAAACTCCAGTGAGTCTGCTTATAGACTATGATTATTATTATGGAGGCTGTTTTGAAAATCTTAATTTATGGAGAACTAATTTTTATTGCAGGAAATTCTATTTTGTACGATTTTTATCTTATTTAATTGATAATTATAAGTAATTTTCATTTTTTGAAATTTCCGGAATTTTTGACCTCTACTATCCGCCTTGGTGACAGTTTCGCATTTATTCTGTCAATCCCGATAACGCTTTGCAGCTGATTTATTTTGGCACAGCAACGCGATTCGTGGAGAGGAAAAAAGCTCAAGGGGTGGGGAATTTCCATTCGCCAAGACATGGTTTTGGGTGCGCCGATATTTGTCGGCCGCCTTCCAAAGGCGTAACGTTACAGTTTGTCTGGCGGACCTGAGGGGATTGAACGCGGCGCCGTTCCGGGCGATGTCAGCAGGCGGGTGTACAAATGCCTCATCCGAGTGCCGTGAAAGCGTGTTGTCTACGTTTGGCTGCGGGTTCAGGCCCTGAGTTTGATGACCGGGCATTCGGCCCCGGCGTCAGCCTGCGGCGCATGGGGAGGGCGTATGATGAGGACGTCGGAATGGGCGAGGATGTTCATCATGGATGAATCCTGTCTGGCGTAAGGCTCCGCCACGACCACGCCGCCTTGACCGCTAACCAGGCGGGCGCGAAGATAATCCTGGCGGTGGTCGTTGGCCTTCAGCGCCGTCGCGGTTCTTGCGGTCGCGATGCGTTGCGGGGGCAGGTGCCGGCCAATCCGGCTGACCAAGGGTTCAAGGAAAAGCAGACCGCAAACGAGACTGGCCACGGGGTTTCCGGGCAGGCCGAGAACCTGCATGCTGCCGATGGAGCCCACCATCAGCGGTTTTCCCGGGCGCATGGCGATGCGCCAGAAATCGAGCTGCATGCCCTCCGCCTTCAATGCAGCCTGCACCAGATCGTGGTCTCCGACGGAGGCGCCGCCGAGTGTCACCAGCACATCAACCTTCGCCGCAACGGCCTCGCCGATGGCGGCGCGGATCAGCGCGTCATCATCGGGGATAATGCCGAGATCCAGTACCTCTGCACCGGCCTTGCGGGCCAGCGCGGCGACGCCGAAGGTGTTGGACGCGATGATCTGCGCCGGCTGCGGAACGCTTCCAGGCGGCAGCAACTCGTCGCCGGTGGCAAGGATGGCGATGCGTGGCCTGCGATAGACGGTAAGCGTGGCGTGGTTCGTCGCCGCCGCCAGCGTGAGATCGGCAAAGCCGAGTTCCCTTCCAGCCTCCAGCACCGTTTCGCCTTTGGTGAAATCCTGCCCGCGCGGTCGGATATGTCGCCCTGCGGTGACATCGAAGGCCGTGCGGATCTTTCCGCCTTCCAGGACTTCGGCATCCTCCTGAATGAGGATCGTATCCGCACCCTGCGGCACGGGCGCGCCGGTGAAGATGCGCACCGCCTGTCCTTCACCCACCGTACCGGCAAAAGCATGACCGGCGGCGGCCTGGCCGATGACGGTGAGGACCGAGCCGATGGCCGGTGCATCGGCGCTGCGCAATGCATAACCGTCCATGGCTGAGGCATCGAAGGGGGGCTGGGTGAGGCTTGCGATGAGATCGACCGAGAGAACGCGGCCGTCGCATTCGGCGAGCGGCAGCGTTTCGGTGTCGGTGACCGGAACCGCTGCGTCCAGAAGGCGCGCGATGGCCTCATCCACGGGCAGCAGCGGCTTCATTCAGTTCTCCTGTCGCCCGAAATCGCTGGCTTTGAAATCACCGGATTTGCCGCCGCTCTTTTCAAGCAGGCGGATATTGATGATCTCCATCGCCTTGTCGGCGGCCTTTGCCATGTCATAGATCGTCAGGCAGGCGATGGAGACGGCGGTCAGCGCTTCCATTTCCACGCCGGTCTTGCCCGACAGCTTCACCCTGGCCTCAACGCGGAGGCCGGGCAGGGTGGCATCTTCGGTGATGTCCACCGCCACCTTGGTCAGCATCAGCGGGTGGCAGAGCGGAATGAGATTGGCGGTCTGCTTTGCGGCCATGATGCCGGCCAGCCGTGCGGTGCCGATGACATCGCCCTTCTTGGTGTTGCCGTCGTGGATAAGCGCCAGCGTTTCCGGCTTCATTTTCACGAAGCCTTCGGCCACCGCAACACGCACGGTTTCCGCCTTGTCGCCAACATCGACCATATGCGCTTCACCGGCCGCGTCGATATGGGTGAGCTTCTGGGCGTCGCTCATCCGGGTTTATTCCGCTGCCAGAATGCCGGACTGGCCCGTCAGCAGCGCCTTGGTGGCCGCCGTCACATCGTCCTTGCGCATCAGGCTTTCACCGACGAGGAAGGTGCTGATGCCGCTTTTTTTCAGGCGCTGGCAATCCTCGAAGGTGAAGATGCCGCTTTCGCCCACCAGCAGCCTGTCGGCGGGCACCAGTCCCGCCAGCCTTTCGCTGGTTTCGAGGCCAACCTCGAAAGTGCGGAGATTACGATTGTTGATGCCGAAAAGCGGCGAGTCGAGCTTCAGCGCCCGTTCCGTTTCCTCTTCGTCGTGCACTTCGATCAGCACATCCATGCCAAGCGCGAAAGCCTCGTATTCCAGCCGTTTCGCGTCGTCATCCGACAGCGAGGCCATGATGAGGAGAATGCAGTCCGCGCCCCAGGCGCGGGCTTCGTGCACCTGATAGGTGTCGAACATGAAATCCTTGCGCAGCGCGGGCAGGGCGCAGGCATTGCGGGCGGCGGTCAGGAATTCCGGAGCGCCTTGAAAGCTCGGCCTGTCTGTCAGGACAGAAAGACATGCAGCGCCGCCAGCCTCATAGGCCGCAGCCAGCGCCGGCGGATCGAAATCGGGGCGGATGAGGCCCTTGGAGGGGCTGGCCTTCTTGATTTCGGCGATAAGGCCGAACTTGCCCTCGGCCTGCTTTGTTTTCAGCGCCCTGTAAAAACCGCGGGGCGCGCTCTGGTCGGCAGCCATGGCCTTCAGATCGGCCAGTGAAACCTTCGCCTTGGCGGCGGCGATTTCTTCGAGCTTGTAAGTCTCGATCTTCTTGAGAATGTCGCTCATGATCTCGCTCTCATTCCTCGTTTGATACGGCGACCAGACGCTCCAGCGCGGCGGCGGCCTTGCCGCTGTCGAGGGCATCGCTGGCAATCGTCATGGCCTGGCCAAGCGTTTCCGCCTTGCCGGCGATGACAAGCGCTGCGGCTGCGTTGCAAAGCGATACGTCGCGATAGGCATTGCGCTTGCCTGAAAGAACCTCGCGCAGCGCCGCCGCATTGGCAATGCCGTCGCCGCCCTTGAGGTCGTCCATCCGCGCCGGCTCAACGCCGAAATCTTTCGGGGTCAGCTCGAAGGTGCGGATATTGCCGCCTTCGAGCGCCGCTACATGGGTGACGCCCGTGGTGGTGACTTCATCCATGCCGTCGCCATGCACGACCCAGATGCTTTCCGAACCCAGATCACGCAGCACTTCGGCAAGCGGCACCAGCCAGCGTGGCGAAAACACGCCGAGCAATTGCCGTTTTGCGCCGGCCGGGTTGGAGAGGGGGCCGAGCAGGTTGAAGATCGTGCGCGTGCCGAGTTCGACGCGGCTCGGGCCAACGTGGCGCATGGCGGAATGGTGCATCTGCGCGAACATGAAGCCGAGACCCGCCTCGCTGATGCAGCGGGCGATGAGATCGGGACCTATATCGAGCTTCACGCCGAGTGCGGAAAGCGCGTCTGCCGTGCCGGATTTGGAACTCAATGCCCGGTTGCCGTGCTTGGCGACCGGCAGGCCCGTGCCGGCGACGATGATCGAGGCGAGTGTCGAGATGTTGTAGGTGCCGATGCCGTCACCGCCGGTGCCGACGATATCGATGGCATTGGCGGGGGCGGAAACCGGCAACATCCGGGAACGCATGGAGGAGACGGCGCCGACGATTTCGTCGACCGTTTCACCGCGCACGCGCAGCGCCATCAGGAAACCGCCGATCTGCGACGGCGTGGCTTCGCCCGACATCAGAATGTCGAAAGCCGTGCGCGCATCCTCGCGGTTCAGGCTTTCTCCATTCGCGACCCTGGCGATCAGCGGCTTCAGTTCGGCCATCTCGTCGCCTCCCGGGTTAGAAGCCGACCATCGCCTGATCGGCGAGGGCCTGGTTGATCGTCACACCATAGTCATTCTGCAGGCGGTTGACCATCTGGTCCAGCATGTCGTCGCCGGCCGCGCGGGCAATGGCGGCAAACTGCTGGTCGTCATTGGCGAGCGCGTCCGGCGTCGCGTTGGTGTCGACAGAGGTGACCTTGAAGAGGATGCGGCTGGAACCATCGGCGTCGGCCGCGGTGCCGACCACGCCTTCGGCGCCCGAGAAGACGGCGGCGATGGTCTGGCGACCGAAAATCGCATCTTCGCTGGTGCGGCGCAGGCCGGATTTCTGTTCGACTGCAAGGCTCAGCTCACCCGCGACAGCCTCCAGCGTCTCGCCCTTTTCAACGCGGGCCTTCAGCTCGTCGGCCTTGGCGGCAAGTGCGGTGCGCTGCTGCTCTGCCGTCCAGTCGGCCACGACATCGTCGCGGACTTCGGCAAGCGTGCGGTCGCGGGCAGGGATGATCTGCTCGACGTCGAACCAGATGTAACCTTCGCGGCCGAGATTGATCGGCAGGGCCTCGGTTCCGGGTTCGGTCTTGAACACGTCCTGGGCGAGCTGCGGGGAGGGCAGGCCTTCGACCGCATCGCCCTTTTCGTCGAGACCGGCTGCGTCGATGGCGGCAATGGTGACCGGTTTCAGGTTCAGCTGCTGTGCGGCGTCCGCAAGCGAAGAACCGCCGGCGCGCAGATCCTCGTAACGGTCGTGCACATTGGTGATTTCTTCCGCGGCGGCAGCGGTGGCGAGATCCTTGCGGATGTCTTCCTTTGCCTCTTCCAGCGTGCGGGTGGTTTCCGGCTTGATGCCCGTGACGCGCAGAAGTACCGGGCCGAACGAACCTTCAACCACTGGCGAAACGCCCCCATCCTTCTGGATGGCAAAAGCGGCATCGGCAATCGACTGGTCGGGGATGGTATCCTTTGTGAATTCGCCAAGCGTGACGTCGGACGGCGTCTTGCCCTGATCCTTCACCACCTGGTCATAGGTGGTGTTGCCGAGCCTGATCTGCTCGGCGGCGGCGGCGGCCATTTCCTTGTCCGGGAAGGTCAGCTGCTCGACCGTGCGGCGGCCGGCGGTGCGGAAGCTGTCCTTGTGGCTGTTGTAATAATCGGCGATCTGGGCGTCCGTTACCGAGGCTGGCTCCGCGATGTCGGAAGGTTCCAGCTTCACATAGGTGAATTTGCGGAATTCCGGCGCGCGATATTTCGTCTTGTTCGTCTCGAACCAGGGGGCGAGCACGTCGTCGCCGGGGGCCTTGACCGGCGGGATGACGGCGTTCGAAAGAATGACATAATCAACGGCGCGCTGCTCGTTGCGATATTGCTTCAGGGCATCCATGAGAACCTGCGGTGCGGCAAAACCGTCCGAGACGGCTTCAACGATCTGGCTGCGCACGGCGACCTTGCTGCGTTCCTTGATGTAGTCGTCCTCGCGGAAACCGGAATTGCGCAGGCGCTCCGTAAAGAGGTTGCGGTCGAACTGGCCATTGACCGATTTAAAGGCGGGGTCTTCGGCAATGAGTTTGGCAAGACGGTCTTCCGAAAGACCGAGGTTCATCTTCGAAGCGAGTTCGTCAAGCGATGCCCCGGCTGCAAGCTGGCTGAAGACCTGGCGGTCGATGCCGAAGGCCTTGGCCTGTTCGGTCGTCAGCCTTGTGCCGAACTGGCGGCTGAGATCGGAAATCTGCCGCTGATAGGCGAGGCGGAATTCCTCCGGGCTGACCGTCTGGTCACCTACCGTCATGACGGCGTGGGAATTGGCGGTGACAAGCGATGCGGAAACGCCCCAGATGCCAAAAGAAACAACAAGCAGGAGAAGCAGCAGCTTGGCTGCCATGGTTCGAGAAGCATTTCTCAGGGAATCGAGCATCGTTATGCAAACCTCACAGGAACGTCATCGCGGTCGCCGGCTGTCCGGCCCGCAACGTATCGGCGTTCCTTAAATCAATCCATTCGGAAATTGAAGGGAATTTCCCTTGGAAAAACGGGGTTTTGAAAACGGTTGTGTGATTGGAGGCGCCGAAATGGAGGCAACGGATGGATATCAGCGGCGTCCACACCGTCATTCCTGTGCTTGTGACAGGAATCGAGCCCGCCCAAGTCCTTGGGCTGAAAAGAGTCTTTCCGTCGCACAGACGTGTGTTGACTGGATTCTCGTCACAAGCAGAGGAACGAGGGCGGCCATCGCAGGCCTTTCAAAACAAAACCGCCCGGAGGGTCCAGGGCGGTTGAGAACAATCATTCTTAAAGCGGATTTATGCCAGCCTGCCGCACTCAGAAAGCGCGGTCGCGCCGGATCATCGCCTTGAACTCCTCGTCCTCGCGTCGCATCTCGGCGACGACAGAGATCATTGACATCACGAACATTACGCTGATCAGGGCAAGAAGCATAGTCAGAAATGTGAACATGATGTCGTCTCCGGAGTTTCGAGAGTTTCTCCCCGATATCAGTAATAATTCATATACTGGTAGCGGGCGGTCAGTTGCGGATAGTCAGGTCCAAGCTTTTCAGGCTTTTGTTCATAAAGGCTAAACGTCGTTGCTACCATTGCGATAACCAGAACTGTCCAGGCGGTGCTGATGACGCTGATTTTCGCCGAAGTAGACTGTTTTTCTCTTACAAACATTTGTCTGTTCCTTTGGTTTCTTGTTAACGCACCATGTCCGATCATGTTCCGCGTCAATCATAAAAATCGATTAGCATCGCCCCGGTGAAACTTCCTTGAATGGCTCGTTCATCTGGCGTTCAGGAAACTGGCTGAGGCCGTCATTCGAGGAAAAGATACTCGGCTGCGAATGACGAGATGACCGAAACGACGATCATGAAGGCCAGCATTTTCGATTCTCCGGTTGCTTAACGGGCGAAAGGCGTTTCGGTTTCCCAATGCTGTGCATTTAAACAAAATGGCTCTGAAACCGCACTGAACGGCCCGTTCATCGGGGGTTCACGGCACGGCCGCGCTTGTGAGGGGTGGTTATAAAGTCTTGCGCCGCGTGCTTCTCCATGACAAAAGGCGGCACATATGCTGAAGCGTCGAGACGCGCCCACCATCTGAGAGCGATATGACGATTGCCTTTTATCCAGGATCCTTCGATCCGATGACCAACGGACATCTGGATGTGCTTCTCCAGGCGCTGAACGTGGCGTCAAAGGTCATTGTCGCGGTTGGCATTCATCCCGGAAAAGCGCCGATGTTCAGTTTCGAGGAACGGGCAGCGCTGATAAAGCAGGCGCTTGCGGAGCAGCTGCCGGGCGAAGCGGCGCGCATGGACGTCGTCTCCTTCGATAATCTGGTTGTCGATGCGGCCCGTCAGCATGGCGCGCGACTTCTGCTGCGCGGCCTGCGTGACGGCACCGATCTCGATTATGAAATGCAGATGGCGGGCATGAACCGCCAGATGGCGCCCGATATCCAGACCGTGTTCCTGCCCGCCGGCACCTCGTCGCGACCCATTACAGCCACATTGGTTCGGCAGATCGCCGCCATGGGCGGCAATGTCGAAGCCTTCGTGCCGAAAGCCGTGCTTGAAGCCCTTAACGCCAAGCTGAAGCGCTGACTTCAGCCTTACATTTGGAGCCAATCCGATGAAACTCGTTCGATTTGCCTTTGCCGGCGCCATGTTTGCGGGCGCGCTTGCCGCCAGCACCTTTGCGTCTGCCGCCGAACTTCTCACCGTCCAGCTGAAGGACGGCCCCGTTGTCATCGAGCTTATGCCCGACGTCGCGCCGAAGCACGTGGCGCAGATCGAGGCGCTGGCCAAGAAGGGCGCTTACGACAACGTGGCTTTCCACCGCGTCATCGACGGCTTCATGGCGCAGACCGGCGACGTGCAGTATGGCAACATGGAGAAGGGCTTCAGCGCCCAGCGCGCAGGTACTGGCGGCTCCGACCTGCCGGATATTCCGGCCGAATTCTCCAAGGTTCCGTTCACGCGCGGCGTGGTCGGCATGGCCCGTTCGCAGGATCCGAATTCCGCCAATTCGCAGTTCTTCATCATGTTTGCCGACGGTCCGTTCCTGAACGGCCAGTACACCGTGGTCGGCAAGGTCGTGTCCGGCATGGAAGCCGTGGACAAGATCAAGCGCGGGCAGGGCAGCAACGGCGAAGTTTCCAACCCCGACCGGATGATCAAGGTCACTGTCGGCAAGAAGTAAGACAGGGCAATAGAGCCCGAACAGAGGAGAATAATCATGGCCGAGATCAAGGATCCGGAAAACACCATCATCATGGAAACGACGACCGGCAAGGTCGTGATCCAGCTGCTTCCGGAAGTTGCTCCGGGCCACGTTGCCCGCATCAAGGAACTGGTATCGGAAGGTGCTTATGACGGCGTCGTTTTCCACCGCGTCATCGAAGACTTCATGGCCCAGACCGGCGACGTGAAATTCGGCAAGAAGGGTTCCGAAAGCTTCAACCCGGCCCGCGCCGGCATGGGCGGCTCCGAAAAGCCGGACCTGAAGGCAGAATTCTCCGCCATCCCGCATGTGCGCGGCACCTGCTCCATGGCCCGTTCGCAGAACCCGAACTCCGCCAACTCGCAGTTCTTCATCTGCTTCACGGATTCCCCGTGGCTCAACAAGCAGTACACCGTCTGGGGCCAGGTCATCGAGGGCATGGAAGCCATCGACAAGGTCAAGCGCGGCGAGCCGGTGAAGGACCCCGATTCGATCGTGTCCATGAAGCTCGCTTCGGCGGCTTGAAGGTAGCGTATAACGTGTTTACCCGCTCCGCAGGAAACTGCGGGGCGTTTCACATTGATGACAAGGGTGCCAACCTCTCAGCCGTCATCCTCGGTCCCCGGATCAAGCCCGAGGATGTCCCGAGGATCTAACGATCCCCAACGGCAACGTGGTTGGATCCGCGGGACAAGCCCGAGGATGACGTCTCGTTAGACGAAGCCTTGTCACTACACACCGCCCGCCCCCATTGAGGGCGGGTTTTGATATTTTCGAGAGCCCTTGCAATGCGTGTAGACCTGTTCGATTTCGATCTGCCCGAGGAGAATATCGCCCTTCGCCCGGCGAACCCGCGTGATAGCGCGCGCCTGCTGGTGGTCGATCCGAATGAAAATCGCATGGAAGACCATCGCGTTTTCGACCTGCCGTCCTTCCTGCGGGCCGGCGATGCGCTTGTTTTCAACGACACCCGCGTCATTCCCGCCCAGCTTGAAGGTGTCAGGCTGCGCGAAGGCGCGCCGGAGACGGCCGTTTCGGCCACGCTGCACATGCGCGCCGATCAGTCCCGCTGGAAGGCTTTCGCGCGTCCCGGCAAGCGCATCAAGCAGGGCGACCGCATCCGTTTCGGTTATGAGCGCGACAACGCCTGCGGCCTTGCTCATCTCGAAGCCACCGTCGAGCAGAAGGACGAGGAGGGCGAGATCACGCTGCTGTTCGACGTCTCCGGTCCCGTTCTGGACGAGGCCATTGCCTCCGTCGGCCATATTCCCCTGCCGCCCTATATCGCGGCCAAACGGCCGGAAGATGCGCAGGACCAGACCGACTACCAGACCATCTACGCCCGCGAGAAGGGCGCCGTTGCCGCGCCTACCGCCGGGCTGCATTTCACGCCTGAGCTATTTG
This sequence comes from Agrobacterium pusense, assembly GCF_900102105.1. Taxonomy (GTDB): domain Bacteria; phylum Pseudomonadota; class Alphaproteobacteria; order Rhizobiales; family Rhizobiaceae; genus Agrobacterium; species Agrobacterium pusense. The sequence continues at coordinate 690,678 of NZ_FNBB01000002.1, forward strand.
CGGCGCTCGACAAGGCCGGTATCGAGCGGCATTTCGTGACGCTTCACGTTGGGGCAGGCACCTTCCTGCCGGTCAAGGCTGATGATACCGACGATCACAAGATGCATTTCGAAATCGGCCACGTCTCGCAGGAAACAGCCGACAGGCTGAATGCGGTCAAGGCGCGGGGCGGGCGCATTGTCTGCGTGGGCACGACGTCGCTGCGTCTGATCGAAAGCGCGGCTGCGGAGGATGGCACCATTCACCCGTGGTCCGATGCGACCGGCATTTTCATCACGCCCGGTTATCGTTTCCGCGCGGTCGATATGCTGATGACCAATTTCCACCTGCCGAAATCGACGCTGTTCATGCTGGTTTCGGCTTTCTGCGGTCTCGAAACGATGCGTGACGCATATAAGCACGCCATCGAAACAGGATACCGTTTCTATTCCTATGGCGATTCCAGCCTGTTGTTCCGGAAAAACTGATGCACGACAAATTCACCTTCACCCTGAAAGCCACGAGCGACGGCGCGCGCCTCGGCGAAGTCGCCATGCCGCGTGGCGTCATCCGCACGCCCGCCTTCATGCCCGTCGGCACTGTCGGCACCGTCAAGGCCATGTATCTTGATCAGGTGCGCGAGCTGGGGGCGGATATCATTCTCGGCAATACCTATCACCTGATGCTGCGGCCCGGCCCCGAGCGTGTCGCCCGCCTTGGCGGCCTGCATGAGCTGATCCGCTGGCCACACCCGATCCTCACCGATAGCGGCGGTTTTCAGGTGATGTCGCTGTCCGGTCTGCGCAAGCTGGATGAGAAGGGCGTGACCTTCAAGAGCCATGTGGACGGTTCGCTGCATCACATGTCACCGGAACGCTCGATCGAAATTCAGGGCCTGCTCGATTCGGACATCCAGATGCAGCTCGATGAGTGCATCGCGCTGCCGGCCGAGCGCAAGGAAATCGAGCGCGCCATGGAAATGTCGCTGCGCTGGGCCGAGCGCTGCCGCGTCGCCTTTGGCGACCAGCCCGGCAAGGCCATGTTCGGCATCGTGCAGGGCGGCGACCAGCCGGACCTGCGCATTCGCTCCGCCGAAGGGCTGAAGCAGCTCGATCTCAAGGGTTATGCGGTCGGCGGCCTTGCCGTCGGCGAGCCGCAGAATGTGATGCTGGGCATGCTCGATATTACCCTGCCGGTGCTGCCCACTGAAAAGCCGCGTTACCTGATGGGCGTCGGCACGCCTGACGATATCCTGAAATCGGTGGCGCGCGGCATCGACATGTTCGACTGCGTGATGCCGACGCGTTCCGGCCGTCATGGTCTGGCCTTCACGCGCCGCGGCAAGGTCAATATCCGTAATGCCCGCCATGCCGAGGATATGCGCCCGCTCGACGAACAGTCCAACTGCCCGGCCTCGCGCGATTACTCCCGCGCCTATCTGCATCACCTCGTACGCGCCAACGAGGCGCTGGGCGGCATGCTCCTTTCCTGGCACAATCTTGCCTATTATCAGGAGCTGATGCAGGGTATCCGCAAGTCGATCGAGGAAGGCTGTTTCGCCGATTTTTATGCGGAAACAATCGAAATGTGGGCGCGGGGCGATATAGACCCGGTTTAATGCCTCGTGACCTGTCTCCACACTCGACGTCATCCTCGGTCTCGTGCCGAGGATCTGCCGAGGTAGCTAATGTCAACGGGTGGTAGATCCTCGGGACATCCTCGGACTTGATCCGGGAACCGGGGATGACGATGGAAAGGTATCTTTCCGACGCCCTGAAGTCTCCAGATTTACCTTCTACGGATTTTTCCTTGGCACATGCGCCTTACGTTCTTTTCCGGGATGACACGACCGGCACGGTGACAGCCTTCACCGAGCCGGAGGAAATCATCGTCGCGGATGAGCGAGAAGCGTTTTTTGCAGCGCTGAAGCGCATGGAAGAACTGCGCCGTGCCGGAAAATATTTAGCTGGCTATATGTCTTATGAGGCCGGTTTCCTGTTCGAGCCGAAGCTTGCGCCTTTTGCGGAAAAACCGCGCAACGTGCCGTTCCTGAATTTCGGGGTCTTTTCCGGCCCGCAGCCGGATGACGGCCGCTTTGCGCGGCCTGACGAAGTTCCGGGCGCGGATGCGTTTCTTGCCGATCCGGTCCCGGCATGGACACTTCCCGAGTATCGGCGGCGTTTCGAGCTGTTGCACGACCATATACGCCGGGGCGACTGTTATCAGGGCAATCTGACCATGCCCGTCCATGCCCGCTGGAGCGGCGATCCGCTGACGGCATTCTGGTCATTGATCGAACGCCAGCCGGTGAAATATGGCGCGCTGGTCGATCTCGGCGGCCCGGTCATCCTGTCACGCTCGCCGGAACTGTTTTTCTCGGTTGACGGGCAGGGGTTCATCGAAACCCATCCCATGAAGGGAACGACGCCGCGCGGAGCGGATGCGGAGGAGGACAGGGCGATCATCGCGGCAATGCTTGCGGATGAAAAGACGCTCGCCGAAAACCGGATGATCGTTGATCTCTTGCGCAACGATATTTCCCGCATCACCGAGGTCGGCAGCCTCGATGTGCCACGGCTTTTCGATATCGAGACCTATCCGACCGTGCACCAGATGGTCAGCCATATCAGGGCGAAACTGTTGCCTGGCATGACGGTGGAAGACATTCTCGCCGCGTTGTTTCCCTGCGGATCGGTTACCGGTGCGCCCAAAATGTGGGCGATGAAAATCCTGCGCGAACTGGAAGCGACGCCCCGCGACGCCTATTGCGGCGCCATCGGCCTGATGTCTCCTAGTGGTGAAATGCGCTTTTCGGTGGCGATCCGTACGATGACACTGTTCGATGACGGTCGCGCCGTCTTTAATGTCGGCGGCGGCATCGTCTTCGATTCCATGGCTGAGGCGGAATATGACGAGTGCCTGCTGAAATCGAAATTCGCTGTGGGGGACAGGCTGCTGCGAGGGTGATTAGCGCCCGATCATCTCAAACGCCCCATTTTCCACCAGCACTTCCTTCGCCACCGCGTGGCTTAGAAAACCCCCGGGACTGGCGCTTGCGCCATAGGCGCCTGACTGCAGGATGGCGATGAGGTCACCGGCCTGGAGCCTCGGCAATGCCGCATTGCGAGCCAGCGTATCGAGTGGCGTGCAGAGCGGGCCGACGATGGTTGCAGTCTCCGCGTGGTCGGCCTGCATCATGGCGGGCGCAACGATGGGGTAGTTGCGCTTGACGATCTGACCGAGATTGCCCGAAGCGGCCAGGTGATGGTGCATGCCGCCATCCGTCACAACGAAGGTGGTTCCGCGCGAGGTCTTCACGGAATTGACTTCGGCCGTATAGATGCCGCCCGGACCGACGAGGAAGCGGCCGGGCTCGACGATGACATGGGCGTCGGCGATCAGCGGATGCGCTTTCAGCAGTGCCTTCAGATCGGGGACGGCGGCTTTTACCTTCGCGAGATCGAGCGGTGCTTCGCCGGCGAAGTAAGGGATGCCGAGGCCGCCGCCGAGATCGATGGTTTCAAGCGGCTTGCCGAGCATTTCCGCCATGCGGGCGGCAATTGTGATGGCATGTCGCCATTGCGAGACAAGCATGTCCGCATCGAGAATCTGCGTGCCGCCATAGATATGGATGCCGACGAGATCGATAACGCCCGCGCGCCGGAAAAGCGGCAGGATATTTTCCAGTTCTTCCTCATCGAAACCAAAAGCGGTGGCCTTGCCGCCCATGCGCATGGCGCCGGCTTGCGCATCCGGCACCGGATTGATGCGGACAGAGGCCTTGACGGGTTTGCCGATTGCCTCGATGCGGGCAATTTCCTCGGCGCTTTCCACGTGGATTTCGCCGATGCCGCCCGTGATCACTTCGTGCAATTCGGCTCTGCTTTTGCCCGGCCCGGCAAAGATGATGTTTTCGGGCGCGACACCGGCCTTTATAGCGGCGCGATATTCGCCAGCGGAAGCGATTTCCGCGCCGGCGCCTTCCTGCCGGAAGAGCGTGATGATGGCGGGCAGGGGATTGGCCTTCACCGAATAATAGATATCGGCAAAACCGGAGAGCGTCGCCTGGAGATCGCGGTAGGCGCGGCGCATCGCGCCAGCATCATAGAGAAAGCATGGGGTTCCGGTTTCGGCGACGATATCGCGCACGGCAAGCCCGCCGATCACAAGATCGTTTTCGCTGATATCGAATGACGCGGCCGCAAGGGCGGGACCGTGGCTCTGGGGTTTATCCGTGGGCGCCATTGTCCGTCCGTTCGCGCACAAGCGCGCGGTAGTCCACCTTGCCATTGGCGGTGACCGGCAACCGGTCAACCAGCTCGATGGCGCGCGGGATCATGAAGGGGGCGAGCATTTCAGCGGCCTTCTTCAGTGCCGCGGAAACATCGATATTTTCATTGGCGGCAGTCGCCACGGCATGCACCTTTTCCCCCGCAAAGGGGTCCGGAAGGCCGATGACGGCGACCTGCTGGAACAAGCCTGTCGACATCAGGCTTTCTTCGACTTCGGTCGGGCTGATGCGATAACCCGAAGACTTGATCATCGCATCGTTACGGGCAACGAAGCTGAAGAACCCGTCTTCGTCTTCCACCGCAAGATCGCCGGAGTAACATACGGTTTCTCCGCCCAGCGCCGCCGGAATGAAGGGATGCGGGCGCAGGACTTTCGCCGTGTCTTCCGGCCGGTTCCAGTAGCCCAGCGAAACGGTCGGGCCTCGATGCACGAGAATGCCGGGTTCGCCGGGCTTTGCCCGCTGTCCCTCGGCGGTGACGATGAATATCTCACATTCGGGAATGGCTTTGCCGATCGAGGTCGGGCGGCGATCGATTTCATCCGGCGGCAGGAAGGTTGAGCGGAAGGCTTCGGTCAGGCCGTACATCAGGTAGATTTTCGTGTCCGGCAGCTTTTCGCGCAGCGCCTTCACAGTTTCCTGCGGCACGCGCCCGCCAGAATTGGTGATGTAACGCAGATGCGGAAGCGGCGTCCTGGCAAGCGACGGCGCCGCCCTCGTCAGGATCGCCCAGACTGTCGGCACCCCGGCAAGCCCGGTCACGGCATGGTCGCGCAGGTCGCGGACGATATCGTCACCGAGCCTAAAGGTGGAGATGATTGTTGTCGCGCCCTGTTCCACTGCCGTCAGCAGCTGGTTGAGGCCATAATCAAAGCTGAAGGGCAGGAGGGAAAGAATGCGATCCTTGCCGGTAATCTCCAGATAGGTACGCACGATGCGCGCGCCGGCCAGCAGATTGCGATGCGACAGCATCACGCCCTTGGGTGAGCCGGTAGAACCGGATGTATAGAGGATCGCCGCGAGGTCTTCGCCGATTGCCGCCGGGCTTTTGACCGACGTCTTGCTGCCTTCGGCGATATCGTTCGCCAGAAGCACGCGGACACCGGCCAGACCTTCCAGTGCCGCGCTCAGCTCGTCGCGCATGGTCGCATTGCTGATGACAAGTTCTGCGCCGCAATCCACGATGATATGGCGTATCTGCTGCGCCTTCAGCAGCGCATTGACCGGCACGAAGACGCATCCGGCCATGCTGACGCCGAAGATCGCCCAGCATTCTTCCGTGCCTCGCGGCAGAAAAATGACGACCCGGTCGCCGCGTTGCGCCCCGGCCTGCTGCAAGGCAGCCGCGCATCGTTCCGCCGCTTCGGCAAATTGCCGGTAGCTCAGGGATGTGTCTTTATAAACGATCGCCTGCCCGTCGCTTGCCGCGCGCGCGCCCAGCAGGTGGTGCAGCAGGAAAGGAGGTGTCATCTCCTCCGTTCCCTGAGGACGAAGGCGACGAGATCGGCGGGCGTGCCAAGGTTGTCGGGGGTGAAATGTTCGTCGTCGAGAATGATGCCGAAGCCTTCACCAAGAAAGATCATCAGCTCCAGAAAGCCGAGCGAATCGATGACGCCTCCCTCGAGAAGCGGCGTGTCGGCCGAAAAAGGTGCATAGGCAGGGAAACGGTCCGAAAGATAGGAGTGAATGGTATCAGCAATCTCTATTTCGCTCGTTTTTGCTGCAAGCATGTTCATTCCCCGATCTCCCCGTATATTTTCCATGGCTGCCGCCCCGGAACCCCGTTTATCTGTAAAGGCCAGGTTTCGGTCAGGACAACCCCAGCACCACTAAAATACCTAGGGTGGCAATAACACCAACTCTGAGTATGTTTCGTTAATAAATTGTGGGTTCCATGCGCCTTTTACTTGTATCGGCGCAGATTTATGTGCAGCGAAGCCGCCCGCGTTTCGTTCACCCTCGAGTGCAGCCATCGTCATGGCAAATCTGCCGTGGCGAAGGAGATGGCGGGCGATCGCGGAAATGTGTCTTTGTACGACTGCGCGGTCCTCGCAATAGATGAGGCGCGCGGAGGGTGCCCTTTTGGTCGCCGTTTTCAGAAAGACCAGCGGGTAATGACGGCCATCCACCTGTATGATGGCGACGATGCAGCCGAGGCGCGCGTGATCTTCAAGCATCTCACGCGTCTCGCTGGTCAGCGTACCGGGTTGAGCGGAGGCAAGCGTTATGAGGCGGGCGCTCGAGGGGCGCAACGCCTTCAACGGCAGGGGATAAAAAAGCGTGCAATCCGTCACCGTGTGAAAGCCCAGCCTCTCATTCAGCCTGCAGGCTTCGGCCGAGGGGGTGAGGTCGGTGAAGACCTCATCCTCTGAAGACGACGCCATTTGCAGCATGCGCGGCGCGAACCATCTGCAAGCCGGCTCGACATACCAGCTGGACAGATTGACGACGACAGTGCCGGTATCCGGCAGGCGGCTTTTGATTGTCAGCAATACACCGGCGGCGGCGTCACCTTTCATCAGCAATTGCCCGACCGGACCGAGTTGCCGGCGTTCGTGATGTTCGGCGATCAGCGCAAGCCCGCGGGACCAGAAGGCCTCGCTCTTTTCAGGGAAACCTTTCGTCAGAAGACTGATGGCGGCGGCGCGGTTTCCGTTATCGATCGATACGATTTTCAGGGGCGCTCTCCGCTGTCTGGCGTCACTCGGCCTGAGGAAGAGATTTTTCAACCCCACCGCGCGTTATGGGATTACAACGATAGATTTACCGTCCCGTTAATCGCGCTGGCTGCAAGGCCGAAGGAGCGATCACATTTGCATGAATGGGCAGGCGCGCGTGCTGCGCGCCTGACGTTGCCAGCCGATCAGTACACGACGACGCCGCGGATGCTTTCGCCCCTGTGCATCAGGTCGAAGCCCTTGTTGATGTCTTCGAGCGGCATGGTGTGGGTGATCATCGGGTCGATCTGGATCTTGCCTTCCATGTACCAGTCGACGATCTTCGGCACATCCGTGCGGCCGCGCGCGCCGCCGAATGCGGTGCCCATCCAGTTGCGGCCGGTGACGAGCTGGAACGGACGCGTGGAGATTTCCTGGCCAGCACCCGCAACGCCAATGATGACCGACTTGCCCCAGCCGCGATGGGAGGCTTCCAGCGCCTGGCGCATGACTCTGGTATTGCCGGTGCAGTCGAAGGTGTAATCCGCGCCGCCGATCAGGTCGCCGTTGCGCTTCGTCATGTTGACGAGATAGGGCACGATATCGTCGCCGACTTCTTTCGGGTTGACGAAGTGGGTCATGCCGAATTTTTCGCCCCAGGCCTTGCGGTCCGGGTTGATGTCGACACCGATGATCATGTCTGCGCCGGCAAGACGCAGGCCCTGCAGCACGTTGAGGCCGATGCCGCCGAGACCGAAGACGATGGCCGTGGAGCCGATTTCGACCTTGGCGGTGTTGATGACCGCACCGATGCCCGTGGTGACGCCGCAGCCGATGTAGCAGACCTTGTCGAAGGGGGCGTCCGGGTTGATCTTGGCGAGCGCTATTTCCGGCAGAACCGTGTAGTTCGAGAAGGTCGAGCAGCCCATGTAGTGATGGATCTTGTCCTTGCCGATCGAGAATCGCGAGGTGCCGTCCGGCATCACGCCCTGGCCTTGCGTGGCGCGGATGGAGGTGCAGAGATTGGTCTTGCGCGAGGTGCACGAATAGCACTCGCGGCATTCCGGCGTGTAGAGCGGAATGACATGATCGCCCTTCTTGACGGAGGTAACGCCCGGTCCGACATCCACGACGATGCCGGCGCCTTCATGGCCGAGAATGGCCGGAAACAGGCCTTCCGGATCGGCGCCGGAAAGGGTGAAGTCATCGGTGTGGCAGATGCCGGTCGCCTTGACCTCGATCAGCACTTCGCCGGCCCGGGGACCTTCGAGCTGAACGGTCATGACCTCGAGCGGTTTTCCTGCCTGAATGGCAACGGCGGCGCGGACGTCCATATCTTATCTCCTGGCATTGTCTTGTGATTGGATGGGGCTGTTTTGCCCGAGCTTGGCTGGAGGGACAAGGGGCAAGCCCAAGTTTGTGTTTACGCATGTCACCGTGGACGCAAATCCTGTACCGGCGTCACACGCTCATACGCTTCTATCGAAGATAGCTAATTTATTAATAAATAAACTAAGCATATGAATTTGCGTCATATTTTTCAGTTCCGATTGAGCTTTGATTTACTGTTTGCGTGTTAATTGACCCCTGTATTTTCAGTGGTCAGGCGATGTTGCCCGAAAAGCAGCGCCGCAGGCGGCCAAAGATCAATTTTCAATCAACCGGCGTCAGCCGGACATATTTAGCGTCGCAGAAAGCCAGGCCAGTCGCTTTTCACAGCGCGCCTTTCCCATGGTGATGAGCGACATGAGACGGTATTTTGATGACGAGCAGGTGGATAAAAAAAGCAGCATGGAAAAGGGCGCCGTTTTCGTCGCTCCTCAAAGACCGCAAAGGCACCTTCGCCATTATGACAGCACTGCTGCTGCCGGTCTTTATCATTTTGCTGGGGCTGCTTTTTGAGGGTGGCAGGGCGCTGGCCTATTACAACCAGTCAAAGCGGGTCATGGCCATGGCGTGTGAAAGAGCCACCAAGCCGACTCGCACCTACACATTGTCCGACGAAGTCCGGCGCGACAATGTGGCCGCAGCCTTCGATGCGATGATTCAATCCACCAAGCAGAAGGTCCTCTCGCGCGAGGTGAAGGTGGACTGGACCACGACGAATATCAAGGCCGAGTTCAGTTACAGTTTGATTTTCTCGGAGATGTTCAATCTCGATAAGCTGAAATATCGCCTCAATGAGTCCTGCGAAGGTATCCCGCCTTACCCCGAGGACGATGCGGTCATCATTGACAATATGTTCGAGAGCAACGCTCTCGGCGTCGAGCGGATCTTGAAAAACGGCGTCACCAAGGAAACACCCGGCGGTTGCTGGGGTGTCTATCCCTATTCTGAAATTGGATGGGATGGCGGCACCGGGCCCGGTGTCGAGTTGCAGGACTGGAGCAGCCCCTGCTGCCGCCGTAACCACAATTGGCAGGGTTATCCAGCCGGAATGCAGAGCAAGAAACTCAACGAGGCCCCTACCGCCAACGACAAAGCCTGCACTCTGAAGGAAGTCGATAAGGCAAAGACCACCGACAAGATCGAAATCGAAAAGAAGGTGGGCACCGAGCTCTCATTGCCAACCCGTTATGTCATGGAACTCGACAGCGACTGGGGGCCGCCTGCGCCCGGCAAGAAAAAAAATAATGAAGCCAATAGCTCGATCTACAAGGATGTCGAGCTTCACCCCGGAATATATAAGATCATGGTTTGGTATAATGGGCGCCGGGCCGTCGAGGACGTGGAAAAAACCAACGGCATCAAGATTTCGCTACAGCAGCGGCTCCCCACCCTGAGACCTCAGCAGAAGGTGTGGGAGTTGACTCAAGATAAAAACAGCATTGCCTGGACACCGAGGGATTACAGTTTCAGGGTCAAAGCCTACTCCATCTATCGGGTGACTATCGAGGCTACCGGACTGAGCGACAGTTTCGGCGGCATCATCACGGGCTTCCAGCTCATCTATGTGGATCGAGTGGAAGAAGACTGAGATGAAGTCTTTTCTTTCCCTGCTTCAGGATAAAAGCTGCGGCGGCCCGCGCGGATGCCGGTTCACGCACGCGGCATGTTACCGGTTGTTTGGCGACCGAAAGGCGGCAACGGCGGTGGAGACGGCGCTGCTGTTGCCGCTTTTTTTTGCGCTGATTTTCGGGACGCTCGAAATCGGCCTGCTGATGCTCTATTACCTCTATCTCTCTTTTGCGTCCAATGCGGGCATCGAGTATCTCCGCAAGGCGGCGGCGGACGGTCGGCCGGCGACCGAGATTGCGTTGCGCAAGGCAATTGCCTCTCATTTCATTGGCGGGACGGACGAAACCAACCTCAAGATCGCTCTCTTGCCGATCCCGGACGACGATATTGCCGAAGCCAAAGTGCCCACACCGATCGTGAACGATTTTCGCCCGCCCGCCGATACCGCCGGGCAGTACATTCTGGCAATCGGTTACAAGTGGAATTTTTTGATGCCGACGACGCGGCTCCTCGTGCCGGACACGGGTGGCATTCATCAGTTGCGCAACATTTCCCTGGCCATCACTGCCGTACGGGTGACCGAATGAAAAAGACGAGATGGTTTTTTCGTCTTGGCAGTTTCGGTCGTTGCCGTTCTGGCGCTGCGGCGGTGGAAATGGGGCTTCTGGCACCGCTGCTCGTCCTTATGCTTGCCGTGGTCATTGAGGTAGGGCGAGGGTGGCTGAGTTATGACCGGTTCATGACGGTCGTTGATAATTCGGCACGCTGGGCGGCAAGATTTCCCGAATTCGAGAAACGGGTGCGCACGGGGGTTCCGAGTTTCGTCGTCCTTTCCGGCAACGGCATTCTCCAGACGGGCAAACTTGACCTGACGCTGAGAAGCGTCAAACTGGTGGACAAGGTCGCCCGGCTGCAATTTCCCGCCCACAATTTTATGGGTTCTGCCGAAGATGTGCCATGGGAGAAAACCGTGATTGCCAACGGTTTCGTTGCCCAGGAAGCTATCATCGTCGTCTCCGGGCGGTACAGCTATAAGCCGCTGATCGCGGTCCTCGCCGATATCACGCTCAAATTCGAATATGTTGCGGCTGTTAACCCGTTCTTTTCCCAGCGATATCCATACCAGAGCGGCAAATCGGATTTCGCAAAATGGAACCTCACGCGCACGCCCAAACCCAAATCTGTACCCAAACCGGACTGAGCAGCCTCATTGCGCTTCTGTGGCGGTCTGGCCTTCGCCGAGCCACGCTGCACAATCCTTCAACGCCCGCGCCGCAATCAGCTGACGTTTCATGATCGTCTTGTCCTTGCCGCGAAAACGCTTGACGCCTTCTGGCTTGACGATCGAGCCCGGCTCCAGTTCGGGGAAGAGGCCGAAATTGATGTTCATCGGCTGGAAGGAGCGTTTGCCCGGTTCATCATCGGAAGACAGGTGGCCGCCGGTGATGTGGTTGAGCAGCGAACCGAGCGCGGTGGTAGCCGGCGGCAGGCTCGGGGTTTCGCCCTTTTGCTCGGCGGCGGCGAAGCGGCCGGCGAGGAGGCCGACGGAGGCGCTTTCCACATAACCCTCACAACCGGTGATCTGGCCGGCGAAACGCAGGTCCGGCCGGGATTTCAGCTTCAGCGAGGGGTCAAGCAGGGTGGGGGAATCGATATAGGTGTTGCGGTGCAGGCCGCCGAGGCGCGCGAATTCCGCATTTTCGAGGCCGGGTATCATGCGGAACACATCCGCCTGAACGCCGTATTTCAGCTTCGTCTGGAAACCGACCATGTTGTAGAGCGTGCCGAGCGCATTGTCCTGGCGCAGCTGGACGACGGCATAGGCCTTGACGGTGGGGTTGTGGGCATTGGTGAGGCCCATCGGCTTCATCGGGCCATGTCGCAGCGTTTCGCGTCCGCGCTCGGCCATGATTTCGATCGGCAGGCAGCCGTCGAAATAGGGCGTGCCTTCCCATTCCTTGAAACCGACCGTGTCGCCGGCGATCAGCGCGTCGATGAAGGCGTTATATTGCTGCTCATCCAGGGGGCAGTTGATGTAGTCCTTGCCCGTGCCGCCGGGGCCGACCTTGTCGTAACGCGACTGGTACCAGCAGATATCCATGTTGATGCTGTCGCGGTGGACGATGGGGGCGATGGCGTCGAAAAAGGCGAGCGCATCCTCACCCGTCTCGGCCTGGATGGCGGCGGCAAGATCCGGCGAGGTAAGAGGCCCGGTCGCGATGATCGTGTTGCCCCATTCCTTCGGCGGAAGGCCGTTCACCTCTTCGCGGACGATCGTCACCAGTGGGTGACCCTCCAGCGTTTTCGTCACGGCCTCGGAAAATCCGTCGCGGTCAACGGCAAGCGCGCCGCCGGCCGGCACCTGGTGCTTATCGGCGCAGGCCATGATCAGCGAGCCGGCAAGCCGCATTTCCGCGTGGATGACACCAACCGCATTGGCAGTCGCATCGTCGGAGCGGAAGGAGTTGGAACAGACCAGTTCCGCCAGCGTATCGCCCTTATGTGCATCGGTACCGCGCACACCGCGCATTTCGTGCAGGATGACGGGAACGCCGCTCTCCGCAATCTGCCATGCGGCTTCCGAGCCGGCCAGCCCGCCGCCGACGACGTGAATGGGAGAAATGGTCTTGTCTTGCATGTCGGTGTCCATGGGCGGCCGCGGGGCCAAGGCTCCCGTCCGGCGGCCGTCATTCGAGTGAGTGTTCCGCGCGGGTCCTAAAAGGACGCGGCATTGTTTGCCGATGCACTAGCATGCATGGCGGGGGCAGCCAAATGGTTTTGGCGGATGGAGGCTGGTGGGCTACGAAGCTCCCGCCGGGATCGAGGAGCAGGCGCGCATTTGAAGCAGGCAGCGGGATGAGTGGGCGAGGTTGGAGATATCAGGGGAGCTAGCCCGCTCATCCCACCCTTCGGGCCACCTTCTCCCCGGCGGGGAAAAGAAACAAGCGGCGATCTCGAACCCGATGTATTTGGCGTAGCGCCCGTATCCGAAATGCCGGCCGGCCCTGTAAAACCGAATGGTGGCGGAAGCCAGGAGTGCATCTTCGAAAAATAGCTGCTTGCAGCGGAAACTCCAGAATCAAAAACGGCGCCAGAGGCGCCGCTTTCTTAACCTGTCGCTCAATCGTCGCGCCCTGGAGGTCGGGCAGCGGGACGATCGTTTACGCCTTAGCGGAACGAACGGGCTGCTACGTTACGGATGTCGTAACGGGTCAGGCCGATGTCGCTCAGAGCCTGGTTGGAGAGGCTGCCGAGTTCGTTGATCGTGCGGCGGTAGGAGATCCAGTTCTTTGCGATGCGGATAGGGTTCATGGTCGTTTCCTCAATCTATCTCTGTTGATTTCGTCTGCCGGCTCAGCGGTTTCTCTGTGCTCTCGGCTGTTGAGGTTTATATATAGACATGAAGCCATGTTGTGCAGTGCAGAATTTAGGCTACTGCCATGCATTTGTGCAGTATGTCGTCTAAATTTGCGGCTTTGGGTATCATATGGGCAAGATATGAGCGGAAATGCCTGCCTTTGAGGCGGCTTTGAGGGGTATGGCGGCCTTAGACGGCTTTCGAAGGGGCTCTGCGGCGTGAGAGGGCAATCGGAGCAGGCTCGGACATCATCCTCGCGTACGCCAACACTCGGCATCAATGCATTCATCCGTCGGCCCAGCAGGCGGTACAGAAGAATTGCTTCGAGGTGGGCGCCGCCCAAAACGAAAAAAGGCCAGAGGCGGAAGCCTCAGGCCTTTTTGGGTAGGTCGTCTCGCATCCGCCGCAGAGCGGCGGGGCGTCCAATTAGAAGCCGACGGCGGTCTTGGCGACGCGGCGGATGTCCTGACGGCCAATGCCGAGGTCATTCAGTTCGCGGTCGGTCATGCGGCCGAGTTCGGTTACGGTCTGACGATACTTGCGCCAGTTGGTGAGCGAGCGTGCAATGTTCATTTTCATCTTCCTCTTCGTGCTGTTCAGTCGCCGCGGCCAGTCTTGGGAGGCTTTGGTCCGGGGCTGAACTCGATCTCTGTATGACCATAAATATAATCGGTTTAATCAAAACAAAAACAGACAAAGCAAGATGCCACCTATGCATTAAACGCAATGCAATCCCGTAAAACGCCCCGATTGCGGCGATTCATGCATAATTTGTGACCAATTTGTGTGCTTTTGATGGAGTTATCCGCTGCAGCCTTGCGGCGGTGCGTCATGCGGCGGCTGCGTGCGGCGGTACCGGCGCCATCATGTGCCCGCCATGCCATATTATATATAATGTCAGTGCAGCCGCGTGTTAGCGTGAAGCGGCCATATGATGGGGGGTCGGTAATCGGGGAGGACGATGGCGCGCTACGCCGCTTTCGTCCCTGTATCCGGAAGGCTTGCCGGTCTTTCGTGTTCCGAAAATCCGTTGGCCGGTCGCGAAAGCGGGTCGGGCCTCCTTCTGCCCAGCCCGGCCGGCAAGAAAAGTCCGGGCGAAACGAAAGGCAGCGGAACGGCGTGCTTGACCCTTTCTGAACATTGTGACATACCGCCGCCCAACGTGCGGGTATGGCGGAATTGGTAGACGCATTGGTTTTAGGTACCAACGCTTCGGCGTGGGAGTTCGAGTCTCTCTACCCGCACCACAAGCAAGGCATGGCTGTGCCACGCTTGCGCCAGAGTGCATCCTTACAGGATGCGGGGAGCTTCGGGGTTCATTTCTCCCCTTTGGTCTTTATTCTCCGGTGCAGGCGTAACGGTGTCCGGCAGGCGCTTGTGTAAGAAATAAGGGAAGCCACGGCCGGGGAACGATGTTTCCGGCGCAGTGCTCGAAAGTAAACCAACGGCTGTCTGAGCACCGCCGCCATGATGTGAAGGTTAGGAAAATGCAGGTTATCGAAACGCTCGCTGAAGGGCTGAAGCGCGAACTCAAGGTCGTTATTCCGGCTGCCGACATGAAGGCCCGTCTGGACGAGCGCCTGGTCGACGCCAAGGACAAGGTTCGCATCAACGGTTTCCGTCCCGGCAAGGTGCCGGTTGGCCACCTGAAGAAGATGTACGGCAAGTCCATCATGGCCGACCTCGTCAACGAGCTGGTTCGTGAAAAGCCGTCCGAAATCCTCTCCAGCCGTGGCGAGAAGTCTGCAACGCAGCCTGCGATCTCCATGACCGAAGACGAGCAGGAAGCTGAAAAGATCCTGTCGGCCGAATCCGACTTCGAATTCACCGTTGCCTACGAAATCATTCCGGCCATCGAACTGAAGGCCAATGACGGCATCAAGGTTACCCGCGAAGTTGTGGAAGTGACCGAAGACGAAATCAACGAGCAGATCCTCAAGATCGCCGAAAGCGCCCGCACCTACGAGACCAAGAAGGGCAAGGCCGCTGAAGGCGACCGCGTCACCATGAACTACCTCGGCAAGGTTGACGGCGTTGCTTTCGACGGCGGCGCTGCTGAAGACGCTGAACTGGTTCTCGGTTCGGGCCGCTTCATCCCCGGCTTCGAAGACCAGCTGGTTGGCGTCAAGGCCGGCGACGAAAAGACCATCACAGTGACGTTCCCGGCCGATTACCCGGCGGCGAACCTTGCCGGCAAGGAAGCCAACTTCGACATCACCGTCAAGGAAGTTGCTGCCGCCGCTCCGGTTGAAATCAACGACGAACTGGCCGAAAAGCTTGGCCTCGAATCGGCTGAAAAGCTGAAGGAAATCGTCAAGGGTCAGATCGAAAGCCAGTACGGCAACGTCACCCGCCAGAAGGTCAAGCGTCAGATCCTCGACCAGCTGGACGAGATGTACAAGTTCGACACGCCGGCTGGCCTGGTTGACGCCGAGTTCGACAACATCTGGCGCCAGATCAACACCGATCTCGCTCAGTCCGGCAAGACCTTCGCTGACGAAGACACGACCGAAGAAGAAGCCCGCGAAGAATATCGCAAGCTGGCTGAACGCCGCGTCCGTCTTGGCCTCGTTCTCTCCGAAATCGGCGAAAAGGCCGGCGTCGAAGTGACCGAAGAGGAAATGCAGCGCGCGCTGTTCCAGCAGCTGCAGCAGTTCCCGGGCCAGCAGAAGGAAATCCTCGATTTCTTCCGCAACACCCCCGGCGCTTCCGCTTCGCTGCGCGCTCCGATCTTCGAAGAAAAGGTCATCGACAAGCTGCTCACCGAAATCTCGGTAACGGACAAGACCGTTTCCAAGGAAGAGCTGCTGGCTGACGACGGCGAAGAAGCCACGGAAACCAAGAAGAAGGCGCCTGCCAAGAAAAAGGCTGCTGCCAAGGCTGACGACGCCGCTGAAGGCGAAGAAGCCGCCCCGAAGAAGAAGGCTCCGGCCAAGAAGAAGGCTGCTGAAGGCGACGCCGAATAATCTTCTTCAGTGCAAGCTGATTTGAATGGAAGGGCCGTGGCGAAAGCTGCGGCCTTTTTGTTTGGCCGTCTTTTTTGGTGGGGTGCGACAGTCACCCGATCCACAGTCTTCCGACATGGTTATGTCATCCCTGGTTATTATGTTTCCAATCCATGGCCACCAGTTCATGCGTCACCGGCCAAAGCGGGGGAGTCAATGGAAGCGCCATGGGTGTCAGAAACTACCTGATCGAGGGTGTCTCCGGTGTCGGCAAGACATCGGTTGCAACAGAACTTCAGCGACGCGGCCATCATGTGATCCATGGCGACCGCGAACTTGCATATAAGGGCGACCCTGAAACGGGCGCGGCCCTTGATCCAGCTCTGGAGGGCGATGCGGCGGATATGCGTTTCCGTCACCGGCATCATATATGGGATGTCGAAAAGGTTCGGCGGATTGCCGCCGATCACAGCCAGACGCTCACATTCTTCTGCGGTGGCTCAAGGAATTTTCAGCGTTTTATCGATGTGTTCGCTGAGGTCTTCGTTCTCGATCTTGAAAGCGAGACCCTGCGAAGACGATTGATCGAAAGACCCCGGGACGAGTTTGGCGGACAGCCGGAGGAGCGGGAATTTGTTCTGCAGCTCCATGCGACGAAAGAAGACATTCCCGCTTACGCCACGGTCATCGATTCATCCCGATCTCTAAATGCTGTCGTGGATGATATTCTCGCGCGTTGCGCGCCACCAATTGAAAAAGAGTAGCGACCGGGCGTCCCGCATCCTTGTTCCGATCACAATGCAGTGCAGCATGATTTTTTGCTGCATATGCTCTTGTTCATCTCCCGTTCATCTGGCACCCTGCGGAGCATGATTTGCCCGGTCGTATCAGGCGGCCGTTCGGGCATTGCGCCGCTTGAAAGTGGCCTCATCGCAGCCAAACCATTGGCCTTAGCTTTTACCGTGCTTGCCGGGTTCTCCCGGTGCGCCCTTAATTTGCCAGGGGACAAGTATGTCGCTCCGAACGGGTTCTGCCCTTGTATTATTGTTCTTCACCGCAGCCGCGGCCGCCCATGCCGATGAGGCGGGGCTGATCTGGAAGCCGGTCAAGAATTCCGATCGGTCCTATACGGCGCGCATCGGCGCGAAACTGCCGGTCGATACCCCGATCCGGGCCGGGCTGGAAATGGGCATGAATGCCTCAAAGACGGGGCGGGTGGTGGATACGCCGGTGCGGCTGTGGGGTAATGTTACGTTGCTGGCCGAACAACTGCCGGGCGTCTCGCTTGCGCGGGATGTCGGCGTCATGTTCAACGCCCTGACAGGGTCGAGCAGCGTTTCCATGACCTCGCAGCAGAAGCGTATCGTTACGCCGGAGCTGGATATCGAGGCGAACCGCAATTTCACCGTGCGGTATGACGGCACGGCGCAGCAATGGAACGGGCTTGATGTCTCACAATCGCTGCGCCTGTCCCGCTCGGAAACCGGCACGGCCTTCGTGCTGACGGGGGCGAGCCGCAACAGTTTCAACGAGTTCAGCAGCGGTGTCGCGGTGGAACAGAAGCTGGGCGATCACCTGACGGTGCGCGGGACGCTGGATCAGGGTTATGCGGATCATTTCCGGCCGGGGGTAAGTGCGCGGTACAGTATTCGGTGGTGAGGGGGCGGGCTGGCTGTATACGGTTAGTTCGCAGGTGAGAAAGTCTCTTTAGGGGCGAAAACCTTTCCTCCGTCATGCCGGGCTTGACCCGGTATCCAGTGACGGCGAGTCGGCGCTGTGAAAGAGTCTTTCGTTATCAAAGACTTGATCGCGCTGGATCCCGGCTTAAGGCCGGGATGACGGGATGGGGATGCTGTGCTTTCTCAGAAGGCCGATTACGGCAACTCCGCCGTCTCAAAAGCCGCCCCCGTGCAACCTCAATCCTTCTTGATCTCACCCATGCGGTTCCACGCATCAAGCCCGGCAATCTTGTAGGCTTCCGCCAGTGTCGGGTAGTTGAACGTATTCTCCACGAAATATTCCACCGTGCCTTTGAGGTTCAGCACCGCCTGGCCGATATGCACCAGTTCGGTGGCACCTTCTCCGACGATGTGGACGCCGAGCAGGCGGCGGGTTTTCAGCGAGAAGATCATCTTCAGGAGGCCGCTGTCGAGACCCATGATGTGGCCGCGGGAGGTCTCGCGAAAATGGGCGATACCGCATTCATAGGGAATGTTGCGTTCGATGACTTCCTCTTCCGTCAGGCCGCAGGTGGAGATCTCCGGCACGGCATAGATGCCGTAAGGGAAGAACTGCGGCGGTTCGCCGGCCGGTGCGCCAACGGCATGGCGGGCGGCGATGCGGCCCTGTTCCATGGACGTGGAGGCAAGGCTCGGGAAACCGATGATATCGCCGGCTGCATAGATGTTCGGCACGGACGTCTGGAAGGTTTCAGGATCGACTTTCAGGCGGCCGCGGCTGTCGGCTTCCAGCCCGCAGGCCGATAGGTTGAGCGTATCGGTGGCGCCGACACGGCCGGCGGCGAAGAGGACGGTCTCGGCCTTCAGAACGCGGCCATTGCCGAGCGAGACGAGGCACTTGCCGCTCTCGTCGCGCTCCACCTTTTCCGCCTTCTGCCCGAAGATCAGCTTCATGTTGCGGTCGCGCAGCTGATAGGCGAAATCCTCGACGATTTCCTTGTCGATGAATTCGAGCATGGTTTCGCGCGGTTCCACCACCGTCACCTGCGTGTCGAGCGCGCTGAAGATGGTGGCATATTCGATGCCGATGACACCCGCGCCAACCACGATCATGGAGCGCGGCAGTTCCTTGATTTCGAGAATCTCGTCCGAATCGAGCACCGCTTCGCCATCGAAGGGAATATGCGGCGGCCGGTAGGGGCGGGTGCCGATGGTCAACAGAATGGAAGTGCCGGTGACATTCATGATCTCACCGTCGTTCTTCACCACCTTCATGGTGTTGGCGTCAACGAAGCTTGCCGTGCCGCGAATGTGCTGCACGCGGTTGCGGGCGAACTGGTGTTCCAGCACTTCCACTTCGTGATCCAGGGTGATGAGCAGGCGGCGGCGAAGGTCCTCGGCGTCGATCTCCTGCTTGACGCGATAGGAGCGACCGTAAAAACCGCGCTCGCGCCAGCCGGTGAGGTTGAGCGCCGTCTCGCGCAGGGTCTTTGAAGGGATGGTGCCGGTATGCACCGAAACGCCGCCGACGCGGCTGCCTTTCTCGATGACCAGAACCTTCTTTTCGAGCTTGGCGGCCTGAATGGCGGCCCGTCTTCCCGCCGGACCGCTGCCGACAACAATCAGATCGAACTGGTGCATGAAAAACCCCGGAATAGAATGCATTTCGATACCGGATGTCGCATCCGGCATGGCGTCGCCGCGAAATGGTCGTGATGCCATTTTGACGATGGGGAGTGATTCCCCCGTTTGCCTTGCCCGCTAGAGTGCAATGCAACAAACGCCTGCGTCAATCTGTAGCGCAAGAATCTGACGGATTCGTAACTGGGTGGGGATTTTCCGGAGGGTCGCGCGATTCACATCGGAGGGAGGTGGGTGTGGCTTACCCCCCTCTGCCCTGCCGGGCATCTCCCCCTCAAGGGGGGAGATCGGCAAGAGGCTCTCCTACGGCTCATTCTCAAACTTCGAGATAGTCGAAACCTAGCCGCATATCGATCTCCCCCCTTGAGGGGGAGATGCCCGGCAGGGCAGAGGGGGGTAAGCCACACCCACCTCCGTCCACTTTTCCTGAACATGCCCCTAAAACCCCAACAGCTTCATCCCGCACGGCACTGCCGAGCGGGTGATCGCTAGAGAGGTCGGGCGATTGCCCGGCTGCGCCTTGATTTGGTTTGGTGTGGGTCGGATGCGTTGCGCAGCCGGGTCTTTCACCATGCCGTATCTCGCAAGGACCGTGCACTGCACCCTGCGACATGGTCCTTTCCACGAACGTTGCCAGCGTTCCACCACCAGGACCGTCCTTTGGTTTCCGCCACGTCTGGCGTCCACCCGGCAGGACTGCGACCAATATAACAGCCTGTCGCGGAGCGGGGAAAAGCGGGGGTGAATTTTTCCGGTGTCAGTCTTCCTTGCGGGTGACGTGGCGGTGAAGTGCTGCAAGGTCCTGCCGCAGCGCAGCCAGTTCGGCCAGCACTTTCACATCGATCTTTTCATGCAGTGAAAGCACTTCCAGTTCTGCCTTCAGATTCACCTCATAATCCTTGGCGGCCTCGAAGCGGTCGCGGGCGGCCTGACGATTCTGCGACATCATGATGATCGGCGCCTGAATGGCCGCCAGCATGGAAAGAAGCAGGTTGAGGAAGATGAAGGGGTAGGGATCGAAAGCGCGGGTGGTCAGTACGATGGTGTTGATGATAGCCCAGAAAATCAGGAAAAAGCAGAAGCCGAGGATGAAACTCCAGGAACCGCCGACCCTGGCAATCTTGTCTGCCAGCCTGTCGCCGAAACTGGCGCCGGCGGAAAATTCCGCATTAATATCGCTCGAAACCAGCTTTTTCTGGTGCGCCAGCTCGAGAATGCGCCGTTCCACCTCGCCGATTTCACGAGAGGAGCGCTTGAAATGAGAGACGATATAGTCGGAGATATCTGACACGGGCGTGTCTCCGGTTCTGATTGGCGGTGCGGAGTTTTCCCGAGATAAACCCGCATGATGGCGGAATTCAAACGTTTTCCGCCACCATGGGTTCAGGCGTCCCTCGCCGAAATTCATTACACCGACGGCGCGCCCTCGTGCAGCCAATTGAAGCCGGGGAAAAAGCGCTCTTTTCCATATTGCTTGCCGAACATCATGTCGAATTGCAGCAGGCGATAATTGCGCACCACGTCAGGGACCGCGTTCGGCGCGATCGACCAGTCGGGCAGGGCATCGCCACCGGCCGTCACCAGCATGTGCCGGTCGATCACGGAAAAGGCCTGCTGAACTTCACCCAGCGTGCCGGTATAGAAAGGATCGGAAAAGCCTGCGGTCTTCAGCACGTGATAGGGCAAGAGCGCCGGGCTGATGGTGCCGATATTCTTACGCACGCCCTTCTTCGAAGACCACACGACGAGCGGCGTCTCGTGCTCCTTCTTCATCACCTCAAGCGGTGCGCGGCGGCTTGCCACCATGCCCGGCATATAGCCGCTTTCCACGAAGGTCTGGCCGAGCGGCGGCAGATGATCGCCGAAGAGGACGATGATGGTCTCACGATCGCGCTTCTTTGCCCAGCGCATCAGCTTCAGCAGCGCTTCGTCCGCTTCCACCACCCCTTGAGAATAGGTGGCGAGCGCCTGCGAGGCCGAAGCCGAGAGTTCGCCCTCAATGCCGATGGTGTTTTCGGCGTAACGGTTTGTCTCATAGGGGCCGTGTCCCTGCAGGGTGACGGCAAAGAGGAAGAGCGGGTTCTGCGTCCGGTCCGCCGTCGCCATGATCTCTTCCATCAGCGCGTCGTCGGAGGCAAAATTGCCGCGTTTTTCCATGGCCGGCAGCGTCTCTTCGGAGCGGAATTCCTCGAAGCCGAAATTTTTATAGACCTGCTTGCGGTTCCAGAACCATTCCTGGAACGGATGAACTGCGATGGCGGAATAACCTTCGCCGCGGAAGAAGCTGGCGAGCGAGGGCACCGGGCGGCGGATATATTGCTGGTAGGGAATGCTGCCATAGGGCAGGAAGGCGTTGGAAAAGCCGGTCAAGGCCTCGAATTCCACATTTGCCGTCATGCCGCCGAACTCGGGCGAAAACACGTTGCCGGACTGTTTGGCGCGGATGGTCGGCATGGGATCGGCCGAGAGATTCACGTTTTCAAGCCGGGTCGGATCCCACAGGGACTCGCTCATCAGCATGATGACGTCAGGGTAATCACCCTTGTTGGCGGCGAAAGATGCCGGTTCCGAGGTGAGATCGGCGATGCTGTTTTCGCCGTAACCCTCCGGCGCCGAGACATTGGCCATGGGAATATTGAAGGCGAAGGCCATCAGGAAGCCGTTGTGACGGTAGTTTTCCTGCTGATCCCACATCATGGGGATGATGTTGAGGCGATCGCGCACCCAGGAATAATGCGAATAGTCCATCAGCGAGGCGAGGCTGGCGAGAAGCGGCAGCGCCAGCGCAAGGCCGGCGGCGCGCTCACGCCAGCGCAATACCGGCGAATGACGGTGCGCCAGCAGCCAGAGAGCCGCGAGAGAGGCAATTGCGGCGCTGAGGCCGAGACCCACCAGCATCGCCGTAAACGGCTGCGCCTTCAGCATGGTTGGCAAAAGTTCGAGAATCTGCCGCCCGAACAACAGGTCTGAGGGATAAAGCGGATCGGAGAGATAGGTCTGTTTCTGCGCTGAGATCAGCCCCACCAGTGCGCAGAGCGGCGCGACCGCAATCAGCGAAAGATAACGCCGGCCGAGGATCGAATCCAGCGCGACGAGAAGGGCGAGCACGGCGGCAATGGTTGTCATGCCCGGACGCGCGGAGGAGCTGATGAAAGTGCCGACATCCTGAAGCGAGCCGCGGACGACCCATTCCAACGCCACGACCAACACGACGGACGCGACCGTCAGGTTGGCAAGCGTGTAGGCCGTGCCAGAAAGCTTCGAAAGGCTCCTTGTCCATGCAGGCGAAAAGACAAAACCAACCTTTTCGGAAGCCGTTGTTTTTGGCGCCGAATCTCTCAAACCCATACTCCGGTATTTCAGGCGCCAGCACCGATCCGGGGAGGTGAATCGGGTGTCGCAAAAGTGTCATGTAACTGTCACATAAGCGCGATGAACGCGACATGAACTTTATGAGATGTGCATATAAGCGCGATAACCTTCGCGTGAGGGCGGCTGTGTCGAGAAGCGCACGAATGAATGCAAGTGGGAATTGCTGCGTTGCGGAGCGATCACGGGCGCGGTATTGAAGGGTTATGAGCGACAGACACGATATAGAGAACCATCTCCGGATTGCCGTCGGGCAGTTCAATCCCACCGTTGGCGACGTGGCGGGCAATCTCGCCAAGGCGCGTGAAGCAAGGGCCGATGCGGCAACGCAGGGCGCCGATCTTCTGCTTCTCACCGAACTCTTCATTTCAGGCTATCCGCCCGAGGATCTGGTGCTGAAACCTGCTTTTTTGAAAGCATGTCTGAAAGCGGTGGAAGAACTGGCTGCGGAAACCGCCGATGGCGGGCCGGGTATCGTTATCGGTTTTCCGCGACAGGGCGAGACGGGTCGGCACAATTCCGTGGCACTTCTCGATGGCGGCAAGATCATTGCGCTGCGCGACAAGATCGACCTGCCGAATTACGGCGAGTTTGACGAAAAGCGTGTTTTCTCCGAAGGGTCGATTTCCGGGCCCTATAACTTCCGCGGCGTGAGGATCGGCATTCCGATCTGCGAGGAAATCTGGAACGACATGGGCGTCTGCGAGACGCTGGCCGAAAGCGGCGCGGAAATCCTGCTGGTGCCGAACGGCTCGCCCTATTACCGCGGCAAGCTGGATGTGCGCCATCAGGTGGCACTCCGGCAGGTGATCGAAAGCGGCCTACCGCTGGTTTTCGCCAACCAGCTGGGCGGGCAGGACGAGCTGGTGTTCGATGGTGCGAGCTTTGGCTTCAATGCCGACAAGACGCTCGCCTTCCAGATGAGCCAGTTCGAAGCCACGCTTGCCGTCACCGACTGGAAACGCACAGCGGATGGCTGGCGCTGCGAAAGCGGGCCATTTTCCAAGATTCCCGAGGGTGAGGAGGCGGATTACCGCGCCTGCATGCTGGGTTTTCGCGATTACGTCAACAAGAACGGTTTCAAGAGCGTGGTTCTCGGCCTTTCCGGCGGGATCGATTCGGCGATCTGCGCCGCCCTTGCCGTCGATGCGCTGGGCGAGGAGCGGGTACGCTGCATCATGCTGCCTTACCGCTATACCTCGGAAGAATCGCTGAAGGACGCCGCCGATTGCGCGAAAGCGCTCGGTTGCCGTTACGATATCGTGCCGATCGTGGAGCCGGTGGAAGGTTTCCTGTCTGCGCTGTCAGAACTTTTCGAGGGCACCGAAGAGGGCATTACCGAAGAAAACCTGCAGAGCCGCACGCGCGGCACCATCCTGATGGCCGTTTCCAACAAGTTCGGCTCAATGGTGGTGACGACGGGCAACAAGTCGGAGATGTCGGTGGGGTACGCCACGCTTTATGGCGACATGAATGGTGGTTTCAACCCCATCAAGGACCTCTACAAGATGCAGGTCTATGCCATTTCCGCCTGGCGCAACGCCCATGTGCCGCCGGGCGCGCTCGGCCCTTCCGGCGAAGTGATCCCCGCCAACATTATCGCCAAGGCTCCATCGGCCGAATTGCGCCCCAACCAGACCGACCAGGATTCGCTGCCGCCGTACCCGGTGCTGGACGATATTCTCGAGTGCCTTGTCGAGAAGGAAATGTCGGTCGAGGAAATTCTGGCGCGCGGCCATGATGTGGCGACCGTGCACCGGGTGGAGCATCTGCTCTATCTCGCCGAATACAAGCGCCGGCAATCGGCGCCGGGTGTGAAGATCACCAAGAAGAACTTTGGGCGGGACCGGCGTTATCCGATCACCAACCGGTTCCGGGATCGGTAGGGCGTTTCGGGAAGGCGCGTTTAACGCCGTCCCTGCTCAATGAATTGGGCAAGCGCATTGTGAGACGGTGCGGCATATTTCTTCTCCCCGCCGGGGAGAAGGTGGCCCAAAGGGTCGGATGAGGGGGCAACCCCTCCGTATATCACGAAGCTTGCTTGCCCCCTCATCCCGCTGCCGCGGACTTCTCCCCCTCGGGGAGAAGAAACAAGTGTCATGCGCTCGATCCACAGCGGAGCGTCTTGATTGGCGCGGAAAACTCCGCGCCGCTCACCTCAAATAACCTGCCCCACATCGATACGATTGCCGTCAGGGTCTTCAAACACAAAGGCCCTCAGACCATAATCCTTGTCCTGCAGCCCTTTGATGATGCGCAGCCCATGGCTTTTGCAAATCGCATGCAGCGCATCGACATCACTCACCATCATATGCGCCACGTTGAAAGGAGCTGCCCTGTGGGCCGGCTGTAATGTCAGGTGCAGCTCGGCATTGCCCTGTTTCAGGATCATGAAGCCGACAGGGTTGCCGTTTTCGAAGGTCTTTGCGAAACCCAGCACGCCGACGTAAAAGTCACGGGCCTTTTCGATATTTTTGACAGGAAGCATTGCGGCGATCCGGCCGAAGCGGATGCCGTGATCGGCGATGGTATTCATCGCGGAACCTCGGATCTGGGAGAAACGGGGAGGGTCACGGGCGGTGCCGGAACGCTGGCGTTTTTTCCGATTTGAATTTGCAGGACGGTGCCTGCGGCCATAGGATCATAATCACGGCGGTGGTTAAAGCAAACGGAATGTGCGCGCGTGCCAACGGTCCGAGCCAGACTTTTAAAGCCCGGGAGGCAGAATGCGCAGTTCCATCGAAATCTTCAACATCCGCACGCGACAGATGCGGATTGTGTGGCAGACGCCTGACCTGTTCGAGGCACCGAACTGGTCGCCGGATGGACAATATCTGCTGTTGAACAGCGATGGGCTGCTTTATCGCCTGTCTCTTGCCGCTGACGCGTCGCCGGAGGAGGTCGATACCGGCTTTGCCACGCTCTGCAACAATGACCACGGCATTTCGCCTGACGGTTCGCTTTATGCCATTTCCGACAAGGTGGAATTCGGCAAGAGCGCCATCTATCTCCTGTCCGCGGCGGGCGGCACGCCGCGGCTGATGACGGAGAACCTTCCTTCCTACTGGCACGGCTGGTCACCGGATGGGAAAAGCTTCGCCTATTGCGGCATTCGCGATCAGATTTTCGATATCTATTCCATGGACATAGACAACGGCGTTGAGACACGCCTTACCCATGGTGAGGGCCGCAATGACGGGCCGGATTATTCGCCTGACGGCGCGTGGATCTATTTCAATTCCAGCCGCACCGGACGGATGCAAATCTGGCGGGTGCGGGTGGATGGCTCAGCGGTGGAGCGCATCACCGACAGCTCCTATGGCGACTGGTTTCCGCACCCGTCACCAAGGGGGGACAAGGTTGTCTTCATTTCCTATGACGGCGACGTGTTCGATCATCCCCGCGATCTCGACGTGCGGGTGCGGCTGATGGATATGGATGGCGGCAATGTCGAAACGCTTTTCGAGCTGTTTGGCGGGCAGGGCACGATGAACTCTCCCAACTGGTCACCTGATGGCGACGAGTTCGCTTATGTCAGATATTTCCCGGTGGAATGATGAAGGTAAGGTGCGGCAGGCCACATTGCCGCACCACCTGCACGGCACTTGTGTTCGCAAGCTTTTTTGCCCATAGCTTCACCCGTCAGGTGCCCGCCCTTCGGCGGGAGAATCGGGAATCCGGTGAAAAACCGGAACGTGCCCAACGCTGTGAGGCGGATGCTCTTTTTCTCATGCCACTGGAGCAATTCGGGAAGGCGAAACGGGGCGGATGAAGCTTAGTCAGAAGACCGGCCTGGCAGGATGGACCGAACCGCGCGGACGGCGGCAGGTTGCTGGAAAGCGCGTTGTCGCTGCAAACCTCCCATGGTTTCGGCACCGGCCCGCCCCGCATTGTTAGGGATAAACGATGCAGACCGAACCGCCCGTCGCCATGCCGCCCGACTCCAACCCGTTCGATCACGCGCTTTCACCCGCCCGCCCGTTTTCCGGCGAGGAGCGTGAGGCCGTCTATCGTGCCATCGAAACCCGCCGCGATGTGCGCGACCAGTTCCTGCCGGACCCGCTGCCGGATGATCTCATCGAGCGCCTTTTGAGGGCGGCGCATTCGGCGCCCTCGGTCGGTTTCATGCAGCCGTGGAACTTCACCCTCGTCACCGATGGCGCCGTGCGCCAGGCGGCATGGGTGGCCTTCAGCCGCGCCAATGAAGAGGCGGCGGCGATGTTTACGGGTGAAAAGCAGGCGCTTTATCGCAGCCTGAAGCTCGAAGGCATCCGCAAGGCGCCGCTCAGCATCTGCGTCACCTGCGATCCGACACGGGGTGGCAAGGTGGTGCTGGGTCGCACCCATAATGCACGCACGGATGTCTATTCCACCGTCTGCGCCATCCAGAACCTCTGGCTCGCGGCCCGCGCCGAAGGCGTCGGCGTCGGCTGGGTCAGTATTTTCCATGACAGCGATATCAGGGCCATTCTGGATATCCCCGATCATATCGAGATTGTCGCCTGGCTGTGCCTCGGTCGGGTCGATACGCTTTATACCGAACCGGAACTGGCGGTGAAGGGCTGGCGGCAGCGCGTGCCGCTGGAAGAGCTTGTTTTTCGTAACCGCTGGGGTGGGGTATAGACCCGGAGGCCTGCGAAAAGGGCGGGACGTTGCCGCGCATTTCTTCTCCTCGCCGGGGAGAAGGTGGCCCGAAGGGTCGGATGAGGGGGCAACGGTAGAGATTTACGGAGAGCTTGCCCCCTCATCCCGCTGCCGCGGACTTCTCCCCGCCGGGGAGAAGAAACAAGGGGCACGCGCTCGCACCATTCCGCGTGCAGAAGAGATTTCACTGCTGTGGCTGGATACCCTTCAGCGCCGGGTTCTTCAGGTCGATCTTGCCGGTCTGGTCCGGCAGGAATTTGGGCCCGATGACGCGTACTTTTGTGTCGTTCGGGTCATAGTCGCGCTCAGGAACAGGTTGTTCCGGCGGCTTTGCGGCCTGCTGCTCGGCGGGCTTCGGGGCCTTGTCACCTTGCGGCGATGGAATGGTGGTGATGCTGGAATAGGGCTTTTCGGCTTGCGGCCGGGACGCCTGTTCCTGCTTTTGCATCTCCTCGTGATAGGCGGCCATGTTGCAGGCGCAGCCGGGCGCTTTCGTTGAGGCATTGCGATAGGCGAAGGCGGTCGGCAGGTCCTTGTAGGGTTTTCCGGTTTCAGCGGACACCATGTCTGCTGTTTCCTGATCCGTCATGGAGTGGAAATAGAGCTCCGTCTCGGTTCCCGGGCACATTTTCTGGCACTGTTCGGCCTGGGCGCGGAAATCGAGCGGCGAGGCGTTGGAGGCGATCGGGAAGAATGAGCCGTCGCAGGTGCGCACGCAGAGTGTGCGAAGCCCGCCCTCCGCGGCGTTGGGGTAAGGGGAAAGGCCCGCCTGTCCCGGCTCACCGCCATTCTGCCTGAAGGCATCGGGATAACGCGTCACATCGGGTGCAGGCGATGCTTGACGGTTCATCTCCTCAGCGGGGGCGCAGCCATTGGCATCGAGGGCGGCAAGAATGCGCTCGCGCCTGGTATCGCCGTCGTCGCTCCTTGCCGCCGCCATGGCGTCGTCGCGATCGCGGATGATCGCGTCGCGTTCGGCCTCGGCATCCACCAGCGCATCGCCGATCTCGGCGCAGAGCCCGGCATTAGGATTGCCATAAACGATGACGCTGCCGGACGAGCAGCCATAGCTGCGCATGTCGTTCCTGATCTTGCGGATGAGGATGTTCTGGTGGGTAAGCGCATTGGCGTAACGCCGCACCTCGGCCGTGTTGCCGATGACACGGGGTGGTTCTCGCAACTGTTGATAAAGCGTATCGCACACCTGATCCGCAAGGGCAGCGGCAGGAGCGATGAAAACAAGGGGAAGCAGAAGGCCGATGATACGGCTGCGCCGGGTCAATTGTGCGATCCGTTTGATGTCCCCGGCCGGTGGCAGGGGTGTTATGCTTCAGGAAATCCGTGTTTCAGGAAGATAACATAAGCTGTTGACGCATTGCGGCAACAGCATGTTCAAAACTGCGTTAACGCCGACCGCGTGTCGCTTTTCCACCTATTCGGCGGACACGAATTCGACCTTGATCCTGTCAGGGTCTTCAACGAACAGCGCGTAATAATTTTTATCGCCGTTCGCATAGGGGTATCGGTCGTCATAGAGAACCGAAACATGGTTTTGGGCGCAATGCATCTTGAGTTCGTCCACCACGCCGCGAGACGCGACCTGAAACGCGAGATGATTGAGCCCAACGCCGCAACGATGATAATCGCGTTCACGATGCTTTTTCTCCACCTGTACGAAGGTCAGGTAGGCATCCTTGTCATTTGCGATAGTAAAGCCGCTTTCCCAACGGGAGGCTACATCGTAGCCAATCTTTTGCAGAATGCTTGACCAGAACTGAAACGATTTTTCGATATCTGAAACATATATCTCAACGTGATCAAGCATATCTTTCGCTCATAAATAATAAAATAAAATATTAAATCTAAAAATCTGTATTATTTTCTATACTCGCAACTAAAAAGCCGCACGTCAATGCGCGCGGCTTTCTGGATCAATTTAGCGGGGTGTTAGACCGAAGGGTGCGAGGCCTGCACCACGGCAAAGGCCGCCATGTTGACGACGCCGCGCGAGGTGACGCTTGGCGACAGGATGTGGGCGGGCAGGGCCGTGCCGAGCAGGATCGGGCCGACATGCAGGCCTTCCGTCAAGGTGCGGGTGACGCCCAGCGTGATGTTGGCCGCATCGAGGTTCGGGAAGACCAGCAGGTTTGCTTCGCCGGTCAGCACGCTGTTGGGCATGGCGCGTTTGCGCAGCGCTTCTGACAGGGCCGAGCCGCCCTGCATTTCGCCGTCCACTTCCAGTTCGGGTGCAGCCTCCTGCACGATCTTCAGCGCGCGGCGCATCTTGCGGGCGCTTTCGGAATCGCGCGAGCCGAAATTGGAATGGCTGGCGAGCGCGATTTTCGGCGTGATGCCGAAGCGGCGGATTTCCTTCGCGGCAAGAATGGCCATTTCGGCCACTTCTTCCGATGTCGGATCGTTGTTGACGAAGGTATCGGTGAGGAACAGCGCACCCTGCTGGGTGATGAGCAGGCTGAGGCCGGCGAAGGAGCGGACGCCGTCCTGCTTGCCGATGATCTGGTTCACGTCGCGCAGATGGCGGTCGTAACGGCCTTCGAGACCGCAGATCAGCGCATCGGCTTCGCCACGCTTGACCGACAGCGCACCGATGACAGTCGTGTTGGTGCGCACGATGGTGCGTGCCGCTTCCGGGTTGATGCCGGCGCGGCCGACCAGGGCGAAATAATCATCCACGTAGTCGCGGTAGCGCGGATCGTCTTCCGGGTTCACCACGGCGAAATCCGTATGCGGGCGGATGCGCAGACCGAAACGCTTGAGGCGCGTTTCGATGATCTGCGGACGGCCGATGAGGATCGGGATGCCGGTGCCTTCTTCCAAGAGCACCTGGGCGGCGCGCAGCACGCGCTCGTCTTCGCCTTCGGCAAAGATGATGCGCTTCTTTTCGGCGGCCTTTGCGGCGTTGAAGACAGGCTTCATGATGAAACCCGAGCGCCAGACGAAGCGGTTCAGCTGGTCGAGATAGGCTTCGAAATCGGTGATCGGCCGGGCGGCAACGCCGCTTGCGGCGGCAGCACGGGCAACGGCCGGGGCAATGCGCAGGATAAGGCGCGGATCGAAGGGCGAGGGGATGAGGTAGGTCGGGCCGAAGATCGGCGTTTCGCCGCTGTAAGCCTTGGCGGCCACTTCGGAAACTTCCTCACGCGCGAGTTCCGCGATGGCCTGCACGGCGGCCATCTTCATTTCCTCGTTGATCGTCGTCGCGCCGCAATCGAGCGCGCCGCGGAAGATATAGGGGAAGCAGAGCACGTTGTTGACCTGGTTCGGGAAATCCGAACGGCCGGTGCAGATCATCGCGTCCGGGCGGGCGGCACGCGCCTCTTCCGGCATGATTTCTGGCTTGGGGTTGGCAAGCGCGAGGATCAGCGGGTTCTCCGCCATGCGCTCCAGCAGTTCCGGCTTCAGAACGCCTGCCGCCGACAGGCCGAGGAAGACATCGGCGCCGTCGATCGTTTCGGCCAGCACGCGCTTGTCGGTCTTCTGGGCGTAAACTTCCTTCCACTCGTCCATCAGCGTATTGCGGCCGTCATAAACGAGGCCCTCGATGTCGTGGACCCAGATGTTTTCTTTCTTCGCGCCCATCGCAACGAGGAGATTGAGGCAGGCAAGGGCTGCCGCACCGGCGCCCGAGGCAACGATCTTGACGCTGGACAGGGACTTTCCGGCCAGTTCCAGAGCGTTGGTGACAGCAGCGGCGACGATGATCGCGGTGCCGTGCTGGTCGTCGTGGAAGACGGGAATGTTCATCTTCTCGCGCAGCTGGCGCTCCACCTCGAAACACTCCGGCGCTTTGATGTCTTCAAGGTTGATGCCGCCGAAGGTGGGTTCCAGCGCCGCGATGGTGGAAACCATGTCGTTAATGCCGGGCGCGTCGATCTCGATATCGAACACGTCGATACCGGCGAATTTCTTGAAAAGGACGGCCTTGCCTTCCATCACGGGCTTGGAGGCAAGCGGGCCGATATTGCCGAGGCCAAGCACGGCCGTGCCGTTGGAGATGACGGCGACGAGATTGGCGCGGGCGGTGTAATCCGCCGCCATTTCCGGATTTTCATGGATGGCGAGGCAGGGTGCGGCGACACCCGGCGAATAGGCGAGCGCCAGATCGCGCTGGTTGCCGAGCGGCTTGGTGGCCTGGATCTCCAGCTTGCCGGGGCGCGGATAGCGGTGGAAAAAGAGCGCCTGTTCTTCGATGTCGGCCTTTGCCGTGTTGGCGGGCGTGTTGTTCTTATCGTGAGAGGTCATGTCTTCCACCGTCGTATCTGGTTTTATTTTGGACCCCTGAATACAACAAACTTCCCCGTGGTACAGCCGTTATTTACGGGCGTCTTATGCAAATGCGGCCACGGCTTATTCGCGTTTTCGTGAAGCGTTTCGTCATATTCCCTGCAAAAAACGGCCGCTGTCATGTTGCTGAAACACGAGTCTGGTTCTGAGAGGGAAGAAAGCCGCAGGGACGCAACCGAACAGGGGGATGAAATCCGTGGCCGGTCAAATCGAAACCAGACAGTTCAGAACGCTTTTCATTTCGGATGTTCATCTTGGTTCCAAGGCGGCCAAGACTGACTATCTGCTGGACTTCCTCAGACATCACGAGGCCGAAACGATCATTCTCGTCGGTGACATCGTCGACGGCTGGCGCCTGCGCCGCAGCTGGTACTGGCCGCAGGGCTGCAACGACGTGGTACAGAAGCTGCTGCGCAAGGCCCGCAAGGGAACCCGCATCGTGTATATTCCCGGCAATCACGATGAATTCCTGCGGGAGTTCCCCGGCATGCATTTCGGCGGCATCGAAGTGGCCGAGCGCATGATCCATGAGGCGGCCGACGGCAGGAAATATCTCATCATCCATGGCGACGAGTTCGACGTGGTGGTGCGCAACGCCCGCCTGCTCGCCTATCTCGGCGACTGGGCCTATGACGCAGCAATCGCCATCAATATCGCCATCGCCGCCGTACGCCGCCGCATCGGCCTGCCTTACTGGTCGTTTTCGGCCTGGGCCAAGCTGCAGGTGAAACACGCCGTCAACTTCATCGGTGAATTCCAGCGTGTGGTGGCGGATGAAGCCCGGCGCAACAATGTCGACGGCGTGATCTGTGGCCATATTCACCACGCCGTCATGGAAGACATGGACGGCATACGTTACATCAACACCGGCGACTGGGTGGAAAGCTGCACGGCGATTGCCGAGAACGCCGATGGCAGCTTCGAGCTGATCACCTGGATGCAGACGAGCGAAGTGGTTGCCGAGCAGACATCAGACGAGATGGAGCCGGTGAATATTCCGGGGCTGATTGGCAAGCACGCGGCGTGATTGGAGCGTTTGACGGGCGCTGATGGTAGGCTCACCTGTAAACGAGTGTTGGTTGAAATTGTAGCATCCGCATACCGTCATCCCGGCCCTGAGCCGGGATCCAGTGCGATCAAGTCTTTGATCGCGTAAGACTTATTTCTCACGGCGCAGACGCGCCGTGGCTGGATGCCGGATCAGGTCCGGCATGACGGAGGTGAGGCTTTAGAGGCTTCTCAGTAACCTTCCGGTGACGCACCGGAGAGAGGGTGCGAATGCAGCCTCTAGGCACCAACCCAGTCCGGACCCTTAGCGAGAGCTCTACCCCCACAATTCCGGCCGCGCCGGATAAACAAGCGACCCTTCATAAACCAGCCCAGGCTCCCGATCCTCGGCCAAAAGCAGCGGGCCGTCGAGATCGGCAAAGGCCGTGCCCTGCGCGGCAAGCACGGCAGGTGCCATGCCCAGCGAGGTGCCGAGCATGCAGCCGACCATGATGGTGAAACCGAGCCTTTCGGCCTCCGCCTTCATGACAAGCGCCTCCGTCAGGCCGCCGGTCTTGTCGAGCTTGATGTTGATCGCGTCGTAGCGGTCGCGCAGGCCGGTGAGGTCCTTGGTGGAATGCACGCTTTCATCGGCGCAGATCAGCACCGGATGGTCGATACGGGAGAGAATGGCGTCCTTGCCGGCGGGCAGGGGCTGTTCGATCAGCGATATCTTCAGCTCTGCCGCAAGCCTCAGATAATATTCGATATTGTCGTCGTTCCAGCCTTCGTTGGCATCGATGATGATGCGCGCCTCGGGTGCGGCTGCGCGGACGGCCCGCAGGCGGGCTTCATCGTCGGCTGTGCCGGTCTTGATCTTCAGAAGCGGACGTCCGGCGTTCTCTGCGGTCTTTGCGGCCATGGTCTCCGGGTCTGCAAGCGAAATCGTATAGGCTGTGACGAGCGGCTCTGCCTCCTGTCCGAGGACCTGCTCGGCGACGCTCTGGCCGCTCATCTTCGCCTCGAGATCCCAAAGCGCGCAATCCACCGCATTACGGGCCGCACCCGGTTCCATCGCCTGCTGCAACTCCTGCCGCGTCAGGCCTGCGGCGATCCGCTCCGCCATCGCCTCGATATCGGCAATGACGCCTTCGATGCTTTCGCCATATCGCGGATAGGGCACACATTCACCTCTGCCGGTGAAGGAACCATCGCGGATGGTGCACGTTACGACATCCGCATGCGTCCGGGTGCCGCGTGAAATGGTGAAGCTGCCAGCAACGGCGAAACGTTCTGTTGTGGCTTGAAGGTAACGGGGCATGTTTTTTCACTTCCGATTGGGCGTCAAATGACACATGACGCCAAATTTATCACGAATTGTCGGCTGCCACTGTGGCTTGCCGGAGGCCGAAACGTTATGAAACCTTTAAGAATCTCGTGACGGCTGCATTCGCTCGGAGCATTATGCAAGAACAGGACACACGGCAACAGGCGACCCCGGCCGCAATCACCGAAGACGGCACCGTCTCCGGCGGCGGCCTGCGCTATGTCATGAGCGGCTCCTGGCGCAACAGTAATCTCTCCGCCGTTTTACCTGATCTCGATAAGATCGAAAAAAGCAGACCCGCCGGCCCGGTGGAGATCGAGCTTTCCTCCGTCGAGTCCATCGATACGACCGGCGCCTGGATCATCCAGCGCCTGCGCAAGGACCTCGAGGCGAATGGTGCGACCGTCACGCTCAGCGGCAACGACCGTATCGAGCAGGTGATCGGGCAGCTGCCCGACAAGGCGGAGATGGAGGCGGAGCCGGTCGCGCGTGAGGGACTGGTGGAGCGCATCTTTTCTCCGATCGGCAAGGCCGTGGTCCAGAATGGCGCGGATTTCCTGGCGGGCATGTATATTCTGGGTTCGGCAGTGCGCGGTGCGCAGATGAAGCTCGGACGCGGGCGCGGCGTCTCGCCGGCGGCAATCGTCAACCAGATCGACCATATGGGCGTGCGCGCCGTGCCGATCATCATGCTGATGTCGTTCCTGATCGGTGCCATCATCGCCCAGCAAGGCGCGTTCCAGCTCAGATATTTCGGGGCTGAGGTCTTCGTCGTCGATCTGGTCGGCATTCTCCAGCTGCGTGAAATCGGTGTGCTGCTGACTGCGATCATGATCGCCGGCCGCTCCGGCAGCGCCATCACCGCCGAAATCGGCTCCATGAAGATGCGCGAGGAAATCGACGCGCTGAAGGTGATTGGCCTCAATCCCGTGGGCGTGCTGGTGTTCCCGCGGCTGGTGGCGCTCACCATTGCGCTGCCGCTTCTGACCATTCTCGCCAATTTTGCCGCGCTTTTTGGTGCTGCCATCGTGGCGCTGCTTTATTCCGGCATCACTTTTGAGGTGTTCCTCTCGCGTCTGCATGGCGCGGTGGAGGAATCGACCATCGCAGCGGGCATGATCAAGGCGCCGTTCATGGCGCTCATCATCGGCATCGTCGCGGCGGTGGAGGGCATGAAAGTGGGCGGCTCGGCGGAATCGCTCGGCCAGCACGTCACCTCCTCGGTGGTGAAGTCGATCTTCGTCGTCATTCTGGTGGATGGTCTTTTTGCCATCTTCTACGCAGCCATCGATTTCTAGGGAGGGCGCGTTGGAAACACTGGACCAGAAACCGCAGCAGCAGGCAAAGACCGGAAAAGACGGCCGCGAGGTGGTGCTTTCCGTCGAGGGCGTGACAGTCGGCTTTAACGGCCGGAACGTGCTGGAAGATCTCAATCTCGATGTCTATCGCGGCGAAATCCTGGGTTTCATCGGTCCCTCCGGGGCCGGAAAATCCGTGCTGATGCGCACGGTCCTGCGGCTTTTGCCACGGCAGGCGGGCACGATCAGCATTCTCGGCTCTGATTATGACAAGGCGGGCGAGGACGAGCGCATGAGGCTCGACCAGCGGCTTGGGGTGCTGTTCCAGCAGGGCGCGCTGTTTTCCGGCCTGACGGTGAAGGAAAACATCCAGCTGCCGATGCGCGAATATCTCGATCTGCCGAAGAAACTGATGGACGAGCTTGCCTATCTCAAGATCGAGATGGTGGGGCTGAAGCCCGATGCGGGCGACAAATACCCGTCCGAACTGTCAGGCGGCATGATCAAGCGTGCTGCCCTTGCCCGGGCGCTGTCGCTCGATCCCGACCTCGTTTTCCTCGATGAGCCGACATCCGGCCTCGATCCCATCGGGGCGGCGGAATTTGATATGCTGATCGCGCGGCTGCGCGATTCGCTCGGCCTGACCGTCTATATGGTGACGCACGATCTCGACAGCCTGTTCTCCGTCTGTGACCGCATTGCGGTTCTCGGCCAGAAGAAGGTGCTGGTGGAAGGGACGCTGCAGGACATGTTTGCCTGCGACGACCCGTGGGTGCAGTCCTATTTCCGCGGTAAACGGGCGCGCTCTGTCGTTCTTCCGGACGACAGGCAGGAACATCCGGTGGAGTAACGAGAAGCATGGAAACCAAGGCGAACTACACCATAGTCGGAATTTTCACGCTGATCGTGATCGCCGCTGCATTCGGCTTCGTTTACTGGATGGCGGAATTCGGCCGCGGTGGCCCGACAGCACAGCTTGTGGTGCGTATTCCGGGCTCCGCCAATGGCCTTTCGGTAGGCTCTCCGGTGCGCTTCAACGGTATTCCCGTCGGCACGGTGCGCGGGCTTGCAATCGACCGCGACGACCCGGCCTATTCCATCGCCTTTACAGAGGTACAGGCGGATGCGCCGGTTTTCCCTTCCACACGCGCCGTGCTTGAAATTCAGGGCCTGACCGGAGCGGCGTATATCGAGCTTTCCGGCGGCAACAAGGATGGCGAGCGCATTCTGCAGAAAGCCGTCGAAAGCGGTGTTCCGGCCGAGCTGACGGCCGATCTTTCCAGCGTCACCAACCTGCTTGCCACCGCCGACAAGATACTGAAGCGCGCCGATGGCGCCATCGGCGAATTGCAGGGCTTCGTGCAGGATGCGCGCGGCCCGCTGACGCAGACGGTTCGCAATGCCGAAAAATTCTCCGATGCGCTGGCGGCAAACTCCGATGGCATCAAGAATTTCATTGCCAGCCTCAGCTCGCTTTCCACCACCGTACAGTCGGTCTCGGTGCGCCTCGACGGCACGCTGAGCGCCATCGAAGATCTGGTGAAGGCAGTGGATGCCGGCAAGATCGATTCCATCCTGTCCAATGTCGACAAGGTGACGAAGGATGTCGCGTCGGCTTCGAGCGATATTCAGGGCATCATGGAAACGGTGCAGAGCACGGCGCGCAATTTCGAGGCGGCAAGCACGGAAGTGCAAACGGTCGTCAAGCGCGCGGATGAGCTTCTCGCCTCCGTCGATCCCGCCAAGGTGGGCACCGTGGTTGACGACGTTTCCTCTGCGACCGCCGATGCGCGCGATGCTGTCGCGAACTTCAAGCGGATCGCCGATGATGTGGGCGCACGGCGCGCCGATATCGATCAGGCGGTTTCCGATTTCACCGAGATGGGCCGCAAGCTGAACCTGGCCTCCAGCCGCGTTGATGGGATTCTCGCCAAGGTGGACGGCATGCTCGGCACTGACGACGCCAATTCGCTGTTTGCCAAGGCGCGTGAGACGCTCACCTCCTTCAAGGCGGTGGCCGACAATCTCAATGCCCGCATCGGGCCGATCGCCGACAATCTGACCCGCTTCTCAAGCTCGGGCCTGAAAGATTTCCAGGCATTGATCGGCAGCACGCGACAGACGGTGGACAATCTCAACAATGCCATCACCAATATCGACCGCGATCCGCAACGGTTGATTTTCGGCGGCGAAACCGTGAAACAATATGACGGCAGAACAAGGCGCTAAGAGGGGTATGGGCCAATGAGACTATCGATGAACGGCCAACGCC
This sequence comes from Agrobacterium pusense, assembly GCF_900102105.1. Taxonomy (GTDB): domain Bacteria; phylum Pseudomonadota; class Alphaproteobacteria; order Rhizobiales; family Rhizobiaceae; genus Agrobacterium; species Agrobacterium pusense. The sequence goes on from NZ_FNBB01000002.1 coordinate 728,388, forward strand.
GCGCCCTCGTTCTAGCTCCGCTGTTTGCTGCAATGATGGCGGGCTGCGCGGGCGCGCCGAAGAACGATACCTTCGATCTCTCCGTCTCGCCGGCGGCGGTGACGCAGGGGCCGTCGCTGAAAAGCCGTCAGCTGCTGATTGCCGATCCGACCGCCCTGAAGGCGCTGGACAGCGAAAACATCGTGGTGCGGCTTTCGGGCTCGGAAGTGCAATATCTCGGCAATTCGCAGTGGAGCGACCGCCTGCCGCGTATGGTGCAATCCAAGCTCGTGGAAGCGTTCGAGGATACCGGCAAACTCGGCGGCGTCGGCAGGCCGGGGCAGGGGCTGGCGATCGATTATCAGGTCGTGAGCGATATCCGTGCCTTCGAGATCGATACGGCGAAGAACCTCGCCAATATCGAAATCTCGGTGAAGCTCCTCAACGACCGAAACGGCACGGTGAAGGCGCAGGAGGTGTTCCGTTCCAGCGCCCGCGTCAGCGGCTCAGGCAACGCCAATTTCGTGAAAGCACTCGACCAGGCCTTTGCCGCCGCGACGCGCGAGATTGTGGCCTGGACGCTGAAGTCTCTCTGACGGTTGGTCCGTGCAGGCGCGGTGCCGGCACGGACGCTATCGGTATTTTCCCGATCGTTTCAGGCGGCGTCCTGCTGCGACTTCCATTCCGGCAGGGGGAAGACGCGGTCGTAGCTCCAGTTGAAGACAAAAGCATAGACCACGTAAAAAAGCGCGAAGGAGATATCCATCACCAGCGCGTGGGCAAGGCTGATATTCAGATACCAGGCGATGAAGGGCATCAGGACGATCAGCAGGCCGAGTTCGAACAGCACCGCGTGCCCGACCCGAATGGCGGGTGTCTTGAGCGTGGTGCCCTTCAGGCGCTGCATGGCGTGATCGAAGCCGAGATTATAGACGTAATTCCAGATGGTCGCGAGCGTGGCGCTGACGAGGCCCACGACGCCGATATCCTCCATGGGCATGCCAAACAGCAATGCGCCGAGTGGAATGACCAGCAGAAGCCCGATGATCTCGAAACTGAGGGCGTGGCGGATACGATCTTGCAGGGAGCGCATTCTATTCTCCGGTTTGTGACCGGGCCGTCCCGCATGCTGTCGCCGATGTGGCCGAGGTCGTCCTCGCGCCTGGTCATATATAGCTTTCGGGCGGATTTTTCAAGCATGGGGGACTTGGGGAGTGTTCCGCCTGCTTCGTCTCGCCGCCGCGGAAGAAAAAACAGGCGGCGACACGTTCATTCTTTCGACTGCACCAACGAAACCGTGATCGGAACAAGACCAGTGCATTTTCGTTATCGCTTACGGAAGGAGTCGTGCAATGCAGCAGAATTCCCTCGAAGGAAGAACGATCAAGGCCGCCAACCAGGCGAAGGTTTCGACTTACACGCCAAGCCTGATTTCCCTCAAGGGAAGTTACGTGGCGATGATATTTCGCAGACCGCTTTGCGGAAATCCGCTGGATCTGCGGAAGAAATAACAAAGCACGGCCAGTTCTGGCGCACCATTCGCATATCGAAACGACGACTGCCGACGTTAAGTTTATAAGGTGTCTCTAAAGTGTGATTTTCAATCCGGTTCGTCTCCACCTAGACTGGAGATTGCCATAAAAGCGAAGGGAGAATGACATGAAATCAGTTCTCATTATCGCCGCTGTCTTTGGTTTTTCCGCCAGCGCAGCGCTTGCGGAATGCGCGGGTCATGAAAAGATCAACGCTTCCGTCCCTGCCGTCGACCGCGAATTCAAAACCGCAAGCATCGTTCCGCCGACGGAACCGGCTGACAAGCCCGTCGTCATCCTGAAAAAGACCGATCGCCTTCCCGCCGCGGCGGTTGCCACGACCGGCGAGCCCGAAGCCGCAATGCAACGCATGCAATAAGACAGGACCATGATCTCTTCATTCTGAAAATCCCGTGCGCGATGTGATCCGCACGGGATTTTTCATTACCTGGCTGCGTCGCGCCGCCGCCGTTTTGCAGCGTTTGAACGTCACCAGAAAGGCAGACAGCCTCAGCTGTCGAGCTTCAGCGACAATTGCCGCGGTCCTTCGCTCTTCTTGAGCACGTAAAGCGGCCGGGTGATGATGACCTCGGTGCGCCGCTGCAATTCGCGCCGGCGTTCCAGCGCGCGCTCGCGCATGTCACGGGAACGGGCCACGACGGTGAGGGCATTTTCTATGGTTGCGTCTGCTGTGTTCATCGCTGACCTCCATAATGTTCACTATATGTTCTCATTATTGGCCGCTTGTGTCAACACTAAGGCAGGCTGTCAGCGCCATTCCGACATTGCTGGGTAAACAGGGGCGTATCACGTGGCAGCGGGCGTGGGGCCCGGCACGGCTCCGCAAGGCGCATCATGCGCCTGCGGTGGAGACGTTTAGCCTACGCCAGCCTGGGGATCGGTGTGTGGGGATAAATATCAGAAGTACCCGGGCGCTGATCCGCCCCGGCGGCAGGGTGCATTCAGGAGTGGGGGCGTTGGTCCGGCGCTGGGAGCGTCGATAACATATCGGTGAGATGTTCGCTGGCGAGCGCCACGATGGCGAGTGCGGCCTGCTGGCGGTTCCAGCCGGCATGTTCGGCTTTTTCAATGAGCCCCTGAATGGAGGGTTCCAGTGCAAACTGGCACTCGGCCTGATAGTCCATGGTGTCGATCGAAAGCGACGGGGAATTGATTGCGGCCCGCATCGTTTGGTCTCCCTGTTTTCCGTCATGTCCTTCAAACGCGAAACGCAAATTGGAACATGCACATTCAGAGGCCGGTGATACCGGATATGCCCCGCAGGGCCCGATATCACTGGCAGCGAATCCCCCAGCAGGCGGGAGTTAACGGCAAGTGCCTGTCGCTGTCAACGAATGCCCGGTAGCGATGAGGCGGGGATGCGCTTTTTCAGAGGCTTCGGTTGCGGAAGGGTTTTCGTCTCCAGATCAGCAGAGCCATGACATAAAGCGCGAAAAGGACGAACCATGTGACCGGAAGCACCATGAAAAGCGCCGCGAAAGCACAGCTTCCCTCGAAACAGGAGCCGAGGAGCCCGGAATCGGCAAGGGCTGCCGATAATAAAAACGCACATACCCCGCTCCCGACCGCGCCGAGGACGAACAGCAATATGGTGATGAGTAATCTCATAATCTCGATCATAGGGATGATTGAGACAGCTTTGCGGAAGTAACGTCACCGCAACGCCGAGAATCGCGCTTTCGTCCGCTTCATCGCAAGATTTTGAAGAGGCATCCCGGGATCGTTGGTTGCCTCGACGCAGCATGACTGAAAAACCGCCCGGGGATTATGTCAATTTCCTTTCTGTGGCGCGGTTTTAACGTATATCTTGATTAATGGTGGTATATTTTGTAATATATTGTGTAATATAAATATTATTGTGATGGATTTGAGAAAGTTCATTAGTATTTTTGCTTCATAATTTTGTATCTAGGTTAGGCGATATATCCCATTTTTATTTCATTGATATTTTAACCATCACTTACTGACAAGCGGCACGGGCTCACCATCCTGCGGCTGTTTCGCGAGGAAAGGATAGCAAATTTGTTCATTCTTTCATTCCCGGCTTGCCCGACCGGCAAGCTCTCGGGCCTTGTGGCCTGCGCCATCGTGCTGACAGGTTTCCTGACGCAGGCTTCCGCTCAGTCGCGCGCCTGCAACGACCCTACGCCTGTCGGCAATCTCAACGAAATGTTCGATGCCATCTTCGCCTGCTGGGCGCCGCCGGAGGACACGGAGGGACTGGTGGTGACGCTGCAGTTCATTTTGCACAAGGACGGAAGGATAAGGGACAAGGTGGTGGTGATTGCCGCGCGCCCGCAGGAGGATAGTCCAAGACGCAGGGCCTTCATCGAATCCGCCATCGAGGCGGTAAGGCGGGCGGCACCTGTTCCCTTTACCGAGCAGTTTGGAAGCCGTATCGCCGGCCGGCCGCTGGCGCCGCGTTTTGTCGGTGTAAAAGAGCCTGTGCCGACGCTGGAACTTTAGAGGAGGTCAGGCGAAAACACGCGCGCCGCTTCGAGCGCTGGCGTCGTGACTGCCGGCAGCAAATTTACTGCTATCGCGCGGAATGCCAGACCTAAGACGAGGCTTCCGAATCTCACGCGATGCTTCAATCCGGCATCGCAACGTCTTGTCATTATGGAGAAATTTGGTGGGTGATGTAGGGCTCGAACCTACGACCCGCTGATTAAGAGTCAGCTGCTCTACCAACTGAGCTAATCACCCGACCGGCACCGTGTGGCGGTGTGAGGGGGCGTATAAAGGGGAAGTTTGGGCTTGTCCAGCGCGTAAATGAAATTTCTTCGATTTTTGTGACGAAAAAATTTCGGCCGCGCTGGAAAAGCCTGGAAATACGGGGTTTTACGGATTTTTTCTTTTCGTCATCCGCGCCTGAACGCCCGCCCGATAAAGATGAGGATGCAAGCGCCGATGAAGCCGGCGATCAAATATCCCAGCCAGCCGGTCAAAACGATTCCGAAGACCGAAAGGATGGCGTTGGCGATGATGGCGCCGACGATTCCGAGAAGGATGTTCATGAAAACACCCATATTGCTTTTCATGAATTGTTCGGCGAGCCACCCCGCGACGCCACCGATGATGATGGCTGCAATCCAGCCAATGCCAGCAGATTCCATGATTTCCTCCCATGTTTGCTGCACGATCAAAGGTGATGATTCGCGCGGGGAAAAGCAAGGTAAACTCCTGAAAACCTCGCTTCATGCGGGTGGTTTTCCGCGCTGCAGGCGCTAAATAGCCTGATGCGGTGCAAGAGATGAAAGGCGTGGATGTGCGGTTGATGTTTGGCGGATGGATGAGCGGCAGGCGGGTGCTTCACAAGCGGGCGGGCCGTGGCCGGCGTAGCGGCGGACTTGCCGCCTTTCTGGTTGCGATTTTTGCGCTTTTCAGCGTCTTGAGCGTTGCGCCTGTCTCGGCGCAGGAGGCGACGACGCCCACGGCGCCGGGCGCCATCCAGCCCTCGACCATCGAGCAGGCAAAAGCCGATCTGGAAAAATGGAAATCGGATCTGGCGTTTATTTCGGGACAGGTGGAGGCAGGCGGACGCGATGACGCCCAGCTTGTCGATCTCAAGGGGCGGGCGGACGGTATCGCCGCCGATGCTGCCGCAACCAACACCAAGCTTCGCGCGCGACTGGACCAGATCAAGACCCGGCTGGATGCACTGGGTGCCGCGCCCGGCGAAGGGCAGCCTCCGGAAGCCGACATGGTGACGGACGAGCGTAACCGGCTGACGGCGGAACGCGGCGAAGTGAATGCCGTGGCCGGCGAGGTGGAGGCCACGGCCAATAATGCCGCACAAATTTCCAACAATATAACAGCCGTCCGCCGGGCGCTGTTTGCCGCAACGCTGTTCAAGCGAACGGAAGTCTCCGCCGAGACGCTCGGTGATGCCTCGTCCGCCTTCCTGACGGAACTCACCAACCTCAACAATGCCTTCAGCAGCTGGGCAGCCTATGTATGGAATTACAAGCGGCTGCCGATGTTCGGGGCGGTGACGCTGTCGATCATGGCCGCATTGCTGTTTCTGGTTGGCGGCTACCGTCTTTTCGGCAGTCGTATGGAGCGGCGCGCCTTCACGGGGGCACCATCCTATTTGAGACGGCTATCGGTGGCCTTCTGGTCCACCATGGTGCAGTCGCTGTCGCTGTTCCTGTTTCTGCTGACGTCGGCGTTTTTCCTTGATAATTTCAACGTGTTGCGGTCCGACATCGCGCCGATCCTGTTCGGCGCCATGGCGGTCACGGGCTTCGTTTATTTCGTGTCGCGGCTGAGCTATGCGATCTTTGCGCCGACGCAGCCGGAATGGCGCCTGCTGAAGGTTTCCAATCGCGGCGCACATCAGCTGTCCTCGGCCGTGCTTTTGATGGCGCTGGTGAATGGTCTCGATTATCTGTTCGGCACCATCAGCGAGACACTTTATTCGCCGCTTATCGTCACCGTCGCCAAGAGTTTCGTCGCCTCGATCATCATCGGCCTCATTCTGCTCGCCGTATCGTTCCTGAGGCCGGTGATCGGCGAGGGGCAGGATTACGAGACCGGCAACCAGCGCCTGCCGCGCTGGCTCGTCATTCTGCTGCGCATCGGCGGCCTCGTTCTCATCGGCGCGTGCCTGACGGGTTATGTCGGTCTTGCGCGCTTCCTCGCCACGCAGATCGTTGCGACAGGCGCGGTGCTGGCCACCATGTATATCGGCATTCTCTCAGGCAAGGCCATTTCCCGGCAGGGCGCCTTCGCCGAATCGCTCGTCGGCCGTTACCTTGCCCGCCGTTATGGCCTTGGACCCGTGCCGCTCGATCAGGCCGGGCTTGTGGCGGGGCTTGGCATCTATGCCGTGGCCTTGACCTTCGGTGTGCCGCTCATCCTGTTTTCCTGGGGCTTCCAGCCCGGCGATATAGAAAGCTGGGCTTATCGCCTGCTGACGGGCATCACCGTCGGCAATGCCTCGATCTCGCTGATCGGCATTTTCGGCGGCATTCTCGTCTTCGCCATCGGTTATATCATCACGCGCTGGTTCCAGAAGTGGCTGGACAGCAACGTCATGGCGCGCGGCCAGGTGGATGCCGGCGTACGCAACTCCGTCAAGACAGGCATCGGATATCTCGGCATTGCGGTTGCGGCCATTTTCGGCGTGTCTTCCGCCGGCCTCAACCTCTCCAGTCTGGCGCTGGTCGCTTCCGCCCTTTCGGTCGGTATCGGTTTCGGCTTGCAGAATATCGTGTCGAACTTCGTCTCCGGCCTCATCCTGCTGGTGGAGCGCCCGTTCAAGGTTGGCGACTGGGTGGTGACGGGAACGACCGAAGGCACGGTCAAGCGGCTTTCGGTGCGCGCCACGGAAATCGAGACCTTCCGCGGCCAATCGATCATCGTGCCGAATTCCGAATTCATCAATTCCTCCGTTGGTAACTGGACGCACCGCAACCGCATCATGCGCGCTGAAATACCGGTCTCCGTTGCCTATGATTCCGACCCGCAGCGGGTCATGGACATTCTGCTTGAGCTGGTGCGCGCCCAGCCGCCGGTATTGCGCAATCCCGAGCCGCATGTGGAATTCCTCCGTTTCGGCGACTTTTCGCTGGATTTCGAACTGCGCTTCCATCTCGCAGACCTCTCGAATGGGCTTGCCGTGAAGAACTCCCTGAGGATCGCCATTCTCCAGCGCTTCCGCGAGGAGGGCATCGCCATCCCGTTCCCGCAACGCAACCTCAACATCCACGTGGAAGGCGACGCCAATCCGCAGATGCTGGCAGCCCTGCTTTCGGAGGAGGGCGACAAGGCGGTGGTGGCCCATACGGGCGCCGCATCGCCAGAGAAAGAGGCGCCGAAAAACGACAAGGCGACAGAGCCGAAGGAGAAACCCGGCGCGAAAGCGTAGATCGCTGTTGATCGCGGACATTGAGTTCCGGCCAGTGGGCTCGCCGGTTTTCCCCTTCTCCCCGGCAGCGAGAAAGGTCGCGGCAGCGGGTTGAGGGGGCGCGCTCTGCGGAGTCCGGCAACGTTGCCCCTCATCCGATCCTCCGCGCCAGCTTCTCTCCGGCGGGAGAAGAAAAGAGCGGCAAAGCTGTGCAACGTTCGTCCGGCACGCTCCGCAATTTCTTCCCTGTCGCAGCACCCTATGGCCATGTCGCAATCAGGCGGCTGAACAACCCGCAAGCGCTTCATATTCCTCCCATCCAAAGCTGGCGGAATAAGGCAAAGCCAGCGCTTTTCAGGGGTTCTGTAAATGAAGACACATGCACGGGCGGTGGTGATCGGTGGCGGCGTCGTCGGCGTCTCGACGCTTTATCATCTGGCCAAGAAGGGCTGGAGCGACAGCGTGCTCATCGAGCGCAAGGAGCTGACCTCCGGTTCCACCTGGCACGCGGCCGGGCTTCTGCCGCTGTTCAACATGAGCTACTCGGTTGGCCAGATCCACAAATATTCCGTGAAGTTCTACGAGGAACTGCAGGAAGAGACCGGCATGAATGTCGGTTTCTCCAAGGTCTCCAACATCCGTCTCGCCCGCACCAAGGATCGCTGGGACGAATATATGTATTATGCCGGCATTGCCGAGACCATCGGCGTGCGCGTCAACATGCTGACGCCGGAGCAGGTGAAGGAGATCTGGCCGCTTTGCGAGACGGACGGCCTGCTCGGCGCCATCCAGCATCCTGACGATGGTTATATTCAGCCCGCCGATCTGACGCAGGCGCTGGCCAAGGGCGCGCGTGACCGCGGCGCGACCATCTATCGCAACACGACAGTCACCGCCATCGAGCAGCTTGAAGACGGTCACTGGAAGGTGACGACAGACAAGGGCGAGATCATCGCCGAACACATCATCTCCTGCACGGGCTCCTTTGCCCGCAAGACCGGCGAGATGGTCGGCATCAACATTCCGGTCATTCCGGTCGAGCATCAGTACATCGTCACCGAGCCGCATCCGGCCATTCAGGAACGCCGCCGCCAGGGCTTGCCGGAAATGGGCGTGCTGCGCGAATCCGACTCGGCCTGGTACATGCGTGAAGAGGCGGGCGGGCTGATCCTCGGTCCTTATGAAGTTGGCGCGCCGGTCTGTTATGTCGACGGTCCATCCGATGACAGCGAATATGAGCTGTTCCAGGAAGAACTCGATCGACTGATGCCGCATATCGAAACCGCCATGGTGCGCGTTCCGGCCTTCGGCGAAGTCGGCATCAAGAAGGTCTACAATGGCGCGATTGCCTATACACCTGATGGCAATCCAATCGTCGGTCCTGCGCCGGGCCTGAAGAATTTCTGGCTGAACGAAGGCCATTCCTTCGGCATCACCGCCGCTGGTGGTGCTGGCTGGCAGCTGGCCGAATGGATCGTCGATGGTGAGCCGACGCTCGACCTGATGGGTGTCGATCCGCGCCGCTTCGGCCCTTACGCAACGGAAGGTTACCTCATCGCCAAGAACGAGGAAGCCTATGCCAACGTCTTCACCATGCATTACCCGGATGAAGAGCGCTCTGCCGCGCGCCCGCTGAAGACGACGCCGGTTTATGACCGTCTGAAGAAGCTCGGCGGCGTGTTCGGCTCCGTCTATGGCTGGGAGCGCGCCAACTGGTATGCGCCCGAAGGTTACGCGCTGCGTGAGGAAGACCTCGGCGTTGGCGCCGACGTCATCACCAGTCATAACCATGCACCGGCTCTGGATGACGGCCGTATCGTTGAGAAGTGGTCGTTCCGCCGCTCGAACTACTTCGAGCATGTCGGCAACGAAGTGAAGAACGTGCATCAGAATGTCGGCGTGCTCGATATGTCGGCCTTCGCGAAGATGGAGGTTTCCGGCCCCGGCGCGCGTGCCTGGCTCGACAGCATTCTCGCCAATGCGGTGCCGAAGAAGCGAGGCCGCATCGCGCTCACCCATCTTCTGACGCCGAATGGCGGCGTGAAGGCGGAGTTCACGGTCTATGAATGGGCGCCGGGCCGCTTCTACATGGTTTCGGCCGGTGGTCTCGAAGCGCATGACCATGACGTGCTGTTCCGCCTGGCGCCGACCGATGGCTCGGTCGTGCTGCAGCCTATCACCCAGAAATACGGCGTGCTGGTTCTGGCCGGTCCGAAATCGCGTGATCTCCTGAAGAAGCTGACCCGCACCAGCCTTGAGAACAAGGACTTCCCCTGGCTCACCGGCAAGCAGATTTCCGTCGGCGTTGCGACTGCGCATGCGCTGCGCGTCAACTTCGTGGGTGAACTTGGCTGGGAGTTGCATCACCCGATCGAGATGCAGAACTACATCTTCGACCGGTTGATGGAAGCCGGTGCCGAATTCGGCATCAAGCCTTTCGGTATCCGCGCCATGGTTTCCATGTCGCTCGAAAAGTCCTATCGCAATATGGGCCGCGAGCTTTCGGTGGAATACAATGCCTATGAATCGGGTCTCGACCGTTTCCTGCGCCCGGAGAAGAGCTTCATCGGCCGCGACGCACTGGTGGCCTACAAGGAGGCGGGCCTGAAGTCGGTCTTCTCGACGCTCACCGTGTCGGGCAATACGGATGTCGATGCGCGCGGTTCGGAAGCGATCTTCGATGAAAACGGCGCACTTGCAGGGCGCGCGACGAGCGGCGGTTTCGGCTGGCGTCTCGGCAAGTCGATCGCGCTCGCCATGCTCAAGCCGGAATATGCCGCAGTCGGCACCAAGCTCAAGATCCGCATTCTCGGCACGTCCTATGACGCTGAGGTGGTGGAAGAAAGCCCGTTCGACACCGACAACGCGCTTCTGCGCGCATAAGACCAAAATCCCCTCCCAAAGTCGGAATACGGCCCCTCGCGGGCCGTATTTCCGTTTAAGTAAGCATGTGCTCAACTGATGCTTCAGGAAAAGTGCTATTAATCATTCTGAAAAATGAGCCTGCTATCTTCCGCTGACATACGATGGGGGATCGGGGCAGAATGAATTTCCTGGGCATCACGGGCATGCAATATTCGGGCGTGCCTTTTACCAATAACCGCATTTTACTGGCGGAAGACAGTAACGTATTTACCCAGATGGTGAGCCGGCGGCTCAACGAGATGCTGGGCGTTACCGTGGAAGTATGCCGCTCCTTCGAGGAATTGCAGGCCTGCTACGAACATTCTTCCGAGCCGGTGACGCTCGCCATTTCCAACATCAACCTGCCGGGCGCGGAAAAGGGTGAAGCGCTGGAATATCTGATCGATCTATCGATCCCGACTATCGTTTTCACCAGCACCTTTCACGAGGCGACGCGTGAAACGCTGATCGCCAAGGACGTGGTGGATTATATTCTGAAAGACAATATCTTCGCCGTGGATATGCTGACGGAATCCGTCTGCCGCTTCCTCACCAACCACCGCCATCATGTGCTGATCGTTGACGACAGCCCGACGGCGCGGGCGCTGCTTTCGAGCCGTCTCAAGCGTTATAATTTCCGCGTCAGCCTGGCAGACAGCGGTGCGAAGGCGCTCGATATTCTAAGGGCCAACCCCGATATCGGCCTCGTCGTCACCGACTATAACATGCCCGACATTGACGGTTTCGAGCTGACGCGGCGCATCCGCACCGTGCGCGGCTCCCATGAACTGCGCATCATCGGTGTTTCCTCCTCCACCAACCGTCTGCTGTCGGCGCGTTTCCTGAAGGCTGGCGGCAATGATTTCATGCTGCGGCCCTTCATTGATGAAGAGTTCTATTGCCGCGTCAACCAGAACCTCGATACGCTGGTGCAGATACAGCTGGCGAAGTCCGGGGTGCGGCCGGCTGCGTGAGCCGGACGCTCGTCTTCAAAGCTGAGATTCAAGCGGCAGGAAACGCATGATGCCGGCGATGAGGCGGCGGCCGATAGCGGCGTCTGGCTCGCGCCGGTAGGTCTTGGTACGGCCCTGTTCCTCCGTCGTCCAGACGATGCGGTTGCTGCTGTCGATCTCCAGTTCAAAGCTCATCGTGCGGCGGATTTCCTCGGCGAATATTTCGTCCATGCAAGCGACCAGCGGCGGCGATGTGAAGACCACGCCCATCTCCGTGTTGAGGGAGGCCGAGCGCGGATCGAAATTCAGCGAGCCGATATAACCTGTCATGCCGTCACGCGTGAATGCCTTGGTGTGCAGGCTCGCCTGTCCGGAACCGCGCAGGGTGAAGTTCGGCTGGTCCACCTGCGAACGCAGCTCGTGCAGGCGCACGCCGCCCGAGAGAAGCGGCTTGCGATAACGGGCATATCCGGCGTGAACGGCGGCCACATCCGTCGCCGCCAGGGAATTGGTTAGGATGGCCAGCGATACGCCCCGTTCGGCAATATCAAGGAAAATCTCAACGCCCTGTTTGCCGGGAATGAAATAGGGGGATGTGACGTGCAGGCTGTCGCTTGCCGCCTGCAGCAGGGGCAGCAGGCTTTCCATCAGGAAGTTGTGGCCCTTCCGCCGCTTGCCTGCCGCTTTTTCCGGAGGATCGGCAAGCACATCCACGGAACCCACCCAGTGCATGCGGTCCGACATCAGGAAATGATCTCGGTCATACTGGCTTTCAACGCGCTCAAGATAAGGTTTTGCGGCTTCGCTTTTTGGCAGGGCGTCCAGCTCGCGCCGTAATCTTGCGAGTTTGCTCGGCCTGCGCGCCAGAAGCGAGCGAACGGGGACGGAAACGGCGCTGTTCCAGTAATCATCGAAGATTTCCGTTGCGTCGGCCACGACGTCACCGAAGCCGAGAATATCGAAATCGTGGAAATTCGCCCGTTCGGCCGCATCGAAATAGGCGTCGCCGATATTTCGACCGCCAACGATCACCGCGCGGCCATCGGCAATCCAGGCCTTGTTATGCATGCGGCGATTGACACTGCGAAAGCGCAGCAAAAGTTCCATGCCGCGATGGAGCATGTTCTCCCGCGCCCGGGTGGGGTTGAACAGGCGAAGTTCGATGTTGGGATGGCTGTCGATGGCGTGGAAAATTCGGTCTGACATGGAGACGCCGAGATCATCGAGCAGCAGCCGTACCCGCACGCCGCGATCGGCCGCCGCGATGACCTCGCGCATCATCAGCCGTCCCGTCAGGTCCGCATTCCACATGTAATACATGAGATCGAGGCTACGCCCGGCCGCGCGCGCCGCCGCGACGCGCACCGCAAATGCATCGAGATTGGAATGTAGCAGGCACAGCGCATTCTTTTCGCTCCAGCCGTTCTTTATGGTCTGCCAGTGCCGATCCAGCACAGTTTCGTCCTCAGTGACGGGCAGGGCGGCGGAGGGGCGTTTGGGAATGGATTTTTCCCGCTGTTTACCGATGACGACAAACAGGCTCGGCCCGACGAGCAGCAGAAGAATGATGATGAAGACCGTAAATGCAGTCACTTGTTTTGATCGCTCCCGGCCTGGAGAGTATCAGGCGGGATGGAAACGCGCGAGGGAATAAAGCGTTCATTTCGGTTCGGCGGCAGTATGAAAAACCGGTACAGGCGCGACAACGGGCTTGCCAAACACATAAGTGCGTGCTTATGTGTATTTATGACAGAGAACGATATATTCCGGGCACTGGCCGATCCCACGCGCCGTGCCATTTTCGAAAAGCTGGCGGATGGTGCCATGAATGCCTCTGCCCTGCGCGAAGGGATCGAGATCAGTCAGCCGGCCATGTCGCAGCATCTTTCGGTTCTTCGCGGCGCCGGGCTAGTGGTTGAAAGACGGCAGGGCCGTTTCGTCAATTACGAGGTCGATCCGGAGGGGCTGACACGCATTGCTGCGTGGCTCGGCAAATATCGCGCCTACTGGCCACAGCGCATTGAGGCTCTCAAACTCCTGCTGAAGGATATGGACCAATGAACAGGGATGCAGCGGAAGCGCCGAAAAACGGCATTGAACTTGAATATGATCTGGACGAGCCGCCGCAAAAGGTCTGGCGCGCCATCAGCATTGCAGCGTTCCGTGAAAACTGGCTGCCGAACGAGGCTCTGGCGGAACCTGACGCGATCGACATCAAACCCGGCGAGGAAGTGCGCTACCGGCTGCGTGAAGACATTCCACCATTTCTGGAAAGCACCGTAACCTTCAGGATCGCGGCCAATGCCGAGGGCGGCACGAGCCTTCGCATCATTCATGAACTGCCCACAAATACCGGCCGGACGATGAAGGCCGCCGCAAACCACAACGGCCCGCCGATCAAGCTCGCCGCCTGATCCCACTCGTTTCCCGACATTTTCAAACACAGGAGTTCGCCGATGCGCGAAGTGATGCAACTCGTCCCTATGGTCGTCGAACAATCATCAAGGGGAGAAAGATCTTTCGACATTTATTCGCGCCTGCTGCGGGAAAGGATCATCTTTCTCAATGGCGAGGTCAACGATGCAGTTTCAGCGCTCGTCTGCGCGCAATTGCTGTTTCTCGAAGCGGAAAACCCGAAGAAGCCGATCTATCTTTATATCAATTCTCCGGGTGGCGTCGTGACGAGCGGCCTGGCGATGTACGATACGATGCATTACATCCGCGCCCCGGTTCACACACTCTGTATGGGCACGGCCCGTTCCATGGGATCGTTCCTGCTAATGGCGGGCGAACCGGGCGAGCGCACAGCACTTCCCAATGCCAGCATCCACATTCATCAACCGCTGGGCGGTTTCCAGGGACAGGCATCGGACATGCTGATCCACGCCGAGGAGATGCAGCAGACCAAGCACCGCATGACGCGGCTTTACGCCGAACATTGCAAACAGAGTTATGAGAAATTCGAAGCGGCCATGGATAGGGATTTTTTCATGACGGCGGAGCAAGCGTTGGAATGGGGTCTGATCGACCGCGTTTTGGGCGTTCGTGAGGATATCGCGGCGTAGTGCCGGGTACTATCCGCAAGATGTTGTTTCCATATCAACACAAAAGGCAGCGCCATGCGCTGCCTTTCAAAGGTCTATCCGGATGATCAAATATCCAGATTATCTGCAAAAGCCGCCCGCTCCTGAATGAAGCGGAAACGGGCATCGGCCTTGGTGCCCATCAGATTGTCGACAGCCTCGCGCGTGCCCTCGAAGTCCACGTCATCGATCTCGACGCGCAGCAGGGTGCGCTTTTCGGGGTCCATGGTGGTTTCCTTGAGCTGGGCGGCCATCATTTCACCGAGGCCTTTAAAGCGGCCCACTTCGACCTTTTTGCCCTTGAAGACGGTTTCCATCAGCTCGGCGCGGTGGGCGTCGTCGCGGGCATAGGCGGATTTCGCGCCCTGACGGATGACGTAGAGCGGCGGCACTGCCAGATAGAGGTGGTTGCCGCGAATGAGTTCCGGCATTTCCTGATAGAAGAAGGTGATGAGCAACGAGGCGATATGGGCGCCGTCGACGTCGGCATCGGTCATGATGATGATGCGCTCATAACGCAAATCTTCTTCGCGGTACTTGGTGCGGGTGCCACAGCCGAGCGCCTGGATGAGATCGGCGATCTGCTGGTTGGCGGAAAGCTTTTCGCGGCTGGCACTGCCGACGTTGAGGATTTTACCACGCAGCGGCAGAATGGCCTGATTGGCGCGGTTGCGCGCCTGTTTGGCCGAGCCGCCAGCCGAGTCACCCTCGACAATGAAAAGTTCGGCGCCTTCGGCCGTGTTCTGGGAGCAATCCGCGAGTTTGCCGGGCAGGCGCAGCTTGCGCACGGCGGTCTTGCGGTTGACTTCCTTTTCCTTGCGGCGGCGCATACGCTCTTCCGAGCGCTCGATGACCCAGTCGAGCAGCTTTGCCGCCTCGGCCGGGTTGCCGGTCAGATAATGGTCAAATGGATCGCGCAGCGCGTTTTCGACGATGCGCTGGGCTTCGACGGTGGCGAGCTTGTCCTTGGTCTGGCCGACGAATTCCGGCTCGCGGATGAAAACGGAGAGCATGCCGGCCGCCGAAATCATCACGTCATCGGTGGTGATGTCCTTGGCGCGCTTGTTCTGCGTCAAGTCGGCATAGTTCTTCAGGCCCTTGGTGAGCGCGATGCGCAGGCCCGCTTCATGCGTGCCGCCTTCGGGTGTTGGGATGGTGTTGCAATAGGAATGGATCTGCGTGTCGCCGCCGTACCAGGTCACCGCCCATTCCAGCGCGCCGTGACCGCCGGTCTTTTCGGTACGGCCTGAGAAAATCTCGCGGGTGACGGTAAATTCCTTGCCGAGCGTGGCGGCGAGATAATCCTTCAGGCCGCCCGGGAAATGGAACACGGCCTTTTCGGGGATTTCTCCATCGGCCGGCACCATGCCGGGATCGCAGCTCCAGCGGATTTCGACGCCGCCGAAGAGGTAAGCCTTGGAGCGGGCCATGCGGAAGATGCGGGCCGGTTCGAATTTCGCGTGATCGCCGAAGATTTGCGGATCGGGATGGAAACGCACGCGGGTGCCGCGGCGATTATGCACGTCGCCAAGCTCTTCCAGCGGACCGATCGGCAGGCCGCGCGAAAAACGCTGGCGGTAAAGCTTGCGGTTTCGCGCCACTTCCACTTCGAGAAGATCGGAGAGCGCATTCACCACGGAGACGCCGACGCCGTGCAGGCCGCCAGAGGTCTCGTAGGCCTTACCGTCGAACTTGCCGCCGGCATGCAGCTTGGTCATGATGACTTCGAGCGTCGATTTGCCCGGAACCTGCGGGTGGTTCTCCACGGGAATGCCGCGGCCGTTATCGGTGACCGTCAGGAAGCCTTCGGCATCGAGATGAACCTCGATGAAATTGGCGTGACCGGCGACGGCCTCGTCCATGGAGTTGTCGATGACTTCGGCGAAGAGGTGGTGCAGCGCCTTCTCGTCCGTGCCGCCGATATACATGCCGGGACGCATGCGCACCGGCTCGAGGCCCTCAAGCACGCGGATCGATGATGCGCCGTAGTCGTCACCGGCTGGAGACGCGGGCGGCGGAGGGGCAGACGACGCGACGGGGGCCGCGGCTGCAACGGCTGCGGGTTTCTGCTGCACGTTCACATTGGCAGCAGCGGTCGCCGGGGCCTTCACGGGCTTCGCCGCGTCCTCGTTCGTGTCCGTGTCGCTGTTTCGTGCCGCCGGAAGACCGGAGAAGAGATCGTTGCTGTCGTCCATCATGTCCAAAGTTCAAAAGCGTGTGTCAGAATTTCGCCATGCGAATCATTTTGCCATCAGCGTCAATATACCGCCAAACGTGGTTCCCGTCCGATTGAACCGGGGTCCGCCTAGGCAAGCGCGGCGCATCCTATGTCACGATTGTGTCAGGGTTTCGCAACAGGAGGATTGCGCTGCCGGCCTTGCGATGGCAAGTCTCGCAGCCACGAATGAACGGTTAGCCAAGGCATGTCCACAGCTCATTTCACGTTTTGTACTCTTTTCAGCCTGACTGTGGCGGCCATGCCCGTCGCAGCCTCCGCCGCCGACGGGCCGCTGCGGCCTTTCAAGGACGAGTTGTTTTCCGCGCAGACGGTGCTTTCCACGGGCGATGGCGGCGCATCCGAAGTCATCGACTACAAGGAGATGCGCGACATCAACGGCCGCGACGAGGTGCCGGAGCGGCGGGTGAAGCGGCAATATGTGGATATGGCGCCGAAGAAGGTGCAGGCACTGGAAACCGTGACGTTCGCGGGCAGGGCGCTTGAGGTCGGTCGCGTCGGCCCGGCCAGCGGGCAGGCGTTCACCATCATCTTCATCCATGGGCGCGGCGGTGACCGGCGGCTTGGCATGAACGACTATACGTTCGGCGGTAATTTCAACCGGCTGAAGAATCTGGCCGTCGCCAATGGCGGCACCTATTACGTGCCGAGTGTTCGTTCCTTCGATGAGAACGGCGTTGCCGACATTACGGCGCTGATTGCGGATGCGGCCAAAAAATCCGGCGGCAAGCCTGTCATATTGACCTGCGCCTCAATGGGCAGTTTCATCTGCTATGGCATTAGCCGCGACAAGGCAGCCGTTGCCAATCTCAAGGGAATGGCGATCCTGGGTGGCGCGGTCGATCCTGACTTTCCCAAAAGCGCTTTCGCGAAGGCGAAGAAGCCGGTCTGGTTTACCCATGGCAGCGCCGACAAGGTTTATTCGGCCGATCAGCAGGCGACGATCTTCCGTACGCTGTTGAAGGCTGGGGAGCCCGCGCGGTTCACGCGCTATGAGACTGGCAGCCACGGCACGCCGGTGCGGATGACCGACTGGCGGGCGGTTCTGAACTGGATTTTGAGCCGATAAGGGATCGCGGCGGGCTCGGTCACGACAAATTTTGCCAGATTTGCCGCTCGTTTTAACTCTTGGGCCGCTTTTTTGTACCAATTGCTGCCCGCTGCGGTTAAAGGAATATCCGGGAAATTGCGGCAGAGCTTCTGTCGTGATCAAGGGCCGTCAGCGGCTGAGGGATGGGGCGCCGCCAGGGCTGCGCCCCGAGACAAAGGGAATGGGATACGCATGACGCCGAATGTTCGACCGCTTGTTGCCGGAAACTGGAAGATGAACGGCACGCGTGCCTCGCTCGACCAGATCAAGGCCATGGCAGAGGGTGTCAAGGGCGCGCTGTCCGGGAAGGTGGATGCGCTGATCTGCCCGCCTTCAACGCTGCTTTATGTCGCGACCGCGCTCTGTGACGACAGCCCGCTGATGATCGGCGCGCAGGATTGCCACCAGAACGCCTCCGGTGCCCATACTGGCGATATTTCCGCCGAGATGATTGCCGACTGCTTCGGCACCCACGTCATCGTTGGTCACTCCGAGCGCCGCACCGACCATGCCGAGACTGATCACCTGGTTCGCGCCAAGGCATCTGCCGCCCATGCGGCCGATCTCATCGCCATTGTCTGCATTGGCGAAACGGCCGATGAGCGCAAGGCGGGCCAGACGCTCGATATTTTGAAGCGTCAGCTTGCCGGCTCGCTGCCGGATGAGGCAACGGCGGAAAATACCGTTATCGCTTATGAACCCGTCTGGGCGATTGGCACCGGCCTTACGCCGACGGTGGACGATGTGCGCGAGGCTCATGCCTTCATGCGCGACGAGCTCGTCAAGCGCTTCGGCGATGCCGGAAAGACCATGCGCATCCTTTATGGTGGATCGGTAAAGCCGGCTAATGCGCTGGAACTGATGGGCGTTGAAAACGTCGATGGCGCGCTGATTGGTGGCGCGAGCTTGAAAGCGTCGGACTTCCTGTCCATCTATGCGGCATATGAGCGACTGACGGCCTGAATGAGGCTTTCCTGAAAGAGTATCGGGAAAGGGGCTTGGAATAAGCCTTCGCCTCATGTAAAGAGCCGCAAAACCTTCTTTATGGTGCTCCGCGCGGGGCATGGAATGGATTGTCATGCAGACCGTTTTGATTGTTATTCACCTCATGATCGTGCTGGCGCTTGTCGGCGTGGTCCTGATCCAGCGTTCCGAAGGCGGCGGCCTCGGTATCGGCGGCGGTTCGGGCTTCATGTCCGCGCGCGGAACGGCCAATGCCCTGACGCGCACCACCGCGATCCTTGCGGCGCTGTTCTTTGCAACGTCGCTCGGCCTTGGTCTTCTGACCCGTTACGAATCGCGTCCGACCGATATCCTGAACCGTATTCCGGCCACGCAGGGCCAGGGTAACGGCATTCTCGACACGCTCGGCCCGTCGACGACGCCTTCGACGCCGGCTCCGGCTGAAAATGGTGTTCCGACCAATAACGGCGCTGCTGCTCCCGCACAGACCACACCGGCTCCGGCTGCTTCCGGCACGGCCGCTCCGGCCCCGGCGCAGCCCGCCGATCCGAACACAGTTCCGACCGGTCAATAAGCCCGGTTCTGATTTAACGCTCCGGCAGGCCAAAAGCCTGCCGGTTTTCTTTTGTTCGCATTCCGGCCAGTTGAATTGTGAATTCGTCAACAGCGAATTTGCAACAGCATGAAATTTGGGCTGGCGGAATCAGAGGTAAAAAGGTATCCGGTGAATCCCATGGCGCGATATGTATTCATCACAGGCGGCGTGGTCTCCTCTCTCGGTAAGGGCATCGCAGCTGCTGCACTCGGAGCTTTGCTGCAATCCCGTGGTTATCGGGTGCGGCTTCGCAAACTCGACCCCTATCTGAACGTCGATCCCGGCACCATGAGCCCGACACAGCACGGTGAAGTGTTCGTGACTGACGACGGTGCCGAGACGGACCTCGACCTTGGCCACTATGAACGCTTTACCGGGCGTTCGGCCACCAAGACCGACAACATCACCACCGGTCGCATCTACAAGAACATCATCGACAAGGAACGGCGCGGCGACTATCTCGGCGCAACGGTTCAGGTCATTCCGCATGTCACCAACGAGATCAAGGATTTCGTGATCGAAGGCAATGACGATTACGACTTCGTCATCTGCGAGATCGGTGGCACAGTGGGTGACATCGAAGCGATGCCGTTCATGGAAGCGATCCGTCAGCTCGGCAACGACCTGCCGCGCGGCACGGCGATCTATCTTCACCTGACGCTGATGCCCTATATTCCGGCGGCAGGCGAATTGAAGACCAAGCCGACCCAGCATTCCGTCAAGGAACTGCAGGCGCTCGGTATTCACCCCGACATCCTTTTGGTGCGCGCTGACCGGGAAATCCCGGAAGCCGAACGCCGCAAGCTTTCGCTGTTCTGCAACGTGCGTCCTTCCGCCGTCATCCAGGCGCTGGATGTGGCGAATATCTATGACGTTCCGATTGCCTACCACAAGGAAGGCCTCGATTCGGAAGTGCTGGCCGCTTTCGGCATCGAGCCGGCGCCCAAGCCGCGTCTGGAGCAGTGGGAAGAGGTCTGCAACCGTATCCGCACGCCGGAAGGCGAAGTGACGATTGCGATCGTCGGCAAATATACCGGCCTCAAGGACGCGTATAAGTCGCTGATCGAGGCGCTGCATCACGGCGGCTTTGCCAACCGCGTCAAGGTCAAGCTCGAGTGGATCGAGTCGGAAGTCTTCGAAAAGGAAGATCCGACGCCCTATCTCGAAAAGGTCAACGGCATTCTGGTGCCGGGCGGTTTCGGCGAGCGTGGTTCGGAAGGCAAGATCATGGCGGCGCAGTTTGCGCGTGAGCGCAACGTGCCCTATTTCGGCATCTGCTTCGGCATGCAGATGGCGGTCGTGGAAGCGGCCCGTCATCTGGCCGGCATCGAAAATGCCTCTTCGACCGAATTCGGTCCGACGTCCGAGCCGGTTGTCGGCCTCATGACCGAATGGGTGAAGGGCAACGAGCTGGAGAAGCGCTCCTCCAAGGGTGATCTCGGCGGCACGATGCGCCTCGGCGCCTATAAGGCGGCGCTGAAGAAGGATACCAAGATCGCCGAGATTTATGGCTCCACGGATATTTCCGAGCGCCACCGTCACCGCTACGAGGTGAATGTGGACTACAAGGACCGGCTGGAAGAATGCGGCCTCGTCTTCTCCGGCATGTCTCCGGATGGTGTGCTGCCGGAAACGGTGGAATATCCTGATCATCCGTGGTTCATCGGCGTTCAGTACCATCCGGAATTGAAGAGCCGCCCGCTCGACCCGCATCCGCTTTTCGCTAGCTTCATCGAAGCGGCGGTGGAACAGAGCCGGCTGGTTTGACGGTTTGAAGGATTGTGAAGAGGGCCGCGAAAGCGGCCCTTTTTTGTTTGCGGGAAGTCAGGACATCTCCTCCGTCACCCCGGACTTGATCCGGGGTCCAGTGCGATCAAGTCTTTGATCGCAAAAGACTCTTTTCACGGCGCAGACGCGCCGTGGCTGGACGCCGGATCTAGTCCGGCATGACGGAGAACTCTTCCCCGACTGACCATCCTGAGATTCGTTCGGAATGGGCTTGTCTTTAGTTGAGCAAACAAAAAAACGGGCCCGAAGGCCCGTTTTGCATTCCACCAAAATTCAAACAGGCTTACTTCGGCCCGATCATGTTCTCCGGGCGCACATACTGGTCGAATTCCTCGTTGGTGAGGTATCCGCCACCAACGGCTTCCTCGCGCAGGGTCGTGCCGTTCTTGTGGGCGGTCTTGGCGATCTTGGCGCAGATGTCGTAGCCGAGCTTGCCGTTCAGTGCAGTGACGAGCATCAGAGAGTTTTCGACCCCCTTCTTGATGTTGTCTTCGCGGGCCTCGATGCCGACGACGCAATTGTCGGTGAAAGAGACGGCCGCGTCGCCCAGAAGCTGGACGGACTGCAGGAAGTTATAGGCCATCATCGGGTTATAGACGTTGAGCTCGAAGTGGCCCTGCGAACCGGCGAAGGAGAGCGCTGCATTGTTGCCGAAGATGTGGGCGCAAACCTGCGTCAGTGCTTCCGACTGGGTAGGGTTGACCTTGCCCGGCATGATGGACGAGCCGGGCTCGTTTTCCGGCAGCGAGAGTTCGCCGAGACCGGCGCGGGGGCCGGAGCCGAGGAAGCGGATGTCGTTGGCGATCTTGAAGAGTGCCGCTGCTGCCGCGTTGATCGCGCCATGCGAGAAGACCATGGAATCATGCGAGGCAAGCGCTTCGAACTTGTTCGGCGCGGTGACGAAGGAAAGGCCGGTGATCTTCGAAATTTCCTCGGCCACCTTTTCGGCAAAACCAACAGGGGCATTGAGGCCCGTGCCGACGGCCGTGCCGCCCTGGGCGAGCTTGGAAAGCGCAGGCAGGGTGGTTTCGATGTTGGCGATGGCGGAGGCGACCTGCGCGGCGTAACCGGAGAATTCCTGGCCGAGCGTCAGCGGCGTTGCATCCTGCGTGTGGGTGCGGCCGATCTTGATGATCTTTTCGAACTGCTTGACCTTGGCTTCCAGCGCCTGATGCAGGTGCCTCAGGCTCGGCAG
Organism: Agrobacterium pusense; assembly: GCF_900102105.1. Classification (GTDB taxonomy): domain Bacteria; phylum Pseudomonadota; class Alphaproteobacteria; order Rhizobiales; family Rhizobiaceae; genus Agrobacterium; species Agrobacterium pusense. The sequence continues at coordinate 750,578 of NZ_FNBB01000002.1, forward strand.
CAGGTGGTGAACGATCTGCTCGACGCAGGCGATGTGCATCGCCGTCGGATAGGTATCGTTCGAAGACTGGCTCATGTTGACGTGGTCGTTGGGATGAACCGGCTTCTTGCTGCCCATTTCGCCGCCGAGCATCTCGATTGCGCGGTTGGAAATCACCTCATTGGCGTTCATGTTGGACTGGGTGCCGGAGCCGGTCTGCCAGACGACGAGCGGGAAATGTTCGGTCAGCTTGCCGTCGATGACTTCCTGTGCGGCGGCGATGATGGCTTCACCGATCTTTGGGTCGAGGCCGGCGAGCGCCATGTTGGCGCGGGCGGCGGCCTGCTTGACGATGCCGAGCGCGCGAACGACAGAGGCGGGCTGCTTTTCCCAGCCGATCTTGAAGTTGCCGAGCGAGCGCTGCGCCTGCGCGCCCCAGTAGCGATCGGCCTGAACTTCAATAGGGCCAAATGTATCGGTTTCCGTCCGTGTGGCTGTCATCAATCTTGCCTTTTTACTCGTGTTCCTCCGCCAAAACGGCGCCTTCGCCCGCCTTGCGCGGCCGATATATAGAATCATCGCGGCGGCAAAGAAAGCCGCTGCAATGCGGCGCGGGAAGATATTTCCCGTCGTTGCGCGGCGATTTGCCTGCAGCGAATGCAGCAAGGCGAAAAACCCGGCCGCGTGGCATTTTTACTACGTCATGAAAAGGCAGGAAAACCGGGCTTGTACCGGGGCGGGCGCTCAAAGCAAAGTGAATGAAATAAATAGAAATTTAACCATTCTCGCCAATTCTGGAAATTACGTTTTTACGGCTTTGGCTGTATTATGAGGTTCATTTCGGCACGATTTTGAGCTTTGGGCGTTTTCTTTTCAACAGGCCGTTGATCGGCTAGACAGGCATGAAACTAATGCCCGCCGTTTTTGCCGGTGGTGCTGGGTGCTACGAGGATCAAATTGCAAGTCACATCTGGAAAATCATCGGCAGCACTGGTGCTGGCTCTCGGTCTTTCCGTTTCCACCGCTCTTCCCGGCAGCGCCGGTGCGGTGACCCTGATGGACCTCCTGCGCGGCGGGCCCGGCAAGATCGCGCGGGATCGCGGCGAGTTGCCGCCGGCCGGCATCGTCACCTCGCCATCCGGCTCCGGATCGGGTGCCGGTCAGAGTGCTGATGCTTCCGATCCCGAGCCTTTGCCCCGCGTTTCCGGCCCACGCTATTATGATTACAAGGCGGATACAGCCCGGGCGGTGAACACCGCGAATTTCGGCGAAGGCCTTGCCAATCTCAAGTTCAGCGCCACGCCCGAGATCGCCAAGGCGCTTGAGGCTTATTACGGCGCTGGCGGCAAGACGTTGTGGGTATCCGGTGGCGAACTGACCGAGCGCGCCAACGCCGCCATCGCTTTCCTGGAGACGGTTGGCGAAAGCGGTCTCGATCCCGCCGATTACAGCATTTCCGCACCGGCCAAGGATGTGACTGCGAGTATCAGCAGCAATGTTGCCGGCACCACATCGAACGGCACACCGGTCGAGACGGCTTCGGCGCCTGTTTCCGATGCCTATCAGCGGGCGCAGATGCAGTTCGAGCTGGCGCTGTCCGCCAAGGTTCTCGCCTATGTGCAGGATACGACCCGTGGCCGCGTCGATCCGAACCGGCTGTCCGGTTACCATGATTTCAAGCGCAAGACGGTGAACCTCGCTCCCGTGCTGAAGCTTGCTGGCCTTAGCCCAGATGTGGCCGCTTATCTGCGCAGCCGCGAGCCCTCCAGCGCCGAGTATCAGGCGCTGAAGGCAGAGCTTGCCCGCCTGCGTGGCGAGGGCGATGCCGCCCATGTCGTTCGTGTTCCCGCCGATCTGGTGCTGAAGCCCGGCAACAGCAGCGCTGACATGGCGAGTGTCGTCAAGGCTATCGAACATCGGGCTTCTCCCGCCTTCAAGGCGGAACATGCCGCAACGATCTCCGCTTACCAGCAGACGCCGGATTACACGCCCGATCTCGTCGATCTGGTGAAGGCGTTCCAGAGCGAAAATGGCCTGAAGGCGGATGGCGTCATCGGTCGTGCGACCGTGCGCGCCATGGTCGGCGAAAGCAACGACGCGAAGATCGCCAAGGTGCAGGTGGCCATGGAGCAGATCCGCTGGCTGCCGGCCGATCTCGGCCAGCGTTACGTCTTCATCAACCAGCCCGCCTTCATGGCCTATTACCACAATGATGGCGTCGAACAGTTCGGCATGAAGGTCGTGGTCGGCTCCAAGGCCAACCAGACCTATTTCTTCCAGGACGAGATTCAGACCGTCGAGTTCAACCCCTATTGGGGCGTACCGCAGTCGATCATCATCAACGAGATGCTGCCGAAGCTGCGCCGTGACCCATCATACCTCGATCGCCTGGGTTACGAAGTGCAGGTGAATGGGCGCGCCGTGTCATCCTCCAGCGTCAACTGGTATGGCTCGACCAACGCCGTTTCCGTGCGCCAGCCGCCGAGCAGCGACAATGCGCTGGGCGACCTGAAAATCCTCTTCCCCAACGCACATGCCATCTACATGCATGACACGCCGGCCAAAAGCTTCTTCAACCGCGACATGCGGGCGCTGAGCCACGGCTGTATCCGCCTGGTCGACCCGCGCCGCATGGCGGCTGCCGTTCTCGGCACCAGCGTTGACAAGGTTGGCGAGCAGATTGCGTCAGGCAAGAACCGCGCCGTGCAGGTGCCGGAAAAGATTCCGGTTTATGTGGCCTATTTCACCGCCTGGCCGGATAAGGACGGCAAGGTCCAGTTCTTCGATGATGTCTATGATCGCGACAGCTACGTGCAGAAGGCCTTTGCGGTGACGACGAAGGCAAGGGCCAGCTCGATCTGATTGGGGTCTATTCAAAAGAAAAGCGCCGGAGACGGCGCTTTTTTTGTTTTATGGATCGGTTTTGGAGTAGTTCGGCTGCAGACCCTGTCAGGGATGTTGGGCGTAAATGGGTACTCCGTCACCCCGGACCTGATCCGGGGTCCAGCGCGATCAAGTCCTTGATTGCAAAGGCTCCTTTCACGGCGCAGACACGCCGTGGCTGGATGCCGGATCAAGTCCGGCATGACGGACGGCAGGGAAGTCGTTTAGCTCTCATTGATGTCGAAAGTGCCGTTTCCTTGCGTTTGTCGCTCAGTCTCTCAAGCCGCGGCCGCACCCCTTGCAATCAGCTTCTCGAACAATGTCGGTGTCAGCGCATCAAAATTATCGATTACTACATCCGGCTTCAGCTCGGCCATCGGTACATCCGTGTAACCGAAAGTGACGCCGATGGAGGGCACGTTGGCGTTTTTCGCGGCGAGGATATCGTTGATGCTGTCGCCGACCATGACCGTGCGCCTGATATCGCCGCCAGCCCTTTCGATGGTCCCCAAGATATGGCGCGCGTCCGGCTTGCGGAATTCGAACGTGTCGCCACAGGTGATGGCCGCGAAATACGGCGTAAGGCCGAGTTTGTCGAGCAGCGGTACAGCGAGGACTGCGGTCTTGTTGGTGCAGACGGCAAGCGTGATGCCGGATTGCGAAAGCGCATCCAGCGTTTTGACGATGCCGGGGTAGGGGCGGCTTTCGCCGGGCATTTCAGCGCGGTAATGGGTGATGAAGCGTTCGTAGAGCGGATCGATTTCGGCTTCCGGCAGCTCCGTTTCGCGCAGTGCAAAGGCCCGCTTGATCATGACCCGCGCGCCCTGGCCGACGAGATGCGTCAGGTCGTCGTAGGTGACGGGCGCAAGCCCGGCGGCGGCAATGGTATGGTTGAGGCTCGAGACGAGATCAGCGGCGGTATCGACCAGCGTACCGTCGAGATCGAAAATGGCGAGCGGGGAGAGCGGGCGGGATGTCACGGAAACGGCCTCTTGTAGAATGCGGGGCTGAGCTATTCATGCTTTCATTCGCGCCAAGCCTAGGCAAAGCCACCTGTCTTTGCAACCGCATCACAACGTTCTGTTCGTTGCCTTGAAAAAGGCTTTCGTTTGGCTTTCGACCCGTGTAAACAGCACGGCGACGACAAAGCTACCGGAGTTTCAGGCACATGGATGCCCGCCAGATGAAAATCAAGGCCGCCGAGGCCGCATTGTCCCATGTACAGGATGGGATGCGGCTCGGTATCGGCACGGGTTCGACGGCCGAGGAATTCGTCCGGCTTCTGGCCGAGAAGGTCGCCGCCGGCCTCAAGGTCGAGGGCGTGCCGACATCCGAGCGCACCGCGCGTCTGTGCGTCGAGCTTGGCGTGCCGCTGAAATCTCTCGATGAATTGCCGGAACTGGATCTGACCATTGACGGTGCGGATGAGGTTGACCACGCGTTGCGGCTCGTCAAGGGCGGCGGCGGTGCACTGCTGCGCGAGAAGATCGTCGCGGCGGCATCCGCACGCGTGATCGTCATCGCCGACCAGAGCAAGGTTGTGGAGACGCTGGGCGCCTTTCCTCTGCCCATCGAGATCAATCCGTTTGGCCAGGTTGCGACCCGCATCGCCATCGAAAAGTTGGCATCGCGGTGCGGCCTGTCGGGTGAGTTGAAGCTTCGCTCTTCCGGTGACGGCGTCTTCATGACGGATGGCGGACACCTTATTCTCGACGCATCTTTTGGCCGTATTCCTGATGCAGAAGCGCTAGCACGCGAGCTGAACACGATTCCCGGTGTCGTCGAGCACGGACTTTTCATAAATTTGGCATCGCTTGCCATTATCGCTGGCCCTGAAGGCGCCCGCGTGATGCAGGCAGTATAACAGGAGCGAGATTTTCATGATCAAACTAGCGGGACTGGGCAAAGCTGCCGCTGCTTCGATCCTCATTTCCGGCATCGTGTTCGGTACTGCCGCACGCGCCCAGGAAATTTCCGAAGCGCATGTTGCTGCCGCGCGGCAGGCGATCGCCTCTCTTGGCGTTACCGACCGTTTCGACGACATTCTGCCGGGACTGGCCGAACGTCTGAAGGCCGAACTTATTCAGGCTTCGCCGAATGTTCAGGATGCGATCACCGCGACGGTTGACGCCAAGGCGCTTGAGCTTGCACCGCGCCGCGCCGATCTCGAGCGTGAGGCCGCGCTGACCTATGCACGTGCTTTTTCGGTCGAGGAACTGAACGCCATCTCCACCTTCTACAGCAGCGAAGCTGGCAAGAAGCTGTTGAAGGACGGCCCGATTGCGACCCGCGAACTGATGAAGGCTGCCGATATCTGGGCCGCCGGTATCAACCGCGATCTCAACGCTGCCAGCATGACCGAACTGCAGAAGGTCGCCGGCGCTGATCTGAAGCCGCTTCCCGCGGATCACAATGCCACGGGTGGCGCTCCGGCTGCCAAGCCATAAGGCGCTTTTCCAGGTTCAGAAATATTCAAAGCCCGGCCGCAAGACCGGGCTTTTCATTTGTGCGCCGCAGCACCTATATGTGGGCGTGAATGCACCGCTGCCCGTTTGCGGCTGATGGCGGTTTTGATCAGGGGTTTTGACTATGACAGCTTATGACTACGATCTCTTCGTCATCGGTGGCGGTTCCGGCGGCGTGCGCAGCGGCCGTGTGGCTGCCTCGCTCGGCAAGCGCGTGGCGATCGCCGAGGAATACCGCTATGGCGGCACTTGCGTCATCCGCGGCTGCGTGCCGAAGAAGCTGTTCGTCTACGCCTCGCAGTTCCCCGAGCATTTCGAGGATTCTGAAGGTTTCGGCTGGAGCGTCGGCGAGCGCAGCTTCGACTGGAAAAAGCTGATCGCGGCGAAGGACAAGGAAATCACCCGTCTCGAAGGGCTCTACCGTAAGGGTCTGGAAAACGCCAAGGCCGATATTTTCGACAGCCGGGCGGAACTCGTGGATGCCCATACCGTCAAGCTGACGAAAACCGGCGAAACCTTCACCGCCGAGCGTATCGTCATCGCTGTCGGCGGCACGCCGAACGAACACAAGGCGCTGCCCGGCCACGAGTTGACGATTTCGTCCAACGAGGCTTTCGATCTCGAGGAGCTGCCGAAATCGATCCTGATTGCCGGCGGCGGTTACATCGCGGTGGAATTCGCCAATATCTTCCACGGGCTCGGCGTTGAAACGACATTGATCTATCGCGGCAAGGAAATCCTGTCGCGCTTCGATCAGGATATGCGCAAGGGCCTGCATGAGGCGATGGAGGCCAAGGGCATCCGCATCATTCTGGAAGACATCATCGAGGAAGTCAGCAAGGACGGCGCCGGCGGTTTCGTGGCCCGCACCAAGCAGGGCGCTTCGCTGCATGTGGGCCTGGTGATGCTGGCGCTTGGCCGCGATCCGAATACCAAGGGGCTCGGTCTCGAGAATGCCGGTGTGGAGGTGGACGCCCGCGGCGCGATCGTCGTTGACGATTATTCGCGCACGAACGTGCCCAGCATCTTCGCACTTGGCGACGTCACCGACCGGGTACAACTGACGCCGGTGGCGATCCACGAGGCGATGTGCTTCATCGAGACGGAATACAAGAACAACCCGACCAAGCCGGATCACGAGCTGATTGCGACGGCGGTATTCTCGCAGCCGGAAATCGGCACTGTCGGCCTTTCGGAAGAGGAAGCCGGCAAGAAATACCCGGAACTGGAAGTCTATCGCGCCCAGTTCCGTCCGATGAAGGCGACGCTATCTGGCCGTCAGGAGAAAACGATCATGAAGCTGATCGTCAATGCCGCTGACCGCAAGGTCGTCGGCGTGCATATCCTCGGCCATGAGGCCGGCGAGATGGCGCAGCTTCTCGGCATCACGCTGAAAGCCGGCTGCACGAAGGATGACTTCGACCGCACCATGGCCGTTCACCCAACGGCGGCAGAGGAACTGGTGACAATGTATTCGCCGAGCTATCGCGTCGTAAACGGCGAGCGGGTCTAGCTCATCTTCCGCTCCGGCTTCCAGCTCGTCTCTGCCTGATAATGGCGGCTGCCATCGAATAACGCCTCGTTGCCCTTCAGGAGAGCGACGAGGCGATCTATGGCGAGCCGCATTTCCGGGGCGTGCCGGTCGTCGTCGTTGACGATGATCCAGAGCGGATGGGACAGTTCCTCGATGATCTCGCCGTCGCGGACGAGGCCGGGGACGTTGTCACCAATAAAGCAGGGCAGGACGCCTTTTCCGGCCCCGCTCTGGATCAGGCTCGGCAAAAGGGCAGGGGCATTCGTCCAGGTGTGGATCAGCGGTTCCCGATGCCGGAACACCCATTTTTCGGCGTCGGATTTCGCGACCTCGGTGCCGATCGAAATCCATTGCTCAACATTCTTGCCTGAGCTGTCGCGCGCGCGATAGGCGCAATAGGCAACGTCGACCGATTTCCGGACGGCGAAATTCCCGGCGGCTGGCCTGACGTGCCTGATCGCGATCATGCCGCGCTTGTAGGTCAACTCGTCGTCATTCTCACATTGCTTGCAGCACAGGCGGAAAGCGTCCGACGGGCCGCGAATGGCCGCCGCATTGGTGGCTATGAATCCGGCAATCCAGATGTCACTCGACAGAGAAACGATCGGTAGCGAAAAAGCGTCGCTGTGCCATTGAGTGATTTCCGCCGCGCTGTTGCGCATGGACCTTACCTTCTCGAACAGGACCTGGCCGTCCGGTGCGAGCCGGTATCCGTTCTGACTCCGAATAAAGAGCGTTCGCCCCATTTTGCGTTCAAGAAGCATCATCTTTCGGCCAATCGTCGGCGCACTGAGCCCGGCTTTACCCGCCGCGCCGGCGAGGCCGCCCTCTGTGGCGACAATGTCGAAAAGCCTCAACTCGTCCCAGTCCACTTCTGTCACGGCATCCTCTCCACATCATGGCAGCATCTTAGCCGCATCAGGGCCTGTCTTCTCCGTTCAGATATGAAACGGGTCTTTCAGTCCTGCCTCTATGCTTGCTGCAGGGCGCAACCTAACTCGTCTCCAACAAAGGAGACAGACATGTTACCCGAAACCATGTTCCTTATGGAGAAGATTAGACACATGGAAATCCGCCACGGAAGAGGCGGGTGTGTTTCCGAATGGGAGAACTGGCCTTGCTCGCCACTGGACCGGCTTGTGGTGTTTCTCTTGCATCTGCCCCATTCCCTGCGCCGATATCTCTGCATCAAGCCCGGAAGTCGGTGACTTCGGAGGGATGGGCAACCATCCACGGAAACTATTTAAATCGTTTGAAATCATTTTTCTCCTTCATGGCGGATCAAAACGGTCCGAAAGAGGGCGGGCGGCGCGCGGATGTCTATGCAAAGCCTGTGCTTGGAGCTATAAGCCGCTCAAATTTCCGAGGCGGTCGCGCGGCGCTTGCGCGGTCGAAAGAAGGGTAAGAACATGGCACAGAATTGGACCCCCGGCAGCTGGCGGCAGAAACCGATCCAGCAGGTTCCCGAATATCCTGATGCGGCAGCGCTTGCGGCAACGGAAGCCACGCTTGCAACCTATCCGCCGCTGGTATTTGCCGGTGAGGCCCGCCGCCTCAAGAAGCAGCTTGCCAATGTGGCGGAAGGCAACGCCTTCCTGCTGCAGGGCGGCGATTGCGCCGAGAGCTTCCTCGAGCACGGCGCGGACAATATCCGTGACTTCTTCCGTGCCTTCCTGCAGATGGCCGTGGTGCTGACCTATGGCGCACAGCTGCCAGTCGTAAAGGTGGGACGCATTGCCGGCCAGTTCGCCAAGCCGCGCTCTTCCAACGTGGAAGTGCAGGATGGCGTGACGCTGCCGTCCTACCGCGGTGACATCATCAACGGCATCGAATTCAACGAAGCCTCGCGCATTCCGAGCCCGGAGCGTCAGCTCGACGCCTATCGCCAGTCGGCGGCGACGCTGAACCTGCTCCGCGCTTTCGCAATGGGCGGTTATGCCAACCTCGAAAACGTTCACCAGTGGATGCTCGGCTTCATTAAGGACAGCCCGCAGGCCGACCGTTACCGCAAGCTGGCCGACCGAATCTCCGAAACCATGGACTTCATGAAGGCCATCGGCATCAGCGCGGACAGCAATCCGAGCCTGCGCGAGACCGACTTCTTCACCAGCCATGAGGCGTTGCTGCTTGGTTACGAAGAAGCCTTGACCCGTATCGATTCCACCTCTGGTGACTGGTACGCCACGTCGGGCCACATGATCTGGATCGGTGACCGCACGCGTCAGCTCGACCATGCGCATGTGGAGTATTTCCGCGGCATCAAGAACCCGATCGGCCTGAAATGTGGTCCGTCGCTGACGCCCGACAATCTGATCGAGCTGATCGACGCACTGAACCCGGCAAACGAGGCCGGCCGTCTGACGCTGATTTGCCGTTTCGGCCATGACAAGGTGGCGGACAGCCTGCCGAAGCTCATCCGTGCTGTCGAGAAGGAAGGCCGCAAGGTCGTCTGGTCCTGCGATCCGATGCATGGCAACACGATCACGCTCAACCACTACAAGACGCGCCCGTTCGAGCGTATCCTGTCGGAGGTCGAAAGCTTCTTCCAGATCCACCGCGCCGAAGGCACGCATCCGGGCGGCATCCATATCGAGATGACCGGCAAGGACGTGACGGAGTGCACGGGTGGCGCGCGCGCCGTGACGGCGGATTCGTTGTCCGACCGTTACCACACCCATTGCGACCCGCGCCTCAATGCCGATCAAGCACTGGAACTGGCGTTCCTGCTGTCAGAGCGCATGAAAAGCGGGCGCGACGAGAAGCGCCTGGCAATCGCCAGCGCTTGATGGAAGAGCTGAAAGTCTCTCTGCGCTTGCGCGAGGTCTGATCGTGCCGGACTGAAGATCTGGTCCGGCTTCGGGAGTGTGAGGCTCCCGCTCGCGCTTCAGCCTCTGGTAATGATAAAGCCGCCGGATTTCCGGCGGCTATTTTTATCTGTGGCTATAGGCTTACTGTACCAGAGCCGGCTGCTGGCAGCGGACATCGGTAACACGAACATCGGCTTCGCCGATCTTGACGCCGAGAACCAGAAGCGTGTTGTAAAGCAGCGTATCAACCGGTGCGGTGACGAGGGACAGCGTGTTGGCGAGCGCCGTCTGGATGACGCCGAGGCCGCCAAGGTTGAGGAAGAGAATCCTGATGTCGAGATCAAGGTTCTTCAGCAGCGAGCTGACGAGCGTCGTGACGGTATCCTTCGTGGAGACGCTCTTGATCTTGCCCTGGGCAATATCCAGCTGCGTGAAGGTCAGCTTGGTCTTCGTCATGTTGGTGGCGTTGATGAGGGCGCTGCCGTTGACGGCAAGCAGGGCAGAATCCACGATTGCCGCCTTTGTCACGCGCGGGTCCCGTCCGAAATTGGCGAAGGCCGTGGTATCGACATTGCCAAGTGCAATTTCTGCAACGCCGGGAACAACTTCGACATCAACGGTTCCCTGTCCGCCGCCCGTGCAGCGAATGTCCGCAAGCCGGGCTTCCGCGTGGGCGACTTCCACATAAAGCGGGACATTGACCTTGAGGCCGGCGATTGCCTGGAGCCCATCCACCACGACATTGACCGCAAGGCGGGTCTGGGCGGTACGGACCACGGTGCCCTGGCCGCCAACGGCGAGCGAAGGCGTTTCGACCGGCGGCTGGCCGATGGCGAGTGTCACCTTGGCCGAGGCGAGGCCGAGAACATTAGCGCCGAGATCAAGCGCCAGCTGGTTGCCGCCATTACCGGCAACGGCTGCGGCATTGAGAAGGTCGAAGACGCTGGCATTGACCTTGAGATTTTCCCCGCTGCCAATGAGCTTTTCGGTGAAGGGACCGAGATTGACGATTTCTTCTAGCTTGAGCTTGATGTTGCTCTTGCCGGCGGTTTTTTCCAATGTCTTCAAAACGGTGACGACGGCTGGCTGCAGGCCCGTCGTTTTCGTCAGCGCGTTCAGGAACTTGCCGTAGGTAATCTCCGTCTGCAGCACGTCCTTGTAGGTGCCGGCGGTGAGGCCAAGATCGATCGCTAGAGCTTCGACGACATGCAGCGCGTTGACATCGGCATCGACGAGGGCCTGATAGTCCATGAGCTTGAGCGAGACCGTGGTGCCGAGCAGACCGCCGAGCAGGCTGTTCAGGAGGCCGTCATTGAGGCTGGCAAGCCGCGATCCCACCGAGAATGCGGCGACTTTCTGAGACGAGGCGGTTCCGGCGGCCGAAATCCTTGGCGGCGTTGTAAAGGCCGAAGCGAAGAAGATCTGGCCCTTTTCGAAGATGTTTACTTTCACCGCATTGGTCGGCTGGGCGTTTTCGACGAACCGCTGTCCGACCGGGAGGCTGGCATCCGGTTCATAATGGCCTTTGACAACCTCGGCGTAGCCGTGGGTTTTGGCAAACTCATTCCGGGGATCGAAAGGCTGCAGCCCGGTTGGCGTTAGCAGCCCCTGCGCCGTCCTGACGCCGAGGTCCAGGCCGTTGAGTGCAAAATATTGCTGCACCGTCTTTTCGGCGTCGGTGACGTTGGCTGCTGCCGAAATGGCCGCGAGATCGGCGGTTTGCTGCAATTGCCGCTTCTGCAGGGTCAGATAACCGTAATCGACGCCAATCGCCAGGATGCCGATAAAAAGCGGCGCCGTCAGGCCGGCGGAGATGGCGATGTTGCCGGCGCGATCCCTCAGGAATCCGGAGAGCAGGGAATGGATGGTCCTCATGTCATGCTCCTCCGATCCGGATGGTGGAAAAACGCCGGATGACCGGCTCGGGCAGGGTGTAGCTGTAGAGGCTCCAGATCGGCAGATCACGGGCGTCATATTCGACTTTCACCGTGAACTGGTTGGCATTGGCGGGATCAGTGGCGACGTTGACCGTGAAGTGTCTTTTATCCAGGAAGGCGTAGCCGAGATCGCTCTTGGCGACGAAGTCCCGGGCGAGCTGCTGGCGCTCGGTTGTGTTAAGACCGGCGACCGCCGTTCTTGCCGCGTCGGCGGCGATCTGCTGCACCGAATAGGCCGCCATCAGATAAATGCCGTAGGCAATCATGGTCAGGAGGACGAGAAAGAAGATTGGCGCGACAATGGCGAACTCGACAGCGTTCGAGCCGGACCGATCGCGAAGGAAACGCACTGCATTACGCATAAAGCACCCCCGTTCCTTAAGGCACCAAGGTTCGATGCCTTGATTTATTATTTTCGGAAATGCTAATTTATAGGTGTTAATTTTGTGTTGACGTGCGCTTATGGGTTGCAGGCCTGTGTAAACCTTCGCGTCTGCTTCAGATCAGGCGCAGGCCCTTGAAGCTGGCGTGGCCATCCTTGCCGATGATGATATGGTCGTGGACGGCGATACCGAGCGGCTTTGCCGTATCGATGATGGTCTTGGTCATCTCGATATCCGCACGCGAAGGTGTCGGGTCGCCGCTCGGGTGATTGTGGATTAAAATCAAGGCGGTAGCGGATAGTTCGAGAGCGCGGCGCACCACTTCGCGGGGATAGACCGGTGTATGGTCCACGGTCCCGTGCCCCTGCACTTCGTCGGCGATGAGGACATTGCGCTTATCGAGGAACAGGATGCGGAACTGTTCGCGCGTTTCATGGGCCATGGCGGCGTGGCAATAATCGATGACCGAGGACCAGGAACTCAGAACCTGCTTGTTGCGGATTTCGCTTTTCAGCATGCGCTGGGAAACGGAGGCGACGAGCTTCAGGTCGAACGCCACGGCTTCGCCCACGCCCTTCACCTCCTGCAACAGCGGCAGAGGTGCACCGAGTACACCGCCCAGCGTGCCGAAACGGGCAAGGAGCGCCTTGGCGATGGGCTTTGTGTCGCGCCGCGGTATCAGCCGGAACAGTAAAAGCTCCAGCAACTCATAATCGGCGAGCGCCGCGTCGCCGCCATCGCGATACCGCGCCCGCAGCCGGTCCCGGTGACCATGATAATGGGCGGCATCCGCCGGCGGTTCGATGACAGGCACCGGCTTCTTCACCGCATTTCGCGGCTCGGCGAAAAAACCGCGCTCGTCCGCCCCTTCGAAGAGATCGCCTTCGCCCGCCTGAAAGCCGGACGTCGTGGAAAGCTCGGCGGGAGGCGGGGCGGGGCGTCTTGCCATGGGCGGTCTGGCCTTATGAAGGGGTAAGCGGCGGCAGGCCCGGACGGTCGAAGCCGCCGGGCGACAGCGTGAAGATCTCGCAGCCGGTGGCCGTGACGCCAACGGCGTGTTCATATTGGGCGGACAGCGAACGGTCGCGCGTCACCGCCGTCCAGCCGTCGGAAAGCACTTTCACATGTGGTTTGCCAAGATTGATCATGGGCTCGATGGTGAAGATCATGCCTTCCCGGATTTCCGGGCCTTCGTCCGGACGGCCGTAATGCAGGATGTTTGGCGTATCGTGGAACAGCCGCCCAACGCCGTGCCCGCAGAAATCGCGCACCACCGAGCAACGTTCGGCTTCCGCATAGGTCTGGATCGCCGCGCCGATCGCGCCGGTGCGCACACCGGGCTTTACAGCCGCGATACCACGCAGCAGGCATTCATAGGTCACTTCCATCAGCCGCTCGGCAGCGCGCTTGATCTGGCCGACCGGATACATGCGGCTTGAATCGCCATGCCAGCCATCGAGCACATAGGTAACATCGATGTTGACGATATCGCCTTCCCGCAGCGGCTTCTCATCGGGAATGCCGTGGCAGACCACATGGTTGATCGAAGTGCAGACGGATTTGGTATAACCACGATAATTGAGCGTTGCCGGCAGCGCGCCGTGATCGGCGCCGAATTCGAAGACGAAACGGTCAATGGCGTCCGTTGTCACACCCGGCTTGACGATTGCGGCGAGTTCATCGAGACAACGCGCCGTCAGCTGGCACGCCTTGCGCATGCCGTCGAAATCCTCAGGGGTGTAGAGGCGGATGACGCCTGTATTCTTGAGGGGGGCGGAGGCGGCGTCGATATAGGTGACCATCATAGTGCTTTCTGTCTCTTTACGTCCCTGTTCATAAAACAGCCGGACGCCACTCGTCCATCTTAACCGTTCCGTTGACTGAAATTTGTGCCGGGGTGACCGCGCATTTCACGGCATAAGCCTCCACGCCCCGCGCCATTGCCCGTTGGAAAGCCAGCGCATAGACCGGATCGAGATCGTCGCAGATGCGCATCCGGTCGCAATCGCCGCGCTGGATGAGATAAAGCATCACCGCCCGGTGACCGGCTTCCGCTGCATCGCCCAGTTCCTCGAGATGCTTTGCGCCGCGTTTGGTGGCGGTATCGGGGAATTCTGCAAGGCCCTTCTCGCGCATGAAATGTACGTTCTTGACTTCCACATAGGCGTCCGGCCGACCGGGTTCGGATAGCAGGAAATCAATGCGGGAATTGCGCCCGTATTTCTGTTCTCGGCGGATTATCGAATAGCCGGCGAGTTCCGGGATACGGCCGTTCAGGATCGCCTCTTCCGCCAGCCGGTTCGGCATGCCGGTATTGATGCCGACGACGGTGCCATCGGCCTCGACCATTTCCAGCATATGACGGTATTTACGGGTGGGGCTGTCATGTTGCGACAGCCAGATGCGGGAACCCGGCGTCGTCAGCCCACGCATGGAGCCGGTGTTGGGGCAGGACCCGGTGATCGCCGTGCCGTCTTCCAGAACTGCGTCGAAGAGGAAACGTTTGTATCGGGAGATCAGCGTTGCGGGAACGAGCGGGGGCGTGAAGAACATGATGCCTTGAGGTAAGCTTGTGTGTTTGCAGGGTCTTTTTGTCCCTCATCCCTGTGCTTGTCACAGAGAACCAGCCAGCCCAAGTCCTTGGGCTGAAGCAAGTCTTTCGCCGCGTAGACCGGCGCCTACTGGATTCCTGTGACAAGCACGGGGATGAGGGTGACGGGGAACGCCTGTGGAAGAGGCCTTTCTGCCGTGTACTGGTCATCTTTTTCACAGATATTCTACAAAAGAACATAGGTTCCCGGCGCATCGCCGAGCACCGGGCGCTTGCCGTCCTCCGGTTTCCGCGCCTTTACCTTCTCGGCGTTCTGGCTTTCGATCCAGTTCTGCCAGTGCACCCACCACGAACCCTTATGAGGTGTGGCGGCGGCCTGCCAGGCGTCGAAGTCTCCGGCTGGTGATGGCCCCGTCCAATACTGATACTTCTCGAGCTGCGGCGGGTTCACGACGCCGGCAATGTGGCCGGAAGCGCCGAGCACGAATTCCACCGGCCCGCCAAACAGGGCAGCACCCGTGAACACCGATTTCGCGGGCGCGATATGGTCATCGCGGGTGGCGAGATCGTAGACGGGTATGTTGATGTCGCCGAGATTGATGCGCTTGCCGGCAACGCGCATCAGACCGCGGGCGAGATTGTTCTCGAGGTAACAGTTGCGCAGATAGTACGAGTGGCTGGCAGCCGTCACCCGGGTGGAATCGGAGTTCCAGTAGAGCAGGTCGAATGGCAGGGGTTCGGTGCCGCGCAGGTAATTATCGACCACATAGGGCCAGATAAGATCGGAGGCGCGCAGCATGTTGAAGACGGTGGCCATGATCGAACCGTCAAGATAACCGACGGCCTGCATGTGTCTGTCGAGCGCGTCCAGCTGACCTTCGTCCACGAAGACCTTGAGGTCTCCGGCATGGATGAAATCGGTCTGGGCGGCGAGCAGCGTGGCGCTGCGGATGCGCTCATTGTTCTGCTGTGCATGCAGCGCCAGCGCCGAGGCCAAAAGCGTGCCGCCGACACAATAACCGACGGCGTTGATCTCCTTTTCGCCAGTCCGTTCCTCGATGGTATCAAGCGCAAAGTCGATGCCTTCGCTGATATAATCGTCCCAGCCTTTTTCGGCCAGACCGGCATCCGGGTTGATCCAGGATACCATGAAGACGCTGTGGCCCTGTTCGAGGCACCAGCCGACGAAGGATTTCTGCGGGTTGAGATCGAGAATGTAGAACTTGTTGATCCAGGGCGGCACGATCAGCAGCGGCCGTTTGAAGACCTTTTCCGTCGTCGGCTCGTAATGGATGATTTCGCAAAGCGCGCTTTTCGCAACGACCTTGCCTGGTGTGACGGCAATGTTCTGGCCAATGACGAATTTGCTGTAATCGGTCTGGCGAAGCTTCAGATGGCCGTTTCCGGCCGCGACATCCTCCGCCAGCTGCGCCATGCCCTTGACGAGATTGGCGCCGCTGGAGGCTACCGTCTCGCGGAAGACCTGCGGATTGGTGAAGACGAAATTGGCCGGAGAAAGCGCCTCTGTCACCTGCCGCATGTAAAACAGCGCCTTGGTGCGGGTGTGCTCATCCAGCCCCTCCGCCTCCGTCACCATCCGGTCTGCAAAACCGACGGTCGTCTGATAGGCCTTGAGAAGAAAATCGAAGAACGGGTTGGCCTGCCAGTCGGCATCGGCAAAACGTTTGCTTCTGCGCTGTGCAGGGCCGCTTTCGGCCGTTTTCTCCGAGGTCGAATCGGAGGCTCCGGAAAATTGCGCCACCGATTTCGACCACAGATCGTAATAGCTCGACAGCAGATGGGTCTGCGCTTCCAGTGACCGCTTCGGCTCGGCCATCCAATATTCGGCGACATCGGAGAGCGTCTTGACCAGATCGGTCACGGGATCGGCGCTCGTCTGCGGAATTTCGCCGCGTTCGCGTGGCGCCAGCCATTCACCGGCAGCCTTGCCGAGGTTTTCGAGTGCGCGTGCGATGTTGATCGCGAAGGTTTCGGGGTCGCGGATCAGGTAGGCCTCGGCGGAACTGGCGTCGAAGCCGGGCGTTTTGTCACCCTTTTTCGTGCCCCCGCCGTCAACACCTGCCATGCACCATCCTCCACCAAATTTGTGTTTGCACATTCTGCATGAAAACGAATACAAGTTCCACCAGCAAGGGGAGGCCGCAAAGGGCCGAACCGCGGTCGAATTCGATATCGGCAGATATCCTTACAGGCGGAACATGACGATGGGCAAGCACATGGGCAAATGCGGCACATGGGGAACATATGCGGAAAGCGCCGCAAGAATAGCGTTCCTCTCGCTCTCCGGCGCCATGCTCGTCACCACGCTTGC
The DNA here is from genome assembly GCF_900102105.1 of Agrobacterium pusense. Taxonomy (GTDB): domain Bacteria; phylum Pseudomonadota; class Alphaproteobacteria; order Rhizobiales; family Rhizobiaceae; genus Agrobacterium; species Agrobacterium pusense. The sequence goes on from NZ_FNBB01000002.1 coordinate 767,449, forward strand.
CGCCTGCAAGGCCCCCGAGCCGATTGTCGCGCCCGCCCATATGCGCCGTCCGACGGCTGAAATCGTCGGACCTCGCCCGGTCAGCGACACCGCGGTAAGCCAGAAGCGCGACACCGGGACCTATCCGACGTTCTCGCAGCCGCTGACGGCCGCTGGCACGCAGATGGGCGACGACGAAGCCTCAACCATGGAATCGAGCCTGTCTCGCCTCGGCGCGGCACGGCGCAACGGCCAGATATCGGAAGCCGAATATAAGCGCCGGGTGGCCGAGCTGCGGGCGCTGGCAGAAAATCAGAAGCCGGTTGCAACGCCTGCATCGCAGTGACGAGCTGGGCGAGTGCATGTCACTTGTTTCTTCTCCCATAGGGGAGAAGTCCGCGGCAGCGGGATGAGGGGCAAGCTCTCCGCATATCTCCGCGTTTGCCCCTTCATCCGGCCCGTCGGGCCACCTTCTCCCCGCCGGGGAGAAGAAACAAGCGGGGATGCCGAACGTCCTACAGCGACAATCACGGCTGAAGGTTCTGTCGGCCCGGCAATCATAACTCCTTCTTTACCCTGCCTTTGAACCTTCCGCTTACCGAAGATGTTAAGCGGATGGATGCGGTTTGCAGCTTATGGTGCAGCCATAACAAACAGGCCGCTGAAAAAGCGGCGCACAGGGTGAAATATCATGAAATGCATCGCCGCTTTGCTGGTCCTTGCCGGTTTTGCGCTCGCACCAGCTCAGGCGCGGGCGCCGCACATCAATTTCGGAACGTCCGCACTTCAGGGGCGATGATCGAGGGGGGCGGCTGTCAGTCGTTGCCTGCCGCTTCACTCAGCGCATCGAGATCGGGCACGGTGATGTGACGGTTGTTCTCGATGCGGATAATGCCTTCCTTTCGCAGCTTTGTCATTTGCCGGCTAACGGTCTCGATGGTGAGACCGAGGAAATCGGCAATGTCGGCACGCGAGAGCGGCAGGTCGAAGCATGACTTGTCGTCGTTTTCCGGGTCGATATGGGTGGCGATCATATAAAGGAAGCTGGCAACCTTTTCCTGCGCCGATTTGCGCCCCAGTGTCAGCATCCAGTCACGTGCCTCGTCCAGTTCCTTGAGTGACTGGCTGTGCAGCTTGCGTTCCATATCAGGCACTTCGGAGACCATGCGGTCGACGACGCGGCGCGGAAAGAGGCAGATTTCCACATCGGTTGCGGCTTCCGCCGTCATCTTGCTTTCCGCCATGAACGGACGGCCAAGAAAATCCGGTGCGAATTGCAGGCCGACGATCTGCTGGCGGCCATCCGACATCATTTTCGACAGCTTTACCACGCCATTCAGGATATTGCCGTAGGAGGTGACGAGCTCGCCCTGGCCAAGAAGCTCATTGCCGGCCTCCAGCTTTTTGCGGCTGGAATGGCGGTTCAGATCGCAAAGCTGCTGCGGTGTCAGCGTGCTGCAAAGACCGCCGTGACGCGCCTCGCAGGAGCGGCAAACAACCGGCTCTTCCGAATTGTGGATGGTCTTCTGCAGCGTGTCCATAAGCCTTTTCCAATGCTGGCTTTGCGGGACGATTGCGACTCTGGATATCAAATCCGGTCTCTTTAAAGGCGTGTGCGCTGTAGCCGTCGTCCCCGCGTCTACTTTAGCAAGAACTTATGGCTCAATTTGATTGAAGTCAAAGTTGCAAACTGTCGCAGCCGCTACTGAAAGAGGGGAAATCGACATTTTCTTGATAAAAGGCAAATCGGGTGATGAATATCGACCTTCTTCACAAATATTCCGGGGCAGTGCCGCGTTACACGAGCTATCCGACCGCGCCGCATTTCCACGAGGGAATCGATAATACGACCTATCGCGGCTGGCTCGGCGCACTCGGTCACAGGAATCGCCTGTCGCTTTACCTGCATATTCCCTATTGCGACCGGCTTTGCTGGTTCTGTGCCTGCCATACCAAGCACACGCTGAAATACGAGCCGATTGCTATTTATCTTGAAGCACTTAAGCAGGAAATTGCTGCGGTCGGCGCACTTGTTTCGCCTGACGCCGTGGTGAGTGCCGTGCATTTCGGCGGCGGCTCGCCGACCATGCTTGACCCGCAGGACATGCAGGACCTGATGGACTGTCTGCGGCGTCACTTCACTTTCGGGCTGGCACCAGAAATCAGCGTTGAGATGGATCCCAACGATCTGGACGAAAGCCGCTATGACGCGCTTGCCGCCATCGGCATGTCGCGGGCGAGCCTCGGGGTGCAGGATTTTGATGACAAAGTGCAAAAAACCATCAACCGCATCCAGTCTTTCGAGCAGACGAAATCCGTGGTGGACGCCGTGCGGGCGAGGGGCGTTCACTCAGTCAATTGCGACATTCTTTACGGGTTGCCGTTCCAGACATGCGAGACACTGAAAACAACGGTCGATCAGATCGTATCGCTTGACCCTGATCGCATCGCGCTTTTTGGCTATGCCCATGTTCCCTGGATGAAAAAACACCAGTCGCTGATCCCCGAACATGCGCTGCCCGATGTTGCCGAACGCTACCGCCAGATGACGGTGGCGGGGGAGATGCTGAGGCAGGCCGGATACAGCCAGATCGGCATCGATCATTTTGCCCGGGCGACCGACACATTATCCCAGGCCGCCCAGGCGGGTGCCCTGCGCCGCAATTTTCAGGGCTACACGACCGATACTGCCGATGCGCTGATCGGGCTTGGCGCATCATCCATCGGCCGGCTGCCGCAGGGCTATGTGCAGAACATGGTGGCAACCGGTGAATATCAGCGCATGGTGGGTGAGGGCGGTCTTGCCGCCGTGAAGGGCATTGAGTTGTCGCAGGACGATCATCTGCGCTCGCATGTGATCGAAAGGTTGATGTGCGATTTCTCTATCGATCTTTCGGACTTGCAGCACCGTTTCGGTAAGGTGAGCCATTCCGTGAGGGACCAGGCGCAGCAGTTTGCCGCAGGCGACAGGGACGGTCTGGTGCGGCTGGATGCCGATATTTTTGCCGTGACGGAGGTGGGAAGGCCGTTTGTACGTAATATTGCGGCAATCTTCGATACCTATCTCGGCAATGGGCGCGGCCGTCATTCGGTTGCTGTTTAGGCAACAGTTTTGGGGCAAATTTCAAAGTTACGTCACGAAACCATTGGCTTTTTTGCGCGACTTGCCTATGTGGTGCGTCAGAAAGAATAATTCATACGAACGACAATAAGGATTATGGGCGTGACAGCTACATTCGACAAGGTTGCCGACATTATCGCCGAAACCAGCGAAATCGACCGCGAAACCATTACGCCGGAGAGCCACACGATCGACGATCTGGGCATCGACAGCCTCGACTTTCTTGATATCGTTTTCGCGATCGACAAGGAATTCGGCATCAAGATTCCGCTCGAGCAGTGGACGCAGGAAGTCAATGAAGGCAAGGTTTCCACGGAAGAATACTTCGTGCTGAAGAACCTTTGCGCCAAGATTGACGAATTGCGCGCGGCCAAGGGCTGATATGACGGTGCCCGCTTCCGGCGGGCATTTTCTTTTGATGCCGCCTGCGGGCAAACCATGACTAACCGACCAGAGACGGGCCGGACGGATGCTGCTTGAATATTTCCAGATGATCGACAAGGTCGAGGCCGTGGACATGACGGCGCGCACGTTGAAGGCGCGGTCCGTTGTTCCCGATAAAAGCCCTGTTTTCGAAGGCCATTTCCCCGGCATGCCGCTGGTTCCGGGTGTGCTTCTGATCGAGACAATGGCGCAGGCCTCCGGCATGCTGGTTCTGGCATTTTCCGATTTCGCGTCCATGCCGTTCCTGATGTCGGTCGATGGCGCCAAGATGCGGACTTTCGTGGAGCCGGGTGCTGTTCTCGACATCGAGGCAGTGCTTGAGCATGACGGTTCGGGCTTTGCGGTTACCAAGGCAAAGATCACCTCCGATGGCAAGAAGGTCTGCGACGCGCAGCTGAAACTGCGCACCATGCCCTTCAGCGAGATCCCGCTTGGGCCTATCGTCAAGAAGCGGGCGGAAGAAGTTTGCCTGATGGCGGCGATTGCCGCCGATGCACGGAAATAAGCTTTTTCATTCGTTTCGGAGAAGACAGTTTTTCCTGTCGGCCCGGTTTTGATGCACGAAAATCGTGGGCTCGCGACGGTGGATCGGGTCTTCGCCATTGCCAATCCGCACCGCGCGCTTTATTCCGCAACGCATGAAGTGGTTGTTCGCAACCGCTGTTGGATAGCCGTGACCGTTTCGGCGGGGCCGGCTGCAAAGGATGACAGACGATGAAATCTGACAATGATGTGGTGATAACAGGGGTCGGCATCGTGACCTGTCACGGCGTTGGCAGCCAGGCGCATGTGGCGCTTCTTTCGGGAACCGCCGCGCCGGCGACGATTGTCGAGACGGAAAAATTCAAGCCATATCCGGTTCATCCCATGCCCGAGATCGACTGGTCGGCACAGATCGCCAAGCGCGGCGACCAGCGCCAGATGGAAAACTGGCAGCGTCTCGGCGTTTTTGCCGCCGGTCTTGCACTTGATGATGCCGGCTTGAAGGAAAATGCCGAAGCCTGCGCCACCATGGATATGATCGTTGCTGCCGGCGGCGGCGAGCGCGACATCAATGTCGATACGCTGATCGTTGACGAGGCTTTGAAGCGCAACGACCGCGAAAAGCTGCTGAACGAAAAGCTGACGACGGAACTGCGCCCGACGCTGTTTCTCGCCCAGCTTTCCAACCTGATGGCCGGCAATATCTCCATCGTGCACAAGGTTACAGGCTCTTCCCGGACCTTCATGGGCGAAGAAGCGGCCGGCATTTCCGCCGTCGAAACCGCGTTCCATCGCATTCGTTCGGGCGAATCGAGCCACGCTCTCGTGGGCGGCGCCTTCTCTGCCGAACGTCCAGACATGATCCTGCTGTTCGAAGCCATCGGGGCGCATGCGCAGGGCGAATGGCAGCCCCTGTGGTCGCGCGAAGGCCAGGAAGGCGGCGGCATGGTTTCCGGCTCGCTCGGAGCCTTCCTCGTACTGGAATCACGCAAGCATGCCATCGAGCGCGGTGCGCGCATCTATGCCCGCATCGACGCCATCGAAGGTGATCGCGGCAGCCGCGACGACGGCAAAATGGAAAAGCGCATGGAGCGTCTGCTGGCCCCGGCAACGGACAGCGCCGCGACCGTCGTCTTCTCCGGCGCCAGCGGTTATGACGGCGTTACGGCCCGTGAGAAGCACATTCTCGAAAAGACCTTGCCGAAGGCTGCCATCCGCGGTTTCGGCGGTGTCACGGGCCATGGACTTGAGGCGCAGTTTCCGCTCGGCCTCGCTCTGGCGGCGCTGACGCTTGAAAGCGGTGCCAAGGTTCCTACCTTCGACGCGAATGCGGAAAAGCCAATGGGCGAGGCGGCGACCGAGGCTGTCGTCACCACTGTTGGCCATGTCCGCGGCGAAGGTGTCGCCGTTCTGTCCCGTGACGTGTGAGGAGAAAGACCATGACCAATTTTAAGGATCATCTCGGTCGCCCGATCGTCGCCGTCACCGGCATGGGCATCATTACCTCGCTCGGTCAGGGGCTTGCCGATAACTGGGCGGCGCTGACCTCGGGTAAGTCAGGCATTCACAAGATCACCCGTTTCCCGACCGAAGGGCTTTCGACCAGGATCAGCGGCACGGTGGATTTCATCGATATTCCGGTTCCGAATTCCGTCGAACGTTCCTATGCCTTCGCGCGCGAAACCACCATCGAGGCGCTGGCGCAGGCCGGCATTTCCGGTGACTTTGACGGCCCGCTGTTTCTCGCAGCGCCGCCGATCGAGCCGGAATGGAGTGCCCGTTTCGAGCTTGCCGACCGCTCTCCGCCAGCCACCCAGCCGGGTGATGCCTATGAGCGGTTCCTGACGGCCTTCCGTCAGCGTCCCGATCCGGCATTCCAGGAAGCAGCGCTGTTTGGTGCCATCTCCGAGCGTCTGTCTGACCGTTTCGGTACGCGCGGTCTGCCGGTTACCCTGTCGACCGCCTGTGCATCCGGCGCGACCGCGATCCAGCTCGGCGTCGAGGCCATCCGACAGGGCCGCGCCGAACGGGCTTTGACGGTCGCGACCGATGGTTCTGTCAGTGCCGAGGCGTTGATCCGCTTTTCGCTGCTGTCTGCCCTTTCGACCCAGAACGACCCGCCGGAAAAGGCTTCCAAGCCGTTCAGCAAGGACCGCGACGGTTTCGTGATCGCTGAAGGTGCGGCAACGCTGGTGCTGGAATCGCTCGAAGCCGCCGTCGCACGCGGCGCGAAGGTTCTCGGCATCATCAAGGGCGCCGGTGAAAAGGCTGACAGCTTCCACCGTACGCGCTCTTCGCCCGATGGCGGCCCCGCGATTGCGACGATCCGTGCGGCACTGGCCGATGCGGGCGTGGCCGAAACCGATATCGGTTATATCAACGCCCACGGCACCTCGACGCCTGAGAACGACAAGATGGAATATGGCTCAATGCTGGCCGTCTTCGGCGAAGGCCTGAAGAACATTCCGCTGTCGTCCAACAAGTCGATGATCGGTCATACGCTGACCGCCGCAGGTGCTGTGGAAGCGGTGTTCTCGCTGCAGACCATGCTGACTGGCACGCTGCCACCAACAATCAACTATAACAATCCCGATCCGACCATCACGCTCGACGTGGTGCCGAATGTGAAGCGGGATGCCGAGGTGGGTGCGGTTCTGTCGAATTCCTTCGGGTTCGGCGGGCAGAATGCAAGCCTTGTCATGACGCGGGAACCGGCTTAACCGGTTCGTTACAACAGGGGCGTTTCCGAATGACTTGCGGAAATGCGCCCGTTTCTTTGATTTCGCATTCCAGCCGCAAAACCGTTACAGAGTTTTGCTGGAATGATTTTAGATAACGCCTTCGGGCGAAGGACTGATATATGCGCGCTCTTCAACTCGTCGACGACCGGAAGCTCGAAAAAGTGGATCTGCCCGAACCGGATGCGCCGGCGCCGGGCGAGGTAACGCTGCGCGTCAAGGCCGTGGCGCTCAACCACATCGATGTTTGGGGCTGGCGCGGCATGGCTTTCGCCAAGCGCAAGATGCCGCTCACAATCGGTGCAGAAGCCTCGGGTGTGGTGGAAGCCATCGGTCCGGGCGTATCCAACGTGCTGCCCGGCCAGCTGGTCGCGATCTATGGCGCGCGCACCTGCGGGCTGTGCAAACCCTGCCGCGAAGGCCGCGACAATCTGTGCGAACATGTCCAGGGCGTGCACGGTTTCCATCTCGACGGTTTCGCGCAGGAAAAGATCAATATTCCTGCCCGCCAGCTCGTGCCGGCGCCGCATGGCGTCGACGCCGTCGGTGCTGCTCTTGCGCCGGTGACGTTTGGCACGGTTGAGCACATGCTGTTCGACAATGCCAAGCTGGAGTCCGGCGAAACCATCCTCATTCACGCCGGCGGTTCGGGCATCGGCACGGCGGCAATCCAGCTTGCGAAGAAGATGGGGTGCACCGTCATCACGACAGTCGGTTCCGATGATAAGATCGAACGGGCGAAGGCGCTCGGGGCCGATCATGTGATCAACTATCGCACAGACCGTTTCGAAGGCGTCGTGCGCAAGCTGACGAAAAAGAAGGGCGTCGACGTCGTGTTCGAGCATGTCGGCAAGGATACCTGGGCGGGTTCGATGTTCTCGCTGAAGCGCGGCGGTCGTCTCGTCACCTGCGGTTCCACATCCGGTGTTTCCACCGACATCAACCTGATGATGCTGTTCCAGCAGCAGCTGAAACTGCTCGGCTCCTTCGGCTGCCGTATGGAGAACATGGCCAACGCCATGCAGAAGATGGCACGTGGCATCGTGCGTCCGGTCATCGACACCGAAGTGACCTTTGACGATATCGACCGGGCGCTGGAGCGCATGGAGACGCGTCAGGTGTTCGGCAAGATCGTGCTGCGGATGGACTGAGCATCTTGAAGCTGTTCCTGACACGGATCGTCCTGAAACTGGACCACTTCCGGCAGTGGCTGATTGCGACATTCGCCTTCGGCCTTCTCAACCTGCTGAAGCTCTTTCCCGCCGATGCGGGCATTCGCGCCGCTGACAGACTGGCACGCTGGGTGGGGCCGAAAACCGGCCGCCACAAGCTGATGCTCTACAATCTGGCCCGCGCCTTTCCGGAGAAATCCGAAGAGGAACGGCTGGCAATCGCCATGGACAGCTGGGCTAATATGGGCCGGCTGGCGGCGGAATATGTCTTTCTCGACCGGCTGTTCGATTTCGATCCGGAAAAGAACGAGCCGGGACGCATCGAGGTCCAGGGCATCCCGACCTTCCTCGAGCTGCGCGACAATCCGCGGCCTTTCATCGTCTTTACCGCCCATAGCGGCAATTTCGAACTGCTGCCGGTTGCCGGCTCGGCTTTCGGTCTCGATGTGACGGTGCTGTTCCGGCCACCGAACAATCCCTTTGTGGCCGAGAAAGTGTTCAGTTTCCGCAAGGAGCGCATGGGCAATCTCGTGCCCTCGCATGCCGGCTCCTCCTTCGCGCTGGCGCGGCAGCTGGAAAAGGGCGGTGGTGTGGGTGTGCTCGTCGACCAGAAATTCGGCAAGGGACTGACGACGAAGTTCTTCGGACTTGAGGTTCGCACCAATCCGCTTCTCGCCAAGCTGGTGCGGCAGTTCAATTGCGATGTCTATCCTGCCCGTTGCGTGCGCCTGCCCGATAATCGCTACCGGCTGGAAATCGAACCGAAGGTTGAGATTCCGCGCGATGACAAGGGCAATGTAGACATTCAGGCGACGGCGCAGCTTCTGAACGACAAGGTGGAGAGCTGGGTGCGCGAATATCCCGGCCAATGGCTGTGGTATCACGACCGGTGGGACGTTAAGCACCAGATTTGAGGATGCTGGCTGGCTCGTGCTCTCAGAGCAATTTTCACAAAATTAGGCGCAGGAACTGTGCTTTTCGAAATTTTTCCATAGTAGTGGAACCTCATTTTTCGTTCATGGATTATCGAAATTGAAAAAATAGCAGCGGCTGTGATATTTTGAACAACAATCCCCGCCGTGTTTTCGTGCTTCGTTACGTCATTTTTAAGCGCGGAGACGCTATTATCAGGGATAATTGGTCTATCCTTTCGGATTAGGATCGGGATGTTTGCCCGTTCAGGGAGAGTTGGGTTGAAAGATTTGATTGAGCTGTTCTGGCTGCGTTATACGGAACTGCAATCTGCCGTTGGTAAAAACGAGGCCGACAAGATCGCAGTGCTGGAGCGTGAACTGGAGCAGCTTCTCGAGCGCGTCGTCGGACGCAAGACCGAAAGCTCCGAAGACATTCGCGAGCAGTTCCGTTTTGCTATCGATCTCCTCAACCACGAGGCGGAAGACCTTGGCTGCGTGCAGCGCAATTCCGAACTTCTGCGAACGCTCGTCGACCGTTACGTCGGCATGCCGCTCAAGGCGAAAGTGATCGGTGACGAAGATGCAGACAGCCTCGAATGGCACCACCGCCATCTGATCCTCGATGAAGATATGCTCAACGATCTCGATGAGCCTGTCGTCATCGTGTCCCCCGGTTACCGCGTGTCCTTTGCCAATGCGCTCGACGCCTTCCAGCGTAATGCGCCGGAAGGGCTCGTCGGCTGCCACATCGCCGAACTCGTCGGTGTCCACCGTTTCCAGAACGCACTCAGGGAAAAGCTCGATAATTGCTTCAAGGGCGATACGTCGAAATATACCTATGCGGAAGACCAGAACGGTCGCACAATCGTCAAGTCGCTCGAAATGTCGCCTTGTTATTCTTCCGCCTACAAGCTCGTGGGTGCCATGGTGGTCATCCGCGAAATTGCCGATCGCAGGCGCCGCGCTGCGGGTTGACCCAAGCTCCCCTCATATCCGAAGGACGGGCTGAACGCGCCCGATCGGTCCCTTATTTCGGGAAGACGGTTTCCCAGATCGTGGCGATGGACCAGGCGGACGAGGCGTCAATCAGAAGCTTCGTCGCCATTGCCAGACACGACAGAACCAGAAGCGGGCGGATGATCTTCGCGCCGTTTTTCATGGCGAAACGCGACCCGATCTGCGCCCCGATGAATTGGCCGAACCCCATTGCCAGTCCAAGCTTCCACAAAACCGCGCCGCCCATCGCGAAGACGACGAACCCGCCGAAATTGGAGCCCAGATTGAGAAGCTTGGTATGGGCTGTCGCCTTCAGCATGCCAAAACCGGCAAGTGCCACGAAGGCGAGCATGTAAAAGGAACCGGCGCCCGGACCGAAGACGCCGTCATAAAAGCCGATCAGCGGCGCGGCGGTAAATCCGAACACCAGCGGTGTGATGCGGCGATGGCTGTCTACATCGCTGAGCTGTGGCTTGAAGGCGAAATAGATCGCTATGGCGATCAGCAGGAAGGGCATGATGGTGCGCAGAAGATCGGCAGGCACGAAGGCGGCCGTCAGCGCCCCCAGCATTCCGCCGGCCATCGCCATCAACCCCATCGGCAATTGCTCTTTCAGATTGACATGGCCACGTCTTGCGTAAGCGAGAGTGGCGGAGGCCGAACCGAACTGTGCCTGCAGCTTGTTCGTGCCAAGCGTATCGAGTGGCGGTATTCCCATGATCATCATTGCCGGAATGGTGATGAGACCACCGCCGCCGGCAATGGAATCGATAAAGCCGGCGAAAATGGCGACGCAGAAGAGGACGAGGAAAACGTTGAGGGCGATGTCTTGCACTTGGCATGTCCGGGCAGGCGGAAGGAGAGGCCCCTTCTTTCACCGAAAACGCGGTCGCGCAATATTTTTCTGTATGGTCTGAGGGGCGCCGGGGGATTGCGGTGCTGCCGCTTATCGTTATGTTTCCGTGGCGCGTCGCCGGAACGACGGATGGCGCCTGACACATGTGGATGAGGACATTATGCATAAAGTGATATTCGATACGGACCCCGGTGTGGATGATGCCATGGCGCTTCTGTTCCTGCACCGCCACCCCGATATCGATCTGATCGGCGTCACCACCGTTTTCGGCAATGCGCCCATCGACATCACCACCCGCAATGCGCTTTTCCTCAAGCGGGAATGGCAGATGACCGCGCCGGTCGCGAAAGGGGCGGGCGTAACCTTCGATCCGGCCCGCAAGGAAGGCCACTGGCCGACCTTCATCCATGGTGAAAACGGCCTCGGTGACATCGATATCCCCGACACCATCGACCTGCCGCTAGACCCGCGGCCCGCGCATCGCTTCATCATCGAGACGGTCAAAGCCAATCCGGGTGAAGTGACGCTTATTGCCGTTGGCCGCATGACCAATCTGGCGCTGGCTTTGCGCGAAGAACCTGATTTCGCGGCGCTGGTGAAGGACGTCATCGTCATGGGCGGCGCCTTCGACATCAACGGCAATGTCTCGCCGGCGGCCGAGGCCAATATTCATGGCGATCCGGAAGCGGCCGATCTTGTCTTCACCGCGCCGTGGCGCGTGGTTGTTGTCGGTCTCGATGTCACGACAAAAACCGTGATGACCAGCGCCTTCATGGCTGAGATGGCAGAGGCGGGCGGCAAGCCGGTGCAGCTGCTTTCGGACCTGTCGCAATTCTACATCGATTTCTACAAGACCCGCACCGGTGACGGCATGGTGGTGCACGACAGCTGCGCCTGTGTTTATCTCGTCGCGCCGGAACTGTTTACCACCCGCAGCGGCCCGGTGCGCGTCGTCTGCGGCGGCCTTGCCGACGGCCAGACCATCCAGAAGCCGGACGGACGCGCCTTTCCGCCGGGCGACTGGGACGGGCATCCGAGCCAGCTGGTCTGCACGGATATCAAGCCGGAGCGCGTGCTTTCGGTCATCCGCGCGGCAATTGTGAAGGGCGAGCGCGGCTGAACGACAGGAATGGCCGTTCTTGAGCATGGCTTGCCTTGCATTTTCCCAGAATCTGGCGTTATGCAAGTTCCCTGATCATAGTGCGCGATCCGCCTTGCCGGAGGGCTTGAAAAGGCGGTGCCGGTAGGAAGGGCGGATCACCGCTAGGCGGCGTTGGCCCAAGAAAACCCTTGTGGGTTTTCCCGTACTTTGCGCTACAATGAATAACGCCTGCCGGGTCGGTTCGTGTCGGCGGCGTTTAACAACAAAAACGAACCTTCGTTATGGACCGTAAGAACCGGTCCATTCCCATGAGGAAAGAGATGGAAGAGTTTCACAAGGTCCGGCGTCTGCCGCAATACGTCTTCGAACAGGTCAACCGTTTGAAAGCGAGCGCGCGAGCGGCCGGGGCCGATATCATCGATCTCGGCATGGGCAATCCCGACCTTCCGACCCCGAAGGCCATCGTCGACAAACTTTGCGAGGTCGTTCAGGACCCGCGTACCCATCGTTATTCCTCGTCCAAGGGCATTCCCGGTCTTCGCCGCGCGCAGGCGGCCTATTATGCCCGCCGCTTCGGCGTTAAGCTGAACCCCGACACGCAGGTCGTCGCCACGCTCGGCTCCAAGGAAGGTTTCGCCAACATGGCGCAGGCCATCACCGCGCCGGGTGACGTGATCCTGTGTCCGAACCCGACCTATCCGATCCATGCCTTCGGCTTCCTGATGGCGGGCGGCGTTATCCGCTCGATGAATGTCGAGCCTGACGACAGCTTCTTCGGGCCGCTGGAGCGCGCCGTGCGCCACTCCATTCCGAAGCCGCTGGCGCTGATCGTCAATTATCCTTCGAACCCGACGGCGCATGTCGCGTCGCTCGATTTCTACAAGGACGTCATCGCCTTTGCGAAGAAGCACGAGATCATCGTGCTTTCCGACCTTGCCTATTCGGAAATCTATTTCGACGAAAGCAATCCGCCGCCCTCCGTTCTCGAGGTTCCCGGTGCGATCGACGTTGCGGTGGAATTCACTTCCATGTCGAAGACGTTTTCCATGCCCGGCTGGCGCATGGGCTTTGCCGTTGGCAACGAGCGGCTGATCGCGGCGCTGACCCGCGTGAAGTCCTATCTCGATTACGGCGCCTTCACACCCATCCAGGTTGCTGCGACCCATGCACTGAACGGTGACGGCTCGGACATTGCCGAAGTGCGCAATGTCTATCGCCGCCGTCGCGATGTCATGGTCGACACCTTCGGCAAGGCGGGCTTCGAAGTACCGCCGCCGGCAGCCACCATGTTCGCCTGGGCGAAGATCCCGGAAAAATTCCGCCATCTCGGCAGCCTGGAATTCTCCAAGCTTCTGGTCGAGAAGGCCGATATTGCCGTTGCTCCCGGCATCGGCTTCGGCGAGATGGGCGATGATTACGTCCGTCTCGCGCTCGTGGAAAACGAGCATCGAATTCGTCAGGCAGCGCGCAATCTGAAGCGTTTCCTGTCGACAGCAGACGAAACGATGCACAACGTCGTTTCGCTCAACGCCCACAGATAAGGGCAAACCCAGGGCGGCCGGGTCTCGGCCGCCACCATCACCAGCAATCAGGAACATACCCATGGCAGATTCATTGAGAATCGGCATAGCGGGGCTCGGCACTGTCGGCGCTTCGCTCGTGCGCATCCTCCAGCAGAGAAGCAACGAACTTGCGATTACCTGCGGACGCGCAATTGAGATTATTGCCGTAAGCGCGCGCGATCGTTCGCGTGACCGCGGCATTGATCTCACGGGTATTACCTGGTTCGACACGCCGGAACAGATGGCGAGCGAAGCTGACATCGATGTGTTTGTCGAACTGGTCGGCGGTGCTTCCGGACAGGCCGAAAATGCGGTGCGGGCAGCGCTGTCGCGCGGTCTCCATGTGGTGACAGCCAACAAGGCGCTGCTGGCCAAGCATGGTGTCGAACTGGCGACCATTGCCGAAGACAAGGGCGCGCTTCTGAACTTCGAGGCGGCGGTCGCTGGCGGCATTCCCGTCATCAAGGCCCTGCGTGAATCGCTGACCGGCAATCACGTGACGCGCATCTACGGCATCATGAACGGCACCTGCAACTACATCCTCACAAAGATGGAGAAAGAAGGCCTGTCCTTCCAGGCCTGTCTGAAGGAAGCGCAGCGGCTGGGATATGCAGAGGCTGATCCCGCCTTCGATATCGAAGGTAACGACACCGCGCACAAGCTTTCCATTTTGACCACGCTTGCCTTCGGCAACAAGATCGCTGCCGACGACATCTATCTCGAAGGCATCACCAATATTTCGATCGAGGACATCCAGGCGGCTGCCGATCTAGGTTATCGCATCAAGCTTCTCGGCGTGGCGCAGGTCACCGAATCCGGTATCGAGCAGCGCGTCCATCCCACCATGGTGCCGCTCGATTCCGTCATCGCGCAGGTCGATGGCGTCACCAACGCCGTGGCGATCGAATCCGACATTCTCGGTGAATTGCTGATGGTCGGACCCGGCGCCGGCGGCAACGCCACGGCATCCGCCGTGCTTGGCGATATCGCCGATATCGCCAAGAGCCGTCCCGGTGCACAGCGTGTGCCGGTGCTCGGCCGTCCGGCGAAATCGCTGACGGACTATCGCCGCGCCAAGATGAAGAGCCACGAGGGCGGTTACTTCATCCGCTTGACGGTGAAGGATCAGGCCGGTGTGTTCGCCTCCATCGCCAGCCGCATGGCTGACAATAACATTTCGCTGGAATCCATCGTGCAGCGCCAGCGCGTGCACGTGGAAGGCGCGCCGCAGACAATCATCCTTGTTACGCACGCGACAATGGAAGATGCGATCCGCAAGGCGGTAAAAGCGATCAAGAACGAGAAATATCTCGTCAGCGAGCCCCAGGTCATCCGCATCGAGCGGACCTGAAGCGCGACGCTACTGTCGTGAGATCAAAAACCGCGTTTCCATCCGGAAACGCGGTTTTTTGTTGCTTGGGGGACCGGCGCCTTCCTGCGGTCTGGTGGCCGCCAAATTTGAGGGGACGGTGCGTGAAGCGCTGGAAAGCAGGGCGATTCGGCCTTATGGTTAATCGTGTTCACCAAGCGAGGGAGGCGTGGCCGTGACATCGATCATCCTGTTCAAGGACAACAAGCGCCAGGGCGCTCCGGCGAGCCATCACAGGGCGCGGCCGCACAATGCCAATGACAATATTCGCAGCATGGAATTCGATATGGCCGAATATGAGCGTAACTGGTGTTCGCTCGCGGTATTTTCGCTGCTGCTGCTTGTCGCGGCCGTCTCGATTGTCAGCCCTTTTTTCTCGATTTTCTCGACGTGATTTCGTCAAGGCGCGTTTTTGCTTGAAAAACGCAGCATCGCCATTTAGCCCGTTCTAACCATTAGAGCGCCTGTTGGCGCGAATGACAGGACGAATGGACAGGATGGTAATGATGGAGCCGGCCGATACCGTGGCCCGCGCATTTTTAAGCGTGGAGCGGTCGGCAACAGAACAGCGGTGGGTGTCTCGGCTGGATCAGGCCGGGCAGAACCGTGCGCTGGCCATGTCCCAGGTCCACGGTATTCCGGAACTGATCGCCCGGGTGCTCGCCGGGCGCGGTGTAGGGGTGGACGATGCCCTGGCGTTCCTTGATCCCACCATTCGCTCCCTGATGCCCGACCCGCATGTGCTGACCGATTGCGAGAAGGCCGCCGAGCGGCTTGTGCGCGCCATTGAAGCGGGTGAGAAGGTGGCGATCTTCGGGGATTACGATGTCGACGGCGCTGCTTCCTCCGCGTTGATGTACCGGTTTCTTGCACATTTCGGGCTGACGCCCGAGATCTACATTCCCGACCGAATTTTCGAGGGTTACGGGCCTAACCCGGCGGCGATGCAGCAGCTGGCCGCCAATGGCGCGACGCTGATCGTGACGGTGGACTGCGGATCCACCAGCCATGAATCGCTCAAGGCGGCAAAAGAGGCACGAACGGACGTTGTGGTCATAGACCACCATCAGGTGGGTACGGAACTGCCGCCGGCGGTGGCGCTGGTCAATCCCAACCGGGAGGACGATCTGTCGGGGCAGGGGCATCTCTGTGCCGCTGGCGTGGTGTTCCTCGTGCTCGTCGCCACGCTTCGCGTTCTCAAGGACAGGCGGCACCGCCAGGCCTTCACGCTCGATCTGCTGTCATTGCTCGACATCGTTGCGCTTGCGACGGTCTGCGATGTGGTTCCCCTGAAAGGGCTGAACCGCGCCTATGTGGTGAAGGGCCTGATTGCCGCACGCCACATGAAAAATGCCGGCCTTGCCGCGCTGTTCAAGAAGGCGGGGCTGGGCGGGCCTGTGACACCCTATCATTTCGGTTTCCTGATCGGGCCCCGCATCAACGCCGGGGGGCGTATTGGCGACGCTGCGCTTGGCAGCCGATTGTTGACGATCGATGATTCCTCGCAGGCCGAGGTGATTGCCGAGCGGCTGGACGAGCTGAACCGCGAGCGACAGGCGATGGAAGCGGCGATGCTTGCGGAGGCCGAAGCGGAGGCCCTGTTCGAATATGGCGACGGCTCGGGTGCCGGTGTTATCGTCACCGCGCGTGAAAACTGGCACCCCGGCATTGTCGGCTTGTTGGCCTCGCGCCTGAAGGATCGCTTCCGCCGCCCGGCTTTTGCCATTGCCTTCGATCCCTCCGGCAAGGGCACCGGCTCCGGCCGTTCGATCGCCGGCTTCGACATGGGGCGGATGGTGCGCGCTGCCGTGGAGGCCGGCCTGCTGGTCAAGGGCGGCGGTCACGCCATGGCGGCAGGCCTCACGGTTGAGCGCGCCAATCTCGGCAAGCTCAGGACCTTTTTCGAAGAAGCCGCGGCAAAGACCGTAAACGAGCTGGTAGAGAGCAGCGTATTGAAGATTGATGGCGCCATCGGCGCTTCGGGGGCTACGTTGCAGCTTGTCGACCAGCTGGAACAGGCCGGTCCCTATGGTTCCGGTCATTCTCAGCCGATCTTTGCCGTTCCGGCGCATCGCCTGCGTGATGTGCGGCTGGTGGGCACATCCCACGTCAAGATCACGCTGGAGGCCATGGATGGCTCACGGCTGGACGGAATCGCGTTCCGCGCCGTCGAGGCGCCCCTGGGACAGATGCTCATGAATGCCCGCGGACGGAATATTCACGTCGCGGGTACTGTTGGCGCCGATCTCTGGCAGGGGCAAAGGCGGGTTCAACTGCGTGTTCTGGACGCCGCTTTCGCGCCCTGAAAGGGGCCACCAATCTATCTCGACTGTCACCGGCCAACGGTTGTCGCTGACCTCTGCACTACAACAGGATATCTTTACGCGATGCGTGAAGATTTTCGTTTATGCTGCTGATTTTAAGGAAGAAGCAAGTGGCACGCCCTAGGGGAGTCGAACCCCTCTTTTCAGAATGAAAATCTGACGTCCTAACCGATAGACGAAGGGCGCGTGCGCTTGTGGTGTGGCGCCCTTATAGTCAGGCTCCCGTTGCTCCGCAAGCGGAAAAACTGATTTTTTTCGCTTTGCGGCGAGTTTTTTTGGCAGGGCGGAACGGGCTGTGGAAAACCCGGTCGGACCGGCCCAAATCCTTGAATTACCGCTCCAATCTCGCGCGGCACGAGACGCGACGAAGCGGTGCAAGTGTGCAAAGCCCAGCATCGTGGCCGTTGAGCTGGCAACGCTCTGCCGAAGCCCGGGACTTCCTGATGATCTGGGAGAGGGGAAAGGCAAGCCGGGTGAATTGCGCGGCGGCATTTCGTCCGGCTTGCCTTCCATCGGGGGGACAGGCATCTAACGTGCCGACGGCAAATCGGTTCCGC
Organism: Agrobacterium pusense; assembly: GCF_900102105.1. GTDB lineage: Bacteria > Pseudomonadota > Alphaproteobacteria > Rhizobiales > Rhizobiaceae > Agrobacterium > Agrobacterium pusense. The sequence continues at coordinate 785,066 of NZ_FNBB01000002.1, forward strand.
AGCAATGATGAGATGCTGGAATTATTGCGATTTTATCGAATGATTTCGTAGTGTGGGAGGTAACCAGCAAAGCAAGTGGCACGCCCTAGGGGAGTCGAACCCCTCTTTTCAGAATGAAAATCTGACGTCCTAACCGATAGACGAAGGGCGCGTGCGCTTGTGGTGTGGCGCCCTTATAGTCAGGCTCCGGTTGCTCCGCAAGCGGAAAAACGCATGATTTGACAAAAAAATGACACGGGTGGCCAGAAGCCCTGAAAAACAAGGATTCTTGTTTCGTAACAAAAGGTTAAAGCGTGCTTGGTCCCGCGGTTTTGCGCTTCTAACGGAAGAGAATGATGTGGGGGAACGCGTTGGTGGGCAGTGATTCACTCAAGTGGCTCCGGGACGTGAGAAGCGCAGCGTCATGAAAAGCCAAAGATCACGCTAGATCTGGACCTGGGTTGTCGTCATAAAAAAACGGGGCCCAAGGGCCCCGTCCGATGATGCTTGGTCTCAATGCAGGATCTGGCTGAGGAACAGGCGGGTACGCTCGTGCTGCGGATTGTCGAAGAATTCGGCGGGCGAGTTCTGTTCGACGATCTGGCCCTGGTCCATGAAGATAACGCGGTTTGCGACCTGACGCGCAAAGCCCATTTCGTGGGTCACGCACAGCATGGTCATGCCGTCTTCTGCGAGGCTGACCATGGTATCAAGCACTTCCTTGACCATTTCCGGGTCGAGCGCCGAGGTCGGCTCATCGAAGAGCATGATCTTCGGCTTCATGCAGAGCGAGCGGGCAATCGCCACACGCTGCTGCTGACCGCCGGAAAGCTGGCCCGGATATTTATGCGCCTGCTCGGGAATCTTCACGCGCTTCAGATAGTGCATCGCCACTTCTTCGGCTTCCTTCTTGGGCATCTTGCGAACCCAGATCGGCGCCAGCGTGCAGTTTTCGAGGATCGTCAGATGCGGGAAGAGGTTGAAGTGCTGGAACACCATGCCAACTTCGCGGCGCACCTCGTCGATCTTCTTGAGGTCGTTGGTAAGCTCGATGCCATCAACGACGATGCTGCCCGACTGGTGCTCTTCCAGACGGTTGATGCAGCGGATCATGGTCGATTTGCCCGACCCGGAAGGACCGGCGATGACAATGCGCTCGCCCTTCATGACCTTCAGGTTGATATCACGCAGCACATGGAAATCGCCGTACCATTTGTTCATGCCGGTGATTTCGATTGCGACGTCCGTCGCCGAGACGGTCAGTTTTTTTGCCTGGGTTTCTGCCATTTTGAGCGTCCCTTATCGTTTATGCCCGGTGTCGAGGTGCCGTTCCATGAACAGCGAATATCGCGACATGCCGAAGCAGAATATCCAGAATACGAAGCCTGCGAAAATATAGCCAGTCATGGCGGTGACGGGCGTGGCCCAGTTCGCATCCGATTGGTTGAGTGTGACAATACCGAGCAGGTCGAACATGCCGATGATCGAGACCAGCGACGTGTCCTTGAAAAGCCCGATGAAGGTGTTGACGATGCCCGGAATGACGAGCTTCAGCGCCTGCGGCAGCACGATCAGCCTCGTCTTCTGCCAGTAATTCAGGCCGAGCGAGTCCGCACCTTCATATTGTCCCTTCGGAATGGCCTGCAGGCCGCCGCGGATCACTTCCGCCATATAGGCGGAGGAGAATAGCGACACGCCGACCAGCGCACGCAGGAACTTGTCGAAAGTCCAGCCGTCGGGCAGGAACAGCGGCAGCATGATGCTGGCGAAGAACAGGACGGTGATCAGCGGGATGCCTCTGATGACCTCGATGAAGAGGACACAGAGCATCTTGATGACCGGCAGGTTCGAGCGTCTGCCGAGAGCCAGAAGAATGCCGAAGGGCAGCGACACCGTTATCCCGAAGAAGGACAGGATGAGCGTGACCATCAGGCCGCCCCAGAGCTGCGTTTCCACCTTCGGCAGGCCGAAGACGCCGCCGATGAGCAGGAAGAACGCAATGAAGGGCAGGATGATGAAGAGCGCCAGCGCATTGAGACGCTTGAACGGCGCCTTCGGTATGAGCATCGGGACCAACAGGATCGCGAACGTCACCATCACGAGGATGGGACGCCAGCGCTCGTCAATGGGGTAACGGCCGAAGACGAATTGTCCGAGCTTGGCCGAGACAAAGGCCCAGCAGGCGCCGGACTGTCCGTCCGGAAGCGCGCCGCCCTGTGAAGCGGTGAGACACGCAATACGGTCGCTGCCGGTCCAAACCGCGTCGATAAACAGCCACTCGATGATCGGCGGCACGATATAGACGAGGAGGGCAATAGCAAGGACGGTGAGCACCGTATCCTTGGGCGTGGCGAAGAGCTTGGTGCGCAGCCAGTGGGTTACGCCCACCGCGCTCGATGGCGCGGGGCGGGCTTCCTCAATGGTCTGGCGCACGAAGGCGTGGTTGCTGATCGTCATCGTCATCTCTCCACCAGAGCCATTTTCGCGTTGAACCAGTTCATGACCACGGCCGTGAGCAGGGACAGCGAGAGGTAGATGACCAGCCAGATGGCAACGACTTCAACCGCCTGACCCGTCTGGTTCAGGATCGTACCGCCAACGGAGACGATATCGGCAAAGCCGACGGCGACCGCAAGCGACGAGTTCTTTGTGAGGTTGAGGAACTGACTTGTCAGCGGCGGAATGATGATGCGCATGGCCTGCGGCACGACGATGAGACGTGTCGTGGTGCTGGAGCGAAGCCCAAGCGCGTCGGCAGCTTCCGTCTGCCCCTTCGCCACGGCCTTGATGCCGCCGCGAACGATCTCGGCGATGAAGGAGGCAGTGTAGAAGGACAGCGCCAGGAACAGCGACATGAATTCAGGCGCGACGACGGCGCCGCCCGAAAGGTTGAAGCGTCCGGCGATGGGGTAATCGAATGTCAGCGGCGCGCCGATTGCGAGGAACGTGGCGAGCGGCAATCCGATGACGAGCAGCGTTATCGTTATTCCGGTGCGGAATTGCTGTCCGGTTTTTTCCTGTCTGGCTTTCGCCCAGCGGTAAACAAGCACGCTGACGACGACGGCGACAAGAAAGGCCAGCGGCACGAGCCAGATTCCGTCCCCCCAGAGCGGTTTCGGAAAGAAGAAGCCACGATTGTTGAGGTAGGTGCCGAGCGGCAGCTCGAGCGATTCGCGTGCCTGCGGCAGGACCGAGATGACGCCCTTGTACCAGAAGAAGATCACGAGCAGCGGCGGGATGTTGCGGAAGATTTCCACATAGGCCTGCGCGAGCTTAGAGATCAGCCAGTTGTTGGACAACCGGGCGATACCGACGATGAAGCCGATGATCGAGGCGGCGATGATGCCAAAAAACGCAACCTGGATCGTGTTGAGAATGCCGACGAGCAGCGCCCGGCCATAGGTCGCGTCGCTGGTATAAGCGATCAGCGACTGGCCGATGTCGAAGCCGGCGCGTCCGTTGAGGAACCCGAAGCCGGATGAAATGTTTGAACGTTGAAGATTGGTGATCGTATTCGTCACGATGACCCAGACGAAGGCGGCCAGGATGACGACCGTCAGGACCTGGTAAAAAATGCCGCGTATGCGTGGATCGTAGATAAGTGACGACGCGCTTTGCGCGCGCGATCGTTGCGAACTGACCGCGTTGCCTGCCATAGGCACCTTTCCCTTTTATATGCTCTTTGCGAGCTTATTTATATAATTTGAAGCGGAGGCCGGGTGTTGCCCAGCCTCCTTATGATCTAGCCGATGATGGGGCCGATCAACGGACCGGCGGTGCGTATTGCAGGCCGCCCTTGGTCCAGAGCGCGTTCTGGCCGCGCTCGATCTTCAGAGGCGAGCCGGCGCCGACGTTGCGGTCGAAGACTTCGCCGTAGTTGCCCACCAGCTTGATGATGTTGTAGGCCCAGTCATTGGTCACGCCGAGATCGGTACCGATCTTGGTGCCTTCTTCCGTGCCGAGCAGGCGCTTCACGTCCGGATTTGCGCTGTTCTTCTGCTCGTCGACGTTCTTGGAGGTGATGCCAAGTTCTTCGGCATTGACCATGGCGTAGTGAACCCAGCTGACGATGTCGAACCACTGGTCGTCACCCTGGCGAACGGCCGGACCAAGCGGCTCCTTGGAGATGACTTCAGGCAGAACGATGTTTTCTTCCGGGTTCTTCAGCTTCAGGCGGATCGCGTAAAGGCCCGACTGGTCAGTGGTGTAGACGTCGCAACGGCCGGCATCATAAGCAGAGGTCGCGTCGGCTTCCTTTTCGAAAACCACCGGGTTGTACTGCAGATTGTTGGTCTTGAAGTAGTCGGCGAGGTTGAGCTCCGTGGTCGTGCCGGTCTGTACGCAGACGGCGGCGCCGGAAAGCTCGAGAGCGGACTTCACGTTGAGGCTCTTCTTGGCGATGAAGCCCTGGCCATCGTAGTAGTTGACGGTACGGAAGTTGAAGCCCAGCGACGTGTCGCGGCTGATCGTCCAGGTGGTGTTACGGGTCAGAACGTCGACTTCACCGGACTGGAGAGCCGGGAATCGGTCCTTGCTCGAAAGTGCGACGAACTTGGCCTTCGAAGGATCGCCGAAAACCGCTGTGGCAATACCACGGCAATAGTCCACGTCGATACCGGACCACTCGCCCTTGTCATCGGGATTGGAGAATCCCGGAATGCCGGCGCTGACGCCGCAGGTGACGAAACCCTTGCCCTTTACATCCTGAAGCGTCGCAGCCGAAGCGACCGAGGCTCCTCCCAAAACTGCTGCGCCGATGGCGGCCGACAGAATTGCCTTTTTCATTTTTCCCAACCTTTGTTTGTTATCGTCACTTGGAAGAGGACCGGCATGTTTGTTCTGCCCCAGCTCCCCCTTCAGCGAGATCTTTTCGATCCGCTTTTTCTATCACAATCGCAATTGGCAGCGGGGTCAAGACGTGCGGGCAATAATTGTGCCTATAAAACGGAATTTTCCAAAATTTGGTCGTGAAGTGTGCAAAGGGTGAAAATATAAGCATATTTTTGCGGAAATTTGCACTTGCACAGTATTTGTATACTTGTTGTATTCTGGCTGGCGATGGATCAATCCCGGCGGTTGTTGCGTCCGGGCGGGACTTGACCTTGCGGTTCGCTCTCAGCATTGTCGCACGCGTCAATGTTCCTTCGAAAGCTGATCTGAAATGACCAAGACAAATGACCTGCTTTCCGCCGCAGGTGTGAATACGCGCCTCACCCATGGCGGCAATGATCCCGCGGACTGTTTCGGTTTCGTCAATCCGCCAATCGTGCGTGGCTCGACGGTGCTTTTTCCCGACGCGGAGACGCTTTCGACCGAAAACCAGAAATATACCTATGGCACCCACGGCACGCCGACGACCGATGCGCTCTGCAATCTTGTCAATGAGCTGGAAGGGTCTGCCGGAACCATTCTCGTGCCTTCGGGCCTTGCGGCCATCACGGTCCCGTTCCTTGCCTATCTCGGCGCTGGCGACCACGCGCTGATCGTCGATTCCGTTTATTTTCCGACACGTCGCTTCTGCAATACGATGCTGAAGAAGCTGGGTGTCGAAGTGGAATATTACGATCCGGCCATCGGGGAGGGCATAGAGGCTCTCATCCGGCCGAACACGAAGCTGGTGCATCTGGAAGCGCCGGGTTCCAACACCTTCGAAATTCAGGATGTCAGGCTGATCACCGATATCGCTCATCGGCATGATTGTGTTGTGACGATGGACAATACCTGGGCGACGCCGCTTTATTTCAAACCTTTGGATTTTGGCGTCGATGTTTCCATCCACGCTGCCACCAAATATCCCTCGGGCCATTCGGATGTGCTGATGGGCTTCGTCTCGGCCAATGAAAAGCACTGGAAGGCGCTTTATCAGGCCAATACCAATCTCGGAATCTGCGTCACTTCGGACGATGCCTATCAGATCCTGCGCGGCATGCGCACGATGGGAATCAGGCTGGCGCACCATCAGAAAAGCGCGCTCGACATCGCCACATGGCTGGAGAGCCGGGACGACGTCGTGCGCGTGCTGCATCCGGCGCTGCCGAGCTTTGCAGGGCACGATCTCTGGAAGCGCGATTTCAAGGGTGCAAGCGGCGTCTTCTCCTTCGTACTGAAGGCGGAAGAAGGCAGATACAAGCAGACGGCGGCCGCGTTCCTGAATGCGCTGACCCTTTTCGGGCTCGGTTACTCCTGGGGCGGCTACGAATCGCTTGCCGTTTCGGTCTCGCTTGTCGACAGGACCATCGCCAAGGGTCCCTCGGAGGGACCGGTCATCCGCCTGCAGATCGGGCTTGAGGATGTCGCCGATCTCAAGAAGGACCTCGAGGCCGGCTTTGCAGCCGCGGCCGCGGTTTGATCTCAGCCCTTGGCGCGATAGCCGTAGAGCCAGTCGAAGTCCTTCACGAAGGCGTCGGTGGGACGCGTGGAAAACACGAAGTCCCGCGCGATACGCACCGGGCCTGTGGCGTGATAGGCAAAACGATTGAGAGAGGCCCGCTTGCGGGCCTTTTCTATGCGCGGCAGGCGCAGCGCCTCGAAGGCGGCAAGAGCCTGCGGCGCGGGCAGGGTGGCTGCAGCATCGCTGCCCACCATGGTTCCCGCGAGTTCAAACGCATCTTCGATCGCCATGGCTGCCCCCTGGGCGGCGAACGGCATCATGGCATGCGCTGCGTCGCCGATCAGCACCGTGTCCCGGCCATTGTGCCAGCGGCCGGGGCCGGCCTGATAAAGCGGCCAGAAGGTCGGGTTTTCGGACGAATCGAGCAACCGGACGATGTCAGGGCTGAAGCCGCGAAACTGTTCAAGAAGCAGGGCTTTCTGCCGCCCGCTCGATTCCGCCCGCCACGTCGCGCCGGGATCGGCGCCCAGCGCGATGGCGACGATGTTGAAACCGCCGACTTCTTTCAGCGGATAGGCGACGATATGGCCACCCGAGCCGAGATAGGCCGTGACGGCGCTTTTGTTGATGGCCGACGGCACGGCATTGGCGGCAACGGTGAAGCGCCAGGCGACATTGCCGGAGAAGGTGGCGGTGGGAGCGGCAGGAACGGCAAAGCGGGCCGCCGACCAGACACCGTCCGCGCCGACAATCAGATCATGGTCGCGGAATGTGGTTGCGGCAATCACATCGGCCGTCGCGTTTTCGATGCGTTTGCCGAGATGCAACCGGCATAGCGGATTGTCTGTCACCGTCTGGAGAAGTGCGCTTTGCAGGGTGGAGCGGTGCAGCACGCCATAGGGTGCGCCCCAGCGTGTACGCGCCACCGCGCCCACAGGCAGGGAGAGCAGCGTTGCGAGCGATTTTCCGGAGGCGAGTTCGACACTGACGGGCTCGGTCCAGCGCGCCTCGATGGCAGGCAGCACGCCAAGCGTGGCGAGAATGCGGGCGGCATTGGGCGAAATCTGCAGGCCGGCGCCTACTTCCGTCAGTTCGCCGGCCTGTTCGATGATGTCGCAGTCTATACCGTGCCGGGCAAAAGAAAGGGCAGCGGTGAGACCGGCAATGCCGGCACCGATAATGGCTACGGATTTTATGGGCATGATGCGCCCCGATCAGGAAAAGTGGAGGTCAGGCAGCCTTCACGTGGAAAACGCAGCCCGGAGGATTGGTCTGCTCGGCCTTCAGCGACGGATTGTAGCGATAAAGGGTGGAGCAGTAGGAACAGACCTTCTCATTGTCGTCGCCCATATCGATGAAGATATGCGGATGATCGTAAGGAACGGAAGCGCCGGTGCACATGAATTCCTTGACGCCGATCTCGATCATGCGGTGTCCGCCATCGTTCTGGAAGTGGGGAATGGTATGCCCGGCCATGTTCGTCTCCAAATGCAATATCGTTGTAGAGCCGCAATCCGTCTTCGCATGCCGGCTCGTCGTTGCGGATATGTAGCCTCAAACGCATTGCATCTCCATAAAAATCGTCAGCAAAACATGTTCAACATTGCTAATTCCTGCCATATGGTCCGGCAAAAAGGATGTCCTTGATGAATCTCAACACGCCGCAGTTTTCCGATTTTTTCCATGACGGCCTTCGCCTCGCTTATTTTGACGAAGGCGATCCGGCGGGAGACCCGGTTTTGCTGATCCATGGCTTTGCATCCAGCGCCAACGTCAACTGGGTCCATCCTGGCTGGCTGAAGACGCTGGGAGATGCCGGCTACCGGGTGATCGCCATCGATAATCGCGGCCATGGCGCAAGCGACAAGCCGCATGATACGGAGGCCTATTATCCGTCCGTCATGGCCGAAGATGCGGTGGCGCTGCTCAACCATCTCGGCATCGCAGAGACGCATGTGATGGGTTACTCCATGGGTGCGCGCATTTCCGCCTTCCTGGCCATGGCGCATCCCGAGCGCGTGCGTTCTCTGGTCTTCGGCGGGCTCGGTATCGGCATGGTCGAAGGTGTGGGCGACTGGGACCCGATCGCAGAGGCGCTTCTCGCGCCTTCGCTCGATGTCGTGACCCATGAGCGCGGCCGCATGTTCCGAGCCTTTGCCGATCAGACGAAAAGCGACCGCCTGGCGCTTGCCGCCTGCATCGAGACATCGCGGGTTCTCGTCACACGCGACCAGGCGGCAAAGATAGATGCGCCGACGCTGATCGCGGTCGGAACGAAGGACGATATTGCCGGCTCCGGTGAAGAGCTCGCTGCCATCATGCCGCACGCGCGGGCGATCGACATTCCCGGCCGCGACCACATGCTGGCCGTCGGCGACCGCGTGTTCAAGGCGGCGGTGCTGGATTTCTACCGTTCGTTCTGAGTTGACGCATTTTCGAGGAAAAACGGTGCAGGCTTTCCGCGCAGAAGCGCGGCAAAGCGCAGTTCGGCAAGAAACGGTTTTTCAAGCTGCATGAAGAAAAACTGAAGCCGTGCCGCCTTTAAAGTCGTCATTCGAATCCCATTTCTAATGCACGTCTTTTTCTGTATAAAGAACGACCACTGCAAACGAGGAGACCGTTCATGGTCGCACGTACCGAGGCCCGTCAGCCTGAACAGCTGGCGATCGTCGACCCGATCTGGGGCAGCCTGCTGCATGAAGCGCGCAGCGCCGCCGCACAGGATCCGCTGCTTTCAGCCTTTCTTTATTCGACGATCCTCAACCACCGGTCTCTCGAAGAATGTGTGATCTACCGTATCTGCGAACTTCTCGACCATCCGGACATACAGGCCGTGCTGTTGCGTCAGACCTTCCAGGACATGCTGGATGACTGGCCGGAATGGGGAAGCGTTCTCCGCGTCGACATCCAGGCCGTTTACGATCGCGATCCGGCCTGCACGCGCTTTATGGAACCGCTGCTTTATTTCAAGGGTTTCCAGGCCATCCAGACCCATAGGCTTGCCCACTGGCTGCTGCAGAAAGGCCGCAAGGATTTCGCGCTTTATCTGCAGAGCCGGTCTTCGAGCATTTTCCAGACCGATATCAACCCCGCAGCACGCATCGGCAAGGGCATCTTCCTCGACCACGCCACCGGGCTGGTGGTTGGCGAGACGGCAGTCATCGGCGATAACGTCTCCATCCTGCATGGCGTCACCCTCGGCGGCACCGGCAAGGAAGGGGCGGACCGTCACCCGAAGATCGCCAACGGTGTGATGATCGGCGCGGGGGCGAAAATCCTCGGCAATATCGAAATCGGCAGCTGCTCGCGCATCGCCGCAGGATCTGTAGTGCTGAAGCCGGTTCCGCCGAAGACCACGGTTGCCGGCGTGCCGGCGCGGGTGGTGGGAGAAGCAGGGTGTTCTGAACCCTCGCGCCTGATGGACCAGCTCATCGGAGCCGATATCTGAGCGGCACTGTCGCGTTGACAGGTGGCCGGGTTTTTGCCGTCGTCCGTGTGGAAGACACGGATGACCTGCCGCTTTCACTTTACTTTGGCCTTTGTCCCATGCCAAAAGCGGGCCAACGCGAACCGCACAGGAGAATAGTGGTGAAAGCCGACGAAATCAAAAAACTCGACGCCTACTTCAAGCGTACCTTCAACCCGACGATGGTGGTCAAGGCGCGTCCGCGCAAGGACGATTCCGCCGAAGTGTATCTTGGCGAAGAGTTTCTCGGCGTCGTTTACATCGATGACGAAGACGGCGACCGTTCCTACAATTTCTCGATGGCGATCCTCGACGTCGACCTGTGATCGTCACCGTTCGGTGACCCAAGGGGCCTCCATTCATCGCCCGCGGTGGTTCACGCCGCGGGCGATTTGTTTTTCCGTTGCACGATCCGCATCGTCAGGCGACTTTCCGGCCGCAATGTTACCCGCATCAGCGGTGCCGCAGTTGCCGTTGACCTGTTTTCCAGATGAAGGCCTTGCAGAAGAACGGCCAGAATCGCGACGGCTTCCATCATCGCAAAAGCATTGCCGATGCAGATGCGGGGCCCCGCCCCGAATGGCATATAGGCATAGCGGTGGCGCGCCTTCGCCTTTTCCGGTTCGAAGCGCGACGGATCGAAGCGCTCGGGCTCGTCCCACAAGGCGGAGTGGCGGTGCACGGCATAGATGGGCACGTAAAGAACGGTGCCCGCCGGAATATCATGCCCGCCGAGCCTGAAGTCTTCAAGCGCCGTGCGTGTAATGACCGGAGCTGGCGGGTAAAGCCGCATCGCTTCCGAGAACACCTGTCGGGTATAGGTCAGGCCGGCGATATGTTCCGCCGCGACCGGTTCACCGGCGGTGACGGCGTCGATTTCCTCGAGGATTTTTCTCTCCGTCTCCCGGTTCTTCGACAGAAGGTGAAACGTCCATGCGAGACCGAGCGCCGTCGTTTCGTGGCCGGCGGTGATGAATGTCAGGAGATTGTCGACGATTTCCGTGTCGGTCATCATGCGTCCGGTTTCAGGATCCCTGGCCTCCAGCAGCATCGAGACGAGGTCGTTCCTTTCGGATGCATTTTTCCGCCGTCCGGCAATCACCTTCGCAAGGCTTTCGCGCAGATAACCGACGGCGATCCGGGCCTTGCGCCGGCCGGGATGAGGTAGCCATTCCGGCGCCCCCAGCATGGTGAGCGCGAAGGTCCAGCCTGTCGGTTTCAGATAATCGGTAATACTCTGTTCGACCCGCGCAACATCAATTCCGTATCCACCGGACATCATCGTTTCGACGATGATGTCGAACGTGGTTCGCATCATTTCGTGGCCCACGTCGATGTCACCAATGGAAGGAGAGCGCCAGCGCGCTTCCGTGCGTCGTGCCGTCTCGATCATGACCGGAAGCAGATCCAACAGCTTTTCGTGGCGGAAAGCGCCTGCGACGGATTGCCGTTGCCATTTCCAATGGTCTCCGTCGGCGGTCAGAAGTCCCTGACCGAGGGCCGGGCCGAGGACGCGCCGCACATCTTCACCCTTGCCAAGCAGATGGGCGTTCTTGACCAGAGCCTCGTGGATCAAAACCGGGTCGGCGAGATGCACGCGCATCGTATCGCCAAGGCGAGTGAAAACCGCAGGTTCATGAAAGATTTCCGGCGGCAACGCCTTCAACGGATTGCGGATAATGGAGAGAGCGAGACGCGCGGTGGCGAGCTTCGATACGGTTTGTGTCCCGATCGCCTCGGGCGAGGGGCTGCGAAGGCCGGTGTCGGTCATCTGCGGGTCCTTTATGCGCGTTGAACTATGGCAACATGCTGTTAAGGTGTTTACCTTATACCGGTAATTTAAGGTGTGTGCCTTAATTTTCAATGGTGGGGTGAAATTTCTATGATGAACGGCGCGAAACGGCCGGGGCGATCCCTGACACGTGAAAAAATTCTAGATGTTACGCTCGGTCTCTTCAACGAACGTGGCCCGGACCGTGTGACAACGGCCGAAATCGCCGGCGATGTGAAAATAAACGAGGGCAATCTCTATTATCATTTCCGCACCAAGGAATCGCTGGTCCTTGCCCTGTTCGCCCGCTTCGAAAACGATGCGCTGGCGCTCGTCGCGACTGTTGACGGAGCGGACGAGGCGGCTGCGGCGACTTATGCCGGCTTTCTGCGGCAGTGGTTCTCTCTCGTCTGGAACTACCGCTTCCTTTTTCGCGATCTTGTCGGTCTGGTGGCGTTGGCACCGGGGCTGGTGGAGCCCGTCCGAACCATAAGCGCCGCCATGCGTCTGGCGGTCGGCCACATCGTCACGCGGATGCAGAATGCGGAGCTGGTGGACATTCCCGAACCGGAGCGCGAGGCGGTTTTGACGAATTTGTGGATCGTCTCGACCTATTGGGCGTCCTATCTTAATCTGCAGGAAGGTGTCAGCGAATTCGGGTCGCAGCAACTGGAGTGGGGGCTGCGGCAGGTATCCAGTCTGTTCAGGCCTTATCTTTCTTCCGAGGCAATGGCCGAGCTGGAGGCACTGGGAGAAGGCGAGAAATAATGTCCCCGACAGGGGATATTTGCGCCAATGGAAAACCGCCCGTTTATAGCGGGCGGTTTCATTACACCGGTTTTCCGGTGCAGGCGTCAGGCCGCCTTGAGCAGGTCGCCATGCGGATCGAGCACGAACTTGGTGGCTGCGCCCTGGTCGAAGCTCTCATAGCCCTGTACGGCATCGTCGAGCGCAATGATCCTGGCGTTGACGATGTCGGCAATCGGCAGGCGGTCGTGCAGGATCGCCTGCATGAGCTGGCGGTTATATTTCAGCACCGGTGTCTGGCCGGTGTGGAAGGATTGCGCCTTCGCCCAACCGAGGCCGAAACGCAGTGACAGGCTGCCCTGTTTGGCAGCATCATCCACCGCGCCCGGATCTTCGGTGACATAAAGGCCTGGAATGCCGATCGAGCCGGCGGCGCGGGTGATTTCCATCATCTGGTTGAGAACGATCGCCGGCTGTTCGCCGCCTGCGTGGCCGCGCGCTTCAAAGCCGACCGCTTCGATCGCGCTGTCCACCTCGTTGGTGCCGACAATCTCGGCGATCATGTCGCCCAGCCGGTCGCCCTTCGAGAGATCGACGGGTTCGAAGCCGACTTTCGCAGCGTGGGCAAGACGATCCTTGTTGAAATCGCCGATCATGACGACCGCGGCACCCAGAATGCGGGCGGAGGCGGCAGCCGCGAGGCCGACCGGGCCGGCACCGGCGACATAAACAGTGGAGCCGACGCCGACACCGGCCTTTACTGCGCCGTGGAAGCCGGTTGGCAGAATGTCGGAGAGCATGGTGAGGTCGCGGATCTTCGACATCGCCTTGTCACGATCCGGGAATTTCAGCAGGTTGAAATCGGCATAGGGGATGGTGACATATTTCGCCTGACCACCGATCCAGCCGCCCATGTCGACGTAGCCATAAGCGCCGCCGGCGCGGGACGGGTTCACCGTGAGGCACACGCCGGTATCCTGCGACTTGCAGCAGCGGCAGCGGCCGCAGGCGACGTTGAACGGCACGGAGACGATGTCGCCAACCTGCAGCATCTCAACGTCGATGCCCTTCTCGATGACTTCGCCGGTGATTTCATGACCGAGAACGAGGCCCGGCATCGCCGTGGTGCGGCCGCGCACCATGTGCTGGTCGGAGCCGCAGATATTGGTGGAAATCACCTTGAGAATGACACCGTGCTCGATGCGGCGGCCATCCGGCGCCTCAAGCTTCGGGTCGTCAATGTCGCGGACTTCGACCTGACCCGGCCGCATGTAGACGACGCCTCTGTTCCTGCTCATATCCATCTCCTCCATGGTTTGAACACCGTACCTGTCCGCTCCTCCGCGGGCAGATGACTTCATGGGTGCAGCAAACCATGAGAGGGGAGATGTGGCGTTCGGGAATACGACACGCGGTGTGGTCGTAACGACACCGCGTTTCGCCCGATGTCACGGTGGTGTTATCTGTCGAGCGGTTTCCTGAGGCGGCCGGCGGCGTCCTGAATATATTGCCAGGCGACACGGCCTGAGCGGCCGCCGCGGGTGGTTGCCCATTCCAACGCCTCGTGATGCAGTGTCTCGCGGTCGAGACCCAGATCGAAATGCGTGGCATAGCTGTCGATCATCGTCAGATAATCTTCCTGACCGCATTTGTGGAAACCGAGCCAGAGGCCGAAGCGATCGGAGAGCGACACCTTTTCCTCAACCGCTTCGGATGGGTTGATGGCAGTGGACTGCTCGTTTTCCATCATGTGACGCGGCAGAAGATGGCGACGGTTGGAGGTCGCATAAAACAGCACATTGTCAGGACGTCCCTCGATGCCGCCGTCGAGCGCTGCCTTCAGCGATTTATAGGCGGTGTCGTCATGGTCGAAGGAGAGGTCGTCGCAGAAAACGATGACGCGCTGGCCGGAGGCCTTGAGGATGTCGAGCAGGGCGGGCAGGGTGTGGATGTCCTCGCGGTGCACTTCCACCAGCTTGAGCGAAACACCGCTTGCCGCACGCACATCTTCGTGAACGGCCTTCACCAGCGATGACTTGCCCATGCCGCGCGCACCCCACAGCAGCACGTTGTTGGCGGCGAAACCTTCCGCGAAACGCAGCGTGTTTTCGTGGAGAATGTCGCGGACATGATCGACGCCGCGGATGAGTTTCAACGCGATGCGGTTGGGGCGGGCAACAGGCTGCAGGAAAGAGTTCAGCGGCGCCCAGACAAAACAATCCGCCGCATTCCAGTCGTTTACGGCGGGCGCCGGTCCCGCCAGCCGTTCGACGGCATCGGTGAGCCGGCGCAGTTCTGAAAGAAGCAGGGAGGCCGTTTCTTCTCGAATCATGGTGTTTCTTCCGCTTGTCTGATGTTCAAAACTCTGTTTTGCGCCCGGCCTAGCATGGTGTTTGGCGCCCATAAAGGTTAAGAGGTCCGGAATCGGTACGGCGAGGGCCCTGCATCTGTTGCAATCCCGGCGTTCCCCACTATATTCCGGCGGCTTGAAAGCTGGGGCGGCATACGAGGTCGTGCCGTAATCGTTGAGGAGTTTTATATGTTCATTAGTCAAGCTTTTGCCCAGGACGCAGCGGGCGGCACGTCGGCGCTGGGTTCCGGCCTTGAAATGCTTTTCCTGTTTGCGCCGCTCATGGTGGTCTGGTATTTTTTCCTCATCCGTCCGCAGCGCGCACAGATGAAAAAGCGCCAGGAAACGCTGACCAATATTCGCCGCGGTGATCAGGTCGTTCTCGGCGGCGGCATCGTCGGCAAGGTGACCAAGGTCATCGATGACAGTGAACTCGAAGTCGAAATCGCCGAAGGCGTGAAAATCCGCGCTGCCCGTGCTTACATTGCCGAAGTGCGCGTGAAGGGCGAAGTGGTCAAGACGGAAGCAGCTTCCTGATCCTGCCGGACAACCGAATGCCCGATTGCGAATTTTGACGGGTTGCGCAGAGCGCGACCCCAACCCTGACCGAGATCGAAATGCTTCATTTTTCCCGTTGGAAAACAGTCTTCATCTGGCTGCTTGTGCTGGCAAGCGTCGTCATCGCCTCTCCCAATCTGTTTACGGACAAACAGCTGGAGGGCATGCCTGCCTGGTACAAGGACAATAAGGTAACGCTCGGTCTCGACCTTCAGGGCGGTTCCCACATCATGCTCAAGATCGAGCGTTCCGACATCGTCAAGGAACGGCTCGAAACCATCGTGGGCGATGTGCGAACGCAGCTTCGCGATGCCAACATCCGTTATTCGGGCTTGACCGGCAACGGCCAGCAGATTCAGGTCCGCATCAGCGATCCGGCGCAGCTGGAAGCCGCCAAGAACGCACTTCGCGACCTGACGCAGCCGGTATCCGCCGGTACGCTGGTCGGCGGCTCCATTACCGAAGTGACGATGAATGATGGTGGCGACAATCTGCTGCGTCTCAATCTCACGGATGAGGGCATCGATTACCGCCTGTCATCAGCCGTTTCGCAGTCCATCGAAGTCGTGCGCCGCCGCGTTGACGAAGTCGGTACGACCGAGCCGCTCATCCAGCGTCAGGGTTCCGACCGCATCATCGTGCAGGTGCCTGGTCTTCAGGATCCGCAGCGCCTGAAGTCACTTCTCAACCAGACCGCAAAGCTCTCCTTCCGCATGGTTGACACCACCATGCCGGTGCAGGAAGCCATGAACGGCCGTCCGCCAGCGACGTCCGAGGTTCTCTATTCGCAGGACGATCCGCCGGTTCCCTATCTCGTGGAGCGCCGTGCGCTCGTTTCCGGCGACAATCTCGTCGACGCGCAGGCAAGCTTCAACCAGCAGACCAATGAACCCGTCGTCACCTTCCGCTTCGACAGCCGCGGCGCGCAGCGGTTTGCGCAGGCGACGCAGCAGAATGTCGGCAAGCCTTTCGCCATCGTGCTCGATAACCAGGTCATTTCCGCGCCTGTCATCCGTGAGCCGATCATTGGCGGTTCGGGCCAGATTTCAGGTAATTTCTCGGTGCAGGGCGCGAACGACCTTGCTGTGCTGCTGCGCGCCGGTGCGCTGCCGGCGACGCTGACGGTGGTTGAAGAGCGTACCGTCGGTCCGAGCCTCGGTAACGACTCCATTACCGCCGGTCTGACGGCAAGCGCCATTGGCGCCGTGGGCGTCCTCATCTTCATGTTCGTGTTCTATGGCTTCTTCGGCCTGCTGGCGAATATCGCTCTTGTGGTCAACGTCATCATGCTGCTGGCCGTCCTCAGCGTGATCGGATCGACGCTGACGCTACCGGGTATCGCCGGTATCGTCCTGACCATCGGCATGGCTGTCGATTCCAACGTTCTGATCTACGAGCGAATACGCGAAGAGGTGAAAAGCGGCAAACCACTGATCCAGTCACTGGATAATGGCTTTACCCGCGCCTTTGCGACCATCATTGACGCCAACCTGACGACGCTGATCGTGGCGAGCGTGCTGTTCTACATGGGCACGGGCCCGGTCAAGGGCTTTGCGGTTACGCTGGCCGTCGGTATCATCACGACCGTCTTCACGGCCTATACACTGACAGCGTGGATGTTCGGTTACTGGGTCCGCCGCAGCCGTCCGAAGCACCTGCCGAAGGGCGTTCGTACCGCCATGTTCGATGGTCGCGACATCCCGTTCATGCGCTACCGTCGCGTGGTGTTCATGATCACCGGCGTCATCATGCTTGCCTGCGTTGGCGGTTTCATCGCCAAAGGTCTGAACCTCGGTATCGATTTCCAGGGCGGCTCCGTCATCGAAGTCCGTGCCAAGCAGGGTGAGGCCGATCTGGCCGATATCCGAGATCGTCTGAACCAGCTCAACCTGGGTGAAATCCAGGCTCAGAATTTCGGTACGCCGCAGGATGTTCTCATCCGCATTCAGGCGCAGGAAGGCGGCGAAAATGCCGAGCAATCCGCCATCACCATGGTGCGCGGCGAGCTTGAGGACAAATATGACTTCCGCCGCGTTGAAGTTGTCGGCCCCGCCGTTTCCGGTGACCTCACCTTCACCTCCACGATCGGCATCCTGCTCGCCATGACGGCGATCATGATCTACATCTGGGTTCGCTTCGAATGGCAGTTTGCGCTCGGCGCCGTCATTTCGATGGTGCACGACGTGGTCTTCACAATCGGCCTCTTCGTGTTCCTGGGGATAGAGTTCAACCTCACCAGTATCGCGGCGATCCTGACGATTATCGGTTATTCGCTGAATGACACCGTCGTCATCTATGACCGTATCCGCGAAAACCTGAGGCGCTATAAGAAGATGCCGCTGTCGATGATTATCGACGTGTCGCTGAACCAGACGCTGTCACGTACCATCCTCACCGGCTTGACCGTGCTTCTGGCGCTGCTCGCGCTCTACCTCTTCGGTGGCGAGGTCATCCGCTCCTTCACCTTCGCCATGCTCTTCGGTGTCGGTATCGGCGTGTTCTCGTCGCTCTACATTGCCGCTCCGGTGCTGATCGCCTTCAAGCTTCGTCCTGATAGCAAGGACGCGGAAGACGAGAAGGATGAAAAGTCCGGCAACGCCATCGGCGGCAAGCCTGCCGTCTGATGGCCGGCGGGATCGAAATACGCCCGGCCCATTTTCCCGGCCGGGCGCCCATAGATGCTTATGGCAATGGCGGCTTCCGCTTTGCCGACATGTCGCATCGAGGCTCGCTTCTGCTCCTGCCTTCGGGCATTTACGGGTGGGAGCCCGTTGATGCCAAACAACTGAGCGTCGGGCATTTCGAAAAGGTTCTTGCGGAAGCGCAGGATATCGAAGTGCTGCTGATCGGCACGGGAGATGGTATGCGGGTTCTGCCGAAGGAGCTGCGCGCGGCTTTCAAGGAGGCGGGCATTTCCATTGATCCGATGAGCACGGGTGCCGCCGTACGCACCTACAATATCATGCTTTCGGAATCGCGCGCCGTGGCTGCGGCGTTGATTGCCGTCGAAGGCTGACGTAACGCTCCGCGCGGGGAACCATGGCACCCACAGAAAATCTCGACGTCTGCCTTGCGACGCTGCGCGATACGGATCGTGACCGCTATCTCGCCTGTCTTCTGTCTCCCGCGGACAGGCGCAATGCTCTTGCAGCGCTTTATGCCTTTAACGCCGAGATTGCGCGTATTCGCGATTCCGTGCGTGAAGCGCTGCCAGGTGAGGTGCGTATGCAATGGTGGCGCGATCTGCTCGAGGGAAGTCCCCATGGGGACAGCCAGTCGCACCCCGTTGCGTCGGCGCTTCTGGAAACGATCGAGCGTTACAGGCTGCCACGATCGGTGCTTTCCAACATGATCGAGGCGCGCATCTTCGATCTCTACGACGATCCTTTCGAGGATCGCAACGCGCTTGAAGGCTATGCAGGGGAAACCGCTTCGGCGCTGATCCAGCTTGCCAGCCTCGTTCTGTCTCCGGAAGAGGCCGCGGCAAGCGCGGAAGCGGCCGGACATGCGGGTGTGGCGCAAGCCATGGCCGGCATGCTGCTGCTCATGCCACTGCACCGTCGCCGTGGTCAGGTGTATATTCCAGCCGACATGCTCTCGGCCGCCGGGCTTGACCGGGAGACGTTCCTGGAAGGCACGGACCGACAGCGGATCGGCATAGCCATCGAACTGTTCGCGGCCCATGCACTGGATCATATCGAGAAGGCAAGACGCGCTCGCATTTCGGGCAACGTCTTTGCGGCCTATCTGCCCGTCGCCATTTCCGGACCGGTCATAACGGCCGCGCGAAAGGCTGGCGCGGGCGTGTTTGAAGGCGAAGTGCAATTATCGCAGCTTCGTCGGCAATGGCTGTTGGCAAAAGCCTCTTTCCTCAAGCGCTTCTGATCGTCGCTCCTGGCGCCGATGCGGGGAGCCATACTTCGCGCAAGCCTCGTTTCCTATCAAAGCGAACCGGGTTCGCTTCGTTTCGATTCGCGACCCATGATGTTTGGTTGCTGAGGGAGCGTTCCGGATGAATATGGCGATCTGGATTATCGTTTTCGTGCTGCTTTTGGTCTTTGCCGTTTATGCCTGGCGCATGTCGCGGGCGACGGATGAGGACAACAGCCATGATGTCGGGCAGGCGATCATGGATTTCGCCCGCGCCTTTCCCAATGAGGCGATCAGAAGCCTGCACATGACGGCAGATGGAGGCGCTGCCTTTGTGCGGCTGCACGACAACAAGGCCGGTTTCATGCGCAACATGGGTTCTCATTACGTCTGCGTGATGATCGATCCCGAGCGGATACGGGTGGAGAGCCTGGAAAGCGGAGACGGTTTCGTCGTTACCTTCTTCGACATGCCGAAATATAGCGGTTCATACCGATTCAAATCGGCAGGAGAGGCGGCCGAAGTCTCTCTCTGGCTGCTCGGCAGTCTGGTCGAGGCGCAGGATCATCACGATGAAGGGCCGCTGCCTTCCGGCACCTGATGGCTATCGCATGGCCCGTCACTGCCCGTCGAGCGGCGGCCGATTGGCCCCTGCCTGCTGGCGTTCGCGCCAGATGATGAACAGGCCGGATGCGACGATGATGAAAATACCGAGCCATTTCGACGGCGTCGGAAAATCCGAGAACAGCGCATAACCGAGGATCGTCGCCGAGATGATCTCGAAATACTGGAACGGCGCCAGCAGCGAGAGCGGGGCCAGCCTGAAAGCCCTGACGATCAGCAGATGCATGTAGCCGGATATCGATCCTAGCAGCACGAGCAGAGCCAGGGCCAATCCCGATTGCGGCAGCGAGACGGCGAAATCCTTGTCGCCGAGCGCATCGCCGGCAAGAAGGGCAGCTCCCATGAATAGCGTGCCGGCAATGCCCGACATGGTCTGCATCACAAGCGGGCTGTCGGCGTCGCCGATGGCTCGGTTCAGGAAGAGGTAGAGCGTGTAGAGGAAGGCGCAGGCCACCGGCAGCAGCGACGTCCAGCCGAAGATTTCGAAGCTCGGCTGAATGACGATCATCGCGCCGCCGAAGCCGACCACGATCGCCGTCCACCGCTTCCAGCCGACCCTGTCGCCGAGAAACAGAGCCGACATCATCGTCAGCATGAACGGTTCTACGAAATAGATCGCGAACACATCGGCAAGCGGCATGTATTTGACTGCGGCGAAGAACATCAGGCTGGCCGAAGCGTGCAATACGCCGCGCAGGCAGTTCATCCAGGGGCGCTTTGCGCTGAAAAGCGCGCTCGGTGAGACCATGAGCAGCAGCGGCAGGGTGCAGACCACCTGGAAGAAGAAGCGATAGAAGGTTACCTGCGCCGGTGACATGCCGCCGACCACGGCCATGTATTTGGCTATTGCGTCCATGACGGGCAGCACGAACATGCAGGTCGCCATGATCGTCATGCCCTTGGCGACATCGCTGAAACCGGTCTGGCTGGTCATGGTTCGAATAGCGCTTTCGACCGGAAGGTCCATTGAGAGAAGGGGGCGCTAAAGGCTGCCCCCCTTCGCAGGTCAGGCGGCCTTCTGGCGCGGCAGGCTCTTCATATCAATGACGAAACGATAACGCACATCGCTTTTTATCATGCGTTCATAAGCATCGTTGATCTGATCGATATCGATCATCTCGATTTCGGCGGCGATGCCTTTTTCGGCGCAGAAATCCAGCATTTCCTGGGTCTCGGGAATGCCGCCGATCATCGAGCCGGCAAAGGTCTTGCGGCCCGGAATGAGACTGAACGCCATTACCGACAGCGGCTTTTCCGGCGCACCCACCTGTACCAGCGCGCCGTCTCGCTTCAGCAGGGCAAGATAAGCGTTGATGTCATGGTCGGCGGCGACGGCATCGATGATGAGGTCGAGGCTCGAAGCGGCCTTTTTCATCTGATCCGCATCGCGCGAGACGATCACCTCATGGGCGCCGAGTTTTTTTGCGTCTTCAGCCTTGCCGGGCGACGTCGTGATCATCACCACCGTCGCGCCCATGGCATTGGCGAGCTTCACCGCCATATGACCAAGGCCACCGAGACCGACAACGCCGACCCGCTTGCCAGGGCCTGCATTCCAGTGGCGCAGCGGGGAGTAGGTGGTAATGCCCGCGCAGAGCAGGGGTGCGGCAGCGGCCGGATCGAGACCTTCGGGTATGTTGAGAACGTAACGGTCATCGACCACCACATGAGCGGAGTAACCGCCAAGCGTATGGGCGTCGCCGCCCATCGCCTTGTCAGGCGAATTATAGGTGCCGGTCATGCCGTTTTCGCAATATTGCTCCAGCCCCTCGGCGCAGCTTGCGCATTGCCGGCAGCTATCCACGATGCAGCCGACGCCGACGCGGTCACCCGTCTTGAACCTGGTGACATCCGAACCCACGCGGCCGACACGGCCGATGATTTCGTGGCCGGGAACGCAGGGGTAAAGAGAGCCCGGCCATTCGCTGCGGGCCGTGTGGATATCGGAGTGGCAGACGCCACAGAATTCGATTTCGATTTCGACATCGCGCGGGCCGGGATCGCGACGCTTGATGGTCGCAAGCTTCATCGGTGAAGAACCGTCGTCGCAGGCGTAAGCGGATGTTGTGAACATGATCGTTCCTCCTCTTGTGTTGATCGATGCATCAAACACCGGCCTGCGGCAAGGGTTGCGGCGGTCAGCCGCCAGCGCCGGTTTCGGGGACTGCCGGGCCAAAAACCTCCTCGAAGGCCTCGCGCAGCAGGACGTCGACATCACCGATCATAACCGGCAATCCAAGATCGACAAGGCTGGTAACGCCATAGGCGCTGATGCCGCATGGAATGATGCCGGTGAAGTGCGAGAGATCGGGATCGACATTGATCGCGAGCCCGTGAAAACTCACCCATTTGCGCAGACGGATACCCAGTGCGGCAATCTTGTCTTCTGCCAGGCCGCCATCCGGCAGGAGAGGTTTCTCGGGGCGCCTGACCCAGACGCCGACGCGATCCTCCCGCCGCTCGCCACGCACATTCATCTTATCAAGCGTGCGGATGATGACATCCTCGAGTGCCGCAACATAGGCGCGGACATCCTGGCGGCGGCGTTTGAGATCAAGCATGACGTAAGCGACCCGCTGGCCAGGGCCGTGATAGGTATATTCGCCGCCGCGCCCCGTGGCGAAGACCGGGAAACGATCCGGTTCGATCAGATCGGCCACATCGGCGCTGGTGCCGGCCGTATAAAGCGGCGGATGCTCCAGAAGCCAGACGAGTTCGTCCGCCTCGCCAGCTGCGATGGCGCTAACCTCGCGCTCCATTTCCTCTACCGCCTGCTCGTAAGGCACAAGGCCATCGGAGATTCGCCAGCGAACGGGCGGCGAACCAGCGGCGGGGAGCATTTTTGTCTCGATATCCGTGCGTGTAAGCATGAAAAAGTCCTTTCCACAGCCTTCTCGCAAAATGGCGTCACGGCCGCAACCCCAGCATTTCCGGGCTTCCTGCATATAGGATGGTGCAGTGCGATTTTTAATTTCAAAAAACTGTCACGACGCTCTTGTGCACCCAAAATCCTTTTGCTACATGCACCCCCGTCGGCGCAAGTCGACGCCTACCACGATGCGGTCGTGGCGGAATTGGTAGACGCGCAGCGTTGAGGTCGCTGTGGGGCAACCCGTGGAAGTTCGAGTCTTCTCGACCGCACCAAAGAAACCCGCTCCGGCGGGTTTTTTCTTTTTTAGCCAATCGGTTAGCCCTGACCCCACAAGACGCCAGGCTGCGTCGGAGCCAATTCGGCTACCGTGTTTTATCTTGCCGTCAGCATTATAAAAATTACGGGCGGCAAATCATTGACCCGACGCCGCCCGAATTGAATGGCCGGACTGAACTAGCGTCGGTAACGCTGTCCGTCCCCGACACGGTAGGGGTCCCCATCCATTACCTGATCCATTCGCCACTCGTTTCCACGATATGGGCTATGCCACGTCTGGCATCCGGCCAGAAAGACGGTTGCGGTCAGCAATCCGAAAGTAAGGGCGGCTCGCATCATCTTGAACTCCTCGAAATGTCATCCCAGCCATGTAGGCGCACGCCCGCATTTTTGCGATACCTCGTCGAAATTTGTCGTCCGTTTTAGAACGGCGCAACAATTTGGATTGCCGGAAAATTCCGGTGGATATTGATGCACGCTTTGGTAGCTCGTCTGCTCCCCCCACAAAACGAGGGGTGGAATATGAGAGGTCTGATGTTAGCTTTTGTCAGGAAATAATATCCGGGGGTTTTCGTGCAGGGGGACAAGACGGATTCAGACAATGCGCTTGGTTATTACATGTGGAGCATTTCCGACAACAGGCTGATCATGGATGCGATTACCGCGGAATGCCATGGATTTTCCGAACCGGTTGCATCACGCGGGGTAACGATCGAGGAGATTCTGGAAAGGATCGATATTGAGATGCGCGATCGGGTGGCACAGGCCATTTTCGACAGCATCACCACGGGCGTCTTTTTCGATCAGCGTTACAAGGTCAACCTGCCTGACGGCTCAAGCCGATGGATCGCGGCAAAGGGCAGGGCGATCTTCGATCCGGAGGGCACGCCTTTTCTCGGTATAGGCAGCGTCCGGGATATCACGCTGAAAAAACCTTACCAGTTTGAACCACGCCAGTAACGACAACAAAAAAGAGGCGGCTTTCGCCGCCTTTTTTCGTCTGCGCCTTGCCGGGACATCAGAACACGGCGAGATATTTCAACAGCGAAATAATGCCGATAATAATGACGATAACCTGTGCGATCTGTTTGGCGCCGCCGCCAACGGGCAGTCGCGCGATGAGCCACAAGACAAGCACAATCACCAGGAAGGTGATCAGAATGCTGACGAGCGTAGATGTAACCATATGTCCCAGCTCCCTATTGAAATTCGATATTCAACGATGGTTCACCGTTGCGTGAGTAAAAAGGCGCCAGCCGGTATTTTGTTCCATGTGGTCGATTGCGCGCGATTAAATTAGGATTTTCTGAATGACCGAGAGCGTGAGGATGAAATCGAGGCCGGTCGGCGCTTCCGTCAGCGTGGGGCGGCTTGGCCGTCCTCATGTGTCGTCGGTCACCGGTGGCGCTCTGGACATCGTCACGGGGGTTTCGGAGCCAGGGTTTAACCCAATCGATCTTTTATACTCCTCGCTGGCCGCGTGCCTGGCGCTCAGCGTCCGCATCGCAGCCAGCAGCTTGGGACTGCTCGATCTGTTCGAGGGTGTTCGTGTTGATGTCTCCGGCGAGAAATCGGCTGATGAGCCCTATCGCATCATCCGCTTCGACATTCGGATGGAGATCGCCGGAAACTTCAACGCGGCGGAGCGACTGGCGCTTGCGCACAGGGCGGAGGATATCTGCACCGTCAGCAACACGCTGAAGGGCGATGCGGAATTTGTGCTGTCGATTACCAGCTGACGGTTACGGCTTCCTCGACTTTTCCCATTTCTTCACCAGCCGGTCGCGTCTTAGCTTCGAAAGCCGCTTCACCCAGAAAATGCCGTCAAGCTGGTCAATCTCGTGCTGGATGCAGATGGCGTGAAATCCCTCGACGGCCTGACGGTGCTCCGTGCCGTCGATGTCCTGAAACCTCACTTCGATCTTGGATGGCCGCTCCACTTCGTCCGTGAAGCCCGGCATCGAGACGCTGCCCTCCACATGTCGCATGGTCTGCGTGGCGCGGCCGATGATTTCGGGATTGACGTAGGTAAGGACGGTCCCCGGCGTCAGTTCCAACACAAAAACACGCTGCTTCACGCCGATATGGGCGGCGGTGATGCCGACACCCGGGGCGGCGCGCATCGTGTCGATCAGGTCGCTGACAAGATCCTGCAATTGCCCGTCAAACACCGTGACCGGCTCGCAGATTTCCGACAAGCCGGGATGCGGATAGGGCAGGATAGGCCTGGTTGCCAAGGAAATGCTCCGTTCGTTTCAAATCCGGGCGGCGGCGGCGAGCGCCTTTCCCTCCGCTGTCGCTTCCAGGAAGCTGCGCTGGGTGCGGGCATCGCGTCTCGTTACCTGCACGAAGCGCGGTGACAGACCGGCGATTTCGCGCAGAACGAGGGCATGTGCAAGACCCAGCCTGTTGGCAATGCCGCGGCTGTCTGTGGCTATATTGAAGTCGACCGCAATCAGTATCGCCGCGCCGGTGGATGTGAGCAAGGGCTGCGATCGCTCTTGAACCCTTGCCACCGCGGCCATGAAGGCATCAGCGGACTGTTCCTCATTCATCAGGAGGCATCCGGGCGCAGGCGGACGGACACGAGCACGGATTTAGACGTCGGTGTAAAACTGTCTTTGCCATAGCTCGACAGCGGCACCAGCACATTCAGTTCCGGATAATAACCGCCGATGCTGCCCCGCGGAATATTGTAGGGCACCAGCCGGAAATTCTGTGCGATGCGTTCGATCCCATCGCCATATTCGCCAACGACATCGACACGCTGGCGGGAATGGGCGCCGAGCGCTTGCATATCCGCCGGGTTCATGAAGATGACGTGGCGTTCGCCATAAACGCCACGATAGCGGTCGTCCATGCCGTAGATCGTGGTGTTGTATTGATCGTGGCTGCGGAAGGTCTGCAGGACGAAAAGGTTCTCGCGCGTGAGCGCCTGCTGGTGTTCGGTCTGTTCGGGCAGGGGGCCGCTGAAAAAGATCGCCTTTTTCGCCGGTGTGTTCCATTGCCGTTCCGCAGCCCTATTTGGCAGACGGAAGCCGCGCGGCACGCGAACGCGTTCGTTGAAATTCTCGAATCCGGGTATGACCCGCTCGATCATGTCGCGGATAAGATCGTAATCATCAGCGAGCGCTTTCCAGTTCACAGGCCCGCTGCCCAGCGTCGCTTCTGCGATGCCGGCGATGATGGCGACTTCCGAGCGCAATTCGTCCGACGCCGGTGGATTGATGCCGCCGGAGCCGTGCACCATGCTCATGGAATCCTCGACCGTGACGATCTGCGCCCGGCCTGCCGAATTGCGGTCGATCTCGGTTCGCCCCAGGCAAGGCAGCACGAACGAGGTTTCGCCCGGCACGAGATGCGAATGATTGAGCTTGGTGGCGATGTTGACGGTGAGCTTCTGATTTTCGAATGCCTTGATAATAAGCGGGCTATCGGGCGTGGCGCGCAGGAAATTACCCCCGAGCGCAATAAAGGCTTGCGCCTTGCCCTCAAGCATGGCCGCCACAGCCTCCACCGTATTGTGGCCGGGCTTGCGCGGCATGGTAACGCCGAGTTCCTTTTCCAGCGCATCGAGAAGTGCGGGCGGTGCTTTTTCATCGATGCCGACGGTGCGGTCGCCCTGAACGTTGGAATGACCGCGCACGGGGCAAAGGCCCGCACCGGGACGACCGACATTGCCGCGCAGCAACATGAAATTGGTGATCTCGCGCACGATGACGACCGAGTGACGATGCTGAGTGACGCCCATGGCCCATGTCGCGATGACGGAGCCGGCCTTCATGTAGATGTGGGCGGCTTCTTCGATCTCCTCGCGGGTGAGGCCGGACTGGTCGAGAATGGTCTCCCAGCTCGTCGCTTCGACGGCGGCACGGTAGGCCTCGAACTCCGCTGCATGTTCGGCGATGAAGTCGTAGTCGATGATGGCGGGTTCGCCCGCCGCCCTTGCGGCGTCGTCAGCGGCGAAGACCGCCTTGCTCATGCCGCGCACCGCCGCCATGTCGCCGCCCTGGCGCGGCTGGTAATAATTGGTGGCAATCTTCGTGCTGCCGCCACTGATCATCTCGATCTTGTCCTGCGGGTCTGCAAAGCGCTCCAGCCCCTTTTCGCGAATGGGATTGAAGACGGCGATCCGGGCGCCGCGCAGGGCGGCGCGGCGCAGGTCGCCCAGCATGCGCGGATGATTGGTGCCAGGGTTTTGCCCGATCACGAAAATCGCGTCGGCCTTTTCAAAGTCCTCGAGCAGCACCGTTCCTTTGCCGACACCGATCGATGCGTTCAATCCGACACCGCTTGCCTCGTGGCACATATTGGAGCAGTCGGGGAAATTATTGGTGCCGTAAAGCCGCACCATCAGCTGATAAAGGAAAGCCGCCTCGTTGGAAGCGCGGCCGGACGTATAGAATTCAGCCCGGTTCGGGTTGTCGAGACCGTTGAGGATGCTGCCGATTTCGGTAAAGGCCTCGTCCCACGATACGGGCAGGTATTTGTCGCTCATCCGGTCATAGCGCATGGGATGGGTGAGACGCCCCTGTTTTTCCAACTCGTAATCGGACCAGCCGCGCAGTTCGGAGACGGTGTGGCTGGCGAAGAACGCCGGCGGCACGCGGGCTTCGGTCGCTTCCCAGGATACCGCCTTGACGCCGTTTTCACAGAACTCGAAAGAGGAGCCGTGTTCCGGATCGCCCCAGGCGCAACCGGGACAGTCAAAACCATCCGGCTGATTGGTCTTCAACAGGGTGCGGACGCCCGAGATCGGTGCCCCGGATTCCAGAAGGCGCTTGCCGACGCTTTTAAGTGCGCCCCAACCGCCTGCGGCGGACGATGCCTTGCCGATGAAACCCGTCTTGCTCATGGTTTGCCACCCCGAAACCGACTTTCCGCGTCCGGTCGGCGCGGTTTGTCCTTTGTCAAAAACATCTTCAGAAGCGCCCATCCGCATCGGCTGTCAACGCCTTTGTTGTGCGTTGCGGTAAAACCAGCGTCATGGCTATCAACCTTGGCTGCGGAACGGCGTAAAGGGTGCGGGCGTTGTCGTAAAACAAGCGGCACGGATCGGCTATTCATGCTTATAAGCCGCACTCCGCCCGATCCTGCCGGAGAGGCGAAGAGGAATGACGAATGGAATTTTCGCGACACGCGCGAAGCTTAGGTATTTGCAGCTATCCGGTTGTTGACAATATGCTTTTTAACGCCATTCTGCCTTCGAATTCGAGCATTGCGGCATTTGAATACAAGGGGACGCCAGATGACAGACCGTGACGACGACGCTGTCGCGCCCGATGAATTGAAGCCGTTGGATGCCCCGTCGGATATTTATGCCGAAGATGGCTCGGTGCGTTCCGATTTTCTGACGATGGTGGGTGCGGCAATCGCCGATCGCGACCTCTTGTTCCTGCGCAAGAATGTGGCGCGGCTGCATGAATCCGAACTCGGAGACCTGCTTGAATCCATTCTCCCGGAACAGCGCCACGCGCTTGTGCGGCTGCTCGGTTCCGATTTTGATATGACGGCGCTGACCGAGGTGGATGAAGGTATCCGCCTCGATATCGTCGATCAGATGTCGAACGAGCAGATCGCTGCCGGTATCGGCGAGCTCGATTCGGACGACGCCGTCTACATTCTTGAAGACCTCGACGACGAGGATCGTAAGGACATTCTCTCGCAGCTGCCCTTCACCGAACGCGTGCGGTTGATGCGGGCGCTGGACTATCCTGAGAGCTCGGCCGGTCGGCGCATGCAGACGGAATTCGTCGCCGTGCCGCCATTCTGGACTGTCGGGCAGACTATTGATTATCTGCGAGAGGAGGAGGAACTCCCGGACTCCTTCACCCAGATTTTTGTCATCGATCCCACTTTCAAGCTGGTCGGCGCGCTCGATCTCGACAAGGTGCTGCGGGCCAAGCGCCAGGTGAAGATCGAAACGATCATGCATGAGACAAACCATTCCATTCCAGCAGAAATGGACCAGGAAGAGGCAGCGCAGCTCTTCGAGCAATACGACCTTCTGTCCGCCGCCGTGGTGGACAATAACGGCCGGCTGGTCGGCGTGCTGACCATCGATGACGTGGTCGACGTCATCCAGGAAGAGGCCGAGGAAGACCTTCTGCGTCTCGGCGGTGTGGGTGACGAAGAGCTGTCGGACTCCATCGCCAGCACGTCGCGTTCCCGCGTTCCGTGGCTCGCCGTCAATCTCATCACTGCCTTTCTGTCCGCTTCCGTCATCAGCCTGTTCGATGCGACGATCCAGCAGATCGTCGCGCTGGCGATCCTGATGCCTGCGGTTGCCGGCATGGGCGGCAACGCCGGATCGCAGACCATGACGGTATCGGTGCGCGCGCTCGCCACCAAAAGCCTCGATATTAACAATGCCGCCCGCATTATTCGGCGCGAGGCGGGGGTGGGCATTCTGAACGGCATGCTGTTCGGCTGCGCCATCGGTGTTGTCGCGGCGCTATGGTTTCAGGACATCCATATTGGGGGCATCATCGCCACGGCCATGTGTCTCAACATGCTCGCGGCGGCCCTGGCGGGAATTCTTATTCCGCTCGTCCTCGACAAGTTCGGAGCTGACCCTGCCGTCTCATCCGCCGTCTTCGTAACGGCGGTAACGGACATTGTCGGGTTTTTTGCCTTCCTGGGAATAGCGACCTGGTGGTACGGAATTTCGGGATAGGCGAGGGCGGCCATAAAATTGACTTTTACGTGAAGGTCAAATAATAATGATCCGGTTAGGAATCGGATAGGCCCGTGAACAAATATTATAGCATAACCGAACTGACCCGAGAATTCGGTGTTTCCACCCGCACACTCAGATTCTATGAGGATGAAGGGTTGATCCATCCTGAGCGGCGCGGGCGCACCAGGCTTTTCCGTGCAGCGGACCGCCGTCTCATTCAGGAAATCCTGCGCGGTCGCCGTATCGGTTTCACGATAGCCGAAATCCGCGAGATCATTCAGGTCTACAAGGAGCCGCCGGGGGAATCGGGCCAGCTTGTGCTCCTGATGAAGAAGGTCGATGAAAAGCGCGCTGATCTTCGGCAGAAGCGCAAGGATATCGAGGAGACGCTGGCGGAGCTCGACAATGTCGAAGAGGCCTGTCTGACGCGTCTTGCCGAAATCGGCGTCGGGACCTGAGCACTGCTTTTTAGCGGTATCGCATATTCCGTTGACGCAACTGTCGGGAACGGCTCCAAGACTCTCCGCTTTACTTCATATGAAACGAGCGGGTTCGGCTTGCCCCGCCGACGAGAATGTCGCGGCAGCGGGATGTGGGACATGATCTCGATTTATCACCGACGTTCGCCCCCTGATCCGACCCTTCGGGCCACCTTCTCCCCGGAAAGGGGGAGAAAAGACGGCGACCGCTGACGCTCTGGCTGCCTGCGCTACTGCGCCTCAACAGTGCACTGCTGTGCCACTTCGCTGACCTTCGTCTGCTGATCCGCGGTCAGCTTGCCTTCCATCATGATGTCGAAAAGGCTTTCCGCCTGGAGCTTCTCCAGCGTGCAGCCGCAGAAGCGCTGGCACAGCTCCAGCCCGTTCGCCTGTTCGACGCAGCTTTTTTCGCAGCTTGATTTGTATAGTTCGACCTGATCGACAGGCGGGGGTGGGGCGACGAGCGAGAGGGTGTAAACAAGCCCGATTAATACTGGCTGGTGGATGAGATAGAAGGCAAGGCTGTGACGGCCGGCGCTTGCAAGAAGGTTGCGAGGTGAACTCGGGCTTCGAAAGCGGTCGAGCCAGCCGCGCGGCGAGACGAATTGCGAGACCGCAAGCCCGGCGAGGAACGGCGCAAGCCAGGGCAGCAGCGGGACATAATCATTCGAACGGGGTGGCTGGGTGGAAAAGCCGATCCAGGCCAGCCATTTTGCATTGAACAGTTCGGATTGCAGATATTGCGGCAGGATAAAAGCAATCACAGCGAAAAGCAGTGTCACGGCTGCGGGTGCCCTGAGGAACAACAGTCCCACGAGGCTTGCGGCGGCAATATTATGCAGGATGCCGAAGAAGATGAAGCTGTCCGGAAAGGCAAAATAGGTGGCGATGGTGATGAGCAGCGCCGAACCGGCCACCATGGCGAAACGCTTGCCGAAGGATGGCCAGTTCACGCCCTTGCCGTGGGCGAGAAACAGGCTGAAACCCGCAAGGAACAGAAATGACGTGGCGATGCCGCGTGCGTAAAGCTTCCAGAGGCCCGTGGTTGCCGTGCCTGGTTCGAGATAACCGAAATATTCCAGATTCCACGTGAAGTGGTAGGACGCCATGGCGATGAGGGCCAGCCCGCGGAGCGTGTCGAGGCCGCCTATGCGGCCTTTACGGCGGTTTTCGTTGGCGACTGTGTTTGTGTCCATGGTTTCCGTGTTTCAGCTTTCGGTAAGGCCGGGGTCTTGCTCGGCTTGGCCCTTGAAGTGCGGCTATTTCAAGGCCTGTTTTCTTCCATGATGGCGCGTCGCGCCTCGGAAAAGAACTGGCGGCGCAAGAGCGCGACAATGATGATGACCGTGCTGGCGATGAAGACATAGGGGCTGATGAACCAGCCGAGATAACCGATGGACAGAAAGATGGTCCGCAGGCCGTCATTGAAGTTCTTGGCGGCGATGATGTTCATCTTGATGACGTTCTCGGCCGCGCGTTCCGCCGCCTCGCGGTCGGCGCCGACGTCGTGCACCATGGGAATGGCGCCGAAGAGGATGGTGCAATAGTTGAACAGCCGGTAGGACCAGCCGAATTTGAAGAAGGAGTAACCGAAGAGACAGGTGAGCCCGATGACCTTCAGTTCAAAAGCCGTGCGACCGGCATAATGCACGAAAGGCATGTCGCGAAACACCGACTCGACCTGCTCGGTCGCCCCCAGAAGGGCAAAACATCCGCCGATGGCGAAGATGGAGGTGGAAGCGAAAAAGGCGGTTCCGTTCTGCAGGCCGGCCATGATCTGTGTGTCGATCATCTTCAGGTCGCGCTTCAGCGAATTCATGATCCAGTCGCGACGGCGCTCGGCCATGGCCTGGTTGAGGCTGGCGCGCGAAAACAGCCTCGTTCCCGTCGTCACATGGGTGTAGGCGGCCCATAGAAGGATGAAAACGACAATCGCGATATAGTCGATGACGGTCATTACGGGCAGGCCACCTTGCTGTTTGCGAATCTTCGAAACCATATTGATTTGAAGGCCATGGCAAGGCAATGGCGGCGGCTGACGTCGCTCCCATATTCTCTTTTGGCGTTGCGGTTTCATCATTCGGTTTAACGCTAACTTTCCGGTAACCAAGTCGCTTTATCAGTCCTGTCGCGGACGACAGGTCCGCCGGTTCCGGGTTAAGGTTTTGCGTACCGGTTCCGCCTGGTTTTTCACCAACGGCAGGGACGGATTGACAGGATGGACGTTCGCACCTAGCTTTTCTTCCGGACCGGTGTTTCCGGTATCCGGAGCATCAAGACTGATATGCCCTGCATCCTGCAGGCAGGTCTTGTTTTTTCCGGCCCGGTATCAGCGGCAGTCCGGCGTGAGCAACCGGGGGACGCCTTTTCTACGAATCGTTCCCTTCATGTCCGCCTGTCACTGGCTCGCGACCCGGCGAAGATGCCGGTCCGTTTATTCTCTTCCTTCAGGTTTCCCATGACAGATAATAACCGCTCCGTTTTCATTCTTGGCGGCGCGCGCTCCGGCAAATCGCGTTTTGCGGAAGAGCTTGCCATAAAAGCGGGCGGAAACCTGCATTATCTGGCCACCGGCCGGGCTTGGGATGACGAGATGCGTGACCGGATCGCCCATCATCAGGCGCGGCGTGGCGGCGAATGGACCACCCATGAAGCGCCCGTCGATATCGCCGCCATGCTGGAGCGGCTGGACCGGCCGGACAATGTCGTTCTCGTCGATTGCCTCACTTTGTGGCTTACCAATCTGATGATGGAAAATGCGGATTTCGATGCTGCCTTCGCGGCACTTGAGGCGGCGATCCTGTCGGCTCGGGCGAAGCTGATTTTCGTTTCCAACGAAGTCGGTCTCGGCATCGTGCCGGAAAATCGCATGGCGCGGGAATTCCGGGATCATGCGGGGCGGCTGCATCAGCGAATCGCCGCCATTGCCGGTGAGGTCTTTTTCGTCGCCGCCGGGTTGCCCCTAAAAATGAAGGGCTGAAGCGGCACCCGCGAAAGCGCGGTCGACATCGCCGTATTCTTGTTTATAGGCAAATTTCCCCTGTAAATGCGAGCCGCATTTTGGCGAGGCTGCGACAGCTTTGCTTTCTTGATCTGGATCAAGGTCGCTTCCCATTCCCGGTGGCAATGCTCCAACCGACGCAAAGGCGCACGTCCGCTCTCCCAGGCGCATGCAGTGCCTTTCGTCGGTCGGCTTGCACGTTGGGGGAAACCAACAATGAACTACACACTGGAAACCGCGATCGTGGCCCTTGGAGCCTTTCTCGCGTTGCTCGGGGCGGCATTCGCCCATGACAGTCTTTTCGCCGCCCATATGTGGGTGCTGTTCTTTACGCTGCTGGTCAGCACGGTGCTTCTGTTGCGCCGTGTCTCCTTTGCGCCCGTCGATCCGGCCGCGCGGGCCCGGCGCAAGTCGGAATACTTCGACGGAGTCGTACGATACGGTGTCATCGCCACCGTCTTCTGGGGCGTCGTCGGCTTCCTGGTCGGCGTCGTGGTGGCGCTGCAGCTTGCTTTTCCGGATCTCAACATTGCGCCCTATTTCAATTTCGGCCGTGTAAGGCCGCTGCACACGTCGGCGGTGATCTTCGCTTTCGGGGGAAATGCGCTGATCGCCACCTCATTCTACGTGGTGCAGAGAACCTGTCGGGCACGCCTGTTCGGCGGCGATCTCGGCTGGTTCGTGTTCTGGGGCTACAACCTCTTCATCGTCATGGCCGCCACCGGCTATCTGCTCGGCATAACGCAGGGACGCGAATATGCGGAGCCGGAATGGTATGTCGATATCTGGCTGACGATCGTCTGGGTTGCCTATCTCATCACGTTCCTCGGCACGATCCTGACACGCAAGGAGCCGCATATCTATGTGGCGAACTGGTTCTACCTGAGCTTCATCGTGACGATTGCCATGCTGCACATCGTCAACAACCTCGCCATTCCCGTCTCTTTTCTCGGCGTCAAGAGCTACTCCGCCTTTTCGGGCGTGCAGGACGCGCTGACGCAATGGTGGTATGGCCATAACGCCGTCGGCTTCTTCCTGACGGCCGGCTTCCTCGGCATGATGTATTACTTCATTCCGAAGCAGGTGAACCGCCCGGTTTATTCCTACCGCCTGTCGATCATCCACTTCTGGGCGCTGATCTTCATGTATATCTGGGCAGGCCCGCACCACCTGCATTACACGGCACTTCCGGACTGGGCGCAGACGCTTGGCATGGTGTTCTCGATCATGCTGTGGATGCCATCATGGGGCGGCATGATCAACGGCCTGATGACGCTTTCGGGCGCCTGGGACAAGATCCGTACCGATCCCATCGTGCGCATGATGGTGATGGCGGTTGCCTTCTATGGCATGGCCACCTTCGAAGGCCCGATGATGTCGATCAAGGCCGTCAACTCGCTCAGCCACTATACCGACTGGACCATCGGCCATGTGCATTCGGGCGCGCTCGGCTGGAACGGCATGATCACCTTCGGCGCGATCTATTATCTGACGCCCAAGCTGTGGGGCAGGGACCGTCTTTACAGCCTGCAACTCGTGAACTGGCACTTCTGGCTCGCCACGCTCGGCATCGTCATCTACGCCGCCGTCATGTGGGTGGCCGGCATCCAGCAGGCGCTGATGTGGCGCGAATATGATAGCCAGGGCTTCCTTGTCTATTCCTTCGCGGAATCGGTGGCAGCGCTGTTCCCCTATTATGTGATGCGTGCACTGGGCGGCCTGATGTTCCTCAGCGGCGCGCTGATCATGGCCTACAACGTCACCATGACCATCCTCGGTCATCAACGCGAGGAGGGCGCCAGCAAAGGCGCGGCTCCTTCGCTGCAGCCCGCTGAATAGGAGGGGCCGATGTCCATACTCGACAAACACGGCGTCATCGAACGTAACGCCACCCTGCTTCTGGTCGGCTCGCTGCTGGTGGTCTCGATCGGCGGTATCGTGGAAATCGCACCGCTCTTCTACCTCGAAAACACCATCGAGAAGGTGGAAGGCATGCGGCCCTACACGCCGCTGGAGCTGGCCGGGCGCAACATCTACATTCGCGAGGGATGTTATGTCTGCCACAGCCAGATGATCCGTCCGTTCCGCGACGAGGTGGAACGTTACGGGCATTACAGCCTGGCGGCGGAATCCATGTACGACCATCCTTTCCAGTGGGGTTCCAAGCGCACCGGGCCTGACCTGGCGCGCGTGGGTGACCGTTATTCGAACGAGTGGCACGTGCAGCATCTGGCTGATCCACGCTCGGTGGTGCCGGAATCGATCATGCCGTCCTATGCCTTCCTCAAGACAACGCCGCTCAAGATCACTGACATCTCCATGGAGCTGAAGGCCAACCGTGCTGTCGGTGTGCCCTATAGCGACGAGATGATCGAGAAATCCGCGGCCGATCTCGCCGCCCAGGCGGACCCGAATGCGGATTCGTCGGAACTGCTGGCGCGCTATCCCAAGGCCAAGGTCGGCGATTTCGACGGCGATCCGGCAAAGCTCACGGAAATGGATGCGCTGGTCGCTTATCTCCAGATGCTCGGCACGCTGGTCGATTTCTCGACCTATGACGATGCCGCCGGTTACCGGTGAGGAGGCGGAACGATGGAAACCTACACGGCCATGCGCCACTTCGCCGATAGCTGGGGCCTGCTTGCCATGACCCTGTTCTTCGCCGGCGTCGTCATCTTCACGCTTCGCCCAGGCTCGAAAAGGGCCGCGGACGATGCGGCCAGCATTCCGCTCAGGGAGGACTGAACATGTCCGAAAAACACATCGATAAAATCAGCGGCGTCGAAACCACCGGCCACGAGTGGGACGGTATTCGCGAATTGAACAACCCCATGCCTCGCTGGTGGGTGTGGACATTCTACGCCACGATTGTCTGGGCCATCGGCTACACCATCGCTTTTCCGGCATGGCCGCTGATTTCAGGTGCAACTCAGGGCGTCCTCGGCTGGAACAGCCGTGCCGAAATCGCCGCGGACCTGGCCGATGCCAGACAGTCTCAGAGCATCTATGTCGACAAGATCGCCAATTCGTCGCTTGCCGACATCCAGGCGGACCCGACGCTGATGCAATTTGCCCTTTCGGGCGGTGCTGCCGCTTTCAAGGTCAATTGCATTCAGTGTCACGGTTCTGGCGCGGAGGGCGGGCAGGGTTATCCCAACCTCAATGACGACGACTGGATGTGGGGCGGCAGCGTCGATGACATCTATACGACGGTGAAGCACGGCATCCGCTTTCAGGATGATCCAGACACACGTGCTTCGGAAATGCCGGCCTTTGGCGGTATGCTGCAGCCGGATGAAATTCGTCAGGTTGCCGCTTATGTGTTCAGCCTCACGGGAACGCCTTCCAACCCGTTGCTGGTGGAACCCGGAAGGCAGCTGTTTGCCGACAATTGTGCCTCTTGCCATGGGGAAGATGCCAAGGGCAACCGCGAATTCGGTGCACCCAATCTTGCCGACGCCATCTGGCTGAAATCTCATGGCGAAGAGGGGATCGTTTCGCAGATACGCTCTCCCAAGCATGGCGTCATGCCCGCCTGGGGTGAGCGCCTCGGTGACACGACGGTCAAGCAGCTTGCGATCTTCGTGCACTCGCTGGGCGGCGGCGAATAAGAGCGTCTGAGCAAAAGCAGGGGCCGCATCATGCGGCCCTCGACTGTTTCCATTCTTCTTCGATGATGCAGCTCGGCTGCGGGCGGAGAAAACCGGCGCTCGAGCCGCGAGGCGTCCCGCCCCTCAGGACGTGACCTTATCGAGCGCGCGTTCGATGCGCTTTGCCGCTTGCCAGAGGTCTTCCATCCTCTCGAGGCTTGCTTCCTCCAGCGTCTCGCCATTTTCGCCAAGCGATTTTTCGATGTGGTTGAAGCGCCTGCGAAATTTCGTGTTGGTGCCGCGCAGCGCGTTTTCCGGATCGGCCTTGACGTGACGGCCGATATTGACGAGGGCGAAGATCAGGTCGCCCAGTTCGTCTGAGACCTTTTCAGGCCTTCCTTCCTCCAGCGCTTCGCGCAGTTCGGAGATTTCTTCTTCGATCTTGTCGAGAATGGGGGCGGGGTCCGACCAGTCGAAACCGACGCGCGCCGCGTGCTCCTGCAGTTTGAGCGCTTCGGTCAGCGCCGGCTGGCTGCGTTGCACACCGCCGAGAAAGCCGGCCTTGAAATCCTCCGTGATGCCCCGGCGCGCACGGCGCGCTGCGCGCTCGCGTTTTTCCTCGGCCTTGATCCGGTCCCACTGCAGCTTGACGCTGTCGGGCGTATCGGCCTCGGAGGCGGCAAAGACATGCGGGTGTCGGCGGATCATTTTCGAGGTGACGGCATGCACCACATCGCCGAAGGCAAACTCACCGCGCTCCTCGGCGATACGTGAATGAAAGACGACCTGCAACAGAAGATCGCCCAGTTCTTCGCAAAGATCGTCCATGTCCCTGCGCTCGATGGCGTCGGCGACTTCATAAGCCTCTTCAATCGTATAGGGCTTGATCGTCTCGAAGGTCTGGACGACATCCCACGGGCAACCGGTTTCCGGCTGGCGCAGGGCTTCCATGATCTCGATCAGGCGGGAAATGTCCTTCGAGGCTTCCATATGCTCAAACCTTCGCTTGTGTTTATGCCGGTCCGGCCGTCCAGTTCCGCGCTTAATTCAGAGGAATATCGTTGCCGCCCTTCGACGACTGATAGCTGGTGGACAGATCGTCATAGGCCGCCTTGATGCGGGCGGTCTGCGCCTTCAACGTGCTCTTCAGCGGATCCTCCTCGGCTTCCACCAGATCGGTGATGAAATACGAGTTCCAGAAAGCGTTGTTGCGGCGATAGCCGCCCGGCTCCAACCCGAAGACTTCCTTCAGAATTTTCAGATCATGCGGGATCGCGAAAGCGTCGCGCGAATCCTCGTGGCTGAAGAAGGAGTAGAAATTGTCGAAACCGGCCCAGGTGATGGCGGACATGCACATGGTGCAGGGTTCGTGGGTGGAGAGGAAAATCAGGTCCTTCGTATTCGGTTTTTCGCCCAGTTCGTAAAACCGCTTCAGCGTATGCACCTCGCCGTGCCAGAGCGGATTTTCCAGCTCGTTGTTGGTTTCCGCAACCACCAGCGACAGGTCGGACTTACGCAGGATTGCCGCGCCGAAAACCTTGTTGCCAAGGCTGACACCGCGGGCTGTCAACGGCAGGATATCGTGTTCGATGACATCAAGAAGGCGGACGGAAAGTGGCTGGCTGGTCAAGGGGGCGGTCCTTCTTGCCGCTTGTATAAAGCGGTCTTCGCATGGAAAACAGATGGCAAATTGTCTTCCCTTGTTCGGCGCGGGGGCCGGGTTTGTCAAGGGATTCGCGCTGCGCTTGGAAGCCTCCAGGCGTGCGGGAAACAGAGGCCGGTTTGTTTTCCTCCAAAACCGG
Source organism: Agrobacterium pusense (assembly GCF_900102105.1). GTDB lineage: Bacteria > Pseudomonadota > Alphaproteobacteria > Rhizobiales > Rhizobiaceae > Agrobacterium > Agrobacterium pusense. The sequence continues at coordinate 823,461 of NZ_FNBB01000002.1, forward strand.
GGTGTTCGAGAAATAAAAATCCAGGTGCCGGAAAGGCTTGAATTTCTGTTTCTTCAATCTTGCGCCGCGATGCGGGATATATGTCCAATGCACAACGAACATGATTTTTCCGCTGCCGGCGATCGCCTTTCAACCTTCCCCGCATTCTTCCGGGTCGAGGGCAGGCAGGTTGCCGTCTTCGGAAATGGCGATGAGGCCTTCGCAAAGGTCAGGCTTCTTGCCAATACCAATGCGCATATCGTTGCCTATGCCGACGAGCCGGAGGCTGATTACGCAGTTTATCTCCTCGAACACGGCATCGATCATCGGCCTCATGCTTTTGCCAGCCATCTGATCGACGGTGCGACCCTGGTTTTTGCTGCAACTGGCGAGGCTGTTCTGGACAGGGACATCGTTGCTGCCGCGCGTTCCCGGAAAATCCCCGCCAATGCGGTGGACCAGCCGGAATTCTGCGATTTCTTCACGCCGGCGCTTGTGTCCCGGGCACCCGTCGCGGTGGCTATCGGCACCGAAGGGGCAGGGCCGGTGCTCGCGCAGATGATCCGCGCGCGCATAGACCAGATGCTGCCGCCTTCACTTGGCAAGCTCGCACATCTCGCCGTGCAGTATCGCGGTGCAGCGGAACAAACCGTACCGAAGGGCGCGTTGCGGCGCAATTTCTGGCGGCGATTTTTCTCCGGTGCGGTTGCGGATGCCGTCGCCGTCGGCGACGCCCCGGCCGCCCATCAGGCTGTCGACCGTCTTCTGCGGTCGCCCGAACGCAGCGAAGGCCGCGTATGGCTTGTCGGCGCCGGGCCCGGTGCGGAAGATCTTCTGACGCTGCGCGCGCAGCGCGTGCTGATGGAAGCCGACGTCATCGTTTACGATGCGCTGGTACCGCAGGCGATCATCGATATGGGCCGTCGCGACGCCGAGAGGCTCTCGGTCGGCAAGCGCAAGGGCTGCCATAGCAAGTCGCAGGACGAGATCAACCGCCTGCTGGTGCGTCTCGGCAAGGACGGCAAGCGCGTCGTACGCCTCAAATCCGGCGATCCCCTGGTTTATGGCCGTGCGGGCGAGGAGATGGCAGCGCTGCGCGATGCCGGCATCGCTTACGAGATCGTGCCTGGCATCACGTCGGCCTTCGCCGCCGCTGCGGATTTTGAACTGCCGCTGACGCTGCGTGGTGTCGCCTCGTCGCTGATTTTCACCACCGGTCACGATCTGACTGGCGATGTTCTGCCCGACTGGGCCCGGCTTGCCGTTTCCGGTGCGACCATTGCCGTCTATATGGGCCGCAGCGTCGCTGCCTCGGTGGCCACAAGGCTTATCGAAGCGGGGCTCGGTGTGGAAACCACCGTCGCCGTTATCGAAAACGCCAGCCGCGCTGATCGCCGCCTGCTGCACGGAACATTAAACGATCTGCCCGACCTTGAACATCGCGATGAACTGACCGGTCCTGTCATGGTCATCATCGGCGATGCGGTGGCAGGCGCCAATTTCGACAGGTCCGAGGCGCTTGCGCTTGCCGGAAGGCCGGCGGACCTCAAACGGGAGTATGTAAATGGCTGACAAGGTTTTGACCGCCAACCGCCTGAGCGATGGCATTGCCGTCTGGCTCGACGCCAACGGCGAATGGACGGAAAACCTGCAGGGCGCAATCGTCGCCCGCCATGCGGAAGCGGTCGCCTCGTTCGAGGAGATCGGCAAGCGGGATTTTTCCGCCAACAAGGTCGTTGACGTTAATATCGTCGACGTTGTGGAAGAGAACGGCAAGCTCTGGCCGACGCGCCTGCGCGAGCGCATTCGCGCCGCCGGCCCGACCGTGCACTATGCGACCGGCTACAAGCCGGCCGATGCAGCATTTATCGCAGTCTGAGGAAGAATATGTACCGTTACGACGAGTTCGATCACGCATTTGTTGAAGGCCGCGTGGCGCAGTTTCGCGATCAGGTTGAGCGCCGGCTATCCGGTGAGCTGGCCGAGGACGCATTCAAGCCATTGCGCCTGATGAATGGTGTCTATCTTCAGCTGCACGCCTATATGCTGCGCGTCGCCATCCCCTACGGTACGCTGAATTCCAAGCAGATGCGGATGCTGGCGCATATTGCCCGTAAATACGACCGGGGTTACGGCCATTTCACCACCCGTCAGAACATCCAGTATAACTGGCCGCGCCTCTCTGATACCCCGGATATCCTCTCCGAACTGGCAAGCGTGGAAATGCACGCGCTGCAGACCTCTGGCAACTGCATTCGCAACGTCACTGCGGATCATTTCGCTGGCGCTGCGGCCGACGAGGTTGCTGATCCGCGTCCTTATGCCGAGATCCTGCGCCAATGGTCTTCCGTGCATCCGGAATTCTCGTTCCTGCCGCGCAAGTTCAAGATTGCAGTGACGGGTGCCGAACGCGATCGTGCGGCCATTCAGGTTCACGATATCGGCCTGCATCTTAAAAAGAACGACAAGGGCGAGATCGGCTTTGCCGTTTATGTCGGTGGTGGACAGGGGCGCACGCCGATGATCGCCAAGAAGATCCGCGACTTCCTGCCGGAAGAAGATCTCCTGTCCTATACCACGGCCGTGATGCGGGTTTATAACCTGCATGGTCGTCGCGACAACAAATACAAGGCGCGCATCAAGATCCTCGTGCATGAGACGGGTGCGGAAGAACTGGCCCGTCAGGTCGAGGTCGAATTTGCGGAACTCAAGAACACCGAATTGAAGTTGCCGGATGCCGATATCGCCGCCATCACCGCCTATTTCGCGCCGCCGGCGCTGAAGGACCGGCCGGAAGGCTGGGAAAGCCTGGCGCGCTGGAAGCGGGCCGACGAGGGTTTTGCCCGTTTTGTGGAGCAGAACGTCGCCCCGCACAAGCATCCGGACTACGGCATGGTAACGATCTCGCTGAAGCCGATCGGTGGCATTCCGGGCGACGCGACGGATGAGCAGATGGAGCTGGTCGCCGATATTGCTGCGGAATATGCCTTCGACGAAATCCGCATCAGCCACGAGCAGAACATCATCCTGCCGCATGTGGCGCTGGCTGACCTCGAGCCGGTCTATCGTGCACTTGTAGGCGCGGGTCTTGCGACCGCCAATGCCGGGCTCATCACCGATATCATTGCCTGTCCCGGGCTGGATTATTGCGCGCTTGCCAATGCGCGCTCCATTCCGGTGGCGCAGGAAATTTCCACCCGCTTCGGTTCGCCGGAGCGTCAGGCGGAAATTGGTGAGCTGAAGATCAAGATTTCCGGCTGTATCAATGCCTGCGGCCACCACCATGTCGGTCATATCGGGCTGCTGGGCGTGGAAAAGAAGGGTGCGGAACTTTACCAGATCACGCTTGGCGGATCGGGTGACGAAAACACCTCGATCGGTGAGATCATCGGTCGCGGCTTCGAACCGGAAAAGGTGACCGACGCGGTTGAAACCATCGTCGACACCTATCTCGGGCTTCGTCTTTCAAAGGAAGAGAATTTCCTTGAAGCCTATCGCCGCGTCGGGCCGCAACCGTTCAAGGATGCGCTCTACGGTTCCGCCGCCGAAGCCGCCTGAGGAGAATGTCATGACGAAAATCTGGACCCGCGACGGCTTCGTGGAGAACGATCCCTGGGTGATCGAAACGGAAGAATTAAAAGCGGTGGCCGAGCAGAAGCCCGTGCTGCCGCTTGCCGATTTTCTGGTTCGTGCGGCCGAAAGCAACGATATCGGTCTCGGGGTGCTGATTGCGCCTGCCGATGATGTGACCCGGCTGGAACCTTATCTCGACCGTATCGAGCTTGTCGCGGTGAGTTTCCCGGCTTTCAATGACGGCCGTGGTTTGAGCCACGCGTCGCTGCTGCGCAGCCGCCTCGGTTTCACAGGCGAGGTGAGGGCGATTGGCGACGTGCTGATCGATCAGGTGCCGCTCATGCTGCGTACCGGCTTCACAAGCTTTGCGGTGACGAATGGTACGGCGATCCGCCGCCTGTCCGAAAATCGCCTGCCGGAAATTCCGGTCTATTACCAGCCGACGGCCAGACCTGCGAGCGACGGCGAGGCTTATAGCTGGCGTCGGCGTGCGTCTCTGTGACACGTTGCACGGAAATATGAGTTTCTGATACATATTTCCTACGCACATGGCAGTATTGACATTCTCATGCCTTCAAACCGGAGCAGAAATGGTATAATTGCCCGGTCGGAGAATGTCGCTCATCGAATAGAATGGACGGAACCTAAATGAACGCGCCAGCCAAGACGGAAGATTTCGCGATCAAGATACCCGATGGTGTTTACGCCGAGACGGTTTTGTCGGTGGAACATTATACGGATCATCTGTTCCGTTTCCGCATGACGCGTCCGGCCGGCTTCCGTTTTCGTTCCGGCGAATTCGCCATGATCGGCCTGATGGTCGGCGACAAGCCGATCTATCGCGCCTATTCCATCGCCAGCCCCGCCTGGGACGAGGAGTTGGAATTTTTCTCGATCAAGGTCCCGGATGGCCCGCTGACCTCCCATCTTCAGGCGATAAAGCCTGGCGATACCGTTTTGATGCGGAAGAAACCGACAGGCACGCTGGTTCTCGATGCGCTAACGCCCGGCCGACGGCTTTACATGTTCTCCACCGGCACCGGCATTGCGCCTTTCGCGAGCCTGATCCGCGATCCCGAGACCTATGAGAAGTTCGAAGAGGTCATCCTCACCCATACCTGCCGCGATGTGGCCGAACTGAAATACGGTTTCGATCTGGTCGAGGAAATCAAGAACCACGAGTTCCTCAGCGAGATTGTCGGCGACAAGCTCAAGCATTATGCCACGGTGACCCGCGAAGATTATCCCTTCAAGGGCCGCATCACCACGCTGATCGAAAACGGCAAGCTGTTTTCCGATCTCGGCGTACCCGCGCTCGATCCGGCCATTGACCGCGGCATGATCTGCGGTTCCTCGGCGATGCTCAAGGATACCAAGGAACTGCTTGAGAATGCCGGTCTTACCGAAGGCGCCAACAACAAGCCTGCCGAATTCGTGATCGAACGCGCTTTCGTCGGCTGACGGAACACGGTCTACGACATATAAGGAGGCCAGATGGCCTCCTTTTCTGTTTGCGCCGTTACTGCCTTCCTTGAGATAGGCCATCATTATTCTGTTTAGGCGCTATCTCGTTGCGATAGAGCAGGAAAAGCCCGATGGCGATTGCCGCAATGCCGCCGCCGACAAGGTGCGACAGTGAATAACCGCCCTTCGTCACCAGCCAACCTGCGACGACATTGCTGAATGACGCGCCGATTCCTTGAACCATCATGACGCTGGCAAGACCGACATTAAAGCGGCCCGTGCCCTTCAAAATTCTCTCCACCGCAACCGGCGTGACTATGCCGAGCAGCCCCGCTCCGACACCGTCCAGAAACTGGACGGGGAAAATGACCCAGAAGTCCGTAAAGGCGGAAGCGAGAACGCCGCGGATCGGCAGTGCGACCAGCGCGATGATAAAGACGGTTGAGAGACCGAAACGTCGTATCAGCCAAGGCGCCATGGCAGCGACGAAAATCATCGCAAATTGCGCGACGCCGGTAATGATCGCAGTGGTGCGGAAGGGTGTCTGAAGTTCGATGGCGAAATCCTGCGCGATCAACCGGCCCATCGGCGCGTTGCCGAAGTGGAAGACGAGCAGGATGATGGCCAGAAAGATAAGTCCGCGTTCCTGCAGCAAGACCGCGATGCCGGATGGACCGGGTTCGCCCCTGTCTTCGCCAAGGCCGCGCGCCACCTTGTGGTCGATGCGTTCGGGGTCGATGGCCGCCGTCGCGACCAGAGCACCCGCAGCGGTCAGCAGCATCAGGCCGATGATGCCGTCCATGCCGAAGAAAGTGACGACGACATAAGTCGCGAAGAGCGATGCGAAATTGCCGCCGTGGTTCCAGAACTCGTTGCGCGAAATCTGATGGGAAAACAGGCGCTCGCCGACAAGGCCGAGCGTGAGGCCGGCAAGCGCCGGGCCGACCACGGCGCCGACGACGGCCGTCATGATCTGGCCGGTCCAGACGATCCAAACATCGGGAAAGATCAAGGTGATCAGCGCGCCGATGGTCACGAGGACGACGGGTATGGCAATCAGCGTCCTTTTCCACGTCGTTCCATCTACCAGGGCGCCACAAAGCGGCGTGGCGAGCAGACCCACGAGGCCGCCGACCGTGGCGATCATGCCCAGCGAGAGCGAAGACCAGCCCCGTGTCGCCAGAAATGCATCCAGAAACGGCCCGAGACCGTCGCGGGCGTCGGCGAGAAAGAAATTCAGTGCAGCAAGGGCAAAAAGCGTGCGATCCGAGATGCCACCGCTATGCGGCAGGCCGCCGGAAGGAAGGCGGCCGTGTGGTGCCGCAACGCCTACAGTCGTCATGAAAATACTCCGATAAATATGCAGGGAATCGAAAAATTGATCGAGGCTGGCGGAAACATCTGTGCCCGCATTTGGTTGCATTGGCACGACATCAGCAGGGATGTTCCGATATTTTTGCCCGTTGCGGGATTAGCTGGAGGAACGTTTAACGGCATTTGTGAGTTAGGCTTCGTGGAAAAACGGATAATCGCCATGAAGATCAAGGCTCTTGCAGTTTTATTTTCGGTCGGATTGCTCGCAACCCAGCCTGCTTACGCGGACGAGGGCGCATTTCTCTCCTCGCTGAAGGGCACGTGGGCGGGAAAGGGAACCGTAATTACCCGGATCGGCACACCGCCCATTAACGTCAGCTGCACGCTGAATTCCAACGCGGGATCATCGTCACTCAACATGTCCGGCACTTGCCGCGGTCTTCTGGTGGTGAGGCGCGCGATCGCAGCCGATCTCTCGGAGAAGGGCGGGCGCTATAGCGGCGCCTATACGGGCCCTTCCGGTCGGCCGTCCGCACTATCGGGCACAAGAAAAGGAAACGCCATCAATCTGACGGTGCGATGGAACCGCGATATCAACGGCGACCGCGTTGCCGCCATGACCATCGAAAAGGTCGGCGCCAACGGCTTGCGGCTGCGCACGACCGATAAGGACGGCAGGACCGGCAAGACAGTGGTGACGAGCGACATCCAGCTGGTGCGTTGAAGAGCTTAGGCATAGCATCTCCACTTCTTCAGCTGAATTCAAGCAGCAACGGGCAATGATCCGAGACTTCGGGCTGCCTAACGACGTCGAAATGATCAACTTTCACAGCCGGATTGACCAGCAGGTAGTCGGCATATCTGTTCTGTTTGGCGTAATGTGAGGTTCTGGTATCTGTGAAACCGCGGGTCGTGACGAGCTCGACAAGATTGAGTTCATTCAACACGGTAAAGGTTTCGCTGTCGGGCAGGACATTAAAATCGCCGCAAACGATGACCCGGTCGCCATCCTCCGCAATGTTCTTGACGAGGTTCACAAGTCGTTTTGCCTGCGCCAGGCGGGCGGCGGTATCGTGTTTGCCGTCGAGGTCGCGTAGCCCATGCATATGGGCAATGACAGCCGGCTGTCCGGTGGCAAAGTCGAAAACCCTAATGGCGTGACCGGTGCGTGACCGTGGATGATCGCCATATCCGTCCGCAGAAAAGGTCCCATGGACGAAGCCCTGTGCCTGGGCAACGATGGCGATGGACTTGCGAACGAATGTGGCCAGTCCCCATTGGGAAAAATATCTAGTCGTACCGTGCCAGAGATCACCCTGCGCCGCGGGGCAGAATATCGCGACATGATCCGGCAGGGCATCGGCGACATCGCGGAGGAAATTCGCTCTCTGCGGAAGCTCGATGCCGTGATCACGATAGGTCAACCAATCCTCTTGGGCAGCGGGCGTATGCACCACTTCCTGCAGGCACAAGATATCCGGGTCGGACAGGGAGATGTAAGGGACGAGTTCGTCGTGGAGCTTTCCGCCCCAACCGTTCAGGCAGATAAGGCGCATGCACACTCCATCGCTTGATTGTGTGATCCGATTTAGCATGGAAGCGATGAAGATCAATCACACCCCATTCTTTTTCACTGCCGGGATTACGCCCACCTGAATGAGGAAGGCCCGAATTGCTTCGGGCCTTAGTCGTTCGAGCCCACATTGGCGCTGCGGCGCTGCCTTACATTTTCGGCAGCAGCACCTTGTCTATGACATGTATGACGCCGTTGGATTGTTTAACATCAGCGATGGTGACATGGGCGACCGTGCCATTCTCATCGGTGAGTGTGATTTTTCCCATGCTTTCTTTTGCCTTGAGTACGCAACCGCCGACCGTCTTCACGTCGTGCTCGCCCTTGTCATCCTTGATCATTTTTTCGATGGCGGATGACAGTGCATTGGCTGCAACGACGTGGCAGGTGAGAACCTTGACCAGCTTCTGCTTGTTCTCTGGCTTCAGAAGATCGTCGACCGCGCCTTTCGGAAGGGCCGCGAAAGCCTCGTTGGTGGGTGCAAAAACCGTAAACGGTCCTTTGCCCTGAAGTGTTTCCACAAGTCCGGCAGCCTTTACCGCGGCGACGAGGGTCGTGTGGTCTTTCGAGTTCACCGCATTTTCAACGATGTTCTTGTCCTCGAACATCGCCGCGCCGCCCACCTTGGGGTTCGCGGCATAGGCCGAAACCGTGCCGATGGAAAGAGCTGCAGCCAGCGTCAGGGCGCGAACGGAAAGCTTGTACATCATTATTCCTCCTTGTGAAATCCAAGGCCCCGAAAGGTGGCTCTTCCAGCGGCCGCTATCGGTTATCCGTAGCGACACAAGAGACGGAAGCCGGTCTCGCAAAGTTTCAGGCGAGCCGGAAAAAAAGATAAATGGCTGATTTAAAACAAGGTCCGGGCGCGCAAACGCCGAGGGTTCGTCCTGCGACGGGACGGAAAACGAAAAAGCCCGGATCGCTCCGGGCTTTCTGTCTCGAACGAAGGACAGCTTATTCGGCCGCCTCGGCATAGGCCTCCATCGGCGGGCAGGTGCAGATGAGGTTGCGGTCGCCATAGACATTGTCGATGCGGTTGACCGGCGACCAATATTTGTCGATGCGGAATGCGCCGGGCGGGAAGCATCCCTTTTCGCGGCTATAAGGACGGTCCCATTCGCCGACGAGGTCCTCGACCGTATGGGGCGCGTTCTTGAGCGGATTGTTCGTCTTGTCCGCGCGGCCTTCCTCGATGTCGCGAGCTTCCTCGCGGATGGCCAGCATGGCATCACAGAACCGGTCGAGTTCCGCCTTGGTCTCGGATTCCGTCGGCTCGATCATCAGCGTGCCGGCAACCGGCCAGCTCATGGTCGGCGCGTGGAAACCGCAGTCGATCAGGCGCTTGGCCACGTCATCGACAGTCACGCCGCAGCTGTCTGCCAGCGGGCGGGTGTCGATAATGCATTCATGTGCCACGCGTCCCGTTTCGGATTTGTAGAGCACGTCATAAGCACCCTTCAGCCGCTCGGCGATGTAGTTGGCGTTGAGGATCGCAACCTTGGTTGCCTGCGTCAGCCCTTCGCCGCCCATCATCAGGCAATAGCTCCAGGAAATCGGCAGGATGGACGGCGAACCGAACGGGGCGGCAGACACCGCACCCTCGCGGCCGTCGGTCGCCGGATGGCCGGGCAGGTAAGGAGCAAGATGCGCCTTGACGCCGATCGGCCCCATGCCCGGACCACCGCCACCGTGCGGAATGCAGAAGGTCTTGTGCAGGTTAAGGTGCGAAACGTCGGAGCCGATATCGCCGGGACGGGCAAGGCCCACCATGGCGTTCATGTTCGCGCCATCAAGATACACCTGACCGCCATGCTTGTGGGTGATCTCACAGATCTCGCGAACCGTTTCCTCGAACACGCCGTGAGTGGACGGATAGGTGATCATGCAGCATGAGAGGTTTTCGGCGTACTGCTCTGCTTTTGCACGGAAATCATCAATATCGATATCACCGTTATCACGCACTTTCACCGGCACCACCTTCATGCCCACCATCTGCGCCGAGGCAGGATTGGTGCCATGCGCCGAGGTCGGAATGAGGCAGACATCACGGTGTGTCCCGCCATTGGCGAGGTGATAATTGCGGATGGTCAAAAGCCCGGCATACTCGCCTTGCGCACCGGAATTCGGCTGCATGGAGAAGGCGTCGTAACCTGTGACCGAGCACAGCTTTTCGGAGAGATCGTCGATCATCTCCTTGTAACCGAGTGCCTGATCGGCCGGTACGAAGGGATGGATGTCGGAAAATTCCGGCCAGGTGATCGGCAGCATCTCTGCCGTCGCATTGAGTTTCATGGTGCAGGAACCGAGCGGGATCATCGAGCGGTCGAGCGCCAGATCGCGGTCCGAAAGACGGCGGATGTAGCGCGTCATCTCGCTTTCGGCACGGTTCATGTGGAAGATCGGATGCGTCATGTACTGGCTGGTACGCAGCAGCTCCTTCGGCAGGCGATAGTCCGGCGTGAAATCCGAGACCGAGAAATTGCCGCCGAAAGCGCGCCAGACGGCTTCCAGCGTTGCCGGGCGCGTACGCTCGTCAAGGCTCATGCCGATCTTGGTGGCGCCGACCTTGCGCAGGTTCACCCCTTCCGCGACGGCCGAACGCAGGATAACGCCCTGCATATGGCCGACTTCGACGGTGATCGTGTCGAAGAAGGTCTCCGGCTCGATGGTGTAACCGAGCTTTTCCAGTCCCTTGGCCATCAGCACGGCCTTCTGGTGGGTCTGCTGGGCAATCGCCTTGATGCCCTGCGGGCCATGGAAGACGCCGTACATCGAAGCCATGACTGCCAGCAGCACCTGCGCCGTGCAGATGTTGGAGGTGGCCTTCTCACGGCGAATATGCTGCTCGCGGGTCTGCAGCGACAGGCGATAGGCGCGGTTGCCGCGCGCATCGACCGAGACGCCGACGAGACGGCCCGGCATGGAGCGCTTATGCGCATCCTTGACGGCCATGTAAGCGGCATGCGGACCGCCGTAGCCGACCGGAACGCCAAAGCGCTGCGAGGTGCCGATGGCGATGTCAGCGCCCATTTCGCCGGGAGATTTCAGCAGCGTCAGGGCCAGAAGATCGGCGGCGACGGCGGCAATCGCGCCCGTCTGATGCAGGCGGGAAATCAGGCCGGAGAAATCGCTGACATGTCCGTGCGTGCCGGGATACTGGAAGATCGCGCCAAACACGTCGACCGGATCGAGATCGGTGAAGGGGTTGCCGACAATCACCTTCCAGCCGAGCGGGGCCGCACGGGTCTCGATCAGCGCGATGGTCTGCGGATGGCAATTGGCATCCACGAAGAAGGCGGTCGCCTTGGATTTCGCGACGCGCTGGCACATGGCCATGGCTTCGGCGGCCGCAGTCGCTTCATCGAGCAGCGAGGCGTTGGCGACGTCAAGGCCGGTCAGATCGCAGACCATGGTCTGGTAGTTCAGCAGCGCCTCAAGACGGCCCTGGCTGATTTCCGGCTGGTATGGCGTATAGGCCGTGTACCAGGCCGGGTTTTCCAGAATGTTGCGCTGGATGACCGGCGGCGTGATGGTGCCGTAATAGCCCTGACCTATCAGCGAGGTCAGGACCTGGTTCTTGTTTGCCGTCTCGCGAAGACGATCCAGCGCCTCACGTTCGGTCAAGGCCGCACCCCAGGTGAGAGGCACTTTTTGACGGATGGAGGAGGGAACGGTGGCGTCGATTAGCGCGTCGAGGCTCTTATAGCCGACGACCTTCAGCATCTCGGCCATTTCCGACGGCGACGGCCCGATGTGACGCCGGTTGGCGAAGTCATAGGGCTGATAGTCGGTGAAATGGAATTCGGTGGGCGTCGTCATTACGCGATCAGCTCCTTGTAGGCTGCCTCGTCGAGCAGCGTATCGGCATCTGCAACGTTGGAAAGCTTGAGCTTGAAGAACCAGCCGGCGCCTTGAGGATCGGAATTGACCAGCGAGGGGTCGTCGACGATGGCCTGGTTGATCTCGACCACTTCGCCATCCAGCGGACAATAGACATCGGAAGCCGCCTTGACGGATTCAACGGTTGCGGCTTCTCCATCCTTGGAGAAGGTGGCACCCACTTCCGGCAATTCGACGAAAACGAGATCGCCGAGCTGTTCAGCGGCGTGGCTGGTAATGCCAACGGTGGCGACATCGCCTTCGAACTTCAGCCATTCGTGTTCTGCAGTAAATTTCAGCATCGTGTTCTCTCCGGAGATGGGATGAAATTATCGTTTGTAGGTGGGCTTGATGAAGGGCAGGGCGGCGACGGTGACGGGCAGATATTTGCCGCGCACTTCCGCGAAGATCGCAGTGCCGGGAGCGGCGTAAGAAACAGGCACGTAACCCATGGCGACGGGGCCTTCGACCGAAGGACCGAAACCGCCCGAGGTCACTTCGCCGATTTCCGTCTTGCCTTCAGCATCCGCAAAAAGCTTCGAATGGCCACGCACCGGTGCCTTGCCCTCGGGCTTCAGGCCGACGCGGCGGCGCGATGTACCGTCCTTCAGTTCACCAAGAATGCGTTCCGCGCCCGGGAAACCGCCTTCGCGATCACCGCCGGCGCGGCGCGCCTTCTGGATCGCCCATTCCAGCGATGCTTCGATGGGGGAGGTCGTGGTGTCGATGTCATTACCGTAAAGGCAAAGGCCTGCTTCCAGGCGCAGGCTGTCACGCGCGCCAAGTCCGATGGCTTCGCAATCGGGATGTTCGAGCAAGGCCCTGGCGATCTCTTCTGCCTTGTCTGCCGGCGCGGAAATTTCAAAGCCGTCTTCACCGGAGTAACCGGAGCGGGAGACGATGCAGGCAACATCGTGCAGCGGCACCTCCTGCACGTCCATGAATTTCATCTCGGAAACGCCCGTCCAGAGTTCGGCCAGTACCTCCTCGGCGCGGGGGCCCTGCAGCGCGATCAAGGCGCGGTCCTCGAGAAGGGTGATTTCGCAGCTGTCTGAAAGATGCGCCTTCATATGGGCGACGTCGGCATCCTTGCAGGCCGCGTTGACGACGACGAAAAGGTGATCGCCGCGATTGGTGATCATCAGATCATCAAGAATGCAGCCCTTGTCGTCGGTGAAGAAACCGTAGCGCTGGCGGCCTTCCTTGAGGCCGAGAATATCCACCGGCACCAGCTTTTCCAGTGCCTGTGCGGCATCGGCGTTGTTGCCGGACTTTGCCTTCACAATCACCTGCCCCATATGGGAGACGTCAAAGAGACCGGCTGAGGTGCGGGTTTGAAGATGCTCCTTCAAAACGCCGGCCGGATATTGCACGGGCATGTCGTAACCGGCGAATGGCACCATGCGGGCGCCAAGCGACAGGTGCAGGGAATGAAGCGGCGTGGTTTTCAGCGCGGCGGTATCGTCCAAGGACGCCTCCAGGGTTGCGCGAGCAATCGCGCGGGCTCAGGTCGTGGCGCAGATGCGCCGGTTCAAGAGCCCCCTCTGTCCTTGTCGCCTGAGATTGTTATCCCTTCGGCGAGCCGTCCTTATGAAAGGTGGCTTCTCTCCAGAGTTCCGTCGTCATCGCTGGTCCTTTTGCCTGAGAGTTTCCGGGGCGGTTGCTCCTTCGGCACCGCATTGAAGCGGTTTCTCCCAACGATGATGCGACGCTCATTATCTTCGAAGACCCGCTATTGGCAAGGACCAAATGACGCATCTGAACAGATTCTTGCTCCATCTGCGCCATCATCCCTCATCTCTCTCGCAACGACGTTTTGATATTGTCATTCCGTCATCATTCCAACGAATGGGAATGGCGGTGGAAAGACGCCGTCATTCCGATTTTTTTGCCGGCAGACCCTTGCGTTTCGTTGAGGCAAAATCCTCAAGTTCCTTTTCCGTCATGGACTTCTCCATGCTTTTTGAAGCACCTTTTAAACTGGATTTCTTCGTTTCGCCCCTTTTGGCGGCGAGTGCTGCACCCGCGGCTTTCTGCTGGGCTTTCGATTTGGCAGGCATGTCATGTCTCCCTTAAACGATCCGTGTTGCAGGAAAATGCCGCCTTGCGGCGATTGTTCCTCATACACGTCAAGCCTGCGGCAAAATTCCCCTTTGAAATCGAAGGGAAGCGCGATATCGCATGAGATCATGGGCGCACATCGAAAAAGACGGCTGACAGGGATCGAGAAAATGCTTCGCATTTTCTGTGCAATCCTGATGCTGTCGCTCGGTTTTGCCCATAGGCCGGCGCTTGCCGCAGCCCCCGCAGTCGCGCTCGATGAGAGCTACCGGCTGCCTGATGGCACCTTTGCGGAGATCTGCCTCGGCCATGGCGGCGGGGTGAATGCCTCGCATGCCAAGGAGGGGCCCGCCCATTCGGGCGACGCGATCCTGTTTTGCGAGGCCTGCCTGCTGGCCTCGTCCATTCTTCTGCCGGTCCCCGACAAGGAAAGCTGGCTGAAGACCGAATTTGCCTGGCTTGAGAACCGCCCGTCCACCGATTGGCGTTTCCACCCGGTCCCGACGATCCGCAAACCGGTCGCACGCGGCCCGCCAGCCTTGTCCGCCTGATTTTTCATCTTACAGGATCATCGCCGCCGAACCGGTGGCAAGAAACGGCTGCTTGAACCCGAAGGGCTGGCAGTCGCAGGGACAGACAAATGAAAACCACCAAGATCATCACATCGACCCTTTTTATCGCCGCGGTTTCCACCGCGCAGGCTTTTGCTCACGCCACCTTCGTTGACGGCTCGGCCGAACAGGAAAGCACTGTCGTCGCCGCTCTTCAGGTGCCGCACGGTTGCGAAGGCGAGCTTGCCACGACGGAAGTGCAGATCAAGCTGCCGGAGGGCTTCATTTCCGCCAAGCCGCAGCCGAAGGTCGGCTGGGAGCTGGAGGTCATCAAGGGCGATTACCAGAAGGCCTATAAAAATCACGGCAAGGAGATCAAAAGCGGGCCCGTCGAAATTCGCTGGAAGGGCGGCAATCTGCCGGACGAATTCTACGATACCTTTGCCGTGCAGGGGAAGGTTTCCGGCGTCGAGGTGGGGCAGGAACTACCCTTCAAGGTGACACAGCTTTGCGGCGACAAGGGCAAGGTTTCCTGGGATGAAGTGGCTGCAGCCGGTGTCGATCCCCACTCGCTGAAAAATCCGGCGCCGACCATCAAGGTCACCGCCAATGCCCATGCGGGCGGCCATGATCACGCAGGCATGAGCATGGATATGGATGTCGTGAAGGCTGGCAATCTCGAAGTGTCTGGCGGCGCGACGAAGGCCATGTTGCCGGGCCAGCCCGTCGGTGGCGGTTATGTGACGATCATGAATGGCGGCGATAGCGACGACAAGCTGATCGCTGTCGAATCGTCTGCCGCCGGACGCGCTGAAATCCATGAAATGGCCATGGTCAATGACGTGATGAAGATGCGCAAGCTGGACGAGGGCATCGTCATCCCCGCCGGTCAGACCGTGGAATTGAAACCGGGCGGCCTGCACATGATGTTCTTCGACGTGAAGAAGCCCTTTGCCGAAGGAGACAAAGTGCCGGTAACGCTGATCTTCGAAAAAGCCGGGAAGGTCGACGTCATACTGTCTGCGGGAGCTGCCAAGGGCGGCGGCGACCATCAACATAATTGACCAATGAAAAGCGGCTACCGGAACGCGTGACAGGTCCGGTAGCCGCAAGATTTCTCATTTGTCCGGTCTATTGTTTCGGCGCCGCGGCGGAAAACGGATGACGCTCGCTTTTGGTGATTTCCGGAAGCCGGGTGTAGATATCTAGAAACTCAACCTGACACCAAGCTGAATGCCACTCCCGCAACGACAGGATTGACATCTAACAAGCGACATCAGGGTGTCTGTCTATCATCCTGATTCAAAAGAATATCATCTGCTTTTTTGGGGAGGTTGTTTTCCTCGTATGCCTCCACGGCCTGCTCAAGCGTCGCCTGCGGTTCCTGATGCTGGCTGGCGACGGTCAGGAAATAGAGGGTGAGGGCTGGTGGCTTGATCACAGTCATCATGCCGCGAAGCTGGAAGTCGTCGCTGTTCTCGGCCTTGCGCGCGAGTTCGTGAATGGCCTCTTCGACCTCGCTCCGGCGCGGCACGCGCTGTGACGGTTTTACAGCCTCCAGCGCATAGGCTGCCGTGTTCGCAGAAACGGAAAGAACCTGTGTCATCCAACCTCCGGCCATCGTTGCCGACCTTCAAAAACCGCAGGTTAGCATCTGCGTGTTGTTGGAAGGCTAAATCGCGGAGGCGCAATTTAATCGTATTTTAACAGCTGGCAGTGCCCGGCCAAGGGTTTCGCAGGCGGTTTACGTGGTCTAGAAATCTAAGCGGACCGTGAGGTCCGGCCGTTCCCTCCGGAGATAAATGCATGATCAATATAGTCCTTGTCGCAGCGGGCGGCGCAATCGGTTCCGTCTTCCGTTATCTGGTCGGCGTCTGGAGCGTCCGGCTGGCGGGGGTGAATTTCCCCTGGGGAACGCTTACGGTCAACGTGGTGGGTTCTTTCCTGATCGGTCTCCTGGTGGAGCTCGTGGCGCGACGTCTGAATGCCTCGATGGAAATGCGTCTTTTTCTCGTGACCGGCGTGCTCGGCGGTTTCACGACGTTTTCATCTTTTTCGCTCGATGCTGTCTCGCTTTTTGAACGCGGCGCGCTCGGCCTTTCTGCCGTTTACGTTCTTGCGAGCCTTTCGGTTTCCATCGCTGCGGTTTTCGCCGGGCTGGCCTTGGGCCGCAACTTGTTCTAAAGGCTTGATCCAAACGGCGCGCCGAAGAAACGGCTGCGCGATCAGGACAGAGAGACTGGAAAATTTATGGCAGGTATCGAGCATATCAAGGTCGAGGCCGACGAGGCCGGTATGCGCCTCGATCGCTGGTTCAAGATTCACTATCCGGGGCTTGGGTTCGGGCAGTTGCAGAAGCTGCTGCGATCCGGCCAGGTGCGTGTGGATGGTGGCCGGGTGAAGACGGACGCGCGGGTGCAGCCGGGACAGATGGTGCGCGTGCCGCCGGTCGATTCCGATATGAAGACCAAGAGCGGTCCGATCGGCTCTAAGGACCTCAAAAATTCCGCCGATGGCGAGCTGTTGGCACGAATGCTGCTGCATGAAGACGACAAGGTGTTCGTTTTCAATAAGCCTGCTGGCATCGCCGTTCAGGGCGGCTCGGGGGTGACCCGGCACATTGACGGCTTGCTGGAAGCCTGGACCAACCAGAAGGGCGAAAAGCCGCGTCTCGTGCACCGGCTGGATCGTGATACGTCGGGTGTGTTGGTGGTTGCCCGTACCAGAGGTGCCGCGCAAAAACTGACCGCCGCCTTCCGCGAACGCGACACCAAGAAAACCTATTGGGCGCTCGTCAAAGGCGTGCCGCGCAAGCACCAGGACAAGATTTCCACCTGGCTGGTCAAGGAACAGACAATCGACGGAGACCGCATGCGCATCGCCAAGCATGGCGAGGAGGGCGCCGATCACGCCGTGTCCTATTACCGCGTCATCGATACCGCCGCGCAGAACCTCGCCTGGCTGGAAATGGAGCCCTATACCGGCCGCACCCATCAGCTTCGCGTGCACGCGCTGCATATGGGGCACCCGATCATCGGCGATCCCAAATATTACATCGACGATCCAAACTGGGATTTTCCGGGCGGCATCCAGAAGCGCCTGCATCTGCATGCGCGCCATATCGACATTCCGCATCCGAATGGCGGCCGGCTTCGGGTCAGCGCACCCCTGCCGCCGCATATGGTACAGACCTGGAACCTGCTCGGTCTCGACGTGGCCGATGGCGATAGGGAAGACTGACGGCAGATGAAACTGGTTCTTTTCGATTGCGACGGAACGCTGGTGGACAGCGCGGGCCTTATCCATGCCGTCATGGCCGATACTTTCGCCGATTTCGGCAAGCCGCGCCCCGATATCTCCGAAACCAAGGCGATCATCGGTCTGACGCTGGATATCGCCATCGCCCGCATGCTCGGCAAGGCGCATGTGGATGACGAGGTTCAGGCGATGACCCAGCGTTATAAGGAAATCTACCACCCGATCCGTGCACGTCCGGGCATGATCGAGCCGCTTTTCGAGGGCATCGCCCCGCTGATCGACACCCTTTCAAGGCGGGATGACGTGCTGATCGGTGCGGTGACGGGCAAGGGGAGGCGCGGGCTGACCCACATTCTCGAAACCCATGGATTTGCCAGGCACTTCATTGTCTCGCGTACGGCGGATGATTGCCCTTCCAAGCCGCATCCGGCCATGGTGATGGAATGCTGCCATGAAACCGGCATGGTTCCGGCCGATACTGTCGTTATCGGCGACGCGGTCTATGATATGCAGATGGCAAAAGCTGCGGGCGCAAAAGCGATCGGCGTCGCCTGGGGTTATGCGTCCGTCGACGAACTCTGGACGGCGGGCGCCGATGCGGTCGTCAGCCACCCGCGTGAAATCCCGGTCTATGTTCCGACCGATAATCCCTAATTATCCTTTCTACCGACCGATGAGGATGTGCCATGCGTGATCTCCTGAACGACCTTTCGGAAGGCCTGAGCCACCCCGATCCGATCTTGCGCGCGCAGATCCAGATGCAGAAACCGCTGCCCAAGCGGTTCTACAAGGATGTGACGGTCGGCGAGGCGGCAGAGGAAGGCTTCACCATCCTTCTCGACGGTAAGCCGTTGCGCACCCCCGCCAAGAAGCCGTTGGTCGTGCCGTCGAGGTCGCTCGCGGAATTGCTTCGCGATGAATGGGACGCCCAGACCGAGGTCGTCAATCCGGTTGTCATGCCGGTGTCGCGCCACGTGAACACGGCCATCGACGGCGTCGCCAATGATACCCAGGCGGTTTTCGAGGATATATTGCGGTTTTCCTCCTCCGATCTCCTCTGCTACCGCGCTGGTGAACCGGAAGCGTTGGTCGCGCGCCAGACGGACCATTGGGATCCCGTGCTCGACTGGGCGGCCAATGTGCTTGGCGCGCGCTTCATTCTGGTGGAGGGCGTCATGCATCGCGACCAGCCGCGGGAGGCTATCGCCGCCTTTGCAGTGACGCTGAAAAAATACGATACACCGATCGCGCTCGCGGCACTCCATACCATGACGTCGCTGACAGGGTCTGCCATTCTGGCCCTGGCGCTGGCGGAAGGAGAGCTGACGCTTGAGGAAGCCTGGGCGCTTGCCCATCTGGATGAAGACTGGACTGCGGAACAATGGGGTGAGGATGAGGAGGCGCTGGAGCGCCGGGCCGTCCGTCTCATCGACATGCGTGCCGCGGTCAATGTTCTGGAGTCTCTGACGAGCGCATCTTAACGCTTTTCTAACCCTGATCGACGATCATCAGGCTACCTCACGTAAGGGGAGCCACAGATCATGACAACCATGCTGAAACGCCTTGGCATCATTGTGCTGGCGTGTTTCATGCTCATGTCTTTCAGGCTTGAACCGGAAGCGACCAGTGCGGATCGGCTGCTTTACGACGTGCGCGGCGCGTTTGTTGCAGCACGACCGGATGTGGCGCCGGCGCTGATGCAGTCCATTCATGCGCAGGTTCAGAATGCGATCAAGACCACAGCACGGGGAGAGACCCGACCGCGCGTGGTGCTGACCATCCGCCTTGCATCCGTCACACGCGGTCCCTTCCTTTTCGGTGAAAAGGCCTCCGCCAAGGTGATCGTGCGGGCCGCCGCCGTGGCCACGGGCGAGGTGATCGCCGAAGCCAAATTCACCGCCACCGTCGTCAGCTTCGATGACGAGGCTTTAGAACAGGAGCTTGCTTATGGCGTTGCCGAGCGGGTGATCCGCGAATTCAGATTGAACCGGCCGGGTCCGACCACGCTGGCGACAGCGCTGTTTCCATAGATTGGACCAAAGGCGTGAGCGGGACTGCGGCAGTCATCAGCGCGCCAGCGCCGGAAACCATCTTCTGCTTTGACAAAGTGCGTCTCGATATTCACATACGTCACGTATCTCAATTGACATGCGTCGTGTAGGTCACTATCTCACATACGAAACGTATGTGAATTGGGCGTCCGGAGTTCTTCTTCCGACGCCACTCAGCCAAAAAGAGAGATGCAAGATGAGCAAACGCGAGGCAATTTTTCCCGCAGACCGGCACGCGCTTTACGAACAGCACGGTTACTCCGCGGCAATTCGGTCGGGTGACCTTCTTTTCGTTTCCGACCAGGTCGGCAGCCGTGCCGACGGAACGCCCGAACCCGACTTTGAGCGTCAGGTTCGGCTTGCTTTCGAAAATCTCGCGGCCACGCTCAAGGCCGCGGGATGCACGTTCGACGATATTGTCGACGTGACGACGTTCCATACCGACCCGCAGAACCAGTTCGGGACGATCATGGCCGTTAAGCAGGAGATTTTCAGCAAACAGCCTTATCCGAACTGGACCGCCGTCGGCGTCAACTGGCTTGCGGGCTTCGATTTTGAGATCAAGGTGATCGCCCGCATCCCGTGAGATGCGGTGGGCCTAAAGGGGCGGCGTTCGCAGGCGCCGCCCGCTTTGTGTTTGCCGCTTATCCGAGCCGTTCGGCATGCCATTTCAGATGATCGTCCATGAAGGTGGAGATGAAATAATAGGAGTGATCGTAGCGGTCGTGCAGGCGCAGCGTCAGGCCGATATCCGTGCCTTTGATCGCCTCTTCGAACAGCCATGGCCGCAGGCCCTTTTCCAGGAAACTATCGGCCTTGCCCTGATCGATCAGGAATTCGGGAAAACGCGCACCGTCCTCCACCAGTGAGCAGGCGTCGTATTGACGCCATGCTGCCCGGTCCGGTCCCAGATATTTTTCCAGCGCCGGTTCCGACCAGTCAGCGGAGGAGGGAGCCACGATCGGCGCGAAAGCGGAGCAGCTTTTGAACCGTTCGGGGTTTTTCAGGGCGATTGTCATCGCGCCGTGGCCGCCCATTGAGTGGCCGAAAATGCCCTGACGGCTCATATCGGCGCGGAAATGCTGGCCGACCAGTGCAGGCAACTCCTCCGTCACATAGCTGTACATCCGGTAGTGCTCCGACCAGGGTTCCTCGGTCGCGTCGATATAAAATCCCGCGCCTTTGCCCATCTGCCAGTTGGTCAGTTCATCCGGTACGTCATTGCCGCGCGGACTGGTGTCGGGGCACACGACGATAAGACCAAGTTCGGAAGCCATGCGGCGATATTCGCCCTTCTCCATGACATTGGCGTGGGTGCAGGTGAGGCCGGAGAGATACCACAGGACGGGGCATGGCTCGTGGATTGCCTTCGGCGGTACATAAACCGCAAAGGTCATCTCGCATTTCAGGGTCTCGGATACATGGGAAAATACACCCTGCATGCCACCAAAGGCCGTATTTTGCGACATAATGTTCATGAAGCCATTCCTTTGAAAAAATCCCGGTTCAACCGGCAAGCGAGACTGCGGCATTGACGGCTGCCGCTACCAGAACCGTGTTGAAGAAGAAAGAGACGATGGAGTGCAGCAACGTGACCTTGCGCATGGCGGTCGTGGTCACACCCACGTCCGAGGTCTGCGCCGTCATGCCGATCACCACGGCGAAATAGAGAAAGTCGTAACCGCAGGGCTCTTTGGTCGCGGGGAAGTCCATGCCGCCGCGATGCTGGCGCTTGCCGTCGACCGTGTGCGGACGCCAGTAAAGATGCGCGTAGTGCAGGGCCGTCATGGTGTGGATGGTCAACCAGCCGAAAATCACCGAGGCGAAAGCGATGACCAGCGTCCAGACGGTTTCACCAGTATGGTTTAGCGCCTGAAAAAGGGACACCACGGCGACGGTCACTGCCAGCAGCGTCACGGCGATGATGGCAATTGCGGGGAGATCGTCGCTGTCGGCATGGGCTTTCAGATGCTGCGCCGTCAATTTGGAAAGACGAAAGGCAACCAGCATCAGATAGGTCAGGAAGAAAGAAACTGCCGCGATTTCTATTGCCACGGAAGGCGCGAGAGCCAATGCAATACCGAGGCCGGAAGCCCCGACAAGAACGGCGATGAAAAAAGGTTGATGGCGGCGATAGGTATTGCTGTTGGAGCTGGCCGGGGTCATGGGCTGGGCCTTTCTGCTTGCGGCATCACTTTTTGACACGGCGGCAGAAACGGTCAAGGGTCTCCAGAAAAGCGGATCGATCGCGTGGCGAAAAAGCGGCATTATAGCCCTTGCTTTCACCGGTTTCGCGCAGATGTGCACCAAGGTCTCGCATCGCCGTTGCCATGCCGATATTCGACTGGTCGAAAACGCGGCCCGTCGGGCCCGTCACCAGTGCGCCTTTGGCAACACAGCGCCCGGCCAGCGGCACATCGGCGGTAACGACGATATCGTTCTCGCCGGCATGATCGGCAATCCAGTCGTCCGCCGCGTCGAAACCGGCGGAAACAATGACATTTTTGACCATGGGGTCGCGTGACGGGCGCAGACCGGAATTGGCAACAAAGGTTACCTCCAGCCCATGCCGCTCCGCGACCCTGAGGATTTCCGGCTTCACTGGACAGGCATCGGCATCGACGTAAATTTGCGGATTTTGCTGCATGGACACTCTTTTGGATCGTTCTGCCATGCTTCTAAGCGCAAACGCCGCGATTACCAAGCCTGCGATTGGTAAATTGCGGGCGAGGCAAGGGCAGGGCGTGGCGCTTGCGAAGGATCCGGAAATGAATTATGTTCCCTTTATGTTCTTTCCCAAGAGGGTTCCATGCTGGAAGAGTTCATAGTGAGGGCCAAGTCTGCCACATATATTGGCGGGGGCAACAAATCCGCCACGCCCACTCGCACGGGATCGCATGATCTCGGCTATCGCGACGGAGACTGGCACTATATCGACAGCTATTTCGGCGGAACCGATTTCATCGGTCAAGAGGTCGTCTGGCACCAGGGGACAGCCATGTGGGCGATGAATTATCACGGCCGCATCCTCCGGCCCGATATGATCGACGCCACAACGGCCGGCATGGTCATTCAACGTTCGCTTTCCACGCTCTATCGGGAAGGGCGGTTTCTGGGCGGCTTCACGCACCCGGTGGAGAATTTGGTCTATGTCGACACGAATGCAGGCGAATTCCAGTCGTTCACCGGCGTCGAGCGCATTTATCTCGGACATTTCGAGGCGTACCGGCTCGACTATCATGGCGGGATCATAAAGCCATGAAAATTGCGATGATGGGGCGATGATGTTTCGCCGCCCCATCAGGCTTCAAATCAGCCCGGCTGCTTCGTCTTGCGCAGATAGGGAAGAACCGTGTCATAGGAACCAAAACGCGCAATCGCATCCTCATTGGAGACGGCGGCGGTAATGATGACGTCTTCGCCTTGCTTCCAGTTGGCTGGCGTCGCCACCTGGTGTTTCGAGGTCAGCTGGATGGAATCGATGGCGCGGAGGATTTCCTCGAAGTTGCGGCCGGTGGTCATGGGGTAGGTGAGGACCAGCTTGATCTTCTTGTCAGGACCGATGACGAAGACCGAGCGTACGGTGGCGTTATCGGCCGGTGTGCGGCCTTCCGAGCTGTCGCCGGCGCCGGCCGGCAGCATGTCGTAAAGCTTCGCGACCTTCAGGTCCTTGTCGCCGATCAGTGGATAATCGACATTGAAGCCAGTGGCGGTGCGGATGTCGTTCTTCCATTTTTCATGGCTTTCGACGGGATCGACCGAGATACCGATGATCTTCACACCGCGCTTTTCGAATTCCGGCTGCAGGCCGCCCATGGCGCCGAGTTCGGTGGTGCAGACCGGCGTAAAATTCTTCGGATGCGAAAACAGGACCGCCCAGCCGTCGCCAATCCAGTCGTGAAAGCTTATCGGACCATGGGTGGTCTCGGCGGTGAAGTCGGGCGCTATATCGTTGATACGCAGGCTTATCTGGTGCTTTCTCCCTAATCATTTGAACTGAAAACTGATGGTGCGGCAATCCGTCTCCAGCGCAGGAGCTTAGAGTTTTTGCGTGAAATGGCCAGCCCTTTAGCGTGTGCCGACAACACGATGCGTTGTTTTCGCTCATTCCGGCGCCTATTGTGACACCACGCCGGGCGACGGAATTGCGGGGGCAATTTTGCATGGGGGAGTGATGGAGAACAGCAATGACAATCACCATTACCGCCTTTGAACGCTCGCCCGATGGTGGCAAAGGTCTTGCCCGCGACATGCGTGTCCGCTGGGCACTGGAGGAAGTGGGGCAACCGTATGAGGTTCGGCTTCTTTCCTTCAAGGCGATGCGGGAGCAAGGGCATCTTGCACTTCAGCCCTTCGGGCAGATCCCGACCTATGAGGAGGGCGATCTCGTCCTGTTCGAAACCGGTGCGATAATATTCCACATAGCCGAGCGCCACGCCGGCCTGTTGCCGCGGGAAGCGAACGCGCGGGCGCGCGCGATCATGTGGATGTTTGCGGCGCTCAGCACCGTGGAACCGCCGATAGTCGAGCATTTTGTCGCCGGTTTTGTCGAAAGGGACAAGAGCTGGCATCGTGAACGCCTGGAGATCGTCGATGAACGTATTCGCAAGCGACTTGGCGAACTGTCCCAGCGACTGGGTGAGGGCGAGTGGCTCGATGGCGCGTTCAGCGCCGGCGACCTGTTGATGATATCGGTGCTGCAACGGATAAAAAGCTCTGGCATTCTCGATGAATATGCGAACCTTGCAGCTTATGTGGCGAGAGGCGAGGCGCGTCCCGCCTACCGACGCGCATTTGCCGATCAGCTGGCGGTTTTCAAAGCCGCATCGAACTGATTGATGCGCATCGCGAGGGCCCGAACTTCAGGCCCTCGCTGTGCGCTAGCACTCCGCCGTGACAGATTTCCACAAACATGCCGGATCAAGGCCATCGCACCGCTCGATCACGATCCGCGTGCCGTTTTTCACCTGGCGTCGCCATGGATCGGAGGCGTCGCCGTGCGTGCGAATCCGGCCGCCGCGCTGAAGCCTTTGTAGAAGCGACCGCGAGAGCCCGAGCTCAGACGCCAGCAGGCGGTCGAGGCGTATACCGGTCTGGAACGGAACGATGAGATCAATTTCCGCCACGGCCCAATCCGGAGATTCATCCCGTATCTGTTTCACGATATCGAATTCGGGAAACTCGTCGACGCGCGGCGATCTGCGTCTCAACGCCTCGAGATTGAACGTTTCCAACCTTATCCATTGCGGGTCATTGTTCTGCAGCGCCTCGAGAACAGAAGGGCTGATGTCGCGAATAGTCCGCCGCTCAAAGATCGGCCGGTTCCAGCTCCTGTCGCATATCCGGCATCTGTATATGAGCCAGGCATCCAGCTTGCGGCCATTGGCATTGAGGCGGATCTTGCCGCTCGGCTGAAATGGCCTCGCTTCTCCGCATCCGCTGCAGGCAATCCAGGGCTGCGGCGCGGTTCTGGGTGTAACGGTCCACTGGACCCGAAATATATTGCACATAGTCGGTTGGTCTTCCATTCGGAAGTCCACCAAGATGGTGCAGGAGAAAACCCATGCGGGAACGGCGTGGCGGTGTTCTGGAGTGGTGAAGAGCTGAAACAGCATAGCTGCGCAGGGCACATTGTAACGATGCCAGACCGGTCTCTTGCCACCACCCGATGAACATGATCATGCGGCGACAGCCGGTGGCTATCCGCACAGGGTGAAACTGGATTGAGACCGGTATTTACTTAGGCAAAGTCTACCTCGATGCGCCAATGCTCTTCGCTAGGAGCAATAACAGATAAACGGCGGCAGATGGAGTCCCTCATAGAAAAGACGGCCAAGTTTTTATTTTTGGACGCTTTATAATAAATACAATGACTTGTCGGCTTATATTAAACTCATATAAGAATTGCATTTTACGGGAAGAGGGAAGGTCTGGCTCAAGCCCAATCTGGACATCGACGGAGAGCTGTGCGCATCGTGGATCATGTCGCTGATGCAAGACCTCGAGAAAATTCTGGACACTGTCCTGCCAATCGATCCCAGCTTTCGGCGCATCGAACCGGC
Organism: Agrobacterium pusense; assembly: GCF_900102105.1. Lineage (GTDB taxonomy): Bacteria > Pseudomonadota > Alphaproteobacteria > Rhizobiales > Rhizobiaceae > Agrobacterium > Agrobacterium pusense. Next base: position 849,226 of record NZ_FNBB01000002.1, read on the forward strand.
GATGATAGACCGCTGCATGTATGATACCCGACGATACGCTTTGGAGGGCTCCAAAGAGGCCTTTCTGTTTTCCGCGATGCGCCTGCTTGCGCTTCCCGACAACGGACACACACTGTTGATCCCGAACGATTCCATTTCGGTGCTCCCGCTGAGGTTTGTAAGCGTTGGAACGGCGGTGCAGTTAACTGACACGGCACTGGAAACAACTGTGCCAAGAGGGGAGCTGATAGCAGTCAACGGCATACCCCTTGGTCAGATTGAAGCCGCCGCAGGGAAATTTCTGGCGGGAACGCGCCAGCGGAAACGGGTGATCGGACCGATTCTCCTCGCATGGCCATATGCATTGGCTCATCTCGGGTTTTCTTCAAAAGAGAGTAGCACTGAATATCGCCTGAAAGGCGAGAATGCGCAGATCACCGACCTGAAAGTGGAGAACCGGCTTACCGTTCCGGCATCGATGCTCTACCCGAGAAACGAGCATGGCAAGGCTGACCCGGCCTGGAAACCTCGGGCATTTGTGGAGATTGAGGACCGGCAGGAGTTTGGGCTTTCAATATTATTGCCGAGTTTCTTCGACCCAAGCGAAAGTGCGCTGCCGAAAGCCATCTCCGCTGCAGCGGAGCGCGTGAGAACCTGCGGGAACAACAAACTCTTGATTGATGTTCGCGGAAACACCGGTGGCGATTTTTTTCAAACTATGCCCTTGATCGACGCCATCTCTGAAAACGAAGGCAGGCAGGTTGTTGTGCTTGTCGATAAGTTCACGTTTTCTGCAGCGATAGTATTTGTGGCCATTCTCAAACATCGTCTGGGACGTAGGCTCAAGCTCGTCGGGGAAGAAATGGGCGACGGCTTGACGTTTTTTGCCGAGGGAGGGTTGCTCGATTTGCCGACCAGTGGAGCGGTCGTTCGATACTCATCAGCCTTTCACGACTGGGAGAACGGAACCAGCGACGAAACCACACCGGCTGAGATCGCACAGCAAATGGTTCCTGCAGGAAAACTGCATCTCGATTTGGAATGGATCGAAGGGCCTGCCGCTGAGGTTTCACAAGAAGCGTTCCATCAGCGAGTTTTAAAGGTTCTGTGTGATTAGACGAGGGGCCATTTATGCCAGCGAGCGATCTGGCTTCTCTCATCCATGCCGGTATTGGGACAGGCGTGTTTCACTGAATGTGCCTTGCAGGAGACAACCCATAGGAACATTTGCAGGTTGACGTCATTCTCGAACCCGCCAGCGCGCATACAATGTCAAAGCTGATTAGAGATGCGACGCCGCTGGCCCGTTAGAAATGCGACACTGGCTCCGACAATCAGCCCCCGACCGGACCGGCTGGGCCGGGTTGCAAGGGTAGGGAGGGGGCGGGTGATGAAGCTCCTCTTCGGCTTTAGCTTCCTCAGTCGCGAGGGCACCTTTGCGCCAAGAGCGGTCATTCAGTCGCCGCGAGCAAAATTTGTGCTAATTGCGATTTGTTGCTACTCGAGAGGCTGCTATGGCTTAGGCATGGCGAACGGTGTTCTCAGATTCTTCTTCGATTATGGTGCTGGTGGCTGCCTGTGGGCCGGTGATACTGCAACACGCGACAGGCTCGGGCTAGGGCCTGTCGATGCGTCGCTCTTTGATCTCGAAGGGCGACAGTGCCAACCTGCGCGCGTGGAGCTTTCTGATTTAGCTCAAAATTTGAGAGATCAACTGGACTTCGAGCACTCAGGCTATCTTAATCCTTTGTATCCGCCCGATCCAAGTCTTTGGGCTCAGTCCCTGTGCGATCATTTCAACGCAAATGTAGACAGGTTACTAGCGCTTTTACGCCGCGAATTGGGTAAGGACTTCGACATCTTGGACGAACAAATTCGCTACGAAGAAGATCCTCAACTTGATGAATATTTGGCCACCAATCCGGGGCTTTCCAAACTAAACGAAATCACGTTTCCAACTGTCCGCTAAGGGCCGAATGCGGCTGTCATTCAGCCGCCTCCATTCGCGCGAGCGCCTTTTGCCGTCTTACAATCACTTCAGGATCGTTCATGAAATCCGTCCGTCGCCCAGGCTTACGACCCCGCTTTTGATATCCATTACTCTGGCTGCCGTCCGGGATATCAAAAATGCTGTTGACCTGTCCGGTTCGGCGCGGACCATGTTTGCTCCGCTTTAGATCGCGACCTTCCTGCATCTGAGCAACGAGTGACAGCATGTCATCCAGTCTCTTGTTCTCAACCACAGGCGACCGGTGAACGGAGCGAAGCGTGTCGAACGTCCTATAAGGCAGCGTAAAACTCTCGTGCATGATCTCCAGGCGGCCGTCCGGATAATCGCAAACGATGACTTTTTGACCCGAGAGCGCCGTTGCCCGTTCCGTCGGATCGAGGATGAACAGCACCTTGTCGTAGCGCAGCGTCAGGGATTGCGACAACGTGCGGATCTCCTTGCGACACATGGCGCCATCGAGATT
>NZ_FNBB01000012.1 GCF_900102105.1 Agrobacterium pusense
CGATGACAAGGGCAAAGCAATCTAGGCGGGGCTGGCCCTAAAGACGCAGCGGCTCGCCATTCGGTGGCGGCCGTTTGCAGATAGTCCGAATGCCCGCGACAGGGCGATTGGCAAGACCACCGTTTTCCCTTCGAGGATCATGACATGACATGCAAACTTTCCCTCACAACGCTTGACGACGCAAAAAAGACCGCGGCCGTTCCGTCCTACAGCCGGGACGATCTTTCTGCCGGCATCGTGCATTTCGGCGTTGGCAATTTCCACCGCGCCCATCAGGCGGTTTATCTCGACGACCTGTTCAACACCGGAGCGGACCATGACTTCGCGATCATCGGCGCGGGTGTCCTGCCGTCGGATACGGTGATGCGCGAAAAACTCGCCGCACAGGATTTCCTGACGACCGTTGTAGAGCAGGACAATAACCGCACCGGTGCGCGTGTCACCGGGCCGATGATCGATATTCTGCCGGTCGGCGACAGCGCGGCGATCGTCGAAAAACTGGCCGATCCGAAGATCCGCATCGTCTCCATGACGATCACGGAAGGCGGTTATTTCATTGACGCCTCCGGCTCCTTCAATCCGCAGCATCCGGCGATTGCCGAAGACGGCAGAAATCCGGCTTCGCCGAAAACCGTGTTCGGGCTGATCGTCGCCGGGCTGAAGGTGCGGCGCGACAGAGGCGTGCAGCCTTTCACCGTCATGTCCTGCGACAACATTCCGCATAATGGCAAGGTCACGAAAAATGCCGTGGTCGGGCTGGCGGCCCTGTCCGATCCGGCCTTTGCCAACTGGATTGGCGAAAACGTTGCCTTCCCCAATTCGATGGTCGACCGCATCACGCCAGCCACCGGCGAGCGCGAACGCAACATCGCCCGGGATGACTTCAACATCGACGACAACTGGCCGGTCTTCTGCGAAGAATTCAAGCAATGGGTGATGGAGGATAATTTCCCGGCGGGCCGCCCGGCGCTCGAGAAGGCGGGCGTGCAGTTCGTATCCGATGTTGCGCCCTATGAGCATATGAAAATCCGCATCCTCAATGGCGGCCATGCGGCAATCGCCTATCCTGCGGCGCTGCTCGACATCCACTTTGTCCACGAGGCGATGGAGCATCCGCTGATCCGGGCGTTTCTGGCAAAGCTCGAAAAGGAAGAGATCATACCGGTCATTCCGCCGGTGCCGGATACGGACCTCAATGAGTATTTCTCGCTGATCGAGCGGCGCTTTCTCAATCCGAAGATTGGCGACACCATTCCGCGTCTGGCGCAGGACGGTTCCAACCGCCAGCCGAAATTCATCCTGCCTTCCACCGCCGACCGGCTGGAGCGCGGAGAGGATATCATCGGTCTATCCCTTGTCTCGGCCTTGTGGTGCCGTTATTTTCAGGGCACCTCGGACAGCGGCAAGGAAATCGTCTTCAACGATGCCAGCGCCGAGCGCCTGCAGGCGGCGGCCATCAAGGCCAAGGACGATCCCATGGCCTTCCTCGCGCTTAACGATATTTTCGGAGCAGTTGCCGAATCGGAACTTTTCCGTAAACGCTTCGCCCACGCGCTGAAGACGCTGTGGCAAGAGGGTACAGCGAAGACCTTGCAGCTTTATCTGGATGACAAGCTGGCTGAAAAGTGACGATGAGATGGAAGACGACACCGGCCCCCTTTTGATTTTCGACTGCGACGGCGTTCTTGTCGACAGCGAGCCGGTTTCCATCTCCGTCCTCCTCGACATGCTCTCCCATCTGGGTGTGACGATGGGGGAGGAGGAAGCCTATGAGCGCTTTCTCGGCCGAAGCGTCGCCAGCATGACAAGGACGTTGTTCGAGGACTACGGTGTCGAGACGGATATCGATTTTCTCGATCATATGCGGGCGACGCTGTTCGAGCGCTTCAAAAGCGAGTTGCAGCCGATCGACGGCATTGCGCAGACGCTCGACAGGCTTGTGCCATTCAGGCGCTGTGTTGCTTCCTCCAGTCAGCCGGAACGTATCCGTTATTCACTGGGGCTGGCCGGCCTGATCGACAAATTCGAACCGCATGTCTTCAGCGCCACCATGGTGAAGAACGGCAAGCCGGCGCCTGATCTCTTCCTGCACGCGGCGCGCCAGATGGGCGTCGATCCGCGTCACTGCATCGTGATCGAGGACAGCCCGGCCGGTATTGCCGCGGCAAAGGCCGCCGGCATGGGCGTTTTTGCTTTTACCGGTGGTTCGCATGCCCGTTTTCCCGCATTCCGTGAAAAGATCGCCGGGCTTGGCGCGGATGCCGTGTTTGACGCGATGCCGGATTTGGTCCAACTTGTCGGCAGCTATGTGGGGAAGGGCGGTTTGGGCGGCCAAGCGGAACGTGATGCAGGCTAAAACGGATTTCGCCTGCCGCCGCTGTCGCCGGGCCGTTGCGCAAGGGATGGAATTGCAGTCTTGAAGCGTCAAAATCTCGTCGCTGTCGATGTCGGCACCGCCAGCGCCCGGGCCGGCATTTTCGATGCGGCCGGCCGGCTGCTTGCCCGCGCCACCCATCCGATCCTGATGCAGAGACCGCAGGAAAACCACGCCGAACATGATTCCACCGACATATGGAAGGCGGTCTGCATCGTGGTAAGGGCAGCGCTTGCCGAGGCGGGTGTTCCGCCGGAAAGCATTGCTGCAATCGGTTTCGATGCCACCTGCTCGCTCGTCATCCGCGATGGGCGGGGTGAGCCGGTTTCGGTATCCGTGACCGGGGAAGACCGGTTCGACACCATCGTCTGGCTCGATCACCGGGCGATATCGGAGGCCGACCGGCTGACGGCATCGGGACACCGGGTGCTGGATTTCGCCGGCAACAGCGTCTCGCCGGAAATGCAGATGCCGAAGCTGATGTGGCTGAAGCAGCATATGCCCGAGAGCTGGTCGCGCATATCCTTCGCCTTCGATCTGGCGGATTTCCTGACGTGGAAAGCGACCGGTTCAGCAAAACGTTCAAATTGCACGCAGACGGCGAAGTGGAATTTTCTTGCGCAGGAAAATCCCGGCTGGCAGGCGGATTATCTCGAACTGGCGGGGCTTGCCGACTTGAGAGAGCGGGCAGGGCTCCCCGAAACCACCGTGATGCCGGGAGAAAGCATCGGCCCGCTTTCGCCCGAAGCTGCAGCCGAGCTTGGTCTCGACACCGGTTGTCAGGTCGCTGCGGGCATGATCGACGCCTATGCCGGCGCGCTGGGGGCGCTGGGCGGATGCCTGTCTGCCGATGTTGGCCGCCATGTTGCGCTGATCGCCGGGACTTCGAGCTGCCTTGTTGCGGTGTCGGAGCGGCAGATGCCCGGCCATAGCCTCTGGGGCCCCTATTGGCAGGCGATCCTGCCCGGGCACTGGCTGGTGGAGGGCGGGCAATCGGCCACCGGCGCGCTGCTCGATCATATGGTACGCATGCATGCAGCGGGCGGGGAGCCGGATACGGCGCTGCATGCCCGCATCGTTGCGCGGGTAACGGAATTGCGGGCGCTTGAGGGCGAGGCCTTTGCCGAGCGGCTGCATGTGCTGCCGGATTTTCACGGCAACCGCTCCCCGCTTGCCGATCCGCACGCCGTCGGCGTCATCAGCGGGCTGACATTGGATACGTCTTTCGACAGTCTCTGCCGTCTCTATTGGCGCACCGCCGTCGCGATTGCGCTCGGCGCGCGCCATGTGCTCGATGCGATGGAGCGTTTTGGTTATGCCGTGGAGAGCCTGCATGTCACTGGCGGACATGTGAAAAACCCGCTGCTGATGGAGCTTTATGCCGATGTGACCGGCAAGCGCATCGTGGTTCCCGCCACCGCCGATGCGGTGTTACTGGGCACGGCAATGACAGCGGCAACCGCCGGCGGGGTGCATGCAAGCCTCGCGGCTGCTGGCGCCGCCATGTATCCCGGCAACGCGGAAATATCAGGCGATCCGGCGCGGGGACCACGTTATGAGCGGGATTATCGCCGTTTTCTCGCCATGTACCGGCATCGTCAGGAGCTGGAAAGTCTTTGACTTATCAGCGCGGAATTTTTGCTGACGGATGCCGCGCGATTCTTCTCCTGCGGGAGAAAAAACAGGTGGTGGCCACTCGATCCTGCCGCCTGCCAAGCGCAGATCAGCCGCGTAGCGAGCGCTTCAGCGCGGCAAAGTTTTTCGCCCGCGCTTTTGTTGCGTCATCGGCCCCGGCGCTTAGTGCGCAGAGGGTGAATTCCAGCAGGGAAACCAGTTGCAGCAAGCCTTGGCCGCCATTTTGCGCCTGCGGCATGGCGAGACAGAGGTCGGCACTTTCCGGGCCCCATTCGTAAAAGCGCGTGGTGATCAGCAACGTGCGGTAGCCGCTCTTGCGCGCCATTGCAGAAAGCCGCTGCAGCGGTGACAGGCTGCCGCCGCAATCCATGATGACGAGCAGGGTCTTCGCGGCGTCGAAATCCCACAGGGCAACATAGGCGGCGCTGTCGCTGCCGAGATAATGGATGTGCCCCCGGCTTTCGAGAAGACGCGCGTAGAAATGCCGCCCGGCATCGAGACCTTCCGGCGAGGTTGCCAGAAAGACATCGCCCGCCGTGGCGATCTCGTTCATGGCAAGCCGCCAGATTGACTGGGACGTCATGTCGAAGGCGGTCTGGACGGCCTGGATCTGCTGCGAAAGAAGCTGTGAAAACGGGTTGGACTGGCGTTCGCCGCCTTCCGCCGTTGCGGGCTGGTCCGCGCCGGCGGTTTCTTCGGCATGGCGCAGATCGGCGCGGATATCGCTGAACTGCCGGTATCCCAGCGAGCGCAGGAAACGTCCGACCGTCATCGGGCTGAGGCCGAGCTTCGCAGCCAGCGTCTGCGCCGTCTCGAACGGTAATTCGTCGAGATGTTCGATCAGATATTTGGCGATCTTGCGCTCGGAAGGGGTGCCTGCCTTCATGGCGCGCGTAAGGTTCAACAGCAGCTTTTCCACCAACGCCTCATTCTTATCTTTATTGAACGATGATGCATGCGCGCGCGCAAACAAGCGTGCGAACCGCAATTTGACGGTGGGGGATAGCTTTTCCGGCCTTGTCCTCCACCGGACCGGAATGCGAATTATGATAGGTATATTATTATATTTTAGAGATACCTTTTATTCAAGAGAAATTCCATCTCCGGTTTAGATCGCGCTAATCTACCTTTTGGGTCCCAGTCTTGCGCAGGATGGGGTCATTGCCTATCTCCTCCTGAGAGAGTGCCCCAACCCGAGAAGCTTCAAGGAGTTCCGAATGATTTTTGATGCGGCGCGGCTCGCCTTCCAAAATCTCTTTGCCGCCGAAACCCGGTCGGTATTCTGGAAGGTACTGGGGCTCACCCTTCTCGTGCTCGCGGCCCTGTGGTTCGCCATCCGCTCGATCTTCATCTATTTCGCCCTGCCATGGATAGACGCGCTGATTCCCGGCGTGCCGGACTGGGCGGGCTGGCTGAGCTTCGTTTTCGCCATTTTCGCCGGAATAGGGCTGGCTTTGGCACTGGCGCTGCTCATCTCGCCGGTCACTGCCGTCATCGCCGGCCTGTTTCTCGACGATGTCGCCGAAGTGGTTGAAAAAAAGAGCTATCCGGACGATCCGCCCGGCAAGGCGATGCCGATGGGCGAGGCCGTGCTCTCCTCCATCAAGTTTTTCGGCGTTGTCATTGCCGGCAACCTCATTGCGCTTTTTCTGCTGCTTGTTCCCGGTATCAACCTCATCGCGTTTTTTCTAGTGAACGGTTACCTGCTCGGCCGGGAATTCTTCGAATTCGCGGCGATGCGTTTCCGCTCGCCCGCTGACGCCCGGCTGTTCCGGGTAAAACACCGCACCACCGTCTTCATGGCCGGGCTGGTCATTGCGGCCTTTCTGGCGGTTCCATTCCTCAACCTGCTGACGCCGCTTTTTGCGGCCTCCATGATGGTGCATCTGCACAAGGCTGTCAGCCGCCGCGACCCTTCATTCGCCGCCAGCCGAACCGAACAGCTGCGCGGGTAATTCCACCAGCGGCGCCGGAATATCGAAGGTCTTTTCCGGCGATTTGCAGATATCGGCAATCACGCAACGCTCGCATTCCGGCTTGCGTGCCTTGCAGCAGTAACGCCCGTGCAGGATCAGCCAGTGATGCGCATGGAACAGATATTCTTTAGGAATGATGCGGATCAGCCGGTCTTCAACCTCGTCAGGGGTCTTGCCCGGCGCAAGACAGAGCCGGTTGGCGATGCGGAACACATGTGTGTCCACCGCAAGCGTGGGCACGCCGAAGGCCATCGACATCACCACATTGGCCGTCTTGCGGCCCACACCGGGAAGCGTCACCAGTTCGTCGCGGGTCTTCGGCACCTCGCCGCCGAAATTGTCGATCAGCATCTGCGACAGGGCAATGACGTTCTTCGCCTTGTTACGGTAAAGCCCGATGGTCTTGATGTAACCGATCAGTTCTTCCTCGCCGAGCGCCAGCATCTTTTCCGGCGTATCGGCCACCCTGAACAGCGCGCGGGTGGCCCGGTTCACGCCCACATCGGTCGCCTGTGCGGACAGCGCCACAGCCACCAGCAGGGTGAAGGGATTGGTATGTTCCAGCTCGCCTTTCGGTTCCGGCCGCTGGATGGAAAAGCGGCGGAAGATTTCGCTGAGCTCCTCCCTGGAATAGGCCGTCTTCACCCGCGCCGGCCTGCGCGCGGCTGCCGGATTTGACTTTTTCAAGGTTTGGGTGCTGGATCGTTTCTTGGCGATTGTCATGGATTATCTATAGCCAGCCCGCTCAAAGGAAAGCAACGTGGATACGCTCAACGACCAGCCGATTTTCGCGGCGGAACTCGTTCCGCACCGTTCGCTTGGCCGCCGCGGTTTCCGGCTGCTTCTCATCCTGTCGGGATTTGCCTGCCTGATCTATGGCGGCTTTTTCTTCGCCACTGGAGCGTGGCCGATCGGCCTGTTTTTCGGACTGGATTTTCTGCTGCTTTATATCGCTTTCCGCGCCAATTACCGGGCGGCCAAGGCGCGGGAGGAGGTCAGCGTCTCGCGCACCAGCCTGTCGATCCGAAAATTCTCCCCTGCCGGACGAATGGTGGAGCATCGCTTCAATCCGTTCTGGGCGCGTTTCAGGGTGAGGCGGCATGACGAGATCGGCATCGTCTCGATGCATGTGACGGGCGAGGGCCGGGCGACCGACATCGGCTCGTTCCTCAATCCGGATGATCGGGAAAGCTTTGCCAAGGCGTTTGGCGGTGCGCTGGCGACGGTGCGGCGGCGGATGTAAGAGGATAATCCAGCTCTCCCTCCGTCATTCCGGCCTGAGCCGGAATCCAGCCGACGCGCGTCGGCGCGGCGGAAAAGACTCCTTTCAGCCCAAGGACTTGGGCTGGCTGGATATCGGCTCGAGGCCGGTATGACGGTAGAAATGGAGCAGGGCGCAAGAAACGGGTGGAGACGACCACACTTTAATGGTTTTCTCTTGTGCGTTAGGAGATTTGCGATGAACGCCAATATTGCGCTGAACGAAGACATCACCCCCATCGGATCCGATTACGACACGGTGCGCGGGGTCATCGAGCTTTTGACGCTGGATTATCGCGAGCAGCCCTCCCTCGAAGCCATTGCCGCAAGGCTCGGCCAGTCACCGACGCAATTGCAGAAGACTTTCACCCGCTGGGCCGGCCTTTCGCCCAAGGCATTCCTTCAGGCTGTAACGCTCGATCATGCCAAGCGGCTTTTGCGCGAGGAGGATCTGCCGCTGCTCGAAACCTCGATCGAGGTCGGCATGTCGGGGCCGGGACGCCTGCACGACCTCTTCGTCACGCATGAAGCCATGTCGCCCGGCGAATGGAAGGCGAAGGGCGGCGGGCTGACGATCCGTTACGGGTTCCACGCCTCGCCCTTCGGTCTTGCGCTGGTCATGGTGACCGATCGTGGCCTTGCCGGCTGCGCTTTTGCCGATCCGGGTGAGGAGAGGGCCTGTTTTGAGGACATGGCCGGCCGCTGGCCGAATGCGGATTATGTCGAGGATCGCGAAGCGACCGCGCCTTATGCCGCCCGTATCTTCGATCCGTCCATGTGGTCGGCGGACAGGCCGCTGCGTGTTGTGCTGCTTGGCACGGATTTTCAGGTGCGGGTATGGGAAAGCCTCCTCAAAATCCCGATGGGCCGCGCGGTCACCTATTCGCACATCGCCTGTGATATCGGCCAGCCCACCGCCTCCCGTGCCGTGGGTGCCGCAGTGGGGGCAAACCCGGTGTCCTTCGTCGTTCCCTGCCATCGCGCTGTCGGCAAAAGCGGGGCTCTAACGGGTTACCATTGGGGCCTCACCCGCAAGCGGGCGATGCTGGGTTGGGAAACGGGGAAGGTGTGAGGCTGTCTCTCTCATCCCTGTGCTTGTCACAGGAAAGAGGGGTGTCTGAGTAGGCTGCCTGACAACGCCTAAACCAGCTCCATCAACGCCCGCGCCGCCGCCTCGTCCGTTATCAGCGTATTGCAGCCGATCCGCTTGATCGTGGCGCGGATGGCGATGGCGCGGTGGGCGCCGCCGGAGGCAAGCACGATGTGTTTGGCCTTGCGCAGCGTGTCGAGATCGATCGCCATGGCGCGCTGGTTGATTGGGTGGTCGACCGAGCGGCCCTCGGCATCGATGAAGTTGAACATGGTGTCGCAGACGCAGCCGGCGTCAATGAGTTCGCGCAGCGTCTCCCTGGAGATGAAACCTTCCGACAAAGATGTGGAGTGCGGGCCGATATCGCCGCAGGAGACGATGGCAAGATCGAGCGTTTCGGCGAGATCGTACAGCGTTGCAAGCCCGCATTTTTCGATCAGCGCCCGTTTGGTCTCAACCGAATCCACCAGCAGCGGTGCGAGGAACATGTAACATTCAGCGCCGAGCGCGCTCGCCAGCCGCCAGGTGTAATCGAGCGGGTTGGTCTGGTGCACGGCGACGATACCGCCGAGCAGCGAAACGACCTTGCAGTTCTCCCGGCGCGGCGGGCGGAAGCTGGAAAGCGAGGCGGTCATGGTGCGACCCCAGCCAACGCCGATGGTGGCGCCATTCGGCACCGCTTCGGAGAGGAACTGCCCGAGCGCCAGCCCGACGGCCTTGGCGGTGCCTTCGGCACTGGCTTTGTCTGGAGAGGGGATGATCACGGCCTCGTCCAGCCCGTAAGCCGCCTCAAGCTGGCCGGCCAGCGAGACGAAATCTTCGATACCCTCATTGATCCATATCTGCACTTCGGAGCGCTTCATCGCTTCGTCCAGCAGGCGTATGACGGTGGAGCGGCTGATACCCAGTCTTTCGGCGACGTCCTTCTGCGTCATGCCCTGATTATAATAGAGCCATGCCGCCCGCAGCCGCAGCGAAGCCGCTTCCGAATAGGCCGTATGGGTTTCTCTTCTCAGTTTTGCCACGGTTTCCGCCATTCATTGTGTTCGCCGAGTATCGCAGGCATGAAACTTATGTCAATTGCGATGCGCAAATGTCTTGACTTTCGACCGTGCCGCTTGCGATAGTCGGAGCCGACGAAACCGCGATTTCGGCCTTGGGCGCACCCATGGTGCGGGAACGAAATGACGGCTGAGCAAGTTTTCAAGAGATCATGAAGGATCATTCGATATGACATCCAAACTCGAACAACTTCGCGCCATCACCACGGTCGTTGCCGACACCGGCGATATCGAGGCGGTTGCCCGCCTGAAGCCGGTGGATTGCACCACCAACCCGACCATCGTTCTGAAGGCGCTTGGCACGCCGGCATTTGCCGATGCGGTCAAGGAAGCCGTCGCCTGGGGCAAGAAGCAGGGCGGTCAGTCCGACGCCGTTGTTGCCGCCGTTGCCGATCGACTGGCCATCTCCGTGGGTGCAGCGCTTGCCGGCCTCGTGCCGGGCCGCGTATCGACCGAAGTCGATGCCGACCTTTCATTCGATACCGAAGCCTCCATCACGAAGGCCCGCCACATCATTGCCGCCTACAAGGAGCGCGGCATCGAGCGTGAACGCATCCTCATCAAGCTTGCTTCCACCTGGGAAGGCATCAAGGCTGCCGAAGTGCTGCAGTCCGAAGGCATCGACTGCAACCTGACGCTCCTTTTCTCGCAGGCTCAGGCGATTGCCTGCGCCGAAGCCAAGGTCTTCCTCATTTCGCCCTTCGTCGGCCGTATCCTTGACTGGTACAAGAAGTCGACCGGCGAAAACTACACCGCCGAGACCGATCCGGGCGTCGTTTCCGTGCGCAGCATCTACAACTACTACAAGGCCAATGGCATCAGCACCGTCGTCATGGGCGCGTCCTTCCGCAACGTCGGCGAAATCGAAGCGCTTGCCGGTTGCGACCGCCTGACGATCAGCCCGGCGCTGCTGGAAGAGCTGGACAAGGATACCGGCAAGCTGGAGCGCAAGCTTTCGGCAGAAAACGTCAAGGCCGAGCCGCTGCAGTCGCTGGACGAGAAGGCATTCCGCTGGGCGCTGAACGAAGACGCAATGGCTACCGAGAAGCTCTCGGAAGGTATCCGCCTCTTCGCCAAGGATCTGGTGACGCTGCGCGAAATGGTGCGCAAGGAACTGACGGCCGCCGCCGCCTGACGAAAAAAGGGGGAACCATCCGCGTTCCCCCGACGTTTACGAGACATAAATCTCCAGTCAACTGAAACGCGATCGGGTCCCTGCCGGTCGCGTTTTTTTGTGCTCAGATGGTGCCCGTCACGATCTCGGAGATACGTTTTGCTGCCTCGCGGATCAACACCTCGCAGGCCTCGCGTGTGGGCGCCTTGCCGCCAAGAGGGGTAATATAGGGGCAGGTGATCACGGCCAGCGCGGTGCCATCGAGCGTCAGCACCGGAGCGGAAATATTGCGGACACCGGCGGTTTGGAGGCTGTCCATGGATTCGAAGCCGTTCTTGCGCACCTCTGCCAGCCGATCGGCAAGACCGTGCGGTATGGTCTCGCCGCTGCCGCGCACCTGTTCGGTTATCATGATCTGGCGCTGCGCTTCTGTCTGGAAGGCCAGAAGCACGTGGCCCGAGCCGGTGTGGAACAGGCTCATCTGCGCGCCGACACGCATGGACATGGCCCAGTAGGTGGATGATTCCTGTTGGGCGATGACCACAACGCTGCCGCGATCATGGACCGCCAGATGGCAGGCCTGCTCCGCACTCGCCGAAAAATCGCGCATGACAGGGGCCGCGAAGGAAACCAGCCGGCGGATCGGCGCATGGAAATGCGCCAGCCCGAACATTTTCAGCGTCAAAGAGAATCGATCGCCGTCAAGCCGCTGCACATAACCCCGGCGCACCAGCCGGTCCAGCATGCGGTAAAGCTCGTTGGGGCTCTTTCCGATGGACTTGGCGATCTCGATCTGTGTCAGCCCGCCATCGGTGCGGGCCAGAAGTTCGAGAATGTCCAGGCCCTTGTCGAGGGCGGGAGCGCGATATCTTTCGCTGTCGTCGTCAGTCATCTGGCCTCGATGATGATGGTGTGTATGGTCGCCGGCGCCGGGCTGGGCCTGAAAATAGGCTTGCCCTATACCGGCCGTCCACGCAAGTTTGCTTGACGCCATATGAGTACCGCGTTTACATATGAATTGTCGATCCATATTTGAGATCACTGAAATTCAACGGCTCGGCCCCGGCAGGCGGGCGTGCCTTAGCGGGAGGCTATTCATGGTGCAGGATTTTAACGGCCGGACAGTGGTGATCACCGCGGCCGGTCAGGGTATCGGGCGGGCGGCGGCAGAGCGGTTCGTGTCGCTCGGGGCGCGCGTCATCGCCACCGATATCAATGAGCAGGCGCTTTCTACGCTCAAGGGGGCAGAGACGCGGGTCCTGAACGTGCTCGACGGCGATGGCGTAAAAGATTTTGCCGCCGATATCGGCCATGCGGATGTGCTGTTCAACTGCGCCGGTTTTGTTCATTCCGGCACCATCCTCGAGTGTGAGGAGAAGGACTGGGATTTCTCCTTCGACCTCAACACAAAGGCCATGTACCGTACCTGCCGCGCTTTCCTGCCCAGCATGCTGGAGAAGGGCAAGGGCGCAATCGTCAACATGTCCTCGGTTGCTTCCAGCGTAAAGGGCGTGCCAAACCGGTTTGCCTACACCGCTTCCAAGGCCGCCGTTGTGGGCCTGACCAAGGCGATCGCGGCGGACTTCGTGACAAAGGGCATTCGTTGCAACGCCATCTGCCCCGGAACGGTGGATAGCCCTTCGCTGCACGATCGTCTGCGCGCCACCGGCAATTACGAACAGGCTCTTGCAGATTTCATCGCGCGCCAGCCTATGGGCCGCATCGCCACGCCGGAAGAGATCGCAGCGCTCGTCACCTACCTCGCGTCAGACGAAGCAGGTTTCACCACCGGCCAGATCCATGTCATTGATGGCGGCTGGACGGGCTGACGGATTTCAAGGGAGAGAGGAGGGCGACCGGCGTGACAACCGGTCGCCTTTTTCATTCAGACGACGGCGCTTCCGGCCATCAGTGCAAGCACGAGGAAGACCAGGAAGATCACCACGGCGATGAAGAACAGAATGCGGGCCACGCCGGCTGCGGCTGCCGAAATGCCGGTAAAGCCGAACACGCCTGCGATCAAAGAAATGACAAAGAAAATAAGAGCCCATTTAAGCATGGCGCTTCCCCTTTTGCGAAATTTTCCCGAGCCGCCGCCCCGCGACAGGCTCGATAAAATGACGCGCAAAAGGAGAAAATGTTCCACGCGCCCGTAAAAATCGTTCTTTTATATTGCCGTCTCACGGGCCGTGTCGGTACGGCGGGTTTTCCAGATGGTGCGGACGAATGTCGCGACGAAGGTGACGCTCATGAAGAGCACGATCGTGGGGGCGGGAGCGCTGTCGATCAGGAAACTCAGCCATATGCCCGCAAGCGACGAGGCGACCGCCACCGCAATGGCCACCAGCAGCATGGCGGAAAAACGCCGGGTCAGCAGGAAGGCGATTGCGCCCGGTGCGACGAGCATGGCGACGGAGAGAATGATGCCAACCGCCTTCAGCGCGCCGACGACGGTGAGCGACAGCACCATCAGCAGGCCATAATGCAGCACACGCACGGGCAGGCCGATGGCTCTTGCATGTTGCGCATCGAAGGCGTTGACCAGCAGGTCCTTGCGCAGGATGCCGAGAAACAGGGTGGCGAAAAGCGCGATCACGCCCGTCTCCAGCATGTCCAAGGGCGCGATGCCGAGCATGTCGCCGAAGAGGATATGGTCGAGATGTACGTCGCTCTGCACCTTCACGTAAAGCACCAGTCCCAGCCCGAACATGCCGGAAAAGACGATGCCGAGCACCGTATCCTCCTTGATGCGGCTGTTTTCCTTGATGAAACCGGTGCCGAGGGCACATATCATGCCCGCGATGAAGGCTCCGATGGAAAGCGGGATGCCAACGATATAGGCCACCACCACGCCAGGCAGCACGGCATGGGAAACGGCGTCCCCCATCAGCGACCAGCCCTTCAGCACCAGAAAACAGGAGAGCATTGCCATGGGCATCGCGATCATCAGCGTGATCAGGAAGGCATATTGCATGAAAGGCAGTTGAAACGGCAGTATGGCCAGTTCGAGATATTCACTCATGGCGTTTCCTCCAGCGCCCTGCGCGCCTTGGCGCGCGAGGCGAGCAGGCCGTGTTTGGGTGCAAAGACGAAGGCGGCAAGGAAGATCGCCGTCTGTAGCACCACGATGACGCCGCCGGTCGCGCCGTCGAGAAAATAGCTGAGATAGGCGCCGATGAAGCTGGTGGCCGCGCCGATGATGAGGCTCATCAGGATCAGCCGCTCGAAACGGTCGGTCAGGAGATAGGCAGTAGCGCCCGGCGTCACCACCATGGCGACGACGAGGAAAGCGCCGACAGTCTGTAGGGCGGCAACCGTGGAAGCGGCCAGCAGGGTGAAGAAGATCACCTTCAGCACTTCCGGTTTCAGCCCCACGGTGCGGGCGTGGTTCTCATCGAAGAACACCACCATGAAGTCGCGCCATTTCAGCGAAAGCACAAGGAGGCTGATACCGCCGATCAAAGCCAGCTGGATGGTGTCTTCAGCAGTGATGGCGAGGATATTGCCTAGCACGATGGTCTGGATATTCACCGAGGTCGGCGAGAGCGATACCATGAACAGGCCAAGCCCGAAAAACGAGGTGAAGATCAGGCCGATGATCGCATCTTCCTTGAGCCGTGTCTTCTGGTTCAGAAACAGCATGGACCCGGCCGCCAACCCGCCGGAGAGAAACGCGCCGAGCGAAAAGGGCAGGCCAAGCATATAGGCTCCGGCAACCCCGGGAACGATGGCATGGGAAAGCGCATCGCCGATCAATGACCAGCCCTTCAGCATCAGATAGGCCGAGAGAAAGCCGCAGACACCACCCACCAGTGCGCTGACCCAGATGGCGTTCAACATGTAACCATAGGTGAAAGGCTCAAGAAGGGTGTCAATCATCGGCTTTCTCTTTCGGAGCCTCAGAATCGCGCCTGTCCTGGCCATTTTTGCCGTAGATCACGAAGGGCCGCTCGTCATCGGTTATGACCTTCAGGCGGCGCGGATCGGCGTCGCTATGCAGGTCTGCCCCGCCGAGAACGAAGTGGCGCAGGCTGCCGCCGAAAGCCCTTTGCAGGTTTTCCTCTGTAAAGGTGTCGCTTGTTTTGCCCGACGCCAGAACCGTACCCTTGACGAAGACGGCGCGGTCGCAGAATTCCGGAACGCTGCCAAGATTGTGGGTGGAGACCAGCATGACGCGGCCCTCGTCGCGCAGTGCCTTCAAAAGCGCGACGATCTGCTCCTCCGTCGTCACGTCGACACCGGTGAAAGGTTCGTCCAGCAGAATCACCTGCCCTTCCTGCGCCAGCGCGCGAGCCAGAAACACTCGCTTCTTCTGCCCGCCGGAGAGTTCGCCGATCTGGCGCTTGCGATAATCGAGCATGTTGACGCGTTTCAGCGCCTCTTCCACCATCTGGTGATCGCGCTTCGAGGGGATGCGCAGGAAATTCATGTGGCCATAACGGCCCATCATCACCACGTCCTCCACCAGCACCGGAAAGCTCCAGTCCACCTCTTCCGCCTGCGGCACGTAAGCGACGAGGTTTTTCTTCAGCGCCTCCTTCACCGGCAGATCGAAGATCGAGACGGAACCGGCGGCCAAAGGAACGAAACCCATGATCGCCTTGAAAATCGTGGACTTGCCGGCGCCGTTGACGCCGACAAGTGCCGTGATCGTTCCGCGGGGAATGGAGAAGCTGGCATCTTTTAATGCGGTGTGGCCGTTGCGATAGGTCACTGTCGCATTTTGAACCGTCAGGCCGCCGCCTGATTTTTTACTCCCCATTCTCATGAAGACAGTCCCTTGGCGATGGTTTCGCTCGTCACACGCAGCAGGTCCAGGTAAGTCGGGACGGGACCATCAGCCTCGCTCAGCGAATCCACATAGAGAATGCCGCCATAGGCCGCACCGGTTTCCTTGGCCACCTGCTGGGCGGGATCGGCGGAAACGGTGCTTTCGCTGAAGATGACGTGGATATTATGCTCGCGCATGGCGTCGATCACACCCCGAACCTGCTGGGGCGTGCCCTGACTGTCGGCGTTGACCGGCCAGAGGAACAATTCCTTCAGGCCGAAATCGCGGGCGAGATAAGAAAAGGCGCCTTCACTCGTCACCAACCAGCGCTTGTTTTCCGGAAGGGCCGAAAGTTCATTGCGGATCGGCTGCACCGTGGCCCTGATCCTGTCCGAATAAGCCTTGGCATTGGCGGCGTAGACATCGGCGTGGGCGGGGTCGATCTCGCTCAGGCCCTTGCGAATATTTTCGACGTAGATCAAGGCGTTATCGGGAGACATCCAGGCGTGCGGATTGGGCTTGCCCTGATAGGCGCCGCCGCTGATCGCCATCGGCTTCACACCATCGCTCACCGTCACATCAGGCACGCCGGAGAGGTTAGTCAGGAATTTCTCGAACCACAATTCCAGATTGAGTCCGTTGCGCAGCACCAGATCGGCCTTGCGGGCCTTCAGAATGTCGCGGGGCGTCGGCTGGTAATTGTGGATTTCCGCGCCGGGCTTGGTGATGCTTTCCACCTCGGCCGCGTCACCCGCTACGTTGCGCGCCATATCGGCGATGATGGTGAAGGTGGTCACGACAACAGGTTTTTCCTGGGCAAGGGCGACGCCCGGAAGAAAAAGCGAGAAAGCGAAAATGGCGTGGCGGAATTTTTGGACGTTCACGTGCTCACCAGATTTTGTTGCGACTAATTCGCAATACCATCTGTTATAAAATCACCTTTGTCAACGCTATTGCAAATCATTCGCAAATCTTGAGATTTCTGAAATGTCCGAAAATGATGCGCTTTTGCGGGTATCTTGCCTGCGGGATTAAACTTTTTTCAATGAGAAAGCGGCACTATCGGAAGGCTCGGACAGCGTGGTCCGAAGCTTATCCCGCGTGTGTTCCTCATCCTTCGAGCCACGTTTCCGGGGTGAGGGCGAGAGGCGGGGTACTTGATGTCAGGATGTTGCGGGTGAAAGCTGTATTCGGACGAATGCGGTTTTCGCGCAAGCTCGTTATGATTGGAGGCGGGATCCTGCTTTTGGCAGGCGCGACCGGTTCCGCTGCCGTGTTCATCGGCAGCGAGCGGCTGCTTGGCCCATCCTATGCCTCCACCAACGGGCTTTCCTGCGACGCAGTCCAGACAGTGAATATCCGCAAGAACGGCTCGCTATGGGTACGCAAGTTCATTCGCACCGAAGGCGGAGACGGCACGGAGCGGTTGAAAACCGCCCTGCGCGTCGCCAAAGCGGTTTATGACAAACAGAAGCCCGATCTGGTTCAGGTCTCCGTGCTTGACAGGAACGGCCCGCAGCTGCGCTCGGAAATGCGTGGCCGGGCCATTGCCGCACAGGTGGTCTTCATTCCGGATCCGGCGAAAATTCCCGAGGGCGCCGAGGCCCGCCGTTATTCAGCCTTCTATTATGACGGCGCAGCAAATGGCAGCGGCCAGTTTTACGGTCTGCGCATCGATCTGCCGCTTGAAGATACCGAAGCCATGGCTGCCAGCCTCAGCGACTTCGCCGATTGTGCGACGCCGGTTGCGGAGCCGGAAGCGGGCGGCCACGAGGGCAAGTCCGCCAAAGGTCACGGCGAAAGCAAGGGCGGGGCCAGCGGCGAACATGACGCTGCGCCAACGGAGCCCGGCCATGGCGAAACTGCTCCGGAAGCACATGACGAAACTCCGTCTCCCGAAGCGCATGGTGAGACCGTGACCGACGAGCTTCTGACCTCGACACCGGAAGCCGAGGGCAGCAGCATCTTCAGCCTGTCCTATCTGAAGTCACTGATCTTCGGAAAAGGCTCGACCACCGCGCAGGCGGCGGAGGAAAAACCGATGGACGGAGAGGCGGCGGTGGCAGAGGAAGCTGCTGGCGAAAAGGCCAAGGCGGGGCATTGAGAGGGATTCGGCTGTTGCCGATGCGTTCCTGTTTCATGCCGGCGGCATGTTCCGCCGACGCTGCCTTGTCATGCTTGCGCGACGTCATCCTTGGGCTTGTCCCACGCCTCTAAGCACGTCAACAAAATCGTTAAGTTAGCAAATCCTCGGGACAAGCCCGAGGATGAGGTTGAGTGAATATTCACCTTTGAGCGCCAACTTCAAGGGGATTGCAGCTTGCCCGGAAATTCGAACCGGGCAGCGCTCCTGGTGCCTCAATCCGCCTTGTTGCGGCGGGCCGGGAAGAGAATGACGTCGCGGATTGACGGGGCGTTGGTCAAAAGCATGATCAGGCGGTCGACGCCGATGCCGAGGCCGCCGGCGGGTGGCATGCCCTGGTCGATGGCGTCGAGGAACTCGTCGTCCAGCTGCTTGTCCTTTTCGCCACGCGCATGCGCCTGTTCCAGCTGCTCCACCATGCGGCGGCGCTGTTCTTCCGGATCGTTGAGTTCCGAGAAGGCGTTGCCCACTTCCCAGGCGTTGCAATAGCTTTCGAAACGCTCGACGAGGCGGGGTTCGCCCGGCACTTCCTTGGCGAAGGGCGAGATGTCTTTCGGAAAGTGCGTGACGTGGCTCGGCTGGATCAGCGTGCCTTCCACCTTCTCTTCGAAGATGAAGGCAAGGCATTCGCCCCAGGTCCAGTCCTTCTCGACAGCAAAACCGGCGGCCTTGGCGGCAGCTCGGGCTTCTTCGTCGGTCTTGATGGCGAGGAAGTCGATAGCGGTTGCTTCCTTCACCGCATCAGGCATCGGCACGCGCTTGAACGGACCCTTGAACGAGATCGTCTGGCCCTGGAATTCCACCTCTGTGGTGCCGTGGAGCGAGATCGCCAGCGTCTCGAACAGCCGCTCAACGAGACCCATGATGTCCTCGTAGTCGGCATAGGCCCAATAGCACTCCATCATGGTGAATTCAGGATTGTGCCGTGTGGAGACGCCTTCGTTGCGGAAGTTGCGGTTGATTTCAAAAACCTTGTCGGAAAGGCCTGATACCAGCGTGCGCTTCAGGAAAAGTTCCGGCGCGATGCGCAGATACATGTCCATCTTCAGCGTGTTGTGGAAGGTCTTGAACGGATCGGCGGTCGCGCCGCCATAGACGGTCTGCAGCATCGGCGTCTCGACTTCGAGGAAGCCTTCGGCCTCCATGAAGCGGCGGATGCCGGAGAGAATCTTCGAGCGCTGCAGGAATCGCAGCTTGGATTCCTCGTTGGAGAGAATGTCGAGGTGGCGCTTGCGGTAACGCAGCTCGATGTCGGAGACGCCGTGCCACTTCTCGGGCATCGGCAGCAGCGACTTCGTCAGCATGGTGATTTCTTCGGCGTTGATCGTCAGCTCACCGCGCTTGGTGCGGCGCACCTTGCCAGTCACGCCGATGATGTCGCCGATATCGATCATCGGCAGCAGGTTGCGCGCCGCTTCCGGCGTCGTATCCTTGTGCGAGAAGATCTGCACCTTGCCCGAGGCGTCATGAATATCCATGAACATGCCGGAATTGCGCGAGGAATAAACGCGCCCCGCCACCGTCACCGTATCACCGGTCTCGACGTCGGCTTCGATATCGGCATATTTTTCCGCCAGCTCGGCATTGCTCATCGTGCGGTGGAAATGCGCCGGATAGACGTCGCCGATCTGCTCGCGCAGCAGCGCAAGTTTCTGGCGGCGCACTTCTGTCGCGTCGGAGGAGAGGGCGGTGGTTTCGGTCTTGGTGTCGGTCATCGTGTTCGCCTTTAGCGGGCTTGTTCGTTGCGGTTACCCTTGGCGCTCTGGGTTACCCCCCTCTGTCCTGCCGGACATCTCCCCCACAAGGGGGCAGATCAGATGCCGCGCCCGCCCGTTCCATGGGCAAGGTGTCAGCCGCTTGTCGATCTCCCCCCCTTGAGGGGGAGATGCCCGGCAGGGCAGAGGGGGGTGAGCCCCAGGCAAAGGGCGTATTCTAAAATGCTGCCGTCACCGCCAGCACGTCATCATCAGCTTCCGCTGCCAACCATCGTGGCCACAACGGCGATCGCAGCCTTCAGGCGCTGGCGCACGACGGAGCGGCCAAGCAGCGCCATCGAGTCAAACAGCGGCAGCGAGCGCGACGATCCGGACATGGCGACAAAAAGCGGCGGCGTGACGACGCGCAGCTTCTTGCCGGTGCGTTCGGCCACATCGCGCAGCTCGGCCTCGATGGCTTCCACATTCCAGTCGGGCATCTTTTCGAGGTCTGCCGCAACCGTGGTGAGGATTTCGTGGATTTCTTCCGGCTTGCTCTTCAGCCCGGCAAAGGAGGCGGGCGTCAGGCCAGCATCGCTTGCGAGCAGGAAGCCAGCAAGGTTAGGCAGCTCGCCGAGTTTGGAAACGCGGCTCTGCGCAAGCTTCAGGCCCTCGGTCAGGCGGGAATTCTCCATCGCCCATTCCAGTGTGCGGGCAATGAACTCTTCCGGCGAAAGCTTTTCGCGCAGCCAGCGGCCGTTCAGCCAGTCCAGCTTCTGAATGTCGAAAATGGCGCCGGCCTTGGAAAGCGCTTCCGGGTCGAACTTCGCGGCGAGCTCGTCCATGGTCAGAAGCTCTTCGCCCTCTGCGATCTGGATGAAGAACAGGCCGAGGAAGTTCATCAACGCTTCCGGCAGGTAGCCGAGCGCGGAATAATAGGAGATCGAGGTCGGGTTCTTGCGCTTGGAAAGCTTCGACTTGTCGGCATTGCGCATCAGCGAGAGATGCATGAACACCGGCTCCTGCCAGCCGAAATAACGGTACAGCAGAATGTGCTTGGGCACCGAAGCCAGCCATTCTTCGCCGCGCGCCACATGGCTGATCTTCATCAGATGGTCGTCGATGACGTTGGCCATGTGATAGGTCGGCATGCCGTCGGCCTTGATCAGCACCTGCATGTCGACGGAATCCCACGGGATCGAGACATCGCCATAAACGCCGTCATGGAAATCGCACGAGCCTTCGGTCGGGATTTTCATGCGCACGACGTTCGCTTCACCGGCGGCGACGCGGGCGGTTACTTCCTCGGCCTTCAGGTTGAGGCAGTGACCATCGTATTTCGGCGGCTTGCCGGCGGCGCGCTGGGCTTCGCGCATCTGCTCCAGCCGCTCGGGCGTGCAGAAACAGCGGAAGGCATGGCCCTTTTCCAGAAGTTCTTCGGCATAGGGCCAGTACATCGCCTTGCGCTCTGACTGGCGGTAGGGACCGTAAGGGCCGCCGACATCGGGGCCTTCCGACCAGGTAAGGCCGGTCCAGCGCAGGGCTTCCAGCACCTTCTGCTCATATTCGAGGGTCGAGCGGGTGGCGTCGGTATCCTCGATGCGCAGGATGAACTCGCCGCCGTGTTTCTTGGCGAAGAGATAGTTGAACAGCGCGATATAAGCGGTGCCGACATGCGGCTCGCCGGTGGGGGAAGGTGCGATGCGGACGCGAACGCCGGAAGTGGTCATGAATTTCACTCGTCGTGACGTGGCGGTGACATCGGGGCGGTTCCACCCTGATACCACGGAGTTTTCGTTTGGATGCGGCAGGACATCATGTCGAAAGGCGAAAAGAAAGTGCCTTTTTCATATTCCCGTTCGGCTTGGGCTTAGGCCATATTCTGCCGCAGGCGTCAAGGAAATATGGAGCCTCCAGAGGTCGGCCGGTCCTGCCGGCTGGCTTCAGTTGACCGGCCAGACGTAAAGCAGCATGGGAATGCTGGCGAGGACGATCATGATCGATAGCGGCAGGCCAAGCCGCGGATAGTCGCTGAAACGATAACCGCCAGGACCCATGACCAGCGTATTGCACTGGTGCCCGATGGGGGTGAGGAAATCGCAGCCCGCGCCGATCGCCACCGCCATCAGGAAGGCCTCCGGCCGGAAACCGAGCATGGTGGCAAAACCCGCTGCAATCGGCGCCATGACCAGCACCGTTGCGGCATTGTTGAGAAAGGGCGTAACCGCCATGGCGGTGAGCAGGATCATGCCGAGCGCGGCAAAGGGCGGCAGGCCCTGAGCCGCGTTGCCGAGCCAGGCGGCGATCAACTCGCTGGCGCCGCTGGTGCGCAGCGAGTCGCTGACGGGAATGAGGGCGGCGAGCATGACGAGGATCGGGCCATCGACGGATTTGTAGACTTCGGTCAGCGGAATCGCGCCGACGACGATCATCATGAAGGCGGCTGCGAAAAAGGCGACCGAGACCGGGACCAGACCGCTGCCGGCCGCGATCATGGCGGCGGCGAGTACGATGACCGGCAAAAGCGCGCGGCGCTGTACGCCGAGCAGAATCTCCCGCTGCGCCAGCGGCAGCAGCGAAAATTCCTGCAGCACCTGCGGCAGGTTCTTGCGGCTGCCCTGTAAAAGGATGACGTCACCCGCCTGCAATGTCAGTTCCGAGAGCCGCTGGCTGACACGCTGGCCGCGCCGGCTCACCGCGATCAGGTTGACGCCACGCGTATAGGACAGCGCGAGTTCCCGCGCCGAAATGCCGTTCAGAACGGATTCGTTGCTGATGACGGCCTCCATGGAAATGAGATCGGCGGTTTTTTGGCCGTTCTCCATCAGGGGCTTGCCGGAAAGCAGCAACTTTGCCTGGGAGACGATGCGGTCGAGCCCTTCCGGGCTGCCTTCGAGCAGAACCGTGTCTCCGGCCTTCAGCGTCACGTCGGGAAAGGGGGAAATGCGCCGCGGTCCGCGCAGGATGGTGCTGGCGATGACATCGCCATCGGCCTGCTTGAGAAGTTCGCGCAGCGGCTTGTCCGCAAAGGTATTGTCTGCAGGCAGCGTCGCTTCGGCGGTATAGGCGGACTGGTCGAGAATATCCTCGACAGAGGCCTTTTCCCGGTTACGCACCGGAAGCAACCGATAACCGAAGGTCAGGAAGATGATGCCGATGACGGTGAGGCCAGCCCCAACGGGCGTGAAATCGAACATCGAGAAGCTCTCACCGGTCATCTCCTCACGCAGGCGCGAGACGACGATGTTCGGCGACGTGCCAATCTGCGTCATCAGCCCGCCCAGCAAGGCGGCAAACGCCATTGGCATCAGGTAATAGGAAACCGGGCTTCCGGATTTGCGGGCGAACTGGAACGCGACAGGCATCATGATGGCGAGTGCGCCAATGTTCTTGATGAAGGCCGACATGACGGCGACGACGATCATCAGGAAGGCGAGCTGCAGGCCTTTTGAATGCATCTCGGGGAAATATTTCTTGATCGTCATGTCGACGATGCCTGAACGCGCCACCGCCGAACTGACAACCAGCGCGCTGCCGACGATGATGACGATATCATCCGAAAAGCCGGAAAATGCCTTGTCGAAAGGCACGACGCCGAGTGCTACAGCCACCAGCAGCGCGCTGCAGGCGACGACGTCATAACGAAACCTGTCCCAGATGAAGGCCACCATCATGCCGGCGATGACGGTGAAGGCGAGGATCTGGTCTGTCGTCATGCTGGCTTATGCTTTCGAAGGAGAGGCGGCGGAAGTCGCACCTATCGATGAGGATATCGAAGAACGCAAGCCGGGGTGAGGCGGTTCCTGGCGTGAACTGAGGATTCACGCCCCTCCGTCATGCCGGACTTGATCCGGCATCCAGCCAGCCCAAGTCTTTGGGCTGAAAGGACTCTCTCCAACGCGCAGACGCGCGTCGGCTGGATGCCGGATCAAGTCCGGCATGACGGAGGTGAGGTTTCGTTAGAGAAGATAATGAGCGATATCGTCCCATTCCGGATTGAGATCTTCAATCAACTTGATCTTCCAAGCGCGTGGCCAGTTTTTTATATTCTTTTCTCTAGCAATCGCGTCCGTGACGAGATCGTATGTCTCGAACCAAACGAGAGTCTTGACGCCATAACGGGTTGTGAAACCGGGTGTCAGATTGTTCTGATGCTCATATAGTCGCTGAGAAAGATTGCTGGTAACGCCAGTATAGAGCGTTCCGTTTCTTTTCGATGCAAGAATATAAACGTAACCTTGGCGCATGAGAAAAGCATGCGCAGCGCCAACTATTTTGGCAATAGGCAGAAATCATTTCCGTCATACCGGACTTGATCCGGTATCCAGCCAGCCCAAGTCCTTGGGCTGAAGGGACTCTTTACGATGCGCAGACGCGCATCGGCTGGATGCCGGATCAAGTCCGGCACGACGGAAGGAAGTGCGGTCAATGCGCCTCTTCCGCACCCGCCTTCTTCTTTCGCCTTGCATTGCGCGCCAGCATGTTGAGCAGTTCCACCAGTGCCGAGAACGCCATGGCGGCATAGACGTAGCCCTTGGGAACATGGAAGCCCATGCCTTCGGCGATCAGTGTCGTGCCGATCATCATCAGGAAGGCGAGCGCCAGCATGACGATGGTGGGGTTACGCTCGATGAAATTGGCGAGCGGCGTTGCGGCCAGCAGCATGACTGTCACGGCCACGATGACGGCGACGATCATGATCGGCAGGTGAGGGGTCATGCCGACGGCGGTGATGATGCTGTCCACCGAGAAGACGAGGTCGAGCAGCAGGATCTGGCCGATGGCGGCGCCGAAATTCATGCCCACAGGGCCGCCCACCAGGTCTTCCTTGTGGTCTTCCGGGTCGACATTGTGGTGAATTTCCTTGGTCGCCTTCCAGACGAGGAAGAGACCGCCGGCGATGAGGATCATGTCCTTCCACGAGAATGGGTGGCCGAAGGCTTCGAAGACCGGTGTGGTGAGCTGCACGATCCAGGCGACGGTACCAAGCAGGCCAAGGCGCATGACGAGCGCGAGGCCTATGCCGATCTTGCGGGCTTTTTCGCGCTGTTCAGGCGGCAGCTTGTTGGTGAGAATGGAGATGAAGATCAGGTTGTCGATGCCAAGCACGACCTCCATGACGATCAGTGTGACGAGCGCCACCCAGGCGGCGGGGTCCGACAGAAGAGGGAGAATGGACTCCATCAGGTATGTTTTCCTTTCAGCAACAAGGCCAGCCGATATATTCGGTGGGTGGAATTTATAGCGCAATACGCGAGAAACAAGGAGATAGCTCCTGTGTTTGGCAAGATTTCATCGAAATTTCGCGCAAACCGCGTATCGGACGCCATTGCCTTGCCGGCCCGATGCCGGTCAGGCCGTCCCTTGCTGAATGGTCTCAGGCCTTGTCTGTTCCGTAAGCCGCCATGAATACGTTGATGGCGCTGCTGATAACCCGGTCCAGTTCCTCGTCGGGAACCGGGCCTTCCAGTTCGCCGAACAGCCGCAGCTTGAAGAAGGTGCCGGTGGAAAGCTCGATATATTGCCGGGCGGCCAGTTCAGGATCGTCCACTTTCAGATGGCCGATCTCGACCTGATGTTGGATGAAATCCAGGAGCACGGTGCGTACGTTGTTCGGAGCCGACAGGAAAAAGCGCTGCGCCAGTTTTGGCATGCGATCGATGACGCCGAGCACCGAACGCATGGCGGGGATCATGTCCGAACAGATCATCTTGTTGGCAAAGGCCTTGCCGAACTGCTCCAGCCCCTCGCGCACCTCCTCGGTGCCCTCAAGGATATGGCGCATGGAGGTGGCGAATTCGTTGCGATGGTGGTCGACGAGCGCAACGAACAGATCCTCCTTGTTGGAGAAATAGACGTAGATCGTGCCCTTGGAAACGCCCGCTTCACGCGTGATGTCGTTCATGCTGGCCGCATCGAAGCCCTTGCGCTTGAACACACGCCACGCACCTGCCAGAATCTGCTCGCGTTTGGCCGGGTCTTCGCCCGCCGCAAAACGCCCGGCGGCATTGCCCGGACAGCCCGTTTCCGTTTCCGTCTCCATATCCCTGTCTTCACCTGCCATCGCTACCGCCCTCATAGCATCACAACGGCGTAAAAAAAATTAACCGAACGTCGAACCAATCGGTTCGATAACACTTGATATGTGTCAGGAAAGAGATTATGTCAATCGAACCGAACGGTTCAGTTCGAAAAACTTTCTTCAATCTATCACGGTAAGCTCTCTCATGTCGGCCCAGAAGAATAATGCGGTTCGCGCCGTCAACGATGCGGAAGAGGCGGATATCTCCGCCAAGGCCGAGACCTCTCCCGCAAAGCCGGCGGAGGCGCCTTCCCAGCAGCCGCAGGCAGCGCCGGCACCAAAGCAGAAGAAGCGCTCGAAGCTTCTGCCTGTCATTGCCATTGCACTGCTGGCCGGTGCTGGCTGGTACGGTTACAACTGGTGGATCGATGGTCGCTTCCTGGTGTCGACGGACGACGCCTATATCGAAGGTGACATCGCGGTCATCGCGCCGAAGGTTTCCGGTTACGTCGCCAGGGTGAACGTGGTCGAGAACCAGGAAGTCAAGGCGGGCGACCCGCTGGTGACGCTTGACGACGGCGATTATCGTATCGCGCTTGACCAGGCCGAAGCGCAGATCCGCACCGAGGAACTGTCTCTGAAGCGTATCGATGCGCAGATCATCGGCGGCGAAGCGGCGCTCGAGCAGGCCGTTGCCCAGAAGGGCGCGCTGGATGCAGCCCTTCGTGGTGCGGAAATCACCCAGAAGCGCGCAAGCCAGCTGCAGGCAAAGGATGTCGGCACGGTTGCCGCGTCCGATAATGCGCAGGTCGCGCTCGATCAGGCCAAGGCGAATGTCGTGGCCGGCGATGCCGCCATCGCCTCGGCCAAGGCCAATGTGGAGCTCCTGCGCGCCCAGCGTCAGGAGGCGGAAAGCACCATCCGTTCGCTGCAGCTGTCCCGCGACAAGGCGGCCCGCGATCTGTCCTTCACGGTTCTGAAGGCGCCTTATGACGGCGTTATCGGCAATCTCGCGGTACAGAATGGCGATCTGGTGTCTGTCGGCAAGCGTCTGGCTTCGCTGGTGCCGATGAACGAGCTTTATATCGACGCCAATTTCAAGGAAACGCAGCTCGCCCGCGTCGTACCCGGTTCGAAGGTGCGCGTGCATGTCGACGCCTTTGACGACGCGACGATCGAAGGCACGGTCCAGTCGATCTCGCCGGGTTCCGGCTCGGTCTTCTCGATGCTGCCGCCGGAAAATGCGACGGGCAATTTCACCAAGGTCATCCAGCGCGTGCCGGTTCGGATCGTCTTCTCCAAGGAAGACCTCGAAAAGCATAATCTGCGCGCGGGCCTCAGCGTTGTTGTCGATGTCGATACCCGCACGGCGCCGGAAACCACCAGAACGGCGCAAGCTAATCCGCAGGCCAAGTAAGGCGCGTCTTTGACGCACCGTTGAGGGCAAGATCATGGCGGCTACGGTTGTCGGTACGGGCGGGGCGTCCATCCCCGCCGATCCTCCGATGGACAGGCGCAGGCTCATCGCATTCTTCGCGATGGTCTTCGGCATGTTCATGTCTATTCTCGACATTCAGATCGTCTCCGCCTCGCTTGCGGAAATCCAGGCCGGCCTCGGCGCCGGCTCGGATGAGATCGCCTGGGTGCAGACGTCCTATCTGATCGCGGAAGTCATTATGATCCCGCTGTCGGGCACGCTGGCGCGCATTCTCTCCACGCGCGTGCTCTTCGCCACCTGTGCTGCGGGCTTCACGATCTCGAGCGCGCTCTGCGCCACTGCCACCAATATCGACCAGATGATCGTTTACCGCGCGATCCAGGGCTTTATCGGCGGCGGCATGATCCCGTCGGTCTTTGCGGCCGCCTTTACCATCTTCCCGCCGTCGAAACGGTCGGTCGTCTCACCGATCATCGGTCTGGTCGCCACGCTCGCGCCCACCATCGGCCCGACGGTCGGCGGTTATCTTTCCAACGCCTTTTCCTGGCACTGGCTGTTCCTCGTCAACATCATCCCCGGCATCATCGTCACCATCCTGACATGGAGCCTGATCGATTTCGACAAGCCGGAGCGGTCGCTCTGGAAGAAGTTCGACTGGTGGGGGCTGATCTCTATGGCCGTCTTCCTCGGCTCGCTGGAATATGTGCTGGAAGAGGGTAACAACAAGGACTGGTTTAACGACGAACACATCGTCATGGGAACGGTCGCCATGGTTATCGGCGCGGTCGTCTTTTTCTGGCGCGCCTTCAAGGTGGAGTTCCCCGTGGTTGATATCCGCGCCTTTGCGGACCGCAACTTTTCCATCGGCTCGCTGTTCTCCTTCGTCATGGGAATCGGGCTTTACGGGTTGACCTATCTCTACCCGCTCTATCTCGGCCGGGTGAGGGGATATGACGCGCTGATGATCGGCGAGACCATGTTCGTGTCCGGCCTTGCGATGTTCTTCACCGCGCCGATTGCCGGCAAGGTCTCCACCAAGCTCGATCCGCGGGCGATGATGGCCATCGGCTTCATCAGCTTCGGCTGCGGCACCTGGATCATGACGCACGTGACGACCGACTGGGATTTCTACGAGCTGCTGATCCCGCAGATCCTGCGCGGTTTCGGCCTGATGATGTGCATGGTGCCGATCAACAACATCGCGCTCGGCACCCTGCCGCCCGCCCGTATCCGCAACGCCTCCGGCCTGTTCAACCTCACGCGTAACCTCGGCGGCGCCGTTGGTCTTGCCGTCATCAACACCATGCTGTCGCAGCGCACGGACGACCATTATGTGCGTCTGGCCGAACATATCAGCTATTCCAACCCCAAGGCGCTGGAATGGCTGAACAGTGTCGGCGCCAACTATGATTCCTACGGGCTGGACGGCGCATCCGTCGCGGTCAAGAAAATGGTCGGCATGGTCTCGCAGCAGGCATGGATTCTAGCCTTCGCCGATGTGTTCTTCGCGCTGACGCTGCTGTTTTCCAGCCTGATCTTCATGACGATCCTGATCCAGAAACCCAAGGCAGCGCCGCCGCCAGACGCGGCGCACTGATAACAATCCCCTCCCATCCACCGCAGAGCTGGGGCCGTCGGAAATGACGGCCCCTTTTTTATATCCGGCCAAAATCCCCATTTCGCCTGTTGCCAGATTTCGACTGTTGATCGCGACGGGCAAGCCATGTATATCAATTTATGAGGTACGTACCTCAAAAAGGCGCAAGGGTAGCGAAAACGGGGCCGGGAGGACGGCTGACCGGTATTTTGGCCCCTTGGGCAGGGCGGTTCAGAGGGGAGATCATGGCGGCCTTGGAACTCAATCCAGACTTCGCAATCACGGATGAGCAGTCGCTTCGCGGCCTGTTCGAGCCGACACATGCCCTCGCGCTACAGAAGTGTCAGGACAGGCTCGGCGAACATGCGCAGGAATTCATTCGGCGTTCGCCCTTTCTCTGCATCGGCACCCAAAACCTTGAGGGAAAGGCCGATGTCAGCCCCCGCGGCGATCCGCCGGGCTTTGTAAGGGTTCTCGACGCGCGCACGCTGGCGATCCCGGACCGGCCGGGCAACAATCGCCTTGATACGCTCAGCAATATCATCGCCAACCCCATTGTCGGTCTCTTGTTTATCGTGCCCGGTTTCGACGACACCCTGCGGGTGAACGGGCGAGCGACACTGAGCACCGATCCAGAACTACTGAAGCTGATGAGCGTTGCGGATCGTATCCCCAAACTTGCCATCGTCTTGAAGGTGGATGAGGTCTTCATGCATTGCGCCAAGGCGTTCCGGCGCTCCCACCTGTGGGATCCCGCGCATCACCAGTCCCGGTCGGAAATGCCCTCGCTTATCAAGATCATCTTGGATGAAACGTCGCGCACTCCGACAAATGGGGATGACCTGCGGAAGATGGATGAGCAGCTGGAGCAGGACTACCGCCGGACCCTCTATTAGCCTCAGCCCATGCCGGGATTGATATTCCGCAGCCATTTGATGAATTATGAGGTACGTACATCATTTTTCGATTTACGGCGGCCGCAAAGCTGGATATGCAGGAGGCGGGAGGAGCCATGAAGCCGACAGTTCACGATATCGCCGAGCGGGCGGGCGTCAGCCTCGCCACCATAGACCGGGTGCTGAACATGCGTCCCGGCGTGCATGCCGCAACGCGGGCGCGGGTGGAAGCGGCCATTGCCGAACTGGGTTATGTGCGCGACATCGCCGCCGCCAATCTGGCCAAGGGGCGCAATTACTCGATGATCTTCATCCTGCCCGGCAACGACAATTCCTTCATGGCGACACTGCGCGCCGAGGTACGGGCTGCGGCCAGCCGCTCGCATCTGGAGCGGACGGCGATCCGCGTCATCGAGGTGCCGCCGTTTAATGCTGCGGCTCTGACCGAGGCTCTGGAAGTTGCGCGCCGGGAAAAGCCATCCGGGGTGGCCTTCGTCGCCACCGATTCCGAAGATGTGGCGGAGGCCGCCGACCGGCTGGCGGAAGACGGCATCGCCACGGTGACGCTGGTGTCGGACCTCTCGGGTTCGAGGCGCGACCATTATGCCGGCGTAGACAACGTCGCCGCCGGGCGCACGGCGGCGAGCCTGATGGGACGTTTTCTTTCCGGGCGCGGCGGAGATGTCGCCGTTGTGGCCGGCTCCATGCTGGTGCGCGACCATCGCGAGCGTCTGGAAGGGTTTCGCGCCGTCATCGAGGCAGAGTTTCCCCAGGCGCGGCTGCTGCCGGTGCTGGAGGGCAGGGACGATCCGCTGACCGTCGAGGCGCTGGTGCGCGAGGCGCTCGGCAATGCAACCCTCGCCGGCATTTACAGTCTCGGTGCCGGTAATCGAGGTCTCATCCGCGCGCTTGGAGCGGTAGATGACGAAAGACCGCTTTCGGTCATCGCCCATGAGCTCACCGAAACCACCGCCAATGCGCTGCGGCAAGGGCTGCTGGATGCCGTGCTCAACCAGGACGCGGGTCACGAGGTGCGCAGCGCCATCCGCGTCCTGAAGGCGCGCGCCGATGGCCTGCCCGTCATCGCCGCGCAGGAACGTATTCGTATCGATATCTTCCTCAGGGACAATCTTCCCTGAAGAAACTCTTCCGAAGGACAAGTGGCCGCCGGTTTTCCCTCTGGCGGCGGCTTTAAAAAACCGCATGAACTTTGGCGCATGGCGCGCCGGAATGGAGAAATACATGTATCTCGGTCTCGATCTTGGCACTTCAGGCGTCAAAGCCCTGCTGATGGACGGCGATCAGAAAATCATCGGCTCGGCCAACGGCTCGCTGGATGTCTCGCGCCCGCATCATGGCTGGTCGGAACAGGACCCGGCGGACTGGATCGCCGCGACGAAAACCGCAGTTGCCGGCCTGAAGCAGAAATTTCCGAAAGAGCTTGCCGCGGTGAAGGGCATCGGCCTTTCCGGCCAGATGCACGGCGCCACACTTGTCGATGCCGATGGCAAGGTGCTGCGCCCCTGCATTCTCTGGAATGACACCCGCTCCCATGCCGAAGCAGCCGCACTCGACGCTGATCCGCGCTTCCGCAAGATAACCGGCAATATCGTCTTCCCCGGCTTCACCGCGCCGAAGCTCGCCTGGGTGGCAAAGAACGAACCTGAAGTCTTCGCAAAAGTCGCCAAGGTATTGCTGCCGAAGGATTATCTGCGGCTGTGGCTGACCGGTGAATATATCTCGGAAATGTCCGATTCCGCCGGCACTTCCTGGCTCGATACCGGCGCGCGCAAATGGTCTTCCGACCTGCTTGCCGCCACCGGGCTCGATG
The DNA here is from genome assembly GCF_900102105.1 of Agrobacterium pusense. GTDB lineage: Bacteria > Pseudomonadota > Alphaproteobacteria > Rhizobiales > Rhizobiaceae > Agrobacterium > Agrobacterium pusense. Next base: position 30,903 of record NZ_FNBB01000012.1, read on the forward strand.
AAAAACACATGCCGTCTCTGGTGGAAGGCACGGATGAGGCGGGCGTTCTGCGCGCCGAGCTTGCCTCCGAATGGGGCATTTCCGGCCGGGCCGTGGTTGCCGGCGGAGCGGGCGACAATGCCGCCTCGGCCTGTGGCATGGGCACGGTGAAGGAAGGTCATGCCTTCGTGTCGCTCGGAACCTCTGGCGTGCTTTTTGCCGCCAATGCCTCTTATCTGCCGAAGCCGGAAAGCGCCGTGCATGCTTTCTGCCACGCGTTGCCCAATACCTGGCACCAGATGGGCGTCATTCTCTCCGCCACGGATGCGCTGAACTGGTATTCGCGGCTGACAGGCCAATCTGCCGCCGATCTGACCGGCGAACTCGGCGACACGCTGCTTGCACCGACTGGCGTCACTTTCGCTCCCTACCTTTCCGGCGAGCGCACACCGCACAATGATGCTGCCATCCGCGGCTCCTTCATCGGCCTTTCGCATGAGAGCGACCGCAAGGCGCTGACGCAGGCCGTGCTTGAGGGCGTGACCTTCGCGATCAGAGACAATCTCGAAGCCCTGAAATCCGCCGGCACCTCGATCTCTCGTGTCACCGCCATCGGCGGCGGCTCGCGTTCGGCCTATTGGCTGGCGTCGATTGCTACGTCGCTTGGTGTGCCAGTGGATATTCCCGCCGAGGGCGATTTCGGTGCGGCCTTCGGTGCCGCGCGTCTCGGCCTGATTGCCGCGACCGGAGCTGATCCGGTGGCGGTGTGCTCGCAGCCGGAGACGGCGCGGACGATTGAGCCGGTGGCTGATCTGGCCGGTGCCTATGAGGAGGCTTACCGGCGGTATCACGCGGTTTATCCGGCGATTAGGGGGCTTTCGCATTGAGACACGGCGTGTGGGGCTTCACCCCCCTCTGCCCTGCCGGGCATCTCCCCCACAAGGAGGGAGATCGAATCGCCGCACCGTCCCGGCCATCTCTAACGCAGCGGAGGATGCGCCGAAGTTAACGTCTTGCCGATCTCCCCCCTTGAGGGGGAGATGTCCGGCAGGACAGAGGGGGGTAGCCACACCCTCCATCAATTAAACCTAACCCACCAAGGAGGAACCACCCAATGAGCACAGGCTTCTTCGGCGATATCGCCAAGATCAAATATGAAGGCCCCGACAGCACCAATCCGCTGGCCTTCCGCCACTACAACCCTGATGAAATCGTCGCGGGCAAGCGCATGGAAGACCATCTGCGTTTTGCGGTGGCCTACTGGCACACCTTCACCTGGCCGGGCGGTGACCCCTTTGGCGGCCAGACGTTCGAGCGTCCATGGTTTGAAGACAGCATGCAGGCCGCGAAACTGAAGGCCGACGTGGCGTTCGAATTCTTCTCGCTGCTCGGTTCGCCGTTCTACTGCTTCCACGATGCCGACGTACGGCCGGAAGGCGAGAACTTCGCGGAAAACACCAAGAACCTCAACGAGATCGTTGATTATTTCGCGCAGAAGCAGGCCGATACCGGCGTGAAGCTCCTTTGGGGCACGGCCAACCTCTTCTCCAACCGCCGCTTCATGTCGGGTGCCGCGACCAATCCCGATCCTGACGTCTTCGCTTTCTCCGCCGCAACGGTGAAGACCTGCATGGACGCCACCAAGAAGCTCGGCGGCGCGAACTACGTTCTGTGGGGCGGCCGCGAAGGCTACGAAACCCTGCTCAACACCGATCTGTCGCGCGAGCTCGACCAGCTTGGCCGCTTCCTCAATCTGGTGGTGGAATACAAATACAAGATCGGTTTTGAAGGCACGATCCTGATCGAGCCGAAGCCGCAGGAGCCGACCAAGCACCAGTACGACTATGACGTCGCCACCGTTTATGCCTTCCTGCAGAAGAACGGTCTCGACAAGGAAGTGAAGGTCAATATCGAGCAGGGCCACGCCATCCTCGCCGGCCACTCTTTCGAGCACGAGCTTGCCATGGCGAACGCCTTCGGCATTTTCGGCTCCATCGACATGAACCGCAACGATTACCAGTCCGGCTGGGATACGGACCAGTTCCCCAACAACGTGCCGGAAATGGCGCTCGCCTATTACCATGTTCTCGCCGGCGGCGGCTTCAAGAATGGCGGTACCAACTTCGATTCCAAGCTGCGTCGCCAGTCGCTCGATCCGCAGGACCTGCTGATCGGCCATATCGGTGGCATGGATTGCTGCGCCCGTGGCCTCAAGGCGGCGGCGAAGATGATCGAGGACGGCGCATTGTCGAAGCCACTCAAGGAGCGCTACGCCAAGTGGGATTCGCCGGAAGCCCAGAAGATGCTGCGCGGCGAGCTGAAGCTCGACGAGATCGCGGCATTGGTCGAGCGCGAGGATATCAACCCCGAGCCGAAATCGGGTCGTCAGGAATATCTCGAAAACGTGGTCAATCGTTACGTTTGACGTGATGGGGGTGACGGCAACGTTGCCCCCTCATCGCCTCGCTGCGCTCCGGCACTTCTCCCCGGCGGGGAGAAGAACAAGCTTCACGCTCCTTGCCAAACGCGGCGGGCTCGGCACATTTCTTCTCTCCGCCGGGGGAGCCCAAAGGGCCGGGGGGGCGCTCTCAGTTCAGCTCCAGAAGAAGCTGACAACTCTGCGCCACCCCTCCATCCTTTTCAGTCACTTCCGAAAAAATTCTTCCTCTCCCGTCCCCATTGCCTCCGTTGGCTGCATCATTCCTCCCGCAACCGGAACGGAAGGGCGATACGCGCGGCGCCTTTTGCGAACCGGTTGCCGGCATCGACAAGCATGGGTCTGGTAGACCGTGTTTCGGAGAGGCGTCCCGCACGGCCAGAGGCGGGAAGGGCTGATCGGATAGATGTCGTGAAAAGGCTTTAGGTGAGAGGCCATGATCATGGTCTTCATGATGCGGCCCGGTGCATGCAAATACTTCCACCACTTCTCATTCCACACGCATTCACCGGGCCTGCCTCCCATGCCGCCGCTACTCGCTGCGGTGACGTTTGCGCATGCAAAGCGCTTTGGGCCTGTTCACCGCGCATCCTGAAACGTTGTAGATTCCGCCGAGCCCGACTGTACCTCGCAGGCGACATGGTCTAAACCGCTGCTGATCTTTCACATCCGATGGACTCTCCGATGACCGATCCCAAAACGCTCGCAGCCCGTTTCCCCGGCGATTTCCTGTTTGGCGTCGCAACTGCCTCGTTCCAGATCGAAGGTTCCACCAAGGCGGATGGCCGCAAGCCCTCCATCTGGGATGCCTTCTGCAATATGCCAGGCCATGTCTTCGGGCGTCACAATGGCGATATCGCCTGCGATCATTACAATCGCTGGGAGGAAGACCTCGATCTCATCGAGGAGATGGGGGTGGAGGCCTATCGTTTCTCGATCGCCTGGCCGCGCATCATTCCCGATGGTTTCGGGCCGATCAACGAGAAGGGTCTGGATTTCTACGACCGTCTCGTTGATGGCTGCAAGGCACGCGGGATCAAGACCTATGCGACGCTGTACCATTGGGATCTGCCGCTGACCCTGATGGGGGATGGCGGCTGGGCTTCCCGCTCCACGGCACATGCCTTCCAGCGTTACGCCAAGACCGTCATGGCCCGCCTCGGCGACCGGCTGGATGCGGTTGCGACCTTCAACGAGCCTTGGTGCGCGGTGTGGCTCAGCCATCTCTATGGTATCCACGCGCCGGGTGAGCGCAACATGGAGGCGGCCCTTGCCGCCATGCACCATATCAACCTCGCCCATGGTTTTGGCGTGGAAGCTTCCCGCCATGTCGCGCCGAAAGTGCCGGTGGGGCTGGTATTGAACGCCCATTCCGTCATTCCCGCTTCCGATGGCGAGGCTGATCTGAAGGCAGCCGAGCGGGCCTTCCAGTTCCACAATGGCGCGTTCTTTGACCCGGTCTTCAAGGGCGAATATCCCGCCGAGATGATGGAGGCGCTGGGTGATCGTATGCCCGTCGTGGAGGCGGAAGACCTCGGCATCATCAGCCAGAAGCTCGACTGGTGGGGCCTGAATTATTACACGCCGATGCGCGTTGCCGACGACGCGACACCGGGCGCGGAATTCCCCGCGACTATGCCCGCACCGGCGGTCAGCGATGTGAAGACCGATATCGGCTGGGAGGTTTACGCTCCGGCGCTGAAGTCGTTGGTTGAGACGCTCTACAGGCGTTACGATCTGCCGGAGTGCTACATCACCGAAAACGGCGCCTGCTATAATATGGGCGTCGAAAACGGCGAGGTGAATGACCAGCCGCGTCTCGATTATTACGCCGAACACCTCGGCATCGTCGCCGATCTCATCCGTGACGGTTACCCGATGCGCGGTTATTTCGCCTGGAGCCTGATGGATAATTTCGAATGGGCCGAGGGTTACCGCATGCGTTTCGGGCTCGTGCATGTTGATTACGAAACGCAGGTGCGGACGGTGAAGAATAGCGGCAAGTGGTACAGCGCGCTGGCTTCGGGTTTTCCGAAGGGGAACCATGGGGTGGTGAAGGGGTGAAACCTCTCCAACGTCATCCTCGGGCTTGTCCCGAGGATCTGCAACCTGCTGATTTTATTCAATGTGATTAGATCCTCGGCACAGGGCCGAGGATGACGTCGAGAGGATGTATCGCGGGCACGCCAAAAAGTTCTCTCCCCTTATTATCAGTTTTCCAAACTTTTTTATCGGTTACCCCACGGTGCCTGCTTGCGCCTGCCGTCCCGGCTCCTATGTGAGACGGGCTACGAAGCGTAGCGCCCATCCTGCCGTCAAGGGGCAGGGCGGGCTGGTCCTCCCAGGGAAAACGAACATGCTTATCGAAAAACTTAACTGGCGTTATGCCACCAAGAAAATGGACCCTTCCAAGACGGTGTCCGAAGACAAGGTTGAGCGCATTGTCGAGGCAGCGCGGCTGGCGCCCACCTCCAGCGGTCTTCAGCCCTTTGAAGTCATCGTCGTCACCGATCCGGAAGTGCGCGCCAAGATCCGCGAGATCGCCTGGAACCAGGCGCAGGTGACCGAAGGCTCGCATCTGCTGGTCTTTGCGGCGTGGGATAATTACACCGAAGAGCGGATCAACCATATGTTCGATCTGGTCAATGAAGAGCGCGGCATCAAGAATGAAGGCTGGGAAGCCTATCGCCAGATGCTGCTTAACACCTATCCGCAGCGCGATCAGCAGGTGAATTTCGAGCACGCCGCCCGTCAGGCCTATATCGGTTTCGGCATGGCTGTGGCGCAGGCCGCCTTTGAGGGTGTGGATTCCACTCCGATGGAAGGTTTCGATCCTGCCAAGCTCGATGAAATCCTTGGCCTGCGTGAGAAGGGCCTGCGCTCCGTCACCATCCTGCCGCTCGGTTATCGCCAGCCGGAAGGCGACTGGCTGGTGAACCTGAAGAAGGTGCGCCGCCCCGCTGAAGAATTCGTCAGCCGCGTCTGATTCAAGGTACTCGCAAAATCTTGACTGCCGCAGGGCTGCACACGCGGCTTTGCGGTAGATTTTTCCTCTCTTTTCAGATAATTGAAAAAACATCCCTGTTAAAAGGTGGCGTGTGCGGGCAAGTATGCGCCATCGAATTGCCGATCCCCGGCATTTCTGAGTGAAAGCCTGACGAAATGACCCGGAAAATCAGCTGTCATCGAATGTGCCCGAAGGCTGCATGAAGAGAGCGGTTCAGCACCGCAACAGGATTTTTTGAGACCCGATCCGTCACGCATTCCCAGAGTTCACAATGAGTTTTCCATCCAGTGCGGCCTCGCCCGCGCGCCAAGAACAGGCGGTCCCTGAAGGGGCGGCAAAGGAGCCGATGGTCACGTTCGAAGGCGTGACCAAGACCTTTGGCGGCACGGGCGGCAAGCCCGGCTTCGCAGCTCTAGCCGGTATCGATTACGCCGTGCCGAAAGGCTCAATCACCGGCATCATCGGTCGCTCCGGTGCCGGCAAGTCCACGCTCATCCGCCTCGCCAACGGCCTTGAAAAGCCTTCGACCGGTCGTGTGATCGTTGATGGCGTCGATGTTGCGGCGCTCGATGAAAAGAGCCTGCGCACGCTGCGTCGTTCCGTCGGCATGATCTTCCAGCACTTCAATCTCCTGTCCTCGCGCACAGCCTTCGACAATGTGGCGCTGCCGCTCGAAATATCAGGCATGGGCAAGAGGGAAATCGAGACCCGGGTTGCGCCGCTGCTCGATCTTGTTGGCCTGTCCGATAAGGCAAAGCGTTATCCGGCGGAACTTTCCGGCGGCCAGAAGCAGCGTGTCGGCATTGCCCGCGCGCTCGCCACCCAGCCGAAGCTGCTGCTGTCCGACGAAGCAACGTCTGCGCTCGATCCGGAAACGACACAATCCATTCTCGAACTGCTGAAGCGCATCAATGCTGAACTCGGTCTGACCGTGCTGCTCATCACCCATGAGATGGAAGTGGTAAAGACCATCGCGTCGCAGGTGGCCGTCATCGACAGGGGACTGATCGTTGAGCAAGGCAGCACCTTCGATATCTTCACGGCGCCGAAACACGAGACCACCCGCAGCCTGCTGTCCTCCTCTGTCGGCGTGAAGCTGCCGCACTGGGTTACCTCTGGTCTCAAGCCGCAGGCAGCGGAAGGCGATCGTGTTCTGGTGCGTCTGGTGTTCTTCGGCGAAACGGCCTTCCAGCCGCTGACGGCCCGTCTCGTCGCCGAAATCGGCCCCGATGTGAACATCCTCGCCGGCACCATCGAGGAAATTTCCGGGGAGCCCTTCGGTTCGCTTGTCGTCTCCTATCCGGCCTCGGCTGAGGTTACGGCGCGCGCCGATCGCTTTTATGCTGAAACCGGTCTTCACACGGAGGTGCTCGGTTATGTCGCCTGATATGATCTTCAGCCTTCTGCTGAAAGGGCTGTTGCAAACCCTTCACATGGTTGCTGTTTCCGGCATCGTTGGGTCCATCATCGGCGTGCCGATGGGCGTTTTCCTCGCCACCAGCGGCAAGGGCGAACTGTTTCCCGCGCCCATGACCAACCGCATCCTCGGCCTCATCGTGAATGCGGCGCGCTCCACGCCCTTCATCATTCTTGTCGTGGCGATCATTCCCTTCACCCGTCTCGTGGCGGGCACGTCGATCGGCACCAGTGCCGCCATCGTGCCGCTGACGGTCGCGACCGTGCCTTTCATCGCCAGGCTGGTGGAAGCGGCGATCCGCGAGGTGGACAAGGGTCTGATCGAGGCTGCCCGCGCCATGGGTGCGACGCCGTTGCAAATCGTCACCAAGGTTCTGCTGGCTGAGGCTAAGCCCGGCATCACGCTGGCGCTCACGCTTACGCTGGTCAGCCTCATCGGTTATTCGGCCATGGTGGGCGCGGTTGGCGGCGGCGGGCTGGGCGATCTCGGCATCCGCTACGGTTACCAGCGCTTCATGCCAGACGTGATGCTGGCCGTGGTTCTGGTGCTGATCGTGCTGGTGCAACTGGTGCAGAGCGCCGGCGACAGGCTGGCGCGCAGCTTCGACAAGCGTACACGGAAGAATTAACTGCGTTCATAATAACAACCCAAGGAGACACCCATGAAGAAACTTATTCTCGCGGCATCGCTCGCCGCTCTCTTCACTGCCGGTCAGGCGCTGGCCGAGACGATCAAGATCGGCGTCACCCCCGCCGAACACGCGCAGATCATGGAACAGGTGAAGAAGATCGCGGCCGCCAAGGGCCTCGATATCGATATCGTCGAGTTCTCCGATTATGTCGTGCCGAACCAGGCGCTGAACGACGGCGAGCTGCAGGCCAACTCCTTCCAGCACCAGCCTTACCTCGACAACCAGATCGCTGACCGCAAGTTCGATCTCGTCAGCGTCGGCACCACCATCACCACCCCGATGGGCGTTTATTCGAAGAAGGTGAAGAGCCTTGACGAGCTGAAGGATGGCGCGACGGTCGGTATTCCGAACGATCCCACCAATGGCGGCCGAGCCCTTCTGGTTCTTGCTTCCAAGGGCCTGATCAAGGTCAAGGAAGAAGCTGGCCTCAAGGTAACCCCTGCCGACATCACCGAAAACCCGAAGAACATCCAGATCGTCGAACTCGACGCCGCACAGCTGCCGCGCTCGCTTGACGATACCGACGCTTCGGTCATCAACACCAACTATGCCACGGCAGCCGGCCTGAACCCGAAGAAGGACTCCATCGCCATCGAAAGCGAAAAGTCCCCTTACGCGAACGTCATCGCCGTTCGCACGCAGGACAAGGACAAGCCCTGGGTGAAGACGCTGGTGGAATCCTACCACAGCCCGGAAGTGAAGGCCTTCATTCTGGAGAAGTATAACGGCACGGTTATCCCGTCCTGGTAATCGCTCCATCACGATGAAAATGATGACCTCTCCCGCGCGCGGGGGAGGTTTTTGTTTTACGGACGGGCGCAAATCCACTTTTCCTGAAAAACTTCCGTTCTTTCAGAAAGGATTTTTCAGATTTCCGGTCGGACTGTCGTTTTGTACCCGTTGTTTTTTGGGTCGGTGTTACGGCGCGGCTTAACGGCTTTTGAATGTTTCCTTCGCAAGATGATGCTTTCGAAGGGGATTTTATGCGGATTGCGCCGCGCAACATTGGGGACTATTTGCCGGTCGGGCGCAGAACCGCCGTCGGCGTTGTGCTGTCCACCTTCGCGCTGGTGCTTCTCATCGTTACGGCGCTCGTCCTCTCCGCTCTCAGTCAGGTCCGGGAAAAGGCCAACCTGCTCGACAGTGCCCGTTCACGCGAGACGACGGCGGGAGCTCTCGTCACTTTTCGCGAACAGCTTGGTGCGACGCTCAACGATTACGCCGCCTGGGACGATGCCGCCGAATATGTCTATGCTCCTGATCGCTTCGACTGGGTGGCCAGCAATTACGGCGACATGACGGCCAATAACGATCTTTTCGATACTGCCGTTATCATCGACGAGGATGACAGGGTCCGTATGGCTTATCAGAATGGCAAGCCGGCGAAATGGGTGCCCGGCACCTATTTCGCCGCCGGCCTTCCGGAAATGATCGAACGGGTGCGGTCCATGCGTCCCGGCGTCACCTCGCAGGTCACGGGTTTCGTCAAAACCGGGGATGGTATCGCCGCTGCCGGTGTTGCGCTGGTGCGGCTCAAATCGGGAGCGCTGCCGCCGGTCGGCGCGGAGCGGCGCTATCTGGTTTTTGCCCGTCATCTCACCCAGGCGACGGTGCACAAACTCGCCCGCAACTACGTGATCGAGGGCCTGGAGCTGCAATATGGCGAGGGAACGGCCGCCAACCACGTGGATATCGTCAATCCGCTGGGGCAGGTGCTGGCACGGCTCGTCTGGCGGTCGCACCTGCCCGGAGATGTCAGTTTTCATGAGGCGCGGCCGGTCGTCTTTACCGCGCTCGGTATCGCCGGCACGTTCTTTCTGGTGCTGCTCATTATCGGTTCGGCCACGCTCGATCGTCTGAAGGCGGATGAGGCGGCGGCGCGGGAAGAAGCTCTGCGCGATCGGCTGAGCGGCCTCAATAATCGCGCCGGTCTCTTCGCGAGGCTGGACCGCATGGTCGCCAGGGCAAGCCACGACAAGACGGATATCAAGCTGCTTTATCTCGATCTCGACGGCTTCAAGGAAATCAACGATTCCTACGGCCACGCGGCGGGTGACCGGCTCATCAAGGGCGTGGCGGCGGCGCTCAGGGTGCTGGTGCCGGAAGGCGCGGTTCTGGCGCGGCTCGGCGGCGACGAATTCGCCATCGCCATTCAGGGCGACGACGTGTGGGTGGAAGGCCGCAAGCTCTGTATGTCACTGCTGGAACTCTTCACCGAACCCTTCAGCATAGGCGAGCGTGTGGCAAGTATAGGCTGCAGCATCGGCACGTCGATTTCGCGGGCGGGGGACATCAATGGTGAGGAATTGCTGCGCCGCGCGGATATGGCCATGTATCAGGCCAAGGAAAACGGCCGCGGTCGTTACGTGTCCTACGAATTGAAAATGGATGCGCTGCGCGAGGAAAAACTGCAGCTCGAGGCCGATCTTCGCTCCGCCATTTTGAACGACGAGATACAGGTGGTTTATCAGCCGGTCGTCAGCGCCGCCACGCGCTGCATCACCGGGGTGGAAGCGCTGGCCCGCTGGCAGAGGCCGGGATATGGCTTCGTCCCGCCCGACATATTCATCGCCGCTGCCGAGACGAGCGGTCTCATCGACCGGCTCGGCCTGCTGGTGCTGCGCAAGGCCTGCGAGACAGCACAGCAATGGCCGTCCATCAAACTGTCGGTCAATATTTCACCCGTGCAGTTCCGCAATCCGGCCTTTTCCGGCCATGTCGCGGATATTCTGGATGCAACGAAGACGCCGCCGGAAAGGCTGCGGCTGGAAATGACGGAAGGTTATTTCATCCAGCACCCGGAGCGGGCAAGTGCGGCAATAGACAAGCTGAAACAGCTCGGCCTGCATATCGCGCTCGACGATTTCGGCGCCGGCTTTGCCAGCGTCGGCTATCTGCGTCGCTTCGGCTTCGACAGGATGAAGATCGACCGTTCGCTCATCGTGGCGCTCGACAAGGGAGGCCGCTCGCTGGAAATGCTGCAGGCGACCGTGGCGCTGGCGAAATCACTCGACATTCCGGTCACGGCCGAAGGCGTGGAAACGGAAGAGCAGGCGGCCATACTGCATCTGTGCGGCTGCGACGAATTGCAGGGTTACCTGTTCTCAAAACCGGTCGCGGCGGAAGAGATCACCGCCATGCTGGACGGGCAGGATGCGCCGCTCTTTGCGCTGCGGGCGGGGGCGTGAGGTTCTCGACGTGTCGCTTCTCGTTTCTTCTCCCCGGCGGGGAGAAGAAACACGCGGCGCCGCTCTATCCAAATTTAGATACAGTCCTGTAGCTACCTGGGCTTACCGCCCCAGATGCCGCTCGCCGCGCTTCTTTGCGAGGTCGATCTGCTGTTGCCGGTCGCGGAAGCGCTGGCGGTCTTCTTCGCTGCGCTCATCGTAGCAGCTCGGGCAGGAGACGCCTTCCTCGAACTTGGGTGACAGGCGCACTTCCGGGGTGATCGGGTTGCGGCAGGCGTGGCACAGCTGGTGGTCGCCTTCGGCCAGGCCATGCACCACCGACACACGCTCGTCGAAAACGAAGCAGGCGCCCTCCCACAGGCTTTCTTCTTCCGGCACTTCTTCCAGATATTTCAGGATGCCGCCCTTGAGGTGATAGACCTCGTCGAAGCCCTGCTCCTTCATGAAGGCCGTGGCCTTTTCGCAGCGGATGCCGCCGGTGCAATACATGGCGATCTTCGGCTTGTTGTGCAGGCCGGGGTTGTTCTTCACCCAGTCCGGAAACTCGCGGAAGGTTTTCGTCTTCGGATCGACTGCACCCTTGAAGACGCCGATGGCGGTTTCGTAATCGTTGCGGGTATCGATGACGATCGTGTCCGGGTCGGAGATCAATTCGTTCCAATCGCGCGGGTCGACATAGGTGCCGACGATCCGGTTCGGATCGATATCAGGCACGCCCATCGTGACGATCTCTTTCTTGAGCTTCACCTTCAGCCGCACGAAAGGCATGTGCGAGGCGCGGCTTTCCTTGTGCTCCAATGCCGAAAATTCCGGCTGGGCGCGCAGGAAGGAAAGCACGGCGTGAACGCCTGCATCCGGGCCGGCGATCGTGCCATTGATGCCCTCGGCGGCCAGCAGCAGCGTGCCCTTCACGCCGTTCTTCTGGCAGAGCTCGAACAATGGCTCACGCAGGCTCTCGAACCGCGGCAGGCGGGCGAAATGATAAAGCGCGGCCACAAGGAAATCGCCAGAGACTTCCGGGCGGGGGAGAATGGTCGTGTCGGTCATGGCCGGTGAAATACAGCGACGGCGGCCGCAAAGCAATATTTATCGGTGGGTTCGGGCATTTTGAAAATCGTCAATCGGGAGGATTTGTAGGCTTCCTGTCATTCCTGCTGCCGTGTGCAGGCAACGGGATGTCGCAATGACGGAGGTGAGCGAGCGCCGAAAGTGGCGTTTGGCCTACTTCGCCGCCTGCCGCCACAGCAGGCCGACGATGCGGCTTTCCGTGCGGGCAGATTCGGAAAAGACCTCATCTGCCAGTTCAAGGCCTTCGGCACGCAGCGCCTGCTGCCTTTCGATGATGGCGTCGAGCAGCAGCGCCAGCCGTTCGCCGTTGCCAAAGCGGTCGGGCTCGCGGTCGGCCACGGCGGCGAGAACCGAGAGATCGTGTTCGTGGCCGAGAATGTCGACCAGTCGCTTGGTATCGGCGCGCTTGGCGCGCATGGCGGATGGCCAGATACGCCTCATCAGACCAAGATGCATCCAGTAGGTCTGGCCGGCCTTGCGCAACTCATGAAAATGCTCGACATCGGCCCGCTCGTGGCAATCGGCCAGCGCCTGTCGCGCCCGTTTCCTCTGCCGCGCCCAGCTTGTCCTCAGCAGCCGGCCGCTGTCCTTGAGCTCATCCGGCAGCGATAGCGTCTTCAGCCGTTCACGTCCCGCCTCGCAGCCGGTGATGGCCGCAGAAATCGCCTCGTCGAGAGCGGCCTCGTATTTCGCCGCATGATCCCGACGCGCGCGCAGCATCGCCGTGATGGACCGCAGCGCCTCACCCTGTGTATCGGAGAGCGCGAAAGCCTCCAGATATTCCGCCGTTTCCACCAATGCCGTCGCATCACGTGCGAAGGCGAGCGAACGGGCAATATCCCGGAAGCGGACATTTTCCTCTCGGCTGAAATCCGGCGCCGCCTTTCGGATGAGGCGGTAGAGGGCTCGCAGCCGCTTGAAGCGCTTGCGCGCATCGTGCACGGCCTCGTGCGGGCCGGACGGACGGTCACGCAGGATGGTGACTGTGTCTTCGATCAATTCCAGGCCGGCGCGGCGGATTTCATCGTCAAAGGGCTTTTTCGGATCAATTCTGAAAGGCATCCGACAGGTCTCCGCTCTGGTCGTCCGTGGCGAGGGACTGGTTGGAAAAGCGCCTGTCGCCCGTTACCTCCCTGCCGAGCCAGGCAGGAAGATCCGGATCGGCATTTTCGTCATCCATCTCCACTTCCGCCACGATAAGCCCCTTATATCGGCCTTCGAAAACATCGATCTCCCAGGTGAAGCCGCCGTGATCAACCGTGTGCCGCGTCTTCTCGATCACCACGCCGGGCGCGCTGGCCATCAGTTCCTCGGCATCTTCCAGCGGGATGGGATATTCATATTCGTCACGGACGAGCGCGCTTGCGCCGATCTTGATGGTGAGTGTCGCGTCACGCCCGTCGACGATCCTCACCCTGACCGAACGATTTTCCATGGAGGCGACATAGGCCTGCCGGAAAGCCATGCTATGCGTTACCTCATCGCGCCATTCACCGCCTGCAACAAGAAACTTCCGTTCGATTTCCTTGGCCATGCTGTCTCCGCAAACTGGTGCGCCAGACTATCGCAAGACAGCTTGATGAAGAAGCGAATTGATTGAAGTATCAGGGCAAAAAATGGCCTTGCCATGCCTCGACATCAAAGCCGGGGCAGGCTAATCGATAAACGGGATTTCAATCGTTTCAATCGCGCAAGGAGGCTCATCTTGGCCCAGGACTCCGAAAAACTTCTCTCCATCCTGAAACTTCAGCCGGTCGTGCCGGTGCTGATCGTGGATGACGCCGCCTCCGCCGTGCCGCTTGCGCGTGCTTTGGTCGCTGGCGGTCTGAAGGCAATCGAGATCACCATGCGCACGCCGGCCGCGCTGGACGCCATCCGTGCTGTTGCGGCGGAAGTGGAAGGCGCCAATGTCGGCGCCGGCACCATTCTCAATGCGAAGGATTTCGAGGCGGCTGCCGAAGCCGGTTCCACCTTCATCGTCAGCCCGGGCATCAACAAGAGCGTGCTGGAAGCTGCGCGCAGCTCCAGGGTGCCGCTGCTTCCGGGCGCCGCCACTGCCAGCGAAGTCATGGCGCTGCGCGACGAGGGTTACAAGGTGCTGAAGTTCTTCCCGGCCGAACAGGCTGGCGGCGCACCTTACCTCAAGGCGCTGTCTTCGCCGCTCGCCGGCACCGTCTTCTGCCCGACCGGCAGCGTATCGCTCAAGAACGCCAACGACTATCTCTCCCTGCCGAACGTCGTCTGCGTCGGCGGCTCCTGGGTTGCCCCACGCGAACTGGTGGCGACGGGTGACTGGGCGGGCATCACCAAGCTTGCCGCCGAAGCTGCTGCGCTGCGCGGCTGATTTATCTCCTGTCAAACCCGTTCACGAAGGCGTGAGCGGGTTTGACATTTATAATCGGCCCACGGCTTCCTATCTCCCCTGTAGATTTGACCTCTACAGGAGATTTTGATGTTCGACGCCAAGAAGCTTCTTGAACAATTCCTCGGCTCGCAGGTGCCGGGCCTTTCGGGAAGCGTCCGTGACAGAGCCGGGCAGGCCGCCGATATCGCCAAGAACAATCCCCTCAAGGCCGGTGCTCTCGCCGCCGCAATCCTGGGCACCAAAACCGGCCGCAAGCTCGCCGGCAACGTCGCCACCATCGGCGGTGTCGCCGCCATCGCTGGCCTCGGTTACCTCGCCTACAAGAATTACAAGTCAGGACAGGCGCCGGAAGCCGCGCCGAAACCAGAGCCGGAACTTCTCGCTCCGCCCGCCGATTCCGCTTTCCATCCGCAGTCGCCGGCGCTTTCCAATGATTTCGCGCTGAAGCTCATCCAGGCCATGATCGCGGCGGCCAAGGCCGACGGGCATATCGATGAGAAAGAGCGCGCCAATATCATGGACAAGGTGCAGGTTTCCGGCCTCGATAGCGAAGCCGAGCGTTTCCTCGAAAAGGAACTGGCCGATCCGCTCGACATCGACGCGCTGGTGGCCGCTGCCCGCACGGAAGAGCAGAAGGTGGAGCTTTATACCGCCTCGCGGCTTGCCATCGAGGCCGATACTCGGGCGGAGCGGGGGTATCTCGATCTTCTTGCCGGGCGGCTTGGGTTGCCGGATGCGCTGGTGGATCACATCGAGGCGACGGTGGTGGCGGCGAAGGTTTAGGTTGGCGTTTGGACTTGGGCGTGAAGGTTTGAGCGTGTGGCTTCCCCCCCTCTGCCCTGCCGGCAGAGGGGGGTGAGCCACGCCCACCGAGGATGATAAGCGCCCCGCCGAGATCACCGCATCCCACCCCCACATCCACTGTTGTCATCCCGCCCCGCTTGCCCTAATCCTTCTCCCAGCAAATGGGGAAGAGAATGCGCGATCTGAGTGAATTCAAGGGATGTCCGGCGCCGCAGCCGGTGGTGCTGAAGGGCCGTTATGTAACGGCGGAACCGTTCGATCGCGACAAACATCTGGAAAAACTCTGGGCTGCGCTTGGCGGCGAGGGCACCAATGCGCTGCTCAGATATTTCCCGCAAAGCGCCTTTCCCGATGCGGATGCCTTTGGCGACTGGCTTGTTGGCGCTGGCGAAAAGCTTAACTGGGTGACGCTGGTCTTCGTCGAAAACACAACGGGCGAAATCGTCGGCATGGCGAGTTACATGCGGCCCGATCCCGCCAATGGCGTGGTAGAAGTCGGCTCCGTCGCCCATGGGGCGAAAATGAAACGTTCCCCGCTTGCCACCGAGGCGCATTACCTTATGGCGAAGCATGTGTTCGAGGATCTGGGGTATCGCCGTTACGAGTGGAAATGCCACAACGAAAATGAGCCCTCCAAGACGACGGCGAAGCGTTATGGCTTCACCTTCGAAGGCGTCTTCCGCCAGCATATGATCTCGAAGGGGCAAAATCGCGATACGGCGTGGTTTTCCATGATCGACGGCGAATGGCCACTGATCGGCAGGGCCTTCGAGGCCTGGCTTTCACCGGACAATTTTACAGCTGACGGCACGCAGAAGCGCAAGCTTGAGGATATTCGCGCGGAGCTTGCCCATGCCAACGCCTGAAAAGCCAAAGTCCGAGACGCCAACCGCCAGGAAGGATTGGTCGCCTGCCATTGCCGCGGTGCTCATCATCCTCGGCTTCGGGCTGATATTCTTCATCATGCCTAAAATCATGTTGTGGCTTGGCGATTATTCGCCCTGGCTGGCGGCCGCCTTCGGCACGGTGGCGGTGCTCTGTTTTTTCCTGCTGTTCTGGCTGCGGGCGCGTTACCAGCGACGCCATAACGATCAGAACTGAAGCGACGCCCCGAGCAGCATCAGGCCCATCAGCAAGACGAAGAGCGCACCGGCGATTTCGATCGCGTGGCTGATACCGGCCGCCCTGCGGCTGCCGGGGCCGGCGAAACGCACGGCCAGACCCTTGGCGGAGACCGCCATGATGGCGAGGACCGAGACCGTGATGGCGGTGCCGAGCGACATGGCAAGGACGGAGAGCACACCGCCAAGATAAAGCCCGTTCAAAAGCGCGAAGCTCATGACGATGATAGCCCCCGAGCAAGGCCTGAGCCCTACAGCGATGATGGCTGACCATGCCTCGTGAAGACTGAAGTTCTTTGCCCTCAGCAGCATCGGATCGGGCGCATGGGATTTGCCGCAGGCGGTGCAGAGGTCGCCCGAGCCGTCATGGGCGTGATCGGCAAAAACCGGTTTGCCCTGAAACCGCAGCCCCGTGCCCATGCCGGTGGTTCTTGCTGCCGGTGCCTCACCCGCCACAGCGAAAACGGTGGCCGGCTCGCGCCGGATTCGCAGCGACCAGAGTTTTCGCACCAGGAGCCATGCGCCGAACAGGGCAACCATGGCGAAACTGGCGATTTCCATCGCCTGTGTCGCTTTCGTCATGGTGATTGAGGTGCCGCGCAGCACCAGCCAGGCCGCGCCGACAAGGCCGATCGCGACAGCGCCCTGAATGAGCGCCGAGACGAAGGAGATGACGA
Source organism: Agrobacterium pusense (assembly GCF_900102105.1). Classification (GTDB taxonomy): domain Bacteria; phylum Pseudomonadota; class Alphaproteobacteria; order Rhizobiales; family Rhizobiaceae; genus Agrobacterium; species Agrobacterium pusense. Next base: position 47,657 of record NZ_FNBB01000012.1, read on the forward strand.
TGCCACGTCTCAGCTGCGTTTCATTGGCGATCATGTAGGAGGAGATGACCGCCTTACCGTGGCCGGGACCGGCCGCATGGAACACGCCATAAGCAAAGGAGAGGCCGATCAGCGAACCGAGCGCCCAGCTGTCCTCGCGCATCGCCTTCAGCGCGCCGGTCAGCGCCCGGTAGAACATCTGCTGGTGCACGTTGATCCACTGCATCAACGGGGCAAAAGGCCCGCCGACGGAAAAGGACGGTTCGGCCGAGCCTATGCCGAGCGGCGATTGCGCATGGGCCGCGCCGGCCACGGCAATGAAGCCGATGACGACGGCAAGCAGGCCGACCCGGCGGCTCAGCATGTGACCTCCAGCCGCGTGGCAAAGAGCTTGGTCATGTCTGTACCGGTGGGATCGTTGAAAAAGGCATCGGTGAGCGTATTCTGGTTCTGGGAGATCACCTCGTCCGGATCAGGGCGCACCACATGCTGCTTGCAGGCCTTCAAATCCTTGCCCTCGGTGGCGATATCGCCGTCCTTGGCGAAATCGATCGCCGTATACATCGTCGGATCCCACGCGCCAAAGCTGAGCCTGCCCTTCACCGCCAGAGGTTTGAGCGGTTTCACGGAAAAGAACATCAGAATCTGCTGGTCCTTGTAATCCACATGAATGGCGTCGGGTTTACCGAACTCCACCGGTTTCCCGTCAGCGGTGATGAAGGTGTAGTAGGAATATTCGGCCAGCGATTCCAGCACGGTATTGCCGATTTCGGCCAGCTCGTCCTTGTCGAGTTTCAGATCGCTGTTCTTGTCGTAATCCATCACAACGCTTGCTGAGAACATCTCGTCGAAACGCCAGATGTTGCGCACTTCCTGGATGGTCCGGTTCGGTCCCTCGACGATTTCCATCCGGGCTTCGGCAAAGATATGCGGATGGGAGGAGGCGGCGACGGGGATGCAGGCGAGGCCGGCCGCGAGAAGCAAAAATCGTCTGTACATTATCCGGTCTGTCCTGCCGTCGAATCTGGAAGGTCTGACTCTAGCAGAAATTGGGACCGAATTTCGACCCGATGCGTCCGAACCTTCGCGAAGGTTGAGACGGAGTTCAGAAGGTGCCGCTGAAACGCGAGGTGACGCTCGAGCCATCATAGGCAAGGTCGGTATCGCGCTCGTCATGCAGCAGGCGGTTGAACTCCACCTCCAGCTTGCTGTTCTTGCCGGTATCGAAAGAGAGGGTGGCGACCAGCCGGCGCTCGCTGGTATCGTAATTGTAATAGATCCAGTCCTTGTGGACCTGCTGCAGCGCGAGGTCCAGGCCGACCTTCTCGGCCAGCCTGCTTTTCACGACGAACTGCCAGCGACGTTGAAATTCGGCGATCGGGTCGTCGGGATCGAACAGGGCGTAATCCTGCGAGAAGCCCACGCCGAAGGCGATGCGGTCCGTGGCCTTCAACTCGGCTTCCGCCCGGAGATAAGGCCGGGTGCGCTTCACCTTGTCGCTGATCTCGTCTCCGGAAATGGAGGTCAGCCCAGCTTCGGCAAGCACTGCGAGACGGTTCGAGAACCTGTAGCCGTAAGCAAGCGAGCCGCGCAGCGTTTGGGCCGGAAACCGCTCATATTTTTCCTGCTGCCCTTCCGGAACGAGAATGCGGTCATAGGCGATCGTGATGCCAGCCTCACCGCCGGCGAGTGGCCGTTCATGTTCCGCCTTCAGCGACAGGAGCGCCTCATTGGCCTCCAGACGCGTGGGGATGAAATAGGCCGGGCGGAAACGCGCCTCGCCTTTCATCAGGCTGGCAAGGCTGGCCGTCAGCTTGTTCTTGCCGCCAAGGGCGACGATGCCAAGCTGGGAGGAGGCTTCAAGCTTGTGATCCAGCTGCCTGTATCCGATATTTTCTTCCGGCAGGTGCAGGAAAATATCGCCGGCATCGCTGCGGGTGCCGCGCAACTCAAGAGCCCATTCCAGCTTTTCGGAAAAGCGTCTGGTCAAACCCAGCGACGCGATGGTGTTATGCTCATTGGCAAAACGGTAACGGGGAAGGCGAACCTCTTCCTGCTCAAGCGAGTAACGCAGTTCCGCTCCTTCAAGCGTGATCTTGCCCGTGAGCCCGAAGCCGGCGCGCAACGAAATGGCGCTCAAGCGATTGGTGTCGGCGAAATAATTGCTGTCATAGGAGATGCCGGATTTGTAGGTGATGGTGTGCTCATCGGCCTTTTCTCCCGCCCACCCGCGGCAGGCGCAGGCAAGCCCGAGAACAAGCGCGATATATCCCCCCAGCCGCATTTGCATCTCCGGTCGCTAATTAAGCAATATCTTATATTTGGATGGTTAATAAAGTTTCCTGCCCGGTTTTACTGTCTCCGCCAAAGGTGCCTGCCGATACTGTCAGGAAAAGGAGCGAAAGGGCGGAGGCGAGATATGTAGTATTTGATTAAAATCGCCAGTATTAGTGTTAATCGTTTATTGTAATATTAGCCTTTGCTTGAATTAGAATCCTCTAAATATACAGTTCAGTTACGCCAGATGGCGTGATCAAACAAAAGAGGAGAGAGAAATGATTGCAAAGTTCGCTTGTGTAGCCGCTATTCTTACTGTCGCTTCCGTTGGTCAGGCCAATGCGGGCGGTCTTCTGGGTGGCATCCTGTCCGGCAACAGCAACAAGGGCGGCGCCCTTGTCGTGGTTTCGCCGAGCATCGATCTCGGTGTCAGTGGCATCCTGTCCAATAACGGGATTTTGAATGGCAACAAGACCGGCATCCTGAACGGCGTGCTGAATGGCAACAAGACGTCCGTCGATGTCATCGACAACAAGAATGACGGCGGCAAGAAGCGCCGGCACTAAGGAATGAAGAGAGGGATGGCGAAACCATTGTCTTTCGCCATCCCGCTCTGACGGGACAGCTCGAAGATCATCAGGGATTTTCGACGCAGACGATGCGCGAAGCGCATAAGCCGGCGATGCACCTCGAGTTGCGTGTGTTTGACGCATGGCATTTCCGGCAAGAACAAACGGCGCATCGCATGACTGAAAGGGGGCCCTCGGGCTCCCTTTTTTTGTCTAGGTTGCTGGCGGGAACAACGTGCACAAAAAAACGTAATGTCCACTACCTGTGATGGTTTTTCAGTGTGGCCAGAGCCGTGTTGACCGGGTGCGAACATTCGATGAATAACCGCGCGACCTCTAATTTATGTTTAGTAAATATTGCGAATATTAATAGGAATACGTCTCATCGCAGCATATTTATCAAGGTCATTTACGCGATTTTAACCACGATGTTCTTCAATCTGGGGGTGCGCTAAGCCCGTCAAGATGCTGCGCTTCTGGTCGCGAAATACTCGCAGCCCGCAGGTGACGGGATGTTATTTTCAAGGAGCTATCGCATGTTGAAACAATCTCTTCTCGCGCTCGGCCTGCTCGGCGGTCTCGCCACTGCTGCTGCTGCTGCCGACGCGGTCAGCGACATTCCGTCCGCGCCTGTCGTCAACGACGTTGCGCCCGCCTTTTCCTGGGATGGCGTTTATCTCGGCGCGTCTGCGGGTTACGGCTGGAACCGGGTCAAGTCGACGACTTTCGGTGTCACCACGAAGCATGAATTTGACGGCGGCCGTTTTTCCGGTTTTGCAGGCTATAATGCCGAGGTTGCTCCCTCTGTCATTCTCGGCGTCGAGGGTGATCTTGGTTACGCCTGGGGCGACAAGACCATCGTCACCAGCGAAGTTTCGGCAGGCCTGAACGGCTCTGCGCGCCTGCGCGCCGGTTATGCGATCGACCGCGCACTGATCTATACCGCCGCCGGTTATACCGCGACGGACAGCAAGGTTAAGGCACCCTTTGGTGAGGACAGCAAGGTATTGCACGGCTGGACGGTTGGTGCAGGCGTAGACTACGCGTTCACCAACAACCTGTTTGGACGTGTCGAATATCGTTACAACGACTTCGGCAAGGAAACCTACCATACCGGCCCTATCACTTCGACCGGTGATGTCAGCGAACACGTCGTCAAGGTTGGCCTTGGTGTGAAGTTCTGACCTATATTTCGTTTTCGACAGGGGGCGCCGCACCGTCGCGACGCCCCACTTATCTCATGCGGCGGTCCTGAGGTTGTTCCGGCGAACCTTGAAGGTATTGCGCCGAAAACGAAAACGCACATTGCCTTTGGCTCAGGCTTGAACAGCGGAGCGTTTTGATGTGATGGTGGGTGCCACCCCCGCTTGCCAGCCTTCAGACGATTCCCATGCAACAAAAAAGCACTTTGCCGGGCGCTTTTGATCGCCAGGCCTATATGATCGCGTTGCTGGTCTTCATTGCCGGCAGCACCAATGCCGCCGTTGTGCCATTTATCGGCTTCTACATCATTCAGGTGCTTGGTCATCCGCCGGCCACCGTCGGATTTTACAGTGTGACGGCGGCGCTGGCTTCGATTGTCGCAAGCCGTGTTTATGGTGAGCGCGTTGATGCCGGGATGCGGGTGAGGCCGCTTTTGTTGCTTTCGGTGTGCGGCGCTCTTGTCGCGGCCGCGGCGGCAAGCTTTGGGCATATGGCGCTGCTGGTGGCCGTAACGGCGACCGGCATGGGGCTTTCCAACGCCGCAAGCACGCTCATTTTCAGTTACGGCCGGTATCATGGCCGGGTGAAGGGGCTGGACACGGCCGCCTATAATGCCTTCCTGCGGACGATGGTGTCGCTGGCATGGATGCTGGTCCCCGCCGCCGCCTATCTGATCTTCGACCTTGCGGGTGCGAAGGCGGTATTCGTGAATGCCATGCTGATGGCCGTCATCTGGGGCGGTCTTGCGCTCGTCGTCGTGCCGTTGAACCAGACAAGCCCCATGGAACGGCGCCCGCAGGGCGAGGGCGACACACGGCGCAATATGCCGCTGCTTCTCGCCGCCGCGGCCAGTTTCTGCATGTCTTTCGCCCATGCGCTCTGCGCTTCGGCATTGCCGGTGTTTCTGGTGCGTGAAGTGGGGTTGCCGGACTATGCGCCGGGCCTGTCGCTCAGCGTCAAATGCGCCATGGAAGTTCTGCTTATTCTTCTTGCGCCGCGCATCATGCGCCGGATCAGCGCACGGCTGCTGCTGAGCGGCGCGGCGATAACGGCGATAATCGCCTTCAACATCATCGCTTCGGTCACGACCCTGCCCGCAATGCTGGTGGGGGCTGCGATGGAGGGTGCCTATTACGGCCTTTTCGCCGGCACCTGTCTGACCTTCGTGCAGGGCTTTGCCCGTGGACGCACGGCGCGGGCGACGGCGCTCTATATGAATTCGATTTTTCTCGCTGCGCTGTTTGCGGTGCCGCTAATGGGGTTCGTATCGCAATATGCCAGCTTTGGGGCCTCGATCCGGCTCGCCTCGGTCGGTGCGGGCGCGGCTTTGCTGCTCTTGTTCCTCACGCGGCGGCAGGTGGGAGAGTAGGGTATTGCCGGGGGCAGCAATCCTGCACAAAGGCTTGGCGGCGACATTGCGGACGACCCTCGTTCCTGTGCCTGTCACAGGATTCCGGTCGACGCGCGTCTGCGCGACGGGAGGCTCTTTTCAGCCCAGGGACTTGGGCTGGCTGGATACCTGTGACAAGCACAGGAATAAGGCAGCGAGATTGGCCGTGGGATAAGCGGCCGCCTAGCGGGCGGCCAGCCCTCAAGCCGAAATGTCGATAATCCCGCAATCACCCGCTTCTGAAGCGAAGGCGAGCAGCTTGCCGGTGGCGCTCCAGTCCATGGATGTGATCGCACCCTTGCCGGGACGACGCAGCAGGGCTTCCTTGCCGTCCGCGAGGCGCACGCCAAGGATCATGCCGTCGATGAACCCGATGGCGAGCACATCTTCCACGGGGTGGAAGGCGACATTGGTGACCATGATGTTGGCGCGGGTGCCGAGTTCCTCCGGGGCCTTGCCCATCGGACCATCCTTGCCGGAGAAGGGCCAGACGATGGCGGCCGGTGCGCCCGATGAGGCGAGCCATTTGCCCTTTGCCGACCAGGAAACGGATTTGACCTTGGCGGGATAACCCGTCATGCGCATATGGCGGGCCTCCATGCCGCCCTTGGTGGCTTCCATCTTCCAGCCGTGCAGAGCATTTTCCTGCATGGTGGTGACGAGGAACTTGCCGTCGGGCGAGAAGGTGACGCCGGTATGCGCGCCCTTCCATTCGAGATCCACCGGGTCGCCTGCTGTGGCGACCCAATGCAATGTCACGCCGTTATACCGGGCAACAGCAATGCGCAGGCCCTTGGGCGCAAACGCGATCGCCTCCACCGTGCGCTCTTCCTTGAATTCCTTGACCGTACCGTCCGGCAGCCGCACGAAGCTGGATTTGCCGACACCATAAGCAACCGCCTTCTGTGGCCCGCCGGCAACGACGCCCACCCATTTGCGCGGCACGTTGGCAATTTCGCTGAGGCTGCCATCATGGCCGATGCGCAGCACACGCCCGTCTTCGCCGCCGGAAAGCAGCGTGGCGCTGTAGGGGTCGCGAATGCAGGTCAAGAGCCCGTCATGCGCCTCAGTCACCTTCTCGCCGCCATCGAGCCGGTGAATGGTGCCGGCGGCGGTGGCAAACAGGGGAATGTCGCCGAGAAAATGGGTCGAGACCACGTGGCCTTCGATATCAAGCGGGGCAACAGTCGGCATGGGGTATTGGTCTTTCGTATCTGTGTCTGATTGGCGGGGCGTCATTCCCGCCGGCTGGCATGGTTCTAGAGCATTTCCGGCAAAAGCGGAACCGCTTTTACGTTCGGACGATTCGCGAAATCAAGGAGATAGAATTCTTTGCGGTAGAGGAATCATCCCTGCACAGCGGTTGAAAATCATTGATGTTCTGCGCTCCGGGCTCACCCCCCTCTGTCCTGCCGGACATCTCCCCCTCAAGGGGGGAGATCGTTCCGTGGCGAGGTTTCGCACCTCTCGACGGTCGAGAATGAAGTGAGAAAAGTGCGTCTTGCCGGTCTCCCCCCTTGAGGGGGAGATGTCCGGCAGGACAGAGGGGGGTGAGCCGAGAGCACCGGAGCGTCAATGATTTCAACTGCCGTGTACGGTGTCGAAGAACGCGCGTCGGCGGATGACGAACGTAGCCGTACCCCGGCTCAGGACCGGGGTAGCGGAAGGATAAGATCAAGCCGTGGCGAGGCAGGCGTTAAAACTCTTTTCCAGCTTCTCGCGGTCCAGCTCGCGGCCGATGAAGACGAGGCGGCTTTCGCGTCTTTCATCTTCCTTCCACGGACGCTGGTGATCGCCCTCGATGATCATGTGCACGCCCTGCACCACGTAACGCTCGGCATCGCCCTTGAAGGCGATGATACCCTTGAGGCGCAGAATGTTCGGGCCGTCGGTCTGGGTGACCTTCTGGATCCACGGGAAGAACCGTTCGGGGTTCATCTCGCCGCCGCGCAGCGAAACTGACTGGACCGTCACGTCATGGATCGGCGAGACCGCGCCATGGTGGTGATGATCGTGGCCATGGTCATGATCGTGGTGATGATGCCCGTGGTCATGGTCATGATGATGATGGTCGTGATCGTGATGATGATGATCGCAATCAGGGCCGCAGACGTGGTCGTCATGGCCGTGCTCTAGGAAATGCGGGTCGTTTTCCAGCGCGCGTTCCAGATTGAAGGCGCCCTGATCGAGAACCCGGGCGAGATCGACGCCGGAACGGGTGGTCTTGTAGATGCGGGCGGAAGGATTAATGGCGCGCACGATATCCTCGATGCGGGCAACTTCCTCCGGCGAAACGAGATCGGTCTTGTTGACGACAACGACATCGGCAAAGGCGATCTGGTCTTCGGCCTCGCGGCTGTCCTTCAGGCGTAGCGGCAGGTGCTTGGCGTCAACGAGGGCGACGACCGCATCAAGCTCGGTCTTGGCGCGCACGTCGTCATCCATGAAGAAAGTCTGCGCGACGGGCACCGGATCGGCGAGGCCCGTCGTCTCGACGATGATACCGTCGAAGCGGCCGGGGCGGCGCATCAGACCTTCCACGACGCGGATCAGGTCGCCGCGCACCGTGCAGCACACGCAGCCATTGTTCATTTCGTAGATTTCCTCGTCGGATTCGACGATCAGATCGTTGTCGATGCCAATCTCGCCGAATTCATTGACGATGACAGCGTATTTCTTGCCGTGGTTCTCGGAGAGAATGCGGTTGAGAAGCGTCGTCTTGCCGGCGCCGAGATAACCCGTCAGGACGGTGACTGGAATGGGCTTGGCTGTTGCTGTTTCGGTCATGGAAAACCCCGCGTGGAGAGAGGCCCGATGGCCTCAGGAAGATGTGTCGTCGTCCATATAGGCGCGACGCTCCGGCAGTTCAAAGAGATTTTGGCCGAATCCGGCCATCTCACTCAAATTTTGTTATGAAATAACGTTATGTCAAAAGCGTGGATATCTTCAAGCAGTTCGACAAGGCCGTTGACGGCGTGGGAAATCAGCCTTTCGCCCTTTTCCGCTGTCGCGGCGGCGGCGTTTCCGGCAACGCCATCAGGGTTGAGGTCGCTCATCAGCCAGCCGAATGCGTGCGGACCATAGGCGCGCAGGTGTTTGAAGCGGCTGGCGAAATCGCTCTGGCGGGAGGGGAAATTCGCGGCCTTTTCCATTGCCACGCATTCGGGGTGAAGTGCGAGCATGACCGATGTCTCGATATCGCCGCCGTGAATATCGACCGCCTTGTCCTCCGGCTTCACGATATCGGCCGGCACGCCAAAACGGGTCCAGCTTGTGGCGACCGCCAGCATGCCGAAACGGGCGCGGGCCTCGGTGGCGACGATGGTCATCAGCGGTGAATTGCCGCCATGGGCGTTCAGCATCACGAATTTGCGCACACCTCTTTTATGTTCCAACTCGGCGATGCCGAGCCAGCGCTCGATGGCCTCATCGTATCGCAGCGTCTTCGTGCCCGGCACATTCATGTGTTCGATGGAATATCCGACCGGCTCCGCTGGCAGGAAGGAGACGGGCAGATGACCGGGCAAGGCGGCGGCAAGGCGGGCGACGATGCCTTCGGCAATCAGCGTATCGGTCTCGAAGGGCAGGTGGGGGCCATGCTGTTCATGCGCGCCGAGCGGCAGCACGGAAATTGCGCCTGTTGCGTGAAGATGAGGGTCTGTTACGTTTTCGTCGTGATAATGCGTGTATGAGTTTGGCATCTGGCAGTCCGCGCGAGCATTCGGTAAGGATTTCCAGCAACATATATCGGTTCCGCCACAGGGTAAAAGGCACTCGCGTATGAGCAAGGACAAATCCGGGAACAAGGACAAAAGCGCCAAGAAGGATAAGGGCGGCAAGAAGGTCAAGGACGCCAAAAAGAGGGATGAAAACTTCAACCCGGAGGAGTTGGCGCAATCGATAACCCAGGCCGCCCGCTCCATGCGTACCGCGCTCAGCCACAGCCTCGCCGAAAGCGGGCTTTATGCCGGACAGGACGGCGTCATCCTGGCGCTGGCGCAGGAAGGCAGCCTGACGCCGGGGCAAATCGCGCAGAAGCTGGGTGTCAAGGCGCCGACCATGACGCGCACCATTGGCCGCATGGAAGCCCAGGGTTTCGTGGAACGCAGCGGTGACGACGGGGACGGTCGTGTGACGCTGGTGAAGCTGACCGAAGCGGGCCTGAAAAGCGTCGAGCACATCAACGTTTCCATCGCCAATTGTGGCGCGAGAGCTATCGAAGGCCTTTCGGCCAAGGATATTCGCAACATTGTTAAACTCTTGAAAGCCATAGACGCCAATCTTCAATAATTTTTGCTGAAATTTTTAAAAGAACCATCTGTTTTGCGGTTATTCCTTAAACGGGTTGCGGATTTTGTTTAAATTGTTTAATTGCGATTTAAACGGAGCCATCCGTCACTGACACGCGTTTGGGGAGGAATGCCGTGGCCCAAAAGGTCAAACTGTCTACCATCGCCGAAAGTCTCGGCCTTTCAACCGCCACCATTTCCCTTGCATTGCGCGACAGTCCGCTGGTTGCCGCCGACACGCGGGACAAGATCAAGGAACAGGCGCGGGCGCTGGGCTACATCTACAACCGCCGCGCCGCCAGCCTGCGCACCTCGCGCTCCGGCATTGTTGGTGTCGTGTTCCATGACGTGATGAACCCCTTCTATGGCGAAATCCTGAAAGCCATTGAAAGCGAGCTGGACCGCAGCCGCCAGACCTTCATCCTGTCCAACCATTATGATTCGGTTGAAAAGCAGCGCACCTTCATCGAGACGCTGCTGCAACTCGGCTCCGACGGCATCATCATGTCGCCGGCCATCGGCACGCCGATCGAGGACATGACGCTCGCCGAAGAAAACGGCATGCCTGCCATTCTGGTGGCCCGTTCGATGGATGGAGTTGATATGCCGACCTATCGCGGCGACGACAGCTACGGCATTTCGCTCGCCACCAACCATCTGATCAGCCTCGGCCACCGCACCATCGCCATGGTTGGCGGCACGGACCAGACTTCCACGGGCCGTGACCGTTACCAGGGTTACGTCAATGCGCTGCGCAAGGCCGGCATCGAGGTTGATCCGAACCTGCGCATTCCCGGCCCGCGCTCCAAGCAGGGTGGTTTCGAGGCGGCGGTGCATTTCCTGTCGCTGCCGCAGAAGCCGACCGCCGCCGTGTGCTGGAACGATCTCGTCGCCATCGGCCTCATGAACGGTATTTCCCGCGCCGGTCTGGTGCCGGGTGTCGATATCTCGGTAACGGGCTACGACGACCTGGAGGAAGCGGCCATCGCCACCCCGGCGCTGACCACCGTTTCCAACGGCCAGGCCGAGGTCGGGCGCCTGGCGGCCCGCGCACTGCTGGACAGGCTGGCGGGCAGCCATGAACCTGACGGCATTCACCTCATCAAGCCGGAAATGCGTATCCGGCAATCGACCGGGCCGGTGCGGCCGCGGGTGTGAGGCTTCAGACGATGGGAAATGGTGCGCGTTCTGTGCATTGCAGCTTTCCGTCATTCCGGCCTTGAGCCGGAATCCAGCCACCGCATGTCTACGCGGTGAAAAGCCTCTCTCAGCCCAAGGACTTGGGCTGGCTGGATGCCGGATCAAGTCCGGCATGACGGTGAGGGGCGCTTAAAAAAATCGGCATGAAACTTCCGTCTGCCCCCATAGCATCCCCTTATTGCCCTTTTCACGGCCGTCTTTGTTTGAAAAGATCGCCGCCCAGAGGAGCAGGATGGCGGGTAGTTTGCCCGCAACCCTCTCCGGCTATTGGAATGTTATCAGGAGGAATATCCGCTTATGTCTGACAAAAAGGCCGTCGTTCTCGTTCCCGGCAAGATCAATCCGCGCGTTCTCGAACGCCTCGAAGGCAAGGTCGAGATTGTCACGGCACCCGCCGGCGCAGAGCCGGTTCTGCCTGACGGCGCGGCGGAGCGCATAAATGCCATTGCCGTTTCCGGCGCCGTCAACGCCAGATGGATCGACGCGCTGCCGAAGCTCGAGATCATCGCCAATTTCGGCGTGGGTTACGATGGCGTTGATGCCAAACACGCCGCCACGCGTGGCATCGTGGTGACGAACACGCCTGATGTGCTGAATGACGAAGTGGCCGATACGACGATTGCTCTGTTGATCAATACCGTGCGACGTCTCTATCAGGCCGAAACCTGGCTACGGGCTGGCAAGTGGGTCGGCGAAGGCCCGTTCGCGCTGTCGCCGTTTTCGCTGCGCGGCCGCAAGGTTGGCCTGTTCGGCATGGGCCGCATCGGCCAGGAAATCGCCAAGCGGCTGGAGCCTTTCAAGGTGGAGATCGGCTATCACACCCGCAGCAAGCGCGACGAACTCTCCTACACCTATTACGCTTCGCTGAAGGAGATGGCTGAGGCCGTCGATACGCTGATCTCCATCGTGCCGGGCACGCCGGAGACGCACAAGGCGATCAATGCCGACATCCTGACCGCGCTCGGGCCTGAGGGCGTTTTCATCAATGTCGGTCGTGGCTCCAGCGTCGATGAGGACGCGCTTCTTGAGGCGCTCAAAAGCGGTGCGCTGGGTGCTGCCGGTCTCGACGTGTTTTATGCCGAACCGAAAGTGCCGGAGGCCTTCCTGTCGCTGCCGAATGTTTCCCTGTTGCCGCATGTCGCTTCTGCGTCCATCCCAACGCGCAATGTGATGGCCGATCTGGTGGCCGACAATATTCTCGGCTGGTTCCGGGATGGCAAGGTGCTGACGCCGGTGCCGGAGACGCCGGTCAAGGGTTGAGGCCTGTTGGCAAGCCTTGAACAATATCCTCTGTTGAGGTGAATGGCTTTGCCCCCTCGCAAATCCCGCGCACCGTCACCCCAGACTTGATCCGGGGTCCAGCGCGATAAACTCTTTGATCGCAAAAGACTTGTTTCTCACGGCGCAGACGCGCCGTGGCTGGATGCCGGATCTAGTCCGGCATGACGGAAGAGAAGTTTGTGACGACGGCGGTCGGCCTCGTGCGTGCACGCCGTCCTACTCCGCAATCTCCTCCGCCGTCACCCAGCGCCCTTCGGCAAAAGACCGTGCCATGGCGTGAATGCTGCGCTCGATCTTCAGCCCCTCCTCGAAGTCGATGATATGCGCCTTTTTCCCTTCGATCGCCGCGATCAGCTCCCGGCATTCGATGACCTTCAGGTCATTGAAGCCGAGACCGTGGCCGGGGGCGGGGATGAAGCGGTCGTAGGGCTTGTGGTGGGGGGCGGTGAGGATGGTTCGGAACCCCTGTTCTTCCGGGCGTCCATCCGTGGTGTAAAGCTGGAACTCGTTCATCCGTTCCTGATCGAACAGGATCGAGCCGGTAGAGCCATAAATCTGGATGGCGATGCGCCCCTTGCGGCCCCAGGCGGAACGGTTGGCGATGAGCACGGCGGAAATGCCGCCTTCAAGTTTCAGGAGAACGCTCGCGAGATCATGAGTCTCAACCGCGCGTTCGCCGCCGCCGGCAAGCGGACGGGTCTCGTACGGTTTGACCATGTCGGTAATGGCGCTTTGTGCGTGGCCGAACAGGGCGTAAAGCAGCGATAGCGGGTGCACGGCGAAATCGTCCAGCGCGCCGTAACCGGAGGACGCCTCGCTCTTCCAGTAGAAGGGCTGGGTGGCATCGGCCATGAAGTCCTCGTCCATTTCGGCACGTACATGATAGACCCTGCCGATCGCACCTTCGTCGATCAGGCGGCGGATGTGGCGGATGACGGGGTTCTGGATGTAGTTGTAACCCATCGCCGCCGCCTTGCCGGACCGGCGGGCGGCATCACGCATCTTCACCGCGTCAGCAAAGGCGGGCGCCATCGGCTTTTCACACCAGACATGCTTGCCCGCCTCAAGCGCGGCAATCGCCATTTCCGGGTGGAAGGCGTTAGGCGTGGTGACGGAGATCACGTCGATCTCGGGATCGGAAAGCAAGTCGCGCCAGTTGCCTGTCGAGCGGGCAAAACCGAACTCTGCGGCTTTCTTCGCGGCAAGCTCAGGGTTGACTTCCGCCAGCGTCACGAGGCGAGGGCGTTCCACATCGCCGAAGACGCTCGTGACGTTGTTCCACGCCAGCGCGTGGCATTTGCCCATGTAACCGGTGCCGATAAGGCCCACGCCAAGAGCGGTCATGGTGTTCTCCTCCCGAAATTATTTGAATTAATACAATTCGTTAATTGCGTTTGTTGTGTGCCAAGACAGTCTCAAGACGTGTCTTCGCGCACTCCCTCATCCCTGTGACAGGCACAGGGATGAGGGAGGCGGCGATGTTTGCCCTAAATGCCTTACGGATTATCGCGCTTGAAAATCCAGTCATGATCCGGGTGGTTCTTGAAGCGCCATTTGCGCATCGGCCCCGCCATCACGTTCAGATAATACATCTCGTAACCATAGGGCGCGCCGCAGGGGTGGTGGCCCTTTGGCACCAGCACGACATCCCCATCGGATACCGCCATGGTCTCATCAAGCGAACCGTCTTCGGTGAAGACGCGCTGGAAACCGAAACCCTGCGCCGGGTTGAGGCGATGATAATACGTCTCTTCGAGATAGGTCATGTCGGGGTAGTTATCCTCGTCATGCCGGTGCGGCGGATAGGAAGACCAGTTGCCCGAGGGTGTGAAGACTTCCGTTACCAGCAGGCTGTCGGCGACGTCGCGTTCTTCCATGGCGATGGGGAAGATGTATCGCGTATTGGCGCCCTTGCCGCGTTCCGTCAGCTGCACGCCGTCAGGTCCGATCTGCTGCGCCTCGCGGCTGCCTTTTTCGCCGGGAGCAGTGCAGACGCCGACGGTGCAATCCGTTGTGGCCGTCAGCGACCATTCGGAACCGGCCGGAACATAAACGCAATGCGGGGGCTTGCGCTCGAACACATTCATGCGGTCACCGAGTTCACCGAAATCCTTGCCGCCAGCGGAAATCGTTGCCTTGCCTTCGACAAGGACGAGGATGACTTCCGTGTCGCCGGTGCTTTCGGCTGCCGTCTCGCCCGGCTTCAGTCGGTAAAGGCCGAAACCGACATAACCCCAATCCGCGCTTTGGGGCGTGATATCGTGCACCTTGCCGCTTGTCGCGACCGGCTTGCGCAGAAGTGAGGTCATGGTGTCGTTCCTTTTTCGTGTGTAGCACAAACATGTCGTTCGGTAGTTTCGCGCCCTACCCATTCCGGCCTTGAGCCGGAATCCAGCTGACGCGCGTCTGCGCGGCGTGAAGACTTTTTCAGCCCAAGGACTTGGGCTGGCTGGATACCGGCTCAAGGCCGGTATGACGGGTGGGATAGGTCACCCGCCTTCCTTGGCTCAGCTCAAGCAGCCTCAGCCTTATCCAGCCCCACTTCCCGCGCAAACGCCTTCAGCGATTTCAGCCCAAGGCTCTGATATTCGAACGGGTTGCGCACGTCAGGATCCTGCTCGGCCTCGATCACCAGCCAGCCGCTATAGCCATGCTCGGCCGCCACTTTCAGCACGGGCGGGAAGTTTACACCGCCTTCGCTATCGCCCGGCACGGTGAAGACACCGCGGCGAACGCCTTCGAGGAAGGAAAGCCGTTCATTGCGGACCTGATCGGCAATGACCGGGCGCACGTTCTTGGCATGGATATGGCCAACGCGGCCCATGTATTTCTGCGCAACGCGAACAGGGTCGCCGCCGCCGAACAAGCAATGGCCGGTATCGAGCAGCAGATGCGTCTTCGGGCCGGTGTGCTTCATCAACAGGTCGATCTCGTCTTCGCTCTCGACCACCGTGCCCATGTGGTGGTGATAAACGAGGGTGACGCCCTGTTCTGCGGCAAAGGCGGCCAGCGCTTCCACGCCTGCGCCGAATTTCGCCCAGTCATCGGCCGCAAGGCGCGGACGGTCGACCAGCGCCGTGTTGTCCGCGCCGTGGATGGCGTTGGAGGTCTCGCAGACGATGATGACCTTCGAGCCCATGGCCTTCAGGAGGTCAAGCGCCGGCTGCATCGCCTTCTTTTCGGATTCGATATCGTCGGTCAGAAGGTTCAGCGAATGCCAGCCCGAGACGAAGGAGAGGCCGCGTGGCGAAAGCACGCCCTTCAGGCCTTCCGGGTCGGTCGGGAATTTGTGACCCTTTTCGATGCCGTCGAAGCCGATCTTGGCGGTTTCATCAAGGCATTGTTCAAGGCTGATATGGGCGCCCAGCGTGCGGTCGTCGTCATTGGACCAGGCGATGGGGTTGGTGCCGTAACGGATCATCTTACTGTCTTTCCTTGACATGGTTTTCATAACGGGCGCGCGCCGGGCCGATTTCGGCGCGGTCTGAGACTTCAGGCACCGCGACATCCCACCAGTGGCCACCGGCTCTCGGGGTCGGATAGGGGTCGGTATCGATGACGATGACGGTCGTGCGGGTGGAGGCGCGGGCGGCGGCGAGGGCCTCTTCCAGTTCGGTTATGGTCGAAACCTTGCGTGCATCCGCGCCCATCGAGCCGGCATGGGCGACGAAGTCGATGGCGATGGGATTGACGTTGGTATGGGCGTAGAGGTTGTTGAACTCCGCGCCGCCGGTTTCCATCTGCAGACGGTTGATGCAGCCGTAACCCCTGTTGTCGGTAATGACGAGCGTGATCTTCACGCCCATGGCGACCGATGTGGCAAGCTCGGAATTCATCATCATGTAAGAGCCATCGCCGACCATGACGATCACGTCCCGGTCCGGTTCCGCCATCTTGATGCCGAGACCGCCGGCGACCTCGTAACCCATGCAGGAGAAGCCGTATTCCATGTGATAGGAAAGCGGCAGCTTGGATTTCCAGAGCTGGTGCAACTCGCCCGGCATGGTGCCGGCCGCGCACATGACGACGGTATTGTCGCGCGACTGGCGCTGGACAGCACCGATGACCTGCATGTCGGTCGGCAGGCTGTTTGCGTGCTCTTCGCCCGGCGCCGCCGTATCGGCATCGGCCTTTTCGAACCATGCTGCCTTGAGGCCCGCATCCGGCGCTGCAAAACGGTGAGCGCCGAGGGCTGCGGAGAGTTTTTCAAGCCCGATTTTGGCATCCGCCGTCAGGCTGATCGCATCATGCTTGGCGCTGTCATAGGGCTGGACGTTGAGCGCCAGGATCTTGCGGTTCGGGTTCTTGAACAGCGCCCAGGAGCCGGTGGTGAAGTCCTGAAAACGGGTGCCGACACCAAAGACCAGATCGGCCTTTTCGCTGATGATGTTGGCGCTTTCGGCACCGGTAACGCCAACGGGGCCGAAATTGAGATCGTGATCCCAAGCCAATGCTGATTTACCGGCCTGCGTTTCGACGACGGGGATGGAGTGGGTTTCGGCAAAGCGCTTCAGCGTCTCCGTTGCGCCGGCGAAATGAACGCCGCCGCCAGCAACGATGATGGGGTTCTTCGCGGCCTTCAGCGCCGCGACGGCCTCTTCGAATTCCACCACGTCGGGCTCGGGGCGGCGCTGGCGCCAGACCCGCTTTTCGAAGAAGCTTTCGGGATAATCATAGGCTTCCGCCTGTACATCCTGGCAGAAGGCGAGCGTGACGGGGCCGCAATCGGCAGGGTCCGTCATGGTGCGCATGGCGCGGGGGAGGGCGGTGAGCAACTGTTCCGGGCGCATGATGCGGTCGAAATAGCGGCTGACAGGACGGAAGCAGTCATTCACCGTCATGGTGCCATCGCCGAAATCTTCGAGCTGTTGCAGCACTGGGTCCGGGCCACGATTGGCGAAGACATCGCCGGGGATGAGCAGGACGGGCAGGCGGTTGACATGCGCCAGCGCTGCCGCCGTCACCATATTGGCGGCACCCGGGCCGATGGACGAGGTGACCGCCATGGCGCGGCGGCGGCGCAGCTGCTTGGAATAGGCGATGGCCGCGTGGGCCATGGACTGCTCGTTCTGGCCGCGATAGGTCGGCAGCTCGTCCCTGATGCCGTAAAGCGCTTCGCCGATGCCGGCGACATTGCCATGGCCGAAAATCGCCCACATGCCGGCGATATAGGTTTCGCCATGTTCATTCATCTGCGCTGCCAGGTAACGAACCATGGCCTGCGCAGCCGTCAATCTTGCTGTCTTCACGCTGCCTCTCCCTTTTTGGCGCGCGCCTCATCCCAAATACGGCACAGGCTGGTATAGCGCTGCGCCATATCCTTGACCGCTTCCTCGTCGGTCATCTTGCCCGAGAGCCAGCCGCGGGCGGCGTCGGCAAAAATCGTGCGGCCAACCGCGAAACCCTTGACCAGATCGAAACCGGCCGCAAGGCGGAAGCTTTCTTCCAGTTCGCTCTGCGGTGCGTCGAGACCGAGAACGACGATGCCCCTCACGTAAGGGTCGTTGCGGTTAACGGCGTCGCAGGCATTCTTCCATGCCGCGGTGGTTTTCATCGGCTCCAGCTTCCACCAGTCCGGGTAAACGCCGATCTCGTAAAAGCGCTCGATGATGCGGGCGGCGGTCAGATCGTCGGTCGGGCCGACCTTGGAGGGAATGATCTCCAGCAGCATTTCCAAGCGGTTGCGCCGTGCGGCTTCAAACAGCCGTATCACGGTCTCTTCCTGCGCAGCGCGCATCTCATCCGTGTCATCGGGGTGATAGAAACAAAGTACCTTGACGACATTTTCGAGCGGCCATTCGGCGAGCCCGCCAAAGTCCTTGCCGAGATCGGGTTCCAGTGTCAGCGGACGGGAACCCGGCCATTCCACCGGACGGCCGATCCAGAGGCCGGAGCCGCTGGCGGCAAACAGCGCGTCACGTCCAAGGCGTCCGTCGCAGAGAATGCCATAGCCCGGCTCACCACCGGAAACTTTTTGCGCGGCCTGGAGGCAAAGCTTCTTGAAGGCGCCGATCTGCTCATGCTTGACGCCAAGCTCGTCGGCGATCGCTTCCAGCTGCATGCGATGGTCGAAAGCGAAGACGCGCATGGTCTCCCAATCGCCCTTGCGGTTGGTGGACCAGTGCACCTGCTCCAGCGCCTCGTCCTTGCGCAGCGCCTTGTTGCGAATGCCGGCCTTGAAGAAATATTGCAGCTCTTCCCAGCTTGGATAGGCAGGCGTGCAGCCATGGCGGGAGACCGCGAAGGCGCCGCAGGCATTGGCGTATTTCAGCGTCGTCGGCCAGTCTTCGCCGCGCAGCCAGCCGCGGAACAGTCCGGCCATGAAGCCGTCACCAGCGCCCAGAACATTGAAGACCTCGATCGGGAAACCTTCGCCCGTCTGCCCGTCATCGAGGCTTGCGGGAATATCGCCGGTGAAGACCGAAGCACCCATCGGGCCGCGCTTGCACACCAGCGTGGCATTCGAAACCTTGCGCACGGCATTCAGTGCGGCCAGCGTATCTGTCGAGCCGCCGGCAATGTGGAATTCTTCTTCCGTGCCGACGATCAGATCGAAGAGATGCAGGGTGGATTGCAGCTTGGCGGTGACCTTCTGCGATTCCACGAAACGGCTCTCGCCATCGCCATGGCCGGCCACACCCCAGAGATTGGGGCGGTAATCGATATCGAGCGCGGTTTTCGCACCATTTTCGCGGGCAAGTTTCAGGGCCTTCAGCACGGCCGCTTCCGTTCTTGGATGCGACAGATGCGTGCCGGTGGCGCAGACGCAGGCCGCCTCGGCAATGAAGGCGGGATCGATATCGTCTTCGCTCAGCGCCATGTCGGCACAGTTTTCGCGGTAGAAAATCAGCGGAAACTGGTTCTGGTCACGAATGCCGAGCAGCACCAGCGCGGTCAGGCGCTCCGGGTCGGTTTTCACGCCGCGCACGTCAACGCCTTCGCGCACCAGCTGTTCGCGGATGAAGCGGCCCATGTGCTCGTCGCCGACACGGGTGATGACGGCGCTGTTAAGGCCAAGCCGCGCAGCACCGGCTGCGATGTTCGTGGGAGAGCCGCCAATATATTTGGCAAAGGAGGCCATGTCCTCCAGACGGCCACCGACCTGCGACCCATAAAGGTCAACAGACGAGCGCCCGATCGTGATGAGATCAAGTTTTTTCAAAAGGTTCCTCCTTAGCACCGCACGCTGGCGCGGTCTGCCTCATATGTGTCGAGCGGATCAGGCAACCATGCCGCCAGCTATTGCCATCCCCGCTCCGGTGAGCCTCCTCCGCTCACATGTCCGTCACGAGAAAGACAGTCGTGGAATGTCCGTTTCATGAATTTGGATCATAAATTCTATTTTTTCCGTTTTCAATAAAAATATTCAGGCCGTCTTACGTGTTCCCACAGCCACGGCCAGCGTGATGGCGAGACAGAGCGTGGCCGAAAGGGAGCGGAAAGCGCCGAAATCGATCTCTGTAACCGTCAGCAGCGTTGCGCCGGATTTCCTTAGCGGATTGACGGCGGAATCGGACATGGCGACAACCGGAACGCCCTTGGCGCGGGCCGTTTCCGCCAGTTCCAGCGTCTCGGTAGAGTAGGGGGAAAAGGTGATTGCGATCAGCGCGTCGTCGCGGGAAATCGCACTGATATTGCCGAGCCCGCCCACGGCGCTATGCAGAACCGCCGGCACCTTCATCTTCTCGAAGGCATAGGCCAGATAGCTGGCAATGGGGAAGGACCGCCGCAGGCCGACGATATGCACGGTGCGCGCCTTGGCCAGCACGGAAACCGCCTCATCGAGCTGTCGGGTGTCGACCGATTTCAGCAGCATTTCCAGCGACGAGCGGCCGGCTTCCACGAATTCGGCAAGCAGGCCGGACGCGCTTTCATCACCCTTTTCGCGCAGATGATCGAGCCGCGTGGCATAATCCGGCCAGCCGCCGACATAGGAATCACGGAACAGACGCTGCATTTCCGAAAATCCGGAAAAACCCATGATCTGGCAGAAACGCATGAAGGCCGAGGGTTGCACGCCGGCGCCTTCAGCCATTTCGGCGACGGTGGAAACGGCGATTCGATCCTGATTGGAGGCGACATAATCGGCACATTGCCGCAATCGTTTCGGCAAACCCTCCGCCACCTGGAGCAGCCGCTCCTCAAAAGCCTTTACGGAGTCTGGCGCCTCGATTGCCGTCATTGTCGTTCCCTGGTGCAGATTGAAATCGTGTGCACTTTAACTGCAATGGAATTTTTATTCCATTGGGTTTTTCGGAGGAAGGGCAGATGAGACGGCGGGGCTTTGTGTGATCGGTCACCCTCCGTCGCTCCGGCCTCGAGCCGGAATCCAGCCGACGCGCGTCGGCGCGGCGCGAAGGGTCTCTTCACCCCAAAGACTTGGGGTGCCTGGATGCCGGCTCAAGGCCGGTATGACGGAGATTATATATGAACGCGCAATGGCGATACGTTGGCTTAGTGCAGCCCACCCACGCCTAGATGCGTATCGATAATATCCGGGTTCTCCACCAGTTCGCTCGACGGTCCGTCCCAGACGATGCGGCCGCGTTCCATGATGATGGCGTGGTCGGCGAAGTCGATGGCCATCTGGATGCGTTGTTCGACGAGAAGAATGGTCATTTCGCCGGATTGCGCGAGCTTGGAGAAGGCGGCCATCAGCTCTTCGCAGATGACGGGGGCGAGGCCTTCGAGCGGTTCATCGAGCAGCAGCACCCGCGGCTGGCCGAGAATGGTGCGGGCGGTGGACAGCATCTGCTGTTCGCCACCGGAAAGTTGCGAGCCGAGATTGCGGCGGCGCTCCTTGAGGCGCGGAAACAGCGTGTAGGCTTCCTCGATCGCCGATTTCGGTCGCCCCTTGAGGCCCACGAACAGGTTTTCCTCCACCGTCAGCGTCGGAAACACGTCACGGGTCTGTGGCACGTAACCGAGGCCGGCCTTGGCGCGCGCAGCACTTGGCAGGGTGCCAATCTCCTGCCCCCCGATGCGGATATCGCCGGAAAAACGCTTCGTCTGGCCGGCCAGCGTGGCGAAGAGGCTTGTCTTGCCGACGCCGTTGCGGCCGAGCACGGCGAAACGCGAGCCCGATGGCACGGAAAGCGACAGGCCCTCGATGACCCTTGTCGGGCCATAACCGGCCGTGAGGTTGACGATTTCAAGCGGCGCTGCGGGCATCGGCGTAACTTCCCAGATAGGCTTGGCGGACTTCCGCATTGCTGGTGACATCATCAGGCGAGCCGTCGAAAATGACGGCGCCGGCGGCCAAAACGACGACGCGCTTGGCAAAACGGAAGACCAGATCCATGTCGTGTTCGATCATCAGGATCGCGAGGTCGGATGGCAGCCGGTCAAGCGCCTGTTCGATGCGCGCGGTTTCTGTGGAAGGCACGCCGGCGGCAGGTTCGTCGAGCAAGAGGATTTTCGGGCGAAGCGCCATGGCAAGCGCGATCTCGATCAGCCGCTGCTGGCCATAAGCGATTTCGCGCACCTTTGTTTCGGCGAGGGCCGTGAGGCCAAGCGTGCCGAGAATGTCGCGGGCTTCGCCCATCACGGCAGGCATGGCACGGTAACGGCCGAAAATCCGGCCGGTCTTGCCCTCACGCTGGAGAATGGCGAGCGCCACGTGCTCCTCTGGCGTCATGTCCTGAAACAGCCTGGTAACCTGGAAGGAACGTACGAGCCCGCGTTTCACGCGCTGGCTGGCGCTGAGGCCCGTCACATCCTCGCCGGCGATGCGCACCGTACCGGCTGACGGTTTGATATTGCCGGTGACGAGATTGACAAAGGTCGTCTTGCCGGCGCCATTGGGGCCGATGAGTACCGTCCGGTCTCCCGGCGAAAGCGACAGCGAGACGTTGTTGGTGACGACGAGGCCGCCGAAATTTTTCTGCAGGCCGGAGACTTCGAAAATGGCGCTCATTTGCGACCTCCCCGGAGACGCGCGATGATTTGTTCGCCTGCGCCATAAAGGCCGCGCGGCGCGAAGAGCACGACGGCGATCAGCAGCAGGCCGACAATGGTGAGCCAGTGAAACGGGTTGGCGGCGGAAACCACGTCTTCAAACCACATGAAGGTGACGGTGCCGATCAGCGCGCCGTAAAGGGAACCCGCGCCACCGAGCACCAGCATGACCAGCCCCTCGGCCGATAGCGTGAAGCTGAGGCTGTCCAGGCCGACGACCTGCGTGGAGATGGCGTTAAGCGCACCACCAATGCCGGCGACGATGCCTGAGATAACGAACATCTTCAGGATTGTGCCATTGACGGCGCCGCCCATGGCCTGAATGCGGATGCTGTCCTGTTTGACGCCGCGGCACAACATGCCGAAGGGTGAATTGACGACCACCTTTAGGGCGAGGAAGACGACAAGCAGCAGGCAGACACCATAGATATAGGCGGTGCGGCCGAAGAGGTCGAATTCGAAGGTGCCGAACAGCGCGTCCGGCGAAACGCCGGCAAGACCGTCGCTGCCGCCGGTCCAGCCTGAAGCCTTGTTCGCCGCCTCGTGGAACAGGTGGATGACGGCGATGGATAGCACAAGCTGTGGAAGCCCGTGGGCACGCAGCAGCACCGCGCCGGAAAGCAGCCCGGCCACGCCGCCCGCTGCCGCGCCGATGACGGTCATGAGAAGCGGGTCGGTGATTTCAAAATGGGCGGCGGCGATGCCGGCGGCATAAGCGCCGGCGCCGAAGAGGGCGGCATGGCCAAGCGTGGCGACGCCGCAATAACCGGTGACGAGATCGATCGACAGCACCAGAAGCGCAATGGCTATGATGCGTGTCAGAAGCGCCAGATTATCCGGAAACAGGTAATAACCGGCAACAGCGGCGGCGATGATGAGGAGCGGCCCCGCGAGCGTGCGCAGCGGTGAGCGCGCCTTCGGAATGTCTGCCGTTTCAGTCACGTCGTTCATGAGCACCGCCATCTCATTTCGCCCTTCCAAGAAGGCCGCGCGGGAACAGCGTGATGATCACGATGACCGCCAGATAAAAGAAGAATTCGCCATATTCGGGCGCAAGATATCGCCCGGTCGTATCGATGGCGCCGAGCAGCAGACAGGCGATCAACGCGCCGGGAATGGAGCCCGCGCCACCAACGGAAACCACGACCAGAAAGGTGACCATGTAGCGCAGGGCATAATAGGGTTCCACCGGCAGCAGTTCCGCGCCGATGACGCCGCCCATGGCGGCTAGTCCGACGGCGATGGCGAAGCTGACGGCATAGATGATTTCGGTGCGCACGCCGAGGGCTGCGGCCATGGCGGCATTATCGACCGCCGCGCGCAGCTTGATGCCGAAGGCGGTCTTTTCAAAGGTGAACCACAGCGCGCCGGCCACGGCAAGACCGCAGACAATGGCGAAGATGCGGTGGGTGGCGATGGTGCGGAAGCCAAGATCGGTGGGGCCGGCCAGCTGCTGCGGCAGCGGAATGGTCTTCAGCGTCGGGCCGAAAACGAAGTTTGCGATGCCAATGATGCAGAAGGTGATGCCGATGGTCATCAGCACCTGTGTCAGTTCCGGCGCGCCATAGATGCGGCGATAAAGGAAACGTTCGAGCGGTATGGCGATGACGATGGTGCCGACGATCGCGACGAGGATCGCAGCCGCATAACCGAGACCCAGTCCGTGGGCGGCATAGGAGGCGAGATAACCGCCGATCATGGCGAAAGCGCCGTGCGCCAGATTGACCACGCGCATCAGCCCCATGGTGACCGAAAGGCCGATGGATATGATGAACAGGACCATGCCATAGGCAAGCGCATCGATGAGGATGCTGAAGACCGTCTGCATGATGAAGAAACTCCTCCCGGTGCTGCAATGCCCGTCCGGGCCGGAAACGGGCCGCCACTGGCGGCCCGGCAATATTGTCCTGTCTGGCCGTTACTTCGCGGCGGCGAGACCCGGATCGCCCTGTTTTTCGAAGGTCTGGACTTCCTTGTTGTAATAGCTGCCGTCATCGGCCTTGGCTACTTCGCGCAGATAGATGTTCTGCGTGATGTGGCGGCTTTCCGGGTCGATGCTGACCGGGCCGCGCGGGCTTGTCCAGGAAAGGCCCTTGACTGCCTCAACCGCCTTTTCCGCATCCTGCTTGCCGCCAGTGGCCTCGATCATCTTGCTGATGACATACATGCCGTCAAAGGCGCCGACGGAAGGGAAGGAGAGTTCCTTCGGATTGCCGATTGCCTTGGTTGCGGCTTCCACGAAGGTCTTGTTCTCGGGTGAATCATGCGAGATGGCATAATGGAAGGTCGTCTGCATGCCGAGTGCGGCTTCCCCGAGCGCCGGCAGGTCGGATTCCTGCGTCAGATCACCCGGCGCGAAGAGCTTGACGCCTGCGGATTTCAGGCCGTTGTCGTTGAAGGCCTTGACGAAACCGAGCGTGGTCGGGCCCGATGGCAGGAAGGCGAAAACACCCTGTGCGCCGGAATCCTTCACACGTTGCATGATGGGACTGAAATCATTGGTGGAAAGCGGCATGCGGATGGTTTCAACCACTTCGCCGCCGGCAGCGGTGAAGGCCGCCTTGAAAGCATTTTCGGCATCGACGCCCGGGCCATAATCGCTGACCAGTGAGATGACCTTCTTCACGCCGCCGTCAAAGGCCACCTTGGCGATGGGGGTGGAAGTCTGCCAGGTGGTGAACGACGTGCGCACCACATAGGGGCTCTTGGTCACGATGGCCGAGGTGGCGGCATTCATGACCACCATCGGCACGTTGCCCTGCTTCAGCAGGGGTGTGACGGCCATGGCGTCAGGGGTAAAATAGAAGCCGGCAAGATATTGCACGCCTTCCTTCACCACCAGATCCTGCGCCAGTGCCTTGGATTGCGCCGGATCGGCCTGCGGCACATCGCGATAGACGACCTCCACCGTGTCATTGCCGACCTTGTTGCCGTGAAGGGCAAACCAGGCATCGATGCCGGCCTTGAAGTTCTTGCCCTGCAGCGCAAACGGGCCGGAGAACGGGCCGACAACGCCCACCTTGATCGTTTCTGCATAAGCGGCAGAGCTGAAACAGATGGCCGCTATCGCCACGGTGATCCGAAATTTCATGGTTTCCTCCAAATTCGCCTGTGGCTCCCATCCACCGGTCCAGGCTGCCAGATTGATGATTAAGAATATCAAAGTAAAATGAAATAAGGGGGGTAATAAATAACCTGACGGTTATCAATACCGCGTCTTTGACGCCTTGCCCATATCGGATCGGGAAATCAGCCCGGCGCCTGCCCCTTTTTCAGCTCCACATCGCCTTGGTCTTCGCGGTCTAACAGTTCGGGGCAAATGTCGCCTGCAACCGCGCGACCGGCCGTCCCGCAACCAGAGCTTTAACCAGTTCTAAGGGGATTTTTCGTAGTCTCCCCAAGCATATTTAGAACGTTATTTGGTGTCTTGATGGGCGAATATCAGAATAAAGCTGTTGAGCTGATGCGCAATCGCGTTGGAGAAAACAGGCTCAACAACCGGATCGAGCGTCGTGAAGCATTTCTGCGCAAGGCGCTGACGCTTTATCATGCCATGGGTGGTGCGATGGAGGATGTGGAAGCGGCCGTCAAGGACGCCGTGTCATCACCTGCACCGACCATCGACGTGGCCGTTGGCGACGTGATGTACAAGCTGGCCGCCATCGGCCATGTGGCCGATCTCGATATTATCCAGGCGGGATATAACAAGCTTGATGCCGCCAACCTGCATATTCTCAGCAAGGGCAAGAAGCTGCTGCAAAAACAGCGCGATCAGAAACTGGCTGCGACAACGCCGGGGAAGTGAACCGCCCGCCCGGGGCGGTTGCCGTATCAGGCCACTTGCGGCGACAGGATTTCCTGCCAGGCATCGTAGGCGGACAGCACCGTTTCCATTTGCGCCGTGTGGCCGGTGATGAAATCCGTGCCATAGATGGTTTCGTCGGGATATTCGGTGATCAGCGTCATCGGCACGGTGTGGCGGTCATCGATGGACGACAGGCACGGAAAGCCGTTGATGATGCGGAAACCGGTTTCGCCGGCGTGGATTTCATAAAGCGCGATCTGGCGGTTATTGTAGTCGAGCAGGCCGGGAATGGCGCCGAGATGGCGGGTTACCTTGTCCAGCAGGGCTTCCGCTCGGCTTTCCCAGTCCGCATGGTGGCGGATGATGAGGAAGAAACCCTTCGGCAGCGTCCACATGGCGAAATTGCGCGGCACATAACCGGACAGAGGCCGGGTCCACTCATGTGAAGGATACCCGTGCAGGTTCACATGCAAACTGGCGCCGCTCATTTCCTGCGCCTTGAAACGGATTTCCTTCTCGTTCAGATGCGCAGCCGAATTTTCCGGCGTGCGATATTCGAGGTCATCGCCAAGGGCGGTGTACCGCGCCGCATGATGCATGTGGCGCGGATTATCGACGCGCAGACGCTGATGCAGGGCGTAACCGTCAGGATTTTCCAGCGGCGAGATGGTGAAATGCGCGCCCTTGCGATCAGCGAGTTTGCGGGCGGCGCGGATGGCGCCGACGATGCCCGTCGTCTCGTTGGGGTGCTGGCCGCCGCTGATCATCACCGCGGCATCGCTGCCGGCGAGATAACGGGCGGAAAGGATGCGGCCGGAGCGGGAGCGCGCCTGGAATGCCTCGCCGCCGATTTCCTCAAGCAGCCCTGCGAGCTGGCCTGCCGCAACCGGTTCGCGCGCCTCATCGATCGGTTGCTCGCCGCCATCGAGGAAGGCGGTTGTGAGCGGGCGGGTCTCGATGTGAAGGGTGATCTCGCCTTCGCTTTTGACGATTTCCGGTACGATCTGGCCGGGCTTGAGGCCACGGTCACCCAGCGGTCGGCCGGATTTTTTCTGAAAGAACTCCAGCAGCGAGAAATAGAAATCCTCGTGCAGCGCTTCGCGCAGGCTGACGACCTCATCACCAACGGAAAGAGGCAGATCTTCTGCCGGATGGGTAACACGGATGTTCAGTTCCTCGAAATAGGGCTCTTCATCGCCCCAGCCGTGGTTGGCGACGGCACTGATTGCCGCTTCAAAAAGCTGTTCGTAATCCGTCTCCAGTCGCTCGCCCGAGGCATCACCGGCAAGCCGGAACCAGCCGGTTGGCGAGACATTGGTTTCGCCGACGATATCGGTATGAACCCGGTTCGGAGCCAGAACCTTCAGAGTTTCCGTCTTGCCACGGCGGCTCAGCGTCACCTCATAATGGAAACTGCCGTCCTCGCGGGCGATGAAATCCAGCTTCGCGTCGCCCACCAGCGCCGCCAGCGGATAGGCCTCCAGCCGGAAACGGTTGGAGGGGGCGTTTTCGTGCACCGGGTAACGCACTTCGATGGCGTCGACGCCATCCAGATTGATCTCTTCCAGAAAGGTGAAGAGAAGCGGCTTGTAGGCGCTGCGGATGCGGGCGCAGATGCCTTTTTTCTTCAGCCTCTCTTCAGTCTCGCGGCGGCTTTTGGCGTCATCGAAGGTCCATGCCTCGAAGGACTGGCCGGGCTCGGCTTTGGCGACAAGCGCGTCCAGCGTGCGTTCGAAGGTCTGGTCGAAAATCTGGCTCATCACGGTTACCTCGAGGTTCTGCCTGTTGGGTCGAGGCTGTCGCGCAGCCAGTCGCCGAGAAGGTTGAGGCCAAGCACGGTCAGAAGAATCGCAAGGCCGGGAAAGACGCTAACCCACCATGCCGTCTGCAGATAGGTACGCCCATCCGCCAGCATGCCGCCCCAGCTCGGAATTGTCGGATCAACGCCGAGACCGAGGAAGGTGAGGCTGCTTTCCAGCAGGATGTTGTTGGCGACGTTGAGCGTCATCAGCACGATGACCGGGCCGATGAGGTTCGGCAGCAGGTGCTGAAGGATGATGCGCCAGTCTTTCACGCCGATGGCGCGGGCGGAAAGAATGAATTCCCGCTCCCTGAGCGTCAGCACCGATCCGCGCACGAGACGGGCATATTGCACCCATTGCGAGACGATCAGGAGGATGATGGTGTTGGTGAGACTGCCGCCGACAATTGCGATGAAGGTGATGGCGAGCAGGATGAAGGGCATGGCGAGCTGGATATCGGCAAAGCGCATGACCAGCATATCCCAGAAGCCGCGATAGTAACCGGCGACAAGCCCAACCGCGACGCCGAAGATGACAGCACCGATGACCGAGGTGAAACCGACCAGCAGCGAAATCTTGCCACCTGCGACGACGCGGGCGAGCACATCACGCCCGAGCGGATCGGTGCCGAGGGGATGGGCGGCATTGGCGAAGGGTTTGGCAAGGCGCGCCATCAGGTCGATCTTGTCGGCCCCGCCAGGAAACAGCACATCGGAAAAGATGACGGCAAGGCAGATGATTGTCGTCAGCGACGCGCCGAGGACGAATTCGAGATTGGTGAAGCGCGCGAGACGCGAGGTTTTGGCAGCCATCGTCACTTACTCCGTGCGGATGCGCGGATCGACAAGCCCATAGGCGATATCGACCAGAAGGTTGATGCCGACGATCATCAGCGACAGCACGGTGATGACGGCCTGAAGCACGGGATAATCGCGCGCGCCGACCGCGTCGAAGGCGAGCGTGCCGAGGCCCGGCCAGTTGAAGACACGCTCGATAACGACGATACCGCCCAGCAGCCCGCCAAATTGCAGGCCGAAATAGGTGATGAGCGGAATGGCGCAGTTGCGCAGCGCATGTTTGTAGAGAACCTTGCTTTCACTGAGCCCCTTGGCGCGCGCCACCATGACGTATTGAGAACGCAGCGTATCGAGCATTGCCGTGCGCACAAGGCGTACATTGGTGGCAGTAAGGATCACACCCATGGTGACCGCGGGCATGATGTAGCTCGCAAAACCGCCCATGCCGCTTGGCGGCAGCCAGCCGAGCGTGATGGAGAACAGCAGCACCAGCATGGTGGCCAGCCAGAAATTCGGGAAGGAAAGGCCGATAAGCGAGAAGATGCGGATCACCTGATCGGCCGTCTTCCCGCGCGATGTTGCGGCCTTGATGCCGAGCGGGATGGACAGCGCAATCGACACCGCCATGGAGATGAAGGCCAAGAGCAGCGTGGCGGGCAGGGCATCGGCGATCAGGCGCGAGACCGGCGTGCTGCCGGTGAAGCTGCGGCCGAAATCGAGCGTCAGAAGGCCCTTCAGGAAGCTGAAATATTGCACGAAGAACGGCCGGTCGGTGCCGAGCGCCGCACGGATGCGCGCCAGATCATCTTCAGTCATGCTGCCGCCGCCCTGGAACATGGTGACGGCGGGGTCACCCGTCAGGCGGATGGCGAAAGAAACGAGAAGGGTGATGGCGATGACGACAAAAATCGCCTGCAGCAATCGCTTGATGAGGAAACCGGCCACGTTTTTTACCTTGAAGAGAGACCCGGCCTTGCCCGCATTGCGGCGGGCAAGGTGTGTTGATCAGAAACCAGCCTGATTATTCGACGGTAACGTCGGTCAGTTTCAGGCGATTGTCAGGCGGTGCGACAAAACCCTTGACCCGTTTGTTGATGCCGTAAATGGCATTGGTGTTGTAGAGCGGGATTTCCAGCGCGCGTTCGGCGGTGTAGCTGCCGATTTCCTTGAGAATCTTTTCGCGCTCGGCGCGGTCCGTCAGCGGACGCTGGGATTCCAAGAGCTTGTCCAGCTTTTCGTCCTTGTCATAGGGGTTCCACTTTTCACCCGAGTGATACATGGAATAGGCGGTGTTATCGTAATCGAAGGTCCAGCCGCCCCATTTCTGCTGGAACATCGCGCCGGTCTTGCCCTGCGGAATGATGTCGTTCAGGAGAACGTTGGTTTCATAGGGCTTGATGGTAGCGGTGATGCCAACCATGGAGAGGTAGCTGGAAATGACCTGCGCCACCTCGTTCATCGTCGCGTCATTGCCGCGGATGTCGATCTGCAGCGCCGCACCCGGCTTGACGCCGGCTTCTGCGAGCAGCTTTTTCGCGCCTTCAGGATCGTAAGGCAGCGGCTTTAGTTCCGGATCGTAACCGAAGGACAGCGCGCTCTGGAAGCTTGCGATTTCCGATGCCTGGCCGGCAAGGATCGACTTGACGATGGTGCCGCGGTCGACGGCCATGATGATGGCCTTGCGGACCTTCGGATCGGCGGTGATGCCGTCACGGGTGTTGAAACGCAGCGCGTCGACCGTCGGGCCGGGAACGCTGACGATCTGAAGCTTGGAATCGCCTTCGATGACCGGGATCATGCCGATCGGGATGGTGGGCGGAATGACGAGATCGACGCGGCCTGCCTGCAATTCGGCAACGGCGGTCGCCGGCTCTGAAATGAAGCGGTATTCCAGTTCGGAAAGCTTCGGTGCGCCGCCCCAGTAATCCGGGTTGGCTTCAAGCTTGATGTTGGTCTTCGGTGCATAGGATACGAATTTGAACGCGCCGGTGCCGATTGGGTTGAGGTTGAAGTTGTCCTCACCCTTTTCCTGGATATATTTCGGCGGCACGATCATGCCGCCATAACCGGCAAGCTTGGTGAGCAGAACCGGATCCGGCGCCTTCAGCTTCATGTCGACGGTGTAGTCGTCGATGACATCGACGCTTTCGATGGCGACATAGTTGGAGCGCTGCGGGCCCTTGGCACCCTGTTCGCCAAGAAGGCGCTCGAAGGTGAACTTGACGGCGGCGGCGTTGAAGGGCTCGCCATTGTGGAACTTGACGTTCTGGCGCAGCTTGAAGCGGATGCGCTTGCCTTCATCCAGCTCTTCCCAGGATTCGGCGAGGCCGGGCACGACCTTCAGGTCCGGGCCGCGATAGGTGAGGCCATCGAAGATGTTGGTGGCGACAGCCGCCCATTGAACGAGGAAGGTGTCGATCGGATCCCAGCTGCCCGGATCCTGCGGGCTGGAAATGGTCATCTTGCCGGCGGCAAGAGCCGGTGCGGCGGTCAAGGCCGTTGCGGCCATGGCAAGCGCGACGAACGTTGTCGTCATCCCCTTCTTGATCATTGTCATCTACCTGTTCCTCTTCAGATGGTTGTGGTTCTGGTTGTTATTCAGGCGCTCTTCGCGATGAAGTGGCCCGGATTGATTTCCTCATGGGCGAGAATGGCCGGCTCATCGCCGACACGGCGCACGGGATTGGGAATTTCGCCCTCGATCATGGCGATGCGGCGCTCGATGGTCGGATCGGCCACCGGCACGGCCGATAGCAGGCGGCGGGTATAATCATGGGTCGGCGTTTCGAAGACCTGGCGGCGGCTGCCCATTTCCATGATCTGGCCGAGATAAAGCACGGCGACGCGGTGGCTCATCTTTTCCACGACAGCCATGTCATGGCTGATGAAGAGATAGGCGAGCCCGCGCTCGGCCTGCAAATCCATGAACAGATTGATGATCTGCGCCTGAATGGAAACATCGAGCGCCGACAGCGCCTCGTCGGCAATGATGAGCTTCGGATCGGAAGCGAGCGCGCGGGCAATGCAGACACGCTGGCGCTGGCCACCGGAAAACTCGTGCGGATACCGCGCGGCGTGCTCGGAGGAGAGGCCCACACGCTCCAGCAATTCATCCACCCGCCGCTTTACGGCTTTCTGATCATTGATCAAACCATGGGTGTTGATCGGCTCGGCAATCGAAAAACCAACCGTCTTGCGTGGATCGAGCGAGGCGAAGGGGTCCTGGAAGATATATTGCACTTCCTGACGCATGCGGAAGCGTTCCGCCGCCGACATCTGTGCAAAGCTGCGGCCGTTGAAGGTTATTTCGCCCGAGATGGCCGACTGCAACTGCTGGATGGTGCGGCCGATGGTGGATTTGCCAGAGCCGGATTCTCCCACCAGCGCCAGCGTTTCGCCGGCATGAATATCGAAACTGACCTTCTGCACGGCGCTGCACCGGTGCGTTGCCTTGCCGAACAGGTTCTTGCGGATATCGAAGCGCACGAACAGGTCCTTGACCGACAGAAGCGGTTTCTGGTCGTATTTCGCGGTATTTTGCACGCGCTCTTCACCGATCACGACCGGCTGGCCATCCTGCAGCACCGTGAGCGGCAGGCGCTTCGGGAAGGCTTCACCTTCCATGCTGCCAAGGCGCGGAACGGCGGAAAGCAGGGCGCGCGTGTAAGGGTGCTGCGGATTGGCGAAGATATCCTTGACCGGACCTTCCTCGACCTTTTTGCCCTTCCACATGACGACGACGTCATCGGCCATTTCCGCCACCACGCCCATGTCATGGGTGATGAAGACCATGCCCATGCCGAGCTTCTTTTGCAGGTCGCGCATGATGTTGAGGATCTGCGCCTGAATGGTCACGTCGAGCGCCGTCGTCGGTTCGTCGGCAATGAGAAGCTTCGGGCGACAGGCGAGCGCCATGGCAATCATCACACGCTGGCGCATGCCGCCGGAAAGCTGGTGCGGGTATCGCTTCAGAAGCTCGGCTGCATCGGGCAGGCGCACCATTTCGAGAAGCTTCTGTGCTTCTGCCATCGCTGCCTGCTTACCCATCTTCTCATGCAGCACAAGCACTTCGCAGATCTGGTCGCCGATGGTGAAGACGGGGTTGAGCGAGGTCATCGGCTCCTGGAAGATCATGGCGATCTCCTTGCCGCGGATCGAGCGCATCTCTTTCTGAGAGGCCTTCAGCAAGTCCCTGCCTTCAAACAGGATTTTGCCTGTCGGATAGGTCGCGCCCATCATGTCCGCAAGGCGCATGGTGGAGAGCGACGTGACCGATTTTCCCGATCCGGATTCGCCGACGATCGCCACTGTGCGGCCGGGCTCGACGCGAAAGGAAATATCGTCCACGACGCGGCTGTTGCCAAACTCGACGCTCAGGCCTTCGACGGACAGCAGGGCGTTTGCGTTTGCGGCAGTCATGTCAGTGTCTCCGGCGTGGCCTGCGCCGGTGAAGCGGCGCGGTGGTCTGGAAAAGGAAAAGGGCGATGGGCAGGCGAGCTTGGCGCAACGCCAGGCGGGAATGTCGAAAATGTCGGGTGAGATCGCATCTTCAGGATGCTTTTTCACGGGGAGCCGCGCGACAATCGATGCCCCGCATTAATAGCCGCAGTGCCGCCGCAGCCGTGCCGGTTACATCCATGGCAGCCACCCGACGCGAAACGCCGGATGCCAATTCGACAATGCGCATGAAACCTTATTCTCCCCCGCCCTTGTTTTATGGAAAAAGCTAACAAAACAGAACAATCATGTCCATAGTGTTGAACAATTTTTGTGTACTGCTCTACAAATACGCATATGCACCGATTTTGAGCGCGTGTTCCTGCACAATGCTTCGCAAAGAGGCGTGTATTCCGCCTGTAGCGCCACTAAAAACGCTGAGAAGAACGAAGAGGAATAGGAATGCCGTGCATGAACAATAGGGCAGGTGCAGTCAGGCTGAGGGGTTTTCTACGATGCTTGTCCAAGGATGATGTCGAACTGGTCCGGCGCCACCTTCCTGAACATCTTCGTCTGACGAGAGAGGAACCCGGCTGCATTTCCTTCGAGGTATCCGAGACAGACGATCCCCTGATCTGGCGGGTTGAGGAGCTTTTTGCCGATCGTGCCGCCTTTGATTTTCATCAGCAGCGGACGCGGGCGTCGGAGTGGTTTATGGCGACCTCCGTCATTCCACGCGATTACGAGATAACGACATTGGAATAAATGAGAATAGGCCGCAGCGGCATTCCTGCCGGCTGCAGCCTGTTCGGATTTCGCTGCCGAGACCTATTCCTTCGGCATGCCAACCGGCGGCGCAAGGCGTCGTTGCGCGGCAATGCGGAAGGGGGCGTTCATGGCACCATAACCGCCGTAAGCCCCGCGTCTTTCGATGATTTCGAAGAAGAAACCTTCGCCGAAGGTGCGGCTGTAGATCTGGAAATATTCGCCATTGTCGTCGCGGTCATAAAGGATGCTGGCAGCCCGGAGAGCATCGGAAAATTCCGGCTCCAGACCGAAACGCGCTTCCAGATCGTCGTAATAATTGCGCGAGATCGGCAGCGCCTGAAAACCGCGCGCCTGCATCGCCTTGGCCGTTGCGAAAATATCGTGGGTGGCGAAGGCGATGTGCTGGATGCTGGTGCCGAAACCTTCAGCCAGGAATTTGCCGGCGAAGGTCTTGCGATTGTCGGCACCGTTCATGGTCAGGCGAAAATGCGGCGAGGGTACGCTTTCAATCGCCTGGCTGCGCACCAGCCCGCCCGGATCGACCACATCGACCATCGGTGTGCGGCGGGTAGAAAACAGCGAGGTGTAGAACAGAAGCCACGTCAGCATTTCATCGTAATGCGTTGTTTGCGCAAGATGATCGATCCTCTTCAGCCCGGCATCGCCAGCTGGTTTATTGTCGCCGACTGTCGCAAACTCATTGTCCCAGATGGAAGCAAGCGCCGGCGAATCGTCGAGGAAATAAATGACACCGTTGCCCACGCCCTGAATGGCCGGGACGGCGACTTCGCCCGTCTTGCGCGGCTCGGCGAAGGTGGGCGCACCCAGCGCTTCAGCACGCGCCAGCGCCGCTTTGGCGTCATCGACCTTCAGGCCGAATGCATAGGCATTGGTGCCGTGGATGGAATAGGACGCCCCGGCGAAACTGTCGCCGCCATCACTGGTATTGATGACGATGCGGATATCGCCCTGGGTGTAGAGGTCGACATCGCGATTGCGGTGATGTGCGGTTTTCTCGAAACCGAGCGTGGCGAGCAGCGCCTCCAGATTGATCTTTTCTTCCGGCGCCGTGGTGAATTCCACGAACTCCACGCCCCGCGTCTCAACCCGGTCCGGCATGGCGGGCACGTCGATTCTGATATCCGGCTCAAGACGGCGCACCTGATCCATCAGGTTGACGAGCGAGCGGTGGCCGTCCTCCGCGAGCAGCCGGGCCGAGCCGCCGCGGAACTGGTCATTGAAGATCTCGAGCGACAGCGGGCCGCTATAACCGGTTGCAGCCACGGCGCGCATGAAATCCACGACAGGCAGATCGCCTTCTCCCGGCATGTTGCGGAAATGGCGGCTCCAGTAGAGCAGGTCCATGTCGATCAGCGGCGCATCGGCCAGCTGGACGATGAAAATCTTGTCGCCGGGAATGGAACGGATGGAATTGGGATCGATCTTGCGCGACAGCGTGTGGAAACTGTCGAGAATGATGCCGACATTGGCGTGGTCAGCACGGCGCACCACTTCCCAGGCATCGCGGTGATCGCTGATGTGACGGCCCCAGGCAAGCGCCTCGTAACCCACGCGCACGCCATGTTTTGCGGCAAGTTCGCCCAGCTGATGGAAGTCGGCGGCGGCGCGGTCTATGCCGCCGAGCGAGACCGGCGAGACATTCGAGCAGATCAGCATCAGATCTGTGCCGAGTTCGCCCATGATGTCGAATTTCCGCTGCGCTCTCTCGAAGGCGCGGGCGCGGTGCGGCTCCGGCATGCCCTCGAAATCGCGGAACGGCTGAAACAGGGTGATATCAAGTCCGTGGTCGGCAGCCAGTGCCTTTACCTCGCGCGGGGAGGCGTCATAGGTCAGGAAATCGTTTTCGAAAATCTCCACGCCGGAAAAGCCGGCCTTGGCGATCGCCGCCAGCTTTTCGGGGAATTCGCCACTGATCGATACGGTTGCAATGGATGTGCGCATTGGCATGCCGTGTCCTGCTGTGTCATAGCTCGCCATATTGCCTTCCTTTTCAGCCTTATGTACTGATTGGTTAATAAGCAGGGCGTGACCGCAGGCCGCCGCCCCACCGATGGAATGGATGATGACCAAAACTGCGACTTTGAACGCGACCCGAGAAAGCCGGCAGGCGAAGCGTGATCCGGAAGGGGTTCGCCGCGACATTCTTTCGGTGGCCATGGAAGAGTTTTCGCAAAACGGCCTCTCCGGCGCCCGCATCGATGAAATAGCGGCGCGCACGCGCACGTCCAAGCGCATGATCTATTATTATTTCACCGACAAGGAGAGCCTTTACCAGCGCGTTCTGGAGGAGGCTTATGCCAAGGTGCGCGGCGGCGAGAGCGATCTGGAGCTCGATGATTTGGAACCGGCTGCGGCGCTCGACAAGCTCTGTCGGTTCACCTTCGATCACCACCGGCGCAATCCCGCTTTCATTCGCATGGTGATGATCGAGAACATCCATCACGGCCGGCACATGCAGTCCTCCGAAACGATCCGCCAGCTCAACCGTCCGGCCATCGATGCGCTGGAAAGCGTGCTGCTGCGAGGCCAGCAGAGCGGCGTCTTCCGCGAGGGCATCGATGCGCTGGAATTGCACTGGCAGATCAGCGCGCTGTCCTTTTTCAACGTCTCGAATGTCACGACGTTCTCGTTCATCTTCGGCGACAGCCTGTTCACCGATGCGGGACAGGAGACATTGTCGCGGCATGTCAGCGACATGGTGCTGCGTTATGTGCTGACGCCCGCCCATATCACGACGAGCGCGAAAGACGGCCAATGAGGTGGCGCAGCGCCACTTCATAACCTTCGATGCCGAGGCCGGCGATCACGCCTTCGGCGCGGGTCGAGACATAGGAGTGGTGCCGGAAGACCTCGCGCTTGTGGATGTTGGAAATGTGAACCTCGATCACCGGCCCCTCAAAGGCATTGAGCGCATCGAGGATGGCCACCGACGTATGGGTAAAGGCGCCGGGGTTGATGGCGATGCCTGCGGATTTGCCGCGGGCTTCGTGAACCCAGTCGATCAGCTCATATTCCCGGTTGCTCTGGGCAAAAAACAGTTCGTGGCCGGCGGTTTCTGCGATCCCGCGGCAACGGGACTCGATGTCAGCGAGCGTTTCATAGCCGTAGATTTCCGGCTGGCGCTGGCCGAGCAGGTTGAGGTTCGGGCCGTTGAGGATGGTGAAAAGACTCATGCCACCCCCTCCGCCATGCACAGCTCGGTGAAATGTGCGGTCATACGCGCAGCGTCCGGCTCGCGGCCGCAGAAGAGGCGGAATGCGCCAACGGCCTGAAACACCGTCATGCCGCCGCCGGGCAGGGTGCGACAGCCCTTTTTCGCCGCCGTCGCCAGCAACTCGGTCACGAGCGGCATGTAGACGATATCGGCCACCCAGTGTCGTTGTTCGATCAGGGCGGCCGAAACCGGCATGCCGGGATGGGCGGGCATGCCCATTGGCGTGGCGTGGATCAGGCCATCGGCAAAGGGCAGGGAAGCGGCCGGGTCGCCAACGGCAAAGGCGCGCCCTTCTCCGAACCGGTCGTTGAGTTCGCTCGCCAGGCGCTCGGCCCGGGGCAAATCGCGATCGAAAATATCGAGTCTCATAATATCGAGCTTCAGGGCGGCATGGGCGACAGCCACACCGGCGCCGCCTGCGCCGACCAGCAGCGCCCGATCACGCTTTGCATCCGGCAGGCCGCGCACGAAGCTTTCGTAAAAGCCGTACCAGTCGGTGTTATGGCCAATGCGGCGGCCGTCGCGGAAGACGACGGTATTGACCGCTCCAAGCATGCGGGCGTCGTCAGAAAGTTCGTGCAGATGCGCGATGACGGCCTGTTTGAACGGATGGGTGATATTGGTGCCGGCAAAACGGCGCGCCTCCAGCTCATCGAGCAGATCGGGAAGGGCGCTCAGGGGCAATTTGCGGGCGGAGACATCCACCAGCTCATAAGAATAGTCGAGACCATGGGCTGCTCCCTCGCGCATATGCAGCGCGGGTGACTTGGATAGCTGGATATCGGCGCCTATCAGGCCGACCTTGAATGCGGTTTTGTCTGTCATGATCTCGGGTCGTTCATCTGTTCGGCGGCGGGCATCGCCTGCCTTCGGGTTGCTGGCGAGGTGATGAAACCTCGCCGTCGTCATCCTCGGGCCTGATCCCGGGGATCTGTCATCCGCTGGCTCCATTGATCCCCGGGCCTGTCCCGGGGATGACGCTGTCTCTGCGGGGGAGGTCGCCAAGAGTTCCCCGCGGAGCGCGAACCTCAATGATGGGCGAGAATTTCGCCAAGGAACGTGCGGGTACGCTGGTGCTTGGGATCGCGGAAGAATTCCTCCGGGGGGCCTTCCTCGATGATCTCGCCTTCCGACATGAAGACCACGCGGTCGGCCACCTGCCGGGCGAAACCCATTTCATGCGTCACGCAGATCATCGTCATGCCGTCGCGGGCAAGACCGATCATGGTGTCGAGCACTTCCTTCACCATTTCCGGATCGAGGGCCGAGGTCGGTTCGTCGAACAGCATCGCCTTCGGTTCCATACACAGCGCCCGCGCAATCGCCGCGCGCTGCTGCTGGCCGCCGGAAAGCTGGGCGGGGTACTTGTCGGCCTGGTTGAGAATGCGCACGCGCTCCAGATATTTGCGTGCCGTCGCCTCCGCATCGGCCTTCGACAGGCCTTTCACCCGCATGGGCGCCAGCGTGCAGTTTTCCATGATGGTCTTGTGCGGGAAGAGATTGAAGCTCTGGAACACCATTCCCACTTCGCGCCGAACCGCATCGATGGCGCGGCTGGAATCCGAAAGCATGGTTCCCTCCACTGTAATCTTGCCCTCCTGAATCTCCTCCAGATGGTTGATGCAGCGAATGAGGGTGGATTTGCCCGAACCGGACGGGCCGCAAAGAACGATCTTCTCGCCCTTGCGAACCGTCATGTTGACATTTTTAAGCGCGTGGTAGGCTCCATACCACTTTCCGACCCCTTCAAGGGCGATAAGCGGAACCTGTGCGGCGGCGGATTGCGGCATGGAAACCTCCAGATTACTTCACGGTGAAGGGGATGTCGGGAAGGCTGTCCGGGAAGGCCGGCACTTCGCGCTTCATCCATTTGTCGTAAATCTTGGCGAGCTGACCGTCCGACTTGATCTTGTCGAGGAAGGCGTTGACGGTTTCGTTCCAGTCCTTCTCGCCTGGGCGGGTGCCGGCGCCGTTATACATGGTCGTCAGTTCGAACTTTGATTCGTACTTGCCCTCGGCGGCCTTGTTCAGCCGGTCGCCGTAGAACATGTTGCCGCCCACGGCTTCGACCTGGCCCGATATCAGCGCCTGAATATTGGCGGCGTCGTCATCGAAGCGCAGGATATTGGCTTTGGAGCCGGCACCGGCAGTAATCGCCGTGTCCATGGCGCTCGACTTCGGCACGCCGACATTGATGCCGGTCAGATCATCGTAACCGGCGATCTTCTTGTCCTTGGGGGCATAGACGGAAAACACGTTGCCGACATAGGGCTTCGAATACTGGATGCTCTTGGCGCGCTCGGCGGTCATGGCCATGGTGGCGAAGAGCACGTCGACCTTGCCGGTCAGCAGCGCCGGGATGCGGTTTGCGACGGCGAGCGGCACGAACTCGGCCTTGACGCCGAGATAGTCCGCGAAGGCCTTGCCGATATCGGCATCGAGACCATCCTGCACGCCGCTGGAATTCACGAAGCCCCAGGGCGAATTATCACCCTGAATGCCGATGACGACCTTGCCCTTGGCCTTTGCCTCTTCAACGGTCCCGGCGAAAGCATCGCCCGGTGTCACGAAAGGCAGCGCAACCGTTGCCGCGGCGAGCGCGAGCAGGGCGCGACGCGAGAATTTCATGCTGGTGGTTTTCATCTTTTGCTCCTCCTTACAAAGCTGATGAGATGGTTTTGACGTTTAACGGGACGCGGCCTGCAGCCGCTTTTCGACGCCGGCGCCCCACAGGGAGAGCGGCCAGCAGATCAGGAAATAGATGATGCCGACGAGGGCGAAGACGGTGAGCGGGCGGAACGTCTGGTTGGAGACGATCTGTCCGGCGCGGGAGAGCTCGACGAAACCCACGATCGCCGCAAGCGAGGTGCCCTTGATGAGCTGCACGAGGAAACCGATGGTGGCTGGCAGTGAAATCTTGAGGGCCTGCGGCAGGATCACATCCTTCATGCGTGAGACGTAATGCAGGCCGAGCGCATTGGCCGCTTCCGTCTGCCCCTTCGGCACAGCCTGGATGCCGCCGCGCCAGATTTCACCCAGAAAGGCGCTGGCATGCAGCGTGAAGGCGATGGCAACGGCGATCCAGGCATCGACATTGAGGCCGGCGAGCGCCACGCCGTAATAAACGACGAAAAGCTGCATCAGGAGCGGCGTGCCCTGGAAGATGGCGATGTAGGCCGTGCTTGCCCGCTGGATTGCCGGGCTGTCCGCAACGCGGGCGAGCGCCACGCAAAGGCCGAAAATGCCGCCGCCGATAAAGCCGATGATGGTCAGCGCAAGGGTCCATTTCAGACCCTGCAGCAGGAAGAAGAGTTCGTTGGGACCGATGGATGCCATTGTCTTTTCTCCTCACTTGACCGGATAGCTGAAGGAAAGGCGGGAGATGAGCGAGAAGACGGCCATCATCAGCGAGGAAATGACGAGATAAAGCAGCGTGATCGAGAAATAGACCTCGAAGGATCGGAACGTATCCGCCTCGATCTTCTGCGCGACCGAAGTCAGCTCGTAAGCGGCGATCGAAGTGCAGACAGACGTCGTCAGCGTCAGCATGATGAACTGGCTGGTGAGTGACGGATAGACCGCGCGCAACGCCGGCTTCAGGATAATATGGCGGAAGATCTGCGCCCGGTGCAGGCCGAGCGCGAGGCCCGCTTCCACCTGGCCCTTGGGGATGGAATCGACCCCGCCTCGAATGATTTCAATGGCGTAGGCGCCACCGTTCAGGGCCAGCGCAATGATGGCGGTGACGGTGGGATTGAGCTTGATGCCGATCTGCGGCAGGGCGAAGAAGATGAAGAATATCTGCACCAGAAACGGCGTATTGCGGATGGCTTCCACAAAGCCGATGACGATGCCGCGCAGCAGCCTGAAACGCGAGCGTCGGGCGACAACCCCGAGAACCCCGATGACGGTGGCAAGCGACATGCCGGCAATGGCAAGGCCGATCGTCGCCAGACAGGCTAAAAGCAGCTCGGGCAGCCGGTCTATGACCGCTGAGAAATCGAGACTGTAAGACATTCTTCCTCCCAACCCCTTCGGGTCCGGACAGGCTTTGCGCCTTGTCCGCATC
Organism: Agrobacterium pusense; assembly: GCF_900102105.1. Lineage (GTDB taxonomy): Bacteria > Pseudomonadota > Alphaproteobacteria > Rhizobiales > Rhizobiaceae > Agrobacterium > Agrobacterium pusense. The sequence goes on from NZ_FNBB01000012.1 coordinate 88,715, forward strand.
GCTCTGGAACCGTGCGGCGCCAAAGCCCTCCATTTGTCGATTTTTGCCGCTGCGGGCTTCGAACCCTCGTCGGCGGCGTCTCGTTAATCTTAATGTTTGTACCAGTTAGTTCATTTTTGTGTCAAGCGCCATATCCGGTTAAAAAGCGGCGTTGCCGCTGTTTTTTTGTTTTTTGAAATTCCCGATAAAGTCTTTTTTATCAATGGCTAATGCAAAGGAGCGCAAGCGCTTTCCGCACGTCACCATGTCGCCACCGGTCGCCCGTCTGGCAGTTCCTGGAAGCCCTGGTCTATGGAAGATGGCGATCGCCCTGAGGCTCGTTTTCGCCTGCGCCCAACCTGTCTATCTGTCCCGCCAACCGCTCGGCGATCAGCAGCGAGGCTCCCGTTGCCGTCACCATTTGTGGGAGCGACAGCCATTCCAGCATCCAGCCCGCGCCGGACCTTTCCTGTTCGTGCACAAGCGACTGGTGCAACGCCGATATGTGCACGGCATTGAAGCGCGCGAGCGTCACCAGCGTTTCGGCATTGACCGGGTTTTGTTTGTGCGGCATGGCCGAGGAACCGCCGCCTCCGGAGAGGCGGATTTCCGTGCCAAGTTCGGCCATGAGCGCGATGTCCTGCCCGAACTTGCCGAGCGTGCCCGTGATCAGCGAAAGCAGACCGGAAAATTCGGCGATGCCGTCGCGCTGGCTTTGCCATTGTGGCCGATCCGCAAGGCCGAGGCGCCTTGCCAGATCGATGCGCACGGCTGCGGCATTGTCACCGAGCTTTTCGAGCGTGCCGGCCGCGCCGCCGAATTGCAGGGCGAAACCGGTCTGCGCGAAGCTCTGGAGCCGCAGCAAATGGCGCTCCAGCGGTGAAATCCAGCTTGCCGCCCGATCGGCGACCGTGATGCCGATCGCGGCCTGCATGCGGGTATAGCCCGTCAACGGATTATGGCCGTCGCGGGAGGCGAGATCTCCCAGCGTATCGACGAGACGCCCGAGCCGCATGGCGATGATTTCCGCCGCCATTTTCAGCCGCAGCATCAGGCTGGTATCGATGACATCCTGGCTGGTCGCGCCGAAATGCACCTTGTCCGCTGCCTTGCCGGCGACCGCCGCCCGCATCTGCCGGATGAGTTCGGGAACCACAACGCCGTCCTTTGCGACGCCGTGGCGAAGGGCGGTGATGTCGGCGGCAAAGTCCGACAGGCCTGAGACAATCGCTTGTGCCACCTCATCCGCAAGGATGCCAGCCTCCGCCTCCGCCTCCGCCAGCGCCGCTTCGAAACGGATCATGGCGTCGATATCCGCCCTTGCCGAAAACAGCTCGACGATTTCGCTGTCGCCGAAAAGGCCTGAGAGGAAAGGGTGCTCGAAGGGGGAAAGGCTCATCGTCCGTCTCGCTTTCTTTTGCGCATATCGTTGTCGCAAAACCGCTGCACACTTTTGCGCGATATGCGTCAGATATCGAAAAACACGGTTTCGCCTTCGCCCTGCAGACGGATATCGAAACGATAGACGTTGCCTTCTTCCTTTTTGGCGACAAGCGTGGCGATGCGGCTTTTCTGCTCGATGCGGGCGAGAACGGGATCGGCGGCATTGGCCTCCTGTTCTTCCGGGAAATACATACGGGTCTGCAGGCCGATATTGATGCCGCGCGCGACGATCCAGAAGGTGATGTGCGGCGCCATCGGCCGACCGTCGCGGAACGGCACCGAGCCGGGCTTGATGGTTTCGAAGACGAATTCGCCCGTATCCATGTCACCGGGCGAGCGGCCCCAGCCGATGAAATTCGGATCGGCCTTGCCGCGCGTTTCGCTCGGGCTGTTGTAATAGCCGTCGGTATCGGCCTGCCATATCTCGATCAGCGCATCCTTGAGCGGCATGCCGGCGCCGTCATAGACCGTGCCGCGCACGCTGATGCGCTCGCCGCGGGCCTTGTCGTTATAAAGCGGGCCGGAACCGAGATCCTTCTCGAACACGCCTTCGATGCCGACGAAATTCGGTGTGCAGCCGATATGCACATAGGGCCCTGCCGTCTGTGAGGCGGTTTCCTTGAAATAGTTGAGCGGCTGAACCATGGTCAGTTGCCCTCCATGCGGTTTTCGAAAAGGGTGGAGCGGCGACCGCGCAGCACGATATCGAACTTATAGGCCAGCATGTCCATCGGCAGCGTCGCATTCATGTCCAGCGGCGCGATCAGTCTCCGTATCGCATCCTCGTCCGGAATGGTTTTGACGATCGGACATTTCCAGATCAGCGGATCGCCCTCGAAATACATCTGGGTGATGAGGCGCTGCGCGAAACCGTGACCGAAGATGGAGAAATGGATATGGGCCGGCCGCCAGTCATTGACGCCGTTCGGCCAGGGATAGGCGCCCGGCTGGATGGTCTTGAACCAGTAATAGCCGTTCTCGTCGGTGATCGTGCGGCCGACGCCGCCGAAATTCGGATCGATGGCGGCGAGGTAGCTTTCCTTCTTGTGGCGGTAGCGACCGCCGGCATTGGCCTGCCAGAATTCCACCAGCGCGCCGCCGACGCCGCGACCGCGCTCGTCCAGCACCCGGCCATGAACGAGAATACGCGGTCCAACAGGCATTTCACCGGGGCGGGCATAGTTCAGGATGAGATCGTTATCCAGCGGATTCAGCATGCCATGGCCAAAAACGGGACCGGTGATCTCGCTCTTGGTTCCTTCAAGCGAAATCAGGGCGCGTTGCGGCGAGCGCAGGATCGAGGTCTTGTAGCCGGGCGCATAGGCCAGCGGGTGAATATCGCGGTTGCGCGCGAAGAAAGGCCCGGTTTCTGGTGGCTGGTTGCTCATTTCGTCTCCTCCCCATCGCCAGTTTTATCAAGGGAACTATCGGCTTTCATGCTGGCCAGGGCAAGCTTGGCAATCTTGAAAGCATGATTGGCGGCAGGCACGCCGGCATAGATCGCCACGTGCATCAGCGCCTCGCGAATATCCGCCTCGGTTGCGCCGGTATTGACGGTGGCGCGCACATGCATGGCAAGTTCTTCGTCCTGGCCCAGCGCCGCAAGAAGGGCGATGGTGACCATCGAGCGCTCGCGTTTCGTCCATTGATTGCCGGACCAGACGGTGCCCCAGGCGCCTTCGGTAATGAGCTGCTGAAAAGGCTGGTCGAAGCCCGTCGTCACGGTCTGGGCGCGGTCCACATGGGCATCTCCCAGCACGGAGCGACGGGTCTTCATGCCCTGTTCGAAACGTTCGTTCTTGTTGTTCTGGTCCGCCATCGGTCAATGCTCCGGCAAGGTCTTGAGAAAAATGCACGCGGCCTGCGCGTAGGCGAGTGGCTGTTCAAGGCAGGGAATGTGGCCGCAGCCGGCGATTGTTACAAAGCGGCTTGCGGGAATGAGGTCTGCCAGCGATTTTACCAGTTCCGGCGGTGTCGAGCCGTCCTGATCGCCCACGACACAAAGCGTCGGCACGGCAATGCGCCCGGCGGCAGCGGTAAAATCCGCATCGCGGATGGCGGCGCAAGTGCCGCTGTAACCGGCTTCCGGCTGCTGCGCCAGCATGTTGCGTGCGCCGGCATAGGCGGCATTGTCAGGCGTGCGGAAGGCGGGCGTGAACCAGCGCTCCATGACGGGATCGACTAGCGAGCCGAGGCCATCGGCAGAGATTTTGTCGATGCGGGCGTTCCACATGTCGGCCGTGCCGATCTTGTGAGCGGTATTGCTGAGCACGAGTGCGCGGACGAGATCGGGCCGGCGGGCATAAAGCCCCTGGGCAATCAGGCCGCCGACGGACAGTCCCCAGATGACGGCACTTTTCACGCCGAGATGATCGAGCAGCGCGATCAGGTCACCGGCATGGTCGTCGATCGAATAGGGTGGGCAACCGATATCGGAAAGCCCGTGGCCACGCTTGTCGTGCAGCACGTAGGCATAGTCATCGCCAAGCACCTCGGTCACCGCATCCCAGATGCGGAAATCCGTACCGAGCGAATTGATGAAGGCGATGACCGGCTTGCCGCTGTCCAATCCCTTGACGCGATAATGGATCACGGTCTCGCCGCAGCGCAGAAAATGCATGATGGCTCCTCCTGCCGGGGATATTGCAAGCGGGTTCCGGTTAAGTAAAATGACATTATCGATGAAAATCATAACCACTGGATTATACGAGCGATGGTCGACCAGCGTATCAAGTTCCGCCACCTGCAGACCTTCGTGGAGGTTGCGCGGCAGAAAAGCGTCATCCGTGCCGCCGAAATCCTGCATGTCAGCCAGCCGGCGGTGACAAAAACGATCCGCGAACTGGAAGAGATTCTGGGTGTCTCGCTATTTGACCGCGAGGGTCGCGGCATTCGCATCAGCCGCTACGGCGAGGTTTTCCTGCGCCACGCCGGCGCGACGATGACGGCGTTGCGACAGGCGGTCGATTCGGTTTCGCAGGAGGCGGCGCGCGCCGGTCCCCCGGTGCGGGTGGGTGCTCTGCCCACGGTTTCGGTCCGCATCATGCCGAAGGCGATGGCTGGTTTTCTGGCGGAAAAGACCGGCAGCCCGGTGAAGATCGTGACGGGCGAAAACGCCGTTCTGCTGGAGCAGCTGCGGGTCGGCGATCTCGATCTCGTCGTCGGCCGTCTCGCGGCGCCGCAGAAGATGGCCGGGTTTTCCTTCGAGCATCTCTATTCGGAAAGGGTGCGCTTCGTGGTGCGGGCTGGCCACCCGCTTCTGTCGCCCGGTGTTTCGGTGTTCGATCACCTGCATGAATATCCGGTGCTGATGCCCACACGGCAGTCCGTCATCGGTCCTGTCGTGGAACAGTTTTTGATCGCCAACGGTGTTCCGGCCCTGCCGATTCGCATCGAAACCGTATCCGACGCCTTCGGCCGCGCCTTTCTGCGCACCAGCGACGCGATCTGGATCATCTCGGAGGGCGTGGTGGCGGCGGATGTGGCGGACGGCATCCTCGAAATTCTGCCGGTCGAGACCGGCGATACCAGCGGGCCGGTGGGACTGACGGTCCGGGCCGATACGCAGCCCTCGCTGCCGCTTTCGCTGCTGATGCAGGCCATACGTGAGGCGGCGGGCGAGTTGCTGGATGGGAGGGCGGAGGCTGGTTCTTGAGATGAGGGTGAGGGTCGGAAAAGTCTGAGAACCTCTCCTCCGTCATTCCGGCCTTGAGCCGGAATCCAGCCACGGCGCGTCTGCGCCGTGAAAAGAGTCCTTTTTTCCGATCAATGACTTGATCGCGCTGGACCCCGGATCAGGTCCGGGGTGACGGGTATGGAAACGGTAGGGATAAAAGCCGCGTGTCTGGGGCAGCCCTAATAGGGAAGCCCCACGTAATTTTCCGCAAGCGCGGTGGAAGCGGCGCGGGATTGGACGAGATAATCCAGTTCCGCCTCCTGAATGCGCTGACCGAAATCCCCCGTATCGGGAAAACGATGCATCATCGTCGTCATCCACCAGGAGAAGCGCACCGCCTTCCACACGCGGGAAAGCGCCTTCTGCGAATAGGCGTCGATGCCAGCTTCAGACCTGTCGCGATAAAACTCGATCAGCGCCTCGCTCAGATAATGTACATCGCTGGCGGCAAGGTTCAGGCCCTTGGCACCCGTTGGCGGCACGATATGGGCGGCATCTCCCGCTAAAAACAGCCGACCGAACCGCATTGGTTCACTGACAAATGAACGGAGCGGCGCGATCGATTTTTCAAAGGAGGGGCCGGTCACCATCGCATCCGCATGGTTTTCCGGCAGGCGACGGCGGATTTCATCCCAGAAACGTTCATCGCTCCAGTCTTCAGGCCGGTCCTCGAGCGAACATTGAATGTAATAACGGCTGCGCGTGTGCGAGCGCATGGAGCAGAGGGCAAAACCGCGCGGATGATTGGCGTAGATGAGTTCGTGGTTGACCGGCGGCACTTCGGCCAGAATGCCGAGCCAGCCGAAGGGGTAGACCTTCTCGAATTCCTTGATCGCGCCTTGCGGCACGGATTTTCGGCTCACCCCGTGGAAACCATCGCAGCCGGCAATGAAATCGCAATCGATCCGGTGGGTTACGCCATCTTTCTCATAGGTTACATAAGGGCTTTCGCCATCGAAATCATGCGGCTCGACATCAGATGCATCGTAGATGGTCGAGAGGCCGGCCGCTTCGCGCACATCCATCAGGTCATGGGTCACTTCCGTTTGACCATAGACCATCACACGCTTGCCGCCGGTCAGATCGAAGAGATCGATACGATGGTCGCGACCGTCGAAGGTCAGCGAAAAACCGTCATGCGGCAGACCTTCCCGGCGCAGGCGTTTATCCGCGCCGGCCTTTTCCATGAGCTGTACCGTGCCTTCTTCCAGCACGCCGGCGCGGACGCGGCCGAGAATGTATTCCTTGCTGACCCGGTCGAGAATGACGGTCTCGACACCGGCTTTCGCCAGAAGCTGGCCAAGCAACAGCCCCGATGGACCGGAGCCGATGATGACGACCTGTGTACGCATTGTTTCCTCCCGAACTTGTCTCCAGTCAAGAAATTGACCAAGCGTTGCCGGAAGCTCAATGGACTTTCCGGTCCGTAAATTGCACAATCCGACCATTGGGCGCAGGAGGGGGATGAGATGCGTGTGACTGCCAATGAAGGGCTCTATGGCGAGGAAGCCGCGCAGGGCAGCGATTTTCGCTTCCATTGCGAAACGCTTTTTTCGCGGAGCAGCCTGCATCGCTTTGAAATCGGCCTGCATCGCCATTCTGCTTTTTTGCAAATCTTGTACATTTTTGGCGGCGAGGGTGATGCCTTGCTGGATGGCCGCATCGAGCCGATCCGCCCGCCGGTCGCCATCATCGTGCCACCCGGTTTCGAACACGGCTTCCGTTTTTCCCGCGATATCGGCGGCGTGATCGTCACTATGCTGCAGGGCGCGCTGCCGGCATCCGTGCAGGCGCTTCTGCTGCGGAATTTCTCCCAACCGGTACTTCTGCCCTTGCAGGATTTTGCCGATGGAGAAGGAGTGCGCAGCGGGTTCGAACGGATTTCCGCGGAATATGAGGCCCGTGAGATCGGTCGCGACGCGATGATAGAAGGCCAGCTTGCGACCGTCGTCGCGCTTCTTTCACGGGCGGCGCGGCCGCTTCTGGAAACAAGCGGTGAGGGCCTGGCGGAGCAGCGTTTCGAACGGTTGCTGTCGCTGATCGCCCGCCATATCCGCGAGCCGCAGAAAGCCGGTTTTTATGCGAGGAAGCTCGGCCTTTCGGAAACGCACCTCAACCGGCTTGTCCGTTCCGTTTCCGGGCTCAGCCTGCAGCGGCTGATTGCCAAGCGCCAGATCGAGATCGCCCAGCAGGAACTGGTCTTCACCGTCTCCAGCGTACAGATGATCGCGGAGGGTCTTGGATTTGCCGATCCCGCTTATTTCAACCGCTTCTTCAGGCGGGAAACCGGCATGACGCCGCGCGCCTGGCGGCTCGCCGAGCAGCGCAAGATGGGCGATACCGGCGCGCGGCAGATGCCGCTTCAGACCAGCATTCTCGCCAGTTCCCGCTGAACGGACAGAAGTGCAGGCAAATATCGCTCCACCAGATCATCCATCGAAGCGACCGAGGCGGCGAGCCCGACATTCAGTGCGGCAACCGTTTGGCCACGCACGCTTTTCAGCGGCACGGCGATGGAGCGAAGGCCGATTTCGACTTCCTGATCGATCAACGCATAACCGCGATGGCCGGTCACCTCGATTTCGGTGAGCAAGGCCTGAATATCAGTAATGGTTTTTTCCGTGCGGGCGACCAGCCGGGAGGCTTCGAGAATGTCGCGCTGGCGTTCGGGCGGCTGAGCGGAAAGAAGAACACGGCCCATGGAGGTGCAATAGGCGGGCAGGCGCGACCCCGGCATCAGCGCAATGGACATGACCCGCTGCTGGGCGGCGCGGGCCACATAAACGATTTCGGTTTCGTCCAGGATAGAGACGGAGGTGCTCTGGCCGATCTCCTCCGAAAGGCGATCGATGAGCGGCTGGACGATTTTGGGAAGCGGCATGGTGGCGAGGCAGCCGGTTCCGAGCCGCAGCACCTTCGGCGTGACGGTAAAGAACTTGCCGTCATAGGCGGCATAACCAAGCTCCGATAGCGTGAGCAGGCAGCGGCGTGTGGTGGCGCGGTCCAGTCCGGCGATCTCGGCGGCATCGGAGATGGAAAGCCGCGGCCGCTCGGCGCTGAAGGCTTCGATCACGCGCAATCCCTTGGCGAGACCGCCCATCATGTCTCTTTCATTGACGGCCATGGCTCCGCTCCATTTGTGCGATATACGAACAAAAATCATATAACGCACAAAATCCTTGCCGTCGAGGCAATTTCAGCTTTACCTCATGTCCAAGCAGCCCTGCCGGTCCATCCGCTCGGCTGGATGGAGGTTTTGAGAATGGACAAGACAATCAAGAGCGCGGAAGAGGCGCTTGCTGGCATCGGCGATGGTGCGACGATCATGATCGGCGGTTTTGGCGGCTCCGGCGCGCCGATCGAGCTGATCCACGCACTGATCGACAAGGGACCGAAGGACCTTACCGTCATCAACAACAACGCCGGCAATGGCCGCATCGGCATCGCCGCGATGATCGATGCGGGCATGGTCAAGAAGATGATCTGCTCCTTCCCGCGCTCTTCGGATCCGCGCGCCTTCACCGATCGCTATCTGGCCGGCGAAATCGAACTGGAGCTGGTGCCGCAGGGCACGCTTGCCGAGCGCATTCGCGCTGGCGGTTCCGGTATTCCGGCCTTCTACACCCCGACAGGTTTCGGCACGGAACTGGCAGAAGGCAAGGTAATCGCGGAATTCGACGGCCGCTCCTACGTGCAGGAGCGCTGGCTGAAGGCCGATTTTGCCATCGTCAAGGCCGAGCTTGGCGACACCTATGGCAACCTCACCTACAACAAGGCCGGGCGCAATTTTAACCCGCTGATGTGCATGGCCGCGAAAACCACCATTGCGCAGGTCTCGAAGATCGTCGCCGCCGGCGAGATCGATCCGGAGCATGTCGTGACGCCGGGTATTTTCGTGAACGGCGTCGTGGAAATTTCCGATCCGCAACAGGAAGAAGTCCTCATTCGCGCGGGAGTAGCCTACGCATGACCACGACCATCGACACCCGCGAAGACATCAAGCTTTCCAACGCCCAGATCGCTTGGCGCGCGGCGCAGGACATCGAGGATGGCGCCTACGTCAATCTCGGCATCGGCTTTCCGGAAATGGTGGCGCGCTATCAGCCACCCGGCCGTCAGGCGATCTTCCACACCGAAAATGGCATCCTGAATTTCGGCGAAGCGCCGCCGGAAGGCGAGGAGGACTGGAACCTCATCAATGCCGGCAAGAAGGCCGTGACGCTGAAACCGGGCGCCGCCTTCTTCCACCATGCCGACAGCTTCGCCATGGTGCGTGGCGGACATCTGGATGTGGCGATTCTCGGGGCCTATCAGGTGGCCCAGAATGGCGATCTCGCCAATTGGCGCGTCGGCTCCAAGGGTGTGCCAGCCGTCGGTGGGGCCATGGATCTTGTTCATGGCGCCAAGCAGGTCTTCGTCATCACCGAACATGTGACCAAGAATGGCGATCCGAAGCTGGTGGAGAAATGCGCCTTCCCGCTGACCGGCGTCGGCTGCATCACCCGCATCTATACCAGCCATGCGGTGATTGACGTGGTCGATGGCCGGTTCGTGCTGCGTGAAAAGCTGGCCGCGATGACGTTTGAAGAGCTACAGGCCATGACCGGCGCGCCGCTTCATGTGGATGGCACGGTTGCTGATCTCGTTGCACCGGAACTTTGAGGAAACACCGATGACCGAAGCCTATATCTGCGATTACATCCGCACGCCCATTGGCCGTTTCGGCGGTGCGTTTTCTTCCGTGAGGGCGGATGACCTCGGCGCGGTGCCGCTGAAGGCGCTGATGGAACGCAATCCTTCCATCGACTGGGAAGCCGTCGAGGATGTGATCTTCGGCTGCGCCAATCAGGCGGGTGAGGATAACCGCAACGTGGCGCGCATGTCGTTGCTGCTCGCCGGCCTGCCGGTGTCGGTAACCGGAACGACCATCAATCGTTTGTGCGGTTCCGGCATGGATGCCGTCATTGCTGCCGCCCGCGCCGTCAAATCGGGCGAGGCGGAGTTGATGATTGCCGGCGGTGTCGAAAGCATGAGCCGCGCGCCCTTCGTTCTGCCCAAGGCGGAGAGCGCTTTTTCGCGCAATGCCGAAATCTACGACACCACAATCGGCTGGCGTTTCGTCAACCCGCTGATGAAGGCGCAATATGGCGTCGATTCCATGCCGGAAACCGGTGACAATGTCGCGGTCGATTATCAGGTCTCGCGCGAGGATCAGGATGCCTTCGCCGTACGCAGTCAGCAGAAGGCAGCGGATGCGCAGGCCAATGGCCGGCTCGACAGGGAAATCGTTTCGGTAACGATCCCCCAGCGCAAGGGCGATCCACTTGTCGTCTCGAAGGACGAACATCCGCGGGCCACAAGCCTCGAAGCACTGGCTAAGCTGAAGCCGGTGAACAAGCGCGAGGGCGCTACGGTAACGGCGGGCAATGCGTCTGGCGTCAATGATGGCGCGGCCGCGCTTATCATCGCGTCAGCCGAGGCTGCGAAGAAATATGGCCTCACTCCCATCGCCCGTATCCTCGGTGGCGCCGCTGCCGGCGTGCCGCCGCGCGTGATGGGCATCGGCCCGGCTCCGGCCTCCGCCAAACTTCTGGCGCGGCTCGGGCTGAAGCAGGAACAGCTCGATGTGATCGAGCTGAACGAGGCATTCGCCAGTCAGGGCCTTGCAACGTTGCGCCAGCTCGGCATTGCCGATGACGATGCGCGGGTAAATGCGAATGGCGGTGCCATCGCGCTCGGCCATCCGCTCGGCATGTCCGGTGCGCGTATCGCCGGCACGGCGGCGCTCGAACTTTCCTTGACGGGCAAGCGGCTGGCGCTCGCCACCATGTGTATCGGCGTCGGGCAGGGTATCGCCGTCGCGCTGGAGCGGATCTGACGGGATAGCGGCTTCAGCATCGTGATGACGGTGCTAATGCCGCCGTAAACCGGTACGAATTCCCGCTGCCGCAGCTTCCTTAGTGTGACAGTGGCCATTCAGGTTACTCGGCAGGTGATTTTTCGCTCTGACACATCCCAGCCCCCTCATTCCTGTGCTTGTCACAGGAATCCAGCCGACGCGCGTCTGCGCGGCGGAAAGACTCCTCTCAGCCCAGGGACTTGGGCTGGCTGAGTCTCTGTGACAAGCACAGAGATGAGGGGAGGAGGCGTGCTGGGCCAAGCAAGCCGGCCCTGCGATGCAGGCCCCGGTCGATTATTCCCTGATAAAGTACTCCACGCTCTTATCCCTCTGCACATGTTGGATTCCATCATAATCCGTGACATGTTTTGCGAGATATGACAGGAATCTTTCCGTCTACGGGGCACCCGCATGAAACGTCCGACCATTACCGATGTTGCAAAGGCCGCCGGCGTCAGCGTCGCCACGGTCGACCGGGTGCTGAACGGCCGCCTGCCGGTGCGGGAGGAAACCTCGCGGCGTGTGTTCGAGGCCGCGGAGAAGATCGGCTTTCATGCCACCAACATCATTCGTCAGCGTATGCTGGCGGATATGCCTTCCTATGGCCTTGGCATCATTCTGCGCAAGGAGCGGCATGCCTTTTATCAGACCTTTGCCGATGAGCTGGAGCTTGCGGCGCGCAACATCCGGGATCGCCACGTCAATCTGCGCATCGAATTTGCGCAATCCGGTGAGCCGGCGGAGCTTGCGGCGCTGCTTATGGGCATGAAGGGCCGGGTACAGGCGGTGGCCGCTACCGGGCCGGACCACCACGATGTCACGGCCGCCGTCGAGGCATTGAAGATCAAGGGCATTCCGACATTCTCGCTGCTTTCCGATTTTGCCCAGGGCGTGCGGGAGGCTTATCTCGGTGTCAACAGCATGAAGGTGGGGCGCACAGCGGCGTGGATGATCTCACGACTGGCGCGCAGCAAGGGCAAGGTGCTTCTGCTGCTTGGCGGTCACCGGTTTCATGGTCACTCGCTGCGCGAAACCGGCTTTCGCAGCTACATGCGTGAATATGCGCCGGAATTTGAGGTTATGGATGCCCTGATCACGCTGGAAACGCGACGCGTAACCTATGAGCTCGTGATGGACTCTATCGCCAAGCACAGGGATCTCGTCGGCATCTATTGCGTGGGCGGCGGCATGGAGGGCGTGATAGAGGCACTTCAACACGAAAAGCGGCAGGAACCCATCGTCTGCCTTGTCAACGAACTGACCCCCTTGTCCCGCCAGGCACTGCTGGAAGGCAGCATCAGCGGCGTGTTCCAGACCCCGCTGCGCGAATTGTGCGCCGATCTCATCGCAACCATGGTTCACACTATCGAACATGGCATGGCGGAGACGCCGGGACAGCGTTTCCTTCCTGCCCATCTCTGGGTTCCTGAAAGCCTTTGATGGTTTGATAGATTACATCATATCGCGTCCGCCCGTTTCTATCATGCTTGATGGTTTTGCCTGCTGCTGACGCGTTGACGTGGTGACCGGACTAGGAAATCTTGCCTGCCTGTGGAGCGGACAGGAGGCCGACCTTCACAGCATGAGATTACGTCGGGGTTGCTTGACGCCGCGGATATTCCTTCGCGGCGCGGGGGCAGCTTTTTCCGGAAAGCCGTGACGGCGCACTTCGAGCGCGATGGTGCGGCCGGTTCTTTTCAAGGTTTGGAGGGGGAACGAGATGAAAAGACATTTCGCCAATGCAGCCTTCGCGACCATGCGGACGACGGGCGCGCCGGTGCAGGCCGTTGGAGTTTCGATGGCGCTGAAACCTGCCGGAAACGCTGCGGCAGACAGGAGGGTCTTCGTGCCCTTCGAGCTGGTAACGCCCACCAATCTCAAAAACCATCAGGCCGGGAATTGAGCCATGGCCGTGCCTGCCGGCTTCTGCGCTCCCCGGGGGAGTGCCGCCGGAGGGGCCTAACGCGCCGCAGCCGGGCACGACCGGCTACGGCAAAAACTGGACAATGCAATCAGCAGCGATTTCCGCGGGAGGAAACCTTGAAAAAACTATTGATGGCGACGGCACTCTGTATCTTCGCGACACCGGCTCTGGCCGAGACCCGAATTGCAGTCTCTATGACGTCTTTCGACAATCCGTTTCTGACGATCCTGCTCAACGGCATAAGGGCCGAGGCCGGGCGCGACAAGACCATCGAGCTTCTGGTCGAGGATGCCCAGCTCGATCCTTCAAAGCAGCTGAATCAGGTGCAGAATTTCATTGCCAATGGCGTCGATGCGATCATTGTCAACGCCGTCGACGGTGACGCTACCTCGGCGATAACCAAGGCCGCATCCGCTGCGAAAATTCCGCTTGTCTATGTGAACCATCCGCCGGCTGAGCTGGAAACCGGGCTGCCTGACGGCACGGCATTTGTCGGCTCCAACGAACTTGATTCAGGCACCATGGAAGCCGAAGCCGCCTGCAAGCTGATGGGCGGCAAGGGCAAGGCCGTCATTCTGATGGGCCCTTTGGAAAACCATGCGGCGCTGGTGCGCACCAAGGATGTGGAAACGGTGTTCTCCAAGCCGGACTGCAAGATCGAAATCCTTGAAAAGCAGACGGCGAACTGGAGCCGCACGCAGGCACAGGACCTCGTTTCCTCCTGGCTGACGGCGGGCATACAGTTCGATGCGGTCATCGCCAACAACGATGAAATGGCGATTGGCGCCGTGCAGGCGCTGAAGGCAGCGGGCGTATCCATGAAGGACGTCGTCATTGCCGGCATTGACGCGACACCCGATGGACTTGCCGCGATGCAGGCGGGCGATCTCGATATCACCGTCTACCAGAATGCGACGAAGCAGGGCGAGGTCTCCGTTCAGACGGCGGTGAAGGCCGCTGCCGGTCAAAGCACCGAAAAGACGCTCTGGGTGCCCTTCGAACTCGTCACGCCGGAAAACATGTCCGCCTATGCCAAATGAGCCGGGGCTTCGGCCCCGTCCCTTATCCCACCGACTGGAAACAGCCATGAATCATACGCTCGATCCCCACATGTTCCGGCATCTTTCGCTGGCCGAGACCTGCCGCAAGGTCGCAGAGCTCGGTTACGACTATGTCGAACTTTCACCCCGTCCGGATTTTCTGTCCTGGTGGACGCGACCGAAGGTCTATCCCGAGCGCGTCGCCGAATTCAAAAAGGCCCTGAAGGATCACGGCGTCGGCCTTGCCACGCTGCAGCCCATGTATCGCTGGGCGAGCCCGTATCCGGACGAATGGGAGGTAGCGATCGACAACTGGAAACGCGCCATCGAGATTGCAGTCGAGATGGAGTGCCCGATGTTCGTTTCGGAATTCGGTCGTGGAGGCTCGCCGGAGCGCAGCCTCAACGACCGGTCCGGCCTGCACCGTCCGGAAACCTGCGAAGCGCAGTTCTTCCGCGCCATGGATGTTCTGGTTCCGATCCTCGAGCGGGAGGGGCTGGTGCTGTCGCTGGAGGCGCATCCCGAAGACTGGGTCGAGGAAATCGCGCCGGCCATCGACATCATCAAGACCATCAATTCCAAGGCGGTAAAGGCCTCCTTCATCGCGCCTCACACCTTCTTTTACGGTCCGGACATGGTTGCCAACCTGCGCGCGACCGAAGGTCATCTGGTGCATGTGCGCCTTGCCGATACCTATGACCACACCAAATCGTCGCAGCTGCGCTACATCGTTAATCCGCCCGGCGCCAAAGTCAGGGTGCACCAGCACACGGATTTCGGCCAGGGCGAGATCGACTGGGAGATATTCTTCGCCACGCTGGCCGACATGAAATTCGACGGTGTGCTGTCGAACTGCGTCTTTGCCTGGGAAGATCGTGTCGATGAAAGCGCGCGTTTTATGCTCAGCGAAACCCGGCGATATGTCGCCAAATACTGGAAATGAGGTTTTCAGATGACTGTGAAAATTGGTGTCATCGGCACCGGTGCCATCGGGCGCGATCACGCCCGACGTATCAATGAGGTTCTGGGCGGTGCGAAGGTCGTTGCGCTGAGCGACGTCAACCGCGCCTCGTCCGAAGCGGTCAAAAAAGACATCGCCCCTGATGCCGCCATTTTCGCCACCGGCGAGGAGCTCATCGCATCAGCTGATGTGGATGCCGTGCTTGTCACTTCCTGGGGCGCGACGCATGAGCAATATGTGTTGGCGGCCATCGCCGCCGGCAAGCCGTGCTTCTGCGAAAAGCCGCTGGCGACGACGGCAGAGGGCGCGAAGCGGATCGTCGATGCTGAGGTGGCGCATGGCAAACGGCTGGTACAGGTGGGTTTCATGCGCCGCTACGACGCCGGTTACGTGGCGCTGAAAAAGACCGTGGACACCATGATCGGCGCCCCGATCATGGTCCATGCCGCCCATCGCAACCCGACCGTTCCGAAGCAGTATGTGACGCCCATGGCAATCCACGACACGATGATCCATGAGATCGACGTGCTGCGCTGGCTGCTCGATGACGACTATGTGTCGGCCCGGGTTCTCTTTCCACGTGCCGCCGCCCGCAGCCATGCAAAGCTGAGGGACCCGCAGATCGTCATTCTGGAAACGGCCAGGGGCACGATCATCGACGTCGAAATCTTCGTGAACTGCCACTACGGTTACGACATACAGTGCCAGGTGGTCGGCGAGGACGGCATTGCCAGCCTGCCGGAGCCGATGGCGATACAGACACGGCTCGGCGCCAAGCTGCAGAACGATATTCTCACCGACTGGAAGGATCGCTTCATCGCGAGCTACGACGTCGAATTGCAGGACTTCATCCATGCGGCGGCGAAGGGAACAGCCTCCGGCCCCAATTCCTGGGACGGCTACGTGGCCGCGATCACTTCCGATGCCTGCGTCGCCGCGCAGGAGACGGACGGAGCAGCCGTCGCAATCAGGCTTCCCGCCCGTCCCGCCCTTTATCAGTGAGGTCTTTCATGCGTTTTGCCATCAACCACATCACCGCCCCGGCGCTTTCGCTTGAGGACTTCTTCCAGACCGCGCGCGAACTCGGCCTCACCGAGGTCGAGATCCGCAACGACTTGCCGGATATTGTCGGTACGGTGACACCGGCGCAGGTGAAGGCGGCGGCCGACAAGGCCGGCGTGACGATCATCTCCATCAACGCGCTTTATCCCTTCAACGTCTGGTCGGGCGACCTGCCGCAGCGCGCCGTCGCCATGGCCGATTACGCCGCGGCGAGCGGTGCAAAAGCGCTGGTCATGTGCCCGCTCAATGACGGCAGGGCGGTTTCCTTCGACGATCTCGTGACGGCGCTGAAGGCCATGAAGCCGATCCTTGAGGAGAGGGGCCTTACCGGTATTGTCGAACCGCTCGGCTTCCCGGTCTCCTCGCTGCGCACCAAGACCGAGGCGGTGAGAGCCATTGATGTGGCCGGCGGCGGCGATGTCTACAGGCTGGTGCACGACACCTTCCACCATCACCTCGCGGGCGAGATGGCGTTTTTCCCCGAACGCACCGGTCTCGTCCACATTTCCGGCGTCACCGACCCCGCCGTCTCCGTCGCCGACATGCTGGATGCCCACCGCGTCCTGGTGGATGGCGCCGACCGGCTGGAGAATATCGCCCAGATCAGGGCGCTGGAGGCCGCCGGTTACAAGGGCCCCTACAGCTTCGAGCCCTTTGCGACGGAAGTTCATGACCTGAAGGACCCGGCTGCTGCCGTGAAAGCCAGCATCGACCACATCGCCGGCGCGCTCTGACCGCGCTGCCGCCCGCGGTGAAGCGCGGGCGGCAACCGGACGATCGCCAAAGCCGGAGAAATCAATTCCGCATTTACGGATGATGCTGTAGTCTCCGCTAACGAGAGAGCAGCAGACCGGCGCGGTTATTCTTCAGATCGATTGCGTGAGTCTTTCCGCCAGGGCCGTCCGAAGAAGAGTGGTTGAATTCCCTTTTATGAAAATAGACAGGAAAACGACGCTTAAGGACGTCGCGCGGGAGGCGAATGTTTCGCTGAGCACGGCTTCGCATGCGATCAACGGCACGGCGCCGCTCACCACGCAGGTTCGCGAGCGGGTTCTGGAAGCCGCCCGGTCGCTTGGTTATCTCGAAAACCGGCGCCAGAAGGCGACCATCGCCACCTTGCGTGTCGTCCTGCTGGCCATGACCAATGACGCGGCACCGCAGAGCGACCTCAACATGGTCAGCTGGACAATGTTGAACGGCTTCCGCCGCGAATGCGAGCGGCGCGGAATCCGCATCGTTCCCTATGTCAGTGCAACGAGCCGGCTCGACCCCGTGGCGGTTGCCGAAGCCGTCAGGACAGATAATGTGGACGGTGTCGTGGTTCTGAATGACGACAGGCCGCAGCTGGTCGAGGCGCTTTCCGCGCTTGGCAAGCCCGTGGTGCTGATCAATGGCGAAGATCCGGCCATGATCGTCGATACGGTAACGGCGGAGAACCGGTTCGGCGCTCGCCTCGGCATCGAGCATCTGCTGTCGCTCGGGCATCGCAATATTGTGCATGTGACCTGGAAGGGCCGCACGACGATCCGCCGTCGTCATGATGGCTATAACGATGCATTCCTTGCAACGGGCCTTGCCGTTCCGGCCGATATGGTCATCGAGGTCGAGAGCTACGAACCGGAATGGGGGGAGGTGGCTATCCGCCGTCTGCTTGCCGAGCAGCGACCACTGCGAAACGCCACCGCGATTTTCTGCGCCGCCGATAATCTGGCGCTCGGCTGTCTGAAGGCCTTGGGGGAGGCCGGCATCCGGGTGCCCGAGGATGTCTCGGTGCTGGGTTTCGATGACATCATGCCAGCCGCCTTCAGCACACCGCCTCTCAGCACCATCCAGTTGCCCGCCGACAGGCTGGGCGGGGCGGCGCTGTCGCTGCTGGAGCAGCGGCTGGTGGCGGCCGATCCCACCCGGCCGGCGCACCGGCTGGAACTCGGTTGCCGGCTGGTGCTGAGGGGCAGTATCGCCCCGCCGCGCAAATAGGCCGCTTTCCGCCGCCGCCGCGCCGATCGACGTTTTCCAGGTGATATTCGATTGCAAAAACCTATCCCATGAATAGCCTGTGCGGCATGGATTCTGGAATCGGGAGGGTTCCCCGCATGTCGCACAGCAATGAAAACGTCCCTGCTCTGGCGAGGCTGGATGAGCTGGATCGGTTCTGCCGCGCCGTTTTCCTCGCTGCCGGTACGGATGACGAGACGGCCGATGCGGCGACCCGCGCCATGATGCATGGTACGCGGCTTGGCGTTGACAGCCACGGTGTGCGCCTGCTCGCTCATTATGTCACCGCACTTGAAGGCGGGCGTCTCAATCCGCGACCGCAGATCAGCCGCGTTTCCGGCTTCGGCGCGGTGGAGACGGTGGATGCGGACAACGCCCACGGCGCCCGCGCCACCTATGCGGCCATGGAAAACGCCATGGCGCTCGCGGAAAAATTTGGCATCGGCGCGGTGGCGATCAGGAATTCCTCGCATTTCGGACCGGCTGGGGCTTATGCGCTGGAGGCGGCCCGTCAGGGCTATATCGGCCTGGCATTCTGCAATTCGGACAGTTTCGTGCGCCTGCATGATGGCGCCATGCGCTTTCACGGCACCAACCCGATTGCCGTCGGCGTTCCTGCAGCGGATGACCTGCCGTGGCTGCTGGACATGGCGACCAGCGCGGTGCCCTATAATCGCGTGCTGCTTTATCGTAGCCTCGGGCAGCAATTGCCTGCGGGGGTTGCCTCGGATGGTGACGGCGTCGATACAAGGGATCCGAATGCTGCGGAAATGCTTGCCCCCGTCGGCGGCGAATTCGGCTTCAAGGGGGCGGCGCTGGCAGGAATGGTGGAGATTTTCAGTGCGGTTCTGACCGGCATGAAGCTGAGCTTCGATATCGCCCCGATGGGGGGGCCGGATTTCTCCACGCCGCGCGGGCTTGGTGCCTTCGTTCTGGCGCTGAAACCGGAAGCCTTCCTTGAGCGCGACGCGTTTGACGAGGGCATGAAGCGCTATCTCGAAGTGCTGCGGGGTTCCCCCGTTCGCGAGGATTGCAAGGTCATGGCGCCTGGCGATCGCGAATGGGCGGTGGCGGCGAAGCGGGAAAGGGAGGGGGCGCCGGTCGATCCGGTCACACGCGCAGCCTTTTCGGAAATGGCGGCAAGGTTTTCGGTCAGCCCGCCCGCTTATCACTAAGCTTCCACGATTGTCGCAGCGCCCGCTCAGGCGGGACGAAGAAGCATGCTGGGGCGCGGATAGAGTGCTTTTGCGGGCCCCAGCCTTTCCGCCACGACCGGACGGCCGATGTAGTAGCCCTGCGCGTAATCGATTTCCATCTGGCGCACGAGCCTCAGCTGTTCCTCGGTTTCCACGCCTTCGATCAAAATTTTATGGCCGCGATTGCGAATGAGGCGGATCATGTCCTGCAGCATCGCCCGTCCGCGTGGGGTCTTGCTGTCATGCAGGAAGGAACGATCAATCTTGACGGTATCGAAATCCGTCATGCGCAGCCATGACAGGCCGGCGAAACCCGTTCCGAAATCATCCAGCCAGATTTTGATGCCAAGCGTCTTCAGGTCGTTCAGGCAACGCAGCACATCCGAATGCATTTCCATGTCCAGGCCTTCGGTGATTTCGAAGGCGAGCCTGTTGCCGGCAATACCGGCTTCCACGAGAATGGCCGCGACGGACGTGGCGAACCCCGGGTTCTTTAATTGCATGGGTGACACATTGACGCTGACGACATCAACCCTGTCATCGGCCAATATGTGCTTGCAGACCGTCTTGATGGTCCACAGGCCCAGTTCCATGATCGTGCCGGTACGCTCGGCGATCGGGATGAAGATGCTGGGGGCGACGGAATTGCCATCCAGCAGGCGAAGTCGCATCAGCGCCTCGACGCCTGTCGTTTCATTGGTCGAGATGTTCAAGATCGGCTGGTAGACAAGGGAAACAAGGTTCTCCGAAACTGCGATCTTCAGAAGAGCGGCGATGTTTTCCGTTTCGTCGCTGGTCTGCGGATCGTCGGGATCAAACAGCTTCATGCAATTGCGGCCATTGCCCTTGGCGATGTAAAGCGCGCGATCGGCCTCGTTGATGATCTTCTCCAGCTTGCCGTCCGGATTGGGGCGGGTGAAGGAGGCGCCGATGCTGACAGTGACGATGAAGGTGCCGTCGCGGCGCTGGTCATGTGCGAGGGACAGGCTTTCCACGGTATGGCGGATCGTTTCGGCGAGCTCGCCAACCTGCTGTTTGGACTTGAATGGCGCCAGCACGATGAATTCTTCGCCACCATAACGGCCGATCGAGGCGCCGTGCTGGATGATTGCATCCTGCAAGGCATTACCCACGGTCACGAGACACTTGTCGCCTTCCTGGTGGCCATAACGGTCGTTGTATTTCTTGAAGAAATCGACATCGATCAGGAATACGGAAAAACCTTCTTCCTTCTTCATCCAGTTATCCCACAACAGGCGCAGATGGTGATCGATGGCGCGGCGGTTCTGCAGCCCGGTCAGGGAATCGGTGTTGGAAAGACGCAGCAGCGCCTGGCCACGCTCATCCGCCGCCTTCTGCTGGGCCTTCGCTTCCAGCCCGTTGACGAAGACATGGTAGCGTTCCCTGTTCAGGTTCCAGTTCACATAAGACGTGAAGACGAAGCAGGAGATATAGAAGGTGCCGAAAGCGAATTTGTAGAAAGCGTCTTCAGGAAACTGCGTCGCCGCCAGAAAATAGGTGACGAGAATGATGCCCGATGACACCAGCGACAGATGGAATCTGAAAGTGAAAAACAGATTGGCGCCCATCATGAAGATCGCCCCGAAAACCATGTAATAGGACATGTTTTCGATATTGTCGGTCAGCAGCGATGGCAACAGCCAGCCGATATAACCCATGACGAGGGCGGTCGCACAGGTGAGGTCGAGCGCTGCGGTGCTGGCTCCCCGGCGTACCTGGATTTCCAGTGTCAGCAGCGCTGATACGGCGACCGCGAAACGTGCGACAATGGTGTAAAACGCGACGTCGGGTATCAGAACGATGTCTGAAGCGGCAAACAGAAGATAAATGAAGACAGCCGTCCACAGGCCCCGACGGATAGAACCCCGGCGGCTGCGTTCGCCTTCCTGCTGGTAAAGGGCAAGAAGTTCATCAGAAAACCGGGAGTCCGGCCGCCGATAGTCTTGCTGTCCACTCACCTCTCCCAATGTGTGCTTCATGCACTTTCCCATAGTGTTGCGTATACTTATTAAGTAACTGCTTATTCCACTTTTCCGTGTGCTGTCGCACCCAGTTCGGGTTCCTGTCGATCTCTGCCAAAGCGGATTGAGACCATGGAAAGGAAGAACGCATCATACGTTCGCAACATTAAGTTTCACTAAACCGCCTATCCTCCCAGCCGCCACCCGAGAGTGTGACCAAAAAAATACGCTGATTTACTAATCTATCCCTACACCGCGCAAAAATCGAAATCGAGTGGCCTTCGGTGTCCCAGAAACGTATAGTTAACAATGTGTTAACACTGGAGGCTGAAGTGGTGCGGGTAAAGAAGAAAAATCTGGATGGGGCAAGTCTGATCACCCCGGATACTGTCGCAAAAGAGATTTTTGCACGCAAAACGAAAACGTTCGATGAGCAGTTCGCAGTTGCAAAAGCAGAAATTGCCATCATTCTCGAATTGGCACAGCAGCAGTTCGATAATGGTATTTCAGCACATGACATAATACATCGAACGGCGGGGGCGCTGCATGGGTTGCGAGAAAAACTCCACTCAAGCGTGTGGGCTGAACTGATCCCCATCATACAGAATCACCCCGTGTCGGAGCGTTTTCTGCAGGATCCGTTCACGCGCTGGTCGTTCGACAAGCCGCGGGGTTATTCCGGCGATGCGCAATTGCTGGATTTTATCTATGGCCACGAAAGCGTTGCCGGTCTGGTGAAGAATGCGACGCCGCTGGGGCGTGATCTTTACGACTATACGAAGGACGCCAGTTCTTCCGTGGCGGTGCGCGAGCGACGGGATCTGCTGACGCGCTTTGTCGACGAAGCGGCGGCCCGGCACGGTGAAGATACCGAAATCCTCACCATAGCGTCCGGACATCTGCGCGAGGCGGATGCTTCCGCGGCGCTGAAGGAGGGCAGGCTGCGGCGCTGGGTGGCGCTCGATCAGGACCCCTTGAGCGTCGGTTCCGTTGCCCGCGATTTCGCCGGCACCTGCATCGAGGCGATCGACGGCTCGGTGCGCGATATCGTCCTGCGCACGCAGGAGCTCGGCACTTTCGATCTGATATACGCAGCCGGTCTATACGACTACCTGAACGACCGTGTGGCGATCAAACTCACGCGGCGCTGCATGGAGATGCTGAAACCCGGCGGCATGTTCCTCTTCGCCAACTTCTCCGAGGACATCGTTGTGGACGGCTACATGGAAACCTTCATGAACTGGGCGCTGCTGTTGCGCTCGAAGGCGGATATGTGGCGGATCGTCAATGCCAGCGCCGATCCCGACAGCATCGAGGCTGAGGTGTTCTTTGGCGAGAACCACAATATAGTCTACGCGACGATGCGTAAGAAGGCATGACATCCTTCGGCCCGTCTTCCTGCCAATAACCATTTGCTTAAACCTCGTCGCGGGCCTAAGAATCCGCGCCGAATGCATTGCAGAATGGAATGGCTGAAATGAAGAGATATTATTCGGATATGGGCGGTCTGCCCGGGCAGACGGAACTCCTGTCGAGCAAGGCTGTATTCAAGACCGCCTATGCTGTCATCCCCAAGACCGTGATGTCCGATATCGTGACAAGCGTGCTGCCCCACTGGACCGGCACGCGTGCCTGGATCATCGCCCGGCCGATGACCGGCTTTTCCGAGACTTTCGCGCAATATATCGTTGAAGTGCAGCCCGGCGGCGGCAGCGACCGTCCGGAGCCCGACGCAAGGGCGCAGGCGGCGATCTTCGTCGTCGATGGCGAGATGACCGTGGAATTCGAGGGCGCCCGGCATGAGCTGCGGGAGGGCTCCTTCGCTTTCCTTCCGGCCGGCAGCCGCTGGCAGATCCGTAATTCGGGCGAGGCGCCGGTCAAATTCCACTGGGTGCGAAAGGCGTTTCAGGCCGTGGACGGGCTGGAGCCACCGCCGGCGATCTTCACGCATGAAGACGAAACCGCCCTTTCGGCAATGCCGGACACCGACGGCAAATGGGCGACGACCCGTTTCATCGATCCTGATGACGTGCGTTACGATATGCATCTCAACATCGTCACCTTCGAGCCGGGCGCGACCATTCCCTTCATGGAAACCCATGTCATGGAACACGGCCTTTATGTTCTCGAAGGCAAGGCCGTGTACCGGCTGAACGAGGACTGGGTGGAGGTGCAGGCCGGCGACTTCATGTGGCTGCGCGCCTATTGCCCGCAGGCGTGTTATGCGGGCGGGCCGGGCCGATTCCGCTATCTGCTCTATAAGGATGTAAACCGACACGTGAAGCTCTGGTAACGGGCCTGCGGTCTGCAAAAAACCATGAATTGTCGCGCAATCCGGCGGTTTGCGCGATAAATGCTTGCTTTGGATCGAATATCCCTAATAAATTCCCGTAGGCGGCGGCTAGTGCTGCGCCGCTCCGTTTGGTGATCCGCCTGCACCTATCCTTGAGAAGACTTGCCCGTATGACTGAGACGATCGATGCCAATGTCTTCAATCTTGCGCCCGTGGCGATGTGGATCGAGGATTTCAGCGAGGTAAAGCGCCAGTTCGATATCTGGCGGGCGGAGGGCGTAGAGGATCTCAGGGCGTTTCTTCTGGACGATCTGACAAGGGTGGCGGCCTGTTCGCAGAAGATCCGCGTCATCCAGGTCAACGCCAGGACGCTGGAACTGTTCGAGGCGCACGACCAGAACCATCTCGTCGACAATCTGCACCGCATATTTCGCGATGACATGCTAGAGAGCCATGTGAACGAGCTTTCCGAACTCTGGGCCGGCAAGACGGAATTCACCAGCAATGCTGTCAATTATTCGATCGGTGGCAAGCGGCTGGACATTCAGTTGCGCGGCGCGGTGATACCCGGCCACGAGGACACGCTCGACCGGCTGCTTCTGACCACCGAGGATGTGACGGAGCGGGAGGAGGCCCGCCGCAAGGAGCTGCTCAACCGCCGTTATGCCGAGGGCATGTTCAAACATTCGCCTGTGTCCCTGTGGGTGGAGGATTTCAGCCGGGTAAGGCGCCTGATCGAGGAGGTCAGGGAGCGCGGCATCATCGATTTCCGGGTCTTCATGGATGTGCATCCGGAATTCGTGCGGCAATGCATGAGCGAAATCCGCGTCATCGACGTCAATCGCGCGACGCTCGACCTGTTCTGTGCGCCGGACCGGCAGGTTCTGCTGCAGCGACTAGGCGATATTTTCCGCGACGAGATGGAAAAGCCGTTCCGCGAACAGCTGATGGAACTCTGGAACGGTAATCTCAGCCATCACCGCGAGGTGGTGAACTACGCGCTGGACGGTTCCGAGCGGCATCTGCTTTTGCATTTTTCGGTTTTTCCCGGGTATGAGCGGGACTGGTCTCTGGTGCAGGTGGCGCTGACGGATATTACCGCGCGCAAGAAAGCCGAAGCGTACCTCGAATATCTCGGCAAGCACGATGTGCTGACCAAGCTGCACAACCGCGCCTTCTATTCCGACGAGTTGAACAGGCTGGAGCGCAGCGCGTTGCGGCCCGTATCGGCGATCGTGATCGATCTCAACGGCTTGAAGGACGCGAATGACAAGCTTGGGCACGATGCCGGCGACGCCCTGTTGCGACGCATGGGCGAGGTGCTGAACGGCGTGGTGACCGCGCCGAACCACGCAGCCCGCATCGGCGGCGACGAATTCGCCATTCTTCTTCCCGGCGCCGACAAGCAGGTGGCCGCCGCCATGGTCGAAACCGTTTATGAGCTGCTGAAGATCAACAACCAGTTCTATTCCAGCGCACCGCTCAGCCTGTCGTTGGGTGTGGCGACCAGCGAGGCAGGCGAGACGATGGAATCGTTGGTGCGCCGCGCCGATATGAATATGTACGAGCAGAAAAATGCCTATTACGCGGCGCTGCGTAACAGGTCTGCCGACAATAACGACAAGACCAATGCCGGCCCCCAGCCGGAAGCCAGCTCGCTGAAGCGTTTGTCCTGACGGTGAGAGGGGTCATCGACCCTCGCGCAATTATTTCTGATCTTCCGGCCATAAGGCCCAAGGTGGGACCCGCGCCGTCGTGGGTCCCAGCCCCCTTCCGTTTCCCGATGCTCTTGCGAATGCAGGCCGTGTTACCACGCCGTCTCGCGCGGCTTCACAAGCGCGTGAGGCCGGTTTTGCGCTGCAACAATTCTATTGTCAGAAATTTACATACGTCTTAGTATGTATGTAAATGTGACCTTTTTCATGGATTCGGAGCGCAGAATGGCGAAAAGACTGGGGCAGATCGTGGCGGTGTTGTTGGCGGGCATCGTTGTGGTCGGATGTAGCGACGAGCAGGCGTCTGCCCCCGGCGCGCCGCCGCCTGGTGCAGTCAAGGTCGTGACCGTGAAGCAGGAAGAGCTGCCGATAACCAACGACCTGCCGGGCCGCATTGCACCGACGCGACTTGCGGAAGTGCGCCCGCGTGTCTCCGGCATCATCGTTGAGCGCGTGTTCGAGCAGGGTTCGCTGGTGAAGGAAGGCGATGTCCTCTACCGCATCGATCCCGCCCCGTTCCAGGTGCGCGTAGACAGCGCCGAGGGCACGTTGCGCCGGGCGCAGGCCGCGCAGCTTCAGGCGCGCCAGACGGCCGACAGGCAGCAGCAGCTGCGCCGTTCCAACGTTGGTTCGCAGCAGGAATTCGACAACGCCATTGCCCAGCTGGCGCAGGCCGATGCCGAGGTGGCGGTGGCTGAGGCAGGCCTGGCCGAAGCGAAGCTCAATCTTCAATATGCGGATGTTAAAGCCCCGATCAGCGGCCGGATCGGCCGCGCGCGTATTACGGAAGGCGCGCTCGTCAGCGCGACCGGCTCTGAAAACCTGGCGACGATCCAGCAGCTTGATCCGATCTATGCCGACTTCACCCAGCCGGCGGCCGATCTCATTCGGCTGCGCAAGGCGCTTCAGGACGGCAAGCTGATGACCGGCCCGAATGAAGCCGAAGTCAATCTGCTCTTCGATGACGGCAGCCGTTACCCGCAGCCCGGCCGTCTGCTGTTTTCGGAAGCGGCGGTTGATGAGACCACCGGCCAGGTGACGCTGCGCGGCGAATTTCCCAACCCGAACGGCGATCTGCTGCCGGGCATGTATGTCCGCGTGCAGATCCAGCAGGGCATTCAGAAGGCTGCATTCGCGGTGCCGCAGCAGGCGGTTCAGCGCGATGCCGGCGGTCAGGCGAGCGTGCTTGTCGTCAACGCCGAAGATACGGTCGAGCAGCGGCGCGTCAGCGTCGGCCGTTCCATCGGTGACCGCTGGGTGATTTCGGAAGGGCTGAAGGATGGCGACCGCGTTGTTGCCGAAGGCTTCCAGAAGACCGCCCCGGGAGCCAAGGTGAAGCCTGAACCCTGGTCCGACGAGGCCGATGTCGCCGCTGCCGCAGGTAGCGAGAGCGCGGCTCCGGCCCAGAAGCAATAAGGACCGATTTCATGGCACGTTTTTTCATCGATCGGCCCATTTTTGCCTGGGTCGTCGCCATCTTCATCATGCTGGCGGGCCTGCTCGCCATTCCCATGCTGCCTATTGCGCAATATCCGAATGTGGCGCCGCCGCAGATTTCGGTCTCCACGACCTATCCCGGCGCTGCGCCGGAAGATATCTACCAAAGCGTCACGCGCCCGATCGAAGAGGAACTGAACGGTGTTCCCGGCCTGATCTATTTCGAGTCGACATCAGAGGCTTCAGGCCGCATTTCGATCAACGTCACGTTTGAACCTGGCACCAATATCGGTGAGGCGCAGGTCGAAGTTCAAAACCGCATCGCACGCGTGGAGCCACGCCTGCCGCAGGCAGTGACGCAGCAGGGCCTGCGCGTGGAACAGGCAGGCACCTCGTTTCTGATGATGGTGGCGCTCACCTCCGTCGACGGCAATACCGATGCCATCGGTCTGGGCGATTATCTCAGCCGCAACGTGCTCGGCGAATTGCGCCGCGTTCCCGGCGTTGGCAGCGCGCAGCTCTTTGCCACCCAGCGCTCCATGCGCATCTGGATGGATCCGGACAAGATGCTGGGCCTCAGCCTGACGTCGAGCGACGTCATCGGCGCCATCCAGGCGCAGAACTCGCAGGTCGCCGCCGGCCGTATCGGTGCATCGCCAAACCCGATTGGCCAGCAGATTTCCGCGACCGTCAACGTGCAGGGTCAGCTCACATCGCCGGAAGAGTTCGGCTCCATCGTGCTGCGCGCCAACCCGGATGGTTCTTCCGTCAGGCTGCGCGATGTCGCGCGTGTGGAGGTGGGCGGCGAAAGCTATAACTTCTCGAGCCGCCTGAACGGCAAGCCGAGCGCCGCCATCGGCGTGCAGTTGTCGCCGACCGGCAATGCGCTGCAGACATCGGAGGGCGTACGCGCCACGATGGAGGAGCTGTCGCGCTATTTCCCGCAGGGCATAGAGTATGAAATTCCCTATGATACCAGCCCCTTCGTCAAGATTTCGATCGAGAAGGTCATTCACACGCTGATCGAGGCGATCATCCTCGTCTTCGTGGTGATGTTCGTGTTTCTCCAGAACATCCGCTACACCATCATTCCGACATTGGTGGTGCCCGTGGCGCTGCTCGGCACCTGCGCCATCATGTATGTCTCGGGTTTCTCGATCAACGTTCTGACCATGTTCGCCATGGTTCTCGCCATCGGCATTCTGGTGGATGACGCGATCGTCGTCGTTGAGAATGTCGAGCGCATCATGGCGGAAGAGCATCTGTCGCCGAAGGAGGCGACCCGCAAGGCAATGGGCCAGATTTCCGGCGCGATCATCGGCATCACGCTGGTGCTGACGGCCGTGTTCGTGCCCATGGCCTTCTTCCCCGGCGCCGTCGGCATCATCTACCAGCAGTTCAGCCTGACCATGGTGGTGTCGATCCTGTTCTCCGGCTTCCTGGCCCTGTCGCTGACGCCGGCGCTGTGCGCTTCTTTCCTGAAGCCCATCAAGGCCGGCCATCATGAAAAGAAGGGCTTCTTCGGCTGGTTCAACCGCAACTTCGACAAGGCGTCGCACAAATATTCGTCTTCGGTCGGCGGCATCATCAAGCGCTCCGGCCGCTTCATGGTGATCTATGCGGCGCTGCTGGTCGGTCTCGGCTGGGCCTATATGCAATTGCCGAGCTCGTTCCTGCCGAACGAAGACCAGGGCTACCTGATCGTGGACATCCAGGCGCCTGCGGAAGCCAGCAGCGACCGCACCCTGCAGTCCATCCAGCAGATCGAAAAGATCTTTCTGGAAGAGCCGGCGGTTGAACGCGTCATCGCCGTGTCGGGCTTCTCCTTCTCCGGTTCCGGCCAGAACGCCGGCCTCGCCTTCGCGACGCTGAAGGACTGGAGCGAACGTGGACCGGAGGATTCTGCAGCGGCCATCTCAGCCCGGATCAATGGCAAGCTCTGGGGCCTGCCGGACGCAATGTCCTTCGCGCTGTCGCCGCCGCCCATTCAGGGTCTCGGCAACTCCAGCGGCTTTACCTTCCGCCTGCAGGACAGGTCCGGAGCGGGCCAGACGGCGCTGAGCGCCGCCGGCGCGCAGCTGATGGCCGCGGCGCGGCAGAGCCCCATCCTTGCCGGCCTTCGCATTGAAGGCATGCCGGATGCGGCGCAGGTCAATCTCGTCATCGACCGCGAGAAGGCAAACACATTCGGCGTGACTTTCAGCGATATCAACGCCACCATCTCGGCCAATATGGGTTCGTCCTACGTCAACGACTTCCCCAATGCCGGCCGTATGCAGCGCGTGACGGTGCAGGCCGAACAGGGCCAGCGCATGAAGACCGAGGATCTTCTGAACCTCAACGTCCGCAACGCCAATGGTGGCATGGTGCCGATCAGCTCTTTCGCCTCGGTGGAATGGGTGCGCGGTCCTTCTCAGGTGGTCGGTTATAACGGCTATCCGGCGATCCGTATCGGTGGCCAGGCGGCGCCGGGCTACTCCTCCGGTGATGCCATTGCCGAAATGGAACGTCTGGCGCGCGAATTGCCCGGCGGTTTCGGTTTCGAATGGACCGGCCAGTCACTGCAGGAAATCCAGTCGGGTTCGCAGGCACCGGCGCTCATCGGTCTCAGCGTGCTGTTCGTCTTCCTGCTGCTCGCAGCGCTTTACGAAAGCTGGTCAATTCCGCTCTCCGTCATGCTGGTGGTGCCGCTCGGGGTCATCGGCTCGGTGGCGGCGGTGATGCTGCGCGGCATGCCGAACGATGTCTACTTCCTCGTCGGCCTCGTCGCCATCATCGGCCTTTCCGCGAAAAATGCGATCCTCATCATCGAATTCGCCAAGGATTTGCGGGCAGAGGGCAAATCCACCTATGATGCGACGGTGGAGGCGGCGCATCTGCGCTTCAGGCCGATCCTGATGACGTCGCTCGCCTTCTCGCTCGGCGTGCTGCCCATGGCGATCGCCTCCGGCGCGAGCGCCGCGAGCCAGAACGCCATCGGTACCGGTGTTCTCGGCGGCATGATCTCGGCGACGATCCTCGCGATCTTCTTCGTTCCCGTGTTCTTTGTTTTCGTCATGAAGATTTTCGGGGATTGGAAGAAGGAGAACGAGATTGCTGCTGACGCCGTTTCACCGGCGGAATAACATCGAGGGAAAGCCGGGACACCGTCATGTGATGACGCCCCGGCATTGAGGAAAGGCACGGTGCGGAAGCGCCGTGCCGGCAGTGGAAGGAGATAACGGAATGCGCCGTACCAAGGCCGAGGCAGAAGAGACGCGTCAGGCGATCCTTGCCGCTGCCGAGCGGGTGTTCTTCAAGAAGGGCGTTGCCAACAGCTCGCTGGACGAGGTGGCGGCCGCGGCCGGGGTCACACGCGGGGCGATATACTGGCATTTTTCCAGCAAGACCGATCTCTTCATCGGCCTTTACCAATCGGTGGCGCTGCCGGAATCCGACCTGCTCGATTTCGGCGATCCCGACCTCAAGGGTGCGGCGCTGCTCTCCAGGATAGAAGAAGCGGCCTGCAAATGGCTGGCGCTCCTGGCGGGCGACGAACAGCGCCAGCGCATCATGACGATCAGTCTTCGTACCAATTATTCCGATGAGTTCGCGCCCGTGCTTCATGCGCAGGAGGAGCTGGATCGATACCACAAGGAGCGGCTGGAGGCGGCTTTCGAGCGGGCGCAGGCGGAAGGCGCGTTTAACGACAACTGGACCGCGGAATCCGCGCTTGGCGCGCTTTACTGGCTTTTGAAGGGCATGTGCTCCGACTGGCTGCTGTTCGGCAAACGATTCGATCTGGCCAGCGACGGCGCCGAAGCTGTACATCGCCTCATGAAAGGCTTCCAGCGTTCCCCTGCAGAGTGACGCGTTTTGCGGGCTCCCCGTCCACCGGTCGCCCCTCACATTTCAGTGTATTCTAACACACAAGCGAAATTTGCTTTACGTACCTCAAAACCAACGCTAGCTTCTTCTCCGAGCTTTGGGAGGAGTTCGCTCATGGTCACTTCAAGGACAATCGAAGGGCAGGAGCCCGTTCGCACCGGATGTCGGTGAGGGCGCATGGCTATTGCTGAGGTTACTCCGGAACCGGCACTTGTCCGGACGGTCGGGTTATCGAAATCTTTCGGACCGGTTCAGGTTCTGAAGGACATAGAGATAGACGTGCGGGCCGGTGAGGTGCATGCCATCATCGGTGAGAACGGCGCCGGCAAGTCGACGCTCATGAAACTGCTGGCGGGCAATGAAAAGCCCTCGGGCGGTGAGATCCGTGTCGACGGCGACCCCGTCACGCTGAGCGGGCCGGTGGATGCCGAACATCGCGGCATTGTGCTCGTCCATCAGGAAATATTGCTCGCGCCTGATCTGACGGTGGCGCAGAACATCTACCTTGGCCGCGAACTGCGCAAGGGCCCGGTGGTGGACGATCGTGCCATGCGCGACGGCGCCCGCAGGGCGATCACCGAACTGGGCGGCGTGATAGACCCCGACGCCATCGTCGGCAGCCTGTCTATCGCCCAGCGGCAGTTGGTGCAGATCGCGCGCGTGCTGCTCGTGCCGCATCGGCTGGTCATTTTTGACGAACCGACGGCCAGCCTGACGCCTATCGAAACCGAGGCGCTGCTTAACGTCATCCGCGATATTCGCGCGAAAGGCGTGGCCGTGCTCTATATCTCGCACCGCCTGCCGGAAGTGAAGGAAATCGCCGACCGCGTGACCGTGCTGCGCGACGGCCGGCTGGTCGCCTCTCACCCGGCCTCGGAGCTGGAGCCGGCCGATATGGCGCGGCTGATGGTGGGGCGCGATGTGGCGAAACTCTATCCCGACCGGAACGCCGGCGGCGAGCGCGAGCCTGTTCTTGAGGTGGAGCATTTTAACGTTCCCGGTTATGCGCAGGATGCCGGTTTCAGCCTGCGCAAAGGCGAAATCCTCGGTTTTGCCGGGCTGGTGGGGGCGGGCCGGACGGAGCTGATGGAGGGTGTGCTGGGCCTGCGGACCGGGCGTGGGACGGTGCGTCACCTTGGCCGGACGGTGCACTTCGCCAAGGCGGAGGACAGCCTCAGGGCCGGCATCGTTTACCTCAGCGAAGACCGTAAGGGGAAGGGGCTGTTGCTCACCAAGGATCTGCGGGTCAATCTCACGCTTGCGTCGCTGAAAAAATTCAGCCGTCTGTTCCAGATCGACACCGGCCGGGAAACGGCCGCGCTTGATGCTGCAGTGCGCGACTTCGACATTCGCACAGGACGCAAGGACTTGCTGGCGGGCCAGCTTTCCGGCGGCAACCAGCAGAAGCTGCTGCTGGCCAAGATGATGCTGCTCGACCCGTCCATCGTCATCATCGACGAGCCGACCCGCGGCATCGATATCGGCACCAAGGAGCAGATTTACCGCTTTATCGCCGGGCTTGCGGATGAGGGGCGCTCGATCATTGTCGTTTCCTCGGAAATGCCGGAGCTGATCGGCATCTGCGACCGCATTCTGGTGATGCGTTCGGGCAGGATTGTCGGTGAGGTGACGGGGGAGCGCATGACTGAAAACGACATCGTGGCGCTGGCGACGGGTGTTCACACGCAGGAACCCGCCTGAGCGCCCGCGTTCGGGGAAACATGGCCTGACAAAAGAAACTGAGGGGAAATATGACTGAGGCCGCATTTGATAACGGCAAAACGCCGAAGACCTCGAAGGACTGGGACCTGCGCGCCGTCGCGCCTTTCGTGGCGCTGGCACTGCTGCTGGTTCTCGGCACCATCGCCAATCCCAATTTCATCGGCATCGACAATCTGTTGAATGTCATCACCCGCAGCGCCTTCATCGCCATCATCGCGCTGGGCGCGACCTATGTCATCACGTCAGGCGGGCTGGACCTGTCGGTGGGCGCCATGGTTGCTTTCGTGGCCAGCCTGATGATCCTGTTCATGAACAGCGGCGCGATAGCGAGCCCGTTGCTGATGCTTCTTGCGGCAATGGCGCTCGCGCTCGCCATCGGCGCGGCCTGCGGGCTGGTAAACGGGCTCATCACCACCATCGGCCGCATCGAACCCTTCATCGCCACACTCGGCACCATGGGTATCTATCGCGGGCTGACGACCTGGCTGTCGCAGGGCGGCGCGATCACGCTGCGCAACCCGGAAATCCAGACGCTTTATCGCCCGGTCTATTTTGGTAATGTTCTGGGCGTGCCGGTGCCGGTCATCGTCATCTTCGTCACGGCTGCGATAGCCGCCTTCGTGCTTTACCGTACACGCTACGGGCGGCATCTGACGGCGGTGGGCTCCAGTGAGGATGTTGCGCGTTATTCCGGCATTCCGGTCGCCCGGGTTCGCACCATCGCCTATGTGGTACAGGGGCTCTGCGTCGCCGTTGCGGTGCTGCTTTACGTTCCGCGCCTCGCGTCTACTTCGGCAACGACAGGCATGTTGTGGGAGCTGCAGGCGATTACGGCCGTCGTCGTCGGCGGTACGGCGCTGCGCGGCGGGGTAGGGCGCATCTGGGGCACGATCTGCGGCGCCTTCATTCTGGAGATCGTCGGCAACATCATGATCCTGTCGAACTTCGTCAGCGAATATCTGATCGGCGCCATTCAGGGGGCCATCATCATCATCGCCATGCTGGTGCAGCGCTCGCTCAGCCGCAGGTAAGGTATCACGCCGCGCCATGTGGGGCAGGCGCGGTTGGAGGAGGAACGCCCCGGTCTTGGGAGGAAAGAGACTATGCGTAATAAATTCATCGGCGTGGCCTTTGCCGCGCTGGCAACGGTGCTGGCGGGTTCGGCCCACGCGCAGGACAAAAAGGTCACGATCGGCGTGTCCATTCCGGCGGCCGACCATGGCTGGACGGCGGGCGTGGTCTACCATGCCGAACGTGTGGCGAAGCTTCTGATGAAGGAGCATCCGGGTCTCAACGTCATCGTCAAGACATCGCCGGACGCCGCAAACCAGGCCAATGCGCTGCAGGATCTGGCCGTGCAGGGGCTCGACGCGCTGGTCGTCCTGCCGTCCGATCCCGATCCGCTTGTCAACGCCATCAAGGAGATCAAGGACAGGGGCACCTTCGTCGCGCTCGTCGACCGCGCGCCGAGTGTCAACGACAATTCTATCCGCGATCTCTATGTGGCCGGCAACAACCCGGCGCTCGGCCAGGTGGCCGGCGAATACATCAAGAAGACGACGCCGGATGCCGAAGTCGTGGTCATTCGCGGCCTGCCGATCCCGATCGACCAGCAGCGCCAGGATGGCTTCGACAAGGGTATCGCCGGCTCGAATATCAAGGTTCTCGACCGCCAGTACGGCAACTGGAACCGCGACGACGCCTTCCGTGTGATGCAGGACTATCTGACCAAGTACAAGAAGATCGACGTGGTCTGGTGTCAGGACGACGATATGGCGATCGGCGTGCTGGAAGCCATCCAGCAGGCCAAACGCACCGATATCCAGTATATCGTCGCGGGCGCCGGGTCCAAGGACATGATCAAGAAGGTCATGGACGGCGACAAGCTTGTGCCGGTCGACGTGCTCTATCCGCCGGCGATGGTGGCGACCGCCATGCAGCTGACGGCCGGGCATTTCTACGATCAGGTGCCGGTCGCGGGTGAGTACATCCTCGATGCGACGCTGATCACCAAGGACAATGCCGAGCAGTTCTACTTCCCGGATTCGCCGTTCTGACGAGCTGGCTTCTGCCATGCGACGCCCGCTGCAAGGCGGGCGTCGATGCTGCTAAAAGTTTTGCCTAGGTTTGGATTTGGCGAGACGGCTGCATCCCCACTCCGTCACCCCGGACTTGATCCGGGGTCCAGGGCGATCAAGTCCTTGATCGCGGGAGAGTCCTTCACGGCGCAGACGCGCCGTGGCTGGATGCCGGATCAAGTCCGGCATGACGGAAGGACGCTCGGCGAATGCCGCCTTCACCCGTTCTTCCTGAACCACGCCGAGAGATAATCCACGAAGCTGCGCACCTTGGCGGGCAGGTAGCGACGATGCGGATAGACCGCATAAATGCCGCGGTCCTTGGAAATATAATCGTCGAACAGCGTCACCAGTTCTCCGGACTGGATATAGGGCCGGGCGATAAAGTCAGGCACCATGGCGATTCCGAGGCCGGCACGGGCGGCGCGCAGGGTCGCCTGTGGGCTGTTGACCTCGATGGGGCCGCTGATGGCGACCGAATTTGAGCCGCCATCCGGCTCCAGATACCGCACCGTATTATGAAAACGCGTATTGGTGTCGATGATGAAGGGAACGCGGGAGAAATCCTGCGGACCATCGAGCGGTCCGTGTTGCGCGACGAAATCCGCCGTCGCCACCGCATAGACCCGGAAATCGGAAAGCTTGCGGGCGATCAGGCCCGAATCCTCCAGCCGGGTGATCCGGATCGCGAGATCGAAGCCTTCTTCGATCAGGTCGACGAATCGGTCTTCCGCGACGATCTCAAGCGACAGTTCCGGATTTTCCCTGGCGAAGTCGATGAGGCTCTGGCCGACCTCCGCGTCGATGAAAGTGCGTGGAACGGAGATCCGCAGTTTTCCTTTCAGATCGGCATTCTTTTCCCGAACAAGGTCGGCGAGATTGTCGATCTCCTTCAGAATGTCGGATGCTGTGCGATAATAGGTGTGCCCGGCTTCCGTCAGCGAAAACTGCCGCGTGGTTCGGTTTAAGAGAAGCGCTCCGAGATCGTCCTCCAGTTCCCGCACATATTTGGACAGAAGCGCCTTGGAGCGCCCGGTCTTGCGCGCCGCAGCGGAAAACCCCTCCGCTTCGACAACATCGATAAAGGCGCGGATGCGCGTCAGCGTGTCCATGAAAACCCTCCAGTTTGTTCCATATAATTGAACGCTGCATCCTGACTGTTCAACCTTAAAATCGCTGCTGAAAAATTCCGCTATATGGTGAAAAAATCCTCTTGATTATGACGGCGAATATTCTTATCTCCCGTGCTGCCCAAAGTCGCACGTGCCCATGTGTGTCCGCCGATTCCTCGATGTGGTGAGGATTTAGGTAAGGTACCTGGAACTAACCCCTCCAGTCGCTATTCCGGCCAACCGGAAAATGCGAGGACATACGAAGCAACGACGGTGCGGGCCTTTCTGGTTCTCTGCCGGCTCTCCATCAGCCGGGGTACTAAAGAGGCACACCATCATTGCCTGAAGTGCGGTCGGGTCATTCCCTCCAATCCATGGCAGACAAAGCCGAATGATGCTCTGGCAGGGCGTCGTTCACATTCGCGCCTTGAGCGTATGTTATCGATTCTGCGCCTCCACCGGCTGATTCGAATGCATATCTCGAGCGTCCTTTGTCCTCCGGATTTTTCCAGAGCCGGTTTAACAGGGAATACATCGATGACGACTGCACGCATTCTCGACTTCATCAAGACCCGACGTCCCGAAGGCCCTTGCCTCGTGGTTGATCTCGACGTCGTGCGCGACAATTTCAACGCGTTCCGGCACTCCCTGCCGAACAGCGCGATTTATTATGCCGTGAAGGCAAACCCGGCTCCCGAAATCCTGAAGCTGCTTGCTTCGCTCGGCTCCAACTTCGATTGCGCCTCCGTGGCTGAAATCCAGATGGCGCTCGATGCGGGTGCGACTTCCGACCGTATCTCCTTCGGCAACACCATCAAGAAGGAACGCGATGTTGCGCGCGCCCATGCGCTCGGCATCGATCTCTTCGCCGTGGACAGCCATGAGGAAGTTGAGAAGGTTGCCCGTGCAGCTCCCGGCGCGCGCGTGTTCTGCCGCGTTCTGACGGATGGCGAAGGTGCGGAATGGCCGCTGTCGCGCAAGTTCGGCTGCGTACCGCAGATGGCTGTCGACGTTCTGGTTTACGCCCATCAGCTCGGTCTCGAGTCCTACGGCGTATCCTTCCATGTCGGTTCGCAGATGATGAACCTTGACGCGTGGGATGCGGCACTGGCCGATGCCAAGCGCGTTTTCGCTTCGCTTGCCAAACAGGGCATCCACCTGCAGATGGTCAATATGGGCGGCGGTTTCCCGACAAAGTACCTGCGCGACGTTCCGGCTGCCGAAGAATACGGCCAGGCCATCGACACGGCGCTGCGCAAGCACTTCGGTAACCAGATCCCGAAGACCATCATCGAACCGGGCCGCGGCATGGTCGGCAATGCCGGCGTCATCAAGGCGGAAGTCGTTCTCGTGTCGCGCAAGTCCGACAATGACAACCACCGCTGGGTGTTCCTCGACATCGGCAAGTTCGGCGGTCTCGCCGAGACGATGGATGAGGCGATCCGTTACCCGATCCGCACCGAGCGCGATCAGGACGAGATGGAGCCCTGCGTTCTGGCCGGCCCGACCTGCGACAGCGCCGACGTGCTGTATGAAAAGAACATGTATCCGCTGCCGGTCTCGCTGACCATCGGCGATGAAGTTCTGATCGAAGGCACGGGCGCTTACACGACCACCTATTCGGCGGTCGCGTTCAACGGTTTCGAGCCGCTGAAGGCCTACGTCATCTGATCCGAGCGCCGTCCGCTGAAAGGGCGGCGTCTCGACCAAGCTTCCGTTCCGGCCCTGCCGATTGTGCTGTTGCGCAAATCCCTGCTTGCTGCACCTCTTCCAGCCGAGGAAAGCGTGTCGGCGGGCCGGAACGGCTCCACCAATTTTCATCAAGGGCCGCGTGTGGGCGGTTGTGTGACGGGAGGCCAAGGATGGCCGCTCTTTTGAATTCGGTACGGGCATTTTTCACACCGCAGACATTTCATGTCGATCAGGAAAATCCGGGCGATGTCGTTGCCCGTGAAAACCTGCTGGACCGCGCCATGGGCGCCGGACGCCGCCGCAAGTCTTCCGAAAAGCTGCGCGCCGGCCGCGTTCCCGCCGAAGGCCTGGCGCTCGTCGCCCGCGATGAGGACGGCCATGTCATCGGCACGGTGCGCCTGTGGAACGTCGAAGCCGGTATCTCCCGCGAAGGCCGCGCCGTCGAAGCGCTGCTGCTCGGCCCGCTTGCCGTCGATGCCGCCCATGAGGGCAAGGGCATCGGCTCGGCGCTGATGCGCGCCGCCATTACCGAGGCCACCAGGCGGGGCCATGGCGCCATTCTTCTGGTTGGCGACGCGCCCTATTACGAGCGTTTCGGCTTTTTCGCCGACAAGGCCCAGCATCTCATCATGCCCGGCCCGTTCGAGCGTAGCCGTTTCCTGGCGCTGGAGCTGAAAGCTGGCTGGCTTGAAGGCGCTGCCGGCCTGCTGGTGGCAAGCGGCCGCAGGCTCTCTGCCTGACCCCGTCAACCGTTGATTTCGTGCTCCGGCCGGGTGGCCGGGGCCGATCCAGCGAAATTGTATTGCTGCAAAATATTCTTTCATGCGAGGCTGGGGAATCGGATGCGATACCGGTTCGGCGGCGATAGGTCGCAATAGGCTCTTTGGCTATTGTGACAGTTTATGTCTGCTCCGGCGTGATTTCAGCGGCAGGGGATCAGGCATGCAGGCAGCTCTACTCCGAACCAATCGTGATTACCGCCTGTTATTCTCCGCGAGCGCCGTATCCAATCTTGCCGATGGTATTTCGATGGTGGCGATACCATGGCTCTGCACGTTGCTGACCAGCGATCCGCTGCTGATATCCATGATCGCGGTGGCGCAACGTTTGCCATGGCTGCTTTTTGCGCTGCCGGTGGGGGTTTGGACCGATCGAAGCGACCGGCGTTTGCTGATGGTGCGGGCAGACATGGTACGGCTGGCGCTGATGATATGCGCAGTCGCCATGATCTCCGCCACTGCAAACCCGCCATTACCGATGCAATCGGGTTCGACGGCGATTTTTTCACTCGCGGTAATAGCGTTCCTGTTCGGCTGCGCCGAGGTCGTTCGGGACAATGCGGCGCAGACGATCCTGCCTTCGCTTGTCGCGCCGGGTGATCTTGAACGTGCCAATGGCCAGATGTGGAGCGCCGAACAGGTGACCGGCCAGTTCATCGGCCCGCCGCTGGCCGGCCTGTTGATCGCGGCGGGCATTGCCATTCCCTTCGGCCTTGATGCCGGCTTTTACGCGGTCTCGGCGGTGTTGATCTGGCTCATCGTGCTGCCGCCGCGCAAATCCTCCGGTCCGGCTTCATTCTGGCCGGCATTGCAGGAAGGCCTTGGCTGGATGTGGTGCAACCCCATGGTGCTACGGCTCGCTATCATGCTGGGCGCAATCAACGCCGTATTTGTCGGGGGAATGACAGTTCTCGTTCTCTATGCGCAGGAGGTGCTCAATCTCTCCTCGGCCGCCTATGGCGTGCTGTTGACCTGTGGCGCAGCTGGCGGCGTTCTTGGCGGGCTGGTCTCACCCTGGCTTGCCCGGCGGTTGGGGGCGAGGGCAAGCCTCTTTCTGGCGCTTTGCACATTTGCACTGTTCAATCTGGTGCTTGGCCTGTCGGCGTCCTTGCCGCTGGTGGCGGCCGGCCTGTTTTTCGAGGCCGCAGCCGGCATGTTGTGGAATGTGGTCACCGTCAGCTACAGGCAGAGGCTCATTCCAGATGAGCTTCTTGGACGCGTCAATTCCGTCTATCGGTTTTTCGGTTGGGGCGCGATGTCGTTCGGCGCCTTTGCCGCCGGGATAATGGTCAGTTTGGCCGAACCGGAGATCGGCCGCACCGCGGCGCTGCATATGCCTTATCTGGTTGGCGCCTCTGTCTGTGCGGTTCTTGCCGCCTATGGCTTCTTCCGACTGCGCTTCTGAACCCTGCCGCATGCCGATCTCCGGCCGTTTTGTCGCATCTTTGCGTTCCATGCCCCCTTGCGCCCGGGAATTTGCGGGTATATACCCGAGACAAATGCCAAACGATAGCTGCCACTGCATTCTGTTGCGCAAAGCATCCCGCAAGCTCTCGTCCTATTATGACGAGGCGCTGGCGCCGCTTGGTGTCAACATCGGTCAGTTCAGCCTGCTGCGGAACATCAACCGTGTTGCGCCGGTCTCGCTGACCGACCTGGCTGCAAGGGTGGAACTGGATCGCTCCACCGTCGGCCGTAATGCCAAGGTGCTGGCACGAATGGGTCTGGTCGCTATTGGCCACGGTGAGGATCAGCGGGAAGCGATGCTGACTGTAACGGAGGGAGGGCACGCGATCCTTAAGGCGGGCGCACCGCTCTGGGATGGGGTGCAGGATGAAATCGAGGCCCGGCTTGGGCCCGAGAAGACAGCACAATTGCAGGAACTGCTCGCAGCCCTGTAGTTTTTTGGGCATATGCGGTTATCTGCCCGCAATGTGGGTATATACCCGCAAAATATCGGCCGCGGCCGCCGGAAAGGGAATTCGAACATGCTCTCCACACGCCTCGCCAGCTGGATGGCCGGCAGAAATCTGCACTATGGCTGGCTCGTCGCCGCGACCACCTTTCTCACCATGCTGGCCACCGCAGGTGCGATGGGATCTGCGGGGGTGATGATCCAGCCGCTGCATCAGGAATTCGGTTGGGATATCGCCGATATTTCTTCGGCCATGGCCGTCAGGCTTGTGCTGTTCGGTCTGCTTGGGCCATTTGCCGCCGCTTTCATGAACCATTTCGGCATCCGGCAGGTGGTTTCCACCGCGCTTGCCCTGATCATGGGCGGCATTGTCGCCTCCTTCTTCATGACTGAGGTGTGGCAATTGCTGCTGCTCTGGGGCGTGGTGATCGGTGTCGGCACCGGCATGACTGCTCTGGTGCTGGGCGCCACCGTGGCGACACGCTGGTTTTCCAAGCGTCGGGGACTGGTGATCGGCCTGATGACGGCAAGCAACGCCACCGGCCAGCTGGTTTTCCTGCCGCTGCTGGCGGCGCTGACGGAAGCCTATGGCTGGCGAACCGCCTTGACCCTGTCCGTTGCGGTGATTGCCACCGCCATGGTCCTCGTTCTGCTTTTGATGCGTGACCACCCCGCCGATGTCGGTTTGCCGGCCTATGGCGAGACGGTGGTGACAAAGCCGGTCAAGCAGGACCACAATCTCCTCGCCACGCTGGCATCGCCGCTGGTGACGCTGAAAAGCGTCTCGGGCAACCCCGTCTTTTGGGTGCTGTTCGGCACGTTTTTCGTCTGCGGACTTTCGACCAACGGTCTCATCCAGACACACTGGATCTCGATCTGCGGCGATTTCGGCATGGCTGCGGTAACAGCGGCGGGAACGCTGGCGGTGATCGGCATTTTCGACTTCTTCGGCACGATCTTCGCCGGTTGGCTTTCCGACCGGTTCGACAATCGCTTCCTGTTGTTCTGGTTCTACGGTCTGCGCGGGCTATCCTTGCTTTACCTCTCATTCTCAGGCTTCAGCGTCGTGGAGCTTTCGGTCTTTGCCGTCTTCTACGGGCTGGACTGGGTAGCGACCGTGCCGCCGACGGTGAAGCTTGCCGCGGAAAACTTCGGCCGTGAAAAGGCCGGTCTTGTTTTCGGCTGGGTCTTTGCCGGCCATCAGCTGGGGGCAGCCACCGCCGCCTTTGGCGCCGGTTTTTTCAAGAGCGACTTCGATACCTATATGCCCGCGCTGCAGATTGCCGGTCTGATGTGCATGATTGCCGCCGTCTCGGTTCTGCTGCTGCGAAAGCCGGGCTCCGCGACCCTGACGCCGCAGCCGGCGTGATATGCATAGGGGGAGGCCTGCGCATGTGGCCTTCTCCGTATTCCGACTTCCGTGGGCGGGTCGCCGGGCGGCATTGTTGCGTAATTGTCACAATGCTTGCCGGTTCATCGCTTCCATACATGAAGGGCATCCCGGTTTGATCCATCTCAATCGCCTTCGTCACCCTTCGTCATAGTGGCTCCCAAGCGGTTGCGGCAGGCGAAGATTCGCAAGGCCCGCCGTCATCAGCCGGTTCCGGGGACTTGCCCGGCTGCGGTGCGCTATAGGAGAGATGGAATGACGAATAGAAACAGAAACAACGCCTTGCTTGCCAGTGTTGCGATTGGCGTTGCCGCCATGCTCGGTTCTGCCGATGCGATAGCCGCTGATATGACCCATGCGGCGCCGGCTCCGACTGCGGAGGAAGCGATTGCGGCGGCAAGCCCGTGGATGCTGCGCGTGCGCGGCCTCGGCGTCATCACCAACGACAGAGGGAGTGTCGACGGTGTGCCAGGGGCTGGCCTGTCCTATTCGGATACCGTAATCCCGGAACTCGATATCAGCTATTTCTTCACCGATAACTTTGCCGCCGAACTTATCCTCGGCACCACCTATGCCAAGATCAACGGCGAGGGCGTGCTGGCCGGCACGCCGGTCGGCAAGACCTGGCTGCTGCCGCCGACACTGACGCTGCAATATCACTTCACCGACTTCGGCGCTTTCAAGCCCTATATCGGCGCGGGCGTGAACTATTCGCTGTTCTACAACCAGACCGAAAAGCCCGGTTTCAGCAATCTCGATGTCAAGAACAAGCTGGGCGCCGCCGTGCAGGTCGGTTTCGACTATATGCTGGATGAGCATTGGGGGGTGAACTTCGACGTGAAGAAGATCTTCCTCAAGACCGACTGGACGGCGGAACTCGGCGGCACGCCGATCAGCGGCAAGGCCAAGCTGGATCCGTGGCTGATTGGCGCGGGTATCACCTATCGTTTCTGACAATAGATCGATGAAGCGCGGCCTTTGACGGGCGGCGCTTTCTGGGCTATAGGGACGGCCACGGGCAAGAGCCCCGGCCGTCCGCAGGCGCGTTTGCGCCCCTGGTGAAGCTCTTTTCTTGATAACGGTCATCCCATGTTTTGCATGTCGTCGATGGCAACGCGGACCCCCTTCGGAACATTCGGCATGCACATGTTGGAGAACCGTTATGAACGTGTCCAAACCGCTTCCCGCACTTGAGGGGCTGAAAGAACAGGCAAAGCGCCTGCGTGCCGCTCTTGAAGATGAGGGGCAGTCAATCACCCATTCAAGGGCGTTGGAACTCATCGCCGCGCAATATGGCTTCCGCGACTGGAATACGCTACATGCCGCCGCGGGAAATCGTCCCGCGTTCAATCCCTATATTCTGGGTTCGAGGGTGGAAGGTTTTTACCTCGGGCAGCCTTTCGTGGCCTCCGTTCTGGGCGTGCAGGCGCTCGGCGGCGATCCCGAACGTTACCGGCTGACCCTGCATCTCGATGATCCCGTGGATGTCGTAACCTTCGAAAGCTTCTCCGCTTTCCGCCAGCGCGTTCATTGCAACGTCGATACCTCCGGCCGCAC
Source organism: Agrobacterium pusense (assembly GCF_900102105.1). Classification (GTDB taxonomy): domain Bacteria; phylum Pseudomonadota; class Alphaproteobacteria; order Rhizobiales; family Rhizobiaceae; genus Agrobacterium; species Agrobacterium pusense. The sequence goes on from NZ_FNBB01000012.1 coordinate 131,429, forward strand.
CCTGGAGAAAACTTCCAATGGCCGGCCGCAGGTGGAACTCGTCTGGTAACGAACCGATAGAGGTTTCAGTGATGCGCGAGCACCCGCCAATGGCGGGTGCCCCGTTTCTGTTGCCAAGCTTAAATCCGCTTCCCCGCCGAATCGAACAGATGGAAATCCTTTGCCTGGGCGGCGATTTTCAGCGTTTCGCCGATGCGCAGTTGCGAGCGGCCGTGGACGCGGAAGACGATGGTGGTGCCGTCGGCGAAGGAGCCGTGCACGTAACTTTCCGCACCCACCAGTTCCACGGCGTCCACCTGCACGGTGCCGGTAAATGCAGCGTCGGTAGGGGCGTCACTGGCAAGGGTGATGTCTTCCGGGCGGATGCCGAGCGTGGCAGCACCCTGCGGCAGTGCGGTGCTTTCCATCACCGACCAACCGGAAGAGCCGTTGGCCGTCGCCGTCCCGTGGTTCAGCAGGTTCATCGAGGGCGAGCCGATGAAGGTGGCGACAAAGGTGGTGGCCGGTTTTTCGTAAAGCTCGATCGGCGTGCCCATCTGCTCGATCCGGCCGGCATTCAGCACCACCAGCCTGTCGGCGAGCGTCATGGCTTCCATCTGGTCGTGGGTCACGTAAACGCTTGTCGTGGCGAGAGAGCGCTGCAGGCGGCGGATTTCGACGCGCATCTGCACGCGCAGCTTGGCGTCGAGGTTGGAAAGCGGCTCGTCGAACAGGAATGCCGCGGGCTTGCGCACGATGGCGCGGCCCATGGCCACACGCTGGCGCTGGCCGCCGGAAAGCTGGCGCGGCTTGCGCTCCAGGAATTGTTCGATTTCGAGAGCCTTGGCCGCCTCCGTGATACGCCGCTCGATCTCCTCCTTCGGCGTGTTGCGGTTCTTCAGGCCATAGGCAAGGTTCTGGCGCACCGTCATATGCGGGTAGAGCGCGTAGTTCTGGAACACCATGGCAATGTCGCGGTCTGAGGGTTCCAGATCGTTGACGACGCGGTCGCCGATGACGATCTGGCCGCCGGAAATGCCTTCCAGACCGGCGATCATGCGCAGCAGGGTGGATTTTCCGCAGCCGGAGGGACCGACGAGCACGATCATTTCGCCATCGGCGATGTCCATCGATACGCCCTTGATGGCTTCGACATTGCCGCCATAAACCTTGCGGACGTCTTTCAGCGCAATTTTTGCCATTACTTCTCGGTCTCCACCAAACCTTTGACGAACCAGCGCTGCATCAGCACCACAACGATAACAGGGGGGATGATGGCGAGGATCGCCGTCACCATCACATAATTCCAGGGCGTCGAGGCATCGGTAAAATCCACCATGCGCTTGAGGCCGATGATGATCGTGTTCATCTTTGCGTCGTTGGTCACGAGCAGCGGCCAGAGATATTGCGTCCAGCCGTAGATGAAGAGGATCACGAAAAGTGCCGCGATATTGGTTTTGGACAGCGGCAGCAGGATATCGCGCATGAAACGGAACGGACCGGCATTGTCGATGCGCGCCGCTTCCACCATTTCACCGGGAATTGTCAGAAAGAATTGCCGGAAGAGAAAGGTCGCCGTGGCTGAAGCCATCAGCGGCAGGGTGAGCCCCGCATAGGTGTCGATCAGGCCCAGATCGACGATGACCTTGTAGGTGGGCAGAATGCGAACTTCCACCGGCAGCATGAGCGTGATGAATATCATCCAGAAAAAGCCCATGCGGAGGGGAAAGCGGAAGAAGACGATGGCGAAGGCGGACAGGAACGAGATGATGATCTTGCCGATGGCGATGGCCAGCGCCACGACGAAGCTGTTGAACAGCAGCCGTTCGAGGCTGACGCCGACGACCCTCTCCACGCCGCCAACCATGGCGTCGGTATAGTTTTCTCCGAGATGGCCGCCTGGCAGCAGCGACATGGGCGGCCGGATGATGTCGTTTGACGTCATCGAGGAAGCGATGAAGGTGTAGTAGATCGGAAAGGCCACGATGATGATGCCGAGCACCAGCATCAGATGGGCGATCACGCGTGCGATGGGGCGATTTTCAATCATCAGGACGTCCTCAGCCGTAATGCACGCGCTTCTCGACGAAGCGGAACTGGAAGGCGGTGAGCGCGATGACGATCACCATCAGGATCACGGATTGCGCGGCGGATGAGCCGAGATTGAGGTTCACGAAGCCATCATTATAGACCTTGTAAACCAGCGTTTCCGTCGCCTTTGCGGGGCCGCCGCCGGTCACCGCATGAATGATGCCGAAGGTGTCGAAGAAGGCGTAGACCGTGTTGACGACCAGAAGGAAGAAGGTGGTCGGCGCAAGCAGAGGGAAAACGATGGTCCAGAAGCGCCGCGAACCGCGCGCGCCATCAATGGAGGCGGCCTCCAGCAATGATTTAGGAATTGCCTGCAAGCCCGCGACAAAAAACAGGAAATTGTAGCTGATCTGTTTCCATGCAGCCGCTGCAACGACGAGCAGCATGGCCTGATTGCCGTTGAGCAGCGGGTCCCACATGATGCCGTTGCGACGCAGGATATAAGAGAAGGTTCCCATGGCCGGATTGAACATGAAGAGCCATAACATGCCGGCCACCGCCGGCGCGACGGCATAGGGCATGATCATCATGGTGCGGTAAAAGCCCTTGCCGCGCACCACCCTGTCTGCCGCCGTTGCCAGCAGCAGCGCCAGCCCCATGGAAACAAGCGCGGTGAGGATGCTGAAAACGACGGTGACCTGCAGCGAGTTGAGGTAGCTTTCATCAGAAAGTACCGCGGAAAAATTCGCCAGACCGACGAAATTGCTGTTCAGCCCGAAGGCATCCTCGCGCATGGTGGACTGATAGAGCGCCTGGCTGGCCGGCCAGAAGAAAAAGATCACCGTGAGGATGATCTGCGGGGCGACCAGCAGATAGGGCAGGATCTTGTTGGGGAATACGACGCTTTGCACGGCGATCTCCTGATGACATGGAAATGCCGCCCGCATCTGTCAGAGGATGCGGGCGGGGCAGGGGATCGTTTAATTGCCGGCGGCCTGTTTGATGGCCGCGTCGCCGCGCTGGACTATCTTGTCGAGTGCTGCCTTCGCATCCTGCTTGCCGGCCAGCATCGCCTCGAACTCCTCGTTCATGATGTCACGCACCTGCGGCAGGTTCACGAGACGCACACCCTTGGAGTTTTCTGTCGGCGGTTTGCCCATCATCTGCAGCAGCGGCGTTTCACGGCCGGGGTTCTTGTCGTAGAAGCCGGATTTCTTGGTTTCCTCATAGGCCGCGATCGTGACCGGCATATAGCCAGAGACCTGATGCAGGCGAGACTGGATCTTGGTCTGGGAGAGGAAGTGGAAGAACTCCGCTACGCCCTTATATTCGGCATCGCTCTTGCCACCGAAGACCCAGAGGCTGGCGCCGCCCGGGATGGTGTTCTGCGGGCCATGGCCCTCATAATAGGGAAGCTGGCCGATGCCGTAATTCATCCCGGTCTTGATGATATCTCCAAGGCCGCCGGAGGATTCGGTCAGAATACCGCATTCGCCGGACATGAAGAGTTGCTTGGCTTCCGAGGTGCGGCCGCCATAACGGAAGACACCGTCTTTCGCCAGATCGGCAATCGCCTGGAAATGCTCGACAAAGAGCGGCGCATTGACGGCGAGCTTCACATCGGTGCCGCCGAGACCGTTTTCATTGCTGCCATAGGAGACGTTGTTCCATGCGGCGAAGTTTTCGGTCTGGATCCAGGTCAGCCAAGTGGAGGTGAAACCACATTGCGCGGCACCGCTGGTCTTGATCTTTTTGGCGGCTTCGAAGACTTCAGGCCACGTCTTCGGCGGGTTGGCGGCATCGAGGCCGGCCTTCTGGAAGATATCCTTGTTGTAATAGAGGATCGGCGAGGACGAATTATAGGGGAAGGACAGCATGGTGCCGTCAGGCTTGGAATAATAGGCGACGATGCCTGCCAGATATTCATCCTTGTTGAAGGTGTAGCCGCCTTCCTTCAGCACGTCCGCTACGGGTTTGATGGCGCCCGCAGCACCCATCATGACACCGGAGCCGGCATCGAAGACCTGAATGATGGCAGGCGCCTGCTTGGCGCGGAAGGCGGCGATGCCGGCGTTCAGGGTTTCGGGATAGGTGCCCTTGAAGACGGGCATGACCTTGTAGTCTTTCTGGCTGTCGTTGAATTCCTTGGCAAGCGAATCCACGACTTCGTTGTTGGCGCCGGTCATGGCGTGCCACCACTGGATCTCCGTCACAGCATATGCATTCGATGTGACAAAAAACGAAAGCGCGGATGCCGCAGCAACGCGGTAGCTGAGTTTTTTCAAGGCGATTCCTCCCATTATGAAAACAGTAAAAGATACAGCCCCTTAATTGCCGCCTATCCTCCTCGATATGGCTGCGGGCGATCTTTTCTGTATTAGCATCGCCGATTAAAAGCGAACTCTAACGAAAATGCAATAGAACGTGGAACGATTAAAACGAAAGTGAAGGAAACGGATTTATTATTCCATTTCCTTCGTTCCGCGGTTTTTTCATGCGCTTGGTCACCGGCGCGTGTCTCCGCTGAATTCGCTCCTGTCGAAATCCAGTAGTTGTCATTGATATGTTATTACATTACCTATTATATTGCTGTGAATTTGTGCGGGCGAAGAGGTGGATGTGTTCGGATTGAAGCGGAAAAAGGCGGTTGGGCGCATGGACGATTCGGCTGGCCTGCCATCTTTGCGAACGGTGCCGGTTACCCTGCTTACCGGCTTTCTCGGTGCAGGCAAGACCACCTTGCTGAACGCGCTTCTGGCTGAGCCGGCCATGCGGGATGCGGCCGTGATCGTCAACGAATTCGGCTCGGTACCCATCGATCACGGCCTGGTGCGGACGGGTTCCGAACGATATTTCAGAACGACGACGGGTTGCATCTGCTGCACCGCCACGAGCGATATCCGCACCTCGCTTTACGAACTGCATCAGGCCATTCTGGAAGGGGTAATGCCTGATGTATCGCGGGTTGTCATCGAAACCACCGGTCTTGCCGATCCTGCGCCGATCATCAACAGCCTGATCGCCGGCGGCACACCGGCGCTGGGCCTGCGGGATCACGTCGTTGCCCGGCATTTCCATCTTTCGGGCGTGGTGACGGCTTTCGACGTTGTCTCGGGCCCGCCGATGCTCAACAGCTTCATTGAGGGCTGGAAACAGCTTGCCTTTGCCGACCACATCGTTTTGACGAAGACCGATCTGGCCGATGACGCGGCGCTGGACCGCGAAAGCCTTGCCGATCTCAATCCCGCAGCCTCGTTTCATGATCGCAACGCAGCCGATTTCGATCTGATGTCGTTGTTCAACGCATCGGATTATTCGCTGTGCGGCAAGGCGGAGGATGCGCCTGCATGGCTCGCGGCCGACAGGCTTAGCCTTCATGCGGCCCATCAGCACGATATCAACCGCCACGGCGTCGGGGTCGAGGCCTTCAATCTCACCTTTGACGGGGTTTTTGACCCCCAGGCGATGGTGACTTTTCTCGAGCTCGTCACCAGCAATGTGCATTCCGGTCTTCTGCGGCTCAAGGGAATTTTCGGGGCGACGGATGATCCGGAGCGACCGGTTGTCGCCCACGCGGTGCAGCATCGGCTTTATCCGCTTACCCGCCTGGAGCGCTGGCCGGATCAAGATCGTTCGACACGTATCGTGCTGATCGGCATGGACATGCCGCAAAAGCCCATTCGCGAGCTTTTCGACACATTGGCCGCGCAGGCAAGGCGGAAGGGCAGGGCATGAACAATCCGCTTGCACGCAGTGGGTCCGCGATCATCTCGCACGCCCGTCTTCTGAAGCAATGGTCACGCGATTTGCTGCAACTCAAGCCGGAAGACAGTATTACCGTCAGCGAGCTTTCCTGCGCGCTGCCGGATTGCCCGCCACGGGAAACGGTGATCGTCATCCTTGCCGTTTCCGGTACGACCCGGCAATTCTCCATCCACAAGGCGCTTCTCGCGGTGGATCATGACGATATTGTGCGCGCCATTGCCGCGAATTCAGCTTGAGAACCCGCCTCCACGCGGCAGAGCCGCTTGACGGCCGCGGCCCTTATCCGCCACTTCAGCGACAGCGATGGGATTCGCGGATGATGAAGGACAGGCGATGGCCGATCTGGCTGTATATGCGGGTTTGTTTCTGACGGCGTTCATTGCGGCGACCATCCTGCCCATGCAGTCGGAGGCGGCGCTTGCGGGTCTCATCCTTCTAAAATCCCACCCCATTTGGCTGCTGGTTGTCGTGGCGAGCGTCGGCAATGTCGCCGGCTCCTTTGCCAACTGGCTGCTTGGCCGTGGCATCGAACGTTTTCGACACGAACGTTGGTTCCCGGTCGGGGAGGCTGCGCTGCAACGGGCGCAGAACTGGTACCGGCGTTACGGCAAATGGTCCCTGCTGCTCAGCTGGGCGCCGATCATCGGGGACCCTCTAACGGTTGCGGCCGGCATCATGAAAGAGCCGCTGCCGGTGTTTCTGCTGCTGGTCACCATAGCCAAGGTGGGGCGATACGTGGTGCTCGCGCTGGTGACGTTGAATTTTTCATGAAGCCGCTCCCCCGTCATGCCGGACTGGATCCGGCATCCAGCCACGGCGCGTCTGCGCCGTGAAAAGAGTCTCTCGCGATAAGGGACTTGACCGCGCTGGACACGGACCTGATCCGGAGTGACGGTTTGCGGCTGCCCCGCATCGGTAGCTACCGCTCAAGCCGCCTGCCGGTCCCAGCTGGCGAAAGGATCGGGCAGGTGCCGCCAGGCATCGGGCGTGAAGGCATCCGTGTCGATCAGGCAGGCATCGAGCTGGGCGCGGATGCGGGCTTCATTCATTGGATCGGAACCTATGAAGACGATTTCCTGGCGGCGGTCGCCGAAGACCGGGTCGAGATAGGGCTTCATCATATCAAGGAACTGCTTTTCGCGCGGCCATTGCTCTTTCGGCACGGCGGACCACCAGAGACCCATCTTGCCGGTGCGAACCAGGGCGCCGGCCTGGCTGATCTCTCCAACATAGCGAGGCCGCGTCGCCAGCCAGAAGAAACCCTTGGCGCGCACGACCCCCGGCCAGGCGCGATCGATGAAACGCTGAAACAGCACGGGGTCGAAAGGCTTTTTGGCACGATAGACGAAAGAGCGAATGCCATATTCCTCGGTTTCGGGAATGTGGTCCTTGAAACCATGCAATTCCTTGAACCAGAGGGGGTGTTCTTCGGCCCTGGCGAAATCGAAGCGTCCAGTGCCCAGAACCTCCTTCAGCGCCACCTTGCCGAAATCGGCCTCGATGAGTTTTGCATCGGGGTTCAGCCCGACGATGATCTTGCGGGCGGCATCCCGCTCCTCTGGCGTTGCAGTGCCGATCTTGTTGAGCACGACGACATCGGCAAATTCGATCTGCTCCACCAGAAGATCGACGATGGTGCGGTTGTCGCCATCGCCCGCCGTTTCGCCCCGGTCGGCCAGAAAATCGGACGAACCGTAATCGTTGAGAAGATTGGCGGCGTCCACCACCGTCACCATCGTGTCGAGCCGGGCAACATCGGAAAGGCTGCGACCATTCTCGTCGCGGAAATCGAACGTCGCGGCGACGGGAAGCGGCTCGGCGATGCCGGTCGATTCGATCAGCAGATAGTCGAAACGGTCCTGCTCCGCCAGCGCCCACACTTCCTTGAGAAGATCGTCACGCAGGGTGCAACAGATGCAGCCATTGGTCATTTCCACCAATTGCTCTTCGGTTCGGGAGAGATTGGCCCCGCCGTCACGAACCAGCGCCGCATCGATATTGATCTCGCTCATGTCGTTGACGATCAAGGCCACGCGCAAACCATCGCGATTGGCGAGAATGTGGTTCAGAAGCGTCGTCTTGCCTGCGCCTAAAAAGCCGGAAAGCACGGTGACGGGTAGTTTTTTCGACATTTGGACCTCGTTCTGTAAACGTGTTTCGAGTGGACCTCGGCGGGCACGTCGGGGCATCGGGAAACGATCCGGCGCGCAGCCCGTCGGCGCCATATGTAACGTAATAACATTACATATGTGGAACGTGTCAACAGGTGAGGGAGAAATTGCTTTCGGCATGAGCGTGGTGGTTACGTGTCTGGATGAATAATTCGCCGTTCGCCAGCAACGGCCTACCCCCGGAGGGGACAGCGTGCCAGTCCGCTTCCATCAGTAAATGTTATTTCATTACATATTCGTTTGACGAATGTAATAACATTACATATCAAGGGTCATCGAATGACATCCTGCTCCGGAGGGATCGATGAACGATCCGTGCCTTATCTTCTCAAATCTGACCCTTGGATATGCCGGCCGGGCGGCGGTGCACCATCTCAATGGTAGTATTGCCCGCGGCTCGCTTACCGCCGTTATCGGCGCCAACGGCTCGGGAAAATCCACGCTGATGAAAGGCATTGCCGGCATTTTGAAGCCGCTTGGCGGCGAATGTCGGGTCAGTCCGGCGATCTCCGTCGCCTATCTGCCGCAACAGTCGGAGCTGGACCGGTCTTTTCCAGCCCAAGTACGAGACCTTGTGGCCCTCGGTCTCTGGCCGAGACGCGGCCTGCTCGGACGACACCGTTCCGAAGATCGGACGGCGATCGACCACGCGCTGAAAGCGGTCGGACTGTCCGGTTTTGAAAGGCGAAATATCGACTCCCTCTCGGGTGGCCAGATGCAGCGTGCCCTTTTTGCCCGGGCCATGCTGCAGGATGCGCAGCTCATTCTGCTCGATGAGCCCTTCAATGCCGTCGACGAGCGGACGGTGACCGACCTGCTGGTGCTGATCAAGGCATGGGTTGCGCAAGGGCGCACCGTTCTGGCCGTACTTCACGATCACCAGCTCGTGCAGCAGCATTTTCCCCAGACGCTTTTCCTGGCGCGAAGGCTGGTCGGGCTTGGTCCAACGGCTGAAGTCCTGCAGGCGGAGAATCTTCGCCAGGCCCGACGTTTCCATGAGGCGTGGGAGGCTAACGCGCCTTGGTGCGCGCCGGCTTCCCCTCCGCTCCCTCCGGACCCGGCGGCGCCGCCGCAAGCCCACGCCCACTTCCACGCGAATTCGAATAGCCATGGCTGATATCTTCATCGATCCTTTCATCCAGTATGTCTTCATGCAGCGCGCGCTTGCCGGTGCGCTGATCCTCGCGGTCAGCTGCGGTCCCGTCGGGGTTTTTCTGATGCTGCGCCGCATGAGCCTGACCGGCGATGCCATGTCGCACGCCATCCTGCCGGGCGCTGCTGTCGGCTTTCTGTTTTATGGGCTGGACATTCTGCCGATGACGATTGGCGGGCTCGTGGTTGGCCTCGTGGTCGCGCTGGGGGCCGGCGCGGTGTCGCGTTTCACCGTTCAGAAGGAGGACGCCTCTCTCGCCGCGCTTTATCTGATTTCGCTGGCGCTCGGCGTGCTGCTCGTCTCATGGCGTGGCTCCAGCGTCGACCTGATGCACGTTCTGTTCGGCACGGTGCTGGCGCTGAACAATGAGGCGCTCGGACTGATCGGCGGCATCTGTGTCATTACGCTGTCGGTGATGATCACCTTCTGGAGGGCGCTCGTGGCGGAATGCCTCGATCCGCTCTTCCTGCGCTCGGTCAGCAGATGGGGCAGCCCGGTGCATTTCCTCTTCCTCGGCATCGTCGTGCTCAATCTCGTGGGTGGCTTTCAGGCGCTGGGGACGCTGCTTTCAGTCGGGCTGATGATGCTGCCGGCTGCCGCCAGCCGCTTCTGGTCAAACCGCGTCGCGCCCATGTGCTTCATTTCCATCGGCATCGGCATGGTGTCCTGCTTTGCGGGTCTTGTCTTGTCCTATCACGCGTCGCTGCCATCGGGCCCGGCGATCATCCTTTCGGCGGGTGGCGTCTATGCGCTCTCCATCCTCTTCGGCACGCGCGGCGTGCTCATCGATCTTCTCGGTTCCGGCCGCCACCGCGCGGCCTGAAAACAGCCTTTGAAACAGGAGAATCCAATGTTCAAAACCTTCCGCTTAGCCACGTGCGCCAGTCTTCTTTCCCTCTCACCGGTTCTGACGGCGCAGGCTTCCGCCGCCGAACTGAAGGTCGTCGCCAGCTTCTCGATCATCGCCGACTTCGCGAAAAATGTCGGTGGGGATCGTGTGGAGATCACCACGCTCGTCGGGCCGGATGGCGATGCCCATGTCTACGAACCGCGCCCTGCCGATGCTGTCGCCGTCAGCAAGGCGGATGTGGTGCTGGTCAACGGCCTGGAATTCGAAGGCTTTCTGAAGCGGCTGATCGACACCAGCGGCACCAAGGCGCCGGTGGTGGAATTGACCAAGAGTGTGGAGCCGCTCAAGCTTTCCGAAGAGCCGGCCGGTCACGCCCATCCGGAAGCCGAGGAAGAGGAGGCTCACGACCACAAGGCGGAGGAAGCCGGCCACAAGCACGAAATGGCTGACGCCCACGATCACGACCACGGCCATGAAGGACATCACCATCACGGCGAGTTCGACCCGCATGCCTGGCAGTCGATCAGGAACGCCGAAATCTACGTGAAGAACATTGCCGGCGCCTTTTGCGAGGTCGACAAGGCCGGTTGCGCCACTTACACCGCCAATTCGGACGCCTATATCGCCAAGCTTGCCGCTCTGAACGAGAAGGTGAAGACCGAGATCGCCGCCATCCCGCCGGAAAGGCGCGTCATCATCACCTCCCATGACGCCTTCGGTTATTTCGAGCATGCCTATGGCCTGAATTTCCTCGCACCGGAAGGCGTATCGACGGAATCCGAAGCCTCGGCCGCCGATGTCGCCAAGCTGGTGGATCAGGTGAAGCACGACAAAGCCTCGGCGATCTTCGTCGAAAACATCACCGACAAGCGGCTGATCGACCAGATCGCCAGCGAAACCGGCCTGACGGTTGGCGGCACGCTCTATTCCGACGCGCTTTCGACCGCTGACGGCCCGGCTGCGACCTATATCGACATGATCAACCACAATATCGAGACGATCACGGCGGCTGTGCTCGGCCAGTAAGTTCGACCATATCGCTGTGAGTTCGGGGAGGGTGGCCTGTGCCGCCCTCTCTGCATTTGTGTTTATGCAATGGCCCTGGAACTCTTCCTTTAGCGATTTCCATATTGGTGCTAAAAAGCTTCCTCATGTCCGATGCGCTTCACATCTTCACCGACGGCTCCTTCGACGATGCCTCCAGCTCCGGAGGATGGGCGTTCGTGGTTCATGAAGCGGGCGACCAAGTCCATTCCGCTTCAGGCAGGACTGTCGGCACATCCAACAATACGTTCGAAGTCCTCGCCGTCCTCAACGCAATGTCGTGGGTCGCCGCCGAAGCGCCAACGCGATCAGTCACGCTCTGGACGGATGCCGTTCATGTCATCGAAGGCTGCCGCCGATACAGGGCGATCTGGCGCAACAACGGCTGGAAGCGGATCACGCCCAACCAGCGCACCCGCCGAAGACCGATCCCCGACAGAGACATCTGGCAGAAGCTCGACAGCCTGCTGAAGCGGCATCGCCATGTGGCTGTAGAATGGTGCAAAGGGCATTCCGGCACTGTCGGCAACGAGCATGCCGATGCATTGGCGCGTGGAGTGGCCCGCGCGACGGTACTTTAGCCGGCGGCCGTCGGTCGCCGTGACTCGGCGCGTCAATCTCTTCACTTCAACCATCCCCCGTCTCTACCTTTTTTCATATCGAGCGGTTGCGCCGGTACTCTTTCGCGGCTCCAGCCGAATGGTGTGCAGGCACGGCCGCCTTGCCGGTTGACAATCGACATCCCGTTTGAAATGGTAAGATGTCAGACCAATTTAGAGGGTGCATCTTGGACAGGTCCAGCCGGGAACTCATGCAGCCGATTCCACCGAGCGACCGCGTGCGCCAGGTGGAGGCCGCGCTTTCCGACTATGTGGAGCGGGCAGGGCTGAAGGCTGGAGACCGGCTGCCGGCGGAGCGGGAACTGATGGCGGCGCTGGGCGTCGGCCGCTCCACCATTCGCGAAGTCATCCGCAAGTTCCAGGCGCTCGGCGTCATCGACAGCCGCAAGGGCAGCGGCAATTATCTGCTGAAGCCGATTTCCGCCGCCACCGTGCATATGCCGATTTCCATCGATGCCGAAAGCCTGCGCGATGCGCTGCTGATGACGCTGGAGGTTCGGCGCGGCATCGAGGTGGAAGCCTCCATGGCGGCTGCGCGCCGCCGCACGGCAGACGATATCGCCACGATGGAAGCGCGGCTTGACGAGATGGAGCGGGTGCATCTGGCCGAGGGAACCTCCGGCAAGGCCGACCTTGCCTTCCATCTGTCGATCTACGACGCGACCCATAATACGCTGTTCAAGCAGCTTCTGGAGCAGATGCGCGAAGGTTTCGAACGCTTCTGGTCGAAGCCGTTCGACCGCCCGGATTTCGCCGGTCGCTCCTTTCCCTTTCACCGCACGCTGTTCAATGCCATCGCCGCCGGTGATGCCGAGACCGCCCGTGAAGAAACACTGAAAATCCTCGCCGTCGTCGAGGAGGATATCAAGGACATGTCGAAATGAACCATGGCAACGATCTCTTCGATCCCGCCTCATTTATCGTTGCGCATGACGAGGCCCACGCCTTCGAAGCCGTGGTGCCGCCCATCGTACAGACCTCGCTTTTCACCTTTTCCAGCTATGACGAGATGGTCTCCACCTATCGCGGCGAAAAGGTGCGGCCGGTCTATACGCGCGGGCTGAACCCCACCGTGCGGCTGTTTGAGGAGATGCTGGCGAAGCTGGAAGGTGCCGAAGATGCGCTCGGTTTTGCAAGCGGCATGTCGGCCATTTCCTCCACCGTGCTGTCCTTCGTTTCGCCGGGCGACCGGATCGTCGCCGTGCGCCATGTCTATCCCGATGCATTCCGCCTGTTCGGCACCTTCATGCAGCGCATGAATATTGAAGTGACCTATGTCGACGGCCGCGATGAGGCGGCGGTTGAAAAGGCGATGCCGGGCGCAAAGCTGTTTTACATGGAAAGCCCGACGAGCTGGGTGATGGAAGCCCATGATGTCGGTGCGCTGGCCGCCATCGGCAAGCGGCATGGCGCCGTCACCGTCATCGACAATTCCTGGGCAAGCCCGGTCTTCCAGCAGCCGATCTCGCTCGGCGTCGATCTCGTCGTGCATTCGGCCTCGAAATATCTCGGCGGTCACAGCGATGTGGTCTCCGGCGTGGTGGCCGGTTCGAAGGCGATGATCGACCGCATCCGGGCGGAAACCTATCCCTATCTCGGCGGCAAGATGTCGCCCTTCGATGCCTGGCTGCTCATTCGCGGGCTTCGCACCCTGCCGTTGCGCATGAAGGCGCATCAGGCCTCGGCGCTTGAGATCGCAACCCGCCTGCAGGCGCTGGATGTGGTGGAGAAGGTCTGCCATCCGGGGCTGGCGAACCGTCTGCCGCCCGGCCTTCACGGCACCTCGGGCCTGTTTTCCTTCATCTTCAAGGACGGGGTGGATGTGCGCGCTTTTGCCGACCGCCTCAAGCTTTTCAAACTGGGTGTTTCCTGGGGCGGGCATGAAAGCCTGATCGTCCCCGGCGAAGTGGTGCTCGAACAGAAGGCGCAGCCAAACTCCGCCCACACCTTCGGCATCAGCGCGCGTTCGGTGCGCCTGCATGTCGGGCTGGAGGGCACGGAAGCTCTCTGGAACGATCTCGAACCCGCGATCAAGGCGGCCTCCGCCGCCTGACGTGTTTTTAAACTGACGACAAAAAAGGGGAGAACGACATGAAAAAACTGGTAACAGCAGCAATCTTCACCGCCCTGATGACCGGAACGGCGCTGGCGGACACGACCTTGAAACTGGTCGAGGTCATCACAAGTCCCGAGCGGACGGAAACGCTGAAAGGCATCGTCTCGAAATTCGAGGCTGCCAATCCCGGCACCAAGGTGGAAATCATCTCCCTGCCGTGGAGCGAAGCCTTCCAGAAATTCGCCACCATGGTCTCGGCCGGCGATGTGCCTGACGTGATGGAAATGCCCGACACATGGCTGTCGCTTTATGCCAATAACGGCATGCTGGAGAGCCTTGAGCCCTATCTTGCCAAATGGGAGTACACCGCGGGCCTGAGCGAGCGCACGCTGGAACTCGGCCGCGATGTCAAGGACACGGCCTATATGCTGCCCTATGGTTTCTACCTGCGCGCCATGTTCTACAACAAGAAACTGCTGGCCGAAGCCGGCGTGAAGGAGCCGCCGAAGACCCTTGAGGAATTTGCCGATGCGTCCAAGAAGGTCGCAGCCCTTCCCGGTAAATCCGGCTACTGCCTGCGCGGCGGCCCGGGCGGCCTCAACGGCTGGGTCATGTTCGGCGCATCCATGGCCGGTTCGAACGAGTTCTTCACCAAGGACGGCACCTCCACCTTCGACAGCCCCGGCTGGGTGAAGGGCCTGACCTATGTGATCGATCTCTACAAGAACGGTTATGCGCCGAAGGACAGCGTCAACTGGGGCTTCAACGAGATCGTCGCCGGCTTTTATTCCGGCACCTGCGCCTTCCTCGATCAGGACCCGGATGCGCTGATTGCCATTGCCCAGCGCATGAAGCCGGAAGATTTCGGCGTCATGACCATGCCCAAGGGCCCCGACGGCAAGACCTTCCCGACGATCGGTTTCGCCGGCTGGTCGATGATGTCGAAATCCGAAAACAAGGACCTTTCCTGGAAGCTGATCGAGACACTTGAAGGGCCGGAAGGCAATATCGAGTGGAACAAGAAGACCGGTGCGCTGCCGGTGCACAAGTCGGCGGAGAAGGACCCCTTCTATGCCAGCGAGCAGTTCAAGGGCTGGTTCGACGAACTGGCCGACAAGAACGCCGTGCCGACGACGATGCCGACCTATCTTGAGGAATTCGCCTTCTTCAAGGATTCGCTTGTGATTAAGACATCGCAGGAAGCGCTGCTCGGCGATATCACGCCGGAAGACCTTGCCAAGCAATGGGCTGATTACATGACCAAGGCGCAGCAGAAGTTCCTGGCCTCGAAGTAACGACATTGACCGGCCGTGCGGGCGCACATGCCCGTGCGGCGAGTCTTGCCGGCCTTCGCTACGACAGGCCTTTTCATAGAAATTTTTCGGATCGGTAAGCCGTGAGGCTGGAAAACCCGTCCGTTCCGTCGTCCGATCAGGGAGCGATACAATGTCCTATGCCCATGGCGCCGGGCCGGTGGCTGCGCGCAAACCGGCCGGCAAGCCTGCGATGCGGCGGTTTGCCGATTGGGCCGAACCGTGGCTTTACAGCGCGCCGGTGCTGGTGCTCATCGTCGCCGTCATGCTGGTGCCGCTGGTACTCGGCCTCTCCTATGCCTTTCGCGATGTTCAGCTGCTCAATCCGTTCTCCGGCGGTTTTGTTGGTCTCAAACATCTGGAGGCGCTGTCGCAGGATGCGGCCTTTTACCGGGCGCTGAAAAATACACTGTGGTGGACGGGTGCTTCGGTCTTCCTGCAATTCTTCTTCGGCCTCATTCTGGCGCTGCTGCTCGATAAACCCTTTGCGGGCAGGGGGTTGGCGCAGGCGCTGGTGTTTCTGCCATGGGCCGTGCCGACCTTCCTTGCCGGTCTCAACTGGGCATGGCTGTTCAACCCGGTCATCGGGCCGCTGCCGCACTGGATGGTCTCGCTCGGGCTGTTATCCGCGCCCAACAATATCCTCGCCGATCCGCAGCTTGCCATGTGGGGGCCAATCATCGCCAATGTCTGGTGGGGCATTCCCTTCTTCGCCATCACTTTGCTTGCTGCACTTCAGGCCATCCCGCGCGATCTTTACGAGGCGGCGGAAATTGACGGGGCGAACCCGTTGCAGCGCTTCACCTCCATCACCCTGCCGTTTCTGGCGCCCACCATCGCCATCACCATCCTGCTGCGCACCGTCTGGATCGCCAATTTCGCCGATCTCATCATCGTCATGACCAATGGCGGGCCGGCCGACCGCACGCAGATCGTCGCCAGCTACATCTTCACGCAGGCCTTCCGGCGGCTGGATTTCGGTTATGCCTCGGCCATCGCGCTGGTGCTGCTGGTGCTGCTGCTTGCCTATTCCATGCTGATCGTGCTGCTGCGCCAGCGCCTGATCGAGAAGGACTGACCGATGACATCAAGGATATTTCTCACCCTTGCCCATCGTCTGGCGATTCTTGCCTATATCGCCTTTGCACTGTTCCCACTGTTCTGGTTGCTCAAGGTTTCCGTGACGCCGAATGATCTGCTCTATAGCGAGGGTGTGAGGATGTGGCCATCGCGGGCGACCTGGGATCATTATCGTTTCGTCATAGAAAACAGTGCTTTCCCGACGTTTTTTAAGAACAGCGTCATCGTCGCGGGCTCCACGGCAATTGCCGTAACGATACTTTCTTCGCTCTCGGGTTACGCGCTGTCACGCTTCCGTTTCAAGGGCAAATACTGGATTGTCGCGCTAATGCTGATCACCCAGATGTTTCCGCTGGTCATGCTGGTCGCACCGATCTTCAAGATGCTCTCGCTCCTCGGCCTCACCAACAGCCTGACGGGCCTCGTCATCGTCTACACCGCCTTCAACGTGCCTTTCGCCACCTTCCTGATGCAGTCGTTCTTCGATGGCATTCCGAAGGATCTGGAAGAGGCGGCGATGATCGACGGGGCGAGCCGGTTTACGGCCTTCCGCCAGATCATCCTGCCACTGACGCTGCCGGGCATCGCCGCGACGCTCGGTTTCGTCTTCACCGCCGCGTGGAGCGAGCTTCTGTTTGCGCTGATGCTGATTTCCGGCAACCAGAGCGCCACTTTCCCGCTTGGCCTTCTGACCTTTGTTTCGAAATTCTCCGTCGATTTCGGGCAGATGATGGCGGCGGGCGTTCTGGCGCTCATTCCGGCATGCCTCTTCTTCCTGCTCATTCAACGTTATCTCGTGCAGGGCCTGACGGCCGGCGCGGTGAAAGGATAATCCCATGGCTTCCATCGAGCTGAAGAATGTCGGCAAGACCTATGGCGACCTCGCCGTGCTGCATGGCGTCGATCTTGATATCAGGGATGGCGAGTTCATCGTCCTCGTCGGTCCCTCCGGCTGCGGAAAATCGACGCTGCTGCGCATGATCGCCGGCCTTGAAGAGATAACATCCGGCGACCTGTCCATCGATGGCGAACGCGTCAATGATCGCCGGCCGAAGGATCGCGATATCGCCATGGTGTTCCAGTCCTATGCGCTCTATCCGCATATGAGCGTCGCCGACAATATGAGCTATAGCCTGCGCCTGCGCCGCAGCCCGAAAGAAACCATCGCGGCGGCGGTGGCCGGTGCTTCCGCCAAGCTCGGCCTCGATCCCTATCTCGCCCGCCGTCCGAAGGCGCTCTCCGGCGGCCAGCGTCAGCGCGTCGCCATGGGCCGCGCCATCATGCGCCAGCCAAAGGCCTTCCTGTTTGACGAGCCGCTGTCCAACCTCGATGCCCGGCTGCGCGAGCAGATGCGCGCCGAGATCAAACGCATGCATGCCGATCTTGGCGCAACCTCGGTTTACGTCACCCATGACCAGATCGAGGCGATGACGCTTGCCTCACGGATCGTCGCCATGAATGCCGGCCATGTGCAGCAGATCGGCGCACCGCTCGATCTTTACGATCGTCCCGCCAATCTCTTCGTCGCCGGTTTCATCGGTTCGCCCGGCATGAATTTCCTCGAAGGACGGCTCGGACAGGAGAATGGCGGCAGTTTCGTCGTGCTGGATGACGGCACGCGCCTTGCGCTTGGCCGGGAAGTGGACCTCGCTGATGGCGAGCCGGTCACGCTCGGCATCCGCCCGGAACATGTCACCGTAGCACCGGCTGAAGGCGGTGTGGAAGCAACCGTCGATCTGGTCGAGCCGACCGGCCTCGGCGTCATCCTGCACCTCACCGTGCATGGATTGCCCTTCAAGCTGTTTTCATCAGACCGGGCATTGTTGCAGCCGGGTAGATCCCTGCAGGTCGGTTTCCCGCAGGAAAGGCTGCATGTCTTTGATCGGAATGGCGTGAGGATCGGGGAGGCGTGAGGCTTACCCCCCCTCTGCCCTGCCGGGCATCTCCCCCTCAAGGGGGGAGATCGATCTGCGGCAAAGTCTCGCACATCTCTAAGCTTGCGAGTGAAGCGATGAAAGAGCCTCTTGCCGATCTCCCCCCTTGAGGGGGAGATGCCCGGCAGGGCAGAGGGGGTAAGCCCCACGCGCCTGCGGGTCCGCTGTGAATGAAAAACCTTGTGAAAGCCAGCACCTAGATCGCCACACCCTTCTCATCA
>NZ_FNBB01000006.1 GCF_900102105.1 Agrobacterium pusense
AGGTTGGCTATGGCTTACGACTGGTACCGCAATGAACGCGACGGCCGGTTCGATGAACTGGCGGCAGGACTGATATTCTTCACAATAATCACCCTCCTTCTGGCGTCAGCTTATCTCGTGACAAGCCTTGCCAGCTAGGGCGGTTCATTGCCTGCGTGCCGGCCAATATAGACGCCAGATTGGCAACATCGATAGCACAATGATCACATCATCATCCGATTTATGCCTGCCAAAGGTCAGTAATGGAACATGACGGACGATCTTGGCGGCCATATCCTGCTTCTCTCCGGCCATCCCGGCTCCGGCAAGTCGACAATCGCCGAAACGCTGGCTCACTTGCCCGGGGTACCAAAGGTGCATTTTCACAGCGATGATCTGTGGGGATATATCAAGTATGGCCGCATCGATCCCTGGCTACCGCAATCCCATCGGCAAAATCGCATGATCATGCAGATCGCCGCCGACGTTACCGATCGATACGCCAAAGACGGCTACTTCGTCATCCTTGACGGCGTCGTGCGACCGGACTGGTTGCCGACCTTTACGGCACCTGCCCGGCCACTCCACTACATCGTTCTGCGCACAACAGCGGCAGAGGCAATCGAACGCTGTCTGGCCCGCGGTGGCGACAGCCTGAGCGACCCCAATGTCGTGGCCGATCTCCACTCGCAGTTTGCCGATCTCGGCGCCTTTGAGCACCACGTCCTACAAGTGTCAGGCATGGACAAGGATCAGACTTTCCAGTCGGTCATCAATGCGCTGCAATCGGCACGTTTCCGTATCGATGCTTTGGATGAAAGCAATCGATAACGAACGGGCAGGATGAAACGAGCGTGGCTCTACCGACCCTTTACCTCCTTCGTCACGGCGAAACTGTCTGGAAGTCTCTTGGCCGGTTTCAAGAACAATTGGATTCACCCTTGACGCCACGCGGCGTTGAACAGGCGGACCAAGTTGCTCACCTGCTGTTCGACGCACTCTGCAACGATGACCAGTTGTTCCAGATGCAGATCAGTCCGCTGGGACGCGTGCGCGAGACCGCGGAACGCATAAAGGCCAAGGTGCCGCTTCCGTCTGTCGATGATGACCGACCGGTTGAGGTTACCACCGGCAACTGGGACGGGATGACGCGATTTGAGATCGACAACAAGTTTCCCGGCCATCTTGACGGGTCAAACGCGTTCGACTTGTATTTCAGGGCGCCAGACGGCGAAAGTTTAGATGACGCCTGCAAGCGCGCGATGTCATGGATCTCGGATATCCGGCATCCGACAATCGTCATTTCCCATGGTCTGTTCGCGCGGATCCTTCGCGGTGTTTTTCTCGGACTTTCAAAACACGAGATGCTCGAACTGCCCGTTCCGCAGGATGGATTTTACCGGCTAGACGATGGCAGGTGCGATCTCGTCACCGGTTCCCCGTCCATACCTGCACCTGTTCAATGACGGAGCACAGTTCGCTGTCCCAACGGACCGCGAGCAACGCGCAAACTGCTGACATCGACCCCGGCGCCGAAGCAGGCTCGACCCTTCGATCGATACGGAGAAACACATGCCGACACTTCAGGATATCTATCTTTCCTATCTCGACTGCCTCAACCGTCAGGCTTTCGATGAACTCGGAACCTTCGTCGCCGACAATGTCGAACACAACGGCCGACCATTCGGATTGTCGGGCTATCGCGACATGCTGGAAAACGACTTTGCCGACATTCCCGACCTGCGGTTCGAGGCAGAGATCCTTGTCATCGTGGCGACACGGGTTGCCGCCCGGCTTTCGTTCGATTGCATGCCCAAATCCACCTTCATGAGCCTTCCGGTCAATGGCAGGAGGGTTCAGTTCTGCGAGCATGTATTCTACGAATTTGAGCACATGAAAATCCGCAGGGTCTGGTCGGTCATCGACAAGCCCGCAATCGAACGTCAGCTTGGCTGAGAGCCCTGGCCTTGCAAAGACATCGGCGGCCGGCAAAGGTCCGTAAAATTACCCTGACGCGCGCGAGCGCAAGCGACTTCCCACCGCGCCCGGGCAGCCTCGAATTTATGCAGACCGCTGCACGGATCGCAGGCGTTGCACAAAAGTTACATCATTTTTCAGGCAAAAAGCATATGAATGATCTCTCACGTAAGGGAGTTCAGAGACTATGAAGAAAATCGTATCGACTATCGCATTCGTGCTCGCGGCATCGACTGCAATGGCGGCCGATGCCGTATCAGAAGTTCCTGCAGCCCCGGCAGCAGAGGTTGCGCCGCTGTTCAGCTGGACCGGATTTACCGCCGGTGTGCAGGCTGGTTACGGTTGGAACAACAATGACGCTTCGATCGTCGGCCTTCCCGGCGAAACGTCCGCAGATTTCGACGGCGCTCTCGCCGGCGGTTTCGTCGGCTTCAACTATGACCTTGGCAACAGCTGGGTCGTTGGCCTCGAGGCTGACTTCGAAAAGAACTGGGGCGATGATTCCGCCACCATTCTCGGCACGGGCTTTGACTACGGGTTTGACTGGCAGGGTTCGGTTCGTGGCCGCGTCGGCTACGCATTTGACCGTGCCCTGGTATACGGTACCGCAGGCTGGGCCTATGCTCGCGGTTACGCGGAAGTTCCGGGCATTGCCGACGTGAAGGAAACCTTCAACGGCTACACCGTCGGCGTTGGTCTCGACTATGCATTTACCGACATGGTGTTCGGACGCGTTGAGTACCGTTACACCGACTTCGGCGACAAGGATTTCAACTTCGGTGGCGCTGCAATCAACGCGGATGTCGACCAGCATGCAATCCGCGTCGGCCTCGGCGTAAAGTTCTGATCCACCTGGACAGCAACAACAAAAGCCCGGCCTTCGTGCCGGGCTTTTTCCTGTACCTTTTTAAAAGCGGCAGCAAGGAACCGGGGCCGGCAAGTGCGGGCAACCGGTTCGTCAGCGTATCCGCAGCACAATTACTGAACATGCCGACCAGGACCGAACGCGGACGGACACGTTCCTTCTTCCGCCAGCAGACGCTCAGCCGGTCTCATCCATGATCTTCCCTTTGAGCGAATCCTCAAGCAGTTGACGATCGGCACCACGCAGCGCCATCCGCGGCAATTGACGCCGCAGCAAGTCCCACAGCATCTGCGCATCCGTCCGCCGATTTTTGCAGTTGGTAGAGCATTCTCATGCCACGCAGCACCTCCAGCAGCACCTAAAGTTCCCGTTCCTTCAAGGCCTTCTCGGAAACCGACCAGACCGAGAACCTGAAGAATCTCCGTTCCGACGCTTGTTCTGCACGGTGAAGACGACCAGATCGTTCCGATCGCCGACCTGCTGGCCCTCATCAAGGGCTGATACTTTTGTGACATCAGAATGTCGCCGATCATTCGGCCGCATTATTATTTGGGCGAGGCCAGATGGTGCCGCCAGGCGGTGCGACGGGAACCAAGGGTCAACTCGGAAGTTCACAAAACCCGCAGTGGCGTTCCGTTCAGCCATGCGACGAGATTGTCCACGGTATCTCGATAGAAAATCCGATATGAGTTTTCGGTAACAAACCCGATATGAGGCGTCGCGATCACATTGCCAAAAGTCCGAAGCGGATGATTACTGGGCAAAGGCTCATGATCAAACACGTCCACTGCAAGACCTGCGATCCTCTTGGTTTCCAGGGCAGCGATCAAAGCTCCTTCATCGACAAGCGGACCTCGTGACGTATTCACGAGCCAGGCTGTTGGCTTCATCAAAGCCAGCTGCTCCTGACCGATTACGCCCTTCGTTCGCTCCGACAGAACAAGATGCAACGTCACCCAGTCGGACTCGCGAAGAAGCGTCTCTTTTTCAACCCGTCGCACACCGGCAGCTTCTGCCGCCTCATCGGTCAGATTCTGGCTCCAGGCGATCACGTCCATACCGAAAGCAAGCCCGACCTTTGCGATCTGGCGGCCGATCCTGCCCAGACCGATGACACCCAGCGTGCTGCCCGAAAGGTCGCGCCCGACCGTGGTTTGCCAGCCACCACTCCGAAACGAGGCAATTTCTGTGGAAATATGGCGTGCCGCCGCAAGGATGAGTGCCCAAGTCAGCTCCGGGGCGCCCGATCCGTTCGCACCCGTCGCCGAAACAACGATGCCAAGATCACGGGCCGCGGCAAGGTCGATTGAGGCGTTGCGCCCTCCAGTCGTTGCGATGAACCGCAGGTTCGGCAGGCGCTTGAGAACACGTCGCGGCAGCGGCGTCCGTTCGCGCATGACGCAGACAGCATCGAACGGCAAGAGACGATCAACCAGGCGTTCTTCGTCCGCGATGTGGTCATTGAAGATCGTGATTTCGGCACAGTCTTTCAATGGCGACCAGTCGGCGCTGGTGATCGCCACATTCTGGTAATCATCCAAAACCGCGATATTTCTTACGTCATGGCGGCTCATGAGACGACGCCACCGATTTTGACGATAAGCTTGCCGAAATTCTTGCCTTTCAGCATGCCGATGAAGGCGTCAGGAGCATTCTCCAATCCATCGACGACATCCTCGCGGTACCTGATCTCGCCGCTAGCGACCCTTGGGCCAATCTCCGCGAGAAAGTCATTGAAATGATCGGCCGCAAATTCAGTCTGGATGAAACCTCGAACGAGAAGGCTCTGTCTCAGGATCGCCGACATCGTTGCCGGAAGACGGTCTGTCTGCGACGAGTTTGCACCGTTATATTGAGAAACGAGGCCGCAGACGGGAACACGCCCGAACTGGTTTAGAAGAGGCAGTACCGCATCCCAGACGCGTCCTCCGACATTCTCGAAATAGACATCAATCCCGTTTGGAGAGGCCGCGTTCAGATCGCTGACAAAATTCTCCGAGCGATGATCAACCACGCTGTCGAAGCCAAGTTCATCCTTCACGAATGCACATTTGTCGGGCCCACCGGCTATACCGACTGCCCTCGCCCCGTAAAGCTTTGCAAGCTGTCCGACCATGGAACCAACGGGGCCAGAGGCTGCAGCGACAGCAACCGTCTCACCCTGCTTCGGTTTGCCAATGAACTTCAGACCACTCCATGCAGTAAATCCCGGCATGCCAAGGACGCCGATCGCGGTCGTGACCGGCGCGCCGTGCGTCTCGACCTTTCGTAGCAAGTCCCCATTGATGACCGCCCCCGTACACCAACCGGTCCGCCCGCGCACGATGTCGCCGGGCGCAAAACCGTTGTGCCGTGACTTCACCACCTCGCAGATCGTCTCGCCTTCCATGATACCGTCGATGGGTACAGGCGCCGCGTACGATTTGGCATCGCTCATACGCCCACGCATGTAAGGGTCGAGCGAAAGATAGAGAACGCGGACCGTGACATCGCCCTCGGCTGCTTCGCGCAGCTCGGCATCCTCAAGGCGGAAATTTTCATGCGATGGTTCTGCCAAGGGTCGGCTTGCCAGCACAATACGTTTTATCGTCATCATAAGGTTCGTTCCTCGTTTATTAGCCCAAGTCTTGGGCCGCCCTCGGCTTGGATATTCCACCGCTTCTCGAACTCCACGGGTGGCGGCATCCCATTCCTGATGTGCTTGCGTTTTGGGTTGTAGATCATTTTGATGTGCGGCGCTGCCTAAAGAACCGGTGATAATTGCCGGAACTCAGTCAAACCAGCAAAAATGACTGCGTTGCTTTTTCGCAAATCTCGTCATTTGATGTGAGTCCGACGCGGATTGGGGGCGCATATGGACGGTACGCATCTCTTCGAACTCGTGATCGCGATGTTTCTCGCCATCATCGTGCTGCACTACATCGCACATCGCATGGGCCTGCCGCCATCGGTAGCGCTACTGGTGGGCGGGGGAACGCTGGCGTTCCTTCCCGGCTTGCCCACGATCGCTGTCAATCCGGAACTGGTTCTTGTTATCTTTCTACCGCCACTGCTTCTCGACGGAGCGTGGTCGATCGCCGTCGATCGCCTGAAACGACACGTCTTCGGAATTGCATCTCTCGCGATCGGTGCAGTGCTGTTCACGACAATCGTCATCGCGGTCGTTGTCCACCTCCTGATGCCGTCTCTGCCATGGGCGGCCTGCGCAGCCCTTGGCGCCATCGTCTCACCTCCGGACGCCGTGTCAGCCCGTGCCGTGCTGGAAAGGGTTAAGATTCCGAGGCGTCTGCAAATCCTTCTTGAAGGTGAGAGCCTTCTCAACGACGCCAGCGGGCTCGTGCTCTTTCGTTTTGCTGTAGCGGCTGCGGCCGGAAGTACATTCAGCACCACCGACGCGATCGGCACCTTCATTTTTCTGGCCCTTGGAGGCGCCGCAACCGGCGTGGTCGTTGGCTTCGCATGGGTAAAGCTCGTCCGGCACCTTGGCGACGAGTACCTCATCATTGCCGCCACCGCAATCTTGTCATGGATCGCCTATCTTTTGGCGGAACAGATCCATGCGTCCGGTGTAATCGCCACCGTAACGGCCGGGCTGATAGCGTCATGGCATCAGCACACCGTCTTTTCTGCGGCGACGCGAATGCGCGGCACCTCATTCTGGAACGTCCTTGTTTTCCTGATGGAGGCTATGGTTTTCATCCTGATAGGACTATCGCTGCGGGACGTCGTTGAACGTGGCGGCGGCTTTGGCTCACTGGTTGGTTCGATGGCACTCCCCGCGGCCGCAATCCTCGTTTCGCTCGTCATCGCGCGGTTCGTGTGGATATTCACATCGGATCTGGTCATCAGGTTTTTTCACGGGGTCAAGGTCGCTCGCTCGACGCCCCTCGGAGCAGGAGGGGTGACGGCGCTCGGCTGGGCAGGCATGCGCGGCGTCGTGACGCTGGCACTTGCGCTCAGCCTGCCGGAGGATTTTCCCGGACGTGACTTCATTCTGGTCATGGCATTCGCGGTTATCGTGGGAACCGTTCTCATACAGGGAACGACGCTTGGGTGGATTATCGCCTGGGCGGGGCTTGGCAATATCGAACCGGAGCGCGCACCGATGACGATGAGTGAGGCTGAAGCCGCCATGGCGCAGGTCCAGCTCGCAGCCGTTCAGGGGCTTGCCTACGACGAAAGTGGGGAACTCATCCATCCCCAACTCCTGAAGAGATACGAACACCGGCTGGCAGCAAGTGTCAGATACGCCGAAAGTACCGAGAAATATTCGCCACTTCTTCATGCCCACTTCGATGTCGTTCTTCAGGCTGTCGCCGCCGGCAGAAAGGAACTTATTCGTCTGCGACGCGAAGGAAAGATCGACGATGAAACTCTAAGGGAGCTTGAGCATGATCTCGATCTTGAAGAGCTCGGCGCAATTTCTGCCAAGGCGTGACTGGCTGGATGCTTTCCAACTTAAGGAAACCAGCACCTATAAGCAGCAGGAAGCCAAGGAAAGCATCGCAACGGTAGTGCCGCGTCAGGATCAGCCCTGAAGAACACCATAATCAATGCAACCACTCGCAACGATAGGCTAGGACCGGCTTGGCGAAGCCTTTAAGCCTGTATCGATGGCCATATACGGGGACATCGGCGCTGCCATATTCCTGCAGGGTCTTGTCCGATATCAGGATCTGATCGCTATGGGCGGCAGCACAAAGCCTTGCAGCCAGTTGAACGGTCGTGCCGAAGAAATCATTGCTGTCTTCAACCGGCTCACCACAATCCAGCCCGATGCGGATGTGAATGGGTTCGCCCCTGTCGCTGTTGTAGCGATGGAAGGCGCGCTGAATATCGATTGCACAGTCGACTGCAAATGGCGTGGAGGAGAACACTGCCATTATGCCGTCCCCGGTGTGCTTTACCTCCCGTCCTGACCGTCTTACCAGACAGCCACGCACGAGCGCATCATGCGCGCGGACGAGTTCAGCTGCCATACGATCGCCCAGGCGAGCGGTCATTTCGGTTGAACCGACGATGTCAGTGAAAAGTATCGCACGGTGGCCAGCATCCATGTGTTTGGGGGCAGGCTCGAGCGGCGTCGGGTCCTGTATTCGCCCGAGAAACGCCTCCACAGCCGACAGAGCGACTTCCACAACTTCGCTGGCGACGAAACCGTGCGCTTCGCGGTGCACGCATTGCGCGGTTTCAGCATCCGGCGCATCCATGAGGCAGAAGGCGGTACCGCGCCTTTCATCGAACCAGTAGGTTAAAAACCTGACGCCATACCGGTCCTGAATGTCGATATCCTTAAGATGCGCGGCGGCAATATCGGCCGCAGAAACTCCGGCGAGCTCATGCCGGTCCATGAAGATAGGCATTGTTTCCTCCCCAGAGTATGTCGTTGCCTCATCTGGCGGCCAGATTACGACGTCACCGATTGACCGTCCACCGTTCATACGGGTGACGTGGAAAACATAGAAGCACCGAAAGAGCGATACTCATTCGCATTATATCAGGGGGTGGAGGTGCTGCGCGACTTTCGTCACCTGCGTTTGACCATGCGGCGGAGCAACGAGCCGGACCGGGCCTTCCTCGGAATGAGGTGGATATCGCTGACCAGCTTCGCGCCACCTTCCCGGCGTTCCAGCGTAATCTTGCGGCTGTGGAAGGCCTCCAGCTCAGCGCGATGTGCCACGCTGATGATCGTAGCATCTGGTAATTCGTCGATGACCGTCTGCATCATCCTGTCCTGGCTTTTTTCATCCAGGGCGGCGGTCGCTTCATCCATGACGATGATATCGGGATCGTTCAGCAGCAGGCGGGCAAAGGTGAGACGCTGTTTTTCACCACCGGAGAGCGTCTGGTCCCACGGCGCCTCTTCTTCCACCTTGTCCTTGAGGTGGCCGAGACCGACCTTGTCGAGAGCTGCGCCGATCTCGTCGGCAGTCCAGCTCTCCGCTGCCTGCGGATAACAGACCGCCCGACGAAGCGTTCCGGACGGAATATATGGCCGCTGCGGCAACATGAACAGCCGGCTACCGGCACGAAAACTGACGCTGCCGCCGCCCCATGGCCACAGGCCGGCGATTGCCCGCACGAGCGTGCTTTTTCCGGATCCGGATTCACCTGCGACGAGCACCCGCTCGCCGGGTCCGATTTCGACATCGGTTTCCTTAACGACAGCAGTACCATCGCCCAGCGAAACGGATACATCCTTGAGGCTCAGCATCGTCTCACCCTCCGTTTCACCGCGCACGATCCGGCCGAGCGTATCGCTCTGTTCGGCCCGCTCGAGGCCGTCAAGCGACATCATCAGCGATGCGACACGCCTTGCGCAGGCATTCCAGTCCGCCAGCCGGGGATAGTTATCGACCAGCCAGCCGAAGGCGGACTGAACGATGGTGAAAGCCGATGCCGCCTGCATGACCTGGCCCAGCGACATGCTTCCGTCGAGGAACTTCGGCGCGCACAGCAGGACCGGAACGACGGGCGCAATCAGCATCGATCCATGCGACACGACGGTGGTACGCATATATTGCTGCGCCATTCGTTTCCACTGATGCCGGACATTGCGGAACCTGCTGTCGAGATCGCTTCGCTCTTCTTCTTCGCCACCCAGCAGCGCAATGCTCTCGCCATTTTCCCTCACACGGGTCAGCGTATAGCGGAATTCCGCCTCGAGCTGGTTCTTGACTTCCGAGACTTTGACGAAGTTCCGGCCGATCCACGCAATCGAGCTTGAGGTTATAAGCGCGTAAATTACCGCTGCCACCACCAGAAAGCCGGGTATCGTTATCCAAACGCCGCCGATCGGCAACGTCAGCGCGCCGCCGATCGTCCACAGGACGACGATGAAGGTGGATGCCGATACGAAGGCGGCAATGACCCCTGCGACGAAATCCACCGGCGCTTCAGTGGCGATCCTCATGTCCTCCGACAGCCTCGCCTCCGGATTTTGATGGTCGCCGTCAATCAGGTTAAGCTGGTAATAGCGGCCATTTGCAATCCACCGGGAGACCAGCACCTTCGTCAACCAGGAGCGCCAGCGCCGCTGGATCCGCATCCTGACATAGACCTGCGATGTTACGATCAGGACGCTGCCCAGAACCAGCGGCGGGAATATGGAAGCGAGAAAATAGACCGTGGACGCATCCCGTTTTTCAATCGCGTCGAAGATGCCACGATTCCAGACGTTGACACCGTATTGGAAAGCGACATTGATGCCGATCATCACCAACAGGCCGATGGAGAACGGCCATGCCAGCCCGTCGCCACGGCGGCTCCAGAAGCCGCGCGCGCTGATCCAGAAGCGTTTCAGCAGATATTTTTTGCGGGCCTTCTCGGCTTCCTCGGGCGTCAGGCCCTCAGCAGGTTCGATTTCCTCCGGCGGCAGCGGCTCATCGGCTGCATTCTCGACATGTACTTTCCCTGCACCATTCTTGCCGGTGCCATCGGCTCGTTTCGAATTTGCGTCAGCATCGGTCATGGACGGCTAAACGGATGGCGGTTTGAAAGGTTGCCCGCCGGCAAAGATTTCCCGCGGGCAGAAAGGCGCACGACCCCCGGACACATCCCTGCGTCAACGCACGCGCCTGCGTTGTGCGCCGCACAAATTTGGACAAATAGGCATGAAATTCGGACTTTTAGATACATATCATCCAGCAAAATTCCTTTAAAACTCTCCCAACTCAAGGAGAGATACCATGACCGACACCACATCAGAGTTTGACGGGACAACAATGTCCCTCGACATCGAGGAGCAATCCGCGTGGACAGCCGCCACATGGTTCGCGGTTCTTTCGATGGCGGCCACCAGCTTTGCGCTGGTATCGGCCGAGTTCCTGCCGGCGGGACTGTTGACGCCGATGGCGCGTGACCTCGGTATCACCGAAGGGACCGCCGGACAGGTCGTCACGGCCACGGCATCCGTCGGCGCAGTGACGGCGCTGTTGAGCAACGTCCTCATCGGCAGGCTGAACCGCAAGACCGTGCTTGTCGGTCTGAGTGCACTGGCGATCGGCTCAAACCTTCTTGCTTCCTTTGCAACCGATTTCTGGCTTCTGTTGCTGGGCCGGGCCGGGCTCGGGATTGCTCTCAGCGGGTTCTGGGCGCTTTCGGTTGCCGTCGTGGCAAGGCTTGTCGGCGCAAATGCGACCGGGCGCGGCATGGCTATCGTTACCCTCGGCGTTTCGCTCGCCACAATCGCCGCGCCTTCGATGGGAGCCCTTATCAGCGACTGGCTGGGATGGCGCACGGCAATGTCGATGACGGCAGGGCTTGCCGTCATTGCCATGCTGCTGCAAATCCTCAGCCTGCCGTCGCTGCCTGCAAGCACCAGTAACAGCCTTTCCGATGTTTTCCGGCTGACGCGGCGGCGTAGCGTTCAGCTGGCCATGCTCGCGATCCTCCTGCTCATGACGGGACATTTCGCCGGATCGGTCTATGTCCGTCCCTTCCTCGAGCAGGTGACGCTCCTCGGTACAACGCCGATTGCTCTCGCACTGCTTGGATTTGGCGTCGCCTCGGTGATTGGCAACGTCGCGGGTGGCCGGATGGCTGATGCCAGTATCCGTCTCGCACTCATCGTCACCGCCGCGCTGATGGCATTTGCAACGATTTCCCTGGTTCTTTGGGGCGTCCATACCGGTGCCGCATTTGCTCTCGTCGCCCTTTGGGGCCTTGCCTTCGGCATGGCGCCTGTCGTGCTGCCGACCAACCTTTCCCGGGGCGCGCCGGATGCGCTGGAGGCGGCAGGCAGCCTGATGGTCGTTTCTTTCCAGGTGGCCATCAGCATCGGTGCAGTGTTCGGCGGCTATATCGTCGATTCCTACGGCGCCACCGCGCCGCTGGCTCTGACCGCGATCCTCGCGACATCCACCGTCGCGCTCGCGCTGCTACAGCGCGCCGATTGATATGTGTGTGCCGGCGCTTCCCTCGCCGGCACAATCGCTGCTACGATCTAATACATAAATCCCGGTTTCAGGAAACATGCCGGATACCTGCCGCGCAGATCATCGTCTGATCGTTTTCGGATCAGGCAGGATTTGTCATGAAGAACCAGATTTTCTTTGCCGTCACTCTTGCAGTTGCGGCAGCAGGTTTCGGAGCCGCTTATTCAAGCCTTGCGGACAGCCCGCCGGAAAACGCCTCACCCCTCTATGGCGTTACGCTTCCCGAGGGATATCGAGACTGGCGCTTCATCGCTCCCGCACAGGAAGCGCCGCCGCTCGATGAGCTTCGTGCCGTTCTGGCAAACGACATCGCCGTGAACGCTTACAAGAGCGGAACCCTGCCCTTCCCTGATGGCTCGATACTGGTGAAGCTTGCCTACAAGCGGCAGCAATCCGCGGAATTTCCACCAGCCACGGTGCCGGGCGCGGCAACCACCGTGCAGGTGATGGTCAAGGACTCCAGGAAATATCCTGACAGCCATGGCTGGGGCTTCGGGCGCTTCGTCAACGGCAAACCGGTCGATACCGCACAGCACGAGACTTGCCTTTCGTGTCATGTCGGCAACGTCAAGGACCACGATTTCGTTTTCACACGATACGCGCCCTGACGAGCAAAGGGCCACGCCGCCGTTACCCTTCATGGTCGACGGTCCGTCCGCTCGCCTACACTCCCATACAAAATCACCCACACACCGACACATCAGAGATACGCGACGCCGGGAAGGTGGCGCCATTACCGGCTCACCTTCGCCGCCCGGTGCCCCTAATCCCAGCTGAAAGGAAAAGATAATGACGCTTCTGGTCGTTGCCTATCTCGGGGGCGTGCTGACAATTCTCAGCCCCTGCATCCTGCCTATTCTTCCCTTCGTCTTCGCGCGGGCCGGCCAACCGTTCCTGCGCAGCACGCTGCCGCTGCTCGCCGGAATGTCGATCACCTTTGCCGCCGTTGCGACGCTCGCTGCCATCGGCGGCAGCTGGGCGATCAACGCCAACGAATATGGCCGGCTCGCCGCCCTTTCAATGCTCTCCCTTTTCGGAATTGGGCTGATGTCACCGAAGTTCGCCTCTGTCCTGTCCCATCCGGTCGTTGAATTCGGCAACCGACTTGCCAATGCCGCCGGCAAGCCCGATGCCGCCCCGACGGTCACTGGCTCCCTGCTGCTCGGCATCCCCACCGGGCTCCTGTGGGCGCCCTGCGCCGGCCCAATCCTCGGGATCGTGCTGACCGGTGCGGCCCTGAAGGGCGCCAATCTGGAAACCAGCCTGCTGCTTTCCGCCTATGCCGCCGGTGCTGCGACATCGCTTGCCGTCGCCGTCCTCATCGGAGGCAGGGTGTTTGCGGCGATGAAGCGTTCCCTCGGTTTCAGCGAGCGTGTTCGCCGGGCAACCGGGGCAGCGGTGCTGGCAGGCGTTGCCGCCATCGCCCTTGGACTGGACACCGGTTTTCTATCGCAGATTTCCTATGCCAGCACGACATCGTTCGAACAGCACGTTCTTGATCGTCTCGACGCCGCCAGAGGGCCCGAACAGAAGGTCGAAGTAGCGAAGAAATCCGCAGCCACAGCGCCGGACGGTGACGCTGCCACCATGCGCCCGGCACTGCCGGTTGAAGGCCCCGCGCCGTCCCTCGATGGTGCTGTCGAATGGCTGAACTCCCCGCCGCTCGCCCGTGAAGACTTGCGCGGCAAGGTCGTGCTCATCGACTTCTGGACCTATTCCTGCATCAACTGCATCCGCACCCTTCCTTATGTGCGTGCCTGGGCGGAGAAGTACAGGGATCAGGGTCTCGTCGTCATTGGCGTGCACGCGCCCGAATTTGCCTTCGAAAAGAAGATCGACAATGTCAGACAGGCCGTCGCCGGCTTCAAGATCGAGTATCCGGTAGCAATCGACAATGATTACAGGATCTGGCGCGCCTTCGATAACAGCTACTGGCCAGCGCATTACCTGATCGATGCCAAAGGCCAGATCCGTTACCACCATTTCGGTGAGGGAGACTACAGGGAGACCGAAGAGGCGATTCAGGATCTGCTGCGCGAGGCGGGCAGCACCGGCGCATCCGCCACCGAGACTGTGACGCCTGAGACAAAGGGGGCTGAAGCCGGCGCGGACATGAGCCACATGCTCTCCGGCGAAACCTATGTAGGCTACCGTCAGGCGCGAAGCTTTGCATCGAACGAGACAATACGTGCAGACGCGCCCCAAGACTATTCGGTCACGGCGCCTGCCCTCAATGAATGGGGGCTCTCCGGCGAATGGACGGTTGGCGCGGAAGCGGCCACCCTTGATGCGGCCAAAGGCGGTATCACCTACCGCTTCAGCGCCCGTGACCTGCATCTGGTGCTGGGTCCGATTGATTCCGGAAAGCCGGTCCGTTTCCAGGTGACCGTGGATGGCCATCCGCCGGGTCCTGATCATGGCGCCGATACGGATGCCAATGGCAATGGCGTCGTCACATCAACCCGCCTTTACCAGCTCGTTCGCCAGTCCGGCACCGTGACAGCAAAAACCTTCACCATCCGCTTCCTCGACCCCGGTGTGCAGGCCTACGCCTTCACCTTCGGTTGACCCGTTTTTATCCGGCCACATGAAAGGAATAACACGATGCATCATCGTCTCATGCCAAGATTCGCGCTCGCCTTTGCAACCGCGCTGATTGCGTTTGCCGCACAGGCAGCGGAGGTAAAGAATATCGTCATCGTCCACGGGGCGCTTGCAGATGGTTCTGCCTGGCGCAAGGCAACGGACATCCTCGAAAGCCGTGGTTTCAACGTCACCATCGTCCAGGAACCCATCACCTCGCTTGCCGATGATGTGGCAGCAACAAACCGCGTGCTCGATCTCCAGCAGGGCCCCAGCCTGCTGGTCGGACACAGCTACAGCGGCATGGTGATTTCGGAAGCTGGCAATCGGCCCGATGTGGCGGGGCTGGTGTATGTCGCCGCCTTCCAGCCGGAAAAGGGAGAGAGCCTTCTTGACCTCGCCACAGCAAAACCACCCGCCGGAAGCGGCATAAAGCAGACGAAGGATGGCGCCTTCCTCTATCTGGATCCGGCGGTCTTTGCGCAGGATTTCGCCGCCGACCTGCCCCGCGACGAGGCTGCCTTCATGGCCAAAAGCCAGGTCTTCGCCGCCAAGGCAGCCTTCGCAGCCAAGTCGGGCGAACCAGCCTGGAAAACAAAGAAAAGCTGGTCGATCATCGCGACGCAGGACAGGTCGATCAACCCCGATCTCGAGCGTGACATGGCAAAGCGCGCCGGCAGCGCGGTGACCGAGATCGCCGGGAGCCACGCAGTCTTCGCATCCAAGCCCGAAGAGGTCGCAGACGTCATCACAGAGGCTGCCCGGCGGTCCGCGAAATAAACACGGATCTGGTGGAACGCCACCACAGCCGCTCCTGACATCGGGAGCGGCTGATCTGCATTCAGAGGGCAAGCTGAATGTATCAGTCTGTATATAGAAGGCTCGCTGCTACAAAACCATTCACATCAGGTTCGCCCGGGACACATCGGGGATACACGTACAGCGTTAACTGCCTGTCATCCAAAAAGGACAGGAGAGACGAGAATGAATTCCGAGATCAATTTCCAGCGCCGCCGGTTCTTCGGCATTGCCGCAATGACTGTTGCCGCCGTAGAGTTCGGCGCGGCGGGCCTGGCCCAGGCCAAAGGCGAGGCGCCTTCAGCTACCCCGTCAGCACCAACAGGCGAAAAAACGTCCTTTGGGCCCCTGAAGCAGGTCAAAGCGGGTGTACTCGATGTCGGTTACGCCGAAGCCGGGCCCGAGGAGGGCCCGGTCGCTCTGCTGCTGCACGGATGGCCTTATGACATCTACAGCTATGTTGACGTTGCGCCCATCCTCGCTTCGGCAGGATATCGCGTGCTTATTCCCTATCTGCGCGGATACGGCACCACACGTTTTCTTTCTGATGAAACGGCACGCAACGGGCAGCAGGCAGCACTCGCGGTTGACATGATCGCCTTTCTCGATGCCCTTGGCGTGAGACAGGCCGTCGTGGCGGGCTATGACTGGGGCGCTCGCACGGCCGATATCATGGCGGCACTCTGGCCCGAGCGCTGCACCGGCCTCGTGTCGGTCAGCGGCTATCTGATCGGCAGTCAGGAAATCAACAAAAAGCCACTTCCGCCCAGGGCGGAACTTTCCTGGTGGTATCAGTTCTACTTCGCGACGGAACGCGGCCGTGCGGGTTACGCCGCGAATACCCGCGACTTCGTTCGCCTGATCTGGCAAACGGCCTCCCCGACCTGGAAATTCACCGACGAAACCTTCAATCGTTCCGCTTCCGCGTTTGACAATCCCGACCACGTGGCGATCACCATCCATAATTACCGCTGGCGGCTGGCACTTGCCGAAGGCGAAGCCAAATATGACGACTACGAGCGCCGGCTTGCGAAACTTCCCCTCATCACGATCCCGACGATCACGCTGGAAGGTGACGCCAATGGCGCACCGCATCCGGACCCCTCCACTTACGCATCAAGGTTTTCGGGCAAGTACCAGCATCGCAATATCAGCGGCGGCATAGGGCACAACCTGCCGCAGGAAGCGCCCGAGGCATTCGCCAAGGCCGTTCTCGACGTCGCAAAGCTTTAGGCTTGCCGAAGCCCGCGAACCGTTGTCTTACTGCTGTTGGCAGCGGGCAATGCAGTAGCGGGCCACTGAAACGTCCGCACGATGAAGGCATCCAATGGAACATATCGATCACATTCTCGTCGTGGACGACGACAGGGAAATCCGGGAGCTGGTTTCCAGCTACCTGAAGAAGAACGGCTTGCGAACAACGGTGGCTGCCGACGGACGGCAGATGAGAAGTTTTCTTGACGGCAATACCGTCGATCTGATCGTGCTCGACGTGATGATGCCGGGCGATGACGGTCTGGTTCTCTGCCGTGAGTTGCGGGCCGGAAAGCACAAGGCCACGCCGGTTCTAATGCTGACTGCCCGCGATGACGAGATGGACCGGATCATCGGGCTCGAAATGGGCGCCGACGATTATCTGTCGAAGCCCTTCGCCGCCCGGGAGCTTCTCGCACGGATCAAGGCAATCCTGCGCCGCACCCGGATGTTGCCGCCCAATCTGCAAATCAGCGAAGCGGGGCAGCTCCTGACCTTTGGCGACTGGCGTCTTGACACGGTGGGCCGCCATCTGCTGGACAGGGACGGTACGACCGTGGCACTGAGCGGCGCTGAATACCGGCTTCTCAGGGTGTTCATCGATCATCCCCAGCGCGTCCTCAACCGCGACCAGTTGCTGAACCTCACACAGGGGCGCGATGCCGAAATCTTCGACAGATCGATCGATCTTCTTGTAAGCCGCGTGCGTCAGCGGCTGGGAGATGATGCGCGGGAACCCACCTACATCAAGACGGTGCGTGCGGAAGGTTATGTCTTTTCCGTTCCGGTGGAGATTTCGGAGCCAAGGGCATGAAAGGCCGGCATCTGATTGCCGGCTGGTGGCCACGCTCGTTGCGGTCCAGACTCTTTCTCATCCTGCTTGCCGGGCTTGCCATTGCCTACGGGTTGTCGTTCAGCATCCTCTTTGCCGAACGGTATATGTCTGCCAAAGCAGTCATGCTCGGGACACTGGAGCAGGACCTTGCGGTATCCATCGCCATCATAGACCGCCTGCCTGCGGAAGAGCGGGCGGGATGGGTGAACCGCCTCGGCCGCAGCAACTACCAGCTCATACTCGGTCCGGGCCTTCCCGGCGTCGCCGACATGTCCGGGCGCGGGGCAGAAATCGCGCAGAGGATCGAAGAGGCCGCCGGGCACCGGTTTCCGGTCAGGGTGGAATCCATTCCCGGCGACGGCAAGAGGCTTCAGGCTCATCTGACGCTGTCGGACGGCTCGCCCCTGACAATTGACGTAACACCACGGGGTGTCATGCCCATCGCCGAATGGCTGCCCTACGTCTTCGCCGCACAAATGGCGCTTCTCCTCCTCTGCACCTGGTTTGCCGTGCGGCAGACGACCAGACCCCTCAGCGCGCTGGCAGCCGCGGCGGAAGCGCTCGATCCGGGGGAGAAGGGGTTGCCGATGAGTGAGAGCGGCCCGAGCGAAGTTGCCCACGCGGCTCGTGCATTCAACGCCATGCGCGATCGCGTCGCACAATATCTTGAAGAACGCGTGCAAATCCTCGCGGCGATTTCACACGACCTGCAGACGCCCATCACTCGAATGCGGCTGCGGGCCGATATGGCTGATGATACGCCGGAAAAGGAAAAGCTGGTCAGTGACCTGCGTGAAATCGAACGTCTGGTGCAGGACGGGATCGCTTATGCGCGCAGCGCCCACGGCAACGGCGAGAAGTCCTCTCGCATCGATCTGGCATCCTTCATCGACAGCATCGCCTACGACTATCAGGATACCGGAAAGGCGGTCACGGTTTCAGGCATTGTGCGCGGCACGGCGTCTACAAAACCGCACGCATTGCGACGGATACTCACGAATTTCATAGATAACGCCCTCAAATTTGCTGGCAGTGCCGAAATAAAAGTGGATCGGCATGCTGAAGGCGCCGTTGTCATCACGGTGCTCGACAAAGGACCGGGCATTCCCGACGAGATGCTGCACAACGCCATGCAGCCATTCTTCCGGATTGAAACATCGAGAAATCGCGACACGGGCGGAACGGGCCTCGGGCTTGCGATTGCGCAGCAGCTTGCCGGAACGATCGGCGGCTCGGTGCGCCTCTATAACAGGCAGGGTGGCGGGCTGGCGGCCGAGGTTTCTTTTCCCTGACGCGGAGGCAGGCCGAGCACCTCGTAACGCGCCGATACGTTTCGATACAGTTTCGCGTTTTCCGGAAACATGGCCGATACGCTGATCCCTCACAAAGCTCCTATCGCAAAACGCCGCGGCAGCGGCAATCAAAGGAGCCTCCCATGACCAGAATCGAGACTGTTCTTTATACGGGCAAGACCCGCACGACCGGCGGCCGTGACGGATCGGCGCAAAGCGACGACGGCGCGCTTTCCATCAAACTCTCGCCTCCGGGCAGCGGCAAGCCGGGAACCAATCCCGAACAGCTTTTTGCGGCAGGCTGGTCGGCATGTTTCATCGGCGCAATGACAAAGGCAGCGGCCAGGCGCCAGCTTCGCCTTCCGGCTGACACCGCCGTCGATGCTGAGGTTGACCTCGGCACGACGGGTGGCGAGTTCTTCCTGCAGGCCCGCCTGTCCGTCAGCATGCCGGGCATCGATCGTGCCACGGCGCAGGCGATCGTCGAGGATGCGCACCAGATCTGCCCGTACTCCAAGGCAACGAGGGGAAACATCGATGTCACACTCAAACTCGCATAAACCGCTTTTCCGCCCGCGTTGGCTCGTCATCGCCCTCGTGCTCTCGGCAATATTCGCGGTGCCCTGTGTCTATGACGCAAGTTCAGACGAGCCTTCGCCGCTTGCGGGACTTCTGGGCGCGCTTTCAGCGATGTGACCCTGGGAGCGGCTCGGCGCATGTCGCAGCCGCTTCACGCTTTCACCTCCGCGTGCCCCTCCAATCCACTCACGGAAGTTCCTTTGGGGGCAGTTCGCCGCGTTACGCTGCGACCAGTCGAACCGAACTTCCGACCTTCAATGAGGCCAGATCAATGCGAACAATAGAACAGATCTACGTCGACGGTGAATTTGTCATCCCGGTCGGCGATGAGCGGCTGGACCTTTTCAATCCGGCAACCGAAGAAAAAATCGGCGAGGTCCGTCTCGGCAACACCCATGATGCAAGGGCGGCGGTGGCAGCTGCAAAACGCGCTTTTCCGGCCATGGCGGCCTCAACCAAGATGCAGCGTATCGATATGCTGCGCAGCTTGCGCGATGTGGTCGCCGAGAGGCCGGATGAGCTTGCGCAAGCCATGACCGAAGAATACGGCGCACCCGCTTATTTTACGGCGTTCTCTGTTCAGAACGCCGCTTCAGTTTTTGATGTGATGGCCGAGACAGTTAGGAACTACGACTTTGACCGTGTTGTGGGCAAAAGCACGGTCAGGATGCTGCCCCGCGGCGTTCTTGCCGCCATCACACCTTGGAATAGCAATTTCGGATTTATCGCCACCAAGCTTGCCCACGCGATCGGCTCCGGTTCGTCCCTCGTCATCAAACCGGCAGAACAGAGCGCATTTCAGACGGATTTATTCCTGAGGAGGCTGCACCGGGCCGGCCTTCCGGCGGGGGTCTTCAATGTCATTAACGGCACGGGGCCCGTGGTCGGTGCGGCGCTGACGCAGAATCCCGACGTTGCGACCATCAGTTTCACCGGCTCCACTCAGGCCGCAAAAATAATTCAGCGCTCCGCGATCGACGGCATGAAAAGGTTGGTTCTTGAGCTCGGAGGAAAGGCGCCCACAATCATCCTTCCGGACGCCAACCTCGAAACGGCGATCCCTGTTGCCCTGATGTCAGGTTTTGCAAACAGCGGTCAGGCCTGCGTCGCGGGCACCCGCATCATCGCCCCTCGGTCCCGCCTTACAGAGATTTCGGAGAAGCTCCGGATGGAGACTGGGAAATTCAAGGTCGGCAACCCCCGCGATCCGGAGGTTCGGATAGGACCTCTCGCGAACGCTGCGCAGTGGGAGAGGATTCAGGCCTATATCCGACTCGGCATCGACGAAGGGGCGACCCTGCTGACGGGCGGCACCGGGCGGCCGGCTGGAATGGAAAAGGGCTGGTTCGCCCGTCCAACAATCTTTGCCGGGGTCAGGAACGACATGCGCATCGCCCGCGAGGAGATCTTCGGCCCGGTCCTCTGCCTTATTGCCTATGACAACGAAGACGAGGCCATCGAGATCGCTAATGACAGCGATTATGGACTTCAGGCATATGTGCTCGGATCCGACCTCAGGCGCGCCGAAAAAATTGCCGAAAGGTTGGTGGCAGGCCGTGTCGTCATCAACGGCGCTCCTCATGATCCCCGCGCGCCCTTTGGCGGTTTCAAACAGTCTGGCATTGGCAGGGAAATCGGTGCCTTCGGCCTCGATGGTATGCTCGAACCGCGCGCCATTCTCACTCCGTGACACCAATTTTTTCCAAGCCGATACCGGCGCGCTCCGGTCTGCTGCACGCCGCAGCGTCAGCCGTCTGAAAGCCGACGTTCGGTGACGCAACACCAGGTCGAACCTAGCAGCCGGGACACGAGCAACATCTACCAGTCTCGGGTGCGAATAATTGCAAAAACTCATCATATGGAGAGAAATATGACCTACATACTTCATCCGGCGGAAACCGGGCGCGGCACAGCGATGGTGCTTGGGTCTGCCATAGCCGTACTGATGGCCTTTTTCCCGGCCCTGGCAGCGGAAACTGCCAAACCATCCCAATCACAGACAGCCCGGGAAGACGATAGCATTCACCCGTTCCAAGTGCATATTGACCAATCACAGATTGACGACCTCAAGGCGAGAATCAAAAATGCACGCTGGCCGGACAGGGAGACCGTGGGGGATATCTCCCAGGGCATCCAGCTCTCGCGGGTTCAGGACCTCGTTCGATACTGGGGCAGCGGCTATGACTGGCGAAACGCCGAAAACGAGCTCAACGCATTGCCTCAGTTTATCACCAGTATCGACGGTGTCGACATCCACTTTATTCATGTGCGCTCACGCCACCCCAATGCCCTGCCTGTCATCCTTACCCATGGCTGGCCGGGTTCAATCTTCGAGTTCACGAAGGTTATCGGCCCGCTGACGGATCCGACCGCTTATGGGGGCAAAGCCGAAGACGCATTCGATGTGATCATTCCGTCGATACCCGGTTATGGTTTTTCAGGTCATCCAACAGATCTCGGCTGGGGACCGGATCGTGTTGCACGCGCTTGGGACGTTCTTGTGAAGCGTTTGGGCTACACACGTTATGTCTCCCAAGGTGGCGACCATGGCTCGGTCATTTCCGATGCTCTCGCACGCCAAGCTCCGAAGGGTCTGCTTGGCATCCACCTCAATATGCCGGCCACAGTTCCCGGAACGCTGATGAGGGGTATCAGCAGCGGTGACGCTGCGCCGGCAGATCTCTCGCCTCCCGAACGAGATGCCTACAACGCTCTGCAGACGTTTTTCGGCAGAAACGCTGCTTACGGCGCGATGATGGTTACGCGACCGCAGACGATCGGATATTCTCTCTCGGACTCTCCCATTGGTCTTGCATCGTTCATCTATGAGAAGTTCGCGCAGTGGAGCGACAGCAATGGTGAACCCGAAAGTGTTCTTTCAAGGGACGAGATGCTCAACGATATCACCTTATACTGGTTGACCAACAGCGGCGCCTCTGGCGCACGCTTCTATTGGGAAAACAACAACAACAACTTCAGCGCGGACGCTCAGAAGACCCGCGACATTAAGATCCCCGTCGGTATCACGGTGTTTCCCAAGGAGATCTACCAGGCGCCCGAGAGCTGGAGCAGGCAGGCCTATCCGTCACTCGCCTATTATCATCAGGTGGATCACGGCGGGCATTTTGCAGCCTGGGAGCAGCCCGATATTTTCTCCCGTGAGCTGCGGGAAGCTTTCCGAAAACTGCGCTGAATTCCGTCAGACAAGCGCGGGATCAGCCCGCGCTTCACCACCTATTGCGTCTGGTCTTTCTATAACGCAAAGAAGCCGCCCCCGATTTGGGGCGGCTTTATACCAAGCCGAGCCATTTCAGGCGGCAGCAGCAATCCGTTCCTTCATCCACTGATCCAGCGACAGTCGCAGGGTTAAACGTTCGACCTCATCGGTTGAGGCAATTCCAATCAGGTATCTTGCGGCATCGACGGCCATGGCGCAGCCGATCGGAAGACGATTATCTTCGCAAAACTCATTTAAAACCTTGCGGATCGCCAGGAGCGATACGACTTCATTGGACATCACGGTTCTCCATACTTGATAGCGACCTTGTGCCAATCGATGGGCAAGTCTTGTGTCTGGAGTTTTTCGTCAAAAGCCGGGAATGGTACCCGGATGTAGTTTCGCCGGTTTGCGATACAATAAGCGACTGTCAACGGTGGCGATCGAAGCACGCGGCTGGCACTTTGGTGCTGGGACTTGACCTCGACTGCTTAAGCCCGGCGTCGCCCTCAATATCCCGCCCTGTTCTGCACGAGAGCGGAAGCTCAAGCTGGATATCCTCCATCTCCGGCAGGCTCGCGATCCCGTCACGAAGGATAGGAGTTTCATCAGCTGGTCTGAACGGCATCGAAATCTCCTTCTCCGTGGAAACCGGCCGCCGCCCGCTTTCGCTGGTAGCGGCGCCTTACGCGATCAGCCTTTCACAAAAGCCAGCAGATCGGGATTGATAACGTCTGCATGGGTGGTGAGCATACCATGCGGGTAACCCTTATACACCTTCAGCGTCCCGTTCTTCAGAAGCTTGACCGACAATTCGGCGGAGGCCGCAATCGGCACGACCTGATCGTCATCGCCGTGAAGGACGAGCGTGGGCACCGAGATTGCCTTCAGGTCTTCCGTCTGATCGGTTTCCGAGAAAGCCTTCACGCCATCGTAATGGGCCTTGGCGCTACCCATCATGCCCTGACGCCACCAGTTCTGGATAACACCGGGATGGACCTTCGCGTCCGGACGATTGAAACCGTAGAAGGGGCCGGTCGGGACATCTAGGAAGAATTGGGCGCGATTATCGGCGACGCCCTTGCGGAAACTGTCGAAGACTTCGATCGGCAGGCCGCCGGGATTGGACGGCGTCTTCAGCATCAGCGGCGGAACGGCGGAGACAAGCACGGCCTTAGCGACACGGCCGTGCGGCTCGCCGAATTTTGCGACATAACGCGCGACTTCACCACCGCCTGTTGAGTGCCCGATATGAACCGCATTTCTGAGATCGAGATGTTCTACGACGGCAAAGGCATCGGCG
Organism: Agrobacterium pusense; assembly: GCF_900102105.1. GTDB lineage: Bacteria > Pseudomonadota > Alphaproteobacteria > Rhizobiales > Rhizobiaceae > Agrobacterium > Agrobacterium pusense. Next base: position 23,619 of record NZ_FNBB01000006.1, read on the forward strand.
GCGTAATGATCCATGTCGTGCCCATCGCTCACCTGCTCCGACCGGCCGTGGCCGCGGCGGTCATGCGCCACGACGCGATAACCATTCTCTACGAAGAACAGCATCTGCGCGTCCCAGTCGTCGGATGACAATGGCCAGCCATGATGGAAGACGATCGGTTGGGCATCCTTCGGGCCCCAGTCCTTGAAATAGATATTGACGCCGTCCTTGGTCTTTACGAATGATTCAGTCATTGGAAATTCTCCTTCGGTGGGAGATGGGGTGGAGTTTGAAAAAGCTGTCGATGGCATGGCCATCGCCGTGGAAAGTGCCGCGCCCGCCAGCAGCAGGTGCCGTCTGGAAAGCGCGAGCTCGATGAGATTGCCGGCCATTTCCTTGTCTTGCGTTCAGCGCGCACGGCGCGTGGTTTCAAACAGAAACCATGTGCGCCGCTCGGTCTCGTCGATCCAGTTCTCGATCAGACTGGTGGTCGCGTGGTCGTTGAGGTCGGAGGTAAGGCTGTGCGTTTGCCGAAGGATGGCGGTCAGCTGTTTGTTATCCTCGCGCAGTTCGGCAAGCATATCCTCAGGCGTGACGAAGTCGGCGTCATTATCGAGGAGGCGCTGGAGGCGAGCGATATGTCCGATGGAGCGGATGGTGGTACCGCCGATCTTGCGCGCCCTTTCGGCGATGTCGTCGGTCATGGCAAAGATCTGGGCGCCCTGTTCGTCCAGCAGCGTGTGATAGTCGCGGAAATGCGGACCGGAAACATGCCAGTGGAAGTTCTTGGTCTTGACGTAGAGCGTAAAGACATCCGCCAGCAGGGCGGTCAACGCCGCGGCAATGTCGCGGCTTGCCTCCGCTCCGAGATCGGTCGGGGTTGCAAGTGGAAGCTTGCGGTTTCTGGAAGCTGTTGTCGTGTCCATGATCGTTCTCCTTTGGCAATTGACCGCCCGTTGTTGAGCGTCCCTGTTGCGGCTGTCTGATCGGCCTCGAGAATAGGGAGAAGAACGGGTGAGGAGAAATCGGCTGCTGGTACAGTCTACCCGATACCTAAGTGTAGTTTCGGCTAGCGCCGGCCCGGGATAACGTTTGCCCGTCGCCCCGCCCCTCGGCGATTGGCTCACAGAAGCCAGAAGCTCCGGCGTCCCCTCCCCGGAGCCGCGGATCTCCCTCCCGATCCGCAAAAGGCCGCCCCCGCCGCAGGAGGCGGCCTTTTCGTTTCGCCCTCTGGTGAGCAGGCAACCTATGCATGAGTATGATGTTTAAGCTTGCGTACGTGGGCTACCGTCGTTGCCCACGACAATCGCCAGGCTGCAAAATCGAAGGACTTCCTACATGACAGAACAACGCCCGGAAGGTATCGAAAAATATGATCATCCCGCCGGCGGCTGGGATGCGTTGAAAGCCGTCGCGAAAACCCTCGCCCACCAGCAGATCGTCGCCCAGGGCACCATGACGCTGCTCAAGGCAAATCAACCCGAAGGCTTCGACTGTCCCGGCTGCGCCTGGCCCGATCCCAAACACACCTCATCGTTCGAATTTTGCGAAAACGGCGCCAAGGCGATCACATGGGAATCGACCGCCAAACGATCCGGACCTGAATTTTTCGCACAGCACACGGTCTCCGAATTGTGGCAGTGGACCGACCACAAGCTCGAGGATGCCGGAAGGCTGACCCTTCCGCTGCATTACAAAGCCGAGAGTGATCGCTATGAGCCGATCGCCTGGGACGATGCATTCCGCCTGATCGCGCAGGAGCTCAACAAGCTTGGTGACCCAGACATGGCGGAGTTTTACACGTCAGGCCGGGCGTCCAACGAGGCTGCTTTTCTCTATCAGCTTTTCGTGCGCGCCTTCGGGACGAATAATTTTCCCGATTGTTCCAACATGTGCCATGAGGCAACCAGCGTCGGCCTTCCGAAATCCATCGGCGTCGGCAAAGGCACAGTGACGCTGGAGGACTTCGATCATGCGGATGCGATCTTCAGCTTCGGCCATAATCCGGGCACCAATCATCCCCGCATGATGACGACGCTGCACAATGCCGCAAAACGCGGTGTGCCGATCGTCGTTTTTAATCCGTTGAAGGAACGGGCTCTGGAGCGTTTCGCCGCGCCGCAGGACCCGATCGAAATGGCGACGCTCTCTTCCACTCCGATCGCCTCCGCCTATTATCAGCTGCGCACCGGCGGCGATCTCGCCGCCCTGAAGGGCATCATGAAGGCAGTGTTTCAAATGGATGCGGAAAGCCTCGATGCAGGCGGAGCCGGCGCACTGGACCGGGCCTTCATCGAGCAACATACCTCAGGCCTCGACGTGCTGCGCAGCGATATCGACGCCACCTCATGGGATACGATCTGCTCGGTCAGCGGGCTGACGAGGGAGGCGCTAGAGAGCGCTGCCCGGGTTTACGTGAACGCCTCCAATGTCATTATCTGTTACGGCATGGGTATAACACAGCACGCCAAGGGTACGAGCAATGTCCAGCAGATTGCCAATCTATTGCTTCTGCGCGGCAATATGGGCCGCCAGGGTGCGGGGATAGCGCCCATTCGCGGTCATTCCAATGTTCAGGGCGATCGCACTGTCGGCATCACCGAAATCCCGAACAAGGCGCTGCTGGATGGCATGGAACGCGCCTTCGGTTTTCGCCCCTCCGCCGAAAAAGGCCACAATGCCATAGAAGCCGTCGAGGCAATCATCGCCGGAAAATCCCGGGCGCTCATCTGCCTTGGCGGAAACCTCGCCGTCGCTATGTCGGATACCGCCGCGACCTTCGAAGGTATGCGCAAACTCGATCTCGCTGTCCACATTGCAACGAAGCTCAATCGCTCGCATCTTCTGACGGCACGGACATCGCTGATTTTGCCCTGTTTCGGGCGAACCGATCTGGATACACAAGCCTCCGGCCCGCAGGCGGTGACCGTCGAGGATTCCATGTCGATGGTGCATGCCTCACGCGGTTTCCTCAAACCGCCAGGCGAACTTGTGCGGTCGGAGCCCGCAATCATCGCCGGCATCGCCAAGGCAACCATCGGAAACCGTCACGGCATTGACTGGGACTGGCTGATTGCCGATTACGATCGCATCCGCGACAAGATCGAAGAGGTCTTCCCTGACTTCAGGGATTTCAATAGCCGGGTCCGCGTGAAGGGCGGCTTCCGCCTTGATGTCGCAGCCTCCTTCCGCCGCTGGAACACGGAGAGCGGCAAGGCCAATTTCCTTGTCGCCACCGGGATCGAGGAAGATCCGCTGATCTCCAATCCGGACGCCCTCGTGCTGACGACCATCCGCAGCCACGACCAGTACAATACAACGATCTACGGCATGGATGACCGTTATCGCGGCGTCTTCGGTCGCAGGGACGTCATCTTCATGAATCGGCAGGACCTCGCCGAACGGGGCCTGAAGGATGGCGACCGCATCGATATTCACGGTATCGCCAAAGACAGTGAGGGGCGCCACCTCGTTCAGGGTTTCACGGCTGTTGAGTACGATATCCCGAAAGGCTCGGCAGCGGGTTATTATCCCGAGATGAATGCGGTGGTGGCGCTAGACCGTTATGATCGCCTTTCGGGAACGCCCTCCTATAAAGGCGTACCGATTACGGTGAGTGCAGCAGCTGTCTGACGAGCCAAGGGCCGGTGCGCATTGCAGAGGCCATGGGTGCCTGTGGACGACAGGTCCTGGATGCATATTTTTGCATATGGCCCCGCACCCATTTCCCGCTATCCTGATGTTAAGAGGGCGGTGGCAACCAAGACCTATGTATAGGTCAGGTTGTGCTGAAAAAACCGTATTGTCGGCAAAAATCGCATCGGGGGAACAATGTCGATTGCGTCAATGATGTTTCGCGCGAGAGAGCCGGAGGATGGAGCCCACCATCTGTTTTTTGGAGTTGGCGCGCTGGTGCTGGCAGCAGGTGTATTTTACGTCGACACCTATACCGACATAGAAGGCGCGATCGCCGTTCTTTATGTGATCACGGTTCTTCTGGCCGCGCAGGCCGTGAGCTGGTCAGGACTCATCGCGACCTCCTGCACCTGCGCCATTCTATCGCTGCTGTCCTATGCGGCGACCCATGCGGAGGACGCCGACTTCCAGTCTGCCCTTCGATTGGTGGTCGCCCTTGCAGCGCTGGCCGTTACCACCATGCTGCTGCTGAAAACCGAAACCGCGCGGCTGGCGATGCTGTCCGTCAACGCGGCGCTCAAAGAAAGCGAGGAGCGCTATCGCTCCATTTTCGACCGCACGCGCGTAGCGCTCTGGGAGCGGGACTATTCGAAGCTTCACGCCCTGTTGATGGGCCTCAAGCAACAGGGCGTCACCGATATGCGCGCCCACGCACGCGCCAATCCGGGTTTTACGCAGCAATGCATCGACCTCATCACGGTCGTTGCGTCGAATGAGGCCGGAAAGGAAATGCTCGGTTACGACTCCTCTCTGCGCGGAACCCTTCAGCGGTCGATCGTTTCGTCTTCCGGAAAATTCGTCGATGTCCTGCAGGCGATCATCGACAACCGGCGTGTTTTTGAAGACAAGGTGGTGGTGCGCACGGAAAGCGGTGAAGACAAGCTGGTGCTTCTTTCCATCAGCTTTCCGGCCGAGGCCGCCGCCTTCAATCGCGTGGTGGTGAGCATGGTGGATATCACTCAGCGCGAAATGGCGCTGAAGGCGCTGGCCGAAGCACAGGCGGAGCTGACGAAGGCTTCAAAGGCCGCGGCGGTGGGCGCCATGTCGGCATCACTCTCCCACGAATTGAACCAGCCGCTTGGGGCCATCATCGTCAATGCACAGACATTGCTGCGGTGGCTCGATCGCGATCCGCCGGATCTCGCCGCGGCCCGCCGTTCGGCCGAACGCATGATCCGTGACGGCCAGCGCGCCAGCGACATCATCCAGAACACACGCAGTCAGCTCGCCCATACCAGCGGCAAGACGGAAACCTTCGATCTTGATGAGTTCATTGACGAAACGCTCAGCCTTCTCGAACACGAGCTCGAGCGCAGCGGCACCGCCGTCCACGTGGATAAACAGGCCACTCCGCCAATAACGGCCGTCAGGATCGAATTGCAGCAGGTCCTCATCAACCTTCTGACAAATGCCATTCAGGCGATGGAAGAGGCAGGCAGCACCAATCGCACCATCACGGTGCGGAAAGAACGTGAAGACGGCCACAATATCCATATTACCGTTCACGACAACGGACCGGGTTTCCCCGCGCAGATGAAGGAAAAGCTGTTTTCACCATTCTACACGACAAAGGAGACGGGGATGGGCATGGGGCTATCGATCTGCCGCACCACTCTGGAAGGGCGCGGCGGCAGGCTGACCGGTGACAATCACCCCCTCGGCGGGGCGATCTTTACCATTTCCATGCCGATCAGCCAGGAGGTGGACCATGCCTGACCCACGCAAGCAGGCCAAAGAGCCACCCCAACCCGTCGTTTTCATCGTCGACGACGACGTGTCGATGCGCGAGGCGCTGACCGATCTGTTTCGCTCCATGAAGTTTGATGCCGAAGCTTTCGACAGCGCCACCGCCTTCCTCGAAAAAGCCAATCTGAACCGGCCGGGTTGCCTGCTGCTCGATGTGCGGCTTCCGGGCATCAGCGGCCTCGACTTCCAGATGCAGCTGGAACGCGTCGGCAACAGGATGCCGATCATCTTCATGACCGGCTTCGGCGATATCCCGATGAGCGTGCGGGCGATGAAAGCAGGCGCCGTGGATTTCCTGACAAAGCCCTTCAAGGAACAGGACATTCTGGACGCCGTCGCGGCCGCGATGGAACGGGATGCTTCCCGACGCCGCGAAAGCGCCCAGAACGAGGCCGTCACCTCCCTTGCCGAACAACTAACGCCGAGGGAACGCGAGGTCATGAGCGCTGTCGTCCGCGGTCTGATGAACAAGCAGATCGCCTATGAGCTAGGCATCAGCGAGGTCACGGTGAAACTGCATCGCGGCAATGTGATGCGCAAGATGGAAGCGAGGTCGGTCGCCGATCTCGTTCGCAAGGCGGAACTGATCGGCGAGAAGATGCGCCCACCTGTATCTTAGTATGGTATCTTTGAGGGCGGCATGGGCGCATAGAGGAAAAAAGAAAAACAGAAAAGGTCGCTTTCATTGCCCCCCGTTCCCGTCATTGCCGTCGTTGACGACGACCCTGCCATCCGTGAAGCCATGGACGATCTCATCATGTCCTTCGGTTACCAATGCCGCCTGTTTGCTTCTGCCGAACAGTTTCTGGACGCGCAGCAGCAGGCGGACATTGACTGCATCGTTGTGGATGTGAAGATGCCCGGCCTCTCAGGCATCGAATTGCAGAGTGAATTGAACCGGCGCGGCGAGCATGCGCCGATGATTTTCGTGACCTCCTACGAGGATGACCGCACCCGCAACGCCGCCCTGAGCGGCGGCGCCCTCGCCTTTCTGCGCAAGCCGGTCAATATCGGCAAACTGATGGGATGCCTGGAATCGGTTCTCGGACCGCAGCCCTGACCTTCGGTTGACGCCTGGCGAAGACAGCCTTTCATCACGCGAGGCCTCTTCCTTCGAACCCTGTTTTTTATGCCCCGGCCCCGTGCCGCCAGGGCACGCATTGCCGTTGACGGAATTCCTCCCGGCGTTTGCCATACCGCCACGACCTTCCGCCATACCAACTAGACCTCTGTATAGGTGCCCGCAGCGCTGACCCGCCGTAGCCTTGTCCCAGTCAAACGCCTCCCTCCCGGACGGTCCTGACGACACGATCATCCATTTTGAGGAGCAGGGCATGACCTCCATCAGTCAGAAGACAGACGAGCGCAAACCTCGACATCTCAAGCTCGCAACGGTGCTGGCATTGGGCGCGACCGCAGTGCTCGCCGGCAACGCTCTCCTGATCAGGAATACCGAGCCGGCGCTTGCCGCCTCTGAAAACGTTGCATCGGCCAGCGCCTTCCGCATCCTCACGCCGCAGGCGATCGACAGGCTGGCCGGACTTTCGGGTCCTGTTGCTCCAGGGGAGGATGCGGCAACAGGCGTGTCAGCTCCGGCAGATGACGAAACGTCCTGCATCGCCATCCGCGCCGCCCGAAAAACGGACCGGTACGAGGCGCTCGAGCCAAAAGCCTTCTGTCAACTGCAGCACCGTCTCTTCAATGCCGAGCTGATTGATCGCATTGCCGCGCTCCAGCTCGCATCACAACCCGACGATACCGGTACCTCGTCGCAACTCGCCATGAACAAGGAGTTCTGAAATGGAAGCTTTGACCAGACGCGCAGTCCTCGCAATCGGCGCCGTCGGCGGCACCGCGCTTGCCGCCAGCACCGCCGGTGCTGCATCTTTCGGCAATCCCGATCAGCCTGCGGAGGGAGCAATCAACGCCGATGCCGCGGGGCTCAGCGATCCCGGCCCGAAGAACCCTGTTATCAACGACCAGTTCCCCTCCTTCCAGAGCCCGCCCGCGACGGATGTCGGCGACATGCAGCTCTTCTGGGGTTCGTTCAACAATGCCGCCAAGCGTATCCAGAACGGAGGCTGGGCACGTCAGGTGACCAAATCCGATTTCGCGATTTCGGATGCCGTGTCCGGGGTCAACATGCGACTGGGACCGGGCGGCATTCGCGAGATGCACTGGCACCGCGCCGCAGAATGGGCGATCATGACCAATGGACGCTGCCGTATCACCGTACTCGATACCGAAGGCCGTGCTTATGTCCAGGACGTCGAGGCCGGCGATCTCTGGTATTTTCCGGCCGGTTATCCCCATTCGCTGCAGGGACTTGGTCCCGACGGGTGCGAATTCGTCATTGTGTTCGACGAAGGCGACCAGTCCGAATACGGCACCCTGCTACTGACGGACTGGCTGGCACATACCTCACCTGAACTGCTGGCGAAGAATTTCGGCGTCGAGCAGGATGTGTTCCGCAATATTCCACTGCAGAACCTCTGGATTTTTCAGGGCAAGGAGCCTGGACCTCTCTCCAGGGATCAGGAAGCCGTTGCCGGTGCAGGACTTCCCCCTCACCCCTTTACTTACAAGCTCACGGCCTCCAAACCGCTGAAGGAAAACGCTGCTGGCGTCATTCGCCTTGCCGACAGCAGCGCCTTTACCGTGTCCAAAACCATCGCCGCCGCCATCGAAACGATCAAGCCCGGCGGGGTGCGCGAAATGCACTGGCACCCCAACGCGGACGAATGGCAATACTGGATCAAGGGTGAAGGCCGGATGACCGTGTTCGACGCCGGTCCGCGCAGCCAGACCGCCGATTTCCGCGCCGGCGACATTGGCTACGTGAAACGGAGCCAAGGCCACATCATCGAGAATACCGGCAAGACCGACCTGCAGTTCGTCGCGGTCTTCAAGACGGCAGAGTATCAGGAAGTCAGCCTCTCTTCCTGGCTCACGCATACCCCGCCGGCGCTCGTTGCCCAGCACCTGAATGTCAGCATCGAGGATGTCGCCAGGTTTCCCGCAAACCAGCCGGCAATCATGCCAGGCTGAACATCCTCTCCTTCAGTAGGGCCGGCGTATCCGATCCGCCGGCCTTCTCCCGTCGAGACAGAACGAACAATTGCCAGGTCGATATCGAAAGGCAGGTACGGCCATGAAACCACTGAAAATCCGCATCGCTGGCGGTTCGCTTGCCGGTCTTTTCACCGCGATACTGCTTCAGCAGGACGGACACGATGTAAAGGTCTACGAACGCTCGTCATCCGGGCTTGCCGGGCGCGGTGCGGGACTGGTGCCTCAACAGGACCTGTTCGACGTTCTGAGGGAAATCGGCTGCGAAGACGTTGCCCAGATCGGTGTGGTTGCGAAGGAGCGCATCTACCTCGATGCCGGCGGGCACATTGCCCAGCGCCAGCAAACGCCGCAGATGCAGGTCTCATGGGACTACCTCTTTGAGAGAGTATCCTCACGCCTCCTCTCCGATACCTATCGTCTCGGCCATCACGTCAACGCTGTTCGCGAAGACCCGCAGGGAGTGACGCTCTCCTTTGCCGATGGCATGGAGGAACGTGCTGACCTCGTTATCGGCGCGGATGGTGTGGGTTCGGCCATCCGCAGCGCCGTCAACCAGCATTCGGAAAACGCCTATGCGGGCTACGTCGCCTGGCGCGGGCTGATCCCCGAAACAAGACTGCCTGCCGACGCCGCCCTGCTGCTGGACCGTTTCGCCTTCTACATCACGTCCGGAATTCATGTTCTTGGTTATCTCGTGCCGGGATCGCGCGGCGAGACCCGGCAGGGACAGCGTCGCTATAACTGGGTCTGGTATCGTCCAACGCCTGCCGAAGATCTCGCCCGAACCTTCACGGGCCGGGACGGCAGGCATTTTGAGCATTCCCTCCCCCGCGGCGAGCTCTCCGGCAGCCGGAGGACGCAACTGCGCGAAGAGGCTTTTTCCCTTCTGCCGCCGCAAATGGCGCTTGCCGTGGACGTAGAGGAGACGCCATCGATCCAGGGGATTTTTGATTACGAGGCGGAACACATGGTCTCCCAGCGTATCGCCCTGGTCGGAGATGCCGCCTTTGTCGTTCGTCCTCACACGGCAATGGGTGTCTCAAAGGCGGCAGGCGATGCAATGGCGCTACGCGACGCCCTGCGGCAAACGGACGACCTTCCTGCCGCCCTTGCGCGGTATCAGAACACCCGCCTGCCAGTGGGCAAGGCAATCGCCGCCTATGGACGCCGACTTGGCGAAACCGCGATTTGAATACGGGTGAAAAATCGGCCACGCTCCCGCCTTGCGCCCCTGCGTGTTTGCGTTACGCTTGCAACCGGGGAATTTCTCATTGGAGGGAATAAGGCATGTGCAATAGCTGCGTGATCGAGAACGTCAAACAGAACATGCTGTCACGGCGTCTGCTGTTCAAGGGTGCAGTGGCGGGTGTAACGGCGATGGCGGCGGGAAGCCTCGCGGCCCCGGTTCTGGCGCAATCGCCCAGACAGGTCGTCGATCTCACCCATACCTACGATTCCACGTTTCCGACGTTCGATGGAAAACCCGGCATTGAGATGGAGTGGGCAGCAGATATCGCCAAAAGCGGCTATCAACTCCATAAGCTGACCATCTTCGAACACACCGGAACGCATATCGATGCGCCTTTCCACTTTAGCGCAGACGGCGCCAGCGTCGATCAACTCGAGCCGCAAAAGCTCGTCGCCCCTCTGGTCATCATCGACATTACGGATCGCGCGAGGGAGGACGCCAATTCCACGGTCGAGGCAGGCGACATCGAACGCTGGATATCGGAAAATGGCGACATTCCGGCAGGCGCAATCGTGGCTTTGCGCTCCGGCTGGGCAACGAAAGTGAAAAGCCCGGCCTTCCGTAATGACGATGCCGGAAAATTTGCCTTCCCCGGCTTCGGCAAGTCGGCCACCGACCTCCTGCTCACGCTGGATACAGTCGCCATCGGCGTCGACACACTCTCGCTGGATCCGGGCAATTCTGCAGACTTCGCTGTCCATAATTCCTGGCTACCTGCTGGGCGCTACGGGATCGAGGGACTGAACAATCTGGAAGCACTGCCGGCCAAGGGGGCGACCATCATCGTCGGCGCGCCTGCCCACCGAGGCGGAACAGGCGGACCAGCCCGTATTTTGGCTCTGGTCTGACGCCGGTAGAGTTTGCCGCAAACCCGAAATCCGAGACGGATACCATCCGCTTGCCATCGCAGGTACAAAAGGGATTCTAAAATGAAAGGCCTTCGGAAGACCCTCGTTTTGCTCCTTTCGCCATGCCTGTTGAGCGGGGTTCAAGCTCTTGCCGCCGACAGCGTGGTCGTTCCCGCCTACGCCCCGGAAACGGGGGTGGAATATCTCTACCGTTCCCATAGAACCACCTCCACCGACATGTCGTTGTGGTTCGACAGGCCGGCAGCGATCATGCGCGGAAATTTTCGGCAGCGCATGACGGTCCTGTCGCGGGATGCGGAGGGTATGCGCGTGCGCTGGTCCCTCAGCGCAGATTTGCCTCAGGACGCCGAAGGCGCTGCAGACACTTACGCAATGAACGCTCTCTATCGGAACACTCTGTCGGCCTATGGCGTCCGGCAGGTGGAATATGAAGCGGGACTTAACGGCTTTCCTGGCAAACTCGTCGGATTGGATGTGATCCTCGGCAACCTGCACAACACCTCGGTCGTCGGAGCGGATGGCGGCGTTGCGAACCAGCCAGCGGGTTTGCGCGATATTGTCGAGGGTATCAAAAGCAATCCAGTCCTGGTTATTCATAATCTCGCACCGGAGGCAGAGCTTCTTTCCACAGGACAGGAGCAGGATAGTTCCACATACGAGATCGGCCAGTCAGGTACGGCGTCGGTGGTGGAATATGCACGGGGAACGCCCATTCCCGTCGCCATCGAATGGACGCTCGAGACCGCGGATTTCTCCAGGCAAACCGCCACTTTCAGCCTCCAAAAAACCTACGATCGCGTTGCGCTCCAGCAATCACAGGCTTCTGCGGTGGAAGGAGTGATCTCAAGCTTCGGTGAAAAGGCCAAACAACTTGGCGACGAGCAACTGGCGGCCGCCAGAAACGCAAGCAAAAACGTGCAGATGACTGTCGTCATGTCACTGCGCGATGGATCGACCCTCGAAGCGACGGAAACCGTTTTGGCGGAAAGCGGCGGCATTAAAATCATGACCCAAACCCATGTATGGCGTGAGGACCTGCCACGAAATCTGCCAGACCTGCCCGACTGGAACAGTCACACCGTATCTGCAGCCTCCATTGATCCGTTGCCGGAACGTGGCGCCAATGCTGCGGCCCTCACGTCAGGCCTTACCGCGCCAACGGCACTTGAAGAAGGCCAGGCGGCCTATGACAGCGGCAATTATGGCGCCGCCCTGCGCTCGTGGAAACCGCTCGCCGATGGGGGAAGCGCGGCCGCGCAATATAAGGTTGCCGTTCTTTACCAGGCGGGTCTGGGCGTCGACCGTGATACGGCACTCGCCGCCGCATACATCCGCAAAGCGGCGGATCAGGGCTGGGCGGAAGCGCAAAGCAGCCTTAGCGATCTCTATGCGGTCGGCCAGGATGTTCCGCAGGACCTGGAACTCGCCGTGTCCTGGGGCCGCAACGCAGCAGAACAAGGGCTGGCTGTCGCCCAGTACAATCTGGGGTACAGCTACGAAAGCGGCCAGGGTGTCGCTCAGGATTATGCAGAGGCGTTGATCTGGTATCGCCGTGCCGCCGATCAGGGTTTCGCAACCGCTCAGTACGCTGTCGGCCTGCTCTACGATCAGGGTCTCGGCGTTACCCGCGACTATGGTGAAGCAGTCAGCTGGTATATAAAAGCCGCCGATCAGGGGCTTGCCGTCGCCCAGGGCAATCTAGGGAACATGTATGCAATGGGACATGGCGTTGCGCAGGATCGGGCCGAGGCCATCACATGGTTCCGCAAGGCCGCCGATCAGGGACACGCGACTGCGCAGGAATCGCTAAAAAGGCTGGAGCAACCCTAGCTGCGGCCGGGTCGCCTTCTGACCGGGGGACGATGATGCCCCGGTCCTCAGCCAGCTACTTTCCGTAGCGATTTTTCAATCTGCCCACCGCAATAAGCGTCGCCATAGTCGTCAAAGGCGCGGCGGCTCAGGGCGGCCAGCGGGGCCGTCTCTTTCATTCGGCTGGAATAGGCCCAGATGACGGGTGAAGTATCCTCGATTATGCGCCTGATGACTGGAAAGCGGTCTGCAACTGTCGTCCAGAGAATGGCCGTGACGACATCTGCGACGCCGGGTGTCTCCGTTCCCAGCATGAACCCCGAATCGCCGGTCAGACCGTGTCTCGCTCCCGTATCCTCGAAAATGCGGATCCACTCCTGCAACCGGGGAACGAACGCCTCCCATTTTTCAGGGGTCCACATCTCGCGCCCACCGTCGAGCGTCAGTTCATCGATCACATCGTTGGCGTCGTTTACGATCTTGGCAGTGAGCGCGCGTCCCTCGGCGCCCGGCGGCAGAAGCTGCAACCGCTCGCCGAGATAGAGGGCGATTGCGGGCATCTGCGAGAGAGCGAAATTGCGCTCTCGATCGATCAGCACCGGCGGTCCCATGAACGCTATGGGCTGCTTGCCGGCATCACGGCCCATGATCTCCTCGATTGCACCGGCATCGTGCTCGTCCCAGGTACACCCGCCATGCGCTAAAAGTCCGCGAATGAACTGGCCTCGGAACGGGACCGGCCAGTAATAGAGTTCGAAGTTGCTCATTGCGGGCTCCTCGTTGCGGTGAGCGGCGCGGGCGGCAGGTACGGAATTGGCCTCCCGGTTTTGACATCACCGGTGTGAAACGCGGATCGCACCGGCGTCACCGAAGCTGCGCTGGACAGCTGCAATCCGGCTGGATGCAATATCGGCGGACACCTCGATCTCGCCCTCATGCGGCGCATCGCTGCGAGGCAGGTCACCACGTGAAGATTGGGTGCCGGTCGTATTCTGCTCTGATTTGGACTGGATGAAGATATCCGGACGGGAGATCCCGTGCTGCTGGACCAGATGCTCGACGGCGATATCGGCTGCCTCGCGTGTTTCGAAAATGGCGCGAATGGTAACGGTGGCGTCGTCGGCCATGGCTGTTCTCCCTTCAGGCTTAACTCAAACACCCAAACGCCCGGAGAGGCTGGTGGTTTCCAGGCTCCGTCAGTTTTTGCTCGGAGATACGCGTCCGCAGCGGAAAAGTCGTGCACGGATCGACGATGCGGCACGGCAACGCCGGAGCATCACTTGCTCCGGCGTTGCTTTTGTCATGCGACCAAGCCCTTGGTAAGTTCCAGGGCCTGCCGCTCGAACAACCGGCGATAAATGCCGTCATTGAGCCGGATCAGCGCCTGATGGTCGCCCTCTTCAACGATCCTGCCCTTGTCGAATACGAGCAGACGGTCCAGCGCCCTGACGGTCGAAAGCCGGTGGGCGATGACCAGCGTGGTGCGCCCTTCCATCAGGCGTTCCATAGCCCGCTGGATCTGCACCTCGCTTTCGCTGTCGAGGCTTGAGGTTGCCTCATCAAGGATCAGCACCGGCGCATCCGCCAGGAAGGCGCGGGCGATCGCGACCCGCTGGCGCTCCCCGCCCGACAGCTTGACGCCACGTTCGCCCACCATGGTCTCATAGCCCTTGGGCAGGGACATGATGAAGTCATGGGCGCTGGCCTGTTTCGCCGCCTGCTCGATTTCGCGCCGCGACGCGTCCGGCCGGCCATAGGCGATGTTTTCCGCCAGTGTGCGGTGAAACAGGATCGGCTCCTGCTGCACGATGGCAATCTGCCCTCGCAGGCTCGCCTGGGTGACATCAGCAATGTTCTGCCCATCGATGCGGATTGCACCGGACCTGATATCGTAGAGGCGCTGGATGAGCTTGACGAAGGTCGTCTTGCCAGAGCCGGAGTGGCCGACCAGTCCCACACGCTCACCGGGTTTTATGGTGACTGAGAAGTCATCATAAAGCGGCGTGGCGTGCGCGCCATACTGGAAGGTGACGTGATCGAAAACGATCTCGCCTTTTCCAATATGAATCGGTTTCGCATCCGGCCGGTCCTCGACGCCAAGCGGCATCTTGGAAAGCAGCACCAGCTCTTCCATATCGTTGACGGCGCGCTGCAGGTTGCGGATATCCTGCCCCACGTCCCGCAGATATCCCTGCAGCACGAAGAACATGGCCAGCACGAAGGTTATGTCGCCCGGCGTCGCCAATCCCTGTCGCCACATGATGAGGCCGGTGCCGAGAATGCCGGCCTGCATGGAAACCATCATGAAGCTCTGGATCGTGCCATTTATCGTGCCGCGTTTCCATGTCCTGCGCGTGCGGTTATCCCACTTCACCAGCACCTGGCCGAGCCGCGTTTCTTCACGCGTTTCCGCGCCAAAGGCCTTCACGACCGAATTGCAGCTGATGGCATCCGCCAGCGCGCCGCCAAGCCTCGTATCCCAGGCATTGGCAAGCCGTGCGGCCGGAGAAACATATCCCATGGAAAGCCCCACCGTCACACCGACATAAATCAGCGAGCCGAGACCGACGATGAGGCCCATGACGGGCCAGTAACTGCCGAGCACGATGGTGGCGCCCACGAGCATGACGAGCGATGGCAGAAGCGCGATGAGCAGGAGGTCATTGAGCGAATCGAGCGCCCACATGCCGCGCGTGATCTTGCGCACCGTGGAGCCGGCAAAGCTGTTCGCGTGCCAGTCCGTGGAGAAACGCTGCACCCTGTGGAAACCGTTATTGGTAACATCCGCCATGGTTTTCAACGTCAGCCGGATGATGCCGTTGAAGATGAACCAGCGCAGCGCGACGCTGGTCAGCCCCAGCGCGACCACGATGATGAAGGCGCGCAGCGCCTGATCCGCCGCATCGCCGCCGGCGATGGCATCGACGATCCGCCCGGAAAAGACCGGCACCATGACTTCGGCCAATGTGCTGGCGATGACCAGAACGATGATGAAACCCACCAGCGCCGGCCGGTGGCTCCAGTGGTGAAAGACAAAGCCGAGCACATGGCGATAGGCATCGGCGCGGAAATCGAGCTTCTTGCGAGACATTTTTACCAGCACGGCGCCATTCTACTCGGCGACCGGTCCTTGAAATGGAAGTTGGAAGGCACAGCCCGGGCGGGAGACAAAATGATCCCGTCAGATCAATCGGACTGTGAAGGAAAACAAAACCGCATGTCGGGCGCGCAAAAGGCGGGCCGCGAATGGATATGACCTAGTGTCTGGTCATTCCCTGCGGGAGGGTTTCGATGAATGCTGGTGTCATGCAACGCCTCCCTTGGTTCGATCTGACGCGGTAAAGAAATTTCTAGCTGAACCTGGCAGACTTGCCAAGCCGGTTTTTGCAACCTTGTGGCAAGTGATGCGAAAACGCCACATTGGCGGTTGGCGACTATATCCGTGGCCGATGCGGCCCGGCCACGGCCTTATGATGCCAGAAGCCCCGCCGCGCCCCTCTGGGGACGCAGCGGAGATCGGAAGATCGGTCTATCGAGCCCGATCAATCCATCTGGACATTTGCCGCCTTGACGACGGGTTCCCACTTGGCGATTTCAGCCGAGACATGGGTTTTCAGCTCCTCTGGCGTGGAGGCGACGATTTTGGCGCTGAAATCCGCCATGCGGGCGGCGACGGCCGGATCGGCAAGCGCTTTCTTGGCGGCGGCATTCAGCTTGTCGACCACCTCGGCCGGCGTTCCGGCCGGTGCAAAGAGCGCGTTCCAAGTATAGGTCTCATAACCCGGTACGGTTTCGGCGATCGTCGGCAAATCCGGGAAGGATGAAGCGCGCTCGCTGGTGGTCACGCCAAGTGCGCGCAAGGTGCCGGATTTCATGTGGCCCGACGAAGACGGCAGATTGTCGAACATGATGGAAATCTGGTTGCCGAGAAGATCGTTGAGCGCCGGGCCGGAACCCTTGTAGGGCACGTGCTGCATGCTGACGCCAGCCATGCTCTTGAACAGCTCGCCGGAAAGATGAAGCGGAGTGCCGTTGCCGGAAGACGCATAGGCGTGTTTGTCCGGCTCGGCTTTCAGCAGCGCGATCAGTTCCTCGACGCTGTTGACGTTGAGCTTCGGGTTAACGACCAGCACGTTCGGCACCACCACCAGCAATGAAACCGGAGCAAAGTCCTTTTCGGGATCATAGGGCTTGGTCTTGAGGATGAGCGGGTTAAGAGCGTGGGTCGCCACCGTGCCCATCAGGATCGTATAGCCATCCGGTTCCGCGCGGGCAACGCGGTCGGCGCCGAGATTGCCGCCTGCGCCGGCGACATTTTCAACAACGATCTGCTGGCCGAGTTCGTCGCCCATCTTCTGAGCGATGACGCGGGCGACCACATCGGTGGAGCCGCCGGCCGCAAAGGGAACCACCAGCGTTATCGTCCGATCCGGAAAGCCCTGCGCGCTCGCCGTCATTCCCAACATTCCGAAGGAAACTGCCGCCGCGGCAAGTTTCAACACCATGCGCCGTTTCGAAAACCGGTAATTCATGAACCCTCCTGTAACATGGCCTCCCCGCCATGGCGGCATAGTAGCTCAAATGCACCTGAGGGCAAGCCGCCGGGAAACATGGCCCGGCGGCGAAACGCGGCTAGGCTTTCATGCGCTCCTCCACGACCCGCCAGTTGACCAGCTTGTCGAGCACGGCGCGGATGTGTTCGGCCTTGCGGTTTTCATAATCGACGTAATAGGCATGTTCCCAGATATCGATGCCGAGATAAGCCGGCCGGCCGACGGCGACAGGGTTGTTGCCGTCCTCATAGCCGATCAGCGCAAGCCCGCTGTCGTCACGCGTCAGCCACACCCAGCCGGTGCCGAACACGGTGTCCGAGACATCGACGGCGCGCTTGACGAAGCCGTCATAACCGCCAAAGGCCTTGTCGATTGAGGCGGCGAGATCGCCCTGCGGCCGGTTGGGGCCGCCCGGAACGAACTGATCCCAATAGGCAACATGGTTCCAGGCCTGGGCCGCATTGTTGAAGATCTTGACGTCCGCAGCCTCCTTCGACCGGGCGGCTTCGACGACGATGCGATCGAGCTCCATATCGGCATAACGGGTGCCGGCGGCCAGCGTATTGAGCTTGTCGTAATAGGCCTTGTGATGCTTGCCATAATGCAGCCCCACCGTCTTTGCCGAAATCACCGGCGCAAGATCCGCCTCGGCGAACGGAAGTGCCGGCTGGCTGAGGGGAAGCGCCGCCCGCGCCACGTGCGGCCGGGGAAAGATGGCTGCGGCAGCGGTTGCCGCGCCGGCGGCGAGAATCGTGCGTCTGGTAATCTCCATGATGGTCCTCCTTGTCAGTGACGATTAAGGCAAACCCTGAAGGACGCCGGAAGTTGCCTGGATTTCCCCGAATTGTCCGGGCGGATATCCCCGGTCAGAAACCCCGGGGCCATTTCGCAAAGAAGGAAAAGCAAAAAGGCCCTCCGGATGGAGGGCCTAGTCTGCTCAGTAGCGGTAATAATCGCGACGGTCTCGCCAGTCACGATACTCCCGCCGGTCACGCCACTCGCGCCATTCGCGCCGTGCCTGACGTTCGCGCCATTCGCGGCGACCCTCCCAGCGATCGCGCCGGTCCCAGCCACGCTCGTAGCGCGGTCCGTTCGGGCGGCAATAGCCGCGGGGTGTCAGATGAAAGCCGCGGCCGCAGGCATAGTCCACATTCTGAATGTGGGATGCCGAAGGTGCGGATGGTTGACCGACGGGCATGGCGTTCGCGCCAGTGCCCAAAAGGGCGCCGAGAATTACTCCAGCGGTTAAAATCATCTTACGCATCGCATCTCCCTCCTTATGGGATAGAGCGATTTAGCGCCCCGCCGGGTGAACTGTGGCTGAATGAATCTGGGTGTTTTCGTGGCAATTCGGCGGCAGCACCGACTGATGAATTCCCGGAAAACCGCCCTATTATGACTTGCCGAATTCCTTTCTCAGCTTGTCCTTTGCCTCCTCCAGAACCTCTTTACGCTCCTTCGGAAGTTTGCCACCTGCCCGATTGATATAGAAAACCAGCATCGACATTGCCGAGCGGAACGGATTGGCCTTGCGCCGTGTCGAGTGTTCCGCCGAGGCTTTCAGCGACCGGGCAATGCCGGTGGGATCCTTTTTCGTGAAAACATCCTTCTCGAGATCAAGCGCATCGCTTTCGCTGGTTACCTTCTGCGACCACTTCTTTTTCTTCTTGCCCTTTTTCATCGGTCTTCTCCCGAACCGGCGTCATTTTCGCTCCGGATCATGCGTGTGGTGGCTGTCGCGCTCGCCGCCACCACCCGAGACCTTGCTTTGGGAGCGCCTGTCGCTGTCTGCGGGCGGCTTCTTGATGTCCAGCGGCGCCTTGGCGTTTTCATGGGACGCGCCGGGGCCGCCCTGGCGGATGCTTGCCGGTGTCTTTGTCGAGGTCGACATCGTTTCCTCCTGTCCTATTGGTCGTCCTTGGTCTTCATCGCGTCGGAGACGCGTTTTTTCCTTGGATCGCGCAGATTTTCGCCCACGGCGTCCCTGTCACGTTCTGGATCGTCCTTGGGCTTCAGGTAGCCGCGCGGCCTGTTTTCTTCCGGCCCCTCCCAGCGCGGTGATTGGTCGGTGGTGCCCGGCGCACCGTCGCTTGGCGAGTTATTACCCATTTTTGCCTCCTGAGTCGTTTCGCTGATCCCGAACCACTCAGCCCGGGCAATGTTCCCGGCCCGGCGACCGGGGCGAATTTTTCGAAACCATTCCGCCGGGTCGAAGTTAGGCGGTTTTGACACAAACTGGTGGAGCACGATGATGACGGACAAACCCCATGAGCCCGATCGCATCTCCCGGATCGCGTATGAGCAACAGCAGGACTTTCTGAGGCGGTCGTCGCTGCAGTTCCTCGAATGCGCAATCCATCTCTGTGCGACGAACATGAGCATCTCCGAGCTTGCCGGGCGGCTGGAAAAGCAGGCGCAAATTTTGCGGGAATTCGGTTAGCGGCGGGCGAAAACCCGCCGGAAGCCGTCAGGTTCTGGGGACACTTCAATGCCAAGGTTTTTCTTCAGCATCGTCAGTGGCCAGCATATTCTCGATGATGACGAGGGAAGTGATCTCGCCTCGCTCGATCAGGCCATAGAGGAAGCCCGCAAGGACGCGCGCGAACTGATGAGCGAGGCGATCCTTCAGGGACACGACATCTCCGAAGGATGCGTCGTCATTCGCGATTCGGCCCGCGAGCTCCTAAAAGTGGTTCCCTTCGCCGATGCCCTCGACAGGAAGCCCTGAGGGAACGGGAATCTCTGCCCGCCATTGCGCCATCAGGCTCTCATATTCCTTTTCGGGGACACCATAGGTGACCCCTGCTATCTCCTCGAGCACCTTGCGATCGATGATTCGCACATTGCCGCGTGTTGCCCTGATGGCCCGCATGCCCTCGAGGATATGCAGCTCATTGGTGATTCCCGGCCGTCGCACCCCCAATACACTCGACATGAACTCATGCGTAATGGGCAGATCATCGGTGTCGAGCCGGTCGTGGCACATCAGCAGCCAGCGGGACAGCCTTTCACGCAGGGCATATTGTCCGTTTGCGAGGACAAGCTGACCCACCTGAAGCAGACAGATATTGATATATCCCAGCAACAGGTCGCGAAGGCGTGCGTCCCGTTCCATCTCGTGCCTGAGATCGGCTGCAGCGATGACGAATCCCTCGCCCGCGACGCCCATCGTCGTCTCGTCGGGCGTTGTCCGCGCGCCGAGCAGAACAGGCCATCCGGTCATGCCCTCGCGGCCGACAAGCATGTTCTCCATGCTTTTGCCGCCTTCCGTCCGGGCCACGGACGAAGCAATACCGCTCTCAATGAAACAGACGCGCGAGATGGGCGTGTTGGCGCCGACCAGTTGATAGCCCACGGGCAGATTGATCATCTCCATCCGGGCGACCAGCCGCGAAAAGCCCACTTCACCCAACGCCCTCAGCAATCGGTTGCGCGCAAAAATACTCGATCCAGGCATAACCGTTACCCGCTTCCCCCTCGCTCGACGACACCAAACGGGCGGCAACTTAGCAGCTTGAAATTGCAAGGAAATACCATGTACGTTTCCGTACCCTTGCACCTTTGCTGCCTTGCGATCGAACCGGGCAGAACCAGAAATCCCATCAATGCCGGCGACCTTACGGTTCGCTTATGGGTAGGTTATCAGCGCTTTGAGAAAACCCTCGGGTCGATCCCTGGTATCGTTCAGCGCCCGGTCCAGATCATTCAGAGTATACCGGTGAGTATACAATGTCGACGGATCGAGCTCGCCCGCGGCAACCGCTGCCACGGCCTTCCTCATTCCGGTGATATAGATGGCCGGATCTCGTTCATGCGCATTGATGACATCAAGCCCGCGCCAGTTCCACAATTGCATATTGATCTGGCGCGGCCCGTCCTGGTGATAGCCGGCGATGATCAGCCGGCCGCGTTCGGCCGTCAGTTCGCCTGCGAGATCAAGCGGCCACTGTTTGCCCACCGCTTCGATGACACGATCGCAGAAGCGCCCGTCAGTCAACTGCCTGACACATTCAATGATGCGCCAGTGATCATCCATCTCGACAAGCTCAGTCGCGCCCATCCGGTGCGCTACTTCAAGCGAAAAAGGCCGCCGCGATATGGCAATGACCCGTGCCCCGCGGCGGGCGGCAAGCTGCGTCAACAACGCGCCGATGAAGCCGATACCGATGATGGCGACCGTCTGCCCTGCCTCAATCCCGCTGCGTTCGAAAATGTTCATGGCGCAGCCGAGGGGCTCGCCCGGAAATGGATGACGATCCAGCTGGGACGGCAGGCGCACCACGAGGCCGGCATCGGCAATATCATGGCTGGCATAGGCGTGGTAACTCAACGCCGCGACCCTGTCGCCGACCTTGAGATCGTCGACACCCGTACCCACCCGGTCAATCACCCCCCAGCCCTCATGGCCGAGACCGCCTGGCTCCGTCGGAAACTGCATCCATTCGGGACCGGACCAGGGTGTCAGATTGGAAGCGCAGACGCCGCATCCTTCCAGCCTTATCCGAACCTGATGCGGTCCCGGCGCGGCAAGGGGATGGGCTTCGACGTGCAGCGTTCCAGGGCCAGTGACGACGGCAGCCTGCATGGTGCTGCTACGGTTATCGACGAGATTCATCACAACGCTCCTTGTCCTGATTACGGCAGGCATGCCCGTCGGAAGCAAAACAACGGGCTCGGAGGTGCCGAACAACAGTGCACGGCTTTGGTTCCGGAAGAAGTCATTGATGAAGTAGAAGACAACATTGAAGTCATTCAAGAAGGAACTTTTGCAACGGTCTGCGGTTGGGCCCCCCAATTCGCTCCCCGACGACCGGGCAAAGGATATTCAGATGGCGACAATTCTCGTAACAGGCGGCGGCGGTTTCATCGGCCGGCATGTAGCGGCGGAACTGGCCGATCACGGTCACAGCGTTCGCATTCTCGACGCGTTCATCGACCAGGTCCACGGCAGCGGAGGCCCAGCGCCGGGAAATATCACCGACATCGTCAAGGCCGACATACGTGACAAGAACGCCGTCATTGCCGCGCTGGATGGCGTGGATGCCGTGGTGCATCTTGCGGCCGAAGTGGGTGTCGGCCAGTCCATGTACGAGATCGCCCGTTATGTCGGCAGCAATGATCTCGGCACGGCCATTCTTCTTGAAGCCATGATCGAACGTCCCGTCCGCAGGATCGTTGTGGCCTCCTCGATGAGCGTTTACGGCGAAGGGCTGTACCGCGACCGCCAAGGCGCGATCCTGGGCCACGTGCGCCGGCGCGCCGATCTGGTCAAGCGCCATATATGGGATCCCGCCGATGCCCATGGCGCCAGCCTGACGCCAGTCGCCACGGACGAGGAAAAGCCCGTCGATCTGGCCTCGATCTATGCCCTGACCAAATATTCGCAGGAGCAGCAGGTGCTGATATTCGGTCGTGCCTACGGGGTTGAAGCGGTGGCCTTGCGTCTTTTCAACGTTTTCGGAGCGGGCCAGGCGCTTTCCAACCCCTATACCGGTGTACTGGCGAATTTTGCAGCACGCCTTTCCAACGGCCAGCGCCCGATCATCTTCGAGGACGGCGAGCAGCGCCGCGATTTCGTTCACGTGCAGGATGTTGCCCGCGCCTTCCGTCTCGCGCTGGAGAAACCCGCAGCACCCGGCCACGTCTTCAACGTCGGCAGCGGTCAAGCCTACACGATCGCCGAGGTGGCCGCCCTTCTGGCGCAGGCGATGGATTGCCCCGACCTCACGCCGGAAATTACGCTCCAGGCCCGGGCCGGGGATATCCGCAACTGCTTCGCGGACATTTCCAAAGCGCAGGAGCTTCTGGGCTTCACGCCCCGCCATCGTCTGGAAACCTCCCTTGGCCCATTCGCCGCCTGGGTGCGCAGCACAGGTGGACAGGACCGCGGCGCCCAGATGCAGCAGGAACTGCTTGCAAGAGGGCTGGTGTCATGACGGAGCGCGTCAGCAGCCTGCCGGTTCCGCCGCGGAAATTCGGTTTCGTGGAATGGTTTCGCCCTGGCGAATATGAGAGGGCGAAAACCGCCCTGCCGGATATCTGCGCCAGCGGCGCCAGCTATCTACGCACCCATCTCTCCTGGGCGGAGTATCTGGCTCCCGGTGGCGAGGAATGGTTCGACTGGCTCATCCCCCATCTCGCCGGCCAGATAGAAATTCTGCCCTGCATCCACTACACCCCGCCCTCGATGTCGCGCACCGGGCGCTCGTCCGGCGCGCCCGTGGAACTGAAATCCTATGCCGATTTTGTCGACCACATCCTTACCCGTTACGGGCGGCATTTCACCCATATCGAATTGTGGAACGAACCGAACAACCTGCTCGACTGGGACTGGCGGGAAGACAGCGACTTCATGCTGTTTTGCGAAATGGTGGGCGGTGCGGCTTATTGGGCGAGACAGCGGGGCTTCAAGCCCGTCCTTGGCGGCCCCTGCCCGTTCGATCCGTTCTGGCTGAACCTCATGGGGGAACGCGGCGTTCTTGGCGTCGTGGACGCCGTGGGTTTTCACGGTTTTCCCGGGACATGGGACAGCGAACAGGGTGCGTGGGGCGGTTGGGACATGCATCTCGGCGAAATGCGCAAGGTTCTCGACCGCTACAATCCCGGTGCGGAAATCTGGATCACGGAAACCGGTTATTCGACCTGGCGCAAAGACGAAATCGAGCAGGCAAGGCGCTTCATGGTGGCGCTCAACGTCGACGCCGACCGGATGTACTGGTATGCTTGGCAGGATGTGCCGCCCGACGTCGCGGTACAGGAGGGCCTCTGGTTTGACCCCAGACACTACCATCTCGGCGCCGTCACTCATGACAATCAGCCCAAACTCCTGGCGCGCCTGCTGACCGAAGGTGGCATTGACCGGCTGGCGGACGTAACGCGGCTCGCGACGCCGCGTCTTGCCACCCATGCGGCACCCATCGTCATTACCGGCGGCAGCGGTTTCATCGGGTCCAACCTGGCGGACAGTTTCCTCAGGGATGGCGAGGATGTCGTCATTCTCGACAATCTTCAACGCCCGGGCGTCGATCAGAACCTCGCATGGCTGATGGAGCGGCATCGCGACAGGGTTCATCCGGTTCTTGCCGATGTCCGCGATTTCAATGGTATCGACGCGGTGTTTACCGATGCAAAAGCGGTCTTTCATCTGGCCGCCCAGACGGCGGTAACGACCAGCCTCGCCCATCCGCCGGACGATTTCGAAACGAACGGGCGCGGCACGCTCAATGTGCTGGAGGCGGTGCGCAGGGCAGGTCGCAGGGCTGGCGTCATCTTCGCCAGCACCAACAAGGTCTATGGCGCTCTCGACGATCTTGACATGATCGAGGCCGGCGACCGCTATCTTCCAGCTGATGAGGATATACGCGCCGTTGGAATAGACGAGGACCGTCCGCTGGCCTTCTGCACGCCTTATGGCTGTTCGAAGGGCGTGGCGGATCAGTATGTGCTGGATTACGCCCACTCCTTCGGCATTCCCACCAGCGTGCTTCGCATGAGCTGCATTTATGGCCCGCGCCAGTTCGGTACCGAGGATCAGGGCTGGGTTGCGCATTTTCTGCTTCGGCTGCTGGCGAACGAACCGGTATCAATCTATGGCGACGGCAGGCAGGTCCGCGATGTCCTTCATGTCAAGGACGCGGTCGCGGCCTATCGTGCGGCGCTTCTGAACATCGCGACCGTGACAGGTGAAGCCTTCAATCTTGGAGGTGGTCCGCTCAACGCCGTCAGCGTCTTGGAAGTGATCCGGGAAATCGAGGCTGTGATCGGACGCGAGGCCGACATTCATTTCGGCGACTGGCGCGCCGGCGATCAGCTGTTTTTCGTCGCAGACACCCGAAAACTACAACGGATGCTGGGATGGCAAGCCAGCACACCCTGGCGTTCCGGGCTTCGCGATCTCGCGGCATGGCTGATCGAAAGCCGGTTTCGTGACATGGCCTCGCCAGTCGATGCCGGCAGGAGGCGCGCATGATACCGCCGGCGATTAACAGGCGGATCCGGACCATTCTCGTTACCGTCGACGCGGTCGGAGGCGTCTGGCGTTACGCGCTCGATCTCGCGGCCGGGCTTGAGGACGAGGATATAAAAATTATCCTGACCGGTTTTGGGCCACCTCCAACGGCCGAACAGATCCTCGAGATACCCCGGAATTGCCGGCTCCTCTGGCTGGATGCGCCGCTCGACTGGATGGCGAACGACCCGGCACAACTCTCCGCCATACCGGCCATGATCGAAGAGGTCGTCCGACTGCACGACGTCGATCTGCTGCACCTCAACCTGCCGTCGCAGGCCGCCGGGCTTGCTGTCGCAAAGCCGGTGGTGGTGGTGTCGCATTCCTGCATACCGACGTGGTTTTCCGCCGTGCGTGGAACAAAGCCGCCACCCGACTGGGCGTGGCATGAGGAACTGGGCCGCCGGG
This sequence comes from Agrobacterium pusense, assembly GCF_900102105.1. Classification (GTDB taxonomy): domain Bacteria; phylum Pseudomonadota; class Alphaproteobacteria; order Rhizobiales; family Rhizobiaceae; genus Agrobacterium; species Agrobacterium pusense. Next base: position 49,008 of record NZ_FNBB01000006.1, read on the forward strand.
GCCTCAACCAGGCCGATCTCGTTCTGGTTCCGAGCCGGAGCCATGCAGAAAACGTGAGGGCGGTCTATGGGCCGTTACCCTCTCTTCAGGTCGTCCACAATGCGAGCGACGACGTACCGCAAACCGGGGACAAAGGCGATATCGTGGTGGCAGCGGGACGCTGGTGGGACGAGGGGAAGAACGGTGCGGTTCTCGTCCAGGCAGCGAGGGATACACTCTGGCCCATTTTTATGGCCGGTTCGACGAGCGGTCCGAACGGCCAGCATCTGGATATCGCCAATGCCCGCCCGGTCGGGGAATGTGCACATTCCGAGATCCTGAAGCTGATGCGCGAAGCCGCGGTATTCGTCTCGCCCTCCATTTATGAACCTTTCGGCCTTGCCGCGCTCGAAGCCGCAAAAAGCGGCTGCGCGCTAGTTCTGGCGGACATCCCGACATACCGCGAATTATGGGGTGGCGCCGCACTCTTTGCTTCGCCACGCGATCCATCCGCGTTCGCCGCCGCCCTGAACCGTCTTGCGGGCGATGAAGCTCTACGGGAGAGGCTGGCGACGCAGGCGCTGCTGCGCTCCGGGACCTTCACCCGCAAGGCGCAGTGCGACGCCATGCTCGATCACTATCGCGCGGCGGCACGTTCGCCCCGCCTCCTCACAGCTGCGGAGTAGACCATGAAGTTCGTCTTTTATACGCACTCTCTGATCTCGGACTGGAACCACGGCAATGCGCATTTCCTGCGGGGGATCATGCGCGATCTCTTGCGGCGCGGACATGTCGCCATCGCGCTCGAGCCCGCCGGATCGTGGAGCCGTAAAAATCTGGAGGCCGATCAGGGCAGCGCCGCTATCGCCGCCTTTCACGATACCTTTCCCGATCTGCGGTCCGTCATCTATGACGAGGATTTCGATCACGAGACGGCGGTTGATGATGCCGATGTCGTCATCGTGCATGAATGGACGGAACCGGCAACGATTGCGCATCTCGGCCGCCTGCGGCAGTCGGGCGCGACCTTCACACTCCTGTTTCACGACACGCATCACCGCGCAGTCTCGACCGACGGTGACATTGCTGGCCTTGATCTTTCTGCCTTTGACGGTGTTCTTGTTTTCGGTGAGACATTACGCCAGCGCTATCTGGACGCCGGCTGGGGACGCAACGTCTTCACATGGCATGAGGCCGCTGACGACACTATCTTCAGGCCACAGCCATCGGCAGAGAAGACTGGCGATCTGATCTGGATCGGGAACTGGGGCGATGACGAACGGACGGCCGAAATCGGTGAATATCTCGTCCGCCCGGCGGCGGAACTCGGCCTCAAGACGACGGTGCGCGGGGTTCGTTACCCGCAAGATGCGCTGGATGCTCTGAAACGGGCGGGGATCGCCTATGGAGGATGGATCGCCAACGCTTCCGTGCCCGGCGCCTTTGCGCAGAACAGGGTGACCGTTCACATTCCACGCCGGCCCTACGTCGAGCATCTGCCCGGCATTCCGACCATTCGCATGTTCGAAGCCCTCGCCTGCGGCATTCCTCTCATTTCGGCCCCCTGGGACGATTGCGAAGGGCTATTCCGTGCGGGCGAGGATTATCTCTCCGTCAGTTCCGGGGAGGCGATGGCGCGACAGCTTCGCAGCGTCCTTGCCGATCATGAGCTGGCCGGACATCTCGTCAGCTCCGGTCTCGAAACCATACGCACCCGGCATACATGCCGCCACCGCGTTGACGAGCTTTTCGAAATCCTCAGGGCCTGCGGTCCTGCACGCGTCGATGACGCATTGTCCGCACGGGAGGCAGCACAATGAAGATCGCCTTTTACGGATCGAGCCTCCTCTCCGCCTACTGGAACGGCGCCGCCACCTACTATCGCGGATTGCTGAAGGCCCTGGCGACAAGAGGTTACGATATCACCTTCTATGAGCCCGACATATTCGACCGGCAGAAGAACCGCGATATCGACCCGCCGGACTGGTGCAGGGTCGTTGTTTATGAAGGAACCGTCAGCGCGCTGCGGCAGGCTGCAAGCCGCGCGGCGGAGGCCGACATCGTCGTCAAGGCAAGCGGCGTCGGGTTTGAGGATGATCTGTTGATGGCCGAGGTGCTGGATCACGCCCGCGAGAATGCGCTGACGATTTTCTGGGATGTCGACGCCCCGGCCACGCTTGCCGAACTGCGGACCTCCCCGGACCACCCGTTGCGCCATGCACTGGCCCGGACGGATCTTGTGCTGACTTATGGCGGCGGCGAGCCGGTGATCGACGCCTATCGGTCGCTCGGCGCCAGAGACTGTATCCCCGTCTATAATGCACTCGATCCCGAAACCCATCACCCCGTTCCACTCGACCCGCGCTTCGCGGCCTCTCTGGGATTTCTGGGAAACCGCCTTCCGGATCGTGAGGAAAGGGTCGAGACATTCTTCCTCGAGCCGGCCGCACGTCTCGATAAAGAAACCTTCCTGCTCGGCGGATCGGGCTGGCAAGGAAAGGCGATGTCCCCGAACATCCGCTATGTCGGACATGTTTCCACCCGCGACCACAATGCCTTCAACGCGACGCCCAAAGCGGTCCTGAACGTCTCGCGCGCTTCGATGGCCCAGAACGGGTTCTCGCCCGCCACCCGTGTCTTCGAGGCCGCGGGGGCTGCCGCCTGTATCATCACCGACCATTGGGACGGTATCGACCTTTTTCTGAAACCCGAGGAGGAAATCCTGATCGCACGCGACGGCAAGGATGTCATCGATATCCTGTTGGCGCTCACCCCTGCAAGGGCGGCCGCCATCGGCGAGCGCGCCTCGACAAGAGTGCGACACGAACATACCTATGAACATCGCGCCGAGGACGTGGACCGATTGTTTCGCGCCCGCAGTGCCATGAGCGTGGAGGCGGCGGAATGATAAAACCGCTCGACATCGTCTTCCTGGGCCTCAGCCTTTCGTCATCATGGGGCAACGGCCATGCCACAACCTTCCGCTCGCTCATTCGCGGTCTCGCCGCGGCTGGCCACCGGGTGCTCTTTCTGGAGCGCGACACGCCGTGGTATGCGACAAAACGCGATTTGCCCGCTCCCGATTTCTGCGAGCTCGTCTATTACGATGACCCGATCGCCGTGACGCAGGAGTATGCGCAGCGGCTGCGGGAGGCGGATGCTGTCATCGTCGGATCCTATGTGCCGGATGGGGTCGGCGTCATCGACGCCGTCAAGGCGCTCGGACCGAAACGGCTCTGCTTCTATGATATCGATACGCCGGTAACTCTTGAGAAACTCAACAGGAACGACGAAGAATATCTCGCCCGAAGGCAGATCCCCCTGTTCGACATCTATTTTTCCTTCACCGGCGGCGACACGTTGCATCGCCTTGAACGGCAATATGGCGCGCAGCGCGCGGAAGCGCTCTACTGCTCTGTCGATGCGGCCCGTTACCGGAAATCTGGCGACGAAACCCGGTGGGATCTCGGTTACCTCGGCACCTATAGCCGGGATCGCCAGCCGAAACTTGAAGCGCTGCTGATCGAACCGGCACGCCGGTTGCCCCACATGCGGTTCGTTGTCGCCGGCCCGCAATATCCCGGCAACATCGACTGGCCGGAAAATGTCGAGCGCATCGAACATCTGCCGCCTGAAAAACATTCGGCATTTTATAGCTGCCAGCGTTTCACGCTGAACATCACGCGCGCCGATATGGTTGCGGCCGGCTGGTCGCCGAGCGTCCGTCTTTTCGAGGCCGCTGCATGCGGCACGCCGATCATTAGCGACTTCTGGCCGGGCCTCGCAGACCTTCTGCCCGAAAATGAAGCCGTTCTCATTGCCCGCAACACGGAACAGGTGGTGCATGCACTAACTTCCGTAGGGGCAGAACGCAGACAAGCCATGGCGGCTCACGCCCAGCGACGGATTCTCAAGCACCACACCGGCGAAACAAGGGCCGCCGAACTGACATCATATCTCACCGGAATACCGGCGAGGGTTCCGGAAACGGCGAAACACCCCTTCAGGCTCCAGAACAGGGAGAGCGAGTATGCCGCAGCGAAATCAAGGTACTAGAACGGTTGTTGTCGCAGGTGGCGGCGGCTTTGTGGGTTCGCATCTCTGTGACGCGCTGCTTGCACGCGGCGACAGGGTCATCTGCGTCGACAGCTTCCTGACCGGTTCGAGGTCGAATGTCCGCCCGCTTGTCAATCATCCACGTTTCCGGCTTATCGAATCCGACATATGCGAATTGCGGGACATCGATGAACCGGTTCAGCAGATCTATAATCTCGCCTGTGCGGCGTCCCCGCCGCAATATCAGGCCGATCCCGTTCATACGATGATGACCTGCGTTTCAGGCACCGGCAATCTTCTTGCTCTCGCGCAACACCATGGCGCCTCCTTCCTCCAGGCTTCCACGAGCGAAGTCTATGGCGACCCGGACGAACATCCGCAGCGCGAAGACTACCGCGGCAATGTGAGCTGCACGGGCCCCCGTGCCTGTTACGACGAAGGAAAACGCGCGGCGGAAGCGCTGTGCTTCGATCTTTTGCGTGCGGGCAAGGTCGACGCACGCATCGCCCGGATATTCAACACCTATGGGCCGCGCATGCGACCGGATGACGGGCGTATCGTGTCCAATCTGCTCGTGCAGGCGATTGCGGGCGAGCCGCTGACAATCTACGGGACGGGCGAGCAGACACGTTCTTTCTGTTATGTGAGCGATCTCGTCACGGGTTTGATCGCACTCATGGATGTCGACCCCAATCCGGGCGTTCCCGTCAATCTTGGCAATCCCGGCGAATTCACGATCAGACAGCTGGCCGACCTCGTTCTTCTGACAGTTCCCACGCGGTCGGTACTGGTACACCGTCCCCTCCCGACTGACGACCCGCGACGGCGGCGGCCGGATATTTCCCGCGCCCGGGAACTGCTTCGCTGGGCGCCGCAAGTGCCGCTCACCGAGGGCCTTCGCCACACAGCGGACTGGTTCGCCTTCGCCCTGGCTGGCGGAAACTCCAAGGCAGGAGCGCCCCCGGCAGGCAGCGGAGCAATCGCCGCCGGCGCGGTGCTGGGACCATGACCATGCGCCGGAAACTGGAAAAGCAGATCGAGGATCTCGGGCCCTGGTTCCAGAACATGGCGATCGCAGGCGTGGAAACAGCGCCAGACCACTTTCTCGGCAACTACCCGGCATTTAAGTGGGAGGGGTTTCGCCACATCATTCCAGAAGATCTCGGCGGTCGCAGCGTTCTCGATATCGGATGTAATGCCGGGTTTTACAGCGTGGAAATGAAACGTCGCAATGCCGGGCGTGTCGTCGGCATCGATGCCGACCCGCACTATCTCGCCCAGGCCCGCTTTGTCGCCGAGCAATCCGGACTCGACATAGAGTTCCGGCAATTGTCGGTTTATGACGTGGCCAGGCTTGAAGAGCGTTTTGACCTCGTGATCTTCATGGGCGTGTTTTACCATCTGCGGCATCCGCTTCTGGCGCTCGATCTCATCCACGAACATGTCGCAGCCGATATGATGCTCTTCCAGTCGCTTCAGCGGGGTGACGGGAGAATACCCGACCTCGAAGAAGATTACCCGTTTTCCGAATGGGCCATGTTCGAGGACCCCGCCTATCCCAAACTGTTTTTCGTGGAGGAACGGTATGCGGCTGATCCGACGAACTGGTTCATACCCAACAGGGCCGCGGTGGAGGCAATGCTTCGCAGCGCCGGCTTCATCATAGAGCGACATCCGGAACGGGAGGTTTATCTATGCCGGCGCGGGGCACGCCACTATGCGGCAGAGCCGCCGCCGGGAGAATAGACCCGTGCCGACCGCGGCCCGCAAGAACCGCCCCCCACCGGCCTTTCAGCCCGATCATGCCGAAGCGCCTTCACTCGCTGCATTGCACAGACAGGCCGAAGGCTGCGAACGTTGCGATCTTTACAGGAATGCGACCCAGCTGGTTTTTGGCGAGGGCAGAAACGATGCGAGTGTCGTGCTTGTCGGCGAACAGCCCGGCAATGACGAAGACCTGAAGGGCCATCCATTTGTCGGCCCCGCGGGCCGGCTGCTAGACGCATGCCTGCAGGAAGCAGACGTCGATCGCTCGCAATGTTATGTCACCAATGCCGTCAAGCATTTCAAGTTTGAACAAAGAGGCAAACGGCGGCTCCATGCGCGCCCCAACAGCGGGGAAGTGCAGCGCTGCGCCTGGTGGCTGGGAGCGGAACTGCGGTTACTCAAACCAGAGCTGATCGTCGCCATGGGCGCGACGGCTTTTTATTCGCTCACCGGCCGTACCAGCGGAGTCACCACGGAGCGGGGGCATTTCTCCACCACCCCTGGCGGAACACGCCTTCTCGTGACCATTCACCCTTCCTACCTGCTGCGCCTTCGCGACCGCGACGAGGCGCGACTACAACGGCAGGCCTTCGTCGCCGATCTGCGCAAGATAAGGAAATTTCTGGCGGCGGCAGAATAAGCGGTCTGCTGCCAGTAATCATTTCCAGCCGCGGGAACAAGCTTCTTCAAGCGTGGTTAGGCACTGCCGAAAGGGAGGATTGATGGCAATGAAGAAGAAGATCGAATGTGAGATCATGGCACATGAAAATGGCTGGGCCGTTCTGGTCGGCAATGTCATGGAGGCTGTTTATCCAAGCCGTTATCTCGCGGTAACATCGGCGAAGACGCGGCACATGGACTTCATCCTTGTGGACGAAGCCATGCCACTGCGTCACTCGACGACGGACGTCATGGCGACCGACCGGGCGGTATCGCGCCGAAACGGTGAAGCGTTCCGGCTGACAGTCGCCGCGCCTTACCAGGTGGACATTCCCTTGAAACGCAGGCGGGGGGAAATAAACACGCCGGTCTCGATTGAAGGCCGGGACCTGGTCACTGGAAAATTTTGAGGGATACGGTATGGATGCCGTCCGGAAAAGATGCCGGACGGGATCGCTCCATCTATCCGCTAGGCGCCGGTTCAGCCGGCCAGCAGCCAGACGAGAAAGCCGCCGATAAGGATGAAGACCAGGATGACGCCAAGCAATCGCGCCAGCCCCTCATTGGTATTGGTGTCTGCGCCGACAATCGTCCAATAGATCGATTTTTCGTCTGTCCGTTCGCTCATCTGCCTCTCCTCGCGGGATACTTGTCAGGATGCGCGGCCAGGATGCGTACCGACAAGGAAAGATAATGCAATCACGATAGCCAGTGCGAAGATGACCAAAGCATAGATCATCATCCTCTTCCATGTTCGCTTCCGTCCGCGAAAGGCACCGTCATCGACGCCGACGGGCGAATATTTGGAATCGAACTCCTCACTGACAGGGCGATTGAGGTCCTCTTCCGGTTTTATGCGGTCGCGTGGCTCGGCCATCTTGTCCTCGTGCTTTCTGTTCCGGGTCTCAGCGGCGGGGCGCGGCCGCCAAACTCCCTTTGCCGCCGGCTTTCGCCCCCGGAAAGAGCGGCAGCTGAGTATTTTCGATACCTGACGATGGGCCAAGCGGAATACCGGCCTCAAGACATGCTGCAATCAAATGCTCCCTCGCAACCGCCGAAGAGCCATTTCTCAACATGGCCAGGCGGCAACTCCTCAAAGCCCGAGCGTAATGGACGCCTGCCTTTTCAGGCCATTCCTCCTCCAGCAAACGAACCGCCTCATCCACGCCAGAAACGTTGAAGCAGCGGCCGCCCAGAGAAATTTCAAGCGGATATGCGCCGAGCAGCGGAATTGTCGTCATCTTTTTCTCCATCGCCGTGGCGTTTGCCACGCGGTCGTGGACCATGCAGGGTTCGGGCGCGGAAACAGCCCGCGCCGTCACTTACGGGTCGACTTTCGCATCCGAAATGCGGAAGACGGATCCAGCGCTATTCCGTCAGGCAGCTTTCTGGCTTTTCGGGTTGGCTACCGTCGCGGCGAGTTTCGTCAGTTTTTTGTCGGTTGCGCCTTCTTCGTCGAGGTTTGCCTGAAGCAGCGGAACGCCTTCATCGATGCCCAGCTGGCCCGCCCACGCCACCAGAGTGCCATAACGGGCAATCTCGTAATGTTCGACGGCCTGCGCGGAGGCAATCAGGCCCGCGTCGAGCGCCGGCGAATCCTTGAAGGATTCGATGATTTCCTCGGCTTCCGCAATAATGCCCTGAATGGCCTCGCACGTCTTGCCGCGCGCATTCTTGCCGATGATTTCGAACACGCGCTCCAGACGCTCGATCTGGCCTTGCGTCTCATCCCGGTGCTGCAGGAAACCCTGTTTCGCCTCTTCGAGCTGCGCGGCGCGCGCCATTTTCGGCAAGGCCTTGAGTATCTGTTTTTCCGCATAATAGATGTCCTTCAGGCCATCCAGAAACAGATCGTCGAGCGTTTTTTGACTAGCCATTTACGTCTCCTTGAGTGAACGACGCCCCGAACCCCGAGTGCCCAGAATTGTTCCGCTCTGGCTGAAAAGACCTGAAAAAAGCGCATCCGGACGTGCCGCGTTCATCGCCGGTGCATGTTCAGAACTACACAGTAGTGCCGTCTCGCATATATTTGATGAAATCGGATGAACCGACTACGGTTAGTTAGACATTATAGTATTGAATAGAGATACGCATTGCCGGTGGCGTGCGAGGAGCAAGGCATGCAGACTATCAAGCGTCTCCCTATAATGGTCATCGGCGCGGCCGACACAGTCACACCGGAAATAGCAAAAGCCTGGTCCCGAGCGCAGGTCGGCCTGATAGGTCCCTACCCGGCCGACGTTATGGAAAATGACGATACGCTGCTGTTTTCCGCCGCCATCATCGATGTCCGCTACGAGGCGGAGATCATGCTTCGTCTGACCGATCAGCTTGAAGAGAAGGCCGTTCCCTACCTGTTTTTCGTGCCCCGACCGGTCTTCGAGAGCGAACCGGGACCTTTTGTGCTCTCCGCACGTTCAGAGGACATAGACAACATTGTCTCCGCCTTGATGGCGCAGGGAGGGGGCATAAGACACTAGCGAGGCAAAGTGTTATGCTGGAGCGGAGCAACGGGCGGGAAGAAACGGGTTTCCTCCTTTCCCTTCTTGATGCGGAAATCCGGAGCGAGGTGCTGAAGGCGTCGACATCGTTGACACTTTCGCTTGGCGACAAACTTTTCTCAGCCGGTCAGCGCATCGATCGCGTGCTTTTTCTCGCCTCGGGCATAGCATCCATCGTTGTAGTTTCCAGATCAGGACGGAAAACCGAGAGCGGCATCGTCGGACATGAAGGTTTCATACCCACCGGTGCACTCGCCGGCGCGGAGGAGAACTTAACCGAGATCGTCGTTCAGGCGCCGGGCAAGGCGGTGGCTATGGACATGGAGGTTTTCCGCAGCCTGATGGCGAAACATCAAATATTCTCGGACATCGTGATCTGCGCCTCGCACGTCGCGAGGACGCAGGTGGAATGCACGGCCGCCGCCAACGCCACAGGCACGGTCAGCCAGCGCCTGGCGCGTTGGCTCCTGATGTGTCACGACCGCGTGCGTGGCGACCAGCTACAGTTGACCCACGATTTTCTCTCGCTAATGCTGGCGGTGAGGCGCCCGAGCGTGACGGATGCCCTGCACGTCCTCGAAAGCGAACGCCTGATCCGCGCCGAGAGAGCGAAAATCACCATAAGGGACCGGCAAGCGCTGGAAACATATGCGCAGGAATATTACGGGCTGGCAGAGGAGGAAAGTGCGCGGGTATTCGCGCGCTTTCATGCGCAGATATCCGAAGTGGCCGGAAGACATAATCTCGCATTATAGGCAGATCGGCGCCTTCGGTACGGTCACGACCATTTACCTCCACTCTTTTCCGTATAAGATAGACATGTGATCCCTTTTTTCGGCCTCGCAAAACGCAGCCGCCAAGGAGGTGAAATTGTCCGCCTATCGCGCCTATCAGAGTTCGGGTATCTTCCTGAATGACGATATCAATACGGTCAAGTCGGCTTATGATAGCGTCCTGGCCGGAGAGCACGATCCCAGCCTTTGCTTGGAGGACGTCGCCCGTTACGTCCTCAAAATGTATAATCGCGGCATTGTCGATCCCGGCAAACTCCACGAAATGTCGGCGCTTTATTTCAGAATGAGGCGCACCGGCCAACGCCGGGCGTAGGCCCTTGGGTCGTCGATGCGGCCGGGCTAAGGCGGCCGTGCGGGCGGAACTTTCGGCGGACCGGATTGTTAGCTGACCGTAGCTGACCCACAAATCATTCGGACATTCCCATGAATTCTGAAGAGGGCCTCTTTCCCCGGTGGTGTCATCTTTGCATCGACATGCAGCGCATGTTTGCGGAAGAGACGCCATGGCACGTGGACTGGATGCCGCGCATCATCGACAATGTCGGGCGGGTGGTTGAGAACTCGCCGCACACGACCGTTTTCACCCGCTTCATCCCACCGCCGGATGCCGACGCCGCCTCGGGGCGGTGGGGGCGTTATTATGAGAAATGGTGGATGATGACCGGCGAGTATCTTCGCCCCGAAATGACCGATATCGTCCGCGAGTTCGCGGGCTACGTTCCACCTGCGGAAGAATTCCTGAAAACCACCTATTCCCCCTGGACGGATGGTCGCCTGCACCGAAAACTCGTAGGCCAAGGGGTCGGCACGCTTGTCATATCCGGTGGGGAAACGGATGTCTGCGTGCTCGCAACCGTGCTGGGGGCGGTGGATCTGGGGTATCGCATCTTCCTTCTTGAGGACGCCGTCTGCAGCGCGCGCGATGCAACGCATGATGCCTCGCTGACGGTATTGAGGGGCCGTTTCGCGGCACAATTGACCCTCGTCAGCACGCAGGACTGGCTTCAGGCCAAAGAGGAATTCCTGCGCAGCGATTAACCCCGAAAACGCCGCGCGGAAAATTAGCGACCGCGACGAAACGGACGGGAACAATCGCTCGGAAGCAGGGTTCGAGTCGTTCGATCGAAACGATCAGCACCAGATGCGAACGAGGTTCAAAATGACCAGAAAAACGCTCCCCATTCCGAAAGACAACCAAACGGACAAGGGCCCGGGCGACAATGAGCGCCTCAATGCGGAGGAAGCCTCTTCTGCGAAGGAGAAGAACGCCTCCACCCGCACGGGACGACAGGCCAACATAAAAATCAACACCACCCATCAGGGACATCAGCAGGATCGATAGCGTTCCTCGGCGCCAAGGCAGAATTGCGGATCGGCCGTCCTTCTGAGCGCCGCCGCCTGCCCCCCGTGATGCGGCACACCACTAAAGCGGCGAGAGGCTTTGCAAACAATAAAAGCCCCGCGTCTCCTCACGATGACAGATCGACGAAATGCGGAGGCATTCATGCACATTCTTGCCGTCACGGCCGAGATGTTCCCTTTCATCAAAACCGGCGGGCTGGCCGATACGACGGGAGCATTGCCGGACGCGCTTGCCAAACTCGGTGCGGAGGTGCGCACGCTGCTGCCGCTCTATCGCAAACTGCGTCCCCTCATCCGCGGGCATCAGCCCTGCTTTTCCGGGAGCGTGCTGGGACAGGACGTTAAGGTATATTCGCTCGTTGCCGACCAGAAGAATTTGGTGCTGCTCGATGCGCCCCATCTCTTTGACCGGGATGGGCATCCCTACGGCGAAAAGGACCATCCGTTTCCGGACAACGACCTCCGGTTCGCCGTCCTGTCCAAGACCGCGGCGGACATTGCCCTTGGATCAATGCCCGGTTGGAGGCCGGATATCGTCCACGTTCACGACTGGCACGCCGCCTTGACCTGTGTCTATCTCGCCGACGCGGCGCCGGGCGAGGTGCCGACCGTCCTGACCATTCACAACCTCTCATTTCAGGGTCAATATCCTTTTTCGCGCGCAAGGGTTCTGGGGCTTCCGGACGAGCTCTGCACGGTGGAATGCCTCGAATATTACGGCGACATCTCTTTTCTGAAGGGCGGCCTGACGACCGCATCGGCCGTTACCACGGTCAGTCCAACCTATGCGCGCGAAATCCTGACACCGGAAGCCGGCATGGGCATGCATGGCGTGTTCGGCACGCGAAGCGAAAGTGTGCGCGGCATCGTCAACGGCGTCGATCAGGATGTCTGGAATCCCGCGACCGATCCCTTCATTCTCGCGAATTTCATGTCGGCGACCGTGGCAAGGCGGAGCCTGAACAAATATGCGCTGCTTCAGGCTCTGGGCCTTGCCCACACACAGGGTCCGGTATTTGGTGTGGTGAGCCGCCTCACCTGGCAAAAGGGCGTTGATCTCTTGCTCGATGTTGTTCCCCTCATCATCGCGCGGAAAGGCAGGCTCATCGTTCACGGAGAAGGAGACGGGCAACTGGAAGATGGCCTGCGTGACCTGTCAAAAAGATATCCGGAAATGGTCTGTGCCCATATCGGTTATGACGAACGTCTGGCCCACATGATCCATGCGGGGTCGGATTTCATCATCCAGCCTTCGCGCTTCGAACCATGCGGCCTGACCCAGCTTTACGCATTGCGATATGGCGCCCTGCCCATCGTCAGCCGCACCGGAGGTTTGGCCGAGACGATCATCGACGCCAACGACGCCGCCATAGATGCGGGGGTTGCTACCGGCTTTCAGTTCGAACCGGCAAATATCGACGACCTGCGGGCGGCGCTGGAGCGCGCCATCGCTGCGTTCAACAACAGGGAACTCTTCAAGCGCCTCCAGGCCCAGGCCATGCGTGCCAACTTTTCCTGGGAAAAGAGTGCGGCGCAATATCTGGCGCTTTTTGAAGGGCTCGTCAGCAAAGAGCCTCAGGAGTCACTTTCGTTTCCCGACATATTGCCGGACGCATTTGCGAGAATGCGTATCGAGCGGCGGCAGGCCAGACAATAAGGCAAACGCCGACTTTACCGCGTATCAGAGGAGCCGGTCCTGTTTCCAGCGGACATAGGGAGCGAGCGACTGGCCAGGAAACCGGTTTTCGATCTCCGTGGCTGTCAAATCCACCAGTGCTTCCACTTCCTCCAGCCCCTCCTTCTCGCTCTTCGCTTCGAGTTCGCGCATCTTGTGGAATAATTCGTCGTCCGTTGCCACGCGGAGAAAGTCGGCAAGGTCGGTTTCCTTTGTCATGTCACCGTCTCTTTCTGTCTTCAGGTCAGCGATCGGGCGGCAAGCTATGCCCGCCGAGCCGTCGTTTTGGCTGTTCAACGGCGAACGACGGCCAAACCCGTTTGTTCCTTTCATCAGCATATTCCCGGTGCGGAGGCAGGAACCGACCGACGGCGATCCGGTTAGGACCAAACGAGGCTGACTCGAGGTTCCGTGAATGTTCAACGCAATGAAATATCGCAAATGGGGCGTGCAATTCGATGCTGCAGGAGATGCGCGCTTTCGCATCTGGGCGCCCGGTTCTGATGCGCCGAGGCTCGTTATAAACGGCGCGGAATACGAAATGCGGTCTGAGGAGAACGGCTGGTACGAAGCCGTTGCAGCGAATGTGAGTAGCGGCGCCACCTATCACTTTGTTCTGCCGGACGGGCATGAAATTCCCGATCCGGCCTCACATTGGCAGGAAGGCGGCCTGGACGGCCCGTCAACCGTCATCGATCACGACTTTGCGTGGCAGCATGAGAACTGGAACGGTAGGCCGTGGCACGAGGCTATGATCTACGAGGTTCACATCGGCACGTTCACGGAAGAAGGGACGTTCCGGGCGGCCGAAAAGAAGCTGGAACGACTGGCTGAACTCGGCATCACCGTCATTGAGGTATGCCGCTCGCGAGTTTTCAGGGAGATCGCGGCTGGGGCTACGACGGCGTTCTGCAATTTGCGCCGCAGCGGGATTATGGATCGCCGGACGACCTCAAAGCCTTCATAGACGCGGCCCATGGCCTGGGGATGATGGTTTTGCTGGATGTGGTCTACAATCATCTCGGGCCGGAGGGGAACTTCCTTCAAACTTATGCGCCCGACTTTTTTCAGAAAAACGAAACACCCTGGGGCCCTGCTCCCGATTTCAACAGCGTGGATGTGCGATCATATTTCCTGCAAAACGCCCTTTACTGGCTTCAGACCTACCGTTTTGACGGGTTGCGGATCGATGCCGCCGATCATCTGGCCGGCGGCGGCGGCGAGGTGGATTTCCTGACAGAGCTTGCCCAGACGATCAGGCACAAGGTGACGGGCAGGCATGTGTATCTTGTCATAGAGGATGCAAGAAACACGGCAAAGCCGATGACGCCCGAAGAAGATGTTCCGCCGCTGGTAGACGCCCAGTGGAACGACGACTTTCATCACGTCGTCCACGTCATGACGACCGGCGAAGATGGCGGTCTTTATCGGGATTTCGTTTCGAACCCGGAGAGCCTGCTTCGTCGGTCGCTTGCGACCGGTTTCGTTTATCAGGGCGATCCGCGCCCTTCCCGGGACTTTGCGAGGAGCGGCGAACGCAGCGATCATCTCTCCCCGCAAACCTTCGTGAACTTTCTCCACAATCACGATCAGGCCGGAAACCGGCTTTGCGGCGAAAGACTGCGTGCCCTGCTCGAACCAGCTCTTTTCGATGTACTAGAGTGCATTCTCCTGCTCTCCCCACAAACGCCGCTGATGTTCATGGGTGACGACCACGCATCGACGCAGCCTTTCTACTTCTTTTCCGACCACCCGCAACACGATCGGGAAGCCGCGATAAAAGGGCGGTTGCGGCAGGCTGAAATGTTTCAGGGAGCTCTTCCCGAGAACGCGCGCGATCTCGTCCAGGACCCCAATGACGTGCGCACGCGGCTCCTTTCTACCTTGAACTGGCGTCAAGCCGATGAGGAAGATGGGAGACGGGCAAGCGAGATCCTTGCAGGATTGCTCGCAAAGCGCCGGCAGCATGTCTGGCCCCTGCTCGCTTCGGAATTCGGAGGCGGGACGGCACTCGGTTCTCCTGCGCGAACGCTTGCCATAGACTGGGCGTTTGCGGCCGGCCGGTTGCAACTCAGGGCCAATTTATCCGATGCTCCGGCGGATCTGCCACCGGTGGAAGGGGAAATCTTCCACCGGCTTGGCGACATCAACGGGCAGACGGGGAAATCCTGCAGCTACAGTGTGCTGTTTGCAGTGGCCCGATGATGTCAGGCGAGAGTGCGCCGCAGGGACTCGCGGGCGCGGTTGACGCGGCTCTTAATGGTGCCCACCCTGCAGCCGCAGATGGAGGCTGCATCGGCGTAGCTCGTTCCTCCGGCGACGAGCAGCAGCGCCTTCTTCTGATCCGCATCCAGATCGCGGATCGCGCGCATGACTTCATCATGCTCCATCCGCCATTCCTGACTGGCGGGGACCGACATCGTTTGCTCTATTCCCGCCGGCAGCCCGACGCATTCGCGCCTTCCAACCTTGTATCGGGTACAGAAGGTGTTCCGCAAAATAGTGAACAGCCATGATTTCAGGGCTGTTCCGGGGGTGAAGCGGTGCAGGGAACGAAGCCCCCGCATCATGGTTTCCTGAACGAGATCGTTGACATCTTCGTCATTTCTGACGAAACGACGCGCAAACGCCGTCAGCGCTGGCGCTAGATCGGCAATTTCGATGCGCAAGGTCTCAAGTTGCGCTTCGCTTAGTGCGGGGCCGGACTCTTCATTTATAGCGTGTTTGGCCATGGTCCTTCCTTTCACATAGAAGGGAAATGGCCCATCTGCCGCTTGGTTGCCGTACGCCAACGTACAATGCGTATTTTTCGGCGGTGCCAGAGATCCTAGTGACCCGAAGGTGACGCGGCCTTCTCAGACGTCTCCGGCGAGGAGCGGGAAAGACGCAGCAGACGAAAATACCCGGTTGGGGGGATCGTCCTGTTTTCCGCCAGATGGAATGACGGGTTGCGGCGCAGCCAGTCCTCGATCCCGTCCAGACGAAATGCCGAACTGAGCCCGATGTTATGGGCCACCGGCGAGACCATTTGTTCTATGCGGCGAACTGCGCCGCTGCTGTCGGTGATCTTGCTGACGATGACGATCTCGCCACGCGGCTTCAGCACTCGGGCGCATTCGGAAAGCAGCCGGCCGGTATCGGGAATAAGCGTGATGACGAAGGGCAGCGAAATCACGTCGAAGGACGCATCCGGAAACGTGGTTTCGCAGGCATCCATCACATGCAGTGCTTTCACATGCGGCAGCGAACCGCCTGCCACTTTTGTTTTGGCCTTCCGAAGCATGTCCGCTGAAATGTCGATCCCGGTCACGTTGCTGGCCGGAGGATAAAGCGGAAGGACCAGCCCCGTGCCGACGCCGATTTCGAGAATGTCGCGACCGGCACCACCCACACATCTGGCCAACTCCATCTGCGCCCGCTTGAGAAAGAAGCCGTAGACACGGTCATAAACCGGGGCCCAGAACCGATATGCCTTTTGCTGCTGTGCCCGGTTCGGGATGCTCGATACCGTTTCGTCGCTCACTCGCCTCTCCCTCAGCGTGAAATGAACTTGTTGAAGCGGCTCTCGCCGCCCGACGTTCTGTCCTGATAAAGGAATGCCAGCTTCCTGTCCTCGAAGATTTCAAAAAACTCGTCCCATGATATGGCCTTCAGCGCATCCTCCGGCTCACCGAAATCGATCCTGAGGATCCCTCCATCGCCCGAGACGTCCACTTTGGCAGGGTGGCCATCGCGCTGCTCCGCCCATTTCCGTATCGTGTCATGATCGGTGGTTGTTGCCGATTCCGTCATCGTTGTTCTCCTTGTCTTCGTCGCGTCCATAGCGCGAGCGCCTTTCGCGTTCGGCGTTTTCTGTCGCCTTTTCACGGTCTTTGCGGCTTTCATCGCTTTCAGTCGAGCGTGCGTCATCGGTGCCGGGTTCGGGCCTGACATCGTCCTGTGATCGGGTCATCGCGGAAGCCCCTTTTTTTAAAACATCCTGCAGCGCAGACCCTGCGGTCCGCTCTCTCCTTCTAACCCCGGGAGCAAAAAGCGGTTCCGCACTGATGGTTCGAGGGAACAGCATCGGCGTAAAAAGGTTAGGGACAGACAGGAGGATGCCATGACGAAGAAAGACAAGCTCGAGCAGATTCACAAGGACAGCGCGCCCCAGTTTGCTCCCGGCAAAAAGACCTCGACCAATAACGGCGTTGCGAGCGCGAAGCCGAGGGTCATCACCGGCTCGGACGACGCAACCGCCAACAAGCTACCACCAGGCACAAAAAAGCCGGAAAAAGACTGGGACATCAATTACGACGAGCGGGAAAGCAACGAGGGCGACTTTCGCGGCTAGAGGCGCGGCGCCCTTGCCGCGCCGAGTGTTCGCGAAGCGGCTACCGAGCCAGGTCCTCGACAACCAGTTCGATGGATTGCGGCTCGGCGCCCTCCTTCGTCTGCACGCTCAGAACACTTCCGGTGTTCAGCACGCCTTCGAGGAGCGTTCGACCGTCGATGGTGATTTTGACCACCTTGGGGGTTGCAGCCTCTATGTTCAGGCTGTTGCAGGTCTCGTGATCAGTTTCCGGGTCCACGTGCCGACCTCCATTGGGATTGAACGTGCCGGCCTAACCACGGTCGGCTCCGGTTGTTCCCGAACGGCGGCCATGACTGGCGATATGATCGCGCGGGAACCACAAACGGCATGCGAAGTTCGATAGAGGCGGATCAGCCGTGCGGCCGGACCCGGCGCAATCATAAAAGTATGCTCTGACGATGGACCTTTCCGATGATGGTTCGCGAGACTCCCGGTTTTCATCTGTCGGTTCAGGCAGGCCGCCTGTTGATATGGTGTCTCGCAGCGGCGGCCTGCCTGGGGGGCTGGCTTCTGACCACGCCGAAGCCGGTCTTCGGACCGAACGACATGGGATCATCGCCCGGCGATCCGCAGCAGGGAAGACTGGTATTTCTGGCATCAAGCTGCGGGTCCTGCCATGCCACGCCGGGACAGCCGGACTCGCTCGTGCTCGGAGGCGGATTGGCGCTTTCCTCCTCCTTCGGCGTTTTCCGTCCGCCAAATATATCCCCCGACATTGCCGACGGAATCGGCTCCTGGTCCGTTGAAGATTTCGCAAATGCGCTGGTCGCCGGCATATCGCCTGACGGCCGCCATTATTATCCGGCCTTTCCCTATACGAGCTATACGGGAATGAAGATCGAGGACATAAAAAACCTTTACGCCTATCTTCGGACCCTGCCGCCTGTTTCCGGCAAAGCGCCGCCGCATGACCTGTGGCCGCCCTTCAGGTTGCGCCGTGCCGTTGGCGTCTGGAAGCTTTTGTTCTTCGACGAGGTCGGCAAGCCGCAGGCCATCACCGGCGATCCCGCTCTTGATCGCGGCTCCTATCTGACGGAGACGCTTGCCCACTGTGCCGAATGCCATTCCAGCCGTAATATCTTCGCCGCCATCCGCCCGGAAACCCGTTTTGCTGGTGGTCCCGACGCGGAAGGCACGGGCTTTGTGCCAAACATCACGCCGACACGTCTCAGCACGTGGACGCAGACCGACATCTCCACCATGCTCGCAACAGGCCAGACGCCACAGGACGGACATGTCGGGTCCGCAATGGTGGACGTGGTCGCCAATCTTTCGCAGTTGCCACAGGAAGATCGCGACGCGATTGCCCGCTACATCAAGGCCTTGCCGGCAAGGCAAACCCCGCATCCGTGACCCGTCAGTGAGCATAAAGATAGGCCGCGACATGGCGCGCTTCGGCCTCGGTGATACCGGTTTCCGGCATAGCGCTCTGCCGCGAAAAATGCGTCGGCGAGACAATCCAGCGAATGAGGTTGTCCGGTGTGTTGTTGAGGCCGTCACCGATATAGACCCGCTGGCGAAGTGAACGTAGTTCGCCCCCCACCTTCCCGTCCGCACCGGCAACGCCGGGGATCGCGTGGCAGCCCGTGCAGCCGTAGCGCCGGAAAATCCCGGGCGCCAGGCGCGCATCACCGCCCGTCATTGCCGTGGCAACGGCGCCGCGCTGTGACACGTTCTTGACGATTGCGACCGCAATGCCCGTGGCAAGCGCCGCCGAAAGCACCGCAACGAGTATAAGGCAGGTTCTAGAGAAGGGACGCGCCATATCGGTCCTCCCTGCCCGACCGGGAAATCCACATCGCCAGCATCGCGAGCGCCGCCCCGGCATAGATGACACCACCGGGCACCCACATCAGGAGACCGGCAAGCTGCTGGTCCTCGAAGGGCGTCAGGCCCCATGCCGGCGCGTCTCGGGTCTGGGCCACGTAAATCACCTGTGGCGCAAGCGCGATCAGGGCGCCGAGAATGCTGGTATGCATCATCGTGACAAACAGGTGCCAGGCCGCAAGCCCCCGGTCCGCGCGCCAGAAAACTGCCCACCAGAACAGGATCGCTGTCAGAAAGAAAAAGAGATGCTGTATCCGGTGCAGCGGCACGTTGCTGACCGTCGCATCGAAGAGCGCAGGCGCATGCCAGCCCCAGATGGCAAGCCCGTGCAGAGATGTTGCCACACCCCCGCCGGCAAGAACATTCCATCCGGCACGAACGCGCCTGTCGGTCATCACCGCAGCCAGACGACGACGAACCATGCGCGGCATGCTCCAGAGAAGGATACCGACGGGGCGCGCCAGCACGATCAGCGGCGCGGCAACCGCCATTACCATCTCGTGCTCTATCATGTGGAATGTAAACAGGTGCTCGCCCATGGAATGGATCGGAGAGACAAGTGCAGCAACCAGAACAAGCCAGCCGCCGGAAAAGGCGAAGGCGGACCTCGCCATCCACCGGCGTGTGCCCGACCGTCTCCACAGCCGAAAAAAACCGGTACTGAAAAGGCCGGCTGCGACAAGCAGCGGTCCGATGATCCAGCCGTCGAAAGTCCATATCATCGCCGTCGGATGCGCCTCCCCCTCATGGGCCGAGAGCGGCCCGGCGCTGACCAGCAACAGAAAGATCAGTGTCAGCGCGTGCATGGGTTCAGCAGCAATGTCGCTGCCCCCTGAAGAAGGAGTGCGAAGGCAAAAACCAGCGCGACCAAGACGCCCAACGACGTCAGGAACACCGCCATTCGCGATGCCGTGGAACTCCGGCCCCTTTCCGAAAGAACGCCGCAGGTAACGGCTATCCCGGCAGAGAGGAAGGCGGCGGTGGCTGCAAAGCCCGTCCGGCTGCCGCAATCGACCGCCGGCAAGATCTGGCCGAGCTGCGTGTTGAACGCCCAGATCAGGGGAGCGCCGAACAGTCCGGCAATATCGAGGGTTTTCAGGGTCATAGCCGTGGTATCCAGTAAAGGCAGGCGTAAAGCGGAAACCAGGTCACGACGACAAAATTCCAGTAAAGCGCGTTGTCCTCCACATCGCCGTAACGGCGGGCGCTGTCGCCATGCCGGGTAAACATCAGGCAGGTCAGGACGATGGTATCGATGAGGTCGGTCAGAATATGGGTCGTGTGCAGTCCGAGGATCGTCCACACGATCGATCCATAGGCATTGTCGTCCCACTTCACCTGAAGGGCGGGGAATTCAAAGGCGCGCATCGCCAGCAGGACAAGCCCGATGGCAGACATAACGACTAAACCGAAACGGACGTGAACAAGCCGCCTCTGCCTGGCCCAGCGACTGACGAGGACATTCGGGACGACGCTGACGACAAGCAGCGCTGTCAGCACCGTGCCGGCTGAAAGATCCGGCGGCGGGGCGTCGATCGGCCATCGTAGTGCCAGGCTCATCAGGTAGAAATAGACGGCGACCGCCAGCGCGAAACCGGTTCCTTCGATCAGCATGAAGGCGCAGGTTCCCCACCATGTGGGGCTGGCGGTGCCGTTGCCGGACATCGGCAGCTTGGAGACATCGAGCGCGACACGTTCTTTCATGCTTCCTCCTCCGCCATTCCTTTCGGCCAGAACCAGCCGATCAGCGCTACAGCAATCGGGATCGATCCCCAGACGACTGCCCAGGGGGAGAACATGGACCAGATGAGCATGATGGACGTTGCGATGGCCGCCCAGAACGGCCACACGGAGTCCGTCGGGGAAGCCTCGCGGGCTTCGGGCAGCGCCTCGACGACGCTGGTGACCAGAATTTCACGGCGATCCACCCGCATCCCCGCGACAACAGGCAGTTCTCCGGTGTTCTCCCACAGTGGATCGCGGCTACCCACCACGGGTATGGAGCGGAAATTGAAGGGCGGCGGCGGAGAGGCGGTTGCCCATTCCAGCGTGGCGGCGCCCCATGGATTGTCCCCGGCGGGACGGCCTTTGGCGAAGCTTCGGACGACATCGATGAAAAAGACGAGAAAACCTGTCGCCAGCACGACGGCGCTGAGGCTCACGAAGAGGTTGAGGCCCGCCCATGGCATCTCCGGCTGATAGGTATAGATGCGTCGCGGCATTCCCTGCAAACCGAGAATATGCATTGGAAAAAACGTCAGGTGGAAGCCGGCGAAGATCAGCCAGAAGCTGATGCGGCCGAGCGTTTCGCTCATCATCCGGCCCGTCATTTTTGGAAACCAGTAATACACGGCTCCGATCAGGGGAAAAACGGCGCCCCCGATCAGGACGTAGTGAAAATGCGCGACCACGAAATAGGTGTCGTGAACCTGCGTGTCGAAGGGCACGGACGCCACCATGACGCCCGTCAGACCGCCGATGACAAAGGTGACGATGAAGCCGATGATGAAAAGAAGCGGTGTCTTGAAAACCGGCCGCCCGGCCCACAATGTTGCCAGCCAGCAGAATATCTGCACGCCGGCCGGCACGGAAATCGCCATGCTGGAGGCAGTGAAGAAACTTTCTCCGAGTTTCGGCAGTCCAGCCACAAACATGTGATGCACCCAGAGGCCGAAAGACAGGACACCGGTTGCGACAAGCGCCATAACCATGGGCATGTAACCGAATATCGGCCGGCCGACAAAGGCGGGCAGGATGGTGGAGACCATGCCCACAGCCGGCAGGAAGATGATGTAGACCTCCGGATGTCCGAAAAACCAGAAGACATGCTGCCACAGGAGCACGTCCCCTCCTTCGGCCGGATTGTAGAAATGGGTGCCGACGAGACGATCCATGATCATCGTGGAACTGGCGAACATGATCGCGGGCATGGCGATGATGACGAGAAAGGCCATGACCACCATTGCCCAGACAAGAAGCGGAATTCGATCGAGCGACATGCCGGGGGCGCGCTGCTTGAAAACCGTCACCACGATTTCCACCGCAATGGAGAGCGCGGAAAGCTCCGTAAAGGTTATCATCTGCGCCCATATGTCGGCGCGTTTGCCGGCGCCATATTCCGGACCAGCGAGCGGCACATAGGCGAACCAGCCGACATCGGGCGCGCTGTCCAGCACGAACGAGACCCAGAGAAGCAGCCCGCCCACAAGGAATACCCAGTAGGAATAGGCGTTCAGCCGGGGAAAGGCGATGTTGCGCGTCCCGACCATCAATGGCACGAAATAAACCGCCATCGCCTCCATGACCGGCACGGCGAAGAGGAACATCATGTTCGCGCCATGCATGGTGAATATCTGATTATACCGGTCCGGGTCGATAAAACGCGCTTCGGGCGTTGCCAGCTGCAGGCGCATGACGAGAGCAAGCAGGCCGCCGAGTATCAGGAACACGAAGGCCGTGACAATATATCGCCGGGCCACCACCTTGTGGTCGACAGTACCAATCGCGCCCCAGAAACCGCGGCTCGACCCCCATGTTTTTTCGAGCGCGCTCTCCATGCCGGGAACCGGCAGATCGGTATCCATGAGGACGGAGGCCTGTTTTCCCGCCATCAGTCGAGCCCCTCCATATAGGCGGAAACCTGCCGCAACTCTTCCCCGGTGAGCGGCACCAGCGGCATGTTGTTGCCCGGTTTCAATGTTTGTGGATCGGCGATCCATGCCGCAAGCGAGCCGCGTGTGGTCTCCAGCAGGCCTGCGCCGATCGTACGGCGGCTGCCGACATGGGTAAGATCAGGCCCCGTGGTGCCGGCGGCCGGCGTTCCCCTGACGGTATGGCAGGCGGCGCATTGCTTGCGCAGGAACACGGCCTTCCCGGCCAGAGCATCGGCGTCCTGCGGCATGGCGGCCTCCGCCTTCTGCTTATTGGCCCACCGGCTATAGGACGCCTCGTCATCGGCCATGACCATGAAAGCCATGTGGCTGTGCTGAAGGCCGCAGAACTCCGCGCATTGGCCCCGGTAAACACCGGGCCTGTCAGCGCGAAACACAAGCTTATTCTCCCGTCCCGGAACGAGGTCCATCTTGCCGGCAAGGCTGGGCACCCAGAAGGAATGAATTACATCCGGGCTTTCGAGCAAGACCCGGACATTCCGCCCGACCGGGATGTGCATTTCGTTGGCGGTCTGAAAACCGCCATCCGGTGTGGCATCTTCGTATATGAACTGCCACCACCATTGCTGGGCGCGAACACGTATCGTCAAGTCTGCCTCGCCGGTGAAGCTGATGGCCCGGGTTGCAAGAAAGCTCGCAAGCGTCAGGCCGGCGACAATGAAAACCGTCATCATGACCGCGCCCGTGACGAAAAGCTGCAATCGCTTGTCACTTGCCGTCTCGTCCTGCGCCGCCATCCGCCGACTTCTGACGAGAGACAGGATCAGGATCGCGATCACTGCCAGCCACACGACGAGGCTCACCGCCACGATGAAGAGGATCAGGTGCTTCAACATCGCCGCTGACGGCCCTGCAGCGTTCAACGCCGACTGAACGTCGCCGCACCCCGAAAGCAGGGTAAGGACAGCAAGGAGAGCAGCGACCGTCTTCAAGGCACCGGCTCCTCCGGTCTTTTCCACGCCGACCCTTCGTTGAAGAAAATGACAGCAGGCGCCCGGTTCTCAGCCGGACGTGTCTGACGGTCGTCATTACGGGCCGGGGCCGCCACCGATGGCGAATAGGCCCCGATGGTTCTCACATATCCCGCGAGCTGCCAGATCTCTTCAGTCGTCATCTTGGTGCGGAAAGGAGGCATCCCGTGCGGCCGGCCATCCCTGATCGACGCCGCGACAGAGACCATGGATGGGCCATAAATCCATTGACCGTCGAGAAACGATGGACCTTTTCCGCCTTCACCTTCACCGTGGCAAGCCGGGCATCCGAACCATGAATAGAGGCGTTTCCCTTGGGAAAGATCATAAGCACCGTTTTCGAACGGCCTGCCGAGAGCAAAATAAACTTCCGGC
Organism: Agrobacterium pusense; assembly: GCF_900102105.1. Classification (GTDB taxonomy): domain Bacteria; phylum Pseudomonadota; class Alphaproteobacteria; order Rhizobiales; family Rhizobiaceae; genus Agrobacterium; species Agrobacterium pusense. The sequence goes on from NZ_FNBB01000006.1 coordinate 73,000, forward strand.
GGCGCGCCGGCCACGGGAACGGGCATGAAGCGCAATCGCTCAAGCGCTGCCGTTACCGGAGGGTCGCTGCGGAATGTTCGCGGTTCACGCCAGTAACCCATGATCGCCGCTGCCCCGATCAAAGAACCGCTGAGAGCGGACCATAGAAGTGTCGCTGAACGATTGGCCTTTTCCGTCCTCCGCATCCCGCACCTCGAGTATCCTCAGTTGGAAGGAACTGTGGTTGACGGCGTCAATCGGACGGGCAGCAGCTTGTATGATGGCGTCTTTGCTTTCGGACTATGATGGCTCAGCGGAAACAACGGGTTGGTTTCCGGAAAATAACCAGCACAACAGCCATGGGGAATATCATAAGCAACGATCCTGAACCCGCGGACCGCCCTTGGCGTCTGCGGCTCGATTGCCGTGACGATATCGACGATATCGCCGTCGGCAAACCCGAGCAGGGCGATATCATCGACATTCATGAACAGAACCTGCCGCGTTCCTTCCACGCCGCGAAAACGGTCGCTGTAGCCGTAGACGGTCGTGTTGAACTGGTCGTTGGATCGCAACGTCGACAGGTGCAGGACGTCCGGACCCGACGCCTCAGGCGGAAATTCGGGGAACAGGCGGTCGGGGGTCAGGAAATTCGCCTTGCCGCTTGAGGTTACCCATTTTCGCTCCCTTGCGGGCAATGGGCGCGGGATGCCGCCGGGTTTGAAAAGCCGTTCGTTGAAGTTCCTGAAGGTTTCCGGATAGGTTTGCTCTATGGCGTCGCGAATGCGCGAATAATCGTGAACCCATTGCTGCCAAGGCACGTTGCCGCGCGTCAAGGTCGCCACGGCCATGCCGGCAATGATCGCCGGTTCCGAGAGCAACTCCCGGCTGGCCGGCTTTGCCCTGCCACGCGAACCATGGAAATGCGCAACGGAACTTTCCATGGAGACGGCCTGGGGGCCTGTCGTCTGTTCATCGATTTCGATACGTCCGAGACAGGGAAGCAAAAAGGCGATCTCGCCATGGATGACGTGGCTGCGATTGAGTTTTGTTGCGATCTGGACCGTCAGCCGCAGCTTGCGCCACGCGGCTTCCATCGCCTCGGTTTCCGGCGCTGCGCGCAAAAAATTGCCGCCGAGGCTGATGAAAGCCTTTGTTTCCCCGGCGAGAATGGATTTGCAGCTGTCGACCGTTGAGTGGCCTTCCCACGTGGGCGGCTGGAACTGGTATAGGTCGGCAAGCTTGTCCAGCGGCACGAGGCCGGGTTTTTCCGTAATGCCGACGGTACGCTGGCCCTGCACATTCGAATGGCCCCTGACGGCACAGATATTTGCACCGGGCTTGCCGATATTGCCGCGCAGCAGCGCGAGGTTGGCAACCATGTGAACGTTCTCCACGCCCATCACATGCTGGGTGAGGCCCATGCCATAGACCATCATCACCGCGTCGGAATCCGCATATATGGCGGCGGCTTCCATCATCTCCTCGCGGGTCAGGCCTGAAACGCGCTCCAGCTCCTCCCATTCATGGCGGCGGGCTGCGGCGGCGAAATCGTCAAAACCTGCCGTGTGCTCGGCAAGAAAATCATGATCGAGCACATGCTTCTTGTCAGCCGCGGCAATGGCGGCGGCAAATGCGACCGCCGCCGCATTGGCCGGATCGCGCGGCTGCCCATCCGAGCCGGAAACCTTGCTTGCGCCACTCGCATGCAGCACGTCGTCTGCCTCGATAAGCGCCTTGCAGATACCGAAAAGGGCAGCGATATCGCCGCCATTCTTCACCTGGTAATATTTCGTCGAGATCGGCGTCGCGGGGGTCCCCAGCATCTGGCCGGGCGACTGCGGGTTGACGAAGCGCTCCAGCCCCGGCTCCCGCAGCATGTTGAATGTCAGTATCTTCACGTCGCGGTCGACCGCATCCTGCAGATCGTGCAGCAGTCGCGGCGAGGATGTTCCGACATTCTGCGCCATATAGAAAATGCAGTCGCAATTCTGGAAATCCGAAAGGATCGCCGTTCCCACGGAAGCACCGATGCTTTCGGGCAGGCCGACGGACGAGCTTTCATGGCACATGTTGGACGAGTCCGGCAGATTGTTACTGCCATAGATGCGGGCAAAGAGCTGGTACATGTAGGATGCTTCCAGCGAGGCGCGGCCTGAGGTGTAAAACTCTGCCTGCTGCGGCGCGATGGCGCGCAGCTCCCGGCCTATCTCCTCGAATGCGGCCTGCCAGCTGACCGGCAGATATCTATCCGTGGCCGCGTCCCAACGCATCGGCTGGGTCAGCCTGCCCTGTTCTTCCAGATCGTGGTCGCGCCAGCCTTCCAGTTCGGCAAGGGTGTGTCTGGCGAAAAACGCGCTGTCGGCGCGTCGGTTCGTTATTTCCCACGCGGTGGCTTTCGCACCATTTTCGCAAAATTCCAGGGGATGGGTCTTGGCCGGTTTCGCCCAGGCGCAGCTGACGCACATGTATCCCTGCGGCTTGTTCTGGTGTTTCAGCAATGTCGGACCGGACAGGGGAACATGTTCCCTCAACAGCACCTCTCCCACCGACTTGGCCGATCCCCAGCCGCCGGCCGGACCGGGCTTAAACCCGATATCGGGAGCTGCCTTGCGTCGTGATGTCATGATCGATGAACTCCCGAATTGCTGAGCAACCGAACCTCTGAAAGCGCGGCGGGTTTCCGTTCTCTAAAAAAATTCTGCCCTGCCTTGTCGCCGGGAGCGAGAAGGTCCCGGTGCCGCGGGGAACTTTCGCGCGGACACCCGGTTAGGCACCCGCTCGACAAAGGGCGGCTTCTGACAACCCAGCAGACAATGAAGGTGAGCGACATGAAGGCACTGACCTGGCACGGCAAACACGACATTCGCTGCGAAAGCGTTCCCGATCCGAAAATCGAGCATGGGCGCGATGCGATCATCAAGGTCACGGCCTGCGCGATCTGCGGCTCAGACCTCCACCTCTATAATGGCATCATGCCGGACATGCACAGCGGCGACATCATGGGCCACGAAACCATGGGCGAGGTGGTTGAGGTCGGTAAGGACAATACCGCGCTCAAGGTCGGAGACCGCGTCGTCGTCCCCTTTACCATCGCCTGCGGCGAGTGCTTCTTCTGCAAGCGTGGCTATTATTCCGGCTGCGAACGCAGCAATCCCGATCCGCACAAGGTGCGGAAGATGTGGGGCAATTCGCCTGCCGGCCTGTTCGGTTACACCCATCTTCTCGGTGGCTTCAGCGGCGGCCAGGCGGAATATATGCGGGTGCCTTACGCGGATGTCGGGCCAATAAAGGTTCCGGACGGCCTGACCGACGAGCAGGTCCTGTTCCTGTCCGACATCTTCCCGACCGGCTATATGGCCGCGGACTTCTGCAACATCCAGCCGGGCGATACGATTGCCATCTGGGGCTGCGGTCCGGTGGGTCAGATGGCGATCCGTTCCGCCTTTCTCCTCGGTGCGGAACGGGTCATCGCCATCGACGCCGTGCAGGAGAGGCTTGATCTCGCGGCGTCAGCCGGCGCGATGACACTCAATTATCTCGACGAGGACATTTACGACCGCATCATGGAGCTGACCCATGGTCGCGGCGCAGATGCCTGTATCGACGCGGTAGGAACGGAGCCCGATCCCGCGGCAGGATGGGATTCGAGGATCGACCGCATCAAGGTCGCCACCTTCATGGGGACCGACCGGCCGCATGTCCTTCGTCAGGCAATCTATTGCTGCCGCAATTTCGGTACGGTCTCGCTGGTCGGCGTCTATGGCGGTCTTCTTGACAAGATTCCCATGGGCTCCGCCATCAATCGCGGCCTGACGTTCAAGATGGCGCAGACGCCCGTTCAAGCCTACCTACCCAGCCTCATGGGCCGCATCGAAAGAGGCGAAATCGACCCGTCCTTCGTCATTACCCATCGCGCCACCCTCGATGAAGGACCCGACCTCTACAACACCTTCAGCCACCGCGACGATGGCTGCATCAAAGTCGTCCTGAAGCCATAGGAGATGATCATGAGCAGGGAAGAATCCACCAAGGGCCTTGCGGTCGTCACCGGCGCTTCGTCCGGCATCGGTTATGAACTCGCCCGATGCGCCGCGCAGGATGGTTACGACCTCATCATCGTGGCCGATGAAAATGACATCGATGCCGCGGCCACCCGGCTGCGCGCGGCCGGCACGCAGGTGGAAGCGGTGCGGGCCGATCTTTCGACACAGGCGGGCGTGGAGGAGCTTCTCGCCCGCATCACCGCCTCGTCGCGGCCAGTCGATCTTCTGTTCGCCAACGCAGGACAGGGCCTGGGCGATGGCTTTCTCGATCAGAGAATGGAGGACATCCAGCGGGTCATCGCCACCAATATCAGCGGCACGATTGCGCTGGTTCATGCCCTTGCAGGCGGGATGCGCCAGCGTGGCAATGGACGTATCCTGTTTACGGGTTCCATCGCCGGTTTCATGCCGGGCACGTTTCAGGCGGTCTATAACGCCACCAAAGCGTTTATCAATTCCTTTTCCTTCGCGCTGCGCGAAGAGCTCGATGGCACGGGTGTGACGGTAACCTGCCTAATGCCGGGCGCGACGGACACGGAGTTCTTCGAGCGTGCGGACATGCTTGACACCCCCGTTGGCAGACAGAAGAAGGACGATCCCGGTTTCGTGGCCAAGACCGGCTATGAGGCGATGATGAATGGTGAGGGCGATGTCGTGTCCGGCTGGAAAAACAAGCTGATGTCGGCGATGGCCAATGTAACGCCGGCGGAAACGCTCGCCAGACAACATCGCAAGATGGCAGAGCCGGATGGGAAATAGCCTCGCAGCACCTTCGGCGCCATGAAGCCACATCCGGCCCGGCCGGACTTCACCTCAATCATCCGCGCCGCGCTTGTGGTGCGGGCTTTCCTGATTTTCACCGCGCAGCATCTGGCGATCATCCTTATCCGTTAATTCCGCATTGCCACCGCGAAGTTCTCCGCCCCTCGGCGGGCATCCCGTTCTTCCTTCGACCGCTTCAGCTCCGCCTCGGCGTTAAAATCATCATCGGCATTAGCGGTGTTCTCGCGTTTTTCGATGATGCGGAGCTGTTGTTCATGCGTTTTTGGACCGGCCATCGTTGCGCCTCCTGTCATCTGTTCGTGCGTCCGCGCCGTCGTTCAAGACAAAGCCCCTTTCCCTGCGATCACGAACCACGGAGGGCGACAGAAGTTCCGGAACGAAAAGGCATGGGGGAAGTTCGGGAGCGACGGGTGGCGGCCTCGACTGCCGCAGCAGCCCATCCGACGCCAAGAGGAGGCGATTATGGCACATGCAGACAGGAAACACTTCGGAAAAGGCACGCAGGGGAAAGGTACCGGCGCAGGCGCAATGACCGAGCTGGACAAGGGAAGCATTGAGGAAAACCAGATCCTTTCCAACCGCGACAAGAAGCAGCATTCGAAAGAGCGGGGCCAGGACGGTGCCGCCATCAAGACCGATCAGGAACAGGACCACGCCGCCAACAGGCGTCCCTAGGATAAACGCTGACGGGGGCGGCCAGACTTTGGGATCCACCCCCTCTGCCTTTCACCCGCCGGTCTCGCTATGGGGTGCTGCCACAGGCTTGGATTCGGGCGACCGCCTGAACCGCAGGAAGATGGACAGGACGATCAGGACAGCGGTGGAGAGGAATTCCGACTGCCAATTCTGGAAGGACTCGAACCAGAACTTAACGCTTCCCAGATGCGCCATCAATGTCGTCGCAGGTTCGCCATGCAGGCGTGCCTCCACTGCCGCGGCATCGGCGCTGTATCTCAGATGCAGCAGGAAGCTCGCTACAAAAAGAACAAACAGCGCCACGCCGAGCGAATAGGAATAGACGACGCGAATGATGCCGCCGGCCCTTACCGGCCATGGTGCATCAGGGTCGTTTTTCTTGCGTGAAGGGTCCTCGTCTTGCGCTGTCGGCTCATCGGGATCCTTGGATTCTGCGGACCCGCGCTGGAACAGGAATGCCGTCAACACCACATAGGCCGACATCTGCAAAAATTCGCTTTCCCAGTTTTCGAACAGCGCCGAAAGGAAATGCCCGCTCGTGGCGTAGGATAAAAGCGTGAGTGGTTTATCGTGATGTTGCACGAGTTCATCATTGTGAACGACCCAGCCTGTGGCGAACATGCCGCCGATCGTCAGCAGTGATGCAAGGACAAGGACGATGGTCAATCCGTTGTCGCGGACAAGCTTCATAATCAGACCTCGCTTTGGACAAGACCTCCGGGTGAGAAGTGCCGCCAAATGTGGCGGCACTTTCGTCTGCCGGTGCTGCGGCGCACTGGCCGCGGGCGCGGCGCTCCCTTAAACGATGAGGGCACGCCGCCGGTTGCGTTATCCGTTAGCGACAGGGACTGATGCCTTCCCAAGCTTGACCGATGGTTCGCGCGCCCAAACGCGCAACTTGCCGAGTTCGGAAACAAAGGCTGCCAACCCGTCTTCTCCCGGCAGAGGCAAGACGCCCTCATCCATGGCATCGGCAATTCCGGCCTTTTCCAGCAATGGCAGGGCCGACTGGTCATAACCGATGAACTTGCAGTGCTGGAACGCATCCGCGACAAAATCACGGGCCGTTGCTTCCTTGACGAGATCGTCGATGGCCTCTGCCGATGTCAACAAGGCCACCGCATCAAAGAGAACCGAAGGACCGCCATCGATCATGTAATGCGCTTTGATGAGAGTGCCGTCCGAAGCCACGGCGCCCCCGACTTTAGGCGCGATCAACTCGAAGACGGCCTTCTCGGCCGTAACAGACTCGGTCAGCCCCTGCAGCAATTTTGCGTCGACGCCATCCGTAATGAGAATGCCGAGCTTTCGTCCTTCGAAACGTTGCGGCCCTCGATTGACGATGCTGAGGGCGGGTGAGGGCTCCAGGTCCTGTCGGGTCGGCACTGCCGCCTCCGCCGGTTTAGGCATCGTCTGGAAACCAAGCTTCTGGGCAACGGTCGACGCAAGCGTTTCATCGATGTTGAGGAGGTGTGACACCATCCGTTCACGTATGGCGACCGTCTCCACCCTGCTCAGCTCGAAAGTGAGGGCGGAGGCGATATGGCGCTGTTCGGGAGGAGTCTGGCTGAGATAGAATTGCCTCGCCTGACTATAGTGATCTGCGAAGCTCTCCGGCCGCAATCTCGCCTTGGCGCCCTGCTCTTCGCCTGCAAAATGTGTAAAGCCGCGCGCTGGCGATTCTCGCGGGCCTTCGCCAAAGGAGTTTGGCTGATAATTGGCGCGCCCGGTTGGATTGCGCATCGCCATGTGGCCATCCTGCTGGAAATGCGCGAAGGGACACTTGGGCGCATTGATGGGCAGGTGCGTGAAGTTCGGCCCGCCGAGACGCTTCAATTGTGTATCGAGATAGGAGAAATTTCTTCCCTGCAGCAGCGGGTCGTTACTGAAATCGATTCCCGGCGGCACGTTCTGCGTCATGAACGCCACCTGTTCGGTTTCGGCAAAGAAGTTGTCTGGCATGCGGTCGAGAACCAGCCTGCCGACCGGCTGCGGCGGCAATATCTCCTCGGGAATGATTTTGGTGGGATCGAGGACATCGAAATCGAAGCTTTCGGCGAAATCCTGGTCGAAAAGCTGGACCTGCAACTCCCATTCCGGAAAATTGCCGGACTGGATGGCCGCCCAGAGATCGCGACGGTGGAAATCGGGATCGGCACCATTGATCTTCACCGCCTCGTTCCACGCCACGGACTGGAGACCCAGCTTCGGCTTCCAGTGAAACTTCACGAAAGTCGACTGGTTTTTCGCGTTGATGAAACGGAAGGTGTGCACGCCGAACCCTTCCATGAACCGGAACGACCGCGGAATGGTGCGGTCGGACATGATCCACATGACCATGTTCATGCTTTCGGGCGTGAGGCTGATGAAATCCCAGAACGTATCATGAGCCGTTTGCGCCTGCGGAAAGTCGCGGTCTGGCTCCTGTTTTGCGGCATGGATGAGGTCGGGAAATTTGATGGCGTCCTGGATGAAGAATACCGGGATATTGTTGCCGACGAGATCCCAGTTGCCTTCCTGCGTATAAAGCTTGACGGCGAAGCCGCGCACGTCGCGCGCAAGATCGAAGGAGCCCTTATTGCCGGCCACGGTCGAAAAACGCACGAAAGCGGGGGTTTTTTCGCCCGCACGCTGGAAAAGATCCGCTTTCGTGTAGGCGGCCAGGGAATCGTAGGTCTCGAAATAGCCATGGGCCCCATAACCGCGGGCGTGAACGACACGTTCTGGAATTCGCTCATGATCGAAATGAAAGAGCTTTTCCCTGAAATGGAAATCGTCCATGACAAGCGGGCCACGAGGACCGACGCGAAGCGTATTCTGGTCATCGGCGACGGGCCCGCCCTGCGCGGTCGTCAAGACGGGTGCGTCGCCTTCGGCGGTCTGGTGCAACTCGCCGCCCTCGCCGCGGGAAAGTTTCTGGTCGTGGATCGTAACAACGTCGATTTTTCCCGCCGATGCGGTGGTTTCCGGTTTTTTGGCCATGGTAACTCCTGAAAGCTTTTCGGTGGGCGGTGAGGAATGCTCCTGTCAAAGCGCCGAGCGGCGATATCGGTTCCGCTCCTGCTCAACATCTTCAGCGGCGTAGGGCCTCGACGTTTCGTCAAAACGCGTCCAGCCCTCCTGACCATAGGCCGAACGCCGTTCGAAGGGGTCGACCCAATTCGAGCGTCGGAGGATAGCCTCCGCCTCAGGCACGAAATCGTCTTCAACCCGCGCAGTGACTAGAGTTCCGCCTCTGCGCACGCCCTCCGCATAGACATTGGCGTCCTCTTCCGAAACGCCTGAGCGGGTCATGGCTCCGATCAATCCGCCAGTGGCTCCTCCGGCAACAGCACCGCCTGCCGCACCGACGGCGGTGGCGGCCAGCCAGCCAGCGGCGACGACGGGTCCGACACCGGGTATAGCCATCATGCCGAGGCCCGTCAGCAGGCCGCCGGCGCCGCCGACAATGGCCCCGATGCCGGCACCGGTGCCGGCACCTTCAGCGGCTTTGCTGTCCTCGCCGTGGCGTCTGTCGGCGTTACTGGCCACAATGCTGATGTCGCTTGAGGGGATGCCCGCGCGCTCGAGTTCGCTGACGGCGTTACTCGCATCATCATAATCATCAAAAAGTGCAGTTACGGTTCTCATCATGTTTCTCCCAAAAGTCCGTGCGCTTAAGTCCTGCCCTCACCTGGCGACAACGTTGCCCTGGTAATCGAGTGCTATGGCCACGGTTTTTCCGTCTTTCATTCCCGATGCCATCCACACGCCCTTGTCATTCTTGGTGAGGCCTGTGATCCCGGTGTAACCGGACTCCTCCATCCGCTTCTTCGCCTGCGCCTCCGTGAAGCTGTTGGCGCCTTCCACCGGAGCCGTCGGGCTTTTCGTGTCCGGCGTCACAACCGCCGGCGTATCACCACCGGGATTGGCTGTCGGAGCCTGCTGGGCAAAGGCCGAAACAGCCCCTGCTCCAACAAAAACGCCATGAAAAAAGTCTTCTTCATTTGGGTCTTCCTCCCTTTTCACCATCGGCCATACTTCCCGTCGGAGGCGGTGCCTTTCCGGCCCGGGAAAGGCACCTTCCGAACGAGGCGCGAGGCGGAGAGTTCCAAAAAATAATGAGGGGTGCCGCTTGAACCGTCGCCTTTGCGCGGCGACCGAGGCGGTGCCTGTTCACCAGCCGGAACAGGACCCGCGCTACTGATCGCTGCCGGGATACGGGGAATTCCTGAGAAGAGCCGCCAGGTGCGCGGTATTGCGCACCAGCATGCTGACCATGGTTTTGACGGCATCGGGCGTCTTGTCCAGATCGACGAAATTCGTCGACCCCATGGCTTCCCCGACCCAATAGGCAACCGCATTGGCCGGGATGGTGAAGCCGACGTCATTCAGCGCCTGAAAGAGCTCCGCCGAGACATGGTGGGCGCCGTCTTCATTTCCGACAACTGCGACAGCCGCAACCCGGCCATAAGAAACCATCCGACCCTCATCATCGGTTTCCTCCAGGAATGCATCCATGCGCTCCAACGCTCTCTTGCAAACGCTCGAAGGTTGGCCAAGCCAGATCGGTGTTCCCATGAGCAGGATATCGGCCTTCAGTATCTTTTCCCGAATGGCCGGCCAGGCATCGCCTTCGCCCTCGTCTGAACTGACGCCCGGCTTGATATCGTGATCGGCGAGCCTGATCGTCTCGGCCTTGATATCCTGGCTGGCGAATTCCCGTAATATGAGGTCTAGCAGCTTCTCGGTGGAGGATGGTTCGGACGTGGCCGACGGTTTGAGCGTCGCGTTCAAAGCAAGAACGGTGAGTGGCATGGTAACTCCTTCTGCCATACGGTCTTTCCAGGGTTTGGAAAGTGTTGTGAACAATGATCGGCCATCGATCAGGGCCGGTGACTAACGCCGGGAAAGCAGACGATCCATGGCGTGATGGGGCGGCGGCTTGTGGCTTTCCCGCCCGTTTTCTTTTTCGAGACGGGTCCGGATCTCCTCGATCTCGTCCTCTGTCAGATGCTCGATGCCGATGAAGTCGGCGCGCGCCTGCTCTACAGCCCGCAGCAACTCGTCCAGTTTCGCCTCCATCGCGGCGGAATCCCTGTTCTGGGAATTCTGTACGAGAAAAATCATCAGGAAGGTGACGATTGTCGTGCCGGTGTTGATGACGAGTTGCCAGACCTCGGAAAAATCAAACAGGGGTCCGCTGATGCCCCAGATGAGGACGGTGGCGAGCGCCACGACAAAGGCGCTGGGCGAACCTGAGAAAGATGCGATACGGCTCGCAAAGCGAGTGAAGAACTTGTTCATGACACGCTGAACCCTGCGGCTCGACACGAAAGCAAAGCCCGGTAAGGACCGTCGCTTTCCAGTGAAGTTAACAATCGAGGGCAGCGATTGTTCCGTGATGTAGAAACACACACAGAAAGGAATTCCGTGCCGCGCTTTATCTTCGCCCAATGTTTCAAGCCCGGGTGAGATGTTCGCGTTTTGCCGGAACCCGATCTGCCTTCGCACATTTACAGGTGCAGACCAAAAACAGTGGGAGGATCCAATGGATTGGAATCGTGTTGAAGGCAACTGGAAGCAGATGAAGGGCAAGGTCAAGGAGCAGTGGGGCAAACTCACCGACGACGATCTTGACGTCATCAACGGCAAGCGCGAACAGCTGGAAGGCAAGATTCAGGAGCGTTACGGTTACGAGAAGGACCGCACCCGAAAAGACATTGACGACTGGTATGGTCGCCAGACCTGGTAACGGAAACCCCGCTTCGGCGGGGTTTTTCTTTATGCTCCGTCGCGAATAAGCGCGATATGAGCGCGCGGCTCCGAGGCGGCGCGGGCGGACTGTCACGAAAGCGTTATGGAAAGACATTAGAACCGCCGCCGGCTGGTCCAAAAATGCACGGCTGTGCAACGACCGGCCTGCGCCTACCAGCCCCTCGGGCAGCGCTCGACAGTTCCACTCGCGCCGACAATATCGGAGACATAGATGAAACGCCGCACCTTTATGATGTCCGCCGCAGGCGCCGCCGCCGGTCTCGCCCTTGCACCGCGCATGAGCTTCGCCGCTGCGGGCACGATCGACTGGTACACCAGTTCGGATACAAACATCCTCGATTTCTGGTCCAACACGATCAAGCCCGCCTTTGAAGCCGCCAATCCTGGCCTGAAGCTCAATCTGGTCGACGCCGGCGACGGCGCCGGCATTATCGCCATCGGCGAGCGCGCCGTTGCCGCGAAGCAGACCGGTACCGATCCGCAGGCCGATTATTTCGAAACGGCCGATCCACTGCTGCCTGCCGGTGCCATCGAAGCCGGTATCTATGTGAACATGGCGAAGGCCGGGCTTTCCAACTATTCGCGTGTCAACCCGCTCGCTATCCAGAGCGAGTACAGCCTGCCCTATCGCGGCAGCCAGGTCCTGCTCGCCTATGACACGAGCAAGCTGAAGCCGGCGGATGCGCCGAAGACATGGGATCAGCTCGTCAGCTGGATCAAGGCCAATCCGGGTCAATTCGTTTACAACCGCCCCGACAAGGGCGGTTCGGGCGGCAATTTCGTTCGTCGCGCCATCCATCAGGCGAACGGCCTTGATCCCAAGGCATTCATGTCGACAATTACACGCCGGAAGCAGGCGACAAGGCCCTCGGCAAGGCATGGGAACTGCTCAAGGACATCGCACCGTCGCTTTACGACAAGGGCGCCTACTCGTCCGGCAACACCCAGTCGTTGCAGCTTCTTTCCCAAGGCGTCGTCACCATGACCCCGGTCTGGTCCGACCAGGTGCTTCAGGCCATCGACCAGGGCGTTCTGCCGAAGGAAACCGGTCTGGTGCAGCTTCAGGATCTCGCGCTGTGCGGCAATTTTTCGCGTGCCGTCGTACTGGCGAACGGCGCCAATCGCGATGCGGCCCTGAAGCTCGCGAATTTCGTGCTGTCGGAAGAAATCCAGGGGGCAATCCTCACCGAACTTGGCGGCTTTCCCGGCGTTTCCTGGGACTTTGTGCCGGCAGAACTGCGCAAGCGTTTCGCCGACATCATCCCCCAGACTATTCCAACCTTCCCGGCCGGTAAATGGGAAACCGCCATCAATGATGGCTGGTATCGCAACGTCGCTCCCAACGTTGACCGCAAGTCGTGACCGAAGTCGCAGAAGGAGCGGCTCGCCCGCTCATGGACAATACGTCAGGCAGGAGGCCAAGCGGCCTCCTGCTCGTTGCCATACCCGTATTCCTGATGATCTGGCTCGTTATATGGCCAGCGATCAACGCCATCGGCCGCACTGTCTGGCGCATCGACGCCAATGGTGAAACGCGTTTCGACCTTTCCAGCTACGCTTTTTTCTTCTCGGACCGCTACAGTCTCGACAATCTTGCCGTGACATTGTGGACGACGATGGTCTGCGCGATCCTCCTGCTGGTCATCTGCCTGCCGATCGCGCTTTACCTGCGCTTTTCGCAGGGCCGCCTCTCGGCCTACGTGCAGGCGCTGGCCATATTCCCGATGTTCGTGCCCTCCATCATCCTCGCCTTCGCCTTCATCCGCGTTCTCGGTCCGAACGGCATGGTTGACATATTGCTCAACGCCGTCGACCTGCCGAAAATCCGCACGCCCTATCTCACGCCCTGGGGACCCGTCATCGGTCTTGTCTGGGACAATATTCCGCTGACCGTGCTTATCCTGCTCGCGGGGCTTGGAAGCGTTGCCAACCAGTCGGTAGAGGCGGCGCGGGATGTCGGCGCAAACGCGCTGCAGGTTTTCTGTCACATCATCCTGCCACGCATTACCAATTCCATTCTCGTGGCGCTTTCCTTTTCGGTGCTCGGCATTTTTTCCTCCTTCACCCTTCCATATCTTCTCGGACCGGCATCTCCCGAAATGCTTGGACCTTTCATGCAGCGCACGCTGCGCGAAGTGCAGGATCCCATCGGCGCCATGACACAGGCCGTCATCGCTTTCGGTTTCTGCATTGCTTTCGGCCTGTTTTATGTGCGTTCGGTCGCGCGCAACCAGGGGAAATGACATGACGACGATGACGCGGGCTCGGGCCCGCATGGACTGGCCCGGCATTTTTTTTGCTACGCTTCTCACCATCGCCATCGTCGGGCCGCTGCTTGTTGTGGGCACATGGGCATTCACCGAGGTCTGGCGTTTCCCCAATGTCATCCCACAACAGTTCGGTTTCCGGTTCTGGGGCCAGACACTTGGCCGCGCTGACGTGTGGAACGCTTTGATGCTGAGCCTGCGGCTGACGACGGTTGTGACGCTGCTTTCGGCGGTGATCTGCCTTCCTGCCGCATACGCCTTCGCGCGTATGAGCTTTCCCGGCCGCAACCTCCTGTTCTTCTCCTTCCTCGCCGGCCACGCCTTCCCGAAATTCGGGCTTCTGGTGGCAATTGCCGCCATTTTCCTGCAGCTCAACCTCATCGGTACCTTCTGGGGCGTCGTTCTCATCCAGCTGGTCGGCACGCTGATGTTCATGATCTGGATTCCCGTGGCGGCATTCCAGGCCGTCGATCGGCGCATGGAAGAAGCCGCCCGGGATGTCGGCGCCAGCCCGCTCAGGGTCTTCTGGTCAATTACCCTGCCACAGGCGGGACCGACTATTGCCGCCGCCGTTATGCTGAGCTTCGTTGGTACTTTTTATGAGACCGAAGGTGCATGGCTGATCGGGGCGCCCGGCATTCGTACGATGCCGGTTTTGATGATCAGCTACATCAACAACCAGATGGTCATCCAGTATGGTGCAGTTCTGTCCGTCCTGCTCTGGGTGCCGTCCTTCATTGCCCTCATGTTTGCCCGCCGCGTCATCGGAGGCGGCGCATTTGCCCGCGGTTTCGGCGGTTAGGAAATCTACATGTCCGTACTCCACATTCGCCAGGTCACGAAAAGCTTTTCGGGTGGCACCAATGCAGTCGACAGTTTCTCGCTCGATGTCGCTGATGGCGAACTCGTCTGCCTTCTCGGCCCCTCCGGTTCGGGAAAATCGACGTTGCTGCGCATGGTTGGCGGGTTCGAGCAACCGACAGGCGGGCAAATCACCATAGATGGCGAAGACGTCACCCGCCTGCCTCCGGAGCGGCGGCCGACCGGCATGGTATTCCAGAGCCACGCGCTCTGGAGCCACATGAATGTGTTCAAAAACCTTGCTTTCGGCCTCAAACTGCGCCGCATGCCGGCTGCCGTGATCAGGGAGAAAGTGGAGGCCGTGCTCGAACTCGTCGGTCTCTCCGGTTATGGCGAGCGAGCCACGAGCCAGCTTTCGGGCGGCCAGCAGCAGCGTGTGGCGCTTGCCCGCTCGCTGGTTCTGGAGCCGAAAATCCTGCTTCTCGACGAGCCTTTCGCCAGTCTCGACCAGCATCTGCGCGAAAGGCTGCGGGAAGAGGTTCGGGATATCCAGCAGCGTCTCGGCATCACCACGCTGTTTGTCACCCACGGTCAGGACGAGGCGCTTTCCATGGCAGACCGCATCGTCGTGATGGCGAATGGCAAGACCGAACAGATAGACCGGCCGAATGTGATCTACCGGGAGCCGAAGACCCCGTTCGTCGCCGGCTTCATCGGCACCATGAACCTGATTGAGGGCATGGTTTCAGGTGGGAACTTCATGCGCGCTGGCTTCACCTTTCCGCTTCCCGTCTCTGATGGCCCGACCATTCTCGCCGTTCGCCCGGAAGCCATCGATCTGGCGACCTCCGAAACACCGGAGGGGAGTGTGCACCGGGTGACGGATTATGGCACCCATGGCCTTGTCGACCTTGATCTGACCGATGGTACCAGGATCAAATCCATGGTCTCCCATCCGGATATGTTCCGGGCGGGACAGGGGGTACGGATTTCGCCCCGTTCCATCACGGCCTATCGCGACAACCGCCCGATCTACCGGAGCTGACATGACCCATCCGATACTCATCGACCGCAACGGCCACAAAACCTGGCTCAAATGGCACCGCGGCCGCCGCCGTGCTTCCGATCCGGTCTTTACGGGGGAGCGCATCATCGAAGCGATGCGGCTCGGTGCAAGCATCGAAGTCGATCTCGTCATTCATGCCGATCACGGTTGCGCCGTTTTGCATGACCGGACGCTGGAGCGGGAAACCACTGGCACCGGCCGGGTACGCGATACATCCGCCGCAACCCTGCGACAGCTTCACCTGCGCGATAATGACGGCCAGCCAATCGCTTCGAAAGTGATGTTGCTCGAAGACCTTTGCGCCCTGCTTGCGGACGACACCGTTCATCCCGACGCCCTGCTACAGCTCGATTTCAAGGAAAACCGGCAGGCGCTTGCCCCACAGATGGTCGCCGGCTTCGGGATAAGCGTTTCACCTATCGCAAAGTCGGTGATCCTGTCAGGCGGCGATTTCGACGCTATTACCGCGCTGGCTGGCTCGGCCCCCGGCCTTCGCACTGGCTATGACCCCTGCCATCGCGGCACCCTTGCAGAGTTGCAGGCAAGCGGAAACTATCTGGACTTCATCGAAGACGCCCTTGCCACAGCACCCCATGCGGACATGATCTACCTCGCGTACGAGATCGTGCTTGCAGCTGCGGATGCTGGTGTCGATATCATCGCCCCGATTCATGCCGCGGGCCGCCGTGTGGATGCTTGGACGATCAACAGCGTCACGCCGCAATCCACTGATGCAGTCGAGCGGCTCTTGAGGCTGAAGGTGGACCAGATCACCACCGATGACCCGGAAGGGCTCGCAGAGGTTTTCAGCAAATGACAGTCAATTACAGCGCCATCCTCGAGCACATGGTCGCCACCGCCCGCGAAGCCGGCGCATTGACGCTCGACCATTTCCGGCGCTTTCGCGACATCGAGATCGGCGTCAAGGGTCCGGGAGACTTCGTTTCCGACGCCGATAGGGATTCCGAGACGCTGATCCGAAAGCGTCTGCTCGGCCAATATCCCTGGGGACTGACCGGCGAGGAATTTGCGCCTGTGGAAGGAGCCGATCAGGATCATCGCTGGCTGGTCGATCCAATCGACGGCACCACCAATTTCCTCTTCGGCCAACATTACACGATCACCATCGCGCTTAGGCGCGGCAACGAGACCATATGCGGACTGGTCTACAATCCCGTCTCCGGCGAGATGTTTACGACGATCAAGGGGGAAGGCGCCTATCTCAACGGCGAGCGCCTGCAGGTCAATGCCAGCACCGATGTTGCCTTGATGTGCGTCGGCACCGGCCTGCCGACGCCCAATCTCCAGCTTTATCCAGGCGCCTATCAGCGCCTCGACGCAATCCGCGCCCCCATCGGCGCGGTCCGTGTGGTCGGTAGCGCCGCCAATTCATGCGCTTACGTGGCCTGCGGCCGGCTGACCGGTTATTATGAGGAAACCGGTTTCGTCGACACCGCAGCCGGCATCCTGCTGGTGCAGGAGGCGGGCGGAATCGTGACCGACTGGTGGGGTCGCGGTCCGGAATTCTACGAAAAGACGGGCACGCTGATCGTCGCCAATCCCGCGACCCATGCTTACCTGATGGAGCACCTGCGAGGCGTCCCGTTCAAGAACCCGGCATAAAGGCTTCTTCTTCGAAGCACTGATACCGCAGCAACCGCCTCAGGCCGACTGCACCAGATGGCCGGGCGATACCGTCCTGTAGGTTCGCGCGGGTGTTTCATATCCCATTGCCCGTATCGGGCTCTTCAGCTCATCATTGGATATGCCGCGCCTTATTCCCCGTCTTGACGGATCGGGCACTGGCACTGCCGCCATCAGCTTTTTTGTGTAGGGATGCTGCGGATTGTCGAAAATAGCCGCCCGCGGGCCGATTTCGACAATCTCGCCCAAATACATCACCGCGACACGATGGCTGACACGCTCCACCACCGCCATGTCATGGCTGATGAAAAGAAAGGCGAGGTTGAGGCTCTGTTGCAGGTCTAGCAGCAGGTTGCACACCTGCGCCTTGATCGAGACATCGAGCGCCGACACACTTTCGTCGGCGACGATAACCTTCGGATCGAGGGCAAGCGCACGGGCAATGGCGATACGCTGGCGCTGGCCGCCCGAAAATTCATGGGGGTAGCGCTTGGCCATGTCGGCTGAAAGCCCGACCTTTTCGAGAAGATCGGCGGTCTTTTCCTTCGCCTGTTTCGTGGTGCCCAATTTATGCTTGATGAAGGGTTCGGAAATTGCCGTACCCACCGTCATGCGCGGATTGAGCGAGGAGAACGGGTCCTGAAAGATCATCTGCACGGATTTGCGCATGTTGCGGAGCCCGACCGTATCGAGACGCATCACATCATAACCATCGAGTGACACATCGCCGGACGACGGCTCAACAAGCCGCATGATCGAGCGGCCGGTGGTGGATTTGCCGCAGCCGGATTCGCCCACAAGCGACAGCGTTTCACCCTGAAAGAGATCGAAGGAGACGTTTTCAACGGCGTGAACCGCACCCGTCTGGCGCGCCAGCAGGCCGGACCGGATGGGAAAACGTGTCACAAGATTCTTCACCGACAGGACCGGCGTCTGACCGCTCGCAACGGTCTCGGCCACCTCCTCCGGCTCAGTCGAAAGACCGGTCTTCATGTCGAGCACGGGAAAACGCGTCGGCCAGTGCCGGTCACGCATCGAGCCGAGCTTCGGCACCGCCGAAAGCAGCGCCCGTGTATAGGGATGCTTGCCGCGTTTGAATATCTCCTCGGTCGGCCCGGTCTCGACCTCGTCGCCGCGATACATCACGATTGTCCGGTCGGCGATTTCGGCCACGACGCCCATGTCATGCGTGATGAAGAGCACCGACATGCCCTCCTCTTCCTGCAGCAGTTTGATGAGGTCGAGGATCTGGCCCTGAATGGTCACGTCGAGCGCCGTCGTCGGCTCGTCGGCGATCAGCAGCTTCGGTTTGGAGGCGAGCGCCATGGCGATCATCACGCGCTGGCGCATGCCGCCTGAAAACTGGTGCGGATACTCGTCGAAACGGCCCGCCGCGTTGGGAATTCGGACCTTTTCCAGAAGCCGCACCGTCTCGGCCCGCGCCTCGTGTTTCGAAAGCCCCTTATGGCGAATGAGAACTTCCGAAATCTGGCGGCCGATGGTGAAGATCGGATTGAGCGACGTCATCGGCTCCTGAAAGATCATCGAGATATCGTTGCCGCGTACACCGCGCATTTCCTTTTCGGAAAGCGAAAGCAGATCGCGGCCGTTAAGCAGCACCTCGCCTTCTATCCGGCTGGAGGCCGGCGCAAGCAGACGCATCAGCGACAGCGACGTCACGGATTTGCCGGAACCGGATTCCCCGACAATGGCGACGGTTTCACCGGGCGCGACATGAAAGGAGACATCACGCACGACACTCTTCCAAGCGCCATCGACGAGGAAGGAGGTGGTGAGGTTGCGGACGGAGAGGACTGGATTTGTTTCCATGGTCTCACCGCCCCACCGCATAGGCCTGCATCAACCGCGGTGTTGCGGCGGCGCGCAGCAGGCCGTCCGCATCGCGGCGCGCGGCGGTGAGCCGCCCGACCGACCAGGCATCGGCAACGGTAACCCGGTGGCCACGACGGCGAAGCTCGGCAAGCGTCGCCTCACCCACCGTGCCCTCCACCATGATTTCACCCGGTGAACTGGTGCGCGGATAAAACGAACCCGGAAAATGCGAGGTATGGAACAAGGGCATATCGATCGACGCCTGCAGGTTCTTGCCGTGGTGGGCATAACGCAGGAAGAAGGGCAGCTGCCACTGGTCCTGCTGGTCGCCGCCCGGCGTACCGAAGACCATGGAAGGCCGGCCCTGATGCAGCGCAAGCGAGGGCGTCAATGTGGTGCGCGGGCGTTTACCCGGCGCAAGCGAGGTCGGCAGGCCTTCCTTCAGCCAGAACATCTGGGCGCGGGAATTGAGCGCGAAACCGAGGCCCGGCACGATGGGAGACGACTGCAGCCAGCCGCCCGACGGGGTGGTGGACACCATGTTGCCCCAGCGGTCGATGACATCGATATGCACGGTGTCACCGCGCTTTTCGGTCAGATGCGACATGGTCGGCTCGTAGACGGTGCCCTTGCCGCTCATTTCCGCCAGCATCGCCATTGTCGCGTCCACCTGCTTTTCGTAACCCGGCACGATGCCTGGGCGCAGCTTCAGCGAGGCCTCGCTGCCAATCAGCGCGCGACGTCCGGCATTATAGCCTTCCGACAGGAGATATTCCGTCGGAATCTGCCCGAATTCCGGATCGCCGTAATAGACCTCGCGGTCAGCAAAGGCGAGCTTCATGGCTTCGACGATGGTGTGGATGAAATCGGGACCGGACGGGTCCATGGCCGCAATGTCGAAGCCCTTCAGCAGCGCAAGCGATTGCAGCAGGACCGGACCCTGCCCCCAGGCTGGCGTCTTGGCAATCGTCCAGTCGTGGTAATCGAGCGTCTGCGGCGCTTCAACGGTAGCGCTCCACCCGGCCATATCCTCCGCCGTCAGCACACCCTTGTGCCTTGTGCCGCTGGCATCCATCACCTCTGAAGTGCTGACGTAACTGTCGATGGCTTCCGCAACGAAACCCCGGTAGAAGGCATCGCGCGCCGCCTCGATCTGGTTTTCGCGGCCAGAACGCGCTTCAGCTTCAGTGATGATCCGCTGATAGGTCGCCGCCAGAACAGGATTACGAAAATTGGCGTGGGGCTCCGGTGCGGCCCCGCCCGGCAGCCATGTTTCGTAGGATGTCGGCCATTCCTTTTTGAAGAAATCGGCGAGCCCCTTGATGGTGGCAGAGACACGCGGCAGCGTTGGATGCCCATGTTCGGCATAATAGATGGCCGGTTCCAGCACGTCGCGCACGCTCATCGTGCCATAGTCGCGCAGCATCAGCATCCAGCCATCGAAGGCGCCGGGGATGACGGTGGCAAGCAGCCCGTCGCCCGGGACGAGTTTCAGACCTTCCGAGGTATAATGTTCAATCGTCGCACCGCTCGGAGCCGGGCCCTGGGCACAGATGACCTCCACCTTGTCCTTCTGCTTCGAATAAAACACAGCGGGCATATCACCGCCCGCACCGCACAGATGCGGCTCGACGATCTGCAGCACGAAGCCGGTGGCGACGGCGGCGTCGAAAGCATTGCCGCCCTTCTCAAGGATCGCCATGCCAACTGCCGAGGCGATCCAGTGGGTTGAGGTGACAACGCCGAAGGTGCCGAGGATTTCAGGGCGTGTGGTGAAATCAGTCATTCCGATATTCCTTGTAAAAAATCATGCTTCGCGCGGATCGAGCGCATCGCGCAGACCATCGCCCAGAAGATTGAAACCGATGACGACGAGGAAGATGGCGATGCCGGGCCACATCGTCATCCATGGCGCCTGGCTCAAGAAGTTCTTGGCGATGTTGAGCATCGAACCCCAGGAAGGCGCCGGCGCCTGCTGGCCAAGCCCTAGGAAGGAAAGGCTCGCCTCCGCGATGATGGCGGTCGCCACCGTCAGCGTCGCCTGCACGATGATGGGGGCAAAGACATTCGGCAGGATGTAGCGGGTCATGATGTCGATGTGATTGAGGCCGATAGACCTTGCACCCTCGACATAATCCTCCATCTTGACGGCCAGCACCTGCCCGCGCGTCAGCCGCACGAAGATCGGCATGGCGGAAAGGCCGATGGCGATCATCGCATTGGTAAGGCTCGGGCCGAGGAAGGCGGCAAGCGCAATCGCCATGATCAGGAACGGCATCGCCAGCAGCGCTTCGGTAATCCGGGAGATCACCATATCCGCCCAGCCACCGAAATAGCCGGAGATCAACCCGAAGGGGACGCCGATCATCACGGCGATCATGACGGAGACGACGCCGGCCATCAGCGACGCGCGAGCGCCATAAATCATGCGCGAGAGAATATCGCGGCCGAGATCATCCGTGCCGAGCCAGTGGGCAGCCGACGGCGCCTTGCGGATGGCCGACCAGCTGGTCGCGACGGGGTCGGCAATCGGCAATATCGGCGCGGCAATCGCCAGCACGGCGAAAAACACGACGATGATCAAGCCGGCGAGCGCCGACTTGTTGCGCTTCATCTTTTTCCAGGCGCGGCTTTCCTGCCGTGTCGCCGGTATCGAAAGGCTTTGATCCAGAACGGTCATGATATCAGGGCCTTAGATTGTCGCCCTGAGGCGGGGGTTGAGCAGGACATAGGCAATGTCGGCCAGGAGGTTCATGAGGATGAAGCCGACGGCGGTGCAGAGCACGATGCCCTGCACGACGGCATAGTCACGCGTGAAGACCGCATCGACCGTCATCTTGCCGAAACCGGGAATGGTGAAAATCTGCTCCGTCAGAACCGCACCGGCCAGCAGTTCGCCGAAGAGCAGCGCCAAGAGCGTGATAACGGGCAGAAGCGCGTTGCGGAAACTGTGAGACAGGATGATTTCGCGCGGGGAAAGCCCCTTGGCGCGGGCGGTGCGGATGTAATCGGAGCTCAACACCGCCACCATCGCCGAACGTGTATGGCGCATCAGCGTCGCCGCCAGTGCATTGCCCAGCACGAAGGCGGGCATGATCATGGTTTCGATAGAGCGGACAGGGTCTACGAAGATCGATTCATAACCCGATGCCGGTAGCCAGCCGAGTTTCACCGATACCAGCAGAATGAGCATGATGCCGAGCCAGAAATTCGGGATGGACAGGCCGGAAAGCGCCACGATATTGGCCGTGTAGTCAATCCACGTATTCTTCTTGACGGCGGCCAGAATGCCGATGGGAATGCCGATGATCATCGCAAAGAACATCGCCATGACAGCCA
The DNA here is from genome assembly GCF_900102105.1 of Agrobacterium pusense. Taxonomy (GTDB): domain Bacteria; phylum Pseudomonadota; class Alphaproteobacteria; order Rhizobiales; family Rhizobiaceae; genus Agrobacterium; species Agrobacterium pusense. The sequence goes on from NZ_FNBB01000006.1 coordinate 95,211, forward strand.
GCTGAATGGTCACCGGCAGCTTCTGGCCAATCAGTTCCAGAACCGGCTGGTTCGTGCGTAGCGAAATGCCGAAATCGCCGGTTACCACGCCGCCCAGCCAGTTGACGTATTGGAGTGGAACCGGGTCGTTAAGACGGTATTTCTCTCGCAGGAATTCGATCGTGGCGGGGTCGCGCTCCTCGCCAGCCATCGCCAGGATGGGATCGCCTGGTAGAAGTTTCTGCAGGGAGAAAACGAAGATGGAAATGATCAGAAGCGTCGGGATCGCGACCAGCAGTCGCTTGCCGATATAAACAGGCATGGCATTGCCCCCGTTTTGGTCCGGTCTTGGCGGCCGCACGGCAAGCCGTGCGGCCTATGCGAAGGGATCAGTCCTTGGAAACGCCGAGAAGGCGGATCATGCCGTCAGGCGAAGGCGCCCAGTCCTTGACCTTTTTGGAGATGGCATAGGCATAAGGCTGGTGGCCGAGATAGATGATCGGCATGTCATCGTTGAGGATGACGCTTGCAGCATCGTATTTTTCCTTGCGCACCGCGTCGTCGGTCGAAGCGCGGGCATCGTTCAGCAGCTTGTCCACTTCAGGATTGCAATATTTCACATCGTTGATGCCGCCCTTGCAGGTGACGAACTGGTGCAGGTTGCCATCGGGATCGATACGTCCCGACCAGTCGGAGCGGCTGAGCTGATAATTGCCGGCGGTCTGTTCGGAAAGAAGCGTCGCGAATTCCGTGGCCTTCAGGGTGACGTTGAAGCCGGCCTCCGCCACCATGGACTGGATGACCTGCATCATCTGCGTCTGCGTTGTGTTGTTGGCGTGCTGAAGCTCGACGTCCAGCGTCTCATAACCCGCCTCCTTCATCAACTGCTTGGCCTTGTCGATATCACGCGGCGGAACCGGCAGGTTCTGGTTGAACCAGGGGCTTGTGGGCGGATATGCCTGATTGCCGGCCTTGGAGGTGCCTTCAAAAACAATCTGGCCGATCGCTTCGCGATCGATCGCGTGGGAAAAGGCCTGACGCAGGCGCTTGTCCTTGCCGAGCGGATTGTCAGCACGTGCCCCATTGTTGATGTTGACATACATGGCCATGTAGCCCGGTCCGATGACATCGGCATAGTTCAATTTGGGGTCACTCTTGACGGATTCCGCATCGGAAGCCGAAATGCGCTCGGCGATATCGAGATCGCCGGCACGAAGATTCGCAAGCTTCACCGTGGTGTCGGGGATCGGCAGGTAGACGACCTTGTCAACGAGGATTTTGTCTTTGTCCCAATAGTCAGCAAATTTTTCGAGTACGATGCGATCCTGCTGGATGCGCTCGACAAATTTGAACGGTCCGGCGCAGACTGGCTTGGAACCGAAATTCGCGCCCAGTTCCTTCGCCGCTTTCGGTGCGACGATCATGCCGGCGCGGTCGGAAAGCTGTGCCAGCAGGGTAACGTCGGGCGTCTTCAAGGTGAATTTGACTTCCAGCGGTGCCGTCGCCTCGACCTTCTCGACGGAGGACAGCTCGCTCTTGCGGCGGGATTCCGGCAGCGTCATGTTGCGCTCGATGGTGGCGACGACAGCCGCCGCATCAAGCGTTTCACCGTCGTGAAACTTGACGCCATCACGGATTTTCATGGTCAGAACCTTGCCGCCTTCGGACCAGGCCCATTCGGTGGCAAGCTGCGGCACGATCTTCATGTCCTGCGAGATATCAACCAGCTTGTCGCACATGGCGGTGTAAACGATGCGGCCGACAAAGGTGCGCGATTGCGCGGGGTCGAGCACATCGGCATCGTCATTGAGGCCGATGCGCAATTCGGACGATAGCGCTGGCGAGGCCAGAAATACGCTTGCCAACAGCGCCGCAGTCAATGTCTGGATTTTCTTCATGTTCGTTCCTCTGGTCAGGTTATTTTGACTTTTTGTCATTGGCCGCCCCGTGAGGGGCGGCAGTTTTCATCCGTGGCCTCAAGAGGCCTCAGTCATAGAACTAACAGCTTCGGCCGCATCGCCCTTCCCGACGCCTTCCTCCAGAAAACCGAGAGACGTGGCGCGGATCAGCCTTTCCTGATGCATGAGAAGATGCTGACGCATGGCTTCACCGGCTCTGGCGGGATCACGGTCGGCGATGGCGTCGACAATGGCCATATGCTGTTCGAAAGACGCCCTGCCGTTTGCGCCGCTGCGCCGGGCAAGCTCCCGTATCGACTGCCAGGCATCATCCTGACGCACGCGGTTGATGACATCGAAGATGGACAGGAAAAGTTTGTTGCCAGCGCTCTGGGCAATCTGGCGATGAAGCGAGCCATCCCATAATTCCTTGGCGTCGGCATCCGTGCTCTGACCGGTCTTTTCGACAAGGGCGCGCATACGCTCCACCTCGTCCGGCTTGGCGCGCATGGCCGCGAGCTGCGCCAGCTGCGGCTCGATGCGTAGGCGCACTTCCATGATTTCCATGAAATCCGTCCCGGCGACCAGTTCCGTGACCTGGGCGGACCAATCATCCGGTTTTTCACCCACAAAGGTTCCGGCCCCCTGCCGCCGCCATATGAGGCCTTCGGCTTCCAGAACCTCAAGGGCGCGACGAACCGCACGACGGCCGACATTGAAGGTTTCCGCGAAGGCCCGCTCCGTGGGCAGGCGACGGTCTTTCGCAAGATCCTGCGTCTGAACGTACTCCCGCAACTTCGCAAGCGCGTAGTTGGAGTTGTCGTTGGGGTTCACCGTCACGTCGCACCATTTACCGAACCAATCTTACATTGGTTCATTTGGTGAGAAATTTTCGCCGTCGTCAAGCTTATTTTTAAGCGGCAATAACTGACGCTCAAAATATGGGCATGTGGCGTTTTTAAAGGTGAACGGTGGGAGATTGGGCGCTATAGACGCACCCACCCCTCCTGAAGATCGATGGAGAGCCTGATGCGCCCCGACAGGCGCTCGCCGGGGCCAACCGTCATCAGACCCTGCCCTTCTCGCTGCGCCTGGGGCAGGCCAAGCGCTCCGGCGGCCATGGAAACGGGTTCAAGACAGAGATAACGTTCCATGCGGTGTACGGCGAGATGGCCGAAAACCGCATCGGCTTCGAGCCGTAGTGAAAACCTGTCGAAGTCGACCTGCGCGCTTGACCAATCGGTGAAATGCAATGTGTATCCCGTTGCAGCGGGAATGGCGGGTTTCGGGCGAGGTGCCGGCGGCTGGCCGGTTGGCACGTTCTGCGCGTCCAGCGGATATTGCAGTTTGGCGTCCGTCCGCGCATCGCAACCGAGCCCGGCCGCCAGATAGGGATGCCAGCCCAGCGACACCGGCGCAGGCACATTAGCGCGATTTGTTATCGACAATTCCACGGTCATGCTGTCGTCTTCCAGCAGGAAAGACTGCTCGGCGCGGAAGGAAAACGGCCACTCTCCGTCAGCCTCGTAGTCCAGTGCCAATGCGACCCGATCCGAAGACAGGTCCGAAATCTCCCACGGCCGGCGGTGAGCCGGGCCATGCATGGCGTCAGGCGCAAGCGCCGGATGCGGCAGCAGGTCATGCCGGATACCCGTATGGACGAAGGACCCGCGATAGAGCCGGTTGTGATAGGGAAACAGCGGGTATGCGCCGGCCCTCGGCCAGTTGAACGGATCGAAATCCTGCTCCGTTGTCGGCACCAGAATATCGCCGTAGTCCCCGTGCCACAGATGGGTCATCCTGCCACCCCAGGCCGGGCGCAGGCGGGCAGAGAGCCGCCCGCAGGCAATCGTAACCGTTTCAGGCGAAGGCATAGGAGCCGTCAGGCCGTTTCGGCACCCGTCTTTGCCAATGAACATAGCCATCTTCCTGCATGGCTTTTTCATCCATCTCGACACCCCAGCCTGGGCGGTCGGGCCTCAGCTCCAGATATCCGTCCTTCGGCAGATAGGGGTCGACGACATAGCGGGTTTCGTCCTCGCGTTTTTCGAGATCGGTGCCGCCATAGACGTAGCATTGCCCTTTCGGCAGCCGGTATTCGAGAATCCGGAAATTCTGCTGGGCAGCGGAAAAATGCACGTTGACGGCGGTGGCGAGCGGTCCCATCGGGTTATGCGGCGCGATGCTGACGAAATGGGCTTCCGCGAGCGTGGCGATGCGGCGCATCTCCGAAATGCCGCCGACGACGCAGATATCGGGCTGGATGATATCCGCACCCTTTACCTGAAGAAGACGCAGGAACTCATTGCGATTATACAGGCTTTCACCCGTTGCCAGCGTGCAGTTCAGCCCCTGTTTCAGGTCTCCCCACATCTCGATGTTTTCCGGGCGCAAAGGCTCTTCGAAGAACAGCGGATCGTAAGGGGCAAGCGCATTGCCAAGCTGGCGGGCGGCCGCTGGCTCGAAAATCTTGGCATGGGCGTCAAAGGCGATGTCGTAGTCGGGCCGCACCGTTTCGCGAAGCGAACGGAAATACTCGGCGGAACTGCGCACCACCTCGCCCCAGCGATGGGCGTGGATATCGAGGCGCCACGGGCTGAGCTTGAAGGCCGTGAAGCCCCAATCCTCGTTGAGACGGTCGAATTCCTCCTTTGCCGCCGGCGCATCCGGAGCGGTGTAGACACCGGCATAGACCTTGATACGGTCGCGCACTTCGCCGCCCAGCAGCTTGTAGACCGGCACGCCCGCCGCCTTGGCCGCGAGGTCCCAGAGGCAATGATCGAGCGCCGAGATCGCCGACAGACCGAGCGCTCCAGGCGGAAAGCGGTTCTGCTGGAGCAGGAGATTATAGAGATACTCCACCCGTGTCGGATCCTGACCGGCGAGGAATCCGTAGAGGTAATCCAGTACCGGCGGCAGGGCGAGATCGGGGCCGTGATTGTAACATTCACCCCAGCCGGTCAAACCGTCATCGGTATCGAGAGCGACGATGACACGGGGGCGGTCCTTGTCGCGGGTGACGAATACCCGCATGCGATCGATTTTCATGCTTCAGTCTTCCTCATGAATTGCAGCGTGCGAGGCCCGGCATCATCGCGCGACGGCCCCGTTCTTGACTTCGGATGGTTCGACGTAGCGGAATCTGCGGGTACGGTCCCGGTCGCGTGGGTCCGGGCGCGGAATGGCGGAAAGAAGCGCCTGCGTATAGGGATGATCCGGCGCGTTGCAGACCTTTTCGGCGTCTCCCACTTCCACCAGCTTGCCGCGATACATCACGCCTACGCGGTCGCACATATAGCGGATGACGCCGATATCATGACTGATGAAGATATAGGCGAGCCCCAGCTCGTCCTGCAGCCGCATCAAAAGATCCAGCACCTGGAACCGCACCGAAACATCGAGCGCCGAAGTCGCCTCATCCGCCACGATGATACGCGGCTTCAGGGTTATGGCGCGGGCGATGCCGATGCGCTGGCGCTGGCCGCCGGAAAAGGCGTGCGGGTAACGCTCACGTCCGGCCGGATCGAGACCCACCTGCTCCATCAGGGCGCAGACACGCTCATCCAACTCCCTGCCCCTGGCAATGCCGTTGACCAGCAACGGCTCGCCGATGACCTGTGCCACGGTCATGCGCGGATTGAGCGAGCCGAACGGGTCCTGGAAAACCATGCGCAGCTCACGCCGTGCGGCTTTCAGCTCGGGACCTTCTATCCTGGCCAGATCGACCACGCTGCCATCTGCCCGGCGATAGAGCATCGCGCCGCCGGTCGGATCGTAAAGGCGCATGATGGAGCGGCCCATCGTGGTCTTGCCGGAACCGCTTTCGCCGACGATGCCGAGCGTCTCGCCCGGCAATAGCTTGATCGACACGCCATCCAGCGCCTTCATCTCGCCGAAATGCATGGAAAGGTCATTCACTTCGAGCACCGGCGCGGCCGTGAGATCGAGCGGAGGTCGCGCGAGCCGGATTTCAGCCTTCTGCTCCAGCTTCAGCACGGAGCCGATCAACATGCGGGTATAGGGGTCCTGCGGATTGTGGAATATCTCATCCACGGTTCCATATTCCTTGGCGACCCCATGGTGCATGACCAGCACGTCGTCGGCAATCTGCGCCACCACACCCATATCGTGGGTGATGAACAGCACCGCCATGCCATGCGCCTTTTGCAGCCGCGATATCAGGTCGAGGATTTCGGCCTGTGTCGTCACATCGAGCGCCGTCGTCGGTTCGTCGGCGATCAGAAGCTGCGGTTTGCAGGCCAGCGCCATGGCGATCATCGCACGCTGGCGCATGCCGCCCGAATATTGGAAGGCGTAGCGATCCAGCGCCTTTTCGGGGTTGGGGATTTCCACCTGCCGCAACAGTTCGATGGCCTCGGCGCGCGCCTCAGCCTTGCTCATCTTGAGGTGCAGCCGCAGGACCTCGGTGATCTGGTCACCAACGGTATGCACGGGTGAAAGCGACGACATCGGCTCCTGAAAGATCATCGCGATATCAGCGCCGCGCACCGAGCGGATGGCACGGCTGCGCGGATCGAGCTTTGCCAGATCCAGAGCGGTGCCGTCGGCGCGGTTGAGGATGATCGACCCGGACGCAATGCGACCGGGACTGTCGATGATCTGCAGGATGGAGCGGGCGGTGACGGATTTGCCGGATCCGCTTTCGCCAACGACGCAGAGCGTCTTGCCGGGATCGATTGAGAAAGACAGATCGTTGACGGCCCGGAAAACGCCGTTTCTGACCGGAAATTCAGTGACCAGATTTCGGACTTCAAGCAGCGGTTTGGCTGGCTTCATGGAAAGAATGTCGCTCATCCGGGGCCTCACTTGTTATAGGGGTCGGCTGCGTCGCGCAGGCCGTCGCCGAGCAGATTGAGAGCCATGACGGCAATAACGACAGCCACACCGGGCAGGAACAGCCAGGGTGCGGTTGCAATCGAGCGGATATTCTGCGCCTCGCGAAGCAAAACGCCCCAGGAAATCGTCGGCGGCTGCAGACCGAGACCGAGGAAGGACAGCGATGTTTCCGCAAGGATCATCGCCGGAACCGCAAGCGTGACCGAAGCGATGATATGGCTCGAAAAGCTCGGCAGCATATGGCGGAAGATGATGCGCCCTTCCGGCACGCCATCCAACCGGGCCGCGGCCACGAACTCTTCGGTCCTGAGCGACAGGAACCGGCCGCGCACGACACGGGCGAGCTGCGCCCAACCGGTCAGGGACAGGATGATGGTGATCATCATATATTGCAGCGTGGCAGGCCAGCCCTGCGGCAGGGCGGCGGCCAGCGCCAGCCAGATGGGAATGGTGGGGAGCGACAGCACGAAGTCGATTACGCGCTGCATGACGAAATCGATGCGGCCGCCGTAATAACCGGATATGCCACCGAGAACGACGCCGAGCAGCAGCGAGAAGAACACGCCGACAAGACCGATCGACAGGGAGATCTGCGCGCCCTGCACAACGCGACTGAAGACATCGCGGCCGAGACGATCCGCGCCGAAGAGGAAGAGCGGCCGCGTTTTATCGGTGGACGCCAGCAGATGGAGGTCCGTGGTGAACAGGCCGAACACGGAATACTCGTAACCGCGACCGAAAAGCTGAACCGGAATTTTCTTCGCCGTATCCTCGACGAAGACCGCCGCAAGCGTCTCCGGATTGCGGGTCAGCTTCAGCGGATAATAGTGCAGCCCGAGCGAGAAACCCTCGGTCGTATCGATGAAGTGGACGCGCTGCGGCGGATGGAAGGTGGCGCGGGCATTCTGCAGCACCGGATCGTTGATGGCGAAGAAGCCAGGCACCAGCGCGACGATATACATGGCGATGGTGATGAACAGGGCGGCCATGGCCAGCTTGTGGCGTTTGAACGCCCACCAGATGAGCTGCCACTGCGAAGCGACGGCGGCGCGGTCCTGCCGGGCATTGGTGGTCATGGTGATATCGCTCATGGCGCCCTCCTATTCGAGCCGGATGCGCGGATCGACCAGCGCAAGCAGGATGTCGCTGATCAGCGAACCGATCAGCGTCAGCGCGCAGATCAGCAGCACGAAAGCGCCGGCGAGATACATGTCCTGCGCCATCAGCGACTGCAAAAGCAGCGGCGCGGCCGTCGGCAGATTGAGCACGATGGCGACGACCACCGAGCCCGAAATGAGATTGGGCAGCAGCCATGCGATGGTGGAGATGAACGGATTGAGCGCAATTCTGAGCGGATATTTCGTCAGCAGCTTGAACTCGGACAATCCCTTCGCCCGCGCCGTGGTTACATAGGGCTTGGGCAATTCATCCAGCATATTGGCGCGCATGACGCGGATGAGGCTTGCGGTGGAAGACACGGCAAGGATGGCGACCGGCAGCCAGATATGAGCCATCAGGTCCATCATCTTGGCGATGCTCCACGAGGCGGTCTCATATTCCGCGGAAAACAGCCCGCCGACATCGGCCCCGAACTCTACCGCCGCGACATACATCAGCACCAGCGCCAGCAGGAACGAGGGTATGGAAAGGCCGAAAAAAGAAAAGGCAGTGAAGAGATAGTCTCCTATCGAATATTTGCGCACGGCGGAGAAGACGCCGATGGGAAGCGCGATGGCCCAGGTTGCAAGAAGGCTTGCGATGGCCAGAACCAGCGTCAGCGCCATGCGCTCCCAGATGAGGCCTGAAACCGGCTGCTGCCATTCGAACGAAATGCCGAAATCGCCGCGGCTGACGATGCCCCATATCCATTTCAGATATTGCACGATCATCGGGTCATCGAGGCCGAAACGTTCGCGCAGCTGCGCCGCCGTATTGTGGTCGATGACCTCGTTGGAGGCGGCCAGTGTGGCGATATAGGTCGTCACATAGTCGCCGGGCGGCAGCTGGATCAGGACAAAGGCAAGGAAACTGACGGCAAACAGGGACGGTATCATCCACAGCAGGCGTTTTACGATGAAAAGCAGCATGTCGTTCTCGCAATCACATTGTGCCGCACGCACCGCCTTCCACTCAAGAGACGGGCTGTGGGTGGTCGAAACAACCTGAGAGGCGTCGCCGCGTTGCGGCAGCGACGCCCATGTGGCGTTATCAGCTTGTGAAGGTGAACTGTTGCGGCAGCGCCGGGCCGGGATTGGGCCAGGTCCAGCTGTCGGGTTCCGTTTCCGGCACGTTGCGCAGATTGTTGCGGATGATGCCGAAACCGCCCACCGCAAGGCAGAGGCCGATCGTTTCGAACTCTTCCGCCGCAATGTCGAAGATCTGCTTCATCTTCTCGCCGCGCTTGGCAAGGTCGGCCGTGGAGCGCGCCTCATCGAAAAGCTTGAAGCGCTTTTTCTGGCTTTCTGGCGGCTCCTCGCCCTTCTGGCCGTTGGATGTATACCAGAGCGCCCACGGAATGGCGTAACGCGACCCCTGAGGGTGGAAGGCGAAGAAATCGCGCGGGTCGAGCATCGGATCGAGACCGCCGGGACCGGGCCAGACGGCGGCATCATGGGCGTTGTCATCGCCGCGTGTATAATAGAGCGCGCGTTCGATGGTATTGACCTTGATGTCGACGCCGATCTGCGCCCATTGCGCCTTCACCAGCTCCAACGCATCGACCAGATCGGGATAGAGCGTCGGGATAACATCGATGGAGAAGAAGATCGGCTGACCATCGGGACGAAGCCGAATGCCGTTGCCGTTCTTCTTGTCGTAACCGGCCTTGTCGAGAAGCTCGTTCGCCTTGTCGGCGTCATATTCGGTGAATTGCCGCGCGAGCTTTTCATTGTACCAGGGATGTGTCGGGCGTGGCCCGGCCTGATACCCTTCGCTTTGGCCGAAATAAACGATGTCGATGATTTCCTGCCGGTTGAGCGCAATGGACAATGCCTGACGGAAAGACTTGTCTGCAAACATCTTGCGCATTGCCGGGTCTTTGTGGGTGATGTTCAGGTAAATCTGGCACTGCTGCGCGGCAGACGGCACCAAAGTCAGCAGGCGGTAGTCACCCTTTTTCATGTTCTGCGACAGGGTCGGCTTGTTGGCGAGAACGCTGATATGGCGCTCTTGAATGTCGATCTTGCCGGAAATGACGTTCAGCATCAGCGATTCGACATCCTGCGAAATGCCGAAATTGATTTCGTCGATATAGGGTAACTGGTTACCTTCGGTATCGACCTGCCAGAAGTATGGGTTGCGGGTCATGACCACCCGTGTCGCACCGCCGGAGTAAGGCTCCTTCACCACCCATGGATCAAGCGTCGGCTTGTCGACATTCGACCAGCGGGAGGGAATTTCGATATCCCCGCATTTGGCGCGGAACAGTTCGGTCCAGCTGGAGACGCCCGCCGCCTTCACATCAGCATCGAGCGCCATGTTGTATTTCGGCAGGAACTTGCTGCAATAGTGTTTGGGAAACAGCGTCGGATGCTGGCCGAGCGGCGTGGCGAGGTTTTCGAGATAAAGCGCATTCGGCGCGGCGAATTTGAACTTTACCGTGAAATCGTTGACTTTTTCGACATCGACCGCCTTGCCGGCCACGGAGAGCTGCGCCGGCGTGGCGCTGTAAAGCTCCTTGTTCTTGATGCAGTCCTCGATGGCGAACACCACGTCATCGGCGGTGAAGGGGTGGCCGTCCGACCATTTTGCGCCCTCCAGCAAATGGAAGGTGAATTGCGAGGCATCGTCGTTGACCTCCCATTTCACCGCAAGGTTCGGCAGAACCTCGGTGAAATCCATGTTCCAGCGAACAAGGCCCTGATTGCCGACCATGCGCAGGATGCCGTTATGGTCCGACGAACCGCGCAGGCCACGGCGCAATGTGCCGCCATAGGTACCGATTTTCTCGTGCGGCGTCACCACCATCGGATTTTTCGGCAAGCGTTCGGCCAAGGGCGGCAATTTGCCGTCCTTTACCAGCGCCTCCAGTTCCGGCGCCTGCTTGCCGGCAGCAGCCCGCGCCGAGGCTCCCATGACGGAAAGTGCGGCCACGCCGCCAACACCCGCCATAAAGGTTCGGCGCGTTACGCCCAGTGAAAATGCTTCGCCATCGCGCATCGACAATCCTCCCAAAAAATCACCGGCAGCGAGACGGCTTTCACCGAACCGCGACGGCCCTCCCGGCCAGCCAGCAAGCCGATCCTCCATCGGCAGGGGCAGACCATATGGGCGTTTTCAGATGATTACAAGTATTGACAGATTTTTACATCTTTTTTATCTGTAGGCCGGCTTTCAGGATCAGGCTTGAAGAAAAAATCGGCAGGACAGCCCCCTCGCGCATCAAAACTCCGGTATTTCTGTTGCGATTAAAATGCAGGAAACCCATTAACTTCAGCGATTTGCAACGAAAGGGCTGCTGATGGACAATCACACTGCATCTGCCGCCGCTCGAGGCGAAACTCGGCTGAGCGACATCATCTACGAAAAAATCGTCGGCATGATTTCGGACGGGCGGTTTCCTGTGAACGAGCGGCTGCCATCGGAACAGAATCTGGCGTCGCTGTTCGGTGCATCGCGGCCGGTCGTGCGGGAGGCGCTGGAGCGGCTTCGGAACGACGAGCTTATCGTTTCGCAAAAGGGATCCGGCTCCTATGTACGCCAGCAGCCGGATTCTTCCGTGTTGCAACAGGTGCCGGTCGGCTCGCTGGCCGACGTGCAGCGTTTTTTTGAGTTCAGGGCCGGATTGGAGGCTTCCGCGGCTGAGCTTGCGGCGCGCAACTGGCAGGCCGCTGACAGGGTGCGGATCGAGCAGGCGATTGCCGCGCTGGAACAATGTCTCGAGCGCAACGATCTCGGTGCTGAGGAAGATTTCGCCCTGCACGAAGCCATCGCGAAGGCGAGCCACAACCAGTTCCACATCACGGTGCGGATCTGGTTCAAGCCGCATTTCGCAATCGGCCAGTCGGTGACACGCAGCCTCAGCCTCAAGCGGACGCCGCAGCATGTGCGCGAAGTCCAGAACGAGCACACGGCAATCGTGGAAGCGATTTTTGCGCGACGGGAGCAGGCTGCGCATGACGCGATGAAAGACCACATATTGAAGGCGCGCGCCCGCATGTTTCAGGGCGTTGGCAGTTAGGCCGCATCCTGCACTGTCGAAAATAGAATCATAATGGGCGGATGAGAGAGAGGAACCAGTGAGCCAGCCGCATATCATAGAACCGAAGCTCCGTTCCTTGATCGATACCCCGTTGAAGGTCGGCGAATCGCCTGCCTGGGACGAGCGAACCGGCGATCTCTGGTTCGTCGATATTCTCGCGCCCGCCATTTTCCGCCTGCATCCCGGCGGAAAACTCGACAGATACGACATGCCCGCCCAGGTCGGCTGTCTCGGCCTTTGCGACAATGGCTTGATAGTGGCAGGCCTCAGGACCGGCGTGCATCTTCTTAATCCCGCGAGCGGCAAGCTCGATCTTCTGTGCGATCCGGACGGCGGGCGGCCCGACAGCCGCCTGAACGACGGAAAAGTCGGCCCGGACGGCCATTTCTGGGTGGGGACCCGCGATGAGGCCGCGATACAGACGGGCAATGCACGCCTCTATCGCGTTGCCCCGGATGGTGGCATCGAACGCATCATCGATGGCGACATGTTCACTTCGAACGGACTTGCCTGGAGCCCGGACGGCAGACGCATGTACCATTCCGACAGCAGCGGCCTCATGCTTCAGGCGTTCGATTTCGACGCTGCGACCGGCAGGATCGGCCCGGCCGAACGTCTGCACGATTTCGCGCCGGATGAAGGCAGGCCGGACGGTGCGGCGACCGATTGCGAAGGCTGTTACTGGAGCGCCGGCGTTCAGGCGGGACGTCTCAACCGCTTTTCACCGGACGGCGAATTGTTCGAGGTCTACAGGCTGCCGTTCAAGGGGCCGACCATGCCCTGTTTCGGCGGTCCCGACCTCAAGACGATCTACCTTACAAGTCTCGTCACCGAGACGGACGGAATAACCACAGCAGGTACGGTTGTTGCATTCGATGCCCCGGTCGCCGGCACGCCCGTTCACAAATTCTCCATCTGAAGATGACTTTTGATCTTAAGGAACACAGTTGATGACGACATTCGATTTTCGCCAGGCCCTGAAGGGCATCTCCGGCGTTCCGGTAACGGCTTACGATGCAAGCGGCGAAGTGGAGACCGGTGTTACTGCCGAGGTTTACGCACGCGTTGCAACGGCTGGAATCCATAATATCGTCGCGGCAGGCAATACCGGCGAATTCTACGCCTTGACGCCTGCAGAAATTCTGAAGGTCTATGAGGCCGCGATAGAAGGTGTCGGCGGGAAAGCCCCGGTCACGGCGGCTATTGGACGCTCTCAGCGCGAAGCGCTCTCCTTGGCGCGTCAGGCAAAAGAAATGGGCGCATCCGCCGTCATGTCGCATCAGCCAGTCGATCCTTTCGCGGCCCCGCAATCGCAAATCGACTACTTTACCGGCCTCGCTGAAGGCAGCGAACTGCCGCTGGTCGCTTATGTCCGGGCGGACGGCTTTTCGGTCGATGACATGGTACGGCTTGCGAGCCACCCGAATGTCGCCGGCATCAAGTTCGCGACGACCGACATCATGCTTCTGTCCCGCGCGATTGCCGCTTCCGATCCGGACGGCGCTCTATATGTCTGCGGACTGGCTGAAAGCTGGGCGGCTGCCTTCGCGGCGGTTGGTGCGCGCGGCTTCACCTCCGGCCTCGTTAACGTGGCGCCGCAATTTTCGCTGCAGGTTCATGAGGCACTGACCTCAGGCGATTTTACGGCTGCACGGAAGATTGTTAAAAAGATCGAATTGTTCGAGCGGCTGCGCACACAATATCGCAACGGCGCCAATGTGACCGTTGTGAAGGAAGCCATGGACATACTCGGGTTCAAAGTTGGCCCGGTGCGCGCACCGGGACTGGCGCGTCTGGATAAAGAGGACCGTGCGACCCTTGAGGGACTGCTTGCCAGCTGGTCTTGATGGCGCCGCACCGTCCAGCTGCGAATTACGCAAATAACGGGGCGCGGTTCATCTGACGTGATCCGAACCGCGCCGCCTCGCCTTGCTCGATCATGTGCCGGCCAAGAGCCGGCACATGAGTTTTTGGCGGAACGCCTAGCCGAATAGCGCCAGACTGCTTTTTACCGTGACCCACACGCCCCAGAGAAGCGGAATACCAACCGCAGCCCAGGCAAGAGCGGCCTTGGCGTCCAGTCCACCGCGACCGATCCCGAAGGAGCCTGTCGGCCCGGCATTCGCGGCCGCGGTCTTCGCCTGAAGCGCCGCCACCTCCGAATCCGACATGAACCACTTGTCCGAGAGCGGCCGCACGAAGGCGTTGGCCACGAGGCCGATCGCCAGCATGCCTGCCAGAATATACATGGTGCTTGTGTAGAGTGCGGGTCCGGGTGCCACGCCCGCCGCGATCTGCGCCTCGCGGATGTAATTGACGACCACGGGACCGGCGATGCCGGCAGTCGCCCATGCCGTCAGGAGACGGCCGTGGATTGCGCCGACGAACTGCGTGCCGAAGATGTCCGCAAGATAGGCCGGGATGGTGGCGAAACCGCCGCCATACATGGACAGGATGATACCGAAGGCGAGAACGAAAAGCGCCTTGTTGCCCATCATCGCGAGCGTCGGCGCCAGCGCGTAAAGAATGATGCCGAGAATGAAGAAGCAGAAATAAGTGTTCTTGCGGCCGATCTTGTCTGACATGGAGGCCCAGAAAAAGCGGCCGCCAATGTTAAAGAGCGAAAGAAGGCCGGTGAAGCCGGCAGCAATCGCCGCAATCTGCGCCTTCTGGCCGGCATCGAGATCAGCAAAACCGACACCGGGAAGGCCGATCAGAGAACCCGCAAAAATTTCCTGCAGCATCGGAGAGGCCATGCCGATGACACCGATGCCGGCCGAAACATTCAGGCAGAGCACCGCCCAGATCAGCCAGAACTGTTTCGTCTTATGCGCGTCGCGCAGATGGACGTGTCGCGTGGTGATCATCGCGCTTTTGGCCGCCGGTGCCGTCCATCCTTCCGGGCGCCAGCCTGCAGGCGGAATGCGATATCCGAAGGCGCCGGCCATCATGAAGACTAAGTATATCAACGCCATTACGACGAAGGTCTGCCAGACGCCGACAGAGGTTTCAGTCTTGAAGGTATTCATCAGCAGGTTAGCGAGTGGCGCGCCGATCATCGCGCCACCGCCGAAACCCATGATGGCCATGCCCGTGGCC
The DNA here is from genome assembly GCF_900102105.1 of Agrobacterium pusense. GTDB lineage: Bacteria > Pseudomonadota > Alphaproteobacteria > Rhizobiales > Rhizobiaceae > Agrobacterium > Agrobacterium pusense. The sequence continues at coordinate 110,244 of NZ_FNBB01000006.1, forward strand.
ATGCCTCGACGATCCGGGAACCATTTGATCAGGGTGGACACCGGCGAGATGTAGCCAAGGCCAAGCCCGACGCCACCGATGACACCCGCTCCCAGCCACATCAGCCAGAGTTGATGGGTCATGACGCCAACGGCCGCCACCAGAATGCCGCCGCACCAGCAGCAAGCGGAAACGAAGCCCGCCTTGCGCGGTCCCACCCGTTCCAGCCAGCCGCCCCAGATAGCCGCCGAGCAGCCGAGAAGCACGAAGAAAAGCGTATAGATCCATCCAAGATCAGCCACACGCCAGTTGCATTCGGTGGTAAACAGTGCGGCGACCAGCGTGAGGCTGGAGCAGCTCGGATCCGTCGCTGGCAACGCTTTCGACAGCGGCAGCCAAAATACGCTAAAGCCATAGGCCATGCCTATGCACAAATGAATGGCAAGCGCTGCCGGCGGCACCAGCCAGCGATTGAAACCCGGTCTTGCGATTATTCGTTCGCGGTCCAAAAACCCGGCTTGCGCCGCCTCTCCCGCCGTTGCGCCTGCTACTGCCATTGACACTACCTCCCTCGTGAATGTCTGGACATTTTTCATTCGCCCCGCCAGGCGAATAGCGATGCCGCCGAACGTCCTCCCATGCGGCGGCAAGCTTCATTCATTTCCGCACGCGTCAGACGCGCGTTGTTTCGGGCACGCTCGGTTCCGAAAGGGATTCTCCCGCAATCGGTCCCTTGCCGCCCGGTGCGCCCTTTGCGTCTTCGCCGAGCCCTACGGCATCGGCCGCTGGCGCGTCTGGCCTTCTGATCTCTCTGGATGCGGCAATCACGAGTGGCAGAAAATCACCGAGACCGGCGTCCACCATCTCAAAGAAGCGCCGCCGCATGCGCGGTTCCCAGAACTTGTTGATATGGGTGGCAACACCATCGATACGGATATCTTCCGGCTGCGACAGAAAAAACGTCGCAATCTGGTTCGCCATCCTCACCAGTTTTTCGTCCGTGTGATTGAGTAACATGATCTACTCCCCGCGCCAGTTCACGTCCCATGATGAAAAGGCCGGGACAAGCCCGGCCCCGATTATTCCGCAGCTTCCAGCTTGCCGGCGATGCGGCGGGACTGACGCGAAAGCGCATCATATTCTTCCTGCCATTCCGTCGGCCCGTTGGAGGGAGAGACCTGAACCGCCGTCACCTTGTATTCCGGGCAGTTGGTCGCCCAGTCGGAAAAGTCTGTCGTGATGACGTTCGCCTGCGTGCCGGGATGGTGGAAGGTCGTATAGACCACGCCCGGCGCCACACGATCCGTAATCAGCGCTCGCAGCGTCGTATCGCCCGAGCGGCTCGCAAGCTTGATCCAGTCGCCATCCTTGACGCCGCGCTGTTCGGCGTCATGGGGATGGATTTCCAGACGATCCTCCTCGTGCCAGACGACGTTTTCGGTGCGCCGTGTCTGCGCCCCGACATTGTATTGCGACAGGATGCGGCCGGTGGTGAGCAGCAGCGGGAAACGCGGACCGGTGCGCTCATCCGTCGCCACATATTCCGTGCGGATGAACTTGCCCTTGCCGCGCACGAAGCCGTCGACATGCATGATCGGCGAACCCTCTGGGAACTTCTCATTACAGGGCCACTGCACCGAGCCCTTCTCTTCGAGATAGGCGTAGGAAACGCTGGCAAAGCTCGGCGTTGTCGCCGCGATTTCATCCATGATCTCTGAAGGATGGGTGTAGTTCCACGAAAGACCCATGGCCTGCGCCAGCTTCTGGGTTACCTCCCAGTCGGCATAACCGTTCTTCGGCGACATGACCTTGCGCACGCGGTTGATGCGGCGCTCGGCATTGGTAAAGGTGCCGTCCTTTTCGAGGAAGGTGGAACCCGGCAGGAACACATGCGCGTAATTCGCCGTCTCGTTCAGGAAGAGATCGTGCACCACGACACATTCCATGGCGGCAAGGCCGGCGGAAACGTGCTTGGTATCGGGGTCCGACTGGAGAATGTCCTCGCCCTGAATATAGATGCCCTTGAAACTGCCATCAACGGCAGCGTCGAGCATGTTGGGAATGCGAAGCCCCGGTTCGTTGTTAAGCTTCACGCCCCAGAGTTTCTCGAACACATCGCGTGTCGCATCATCGGAGATATGGCGATAGCCAGGCAGTTCGTGCGGGAAAGACCCCATATCGCAGGATCCCTGCACATTGTTCTGACCGCGCAGCGGATTGACGCCCACCCCGGGACGGCCGATGTTGCCGGTCGCCATGGCAAGATTGGCAATCGCCATGACGGTCGTTGAACCCTGGCTGTGTTCTGTGACACCCAGACCATAATAGATCGCGCCATTGCCGCCCTTGGCATAAAGCCGGGCCGCGCCGCGCAAGTCTTCCGCGGGAACACCGGTGAAACGCTCCGTCTCTTCCGGGCTGTGGCGCGGCTCGGCAACGAAGGCGGCCCAATCCTCGAACTCCGACCAGTCGCAACGCTCGCGAATGAAGGCCTCATTGAACAAACCTTCCGTGACGATCACATGGGCAAGCGCCGTCAGCACCGCAACGTTGGTTCCCGGCAGCAGCGGCAGGTGGAAAGCGGCCTCCACATGTGGCGTGCGGACAAGATCGATACGGCGCGGATCGATGACGATCAGCTTTGCGCCCTGACGTAGCCGCTTCTTCAGCCGCGAACCGAAAACGGGATGGCCGTCGGTCGGATTGGCGCCGATGACAAGCACGACATCGGAATGCTCCACGCTGTCGAAATTCTGCGTGCCGGCAGATGTGCCGAAGGCCTGGCCAAGACCATAACCCGTGGGCGAATGGCAGACGCGGGCGCAGGTATCAACGTTATTGTTGCCGAAACCGGCGCGAATGAGTTTCTGGACGAGGAATGTTTCCTCATTCGTGCAGCGGGACGAGGTGATGCCGCCAATGGACTCTTTCCCATAGGTGCCCTGGATACGCCGGAACTCGGACGCAACGTGGGAGAAGGCTTCCTCCCAGGTGACTTCCCGCCACGGATCGCTGATCTTTTCGCGAATCATCGGGTTGAGGATACGATCTCTGTGGGTCGCATATCCGTAAGCGAAGCGGCCCTTGACGCAGGAATGGCCACGGTTTGCCTGTCCATCCTTCCACGGCACCATGCGCACCAGCTCTTCACCACGCATTTCCGCCTTGAAGGAGCAACCGACGCCGCAATAGGCGCAGGTGGTCACCATCGAATGTTCCGGCTGGCCAATCTCGATCACCGATTTTTCGGTGAGCGTCGCGGTCGGACAGGCCTGCACGCAGGCGCCGCAGGACACGCAGTCGGAATCGAGGAATGCCTCGTGCGCGCCGGGCGATACCCTGCTTTCAAAACCGCGGCCTTCGATCGTGAGCGCGAAGGTGCCCTGCACTTCCTCGCAGGCGCGCACGCAACGGGAACAGACGATGCATTTGGACGGATCATAGGTGAAATAGGGATTGCTTTCGTCCTTCGGCATCCAGCGGGCATTAAGATCGCCCTCCCCGGTGCGGGCCTTGACGTGATTGTCGCCCTCGTAACCATAACGCACATCGCGAAGGCCCACCGCGCCCGCCATATCCTGCAACTCGCAATCGCCATTGGCGGCGCAGGTCAAGCAGTCGAGCGGGTGATCGGAGATGTAAAGCTCCATCACGCCCTTGCGGATCTGCTTCAGCCGCTCTGTCTGCGTATGCACGACGAGACCGGCGGCAACAGGCGTGGTGCAGGAGGCAGGGGTGCCATTGCGGCCCTCCACCTCAATCAGACAGAGCCGACACGAGCCAAAGGCATCCACCATGTCGGTGGCACAGAGCTTCGGCACATCGATGCCCGCTTCGCGCGAGGCGCGCATGATCGAGGTTCCAGCGGGAACAGTCACCTGGCGACCGTCGATCGTAAGCGTTACCATGTCCGTAGCGTTGGACTTGGGGGTGCCGTAGTCGAATTCAGTTACAAGGGCCATGGTCTTACTCCGCCGCTTCAACACGTGGGGTGGGGGCAAAATCAGCAGGGAAATGCCGGAGCGCGCTCATGACGGGATAGGGCGTGAAACCGCCGAGCGCACAGAGCGAGCCGAATTTCATGGTTTCGCAGAGGTCTTCCAGCAACGCCGTGTTTTTCTCCCGCTCGATTCCGAGCGCGATCTTGTCCACCGTCTCGACACCGCGTGTCGAGCCGATGCGACAGGGTGTGCACTTGCCGCAACTTTCGACGGCGCAGAACTCCAGCGCAAACCGGGCCTGATGCAGCATGTCTGCCGTATCATCGAACACCACGATGCCCGCATGGCCTATCAGGCCACCAGCCGCCGTAAACGCTTCGTAGTCAAAGACCGTGTCGAACAGCGACACCGGGAAATATGCGCCGAGCGGACCTCCCACCTGCACCGCCTTGACGGGACGGCCGGTGATCGTACCGCCACCGATATCGTTCACCAGTTGCCCGAGCGTCAAACCGAAGGCGGTTTCGTAAAGCCCGCCATGCTTGAGGTTGCCAGCAAGCTGGATCGGGATGGTGCCGTGCGAACGGCCGACACCGAAATCGCGATAAAACGCCGCGCCACGATCCATGATGACCGGAATGGAAGCGAGCGAAATCACATTGTTGACGACCGTCGGCTTACCGAACAGGCCCTGCAGGGCGGGTAGCGGCGGCTTGGCGCGCACCGTGCCGCGTTTGCCTTCAAGGCTGTTCAGGAGTGAGGTCTCCTCGCCGCAGACATAGGCGCCGGCGCCCATGCGCACTTCCATATCGAACGCACGGCCTGACCCGAGGACGGAGGACCCAAGAATACCCTCACGCCTTGCGATCTCGATCGCCTTTTCCATGACCCTGATGGCGTAGGGATATTCCGAGCGGGTATAGATGAAGCCCTTGGACGCGCCGACGGCGAGGCCGGCAATCGCCATGCCTTCGATCAGCACGAAGGGGTCGCCTTCCATGATCATCCGGTCGGCGAAAGTACCGCTGTCGCCCTCATCCGCATTACAGACGATGTATTTCTGGTCCGCCACCGCATCGGCAACGGTCTTCCATTTGATGCCGGTGGGGAAACCAGCGCCGCCGCGTCCGCGCAGGCCGCTCCGGGTCACCTCCGCAACGATATCCAGCGGGGCCATCGCCACAGCTTTTTCAAGACCCTTCATGCCCTGATAGGTGCGGTAATCCTCCAGCGACAATGGATCGGTGACGCCACATCGGGCAAATGTCAGACGCGTCTGGCTCTTCAGGAACGGAATGTCCTTTGTCAGCCCGAGACAGAGGCGATGGTCGCCACCAGTCAGAAAATCCGCGTCAAAAAGCGAGGCGACGTCGCTTGCCTTGACGGGGCCGTAGGCGATACGGCCATGCTCGGTGCGCACTTCGACCAGCACTTCCAGCCAGAGCATGCCACGCGAGCCGTTGCGGACAATCTCGACCTCAAGGTTACGGCCAGCGGCCTCGCGGGCGATGGCATCGGCAACACGGTTTGCGCCAACGGCAAGAGCGGCGGAATCGGCGGGAACAAAAACGGTGACACTCATCGGCGCGCCTCCGTCAGAATGTCGCCAAGACAGTCCTCATCAAGACGGGCATGGACTTCGCCATCCAGCATCAGCGCCGGTGCCTGAGCGCAGAGCCCGAGACAGAAGACCGGCTCAAGCGTGACGGAACCGTCAGGCGCGGTTTCGTGCCAGTCGAGGCCGAGGCGGGACTTGATGGTTTCCGCAAGAGGCTCGCCACCCATCGACTGGCAAGCCTCGGCGCGACAGAGCTTTAAGACATGGCGACCATGCGGATGATCACGGAAATCGGGGTAGAAGGTGACGACGCCATGAACCTCGGCGCGCGATATGTTCAGCGCGGATGCGATGATCTGCTTGGCGCTTTCCGGGATATAGCCGAATTCTTCCTGCATTGCATGCAGGATGGGCAGCAAAGGCCCCTCCAGATGGAGAAATTCATCAATGATGGCGGAAACACGCGCCGCCTCATCTACGGCAACCGCTCGAATATTCATAAGCCAGTCCTCCCAAACCGACAGGGGCAGGGATAACGAGCGGGATATAGTCAATCCTTTCGCCGCCCTGCAGTGCTTGCAAGAATGTCGAGATCGGCGGGATCAGGTCAATAATCAGTTTCCGTCATTTGATAGGAAATTCCTATCAAATGCCTTTTCGGCGGCCCTTTGGCGAGCCTCGTGAAGCAGCGCGGAGACAAGGGGAGTGTGTGGTTCCCGGTGGGTGGCAATCAGGCCCACGAGGTGTTCGGGGTCCGGATCAGTAATCGGGATTATCCTGATCTGCTTAGGAAAACCAAACGATTCCGCGAGGTTACGCGGCATTATTGAAGCCCATTGTCCGGTGCGGATATGAGAAAAAAGCACGATCATCGAGTTGGATTCGAGAGTTGGCTTGGCCTCCACGCCAGCCTCGGCCATGTGCCGGTTGATGATGCGCCTGTTCTGCATGTCCGGAGTTAATAGACAAAGCCTAAGACTGGAAACCTGTTGCCAGGTAACGCTTTCCTGATCGGCAAGTGGCGTTCCGGCAGCCGCGATGAGGTGATAACGCTCGGAATAGAGCGGCACGGTGGTCACGCGTCCGAGCGGCTCATTGTCGAGGTAACTGATTCCCGCGTCGATCTCGAGGTTTTCAATCTGGCTCAAAACCTGCAGCGAGGTGCGGGACGTGACGGAAAAAGTCACATCGGGATGGCGCGCCTGGAAGGATTCGGTCAATCGCGGCACCATGGCAAGCGCGGTCGGAATGACGGCCAGACGTATATGTCCGGCCAGGCCCCTACGGGCCGCGCGCATTTCCTCACGCATGGTGCGTGTATCGCCAACGATACGACGCGCCCATTCCAGCACACGCTGGCCTTCCGGCGTCAGCCCCTGATACCGCGCTGAACGCACCACGAGAACGACGCCCAACTGATCCTCCAACTGCCGGATTGCCGCCGACAGGCTGGGCTGGGAGACACCACATTCCTCCGCCGCCCGGCCGAAATGTTCAGCCCGCGCCAATGCAATGAAAAATTCCAGCTTGTCGATCATACGCTCCCCCCGCGGCGCGCCCGCTTGACCGGTGTGCGCGGGAGAACACTAGAACGTGGCGCAAGCGCCCGCAAATGGCCGCGGGCATTTTCCTGCAGACTAGGCGCAGGCGACGAGGGCCGGCCCCTTCACCCGCGGATAGTCGTAAGCATTGACCTTCGAGGTATTGTAACCGGCGCCAACGAGAGCTTCGGCAAGCTTGATCGCTGCCGTCACACCATCGATGACCGGAACACCTGTGGCGTCGCGCAGCCGGTCGCAGAGCGAGGACATGCCCGCGCAGCCGAGAATGATCGCTTCTGCCGCATCCTCCCGCTTGGCGGCCTCGATTTCGCGCCGAAGCAGCGCTTCCGCAACCTCTGGATCCTCCTCAAGACCAAGAACCGGCAGGTTGATTGCCCGGACCTTCCGGCAATGCCGTTGCGCGCCGTAATCCTCCACCAGATCTTCGATGATCGCGATGGAACGCGGCAGCGTCGTGATGATCGAGAAGCGGCGGCTGATCGTCATCGCCACCTGCACGGCGGCCTGGCAGATGCCGATGACGGGTCCACGCGCCACTTCGCGTGCGGCGTGAAGTCCGGGATCATCGAAACAGGCGATCACATAGGCATCCACGCCCAGCGCCTCGCCCTTGCGGATTTCCGCGAGCAGCCCGGGAACGGCCATGGCCTCATCCGCCTGCCCTTCGATGCTGACGGGGGTATCGTCAGGATTTGCCGCGGAGACGTGGGTCTCCTTCTGCTTGACCCTTAGCGCGCTATCGAGAGCCTGCGCGGTCATGGAGGCGGTGGAATTGGGATTGATCAAACGAATATGCATCGCACGCATCCTGATGAGCTGTCACTTGCCGTCAGGCGCGGTGAAATCGGTGATTGGTGGCGCCTTCAAAACAAACTGGCGGTCCGAGGTAATGTAGTTGTCGGCGTGAAGCCGGGCGATCGGCTGGTAGCGATCGGCATCGACATAACGTCCCTCCTCATCGAGGCATTCGTTATGGACATGCATATGAACCACTTCGCCCAGCACCAGCGTGCGGCGGGGGTAATCGATCAGTCGGTCCACCTGGCACTCGAAGGCGCAGGGCGATTGCGCCGCATAACTCACGTCGATCTTGCTGCAGGGCATGGCCGTAAGCTTGGCCATCGACATCTCGTCAACTTCATTGTCGAAGCCGAGACCGCAGATCAGCATCTGCTCCGAAAGCGACATATCGACCATATTGACCACGAACTCGCCAGTGCGGCGGATATTCACCATCGTATCCTTTTCCTCGCCGCTCACCTTCGGCTGAATGCCGAGGACCACGATGGGCGGATCATGCGAAAAGACGTTGAAGAAGCTCATCGGCGCTGCATTGTTATGGCCAGCTTCCGAGCGGGTCGTCACGAGTGCGATCGGCCGCGGACCGATAAAATTCGTCAGAAGGCGGTAGCGGCTCTGGGGCTCAAGCGCGCTGAAATCGAATTCCATGATCGGCATCCTAATTTAGTCTACAATTATCTCTCATATTGTTGACAATGTTGCAACCAAAATCCCGTTGATACGGTTGACTTTTTCATTCACATCACGCTTCTCTAGGACGATTGGGGAGTATGTCGAATGAGCGAGCAGGCCGGCCCGTCCACGCAGCAGATTGTCGAGAAAGTATGGCTTTCGATCGCCGAACGCCGGCTGCGTCCGGGTGTGCAGCTGAAAGAAGAGCAACTGGCGACAATCTTTGGCGTCAGCCGTGCCAGAATCCGCCAAGCCTTGTCCGTTCTCGAACGTGACGGACTGGTGACCATCGTTCCCAATCGCGGTGCTTTCGTCTCCAAACCGTCGGTCGAGGAAGCCCGCGACGTCTTCTTCGTGCGCCGTACCGTCGAGCAATGCGTTGTCGAAAGACTTTGCAAATCCGCCACCAAGACCGATCTCAAAAAGCTACGCGACCACGTGGCCAAAGAGCGCGTGGCCAATGCCAAAAACGTCACGACCGACATCATCAAGCTTTCCGGCGGGTTCCACCTTCTGCTTGCGGAAACGCTCGGTTCTGATTTTCTCTTTACCACCATGCGCGACCTCATTTCCCGCTCGTCGCTGATAACAGCCGTTTACCGTAACACGGATCGCTTCAACTGCGGCCCGGACGAACATGCGGAAATCGTCGATGCGATCGCCAACAATGATCCGTCGCGGGCCATCCACCTGATGACCCACCACCTCGAGCATGTGGAAGCGGAGCTCGATCTCAGCGAAATCCGCGACCTTTCCCACGACCTGCGCGCCGCGCTCGGCTGATTTTTCCGCTCAGGCGCGATGTCGCTCGCCCGCCCATTGCGTGTCATCTTCGACCAGATGACAGGCAACCCGCGTGCCGTTGGCAAGGCTCTTCACCTTAGGCACTTCTGCCGAACATTGCGCCGTTGCGAGCGGACAACGCGGGTGAAACGCGCAACCCGAAGGCGGCTTCAGAGGGCTTGGCACTTCACCGGCAACAATCTCCCGGTCCCGCTGCGGCGCCTTGATATTAGGGATCGTCTGGAGAAGCAGCCGTGTATAGGGATGGCGCGGATTGGCGAAAAGCTCTTCCGTATCCCCCTCCTCCACAATCCGGCCGAGATACATCACCGCGATACGGTCTGACATGTGACGAACAACGCTCATGTCGTGGCTGATGAAGAGATAGGTGAGGCCGAGTTCATCCTGCAGGCGGCGCATGAGGTTCAGCACCTGCGCCTGCACCGAAACGTCGAGCGCCGATGTCGGCTCATCGCAGACGAGGAATTCCGGTTCGCTTGCCAATGCACGGGCAATGGAGATGCGCTGGCGTTGACCGCCGGAAAATTCATGCGGAAACTTTTCGCCATCGGAGGCTGAAAGGCCCACGGTTTTGAGAAGCTCCTCCACCCGCTCCATCGTTTCAGCCTTGGTCGCGCGTAGCTTCAGTTCGCGGATCGGTTCGGCGATGATGTTCTTCACCCGCCAGCGCGGATTGAGCGAGGCATAGGGATCCTGAAAGATCATCTGTGCCGACAGCGGTTTACCCTTGCCGCCTGCCGCGAAACGAAACTCGCCGGCACTTGGCCGAAAAAGTCCCGTTACCAGGCGGGCAACAGTCGATTTGCCACAACCGCTTTCACCGACGATACTGAGACAGCCGCCGGCCGGAACGGAAAAGTCGATATCGTTGACGGCCTGCACGAACTGCCGTGGTTTGCGCTCGATGATGCGATTGAGCAGCGGGGCCGAAACGTCGAAGGTTTTCGTCAGGCCCTTCACCGTCAAGGCCGGCTTGTTCTGTGGGGCCTTTTGAGATGCGGATTGTGTCATGCTGTGCCTCCTGCATTCAGCCAGCACGCACTGGCGCCGTTGCCGACGGTTTCGAGTTCAGGCCTTTCCCGCCGACAGCGCGGCCCGGCGAATCCACAGCGTGGATTAAACGCGCATCCGGGCGGGATCGCATCGAGACGCGGCATCGCGCCGTCGATCTGGTTCAGCCGCTCCACCCGTGCGCCAAGTGACGGGATGGAGGCCATCAGGCCCTGCGTATAGGGGTGGCGCGGTTCGTGCAGCACCTGCTCGACCGGGCCCACCTCGATCAGCCGGCCGGCATAAAGCACCGCCACACGGTCGGCAGCCTCGGCAATGACGCCCATATCGTGGGTGACAAGCATGACCGCCGTCTGCTTTTCCTTGCACAGCCGCCGCAGCAGGGAAATGATCTGCGCCTGGATCGAGACATCGAGCGCCGTCGTCGGCTCATCGGCAATGATGAGTTTCGGAGAGGCGGCGAGCGCCAGCGCGATGACGACACGCTGGCGCATGCCGCCAGAAAACTGGTGCGGATAATGATCGACACGATCCGCAGGTGATGGAATGCCGACATCCTTCAACAGTTGAACGGCCCGTGCGCGTGCATCCGCTTTCGACAGCGGCAGGTGCTGGCGGATCGTCTCGACAAGCTGCGCACCGACCGTGAAGAGCGGATTGAGCGAGGTCAGCGGGTCCTGAAAGATCGCACCGATCTCACGACCGCGAATGCTTTCCATCGCCCGGTCATCCAGTTGATCGATACGGCGCGACCCGAGCCAGATTTCACCATCGGCAATGTGGCCGGGTTTCTCGAGCAGGCCCTGTATGGCAAGACCCGTCATGGATTTGCCGGCGCCGGATTCACCGACAACACCAAGAATTTCACCGGGCCGAATCGAAAGGCTGATATCGGAAAGCGCGGTAACGGTGCCTCGACGCCCCGGAAACTCGACCTTGAGATTGCGGACATCAATAACCGATTGGTTCATGTCAACCATGCTGGGCGACCTCCACCGGATAGCTCGGAGGGAAGATTTCGTAGACGGGCGGATTTGCCCAGCTCCGTTCGGGATATTTTGCAATCAGGCGATCGAACTGCGCCTGCGCCTGTTCACGGGCACGCCGCATGTCGATACGGGCGACCTGCCTTTCACGCATGGAAAGACGGCCGTCGACAAAAACGGCCCGCGTGACCTTGCCCGAACCACCGGTCACCAGCGTGGTGATCGGATCGATGCTCGGCGCCATGACGGTATCGTCGAGATCGAAGACAGCAATGTCTGCCCTTGCGCCCGGGGAAAGATGGCCAAGGTCAGATCGTCCAAGAGCCCGCGCGCCGCCAAGTGTGGCCGCATCGAAGAGATCGGCACAGCGGATCTGGTCCGGAGCACCGTCATTGATGCGGCAGGTGATCAGCCCTACGAGCAAATTCATCAGCATGTCCGCCGGGGCCGTATCCGTTCCCATCGCAATGTTGATGCCGCGTTTGCGGCAGGAGGAGAAGGATGAGAGCGTGCTGCCGCCACGGCTCGAAACCAGCGGACAGTGGACGATGGAGACGCCGTTTTCCGCATAAAGCGCCAGATCTTCTTCCGTCGCATTAGTGGCGTGCGGGGCGATAAGCCTTTCGCTGAGCAGCCCGGCCTTGGCGAGCCAGACTGGCGCGGTCGAACCGTGGAGCTTGCGAACCGTATCGACCTCCATGACGCCCTGCGCCATATGGAGACGGAACTTGCAGCCGAGTTCGCGGGCCGCTGCGTCGGTGCGCTCAATGAGCGCCAGGGTGGAGGTTTCCACGCGGTCCGGCGCGAGCATGCCGCGCACCAGATCGCCGTGCCTTCCACTCTGCTTTTCGATGAAGGCGATTGCGTCGGCGAGGCCCTGAAAACCACGCTCCTCATCAAAAACAGGCACCATGCGGCCCGGTTCTTCCAGCACCATGCCGCCTGAACGGAAGGCGGGGCTGAGATAAACGCGCAAACCAAGTTCTCCGGCGGCATCGGCGGCCGCCTCGAATTCCGCCACGCTCTCCCCCCATTCGCGATAGAACAGCGATGCGATGGGGGCTGCCGTGGTGATGCCATTGAGGAGCAACTGCCCGAAGGCGAAACGCTTCTGGAAGGCAAGCTCTTCCGGGGAATACATCTCGTAAGGACCGGCCTCGACATAGGAGCGCGGCCAGACACGACCCTTCGCCCAGCCCGGATGATGATCAATGCCGAGGATCGTCGTATCGAGATCGGAAAGCGCATCGAGATCGATCAGGCCGGGGCTGACGAGCGCATTGCCAAAATCGATACGCCGGGCGACCTCTCCGGGAAATCCATGCCCGACAAAGACGATTTCGCCGTTTTCGAAGACAACCTCGCCGTTTTTCAGAAGGCGGTGCGATCCGTCCTTGTGCCCGACAACCCAGCTGGCTGTGAGCAACGTCCGCCCTTGCGGCCTTTCGCCAAGTTGCAACGCATTGAGAACGTCGCTCATCACGGCGCCTCCACAATGGCTTTGCCATCTCTCGCCGTAACCCGGCCGCCTTTGACGACCAGCGGCCGCGGCGCGATATCAACAACAGCATGCGCCAGCGTTTCGCCGGTCAGCAGCGTGAAGTCGGCAGCACAGCCGATCTCCATGCCGTAATCCTCAAGACCCATGACATCGGCGCCACCCTTGGAAACGACATGGAGCACATGCGCAAGCTCGATATCCGAACGCAGACCGTTTTTCATGCCAATGATCTTGGCGCGATCCAGCATGTCCGGCTGTCCCCACGGACCCCATGTGTCGCGGATGCCATCACAGCCGCCGCCAACGCGCACACCCGCCTCCTTGAGGCGCATGATCGACGGCACGCTTGCCGATGGCGCACCCGTGGTCAGGATGGCGACATCAAGCCGCGCAATCTCGTCGATCAGCCTGCCAACGCGCAGATAGTCGTTCATGCCAAGGGCAAAGGCGTGGCTGATGGCAACGTTGCCCTGCATGCCGTTTGCCCGGATGCGCTCGAAGATGAGCTCCATCGTGAAGGCGCCGAGGTCGGCGGCTTCGTGCAGATGAATATCGATCGGCACGCCGTGTTTTGTCGCCAGTTGAAAAAGAATGTCCAGCTGGCCCTTCGGATCGCGGTCAATTCCGCAGGGATCGATGCCGCCAAGCACCTCGCAGCCTTGCTTCAACGCCTCATCGAGAAGCTCCAGCGTGCCGGGCATGACCATGACGCCGGATTGCGGGAAGGCGACGACCTCGATGTCGATGATGCCATCAAGCTTCTCACGGGTTTCCCATATGCCCTCTACCAGTTTCAGGCCATGGGTGGGGTCGATATCGACATGGCTGCGAATATGGGTGCCGCCATTGGCCGCAAGGCCGATCGCATGGCGCATGGACTGGCGATGCGGATCGATGCCGATCTGAACGCGGTTTTCCCGCTCGAAATCGATCCGCTCGCGCAGGATGGCAGCACGGTTGTTGACGTGCCAGGGCATGCCCCACGTCGTCTTGTCCAGATGCGTATGGGCATCGATAAGGCCGGGAACGGCAATTGCTCCCTTGCCATCCTCAACCGGCATGCCGGGTTCGGCGTCAAATGTTCCGAAACCTGAAATCTTGCCGTTCCTGATCAAAATATCGCAGGCTTCGCCCGCCATGGGCCGTACGTTGCGCAGAAGAAGATCGTGCATGGAGCTCACCTCAGTTTCGGATTGAGCGCATCGCGCAGCCAGTCACCCAGAAGGTTGACGGTGACGACGAGCAGGCAGAGTTGGAAGACAGGGAACAGCACGATCCACCAGGAGCCGGAGAACAGGAACTGGTTGCCGATACGGATCAGCGTGCCGAGCGACGGCTGGCTTGGTGGCATGCCAATGCCAAGGAAGGACAGCGTCGCTTCCGTCAGGATCGCCATGCCGAAATTCAGCGTGGCGGCAACCATGATCGGCGTTAGCGTATTAGGGAGGATATGCGCCGCCATGATGCGGCGGGCGGGCACGCCGATCAGCTTAGCGGCCTGAACATAGTCCTTGCCGGTTTCAACGATGGCCTGGGCGCGCACCGTGCGGGCATATTGCACCCAGGCGGAGAGCGCGATGGCGAGAATGAGCACGGCGGATGCGCCGACCTCACGCAGATTGTCGGGCAGCATTTGCCGCACGACTGTCGATACGAGGATCGCAACCAGAATGGTCGGGATCGAGAGCGTGATGTCACCGATGCGCATCAGGAGGCCATCGGCAAAACCGCCGAAGTACCCCGCCACCAGACCTGCCGTCATGCCGATGACGAGCGAAAGCAGCACGGAGGCGACACCGATGACGATGGAGATGCGTGTGCCGTAGAGAATGGCCGAGAGCATGTCGCGTCCCTGCGTATCTGTTCCAAGCAGAAACGGCCATTCGCCGCCCTCCTGCCAGATCGGCGGAAGCTCGGCCTTCCACATGTCCAGCGATGCACCGTCATAGGGATTCTGGGGCGCAATCCACGGCGCGAAGACAGCTGCGAGGATGAGGATTGTCAGGATGAGCGCGCTGATCTTGGCCGATTTACTGCGGCTGAACGACCAGTAGAGATCGCTATCGCGCATGCGGCTGAAAAGTGACCGACGGGCGGGTTTTTCCGTTTGCGAAAGGTCTGTCATGAAACTGGCTCCCTTCGGTCAGCGCGCGGTGCGCAGACGCGGATCGATGACCGCATAGGCGATATCGACGAACGTGTTGAGGACAACGAAGATGAAGGAGATGATGCAGAGATAGGCCGCCATGACGGGGATATCGAGGAAGGTGACCGCCTGAATGAACAGCATGCCCATGCCCGGCCACTGAAACACCGTTTCCGTGATGAGCGCGAAGGCGATGAGCGAACCCACATTCATCGTCGTCAGTGTCACCACCGGCATCAGACAGTTGCGCAGCGCATGACGGAAGTAGATCCGCCAGCGCGGAATGCCACGTGCCCGTGCGAACTTCACGAAATCGGACCGCAGAACTTCAAGCATTTCAGCCCGCACCAGACGCATGACGAGGGTGATCTGATAAAGCGAAAGCGCGATAGCCGGAAGAATGAGCGCAGCACGCCCGGACGAGGTCAAAAGCCCGGTTGACCACCAGCCCAGCTGAACGACATCGCCACGGCCGAAGGCCGGTGCCCAGCCGAGGGAAACGGAAAAGACAAGAATGAGAAGAATGCCGACAACGAAGCTTGGCAGGGAAACCCCGACGATCGACAGGAACTGCAGACCTTCTGTGTACCACTTCCCGCGCCGGATCGCCGTCAGAACACCCAGAGGCAGGCCGACGACCAGAGAGATCACGGTGGCAACCAGCACCAGCTCAAGGGTCGCGGGGAACCTTTCCGCGATCAGCGGTAGCACCTGCTGGCCGTTGCGGTAGGAAACGCCGAAATTGCCCTCCGCCGCGTCTTTGACGAACCGCAGATATTGGGTCGGCAGGCTGTCATTGAGGCCGAGCCGCTCACGGAGCGCTGCGCGATCCTCCTGCGACGTCTGTTCGCCGACCATCAGCTCGACGGGATCACCCGCCAGCCGAAAGATGAGAAAGGCGATAAGCGCAACGGAAAGCATGACCAGCACGGCATTTCCCAAACGCTTGATGATGAATACCAGCATTGTTACCTCTCGGACGCGAGCCTGAGCCGCGCAGGCTTTCAGGTTCGATCATTCTCTTCCAGAGATGGGGCAAAGGTTGCGCGGGCTGCAAGAACCACGAACACGATGCAACTTTGTCGACAATTTTGACGCAGCTTCGTTCGGCTTCACATTCAGTCAAACGAACTGGCGCGTGCTCGAATATCTGCTGAAACAGTCAGGGCGCTCGGTCCAGTGACCGGCGCCTCGCTTGCTGTCCGTCTTATTTGTCGAGCTGGGTCAGCCAATGGCGTGGCTTGTTGTCGGCGCGGAAGTCGACGCTTTTGACCTTGGCCAGCATAGCCCACGCAATCGGCTGCTGATGCAGCGGAACGAGCATGGTCTCGTCCTTGGCGAATTTCAGCGCAGCTTCTTCGAGCGCCAGGCGTTTCGTATTGTCCTGCTCCTGCGCCGCCTGCGCAACAAGCTTGTCGATCTCGGGATTGGACCAGCCGCCATAGTTGGAGACGCCCATCGCGCCCTTGCGGGTCGAGAGGATCTGCGACAGCATCGAGAAGGCGTCAAGAGTCGGCTCGTTTGCCCAGCTGAGGTTGAAGACGTCAGCCTTGCCGCCATTGCGCTTGGGTGACTGCACGGAACGTGGCGCAATATCGATGGTCGGCTGGAAACCGCCGCGCTTCAACATGTTGGCAACGCCCGAGCAGATATCCTCTTCGTTTACGCTCTCGTCATTCATGCAGGTATAGGTGAAGGCAAGGTTCTTCATGCCCGCATCGGCAAGCAGCTTCTGCGCCTTGGCCGGATCGGCCGGCTCGAACGTGTCCAGCGATTTGGCATAACCAGCGATTTCAGGTGCGATCAGCGAGCCGGACGGCCTTGCAAGACCACGCATGACTTTTTTGTTGATCAGGTCACGATCGATGGAGGCTTCGAAGGCCTGACGAACGCGCAGATCATTAAAGGGGTTCGGCTGACCGTTTTCCAGTTTTTCGCGGCGGTTGAAGCCAATGAAAAGCGTGCGAAGCTCGGTGCGCTTCTTGACCGTGATATTGGGCGAGGATTCCAGACGCGGCAAATCCTGGATCGGGGCGGAGTCGATCAGGTCGATTTCACCTGACAGCAGTGCCGCGACGCGTGTTGCCGCAGATGCGATCGGCACGAATTCGATGCGGTCGAGATTGTGCTTCTTCTGGTCCCACCAGCCTTCATTGGCAACGAGAACAGTCTTGCTGTCGGGAACGCGGCTTTCGAGCTTGAACGGGCCTGTGCCATTGGTGTGCATGGTGGTGTAGCCATCGACCTTCGACGCGAAGTCGGTAGGCTTCTCGCTATTGTTATCTTTCAACCACTTGGCGTTAAAAATGAAGATATTGGTTATGTCGTTCAGAAAGAGAGAAGTCGGTGCGTTGACATCGAGGTCGACCGTGTAGTCATCAACCTTTTTAACGCCGGCGAAAATCGGAATATTTCCTCGCAGCGGCGATGTCGCGTCCGAAGCGCGAGTAAAGGATGCGACGACATCATCGGCGGTGAAGTCTGCGCCGTCATGAAATTTCACGCCCTTGCGAAGGGTAAAGCGCCAGGTCTTTCCATCAATCAGCTTCCACTCGGTGGCGAGTGCCGGCTCGATCTGGAAGTCCGGTCCGTAGCGGACGAGACCCTCGTAGATATGATTGAGAAAAGCGAGGTTGGATGTGGACGGAACCGAATAGGGATCGAGCGAATAGAGATCGGCGCGACCACCCCAGCGAAGGGTCTCCGCGCTGGCGGGAACGGCAATGGCGGCAGCAGCCATGGCCGCCAGGACAAAACTTCTGATACGGGACATTTGATCCCCCCTTTTTATTGATCGTTGGAAACCGGCACGGGTCCGGTCAGGCAGAAGGAGTATTGTTTCGCCGAGGCTTATTGTCAATAATATTGTTGACAATTATCGTACTCAAAATCGCAAGTTTTTGAATACGAGTTTAAGCGAGGGAGGAGAGAATATGACAGGCTTTCAGCTGCGGCACGGAACGATCGTTACGGTCGACAAGGAGCGGCGTATCATTGAGAACGGGGCACTGGCGATAGAAGGCGACAGGATTGTCGACATCGGCACTGTGGATGAACTTGACCCCCGCCACAGTGATAAGGTGGTTATCGACTGCAGGGGAAAGCTTCTCATTCCTGGCCTGATCGATGCCCATGGCCACGCGGGCCACGCCCTTCTTCGCAGCATCGCAGCGGACACCAATGCGATGTGGATGAAAATCATCACGGCGACCTATTACCACTACGTCACCCGCGACTACTGGTATGCCGACGGGCTGATTTCCGGCATTGAACGGCTGCGCGCCGGGGTGACGACCGCGGCCAGCATCATCACTTCGATGCCACGCGCGGATGACCCCGTCTTCGCCACCAACCACGCTCGCGCCTATAGCGAACTCGGCCTTCGCGAAATCATCTGCGTCGGGCCGTCAGGCCTCCCATGGCCTCATCCGGTCACACGGTGGGAGAGCGGTCTACCGGAACGTCGCGACGTTAGCTTCGACGAGATGATGGATGGCAGCGAAGCGGTGATCGAAGCATTGCACGGCAGCGCCGATGGCCGCATCAGCGTTTTCCTGACGCCTTTCACCATCGCACCGTCGGTCGAACCCTCCAATGCATCGACGCCGGACCAGGCAGTGAAACTGACAGAGGGTGACAGAATGCAGGCCCGCCGGATACGCGAGATGGCGCGCAAGACCGGTGTCAGGCTTCATTCCGACGCCTTTGCCGGGCAAATCCGCATGGCGTTTCAGGACAAGGAAAATGCCCTGCTTGGCCCTGACATTCACCTTCAGCATTGCTGGGGTATCTCCCACGACGAAATAGACATACTGGCCGAGACCGGCACACGCGTGACCCATGCGCCGCCGGGCCGCGCAACTCCCATCATGGAAATGATGTCAAAAGGGATTCGTGTCGCCATCACCACCGATGGCGCAGCTCCAAGCCGCCATTTCGACATGTTGCAGACGGCGCGCCTCGCGCAATTTACGCAACATCTCCTGCACAATCACGACCGCTACCTGCTTCCGCCGGGCAAGATCTTAGAGATGATCACGATCGATGCCGCCCACGCTATCGGCATGGAGGACGAGATCGGTTCGCTCGAGATCGGCAAGAAGGCTGACGTCGTCATCATCGACATGCGGAAGCCGCATCTCATGCCCATGTGGATGCCGGTCCACCGTCTGGTCCATCAGGTTCTTGGCAGCGATGTCGATACCGTCTTCGTGGACGGTAAATTGCTGATGGAAAATGGCCGGGTACTGACATCAGATGTAGACGCCGCCATTTCCTTCGGCCAACAGGAAGCCATGGCACTGGCAGAACGGGCGGGTCTGAAAGCACACATGCACGATCCGGGCTGGGGCTGCCTGCTGCGCACGTTCGACGAACCCGTGCTCCCTCCCCGTCCGCCGGCAGATGCGAGATTCCGCGCCGCCGACCAAGGGCCTGTTCAGGATCACAAATCGACTCGGGATCACTAATCGACTGGGGTCGGCAAGGTCCCCTGGCACTTCTTGCCAAGATCACGACAAAGACTCCCCGGCCAGGAGAGGGCCGGGGAGCAAACCTGACATCATGTCAGGAACTTTGACTGGAGCTAGCACTCACCCGTTCAAGAAACGGGGTGGATCTGAGTTGTCTAACCCGGTTATGCTCTTTGTCAGGCTCTGTTAGAACGAACGCTCGAGACGAACGAAACCGGTCCAGCTGTCGCCACCACCGTTTACGCCCTTCTTTCCATCGACGTCCTGATAGGTCACCGCAACCTTGGTGGAAAGACCAGAGGTGATCTTGTAACCAGCAGCGACGCCAGCGCGCCATGCATCGCGGCTGCCAACGAAGTCGTTGTTAGCGCCGATGTCGATCGTGCCGAAATACTGGAAGCCGGGGGTGATGGTCAGCTTGTCAGTTGCCTTGATGGCGTATTCAGCAGCAACAGTCCACTCGGACTCTTCGTAGTAGTAGTTGGCGCCGGAAGCCCAAGCACCGGAGATGCCGAGCGTGCCCGGACCGATGTCAGCCGTGATGATCGCACGGATTGCACCGTTTTCCTGGTTCGTGTCGTAACCGCCAAGCAGGTTGGCCTTAACGCCGCCGATCTTTGCGCCGATGATGGCGCTGATGCCAACATCGTTCGTGCTGGTCTGGAACTTGCCGCCCTTCGTAACGCCGAGTTCGGAAGTGCCCTTACGCGAACCTTCGAGCTCTTCAACAGCGGCACCGACGTAGAATGAGCCGGCGTCGTAGGTGTAACGGATAGCGTTCAGACGGGTGCGGTTGGAGCTGAGCTGGTCATACTCACCGGAGAGACCGTCGTCCCACCAGTTGTAGTAGAAACCGACTTTCAGGCCGCTGAGTTCGATGAAAGCCTGATCAAGAACGAAGTTGCGGTCAGTATCGTTGTCGGCCTGACCGCGCAGACCGATGTAGCCACGCAGGGCGCCGAGTTCGGTGTCGGTGCGGGTGTCAATGTTGAACTGGGCGCGGGTGAAAGAGTCCCAGTCAGATGTACCGGACTGGTTGCGACCGAAGTCCGTCTGGAAACGAACGTAACCGTCGAACTTCAGGCAGGTTTCGGTGCCGGGGATGTAAAAGAAGCCGGTGCCAAAAGCATCGCAGACGCGAACATATTCCATGGGCTCGGGCTCAGCGGCGACGATGGCGTCAGCGGCCTGTGCGCCGGATACTGCTGCGAGAGCCGCAGCGGAGCCGATCAAAAGGCTCTTGATGTTCATTTGTAATCTCCAGTCAAAAATTTTTCAACGAATGCGCAAATTTGTGGGCTGGTCTTTTCCCTGCCGCCCGCTTCCCTGCGCTGATCAGCAAATGACAGAAATCGCGGGGGAGTCGCAATTCAAATCTCCGGATTTAAAATACAACACGATGACGCAATCACAATGCGTAGTAATATTACAACAAATATAAAGTTTAAAATATAAAAATACGCTTATGTACATCGGGAAAATAAGATTTATTGGATATTTAATTTACGATAATATTCTAATATGACGAGAGTAGTAACAATATTGCTGCGGCAGGAGCCCAAAAGCTCACCTTGAATAACAACGGTGATGTGACAATAGCCGAGGCTGGTGCAGTGAGTGCGCAAGGCGGCGATACCCGACCCGAAACTCGCGCGTGGTGCTTCAATTCCGTTCGGATGACGCAGCGGGCGGTGGATCGGCGATTACAGCGGTTGGCTGGAAGAACCGGTTGCAAATGTGGGCATCGCCTTCAGCATGCCCTCGATCTCGCCAGCCGCCACGGGGCGGCCGAAATAGTAACCTTGCCCGTAGGGACAACCGGCAGCGCGCAGAAAGTCAGCCTGCTCGGCCGTTTCCACGCCTTCGGCAATGACATCGATGCCCAGTGAACCGGCAAGCTGGATCATGATCGAAACAATGGCGCTGTCTTTGGTTTTTGCCGGCAGATGCGTGAGGAACGAGCGGTCGATCTTCATGCACGAGAGAGGGAATGTCTTGAGCATGCCAAGACAGGAATAGCCGATGCCGAAGTCATCCAGTGCCAGGCTGACGCCCATCTGCTTGATGGCGCGCATGATGCGCACTGACGTGTCGACATCCTGAATGATGAGCGTCTCGGTAATCTCGATTTCCAGCAGCGAAGGTGCAAGGCCGGTTTCCTTCAGCACCGAACTGATCTGGTCCGCCAAACCGGCCTGGAACTGCCGGGGGGAGATATTGACTGCCATTTTGAGAGGCGACAATCCAGCAGCCATCCAGTCTCGCGCCTGACGGCACGCTTTTTTCAGAATGCTCTCCCCAAGCTCCACGATGAGGCCGGTTTCTTCCGCAAGGCCGATGAATTCCGCAGGCCCAAGCAGTCCCTCCGCCGGGTGCTGCCAGCGCACCAGCGCCTCCACCCCACTGATTCCGCCGGTAAGTAGATCGACCTGCGGCTGGAAATGCAGGATGAATTCATCCCGTTCCACGGCCCTGCGCAATTCCTCGATACGCGTGACCTTCTTTCGCAAATCGTCTGCCATGCGCGGCGAGAAGGTGGCGATACCGTCCCGACCATTATGTTTCGCCTGATACATGGCAAGATCGGCAGCGGCGACGATCTCCGCCGTGGTTTCCCCATGTTCCGGAAAAAACGCCACGCCGATGCTGGATGTCGCCTTGATATCATAATTGCCGATGCGCAGCGGCTGTGAGACCGCAGCCTGGATGCCTTGAAGCCGGGATTCGAAACCGTCCGGCTGCTTCTCCAGAATGACAACGAACTCATCCCCGCCCACCCGCAACACGAGATCGTTCCGACCGAGGCTCCCTGCAATGCGCGCCGCCGTCTTCGAAAGCAGCGCATCGCCGACGCTGTGGCCCAGCGTGTCGTTGATCTGCTTGAAATTGTCGAGGTCGAGGAAGCAGACGGCGATCGTCCGCCTGGCTTTTGCCGCCGCCGCAAGAACTTCCGGCAGTCGTGTATCGAGAAAACGGCGATTGGGGAGCCGGGTCAGCATGTCGTGATCGGCCAGAAAGGCGATATGTTCGGCAGCACGTTTGCGGTCGATCGCGAGCCCCGCCATGCGTGCAGCCGCACCGATAAATTCCACCAGTGCCGGATCTGGCTGGCGGGCCGCGAGCATGCACCAGACAAAACCGTGCGCCTTGCCGTCGCTGGCGGGAATATCGAAGCTGAAGGCCGTGTTATCGGCAGGGGAAGTGATGATGTCAGGATCGCTAACCGAGGAAATCAGCGCCGTCAGCCCCGCATGCGGAGCGAGTGCCGGCGATGCATAAACCGAAGGTTCACCCGTAGCGGCGTCGAACACCCGTACGGCACAGGCAAGCCCTGTGGCGAGATTTTCAATCGCCTTGACGAATTCCTCCAGGAAATCCTCGATACGCGCCGCCGCGACAATCATTTCGAGAATGCGCGCCTGCGTCTGCAGCAGCCTTTCGGAAGCCTTTTTCTGGGTTATGTCCCTAGAAGCGCCGACCACCCCGATGATGTTGCCGGACTTGTCCCGCAGCGGCACGCGCGACATCATCAGCCAGCGGTCGATATCGCCGCGCATGGCCCGCTCTTCGTAACCGAGATCCGGTTCTCCCGTGCGCATCACCCGTGCCTCGGTGTCGGGAATGCCCGCCCGCCGTGCTGCTTCGCCGTGAATATCGTAATCGGTGAGGCCAATCAGCTCCTCCACCGTGTCAAAACCATTTTCCTTGACGATTGCGCGGTTCGCAAACAGGAAACGACCTTCCAGATCCTTGGCATAGATAAAATCCGGGACGTGGTCGATCATCGCTTCCAACAACACATGCCGGTCGGATGGATTACTATTTTCATCTGTTGGGGTAGAGGCAGACGGCCCTGTTTCGCGCTTTTTTCGCGATATCCGGTTCTGCACGGGTGTCTTCGGGCCCTTGGAACGCACCTATCCGCCTCATCACTTTATAAGAGAGCAGAATAGTAGGATTATACATATTATATAAATATGAACGAGGGGCGGAGATAGGGTGGCCGGTGGCCGTCTGTACGCTTGCGGCGATGAAATAGCGCCTGTCTCAGGGAAACGGCGCGGATAGAAGCCGCGCCGCAAGAATTCCGGCATCCAGCAAGGCCCGTCACACCACCGGCGTCGGCAGCTCCCTGCCGGCAAAATGCGCGTCGAGATTGGCAAGAACGAGTTCTGCCATGGCCCGTCGCGTCTGATGCGTGCCGCTGCCGATATGTGGGGCGAGCGTGACGGTTTCGAAAGCAAACAGCGCTTCCGGCACACGCGGTTCATCCTCGAAGACATCAAGCGCAGCACCTGCGATCACGCCATTCGAAAGTGCCTCAATGAGCGCCTTCTCATCCACCAACGAGCCGCGAGCCACGTTGACAAGCACACCCTGCGGGCCAAGCGCGTTCAGAACCTCGGCATTGACGATATGACGCGTTTCGGCGGTGGCCGCTGCGGCGATGATCAGCACGTCACAATTAGCGGCCAGAGCTTCGATGCTGTCATAATAATCATAGGCGACATCGCGACGATTTCTCGCGGTGTAGGAGATATGCGCATCGAAACCTTCGAGCCTCCTGGCAATCGCCTGACCGATGCGGCCGAAACCGAATATGCCATAGCGACGACCGGCCACGCGGGTGGAAAGGCCCATGTCGCCCTTCAGCCATTGCCCGGTGCGGACATATTGGTCTGCCTGCGGCAGCCTGCGTGCCTGCGCCAGAATAAGGCCGAGAGCAAGATCCGCGACATCGGCCGTCAACACGTCAGGCGTATTGGAAACACGAAAGCCGCGCCGCTTCGCTTCAGCCAGATCAACCTTGTCGAAGCCGACGCCGTTGATGGCAACGATTTCAAGCTTTGGTAACGCTGCACCAATATCCACCGGCAGGCCGATATGACCGCCGGTGACGACGCCGCGGATCGCGCCGCCTTTTTCAGCGAGGAAAGCGGCCCTGTCTGACACTTCGAACAGGCGATGCACGGTGAAGCGCTGCGCAAGTTCTTCCTCCAGTGCCGGGATGAGCGGGCACAGCTGCACGATTTCAGTGGTCATGGATTTTCCTTTGTGCCGGTGAACTACTTTACATCGGCCTTGACGAATTGCCGGAGTTCCGGCGTTTGCGGATTGGCGAAGAGTTCGGACGAGCGGCCCTGTTCCCAGATCTTGCCCTTGTGCATGAAGATCGTTTCGGTCGCCACGCGCCGCGCAAAGGCCATCTCATGGGTCACCAGGATCATGGTCATGCCGTCTCTGGCGAGGTTTTCCATGACAGTCAGCACTTCTTCGGTGAGTTCCGGATCGAGCGCAGACGTCACCTCGTCGAACAGCATTACCTTCGGCCGCATGGCAAGCGAGCGGGCAATCGCCACACGCTGCTGCTGGCCGCCGGACAGCTGGTCCGGATAGGAATCGAATTTCTCCGAAAGACCGACGAGCTGCAGAACCTCACGAGCGATATCCTTGGTTTCCGATTTTGCCACGTCCTTGACGATGCGCGGCGCAAGCATGATGTTTTCACCCACCGTCAGATGCGGGAACAGATTATAGCTCTGGAACACGATGCCGACATCGGTGCGCAGCTTCCGCAGGGCCTTGGCGTCTTCGCCGATCGCATGACCGGCGATTTCGATGCGGCCGGAATTGATCTTTTCCAGCCCGTTCATGCAACGCAGAAGCGTGCTCTTGCCCGAGCCCGAGCGGCCGATGAGGGCGAAGACTTCACCACGGCCGACCGTCAGCGACACGCCTTTGAGGACTTCCAGAGCGCCAAAGCTCTTGTGAACGTTTTCAACGATTACTTCCGGCATGAAGCCTCCTTTCCAGCCAACGCGACAGCTGGGATAACGGGTAGCAGACGATGAAATAAAGAATGGCCACCGCGACGAAGACGCGGAACGGCTGGAACGTGGCATTGTTGATGAGCTGCCCCGCTCTTGCCAGTTCGACGAAACCGATGATCGATGCGATGGACGTGTTCTTGACGACCTGGACGGCAAAACCGACGGTCGGCGGTAGCGAAATTCGGATCGCCTGCGGCAGGATGACGTAGCGATATTGCTGGGCCCGGGTGAGAGCGAGCGACTCCGACGCTTCCCATTGCTGTTTCGGCACCGCCTGGATGCAACCGCGCCAGATTTCCGCGAGATAACCTGACGTATAGATGGTCATCGACGCGCCGGCGGCAAAAAGTGGCGGCAGTTCCAGCCCGGCAAGGCTGAGGCCGTAATAGGACAGGAACAGGATCATCAGCACCGGAATGCCCTGGATCACCTGAATGTAGGTGCCGGCGGCAATGCGCAGCGCCTTGAAATTCGAGGTGCGGGCGAGCGCCACGAAGAAGCCGACGATACCGCCGCCGATTAGCGCAATGATCGTCAGAAGCACGGTCCATTGCAGGGCGGTCAGCAGAAAGCCGAATTCGTTCCAGCCGAAAGTTCTAAGGGTCATGACTGCACCTCCGGCAAAGCGGTCATCGTCTTGCGGGCCACGCGGCGACCGAACAGCCACATGCCGACAAGGGCAAGGATGAGCCGCAGGCTGAGCGCCAGCACCAGATAGATGAGCGTGACGACGATGTAGACCTCGAAGGAGCGATAGGTCTGCGATTCCACGAAGGCTGCAGCGGCGGCAAGCTCATGGGTGGAGATGGCCGAGCATATGCTCGATGCCAGCATCATCAGCACGAACTGGCTGCAGAGGGATGGATAGACCTTGGCAATGGCGGGCACGATAATGACGTGACGATAAATCTGGTACTTGGTGAAGCCCAGAGCCTCACCCGCCTCGATCTGCGACTTGTGCACCGCCTCGATGCCGGCGCGGATGATCTCCGTCGAATAGGCGGCAAGATTGATCGTCATGCCGATCAGCGCCGCCGTATCCGCCCCGACGCGAAAGCCGAGACCCGGCAGGCCGAAATAGACGATGAAAAGCTGCACGAGGAACGGCGTGTTGCGGATGACTTCGACATAAGCATCCACGATGATGCGGACGATGCCACCATTGATGGAGCGCAATGAAGCGAGAAGAATGCCGAAAGCGCAGCCGAGCACGATGGAGAGGACCGACAGTTTGATCGTCAGCCATATGCCGTTCAGAATTTCATCCTGATATTGGGCGAGCGCGCCGAATTGGAATGTATAGGACATGCGTCACTCCGTTGACATTTCCCGGCCCGCCGAACGTATTCCCGGCGGGCGCGTTGAAAGGCTCAATCAGAAGCTTGGCAATTGCGGCAGCGGGCGACCGGTCCATTTGACCGAGATGCGGTCGAGATCGCCGGACATCTTCATCAGGTAAATGGAGGTGTTCAGCCACTGGCGCAGCTCGAAATCCTCAAGCTTGGTCGCCATGGAATTGCCCTGCTGGAAGAAGGTGAACCCGACCTGGAGACCGGCTTCCGGGCGCTGCTTGATGATTGCTTCACCAACCGTGGACGGCAGGGCGACGGCATCCACCTGACCCGCAAGCAAAGCTTGGGCGCTGGTGGAATCGTCTTCGTAAACGACGATTTCGAGACCTTCGACGTTGGCCTTGCGCAGCGCGGTTTCCTGTGAGGAACCGCGGTTGACCGACACGCGCTTGCCCTTGAGGCTGTCGAGATTTTCGAATTTCTGGTCCTTGCCGGAGATGATATCCATGTTGAAGGCGCTGTATGGCTGCGTGAACATCACAGTCTTGGCGCGTTCGCCGGTCGGCGCAAGCGTCGCAACGAGGAAATCGACCTTGCCGGTCTGAAGGGCCGGAATACGCGCTGGAGGCGTCAGCGGCACCAGTTCCACCGGCAGCGACAGGTAGGAACCGATGAGATTGGCAACATCGACGTCATAACCGGAAGGGTTGCCCTTTTCATCCACCATGCCCATCGGCGGCGCGCCCGTGAGGACACCGATCTTGACCTTGCCGCGCGCCGTGATCTCGCTGAGCGAGACGGCATGGGCGGACGTTGTAGCCGCAAGCGAAGCTGCGGCAACGCCAACAGCAACGGTCATGTTTTTCAGAAATCTGGATATGCTCATGGTTTCTCCTCCAACCCAAATAATAGCTGCCCCATGCAGAACAGCGGCCTTCGCAAACCGAAAAATGTTCTCGATAACATTTCTAGGCGCTTGACTAAAAACTCCTCCCAAGAAACTGTGAAAACACAGAACCAGATGAACTTCTTATGACATTCAATCAGTTAGCACGATTATCGATTTTCCTCTCTTCGACATCGCTTCACGTTCTTGGCAGGATCAATAATGCATGTTATCGGTATCATTGCAAGTCCGATCTACAGAACTGTTTCGATCGGCATTCATTTCGGGAGGAAACATGTACACACGCTCGGCAATTTTCGAAGGCAGGATTCACGCAGGCCGGGAGGAGGAGTTTTTTCGCATCGTCGAGGAAAAATTACTGCCTGTCTGGAAGCGCATGCCGAATGCGCAGGCGGTGCGAGTGATGCGTACGGAGCGCACGGACCCGGACGCGGCCCAGATCATCATGGTGCAGGAAATCGACTATCCGTCGATGGAGGCCGTGGAGGAAGCACTGGTCTCGCCGGTCCGGCTGGAAGGCCGGGTACTGACGGATGAGATGATGAGCATGTGTGACGGGCGTTTCTACCATCTGGTCTATAGCCGCGTCGCGTAAATCCGGTGCACGTCGCATTGATCTGCAATCATACGGCGTGCTTTCCCTTGGTATCTTCGTGTATGTCTTGTCGTGAACCGGTCTTCATTCAGCCGGATTGTAACTGGGGAGACATGCTTTGGTGGAGCGCACGCCCTTGGCCGCAGCGTTAGTCACGTCAAAAAAAGCTACCATGAGCGACGTCTCGAAACTCGCGGGCGTCTCCAAGATGACCGTTTCGCGGGTGCTGGCCGATCCTGCCCTGGTGTCGGAAGAGACGCGCCAAAAGGTGATGAAGGCCATTGAGAAGCTTGGTTATGTGCCTGACCGAATCGCCGGTTCGCTTTCTTCTCGCCGCACCAATTTCATCACCGCCATCCTGCCGACTCTCACCAACTCAAACTTCGCCGACAGCGCTCAAGGCCTCGCCAATGCGCTACGCGCCGCCGATTACCAATTGCTGATCGGTTACACCATGTACGACCTGCAGGAAGAAGAGCGCGTCATCCGCACCATGATGGAGCGCCGTCCCGACGCGATTGTCGTCGCCGGCACGGTTCATACCAAGATGGCAAGCGAAGTGTTGATGCGCGCCGGTATCCCGATCGTTGAAATCTGGGACGTACCCGAACATCCGATCGACCATGCGGTCGGCTTTTCCAATTACGAAGTGGGAAGAACCGCCGCCAAACACCTGATATCGCTTGGATTCACGCGCATAGGCGCACTTGGCTCCCGAGCCGATGGCGACGTTAAGGACTGGCGCGGCGAAAGCCGCCTGCTCGGTTTCGGGGCGGCGCTGCGCGAAGCCGGCATCGCCGATGATCTCATCATCCGCGAGGGCAGCGCGCCGGTCTCATACGATCACGGCGCGAAAACGCTGGGCTCCCTGTTGGCCAAGGCGCCCGATGTCGAAGCCATCTTCGCCGTGTCGGATATTTCCGCTGTCGGTGCGCTGATGGAATGTCATCGCCGCGGCATTCATGTACCAGACCAGATTTCCATTCTCGGCTTCGGTGATTTTGATATTGGCAGACAATGCTATCCGGCGATTTCAACGATACGGGTCGACGCACAGATGATCGGCCGCAAAGCGGGCGAGTTGCTGCTTTCGATATTGGAGGCAGAAAAGGATGCCGCTGTTCCCGAGGGTGCGCGGGTGGATGTCGGCTTCCAGCTTATCGTGCGGGAGACGACGAAGCGGTTGGGCCGGTGAAGCTTTAGCCCTGTTGGAACGAGCGGCTACCGCATCTTTCTTCTCCCCGCCGGGGAGAAGAAAGATGCGGTACCGCTGTGGCGTACTCACCATTCCACCCGAGTGACCTGTAACGCTCTTACCTCGCACCCCAGGTATCCGTCAGCCGATACCCTTCCGGCCATGGATCCGACGGATCGAGCATGTGCTGGTGTATTCCGGTGATCCAGCCGCGGCCGGATATTTCCGGCAGGATGGCCGGGCGGTCGCCGACTGTTGTGGTCCCGAGGATACGGCCTGTGAAGGTCGAGCCGATCAGCGACACCGCCGTCAGCGTTTCCCCTTCCTTCATTTCGCCGCGTGCATACAGCACGGCCATACGGGCCGAAAGCGCCGTGCCGGTGGGGGAGCGGTCCACCTTGCCCGGCTGGATGGCGACGGCCGCCCCTGCCCGCAGGCCTTCGGCCGTGCGTTCCACCTTGCCGGCGAACAGGCAGAAGGAAAAATGCCGCCAGTCCGGGTTTTCGGGATGATCGAAACCCAGAGCCTTGTTGGCGGCGTTGGTGATGCGCACGCCGAGGCGGGCAATCTCGTGCGCCTCTTCCGGTTTCAGGCTGAAGCCCATTGCTTCGGCATCGACGATGACGAAACTGTCGCCGCCGTAGGCCGTATCCACTTTGAGCTTTCCAAGGCCTTCGACCTCGAGTTCGGCATCAAGCTTCGCGGCGAAGCTTGGCAGGTTCTGCACGAAAATACGCTCGGCCTTGCCGTTGCGGCATTCGGCCCGCACCTTCACCAGCCCGCCGGGAGCTTCCAGCAGCATATGGGTTTCCGGCTCCTGCATCGGCACGATACCGCCATCGAGAAGGACGGTGGACACGCAGATGGAGTTAGAGCCGGACATGGGCGGCGTATCCTCCGGCTCCATGATGATGAAGGCGGCATCCGCATCAGGATGTTTCGGCGGCACCAGCAGATTGACGTGGCGGAATACGCCGCCGCGCGGCTCATTCAGCACGAAGTTGCGCAGCGTCTCATCACGGGCGATGAAACGGCTCTGTTCCCAGATCGTTTCGCCTGGTGGCGGCTTGACGCCACCGACAATCACATCCCCCACCTCGCCTTCCGCATGGGCGGAAATGACATGAACGGTCTTAATACTGCGCATTGAATTCTCCTCAGGAAAGCCAGGCGGGAAGACGGGAAGCGGCACGGCCGGTCAACGCGCTCTCGACGCAATCGGCAAGGCTGCCGAAGCGCACCGCGCGGCCGCTGAGGCCGGGTCCGTAATGGGCGTATTTGCCGGAATTGGTCATCAAGGCGCGCGTCTTCGTCGGGAAGACCGGCTCGGAAATAGAACACCAGCAGAGGTCAGGCAGTACCTGTACACCGCTATCCTTCAGGCTTTTCAACGTGCCGTCGTGGGCAGCTGCATCGATGACCTGCTGGCCGGCTGTGACGATGACGGCGACATCCGCATGGCGCTTGCGACCGTTGAAAACGGCCGCAAGGGCGCGGCACTCCTCCAGCGACGCGTGGGGACTACCGATGGCGACCAGTTGCACCTCCTCCGGTCCCTCGTTCAGCAGCGACCACCCGGCCGCCATATCGGCAAGCGAAATGCCGACCGTGTCGGCCGTTTCCAGAGGCGCGATACCGGCTTCCGGCGTAACGCCCTCTATATGCAGCATGGGCGCTGCGGAGGTGGTGCCGAAGGCAGCGCAGAGCGCTTTCAAATCATCCCGCGAGGGTTTCGCAGCCCCAAGTCCGCGCAGCAGCGGTATGCAATCGGGGGCAGCCTTGCCGGCGAGATAACCGACGAGCGGCCAGAACGCATCGTCTATCCCTTGCGGCAGCATCACGTCCACGATGCGCTGCGGCCGGCGATTTTCCTCCAGGTAAACACCCGAAAGCGGCGCCCTGCCCGTCATCGCGATACATAGATCGAGGAAATCGGGATGTTTGGCAGTGCGTGCACCAAGCACCGTATTGGCAAAAATCACCGCGTTCGATTCCGCCCAGGCAATCGATTCACCCGCGCCCGGCGCGCTGTCGAGCAGGTAAGGCGAACAGGTGAAGGTGGGCCGACAGCCCATGCGCACATAAGCATCCGCCAGTCTCGCCGCCGGATCGCCGAAATCATCCGGCACGCCCTGTGCCCGCCAGTTAGCCTTGTCCACCGAGATGGCGTTCATGGTCGTCGGCACCCGGACCTTGCCACCCATCTCAGCCATTTTTTCCGCGAAAGTGAGATTGGCGGGGCTGGCATAGATGCAGCCGTCAATATGGCACTGTGTGACATTAACGAGCGCGGAAGCGCCCTGCTGGGCTGCCATGGCGACGATGATGCGCATGGCCTGGCGCACGGCGATGCCGTCGCGCCCTTCCAGCATAGCGCGGTCGTCACCCGTCAGATCGAGACGGGCAGTCGCGGGATGCGCTATGGCAAGCGAAAGGCCATCGGCCTCGATGCTGTTTTCATCGATGCGAACATGGGTCGCGCGGGAAAAGCGGGCAAAACTTTCGGGGTCGAGACGGACGACCGGCAGCGCCCGCTCGAACATTTCCGCCGCGACAAGTGCGCCCAAGGTCAGCACATCCTCCGCCTCGCAGAAAACGAGAGCGGATGGCGCCCGGCCCGTTAGAATAAGGTCGAGCAGAACGCCAGACCCGGTGCACGAGCCCCGGCTGGTCGGCATGAAGAGCACGCCGCCGGTTAGACTGACGCCGTGCAGCGGGTGATGCACGTCGATCACCCTGCCGGTGGCGGGATCGACACCGCCCCAGAAACTCAGCGCTTCCGTCGTGGCGATCAGGGGGCCTTCGGCCGCACCGGTAAGAATGCTGCGGGCTTGCGGAACGGCAGAAGACATCGAAAATCTCCCTAAGGCATTTCCAGTAAAGCGCGTCGCGCTTTGCGCCCCGGTAAATGCGTGAAAAAGTGCTAGAGAATTTTTGCGTTTCGGGGAAAAGCTGAAATCCTCTAGAAACGTTGCGGCGAAAAAGCGCTTGTGTCGATGGCGGTTTTTTGCCCCGTCAGAATGTCGGCGACGATGCGCGCCGTACCCGCAGATTGCGTCAGTCCCAGATGTCCGTGGCCAAAGGCGTAGACCACCCGCGCCGTGTGTCGCGCATGCCCAATGGCCGGCAGGCTGTCCGGCAGCGAGGGGCGAAAGCCCATCCACTGCTTGCCGCCTTCGGTTTTCAGGCCCGGCAGGAAGGCTTTCGCCTTGGCCAGCAGCGCTTCGGATCGGGCAAAATTGGCCGGAAGCTCCAGCCCGCCCAACTCGACCGCACCGCCGACGCGGATGCCGGAGGAAAGCCGGGTAACGACGAAACCATGGCCGCCGAAGGTCACCTGCGTCCGCAGATCGAATGCGCCTGAAGGCAGGGTTGTATTATAGCCCCGTTCCGTTTCCAGCGGAATTTTTTCCCCGAGCGAACGGGCAATGCGGTGCGAAAAGGCGCCTGCCGCCAGTACCACCCGGCCTGCCTTGCGCGTGCGGCCGTCATGGCTAACCACCTCGACCCCATCCTCCAACGGCCGGAGCGACGCGATATCGAGGCATTCGATACGCCCGCCCATGGTGCGAAAATGGTCGGCCAGCGCCAGCGTGTAAAGCCTGGGATCGGCAATGGAATACCAGCCAGGCGTGAACGTGCCGCAGATGAAGCGCGGTGCGATGCCGGGCTGTATCTCGGCCATCTGCTCTGCGTTCAGATGCCGGAACTCGATACCGTGGCGCTCACGCGCCTTCCAGCCCCCGAGTGACGCTTCGAATTCCGCATCGCTTTCATAGACCTGGAGGTTTCCTTCCTTGCGTAGCATGGCAATGGTGTCGGTTTTTTTGAGGAACGGCTCCAGTTCGGCCCTGGAAAGGTCCATCAGTGCCGTCTGCGCTGCAGCTGAGTGCTCCACCTTCGAGGCGGCGCAGGCCCGCCAGAACCGGAACATCCAAGGCGCGATCTTCAGCGCATAGGCCGGCGGCACGCTGAGCGGCCCAAGCGGATCGAGCAGCCACTTCGGCGCCTTCCAGAGAATGCCGGGCGACGCGAGCGGCAGGATATCGGTGAAGGCGAAGGCGCCGGCGTTGCCAGCCGAAGCGCCCGCCGCCGGTCCCTCACGGTCGATCACCGTGACCGAAAGACCGCGGCCCTGCGCCGCGATTGCCGCCGAGAGGCCGACAACGCCGG
This sequence comes from Agrobacterium pusense, assembly GCF_900102105.1. Lineage (GTDB taxonomy): Bacteria > Pseudomonadota > Alphaproteobacteria > Rhizobiales > Rhizobiaceae > Agrobacterium > Agrobacterium pusense. The sequence continues at coordinate 143,670 of NZ_FNBB01000006.1, forward strand.
CCCCGATGACGATGACATCATTTGCAGGCATTACCGAACGCTCGCCAGGAACTTCTGCGTCTCGGGATGCTGTGGTGCGCCGAACAACTGATCTGGCGTGCCGATCTCGGCCATCACGCCCTGATGGAAGAAGGCCACGCGGTTCGAGACGTCACGGGCGAAAGCCATTTCGTGCGTGACGCAGATCATCGTCATGCCCTCATCCGCGAGCATCTTCAACGTGTCGAGCACCTCGCCGACCAGCATCGGATCAAGCGCCGAGGTAACTTCATCGAACAGCATGTATTCCGGCGACATGGCGAGCGCGCGGGCGATCGCCATACGCTGCTGCTGGCCGCCTGACATGCGGTTCGGATAGACCTTCAGCTTTTCGGCAAGGCCGACGTGGGTCAATTGCTTGACCGCAATTTCTTCGGCCTTCTCTTTCGAAATACCGAGCACCTTGCGCGGCGCCAGCATGACGTTTTCAAGCACCGTCAGATGCGGAAAGGCGTTCCATTGCTGGAAGACGATTCCGACCTTGCGGCGCAGCTTGTTGAGATCGGTCGACTTTGCATGCACCTCGGTGCCATCGATGACGATCTTGCCGCTGTCGATCGGCTCGAGGCCGTTGATGCAGGTGAGCAGCGTCGACTTGCCGGAACCGGAGCCGCCGATGATGGTGACGACCTCGCCCTTGTTGACGGTGAGGTTGATCCCTTTCAGAACCTCCAGCGGGCCGAAGGATTTGCGGACGTTTTCGATCTCAATCATTGGGGGACCACCGTCTTTCGAGATACCCGCCAAAACGGGCGATGGGGAAGCTGATAAGGAAGTAGATGGCGCCGCAGATCATCAGGATGGTCAGCGGTTCCTGCAGGCGGGTCACGAGAATCTGCGAGGCACGCAGAAGCTCAATGAGCCCGAGCCAAAGGACGAGCGCTGAATCCTTCATGACACCCAGCGTCAGGCCGATCCAGGCAGGCAGCGACACGCGCGTGGCAAGCGGCAGAACGATGTACCTCATGTCCTGCGACCAGGTCATACCGAGCGACCGGCAGGCGCGGCGGGTGTTCGAGGGCACCGCTTCGATGCCGCCACGCACGATTTCCGTGCAATAGGCCGCGGTATAAAGCGACAGAACCACGCAGGAGGTCGTAAAGGGTGGCCAGCCGAGCTTTGCGATCGACTGGAAGGCATTGCCGAGAACCAGCTGGATAAGCAGCGGCACGGAACGGAAGACATCCAGAACGAAGGTGAGCGGCAGGGCCCAGTAAGGCCCGAGCTGGAAGCGGAGAACGCCGAAGATGATCCCCATGATGGTGCCTGCCGTGACGGCGACGGCGGTGACGGCAAGTGTCATGCCGGCACCCTTGGCCAGGAAGGCGAGATCACTCCAGGTGAGAGCGGTTTCAAACATGGCTCACCTCTCTCAGTAACGGAACAGACGCGCGGCCAGCAATCTGGCGGCGAGCGTGACGATCTTGGCGATCACGTAATAGATGACCGCGGCGAGCGCGAAAAATTCGAAGGTGCGGAACGAACGGGCGTTCAAGGCCTGCGTGACACCGGCGAGATCCGTGTTCATGCCGACCGTGACGCCGAGCGAGGTCATGAGAATTGCCCAGACCATCTGGTTGGTGGCAGGCAGGAAGGCAACCCGCAGCATCTGCGGCAGGATGATCAGCCTGAAGGTCTGCATCGAGGTCATGCCGAGCGAGCGGCCCGAACGCGTCTGCGTATCCGGAATGGCCTTCAGCGCGCCACGGAAATTTTCCGCGAGATAACCGGCATTATTGAAGGCGATGCCAACCAGAAGCGCGGTATAGGGGCTCAGATGAATGCCGAAATTGCCGAGCCCGAAATGGGCCATGTAGATCTGGAACAGCGCAGGCGTATTGCGGGCGATTTCCACCCAGACCGAGGCGAAGGCGCCGAGGATACGGTTGCCCGAAAGCCGGAACAACGTGAGCACGATGGCGCAGGACACGCCGATGACCATCGACAGGATGGCGATCTGCAGCGTCACCACCGCACCGTCCAGAAGCTGTGGCAAAGCCTTCAGCGCCTGATTCCAGTGAAATGTGTAGTTGAACATAACCGTCTCACCTTTCAGAAACGATCGACGGCGCGATCATTCGACCGCGCCGTTTCCGAAAAGTCCTGATCAGCGATAAACGCCGTTGACGGTGAGCGAAGGCACTTCCCCGCCAACCCATTTTTTGTAGAGCTCGGCGTAGCGGCCGGTGCGAACCTGCTGATTGATGAAGAGGTTCAGGTAGTTGATGAAGCCGTATTCATCCCGGTTGGTGAAGAGCGCGACGTAATCGATGTCGTAAGGCGCCTTGCCGACCACCGAGATACCGGCGAACTTGCCGCTCTTGACGTTGGACTGCGCAACGGTCGACGTGGAAACGGTGGCATCGATCTGCCCCTGGCTCAGGGCAAGGAATACATCAGCCTGGGTCTGGTAAGGACGGAATTCGCCGACGCCCCACTCCTTGACCGACTTTTCAAGCGCAATGGCTTCGAACGTGCCGGCGGTTGCACCGACCGTCTTGCCCTTCATGTCCTCGAAGGACTTGACGCCGGACTTGTCGTTGGCGGTAACGGCCATTTCGAAGGCAAAGTAAGGCACGGTCATGCCAACCGTTTTGGCGCGCTCCAGCGTATCGGAGGTCGAAGCAACACCGACGTCGACGCGGCCGGACATCAGTGCCGGAATACGCTCGGGGAACGGCGTCTCGACGATTTCAGCCGTGACGCCGAGCGCCTTGGCGAGGTCGTTGCAATAATCGACGTCGAAACCGATAGGATTGTTGGCGTCATCGCGCGCGCCCATGGGCGGGAAGTCGAGCACAACCGCGCAACGCAGCGTGCCAGACGAGATGATGTCGTCAAGCTTGTCGGCCTTGGCCGGGGTGATAGCGGAAGTGGCGGCCAGCAGGCCGGCGAAAATGACCGATTTTTTCATTCTTGATTTGCTCCCAGAATTGGTCTGCCCTTGAAGGCGCGGTCACTATTTCCCTGTGGGGCTGAGAAATCAATAGAAAAATACAATGAGTATACAAAAAGAATTTTTTGCATCTGCGAACTGATGAGGTATCGCGGATGATTACGCGAGCCGGCGCGGGGGAGCGGACAAGGTGGGCTAAACATTCAGCATCCTTCATGCCTGTGCTTGTCACAGGAATCTGGCCAACCCAAGTCTTTGGACCGAAAGAGGCTTTCCGACGCGCAGACGCGCGTCGACTGCAATCCTGTGACAAGCACAGGAATGAGGGCTTGAGGTATCTTCGTGTTTGAGAGGGTGGCCTTCTGCTGTGACTGAGCTTCATCGAAAAGACACGTTGCAATACGCACACCTTTGTATACTTTATGTATTCAAAATGTGCGAGCCCGACATCGGAGGATAATGATGAGCGACACCACCACCTTGACCATTGAAGAGCTTTCGACGCGGGTCGAGGCGATTTTCAGCAAGGCGGGCCTCAATAAGGTGCAGTCGGGCGCATTGGCACGCGTCATCACCGCCGGTGAGCGCGATGCCTGCAAATCGCACGGTATTTACCGTATCGAAGGCGCCCTCCGCACCGTCAAGGCCGGCAAGGTGAATCCGGATGCGATACCTGAAGTGGCCGAAGACGACGGCACGGCCATCGTCAAGGTCAATGCCCATGGCGGCTTTGCCAACCCCGCCTTCGAACTCGGTCTGCCGGTTCTGGTGGAGCGGGCGAGACGCTCGGGCATCGCAGCACTCGTCGTCAATGACTGCACGCATTTCTCGGCGCTCTGGCCGGAAGTCGAAGGGCTGACCGAAAACGGTCTCGCCGGGCTGGTCATGTGCCCGAGCTATTCCACCGTCGCGCCCACCGGCGGAACCAAGCCTCTGCTTGGCACCAACCCCTTCGCCTTCGGTTGGCCGCGCAAGGCCACCTCCCCTTATGTCTTCGATTTCGCGACGTCGGTTGCGGCCCGCGGTGAAATCGAACTACACCGGCGGGCCGGAAAGCCCCTGCCGGAAGGCTGGGCTCTGGACGCCGACGGCAAGCCGACGACCGACCCGGAGGCGGCCCTTGCCGGTTCCATGCTGCCCTTTGGCGGCCACAAGGGATCGGCCATCGGCACCATGATCGAGCTTCTCGCCGGCATCATGATCGGCGATCTCACCAGCCCCGAAGCGCTCGAATTTCTCGGCACCACCACGCTTGCCCCCACCCATGGCGAATTGATCGTCGCTTTTTCACCTGAAGCCTTTGCCAAGGGCCGCCCCGGCGACCCCTTCCAGCGCGCGGAAGTGCTGTTCGACGCCATTATCGGCCAGGGCGCCCGCCTGCCGTCGGGCCGCCGCTTCACTGCCCGCGCCAAATCCGAAAGCGAAGGCATCACGCTTACCGCTGCCGAAATGGCCGGGCTCGACCGGCTGCTGGAAAAGGGGCTGGACGCGGTTTCCTGACCATTTGGATGGGGAAATGGAAAAAAGGCCCGCAATTGCGGGCCTTCATAACGACAACGTCACTCAGCGTTTTTTTGCGACTGCATAGCATCCCGGCCCTGTCAGACCGGACTAGATCCGGGGTCCAGCGCGATCAAGTCCTTGACCGCGGAAGAGACCCTTCATGACGCAGACGCGCCCTGGCTGGATGCCGGATCTAGTCCGGCATGACGGAGGAGAGACATCAAACCTCATCACATGCAAAAAAGGCCCGCAGTTGCGGGCCTTTTTTTCACAGCAGCAATATCTCAGGCGGCCTTGCAGGCCTGCACTGCGCCCGGAAGCTTGCTCCAGTCAGCGTACCAGCTGTTGAACAGCTTGAACTGTGCTTCGACATAACCGCGCTGGCTGTCCGTCAGTGCATCTGTTTCGTTGAAGTGCAGCGTGTATTCCTTGTCGCCCTTCAGCACCATCATGTGCTTGAAATAGAGAACCAGATCCGGGCCCTCGTCGAAGGACGAAAGAACGGCCAGCGCCTGTTCCAGTTCCAAGGCGCGTGCGCGGGCATCGGCGTCACCCTTGGCGGCAGCCTGCGACAGCTTGCAGAGGTGGATGACTTCCTTCGGCAGCACGTTGCCGATGCCGGTGATGGCGCCGGTTGCGCCGCAATTGACGAAGCCGTGGAAGACAGCGGTGTCGACACCGATCATCAGCGTGACTTCATCGTCGCGACTGGTGATGTTTTCAGCCGCATAACGCATATCGGCCGGGCCGCCGAATTCCTTGAAACCAACGAGGTTCTTGTGCTCGGCGCGCAGCGCGAAGAAGAGATCGGCGCGGGTCGCAAAACCATAATAGGGGCTGTTATAGATGACGGCAGGGATTTCCGGTGCAGCCGAGAGGATTGCCTTGAAGTGAGCCTTCTGGGCGGCGATGACCGAACCGCGCGACAGAACGCGGGGAATGACCATCAGGCCCTTGGCGCCAACCTTCTGGGCGTGGGCGGCATGGGCAACGGCAGACGCCGTGTTGACCGCTCCGGTACCGACGATGACGGGAACACCGGCCTTCACCAGACGCTCCACGCCTTCCATGCGCTGCTCGTCCGTCAGGAGCGGCCAGTCGCCCATGGAGCCGCAATAGACCACGGCGGACATGCCATCGGCGATCAGTTCCTTGCCCTTGCGAACAAGCGCATCGAAATCGGGGGTGCGATCATCCTTGCAGGGGGTCATCAAGGCGGGAATCACGCCGGAAAAAATGCTGGCCGTCATTACTAGCTCCTAAGGGACATGTTTTTCGGGAATGGACGCACGTCCGCGCGACCCTTTCGAGAGGGACATTACTATCTTGTATTTTATTTGTCGACAAGAAATCGACAAGCTACAGATTTATTTCCAGCCGTTCGTTTCGCACCAGCAGTTTCTGCACCTGCCGGACGATCTGTTCGGCGTGCTCCCGCGCCAGCCTTTCGGAAAGAGCGATATCGCGTGCGGCAATCGCCTCGATCATCTCTTCATGATCATCGACAAAGCGCTTCGGCAGACGATCGTCATAGGACTGGTAATAAAGCCTGAGAATGCGCCGCCCCTCGTCCAGCAGCCGCTTGAACAGGCTGGTGAAATAGGGGTTACGTCCGGCCTCCGCGATGGAAAGATGAAGGGCGGCGTTGGTGGAAATCATCGCCAGCGCATCCTGCTCCTCCACCGCAACGGCGAATTCCGCATTATGGGCGCGAATGCCAGCCAGATCTTCCGGGCGGTGATATTGCGCGGCAAGCTGGGTCGTTACCCGGTACATCAAGACCAGCGCATCGAAATAGGTGTGCATGTTGAGGAAATCGATGTTCGACACCATGGTGGAGCGGTTCGGCAGCGTATCGATCAGCCCCTCGCCCGAAAGCCGTACCAGCGCCTCACGGATCGGCGTTCGCGACATCTTGAACCGTTCGGCAAGCTGCACTTCATCGATGGGACTGCCGGGTGGCAGGACGAGATCAAGAATCTCGTCGCGCAGCAGATCGTAGACCATCTTCACACCGGAGCCGCGCTTGCGCTCGGCAGAAGCAATTATATCCGTCATAATCAAATCCTTCTTGTCGACATAAAGAGTACTATTATATTTTTTCGTTATCAACGACGTGTCACCGGGTCGCTGGCTTGCATGACGGAATAATTGTTCAAAAACAACAAAAAGCCGTCGCGAAAATTGCCCGCGACGGCTTTCGATCGTTCGGTTTGTGGCGCAGACGTCTTCATCGCGCTTTCACGGCCGAAGCGGCGGATAGCGGCTTCCAGCGACGACGCGAGGCCTTATTCCGAGATCAGTTCCGCAAGCCGGTGGCCACGACGGAAATCTTGAAAGCGCCGTCCAGCGTTGGGTCGAACGAAGCGCCCATCACCACATCGGTTTCCTCGCTGACAGCCTCACGTACCAGCGTCATCGCTTCATCAATCTCGTAAAGCGTCAGGTCGTTGCCGCCGGAAATGGAGACCAGCGCGCCACGTGCTTCCTTCAGCGAGGGCTCGCCGAGCAGCGGATTGGCAATGGCCGCTGCCGCTGCTTCCGAAGCACGCTTTTCGCCCTTGGCCTGTGCGGTGCCCATGAGCGCCCGGCCGCCATTCTTCATGACGTATCGCACATCGGCGAAATCGAGATTGACCAGACCTTCACGCAAAATGAGATCGGTGATGCAGCGCACGCCGAGCGACAGCACCTTGTCGGCGGTTTTGAGCGCATTTTCGAAGGTGGTGCCGGCATCGGCAATGCGCAGCAGGTTCTGGTTGGGAATGACGATGACGGTATCGGCCGTGTTGAGCAGATTGGCGAAACCGTACTCAGCAGCCCGCATGCGGCGCACGCCCTCAAAGCTGAAAGGAAGCGTGACGACACCAACTGTGAGAATGTTCTTTGCACGGCAGGCTTCGGCAATAACGGGTGCCGCACCCGTCCCGGTGCCGCCGCCCATGCCGGCGGTGATGAAACACATATCATAGCCGCTCAGGTGATCCATGATCTCATCGAGGGAATCGATCGCAGCCTGCCGGCCAACCTCGGGATCAGCACCCGCTCCAAGCCCGCCCGTCAGTTCTGAGCTGAGCTGCACGAGCCGTGGCGCATTGGTCTTCTTCAGCGCCTGCGCATCCGTATTGGCCGCGATGAAATCGACGCCGCCGATACCCTCGGCAATCATGTTGTTGATCGCGTTTCCGCCACCGCCACCAACTCCGACGACGGCGATGTTGGGAGTGTTGCGGGCAATGGTGGCGCGCGGAGACTGTGTCATCGTCTAATTCTCTTTCCAAATTCATAAGGTCCCGCGCCGGTTTTGACCGCGGCACGCGATTGATCGGTGGCGTTCCCGCTCTTCCTTCCTGGCGCGCGAAGGAGGCCGTAACGTCTTGAATTTCCATGTAAGCCTTAAGGACCGATTGCGGCCAAAAGACTGGTGCTCCAGCGGCGAAAGATGCGCTACGGCGACGTTCCTCCACCCTTCCCCCGGATGAAAACCAAACCGAATCAACTGCTTCGCTATCAAGAGGTGATAGCCCAAAAGGCACGTTGTTTACACTCCATTCACTATGTTTATCTCACTTTGGAACGAGTTGGCCCGCCGGGTGTTTGCTTGCCGACCGTGCTGAGGCGGCGGGTGATGAGATCAAACAGTCCCGACGCTCCAGATATTGTCGAAGCACCAGACGACCCCAAACCGCGGCGTATTTTTTCAGTTCGGTGCTTGGTAGCGTACTCAATGGAGGCAGGCATATGTTGGCAGACGTTTTGCAGAGTGAACCCGGCTTCCGCATGGAGCAGCCGCGGGTACTGATCGTGGAAGACGAGTTCCTCATCGCCATGGACATAGAGGATTCCATTCTTCAGGCGGATGAAGAGGCAGACGTCATCGGTATCGCCAACAAGCTGGATGATGCCGTGGCACTTGGCCGCCGCGCCGATATTGCATTTGTCGATGTCAATCTTGCCGATGGACAAACCGGGCCGGAAATCGGGCGACGGCTTTCCGAAGAGCACGGTGTGGTGGTCATCTTCATGACCGCAAACCCCGAGGTCGTGGTCAATCTCGGCATCGGCGCTGGCGTCATCGCCAAGCCCGTTCCGCAAGATGCAGTCGAACAATGCCTCACTTATGCACTCGCCAGACGCGCAGGCACCCGTGCCGTGACGCCCATCGGCATGATGGCATTCGACTGAGATATACCAACAAGGAAAACGGCCAAAAACAAAAAAGCCTGCCGCGGGAGGAGGTGCGGCAGGCTTTCTGAAAAGATGAACAGCGATATGGGAGGAGGAAAACCGCTGTCCCCGGGGCAATCCTTTGGGAGGAGGAGTAGGATCACCCGCTTTACGAAAAGGATGTGGGAGGAGGTACATCCGTTTCGATGAGAGGAACATACCATTTCCCTGCGCATTTGACAGGCACAAGGTTGCAGCACAGATATGCGCTGAGCGCATGGCGTCCGTCACGAAGGAAGATACCGGGCACCCACCCGCTTATCGCGGACCGGGCCTTTACCGATTTCCCAACCTGCACGGAACCTCGACAGCAATCGAGAAGAATGCGGCGCATCCGGTGAGAGCGCCGCCTCGCTGTCAGACACCCCAAATGAAGTGCCTTCATTGTCAAACCAAAACAAAAACGCCCGCAATGCGGGCGTTGAAGCATTCAGAATGAGGCGGTATCGCCCTATTTACTTGCCAACAGCGGCGCGAGCGACACTGGTGATCTGGCTGCGATCGATACCGAGATCGTGCAGTTCACGGGTGCTCATGCGGCCGAGTTCGGTGATGGTCTGACGATATTTGCGCCAATTGTTGAAGCTGCGTGCTACGTTCATGACATAACCCTTTCTGAGGTTTAGGTGACGTCAGTAACGTTTTCGTTCCGGCGTCCTTCGATGACCTCTATATGCGCTTTCCAATGGGGATTTAACAGACAGAATAAGGCAATCCACCCATGCATCAGACGCAAGGGTTGCCGGCGCCGGTTTGCATTGAAACAGAAACCTGGCTGAAATTCAGACAGTTCACAGGACCTTATAAAGTCGCGGCGGCTCAGAACTTGTAGCGGACTCCGAACACGTTGGCGTTTGTGGCGCCCTTCATGTTGCCAAGTGTTTTGCCGCCACCGGAACGGTGGTGGAGGCGCCAGAAGAATTCCGTCGAGGAACCCTCGCTGAAAGACACGTTGATTTCCGGCCCCAGATAAAAAAGGACATTGGCGTTGCCGTCGTCCTTGATTTCCTGTTCGCGCTCGCGGCCGGGCTGCGCATCCGTAACAAGGCTGAGCCCTGCTGTAAAACTTGGGGTGATGAACAGTCGCTCTCCAAGCCTGATCTGTTCATAACGCGCGACCGGGCCCGCCCACACCTCGCCGGTGAAGCCCTTGCCGAACCTGACGGCCATGCCGACCTCACCGCCCAGTTTTATATTGCCGATACGGTAAGGATAGAACTGATAGCCGCCGCCGATGACAGCGTTTCTTTCATAGTCCACGGGAATAAGCGCCGCGCTTTTCAGCATGTCTTCTTTTGTCATGGCGCCAGCGAAGCCGAATATCGCCTCACTCGTCTCAGAGGTCATATCCTCCGACGCGAAAGATGACGTGGCAGCCAGTGCGACCATGGCTGCCGTCGCCAGACGTGCTGCAATACTCATCGTGCTACTCCTGAACAAAGCCCGCTTTACCCAGCCGTCCTCATAGGCATAATCGCGGAAGGCGAACATACCGTTACCGAACACAATTAATTCAACTTACGTGGAATCGGCTGAAACATGCGCGTGATCCCGATGCTGTCAGCGCAGGAAACGCCTGAACCGGCGAAGCGCAAAAACGAAAAGAGCCGAGCCGATGGCCAGCAGCGCCAGCAGTTGCGGCCAGACCACATCCAGCCCCGCCCCTCTGAAAAGCACCGATTGCGCCAGGATGATGAAATGGGTGTTTGGCGCAAGAAGCATGATGTACTGGATGATATCAGGCATGCTTTCGCGAGGCGTCATGGCGCCGGACAGCACCTGCAACGGCAACAAAAACAGGATCAGCAACATGCCGAATTGCGGCATGGACCCGGCGACTGTTGCGAGAAAAATTCCCATGGAAGTCATGGCGAAGAGTTGCAATGCCGTTCCGAGCAGGAAAAGAGAAAGCGAGCCTTCGATGGGAATGGCAAGCAGGCCCCTCACCACCACGAACAGCGAAAATGCAGAGGCCACCAGCACGACCAGCCCCATGGACCACACCTTGCTGAGCATGATTTCCAGAGGCGTCACTGGCATGACCAGCAGATGCTCGACCGTTCCGTGTTCTCGCTCGCGAATGAGCGCCGCGCCCGTCAGCACGATGGATAGCATGGTAATGGCGGTGATGATGTTGTTGATCGAGCCGAACCAGGACTTGTCCAGTTCCGGATTGAAGCGGGAACGTAGCGTGAGGTCAACCGGCACCGAGGTCGCGCCGCGATAGCGGTCGACATACTCCTGTACTTCGCTCGTCACGATGCTCTGCACGTAACCACCACCGCTGAAAGCCTGGCTCATGCGGGTGGCGTCGATATTGAGCTGGATGGCCGGCTGCTGTCCGGCCATCAGCCGGCGCTGGAAATCCGGTGGAATGTTGAGCGCGAAGGTATCGAGGCCCGCATCCATGCGCTTGTCCATTTCAGCGATGGAAATCTGCTTCGGCGGGGAGAAATAGGGCGGATAAAACGCCGTGCTGATGCGGCTGGAAAGCGGCGACTGATCCTCATCGACAATGGCGATGGCCGCGTTGTTCAGCGTCTCCGGCAGCGCGCTGGAACCGGTATAGATCTGCAGCGTGAAGGCATAGACGATAAGCAGCATCAGCATTCCGTCTCGCGCGAGACCGCGCAGTTCCTTTATGCCGAGCTGGAAGATGTTGGACGAAAAAAGCCTCATGACGCCTGCTTTCTCAAAAGTGCAGCGCCGGCAATGAGGAGCAGTGGAATGGCAATGAGAAGCGGTAGAAACGAGCCGGAAAGTCCGGCGAAATCCAGGCCCTTGGAGAAAGTTCCGCGTGAAATGGTCATGAAATAGGTGGCAGGATAGACGTTGCCGATAAAGGCGCCCGCCCCTTGCAGCGACGAGACGGGATCGATCATGCCCGAATATTGCGTCGCCGGAATGAGCGTCAGAAGAGCCGTGCCGAAGATTGCCGCAATCTGGCTCTTCATGAAGGAAGACATGAGGAGGCCGATGGATGTGGCGATGATGACATAGAGCAGCGCGCCCGTCGCATAAGCGAGATAACTTCCGGTGAACGGCACCTGAAAGATGAAGACCGCAAATGCCGTCAGAAGCACGAAATTGAGCATGCCAAGGGCGACATAGGGAAGCTGCTTGCCGATCAGGAATTCCAGCCGCGTGGTCGGCGTCACGTATAGATTGACGATCGAACCGAGCTCTTTTTCCCTGACGACGCTGAGGGCCGCCAGCATTGCGGGGATGAGCATGAGAAGCAGCGGAATGACCGCCGGCACCATGGCGACAAGGCTCTTGACGTCGGGATTGTAACGATAGCGCGTTTCGATGCTGAAGCTGCTTTGCGTGGCCGCGCTGCCGTAAATCTCGGCGGCCTTCCGCGCCAGCCATGTCTGATGCATGCCCTGCACGTAACCGCGAACGGTCTCCGCCCGCTGCGGCATGGCGCCGTCTATCCAGGCCCCTACCTCCACAGTCTTGCCGCGCAAGACATCGCGGCCAAAGCCAGGAGGAATTTCTATGGCAAGGCTCAGTTCGCCATCACGCATGCGCCGGTCCATATCGGCATAGTCCCGGATAGGTTCCTTCTCGATGAAATAACGGGAGCCGGCAATGTCGAGCACGTAATCGCGGCTGATAGTGGAATCGTCGCGATCCAGCACCGCGAAAGTCAGGTCCTCGACATCGAGATTGATGCCGTATCCGATGACGAACATCAGGATGACGCTGCCGAGCACGGCCAGCGTGCCGCGAATGGGATCGCGCTGCAGTTCCAGTGCCTCGCGGCGCGTATAGCTGAACATGCGCCTGAAATCGAAAAATCTCTTGCGGGAGGGCGCCGCATGTTGCGTCACCGGCACGTCCGCTGCTGCCACAGATGCTGTCGCAGGCGCGTCCCTCGTAACCCCGGAAGCATCTTCCAGATAGGCGACGAAAGCCTCTTCAAGTGTTGCGGCATTACGGCTCCTGGTGATCGCATCGGGCGTATCGCTGATCAACACCTTGCCGGCATGCATCAGCGAAATCCGGTCGCAGCGCTCCGCCTCGTTCATGAAATGGGTGGAGATGAAGATGGTGACATTATCGTTGCGCGAGAGATCGGCGAGGATTTGCCAGAAGCCGTCACGCGCCACCGGGTCGACACCAGAGGTCGGCTCATCGAGGATGAGAATATCGGGCGAATGGATCATCGCCACCGCAAGCGACAGCCTCTGCCGGATGCCAAGCGGCAGGTCGTCCGGCAGCGTGTCCATGACCGCGCCAAGATCGAAACGCTCCGCCATTTCGGCGATACGCGGTTGAATTGCCTCTTCCGGCAGCTTGAACAGGCGGGCGTGCAGATCAAGGTTCTGCCGCACCGTCAGTTCGGAATAGAGCGAGAAGGCCTGGCTCATGTAACCGACGCGGTGGCGGATCGCCATGTCGCTCGCATCCACCTTGTGTCCGAAGAGCTTCGCCTCTCCTTCGCTGGCGGCCAGAAGCCCCGTCAGCATCTTCATGGTGGTGGATTTTCCGCAGCCATTGGAGCCGAGAAAGCCAAAAATCTCGCCGCGCGGAATCTTGAAGCTGACATTGTCGACGGCGGTGAAATCGCCGAAACGCATGCTAAGGTGGGATGCCTCGATGGCATAATCACCTTCACCGGTCGGCTTTCGTGGCGCGATATGGACTTCTTGGTAATCCTTGCGCTTTTCTTCGGGAAGAAGCGCGATGAAGGCGGCGTCGAGATTGGGTGCCGCGGTGCGGTCGAGAAGTTCGGCGGGCGAGCCGGTGGCAAGAATCTTGCCGCCATCCATGGCAACCAGCCAGTCAAAACCGGCGGCCTCCTCCATATAAGCCGTTGCGACGATGACGCTCATGCCCGGACGCCCGGCACGGATAGAGTCGATCAGTTCCCAGAACTGCCGCCGCGATAAAGGATCAACGCCTGTCGTCGGCTCGTCCAGGATCAGCAGGTCCGGGTCGTGGATGAGCGCGCAGCAGAGCCCCAGCTTCTGTTTCATGCCGCCGGAGAGCTTCATCGCGGGACGATCGGCAAAAGGTTCGAGGCCGGTGCTCTTGAGCAATTCGGCGATACGCGCCTGCCGTTCCCTTCCGTCCTGTCCGAACAGCCGGCCAAAAAAGTCGATGTTTTCAAAGACTGACAGGGTGGGATAGAGGTTCTTGCCAAGGCCCTGCGGCATATAGGCGATACGCGGGCAGGTATCATCACGGTGGCGCGGATCGGACATGTCGCCGCCCAGAACCTCTACCTTGCCCTTCTGGATGGCGCGCGCGCCCGAGACCAGCGACAACAGGCTCGATTTGCCGACGCCGTCAGGCCCGATGAGCCCTATCATCAGCCCGGCGGGTATCTCGACCGATATGTCGTCCAGCGCAACCGTGCTTCCGAAGGTCAACCGCACATCGGTCAATCGCGCAACGGGTGCGTTTCTGTCATTCGTTTCTGGAGGCGCGACCATAGCGGCCACCCTCACTTGACGAGATTGCGTTCGAGATTCTCCGGCCAGGCGGCCTCCGGATCAAGCCGGACATAGGCCATGCCGGGCAGCCCTGTTTTCACATATTGAATATATTTCTGCAGAAGTGCCTGGGGGATTTGCGCCCTTACCCGGAATGTCAGCTTCTGGCGTTCCTCTTCGGTCTCCACCGTTTTCGGCGTGAACTGCGCGACATCCGCGACGAAGGACACTTTTGCCGGAATGGTGTATTGGGGGGCGGCATCCAGTATCAGTCGAACATCAGACCCCATCGACGTGCGGCCAGCCTCGGCCGTCGGCAGGAAAAACGTCATATAGACGTCGCCGAGATCGACGAGGTTCAGAACCCTTCCACCGGCGGACAGCACTTCTCCGGGCTGGGCGATGCGATATTGCACGCGACCGTCGCGGGGCGATTTCAGCGTCGCATCGGCTATGTCAGTCTCGATGCTCTCGATGTCAGCCTGTGCGGCGTCTACCGCCGCTTCGGCGTCGACGATCTGCGCCTTGGCGGCGTTGATCGCGGCGTCGGAAGCCGCAAGCGAGGCCTGCGCAGAGGCGAGCGTTGCGCGGGCGGACTGCTCGGCGGCCTCGCTGTCATCGACGATCTGCTGCGAGACCGCATTGCCCGTCAGCAATTGTTTCGAGCGTGCATTGGTCTTGGAGGCGGAATCGAGCTGGGCCTTTCGCTGTTCCACCACCGCAAGCGCCGACGTCTTTTCCGCTTCACGCTGGGCGACAAGACTGTGGGCCGTGTCGATTGCTATTTTCGCACGGCGAAGCTGTGCTTCCGCCTGGCGTTTCCTCGCCTCCAGCTGGGCCGTATCCATCTGCGCCAGAACCTGTCCGGCCTTCACGAAATCACCCTCACGGACCATAATATCCCGAAGGCGGCCGGCGGTCTCGGTGGAGATATCGATCTCGACGGCCTCGATGCGACCGTTACTGGCCACGAATCCCGAAGGCAGGCCCTCGGCCGTCAGCTTCGACCAGGCGAAATAGCCGGCCACGGCCAGAACCACAACCGCCAGACCAATGAGCAAGCCCTTTTTAGACATCCGTCTTCCCCATGAACCCTTCAGGTTTCAACCGTAGTACGATAAAACCGAAGAAGCCAGCCACCATCACGTTCATAATTCGTACCTGGTATTTCCCGCACTGAAAGCGGAATAACCGGTTTCGGGGACTGTCTACGCCAGAGAGCGGCCTGCAACCTTGACACAAGTCAAGCGGCGAAAGGATTTAATGGAGAGCGTCATCAAGGCGCCCCCCGTTCGCCGGCAGTTAACCGGCTCACCTTTGAGAACACCGACAGTACCAAGCGATCATACCGATGCCGCGCCATCCCGTCGACAATCGGACGTCATCCTCGAGCTTGTCCCGAGGATGACAGAGTAGGGTCTTCTATAGCGCTTGCGAAAGGATGATGTGGGCTCGCTGCACACCTCCGATCCGTTATTGAGGGCGATGATGTTTACACAGCCCGCGCCCGGTTCACCTCCGCCTGCGTCCATTCCGGCAGCCAGTCACTATGGGCCAGCAGCAGATCGTCCACCAGCGACCAAATCTGATCGAGATCGAGTTCCGCCGCAGTATGCGGGTCCATCATGGCAGCGTGAAAGATGTGATCGCGGTTTTCGCTCATCAACGCCCGCACGGTCAGCTCCTGAACATTGATGTTGGTGCGCATCAGCGCGGTGAGCTGCGGTGGCAACTCGCCGATGAAGGTGGGCTGCACGCCGTTATGATCGACCAGGCAGGGCACTTCCGCCGCGCAATCCGATGGCAGCGAGGTGATGCATCCATTATTGCGCTGGTTGCCGTAGATGACGGAGGGCTCGCCGGTCCAGACCGAATTGATGATCGAGGAGGCATATTCCTTCGACTGCTTGACCTCGATTTTTTCGGCCGAGCGATAGGCGGCCGCCTGGCCCTTCCAGCGCTCGATCTGTTCGATGCAGCGCTTTGGATATTCGTCGAGCGGAATGCCGAATTTCTCGATCAGGTCTTCGCGCCCCTCCTTGATGAAATAGGGCGTGTATTCCGCGAAATGCTCGGAGCTTTCGGTGACGAAATAACCGAGCCTCGTCAGCATCTCGTACCGCACCTTGTTGGGGCAGCGTGGGTTCCAGCCGGGTTTTGGCGCGCGGCCTTCGCGATAGGCGCGCACGAGATCGGGGTAGAGGCTCCTGTAGCTGCCATCGGGCTGGCGATGCTCGAATTCCAGGAAAAACGCCATATGGTTGATACCGGCCGAACGGTAGCGGATTTCCTCATAGGGAATATCGAGATCATGGGCGAGTTCCATCGCCGTGCCCTGCACGGAATGGCAAAGACCCACCTGCCGGATCGTCGGGTATTTTTCGGCAATCGCCCAGGTGTTTATCGCCATGGGGTTCACATATTGCAACATAATGGCATTCGGGCAGACGGCCAGCATGTCCTCGCAAATCTTCCAGAGGTGAGGCACTGTGCGCAAGCCGCGCATGATGCCGCCGACGCCAAGTGTGTCAGCAATGGTCTGGCGCAGCCCGTACTTACGCGGCACTTCGAAATCAGTGACCGTGCACGGCTCGTATCCGCCGATCTGGAACGCCACGACAACAAAATCCGCGCCGGAAAGCGCCTTTTTCTGGTCGGTATAGGTCTCGGCCTTCGCCTTTGCTCCGAGCGTCGAAATCAGCTTGTTGACGACGATGGCGCTTTCTTCCAGCCTTTCACGGTTGATATCCATCAGCGCGATTGTGGCGCCGGAAAGGGCCGGACGCTGCAGCACGTCACCGATGATGTTCTTCATGAACACCGTGGAACCTGCGCCGATGAATGCAATCTTGGGATCTCTTGACATGTCTACCTCCGGCAATTGGGAATTCAAGCGATTTCGAAGGCGGCTCGCACAAGCCGCTGTGTATATTCAGTTTTTGGCTGACTGAGCACGTCCTCGACAGGCCCCTCTTCGACAATCCGGCCGCGCTGCATGACGATGACGCGGTGGCAGAGGGCGCGGACCACTTTCAGGTCGTGGGAGATGAACAGGTAGCTCAAGCCACGCTCATCCTGCAGCTTGCGCAGGAGATCGATGATCTGCGCCTGCACGGAAAGATCGAGTGCGGAGGTCGGCTCATCGAGCAGGATGAATTCCGGCTCCAGCGCGACGGCACGCGCAATCGCGATGCGCTGTCTTTGGCCGCCGGAGAACTCATGCGGGAAACGCGAGAGGATGTTGCCAGGCATACCCGCCGCCTCCAGCGCGTCGCGCACCCGGTCCAGCCTCTCGGCCTTTGTCTTGCCAAGACCGTTGATGATAAGACCTTCCTCGATGATCTGGCCAATGGTCATGCGCGGGTTTAGCGAGGCAAAGGGATCCTGAAAGACGATCTGCATACGCGACCGCAGAGGCCGCATTTCAGCCCGGGAACGGCCATCGACCCTCTGACCGTCAAAAACCACCTCGCCGCCCACAGGGTCGTTCAACCGGAGCAGGGACTGGCCGAAGGTCGTCTTTCCGGAGCCGGATTCACCCACGAGCCCCAGTGTCTCGTGCCGCCTGAGCGTCAAGCCGAGACTGTCGACCGCTATCAGCTCCTTGAGTTCTGGTTTGAACAGGCCGCCATATCGCATCATGAAGGAAACGCGCACGCCGCTTGCCGTCAGGAGGACGCCGGAGTTCTCCGGCAGCGGCTTTGCCGTGCCCCGAGGTTCGGAAGCAAGCAGCCTTTTCGTGTAGGGATGCTGAGGCGCTGCAAACAGCTTCTCCGTGGTATTGTGCTCACGCATCTCGCCGTGCTGCATGACATAGACGTAATCGGAGAACTGCTTCACGATCGTCAGGTCATGGGTGATGAGGACCACGGCCATGCCGCGCTTCTTCTGGAGATCCCGGATGAGGTTGAGTATCTGCGCCTGCACCGTCACATCCAGCGCGGTCGTTGGTTCGTCGGCAATCAGCACGTCAGGATCATTGGAGAGCGCCATGGCGATCATAACGCGTTGGCGCTGGCCGCCGGAAAGCTGGTGCGGGTATTGTTTGAGCCGCGCTTCCGGCTCCGGTATCTGCACCTGACGCAGCAGATCGAGCGCCCTCGCCTCTGCCTGCTTCTTGCTCAATTTCGAGTGGACGCGGATTGCCTCTACAATCTGGCTGCCGATCGTATAGATCGGGTTCAGCGAACTCATCGGTTCCTGAAAGATCATCGAGATGCGATTGCCGCGCAGCGCCCGGCGCTGGCGCGACGAGAATTTCAGGATGTCGTCGCCGTTGAACCGGACGACTGCCGATTTCGCGACTGTGGCGCGCTTGGTCAACAAGCCCATGACGGTGCGGGCGGTGACCGATTTTCCCGAACCGGATTCGCCGACGATGGCAATGGTCTCACCCCGGTAAAGCTGGAAGGAAATGTCCTTCACTGCCTCCACCATTCCGTGTTCCACCTTGAAAGTGACGGCAATATTGCGGGCATCGATGATGGCGTTATCCTGACGATCATCGGCGTCGAAGCGGATGGCGGGGGCGTAGGTGTTTTGTGCAGCTACCATTGGCGCGCTCCTCTCAATAGGGATCGACGGCATCGCGCAGGCCGTCGCCCAGCGCGTTGAAGGCAAAGACGGTGACCAGCACGAAACCAACCGGTGCAAGAATCCAGGGATAGGAACCGATGACCGAATAGGTCGCGGTGTCCTGCAGCATCAGCCCCCAGGAGATCAGCGGCGGCTTCACCGCAAAGCCGAGGAAACCGAGGAAGGATTCGAGCAGCACGACGCTTGGAATATGCAAGGTCACGGCCACAATCACATGGCTCATCACATTCGGCAGGATGTGCTGGAAGATGATGCGCCTGTCCGTGGCGCCGACAGCGATCGCTGCCCGGACATAATCGATCCGCGCCAGTGCCAGCGTCTTGCCGCGCACCTCCCGCGACATCTGCGCCCAGCCCAGCGCCGACATGACGCCGACCACAAAGACGAGGAACACGGTTGTTGGTGCGGTGACGGGAATAAGAGAAGTCAGCGCGAGATAGAGAGGCAATTGCGGGAAGGCGAGCACCACCTCCACGAAACGCTGCACCCAGGCATCCAGCGGTCCGCCGAAATAGCCGGAAATCAGCCCGACGCTGGTGCCGATGACGGTAACGATGGCGACAACACTGAGTGCAATGGCAAGCGAGATGCGCGAGCCGTAGATGGCGCGCGACAGCACGTCGCGTCCGAATTTATCGGTTCCTAGGAAATGCACGGGCTGGCCATCGGTAGAGCCGAAGAAATGCCGGCTCATCGGAATGAGACCCAGAAGTTTGTATTCCGCACCCTTCACGAAGAAGCCGAGATAGACGGGATTGTCGTAATCCGGGCCGACGATCGGCTGGAAGGTGACCGGATCGAGCTCTTCCGTCTCCGCAATGGCATAGACCCGTGGCGCCAGGCTGAAATTGCCGTCCTTGTCGGTGAACCGGACCACCTGCGGCGGCGAAAAGCTGCCATGGGTTTCGAGCGGGTTCATCGGCGCGAAGAAGTCCGCAAAAATGGAGATGAGGATCAGCAGCACCACTAGTACCAGCCCGACCATACCCGTGAAGGATCGTCTGAGACGCCGCCAGACAAGCGCCAGATAGGTCTCGTTGCCATTGGCGGAGCGGTCGGGTTTTGCCGCGGCGGCCGTTTCGGTTTTCATCTCGTCAAACGCCATCATCTCAGGCCCTCCCGAATTCGCGGACGCGCGGGTCGAGCATGGCGAGCAGCATATCGGCGATGATATTGCCGACGATCAGCGTGGCGGCCAGCACCATCATGAAGGTCGCGGTGACATAGACGTCCCCCACCGCCATGGAGCCGACGATGGCCGGGCCGACGGTCGGCAACGCGAAGATGATCGCGGTCTCGATCTCGCCGCTCAGCATGTAGGGCAGCACCACGCCCTGATACATGACGAGCGGGTGCACGGCATTCGGCACCGCATGGCGCATGATGACGGCGCCTTCCGAAAGGCCCTTGGCACGCGCCGTCTCGACATATTGCGCATTCAGCGTATCGAGCAGATTGCCGCGCATCACCCGCATATTGTAGGCCAGCCCCCCGAAGACGGCGATAGCGACGACCGGCCAGACGTGGCTGACCAGATCGACGAATTTCGCCCATGACCACGGCGCACCGCCATATTGCGGTGAAAAGAAACTGCCGATCTCCGACACATCGAAATGAAATACCATGAGGTAGACGAGGATCAGCGCCATCAGGAAGCGCGGGATCGTCATGCCGAGGAAGGCAATGGTGGAGAGCAGGTTGTCGACCCAGGAATATTGCCGTGTGGCGGCCCATATGCCGAAGGCGATGCCAAGTACCGATGCGAAGATGTGGCAGACCAGCGCCAGCACGATAGTGCGCGGCAGGCGTTCGCCAACCACATCGGCGACCGGCTTGTTGTAATAAAAGCTGTAGCCGAAATCGCCGCGGGTGAGGATGCCGCCGATCCAGTTGAAATATTGAATAACGAGCGGCTTATCGAGTCCGTGTTCGATACGGTATGCCTGCGCCTGCGCTTCCGCCTGCTCGAAGGACGCTCCGCCCTGGTTCATCAGCTGCGAGCGGATGTAGTCGGCGTAATCGCCGGGCGGTGCCTGAATGATGGCGAAGGTCACCACGCTCAGGATCAACAGCACCGGAATGGCGGATGCCACGCGTATCGTCAGAAATCTCAGCATCGAACGGTCTTCCTCGGTTTGGATTGGCCGTGTGTTGCCGGCCGCGCTTCACGCGCGACCGGTACCGGGTGTGCTCCGGGAGGAGTTCTTCAGGTTTCGTACTTCCGGACATAATGGCGTTACGCACCTTTACCGGAAGCTTCAGTTGATCGGCCCGCCCTCGCCCGGCTTGCCGGGAAGCTGCTCAGGGAAAAGTTCATATTTGCCCTGCTTGTCGGCCGCGACCCACAGGCGTTCGCGGATGATGGCGTCTTCGGCCCAGTTAAACATGAAGATCGGCGTACCCTGCGGCACATTGGAGAACCGCTTGTTGACGATGAGCGCACCGGGATATTCGGTGAGGCCAATCGTGTAGAGGTTCTGCGTGTAGACCTTCTGGTACTGCTTCATCAGCTCGGCCCGCTCGGCATTGTCCTGCGAAGATATGAACTTGCGCACAATGTCGGCCATGTCCTTCTCGAACGGCATCAGGTCCAGTTCCTTGCCTTCGGGTGCACGATGGTTCCAGCTGGTGCGCGGCCCGACAGGCGCCAGTTGCTCGGTATTCTGCACCACGGATGAAAGCTCGGTGGAATTGCGCCGCACCAGCCAGTCAAACTGCCCGCCATAATGGGCGGCGTCACGCTGGTTTGAATCGAGGCTATTGATGACGACGCGAAGCCCAAGTTTCGCCATCTGGCCGACGAGACCTTCCGCAAGGCTCTTGTCTGTCGCGTAACCGTTGTTGACGAGAAGGGTAATCTCGACATTACGGCCGCCAAGCGTTTCCTTGGGGAAATTCAGGAAACCGTCGCCGTCAGTGTCTTTCAGGCCAATCGAAGCCAGCGCCGCCTTGGCAGCCTCGAGGTTGAAGGGGTAATAGACCGTCGAAGCACGATCATAGAAGCTTGTCCCGGACGAAATGCCACCCGGATAGATCGCCGTGAAAGGCCCCTTCACCAGCGAGTCACCGATCGCCTTGCGATCAAGAGCGGAGGTGACGGCCTGGCGGAACACCTCGTTACGGTTCAGCTCACGAATGGCCTGTCCGCGCTCATCCGGATTGCCCCAGCCATTGGCGGAAAAATTCATCTGCAGATTGTACCCGATAAGGCGCGGTCCAAAGGCAAGGCGGGCTGGCGCATTGGGGTCAGCGGCGCGTTTCAGCGAGGCGACGAAATTCTCCGGCTGCTCGAGATTGGAGAAATCGCCCGATCCCGCCACGGCCTGCACGTCACGGTCCGCCCAGGTGGAGAGCTTGTAATGGACTTCATTGAGATAGGGCAACTGCTGGCCTTTCTCGTCCACTTTCCAGTAATAGGGGTTGCGCCGCAGCACGATGAGATCATCCGGCCGATAAGAAACCGGAACCCATGCGCCCATGACCGGCATGTTCATATACTCAGGCGGGAACGCGTTTTTGAACTGGTTATAGGTGTTCTTGGAATATTTCGGATGCTGGGGTTTCAGAATATGCGACGGCCCGGGGCAGAAGCTCGGATAGGCCATGGTGTAGAGATATTGCTTGGGGAACGCCGCCTTGAAGGTCCATTCGACGGTATAGTCATCGATCTTCTTCAGCGTCGTTCCTTCACCGAAAGCCTCAGGCGATGCACCACCGCCAAGCGGTGAGACATTGGGATCGATGACGGCGTCTTCCCAGTAGAACATCACGTCATCGGCGTTGAAGGGCTCGCCATCCGACCATTTCGCACCCTTGACGAGATGCATCGTCAGCTTGTGGCCATCTTCCGACCACTCCCAGCTTTTCGCCAGATTGGGCAGCGGCTCGGTATCCTTGGCATCTACCTGGAACAGTGGCGCGGTGCGCGTCAGGCACTCGGAAAGGGCGATATCGATGCCGCCCCAGCCCTGGCTCTGGCCGGCAATATAGTTCCAGCCCTCCGGCCTGCCGCCGACCACATGGCGCATCGTATCGCCGTAGACGCCCATGCCGTCGGGCATATTGCCTGTTTTGTAGACTAGCGGCTCCTCGGGCAGGCGCTCTTTCAGCGGCGGCAGCTTGCCGGTCTTTTCGAATTTCTCGGTAATCCAGCCGGGTTCGCTGTAGCTTGGCAGCGCCTTGAATTCGAGGATCGAGTCGCGCGCCACATAGTTGATCTTGCCTTCGGCCGGAAATTGCGGCGGCTCGGGCGGCGTCGTGGTCTCGAAGGCATTCGCATTGAGTGCGATCATCGAAACACCGAACCCCAGTGCCGAGATGATACCAATCCTGCGTTGAAGTAACATCGTCATTCCTCCCAAATGGCAGCTCTTCGACCGCCGACCCTCTCTCATCGTTGAGACCGGACGGCGAACTCCCTTCCGCCGCCGGCCTTTTCCCATGTCTTTTCCTTCAAACGGCCTTTTTCAGCGCCGATTTCTCGGCCCGCAATTCCTCGATGGAACGCACGTTGCGGCGCGCGGCACCCGCCCAGTCACGGGTCTTGACGCTGGACTTCGCAAGTCGCTCCTTCGCCGCCGGAACGGCATCGGCATATTGTGGCAGCCAGCGCGCCTGAGCGACAACCATCTCGTCAACCATCTGCCAGACCTCCTCCGGCGTGGCGACGGCGCCGACCAGCGGATCATGCAGCACGGCGAGTTTCAAAAGATCGATATCGCCAGTGACTGCCGCATGGACCGACATGCGCTGCACGTTGATGGACGCCATGCAGGTGGCCGCGCAGGCTTCCGGCAACGTGATGCCGGAAACCATGTTGATGCCGAAACGGTCGACAAAACCGGGCGATTCGATGATGGCGTCCGCCGGCAGATTGCTGATGACGCCATTGTTCTTGACGTTGAAGTGGCCGCGATAGACACGCCCGGTCTCCAGCGCCTCAAGAATATGGCTTGCATGTTCGTTGGAGCGCTTGGCCGGATCAATCGGCTTGTCGGCCGAGGCGAGAAACTGCGGGAATTCCGTTTCGAACCAGTTGCGCGTTTCGGTGGAGTGGCGGAGATAACCGCCGGTTTCCCCGTGAATCCAGTCGGACATGTCGATCCAGCGGGCGATTTCCTCTGGCCGCTTACGATACCATGGCAGATATTCGGAGAGATGGCCGTTGCTTTCGGTCGAATAGACGCCGAAGCGCTTCAGCACGTCGATGCGAAGCTTCTCCTGCTGCGAGAAGACCGGATGCGCCTCAAACGCGGCAACCAGCTCCTCCTTACCGATCTTGCCGCCATTGAGCCGCAGATCGATGAACCATGTCTGGTGGTTGATGCCGGAGCAGATGTAATCGAGTTCTGCCGGGGATTTCGCACCGAGGATTTCGGCAATCTGTTCCGCCCCGTGCTGAACGCCATGGCAGAGACCGACCGTGTCCACCTTGCCATATTCGATGGCTGCCCAGGTATTCATGGCCATGGGGTTGGCATAGTTCAGGAACTTTGCGCCGGGTGCCGCAACCTCGCGGATATCCTTGCAGAAATCGAGAATGACGGGAATGTTGCGCTGACCGTAGAGAATGCCGCCGGCGCAGATTGTATCACCTACGCACTGGTCGATGCCGTATTTCAGCGGAATGCGGATATCGTCCGCATAGGCTTCGAGCCCGCCGACCCGCACGCAGCTGATGATGTATTTCGCGCCCTCCAGCGCCCGGCGGCGGTCGGTATGGGCGGTCACCTTCACGGGGAAACCATTTGCCTCAACGATCTTGTCAAGGATTGCCCTGATCATATCGAGATTGTGCTGGCTGATATCCGTGAGCGCGACTTCAATATCGCGAAACTCCGGCACACACAGGAGATCGGTGAACAGTTTTTTCGTGAAACCGACGCTGCCAGCGCCAATAATAGCGATTTTGAAACTCATAACGCCACCTCTGTTGCGAATCGAACGGGTGAAACGGGCCGACGGATCGTGAAATGGCATTGCAGAAAAATACCCGTGAGAATCCCGGAAAACCGGCCTTCCTCTCCAATTTTTCAGCAACAATATCCTGCTGGCTGTCTCCTCGGATCGGGATTATGCGTATAATACCGGCGAGGACCAGAGAAGGATTATGCTTTCATGGGTAATTTTGTGCTGCAGGATTTGATCGATCAGGGACCCGGCATGCGAACCGTCTCGCTGCCGCGCGGCCGCCAGACGCTGCACACCATGCCTACCAGCAGCGGTTATGAAATCCGCCGTGGCGGCAATTATGATTGGGATGGTCGCAAACGCGGACAGACGCCCTTTACCGTCCTGCAATATTGCATCGGCGGTCAGGGCAACCTGCGCTATGAGAACCGCCATTACCTGGTGAGGCCCGGCGAAACCCTGCTGCTGCTCATCCCTCACAATCACCGCTATTGGCTGGAAGGTGGCAAGGAGTGGGAGTTCTTCTGGATCTCAATGAATGGCGAGGAAGCGCTCCGCATCCACCGCAACATTCTTTCCGTCACCGGCCCGATCCTCAAGCTGCAGCCTGAAACGGTGGATCATCTCGCAGGATGCTGCTCACGTCTCGTCAACGGTGCCGAGACACCGGGGGCGGCGTCGGCTGTCGCCTATGAGGCGGCGATGACGCTTTATGACGATGTCTTCGGCTCGCATCCTTCCTTTGGCGGCGAATATCGCACGATGCAGCAGGTGCTGAGCTATATAGACAGCCACCTTGGCGACCGACTTTCCGTCAGCGACCTTGCCGCCGTGGCGGGTCTCAGCCGCGCGCATTTTTCCCGAATCTTCACCGCAAGCGAAGGCCTGCCGCCGGCGGAATTCGTCTTGCAAAGACGCCTGAGACGGGCAGCGAAGCTATTGACGACCGCAGCCAACATTCCAATCAAGGAAGTCTCGGTGCTATGCGGTTTCGAGGATCCGAACTATTTCTCGAAGGTGTTCCGCAGGCTTTACGGCACCAATCCGAGCGAGTTCCGCACCACCGGCATGTATGCCAGTGTGAGGCAGGGCTGACGCGAAACAGGACTTGGTTTTGACATGTTTCAGGCGATTAAGAATAGGCGTTACACCTTCTTTGGAGGCTGGCAGAGGTGAACAGCAAAATCCGGACGATTCTCGTCTTTCCGCTCAGGGCGATCATCGTTTTCGCCATGGTTCTCGACGGCATTTTCCGTCCGCTCTACCGGCCGGTCATCAGGGCCCTGTCGAACCTGAAAATCATCCAGCGGCTGGAAAGCCGGATAGCGCAGCTGCCGCGCCTTGCCATTCTGCTCTGTCTCGCCGTTCCCTTCGCGATTGCGGAACCGATGAAGATCATAGGCCTCGTCCTCTTTGCCCATGGGGCTTTCAAGTCGGGGGTGGTTCTGACGATCATTGCCCATCTTTCGACCTTCCTGATTGTCGAACGCATCTACCATGCTGGCCGGGAAAAGCTTCTCACCTATGGCTGGCTCGCCTGGATCATGCGCTATGTGCGTTTTGCCCGTTCGTTTTACGACCGTTTGAAACTTGCGGCGCTGAGCTGGATTAGGCTTCGGGTCCTTGCACAATCGCGATAGAACCTGCCCGTCATCTTTTGCGGCGCAGCCATTTCAAGAGATATTCCGCAAGCGCAGTCGATTGCAGCGACACGAGAATGATGATGATGCCGAACACAACGCGGGCTTCAGGCACTTCGTCGAACAGAAAATATCCGACCGCAGTCACAAACAGGATCGACAGATAACTGACCGGCGCAAGGACGCTTGCATCCGCGATACGATAGGCCCGCAGGAAGCAATATTGTCCCATTTGCGCCAGCAATCCGATGCCGAGCAACGGAACCCAGTCAAATGACGCAACCGGCTTCCATGTCCAGATTGCCGGAATGGCGGTGATGACGGCGAGGCCCACCGTGTAGAACACCATCATGACAGTGGTGTTCTCCCGCCGCAGCGCTCGTGTCTGGATAACCGCAAGCGCACCGAACACCACCGATATCAGAACAACAATCACGCCCACGCCAAATTCCGCGCCGCCCGGCCCAATGACGACCAGAACGCCGACAAATGCAAGACAGGCTCCCGCCCAGCGAAAGCGGCTCACGCTTTCGCCAAGAAAGGCGACAGCCATCGCCATCGTCACCAATGGCCGGGAAAAACCAACGGCATTGACGGTCGCAAGCGGCAACAGGGTGATGGCGATGAAATTGCTGGTGAGTGCGATGGCATTGCAGCAGATGCGGAAAATGTTACGCCAGGGATATTGGATGCGCGCCATTTCTCCCCGGTGCCGCCAGATCAGTGGCAGGATGAACATCAGGCCAATCATCGCCCTGATAAAGACGAGCTGGAAGGCGGGATAGGTGACGCCTTGTGCCTTGACGAGCGCGGTCATACCGCCCGCAACAAGGGTCATGTCCAGCAACAGCCAGCCTATGCCCGCGCGGGTGTCCGTTTCGCGAGGGCCTTGCTGTTCTTCGCTTTGATCGTCGCCATTCACGCCGGTTGCACAAGATTGGCCATGAGGCGGAAAGCGCCAGGCACAAGCTTGTCCATCTGGTGATGCAGCACGAGGCTGGTATGGGTATGCCTACCCTTGCCGATGGCGCCCGAAACCAGCGCACCCTTCAGCGGCTGCTCATCGACATCATGCATGGCGAGCAATGGCTCGTAGACATCATCCCAGCGCGAGGCGAAATAAAGCCCGCGCTCCTTGTCCCAGCCCCCCCAGTCAGCGGCATCAATCCTGTTCGGCCCGACAAGCAGCGGATGGTCGGGCAAGAGCACCGTTACTTCCGCCTGCGGATCGGTCACACGCCAGCGCAGGGAAGGCTTGCCGATCTCAAGACGCCGAACTGGTGTCGTTTCCGGATTCCATCCGTCAGTCGGCCGGTGATAGAGCGTGACCAGATGACCGCCGTTTTCGACGAAGCGGTGAAGTTTCTCCGTCTCGGCAGCGAGATCCCTGCGGATGCCGAAGGCGAAGATGCCAATAACGATCGTCGTGAAGGATGACAGGTCCCCGCCAAGCGCCTGAGCGTCGAGGTCGGTGACATCGAGTCCCATTCGCGACAGCCAAAGACCCACCCTGTCAGCACCACCACCGACATAGCCGATCCGCGCCTTCTCGGGCAGCTTCAGGTCCAGCGAGAGGATCTTCAGAACGGACGGCGCCAGAAATCTTGCCCGACCGATGTGCGGATAAGCGATCGGCGTTATCTGAAAAGCGGGTTGCGCACCGACAAGCGCCTCGATCTGGGCAAGGCCCACCCTGGCCTCGCCGTTACGTTCGGCAATCCAGTCGCCGCCGTTCTTGCGCAGGTTCCAGCCGCCCGTATTCCTGAACGACAGCGACGCATCGGCGCCCTTTATATGCGCCTGAAAGACATGCGCCTCCTGCCCCTGTCCGAGCGGAACCAGAAGAGCGTCCGGCGCAATGGTCAGCGACTGCGCCGGCGTCACGAAAAACGGTTCCTCAAGGTCGAAGGCGGCCGAAACCGTTCTGCCTTCAACCGTTGCGGAAAGCCGCACTGAGGCATGGCCATTGCCGCCCATGGCTTTCCAGTCAGGCTGATACAGCCCGGAAACAGGTGCATCCTGATCCGCGACAAGCGTAAAGACCCGCGTCTCGCCAAGTGACTGGATGGATGACGATACACCTGATGGCAGGACCAGGGTGACCTCGACATCAATGTGAGCCGCCTTATCTGAAAGCTCCACGGAAAGAACCGACGTTCCACCTGGTACGATCTCCGCCGGCGCGGCGTAGGCCCGCTCGAAAACATCAAGCGCCGTCAGGATGGCGGCATCGACCTGCGCCCGTTTGCGCCTGATCCGATGTCCGTGCAGTTCCCTGAAATCCGCAGTGGCGGATTCGTCCACCGTCTGCAAAAGCGCTGCCGCCGCAAGAAGTGACGCCGTGATCCGCTGCCTGTCGGGAAAGGCTGATATCGCTTCGCTTATCGCCTGTTCCGCCTTGACCAGCGCCTTTGCCAATTCGGCATCCAGGCCCGGGAACACCGCAAGGTCTGACAACGAAGACGGCAGCCCGTCGAGGATCGAGTGTTCTTGGCCCCTTGCATCACTGGCGAGTTCGAGATGCAGCGGCCAGACCTCCTGCGCCAGCTTTGGCCAATATCCCATTCCCTGAGAAGCGTGATAATAACGCGACCATTCGCCGATCCGGTCATATTGCGCGCCAGTCGCCTGCTCCCTGCCGCGAGCGTTTACCGTTACGGTCGTCTCGGGCGGCGGCACTTCGTCATCATAGGTGTCACCACCGCCCGACCACGCGGGAAGGTAATATTTCGCCACCTGCCACGGCTTCAGCCCCTCTGCAAGATGTTCAGGACAGGCCGCAGGGTCCGCCGCCAGCGCGATGGCGCTCTTTGCCGCACGCGTCATGGCGCGGTGGTGCCCATGTTGTCCCGGCACATCGAGAAAGGTCGGGATGACGATATCCGGCCGCTCCTTGCGATAGGCGCGCACCAGCCGCTCAATGATGCGCTGCTGCCCCCAGCGGCCAA
Organism: Agrobacterium pusense; assembly: GCF_900102105.1. Taxonomy (GTDB): domain Bacteria; phylum Pseudomonadota; class Alphaproteobacteria; order Rhizobiales; family Rhizobiaceae; genus Agrobacterium; species Agrobacterium pusense. The sequence goes on from NZ_FNBB01000006.1 coordinate 172,873, forward strand.
AGGTCTGGTCGCCATCCTTCGAGAACCCGAAGTCATGAATGAGATCCGCCGGCCCATGGCCGAGCCAGCTGATATCCGCATCGATGACGCGGGCCGCCTCCTCCAGCTCCCGCGAGCGGATGACGCCGAGCGCGCCGAGCCTTTCCGGCCCCAGCGCATTCTGACCGCCCTCGCCACGTGTCGAGCAGGCGATGATGGTACGCATGCCAAGCTCCATGCGGAAATAGGCAAGCAACCCGTTCTGCTCGTCGTCCGGATGTGCGCCGGTATGCATGACGGTCACCGTGGACTTCAGCGCGCTCAGCCTGCGATGCAGGCGTATGAGCCACGGATCGGCCATTTGCCGTTCGATGCGCTCCCGGGGGGTAAGCATGGGCGGTCTCCTCCAATATTCAGCCGGGTGCCTGCGCTGCGGCTCCCATGGATGTCTCAAGTTTTGGCGTGACGATATCGAAAAGCGGCAAGGCGGCAGCGCCGAGGGCAGCAGTCAACTGCCCGGACTTGCCATGGATGACACGCGGAAGTTCCCGCTGCCTGCGACTTGCGACCGAGGTCGGCAAAGGCCCCATCCGTACAATGATTTCACTGATGATGACCTCAGGCAGAGCGCCGCCGAGAATGACTGTCTGCGGATCGAGAATATTCTCGAGCATCGCCACCATGGGCGCCAGATGCGCCGCAGCTTCGTCGATCCATTCCCTCACCACGGGATGGCCTGCCTTGAACAGGGCCTCCAGATCATCAAGCTCCGTATCCGCAACACCGGCGAATACAAGCTTTTCCTTCAGTACATAGACTGAGGCATAAGCCTCCAGGCACCCTCTCTGCCCGCAAGAAGGACAAGGCCTTCCCCTCGGCGAAACAGTCACATGGCCGATTTCGCCGGCATTCCCGAATGCACCGCGATAGGGCGCGCCATCCTGGATGATGCCGAGGCCGATACCGACGCCGAAATAGATCATGCAGAAATTCGGGATCGCCAGACCAGCACCAAACAGCCGTTCCCCGACTGCTGCGGCCGTGGCATCGTTTTCAACCACGACCGGCTGGCCGCAGGCTTCGCCCAGCATCTGCCGGGCATCAATGCCGCCCCAGCCGGAAAGCGTCGTCGGTCCCACCGAAGTCATGCCATCGATCTCGAAGGGACCGGGCATGACGACCCCGGTGCCAAGAAGCCTGCAGCCTAGATTTTTGGCAACGGCGTTATGCTCGGCGGCAAAGGTCTTGAATATGGCTTCCGGTGTCGTGTCCGAGAGCGGCGTGATGCGCTGCGTGCGAAGAACGCCGGCGAGATCAAGACCGACGGTGACCATATGGTCGGCGGCGATTTCCACGCCGATCGTCGCCCCGCCATCCGGGTTGACCGAAAACTGGATCGGCGGCTGGCCGCGACCGGAGCGACGACGGCCGAGCTCCTTCAGCAACTCCTCGCCCATGAGTTCATCGACGATATTGGCGACCGCCTGCGGCGTCAGATGCGTGATCTTGGCGATCTCGGCGCGGCCGAGGGAGCCGTGCCGCCGGACAATATCGAGGACGACTCGCCTGTTATGTTCGCGGCTCCGCTCAGGGTTTTTTCCGATTGCTACGGGATAAGCGTCCACCGTGTGCACCGTCATCTCTTCAACTTCCCGTCTGTTAGAAAATTAATAGCGTGGAACCGACGATAAGCGCAATATAATAATTCAAGTAAATTATCTTATTGACAAATGCCTGCCTTCAGAGAACCGTAAGAGCGACCGGGGGCCAGGCTTGCCCCGGCGGAAGAGGAAACTCCGCCACCGGCAGATCGATGAGCGCGCGCGAAAGCGCGGAAAAGGGAACGATGGCTCCGCATCCGGAAGACCGGGCGGAGGAAAAGGAGGCTTACATGCGCAGAGCAACTCTGTTCGCCGGCTTGGTTGCCGGTTTCAGCACATTTGCATTCAACGCCGCGCAGGCGGTTGAAATCGAATATTGGCAATATGTCTTCGACACCCGCGTGAAGGCCATGGACGAGCTGATCGCACAATTCCAGAAGGCCAATCCCGACATCACCGTCAAGCAGGTAACCTTCCCTTATGCCGATTACCAGACGCGCGTGATTGCCGCCAATATGTCCGGCAAGGGCCCAGACGTGATGCAGCTGTTTTACGGCTGGCTCGACAAGTTCGCGGCGGGCGGGATTTTGCAGCCACTGCCAACAGACGCTTTCCCGCATGACAAGATCGAAAGCGAATTTTTCCCGATCGTCAGCGCCATGAAACGCGGCGAGGACTATTACGGCCTGCCGACCGCGGTTCGTTCGCTTGCACTGTTCTACAACAAGAAGCTCTTTACCGAGGCGGGTCTCGATCCCGCAAATCCGCCGAAGACGCTCGATGAATTCGTCGCCGCCGCGCAAAAGATCGCTAAGCACGATGCCGCCGGCAATCTCACCGTCGCCGGCTCCACGCTCGATATGGGCGGACAGGATCACCAGTGGTGGCGTGAGGTGCTCATCCGCCAATATGGTGGCGAGCCCTATACCGACAACGACCAGAAGGTCGCATATAATAGCGAGCCCGGCATACAGGCTCTGAAATTCTACACCAGTCTGCAGCTCGAAAAAAAGATCGGTCAGGCGGGTTTCATGGATGAAGGCCAGGCCGCATTCCGTGCGGGCAAGGCGGGCATGACCATCGACGGCACTTTCCGGCTGGGCTCGTTCCGCACCATCAAGGATTTCGAGTGGGGCGTGACCGAACTTCCGACCAATGACAAGAATATCCGCTCCAACTATGCGAGCTATTTCGCCAACGGCATCAGCGCCAAGACAACGGGTGAAGAGCTTGAGGCGTCCAAGAAGTTCCTCGCCTATATCTCTTCACCGGAAGCCATGGCGATCTGGCTGAAGACAGTCGGCGAACTGCCGGCGCGACGCTCCGCAGCGCTGACCGAAGAAAACCTGAAGGATCCGATCTACGCGCCGTTCCTGAAGGGTCTGGAATATGCCCACACGACACTGTTCATGGATGAGGCCGCCCAGCGCCAGAACGCCATTGACATGACCAACCGGGTCCTGCTCGAGGGCCAGTCGGTTGAAGATTCCATCAAGCAGGCCGCCGAGGCCGAGCAGGAAATCATCGACGCGGCGAAACCCTGAAAACCGCAGGTCCAACCATGACAGCGACAGATCAACAGGGGGCGGTATCCGGCCGCCCCGGCGGCTCCTTTGGGGACCGTCTTTCCATGCGCACGAAACGGCTCTTATGGATATGGAGCTTTCTGGCAATCCCTATCCTGTTTTACAGCATCATCCGTTTTTACCCGACGCTGCAGGCCTTCTACCTGTCCTTCACCAACTGGGACCTGCTGAGGCCGGCAAAGTTCATTGGCGTCACCAATTACGTCAAGCTCTTCAAGGACCCGCAATTCTGGAAGGTGTTCAAGAACACCTTTGCGTATCTCATCGTCGGCACGCCGATCAGCCTCGTGCTCGCCTTCGTCATCGCCTTTTATCTCGACCGCGTACGCATCCTGCACGGTTTCATCCGCGCGCTTTATTTCCTGCCCTATCTGACGACGGCGGCCGCGATGGCCTGGGTCTGGCGCTGGTTCTATCAACCGCCGCCCATCGGCATCATCAACGACGTCTTCGCAATTCTCGGCATTCCGCAGCAACCCTTCATCCGCTCTACGGACCAGGCGCTTTATTCGATCATGGTGACAGCCATCTGGGCAGGCCTTGGCTTCCAGATCATCATCTTCATGGCCGGGCTGCGCGCCATTCCAACGACATTTTACGAAGCCGCCCGCATCGACGGGCTGGGCGAATGGGCGATCCTGCGCAAGATCACGCTTCCGCTTCTGAAACCCACCACGGTCTTCCTCGTGGTCTTCTCGTCCATCGGTTTCCTGCGCATCTTCGACCAGGTCTACAACATGACGACCAATGATCCGGGCGGACCGCTCGGCTCAACCAGACCGCTTGTGCTGATGATCTATCAGACGGCGTTCAATTCCTATGCCATGGGCTATGCCGCAGCGCAGACGGTCGTCCTGTTTACAATTCTTCTAGTCGTATCGCTGATCCAGCTCTGGGTCCTGAGGGAAAAGAAATGAGCGAAGCAAAGCCACTTTCCCACGCCCGTATCCGCCCCGGTCGCATTCTCGCCTGGACGTTGCTGTTCATCGGCGGTCTGATCATGGTTTCGCCGCTACTATTCATGTTCTCGACCTCGTTCAAGACGGCGGACCAGGTCTATGATCTCAGGCTCATTCCCGCGGCACCGACGCTTGCCAACTATATCACGGTCATGGCCGACGGCCGTTTCCTGCGCTGGTTCTTCAACTCCATGCTGGTTGCGGTCATCGTTACCGTCTCCAACTGCTTCTTTGACAGTCTGGTCGGGTACACGCTGGCGAAGTTCGAGTTTCGCGGCCGCTATTTCATCTTCCTCGCCATCCTGTCGACGCTGATGATCCCGACCGAAATGCTCGTCATTCCCTGGTATCTGATGTCCAGCCAGTTGGGCTGGCTCGACAGCTACTGGGGCATCATGTTCCCGGGCATGATGACGGCCTTCGGCACCTTCCTGATGAAGCAGTTCTTCGAGACGGTTCCGAACGACTTCATCGAGGCCGCGCGCGTCGACGGACTGAACGAATTCCAGATCTGGTGGAAAGTCGCTCTGCCGCTGGTGACGCCCGCGCTCTCCGCGCTCGCGATCTTCACCTTCCTAGGGAACTGGACAGCATTCTTCTGGCCGTTGATCGTCACGACAAGCAAGGAGCTCTACACCCTGCCGGTCGGCCTTTCGAGCTTTGCCGTGGAACAGCAAATCCAGTGGGAAATGATCATGACGGGCGCAGCCATTGCGACCATCCCCACCCTCATCGTCTTCATCGTCCTGCAACGCTACATCGTTCGCGGTGTGATGCTGGCGGGCCTGAAAGGATAACATCATGGCCGATATCAACCCGCGCCAGTCGGATACCAGCAAGTTTCCCGACCCTGTCTACAAGGAAACCGTGCTGCGCCCGCTGTTTGACGGCGCCAAGAACCACCACGTAGAGGCGTTCCGCCGCATAGACCGCGCCCACCTTGTCATGCTGCGCGAAACCGGCATTCTCGATGCCGATACGGCGGCCAAGATCGCCGGCGCACTCGAAGACATCGACAAAACCATCGAACCCGCGGAGCTTGTTTATACCGGCGAGGTCGAGGATTTCTTCTTCCTGATCGAGAAAGAGCTGAAAGCCCGCATCGGCGTCGATGTCGCCGGTCGCCTGCACACGGCCCGTTCGCGCAACGATATCGATCACACGCTGTTCAAGATCGGCCTCAAGGACAAGATCGACACGCTCACCGTCAAGGCGCGTGTCCTCCTGAAAGCGCTGATCGATGGCGCCGAACGCAATCAAGCCACGCTGATCGTGGCTTACACCCATGGGCAGCCGGCCCAGCCCACCACCTTCGGCCACTACCTTTCGGCAGCGATCGAGGTGCTGATCCGGGATATCGAACGTTTTGCGGAGGCGCGCCGCATCGTCGATCTTTCGCCGATGGGCGCTGCCGCCATCACCACCTCGGGCTTTCCCATCGATCGGGCGCGGGTCGCCGAATTGCTGGGCTTTGCTGCGCCCTTACGCAATTCCTATTCCTGCATCGCCGCCGTGGATTACACGACCGCGACCTATGGGGCGATCGAACTGATGTTCCTGCATCTCGGACGGCTCATCCAGGATTTCCAGTTCTGGACAAGTTTCGAGGTTGGGCAGATCTACGTGCCGAACGCGCTGGTGCAGATTTCCTCGATCATGCCGCAGAAGCGAAACCCGGTGCCGATTGAACATCTGCGCCACCTCGCCAGCCAGACATTCGGGCGGGCGCGCACGGTGCTGGATGTGATGCATAATACGCCCTTCACCGACATGAATGACAGTGAGGGCGAAACGCAAGGCATGGGTTATGAGGCCTTCGCCTCTGCCGGCCGGGTTCTCGATCTTCTTGCCAGCCTCGTTGGCCAGATCAGCATCGATCCCGAAAGGGTCGACCAGAACATCCGCCGGTCGTGTATCACCATCACGGAACTGGCGGATTCGCTTGTCCGCATCGAAGACCTGTCTTTCCGCCAGGCCCATGAGATTGCCGCGACTGTTGCCAAGAGCGTCGTCGCGCTGAAAGGCGATCTGCCGAACGACGGTTACCAGCCGTTCCTCAAGGCGTTCCATGAGCTGACAGGGCGGCAAACCGGGATCGATGAGGAAAAATTCAGGCAGATCGTTTCGCCCGAGCACTTCGTTGCCGTACGCAGCCGTTTCGGCGGCCCTGCCCTCGAACCGATGCGGGAGGCGATTGCCACCTATCGCAACAGGCTTGCTGCATTCGAGGCGGAAGCACGGCGATCCGCCGATCACGAAGCGGCAAAGGCCGCGGAACTCACAGAGAAATTCACCGCCCTGACGGGAGCCCGATGATGGCGACAATCGAACTCAATAAACTGGTGAAGCGCTATGGCAAGGTCGAGGCGGTCAAGGGCATCAATCTTGCCATTGAAGACGGCGAGTTCGTCGTTTTTGTCGGCCCGTCCGGCTGCGGCAAATCAACTACCCTCAGAATGATCGCCGGGCTGGAAGAAATCTCCGACGGAGCGCTGAAGATCGGCGGCGACATCGTCAATGAGAAGGAACCGAAACAGCGCAACATCGCGATGGTCTTCCAGAACTATGCGATCTATCCGCACATGACGGTTCGCCAGAACATCGGCTTTGGCCTCTACACCTCGAAGCTTGACCGCGAGGAAAAGAACCGCCGCATCGAGGAGGCCGGCCGGGTGCTCGGTCTGGAGGCCCTGCTCGACCGGCGGCCGGCGGCCCTGTCAGGCGGCCAGCGGCAGCGTGTCGCCATCGGCCGCGCCATGGTGCGCGATCCCGCCGCCTTCCTGTTCGATGAGCCACTGTCTAACCTAGACGCCCAGCTGCGCGCACAGATGCGTATTGAAATCAAGCGCTTGCATCAGCGTCTTAAGACGACAACCGTTTATGTCACCCACGATCAGGTGGAAGCCATGACCATGGCCGACAGGATCGTCGTCATGAAGGACGGCCACATCCTGCAGGTCGGCACGCCAACGGAACTTTATGAAACACCCGTCGACATCTTTACCGCACGCTTCATCGGCAGCCCCTCGATGAACCTGCTGCGCGGAACCAGAGCCGGCGACAGCGTCGCGCCGTCCGCCACGGGTGAGCTTCTGATCGGCGTCCGGCCGCATGATCTGCTTGTTGGCGAGTCTGGGTCCGCTCAGGGGACGTTTACCCTGGAAGGAACGGTAACGGCAGTCGAGCCGCTCGGGCCGGAGACGCTTGTTCATCTGGACACCGACACCAGTTCGGTAATCGCCACGGCGAGAAGCAAAACCATTCCGGCCGTCGGCGGCAGGCTGCAATGCCAGGCGGCGCGAGGTTCGCTTTATCTTTTCGACGCCAAGACGGAAAAGCTTCTGGGCCGCGCATGATGACAACGGAAAAAACTGCCGTCATCAGCATCGGCCGGATCTATTGTGACCTCATTTTCACCGGTCTTAATGAACTGCCAGTGCTCGGCCGGGAACTGTTTGCCCGAGACATGGAAATCGCCCCCGGCGGCGGAGCCTTCATTGCCGCCGCCCATTTTGCCCACGTCGGACGCCCGGTTGCTCTGCTCGCAAGGCTTGGTACCGATACGTTTTCGCGCGACATCGGTGAGAAAATGGCGCAAAGCGGCGTCGACCTGCGGTTTCTGGAACATGCAGCAGATGCCGGACCGCAGGTGACGGTGGCGACGGTGGTTGGCCAGGACCGGGCATTTTTGACGCGCCGCGCCGGTGCCGCCCGTCCCTCGACGCTCGATGCCGCCTTCGCGTGGGATAACGCCCGGCATCTGCACATCGCCGAATTCGCCACGCTGCATGAGATGCCCGATCTGGTTTCACGCGCCAAGGCAAGCGGATTGTCAGTATCGCTCGATCCAAGCTGGGATGCTTCGCTGATCTACGATAAGGGGCTGCTCAAGGCCTGTGCCGGTGTCGACGTGTTTTTGCCCAATCTCGAAGAGGCGGAAGCAATCACGGGGCATTCTGACCCGGAAAGAGCCATCCACGCCCTGTCAGAGGCCTTTCCCGTCGTGGCGCTGAAAGGCGGTGCGCAGGGCGCGTGGATATCTTGTCGAAGGGGCTTGCAGCATCTGGCAGCCCAGGAAGTACCCGTCGTCGATACGACCGGCGCCGGCGACGCCTTTAATGCCGGTTTTCTTGATGCCTGGCTTCAAGGCAGGGACGAACAGCAATGCCTCACAGCCGGGGTTGCCGCGGGCAGTCTTGCCGTGCAGGCGGCGGGCGGCGCACCGAGGGTGTCGACCACCGCTTGAGGCACCTTGCCCACCTCACTCGCCGCGCGGAAAACGCTGGTTTTCTTCCAGAACGTTGAGGTCCATGTGGTTACGCATGTAGCGTTCCGAAGCCTTCTGCAAGGGTTGGTAGTCCCACGGGTAATAGGCGCCGTTGCGCAGCGCCTTGTAGACCACCCAGCGCCGCGCCTGACTTTCGCGAACGGCGGCGTCGAACACCGGCAACTGCCACCGCCGGCCAATTTCGGCGGAAAGCGACGAGAGCACGTCGCTGAAAGCGGGATCGCCGGCGAGATTGGTGCGCTCTTCGGGATCGGCGTCCAGATCGTAAAGCAGCGGCGGATCGGCCTCACAGACGGACAATTTGTATCGACCGTCCCTGATGGCGACGAGCGGCGAGATTGAGCCTTCGGCCGCATATTCCATCGGCACCGGGCCGCGCCCGCCGGTGCCAGCAGCCAACGGCGCCAGATCCTCGCCATCCGTCCAGCATTTAAGCGAGGTGATATCAAGCCCTGCCAGACCGCACAGCGTCGGCGTCACATCCAGTGTCGAGGCCGGCGTATCGATCAATGCCGGCTGCCATCCTGGCGCGGCGATCATCAGCGGTACGCGGGCCGAGCCCTCGAAGAAGCACATCTTGAACCACAGGCCGCGCTCACCCAACATATCGCCATGGTCTGAAAGGAAGAGGACGATGGTGTCCTCCTCCATCCGCGTCGCCTTCAGGACGCCAAGGATTTCGCCGACCTTCTCGTCGATATAGGAGACGTTGGCGAAGTAACCGCGGCGTGCCCGGCGTATCTGCTCCGGCGAAATATCGAAGGCATTGTGGTCACAGGCTTCCAGCAACCGTTTCGAATGCGGGTCCTGCTGATCGAAAGCAATGGCCTCCGACTGCGGATCGAGTGCCGGGCAATCCTCATAGAGATCCCAGAATTTCCGCCGCGCCACATAGGGATCGTGCGGATGGGTGAAGCTGACGGTCAGACACCACGGCCGGTCATCGAGCCGACGAGACAGGTCATAGAGTTTGCGAGTGGCGTGGTAGGCTACCTCGTCGTCATACTCCATCTGGTTGGTGATTTCGGCAACCCCTGCACCCGTCACCGAACCCAGATTGTGATACCACCAGTCGATCCGCTCGCCCGGCTTGGTATAATCGGGCGTCCAGCCAAAATCCGCGGGATAGATGTCGGTCGTCAGACGCTCTTCGAAGCCGTGCAGCTGGTCAGGCCCGACGAAATGCATCTTGCCTGAGAGACCGGTGTAATAACCGGCTGCCCGCAGATGGTGCGCATAGGTCGGAATGTCGGAGGCGAACTCGGCGGCATTGTCGTAAACCCGTGTCCGGCTTGGCAATTGCCCGGACATCAGGGAAGCACGGGCCGGCGCACACAGCGGGCTGGCCGTATAGGTATTGGCGAAGCGTACAGACCGCTCCGCCAAGGCTTTCAGATGCGGCGCATGGAGAAAATCGGCCGGTCCATCGGGAAACAACGTCCCGTTGAACTGGTCGACCATCAGAATGAGGATATTGGGACGCGGCATTTCCACTTTCCGGCTCAGAGACCAAGCTTGCCCTTAACGGCATCCGCACCCGGTTTTCCATCCAGCGTGGTAACGCCCTGCAGCCAGCCATCCAGCGCTTTGGGGTTGGCCTTCACCCAGGCCGCTGCCGCGGCTTTGGAATCCTCTCCGCCGAGAATCGAACCCATGAGGGTATTTTCCATGCCGATATCGAACTTCAGGTTTTTGAAGAGCGCCGCCGCGTTGGGGCATTTTTCCGGCCAGCCGGTGCGGGCAAGCGTATAAACCTCTGCGCCGCCGAAATTCGGGCCGAAATAGGCGTCACCGCCGGAGAGATAGGTGATATCGATCTTCTCGTTCATCGGATGCGGCGCCCAGGCAAGGAAGACCACGGCCTTCTTATCCCGGCCCGCCCGTTCCACCTGCGCCAGCATGGCCTGCTCACCGGATTCGACGAGCTGCCAGCCTTTAAGGCCGAAATCATTGGCGTCTATGATCTTCTGGATATTCTGGTTGGCGGGTGCGCCGGGCTCGATGCCGTAAATCTTGCTCTCGAATTCATCGGCATGTTTGGCGAGATCGGCGAAATCCTTCACGCCCTTCTCCGCCATATAGGACGGCACCGCCAGCGTGAACTTGGCGCTCTCGAGATTCTTCGTCAAGACCTCGGCAGCTTTCGCCGAATTGAGGTCATCTACGAAGGATTTCTGCGCCGGCATCCAGTTCCCGAGGAAAACGTCAATTTCGCCGTTCTTCATCGCCTGATAGCCGATGGGCACGGAAAGCGTCTTGACGTCGGCTTCATAACCCAATGCATCGAGCAGTACCGAGGCGACGCCATTGGTTGCGGTAATATCCGTCCAGCCGGGATCGCTTAGACGTACCAGCTTGCAGGACGCGTCATCGGCCGCCTGAAGCGGGGTGGAGAAGGCCGCCACGGACAGGAACAGGCCGGTCGCGATGCGGTGCAGATGAGAAACGGTTTTCATTGCGGCTCCCCTTGTATTAGTCCAGTTTATTGAACACCACATTGTTTTTGCCTGTGAAGCAGGTATTTTTCGATAAGTGATATAAGGAAATTTAATGTCAGACCGGCAGCTCGATCTCGGATGGATGCGCATCTTTACCGAGGTTGCCCGCCAGGGCAGCCTGACCGCCGCGGCGGGCTCCCTGCGGCTCACCCAGCCTGCCGTCAGCTATCAGATGCGCAGGCTCGAAGAGGAGCTTGGGGTGGCGCTCATCCGCCGCAAACATCGCGGCATCGATCTGACGGCAGAAGGACAAAGGCTGTTCGAAATCGTCTCCCGCAATGTCGATGCCATTGATCTGCTCGCGCAGCAGCTTCGGCGGACGGAGGAACGCCAGACCATCCGCCTGCATACGGACTATGCCTTTTCGTCATTATGGCTCATCCCGCGGATGCACGGATTTCGAGCGCTCAACCCTGACATCAACATCCAGATCGTTGCCACGCAGGACCCGTTGGGTCAGGGCAAGCATGACAGCGACGTGATGATCATTTTCGGCACCCGGCAGGAGGCGGGTGACGGGGCCTTACTGCTGCTTTCGGAAAAAGTCACGCCGGTCTGTTCACCTGCGTTTCTGGCAGCAACGCCGGCGCCCGCAGGCGTTGCTGATTTTTCGCGGCGGAAACTCATCCACCTCGAAAATACATCATCAGCGCACTGGTTCGACTGGCCTTCCTATTTCAAGCATTTCGGCGTTCAGAGAGGCCCCGAAAACGACGGCGGCGACATCAGCTTCAACAATTACACCATGGTGGTTCAGGCGACCATCGGAGAACAGGGCTTTGCGCTCGGCTGGGCCGGGCTCGTCGATCCACTGCTCGAGGCTGGCGTACTGGTCACGGCAGGCCCTAGCCTCGATGCACCTGGGCGCGGCTACTGGTTGATGCGGCCGAAAAGCAGCGACAGCGCGGTGAGAAAACTCACCGGCTGGCTGATTGACGAGCGGCGGTGAGGCCGCCGCAGCCACCCCCGGCGTCCGGTTCAGATCGGATAATGCAGCGGCCCGTCCTGGAGCGTGACCCAGCGTAATTCGGTGAATTCCGCAATGCCCGCCGTGCCGCCGAAGCGGCCGTAACCGGAGGCCTTGACCCCGCCGAAGGGCATCTGCGCCTCATCGTGAACAGTCGGCCCGTTGATGTGGCATATGCCGCTTTCGATCCGCGCGGCAATGGCAAGCGCCCGCGCCTGGTCCCTGCCGAAAATCGCGGCGGAAAGACCAAACTCTGTTTCATTGGCGATGCTTACCGCCTCATCGACGCTGCCGGCCCTGATGATGGAAACAACCGGACCGAAACTTTCCTCGGAATAAAGCCGCATGGCGGGAGTGACGCCATCAATGGCGATCGCATCAAGCATGGTGCCGGTGCCGCCACCGCCCGCGACCAGCTTTGCGCCTTTGGACACGGCGTCGTCCACCAGCGCCCTTATGCGTGACGTCGCTTCGGCGCTGACCAGCGAGCCAAGCGGTGTTTTGCCCTCGCGTGGGTCTCCGGCCGTGAGGCTGGACGCTTTTTTGGCGAAGGCCTGAACGAATGTATCGGCAACGCTGTCAAGCACGATGATGCGCTCTGTCGACATGCAGATCTGGCCCTGGTTCATGTAGGCGCCGAAAGCGGCAGCCGCGACCGCCGCATCGATATCGGCATCGTCAAGCACGATGAACGGCGCCTTGCCGCCCAGCTCCAGCAGAGCGGGCTTCAGGTAACGGCCGGCCGTTTCGGCAATCACACGGCCAACGCGGGTCGAGCCGGTGAAATTCACCCGTCTGACGGCGGGGTGCGCGATCAGCGTATCGACGATCTTTGCCGCATCTTCCGGCGCATTGGAGACGGCGTTGAGCACGCCCTTCGGCAGACCTGCCGATGCCACCGCCTCGATGATCAGCGCATGGGTGCGCGGGCAAAGTTCCGAGGTTTTCATCACCACCGTATTGCCGCAGGCGAGCGGCGTGGCGATGGAACGTACGCCGAGAATGACGGGAGCATTCCACGGCGCGATGGACAGCACAACGCCCGCCGGCTGGCGCAGCGCCATCGCCATGGTGCCGGGACGGTTGGAGGGAATGATCTCGCCCTTGATCTGGGTGGTCAGGCTTGCGGCCTCCACCAGCATATCGCTTGCGAGCTTTACATTGAAACCAGCCCAGGCATCGGTCGCGCCGATTTCTTCCTTCATCGCCTGGGTAATGTCAGGCCCGGCGGCGAGCAGCGCCTGAGCCGCCGCCAGCAGCAGGCGGCGGCGCTCGCCGGGCGATGTGGCCGACCAGACGGGAAAGGCGGCAGCGGCAGCATCGGCCGCACGGGTAGCGTCCTCCACCGTTGCCGCCGCCGCGCTGGTGGCGACGTCGCCGGTGATCGGATTGTGACGCTCGAAGCGCTTTCCGCTCGCGGCCGGGCAATGGTCGCCACCGATGAAAAGATTGACAGTCTGCATGGTCTTCCTCCTGAATTCAGACAATGGCGGCGGTGGTGCCGCCGAGAAACGCCCGTTGCACGGCGGTATCGGCAGAGAGGGCTTCAGCTGTGCCTGCCCCGACGATACGCCCCGCTTCCAGCAAATAACCCCGGTCGGCCAGCGCCAGGCTTTCGCGCACATTCTGCTCCACGAGCAGAATGGAAAGGCCGCTTTTCTTGATCTCGGCCAGGGCGGCAAAAAGTTCCTGCGTGACGATGGGCGCAAGACCCAGACTCGGCTCGTCCAGCAAGAGATAATCCGGTGCCGACATCAGCGCCCGCCCGATGGCGACCATCTGCTGTTCGCCGCCGGACATGGTGCCAGCAAGCTGCTGCCGGCGTTCGGCGAGACGCGGAAACAGCGAGAAAATATGCTCCCGTGTCACTTTCTCTGCTGAACGGGCATGGCGGGGATTAGCGCCGAGGCGAAGATTATCCTCCACCGTCAGCGCCGGGAAAATTCCGCGTCCTTCTGGCACCAGCGCCACGCCGCGGTCCACGATCCCATGAGGAGGGACAGCGGCAAGCGACGCACCGTCGACGCGCACTTCGCCGGACGCCGGCACAACCATGCCGCCGACCGCTTTCAGCAGTGACGACTTGCCCGCACCATTGGCGCCGAGCAGCACCACGGTTTCGCCCTTGGCAACATTGAGCGATATGCCGTCAACCGCGAGATGTTTGCCATAGCGGATTGTCAGTGCATCTATTTCAAGCATGTGCCGCTCCCAGATAGGCGGAAATGACCTGCGGATCGTCAAGCACCGCTGCCGTCGGCCCGTCGGCGATCTTGCAGCCGGCGGCCATGACCACGGAGCGCGGGCAAAGCGCGCGCACGGCGGCCATGATATGTTCCACCAGCAGGATCGTCGTTCCCTGCGATGCCAGCCGCCGGATCAGCGCTATTCCTTCCTGAAGTTCGGTGGGGTTGAGGCCGGCGAGCCATTCATCCAACAACAGAAGCTTCGGCTCGCCAGCCAGCGCACGCGCCAGTTCAAGGCGTTTCTGATCGATGTAGGTGAGGTCGCCGGCCGGCATGGTTTGCCGCCCGGCAAGGCCTATTCTTTCGAGGCAGGCGCGCGCGACCTTCTCCGCCGCTGGGCGGGACAACCGCTGCGGCCCGAACATGGCCGAAACCGCGACATTGTCCAGCAGGGAGAGCGAAGGCAAAAGCCGCACGAGCTGGAAGGTGCGCGCCACGCCGGCGCGCGCAATCGCATCCGGCCGCCGGCCGGCAATCTCCTGCCCTTTCAGCCGGATCGACCCTTCGGTCGGCTTCAGCGCTCCGGAGATCAGATTCATTAGCGTCGTCTTGCCGGAGCCGTTCGGCCCGAGCAGCCCGACGACCTCGCCGGCCTCGATGGTGAGACCAAGGCCATCCACCGCCTTCAGCCCGCCGAAGGTCTTGCGGATATTGGTGATTTCGAGAACGGCGCTCATGCCGTCTTCTCCTTTTTGCGCAACTTCTCCAGCGCCGCCAGCACGCCATCCGGCAACACGAAGACGATGAGGATGAAGAGAGCGCCGAGAATGATGGAAAAATGGTTGGGGAAATTGGCGCCCAGCCATTCGAACAGCAGGAACAGCGGCACAGCACCGAGGATGGGTCCCCAGCGGCGCGTGGCTCCGCCAAGCAGGGCCATGATCACGGTGAGGAAGGAAACCTGAGGATTGAAGACGATGGCCGGCTCGATATAGACCCAGCGCGGGGCCTGGATGGCGCCAACAAGCGTGATGATGGTGGCGGACAGCACGAAGAGCGCCAGCTTGGTACGGGCAAGATTAATTCCTGCGTGGGCGGCCACCACCTCATCATCGCCGATTGCCTTCAGCGCCAGGCCGAGCTTGCTGCGGTCGATGAGCGTCGACAGGACAAGAGTAACGGCGGCCAGCGCCAGCAATTGCCAGAGGACATGCTGCGGCTCCACCGGCAGGAAGATATAGCGCCCGAGCGTTCCGGTCACATTCACTTCATACCAGGTGATGAGCTGTCGGATGAGTTCGGCAAGGCCGAAAGAAAAGATCACGAAATAAATGCCGGCAACGCGCAGCGTGGAAAGCCCGACGACGAAGGCAAGCGCCGCGCCGACAAGGGCGGAGCACAGGAGGACGAGCGGCCAGGGCAAGACCTCGCTCAGCACCGCGACCGCATAGGCCCCGACACCGAAAAAGGCGACGGTGGCGAGCGATATATAGCGGGTCGGACCGGAGAACATGGCCCAGGCGGAAGCAAGCGTGGCATAACCGAGAAGGCCGATGATGACGCCGACACCATAGGCATCGAAGAAGAAGGGGGAAAGCGCCAGCAGCGCGGCTGCGGCGAGGCCGATCAGAAGCGGAATCATTTGCCCCTCCTTGCGAAGATGCCTTCCGGACGCCAAAGCAGGACCACGAGAAAGAGCAGGTAGGTGGCGGCAAGTGTGAGGCCGGGATCGACATAAACCAGCACAAAGGTTTCCACGAGACCGAGCAGCAGCCCGGCGACCAGCGCGCCGAGCAGATTGCCGACACCGCCCATGATGACGACGACAAGCGCCTTCATGGTGAAGACCACGCCATAGGAAGCGGAGAAGGTCTGGTACATCGAGATCATCACCCCGCCCGCCACGGCGAGTGCGCCACCGAGAGCAAAGCCGAGGGAAGCCACACGGTTCACATCGATGCCGACCAGCGGCGCGGAACTGGGCGACAGCGCCACTGCCCGCAGGTTAAGACCCCAGCGGCTGTGGGTGAGCGCCAGATAAAGCCCACCGCCAATCAGGACGGACAAGCCGAAAGACAGAAGCCGGTTCATTGCCACCGTCGTGCCGAAGATATCGACTCCATCGGCGAGATAGGAATAAGAATGGTAGTTGCCGCCGAACGCCACGAGCATGATGCCCTGGATAACGAAGAGCAGTCCGAAGGTTGCCAGAATGGAATCGACTTCCAGACGGCCAGAGCCGCCCGAACGGCGCACCAGCGGCCGCATCATGACGCGGTAGATCGCGAAAGAAAGGCCGTAACCGAGCGGTACGATGATGAAAAGCGACCCGAGCGGCGAAAGCCCGTAACCGGAAAACAGAACGAAGGTGATGAAGGCCGCCGCGATCAGCACTTCGCCATAAGCGAGGTTCATGATGCGGGCGATGCCATATTGCAGCGAAAGTCCAAGCGCGATCAGCGCATAGGTCCCTCCCAGCATCAAGCCGAAGATGAGGGTGGATAAGAACAAGGAAATGTCTCCAGTCTGGAACATGGCCGAAGCCTTCCGGCCGGGTTCACAGGTCCCGGCCGGAAAGGGCTTACCATTGCGGCTTCGGGACAAGGGGCTTGGCCGCACCTGGACGTTCCGCAGGCGCAATCGCGACGAAACGCTCGCCCTGCCATTGCCCCGCCCACCACAGCTGACGAAGCTGGTTGTCTTCAAGTTTGACCGGCCCGATAACGGTGTCGAAGCTTCCCGTCGAAAGCTCGCCCGCCACCGCCGCCTTGTCGAGCCCGACGCGCTGGATTGACTGGGCCAGCATTTCGAGGCTCGCATAGGTGATGGCGCTTGCCCAGCTGTCCGGCTTGGTGCCGATGAAGGCTTCGTGACGCTTGAAATAATCCTCGATCCTGTCGCTGCTGCCATCGACGCCGCCGATGCTGATGACACCTTCCTGCTTGCCATCGGAAACCTTCGGGAAAATCGGGAAAGCACCGCCGACACCGACGTAGAACACCTTCGGATTATATCGTGCAGTCTGCGCCTGCTTCGTTACCGCGAAACTGTCCGGCGGGTAGGAGAAGGCGATGAAACTGTCCGCACCGCTTGCCGCGGCCTCGTTCACAAGCGCGGCAAAATCCGAGGTGCCGACCGGATAGGTCTTGTCATAAGCAAGCGTAAAACCTGCTTCCTTCAGCGCGGGTCGCGCGGCCTTGATGAGATCGATGCCGAAACCGTCCGCGACAGATATCACTGCCACCTTGTCATTGATCTGGCCTGCTTCGCGGGCGGCTTTCAAAACATCGGCCAGTGCATTGGCATAGTCGTGCCCCCCGCCCAGCATCCAGAAGCTCTTCTTCCAGCGCGCGGCGAAATCGGGCGCCTTATCGGTGACGCCGGTGACCGCGAGCTGCGGATAACCGAAACGGTCATAGAGCGGCGCAACCGCCAGATTAAATCCCGTGCCCCAGGGCGGCAGGATAAAATCCACCTTGTCCTGGCTGGCCAGCCGCTCGGTGAACCGCACCGCGTCCTCGGCCGAGGAACGGTCGTCATATTCGACCACGTCAACTGGCAAGCGCTTGCCATCGGGCAAAGTGAGGCCGCCGGCATCGTTGACCTCCTTCACCCATAATTTGTAGTTCGGAATGGTCGTGATACCCGCGCCGGTGGCATTGGCGCCGCTTTTTGACACGGCATAGCCAATCTTTACGGAAGTGCGGTCCTGCGCAGTGGCATGACTGAAAGACACTGCAGACAGGGCAGCACCGGAGAGCAGGCAGAACAGTGTTCTGCGCTTCAAATTGTTCATGATGTTCCTCCCAAAGCGCTCGATCGGGCAGCCCTTCTCCTCAAGACTCCCCCGCGCGCTGATCGAAGTTTAGCAATGACAGTCGCATATAAAATGCACTAGTGTAGTGCATTATTGCACTTTTGGAGGTTGAATGCCGCTGCACAGCCAGTTTGCCGCCAATCGCGTGGAGATCACGGCACGTACCTTCGCCTCCTCGCTGCGCGTATCGGAATTCCGGCTGGAAGCAGACAGCGCCCACCTGCTTTTGCTTTCTGTCGGGGAAGCGGAGATCACGCAGGGCGATAAGAGACTGGATGTCCCTTCGCCGGGACTCATCTGGCTGCCCATAGGCCCGGCCGGCCGCGTGAGACTGAGCGCTGGAAGCCGCGGATCGCTGTTGACGACCACCGAAATCGGGCTGGCTCACGCGATGCCGACGGGCACGAGCGCAAACGCCGTACGCGCGATACTGCAGCGTATTCTGGTACAGACACCCGAAGAACAGGGCCAAAAGGAACTGGAGGCTTATCTCCAGACAATCGCGAGCGAAAATGTCCGCGCAGCGACCGGTTCCGACACGATCATCGCCAGCCTGCTCTGCGTCACCCTTGTCCGGGTCTGTCAGCACGCCATCGCCGATGTTGCTGCCGCCGTCTCCACCCCGGGCGGCCTCACCGAACGTTTCGTCCTTCTGGTGAGCCAGCACAAGCACGATCAATGGGCCGTGGAAGATTATGCACACCATCTCGGCGTTACCCGCGAGCGACTGGGATTTGCGGTCCGCAAGGCCACGGGGCTTTCGCCACAGGCCTATATCCACCGGGAACTCATGTCAGATGCGCGCGACCTTCTTCTGAACTCTTCGCTGCAAGTTGCTGAAATCGCGTTTCGACTGGGGTTTCAGGACCCCGGTTATTTCAATCGCTTCTTCACCCGCAACGAGGGCACGTCTCCCGGCCGTTTCAGGAGAACGGCTACGCGCATGCAGAACGTGCCGCCGCCGTCTTATGCGGCCTGGCCTTGACCTGACGGGCGGCTGAGAATTAGGCCGCTTCCAGTTCCTTGATATTGGCAAGGTCCGCTTCCAGCCTCACAGCCGCCGCCTTAATGTCAAAAGCGTTCTGCAAGTTCAGCCAATATTCCGGGGTGGTCTTGAAAAACTTTGCCAAACGCAAGGCGGTGTCCGCGGTGATACCAAGTTTCTCTCCTGCAATCCGTTCTATGCGGGTGCGCGGAACATTGAGGTGCCTTGCGAGCGCGTATGCCGACATCCCCAGTGGCTCAAGATAGAGTTCCCGCAGGATTTCGCCCGGATGGATCGGAGGCGATTTACTGATTGTCATATTAGCCGGCCCTCCTTGGCCGATTTGTCATGAAGGTCTCCACAAGAATGACAGGCTAGTGATAGTCGGTTATTTCCACGCTCCGGCCCTGCTTGCGTCCAGACGAAGCAGATGCGCCACTGCTTGTTGATCCGGATCGAATATTGGCCCTCACGATCGCCGGACAGCTTTTCCAAACGATTGCCGGGCGGTGAGCGAGGGTCTTCTACCGTAGTCGCCGCATCCAGGACCGTGAGCAGTTGCTGGGCGCGGCGTAGCATATCGGAGGGAAATCCCTTCTTCACAGATCCGTCGTCAATCGAAGCAGCCAGCTTGTTTTTGAAAGAACGGATCATTGCCTGCCTCTTGATGTTCGTATCATAAATAGATACGTGCAGAAGCCAACAAAACCGTATCTCAAAGAGATACGTTATTGCGTGCTCTGCACGGTCCGATGCCGCCCGATCGGCAGCATCATCGGTTTGCCCGATGTCGGATCCGTGATGACACGGCTTTCAATACCAAAAACGTGGCGGACATTTTCTTCCGTCAACACCTCTTCCGGGGTGCCGAAGCCATGCAGCTTTCCGTCCCTCATGGCGACGAGATGATCGGCATAACGGGCTGCGAGATTAAGATCGTGCAAGACCATGACGATGGTGGTCTCACGCGACTGGTTGAGGTCTGTGAGAAGGTCCAGCACCTCGACCTGATGGCTGATATCGAGGAAGGTGGTCGGCTCATCCAAGAGCAATATGTCGGTCTGCTGGGCAAGCGCCATGGCGATCCACACGCGTTGCCGCTGGCCGCCAGATAATTCATCCACCGGCCGTTCGGCAAGCTCGACCGTGTCGGTGGCGACGAGTGCTGCGGCAACCGCTTCGTCATCCTCACGTGTCCAGCGTGCGAACAGGCCGTGATGCGGGTGCCGGCCACGGCTGACGAGATCGGCAACCACGATACCTTCAGGCGCTATCGGCGATTGCGGCAGGAGACCCATCCGCTGAGCCAGTTCCCGGGAAGGCAGACGATGGATCGACTTGCCGTCAAGCAGGACCTGACCGGCGCGCGGTGTGATGAGCCGCGACATGCTGCGTAGCAGAGTGGACTTGCCGCAGGCATTGGCGCCGACGATGACGGTGATCTTCCCGCGCGGGACGGTGAGGTCCAGCTCTTCTATGATGAGGCTGTCGCCATAGCCGGCCGAGAGGCCGCTTAGGGAAAGAGAGTGGCCGGTCATAACGAGCCTCCGCTGCGGTTGACCCGCACGATCAGATAAATCAGATAGGGCGCACCGAGCGCACCGGTGACGACGCCGACGGGGTAACGGCCGGGCAGCAGGAACTGGCCGCAATAGTCACCCGCCAGCACCAGCACCGCCCCGACCAGTGCGGCGGGAAGGAGCAGCGATCCATTGCTGCCAACGATACGCGCTGCAATTGGTCCGGACAGGAACGCAACGAAGGCGATCGGCCCCGAGACGGCCGTAGCAAAGGCGATCATGCCAACGGCTGCGACGATGACGATAATGCGTGTTGCCCCGACCCGAACGCCGAGTGCCGCGGCGGCATCATCACCGAGCCTGAGCGTCTCGAGATCCCGTGCACGGCTGAGAAGCAGGCCGCCGAAGAAAACCAGCGCGATGGCAAGCGGCAGTGTCTGGGCAAGTTTGGCGCCATTGACACTGCCGGTCAGCCAGCGCATCGCCTCCTGCAATGTCCAGGCTGGCGCGACGGAGAGAATATAGGCGATGATGCTTTCCAGCATGGCGGAAACACCGATGCCGACAAGGATCAGACGCGTTCCGGCCACGCCGTTGCGGAAGGAGAGGAGATAGACCAGCAGGGCGATGCCAAGGCCGGCGACGACGGCGACAACCGAAACCAGCGGTCCGTTCATCTGCAATACGACGATGGCAAAGACGGCGGCGGCGCTGGCGCCGGAGCTGATGCCGATAATGTCGGGGCTGGCAAGCGGGTTGCGTAACATGATCTGAAAGGCGACGCCGCCAAGGCCGAAGCTCAGCCCCGCCAGCACCGACAGCAGCGCGCGTGGCAGGCGCAATTGTCCGACGGTAAAGCTGACGCCGGCGATGTCCTCGCCAAGGAGCACGCGGATCACCTGACCGGGCGGGGTGAATGATTGGCCGAGCGTCAGCGTGAGCGCAAAAGCCGCGACGAGAAGCGTCAGCAGGCAAAAGATGACGAGACGGCGCCGGCCCTGCCGACGATGGCGGTTGAAACCCAGCGTTTCGACGACTGACGGAAACATGCTCACAGCTCACGCACTCTCTGCCGTCTGACGATCCAGATGAAAAAGGGTGCGCCGACCAGCGCCGTGACGATACCGACATCGAGTTCGGAGGGCCGCGCGACGATGCGGCCGACAATATCGGCGGCCAGCAGCAGGCAGGCGCCTCCAAGTGCAGAAAACGGGAGGAGCCAGCGATTGTCCACCCCGACCAGCGAGCGGCAGAGGTGAGGCACCACCAGACCGACAAAACCGATCGGGCCGCAAATGGCGGTGGCAGCGCCGCACAGAAGAATGGCACCGAAGGATGCCATGGCTCTGGCGACGGCAACGTTTTCTCCAAGGCCGGCGGCCAGCTCGTCGCCAAGCGCCAGTGAATTCAACTTCCGCGCCGAAAGCAGGCTTACGACGAAACCGGCAGCCAAGAAGGGCAATACGGTCTCGATACGTTCGAAGGTCGCCCCGCCGACACCACCGATCTGCCAGGAGCGGATGCCGCCGGCGATATCGCTGCGCGGCAACACCACGGCGATGACGAGCGACGAGAAGGCCACGGAGGTGGCGGCACCCGCAAGTGCGAGTTTCAGCGGCGTGGCCCCGCCTCGCCCGAGCGAACCGACAACATAAACGAAGATCGCGGATACCCCCGCCCCGGCAATTGCCGTGACGATGAAGGCCTGAGCCGAAGCGATGCCGAACCAGACGATACCGATGACAACGGCAAGCGACGCCCCCATGTTCACGCCGAGAATACCGGGATCAGCAAGCGGATTGCGTGTGACCCCCTGCATGATCGCGCCGGCCAGCCCCAGCGCGGCACCGGCTATAAGCGCAAGCACGGTGCGCGGCAGGCGCACAGCAACCGCCGCTTCTGCAACCGTTTCGACACGGCCACTCACCCCACCAAGAATATCCGCAAATGAGACCTCACGCGTGCCGATGGCAACCGACAACGCACATAGCAGCCCGAGAAGCGCCAGCACCGCGCCAAGCCACGCCATCCGCACGCGGTTCGAGCGCCCGGCCAAAAGCACGGCAGCCGCTTTGCCGGATCCGGACATTGTCACTGTGATTTCCCGGACTTACCGGCGGCCCTTGCCAGAAGATCGGCATAGTCCTTCAACACCCATGAAATCGACAGAGGCGTGGGATTAGAAGCCGTGCCGAGCGGATCGTGCCCCAGCATAACGACAGCATCGTTTGAGACGGCGGGCATCCGGGCGAGAAGCGGATCGGCGCGCATGGCATTCAGCAGCGGCTCGCTACCATAGGTCACTATGATATCGACATCGTCGAAGGCATCGACGCGCTCGGCGCTGATACCGGCAGCGAATTGCCCAGGCCTCGTTGCCTCCGCGACGCTTTTGGGGGACGCAAGGCCAAGATCTTTGAAGAACTTAACTCTGGTATCATTGGCCGTATAGAAATTGACAACGCTGAGATTTGTGGCGTCGAGATGGGTGACAAACATGGCCGACTTGCCCTTCAGTTGCGGGTGTCCGGCAACGACCTCGGCTATTTCGCCCTCGATGCGCTTGATGAGCGCCTCCCCTTCTGCGGCCATTCCAAGACCGGCGCTATTCAGCCGGATCATGTCGCGCCAGTCCGTCGCCCATGGCGAGACAGGATAAGCGACCACCGGCGCGATCTGGCTGAGCGTGTCGTAGTCGGACTGGCTGAGGCCGGAATAGGCCGCGAGGATGACATCCGGCTGCGTTGCCGCCACAGCCTCGAAATCGATGCCGTCACCCTCATCGAACAGCACAGGCTTTGGCGCGTCTAGCTCGGATAGCCGCTTCGCCACCCAGGGCAGCAGCCCGTCACCGTCATCATCGCCGAAGTTGGCGGCGGCAAAACCGACGGGCACGATGCCGAGCGCCAGCGGCACCTCATGGTTGGCCCAGGCAACGGTGGCGACCCGCTCGGGCTTCTTCGCAATCGTCGTCGTGCCGAACGCGTGTTTGATGATGACGGGATAGGGTGCCGTCTCCTCCGCCACAGCGATATTCTGTGCGATTACGGACAGAAGAAACACGAAGACCGGTACAAGACCACAAAACAGGCGGGGCATCAGCGAGGCTTTCAAAATTCAAAAGTAGACTTGAATTCTCAGCTTCAATTGCCCCCGTCAAGTCCGGTGAGGAAATGCTGCCGCAACAGCGGTGAAATTTCCGGGGTTTTGTACAAAACCGCAAAAATCTACAATACCGGACAAACTTTCTCAAGTTATTGGGCGCATCGAGAGTGGTCCGTGAAAACGGCGATCGGGGCATTAATTTCTGGAACCTACCAATGAATATCGAAATCCAAGGCAGAAACCGCAAAACCGCGCGACGTCTCCACGGGAAAGCGGCCCTGCTGACCTGCACGGCGCTTGCCGCATCCATGCCCGGCCTTCTCGTGGCGCAGGAGGCTGCCAACACGGGCGGCAGCACGGTTCTGGAGACCATCACCATCGACAGCGGTGACAATGATCAGAAATCGATCGTCGCCACCCGCACGACGAGCGGCAGCAAGATGGCGACCGATATTCTCGACACACCTGCCTCTGTATCTGTCATCACCGCCAAGGAAATGCAGCAGCGCGGCGTGCAGACGGTAGAAGAAGCACTGCAATACACCGCCGGCGTCACCACGGATTTTTACGGCTCCGACGACCGTTTCGACTATTTCAAGATTCGCGGTTTCGACGCTTACATGTACCGCGACGGCTTGACGCTCGGCCGCCCCTTCGGCGCGCTGCGCGAAGAAACCTATGCCTATGAGCGCGTCGAAGTGATAAAGGGCGGCAATTCTACCACCTTCGGCGTTTCGGACCCCGGCGGTTCGGTAAATTACTCCACAAAAGTGCCGAAACATGCGCGCTTCGGCGAAGCCTATGTGACCGGCGGTTCTTATGGCCGCGCCGAGACCGGCTTCGATTTCGGCGACAACATCACCGGGGACGACACTCTGTCCTATCGTCTGACCGGCAAGCTTCGCAACGCCGATGCGGAATATGACTATTCCCGCGACGACGAGAAATTCTTCATGGGCGGTCTTACCTGGCGTCCGACCGACGCCACCAGCCTCACTGTCGTTTACGACCACCTTAACAAGGATGGCGTTCCCGGTGGCGGCGGCCATCCCGTCGGCTCGCATTTCGACCGGAGCCGCTTCTTCGGAGAACCCGACTACAACTATCGCGGCACGAACCGCAACTCGCTGAGCGTGATGTTCGATCACGATTTCGGATCCGGTCTGACGCTGAGTTCCAACGCCCGCTACAGCAAGGCGAATACGGACTTCGGTTATGCCTATATCTCATCGACGCCGACCAACGGTTCGACCGTCGCCAATCGTTCTTACTTCGGCAACGATACCGAGACCGAAAACTTCCTGATCGACACGCGCCTGCAATATGACACTCGGTTCGACAACGTCGAAAGCCGCAGCCTGGTCGGTGTTTTCTATAATGACTACACCTCCGGCAGCAAAAGCTACTTTGGCGCTGCACCGAGCATCAACTGGATGAACCCGATCTATACCGGCGCGCCCTCTTCCGTGCCGCTCTATGCGGACTCCCTGACGGACCAGAAGACAAGAGCGCTCTATCTGCAGCAGGACCTGACCTTCTTCGACAGGCTCACCATCAGCGCCGGCCTTAGAAACGACTGGATCGACACCGACCAGACAAACCGGCTGAACCGCACGACGGCGAGCGGCGACATCAGTGAACTCACGAAGCGCATTGGCGTGTCCTACAAGATAACCAACGAGATCGCGCCCTATATCAGCTATGCTGAATCGGTAGTGCCCGCGTCCGGTCTCACCGTCGAGCCGGAGCGCGGCGAACAGATCGAACTCGGCGTGAAGTACCGGCCGGACGCTTTCCCGGCTCTCTTCACCGCCTCGATCTACGATCTGAAAAAGAACAACATCACCGTCACAAGCCCGATCACCAGCCTGCCCACAACGATCGGCGAGGTGCGTGTGCGTGGTCTTGACCTCGAGGCCAAGGCTGAGGTCACAGACAGTCTCAGCCTGACGGCAGCCTATTCCTATCTCGATGCGGAAATCACCGAAAACGGCACTGGCGGCAATGTCGGCAACAGGCCGCAGTTTGTGCCCGAACATCAGGCCTCGCTATGGGTCAACTATACGCTTGCGGGCAACGACCATTTCGGTGACATGACGTTCGGTCTCGGCGGCCGCTATACCGGCGCCTATTATTTCGACAACGCCAACAAGGTCGAAACCGGAAGCAGTGTGACCGTGGATGCGGCATTCAGCTACAAGATCCAGGAAACCGCCTCGCTGGATGTCAATGTCTCCAACCTTTTCAACGAAAAACACGTTTCTTATGGCGGGTTCGGAGCAGACTTCTACAATCCGGGCAGGGCGTTTTCGGTTACCCTGCGCAAGTCATGGTGATGGAAGATATCCACAATATTTCAATATATTGTGGATATTTCCTGATGGACGATGTCATGCTCTGACTTGCCCCGAGATTCAAACCGGCGGTCGCCCGCCACCGCCTACGCATCAAGACGCAAATCCCGTCTTTTCAAAGCAGCCTGTGCAGACGTCGCCAGGCAGCAGGTGTGTTACCCACGGACTGACGGAAAGCCTTGGTGAGATGAGCCTGATCGGAAAAACCGAGCTGGGCAGCAATATCGGCCACCGTCAGATCGCCTTCCAGCAGAAGTTTTTGTGCGGCATCGATACGCCGCTCAAGTTGCCATTGCAGAGGTGTTTTGCCGGTTGTCTGGCGAAACACCGTGGCGAACCAGCTTTCCGACAGCCCGACAATATCGGCCATCTCGGCGACCGTCATGCGGTCATCACCGCGCTTTTCCACGCGGGCGAGTAACCGGTTCATTTGCGCCTGCGTCAGCCTGCCATTGGCCTGCTCGGGCGTTGGTTCGGGAATATCCAGCAAGCCGGCAACAATACTGCCGACGAGGCTTTCGGCATAAAGCGGATGTTTCTGCGGCTCGGCCAGTTCATCCACCATCAGGCGCGCCAAGGTTTCCACTCCGCCGATATCCTGTATCTCGACCGGACGGCGTAACGCGGTCATGGCCGCCGAACCGCCGACCGCCGGGGACAGGAAGCGCAGGAGCCGGTCCTTGTGAATATGCAGGTTGAGATGGGAAAAACGATGCGTGGCGTTGCTGCCCGTCCACATGGGCACGCCTGCCGGCACGTAAACCGCCCGCGTCATCGGCCGCGAATGCTGCGAAAGCTCGCCGTCGCGATTTGATATGCGGATCCGTGACGAGACGTCGTTGAAGAAAATCATGATGCGCGGATCGGCGGCGAGATAATACCCTTTCGCCCCCACTTGGCTCTCCGCCTCCCAGAAAGCGCTGACCAGCCCGTCGAACTGGCGCCACTTGACCGGCGCGGTGACGCTGATCCCTTCCGTGTACCAGGTCATGGAATGCCAGAAACCCAATGCAATTACCGTCCGGTTGTCGAGCCGAGGCCGAGGCGTGGAAACAAACGTGGCACAGGGCAGTCGTGGCGATCACCCTGCACGCCGCCATAACATGACTTATCTATTCATGTTAATAGCAAAGATCATTATGAATAGAAACATTCTCCCCCCAAATGGCTGGAACCTCTGCCCGGGACGACCGTTGAATTCCTGACAGGAACCAAAAGAGGGAGATTATTCATGGACCGCAACAAGGAACCCGGCGACTTCGCAGAGAAGAAGCGCGAGGAACAGGGCCGCGGCGTCATCGTCGCCGGACCGGATGCCCACGAGAATGAAAAGAGCGGCAGAACCCCGTCGCAGGGGGCGGAGAAATCATCCCCGGAGCGTCCGGTGCCGTCTTCCGACCGTCGGTGAGCCGCCGCCGCGTCCAGCACATTTGCGCAACGCGTGTGAGGGCGCCAAGCCGACCTACGAGAAGTCGAAAACAAAAGCGCCTCCCCGATCACTCAGGGAGGCGCTTCTTAGTGGCAAACAGGCTCGTTACAGAAGATCGAAACGGTCCGCGTTCATCACCTTCGTCCAGGCGGCGATGAAGTCGCGGACGAATTTTTCCCTGTTGTCGTCCTGTGCGTAGACTTCCGCATAGGCACGCAGGATCGAGTTCGAGCCGATCACGAGATCGACACGAGTGGCGGAGTATCGTGCCACGCCAGTCCTGCGGTCACGAATCTCATAGAGATTGTTGCCGGTCGGGACCCAGGAATAGGCCATATCCGTCAGCGTCGTGAAGAAGTCGGTCGTCAGGGCGCCGGGCTTGTCAGTGAACACGCCATGTGCCGCACCGCCATAATTGGCGCCGATGACGCGCAGGCCGCCGATCAGCACTGTCAGTTCCGGCGCAGTCAGGCCGAGAAGCTGGGCGCGGTCCAGCAGCAGTTCTTCGGGGCTGACAACATAGTCCTTCTTGATCCAGTTGCGGAAACCATCCGCCAGCGGCTCTAGCGGAGCGAAGCTGTCAGCATCCGTCTGCTCGGCGGAAGCGTCGCCGCGGCCCGGTGCAAACGGCACGGCGATATCGAAGCCGGCCGCTTTCGCGGCCTGTTCCACGCCGTAATTGCCGGCCAGAACGATGACATCCGCGATGCTCGCACCGGTTTCACGGGCAATCGGCTCGAGAACCGAAAGCACATGGGAAAGACGGGCGGGCTCGTTGCCTTCCCAATCCTTCTGCGGGGCAAGACGGATACGTGCACCATTGGCGCCGCCGCGCTTGTCCGAACCGCGGAAGGTGCGAGCACTGTCCCAGGCGGTGGCAACCAGATCTGCGACCGGAAGACCCGAAGCGGCGATCTTGGCCTGTACGGCAGCCACATTGTAGCTCGTGGAGCCTTCAGGCACCGGGTCCTGCCAGATCAGGTCTTCTGCGGGAACGTCCGGTCCGAAATACCGGGATTTCGGCCCCATGTCACGGTGCGTCAGCTTGAACCAGGCGCGGGCGAAGACTTCTGAGAAATGATCCTGATCATCCTTGAACTTCAACGAAATCTCACGGTAGATCGGATCGACCTTCAGTGCCATGTCGGCATCGGTCATCATCGGGATGGTGCGGATCGAGGCATCCTCGACGTCAACAGGCTTGTCTTCTTCGGCAATGGTGATCGGCGCCCATTGCGATGCACCGGCGGGGCTGTGCGTCAACGTCCACTCATGCTTGAACAGCATGTCGAAGAAGCCATTGTCCCACTTGGTCGGATGGCTCGTCCACGCGCCTTCAATACCCGAGACGACCGTATCACGACCGATGCCGCGGCCCTTGGTGTTGATCCAGCCGAGGCCCTGATATTCCGGGCCTGCGGCTTCGGGATCAGGGCTGAGATTGGCCGCGCTGCCATTGCCGTGCGACTTGCCGATCGTGTGGCCGCCGGCGGTGAGCGCCACGGTTTC
The DNA here is from genome assembly GCF_900102105.1 of Agrobacterium pusense. Lineage (GTDB taxonomy): Bacteria > Pseudomonadota > Alphaproteobacteria > Rhizobiales > Rhizobiaceae > Agrobacterium > Agrobacterium pusense. The sequence goes on from NZ_FNBB01000006.1 coordinate 201,656, forward strand.
CTCGTCGTTCATGCCCATGCGCGCGAAGGTCTCGCGCATCTGCGCGGCCGTCGCCAGCGGATCGGACTTGCCGTTCACGCCTTCGGGATTGACGTATATGAGACCCATCTGCACGGCGGCAAGCGGGTTTTCCAGCGTTTCCGGCTTTGTCACGTCGCCGTAACGACCGTCGCTCGGCGCCAGCCATTCCTTTTCATCACCCCAATAGGTGTCCTTTTCCGGAGCCCATATGTCTTCACGGCCGAAGGCGAAGCCGAAGGTCTTTAGGCCTGCAACGTCGTAGGCAATGGTGCCGGCGAGCGCGATCAGGTCTGCCCAGGAAATCTTGTTGCCGTACTTCTTCTTGATTGGCCACAGCAGGCGGCGGCCCTTGTCGGTGTTGACGTTATCAGGCCAGGAATTCAGCGGCGCAAAACGCTGGTTGCCGGTGTTGGCGCCGCCGCGGCCGTCCGTTACGCGATAAGAGCCGGCGGCATGCCAGGTGACACGGGCCATCATACCCACATAGCTGCCCCAGTCAGCCGGCCACCAGTCCTGGCTGTCGGTCATCAGGGCCCGAAGATCGGCCTTGAGGGCCTCGACATCAAGCGTCTTCAGCGCTTCGCGATAGTTGAAGGAGGTGCCAAGCGGATTGGTCTTGGTGTCGTGCTGGTGAAGAATATCGAGGTTCAGCGCGTTCGGCCACCAGTCGGTCACCGATTTGCCGGAAGCCGTATTGCCTCCGTGCATGACGGGACATTTGCCAGCCGGTTTTGAAGTTGCGTCCATTTCGCCCTCCGATGGGTTTAGCAATTAAACAAAATAAGTTCGACACGGGCAGCGGTATGAATCAGCGTTCGCAACGGGTTACTGCCAACCGCAGCGACACCGACGGCCTTTCACAGCTACAGCCTCTTTCTGTCATGATGATGACTAGCAGGCGGGTTCCATAATTTCCAATTGTATATTCTAAAGGGTGCGATATGCTGAGCTTATGATTGCGCTCTCCATGAAACATCTCCGCTATTTTGACGCTCTGGCCAAGATCGGCCATTTCGGGCGTGCTGCCGAGGCCTGCGCCATTTCGCAGCCCGCCCTTTCGCTCCAGATCCGTGAACTGGAAGAACTGATCGGCGCACCGCTGGTCGAAAGAGGCAACCGGCAGATCAGGTTGACCGCTCTTGGCGAGGAGTTTGCCGACCGCACCCGCGCGATCCTTCAATCGGTCGATGAGCTGCAGGATCTGGCGCGGGCTCGGCACGGGCCGCTCAGCGGCCGCCTGCGCATCGGCGTCATTCCGACCGTTGCCCCCTATCTCCTGCCGCAGGTCATCAAGACGCTCACCCGGCATTATCCCGGACTGGAAGCACGCCCGCGCGAGGCGGTGACGCAAAAACTGATCGAGGACCTTCTGGAGGCCCGGCTGGACATGGCCATCGTCGCCCTCCCCGTCTCGGAACCGTCGCTGGAGGAAATCCCGCTGTTTTCCGAGGAATTCATCCTGGTGCGGCCGATGGAGGATGCAGGCATGCCGGTGCCGAGCGCCGACAAGCTGGGCGAAATGCGCCTGCTGCTTCTGGAGGAAGGCCACTGTTTCCGCAATCAGGCGCTATCCTTCTGCAGCACCACGAATGCGCCGCCCCGCGTGCTGATGGAGGGCAGCTCACTATCCACGCTGGTGCAAATGGTCGGCGCCGGCATCGGCGTCACACTCATTCCACAAATGGCCGTCGACATGGAGACAAGGCAGTCCACAGTCTCGGTCTTCCGTCTGGCGGAACCGCGACCGTCCCGCACCATTGGTATCGTGTGGCGGAAGAGTAACCCGCTTTCGGCGCAGTTCGCTCATATTTCGGAGATCGTCCGAGACTGTGGTCTTCAGAAGCTCGGCCTCACATCCTGATGGCTACGATCTCAGGTCTTCATGCACTTCGGCCTTGCGGGCCCTTCCGTTTGCCCTTTGGCCTGAAATCGACCAGCAGCGTTTTCAGCTCGATATCCCTGACCCTTCTTGCGGCCTCGTCCGGGCGAACCCATTCCACCAGGCGCTCGCCACGCTCCTTGAATTTGGTTTCCGCGCCCGTCACCTCGATCTGAAACACGTCCACGACGCAGGGCACGACTTCGCCATCATCGAGCATCTTGAGATAGGTATAGCGGCCGACCGCTTCCTTTCTGACCCGGCCACGAACACCGGCCTCCTCCCAAGCCTCAATTGCCGCGGCCTCATGGGGCTTCTTGCGCTTCATCGGCCAGCCGCGCGGAATGATCCAGCGACCGCTGGTGCGTGAGGTAACGAGCAGGATTTCGACATTGTCATCGCCCCCGCCATATCTAAAGCACAGCGCAGCATATTGCTGCCGGAAAGCGCCTGTGAAGAGCTTTTCCGGAACCGCAGCAAGCTGCTGAAGCAATGTCAGGGGGCGGGCCGGGCGGGATTTCCGGCTTTTTTTCGTCGATTTCATATCCGTTGATAGTGCTGATTTTCCGGGTTGCATCAATGCCCCGCGTGCATTTATGACAGTTTTATGACAATTACCCCCCACAACATTAAAAGCGCCACTGAGGGCCAATTCGCATGATGAGCTTTTTCCGCAAACTGATGCCGCGCGAGGATCGTTTCTTCGACCTGTTCAGCAAACATTCCGAAACCGTCATCAAAGCGGCCGAAGCCCTGGACAGCCTGTTGAGCGGCGTCGATGTCGAAAAGAACTGCGATCTCATCGTTGCCCTCGAACATCAGGCGGACGACATCACCCGCGACGTGTTACTTGCGGTGCGACGCAGTTTCATTACGCCTTTCGACCGCGGCGATATCAAGGACCTTATCCAGTCCATGGATGACGCCATCGACATGATGCACAAAACGGTCAAAACCATCCGTCTCTTCGAGCAGAGCGAATTCGACCCGCTGATGAAGGAGATGGGCCATGAGATCGTGCGCGCGGCTAGCCTGATCGCAGAGGCCATTCCGCTTCTCGAAAAGGTCGGCACCAATGCCCAGCGCCTGTCATCGATCGCCGAAGAGATCACCCGCGTCGAGGGGCGCTCCGACGACCTGCACGACCAGGGACTGAAAGACCTGTTCCGCCGCCATGGCGCCGCCGGCAATGCCATGGCCTACATGATCGGCAGCGAGATCTACGGCGAACTCGAAAAGGTGGTTGACCGCTTCGAGGATGTGGCCAACGAGATCAGCGGCATCGTTATTGAGAACGTCTGATGGATGTCGCACTTGCACTGCCGCTGCTTGTCGGCCTGATCGCCATTGCACTGTTCTTCGATTTTCTGAACGGTCTTCACGACGCCGCAAATTCCATTGCCACGATCGTTTCCACCCGGGTGCTGCGGCCGCAATATGCCGTTGCGTGGGCGGCCTTCTTCAATTTCATAGCCTTCCTCTTCTTCGGCCTGCATGTGGCGGAAACGCTCGGGACCGGTATCATCGATCCGGCCATCGTATCTCCGCAGGTGATTTTCGCGGCGCTGATCGGCGCGATCGTCTGGAACATCGTCACCTGGATTTTCGGCATCCCCTCCAGTTCGTCGCACGCCTTGATCGGCGGCCTCGTTGGCGCAGGTCTGGCAAAGGTCGGCTTCAATTCCATCGTCTGGTCGGGGCTGCTGAAGACAGTCGGCGCAATCTTCATGTCACCGGCTATCGGCTTTTTCCTCGCGCTGCTTCTGGTGCTTGCGGTATCGTGGCTTTTCGTGCGGCAGACGCCCTTTGCAGTCGATCGCACCTTCCGCGTCATGCAGTTCATCTCCGCCTCGCTATATTCGCTGGGCCATGGCGGCAATGACGCGCAGAAGACCATGGGCATCATCGCCGTGCTGCTGTTCAGCCAGGGACATCTCGGGGAGAGTTTCTACGTGCCTTTCTGGGTGGTGATTTCCTGCCAGTCTGCCATGGCGCTCGGCACCTTGTTCGGCGGCTGGCGCATCGTGCATACGATGGGTTCAAAGATCACGCGGCTCAACCCGATGCAAGGTTTCTGCGCTGAAACCGGCGGCGCATTGACACTGTTCGGCGCCACGTGGCTCGGCATCCCGGTCTCCACCACGCATACCATCACCGGTGCCATCGTCGGCGTCGGGGCCGCACGGCGCGTCTCCGCGGTGCGTTGGGGACTGGCCGGCAACATCGTCATCGCCTGGATCGTGACCATGCCGGCCGCGGCACTGATTTCCGCTTCCGTTTACTGGCTGACGTCGCTGTTCGGCTGACTCCCTGCCCCATCGGCCCTCCCGGAACAAAAACCACACCGTGGCGGTTTGATACGGGAGATCAACGGGCAAGCGGATCGCGGGAAATGGCACGTCAGGTTTTCTGGAAGGGTTATCTGAAGCTCTCGCTGGTGACGGCCTCCGTATCGCTGACACCTGCAACGACAGAAGGCAACAAATACCGCTTCCACGTTCTCAATCGCAAGACCGGCAATCGCGTCGAAAGCCGTTATGTCGACAGCGTCACCCATCGCCCCGTTGCGGCGAAAGACCAGGTGAAGGGTTTTCCCCGTGGCGAGGACGATTATGTGCTGCTCGAGGATGACGAGATCGATGCCGTAGCGCTCGAAAGTACCCGCACCATCGATATCAAGACCTTCGTGCCAAAAGGCTCCATAGACTGGATCTGGTACGACCGACCGCACTTTCTTCGCCCGGAAGACAAGATAGGCGCCGAAGCCTTCAGCGTCATTCGCGAGGCCATGACGGCAAACGGCGTTTTCGGCATTGCCCGGCTTGTGCTCTACCGGCGGGAACGGGCCGTGCTGCTGGAACCTTCCGGTAAGGGCATCATCCTGTGGACATTGCACTACGGCGAGGAGGTGCGCGAAAGCATCGACGCTCTCGACCCGAAGATGAAACTTGAAAAGCCGCTACTGCAGGCCATGGAAAAACGCATTTCCAGCCAGATGACGGAGTGGAAACCGACGTTGGTTCAGGACCCGATCCAGAAAAAGATCAAGTCGCTGCTCAAGAGCAAAGGCAATGAAGCGCCCGCCTCGAACAAGAAGGCCGGCACCAAGGCCCGAACCGGCGGCAGCGTCATCAACATCATGGACGCTTTGAAGAAAAGCATCGCGGCCGAAAAGAAGCGCTGAGACGCGGTCTTAGCGCGCCTTTTTCGGCAAAACCTCCGCGGCGGCAAAAAAGCCCTCCCAGGGATCATTCTTCAGTGCGGAAAGACGTGGCCCGATATTGTTGACCGTGAAGTGGGCAGGACCGATATCGGCCGTGAGTTCGGACCATTCGAGGGGGGCGGAGACGGCCGCACCCGGCCGCGCCCGGGTCGAATAAGGCGCCACCGCGGTATTGCCGCGACCGTTGCGCAGATAGTCGATGAAAATCCGGCCTTTGCGTTTTGCCTTGGTTGCGACCGAGAGATACCTGTCCGGCTCGGCCTTCGACATCTCTGCGGCCATGGCTTTGGCAAATGCCTTGACTGCCGTCCAGCCCGCCTGCGGCTTCAGCGGGGCAACTACATGAAGCCCCTTGCCGCCTGATGTCTTGACGAAAGCTGCCAGACCCGCCGCTTCAAAACGCTGCTTCAGTTCGAACGCCGCCTCTATCACATCCTCCCAGGAGACATCCTCGGCGGGATCTATATCCATGGTGATCATATCCGGCTTTTCCCAGCTCGCGGTGGTTGCTCCCCACGGGTGGATTTCAAGCGCCGCAGACTGCACGAGCGCCATTATGCCGTCAAAATCGGTGATGTGGATCAGGGGTTCACCGGCCTTGTCCTTTGGATCCCTGATCTGTTCGATGGCCTTGTTGATGCCGCGCCAGGCGTGTTTCTGGAAAAACCGCTGCCCTTCTATACCTTCCGGGCAGCGCAGCAGCGCCAGCGGCCTGTCGACCACGAAGGGCGCCATCTGCTTCCATACCCGAGCATAATAATCGGCAAGACCTTCCTTCGTCACGCCGTCATCCGGCCAGTAAAGGCGGTCCGGGTGAGTGAATTGGATGGCAGACTGCGGCGGCTTGGTGTCGTTCACGGCCTTCTCCTCGCGTTCGATTTCTTGAGCAGGCTTATCCTTCGTCCTTTTGGGCTCAGGGTCTTATCGAAGCTGCGTTTGGCGTTATGGGTCTGCAATCCATGGATCAGCTCGCTTTCCGCGAAGTCTTGCGGCCTGACGGCTTCGCTTTTTTTCCAGCGTCTTCCCTTGCGCTGCGACGAAGCGCCTCCTTGAGATCAATCACATTGTCCTGTTTCTGCGGTGCCCGCTTGCGGATTTCCCGGCCCTCAATCTTGGCTTTCACCAGCTCCGCAAGGGCATCGTTGTAACGGTCGCTATAATCGGAGGGATCGAAGGTGCCGGCCCGCGTTTCGATGATATGCCCGGCAAGTTCCAGCATTTCGTCATCGAACTCGATGTCCGGGATGGATTTGAAGACGGTATTCTCTGCCCGAACCTCGTAACCGAAATTCAGCGTGGTTGCGACGAGCGCCCTGCCGCTCGGGCGGATGAGGACCACGCGGTTGCGCCGGAACAGCACGGCCTCTCCGAGGGCAGCAACATTTTCGTCTTCCATCGCTCTGGCGAAAAGCGTCAGCGCCTCCTCGCCACCTTCCTGCGTCGGCGCTAGATAATAGGATTTGTCGAAATAAAGCTTGTCTATGTCGTCGCACTGGAGGAAGTGCCGGATACGGATGACCTTGTCATTTTCCGGCATCAGCTTTGAGATTTCGTCACCCTCGATGACGATGTAATCGCCATTATCGCGTTCGTAGCCCTTGACCTGCTCGTCCCGTTCGACCGCCTCGCCGGTATCGCTATCCACATACTGCCGTTCCACGCGGTGACCCGTCTTGCGGTTGACGATGTTGAACGAGATTTTCTCCGACGAGGTCAGAGCGGAATAAAGACCGATTTCACAGTTCAAATCACCAAAGACCAGATGGCCTCTCCAGCTCGCCCTCCTGTTCATGACGCCCGCCCGTGATTGTCGTTACGCGACGAGCGGCCGCCATTCCGGTCTGCGGCAAGAATGCGCTCGATGGCAGGAACGTCCGCTTCCGCAAGAACCGGCACAGGGTCGGAGGCCATGGCTTCCAGCACTTCAGGGGAAAGGCCGCCATTGCGAATGACCCATTCCATGGCCTCTCTCGTCTGCCTTTCCGCCTTCAGCTGCGCGTAAAGGGCCAGTATCAGCCGGTCGCGTACATCGAAGGGTTTTGCATCCGTTTGTGAACGTCGTTCGTGCCTTTTCATGTCTGCTCCTCGAACAGCCAGCTGATGACAAAGTCATTGCCTCAGGCAATACCCTTGCCGCCGGTCACGCCGTAAACCTCGCCATTGATAAAACTGCCGTCCTGCGATGCGAGCAGGACATAGACCGGCGCAAGCTCCACCGGCTGGCCGGGGCGGCCAAAATCGCTATCCTTGCCAAAATTGCGCACCTTTTCGGCGGGCTGGCCGCCGCTCGGTTGCAGCGCCGTCCAGAACGGGCCCGGTGCGACAGCGTTGGCGCGCACACCCTTGTCTATCAGCTGCTTCGCGAGCGCTTTGGTGTAGGCAACGATGCCCGCTTTTGTAGTCGCATAATCCAAGAGGATTGCGGAAGGCTCGTAGGCCTGTATCGAGGCCGTGGTGATAACGGAGGCGCCCGGCTGCAAATGGGGAACTGCGGCCTGCGCAATCCAGTGAAGAGCGTAAAGATTGGTCTTCATCGTGCGGTCGAAATCTTCGGTCGACAGCTCCTCGATACCCTCGCGATATTGCTGTCTCGCGGCATTGATAACCAGAATATCCAGGCCGTTGAGATCGCCAGCGGCTTTTTCGACCAATTCGCGACACCAGCCTTCATCGGTAATGTCGCCGGGTAACGCCACCGCCAGACGGCCTTCCGCCTCGATAAGCGCGACCACCTCCTCGGCGTCGGATTCCTCTTCAGGAAGGTAGGAGATCGCGACATCCGCTCCTTCTCGTGCGAAAGCGATTGCCACCGCACGGCCGATGCCGGAATCGCCGCCCGTTATCAGCGCCTTGCGACCGGCAAGCTTGCCCGAGCCCCTGTAGGTCTTCTCCCCATGATCCGGCAGGGGCGTCATGTTGGTCACGAGACCCGGCATCTCTTGCTCCGGCGTCGAAAAAGGCGGGCGCGGATACTGGCTGCGCGGATCCTGGGGCTCGAGGCGGTCTGTCATTGCGGGCTCTCCCAATAAAAGGTGTCCATTCATCTCGCGCGGCCCGGTAAAAGCTGATCCGACAGCTTTGTCCGAGCGGTTGTCCGGCGCCGGCACCGACACGGACAACAGGGCGCGCCACACGCAATCCTAACGATCTGCGCAGGCTCTCGTTCCATGAAATCAGGCTGGGAGGATGAATGGCCGAGCGTGGATGGCCGACTTAGAGATGGCCGGCAGCGCGCCCCACGCGCTGCCGCGCCTTCCTCAAACGGTATATTTCTTCCGCGTGGTTGTGCCCGCGGCCTGTGCCGGCGCCACATCCGGCTTGCCAAAGAGATAGCCCTGGGCCTGAGCGCATCCTTCATCGACGACCATGCGATATTGCGCATCGGTTTCGATTCCTTCCGCCGTTACCGGCAGATCGAGGCTGCGGCCAAGGCCGATAACCGCGCGCACGATGGCGCGGGCATTGTCGTCATCGCTCATGGCGGCAATGAAGCTGCGGTCGATCTTGATCTTGTCGAAAGGGAAGCTCTGCAGGTTGCTGAGCGAAGAATAACCCGTACCGAAATCATCCATGACAATGGCAACGCCAAGCGCCTTGAGCTGGGTCAGAATTGTCAGCGTCGCCTTGCGGTCTTTCAGCAGAGCAGCTTCGGTGATCTCCAGTTCCAGCCGGTTCGGCGAAAGGCCGGTTTGCATCAGGATCGTACAGACGACATGGCCCAGATTGGCAAGGGAAAATTGCAGCGGCGAGACATTGACCGCGATTTTCAGATGCGGCGCCCAGGTGTTCGCCTGACGGCAGGCCTCGCGCAGCACCCATTCGCCGAGCGAGATGATGATCCCACTTTCCTCGGCGATCGGGATGAACACGTCTGGAGGCACCACGCCTCTAGTGGGATGCTGCCAGCGTACCAGCGCCTCATAACCGACGACCTCACCGCATTCGACGGAAAGGACCGGCTGGTAATTCAGCACGAGCTCATCACGATTGATTGCCAGCCTCAAATCCGTCTCGAGCTGGCGACGCTCGCGCGCCTCCTGATCCATCAGTGGGTCATAAAAGGCCAATATGCCACGGCCGCCCATCTTGGTGCGATAAAGCGCGAGATCTGCGGCATGCAGGATACTCTCGTCATCCTTTCCGTCGCGCGGAAAGACGGCAATACCGATGCTGACACCGACGGCGGTCGGATCGTTGGCGGCATTCATTTTGAGGGCGAACATGGCGAGGATCGTCTCGGCAAGCAGGCGCGCTTCTTCCGCCTTGGTATGCCGCGCGGTCAGAATGACGAATTCATCACCCCCGAGCCGGGCGACCACATCGCCAGATCTCGCACATTCATCGAGAATCGCCGCGACTTTCTTGAGTACCCTGTCGCCTTCGGCGTGGCCGAATATATCGTTGACCGCCTTGAAGCGGTCGAGATCGAGCGCGAGCAGCGCAAATTCGTCGCCCTCGCCGCAATGTTCGATCTGCTGGCGCAGCCGCGTCTGGAACATGGTGCGATTGGAAAGGCCGGTCAGCACATCGTGGCGGGCAAGATATTCGATCTCCCGCTGCGCCTCACGCTTCTCCGTCAGGTCGCGAATGGCCATGACCTCGCAGGGACGACCTCGATATTCGATGGTGCGCACGGCGAGTTCGAACACCTGCGCGCGGTCGGCGCGCTCACGTATGGCCTCTACGGGCGCATTACGGGGTACATAGACGGGTTGCCCATCCGTGGCCCGGAAAAGTTCATCGGGATTCTTTCCGACCAGCGACGTTTCATCGCGCCCCAGCAGGCCTGCGAAACGCGTATTCAGCTCGACGATGCGGCCATCGCGCACGACCGCAAGGCCGTCCAGTGTCGCGTCGACGAGACCCTTGAGGTCGACGAGATACCGGTCCACGAGCGCCGCAGTCGCCGTTGCGGAAAGGATCAGGAATGTCACGCCGGAAACCGCGCCGATCATGATCAGCCGGCCAAGATTGTCGGGGTCTGGTCCGGAGATGGACGGGTCGGGCGAAAGAACGGTGGCCGACACGGCAGTGAAATGCAGCGCGCAGATTGCAAGGATCGACGCGGCGGCGGGAAAAACGATGCGCTTCCAGGAGCCGAGGCGGTGAAACAGCCAGAAGGAGAGAAGAAAAAACGCCCAGGCGACGGCAAAACCGCCAAGAACAGCCCCCCAATCGTAGCTGACCGTGGCGGCGACATCTATTCCCGCCATTCCGACGAAATGCATGACGGCAACCGAGAGCGTCAGCAGGGTGGCAGAAATCACCGGGCGGTAGATTGCCTGCGTGCGGGCATTGAGCGCCAGCCAGAAGCCGAGTACGGCAAGAACGGCCGAGAGAGCGGTGAAGGAAAAATCGAAACCGATGGGAACAGTGCCTTTATAGGCGAGCATGGCCACGAAATGAGTGGCCCAGACGCTTAGCCCCGCCGCAAAGGCGGCAACCAGGACCCAATAGGGCTTTCTCCCGGAGGGACTTTCCTCAGCGCGCAACAAGAGGTGAAAAAAGGCGAGCATTCCCAGCAGACAGATCAATGCCGCAAGAAGCACGATCTCCCGATCGTGTTGGACGGCAACGCATTCCAGCACCGTGAACATGATGCACTCTCCCAGCCTCTGAAGAACCGCTCACGATGGCACTATGAAAGTGGTTTATTTATAAATCTCTAATGCAACTATTGATATCTGCCTCTACTCAACAAGAATCCTGAGTAGAGTCCGGGCCGGTGTGCCAGGCTGTAACGCTTTTGGCAAACCGACCCGACTGCACAAAGGAAAACCCTTTATTTCCAGCTTTGATAATCCGCGGCGGCGCAGCCAAACGGAGCCCGGCCGTCAGAGAAGCGTTCTTGCAGGCGGGCGCAGCCCCACTCGTTGAGTGCCGCCGGCAGCATGTTGTTGATGTCCATGCCGGGGGAATTGAATTGCGACGGAGCGCTTGTGACATACCACAGCCAGTAGCCCATGACCGCCACGATGATGACGGCGAGAATGGCGACGAAAGTCCCGAGCCTACGCAGGAGACCGGGCCCCTTGTTCATCGACGCGGCCTGGGCGGCGGCAGCCTCCTGTGTCTCATGCGCGACCATCGGGGCGAGCGATGCGAGAGCTTCCGCTCGCTCCTGTTCCGTCAGGTCGATCCGCTCCAGCTGATCGTCAAGCAGAACAGGCAAGGCGCCGTTACCATGCAGGACTGCAAGCGCCACATCCTGTTTGCCGGTATTGCCGATGACAACTGGAATGCGACCCCGTTCCAGATGCGTGAAGGATTGCCGCTTGGTTTTATCGTCTCTGACCGTATCGGCATAGGTCACGAAAAGACGGCTGCGTTTTTCGGCAACGGCCGTCAGCGCCACCGGAATAACGGTCAAGGGCGCCGGGTTGCGTAGCTGCAGGCGGACCCGCAGCATGCGGACAAGTGTGAACAGCATGGCGAGACTGCCGAAACCAAGCAGAAAGACGAACACGCCGAGTGTGATGATGCGGTTCCAGAGCATGTCCAGACCCAGCGAAATCGTTGCGAGTTCCGGGTTCTTCGCGGAGATGACCAGCCCGGTTTCGTAATCGCCGGAATGGAGATCGACGAACATGACCTCGACATCCTTCTTGTAGCTCACGCCCGCATGGTCGTAGGAAAGATCGGCCTTGCAGGTCGTGAAGATCGCCTTGCGTGTCTTGCAGCTGCCGCTGATATCGCCGTTTTCAATCTCCAGCGGATCCTGGCTGATCTTGTAGTCACGCACGACGCCCGGGCCTTCGGCTACCAGCATGACAATCGTGATTACGAGAAGCACGGGAACGGAGTAATAATAGGCTGCCGGCACCGAAATGACGCCACGTTTGAGGCTGAGTGGCCGAGACGGAAGTTTTATCTGTGCAAGGTTCATAGTCGTCAACGCATTCTTCGGGAGGTAGGTGAGCGGAGTTCGCGACTCTCGCCCGACGGAAGGAAAAGTTGCCGCACGGTCTAAACCGATGAAGTCCTTGAGAAAACCCCCTGAAATTACGGGATGGTGCGCGACTATTTCCCGTATAGGCGCTGTATTCCTGGTCAATGTGCGGGAGAAGACTCTGGCGCATGGGCCCAGTCACGCATAAAAACGGGCGGTAAAACCGCCCGTCACCTGTTTCGCAAATTATGCTTTGCCGTCAGTCCTTCGTGACCTTTTCAAGCCGGGTCGTCTGGCTGGGGTGGCCCACATAATCCTTGACGCGTGCATTCAGCACGATCGGCTCGAATCTCTCGAACATCGGCAGCACCGCCGGCTTCTGCGCGACGAACATTTCCTGCATCTGGGTGTAGATTTCCCCGCGCTTCTTGGCATCAGGCTCGAGCGACGCCTTTGCCGTGAGCGCGGTCAGTTCCGGAATATCCCAGGCCGAGCGCCAGACGAAATTGCCGGCGTTGTTGGCGGCAAGCGAGTTGTCCGGGTTGCTGGAGAACTGTTCCATCGAGCCCAGAACATTCGGCATGTAGGCTCCGGTCTGCGGGATGAGCAGATCAAAATCCCGCGCGCGGTGCGCGGCAATCACGTCCGAGCCGTTACCCTGCTGGATATTGACCTTGATACCGATCTGGCTGAGCGTGGCCTGAATGGCAGTGGCGAGGTCGATGCGCGGCGTCTGCGCGATCGTCTTCAGATTGAGCGTGAAACCGTTCTCGTAGCCGGCCTCCTTGAGGAGCGCTTTTGCCTTCTCCACGTCGAGCTTCCAATCCGGGCTCGGAATGGCATATTCGAAATTCTCTGGCACCGGCACCGTGCGCGCCCGGCCGTAGGGACCCATGATGGTCTTTTCCATGCCCTTATAGTCGATGCCGTAGGCGATCGCTTCGCGGACCTTGGGGTTGGACAGAGGCTCCTTGCCGGCATTCATGGACAGGACGTAAAAACCGCCCGTCGGCACACGCTGGATCTGGAAACCGTCCTTGTTGTTGAAGGTCGCAAGATCCGCAGCCGTCAGCGCGCTGGCGATGTCGATATCGCCGCGCTCCAGCATCAGGCGTTCAACCTGGCTTTCCGGCACATGCCGCACGATGACGCGGCGCATTTTGGGGCTGCCGGCCACATAGTCCTTATTCGCCTCCAGAATGATGATCTCATTCGGCGACCAGCGGTTGAGGGTGAACGGGCCGGAGCCGGCCGAATTTGTTCTCAGCCATGCATTCCCCCAGTCATCATTGACCTCGTGGGACTTCAGTTCCTTGCTGTCGACCACGCTGGCAATGACCATGGCGAGACGATAGAGCAGCAATTCCGAAGTCGTTTCACCTGAAAGATCGACGCGAACCGTTTTTTCATCCGGAGCACTTACCAGCTTGTCGATATTGTCGGCATTGTAGCCCACGCGCTTGAGGTTCGCTGCGGCCGCCTGGTTCATCTTCAGAAGGCGGCTGAGCGAATAAACCACATCGGCCGAGGTCACCGGGTTACCGGAGGCGAAATTCGCCTCGCGAAGATGAAAGGTGATGCCTTTCTCATCCGTTTCCCAGCGCTCGGCGAGCTGCGGCGAAACCTTGCCGGAACCGTCCACCGAGATCAGGCGATCATAAAGATTGGCCATGATTTCGTTGGCTTTTGCCTCGGTGGCCTGATGGGGGTCGAGTGACAGCACCTGGGCCAGCGACGTGCCGATAACCAGCTGGTCGTTGGGGGTTTTGGCCGCGACGGGCGATCCCTGCACGAGCATAGCGCCAAGAACGGTGGTGAATGCGAGACGGATCAATGTTTTTTTCATACCTGCTCCTCCTACAGATCGGTGATTGATGTTCGGGAAAAGCCGCGACGCAGCGGGGCGTCGCGGGCCAAAACGGTCAAAGATGTTTGTTATCAAGCGCTTCGATCAAGGCTGCGATGTAGCCGTAGCAGAAGGCGAAAGCGACGCCGACGGGATCGCGTCCGGCAATCGTCGGCACATGGTCCGGCATGATCATGTAGCGATAACCGAGTTCGTGATAGAGTTTCAGCGAGCGCACCATGTCCATGTCCCCCTCATCGGGGAAAGTCTCCATGAAGGACAATTTCCCGCCGCTGATGTTGCGGAAGTGGACGTTGAAAATCTTGTCGCGGCTGCCGAACCAGCGGATGATGTCGTCGATCTCCTCGCGCGGATCATCAAGCATCTCGCCGATTGACCCCTGGCAGAAATTCAGGCCGTGATAGGGGCTCTCGCGCATCTGCACGAACTTCTTCAGCCCATCGACTGTGCCGAGCACACGGGTGACTCCCCTGTAGCCTGGCGGTGTATAGGGATCATGAGGGTGGCAGGCGAGACGCACCCTATTGCTTTCAGCAACCGGCACGACGCGTTCGAGGAAGTAGTCGATGCGTTCCCAGTTCTCGTCTTCGGACAGAACGCCGGCGAGGCCCGGTGCGGCATCATGGTCCGCCTTGTCCCAGCGCCATGCCTCGTTGAGCGAACCGCCACGGCCGCGCTCCATCTCCGTGCGCGGAATGCCAATGAGGTTGAGATTGTATTTCGCGGCAGGAATTCCGGCCCTCGCGATATTTTCGATCATCGTGCAGACGGCATCGATCTGACGGTCACGATCCGGCCCGGCAAGCAGGATATCGGGATATGACGCCTGCTCGATCGGCCGGGACGGCAACGGCAGTTGCACCATATCAAGGACAAGGCCAAAGCTTTCGACCTTGTCACGGTGGCGCTCGAAATCCTGGAAAGTCCAGCTCGCGGGTGCTCCGGGCGGATCCGCGCTGATGTTTTTGACGCCGAGCTGCGCCCAGACCTTGTAATCCTCGTCATCGCGCGCAGCAACCTGGGTGCCGACATACATCGATTCTCTCCTCTCTCCATGCAAGTCATCATATGACATCGCATGAAATAAGATGAGTGTCGAGATGCTATTGCGCCTCCGAGAGCAGCCTGTATCGCCGCTGGCTTGCAAGCATGTGTTCACGCATGGCTTTTCGGGCCGCATCGGGATCCTGCTCGACGATGGCGCGCAGGATTGCCTCGTGCTCGGCCTGGACTTTGCGAAGATAATTCGCGTCGCCGGTTTCAGGCAGCGTTGGGAACTGCCCACGCGGTATCGAGCGTGAACCGAACTGGCGCAATGCCTCCAGATAGAAGCGGTTATTGGTTGCGGTCGCGATGGCCGAATGGAATTCGTAATCCGCATCGACGGTTGATTCGCCAGCGTCGATGGCACGGGCCATTTTCCGGTGCGCCGCCGAGATTGCCGCTTCCTGCTGGGCCGTCCGGCGATAGGCTGCGATCGCCGCCGCCTCCCCTTCCGTTGCCAGGCGGAACTCCAGCATTTCCAGCGTCTCGGCAATGGTGCCAACTTCAGACTGCGTCAGTTTCACGCCGGCCCATTCACTGTCGCTACTGACAAAAACCCCCTTGCCCTGGATAGGGACGACGTAACCGGCAGAACGCAAATCGGCAATCGCTTCGCGGACCACCGTCCGGCTCACGCCATAAGCGCGTTCCAATTGCGGCTCCGTGGGAAGCTGGTCGCCATTTTTCAGTTTTCCACTGCGAATTTCTGCGCTGAGATTATCGATGATCTGTTGCGCCCGCCTCTCCCGCGGCCTCGCTTTGTCGCCAATCATGCCAGTCTTCCCTCTTGCAGAATACGAATCCCTTCGTTACTCATATGATGACGTGGCGGCACGTCATATGTTTTCATGTTAACTCAGGGAGGGGTTGGGATGAAGTACCATCAAGAGTTTTTACAAAAGAGAATTGCGCGTCTGCGGCGAGCAGCGAGCAAAGGGCCGGCCCCTGACGGATTTCTCTCAAGGAAGCGCGGCCAGCAATGACGGAGATTTCACTGCGCGGGCTTGGACATCGTTTTCTGCAACTGATCGTCAGCCTCTTCATCCTGCTCTGCATCACCTTCATCATAGGCCGTGTGATGCCGACCGATCCGGTCGGAGCAATCGTCGGCGAGCTTGCCGATCCAAAAGCCTATGAGGCCATGAGGGCGCGGCTTGGCCTTGATCTGCCACTTTATCAGCAGTTCTTCATTTACTTGCGTGGTCTGCTGCATGGGGATTTCGGTATCGCGATCCTGACGGGCAATCCCGTGACGCGCGATCTGGCGCAGGCCTTCCCCGCAACCTTCGAACTCGCGACCCTGGCGATCATCATATCAACGATCATCGGCGTTCCCCTCGGTCTTGCAGCAGCCCTGTTTCGCGATACGTTCATCGACAAGTTCGCGCGTGTCTTTGCGCTGGTTGGACATTCGATACCTGTCTTCTGGTTCGGCATTGTCGGGCTCGTCATTTTTTACGCCAGTCTCAATCTGGTCGGAGGGCCGGGCCGGGTGGACGTGTTCTACGAGGGTCTGGTGGAACCCAGAACCGGCCTGATGCTGGTCGACAGCCTGCTTGCGGGCGAGACGGAAATCTTCTGGAACGCGCTCGGACATATCATCCTGCCGGCCGTAATCCTTGCCTATATGGCCATGGCCTATATCACCCGCATGACGAGGGCTTTCACCCTCGAACAGCTGAGCCAGGACTACGTCATCGCGGCGCGGGCCAAAGGTGTCAGCCCCGCACGCACCATAACACGCCATGTACTGCCCAATATCGCCGTGCAGCTCATCACCGTTCTGGCAATTTCCTACGGCAATCTGCTGGAAGGCGCCGTGGTGACCGAGATCGTCTTTTCCTGGCCGGGCATCGGCCAATATATGACCAATGCGCTGCTCATCGGCGACATGAATGCGATCCTCGCCGCCACGATCGTGATCGGCTTCATATTCATGTTGCTCAACTTCCTCGCCGATCTGGCCTACACCACGCTTGATCCCCGTACACGGGAGGCCGCACGATGACCGATATCGCGCAAAACAATACCGTCGATCGCCCCGGCGTCCTGTCGCGCCTGTCGGCCACAACTGTGCGGACACTTAGGAAACTCGCAGACGAGCCACTTGGGATGTTCGGCTTCGCCATTCTGGCGGTCCTGGTTCTGGTCGCCATTTTCGCTCCGCTCATTGCGCCTTACGATCCTGCCCGCCAGGCGCTCGAAAACGCGCTTCAGCCGCCAAGCTGGGCGCACCTGGCCGGAACCGACGAATTTGGCCGCGATATTTTCAGCCGGCTCGTCTACGGCACCCGCATCACCATCCAGACCGTCCTGTCGGTCTCGGTCATCGTCGGTCCGATCGGGCTTGCGATTGGCGTCATGGCCGGTTTCTTCGGCGGGCGCACCGATGCCATCTTAATGCGCGCGACCGATATCGTCCTCTCCTTCCCCTCGCTCGTGCTCGCACTTGCCTTTGCGGCAGCGATGGGAGCCGGTCTCGGAACAGCGATCATCGCGATCTCGCTGACGGCGTGGCCACCGATTGCGCGTCTCGCCCGCGCGGAAGCACTGGTGGTGCGAAACACCGATTATGTGGCCGCCGCCCGCCTCTACGGTGCCTCGCCGCTGCGCATCCTGTTTCTCTATATCGCGCCGATGTGCATCCCTTCGGTCATCGTTCGCCTCACGCTGAACATGGCGGGCATCATCCTGACGGCTGCTTCGCTCGGCTTTCTCGGCCTTGGGGCGCAGCCGCCGCTGCCTGAATGGGGTGCGATGATCTCCAGCGGCCGCAAATTCATGCTCGATTACTGGTGGGTCGCCGTCATGCCCGGCATCGCCATCCTGCTGACGAGCCTTGCCTTCAACATCGCCGGCGATACGCTGCGCGACCTTCTGGATCCGCGTCATGCCCGTTCCTGACAGCACTCCCATACTCTCGGTACGCGACCTCAATGTCCGTTTTGGGCGCAATGCCATTTCCGCCGTTTCCAACGTCAATTTCGATGTCGGCCGCGAAAGGGTCGGTATTGTCGGTGAGTCCGGTTCCGGCAAATCCACCACCGGCCGGGCCGCCATGCGCCTTTTGCCAAAGAGCGCGACAGTGACGGCGGAGGAAATGGATTTTCTCGGCGAAGCGCTGCTCACAAAAACCGAACGGCAGATGGGCGCGATCCGCGGAAGCGAGATGGCGCTGATCATGCAGGACCCGCGTTATTCGCTGAACCCGGTGCTGCCCATCGGCAAACAGGTGGCGGAAGCCGCCGAACTGCATCTGGCGCTTACCGGCCAGGCGGCAAGGGCTGCTGCGCGCGACATGCTGCTGCGCGTACGTATCAACGATCCCGACCGCGTCATGGCGCTTTATCCACACCAGATATCGGGTGGCATGGGGCAACGGGTGATGATCGCCATGATGCTGCTCGCCAAGCCGAAGCTTGTCATCGCCGACGAACCGACCTCGGCCCTCGATGTCAGCGTGCGCAAGGATGTACTTCTGCTTCTGGACGAGATGGTGCGCGAGAACAATTCCGGCCTGATCCTCATCAGCCACGACATCCGCATGGTGGCGGCCTTCTGCGAACGCGTGCTGGTCATGTATGGCGGGCGCGTGGTGGAAACGCTGACGAAGCTTGAAGATGCGCGGCATCCCTATACGCGCGGCCTGATCGCGGCCATGCCCGATCCCCGCAATCCGGTCAGGCGTCTCAAGGTGTTGGATCGTCAGGCAATCGATGCGGAGGTGATGCGATGATCACGGTAGACAAGCTCGACGTCGTCTACGGCGCCAAGGAAAAACGTAACCACGTCGTACGCGGCGTCAGCCTTACGGTCAACAAAGGCGAAACCCTCGGAATTGTCGGCGAAAGCGGCTGCGGCAAATCGACCTTGCTGCGCTCGCTGGCAGGTCTGGAGGGTGGCTGGACCGGCTCGATAAGCTTTAATGGAAAACCGGTCGGCAAGACCCGCAGCCGCGACGAACTGAAACTGGCCCAGATGGTGTTTCAGGATCCCTACGGTTCGCTGCATCCTCGCCACCGCATCGGTCGGGCTCTGGCCGAGCCCATCCGCGCCATGGGGCTTGGCGACGGCTGGTCGAAGGTTCCTGCCGCCCTGCAACAGGTTGGCCTGCCTGCGCATTTTGCCGAGCGGTTCCCGCATGAACTTTCCGGCGGTCAGCGCCAGCGCGTGGCAATCGCCCGCGCGCTGATCCTCGAACCACCGATCCTGCTGCTCGATGAACCGACATCCGCGCTCGACGTTTCCATCCAGGCTGAAATCCTCAACCTTCTTGCCGACCAGCGCGAAGAACGCGATCTGACCTTTGTTCTCGTCAGCCATGATCTGGCTGTCATCGCCCATATGTGCGACCGCGTGCTGGTGATGCAGAACGGCGTTTTTGTGGATGAGCTGACCAAGGCCGACCTTGAAGCAGGCGTTACCCATGCCGCCTATTCAGGCGAGCTGTTCGAAAGCAGCTTTCTTTGAGATGATCGGTCGCGGAGATGGCTGAAGCGCGGCCGGACCTTTCTGGACGCGCGCCGGGGCTCAGTTCAGCCGATTGCCGTTCTCGTCCGAAAACAGATGAATGCCGTCCAAAGACGGGGATATCCTTATCTCCTCGCCGACTGCCTGGACTATGCGTTCGCGAAAAACGCCGAGCACCCGCGAACCACCCAGTGTCATGGTGACCTGCGTTTCCGATCCCAGCGGTTCGACGAGCAGGATCTCGGCCGGTACGCCCGAGGGATCAAGGGCGAGGTGCTCGGGCCGGATGCCATAAGTCGCCCCTTTTCGCGCAAGAGCGGCGGCAGCGGCCGGCAATGGCAAGACCACACCGCCGGTTTCAAAACCGGCTTTCGATATCACGCCGGGCAGAAAATTCATGGAAGGTGAGCCTATGAAGCCGGCAACGAACTGGTTTGCCGGACGGTCGTAAAGTTCGAGCGGCGTGCCGACCTGCTCGACACGGCCGCCGTTCAGCACAACGACCCTGTCAGCCATCGTCATCGCCTCCACCTGGTCATGCGTCACATAGATCGTGGTGGTCCTGAGTTTCTGATGCAAAGCCTTGATCTCGCCACGCATCACGACGCGCAGTTTGGCATCAAGGTTTGAGAGGGGTTCGTCGAAAAGGAACACCTGCGGATTGCGAACGATTGCGCGACCCATTGCAACGCGCTGGCGCTGACCGCCGGAGAGCTGGCGAGGATAACGGTCGAGCAATGCGGTAAGACCAAGGATCTCCGCCGCCCAGTTCACCTTCTCGGCGATTTCCTGTTTGCTTGAGCCGCGATGCTCCAGCGAAAAGCCCATATTGGTTGCGACCGTCATATGCGGATAAAGAGCGTATGACTGGAACACCATGGCGATGTCGCGGTCCTTGGGATCGAGATCGTTGACGATCCGCTCGCCGATCTTGAGTTCACCACCCGTGATCGTTTCGAGACCGGCGACCATCCGCAGCAGGGTCGACTTGCCGCAGCCGGAGGGTCCGACGAGGACGACAAATTCGCCATCCCTGATATCGAGATCGACGCCGTGAATGGTTTTTACCGCGCCATAGCTTTTGCGGATGTCGGACAGGGTTACGTTAGCCATCGATTAAATCCGGTTCTTCAGCCCTTGAGGCCGGTATGGGCGAGGCCTTCGACGAACTGCTTCTGGGCAATCACGAAGACGATGAGCACGGGCAGCGCCGTCAGCGTCGCTGCGGCAAGCTGGATATTCCACATCGGTCCGCCATAGGCGTCGGTATATTGGGTCAGCGCCTGCGGCAGCGTGAACATCTCTGCGCTGGAGAGAAAGACGATGGGCTCAAGGAACAGGTTCCAGGAGTGCAGGAAGGTGAAGATCGCAACCGAGGCCAGCCCTGGTTTTGCCAGCGGCAGCGCGATCTTGCGGAATATCTTGAAGCGCCCGAGACCATCGACACGCGCCGCCTCTTCGAGCTCGGCGGGCAGCGTCACAAAGAACTGCCGCATGACGAAAGTGGCAAAAACACTGGGCGCACCGAAGATCGGCACAAGAATGAGCGGCCAGTGTGTGTTGACCATGCCCGCCTTCAGAAACATCTGAAACAGCGGCACGATCGTGACTTCCGACGGAATGAGCAGGCCAAGCAGCACGACCATGAAAATGAGATTTGCGCCCGGAAACCGGATCCGCGCAAAAGCATAGCCTGCCATGGACGATATGATCATCGTTCCTGCCGTCACCACAGCGGCGATATAGGCGGAATTCCAGTATTGCCGCACGAACGGCTGCAACTCGAAGACCTTGGAATAGCTCGTCCAGTCCTGGTTTTGCGGGAAGAATTGCGGCGGGAATGCGAAGATATCACTGATCGGCTTGATCGATGACGTCACCATCCACCAGGTCGGAAAGACGAACGGGATCAGGAGCACGCACAACAACCCGTAAAGAGCGACCTGCATGCGTGGGGAAAGGTCAGCTTTCATAAAAGACGATCCTCTTGCGCATCTGCCACTGGGCGAAGGTCAGTACGGCGACGATCACAAACAGCAGGATGGACAGCGTCGAGCCGTAGCCGAAGAAATGAAACTGGAAGGCCTGCTGATAGAGGTAATAGACCAGCACCGTGGTCGAGAGACCCGGCCCCCCCTGGGTCAGAACTGCGATCTGCGCAAAAACCTGCAGCGAGCCAACAATCGTAATGATCGAGGTTAACAGGATCGTCGGGCTGATCAGCGGCAGGGTAATGCGACGAAACTGCTTGAAGGCGGGCGCACCGTCGATGCGGGCCGCCTCGTAGAGTTCTTTCGGCACACCCTGAAGTGCTGCCAGAAACAGGATCATGTTAAGCCCGACATTCTTGAAGACCTGCACGACGACGACTGAAATCATCGCGGTCGTTTCCTCGCGCAGCCAGTTGGGGCCTTCGATGCCGGCCATCAGCAACATGCCGTTGATGCCGCCATTTTTCTGCAACAGGAACCCCCAGACGATCGTCCAGGCAACCAGCGAGACGACGACCGGCGAGAAGAACAGCGTCCTGAATATCGCGATGCCAGCCAGTTTCTGGTTGAGCAACACGGCCAGAAGCAACGCCAGTGACAGGTTGAACACGACGAGCCCGGCCGAAAAAATCGCCGTCGCGCCAAGGACGTCGCGAAGATTGCTGTCCTCGACCAACATCCGGTAGTTCTGCGCACCCGTATAGGTGAAGGTGTTGGCGAGCACATTCCATTCATGCAGCGAATACCAGAACACCAGCCCGAGCGGGATCAGAACGAAGATGACGATGCCGATCAGCTGCGGGGCGATGAACAGGAATCCCGCAAGGCTGTCGCGCCGCGCGATGGTCCAGAACGCCGGGGCCGGACGATCCTGAGTACGGGCAATATCCTGCGCGACAGCCATGGTTTTCTCCTCAGCGCTTCAAGAGCGGCCCGATCTGGCCGCAGATTTTTTGAAGCGCGCCGGCCACATCGGCCTGCGGCCGCCAGACGGCGTCGAGGTTCGAACGCACGATCTGCTGGATCTGGGCAAAACCGGTATGGCCGGGCATGACCTTGCCGGTCGAGATGCCGGAGATGACAACCTTTTCGATCTGCTCCTCGCTGAGCAGCGGGTTCGTCTTTTTCAGCACCTGCGCATTCAGCAAAGACTTGCGCGCTGAAGGGAAGAACTGGCTGAGTTTGGCGGAATTTTCCGGATTGGTCATGTAAGCCACGAATTGCGCCGCGGTCTCGGCATTCTTGCCTGATTGCATGACGCCTATACCCGCCTGGCCGATCAGCGCATAATCGCCCGCAGGGCCCTTCGGAAGAGGCACGAGGTCCCAGCCAAATGGCTTTTCCTTCGGCAGAAGCGAGGCACGGCTGATCTGCGTAATCGTCATCGCCGCATTGCCAGCGAAGAAATCGACCGTCTCGCCGGGGCCCGGAATGGCCTTCTTGTCGAAGATGGCGTCGTGGATGAACGAAATGGCATCCGCCATCGGCTTTTCCGCCATGGTGCAGGTTGCGCCGTCAGCGCTCCAGGGTGAAGCCCCCCAGCCATTCCAGACGGAGGTGAGGTATTGCCAGCTCTGGTAATTGAAATCGCGGACGACAAGCCCGCCCTTTCCGGTCTTGGCGACAGCCGACGCGGTTGCGATGGCGTTGTCCCACGTCCATTCGCCGGCAGCGATCATGTCGGCAGGGGTCTTGGCACCGGCAGCCTTGATAAGATCGTTATTGACGAAGACGGCGAAGGGCGAGGTCGAAAACGGATAGGCGTAAAGCGTACCGTCCTGCGACCAGCGTTCCGTGGCGCCGGCACCCACCTCCTCAACATTATATCCCGGCGCAGCCTTCAGTGTGTCCGTCAGCGGGTAGAGCGCCCCGGACTTGACGAAATCATAAGCCGACGTCTCGAAAATCCAGGCCATGTCAGGTGCGTTGCCGCCCGCGATCTGTGTGGTGAGTGCAGTCGTGTAGGTATCGAAAGGCAGGGACTCATAAGTCACGCTGACATTTGGATGATCCTTCTTGAAACCGGCTGCGATCTCGTTGAAGAGCTTGAGATGCGCCTCGTTGGCGCTCCAGATCGTCATGCGCAGATTAACCGCATCCTGCGCAATCGCTCCCCCCGCAAGCGCAAACGAGCCGACCAGGGCAAGCGCACAGGCCGTGGATTTCAGTTTAAAATGATTGTTCATTCCCGGTCCTCCTCCAAAGATGGGTTCGATGAGACGGCAAACCGCCGTCCTAATAGGCCGTGATATCAGGCCAGCGTATTTCGATGCCCTGACGGGTCAGCTGCGTCTGGAAGGCTTCCAGGCGGTCATCGTCTTCCTGCACCTGATGCGGCGTGAGACCATTTTCCAGGCAGTGCGCCGCAAGCATCCCGGCCACTTCGCCGATGTTCCATTCGACCGGATGCAGGCGGTAGCAACCATTGGTAATATGCGTCGTGCCGATGTTCTTGCCGGCCGGGATGAGATTTTTCACCCGCTGCGGGATCAGCGCACCGAGCGGAATTTCAAACGGACAGGATGGCACGTCGATGTAGTTGTCGCCGCCGGTGGATGGATGCAGGTCGATGCGGTACATGCCGATACCGATGCTGTCGCGATAGCGGACCGCGCCCCTTTCGCCGCGAACCGTGTAGGAAAGATCCTGCTCAACGATGCGCGTCACCGGCTTGATACGGCGGCTCTCGCGAATGTAGGGCGCCATGGCGAGCCCATGGTCGGTGCCGGTGATATCGCCACGCAGCCGAAGCCCGCGGAACCCCTGCCCGCCATCAAGACGCGGCGCTTCCGTCTGCAGCCAGTAAAAGACCGAATAAGAAAGATCTGCCGCCGCCTTGAGGTGGCGCGCCTTTTCTTCCTCGGTCACATCGATGATCGTGCCATCCATGTAATCGATCATCGGCCAATTCACGAGGCAGATATCCGATTGGTAGAAGCCGGGCGCAAAGTTTTTCCGTGCCGCGATGCGCCGGAAAATCCAGAGATTCTCATCACCGCCGCCCTTGCGCTGGTCGGCATCGACCAGCAGGGGATTATCATCGGGATTTGGCGTGAAGGAGCGGGTGGTATGCTCCAGCGTGCGCGGATGGGGCGCGGTGAAGCCGAGGAGCGGACCACCCCAGAAATGCGGCTGGTAAGAGCGCCAATAGTCATAGTTCTCAGGCTTGTCGATCGTCTGGTCGCCATCGACATGGTCAATGGCAAAGCAGATTGAGACAGCCTGCACATTGTCCGGTTGAGCGTGCTCTGGCGCGCTCGGTTCTTCCGTGTCCGACTGCGCCTCAAAACCCTTGGCATATTCCGTGCCGGTCATCGGCAGCAGATCGCCAAGTTCGGTGGCGTCGAGTACGTAATCGGCCGATATGACGACTTCAGCGCCGCTGTCGCGATGGCGGACGGTCACGGAGCGAACCCGGTCGCCGTCCACATCGGCCGCGACGGGACGCCAGGGCTTGAGTATCGTCAGGCGACCCGCGCCAATATAGGGCATCAGCATGCTTTCCATGACCGCGAGGCTGACACGCGGCTCGGCGCAGATGCGGCTCACCCATCCGCCGCCCGGATTAAGGTCGCCCCACGCGCGCGCGCCTTCCGTCAGCGGATAATAGTCTCGATAATATTGCCGCACACCGTTGCGCAGCGCCCGGTAGGACCGGGTGATGCCGAACTGTTCAACCCATGTATGCTCGTCCGAGGGAACGGCCTGACTGGTCAATTGGCCGCCGATCCAGTCGTATTCTTCGGTCATGATCACGCGTTTGCCCGCTCGTGCGGCCGCCAGTGCCGCCGCTACGCCGCCAAGGCCGCCACCGACCACGAGAATATCTGCTTTCATGTCTTTCACGACGTCACATCCGTTTTGTTGACTGAGGACTTGTTTGCCGAGCCGGTCGGGGCCCGCCCCAACGTCTCTCCCTTGACGGGTTCACATTTGAGAAGGATCTGCCCACCGGCGCTGCCGGTCTCGATGCGGTTGACCAGCATGGCGGTTGCCTGCCGCCCCATCTCTTCGCGCGGAATTTCATAGGAGGTGAAACGCACGGGACTGCGTGCGGCCCTGATATGGCTGCCAAGCACGATCATCGAAAATGCGTCCGGCACGACAAGCCCCCTCGCCCGCGCCAGCGCCTCGACGCGCACGGCATCGGCCAATTCTATGAAGAAGGCGGCTGTGGCCCCGCTCTCAATGATGGCATCGAGTATTTTGTCGGCCGGGCGGTTGACCGCCTTGATATGCAGGGCAATCGTGGCCGCATCTGCGAGCGCCGCGCTGAAACCTTGCCAGCGATCGGCAATCGATTCTGCCGGACCATGCGGGCCGATATAGGCAAGCTTGGTGTGTCCCAGCGCGATGGCGTCTTCGACGAGCTGACGCGTGCCCGCAGCGTAGTCGCCGCCGACATAGGGAACCGGACCA
The DNA here is from genome assembly GCF_900102105.1 of Agrobacterium pusense. Classification (GTDB taxonomy): domain Bacteria; phylum Pseudomonadota; class Alphaproteobacteria; order Rhizobiales; family Rhizobiaceae; genus Agrobacterium; species Agrobacterium pusense. The sequence continues at coordinate 227,459 of NZ_FNBB01000006.1, forward strand.
CCGGCATCTTCACGCCGGCCGATCGCGACGAAGGGATAGTCTTCCGAAACCAGCCGGGCGAGTTCCTTGCGATCGAACTCGCGGCCGAGAACCAGACAGCCGTCCGCAATCCGAAGCCTGTTGCCTTCCGAGAAAATCTTGCGGTTATCGCCGACACCGGCGCTCGTCAGCAGCAGAAGATCATAAGCCTGCTGCTGCGCCTCTTCTTCGATGCCCAGCAGGAAGGGCGTGAAGAAGTCAGCCTGGGCGCTCGGGAATGCTGGCTCATAGGTGAAAACGCCGAGGATCCGGTTCAGCCCCTTGGCCATGCGCCGCGCAATCGGATCGGCAACATAACCGGTCTGGCGAATGACGGCCTGCACCCTTTCCCGGGTTTCGTCCGGGATGCGCGCGACCGCTGCCGGCGCGCCGTTCAGAACAAGCGACACCGTTGCCTGGCTGACGCCGGCAAGCTTGGCGATATCGTTCTGCGTGAGACGTCTGTGACTGGACACGCCATGCCCTCCTCCGGCATTCGTTCCGTGCTAATACGTATTAGCAGCTAATGCGTATTAGCACCATCTCCGCGTAGGGAGTCAAGCGATAAAGTGCATTCGCTGAAAGGGTCGCAGATTATCGCAAGCCTGCGCTGCAATGGCAAAACGCGGCAGAAACGGCAATGTCAGCTGTAAAAAGCAGCGGTCTGCCCGTATTTACGGACCCGAGGGTGCTTTTTTGCCCGCAAGCTTCTGCTCAAGCAACCAAGTCCACATCGCCTCGTCGTTCAGCACTTTTCCCTCGACCGCCTGATGGTCCGTGTCCTCAAGCACGGTGAGCCGAACATTGCGCTTCAGCTCCTTAAGACGTTGCACGAGAACCACTGTATCGGATAGCGGGATCACCTCGTCATTTGCACCATGAAAGGCCCAGAAAGCCGCCTTCTCGTTCGTTCGATTGAGGTAGTGCCGAATGCCGCCGCCGGCAATCGGAACCACTGCGGCGAAAGTTTGAGGAAACTGCTCTGCCATGGACCATGCGCCGAACCCTCCCCGGCTATAGCCGATCAGATAGATGCGTTCCCGATCCACCCGGTGGTTGGCCACCACCGCCTCAAGAACGCTTGCAACACGCTCGATCGGGTAAAGTAGTTCCTCGCTCGGATTTTGCGGTGAAAACACCAGGAAGGGAAACTCACGTCCCTCCTCAATCATTTTCGGTAAGCCGCTCGACCGTAGCTTTTCGACGTCGCTGCCGCCCTGATCGCCGCCATGCAGCCAGACGACAAGAGGATAGGTCTTGTTTGAGCCGGCGTAATCCTTGGGCGTATAAAGCAGGTAGTTGATGTCAGAAGCGATGGTGACATCGGATTTCATCGCTTTCTGTTCGGCCTGTGCAAATGTCGAGGCAGCGATTGCGGCCAGAGCGATCAGGCAGAATTTAAGTCGTCTCATGATTTTTTCCTCCCAGTGAATAAGCCTCTTCCGGGGTAATGACCGTTAAACCCGATAGCGTTCAACGCTCCCGGAAAAAGCAGGAAAAGCGCCTCGGAAAACATGAAATATCTCTTTATTTCAAACCAATGAGACAACTGCCTCATCTGATTTCCGGCGATGCGCCGACAGCATATCCGCTTCCGCTCCTGAGGCAACATTCGAGGAAGAGACTTCAGAAATCGAGCTGTCAGGTGATGGCTCCAACCGGACTTGTGCAGCAAGGCCTTTACGTTCAGCATTTGTTCTGGCTTGCTGTTTGAGTCTTTGCTAATCATTGCGGCACGAAGGCCACATGGCGGCGCAGGCTCAGTCGCCCGCCGTTTTCGGGCAGGCAACTTCGCCTAGAACAGATATCGAGGATTAGTGCAGGATGGCGGTTGCCTATCTGGAAAAACTGAACGAGCAGCAACGCAAGGCCGTGGAACATGGTGTTGGACTGGTGGATGGACATGTCGCCGGTCCGCTTTTGATCATCGCCGGCGCCGGTTCGGGCAAGACCAATACGCTGGCTCACCGTGTTGCGCATCTGATCGTGAATGGCGCCGATCCCCGCCGCATCCTGCTGATGACGTTCTCAAGGCGCGCCGCCTCCGAAATGGCGCGCCGTGTCGAACGGATATGCAAGCAGGTCCTCGGGGCAAACTCGGCAATCATGACAGATGCATTGGCGTGGTCCGGCACGTTTCACGGCATTGGTGCACGGCTGTTGCGCATCTACGCCGAGCAAATCGGCCTCAACATCGATTTCACCATCCACGACCGCGAAGACAGCGCCGACCTGATTAACCTTTCCCGGCACGAGCTGGGTTTTTCCAAAACCGAAAGCCGCTTTCCGACGAAGGGCACCTGTCTTGCGATCTATTCGCGTGTCGTGAATTCCCAGACACCACTCAAGGACATCTTGCGCCAGCATTATCCCTGGGTTGCCAACTGGGAAAGCGAACTCAGGGAATTGTTTGCGGCCTATGTTGAGGCGAAGCAGGTCCAGAACGTGCTCGATTACGACGATCTTCTGCTCTACTGGGCCCAGATGGTCAGCGACCCCGTTCTGGCTGACGATATAGGCAACCGCTTCGACCATGTGATGGTCGATGAATATCAGGATACCAACCGGTTGCAGGCATCGGTGCTGATGGCGCTGAAGCCCGGTGGCCGCGGTTTAACCGTGGTGGGTGACGATGCGCAGTCGATTTATTCTTTCCGTGCGGCGACGGTGCGAAACATCCTCGATTTCCCGGCTTCCTTCAGCCCGGCGGCCGATATCATCACGCTGGACCGCAACTATCGCTCGACGCAGCCGATCCTTGCGGCCGCCAACGGCGTCATCGATCTCGCGCGCGAGCGCTTCACCAAGAACCTGTGGACCGAGCGGGTATCGCTTGAGCGCCCGAGGCTCGTAACGGTGAAGGATGAAACCGAGCAGGCGAACTTCATAATCGACCAGATCCTCGCCAATCGCGAAACCGGCATGACGCTGAAACAGCAGGCCGTGCTGTTCCGCACCTCCAGCCATAGCGGCCCGCTCGAGGTGGAACTGACCCGCCGCAACATCCCCTTCGTCAAATTCGGTGGCCTGAAATTCCTGGACAGCGCCCATGTGAAGGACATGCTGGCCGTGCTGCGCTTCGCACAGAACCCGCGCGACCGCGTCGCCGGTTTCCGGCTGCTGCAGATGCTGCCAGGTATCGGACCAAAAAAGGCTGGCAATATTCTCGATGCGATTGCGACAGACCCAGAGCCGCTGCTTGCCCTCGCCGAAATTCCGCCGCCGCCGAAAACCGGCGATGACTGGGCAGCCTTCACGCAAATGCTGGTGGGCCTGCGGCAGGCGCCGAATGACTGGCCGCGCCAGATCGGGCAGGCTCGGATGTGGTACGAGCCGCATCTGGAACGCATCCACGAAGATGCGGACACCCGCAAGGCCGATCTGCTGCAGCTCGAGCAGATCGCCGGCGGTTACCCCTCACGCGAACGCTTCCTGACCGAGCTGACGCTCGATCCGCCCGACGCCACCAGCGACCAGGCCGGCGTGCCGCTGCTCGACGAGGATTATCTGAGCCTCTCCACCATCCATTCGGCCAAAGGCCAGGAGTGGCGCTCCGTCTTCATCCTCAATGTGGTCGACGGCTGCATCCCCTCCGACCTCGGCGTCGGCACCACCCAGGAACTGGAGGAGGAACGCCGGCTGCTCTATGTCGCCATGACCCGCGCCAAGGACAGCCTGTCTCTGATCACGCCCCAACGCTTCTTCACAGGCGGGCAGAGTCAGCAGGGTGACCGGCATGTTTACGCCGCCAGAACCCGCTTCATCCCGGCGACGCTGTTGCAATTTTTCGAAACGATGAGCTGGCCACTGGTATCGGCTGCCGCTTCCGAACGCAGCGCGCAGCAGATCCGCATCGATGTGGGTGCGCGAATGCGGGCGATGTGGAAATGAGCGCAATCGGACATGCGAGACTGAAGCCGCTCAACCAAGCCGGACCAGATCTTGATCGAGATTGTATTTCGCGCCTGACGTGTAGCGTAATGGCCGAATACTTCCCGAAGCTCTACCAATATCATTGCAAAAAAACACCAGTGGGTCGCGAAGCCTCCAGCTTCCGGTTCGGCGCGCGAGCCATTGCACTTGTGCGGGATCAATAAAGCGTTATTGACTGTCTCTTCCGATCAAGCCATATCACCGTCGAGAGAGACCAGACAGGACCGCGAAATGCAACTAGAAGCATTCCCCATATCGGGCGTGAAAAAGATAACCCCAGCCCGCTTCGGCGATAGCAGAGGTTACTTCAGCGAGGTTTTCAAGCGGGAGTGGTTTCGCGAGAACGTCGCGGACGTTGAGTTCGTGCAGGATAACGAATCTCTGTCAGCCCAGGCAGGAACCGTGCGAGGGCTTCATTTTCAAACGGAACCCTTCGCACAGGGCAAGCTCGTTCGTTGCATCCGAGGGCGGCTGCTCGACGTCGCGGTCGATATTCGGACGGGGTCACCGACTTTTGGACAATGGATTGCCGCTGAGCTATCGCCAGAGAATGGCGACCAACTCTGGGTGCCGGCGGGATTTGCGCATGGTTTCATGACGCTCGTTGACGACACTGTCATCTCATACAAAGTGACGGCTCCCTACAGTGCCGCCAATGACCGCGGTGTAAAATGGGACGACCCCGCCATAGGCATAAATTGGCCTGAACTGGACGGCATCGTCCTTTCAGATAAAGACGCAAAGCAACCGCTTCTGTCCGATCTGCCTGAATATTTCACTTACGAAAAAACTGGAAACTGATGATGCGCGTTCTAGTGACCGGCGGCGCCGGATTTATTGGCTCCGCCCTTGTACGCTACTTGGTGAGCGAGATTGGCGCCGATGTTCTCACCGTTGACAAACTCACATATGCGGGAAACCTCGCGTCACTGAAGCCGATCGAGAATGCGCCCAATCACCGCTTCCTTCAGGCCGACATCTGTGACCGGACAGCGATAAACGACGCATTTGCGACATTCGAGCCGGATTACGTGATGCATCTGGCAGCCGAGAGCCACGTCGATCGCTCCATCACAGGGGCTGCTGACTTCATTCAGACCAACATCAACGGCACCTTCACGATGCTGGAGTCGGCGCGGCAGTATTGGAGCACTCTTGAGGGCGACGCCAAGGCGAATTTCCGGATGCTGCACGTGTCGACAGACGAGGTGTACGGCTCACTCGGCGACCACGGTCTTTTTGAAGAAACCACGCCTTACGATCCTTCATCGCCCTACTCTGCCTCAAAGGCCGCAAGCGACCATCTGGCGACCGCCTGGCAGCGGACATATGGCCTTCCAGTCGTCATTTCCAACTGTTCTAACAATTACGGCCCGTTCCACTTCCCGGAAAAGCTCATTCCCCTGATCATTCTGAACGCGTTGGAGGGCAAGCCGCTGCCGGTCTACGGCAACGGCGCGAACATCCGCGACTGGCTTTACGTGGAGGACCACGCCCGCGCACTCTGGCTCATCGTTCAAAAGGGCCTTGTCGGCGAGAAGTACAATGTTGGCGGCAGAAACGAGCAGAAGAACATCGACGTCGTGAACTGCATCTGCGCCATTCTGGATGAGCTCCGCCCGCAATCGAAGCCTTACGCGCAGCTTATCAAATACGTCACCGACCGCCCGGGTCACGATGCACGTTATGCCATTGATGCGACGAAGCTCGAAACAGAACTCGGCTGGAAAGCACAGGAAAATTTTGCGACCGGCATTCGCAAGACCGTACAATGGTATCTCGACAATGCCTGGTGGTGGCAGCCACTGCGCGAAAGCGTGTACTCTGGAGAGCGCCTCGGCGTTCTGACGAAGGGCTGAACGAATGCGGCTAGCAGTTACGGGCAAAAATGGTCAGGTCGTCAGCGCTCTTCAGGCACTGGCGAGCGCCGAGCTGGAGATCGTGGCTCTGGGTCGACCGGAACTCGACCTAGCGCAGTCTGAAACTGTTTTGAAAGCGCTGCGAGAGGTAAAGCCCGATGCTGTGGTATCGGCTGCTGCCTACACCGCTGTCGACAAGGCAGAAAGCGAGCCGGAAATCGCTTTTGCCGTTAATCGGGACGGAGCAAGGGCCGTCGCGCTGGCGGCAAGTGAACTTGGTATTCCTGTCATTCACCTTTCTACGGATTATGTTTTCGATGGCACCAAGGCAACGCCCTATGTCGAAAGTGATGCGACAGGCCCCACTTCCATCTACGGCCGCTCGAAGCTCGAAGGCGAACAAGCCGTTTCTGAGGCTACCGGCAACTACGCCATTCTGCGAACCGCATGGGTCTATTCGGAATACGGCAACAACTTTGTAAAAACCATGCTCCGGCTGAGCGAAAGCCGCGACGAGATCAATGTGGTCGCGGACCAGTTCGGATGCCCAACCTCGGCCAACGATATCGCCACCGCTATAGTAGCAATCGCAAGGAAACTCCAGGAAGATTCCTCGATCCGTCGCCGTGGTGTTTTTCATCTTTCCGGAACCGGGGAAACGAACTGGGCGAATTTCGCGAAACAGATATTCGCATTCTCTGAAGAGAACGGCGGAAAGTCGATGATCGTCAACGACATCTCGACTGCGCAGTACCCTACCCCGGCCCGGCGTCCGGCAAACTCGCGGCTTGATTGCAGCAAGCTGGAAGCGGTTTACGGCATAAGGCTCCCAAACTGGAAAACATCAACGCGCGCGGTCGTTACCGCTCTTGCGCAGAGCAAAAAGGAAACGCCATGAAAGGCATTATTCTGGCCGGAGGCAGCGGTACGCGCTTGCATCCTATGACATTGGCGGTCTCGAAGCAGATCCTCCCGGTCTACGACAAGCCTATGATCTATTATCCACTGACCACGCTGATGCTGGCCGGCATCCGCGAGATTCTCATCATCTCAACTCCCCATGACATGCCGCTTTTCCAGTCTCTCTTGGGCGATGGCTCAAAGTGGGGTCTTTCCATTGAATATGCGGTTCAACCCAGCCCGGATGGGCTGGCGCAGGCCTATATGATCGGCGCGGACTTCGTGGCGGGTTCACCATCCTGCCTTATCCTTGGCGACAACATTTATTACGGCCACGGCCTGCCCGACTTGCTTGACAGTGGCACGAACGTGATAGACGGCGCGACCGTGTTTGCCTATCACGTGAACGACCCGGAACGATATGGCGTGGTTGACTTCGACGGCGAAATGCGTGCCCTCTCCATCGAAGAGAAACCGCTTAAACCGAAATCAAGCTGGGCAGTTACTGGTCTCTATTTCTACGACGCGGACGTAGTCGACATCGCAGCCAATCTCAAACCCTCGCCACGTGGTGAATACGAAATTACAGACGTTAATCGGATTTATCTTGAGCGCGGCAAGCTAAAGGTATCGATCATGGGCAGAGGTTACGCTTGGCTCGACACGGGCACGCCGGATAGTCTTCTCGAGGCGGGTGAATTCGTGCGGACGCTGGAAAAGCGGCAAGGGTTCAAGATCGCATGCCCGGAAGAGATTGCCTTGAGCAAGGGCTTTATTACGAAATCGCAGTTTTCGATGCTCGCTGAAAATGCCGGGAAAGGTGATTATGGTGTATATCTAAGGAGACTCGCAGCGTCATAAGAGCGTTTGGATATTCTTTCGCCTGAAGCCAAGTGAGTCTGGTCTCGCTCGCTTAGGGAGCGGATCAAGGTTTGCGGAGTCGAAGCGGCATAGCGCATTACCTTCTGGAGTCAAAATGACTGCATTATCGCTTTCAGACGTAACGGTGGTCTCTGTTTGTTACAAGAGCGATGCCCTGATAAGAGAAATGGTTGAGACAGTCCCTGAATCGACACCTATAATTCTTGTTGACAATGGCAAAACGACTAACTTTGCGGCATTACCTGCGGCTAGACAGATAACCGTCGTTCAATTGGAGAACAATCAGGGCTTTGGCCGCGGCTGCAACGCGGGCGCGTCGGCTACGAAGACTCCTTGGATTTTGTTTTTAAACCCCGACGCACGCTTGACCGCCGGCGCTATTGAAGCATTGCTACAGGCAATCGACAATCATCCAAACGCCGTCGCATTCAATCCGCGAATTTCCAATTCGAATGGAAGCGAATATTTTAAGCGGCGGTCTTGGCTATTGCCGCGTAACCGCTACATGAAGAAAGGCTGGCCGGCTGCAGATGCCGTCGTTCCTATTTTGAGCGGAGCTGCCCTTTTTGTTTCAAAGCAAAAATTCGCTGCGGCGGGAGGTTTTGATCCCGACATCTTCCTCTACCATGAAGACGACGACCTGTCGTTGCGTCTCGGAAAACTGGGACCGCTCATGTTTGTACGCGATGCTCTAGTTTACCATGCTTCGGGGCACTCTTCAGGCCGATCCCCCGAGATCGCGCGGCTCAAGGCTTTTCATATGGCCAAGTCAAGAATTTATACCGGAACAAAGCACCATCGGCCATTCCCAAGAATATCCACCTTCGTTCAAGCTCTAGCTCTGATAATGTCACCCAGCGTTCTATTTTCGGCGCGCCGACGGGCTAAGGCCTTCGGTTTTCTCAAGGGTACCGTCGAGTCTCTCAGGTGAACAATCTTCGCCGGGACTCAGCTACCGCCATTACTGGTGCTCCTTCAACCAAGACCAAACACCAGCAATGCCTTGTCTCAAACCAATTTTAGGCTCCCAGTCAAAATCCATCTTCGCTCGTTCTATGTCGAGAACGGACACTGGGACGTCGAGGCTTCTATGAGGCTTGTAAACAATCGGTATGGGACTTCCAGTAATCTCCTGAACGATTTCTGCTATATGCAGAACGGAGGTCCCTGTCCCGCTACCTCCGTTGTATACCCCAACCTTATCACTAAGCAACGCGGTAACGCATAGGCTGCTAAGATCTTTGACGTGAATATAGTCACGGATCGCTGAGCCATCTCCCCATATTTCTATGGGCTGGTGCTTAAGTGCGAGGTTGAGATATGTGCCAATTATACCTTGGACTCCCAAGTTGCCCTGATAAAGACCGTAAGGATTGGATGCCCGGATTACGACGGGTTTCAGCCCGGACTTGATCTCATAAAGCTTTAGATAAGACTCTATCGCAACCTTCACCACACCATATGAACATATTGGATCCAGTATGTGCCCCTCCGGAATTGGGACCTCCTGCGGCTTGCCGTAGACTGTACCTCCAGACGACAGGTAAAGAATCCGGGTCACGTGGGACGCCGCCATGTCCTCCAGAAGGCTTAAAGTTCCGAGCAGATTCAACTCAACGTCCCTGCCCGGATCCTTATCGCCGGTGGACGGCACTGTCCCGCTGACGAGATGCGCGACAGCGTTGACATCGGCCAAGAGCTCGCGGATAAGTTTGCTATCTGCCAAATCTCCTGAGACATATTCTACGCCTACCGGCAGCGGGCGAGTAGGAAGGTCGCTTCTCCCCAACACCGTGACTTGGTGTCCAGCAACCATCAAATCTTCGACAAGATGGTAGCCGATGAACCCACCGCCACCTAGAACCAAAATCTTCATATAGCGCCTATTGCCTTGCTGCTACCAAACTCATTTATTTGCGAGCACGGAACGATAATGATCAATATACTCGCCAGCGAGGACATCTATGTCGTACGTCGCGCCTAGGACTTTCGCTTTCTCTTTGAAGTCGTCACGGACGTTTTTTTCCAAGATTTTTTCCATGGCGTTGCTGAGTTCAATGACAAATTGCTCATTGTTGCTCTGATTTGCGATAATAATCCCTGCCTGCTGGCCATTGATCTGTGACATTGCCTTGATCTCACCGATATCAGTCGAGACACAAGGCACACCGACTTGAAGCGCTTGTATAAGGCATAAAGGATAAGATTCACCCGGAAAACGTGTCGGGATCAGAGCGACATCGCTTATACGGTAAAGACCGTATACTTCCTTAACAAAGCCAAGGAAGTGTATCGTTGGGTCCGCCGCCGCTAACCGTTTAGCATCATCAGTTGCGGGACCCTCGCCCACCATCATCAGCGCCATCGGAACGTCAGGTCGCCGCTCCCGCAACAAGCGATACGCTCTGACGGCCTCTACCCAGCCTTTACCTTCAGCACCTCTAGCGACAAGCGAGAATACGATAGCATCATTCGCAATCCCCAATTGCGAACGCGTTTTCGGAAACGGCAGATTGTCAACAGGCATCGCATTTTTTATTTTTACGAATTTCCCCCCCCCAATCTGGAGATCGTCGAATGGCCTTAGGTTGCGATCAGCAGTGTAGGCAAATCTGTCGATTTTCTTGCTCCAACGGGCGATCCTGCTAGTGGAGACATCCATCGCCTCGTATGAGCCATGCAGTGTCGTAATAAAGGGCGCCGAAATACCTTTTCCGTCGAGCAAGAACCCTTCCACGTTGGCAACGTGCGAATGCACAACGGAAATCCCTGCGTTCCTAATGAAATTATCTATCCCCATGTCGCGAACCGCATTGGCCGTATAGACAGGAATGCCAGGATCGAGCATACGCCGCACGTCTTTGTGATCGTCCGCGTCGTGCATCTGAAGAATCGAAACCATCATCCCCTTGCGCCGAAGCGCGTTCGCGAGATGAATCGGGAATATTTCGCCACCTCCGAAAGAAAACCCTAGAATGCCGACAAGCACATGGATTTGTTCACGCGACACAGTCCTAAGGTCTTGGTAATTCAGTAATCTTTCAAATTCGTCAGACGGGAGGCCTGCGCCCCTCGAGACGCTGCGACAGACATCGATGAAGCGCGCAAGCGTTGCATCTGGTATATCCCATTGCTTCTTCAAAAAAGTCATCAACCGCGCGTATTCTTTATAATACTCTGGTTTTGACTGGGCGCTGCTTCCAGACGTATTGCTCTCGTGAATCCGGAAATAGCTGACGGCGCTTGGCTCATATGCAATTTGGCCACCACCTGCGATAATTGAATAAAGGTACCAATCTCCCATGACTTTGAAATTTCTGGCTTCCTCCCAGGCCTGATCGGAAATCTCAAAACGCCGCCACAGGCTTCCTCCGACATTAGCAATTACATTTTTTACGCCAAAGCCACCCTGGAACCATTCGGCTGCCGGGCGGGTCGTACGTGCGTCCCATATCCCTGGCTCACTTTCCTCGCGGTAGTTATCAAGCCCAGCGAAATATTCACCCTGATCATTCACAAATTGAATACGCCCGAAGGACATCATCACACTTGGGTCGCGAAATGTGTTGATCATCCTTTCCACGAAAGTCGTTTCGCAAAAATCATCGCTTTCGCAAATCCAGACTAGATCGCCCTTTGCCAGTGAATGACCTTTTTGCCATTGACGGAACACGTTTCCAGAGTTCTCAGTATTATAGACCGCCCTAATACGCTCAGGGAAACGGTTGACGTAAGATTCGATTACCAAGCGGCTGTCATCACTGGAGTGATCATCCAAAACCAGAATGTCAACGAGAGGATAAGTTTGCGCCAGAATACTATCCAGGCGCTGTGGAAGATACCGGGAGTGATTGAAGTTCGGTACGATCGCGGTCACCCTTATTCCACTTCGGGCGCTGATACTGGTGCGACTCGCGGCGATAATCTTGTTCGAACTGACCTTCTGGTAATAGTCGAGGCAGAACAGATCGACCTTGCGCGACAGCAACATCGGATCGCGTTTTTCCGCAGATTTCAAAAACCTCTTGCGTCTGCGGCTGCTAAGGACGCGAAACTCTGACAATGCATATAACAACCTAGCATAAATGAGCCTCGTCAGTAGTTTTGACAAGGAAGCTCGGCTCATCCAGTTGCTTCTCTGAAGAGAATCGACCTGACCAGAGATATGGTCAATATCCTTCATCAGCGTGTCCGACCATAGCGTCTTTTCGAATTCCACACGCTTCAAAACAGGCTCAGAAGACTGAACATCCTGCGTGAAGACTCCGTTCATACTCAGGCTATCAAGCGGCTGATCCGACGCGACTCCAATCATATACATGGGCGTCCCAACACCACTGGTTGTTAAGCCGCTTTTAGACTCAGTTTCGAAAAACCTCGCAGGCTGATTTTCACTAGCGATGATCGAGCCAAAACCTATTTTCTGCCCGTGCAAAGAGACATACTCAAAGTGCCGCGACAGCAAATCGTTGAACTCATTCTTGAAAAGCTCTTTAACGTGAAAGGGATTAACTAGCTTTGTTGCAACTGTGTACGCGTACTTTTCCGGGGTCGAAATCACCAAAGTTCCACCTGGCCGCAGCACGCGCTTCACCTCTTGCAAAAAGCGATCATGGGCATCGATGTGCTCAAGCGTTTCGAAAGACACTACGACATCCACAGATGCGGAAGGCAGAGGAATGTCTTCACACACGCCCACTTTGAAGCAAATGTTCGCGGCGGTGTACTTCTTCTGAGCATGCTGCACGGCAGCATCTGAGATATCGACTCCTATGGCGGAACGTGCGCTTTCCGCGAGTAGCGCTGTTCCAAATCCTTCACCACTGGCAATGTCCAGAACGTCTTTGCCTTCGACAATTTTTTTCGCCAGATGGTACCGATGCACGTGCTCGAGATAGATGTTTCCGCCAATAGCCGGAAGATAGCGCTCGCCAGTGAATTCAAGGTTATCGGACATTTACTTTCCTTGGCAAATCCGTGGCTCCCAGGGAGCCGGATATCGCATTCTCCGGTTTGAGTCGAGGGAACGATAGTAGGCTTGGTTGGTCTCAGCAATTCCAATGAAGAGCGGGGGTCCTGGGCTTATCGTAAATCGCTCCTGCTTCTTCGAACTCAAATTTGTGACTCCAGACGGGGCGAGGGAAGCAACCTACGTAGACGCATACCGCCAGATTTCGCACGAACAGCGCTCAATCCGGCTACCCGTGGATGGAATAAATGGCGCAAATGGGGCAACAGACGCACTGAAAAAGGCCGATGGTTCAACCGCAGGTGTTGCGGTACGCAAGCTGATCCTTTATTCAACCAGCCCAGTGGCTATAGAGGGCGAAATGAAAACTGAATTCGACACGACAAAAAGGAAATTGCCTAGCTTTACGGATCCAAGCGAAAAGCTAGCTTTCGACGGAGAGCGATATGTTTCCGGACATCTGGGACCTACTCAACACGCGCACCACCACAGGTACCTGTTCGCCGTTCAATTCTGCAGCGGCAAAAATGTGCTCGACGTCGCGAGCGGAGAGGGATATGGATCCGATTTGCTAGCGCAAGTCGCCACTAGTGTTGTCGGCATCGACATCGACGCAACGACGGTTTTGTATGCGGAGAAGCAGTACGTCCGCCCAAATCTTCAATATATTGCCGCCTCGGCCACTTCTATGCCCTTGGAAGATAATAGTGTGGATGTCGTCGTCAGTTTCGAGACGATCGAGCACTTGCAAGACCATAAAGCGTTTATGGACGAAATTTGTCGCGTTTTACGCCCAGATGGAATTCTTATTATATCTTCCCCCAATCGCCCAATATACTCCGATAAAGCAAATTATAAAAATCCGTTCCACGTAAAGGAACTTGACTATCAAGAATTCCACAAAATTCTAGATGATAGATTTTCGTCCGTGCAAATGTTTGCACAGCGACAGGCAACCGGGAGCGTGTTATCCCCTCAAAACCAGCATTCCCAAGGCATCGAAATTTATGCAACTGGTGACGGCCGAAATTACGAATTGCAGCAACCGTTCGATTGCCCGCAATATTTTTTAGCAATAGCAAGTAACGAGAAGATCGGCACATATTCTGGTAGTTTCCTAATTAACGACGTTTACGTTCCCAATATTCAAGCGGAGTTAGCTTATCGAGTCCGAGAAGTCGAATCCGCACGGGCAGAGAACCGTGGACTTAATGGAAAATTGAATAACTCACTGGAGGCCTTGAAGAATATCGACGTGCTCAAAAATTCTTTCGATGAGGTGAAAACCCTAGTAACAAAGCGGACGGAAACGACCGCCAGTTCCATGACGAGTATCGAAACAGAGCACCACAAATTGCATGATCAGCTCGTTGCGCTAACGGAAACGACCGCCAGTTCCATGACGAGTATCGAAACAGAGCACCACAAATTGCATGATCAGCTCGTTGAGCTAACGGAAAATGTCCGAGCACAAAGTTTATATTTCGAACATTCTCCAGGAATGATCTGTTGGCGGGCTACCAAGCGAGCGACCTACTTCTTGCGTTACTCCCTGCTCTTAATTCACGCCTTTTTGAGCAATCCATTGAGCCGAAGAAGAAGGAGAAGATTCGTTGACCGTAGGATCGACCGGTCCAGCGCCGGATTCCGAGACTTCGCGCTTCGTTCCAGTAAAAAGCTCCTGCGTATCAAGTGGAAATTGAAAGCGTTCCGTCGCTATCCAACCTCGTCGGCAAGGCGCAAGAGGTGGAGGGATGATAATTTGCTCGATTCCTCTGAGGGGTCGCATTCTGTGAGAGAGACTGGCCCGACTCTTCACTCACCTGTTGTGGCACAGCCATCTGACGGCAGTCAGAATACGCCGATTCTAACAAGTGCATCCCTAGCCCTAGAAACCCAGACTCCCCCGCTTCACAGCCGGTTGTACGAAAACTGGGTGGCCAATACACTTGGGCAATATTCAGCTGACGAGCACGTCGCAATTTCACGCGACGTGCCGTTAGAAGCCGCCTCTGACGTTCAGCTGATTGCCTATTATCTTCCCCAGTTTCACCCAATTCCGGAAAATGATGCGTGGTGGGGTAAAGGATTTACAGAGTGGCGAAACGTAGCAAGGGCGTTCCCCAACTTCGAAGGACATTATCAGCCGCGTATTCCGGGTGAGCTGGGGTACTACGACTTACGTGTCCCGCAAATTATGCAGCGGCAAGTAGAACTGGCAAAACTATACGGGATTTCAGCTTTCTGCTTCCATTTTTATTGGTTTGCCGGAAAGACACTCCTTGAGGCGCCGATCGTAAACTTCTTGGAAAATAAGAACCTTGATATCAAATATTGCCTTTGCTGGGCAAACGAAAATTGGTCTCGCCGGTGGGATGGAAGCGAACATGAGGTTCTGATCTCGCAGGAGCATTCCGACACGGATGACGAAGCGTTCCTTCGCTACGTTAGCAAGTACTTTGCGGACGACCGCTATTTGAAAGTTGATGGGCGGCCAGTCTTAACCGTTTATCGTCCTTCAATACTCCCAAATCCGAAGGCCACCGTGGAACGCTGGCGTCGAATGGCGAGAGAGATGGGATATCCAGACCTTTATCTGATCGCAACAAATTCGTTTGCGTTCAAAGACTACTCGGCATTCGGATTCGACGCTTTGTCCGAGTTCCCTCCACATCACTTGGGAGGTGAAAATTTACAAAATACCATCGAGATGACCGATCTCAGAACTGGTTGGCGGGTCCGCGACTATAAGCAAGTTGTGGAGTCCGAGAAAAAACGACCTGTGGGCGAAGGACGTATCCACCCCGGCATAACGATCGGATGGGATAATAGCGCTAGAAAGCCGACGTGGGGAGACATCATCCATAATGCCACCCCCAAATTATTCAAAGATTGGCTAAGCTTTTGCGTTTCTCGCGCCAAGCGAAATCCGGCTGAAGAGCAGTTTGTGTTTATCAACGCGTGGAACGAATGGGCTGAGGGTACGTATTTGGAACCCGACAAACGGTTCGGCTATGCATTCCTTGAGGCATGTTCGCAAGTATTAAAGGAGGAACGATTTGGGCCGCTCCGCCCTCAAGAAATCTTGCCCGGTAGCCGTGCCCGGTTGAAAGACCGGCCGACGATACTCGTCTGCTCTCATCACGCTGGTCAAGAGCTTTTCGGAGCAGAGAGATCAATGCTCGACGTCGTTGAAGCAATTGCCGATAATGACTTCAACGTTATTGTAACTTTACCTAAACATGTCGGCGAAGAGTACCTTAATTCGCTCCGTCAACATGCAGTTGAGATACGAGTATTTCATTACGAACAATGGACCTCGCAGATTGACAAAACATTCTCGTCGGTCTCTGATTTCATGTCCGTTATTCGGGATACCGCTTCGGACCTGGTATACGTGAACACCATTGTTTTACGCTCGCCAGTTGAAGCTGCTCGTCTTATGGGAGTGCCAGCCATTGTTCATGCTCGGGAAATAATCTCTGCCGATGTTAATCTCCAGGAGCAAATTGGCATGCCTGGACAAGAAATCGCGAAAATTGTCGTGAGGAGTTGCACACATATCGTTGCCAACTCCTTGGCCACAGCCAAGAGTTTTGCCAACGCTCCCGCTGTTTCTACTATACCCAACATTGTGAACTTAGACGAGCTTTCTATCCCTCGAACGATTCAGGACGATTTCGTTTACTTCGCTTTACTAAGTAGCAATCTTCGAAAAAAAGGCATCGACGACGCGATAGAGATCGCGCTGCGATGCGAAACCGAGGTCCCAAACGCAAAATTTCTTATTATTGGTCCCCTCTGGCGGGAAGGCGCACGCGACTTCGTCAACGGACGGCGCCACGCGCCTAATAACGTGGAGTTCATCGACTACATCCCTAAAACCAGGGACGCGTTAGCGAGAGTGGACGTTGTGCTGAACCTTTCCCATTTTCAAGAGTCGTTTGGCCGAACGGTCCTCGAGGCAATGGCGGCGGGGCGGCCAGTTATCGTTTATAACTGGGGCGCGCTACCCGAACTGGTAGAACACAACGTTACGGGAATTGTGGTTCCATTCAGAGATATATCAGCTGCGGTGAACGCAGTAAGAGAACTGACGGATGTTGAACGGCTCGAGCGCATGGGTACGGCGGCCCAGAAGAGAGCTCGCGTCATCTCCGACCGACAATCATTCAACAAAGCGATAGGTGAGGCAATCCAAGCGTCCCTCGAAGTAAAATTGCCGTCCCGTAGCGGCCTTATCAGTACCGGAGCTATGTCCGAGGCAACGCTCGATATAGTAATTTGCGTTCATAATGCTCTTGAGGATGTGCAGCGCTGCCTAGAATCGGTTGATCATCATCGCGGCGAAGGGCATGGGATAATAATCGTAGATGATGGATCAGCGTCCGAAACCAGGGACTTTTTGAGCTCCTTCACGGAGAAAAGAACCGATTATGTTAGACTCTTTCGAAATGACGTTTCTACCGGTTATACCAAAGCGGCAAATACCGGTGTTGGACTTTCGAGCGCCGATACGATAATACTTTTGAACAGCGATACCGTCGTTACTGCCAAATGGGCGGAGAAACTACAAAAGGCACTCCACTCTGCTCCCGGAATTGGAATTGCCGGTCCCATGTCAAACGCGGCAAGCTATCAATCGGTACCAAGTGTCGCATCGACCGCTAGTCAGACCGCCTTAAACCTCCTCCCTGAGGGATGGGGTCCTGATGAGATGAACGCGCTCTGTGAAAGGCATTCGTCGCTTCCTCTACCATACGTTCCTTTAGTCCACGGTTTCTGCTTCGCGATCAAACGCGAAGCATGGGCATCAGTAGGACCGTTTGATGAAGAAGCCTTTCCCCGAGGCTTTGGTGAGGAGAACGATTTTTGTCTCAAAGCCGCGAATGCTGGTTTCGGGATGGTAATTGCTACTAATACTTTTGTATATCACTCCAAATCGAAAAGTTATGGGGAGGAACAGAGGCACAAACTGGCGGAAGCATCGCAGGAAGTTCTGTACGCTCGATACGGAAGAGACCGTATCAAAGATGTATCTCGACTTCTGCTCAACCAACCGCAACTCAGGAATATCAGAACAGCTACGATGCGCGCCGTTGCTTCCGGGCCGGACGACATGAACATGTAGATTCCGTGTCCCAAATAGCGCGGGCATCTCACCCGCGCTCTTTTTAGGATTGGAAACTACGTTGTTGGTAAGCATGCGGCGTTGGGGCGATTTTTCGGGTAAACTCATTCAATCGGTTGTAAGCCCAAGTAAGTTGCCGATTGAATTCGGGGTGCGCTGCGTCTGGGATA
The DNA here is from genome assembly GCF_900102105.1 of Agrobacterium pusense. Classification (GTDB taxonomy): domain Bacteria; phylum Pseudomonadota; class Alphaproteobacteria; order Rhizobiales; family Rhizobiaceae; genus Agrobacterium; species Agrobacterium pusense. The sequence continues at coordinate 245,321 of NZ_FNBB01000006.1, forward strand.
TCTGAATCTGCCAAGTTTACTGCACTGAAAAAACGCGTCCGGATGCCGCCACTACATCGACCTTGCCCCCAAGTTTTATCCATTTTTGAGTTCGCTCCAGCGGTTTTTTTGAAGTGCTCCCCGATTTTGGGCCAACGGGAGCTGGAATTTTCCGGGGTTATGAGGTGCTCCCCGAATTTGGGCCAGCGGGAGCTGGAATTTTCCGGGGTTATGGCTCATGTCGGCGGTGGTGCCGATGAGCCGTTCATGAGCGAAATCGGCACTTTGTTGCCGATCGCGCTGTGTGGCCGGAACTCATTATAGTCTCTACGCCAATCCTCCATCTTTGCCCGCGCGTCGTCAAGGCTCATGAACCAGTGAGCGTTCAGGCACTCGGCGCGGAACTTGCCATTAAAACTCTCGATGTAGCTGTTGTCGGTCGGTTTGCCTGGCCGCGAGAAGTCAAGCACGACACCTTTGTGATAGGCCCAGAGGTCAAGGTCTCGGGAGATGAATTCGCTGCCATTATCCACACGTATGGTCGCCGGATATCCGATCTGTCGGCAGACCCGCTCCAATGTCTGAACGACATCCTCGCCTTTGTAGCTAAAGCGAGCATCCACCACTGGCGAGAAGCGAGAGAAGGTATCAACAACCGTCAGAACCCTGATCTTGCGACCAGTGGCCAGTTGGTCATGAACGAAATCCATCGCCCAGACATGGTTGGAATGGCTAGGCTCCGTGCGGTCAGCCCGCAGCTTCGCCTTGACCCGGCGCTTGGGAACCTTGTTGCGGAGCTGGAGGTCCATCTCCTTGTAAAGACGATAGATTCGCTTCGGGTTCACAGACCAGCCTTCACGCTTGATAAGGATATGCACACGCCTGTAGCCGTAGCGTATCCGCGTCTGGCAGATGTCCTTGATCTTCAGCTTTAACTCGGCCTGCTCGCCACGCCTGGACTTGTAGACATAGAGCGACCGGTCGACTTTCAACACCGAGCATGCACGCCGGATCGAAACCTTCCAGTCCGCCTTGATCGTGTCGACAAGCTTGCGCTTGCGGGCAGGCCTCAAAGCTTTTTTGAAAGCACATCCTGCAGCACGGCCTTGTCCAGCGACAGGTCGGCAACAATCCGCTTCAGCTTGGCATTCTCCTCCTCAAGCTGTCGTAGCCGCTTCATCTCCGAGGGCATCAAGCCCGCGTATTTTTTGCGCCAATTGTAAAACGTCGCGTCCGAAATTCCCGCCTTGCGGCAGACCTCGCCGATGGGCGTTCCATCCTCTGCCTGCTTCAAAACAAACGCGATCTGCGCTTCCGAAAACTTCGAGGCCTTCATCGAATTCTCCTCTTCTTCCCACAAGGAATCATAAGTGGAAAATTCCAGTTCTAAATGGCCTAATTCATTGGGGGCACGTCAATGCGCCTGCGCGGCTACAGCTGTCACAATGCTTCTCCGGACTTTTGATTGGGAGATCGTTATTCCAAGAAGATGGACGATTTGTAAGTTGAGGAGCCGGATTTATAGATCTAAAGCCTGTGACGTTGCGAGGCCAATGACGCCCTCAAAGGAGCCAAAAATGGCAGGTCCAGTTTTCAGTGTAGTAGACGTCCCGAAGATTCAGAACGTCGACAGTCCGTCATGGGAAAGCAGCGTCCTCTCCAGGCTGGAGGTGTGCCCCGCAGCGCTTGCCAAGCCGGCGAAAGAGCTTTTGTATATTGATGAACCAGGAGTGAAGACCCACCACTCGCCAAACGATAGCCTTATCGTTGCCAGGCACGAGCCGATCGCTGCATCGTTTCTGTCGCCAGCACTTCACTGCTACTTCGCCGTTGGCGTCACTGTGTCTGGAAACGGCCTTATGTGGTTGAATAATGAGCTTCAAATGATCGACGAGATCTTACCTTCCTACTGGAGCGACCCGCGCAGCGGCATTTCTCCGCAATCGACACCATACAGAGACATTCACCTCCCAGTCAGAACGATCAGTGGCCCTTGTGTGAGCGGTCCTGGATGGGCTGGCTGGAACTATGGCTACGTTATCCTTGACGTTCTGCCCAGAATCATCGCCGCATTCGAGGTCGTGAAGGGAATGCCCCGCCCAAAGTTGCTTCTTCAGAGCGATACACCCGACTGGGCGATGTCCATGTTGAAGGCAGTCGGAGTCACGCGAAACGACATTGAGTGGTTCGACCCAACGTCCGAACGCGTTAAACTGGAACAGGGCATATTCCCGGCAAACCTTGGGACAACCCACCCTTATCTCGAAAAGCTATTTTCCTCCATCGATCCGCATTTCACGCCCCCAACGCGGTATGGAATGTACTATCTCAGCACGGCGACATTCCCGCGTCGCCGAGGCTGCATAAACGAAGGCGCCTTGGAATCCATTGCGATGAATGAGTTTGGAGCCGAGGTGATTTGTCTGGAGGAACTGCCATGGCTTGAGCAAGTCCGGCTATTCAGGAGCGCAAAAGCTGTAGTTGGCCTCTCAGGCTATGCTCTCCACACCGCACTTGTCTCAGATGGTGGCCTAACCGTTGGGCAAATCGGCGCCTCCAATCATCTTCAATCTGCCATCGCGGCACTTCGTGGGCAACGTATGGCGTATCAGGTTGGGTTCCCCACGTCGGAATCATATAAAGTTCCGGAGAAGCAATTTAGGGAACTGATGAGTACGATATACCGCCATAGCGCAAGCACATTGGCCAAGGTGGCCTAAGGATCACTCTTCTTTTCTTCGCGACACCGAGCGTGCTGTACTTCGCTTAGTGTTGCCGTGGTCGTCGAAAGAATTACACAGGGAGTAAAAGCGCGTCCGTTTGGCGGTTCGTCGTTGGACTGCGGTTGTTGCTAACAACGTAGACTTGACGGAGTGGTGCCCCTCCCGACGGCATCGCAACGTGCAAAAGTAACGTTTGCAACAATGTCACTTAAAAGAGAGAGCATCCGTGAAGGAATCTGCATTGTGGGCCTAGATTTTCGAAGCGGGTATTCCTGAGCGATGGCGATTGGCATTTCGTACGAAGCGATCTCGCGCGTTCATGTATTGGTATTTTCAAGGAACTGCGGTGGTGTATCGTTGCGGTGGCAGCGTGCGAGACCGCGCATTACTGGTCAAGCGAGATCGTCAAGCTTGACCCTAACGTTCGGTTGTTCCCGCCCGCTTATGTCAAACCTTGTGCAAACGGCAAAAGAATGGGGTGACAGATGCTGAAGTCGTCTTGGAGGCCGCCAGTCGCCCTATATAAGCTTGTTGTGACGAAACGGAGAAGCCGCAAGCCTATTCCATGAACTTCCGGACGCGCGATCTATTCGTGGGCGAATGCACGCAGATGACTAACGCCGTGCGGGCTAACTTCGCGGAACATAACTTCGTTGCACCGCAGGGGACTACAAGTTTGGCCGGGAAGCAGGAGTTACCGGACTATGCGGTGGAAATGAAACGGCTCACCAGGTAGCTGATCGGCTGGTCGTCCCAAGGCAAAGATTAATTAGCGACAAGGATCAGCTTCTCTGTCATGAAGCCCCATCATAATGCAATGCAGCAAAGCAAACAGGCATCCGAAAGCGTCGTCCGAGCCATGAGCCTAATCCGCTGGATCGTGGGTGGAGTGTACCCATTTCGCCGGACAAGTCGGCTAGATTGATTTAGCCCTGATGAACTGCCGAGAGGAAGCCATCTTGAGCGCGGAATGGGGATGGATTTCGTTGTAGTCCTCGATCCATCCGTCGATGAGCCGGAGCGCTGTTTGGGCGTCCGGTAGAGCTGATATCCGAATATAGTCCCGCTTCAACGTTTTGACGAAGGCTTCCGACATGCCGTTCGACTGCGGGCTGGCGACCGGCGTGAAGCAGGGCGTTAGATTGAGTGCTTGCGCAAACAGCCTCGTGTCCCTCGCGGTGTAAGCAGAGCCGTTGTCCGAGAGATGTTCGATTGCGTGCCGGGCTCGTGTTGCTGCGAAGCGCTTCTCGACTGCCTCCAGCATCATGTCGCGGACGTCCGAGCCGGATATTGCGGCATTGGCGAGCGCTGTCCAAGCGATAATCTTCCGGTCGAAGGCGTCGATGATGAAGGCGAGACGAATGACCTCGCCATTCCAGCAGGTGAACTCCAGGCCGTCCGAGCACCAGCGCAGGTTGAAGCGCATGACCATGACCTTGCCATCGTGGAGGCGGCCCTTGCGAACGGCTGTGTGCTTCTCCAGCAGCATGGCGTGGTTACCCATGCGATGGACCCGTTTGGCGTTGACGACAGGCTCGCCTTTCGCGATTGAGGAGCGCGGCGATCCACCGATAGCCATAGGTTGGCCTTTGATCCACCAGCCTGCGAATGATGGGCAAAAGCTCTGCATCCTCGGCCTTATTGTATGGCCCACGCGGCTTTGACCTGCCTTTCAACGGCTCGATGAGGTTGGAACGGGAGACGCCCAGCGTATCTGCGACGGCCTTCATCGCGAACCGTCCTTCGGCAACAAGATCGGCCGCGATATCCGTTTTTTTGAGTCCGCTTTGGAAAGGGTTTCGCGGAGGATTTCGACCTCCATCGTCTTGCGACCGAGCATGCGCTCCAACTCCCGGACGCGATCCTCCAGTTTCTTCACTCCCGAATTTCCGACAACCGGCTCATCAGAACCCACGGCTGCAGCACCTCCTTCGCTCAAGAGCCTGCGCCATTGATAAAGCAAATTGGGCACGACGCCATGACGGCGAGGGGTCAAAGGTACCGTTTCGCCTGGTTCGAAACTCTGCTCAATGATTGTCAGCTTTTGCTCGGTTGTCCACCGCCTGCAGCGAACATCACCCGTCAGCAATTCAACGTGGGGATAGTCGTTAGACATAAGCCTATACCCAAGCCTGTGCTTGAGCCTTTTCTGCTTATGCCGACTGAACCGCGCCGGCTTTGCCGGAGACCCCAACTCGTGAGAAGTAGGGTCTATGACAAGCAAGACGACGAACAAGTTCTCTCCTGAAGTCCGCGCCCGCGTCGTTCGGATGGTGACGGAACATGAAGCCGAACACTCATCGCGCTGGGCGGCGGTATCATCGATAGCGGCCAAGATCGGCTGCTCGGCGCATACCCTTCATGAATGGGTGAAGAAGGCCGAGGTCGACAGCGGCAAGCGTGCGGGTTTGCCGAGTGACATGGCGGAGAAGATGAAGGCCCTGGAGCGGGAGAACCGCGAGCTTCGTCAGGCGAATGAGATTTTACGCAAGGCCTCGGCGTATTTTGCCCAGGCGGAGCTCGACCGCCCACTGAAGCGATGATTTCCTTCATCGACGAACACCGCTCGGTGCTCGGGGTCGAGCCGATCTGCAGACTGCTGCCGATTGCCCCGTCCACCTACTATGAGGTCATCGCAAATCGCACAGACGTGGACCGTCTGTCGGCCCGCGAACGCAATGATATTGCCATGAAAGTCGAGATACGCCGGGTGTTCAACGAGAACTTCCAAGTCTATGGCGTGCGCAAGGTCTGGCGGCAATTGCAGCGAGAAGGTTACGACATCGCCCGCTGCACCGTCGCTCGGCTTATGAGAACAATGGGGATTCAAGGCGTCATTCGCGGCAAGCCGATCAAAACCACCGTGTCGGACAAGTCCGCTCCATGTCCACTAGACCGTAAGCGGTGTGCCGCTCACACGTTGACGTATGTAGTCGGATCAGATGCCACCACGTGAAGCGACATGACAATCGTGCGCCAACAGCGACCATTGCGCTGGCCTATGACCCAAGCTACGAGGAGAGCGGCCGTCCCCTTGCATACCTTCCATGAGATACTTCGTCATATCGCTATTGCTCATTGTCCTTTATGCGCTATCGCCCCTGTTGACTGCATTCTTTGTCGAAGGTGTAGC
>NZ_FNBB01000001.1 GCF_900102105.1 Agrobacterium pusense
GGGCTCAGCAGCGACGATGGCGTCAGCGGCCTGTGCGCCGGATACTGCTGCGAGAGCCGCAGCGGAGCCGATCAGAAGGCTCTTGATGTTCATGGTTGACCTCCAGTCAAAGTTTTTAAAAGGGTCTGGGTACTTTCGCTGAAGGACAGCATTCCCTGCCCCATTCCCGTGTTCTCAGAAGCCAAACGATCCACCGCCTCGCTTCTGGTGGTGAAAATACAAAAGGTTTCGCCGCATGCAATCGCCAACATCCGATAAATAGCATTTACGTATATGCTTCATTTCGGTTTGTTGCGGAAACAACACACACCGCCCTGCGGATGGACAAAAGCTTTTACAATACGTTAAGATTTCTGTTGAGAATCCGTTAGTTAGGGCGGTTAACAAGGTATTTCCAATCCACCGGTGTTTTCCGCGATCCCTTGCTACGCAGGCAGCGCTATAGAGATTTTTTGCCTCCGCTGCACACATCGCAGGTGCGGCCGTCATGCGGGGAACGAGCTGGCTTCGGAAATGAACGCGAGCGGCAAGCGATTCACTGGCAATGATTCGAAAAGCGATTCACCCGCCCTGATCGATCGCGTGCGGCGATGGTTGCTGTCCGACCGTGTCATTGCCGGACATGGCGTAAGCGATGACCGCGATGAGGATGGCGGCCGCAAGGATGGAGAGAACAAGGCGCATCGTCAGTTACCTTCCGCTGGAAGAGAGCCGAACAAGGTCGGAGCACGAAAGTTCGCGCATTCACGATATTTGCGGATGATTTGTAGAGTAATATCCAGATATCAGTCAGCGATGCCAGCCCGGCCAATGTCAATGAAGCCCGCTATCTCACCTTTATGAATCAGAAGATTATCAAGCGAGAGCTCGACATGGGTGGCAACCGAATCAGCTGTGAACGCGAACGATAGAGGCGCTGAATTGCCTGCCACACCTGTAAGGCGGCGCAGGACTTGTTCCGACTGGCGTGGATCATTCATCAGTCGCCATACGGTCTTGACGCCTACGACAAGCCTCTCCCCCGCCTGCCGAAGGGGCGAATGCCGTCTCATTGCACGGAACCGGGCCATGAACTCAGTATATGTGGTGTGGGGCTTAAGAAAGGATCAGCGCTTCGACTGCCTGGTGGCGTGCGGTGATCGTCATTAAATGGCGGAGAGGATGGGATTCGAACCCACGATACGCTTTTGACGTATACTCCCTTAGCAGGGGAGCGCCTTCGACCACTCGGCCACCTCTCCGGTGCGGCCTGATTATTGCGTAAGAAAAATGATTGCAAGGCTTTTTCGCCAAGAAGCCAAAAAACCTGTTGGCCAAACAAACCGCGGGTCAAACTTTACGTCCGGTTGCGGAACTTCTTCAGGGCCCGCACGTTTCCACCTTGGTAACAAAAGAGGTGTTCTAATGGCTCAGACCAAACTGAATGTTGTCGAAGACACGATCGAAAACCAGATTGCAGAACTGCGTTCGCAGATCGCATCCCTGTCCAAATCCGTTTCCGCCCGTGCGGAAGGTGTTGGCGAGGATGCATCGGAATTTCTGGATGAGGCGCGCGGCCGCGTTCGCAAGGCGGCGCATAATGTCCGGGCGCAGGGCCAGAATGTCGTGGAAGCCGTGAAGGAAAATCCAGGCACCGCCACTTCCCTGCTGACGATCGTCGGCGCACTCGGTTTCGCGATCGGTTATGCGGTGGGCACGAGCACGCAGCAGAGTTCGCCGAACAGCAGCCTTTATCGCTGGCGCTGATGACGAACGGGCATTAAATCAAGGCAAGGCGGGTTTGCCCGCCTTGCCTTTATGCATTGGTAAAAACGGCAGGAATGAAGGGGGCGAATATGCGGTTCAGCGACGATCTTGAGGCGGCATTGTCTGATTTTGCAAGGGATCACGGCATCGACAGGGACGAGGCAATCCAGCGCATCGTCCGCTCCGCCCTCATCAATGGCGGTTATCTCGCCTCCGGCGAGGAAGGTATTCCGCCGGAGAAGCTGAACGCCAGTAACGACGATTGATCAATATCCCGATCCGGACGGCGTCACTACCGGCCCACCCTTGTAGCGGGCGGAAAGCGCACGCAGCGTATTGGCGAATTCCGTGACATCGGCTCCCACGGCAACGAACGACGCGCCGAGTTCCAGATAACGGCGATTATAGGTTTCATTGAAGGTGAGGATGCCGGCGGCCTTGCCAGCCGCGACGATTTTCACGATCGCCGCTTCGATAACCGCCTGCACCGCCGCTTCGTCAATCCTTCCCAGATAACCCATGTCCGCGGCGAGATCCGCCGGGCCGATGAAGACGCCATCCACGCCGTCCACCGCAAGAATATTGTCGAGATCTTCGATTGCCGCGCGGGTTTCCGCCTGCACCAGCAGGCATACGCTGGCAGAGGCGCTGTCGGCATAATCCGTTATTGTATTAAAAGCGGAAGCGCGGGCGACGGCCGCTCCCATGCCGCGAATGCCGCGCGGCGGGTAATGCATGGCGCTGACGAGGGCTTCCGCCTGTGCCGCTGAATCGACCATGGGCACAAGAAGCGTGCGGGCGCCAGCATCCAGAAGCTGCTTGATCATCCAGCTCTCGCCGACAGGCACACGCACCACCGGCTCGGCGGCAGAGGTGGCAAGCGCGCGCAGCTGGTCGATGATGCTGCGCAGGTCGTTCGGCCCGTGCTCACCGTCGATCACCAGCCAGTCGAAGCCAGCCGTTCCGGCGATTTCCGCCGTAATGGCCTCGCCCATGTCGAGCCACAGGCCAATCTGCGGCTTGCCGGCATGAATGGCGGTTTTGAAACGGTTTTCGGCAGCGGGCATGATATCCTCAGGAGAGCAGTAATTTCAGATCGGCGGACGGATCCGCCAGGATTGTGCGGTCGGGTTGGGCGGCTGTATCGAGCAGTTTCTTACCCGCAACATAGGCCTTGGCGTCATTGACGGCATCGACAGCCACGAAGCGGCCATCACGGAAATACCAGATGGACCAGCTGCCTTCCCTTGCGCCGGGCCTCAAAATCGTCTCGTCGTAACCGAGATTGAAGCCGGCGATCTGCAGCTTCACATCGTACTGATCCGACCAGAACCAGGGTTTCGCGTCGTATACCGCTTCCGTGCCGGCCAGTACCGCGGCGGCCGCCTCAGCCTGATCGACCGCGTTCTGGACCGATTCGATCCTCACCTGCTGGCCGCGCCAGGGCAGAAGCGCGCAATCGCCCACCGCATGAATGGCGGGGTCGGATGTGCGGGTATATTCGTCAACCACGATGCCGTTACCAACATCGAGACCCGATTCGCGGGCAAGCCGGTCGTTCGGTGTCACGCCGATGCCGACGATGACGAAATCAACGTCGATCGTCGAACCATCTGAAAGTTCGGCCGCAGCAACCCGCCCGTCCATGCCGACGAGGCGCACGAGGCCGGTTTTTTCGCGGATGGAAACGCCCTGGGCCTGATGAATGCCGCGCATGATATCCGCAGTTTCCTTCGCCGCCACGCGCTGGAGAATACGGTCGGCCATTTCGATCAGCGTCACCTCGAGGCCAAGCTTGCGGGCAACGGCGGCAGCTTCAAGGCCAATATAACCGCCGCCAATGACCAGCAGCCTGCGGCCCGGCTTCATCTCCTCCGTCAAGCGGTCGGCGTCGCGCCTGTCACGGACGGTAAGCACGCCGTCGAGATCGCCACCGATGCTGGCGGGCAGCAGCCGGGGCGCGGCCCCGGTCGCAAGAACCAGCCGGTCATAAGAAAGCGTACTGCCATCCTGCATGCGCACGGTCTTACCGGCGGGGTCTATCTCCTCCACCCAGGTGGAAAGCCGGATATCGACATTGTTTTCGGCATACCATTCTTCCGGGCGGAACATCAGCCGGTCAAAACTCATCTCGCCGAGGAGGTATTTTTTGGAGAGCGGCGGCCGCTGATAGGGGTAGGCATCTTCCGAGCCTATGATGGTGATGGCACGCTCGTCCTTCAGCACCCGGAGCTTCGACGCCAGCGCAAAAGCGGCCTGCCCCGCCCCGACGATTACCAGCCTTCCAGTCACTTTCCACTCCCAGGACAATCACAGCCGGCCTATGACGCCCGAGGCTGCGAAGCGATATTGCACGATCAGGCGTAACGCCAAGTACGGCCGGCGTCAACCGCACGAGGCTCCAGCCCTGTGCAAGCGTGCCCGATTATCAAAACGGGCGCCCGCCTTCTGCAACCAGTCGAGATAAAGTGCGTTTTAAACAGGCGAAACGCGGGTTGCGTACACAAAGCTGGCCCATGTCGATACGGACAAGAGACAATTGCGGATATTTCCTTCACGCCCTGGCAAGGAAGCCGCGTTAAAATCAGACGGAAGAGGCAATCCGGGAGGTTGTCATGGCTCTACATATGGATATCGGTCAAAACGTCCCGCAGGACGAGATGTATGAGAAATTTCAGATCGACCGGCCCGGCAAGATCACCTTCATCGGGCACCACCTGAGCGCCAAGGACACCATGCGCTGCCTGGTGCGCACCATTTCGCTCTACGGCGCGGAGCTGGATGTCAGTGCCGATCTGGAAATGCCGGTCAACTTCTATCTGGAAATTCTCGGTATCCGCGACGAAATCGGCTGCACGCTGATCCGCCGGGAAGAGGAAAAAGTGACGATCGGCTTCAACATGCTGATCGATGCCGAATTTCTGCACCATGTCCGCCGGCTGAGCTTCGAGACCAGCGTCTGAGCAGCACCCGCGCGTAAGCCCGCCGATCTTTGCGTTGTGCCGTGGCGAACCAAAAATCTGTTGCCAAACGCTCATCTAACCCCCGGGCGCGGCTTGCGTCCGGTTTTTTTGCACCTATTGTGAGCCGGGTTTTCAAACACAGGTCCCGGAACTTCTGTCAATGTCCGCTTTTTCACGCCTCACGCCGCTTGCCGCTTCGCTTCCCTCCACCGTTCCCTTCGTCGGCCCGGAGGCCATAGAAAGGAACCGCGGCTTGAAGGTGGAGGCGCGAATCGGTGCAAACGAAAGCGGCTTCGGCCCCGCGCCATCAGTGCTTCTGGCGATGCGCGATGCGGCGGCTGAAACCTGGATGTATAGCGATCCGGAAAATTTCGAGCTGAAGGAAGCGCTTGCCATCCACCACGGGGTTTCGCGCGGCAACATCGCCATAGGCGGCGGAGTGGACGGATTGCTCGGTGAAATCGCCAGGCTGATCGTGGAACCAGGCACGCCTGTTGTCACCTCTTTGGGAGGCTACCCCACCTTCAATTATCACGTGAACGGTTTTGGCGGAAAACTGGTGACCACGCCCTATGTAGACGACCACGAAAACCTCGACGGGCTTCTCGACCTCGTTCACACGGAAAACGCGCCGCTCGTCTATTTCGCCAATCCGGACAATCCCATGGGAAGCTGGTGGGATGCGAGCGAGGTGGTGGCATTTGCCCGTGCGTTGCCGGAAACCTGCCTGCTCATTCTGGACGAGGCCTATTGCGAAACCGCGCCCGCGAGCGCGGTGCCTGCTATCGACGCGCTGATCGGCCAGCCCAATATACTGCGCATGCGCACCTTCTCCAAAGCTTACGGGCTCGCCGGCGCCCGCGTGGGTTACGCCATCGGCACGCTTGGCAATGTCGAAGCCTTCGACAAGATCCGCAACCATTTCGGCATGGCGCGTATTTCTATCGCCGGCGCTTTGGCAGCGCTCAAGGACCAGGCCTATCTGCACGAGGTGGTTGGCAAGATTTCCGATGCGCGGGATCGTATTTCCGCTGTCGCCCGCAATAACGGCCTTTCACCGCTGCCCTCCGCTACCAATTTCGTTACCATCGATTGCCACCGCGACGGCGCCTATGCGCGCGCCATCGTTGACGGGCTGATGGACCATGGGGTTTTCATCCGCATGCCGGGCGTGGCCCCGCTTAACCGTTGCATCCGCGTGAGCGTTGGGCCGGGTGACAAGCTCGATCTGTTCGAGCAGGCATTGCCGAAGGTTCTCAAGGCAGTCGGGTAAGCTCCCAACCCGCCTTCATTCCTGTGTTCGTCACAGGAATGAGGGTTGGAAAGTGCCGCGCGTTACACGCATCGAATCAACATCCTCCCGCAAGCCCCTGCGCGAGAATCATTTTCCGGCGAAGACACATTGCAGAACATAAGAAAACCGCGCCGGCCTTGTTCCTGCCGGTCGCGGTTCGATGTGTCAGCGCAAAAGCTTCGTTTCGGAGCCCTCGCCGCGTTCCCCTTCGGGTTTTACTTTCGTTTGGGCCGGTCGTCGGGACTGGAGGGAACCGGACCGGCAATCTTATGGATCGCCGAGATCGATCAGTGCATCGTCATCCAGTCGCGGGCAGCGCGAAGGGCTTCGGCCAGTTCCGCTTTCGTCATGTTGCGGGCGAGATCCGCACGGAGAGAAGCCGCTCTTTCCGATCCGCGGATCGCGGCTATGTTAAGCCATTTGTGGGCCGCGATCAGGTCCACCTTGCAGCCCCGGCCGGTCGCATAGACCAGGCCGAGATTGCAAAGGGTGTCGGCGCGGGTTTCGCCACCGGCAGCCATTTCGATATCACTGATGTCAAAGCGTGCCATTGTTTTAATCCCTGTCGTTCTACCTGTTTTCATCGTGCGCCTTCTTGCCGAGGCGTCTTCCGGACTGCCGTCTTTTGCGGCTTTTTTGTCCTTCCGTCCGGCAGGTTTTCCCTGCGCTTTTGATGAGTTCACTATGCCACGAGGCTTTCAACGCTCGCTTAAAAGGCATGATTAATGTGCCGCAAACAAACTGCAAACGATTGGTAAAATTGGGTTTTTGTTAAATATCATTGCCTGCGGAAATTAAGGACTTTCCGGTGAATTTTACGAAAGCTTTACAATTGGATTTAAACCCTTCCTTCACCACGAAAAGAACCCCGATTTTCGAAACTGCTCTCCTTCGCCCTCCCCGCACACGCCAACGCTGCACCGGCACCGCAAATTTCTGTTTCCTTTTACGTGAACGTCAAATACTATCCGCCCTGCCCGTCACGAGGATAAAACGGGCACGGAAGAGCGCGGTGGGAGGAGCAATCGTTGCACCGCACGGCGGCCGCCGGCCAGAGATGGTGCGGGGCATGCCGAAGGGAGTTTGATCTGCGCATCGCATCTTTGGCCGTTCCGGCCTGGGAAAAGCCTGCGCGAATTTCGGGAGGAATTTCATGAAGCTTATGATGACGATTGCCGCTGCCCTGTTGATGAGCGGCAATATTGCCTTTGCCGCCGAGGCGATCGAAGGCAACTGGAAGACGGCCAGCGGCGAAACCGCGGTGATCGGCCCCTGCGGCGGCGCTTTCTGCGTGACGCTGAAGACCGGCAAGCATGCCGGAAAACAGATCGGCAAGCTTTCGGGAAAGGGAAACAGCTACTCGGGTGAGATCACCGATCCTGCCAATGACAAGACCTATAGCGGCTCCGGCACCGTTTCGGGAAATTCGCTGAGCATGAAGGGTTGCGTGCTGAAGGTTCTGTGCAAATCGCAGACCTGGACACGGCTGTAATACAGGGAACGGCAGGCGGGCTTTTGTCCCCCAGCCTGCAGTCTCGCGACGCAGAGCGCGGTGGCTGCCAGGAATCGCGCGCAGGCTGCGAACAGACGTCGCATGCAAACCATATATCCGTTTATTATCGCTGCATCCGATGCCAATGAGAGCAACGATATGCGCCCCACCCTTTCGACAATTCTGATCGCGGGCACCTCGCATGTCGGCAAAAGCACACTGGCCTGCCTGCTCAGCGAAAGGCTGCGCTGCGAGGCGATATCGACCGACAGTCTCGCCCGCCATCCGGGGAGGCCATGGGCGGGTATTCCGGTGCCTGTTGAGGAATATTACGCACAGCTGTCGGCGGATACGATCCACTGGTTTCTCAAGGTCCATCACCAGAACATCTGGCCGCTGATCCGCGCGATGATTGACAGAAGATCCGGCACAGGGACTACGACGATCTTCGAGGGCGCCGCCCTGCGACCGGAGTTCATATCGCCTCTCCTCGACAGCACGGTGGCGGGCGTATTTCTTCATGCCGACAATGATTTTCTTCTCGAAAGAATGCGCTCTGAAGCACGCTACCAAGATGCAACGGCGAAGAGGCAGCGGATCATGGACGCCTTCATCGAACGCTCGCTACGTGAGAACACCGAGATGCTGGCATCCGCGCAGGAACACCGGGTGCCGATTGTCGACGTGACCCAAGGTGAAGAATTGGAGAAACTGCTAACCGATCTTGCGCCAGGCGCGGACATCCCTCTGTCCTGAAGCTGGGCATGCGCACCACTGCGGCATCAATCCGCCATGTCGCCGCCCGTTAACATCCCTGAACACCATATGAACCGGGGCCTCAGGGTCCGTTCAGTCCGACTATGGCAAAACTCTGTCCATCAACTCCGATAAAGGGGAATGGACATGACAAAGCTGATCAGCCGACTGGCAATCTTCGCGTTTCTCATGGCGATCTTCGCCATGTCCTTCGCCTCGCTCGTCGTTAATCCGAACCGCAGTTTCCAGCGCGTGAATGCCGGTGCGGCAATCGCCTGCCAGCACGGCCCGGCGCCCGCCGCCAATTGCCCCGTCGTATTGTGAGGACCAGCCAATGACCACCAGTTTTTCCAACGGCCTGTTCTCCGCACTGCGGCTGATGCTGATGGCCTCGATCTTTCTCGGCCCGGTGGCCGGACTTGCGGTTTACAAGGCCGATCCCCGCCCCGCCTCCAAAGGCGCCGGCTTCGTGCTGCTGATGAGCCTGCAGCGCGGCGCGCTCGGCTGAGTTTCTGCCGCGCCAGCATTGTCCGGCTGCATTTTCGCGTTTCTTTTCAGTTTCTTCGTATTTCTGTCGCTTGCCTGTCGAAATTGGCCTCTTATAATGGGCCATGACAATAGCAAAACCAACGATTCCGCCCCTCACCTTCATCAGTCCAGAGCCTTTCGCGCCGCAAACATTCACGGACCCGAAAGAAGCTGTTGCGGCTTTGAGCGCGCTCTACGAACGCAACACGGCGTTCCTGATCAATTCCTTCACAGACCTTGCCAAGGGCGCGCCGATTGCCGGGCGTTACCGCGCCTGCTACCCGCAGGTCAGCCTCGAGACCGCCACTTTCGGCCATGTCGATTCCCGCCTTTCCTATGGCCACGTAACCGCGCCCGGCGTCTATACGACAACGATCACACGGCCTGAGCTTTTCCGCCACTATCTCAAGGAACAGCTGGGGCTTCTTATGAAGAACCACGGCGTTCCGGTCACGGTGTCGGAATCGGCTACGCCCATTCCGCTGCATTTCGCTTTCGGTGAAGGCGCGTATGTAGAGGCGGCGGCGGCTTCGTCGCTGTCAGACGTGCCGCTGCGTGATCTCTTCGATACGCCCGATCTCAACAATACCGACGATCTCATAGCCAATGGCGAATATGATCAGGTGCCGGGCGAGCCGGCGCCGCTTGCGCCCTTTACGGCGCAGCGCATCGATTATTCGCTGGCGCGCCTCAGCCATTATACGGCGACGAGCGCCAGCCATTTCCAGAACTTCGTGCTGTTCACCAACTACCAGTTCTATATCGACGAATTCGCTGCCTGGGCGAGGCAGATGATGAAGAATGGCGGCGAGGGTTACACGGCCTTTGTGGAGCCGGGCAACATCATCACCCATGCGGGTTCCGACAAGCCCGAGACGGACGCGGTGCTGGCCCGACTGCCGCAGATGCCGGCCTATCACCTGAAGAAAAAAGGTCACGCCGGCATTACGCTCGTCAATATCGGCGTCGGCCCCTCCAACGCCAAGACGATCACCGATCACATTGCCGTGCTGCGCCCGCATGCGTGGCTGATGGTCGGCCACTGCGCCGGGCTGCGCAACAGCCAGCGGTTGGGCGACTATGTTCTGGCCCACGCCTATGTGCGCGAGGACCACGTGCTTGACGACGACCTGCCGGTGTGGGTACCCATCCCGGCTCTTGCCGAAGTGCAGCTCGCGCTGGAAGGTGCAGTCGCCGAAGTCACGGGTTACGAGGGCTTCGAACTGAAGCGCATCATGCGCACCGGCACCGTCGCTACCATCGACAACCGCAACTGGGAGCTCCGTGATCAGGCCGGTCCCGTCAAGCGCCTATCGCAGTCCCGCGCCATCGCGCTTGACATGGAATCCGCCACCATAGCGGCCAACGGCTTCCGCTTCCGTGTGCCCTACGGCACTCTGCTGTGCGTTTCCGACAAGCCACTGCATGGCGAATTGAAGCTGCCAGGCATGGCGACGGAATTTTACCGCACCCAGGTCGCCCAGCATCTGCAGATCGGCATCCGCGCCGTGCAGAAGCTTGCCGCCATGCCGACAGAAACGCTGCACTCGCGCAAGCTCAGAAGCTTCTACGAGACGGCGTTCCAGTAAAAAGAGATATCGCAGAAGCATGCCTTGGTGTATGATTTTGAAAATCGATACACCAAGGATTATCCATGCGTACGAATATTGATCTTGATGACGCCTTGATCGCCGAAGCGATGGAAATTACCGGCCTTTCGACAAAAAAGGCGACGGTGGAGAAGGCGTTGCGCGATCTTGTAGAGAATCTCGGACGACGCAAAGCGTTGGAAGAACTGAGAGGCATCGGCTGGAGTGGCAATCTGGACGATGTGCGCCGTAGCTGGAGCGTGGACGACATCGAAGCGCAAGACGCCGCGGAATGATAGTCGTCGATACTTCTGTCTGGATTGACTGGTTTCAGAATAAATCCACGCGCCAAGGTAGGATGCTAAATGATATCGGCGATCTGACCGACGTCATCATCGGCGACATTATTCTCCTCGAAATCCTGCAGGGCGAACGCAACGACGATCGGGCGGCGGCGATACATGACCGGTTAAAGCGCTTCGGTTTTGTCTCGATGCTCACGCCAGAACTTGCCGTGAAATCCGCCGCTAACTATCGGAAACTTCGAAGCGTTGGGAAAACCGTGCGTAAAACTCCCGACCTCATCATCGGCACCTACTGTATTGAGCACGGCCATAAGCTGCTGCAAAACGACCGAGACTTTCAGCCGATGGCCGATCATCTCGGTCTGCAACTGGCATGAGTCTCAAACCACCTTCACGGTCCCCTCCACCCGCACCGGAAAATTCACCGACCGCGCGATGAAGCACTTGTCGTGCGCGTCATGGTGCAGCGCATCCGCCCGGGCGGGATCGCCCTTCGAGATGGTGATGACCGGTTTCAGCACCACTTCGCTGAACTGCCCGGCGCCATCCTTTTCCATGACGAGCGTGCCTTCGGCATCGTCGACATAGTCTTCGACGATGATGCCGTTGACCGAGCAGAAATGCAGGTACCAGAGCTTGTGGCAGGCCGAGAGCGAAGCGACCAGCAGGTCTTCAGGATTCCAGCGGGCGGGATCGCCACGGAAGGCCGGATCGGACGAGCCGGCTATATCAGCCTTTCCCTCGGTGGAAATTGTGTAGTCGCGTTCGTAGTCGCGATAGCCCGACGTGCCCTTGCCACGATTACCCGTCCACGTCACCTTCACGGCGTAATGGTGTTCCTGTCCTGCCATTTCAGTCCTCCCTTGGCATCTCTTTTCGCATTCTTTAACGGAAAACCGGTGTCCACTTTCCCTAGAAATGCTCGCGCGTATCACGCAGGTGGTCGAGCCCCTTGCGCAACGTCTCTATGATCTCATCCACTTCCGAACGGCTGATGGTCAGCGCCGGCGAAGCCAGCATTCGGTCGCCCGTTGCGCGCATGACGAGGCCGTTTGCAAGGCAATGATTGCGCACCGTTATGCCAACATCGTCCGGCTTGCCGAAGCGTCTGCGGGTCGCCTTGTCCACCGTGATCTGCAGTCCACCCATCAAGCCGACATTGACGGCTTCGCCCACCAGTTCGTGGTCCTCAAGGCTTTTCCAGCCCTCGGAAAAATAAGGGCCGATATCGTCGCGCACCCGCTCCACCAGACCCTCCGCTTCGATGATGCGGAGATTTTCCAGCGCGGCGGCGGCGCAGACGGGATGTCCGGAATAGGTGAAGCCGTGGTTGAAATCACCGACCTCGGACAACATCACTTCTGCCACCCGATCCGACACGACCACGCCGCCAATCGGCAGATAACCCGAGGACAGGCCCTTGGCGATGGGGGCAAAGTCCGGCTCCACGCCGAAATACTGGTAGCCGAACCAGGAGCCCAGGCGACCGAAACCGCAGATCACCTCATCGGAGACGAGCAGAATATTGCGCGCCTTGCAGATACGGGCGATTTCCGGCCAGTAGGTCTCCGGCGGTACAATGACGCCACCGGCTCCCTGAATCGGTTCGGCCACGAAAGCAGCAACGTTTTCCTCGCCCAATTCGTCGATTTTCTCATTGAGTTCGCGAGCCACCTTCAGGCCGAATTCGGCCGGAGAAAGATCGCCACCCTCGGCATACCAATAGGGCTGGCCAATATGGGCGACGCCATCGATGGGCAGGCTGCCCTGCTCGTGCATCCACGTCATGCCACCCAGCGAGGCCCCGGCCACCGTCGAGCCGTGGTAGCCGTTGCGGCGGGCGATAACTTTCGTCTTCGCGGGATGGCCGAGGGCCTTCCAGTAGACCCGCGCCATGCGGAACCAGGTATCGGTGGCTTCCGAGCCGGAATTGGTAAAGAATACGTGGTTCATGCCAGGCCCGGCGTGAGAAGCGATCTTCTGCGCCAGCAGCGTCGCGGGCGGCGTGGTGGTGCCGAAAAACGCGTTGTAATAGGGGAGCTCGTTCATCTGACGCCGTACCACATCGGCGATCTCGCGGCGTCCGTAACCGATATTCACACACCAGAGGCCGGCGAAGGCGTCGAGATATTTCCTGCCGGTGCTGTCGTAGATGAACACCCCTTCCGCGCGCTCGATGATGCGGGTGCCGGCGGCGTTGAGCTTGCCCATGTCTGAAAAGGGATGGAGATGATGGGCGGCATCGATGGCAGCAAGGTTGGAGAGGGGTTTGGAGATTTCATTCATGACAGATCGCACTCCCATAGAAGCGACAGCGCGCACGCCATCGCACCCGCCGACCATGGCCGGGCGGCTTCGATTTGGCAAGACTGGAGGTTTTCAGGGGCTAGGGAGGACACGACATCGCCGCCTGTTTTTCTCCCCGCCGGGCAGAAGAACAGACGGCGATGGCCTAATTCACGGTCGGTTTGCGCTAAGCGAAGAACGCCCGCCCCACCAGCACCTTCAACTCGCCGGCGTGCACTTCCAGTGCCACGTCGCGTTCCATCGGCAGCAGCTCGCCATCGATGACGCAGCGGACATCATGGCGTTTCTTGGGAAAATGCAGTTCCACATCCGTCACGGTCATGGCTGTCACGGCGGCATTCTGCTTGAATTTGCCGCGCAGAATATCCAGGGCGAGTCTGGCGACACCGGACGGGCGTAACGGATCGGTGAGATAAAAACCCAGATGGCCGCCGGAGACGTTATCCGCCACCAGCAGCGAATTCTGACCGAATTCATTGTTGGAGACGGAAATGGCGGATACCTTTCGATGCTGCGTCCGGCCATCAACGGTGTATTCCACCTCGAAAACAGGCGGGTTGAGGATGACGCTGATGGCGGCACGGATGCTCGCCTTGATCTTGCCGAGACGGGAGGCAAAGGCGAGATTGTTTCGATAGCGCACCATGCGCGAATGCAGGCCCGCGGAAAACTGGTGGACAAAGAGGCGGCCATTGGCGCTGGCGATGTCGACACTGGCAATCTCGCCATTCGCCAGCGTCTCCAGCGCCTGACGAATGTCGAGCGGCAGCTTCAGCGAGCGGGCGAAGAGGTTCATGGTGCCGGCCGGCACGATGCCGAGCGCGATGCCCTGTTTCCAGGCAATGCCGGCAGCCGCCGAAATGGTGCCATCTCCGCCGCCGGCAATGATGCCTTCAATGCCCGGCTCCTCGGCGGCGCGTTCCATTTCCTCGACGACGTCCTTTCCGGAGACAAGACGGCAATCGATCACGTGTCCGGCGCGGGTGAAGACCTCGCGGGCATGATCACAATAGGCTTCCATGTCGGTGGTGCGAAATGTGCCGCCGTCACGATTGAAAATTGCAATGAGCTTCATGTTTCCAACCCGGTCCCGTAACATTCGCAGCCGCGCGTAAATGCCTGGCCTTATATAGAGTTCCGAACACCATCGCGTGAAGATCGTCTTTTGCCGAGAATCGCTCTACCGCAACGCATCATTTCATGTTAGAGGTCACTTAAGGTCATTTTCATGACCGCGCATCTCCAGTCAGGGCAGACCGCTCCCATACGGTCTTGCCCTTTTTTCTGTGGGCCCTTCCCGCTTTTCAGGTCACGATGAGCCATTCGAACATCTCCGAAGCCCGCCCTGGCGGGGAGAATGAAACCGTTTACACGGCTGCGCCTGCCGTGGTCCTCTCCCCACTTGCCATTGCGCTTATAGAGCTGGCGCTGGCTGCCGGCGGTTTTGGCATCGGTACCGGCGAATTCGCCATCATGGGCCTTTTGCCCGACGTCGCCTCGACCTATGGCGTCACGGTGCCGGAAGCGGGTTATGTCATCACCGCCTATGCGCTGGGCGTCGTCATTGGCGCGCCGATCATCGCGGTTCTCGCCGCACGCATCACGCGCCGCACATTGCTTCTCAGTCTGATGGGACTTTTTGCGGCTGGAAACATCCTGAGCGCCGTCGCGCCGGATTTTGTGAGCTTCACCATTCTGCGCTTCATCACCGGCCTGCCACATGGGGCCTATTTTGGCGTTGCGGCGCTTGTGGCGGCCTCGATGGCGCCAATCCACAAGCGCGCCCGCGCCGTTGGCCGCGTCATGCTCGGCCTCACCATCGCCACCCTGCTCGGCACTCCGCTCGCCACCTTCTTCGGCCAGCTGCTGTCCTGGCGCGCGGCCTTCATGCTTGTCGGCGGCATCG
Organism: Agrobacterium pusense; assembly: GCF_900102105.1. GTDB lineage: Bacteria > Pseudomonadota > Alphaproteobacteria > Rhizobiales > Rhizobiaceae > Agrobacterium > Agrobacterium pusense. Next base: position 14,887 of record NZ_FNBB01000001.1, read on the forward strand.
CACTTCTGACGGTGGCCCTGCTTTGGCTGTTCCAGCCGCGTGACAGGGTTGAAGAAGGCGCCAGCGTATGGCGCGAACTCGGCGCCTTCCGCCGCGTACAGGTATGGCTGACGCTCGCCATTGCCGCCGTCGGCTTTGGCGGCATGTTCTCGGTCTTCAGCTATATCGCGAAGACCACGACTGACGTGGCGATGATGCCGGTTTCCACGGTCTCCATGGTGCTGGCGCTGTTCGGCATCGGCATGAATGTCGGTAATGTAGTCGGCTCAAGGCTCGCCGATATCTCGCTCAACGGCACGATTGGCGGCATGCTCGCCTTCAACGTGGTGGTCATGGCTGTTTTCGGCATGACGGCGCAGGATCCCTTCATGCTCTGCCTTTGCGTCTTCCTGATCGGCTGCGGTTTTGCCGCCTGCCCGGCCGTACAGACGCGGCTGATGGATGTGGCGCAGGATGCGCAGACGCTGGCTGCCGCCTCGAACCATTCCGCCTTCAACATCGCCAATGCGCTTGGCGCCTGGCTCGGCGGCCTCGTCATCGCCATGGGCTTCGGTTACGCCTCGACGGGTTATGTGGGCGCCGTTCTTTCCCTTCTCGGGCTTGGCGTTTTTCTTGTCTCCGTCACCGTAGAGCGGCGTCAAAAGGCGGCTTGACCCGGCCCTTTCGAAGCTTACGGAAAATTCACAATCGGGCGCTTGACTCTTTCCGGTTTCAGGCGCAACACGGCCATACGCGCATGCCTTGCGGCACGGCGCGGATTTCAACGGAGCATCATTAGATGTCTAGCGACAGTAGCAGTCGATTGCCTTTGCCGAAAGCGGCGAACGGGAACTGATCCGACCGCTGTCGGCTCACCACCGCGTTCGCCGTGATCGGCGAATCGACGGAAAGGTGAGCAATCATGAACTTCCACAACCTCTCTCAGAGGGCCAGCAAGGCCGCACGCCTTCTTCGTAGCGGAAATGCCGGCTCCACCACCATTGCCGAACGCGTCGAGCACCTCAACACGCTGGATGTCGGCGCCGCCGCAGCCGCCCTTCTCGCCATGCCGCAGGCAAAGGCCGTCGCCATTCTCGACCGGCCGGAACTGCATGGCGCCGCCGCGATCATAGCCGATATTCCGGTCGAACAGGCCGCGCGCCTCGTCAACCTGATGTCGGACGACCGCGTGGCCGACGTCATGGCGGAAATGGCCGAAGAGCCGCGCGCCAAGCTGTTTGCCCGGCTGGACCGCACCACGGCGCTCTCCATCAAGCACCTGATGGGTTACCCGCCGCGCACGGCCGGCTCGATCATGACCACGGAATTCGTTAGCGTGCCGGACAATTGGACGGTGGAACAGACCCTTTCGCACATCCGCGTCGTCGAGCGGTCGCGTGAAACGGTCTATGCCATCTATGTGCTGGCCGAGGACGGGACGCTAACCACCGTCGTGACGCTGCGCCGCCTTTTGACCGGCGAAGCGGGCGCCTCCATTCTTTCGGTCGCATCCAAGGAAGGCATTGTCTGTGCGAGCCCCCTGATGTCACAGGAGGATGTCGCCCGGCTGATCCGCAAGCACGACCTTCTGGCGCTGCCCGTCGTGGATGACCGCTCGCATATTCTCGGCATCGTCACCGTTGACGACGTGATCGACACCATGATCGCCGATACCACGGAAGACGCCCACAAGTTCGGTGGTATGGAGGCGCTGGGCAAGCCCTACATGACGATCGGCTTTCCGGACATGATCCGCAAGCGCGCCGGCTGGCTCGCAGCACTGTTCCTCGGCGAAATGCTGACGGCCAGCGCCATGCAGCATTTCGAAGGCGAGCTGGAAAAGGCCGTGGTGCTGACGCTGTTCATTCCGCTCATCATGTCTTCGGGCGGCAACTCCGGTTCGCAGGCCACCTCGCTCATCATCCGGGCGCTGGCGCTGGGCGAACTGAAGCTTTCCGACTGGTGGCGGGTGCTGCTTCGGGAAATCCCGACGGGCCTGACGCTCGGCTGCATTCTGGGCGCCATCGGCTTCCTGCGGCTCACGGTCTGGCAGCAGGCTGGCTTCTACGACTACGGTGAGCACTGGCTGCTGGTTGGTGCCACGGTTTTTGCGGCCCTCGTCGGTATCGTCACTTTCGGTTCGCTCGCCGGCTCCATGCTGCCCTTCGTGCTGCAACGTCTGCGGCTTGATCCCGCCAGCGCTTCGGCCCCCTTCGTCGCCACGCTGGTGGATGTCAGCGGGCTCGTCATCTATTTCTCGGTGGCGCTGGTGATCTTGAGCGGCACGTTGCTCTGAAAGACGAAAGGCCCGTTCGAAAGAGCGGGCCTTCTACATTTCGCGGCACGTCATAATCTCTCCTCCGTCATGCCGGACTTGATCCGGCATCGAGCCACGGCGCGTCTGCGCCGTGAGAAGAGTCTTTTGCGATCAATGACTTGATCGCGCTGGACCCCGGATCAAGTTCGGGGTGACGGAGTACGGATGGTGCAACTCAGCTTAATAGTATCCGGTCAACTGGCGAAGCCCTTCAGCCGCCGGCGCTGATGACGCCGGTTCCCAAAAGCCCAAGCAGGACGAAGCCGATGACCACGCGGTACCAGACGAAGGGCATGTAGCTTTTGGTCGAAACCAGCTTCAGGAAAACGACGATAACGGCGTAACCGACGATGAAGGCGATCAGGGTCGCGAGGCCTGTCGGGCCCCAGCCCACCGGATTGTCTTCGCCGATGCTTTTGAACAGCTGGTAGAAACCGGAGCCGAAGACGGCGGGTACGGCGAGCAGGAAGGAATAACGGGCCGCCGCCTCGCGGGTATAACCCAGAAGCAGGCCGGCGCTGATCGTGCCGCCGGAACGCGAAACGCCGGGGATGAGCGCCATGGCCTGCGCGAAACCGAAGAGGATACCATCACGCCAGATCAGCTGGTTGAGCTTGTAGCGCTTTTTCCCGATCCTGTCGGCGACGCCAAGAACGATACCGAACACGATCAGCATCACGGCAGTAATGTAGAGGTTTCGGAGCGAATGCTCGATGGCGTCCTTGAAGAGAAGGCCGAGCAGCACGATGGGCACGGAGCCGACGATGATCAGCCAGCCGAGACGTGCATCGGCCTTGTCATAGGGGCCGAGACGAAGGTTTTGCCGGAGCCAGGCGGCAGCGATCCGCATGATGTCGGACCAGAAATAGACCAGCACGGCCATTTCCGTGCCGATCTGGGTAATGGCGGTGAAGGCAGCGCCGGGGTCGGCGCCGGAGGGCAGGAACTCCCCGGCGATCCTCAGATGCGCGCTCGACGAAACTGGGAGAAACTCCGTAAGTCCTTGCAAAAGACCGAGAAATCCGGCCTCCATCCAACCCATGCTCATGTGCTTTGATGTCCCTGCTGCGAATCGAGATCGCAGCATTATGCATCAATCGGGGCAAATCCGTGTTGCATCGCACCATGAAAAATGATGTCCCGGCACGCGCTCTTACCCGTGATTTCTTTCAGGCCGCCTTCTCCGCCACCTGCGGAAGCTGCGTGTATTTCGCGCCGTTTTTGCAGACGACGTGCGCATCGCCCCAGCTTTTCAGCGCCGAAATCACCGGCCGCATCGTCTCGCCAAGCGGTGTCAACGCATAATCCACGCGCGGCGGCACGACGGGGAAAACGGTCCGCGAAATCAAACCCGCCTCCTCCAGTTCCCGCAGCTGCTTGGTCAGCATGCGCTGGGTGACACTTGGAATATGGCGGCGCAGTTCGTTGAAGCGCAGTGTCCCCTCATTGATGAGGTGATAGAGGATCACGCCTTTCCATTTGCCATCGAGAAAACTCAGGGCCGATTCCACCGGGCAGCCGGGAAAGTTGCCGGTGAGCTTGGCGCGTGGTCGCGACATCACAGTATCCTTTTTGTATGTATCATCACAAAATGTGCATTCTTGCGATCGTTGTTCATATGTATCAAGTAAGAGGCACGCAAACAAGCAAAGGAGACTTTTCATGCGCGCCATCGGTTACAGGACGAGCCAGCCCATCACTGCCGAGGATGCCCTCATCGACATCGATCTGCCCCAGCCGGAAGCGAAGGGACACGACATTCTGGTGGAGGTGAAAGCCGTTTCGGTAAATCCCGTCGATACCAAGGTGCGTCGGAACCAGTCGCCGGAAAACGGCGAGGCCCGTGTGCTCGGCTTCGATGCAGCGGGTGTGGTGAAGGCCGTTGGCGACAAGGTTTCGCTGTTCAAACCGGGTGATGAGGTGTTTTACGCCGGCGTCATCAACCGTCCCGGCTCCAACAGCGAATTCCATCTGGTCGACGAGCGCATCGTCGGTGCCAAGCCGAAGTCCCTGAATTTCGAGGAAGCCGCCGCCCTGCCGCTGACCGCCATCACCGCGTATGAGACCCTATTCGACCGGTTGCGGGTGAATGAGCCGGTTCCGGGTGCAGCCAGCGCCGTTCTCGTCATCGGCGGCGCGGGCGGCGTCGGTTCCATCGCCGTTCAGCTTCTGCGGGCGCTAACCGACCTGACCGTGATCGCGACTGCCTCGCGGCCGGAAACGATCGAATGGGTAAAGGAACTCGGCGCGCATCACGTCGTGGATCACAGCAAGCCCATCGCGCCGCAGGTGGAGGCGCTTGGCCTCGGTGCGCCGGGCTTCGTCTTCTCCACCACCCATAGCGACATCCACGCGGCCGACAGCGTGGCGACCATCGCACCGCAGGGCCGTTTCGCCCTGATCGACGATCCGGCTGGCGGTTTCGACATCATGGCGTTCAAGCGCAAATGCATATCCATCCATTGGGAAATGATGTTCGCCCGCGCCGTTTTCCAGACGCCTGACATGATCGAGCAGCACAAGCTGCTCAACCACGTGGCCGAGCTTGTCGATGCCGGCAAGATCAAGACGACGCTGACCGAGGTTTTCGGCACCATCAATGCCGCAAATCTTATCAAGGCGCATGCACTGATCGAGAGCAACAAGGCCAAGGGCAAGATCGTGCTTTCGGGCTTCTGATCGCCGATGAAGCGTTCGCATGGCGAACGCTTCCCTTCCGCTTACGGAGAGGTTCGGGCCGCGCAAAACCGCGCGGCCTTTTATCACTCGTCGTCGGGATCTTCCGGGCACGGCCAGGAGGCGGGCGCCGTCAGGCCATTCGGCAGTTTGGTCTTGGCGTCGCCGCAGGCGATGTCGATCTGTTTCTGGTCAAGGCCGGTGGCCGTGGAAAGATCGACCCCCTCAATCCGAGTCAGCAGCAGGAAGGCGCTGGTGAAATCGACAGGGCCACCCAGCTTCGCGCCACCGAACCGGGCCCGCGACAGGTTGGTGAGCGAGAATTTCGAGCCGTTCAGCGTTGCGCCCTCGAAATCGGCGCGGCCGAGTTCAGCCTTGGTGAAATCCGTGCCGTCCAGCTTGGTGTTTTCGAATTTGGTTCGCTGCATTTCGGCATTCACGAATTTCGCGTTGGTGGCGTCGGCGGCGGAAAAATCGCTTCGATAGGCTTCCACCTTCGTCAGATTGGCGCCCTGAAGGTTCGCCTCGCCAAGGGCAGCGCGGATGAGCTTGGCCTTCTCAAGGTTAGCGCCCTTCAGCGACGAACCGCGCAGATCCGTATAAGTGAAATCCGTACCGTAGAGCATCGCCGAGTCGAGATTGCTGCCGCCCAGCATCAGGAGGCGCTTGTTGCATTCGCGCCAGTCTATGCCGGCCATGGCATCGGAACGACAGCTCGCGGCAGCCACCGGATTGCCAGTGAAAGAAAAGGCAGCCATCGCAAGCGCCGCGACGCTGCCAGCCAAGCCTGTCTTCCGCACGATATTCAGCCTTTGAAAGCCGGACATTCCTTCACTCCCTGCCGTCTGGCGACGGCACCTAGGACCATATGCACGTTCAAGGCGTTATCGCATTCACTGCCCGCGATCCACAGGCCACATGATGCTACAACGCCCCAACATCCTATATGTAAGAAATCGAAGAGCAATCCACAAATACTGACGGGAAAGAGGGCAATGGCGCTGCTCTGGTGCCGTGGCAGACACAATGAACCAGGCGGACCGACGAACTGCATGACCGCGACGAGCTTTCGCCGACGGAAACAGCGCTCCGCAGAGTATCCGTCCACCTATCGTAAAATCACCCGTTGCAGATGCTCGGGACAAGCCCGAGCATCATGAGGCAGGATCGCTTCACCGTCACATGTTGGCGTAAACCGGCCCCTCGCCGCCCTGCGGCGGCACCCAATTGATGTTCTGGTTCGGATCCTTGATGTCGCAGGTCTTGCAGTGCACGCAGTTCTGGGCGTTGATGACGTAGACTTCCTGGCCGTCCTTCTCCACCCACTCATAAACGCCGGCTGGACAATAACGCGTGGAGGGACCGGCAAAGACGTCGTGTTCGGAGCGCTTCTGCAGCTCCATGTCCTTCACCTGAAGATGGACCGGCTGGTCCTCTTCATGGTTGGTGGACGACAGGAAGACGGAGGACAGGCGGTCGAAGGTCAGAACGCCATCCGGCTTCGGATAGGCGATCGGCTTGTGTTTGGAGGCGGGCTCCAGGCTCTGCGCATCCGTCTTGCCGTGCTTCAGCGTGCCGAAGAAAGAGAAACCGAACAGCTGGTTCGTCCACATGTCGAGACCGCCGAGGCCGACGCCGATGAGCGTGCCGAACTTCGACCAGAGCGGCTTGACGTTGCGGACCCGCTTCAGGTCCTTTCCGATATCGCCTTCGCGCCATTCGGCCTCGATCTCGGTAACCTCGTCATGGGCGCGGCCGGCGGAAATCGCCGCGGCGATCTTTTCCGCCGCGAGCATGCCCGAGAGAACCGCATTATGGCTTCCCTTGATGCGTGGCACGTTGACGAAGCCGGCGGAACAGCCGATCAGCGCGCCGCCCGGGAAGGTGAGCTTCGGCACTGACTGGTAACCACCTTCCGTGATGGCGCGCGCGCCATAGGAAATGCGCTTGCCGCCCTCGAACGTATCGCGGATCGCCGGATGCGTCTTGAACCGCTGGAATTCCTCGAAGGGATAGAGATAGGGGTTCTTGTAATTGAGATGCACCACGAAACCGACGGCAACGAGGTTATCTTCCAGGTGATACAGGAAAGAGCCACCGCCGGTCTTGAAGCCGAGCGGCCAGCCGAAGGAGTGCTGCACGAGGCCCTGCTTGTGCTTCTCCGGCTTGACCTGCCAGAGCTCCTTGATGCCGATGCCGAATTTCTGCGGCTCGCGATCTTTGGACAGGTCGAATCTGGAAATCAGCTGCTTGGCGAGCGATCCGCGCACGCCCTCGCCGATCAACACGTATTTACCGTGCAGTTCCATGCCACGGGTGAAGTTCGGGCCCGGCTCGCCATTCTTCTCAATGCCCATATCGCCGGTGGCAACGCCGATGACAGCGCCTTCGTCGTTATAAAGCACTTCCGTGGCGGCAAAGCCCGGATAGATTTCGACGCCGAGCCCTTCCGCCTTTTCCGCCAGCCAGCGACAGACGAGGCCAAGCGAGACGATGTAATTGCCATGATTGTTCATCAATGGCGGCATCATGGCGTTCGGCAGGCGGATGGAGCCCGCCGGCCCCAGGAACAGGAACTGGTCGTCCTTGACCTCGGTCTTGAAGGGATGCCCCTCCTCTTCGCGCCATCCCGGCAGCAGCCTGTCGATGCCGATGGGGTCGACCACGGCGCCGGAGAGGATGTGGGCACCGACTTCCGCGCCCTTTTCCAGCACGACGACCGAGAGCTCCGGCTCCACCTGCTTCAGCCGGATTGCGGCGGCAAGACCGGCCGGACCCGCACCGACGATCACAACGTCGAATTCCATCGCTTCGCGTTCGGGCAGTTCCATCGCTTCCGTCATTTCCATCCTCTCAGATCGCCAGTCCCATCCGGCTGTTGTTATCGTCTTTTCCACACCTGCGACGCACCGCCTGCGCCGGACAAAAAGTCCATCCGCGACACCGTATCCATCAGCATCCGTCTTTGCAAAGCGGCACGCCTTTGTCGAGCTTCTATAGCGGCAAAACATGTCGCACGCCAGTCAATTGTCAGACAACCTGATGATTGTTTATTACTTTTACGTTCACGTAATAATGAGGATATGATCGACGGGGGAATGCGTCAAGGGTTGCGGGCATTGGGCAGGCATAGCCAACCTATAATCAGGCGGCCAAAAGCGATTGATGGGCGGGCCGATCGCATGACAAGGGAGATCGCGACCGCATCTGCGTCAATATGGCCGGTGTCGGACGCAGCGGTTTTGAGCTAATATTCCTAAGAAATATATCGTCACGTCATAGCTGGAATATCTGAAATGTGGGACTTCTTCCCTATCGTCTTCTTGCCGTTCAAAATTCTCGTATTGGGAACGGGCATGTTCTTCGCCATCAAATGGCATCATGATCAGGCGAAGAAGGAAAACGAAACCAAGGGACCGTGAGCGCCGCCAGTTTTAAAGGCGCGGGCCACTTGGCCCACTCCCGGGGACGAAGCAGACCTTGCTTTCCAACACCCCGCTCAAACAGCCCATTCTTCATCCGTCGTGAACACGATCGTCAGCCAACGGTCACTCCCCTCGCCGCCTATCGCTTCGCCGATCTCGTCGCGGATCGCATCCCATTCCTCAAGCCGCCGCGGCGGCCAGTTTCTGGGAACAATAAAGAAGAGTTCGATCTGGCGACCGCGGCCAACCCGGGCCACATAGGAGTAATGCGAGGAAAAGCCGAACTTCGCCACGACCTCCCCCGCCACCCTGTCGACATGCTGTTTGAACTCCAGCGGGGTGACAAGAAGTATGTCGGCCAGCGCCTGTTTCACATTGCCGAGCGGCATGGGAATGATGACGAAGCAGACCAGCGCCAGCACGGCCGGGTCGACATAGGGCGACAGCCATGCCTGCGACGTTCCCGTCAGCCCGTAACCGATGGCGAAAGCGATGAACAGCGCCACGCTCAGCAGCGCGCTCATCAGCCAGCTTTTAGCGTCCAGCGCCACGAAGGCGGATTTCAGCCGTTGGTTCTGCCGTTTGACAAACCATGCCATGGCGAGCGAGACGGCAAAGCTGACGAAGGTGACGATGATGGCGTAATCGAACTCGATCGACCGGCCGCCATCCATCAGGCTGTCGATGGCATTGATGAGCGCGTAAATCGCCGCCCCCATCAGAAGCGTGCCGTTGAGGCCGAGCACCATTGGCTCCAGATGCCAGAAGCCCATGGTGAAGCGCTCCACCAGCCGGCCGCCCGGCCTGGGTGCCGCGGCGGCGGCGATCAGCCGCGCCACGAGCAATGCGAGCACCGTCATGAAAGCATCCGTCAGGGCGTAGACACCGTCGAAGACGACCGCGAAGGAGCCGGAAAACAGGCCCGCCCCGATGCCGAACAACGCCAGCAGAACCGTGACGGCAATCGAGAATTTCAGCAAAGATTGTTCTGTCATGACACTTGTTCGACCTTCAAAACCGGGCCCGCCTTCACAGGGGGATTTTGCTTTTCCTCGAATCGAGAAAACGCCTAACTCTTTGTTTCGGCGCATTTCCAGACGGAAAACCGGGGTCCACTTTTCCTGGAAATGCTCTATAAACACCACATACAGCACTCACAAGACAGGACAAAACCCATGGATTTCGGCATTTCCGGCAAACGCGCCCTCGTTCTCGCCTCTTCACGCGGCCTTGGGCTTGGCATTGCGACGGCGCTGGCAAAGGAGGGTGCAAATGTCCTTCTCGTCGGCAGGAGCGGTGAAAAGCTGGAAGCGAACTGCAAGGCCATCAACGCCCTTAGCAAAGGCAAGGCCGACTGGGTTTGGGGTGATCTTGCCGACGACAATTTTGTCGAGGCCATGGTTCAGGCCGTCAGGGAAAAGCTCGGCGGCATCGACATTCTCGTCAACAATACCGGCGGCCCGACGCCGGGCCTCGCTCAGGAGATGACGGCGGAGAAGCTGGATACGTTCTTCCAGTCGATGGTGCTGCGGGTCATCACGTTGACCAATGCGCTTCTGCCCGGCATGAAGGAGCAGGGTTTCGGCCGCATCCTCACCGTCGCCTCGTCAGGCGTATTCGAACCGATTGCCAATCTCGCCCTTTCCAACACGTTGCGCGGCGCGCTTGTGGGCTGGAGCAAGACGCTGTCCTCCGAAGTGGCCGGTTTCGGCATTACCTCAAACCTGCTTCTGCCCGGCCGCATCCACACCGACCGCATCGATGAGCTCGATGGCGCCAATGCAAAGCGTCTCGGCAAGAGCATCGAGGAAATCCGCGAGGCCTCGGTCAAGAGCATTCCTGCAGGCCGCCTCGGCACGGTGGAGGAGTTCGCTGCCGCCGGCGCTTTCCTCTGCTCGGTGCCCGCAAGCTACATCACCGGCACGATGCTCAGGGTGGATGGCGGCGCGGCAAAGTCGAACTGACGACTGGGTGCTGTCACGACGCCGTTCCGTAAATCACGTAGCGGTTCCGCCCGGTATTCTTGGCTTCATAAAGCGCGGTATCGGCGTGGCGCAAAACGTCGCTTGTACTCTCGCCGGGATTGGCAAAGGCGATCCCGGCGGAGCAGCTGTAGCGAAACTCGGGCATGTCGCGCAGAGGGGCTGCATCGGCCAGTGACGACAGGAGCTGCCGCATCAGGCTTTCGGCGCCGTGCATGCGCGAGCCACTGAGCACCAGCAAAAACTCTTCCCCGCCAATCCTGCCGAGAAGGTCGTCACGCCCGGCAGCGGCGGACAGTCGTCCTGCAAAATCTTTCAGCACGAGATCGCCGTAGGCATGGCCGAAGCGATCGTTGACGCTCTTGAAGTGGTCGATATCCATGATGATGACGGCGAGCGCCTGCGCCTTGTTGGGCCCAAGCAGGTGGTTGAGCGCATCCATGGCGTAACGCCTGTTTCCGAGCCCGGTCAGCTCGTCGCTCAGGGCGGATTTCAGCGCCCTGTCCCGCTCCTGGCGCAGATCGCGCAATTCGATGCCAAGTTCGGAAACATCGGTGACCACGCATAGCATCCAGCCGCCCGGCAGCGTGGTCTCGGTCGTCAGTATCCACCGCCCGTCATTGAGACTGGTCTCAATGGTCCGGAACGGCAGCTTGCCGCGCCTCGTCTTGGCCGAGCGCAACCAGAGTTCGAAATCCGATGTCTCGATGGCCGTACCGGTCGCGTTGCGAAAACCATTGCGCATCAGTTCCACCCAGCTCGGAAAATCGCGCTGTCCGATACCGAGCGCGGCGCGGAAGGCACTGTTGGCGAACCGCAACTCATCGCTGCCATCAAACAAAGCGTATCCCTGCTGCGATGCTTCCAGGAGGGCCATGAGCTGCCGGAAGAAAACGCCCATATCGCCGTGAACGACACCGGCATCGTCCGGCGCTGCATCCTCCACTGCATGCTGGCTGATTTTGTGGGGCATATAATTTCCAAAACTAAAAACGACCGAAAACCAAATACAGCATGTCCATATGGACATTCCGAAATTTAATAAATATTTACGCTCGATAGCAAAATGGATACATCTTCAATCCGGTTACTTCGACAAAGCTGACTTTAACAGAATTCCCTTAAAGCCGTCGCCTAGAACTACACTGCTCTTTCTTAAAGGAATTGTAATCCCGTTTACCATGCGTTGCCAGGATTGCCGCAACTTTGCGACTGGCGCGCGGGCACGGGCGTTCGACCGAAAAAAGACCCACGGCGCTTGCCATTCCGCCCGCCCTGTGCAATCAACCGCCCTCCTCTGACATCGGGGTGCCAAGAGCATCCCTTATTTTCACGCCGGGCCATCCAGGGCCGGGCGGGTTCTTCTATCGACACAAGGAATATGGCGATGACGCAAAAGCGGGCTCTCGGCCTCGATTTCGGCACGACAAATACGGTCATGGCTCTTTCCGACAATGGCGGCGCAAGCCATTCCATGCGCTTTACCAGCAGCGCCGGCACGGATGACAGCATGCGCACGGCCCTCTCCTTCATGAAGGACGCCGGCCTCGGCGCGGCCGCCCTGCATGTGGAGGCGGGCCACGCCGCTATCCGCCAGTTCATCGACAATGCCGGCGACTGCCGTTTCCTGCAGTCGATCAAGACGTTTGCGGCCTCCCCGCTGTTTCAGGGCACGTTGATCTTCGCCAAGCGGCAGAGCTTCGAGGATTTGATGGAAGTGTTCCTGCGCAAGCTGAAGACCTATGCCGGGACGGAATGGCCCGATGATGTATCGACTGTCATTGCCGGCCGGCCGGTGCGTTTTGCCGGCAGCAATCCGGACGAGACGCTGGCGCTTGCCCGATACAACGAGGCGCTGAGCCGGGCCGGTTTCCCCGAAATCCACTATGTCTATGAGCCGGTGGCGGCCGCTTATTATTTCGCGCAAAGCCTGAAGAAGGACGCCAACGTGCTGGTGGCGGATTTCGGCGGCGGCACCACCGACTATTCGCTCATCCGTTTCGAAACCCATGCCGGCAAGCTTTCCGCCACCCCCATCGGCCATTCCGGCGTCGGTGTTGCGGGCGATCATTTCGACTTCCGCATGATCGACAATCTGGTGTCGCCGGAGATCGGCAAGGGCAGCAAGTTCAAGAGTTTCGACAAGGTGCTGGATGTGCCCTCCGGCTATTACGTGAATTTCGGCCGCTGGAACCAGCTGTCGATCTTCAAGACCTCGAAGGAATTCACCGATCTGAAGTCGCTGGTGCGCTCGGCGCTGGAGCCGGAAAAGCTGGAAATGTTCATCGACCTCGTTGAGCATGACGAGGGCTACCCGCTCTATCAGGCTATTTCCGCCACCAAGATGGCGCTCTCCTCGGCGGAAGAAGCGGAGTTCAACTTTGCGCCGCTCGGCAAGGCCGGACGCAAGATGGTGAAGCGCAGCGATTTCAACAGCTGGATCGCCGAGGACCTTGCCAAGATAGAAGAAGCGCTCGACGAGGTTCTGGAAAAGACGCAGGTTGCGCCAGATGCGATCGACAAGGTGTTCCTGACCGGCGGAACCTCCTTCGTGCCGGCGGTGCGGGAGCTTTTCACCCGCCGTTTCGACGCCGACCGCATCGAAAGCGGCGGCGAGCTGCTTTCGATTGCCCATGGGCTGGCCATGATCGGCGAAAGCGGCGATATTCAGCGCTGGACAGTGTGATTTGCGGGTTCCCCGGGCGGGGAACATGGGGTAATTTCCGCCCATGATCGCCGCTCAAGACCTCTCCCCGGCCGAACTCGCCGCCCTCCTGCATTTCCATGCGGATGCGGGCGTCGACTGGTTGCTGGAAGAGGCGCCCGTAGACCGTTTCGCCGAATTTGCCGCCGCCCGCCCTGCCCGGTCCGCGCCTGTTCAGGCGGCGGCGACATCTGCACGGCAGACTGAAAGGCCTGCGGATCGCGGCGCCGATGTGCCGCAGCGGCAGGGAGCAACGCGCAGTGCTCCCGCGCGCGGAGCGCCGGCAAGTCCAGCCGTTCAGCAGAATGTCGCCATGCCGGATGAGCAGGCGGTGGCAGCGGCGCGTTTTGCCGCAGAAAGCGCGAGATCGCTTGCCGAACTGAAAACCGCGCTCGAGGGTTTTTCCGGATGCAACCTCAAGAACAGCGCCCGCAATACGATCTTCACCGAAGGTGACGCTTCCTCGGGCATCATGGTCATCGGCCCCATGCCGGATGCGGATGACGATCGCGAGGGCCTGCCCTTTGCCGGCAAGACCGGCCTGCTGCTTGACCGGATGCTGGCGGCCATCGGCCTTGAGCGCAGCACCATCATGCTCGGCAATGTGGTGCCGTGGCGGCCACCGGGCAACCGCCCGCCGACCCAAGCCGAAATGGATATCTGCCGCCCCTTCATCGAGCGCCAGATCGCCCTTGCGGAGCCAAAACACCTGTTGCTTCTGGGCAACTTTACCGCACGTTTCTTCTTTGGCGGCACCGGCACAATCCATACATTGCGCGGACAGTGGCGTGATGTCGCAGCCGGACACCTTGTTTTGCCGGCGCTCGCCAGCCTGCACCCCCAGGAACTATTGAACGCCCCGGCCAGTAAGTCCTTGGCATGGCAGGATTTATTGATGTTTCGGGCAAAGATCGCCGAAGGCTGATTGCCTCATTCCTGCTCAATGTAAATGAATTATTAAAATAGCCATGCGCATTACGCATAACAGCGGCGCATTTGGTCAACTTGCCGAATCCATGCTGCGCTGCGATATACGGCCATGTCTTGGGAGGAATTTCGGTTAAAGGAACCAAGGCAATGACCACTCGCTTCCGTCCGGTGCATTCCGGCTTTGAATCGCTCCGCCTGGCGGGCCTCGGCCCTCGCTCCAGTCAGGGCTACCATCGTTTCGGCGCAGCCGCTAACGAACAGTTGACCGCACGCGCTGCCATGCAGCAGGTCCGCGTGACGCGTCCCTCGGCAGTCTTCGCGGATTTCCGCGAGCGCTGAGAAGCACTCAGGCCGGCTTACACTGGCTTACAAATATGATTGCGCGCTGGCGTCTTTCCTCGGGAAGGCGCCTTTTGCTTTTGTGGGTGTACGATCATAAGTCTCCGTCATGCCGGACCTGATCCGGCATCCAGCCAGCCCAAGTCCTTGGGCTGAAAGAACTCCTTCGCCGCGCGGACGCGCGTCGGCTGGATCCCGGCTCAAGGCCGGGATGACGGAAGCGGTTGCCCTGAAACACCGGCAATAGCGCTCCTCACCCCTGCGGCGTCGAGGCCTTGCGCGCCGCGCGTCGCGCCAATCCCAGCTGATGTTCACGGAAAATGATGAAGATGCCGGCCAGGATCACGATCGCCGTGCCGATGAGCATCGTCAGCGTGGGTATGTCTCCGAAAAGGACGTAGGAAACCACGATGCCGAAGACGATGGAACTGTATTCGAAGGGCGCGATGACCGAGACCTCGGCGTGCCGGTAACTCTCCGTCAGGAAGATTTGCGCGACGCCGCCGCAGATGCCGCTGGTTATCAGAAGCAGGGTCTGCGTCACTGTCAGCACGCTCCAGCCGAAGGGAACGCTGATGAGCGACAGCAGGGTGGCGGTGAGCGAAAAATAAAGCACGATGGTTGGCGTCTTTTCCGTTTCCACCAATTGCCGCACCTGGATCATCGCCAGCCCGCCAAGGGCGGCACCACACAGCACGGCAATGGCGCCCAGCCCCTCACCCGCGGCAAACCCGCCTTCCCTGAGAAGCGTCATCTTCGGCCAGAGAATGACCAGCACGCCGATCATTCCCACGAAGACTGCACTCCAGCGATAAATGCGCACCTTCTCATGCAGGATAAAGGCGGCAAAAACCACCGCGAGAAGTGGCGAAGCATAACCGATGGCGATGAATTCCGGCAGCGGCAGCATGGTCAGCCCGTAAAAGCCGCAGGCCATTGAGAGGATTCCA
This sequence comes from Agrobacterium pusense, assembly GCF_900102105.1. Classification (GTDB taxonomy): domain Bacteria; phylum Pseudomonadota; class Alphaproteobacteria; order Rhizobiales; family Rhizobiaceae; genus Agrobacterium; species Agrobacterium pusense. The sequence continues at coordinate 30,189 of NZ_FNBB01000001.1, forward strand.
AGAAAACCGCGCTTGAAATGGCCGAGAAGATTGTTGGTGTGCAGCGCACTTGCGAGCGCATGCAGCCAGGCGAGGTAAACGACGATCGGAATGATGGCGAAAGCCGAACGAAAGAAGGTGATCTGGCCGGCCGGCACATCACCTGCCGCCTTGATACAGGTCTGCATGACCAGAAAAAAGCCAACCGAAATCAGCTTCATGCTGATCCCGCGGAAGGGATTCATCGGTTCGGCGTTCATTAGCAGTTACTCATATCGGCTGCGCAGACACGCCATCGGGAGGTTTCATGCGGGGGAGACGACGCGGGGAATTGGATTTGCGCAAGGCTAGAGCATTCCTCCGGCGCTTTACAACAAAAAATGTGATTTATCCCTGAATTCAGTTGATGGCGTGGAGAAATCGAAGCCTCGCAAGGCAGGCGCGAGGGCAAAAAGTGGCACGCGCTAAAATTTGAAGAAAATAAAATATAATTTCAGCAATCGTTCAACATTTGCTGCGATGGTCCGTTGGTCCGGCAGCGGGGAGGATCGTCTGCATGGCCGGCAAAGCCTTCCATGGCGGGACAGAATGTCCTCCGACGCGCACATGATCGTGACGAATATTCTACCCATTTTACATCCGGGCCTTATGACGACATGATGCCGGGAAGACCACGCAAAGTTATTCAGGGACAGTCATGCGAACAGACACGGGCCAGATCGTTCACCTGGCGGATTACCGCCCCACCGATTTCGTTCTGGAGCGGGTGGATCTCACCTTCGAACTCGACCCTAAAAATACCAAGGTCGAAGCCCGTCTGATCTTCCACCGGCGCGAAAGCGCCGACCGGCATGCACCGCTGGTTCTTGATGGCGACGAGCTGAAGCTTTCCAGCCTGCTGCTCGACCAGGTGGAGCTGCCCGCCGCTCAATATGGGGCCACACCGGACAGCCTGACCATCCGCGACCTTCCCGCTGAATCTCCCTTCGAGATCTGCGTCACCAATTACATCAACCCGCAGGTCAATACGCAGCTGATGGGGCTTTACCGCACCAATGGCGTTTATTGCACCCAATGCGAAGCGGAAGGTTTCCGTCGCATCACCTATTTCCCCGACCGTCCGGATGTTCTGGCGCCTTATACGGTGACGATCATCGCGGCAAAGGAAGGTAATCCGCTGCTGCTCTCGAACGGCAATTTCCTGGGCGGCGGCAATTACGATGAAGGCCGTCACTTCGCGGCCTGGTTCGATCCGCATCCGAAACCGAGCTACCTGTTCGCTCTCGTCGCCGGCGATCTCGGCGTGGTGGAAGATACTTTCACGACCATGTCCGGACGGGAAGTGGCGCTGAAGATTTATGTCGAGCACGGCAAGGAGCCGCGCGCTGCCTATGCCATGGATGCGCTGAAGCGTTCGATGAAATGGGACGAAGAGCGCTTCGGCCGCGAATACGACCTCGACATCTTCATGATCGTCGCCGTATCGGATTTCAACATGGGCGCGATGGAGAACAAGGGTCTCAACGTCTTCAACGACAAATTCGTGCTGGCCGACCCGGAAACCGCCTCGGATGCGGACTATGCCAATATCGAGCGCATCATTGCGCATGAATATTTCCACAACTGGACAGGCAATCGCATCACCTGCCGTGACTGGTTCCAGCTGTGCCTGAAAGAAGGCCTGACGGTCTATCGCGATCAGGAATTTTCCTCCGACATGCGCTCGCGGCCGGTGAAGCGCATTGCCGATGTGCGCCACCTGAAATCGGAGCAGTTCCCGGAGGATTCCGGTCCGCTGGCGCATCCGCCGCGCCCGGATACCTATCGCGAAATCAACAACTTCTACACGACGACCGTGTATGAAAAAGGTGCCGAAGTCACCCGCATGATCGCCACGATCCTCGGCGCTGAAGACTTCAAAAAGGGCATGGACCTCTATTTTGAACGTCATGACGGCGAAGCTGCAACGGTTGAGGATTTCGTCAGGAGCTTTGCCGATGCCAGCGGTCGCGATCTCTCGCAGTTTTCGCTATGGTACACCGAGGCCGGCACGCCGCTAGTCTCCGTTTCGTCCGCTTACGATGCCGGCAAGGCCACTTTCAGCTTGACGCTGGAACAGACGACCGCGCCGACCCCCGGCCAGCCGGTGAAACAGCCACGCCACATTCCGCTTTCGCTGGCGCTGATCCTCGATAATGGTCAGATCGCCGAACCGCAGGCCGTCGAAGGCGGCGAGTATCGCGACGGCGTACTTCATTTGACCCAGCGCAACCAGACCTTCTCCTTCTCTGGCATTTCCTCGCGGCCGGTGCTGTCGATCAACCGCAGCTTCTCCGCGCCGATCAACCTGCATTTCGAGCAGAATGCTGCCGACCTGGTGCAGATTGCCCGGCATGAGACGGATATGTTCGCGCGTTTCCAGGCGCTGACCGATCTCGCCCTGCCCGTGCTGATCGCCGCCACCAAGGCGGTGCAAAAAGGCGAAGACGTCCGCACCGATGCCGACCTGATCGCGACGCTCATCGAAATCATCGGCGACGACGCGCTTGAACCAGCATTCCGGGCGCAGGCACTCGCCCTGCCCAGCGAGACCGATATCGCCCGCGAACTCGGCGGAAACACGGATCCCGATGCCATCCACAAGGCGCGCAACGCCACGATCACGGCGATTGCGACAGCCGGCCAGGACACACTGCGGCGGCTTGCCGACGATGCTGCCAATGGCGAGGCCTACAGCCCCGATGCCGGAAGCGCCGGGCGGCGTTCACTGCGCAACGGTGCGCTGACCTTCCTCGCCTTTGCCGAGGGAACGCCGGAGCGGGCGGCGAAGGCCTATGCCGGCGCCACCAACATGACCGATCTCGCCCATGCACTCAGCGTGCTGACGCAGCGCTTCCCCGACAGCGCGGAAACGAAGGAAGCGCTTGCCGCTTTCGAAAAACGCTTCGCCGACAATGCACTGGTGCTCGACAAGTGGTTTTCGCTGCAGGCCGCCATTCCCGGCGAAGGCGCGCTTGATCGTATCAAGGCACTGATGAAATCGAAACATTTCATCGCCACCAATCCGAACCGGGTACGTTCGCTCGTCGGCACGCTCGCCTTTTCCAATCCTACCGGCTTTCACCGTGCCGATGGCGCCGCCTATCGGTTCCTCGCAGAGCAGATCATCGCCATCGACAAACGCAATCCGCAGCTTGCCGCCCGCATTCTCACGTCCATGCGCTCCTGGCGCTCACTTGAGGCAAGCCGCGCCGACCATGCGAAAGCAGCGCTTTCCACCATTGCCGAGGCGAAAGGCCTCTCGACGGATGTAAGCGATATCGTCGGGCGTATCCTGAAGGGCTGACTTTCCGCCGAAGCTCCGACATTCCGACCCATTCCGCGACACCGTCTTGATTTCCATCAAGGCGGCGTCGTGCATCATGCAGCATCTTTCGTGCGAAGGGCCGCGGTTGGCCCGGGATCAGACAGGAACCTCAGATGACGGATATGTCCAGAACAAGCGCTTCGTTTCAGCGTTTCATCAGCGATGCTCCAGACCATAAGGCGGCGTGGTTTCAGGCCGTGCAGGCTCTCGGGGCCGCGTCCACGCTCGACGTGAAGACACAGAGCCTGATCTACATCGGCATTCTTGCCGCCCTCCGCCTGGAAAGCGGCGTCGGTTTTCATGTGATGGAAGCCAAGGCGCGCGGCGCGAGCCGCGACGATATCATCAGCGCGGTGCTCACCGGTCTTCCTGCCGCCGGAAATGGCGTGATCAGCGCGCTTGGTCCTGCTCTCGATGCCTTCGACGGAGCCTGAAACGTTACACGCGGCATTCCCAAGCAGCCGGAATTGAAGCGCCGGCTCACTGTTTTTCTTCATGAATCCCGCTTTTGCCGAAGCGGAAGCAGACTGTCCCGAAAAAATACGGAGTCGGTTCAAGGGGTTAAAATTCTTTTAACTTTTGCCTCTGGACAGGGCGAATCCCATTTGATTCATTAGAGATATTCGAGCGGCGGCGCTTCGAATCACGGGGACATCTAAAAGGCGGGACAATGACGAACGTGCGGCGGGCGACTGCGGGCGATGAGCGGCCGTATGCCAAATTTTCTGATCTAGCGGCCTGGGGCGAAAAGCTTTCCAGTGACCTGATGGGTTTGATGAGCGGTGCGGAACGGCCCATGCCGCAGGTCGAGACCCTGCTGAAGCGCCTCATTCCCATTCTCATCCTCGCATTTCTGGTGGTCGTGGCGGCCTCGCGCATGCTGGGCATCGTCGCCGAATACAGCCGCATGGAAGAAGCCGCCCGCCACTCCACGGCTTTGACGGCGCTGACCGCCAAGGCGGCCCTGCTGAACGACGGCACTGTTTTCACCTCGCAGGACCGCACCCGCGCCGAGGCAAGCCTTGTCGCCGCATTGCCGCAGGGCAGTCTTGCCGATGGCACCATGGTGCTGCTGTCGGGCAGCAACGGTCGTATTTTTGCCGGTTCCGGCAAGGAGGCAATGCTTTACATTGGCACCTCCCTGCCTGCCCTGCTGCCGGAAATCGCCATCGTGCAGCGTTTTCCCGGCGCTCCCGGAACCATCGAGACCAATATAGACGGCCAGCAGCATTACGCGACGATGATCCCCTTCGGAAACGATGGTGCCATGGTCATCGCGGCGCGGTCCCTGCAGCCGATCCGCTCGTTCTGGCGCAGCGAAATCGCCATGAATGTCACGCTGTTCGCAGGCATTTCCTCCATCCTGCTCGTGGTGCTCTATGCCTATTACATGCAGGTGAAGCGCGCCCGCGATGCCGACGACATCTTCGCCGAATCCAACCTGCGGGTGGAGACGGCGCTCTCGCGCGGCCGTTGCGGCCTGTGGGATTTCGACCTTTCCACCCGGCGCATGTTCTGGTCCGGTTCGCTTTACGAGATTCTCGGTATGCCGCCCAGGGCGACACCGCTCTCCTTCTCCGATGCGGCGCGAATGATGCATTCCGAAGACGGCAATCTCTATGAGCTCGCCCGGGCTGTCGGCTGCGGCAACCTGCGCCAGATCGACCAGATCTTCCGCATGCGCCACACCAAGGGCCATTATGTCTGGTTGCGTGCCCGCGCCCAGGTCATCCGCACCAATAATGGGCCGCGTGTCATCGGCATTGCCATGGATGTCACCGAACAGCACCGCCTTGCGCAGCGCTATGCCGAGGCCGACCAGCGCCTTGCCGACGCCATCGAATCCACGTCCGAAGCTTTCGTGCTGTGGGACAAGAACGACCGTCTCGTCATGTGCAATACCCATTACCAGAAGGCCTATGGCCTGCCGGACAGCGTGCTGGTGGCAGGCACGGAGAAATCCACGGTTTATGCCGCAGCAGCCCGGCCGGTCGTCGAACGTCGCGTTGCCGATCCCGATCAGTCCGGCCTGTCCCGCACCACGGAGGTGCAGCTTGCCGACGATCGCTGGCTGCAGATCAACGAACGCCGCACCCGCGATGGCGGCCTCGTCTCGGTTGGCACCGACATCACGCTTCTGAAGCGCCACCAGGAACGGCTGCGCGATTCCGAGCGGCGACTGATGGCCACCATCGGCGATCTCTCCGCCTCGCAGCACAAGCTGGAGCGCCAGAAGACCGAGCTTTCTGACGCCAATGCCAACTACCTTGCCGAAAAAGAGCGCGCCCAGGCCGCCAACCGGGCGAAATCGGAATTCCTTGCCAATATGAGCCATGAGCTGCGCACGCCGCTCAACGCCATCCTCGGCTTCTCCGAAATACTGCTGAACGAGATGTTCGGCCCCGTGGGTTCTCCCAAATATTCCGAATATGCGCGCGACATCCATGACAGTGGCAAACATCTGCTCAACGTCATCAACGATATTCTCGACATGTCGAAGATTGAGGCGGGCCATATGCGCATCAACCGCGAGACCATCGATCTCGCGCCGCTGATCGAAGAGACCCTGCGTCTGACCGCCATCCAGGCCGAACAGAAGAACATCACCGTGCAGCAGAAGGTCTGCGCCGGCCTCACCATGCAGGGCGACCGCCGCGCCATGAAGCAGATCATGCTCAACCTGCTCTCCAATGCCGTGAAATTCACCGGCGACGGCGGCAGCATTGCGCTGCGCACCCATGTGCATGAGGCTGCGATGATCCTCACCATCGCCGACACCGGTATCGGCATTCCGACACAGGCGCTGGAAAAGATCGGTCAGCCCTTTGAGCAGGTGCAGAGCCAATATGCCAAGAGCCAGGGCGGCTCCGGTCTCGGGCTTGCGATTTCCCGCTCGCTGGTGAAGCTGCATGGCGGAACGATGAAAATTCGTTCCTGTGAGGGGCGTGGCACGGTGGTGACGATTATTATTCCGCATGCGGCGGGGGTTTGTGGGACGGTGCATTGAAGCTTGGTGGGCGTGGTTCACCCCCCTCTGCCCTGCCGGGCATCTCCCCCACAGGTGGGGAGATAGATATGCGGCAAGGTTTTGCCCATCTCGACGTTAGAGAATGAAGTGGCGATAGCGCATCTTGCCGATCTCCCTCCTTGTGGGGGAGATGCCCGGCAGGGCAGAGGGGGGTAAGCCACACCCACCGACATCACCCCCCATTCTTCACCACCGCCACAAACGCCTTCCGCACCGCCTTCGCCAGCCGCTTCACCTCTCCCTCAAGCGTGGAAATATCAGGGCAATCACCTGCCCGGCACACAAGATCGATCAATCCCGCTGGCGCTTCCTTCGGATTGAACGCCCCATCGATACAAAGCCGAACGATCTGCGATATTTCCGTATAAAGCCCCATCGCCGCCATGCAGTCATCGAAGGCCTGCGGCTCCATGACCGGAGCGGCGAGCGCCTGGAGCGCTTCTGCCGTGTTGCGCCCCGGTTCGTGCGCGGCAAGCCCCTTCGCAGGCCCTACCAGCGCCAGATATTGGGCGATGAATTCGAGGTCGATCAGGCCGCCATTGATGAGTTTGAAGTCCCAGTTGTTTTCCGGCGGTTTTTCCTGCTCGATGAGGCTGCGCATTTCCAGCACATCGGCCGAGACCTTGGCCACATCCCGCTTTTGCGACAGGACGGAAGCAATGATGCGGCGCGCATCTTCCATCAGCGAGGCATCGCCGCAGATCAGGCGGGCGCGCGACAGCGCCATGTGCTCCCAGGTCCAGGCCTCCTCACGCTGGTATTTTTCGAAGGCGGAAATGCGGGTCGCCACCGGCCCCTTGTTGCCGGAGGGGCGAAGCCGCATGTCGACCTCGTAAAGCACGCCTTCTGCCGTCGGGGCCGACAGGGCGGCAATCAACCGCTGGGTGACGCGGGTGAAATAACGCACCACATCGAGCGGTTTTGCGCCGGTCGATTCATGGGCGGCATCATCATAATCGTAAAGCAGGATGAGATCGACATCCGATCCGGCCGTCAGCTCGAAGGAGCCGAGCTTGCCCATTCCCATCACGGCGACACGGCCGCCGGGATAGGGCCCATGTGCCGCCTCCATCTCCGCCAGCACCGCATTCAACGCCGCCTCGATCACCAGATCGGCAAGATGGGTGAAAGCACGGGCGGCGACTTCGCCACGGATCGCGCCGGTCAGAAGCCTGACGCCGATGAGGAAGCGCTGCTCGGCGGCAAAGATACGCAGCCGGTCGAGAATATCCTCGTAATGGCGGGCATTGGAGAGGAAACTGCCCATGCGGTGGGCGAGATAGTCTCGTGTCGGGATGTCGCTCATCAAAGCCGGGTCCAGCATGCCGTCAAAGACATGCGGGCGGGCGGCGATGATTTCGGCCAGACGCGGCGCGGAGGACATGATCGTTACCAGCAGGTCGAGCAGCGCCGGGTTGTTGCCGAGCAGCGAGAAAAGCTGGATGCCTGCCGGCAGGCCGGAGAGGAAATTGTCAAAGCGCAGCAGCGCCTCGTCGGCCCGCTTGCTCTCACCAAAGGCGCGCAGCAGGTCCGGCGTCAATTCCGTCAGCCGCTCGCGGGCCTCGACCGACTGCGTCGCCCGGTAACGGCCATTGTGCCAGGTGCGGATGACGCGGGAGATATCCTCCGGCCGCTCGAAACCGAGGGCGGAGAGCGTCTTTAACGTATCGGGATCGTCCTTCTGACCGGTGAACACCAGATTGCCGGCCTCGCCTGACAGTTTCACTTCCTGTTCGAACAGCGCCGAGTAACGCCGCTCCACCAGCCGCAACACCTCTTCCAGCCTTTCCGAGAAGGCCTTGGTATCCTCGAAACCCAGCATGAAGGCGATGCGCTTCAGTTCGGCTTCGGTATCGGGCAGCACATGGGTCTGCTCATCGCGCACCATCTGGATGCGATGTTCCACCTCGCGAAGGAACCAATAGGCGTCCGTCAGGCTGTCACGGGTCTCGGCGTCGATCCATTTCGCCTCGGTCAGCGCCGCCAGCGCCTCCTGCGTTGCGCGCACCCGCAGCGCCGGCATTCGGCCGCCGGCGATCAGCTGCTGCGTCTGGGCGAAAAACTCGATCTCGCGGATGCCGCCGCGCCCGAGCTTGACATTGTGGCCCTTCACCGCAATCGCGCCGTGGCCCTTATGGGCGTGGATCTGCCGCTTGATGGAATGAATATCGGCAATCGCCGCATAATCGAGATATTTGCGGAAGATGAAGGGCGTGAGTTCGCGCAGGAAATTCTCACCCGCCTTGATATCGCCCGCCACCGGCCGTGCCTTGATATAGGCAGCGCGCTCCCAGTTCTGGCCCCTGCCCTCGTAATAAAGCAGTGCCGCTTCCACGGGGATGGCGAGCGGTGTGGAGCCCGGGTCTGGCCGCAGCCGCAGATCGGTGCGGAAGACATAACCATCGGCCGTGCGCTCCTGCATGATGCGCACCAGACGGCGCATCATGCGTCCGAAATTCTCCGTCGCGTCGTAGGGGTCGCCCATGATCCCGGCGGAGGGTTCGAAAAACACCACGGCGTCGATATCGGAGGAATAATTGAGTTCGCGGGCACCGAGCTTACCCATGCCGAGCACGATGAGGCCCGATCCTTCGCTGGGGGCGGCAACATCCTTCAGTTTCAGCTTGCCACTCTCATGGGCCGACAGCAGAAGGTGATCGATGGCGGCAGAGAGTGCCGCATCCGCCATGTCGCTCAGCCAGCGGGTCGTGTCACGCGCAGTGAAGATACGGGCGAGATCGGCAAGTGCCGCGACGAAGGAGAGCCGCCGTTTGGCGATCCGGAGCCTCGACATTACCTCGTTTTCGCTCGGTATGCCGCCGTCCTCTCCCGGTTTCCAGCAATCGCGCGCCTGACGCACGAGATCGGCGAGCAGTGGCTCCAGAGGTTTTGAAATGGCCAGTGACAACAGCCCCTCATCGGCCGCCGCCATGTCGCGCAGGTAGGGGGAGAGCGTGAAGGCCGCGGCAACGAAGTCTTTCAGGGCGCTTTCGTCGGCAAGCAGCGCGGCCACCGCCGGCTCGCTTCTGCCGATGTCTTTCAGAGTGGAGAGCACGGATTTCAGCTCGGTCTGCGTATAGGGGCGGATCACGCCCGCCAGCACGTCGTTCAGCCGCCTTTCGGCGCTTTCCGGTTTCGTCAATGCTTCTCTCCCTCTCCCGAGCCCGTTTGTCCTTCGGCCATACCGGATTTTCAGGACGGGCCGCTCTCCCCACGCTAGCCATCCTGCCGTTGCATCACCGAAGCCTGCAGGCACATATCACCTGCGTTGTAACAAATGCGGCGCGCTTTGCGATCAGGAAAACCGCTTTTGCCGAATTTTCCGAAACCCTGCTGGCGCGACCACGGTTTCGGCGGCGCATCGCAATGCCGCGTAATGTCTCCGCAATTGTGCCCACGTAGCGTTCCCCTCAACGAAACCCGACTCCCCGGTTTTCAAACACGCGGTGCTGCAACGGATATGATCATGAAACAGATTTTTACAATGAAATGGCAAAAGAGCCTGTGCGCCATGGCGCTTTGCCTGACGGCGCTGCCGGTGGCACAAGCGGTCTACGCGCCGGTTTTCGCCGCCGATATCGGCAAATCGGACCGCATGGCCGATCCGCAGGCCGGTTTCGATAATTCCCGCTACAGCAGTTCCAGCGACTGGAAAATCACGCTCGGTGTCGGCGCCGCCTATGCCCCGAAATATGAGGGGTCGGACAAGCTGGAGGCCGGCCCCGTGCCGCTGGTCTCCGTCGCCTATGGGGACACGTTGAGCATTGATTTCAGCGGCGTCACCGTCAACCTGCTCAACAGCAATGGCTTCCGGCTGGGAGTGAAAGGCGGCTGGGAGCCCGGGCGCAAGGAAAAGGACGACAGGAAAAACCTGCGCGGGATGGGCGATATCAAGGCAGGCGGCGTCATTGGCGGCGTTATCGCCTATGACGCTGAACCCTTCGAAATCTACGCCAAGGTCGACAAGACCATCAATGGCAGCGAGGGCCTGACAGCCTCGATCGGCGCCAGCGTTTCCCAGAAGGTCGACCAGTTCATCCTCGGAGCGGACCTCTCCGCCACCTGGGCTGACGACAAGCACATGAAATCCTATTTCGGTGTGACCTCGGCGCAATCCGCCCGTTCGGGCCTGCGTCGCTTCGACGCCAAATCCGGCTTCAAGCGCGTCGACGCCAGCGCCTCCGTCACCTACCTGATGACCGAGAACTGGTCGATCACCGGCACCGGAGGCGTCGGTTTCCTGCTGGGCGATGCCAAGGACAGCCCGCTGTCCAAAAAAGATATCCAGCCGTTTGCAATGGTGGGCCTGGCCTACACGTTCTAACGCGAGGATTGTCGTCTGGCGGGGCACAACTCCCCGCCGGAATACGCTCCCCGGCTCTCTTCAGCGGCTATTGTCTGGAAAAACCATGGAGACTGTCAGCCCCGGGCAGGCGGTGTTGGAGGCGTCGGTGTCCGAAAGCTCCAGCGACCCGCCATGCAGTTCCATCACCGCCTCCACCAGCGACAGGCCAAGGCCCGTGCCGGGCTTGGAGCGGCTTTCATCCAGCCGCACGAAGCGTTTTAGCACCTCGCCGCGCTTGTCGGCAGGAATACCGGGACCATTATCGGCAACGGAAAGCAGGATTGCGCCAGGGGCCTTTGCCAGACGAACGACGAGTTTTTTGTCACCCTCGCCTTCGCAGGCATATTTCATGGCGTTGTCTATCAGGTTCGAAAGCGCCTGGCCGATCAATTCGCGGTTGCCCTTGACGATGAGGCCCTGTTCGATTTCAGTTTCCAGCGCGAGCCCCGCATCCTCGGCCACCGGCTCGTAGAGTTCGGCGCTGTCTTCGGCAATCGCCGAGACGTCCACTTCAGTCATTTCGGCGGCGATGGAACCGGCCTCTACACGGGAAATCATCAGCAGCGCATTGAAAGTGCGGATGAGCTGGTCGGACTCGGCGATAATGCCTTCAAGGGCTGCGCGGCGTTTCGTTTCGTCATCATCGTCCAGTGCCGCGGCGGCCTTGTTGCGTAGGCGCGTCAGCGGCGTCTTCAGGTCATGGGCGATATTGTCGGAAACCTGCCGTAGGCCTTCATTCAGCTTCTCGATGCGGCCCAGCATGGCGTTAAGCGAGCCGGACAGCCTGTCGAACTCATCGCCGGAGCGGCCCTGCGGCAGACGCTGCGAAAGGTCGCCGGCCATGATCTTCTTGGTTGCCGCCGACATGCGGTCGATGCGTTTCAGTGCATTGCGGCCGATGCCGAACCAGATCAGCAGGGCGCCGCCGCTCATGATGGCGAGCGCCACCATCAGGGCATTACGCACCAAGGCGCGGAATTTGGTCGGCTCGCCGAGGTCGCGGCCGATCAGGATGCGCAGCCCGTTGTCCAGAACGAAAACATTGGCCGTGGCAAGATGCTGCACGCTGTCGCCGCTCTCGGAATAACGCTCATAACGGAAGGGAAAGCCGGTCCAGCCTTCCTTGTCGAAAACACCGGGCTGCACGGAGGCGACGTTGCCGGCCAGAATTTCACCATTCGGCCCGGCGATGATGTAAAGGCTCGCTCCCGGCTGGCGGGCACGGCGCTCCATCATCCTCAGCAGCGGATTGATACCGCCGCGATTATAGATGCGCTGCACATCCGAGACTTCCTGCAGCACAGCGTCACGCGTCTGCTGGTTCAGCAGCCTTTCGGAAAGCGCAGTGACATAAAAAACAAGGAACGCCGCGCAGAGCGCAAACAGCAGGATATAGAGCGCCGAAAGGCGCACCGCTGTCGACCTGAACAATATTCTGAGGCGGGCCATCTTCGGCAATCAGCCCTCGTCCTTCATCATGTAGCCCGCACCGCGAATGGTCTTCAGCAGCGGCTTCTCGAAGTCCTTCTCGATCTTCGAGCGCAGACGGGAAACATGCACGTCGATGACATTGGTCTGCGGATCGAAATGGTAATCCCAGACATTTTCGAGAAGCATCGTGCGGGTCACCACCTGGCCGGCATTCTTCATCAGATATTCCAGCAGGCGAAATTCGCGCGGCTGAAGGAGGATTTCCTTGCCACCCCGGCGCACATCGTGGGACAGGCGGTCCAACTCGAGATCGCCGACGCGATAGATCATGTCCTGCTCGGGCTTGCCCTTGCGGCGGCCAAGCACTTCGATACGGGCGAGCAGTTCGGAGAAGGCATAGGGTTTCGGCAGATAATCGTCACCGCCGGCACGCAGGCCGGTCACGCGGTCATCCACCTGCCCCAGCGCCGAGAGGATAAGAACCGGCGTCTCGATGCCGCGGCGGCGCAGTTCGCTGATGACGGAAAGCCCGTCGCGGCGCGGCAACATGCGGTCGATCACCATGACGTCGTAGACATTCTCGCAGCCCATGAACAGGCCGCTTTCACCATCGCTGGCGTGGTCGGCGACGATCCCGGCTTCGCGGAACGCCTTGGTCATATAGGCCGCAGCCTCGAGGTCGTCTTCAATGACAAGAATCTTCATGTGCGGGACAATAGCGCCCTCGCCCTTTTCCGCACAACCGGAAACAGATGCGACAGACATTTCCTGAACCTTGTTTTCCATGAGGTTTCCTCCGCGATACTGCCTGGACCGGCATTGCGGGTCCTTTCTTCTCCCCGCCGGGGAAGGGTCGGATGAGGGGGCAAGCGCGCAGTCTATCGCTACCCTTGCCCCCTCATCCCGCCGCCGCGACCTTCTCCCCCTCGGGGAGAAGAAACAAGTGGCACGCGCTCATTCCATATGTTCTGCCTCGTCCTATAGGCGAGACACATTCCTTAGCGACGCCGGCTCCCGAAAGAACCGGCATCGCCTTTCAGCCTATCAACCCTGGTCGATATCCAGAGCGATGAAGCGGCTGCCGTCATCCGTCTGGATCTGGAACAGCGCCTTGGAGCGTCCGTCTTTCTTCGCCTGCTCGAGGATCTTCTCGATATCGGCGGCGGATGCGACCTGCTGGTTGTTGACCGAGGTGATCTTCTCACCCGTCTTCAGGCCACGGGCAGCGGCATCGCTGTCAGGGTCGACATCGGTGATGGCAAGCCCGTTGCCGTCATCGGCGGGGGCCACCGTAAGGCCGAGGCTGGACAGCACCTTCTCGCTGGAAGACTGACCGCCCTTATCGTCGTTCTGGCTCGGGGTCGCCTTGGAGGCATCGTCGCTGGCGAGATCACCGAGCGTCACCGTGACCGACTGAGACTTGCCACCGCGCCACAGCGAGATTTCCACCTTGCTGTTCGGCGCCATGCCGCCGATGCGGCGTGACAGGTCGCGGGCATCCTTGACGGGTTCGCCGTTGACGGCGGTGATGATGTCACCCTGCTTGATGCCTGCCTTGTCGCCCGGCGAGCCGGACTGCGGCGAAACGACCAGAGCGCCCTTGGCTTCGGAAAGGCCGAGCGATTCGGCGATGTCCTTGCTGACGGGCTGGATCTGCACGCCGAGCCAGCCGCGCTCTACCTTGCCGTCCTTCTGCAGGTCGGCGATCACGTCCTTGGCGACCGATGCCGGAATGGCGAAGGCGATGCCGACATTGCCGCCCGAGGGCGAGAAGATGGCGGTGTTGATGCCAACCACTTCACCGTTGAGGTTGAAGGCGGGACCGCCCGAGTTGCCGCGGTTCACGGCGGCGTCGATCTGCAGGTAGTCGTCATAGGGGCCGGAGCCGATATCACGGCCACGGGCCGAGATAATGCCGGAAGTCACCGTGCCGCCAAGGCCGAAGGGGTTGCCAACGGCGACGACCCAGTCACCGACGCGGATCTTGCTGTCATCGGCAAACTGAACGTAGGTGAACTTGCGGTTCACATCGACCTTGAGGAGTGCCAGATCGGTGCGCGGATCGCGGCCGACGAGCTTGGCGTCGAGTTCGGTGCCGTCATTCATCACGATCGTATAGGCGGAGCCGTCATCGACGACGTGGTTGTTGGTGACGATGTAACCATCTTCGGAAATGAAGAAGCCGGAGCCCTGAGCGACGGGGCGCAGCGGACCCTTGCCGTCACGGTGGCGATTGGGGCCGCGGTCGGAGCGATCCTGGTTCGGGCCGCCGAATTCCTTGAAGAAGCGCTTGAGCGGATGGTCATCCGGAAGCTGGTCAAGGCCACGGCCACCGAAATTAAAGGAGAAATTGCTGGAATCATCGGAAGCGGGCTGCACGTTCGACTGAACGCGAACGGAGACGACGGCGGGCGATACCGCATCGACCACGTTGGCGAAGCTCGGAACCTGCGGCGCAGTCACCTCGACGGGGGCGGCAAAAGAGTGGAGGATAGGTGCGGCAATGCCGGTGGAAAGCATCAGCGCCGCAAGGCCGCCAACCGTCGTGGCCTTCAGGGCTGTCTTCAGCGAGGAATGGCCGTTTTGCGAATGAGACATGGTGTACCTTCTTTCTTCATTCAGACTGGAACCCGTGTGACCGGGGAAGCGGTGGATGATGAAGATATAGGAGGCGACACCTTACGGCGAAGTGTCTGAGGAATGAAAAATCCGTAATGTTGAAAAAGAACCGTGGGAAAAAATGAAAAACAGTTATTTTTCAATGAGGTTGCGAATTCTTTCTTCTTCATCCGCGCTCAGTTTTTGTGGCTGTTCAAGGGTGGCGCGGCGACGCGAAAAGACGAAGACGGCGAAAATTCCCACAAGCGTGAGGCCGATGGGTGCGCCCCACAAAAGCACGGTGCGCAGGCTGAGGCGCGGTTTGAGAAGCACGAATTCGCCATAGCGCGACACGACATAATCGATGACCGCCTTGTCGCTGTCACCCTCGACCAGCCGTTCGCGCACCAGAACGCGCAGGTCACGCGCCAGTTCGGCGTTGCTGTCATCGATCGACTGGTTCTGGCAGACCATGCAGCGGAGCTGAGACGTGAGGTTGCGGGCTCGCTGTTCGAGCACGGGGTCCTTGAGGACTTCATCCGGGTTGAAGGCGGAAGCGGGAGATGCTGAGACAAGCACAGCGAAGAGAAGCAGAAAACCCGCCAGCATCCGAGGCAATCCCGAAAGAGTGCGGCGCATTTCTTCTCCCCGCCGGGGAGAAGGTGGCCCGAAGGGTCGGATGAGGGGGCCCACGCCAGCCATAACTCTCAGTGTATGCGGCTTCCCCCTCATCGCCTCGCTTTGCTCGGCACTTCTCCCCGTGGGGGAGAAGAAACCTGCCGCACGCTCCACACTCATTCCGCTGCCTCCGGCATTGCAGCCTGCACCGGCTTCGCCTTGCGATTCGGCGCCCCCACTCTCAATCGCCTGTCCGAGAGAGAAATGAACCCGCCCGCCATCATGAACAGCGTGCCGCCCCAGATGCACAGGATGAAGGGTTTCCACCAGATGCGCACCACCATGCCGCCATCGGCCATGGGGTCACCAAGCGAGACATAGAGCTGGCTGAGACCGAAGGTCAGGATGCCGGCTTCCGTCGTCGGCATTCGCCGCGCCGTGTAAAGCCGCTTGGACGACCAGACATCCGCAACTTCCACGCCTGCCTTGCGCACGGTGAAATGGCCGCGATCCTCGGTGAAGTTCGGTCCGACGGCGTGGCGGATGCCGTCGAAGGTCAGGCTGTAGCCGCCCGCTTCCGCCGCCATGCCCTCTTTCATTTCCAGCACCGTCTCGGTCTCATAGGTGGTGACGATGACGATGCCGAGAACGGTGATTCCGAGACCCATATGCGCCAGCGCCGTGCCGAAGGCCGAGCGCGGCAGGCCTTTGAGGCGGCGAAACGCAATACCGAAAGCGAGCTTGCCGAAATTGGCGCGATACCAGAGATCGGCAAATGCGCCGAGGATCAGCCAGAAACCGGCAGCGATGCCGAGTGCGGCCAGTACCGGGCCGCCATTTTCAATGTACCAGAGCGTCAGTCCCGCCAGAGCGGCAAGCGCTGCCGCCACATAGAGCCGCTGGAATGCGCCCAGGAGATCGCCGCGTTTCCAGGCGAGCATCGGCCCAAACGGGGTGACGATCAGGATCGGGATCATCAGGAGGCCGAAGGTGAGATTGAAGAAAGGCGCGCCGACCGAGATTTTCTCGCCTGTCAGCGTTTCCAGAATGAGCGGATAGAGCGTGCCGATCAGCACGGTCGCGGTGGAGACCGTCAGGATCAGGTTGTTGAGAACCAGCGATCCCTCACGCGAAATCGGCGCAAACAGCCCGCCGGCTTTGAGCGACGGCGCACGCCATGCAAAGAGCGCGAAGGCGCCGCCGATGAAGACGGTCAGAATGCCGAGAATGAAGATGCCGCGGCTCGGATCGGTGGCGAAGGCATGCACGGAGGTGAGAACGCCGGAGCGAACGAGGAAGGTGCCGAGCAGCGAGAGCGAAAAGGTCATGATCGCCAGAAGCACGGTCCAGATTTTCAGCGCCTCGCGCTTTTCCATGACCAGCGCCGAATGCAGCAGCGCGGTGCCGGCAAGCCACGGCATGAAGGAGGCGTTTTCCACCGGGTCCCAGAACCACCAGCCGCCCCAGCCGAGTTCGTAATAGGCCCAGTAGGAACCCATGGAGATGCCGGCGGTCAGGAAGGTCCAGGCGGCGAGCGTCCATGGCCGCACCCACCGCGCCCAGGCGGCATCGATACGGCCTTCCAGCAATGCGGCAACGGCGAAGGAGAAGCAGACGGAAAAGCCGACATAACCGAGGTAAAGCAGCGGTGGATGAATGGCGAGGCCGAAATCCTGAAGGATGGGGTTCAGATCCTGCCCTTCGGCCGGCACCGGCTCCAGCCGCAGAAACGGATTGGAGGTGAGCAGGATGAACAGCAGGAAGGCGACGGAAATCCATGCCTGCACGGCAAGAACATTGGCTTTGAGCGTTTCCGGCAGGTTGCGCCCGAAGGTGGCGACGAGCGCGCTGAAAAACACGAGGATGAGCAGCCAAAGCAGCATGGAGCCTTCGTGATTGCCCCATACACCGGTCAGCTTGTAGATCATCGGCATCAGCGAATGGGAGTTTTCCCAGACGTTGCGCACGGAAAAATCCGAGACGGCATAGGCCCGCGTCAGCGCCGCGAAGGACAAACCAACGAGCAGGAACATCAGCACCGAGCCGAGCGAAGCGATGTCCATCAGCGCCCGGTCGTTGCGGCGCGCGCCGATGACCGGCAGCGTGGACACGATCAGCCCCACGCCAAGCGCCAGGACCAGAACGTAATGGCCGATCTCGTTGATCATTTGGTTGCTCCGGTCTTGTCAGTCGAAGCCGTGCCGGCGGCCGGCGTTGCGGCCGCGGGTTTCTCTCCCTCTGCGCCTTGCTGCCACAGACCCTTGTCCTTCAGCCGGTCGGCAACTTCCTTCGGCATGTAGTTCTCGTCGTGTTTGGCAAGCACGCTGTCGGCCACGAAACCGTGGGTCGCGGCATCGAACATGCCTTCGGTCACCACGCCCTGCCCTTCGCGGAAGAGATCGGGCAGGATGCCGGTATAGCTGACCGGCACGGTCGCTTCGCCATCCGTCACCGTGAAGCTCACCGTGCGGCCCTCGCCGCGCTTGATCGACCCTTCCGCCACCAGCCCGCCAAGGCGGATGCGCGTGCCGGGGTTGACGGGCGTTTTTTCCAGATCGGCCGGCATGTAGAAATAGGCGATGGACTGGCCGAAGGCGAACATGACCAGCAGCACCGCCGCCACGATGAAACTCATGCCGCCGCCGATGATCGCGAGTCGTTTCTGTTTGCGGGTCATTGTGTCACTCCCTGCGGCGCGGCATCCTGTTTCCCGTTCATGCGGATCGGTCCGGCGGAAACGCCGAGTTCCTTCGCCAGCGCCAGAAGCTGCCTGCCCTGCTCACCCTCCGGCGGAAAAGCTTTCAGCCCCGCCCGCAGCGCCTCTCCGGCCTTGGCTTCGTTCTTCAGCACGGAATAGGCACGCACGAGCCGCATCCACCCTTCGAAATCGGCCGGGTTATCCTTCAGCTTGGCGTCAAGGCTCGCCACCATACCTTCAATCATCGCCTGCCGGTCGGTCGCCGTCATGTCTTTTGCCGCCGCCATGTCCTCGGTCGTCGGGCCGGGTGCGGCAGGCTTCGTTTCGCCGCCAGTCCGGGCAATATGCTCGCGCACCAGGGGCAGCCATGGCGCGCCAGCCGGGGCGTCTGCCGCCAGCTGAGTGAAGGCCGCGCGTGCTTCCTCCGCCTTGCCGGCCTGTTCCAGCGACAGCGCGAGATAGAAGCGGGCACGCGGGTTGCCGGGTTTCAGCTTTTCCGCCTCGGCAAATGCATCCCGCGCCGCCTCGATGACGATACCGTCATTGCCGGCCACCAGCGTTTCGCCAAGGCCCGTCAATCGTTCGGCGCTCGGGCCCAGAATGCGAAGCGCATTGCGATAGGCGAGCTCGGCGTCGCCAAGCCGCTGCATCTTGAAATAGATCGGCGCCAGAATGTCCCAGCCCGCGCCATCATCCGGGTTCTGCGCCAGATGCCTTTCGGCCCTTGCGACCAGCAGATTCATGTCGTTGCCGGGCTTTTCAAGGCGTGCCTCGAGCGGCATGTCCGGCACCTCCGGACTGCCGTTCCAGATGTAAAGACAGAGACCCAGCGCCGGCAACAGAATGGTGATCAGGCTGGCGGCGAGATTGTGCCGGCGCGGCCGGGTTTCTTTGCCGGGTTGCTCTTCCGCTTCGGCGGCGGCAAGCAGACGGCGGCCGATTTCGGCGCGGGCATAATCCGCCTCGGTCTGCCCGATCAGGCCGGCGGCGCGCTCGCGGTCCAGTTCGGCCAGCTGGTCACGATAAACGGCAACCTCACCGTCACGGCGCGTCTGCGGCGCCTCGGTCTTCCGCATCAGCGGGTACATCAGGACGATGGCAACAGCCGCCGTCAATATCGCAACGACAATCCAGAACATAAGGCTCAATTACTCGAATGCGCGGCACATGGAAACATGAAGCGCAGGGATGACGCGAATTTGAGACATCACGCCGCACCGCAGGCCGTTCCCCCGGCTGCACCGCCATGCCTCTCTTGTCATCGCAAAGGGCCCGTGACCTTGATTTGCGTCAAACCGGTTATGTCAGCGGCGACCAGCTTCCATCGGCATTGCGGCAGGCTGCGCCACGCGCCCGGGTTTCGCGTCCGTCTACCGTCAGGGTGTGCGAATATTGCCGGCAGTTCTGGTTGCCAACCTGATAGGGCGCATTGGCGACCACCTGGCCCCTGGCGTCATCGCCCGTCCAGGTGACAGGCGTGCCGACCGGGGCCGTTTCCAGCGCCTTATATTCGGCCTCCAGCGCCTTTGTCTGGTCACCCCTGTCAAGCTGCACGCCGCTTCGCCCGACAATACCGCCTTCCAGATTGGCAAGGAAGGGCGTGGAGGGCTGTGACGAACGGCCGAAAAGACCGCCGCCTGCCGGGCGGGTGCCCGTGGTGGTGCAGGCGCTCAGCATGGAAACGCACAGGATCGAGAGAAGTGCCGGGCGTGACACCAGCGAACGCATCGTCACGGAGCGGCAGCCATCATACACGTCAACCAAACCCTGTCCTCTTTCCTACCGCATTGCATCAATATACCAGCGTTGAATTTCTTGCCTTTTTTCTCGGCTCACGCAAGCTCTTTCGAAAGGCCGGGCAAAATCAGATCTGCCTTCAACCCGCCGATGGCGCTGCGCGACAGCGAAAAGCGGCCATGGTACTCTGACACCACCTCTGAAACGATCGACAATCCGAGGCCCGTGCCGGGGCGGCTCTCATCCAATCGCCGCCCACGCTTCATCGCTTCGCTGATCTGTTCCGGCTCAAGTCCCGGCCCATCATCCTCCACCGTCAGCTCCACCCAGGCGCGACGGGCGATTTCGGCGTCGGAGGATGGGTGCGTACCGGTCGCCAGCGTAATGACCACACGCGTCTGTGCAAAACGCGCGGCATTTTCGAGAAGGTTGCCGACGACCTCTTCCAGATCCTGCTGCTCCATGCCGAGTACCGCGCCGGGTTGCTCGAAATTCAGCACGAACTGCTTGTCGGGGTTCAGGCGGCGCATGACGCGCACCAGTCTCTCCAGCGCCGGTTCGGCCTCCACGCGGGCAAGGATGGAGCCGCGCTGGGCGGCGATGCGGGCGCGGGAGAGATAGGATTGCACCTGCGCCTGCATGGCGTCCGCCTGCGCCCGCACCAGATCGCCGTGCTGGGGATCGAGCGTGCGGGCTTCGTTCAGGAGAACTGCAATCGGCGTCTTCAGCGAATGGGCGAGATTGCCGACCTGCATGCGCGCGCGCTCCACAAGCCTTCGATTGCTGTCGATCAGCGCATTGACCTCATTGGCAAGCGGCTGGATTTCGCGCGGGAACTCGCCCTCCAGGCTTTCCGCCTCACCGCCCCGGATTTTACCAAGCGCGACGCGGGCCTGATCGAGCGGCCGCAGGCTGTAGAGAATGGCAAGACCGTTCACGACGAGGCTGCCGACACCAAAGACGGCCAGAGCCAGATAAAGGCTGTTGGAAAAGTCGCGGACATCGTCTTCCACGACATTGAGATTGCCGGAGACACGGAAACGCGCTGCACGCCCCTCGCCATCCAGCACGACTTCGGTTTCCGCCACCCGCACCTGATTGCCGGCCTCGTCGGTGACGGCATAAAAGCGCTCGTAGCGGTTGTCGAAGGGGGCATCGAGAATGCTCGGCACCGGAAGGGTGGAAACGCCGAGCGAGGAAGAGACCAGCGGCGCGGTCTGGAAATTTCCGAGCGGCTCGACAACCCAGTACCAGCCGGTATCGGGCTGCGAAAAGCGCAGATCGCCAAGCTGCGGGCTGCCGGCCAACGTATTCTCGTTCGAAATCGTCACGGAATTGATGACGTTATAGAGCTGTGCCCTGAGAAGATCGGTGAAGCTGCGCTCCACGCCCTGGCGGTAAAGCGTCGAGATCACGACGGCGATCACCACCAACGCCAGCACCGACCAGAGCGAGGCGAGCAGCAGGACGCGGGCGGTGAGAGAATTACTTCGCATCTGCCGGCGCTTGCATCCGGTAACCGAGACCACGGATCGTCTCGATCAGATCAACCCCGAGCTTCTTGCGAAGACGTCCGACAAATACCTCGATCGTGTTGGAATCGCGGTCGAAATCCTGATCGTACATATGTTCGACCAGCTCCGTGCGCGATACGACCTCACCCATGTGATGCATGAGATAGGACAGGAGCCGGAACTCGTGCGAGGTGAGTTTCAGCGTCGTGCCGTTGACGGTCGCCTTGGAGGACTTTGTATCGAGCCGGACCGGGCCGCAGACGAGTTCGGAAGAAGCGTGGCCGGCTGCGCGGCGGATGAGCGCGCGCACACGGGCAAGAACTTCCTCGACATGGAAAGGCTTCGTCACATAGTCATCGGCGCCGGCGTCGATGCCCGCCACCTTGTCGCTCCAGCGGTCGCGGGCGGTCAGGATGAGAACAGGCATGGCCTTTCCGGCCGCGCGCCATTTTTCGACGACGGTGATGCCATCGAGTTGCGGCAGGCCGATATCAAGAACGATGGCGTCATAGGGCTCGGTGTCACCGAGATAATGGCCTTCCTCGCCGTCGAATGCCTGATCGACGACATAACCGGCCTCCTTGAGAGCATCGGTCAGCTGACGATTGAGATTGGCATCGTCCTCAACAACGAGAATACGCATTGTCCGCCCTTTCCTGTGTCCCGGCCCACGTGCGTGGCCGGTCATGCTAGATGTCTCGGATCGTTTTCCGATATTT
Source organism: Agrobacterium pusense (assembly GCF_900102105.1). Taxonomy (GTDB): domain Bacteria; phylum Pseudomonadota; class Alphaproteobacteria; order Rhizobiales; family Rhizobiaceae; genus Agrobacterium; species Agrobacterium pusense. The sequence goes on from NZ_FNBB01000001.1 coordinate 52,223, forward strand.
CGGCGATGCGGGCAAGCTACATCGGCACGCGCATCGTCACCTTGCGCGGGCGCTCGCCATTTCCCTGGACGAGAACGGTGACGACACAGGACTGACCGTCGCCGGAAGGATAGACAGAAAGAAGCTGGCCGCCGGTTTCGCGTACAACGCGGGCCACGGCCGCGCCGCAGTCGCTGGCAGCGAGAATGTAGTGGCCCTGCAAATCAGCCTCGGGCGCCGTGAAACCGGAAAGCCCGGCTGCAAGCGTCGCGATGATGAGAGGTGATGCCATTCTACAAACTTCCACAAAAAAAACGGGTGCGTCTTGAACCGTATTGTGACCGAATATGTAGCGCAAAGCGTCTGAATGGCAAATGAATGCCGCCCCCGCAGCGGGAAGACGGAACGGGAGCGGCGCTTGCGCGGGCTGCGTCAGCGGATCGCACGGGTCGCCGAAAGGCGGCCGTAAAGCGCGATGAGACCGCCAATTCCGCCGGCCACGGTCATCAGGCCGTCGGCCAGCTCACCGTGAAGTCCGGCGGGCAGATCAAAGCCGGCAATGGTGAAAAGCGGGGCGAAGACCGCAATCAGCGCGCCCCATATCGTGCGGGATTGATACCACGGTTTGGTACTGTCCATCTTGTCGTCCTTTGCTTTGTTTTCAGGCATTTATGAAAGCGGGAGAACGGCCTGTGCCGCCACTCCCAGGGGCACCGCGCGGCCGAGCTGGCGGACTCGCACGGAAATGTGATCCCGCAGCGCCGGAAAATCTGTGAGTTCGGCTGTTGCTGGATAAAACCAGAAGGGTTCCGAGACGTCGGCGGTACGCCGCACCTCGTCGCCGTCCAGCACCTCCACCCGATAACGTTCGAAAGCTTCATCCAGCGGAATCTCGCTTGCGTCCCAGCCATCGGCGTCCATCCGCCCCCGGCGTTTCCAGCTGATGAGAACGCCATCCGTTTTTCGCAGCCCGCCAAGATGCACCGGCGCAAGCGGCGTCAGCGCCCGAAATCCGGCCTCGACGGAGAAAGGCCCGACCGGCGCGCCGGCCTGTTCCGCTGCCTCGACAATCCAGTTCATTCGCCGGCCACGCTCTCCGGCGAGCAGACCGAGCGGCTGTACCGCGGCATCCAGAACAACCACCGGCGCCCCTGCCGGCGCACCGATGGCCAACGCGTCTTCCGTGCCGGCAAGGCCGCGCAGGAGAACAGAAAGCCGCCAGCGCGACCGCGCGGTTTCCTCTGCCTTCGCGAAAGCGACGATTTCCCAGACACCATTCGCCGCCCTCACGGCGATGCGGTTCTCGCCGTTCATCACCGAAAGCGGTTCGACCGATGCAACTTCGCCGAAAGGCAGATCGAGCACGATGGTATTTGCACGGTCGAAGCGACCGGAGGGTCCAGGCTTCAGCGGCATTGCCAGCGTTGCGATCCTGGCCGGACGGTCTAGCACGACGCGCTGGCCGTATCCTTCCGTGCCTGATGAGGCCGAGACGACGATGTGCCGCCAGGGTTTCGCGAAGGCGGCAACTCGCGCCGACTGCTCGGCCGCCGCACCGTCCTGATACGGCAGATCGAGAAACAGCACTTCCGGCGCGAAACCCTCGCTGCCGCTTGCGCCACGGGCACGTCGCTCGTCCGCCACACCGGCAAAAGTTGACAAGGCCGGGGAAAAGGCCCGCGCTTCCACCTGCCGCACCGCGCCATCCTCGATACGGCTGACCATGAACCGACCTGCGGGCGCCTGCGGAAAGGCCTCCGTGGAGAGACGGATGCAGTCACCCGGTTCCAGCGCAATCTGCCCCGGCGGCAGGGCAAAACTCAGGCTGCGCCGTGCCTGGCGGCTGTCGCGCAAGGCCGCCTCGATCGCCGCTTGCGCCGTTTCCGAAGATAGAGCGGCGTTGAGATCGAGCCGCATGACACGGCTGCCGGCATTCTCCACGCGCCGCGAACGCACGCTCGCCTGCTCGTAGTCCAGCGCCGGGTTGAACGAGGTCAGAACGGCTTCCGCGGGGAAATCGCTGTCGTGGCCGCGATTTTCCGACCACAGCGGTTCACCCTCCAGATCGGCGAGAATGGAAATATCCCGAACGGGCGTGACAGCCCCGTTGCGGGAGCGGAAACACAGGGTGCCGGCATCCTCCGCCACATCCAGCTGAAATGCCGCGATCAGCGGCTCCAGCAGGCTGCGGGCCGAAGTTACCTCGCCTTGCACATAACCGATGAGATCGCCGCTGATGGCGGAGACGTCGAAAGCGGAAAAGCCGTGATCCGTCAAAATGGCGGCGATGGTGTCGGCAAGCGTCGCCGTTCCCAGCCGGCCGTTCAGCCAGTGGCCCGTGCGCCAGTTACCGCCATCGCTCCACGTCGCACCGTTTTGCGGAAAGGCCGGGAAAGGCCGCGCATCCCAGGTCCACAGATAGATCCGGCTCGTATCCACCATCGCGGTATCGCCATTCTCCCAGTGCCCCAGATGCGCCTCCAGAAAACGCCGCTGCTGGCTGTCCGCCCTGCTTTTGCGGGAAAAATGGGGAAAGGCGTTTTCCGCCGATTTCGGATCGGGAAAGACATTGGGGCGTGTCGCGCTCTTGTCCACCGCCGGGCAGCCGAGTTCCGTGAACCAGATGGGCTTCGAGCCCGGCCTCCATGCGGTCGGCGTGGTGCCCTCCTTCCCGCCGGGCCGATCGTAATGGAGATGTTCCCACCAGTTTCGAAGGTCCTTGTAGCGGAATACCCATGGCTTTGCCGTTGTGCCATCGGCAATGGGGGTTCGCCGCCGGGCCGTGCGGTCGGCTTCGCTTGCATAAAACCAGTCGAAACCCTCGCCAGCCGTAACGGCGCGGCGGAAGGCCACAGCGTCATCCGGGCCGGTCATGCCGTCAGGATTGCCGTTTGCGGCATCTTCGTCGCGCCAGTCGGAGAGCGGCATGTAATTGTCGATGCCAATGGCGTCGATGTCTGAACTCGCCCAGAGCGGATCGAGATGGAAGAACACGTCCCCAGAGCCGTCGGCCGGCTGGTGACCGAAATATTCGCTCCAGTCCGCAGCATAGGTTAGTTTCGTCGCCCTTCCGACGACAGCCCGTACATCGCGCGCGAGCCGCACCAGCGCCTCCACGAAGGGAAAGGCGCCGTTGTCGTCGCGCAACCCCGTCAGCCCCCGCAGTTCGGAACCGATCAGGAAGGCGTCGACGCCTCCCGCTTTTACCGAAAGGTCGGCGTAATGCAGCACCATGCGTCGATAGCCCTCGGCGCGGGAACAGAAACGATCGATCTCCAGCCGCGCACCGGCGGTACGATCGGCCGATCCGGGCCTCCCGGGTGCGGGAAAGCAGGTGATGCGCCCCCGCCAGGCATAAGCGTCCTGTTCGGCCTTGCCATAGGGATCCGGCAGCCCGTTGCCCGCCGGCACGTCCATCATCACAAAGGGATAAAGGCAGACCTTCAGGCCCCGCGCCTTGAGGTCGGCTATCGCCTGCAGCACGCCTTCATCATTCGGCGTGCCGCCATAGGCGGGACCGCCATGATGATGGCTGACCGGATGCGCCCCGGCGCGTGTCAAGCCGGCAACGGACCACGGCGCCGTCTCCCCCTCCCGGTCCCCCACTTCAACACCCGGCAGGATGCGGCATTCGCCCGCCCGCATATCCGTGCCGAACCAGCTCACCACCAGCGCCACGCTTTGAAGAGCGGGGCAAAGCGCCTGCAATTCATCGATGGCAGCGCGCCAGTCCGTCTCGGCCGTCAGGCCGTTACGGTTCATCACGCGGCTTTCACCCATGCCCGTATGCTCGGAAACCGGCACCGTTGCGTAACCATGTTCGGTTGCGCCCGGAATGACGGTCACGGCGCGGATCGACTTCTCCAGCCCGCCGACCGGCCGCACCACCTCGAACTGCATGAGCGGAATGCGGTTGCCATAGGCTTCAAGCGGCAGGCGCTCGATGACGACATAAGCGAGGCCGCGAAAGGCGGGAGCATTGCCGCTCCCCTGTTTCGCCTCGATCAGCGGATCGGGCAATTGCGTTGCGCTGCCGGGATAAAAGCGCATCTCGATGCCGGTCAGGTCAATTTCGCGCCCATCGGCCCAGACGCGCCGCACGAAGGCCGCCTCCCCCTCGCAGAGACCGATGGCGAGATTGGCGAAATATCGATAGGTTTCCGTCCTTGGGCCGCGGTTGCCTTTGCCACCACGTCTCTGCACGACACGGCTTTCTTCGAAACGTGTCGCCCAGATCAGGGTGCCGCCGATCCTCGCCGTACCGTAAAGCCGGTTTATCGCGGCGCCTTCATCCGCACCGGGAATACGCGCGGCCGAGAGCCGTGCCCCGGACACGGTACGACCGTCTGAAAGCAAGGCGCGATCCACGGCGTTGCCAGCCAGCGCGCCGGCCGCACGCCCGATGATCGCTCCCACGGGCCCAAAAATACCGCCGAGCGCCGCACCTGCTGCCTGAAATAGTATGGTTGCCATGCCTGCCTCAAAAAATCTCAGGGATCGGGAAAGCGGAAAATGCCGGCGATGCGCCGTTTCCAGCATGGCACCAAGGCGGAACGCACCACCGCCGCCTGCTCATAAGCGTGGATGAAATGCCGGGATTCCGCGAGGATGCCGAGATGTTTAGCCGCCGCATCGGCCCGCCAGCGGAACAGCAGCAGGTCTCCGGGCTTTGCCCCGTCCAGGCCCGAAACGTCGGGAAAATGACGTTGCACGGCCGCCATCAGCCGGTCCTCACCACAGCGCTCGGCCCAGTCAGGCGCATAGGGCGGCGGAAGTTCCGGTTCGCTGCCGTAGAGTTCGCGCCAGACGCCTCGGATCAGGCCGAGACAATCGCAGCCAACGCCCCTTAGCGACGCCTGATGCCGATAGGGTGTGCCGATCCACGGCTCGGCCAGCGCCAGCACCTTGTCTCCCGTCTCGCTCATGGGAACAAGGCCCCGCCATCGTGGGTGTGACCACCGCTGGCATAAGAATAGGCGAAATCAGCCCCTGGAAGATGGGGAAATCCCCTGAAATTCAGCTGATTGGCGAATGTATGCCTGCATGTGGCGAAGCTCTTGTCGCAACCGGCCGTGACGGAAAAGCTGTCTCCCGGCAACGGTGCCTCATCCGGTGGAAGCCAGAAAGAAAGAAGCGCGCCGCCATTGCGCTGCTCATGACCATCGAGATCGAACCCGCGCCCGGCAAGCGGACCGGTGAGAAAATGCACCTTTCCCCCGTTGAAAAAACCATCCGGGAAAGCATCGAGCCCGGTTGCGACGAGATTGCCGGCCGCGTCCACCGCCGCCACCCGGCCATTGCCGGTGAACCGCGCCAGAGCCACGCCGCAGCGTGCGTCTCCCAGCGCGGCATCGCAGCGCCGTCCATAAACCCGCCCCTGCGGCTGGCTGAGGCGATGGGCGAAACTGCGCAGCTCGGCGCGAAAGGACCCGCCCGCCCGGGTTACGTCGCCGATCTCGCGCAGGGAGAGAAGCACATGCTCTTCCGGAGCCTGCCAGTTGACGAGGTAAAGCTCCACTCTCGCTCCGTCGAAACGGCCGGCGGCAAGATCCTCTTCCGAAATCGCCTCGCTGGAAAAACCGCCTGCCACTTCACCTGCGCCGGCGCCGAGCCCGGTTTCGCTGTCATTATCGCTGGCCGAAAAACCGCTGGCGGCCAGAAAGGCCGTGCCGGCGAAGAAAAGCGCCTCGTCATGATCGGTGAATCCGATTTCGGCGCCATCCTTCAACGTCACTTTCCAGCAATGGCAAGTGGTCGTGGCATCGCTTTCAAGATGCCCGGCAAGGGCGGGAGCGATCGTTTTCATGGCTGGATTTCCATCAGCGGAATGGCGGGAATTCGCCCGGCTTCGAAGGCGGTGAGGTTGATGTCGATGCGGTCGGTCGCGAACCGTACCGGTACATCGAATTCATAGCCGGCACGGACCACCGCACCGGCGGGCGGAACCTTTCCGGAACCGAATGTCACCATACCGGTCGCGTAATCGCAGGACATATCCGAAGCGGATACGGGCACACCCTCGACCGATACGAGGACGGAGCCCTCGGCAGGCTTTTCCACCCGGCGGGTGAAGAAGCCACCCGCATCGGCATAGGTCTTGACCAGTTGAAACCGCACCGTGACGCCATCACCCACGCCGATCCTCTGATCGGTCGATGCCGGCGTGTCTCCCGGCGGGCAGGATTTGAAGTCCACGGGATCGCGAAAACGAAAGCCGTAAAGCTCGCCGCGCCGCGCTTCGAAAAAGGCCAGCACCTCATAGAGATCGGTGAGCGAGCGGATGCCCGAGCCGGCGTCATAGGCACGCCTGGCATTTCGCCAGCGCTGATTGCGGCTTTCCCGCCCATTGGAAAGATTGACGATGTCGGTCCGTCTCACCGGCCCGCCGCTCACACCGAGCGCCAGCCGCAGCGGAAACCGCACTTCATGAAATGCCACCATGTCGTTGTTCCTGGATTCATTTCGCTGTTCGGGGTGTGCCGGCCGCAGGCCCTCATCCTTCGCGGTTTGTCCATGCTCGGCAGGCCGGTCGGGACAGGGACAAGGTCTGCATATTACAGTCCACGCTGGCCGCGCCCGACGCTGCGCGCCAGCATTGCGGCAATCTGGCCTTCGCTTTTGCGGAAGCTTGCCGCATCCGTCGCCGTGACGTTGAAAATGATCTGGGACCCGCCGCCGGCGGAAGGCGCCGCAACACCGAGTGCACCATCCGGGCCGCGCTTCAGAGGCAATATGGCTTCCGCCCCTGCTTCTCCCATCAGGCCAAGCCCGCCGTCCATGGGAAAAAACGCCGGGCTGGAGACGACACCACCCTCGGCGAAAGGCGTGACGCTGCGCCCCGGCATCCCGCCATCCGCGAAGGCGAAGAGCGAGCCGCCGCCGTTCAACAACCCGCCGACGGCATTGCCAATCATGGCCTCAAAGGGTTTGAGCCCGGCGGAAAGCGCGATGCCCGACAGCCGCTGCCCAAGGCCGCGCAGCACATCGTCCAGCCCTTTGCCGCCTGTCGTTGCCGCCTGCAGTGCAGACGTCAGCGCCGCTCCGAACCGTTCGGAGCGGCGTTCGAGATCGCCCATCACTTCGGACAGGGCTTCCGCCTCCTCCCGATTTTCCGCGATCGATCCTTCACCCGCCATCGTACCTGCCTTTCCGATTCAAACTGGAGCTTCAAGTATTTGAATTAAAACATCTTCGCGAAACGATGATCGGATGCCTCCCTGTCGGGAAAACGCCGCATCATCGCCTCCATCTCCTGTCGATCGGGGCCGTGTGAACCGGAGCGCACGCCGCCCGTCATGGCGAAAAACTCTCTGGGCGTCAGCCGCCAGAAGACTTCGGAAGAAAGCCGCAGTAGGCAGAAACCCGCATGGAGAACCGCATCCCAGGGAAAAGGGCGCGGCGTCGCATCGCCTGCTGCGGCATTCAGGGGTCCCGCGGCGTCTCCCCTTTCAAACCGCCGAAGGTGGCGGTCAGAAGTTCGGCGACGATGGCGGCATGGCCGACAATGCCACCCTCCACCGTGGCGCTGGCAACATCCTCATCCGAAAAAACATTGCCGGCGCCGCGCAACCCCGCGCCGATCACCCGGATCATGTCGGTGGCCTTCATGCGTCCGCTCGCAAAACGTTCGGCGAGCGCTGTCAGGTCGTCGACTTCGAAGGCGGTTTCGAGCTCGGCAAGCGCGCCGAGCGTCAGGCACAATATGCGCCTCTCGCCGTCGAACAGCGCTTCGATCTCGCCGCGATGGCGGTTCGCCCGCCCGTAACGCAACCCTTGCGGCATCACAGCGCTCCAAAGGTCAAAAGACCGGCCGATTCCAGCGCGATCTCAAATTGCACTTCGCCATCGTGACGGCCGGAATACTCCAGCGCCACGATCTGGAACGGCCCGATAATCGTGCCGAAATCGGGTATGACGATCTGCCAGCCGGGAATGGTGCCCGCGAAAAACGCGCCGCGCACGAGCGCATCGCTCGCCGCATCCTTGAATATGCCTGACGCCGTCAGCGCGGCCCTTTGCACGCCGGCACCCGCCAGCAACTCGCGCCAGCGCCCGACGCTTTCCCCATCGGTAACGTCCACCGCCTGGGCGTTAAAGGCCAGCCGCCGCGTTCTGAGCCCGGCAACAGTGACATATGTTCCGGCATTGTTGAATTTCAGCAGAAAATCCTTGCCCTTCTGCGCCACCATCCTGTTTCCTTCCGTTTCGATTGCGGTTGCAGGGTGTTGCGGGCCTGCGACCAAAAATGTTCCTTGCCCTCGCATTGTGCGATCTTGCCATGTCCGATGCTGCTTCCCCGACGTTCCGTACACGCCTTATCGGCGTGCTGGCGCTTGGGCAGGTCGTCAGCTGGGGTTCCGGTTTCGACATGCTGGCCATTCTCGGTCCACGAATGGGCAGCGAACTCGCCATCGCCAACGAAGTCGTTTTTGCAGGCCTGACCGTGATGATGACCATCAGTGCGCTTTGCGGGCCGCTGCTCGGGCGGATGCTTGTGCGCCACGGCGCAGCGCCGGTGCTGGTCAGCGGCACCCTGCTTTTTGCCTGCGGCTTTGCGCTGCTTGCTTTTGCAGGCGGCGTGACAAGCTATCTGCTGGGCTGGGCGGTGATGGGCTTTGCCGGCGCCTGCGGGCTGACAACGGCGGCACACACCGCCGTGGTGGAGCGCGTCGGGGCGGAAAGCGGTCGATCCCTGACGCTGCTGATGGTCTTTACCGGCCTTTCGGCGGCCGTGTTCCTGCCCGTTACAGCCTTTGCGGAGCAGCATCTCGGCTGGCGCGGCACCCTCATCCTCTACGGCTGTCTGCAGCTGTTCCTGCTTCTGCCGCTTTACCTCTTCGTTCTTCCGAAGAGTAAGGGCGGCAATCCAGGCCAGCGCCCGCATCCTGGCGAAATCCCGGCCTCGCCGGTGGATACGCGGCGCGCCTTCCTGCTTCTGGCGGCAATGACCACGCTCAGCGCCTTCACCGCCTTTGGCTTCTCGCCGCTTCTGCCTTTGCTTCTCGTGCATTCAGGCGCATCGCAAGCGCTCGCAATCCAGCTGGCATCGGTGCGCAGCGTGCTGGCGATTACCGCGCGCGGGCTAGATTTCCTGCTGGGAAAACACGGCAATCCCTTCATCACCTGCCTGATCGGCCTCTGTCTTCTGCTGACATCCTTTCTGGTGCTGCTCGTGTTTTCTCCGGCCATACCAGCCTTTGCCGGCTTCATCGCCCTGTTCGGCTTTGGCGCGGGCGTGCTGACGGTCAGCCGCGCCGTTCTGCCGCTTGCAGTGTTTTCTCCGCAGCAATACGGCCTTCAGGCCGCACGGATTTCGCTTCCGCAAAATCTCGCCATCGCCTTTGCACCTGTCATTTTCAGCATGGCGCTCGATCGCGGCGGCGTGGCGGCGATGCTTGGCATCGCTTCCATCCTGATCACCCTTTCGCTGCTGCTGCTGATCCTGCTGTGGAAAACCGTGGCCGGCCAGAAAGCGTAAGGCCCTTCATTCCGTTACCGCCCTGAACCGCATTTCAAGGACGAAGTTCCGTGACTTCGCCTCACGGCGGGAGCGGCTGGACAGCATGTGCATGTTGACGAGCGAAAAGCCGACGAGCGGCAGCGCGGCATCATCAAGCAGCGCTTTTACCCTTGCGGCGATCTCACCCGTGGATCTGCGGCGATTGGCATCACCCCAGATTTGCAGCGTCAGAAAATGCTCCTCCGCGCTTTCCGTCGCCGTCGAATAATCGCGGGTCTCGACCTCGTCGAAGACAATACATGGCAAAAGGCCACGCGTCAGAAGCCGGTCGACGATGCCGCCGGGGTTGAGGTCTGCCAATTCGGCATCGCCAGCGAGCTTTGCGACGATCGCCTGAAGAAGCGGGTTCGCGGCGCTCATTGGTCTTCCTCTTCGCAACGGCAGACGATGAAGCGGCGGGTTTCGTCGGGATCTATCGCCGTTCGGATGTTGAGGATGCGCGACCCCTTGCGAAAGCGCATCCCGGTGCCGATGTCGATGTCGTTGCGCCAGGCGAGCCAGACACGATGGGTAATCGTTGCCCCCTCGGCCGAAGCCCGCTCGTGCGAGGCTTCGGAAACCGGTTCGATGGCGCCCCACAACGCGTGCACGGCCTTCCAGCTTTCGGCGGCGCCGCCCTGTCCATCAGGCATTTCCGACCGCACTTCCAGTTCCAGTCGCGCCGTCAGCCTGCCAGGATCAAGAAAGACGAGGTTCATGGCCTAAAGCCCCAGACGGCAGAAAGGAGACACCAGCCGCTCATAACCAGCCGGAACGGCGGCCGGCTGGTTTTCCGGCGCGACGGCGCCGCGAAAGGCGAACATCTGCGCCACATGCATCAGCATGGCGCGTTTCAGCGTATCGGGCACATCCGTCGCGGCCTCGCCATGACCGGCGGTGAAATCGATCTCGATGCCATTCAGCTCCCGTTCCGGGGCCGGCGGTTCGCGCAGCCACAGCCGTGCCGGCCGCGCCGCGCCGTCGAGCAGCTTTTCGGTGGCGGTGATGTCTGCCACGCGCCCCTGCCCGTCGAAAACCAGAATCGTTTCGATGGCTTGCACCGGCGTCTTGCCAATCAGAATCACGCCCGTTTCGGGCCACCGATCGAGATAAAGCCGCCAGGTCTGGCGCAGGAGGCACAGCCCGGTGGTGCGTTCCAGATGCTCGCGGGCCGCGCGTATCAACGTGGCAAGCAAGGTGTCCTCGTCACCGCTGTCGAGACGCAGATGCGCCTTGACGTCGGCAAGGGTCAACGGCTCCGCCTGCGGCGGATGGATGAGGGCATAGGTCATGGGGTCTCCGGAGATTAGGGCGAGCGGCTGCGTCTTTCGCCTTCTTCCCGCCGGGAGAAGATCGCGGCAGCGGGTCGTGGGGGCAAGGGTCGGGGTAAACCGAGAGCTTGCCCCCTCATCTGCCCTGTCGGGCATCGGCGGGGAGAAGAAACACGCGGCACCGTCGAGGTTCAATTCACCCCGAACTTCACCAGCTTGATCGCCTCGAAATTCTGCACGCCGCCGCCCACGCGTTTGGTGGTGTAGAAAAGCACATAGGGTTTGGCCGAATAGGGATCGCGCAGGATGCGGACGCCGGTTCGGTCAACAACGAGGTAACCGGCGCGGAAATCCCCGAAGGCGATGGCGAAGCTGTTGGCCGCCACATTGGGCATGTCCTCGGCTTCCGTCACCGGAAAGCCCATCAGCGAGGCGGGCTGACCGACGGCAGCCGGCGGATGCCAAAGATAGGCGCCGGTCGTGTCCTTGAAGCGTCGAAGCGCACCCTGCGTCTTGCGGTTCATCAGGAAGGTGCCGTTCTGGCGATGGCCGGCTTTCAACGCATAGATGGCGTCGAGCAGCACGTCCATGGGACCGGCGGAGGAAAAGCCCGCCGATACGCCGGTCGCGACATAACCGATATTGCCCCAGCTCCAGTCGTTATTGGCAACGGTCGTATAGGCGAGGAACCCCCTGGGCTTGTTGATGCCGTCGCCGCCAACGAAAGCCGCCGCCTCCTGTTCGGCGAATGCGATGTCCACCTCGGATGCGATCCACGCCTCGATATCGACCGCCGCATCGTCCAGCAGGCCCTGGGTGGCGGCAGGCATGGCATAAAGCTCCATGGTCGGGAAAGAAAGCTCCGACAGTTTCGGTGTCGCCGTTTCCGGGCGCGCCGCCGTTTCCGAAACCCAGCCGGTGGCGAGCCCGCCGGCGGCGAAGGGTTTTTTCAGCACGGCTGCGGACACCTGTCGCACCGTGGCGAGCGCCCGGACAGGCGAAATCGCCGTCATGCGCCGGCCGATCTCGCCATCCGTCTCGGTCGGAAGAAGAAAGCCGCCGTCCGCCCCGGCCGAGCCGGCAAAGGCCTTTGCCTCGAGATCGCGCAGCGCGGCTTCCTCGCCCCGGCGGATATAGGCCTCGAAAGCGGTCTTGTGCTCTTCGGCATCCTGCGACAGCGTGTCCTTCCGGCCGAGCGCAGGCCGCGCCTTCTTCAAAGCCAGATCGTCCATGAGCCTGCGGTTGTCGTCGAGCGCCCTGTCGATGCGGTCGAGCTTGTCGCGGGTCACGACATCAGCCCCCATCTTGCGTTCGATATCGGCAAGCCGCTGATCGTTGGTCTCACGGAAGGCTTCGAAGGCCTCCATGAACTCGTCGAAGGCGGCCGTCATCGTATCGGGGAAGGCCTTCAGCTGCGGCGCAACCGTCATCGGGGCCGGTGTCGTTGTCTGCTCTGTCATGTGGTTTTCCTTGTTGCGGTTTGTCCGGAAATCAGCGTTTGAAGGCGGTATCGAAAAGCGAACGGGCGGCGCGGCGCATGCTGCGCACCAGTTCGGTGTCGCGGTCGCGGAAGAAGCGGGCATGCTTGACATCGGAGACGCGAGCCGAGGGAAGCATCGGAAAAGTCACGACGGAGATCTCCCAGAGATCGGCCTCCAGAATGCGCCGGACGCCGGCGCGGGCCGCCTTGCCGGAACGCCCTTCCCTACTCGAACGAACCGTGCGGAAACCGATGGACAGCCCGTCCAGAGCGCCGGTCTTCATCAGCGAATGGACTTCCCTCGACCGGGCGACGCCGGGCGTGAGGATACCCTCGACATAAAGGCCACGCTCATCCTCGCGGATGGTGCGCCAGACGCCGATAGGCTGGGCCGGATCGTGCTGGTAGAGCATGCGGATACCGGACGCACCGCGCTCCTCGATGGAGCGGCGGAAGGCGCCGCGCTCGATCACATCGCGGCCGAGATCGATCTCGCCAAAGACGCTGGCGTAACCGGAAAAAGTGCCGTCGCCGGCAATGCCGCGCAGTTCCAGATTGGCGAATTTACGCGTGGCGGGACGCGGCCCGCGATAGGCGTGCATGGGTAACTCCTGCGATGTGAGGGGAATATCAGGCGCGCGGGCGGGCGCTGTAACGGTCGGCGATGCGCACCAGCACGCCCAACCCCCACCAGGCCCCCATGCTGGCGGCGGCGGAACCCGCTACCATGATTTCGCGACCGGAAAGCGCGCCGGCAATATCAAGCTGCTGCACGATCCCAAGGCCGATAGGCCCGCCGAAGATCATGCCGCAGGAGACCCCGGTGATAAAACGGCTCGCGGCCTCGCGCTTGCTTTTCGGCAGGAGATAAACGAGCGATACACCCGCGCCCGCCACGGCGCCGGTGATGCGGGCGGCCCAGATGCCGGCCTCATTGGCGAATTCAGACATGGTTAATCATTCCGTTCTAGGATGTTGTCATCGGGCGGACGCGCCGCGTCGCACGCAGCCGCTTCCTGCGCGCCTGCACCGGGTGATTTTACGAATCTTCGGAATCGCTTGGACGGATGAGCTCACAAAGAGAATCCGCTTCTTCAGACAATGCTTGAACCGTCAAAGCGAAAGAAACGCCGTCCGTTCAATAACCGACGGCCTCGCGTTTTTCCTCGTCGCTCAGGAACGAGGCTGCGCCGATGCGTGTCCAGAGCGCGTCCCGCTCGCCCGCGAGCCCGGCAATCCGATCAAGATCGGCTTCCAGTCGCAGGCCCACGCCGAAGATCGGCGCAAGCCAGCCGCAAAGCCTCGCCGCCGTGCGGTTGACGAGCGGCAGCACGGTGAGGCGATAGAAGGCGCGGTTTGCTTCCTGGTAATTCGCATAGGTATTGTCGCCGGGAATGCCGATCAGCATTGGCGGTACTCCGAGTGAGAGCGCGATATCGCGGGCCGCGCCGTTGCGGGCTTCCAGAAAGTCCATGTCGCGCGGCGATAGTCCCATCGCCTTCCAGTCCAGCCCGCCCTCCAGAAGCAGCGGCCGGCCGGCATTCATGGCGCCCTGATAGCCCTCCTCCAGCTCGCGCTTCAGCCGTTCATATTGTTCGGCGGAAAGATTGCCGCCTTCCCGCGGCTGATAGACCAGCGCGCCGGAAGGCCGGGCGGAATTATCGAGCAGGCGCTTGTTCCACTGGCTGGCCGCGTTGTGAAGATCAAGCGCCGCGCCGGCGGAGGCGAGCGGAGCGAACCCCACCCGGTCATCCAGCGGATGGAACAGTTTGAGATGCAGCAGCCCCAGCCCGTCCCGCTCGGCGGCGATGCGCCGCGTGGCCCGGCCTTCGGCGCGGTAATCATAAGCCGCCGGCCAGCCATCCGGCCCTTCGACAATGCTGAGCCGGTCAGGCCGGAGAAGATGCAGTTCACGCAGCCGCCCGCCGATCACAAGCGGCTCGACATAGGCGTTTCCGGCCAGCATGAGGTGGCCATAAAGCGCCTCGAAGAAATCCGGCCCGCCCATGTGCGCGCCCGGCCTCGCCAGAAGCGCCAGCAGCGGATGATCGCCTATCTCGTCATCGCCGTCGTAAAGCAGCCAGTTCACCGACGCGGCCGCTTCCGCCACCATGCGGGCAGCCCGGTGGGCTACGGGATTCTTCATGAAACCCTCACGGGCAAGCGCGGCATAGGACCGGCCGGACCAGAAGGCCTGCCCGCCCTGCATGGCCACGGCCATGAAGCCGCCAGCCATTTTCCGGTTTTCGGGCATGGCGTTGCCATCCGCCGGGCGCTTGCGCGGCAGGGAAAAGGGAAATCGCATGACGGTGTCCTTGTTTGTGATGTTCCTCATCCCTGGCTTGTCACAGGGAACCAGCCAGCCCAGCTCTTTGGGCCGAAGAGAGTCTTGTCGTCGCGCAGACACGCGTCGGCTGGTTTCCTGCGACAGGCACAGAAATAAGGGATACCGGGACTCAAAGCCCAAACGGAAAAAGATTTTTTTCGCCGGCTCTCGGCAGACGACGGGCAGATGCCCGTCACTTGCGCAGCTGAACCGAACCGTTACCGGATCGGTGCTTTTACTGCCGTATCGCTGTCGAAATCGGCGGCGACGCGGGTTTCCCGCAGCGGCTTCACCGTGCGGGTGGAAAGATCATAGGCGGGATCGGCCTTGTAGGCCGCCAGCGCCGCTTCGTTTTCGAACTCGCCATAAACGATGAAATCGACGGAATTGCCCCATTGGTCCTTCTTCACATTCTCGCCGATTTCCAGCTTCAGCGCATGCGGAATCGCGGTAAGGCCGGAAAGGCCCTTGCGGACGGCGTCGCGGTTTTCCTCGGGAACGGTGAAAAAGACGATATGGCGGATCACGGTGTCACCTGTCATGCGAAATTCGAAGGCGGCCTTCTCGGCGCTGCGTAACGGGTTATCACCTGGGCCGCGCCGGTTCAATCCGCGCCGCAAGAAGGGCCCGATGAAATGCGCGCCCATAATTGCCCACCAGGCTGGCCCGGTCGCTGCCATTGATGATGGCGCGCGCCGCATCCCAGTCTTCGCGCTCTGCATCGAAGAAATCCGCAAGACGTCTGCCGGTGAAGCTGCCGGCCACCATGCCCTGGATCAGGATAGCCGTCGCCACGTCCGCTTCCATGGCGCGCGCGGGGCGGCCGGTTAGATCCACCCCCGTCAGCACCGACATGGTCTCATAATTGCGGCGATGGGTCAGCTGAACGAAGCCACGTCCCAGCCAGCTTTTCCCTTCCGCATCACGCCGCCAGTAGGGTCTGCGGACCATCGGCAGACCGCCGGCGGCAAAGGCGCGGTCGAGCCGTGCGATCGCTTCGGCATCGGTTGTCGCCAAAGTCTCGCGCACCGGCTGCATGGTTGCCGCGGTCTCGTGGAAAGCAGTCGCCAGCATATAAGCCAGCCACCGGGGATCGCCGCCGGGCAGCGCCGTCGCAAAGCCCGACAGGATCGTCTTCATCCCTGCAAGTTGCGCCGTGCGCAGCCGCCCGCCGAACAGGGATTTCCGCACCGACGCGACGAATCGCGCCTCGTCAAAGACCATGGCCTGCTCCTGATATGACACTTGATATGACTTGGGGTTCATGACCCGTGACGTCCGTCAGGACTAAATCGATTTGAAAAAACCTTAATCGATTTTAATCCTCGGACCGGGGTTTTGGAGTAAAAAATTCCTTGAATTCCGGAACCTTAGCGCGCTAACTCCATTTACCGCGCAATCCTGCAGCGTTAACCATTCAAGGAGGAATGCCACCATGACAGCGACAATCCCCCAGACCGTTTATGACCGTCTCGAAAACGAGTGGCGCCAGATGCGTGAAACCGGCTCCCAGCCGAAGCCGGCGCAATCTCCGAAGAAATAATATTTGCCCGACGCCCGAAATCGGGCGGGTCCTTCACTTTTTCTTCTCCCCGCCGGGGAGAAGATGGCCCCAAGGGTCAGATGACGGGGCAAGGTCCTGACATCCATGCTCTCGCGGCACATCTTGACCGTTGCCTCTTCATCCCGCGCTGCGGTCCTTCTGCCCAACGGGAGAAGAAACAGGCGACACGCTTGAGGCGTTATTGGCTCTAGGTCCCTGGAGCCACTAAATCACCGTCTCACATCCCCCGCACCTTCGGTTCGCTGGTCACCATCGTCGTCAGCGCAGTGATCGCCCAGACGAGTGCGTCCAGCCTGTCCGGCGAGCGCCCGGACGACAGGCCTTCCGGTCCGAAATCCGTCATCTGGTCCTCAAGCTTTTCAAATCGCGCGGCGTGGCGCACCCTTCCCTGCTCATAGAGCGCGGCGACCGGTTCGGCGCGGGCGAACTTTCCGCGGCTTGCCCGCACCAGCGTCAGCGGCAGGTTGGCCTCTACGCTCTGCAGCATGGCGCGCACCATCTCGCCGCCTTGATTGACCTCTGCCACGACGCGGTCAGCCTCGTGGCGGCGGAAGGCGGCGACGACGGCGCGAGCCCAGCCGGCCGGCGTCTCGCCTTCCACCGAACAATCCGCTAGCACCGTGAGACGCCCGGCCATGCCCAGTCCCGCCACGACGATGCCGCAGCAGGAATTTTCACCACTGCCGGCCGGCGGATCGACCGACACCACGATCCGCGAAAGCGGCGCAGCCGCAACCTCAACGATCGCTTCCAGATCGGCGCGTTTCCATAACGCGCCCTCGCGCTCATCGATCAGTTCGCCGCCAATTTCCTGACGGCCGAGCCGCGTGCCCCCGTAGCGGTCCTGCATGGCTTTCAGAAAACCGGGAGAAAGGTTCCGCGCGTTCATGGCCGTCGGCATCCGGGCCACCCGGCTCGAAGGATCGGCCAGAAGCGCCTTCAGCAATGGAATGGGCCGTGGCGTGGTCGTCACCAGCTGTCGTGGCAATTCACCCAGACGCAGGCCGAACTGCAGCATGTCCCAGGTTTCCTGTGGATATTTCCATTTGCCCAGCTCGTCCGCCCAGGCCATGTGGAACTGCGGCCCGCGCAGGCTTTCCGGGTCTTCCGATGAGAACACCTGCGCCATCGCCCCGTTGGGCCAAAGCAGCCGCCGACGCGACACCTCGAAGGCGGGACGATGGCGGCGGGCAATACGGCAAATGCCGGAAATGCCGTCGATCATCACCTCCCGGGCATCACCCAGCGTTTCGGCAACCAGCGCGATGCGCAAATCCGATTGCCTGCCGGCGGAAGCGACGGCGTGAACCCACTCCGACCCGGCGCGGGTCTTGCCGGATCCGCGTCCGCCGATCAGAAGCCATGTCCGCCAGTCGCCCTCCGGCGGTTGCTGCGGCAGGTTGCCGATGAAACGCCAGTCGCGCAGAAGATTGAAAACCTGCGCCGGCAGATGGGGTCCGGTCGACATATCCGTCATGTATCGGTTTCTGCGAAGGGGCTGCAAGCGGGATCGGTTGCCATCTTTGCGCGGCATTTCTGTTCAGCCAGTTCATCGATGCGATTGAGGAAATGCGCCACCGCCGCCTCGTAGTCCCCGACCTCGGTTTCGTCTTCGCTGAAAAGAGCTTCCCTTTCTTCCGCCAGCACCCGTTGCAAAGCGTCGATCCGCTCCAGCGTGCGAACGATCAGCGACAGCTGGTCCGTCGCAGCCTTCACATCGGCGCGGGCGAGCTTGCCCGAAGCATCCTCCGCCGTCGCCAGAAAGGCCGCTTCGCTCACTTGGCGGAGATTGCGGTACAGGCAGAACTGCTCGCGCATCTCCTCCGTCAGCTCATTCAGCAATTGCCGCAGGCTGCCGTTGCGCGCCGCATCTTCGGCGGCCAGCCTGTCGGCCCGCGACTTCGTCTCGGGCGCGGCTTCCGGCATGTTGTCAGCCGCATAGGCGGGCGTTTCCGGCCAGACGCTGTAGAGCGCCGGATCGCAATTGCTGGACGTTGTCATGGGATTGGCCTGCGAGAGAAAGAACAAATAAAGAGGAGCCCGCGAACAAGGCAAGTTTGCTTGCACCTCATTCACCCTCATTCCTGTGACAAGCACAGGAACGCGGTGGTGAAGAAAGCGCTACGGGCAGTCCCAAAGACAACCATTGCCGTTCAGCCGCAAATCTCCGACTATAGCCAAACACTATCAAACCACCGTCACGGTGTAAAGGATTATTTTCCTATTTCTGTGATTTTTATCCTGATCACGGGATTTGCACCCTCGTCCGTCACATATTACACTTAGCATCAGGCGGTGAGTAGAAGGGACAAGTCAAGTTGGTAAAACAATGGGTTGAGCGGTTGTTTGCGGGTCTTTCGGCAACCGGCATCGTCTTTGGCTCGGTTCTCTTCTGCGCTTCTCTCACACCATCGCTCCTGCCGCGAACATGGCTGATGCAAGGTGTGCTGTGCGGGTTTTCTTTCGCGATCGGTTACATGATCGGCGTCGCCCTTCATGCGATCTGGGCTTATCTGGAGCTGCCTGAACCCTCGCGTCATAATGTCCGCGGCGTTCGGTTTCTCATTGCGCTTGCCGCCGCGATTACGGCGATTGCGTTTCTGTGGCAGGCGAAAGACTGGCAGAACTCCATTCGCGTGCTGATGGAGCTCGATCCGCTCCCCAGCGCGCACCCCACCAAGACAGGCGCCATCGCCATACTGGTGGCTGCCATTCTCATCGGCGCCGGCCGGCTGTTCCAGCTGATCCGCCGTTTCTTTGCGACGCGCAGCCGGCATTTCCTGCCGCGCCGGCTGGCTAATGTGCTCGGCATCGCCGCGGCCATCATTCTGTCCTGGATGCTGCTCAACGGGCTGATCTTCGACATCGGCCTCAGATTTGCCGATTCCTCGCTGAAACAGGTGGATGCGCTGATCGAACCCGATGTGCCGCGCCCGTCCGATTCGCTCAAGACCGGCAGCAGCGCCTCGCTGATGACATGGGAATCGCTCGGCCGTCGCGGCCGCGAATTTGTCGCTGAAGGCCCTCGTAGCGCAGACATCTCCGCCTTCACCCACCGCCCGGCCAAGGAGCCGCTCCGGGTCTATGCAGGCCTGAACTCCGCCTCGACCCCGGATGAAAGGGCATCTCTGGCGCTTGAGGAACTGAAACGTGTCGGCGGCTTCGAACGCAAGGTGCTCCTGGTGGTCATCCCCACCGGCACCGGCTGGATCGATCCGGAAGCGCTCGATACCGTCGAGTATCTGCATGACGGCGATATCGCCAGCGTTGCCGTGCAATATTCCTATCTCTCAAGCTGGATAGCCTTGCTGACGGAGCCGGATTACGGCGTCGAGACGGCGCGCGCTTTGTTTGAAGCCGTTTATGGCTACTGGACCACCTTGCCGAAGGAAAAGCGGCCGAGGCTTTACCTGCACGGCTTGAGCCTCGGTTCGCTCAACTCGCAGAAGTCCTCCGATCTTTACGATGTGCTCTCCGACCCCTTTCAGGGCGCGCTGTGGAGCGGCCCTCCTTTTTCCAGCCCGACATGGCGCATGGCCACCAATGGCCGGGTGAAGGGCACGCCGGAATGGCTGCCGCGTTTCCGCGATTCCTCCGTCATCCGCTTCGCCAACCAATATACCACCGCGCATATGCCTGATGCGACCTGGGGGCCGATGCGGATCGTTTATCTGCAATATGCCAGCGACCCCATCACCTTCTTCGAAGCCGCCTCGCTTTACCGGCGGCCGCAATGGATGGTGCATCACGGGCCAGACGTTTCCACATCCTTCCGCTGGTTCCCGGTCGTCACCCTGCTGCAGCTCGGCCTCGATGTTGCCGCCGCCACCACGGCGCCGATCGGATATGGCCATGTCTATGCGCCGGAACATTACATCGATGCCTGGACGGAGGTGACGGCGCCGCAGGGCTGGAATGCCGAGGATATCCAGCGGCTGAAAATGTTCTTCAAGGCCCGCCGCGGCTCCACCGATCCGGCTTAAGCGCGGCGGGCTCTTGTTGAGTCTCAGCCTTTAAGCCGGTCCAGATTGTCGGCGATATAGGTCTCCAGCGAACGCGGCGCATGGCCGGTCAGCGTTTCCACGTCGCCGGTCACCACCGCCGTCCAGCCCTCACGAACGGGATGGAAGATCGAGGCGAGGAAGGACGCATAGTCCTGCGGCACACCTGCACCCGTGAGGATGCCGATAAAGACCTCGTCCGAAACGGCGGCATAAGACACTGGCTTGCCGATAGCCTGCGAAATCAGTGCTGCCGCTTCGCCGTAGCCAACCGCCCTTGGTCCGGTCAGATTGAAGGCCTTGCCGTCAAAGGCCGCGGATGTCAGCGCGGCGGCGGCGCTATCGGCGATATCGCGCACATCGATGAAGCTCGACTTGCCCTCGCCCGCGGGAACGGCGATCTGGCCGTGGTCGATGCCGGCTTTCCAGTAGCTGTGGAAATTATCGGCAAACCAGTTGGGACGCAGGATGACGTAAGGCGTGCCTGACGCGATGATTTTCAGCTCGATCTGGCGATAGGGAATGGAATCGTCGGCATCGACACCGAGAACGCTGAGGAACACGATCTTCACCTTCCGGCGCGCGGCCTCCTCGACAACGGGCGTCAGCGCGTCGATGGCATCCAGACGTCCGCCGGAAAGAAGCAGGAACAGGCGGTCAACACCGTCGAAGGCATCCGCATAAGTCGATGCGTCGGTATAATCAAAACGCACCCCTTCCGCGCCGTCCGACGCCCTGCCGCTGCGCGACGCCGCCTTCACGCTTTCGCCCTTGGCCAACAGTGCCCTGACCAGCGGCGTGCCGATGGTGCCGGTTGAACCGATTACGAGTATCTTGCCTGCCATCTCAAATCTCCTTAGTATCTAATGGAAACCATGTTTCGAAAACACAGATACTGCGTTATAGAAATCATTAAAAGAGAGCACTTTTCGGTTAGCTGGTTTCCTCGCGGAAACCGGTATGGCCTTGAAACAACAGGGTGAAATCGATGGCAAATATCTATGACGTTTATGAGGACCGCTGCCCGACACGCATGGTGCTGGACAGGATCGCCGACAAATGGGCGCTGCTGATCCTCGACAAGCTGCGGCGTGATGCCGTTCGCTTCAACCTGTTACGGCGCGAGATCAAGGGCATATCGCAGAAGGTGCTGTCGCAGACGCTGAAGAAGCTGGAGCGTGACGGGCTGATTTCACGGCAGGCCTTTCCAACGGTTCCTGTCACCGTCGAATATTCACTGACGCCGCTGGGGCGCACGCTGACGGACACCGTGGCGGCGCTTGCCCATTGGGCGGAGGGCAATATGGACGCGGTGATGGCGGCACAGAAGGCCTATGATGAGCGGACGGTGGTTTAGACGGCTTCGCTTTCGCGTAGCGAGAGAAAAATAGGAGTGGCAATCCTTTGTTGTTTCGTTTTGCAGACCATCGCTTCCGTCATACCGGACTTGATCCGGTGTCCAGCCAGCCCAAGTCCATGGGCTGAAAAGACTCTGTTCCCCGCGCAGAAGCGCAGCGACTGGATGCCGGATCAAGTCCGGCATGACGGAAGTGGGTTTCGCTTATCTTCCACTCTTTCAAACGCTTCTTACCGCGAGATCCGCGTCGACAGAATGATCGATGACAGCGTGCGCTCCACGCCGTCCAAGGCGCCAATGCGGTCGATCAGCCGGTCGAGATCGAGGATCGAAGGGGCGGCCAGAATGGCGATCAGGTCAAATGTGCCGCTCACCGAATGCAGCGTCGTCACTTCCTTGATGGCGGCAAGCGCCGCAGTCACCGCTGGCAGAGCCTTCGGCCCGATGGTGATGAGCACATGCGCGCGCACCAACCCGGAAAGATAACTTTCCGAAAGCCTGAGGCCGTAACCCGCGATCACGCCGTCTGCCTCCAGACGCTCGATGCGGGCCTGCACCGTGGTGCGCGAAAGGCCGAGCCTGCGCGCCAGTTCCGCCACCGGCATGCGGGCATTTTCGGAAAGCAGCGCCAGCAGCGCCCGGTCCTTGTCAGTGATCGTCATAGTGATCAATCCTGTCGTCTTATCGTTCAATAATAACGAGCGATCTGCACATAGTGAAGCTCCGAATCGCAGTGAAACCGCAATATGATTGTGCCCTACGAATTTTTCTGCGGGGAACAAAACATGAAAAACATCGTCGTCATAGGTGCGGGCAACATCGGCTCGGCCATCGCCTGGATGCTGGCTGCCACAGGCGATTATCGCATCACGGTTGCCGATCGCTCGGCCGACCAGCTGGCCAATGTGCCTGCTCACGAACGCGTCGACACCGAGATCGTCGACATCACCGATCGTCCGGCGCTGGAAGCACTGCTAAAAGGCAAATTCGCCGTGCTGTCCGCCGCCCCCTTCCACCTGACGGCGGGCATTGCCGAAGCGGCCGTTGCCGTCGGCACGCATTATCTCGATCTGACCGAAGACGTGGAATCCACCCGCAAGGTCAAGGCATTGGCGGAAACGGCGGAGACGGCGCTCATCCCGCAATGCGGCCTCGCGCCCGGCTTCATTTCCATCGTCGCCGCCGATCTTGCCGGCAAGTTCGACAAGCTGGACAGCGTGCGTATGCGCGTCGGCGCTCTGCCGCAATATCCGTCCAATGCGCTCAACTATAACCTCACCTGGAGCACGGACGGGCTGATCAACGAATATATCGAGCCCTGCGAAGCGATCGTCGAAGGCCGCCTCACCGCCGTTCCGGCGCTTGAGGAGCGTGAAGAATTCTCGCTCGATGGCGTCACCTATGAGGCTTTCAACACGTCAGGCGGTCTCGGCACGCTTTGCGCCACGCTGGAAGGCAAGGTGCGGACGATGAATTACCGCACCATCCGTTATCCCGGCCATGTCGCGATCATGAAGGCGCTGCTGAACGATCTCAACCTGCGCAATCGCCGCGATGTGCTGAAGGACCTGTTCGAGAACGCCCTTCCCGGCACCATGCAGGATGTGGTCATCGTCTTCGTCACCGTCTGCGGCACCCGCAACGGCCGCTTCCTGCAGGAAACCTACGCCAACAAGGTCTATGCCGGTCCCGTTTCCGGCCGGATGATGAGCGCCATCCAGATCACAACCGCCTCAGGCATCTGCACGGTTCTCGATCTGCTTGCCGAAGGCACGCTGCCGCAGAAGGGCTTCGTGCGCCAGGAGGAAGTGGACCTGCCCAAGTTCCTCGATAACCGGTTCGGCCGGTATTATGGCGCGCATGAGCCACTGGCTCGGGTGGGGTGAGTTACCGGCCTCAGTTTATTCCGTCATACCGGCCTTGAGCCGGTATCCAGCCAGCCCAAGTCCTTGGGCTGGAAATACTCTATTCGCCGCGCAGACGCGCGTCGGCTGGATGCCGGATCAAGTCCGGCATGACGGTGAGGTCGTCACGTCCCGCAAAACGTCCTGAACACCCGCTCATGGCTCATCGGCGGCTGCATATAGACGAAATTGTCCGGCCGCTCCTCGAAGGGCGTCGCAATCGCCTTCAGCATGGCGTGAAAGGGCTCGAAATCATCCTCCTCCACTGCCGCCTCGATCAGTTCCTCGATGCGGTGGTTGCGTGGGATGATGGCGGGATTAACTGACAGCATCGCCGCCGATCTTTCGGAATCGGAAATCCCCTCCCGACCGGCTCTTTCCCGCCAACGGGCGAGAAATTCGTCCGCGCCCGCAATATCGATGAACATGCCGCGGAATGGCTCGGCGTCGCCATTGACGGCATGCGAAAGACGACGGAAGGTCAGCGTATAGTCCGCCTCCGATGCCTGCATCAGCGCCAGCAGCCCCTGCACCAGATCCATATCGCCCTCTTCCTCCGCCGTCAGGCCAAGTTTTGCGCGCATGCCGGTAAGCCAGCGTTTGGGAAAGGCGTCAGCGAAATCGGCGAGAACCCCATTGGCGAGTTCAGCGGCCTTTTCCACCTGCGGATCGAGCAGCGGCAGCAGGCATTCCGCCAGCCTTGCGATGTTCCACTGGGCGATGCCGGGCTGGTTGTTATAGGCGTAACGGCCCTGCGCATCGATGGAGGAAAAGACCTTGTTGGGGTGATATTCATCAAGGAAGGCGCAGGGGCCGAAATCGATGGTCTCCCCGGAGACCGCCATATTGTCGGTATTCATCACGCCATGGATGAAGCCCACCATCATCCAGCGGGCGATGAGGTCGCATTGCCGTTGCGCTATGCCCTGCAGCAGGGCGAGATAAGGATTGCCTGCCTCTTTCGCCTCGGGATAATGACGGTCGATCACATAGTCCGCGAGGTTCCTGATTGCCTCGTCATCCTCGCGCGCGGCGAAGAACTGGAACGTGCCGACCCGGATGTGGCTTGCCGCGACACGGGTGAAGACGCCGCCCGGCAGGCCGACTTCACGCTGCACCCTTTCGCCGGAGAGGACAGCCGCCAGCGCCCGGGTTGCGGGAATGCCCAGCGCAAACATCGCTTCCGATACGATATATTCGCGCAGCACAGGGCCAAGCGCGGCGCGCCCGTCACCCCTGCGCGAGAACGGCGTCGGGCCGGAGCCCTTGAGCTGGATATCACGCCGTTTGCCGTTCCTGTCGATCACCTCGCCCAGAAGAATCGCGCGGCCATCGCCCAGCTGCGGCACGAAACCGCCGAACTGGTGGCCGGCATAGGCCATGGCCAGCGGTTCGGCTCCCTGAGGCACAACATTGCCCGAAAAGATCGCCGCCAGTCTTTCATCGTCAAGGCCGGTGACGTCGAGACGAAGCTCGTCGGCAAGCCCACGGTTGAAGGCGATGAGGCGCGGTGCCTTTACCGGCGTCGGCAGCACCGCGGCGCTGAAACGCTCCGGCAGGCGGGCATAGGAATTGTCAAATTTCATCACGGATAAACTCCCTGCTTTGCCTCTATATGGGGCCGGAGGGTGGCGGATGCGAGCGATAAATGCCGAAGCTCCGCTCCTTCGCCTCATTCAATTTTGCGCAATGAACTTTCCATCGCCATCATCGTTCCTATGCTTGATCCGCAGAATGCCGAAAGGAAAGGAAAAGCAATGACCGTCGTTGAAGCCGTAACCGCCGAACCGGAAAGCGCCATCCGTACCATTCACACCGATCTGCCCGTCAACGCCACCTTTCATGTCTGGCTGAAGGCAAAAAAAGCCGGCGAGCCGGGTGCGGTTTCCTTCTCCAATCAAAACGGAAAATTCGCCGAAGTTTCAAGCGTCAACACCGAAGAGTACGGGTTTCGGATCTATCAGGTTTTTGGCGGCGGCCATGTGGAGCTGAGTTACGACACGGTCACCACCGCCGTTTCGGTGATTTATTGGTTCACGGCATCGGATGTACTCGAAACCGGCATCACGGTTGTCCATACCAAGCCTGACAATGCCGCGCCGGAACTTCCCGGCAGCTACCACTTCCGCCCGCCCTTCGGCTGGATGAATGACCCGAACGGCTTTGGCCGCTTCGAGGGCCGTCCGCATCTGTTTTATCAGCATTATTCGCACGGGCTGCGGTGGAACACCATGCATTGGGGACATGCTGTCTCCTCAGATTATCTTCGCTGGCGGCATCTGCCGATCTTCCTTTTTCCGTCAGAAGACCTGACCACCCGTCCGGACAAGCGCGGCGGCGCCTATTCCGGCTCCACCATTCCGCTGGTGGAAGGCACCGGCATCCGCGTGTTCTTCACCGAGCAGGTGCAGGACCGCATTCCCGAACAGCAGATACAGCTCACCGCCACCTCTTCCGATCTCATCATGGCAGGGCAGGCAGACGTCATTCTGGGCCATCGTCCGGACGGACAGGGGCTGACGCCGGATTTCCGCGATCCTTACGTCTTTCGCGGTCCCGATGGCTTATGGAAAATGGTGCTCGGCAGCCAGAGCGAGGGGGGCGGTGTCATCCTGCTTTACGAAACGCTCGACCCCACGGCTGCTTCCGGCTGGACCTATGTGGGCAAGCTTTGGGTGGAAACGCGTTATAAAACCACAGCCATCGAATGCCCCTGCCTGCTGCCGCTCGATGGCCCCGCCAATGCCCGTTCCACGCGCTGGGTGCTGATCTACGGACTGATGCACTCGGAAGACCCCGAGACAGGCCGCAAGAACCTGACGATGGCCGATGTGGGCTGGTTCGACGGCAAGGTCTTCACCAAGGAATCCGGTCAGGAGCTCGATTTCGGCACCGATAATTATGCCTTTCAGGCCTTTCTGGACGGGGATAGCATCATCGGCATCGGCTGGCTGGCCAATTGGGCCGACGCCAATCCCGAGATCGATTTCCCCACCTCCATGACGTTACCGCGCCGGATCACTTATGTGAATGGCGAGCTTCTGACCCCACCCATCGGCGCGGCCGAAAGCCTGCGCAGCCACATTCTCGACCGCACCCGGCTTGCGGCCGGCGAGCGCGTCACCTTCATCAACGGCGCAGTGGAGATATTGATCGAGCTTGCGTCGCCGGGGGTGCCCTTCGAACTCGCGCTTGATCATCCGACGGTCACGCTCGGTCTCGTCAGCGACGAAACGGGCCTCTGGATCCGCCACGAGGATGGGCGGGAGGGCCCCTCCCCACATTACATTGCCAAAGGCGCAAGGGCCTCGCGCGTTCGTATCTTTCTGGATTACGGCTCCATGGAGGTTTTTGCCAATCGCGGACGGTATGTCGGCACGAAACGCATCGAGGGCTTCGAGCCCGTGCGCGCCGCTCTTTTGAAGGCCGAGCCCGGGGCGGTGGTCCACGCCACGACCTGGGCGCTGCGTCCCTAAGGAACCTTTTGGCGGATTGGGTGGTTGATAGACCAGAAACGCCCGAAAAATTCCGCCGAAAGGAGAAACGGCATGACCAAAATCCGCGACACCAGCGATCCCATCCTGTTTCCGACGGAAGCCAACGAGAACAAGACCGAGAAGAAGCGCGCCGGAAAGGGTATCGTCATCGTCATCGGCGCGATCGCCGTCATGGCCTTTGTGGTCTATCTGACCGCGATCACCATCGCCACTACCCAGTCCTGACCAGGCCGCGGCGCGGGCGCTAGCGCTCCCCGCCGCGCAGCGCCCTTGCCGTGAAGATCGCCAGCAGCGACACCACGACACCAAGCCCGTAAAGATATGTCATCGGCATCGTCACGTCTGCCCGATCGATTTGCGTCACGAGATCGGTCGCAGCGGCAACAGTGCCGCTTGCACCCGCACCGGCGGCGGCTCCCAGTGTCGCGACCGTGGGGAGCAGCGCGCCCGTCATCTTGCGTTCCTCCTCCGGTGCGGCTTCCATGGCCGCCTGGCTGATACCTGCCCATGACATGCCGAAAGCCGATCCTATCAGGATTTGCCCCAGCAGCATTTCGACCGAACTGCCGGTCGAAAGCCCGAGCCCGAGCAAAATGCAGCCCGGCACCATCTGATAAGGGCCGTAATGCAGGCAAACCTCGCGCAGGCGATCGGAGCGCAGGCTTCCGATCAGCATTGCCACCAGGCTCCAGGCGAGCGGCATCGTTACCACGATAAAACCGGCGAAGGTGGGTTCATGACGCCAGAGATTGATGGCGACATAGGCCAGATAGACGCTGCCGAGAGCGTGGGCGTAGGACATCAGGAACAGCACCCAGAAGCCGCTGCCGAGCACCGTCTTCAACCGAAACGAATCCTTCGGAAACAATCCAACGGAAGGCCGTGTACCGGCGCGGAGCGAGGCCCACAGGAATGCTGCACCCGCCAGCAGGGACAGGGCGCGCAGGCTCGCATCCTCGAAGGCAGAGGGAGCGGAAAACGCCAATGCGCCGACGAGGCAGAGCGCCAGCGGCACCAGCGGTCTGCGCGTCGTCACCACCGGTCGCTCGGCGGAGACGGCAATGGCGGTATAGGCCACGAGCAACAGAATCAGGGGTGCCGACAACAGGAAGGTGGCGCGCCAGGAGATATGTTCGGTTGCGAAACCGCCTGTGAGCGGGCCGATGAACGAGGCGACCGCCCAGATCGCCGCTTCGATGGCGAAGACCTTCGGCAACAGGCCGGAGCGGAAACCGGCGGGAATGAGGCTGTAGCACACGGCAACGATCAACCCGTCCGCCAGACCCTGCAAGGCGCGACCGACGACGACCCACAAGAAGTCGTCGGCGATTGCCGAAAGGATGGAACCCAGAGAAAAGATCAGGCAGCACAGCAGCAGGACCATGCGCGCGCCGAAACGTTCGCGAAACAGCACGGCGGTGACGCCGCCAGCGACGGAACCGACGAAATAAAGACTGTAGGCCCAGCTATAAAAGGCCGCTCCGCCGATTTCATTCACGGCCACCGGCAAAGCCGTGACGACCGCGAACTGGTTGAAAGCGTGCAGGCCGATACCGGAGGAGATGACGGTTAAAAGCGAGAGATTGGTCCCGCTCAACAATTCACCCCAGCCGTTTTTCTCCGTCATTTCCATACTCGTCAAAGCCGCATCCTTTCGATTTTCGCGATACGGCGGGCAAACTAGAACCTCAAGCGCCATTGAGGTCAAGACAGCTTTTTCGCGCCACTCGATCCGAAGGAATTCGCAGGCGACAGGAACCCTGCGCGTTTCCGCTCGTTTGCCGAATAACCGATAGAAAGGATACCGTCATGGACCGCAAAAAAATCCTGCCCTCGAACGAAGACGCCATGGATGAAGACCTGCTCGACCTCGACATCGACGCCCTCCCCGCCAAGGGAGAAATTCCTCAATTCATCGAGCAGGAAATCGAGGAAGAAGAGGCCGAGAGCGAGGACGACCCCTATCAAGAAAGCGACGAGGCCCTGCCCGACGATGCGGAGGAACGGGTGATCAACCGCAATCCCTCGCGCGAGGGCGGGGCGTTCGACGAGGTTTAACCGCTTGTCAGGCCGGATACGAGGCGTTTCAACATGTGGCGCTGATGATCCTGCCCACCGAAGAAGATGGCGAGAACACGCAACGTCTTCTCGCCGTCATCAACATCGAAATGAAAGATCGCCTGATTTTTTGTGACCCGACGAAGGCCGGGCAACAGTCCAGGCATGAATGTCCCGCGAAACGGTGCCTTGCCGAGGATTTGCATATCCGCCTCAATAGCGCCGATGCGCAGGACCGCCCGCTCGAATGCCTCCGGCAGCGTGTCGCCAAGGCCGCGATAGGATTGAATGAGATGGTCGCGACGGACATTGGAGTTCTGCCTTCAAAGGAAAAATGATGCTGCTCAGCAGCATATCTTTCCTTTTCATTCCAGGAACGACGTGCGTCAGCCCGCCCGTTCAGGCGAGTAACCGGCCTCGCGGATTGCTTCCTCCGCGGTTGCGGCGTCACCCGTTACCGTGAGCCTATGCGTGGAAAGATCGATATTGACGGCGGCGTCGGGGAGGACGTCCGAAAGTGCGCCGCGCAGGGTCTTTTCGCAATGGCCGCAGGTCATGTCCGGGATGAGGAAGGTGGTTGGGGTCATGATTTCTCCTATTGGTCGGCGCCGATATTTTCGCACCGGCTTTCTTTCAGTGGGCTCTGGCGGGCTTGCTGTCTGTCTTGTCGGCACCCGCGAGATCGTCGAGGATGGGGCAATCGGGCCGGTGGTCGCCGCCGCAGCAATGGGCGAGATGGGAGAGCGTTTTCACCATGCTCTTCATCTCGGCGATCTTCTGTTCGAGATCGGCGATGTGGACGAGCGCGATTTCCTTTACCGCCGAACTCTCACGGCTCTTGTCCTGCCAGAGTTTCAGCAGCGTCTCGGTTTCTTCCAATGAAAAACCGAGCGTGCGCGCCCGTTTGATGAAGCGCAGGTTGTGGACATCCTGCTCTCCATAGACGCGGTAATTATTACCGGTGCGCGCGGCGGGGGTGATAAGGCCGATCTGCTCATAATAACGGATCATCTTGGCGGAAACGCCCGATGCTTCCGACGCCTGGCCGATATTCACGATTTCACCTCCCGATGAGCGACCTTCGCCCGTTTCAACCGCAGTGCATTGGCGAGAACAAAGACGCTGGACAGCGCCATCGCCCCCGCACCGATCATCGGCGACAGCGTGATGCCGAAAGACGGATAAAGCACGCCCGCCGCAACCGGTATCAGCGCCACGTTGTAACCAAAGGCCCAGAACAGGTTTTCCTTGATGTTGCGCATGGTCGCCCGGCTCATCTCGATGGCGTTGACCGCGCCCAGAAGATCGCCGCCAACCAGGACCACGTCAGCGCTTTCGATGGCGACATCCGTGCCGGTGCCGACGGCAATGCCGATATCGGCCTCTGCCAGTGCCGGCGCGTCATTGATACCATCGCCGACGAAGGCCAGCACCTTCCCGCCTGCCCGCATCTCATGGATTGCCTTCACCTTGCCCTCGGGCAGTACTTCCGCCACCACGCGGGAAATGCCGACCTGCCGGGCTATGGCATTTGCCGTACGCTCATTGTCGCCCGTCACCATCGCCACTTCGATGCCCATCGCCTGCAACGCCTTAATGGCGGTGACACTTGACGGTTTCAGCGGATCGGCGACGGCGATCGCAGCCGCCAGCCTGCCGTCGATGGCGGCATAAAGCGGCGTCTTGCCTTCGTCGCCCAGCCTTGCGGCAGCTTCGGCGAAGACATCAACCGAATGACCCAGTTTGGCCATGTAACGATCCGCACCGACCTCGACCTTGCGGCCATTGACGGTGGCCGCGATGCCGTAACCCGTCACGCTTTCGAAGTTCTCGACGGTTGGGGGTTCAAGTCCCTCTCCCGCTACCACCCCCCGATCTTCCGCAGCCCTGACGATGGCTTCGGCAATCGGATGTTCCGAGCGATCCTCGACGGCGGCAACCAGCGCCAGCACGTCGTTATCGACAAATCCTTCCGCAACCACGAGATCGGTCAGTTCCGGGCGGCCCTTGGTGACGGTGCCGGTCTTGTCGACCACGACGATCTCAGCCGAGCGCAGTTCCTGCAGGGCCTGTCCCTTGCGGAACAGCACGCCCAGTTCCGCTGCCCGGCCGGTGCCGACCATGATGGAAGTCGGCGTGGCAAGACCCATGGCACATGGGCAGGCAATGATGAGTACGGCCACCGCATTGACCAGCGCGAATGTATAGGCAGGTTCGGGACCAAAAATCGCCCAGACGATAAAGGTCAGCACCGCAATCGCAATGACGACGGGCACGAACAGCGCGGTAACCCGGTCGACCAGCAGCTGGATCGGCAGCTTGGAGCCCTGCGCCTCCTCCACCATGCGGATGATCTGCGACAGCATGGTATCGGCGCCCACCTTGGTCGCCTTGAACTTGAAGGCCCCGGTCTTGTTGATGGTGCCGCCAACAACCGCCGCGCCAACCGTCTTTTCCACCGGCACCGGTTCGCCTGAAATCATGGATTCATCGACATAGGACGAGCCTTCAACAACTTCGCCATCCACCGCCAGCCTCTCGCCGGGACGGATGACGACGATATCGCCCATCACCAGATCGTCAGGAGAAATATCGATGGTGGCGCCATCGCGCTCTACACGGGCGGTCTTCGCCTGCAGGCTCATCAGCTTGCGGATGGCGTCTCCGGTGCGGCCGCTGGCGCGGGCTTCGAGAAGCCGTCCGGTCAGGATCAGCGTCACGATGACCGTTGCCGCTTCATAATAGACGAACTGCGCCTCTGCCGGCAGCAGGTCGGGCGCGAAGGTCGCCACGACGGAATAGAGATAGGCGGCAGTAACGCCCAGCGCCACCAGCGAGTTCATTTCCGGCGCGCCGCGCAGCAGGGCCGGAAAACCGGTCTTGAGGAAGCGCAGACCCGGTCCGAAAATCACTGCCGTCGCCAGCACGAAATAGATGTAATAGAGGTTCTGCGTGTCGATGATGCCCATCAGCCAGTGGTGCATCGGCTCATAGAGATGGCCGCCCATTTCCAGCACGAAAAGCGGTGCCGTCAGGATGGCGGCGATCGTCAGGTCGCGTTTCAGCGCACCCTCTTCGCCCGCATGGTGCATATGGTCATGGCCGCCGCTTTCACCGGCCGTCGCCATCTGGCTCTGGCCGTAGTGATGCCCCTCGTGCCTGTTGTGGGATTGATGGGCGGAATGGTCGTGCGGCTTTGGCGTCGCCAATGCAAAGCCGGCAAGTTTTGCCGTTTCCACCAGCGCGTCCCGTTCACGCCGTCCGCCGATCGTCTCCACGGCGGCCTTGCCGGCTGCGGTATCGACAGTCGCGTTAATGGTGGTTGCGACGGCTTCCAGAACGGCCTTCAACCGCGCCGCATCCGCATCGCTGTGCAGACCTTCGACGGTAAATTCATGCCGATCCGGTGCAATATCGTAACCCACCTTCTTGATGGCAGCGCCAAGCGTTTTGGCTGAGAAACCTTCAGCCGGCTCGACCGTAAGCTTCTTCGTGGCGAAGTTCACGGAACTCGACATGACGCCGGGCACCTTGGCCGCGGCCGTTTCCACCCGCCGCACGCAGGAAGCGCAGGTCATGCCTTCCACGGGAATGGAAACCGGTTGATTTGGATGGGCCTGTCTGACTGTCTCGTTCATGGGAAATCCCCTTTCGAGACCCTATGTAGGGCTTCCCATGATGGGAAGGTCAAGGGAAGAAGAAATTTTTTGCCGCAAACAAAATCGTGAACGACGCCGCCAGCCACAGGCCGATGAATATGGCAGCAGCCACGCGGCTGACGGGACGGGATTGCGCGGCCGCGGCCGTCAATCGATGCTCCGCCAGCAGTGGCGGCGGCACAAGACGCACCGCAAGGAGGATGCCGAGCGGGACGATGACCAGATCGTCGAGATAACCGATGACAGGAATGAAATCCGGGATGAGATCGATTGGTGAAAGCGCATAGGCGGCGACCAGCATCGCCACCACTTTGGCCAAAAGCGGCGTGCGTGGATCGCGTGCGGCAAGATAAAGGGCGTGAACGTCACGCTTGATGGATTTCGCCCATCGCTTGAGCTTTTCGAGCATGGGAAAGTCCCTGAAACATCCGGTCTGTCGATCCTATGCGTGATCCCCGGGGACTATGCAATGGTCTCTATGATACGATCCGCCTGGCGAAATAAATCGTTGCCCCGCCGCATTGCGGATCGTTGACGACGTGATCCAGAAGCCGGAATCCATGCGTGGCCAAAAGGCTTTCGTAATCTTCACGCGCGAGGCTGGCGTGATAAAGTGGCTTGCCCTGAAGGGTACCGATTGCTTCGCCTTGCACTGGCCCGGCAGTGAACATCAGGGCCGCACCTTCATTGGCATGCTGGCGGAAGATACCGAACATCCGGCGCTGATCCTCGGGACACAGGTGAAAAAAGCTGTGCCAGGCAATCAGCCCATCGAAACGGCGGCCGAGGGCCAGTTCGCGCATATCGGCAACCACCCAGAGTTTTTCCGGAAAGCGGCTGCGGCAAAGTTCGATCAGCGGCAGCGACGCATCGATGCCCGTGAGGTCATAACCGTTGGCAATCAAATAGCCAGCGATCGGCTCACCCGAACCGCAGCCGATATCGAGAATGGAGCCGCCATCGGGCAATAGCGAGGTGAACCTGTCCAGCCAGGGTTTTTCAACAAGGGAGCGGCCGCGCTGATTGTCAAAATCAGCACCGTGCTTGGTATAGAGCTTGATGACATCGCGAGAGGCATCCGACATATGCTGATGTCCTTTCCCGTGTGAGGGCCGTCGCCTACCGATGCACCGCCAGCCGCGGGATATCGCGCAGGAAGGCATCGCGCACGGCTGGGCCGAGCGGCTCGTTTGACGGCTTGTCGGAAACACGCAGCCTTGCGAAGACGATGTGCTGGCCTTCACGCTCCGCCCAGCCGACGAACCAGCCGAAGGGGCGGTTGCGGTCGGGATTGCCCTTTTCGTCACGCATGTAGCCGGTTCCGGTCTTGCCGTGCACGGCCCAGCTTTCCGGCGCATCGAAGACCGGTACGATGGCGCGCGTCTTGGCCTGCGCATCGCGGGAGAAAGGAAGATTGCCGGCAAGCAACCGGCGAAGGAAACCGACCTGCTCCACCGGCGAGATGGTGAGCGACGCCCCCAGCCAGGAATGGGTGAGTCCATTGTTCTTGCCAGGCTCGCCCGATACATCGGCATTGCCGTAACCGAGACGCTTCACATAGGCGGCGAATTTTTCCGGGCCGAGGCGGCGGGTGATCTCGCGCGAATACCACAGCACCGAATCCTGCTCCCAGATGGTCGGGTCGACCGTCTTGCGGTCGGCGGCGCGCGCCTCCGTGCCAGGTTTCCAGTCCCAGGCGGGCGATTTTTCATCCTGGAGAATACCGGCATCGTAACCGATCAGCGCCAGCGGCACCTTGAAGGTGGAGGCTGGCGCCACCCGCTGGTCGCAGGCGCCCTGCTGGTTGATGATGGCGCCGGTCTCGATTGATGTGACCAGCGTGCATTCGAAGGCCTGGGGCTGTTGCTGGGCGTCAGCGGAAAACGGCAGGAGCCCCGGAAGGGCAAGGCATGAAAGAAAGATGGCGGGCAGCCGGTAGCGCATGCGTTTTGATGTCCCTCGTCCGCTTTTGCGGATCAATTGCCGGAATGGCCGGAAGCTGTCTTTGATTTCAGACAAGTCATAGCCCGAAACCGTGACACGTTTTCGGATGACATGCCTTTAGGAGGCTGATGGGGCAGGAATAGGACCAAACCGAAAATTGCCGTTTTTCATCACGTCCGCTCCTTTTCTCCCGCCCTTTCGCCGACCGTCAGCGGCCAGTCGACCACATAATCCTCGAAGTCGTCAACATCCACATCGGCCTCGCTGACGGTGCGGCCGCGCGCGGAAATGCCGGCCTGATGCACTGTTTCGGTATCGCCGGAGACGAGATAATGCCACCAGTAGAGATCCTTGCCATCGCGCACCAGCGCATAGGCGCAGGTGGGCGGCAGCCAGCCGATCTCGTGAACCTTCTTCAGGTCAAGCTGGATACAATCAGGCACGGTGGCACGGCGGTTCTCGTAATCCGAGCATCGACAGCTCTCGCCGTCGAGCAGCACGCAGCGGACGGAGGTGAACACCACTTCGCCGGTGTCCCAGTCCTCCAGCTTGTTGAGACAGCACAATCCGCAGCCGTCGCACAGGCTTTCCCATTCCTCGCCGGTCATCTCGGTCAGCGATTTGGTTTTCCAGAACGGCGCGTCATTCATCGTTAACATTTCCGTTTCATTTTGATCTCTTGGACGGGAGTGTTTAACCGGTCCCTAATCCTTTATATCGTATCGCCAAGGGCTGGTTTGTACGATATTTTAGCATATTGGCAGGCGGCGAAGGGGTCATTGGCCCGCGAAAGGCCGCCACGTCAAGCACTTCCGACATAACCATGCCACGGTTTTGCGTCGGGAATGGGTTGAAGCGCAGAATATCGACGGTCGCATTGCCTTAAACAGGAAATATCGCCAGGTGCAGGAAGAAAAAGACGATAAAAAAGGCCGTAAAAAACGGCATATCCTGCTCCGGATCGATAGCTTCATCGACTCCGGCCTGTGGACGGCTGCGGCAAGGCTGGTGGATTTCTGGGAAGATATCACCATCGCCTCCCGCAAGCTGCATGTCCGCGGCTGGAAGAAGCTCCTCGTCAATCTCACCTGCGACGCGCTAACCTTTGGAACGGCGGGATCGGTCGTGCTTCTGGCGCTTGCCATGCCCGCTTTCGAGGAAACCAAAAAGGACTGGCGTTATCGCGGTGACTTCGCAGTCACCTTCCTCGACCGATACGGCAACACCATCGGTCATCGCGGCATCATCCATGAAGACAGCGTGCCGATCGACCAGATGCCTGATCATTTCATCAAGGCGGTGCTGGCGACCGAGGACCGGCGCTTTTTCGACCATTTCGGTATCGATTTCATCGGCCTTGCCCGCGCCATGAGCGAAAACGCCCGCGCCGGCGGCGTGGTGCAGGGCGGCTCGACGCTGACGCAGCAGCTCGCCAAGAACCTCTTCCTCACCAATGAACGCTCGCTGGAGCGCAAGATCAAGGAAGCCTTCCTCGCGCTGTGGCTCGAGACCAACATGTCGAAGAAGGAAATTTTGAGCCTTTATCTCGACCGCGCCTATATGGGCGGCGGCACCTTTGGTGCTGCTGCGGCCGCGCAGTTTTATTTCGGCAAGACCCTCACCGACGTGACGCTTTCGGAATCCGCCATTCTGGCCGGGCTTTTCAAAGCGCCCGCGAAATATGCACCGCATGTCAACCTTCCGGCGGCGCGTGCCCGCGCCAACACCGTGCTTTCCAACCTCGTGCAGAGCGGGCTGATGACCGAGGGGCAGGTGGTCGGCGCGCGCCGCAACCCCGCCACCGTCATCGACCGCGAAGACGTGAAGGCGCCGGATTATTTCCTCGACTGGGCTTTTGACGAAGTGCAGCGGCTGGCCGCCGCGGGCAAGTTCAAGGATCACACCGTCGTCGTCCGCACCACCATCGACACCGGCCTGCAGCAGGCGGCCGAACAGGCGATGGAAATGGGCCTGCGCGAACTGGGCGAAGGGTATCGCGTCAAGCAGGGCGCGATGGTGATGATCGAAAATGGCGGTGGCGTGCGTGCCATGGTGGGCGGCCGCGACTATGGCGAAAGCCAGTTCAACCGCGCCACGGCGGCACTACGCCAGCCGGGTTCCTCCTTCAAGGTCTATACCTATTCGGCCGCCATGGAAAAAGGCATGAAGCCGGAAACGCTGATTTCCGACGCGCCGGTAACATGGCGCGGCTGGTCGCCGCAGAATTACGGCCGCTCCTATGCGGGTAAGGTGACGCTGCAGATGGCGCTCGCCAAGTCCTACAATACCGTGCCGGTCCGGCTCGCCAAGGACGTGCTCGGCACGCAGGTCATCGTCGATACCGCCAAGGCGATGGGTGTCGCCACGCCGCTGCGCAGCGACAAGACCATCCCGCTCGGCACATCGGAAGTGACGGTACTGGATCAGGCCACCGCCTATGCCGTTTTCCCGGCTGACGGCATGCAGTCGCGCCGCCACGGCATCGAGCAGGTGCTGGATTACGAGGGCAATGTTCTCTACGATTTCAGCCATGACGAGCCGCCCGCCAAACGCGTGCTGTCCGTAGACGCCAATTCGAAGATGAACCAGATGCTGGTGACCATTCCCGTGATGGGTACGGCGCGGCGCGGTGCGCTTGACAATGGCATCGTTTCCGGCGGCAAGACCGGCACTTCACAGGCCTATCGCGATGCCTGGTATGTGGGCTTTACCGGCAACTACACCACCGCCGTCTGGTTCGGTAACGACGATTTCACGCCGATGAACAACATGACCGGCGGTGCGCTGCCCGCCATGACCTTCAAGCGGCTGATGGACTATGCCCATCAGGGCATGGAGCTGCGCCCCATCCCCGGCATCCAGAACCCGCTGCCGACCGGCGCCCGACCGCAGCCTTCTGCGGAAGTGGCAGCCGCAGCCAGCAGCACACCCGCCCTGCCGGCCCTCACCCGTCCCCGTTCGCTCTCGGCCGAGGCGACACGTGTAATCCGCTCCATCGGGCGGAAGATGAAGGAAGCCACGGCGCTGAATGTGACGACGCAGAAGGTGGCGGATGCCGCCATCCGAGATAGCAAAGACGAAGCCGCGCGGCGTTAGGGCGTTTCGGGATACTTATAAGGTATCGTGAGACTTTAGAAGGAATAACAGGCGGAATCCTGCACGTTTAAACAATCTCTGGTTGCCTCCATGACCGGGATGGTCGATCTGCCATCGACGAAAATGAGGTGCGAAACCAATCCAGGCTTCTCCTGCCTGCGAATAATATAATAGTATTTTACGCAAGCTGCCTTTATCCGAGCCTTTAAAGACGTAATATTCCTCAATATTGTTTCTACACTCCAAGATTGAATGGACCTAGCCAGTCAATTCATGTCTAAGTGGGTGCGGTTATCTCTTGTGCGATAACAGCGCGCCCCGGAGGACGGCATGAATGATGCGGCGGAAACGCGCGCGGCGGCGGTTGCTCTCCTCGCCGGACTGTGGTTTGCAGCGGATGCGGCACATGCGCAGGACCCCATGCTGCTGATCGACGAGCCGGGTTTTGAATTGCGCCTGTATTTTCAAGCCGGCATCAATGCCGTTGCCGAACAGAACCTGTTCTGGAACTTTGCCGATCGATTTGCGCCGGACGCCGGCTTCGACAGCGACACGCGCTGGCTTGAGGGCTATTTGATGCCCGGCATCGGTTTTACCGCCGACGCCGGCGACCGGCTTCAGGTCTATGGAAAAATCTCGGCCGTTGCCTCCGGCACGCTCGGCACCGACGCCTTCGATGCCGGTGGCACGGGCGCCGTGACACTCGAAGACGGCTATCTCGGCCTGCGCTCGAAGGCGGAGAGCGGCCCGTTCTTCGATATCTCCCTGGGGCCGCGTCCGTTCAAGACGGGAACGGGCATGCTGATTGCCAATGGCGGATCAAGCGGTTTTGAGCGTGGTGCGTTGAAACTAGGGCCGAGAAAGGCTTGGGAGCAGGCGGCGATCCTCCGGCTCGGCAAGGATGACCTGACGGCCACGGCCTTTTTCATCGACGCGAATGAATTATCCGACAAGGACAGCGGGACGAAGATCGTGGGAGCGGATCTGCGTTATGAACCGCAAGAGGGTCGATATTTCGGCGTTACCTTCGGCCATGTGCCGGAATCCGGCTCGCCTTACCCTCGGGCAGCGGCTGGCGGCATCGGCGCGCCGGTCATCATGCCGGGTGCGCGCGAGGGCTTGAGCTTCATCAACGCCTATACCCGTACCAATCCGTTCGACGCGTCATTGCCGGGATTTTTCATCGGCGGCGATATCGCCTATCAATGGAATCCCGACATCGACCTTGCAGCCTGGGGCGGCCGCGCCCAGATCGGCTATGCTTTCGAAGATGTTTCATGGATGCCGACGATCGCCTACAGCTTTCAGACCTTCTCCGGCGACGATCCTTCAACCTCGCGTCTCGAACGCTTCGATCCGCTGTATTACGAGGGCAATCCGAGCGCATGGTCGACGGGCACGAAGTCCTCGATGATGTTTCTCAATTCCAACGTCAATGCCCATCAGATCAGCCTGCAGGTGAAGCCAACGCAGGCCGATACATGGACGCTGCGTTACGCGCATATCCGCGCCAACGAGTTGGATAGCCCTATCCAGTTTGGACAGGGCACGCGGCTCGACGACATCGACGGCACGCCCACCCCGGTTGCGGGCGTCGGTAACCGCCATCTCGCCGATGATCTCTATCTGGAATATTCGCGCATCATCAATGCCAATACCTATCTCACCGCCGGCGTCAGCATTTCATTCCCTGGCAGGGGCATGGATTCCCTGACAGCAGAGCATTCGCCGAACTGGCTTGGAGGTTTCGTCAATGTCATCGTCAATTTCTAGAACCCTGCCCGTCCTTCTTGCAGCCATGGTGCCTGTTCTGGCCTACCCCTATGCCGCTGCCAGTCAGCAAGCCGCGCCGCTTTCAGCCGAGCAGTCGGACCCGCTGAAGCTCGGCTGGATGCAGGGCTTTCCGCCGCCGGAAGACAAGATCATCCGCTTTTCGGACAGCGACTATTTCAATTTTCCGAAATTGCGCTGGACAGTGTGTCACTTCCGCCAGCTGATGCCGACGGTCAATGTCAGCCGTGGGCTCGGCGCGCCAGCGGCCCTTGAGCGCAAGCCCGACCCCGCCATCGACGCCGTGACCTTCCGCCCGACCGGCGGTGAGCAGGACATGACCTGGCTGCAATCGCTATCGGCCAACTATACCGATGGCATCGTCGTGCTGCACAAGGGAGTGCTTGTCTATGAGCGCTACTCCGGCTGCCTCAACGATACGGGGCAGCACGGGGCGATGTCGGTAACGAAATCGCTGACCGGGCTTCTGGGCGAGATGCTGGTTGCCGAAGGGACGCTGGACGAGAATGCCAAAGTCGCGACCGTCGTTCCCGAACTTGAAAAAAGCGCGTTCGGCGATGCGACGATCCGGCAGGTGCTGGATATGACGACCGGCCTGCGTTACAGCGAGGACTACGCCGATCCTAATGCCGACGTATGGACATATTCCGCCGCTGGCAATCCGCTTCCCAAGCCCGAGGGTTACGAAGGCCCTCGCAGCTATTTCGACTATCTGAGGACGGTGGTGAAGCAGGGAGAACACGGTTCCGCCTTCGGGTACAAGACGATCAACAGCGATGCGCTTGGCTGGATCATTGCCCGCGCCTCGGGAAAATCGGTGGCAAAGCTGCTTTCCGAGCGCATCTGGAGCCGGATGGGCGCCGAACAGGACGCCTATTACACCGTCGATTCCACCGGCACGCCTTTTGCTGGCGGCGGGCTGAATGCCGGCCTGCGCGACATGGCGCGCATCGGCCAGCTGCTACTGGACGGCGGTATGATGGGCGGCGAGCGGCTCATTCCCCAAAAGGCGATCGACACCATCCGTCAAGGCGGCGACAAGGCGGTTTTCGCAAAAGGCGGATATCCGGCGCTGCAGGGTTGGAGCTATCGCGCCATGTGGTGGGTCACCCACAATGCCAACGGCGCTTTCATGGCGCGTGGGGTGCACGGCCAGGCGATCTATGTCGATCCCGCGGCCGACATGGTCATCGCACGGTTCTCGTCGCATCCTGTTGCCAGCAACGCCGCCAACGATGCGACATCCTTGCCAGCTTATGAGGCTGTGGCCCGTTATTTGATGGAACGGGCGGGGAAGCAGTGAGGGCAGAGCGGTGAAGTCGGGGCGAATCGACTGAAGTTTTCCGTCGGAGTGTGTGGCTCACCCCCCTCTGTCCTGCCGGACATCTCCCCCACAAGGAGGGAGATCGGCAAGACGCTCTACCGCCACTTCAATCTCAAACGTTGAGATGGGCGAGACCTGGCCTCGGGTCGATCTCCCCCCTTGAGGGGGAGATGTCCGGCAGGACAGAGGGGGGTAAGCCGCAAGCTCCACGCTCCGCGATGCCTCACACCAACAACGTCGCCCTAGCCGTCCCCACCACCATATCTGTCAACCCCGCCAGCCTTTCCGCCGCAAGCCGGTTAACCTGCCAATAGAGCGGGATATCGAGCGGCGTGCCGGGAACGACCTCCATCAGCCGCCCTGCCTGCAAATGCTCCCCCACCAATTGAACCGGATTGAGCCCCCAGCCCATGCCGGCAAGGCTCGCCTTCACAAATCCATCGGTCGAAGGCAACCAGTGCGTCGGGTAGACAATGTCTTCACCCAGCACCTCCCTTACCCAGCTCGCCTGCAGCCGGTCCTTCTGGTTGAAGGTCAAGCCCGGCGCGCAGGCGAGCGTCGCTGATGTTACTCCTTCGGCAAAATGGCGGGTCATGAAATCCGGGCTGGCGGTGGCGTGGTAACGCAGCACGCCCAGCGGCGTTACCCGGCAGCCCTGCACCGGCTTGTTATGGGCGGTCACGGCGGCGAGCACCCTGCCCGCGCGCAGCCATTCCACCGTGTGATCCTGATCGTCGACGGCGATATTAACGAGATAATCGCTGCTACCGGTGAATTTCGACACCGCATCCAGAAACCATGTGCCCAGGCTGTCGGCATTGGTGGCGATGTTGAGCGTCACCCGCTCCTGCGCCGCTCCCGCTTCCGCCAAGGCCGGTAGCTGGCGGAACAATTCGCTTTCCAGCATGCCGACGTGATCCATGTGACGGCAGAGCCACTCACCCTTTTCCGTTGCAACGCAGGGGTTACCGCGCACGATCAACACCACGCCCAGCCGCTCCTCCAGTTGCTTGATACGCTGGGAAACGGCCGATGGCGTGACATGCAGTGCCTGCGCCGCCTTTTCAAAGCTGCCGGTCTGAACAACCAGCGCCGCAGCGCGCATTGCGGGATAGTCCAACATTAGTAGCTCTTATCCTGACTGAGATTGTTTAATTTGATTAATCTGTCATGGGGAAATATCCAAGCCCTGCTTCATATCATTTCGACAAAGAGCGGTAGGCGTGGACATCCAGATCTTCTTTACCGGCCTCACCATGGGCCTCAGTCTCATCGTCGCCATCGGCGCGCAGAATGCCTTTGTGCTGAAACAGGGGCTGGCGCGCTCGCATGTGTTTGCCGTCTGCGCCACCTGTGCGATATCGGACGCGCTGCTGATCACCGTCGGCGTGTTCGGTTTCCAGCGGATCAGCGCCATCATGCCGGCGCTTGATCCCATCATGCGTTATGCCGGCGCCGCCTTCCTCATCTGGTATGGTGCCAAAAGCCTGCACTCGGCTTTGCGTTCGTCGGAAGCGCTGTCAGTGGCCGAGCGACGGGAAGCGAGCCTGTGGCAGACGCTGGCCATCTGCCTGGCCCTCACCTTCCTCAATCCGCACGTCTATCTCGACACGGTCGTGCTGCTCGGCACGATTTCCACGCAGTTTCCCGGCTTTGAAAAGACCTTTGCCGCAGGGGCGGCCACCGGCTCGCTGCTGTTCTTCTTTTCGCTGGGCTACGGAGCGCGCTGGCTGCGACCGATCTTCGAAAAACCTTCCGCCTGGCGCATCCTCGAAGGCGTCATCGCCATCACCATGTGGGCCATCGCCTTCAAGCTCGTCATGGGCGCATAGGCCAGGAATTTCGCGCTCCAGTCACTTTCACGAGGACTAAACAAGCCGCGCCATTTTCCAAACAGGGAATCAGTGATAGTCCTCGACCTGTTCATAAACGGGAAAACAGCGTGTTCCGAGTTCCATTCCTTGTCGGCATCGCCCTTCTGATCGCCTTTGGCGGCGGTATTGCCGCAACGCTCGCGGCGCTTGAAGCGACCTCCGGTTTCGGTTCGATCCGCATCGGTTCCTGGGACGCGTTTCCGGAAGCGCAGACGATCGAGGCCGATCCTTATGCCAAGTCGCACCGCGCTGACGCCGGCAAGCTGCTTTACGGAACGGCGGAGGGGCTGGCCTTCACCGCGTCCGTCGACAGCGAGGGCCAGCGCCTGAGCGGCGAATGCCGCTACCGGCTGGCCGGGGCTGTGCCACCAGCACGTTTCTGGACGCTTTACACCGCCGATCAACAGGGCAATGTGCTGGCTGAGGATGCCGGACGGCCATTCGCGCTCAATTCCCGCACGCTTCTGCGCAGC
This sequence comes from Agrobacterium pusense, assembly GCF_900102105.1. Lineage (GTDB taxonomy): Bacteria > Pseudomonadota > Alphaproteobacteria > Rhizobiales > Rhizobiaceae > Agrobacterium > Agrobacterium pusense. Next base: position 95,320 of record NZ_FNBB01000001.1, read on the forward strand.
GCCGATGGCGGCATAGACATCACCATTGCTCCGGATGCCCAGACCTATAACTGGCTCGCGGTGCCTCAGGGACAGACCTTCAAGCTCGTCCTGACCCTGCTCGACACGCCTGTGGCCGGCAGTTCCGGCCTGATCGACATTTCCATGCCGCAGATCCGCAAGCTGGGGTGTGGCAATGCTTAGGGTCCTGCTCGCCATCGTCACCGGTCTCGTCGGCGCGGCCGTGCTGCATGTCATCATTCTCCTGGCGATACCGCACTTCAGCAATCGCGACGCCTATACGCGGGCAGTGGCGGAAGGAAAACCGCACCTGTTCCATCTGCTTGAAGAAACGACGGAAAAAAAGACGCTGGGCAGCGGCGATCCCTTCATGCGGGTGGCCGTATGCACCTTCAATATTGAGGAACAGCCGATCCGGCTGACCGCCGTCGGGGCCGTGCCCTTCTGGTCCGTGGCGGTTTACGACAAGGCCTCGAACGAGGTGTTCAGCATGAATGACCGCACATCCGCCGCCGGCGTCATGGATATTCTGGTGGCAGATGCGGTGCAGATCGCCGCCATTCGCAAGGCGCAACCGCCCGCGCTTTCACAGGCAATTCTGGCGGAATCGGATCAGACGGAAGGATATGTGGTTTTGAGGACCCTCGTACCGCAGCCGAGTTTCGGCGAAGAGGCGGAACGGTTCCTGAATGAGGCAAAGTGCCAGCCGACGCCGTGGAAATAACGGCGGCTTATTTTTATTAATCAGGATTTCAAGGCGGTTTCCGGTGCGGATTTGCCCTTGCGCGCAACCTTGCCTGCCGGCTCGCTGTCGCGTTTCTCATAACGAACGCCGGTGAACAGAACCACTTTCGCGGGGCCGATCATCGTGCTGACCACGCCTGCGGGACGCAGGCTTCGTCGGGCGTCAACAAGTGGAATAATGTCTGCCATGCTCTTCTCCTCTTCGGGAGTCAATGTTGCCCATGGGAACCGCGCAAGCCTCGTCTTGCGTCGGGAATTTCATCACCATCACATTGCGCATAATCCAGCCCACAGGCTGGTTTTCGCATATCCCTGAAAACCATCGCGGGTTTTAACGCTGGGCTATGCGGACATTCAGGCATCAGACGCCGGTTCGGCTCTTATTCCGGATTTCAGAATAACATGGAATCCTAATACTGCCCATGAAATTACAAACAGACAGAGGTTAATGATCCGTTAACCCTAATGACCGGGTGGCGTTTTCTCCTTTGCCGAGCCACACCCGTTGAAAACAAAGGCGAGGCCGCAAAGTTCCGCGGCATTTTCCCCACCACACGATTTTAAAATTTGCCTGTTGATATTGGCGGTTTCTCTCTTGGCGGCACCCATAGTTAACAGGACGTCAACGGATTTGCTCTAAATTGAACCGATATTGTGTTTGCGTTTGTTGGGTAGTGCGTTGACCGACCGGTTTCGAGAACTTGAGAGGCCAAGAGCCGTGAGGAAGAAAGATGTGGTGCTGATGGCCACCGTGACGAACTTCGAGAATGTTCCTCTTCCGTCAAAAACGGATCTCCGGCAATTCGCCGAACTTTTCATGCCGCTTTTTAATGCCTCCACCGATGAAGCCAAGCGGGAGGCAATTGCCGCCCTTTCGCAGCACCCGAACGTGCCTTCCGCGGTTGCCTTCTTCATTGCCTGCCAGCCGATTTCGCTTGCGGCCCCTTTCCTCATTGCCTCGAAGTGCCTCGACGACGACACGCTCATCACCATTGCCCGCACGCAAGGGGCCGCCCACGCACGCGCCATCGTCCGGCGGGAGAACCTCTCCCCCACCGTCATCGACGCGCTCGTGGGCCTGCGGCACATCGAAGACCTCAAGCGACCGCAAGAGGAAACGCCTGCCACTGAACCGCCGGCAGCGGTGAGCATCGAAGCGCCGAAGGCGGAAGTGAAGACGGACAACATCGCCGCGGCTTCCGCGCTCGAAGAGGAAATGCGCCAGCGGATCAAGCAGATGGCGCGCCATCTCAACCGCCCGGAAAGCGATGTCCTCGGCCTTCGCCGCCTCAGCGAAGTGCAGGACGCGCTGCTGGTGCGTTTCGCCCGCGAACGCAATGCGCGGCAGTTCGCGGTGGCGCTGGCGGATTCCCTCTCCTCCAGCTACTGGCTGTCGGAGCGCATCATGCTCGATATATCGGGCGCGCAGCTTGCCACCACGCTGACCGGCCTCGGCATGGAATTTTCCGAGGCGGCCTTCGTCTTGCAGTGCTTCTATCCGCACCTTTCCGCCGCGGAAGGCGATATGAGCCGGGCGGAAGCCCTGCTTGACCGTCTCAACACCGTGGAATGCGAAGAGCGGCTGGAAAGCTGGCGGCGGGCCGACAGCTATACCCATGGCCGCGAACGGCCGAGCCGTAGCGCACCGGCTGCGCAGAGAACCGGGACGCAGGGTTAAGCGGGCTGGCCTGCATCTTCAGTAGTGCGAGGTCATTCGCGGATGGAGAACCGGATTCCACTTCCCTGGTTCTAGGTTTTGGGCTGATCCACCAGCGTCAGCAACGTTCCGATGTCATCGGTTTCGATCTCCACGACCCACAGGTCGCTGTCGAACCGCCGCTCCCTTTCCAGCAGGGCAGCACTTTCCTCGCCCTCGACACCGGCCAGACGCGTTTCGAAACGGCGCTCGGCGCGGATGATGTCCTCGTCCTCAGCGAAACTTTGCGGGGCGGGTCCATAGAGGTTCTCGCGGCCGTCACGCAGCCGCTGGCGAACGAAGATAGCGCCCGCCTCCTCCGCACCCTTCTTTTCGACAGCGGCAAATCCACCGGCAGCGAAGACGCGGCGGATGAGGGCTGAGACGAACATTTCGGATTTGAGGCGCATGGGTTTGCTTTCGATTTTTGCGCTGCCTAGGTGGGTGGGGTTTCGATGTTGATTTTTAAGCTGACGAAGGTGTGCGTGGCTTTACCCCCCTCTGCCCTGCCGGGCATCTCCCCCTCAAGGGGGGAGATCGGCAAGCGGATAAGTCTCGCCCATCTCAACACTTGCGAATGAAGTGGTGGTAGCGCCTCCTGCCGATCTCCCCCCTTGAGGGGGAGATGCCCGGCAGGGCAGAGGGGGGTAGAGCCACACACGCCCCACGCTGCTGTCAAAGCCTCAAAGCGCCCCGATAGACTTCAGCTTCTTCAGCACGGCCTCACTCGGCTCGCCGGTTTCCGGCAGACGGTAGTGTTTTTCGAACGCCCTGATGGCATTGCGGGTCTGCTGGCCGGCCACGCCGTCCACCTTCACATCGGCATAGGCGATATTGATCAGCCCCTGCTGGATCTTGGCGATGAGATCGCGGCTTGCGGGTTTCGCGGCGCTGTTGAGGGAGACCGGTTCGGCCTTGGGATGCGGCGCTTCCGCCTTGCGAATGGCGGCGGCAACGGGGTCGATTTCGACACCGCCGCTGCTATCGGCAGGCCGGTCCTTCGGGATCGCGGCAACCGTTGCGCCATCGATCCTGAGCGCCGCCAGCACCCGGCTTGTCGGCTCGCCGGTCTGTTCCATGCCGAGCGTTTCTTCAAAGAACATAATGGCGGCGGCCGTCTTCGGTCCCATGCGACCGTCCGCCTCGCCCTCATAAAGCCCGCGCTTCTTCAGTTCGCCCTGAATGTCGGCGACGATCTGCTGCGGTTTCTGGCTTTCGGCGACGGGTTGCGCCGGCGTTTCGGCCGCAGGCTGCTGCTGTGCCGTTTCCGTTTCTGCCGGGCGCTCTATGCGGAATGTGGTGACGTTGCCATGGGTGCCGAGTGGTTCGGCCGGGCGATAACCGGCGATGCCGTTCGGGTTTTCCGCATCGCGCGTGCGCAGGAAGGGCGACGGGTGCACACCAGGCTGGTACCAGAGCGCATTGGCGGCGACAAAACCGAAGACGACCGCGAAGGCACCGCAGCCGCCCACCAGTTTCGGATGGCGCAGGATTTCGCGCCCGATGGCCGAAACCACCAAGGAAACAATCCCGGCGCCAATCTGGGCCGTTGTTTTCTTAGGCGATTTTCGCTTTCGCGGGGCCATCGTCACCGTCCTTTCTCATTTTCGCCGCCATGTCGCCAAGCTGCCGTATGCGCGGTGGGAACTCCACCATGCTTTCGGCGTCAGCGCTTTCGCCGCCACCCGCCATGCCGGAACCATCGGCAGGCAAAGTGATCGTTACGACCGTCCCCTCGCCGGGCTTGCTGGCGATGGCGAATGTGCCGCCATGCAGAGCCACGAGCCCCTTGACTAGGGACAATCCCAGACCCGTGCCTTCATAGCGACGGGTATATTCATTCTGAACCTGCATGAAGGGCTGGCCCAGCAGTTCAATCTTGTCAGACGCGATGCCGATGCCGGTGTCGCTTACCGTCAATTTCAGCATTGCGCCTTCGCGCGCAGCGTCGATCGATACCACGCCACCGGCATCGGTGAATTTTATGGCATTGCCGGCGAGGTTAATGAGAACCTGACGGATGGCGCGCTGATCGGCCGAGATTTCACCGATGCCGCGCTGGATGCGGCTGGTCAGGGTCAGGCCCTTTTCTTTCGCCTGAAGGCCGAGCATCGCTTCGCACGACGAGATGGTTTCCGCAATCGGGAAGCTTTCCATCATCAGCTCGTAACGGCCGGCCTCCAGCTTGCTCATGTCGAGCATGGTGTTGACGACGGCCAGAAGATGGGCGCCAGACTGGCGGATGAGGCCGACATATTCCCGCTGACGGTCGTTCTCCAGCCGTCCGAAATACTCGCCGGCGAGAATATCGGAGAAACCGAGGACGGCATTGAGCGGCGTGCGCAGTTCATGGCTGACGGCAGCGAGGAAGCGCGACTTGGCATCATTGGCGGATTCCGCCTCGGCTGCCTTGCGGGCGACATCGCGGCGCAGACGCTCCATCTCGGTAATATCGGTGAGCTGGGCGACGATGCGGCGCAGGCGACCCGTCGCGCCGCGAATGGCGGTCATCTCGATACGGGCGTGCATGAATTGCGCCTGGCGCGATTTCGCACCGGTCTCGAAGCGGAGTTCGGCGGTTGCCCTGTCCTCACCCTGCCGCAGGACGTCGAAAGCCTGCATCAGTTCGATACGATCGGAGACATAGACATATTCAACGAGGATATGTCCTTTGCTGGCTTGAAGGTCGGCCGGGAATGCCGCGCAATCGCGACCGGACACGTGTTCGACGAAGCCGGTTTCACCGATCACCAGCACCAGGCCCGGCACCTGCGATGCCGCGATCAGATCGTCGTTCACCGAGGAAACCGAATGAGCGGATGCGCCGTGCGCAGAATGGGAGAAGGCGATCAGCAGGGCGGCGGCGGCCAGAAACAGCGCCAGCACCAGGGCCGCACCGATGGGCAGCGCGATGGCGGGGCTGACGACGAGGCTGAAAATGGCTGGTACAACCACAAGGCCGACGGCGCTGAAGGCAATCAGCCAGCGCAGGCGCGCAACGGTCCCGGCGCGCCTTTCGGCGTCCTCTTCCATGCGCGCAAGCCATCTGCCCGCTGCATGGTCGACCAGTGCGACCGCTTTTTCTCTCATATTACGCAATACCAAACCCGAATCCTGAAGGCGGTTCCAACGGCTCCGACAATAGAAGGCGGCGGCTTAAGGAATGGATAAAAAGAATGGGCTGAAAAGCCCGTCAAATGCGTGACAGTCCCATTACGGGGCATTTCCAGGAAGCTTTGCCAATCATGGTTAATGACGGGTAAGCGACGGATTTCGCTTCATTTTTGCCATCGCGTTAACTTTTGCGGCAGAGCTTTTTGCCGCTTTCGCCCGGAACGCGCGGCCTCTGTCGCAATTATGCTTAACATGGACCGTTAAAATGCGAGTGAATTGATGGCCGCCGTCCCGATCCGAGGGGAATAGATACAATTTGAATTAAATTGCGCCGCTTTTTGCAATCGGCTGTTCGCCGGTCGTCTGTAGGTTGTTCACAAGCCCGAAAAACGGGAAAAAGGCCGATGACCCGAAACCGGGCGGGGCTTTCGAAAACAAAGATCATCTGGCAGGGTGTCTGACAATGTGGTTTCTGATCAAAGGAACATTCTGGTTTTCGCTGGTACTGGTGGCGCTGTCCTATTTCGGCAGCAGCAACGATCCGGCCAAGGAACCTTCGGCCTTCGATATTCCCAGCGCGGTTTCGGCTGCCGGCGAGGCCTATCGTTATGTCAGCGCCATCTGCATCGAAAAGCCCGATGTCTGCATCAAGGGCGCCGAAACCTTCCATGCGCTGGGCGAAAGGGCAAAGGAAGGGGCAAAGGTTGCCTATGAACTGCTGGACAAGCAGCTTGCCGCCGGGGACAAGCCCGCCGATGTTGCCGACGTTGCGGCGGAAGCCGAAAAGCTTGCAGCGGCACCCGTTGTCAGCGTCGAGTTTCCCGCAGATGCCGACATGCTGAAGACCGGCACCGTCATTCCCCTGCCGCAGAAGCGCCCTGCTCCCTGATCCTGCCGGCCACCGCGCCCGCCTTTATTGCGGATGGATATTTCCTTCCGCCACCGCCTGCCAAACTTGCCCACGGAACCGGTTTTCCGTGGGCTTTTTCGTGGGCTATGGTTCAAAACCGACGGCACTTCACCTATATCGTGACGAAGACCTGCAATAACGGATGATACGGCGCACAAATGGCCTCTCTCGAAACGATCCTTGACGACTTCGCTTTCCTCGATGACTGGGAGGATCGCTATCGTTATGTCATCGAACTCGGCAAGGCGCTGCCCGATCTGCCGGAAGACAAGCGCACGGCTGAAAACAAGGTTCAGGGGTGCGCCAGCCAGGTCTGGCTCGTCAGCCATAGCGACGGCGCCGAAGACCCTCTCCTGACCTTCGAGGGCGATTCGGATGCGCATATCGTGCGCGGCCTCGTCGCCATCGTGCTTGCGGTCTATTCCGGCAAAAGGGCCTCTGAAATCGCCGGTCTCGACGCGATCGAGGTATTCGACAAAATAGGGCTCGTGGAACATCTGTCGTCGCAGCGCGCCAACGGCCTGCGCTCGATGATCAAGCGTATCCGCGAGGAAGCCCGGCTGCTTGCCGCCTGAGATTTATCGCGTCATCGATGGGCGATAATCAGCATCGCCCCAATGGTGTTCTTTCCTGCCTGCACGGGTTGCAGGCGGCGCGTAGTGGCGGGCCAGCGCCAGCAATGCGGCACGCAGCAGCAATTTTGCCGAACGCGCCGGCCATTGCCTCTCGCGTTCCACCGTCTCCAATCCCTTTTCGAAACAGCAGATATCGATAGCGACGCCAGATAATTCAGGCCCCATCGCCTCGGCTGCGCGGGAAAACCGTGTTCTTGCGGCCATTGCTGCCTCGGTGAGTTCGAGCGCGCCTCCCGCCTCACCCTTTGTGCGGCTCGCCGTTCTGGGTTCCCATGTCGCCGTCACCCTGGGATTGAGGTGGCCGCGATGAAAATCGGCGGCCAGCCGCTCCCCCGCCTCCAGCGCATCCGGTGGAAAGAATGCCGCGCCGTCACGCTCCTTCAGCCTTGAAAGGCTGATCAGCTGCGAGGTGTTGAGGTTACGCCTGGCCGACTGCTTCGCATCGCCGATATCCACGACAACCGTCTGCATATCCCGATGCTGCTCCTGAAAAATCTCGTCGCGGTCTTTTGCCATTGCGCGTTTCAGGTAGGAGGCGAGCGGCGGCGCCGCATGAAGGGTGTTTTCCCGCAGCTCGACCAGCCCGGACGAAACGGCAAGCCGCACCGTCGCGGCCGGAAGCCGTAGCGCGGGATGCCCTGCCCGCCCCCGGCGCAGCACAATATCGCCCCCCTCCGGGGACATCTCGGCTGCGCCGGCGGCGATGCACCGCAGCAGCCGCAATAGATGAGGATCGGAGGAGGCAGCCGGCATGGGTTTCGTCTCAGTCATCCCGGCCCCCTGTCATCACGTTGACGATACTGCCGGTAAGCCGCTCGAGCGTGGCGACAAACTCGTCAAATGCCGGTTCGTCCCGTCGGTCCTCGACCACCTGGCAGGCATGGCCGACCGTCGTCCTGTCCCGGCCGAAGCAGGGTCCGATATCCGACATGGGAATGCCGAGCTGCACATGGCACACATACATGGCGATCTGGCGGACGTGGCACTCCACGCGCCTGATGTCGCGGCGCACCGGCGTTCGCTCACCCGTCAATCGCACCATCTCCCCGGTGAGTTGCCGCACCAGACGGCAAAGACGGGAAATATCATCCCGCCCGCCCGAAGACGGCCACGAACGAAAGGGACGATCACGCACCCGCAGGCAAGGCCGCGCGGCAGCAGGCAGAAACACGGTATCCGACGGCATATGCAACTCCTCTACGAATAGGAATTAATTCATACACCTGAGGAGAGGCCTGGGGAAGCGCAAATTTTGCGATGGAGTTCAGGCCATTGACATAGCTTGATTTTCTCGAAAGTGATGGACGTAATTGAGGATTTTTTTCCTCATCCGATATTGCGCGAGACGATAAAAAGCCGATCTCCACGCTGGCTGAGGGGTGATGATTTTCCGTGGAGAGTGGATGATGGCAAGCAGCGGCGCCCGCAGGCTTTCGCCGCGTAGCATCCGGCGTGCAGCGCAATAAGGTTCCCTATCGCGAAAGGGTTGTTTCTCACGGCGCGGATACGACGTTGATGGCGGCCTTATGATGCTCGGCTTCGCTCCGGGGAACGGCACGCCAAGGCGTGGTCTTCAATCCCGAAAACAAAATCGGCCGGTCTAAGGACCGGCCGTATTAACTTGCGACTTCCGGCTTTCACTGCAAGCCGGACTGTCTTCGAAAATCAGCGGTTGGCCTTGCGGCGCTGACCGAGACCCATTTCCTTGGCGAGCCGCGAGCGGGCTTCGGCATAGGCGGGCGCGACCATCGGATAATCGACCTGCAGGTCCCATTTTTCGCGGTATTCTTCCGGCGTCATGCTGTGATGCGTCGTGAGATGGCGCTTGAGCGACTTGAAGGAGCCGCCGCATTCCAAACAGACGATATGATCGTCCTGAACCGACTTGCGGACAGAGACGGCCGGCTTCTGCTTTTCAACATTGACCGCTACCGATGCCGGCGCGGACGTTCCGCTGAGCGCCGTGTGAACATCCGAAATAAGGCCGGGAAGCTCCGTTACCGGGACGACGTGGTTGCTAACATAGGCAGCCACAATATCCGCCGTCAGTTCGACCAGCAGATCCTGGGCGTTACCGTATGCAGTTTCCGTCATTTAAGTATCTCCTGTTAGTGATCCCCTGACGCGGGCGAACGCCGCATCGAGCGATGTGAAGTTACCGGTGCCCCCACCTTCGCCCTGTTGAAACCAACGTGAAATCTACCCCTAGATTTCAAGCGAAAACCGGAAACGTATTGGTCCGAGATTCAACTTATGACCCGCGACATGGGCAGCAATGGTCCTGAGACCCGTAGATTAGACATTAATAAAATGCCTATGCCGACTATGAAGAGGCTAGATGCAAATCGCGATTAGCAACTTTACACTTAATTTGGATAACAGCAAAACAGCAAAAGTCAAATTCCTGCTGTGAATTTTTTAGTTCAAAACAGTCTAATCGGAATACAAAAAATTACGGGTAATAAAATACTATGCCTAGTAGTAATTGAAAACGCGCACCCCCTATTATTAGGGGGTAATTCAACTTCAAATTTTCTTGAGGTCATCAACTACCGATTTAACGGAAAGCGGATAACCTGCCTTGTGCGCAGCCATTGCAAGAAGATGCGCGGAAACCGGCGCCGTCAGAACGAAAAAGAAGAAACCGGCGAGCGCCCGAGCCAGCGTCGATATATCCATAGAGTGGATGCCCACCGCCAGAAGCAGCAGGCCGGAGCCGACCGTCCCCGCCTTGGATGCGGCATGCATGCGGGTGTAAACATCAGGCAGGCGATTGAGCCCGATTGCGGCGATCAGTGAAAAGGCGGCACCCGAGATCATCAGCGCCGCAACCAGGATAGCAACGATCCAACCCATTACCGCCTTCCCTTTTCTTTTCCGCTATTCACCCGAATTTTCGAGGGGTTCTCGGCGAGTTCAGACCGGCGTGCGCCATCCAGAACCCCTTTCGGGCCGCGCCCGCCATCCGGTCCGCGCGACAGCACGAAGCGCGCGAACGCCACCGTGGCCAGAAAACCGACGAGCCCGAGGGCAATGGCAATGTCGACATAGAGATTGAAGCCGGTGCGGATGGCAATGACCGCAATGAAGCCGATGGCGATGCCGACCAGCATGTCCAGCGCGACGATACGGTCCGGCAAGGTGGGACCAACGACAACGCGGTAGACTGTCAGCAAAAAGGCCACCGAGAGAACAACCAGCGCAAGTATATTTGCAAATGAGACTATCTGTTCCGGCGTCATTGCTGAAACGCCTCCATGATCTTCTTTTCGAAGCCGTTCTTAATGTCGTTTTTTGCGGTTTCGATATCGCTGCAATCGATTGCGTGCACGTAGAGCATCTTTCTGTCAGGGGAAACATCGACGGAAAGCGTGCCGGGCGTGAGCGTGATGAGATTGGCGAGCAGCGTGATTTCGAAATCCGTGGTTACGGTCAGCGGATAGGCAAAAATGCCGGGTTGAACGTCCAGTTTCGGGCGTGTCACCATCACGGCAACCTTCCAGGCGGAAAGCGCAAGCTCCTTGAAGAACAACAGTACCAGCGACAACACGCGGCCAAGACGCAGCCAGTGATTGCGCCCGCCGGGAAGCTGGTGGCGGATAAGCCAGAGCGCCAGCGTAGAGACGATGAGGGCGAAGATGATGTTTGCCAGCGTCAGGCTGCCCGTCACCGCAAGCCATACGGCCACGAACAGCAATTGCACGACATAGAGGCTCATGGCTTGCCTCCTTCTGGAAAGACCGAATGGATATAGGCTTGCGGGTTCCCGAGCCCGGCTGCGGCATCCTGGCTGAGATCAAGCAGGCTTTCGGGAAACAGGCCGAAGAACACGACCAGCAGCGTCAGCGCGACCAGCGGAGCGACGGAGGGCGCCGCGGCGGGCAAGGCGGGTTGTGGCAATGGCTTTGCCGCCGGACGCCAGAAACACAGAAGGAAGACGCGTCCGAAGGCGATGGTGGCGATGAAACCGGAGAGGAGAATGGCGGCGGCCAGCCACCATGCGCCGATATCGATCGCCGATTTGACCAGGACCGCCTTCGGCCAGAAGCCGGAAAAGGGCGGCAGGCCGGAACCGGCGAAAAACAGCGCGAGCGCAAGCGCCGAAAACCACGGAGCCTGCCGGTAAAGGCCGCCAAGCACGGTGAGGCTGAAACCGCCGCCGAGACGGGCAGCGTGGCCTGCGGCAAGGTAGAGCGCCGTCATCAGCACCATGGAATGCAGCGCGTAGAAGATCGCGCCCGAGACGCCTGACGGCGTGCCGATGGCGATGCCCGCCATCATGTAGCCGATGCCGGATATGACGATATAGCCGAGCATCCGGCGAATATCGTTCTGGGCGAGCGCACCCATGGCGCCGAGCACCATTGTCAGCGCGGCGGAAGCGGCGATGACGATGCTGAGTTCCTCCCGCTCGACCGGGAACAGCATGACCATGACGCGCAGCAGCGAATAGATGCCGACCTTGGTTAGCAGTCCACCGAACAGGGCGGAGACGACGATGCGCGGCGTGTGATAGGAAGCGGGAAGCCAGAAATTCACCGGAAAAGCCGCCGCCTTCATGGCGAAGGCAAGCGTGAAGAGGCTGGCAAGCGTCATCAGCGGCGCGGTTTCGCGCAGTCCGTTTGCCTTCAACGCGATATCGGCCATGTTGAGCGTGCCGAAGATGGCGTAGAGATAACCCACCGTGATCAGGAAAAGCGTCGTGCCGATGAGGTTCAGGACGGCATATTTCAACGCGCCGTCGATCTGCTCCCGCGTCGAGCCGAGCACGATGAGGCCGAAGGACGAGATCAGCAGCACTTCGAACCAGACATAGAGGTTGAAGATGTCTCCGGTCAGGAACGCGCCGGTAACGCCGGCCATCAGCAGCATCAGGAAGGGATAGAAGCCGTAACGTCTGCCGCTGGCGTCAATATCGCTGCCAGCGTGAATGGCGCCGGCCAGCGCGACGATGGCGGCCGCGAGTGACAGCAACCCGCCGGTGAGATCGGCCGTGAAGGCGATGCCGAAGGGCGGCAGCCAGCGGCCCATGACCATGGTGAACGGCCCTTGCGTGGCAACCTTCCATAAGAAGGCGGCATCGAGAACCACGAGGAGGGCCAGTGCGGCGATGGCGACCGGCGCATGGTAGCGAATGGCGTGGCGCATCATCATCAGCACCGCGCCCGCGCCGATGCACAGCGCGATCGGAAGAATGATCAGCCAGTCCGGCAGCGGCACGGGCGCCATGACGAGCGCGGCGGAAAGATCGGTAACAGCGGAAGTGGGGGATGAAGCCATGTCGTTTCAGCCTCGCCGCTCAATAACCGAGCGGCGGCAGGGGCTCGCCTGCCGGTTCTGCGGTGCGCATTTCATCGGTATCGTCGGTCTGCAACTCCTGAAACGCGCGCCATGTCAGGACCAGCAGGAAACAGAAGAATGAAAAGGAAATCACGATCGCCGTCAGGATGAGCGCCTGCGGCAGCGGATTGGCAGCCCCTGCGGGCAGCGTGTCCATGCCCGCCGGAATGATCGGCGGCACCTCCCGGGTGAGCCGCCCCGCCGTGAAGAGCAGCAGGTTGACCGCATTGCCGAGAATGGCGATGCCCAGCAGCACGCGGATGCTGTGACGTGACAGCATGAGGTAGATCGCGACCGAGAAGAAGATGCCGACGAGAATGGAGAAGATCGCTTCCATCAGTCGCTTTCCCTTTCTTCCAGCGCCAGCGCAATGGATGTGATGGTACCGACCACGACCAGATAGACACCGATATCGAAGGACATGACGGTGGAGAGCGCCAGTTCGACGCCGAAGAGGTTCGGGTAGACCCAAAGCCCGGTCATGAAGGGCACGCCGGCGACAATGGAAACGAGGCCGGAGAGCATCGAAAGCAGGAGCCCTGCCCCGGCAATCGCCAGCGGGTGAAAGAAGATTGCGCGCCGCACCGCCGCCACGCCATAGGCGATGCCGTAGATCGCCAGCGCCGAGACCGCGATCAGGCCGCCGATGAAGCCGCCGCCCGGCTCGTTATGGCCGCGCAGCAGGACGAAGATGGAAAACAGCACCATCAGGCTGGTGACGACGGGCGCCACGGTGCGCAGAATGAGCGTGTTCATGCCCGCGCTCCCTTCTTTTTGAGCCTTTTCGCCGGCTCCTTGACCGCGGCAGGGCGGATACGGATCAGCGCCAGGATGGCAAGGCCCGTTATCATCACGACAGCGATTTCTCCCAGCGTATCCGTGCCGCGGAAATCGACGATGATGACGTTGACGACGTTCGCTCCATGGGCGATGAGCTTGGAATAGCTGTTGTAGAAATCGGTCAGGCGATTGTCGAAGCTCACCTGCGTCGCGCGCATCAGGTAAAGCGCAAAGCCAGTCCCGCAGGCAATTGCAATGCTGCTGTCCAAGAGCTTCTGGCCAAGGCCGCGATGGTCGGATGGCGACAGGCGCAACCGCGTCATCACCAGCGTCAATATGACGACGGACAGCGTTTCCACCATGAACTGCGTGAAGGACAGGTCCGGGGCGCCGAACAGCAGGAAGATGACTGCCACCGCGAAGCCCTGGATGCCGAGCGCGATGATCGCCGTCAGGCGGCTTGAGGCCGTCAGCACAGCGATGAGCCCCGCCACGGCAATGGCGATGAAGGTCAGTTCATGGATCGGCGCATCCCGCGGCCATGACGGCATGGACGGCAATTCGCCATAGAGGAACAGCGGCACGAGCAGCACGGCGGCGATGACAGCGAAAGTGGCGGTAACGTAAAATTCGAGACGGCCCGGCTGGATCAGCCGGGTGATGTGGAACGACATTTTCACCAGCATTTCGATGAAGACGTCAAAGCCTCGGTCCGGCCCTTCCCCCAGCGCCCTGAAGGTGCGATCGATGAGGCCACGGACAGCGGAAAGCTGCGTATAAAGGACGATGCCGAGTGCGATGGTGAGCAGCGACAGGCCGAGCGGCACGCCGATATGCGGAATGAGCAAGATTTCCACCGGTCGCGCCTCACCGGCAATGGCGCTTGCCATGGGTGTCGAGATGTAGAAATGCGCGATGCCGGAGAACAGAGCGATGGTGAGCCCCTTCAGCGCCAGAAGCGCCGGGCCGAGCCAGAGCAGCAGCGGGCCTTCATGAGCATGTTTCGGGGGCTTTACCGGCTTGCCGAGAAAGGGTTTCAGCGCCACTGCAAAGGCGACGGCAAACATCAGCCCGTTGCCGAGAATGGCAATGCCGGTGAACAGCACGGCACGCGGATTGCCATGCGCGAGCGCATAATAAATCTCTTCCTTGGCAAGAAAACCAAAGAAGGGCGGCAGGCCGGCCATGGAAATCGCGGCCGCCAGCGCCGCCGCAAAGGTGACGGGCATGGCTCTTCGCAGGCCGCCAAGCTTCGTCACGTCGCGTGTGCCGGTCTCATGGTCGATGATACCGGCGACCATGAACAGTGCGCCCTTGAACAGGGAATGCGCCACCAGATAGAGCACCGCCGCCTCGATGGCATGGTCCGAGCCGAAACCCGTCAGCATGACCAGCAGGCCGAGCGACGACACCGTGGTATAGGCGAGCATCAGCTTGAGATCGGTCTGGCGTATGGCAAGCAGCGCGCCGGTGAGCATGGTCAGCCCGCCGAAGAAGGGCAGCAGTATCTGCCAGGCGGCGGTATCGCCCAGAACCGGATTGAGCCGCATCAGCAGATAGACGCCGGCCTTCACCATGGTCGCGGAGTGCAGATAGGCCGAAACGGGGGTAGGCGCCTCCATGGCGTTGGGCAGCCAGAAATGAAAGGGAAACTGCGCCGATTTGGTGAAGGCACCGCCGAGCACCAGCAGCAGCGCGGCCAGATAAAAAGGGCTGTCACGCAGGATGTCGCCGCTGCGCACCAGCATCGACAGCTGCGTCATCCCGCTCATGTCCCAGATGAAGATCAGCCCGGCAAGCAGCAGCAGTCCGCCGCCGCCGGTCACCACCAGTGCCTGCAATGCGGCGCGGCGCGAGGCGGCACGTTCATGGTCGAAACCGATCAGCAGGAAGGAGGTGATGGAGGTCAGCTCCCAGTAGACGAACAGCATCAGCAGACTGTCCGAGACGACGACGCCCAGCATCGCGCCCATGAACAGCAGCAGGAAAGACAGGAATCGGCCCTGCTGCGGATGCCCCTTCATGTAGCCGCCGGCATAAAGCACGATCAGCAGGCCGATGCCGGTGATCAGCAGCGTAAATGTCAGCGACAGGCCGTCGATGAACCAGGAAAAGCTGAGATTGAAACTTGGGACCCAGGCATAACCGCCCGTCACCACGCCGCCAGCCGCCACCTGCGGCAACATCAGTGCGAAATGGAAAAAGGAAAGCGCCGGCGCAATCGCCAGTATCCAGGCGGCATTGTGCCCGAATCTCTTCACCAGCGCCGGTGCGGCGAGCGCCGCGAGAAACGGCAGAAATAGCGATAGAAATGTCATCGGCGTGACATCGGACGTCATTCATATCTCCCGGGGTGTCCCCCACCCCTGCGCGCCATGGCTGGCGTTCTTGTTTCAAATCGGATTTTTCAGTTAAGGCATAGGCAATGCCTTCTCAACCCAAATCGACTCCCGGTCCCGCATCATAACGGAGTCGTTATGGGATATGTCCTCTTTCAATCCGTCATGGCGATGATTATCTGAGGCATGAACAGAAAGGATCATTCCATGAGCGATCTGACATCCCCAAAAGTGAAGAAGACCGACGCCGAATGGCGTGAGCAGCTGACGCCGGAGCAATATCGCATCCTGCGCGAGCACGGCACCGAGCGCGCCTTTACCGGGCCGTATTGGGACACATTCCAAAAAGGCCTCTACCGCTGTGCGGCGTGCGACGAGCCGCTGTTCCTCTCCGACACGAAATTCGACGCCGGCTGCGGCTGGCCAAGCTATTTCGAACCGGTGAAGCCCGGCGCAGTGACGGAACATCGCGACGCCAGCCATGGCATGGTGCGCACTGAAATCCGCTGCGCCAATTGCGGCGGTCATCTCGGCCACGTCTTCCCCGATGGCCCGCCGCCCACCGGTCTGCGTTATTGCATCAACGGCCATTCGATGGTGTTCGAGCCGGTCTGAGCCATGCCGCGTATTTCTTCTCCCCGGCGGGGAGAAGGTGGCCCGAAGGGTCGGATGAGGGGGCTACGTTAGCAATATTCGGAGAGCTTGCCCCTCATCCCGCTGCCGCGGACTTCTCCCCCTCGTGACACTCCACCGATCAAAAGATGGCTTAAGCTTCTTGGCTTAACCTAATTTCAGTTCCATACACGTCAGATCCAGCCAGCGCCCAAACTTGGTGCCGACTTCAGAGAACCGGCCCGCGACCGTGAAACCGAGGCTTTCATGCAAGCGGATGGAAGCGGTGTTTTCCGACTCGATGGCGGCGATCAGTACGTGCACGTCGTTGCCGGCGGCATGATCGATGAGCGCCTGCATCAGTTTTTTGCCGATGCCGTGGCCGCGGGCGTCGTTATGCACATAGACGGAATGTTCGCGGGTGTGGCGATAACCGTCAAAAGCACGCCAGTCACCATAGGAAGCGTAGCCCGCGACCTTGCCGTCCAGAACCGCGACGATGACAGGAAAGCCGCGCGACTTGCGGGCGGCGAACCAGTCCTTGCGATTGTCGAGATCGACCACCACCTCGTTCCAGATCGCCGTCGTGTTCACGACAGCGTCATTGTATATCTCCATGATGCCGGAGAGGTCATCAACGGTCGCGTCGCGCAGTTCCACGGTCATTTTCTTAGCTCCGCCTGGTTTGCGAATACGCGGCTTTCCCGCGCCTGCGCCGAGCCTTAAGCGATGAGACGGAGACATGTCCAGCGCCGCGCTCTCACGATCTTTACGAAGCCAGGGGAACGAAGCTGAAGGCGGTGACCACGGCAAAATAGTGAACCGCAGCGGCTGCGACCACAAAACCGTGCCAGATCGCATTCTGGAAGCGCAGCTTTTCCCAGACATGGAAGATGACGCCGAGCGAATATATGACACCGCCGGCGACGATCAGCCAGAGTGTGACCGGCGCGAGGTGCGACGACAGCGGCTCGACCACCATGACGCCGCTCCAGCCCATGGCGAGATAAAGGCCGATGGCGACCCGGTCGTAACGGCCGGGAAACAGGCATTTGAGAAGGATGCCGCAGATCGCAGCGAGCCAGATCAGCCCCAGCATGACCGCGATCATGGGATCGTGGATACCCCGCATCAGAAACGGCGTATAGGTGGCTGCGATGAGAATGAAGATCGCCGAGTGATCCAGCCGGCGCAGGAACCATTTCACGTTCGAGTGCGGCCAGATATTATAGGTGAAGGAGACGGATAGGCAGACGACGAGACCGAGGCCGTAAATCCACGCCGCTGCAATGGCGCTGAGCGTACCCCATACCATCGCGTAGAAAATCAGCGCCGTGGCGCCGATAAGCGCCAGCACGATGCCGACCCCGTGGACGATGCCATCGGCGACAATCTCGTGAAAATCATACTGGCGTCCGAACCGCCACAAATCGCTCATAGTCCAATCCTGTCTGCGTGCTTTCACCGAAGCATGAAGACAATATTAGACAGGAACAAGACAGCAGCCGGTTAATGGCGATCAAATTGCGTTCGGTGCTGTTGCGAAAGGAGAGGTCCTGGGTTGCCCTGCGGCCAGACCAATTGCCTGTGGAGCGAGCGGTATACACTTGTTTCTTCTCCCCGCCGGGGAGAAGTCCGCGGCAGCGGGATGAGGCGGCAGGATAGATGCGTTCGGAGAGCTTGCCCCCTCATCCGGCCCTTCGGGCCACCTTCTTCCCAGCGGGGGGAAGAAACCCAGCCACGCTCTCCCTGCCATCACAACGCCGCAGCACATTCCTGACAGAACGGCGTATAGGGAACAGCCTTCAACCGATCCTCCGAAATCTCGCTTCCGCATTTGACGCAGGTGCCGAAAGTGCCCTTGGCGATACGCTCGAGGGCGGCGTCGATAGCGCGCAACTCATCCTGTCCCACCTGCCCCAGCTCGTCCAGCACCTCGTCATTGCTGCGTTCGGCGGCCCTGTCATCGTCATCAGGATTGCGCGGCTCTTCGAAGTCGGCCTCGATCTTATGCAGGCGGCGATAAAGCTCGCGCTGCCGGTCACGCAGGATTTTCTCGTAACTTTCGGTATTCATGGACTTTTCCTCCAGCCGATCTTCTTGTTTTGTCGCATTTCCGGATGGAAAACCGGATTCCACTTTTCCTGGAAATGCTTGGAGGGGCGGGAAACCCGCCCGCAACCCTAAAACGTCAAACCTTAGCGATCCACCAGCACCGAGCATTTGGCGTGGCGCACCACGCGGTCGGCGGTGGCGCCGATGAAATAGTTGCTGAAGTCAGGCGTGTGCGACGCGATGATGATGAGATCAGCCTTGTGTTCCTGTGCCGCAGCGATGATTTCCCGCGCCGGCGCGCCGCT
Organism: Agrobacterium pusense; assembly: GCF_900102105.1. Taxonomy (GTDB): domain Bacteria; phylum Pseudomonadota; class Alphaproteobacteria; order Rhizobiales; family Rhizobiaceae; genus Agrobacterium; species Agrobacterium pusense. The sequence continues at coordinate 113,850 of NZ_FNBB01000001.1, forward strand.
TCTGATTTCATGGCTGCCGTTGAAACCGACCCTGGCCTTGAGGTCCGAGAGTTTCGCCTTGGCGTCCTTGATGGCGTTTTCGATGAGGTCGACAGGAAGGTCGATCGCCATATAGCCCGGCAGTTCCTCGACAACGTTGATGAGAACGATCTCGCCGTCGGGGTCCAGCAGTGCCTTGGCCTTTTCGAGAATCTTTTCTCCCTTGTCAGTGGCGCTGAGGTCTACCGGTACGATGATCTTCTTGTACATGGCTGTCTCCTTTGACGTGATCCGCCGTTGTGTCGGGCTCAAGCTCATATTTGCCGGCCGGCGCGGCCTTCACCTTGATCGAAGTCAAAGCCGAAGCCATGCCGGAACAGGGCATTGTCAACGAATAGTGGACAGTCAATCGCCAGCTGGTGATCTTTGCTGAACGACGAAACCAGCCCATATTCGTCTTCGACAAACGCCGCAAAGCGGCGAAGCCGACCACGTCGGCAACCGGCCCACCCCTTGGCGCGTCGGAATCAATATGGAGATGATGATGAGTGAAATCAAACAATTCGCCCTGACGCGGCCGGCCTATGTCGGCCAAGCCCATCTCGTCGTTCACGATCTGCCGCGCGTTTCGGATTTCTATCAAAAGATCATCGGTCTTTCCGTTCTTGAAAAGAACCCGAGCGGCGAGGTGCTTGGCGTCGGAGGCCAGCCGCTGCTCACACTTTCCACCTCCAGCACGGCGGAACGCGCGCCGCGCAATGCCGCAGGCCTGTTCCACACCGCATTCCTGATGCCGAGCCGCGATGACCTCGCGCACTGGCTGGCACATGCCGCTCAGAACAATGTTCAGCTTCAGGGTGCGTCTGACCATCTGGTCAGCGAGGCCATCTATCTCGCAGATCCGGAAGGCAACGGCATAGAGGTCTATCGCGACCGGTCGCCGGAAGAATGGACCTACCAGCCGGATGGCACGGTGGAGATGGCGACAATCGGCCTCAATCTTCAGGCGCTTTACGACAGCGCTCCGAAGGCGGCCTTCACCGGTGCAGCGGAGGGAACCGCCATCGGCCACATTCACCTGCAGGTCGGCAATATTCCGCAGGCGGATGAGTTTTATCAGGATGTGCTGGGGCTTAAGATCATGGCGCGGTATCCCGGAGCAAGCTTCTTCGGATCGGGCGCGTATCACCACCACGTGGCCGCCAATATCTGGAACAGCCGTGGCGCCGTGGCCCGCAGGGAGAACATGACCGGGCTTTCCGGTTACTCGCTGAAATTCAACGAGCCGGCCGCGCTTGAGACGGCTCTTGCCGCACTCGACCGGCTGGAAATCTCCACCGAAAGGCAAAGTGACGGCGTCTTTTTGAAGGATCCGTGGGGCATAGGGCTAAAGCTTTCCGCATAAACACTGAACGGGGCGGCAGAAATTTCAGCCGCCCCGGAACCGCCGGATTTGTCGGACGTTAACCTCGTTATTGGGGGATAGTCCGATGAATGAGAATGCCAAGCCGGATCTTTCCGGCACTGCGGCCTTGCCAGTAGACAAGGCCGATCCGCTTGCGACACCCGCCTCTGTTTCACAGCGGGATGACGCGCGCAGTCAGCAACCGCTGGGGCGGGAGGCGCTTGACGTTTTCGTTGCCTGGTCGGTCATCGGCATTTTCCTGATCATGTCCATGGCGGTGATTCACGAATTATCGATGATTCTGATGCCCGTCGTCATGGCTGTCGTCGTTGGCATGATCCTGGGCATCTCCGCCGAAAAACTGGCCTCCTACGGCATTCCGGGTGCCGGTGTCGCCATCATCCTGTCCACACTCGTCGCGGCGGTCATTTTTTTCGTGGTCAATTCCCTGATCGACCCGGTCTCACAGCTGGCATCGGAAGGCCCTGCCCTGATCGAGCGCAGCATCGACCGCTTCCTTCCTTACCTCGAAAATCTGCGGTGGCTGAATATTTCCGCGGCCACGTTCAGCATGGGCTCCATGTCGATGGAATCGCTGCTGTCGCGTAGCGGCGAAATCATTTCCCTGCTTGGCGCGAATGTGACGCCGGCCATCGTTCAGGGACTGATCTTCCTGGCGGCTCTTCTAATGTTTCTCTACAGCCGGCTGCGACTGCGCAAGGCTCTCATCATGGCCTTTCCGGCGCGCCATCAGAGGCTCAGAACCATTCGCATCATCGGCTCGGTGGAGAAGGTGCTGGGCACCTATTTTGCCACGGCAAGCCTCATCTACGCCGCGCTGGGTGTGACGATGATCGTGATCGCCTATCTCGGTGGCCTTGCCATGCCGCTTCTTTGGGGGCTTTTTGCCTTTCTTTCGAGCTTCATTCCGTTTCTCGGCATCACGTTGATGACAATATCGCTGACCGTCGCCGGTATCATCACGCATGACAACATGATCCTCGCGCTGCTGCCGGCGGGAGTGTTCTTCACCATCCACCTCTTGATGGAAAACCTCGCCTTTCCGGCGGTGGTGGGCCGCAACATGGAGATCAACCCCTTCCTCGTCTTTGTGATGATCATCTTCTGGACGTGGATGTGGGGCGCGGCCGGCGCCATGCTGGCCCTGCCGTTGTCGCTGATCGTCATGACGGTGACGCGCGAACTCTTCCCTTCCCGCCGGGTCGTGCCGAACCTGCCGGATTGAACGGCGGATACAGAGGCGGAGGGCGCGACGCGCCTCCGCCAACGGAAAATCTCCTGAAACCCCACAACGAGGCCGCTCAGGAAGCGAGCGGCATCTCGCGCACCTGCCCTTGCGCCATGCGACGCTCATGCTCGATCAGCCATTTCTTGCGCCACAGGCCGCCGCCATAACCGGTCAGACTGCCATCCGCACCGAGCACCCGGTGGCACGGCACGACGATGGCGATCTGGTTGGCACCGTTGGCGCGCGCCACCGCGCGCACGGCGGATGGCCTTTCCATGGCGGTTGCGAGTGCCGAATAGCTGACGATTTCACCCACCGGGATCTGCCGCAGGCTGCGCCAGACATCGCGCTCGAAGGGCGTGCCGTGGCCGGCAAGGCGGGTTTCGAAGGAGGCTGACTGCCCGGCGAAATAGGCCTTGAGCTCGGCTTCGATCTGACCTGTTACCGCCGTTCGGCCGAGCACCATGTCCGCGCCGGTGCGGCTCTTCAGCCGCTTCAGTTCGGCCGGAAGCGCCGGCCGGTCCGCGAATTCTAGCAGATGCAGGGCATGATCGTCGGCAATGGCGAGCATCGGACCAATCGGCGTATCGATCCAGTCACCCTTCAGGAACCCCCTGCCCTTCATGGCGGCGGGAGAGGAGCCGAAGAACTGGTTGATCGCGGCGCGGAAGCCGCTGCCGGAGTCGTAACCGGCGTCGATCTGCGCGCCGATCACCGCTTCGCCGGAAGCGATGCTTTCCACCGCATCGCCCAAGCGGCGCAATCTGGCGATTTCCAGAAAGCTCATGCCGAAACGGCGCTTGAAGGTGCGGCGCACGGTGGAGGGATCATGGCCAAGCGCCACCACATCCTCCTCACGCCAGCGCCGCGCCGGTTCGTTTTCCAGCGCCGTCAGCAGTTGCGTTACCGTTTCATCGGCCGTGCCATAGGAGAGCATCGGTTTGCAGCGCTTGCAGGGGCGGAACCCCGCCTCCAGGCATTCGGCGATGGTCTCGCGGAACCGGCAGTTTTCGATCTTCGGTTTGCGCGCCGTGCAGGTGAAGCGGCAGAAGATTTTGGTCGAGGTCACGCACACATAGGCCACGCCTTCATAGGCGGGGTCCTTGTTCACAAGGGCGGAATACAGGGTTTCGGTGTCGGGGCGTTTGAACAGCATCATGACGAAGATGCTAGCGCAATTTCGAACGGCACGCCGCCGAAAAACGGGCGTAGATGTGGGGGATTTGTCAGCTCTTTTCTTCCGCGCCGTTTGAAGGAAAAGTCTGCGGCATATTTCTTCTCCCCGGCGGGGAGAAGAAACGGGCGGCAACCTTGGAGATCAATTCCCCGGCGGCGCGAAGGATGGGTCGTCCAGCCGCGTGAAAATCACGCCGCGTGCCTTGAGCGCCAACAGGCCCTTCACCACGCCTTCGCCCGCCTCGTGGGTGGGCTGGTTGATGTGGGAGATGATGACATCGCCATTCTTCGCCGCGGCGATATGTTTGGCCGTCGCGGCAGCGCCCAGCAGCGAGCCGCCATCGCCATTGACGGAGTAGCCCGCCACGCGCATGCCGAGCCGGTTGATGGTGGCCATGGACGAGCTTGTATATTTGGCCGTCGCACCCCGAAACCATTGCGGCTGGATGCCTGTGGCAGCGACGATGGCCTGACGACCGCCTTCCACTTCCTGCACGACCGCAGCTTCCGATCCCGCAGCAGCGATACCGTAAATCGAAACGGGCTTGTCCACCGCCGGCACATGGTTTTCGCCGTGATTTTCGATCTCGAACAGGTCGGGATTTGCCATCAGCACCGCGAGTGCCTCGCTGTTATGCTTCAGCCATCGGGCGGTCACGAAGATTGTTGCGGGGATGCGCTCCCGCACCAGCATGTCGAGAATGCGGTGGTCGGTCTTGCCCATGCAGGCGTCGAGCGTCATCGCCACCCGCACCTTGCCATCATGCTGCGGCGACATCTTCAAGGACGGCTCGACAAGGCCGTTCGCCGCAAAGGCGGTCGCGGCGGCAGAGGCAAACAGGGCAGCGAGGAGGAGACGACGTATCATTTCTGGTTCCGCAATTTCATGCAGTCATGGTGTGTGGCAATCCGCCCGCAAAGCGCCCGAATTATGGCGCTGTTTCCAGCGCGGAGAGCGCCTCCAGCGCCTCTTCCACCCGCTGGCGTTCCGCACTCGTAAGCGGCAGGATCGGTCGGGGCGGTTCGCTGACCGTCAGCGACAGGGTATTGGCGGCTGCATAGACCACGCGGATGCTGCCGAATTCCCTGAACAGCGCCCAGAGCGGCTGGAAGACCGCATCGAGCCTTTTTGCCTCCTCCGCATTGCCGGTCTGTGCCGCCCGCATCAATTGCAGCGCCGGAACCGGCAGCAGGCCGGCGATGACGCTGTACCATGTATCGCCGCCGGCAAGCGTGGCCTCGGCGCAGCCCCAGTCACCGCTATAGCCGATGGCGAAATCCTCCGACAGTTTGGGCCTGAGCCGCGCAAGCTCGCCCGCATAATCGGAATCAGCGGGCAGCGGCATCTTGATGGCGCGGATATTGGGAATATAGGCGAGCCGCACCAGAAGTTCGTCGCTGAAGGTGAAGCGGGTGGTCGTCGGGTTATTATAGATGGCGAGCGGCAGGGCCGTCGCACCCGCCACGGCGGCGAAATGGTGATAGGCCTCTTCCTGCGTCAGCGGCGTATAGGAAACCGGCGCGAGCAGCAGCGCATCGGCACCGGCCGCTTCCGCATCCCTTGCCAGCGCCACGGCTTCATCGGTGCGCAAGGCGCCGACGCCCGCCATCAATATGCGCCTGCCCTTGAGGATCGCGGCGGCCGCTTCGATGGCGCGGCGTCTCTCCTCGCGGGTGAGATACATATAGATGCCGGTGCTGCCGAGAATGCCGACCGAATCAACTGCCGCGACATCCAGCCGCTCGATCAGGGCGGAGAAGGCTTCAACATCGACCCGCCCTGCCTCATCTGCCGGCGTTATCGGAAAAGCAGAAAGTCCCCTGAATCGTCTCGCCATGTCTGTGCCCCTCACTTCGATCAGATGTCAGGGTTACAGAGCCGGTTGCGACGGGGCAACAAAGCGGCGGCTAAACGCCGGTTCGAAACCGAAAAATTCCGTGATCAGTCATAAAGATACAACTTCTTCCACTGCTCCTCGGGAATTTTGTCGCCCACACGGTAGTCGAAGGACTGGATGCTGAGACTATCGCTCTTCAGCTGACACTTGTATCTGAGCTTGTACCATTCGCCCGAACTTCTGAAGACCGCGCCCGGCGCCTTGATGGAGTTTTTTCCCACTTCCGGATCACCGAACGTATAGGCGATCACCTTGTCCGGCTTCATGCCCTTCTGCTCGGTTGCTATCCGCTCCATCGCCTCAATGTCGCAACGCTGCTCCAGACGCTCCTCGGGAGCAAGCGCGTTCAACTGCCGCATGACGCTGGCATCAATCGCAAAAGCGGGGGTAAGGGTCTGCAAGCCAAGGAAAAAGGCAGAAAGGGCAGCGGGAAGAAGCTTTCGCATGGGGTCCTGTCAGTTTTTTCGTTTGTTCTTGACGATGGATGGCCTGCCAGCGGGCGGCACGCATCATCGCTGATTTGCCGGATATTGCCAAAATGTGATCGAAAGCTGACGAAATTGTGCCCGAACGCCATTCCGCCTGTGGAGATTTGAAACTTGATCGGCCGCAAGCCCCGCTCTACATCTTGGTGCCGCTCAAAAATTTTTACAGGAAAGCGAGTTTCCATTGCCGATTTTCAAGAACCTGCCCGCCGCCCCGACCGCCGAAAAACGGCCCGTTCAGGATACGCATCACGGCATTACCCGCACCGACGATTACGCATGGTTCCGGGCCGATAACTGGCAGGCCATGTTCAAGGACACCTCCATTCTCGACCCGGCGATCCGCGCCCATCTGGAGGCGGAAAACGCCTATATGGAAGCGGCCATGGGCGACACCAAGGCGCTTCAGGAGAAGCTTTTCGAGGAGATGAAGGGCCGCATCAAGCAGGACGATTCTTCCGTGCCGGTCAATGACGGGCCTTATGCCTATGGCACGCTTTTCGTGACCGGCGGCGAGCAGCCGCATTATTTCCGCACCCCGCGCGGCGGCGGTGAGAAACAGGTGCTTTTGAACGGCGACAAGGAAGCCGAGGGCAAGGATTATTTCCGTCTTGCCGGTCTCGACCAGTCTTCCGATCACACACACGGCATCTGGGGTTATGACGACAAGGGCTCGGAATATTTCACCCTGCGCATCCGTAACCTCGAAACCGGCGAGGACCTTGCCGATATCGTCGAAAACACCGGTGGCGGCGGCGCATGGGCGCCTGACGGCAAGAGTTTCTTCTATACGCTGCAGGACGAGAACCACCGCCCTTCCAAGGTCTTCCACCATATTATCGGCGAGCCGCAATCGGCCGACCGGCTGGTCTATGAGGAGAAGGATCCCGGTTTCTTCATGGGTGTCGGTGCGTCCGTTCTCGACGATTTCATCTTCATCGACATTCACGATCATGAGACCAGCGAATATCGCATTCTCTCCACGAAAGACCTGACCGCCGAACCGGCTATCGTGGCGGAACGCGAAGAGGGCATCGAATATTCGATGTGCGAAGGCGGCGATGTCTTCTTCATCCTCACCAATGACGGCGATGCCAAGGATTTCCGCATTGTGGAAGCCCCGGTCACGGCGCCCGGCAAGGAAAACTGGAAAGAGGTGGTGCCGCATGAGCCGGGCCGGCTGATCCTCTCCGTCGACGCCTATGCCCGCCATCTGATCTGGCTGGAACGCCGTGACGGCCTGCCGCGCATCGTCATCCGCGACCGCCGCACCGGCGAGGAACATTCCATCGCCTTTGCCGAGGAGGCCTATTCGCTGGGCCTGCATGGCGCGGCGGAATATGACACCGACGTCATCCGTTTCTCCTATTCCTCGATGACGACGCCGAGCCAGCTGTTCGATTACGACATGGTGACGCGCGAACGCACGCTTCTGAAGACGCAGGAAGTGCCATCGGGCCACAATCCTGATGATTACATCACCCGCCGCATCATGGCCCCTGCGCATGATGGTGAGCTGGTGCCGGTCTCCCTGCTTTACCGCAAGGACGTGGCGCTCGACGGTTCCGCCCCCTGCCTGCTTTATGGCTATGGCGCTTACGGCATCACCATTCCCGCTTCCTTCTCCACCACGACGCTGTCTCTGGCGGACCGTGGTTTCATCTATGCCATCGCCCATATTCGCGGCGGCAAGGACAAGGGTTTCGAGTGGTACGAAACCGGCAAGATGGAGCACAAGCAGAACACGTTCAAAGACTTCATTGCCGCTGCCGATCATCTCGTTCAGGAAGGCTTCACGTCTTACGAGCGCATCATCGCCGAGGGTGGTTCTGCCGGCGGCATGTTGATGGGCGCCGTCGCCAATATGGCGCCGGAGAAGTTTGCCGGCATCATCGCCGCCGTTCCCTTCGTGGACGTGCTGACAACGATGCTGGACGACACGCTGCCGCTGACGCCGCCGGAATGGCCGGAATGGGGCAATCCGCTGGAATCGGCAGAGGAATATGGCTGGATCGCCGCCTACAGCCCCTATGACAATGTCGGTGCGAAGCCTTACCCGCCGATTCTGGCGCTTTCCGGCCTCACCGATCCGCGTGTGACCTATTGGGAGCCGACCAAATGGGTGGCCAAGCTGCGCGAAAAGACCACGGGTGAAGCGCCGATCCTGCTCAAGACCAACATGGCGGCAGGCCATGGTGGCAAGTCGGGCCGCTTCCAGCGGCTGGAGGAAATAGCCTTCGAATACGCCTTCGCGCTGAAGGTAGCCGGCAAGGACGCCGTCTGATGCCCGATGCGGGCGGCCTAGGCTGCCGCCCGCATCGTTTCGCACAAAAATACCTCGCGAAAAAAGATTTCAGATTATTTTTTCCACAAATTGCGGCGAAAATTTCTTATTTAAACAACACTTGAAATTATTGAGAATTTTTATTTCTATATACTGTATAATTGATATTTTTTACTGAATAATAAAATATACGCCATGTATTACCCGAATAGGAAAATCGCTCCATAAATCACCCGCATGGCTGCCCTGCGCATTGCCGCGTTGCATTATCACCTTTTGGCCGTATTATGCACGGCGTTGACATATTCATGCGCCTTTTCGCCGCAGTTTTCGCGGCAATCTCGCGGCTTGTTCTGCGGATATTCTCTCGCCGGATTTTCGGCATCTCCACGCGCCATGTCAGTTCGCCCTTGGCAATCCGGGCTTTGCAGTGCTCCCGCTTTGCCAAATGAAAACACTGCATCAGACTTGGAGGTCTCCTCATGAAGAAACTCCTGGCCTCGACCATTCTCGTAACGGGCTTTACCATCGCTGCCGGTGCAGCATCTTCCGCCAATGCCGCAGACAGCTGTGGCAGCCTCACCATCGCCGAAATGAACTGGGCATCCGCCGGTGTCGCGGCCTACGTCGACAAGTTCATCATGGAAAACGGCTATGACTGCACGGTCAATGTCGTCAGCGGCGACACCACCCCCACTTTCACCTCCATGAACGAGAAGGGCCAGCCCGACATGGCGCCCGAAATGTGGGTGAACACACTTGGCACCCCCTACGAGGAAGCCGTCAAGAGCGGCAATCTCATTCAGGAAGTCAAAATCCTGAGCGAAGGCGGCGTTGAAGGCTGGTGGATTCCGAAATATCTCGCCGACGAACATCCAGACATCAAGACCGTCGAGGATGCGCTGAAGCATCCCGAACTGTTTCCCGCGCCTGAAGACGCCAGCAAGGGCGCCGTGTTCGGCTGCCCGCCCGGCTGGGGCTGCCAGCCAACCACCGCCAACCTGTTCAAGGCCCGCAAGGCTGATGAAAAGGGCTTTGCGTTGATCGATACCGGCTCCGCGGCCGGTCTGGATGGCTCTATTTCCAATGCCTACGAAAAGAAGCAGGGCTGGCTCGGCTATTATTGGGCTCCGACGGCCATTCTCGGCAAATACGATATGGTGAAGCTGGACGATGGCGTTCCGCTTGACCGGGCGGCTTACGACAATTGCATCGCCAAGCCCGATTGCGCCGATCCCAAGCCAAATGCCTATCCGGTGGCGGAGGTCTTCACCGTCGTGACCAAGGATTTCGCCGAAAAGGCGGGCCCTTCCATCGACTACATCCGCAAGCGGCAGTGGGACAACGACACCGTCGCCAAGGTTCTGGCGTGGATGGATGAAAATCAGGGCACCAATGAAGATGGGGCCGAGTATTTTCTCGAGAACCATGAGGAACTCTGGACGAAGTGGGTTTCGCCCGAGGTGGCTGAGAAGATCAAGGCTTCGATGTGACGGGAGGCGGGGTTGGCGCAAGCCGCTTACCCCCTCTGCCCTGCCGGGCATCTCCCCCTCAAGGGGGGAGATCGACCTGCGGCGGGGGTCTCGCCCATCGCTTACGTTGAGATTTTGGAAAGGGTGCGCCCTGCCGATCTCCCCTCTTGAGGGGGAGATGTCCGGCAGGACAGAGGGGGGGTGACCCAGCCTCCGCCCACCCCAACAACCCAAAGGGAAAACAACAATAATGGCCCTCTGCACCTACCTGCCGGACCTGCTCTGCAAGTTCCCGGCAATCGACAACTCCACCATGCGCGTGGCTCGCAAAACCATCGATGACGGGTTTCGCGATATCGTGCGCAATTACGGCGATGCGATCGACGTCGTCGTTCACCCGCTGCAGCTTTTCCTCAATTCCTCGGAGCGTCTGTTCATCCAGACGCCGTGGATCATCACCATGCTGGTCATTCTCGCCATCGTGCATCTGGCCGGACGCAGCTTCAAGATCACAGGCGGCACCGCCATTTCCCTGCTGATGATCGGCGCGGTCGGCCTCTGGCGCGATGCCATGACGACGCTCTCCATCGTCGCCATCGCTACCCTGATCGCCATCGTCATCGGCCTGCCGCTCGGCATTCTGATGGGTCGTTCCGAACGCCTGCAACGCCTCATCAATCCCGTGCTCGACGTGATGCAGACCCTGCCAAGTTTCGTTTATCTCATCCCCGTGGTGGTGATTTTCGGCATCGGCAAGGTTCCGGGCCTGATAGCAGTGGTGATCTATGCCATTCCACCCGTCATACGCCTGACCAGCCTCGGCATCCGCCTCGTTGATCGCGAAGTGCTGGAAGCGGCAGACGCCTTCGGCTCCTCCAACGGTCAGAAGCTGTTCAACGTGCAGCTGCCGCTGGCGCTGCCGACCATCATGACCGGCATCAACCAGACCATCATGATGGCGCTCGCCATGGTCGTCGTTGCCTCCATGGTCGGTGTCGGCGGGCTTGGCAAGAATGTGCTGCAGGCCATCAACAACCAGTTCTTCACGGTGGGCTTCCTGAACGGTTTCGCTCTGGTCGCCATCGCCATCATGTTCGACCGGGCGAGCCAGGCTTTCGGCAAGCGCCTGCAGAAATACCGCGAGGTCTCCCATGGCTAAAAGCATCGAAATCAGGAATCTTTACAAGATCTTCGGCAAGCATCCCGAGAAGTACCTCGAAGCGGTGCGTAAAGGCATGGACAAGGTCGAGCTGAACGACAGGCACAACCACGTTCTCGGCCTCAACAACATCAACATCACCATGCCGGGCGGCAAGATCACCGTCGTCATGGGGCTGTCAGGCTCCGGCAAATCGACACTGATCCGCCACATCAACCGGCTGATCGACCCGACCGCCGGCGAAGTTCTTTATGACGGCGAGGATATCTGCGGCATGAGCGCCTCGGCGCTCAGGCAATTCCGCCGCCACAAGACGGCGATGGTGTTCCAGAAATTCGGCCTTCTGCCGCATCGCACGGTACTCGAAAACAGCGTCTACGGCCTCGATATCCAGGGCGTACCGCGCAAGCAAAGCGAGGAAAAGGGCCGTTACTGGCTGGAGCGTGTCGGCCTTGCCGGTTACGAGGATTATTATCCGAACCAGCTTTCCGGCGGCATGCAGCAGCGCGTCGGCCTTGCCCGGGCGCTTGCCAATGACGCCGATATTCTCCTGATGGATGAGGCCTATTCGGCGCTCGATCCGCTCATCCGTGTGGATATGCAGACCATGCTGCTCGATCTGCAACAGGAGCTGAAGAAGACCGTTGTGTTCATCACCCATGATCTCGACGAGGCTTTGCGGCTTGGCGACCATATCGCCATCCTCAAAGACGGCGAAGTGGTGCAACAGGGCGACGGCCAGAGCATCATCCTCTCGCCAGCCGATGGTTACGTCACCGACTTCGTGCGCGACGTCAATCGTGGCCGCGTGCTGCAGGCAAACACTGTCATGGAGCCGCTGGAGAGCAAGCCCGAGGGCATGCCGGTCCCCGAGACCGCAACGCTCGAAACCATCGCCCGCGACATGTCGGAAGCCAACGAAACGACCGCCCATGTGGTGGACGAGGACGGCAAGCCGGTCGGCAGCATCGGGCTCGATACGCTGGTGGCTGCGATGGTGACGCCCGCGCCGCAGGAAGCGGCGGTGACGGTCGACGTTGAGGAAAAGGAGCTGGAGGCCGTGCGGCAAGCGGCGGCACCTGCGGCGAAGGAGACGGCGTGAGCCTGTTGGCCGCGCCTCTCTAGCCCGAAAACTATCCGTCGTCATCCTCGCCCTTGAGGCGAGGATCCATGACCCAAGGTCGGCGCGTGGAAAATGGATCCTCGCCTCAAGGGCGAGGATGACGCGGAATGTGAGGAGACCTACCGGCATTGATGCCGTCCCGCTTCTTCTTGCGCGTAAAACGGGTGCAATCCCCTTGCTCGTCCACTCTCGATGCCAAAACGAAGCACTACTTCGCCGGCTGTCAACCCTCGACAGTCGCTGCAGCGCAGCAAGCGCAAGTTTCGGACAAGTCGCCGCCGTTAACCATTCGTTAACTTTTGAACGCGGAATCACCGACATGCAGATCGAAAGCAATATTGGCGGATATAACTATCAGGGTCGCATCCGTGACATCGAAAAAGCTGGCAGCGCCCAAAGCGCGCCGGAGGAGCAGGCGGTAAAACGCGGCCCCGGCAACCCCACCGTTTCCAGCACCATTCTTTCCCAGTCGCTGGCCAATGTTCTATGGGCCGTAGGCAACGGCAGCGCGCCGGCCTATCAGGATGCGGCCACCGCCTCCCCCGAGGACAAGGCGGAAGCGCAGGCTGAATGGGTACGCAGCGCCTATTCGGAATATACCGAATAGGCGATTCCAATCAGCCTCTTGCCGGGCTGACTTCCACCGTCACATGCGAGAGTTCATGTATGGCGGCAAGTTTCTGCTTATAAAATGCCGGTGCTTTGGGCGCCTGCGAAAGGATCGCCACGATGGCGGCGTGATGCCCCGGCCCCACCTGCCAGACATGCAGATCGGTAATGCGATCCTCTTCCGTTTCCACGCTTTCACGGATTTCCTGCGGCAGATCCTCAGCCGGCGGCAGCGCGTCAAGCAGGGTTGTCGCCGTGGAGCGGATCAGGCCCCATGACCAGCGGGCAATCACCAGACCGCCAACGATACCCATCAACGGATCAAGGAACGACCAGCCGTTCCACTTGCCGAGCAGCAGCGCGACGATTGCCAGAACCGAGGTCAGCGCATCCGCCAGCACATGCAGATAGGCAGCGCGCAGATTATTGTCCCGGCCGCCCTTTGCGCCGTGCCCGGCATGGTGCCCGGCATGGGACCCGTGATCATGGTGGGCGTGGCTGCCGTGCCCATGGTGGGCATGTGAGCCGTGGGCATGACCGTGGCCGTGGCCATGATCGTGGTGATGGTCATCCTTCAAAAGCACGGCGCTGAGAAGATTGACGGCAAGGCCGATGATGGCGACGAGGATGGCCTGGTTGAAATCGATCTCGACGGGACTGACGAGGCGCATCCCGCTTTCCACGGCAATCAGCAATGCCACCACCGCCAGCACGATGGCGCTGGCAAAACCCGCGAGATCGCCGAACTTGCCGGTGCCGAAGGTGAAGCGTGGGTTGCGGGCCTCGCGGCGGGCATAGAGATAAGCGAGTGCCGAAATCAGCATCGCGCCCGCATGGGTGGACATGTGCCAGCCATCCGCCGTTAGCGCCATGGAGCCGTACCAGTGACCGGCGACGATTTCCGCCACCATCATCGCCGCGGTCAGTGCGATGACCATCCAGACGCGCCTTTCATTACGCTCGTGGTTCTGGCCAAGGAAAACATGGTCGTGACCGGCTGCTGCGCGGTATTCGGATGTCGTCGTCATGTCGCTTAATCCTGTCGGTTTTACCGGATGTAGGTCTTCAGCACCTGGGCCAGCTCTTCCGCCGCCCGCGCCCGTTCGTCTTCATTTTCGGCATGCACCACGTGCTCGTGCAGATGCTCCTGCATTACCTCCCCCGTCAGGCCCGAAAGCGCGCCGCGTACCGAAGCGAGCAGCTGCAGCACCTCGCCGCAGGGCTTGGCATCATCGAGCGCACGTTCGACCGCTTCCATCTGCCCTTTCAGGCGGCGGATGCGGGCGAGAAGCTTTTCCTTGTTGCGGATGGTATGGGACATGGCCGACCTCATATACTATAGGGGGGTATAGTATATTTCCCATGTTTTTTGCGCAAGTCGTGTGAGACGCAATCCTCGCGAATGTTTCGGGCATTAAAAAACACCCATCAGAACTTAGGGGACTCAGTCATGACGACTATTGCAGCAACCAGCAGCATCAATTTCACCTCTCCTGCCCGGAGCATCGAGCCGGCGCGGAGCAGGGAGACACAGTCCACCACCGAGGCTTTGCAGGAGCTGACGCGGGCGGCCCATCGCGCCATTTCGGTGGCCGGCAATGTCGCCACGTCCGTGGCACCGCTCGCCAGCGCTTCCGCGAGCCTGGCTGCGGCCCTCTGGAACATGGATAGCGGTGCCTCCGCCGCAACCGGCGTCAACGCTGATGTGGCCGCCTCCACACAGCCCGATATGGCAAGCCTCGAATCGCAGGTTCTGAAGGCGCTTGCCCAGGCACTCGGCGTGGAGGACGCTGCCTGACCCCATTGAACAACGGGCCGAAAGGCCATATCTCTAGAGACTGGAGATATGGAGAAAGCCATGCTGTCCATCGGTGAACTGTCCAAACGCACCGGCGTCAAGGTGCCCACGATCCGCTATTACGAGCAGATGGGCCTCATCCGCGAGGCGGATCGATCGGAGGGCAATCAACGCCGCTACGAAAAATCCGATCTCGAACGGCTGGCCTTCATCCGCCACGCGCGCGATCTCGGCCTGAACATAGACGCCATTCGCGAGTTGATCGCGCTCAGCCAGCACCGGGAAATGCCGTGCGAGGGTGCAGACCGCATCGCCGCCGAACATCTTGCCGATGTGCGGGAAAAAATCGCCAGCCTGAAGAAGCTGGAACACGAGCTGGAGCGGATCGTCTCCCATTGCCACGGCCATTCCATCGAGGATTGTTATGTCATCCGCGCGCTTTCCGATCATGGCATGTGCGAGGGGGAGCATTGAGCCGAAAAGAGGCTGACATTCGAATGTCACCTGTACCCGATAATCGCCTCTTGCCCGCCTGAAAAAAGGACGTCAGATGGCCGAGCTCCTCCCTGAAATCACGCCATCAGACACGATTTTCCTTGATGTTTCCGAGGGCCATCGGCTGCACGTGACGATTGCCGGCAATCCGGCGGGGCGACCTGCAATCCTGCTGCATGGAGGGCCTGGTTCAGGATTGTCATCGACAGCGCGACGCTATTTCGATCCTGCCATTTTCCGCATCGTCCAGTTCGACCAGCGCGGCTGCGGTCAAAGCACGCCAAACGCCGCTAATAGTCTTGAGCATAACACCACGCATCATCTGATCGATGACATTGAGGCCATTCGCTGTGCCCTCGCGGTGGAAGACTGGCTGATCTACGGCAGTTCATGGGGCTCCACGCTGGCCCTCGCTTACGCACAGCGCCATGCAGACCATGTTCGCGGCATGGTTCTGGCCGGCGTCACCACCACCCGGCAGAGGGAAATCGACTGGCTGTACAGGGGGCTGGCAATGTTTCTGCCGCAGCAGTGGCAGCGTTTCATCGCCGCGATCCCCGATGACGTGTCCAGGCAAGATCCGGTCGGCGCCTATCGCCAGCTTCTGAATGATCCCGATCCCGCCGTGCGCGCAAAGGCCGCCCTAGAGTGGCACCTGTGGGAGGCGGGCTCGATCAGCGCGGAGGGCATTTCGGCCTTTCCGGAGAAATGGCGCGACAGCGCGTATATTCTCGCCCGCGCCCGCCTCTGCGCCCATTATTTCCACCATGCGGCCTGGCTGGATGATGGCGCGCTCCTGCGCAATGCCGGAGACCTCGCCGGTATTTCCGGGATACTCATTCAGGGCATGCGCGACTTGCAGGGGCCGCCCGTCACCGCTTTCGAACTTGCCGAGGCGTGGCCGGGAAGCGAGCTTGTTACCATCGATGGCGCTGGCCATTCGACGGGCGATGCGGGCATGGAAGACGCAATCCTGTCGGCAATCGCGCGATTTGCGAATTGACCCGCTTGACAGACGGCGGATTCGGGCGCATTTCATTTTCCATGATAAACGAACGCGCACCCAACTCCTGCTCGTATTTTTGGGCCTTCCTCTAAGGGCGGCTCGACAGATCATATTGTCAACAAGCCGCCGTCAGGCGGCTTTGTTGTTTTCAAACGTCCTGACGGCACCGATAAGACCAAAGGACCGAAAAAATGACCGAAGATAGCTCCCTGACACTGGAAAGACCGCCCGTCGTCATCATCCGTGGCGCGCGCAAGACGGATCTGCCCGAACTCAACGAGATGATCACGCTGCTGGCCTCCTACCACGGCGATGCGGCGGCGATCACGCCGGCGAAACTGGAGCGCGACCTGTTCGGCCCGCTGCCCTGGGTGCACGGTCTCGTGGCCGAGGCCGATGGCGCGTTGATCGGTTACGCCCTGCTTCTGCCGCTCTACAGGGCGCAGGAGGGCCGCCGCGGGCTCGAACTGCATCATCTCTTCGTGCGCGACGGCCATCGTGGCCATGGCACCGGCCAGCATCTGGTTTCCCGGGCCCGCGATATCGCCAAGCGTCTCGGCTGCGACTATCTTTCCGTCAGTGCCACGACCGGCAATGTGGCGGCGCATCGTTTCTACGAAAACATGGATTTCGCGCCCCGCCCGGTGACCGGCATGCGCTATATGCAGTCCATCGCCTGATTAAAAAACACGGAGACGACCATGACACGGATCGCCATTGCGCTCGCCCAGGATTTTGCGGACTGGGAGCCGGCACTGCTTGCCGCCGCGGCGCGCAGCTATCTCGGTGTCGAAATCGTCTATGCCACGCCGGACGGACGGCCGGTAACCTCCATGGGCGGGCTGAAGGTGACGCCGGATACATCCTATGACGCGCTCGATGCCGTTGACATCGATGCGCTGGTCATTCCCGGAGGCCTGAGCTGGGAAAAGGGAACAGCTGCCGATCTCGGCGAACTGGTGCGCCGGTTTCGCGAGAAGAACCGACTGGTGGCCGGCATCTGCGCGGCGGCAAGTGCGCTGGCAGGCACGGGCGTTCTGAACGCCGTTGCCCATACCGGCAATTCGCTGGCTTCGCACAGGGCCTATTCGGCGTATAGCGGCGAGACGCTTTACCGCGACCAGCCGAAAGCGGTCAACGATGGCGGCATCATTACCGCGGCCGGCAGCGCGCCGGTCAGTTTCGCGGTGGAAATTCTGAAAAGCCTCGGCCTCTTTGGTCCGGAAGCCGAGGCCGAACTTCAGGTTTTTGCGGCGGAGCATCGCTGAGGCATAGCCGCCTCGGTTGTTCGCGCTCCCCTACTCCCCGTCATTCCGGCCTTGAGCCGGAATCCAGCCGACGCGCATCTGCGCGGCGAGATGACTTCTTTCAGCCCAAGGACTTGGGCTGGATGGATTTCGGCTCAGGGCCGGGATGACGGAGGTGAGAACAGCGATGATTATCGCTGATCCAGCACCCGGCACACACGTGCTGCGTGATCGCCGCCCTCCCCGGCAATCGCCCGGCGAATATCGCGGCTGTTCAGATGCAGGCTGCGGCCGGCGGGTAAATTTGCACGTTTGATCTTGGCGAGTGCCGCCGCCACAAAGGCGGCCTGATGGTGTTGGAAAAAGGCGAGAGCCGCCTCATCCGCCGGGCTCGGGCCCAGTACCGCCTTGAAAGCGAGACGATGCACGGCGCAGTAAGCGCCGTGACCGGGAACTGCAAAACGCAGCGCATCGAGTTCCTCACTCCAATCCGCTGCGTCCTCCATGACTTAGGCCGACTGGAAGCGCTTGAGGAAAAACGTGCTCAATGTTCCGAGCAAAGCCCAGAAGACGAAGCTTGTAACCGTAGCGGCGACGATGAACTGACGCTCCAGCGGCAGCGGCGCCAGTGCATGTTCGCCTTCCGGCGGCAGGGGCGCACCCAGCACATGCGGCGCGACGATCAGCACCAGCGCCAGGACGATGGCCCAGGGTTCGCGACGGAAGGCGATCAGCGCGATGCCGCCGGCTGTTGCGGCAACGGTTGCGAGCCACCAGATCTGCCGTGCCTCAAGTGCTGCGGCGGGGCTGCCCGGCAGTTCCGGCGGCAGGCCGATCATCGGGGCGAGCATGACGGCGGCAAATCCGGCAATGCCCCACAAAAGCCCCTCACGCCAGCCGCCATTGGTGCCGCGCAGCGAAATCAGTCCGGTCAGCACCAGCGCATAACCGATCGCGGTCAGGACATTGGCGGCAACCGTATAGGCAGTGCGTTCGAAACCATCGGCCGGAGCCCAGGCCTCTTCATTGTGCTCGTGGGCGGGAACCACAGCACCGGGCGCCGTGGCCTCGTGGCTGTGGGCAGCTTCACCGCCCGCGCCCTCATAGGTCTCTGCCTGAAGGATGAGCGGCGTGGTGCCGAAGGCCTGCATGGCTGAAACGGCTAAGCCGCCGAGGATGCCGACGAGAACGGCGGTAAAGACGATATTGCGAAAAGACGACATGACATTCCCCTCAATGGCAGGGGAAGGCATTGGCATGACGCGTGTCATGGGCGGCATTGTGAACGGCTTCCACATGCGAGAAACCGACAAAACCGACAACGAACAGGCCAAGCACGATCGCCGTCAGCGATTGCGCGAAGCTGCCCGTTTTTGCTGAAACGGCTGAATTGGCCGTATTCTGGTGGATGGACATGGTGACCCCTCTCCGGCGCGACCCCGCGCCTCTGGATGCGGTCGAACGGCAAAGCCATGCGACCGCCTGCGATACACTTCACCACGGGGATACGAGACTGACACAGGGGGCATCGATCTTGCCACCCTGACATTCCGCTCTTCCGGACACCCCGCCGGCATGGACATTTCCGTGATGGCAGGTCTCCTGGCTTACGGGTCAAAACCTGAAACACCTTCCCGGCATCACCTCGCCTCAACCGGAAACGCCGGTTCGGTCGAAGGGTCTGCCAGTGGCATTTCGTTTCAGGCTCTCCGCTCACAGTTGCGGGGGCAGCCACGAATGAGGATTTCTCCCTATCGTGTTCCCTTTTCACCTTCCGGAACGCCCGGAAGGAACCATCACAGGGTTGTTATCCGCCGCGTGGGGACGGGAGTCAATGGGCACGCATGCCAACGGGACCCTCAGCGCGCCGGGATCGCCTTCAGATAGGCGGCGATCGCGTCGCGGTCCTCGGCTGTCAGATGCGCCATGTTCTGCTGCACCTTCACCATGGAACCGCCGACACTGTCGAATTCCGGGGTGAAGCCGGTTTCGAGATAGCTCGAAATATCGGCCTCGGCCCAGCTTCCGATGCTTTGCGAGCCGGGGGTAATGTCCGGAATGCGGCCTTCGCCTTCCGGATTGGGGCCGCCGGCCAGCCACTTGCCCTTCAGGAAGCCACCGAGCGCATTGCGCGGCGTGTGGCATTCGCCGCAATGGCCCGGACCTTCCACCAGATATTGGCCACGCAGAAGTTCGGCATTGGCATTGGCCAGCTCGACGCGCGGCGGTGCCGAAGGGTCGAAATACAGGAACTTCCAGCCGCCGAGCGCCATGCGCATGTTGAAGGGGAACGGCAGATCGTGGTCGGGCGCATCGTTCTGGCTCGCCGGCAGGGCCTTCAGATAACCGAAGAGGTCATTGATGTCCTTCTGCGTCATCCGGGCATAAGAGGCATAGGGGAAGGAGGGATAGAGATGTTCGCCGTTCTTTCCCACACCACGCGTCATGGCATCGCCAAATTCCGCCAGCGTCCAGCCGCCGATGCCGTGCTGCGGATCAGACGAAATATTTGGAACATGAAAGGTGCCGAAGGGGCTTTTCAGTGCCTGCCCGCCTGAAAGCGTCAACAGCGCTTCACCCTTAGCATCCGGCGCGGCATGACAGCTTGCGCAGCCGCCCGCCCAGAACAGCGTCTCGCCATTGGCGAGATCCGGCTCACCGAGGCTCACCCAATGGCTGGGTGCCTGGCGCTGCGGCGCGGTCACCCATGCGAAAATCCCGTAGCCCGCAACGGCCGCGACCACGATCCCGCCCACAAGCTTCGTCCAAATGGAAGACATGCCCCTCTCCCCATTCTCCCCTGACAAGGTCAGGTGTCTTTCGTGACGGAAAAAACGCCGCCCGGGAGCGGCGTTTCAAACTCGTTCGATTATTTCTTCAGGCGATAGGTCTGGTGGCAGGTGCCGCAATCGGCGCCCAACGTCTGCATGGCGGTGGTTACACCCGCCTGATCGGTGGGGAGATTGGCGAGAATCTTATCCGCATCTGCGCCGAGCTTGGCGGACTTGGCCTTGAAGTCATCGAAGTTTTCCCAGATCGCGGGCGCTGCCGCGCTGCCGGTCTCGGTGCCGGCGGGGAACTGGTCGGGGAAAGCCTTGGCATTGGTGCTGATGGTCGTCACGGCGGCCTTGACGGCTTCGGCGTCGAAAGGCTTCTGGCCCTTGGAGATGGCGGCGAGCGCTCCCATGGAGCCACCGATCTGCTTCATCATGCCTTCACGTTTTTCGACTTCGCCGGCAGCATAGACCGCTCCGGCGCAAAGACAGCCGAACAGCGTGGCCGCTGCGATGGTTTTCAGTTTCATACACTCTCTCCTTGATTCCGGCGGGCGCCGGACGCTTGATGGAACGGCGCGAGGATGCCCTTTCCACATGGCGAAAAGAAGTCACATTGCGGTGAATTCCATCGTGAAAACAGAAGCCTAAGACAAGGCTTCCCACAATGTGAGAAGTGCTGCGGCGATCAGCATGAAACCGGCGATGCGGCCGATGACGATCGTGGCGGCGGGAGAGGAAACGAGCCATGCCCGGCTTCTATCAGCCGTCAGCGCCAGCGCGCCATAAACGGTGAACTGCGTTACCGCCACCATCGCACCCATCACCAGCCCCTGCATCCAGATCGGCCCATAGGCGGGTTCGAGAAACTGTGGGTAGACGGCCATCATGAACAGGTAGGCCTTCGGGTTTGACAGGCAGGTCAACACCGCCCCCCAGAATGCCTTTTTCACCGAAGCGCTTGCCTCAGCCTCATCGCCGTTCACGACAATCGCACTGCGCACCAGGCCGATTCCGATCCAGACCATGTAAGCCGCGCCGACGACAAGCAGCGGCAGGAACAGCGACGGCATCCATGCGGCAAGCATGCCGACACCCAGCGCGCCATACAGCGAATGCAAGATGCCGCCGGCGCTCATGCCGACGGCGGCGGAAAGGCCGGTTCTCCTGCCACCTGTCAGCGCGCTTGCCAGCACGAAGAGCATGTCCATGCCCGGCAGGATGATGATGCCGAACAGGACAACAAAGAAAAGCCAGAGATTTTCGACATAAGTCATGTCAGTATCTTTCATACCGGATAGAGGTGCATTCGAGAAACCCCATGTTTCTCAATGTATTTTTCCGTTTATAGGGAACGCCAACTGACAGCGTTGTGTCAGTTGCGTGGGAAAATCCATCGGGAAGACGGCAATGCGCAAGGTCTCAAGACTGTTCGAGATCATCCAGATTTTGCGGCTGGCGCGCCGCCCGGTGACCGCGCAGACGATTGCCGACATGCTGGAGATAACAGTGCGCTCGGTCTATCGCGATATGGCAGCGCTTCAGACCATGCGTGTGCCCATCGCAGGGGAACGCGGCGTGGGGTATATTCTCCGGCCCGGTTTCAACCTGCCGCCACTGATGTTTTCCATCGAGGAAACCGAGGCAATCGTGCTGGCGCTCGCCATGGTCGACCGCACCGGCGATATGGAATTGCGCCGGGCCGCGAAGAAGGCGAGCGACAAGATTGCCGCGTCTCTGCCCGAACCGCTGTCAAAGACCCTTTCCGCCAATGCCCTCCACGCCTGGGGCAGCATCGCGCCAGCACCGGCAGGACTTGATCTCTCGACGGTCAGACGTGCGGTGCGCGACGAGGAGACGCTGGAAATTATCTATCGCGATGAAGCCGGCGCGGAAACGCGGCGGCGGGTTCGGCCAATCGCGGTGATCTATTACTCCGAAACCGTAAATATTGTCGCCTGGTGCGAGCTGCGGCAGGCCATCCGTAATTTCCGCTCGGACCGGGTGCAGAGCTGCCAGGCGACCGGCAGCTTCTTCAAGCTCGAAGGCGAGAAGCTGCGGCAATTGTGGATGGCCGGCTGGCAGAGCAACCAGCCGGCCATCCCTTACTCACAACCGTAAGAGGCGATCCTCCTCCCGCCCGAAACCGCGAATGGCGATTCGGTCGGCAAAGACATCGGCGATGGCGAAGGTGTTCTGGTCGGGCGTGTCGACCATGCCCTTGAAATTCACGAAATGTGTATTGCCCGATACGCCGTAATTGCCCTCATGGTTATGGCCGTTGAACCATGCGATGGCGCAAGGATGGGCGTTGAGAAGATCAAGGATGCGCGGCGCGTCCCACATGTTATGGGCGTTTTCCGGATAGACAGGGTAGTGGCACAGCACGATGACTCTTTCGCCCGCCGCATCCGCCTTTTGCAGAACCGCCCGCAGCCAGTCGAACTGCTCGTCGCCAAGCGAGGCGTTCCAGTCCTGCGCGTTGATTGCGCCTACATCCGAGAGGCGCTTCAGCCGCTCGGCAGCAAGGGTGCGACGCGGATCCCCAACCGGTGGGGCGAAAAGGCTGACGTCATTGCCATCAAGCACGGCGAAGCGGATGCCGCCGACGGTAAAATCATGCCAGGCGGCGGCCATGCCGAGGCGGGCGTGGACGCCAGGCAAATGCTCGGCGGCAACGGCGAAATCGTGATTGCCCGGCAGCAGGAGCGAGCGGTGGCGAAGCCGGTCGTAAACGGCAAGAATCGCATCGAAATTTTCAAAACCGCGATCGATGATGTCGCCCAGCGTCACGACGAAGGCCAGATCTTCGCGATTGAAGGCATCCACCGCCTCCGCGAGCTTTTTGGGACTTTCGCGATAATGACGGCCCATCTCGGGACGCGGATCGATATCGGCATATTGGGGATCGGCGACTATGCCGAAGGAGAAGAGAGGAGTTGTTTTTTCAGTCATGATGCGCCGCGATAAACCCGGCGGATGACAGGCTTGTGACAGGAGCAGAATATGCTCCAAAGCAAAACACCCGGCCTGAGAGCCGGGTGTTCAATAGGTGGTACCGCAAGCTTTCCGTCGCCATGCTCGGGCCTGTCCCGGCGCATCTGCTGACATCCCGTTTCAGGGAACATCCGCGGATCCTCGGCACAAGGCCGAGGATGACGTCGCGCAAGAGGTGGCTGCCTCGATCAGCAACCACGCTTGTCGCAAGCCTTACTTGGCAGCAGCTTCGTAACGCTCCAGGACGTAGTCCCAGTTGATGAGGTTATCGACGAAGGCTTCGAGGTACTTCGGACGCAGGTTGCGGTAGTCGATGTAGTAGGAGTGTTCCCATACGTCGACGCCGAGGATCGGTTCTGCACCGTGAACCAGCGGGTTTTCGCCGTTCGGGGTCTTGGAGATTTCGAGCTTGCCGTTCTTGACGGACAGCCACGCCCAGCCGGAGCCGAACTGCGTGGTGCCGGCTGCGATGAAATCGGCCTTGAACTTGTCGTAACCGCCGAGATCGGAGGCAATAGCCTGCTCGAGCTTGCCCGGCAGCTTGTTGCCGCCGCCGCCCTTCTTCATCCACTTCCAGAAATGAACGTGGTTGTAGTGCTGGGCCGCATTGTTGAAGAGACCGGCATTGGTGCCAAAGGACTTCTTCACGACTTCTTCGAGCGACAGGTCGGAAAGACCGGCTTCAGCTGCAAGCTTGTTGCCGTTGTCGACATACGCCTTGTGGTGCTTGTCGTGATGGAACTCGAGCGTCTCGCGCGACATGTAAGGTGCAAGCGCGTCGTAGTCGTAGGGGAGTTCGGGAAGTTCGAAGGCCATGGTTTTTACTCCTTTTTGCAGCGCGTTACCGCTCCTAGAAACCGTGTGAGCGGACCATAGGAGCGAAGCTCTGTTTGGGCAACCTGTGAATTATCAAAATGTTCCGCCAAAAGAGAAAATTCCTCTCGCGCCGGCCGCCACCATATTTGTTTCACACCGCTGGCGTACCGTTTTCCACCCTATCGGTTCGCTTTTGATCGAGATTGCAGGAAGGAAATTCCATGATACGCCCGATGATCCACACAGCCGCCCTCCTTGTTGCCGTCTCGTCGGCTGTCCTGCCTGCGTCCGCATCTTCGGACGATGCGTGGAAGGAATTCGTGGCGGATGTGCAGACTGCCTGTCTTGCCGCAGCCGGAGACATGATCGACGACGCCAAGGCGGTCGTCGATCCCGTTGGCAGCGAGAATTACGGTCTTGCCATCCTGACCGGCAGGGCAAAGGGCGCGGATGTGACGGTCAGCCATATCTGCGTCTATGACAAGAAGACAAAGGCCGTGGAACTCGGCAGCGAACTTGCCGGCGATACGCTGAAGGTGGAAATTCCCGGCTCCACCAAGCCCTGACGCGGGTCAGAAACGGGGCGTGGTATCGCCTTCGCCCAGTGCGCGCTGCATCAGCACCGTGTCCAGCCATTGACCGTGTTTCCAGCCGATGGATTTGAAGGTTCCGACGTGCTCGAAACCGGCGGCGCGATGCACGCCGACCGAAGCCGCATTTGCGCTGTCGCCGATGACGGCGATCATCTGCCGGAAGCCGCGCACGGTCGCCTCCTTGATGAGCGCGTCGAGCAGCTTGCGGCCAATACCCATGCCTTTCATCGAAGGGTCGATGTAAACGGAATCCTCAACCGTCGCGCCATAGGCCGGGCGGGCGCGATAAGCGCCGGCATAGGCATATCCCGTCACCTTGCCGTCACGCTCAGCGACGAGATAGGGGAAATTGCCCTCCACCAGAAGGCGACGGCGCTCAGCCATCGTTTCCGCCGTTGGCGGATCGATCTCGAAGCTGGCGCGGCCATGCAAAACGGCGTCCCGGTAAATTTCGGTAATGGCTGGGATATCCGCCTCTTCACAGGGGCGGATCAGAAGGCTGGAAACGGTGGAAAGGGTCATTCTCTTGTCCTGCGGATCATTCACATCGTCATTGTGCATTGCGGCGCAGCCAAAATAAAGATTATCTGACTTATACAAACGATAAGGTTTTCTTTGATGATGGATCTCGACCTTCGGCAAGTGCGAAGTTTCATGGATGTGGCCGATCTCGGCAGCTTTTCCGCCGCCGCCGACAAGGCCGGAGTGACGCAGCCGGCCATCAGCCTGCACATAAGGCTGCTTGAAAAACAGCTGGGTGTGCGGCTGATCGAGAGGGTGGGCAGGCGCGCCCAGCCGACGGCGGCGGGCCGCGACTTCCTCATTCATGCAAGGCGGATTGCAGAAGAGGTGGCGCACGCCATCGATACGGTCGCGCCGCATCGCAGCGGGGTGACGGGACGCCTGCGCATCGGCACGGGCGCCACCGCCTGCATCTATCTCCTGCCGCCGGTTCTGGGGCGTATTCGCGCAGCCATGCCTGGCATCGAGATCGTGGTGCAGACGGGCAATACCCACGATATCCTGCGGCTTCTGGAGGCCAACACGATCGACGCCGCCGTGGTGGCCCTGCCCGCCAGCGGCCGCAGCCTCGATATCAGCGATATCCATTTCGATGAGCTGGTCGCCGTCTTCCCGAAAGATATGATCGCGGACACAGGGCTGCTCACCGCAGATGAGCTCTCGACCAAGCCGCTGTTGCTCTACGAGGGCGGCAATACGCGCAGGCTGGTGGATCAATGGTTCGCTGCAAGCGGT
Source organism: Agrobacterium pusense (assembly GCF_900102105.1). Lineage (GTDB taxonomy): Bacteria > Pseudomonadota > Alphaproteobacteria > Rhizobiales > Rhizobiaceae > Agrobacterium > Agrobacterium pusense. The sequence continues at coordinate 139,672 of NZ_FNBB01000001.1, forward strand.
CGTGCCGTGCAGCCGACGATGGAACTCGGCAGCGTGGAAGCCATCAAGAAACTTGCAGGCGCCGGGCTTGGCCTTGCCATCGTTCCACGCATGGCAGTGGAACAGGACGCCACTCCATCGGGGCTGCAATGGCGCTCACTCAATCCGCCGCTCGAACGCCGGATCGCTCTCGCGATGCGGCGCGACAAACACATGACTGCGCCGCTGCGGGCGCTTGCCGCAGCACTGCCGGATGTGCGGAAAAGGTGAAGTCCGCGCCGGTTGCGAGGGCCGGCTTCGACCTGTTGACGACATGGAACCGTACTCTCTCATCCGTCATGCCGGACTGGATCCGGCATCCAGCCACGGCGCGTCTGCGCCGTGAAGAGAGTTTTTCGCGATCAAGGACTTGATCGCGCTGGACCCCGGATCCAGTCCGGGGTGACGGAGCCCATAACCAAGCCTCCACCCACACATTCAGTCCACGAGTTTCGTTCTCAAAACTCCGTCCAGTCGTCACCCTTCACGGCCAGTGCCGCATTGCCGCGTGCAGCGATCGGGCGGGCTTTCGGGGCGGAGGTGACCGGCGCAGGGGCCGGGCTTGCAGCGCGCTGCATCTGCCGCGCCGTCTCCCGCAGGGCCGAGGTCTGGTGGCCGAGCTGGAACTGCGCCAGCAACGCCTGGAGGTTGGCGCATTCCTGTGCGAGCCCCGCACCGGCCGCATTCATTTCCTCGACCATAGCGGCATTCTGCTGCGTGGCCTGATCCATGTGGTTGACGGCGGTGTTGACCTCGGAAAGGCCGGCCGACTGTTCCTGCGCCGCCGTGGCGATGGCGTCCATGTGGCTGTTGACGGAGAGCACCAGCTGCTCGATCTCGGAAAGCCCGACGCCGGTATCGGCCACCAGCTTCACGCCTTCGCCCACCGCAACGGCTGACGTATTGATGAGCTGCTTGATTTCCTTGGCCGCATTGGCCGAGCGCTGCGCCAGTTCGCGCACCTCCTGTGCAACGACGGCAAAGCCCTTGCCGGCATCGCCCGCCCTCGCCGCTTCAACGCCGGCATTCAGCGCCAGAAGGTTGGTCTGGAAGGCGATCTCATCGATCACGCCGATGATCTGACCGATCTGACGCGAGGAATGTTCGATGCGTTCCATGGCGGCAACGGCATCGCGCACCACCTTGCCGGAAAGATCGGCCTTCGTCCGCGCTTCCCGTACCGTGTCGCGCGCTTCGCCGGCGCGTTTGGACGTGGCGGACACGTTGGCGGTGATCTCTTCCAGCGCGGCGGCTGTCTCTTCCAGGGAGGCGGCCTGCTGTTCGGTGCGGCGGGAAAGATCGTCGGATGCCGACGACACCTCGTGTGCGCCGCCATTCACCGTCTGCACGGACTGGCCGACGCTGGTCAGCGCTTCGCGAAGCTGGTGCACGGAGCTGTTGAAATCGTGCCGTAGCGCCTCGAATTGCGGCGCGAATGGCGTGGCGATCTCGCAGAGCATATCGCCCGAGGCGAGGCGGCGCAGGCCGCCTGCCAGCGAACCCGTCGCCTGGTTGAGCCGTGCTTCGGCTTCGGCCTCGGCACGCTGCTGCAGCTCGATGCGGTCGCGTTCGGCCTGTTCCCGGTTTGCGACGGCATCCGCCTCCAGCTGCCGATTGCGGATGGCGGCCTCACGGAAAACTTCCACGGCCCGGGCCATCTCGCCGATCTCGTCACCGCGTTTTGCGCCAGCGATATCGATTGCTAGATTGCCGCCCGACAGTGCCATCATGGCATTGGTCAGCCGGCTGATCGGCCGGGTGACGCGGCCGACGATGACGGCGAGCGAGACAATGCAGAGGGCAAGCGTGACCACGAAGACCGCGAGAAAGATCACCGCATCGGTGAAGGCTTCCTGTTTCGCCTTCTCGGCGTTGGCATCCAGCACGTCCATGGCGGCAGAAGCGATCTTGGCAATCGTGCCGAGATTTTCCGTGACGGTGGTGCGCCAGCTATCCATGGTAAAGGACGGCGTGCGGCCATTGTTCAGGTCTTCGATGAGCTTGGTTCGCTGGGCGTTGAAATCGCCCTTGAAATAAGTCTTGTCCGCAGTGGCGTAGATGTCCTTGAGCGATTGCGGCGCCGATTCATGCGCCACGAGATCGCCCGTTGCTTTCCACGCGAAAGCCGCGCCGGCATCGAAGGCGCCGAGCTGCTGCATTTCCTGGGCGGTAAGAGGACGGTTCTGCGCCACAGCAGCGTTGAGGACAACGGTGGCGCTGCCACCAAGCGCGCGGGCGGACCAGCCGTAGGATCGCAGCTGGATGAGGCCTGTCTGGCCCTGATCCAGCGAACGGACGGCGCCTTCCAACGCAGTCGAGCCGGCTTCGAGAGACGCAAGGAAATCGGCGCCCAGCGTCATCACGGTCTTGTCGAGGCCGTTTTCGCGCCGATCAAGCGGCTGGGAAATATTGGCGTCCACCTTCTTTCGCAGGTCGACGAACTGTGCGTAGACATCGCTCACGCGCTTGAGCGGCCCCTGGAGCTTCGCATCTGCAATCGACGGAGACTGCGCGATAAAGGCCGTCATGGCGGCATCCACCTTCTGACGCGCCGCCTGCACGCTGGCGACGCTGCCCGCGGATTTCGAAGGATCGACAGTGAGCGCGGTGGCGCTGTCGCCGCGCTCACTGCGGAAATTCAGAAGCGCGTTGAAGAGAAGCTTGTCGAGCGCGACAAGCTGCGCAACCTCAGAAAAGGCGCTGGCACGATTGACCGAGCGCCAGGCTTCGTTGCCGACCAAACCGGCAAGTGCAAGGCTGATGGTGAGAAAAAAACCAACAAGTACATTTCGAATGCTGAAAGACATCTGGCGGCCCCCGCTGCCCGGAAGTGAAGATGTCGCAAGCTACAATTCTGTTTTCTAAAATTGGATTAAATTACCCCCTGTTTTCAGGGTTTTTTTGCATCGCAAAAAATGGCCATGACCGAACGAATGTTTGTCATGGCCGTTTCACGCGAATAGATGCAGAATTCAGACGTCTGCGCCGAGACGTGCCCATTCCATGTAAAGATCAAGCGCCTTGCGGGCGACCGGGCCGGCCTGCAGCTCACGGTCGTCGAGCTTCACGACAGGCGAAACCTTGGAATAGTTGCCGGAGCAGAAGATTTCGTCGGCCTCACGGAAATCCTCAACCGAAAGCGTCGCTTCCCGCACGTCAAAACCGGCCTGGCGCAGAAGACCGATCACGCGTGAACGGGTGATGCCGGCAAGGAAGGTACGGTTCGGGACCGGCGTGAGAACGACGCCGTCCTTGACCATGAAGATGTTGGCCGAGGCGGATTCTGCGACATTGCCGTTCATGTCCCGCATCAGGGCGTTGTCGAAACCGCGTGAGCGCGCTTCCAGAATCGCGCGGCCGCTATTCGGATAAAGGCTGCCTGCCTTCGCGTCCGTCATCGCCGTTTCCGGCGAGGGGCGGCGCAGCGGCGAGACGGTGAGCGTCAGCGGCTTGCCGGCGTCCATCGGCGCCTCGAAAAGGCAGAGCGCAAACCGGGTGGAACTGGCATCCGGTGCAACGACGCTGCCGGGCATGCCGTGTTCGGCCCAGTACATCGGCTTGATATAGATCGCCATCTTGCCATCAAATTTCTTGACGCCCTCGAGCGCCAGGGCCTCGATTTCCTCGGCGGTCATGGTCGGCTTCATGCCCATGTTGACGGCAGAGCGATTGACGCGCTGGCAGTGCAGATCAAGATCAGGCGCGACGCCATCGAACCAGCGTGCACCATCGAATACCGTAGAGGCCAGCCACATGGCATGCGAGGTTGGCCCGATGAGCGGCGGATTGCCAGGCAGCCATTGACCGTCAACATAGGTCCAGGTGGTTGATCGGGGTGCGGTATCGACGCTCATGATGGTCTCCTGTCTCGAGCGTTTCCGTTCGGTAAAAAACGCTCCGTCTTTTTGTTCTGATGCATTGCCGGATGAGGAACGCTGTGCGCGCGCAACCTGGCATGTGCGGGAAATCGGCCGGAGTGAATGCCTCTCCCTCAATGAGGTCAAGTTTTAATTGCCGCGATTTCTGATTTTGATGGAAAATAACAAAGCAGCGGCCCCGGCAGGATGTTTTATGAGGCGAAACAAAAGGTTGGTGAATAGATTCATCACAATAATTCATCGATTGAATGATGGCGGGGCGATTTCGCCCATGCGATGCTGACGATCTGACGGCAGTCCGCAGGAGAAAAATCATGGCATGGTCCGCACAGCAATATCTGAAATTCGAAGACGAGCGGACGCGCCCGGCGCGGGATCTCCTGGCCCAGGTGCCGCTGGAGCGGGTGCTGAACGGCTATGACCTCGGTTGCGGTCCCGGCAATTCCACCGAGCTTCTGACCGACCGTTACGGCGTCAATGTCATCACCGGTATTGATAGCGATGATGATATGCTGGCGAAGGCAGCAGACCGGCTGCCGACCACCCGCTTCGGCAAGGCCGACCTCGCGCATTGGAAACCGGCGCAGAAGGCGGACCTGCTTTACGCCAATGCCGTTTTCCAGTGGGTGCCGGATCATCTCGCCATTCTTTCGCAACTGATGGACCAGCTGGAAAGCGGCGGCGTTCTGGCCGTGCAGATGCCTGACAATCTGCAGGAGCCGACGCATATCGCGATGCATGAGACAGGTGACGAAGGCCCATGGAAGCAGACTTTCTCCGATGGCCGGTTGCGGCGCAAACCCCTGCCCGCACCTTCGGATTATTTCAACGCGCTTTCACCGAAATCCGTGCGGGTGGATGTGTGGCACACGATCTATAATCACCCGATGAAAGATGCGGATAGCATTGTCGAATGGGTGAAAGGCACGGGGCTGCGCCCCTATCTCGCCGCCGCCGGCGAGGAGAACCGCGAAGCCTTTCTCGCCGACTATACGCGGCGTATCAGGGAGGCCTATCCGCCGATGGCGGATGGCCGGTTGCTTCTGCGGTTTCCCCGCCTTTTTGTCGTGGCGGTCAAGACGTAGGGCATCAGATGCGACGTGCGATTGTCACACGCGGACGCCTCCCCACCGCCCTCATTCCTGTGCCTGTCCCAGGAATCCAGCCAGCCCAAGTCCTTGGGCTGGCAGGGCTCTCCCCGCCGCGCAGACGCGCGTCGACTGGATCCCTGTGACAAGCACAGGGATGAGGAGAGTGCGGAGCAGGAGCGTGCGGAATACCGCGTGCGTGGACGAGGATGGCTTTGTTTGACCAACCCGGCCAAGCCGCTTGTCATCAGCTCGCGAAGGCATAGACCCGGAGGCGATGGCTGTCCGGGTCGGCGGCCGTGAAGGTATAACCGAACTCCATTTTCGCTGGCTGCTGCAGCATGGCGACGCCTCTTTCCTTCCAGCTCGCGAAAGTTTCTTCCACCTGAAGGTCGTTTTCGACGCGGAAGGCGAGTTCGACGCCGCCGCCCGTAACGGATGCCTTCGGTTCCACCGTGTGCCGCGACCAGAGGCCGAGCTTCATGCCGTTGGCAAGGACGAAGAGGGAAAATGTCGGGGAGGCTTCGACGGGATCAACGCCCAGCAGGGCCTTGTAGAACTCGGTGCTGGCCGGCGGATTATCGACGTAAAGAATGGTGAAATCGGGGTGGGTCATGGTTGTTCTCCTGTGTTGCGGATGAACGGTTTCTAGACCCCGATGCTGTCAGTTTTTGTCAGCATGTTGCCGCCGCCGCTGTTTTTCCCGTTCGCGCCATTCTTTCAGCAGCACCTGGCGGCGGCGCGGATAACGGCCGTCGAGGGGACGAGAGCTTTCGATGCGGTCAGCCCGGAAACTGCGGTAGTCCTGCCGTGTCTCGCACCAGCCCAGCACCACCCGCACCAGATCGAAAAAAGCGAGTGCGAAAGGCCAGATAACCCGCTCCGTCACGTCTCCCTTTTCGTCGCGATAGGTGATGACGACCCTGCTTTCCCTGCGAATCGTATCGCGAATGGCCGCCAGATCGACATGGATGGCCGCAAGCCCCTGCCCCGGACCGACAAGCAGGGTGGAATGATCGAGTTCCTCCCGCAGGGCTTCGGGCAGAACGGCGCCGATCTTGACGAGTGCGGCGCGCGCAGCCTCCGCCAGTCCGGCATCGGCGCGGCCCGCCACCCAGCGCGAGCCGAGCACCAGCGCCTCGATTTCGTGCTGGGAAAACATCAACGGCGGCAGCAGGAAACCGGGACGCAGCACATAACCCACGCCCGCTTCGCCCTCGATATCGGCGCCCTGCGCCTGAAGCGTTGCTATATCACGGTAGAGCGTGCGCAGGCTGACGCCGGTCTTCGCGGCAAGGGCTGCACCACTCACTGGCATGCGGTGGGAACGAAGAATCTGCAACAGATCAAGAAGCCGTTGTGAACGTGACACGCGACATTTCCTTCCACCCCGCACGGTCGGATCATCTATTGACGATGCCCGCGATAGACGCGTAGCGCTGCCAGCCGCCGTGCGCAACCACGCAAAAAAGGGTGGACAAGGCCGCGTAGCCAGCATGTAGATAGGGTCGGGCATTTTCACGCGCCCCCACCCGCCACAGGCATTTCGAGTTTCCACCATGATCGTTCGTCCAAAACCGAGCCTGCTGCAGCTTTTCCTCATCGTGCGCGGCTCCATCATCGTCCGCATCTTTCCGCAGGTGCTTGCGGTTTTCCTGCTGTCGACGCTGGTGGTCTGGGCGCACAAGGATCGCCCGGATCTGGTGCCGGCGCTAAATGGAGCGCCGTTCTCGCTGCTCGGCATCGCGCTTTCCGTATTCCTCGGTTTTCGTGCCAATGCCTGTTACGACCGCTGGTGGGAAGCCCGCAAGCAGTGGGGCGCGCTGATTACCGTGGCCCGCACGCTCTCGCGTCAGACCGTGATGCTGGAAGGCCGGCAGGATGTGGCCGATCCCGTCACCCGCAGACGGATCACCGATCTTGTCATCGCCTTCTGTCACGCGCTGGTCTCACATCTGCGTCCGGCGAATGCGACGGTCACCACCGACCTCATTCCGGAGGACCTTTCGCTGACCTATGCCCGCAGCCGCAACAGGCCGGACATGCTGCTGCGGGAAATCTCCGGCGCCATCGTCTCCGCTCATGGCAAAGGCCAGATCAGCGATATACAGTTGCAGATGCTGGATGCGACCGTGCAGCAGATGGGCGCCGCACAGGCTTCGTGCGAGCGCATTCGCCACACGCCGGTTCCTTTCGGTTATTCGCTGCTGCTGCACCGGACCGCGCATCTTTTCTGCCTTCTCCTGCCGTTCGGTTTCACCGATCTGCTCGGCTGGGCGACGCCTTTCACGAGTACGTTGATCGCCTATACGTTTTTCGGCCTCGATGCGCTGTCCGACGAGCTGGAGGACCCCTTCGGCACCGGCCTCAACGCGCTGCCGATCAATGCCCTTGCCACCACAATCGAGATCAATCTGCGCGAGGCGATCGGCGATACCGACCTGCCGGCCGATCCGCGTCCGGTGGATTACGTGCTGATGTGACTGGCGTCGCCGGGTTGAAACCGATCGTGCGGATACCAGTTAATGAAAGACAGCTTCCCTGCCCCCCGGCGTCCCGCGCCGGCCATGTTTCAGCAAACAGGAGAGACATCCCATGTATGACGTCAGCGCAAATGGCGCGAACATTCCCGCCCTCGGTTTCGGCACCTTCCGCATTCCGGAAGACGATGTCAGGCGCATTCTGCCGGAGGCGCTGAAGCTCGGTTTCCGCCATGTCGATACCGCGCAGATCTACAAAAACGAAGGGGCCGTGGGCGAAGTCATCGCCAAGTCGGGCATTTCCCGGCACGATATATTCCTGACCACCAAGGTCTGGGTAGACCGCTATCGCCACGACGATTTTCTCGCTTCCGTTGATGAGAGTCTTGCAAAGCTGAAGACCGACTATGTTGACCTTTTGCTGCTGCACTGGCCAAAGAGCGATGTGCCGCTTGCCGAGCGCATGGGCGCGCTGAACGCGGTGCGCAAGGCCGGAAAGGCGCGCAATATCGGCATTTCCAACTTTAACGTGGCGCTGACCGAAGAGGCGGTGAAACTGTCCGACACGCCGCTTGCCACCAACCAGATCGAATATCACCCCTATCTCGACCAGACGAAGGTGATTGCGGCTGCGCGCAAGCACGGCATGTCGGTGACAGCCTATTACCTGATGGCCGACGGCAAGGTGCCGAACGACCCTGTTCTGAAGGATATCGGCGCGAGGCATGGCAAAACCGCCGCGCAGGTAACCCTTCGCTGGGCGGTACAACAGCCGGATATCGTGGCGCTTTCCAAGACGGCGACGGAAAGCCGCCTCAAGGAAAATTTCGATATTTTCGATTTTGCGCTCTCGGAAGAAGAAATGCTGGCAATCCATGCGCTGGCAAAGCCAAATGGCCGCATTGTCAGCCCCGGCCACCTCGCGCCCGACTGGGACAACTGAGGCGACGGGGCCTTGCGGTCCCGTCTTATCGCTCGGTCAAGGCCAGCTTTGCCCCCAGCGCCACGAATGCGGCGGCGAAGCTGCGTCTCAGCCAGGCGAGGACCGCCGGGCGTGACACCACCTGCCGCCGGACCGAGGCGGCAAAACAGCCGTAAAGCGCAAAGACCAGAAACGTCATGGCCATGAAGATCAGCCCGAGATCGACCATGCGCCATGTCGGCAAAGCCTCATCCGGCGCGATGAACTGCGGCAGGAAGGCAAAAAAGAAGATCGACAGTTTCGGGTTCAGCAGATTGATGAGGATCGCCTCACCGATGACGCGGGCGGCTTTTTGCGGCTGCCTCGTCTCATCGATCTTCAGCGCGCCATTCTCCCGCAGCGTGTTCCACGCCATGTAGAGCAGATAGGCGACACCGAGATATTTGACGACGCCGAAGGCGAGCGCGCTGGTGTGCAGGATGGCGGCAAGACCGGTGATGGCGGCGAGCAGATGCGGCACGATGCCGAGCGTGCAGCCGAAAGCCGCAATGACGCTCGCCCGCGCCCCCTGCGAAAGGCCGGCCGCCAGCGTGTAGACCACGCCGGTGCCCGGAGAGGCGGCGACGATGAAGGATGTGATGAGGAATTCAGGTGTCATGGTGGGTCTGTCCTGTGGGTGGAGGACAGGAGCATGAGGGTGCGTGGGATCGTTGTCTTGGATGAAATTGCAGGGCCAAATCCGCACACCGTCACCCCGGCCCCCGAGCCGGGGTCCAGCGTGGTCAAGTCCTTGACCACGAAAGACTTCTTTCACGGCGCAGACGCGCCATGGCTGGATGCCGGATCTAGTCCGGCATGACGGAAGAGAGCGACGATCCGCCGCCCGTCGCCGCCCGGTAAACCGCCGGCGTCACCCCGAACTGGCGCACGAAAACCCGGTTCAGATGGCTCTGGTCGGCAAAACCGGCAAGGAAGGCAACCTCGGCCGGCGGCTTACCTCCGGCCAGCGCGTGCCGGGCCAGATGGACGCGCCGCTGGAGAAGATAGCTGTGCGGCGTCAGGCCGGTTGCTTTTGCGAAGGCGCGCAGGAAACGGAATTGGCTCATGCCGGCTTCCGCGGCCAGATCGGCAAGGCGGAACGGGTGGGCAGGGTCGTCATCGATGCTGCTTTTCGCGCGCCTGATGGTGTCGGGCGAGGTCACCACGGGCGGTTTAGCCGCCGTCTCCATCGCAGCCGCCAGAAGCATCAGCAAGGTCTCGTCGCTGTGCAGGGTTTCGCCCGGTCGTTCCTTCGCAGTGACGGCGGAAAAGACAGCGTTGAACCGCTCCGCCAGAGGCCTTGCATCAACAGGATAGGCGAATTCGAAAAAGCCGCGATCCTTCTCACAGACATCGGCAATGACATCGCGCACGATATCGATGTCGAGATAGAGCATCCGCCAGGCGCGGCCGCCCTCCCCGAGCGGGATACCGTCATGTATCTCGCCGGGATTGACGGTGATGACCTGACCGGAGGCCGCTTCCACCATGCCACGGCCGGAAAGCGATTTCTGTGCGCCGCGTTCGATGACGCCGATACCGAATTGATCATGCATATGGCGTGGAAAAGAACGATCGCTATCCGCCACTACGGCGACGACACCGGGCATGCTGGTTTTCGGCATCAGGAACCGGCCTTGGGCCATGAAAGCGCGCACTCCTCAGATAGGAGCGCGACGCTATCACAGGATGTCCCCATGCGACAGACGTTGCCGCTCAAGGATGCATATGGTTGATCATGGCGAAGACCTGATCGAAATTTCCGTTCTGCGCGGCAAACCGCAGCGGCTTGCAGCGTTCCACCACCACTTCCTTCTCGTCCGGACGATTTTCGAGGATATCCATGACCTCGGCAATGAAGGCATCAAGCGGCATGGCTCTTTCATCCTTCGCCTGCCCCTCACCCATCAGCGTCGTCTGCACGTAAGGCGGCACGATTTCGATGACTTCCACCGGCGTCTCTTCAAGCTGCTCGCGCAGAGCGACCGAATAGGCATGAATGGCGGATTTGGTGGCGCTGTAGGTGGGGGTCAGCACCATCGGCACGAAGGCGAGGCCGGAGGAGACCGTCAGCACCGTCGCAGCGGGTTGCTTGAGGAAATGCGGCAAAAGCGCCGCCGTCAGGCGGATGGGTGCAAGAAGATTGGTGGCGATGGTTTCTTCGGCCGTGTCCAGATAATCCGGGGCTGCGGCGATGTCTTCCGGCCGCATGATGCCGGCATTGTTGATAACGGCGTTGAGAGTGGGATGGGCCTCTACGACAGCCTCTGCGAAAGCGCGGATGCCTGCCGCGTCCGTCGCATCCATCACCATCGAGGCCATGCCGGGATTGGCGGCCGTCACCTCGTCGAGCACGGCCTTGCGCCGGCCGGAAATGATGACCCTGTTGCCGGCCTTGTGAAAGGCCTCCGCCAGAGCACGACCGATGCCGGAACCGCCGCCGGTGATGAGAATGGTATTGCCAGAGATTTTCATGGGAACATCCTTTGCTTGTTGGCTGAAAGGAAGTTAGCTATGATACTCTCCAATCGAAAGTAGGCACCCAAAAGATTTATACTTACCAAATGGAGAGTGTAAGATGAAGCGGCATGCAGCCGACCCGGCCATCGAGAACCGGCGCAAGGTTCCGCCACCGACGGATACAGATCCGGCAATAGAGGCGCTGGTTCAGGACATCATTGCCAAGGTGGCCGACAAATGGACGATGCTCATTCTCGAAGTGCTGGAAGAGCACGGCACGCTGCGCTTTACGCAGATTGGCAAACATGTGGGCAATATCAGCCAGAAGATGCTGACGAAGACGCTGCGGCAGATGGAAAGCGACGGGCTGGTGCGCCGCACGGTGCATCCCGTCATTCCCCCACATGTGGATTATGGCCTGACGAACCTTGGCCGCACGCTGGGCAGCGCTTTTTGCGGGGTGTGGATATGGGCGGAAACGCACCATGCCGAAATAGAAGAGGCGCGGCGCCTGTTCAACGAACAGCCGCCACGCCCCGCGATGGAATAGTCCGGCTCAGGCGAACTGGCTGAGGCCCGGGACCGAGGCGATCACCTGATCGACGGTTTCATCGCCGGCATGCTGGCGGGCAGCGGCGATGGTTTCCTTGGCGAGGGTGGAAATCTCGCTCATGCCAAGGCCCTGGCTCATCAGCTGCTGGCCAAGCCCCATGATGCCGCCGCCGCCGATGGCGCTCATCAGGCCACCAAGCAGACCGCCGCCGCCGGCACCTTCGCCATTATACTGCGCCACCAGCTCGCTCGCGCCGGGAATGGCTTCAATCATCCGCGCGATCGGGCCGTCTGCAGCCTCGCGCTGGAGAAAACCGAGAATCATGCCAATGGCCTTTTCAGCCAGTTCAGGGTCGATCCCCGCCTTTGCGGCGATCTGATCCACGACTTCGTTCATTCTTGCCTCCTGTTGAAAAACGACGTCAACTTCTGCGAACTGACGTTAACGTCAACGTAAAACAATCTCATGCGGCATTCAAGCGGCCATGAGCGGTGCGGCAACTTTCATCAAGCGCTTTTTCTTCATCGCCATCAAGCAGTTGTTGCGCCTTGAAACTGTCCTTATAAGATCATCGCAACCAAACTATGAAAGGGCTGCTCCCTGCCGGAGTGTCCCTATCATGCCGGAACACTTTTAATTCGGACATGACTTTTGCAAAATCCGCCGCGATTTTAGGGGTCGTGTTTCAGCCGCAGGAGAAATTGGTCGATGTTGCAGGACGGACAGCTCTATATCGGCACCAGCCGCAATCCGGATGACAGCCTGAACAAGGGCGAATATCTGGAACTGAAATTCGGCAACCGCCACGGCCTCATCACCGGCGCGACAGGCACGGGCAAGACCGTGACGTTGCAGGTTCTGGCAGAAGGTTTTTCGAAGGCCGGCGTGCCGGTCTTCTGCGCCGATATCAAGGGTGACCTTTCCGGAATCGCGGCGGAAGGCGAAGCGAAGGACTGGGTCCAGAAGCGCGCCGAACAGATCGGCTTCACCGATTTTTCCTACGGCAAGTCGCCTGTCATCTTCTGGGATCTCTATGGCGAAAAAGGCCATCGCGTGCGTGCCACCATCGCCGAAATGGGGCCGCTGCTGCTCGCCCGGCTGATGGATGCTTCCGAGGCGCAGGAAGGCGTTCTCAACATCGCCTTCAAGATCGCCGATCAGGGCGGGCTGCCGCTGCTCGATCTGAAAGACCTGCAATCGCTCCTCAACTATATGGGCGAAAACGCAACGGAACTCTCCAACCAGTTCGGCCTGATTTCCAAGGCTTCGGTCGGTTCGCTGCAGCGCGGGCTGCTGGTTCTCGAACAGCAGGGCGCTGCCAATTTCTTCGGCGAGCCGGCGTTGAAGATCGCCGACATCATGCGTGTGGGCACGGATGGGCGCGGCACGGTTTCGGTTCTCGCCGCCGACAAGCTGATGATGAACCCGCGCCTTTACGCCACCTTCCTGCTCTGGATGCTCTCCGAACTCTTCGAAGAGCTTCCCGAGGTCGGCGATCCGGAAAAGCCGCGTCTGGTGTTCTTCTTCGATGAAGCGCATCTGCTGTTCAACGATGCGCCGCGCGTGTTGGTGGAGCGTGTGGAGCAGGTCGTGCGCCTCATCCGCTCCAAGGGCGTTGGCGTTTATTTCGTGACGCAGAACCCGCTCGACGTGCCGGAGACCGTGCTTGCCCAGCTCGGCAACCGCGTGCAGCATGCGCTGCGCGCCTATACGCCGCGCGAACAGAAAGCCGTGCGCACGGCAGCCGATACTTTTCGACAGAACCCGGCCTTCAACACGGCGGATACCATCACCACGCTCGGCACGGGTGAAGCGCTGATTTCCACCCTGCACGACAAGGGTGCGCCCTCCATCGTCGAGCGCACGCTCGTCAGGCCACCATCCGGCCGCGTCGGACCGCTGACGGATGCGGAACGCAAATCGCTGATCGATCTCAGCCCCGTCTCCGGCCAATACGACAAGGATATAGACCGGGAATCGGCTTTCGAGATTCTTGCCGCCCGTGCCCAGAAGGCGGCGGAGGCCGAGGCTGCGAAGCGTGCTGAAGAAGAAAATGCCCAAAACCAGTCCGACAACGCCTCCGGCCGCTGGCGCCTGCCCGGCTTCGGTGATGACGAACCTGCGCAAAATTCCAGCGGCTCACGCAACGGCGGCACGCGCCGTTCCGGCTACCAGCGCGAAACGGTGATCGAGGCCGCGATGAAAAGTGCTGCCCGTTCGGTCGCGACTTCGGTAGGCCGCGCCATCGTACGCGGGATTTTGGGTAGTTTGAAGCGATAGCAACAAGCGCGCCGCCCGCTCGCGATGGAGCGGGCGGCGCTTGATTGGCGTGGTTATCACTTCTCGCGGTAGAAGATCATGCCGCCGTGGTAGAGAATGTCGTCGACGAACTCGCCATCGGCCGTAAAGCCGGTATCGTCCCAATAGTCGATGTGGTTGCCCTTCACCTCATACCGTCCCTGATAGGCGCTCTTGCGGTTACCCCGCGCCTCGTCATAGCGGCCATTGGGCAGAAGTTCCTGACGAACGTGGCCATCGCCGGTGACCCACATGCCGACATACGGATGGTTCTGGATCTCCGCGTTTTCGGTCATGTTCACTTCCGTGGCGTTGCCAGATTTGCGGTTCTCCCCTTCGGCGGAAGCCGCCGCAAGCAGAAGCGCAACCGATGTCGATACGATGTTCATTGTCTCTCCACTCCCGTTGCGGCATTGGCGCGGCGTTCCTCGAACAGTTCCGCAAGCGTGCGTGATGCGGCGATGGCTTTTGGGAAACCGGCCGGGACGGTGATGAGATAGATCATCTCCTTCAGTTCCTCGTCGGTTGCGCCCACATTCAGCGCATAGCCGGCATGGACTTTCATCAGATCGCGCTCGCCAAGGGCCGCCATGACAGCGACGGCGGCCAGCTGGCGGGTGCGGTTGTCCAGCCCCGGCCGCGACCAGACCTCACCCAGGGCATATCCCTCCGTTGCCTGCGCCAGGAACGGAAACTCCTGCCGCATGCGTTCCAGATTGGCTTGCGGCTGGCCATTGTTGAGGCTGCGGACGACATCATCGCCACGTTTCAACCGGTCATCCGGATACTGCGTATTTGCGAGCGCGACGGCATTTCCCGCGAGCAATGCAATCGCAAGTGCACTTGAAAAAATGGCTTTCATCTCAATCTCCTCAGGCAGCGGTTGGGCGGACGACGATTTCGTTGACGTCCACATCGTCAGGCTGTTCGATGGCGTAGCGCACCGCGCGGCCGATCGCGTCCGGCTTCAGGGCGATGGCCCTGTAGCTCTGCATCAGTTCGGCAGCGGCGGGGTCGCTGATGGTATGGGCGAGTTCGCTTTCCACCACGCCGGGGTGAATGCAGGTGACACGCAGATCGCGGTTTTCCTGACGCAGCCCGTCCGAAATCGCCCGCACGGCAAATTTCGTGGCGCAATAAACGGCCGCCGTTGGCGAGACCGCGAGCGCGCCAATGGAAGCGATGTTGATGATATGGCCCGAGGCGCGCGCGGTCATCTCGGGGAGAACGGCCGCGACGCCATAAAGCACGCCCTTAATGTTGACGTCGATCATGCGGTCCCATTCATCGACCTTGAGCGACAACATCAGCGACAGCGGCATGATGCCGGCATTGTTGACGATGACGTCGATCTCGCCGAACGCCTTGCGGCCTGCCTCGGCAAAGGCTTCGACGCTCTGCCTATCGGTGACGTCAAGCGGATGGACGACGACGTCGGCCCCTGCCTGGCGCAGTTCTTCGGCCAGCGCCTCAAGGCGATCCAGCCGGCGCGCGCCGAGCACCAGTTTTGCGCCGGCGGCGGCCAGCTCTCGCGCAATGCCTTCACCGATCCCGCTCGATGCACCCGTGATGAGAACAACTTTGTTCAATGTCATGGCTATCTCCTTGCTGTTACGGTCGGCTTTTTCGAAATCGACCGTTGCAGGGAAGATAGCGCTCAGGCATTGTCGCGATAACCGCCTTAATATTTACCTCAATGGATAGAATTTCTAACCAATGAACATTGATCTCAATGCTGTTTCGACGTTCTGCCTTGTTGCCGAGGAACGGAATTTTCGCGCCGTCGCGGACAGGCTGGGCGTCACCCGCTCCGCCGTCAGCCAGACCATCCGCAAGCTTGAGGAGACAATGGGAATTGCGCTGGTCCAACGAACCACCCGCAGCGTGAGCCTGACGGAAGCGGGGCAGCAGCTTTACGCTGATGTCTCGTCTTCCATAGGCGCGATCTCGCAGGCGGCGCAGGCAGCCTCATCGCTTGGCGGCACGGTGCGCGGTCAGCTTCGGCTGGCGGTGTCGTCCATTGCAGAACGTTTCTTGTCGGGACCTCTGCTCGCAAGCTTTGCCGAGGCACATCCCGAAGTGCAGCTCGACATCGTCGTGACGGATGAAGAATTCGATATTGTCGCCGAGCATTATGATGCCGGCGTGCGTCTGGGAGAGCTTATCGAACAGGATATGATTGCCGTTCCGGTATCAGTTCCCCAGCGGCAGCTTGCCGTCTGTTCTCCTGGATACCGTAACAGTTTCGCCCTACCGACGCAGCCGAGCGAGTTGATCGAGCACAGGTGTATTGGCTGGCGGCCTCGTCCGGGTATTGCGCCATACAGATGGGAATTTGCCGAAAGCGGCCGGGAGTTTGCGGTGGCGGTGGAGCCTGCTTTCACCACCAACGACATGCAGCTGATGATCAAGCTCGCCTGTGCCGGTGCAGGCATTACCTTTGGCATGGAAGAGACATTCCGGCCCTATCTGGAGCGCGGAGAGCTTGTTTCCATGCTGGAAGACTATTCGCCCAGCTTCGCAGGGTTTTATCTTTATTATCCCAGCCGTCGCAACCTTGCGCCGAAGCTGCGGGCCTTTATCGATCACGTTCGCCTGTCGAGAGAGAGATGATCTGCCGGACGTTGCCCCGGCAGATCATCAGCAACAGACTTATTTCTTCTGCGAGACCAGCGAGAAATAGGCACCCTGCGGATCGACGCAGTTAACGATCCAGCTGTCGCCGGGCACCTCCATCGGGCCGTTGACGACCTGTCCGCCGCCGGTGCTGACGCGAGTGATGGCGTCATCGATGCCATCCACATTGAAGTAATAACCCCAATGGCAGACGGGAACCTGCGGCATGCGTTTCATGATGCCGCCAACGGCTTTACCCTTGTGGGCGAAGATGCGGTACGGGCCCATTTCGCCCATGTCGAAATCATGGTCCTTGGTCCAGCCGAAGACATCGCCGTAGAAGGCCATCGCTTCATCGACATTGTCGGTGAAGAGTTCGTACCAGCCGACATGGCCCTGTTTCGCTTGTGTATCCTCAGGGAAACCGCCGGTTTCCATCGGCTGCGGCGTCATGATGCAGAGCACGGCGCCATAGGGATCGGCCACCACGGCAAAGCGGCCGATTTCCGGGATGTCCTGCGGCGGACGTCGGATCGCGCCACCTTTTTCGGCAAAACGTTTTGCCGTCGCGTCCACATCGTCGACATCGACATAGGCCGTCCAGTTCGGCGGAATGCCCTGGCCCTTGTGCTCGTCGGTCAGTTCCATGACGCCGCCCATGCCCTTGCCGTCGGCTTCCAGCACGAGATAGGGCATTTCCGGCGAGCCGAAATCCTTGGTCTGCCAGCCAACGACATGACCATAAAAGCGGGCGGCCGCTTCCATGTCGGGTGTCATCAGCTCGACCCAGATGAATTTTCCATGCGTATCGGACATTGTCGTCTCCTATGGAGGGTTTGGCGGGTGTTTCGGCAAGCGCCCGCCGCAGGGCGCGGCGGCACGTTCGTTCAGATCAAGTCCGGGCGAGCTTTACGACTTGCGCCGGAACTCCGATGTCATGAAGGTCTTGAATGTGCCGTCCGGCTGCCTGACGCTGCCGGAGAAACTGCGGTGATTGTCATCATGCAGCACCAGCACGTCGTGATAGGTCGCGGTGCCACCGGAACCGTCGAAAGCGGGGCCTTCCGCTTCCAGCGTCAGGGTCTTGCCGTCCTCTTCCAGCCAGCCCTTGTAGACCCAGAGATGCGTCATCATCGACCCTACCCAGGTGCCGACAAAATTGCCCTTGGCCGGATCGAAGCCGACCGTTATGACGGCCGTCATCCGGTCGCCGTCAGGCATCCTGCCGGAGCCTTCGCCGATGACCCACAACCCGCCGATGGAGCGGACGGTCTCCGTAAAACGCTGGTCCGGATCATCAGGATCGTATCCTTCATGGCCGGCAACCATTACCCAGTCGCCGACGAGCCTAGACAGGAATTCGTGTTCCTTCTGCGGCTTGACGCTTTCCATTTCCATTGTCGTCTCCTCCTCTCGTCTTGCCGTTTTCAGTGGCAGCAGGATGCGGCTTTCGGCGCGTCCTCATATTGGTCGTGGCGGCGCACCCAATCCATTACACCCTCTTCATTACGGCCTTTTGGCACCAGATCGAGCAGCATCAATGTGCCGAGCGTCTGCTCCGCGCCGCGGGCATAAGTGGAATAGGTGTGATAGATCTTGCCTTCCTCGCCCTTGGCGAAAACGCTGATGCCGTGCAGGTCCTTCAGGTCGCCATAGGGCGCCATGTCACGGTAATTGTAGGTGATTTCGCCGCTTGCCATGTCCTCGTCGCGAAACGAGGCCTGATAATCGTAATTGAAATCCGTGCCTGCGGCTGAAACCCAGGGGAATTTCCAACCCATGCGGTTTTTGTAGCTTTCGATCTTTTCAAGCGGTGCCCGCGACACCGCGACGAAGCCAGCATCGCCATACTTGAGATGGATCAGCGCGCCATCGACGTGATCGGCGAAGAAGGAGCAGCCAATGCAGCCCTCCTCCCAGTCCGGCGCCAGCATGAAGTGGTAGACGATCAGCTGACTGCAATCACCGAACAACTCCTGCAGCGATTTGGGGCCGGAAGGCGCGTCGAAGATATAATCCTTCGTCACCTCCTCCCACGGCAATGCGCGACGGGCTTCGTTCAGCCTGTCACGGGCACGGGTCAATTCCTTTTCCTTCACCAGCAGATCGCGGCGGGCCGCAAGCCACTCCTCTTTTGAAACGACGGGATGAGACATGATCTTTCCTCCTTGGATCCGTCCTTCACCTCGGCGCCGCTCCGTCCCAACGGCCGGCACCGCCTATTTCTGTGCTGAAAGGCAACAAACAGTCTGCAGAGCACCAAGTTCCGCTTGACTAATTAGGTTGATATCAACATATTTAGCGCATGTCAAACGTCAGCGTGATTCCTTTTGCGACAACCATTCTCGTGCGTGATTCCTGCCTGTGCCTGCATGCACAGCGTGCGGCACGGGCGCTGGCACGGCTGTTCGACAATGCGTTGAAGCCGGTGGGCATCAACAATGGTCAATTTTCGCTGCTGATGTCGCTGAACCGCCCGGAGCCACCGCCGATGGGGCCGGTCGCCAATCTTCTGGCGATGGACCGCACGACGTTGACGGCGGCGCTGAAGCCGCTGGAGCGGCGCGGGCTGGTCAGCATCGAACAGGACCCGAAGGACAAGCGCGGCAAACGGCTGCGGCTGACGGCTGAGGGGATGGCCGTACTCGCCGCCGCATTCCCGATATGGGAGCAGACCCATGCGGAAATCGAAGCAAAGATTGGAAGCGGTGACCCTGAAAGACTGCGCCGCGACCTCATCGATCTTGGCTGACAGGGGCGGAGCGCCCCGGCAAGACTGTCATCCGGTTGTCGCGCCGGAGAGCGAAACTGAACGAAACGCAATCCAGGAGGAATGATCATGCGTGCAATCGTTTTTGTAAAAGCCACAAAAAGCAGCGAAGACGGCGTGATGCCGACGACGGAACTGATGGAGGCAATGGGGAAATTCAACGAAGAACTGGTCAATGCCGGCATCATGCAGTCCGGCGACGGCCTGCACCCCTCCTCCAAGGGTAAGCGCGTGATCTTCGACGGCGACAGCCGCACCGTGATCGACGGTCCCTTCCCGCACACCAACGAGCTGGTCGCCGGTTTCTGGATCTGGAACGTGAAGGACATGGACGAGGCGGTGGAATGGGTGAAACGCTGCCCGAACCCGATGTTGGAGCGCAGCGAAATCGAAATCCGCCCCATGTTTGAAATGGAAGACTTCGGCGACGCGGTGACACCTGAAATCGCCGCTCATGTCGAAGAACTGCGGGCGCGTGTCGGCAACCAATGACGCCAGCGGGCCAAACGAGCCCGGCTGAAAGGATCAGGTGCGGCATCGACTACCTCTCCCGCCGGGCAGGCCTTGCCGCATCGCCCCTACCCACCCCTTCTCAAAGCGGGTTGCAACGGATCGCCGCCGCTGTTAATGGTCGGGCGGTTCAACCCGTTTCAAGAAAGGAGGCTTCGCATGGATATTTCCTGCTTCTGGCGCAATCGTCAGCTCTGCCACCTTTTTGCCCTGCGGACACGTTTGCAGGGCTGACCGGAACACCACCCTCTGGTTTGCCTAAAAGGCCGCGCAGGACGCAGTTCGTCTGCCATTGCGCATAGTTTCACGACGGATCACCGATAACCGAAACCCCGTCCTGCACGCGCAGGCAACGGTGCGGGTCCGTCTTCGCCAGAGACGACATCATGACCATCATTACGCTGCGCAACCTCGGTATCATCCTTGGCAAACCGCTTTTTTCCAATCTCAGCCTCACCGTGAATGCGGGCGACCGCATCGGCATCGTCGCCGCCAATGGTTGCGGCAAGTCCACCCTGCTCAATTGCCTGGTGGGCGACATGGAGCCCAGTAGCGGCGACATCACCCGGCTGCGCGGGCTCACCCAGTCCATCGTGCGCCAAAATCCGCCTGCCGCCCTGATGGAATTGACCATGCGGGATGCTGTGCTCTCCGCCCTGCCGGCGGATACGATCGATAGCGAAAGCTGGCGCGCAGACATCATCTTCGATGACATGCTGGTGCCGGAGCCGTTTCGCGAGCGTCGCCTGAAAGAACTGAGCGGCGGCTGGCAGAGGCTTGCCATGCTGGCCAAGGCCTGGATCACAGAGCCTGACGTGCTGCTGCTCGACGAGCCGACCAACCATCTCGACCTTGAAAAGATCAACGTGCTGGAAAGCTGGCTGGGCGCCCTGCCGCGCGACACGGCCGTCATCATCGTCAGCCACGACCGCGCCTTTCTCGACAATGTCACGCGGACGACGCTTTTCCTGCGGCCTGAGAACTCGGCGCTGTTTCGCCTGCCCTATGGCCGTGCGCGCGCGGCGCTGGAGGAGGAGGACGCCGCCGATGAGCGGCGTTTCCAGCGCGACATGAAAACCGCACAGCAGTTGCGCCGGCAGGCGGCCAAGCTCAACAATATCGGCATCAATTCCGGCAGCGATCTCCTGACCGTTAAAACCAAGCAATTGCGCGAGCGTGCGGAAAGGATCGAGGAGAAAGCGCGCCCTGCCCATATCGAACGATCCGCCGGCAAAATCCAGCTCGCCAATCGCGGCACCCATGCCAAGGTTCTGGTCACTCTGGAGGATGTTCCCGTCTCGACGCCGGACGGAACAGTGCTGTTTCGCACCGGCCGACAATTCATCCGCCAGGGCGACCGCATCGTCATTCTCGGTCGCAACGGTGTCGGCAAGACGCGGCTGATGTCACTGCTGCAGGCGGCGGTGACGGGTGATGGCCATATTCAGGAGGGCATCAAGGCCACGCCCTCGCTGGTGGCCGGATATGTCGACCAGTCGCTTGCCGACATCGATGACGACAGCACGCCGGCGACGCTTCTCTCGCATCGCTTCGACATTGGCGACCAGCGCATCCACGGCCTGCTCGCCGGCGCCGGCATCGACATGGAAATGCAGAAACGCCGGATCGCCACGCTTTCAGGCGGGCAGAAGGCGCGACTTGCCATGCTGGCGCTCAGGCTGGCGGAGCCGAATTTCTACCTGCTGGACGAGCCGACGAACCATCTGGATATCGAGGGACAGGAAGCGCTGGAGGCGGAAATCATCAGCCGTGAAGCCAGCTGCGTCTTCGTTTCGCATGACAGGAGTTTTGTGCGAACGGTAGGAAACCGCTTCTGGCTGATCGACAAGCGCAGGCTGGTGGAAGTTGACGACCCGGAAGCGTTTTTCGCTTCCGCCTGACATCATCGGCCCGCCAAGAGGATGAAACAGAGAACGCCCGTCAGCCCAGCAGGCTGGCGAGGCGTGGATCACCGGCAAAATCCGCGGCCGAAAAACCGGTTCGCCGCATCGGGAATTCGCACAGCGCCTGCACCCCGGTTTTCGAAAGATGGATGCGCCAGCTCATCCGCTCCACCGGCGATTTTTCGGCGAAGGCCTTCGGCGACAGGATGGCAATGTTGAGGCCGCCTGCCGGATCGCGCACCGAGCGGTAGAGTATGGCCTCGATCCGGGCGAGACGCGCCTGATCCGCCAGTGTCTGACAAGCTTCGTAATTCGTGGGATCAGTCCACAGGGCCTCGTCACGGTTGAGTGCCGGTTCGGTCAGATCCAGCGCGGCATCGGTGGCGACGCGGGCGGCAAAGGCGGAATAATCGGCTGGATTGGCAGGCAGCGGCGTGCCAGGCGATTCGGCGTAGAACAGCAGCCGGTAAAAGGCCATTTCAGCAAGCGCCGTTTCCACCTTCGCGGCGGCGTAATAAACGCCTTCGGTATAGCCCGCGCGGCGGAACCGCGAGCCATGCGGATAGGCTGCGCCATAACGGAAGGGCGTCGCGAGAAGATAATCAAAACCGGCGCATTCGGGTGGAAACGGCCGCTTGCTCGCCTCCAGAATATCTTCCAGCAGCGATTGCTCTTCCACCGTATCCACCAGCTTCATGGTGGATACCTGGTGCTGCGCCTCCACCAACCGCCAGTATTTTCCCGCCGCAGCGCGTTTTTCAGACAGGAGCGCGTCGGGCGTCCAGATAGGAGAGGACATCGATCAATCCGGTAATGGTAGTCAGCTTGTCGGCAGGTACGGCGCCGAGCGCCGTGTTATGATTGCGCAGCCAGCTTTTCGCCACGGCCTCGTCGCCGCCGGCAATCGCATCCAGCGAACGGAAAACCCGGATCAGCAACACAGCCAGTTCAAAAGATTTGGCACCCGGCTCCAGCAGGAAATCAAGCCGCTTCATACGCGACACCGTGGGCGCGGAAACGCCAAGAATATCCGCCGTGCGGGCGGCATTCAGGCCGAGCCGCTCCGCGGCGGCGATGACAGCCTTGGTGACGACCCTGCCTTGCGATGCGGGGTCCGCGGCGGCCTTGGTGTGAATATTCATGGGTCTACCCTTTCCTTGGAAAGAATATAGCACATTTCTTTCTGCAAACAAGAAGGGCGGAATGAACGCAGGAATGACGATCCACTGCCCAAGCCTGATATTTATCGTGTGCAGGGCGCCCCGCCCCGTCACCCCGGACTAGATCCGGGGTCCAGCGCGATCAAGTCCTTGATCGCGATAGACTCCTTTCAAGGCGCAGACGCGCCGGGGCATGGATGCCGGATCTAGTCCGGCATGCGGAGGAGACGTCGCGGTCCACTTCAGGCCGGGATGAACCCGCCACACATTTCAGACCTGAAAAATCAGGCTACCGAGACCGGCACTTCCGTGGAGGTGCGCATGGCGTGGCTGTAGGGGCAGACGATGTGCGCAGCAGCAACCAGTTTTTCAGCAACTTCGCGCTCGACACCAGGAATATTGGCCTTCAGCGAGACTTCGATGCCGAAGCCGCCGCCGTCTTCGCGCGGGCCGATACCGACGGTTGCCGTCACAGTGGTGTCTTCAGGAATCTTTACCTTTTCCTTGCCTGCGACGAATTTCAGGGCGCCGAGGAAGCAGGCGGAATAACCGGCTGCAAAAAGCTGTTCCGGATTGGTGCCGCGGGCGCCATCACCGCCCAGCTCCTTGGGAACAGTGAGTGTGACGTCGAGAACGCCGTCTTCCGACTTGGCGTTACCGGCGCGGCCACCGGTGGCAGATGCTTTGGTCGTGTAGAGAATTGGCATGACATTACTCCTTCGGGTTGGCGTTGAGGCTCTTATAGCGAACAATTGAATTGTGCGCAATATAATTTTGCACATTGAATGCGAATTCGTTTTTTGCGATAATTTTCACGAAATTTCGCCGCGCATCCATGCGGCAGGAACCGAAAGCGGGGGCCGATTGTTCCCTCCCCGGTTGATTTTGGAGCAGGAAAATGGGTGCAGAGGGCGACGACAAGAAGATGGAAAGCCTGCTGAGGCTGGACCAGCAGATATGTTTTGCGCTTTACGGCGCGGCGCATGCCTTCACAAGGGCCTACAAACCGCTGCTCGACCCAATCGGGCTGACTTATCCGCAATATCTGGTCATGATGGCGCTATGGGAGAAAGAGACCTCCACCGTCAAGGCGCTCGGCGAAATGCTGGGGCTCGATTCCGGCACCCTTTCCCCGCTGCTGAAAAGGCTGGAGCATGCGGGGTTGATCACCCGCAAGCGCGGGACGGTGGACGAACGACAGGTGCTGGTGGCCCTGACGCCAAAGGGTGCGAACCTTAAAAAAGAGGGCGTGAAGATCATGGCGGCGATCGGCAATGCCACTGGTTGCGGTCTGGAAGAGCTGGTGCAGATCCGCGACCGGGTGAATGCGCTGAAGGACAGCCTCACCCGACCCTGACGTAACAAAAAAGGCGGCACGGAGCCGCCTTTTTTCATATGGAGAAGTCGCGGCTCACTGCCAGACCACGACACGCGCCTTCTGCGGCACGCGGTCGTAGAGATCGATGACGTCCTGGTTCATCAGGCGCACGCAGCCGGAGGAGACGGCCTTGCCGATGGAGTTCCATTCCGGCGAACCGTGCAGGCGATAAAGTGTGTCCTTGCCATTCTGGAAGATATAGAGCGCGCGGGCGCCGAGCGGGTTCTTCAGGCCCGGCGGCATGCCGCCGTTCTTGGAGGAATATTTGGTGAGTTCCGGCTGGCGGGCGACCATTTCGTCCGGCGGTGTCCACTTCGGCCATTTCTGACGCCACTGGATGACGCCCTCGCCCGACCAGGCGAAACCTTCGCGGCCAATGCCGACGCCGTAACGCATGGCGCTGCCGCCCGGCTCCACCACGTAAAGGAAGCGCGAACGCGTATCGACGACCACGGTGCCTGGACGTTCGCCCGTCGGATCAACGACCCGCTGGCGGTAATAACGCCGGTCGATTTTCTGATACGGCACGGCAGGAATGACGTAACCGCCATCCTCGACCGAGCCGTACATGACGGCCAGTTCCGCGTCGCTGACGCCGGACGAGAACATCTGGCGGAAATCGCTGCCAATGGCACTTGCCTGCTGGCGGATGGCGTCTCCCGTGCCCGATGAGGCGCAGCCTGCGAGAAGCGAAGCGGAAGAAAGGCCAAGAAGGGAAAGAAAGGTGCGTCTGGAAAGATCTGTGTCGGTGCTTGTCATAAGGCCGGTTTGTCCCACATTTCGAACGGCTAGATCGCCGTTGTACGTCATTTGTTCCGTATCATGCGTATTGCGAAAATAGTTAACCGACCGCTAAAAGCCAGTCACAAGCTGCTGGCGGAATGGGTCCCCTATCTCTTTCTTTTAGAACGTGTTCAGATAACCACAATCTGCGCACCCTGCGGCACGCGCTCATAGAGATCGATCACATCCTGATTGAGCATGCGCACGCAGCCGGAGGACGTCGCTTTACCGACAGACTGCCAGTCCGGCGTGCCATGCACGCGGTACAGCGTGTCCTTGCCATCCTTGAAGATATAAAGCGCGCGTGCGCCGAGCGGATTGTTCAGACCCGGCGTCATGCCGCCATTGGCGGCGGAGATGGAGGCGAGTTCCGGCTGGCGCTTGACCATTTCATCGGGCGGCGTCCAGCGCGGCCACTTGGCCTTCCACTGGATCTTGCCACGGCCCGACCAGGCGTAACCGTCACGTCCCAGCCCGACGCCATAGCGGATGGCCTTGCCGCCGGATTGCACGAGATAAAGGAAATGCTGCTTCGTATCGACCACGATGGTGCCGGGCGCTTCCGCCGTCTGGTAGCTGACTTCCTGCCGGAGATAACGCGGATCGATGCGGCCATAGGGAATAGCCGGCAGCGAGCGGTCCTCGTCGCGGATCGGGCCATACATGACACGGTGCAGCGGATTGGAGACCGGCAGACCATAGGCCACCGCCTGGCCTTGGCTCTGACCCTGGGGCACATTATAGCCCTGCACCTGCGGGGCCTGCAGCCCCTGGCCGCGCACCGGCGGGCCATATTCCTGATGGAAGCGGGTTCGGAACAGATCCGGTGGGCGCGTCGAAAGCTGGCCCGGCTGCGGCGGCAGTTCCGGCTGGCGATTGGAGCTGACGGAATTGAAATTGAACACCGGCGCCGTTTCCCTGACGAAGACGTCCGGGTCCATCCGGGTCGTATCCGTCACGAAAAGGCAGCCGCTCATCAGGGGCAGCAGGGCAAGCCCGACCAGAGAGGCCGCCCGGCGACCGTTTTTCAAAAGGAGTGCTATCATCTGAACCGCTTCATGGAATCCAATCTGAGGCCATGATGGACCGCGCGGCTGGCGCGAAGCTGGCGTCGGTTTTTCAAAAAAAATCGAAGAACTGCATTTTTTCTCTTGAAGCTCTAGTTGCTAGAGGTGCCAGATTGGCTGTCGAGTGGAATTCAGGAGCGAAACCATGAATATTTCGACACGCGGCAGTTTGAACGGGGAGCCGGAGGCCCTGACCTTTTCGGTCGGTGGCATGGATTGCGGCAGCTGCGCGGCCAAGATCGAAACCGCGCTATCGCGCCTGCCCGGCGTTGCCGACGTCAAGGTGTCAGTGGCCCGCGAGCGGCTGAACCTTTCGCTTGCCGAAAACAAAACCCCGGTGGAAAAAATCGAGGATACGTTGCGCAAGCTCGGCTTCAAACCCGCTCTGCTGCCGCGCGAAAAAGCGCCCGCAGCAAAGGTGGAGGCCGATCAGCACGACCATTCCTCCTGCGGCGGTCACCATCATGACACGCCCCAAACGGCTATTGAAAACAACAATGCGCTGACCTTTTCGGTCGGCGGCATGGATTGCGGCAGCTGCGCGGCCAAGATCGAAACCGCACTGTCCCGCCTGCCCGGCGTTGCTGACGTCAAGGTGTCGGTGGCCCGCGAGCGGCTGAACCTTTCGCTTGCCGAAAACAAAACCCCGGTGGAAAAGATCGAGGATACGTTGCGCAAGCTCGGCTTCAAGCCGGCCCTGCTGCCGCAGGAGAAGGCCGCGCGCGAAAAAACGCCGGATCAAAAGCACGAACACGATCATGATCACGCGACATGCGGTGGCCATCACGATCATGATCATTCCGGCCACGACCACGCAGCGCATGACCATTCGGGAGACGAGCAGCATTCCTGCAACGGGCATGACCACGATCACTCCGGCCATGATCATTCAGGTCACGATCACGGACACGACCATGCGGGCCATTCCCACGCTGCCGCACCTGCCGCCGCAAACCAGAGCGCCGAGATAGGGCACGCCCATGGCGCGGACGAAAGAGGTGCATGGTGGCGCACCGCCAAGGCGCGCAACACCTTCACCGGCACCATTCTGGTCGCGATTGCCTATGCGGCGGAACTGACCTTCCCGGCCTGGGGTAGTTACGCCTTCATCGTCGCCACGCTGGTCACGCTCTTCCCGATCGCACGCAATGCCTTTAATGCTGCCCGTTTCGGCGCTGTCTTCACCATCGAGATGCTGATGACCATTGCCGCCATCGGCGCGATCATCATTGGCGAGGCGGAAGAGGCGGCTATCGTCGTGCTGCTGTTCTCCGTTGGCGAATTGCTGGAAGGCTTCGCCGCCGCCCGCGCCCGCTCCGGCATCAAGGCGCTCGGTTCACTCTTGCCGAAAACGGCGATGGTGGAGGAAAACGGCGCGCTTCGGCAGGTCTCCGCCGATCAGGTGCGCATCGGCCAGGTGGTCGTGGCGCGCCCCGGCGACCGTATCGCCGCCGATGGTGTTGTCATCGACGGCCAGTCCAGCGTCGACGAATCGCCGATGACCGGGGAAAGCATTCCCGTCGCCAAGGACAAGGGCGACCGCGTCTTTGCCGGCTCGATCAACCATGACGGTTCGCTGCGCATCCGCGTCGACCGTGCGCCGGAAGACAACACCATCGCCCGCATCATTACGCTGGTCGAAGAAGCACAGGATGCCCGCGCGCCGACCGAGCGCTTCATCCAGAGCTTCTCGCGTTATTACATGCCGCTGATCGTCGCGATCTCGGTGCTGACGATCATCGTGCCGCCGCTCGCCGGTCTCGGCGACTGGGATACCTGGATTTACCGTGGTCTCGCGCTGCTCCTGATCGGTTGCCCCTGCGCGCTGGTCATCTCGGTTCCCGCCGCCATCGCCTCCAGCCTTTCGGCTGCGGCACGCCACGGCATGCTGGTGAAGGGCGGCGCGGTCATCGAAATGCTGGCGCGCACCGAAACCGTCGCCTTCGACAAGACCGGCACGCTGACGCTTGGTGAGCCTGTCGTGACGGATGTGATCACTGTTGATGGCAACGAGGCCGAGCTGATTGCGCAGGCCGCGACCATCGAGAACGAGTCGAGCCATCCGCTCGCCCGCGCGATCGTCAATCATGCCGAAAAGGCCGGCGTGAAACCCCTGCCCGGCTCCAACATCAAGGCGATTTCCGGTCGCGGCATGCAGGGCAATGTCGGTGGGAAGGAGCTGTTCATCGGCGCACCGCGCTTTGCGACTGAGGTCGGAACGCTCTCGAAGGATCTTGCCGACCGTATTTCCGCACTGGAAAGCGAAGGCAAGACGGTGGCTGTCGTGATGACCGGCGGCGCAGCAAGCGGCCTCTTCGCCATGCGCGACGAACCGCGCAAGGACGCGGCCGAAGGCGTCAAGGCGCTGAAGGATATGGGCATTTCCTCGCTGATGCTGTCGGGTGACAATGCCCGCACCGCGCGTGCCATCGGCAACAAGCTTGGCCTTGAAGCGCGCGGTGAACTTCTGCCGCAGAACAAGGTCGAGGAAATCCGCAAGCTTGCCGAGAAGCAGACCGTTGTCATGGTGGGTGACGGCATCAACGATGCGCCGGCCCTTGCGGCGGCCAGCGTCGGCGTCGCCATCGGCTCGGGCACGGACGTGGCGATGGAAGCGGCGGATGCGGCGCTGATGCGCAACAATGTCGGCGACGCCGCCCGCCTCATCGGCCTCTCGCGCGCCACCATGAGCAATATCCGCCAGAACGTGACGATTGCGCTTGGCCTGAAGGCGGTGTTCCTGGTCACAACAGTTACCGGCCTTTCCGGCCTGTGGCTCGCCGTCTTTGCCGATACGGGCGCCACGGTTCTGGTGACGGCCAATGCCATGCGGCTTCTTGGATATTTTAACCGCAACAAAGCCTGATCGCAGCCCCTCCCCAACCGGCCGGGCCCCGTTAATCCGGGCTCGGCCGGTCTCATTTTCAGCGTATTGACAAACTAATTGCGTCCAATAAATACCGCGTACCGCCGTTTTCCACGCGCGTGACAACCGATTCCACGCGAGGGAGCGCTGAACTTGGCTAAGACTGGCTATAACCGCATAGCGTACCGCGCGATCAAGATCGGCGGGAACATCGTCAAGGTTATTTTCTCCATCGATCTGTTCATCCGGCCCGGCAGGAGAAAAACGCTCCCGCAGCATCAGCCTGCCGGACGCAGCCCAAAAACGGAAAAAGCCATCCCTCGCATTATCTGGCAGACGAATTACACCAATCGGGTCACGACGCCGATCTATGCGAATTTCCTGTTCAATCGCTGGCTGACGCCAGAATTCGAATATCGTTACCATGATGACGAGGCGTGTCAGGCCTATATCGACCGCCATTTTCCCGGACGTTATGCGGACGCCTTCCGTCGACTGCAGGTGGGCGCCGCCAAAGCGGATTTCTGGCGCATTCTCGTTCTTCTGCAGGAAGGCGGCATCTATCTGGATATTGATTCCAATTTTGCGGCCCGGCCCGAAGATGTGATCGATACGGATGAAGAAGCCGTTTTCATTGCCATGAAGAACGGCGAAATCACCAACTATTTCATGGCGTCGAAACCCGGCCACCCGGCGCTCAGGCTGATAGCCGATCGTATTGCCCGTAATATCGAAGAAGGGACGCTCGTCAGCGTCTATGACATGACGGGCCCAACCGTGGTGCATGCCGTCGTCAAGGAACTGGGGCTGCCGGTCCGCAACTACCGGGAAATTTGCACCCAGGGCCAATTCACCAACAAGCGCGCCCAATATGCCGACAAAAAAGACGGCGCATGGTGGGCAGAGCAGGCCAAGACGTCCATCGTCAAGACGTAGGACACCACACGCCTACGGACGGTGCAACATCGCGTTTACGCGAAGCCGTTGAAAAAACGGATGCTTTCCGCCACTGCACCGGGGACGACACCATTATGAGTTCCCGCCAGCAGTTTTTTGTCGACCCTGAAACCCGAGGTCAGGGCGCGGTCCACAAAAAGCTGGTGATCGGCGTCGAAAGGTCGTTCCTCCGTGCCGCGCAACAGCAGTGCCGGACATTTGAGGCTGGGGCCGAAACAGACGGAGGAGCGCATGATGAATTCGCGTTCGTCGGTTTCGTCGAAACAGATCTCCTCGCTATAGCGGTTGAAATAGCGCCATGAATTGACGCCAGCGGATATGGGGGCCGCAGCACGGAATTTACGGCTCATGGCTGCCAGAAGCGTGAGCGTGCCGCCGTTGGAATGGCCGGCGATGAAGAAGCGAGCTCTGTCAATGCCGGGAAGATTTTCAAGATAGGTGGCCGCCGCCAGCGCATCCGAGGTTTCGTCGTAGAAGCCTGAATAATTGCCGTTCTGGCCGTTTTCGCCACGAAAGGACGGTAGCAGCACAACGAAGCCCGCTTCCCAATATGGCTTCATCAGCGCCCAATGGCCATCCCCGGTGGCGTTGCCGCCATGCAGGAAGAGGACGGCCGGTTTCAGTGTTTTTGACGGCTGGTAGTGGGAGAGCCAGGCGACAAGTTCGATCGAGCCATCCGGCCCGCCACGATAGGTGACACGCTCCGCCCCGGGCGGTGTGCCAAGCGCCGAGGACTTCTCCGGCGCCGCCATCTTGCGCAGCAGGTGGGTGTGGAAACGTCGGCGAGCCTCCGCATAATCCTGCCGTTCGAGCGGCAAGACTTCAGGTGTCGCAATGCCCGCTCTCACGGCGGGCGGCAGGATAAGCGCTGCTGACAGCCCCATTGCGCCAGCGAGCAATCCGCGCCGCGTCATGCCCGGCGAGACCGTGCCGCTCTCTTCCTGTCCGAAGGCTGAGGAAAGAAAGCGTTTGTCTGCCATATGGTCACCTGACGAGGATGGTTGCATTAGCAGTTCAGCACTGCGGCGGGAGGCTGTCCAATCACGGATTCGCGAATGACAACAATGTATTCGCAGCCATCATGGCAATTTCTGGACGTCGCCTCGCCCGGACTGTGACGCCCAGGGAAATAAACGGGCGATCATGCCACCCTAGCCTTCCACACCGTCGATCATCGCCACCAGTGTTGAAAGCCTGTCGGCTTCGGCCGGCAACTTGTCGGCGCGCAGCCGGGCAATGCGGGGGAACCGCATGGCGACGCCGGATTTGTGGCGGGTAGAGCGGTTGATGCCTTCGAAGGCAACTTCAAGCACGAAACCGAAATCCGGCGTGGCGCGCACCGCCCGCACAGGGCCGAAACGCTCGACGGTATTGTCGCGCACGAACTTGTCCAGCACCTCCAGTTCCGCATCGGTGAAACCGAAATAAGCCTTTCCGACAGGCACGAGCTGTTCGCCGTCCTCCCCCTCCGCCCAGACACCGAAGGTGAAATCGGAGTAATAGCTCGATCTTTTGCCGTGGCCACGCTGGGCATACATCATGACGGCGTCGATATTGTAAGGATCGCGTTTCCACTTGAACCAGGGGCCTTTAGCGCGCCCGGCCTGATAGGTGCTGTCGCGGCGCTTGATCATGACGCCCTCGATGACCGGATCGGGCGGTGCGGCGCGTAGCGTATCGAGTTCCTGCCAACTGGAAAAGCCGATCAGCGGCGAGAGGTCGAAGCGATCATGCGGTGCATGTTCGATAATGTCAGACAGCCGGCCGCGACGCTGCAGATAGGTCTGCGCGCGGATATCGCTCTCGCCGTCGAACAGCAGGTCATAGGCGCGGATAAAGGCGGGATAGTCGTCCAGCATCTTCGCCGTCACCGTCTTGCGGTTCAGTCGCTGCTGCAGGTCGGAAAAGGTTCGGGTGAGATTGTTGGACCGTGCCGTGCCGCCAATCAGCAGCTCACCATCCATCACACCTTCGAAATCGATCGCGTCAAGAACGTCAGGGAAGGCGCCTGAAATATCGTCGCCTGAACGGGAATAGAGTTTCCGTGTCCCACCGGCGCGGGACAATTGCACACGAATACCGTCCCATTTCCATTCGGCGGCGTAGTCGGCGGGGTCCAGCCCATCGAGGTCGCCATCCGCCACCGGCGTCGCCAGCATCACCGAATGGAAGATGGCGGGCGTTGCCAGCACCGGGCGGTCCGCCTTACCCTCGAGCCATGCGAAAAGCGGCGTATAGGGCGGCGCCAGCCCGTGCCAGAGGGTTTCGATCTCGATGATGTCTTTCCCCGCAAAATCCGCCAGCGCCTGACGCGCCAGCCGGGCCGAAACGCCGATGCGCAGGCTGCCGGTGGCAAGTTTGAGGAAAGCGAAACGAGAGGGCGTATCGAGCCGATCCAGGAGATCACGCACCGCACCGCGCACCTCGGTACGGCCAAGCGAATTCATCAGTGTCACCACTTCACCAAGACGCGGATCCTGTGCCTCTGAATCGTCAGCACCGCCGATATTGCCCCAGACCAGCGAAATGGTTTCGGCGAGATCGCCCACATAATCATAGGAATAGCGGAACAGAACCTCATCCATCCGCTCCAAGACCAGTTCGCGCAGCAGGGCCGGCTTGACACTTTTAAGGTCCAGCGTCCCGGCAATGGCTGCGAGACCGTAACCCCGGTCGGGATCGGGCGTATCGCGGAAATAATCGGTGAGCAGCTTCAGCTTGCCATTGCGCGACGGAGTGAGAACCAGGCGGTCAAGAAGGGTGGCGAAGGCTTTCATCTCAATCCCCCTCGTCCTCGTAACCAACGAGATGCAGTGGCTTGGCGGCGATGCCCTGCAATTCGCACCAGCGCACCAGCGCCTCCTCCCGGCCATGCGTGACCCAGACGGCCTGCGGGGAAATTTCCTTGATCGTCTCCAGCAGTTCCGGCCAGTCGCAATGGTCCGAGATCACCAGCGGCAATTCCACACCGCCCTGCTTTGCCCTCTGCCGCACCATCATCCAGCCGGACGCGAAGGCAATCAGTGGTTCGTTGAAGCGGCGCGCCCAGCGCTCCTGAAACGCCGAGGGCGGTCCGACGACAATCGCGCCCTTGAAGGCAGCGGGATTACTTTTTTCCAGCGTCGCGGGCCTTAGCTCCCCGAGGTCGATGCCCTGCGACACGTAATATTCACACAGCCGTGCCAGCGCGCCGTGGATATAGATCGGCTCGGCATAACCATTATCGCGCAGGAGCCGGATGACTCGCTGCGCCTTGCCCAAAGAATAGGCCCCGACGAGATGGGTGCGTTCGGGAAACTGTTTGATGGAGGTGAGCAGCTTGGCCGTTTCCACACGCGGCAGCGGATGGTGAAATACTGGCAGGCCGAAGGTGGCTTCGGTGATGAAGACATCGCAGGGCACCGCCTCGAAGGGGGCGCAGGTGGGGTCGATGCCGCGCTTGTAATCGCCGGACGCCACGATGCGCAGACCGTTCATTTCCACGGAAATCTGCGCCGAACCCAGGACATGGCCCGCCGGATGGAAACCGACGGTGACGCCGTTTACCTCCACCCTCTCGCCGAATGCGACCGCCTGCTCGCTGCCGCAGAAATCCTCGCCATAACGGATGCGCATAATATCCAGCGTCTGGCGCGTGGCCAGCACCGCGCCATGGCCAGCGCGGGCGTGATCGGAATGACCATGGGTGATGAGCGCCCGCGCCACGGGCCGCACGGGATCGATATAAAAATCACCCGTCGGGCAATAAAGGCCCTTGGGCGTGGAATTCAGGAGCTGTTCCGGCTTCATGTTCATTGAGATAGGGCCGCCCGCGCGAATCTAAAGTGCTGCGAGCATAACGCGGAACGCGCGTTAAATTTCCAATGGGGGCGTTTTTGTTTTGCGGAGACATCCCGTCATTCCGGCCTTGAGCCGGAATCCAGGAGCCGCGCGTCCGCGCGGCGAAAGAGTTATTTCAGCCCAAGGACTTGGGCTGGCTGGATACCGGCTCAAGGCCGGTATGACGGATGAGAGGTTTCAGCGAGAACCAAAGGTGACAACTGTCGGCCGCCCCTACTCCCCCGCCACTTCCGCGGGCTTCGCCTCAACCGCCGCCGGTAGCCGCACCGGTTTCAGCATCAGCGCCGCGGCAAGGCCGATGGCAGCGGTTGCGGCGGCCGCGAAGAACAGCGGCGTAAACGCATCCGAATAGAGCGAGGCGACGGCGGCCTGGGAGGCTGCGGGCAGTTCCGAGAGGATTTTTGGCGTCAGTTCCTCGATTTTGCCGACGCCGGGAATATCCACCGCCACACCCTTGAGGCTTGTGGATACGATGGCGCCATAGACCGAGATGGCAATGGCAGCACCACCCATGCGGGTCAGCGTTACCGCTCCGCTTGCCGCACCGATGTCAGCCTTGGGGGCCGAGTTCTGCACGCCGATGATCGGAGCCTGCTGGCCGAGGCCGACTGCGAAACCCTGCGCCAGCATCAGCACCGCGATCAGCCAAAGCGGCGTTCCCGCATGCATCTGCGTGAAGAGCAGCATGGCGATGACGTTGATTGTCAGGCCCGCAACCGAGAAGGGCTTGTAGACGCCGGTGATCGAAATCAGCCGTCCGGCCGAAAGCGAACCCATGACGATGCCGCCAGTGACCGCAATGAAGAACAGGCCGGCATGGGAGGGGGAAAGGCCGGTGGTCGTCTGCAGGAACAGGGCATAATAATTGACCATGCCGATGCCGATGCCGCCGCTGGTCAGCGAAACGATCATCAAAAGCGGAAAGGTGCTGTCCTTGAAGAGACGCAGCGGCACCACCGGTTCCGGCGCGCGGCGCTCCACCTGCACCCAGAGGAACGCGGCGATGACGGCGAAGGCGATGATGCCGAGGCTGGGGGCTGCGATGAGCGAGCCGAACAATTCGCTGCTGTCCGCCCAGAAGACCACGCTGGCGATGGTGGCCGCCAAGAGGACCGCACCGAGATAATCGATCTTCGGCTGGCGCGCCGGGCGTCGGTAAGGCAGCATCAGCGCCAGACCGGCAATAACGATGATGCCGAGCGGCAGATTGATCAGGAAAATCGACCGCCAGCCAAAGAGATCACTCATCGTGCCGCCGAGGATCGGGCCGACACTGCCCGATGCCATGATGGTGAGGCTGGAATAGCTCTGGTAACGGGCGCGTTCACGCGGTTCGAACAGATCCGCATTGACGGAAAAGATCGATACCATGATGCCGCCGCCGCCAAGGCCCTGCAACACGCGGGCAGCAATCAGACTATCCATCGACCATGCCAGCCCGCAGGCGAGCGAACCAAGCGTGAAGATGACGACCGCCGCGATCATCACATATTTCCGGCCGAACAGATCGCCGAGCTTGCC
Organism: Agrobacterium pusense; assembly: GCF_900102105.1. Taxonomy (GTDB): domain Bacteria; phylum Pseudomonadota; class Alphaproteobacteria; order Rhizobiales; family Rhizobiaceae; genus Agrobacterium; species Agrobacterium pusense. Next base: position 174,780 of record NZ_FNBB01000001.1, read on the forward strand.
ATAGACGGGCATGACTGCGCTGGTCGCCAGCAGATAGGCAGAGCCGATCCAGCCGAAACGCTCCAGCGCGCCGAATTCACCGACGATGGTGGGCAGTGCCGTCGATACGATCTGGTTATCGAGGGTCGCCATGAACATGGCCAGCATCAGAAACAGAAAGACGATGAGCCTGCGGCGATGATCCGACACAAGCGGCGCCACGGGGGCGGTGGACATATCCATGAAAAATCTCGTTGGCTTCAGGCAGATTTACTGTGACAATTTGTGTGCTATCAGCATATATATGTCAATGGCAAGTTTCTGACATCTGTGCTATTGCCGCTAAACGTGATCGGAAAACAGCATCGAAAGGGACGATGAAGCGTGGCGACTGAGGAAAACTGGAACGAGGATCTGCCCGAGGACATCAAGCGGATCGGCAATACGATGACGCGCATGCGCATCATGATCGGCCGCCGCATCATCGGCCGCATGGCGCTTGCCAGGCTCGCTCCAGGTCTCGAACTTTCCCATATCGACGTGCTCGACATTCTGCGCCGGGCGGAGGGCGATGTGACCGTGGGCGCGATTGCCGAGGGTATGCGCATCGATCCCTCACGCGGCAGCCGTGTGGTGGCGGATATGGTGGGACGCGGCCTGCTGAAACGCGGCGTTTCCCAGGAAGACGGCCGCCGCAGCATCGTAGAGATCACCCCGCTCGGCACCAGTCTTTTGCAGGAGATGCGCCGGACCAAGATGAGTGTCATCGAGGACGTGATGGATGGATGGCCCGCGGAGGATGTGGAAACATTCGCACGCCTGTTCGAACGGTTCATCGACCGTTTCGAATGCCGGCTCTCGCCCGATACAGACCTCCTGCCGGATCAGAAAAAATCATAGTTGGCGCTGCGATCCACAGCTTCACTTTAAGAGGGCAAGACCGTAACTTGCCGCCATCTGACAGGTTGAAGGGGTAATTTCGATGTTGACGATTTACGGTGTCTACCGTTCCCGCGCCACACGCACATTATGGCTGGCGGGCGAACTCGGCATAGCATTCAAGCATGTGCCTGTGATACAGGCCCGCCGTCTTGCCGATCCGCTGGCTGCGGATGCGCCGCTCAACACGCTGTCTCCGGACTTCCTGGCCGTCAACCCGATGGGCACCATTCCCTGCATCGAGGATGACGGCATGGTGCTTTACGAATCCATGGCCATCAATCTCTACCTCGCCCGCAAATATGGCGGACCGCTTGCGCCGATCGATCTGAAGGAAGATGCGGCGATGCTGCAATGGTCCTTCTTTGCCGCGACCGAAGTCGAGACCAATTCGCTGAAGATTTCCTCCGCCATCGCCGAAGGCCTGTCGGAAAGCGATGCCGGCAGGGCAGTGATCGATGTTGCCAGCCGCCTGCTGAAGCGCCCCTTCCGGGTGCTGGAGCAGCATCTGTCCAGTCATGACTATCTGGTGGGCGACCGCTTTACCGTCGCCGATCTCAACGCGGCGGAAATCGTTCGTTACGCACAGGGCCACAAGCCGCTGTTCGACGCCCATCCGGCTCTGAACGCCTGGCTGGATCGTTGCCAGGCCCGCACGGCGTTCAAGACCATGTGGGATACGCGCGCGGCAGAGGCGGCCTGAGTCAAGACGCCAAGTTGCGATAGCTGGCAGACCAGCCTCCACACTCAACGTCATGCTCGGGCTTGTCCCGAGCATCTGCGACCTCTGGATTTACGAGACGTGATTAGATCCTCGGGACAAGCCCGAGGATGACGAAGTGAGCCTTTCAGCCCCTCTCCCCCGCGAGCGCGCGCTGGACCGCCGGCCGGTCGTTCATGCGGCGAAAGTGGTCGTGCACCTTGGGGAAACGGGCAATATCCACGCCGTCGCTTTCCAGCCATCCGGACATGACGAAAAGATAGGGATCGGCCACGGAATAGGCAGTGCCGAGAACCCATGGGCCACGCAGCATGCCGTGCTCGATCAGTTCGAAGCATTCACCCATGGTCTGCGGCACCTTGGCCTTCATATCCTCAAGCGAGCTCTCCTTGCTCGCCCAGCGACTGCCGCGCCGGCCGTGGGCATGGGCGACATGCACCGTCGAAGAAATGAAGGCGTTGAAGGACTGCATCAACGCGAATTCGAAGGGATCGTCGAGCGGCGCGAGTTTCTTCTCGGGCGCCATCTGGGCGATGAAGGCGAGGATGGCCGGCGTCTCCGTCAGCACGCCGCTTTCCGTCGCCAGCGCCGGCACGCGGCCCTTGGGATTGATCTTTAAAAATGCCTCGGAGCGTTGCTCGCCTTCCGCGAAATTGACGCGGTGGGCCTTGTAAGGCAGGCCGGATTCCTCAAGCACGATATGGCTGGCGCGGGAGCAGGAACCGGGGGAGAAAAACAATGTGAACATGGATATGCGACCTCCAAAGCAATGAAGCGCCCGCTTCTTCCTCATGCGGACACCGCCCCGCGAGGGCCATGGGCTGGCCGTCACGTGCGGGGCGTGTCATCATCGTGCCGGCAAACGGCCGCGTCAAAGGTTATTTAGAGACCGACGACCCTGATATCGCCGACATGGATGCCGTTCCAGTTCCGCATCTGCCGGTTCGCCATGCCGCTCAGCGCCTGCTGTTCGGCGCTGCCTTCATCGAAATAGCGGGCGAGCAATGCCGAAACCATGGCTTCCGCCGCACGCGTCGTGCCGTCTTCGCATTTCACCGCCATGGCGATGCCCTTTTCCGGCAGGGCCGCGACGAAGACGCCCTCCGCGCCGGTCTTGGCGAAAATCTTGCCCGGCGCGATCTGCATCAGCTTCGTGCAGGCGCGGCCGGTGCCTGCCACATAAAAGGGTTCTGCCATGCAGGCCTCCATGAGCCGGCGCGAGGCGCTCGCCCGGCCGGCTTCCAGCCCCCTGCCCGTCGCCATCTTTGCGAAACCATGTGCCAGCCCTTTGAGCGGCACCGCATAGGTCGGGATGGAGCAGCCGTCCACGCCGCAATTGTCGTGACCCAGCGCAGCACCCGTCAGGCTCTCCATCGTCGCGCGGATTTCCTGCTGCAGCGGGTGGTCATAACCGACATAGCCCTTGGGGTCCGTTCCGGTATGACAGCAGGCGCAGATGAAGCCTGAATGTTTACCGGAGCAATTATTGTGAAGCGCCGTCGGCTTTTCCAGCGTGCGGGCCTGATGGATGATGGTTTTCTGGTCGGAGGACCAGTGCGCGCCGCATTCCAGCGTATCCACATCCCTGCCCGCCTTGGCGAGCATAGAAGCGGCAAGTTCCACATGTGCGTCCTCGCCGGAATGAGAAGAACAGGCAAGCGCCAGCTCGCGGCTGCCGAAACCATAGGCGTCCGCGGCACCGCTTTCCACCAGCGGCAGGGCCTGCATGGCCTTGCAGGCCGAACGCGGGAAGATGCCACGTTCCAGATCTCCCGTGGAAAACAGCACGCCGCCATCGCCATCCACCACCACCGCAAGGCCCCTGTGGCGGCTTTCCACGAGATTGCCCCTGACGACTTCGACGGTAACGGAATTGTTCATTCTCTCAGCCTCAAAAAATTCTGATTTTATGTTGTTGATACCGCAATTGATTTTTCGATGCACGGGGCCATCAGTGAAATTTGCAAAACGTCTGCTGCTGGCGATTGCCATCATCTACCTGCTGCCGGCACTGACATCTGCGGGGCTGTGGGCCATGAAGGACCATCCGCGCGGCTGGAATGCCGCCAGATGGTCATCGTCAGGCATGCTGCCGGCGGCTTCGAGCGACGGGCAAGCCGCCGTCTACGTCTTTTCCGCCATGACCGGCGGCTTCAAGGGCTCGGTTGCCAGCCACGCCTGGGTCGTTCTGAAAAAGCCGGGCGCTACGAGCTATGACCGTTATGACAAGGTGGGCTGGGGCACGCCGATCCGCCATAATGGATATGCGGCGGACGCCTATTGGTATTCCAACATGCCGCGCCAGGTGGTGGCCATTCACGGCGCAGAGGCGGAAAAGCTGATCCCCAAGATCGAGGCGGCGATTGCCGACTATCCCTATGGCAAGCCGGGCGGCTATCGCATCTATCCCGGGCCGAACTCCAACACCTTCGTCGCCCATGTGCTGCGCAGCGTGCCCGAACTCGGCGTCGTGTTGCCGCCGGACGCGGTCGGCCGCGACTATCTGCCGGACGGTGCATTTTACCACGTCGCCGACGACTGGAAGGATGCGAGCGTTTCGCTCGGCGGCCTGTTCGGCATTTCGGCGGGTGCGCGCAGCGGCTTCGAGATCAACTTCCTCGGTCTCGTGGCCGGCATCGATCTCGCCCGGCCGGGCGTGAAGATACCGGGGCTCGGTTATTTCGGCGTAGCGGGCATCAGGGCTTGAGCCATCACGTTTCAGTGGCCTGAGCGGCGCGTCTGGCGCGGATGCTCTGGGCGATGAAGACCCGTGACAGGCCGTGATAAAGCGGTTCGCGAGAAAAGAGCCGAGACGTCAGATATCCCAGCATCGATGCGGCCATGATGGGCATGACGCCTTCATGATTGCCGGTCATTTCGAGGATGATGACAAAGGCTGTCATCGGCGCCTGCACAACGCCGGCAAAATAACCCGCCATGCCGACGATGGCGCCAAGGCCGATGCTGGTGCCGAGCAAGCTCGCCATGGTGCTGCCGAAACCCGCACCGACCGACAGCGACGGCGCGAAAATGCCGCCGGGGATGCCCGACATCATGGCAAGGAAAGTCGCCGCCAGTTTTTCGATGAAGAAGAACGACGGTGCGGCTTGCCCCTCTATCGCCGCACGGGCCTGCTCGTAACCGGTTCCGAAGGTCGCGCCGCTTGTTGCGATGCCGAGGATGGCGGAAGCAAGGCCGCAGGCGGCGGCAACCGCCAGCATTCGCTTCAGGGGCATGGTCTGGGCGAAACGGCGGATACGTGCAGAGAGGCGCAACGCACCAGCGCTGAAAAGAGCGCCAAATGCACCACCGCCGACACCGCAGACAAGCACGAGCAGCCAGTCCATTGTCGTTTTCGCCATGACCGAGCTGGTGCCGAAATAGGTATAGCTGCCGACCAGAGCCAGCGATGCAAGGCCCGACAGGATGACGGCCGTCAGCACAAGGCCGTTGGCGCGGGATTCATAAGTCTTACTCATCTCCTCGATGGCAAAGACAATGCCTGCGAGCGGCGTGTTGAAGGCCGCCGCAATGCCCGCGGCCGAACCGGCTAGGATGAGACCCTTGGCCTGCGCCATGCCGCCCCAGCGAGCGGCCTGCAGCATGATCGAGGCCCCCACCTGAACCGTCGGCCCCTCACGGCCAATCGACGCGCCGGAGAGCAGACCGGCGACGGTGAGCACCACCTTGCCAAAAGCAAGCTTCAGCGACAGAAGCCGCGAACGATCCGCATCATCCCGCAGGTGCCGGGCGGCGATGGCCTGCGGAATGCCGCTACCGCCGGCATTGGGGAAAACCGTGATCGCGAGCCAGGCGCAGAGCGTAAAGCCGAGCGGCGTGATGATGAGCGGCAGCAGAAACGCCCATTCGCCTGAGGACGTGGCCGCGAAGAAGAGGTGCTGGGCGCGATCCGCTGCCCAAGCGAAACCGACGCTGATAAGGCCAACTGCAATAGCGCCAATCCAGAAAACCGCCCTTGGCTTCCAAATCCGCCATGAACCCCAGACAACACGGGAACGGCGGAGCATTTTCAGCTTCTTGTAATCGACGGGCATGGCGATCCAGATCGGTGATTTCAGTCATTGTCGGGCGGGAGGCCCTTTTATCGGCCTGCCAGCCGGCGATTGCAAGTTTTGCATTTGACTCGTTGCGACAGATGGCAGATGCTGCGCATTGCAAATGCAACGCATGGAGAGACAAGATGAAAACCGCAACTTTGCCTTCGCTGCGTGTAACGGCGGATTTCCGCGAGGCGGCAGAAAGCGTACTGAAGGACGGCGAGACGCTATCGTCATTTGTCGAGGATTCGGTCCGTAGGCAGGTGCAAATCCGCAAATCGCAGGCGGAGTTCATTGCGCGGGGGCTGGCGTCGCTTGAGGAATCCAGACGCACAGGAATCTTTTATTCAGCTGAGGAAGTGCATGCGGAACTACGCGCTATGCTGGCGGCCAAAAAGGTCGAGCGTAACAAATGACATTCAAGCTCCGGTACACAATTGCAGCCAGAGCGGATATAACGAGACTATACAATTTTCTACTGGAGAAGGATTTTTCGACGGCGGAGAAAGCTATTGATCGGATTATTGCCACCGTCGATGGACTGAGCGAGTTTCCCTTCGCCACACGCAAAGCACCGGGAGAGAACGCGCTCTTAAGGGAACTGCTCATTCCGTTTGGGTCCTCTGGTTACATCGCCCTCATTCAAATCGAAGATGCCGAAACGGTCTCCATCCTCGCGATCCGCCACCAGCGCGAGGACGATTACTATTGACCTTCACCGGTCGCTGACGGCGGCGCGCGGGTTTACCCACGGCTCCTGATTGGAGCGCGGCAGTGGGGTTTTGCCGAGAATGTGGTCCGCGGCCTTTTCGCCCGTCATGATCGAGGGGCCGTTGAGATTACCATAGGTCACGTGCGGGAAGATCGAGCTGTCTGCTACGCGCAGGCCCTCGACACCGATCACGCGGCATTCGGGATCGACAACCGCCATCGGGTCGTTTCTGTCGCCCATGCGGCAGGTGCCGCAGGGGTGGTAAGCGCTTTCCAGATGCTCGCGCAGGAAGGCATCGATCTGCTCATCGGTCTCGATATTTTCACCGGGCTGGATTTCCGGGCCACGGAATTCGTCGAATGCTTTCTGGCCAAAAATTTCGCGCGTGAGGCGCACGCAGTGGCGGAATTTCTCCCAATCCTCGGGGTGGCTCATATAGTTGAAACGAATGACCGGCTCATCTGAGGGATCCGCGGAGCGCAGGGTGACGTTGCCGCGCGATTTCGACAGGTTGTAGCCGACATGCGCCTGGAAACCATGGCTTTTCGCCGCCGCCTTGCCGTCATAGGAGATGGCGACGGGCAGGAAATGATACTGGATGTCAGGTTGCTTGAGCCCGGGGGCGGAGCGCAGGAAGGCGCACGCCTCGAACTGGTTGGAAGCACCGAGGCCGCCTTTCGACAGCAGCCATTGCGCACCGGCCACACCCTGCCAGAACCACGGAAGCCACGAATAAAGCGAGACCGGCTTGGTGGAGACCTGCTGGAAATAAAACTCCATATGGTCCTGGAGATTGGCGCCGACGCCGGGGCGATCCGCCTTCACCTCAATGCCCATGTCTTTCAGATGCGCGGCGGGGCCGATGCCCGAGAGCATCAGCAGCTTCGGCGAATTGAAGGAGGAGGCCGAAACGATGACCTCGCGACCGGCCTTGATGGTCTCCACCACACCCCTGCGCTCGATCTCGACTCCCACGGCGCGGCCGTTCTCGATGACCACCTTGCGGGCAAAACCGTTGACCAGCGTGACATTGCCGCGCTTCAGCGCCGGTTTGAGATAGGCATTGGCGGCGGACCAGCGACGGCCATTGTGAATGGTCTGCTCCATCAGGCCGAAACCTTCCTGTTTGGAGCCGTTATAGTCATCCGTCAGTTCAAACCCCGCTTGGGCGCCGGCCTGAATGAAGGCGTGGAACAGAGGGTTGTTGACCGGCCCGCGCTGCACATGCAGCGGCCCATCCGTGCCACGCCAGCCTTCCTCGCCGCCATGGCTATGTTCCATGCGCTTGAAATAAGGCAGCACATCCGCATAGGCCCAGCCCTGCGCGCCGAGCTCTTCCCAGCGATTGAAATCCTCGGCATGGCCGCGCACGTAAACGAGACCGTTAATGGAGGAGGAGCCGCCGATGACCTTGCCACGCGGGGCGGTGATGCGGCGATTATTGAGATTGGGCTCGGGTTCGGAGAGATAACCCCAATTGTAGCGCTTCATGCTCATCGGCCAGGCGAGAGCCGCCGGCATCTGGATGAAGGGGCCGAAATCGGAACCGCCGGCCTCTATGACGATGACGGAATAGCGACCATCTTCCGACAGGCGGTAGGCGATGGCGGACCCTGCGGAGCCGGAGCCGACGATGACGTAATCTGCTTGCATTGTTGCTCTCTCCGATGAGCGGTTGTTCCGATCAATTGACTGTCAGGGGGTGGGTTACCCCCCTCTGCCCTGCCGGGCATCTCCCCCTCAAGGGGGAGATCGGCAAGCGGCGCTACCACCGCTCCATTCGCAAACTTTGAGATGGGCGAGACCTCGCCTCAGGTCGATCTCCCCCCCTTGAGGGGGAGATGTCCGGCAGGACAGAGGGGGGTGAACCCACCCACTGAACCTCAATAAGGCGCTTCCACCTTCCCCGTGCTCACATAAACCGTCTTCAACTCACTATAATGCTCCAGCGCCGACGCCGAATTCTCGCGGCCGAAGCCGGATTGCTTGGAGCCACCGAAGGGGATTTCCACCGGGCAGAGATTGTACGTATTGATCCACAGCGTGCCCGCCTCCAGCTGATCCACCACGCGGTGGGCGCGGGCGAGATCGGCGGTAAAGACGCCGCCGGCCAGCCCGAATTCGGTGGCGTTGGCGCGGGCAAGAACCTCGTCTTCATCCTCGAAATCCAGCACGCACATGACGGGCCCGAAGATTTCCTCGCGGGCGATCGTCATGTCGTCGGTCACGTCAGCGAACACGGTGGGCTGAACGTAGGCGCCCTCACCCGCGACATTGTTGGGGATGCCGCCGCCGGTGATGAGCGTCGCACCTTCCGCCTTGCCCTTTTCGATATAACCGAGAACCTTCTCCTGCTGGGCCTTGGAGACCAGCGGGCCGAGATGGGTGGCGTAATCGAGGGGATCGCCGAGGATCATCGCTTCCGTGCGGCTTTTCAGGTTTTCAAGGAAGCGGGCCTTCGCCTTTTTCTGCACGAAGACACGCGTTCCGTTGGAGCACACCTGCCCGGAGGAGTAGAAATTGCCGAGCATCGCACCGCCGACGGCGCTTTCGATATCGGCATCATCGAAGACGATCAGCGGCGACTTGCCGCCCAGTTCCATCGTGACATGCTTCAGATGCCCGGCGGCAGCGGCGGCCACCTTGCGGCCGGTCGGCACCGAGCCAGTAAGCGAGACCTTCGCCACATCCGGGTGATTAACGAGCAGCGGCCCCGTATCACGATCCCCCTGAATGACATTGAACAAGCCTTTGGGCAGACCCGCTTCGATAAGGATTTCAGCAATCTTCAGCGCGCCGAGCGGGGTGTTTTCCGAAGGCTTGAAGACCATGGCATTGCCGGCGACGAGCGCAGGCGCGGCCTTCCAGCAGGCGATCTGCTGCGGATAGTTCCACGCGCCGATACCGACGCAGACGCCGAGCGGCACACGTTTCGTATAGGCGAAATCGCCGCCGAGCGGGATGTAATCGCCATTCAATGCGGAAGGGGCGATACCGCCGAAAAATTCGAAGGCATCCGCACCCGAGGTCGGGTCTGCGACGATGGTTTCCTGAATGGGCTTGCCCGTATCCAGGGTCTCCAGCGTCGACAACGCTTCGTTGCGCTCGCGCATGATATCGGCGGCGCGCTTGAGGATGCGTCCCCGCGCCATGGGGCTCATTGCCGCCCATTCCTTCTGGGCGCGCTTGGCCGAGGCGATGGCACGCTCGACAATCGCCGGCGTTGCGGCGTGAAGCCGGGCGATGATCTCGCCGGTTGCGGGGTAGATGCTCTCGAATGGCGTGCCGGCATTGTCCTCGACATAATCGCCGTCGATGAAATGCGAGGCTTTCGGCTGCGCCCTGAGCGGCGTGGCGATGGTCATGTCGAAGTCTCCTAGAGAGTGCGGATGGACGGCTTGGCGCGCTGTCCATCGGGAAAGGATCTGAGCTGCATGTCGAAATAATCCTCGACCAGCGCCGGTGCAGAGGCGAGGCCGAGCGGGGCGGAACGCAGGCTGTGCCTGATATAAAGCCCGTCGATGAGGGCTGCGGCCCCTTCTGCAATGCGTGCGGCATCATCGGGCGGGCAGAGCCGGTTGAGGCTTGCCATGAGGTTGGAGCGCAGGCGGCGGGAATAAATCACCAGCAGCCGGCGGGTTTCTTCCGAGCGCTGCGCCTCAACGTAAAAGGCAAGCCATGCCGCCACCGTTTCGGGCGTGAACTGGTCGCTCTGGAAGGAGACATGGACGATGGCGCTCAGCCTTTCGCGCGGGCCGGAAGCACGGGTCAGCGCCGCCACCGCATCACGCCTGAGATCACGCAGCAGGCTGCGGATGGTCTCCAGCAGGAGCTGCTGCTTGCTGCCGAAATAATGATGCGCAAGCGCCGCCGACACCCCCGCTTCCCGGGCGATGTCAGACATTGTCACATTCAACGAGCCATGGTGGCCTATGGTGCGCAGCGCCGCATCCACGAGCGCTTTTCGGCGCAGAGGTTCCATTCCGACCTTGGGCATGACGATCTCCTTGAGGGCGGCAAAATATTCTTGATTGACTGATCAATCAATAAAAAATGCGCCATTCCGTGTCGCTATTTTGCTGTAAATCAATTCTTTCTCATCGGACGGACCCTGGTTTCGGCAATGGCCGGCGCGTGAGGATCATCTTCATGCTCCCGGCGCGGTCACGGGGGAAAAACTAAACCGTGATATACTGCGAATTGGGAATGGAACACGTTCCGTGCTAATATCCCAGCTGATACAAATTTCGCTGGAAGCGGCGCCAGACGAAAGACAATAAAAACGCCCGCCCTAGACCACGACGGCAGCCGATACCCATCCGGGCATCGAATGACCGTTCGCAGTGTTTAAAGAAGGGAGTGATATCATGCCAATGGTGACAGTATCGATTTCCCCGGAACAGGCAGCGAGAATGCGCGAAGCCGTCAATTGCGGGGCTTATGCATCCGGTAGCGAGGTCGTCAGGGAAGCGCTGCGATTATGGGCGGCGTCTGGCGCACACGGTATGGGCGCGAAGTCCAGGGAACCCGTGGAAGCCGACCGGGAGCGGGTGAACGTGGCTGATCTCTATGCCGCGCACTCAGGACATGTCCGCCGGGCGTGAGGCCCGGCTACTACCCCATATATCAAGGGGGTTGCAACAAAACGTTCATCAAAGCTTCACAGACGTGAAAGCTTTTGTTGACCTGTAATCTGCGATTGTTCGCCGCAAAAGAGAAAAGCTCTCCTTACCTCAGCCACGGAAGGAAAGCCGTAATAGCGGAGAACAGAAATGCAGGCCGTTACGCTGGAAAACGATGCCGTAAGGCGATTTGCCTCCGGGCACATGTTTCCCATGGCGAAGCTCGTGCTGGAAACCGCGTTTCAGCCGATCGTCGAGGCGACGACGGGCACTATTTTCGGTTATGAATCACTGATGCGCGGCCACGACCGGCTCGGTTTTTCCGATCCGCTGGCGCTTCTCGACCAGGCGGCGCAGGGCGGCGAACTCAAGGCTTTCGAGCAGATGCTGGCGAGCCGCGCGCTGGCGAAATTCTCCACCCTGCCTGACTTCTCCTCCGCCACCCTGTTTCTCAACCTCGATGTGAGGCTGATCGCGCAGGGCGACGCCATTCTCGACAAGCTTGTGGGCCACCTGGCGCGCGCGGGTATTCCCCCCTCCTCCATCTGCTTCGAGCTTTCCGAACGCTTCGACAATACAAGCGTCCCCGAATTCACGACGCTGATTGCCCGCATGCGGAAAGAGGGCTTCAAGCTGGCAATCGACGATTTTGGCGCGGGACACGGCGAGATGAAGCTTCTGTGCGATTTTCCGCTGGACTATCTGAAGATCGACCGTCACTTCATCACCGGCGTCGATCATCTGCCGCGCAAGCAGCATCTTGTCCGCAGCATCGTCAATATTGCCCATGTTCTGGGGGTGCGGGTCATTGCCGAGGGCATTGAAACAGAAGCGGAGTTCCTGACGTGTCGCGAATTCGGCGTCGACCTGGTGCAGGGCTGGCTGATCGCCAGGCCAACGGTCTTCACCAGCGAGTTGCCGGAGAGCTTTCCCCACATCAACCGCATCGGCGTGGCGCGGCGCAACAGCCAGACTCTGGATGAGATCCTGATCCGCCGTGAGATCGAACGACTTCCGACCGTCTTCGAACATGACAGCGTCGACAGCGTCTTCGAGCTCTTCCGGAGAAACCCGCAGCAGGCGTTTTTTCCGGTTCTCAATGCCAACGGCGAACCGCGCGGCGTCATCAACGAATATCATCTCAAGGAATATATCTACCGACCCTTTGGCCGTGACCTGCTCAAGAACAAGATCTATGAGCGCACCATCTCCCATTTCGTCGACGCCGCGCCGATCGTCGGTCTCGATGCCGATGCCGACCAGTTGATGAACATGTTTGCCAGCATGGGCGGCAGCGCCTGCATTATCCTCACCGAAAACATGCGTTATGCCGGTATCGTTTCGGCCGCTTCGCTGATCAAGGTCATCAACGAAAAGCAGCTCAAGATGGCGCAGGACCAGAACCCGCTGACGGCACTGCCGGGCAACCGCGCGATTGGCGGCTTCATCGCCGACCGCTGCAGCGATGGCGACGAGACCCGCTTCTTCTGCTATTGCGACTTCGACAACTTCAAACCCTTCAACGACAAATACGGCTTCAACGCAGGCGACCACGCCATCACCCTGTTTTCAGCACTGATGCGCCGTTACTTTTTTGCCGGCGACTGCTTCCTCGGACATATTGGCGGTGATGACTTCTTCATCGGCGTGCGCGACTGGGCGGTGGAAGACCTGACGGAAATACTCGAGCGGCTGCTCAGCGATTTCCACGACGATGTCGCGGAACTGTATTCGGCCGAGGATCGCGAGGCGGGCTGCATGAAGGGCCAGGACCGGCACGGCAATGAGCGGGACTTCGCGCTTCTGCGCTGTTCCATTGGCGTTCTGAGCTTGCCCAAAGGATTGATCATCGCCAATCCCGAGCGCATCGGCAGCGAGATCGCGGGCGTTAAGGCGGCTGCGAAGGAAAATGACAGCGGCCTCGTCATCCGGGTCTTCGGCGAGACAAATTGACACCAGTGACAAACGGCCTTCTTCCCTAAGCGGCGCATCTGACCTACATCTTCAGGCGACGCCGATAGTGAGGAGTTGCCCCTGACCATGCCCGACCCCAAGACCCTGCCCGAAAAAATGCGTTTCATCGACCTTCCCTCCCATGGCGGTCCGGAAGTGATGCGTCTTTCGCAAGCGCCTTTGCCAAAGCCCGCGAAAGGCGAGGTTCTGGTGAAGGTCGAGGCAGCAGGCGTCAACAGGCCGGATGTCGCGCAGCGCCAGGGAACCTATCCGCCACCGAAGGATGCAAGTCCGATCCTCGGCCTTGAGATCGCCGGCGAGGTTGTTGCGCTTGGCGAAGGCGTCGATGAATTCAATCTTGGCGACAGGGTCTGCGCGCTCGCCAATGGCGGCGGTTATGCGCAATATTGCGCCGTTCCCGCTGGGCAGGCCCTGCCCTTCCCCAAAGGCTACGACGCCGTCAAAGCCGCAGCCTTGCCGGAAACCTTCTTCACCGTCTGGGCCAATCTCTTCCAGATGGCGGGCCTGACCGAAGGTGAAACCGTGCTCATCCACGGCGGCACCAGCGGCATCGGCACGACGGCGATCCAGCTTGCCAAAGCATTCGGCGCGGAAGTTTATGCCACGGCGGGCTCTGCGGAAAAATGCGAGGCCTGTGTGAAGCTCGGCGCCAAACGGGCGATCAATTACCGCGGCGAGGATTTCGCCGAAGTCGTGAAATCCGAAACCGGCGGCAAGGGCGTCGATGTCGTTCTCGACATGATCGGTGCTGCCTATTTCGAAAAGAACCTTGCGGCGCTGGCCAAGGATGGTTGCCTGTCCATCATCGCCTTCCTGGGGGGCGCCGTGGCCGACAAGGTCAACCTCACACCGATCATGGTCAAGCGCCTCACCGTCACCGGCTCCACCATGCGCCCGCGCACGGCGGACGAGAAACGCGCCATCCGTGACGATCTCGTGGATCAGGTCTGGCCGCTGATCGAAAGCGGCCAGGTCGCACCGGTCATCAACCGCGTCTTCACACTGGATGAGGTTGCGGAAGCGCACCGGCTGATGGAAAGCAGCAGCCATATCGGCAAGATCGTGATGCGAGTCGACTAGGTGCTGCAGAGTAAGTTCTCAGTTAGCCCTCTTGCATTACTCACGAATCGTACTACCTTCTAGTTATGTTCAACGTATCGGAAGGAGGTGATCCAATGTCTAGTGAGATTTCGGTCTCTGGTGCAGGCAATGGAAAGGGTGTGTTTTCGACGGGGCAGCCCTCGTTGTAAACCTCTTCTGCCTTCGGAACGTTGAGAAACAGTCCCGGGTCTGTAAACAGGACCAAACTCATGGAAGGGTCGCTCAGGCGGCCCTTTTCCGTTTTTGCTTATTGCTTCGACTATTGAGAAATCTGCGCTTCGAGTGCAGGTGCGGTTCTCTCGCGACGAGAAAATCTCCTTAATCAGATTGCAGTTCACCGCCGTTGAAACCATCGACGGTTCTGGGTGTCGTTACCCCCCTCTGTCCTGCCGGACATCTCCCCCTCAAGGGGGGAGATCGGCAGGAGGCTTTCTTGCCACTTCATTTCCAACCGTCGAGATGCGCGAGACCTCGCCACGGAACGATCTCCCCCCTTGAGGGGGAGATGTCCGGCAGGACAGAGGGGGGTAACGACACCCAGAACCGTCGATGATTTCAACCGTGGTGTAACGTGGAATCGGAGTAAACGTGGCGCGCGTTAGAAAGCGACAAACCATCGACCCTAAACGGCGGTCACCTCTTCCTTATTTCTTCCCGAACACCTTCCACCGCGTCGGGCGGAACCGCAGTTCGGCACCCACCGCCACGGCGGCGTTGAGCGGCACTTCGATTTCGAGGTGGTAGGGTTCATGGCCGTTATTGGCGATGTCGATTTCGGCGATGCGGGTGCCGGCCAGGCGGCGACAGGTGGTGACCTTGCCGTAAAGCGCGTCATTTTCGTCCGTCAGCACCACGTCTTCCGGCCGGAAGAACAATTCGCCCTCGCCTGCGCCGCTTTCGTTGACGCCGATGCTTTCGCCCTGGAACAGCACATGGCCATCACGGATGGTGACCGGCAGGCTGGAGGATTCGCCGATGAAGGAGAAGACGAAGGGCGAGTTCGGCGTGTCGTAGACGTCATCGGCGGTGCCGACCTGCTCGATCTTGCCCTGACTCATGACGACGACGCGGTCCGCCAGTTCCAGCGCCTCTTCCTGATCGTGGGTGACGAAGACGGTGGTGTGGCCGGTGCGGTCGTGGAATTCGCGCAGCCAGCGGCGCAACTCCTTGCGCACCTTGGCATCCAGCGCACCGAAGGGTTCATCGAGAAGCAGCACCTTCGGTTCGATGGCGACGGCGCGGGCGAGCGCCACCCGCTGGCGCTGGCCACCCGAGAGCTGCGAGGGGTAGCGTTTTTCAAGCCCGGAAAGGTGCACCATGTCGAGAAGCTCGGACACGCGCTTGCGGATTTCCGCTTTTGGCGGACGCTTGGCGGAGGGTCGCACCTTCAAGCCGAAAGCAATGTTGTCTGCCACCGTCATGTGGCGAAACAGCGCGTAATGCTGGAAAACGAAACCGACATTGCGCTCCTGCACGGAGCGGTGCGAGGCGTCTTCGTCGCCGAAGAAAATCTGGCCCGTCGTCGGCTGCTCGAGACCGGCAATCAGACGCAGCAGCGTCGTCTTGCCGGAACCGGAAGGACCAAGCAGCGCGATCAGCTCGCCCGAGCGAATGTTGAGCGACACATCGTTCAGCGCCGGAAAGCGATCAAACTGCTTGGTGATGCCGGAAACTTTCACTTCCATGAAGATGCCTTTCAATGCTTGCCGGCTGCGTTGCCCGCGCCAAAGCGTATTTCGAGAATGGTTTTGAGAACGAGGGTCACCAGAGCCAGACCGGCAAGCAGCGTCGCAACGGCGAAGGATGCGCCGATATTGTACTCATTATAGAGTATCTCGACATGCAGCGGCATGGTGTTGGTCTCGCCGCGAATATGGCCTGACACCACCGAGACAGCGCCGAACTCGCCCATGGCGCGGGCGTTGCAGAGCAGCACGCCATAAAGCAGGCCCCATTTGATATTCGGCAGCGTGACGTACCAGAAGGTCTGCCAGCCGGATGCTCCAAGCGAAATCGCCGCCTCCTCGTCACCATTGCCCTGATCCTGCATCAGCGGGATCAACTCGCGCGCGACGAAGGGAAAGGTGACGAAGATGGTGGCGAGCACGATGCCCGGCACCGCAAAGAGGATCTCGATGCCGTAACTCTTCAGCCATGGGCCGAGCACGCTGTGCGAGGAAAACAGGATGACGTAGACCAGACCTGATATGACCGGAGAGATCGAGAATGGCAGGTCGATCAGCGTGATCAGGAATGCCTTGCCCTTGAACTCGAATTTCGCGATGGCCCAGGCGGCCGCTACTCCAAAAATGAGGTTGAGCGGCACCGAAATAGCGGCGACGAGCAGCGTCAGGCGAATGGCGGAAAGCGCATCCGGCTCGAAAATCGCCTCCCAGAAGCTTTCCGTGCCCTTGCGGAATGCTTCGAAGAAGACCGAAACCAGGGGCAGGACGAGAAATGCGGCGAGGAAGACGAAGGCGATGGCGATCAGTGCCAGCCGCGCTGGCAGGCTCTCGCTGGCGGGATCGCGGAACGGACGCGGCGTGGTGCGAGAAACAGTCTCAGACATAACCGTACCTCTTGCGGCTCCAGGCCTGAATGAGATTGATGAGGAACAGCATGGCAAAGGAGATGATCAGCATGATGGTGGCGATGCCGGTGGCGGCCGCATAATTGAACTCCTCCAGCCGGATGACGATGAGGAGCGGCGCGATTTCCGAGACGTAGGGAATATTGCCGGCAATGAAGATGACCGAACCGTATTCGCCGACACCACGCGCGAAGGCCAGCGCAAACCCCGTTAGGATGGCGGGTGTGAGGCTCGGTAACAGAATGCGGGTTATGGTCTGGAAACGGTTCGCGCCGAGCGTTGCCGCCACCTCCTCCACCTGCCGGTCGATCTCCTCCATCACCGGCTGCACGGTGCGGACGACGAAGGGCAGACCGATGAAGATCAGCGCGATGACGATACCGGTCGGCGTGAACGCAATCTTGATGCCATAGGGCTCAAACAGCGAACCGACCCAGCCGCGATTGGCGTAAAGCGCCGTCAACGCAATGCCCGCGACCGCCGTTGGAAGCGCAAAGGGAAGGTCCACGATGGCATCCACGAAGCGGCGACCGGGAAAGCGGTAACGTGTGAGGACCCAGGCGACGATGACGCCGAAGACCACATTGACCAATGCGGCGAGGAACGCCGTGCCAAAACTGACGCGCAACGCATTCAGCGTACGGCTATCCGTGGCAATCGCAATGAAATCTGCAAAACCGAGTTTCGCCGTGGACCAGATAAGGCCGCCAAGCGGAATAAGAATGATGAGAAACAGATAGGTGACGGTGTAACCAAACGTCAGGCCGAAGCCCGGTATGACGCTCGACTGCCGCCACTTCCACCTGCTTCCGGAAATATTATTGCTCATCAAGGCTCCGGATAATCTTAGTTTTTGAACATTTCCGGGACAGTCAACCGAGGTCTGCCCGTCCTGGAGGTGCTCTCTGGGAGCCGGTATTCCCCCGGCGCTTATTATAAAGTATCGACCGGCATGGCGTCCGGTCGATCAGGTTCTGATTTGTCTTGTCCCGTGGGACGGGGTGAGTACGTTTCACCCCATCATCCGCTTACTTCGCGGGCTTGTAAATCTGGTCGAAGATGCCGCCGTCACCAAAATGTTCCGGCTGCGCCTTTGCCCAACCGCCGAAGATCGGGTCGTCAATGGTGACGAGCTTGATGTCAGGCAGCTGCTTCAGCAGGTCCTTGGAGACAACGGCCGGGTTGGACGGACGATAGAAGTGCTTGGCCGCAATATTCTGGCCCTCGTCGGAATAGAGATATTGCAGATAGGCTTCGGCTGCCTTGCGGGTGCCCTTGGCGTCGACATTGGCGTCAACCACGGCGACCGGCGGCTCGGCAAGGATCGAGATCGGCGGAACGACGATATCGAAAGCGTCAGCGCCGAATTCCTGGCCGGCCAGATAGGCTTCGTTTTCCCAGGCGAGCAGCACGTCGCCGATCTGGCGCTGTGCGAAGGTTACCGTGGAACCACGGGCGCCGGTGTCGAGGACCGGCGCGCGCTTGTAGAGCTCGCCGACATAGGCCTTGATCTTGTCCTTGTCGCCCTTGAACTCTTCGTTTGCCCAAGCCCAGGCTGCGAGATAGTTCCAGCGCGCACCGCCCGAGGTCTTCGGATTCGGCGTCACGATCTGTACGTCGCCCTTCACCAGATCGCCCCAGTTATGGATGCCCTTCGGGTTACCCTTGCGAACGAGGAAAACGATGGTGGAGGTGTAAGGGGAGGAATTATGCGGCAGGCGGCCGCGCCAGTCCTTGTTGATCTTGCCGGAATTCTGCACGATGGCGTCAATGTCGCTCTGCAGCGCCAACGTCACGACGTCGGCTTCCAGACCGTCGATGACCGAACGGGCCTGCTTGCCGGAGCCGCCATGCGACTGCTGGATGGTGACGTCCTCGCCGGTGTCGGCCTTCCATTTCTTGGCGAAGGCTTCGTTGAAATCCTTGTAGAGTTCACGGGTCGGATCATAGGACACGTTCAGCAGCTTGGTCTGCGCCGCGGCCGAGCCAGCTGCGCCAAGTGCCAGTGAGAGGCTGAGCGCGACAACGCTCAAACCGGACAGAAGCTTGGACATCGGTATTCCCTCCTGATTGCGATGGCTTAACTCTACCGGTTGAGTAGAGTTGGTCAATGAGGCCGAATACGATCGAAAAAGTGTTTCCCTTGAGCGTTTCTCCGGGCAACAAATACAGCGCAGCATAAGCGAAAGGCGCAACAAGCGTCGTGTAAAACTTTGCTGAATGCAAAGGCGTTTCACATTTTTGCCGGTTTTTTGCCGCGATGGCGAAAAATATTGAGGTGTTTTAGACGAATTTTTCGTCAGGCCGTCAAAAGCTCGGGCACTTCGACACCGGCCACCGCATCTGCAACGGTGGTGTTGAACAGGATGTTGCGCGTCGCATCGGCCACACGGGCGAAGACGTGGCGGATCTCGCACTGCTTCTCGCCGTCGCAATCCTCGCAGCGGCGATAGGCGGTCTGGGAGAGGCAAGGCAGAGGAGCAAGGGGGCCATCAATGAGCCGCAGCACCTCGCCGAAAGTAATATCATCCGCCGGACGGGCCAGAAGATAACCACCCTGCTTGCCGCGCCGGCTTTCGACAAGGCGTTCCTTCTTCATTTCGAGAAGGATCTGCTCCAGAAACTTTTTCGGAATGGCCTGTTCGCGGGCAATGTCGGAAATCTGCACAGGACAGCCACCGTCGGCCTTGGCCAGCGAGAGAAGCGCCCTCAGCGCATATTTTGCCTTCTGCGAAATCATCGTGAAACCAGTAGATCACAAGCCCGGATACCCGGCAATCACGGCTTAGCGCAGAAGTTGTCACAATTCAAATCCAGGCTGCGAACAAGGTGAACGGGCATCTTTTGCTCATAGCACGCGCGCGAGAGGCATTTTTGCTCTGAAGTGCAGCGCACAAAGACTGTCATTTCTCGTCCAAAGCGCCGATTTCAACAATAATCGGCCATGGAAATCCCGGACGTGACAATGACCATCAATTCAGCAAATGCCTCTGCCG
This sequence comes from Agrobacterium pusense, assembly GCF_900102105.1. GTDB lineage: Bacteria > Pseudomonadota > Alphaproteobacteria > Rhizobiales > Rhizobiaceae > Agrobacterium > Agrobacterium pusense. The sequence goes on from NZ_FNBB01000001.1 coordinate 194,472, forward strand.
ATGCCGCTTCCCTTGATGCCACGCTTGCCGGGCTCGATCTGGCGGGTCGGCTTTCATTTATCGCCGGCCTCGGCGGGCGCGCGGTCTTCACCACCAGCCTCGGCATCGAGGATCAGGTCATCACCGCCGCCATCGGCACCCATCGCCTGCCGATTGACGTTGTCACGCTGGAAACTGGCCGTCTTTTCAAGGAAACCGTCGATCTCATCGATGAAACCGAGGAGCGTTTCGGCGTCGAAATCCGTCGTTTCCGTCCCGAACAGGACGATATAGACGCCTACGCCGCAAAATACGGTCTCAACGGCTTTTACGAAAGCGTTGAGGCGCGTCATGCCTGCTGTCATGTCAGAAAGCTGATCCCGCTCGGCAAGGCGCTTGATGGTGCCGCCTTCTGGATCACCGGCCTCCGTCGCGGCCAGTCGGGCAATCGCGCCACGACGCCGTTTGCCGAATTCGATGCGGATCGCAATCTCATCAAGATCAACCCTTTGGCTGACTGGGATATCGACCTCATCAAGGCGCATGTCGCCCAGGAGAACATCCCCATCAATCCGTTGCATCAGCGCGGTTACCCGTCCATCGGCTGCGAGCCGTGTACGCGCGCCATCAAGCCCGGTGAGCCTGAGCGCGCCGGACGATGGTGGTGGGAAAACGACGAGAAGCGCGAATGCGGTCTTCACGTCGCCGGTGCGGAGCAGACCTCCGCTACCTCCGCCATCCCGCAACGATAATCATTCAGTACATTCCCGGAGTTCACAATGTCCAACGCAGTCCACGAGACGGACAGCAAGAATACTGTCGCATCCAAGCCGCCGCTCGATCCCCATCTGAAGGCGCTTGAAAACGAAGCTATTCATATCTTTCGCGAAGTCGCAGCCGAATTCGACAAGCCCGTGATGCTCTATTCCATCGGCAAGGACTCGTCCGTGCTGCTGCATCTCGCGCGCAAGGCCTTCTTCCCCGGCCGCATTCCCTTCCCGCTGCTGCACGTCAATACCGGCTGGAAGTTCAAGGAAATGATCGAATTCCGCGACAATATCGTCAAGGAATACGATCTGGAGCTGATCTCCCATACCAATCCGCGCGGCGCAGCGGAAAACATCACGCCCTTCACCCACGGATCGGCGCTTTACACCGACATCATGAAGACGGAAGCCCTGCGTCAGGCACTGGATGCCGGCCAGTTCGACGCAGCCTTCGGTGGTGCGCGCCGCGACGAAGAGGCGAGCCGCGCCAAGGAACGCATCTACTCTTTCCGTACGCCCGACCATAAGTGGGACCCGCGCAACCAGCGGCCGGAACTGTGGAACATCTATAACGGCATGGTCCGCAAGGGCGAAAGCGTGCGCGCCTTCCCGCTCTCCAACTGGACCGAAGTGGACATCTGGCGTTACATCGAGGCGGAAAACATTCCTCTGGTGCCGCTCTATTATGCCGCCGAGCGCCCCTATATCGAGCGCGACGGCATGATGATCCTTGCTGAAGATGAGCGCCTGGAGCTTCTGCCCGGCGAAGAGATCAAGCGTGGCTCGATCCGCTTCCGCACGCTCGGCTGCTTCCCGCTCACCGGTGCGATCCGTTCCGAGGCGGCGACGCTTCAGGATGTGATTGCCGAGCTCGAAATCGCCACCGTTTCCGAACGTCAGGGCCGCGCGATTGACCGCGACCAGTCCGGCTCGATGGAGAAGAAGAAGCGCGAGGGCTATTTCTGATGACCGCTTCTGCCACCACCAACGTTTCCACGGCCACCATTTTGCCCTTTGCCGAACATTCGAAAGCAGCGCGCGACACCCGCCCGCTTCGTCTCATCACCTGCGGCAGCGTGGATGACGGCAAATCGACCCTGATCGGCCGTCTCCTCTGGGACACCAAGGCCGTCAAGGAAGACCAGGCCGCGACACTGCACCGCGACAGCGGCAAGCAGAACGATCTCGGCCTGCCCGATTTCGCGTTGCTGCTGGATGGTCTGCAGGCAGAGCGCGAACAGGGCATCACCATCGATGTCGCCTATCGTTACTTCGCCACCGACCGACGCGCCTTCATCGTGGCCGACACGCCCGGCCATGAGCAATATACCCGCAACATGGCGACCGGCGCTTCCACAGCCGACCTCGCCGTGCTGCTCGTCGATGCCCGTACCGGCATTCTGGAACAGACGCGGCGTCATGCCACCATCGCGGCGCTGATGGGCATCCGGCAATTCGTGCTGGCCGTCAACAAGATCGACCTGACGCATTACGACAAGGCCGGTTTCGAACTGATCGCCCACGAGTTCCGCGATTTCGCATCCGATCTCGGCATCAAGCAGATAACCGCCATTCCGATGTCGGCGCTGAAAGGTGAAAACGTCGTTCTGTCAGGCAAGGCTTCCATGCCCTGGTATGAAGGCCCGACGCTGGTGGAAACGCTGGAACTGGCGACCGTTCGCTCCGCGCAATCGGGCGGCTTCCGCTTTCCCGTACAACGCGTCTCGCGTCCCGGCGAAAGCTTCCGCGGTTATCAGGGCACGGTTGCCGGCGGTTCGGTGAAGCCGGGCGACAGCGTCGTTATCCTGCCTTCCGGCATGGTCGCCAACGTCAAGCAGATCGTCACTTTCGACCTGGTGCGCAATGCCGCCGTGGCGGGTGATGCCGTCACGCTGGTGCTCGATCGTCAGGTGGACGTCTCGCGCGGCGACATGATTGTCTCCATCGAGGCGCAGCCTCAGAATGGCCTTGCCTTCGACGCGCAGATCGTGGCTTTGCAGCCCGGAGGCATCGAGGCCGGCAAGCGCTACTGGCTGAAAAGCGGCAGCCGCCGACAGCGTGTCAGTGTGCAGCCCGTCAGCCAGCTGAACCTCAAGGAAGGCGAATGGCAGGCGCATGAAACGTCGCTTCCGATGAACGCCATCGGCAAGGTCAGGCTTTCCTTCGATGAGACGGCGATCTTCGATCCCTATGAGCAGAACCGCTCGACGGGTTCCTTCATCCTGATCGACCCCGACACCAACAATACGGTGGCGGGCGGCATGATTTTAGGAAAGCGCAATACGGGCGCGACGGAAGAAAAAGGCGACCGGGTCATTCTCTCGCTGCCTGCCGATCTCGCGGAAAAGCTGCTGGCGAGCGAGCTTCTTGCCAAGCACCGCGACGAGATCGACATCCGGCGCACGGATGCGGCAACAGCCTCACGGCTCATCAGCGATCTCGACTGAGAATGCCGGCATGAACGACAAAAGGCGACCACGGTGTGGTCGCCTTTTTGTTTGAGTCCAGTCGTCAGATGCGACTTAAAACACGAACATATAAAGCAGAATGATCACGAAGATCGGAACGCCCATAGCCCACAGTGCAATACCCTTCAGCATGTTATCCTCCATTGTTGTATGTTTGGATAACGGCTGAGGAAGCTTTCCGATCCATCTGCTTTCCGGATTTTTACGGGTTGTTTCTCGGCGGCGCAGAAGGGCGCTCGTTCATTCGGCGTTCATGGGCAAAAGGCGAATTTGCCCTCGGTCGCTCCGCCAAGCGGCCGAACAGAGGCTCGTTGCTTGAAAATGCAGCGGGCCTCTTTTTTGATCGCGATAAGTTGATCACGGCGATGGCCCTGAAACTCGGGGCTCGCGACTGTCACGGGTAACTTCTTGGATTGTGGACCTGAATTGACACTTCTAAGACGGTCCGTGTCGCGCGTCCCCTGAAACAGGCCGCGACATTGGGGCCTGGCGCTTGGCGGAGCGACGGGCCTCTTTTATTCGCGCATACGGAAAAGTGGAAGCGCAGGAAGTTGCGACAACCTACCCAACTGGGCTCCGAGGCATGGGCGACGAATGCATTCAAACCGGCTCTGATGCGACCGGTCCGGTTGATGTATGACGATTTGATATGGAGGTTTTCAGCAAGTATCGGGATTTTTTGCAAGCCGCTGATTTATCGGGCTTCTAGCTGGTCGGAGTGAGAGGATTCGAACCTCCGACCCCCACGTCCCGAACGTGGTGCGCTACCAGACTGCGCTACACTCCGTGACCAGCGGCGCTTCTATAGACCAGCCTCCGGCATTCGACAAGCGGCTTATTGCATTTTTTATGACAAGTTTTCCCCACCTGCTGAAACAGCACCGGCAGGCACCGGCGGCACCGGGCGGAAGGCTTCAAAACGTTACAAAAAAGCAATTGTGGCAGGAAATTTTCATCGGGCCGCACAGCTCCCCTGCCCGCCGCCGCCAAATCTGCTAGGGGAACGGAATGACCGGCGGGATGCCGGACACGGCACAAAGGACATTTCACCATGCTATTTCGCAGCGTAACGCTTGCAGCGTTTGCCATTGCGCTCTCGGCCTGCACCACTTCCACCGATGGCTCCACGCCTACCTTCACCCAGAAGAGCCCGGTTGAGACCCGTTGGGTCGGCCAGTCCGCAGGTATTTTCTTCGCCAAATTCGGCCCGCCGCTGAGCGACACCGAAAGCGGCAGCTCCACCGTCTACAACTGGCGCGGCGGCTACAAGAAGGCGACGATTCCGGCGAAGTTCGAAGAAGGCAAGGATGGCAAAAAAGGCCGGCAGATTTCGCCCGCCCGCACCGCCTCCCTTTCCTGCACGGTGCAGCTGGTCGTCTCCAGCGATTACAAGATCACCGCCGTGCGCACGATCTCCGATCGCCCGGGCGTCAACGGTCCGAGCTACTGCGCGGAATTCCTCGCCGCCAACTGATCGTCAGCCACAAGCCAAAATGCACGAAGGCCCGCCCGAACCGGCGGGCCTTTTCACTTTTTCGGGATTTCCGTCATTATTCTGAAAAAATTGTGCCTGAAGCGGCACCTTGCGGATCGCAACTCACTGGAAAGGGTGCTGGCGCTGCGTTTTTGGCAAAATCCCGCCAGGGAACGCTTTCAACCGTTTGAAAGCCTCAACTTATCTTAACAATCATCAAAAGGATAATCGGCATAACCGTGAGATCGGCCGTCCGCCGCGGCAAAACCCGCACAAAACCGCTTGAACTGGGGTGGATGAGTCCGGGTTGTGCCGCTCTGCGCTTTGCTATAACGGGGCGGTCGGGAGGAATGTTTTTAACACAAAACAAGAATCAGGTATGGCCGTGACTCCCATCGATCAAGACAAATCCCAGCTCACTGATCTCTCCGAGGAAACTTCCCTCTCCCATGCATTTCCGCTGAACCGTCGACAGGTTCTGGGCGGTGCTCTCGCCGGGCTTGCCGCAGCAGCGCTGCCCTCTTCCCCGCTTCTCGCCAATACGACCGCCAAGAAGGTCGACGTGCTTCTCATCGGTGGTGGCATCATGAGCGCGACGCTCGGTGTGTGGCTGCGCGAGCTGGAGCCCACCTGGTCGATGCAGATGCTGGAGCGGCTGGACGGCGTGGCGCTTGAAAGCTCCAACGGCTGGAACAATGCCGGCACCGGCCATTCCGCGCTTGCCGAGCTGAACTACACGCCTGAAGACGACAAGGGCAACATCAAGATCAGCCAGGCGATCAACATCAACGAATCCTTCCAGATTTCCCGGCAGTTCTGGGCATGGCAGGTGCGCAACGGCGTTCTGAAGAACCCGCGCTCCTTCATCAACCACACGCCGCATATGAGCTTCGTCTGGGGTGACGAGAACGTCGCCTATCTGGAAAAGCGCTATCAGGCGCTGAAGGCGAGCCCGCTTTTCGCCGGCATGGAGTTCTCCACCGATCCCGAGCAGATCAAGAAGTGGGTGCCGCTGATGATGGAAGGCCGCGATCCTTCCCAGAAGATCGGCGCAACCTGGTCGCCGCTCGGCACCGACATGGAATTTGGCGAAATCACCCGCCAGTTCGTCTCCCATCTGCAGAGCGACCAGAATTTCGACCTGCAGGTCAATAGCGAGGTTTCCGACATCCAGCGCAATGCCGACGGCAGCTGGCGCGTGACCTATACCAACACCAAGACCGATGCCGAACAGGTGGTGGATGCGAAATTCGTGTTCATCGGCGCCGGCGGCGGCGCGCTGCATCTGCTGCAGATGTCCGGCATTCCGGAAGCGGATGATTATGCCGGTTTCCCTGTCGGCGGCTCGTTCCTCATCAACGAGAACCCCGATGTGACGATGCAGCATCTGGCCAAGGCCTATGGCAAGGCCTCGGTGGGCTCGCCGCCCATGTCGGTGCCGCACCTCGATACCCGCGTGCTGGGCGGCAAACGCGTCATCCTGTTTGGACCTTTCGCCACCTTCTCCACCAAGTTCCTGAAGGAAGGCTCTTATTTCGATCTCGTCTCCTCCGTAACAACCAGCAATGCCTGGCCGATGGTGCGCGTCGGCATCGATGAATATCCGCTGGTAGAATATCTCGCCGGCCAGCTGATGATGTCGGATGACGACCGCTTTGCTGCGCTGAAGGAATATTTCCCGAATGCCAAGCAGGGGGAATGGCGCCTGTGGCAGGCAGGCCAGCGCGTGCAGATCATCAAGCGCGACGAAGAAAAGGGCGGCGTGCTGCGGCTCGGCACCGAAGTCGTATCCGCACAGGACGGCAGCATCGCCGGCCTGCTCGGCGCTTCGCCGGGCGCTTCCACCGCAGCGCCGATCATGCTCAGCGTTCTGGAAAAAGTCTTCAAGGACAAGGTGGCGACGCCGGAATGGCAGACGAAGCTGCGCCAGATCGTGCCGAGCTACGGCACCAAGCTCAATGACGACCCGGAAAAGGTACGTGAGGAATGGGCCTACACCGCCGAGCACCTGCAGCTGCCGACCCCGCCGCAGATCGATCTTGAGGCGCTGAAGGCAGCTGGCTCGGCCCCTGCGAGTGCGCCGGTGAAGAAGGTGCCAGATATCGCGCTTTAAGGTTTAGGTGAGAGATTTGAGGCTGTACGCCGCCTGTCTTTGGATGGGCGGCGTTTTTTGTTGAAGGTGAGCGCCACCCGAAAATTTTTCCATCCGCCCGCATGCTGGTTGAAGCGCCCTACATCATTCTCTACGAAACCGTGCCGGATACCGATGGCGACAAAATACGCTCCGTGAAGTAGTTCCCGTTATTGACGGTCGCCGGGATCTGCAAACACTGATTTGACTTGGGGATAGTTGGCTGGGGCGCCAGGATTCGAACCTGGGAATGCCGGTACCAAAAACCGGTGCCTTACCGCTTGGCGACGCCCCAACAGGGCAGCGAGAGCGAAACGCCGCTGCCTGAACCGCGCCTGATTAGCAAAGCCTGCCCGGCGCGGCAATGACCCGGCGACCAATTTTTTCACAAAATTCAAGCTTTTTGGGTGCCGTGTCGAAGTTCGCATGTTAGGGCTTGGCCGTGACGCGGATGAGGCCGCGGCGCAAGCATGCATGGCATTTTTTCAGGAGGTCTCGATGGCGGACCCGGCATTCGATCTCGATTTCCAGCCGGCCTATGGCGAGGCGGTTCCCGTCGCCCCGCTCATCCAGCGCATCACCGTCAACAATCCTTCCGCCTTCACCTTCCATGGCACCAATTCCTATATCGTCGGTGACCGTTCCGTCGCCGTCATCGATCCCGGCCCGGAGGATGAGGCGCATTTTCGGGCGCTGATGGCCGCGCTCGAAGGGCGCGAAGTCACGCACATCTTCGTCAGCCACACCCATCGCGATCATTCGCCGCTTGCCCGCAGGCTGGCGCAGGCGACCGGGGCGCTGACGGTGGCGGAAGGCCCGCACCGCGCCGCCCGGCCACTGCATGTGGGCGAGACCAATCCCTTTGCCGAAAGTTCCGATACGGCTTTCGCGCCCGACATCGCGCTGGGCGACGGGCAGAGCCTTTCCGGCGACGGCTGGACATTGACGGCGCTGCATACGCCGGGCCACACCGCCAACCACGCCGCCTTTGCGCTTGAGGGCAGCGGCATCGTTTTTTCGGCCGATCACGTCATGGCCTGGGCTACCACTATCGTCGCGCCGCCTGATGGGGCGATGAGCGACTACATGGCTTCACTGGAGCGGTTGCTCACCCGCGACGACCGGTTGTTCCTGCCCGGCCATGGCGGCCCGGTCACCGATCCCGCAGCCTTCATGCGGGGCTTGCGCGCCCACCGCCGCATGCGGGAAAAGGCGGTGTTGAAGCGGATCAGGGACGGCGACAGGCTGATCGCCGATATGGTGAAGGTGATCTATGCCAGCACCGACAAGCGCCTGCATGGGGCGGCGGCACTTTCCGTGCTGGCGCATATCGAGGATCTGATCGAGAAGGGCGAAGTTCGGACGGATGGCGCGCCTTCGCTCACGGGTGAATATTTCCCGGCGTGACGGGGTTTTAACTAGCCAGCTCTCAAGGTGCTTTCGTGATTGCCGCCCCTTCGGTGGGGAGCGAGCGGGTGCCACCTGTTTCTTCTCCCCGCCGGGAGAAGTCCGCGGCAGCGGGATGAGGGGCAAGCTCTCCGAAAATCTCCGCCGTTGCCCCTCATCCGACCCTTCGGGCCACCTTCTCCCCGGCAGGGAGAAGAAATGCGCGGCGACGTCGCGATCCATTCGGCCGACGTGTTGCTTTGCCTTCCGGCCTCAATTATCGTTCAGACCCTGCATCTCCGCATCCAGAGCATCGAGATAGGCCTCGGCAATCGCCGCACCCATGCCAAGATCGTGCGGGCCGTAGCGGGAGGCGACGCGGACATCGACGATGGTGGTTTCCGCCTCTTCCTTCAGGCGAATGAGGATATCGAAGCGCAGGCCCCAGATGCGGGTGCGGGTTTCACCCTGCATCAGCACCACGCCGCTGCCGTTGAAGAAGGTGGGCAAAGGCGCGTCGGTCGGGCGGGCCATGGGCACGGGCACGATGGAGGGCAGGTCTTCCACCGGCGCATCGTCGGCGGGCTGCTGCCTGTCCTGTGCTGGCACCCCGACGGCAGGGGCATCCTCCGCCCCGATCACACCCTTCGTATGGGTAATGCGGATATTCTGGGAGGCGGCCATTTTTTTGGCGGCGGCGTAGATGCGGTCTATCGCGCCTTCATAACGGCGCCCGGCAAGGCTGGCATAGGCCTCCATCTGCACATCGCGATCAGCCTTGGTAATGGTCGCGGGCCGCACCAGCCATTGCTGGTTGGCGGCCGGTGTCGCCAGCCACTCCGGCACATCGCTCAGGTCAGTGGAGATGTCGTAAATCTTCGGCTGCTGCCAATAAAGAAAGGCGCCGTAGCCAACAACGCCGAGCGGCAGGGCCGAGAAAAGCAGCGCCGCCAGCGCCGAAAGGCCGCCGCGTGCGCCTCTGGTCCACAGCCGCTCAAGGCCGATCAGCGCCAGAAGCACGGCAAGAAAAGCGATGCCTGCAGCAATGAGGAGCAGCCCGACAAGATCAGGCGTCGTCAGCGGCCCGAAACGGTGGATGCCGGCGGCGATGAGAAAAAGCGCCAGCGCCGCCAGGCCCAGGTAGCGGGAAAGATAGGCTGCAACCGAAAAAGGCCGGACGAAACGCACAGTCATGGAAGCGGATATCCGTTAGATCGCATTGGCTAAGAGGCGTTGCACCCGGGTTCTGGCAGGGAATCACCTGCATATGATGTCATAGACCGGAATTGCGGCGAGGAAAACAAAGGAGGGGGCGATCTGCGGGTAAAGCGTGCCCCCCGAAGACCTCTCTTCCATCATGCCGGACATGATCCACTTCTGTCCGGGTTAAATTTCCGGACAGGTCGCAGTTTCCTTGAGGTCGGTGATTAAGCATGAAGACCCGTTCAACGTCATCCTCGGCCCTGTGCCGAGGATCCAACCACCTCCAATAAAAATCAATATGTCGGCAGACCTCGGGACAGGCCCGAGGATGACGTCGGCGCAATTAGCATGACTTTCCCTGCGCGACGGACTGAGAGGCCACCCCAACAAGAAGCAGGAATATTTTTCCGCATTGCCGCAGCGCCAGGGAATAATTCCCCGACAATGCAACAAATACGCACGTTCATCCCTTAATTGCTGAGGAAATCGGCGTATTCTCGGCGACCTCCCTCGAGAATGCTTGTAAAAAATGCAACATTCTCGCTTTCTTGCACAATAAAGAGACATGTCATGTCACAGGCAACGACCTCTGCCCGCCCTTCGGGGCATAAACCCTTTTATCGCAATTTTGGCTTTCAGGTTCTGATAGCCATGGTCATCGGCCTGCTGCTTGGCCTTGTTGCCCGCAATATCGGCCCCGACGCCGCCGGCAGCCCCAACTGGCTTTCGGTGACGCTGCAGACCATCGGCAGCATATTCGTCCAGCTGCTGCGCGCACTGGTGCCGCCGCTGATCTTTACCGCCATCGTCGCCTCCATCGCCAATCTCAAGAACCTCTCTAATGCGGCGAAGCTTGTCTGGCAGACGCTGCTCTGGTTCGCCATCACCGCTTTGATCGCGGTCGTCATCGGCATCGTGCTCGGTCTTGTCATCCAGCCGGGCGTCAACACGGCGATCGCCAATACGGCAGCGGCAGCACCGTCCTCCACCGGTTCTTGGCTGGACTTCCTCAAGGGTCTCGTCCCGGCCAACGTCTTCGGCCTTGAAGCATCTACCAAAATCAGCAATGGCGCGGGCAGCACCTCGTTGAATTTCAACGTCCTGCAGTTGCTGGTGGTGTCGATTGCCTTCGGTGTCGCGGCGCTAAAAGCCGGCAAGGCGGCGGAGCCGTTCCTCGCCTTCAACCAGTCGCTGCTCGCCATCGTGCGTAAAATCCTGTGGTGGGTCATCCGCCTTACCCCCATCGGCACCATCGGCCTGCTTGGCCGCGCAGTTGACCAATATGGCTGGACCACGCTGTCGCAGCTCGGCTGGTATGCAGCGGCCGTCTATATCGGTCTCGCACTGGTGCTTTTCGTGGTTTACCCGGCGCTGCTTCTCGCGCATGGCCTGAAGCCCTCGCGCTTCTTTGCGGGCGCATGGCCGGCCATCCAGCTCGCCTTTGTCTCGCGTTCCTCCATCGGCACACTGCCCGTCACCGAAACCGTGACGGAAAAGAGCCTCGGCGTGCCGCGCGAATATGCCGCCTTCTCCGTGCCGCTCGGCGCCACGACCAAGATGGACGGCTGCGCCGCGATCTATCCGGCAATCTCGGCGATCTTCATCGCGCAGTTCTTCCAGGTGCCGCTCGGCATTCAGGAATATGTGCTGATCGTCTTCGTTTCGGTGCTCGGTTCCGCCGCAACGGCCGGACTGACCGGCGCGGTGGTTATGCTCACGCTGACGCTCTCCACGCTCGGACTGCCGCTTGAAGGTGTGGGCCTGCTGCTCGCCATCGACCCGATCCTGGACATGGGCCGCACCGCGGTCAACGTCGCCGGACAGGCGCTGGTGCCGACTATTGTCGCCAAACGCGAGGGCATTCTCAACGAGGCCGTTTATAACAACGCCAAGGACATCGACGCACTCGATGACCGTGAAGTGGCGACGGCCTGACAGCAATAATCGCGGGGCGTTTCCGATAAAAAGGAGATGCCCTGCGTTGGCCACTTCCTTTGCCCCATTAAAGTTAGGGGTTGACGGAGATGGCTTCATCGATAGCCATAACGACACGGACAAAGCGCAGCTTCAGCGGAACGTATGCATGGTGAAACGTAACTGGATCTATGTCGGCCTGCTCGTCTTTGTTTCAGTCGGGCTTCTTATCGACGCGGCCATCTGGCCCGCCGGACCGCCCAGTTCCTTTACCGCAAACGATCTGGTGCAGATGATCGGCATCATCACCCTGTTTGCGTGGTGGCAGATAGAGGATGCCGAAAAGCGGGGTTCCCGACGCAGCTCTGCCGTAAAATTCGCGACTATTCTGCTCGCGCCTGTGGGCCTTGCCATTTATCTCTATCAGACCCGCCGCTGGACACGCGCCACCCTCGGCCTGATCGCATTCATGGGCGGTCTTCTTCTCGCCGGCATCCTCACGCTTCTGTTGAGTGACTGGCTCATTCAGCAGGGCTTTTTCCCGCCCTCCTTCCTGTCCAGATATTAAGCACAGCGGAGGTGCCTGCGGCGGCCTATTGATGCAACTTTCCACCCCGCCGCGGCTTTTCCCCGTCCTAAAACAGGCGTATCAATCTCGGCAATAAGTGCCGTACGGCTGTCATTTCAGGGAGAAACAAAATGCGCTTTTCCATCGTCTTCGGTGCGCTTGCCGCCATGCTGGCGCTCACCGCATGCCAGACGCTGACACCGGAAGAGCGCCGGGCTCGGGATGAGGCGACATGCCGGGGTTACGGTTTCCGCCCCGGCACTGACCCGATGGCCGGTTGCCTTCTCGATCTGGAAATGGACCGCCGCGCCGACAACCGTGCCTGGCAGGCGCAGATGAACCGCGACATGTTCTACCGTCCCGTGGTGGTGGAGCGGCGCATCATCGTCCAACAGAACCCCTGACGGGGATAAAGGCGACATTGCTTGCGACCTGCCCTTCTTCCGCCCGCGCGGCAAGCGTCGCCTGCGCGGCGGCTAGGCGGGCGATTGGCACGCGAAAAGGCGAGCACGAGACGTAATCAAGATCGGCATTTTCGCAGAAATGGATCGAGGCCGGGTCTCCGCCATGTTCGCCGCAGATACCGAGCTTCAGTTCTGGCCGCGTCTGGCGGCCGCGTTCGGCGGCGATGCGGATCAATTCACCCACGCCATCGAAATCGAGCGAAATGAACGGGTCGCGTTCGATGATGCCCTTACGCTGATAGGTATTGATGAAACGCGCCGCATCGTCGCGGGAAATGCCGAAGGTCGTCTGCGTCAAATCGTTGGTGCCGAAGGAGAAGAATTCGGCCGCTTCGGCAATGACATGGGCGCGCAGGGCCGCACGCGGCAGCTCGATCATGGTTCCCGTGAGATATTCGATCTCCATGCCGGTTTCTTTCGCCACCGCCTCGGCGACGCCATCGATGACCGCGGTCACGTAATCCAGTTCCGAACGCAGGCCAACCAGCGGCACCATGATCTCAGGCACGACGGGCGCGCCGGTAATGCGCGCCGCCGTAACGGCGGCTTCGAAAATGGCGCGGGCCTGCATTTCGGCGATTTCCGGGTAGGAGATGGCGAGGCGGCAGCCACGATGGCCGAGCATGGGGTTGAATTCGTGCAGCGCATCAAGCCGCTGGCGGAACACCGTCTGCGGCATGCCCATGGCGGCGGCAACCTCGACGATTTCACCATCCGTCTTCGGCAGGAATTCGTGCAGTGGCGGGTCGAGCAGGCGGATCGTCACCGGCAGGCCGTGCATGATCTGGAAAAGTTCGGTGAAATCCGAGCGCTGCATCGGCAGAAGCTCATCGAGCGCCGCCCGTCTGCCCTTTTCGCTTTCGGCCAGGATCATCTCGCGCATGACATGGATGCGGTCGCCCTCGAAGAACATGTGTTCGGTACGGCAGAGGCCAATGCCCTCAGCGCCAAAAGCGCGCGCGGCGCGGGCGTCGGCGGGCGTGTCCGCATTGGTGCGCACGGTCATCCGGCGCAGCTTGTCCGCCCATTCCATCAGCTTGCCGAAATCGCCCGAGAGTTCCGGCTGCGTCATCGGCACCTCGCCTTTCAGCACCCGGCCGGAGGAACCATCGATGGTGATGACATCCCCCCGCTTCAGCATGCAGCCGACGCCGATCAGCACCCTGTTGCGCATATCGACCCGCATGGAGCCGGCGCCGGTGACACAGGGAATGCCCATGCCGCGCGCCACCACGGCGGCGTGGCTGGTCATGCCGCCGCGCGTCGTCAGAATGCCTTCGGCGGCATGCATGCCGTGAATATCTTCCGGGCTGGTTTCGATGCGTACCAGAATGACGCGACGCCCCTCGGCTTCGGCGGCGACCGCCTCTTCCGCGGTAAAGACGATCTCACCCGTTGCCGCCCCTGGAGAGGCGGGCAGGCCGGAGCCGATGATGGGACGGGATGTGCCGGGATCGATGGTGGGATGCAGCAGCTGGTCGAGCGACGACGGCTCGATGCGGCAGACGGCTTCGTCCTGCGAAATCAGCCCTTCCTCCACCATATCGACCGCAATCTTCATGGCGGCACGGGTGGTGCGCTTGCCGGAGCGGGTCTGCAGCATCCAGAGCTTGCCGCGCTCGATGGTGAATTCAAGATCCTGCATGTCGCGGTAGTGGGTTTCCAGCCGCTTGCAGATCGCCAGGAATTCGGAAAAGGCTTCCGGCATCAGCTTTTCCATGGATGGCTTGTCGGAGCCGGAGGCCAAGCGTGCGGCCTCGGTGATGGATTGCGGCGTGCGGATGCCCGCCACCACGTCTTCGCCTTGCGCATTGACGAGGAATTCGCCGTAAAGCTCCGCCTCGCCTGTCGAGGGGTTGCGGGTAAAGGCGACGCCGGTTGCCGAGGACGAGCCGAGATTGCCGAAGACCATGGCCTGAACGTTAACGGCCGTGCCCCAGTCGCCGGGAATATTGTGCAGGTGCCGATAGGTCACGGCACGGTGGTTGGTCCAGCTGGCGAACACGGCGCCAATTGCGCCCCAAAGCTGGACGTGACAATCCTGCGGGAAGGCTTCGCCGAGCTCATCTTCGATCAGCTTCTTGTAGAGCGAAACGACGTGCTGCCATTCGACCGCCGACATGTCCGTATCGTATTCATGGCCAAGCCGGCCTTTTTCATCTTCGAGGATTTCCTCGAACATTTCATGGTCGAGACCCATGACGACATCAGCATACATCTGGATGAAGCGGCGATAGCTGTCCCAGGCAAAACGCGCGTCGCCCGCATCGTGGCCCAATGCCTCGACGGTGCGGTCGTTGAGACCAAGGTTCAACACCGTATCCATCATGCCGGGCATGGAGGCGCGCGCGCCGGAACGAACGGAGATGAGCAGTGGCGACTGGCTGCCGCCGAAGGTCTTGCCGGTCACGATTTCCATACCATGCAGGCCGGCCATGACCTGAAGCTTCAGGTCATCCGGGAGATCGCGGCCGTTCTTGTGATAAAGCGCGCAGGCGTCGGTAATGATGGTGAGGCCTGGGGGAACGGGAAGGCCGAGACTTGCCATTTCGGCAAGGTTTGCGCCCTTGCCGCCCAATATCGCAACGTCACCTGCCCGGCCTTCGGCAGCACCGTTGCCGAAGGTATAAACCCATTTTTTCATTCCACGCTCTCCACCCAGAAGCGTTGTCATTTTTCTATCATCTACAGCATTGGCGGCACGTTGGGAACGCCGCAACGCGTAGTTTACATCGCAGTGCAACATAATTGCGGCGAATTGCGCGCCAGAATTGCCTTAAACAGGACATAACAGCAGCATTGACGCATTCGTGTAGTGCGCTGAAACGGAGTGTTACCTAAGCCATTCAAATCGCCGACAAAGAGATTATTCATGCAATTTACCCGCCGCCACACGCTTAAATTTGCCGGAATTTCCTGCGCCGCCACCGCCCTTGCCGGTGCGCTTAGAGCCGAGGGCGGAGCTTCCGCCGCCGTCGATCCCACCCCGCCCTTTGCGTTGACGACGCCGATGCATATCGGCAAGGCGGCGCTGCGCGTGCGCGAACTCGATCCGATGATCGATTATTACCGTTCGGTGCTGGGTATGAACGAAGTGGAACGCACGGCAAGGGGCGTGACGCTGGGTGTCGGGACCGTGCCGCTGCTCGATCTCGATCACAAGCCGGCAGCGGATTTCGAGAGCCCCACCTCTGCCGGTCTGTTCCACGTCGCCTATCTGATGCCCTCCCGCAAGGATCTGGCGCGCTGGCTGGTGCATGCGGCGCTGAAGCAGGTGCCTCTGACGGGTTTTGCCGATCACAATGTCAGCGAGGCGATCTATCTCAACGATCCCGAAGGTAACGGCATCGAGGTCTACAGCGATCGTCCCACGGACACATGGGTGTGGAGCGGCAACGTGGTTAAAATGGGCACCGAGCCTCTGGATGTCGATGATCTCGTAAAGCTGACCGATACCAAAAACAGTGATTATGACGTCGCCCCCGCGGGAATGCGCATTGGTCACATCCACCTGCGAGTTGGCGACATCGCCGCTGCCCGCGCCTTCTACGAAGAGGCCGTCGGGCTCAAACCGACACAGGATGCGCGTTCCGACGCGTCTTTTCTCTCTTCCGGTGGCTATCACCACCATCTGGCGGTGAATACCTGGAACAGCCGTGGCGCAAAGGAACGCAACGCCATGGAAACCGGCCTCGACTGGTTCTCAATCACCGTTCGCAACCCCACCGATCTCGAGGCGCAGAAAACACGGCTACGGGCCGCGGGTTATGTGCTGGTGGAGATGGAGAATAATGTCGTGGAAGCGATCGACCCCTGGGGCACAAGGTTGCGGCTTGTGCCGGGGTGAGTGATGGTGGCCTCCATGCATCATGGGCCGAGAAACTCGCACACTGCGCGATTGGCAGTTGCAGCATGCCAGTGTTTACAGTGATTGGCTGCGTCGCCTCTCTCCGTCATTCCGGCCTTGAGCCGGAATCCAGTCGACGCGGCTCTCGCGCGACGGGAAGAGTCCTTTCAGCCCAAGGACTTGGGCTGGCTGGATACCGGCTCAAGGCCGGTATGACGGAAAGAGGCTTACTCCCCTGACACAATTGCCAATGCAAACCGCCGCGCAACCCTATGAACCCGGAAAAGAAAGCCTTGCGAGGCCACGGCAGCGGCCTCGCAAGGCATTCCATCCGGTACAGGAAACCGGATGGTGGGGTCTCAGGAGAACCCTTTGGCTCTTGCGAAAGACATAGCAAACTGCCGCGCAATGTCGCTCACCCGAATGGGTGATATGGCAAGATAAATTGACATTGAGCAAAACCAGAAATTGAATCCCGGAAATGTCGCCTCAGACGGCTTCGCGCAACTGTTCGGCGGTCTGCAAATCAACAGACACCAGTTGCGACACGCCCTGCTCCGCCATGGTGACTCCAAAGAGGCGGTTCATGCGCGCCATGGTGATGGGATTGTGAGTGATGATGACGAAGCGGGTTTCGGTGGAGGCCACCATTTCATCCATAAGGTTGCAGTAGCGCTCGACATTGTGGTCGTCGAGCGGCGCGTCCACCTCGTCCAGCACGCAGATCGGCGCGGGATTGGTGAGGAAGACGGCGAATATCAGCGCCATGGCCGTCAGTGCCTGCTCGCCGCCGGAAAGCAATGTCATGGTCTGCGGCTTCTTGCCCGGCGGGCGGGCGAGGATTTCGAGACCGGCTTCCAGCGGGTCGTCGGATTCGATCAGCTGCAATTCCGCCGTGCCGCCGCCGAAGAGATGGGTGAACAGCCGCTGGAACTGCGAATTGACCACATCGAATGCGGCAATCAGCCGTTCGCGGCCCTCGCGGTTGAGGTTCTGGATACCGGCACGCAGCTTGCGCACGGCGTCGATGATATCGTCCCGCTCCTTGATCAGCGCCTCAAGCTTGGCGGAAAGCTCGGCCTGCTCCTCCTCGGCGCGCAGATTGACGGCGCCAAGCCTTTCGCGCTCGATCTTCAGCCGGTCCAGATCGCGCTCGACATCACGGATATCGGGCTTTGGCTGGTCCGGGCCAAGGCCGGTCAGGCGAAACGCCATATGCGGCTCGGTACTCAGCGTCTCACGGATGCGATGTTCCGCCTCCTGCCGTTTCTCGCGGGCGGAAACCAGCCGCTCTTCGGCGCGGCCGCGCTTTTCGCGGGCTTCGGCGAGTTCGGAAAGCGCCGTTGCCGCCAGCCGGTCGGCGGCGCGTTGCAGGTTTTCCGCCTCGGCCAGCCGGTCGGCGGCCGCGCGGCGGGCGTCTTCGGTCTTCTGCAATTCGTTGAGGAGGTTGCGGCGTTTTTCGTCAAATTCCTCGGGCGCAATGTCCAGCTCGGCGATTTCCTCGCGCGCCTCTTCCTCACGTTCGCGCAGCGTGGCGATATGGTCGGCGGCACTTGCCGCCCGCGATTGCCAGGTGGAACGCTCCTGCCCGATTGCCTGAATTCTGCGCTGACGGCTTTCCGCCTCGCGGCTCACGCCTTCATGGCGGGCGCGTGCTTCCGCCAACAGGCCGCGATCGGTCGCGACTTCCAGCTGGCTTTCACGCAGCTTCAGATCAAGCACGGAAAGATCAGGCGCATCTTCCATCTCGATACGGGCATTTTCTTCCTGAACGGCGATCTCGTCGATCTGCGCGCCGATCTGGTTCAGTGCTTCGGAGACGATATCCCGGCGGCGCAAAAGATCGCCCGAGGCGCGTTCGGCCGATGTCAGCGCCTCGCGTGCCTCGGCAAGATGACGGGTCGCAAGCCGGCTCCGGTCTCGCACGTCCGAAAGCCGCAATTCGCTGCTTCTGATCTCCTCGGTTTTCGCGGCAAGCTGGTCTTCGGCCTCTTCCAGAATAGAGCGGGCTTCATCCAGTTCGGTTTCGATTTCGGCGAGGCGGTTCTTCTGCGACAGGCGAAGTGCCGCAGCGCCCGGCGCATCAGCGCTGGCGACATGGCCATCCCAGCGGAACAGCGCGCCTTCGAGCGTCACCAGCCGCTGGCCGGCCTTCAGCGACGGCAACAGCCGCCGGGCCTCCGTGACGTCTGCAACGACGCCGATCTGGGCGAGGGCACGCCTAAGCGCATCCGGCGCCTGAACATAATCCAGAAGCGGTTTGGCGCCCTGCGGTAAGGCAGGATCATCAGAACCGTCGCCATTACCGGCCCAATAGGCAGGTGCTGCGGCATCGAGCGGACTTTCGAGATCGTCGCCAAGCGCCGCGCCCAGTGCCGCCTCATAACCGCGCTCAACCGTCATTTCTTCCGCCACCGGCGTGAAGCTGCCATTCGCGGCGGCGCTTGAAGCGAGGATTTTGGTGATGGTACGCGCTTCCGTGTCCAACGCGTTCAGGCGATTTCGCGCCGTTTCCAGCGGCCCGCGCGCCATGGCTTCGGCGGAACGCGCCTCGGCAACGGCAGCCTCGGCCTCTTCCACGACGATCAGCGCATCTTCGACGGCAATCTCGGCTGCCTCAACCGCTTCGCGCCGTTCCGCGGGGTCCGGAAGACCGGAGAGTTTTTCGTCGATGGCCTCGATCTCGGCCGTTGCTTCCTGCGATTGCCGTTCGAGCCTCACCTTGCGGTCGGAAAGATCGCGGATCGCCCGCTCCAATTGCTGCCGGGCGGCGGCGGCTTGCGCGCGCTCGGCGGTGATGGCGGTGAAGATGGCTTCGCTTTCCGCCAGCTTGACGGACGCAGCTTCGAAGGCTTCGCGCATTTCGTCGGCATGGCGGCCGGAATCGGACAGGATTTCGAGGAGCTCGGCTTCTTCCTCATCGAGCCGCGCGAGTATCTGGGCATTGTCGGAGACCAGCCGCTCCTCGCGGATAATATCCTCGCCAAGCTGCGACAGACGGCGCGCCAGCTCGTCACGACGGCGGAGCAGGCGGTTGGCCTCGTCGTCCAGCTGGGTGCGGGCGATTTGCAGGCGTTGCAGGGCAGCGGCGACTTTCGCCTCGTCCTCGCGCAGCTCCGGCAGCTTCAGGCTGGCGATGCCCTGCTGCTTTGCCGCTTCCATCTGGGCCTGCGCCTTTTCGGCGACGATGTTCGTTGCCTGATTGAGCGCGCTTTCCGCCTCGCCTTCGGCTTCCTTCGCTTCCACCCAGCGAATGTGCAACAGCGTCGCCTCGCGGGCGCGGATATCGGCGGAGAGCATCTTGAAACGGTTGGCTTGACGCGCCTGGCGTTTCAGGCTTTCGATCTGGCTCTCCAGCTGGGCGGTCACATCCTCGAGCCGCTCCAGATTGGTCTCGGCGGCGCGCAGGCGAAGCTCGGCCTCATGGCGGCGCGAATGCAGGCCGGAAATGCCGGCCGCCTCTTCCAGCAGCTGGCGGCGGGCCTGCGGCTTGGCGTTGATGAGTTCGCCGATGCGCCCCTGCCCCACCATGGAGGGCGAGCGTGCGCCGGTGGAGGCATCAGCGAAGAGAAGCTGCACATCCTTGGCACGCGCTTCTTTGCCGTTGATGCGGTAGACGGAGCCGTTTTCGCGCTCGATGCGGCGCGTCACCTGAATTTCATCGGCATCGTTAAAGGCGGCAGGCGCGGTGCGGTCGGAATTGTCGAGATAAAGGCCAACTTCGGCGGTGTTTCTGGCCGGGCGGTTACCGGAACCGGAGAAGATGACGTCATCCATGCCGGAGGCGCGCATGTTCTTGTAGGAGTTCTCACCCATCACCCAGCGCAGTGCTTCGACAAGATTGGACTTGCCACAACCATTGGGGCCGACAACGCCGGTGAGGCCCGGTTCGATGATGAATTCCGAGGGCTCGACGAAGGACTTGAAACCGACGAGGCGGAGCTTGTTAAACTTCATGCCGCCACGCTCCGGACAGAAAAACGGCAATAAAAAACGGGCGTGCGGAAATATCCGCCGCCCGTTTTCCGAAGGCTTCGGTGATCAGAGCAGCTTGTCGATGACAGCCGACATGGTTTCAACCGACATGTCTCCTGCGTATTTCTTGCCGTTGATGATGAAAGTCGGAGTGGAGTTGACGCCGAATTCCGTCGCACCGCGTTGCATGGTTGCGTTCACATCATCCAGAAGTTTCTGGTTCGTCAAGCAGGCCTCGAAAGACTCCTGTGAGAAACCGGCCATTTTCGACATTTGCAGCAGGGCGGCGCGCGCATCCTGCGCAACGGCCCAGCTCTGCTGCTGCTTGAACAGCATGGAAACGAAGGGGAAATACTGACCTTCCGGTGCGCAGCGCGCCAGCATGAAGGCGGCAGCGGCGCGCGGATCGAACGGGAATTCGCGGAGCACGAAATAGACCTTGCCGGTATCGATATACTTCTTCTTGATTTCTTCGAAGGTCTTGTTGTGGAAGTTGGCGCAGTGCGGGCAGGTCATCGACATGTATTCGACGATCTTGACGGGTGCGTTGGCATCGCCGAGCGCGGCTTCCGGCAGCGGGCCGGGCTTCATTACCGCAGCCATATCCACATCACCGGTGGACTCAGGCAGTTCCTGAGCCTCGGCGACGCCGGGCGTAAAGGCAAACGGCAGGGCCGTGGCAATGGCGGCAAGAGCAACGCCGCCGAGAAGGCTGCGACGGGAAATGGTCAGTTCGGGAAAATGCATGAAAGCACCTGTTGGTAATAGACTCTATTGTCCGTTGATTCCGATATAGCGACGGCCTGTTCATCACAAGCGGGGTTCTGAACTCTTCTTGTCAAAGAATTGTGACCAGTCAAGGACGGCACCTTGCATCAAATCGTCCTGCGCCCCGGCTTCTTCTGCAACACCGCCGTGCCCAGCCTCTCCACCGCCTTGCGCAGCGCCTCGCTTTCAATGCCGTCCATCATGTCATCGAGACGTTTTGCCGCATCGCCGCGCAGGGGCTGCGGTTTGCGCCGGCGGGTGATGGTTTGCGAGACGGGCTTCTGTACGATCCTGATCTGGCGCACGGCCGGGAAGCCGAAAAAGCCGTTGATGCGAGCAATGAGTTCGCCCTGCG
The DNA here is from genome assembly GCF_900102105.1 of Agrobacterium pusense. Taxonomy (GTDB): domain Bacteria; phylum Pseudomonadota; class Alphaproteobacteria; order Rhizobiales; family Rhizobiaceae; genus Agrobacterium; species Agrobacterium pusense. Next base: position 215,771 of record NZ_FNBB01000001.1, read on the forward strand.
CGTGGGTGAGAAATAGCGCGCGCGCGCCTTCGCAGGCGATCGTCAGCACGCCGGGCTGATATCCGCCACGGTCCGGGCCTTCGTCGCGGCGCGGCCAGGTGATCTTTTCCGGGCGGGTGCAATCGGCAAAATCGTCCCCGGCGATCTCGTCCCAGGAGCCGAGCAGCGCCGTGTTGATGCCGGCGCGTTTCGACAGGACCGGGTCCATGATGCCATTGGCGACTTCGGCGATCTGCACGACGCCCTTCTTCTTGCCGGCACCACTCTGGGGATAACGCATGTTTCACTCGCGATTTTGGAGAGGGCGATCCACATTTTCTTGATCGCCCGCTACGGATGTCCCAACTATAGGCCAAATCGAACAGAAACGGCAAACCATGCTTCAAAAAACCGCCTCGTCGTCTTATGCGCAGATGCTGCTCGCATGGTACGACCGGCACCATCGCGAATTGCCATGGCGCACTTCCCCGGCCATGGCGGCGAAGGGAAAACGCGCCGATCCCTATCACGTCTGGCTCTCCGAAGTGATGCTGCAGCAGACGACGGTGCAGGCCGTAAAACCTTATTTCCTGAAGTTCCTCGCCGCGTGGCCGAGCGTCACGGATCTCGCTGCGGCGCCGGTCGAGGACGTCATGGCGGCCTGGGCAGGCCTTGGTTATTACGCCCGCGCCCGCAATCTCAAGAAATGCGCGGAAGCCGTGGCGAATGAGCATGGCGGCGTCTTTCCGGACACGGAAGAGGGTTTGAAGCAACTGCCCGGCATCGGTGATTATACCTCGGCTGCCGTCGCTGCCATCGCTTTTGACCGGCAGGCGGCTGTCATGGACGGCAATGTCGAACGGGTCATTTCACGTCTCTTCGCCATCGATGCGCCACTGCCCGGCTCCAAGCCGGCGATGAAAGCTAAGGTAGCAGAGCTGACCCCTGCCGACAGGCCCGGGGATTTCGCCCAGGCGATGATGGACCTTGGCGCAACGATCTGCACGCCGAAACGGCCGGCCTGCGCGCTCTGTCCGTTCAATGGCGTGTGTCTGGCGCTTGCGGAGGATGAGCCGGAGCGTTTTCCGGTGAAAGCCGCGAAGAAAGCAAAACCGGTGCGGCTCGGGGCTGCCTTTGTGGCCGTCAATGCAGAAGGTGAAATCCTGCTGCGGCGGCGCGTCGAAAGCGGCCTTCTCGGCGGAATGACCGAGGTGCCGACAACGGCTTGGACCGCCCGCCTGGATGGCGGCACGGACCAAAGTCACGCGCCCTTTGTCGCAGACTGGCAGGCGACGGGCGTGATCGTGCATGTGTTCACCCATTTTGAGCTGAGGCTCAACGTCTACCGCGCTCAGGTTCCGGGCGACCTCCAAACCGGGCCGGATGACGGATGGTGGGAGCCGGTTACAAATCTTGACGCGCAGGCGCTGCCAACGGTGATGAAAAAAGTCATCGCGCAGGCTATTCCATCCGCATTCAATGAAAGCAGGAAATTTCGATGACCAAGATTGAGCATATCGTATTCGACATCGGCAAGGTGCTGATCCATTACGATCCGCATATTCCCTATAGCCGTCTCATTCCCGATGCCGATGAGCGCCAATGGTTCTTCGAGAATGTCTGCACCCATGACTGGAACCTCGAGCAGGATCGTGGCCGCCGCTGGGAGGATGCCGAAGCTTTGCTGGTGGAGAAGTTCCCGGAACGGGAAGAGCACATCCGCTCCTTCCGCAAGTTCTGGCACGAGATGGTCTCGCATTCCTATGACGACAGCGTCGCGATCATGACAGGCCTTATCGAGAGCGGCCACGACGTGACGATGCTCACCAACTTCGCCTCCGACACTTTTCGTGAGGCGCAAAAGATGTTCCCCTTCCTCACCCTGCCGCGTGGCGTCACCGTTTCCGGTGACATCAAGCTGATCAAACCGGATGTGGCGATTTATGAGCTTCATGCGCGCGATTTCGGGCTCAATCCCGCCGCAACTCTGTTCATCGATGATACTGCGATCAATGTCGAAGGCGCAAAGGCCGCCGGCTGGCAGGCGGTGCAGTTCACCGGCGCGGAGAAGCTGAAGCAGGATCTGCAGGCATTTGGGGTGGCGGTTTAGGTTCCGCCCTTAAGTCACCTCGTGGCATGGATTAAGGCTCATTGCCCCAGTCCTCGTGCCCATGGCGGACGCGGACGATGAGGACGTCGTCGTCCGCCTCAACGCGATAGACCACCAGATGTGCTCTGAACGGATGAATGCGCACCGACGGCGACAACTCGTTACGCTCGCGTGCGATCCTCGGATTCCGTGATATCAAGTCGAATATTGCGAAAAGTTCGCGATGGTACTTTCGCGCTTGCTGAGGTCCAAATAGGTCGATGCCTTCTTGCGCTATGCGGATGGCGTCTTCTTCCGCAGGCAGAGAAAGGCGAAATCCCATGATCAGCCAATTTTACGTTTCATGGAGCGGGCTTCGGCCTCAGCAAACAAGGCATCTTCAGAACGATGACCGGAGGGAGCCCGCAATCCTTCGTCCACTAGGCCCTGCATGGCAGCGATCTTTTCGCTCCGCTCCTGGTCCTTTCGGATGAGATCTCGCACATAGTCGCTGGCATTGGAGTAACGGCCCGTTTTAGACTGCGCTTCGACCCATTCCTTCATCTGGCCGGGCAGCGAAATATTCATGGTCACCATCTTCATCTCCTATGAGGACAGAGTGCAGATTTTGGCAAGGTTTGTCAAAAAGATCGGGAAAAGAAATTGGCGCAGGCGGAAATGGCGGTCTCCGGCCTGCGCCAGTCCTGCCGCAAGCGGCATTGGACGCAATGTTTTTGTGAGTTGTCCAGACCGGATTTTCACAACCACTGCTTTGATTAGGACAGTAGTTGTCGTCTCTTGCGCGAAACTTGTCTATCTAAAATTTTATATTCGAAAATACCAACGCCCGACACGATGTGCCGGGCGCTGGTCGTTCTCCATCCGGGACTGAAGGTACTAAACCGGACGGAGACGTATTCTGGACAAGGGCGGGCGGTGGATCGTTGCCTTCAAGCCTTTTCGGCTTGGACTATTCGGCCTTTGCCAGTTCACTGCGGATGATGGCTCGGAGATCATCGATCGGCTTCAGGTCGTCGCCGTCTTCGAAGTGCCAGAACGTCCATCCGTTGCATGCGTCGAGACCCTGCACCTTCGCGCCGAGGCGATGGATGGAGCCGGCGGTTCCGGCGGATGCGAGCGTACCATCCGCACGAATAATGGCGCTATAACGGCGCTTTGCATCCGTCAGCACCTGGCCGGGACGGACGAGGCCGCTTTCCAGCAGGGTGTTGAAGGCGACGCGCGGCTCGGCCTTCTTGCCGGTCATGACCGTCAGTTCCGCCTTGCCGAGCGGTTCGACGGCGGCGATGCGGGCGGCGGCGGCATCGATATAATCCTGCTCGCGCTCAATGCCGACGAAGTGGCGGCCGAGGCGTTTTGCCACCGCACCCGTGGTGCCGGAGCCGAAGAACGGGTCGAGCACGACATCACCCGGTTTGGTGGAAGCCATGATGATGCGGGCAAGCAGCGCTTCCGGCTTCTGGGTGGGGTGCACCTTCTTGCCGTCCTCACCCTTCAGCCGCTCATGGCCGCTGCAGATAGGGAACAGCCAGTCGGAGCGCATCTGCACGTCGTCATTGGAGGCCTTCAACGCATCGTAGTTGAAGGTGTAGTTCTTGGCCTTCGGATCGCGGCTCGCCCAGATCATGGTTTCATGGGCGTTCTGGAACCGGCGGCCCTTGAAATTGGGCATGGGGTTGGTCTTGCGCCAGACGATATCATTGAGGATCCAGAAATCGAGGTTCTGGAGCGTGGCGCCGACGCGGAAGATATTGTGATAGGAACCGATGACCCAGATGGTGCCGTTCGGCTTCAGCACGCGGCGGCAGGCGAGCAGCCAGGCGCGGGTGAAGGCATCATAGGCCTCGAAGGAGGCGAACTGGTCCCATTCGTCGTCGACGGCATCAACGAGCGACTGATCGGGCCGGTGCAGCGTGCCGCCAAGCTGGAGGTTATACGGCGGATCGGCGAAAATCGCGTCCACCGACTGGCTCGGGAGGGCATCCAAGGCAGCGACGCAATCACCCTTTATGATGCTGTCTTTCCAGGCGTCACTCTCACCTGCACGATCAAAACCGGCATGCCGAAAATCGGCCAGCGGAAAAACTGCTGCCATTGGTACTCGCTCCATACGCTTACTCTCTACTGAGGCTTATGGTTACCGAAGATGGTTATCAAAGCCTGAACAAGTCACGGAAAATGCGAAATAAATGGCTCTCGCGGCGCACTGGCGCAATTTGCGGAGACCGGCGGGGAACCCGAAGTCCGGCGAAAACGTTGTGCACAATGGGTTCTCCTGTGCCCGCTTATTCGCGCGGCAGGAAGAGCCATTATGGCAGGGGGTAGTCCGCAATGGGGTCCGTGATGAAAATGGCGTCTTTTTCCATGAATGTCGTTTGGGCCGCACTTTTCGCGGTCGCGTTGGCAACGCCCTCGCAGGCCCAGCAACCGAACCCGCAATATAACGTCATCACCGATGCGGTTTTGTTTGATGGCGGCCCCTCCCTCGGCAACAGTGACAGGGTGCGCTGGGATTTCTACAAGGCCGACCGCACGGGCGTGCGCACCGACGAGAATGCCGGCGGTTCCTATGACGCCACCTTCGAGGCGAAGCTGCCAGCGGGCAGATATGTGGGCGTGGCGGCGCTGGGCAATGTGACCCGCGAAATAGCGTTCGAGGTGAAGGACGGAAGCGTTGCAAGGCCGAAGGTAAATTTCGATGCGGCCGAACTGACTGTCGTGCCAAAACGCAGCCCCGGCGGCGATGTGGAGACACAGGCGAAAACTGAAATCACCAAGGATGATTTCAAAGACAGCGTCTATGGCCAGAATACCGTCTTCGTGCCGGCGGGCGAAGTGCTTCTCACCGGCAGCGTCGGCCCGGCGCGGGCGCAGGAGAAGCTCACCATCAAGGCCGGCGACAAGATCAGCCACGAACTTGTCATTCCGAGCGGCGTGGTGATCGCCAAGGCCGTGTATGCGGAAGGCGGCAGGGCGGTGGAAACGGATGATATCCGCTTCGAAGCGATGTCGGCCAAGGAAACCCTTGACGGCACGCGGGAGGCCATCAACGGCATTTACGGCACCGGCAAGATGATGGAAATGCCGGCCGGTAATTTCGTCATGCGCGCACGCCTCGGCAAGGTGACAGTGGAGCAGCCGTTCACCGTGACCGCCGGAAAACGCACGGAAATAACCATCAATCTCGATGCGGGCGTACTCGCAATTACCGCCCCCGGCGCGGAACGGATCGACATTGTCGAAACCACCAGGGACCTTCAGGGCACGCAGAAGGAGATTTCCGGCCGTTATGGCACGCAGCATCAGGAAACGCTTCATCCCGGCGATTATTCGGTGAAGGTAAGTTACGACAAGAAGTCGGGCCTCGATCCGAAGGAGATCAAGGCGACGGTTAAGGCTGCCGAGAGAACCGAGACGCGTGTGCCGGAGTAGGCCTTGGCCGCAGGCCTGCTTGAGGCTCCGGCTGTTCGCCGATTTTCACGCCAGCAAAGCCTGAAGCGGCAATGCGGTCGCACAGCCTGTTCCACTGGCAGCCTCGACAGGCCTGCCTGATATCTCCCGCTGCAAATGCCAGACGCATCTTGGCAAGGAAGTCCGGTGTCGCCTGCAACCGCTGGCCGGCAGCCAGCGTCTCGCCCAAAAGCACTGACACCGAAACGCGGGCCGTCTCATCCCGCTTCACAACCCCTTCGTTGAAACAGTGGGCATGGCTTTCACACAACAGGCCCTCGCAGATGTCGTCGGGGCCATCCACCAGCTCGATATCCTCTTCCCCGGCATTCAGGCGGTCGGCGACACGGTCGTAATTTTCGACGAAGCCGGATGTATATCCCTTGCCCACATAGGTGAGCATGCAGAGAAGGTGGTGGGGCCGGAGGCGGACGGTCAAGGGCCTATCCGACAATGGCGAAGGCGTCGCGCACCGAGCCGGACGAGGTGCGGATCGCCTTGCGGCCGATCCATTGCACATGCCCATCAAGGATGCGCACCGCCTCTTCGGCGCGGCCGCCGCGCAGCGCGTCGACGATCGCGCGGTGATCGGTATCGGTGCGGCGCTCCCAGCCGGCCCGCCAGGCGGAGAACAGGAAACGGGCGCTTGCCGCATGCAGGCCATCGATCGCTTCCATCAGGCGCGGCATGTTGCAGGGCGCGGTAATGAGGCGGTGGAAGCGGCGATTGGCCTCCTCCCAATGCTCGACATCAACGGCGCTGTCGCCTTCGAGCGTGGCTGCCTCCGCCTGATCGAGAATGGCTGACGTCATGTTGGGAATGGCGTGGCGCAAAGCCAGAACCTCAAGAGCGGCACGCATTTCCGCCACCTCGCGCACATCATCGAGACCGAAATCCGCGACCCTGACACCCCGGCGCGGAATGCTGGCGGCAAGTCCCTGCGCTTCCAGCCGGCGGAATGCCTCGCGCACCGGCACATGCGAGGCGCCGAATTCGGCGGCGATGTGATCCTGCCGCAGCCTTTCGCCCGGCGACAGCTCACCGCGAACGATGCGGTCGGCAAGCGTGCGGCTGATGCGGGCGGCAATGGTATCTTCAGGCGAATTTTTTGCTGTCTTGGGCATAACATCCCATAGCGCATATGGCGCGACCGTGTGTAGAGGTTTTTGCAGCAAGCCAGAGCAGACTGTTATGACACGCGGCTCCCTTGCCCGCGGCCTTCAAGCTATGAGCCTGACGGGACTGTCCTTTGCTGGCGAGCCGGTTGAGCTTGGCGCGGACATGGTCTAAAAGCCCGGCATCATTTTCTTCCAGCCAAATCCGATACAGGGAGCGCCCATGAGCGGCTTCGACCTCATTATTTTCGACTGCGACGGCGTTCTGGTCGATTCCGAAATCATCGCGGCACAGGTGGAATCCCGCCTTCTGACCGAAGCCGGTTATCCGATCTCGGTCGAGGAAATGGGGGAGCGTTTCGCCGGCATGACCTGGAAGAACATCCTCCTGCAGGTGGAAAGCGAAGCCAGCATTCCGCTCTCAGCCTCGCTGCTCGACAAATCGGAAAAACTGCTCGACATGCGGCTGGAACGCGACGTGAAGATCATCGAGGGCGTGAAGTTCGCCCTGTCCCGCCTGACGACGCCCCGCTGCATCTGCTCGAACTCTTCGAGCCACCGCCTCGACATGATGCTCACGAAAGTAGGCCTGAAGCCGTATTTCGCGCCGCATATCTATTCCGCCAAGGATCTCGGCGCTGATCGCGTGAAGCCGAAGCCCGACATCTTCCTGCACGGCGCAGCGCAATTTGGCGTTTCCCCCGATCGCGTGGTCGTGGTCGAAGATTCCGTGCACGGCATCCATGGCGCAAGGGCCGCTGGCATGCGCGTCATCGGCTTTACCGGCGCGTCCCACACCTATCCCAGCCACGCCGACCGGCTGACAGATGCGGGCGCCGAAACGGTGATCTCCCGCATGCAGGACCTGCCGGCCGTGATTGCGGCAATGGCGGAGTGGGAAGGCGCGTTTTAAGTTGTGGCTTTGTCACAAACGCTACTTCGTCATGCTCGGCCTGTCCCGAGCATCTGCAACATTTTGATTTTACGATACGTGTTTGGATCCTCGGGACAAGCCCGAGGATGACGTCGCGTGTGAGGAATGGTTTTTCCGCGATCTGACCGAAGCCTGCCGAGCAGCCTCCGGCTTTTACATTTTGCCCGTCAAATCACCGGCGCTTCGTCTTAGCCTTCGCGCCCTGCTCTGCAAAGCCGATATAAACGCTGACGGACCTCGGCGCGCCGCCCGGTCCGTTGGGAATGGCGACGTGGTCGTTGTTGAAGATGAACTGCGTGCCGGCCCCGCCTGCGGGAACATCGATGGCGAAATTGGTCGTTTCACCGAAAATCTCGCCGTCGCCATCCTTCACCGTTACACGGATCGGCACAGTTACACGGCCACCCTTCGACATGGGGCCGGGAACGAGGCGGCCCTGGGCCAGCACGTTGACGGTGAGCGTCGATTCATTGGCGGTGCAGGAGCGCGTCGTATCGGACAGCGAGACCTGATAGGCGAGTTTCTGCGGATCGTCCTTGGCGCCGCCGGCATAGACGCGATGAACGGCATTGCCGTCGAGAACCGTCACGGCCGGGCAATTGGCCTGAACCACGGCAGCCGTTGGCGCGGTCTGCGCCGCCGGCGGGTTGACGGCAAGCGAGTCCGACGGGTTGGAGGAATTGCATCCTGCAACAACGACGAGAAGCGACATCGCGGCGGACAAACGCAAGAAATTCCCTGACACTCTTCTAATTCCCTCTCCATTGTCCCGGAACAGAACCGGAGACGCTGTTTATTGACCTTTCACCCAGGTTGGCGATGGTCTATAGCAGCGACGCCGGAAAAAATCGATTGGCATGTTCGGTTTTGCTTGAATTTTCAAAAAAGCGCTTCATGACCTCGCCAATCGCCTCATTTCGGTGAGACGCTGCGGAAAAGACGCCGATCACATCGGCAACGGATAAGGGACTATCTCGTGGAATATGTATCGACCAGGGGTGCGGCCCCTTCGCTTGGTTTTTGCGACGCGCTTCTGGCAGGCCTTGGCCGCGATGGCGGGCTTTACGTGCCGCGCAAATGGCCGTCCATGTCGAAAAAGGAAATCCGCAACCTGCGCGGCAAGTCCTACCAGGATGTCGCCTTCGAGGTTCTCTACCGCTTCACCGGCGGCGAAATTCCGGCAGACAAGTTCAAGGCGATGATCGACGACGCCTATGCGACCTTCCGCCACCCGGCCGTCGTTCCGCTGACACAGACCGGTCCGAACACCTTCGTGCTCGAGCTGTTCCACGGCACCACGCTCGCCTTCAAGGATGTGGCGATGCAGCTCCTCGCCCGTCTGATGGACTATACGCTGACGGAACGCGGCGAGCGCGCCACCATTGTCGGCGCCACATCCGGCGATACGGGCGGGGCGGCGATCGACGCCTTTGCCGGGCGCGAGCGTACCGATATCTTCATCCTTTTCCCGAACGGCAAGGTCTCTCCGGTGCAGCAGCGCCAGATGACGACCTCCACCGCTTCCAACGTGCATGCGCTGGCGATCAACGGCAATTTCGACGATTGCCAGACGCTGGTGAAGGAGATGTTCAACGACGTGAAGTTCCGCGACGGCGTGAAGCTTTCCGGCGTCAACTCCATCAACTGGGCGCGCATCATGGCGCAGGTGGTCTATTATTTCACCGCGTCTCTGTCGCTCGGCGGCCCCGACCGCAAGGTGTCCTTCACCGTTCCGACAGGCAATTTCGGCGATATTTTCGCCGGTTACGTCGCCAAGAAGATGGGCCTGCCGATCGACAAGCTGGTCATCGCGACCAATGACAACGACATTCTGGCGCGCACGCTGAAGACCGGCCGTTACGAGATGCGCGGCGTCAAGCCCACCACCTCGCCCTCGATGGATATCCAGATTTCGTCCAACTTCGAGCGACTGCTGTTCGAAGCCTACGACCGCGATTCCGCTGCCGTAAAGTCATCGATGGATGGCCTCAAGCAATCGGGCGCGTTTGAAATTCCGGAAAAGGCGCTGAAGTTCATCAAGAAGGATTTCCGCGCCGGACGCGCCACCGAAAAGCAGGTGGCGGCGACCATTCGCGACACGCTTGAAAAGACCGGCTACCTGATCGACCCGCACACGGCAACAGGTGTTTTCGTGGCGGAAAAGCACGAAAAGCCCGCAACGCCAATGGTGGTTCTGTCGACCGCCCATCCGGCAAAATTCCCGGCGGCTGTAAAATCCGCTTGCGCAATCGACCCGGCGCTTCCAGTATGGCTCGCTGACATCATGAACCGGGAGGAGCGTTTCGACATTCTGGATGCGGAGCTCAAAGCCGTGGAAAGCTTCATCGGCAAACATGCACGCGCCGGCAAATAGAGACGCGGAAAGACGTTGAGTATGAGAGTAAATTTGACCCGGCTTTCGTCCGGGTTGACCGTTGTCACGGAAAGAATGCCACATCTCGAAAGCGTCGCTCTTGGGGTGTGGATCAAATCCGGCTCCCGCAACGAGACGACTGCCGAACATGGCATCGCCCATCTTCTCGAACATATGGCGTTCAAGGGCACGGCGCGCCGCACCGCCCGTCAGATCGCCGAAGAGATCGAAAATGTCGGCGGCGAAGTCAACGCCGCGACGTCGACGGAAACAACCTCCTACTACGCCCGCGTCCTCAAGGATCACGTTCCGCTCGCGGTCGATATCCTTGCCGACATCCTGACGGAATCGCTCTTCGATGAAGACGAGTTGGAGCGCGAAAAGAACGTCATCCTGCAGGAGATCGGTGCCGCCACCGATACGCCCGACGACGTGATCTTCGACAATTTCTCCGGTGTCGCCTATCGCGACCAGACGATCGGCCGGCCGATCCTGGGCACGCCCGAGACCGTGCAATCCTTCACGACAGGCCAGATCAGGCATTATCTCGCCCGCAATTATACGACGGACCGCATCTTCGTCGTTGCGGCCGGCGCGGTCGATCACGAGAGCTTCGTCAAGCAGGTGGAAGAGCGTTTCGCCTCGCTGCCGCAGCTGCCCGTGGCGACACCTGTGCTTGAAAAGGCTGTCTATACCGGCGGAGAAATCCGCGAGACCCGCGACCTGATGGATGCACAGGTGCTTCTCGGCTTCGAGGGCAAGGCCTATCATGCCCGCGATTTCTATTGTTCGCAGATTCTCGCCAATATTCTCGGCGGCGGCATGTCTTCCCGCCTTTTCCAAGAAGTGCGTGAATATCGCGGCCTGTGTTATTCCGTCTATGCGTTCCACTGGGGTTTTTCCGATACCGGTATCTTCGGCGTGCATGCGGCCACCGGCGGCAACGACCTGCCTGAACTGGTTCCCGTCATTCTGGAGGAGCTGCGCAAGTCCTCGCAGACCATCCACCAGGAGGAAATCGACCGGGCCCGTGCGCAGATCCGCGCGCAATTGCTGATGGGCCAGGAAAGCCCGGCTGCCCGCGCCGGCCAGATCGCCCGCCAGATGATGCTTTACGGCCGACCCATTCCGAATGAAGAGATGATGGAGCGGCTGGGCGACATCACCCGCACGCGCCTGACCGATCTTGCAGGACGGCTGTTTTTCGATACAGTTCCGACATTGTCTGCAATTGGCCCGCTCGAACATCTGCCGCCTCTTTCCGACATCACGGCCGCGCTGTCCGCGCAGCAGCCCGCAAGGATAAAGGCGAACGGATAAACCGATATGAGAGCGGGATTTGAAGGTGAAGACCGCTCATCTTTTTCGCCATCCCATTCGCGGATGGCGATATCTGCCTCACAGGGATCGTGAATGCTGCGTTTTCTTTCCCGACATAATGACACACCCGAATTGCGCAGCGCCAATCACCTTCTCAGACTGCCGCGCTACAGCGATTTCAAGCAGTGGCACGTACTGCGATCCGAGAGCCGGCAGTTTCTACAGCCGTGGGAACCGACCTGGCGGCCGGACGAACTGACGGAGGGCGCCTTCCGCATGCGCGTGGTGCGTAACGGACAGGAATTTTCTTCCGGCACCGCCGTTTCCTTCCTGCTGTTCGAAAAAGAGACGCTTCTGGTCGGCGGCATCACCATCGGCTATATCCGCCGCGGGGCGGCGCAGAGCTGCATGATCGGATACTGGATCGGTGAACGGCATGCCGCCCAAGGCCATATGTCTGCCGCATTAAAATTGGTAATACCCTACATCTTCAACGGACTTCAGTTGCACCGTATCGAGGCAGCCTGTATTCCGGAAAACTTCAAAAGCATCCGGCTCCTCGAAAATGCCGGGTTCCAGCGGGAAGGTCTCTTGCGGGAATATCTGAAAATCAATGGCCAATGGCGGGATCATATGATGTTTTCCCTTCTTGCCGACAAGCAAAGCTCCGGCGGAACGAAGTACGATACATGACCTACAATCACACTGCGCCTTGCCTCACGAAACGTCTGGCGGCAATCGCGCTGGCTGCGCCGTTTTTTCTGCTTTTCCTGCTTTTTGCCTCCCATTCCTTCGCCTTCGAGCCGGTCAAGATCTCCCGTGACGACACGGCGCTCGATCTCACCGCCACCACGGATATCTATGCCAATCAGGGCGAAGCCTTTCAGGTTTCCACCGCGCCGGGTCCTGACGGCATCCGCCGGCGCATCGAGGTGCGCGCCAGTTCCGACGATCACCAGGGCGACTGGGCCGTGTTCGCGCTTGCCAATGTCTCCGAAGAGCAGCTGGAGCGCGTGATCGTCGCGCCGCATTTCCGTCTCGTCAATTCCAAGCTGTTCTGGCCGGATCTCGGCTCGCAACGCATCATGGCGATAACGCCCAGCGAAGGCTTTGCGCTCGACAGGCAGCCAAGCCCGGACGCCGACGTCTTCCGCATCACGCTCAATCCCGGCTCCGTCATCACCTTCGTCGCCGAGCTTTCCACGCCGCAGCTGCCGCAGCTTTATCTGTGGGAACCGGAAGCCTACAAGGATACGATCAACGCCTTCACGCTCTATCGCGGCATCGTGCTCGGCATTGCCGGCCTGCTTGCCGTGCTCCTGACCATTCTCTTCGTGGTCAAGGGAACCTCGGTCCTGCCCGCGTCTGCTGCCCTCGCCTGGGCCGTGCTTGCCTATATATGCGTTGATTTCGGCTTCCTCGAAAAACTCATCACCGTCACCTCAAGCGATCAGCGAATATGGAGGGCGGGCGCGGAAGTGGCGCTCGCCTCCAGCTTCGTCGTCTTTCTCTTCACCTATCTCAACCTGAACCGATGGCACGCACATCTGGGTTATGCGACCTTTGCCTGGGTGGTGGGGCTGGCGCTGCTGTTTGGCGTGGCAATCTACGATCCCTCGGTTGCATCCGGTATCGCGCGTGTTTCCTTCGCGCTGACGGCGACGGCGGGCATCGCGCTCATCATCTATCTCGGTTTCAACAAATACGACCGGGCTATCCTGCTCGTCCCATCCTGGGCCTTGATCCTCGTCTGGCTGTTCGGCAGCTGGTTGACGGTGACGGGACAGCTGGACAACGACATCGTGCAGCCTGCGCTTGGCGGCGGGCTGGTGCTGATCGTCCTTCTGATCGGCTTTACGGTCATCCAGCACGCCTTTGCCGGCAGCGCCTATCAGCAGGGGCTATTCTCCGATCTGGAACGCCAGTCGCTGGCGCTCACGGGCAGCGGCGATACGGTCTGGGACTGGGACGTTACGCGTGACCGCATCGTCACCACACCAGATATTTCCAACCGCCTGGGGCTGGAGCCCGGAACTATGCATGGCGCCGCGCGCAACTGGCTGCCGCGCCTGCACCCTGATGACCGCGACCGGTTCAAGGCCACACTTGACGTGCTGCTCGACCATCGCAAGGGTCGCCTGAACCACGAATTCCGTATTCGCGCCGAGGATGGCCACTTCCACTGGCTGCAAATCCGTGCGCGTCCCGTTCTTGGCTCCAACGGCGAAATCATCCGCTGCGTCGGCACCATAACCGATATTACAGAGCAGAGAAATTCGGTCGAGCGGCTGCTGCAGGACGCGATGAACGACAATCTGACCGGGCTTCCGAACCGGCAGGTCTTCCTCGACCGCCTGCAATCGATCCTCAACCTCTCGCCGGACAGCGAGGGCGTGCGGCCAACCGTGATGGCGATCGATATCGACCGCTACAAGCTGGTCAATGACACGCTCGGCATTGCTGCCGGCGACAATATTTTGATTGCCCTCACCCGGCGCCTGCGTCGCCTGCTCAAACCGCAGGACACGCTGGCTCGTCTCGGCGGCGACGAATTCGGCCTGATCCTGACCTCGGAGCGCGATCCGCAGCGTGTGGCGGATTTCGCCGATGCGGTGAACAAGGCGATCATGGTGCCGATCAATTTCGCCAATCGCGAAATCATTCTCACCGCTTCTATCGGCCTCGTCTCGTGGATCGACCAACAGGAAAGTGCGGCAGGTCTGCTCAGCGATGCGGAATTGGCCATGTATCGCGCCAAGCGCGCCGGCGGCAATCGCGTTGAGCCTTTCCGCCCCGCCTTCCGCACCTCGGGCACCGACCGGCTGCAGATGGAAAGTGACCTTCGCCGCGCTATCGAGCGCAAGGAGCTGTCACTTGCCTATCAGCCGATCGTCAAGCTCGATGATGGGGAACTTGCCGGTTTCGAGGCGCTGATGCGTTGGGAGCACCCGAAGCGTGGCAATATCCCGCCAAGCGAGTTCATTCCGATTGCCGAAGCCTCCGGCCTGATCGAGCCGCTCGGCATGTTCGCGCTGGAACGGGCAGCGACCGACCTGATGGACTGGCAACATGCCATCGACAAGATGCCGATCTTCATCTCCGTCAATATTTCCAGTGCCCAACTGCTGAACAACGAACTCTATAACGACGTTCGCGGCATGCTCACCCGCACGCGCTGCAACCCGCAGCAGCTGAAGCTGGAACTGACGGAATCCGTCGTCATGGAAAATCCGGAACAGGCGCGGCTTGTGCTTTCCAAGCTCAAGGAAACCGGCCTTAGCCTCGCCATGGACGATTTCGGCACGGGCTATTCATCGCTCGCCTATCTCACCCGTTTCCCCTTCGATACGATCAAGCTCGACAAGGCGCTGGTGGCCAATACCAGCGACAAGCGTAACGTGCTTCTGCGCTCCGTCATTGCCATGGCGCGGGCGCTCGACATGCAGGTGGTGGCGGAAGGCATCGAAACGCCTGAGGATGCGGCCGAACTGGCCCGCATGAACTGCCATTTCGGCCAGAGCTTCCTGTTTGGCACGCCGGTTTCCGGCGATGCGGCGCTAAAGCTTCTTCGGGAGCGGTTCCAGCCGACGAAGCGGGCTTCGTAAGCGAAGTATTGAAACGCGAGGTATCTACCCCCGTCAGCCGACACGCGTCGGCGCGGCGGGAAAAGCCCTTTCAAACCAAGGACTTGAGCTGGTTGTATACGGATCAAGTCCGGCACGACCGGAGGAGGAAACACCGCGTTTGCCGGCTTTTACTCCTCGCTTGTCGATATTCACTGAACCACGGCAGCCTGCACCGGTGTTGACGCATCCGCCGCCACCCTCCCATGCAGCAGGTCGTGAATGAACTCCATCTTCGCAACCACCGGCGGCGTCAGGACGAAGGGATAGAGGTCCGCTTCCCCCATGCTGCGCTGGATCGAGTTGATCGCAACGCTGAGCGGAATCCAGGCCTTGACCAGCTGTGCAGCGCTGCGGGCATTGTAAGGATCGAAAGTCACCTCCGCCGCCATTTCTTCATGCCCGTCGGGGTCGATTGCCACGCCGAAGGCGCGCGCGGTCTCAAGCGTATCGACGATATGCAGATAATGCGCGAAACACTCGGCAAAATCCTCCCAAGGGTGGACCGAGGCATACGAACTGATGAAGCTGTCCTGCCAGTCGGGACGTGGACCCTCGTCGTAATTGCGTTGCAGGGCAGCGCCATAATCTTCTCTGTCATCGCCAAAGACGGCGCGGCAGGCCTCCAGTCGGTTTGCATCGCGTACGAGCTTGTTCCAGATGAAGTGACCGACTTCGTGGCGGAAATGGCCGAGCATTGTGCGGTACGGCTCGTTCATATTGGCGCGCACCTGTTCGCGCGTAGCATCGTCGGCCTCGGCCGCACGAATGGCGATCAGCCCCTCGTCATGACCGGTCATGGCCGGAATGACGGAACCATCTGGCGCCACCTCATCCACCAGAAAGTCGAAGACAAGGCCGCCAGCGGGATCGGCATCACGGTTGGGATGCGGGAGGCCGAGCCGCAGGATAGAATAAAACAGATGACGCTGCGCCTGGCTGATACGACGCCATTGCTCAATGCCCTGTTGCGTCGCAATGTCGGGCACAAGGCGATTGTGGCTGCAGGCAGGGCAAAATGCGCTTTCCCTTCCCGCGGGCACCGACCAGTTGCAGATATCGTTCACTTCATTGGCGCAAAACCGCACCTGTTTTTGCGGTTCCGCGACGATCTGCCAGTTCGGCTCACCGGCTGGGGCCAGCGCCTCCATGGACAGGCGCTCCGGCACGAAGGCAAGACGATGACCGCAGGAAACGCAAAAACGATTGTCGAAATGCACCGGCTGGCCGCAGGATGCGCAGGAAAAAAGCTTCATTGATGAAACCCTTGCGATGGATCAGTTGCTCGGAGGCAAATCTGGGACGACGGCATGAACGGCGCAACAGGAAGAGCGTTCCGGCGCTCAGACGACAAGAGCGCATGTGCTCTTGAACACATGCGCTCCGCGCGCCCCATCATCAGAGAGGCGCAATCAATACGGCGATATTACATGCGGTCGACGGCGCCCTTTACGGCATCCTTCGCCTTGCCGACGGAGGACTGTACCTTGCCCTTGGTTTCCTGGGCGGCACCCTTGGCGCGCAATTCATTATTGCCGGTCGCTTCACCGACGTTCTTCTTCACCTTACCAGCAACTTCATTGGCTTTACCGGCGACCTTGTCAGATGTGCTACCCATATTACTGCTCCCTAGTTGAACCGTACTGTCTGTGCGGCTTTCCGGGTAAGTAACGCCAAAGGGAGAAGAATGGTTCCAGCCAAAACGAGCGGGAAGATGAGGCTCAGGCATGCCCCGCATCTGTGGAGAGCATGCGTGCATCAACGCCCATCAGGGCGAGCGCCCGCTCGTATTTATTGTCCAACCCGCGGTCGAAAATCAGCTCCTCCGCAGCCGGGCAGTTCAGCCAGCCATTATTGGCGATCTCGTTTTCCAGTTGTCCTGGCCCCCAGCCGGCATAACCGAGCATCATGGTGGCCCTTTGCGGGCCGCGGCCGTTGGAAATGGCGCGGACGATATCCAGCGTTGCGGTCAGCGAAATGTCATCGCTGACGGGAATGCTGGATTCGCTTAAATAGTCATCCGAATGCAGAACGAAACCTCGGCCGGATTCCACCGGGCCGCCGCACTGGATCGGGAACTCACGGGTGCGGTTGGGCAGCATGATGGCGTCGTTGCTGTCCACCAGTTTCAGGTGGAGCAGTATGTCCGTGAAGGTAATCTGCTGCGGCCGGTTGATGATGAAACCCATGGCCCCGGCGTCCGAGTGGGCGCAGATATAGATCACCGCACGGGCAAAATTGCCGTCGTCCAGCCCCGGCATCGCAATGAGGAACTGGCCGTCGAGAAAGCCACGTTCGCGCTTGTCCATCAGGGTTGAAAAGCTCACAGGCGCCTCCAGCAGGCCGAATTCCGTCGTTTAACGGAAAACGGCGTTCGCACTTCGACAAAGGACAGGATGCGGCATACCGCCCGATCAATCAACCGAAAATGATGAACCCCACGAATTCGTAACTGGTCCGCCGGTCGATGTTGGGTTAGACGGGAAGCATGAGCGTCAGGTTATTCTTTCGATTTTCACATCTTCACCTCGCGGCTGCTTTTGCCGCCCTCCTCGGCGGCATGCAAGCCGCCCGGGCCGACATTACCGACTGGGCCAGAAGCGAGGGCGGCCAGATGCGCGTCGCGAGCCTTGCCGTGGATGCAAACGGCGTGGTGCGCGGCGTATTGCAGATCGAGCCGAAGGACGGCTGGATAACCTATTGGCGCGAACCCGGAGAAGCAGGCATACCGCCGCAGATCACGCCTGATCCGACCAGCGGTGCGATGCTGACCGCCATGGCTTATCCGGTTCCGAAGTTGATCGAAAACGGCGATATAACCGATATCGGTTATGACCACGCCGTCAGCCTTCCCTTTCAGCTGAAGGTTACCGATCCGGCAGCAGGCGGGAAGATCGACCTCACCGCATTCATCGGCGTCTGCCAGAATATCTGTATCCCCTTCGAGGCGAAGTTCTCCATCGACCGGGGCACGGCTGGTGATGATGACAGCGAGGAGCGCCGCCTTCTCGAAGAGGCGCGCGAAACACTGCCCGAAGCGGCATCCGACGATTTCAAGGTGATCGATTTCCACATCACGCCTGACAAGACCATGCTTGGCGTGCAGCTGCAGCTTCCGGAAAACGCGCCGAAGGAGACCGAAATCTTCATCGCCGGCCCCTCGGGTTTTGCCTATTACGAGCCGCAGAACCTCGTACGCGACAAGCGCAAGCTCTCCTTCTACATGAACATCAAGGGCCTGCCGAAAACCTATCAGGTGCAGGGCAACAGCTGGCCCATTCTGGTCAAATCGGGCGACCGGGCCATGGAGACGATGCTGAATTTCCCGAAGCCCTGAACGGTGGCTCCGCGGTGGAATCCACCGTGAAAACCGCATGGCGGATTTCATTTCCGTGCTCTTGATACCGTTGGATTCGTTGCGAACCTGCCAGTATCCGGACAGCTTGTTTTCGTTTGTCTTCCAGGGAAAACCGGGTTCCACTTTTCCCTGGCAAACTCTATAGTCGCGCGAACCGAACGGCCATAGGAGCACGGACATGACCATCAAGATCGGCGATAAACTGCCTTCCGCAACCTTCAAGGAAAAGACGGCCGATGGCCCGGTGGAAACCACCACGGACGCGCTTTTCGGCGGGAAGAAGGTTGTTCTCTTTGCCGTTCCCGGCGCTTTCACCCCCACCTGCTCGCTGAACCACCTGCCGGGTTATCTTGAAAACCGCGACACTATTCTGGCCAAAGGCGTTGACGATATCGCAGTCGTTGCCGTCAACGACTGGCATGTGATGGGCGCATGGGCGCAATCTTCGGGCGGTCAGGGCAAAATCCACTTCCTCGCCGACTGGGATGCGTCCTTCACCAAGGCGCTCGGCCTTGATGCCGACCTCTCCGCCGGCGGCCTCGGCGTGCGTTCCAAGCGTTATTCGATGCTGGTGGAAGACGGCGTCGTGAAGTCACTCAACGTGGAAGAGAACCCCGGTCAGGCGACGGTCTCTGCCGCTGCGGCGATGATCGAGCAGCTTTAAGGCCAAATGTTTGGCCACAGGCCGAGCCATAAATCCTCGGGCTTGTCCCGGGGATCCAATCATTTCACCAAAAACGAAATGCTGCAGATGTTTGGGGCCGGCCCGAGCATGAGGCAAGAGAGCGGCGGGGCGCCGCCTTCTCAAACATTCATATCAAACACCAGAAGCCCGGCAAGACCGCCATCGGTGAGTGACACGAGGCGCTCCCCCACCTCCATATGCTTGGGATGGGCAAGATATTCGTCCCGGGCTTCCGGGCTTTCAAGCGTCACGATGAAGCCATCGACAAAACCGCCATTCAGCCCTTCGGGTGAAACGTTCTGTCCGTATTTCACATCGACGATGCCGGGTATCACGTCTTTCAGGGCGGCGATCGCCTCGAAAACTGCATGTTTTTCAGAAGCGGCCGTCGCGGCCTTGAAGCGTAGAAAGACACAATGCAGGATCATCCGGATTTTTCTCCTCCGTTGGGCACCACCGGAGCACCCCTTGACGACAAGATAGGTCGGGTTTCGGTTTTCACAACCCCGGATGGGGGCGTGCCGGCTCGGATTTTGTCCGGCGCAAAATAGAGCAGTCTTGCATTACCGCCGTTTGAAAGGCTCCATGCCTTTTCGCGCCAATTCATCGGCGCGCTCGTTTTCCGGGTGGCCGGCATGGCCCTTCACCCAGTGCAAGGTAACCTTGTGGCGCTCGCGCGCCACTTCCAATGCCTGCCATAGCTCGACATTCTTGACCGGCTTGTTATCGGCTGTCTTCCAGCCCTTCTTTTTCCAGCCGAAAATCCACTTGGTGATGCCGTCCTTCACATAGGCGCTGTCGGTGTAAAGATCGACTTCGCAGGGGGCCTTGAGCGCATTGAGTGCGGAAATCGCCGCCATCAGTTCCATGCGGTTGTTGGTGGTCTCGGCCTCGCCGCCGCAGAGTTCCTTCTCCACCTCGCCGTAACGCAGCACCGCACCCCAGCCTCCCGGACCCGGATTGCCGGAGCAGGCGCCATCGGTGAAAATATCGACATGCTTCATTCGCCGGCCAGCCCGTATTCGGCGACAGTGGCGATGGAACGGTGGAACCGCAGCTTGCGCAGATATTCCAGCGGGTCTTTTTTCACCACCAGCGCGCCCTCCGGCGTTGTCAGCCAGTCGTAAAGCCGCGTTAGGAAGAAGCGCAGAGCCGAACCGCGCGCCAGAAGCGGCAGGGCTTCCAGCTCCGCTTCACTGAGCGGCCGCACGGACTGGTAACCTTCCAGCAACGCCTTGCCCTTGGTGACGTTGTAAGCGCCATCCTTTTCAAAGCACCAGGCATTGAGGCAGATCGACACATCATAAGCGAGCAGGTCGTTGCAGGCGAAATAAAAGTCGATCAGACCGGAGAGTTCGTCGCCGAGGAAGAACACATTGTCCTGGAACAGATCCGCATGGATGACACCGGCCGGCAGGTCCTTCGGCCAATGGGCCGCGAGATAATCGATCTCGGGGCGAATCTCGTCCTTCAGCCCCGTCTCCACCTCGTCCGCGCGGTCTTCGGATTTCTCCCACAGCACCTTCCAGCCCTCGACGGAGAGCGCGTTCGGCCGCTTGATCTCGAAGCCTTCGCCCGCCAGATGCATGGCGGCCAGCGCCTTGCCGACTTCGCGGCAATGTTTCGCCTCCGGCTTTCTCAGCCACATTCCTTCAAGGAAGGAGATAAGCGCGGCGGGGCGGCCCGACAGCTCTCCCAGCAACTCGCCATCCTTGCGCGGCAGCGGCAAGGGGCAGGACAGGCCCTTGGCGGCCAGATGCTGCATGAGGCCGAGGAAGAAAGGCAGATCGGATTTTTCCACACGCTTTTCATAAAGCGTCAGGATCAGCGGGTCCTTGGTGGTATGCAGCAGGAAATTGGAGTTTTCGACGCCTTCGGCAATGCCCTTGTAGGAAGTGAGGCTGCCGACGTCGTACTGCGTGAGGAAATTCCTCAGATCATCTTCGGTGATATCAGTATAAACTGCCAATTTTAAATCTCTTGGTGAAGGATGGAGTGGAAATCCGGCAGAGCGGCGCGGGGCGAATACCACCCTTCCCGCCAAACCATGTCAGGCGCCGGCTGCAGCCTTAGGCGGCAGCGCGTTGCTGGCATTGCCGTTGACGAAAGCCATATCATCCGTCGTCAGCTCGATGCTGCGCAACTCGCGATTGACGAGGAAATGTTCCGTTTCCTCAACCGTCACGGCGAGATCGAGCGTGGTGTCGAAACGCGCCTTGAAGGCTTCGATGATTTCATCGACGATGACTTCAGGAGCGGATGCGCCGGCCGAGAGACCGACGGTGCGGATATCGCCGATTTCATTCCAGTCGATTTCGGAGGCCCGCTGCACCAGGACAGAGCGCTTCGCACCCGCACGCAGGGCCACTTCCACCAGCCGCTTGGAATTGGAGGAATTGGGGGCGCCGACGACGATGAACAGGTCGCAGCCGGGCGCTGCCTGTTTCACCGCATCCTGACGGTTGGTGGTCGCGTAACAGATGCTGTCGGCGGCGGGCGCCTGAATGGCCGGGAAGCGTTCCTGCAGCCTGGCGATCACGCCTGCCGTGTCATCGACCGACAGGGTCGTCTGTGTGACAAAGCCGAGATTTTCGCGGTCCAGCGGCTCATAACGGTCGGCATCCTCCACCGTTTCGATGAGTGAGACGGTGCCTTCGGGAAGCTGGCCCATGGTGCCGATGACCTCTGGATGACCGGCATGGCCGATCAGCACCACATGGCGGCCGAGGCGCTGGTGGCGCATGGCCTGCTTGTGGACCTTGGAGACCAACGGGCAAGTGGCATCGAGATAAAACAGGTTGCGCGCCTGCGCATCCTCAGGCACGGATTTAGGAACGCCATGCGCCGAGAAAACCACCGGCTGCTCGCGATGTTCGGCCGGAATTTCATGCAGTTCCTCGACGAAGACCGCACCCTTGGCTTCCAGCCCTTCCACCACATAGCGGTTATGCACGATTTCGTGGCGAACATAAACGGGCGCGCCATAGGCCTTCAGCGCCAGCACGACGATCTGGATCGCCCGGTCCACGCCCGCGCAAAAGCCACGCGGTCCGCACAGCCTTATCGTCAAAGGGGGTTTGGAAACGGCGATGTTCATTCCAGCTCCTTAGGCGTGCTCCGTGCCCTGCCGATGGCCAGCCCTGCCGGGCGGCAGGCGCACTATTCATCGCGCGCCTTGTGGTTCCGGAAATAGGCAAAACCGGCGACGATGACAAGGGCTGCAGCCAGACCATACCACGTTATCGCATATTGCAGGTGATTATTGGGCAAATCTATCAGCGTCACCCTGCCCTGCGGCCAGCCGCCGGGATTGGGGGCGGCATCGGCATCCACGAAAAGCTTGACCAGCCGGTCCGGCGGAATATCCGCACTGGAGGCCATGGCCGCCAGATCCTTCCAGTAGAATATGTTCTTGGCGATATCGTTGTCCGGCAACAGCGAGGAAGGCTTGGCGACAAGCGGCGCACGCGCCAGCCCCGTAATCGTCACCTCGCCCGTCACCTGCCCCTCGGATCGCTTGGCCGGATCCTTCATCTCGAAGGGCACAAAACCGCGATTGACGAAGAGGACGCGGCGATCGGCAAGCGTCAGCGGCGTATAGATGTAATAGCCGGTTCTGCCTTGGTGGGTGGCGAAGAAATGCCGCTCGCGGGCGTGATCGAAGGTACCGGACAGACTGACCTTGCGATACTCGATATCGCCACCGCTTTTGGCAATCGCCTCTATTTCGGCAACCGTGGCGGGGGCAGCGTTTCGCCGTTCTTCTATATCGGCGAGAAGCGCCTCTTTCCAGTAAAGCCGCTTTACCTGCCAGGTGCCGAGCCCGAGAAGAATGGCAAGCGCCAGCAGAACCAGCGGCGCAGCGAACCAGACCCGCCTATCCGCCGCCTTCATTTGGGACACTTCATTCACGGTCAAGCCTGCCTTCGCTTGCATTGTTGCGGTATTGCAGCGCGATCATGATGCCCTTGAGCTTGCGCAGCAGCACGAGGGAGACAATCACCGTAAATGGCAACCACAAGATGACATGCACCCAGACGGGCGGCGCAAAATGCTGATCGAACCAGAGCGCCAGCCCGACAACCAGAAAACCGACGATCAGCATGACGAAAACCGCCGGGCCATCACCCGCATCGGCAAAACCGTAATCCAGTCCGCATGCGCTGCAGGCGGGTTTTACCGTCAGAAAACCATCGAAAAGGCGCCCGTTGCCGCAGCGAGGGCAGCAGCCCTTCAAGCCCACCTTGATCGGGTCGACCGGGGCGAACTTGCTGCCTGATGGCTCTGACATGGTGAAACCTCCCGCAAAGTCGGCCAAAGTCCGAGGGTGACGTCGATCTCTTGGAAACCTGCCTCAAAACCCGGGCACTTGTTTCTTGCTCGATCGCGTCGCGTCTTCTTCTCCCCGCCGGGGAGAAGGTGGCCCGAAGGGTCGGATGAGGGGGCTAGCTCTCCGGATATCTCTACCGGAGCCCCCTCATCCCGCTGCCGCGGACTTCTCCCCGGCGGGGAGAAGAAACGATTGCACCCGCTCGCTCCACCGGATGCCTTACCTTGGCCCTATCAGCCGTGAATTGGCGCGCCCCAGCCACCCCAGATATAGATGGCGAAGAACAGGAACAGCCAGACAACGTCAACGAAGTGCCAGTACCAGGCAGCGGCTTCGAAACCGAAATGCTGCGTGGGCGTGAACCCGCCGGCAATGGCGCGGAACAGGCAGACCAGCAGGAACACCGTGCCCACGAAGACGTGGAAACCGTGGAAACCGGTGGCCATGAAGAAGGTCGCGCCGTAGATCGAATTCTTGAAGTCGAACGGGGCGTGCATGTATTCGTAAACCTGCACGGTGGAGAACAGCACGCCAAGCGCAACGGTGAGCACCAGACCCGATATCAGGCCCTTGCGGTCATTGTGCAGCAGAGCATGATGCGCCCAGGTGACACAGGTGCCCGACAGCAGCAGGATGACGGTGTTGTAGAGCGGCAGATGCCATGGATCGATGACTTCGATGCCCTTGGGCGGCCATTGTCCGCCGGTATATTCGAGACGCGACGCCTGAATAGCTTCATGGGGGAAGAGGCTGGCATCGAAATATGCCCAGAACCATGCGACGAAGAACATCACCTCTGAGGCGATGAACATGATCATGCCGTAACGCAGATGCAGCGAAACGACGCGGGTGTGATTGCCCTCGCGGCCTTCCTTGATCGTATCCGCCCACCACGCATACATGGTGTAGAGCACGATGACGAGACCGATATAGAACAGCCAGGGATTGGCGAGTTCCGCGCCGAACAGCTTGAAGGAGCCGCCTGACAGGTAACGCATGTAACAAACGCCACCGAAAGTCAGGATGAAAGCGCCGATCGAGGCCAGAAGCGGCCAGGGGCTTGGATCGATAATGTGGTAATCGTGGTTCTTCTGATGCGTATCTGCCATTGCGACAATCCCCTGGTGTCTCTTCCCTGATCCGGCCTCGGCAAAGGCCGGATCTCCTCTCACAATTTGCTTTCGCCAGATTCGGTTTTTACCGGCAAGGACGCAACCGGTTTTTCGGTTTTGGCCGGATAAAACGTATAGGACAGCGTTAAAGTATGAATGCTCTTGGTCTCACGCGCCGTGGCGATGTCAGGATCGACGAAGAACACCACCGGCATTTCCAGCGTTTCGCCGGGCTGCAGCGTCGTTTCGGTGAAGCAGAAGCACTCCACCTTGTTGAAATAGGCGCCGGCTTCCATGGGCGTGACGTTGAAGACCGCCGTGCCCGTGGTCGCCACCGGTGAACGGTTCGTCGCCTTGAAGGTCACCTGCACCGTTTCGCCGATCTTCGGCGTGACCTTCCTGTCGACCGGCTGGAAATCCCAGTTGAGGCCGTTCGACGTATTGGCGTCAAAGGTGACATTGATGGTCTTGTCGAGGATCACATCGGAATATTGCTCGACGCGCTGGGTCGTGCCGTTGTAACCGGTGACACGGCAGAACAGCGTATAAAGCGGCACGGCGGCGTAGGCCATGCCGATCATGGCGCAGAAAAACACCAGACAGAGCACGAGGATGGAGCGATTGCTCACCCGCTGCCGCTCGGTCCCCGTTGTCTGCGCTTCCATATTCGCCATATCCTCCTCCTTCCCCCTCGATCAGCCCGTCAGTGCGAACCGATCTTGATGATGGTGATGATGTAGAATAGCACCACCAGACCGGCGAGCAGGACGCCGAGCGCAATATTGCGCCCGCGTCTCGATTTTTTCTGCGCCGCGCTCAGTTCCACCGTTTCCATCACAGGACTCCCGACATGACGGCCTTCAGGGCCGGCGCGAAATGATCGGCCAGAAGGCCGGAGAAAATCGCAAAAAGGTAAAGCACCGAATAAGCGAACATTTTCTTGGCCGGCAACATCTTTTCGTCACCCTCCGGCATGCGCCGGACATCGAGCGAACAGTATACGAAGATGGCGCTCAGCACTGCCGCGAAAATACCGTAACCGGCGCTTGCCAGACCAGTGAAATAAGGCGCGACGGCTGCGGCTGTGGTCAACACCGCATAACAGATCATCTGGTTCTTGGTGGAGCGCTCGCCAGCAACATTCGGCATCATCGGAATGCCAACGGCGCCATAATCACGCATCTTGAACAGGGCCAGCGCCCAGAAATGCGCAGGCGTCCACAGGAAGATGATGAGGAACAGGATGATGCTGTCCAGCGAAACGCCGCCGGTGACGCAGGCCCAGCCAAGCATGGGCGGGAAAGCGCCTGCCGCGCCGCCGATCACGATGTTCTGCGGCGTCGAGCGTTTCAGCCACATCGTATAGATGACAGCATAAAAGAAGATGGTGAAGGCCAGAAGACCGGCCGAGAACCAGTTGATCGCAAGGCCGAGAATGACTACCGAGAAGGCCGACAGCGTCAGGCCAAAGGCCAGCGCCTCGCGCGGGGTGATACGGCCGGACGGGATCGGTCGCCTGGCGGTGCGGCTCATGACGGCATCGATATCGGCATCGTACCACATGTTGAGCGCACCGGACGCGCCCGCGCCGACGGCGATGCAGAGAATAGCGATGATGCCGAGTATCGGGTTGATTTCACCCGGCGCCAGCACGAGGCCCGCAAAGGCCGTGAAGACCACGAGCGACATGACGCGCGGTTTCAGCAATTCGAAATAATCGCGCGCGCCGGCTTCCGAGAGTTCGGAGCTTTCCGCGCCCAGCATTTCGCGATTGTCGATAACGGTCATTTCCTGTCCTGCTTCCTTCGAACGCCGCCTGTCGCGACATTCCCTGCATCGGCCGGAAACACGAGTGAGAGTTCCGGAATGCGCGATGCGTCGATCCATGGGTCCCGAACGTCACGGCCTGACCGGCAGCCGGTTCAACCGATGCCATCTGCCCGGCCTTACGCCGTGTCCTGCCGCCATTCGTCTGCGCTTGCCATTCATAAAGGCCAAAACTGGCATTTATCATATCCCGGCGCATGTATCACGCTGGAAGGCAAGCATCGCTTGGACAAAATGTCACGCGGCAGTAAAGGCAGCCCGTTCGGGAAAACGGCACGGGCCTGACCGTGCCGCCCTCTTTCTCAGCGCTCGGGACCCGCGAGCCTTACCGCGCGTCCCGATCCGTGCATCAGCGAATGCGCGGAAGCTGTTCCCACTGGTGGTACGGCGGCGGGGAAGACAGCTGCCATTCGAGCGTCGTCGCGCCTTCACCCCAGGGATTGTTGCCGGCGATCCGCTTCTTGGCGAAAGCTTCCCAGACACCGAAAAGGAAGATCAGCACGCCGACGGCCGAAATATAGGACCCGTAGGACGACACCAGGTTCCAGCCGGCATAGGCATCGGGATAATCGATGTAACGGCGCGGCATGCCGGCAAGGCCGAGGAAGTGCTGCGGGAAGAAGATCAGGTTCACACCGACGAACATGACCCAGAAATGCAGTTTTCCGATGAACTCGCTGTACATGTAGCCGGAAATCTTCGGGAACCAGTAATACCAGCCGGCGAAGATCGCAAAGACGGCGCCGAGCGACAGAACGTAGTGGAAATGGGCCACCACGTAATAGGTATCGTGCAGCGAGCGGTCGAGACCGGCATTGGCGAGCTGGACGCCCGTGACGCCACCGACCGTGAACAGGAAGATGAAGCCGATTGCCCAGACCATTGGTGTCGAGAAGGTCAGCGAGCCGCCCCACATCGTCGCGATCCACGAGAAAATCTTGATGCCTGTCGGCACCGCGATGACCATGGTTGCGAAGACGAAGTAGCGTTGTGCTTCCAGCGACAGGCCAACCGTATACATGTGGTGCGCCCAGACGATGAAGCCGACCGCGCCGATCGCGACCATGGCGTAAGCCATACCGAGATAACCGAAGACGGGCTTCTTCGAGAAGGTGGACACGATGTGGCTGATGATGCCGAAGCCGGGCAGGATCAGGATGTACACTTCCGGATGGCCGAAGAACCAGAACAGGTGCTGATAGAGGATCGGGTCACCGCCGCCTTCCGGCGAGAAAAATGCCGTGCCGAAATTGCGGTCCGTCAGAAGCATGGTGATGCCACCCGCCAGAACCGGCAGCGAAAGCAGCAGCAGGAACGCAGTGACAAGGACCGACCAGGCGAAGAGCGGCATCTTGTGCAGCGTCATGCCCGGGGCGCGCATGTTGAGGATGGTGGTGATGAAGTTGATCGCACCGAGGATCGACGACGCGCCCGAAACGTGCAGCGCAAAGATCGCCAGATCCACGGCCGGTCCGGGCATGCCGTTTGTCGACAGAGGCGGATACATGGTCCACCCGCCGCCGACACCATAAGCACCCGCCGGCCCTTCGACGAAGAGCGACAGAATGAGCAGGATGAAGGCCGGAACGATCAGCCAGAAGGAGATGTTGTTCAGGCGCGGGAAAGCCATGTCCGGCGCACCGATCATGATCGGGATCATCCAGTTGGCGAAACCGCCGATCAGCGCCGGCATGACCATGAAGAAGATCATGATCAGGGCGTGTGCGGTGGTGAACACGTTGAACATGTGCTTGCCGCCGTCGATGGCAGCGTCGCCCTCAAAGCCGTAGACCATGGAGGCCAGACCGTGGAAAATCTGGATGCCCGGCTCCTGCAGTTCCATGCGCATGACGACGGAAAGCCCGCCGCCGACGATACCGGCCATGATCGCAAAGATCAGGTAGAGCGTGCCGATGTCCTTATGGTTGGTGGACAGGAACCAGCGGGCGAAGAAGCCCGGCGTATGGGAATGATGTGCATCATGCGAATGGTCGTCATGCGCGTGCCCATCATGTGCGGAATGACCATGCGAGTGATGATCGTCGTGTGCGGAAGGTCCAGCCATTGTCCTCACTCCAGAATCAGTTGGTTTCGTTGGCGGCAACGTCGACGGTGCGCGGAGCGCCATCGACAGAGGCCATCAGCGCCCGGTTCGCGCCGTTCAGGTCAGAACCGGCGGCGGCGAGCCAGGTGTTGTACTGCTGTTCGGAAACCACCCGAATGGCGATGGGCATGAAGGCGTGATCCTTGCCGCAAAGCTCGGAACACTGGCCGTAATAAAGGCCTTCTTTTTCCGCCTTGAACCAGGTTTCGTTCAGGCGGCCCGGAACAGCGTCGATCTTGACGCCGAAAGCCGGCATGGCGAAGGAATGGATCACATCCGTCGGCGCGGCGGTGACGAGCAGGCGAACGGTCTTGCCGACCGGGACAACCATTTCATTGTCTACTGCGAGAAGACGCGGATAGCGGGCCTTGTCCTCCTTGCCGGCGGCGGCGCGATCCTGATCCTTCAGCATGTAGCTGTCGAAGGAGACCGGCTCGGCGCCCTCGGCAGCCGTATATTCGTAGCTCCACAGCCACTGCGTGGCGGTCGCCTTCAGCGTCACGTCGGGGTTTTCCGGCTGTGTGAGCTGCGCGTTCAAAAGATTGAACGACGGGAAAGCAAGGAACAGGAGAATGAGAACCGGCGCCAGCGTCCAGACCACTTCGATTGCCGTGTTGTGGCTGGTCTTCGAAGGCACGGGATTGGCCGAGGCGCGGAATTTCAGAACGACGACGATGAGCAGCGCAAGAACGAAAAGCGTAACCGGAACAATGAACCAGAGCGTATATTGTTCGAACCAGCGTATTTCGTGCATGATCGGCGTGGCGGCCTCCTGCATGCCCATTTGCCAATGCACCGGCTGATCGGCGTGGGCGCCGACAGCCGTGAGCAGACAGGTCATCCCCGCCAGTGCTGCGTAAATCCTATTCCTCACGGTACCCTCTCCCTCACGCGCCTGATCCAGATCAATCACAGGCGCAGAATCCATGCTAATGGTAATAACTTCAAACCACAGTTTGCCCTCTGCCGCAATATGCGTCACGCCACGGATGCGCCCCAATTTTGCCATTGATCAATCCGCGCGCGACTTTCCTGCAGCCTGTGCGTCGGCTCGTCTGCCGAAGACGATTTCGCGACGAAAAAATGCGGCAAGCCCCGTCTTCCAGCCGGTTTGATCGCGGGATGACGACCGATGCCGCGAACAAATCCGGCTGCCATCAGGACCGACAGGTCCTATTTCCGCCCAACTCGGCTGGAATTGAAAGCCCGAGGCTTTTTTTTCCGGATTATGGCGTCAAAATAGCCGCACTGATTCGAATCCCAGAGGTATCCATGCGTCTTTCCCCGCTCGCGCGCACTTTTCTTGCCGCCGCCGGTCTTGCCATCATCGCCCCCGCCGCCGCGGCGCTGGCGCAACAGCCGCAGCCCGGAACGCCGAAGTCGACGCATGGCGCATGGTCTGTCATCTGTGACAAGCCGGCGGGCGCTTCGGAAGAACAATGCGCCCTGATGCAGAACGTGATTGCCGACGACCGCCCGGAAGTCGGTCTTTCAGTGGTGGTGCTGAAGACGGCCGACCGCAAGTCGCGCATCCTCCGCATCCTCGCACCGCTGGGCGTGCTTCTGAAGGACGGCATGGAACTCTATATCGACAATAACAATATCGGCCGCGCCTATTTCACCCGCTGCTTCTCCGAAGGCTGCTATGTGGAAGTTGATATTGACGACGAGTTGCTGAAGGTTCTGCGCGCCGGCAAGAACGCCGTTTTTGCACTGCGTGAATCCGTCGATCAGGACCGCGTCGGCATTCCGATCGAACTGACGGGGTTTGCCGAAGGTTACGACGCGCTTCCTTGAAGGCTGCCGTACCGGACAGCCTTGCGTCCGCCCGCTCCAGTGCCTAAATCGGTCACGAACGATAATGACTGGAGCCTCCTATGACCGACGATCTTGTAAAACTCTTCGATTGCGACGAAACGCAATTGCGCAAGCTCGTCGGCGAGGCGCTCGCCGGCGCTGACGATGGCGAGCTTTTCATCGAACATGCGCAGGCCGAGTCGCTGACTTTCGATAATGGCCGGCTCAAGGGCGGTTCCTTCAATACAGACCAGGGTTTCGGCCTGCGGGCGGTCGCCGGCGAGACGGTGGGTTACGCCCATGCGGGCGAGCTTTCGCAAAGCGCGCTGAAACGTGCATCGGATGCGGTCAGCGCAGTGACGAGAGGTTATTCCGGCTCCTATGCCGCCGCACCGCAGCGCACCAACAAGAAGCTCTATGGCGACGAGAATCCCATCGGCAGCCCGAGCTTCGAAGAGAAGGTGAAGCTTCTCACCGATATCGATGCCTATCTGCGTGACAAGAACCCCAATGTCCGGCAGGTGACGGCGACGATTTCCGCAAGCTGGCAGGTGGTTGACATTCTGCGCGCCGATGGCCACCGCGTCAGTGACGTCAGGCCGATGACCCGCATCAACATCTCCGTCGTGGCGGGTGAAGGCGATCGGCAGGAAAGCGGCTCCTATGGCATTGGCGGCCGGGTCGGTTTCGGCGATTTCATTACCACGGAAAACTGGCAGCGCGGCGCCGATGAGGCACTGCGTCAGGCGCTCGTCAACCTCACCGCCATCGATGCGCCGGCCGGCACGATGGATGTGGTGCTCGGCTCCGGCTGGCCGGGTGTGATGCTGCATGAGGCCGTGGGTCACGGTCTGGAAGGCGATTTCAACCGCAAGAAGACGTCCGCATTCGCCGGCCTGATGGGCGAAATGGTCGCCGCGCCCGGCGTGACCGTGGTGGACGACGGCACTATCGACAGCCGCCGCGGCTCGCTGACCGTGGACGATGAAGGCACCCCTTCCGGTTACAACGTGCTGATCGAGAACGGCAAGCTGGTGGGCTACATGCAGGACCGCCAGAACGCCCGGCTGATGGGTGCGACGCCCACCGGCAACGGTCGCCGTCAGGGTTATGCCTATGTGCCGATGCCGCGCATGACCAATACCTACATGCTGTCGGGCGACAAGACGCCGGAAGAGATCATCGCCTCCGTCAAGAAGGGCATCTATGCCGTCTCCTTCGGCGGCGGCCAGGTCGATATCACCTCGGGTAAATTCGTGTTCGGCTGCACCGAGGCCTATCTCATCGAAAACGGCAAGATCGGCGCGCCGGTGAAGGGCGCCATGCTGATCGGCAACGGGCCGGATGCGATGAAGCGCGTCTCGATGATCGGCAATGATTCGAAACTCGATACCGGCATCGGCAATTGCGGCAAGGCCGGGCAATGGGTGCCTGTTGGCGTCGGCCAGCCGCATCTGCGCATGGACCAGATCACCGTGGGCGGCACGAAGGCGTAAATCTCCCGACCCTGCCTGTAACGACTGTTAATGCGTATCTGTAGCGCGGATAAAGTGATGTATCGGTGCATCACCCGTCATTCCGGCCTTGAGCCGGAATCCAGCCGATGCGCGTCGGCGCGGCGGGAAGACTCTTTTCAGCCCAAGGACTTGGGCTGGCTGGATTCCGGCTCAAGGCCGGAATGACGGAAGAAAGAGTTGCAGCCACACTGAGCCTGTCGGCGCCTCGTCAGCCCCTGACCACACACATGGCTGCCATGATGCGGTTTCCTCTGGTATGCCGCCGGGAAGACGTTAAGATCAGCCCCTACCCTAAGGCCACATCCCGATCCGGCCGATGCGCAAAGGAGACCATGACCATCATACGAAATGCCCTCGTTCCTGAACTTGCCGTCAGTGACTGGCAGAAAAGCCGCGCATTTTATTGCGACCTGATCGGTTTTCATGTGGTCTATGAGCGCCCCGAAGAGGGCTTTACCTATCTGGCGCTGGGGGATGCCCAGCTGATGATCGACCAGATTGGCGCGACGCGGACATTCGTGACTGATAATGCCGTGCTCGAATTTCCGTTTGGCCGCGGCATGAACCTGCAGCTTGCCGTCCCCTCGCTGCAACCCATTCTTTCCCGGCTGGAGCGATCCTCCATCGACCTCGTCATGCCGCTGGAAGAAAAATGGTACAGGCGCGGCACGGTCGAAGTGGGCAACCGGCAGTTCATCGTCGCCGATCCGGATGGTTACCTGATCCGTCCGTTCGAGAGCCTTGGCGAACGCCCTTTCCGGTTCGGTTGAGCCATGCTGCCTTTTCTCCCGCGGGCCGTGGTTTTCGACATGGACGGATTGCTGATCGAGAGCGAGCGGCTCTATCGCGATTCATTTCTGGCGGCTTCGGAAGAAGGCGGCCACGGCATGAGGGTGGAGACCTATCAGAAGGTCTGCGGCAGCCCGTGGGACGTCATTACCGGCACCATTTTTGCTGATTATGGCGCGGATTTTCCCATCGACAGTTTCCGAGACGCCTGGCTCCGGCATCTTGGCGTGATGATGGCTGATGGCGTGGCGTTGAAGCCGGGCGTCACCGAGATACTCGACCTTCTCGACAGCCTCGATATCCGCCGCGCCATCGCCACCTCGTCGCGACACGATTCGGTGACGCGCCATCTTGGGCCCCACGATCTTCTCAAACGCTTCGACACAATTGTCGCGCGCGGCGACTATACGGAGCCGAAACCGGCGCCCATGCCCTATCTGACAGCCGCGCGACGACTGTCCCTCGATCCCGGGCGCTGTCTTGCCCTGGAGGATTCCTACTCGGGTGTACGCTCGGCGACATCGGCGGGCATGATGACGATCATGGTGCCTGACGTTGCACCGCCGACCGAGGAAATGCGGGAGAAATGCGTGGCCGTCGCCAGCGACCTGCATATGGTGGCCGCCCTTCTGCAAAAAGCGCAGGCCTGAGTAGAATGAAAATCGGGCTGGGGGCGCGAGACGGCGTCATACGTGCTTCGCGATTTGGCGTCATGATGAAACGCATGTCGGGCTGGGGCGCCGCTACTGGGCAAACGGCTCCGCCGGCGTATCCATAACCGGGGTAATCATGACGCCTGTCGCCGTGTCACTCATAACGCTGATACTGCTGGTTCTGTCCCTGTTCCAGATTGCGCTCGCCGCCGGCGCCCCTTTCGGCCGCCTTGCCTGGGGCGGCGCGCAAACGGTATTGCCGGGACGGCAAAGGATAGCCAGCGCAGCGACACCGCTCATTTATGCGCTTTTCGTTTCCTTCCCGCTGCAAAAGGCGGGTTGGGCCGACATCTGGCCGTCTGGCTGGGTTGAACCTGGAATCTGGATCATCGTCTGTTACATGGCGGTGAGCATCGGATTGAACGCAATGTCGAAAAGCCGCCCGGAGCAGCTGGTCATGGCACCTGTGGCTGCCGCTCTTGCGATCCTGTTCTTTGTCATCGCGTTCTCCTAGCGGATCGCGGAGGCGCGACGCAGCAGGATCGAATGGTCCTCGGCAGAGCGTCAGGCTCCCGGCTTGAAGCGCCACTTGCGTTCTATCGCATTTTCGAGATCGAGACCGTTGCGATGCGCCAGCAGCAGCACGTGGCCGAGCAGATCGGCGGTTTCGTCAGCCAGATCACGCTTCATCTCCTCTTCGCTTCTGCCCCTGCTGCGCCCCCGCCCCGTCAGCCGGTTCCAGGCCTGCGTCACCTCGCCCACCTCCTCCTGAAGCTTCAGCATGAACCAGTCGGGATCACGGGCGATCCCGTTTTCATCGGCATATTTCTGCGAGGCCGCCTCGAACTGGCGCATCATGGACAGAAGCATTTGTTCATCCTTTGTTCGTGATATCCAACTCTAATCACGATTCTCCGGCAGCGTCGATTCGAAAGCGGACGGCGGATGGAATTTGCGCGACGAGCGTCTGCCGGGCCCCCTTGGCCCGGCGCTGTTTGATTTGCTGCTTAAACAGGCAGGCGCCAATGGCGCGGCCTGACGCCCTTAGGGGTACATGCGGACCTTGGACCAGGCACCGTCTGGCGTGTCGCGGCGGAATTCGATGCGGTCATGCAGGCGGAACTTGCGGTCATGCCAGAATTCGATGCTGACGGGGCGAATGCGGAAACCGGACCAATGGGACGGGCGCGGAATATCGCCGATCGCATATTTGGCGGTATATTCAGCCACCGCCTTTTCCAGCGCGAAACGGCCTTCCAGCGGCCGTGACTGCTTGGATGCCCAGGCGCCGATGCGGCTGCCGCGCGGCCGGGAGGCGTAATAGGCATCCGCCTCCTCGTCGCTCACGATCTCCACCTCGCCGCGCAGGCGCACCTGACGTCGCAGGCTCTTCCAGTGAAAACACATGGCCGCTTTTTTCTGGCCGAGGATCTCCCGGCCCTTCTGGCTTTCGAAATTCGTGTAGAACACGAAGCCGCGGTCATCGACGCCTTTCAGCAGCACCATGCGCACATTCGGCAGGCCATTTTCGTCCACGGTGGCGAGTGCCACCGCGTTCGGATCGTTGATCTCGGAAGCCGTCGCATCCTTCAGCCATTCGGCAAAAAGCGTGAAAGGTTCATTTTCTTCCGTGAAGTCACTGGATGTTAACCCCGTTTCCGACATATTGACTAAAATGCTCCCGAGCTGATTTGGACCCCAGAGATGATCTCTGGTGAAAGATGGTGACCGTCATAGCAAAGTCGAACAGTCGAACAAAGAGCCTCCTTTCGTCGGTAGCGGAAGTTTCCGCCGTCGTGGCGATGCTTGCGGTGCTGAGCGGATGCGTCAGCCTCGATCTGTTCGGCGGCGACAAGGTTGACCGCTCGCTTTCCACTGCCTCCGTGCCGAACCAGCAGAATGGCAGCGCCCAGACCGACGATGTGACCATTCGCAATGCGGTGACATCGGCCGATCTCGCCAAACTTGCCGACCAGCCGCTGCCCTGGGCGAACGCCGCCACCGGCAGCGCCGGCGTCGTGACCGCCATTCACGAAGACAAATCAAGCGGTTTCGTCTGCCGCGATTTCAAGACGACGCGCCACTCCTTCGAAGGGGTGGCAGCTTATTCCGGACAGGCCTGCCTGTCGGAAACCGGCGAATGGTTGATGACCCGCTTCGAGCAGAAATAATCTGTTTACCCTTCCATGGGGAATAGGCGCGGCCCCGGTGCGTCGAACCTGCTCCGTAAAGGAGTGATTAGCAACTTATTGCAACAGTCGACGTTGATTAAACCGAGGGCGTGCAGGCGAATGATCGCGGGCACCCCTTTTCGGAGGGGTTAGCTTCAGGATTGCGCCATGACGGGCGGCAGGCGCCTGAGCCAACGTAACTGGTGTTTCGCATGCGCGATCCATATTCGATCCTCGGCGTAAAACGTGACGCCCGCCACGAGGAAATCAAGGCCGCCTGGCGCACGAAGGCGAAAACCGTTCATCCGGACGCCAATCGCGACGATCCCGATGCCTCGGCGCGATTCGCCGAGATCGGACAGGCCTACGACCTTCTGAAAGACCCGAAAAAGCGCGATCTCTATGATCAGGCCCGCAAGGCTGCAGAAAAAAAGCAGCGCGATCAGACCATCATGCAGCAGCGGGAAGCCGCGCGCGAGGCGGCTGAACGCGCCAGGGCGGCCGAAAAGCTGATGGAAGAACTGGCCCGGGCGGACGCCCGCAACCGGACGCAGACCGGCCAGAAAACCGACGCCAGGACGGAAAGTGCCGAAGACATCGTCGAGCGGATTTTCGGCGCGGAGGCACAGAACGATCCCAAGGTACAGCAGGCGGCGGAAGCGGCAAAGGCTGCCGCAAGCGCCGCAAGAGCCGATGCGCCTGCCGCCGGCGAGGCCGTCCAGTCCGGCGCTGGCGATGACAGGGCGGCGCCCGTCTCGCTTGCCGCCAATCTCTTCAGCGCTCTCGTACGCCGGTTCCGCACGCCGCAACCAGCTCCCGAAAAGGCGCCCGATATCACGGCGGAGGCCATCGTCACGGTCGCCGATCTGCTGGAGCAAAAGTGGATTACCGTATCGCTTGCCGATGAACGAGAGGTTCGCTTCCAGCTGGAAGCCGGCATGACCGACGGACATGTGGTGCGGCTGAAGGGACAGGGGCTGAAGCTTCCGAACATGGCCCGCGGCGATCTCGCCGTGACATTGCTGACCGCGCGCGAGGATGCGTTTTCCCTTCGTGGCTTCGATATCCACACGACGTTGCCGATCTCGCTCAGCGATGCGGTTCTGGGCTGCGAAGCAAAGGTCAAGACGCCGCTTGGCGAGGAAAACATCACCATTCCAGCCTGGTCAGGCTCGGACCGCGCGCTCAGGATTGCCGGCAAGGGTCTTGCCGACGGCAATGGCGGCTCCGGCGATCTCGTCATCGAATTGCGCATCGTCCTGCACGAGAAGCCCGATGAAAAGGTGACGGACCTGATGCGCCACATGCGCGAAGGCCTTTATTTGTGAAAGTTTTGCGAATAACCGGGACAACGCACCCTTTGTTACGTTCCCTAACAGTTGATGATCCTTGGCAATCTTGAACAGGATTGCAGCCTATGCCATAGGCAGGACCGATCAAAAGTACTAGGGAGCATAAAATGGCTCAGGCATCCGGCCTCATGGCTGGCAAACGCGGCCTCATCATGGGTGTCGCCAATAATCGTTCCATCGCTTGGGGCATCGCCAAGGCCTGCGCCGACGCGGGCGCGGAAGTGGCTCTCACCTGGCAGGGCGATGCGCTGAAGAAGCGTGTCGAGCCGCTGGCCCAGGAACTCGGCGCCTTCATGGCCGGTCACTGCGATGTGACCGATCTCGAGACGATCGATGCGGTTTTTGCCAGCCTGGAAAAGCACTGGGGCAAGATCGACTTCGTCGTGCACGCCATTGCCTTTTCCGACAAGGATGAGCTGACCGGCCGTTACCTCGACACCAGCCGCGACAATTTCAACCGCACCATGGACATTTCCGTCTTCTCGCTGGCCGCCGTTGCCAAGCGGGCGGAGCCCGTCATGAATGACGGTGGTTCGATCGTGACGCTCACCTATTACGGCGCCGAAAAGGTGATGCCGAACTACAACGTCATGGGCGTGGCCAAGGCCGCGCTTGAGGCAAGCGTGCGTTACCTCGCCGTCGACCTCGGCAATCGCGGCATCCGCGTCAATGCCGTTTCCGCCGGCCCTATCAAGACGCTCGCTGCTTCCGGCATCGGCGACTTCCGTTACATTCTCAAGTGGAACGAATATAATGCGCCGCTGAAGCGCACCGTTTCGATCGAGGAAGTTGGCAAGTCGGCGCTTTACCTGCTCTCCGACCTTTCGACCGGCGTGACCGGCGAAATCCACCATGTCGATTCCGGTTACCACACCATCGGCATGAAGGCGGTGGATGCGCCTGACATTTCGGTGGTGAAGGACTGACGACAACCGGGAATGCTTGAAACTGGGGTATCGCCTTGCTCGTCTATGTGATCCGGCACGGACAAACGGACTGGAATGCGATACGCCGGCTTCAGGGCCAGAAAGACATTCCGCTCAATGATTTCGGCCGCCAGCAGGCGGTCGGCAATGGTCTGCTTCTCGCCCGCCTCCTGGGGGATCAGGCCGCGGATTTCGATTATGTAGCAAGCCCGCTCGGGCGCACGCGCGAGACAATGGAACTGATGCGCGGCGCGATGGGGCTCGATCCCAAGGCCTATCGCACCGACGACCGCCTCATCGAAGTTTCCTTCGGTGACTGGGAAGGGCAGACGTTGCCCGAGCTCAAGAAGGAATTTCCGGACCGGGTGAAGGCGCGCAAGGCCAACAAGTGGGATTTCATTCCCCCCGGGCAGGACGCCGAAAGCTATGAAATCCTCTCCTGGCGCATCGGCGCATGGCTCTCCTCCGTGGAGCGGCCGACAGTCTGCGTCTGCCATGGCGGCGTCATCCGCTCGATTTTCAGACTTGTTTCAGGCATGGACAAGGATGAGGCGTCGCGGACGCAAATCCCGCAGGACCAGATTTTGAAGGTCGAGATCGACAGGAACAGCGTGGAGTGGATTTCCTAGGGGCTGGCAGCTTTCCCATGATTGGCAGGACGTCGCAGCTTGTTTCTTCTCTCCCCCGGGGAGAGGTGGCCCGAAGGGTGGGATGAGGGGGCAACGTTGCCGGATTTCGGAGAGCTTGCTCCCTTACCCGCTGCCGCGGACTTCTCCCCGTCGAGGAGAAGAAACAGGTGGCACCCGCTCGTTTCACAAAGGGGGTTTTGACTTGGTAGGCGGCTGCTTACTCCACAACCTGCAGATCGTCGACCACACGTTTCCCATCCACTTCCGTGTAGAAGACAACGACCTTCACGCCCGCTTTCAGACCTTCGAAATTGAATTCTTCCGGCACACGATAGGTCTTGCCGTCGTTCAGCGTGATACTTAGACCGTTCGCGTCGATCTTGCTGATCGTGCCTTCCACGTCGACGCTCTGGGCGAAGCCGTTGATCGGCATCAGGAGGTTGGCGGTGGCCAGAAGGGCGGCAATCATCATACGCATCGATCTAGCTTTCGTGGATTTGCGTGAAAACCTTACATGCATGAAGAATTGCCTTTCGAATGTGGCGGAAATTGCCCGCAACCATGACATTTTCGGCCCAATTGATGAACGGATTTCAAATCCTGTTCAAGCCGTTAGTGATTTTTACACCGCATTTTCCGGCAATATTGGAAAACTCGGGTTTAGGGTGGAAAACTCCGGCTCTTTTACAATTTCGTCATCTCAAAAAACCGTCGATCCGGTCGAATCACTTTCCGTCGCCCATGGCGGGACTGTCGTTTTTCGTCCTTTCGCGAGTCGTGGACGGTACGTCACCTTCTTATCGCGTTTGCGATGAAAGAAAGGCTTTTGCCTTGCCCGGATTTTCCACTAAGACAAATCCGCTTGTTTTAAACGGCGCTGTCCACAGGCGCCCCGTTTTCCGGTTTGAGAATTATGTCGCATAACAGTTTCGGTCATCTTTTCCGCGTTACCACCTGGGGAGAAAGCCACGGGCCGGCACTTGGCTGCGTGGTGGATGGTTGCCCGCCCGGCATCCGGTTTACCCTTGCCGAGGTGCAGCACTGGATGGACAAGCGCAAGCCGGGCCAGAGCCGCTTCGTCACCCAGCGGCGCGAGGACGATATCGTCAAGGTCCTTTCCGGCGTCATGCTGGATGAGGACGGCGAGACGATGACGACAACAGGCACGCCGATTTCCATGCTGATCGAAAATACCGACCAGCGCTCCAAGGATTATGGCGAGATCGCCAGGCGATTCCGCCCCGGACATGCGGATTTCACCTATGACCTGAAATATGGCATTCGCGATTATCGCGGCGGCGGTCGCTCTTCCGCGCGCGAGACGGCGGCGCGTGTCGCTGCCGGCGCAATCGCGCGAAAGGTGGTACCCAGCCTCAACGTGCGCGGCGCGCTGGTGCAGATCGGCAAACACAGGATCAACCGCGACAACTGGGATTGGGATCAGGTCGATCAGAACCCGTTCTTCTGCCCTGATGCCGCCATGGTGCCCGTCTGGGAAGAATATCTCGACGGCATCCGCAAGGCCGGTTCGTCCATCGGCGCCGTTGTCGAAGTGATCGCCGAAGGCGTTCCGGCGGGTATCGGCGCACCGATCTACGCCAAGCTTGACCAGGATATTGCCTCCAGCCTGATGTCGATCAACGCCGTCAAGGGCGTGGAAATCGGTGAGGGTTTCGCCTCCGCCGAGCTTTCCGGCGAGGAGAATGCCGATGAAATGCGCATGGGCAATGACGGCAGGCCGATCTTCCTCTCCAATCATGCCGGCGGCATTCTGGGTGGCATTGCGACCGGCGAGCCCGTCATCGCGCGCTTTGCCATCAAGCCGACCTCGTCAATCCTGACCGAGCGCCAGTCGATCGATGCCGATGGCAACAATGTCGACGTGCGCACCAAGGGACGCCACGACCCCTGCGTCGGCATTCGTGCCGTGCCGATCGGCGAAGCGATGGTGGCCTGCACCGTTGCCGACCATTATCTGAGGGATCGCGGCCAGACCGGCCGGTTGAAGTGAGGTATTTCCGCCATGGCCTATGACCAGAAACGCGTTGTCGATGCCATCCGCGCTTTCGAAGCCGGTGAAATCGTTGTCGTGACCGATGATGATGACCGTGAGAACGAGGGCGATCTGATCATTTCAGCGGTCCACTGCACGGCAGAAAAGATGGCTTTCATCGTGCGCCACACGTCAGGCATCGTCTGCGCCCCCATGCCGCGCGAAGAAGCCAAGCGCCTGAACCTCAATGCCATGGTGGCCGAAAATGACAGCGCCCATACCACGGCCTTCACCGTCAGCGTCGATTTCAAGCACGGCACCACAACGGGCATTTCCGCCGATGACCGCACGCTGACGGTGCGCAATCTCGCCAATCCCAATGTCGGAGCCGCCGATTTTACCCGGCCCGGACACATTTTCCCGCTGATTGCCCGTGAGGGCGGCGTCCTGATGCGCTCGGGACATACGGAAGCCGCCGTCGACCTCTGCAAGCTGGCAGGCCTGCCGCCGATCGGTGTCATCTGCGAACTCGTCAATGACGACGGCACCGTGACGCGCGGACCGCAGGTCACTGCCTTTGCGGAGAAACACCAGCTCAAGCAGGTGTCGGTTGCCGATCTCATCGCCTACCGCCAGCGCAAGGAAACGCTGGTGGAGATGGAATCCTCCTTCACCATCGAAACGCCCTTCGGCCCGGCCAGAGCGCAGACCTACTCCCTTCCCTGGGACCGGATGCAGCACATGGCGGTGATTTTCGGCGACATCAGGGACGGTGTCGACATTCCCGTGCGCCTGCACCCGGAAAACGTCGCTGACGACGTGTTCGGCGACCGCCAGCCGGTGCGGCACTACATGCAGAAGATCGCCGAGGAAGGCCGCGGCGTCATCGTCTATCTGCGTGAAGGCTCCGTCGGCGTCGGCCAGGTTGCGGGGCGGCGCAAGGCGCGCGACCCGGACGAGGCACACGCCCAGGCCCGCTCGCGGGAAAACGAATGGCTGGAAATCGGTCTCGGCGCGCAAATCCTCAAAGACCTCGGCATCAGCTCGATCAAGCTGATGACCACGCGCGAACGCCATTATGTCGGTCTCGAAGGATTCGGCATCAAGATTTCCGCGACGGATATCGGGTGAGCCTGGGTTTTGCCTGGTCTCGCCACGCAATTGTGAGGCGAGCGGGTTCCGCCTGCTTCTTCTCGCCGCCGGGGAGAAGTCCGTGGCAGCGGGATGAGGGGGCTAGCTCTCCGTAAATCTCTACCGTTGCCCCCTCATCCGACCCTTTGGGCCACCTTCTCCCCGGCGGGGAGAAGAAATATGCCGCAACGCCGCGCTACAATGGGGTATCACGGATCGGTAACCTTGAGTCCGAGGGCACCTCTCTCGCGATCATCCGTGCGAAAAACTCAGTTTTCCTCCCGCCAGCCTTCCAGATAATTCACGCTCTCGACCCCTGTGAACTTCGCAAGCCGCGACAATTCCGCATCGAGCTTTTCCAGCCGCCCGGCCGAAGCGCGCACGCCGGGCTCGAGCCACAGGCGGCGTACATCCAGAGTGCTGCCTTTGCGCTCCGCCTTCATGTCGATGCGACCGATCAGACGGTCGCCTTCCAGAAGCGGAAAAACATAATAGCCATATTGCCGCTTCGGCTCCGGCACGAAAACCTCGATGCGATAATAAAAGCCGAATAGCCGCTCCGTGCGGTTTCGGTCACGCAGCAAAGGGTCGAAGGGGCTCAGCACGCGAACGCGGGAGGACGGTTCCGGTACGTCCGTCAGGTCGGCAGTAAAATCGGCAAAGGCATAGGACTGGCGGGCAGTATCGCCGTCACTTGCGAGAAGCGAGACCTCGCACAATTCATCGCGATGGTTTTTGACCCAGTCTCTCGCCTCCTGCGGCGTCACAAGATCGAAAAACGCGGCGATTTCGCCGTGGGTGGCGAACCCCAGCCGTTTCAGCGCCTCGCGGCAGGCCCAGTCGACGAATTCGGCGTGCTCCACTTCGGTCTCGTGATGCTCACCGGGAATGACCCGTTCGGCCAGATCATAGACCTTCTGGAAGTTCACACGGCCGGCAATTGCAAGCTTGCCGGTGTGCCAGAGATATTCGAGTGCGGTCTTGGAGGGATGCCAGTTCCACCAGCCACCGGACTGGTGTCCCTCCTCTTTAAGCTCCCGCGCCAGCACCGGCCCGGTTGCGGCGATGCGCTCCAGCGTTTCGCCGAACGCGGCATCGAAGCCCTCACCGTGCCATTTGCGCCAGCGTTCCTGAATGATCGGCTCGCGGCGGCGGAAGCGGTGTTTCCAATAGGGATAAAATTCCGTCGGCAGGATGGAGGCATCATGCGTCCAGTGCTCGAAAAGCGCGCGATCCTTTTCCAGCAGCGTGGTCAGATGGTTGCGCCTGTAGGTCTGGTTGCGGGAGAAAATAATCTGGTGATGGGCGCGCTCCACCGTGCCGATGCTGTCCACCTGCACGAAGCCGAGATCGGTGATGAGCTGCAGCAACCCATCCTTGGAAAGCGCCTTGCCGGGCGGGGAGGAAAGGCCCTGCCGCGCCAGAAAAATCCGCCTTGCTGCTTCGTTCGAAACCTTGATCGTCATGGCCCAGAAGGTATGACGGCTTTTTCGCGAATGCAATGTTCTTTTTTTGTTCCTTGTTTCACTTCTGTTGATGACGGGATATAGAACCGGAAACGAGCGCGAGGATGTAAGTTTGGAAATCCGTTTCGATGCCGCCGGTGTCGTTTTCGAGGGCCGGCAGGTCCTGCAGCCGCTGTCCTTGACGTTGACGGAACGGCGTATCGGCGTAATCGGTCTCAATGGTTCCGGTAAGACCACCTTTGCCCGGCTGATCAACGGGCTGAACAAGCCAAGCGAGGGCAAGGTTTCGGTGAACGGTCTCGACACCGTGAGCGACGTCAGGACCATCCTGCAGATGGTCGGTTTCATCTTCCAAAATCCCCAAAACCAGATCATCCTGCCGATCGTGCGCGACGATGTCGCCTTCGGGCTGAAGCGGCTCGGCCTCGGCAAGGCCGAAACTGAAAATCGGGTGAAGGTCGTTCTGGCCAGACTCGGCATCGCGCAGCTGGAAGACCGGCGCGCGCATGAGCTTTCCGGCGGTGAGCTACAGCTTGCAGCGCTTGCCGCCCTTCTGGTGACCGAACCGCAAATCCTCATTCTCGATGAGCCAACCAACCAGCTTGATCTCAAAAACCGCGCAGTCGTGGAAATAACCATGGCGGCGCTGTCCCAGGCGCTGATTGTCATAACCCACGATCTGCCGTTGCTTCGGGGTTTCGACCGGGTGCTGGTTTTCCATGAGGGTGCGCTTATTGCAGATGCTGCACCTGAAGAGGCGGTGGCGCGCTATCTGGAGGTGGCGTCGCGATGAAATCGCTGCAT
The DNA here is from genome assembly GCF_900102105.1 of Agrobacterium pusense. Classification (GTDB taxonomy): domain Bacteria; phylum Pseudomonadota; class Alphaproteobacteria; order Rhizobiales; family Rhizobiaceae; genus Agrobacterium; species Agrobacterium pusense. Next base: position 259,320 of record NZ_FNBB01000001.1, read on the forward strand.
GTCGAGGGCACCGGCTGGCTATACCGCGTCTCGCCGCGCCTCAAGCTTCTGACGCTCATGGGCTTCAGCATTGCATTGTTCCTCACCCGCGACTTGCTGGTTCTCGCATGCGCGATGGTTCTGGCCGCGCTAGTTCTGGGCGCGACGCGGCTGCCCCTCAAGGACATCGCCCTGCGGCTGCGGCCGGTGATGCTGACGATCTTCCTCGTCGCCGGCTTCAGCTATCTCCTGCTTCCGGCCCACGATGCCAGTGTCAATCTTATGCGGCTGACGGCACTTGCGTTGCTCGCCACCGCGGTCACCATCACCGTCAGCATTTCGCAGTTCATGGACGAAATTACACGTGCTGCCTCCCCGCTGGAAAGGCTGGGGCTGCTCAAGGCCGCCGATATCGGGCTTGCAGTCGGGCTGGTGGTGCGCTTCGTGCCTGAGATCGTCAACCGTTACCATGCGGTGCGCGATGCCCACCGGGCGCGTGGCCTGCCCGTGCGGATGGCGACCATCATCGTGCCCCTCGTCATTATGACGTTGAAGGATGCCGATGCCATTGCCGCCGCCATTGACGCGCGCGGTTTCAGAGGCCAAAGCTGACGGCCAGACAACCATCCGGAGTTTCCGAGCCATGACGACCCGCGACCTTGTGCTGATTTCGCTGTTTTCCGCCATCATCATCGCGCTCGGGCTTTTGCCGCCGATCACGCTCGGTTTCATTCCGGTGCCGATTACCGCGCAGTCGCTCGGCGTCATGCTCGCCGGCGTCGTCCTCGGCGCAAAACGCGGCACGCTCGCGGTTCTGCTGACGATCCTGATTGCCGCCATCGGCCTGCCGGTGCTTTCGGGCGGACGTGGTGGTCTTTCGATCTTCACCACGCCGACAACGGGCTTCCTGATCGGCTGGATCGCAGCCGTTTTCGTCACCGGCACGCTCTCGGAAAAACTCGTCAATCGCAGCCAGTCCGCTCTGGCGCAGGGTGTTGGCTTTTTCGTCGCCAGCCTGATCGGCGGCGTGGTCGTGCTTTATGCTTTCGGCATCACCTACCTGGCGGTGGTCGTCGGTCTCGGTTTTGAAAAGGCTTTCATGGGTTCGCTCGCCTTCATCCCGGGTGATGCGCTGAAGGCCGTGCTGGCAGCCCTTGCCGGCCGCGCCGTCATGGCGGGTTATCCGCTGCTGCCGCAGCGCGCCTGAAAACACTTTCTTCGGGAGGAAAAGAATGGCGACGCGTTTATACGAACATCCGATCTTCCTCGAGCATATCACGCCTTCCGGCCATCCCGAGCGGCCGGACCGCCTGCGGTCGCTGAACATCGCGCTCGAACATCCGAATTTCGAGCGCCTTGATCGCAAAGAAGCGCCTCAGGCCAATGAGGATGCGGTGCTGCTGGCGCATCCGGAAGAGCATCTGCTTGCCGTGATGCGACAGATTCCGGAAGAGGATGGCGAGATCAACCGCATTGAGGCCGACACTTACGTTTCGCAAAAAAGCCTGCAGGCGGCGCTGACCGGCATCGGCGCCGCAATGGCGGCAGTAGACGATGTCTTTACCGGCGCTGCCGACAATGTCTTCGTTGCAGCCCGCCCGCCTGGCCACCATGCCGAGACCGCCAAGGCCATGGGCTTCTGTCTTTTCAACAATGTGGCGATCGCCGCCCGCCACGCGCAGAAGGCGCATGGTGCCGAGCGCGTCGCCATCATCGACTGGGATGTGCACCACGGCAACGGCACGCAGGACATCTTCTGGAACGACACATCCGTGCTGTTCTGTTCCACCCACCAGATGCCGCTTTATCCGTGGAGCGGCGATAAAAACGAAACCGGCGTGAAGAACAACGTCGTCAACGCACCGCTTTCTCCCAACACCGGCAGCGAACATTTCCGCGAGGCATTCAAATCACGCGTTTTGCCGGCGATTGCGGATTTTTCGCCCGATCTCATTCTCATCTCCGCCGGTTTCGACGCGCATCACCGTGATCCGCTGGCGCAGATCAATCTGGTGGGAGAGGATTTCGACTGGGCGACGGGCCGGCTCTTGGAGATGGCGGATAAATACACTTCGAACCGGGTCGTCAGCCTGCTGGAAGGCGGTTATGATCTGGAAGGGCTGGCGGAATCGGCAGCCATGCATATTTTGAGAATGATGAAGGGTTGAACATGACGGAAAATGCCAACACAGCCGATGTCAGCGGTTATTCGTTCGAGAAAGCCGTCGCCGAGCTGGAAAGCATTGTCGCACGTCTGGAACGCGGCGACGTGGCGCTGGACGAATCCATCGCCATTTATGAGCGCGGCGAAGCCCTGAAGAAGCATTGCGAGACGCTGTTGAACGCTGCCGAAAAGCGCATCGAGAAGATTCGTCTCGACCGCGCCGGCAAGCCGCAGGGTGTGGAGCCGCTGGACGGGGAGTGATTGCGTTTAGGGTGAGCGTTCGGACGGGATTCGATAAGGTAGCCACCTCCCGATTTAAACACTCGACGTCATCCTCGGGCTTGTCCCGAGGATCTGCAATGCATTGAGTTTCTTGACGTGTTTAGATCCTCGGGACAAGCCCGAGGATGACGGAGGAGAGGTTTGAGAACTTTCCCCGGCCGTAAGGTGTTCTCACAATGTCGTGTTAACAAGGATCGTTGACGCTGCGTTCGATATCGCGATGCTCCCCTCCCCCTCGGTTATGCTAAACTCCCGCCAGACGATACGAGGAGCTGACCATGTCCTTCTTTCCCGGTAACGATCCCGTCGCGGGCGATGCCTTTGCCTGCGACGCCATCGAGAACCTCATCATCCCCCGCACCAGCGATATTGGCGGCTTTGCGGTGCGGCGCGCGCTACCGACGCGGCAGCGGCGGCTTGTCGGTCCCTTCATCTTTTTCGATCGCATGGGTCCGGCGATACTGAAGGCCGGTGAGGCGCTGGATGTGAAGCCGCATCCGCATATCGGGCTTTCCACCGTCACCTATCTGTTCGACGGCGAAATCAAGCATCGAGACAGTCTCGGCACCGAGCTTGTCATCCGCCCCGGCGACATCAACCTGATGACGGCCGGGCGCGGCATCGTGCATTCGGAACGCACGCCGGAAAACCTGCGCGGCCATCCGCTTTCCATGTCGGGCCTGCAGACATGGCTTGCCCTGCCCGACCATATGGAGGAAATCGACCCGGCCTTTGCCCACACGGCAAAGGAAGAGATGCCGCTGATCGATATCAAGGGCGCGTCGGGTCGTGTAGTGATCGGTGAATTCGAGGGCCTCACCTCCCCCGTTGCGGCCTTCACGGATACGCTTTATGTCGACCTGACGCTGGAGCCGGGGGCAAAGTTTCCCTTTTCCGCCGATCATGAGGAGCGGGCGATCTATATCCTGTCCGGCTCGCTGGATGTGGCGGGCGATATCTTCGCCGCCGACCAGCTGCTCGTCTTCCGGCCGGGTGACGACATCACGCTTCAGGCCGGCAGCAATGGCTGTCACATCATGATCTTTGGCGGGGCAGCGCTGAATGAGCGCCGATACATCTGGTGGAACTTCGTTTCGTCATCAAAAGAACGCATAGAACAGGCCAAACAGGAGTGGAGAACGGGACGCTTCGACATCGTTCCCGGCGACGAAGAAGAGTTTGTCCCTTTGCCGGAAGGTTGAAATTCTATAGAAGTATACGACATGCATGGTTCACCCGGCGGCTTTCGCGATGAAAGACGTTCTCACGCGCCGCGCGGGGACCACCAGAAAAGGCCGAACGATTGACCGGAATGCCACAGACACCATTGCTTGACCGGGTGAATTTTCCCTCCGATCTCAAGGAGATCGATGATCGCGACTTGCCGGAACTGGCAAGGGAACTGCGCGACGAGATGATTGACGCCGTGTCGAAAACTGGTGGGCATCTGGGTGCCGGCCTTGGCGTGGTGGAATTGACGATTGCCATCCACAAGGTCTTCAACACGCCCGAAGACCGGCTGATCTTCGATGTCGGCCATCAATGTTACCCGCACAAGATCCTGACCGGCCGGCGTGATCGCATCCGCACGCTGCGGCAGGAAGGTGGCCTTTCCGGTTTCACCCGCCGTGCGGAAAGCGAATATGATGATTTCGGCGCCGGCCATTCTTCCACCTCCATTTCCGCCGGTCTCGGCATGGCGGTGGCGGCGGGCTTGGATGGCAGCGACCGCAAGGTCATTGCTGTCATCGGTGACGGTTCCATGTCTGCCGGCATGGCGTTTGAGGCGTTGAACAATGCCGGTGCGCTCGATGCACGACTGATCGTCATCCTCAACGACAACGACATGTCCATTGCGCCGCCGACGGGCGCGATGAGCGCCTATCTGGCGCGTCTCGCCTCCGGCCGCACCTATATGGGTTTTCGCGATTTCGGCAAGAAGCTGACGGCGTATCTCGGGAAGACGATCGACCGCGCCATTACCCGCGCCGTGACCCATGCGCGCGGTTACGTAACCGGCGGCACCCTGTTCGAGGAGCTTGGTTTCTATCACATCGGCCCGATCGACGGACACTCCTTCGACCATCTTCTGCCGGTGCTGCGCAATGTGCGCGACAACCAGAAAGGCCCCGTCCTCATTCATGTGGTGACGCAGAAGGGCAAGGGTTACGCGCCGGCGGAAGCCGCAGCCGACAAATATCACGGCGTCAACAAGTTCGACGTCATCACCGGCGCGCAGGCGAAAGCCAAGCCGAATGCGCCGAGCTATACCAGCGTCTTTGCCGAGGCGCTGATCCAGGAAGCCACGCTCGATGAGAAAATCATCGGTGTGACGGCCGCGATGCCCAACGGTACCGGCCTCGACAAGATGGCCGAGCTGTTCCCGGCGCGCACCTTCGATGTCGGCATTGCCGAACAGCATGCCGTTACCTTTGCAGCAGGACTTGCCGCGGATGGCTACAAGCCATTCTGTGCGCTTTATTCCACCTTCCTGCAACGCGGTTACGACCAGCTGGTGCATGATGTGGCGATCCAGAGCCTTCCCGTGCGTTTCCCGATCGACCGCGCCGGTTTTGTCGGCGCCGACGGGCCGACCCATGCCGGCTCCTTCGACACCACTTTCCTCGCCACCCTGCCCGGCATGGTAGTTATGGCGGCCTCGGATGAGGCGGAGCTGAAACACATGGTCCGCACGGCGGCCGCCTATGACGAAGGCCCGATTTCCTTCCGTTATCCGCGCGGAGAAGGTGTCGGCGTCGAGATGCCCGCGCGTGGGGAGATTCTTCAGATCGGTAAGGGTCGCATCATCAAGGAAGGCACGAAGGTTGCCCTGCTTTCCTTCGGAACCCGCCTTGCGGAATGCCTGGCGGCGGCCGAAGACCTGGACGCCGCCGGTCTTTCCACCACGGTTGCCGATGCACGCTTCGCCAAGCCGCTCGATCTCGATCTCATCCGACAGCTTGCCGCCCATCACGAGGTTCTGGTGACGATAGAAGAAGGCTCGGTCGGCGGTTTTGGCGCACATGTGCTGCATTTCATGGCAAGCGCCGGCCTGCTCGATCACGGCCCCAAGGTGCGGACACTCACACTGCCCGACCAGTGGGTGGAACAGGCCAAGCCAGAGACCATGTATGCCAATGCCGGCCTCGACCGGGCCGGCATCATTTCCACGGTGTTCAATGCGCTCGGCCAGCGTCAGGCCGACGTCGGTTTCGCCGGCTGACAAAATTGCCGGGACAGGAGGCGGGACTATCCCGCCTTTACCTCAGGATGCCGCGCCGTCGAGAAAACCAACGACATTTTCGATCCGGCCCCCGGCATCGTGGCTGACGACATCGGTGCCACCAGCCACATCGTCCCCGTCAGGCGAGATAAGGCGCCAGGAAAAACGGGTGAATTTGCCGTGTCCGTCCGGGGTGCCGGCAAGAACGAAACGATATCCCGGAAATTTCTGCCGCGCCGCCTCGATCATGGCGGCAATCCCCTGCTGGCCTTCGCCCTGCATCAGCGGATCGACGTAGCGCGTATTTTCTGCCCATGCCTGACCGATGAGGTGCCTGCGGCGTTCATTGTCTTCCTCATTCCAGGCTGCGAGATAGGTTTCGGCGATTGCGAGATGCTGCGTCATGATTGCGCTCCTTGTGGTTGACGGCCCAAACATGCCGGGGGTCGGGAAGCGGAACAATTACCTCCGAGGTAATCGCATCCGCGATATCTTCTGCTAGGCTGCGGGGCATGACACATCATCGAGAACATGTCGGCCAGGTGCTGAAGGAATGGCGAGCCCGCCGCAGATTGAGCCAGCTGGATCTGGCGGTGGAGGCTGAAATATCAGCACGCCATCTGAGCTTCGTTGAAAGCGGGCGATCATCGCCCAGCCGCGACATGCTGGTGAGGCTGGCGGAGCAGCTTTCGATGCCGGCCCGCGCCGCTAACCGGCTGATGCTGGCTGCAGGTTATGCACCCGTTCATTCCGAACGATCACTGGATGCACCTGATATGGCAGCCGCCCGACAAGCCGTCGAAACGGTAGTGCATGGGCATATGCCATTCCCCGCTCTTGCCGTCGACCGGCACTGGAATGTCGTTCTCGCCAATGGGGCGATCACGTCGCTTCTGGCCGGCGTTTCAGAAGAGCTGCTTTACCCGCCGCTCAACGCCTTGAGGCTGAGCCTGCATCCGCTGGGTCTGAGTTCACGCATCGTCAATCTGGCCGAATGGCGCCATCACCTGCTGGAACGCCTGCGCCGTCAGGTCGAGGAAACCGGAGACGAAGTGCTTTCTCGGCTGCATGCGGAGCTTGCGGCCTATCCCGCGCCAAAGGGCGCCCCGCATACCGTCGGGGCCGACCCTCTGGCCATACCGCTCCAGCTTCGCGATCCATCTTCGGACGGCATATTGAGCTTCATTTCAACCACCACGGTTTTTGGGACAGCGACGGACGTCACGCTCTCCGAACTCGTGCTGGAGTGTTTTTATCCCGCCGACGCGGCAACCCGCAACGCACTGATGCAAGGCGCCAAGGAGTAAGACCCGTGCACACCACCTATCTTATCGGCTTTCAGGTCCGTCCAGCCCAGCGCGAACGTTTTCTGGAATTGCTAAATGCGCTGCTCGACGCCATGCGGCACGAAAAGACCTTCGTGAACGCAACCCTGCACCGGGATTGCGAAAACGAGAACCGGTTCCTGCTGCATGAGACCTGGACTGACCATCAGGACGTCATCGACGTTCAGATCTACCGGCCCTATCGGCAGGCATGGCACGATGCCCTGCCCGAGCTTCTGGACGCGCCGCGCGATATTTCCGTCTGGCATCCCATGCGGGCGGATCACGCTCACGGAGCTTAGATGCGCGAGTGCCCTGCATTTGCCAGCAGCTCAAACGTTTTCTCAAGATCTTTCGATTTGACCAGCAGGTGATCGCCATCGAAAGTGGAAACCACGAATATCCCGATGTCGTTGGTCGATAGCGGTTCGATCACCGAAAGCACGATGCCGGTCTCATCAAAGGCGAACGGGCCCTGAAGTTTGAGACAGTTCCAGCCGGTGTCGGCCTTAACATCATGAGGGATACGCTCCTGACGGCAAACGACGGAAAGCTCATCATCAGTCCGGCTGATGCTGAGAAAACCTGTGCCATCGGCCCAGGCTGGAACGGATGCATCGGCAGAAAGCCGGGCCACTCCGTAGGTGCCCTCAAGGAGCCTTAACTTAACGCGAGGCGCCATCTGTAAACTGCCTTCCCGAAAGCCAGACGCTTTCCTTGGGTTGAAGGGGAGGATCAAATGCCTACCCAGAAGGCCATATTATCAGTTTCAAAGCTTGATGGCCGTTTCTTCTTTCGCCGTCTTGATGACGACCATGGTGAAAAAGCGCGCCACATTGTGCTGATCGCGGAACAAGCGGTCGCACAGGGCGTCGAATTCTTCCATATCCCGCAGGCGTAACATCAGTACGACATCGCTTGCGCCGGTGACGGCATAGGCCTGCGACACCGCCTCCTCCGCGCAGGCAATATCCAGAAAGCGGCGCATCTGCTGCTCGCCGTGCAGTTTCAGCTCCACCGTCACCAGAGCCTTGAGCACGCGTCCCGCCTTTGCCGGGTTGAGGATCGCCACGATGCGGTCGATTACGCCCGACTTGCGCAGCCGCTGCAGGCGGCGCAGGCAACTGGATGGCGACAGCCCGACTTCGTCAGCCATATCCACATTGGTGCGCGAGGCATCGTTCTGCAAAAGGTTCAGAAGTTTCCGGTCGATCCTGTCCATGCGGGCAGCATATCGCCCGCCGCCATCTTTGCAATAAAATTGCATGAAACTGCAATCTCTGACCGCAAATGCGAACCGGCCTGGAGTAGTGGATGGAAACAACTTTCAGGGGAGCCTTGATATGTCAGTTCTACAGACCGTCTGGCAAAAAACGCGGGAAACGCTTGCAATCTACTGGGTGCTGGTGCGGATCACGGTCCCGATCGCCATACTGACCGAGCTGCTATCAAGGATGGGGGCGATCGAGGCGGTGGCGCCTGCCTTTGCGCCGGTCATGAACCTCATCGGCCTGCCGCCTGAACTTGGCCTTGCCTGGCTGACCGCGATGCTGGTCGGCATATGGGGTGCCGTGCCGCTCATCTTCACGCTGGTTCCCGCGTCTTCACTGACCGTGGCTGATATTACCGTTTTTTCGGCGCTCATCCTGTTCGCCCATGGCCTGCCAATCGAACAGAAAATCATCGAAAAGGCGGGCCCCGGCATGATCGTCACGACGGGGCTGCGCGTCGGCGGCGGATTGCTTTATGCCTTTCTCCTGCACCAGCTTCTGGAATCGACCGGCTGGTTGTCTGGACCGGCGAGCCCGGCCTGGATTGCGATGAGCGCCACGCCTGAATGGTCCGCCTATTTCCTCGGTCTCGGTGAAACCATGGCCTGGATGCTCGCCATCCTCCTTGCCCTTTCCCTTTGCCTTGAAATTCTCAGGCTGACCGGCCTGCTCGCGCTGATGATGAAAGCGCTCTCGCCCCTGCTGCGTCTTGCAGGCATTCGCGGCGAAGCCGAGCATCTCACTGCCATCGGGTTGTTCCTCGGCATTTCCTACGGCGCGGGTTTCCTGATCCGCGAGGCGCAATCGGGGACGATATCACCGCGGCAGGTATTTCTGTCCTGCGTCTTCATGGGTTTTGCCCATAGCGTGATTGAAGACACGCTTGTGGTCATGTCGCTGGGTGCGGATGTCTACGGGGTTCTCGCCGGACGTCTCGTTTTCGCCATTGCCGCAACCGCCGTCATTGCCGCCCTGCTCCACCGCCTGTCGGATGAGCTTTTTTTTGCACGGATGTTCCGGCTACAGCGCGCCTAGGCGGCCTCCCATTTAAAAATGCCGACGCAAAAAGGGGGCCTTTCGGCCCCCGATCCGTAGGTTCAATCTGAAGCCCCGCTCAGAACTCCGTCCAGTCCTGATCCTTCGCGGCCGGTGCTTCGGCAGCACCACCGAAGGCGCGGGCAAGGCTCTGGCCGAGTGCACGGGCCGGCGATGCGACAGGCCTTGCTGTTGCAGAGGCCGATTTTACCGGAGCCTTGCGGATCGGCGCGGCTGGCGCAGGCTGAAAGGCAGGCTTGGCCGAAGATGGGCGCGGAGCGGAATATCCGCCGGCGCTCGCAACGGCGGTGCGTGCGCCGCCCATCCTGAACTGGCCAAGCAGGCTGTTCAGCGCTTCCGCTTCGCGGGCCAGCGAATGGCTGGCGGCGGTCTGCTGCTCCACCATGGCGGCGTTCTGCTGCGTGCCCTGATCCATGGTGTTCACGGCCGTGTTGATTTCCTGCAGGCCGGTGGCCTGTTCGCGGGCAGCGACAACGATGGCGCTGACATGGGCGTTGATCTCTTCGACTTCCGAGACGATGAGTTCCAGCGCCTTGCCGGTTTCATCGACGAGATTGACGCCGTTTTCCACCTGCTGGCTGGAAGCGCTGATCAAGGTCTTGATTTCCTTGGCGGCATTGGCCGAACGCTGGGCAAGTTCACGGACTTCCTGCGCGACCACCGCAAAGCCCTTGCCGGCATCACCGGCACGGGCGGCTTCCACACCGGCATTCAGCGCCAGGAGGTTGGTCTGGAAAGCGATATCGTCGATGACGCCGATGATGTTGCCGATTTCGCCCGAGGACTTCTCGATCTCGCGCATGGCGGCAACCGCCTTGCGGACCACAACACCCGACTTTTCCGCACCGGCGCGGGCGCGCTGGACCAGATTGCCGGCATCTTCCGCACCACGGGCGCTATCACGCACGGTGGTGGTGACTTCTTCGAGCGCCGCAGCGGTCTCTTCGATGGAGGCCGCCTGCTGTTCGGTGCGGCGCGACAGGTCGTCGGCGGCGGAGAGCATTTCCGAAGCGCCGGCATTGATGGCGGCCGCGTTCTCGCCGACCGTGCGCAATGCCTGCTGGAGTTTTTCGACGGCGCTGTTGAAATTCACACGAACCGGATCAATCGCAGGCGCAAAAGGCGTTTCAATGCGATAGGAAAGATCGCCATCCGCGAGAGCCGCAAGGCCCTTGCCAAGCTCGGCGCTGGCAAAAGCGCTGGCGGCTTCGTCCCTGGCTTTTTCTTCCTCGGTGCGGCGACGTTCTGCTTCCGTCGCGGAGCGCATGCGATCGGTCTCACCGGCAAGGCGAGCTTTTTCAAGCCCGGCTTCCTTGAAGACCATTACAGCCTTTGCCATCTTGCCGACTTCGTCGCCACGATCCGTGGCCGGAACTTCCGTCGTCAGATCGCCATCGGCAAGCCGGCTCATCGCCGCTGTCATGCCGACGATGGGCGTAACGATGGAGCGCGAAAGCGCCCAGATCAGGATCACGGCGAGAAGGCCGGCGACGGCGCCACCGCCGAGAAGGGCATATTCCAGCTTGCGGGCAGCAGCCTGCTGTTCTGCAGCGTAAGCGGTGGACAGGCCATTCAGCTGTTCCTTGATCTTGGCGGCCGAGGCACGGAAGCCGTCAAGCTGGCCCTTGGCCTGATTGCGGCCGATTTCGATGATTTCGGAAATCGGCGCTTCGGTCGTTTTGCGTGCGGCGATCTGCGGTTCCGCCAGTTCCTTGAAGAACACGGTGGCGGATTTCTGCATGTCGTCGATGGATTTCAGGATGTCCGGCTGGCCGGCAGCAAGGGCGCGCGCTTCATCAAGCTTCTTCAGCATGATATCGCGCTGGGCGAACACGTCATTATAGGTGCTGTCACTGCGGAACAGCAGGAAGCCGCGCTGATTGACGGCCTGTTCCAGCATGGCTGCTGTCGCGCCATCCACGGCCTGGATGATATCCTTGGTGCGGTTGTTTTCAATCGTGACACGCTCGCTCCCCAGCGTCTGCCAGAATACGACCGCGGAAGCGAGCAGGCACACGCCCATCAAGGCACAGAAGGTGGCTATGAGCTTCAGATTAATGGGGAGATTTTTCAGCGACATCGCAAACTCTCTCGGCGACCCGATGCCTCGGAGCAAGCGTCTGCGCTGCAACGGCCGCAATTTCAGAAATGGGAGAAGATGCCATCATGGCGGGTTCCGACCGGCCGCACGGGCCTTGGCACACCCTGCAATACAAGCCTTTATATTGGATTAATCTGATATGCTGATTTTGCGGCGCAAAAGCCTCATAAGGCCGTGGCTCAGGCGCTGTCGGCTCCGCATCGCGATAAATCGCTTGCATCGGCGGAGTTTGGCAGTCATTGACACGGGATCATGTCCAAAACACCTGAAAATGAACGGCTTGACCAGCTTCTCGTGTCGCTCGGCCATTTTGCCAGTCGCTCGCGTGCGCGCGACGCGATTGCGCGCGGCACCGTGAGCGTCAACGGCAAGACCGTCACCAAACCGAGCCAGACCGTCGCCGGCAATGCCGAGATCGCCATCAGCGATCCAGCGCAGGCCTATGTTTCCCGCGCAGCTCTGAAACTCGTGGCCGCACTCGATCATTTCGGGCTCGATCCTTCCGGCCATCACTGTCTTGACGTCGGCGCTTCCACAGGCGGTTTTACCGAGGTGCTGCTGGAACGGGGCGCCAGCCACGTCATCGCCATCGATGTCGGCCACGGGCAGATGCATGCAAGGATCGCGAACGATCCGCGTGTCACCAATCTGGAGGGGCTGAATGCCCGCTTCCTGACGGCGGACGATATCGATGACCAGCCCATCGGCTTCATTGTCTCGGACGTGTCCTTCATTTCGCTGAAGCTCGCGCTCGCCCCGGCGCTTGATCTTGCTGAGCCGGGTGCTCGTGCTGTCCTGTTGGTGAAACCGCAATTCGAGGCAGGGCGTGACGCCATCAGCAAGGCCGGGCTTCTGAAGGAACCCGAAACCGCGCCCGCAGTGGCGGCCGAACTGGAGCGCTGGCTGACGGAGGACATGGGCTGGAAAAGTCTCGGCCTCATTCCCTCGCCGATTTCCGGCGGTGACGGCAATGTCGAATTTCTTCTCGGAGGCGAAAAGCCATGAGCACACAAACCGTCACTATCAAGAGCCTCGGCGCCCAGGGCGATGGCATTGCGCACTGTCCCGACGGCCCGGTCTATGTGCCTTTCGCGTTGCCCGGCGAGACGGTCGCCATCGCCAAGGTGAAGGATCACGGCACCGTCATGTCGATTACGGAAGCCTCACCCGAGCGCCGTACACCCGCCTGCCGCCATTTCGGCCCGGATGGCAAGAATGGCACCTGCGGCGGCTGTTCGCTGCAACATCTCGCCGACGAGCCTTACCATGCATACAAGCGGGAACTGGTGGTCTCGGCACTGAAATCGAAGGGCTTGACGCCCGATGTGGATAATCTCGTCATCTGTCGCCCTGGCGAGCGCCGCCGTGCGGTGTTCGCCGCCCGCAAGACGGAAAAGGGCCTGCTGCTCGGCTTCAGCCAGGCGAACAGCCACCACATCGTCGCCATTGAGGAATGTCCCGTCACCTCGCCCGGCATCGTCTCGCGACTGGATGCCATCCGCGCCATCGGACTTTCAATGGTGGCGAATGCGGAACCCTTCCGGATGACGGTGCTGGAGACCCTTTCCGGCCTCGATATTTCCGTCGACGGCATCAAGTCGGTCAGCGACAAGCAGCGCCGCACGCTCACGGAAACGGTTCTTGCCATGCGCGGCATTGCGCGTGTTTCACTGTCGGGTGAAATATTGATCGAACCCCAGAAGCCGATCATCGAGTTTGGCGGGGTGGCGGTATCGCCGCCGGCCGGCAGCTTCACGCAGGCGACGAAGCAGGCGGAGGACGCCATGGCGGAGCTGGTGCTTGCCCATGTCGGCAAGTCCAAACGCATTGCCGATCTCTTCTGCGGCTCCGGTACATTTGCGCTGCGGCTTGCGCGCGTTGGCAAGGTGCATGCGGTGGAGGCGGAAGACAAGCCGCTGAAGGCGCTGGATTTCGCCGCCCGCAACACGCAGGGCCTGAAGCCGGTCAGCGTCGAGAAGCGCGATCTCTTCCGCCGCCCCCTGATGACAAGCGAGCTCAAGAATTACGACGCCGTCGTCTTCGATCCGCCACGCGCGGGCGCGGAATTCCAGTGCAAGGAACTGGCACGCAGCACGGTAAAGAAGATCGTGGCCGTGAGCTGCAACCCGCTGACACTGGCGCGCGATCTCGCCATCCTGACCGAGGGCGGCTATCGCATCACCCGCGTCACGCCGGTTGACCAGTTCCTGTGGTCGCCGCATGTGGAAGCCGTGGCGACGCTGGAGAAATAAGCAATCCGGGCGGAGAGCCGCTCAGCGACGCTGAGGCAACGCAACGATTCATATGCCCGCAATCCCAACAGCCCTCATTCCTGTGCTTGTCACAGGAATGAGAGTGGAGATGAAGCCTGGGAGTCTTACCAGGCCGTATCGACCGTGCCGTTGCCCACCACGCCCGAGCAGCGGCAGGCACCGCCCACACGGCCGCGCTCCAGCGGGCAGATATAGGGCCGACGGCGGTTGGCGCTGTCCGGGGGGGCGATGACGCAGACGAAACGCGCGCGGCGCTGGCGGTCGCGGTTATTGCCGGAATAGAAGTTCGGACTATCGTCGTCCGTGGACTGCGCCAGAATGACATCGTTGGTGGAAGCCGCTGGAGCGCGTGTTATCGCCGCCGCTTCAGCAATCGTCGCGGCGGATAGGAAGACAGTCAGGGCGAAAACGAAGTGACGCATGTGGGTGGCCTTCGGACAATGACGGTGCGTTATCTAACCCAAGCCATATTGCCCGGTTTCTTAATCGCAAGGAATTCCTGCCCGCACACTTAACGACGCATGAATGCCTCGAAGGCGGCGCGCGCTTCGGCACTTTGCAGCTGCGCGATGAAATGACGACCTTCCTCTTCGATGCGGGCGAGAATATCGGCCGGGTTGCCGCGGACCAGATCGCGAGCGATCTTCAGCGCCTGCTGCGGTTTGGCGGCAAGGCGGGTGGCAAGCGCCAGCGTTTCGGCTTCGACATGTTCCGGGGCAACGACTTTCCAGATCAGCCCGGCCTGCAATGCCTGCTCGGCGGAAAAACCCTCACCCATGGCGAGCAGCGCAAAGGCGCGCTGGTGGCCGATGAGCCTTGGCACGAGCAGGCTGGAGGCCGCTTCCGGCACCAATGCGAGATCCACGAAGGGCGTCTTGAACAGGCTGCGGCTGGAAGCGACCGTCAGGTCGCAATGCAGGTTCAGCGTGGTGCCGATGCCGATGGCGAGCCCATCGACACCGGATACCAGCGGTTTTTCGAAGGCGACCAGCGCTTTCAGAAGTTCGAGGGCAGCGAGCTTGCCCTTTCCACCTGACATGGCGAAGGCGAGAAAATCAGCCATGTCGTTGCCGGCGGAAAAGCAGCCTTCCGTGCCGAGAAAGGCAACGACGCGGATGTCCGGATCCGTATTGGCGGCGTGCAGAGCCTCGGCCATGCGCAGATACATGGCATCGGTGATGGCGTTTTTCTTTTCCGGTCGGTTGAAGCGGATGGTCAGAACGTCAGGCGCATGGCCGACACGCGCGACAAGAATATGGTCGTCCGACATCTGAAGCTCCTCAAGCCAAAACAGTACGGGCGACGGCAAGGCTTGCCGCGCCTGACACAATGCGGTCCTTCAGCGCCGCCGTTTCCGCCAGCAGGTTTTCCGCCGCGAAACGGCAAAGCGCGGCACGATGCCCGCCCCTGCCATCATCGACAGAGACCAATGCGCCCTTGGCGAGATAAGCGCCCGTCAAGGCAAGACCGAAGAGACGCTGATAGGGCGTGGCGCCCGCAAGTGCCATCTCGGTTTCGCCCGCCTTGATGCGGGAGAGCAGCCAGTCGGTTGCCGTTTCCAGATCGGTGAGGCTGGCATCGAGATAACGGGCGGTCTCTCCGAGATCGTCACGGTTCGATGTGGCCGTGCGGGCGGCGATCTCACGCAGTTCGGCGATGAAACCGCGCACCTGCGCGCCCTCGGAGAGCGGCAACTTGCGCAGGACCAGATCGATGGCCTGAATGCCGTTGGTGCCCTCGTAGATCGGCGCGATGCGGGCATCACGCAGATAACGCGCCGCGCCGGTTTCCTCGATGAAGCCCATGCCGCCATGCACCTGAATGCCCATGGATGCGACATCGACACCGGCATCGGTGGAAAAGGACTTGGCGATCGGTGTCAGAAGGGCAGCGCGCTCCTGCCAGTGAGCGCGCTGCCGGGCGTCTTCAGTCGCATGCGCCATGTCGATGGCGTGCGCGCAGCTGAAGGAAATCGCCCGTGATCCTTGCGTCAGCGCCTTCATTGTCAGAAGGGTTCTCACGATATCAGGATGTTCGATGATCGGGCTCATGCCCGAACCCTGCCAGCCGGGCGCCTTGCCCTGCGTGCGTTCCCTCGCGTATTCGATCGCCTTCTGGGTCGCCGCCTCGCAGATCGCCACGCCCTGCATGCCAACGGCAAGGCGGGCGTTGTTCATCATGGTGAACATGCAGGCGAGGCCCTTGTTCTCCTCGCCGACCAGCCAGCCGAGCGCACCCTTTTCGTCACCAAATTTGCCGTCACCGAAGATCATGGTGCAGGTTGGCGAACCGTGAATACCGAGCTTGTGTTCGAGAGAGTGGCAGAAAAGATCGTTGCGGCTGCCCGGCGCGCCGTTTTCATCGGGCAGGAATTTTGGCACGAGGAACAGCGAAATGCCACGCGTTCCCGCCGGCGCATCCGGAAGACGGGCGAGAACGAGGTGGATGATATTATCAGCCGCGTCGTGTTCACCCCAGGTGATGAAAATCTTCTGGCCGAAGATGCGGTAGGTGCCGTCGCCATTGCGCTCCGCCCGGGTCTTCAGGACACCAAGATCGGAACCCGCATGCGGCTCGGTCAGGTTCATCGTGCCGGTCCATTCGCCGGAGACGAGTTTCGGCAAATAGCTTCGCTTGAGATCGTTGCTGCCGTGGGCGACGATGGCTTCCACCGCACCCATTGTCAGCGTCGGCGCCAGCGCGAAGGCCATGGAGCCGGAATTCCACATTTCGAGCGCTGCAACATTCAGCATATGCGGCAGGTTCTGGCCGCCGAATTCTTCCGGGGCAGTCAGGCTGTTCCAGCCCGCCGCCGCCCAGCGACGGTAAAGATCGGCCCAGCCATCGGGCGTAGTCACCCTGCCATCGGCAAGTTTTGCGCCCTGACGGTCCCCGATTTCGGCGAGCGGCGCGACCTCTCCGGTGGCGAAACGTCCGGCTTCCTCCAGAATGGCATCGACGAGATCTTCACTCAGATCTCCCAGCACACCCCTGGAAAGCGCGTCTCCGAGACCCGCTACATGTTTGAGTGTAAAGGCGATATCATCCACCGGCGCGCTATACATGCTGCCTCCTCCCGAAGCTCTTGTATCCTGCTACTGCCTTCGGGCTAAATGATTTTTACGTAAACGTCAATTTGAAAATTCCGGGTATTTCTACGGGCTTGTTATAAAACTGTCATATGAATTTGCTCAGCATGTTGACGGTGCCCTGACGCGCTCCTTTCGCCTCCTCCCGGTGCGACGGGCACCCCTCTCCTCCCATCCCGCCGGTCAGGACTGCCACGATGGACCTCATAACGCCCACCATTCCCGGCCTCGTTTGGGCCTATCAATTTCATCCCGGGAAGGCCCCATGCCGCAGGCTGGCGCCCGATGCCGGCTTTGACGAGATGGCGGGACGCGACGGGTTCTTCTGGCTGCATCTCAATCTCGCCGATCAGCGCGTGGCGGGTTTTCTGGAGACGGTTGAGGGTCTCGATCCGGCAGCACGGGCAAGCCTCACCACCCACGAAACGCATCCGTCCATTGTTGTCGACGAAAAATCGCTCTACGGCACCCTGGTCGATTTCCAACGGGAATTCGACAAGGAAACGCGCGATTTCGGCTGGCTGCATTTTGCGGTGAGCGACCGTTTCATCATCACCACCCGCCTTCAGCCGCTGCATTCGGTAGACCGGCTAAAGGCGGCGGTCGACAAGAACTCCAACCGCTATCTCACACCTTCCCACGTCTTCGAAGGCCTTGTCGCCGAATTCCAGCGTTCGTTGATCAATCTGGTCATGGAGACGACGGAAGAACTAAACGCCATCGAGGATCTGGTCTATGACAGCGAGACCCGCGACGAAAGGCGACGACTCGCACCGCTGCGCCGCACGGTGGTGCGCCTGCACCGGCATTTACGCACCGTCCTCACCCTGATGCGGCGGGCTTCGGCAGCGGATGACGACGAGATGCCTGACGGTTTCGAGGATGTCGCCTCACGGCTGATGGGGCGCCTCGAGGCTGTTGATCATGACGTCTATGCCCTGCAGGAGCGCGCAAGGCTGCTTCACGAAGAAATCGATTCAAAACTCTCGTCTGAAACCAACCGGCATCTCTATATACTGTCGCTGATGACGGCGTTCCTGCTGCCACCGTCGCTGGTAACCGGCTTTTTTGGCATGAACACGGATGAGCTGCCGTTTACGGTCGGGACCGGTGGCACCATGGCGGCCAGCATCTTCATCGTCATCTCGGTCGTGCTCGCCTGGTTCGTGTTGAAACGCGCGCGTATCCTCTGACAGCAAAAAGCCGTCCGGTCGACACCGGACGGCTCTGTCAATCTCGGTCTTGGCCAACCTATCAGCCGTAGGGCGAATAGCAGGTCTGACGCGGACCGTTATACGGCTGGAACGTGTTGCTATAGGCGTCGTAGGAGCGATAGCGGCCATAGCACCAGTTCACATGCGCCTGGCTCATGCCGCCACGGCGGACCGGACGATACTCACGATAGACCGGGCGCGGGCGATATTCCGGCACCGGACGGTAGACTTCGCGCGGCTGCGAAAGAGCGCCGCCGATGATTGCGCCCGTTGCAAATGCTGCGAGCGGGAACCAGTAACCGTCATGGTGGCGGTAACCCGGACGATAATCGCGGTAACCGCGGTGACCGCGATACCAGCCGCGACGATCGCCCCAGCCGTCACGGTCACGCCAATATTGCACGTTCACGATATTCTTGCTGGCATCGTTGCCCGAGGTCTCAACGCTCTTCGGCGCTACAGGCAGGGGCATGGCGGCTTCGGCCGGAACAATCGCTCCTGCAACCACGATTGCAGAAAGACCGACAGCCAGGATATTCTTCACATAGCTTTTCATCTGACTTCCTCCATTCACGACGGTCGACAGGCCGTAAGACGTGAATTTCTGTTGTTCTATTCCGCCTTTGTCCGGGCGGTGTCGTATACTTCTACAGCCTAGGGACGTGTGGCTGAACCTACGATTAACGGTCCGATCACGCTTCGTTTATCAAAACCACGGCGTTTCAGGGCCAGACAAAAGCCCGGTAAAGACCGGGCTTCTGCTTGTGCAATTAGCGGCTGTAAGGCGATACGCAAATGCGGCGCGGACCGCTGTTGGGCTGGTAGGTGTTGTCGTAGGCACGATACGAGCGCCAGCGATTCTGACACCAGGATACATGGCTGCCGCCATAGGCCGGACGGGGTTGCTGAATCGCGCCGCCGATGATGGCGCCGGTGGCGAAAGCGGCAAGCGGGAACCAGTAGCCGTTATGATAACGGTAACCCGGACGGCGGTCACGGTAACCACGGTGGCCATTGTAATAGCCGTCACGCGGCGGGCGCGGGCGATACATGCGGTCGCCGTGGCGGCGATCATGTCGACGGTCCCATTCGCGATATTGCACCTGCACGACATTGTCGGTGGAAACCGCCGGCTTCTGGATCGGCACAGGAACCTGGAACGCCTGCGACGGCGTAAAGCTGGTCAGGAACACGACGAGGGCCGTGGCGACACTCGTTGTCCGGAAATTTATCATGATCTTCCTCCGTTTGCTTCAGCGCGTTGACCCACGCTTTTCACCCACTCACTCTTTTCGGAGATTAGGGTCAGCCCCGCTTCATGCCCGAGAAGAATTGGATGACGTGCAAACGAATTTACGGAAATTTGGTTCCAGACAATGGTAATGGAAGGAAAGCCTCAAACGCCTGCCGGCATCATGCCTCCACCTTGACATCGGTCAAAGGCCGCGAGCAGCAGGCGAGAATATAGCCCTCCTCGATTTCCTCATCGAGAATGCCACCATTGTGGTTCATCTCCACCTCGCCGGAAAGTTTCAAGACCCGGCAAGTCCCGCAGATGCCGGATTCGCAGGCTGCGCCGATCCGCACACCGGCTGCACGCGCCGTCATCAGAACGGTCTGCCCGGGCTGGCAGGGCATTTCTTTCCCGGAAAGGGTAAAACCCACCATCGACAACGCTTCGCCATCATCGGTGAGAACACTCTCGCCGACGGCGACGGGAGCAGCAGGCGAGAAGCTTTCCTGATGGTAACGGCCCATGTCGAAGCCGGAGGCTTCAAGCATGGAGCGGACGGCGGCCATGAACGGCTCCGGCCCGCAGCAGAAGACGGTACGCTCCATGAAGTCATGGGCGAGCAGCGCGATCTTGGCCTTGTCGACCATGCCCTTCAGGCCGGACCACAGATCGGTGCGTCCACATTTCTCGACAATGAAGCCGAGCGACAGGTTCGGCATGAAGCGGGCGAGATATTCCAGCTCGTGACGGAAGACGATATCGCCGGGTGTACGCGAGCAATTGATGAAGGCAATGTCGCTTTGCGGGGCGCGGTCGCTCATGTCGCGCACCATCGACATCATCGGCGTGACGCCGGAGCCCGCGGAGATGAAGAGATACTTGTCCCCGGGATGCTTGACGTAGGAAAAATCGCCGAGCGGACCAAGCGCCCGGATCTTCATGCCGGGCTTCAGATTGTCGAACATCCAGCGCGTGCCGATACTGTTGGCCTGCGCCTTGACCGTGACCGACAGTGAATAGGGCCGCGACGGGCTGGATGACAATGTGTAGGTGCGGTAAAGCGGCTCCTTGCCCACCGGCAGTTCCAGCGTGACGAACTGGCCCGGCAGATAACGGAACCAGTTCTGATCCTCGGAGCGGAACAGGAACGTCATCACATCCTGTGTTTCGGGGGTTACCGAAATACATTCCAGCAGCTGGAGCTTGTCGCTCCACGGCTTCATCTCGTCAATATGCTTATATGTCACGACCATGTTCATCTTCACGCTACAGCCGAAAGCCGGGCCTTGTCGCCGGACAGCCGGTCGATCATGAAATCGGCGTACCAGTTGACGAACTGCATCACGCCGCCTTCATCCTCCATGGAGTAAGGGCCGGGCTCATAAGCGGGCGAGCGGATGCCGAAGGCATTTTCCTCGACGATGCGGCGGTCCTGATCGTTGGTTTCGTTCCAGACATGGGTGAGATCCTCAAGATCGTAATCCACGCCCTCCACCGCATCCTTGTGCACCAGCCATTTGGTGGTAACCATCGTCTCGTTGGCGCTGAGCGGCAGCACGCGGAAGGAGATGGTGTGGTCGCCGAGGAAGTGGTTCCAGGTCGTCGGGTAATGGAACAGGAGCAGCGCGCCGATATGGCTGATGCTGACATCGTCCGACAGCGGCCGGCGCACGGCGCGTTTTCCCGACATTGTGTAGCTTTCCGCTTCGCCGATCAGCGGCATGCGCGCCACGCGGAACTGGCCCTTCGGGTCAATCTTGAAACGGCTGGGCAGGCCGGCTGCTTCGCAGCGTGCCCAGTGGCCGCCGATCTCGGGGTCGCTTGCCCCTCCATCCGTTCCCGTCACGCTCGGGTTTTCGGGATAGGTACGGCAGAGTTCCGGATGGTTGGCGGCGCAATGGTAGCACTCGCGGTTGTTTTCCCAGACGAGCTTCCAGTTACCCTTTTCGATGATGGTGCTCTCATGCGCGACCTTGGCTTCCCATATGCGGTGCGGCGCCATGTAGCTCTCCACTTCGGCGCGCATGGGCTCAAAATCCGCCGGCTGATCGGCGAGGCAGATGAAGACGTAGCCAGCGACGGTTTCGCAGGCGACAGGCTTCAGGCCGAAATCGCCCTTGTCGAACTCCTCGCCCATGTGGCGGGCAAAAAGCAGCTTGCCGTCAAGATCGTAGGTCCACTGGTGATAGGGACAGACAAGACGCGCCGACTGGCCCTTCTGCGTGGTGCAGACGCGGGAGCCGCGATGGCGGCAGGAATTGTGGAACGCGCGGATTTGCCCGTCGCGGCCACGAACGATGACGACCGAATAGGCGCCGACCTGCACGGTGAAATAGCTGCCGGACTTCTGAACCTCACAATCATGGCCGACAAACAGCCAGTCGCGATACCAGATGGTTTCCATATCCAGCTTGAAGTAATCCGGGTCCGTGTAGAAGGGCTGTTCCAGGCTAAAACCTTCGCGGCGGTTTTTCAGCTGGCGCAATACGGTATCACGCAATTCCATGGCCAAATCCTCGATCAAACCGCCCTGCCCGACACCATTTGCGGGGGCTGCGGAAGTATGTCCTCATCTAATCATCGGCCGTCATTTGCGGCAGCACAGACAGCGACATCGGCTTCCGCATTGGCGACAAATTGCGACATGTCCAAACGGCGTCTTCAGGCCATTCCACTGCAAAATCCGGCAACTATTTACCGCCTGCAACGACGTCGCAATATGACGAATGATGGCGCAGCCACTGCCCACCCATCAAAAAACAGGGGCTGCAGCGCAACGGAGTATTAACGCACCCTAAATTATCTTACCGGATCGACAGCAACGAGGGTGTTCCCGGTGGAGAAGGCGACACGCATACGCTATTTCGATGCGAGCAGGCATTCGGTCACACCGATACGCTCGAAGACCGCGCATTCCGATTTTTTGCGGACAGGGCGCATCAGCCGTTACGAAGAGCGGTGGCTGCCGAAAGAACGCGTCTACTACAGCCATGACGAAGTGGCTGCGCTGACCGGGCGAAAGCTGGAAGCTGCCGCCGATGCCACCCACAGCCGCCTGAACGGTTTTCACCAGTCCATCCGTTTTCCGAAGATGGTTTTTCACCATCTGCTGAATGACCGGCCGCATCTGGGTTATTGCCACGTCACGGCGGCGACGACCAGCTTCGATGCAGAGCGTCATGTGCTATGGTCCTTCTATTTCGCGAATTTCTTCGCGGAACTGAGCGGTGCCGAAAACTTCTTCGAAAATATCGATGCGCGTTATTCGCGGATGTATTTCGCTGTCGCCATCAACGCCCTTCCCGATCAGGAAATCGCCGTCGATACATCCGTTCATCGCGGCGGCCTGCTGTTCCAGACCCACGATCCGCGCGTGGCGCTGAAAAACGTCCTCATGCTCGGCGCGCGCTCGGAGGAGATGCGCAGGATCATCAAGGCGATATAGCAGCGACAAAGCCCCCAGGGACTTCATCTTTCTTTCTTAGGCATGTCGTTCTCCCGAAACCGACGACCAGTTTCGGACAATGTGCATTAGCGCTTTCCATTCTGCCCGGAAATACGCTATTGACCGCCCTGAAAGGCAGCATCATGGCGCGTCATATCCATATTGAAAACGAGCGGGAAACCGCCCTTCAAGCAGCCGTCACGGAGCTTGCCGCCGGCCAGCCGATCGCCCTGCCGACGGAAACCGTCTACGGCCTTGCCGCCGATGCCACCAACCCTGCAGCCATTGCCCGTATCTACGAGACCAAAGGCCGGCCGCAATTCAACCCGTTGATCTGCCACATGGCAGATATCGCCATGGCGGAACGTTACGCCATCTTCGATCCCATATCGCTTGATCTTGCAGAGGCCTTCTGGCCCGGCCCGCTGACACTGGTGCTGCCGCTGAAACCGGCAAGCGATATTCATGCGCTGGCGACGGCCGGGCTCGATACGGTCGGCATTCGCGTACCACAAGGTTTTGCCGGCGATCTTATCCGCCGGTTCGGCAAACCGCTCGCAGCCCCCAGCGCCAATAGTTCCGGCAAGATCAGCCCGACAAGCGCCGCCCATGTGGAGGCCGATCTCGGTCAGAAAATCAACCTCATTCTCGACGGCGGGGCGGCTTCGGTCGGCGTCGAATCCACCATCGTCAAGGTGGAAGAGGGTGGAAGGGTGCGTCTGCTTCGTCCTGGCGGCGTCGTCACGGCCGAAATAGAGCGTGTTGCGGGCAAGCGGCTTGAACGTTCTGAAAAAGCGTCGGCGGCCATCGAGGCGCCAGGCATGCTCGCTTCGCATTATGCCCCCGGCGCCGCCGTGCGCCTCAACGCCACATCGGTTTCGCCTGGCGAAGCGTTGATCCGGTTCGAAGGCATCCCGGTTGCGGGTGAAGAGACCGCCCGCGCCGTTTTCGATCTCAGCCCCTCCGGCGATCTTTCCGAGGCCGCCGCCAACCTGTTCGATTACCTCAAGGCCGCCGATGCAAGCGGCGCAGACAGCATCGCCATCACCAGCATTCCCACTCACGGTCTTGGAGAGGCGATCAATGACCGCCTTTCCCGCGCCGCCGCACCGCGGAGCTGAGGCCCGCCGACCATTCGCCCACCGTTTCAAATGACAGAGAGACGCCTGATGACAACCGTCCCCTCCTCCGACATCCTCGACCGATTTGCCGCCATTGTCGGAGACAGGAATGCGGTGCGCGATGCGGCAGAGATGGCCCCGCGGCTGGTGGAAAATCGCGGGCTTTATCGTGGCGCTTCGCCGTTGCTCCTCAAACCCGGATCGGTCGAGGAAGTATCGGCCATCCTGAAGTTCGCCAGCGAGACGGGTACCCCAATCGTGCCGCAGACGGGCAACACCGGCCTTGTCGGCGGGCAAACGCCGCGCGCCGGGGGAACTGACATCATTCTTTCGCTGGAGCGCATGAACCGCATTCGCGACATCGATCCCGTCGCCAATATCATCGTTGCCGATGCCGGCTGCATTCTCGATGACATCCATAAAGCCGCCGATTCGGTTGAACGCATGTTCCCGCTGTCGCTCGGCTCTCAGGGGTCCTGCCGCATCGGCGGCAATCTCGCCACCAATGCCGGCGGTACCGCAGTGCTTGCTTATGGCAATATGCGCCAGCTCTGCCTCGGGCTCGAAGTGGTGTTGCCGACAGGCGAGATCTGGAACGGGCTGCGCCGGCTGAAAAAGGACAATACCGGTTACGATCTGCGTGATCTCTTCATCGGCTCCGAAGGTACGCTCGGCATCATCACCGGCGCGGTGCTGAAGCTTTTCCCGAAGCCACTCGGCCATCAGGTGGCCTTCGCCGGGCTGACCTCCACCGAAGATGCGCTGAAGCTGTTCGAGATGGCGTCAAACCTCTGCGGCACGGCGCTGACCGGCTTCGAGCTTATGCCACGGATTGGCGTGGAGTTTACCGCCAGACATATTCCCGGCGTGCGCGATCCCCTGAAACAGCCCCATGGCTGGTACGCACTCATCGACATCTCCACCTCCGATTCGGCCGAGACGGCGGATACGATGATGCAATTGCTGCTGGAGCGTGGTTTTGAGGCCGGACTGGTCGAGGATGCCGTGATCGCCGCCTCCGAAGCCCAGCGTCAGGCACTGTGGCACATGCGTGAGAGCATGTCGGATGCGCAGAAGCCGGAGGGCGGCTCCATCAAGCACGATGTCTCCGTCCCGGTTTCCAGAATACCGCAGTTCATGGCGACGGCGGAAAAGGCGGTTCTTGCTGCCATCCCGGGCGCCCGTGTCTGCGCCTTCGGCCATCTGGGCGACGGCAACATCCATTACAATATTTCCCAACCGGTGGGGGCGGACAAGGCGCAATTCCTCGCCCGCTGGCGGGACATGAACGAAATCGTGCACGGCATCGTGCTGTCGCTGGGCGGTTCGATTTCCGCCGAACACGGCATTGGCCAGTTAAAGCGCGACGAACTGGCCGCCATCCGGCGCGGCATCGAAATGGAGCTGATGCGGCGCATCAAACACGCATTCGATCCCGCCGGAATCATGAACCCCGGTAAGGTGCTGGCGGAATAACCCTTCCCGCCTCAGGCCGAAGCCCGCAATGCCCAAGCAGGCACCATTTCCGCATTCAGCCGGCGCGGCTTCTGCGCGCCGACAAATTGCGTCAGGCTCATGCCCGATTTCGCAATCGACATCGCGTGCTTCTTCGGCAGGAGATAACCATGCTCCAGCGGCGGGGTGCGGCGCAGGACACGGCTGAAAACATTCCGCCGGTGATAACGTGATGGGGAAAAGCGCGCTGGCTGTTCGCAGATCGCGACATATTCCAGGATTTCATCGATCCAGCCTGCCTGCGGGCGTGCGCCCGGCTCGATCAGCAGCAACCAGCCGCCACGCGCGGACTTGACGATATCCTCCAGTTCCCATTGCCCATAAAAACGGCAGCCGGCCGCATCGGCCACACGCGACGATCCATCGCGCGAACCGTGATCCAGAATCACAACATCGCTTACAAGCCCTTCCACGGCACCGGTGACAAGCGCAGACAGCGTATGCGCCAATTCCGGCTCCTGATCCCGGCATTCCATTATGACTGTCAACATGTGCATAGCTCTAACGCATCGCACAATAAATTGCCACCATGCTCGTCGCGGTAAAATCCGCGGGGGTTGATGTCGCTTTCCGCGATCTCAGGTGCCGGCGTGCCCGTCCTGGCGCTGGCCCCCGCAGTACAAAAGCAGCCAAATTTACAATTTTGTTCTTGTATTGTTCTCATTCATGGTGTAGGAATTTAATCATTCGAGGGGCGATGAGGCCTCTCCGGATGGAAACGGTTTAGGGCGTTCAGCGTGCCTCGAAAGGCGTGCGACGTCTTGGGAGCATCCAGATGAGAAATCATTCGCTTTCGGGGCAGGCTGCCTTCCAGCCGAGCCATATGCCTGACATTGCCAATGCGCTGGCCGATGCATCCGGCCTGCGCATCGAGATTGACCGTCGCCGCGGCCGCGGTGCGGGGCTCAATCCCGACGGACGTTTCGAAGCCTTGCAGCGTGAGGTCTTCGACGATGGCTGGCAGACGCTGGAAGAGATGCCGGAGTTCCGCACCGAGGTGCAGGTGGAAAAGCCACGCAGCATCATCACCCGCAATGAATCGCCCGATATCCCCTTCGATCGTTCCATCAATCCATACAGGGGCTGCGAACATGGCTGCATTTACTGTTTTGCCAGGCCCACTCACAGCTACATGGGCCTTTCGGCCGGACTTGATTTCGAGGCCAAGCTGTTTGCCAAGCCTGATGCGGCCAAACTTCTGGAACGGGAACTGGCGAAACCCGGCTACAAGGCGCGGGTAATCGCCATCGGCACCAATACCGACCCTTACCAGCCGATTGAGCGCGAATGGCGCATCATGCGGCAGATACTGGAAGTGCTGGCCAAGGCTGATCATCCCGTCGCCATCGTCACCAAATCGGCGCTGATCAAGCGGGATATTGATATTCTCGCGCCAATGGCAAAAAAGGGGCTCGTCAAGGTCGGCATTTCCGTCACGTCGCTGGATCGCAAGCTTTCGCGCACGATGGAGCCGCGCGCCGCCACGCCGGAGAAGCGGCTGGAGGCCGTCAAGGCGCTGACGGATGCCGGAATTCCGGTGGCGGTGATGATGGCACCCGTCATCCCGGCGCTTAACGATCATGAAATCGAGCGCATTCTTGAGGCCGGCAAGGCTGCTGGCGCGACCGAGGCTTCCTATGTGCTTTTGCGGCTGCCGCTGGAGGTAAGCCCGCTGTTCCGCGACTGGCTGCTGCGCAACTATCCGGACCGTTACCGTCATGTCATGTCGCTGGTGCGCTCCATGCGCGACGGTAAGGACTATGACGCGGAGTTCGGCAAGCGCATGAAGGGTGATGGCCCTTATGCCTGGCAGATCGGCAGGCGATTCGAGATGGCGACCAAAAGACTTGGTCTCATCCGCCGCGGCATCAACCTGCGCGACGACCTGTTCGTGCCTCCGGGCGGTGCCGGGGTGCAATTGTCTCTGCTTTGAGAGCCGCATGGTGAAAGTGACTGAAGGTAACGAATGCCCGTGATGAACCAGACGCTACCCTCGGGCTCGACCCTGGAACGTGAACCGAGCGTGACAGGATCTCGGGTCAAGCCCGAGAGGACATCGAGCATGGGATAACGCGCCGACAATACGAGGTGCTGTGAGCTTTTAATAAACCGAATTCAAAATGACAGGAGCAACCGTCTCATCGTGTTGCTCTCGACGAAATGCCCGGCTGGTTTTCCCTGGCCCGCCGGACATCGCCCCTGGAACCGCCGCCTCGCGTGCGATCGTTTTTCCTCCGCCGCCCTGCTGGAGGATAAAAGGTCATGACGACCTTGGGCACGGTGAGCCACGCCCCTTGACCCCGGCTCATCTTGCCTGTCATCGCCCGCTTCCGGGGGCTTGCAGGAGATCGGGTGTGTGTGCCAGTTTCGCCGCATGAAACGCACGGCCACACCCGATTCTCCTGCCCTTTTTGACCTTGCCGATACCGGCCCGGATTTCTCGTTCGAACTGGAAGCGCGAAAGAGGGGCCTCTGGCCGGTCGCCGGCACGGACGAGGCAGGGCGTGGCCCGCTCGCCGGCCCTGTGGTTGCGGCCGCCGTCATTCTCGATCCGGACAATATTCCTGACGGAATGGATGATTCCAAGAAACTGACGAAGCAAAAGCGCGAGAGCCTGTTCGTCCAGATCATGGAAACCTCGATCGTATCGGTCGCCTCCTCCGGCCCGGGCCTGATCGACACGATGAATATCCTGCGCGCCAGCCTCGACGCCATGCGCCGCGCAGTCCTCGGACTCGAAATTTCCCCCGCCCTCGTACTGGCCGACGGCCGCGACAGGCCCCCAGGCATCACCTGCGAAGCCAAGGCCGTCATCAAGGGCGATTCCCGCTCCCTCTCCATCGCCGCCGCCTCAATCGTAGCCAAGGTGACCCGCGACCGGATGATGGAACGTGCGGGTGTCGTGCATTCATCCTATGGCTTCGAAGGGCATGCCGGTTACGGCACACCGGCCCACCTGCGCGCCATCGAAAGCCACGGGCCTTGCGCGCTGCACAGGATGAGCTTTCGGCCACTGAAGCGGGATTGATGGAAGCGCTTAACGGAAGTGCATCCCGAACTTATGCCCTCAGTTCAGGAAAGGCCTCAGGTCTGACGCGGGGCAACTGAAAGTCGGCATTCCCTTCCGCTTGATTGAAAAGATAGCGGACGTTCCAACCGCCACCGAACGGCGTCTACAGGCGAGTTCAAGCGGGCGTTGTCGCTTCAAATGCGTCCAAAAGCTCGGTCAACAGATTTCGGCTCTCCGAGAGTTTTCGGCTCTGTTCGTCAATCGAGCCGATTTGAATACGTAACTTCGCCTTCAGTTCATCACACGGCTCAAAGCCCTTCATTCGTTCGAGAGCACACGGCAAAAATTCTCGAATGGCCGTCAGCGTCAGGCCAGCATGTCCCAGCAGCCGGATTCGCTCCACTGTCTCCACGTCGGCAGGACCGTAATCTCTATATCCGGTTTGGGTGCGAACAGGCGCGAGAAGGCCCTCGGCCTCATAATAGCGCAGCATCCTGATGCTGACGCTGGTTCGTCGGGATAGTTCGCCGATTTTCATTATCAGTCCTTGACTCTGACAGCGGTGTCACACTGTAGGCAGGACGCTCCACCATGTAAATTACGGGAGCGTAGAAATGAATCAGAAATTGAGGTTTCGGACCGAGATCAATGGCCGCACAGCGACGGCAGAAGAGCTTTCCCCACTCGCATTTGCTGGCTTCGCACATTTCACGGCAATGCAAGTGCGCGAAGGGGCAGTACGCGGCTTGGAGTTTCATCTGGAGCGACTAAGATCGGCTTCAATCGAATTTTTTGGGCAGGCCCTTCCCGACAATCTGGTGCGAGAACATATTCGTCACGCCATCAAGGGGGCTCCTTCAGCCCTTTCGCTGACCGTCACAATGTTCTCACGCAGCGGCGAATTTACCTCGATGGGCGCCGCAGACGACCCTGCCATTTTGATACGCACAGCACCACCATTTGAAGGCCCCGCCGGACCTCTACGTCTGTATAGCGTTCAGCATGAAAGACCCTTCCCGACGATCAAACATGTCGGCGAAGCATCAAAAACCCATTATCTTCGGCAGGCTGTCAAAAAGGGTTATGACGACGCGGTTTTCATCGATAGGCATGGACGCATTAGTGAAGCCACGATTTGGAACATAGCGTTCTGGGATGGCAAAGCCGTGATCTGGCCTGAAGCAGTGCTTTTGCCCGGCGTCACAAGGAGAATCATTCGCCGCCAGCTTGAAGCACTCGGGATTTTCCAAAGGGAGGAGCCGATCAGCCCTGACCGTGTCGCGGAGATGCAGGGTGCGGCGGTGATGAATTCATGGACACCCGGTGTGGGGGTCAGTGCGCTCAATACTACGCCAATACCGGTGTCGTCGACCTTCACCGACATTCTCCGGAAGGCATACGAGCGGGAACCGTTCATCAAAATCTGATCTATGCGGGGGTGCCGCTTTCGATGCGGTCCGCGCCGCGAAAAATGGCTTCGACGGGGCTTGGAAGGCTTAAATATGCGCGGCATGCGCGGTTGCATTTCAAAACAAGCACGACGCGGTCGAGTACATCACTGGCATTAGCGCCCTGCCCGCCCCTACCGTACCTTCCTTTCAGACTGGCTTTGACAACAAAAAACCCCTCACAGCTCGCGCTGGAGGGGTTCTAATCAGTCCGAGATAAATCTCAGTTCAGTTTCGACTTCACTTCGCCGATCGTGGCGGTGAAAAGCTTGGCCTTTGCGGCGGCCGTCGTCTTTTCGGCCAGCAGCTTCTCGGAAGCGGCAATGGCGATGTCGACGGCGGCGGCGCGGACGGCGCCGATGGCGTCTTCTTCGGCCTGCTTGATCTTCTGTTCCGAAAGGGCCGTGCGGCGGGCGACGAATTCTTCCGTCTTCTGCTTGGCCTCTTCCGTCAATGCGGCGGCTTCGCGTTCAGCGGCGGCAACGATGCCGGCGGCTTCGGCTTCGGCTTCCTTGCGCTTGCGCTGATATTCGGCCAGCAGGTGCTGGGCCTCTTCACGCAGGCGCTTGGCTTCGGCCAGTTCGTCCTGAATGTTCTGCGCGCGCTCGTCCAGAGACTTGGAGAGCATGCCCGGCACCTTGAGGTAAGCGATCAGGACGAAGAAGAGAACGAGACCGACGAGAGCAAAAAATGATGCATCAAATGCCATATCAGGCTCCCTTCACGTTCGAAGCGGCGGCAATCGCTGCCTTCACGTCCGTGTCCTTGACCTTTGCGCCAACCAGCTGGTCGACGATTGCGGTCGCGGTTTCCTCGGCGATGGCGCCGACATCGGCGAAAGCCTGATCCTTGATGCCGGCAATGCGCTTTTCGGCAGCGGCAAGCTTTTCGGCGAGACCGGCTTCAATAGCGGCGCGATCGGCATCGGCCTTCGCCTTGGCGGCGTCACGGGCCGCGGCGCCGATCGAGCTTGCCTTGGCGCGGGCTGCCGCGAGTTCTTTTTCATAGGTTTCGACGGCAGCGTCAGCTTCAGCTTTCAGCCGTGCCGCTTCGTCGAGATCCTGTGCGATGCGTCCATGACGGTTTTCCAGAATGCCGCCGACGCGCGGAACGATGACCTTCTGCATGAGCAGGTAGAAAAGGCCAAACGTAATCGCCAGCCACAGGACCTGCGATGCATAAGTAGACTGGTCGAACGGCGGGAAAACGCCGGAAGAACCGTGCTCGGCGCCATGCGCTACACCGGTTTCCGTGTGCGTGGCTTCCGGTTGCGGCTGGCCAACGGCCGGAGTTTCCGTATGCGTTTCACCTACGGTCGGTGCTGACTGGGCATAAGCCTCGGTCACGAACATGCTCACCTCCAGGGGGACTGCAAATGCGAAGGATCACGGCACGCTATGTTGCGGGCCGTGATCCAGACCTGATGCCGATATTAGACAGCGAACAGGAGAAGGAGAGCAACGAGCAGCGAGAAGATGCCCAGAGCTTCCGTAACGGCGAAGCCGAATACCAGACGGCCGAACTGGCTGTCGGCAGCAGAGGGGTTGCGCAGTGCGCCGGACAGGTAATCACCGAAGATACGGCCGAGTGCGAGGGACGTACCAGCCATGCCGAGGCATGCGAGACCTGCGCCGATGTACTTTGCTGCTTCCGCTTCCATGTGAGACTCCTTGAGATATTGGTTGTTGCGGCTGTTTTTGACGCCCGTTGCCGGGGCCAGCGACTTTACTTCTCAGTGACCACCATGCACGGCGTCGTTCAGGTACATGCAAGTCAGTACCGCGAAGACGTAAGCCTGCAGGAAGGCAACGAGAAATTCGAGAGCGGTCATGGCGACCGTCATGATGAGAGGCAGGACTGCACCGCCGACCCCGAGCGCGCCAAGCGCGCTCATGGAGGCGACGAAGCCTGCGAAAACCTTGAGCGTGATGTGGCCGGCCAGCATGTTCGCGAAAAGACGAACGGAAAGGCTGATCGGGCGCGACAGGAAGGAGATCATTTCAATCGACGCCACAAGCGGCAGAAGCGCCTTGGGCACGCCGGAGGGGGCGAAAATGCCGAAGAAATGCAGACCGTGCTTATAAAAACCGTAAACCACGACCGTGCCGATGACGAGGCAGGCGAGCGCGAAGGTGACAATGATCTGGCTGGTGACCGTGAAGAAATACGGGAACATGCCGAGCAGGTTTGCCGTCAGCACGAACATGAACAGCGAGAAAACGAAGGGGAAGAACACCATGCCCTTCTTGCCGGCGCCTTCGCGCAGCATGGAGGCGATGAACTCATAGGACATTTCGGCAACGGACTGCATGCGGGTGGGGATCAGACCGCGGTTCGACGTTGCGAAATAAAGGAAACCCGAAGCAGCAGCCACGGTCGCGACCATGAAGAGCGACGCATTGGTGAAGGAAAAATCGACGCCGCCAATTTCGATCGGAATGATCGGCTGCACCAAGAACTGATGGGTCGGATCGTTTGCCACCGGCTGCCCTCTTTACCTGTCGCCGCCTGTCGCGGCATCTCAACTGTAAGGAAAAACAGCCTCAAAGGCCGCGTTTTCCACCCTCGTCTCGTCTGTCCGCCTTCTCAAGCAGCGGCGGCTTGGCCACCGCGCCCGTCGAACGCAACACATTCAATACGCCTGCGCAGAAACCGAGAAGAAGAAGAACGATCATCCCCCACGGCGTCGTGCCGGCAAAATAGTCCAGAAGATAACCCAGCATAGCGCCGACCACGATGGCCGAAATGAACTCCGATGAGAGCTTAACCGCCATCGCAAAGCCTTTTCGGCTCTCCGCAGCGTTGGTCTCCGCCCTCACTTCCGCCTCATCCTCCGCCTTCACCTTTGCCAACTCGTCAGCAAGGCGTTTGCGGCGCTCGTCCAGACTATCGTCACGGTTGCCAGTCATCTTAAAATCCCACCCATTTTCTCCGTTCCAGCCATGCCAGAACCCTTTGGAGTTGTAAACGGTGACGGATTAAGCCTGTTCCAGCCCGCTCTGAAGTCGCGCGCAACATAGTTTTAGGGGCTTCTCTAGTCAAGGCACTGCGAGCGGTTGTTTAGGCACAAATTAATCATGCAAAAACAATGCCTTGACTAGAAACCACGGTTTGGGGGCGATGTTTCGCCGGGGAATCGGCATTTTTGACACGCAAAATGCGACAAATTGGCGGTGGTATCAGCTCCAGCCGCCACCATAGGTACGGTAAAAGACGTGGAGGCCGATTCTGCCGACCTTCTTCATCGACTTGCCCCAGGCGGGACGCACGTAAACGGCGTGATAGTGGGTGGCAGAGCCAACTTCCTTCAGCCAGATCTTGCCGGCCGTAGTCGCCATGGCCACTTCGCGCGCCATCTTCCAGTGGCGTTCGGAATTCACCCGGTCCTTGATATTATCGCAGGCGAAGGAGAACTGGCAGCGATTGCGCCAGTCCTTGTTCTGGTAGACAACGCCGCAGATGGTTTTCGGATAGGCCGGATTGCGCACGCGGTTGAGGATGACCTGCGCCACCGCCGCCTGACCTTTAACGGACTCACCGCGCGCCTCGAAATAGATGCCCGATGCAAGGCACTGCTGTTCGGCCGGAGAAAACACGGCTGCCGGCAGCGGCGTTGCGGCCCAGGCGTGGTCATCTGGGTTGATCTGCGGCACGAAGCGGCCGGCCTCGGGCTTCTTCAGGATGGCGTCGAAGGGAGACTCCCGGGCAAAATCCGGTTCGGCGGGCGCATAGGCCGTCGCCAGGATGTCCGGCGTGCGGTTGGTGACGAGTTCCGCCAGCATCGGCGAGACGCTCTTGTCCGCCTTCTTTTCCTCGCGGCGGAAATAGAAAGAGGCGAGTTCGACATCCTTGCCGCGCTTCGGCTTGACGAAGGCGGTGCGATCCTTGCGCTTCAGCGGCTCGATATCCAGCATCGAGGTGCGCTGCAGCACCGAACCGGCGGTGAAGGCCTTCGGCGGCTGCATGATTTCGGTGGCGACGATGCGGCCTTTCTTGGCGGCGCGGTTCACCCGCTCGCTGTCCGGCGTCGTTGCCTCGCCCTTCTTGTTGGTGACGAACGCGACCTTGCTGCCATTGGGCAGGGTCATGCCGCCGCCATGCAGCGCCTCGTCCCCTTCCGCATCGTTGAATGTCAGGGAGGCGTTATGCGTCGAGCCCGCCGGGGAGGCAGTCAGCACCATGCGCCATTGTTCGCCGCCCTTGTCGAGGCCCGCCAGAAGCGAGGCGAGATCGGCACGCGCAGCGAGGGAGGGAAAGACAAGCCAGGCGGCCAGGCCGAAGACGACGGGTGACGTCCATTTGGACGCCCATCCCTGAAAGGACACGGGGGACCGACGACGCATTACTCTTTTCGAACGCAAAACCAGCACTCCGAACACCGACAACCGAATTTTCTACAGGTGTTCGAGAATCTCTTATTAACCTTGATGGTTGGTTAACGCCGCGCAGGAAGGTGTCTTCACGTTAATGTGTGAGGGAATGCTAATGAGTGTAGCGTGGAGTCGAGTTCGCATGTGCCGATCAGAACTGCGCCGCAGGGCATCTCCTCATCCGTCATTCCGGCCTCGAGCCGGAACCAGCCGTCGCGCGTCGGCGCGGCGTAAAGACCCTTTCACCCCAAGGACTTGGGCTGGCTGGATACCGGCTCAAGGCCGGTATGACAGAGAGAACGAGATCGCCCAGCTACATTGAGGGCATGCCACTTCGTCACACCACGACGTGCGAACCGAGTTCCACCACCCGATTGGCAGGCAGGCGGAAATAGTCGGAGGGATCGGCCGCGGTTTCGGCGAGCGCGATGAACAGACGGTTCTGCCAGCCCGGCATGCCCGATTTCGGATCTGGAACCAGCTTGCGGCGACCGAGATAGAAGGAGGTCGACATGATGTCGAACTTGTAGCCCGTGCGGCGCAGATAGCCCAGCGCCTGGGTAACATTCTGGGTTTCCATGAAGCCGAAATGCAGCTCGACCACGGCGAAACGGTCGCTCATCTTCGTCAACGTATAACGATCTGCCGGATGAACGCGCGGCTGATCCTCGGTGCGGATCGTCAGGATGACGTTCTTGTCGTGAAGGACGTGGTTATGCTTCAGATTATGCAGCAAAGCCGCCGGCGCCGTTTC
The DNA here is from genome assembly GCF_900102105.1 of Agrobacterium pusense. GTDB lineage: Bacteria > Pseudomonadota > Alphaproteobacteria > Rhizobiales > Rhizobiaceae > Agrobacterium > Agrobacterium pusense. The sequence goes on from NZ_FNBB01000001.1 coordinate 294,194, forward strand.
CGGATCGCCGGTGAGGAAAATCGCCGTACCCGGTACGCGCACCGGCGCATGGGCGCTTTCCTTTTCCACCGAGGCGATGAAGGCCTTCAGCGGCACATCGATGCGGCGCGTCTTGGCGAACAGGATTCTCGAACCGCGCTGCCAAGTCGTCATGATGACCGTGAAGGCAATCGCCAGCAGCACCGGCACGTAACCGCCATCGTGAATTTTCAGAAGGTTTGCGCCGAGGAAGATCAGTTCCAGCACCAGAAGCGGGGTCAGCACCGCAAGGGCAAGCCAGATCGACCATTGCCAGCGTTTGCGCACGAACTCGAAGAACATCAGGCTGGTGACGACCATCGCACCGGTGACCGAAATACCATAGGCGGTGGCCAGCGCATCCGAGCTCTTGAAGGTGAGCACCAGGGCAACGACACCGAAAAGCAGGATGGTGTTGACCGCGGGAAGATAAATCTGCCCGGTATTGGTTTCCGAGGTGAAGAGAATTTCCATGCGCGGCAGGTAGCCGAGGTGAATCGCCTGGCGAACCAGTGAGAAGGCGCCCGTTATAACGGCCTGGCTGGCAATGATTGTCGCGGCGGTCGCCAGAATGACGGCGGGCAGGATCGCCCATTGCGGGAACATCAGATAGAAGGGATTGGACATGGCCGCCGGGTCTTTCAGCACCAGCGCGCCCTGCCCCAGATAGTTCAGCGTCAGCGCCGGGAATACCAGACAGAACCACGCCCACTGGATGGGGCGGCGGCCGAAATGGCCGAGGTCTGCATAAAGCGCTTCTGCGCCCGTGATCGTCAGGAACACCGCGCCGAGTACGACAATACCATAAAAACCTTCATTCGCCAGAAACTCGACCGCGTGCCACGGGTTGAAGGCAAAGAGGATGCTGAAGTCGTCAGCGATATGAATGAGGCCTGCAAGGCCCATGACGATGAACCAGACCGCGGTGATCGGTCCGAAAAATTTTGCCACCGTGCCGGTGCCGTGGGACTGGATGGCGAAGAGGCCAATCAGGATACCGACAGAGATCGGAATGATGAAGGCGTCCATCTCCGGGGTGACGAGCTTCAGGCCTTCCACCGCCGAAAGCACTGAAAGTGCCGGGGTGATCATGGCATCGCCGAGAAACAGCGCCGCGCCAATCAGGCCAAGCACGATAAGAACGCTGCGATGGGTGCCGGCCGTCTTCATCAGCAGCGCCAGCAGCGACAGCGTGCCGCCCTCGCCGTCATTGTCGGCGCGCAGCAAAAGCGTGATGTATTTGAAGGTGACGATGATCGTCAGAGACCAGATCATCAGCGATGTGAGGCCGATGACCTCTTCCTGCGTCACCCCGTCATAGGCGATGGGCCGCAGGGCTTCGCGAAAGGCGTAGAGCGGGCTGGTGCCGATATCGCCGTAAACGACGCCAATCGAACCAAGGATAGCGGCGTAAAGCCCCTTGTTCTTGTGAGCGTCATCCGCATCCGGCTTCTCGGCAACATCCTTGTCAGCGATCTGGGACATGATGATCCTGGCTCCTCAGAGCCAGCCCTTCCAACGAAAAAAGAGAAACGGGACGATTGCGGACATCACCATGACGATCAGCGCAAGTGGATAACCAAATGTCCAGTTCAACTCCGGCATGAGCTGAAAGTTCATTCCGTAAACCGAAGCCACCAGCGTGGGCGGCAGAAAAACCACCGAAGCGATGGAGAATATCTTGATGATGCTGTTCTGCTCGATGTTGATGATGCCGAGCGAGGCATCCAGCAGGAACGTAAGATTGCCGGAAACGAAGGATGCGTGCTCCGTCAGTGACTGTATGTCACGGGAAATCGACTTGCCCTGTTCCCTCGCGCCCTTGTCTTCCCGAACCTGGCCGCTGGTGGACAGGAAGGTCTGCAGCCGCGCCAGCGATGCAAGACTGACGCGGACCTTCGAAATCAGCCGATGATAGGCAGCGATGTTGGTCAGGCGGTCTTCGAGATAACGCGGCGCCTTGCGCTTGGAACGGGCCTGGCTGCCGAGAATGTCTGCCGCGAGATTGTCGATGCCGGCGACCGAGTTCTCGAGAATTTCGGCCGTGCGATCGACGATTGTCTCGAGCAGTTTCAAAAGCAGCGCCGTGCCGCTGCGCATCTCGTGCGGCGCGCGGGTGATGGCGGCAATGAAAAGGTGGAATGATTTCGGCTCAGCATAACGGATCGTTACGAGGCGCGTGCCGGCGAGGATGAAGGCGACATCTGTGAGGCGGGGGTCGTCCGAATCCGCCTTCCACACCAGCGATGCGGTCATGAAAACATTGCCGTCTTCCATGTAGAGACGGCTTGAGGGCTCGATATCCTTCAAATCCTCACGCGTCGGCAGATCGAGCTGCAGCAGCTTTTCCACATGCTGCTCTTCCGCCCTGTCCGGGTTGACGAGATCGATCCAGACGATGTCATCAGGAATCTGTACGGAGCCGTCGTCTGACGACAGGCTGATCGCCTCGCAATTGGCGCGATAGGCTTTTATCAATCCGTTTCTCCGCTCCACATTGCAGGCCTTAGCCGCAATGCTGCTTAACATATCCTGTTTGCTGTCGGCAAACCTTTGGACGACACTTCAGGGACCACCGAAACAGGCGCAACGTCATATCGCGCCAGCCCGATGGACCAAGAGCCAAACGGCGCAGGCGTATGCGCCCAAAGCGAGATGCAATCAAGCAATATTTTTTCGCGACAGCTTTGCAGACGAAGCACTTCTGGACTTCATGGCCAGAAACCGCACCGCTACTGGCCATCAATCTTCTGTTTTTACAGGACTATTCACAGCGCAGGTGCGCTTTGCGGTTTTGCCGGCCGTCCGTAGCTTATTCGAAAACGATCTTTGGAGCCGCTTTTCTTTCACCGGCGCCAATACGCTCCCAGACTTTTTTCGCTATCTCGCGGTAGATCGCAGCCTGTGGACCATCCGGGTCGGCAACGACGACAGGCGTTCCGGCGTCCGACATTTCGCGGATGGCGATGGTGAGCGGCACCTCGCCGAGGAACGGCACACCGATCCTTTCGGCTTCCGCCTTCGCGCCGCCGTGGCCGAAAATATCGTAGCGGGCGCCGGTATCAGGCGCGATGAAGTAACTCATGTTCTCGATGACGCCGAGCAATGGCACCTCCACCTTGCGGAACATGGTGATGCCCTTGCGCGCGTCGAGCAGCGCGAGGTCCTGCGGAGTGGAAACGATGACCGCGCCGGCAAGCGGCACCTGCTGGGCGATGGTCAGCTGCGCATCACCCGTGCCGGGCGGCATATCCAGCACCAGCACGTCGAGCTCGCCCCAGGCGACTTCACGCAGCATCTGCATCAGGGCGGACTGCACCATTGGCCCGCGCCAGATCATCGCGGCCTCCTCATCCACCAGAAACCCCATGGACATGACCTTCAGCCCATAATTCTCCATGGGAAGTATGATGCGGTCTTCCTGCTGTTTCGGACGACCGGAAATCTTGAGGAGCCGCGGCAGCGAAGGCCCGTAAATGTCCGCATCCAGCATGCCGACCTTCAGGCCAAGCGCCTGAAGGCCGAGCGCAAGATTGACTGATGTCGTCGATTTGCCGACCCCGCCCTTGCCCGATGCGACGGCGATGATGGCACGGACGCCGGGGACGCCCACCTTGGACGAGCCCGGCTGCTGCGTCGGCCGGCCGGCTGCCGCGGCGGGACGCGCCGGCGCCGGCTGCTGTTGGCCGGGCTTGCGATCGGCAGTCAGCGCCACGACCGCGCCGGCGATGCCCGGAACGCCCTTCGCCGCCCGTTCGGCGGACAGGCGCAACGGCTCCATCTCGGCCGCCCTGTCGGCCGGGACGGTGATCGAGAAATAGGCCTTTCCATCTGCGATGAAGATTTCCGAGACCATGCCGAGGGAAACGATGCTTCTGCCGCTGCCGGGATAGATGACGGCGTCCAGAGCCTTTTCCACCTGGTTCTTGCTGACCTCTGCCATTGTCTTACTCCGTTACATCGTCCGGCCTGATCGGGAAACAATTTGCGCCATCCATAGACAAGCGGAAGCGGTTCGCCAATGCCAAAGCGCAAACAGGAACCATTCGCGACGATTTAGCGCTGCGATTTCAAATCTCGTCATCCATATCGAGCGTCTCCGGATCGAAGACGCGCCCGTCGAAGAAACAGTCGGGTCCCAGAACGAGGCCGGTCCGCGATGCGCCGACATGAACAGGTTCCCTCAGCGTGCCTTCCAGTTTCAGATTGGCGCCCGGCACCGGCACGAAAAGTGGTTTCATCGCCTTGCGAAAAATATCCGGCCTATACGCATTGCGTGCGGCTTCCACCACCGCGGCATCGAAACGGCAACCGGCGGGTATTTCCCCCCAGCGCAACATCTGGCTGAAGAACCAAAGAGCCTGGCTTTGCCATGGAAAATTCGCCGCTTTCGCGCTGGTGACGAAAAATTCCTGAAAACGCTGCATGTCCTTCTGCGAAGTCGAAATATAGCCCGTCAGGGCCGGAAGCAGGAATTCGCCACTGACGTTCATATAATGGGGGGCGGCCAGAATACCGGCAAGTTCCTCGATATTGGCGGGGTTGGCGCACCACTCGCCCGCGCGATAAAGCGCGCGTAGCAGCCCCTCCAACAGGCTGGCATTCGCATCAGCCCAATCTCGCTTCACGGCAAGTATTTTTTCCGGGGCATTGTGCCAGATGAGCGCGCCCGTCGTCACGATACGCCCGGCGCCACCCAGCACCGCTGCGCTGCCCGCGGGTTCAGCGGAACAGAGCGCATCGACGTCGCCGCTTTCCAGAAGCCCGGGCATCGCCTTCGGCAGCGCTTCGACGATTTCCATGTCACGGCCAAGCAGCACACCGCAGCTTCCGAGCAGATAACGCAGGGCATAAAAGGACGTCGAGGCGATATCCTCAACCGCGAAGACGGGCGGATTTTCACCCGCGGCCCGGCGTGCGGCGCAGACGCGGGCCATCGCACGGCCGAAAGCCGCCGGGTCCGGCAGCTTCAGTCCCTCACGGTAAAGTTCATCATAAAACCCAGGGGAAACGGTGGTCGCGGAGCCGCCGAGGGAAAGCGTGAAAACGCCGATGATATTGGCCGGCATATCATGGAGACCAACGGCCGACCCCACGGGAACGGGAGCGGGCAAATGCGCGATCTGAACGCCGTCCTCGCCGAGCACCGAAAGAACACCACGTGCGGACTGCTTTCGGACCAGTTCCAGTTCTATGCCTTCATCGGCGGCAAAGCCTTTTTCGGCAGCGACTATCAGCACGGCGCAATCGACAGTCGGAGAAAATCCCGCTTTTACACTATGCCGCTCCGGCAACGATTTCTCCTTTCCGGTGATTCGAAAAGAGGATCGCCCAGGAAGGGCTTTATCACAATGATAAAATTGCGAGTTTCGCTATTTAATCAGTCCGACGCGCAGGGCCTTGGCGACCGCCTGGGTGCGGTTGACCGTATCGAGTTTTTTCGTCGCGCGGTTCAGGTAGTGATTGATGGTATGCTCCGACAACATCATGATCTCGGCGATTTCAGCACTGGTCTTGCCGGCTGCCGTCCAGTTCAGGCAGTCGATCTCCCGTTCGCTCAATGTTTCCGGCACGCGGAGATCGAGACGGCGGATTTCGGACAGCCGGGCAAAGACGTGGCTGGAAATGTAAAAAAGCTCCGCAAGTCGGGCTTCCGGCAGGGCCGTCTTGTTGCCGGAAAAGGATACGGCGCCGCGCCTGAGGGTGACATCATGCACCGGGAACCAGACGGAATTTATCATCTCGAACCGTTCGAAAAGCGCGACCACGTTTTTCTTCAGGACATGCCCCTCGCCTTCGACCAGGAAATCCAGCGACACGGAAAAGGGTACAGTGGATTTTCTTAGCCGCGCCATGACGCGGCTGTTCTGCAACTCGCCTTCTTCATCATAGCGTTGCAACAGTTCGGCCGGCCAGCTGGTGATGACGGTATAATGCGACAATTCGCTTGAGACCTCTGTAGTGAGGTCGAGTACCATGAAGGCCCTGAATTCCCACGCTTCCGTCAGCCGCTTCAGGAAGCGGAATATATCGAACTGCGTATTAAGATTGGCGATCTCGCGAACGCAATCAACACCAATCGACTGAACGCTGGCCGTTTCTGTTTTCTGCATGAAAGCTGTTCTTCGAGCATGAGGAAATGCCGCCGCAAAGGCCCGCCTCTGCCCGGAATTTTGAGGATGTTACTCAGCAAATCGATTCATGCAAACAAAAGTTGAAAATTAGATCAGAATATTCGAAAATTAGCGTTATCTCGCGTAAGCCGGTCATGTCTCCTCTTTTTCGCGGGCGGGCATCCCCATAAGCGGCATCGCCTTTTCGTCAATCATCCGCAACCGGCGATAAGCGATAGACAAGTTCTGCCGAAATTTTATCGGCGGTTGCACGCACCAGCGGCGCCCAGGCGCGGAGCTGTTCCACATCCACCCTGTAGGCTGGGCCGGTCACTGAAATCGCCGCGCGGAAACTGCGTCCCGGGGCCGGTAACGGCGCCGCAACGCAATGAATGCCGATCTCGTGCTCCTGAAGATCGAAACCGTAACCGAGGGTGCGAATGGCCGAAACATCCTCCATCAGGGCCTGCGGTGTGGTGATGGTGTTGTCCGTGAAGCGCTTAAAATCCAGCCCGGCCGCGAGATCTTCGAGATCGCCGGCGGGTAGCAGCGACAGCGCGGCCTTACCCACGCCTGTGCAATAGGCTGGCGAGGTCTTTCCAACCTGCGAATGCATGCGCAAGCTGTGCTTGCCCTCAATCTTGTCCAGATAGGTCACTTCGCGGCCGATCAGAACCGCGAGATGCACCGATTCCTGCGTTGCCTCCTGCAGCGCCGCCAGGTGTGGGGCGGCTATGCTGCGCAGATCGTTGCCACTCCAGGCCCTGGCTGCAAACTGCAACAGCCTCAGGCCAACAACGTAGGTCTGGTCGGGGGCCTGCTCTATCAGGCCTTCGGCAAGCAGATGTGCGAGCTGGCGATGGACGGTGCCTCGCGGCTGCCCGCACGCTTCCACCACATCGGTGAAACGCATCTGCCTTTCAGAAAGGGCGATCAGTTCTAGGAGCGAGATGGCCTTACCAAGTGTACCGGTGTCGCTATCGGTTTTTTGCCGCGCGGCTGGAACTGCGCTGCGCATCCTCCCATTGGGTATTTTGGTATCAGGCATGGCAACATCCATTGTCATTCACCTTGACATGAGGCTTGCGCCAAGGGAATAATTCCATTTATTAAAATCTAGTTCCAAATAATGGAACAATCAAGCCCCTGACGGATGAGATTATGCCGATGACGACAGCCCAATTTCCGGACCTCAAGGATGCGGGCGTGCTGATCACCGGCGGCGGTTCCGGCATCGGGGCTTCGCTCGTGGAAGCCTTTGCCATGCAGGGCGCAAAGGTAGCGTTCATCGATATCGCCGAAGAGCCGAGCGAAGCGCTGGTCCGGCGGCTTTCCGGGGTGTCGCCCCACCCGGTCCATTTCTTCAGGGCCGACCTGCGCGACGTGGCGGCCATAGCCGTGACCGTCACTGAGGCGGCCGCGGCGATAGGCGGTATCAAGGTTCTGGTCAACAACGCCGCCTGGGACGACCGTCATGACATAGATGCGGTGACAGAAGCCTATTGGGATGCCAATCAGGCGGTCAATCTCAAGCAGATGTTTTTTACCGTTCAGGCCGCGCTTCCCTACCTCCGGCTCGCGAAAGACGCCTCCATCATCAATTTCTCGTCCATCTCGTTTCTGCTCAACATGGGCGAACTTCCCTCCTATGCGGCGGCGAAGGCAGGTATCATCGGGTTGACAAAAAGCCTTGCCGGCCGGCTGGGGCCAGAAAATATCCGCGTCAACACGCTGCTGCCGGGCATGATCGTGACCGAGCGGCAGAAGGAACTGTGGCTGACGGATGAGGGCATTGCGACGACCACGGCGCGACAATGCTTGAAGCGCATGCTCGTCGCTGCCGATTTGTCTGGACCATGCCTGTTTCTCGCATCCTCGGCATCAAGCGCCATCACGGCGCAATCCATAATCGTAGACGGAGGCCTTCTATAATGTCTGAACCCGCTTTTATCGCCGTTGACTGGGGTACGACCAGTTTCCGGCTCTGGCTCATGAGCCGCTCGGGTGCTGTGCTGGCGGAGCGCAGAAGTTCGGAAGGCATGACCACGGCCATGCGGACCGGTTTTGCCGAGGTTCTGCAAGCGCATCTCGACGCCATCGGCGCGCCTGAAGATTTGCCGGTTCTCGTCTGTGGTATGGCAGGCGCGCGGCAGGGTTGGGTCGAAGCGGGTTACATCGACGTGCCGGCATCGCTGTCGTCCGTGCTGGATGGCGCGGTTCGCGTGCCGGGTCAGGCGCGCGATGTGCGCATTCTGCCGGGGCTGGCGCAGCGGGATAAAAACGCGCCCGACGTGATGCGTGGCGAGGAAACGCAATTGCTCGGCGCTCTTGCCTCCTCGGACACCGGCGAGAAACTTGTCTGCATGCCCGGCACGCATTCCAAATGGGTGACCGTTCGTGATGGCGACGTCAACGGCTTTGCCACCTTCATGACCGGCGAACTGTTCGAGGTCATTTCCAAGCAGACGATCCTGTCCCATGCGGTGGCCGAGGCGGAGCCTTTCACCGGCCAACACGAGGACTTCAGAGCGGCCGTGCTCGACATTTACGCCAATCCGCAGCTCGCCAGCAACCGGCTGTTCACAATGCGCTCCGGTCAATTGCTGCATGGCCTCGCCGCCACGGATGCCAAGGCTAGGCTTTCCGGCATCATGATCGGGCTGGAGATCGCCGGCGCGCATTCGACGGCGCGGCGGGAGACACCGGTGGTGCTGATCGGCTCCGGCGCGCTTGGCGCGCTTTACGAAGGCGCCTTCACCGCCCTCGATATCCACTATACGGTCATCGACGCAGACGAAGCCGTGCGGCGCGGATTGCTGGCCGCTGCAACAGCCATCTGGCCATAAGAAGAAAGATCGACCATGCGTATTCCCTTTCCTTCCATCAAATATCCGCTGATTGCCATCCTGCGCGGCCTGAAACCCGAGGAGACAGAAGGCGTTGTCGGCGCGCTGATCGAAACCGGCTTCCGCGCCATCGAAATTCCGCTGAACTCCCCCGATCCGTTCCGCTCCATCGAGATCGCGGCAAAGATGGCGCCCGCCGATTGCCTGATCGGCGCCGGGACCGTGCTGAGCGTGGAAGACGTCGCATCGCTGGACGCGGCAGGCGGCAGGCTGATGGTTAGCCCCAATGCCGATGCGGAGGTCATTACAGCTGCACGTGAAAAAGGCATGGTGACAATGCCGGGCGTTCTCACCCCCACCGAAGCGCTGGTGGCCGCAAAAGCCGGTGCGACCGGGCTGAAGTTCTTCCCCGCCAGCATCATCGGCCCCGCCGGCATCAATGCGATCCGGACGATCCTGCCGAAGGATCTGGTCATCGCCGCGGTCGGCGGTGTCTCGGATAAGAATTTTGCCGACTATACATCGGCCGGCATCATGGCGTTCGGGCTCGGAACCAGCCTCTATAAACCCGGCATGACCGCAGCGGAGGTGCGCGAACGCGCCACTGTCACACTGTCGGCCTATGATGCAGCCATCGGAGGATAAGAGCTTGGCGACTGTTTTTCCCTTTACCGGACGTGTTCTTGACGAGACGCCGATGCTGCTCGGCGAAGGCCCGACCTTCGACCCTGCGACCGGCACGGCCTGGTGGTTCAACATTCTCGAGCGGGAATTGCATGAACTGCACCTCGCCTCCGGCCTCAAGACGGTCCATGCCCTGCCCTTCATGGGCAGCGCTCTGGCAAAAGTCAGCGACAGCCAACAGTTGATCGCCTCCGATGACGGGCTTTTCCTGCGTGATACGAAGACTGGTGTGCTGACTCTGCATGCGGAGCTGGAAAAGGACCTGCCCGGCAACCGGTCCAATGACGGGCGCATGCACCCTTGCGGCGCGCTTTGGATCGGCACCATGGGCCGCAAGGCGGAAACCGGCGCAGGCAGCATCTATCATGTTTACAAAGGCACGGTGACGAAGCTGTTTGCCGATATCAGCATTCCGAATTCGATCTGCTTTTCGCCCGATGGCGCGACCGGATATTACGTCGATACCAAGGTGAACAAGCTGATGCGCGTGCCGCTCGATCCCGAGACCGGCCTCCCCTCCGGCAAGGCTGAAGTCTTCATCGATTCGACAGGAGTCGATGGCGGTATCGACGGCTCGGTCTGCGATGCCGAAGGGCATATCTGGAACGCTCGTTGGGGCGAAGGCGCGGTTGATCGTTATGATACCGACGGCAACCATATTGCCCGATATGCGGTGCCCGCGGGACAGACGACCTGCCCGGCCTTCGTCGGCCCGGACGCATCGCGCCTTCTCGTGACGTCGGCGCGTGAAAATCTTGACGAGGACGCCCTAGCCGCCAATCCGCAGCACGGGTTGACGTTCGAACTGGGGGTTGAGGTCAAGGGCCGGTTTGAGCCGCTTTACAGGCTCTGAGACGCGGCACGCACCGCCTTCTCATTCCTGTGCTTGTCACAGGAATCTAGCCAGCCCAAGTCCTTGGGCTGAAGGGACTCTCTTCGCCGCGCAGACGCGCGTCGGCCGGGTTCCCGTGACAAAGACAGGAATGAGGGGTGTTGGGGGCGTCCCCACCACCTCGTCCAAGGTCATTCCGTTTCTCAGGAAATATCCGACAATATCTCGCGGTAATTCTCATGTAGATACCGCTGGGTCGCCGCGGCGTCGGCGGGGCGGCCGTAGAAGTAGCCTTGTCCCATGGCGCAGCCGAGCGCGCGCAGTTTTTCCTCTTCCGCCCGCTCCTCTATCCCTTCGGCCACGACTTCAAGATCAAGCCCTTCGCACATGGCGACGATGGCCTTGATGATATGTTCGGAAGGGCGGTCGCTGCTGATGCGCGAGACGAAAGCGCGGTCGATCTTCACCTTGTCGAATGTGAAATCCCGCAGGCGGCCGAGGCTCGATTGGCCGGTGCCGAAATCGTCGAGAGAAATACGAACGCCCGCGCTCTGCAACTCGCTGATGATCCGCTGGGCGGTATCGGCGGAGGTCATGACCGCCGTTTCGGTGATTTCAAGCTCCAGCCGGTGCGGGTCGAGGCCGACACGCGAAAGTATGGACAGAATATTGTCGGCCGTGCTGGGGTCCATCAGTTGCGCTGACGACAGGTTGAAGGACAGAAAGAGCTCACGCGGCCAGAAAAGCGCCGCTTCCGCGGCTTTTCTGAGCAGGGCCTCCGAAAGCGCATCGATGAAACCGCGTTCTTCGGCCAGCGGCACAAAAACCGCAGGCGATACGAAGCCGAGATCCGGATCGTTCCAGCGCGCGAGCGCCTCGAAACCGATGACCTTCGCCTCCTCCAGCCGGACGATGGGCTGGAAATGCACGTCGATCGCATCGGTGATGATCGCGTTTCTGAGCGCCTGCTCAAGCTGCGTGGCGCGCTTCATCTCCTGCGCAATCTCACGCGAATAGACGGTGATCTGGCCGCGGCCGCGCCGCTTGGAGCGGTAGAGCGCAGTCTCGGCGCTTTTCAGCAGATCCTCAAAATCATCGCCGGCGAAGGGATAGATGGCAAAGCCGAACGAGGAGGAAAGCCGGACGTTACGATCACCAAGATCATAGGGAGCGGAGAGCACGTCCTTGATCATGTTGCCGACACGCTCGGCACCGGTGCGTTCGAACACCAGCGGCAATACGAAAGCGAATTCGTCGCCGTCATGGCGCGTCACGATGGCGCCATCGGGAATGCAGGCTTTGAGGCGGTGAGCAACCTGGCAGAGGATTTCATCGCCCGCCTGCACGCCGAAAAGGTCATTGATGGGTTTGAAGCCGTCTATATTGGCAATGCCGACCGTGAAGGGTGCTGGATCGCTGGAGCGTTCGCTGGCGAGCATGCGGATCTTGTCCCGCAAACGGTAGCGGTTGCCGAGCCCTGTCAGCGGATCGCTGTAGGCCATCGCCTGAAGCTCGTTCTGGCTAACCTGCAACGTTTGCGGCTCTGCCCGTTTCATTCCTGCATCTCTTGAATCCTCTATCGACCGCGATCACAATGCAGGGCAAGTATTAAAAAAGCCATAGAGCGACGAACCGAAAAACGCAGACCGCCCTCGTTGAGACCCGCTGCCAGCGCAAAACGGCCGAGGCGGCGGCAATTAATTGTATGTTTACGCCACGCGGTTCGATGGAGGGGGCTATCACGCCTGCAGCTGCAGCACGTCCTTGCCAAAAAGCCGCACAAAAACAGCCTCCACCATATCGGGGCTGACAGGTTTCAGCAGCATGTCCTCCATCCCGGATGCGAGGCATTTGTCGAGGTCGCCTTCGAATGCGTGGGTAATGACGCCGACAACAGGAATGCGCTTTTCACCCGAAAGATCGCGCATGCGGCGGGCGACCTCGAAGCCGTCGATATCGGCAAGCGTCGTGTCAAGCAGTACGACCGACGGAGCCTGTTCCACGAAGAGACGCAGCGCTTCCTCGCCCGACGTGGCGAGCCGCCAGGAAAGCCCGAGACCCTCAAGTATCTGCGAAAAAACGATCTGGTTGACCCGGTTGTCCTCGACGAGAAGAACGTCGCACACGCCGCCGTTGCTGAGGATTTTGGGCAGGTCCTGCGTCATGATCTCCCAGTCCTCCTCTACCGATTTCTCCTTCGGCACCGAATGGAGCCCTACAGCCACATGATGCAACAACGACGCGTCAATCTCGTCCTCCTCGATGCTGACGACGGGCAGATGGTGTGCCGCGGCAATATCGAGGCATGCGATGCTCATCTGGGCGTCGATGACAACAACATCGATGGCAACCCCGGCGGAGGCGGCGACATCGATAAAGGCGCGCTGCTCTTCCTCGCTCGTCACCGCTGCATGGTCCATGCCACCTGCCGTGAGCTGGCGGCCGGCGGCCTCTGCAAAGCGACTGTTTTCGGAGACGACCAGCACCGCCTTGCTTTTCAGCAAGCCGTTACGGCCTTCCTTCTCCTCATCCTTTCCATAGGTTGAGGACACAAATGCCACATGCTCCAAAGAAGGGATGACGGGCATGCCGTTCGCATCGAGCGTGGCGAGCGCAGTCACATCCTCCATCGTCGTCACCAGGAAATAACGGCCTGGCCGTCCTACGCGCTGTTTGCGCGTGATCGTCAGTATCTCTTCGCCGTTCAGGCGTCTCACCCTTTCCGGAATGACGCTTGGCGTGCCGCTCTCCAGTACCGTCCGGTCGGCCGCATCGATCCGCCCCGCAACCTTGCGTGAATGGAGATCGAAGACCGTGCGTCCGAGCAGGCTCTCGGGGCTGGTTTCGACCAGGGTGCAGGCGGATTTATTCACGGCGGCATAGGCCAGGTTCCGGTCCTTGACGAAGACGGGAAACGGCAGATTGTCGAGAATATCCTCGAGGAGCTGTACGCGCTCGAGATCGATACGCCATTGTTCTTCGCGCTTCTTCTGTTCAGAAATATCCGCGAGGACACTAATGCCGAGACCGGATGGCAGGCGGTTCATGACAAAGCGCAGGAACCTCTCCCCCTTCAGCCGTTCGGTTTTTTCAGACCGTTCCTTCCAGTGCAGAGCCAGCCGTTCGCCGATCCACTCTTCCCGACCGAGCTGGCGGGCATTGGCGGCAGGATTTTCCGTCTCGATATGGTAACAATCGTACAGGGCGCCCAGATAATCGCGCAGGCGCGCGCCGGGGCCGATGACGGCCTCTTCCAGCGGGAAAAAACTGAGGAGCTTCCGGCTTGCGAAAATAATGTGATCGTTACGGTCGTAAACGACGATCGCCGCGCCAAGCGCGTCGCAAAGGGCATCAAGCATCACCGTATGAACGCCCGCGCCGGAGGACGCCAAATCACTCAACTGCAAACTCCCGCCTGTTTTAATGGGTCAGGCTTTTGTTTCTATTGGAATCGTCCAGGGCAGATGCCGGGATGAAACGAAAATTCCGGAAAACAGACATCAGGGTTTGCCGCTTGAAGCAGTCTTGAGGAGAAGATGACGCTCACCCATAGTCGACGTCACACACCACCCGGCAGAGGTGGCCCCGTTTCTGCGGTCATTTCAAGCTGCCCCACCATAAACAAGGGCAATTAAGGGCGGATTAACGCTTAAACTGCATTGGCGGAAATGGTCCGATGCCATGCAACCCGCAAAACATGTGCAAATTTCCGCGGTCTCAGTTTTTTGCTTTCGAAGCCGGCGCGAATCCGCGAAAATGGCGATCATGGCCATCAAGCAGCTCTCAGAAACCCTTATCAACCAGATCGCCGCCGGCGAGGTCATCGAAAGACCCTCCAGCGCCACGAAGGAACTGGTGGAAAATGCCATCGACGCCGGGGCGACGCGCATCGAGATCGCCACGGCGGGCGGCGGCAAGGGGCTGGTGCGGATTACCGACAATGGCTGTGGCATGTCTCCGGCCGATCTCGAGCTTGCGGTCAGGCGGCACTGCACCTCGAAGATTTCCGATACACTTGACGATATACGCACGCTCGGCTTCCGCGGCGAGGCACTGCCCTCCATCGGCTCCGTGGCCAAGCTGACGATCACCAGCCGCCAGCAGGGCGCGGAGCAGGGTTCGGTGATTTCCGTCACCGGCGGCAAGGTTTCCGATGTGAGGCCGGCCGCCTCGAATGCCGGCACCATCGTCGAGGTGCGCGACCTGTTCTTCGCCACACCGGCACGGCTGAAATTCCTGAAGACGGAACGCGCCGAAGCGGCCGCAATCACCGAAGTCGTCAAACGCATGGCGATCGCCTTTCCGCATATCCGCTTCGTGCTGTCAGGCACGGATCGGTCGACGCTCGAAATTCCGTCGACGGGTGACGATCATCTGGCCCGCATGGCGCAGATTCTCGGTGCGGACTTCAAGGACAACGCCATTGAAATCGATGCCGGGCGTGAGGATGTGACGCTGACGGGCTTTGCCGGCGTGCCCACCTTCAACCGTGGCAATTCGGCGCATCAATATGTCTTCGTCAACGGCCGTCCGGTGCAGGACAAACTGCTTTTATCCGCCATTCGCGGTGCTTATGCCGAAACCGTGCCGCATGGGCGATATCCTGTCGCGGTGCTTTCCATCACGCTCGATCCCGCCTTTGTGGATGTAAACGTACACCCGGCGAAATCCGACGTTCGTTTTCGCGACCCCGGGCTCATTCGCGGGCTGATCGTCGGCGCGATCCGCCAGGCGCTGACGCGTGACGGCGACAGGGCGGCAACGACGGGCGCCAGCCAGATGATGAACGCCTTCCGCCCCGGCTATAGCCCTTCTGGCCTCAGGCCATCGCCTTTCACGACCGCTCCCGCGCCATGGTCCGCCGCGACCTCGCCGTCACGGCCGCTCGCCGTTTCAGGCGCAACGCAGTTTTCGGAGGCGGTACAATCACATTTCTCGGACATCACCACCCCAACGGCGCGGGCCGAGTCTCGGGAAACTTATGAAGCCGGCGCGAGCTCCTCGCCCGAGCCCACGCTCTACCCGCTCGGGGCCGCGCGGGCGCAGCTGCACGAGAACTACATCATCGCGCAGACAGAAAACGGCCTTGTCATCGTCGACCAGCATGCGGCGCATGAGCGGCTGGTTTTCGAGCAGATGCGGAATGCACTGCATTCCAAACGGCCGGCTTCGCAGGTGCTGCTCATCCCCGAAATCATTGATCTGCCGGAAGAAGATTGCGACCGGCTGATGGATCACGCCACCGGTTTCGATGCGCTGGGGCTCGTCATCGAGCGTTTCGGGCCGGGTGCCGTCGCCGTTCGCGAAACCCCGGCCATGCTGGGTGAGGTCAACGTGCAGGGAATGGTGCGCCAGCTTGCCGACGAGATCGCCGAATGGGACGCCGCCTCGACGCTTGCCAACAAGCTGGAATATGTCGCCGCCACAATGGCCTGCCACGGCTCGGTGCGTTCCGGCCGGCGCATGCGGCCGGAGGAGATGAATGCGCTTCTGCGGCAGATGGAAAATACACCGGGTTCGGGCCAGTGTAATCATGGCCGTCCGACCTATATCGAACTGAAGCTTTCCGATATAGAACGGCTCTTCGGCCGCAGCTGACGCCTTCTTACATGCACGGGCGTCGGGGCTGGCCTTGCGCCACGCCGGCCTATATAAATTCAGGATACTGGAGCATCCGGATTGTTCAGGAAAACGCTACGCCGTTTCGGACTGGGTGCCCCGACAGGACAGAGCAGGAGACGAAAACGGATGAACAGATTTGAAGGAGGCGGCAATCGCCTCGCCGTCATCGAATATCTCGACGGTGACTTCCGCATCGTCCAGACCGGCTCGCATGTCATCTGCGCCATGACAGGCAAGAGCATTCCGCTCGATGAGCTGCGCTACTGGAGCGTGGCGCGGCAGGAGGCCTATGTGGATGCCGCGGCTTCTCTGGAAGCCGAAAAGAAGGCTGGTACTTTGCCGGCATAAGGAGGGAAGAGACGCGTCGAGTGTCGCGTGTTTGCCTCCCTCGTCCCTATGCTCGTCACGTCAGTGAGGAGAAACCGGCGCACGACGGTTTGTCTTTTTCGGTACCTTAACGCGACGTCCGCGAATTATCCCGAAGCAAACGGGCGCGGCAGTTCGCCACGGCCGTATCGATAATCGTTCCAGCCGCATTGGGATCGTCGAACACCATGTCGACCTCGATCACCAGGCTGTTCCAGAGCAATTCCTCTGCCCGGCCGTGGTGCCCGTTAAGCCGCACGGCATCCTTGGCCGTGGTGACAAGTTGCAGATCCGCCTTGCCTGCGTCCTGCAGAAGATCGGCAATCTCGTCATCGCTGAAGTGGTGATGATCCGGGAAAGAGCGCTGCATCACGATATCGCCGCCGAGCGCTTCGACGGTTCGATAAAATTTGGCCGGGTCGGCTATGCCCGCATAGGCCAGCACACGCCTTCCCCTGAAATCCTGCGGCTCCTGCGGCGTGATCGCCGCAACGAAAACGGGTTTGGCAGCCTTTGCGGCTCGCCGCACAAGGGCATCGGCCGCGTGACCATTACCGACCTTCAGGAGCCCGGTCATATGCCGCATCTGTTCGGCGAGCGGGGCTCTTACCGGACCGCCCGGCACCAGATGGCCGTTGCCGATGCCGCGCATTGTATCGATGACGACAAGCGCATAATCCAGCGTCAGACGCGCGCTCTGAAACCCGTCATCCATGATGATGAGATCAACGCCCTCTTTGATCAGGCGATGCGCACCCTCAACGCGGCGGCGCGAAATCACCGTCACCGCTTCGCGCGCCAGAAGCAACGGCTCGTCTCCGACATCGGCAGAGCGATGATGTGCGGGATCGACAAGGGTGGTGACATCCAGTGTGCCGCCATAACCGCGGCTGAGAAATCCGGGTTTCAAGCCTTTCGCAACGGCGGCCCTTGCAATTGCCATTGCCGTCGGCGTCTTGCCCGCGCCACCCACGGTAAAGTTGCCGATGCAGATGACCGGAACGGTGACACTTGCCCTTTTTCCCGTCCGCATGCGCCGGCCGGCGACCTTGCCGTAAAGAAGCGAGAAAGGAGACAGGAGCCACGCCTGCCAGCCCGCTTTCTGCCACCAGAAGGGCGGCGCTTCAGAAACCATCTATTCCCGCTCCCGGCCGGGTCGCCCACGGCATTGCGTTCGCCATTTCACGTCTGGGAGGTTGTTTGCCAGAAAAAACCGTAAATTGCAAAATCCGAATAGACGGCTTTACGCACCGGTGCTGATACGGACTGGCCGTGATTTAACATGGAACTTCAATCTGCGCGCCGCGATATCCATTTTCTCCGTCATACCGGCTCAAGGCCGGCATGACGGGACGTGGAGAGTGCCGCGACAATGCAAACCGTGCGGCACCGCTCAAACAGCCCGTTCCGGCAGAAGCGCTTCGAGCCCGGTGATGTCATCGAAACAATAATGGGCATCCGCACCCAGGCTTTCGCGAGAGCCGGTGCCGGTGAGAACGGCGACCCTGAGACCCGCGCCGGCGTTTTTCGCCATATGCAGATCGTGGTTATTATCGCCGACGACGGCCACGCGGTCGGGAGAGATACCGATCGCCTGACAGAAGCCGAGGACCATGCCGGGCTGCGGCTTGGTGCCGTAACCGCTGTCATATCCCGCAACGAAATCGATATCGTTTTCGAAACCGAAGCGGATGGCCGTCTGGCGGATGGAGTTTTCGTTGTCGCTGGAGGCGATACCGAGCTTGTAGCCGCGAGCCTTCAGCCTCGCGAAAAAACCCTTGAGATCGGTCACCGGCACGGATTTATCCGCGGCCTCGGTAAAAAGCCGGTCGAGACGTTGCGTGAGTTCGACAACATCGCAGGGCGAGCCGGCGGCGACGAGACCGGCGGCGATCTCCGCCGTGTTGCCGGCGGCCAGAAGACTGTCGGGCACGACATGACCGGTAACGGGATCCATGCCGCAGGCTGAGAGAAGCCTGTCGGCGAGGACGGGATCTCCCTTGGCCGCAATCGACGCGAGTTCGCGGTTCACCGGTCCCCAGCTTGCGTCATAGCCCAGCAGCGTGCCGTCCTTGTCGAAAAGCACTGCGGCGATTGACTGCGCGGCGTTGAGTTCTATATCCGCTACCATGATCCGATGGCGCTCCGCGGCTGCAGCTTGGCGGAAACGGTGAGCGGGTTGATATAGGGCTCCAGCGCCTTCACCGTGGAGGAAAGCGCGCCGCGCATATCCTGAATGACCCGATTGCCCGCATCGATCATCTTGTAACGCTCGTTATCGTTGACCAGCAGATAATGCACCGCCTTGGCCAGCATCTCGACATCGCGGATGATACGACCACCACCGGCGCGGATGAGCTTCTGGTAGGCCTCGCGGAAATTCTGCACATGCGCGCCAGACAATACGGCACAGCCGAGCATGGCCGGCTCCAGCGGGTTCTGCCCACCTTCGGCGGTCAAGGAACGGCCGACGAAGGCAAGTTCGGTCAGCCGCAGGTAAAGGCCCATTTCGCCGATGGAATCACCGAGGAAAATATCGGTTTCCGGCGTGATCACGTCGTTTCGGCTACGGCGCGCCACCGTCAGTCCCATGCCCTTCAGCATGGTTTCCACATCGTCGCCACGCTCGGGATGGCGCGGCACGATGATGGTCAATTGACCGTTGCGCGACTTGATCGCCGCATGCACGGTGGCCGCGGCCTTCTCCTCACCGTCGAAGGTTGAGATCGCCGCCCATGTCTTGCGATTGCCGACCTGCTTGCGGTAGCTCTCCAGCAGCGCCTCGTCACAGGGCGGCGGGTCGGTGTCACCCTTGAGGTTACCCGATATCACCACCGGCCAGGAGCCGAGATCGCGGAAACGTTCGGCATCGAGATCGGATTGGGCAACCACCAGCGCCAGCTTGGAAAACAGCGATTCAGCAATGTCGTGGCGAGCTTTCCAGCGATCGAAGGAACGGTCGGAAAGGCGTGCATTGACCCGGATCTGCGGAATGTGCCGGCGCTCCAGTTCCATCATCGTCACCGGCCAGATTTCGGACTCGGCCGTGATGGCGGCATCGGGTGCCCAGTAGGTCAGGAAACGGTTGACCGCGATCTTGATGTCGAGCGGCACATATTGGTGGATCACGTCATCGCCGAGCCGGGTGCGGGTCAGTTCGGCCGAGGTGACCGTACCCGTGGTCAGAAGCACGAAGATGTCGCGTTTGCGGATTTCGCGGATGAGCGGAATGAGCGCCAGCGTTTCGCCGACACTTGCGGCGTGGAACCAGACGAGCGGCCCGCGCGGGCGCTCGGCACTCGCATAACCGAAACGTTCGAGCCGGCGGCGTTTGTCTTCCTTGCCCTTGGCGGCCCGATAGGAAAGATAGGGCTTGGCAAACGGGTAAGCGGCGATACCGGCAATGCGGTAACCGGAAAGAGCGAAACGTGCGATACGGCTGCTCATGACAGTCTGCCCTTGATCATTCCGCGCAATGCCCTGCCCCTGTTCTGGTTGTTATCGCCGCCTACTTCTTCTCAAATTGCGTCATTTTTTGTCATCGGAAACGAAAGCGCGATCACATTTTCTCGTAACGGCATTCCCGGGCTGCGCCGCTCGCGCAGGAATCACGGGAAAGCGCGCTTTCATCCAATAGTATTACAACGCAAGGGCAAAGGGACTCAAATTTTGTCGTCAGGATTGAGAAGACGGTGCATATGCACGATAAAATAACGCATATGGGCGTTATCGACAGTCATCTGTGCCTTCGACTTCCAAGCCGTGAGCGCGGAGGCGTAATCTGGATAGATGCCGACGATGTCGAGCGCGCTCAAATCCCGGAACTGAACATCCTGAAGGTTTTCCAGTTCGCCGCCGAAGACGAGGTGCAGCAGCTGTTTCGGTTTGCCAGTTTCCGTCATGTCTTATCTCTTTCTTGAACTCTGAGAGAGGCCTTCATCTGCGGGATTTCCCGCCAAACGTCAACTGCCAGACGGATGTGAAAACGCTTTCAAAAGTGCAGGCAGCGCATAATTTGCTGCGGCGCACAATGCGGGGTGGTTCACCCGGCGGCGATTATACATCAGAGGTTTGCCATCCAGATCGGCAAGCCGGCCGCCGGAGCGTTCGAGAATGAGATCGGCCGCGGCCAGGTCCCACTCGTGTGAGTTGGGCATGACCAGCGTACCGTCGATACGACCATCCGCCACCATCGCCAGCCGGTAGGCCAGCGACGGCACATGCGGGACACGCTCGACATTGTTGCGCATCGTTTCCGGCAGATGCGTGATCGACTCTGCCGCGGCGGCGAGATGGAAGGTGCCGGTATTGCCGCCGCTTGCGGAGATGGGGCTTCCGTTTTTTAACGCCACGCCGCCCTCTATCGCGGTAAATTCCTCCGACAGCGCCGGTGCGACGAGCACGCCCACCACCGGCCGCCCTTCATGCACCACGGCAACGCTGATGCACCAAGTATCCCTGCCGCCAATGAAGGCGCGGGTGCCGTCGATGGGATCGACCACAAAGACGGTGGAACGGGAAAGCCTGTCCGCGTCGTCATCCGTCTCTTCGGAAAGCCAGCCATAATCCGGCCGGGCGGAGCGCAGAATGGTTTCGAGGATTTCATTGGCGGCGTAATCGGCCGCGCTTACCGGCGAAAGCCCGCCATTCTTCCACCAGACCTCGGGATCCTTGCGGAAAAAACCGAGGGCTGTCTCGCCCGCCTTGCGGGCGGCTTCGAGGACCAGCCTCAGATCGGAGGCCCAGCGGGCCTCATCCATGTCGTTCATCTTGCCGTCTTTTCCGCGCGCCTCAGATGGCGCGCCCGTTTTTCTGTTCGCACTTGCATATGAAGCGCCAGCGAAAACCCCGCAGGTCGCCTCACTTGCCTGCGATCGTCATGCCTTCGATGGCGAGCGTCGGGGCCGCGATGCCGTATTTGCGATCAATATCGTTGGCCGGCGTGATCCGCATGAACATGTCCTTCAGGTTCGAGGCAATCGTGACCTCGGAAACCGGAAAGGTCTTTTCGCCGTTCTCGATCCAGAAACCGCTCGCGCCGCAACTGTATTCACCAGTGATCATGTTGGCACCGTGGCCGATGAGCTCGGTGACGTAAAAGCCCGACCCGACCTGCCCCAGCAGGTCCTCCGGCGAAAGATCGCCGGGCTCCAGAGCAAGGTTGGTGGAGGCCGGCGAGACCGAAGTGCCGCCACGCACGCCGCGGCCGTTGGTTTCCAGGCCGAGTTCCCGTGCCGCGGAGGTGGAGAGGAACCAGTGCTTCAAAACGCCATCCTCAATCATCGTCATCTTTTCGCCGCGAACACCTTCGCCATCGAAAGGACGGGAGGAAGGGCCACGCACGATCTGAGGATCGTCGGTGAGGTACAGGCCTTTTTTCAGCACCTGCTGGCCCATCTTGTCGCGCAGGAAGCTGGTCTTGCGGGCAACGGAAGCGCCGTTGATAGCGCCTGCAATCGCACCGACGAAACCGCGGGCGATACGGGGATCAAACACGACAGTGATGTTGCTGCCGGTATCGACCTGGCGCGGACCGACGCGGCGCACGACTTTTTCCCCGGCGCGACGGCCGATCTCTTCGGCGGCATCGAGATCTGCATAATAAAGGCGGCTGTCGAAATCGTAGTCGCGCTCCATCTTCGTGCCTTCGCCGGCGATGACACTGACGGAACGGCTGAAACGGCTGCCCATATAGCTGCCGGCAAAGCCATGCGACGTGACGAGAACGAGGCCGCCCATCCCGCTCGATGCACCGGCGCCGGAGGAATTGCTGACGCCCTTGACCGCCAGCGCCGCCTCTTCCGAAGCAAGGGCAGCCTCGCGCAATTGATCCGCAGACACGTCAGTTGCATCGAAAAGCTCGAGATCATCATAGGAAGTTGCCAGCCGTTCCTTGTCCGCAAGGCAGGCAAATGGGTCTTCCGGCGAAACCTTCGCCATGGCCACTGCCCTTTCCGCCAAGGTCTTCAGATCGAAGCCGGGATTGGCCGAAACGCTTGCCACCCGGCGGCCAACGAAGACACGCAGGGAAAAATCGTCGCTTTCGGAGGATTCGGTGCTTTCCACCTTGCCGAGCCGCACGCCGACCGACTGTGAGCGCGAACGCACGACAACAGCATCCGCCTCATCCGCGCCGGCGGCCCGGGCAAGATCGACAAGCTGGCTGGCGCGCTCGAGAAGTTTGGAAGAATCTATTTCTGAGGACATGAGTTGGCCTTTCATTCCTGTTCCATTTATTGTGCCAGCAACCCCGCATCAAGGGCGAAACGTCGCTTTCTCCGTCTAGAGGGCGCCATCGCCACCCTATTCGAAAGTTCGCCCGCATGACCGAGCACGACGCTCTCTTTTCCGAACCCTTGCTGCTTCTGGCCGGCGCGGTCATTGCGGCTTCCGTTTTCCGCAAACTCGGACTTGGCACCGTGCTCGGTTATCTGGTGGCCGGCATCGTCATCGGGCCGTTCCTGCATCTGGTTACCGATGCGAAGGACATCTTCAACGTCTCGGAACTCGGCGTCGTTTTCCTGCTCTTCATCATCGGGCTGGAACTCAAGCCGTCGCGCATCTGGCAGATGCGGCGCGATATTTTAGGGCTGGGGCTTGCGCAAGTACTGGTGACGGGCAGTGTGCTTGCGGCGATTGTATGGTGGGCGGGGCTGATCGACTGGCGCGGCAGCCTCGTCGCAGGTTTCGGCCTCGCGCTTTCCTCCACCGCCTTTGCACTGCAGATCCTTGCCGATGACGGCGACATGAATACAAGGCACGGCAACCGGTCCTTCTCGATCCTGCTGTTTCAGGATCTCGCCATCGTGCCGCTTCTTGCCCTTGTCACCATTCTTTCCAACCGGCCCGATGTGCCGACGGACTCCATGGTGTCCGATCTCATCGCCTCCGTCGTCGCGGTGGCCGGAATGATCCTTGCCGGGCGGTATCTTCTCACCCCAATGTTCCAGATCATCGCCCGCACCGGCGCGCGGGAGGTGATGATCGCCGCCGCCCTCTTCGTCGTCATCGGCGCCGCCGCGATCATGGAGGCGGTCGGCCTGTCGATGGGCATGGGCGCGTTGCTGGCGGGGTTGATGCTGTCGGAATCCTCCTATCGGCACGAGCTGGAAGCCGATATAGAGCCGTTTCGCGGGTTGTTCCTGGCATTGTTCTTCATGGCCGTCGGCATGTCGCTGCACGTTTATATCGTTTATGAGAACATCGTGCTTATCCTGATCGCCGTGCCTGTCATGATGGCGGTGAAGGCGGCGCTGATCTATGGCCTCTGCCGCATCGCAGGCTCGTCGCGTTATGCATCGAGCCGCATCGCGCTGCTTCTGCCGCAGGGCGGCGAATTTGGTTTCGTGCTCTTCACCACGGCTGCCGGCTCGGGGCTGTTTCCGCAGGCAACGGCCTCGATCCTCGTTGCCGTCGTTACGCTCTCCATGGCGCTGACGCCGCTTCTTGCGGTGATTTCACGCCGGCTGACGGCGGAGGATGCGGAAGAAGACAAGCTGGAAGAGGATTTCGACGGAGCCGGCGCGGATGTGCTGATGATCGGCTTTTCCCGTTTCGGTCAGATCGCCTCGCAGATCCTTCTCGCCGGCGGGCGCGACGTGACCGTGATCGACAGTTCCGCCGATCGCGTGCGTCAGGCCGCCCGTTTCGGTTTCCGTATCTTTTTCGGTGATGGCACCCGCAAGGACGTGCTGATCGCCGCCGGCATCGAACGGGCCGATCTGGTGGCTGTCTGCACCCACAAGAAGGAAGTCACCGACCGTATCATCGACATGATCCAGTCGGAATTTCCAAGCGTTCGCATCTATGCCCGCTCCTATGACCGCATTCATTCGATCGACCTTAGAAAGAAGGGCGTGGAATATGAGCTCCGCGAAACGCTGGAATCCGGCCTGCTGTTTGGCAGGCGCATTCTCGAGGGGCTCGATATGGATGGCGACAGGGCTCTGGCGATTGCCGACGACATTCGCGAACGCGATGAGGAGCGACTGCAGTTGCAAGCCGTGGAAGGCCTCGCCGCCGGCCGGCAGATGCTGCACAACAAGCCGGTACGCGAGGTGAAGCCGGAACCGCTGATGAAGCCGAAGAACAAGGCGGAAAAGCGGGAGGAAGAAGAGAATATGGAGGACAGCGAGACGGAGGTGTCGTTGTGAAATGCGTTCTTCGTAGTGGCTGGGATAGCGCCACTTGTCTCTTCTCCCCGCCGGGGAGAAGTCCGCGGCAGCGGGATGAAGGGGCAAGTTCTCCGAAATCCGGCAACGTTCCCCCTCATCCGACCCTTCGGGCCACCTTCTCGCCGGCGGGGAGAAGAAACCAGTGGTACCCGCTCGTTCCTAGCGAATACTCAGGGATTGCTGCTTAAGCCTCCACGCCCTGCCCGCGATGAAACAGCTCCACCTGCATTTCAATCTGCCGTTTAAGATCATCCTTGATGCTGGACGACGCGTTCAGCACCTCTTCCGACTTCAGGAAGTCCAGCACGCCGAAGCGGTGAACCGGAGGGCGCAGGAAAATGTGTGGCGGGCGCAGTCTGAGCTTCAGGGCAATCGCCGCCTGCATCATCAGCTGGCTGGCGCCGAACAGGCTTTCCAATCGGCTGGGCATGGTGGTTCCATCCCCTTCCGGGCCACCGACGACATCGACGCCGATAACGATATCGGCGTGATCCAGCAAATGCTCATAGGGAACCGGATTGAAGATACCGCCATCGATCATGATGCGGCCATCGATACGAACAGGCATGAACAGCGCCGGAATGGCGGCTGAAGCCGCCAGCGCCTGGATGATCTCGCCGCTCTCGACCACCACTTCGGTCTGGGCGTAATAATCCGTGGTTATCACTTTCAGCGGAATGGCGAGTTCGGAAAAATCCTTCGGCAACGCCTGTGGCATCAAGGCGTGGAGAATGAGTTCGAGATTGAACTGGCCGAGACGAAAACCGTCCACCGCATGGCGCATCGATGCCGGGCCGAGGCTCCAGAGCCGGTTGGCGACTGAGCCTTTGCGCCCCATGAGTTCTAGCGTGTATTCGCGGATTTCGCGGCCAGACATGCCGGCCGCCATGCCCGCGCCGATGATGGAGCCGATGGACGAACCGGAAATTGCCACGGGCCGGATGCCGAGTTCGTCGAAAGCCTCGATAACGTTGATATGGCAGATGCCGCGTGCGCCGCCGCCGCCGAGCGCCAGTCCGAATGTCGGCTCATGATTGCCGGCACCATCGCCTTCGAGAACTTCTTCTCCGGCGCGGACGATCGTGACGCTTTCGTTCCCAGCCTGATCCATGCGAAACACCCAAAACTGGTTACCACGGTGAAGGGGTCTGCCTATCCGGCAAACACGACAAGACCGTGGCGTGACGGGGCACTCCCCGTCAGGGCTCGTAGCGGTAGAAATGCATCTTCGTGTCGCCGAAGATGCGGCTTTCAAGCGGCTTGAACGCCGGATCGACATTGACCGTCACATCGCCACGCTCTTCCAGAATGGCAAGCGCGCCGGCGTTGAGCCAACCGCCACTATGGGCAGCCGCGAAAGCCTTTTCGCCATGGCCATAGCCATAAGGCGGATCGGCGAAAAGAAGATCGAACGGTTCGATATTGTTGACGCCGCCGAGCTTGGTGGCATCACGCCGCAAGATGCGGGCGCGGCCATGCAGACCCAGCGCATCGATATTTTCCCAAAGCAGCCCCCTGCCCTCGACGCCGTTTTCGACGAAAAGCGCCACACGACAGCCGCGCGAAAGCGCCTCCAGCCCGACCGCACCGGTTCCGGCGAAAACGTCCAGAACGCGCGTGCCATCCAGACTTTCCGGATAGGCATGGCTTAGAATGTTGAAGAGGCTTTCCCGCGTCCTGTCGATGGTCGGACGAATGGAATTTGTTTTCGGCGCGGCCAAGGTCCGGCCGCGGAACTCACCGCCTACGATCCGCATTACGTGTCATTCCCCTGCCTCCAGAAGGTTTGCCACCCGGGCCCTTGCCGCCCGGCTTATTACCGCCGGGGCCCTTGCCGCCAGCGCCTTTTCCGGAAAACCCCGAACGTTCGCCACGCTCGCCCGATTTTCCGAAGGACGGCTTGCCAAAGCCGGGTTTGCCGCCCGGCTTGCCGCCGCGGGGCTTGTCACCCGCTGGCCGCTCGCCACGGGCGCGATCACCGTCGTCACGGGATCTGTCGCGGAACGGACGGTCACCAGCGGGTCTTTCCCCCCGGGCGGTGCGATCGCCGAAACTCTTTTCGCCACGTGGGCGGTCGCTGCGCGGACGGTCACCGTCTTCGCGCGGGCGGTCACGGAAGGGCCGGTCGCCAAAGGGTTTGTCGCCCCGGGCCGGACGGTCACCAAACGGCTTGGCACCACGCGGGCGGTCGCCATCTTCACGGGGACGGTCGCGGAACGGCCGATCGCCGAACGACTTGCCGCCGCGTCCGCCACGATCGCCAAAATTCTTCTCGCCACGTGCGGAGCGATCGCCACGGCCCTGCCCGCGGTCATCGTCGCGGGTGGGTTCGGAACGAATCCACTCACCGTCTTCATCGGCATGGCGCACGAGGCTGCGGCGGGCTTCGTCCTGCGCAGAAGGCTTCTTGAACAGGCTTTCCGCCTCAGCACGGGCCGAAAACTTGCGTTCCTTGCCGTCACGGGTCGGCTTCGCACCAGGCGCCATCCAGACATTGGCCGTGCGGCTTGTGCCGGCAGGCTGGCGGGGGCGTCGGTCGTCACCCTCGTCCTCGGTGCGGCCCTTGGCGCCGAATTTTCCGGCAGGCTTGGAGCCGAACTTGCCGGCGGGCTTGTCGCCCCGCTTGGTGTCGAGGCGGCCAAGCGCCTTTTCACGGCGGTCCTCGGACTTGCCGCCTTTTTCGAAGCGCGGCTTGCCTTCCGGCGCATCGCTCTTTGCCCATTCGGCCTTCGCGGGCCGCTTCGGCGCGTTGTCTTCCTCGTCCTCAACGGGGGCATTGTAGATCGGCGCATCGAAATTGGCGCCCGCCTGTTCGATCAAGCGCGGGCCGAGCTGGTCGCGCAGCATCCGGCCACGCACTTCCAGCACCTTGCCTTCGGGCAGATCGCCGAGCTGGAACGGACCGTAGGAAACGCGGATCAGACGGTTGACCTCGAGGCCGAGCGCGCCGAGCACGTTCTTGATCTCGCGGTTCTTGCCTTCGCGCAGGCCCATGCTGATCCAGACGTTGTGGCCCTGGGTACGGTCAAGCGTGGCGTCGATCGCGCCGTAGAGCACGCCATCGACGGCGATGCCTTCCTTCAGCTTGTCGAGCGCCGCCTGATCCACCTCACCATGGGCGCGCACGCGGTAACGGCGCAGCCAGCCGGTGGTCGGCAATTCCAGAACGCGGGAAAGACCGCCATCATTGGTAAGCAGCAGCAAGCCTTCGGTATTGATATCGAGGCGGCCGATGGAGAGGACGCGCGGCAGGTCGCTCGGCAGATTGTCGAAAACGGTCGGGCGGCCTTCCGGGTCGGAATTGGTGGTCACCAGACCGGCGGGCTTGTGATAAAGCCACAGCCGCGTGCGCTCGGCGCCGCGAATCGGCATGCCATCCACTTCGATCTTGTCCGACAGCGTGGCGTTGACGACAGGCGTATCCAGCTTGACGCCGTTCAGCGACACGCGGCCCTCCATGATCATGCGCTCGACATCGCGGCGCGAAGCCACGCCGGCGCGCGCCATGATCTTGGAAATGCGCTCGGGCTTCGAGGCGCCAACGGTTTCCGGCACCGGGGCGGCCTTTGCCTCGGCAGGTTTCTTTTCGCGCTCGGCTGCAGGTTTGCCGGGGCCTTTCGGCTTCCTGTCTCGGCTAAATGTCTTGCCGCCGTCACGCTTCGGCTTGTCTTTAAAAGTCATTTGCTGTTTGCCTGTTGTTTGGGCTGTCCTATCAGGTCCAAGCACAAGGGTTAAGAGGAAATTGAAACGCAATGGCCGAAAGGACGCATTTCATGGAGCTGGCGCTTTGGGAAGCCCGTGCCGCCGGCGAGCGGCAGGAGGTTCCGATCGGCGCCGTACTGGTACTGGACGGTCGCGTCATTGCCCGTTCCGGCAACCGCACCCGTGAATTGAACGATGTGACGGCGCATGCTGAAATCGCCGTGATCCGTATGGCCTGCGAGGCGCTGGGACAGGAACGCCTGCCCGGTGCCGATCTCTATGTGACACTGGAGCCTTGCACCATGTGCGCGGCGGCAATTTCATTTGCCCGTATCCGTCGGCTCTATTATGGCGCGCAAGACCCGAAGGGCGGTGCAGTGGAGAGTGGCGTGCGGTTCTTCAGCCAGCCGACATGCCATCATGCGCCGGATGTTTATTCGGGACTGGCGGAAAGTGAAAGTGCTGACATCCTGCGGCAATTTTTCCGCGGGAAACGTCTCGACGACTGAGCGACTCGCGGGAGGCGTAAGCCTTCCCGCCAGCCATCAACCATTCGCGATTACTGGAAGGGGTTCCACCAGCTCTTGCCGGTGCCGGCCATTGCCGCTTCTTTCTTGCGGCGCTTTTCCTTTTTCTGCTCCGGCTCGCCGAGATCGGTCAGCTGATCCTGCGGAACGCTGCGATATTCGGCCGGCGGATCGGTGAGGAACTTGCGCTGGGCGTTGACCACAGAGCCGCCCTGGGCTTCGGCCTTGGCCTTGCGGAAGGCTTCCCACTTCTGGCTTTCGGTCATCTGACCGGCGGTGCCGTTGCCGGCGAGCAGCGGCGAACGATAATGCGGGTTGTTCTTGTTGGCATCCGCCTCATCGCGCAGGCGTTCGCGGGTTTCTTCCGGCGATTCGACCCATTGCGGGTTGTTTTCGCGGCTCGCCATGTTCTGCTGCGGCTGAGCCAGCTGCTCGGCACGGGCCTGGGCGGGAACGACGAGGCCCGGGCGAGGACCATATTTCAGGTTGCGCTTGGTCTGGTCGCCGGTGATCGAGGTTGCGTTGCCGAGATCGTCGACAAGCTGTTCGGCTGCCGTCTTGCCCGTACCGTAGGTCGGGCTCGTGCACGCGCCGAGCAGCACGCCTATCGTCGTGACGCCAACCACCGTGCGAAACATGCCCAAACCCTGCGCATTACCCTGCATCGTCTTCATTGAAACCCTTCCAGCCGTCCGTCCCACTTCGCCAGACATCGTCTTTCGGCAGGCGGCAGCCCGCATTGCCCTGTAAATCCGGCCATTTTCAGGCAGGTGTACCGGATGAAGAGGCAAAGCGCAATTCATCCGGCCATTTTCATTATGCCAGGGCCGCAAGCTCGCGCAGGGCGGCCGCATCGCGCGCCGAGACATCGGGATAATCCGGATCGGACCCGACATCGGTGGTGATGCGCCACGAACGCGCGCATTTTTCACCTTCCGCGAGCTTCTGCTCGACCACGACCTTCGGAACTTCCGGCAGGCGGAAACCGTCGGCAGGGCCTTCGTCACCCACAACCGTGATGGCCGAGGTGATGCAGATTTCGGCGAAGTCCTGATCCTTCAGCGCGGCCAGAAGATCGGCGTCGGCGATGTGGACGACCGGAGCCGCTTCCAGCGAAGAACCGATGCGCTTTTCACGGCGCTCGACTTCAAGCGCGCCCGTCACGACGGTGCGGACCTTGCGGATTTTTTCCCACTTCGCTTCCAGCGCATCATTCTTCCAGTTTTCCGGGATTTCCGGGAACTGGGCGAGATGCACAGACTCCGCATCCGGGTAGCGCGACAGCCACGCTTCTTCCGTGGTGAAGGGCAGCATGGGGGCAAGCCACGTCACCAGGCAATCGAACAGCTTGGCGATGACCGACAGGGCCGCGCGACGCTTCAGTGACGACGGCGCGTCGCAATACAGCGTGTCCTTGCGGACGTCGAAATAGAAGGCCGAAAGCTCGACATTGGCAAAGTCGATCAGCGCACGGGTGATCTTCTTGAACTCGAAGCCGTCATAACCTTCGCGAACAACGCCATCCAGTTCGGACAGGCGATGCAGCACCAGCTTTTCCAGCTCCGGCAGATCGTCATAGGCGATCTCCTCACCCTTGTAATGGGCGAGCGTACCGAGCATCCAGCGGATGGTGTTGCGCAGCTTGCGATAGGCATCGACATTGGTCTGGATGATGGCCTTGCCGAGGCGCTGGTCTTCCCAGTAATCCGTGGTCATCACCCACAGGCGCAGGATATCGGCACCCGACTGGCTCATGACTTCCTGCGGAGCAACCACGTTGCCGAGCGACTTCGACTGTTTGCGCCCCTGCTCGTCCATGGTGAAACCGTGGGTCACAACGGCATTGTAAGGCGCACGGCCGCGCGTCGCGCAGCTTTCGAGCAGCGACGAATGGAACCAGCCGCGATGCTGGTCGGAGCCTTCGAGATAGACATCCGCCGGCCACTTCAAGTCCGGGCGGTCTTCCAGCGTGAAGGTGTGAGTGCAGCCGCTGTCGAACCAGACGTCGAGGATGTCCATGACCTGCTGCCACTTGGCATGGTCGTGGTCATTGCCGAGGAAGCGTTCCTTGGCGCCTTCGGCGAACCAGGCATCCGCGCCTTCGGCCTCGAAAGCCTCGAGGATGCGGGCGTTGACGGCCTCGTCGACCAGAACTTCACCTTTCTCGTCGGCGAAGACGGCGATCGGCACGCCCCAGCTGCGCTGGCGCGACAGAACCCAGTCCGGGCGGCCTTCGATCATGGCGCGCAGGCGGTTCTGGCCGGAAGCCGGCACGAAGCGGGTCTGGTCGATGGCGGAAAGCGAACGGGAGCGCAGCGTCGTGCCGTCACCCAGTTCCTTGTCCATATAGACGAACCATTGCGGCGTGTTGCGGAAGATGACAGGCTTCTTGGAGCGCCAGCTATGCGGATAGCTGTGCTTCAGACGGCCGCGGGCAAACAGGTTGTTTTCCGCGATCAGCGCCTTGATGACTCGGTCATTGGCGTCACCCTTCTTGCCGTTATCGTCCATGACACGGGCGGCACCGCCTTCGGCCGACGGGCCGAAACCGGGGGCGTCTTCGGTGTAGAAACCGTCATCGCCGACCGTGAACGGGATCTTGGAGGAGATACCGCGCGCTTCCAGATCGCGCGCCTGCGCCATCCACGCGTCAAAGTCCTCGCGGCCATGGCCGGGGGCTGTGTGCACGAAGCCGGTACCCGCATCGTCTGTGACGTGATCGCCATCGAGAACCGGAACAGGGAAGGTGTAACCCAGCGATGCCAGCGGGTGGGCGCAGGTGACACCGGCGAGCTCCTCCGCCTTCACATCGCGCAGGCGTGTGAATTCGAGCTTCGCCTTGGCAAAGCATTCGGCTGCCAGCTTGTCTGCGAAGACGAGCTTTTCGCCCGGCTGCGGCCCGAAATCATTGGCCGCCGCCGTGACCTCATAAAGGCCATAGGCGATGCGTGACGAAAACGAGATGGCGCGGTTGCCGGGGATCGTCCACGGCGTGGTCGTCCAGATGACGATGGAAGCGCCGTCAAGCTCCGCAGAGCCTTCAACGACCGGGAACTTCACCCAGATCGTGTCACTCTCGACGTCATGATATTCGACTTCCGCTTCCGCCAGCGCCGTGCGCTCCACGACCGACCACATGATCGGCTTGGAACCGCGGTAGAGCTGGCCGCTCTTGGCGATCTTCAAAAGTTCGCCGGCGATGCGGGCTTCCGCGTGGAAATTCATCGTCGTGTAGGGGTTTTCGAAGTCACCCTCGATGCCGAGGCGCTTGAACTCCTCCGACTGGACCTTGATCCAGCCGGCCGCAAACTCACGGCACTCCTTGCGGAATTCGTTGACCGGAACCTCGTCCTTGTTCTTGCCCTTGGCGCGGTAGGCTTCCTCGATCTTCCATTCGATCGGCAGGCCATGGCAATCCCAGCCGGGCACGTAATTGGCGTCGTAACCGCGCATCTGGAACGAGCGGGTGATGACGTCCTTCAGGATCTTGTTCAGCGCATGGCCGATATGGATGTTGCCGTTGGCATAGGGCGGGCCGTCATGCAGCACGAATTTCTCGCGGCCGGCGGCCGAGGCGCGCAGCTTCTTGTAGAGACCCATTTCCTGCCAGCGCTTCACCGTTTCCGGTTCTTTCTGCGGCAGGCCGGCGCGCATCGGAAAATCCGTCTGCGGAAGATAGAGGGTGGTGGAGTAGTCCAGTTTTTCTGCGGTGTCGCTCATGATCATACCGTTGTTGCGCGCCGTGCGGGCCGCGCCATATCAATTGCAAAGAGGGCAAATTCGGAAAGCGCCACGTCCGTCTGTCACAGAAGCGCCAAAATCCCGGACCTTCCGGCTCTCTCAGAGCGGGCGGAAGGCCGGGCCAATAATTCGGCCAATCTGAACTGCAAATTTCAACCGGTATTGGGACATGGCCGGTTGTTTATGCGGTTTTCCGGTAAAAAGGAAGAGAAAAGCGACGGCAAGGGGCGGGCGAATAAGGACATGCCCCACAGCTTGCTCAAAACGCGATCTTCGCATCCACTTCGCTCAGCGGCTGCACACCCGACAGCATCGCCCTCGCCTCTTCTTCATCCCGCTTGATCTGCGCCACGAGCGGATCGAGACCATCGAATTTCAACTCATCGCGCAGATGCCCGAAGAAAGAGACCGAGCAGACCTCGCCATAGAGATCGCTCGAAAAATCGAAGACGAAGGTTTCGAGCAACGCCGCGCCGTTGTCCGTGACCGTCGGGCGATAACCGAAGCTCGCCACGCCGTCGCGGATCGAGCCATCGGGGCGGCGGAAGCGGACGGCATAGATGCCGGCCTTCAGTTCCGTTTCCGGCGCCAGCGCCATGTTGGCGGTGGGGTAACCCAGCGTGCGGCCAAGCTTCTGGCCGCCGATGACTTCGCTTTCCACCGTGAAACGGTAACCAAGCAGGCCTGCGGCGCCCGCCACATCACCCTCGCACAGAAGCGAGCGTATCCGGCTGGAAGAGACGACATCCGCGCCCTCGTCGCGGAAAGCGTCCACTAGCGTCACATCGAAGCCATGGCGTTTTCCGGCTTCCATCAGGAATGCCGGCCCACCTTCCCGGCCCTTGCCGAAATGGAAATCGAAACCGGTGACGACGGCGCTCGCATGCAGCCAGTCAATCAGGATGGACTGGACGAACTCTTCCGCCGAGCGCTGCGAAAACTCGCGGTCGAACGGATATTCGATAACCGAGCGGAAACCGATGGCCTCAAGGATGCGCGCCTTCAATGGCGCAGGCGTGAGGCGAAAGACCGGCGTATCGGGCCTGAACACGGAACGGGGATGCGGCTCGAAGGTCAGCACCAGCGCGGGGACGCCGCGGGCTTCCGCCAGTTCCAGCGCGCGATCCAGCACGGCCCGGTGGCCGCGATGCACGCCATCGAAATTGCCGATGGCGACGACGCCGCCACGAAGAGCTTCGGGCAGCGGCTCTTTTTTTTCATTGCGGTGAAAGACGGTCATGACAGTCGATCCATTCCAGCGCCAGCTATTCCCGAGGCGAGACGTAGAAATGCGTCCTCAGGCAAGTCGGGGCATCCACCAGCCGGGTGAAGCGCCCTGCCCCTTGAGATAGGCATTGAGAAGCGCCTCGTCCGTCTGGCCGTTCAGCGTATATTCGGCGACGTGAATACCGCCGCTGATATAAAGAAGGTTGAGACCGCTCGCAATCGCGCCCTTCACATCCGTCGGCATGCCGTCACCGATGGCGAGAACGCGATCCTTGGCGAAGGCGCCGCGCACTTCCTTGGCCGCTGCAAGGCAGGCCTCATAGATCGGCGCATGCGGCTTTCCGGCGATGCGAACCTCGCCGCCAAGCTGTTCGTAATAGGCGGCCATGGCGCCGGCGCAGGGAATGATGCGCTCGCCGCGCTCCACCACCAGATCCGGGTTGGCGCAGATCATCGGCACGTTGCGGGCAATAAAGCCCTTAAGCATTTCGGTATAGTCCTCCGGCGTCTCCGTCTCGTCGTCGAAGAAGCCGGTGCAGACCACGGAGTCCGCGTCGGCCTCGCCAACCACCTCGACATCGAGACCCTCCAACAGCGGCATATCCCGCTGCGGTCCCAGCAGGAAGACTTTTCTGGGGCCTTCCGCGATCAGGCCACGCGTTACATCGCCCGAGGTGACGATGCGGTCATAGGCCTCGTCGGGCACGCCGAGCACACGCAGCTGGGCGATGACGCCGGGCGCGGGACGCGGTGAATTGGTGATGAGAACCACGGTCTTGCCGGCCTCGCGCGCGCTTCTCAGGGCAATGGCCGCGTCCGGAAAGGCGCTGACGCCATTGTGCAGCACGCCCCAGACATCCGACAGGATAACGTCGAACCCATCAGTGATTTCGCCGAGAGTTTGAATGCGGTGGGCCATGAGATGCTTTCCGGATGCGAGAAGAGTGTGTGCGTCACATCGCAAAGCGGGACGCCGATGGCAAGGAAAAAAGCGCCGCCGGTCCGGGCTTCGGACTGAACGGAATGGCGCGTCACACTCGACGTCATCCTCAGGCTTATCCCGCGCACCCAAACCCGTCACGAAAATCAATGCGTTGTCAGATCATATTCACGGGACAAGCCTGAGGAAGACAGCGGCGCGCTTTTCGAGCCTTCCAGCCTCCCGATGTGAAGCTTCATAGCATCGCGCAGACATAGAAATTCCTGTCATGGAACGCTGGTAACCATAAGCCATGAAATTTTTCAGACAGGGCGTTCTTGACTCCGGAAGAAGCCCTCCTTATCTCGGTTCCGCTGGCACTCGATAAACGAGAGTGCTAACACCCATCAGGCGAGTTCCAAAAGCTCGCGCAGTCATTTGATCGAGGGATTAGACAATGACAAGCACCAATTTCCGCCCGCTTCACGATCGCGTCGTTGTTCGTCGCGTTGAGTCCGAAGAAAAGACCAAGGGCGGCATCATCATTCCCGACACCGCCAAGGAAAAGCCGCAGGAAGGCGAAATCGTCGCCGTCGGTTCCGGCGCACGTGACGAAGCCGGCAAGGTCGTCGCTCTCGACGTCAAGGTTGGCGATCGCGTTCTGTTCGGCAAGTGGTCGGGCACCGAAGTCAAGCTCAACGGCGAAGACCTTCTGATCATGAAGGAAGCCGACATCATGGGCATCATCGGCTGATTTCGGCCACCCCATCCTTCCTTAAATTTCAAGCCGGACCCCGTCCGGCCATTCGAAACCAGGAGTTTTGAAAATGGCAGCCAAAGAAGTAAAATTCGGCCGCACAGCACGCGAAAAGATGCTCAAGGGCGTCGACGTTCTTGCTGATGCAGTGAAGGTAACCCTCGGCCCGAAGGGTCGTAACGTCGTTATCGACAAGTCCTTCGGCGCTCCGCGCATCACCAAGGACGGCGTTTCGGTCGCCAAGGAAATCGAACTGGAAGACAAGTTTGAGAACATGGGCGCACAGCTCGTTCGCGAAGTTGCCTCCAAGACCAACGACATCGCCGGTGACGGCACCACCACCGCGACCGTTCTGGCCCAGGCCATCGTTCGCGAAGGTTCCAAGGCAGTTGCTGCCGGCATGAACCCGATGGACCTGAAGCGCGGTATCGATCTGGCCGTCGCTGAAGTCGTCAAGGACCTTCAGGCCAAGGCCAAGAAGATCAACACCTCTGAAGAAGTTGCGCAGGTCGGCACGATCTCCGCAAACGGCGAACGTCAGATCGGTCTCGACATTGCTGAAGCAATGCAGAAGGTCGGCAACGAAGGCGTCATCACCGTTGAAGAAGCCAAGACCGCTGAAACCGAACTCGAAGTCGTCGAAGGCATGCAGTTCGACCGCGGCTACCTGTCGCCCTACTTCGTGACCAACCCGGAAAAGATGGTGGCTGACCTCGAAGACGCCTACATCCTCCTGCACGAAAAGAAGCTCTCGAACCTCCAGGCCATGCTGCCGGTTCTCGAAGCTGTCGTTCAGACCGGCAAGCCGCTCGTCATCATCGCTGAAGACGTCGAAGGCGAAGCTCTTGCAACGCTCGTCGTCAACAAGCTGCGTGGCGGCCTCAAGATCGCTGCCGTCAAGGCCCCTGGCTTCGGCGACCGCCGCAAGGCCATGCTGGAAGACATCGCCATCCTGACCGGTGGTACCGTCATTTCCGAAGACCTCGGCATCAAGCTCGAAAACGTTACGCTCGACATGCTCGGCAAGTCGAAGAAGGTTTCGATCTCCAAGGAAAACACCACGATCGTTGACGGCGCCGGCCAGAAGTCCGACATCGAAGGTCGTGTTGCCCAGATCAAGGCCCAGATCGAAGAAACCACCTCCGACTACGACCGCGAAAAGCTGCAGGAACGCCTTGCCAAGCTCGCTGGCGGCGTTGCCGTTATCCGCGTTGGCGGTTCGACGGAAGTCGAAGTGAAGGAAAAGAAGGATCGCATCGACGACGCTCTCAACGCGACGCGCGCTGCCGTTCAGGAAGGCATCGTGCCTGGTGGTGGCGTGGCTCTGCTGCGTTCGTCCACGAAGATCGCCGTCAAGGGCGAAAACGACGACCAGGAAGCTGGTATCAACATCATCCGCCGCGCCCTGCAGGCTCTGGTTCGCCAGATTGCAGACAACGCTGGTGACGAAGCTTCCATCGTTGTTGGCAAGATCCTTGAGAAGAACGAAGACAACTACGGCTACAACGCCCAGACCGGCGAATATGGCGACCTGATCCAGCTCGGCATCGTCGACCCGGTCAAGGTTGTCCGCACGGCTCTGCAGAACGCAGCTTCGGTTGCTTCGCTGCTGATCACCACCGAAGCCATGATCGCCGAGCTTCCGAAGAAGGACGCTCCGATGCCGGCAATGCCGGGCGGCGGCATGGGCGGCATGGACTTCTAATCAGTCCTGTCACCGGAATAATGAAAGGGCGGTCTTCGGATCGCCCTTTTTCGTTGGCCGCCCATGCCCCTTGAGTGGTCCGGCGTCGCCAGCGCGCCGGACGGGCGGCAGGGACTTCTAATCAGTCCTGTCTCCGGAATAATGAAAGGGCGGTCTTCGGATCGCCCTTTTTCGTTGGCCACCCATGCCCCTTGAGTGGTCCGGCGTCGCCAGCGCGCCGGACGGGCGGCATGGACTTCTAACCAGTTCTGTCATCGGGATAATGAACGGCACTTGTCGGATCGGCCTTATCCCCTGACCGAAGAGAAAGGAGCGCAGTCTGTGAACCTCGACGCCAGACTGAGCAGAAAGTCGACACTTCCCAGAGAGATGCCTCGTAAAATCAACCGGTTGCACAATTTCGAAGGCCCACGCGGAAGGGCTCAAATATTGTCCCGTTTTGGAACAGCGCCGCATTTGTCCAGCCGTTTTTGCGGCCTATGGAATATTGCGGTGGCGCTTCTGCGAATCATCATCACCACGGGACTCGATATCGGCGCCAAGTGACCTCTAAGTACGCTATTTAGTTGTGGCTTTTCACAAGTCTCGCGGTTTTGAAGAAGAAATACATATTATTTTTACATTTCTCACTGACTGGTTGTTGTAGGTAGAAGAAAATAAACTATAAGCAGCCCCCGTAAGGGTGCCGCGACGGGACGCAAGCATTGAAGGGGTTTCGATGCCTGGCAGATACGTCCGACTGCGGATGGCGGTGGAAGTTCGACCCGGCGATAACGCTTCAAAAGCGGCGCCGGCGCGATGTTCATACGGGGGCGCGAATTGTTCGAAATATCAAGACGCAACGATGCTTTGCCCGCCGCGGCTCCCACCACACCGGATCCACGGACTTTGGCGCGTTTCTTCATTTCGGAAGAATGGAGCAGTGAGCTTTCGAGCGGTGTCATCCGGCTCGGCGAACACGCATCTTTCATGCATGGCCTGCCGCCGGGTGAATGCGGCCTGCTCAGCCTTGTCCGCTGTTACGACCGCGCTGACCACGCCCGGGTGCTGGAACTATTCGAACAGGCTTCTTCCGCCCCCTCGCGTTTCTGCTTTTCAACCGGCATCTCGATGTTGCCGACGCTGCGGCAACCGGTCATCTGCATGGGTGAATCCTTCAATTTTGAAGATGGCCAGCCCGGTCGTATCACGGGACTGTTCCTGTTTCCCCGTTTCGAAGACATGCGCTTCGCCGCCTGATATCCTGTTTCCAGTTTCACCATCGTTCACAAAATAAAGACAATTCGTCTTCTGTTGTTCATCTTTATTGGCGAATGATTTTCAGTCATTGATATCTCCAGACATTGCCCCAACCGGCGAAACGCCGATCATTTACCGGAGATTTCCATGTCCAGCAGCCAGAACGTTCTCGTTCTTATTGCCCGCATTCTGCTTTCCTTCATCTTTATCTATGCCGGCTTCGGCAAGCTTACCGATCCGGCCGGTACGGCCGGCATGATCGCCGGTGCCGGCATGCCTGCCGCAACCGCGCTTGCATATCTCGCAGGCCTCTTCGAACTCGTGACCGGCCTTGCCATTCTCGTCGGTTTCCAGACGAAAATCGCCGCCTGGGCGCTTGCCGTCTTCTGCGTCTTCACCGGCCTCGTTTTCCACAGCGGCACCGTTGCCGTTCCCGGCTGGCCTGACCCGGCGCTTGGCTGGATCAATGCGCTGAACGGCATCATGCTGATGAAAAACATCACCCTGGCCGGCGCTTACATCCTGCTCGCCGCCTTCGGTCCCGGCGCTTATTCCGTCGATGCAAAGCGCGGCGTCGCTCTGGCTCACGCTTAATTCAGGCGTCCCGCCAACGAAAAAGCCGCTGGAGCGATCCAGCGGCTTTTGTGTTTTGATGCTCAGACCGCCGCCCTGATGTGCGACGCGATCTCCTCAATCCTTCCATCGCCGTCATGTTCCGGTTTGCGGGCGCGGACAAAGCAGGCTTCCGAACGCACGATGATACCGTCCGAGAGAATTTTCAGATGGTTGGCTTTCAGCGTCGAACCCGTGGAGGTGATATCAACGATGATATCCGCCTGCCCCGCCGCCGGCGCGCCTTCGGTGGCACCGAGGCTTTCGACGATGCGGTAAAGCTGGATGCCGTGCTGGCGTGAAAAGAACTGCTGCGTCAGCCGCCAGTATTTGGTGGCGATGGCGAGCCTTCGACCATGGCGGGCGCGGAACTCCGAAGCGACATCACCCAGATCTGCCATGCTGTCCACATCCAGCCAGATTTCCGGCACGGCGACTACGACGTCGGCATGTCCAAAACCGAGACGGGCGCAGAATTCCACCTGCGCATCGGCATTGGTCAGCCCTTCACGCACAAGGTCCTCCCCGGTCACGCCGAAATCCACCGTGCCGGCGCCGATCTCGCGGGCGATTTCTGACGCCGACAGATAGGCGATCTCGATATCGTCGCGCCCTTCGACGCGGCCGCGATAGGAACGATCATTGCCGACGGCAGCGACTTTCAGCCCGGCGCGTTCCAGAACGGCGGAGGAGTCTTCCTTCATCCGGCCCTTGGAGGGCAATGCGATAGTGATCATGGCTTACTCCCGCGCACCGTTTCGATGCGATCCAGCCAGAGCGAGAAGCCCACGGCCGGTATTTTTTCCTGTGCGCCGAGCAGCGTCAGCAGCCGGTCGAAACGGCCGCCACCGGCGAGAACACTATCTCCACCCGCTTCCACCACCTCGAAAACAAGGCCGGTATAATAGTCGAGCGGACGACCGAAGGCCGCGCCATAGGTGACGGTTTCGAGGTCAACGCCAGCGTTAGAAAGAGCTGCGACACGTTTGTCGAAAGCGGAAAGCGCCCCGTCCAGTTTCAGCTTCGCCTTTGCAGCAAAATCGGCCAGAACCTGCGAGGCCTGCGGCAAAGGCGCCTTCAAAGCGAGGAACTGCTTCAGCAGCGCAAAACTGTCATCCGGTAGACGTGTGGCCGCAAGGGCCAGTTTTTCCCTCAGGCGGCGGGCGATTTCCTGTGGTGAACGGCTTGCATTGGTGGAGTAACCGGTTTCCTGCATCACCGTATCGAGATAATCGACCAGCACCGCCTCATCCCCGGTCGCCAATAGCCCGGCAACGCCGGCGTCCAGCCCGGTCATCGGCTTGGGATGCATGAGGCTTTCCAGCAACGCGTCAAGCTGCGCCATGTCACCGAAGGCCTGTACCAGCCGCTTCTGCCAGCCGAGCGGCAGACCAAGGGCGGCAACAACCGCCTCGAACACCTGTTGATCGCCCAGGGTGACGGCAAGCGCCCGGCCCGGCAGCAGACGCTGCAGAATCCCGGTGGCATCGATGACGGCACGCGCATCGGCGGCGGCAATATCGGTATCGCCGAGATCCTCGATGCCGGCCTGATAAAATTCGTTCGCACCTTCGCGGCGCTGGCGGAAGACTTCACCGAGATAGGAATAACGTTTGGGTGTGCCGGTCGCCGTCTCAATATGGCGCAGGCAGACGGGAATGGTGAATTCGGGCCGCAGGCACAGGCTCTCACCCGTCTCGCTTTCCGTCATGAAGATACGGCGGCGCAAATCCTCGCCAGCCATATCCAGAAACGGTTCCGCAGGCTGGATGACGGGCGTGTTCACGCGACTCGTGCGGCGCGCGGCGAATTCTTCCAGTAGCTCTCCGGAAAACTCCGGCATGTCGATCAGGGGCATGGAACGGTACTTTTCGTCACGGTTCGAGCGGCTGCATCATTTCGATGCGGTTTCCGAAGGGATCATGGACATAAAACCGGTGATATCCCTCAAGCGGCTCATCCTCAACCACATGGCAGCCCGCTGTTTCAAGTGTTTTTCGCAAGTCTGCCAAATCATCGACCAGAAACGCCGGATGGGCTTTCTTCGCCGGTCGGAAATCCTGCTCGATGCCCAGGTGCAGTTTTATCGAACCCCGGCTGAACCAACAGCCGCCGCGGGCAACCAGATTGGCCGGTTTTGCCTGTTCCGCAAAGCCGAGCAGGCTCCCGTAAAAAGCCCGCGCCTCTTTTTCACGGCCAGCCGGCATCGCCAGTTGAACATGGTCGAGCGCAAAGATCCCCATGGCTTCAGCGCCCTTCGGCGGCGCGGCGAACGTCCTCTGCCTGATGCTCCAGAATCTCGCGGACCTTTGCCACCAGCTCGGCCTCCGGCACGCTGACCTGGGCCACACGCGCCTCGCGCCAGCTGGCATTGTCCTCGATCTCGCCGGAGAGGCGCTTGCCTTCGATCAGGTCCTTGATCTGCACCACGCCTTCGGCGCGCTCGTCACCGCCCTGAATGATGGCAATGGGGGAACCGAGGCGGTCGGCGTATTTCAGCTGGTTGCCGAATTTCTTCCAGTTGCCCTGATACATTTCGGCGCGGATGCCTTCGGCCCGCAGCGCCTGGGTGAAGCGCTGATAACGGCTCATACTCTCCACATCACCATCCATGACGGTGATGAGAACAGGCGCGAGCGGCTTCACCTGACCGAGCTTTCCGAGGTTCTTCAGCGCCGTCATCAGACGCGAAACGCCGATGGAGAAGCCCGTGGCGGGAACCGGCTGGCCCATGAAGCGGGAGACGAGGCCGTCATAACGGCCGCCGCCGCCGACGGAGCCGAACACGACCTTTTCGCCCTTTTCGTTTGTGACATCGAAGGTGAGCTCGGCCTCATAGACCGGGCCTGTATAATATTCGAGGCCGCGAACGACCGAGGGGTCGATCTTGATGCGATCCGCATCGTAACCGGCAGTGGAGACCAGAGCGCCGATGACATTCAGTTCATCAACGCCTTCCTCGCCTTTCGAGGTGCCCGTGACCAGTTTCGCCAGATCATCGGCGCTCGCCGCATAATCCTTGATGCCGACAAAAAACAGGACCTTTTCGATCTGCTCGTCACCGAGACCGGCACCCTTAGTAAAGTCACCGGACTCGTCCTTGCGGCCGGGGCCGAGCAGCAACTTCACACCCTCAGGGCCGAACTTGTCGAGCTTATCAATAGCGCGCAGCACGTTCAGACGACGACCGGCATTTTCCTCGCCACCGAGACCGATGGCTTCCATGACGCCATCGAGCACCTTGCGGTTGTTGACTCGGATAACGTAATCGCCGCGCTTGATGCCGAGTGCTTCCAGCGTATCCGCCATCATCATGCACATTTCGGCATCCGCCTGCACGCCGGATGCACCCACCGTATCGGCATCGAACTGCATGAACTGCCGGAAACGGCCGGGGCCGGGCTTTTCATTGCGGAAGACATAACCGGCGCGATAGGTGCGGTATGGCAGCTGGATTTCGTTGAAGTTTTCAGCCACATGGCGGGCGAGCGGCGCCGTCAGATCGTAGCGCAGGCTCATCCACTGGTCGTCGTCATCCTGCAACGAAAACACGCCCTCGTTCGGACGATCGCTGTCCGGCAGGAACTTGCCGAGCGCATCGGTATATTCGAACTGCGGCGTTTCGATCGGGTCGAACCCGTAAAGCTCATAAACCCTGCGGATCTTGTCGATCATCTCGTTGGTGGCATGGATATCTGCAGCCGAGCGGTCCACGAAGCCGCGCGGCAGGCGGGCTTTCAGTTTCTGAGGCTTTTTTGCTTTTTCGCTCATGATGCCGATCCGATATTTTCCTGAAATTATGCCGGTGTTAAAGCGCGCCGCGCATTAAATTCTGTTTTTACGCATGTCTTTATCCCAAAACCGCTGCGCACTTTTGGGAGACATGCTTTAGAGGATGAAGCCCTGTGCGGCAAGCCGCAAAGGCTCCGGTTTACTGGCCGCGAAGGACAAGCGATGCTATATGGGATGCATGTATCCCATTTTACTCGGAAAGGACGCAAGCGATGAGCAAACAGACGGCCATCCGCCTCCCGGATGAGACCTACGAGCGGCTGAAAGCGCTTTCCGAGCGCACCGGACGCACATCTGCCTATTACATTCGCGAGGCGATCGAGAAGCATATCGAAGATATGGAAGATCTTTATCTCGCCGAAGAGGCGACGCGGCGACGGATCGCAAACAATGAGCGCACCTATACTCTGGAAGAAGTGATGCGCAATCTTGATCTGGAAAATTGAGTTTCAGCACCGCGCCGTCAAGGAGCTCGAAAAGCTGGCGAAGCAAGATGCGAACCGCATCGTTTCGTTTCTGGCAGACAGGGTGGTGCAAAATGAAAATCCCCGCCAGACTGGTGCCGCCCTGCAAGGCTCCGAACTCGGCAATTATTGGCGCTACCGGGTGGGCGATTACCGCATCATCTGCGATATACAGGATCATAAGCTCGTCGTGCTGGTGGTCGAAATCGGCCATCGCCGCTAAATTTACCGTTAGGCATTCATGATCCTCGAAGCCCTGCAATATGCCGCGACACGCGCGGTCACGCCGAAAGAATTCCGGCCGCATATCCGCTATTCCGTCAATCTCTGGGCACGCGCCAATCGTTGCGCCAAAGCCTGGGCGGAGCATGAAAACAACAGCCGGCAATTCGTGCTGCAATCGGCGAGAAAGCTGAAGCAGAGACGGACCGCCGTGGTGCTGGGGTCCGGCCTGTTGCGGGATGTGCCCCATGAGGCGCTGGTGGCGATGTTCGATA
Source organism: Agrobacterium pusense (assembly GCF_900102105.1). Taxonomy (GTDB): domain Bacteria; phylum Pseudomonadota; class Alphaproteobacteria; order Rhizobiales; family Rhizobiaceae; genus Agrobacterium; species Agrobacterium pusense. The sequence continues at coordinate 338,031 of NZ_FNBB01000001.1, forward strand.
CCGTCGTTCTGGTCGATCTGGTACATCTCGCCAGCGTGCAGGCGAAGTTGCGGCTCAATGCCAAAAAGAACGTCCGCATCGCCAATCGCGATCTTTCCGGCTTCGATGATCTCATGGCCGGCCGACCGGCGGAACCGCTCGATTTCCTGCGGCGGGTGCCCTATCTCGATTTTGTCGTCTCGGCCAACCTGCTGTCGCAGCTCGGTACGGGTGCACAGCATCGGCTGGAACGGCAGAAAATAGCGGCTGCGCCTGATGATCTCCTGCCGAAACTCATTCATACGCATCTCGATGCGCTGGCCGGTCTGCCCTGCAAGGTGTGCCTGGTGACGGACACCGCCTTCGATGTCATCGGCAAGGATGGAAGCCTGCACCAGCACGAAGACCTGCTGCACGGCATTGAGCTTGCCGCGCCCGCCGCTGCATGGGAGTGGCCGCTCGCGCCGCTTGGCGAGGAAAGCAGGGATTATCGCATCGTGCACCACGTCATTGCACGCGAACTTACCTGATCGTCATGCTTATTCCATAATTTCAGCGGTAACTTCACATCATGCCCCATGTGGTCCGCACATTGATGTTCCTTGCCTGCCTGCTTTACGGCGCGATGCCGGCGCAGATGGCGATGAGCATGCCGACAGGCATGGTTGTTTCCTCGCAATTGCCGATGAAACATCAAGATGCCCAATCACACCCGCAAGATCACGGTTCTCAAACGCCTGCGGAGAATGCCGCTCATGAAGCGGGAACGGGCGGTTGCTGCCCCCACGGCAACGATGCTTCACATCCGGATTCCTGCGCCGCCTGCCTGATCGTGGTTCCACGAATGATCTTTGCCGATGCCGGGCGGATGGCATTCGCCTATTCGAAGCCGCAACGCGGCACTGTCTTTGACGGCAAGGCTTTCGCGCCGCCGCTACCGCCTCCCCGCGCCTGACCGCAGATTTTTCAGACCGACTTTCGAAAAATCCGTCAGACACAGGAAGGATAATCCATGTCTATCAAGACCATTACGCTCGCCGCCGCTTTTGCGGCCTCTCTAGCCATGCCCGCTTTTGCACAGGACGCGGGCGGCCATGCCGGACACGACATGTCAAAAGGCAGCATGAGCGACAGCGCCTCCACCCAGGCGTTCATGGAAGCCAGCAAAAAGATGCATGGCAATATGGCAATCGATTATAGTGGCGATGCCGACGTCGATTTCGTGCGCGGCATGATCCCGCATCATCAGGGGGCGATCGATATGGCCAAGGTCCAACTGCAATACGGCAAGGACCCGGAAATCCGCAAGCTGGCCGAAGAAGTGATCAAGGCGCAGGAAGGCGAAATCGCCATGATGAAGGCCTGGCTGAAGTCCAGGGGCAAGTGATTGCTATTGTTGAAGGGGAGCGCCGGCTATGGCGCTCCTCCGGCAACTTTGCGGCATATTTCTTCCCCCGCGGGGAGAAGAAACTTGCGACAGCTTTCCCATACAACGGCGAACGCGCGAACGCCACCTGCCACCCCGCGCTTTACTATAACCCCGCAAGACCGGCCTTGTAATCCTCCGATGCCGCGCGGCTGAGGCGTTCCAGCTCCATGGCTGCCCGGCTGGTGTGGCGTTCCTTGTGGCGCAACAAAGCGAAGTTGCGGGCGGGCAGATCAATACCAGCGCGAACGAGCAGGCCTTGCCGCAGGAAGAGGGATGCCACTGAGGCTGAAACCGCCGTCGCAGCCCCGCCGGAGCGTGCCGCCATCACCACCGCCTCGTTGGACGGCAGTTCAAGCATGACCGAGAGTTCACCCGGATCCACGCCCATCTGCCGCACCGCCGCCTCGAAGGCGGAGCGGGTGCCGGAGCCCTGCTCGCGCAGAACCCACGAAGTGCCGTAGAGGATATCCAGCGCGGTGAGATAACGGCCATCGGCAAAGGGGTGGGCGGAGCCCGTGACGACCAGAAGCTTGTCAGACACCACCGGCTGCACCATCAGAGCCGGCTCATCGATCCTGCCTTCAATGAAACCCACCTCCGCAAGACCGTCCAGCACAGCCTGCGTCACGGTCTTGGTATTACCGATATCCAGCCGCACGGTGACACCGGGATAGAGCTTCTTAAACTGCATCAGGATCGGCGGCAGCCAGTAGCTCGCAATGGTCTGGCTGGCGCAGACGGTGATTTCACCGCGCGTCAGCCCGCCCATTTCGGAGAGAATTAGTTCCGCATTGCGCACACGCGCCAATGTCGCCTTTGCTTCACCCAGAAACAGCCGGCCGCTTTCAGTCAACTCAATGTTGCGTCCGACGCGGTGGAACAGTTCGACATTATAAAAGGCTTCGAGATTTTTGATGGCGGAGCTGACGGCGGAGGCGGTCAGACCGATGGCTTCCGCAGCCCTTGTCAGGTGCTCGCGTTCGGCTACGGCTATGAAAATACGGAGCTGCTCAAAGGTCATGGTTTTTCATTCGATTTTATCGAATAATATATGCCATATTATTTGATAGAACAAAACAGGCTACTGCGGCATGGTCTGGCCATGGCCCAACATCGCACCCTTGCTCATCCCTTCCAGTTTTCGCTCCGCTGGCTCGCCCCGCTTCTTCCGGGCATTCTCATCTGTGCGGCCGTCAGCTGCGCCGCCATTCTGGCGGAGCGCTTTCAGGTGCGGCTTGCGGGCCATGCCTGGCTTGGCGATCTCGTTCTCGCCATTCTGATCGGGACCATGCTGCGTTCGCTGGTGGCTCTGCCCGCAGCCGCTTCCGCCGGCATAAAGTTCAGCGCCAAGACCCTGCTTGAAATCGCCGTGGCGCTTCTCGGTGCATCACTCAGCCTGTCCATCCTCAAGGGCGCCGGCGGATTGCTGATAGGTGGCATTGCGCTGATCGTCGCGCTGTCGCTGGTCGTCAGCTATGCCGCCGGGCGGATGCTCGGCCTCCCGCCCAAGCTCGCGACGTTGATTGCCTGCGGCAATTCCATCTGCGGCAATTCCGCCATTGCCGCTGCGGCCCCTGCCATCGGCGCCAAGCCGGAAGATGTCGCCGCCTCGATTGCCTTTACCGCGGTTCTCGGTGTCGCCGCCGTGCTTTTGATGCCGTTCCTGCCGCAGCTTCTCGGGCTCGACGCCACCCAATACGGCATCTTCGCCGGGCTTACGGTCTATGCCGTGCCGCAGGTTCTGGCCGCCACCGCCCCGCTTGGCGCGATTGCCGTGCAAACCGGCACCATCGTGAAGCTCATCCGCGTGCTGATGCTGGGGCCTGTCATCGCCACCCTCTCCGTCGTCCACGGCCGGTCGGACAAGGGACGCCTCAGATTGCAGCAGATGGTTCCGTGGTTCATCATCGGCTTCGTGCTGATGATCATGGCCCGGTCATTCGGTCTCATCCCTGAAGTCCTGCTTGCCCCCGTCGCCTCTCTCTCAAACATCCTCACCATCATGTCGATGGCGGCGTTGGGCCTGTCGGTCGATATCCGCAGCCTTCGCCACGCCGGCGGCAAGGTCATCCTCGCTGCCAGCCTGTCTCTCTTGCTGCTGGGTATCCTGAGCTTTGGCCTGATCATATTGACCCAGACGGCCTGAGCCAGCTTCCGGCTTTATTCGCCGGCGCTGACAGTAAGTGTATAATGCGCACCGAGCCCGCGGCGCGGCGAACCGAGAATGAGCGTCGGGCGAATCAACCACTCAGTATCTGCCTTTGGTGTCAGCGTCGCCACCTTGCCCTGGGAATCGCTGAAGAAAATCGCATCTTCATCCGGGGTCGAAAAATCGAAGATCGCCATCAACACGAATTCGCTCGAGGCGGCGAGCTCGACCTTCACCGTCTGCCCTGCCTTCACCTTCAGACGATAAACATCGCCGCGCCCGCGACGCGTCCAGCCCTCGAGCTTCAGCGGGCCGGCCGGTGGCAACGCCACCTCCTTAAGCCTTTCGCCGTCATCCAGCCAGATACCGTCAACGTTGCGGCCTTCCGCAAAGGAGGGGTGCGGCACGGCGGCCATGGCCATGGCAAGCGCCAGGAGAAGGGGGGTTACCTTCATGGACGTACAAACTCCCGCCGCATGACCTCTATCGGCTGGCGGCAATGACAGCCTTCGATATGGTCGTTGACCATACCCATGGCCTGCATGAATGCATAGACGGTCGTCGGGCCGACGAAGGTCCAGCCCCGCTTCTTCAGATCCTTGGAAAGGCGGATGGAGGCGGCGCTGGTCGGGTTGGCCCTTAAAGTCGCATAGTCCAGCCTTTGCGGCCTTTCTGCGGCAGCCGGTTCGAAACCCCAGAAATATCGGGCGAGCGACCCGAACTCGTCCCGCAGAGCCACGGCGCGGCGGGCGTTGTTGATGGTGGAAACAATCTTGCCGCGATGGCGGATAATGCCCTTGTCGGCAAGGCAGCGCTCGATATCGGCCTCGCCGAACTCGGCCACTTTTTCGAACTCGAAATTGGCGAATGCAAGACGGAAAGCCTCCCGCTTGCGCAGCACCGTCAGCCAGGAGAGGCCGGACTGAAAGCCCTCCAGGCAAATTTTCTCAAACAGGCGGCGATCATCGGTGACGGGATAACCCCATTCCTCGTCGTGATATCGGCTGTAATCCGCAAGCCCCTGCTGCCAGAAGCACCGAACAAGGCCATCCGCGCCCGTTTCAAGTCCCGCCTCGATCATTTCCGCGACCACCTTTTCCACTCCACCTGCGACCACTTAAAGACTGCACTTACCACTCATTCACCACGTTTCAAAACGGGGTGCTAACCCTAAAATCAGCTTTCCTTAATCAAGCGCTTTTTAATGAACAGCCATTTACGATTCGCTGGCGTCAAGGTGCGAACGTGTCGGGCAAAGCGGGAGAATGATCCCGCAAATCCATAGTTGCGACGTCCCGCAGAGAGAGTCCACCCGATGACGATGAAGTCCGTTTTCCTGGCGCTGAGCCTTGTTTCCACCCTCGCCGTCCCTGCCGCCATGGCCAATGAACGTTATCGCGAGCGTCCGCCCGTCGTCGTCAGCCCGGATCTTTCTGCGCCATGGGTAACCCAGCTCGGCGGCCGCGGCAACGTGCGCCCCGTTGTCTATCCGCGCTCACCTGCCGCACGCCAGCCGTTTTTCCAGCAGCGCCAGGCCGCGATGCCGCAGCGACCCAGCTCCGGCGTCACATCGCAGCGCCCGGCACGGGTGCAGAATGCCGCCGTACGCCCCAATGCGCCGGTGCGTACCCAGATCGCGCCGCAATTCCTGCCGCAGATCGTCACCTATCCGACCAATGAAAAACCCGGCACTATCGTCATCGATACGCCGAACCGTTTCCTCTATCTCGTGCTTGCTGATGGCAAGGCCCGGCGTTATGGCGTCGGCGTCGGCAAGCCCGGTTTCGAATGGGCTGGAACTCACAAGGTGACCCGTAAGGCGGAATGGCCGAGCTGGACCCCGCCGAAGGAAATGATCACCCGAGAGGCGGCAAAAGGACATTACCTGCCGGCCTTCATGGAAGGCGGCCCCGCCAACCCGATGGGCGCGCGCGCCATGTATCTCGGCTCGACGCTTTACCGGATCCACGGCACCAACCAGCCCTGGACGATCGGCAGCAACAATTCCTCCGGCTGCATCCGCATGCGCAACGAGGATGTCACCGATCTCTATGAGCGCGTCAACGTCGGAACCAAGGTCATTGTGATATGACGGCAACGGTTCAGCCTTTCCGGCCGCTTCGGAACGGGCGTATTGGCTTATCCGCTTGAATTACCGCCCTGCGGCGGTACAATCCGGCTCACTTCAGCGGAATGAGACTTGGCGGGGGACGCCAGGCGCCGAACCTCTCTCAGGGGGATGACGGAACGGCCTTAAAGCGGGTGGTCAATCGACCGCCCGTTTTTCGTTTCTGTCATTCAAATGTTATCAAAAAACGGTTTGGTGAATTACTGATATCAATCTGGATTCACTTCATGCCGCGCCATACTTCATTTGTTTGCGCCCTGCTCTTCAGCGGCGTTACCTTCTCTGCCGCAATCGCCGGCGAATTTGAAATTTCCGGTTACGGCGGCTGGCAAAGCGCACCGCACAGCGATGTGAAAGTTTCCGACGGTCCGGATTTCCGGGCCGGATGGGAAGGCAAGTCCTTTTCCAGCCCGCCCTACTGGGGCGTGCGCGGCACCTACTGGTTCGATGAGGGTCAGCTCCGGAATTTCGGTATCTCGCTCGATTTCACCCATGACAAGGTCTATGCCGATGACCAGACGCTTGCCCGCTCAGGCTGGTCGCATTTCGAATTCACCGACGGCCTGAACCTACTGACGCTGAACGCGCTCTACCGCTTTCCGCTGGAATCCCTGCCGGTCACCCCGTACGTCGGCGCCGGCGTCGGCATCAACGTGCCGCATGTGGAAGTGTACCGCCCCTCGGGCAAGACTTTCGAATACCAGTTCGGCGGCGCAACGCTGCAGGCGCAGGCCGGCCTCAGCTACCGCATCACCGACAGCTGGTCGACCTTCGTGGAATATAAGGGCACCTATTCCTTCGTCGATGTCGATATTGACAACGGCGGCTCGTTGAAGACCGACATCATCACCAATGCGGTGAATTTCGGTGTGGCGTATAAGTTTTAGTGGTGGCTGGGGAAGCGGGGCGCATCTTGGCAGCCGCTGGGCATCCCCTCACCCTCATTCCCTGTGCTTGTCACAGGAATCTGGGCGATGCGCGTCTGCGTGACGGAAAGAATCTTCTCGGCCCAAGGACTGGCTGGATCCCCGTGACGAGCACAGGGATGAGGAAACGAGAGCGACGACGCTCAGGCGAATCTTTTCTCATGCACGGCGGGCTTCACTGATGCGCGGCGTTCTACACCGAGAGTCTAGCCGGCTTCGGCCCGCCATAAGCCCAGTCCAAAAGCTCGACAGTGTGCAGGATCGGCATGTCCGTGCCGGTTCCGATCTGCGTGATGCAGCCGATATTTCCTGTCGCGATGACATCTGCCCGCGTGGCCTCGATGTTCTTCACCTTGCGCGCCTTGAGCTTGCCGGAAATTTCCGGTTGCAGGATGTTGTAGGTTCCGGCCGAGCCGCAGCAGAGATGCCCTTCCGCCGGATCACGCACAGCAAAACCCGCCGCCTTCAGCAGTTGTTTCGGCGCAAGCGTGATCTTCTGACCGTGCTGCATGGAGCAGGCGGAGTGATAGGCGACCGTCAGCCCCTGGCTTTGCTGTTGCGGCAGATCGAGCGTGGCGAGGTATTCGGTGATGTCCTTTGCCAGAGCCGAGACCCGCGCGGCTTTTTCGGCATAGGCCGGATCAAGCCTAAGCATATGGCCGTAATCCTTGATGGTGGTGCCGCAGCCCGACGCTGTGATGATGATGGCGTCGAGACCGCCATTCTCCATCTCGCGCGTCCAGACATCGACATTCCGCCGAGCAGAAGCCAGCGCCTCTTCCTCCCGCCCCATATGATGCACCAGCGAACCGCAGCAGCCCTCCCCTTTCGGCACAGCGACCTCGATACCGAGCCGCGTAAGCAGCCGCAGCGTCGCCTCATTGATACCGGGATCAAGCACCGGCTGGGCGCAGCCGGTGAGAATGGCGACGCGCCCGCGCCTTTCACCTTCGGCCGGTCGCGCGCCCGGGCGGCTTGACGCCGACGCTGGAGGGACCGCGGCCGGTGCGAGAGCAAGCATGGACTGCAGCGGTTTCAGCGCAGGAGCCTTTGCAAAAAGACCGGCGAAAGGCCGTGCCAGACGGGCCAGATGCAGGGCCAGCCGGAAACGGGCAGGATGGGGTAATATGCCGACCAGAAGATTGCGGATCAGCCGATCCATGAAGGGGCGCTTGTACGTCTGCTCGATATGGGCGCGGGCATGATCGACCAGATGCATGTAATCCACGCCGGAGGGACAGGTGGTGGTGCAGGCAAGACAGGAAAGACAGCGGTCGATATGGGTGACCACCTCGCGGTCGGCCGGACGGCTGTTTTCCAGCATGTCCTTGATGAGGTAGATGCGGCCGCGCGGGCTGTCCAGCTCGTTGCCAAGCGTGACATAGGTGGGACAGGTGGCCGTGCAGAAACCGCAATGCACACATTTGCGCAGGATTTTTTCGGATTCCGCCACATGCGGATCGGCCAGCTGCTCAGGCGTGAAGGATGTTTGCATGGTTCAGACGGCCCTTTCCATCGTTACGGCCATCTTGCCGGGATTGAAGATGCCCACGGGATCGAGCTTCTCCCTGATACGCGCGGAAAGCAGCGCTTCCGCCGCCGGGCGCGGTTCGAAGGCCGCGACTTTGGCGCGCACAGCATCGCTCGCCCTCATCAGCGTGGCATGGCCACCGCCGAGCGCACGGATTGCGCCGCGCAGCAGATCGGCTTCGGGGTCCGCCTCCATCTGCATCCAGACCAGGCCGCCCTGCCAGTCATAGAAGGCGTCGATGCCTGCCTCCATGCGCAGCGCCGCAACAAGCTGGTGGCCCATCGAAGGCGCTACCGAGACTTTCCAGAGCGGCTTGGCGGATTGGCCGACATAGGGCGCGACATCCCGGACCTGCCGCCACAAAAGACTGCTTTCCTCGCCCTCCAGCAGCGCCCAGGGTCCGACGCGATCCATGACCGACAGGAGTTTAGCCGTGCGGGCCTCCACCGAGGCCGCAAGGCCTTCCAGACGCAGAATGGTGGCCGGTCCTTCCGGCAAGCCGCCATCGATAAAGCTGGAACGCACGCTTTCAGGCAGATGCGCCGCGCCGGAGACCTCGACGCTCATCGCCATCGCCGCCGCCATGATGCGTGTCGCCGCCTCGTCATCAAGGCCGGACACGACAACGGTTTTTTCGACGGGCGGTTTCGGCAGCACGCGGAATGTGACTTCGGTGAGGAACCCAAGCGTGCCGAAAGAACCAGCGAGAAACTTCGACAGATCGAGACCGGTGACATTCTTCATCACCCGGCCGCCGGCTTTGATGATCTCGCCACTGCCATTAACGAAACGGATGCCCAGCAGGCTGTCGCGCGCCGCACCCGCCACGTAGCGGCGCGGACCGGAAACATTGGCGGCAAAGACGCCGCCAATGGTCGGTTCGCCATGGGTGCCCATGATGGGGCGATGGTCCATCGGTTCGAAGGCCATCATCTGGCGATTTTCTGCCAGCGCCGCTTCGACAGTTGCGAGCGGCGTGCCAGCCTTGGCAGTCATGACCATTTCGGCGGGGACGTAGGAAACGATACCGTTCATCGCACGGGAGGTTAGCAGGGTCTCCGCCGTCACCGCATTGCCGAAACCGGAGCGAGTGTTGCCGCCGAAGATTTTCAGCGGGGTTTTGCGCGTGGCATGATCGCGGATGATGTCGGCGACCTGGGTTTCTGCGTAGGGCGTCAGCATGCGATTGTTGCCTTCGAGCAAGTGATACCCCCCTCTGCCCTGCCGGGCATCTCCCCCTCAAGGGGGGAGATCGATATGCCGCACCCACCCGTTCCATGGGCAGGGTGTTCTCCCCTTGCCGATCTCCGCGCTTGAGGGGGAGATGCCCGGCAGGACAGAGGGGGGTAAGCCACACCCTGCAACATCATAAATCCAGCGCCCATCAACCCCTCCCCTCCAGCGGAAACACCTTGGAAGGGTTCATCAACCAGCCCTCGTCAAAGGCTGCCCGCACCGCCATCTGCTGGGCGAGATCGGCCTCGCCATATTGGTGCCGCATCAGGTCACGCTTTTCGATGCCCACACCATGTTCACCGGTCAAACAGCCGCCGGCATCCACGCAGAGCTTCAAAATTTCGTTGCCCGCTTCTTCCGCACGGGCCGCATCGTCAGGGTCATTGGCGTTGAACAGGATCAGCGGGTGCATGTTACCATCCCCCGCATGGAAGACATTGGCGACGCGCAGGCCGAGGCGATCGGTGATTTCGCTCGTCTTTTTCAGCACATGGGAAAGCTGGGAGAGCGGCACCGTGCCGTCCATGCAGATATAATCCGCAATGCGGCCAGTGGCACCGAAGGCGGATTTGCGGCCTTTCCAGATCGCCGCCGCCTCCATGGCCGACTGACATTCCTTCACCGTCTTCACGCCATGTCGTCGGGCAATGGCCACGATATCGGCCAGCATGGCGTCCATGTCCGCCTCGGAGCCTTCGACCTCCACGATCAGAAGCGCACCGACGTCAAGCGGATATCCCGCTTTGGCGAAGGCCTCGCAGATTTCGATTGCCGGTTTGTCCATGAACTCGATGGCAACAGGGATGATGCCCGCGCCAATGATATCCGCGACGCAGGAGCCCGCTTCTTCGGAGGTTTCGAAACCGAACAGCACCGGGCGCGCGCCCTCCGGCTTGGCGATGAGGCGCACCGTTGCCTCCGTCACGATACCGAGCTGGCCCTCCGAGCCGCAGACAAGCGCGAGCAGGTCGTAACCTGCAGCATCCAGATGCTTGCCGCCCAGCTCCAGCACCGTGCCATCGACCAGCACCATCTTTACGCCAAGCAGGTTATTGGTGGTGACGCCATATTTCAGACAGTGCGCGCCGCCGGAATTCATACCGATATTGCCGCCGATGGTGCAGGCAAGCTGCGAGCTGGGGTCGGGTGCATAAAAGAAACCCTCCGCGCCTGCGGCATCGGAGATGGAGAGATTGGTTACGCCCGCCTGCACCCGCGCCGTGCGATTGTAAAAATCAAGCTCAAGGATCGCACTCATCTTCGACAAGCCGATTACCACGGCGTCTTCCTGCGGGATGGCGCCGCCGGAAAGCGAGGTGCCGGCACCGCGCGGCACGACCGGAATGCCGGAGCGATGGCAATATGTCATGACAGCCGCCACCTCCTCCGTCGTTCTCGGCAAAGCGACGGCGAGCGGCAGACGGCGATAGGAAACGAAAGCATCGGTCTCGAAAGGCACGAGTTCGCGGGGCTCGTGCACAAGACAGTCATCAGGCAGGACGGTCTTGAGGTCGGCGATAATTCGTTCGCGATCCGCCAAGACCTGAGCGCGCGGCTCCAGAAACTTTATAGGCTGCGTCACCGCCGCTCCTCCGTGCCGATAACTGGTATTGTTTCTTTACCACTTTGAAGCTGCGCAATCAAATGTTATGGATTTTTTCCATTCTGGAAACAATCGAGGGCAACTATGACAAATCTGGGTGATCTCGAAGTCTTTGCCAGCGTTGCCGCCTCCGGCAGCATGTCGCTTGCTGCCAAGGAGCTTGGTTATTCGCCCGCCGTCATTTCCAAGCGCATCAAGCGATTGGAAGAAAAGCTCGGTGCCCGGCTGTTCCAGCGCACCACGCGACAAATCTCTTTGACCGAATCGGGGCAAGGCTTTTACGAACGGGTGCTGGCTGTTCTCGAAGGGCTGGAAGAGGCGGAGGATTTCGTCTCCGGCCGGGCCAATACCGTCAACGGCACGCTGAAGGTTTCCGCACCCACCTCTTTCGGGCGCATGCATATCGCGCCACATCTGAAGACATTCATGGAGCGGCATCCGGACCTGTCGGTCAATCTGGTGCTGAGCGATGAGTTCATCGATATTATCGAGGGCGGTTACGATCTGGCGATCCGTATCGCCGATCTCAACTCCTCCAGCCTCGTGGCCCGCAGGCTGGCACCGGTGCGGCGCGTGCTTTGCGCCTCGGCGGAGTATGTAAAGGCGTACGGCATGCCGGCCACGATCGAAGACATCAGGAAGCATCGCTGCCTGCCCGCGCATAATAACGACATCTGGCGACTGGAAGGACCCGGCGGCGCGCTCAGCCTTCGCCCGGAGGGGATGCTCATCACCAACTCAAGCGAGGTGATCCGCGAGGCCGTCATATCGGGCCTCGGCATTGCGCTGCGCTCCACATGGGATATCGGCCACGAATTGCGCAGCGGGAAGCTGGTGCAGGTCCTGCCTGACTATGAAGGGTCGCGCAACGTGACGCTGTCTGCGGTCTACCCAAGCCGGCAGTTTCTGCCGGCAAAGGTGCGGCTGTTCATCGATTATCTCGCTGCACTCTACGGTCCTTCACCCTATTGGGAGCAGGGCTGACACTCAGTGCCCGCCCTCCGCATGGGAGCGGCGGATGCGGCGCACCACCCACCAGACGCCAAGCACGGCGAATGGCACAGAAACGCCGGTGACCACGGCCGGGTCGACCGGCAGCACATCATGGCTGATTGCCTTGGTGAGATAACCGATAAGCCCGACGACATAATAGGAGATGGCGGCGACAGACAGGCCTTCCACCGTCTGCTGCAGGCGAAGCTGCATGGCGGCGCGCTTGTTCATGGTATTGAGCAGCACGGTGTTCTGCCGTTCCAGCTCCACATCGATCCAGCTTCGAACCAGAGCCGTGGCGCGATAGAGCTTGCGCGACAGGTTGGCCTGCCGCTCTTCCACCGACTGGCAGGTGCGCATGGCGGGCGCCATACGCCGTTCCAGAAAGCTGCCCATCGTCTCATGGCCCTGAACAGGCGTTTCCGCGAGCGCCCGGATGCGTTCGCGCACGATGCCGTCATAGGCGCGGCTGGCGCCGAAACGATAGAGGCTGAGGGCGGCATTGGCTTCGAGTTCCGCAGCAAGCCGGGTCATTTCGGCCAGCAGCGCATCCGCCTCGTCACGCGCGCCGTTTTTCATGCGCTGGGTGATGCCCGTCAAGCCATCCTCGATGCGCCGGATTTCCGGCGAGAGCGTCTGCGCCATCGGCAGGCCGAGCATGGCAAGCGTGCGATAGGTTTCAATATCCAGCAGCCGCTGCACCAGCGCGCCGCGGCTGTAATCACTAAGGCCCCGGTCGATCACCAATATCTGCGTCAGCCCGTCGCGATCCTGCCTGAAATCGGTGAGGATGGCCGCCTGACCGTCGCGCACGTCGCTATGACAGAGGCTGGTCGGCTCGAAGATTGTTTCCGCCTGCGAGGTAAAACCACTCTCCGGGCGAATTTCCAGCCGCACGCCCGAGATCAGCGAGCCGGGCGGCGAAAAGCCGTCACCGAAGGGATCGCCGGCAATCTCCCCGCCAAATTTTTCCGGCGCAGGGCCGTCCCAGAACCAGGTCGAGAATTCGGTATGCCGCTCCCAGCGCAATGTCCCCTGCCCCCACGGCATGGCGTGGTGACGCGCATCGCGTTCCGGCGGCGCAACACCGCGGCTGCGCGACATTTCCGCAATGACGGAATGGTGCACGGCCGAGCCGCCATCCATCATGAAGGCAAGCTGGATGATGATGCGCGACGGGGCGAGCAGCACCGTCGGCCGCGCATGCACCTCGCCCAATGCCAGCGACCGTTCCGGCGCGCTTGCGAATGCAAATCTACCCTTTGCCATTGCGATATCGTCCCCGCTTTTATGGCTGATGTCTAAGGCATCGTTTGTGATGACAACACCACGATCGACGCCGATGTCACTGTTTTGATCCACCTGACAGAAAAATCCGCTGTAGTGCCCCTGTCGGGACCGCTTTAACAAAAGCCAATTCAAAAAGGCAGATGCCGTGTTGCCGCAGGCATTGATACAGCGAGCGAGAGAACTGGACAGAATATTTGACCAGTGCGAGACTTGCCTGATACTTTATACGATATCAAACACGGGCGGATTTCGCCGGGGACTTCTGCGATGGACGAAACGCTTTTTGCGCGCATCGAGCACAGCCGCACATCGCAGGAGGTGATCTTACGTTTCGAAGAACTAATCCTCGACGGCATATTGCGCGATGGCGACCGGCTGCCCGGCGAGCGGGAACTGGCGCAGAAACTCGACGTCTCGCGGCCTATCCTGCGCGAAGCGCTGAAAGAACTCGAAACCCGCGGACTTCTCGTGAGCCGGCATGGCGGCGGCACTTATGTCGCCGATATTGTCGGGGCGGTCTTTTCCGATCCCTTGAGCGCGCTGATCACCCGCCACAGCCGGGCGACGCGGGATTTTCTCGAATATCGCCGTTATATTGAAGGCATGACCGCCGAACTTGCCGCGCAGCGGGCGACAGAACCGGACAGGCGCAACCTTGCCGCCATTGTCGAGCGGATGCGCGATGCGCACGAGGCAGGCCGCTTCGAAGAGGAACTGGCGGGGGATGTGGAGTTTCACAACGCCATCGGCGAAGCGGCGCACAACATCGTCCTTATGCACACGCTTCGCTCCTGCTACCGGCTGTTGAGCGACGACATCTTTTATAATCGCCACATCATCTTCAGTATCGCAGGCGCCCATGACGAGGTGCTGAGACAGCATGTCGCCATTCACGACGCCATCGTCGCCGGCGATCCGGCATCGGCACGGGCGGCGGCAGAGGCCCACATCGACTTCATCGTTGAGACGACATCCAGGGCGCATCAGGCGCGGGAATGGGACCGGATTTCCCGTTTGCGGCAGCAGCAGCGGGGTAGTTAAAAACGCCCTCAGGCGAAATACGCAATCCATTTTATTCAGGTTTTGATGGAACCTTTTGTGCTCTTTGGTCTTTTTATCGGGTTAATTGGAAAAATTTACCAAGATGGGACCCATGACAACCACGAGCGAAACTGAACGCTATCCGCGGATAGCTCTCATATCGACGCATGGCTATGTCGCCGCGCATCCGCCACTGGGCGCGGCTGATACCGGGGGGCAGGTGGTTTATGTGCTTGAGCTTGCACGCAAACTCGGCCAACTCGGTTATACCGTCGATCTTTATACGCGCCGCTTCGAAGACCAGCCGGAATTCGACGAGGTCGATGAGCGCGTCCGCGTGGTGCGCATTCCCTGCGGCGGGCGTGACTTCATTCCCAAGGAATATCTGCACCGCCACCTGATGGAATGGTGCGAAAACGCCCTGCGTTTCATCAAGAAAAACGATCTCAACTACTCCTTCATCAACAGCCATTACTGGGACGCAGGCGTCGCCGGTCAGCGGCTTTCCGAGGCGCTGAAAATCCCGCATCTGCATACGCCGCATTCGCTGGGCATCTGGAAAAAACGCCAGATGGAAACCGACTATCCGGAAAAGGCCGATACGTTCGAACTGGAATTCAATTTCAAGGAACGCATCCAGCACGAACTCATCATCTACCGCAGCTGCGACATGGTGATCGCCACCACGCCGGTGCAGCTCGACGTCCTCATTGAAGACTACGGGCAAAAGCGCAAGCACATCCACATGATTCCGCCGGGTTATGACGACAACCGCTTTTTCCCGGTATCGGATGCGACACGGCAGATGATACGCCAGCGTTTCGGATTTGAAGGCAAGGTGGTGCTGGCGCTCGGGCGACTTGCTACCAACAAGGGCTATGACCTGCTGATCGACGGCTTTTCGGTTCTTGCCGAGCGCGAGCCGGAGGCCCGCCTGCATCTTGCCGTGGGCGGCGAGAACATGGACGAGCAGGAAACCACCATCCTCAACCAGCTCAAGGAGCGGGTGAAATCGCTCGGACTGGAGGACAAGGTGGTATTCTCCGGCTATGTCGCGGATGAAGACCTGCCCGACATCTATCGCGCGGCCGATCTCTTCGTGCTGTCCAGCCGCTACGAGCCCTTCGGCATGACGGCCATCGAGGCGATGGCAAGCGGCACACCGACCGTTGTTACCATTCACGGCGGATTGTTCCGAGCCGTCAGCTATGGTCGCCATGCGTTATTCGCCGATCCTTTCGACAAGGAGGATCTTGGCATCACCATGATGAAGCCGTTCAAGCACGAGCGACTCTATGGACGCCTCTCCCGCATGGGCGCGCATAAGGCGCGCAGCCTCTTCACATGGACCGGGATTGCTCAGCAGCTTCTGGCCGTGGTGGAAGGCAGGACCATGATGCCGGTCCTCGAGGAAGCCGACTGGGCCGAACCATGGAATGACGGCGATTGAGACCGCTTCGCCTTTTTTCAACGGATCTCGACGGCACCGTCGTGGGCGATAATGACGCCACGCGGCGGTTCCGGGATTTCTGGCAATCATTGCCGGACGATCGCCGTCCGGTTCTGGTGTTCAACAGCGGCAGGCTGGTGGATGACCAGCTTGCCCTTCTGGAAGAAGTGCCGCTGCCCCGACCTGATTACATCATCGGCGGGGTCGGCACCATGCTGCATGCCAAGGAGCGCAGCGACCTGGAGAGCGCCTACACACATTCCCTCGGCACCGGATTCGACCCAAAAAAAATTGCCGATGTAATGAGCGCTGTTCCGGGCGTGACGATGCAGGAGGAGCGTTACCAGCATGGCCTCAAGTCCAGCTGGTTCCTGCATGATGCAGATGAAGCGGCACTGGCCGATATCGAGGCTGCGCTGATTGGGGCTGATATCGAAGCCCGGATCGTATATTCTAGCGGGCGCGATCTGGATATATTACCGAAGGCCGCCGACAAGGGCGCGGCGCTCGCATGGTTATGTGGACAATTGCGTATCGGCCTCGACGAATCAGTGGTCGCAGGCGATACTGGCAATGATCGGGCGATGTTCGAGTTAACGGACATTCGTGGCGTCATTGTCGGTAATGCCCTGCCGGAGCTTGTATCGCTGGCTGATCTCGACAGCCGTTATTTCCGCTCGGGCGCGTCCGAAGCGGACGGCGTGCTTGAAGGCCTGCGCCATTGGGGACTGCGCCCCGCCTGAAGCGTTCCGTTATCGATGCTTTGGTTGCGAACGGTGTGAAAAGGACGCATCCGTGAGACCGCAATCGGGCTGTTCGGCCGGGGAACCACCCGGTCGAAACTTTGTTCGCAAATCTGCCGCATCATCTTTTCCGCAGGCTTCATCAGCGTGAAGACAGTAGTGGGTTATGGAGGTTGGGGGATTGGCGGAATTTACGGGATATCTATATTAGCAATTATCATAGGCAGGCAAAGAAGGACCTATTCGGATTGAAGATTTTGAATCGATTGGCGACAGATGTTGGCTTGATGTTGCGCAGACCGCCGCGGCAGCAATATGCGGCGCTGTGCTATCGGTTCTCCAAGAAAAATCCGGGGCCTGAAGTGCTGCTGCTGACAAGCAGGGACACGGGACGATGGGTCATTCCCAAAGGCTGGCCCATGGCGCATAAAAAGGCCCATGCGGTAGCCGAGCAGGAAGCCTATGAGGAAGCAGGCGTCAAGGGCACGGTGGAGAAGGCCCCCTTCGGTTACTACGAATACGAGAAAAAACTGAACAGCGGCATCAATGTGCCATGCAGGGTTCAGGTGCATCTGCTCGAAGTTTCCGAAATGCAGGATAGCTTTCCTGAAAAGGAATCCAGGCGACTGGAATGGGTCAGCCCCCAGGAGGCGACCAGACGGGTCAACGAGCCGGAACTGAAAGCGCTGATGCTCGCTTTCGACAAACGGATGACGCATTCAAAATAGTGCGGCCGCCCCAGGTGTGGCAATTTGCAGTTTGTTTTTCCAACACGGCTTTTATCGTCTTTCCTTTTGGAAAGATGTACGAGATGTAACAGTCTTTCTGTAAATTGCCTTCAACCTGCGACACTGCCGGACGAAAGGGAATGCTGGCAAACGAGGTCTGAATGGCATTGAAGCCGCCATCAAACATGAAGCCGACGCTCGACAAGGATCTCGACAAGATTACCCGTGTCGAAGAAGCGACGCTGCATGTCACACAGCAGCTTGCGGGCCTTGGCGCCGGCTTCATGTTCGTCGTTCTGGCGGCGGTCTTCGCCGGTGCTTTTGTCGTGGGCACTTCGGGCGCCGTCATCATCATCGCCGCCGTCGCCATCGGCGCCTATATGGCAATCAATATCGGCGCCAATGACGTGACGAACAATGTCGGCCCCGCGGTCGGTGCCAAGGCGATGCCGCTTGCCGTTGCGCTCATCATCGCCGCGATCTGCGAGATTGCGGGGGCGCTGATCACCGGCGGCAATGTCGTCGAAACCATTTCCAGCGGCATCATCAACATCGAGACCATTCCCGACAGAACCGTTTTCTCCTGGGCAATGCTGTCTGCGCTTCTCGCCGCCGGCCTTCTCGTCAATATCTCGACCTGGACCAGAGCACCGATTTCAACCACTCATACGGTCGTGGGCGGAGTCGCGGGCGCGGGCATGGCCGCCTACGGAGCAAAAGCGGTGGACTGGCTGTCGCTCGGCAGCATCGCCTTCGCATGGGTCCTCGCGCCTTTCATCAGCGCCGCCATAGCCATCATCATCCTTGCTTTCATCAAGGAATTCATCATTTACCGCGAGGACAAGATTGGCGCGGCGCAGCGGTGGGTGCCGGTCCTCATCGGTTTGATGGCGGGTGTTTTCACGGCTTATCTCATCTGGGTCGGGTTGCGGCAGCTCATGCATGTGTCGCTTGGCCACGCCAGCCTGATTGGGCTGGTGACCGGGCTTGTCGTCTGGCGGCTTGGCGTGCCGATCATCCGCAAGCAGTCGGAAGGACTGGAAAACCGCAACCAGTCGCTTCGCATCCTGTTCCAGTGGCCGCTCGTTCTCGCCGCCGGCCTGATGTCCTTCGCGCATGGGGCTAATGACGTTTCGAACGCCATTGGCCCAGTCGTGGCCATCGTGCGGGCCCTGCATGACGAGGCGGTGAGCACCTCTGCACGTGCGCCGCTGTGGGTGATGCTGGTCGGCGCCTTCGGGCTCTCCTGCGGTATCCTTCTTTATGGCCCACGCCTCATCCGCCTCGTCGGTGAGCAGATCACCAAGCTCAACCCGATGCGTGCCTTCTGCGTTTCGGTGGCAACTGCGCTCACCGTTCTCGTCGCCTCGCGTTTTGGTCTGCCGGTCAGCACAACCCATACGGCGATCGGCGCGGTGTTCGGCGTCGGCTTTTTCCGCGAATGGTACACGCAATCGTCCCGCAGGCGACAGGATCTGGTCCAGGTTGGTGACGGCCGACCCCGCCGGTCTGACAAATATGCCGACAATCCTTCGGAGATACGCCGCCGATATCTTGTCCGCCGCTCCCACTTCATGACGATCATCGCCGCGTGGCTGGTCACCGTTCCCTCCAGTGCAGCGCTCGCGGCGCTGCTCTACTGGTTCATGTCCTTCCTCTTTCTCTAAAGCCGAAAAATCCCATGCGCGCCAATTTCCGGATGCAACGCCTGTATATCGAAGCCAGCCTTGCCGAAGGCGTCGCGCTGGAGGCGACCGCCGAACAGTTCAACTATCTCGCCAATGTGCTGCGGATGACCGATGGTGCGGAAATCCTGCTGTTCAACGGTCACGATGGCGAGTGGAAAGCGCAACTCGCCTTTCCGAGCCGCAAGAAGATCGTGCTCATCCCGCTCGAACAGACGCGGCCTCAGCCAAACCCCGCGGACCTGCATTATCTTTTCGCGCCGCTGAAAGTCGGGCGCATGGATTACCTGGTGCAGAAGGCGGTGGAGATGGGGGCCGGCCTGTTGCAGCCGGTGATGACACAGCATGTCCAAGGCAAGATCCACAACACCGAAAAATTGCGCGCCAACGCCATCGAGGCCGCCGAGCAGTGCGGCATACTGTCCCTGCCCGAGGTGGCCGAGCCGGTGAAACTGAAGGACATGCTGGACACCTGGCCCCACGACCGGCGCATCATCTATTGCGACGAAGGCGACACGGGGCAAAATCCGCTGCCGATCCTGCAGGCAGTGAAGGAACGCAAAATCGCATTGCTGGTGGGTCCGGAAGGTGGATTTTCGGAGGAAGAAAGGGAGCTTCTGCGCAGCCTCGACTTCGTCACCCCCATTCCGCTCGGGCCGCGCATTCTGAGGGCAGATACGGCTGCGGTTGCCGCACTGGCGGTCATTCAGGCCACGGTCGGCGACTGGAACTGAATGCTCCGTTGCTCTTCATGCATCTTTAAAAGAAATTCATTTGCCTCCAGCTACGATACGGCCCTATCTGCCAATCATATGCCTCGCCGCAACAGAGACGTCATAACAAGGTAAGCCATGGCACGCGACACGACCGACCAGACCCCCCTTTCCTCCGTTACGGAGCTTACCGATTATCTGGCGGGCGGTAACAAAGCTGAAGCCGATTTCCGTATCGGCACCGAGCACGAAAAATTCGCCTTTTTCCGCGAGAACAACCGGCCGGTTCCTTATTTCGGCGATGCCAGCATTTCCGCACTTTTGAAGGGCATGCAGGAGAAGCTCGGCTGGGACCCGATAATGGACGGTGAAAACATCATCGGCCTCGGCGAACAGCACGGCATGGGTGCCATCTCCATCGAACCGGGCGGGCAGTTCGAACTTTCGGGCGCGCCGCTTGAGAACCTGCACCAGACCTGCAAGGAATCCAACCAGCATCTGGCGACGCTGCGCGAAGTGGCAGAGCCGATGGGCATCCGTTTCCTCGGCATCGGCGGCAGCCCGCTGTGGACCTTTGACGAAACGCCACGCATGCCGAAATCGCGCTACGCGATCATGACGCGCTACATGCCGAAAGTCGGGACCAAGGGTCTCGACATGATGTACCGCACCTGCACCATTCAGGTTAATCTCGACTTTTCATCCGAAGCCGACATGCGTCAGAAGATGCGCGTTTCCATGAAGCTGCAGTCTCTGGCAACGGCGCTTTTCGCCTCATCGCCCTTTACGGAGGGCAAGCCGAACGGTCTTCTCTCGTGGCGCGGCGATATCTGGCGCGATACTGACAATCGCCGCTCGGGCGTCTTGCCCTTCACCTTCAACGAGGATTTCGGGTTCAAGGACTATGTGGAATGGGCGCTCGACGTGCCGATGTATTTCATCGTGCGCGACGGCAAATACCATGATTGCACTCATGTGACCTTCCGTCAGTTCATGAATGGTGCGCTCAAGGGCGAAATCGCCGCATGGGAACCGACCATGGGTGACTGGACGAACCATCTCTCCACCCTGTTCCCCGATGTGCGCCTGAAGCGTTTTCTGGAAATGCGCGGCGCCGACGGCGGCCCGTGGAGACGCATATGCGCCCTGCCAGCCTTCTGGGTCGGCCTTCTCTACGATCGGCAAGCGCTGGACGCTGCCGACGCACTGACGGCGGCCTGGAGCTTCGACGAGGTCATCGCCCTTCGTGATGCGGTTCCGGCCAAGGGACTGAATGCCGAAATCGCCGGCAAGCCGCTTCTCGGTATCGCGCGCGAAGTGCTCGATATTTCCCGCACCGGACTGAAAAACCGCAACCGGCTGAATGGCGAAGGTCAGGACGAGACCGTATTCCTGTCCTCGCTGGACGAGGTATTGGCGAAGAAAACGACACTCGCCGAAGACTTGCTGGCGCTTTACAATGGCCGCTGGGGCGGCTCGGTTCTTCCTGTGTTCGAGGAATACCAGTATTAAAACCAGCGGAACCGCTTCGGGTTTCGCGAGAGCGCCAATCGCAGACATAAAAAAACCCGGTGCGGCCGAGGGGGCCTGACACCGGGCAAAGGCAGGGCTATTGGCAAATCACCCTGCGGGGAAACCTTTCGGCTGGAGGGCCTCTCCGGCAGCTGGAGGCCTGCCGGATGGCGCTATTTCAAAGGGTCTTGAACCGTGTTACGGCCCGTCGACGTGCCGCGCGGGTCAGATGAGCGGTGGGATCTTCCAGCAGGCCCGTGTTGAGGGCGTCGCTGACGTCCGATCTTGCCAGGCCGATATCGGCGAGAAGACGATCATCCAGCTCGGTGAGGCCATTCGCCACGATACGATTGTAAATGCGCTGCACGAAGGTCTTGACGCGGAAAGCGACGCGGCGGAACGTATCGTTCGGCCGTGCTGTTGCAAGTTCCAGTTCCATTCTCCGTTCTGCCGTGCGCATGACACTTATCCTTTCGTAACGGCACGATGCGGCACCGCCCCCGGCGCACCACGCGCGAGAAGCTGCCTCGGGTTGGGGGCCTGACGTTTCGCCGGCCCGGGGTTGAGATTGATTTGCTTGGTGTCAAAATGTCGCAAGACTATTGATCAGTCCAACGAATGTTTCTAATGTAAGACATCAATCATTCTGATGGATGACCATCCATGTCTGCACCTCTCGACATAGACCAGCTGCACACCTTCATCGCCATCGTCGACACGGGCAGCTTCACCAAGGCCGCAGACCGCGTTTTCAAGACACAGTCCGCCGTCTCGATGCAGATGCGACGGCTGGAAGAACGCATCGGCAAACAGCTCTTCGCCAAGGACGGGCGGGGCAACCGCCTGACGGCGGAAGGCGAAAAGCTGATGAACTATGCCCGCCGTATCATCCGCCTCAATAACGAGGCGATCGCCGCCTTCGATGACAACCGGCTGGAGGGCACGCTGCGCATCGGCACGCCCGATGACTATGCCGACCGTTACATGCCCGAGATCATCGGGCGTTTCGCGAAGACTCATCCGAATGTCGAGCTTTACATCGTCTGCGAGCCGTCGGTTAGCCTTGCGGAAAAAATGGCGCGCGGCGAACTGGATATCGCTCTCGTCACCCACAATCCGCGGGCCCGCTCGTCGGATGTGGTGCGCACCGAACCGCTGTGCTGGGTCGCTTCCGCCAACCATCCGCTGAAGGACGATGCCCCGGTGCCCCTCGCCGTCGGACGACGTGACTGCCACTGGCGCCAGCTCGCCTGTTCGGCGCTCGATGCCGACGGGCGCGATTACCAGGTGCTGTTCACCAGCTGGTCTTCAACCGTCGTTGCCGCCGCCGTGCTGGCGGGCATGGCTGTTTCGGTGCTGCCGGAATCGGCGCTGCGCACCGGCATGAAGGTTCTGACCGCCGCAGACGGCTTCCCGCCGCTGCCGCCGGTGCAGATCGGCCTGATGAAACGACCGGGCCTTTCCCCATCGCTGGTGAATGCCATCACCGACCATATCACCGCCTGCCTCGACAATATCTCACCGATGAGCGTGGTCGACGAGATGGACAGCGATGTGAAGACCTATCCGAAGATGCCGCGCCTGCGCGCCGGGCATATGCTGCCGGGCTGGTAGTCCGGCGGCGGATCGTGGAGCGCCCCCTGCTGACAAGCCGGTCTGAACGCGCCTATCGCGCGCGCAGCGTCGCTACCGCCAGCAGCGTATCGCCGCTGATTCCCGCAGAGCCGCTGCCATTGAACAGCATCATGATGGGATCTGTGGTGTTCTGCGCGTTGTCATACATGACGGTAAAACGCGCGACGAGCTTCTTTACCTTTTCCGGGTCCTGAAAATCCTTGATGTCGAAGTATTTCTTCATCACCGCCACCTGCGTATCGACCGGGGCATTGCCGAGTTCGTCAGGAATGCCGAAGGTGGTGTTGATGAAACTCTGGATCGCGGTATCGGCAAGAATGGAATAATAGGACGTCGTGCCTGCCGCGATGCGCTTGAAATAAAGCGCCAGACGGACGCCGGCATTCTCTTCGCCCGCCTGCGTCTCCAGGGTCTGGGTCAGATAATTGTCCAGTGTCTCGTAGAGACCGCGCCGTGTCTGGATCAGGCTGCGGTCTTCGTGAAGGATATTGCCGTCAGAATCGAAGTTGAAGGCGGTGACGAGACGGCGGAAGACCGGATCCATTTCCTTGTTGAGATAGCTTTCGCCATCATCCAGTTTCGACGAGAACATCTTCTGCAGCTGTTCCTTCGTCACAGTTTTGGGATCGATGCCAAGCGATTCCATCGCGAATTCCGTAAGACGATCATTGCTCAGAAAATCCTTGAGCGTCTTGATCTTCTGCATCTCGCCCGTGAAATATTCCGCCTCCTTCTTGGCGGTTTCCTTGTCTTTCTCAGTGCCGAAAGCCGACTTCTTCTTGATGTAGTCAGCCGACATGGTCTGCATCTCGATTTCCGACTGTGCCAGCACCGGGGAGCCCAGACTTCCGTCCGGTGCGAAGTTGAAAAGCTCCGCCAGTTTGACATAGCGCTCGTCTTTCAGCGTATAGACGTAGCTCTTTTTGTCCTGAAGATCGCTGGTGAGGACCTTGCGGATATCCGCCGCATTCACCTTGGCCGGATCGAGGCCGACGGCCTTCAGCGCATAATTATAGACTGCGCTGCTGTCGAGGAAATCCTTGACGGACGTGACGCTTCTAATGTCACTCTTGAATAAGGTCAGCGCCTTCTCGTCGGCGGCGTCATCCTTTTCGCCGTAATGGGTCATGTAGCCGCTTGTCGTGGTCGCGGTCTGCAGCGTCGTCTGCGGCGTCGTGCCGTCGGCAAGCGTTCCGTCCGTCTTGAAATTGAACGCGTTCCTCATGGCGAGGTAGCGCTTGTCGTTCTTGCCGAAAGTCGCGATGTAATTGTTCGGGTCGTTCAGGTCGCTGGTCAGGATGTTCTCGATCGTCGCCGTCACGATCGTCAGGTCGTTAAGGTCAAAGGCAACCTTGATATAGTTGAGGAGACGCGTATCCGAGAGCAGTTCGTCCACGGTCTTGATCGAACCGATCTTCGATTCGAAATAGTCGCGGTTCAGCGTGGCGACCGTCGGCGTTACGCGCGGTGCGCTGCTGATGTAGGCATCCGTCATCACCTTGATATTGTCAGCTTTCTGCGCCCCGCCGGCGGCAACGGTGCCATCGTTTTTGAATTCGAAGGCGGCGGCGAGCTGTGCCATCTTGTTATATTGGGTAACGGCATTTGAAAGCGTCGTCTGTTCTGCGGTGATCGCGGCAAGCTTCGCTTCCCACTCGCTCTTGGGTGGCAACACGGCTTCGAGCTGCGTCAGCTGGTCCTGCCTGGTAACTTTTTCCGCCTCGAGCGCCGTGCGCTGCTCGTCTGTCAGTTCCGTTCCCGCGAGCGAAGTGTCGATTGCGGCGATCCGCGCCGTGACCTCCGCGTGCAGTTCGATATTACCCTTCATGGTCAGCTTTTCGACCGCATCATTATAGGCAGCGCCAAATTTCTGATTGAGGTAGCTGTCGGGATCGGCGATGTCGCTCGTCATCAATCCCCGGATATGGGAATAGGTATAGGTCTTCTCATCGATGCTGAAGACCTGAAATATATAGGCGCGGGCCCTGTCGTTCTGGAGCAGCTGATCAACGTTGGTGACCGTGCCGATGATCGCCTTGTAATAGCGGGTCTCTTCGGCAAGGCTGTCATCCATGTCGGTGATCGACGTCCCGTAGAGCCCGATCATCTTGTCGAGCTGTGCCTCCGTCTGAACCGTCTTTGTCGACGCCGTGAAATTGAAGGCAGCGGCGAACTCCCGATACCGCTCGTCGGTCAGCTTGTTGGCGAAGCTGTTCTGGTCGTTCAGGTCGCTCTCCAGCACCTTTTTCATGAAAGCCTTGGCATAGGTCATCTCGCCGAGGCCGAAGGCATCCATGGCATAGGAATAGAGCTGATAGTTATCGAGGAATTCATCGACGCTTTTCACATTGCCGATGTTTTCCTTGTAATATTTCGTCTGACGCTCGGTGATTGCCTGCTGCGACACGCGCGAAATGCTTGTCTTCATATCGCGGTTGATGAGGTCGTAGCTGAGATAAGTCGATACCATCCGAATGCCCCCTGGAGCCTCGCTCGTCCCCGTGGAACGTCGAAACTCCGCTTTGAATCCGCCCTGCCGTGCCTCCATCCGGAAGCGCGGCAGGGCCCGACGCGACTATGCAGGACGCGCCTTGCCCGGAGCTTGAAAGAGCACAATTTCGACCGGGATAAAAACCGCATTGTCCCGATCTCCTTTACCCAAGCGAAACCATGCCACAGTGTGTTTTGCTAACCATTTGGGAATGCAAAGTTTTCTTAACCGCGATTTTTAAGCAGTCTCGAACAGGCGGCGGATATTCTCCTGACATCAGAGGACGAAAAGTCCCGATGAGAAGACCGGAAACCGGCTCTCAGGTAAAACAAGGGTAGAATAAACATGACCAAGACCGTTCTGAAGCCCGACTGGGCCGTCGCCACTCTCAGGTTAGACCCGGCACGTTTTCCGCAACAGGTCACCTATGGAAAAGGCAATGGCGCGACCGATGTCGCCGTCACCCTCGATGAACGGGGCGCCGTTCTGAGAAAGGTTCTGTCCTCTTCCGGCCTGCCTCTGTCCTTCGCCCTGCCTGCCCGCGCCTTCAAGGGTGTTGCCGCCCGCGCCATCGACCATGGTGACGGGCAGGTGACGGTGACTCTCGAACTGCATCACGACGATCCGGATCTTTGCGTTCCGCTTCTCGTCGCCCACGATCTGTGCGATATCGCCGCCGACTGGCGCAGCTGGTCCGAGGCCTACCGCATTCCCATGCTGATGGTGGAAGCCGATGGCGTCGCCCGTCCGCTGGAAGAACATCTCGGCAAGGTGCGCACCCAGAATACCCGTCCGCGCCGCCGCCATTCCTATTTCGCGGAGCGCCGCCCGCGCTTCCTCGTTCGCCGTTCCACCGGTTCGCTCGGCATGAGCATGAAGATCGAGGGCAAGGAAATCATCGCCCGCAACTGATCTTCTTCAATCCAGAACACAAAAGCCCGGCGCGGATGACGCGACCGGGCTTTTTCGTATTCGCTATCCCAGCAGCTTACGCCAGCAGCAGCGGCAGAATGAGCCCTGCGAAAATCAGCACGCCGACGCGGTTGTTGGATTTGAACAGCACGAGACACTGGTCAACGTCATCGATATCAAGCACCCATACCTGCCGGAACAGCATGAGAGCCGCGGCGGCAAGTCCGCTATAGGCAATGACGTTAACACCCGCCGTCCAGAACGACAGGAACATCATGGCAAGGGCTGTGCCATAAAGGAAAACCAGCCAGCGATGTGTGTTTTCTCCAAACAGGAGGGCGGTAGAACCGATGCCCACCGCCGTGTCATCTTCCTTGTCCTGGTGGGCGTAGATTGTATCATAACCGATCGTCCAGGCGATGGAGCCGACATAAAGCAGGACAGCCGGCCAGGCAATCGATCCGAACTGCCCCGCCCAGCCCATCAGCGCGCCCCAGGAAAAGGCAAGGCCGAGGAAAAATTGCGGCCAGTTGGTGAAGCGCTTGGCGAAGGGATAGATCGCCACGAAGAACAGCGAGAACATACCGGTTGCGATTGCGAAACTGTTGAACTGCAGGAGGACGACCAGCCCGGCAAGCGCCTGCAGGACGATGAAGACCTTGGCCTGTCCGCGGCTCACCCGGCCCGACGGCAGCGGTCGCGAGCGGGTGCGCGCCACTGCCATGTCGATCTTGTGGTCGGCCAGATCATTATAGGTGCAGCCCGCGCCGCGCATCGCCACCGAGCCGATGAAGAACAGCACTAGATGCCAGAGCAGCGTGCCCCAGGAAAAGCCGCCGGTCGCCACCGCCGCGTTGGCCGCGAGGGCTGCGGACCAGAAGCATGGCCACATCAGCAATTGCCAGCCGATGGGTCGATCCCACCGGGCCAGCTGCGCATAGGGCCAGAGGGGCCTCGGCAAAATCCGATAGACCCAGTTATTGGATGGCGCGTCGGAGACGCGGTCTGACAAATCGCTGTGGTGAACCATGGGATGGTTCTACAGCATCAGCCGTAAAATCGGAATGGATTTCAGCAGCCGACCGTACACGCAGAAAAGCCCCGCAGCGGTTCGCGGCGGGGCTTTTCAGGAGCATATCTCCACTCGTGTCAGGGCAGGGAGAAATTGAATTTGTAGCTCGCCTGAACCCCGATGATGAACTGGTTCTTCGAACCGCGCTCGCGCACGAGCGAACTGTCCGCGGCATCGCCGGTCAGGCGGCGATATTCCGCAAAGGAGCCGACTTCGGCATTTTCGGTGACTTTCCAGGTGATGGCGGCGCCGATACCGGCCGAATGCAGGCCGCCGCCCGGGCTATAGGGCGATGGCGCGCCGGCGGCCGCCTGTGCCGCACTCACACCGTAATAACGTTCATTGTATTTGCTGCTCACCCACGTGGCGCGCGGGCCGGCCGAAATCTGGATGCCGGGGGCGATATCGGTGAAGGCATCGACAGCGACATCGCCGACCACGCCGCTGTGGCTGCGGATGCCCTGACGAACTTCGCCGCGAACGCGCAGCCAGTCGGTCGGATAAGCCTCGGCAAAACCACCAAGCTCGCCGCCGCGCTTGATACGCGTCATGCCCTTCAGATCGGCAGAATCACCCTCATCACGTGGAGAAATCAGGCGGCCGGCGAGACCCATGCTGATCGGACCGTTATCCAGAAGCGAGATGGAGGCGCTGTCGTTCCGGGAGGTGAAACGGGCGCCCTGCCCCTGACGGCCGAGGGAAACGATGGGCGAAAAGCCGAATTCATTCTTGTTATCGCCCTGATATTTCGGCGCAGTGAAACCCGCGCCGCCGAGTTTCAGATACCAGTCGCCGGAAAACCAGCCATCCGCATGGGCATTGCCCACGGCAAAAAGCGATACAACACAGGCGGCAACGGCCGCTGATGGCTTGAACATGAAAGAACCCCAGAAACGCAATACAGACAGGTGTCCGTAGAATTAGAGGGATTGTCTTTCCATTCGATTAACCAGTGCGTTAAGAAGCAGACACCACTGCGAGGCTCACGACACGGCGCCAAACCTCTCGTTCGTCATGCTCGGGCCTGTCCCGAGCATCTGCGACCGAAGGACTTTACGCAACGTGGATAGATCTTCGGAACAAGCCCGAGGGTGACGCCGAGATTGCGGAGACGCTTGTCAATACTCTCCGCAATTCGGTCACTCGTCGCCCACACCGTCGTCAGAATGTCACTTTCTCCAGCGGCGCCCGGGTCTTCTCAAACTCCAGCAGCTTTGCCTCGTTCTGCGCAATGTAGTCGCGATTATGCGGCACGGCATCGCGGTCCTTGGCGATCTGGATCTGGAAGATGTGGAAGTTTTCATGGGTGAAGGCCATTTCCGACCCCGCCAGATAAAACTCCCACATGCGGAAGAAGCGCTCATCGTAAAGCGCGATCGCTTCTGCCCTGCGTGCCACGAAACGTTCCCGCCAGTGGCGAAGCGTATGGGCATAATGCATGGGCAGAATTTCGATATCCTTTACCAGCAGCCGCGACTTCTCGAGGGCCGGCAACACTTCCGCGAGCGATGGGATATAGCCGCCGGGGAAAATATATTTTTCGATGAAGGGGTTGGTCGCCAGTGCCGGATAGGGCTGACCGATGGAATGCAGCACCATCACGCCCTTGTCATCAAGCACCTCCGCCACCTTCTCGAAATAGTCGCGATAATGGGTCGGCCCGACATGTTCGAACATGCCGACGGAGACGATGCGGTCGTATTTTTTCGAGGCAGGCAGATAACGATAATCCTGCAACTCGAAGCGGACATTGCCGGCAAGACCGCGTTTTGCGGCTCGGTCGCGGGAAACGCGCAGCTGTTCCTCGCTAAGCGTGATGCCGGTGACATCGGCTCCGGCGCTCTCGGCGATATACATGGCCATGCCGCCCCAGCCGGAGCCGATTTCCAGAACACTCTGGCCCGGCTCCGTCATCAGCTTGGCGGCGATGTGCCGCTTTTTCGCGACCTGCGCCTCATAGAGGCTGATGCCGGGCGGATTGAAATAGGCGCAGGAATATTGCCAGTCCTCATCGAGAAAGAGGTCAAACAGCTTTGCGCTCAGATCATAATGGTGGGCGACGTTGCTCTTGTTGTGATTGACCGGCAGATGCATCTTGATGCGGGCGGCGATGATGCGAGCCATGCCACGCCAGATCATGCCGAAGGACAGGGCTTCGCTCAGCGTATTGCTTTTGACCAGCGCCAGAAAATCATAAATGTCGCCTTCCGCGACCTTCATGCGGCCTTCCATGTACATTTCAGCAAGCTTGAGCGCCGGATCGGCGGCAATCTCCTGCATGGCGGCTTCGTCGGCGAAGTTGAGAACCACCTTCTTTCCGGCACCATTGCCGAATGTGCGGCTGCCGCCGGGGCTGTTGACGGTCAGATCACCGTTCTTGATTATCTTTTCGAGAAGAACATGCAGAGACGACGCCATGGCACCCCCAATTGCTAAGTCTCACTTATCAATTTTGCTGACCGTATTCCTTTCGGCATAAGTTGCAAGATAGTCTTATTTCAAAAAAATTGAACGATTTCATCAAGCAAAAAGCCCTGCCGAGGTGTATGGCAGGGCTTTACTCAGAAAAATCATTTCAACCGCAGGTCAGCGCCGCTTCATGGCTTCAGCCAGGGCAGCTGCCAGTGCACCACCGGATTGCGACCCCTCGTTGCGATCTTTGGGCTTGGCTGTCGCGTGGCGCATGGCGTTTGTATTGCCCCTCTCCCGCATCGGCTGCGGCGCAGCCTCGCCACCATCCTTACGCATGGTCAGCCCGATGCGCTTGCGCTTCACATCCACTTCAACGACTCGCACCTTGACGACATCACCCGCCTTGACGACCTCATGCGGGTCTTTGACGAAACGGTCGGCGAGCTGCGAGACATGCACCAGCCCGTCCTGATGCACGCCGATATCCACGAAGGCGCCGAAGGCAGCCACATTGGTAACGGTACCTTCCAGCAACATGCCGGGTTTCAGATCGGTGATCTCGTCCACGCCCTCGGCAAAGGTCGCGGTCTTGAAGCTCGGGCGCGGGTCACGGCCGGGCTTTTCCAGTTCGGCGATGATGTCCTTGACGGTCGGCAGGCCGAATTGCTCATCGATGAACTTCTTAGGGTCCAGCGACTTCAAGGTGGCGCTATCGCCCATCAGCGAGCGCAGATCGCGGCCGCAGGCGGCGACGATCTTCTTCGCCACGCCATAGGCTTCCGGGTGAACGGACGAGGCATCCAGCGGCTCCTTGCCGTTTGGAATGCGCAGGAAGCCCGCGCATTGTTCGAAGGTGCGCTGGCCGAGGCGCGGCACTTTGAGCAATTCCTTGCGGCTCGCGAATGGACCGGTCTGATCGCGATGGGCAACGATGGCATCGGCAATCGAGGCGCCGAGACCGGAAACGCGCGCCAGAAGCGGCGACGAGGCCGTGTTGAGGTCTACGCCGACGGCATTCACGGCATCTTCCACGACAGCATCGAGCGAGCGGCTGAGGCGGCCCTGATCGACATCGTGCTGGTATTGACCGACGCCGATAGATTTCGGCTCGATCTTCACCAGTTCCGCCAGCGGGTCCTGAAGGCGGCGGGCAATGGAGACTGCTCCACGTAGCGAAACGTCGAGATTGGGGAATTCGGCCGCCGCCCGCTCCGAAGCGGAATAGACGGATGCGCCCGCCTCCGACACGATTACCTTGGTGGGCTTTGTACCTGAAGCGGAAGCCGGCAGCTGGGCCAGAAGATCGGCCACCAGCTTTTCCGTCTCGCGGCTGCCGGTGCCATTGCCGATGGCGATTAGCTCGACATTGTGCTTGCGAATGAGCAAGGCGAGTTCCGCCTGCGCGCCGCGCACGTCGTTCTTCGGCTGGAAGGGGTAAACCGTCGAGGTGTCCAGCAGCTTGCCGGTGCCATCGACCACGGCCACCTTGACGCCGGTGCGGATGCCCGGATCGAGACCCATGGTGGCGCGCGATCCGGCGGGGGCGGCCAGCAGGAGATCCTTGAGGTTCCGTGCGAAGACATTGATCGCCTCTTCTTCCGCCCGCTCACGCAACTCGCGCATCAGGTCGAGCGACAGCGACATGGAGAGTTTCACGCGCCACGTCCAGCCGGCGACCTCCATCAGCCATTGATCGGCGGGGCCAGCATTGCGGATATCGAAGGCGGCGGCGATGGTGCGCTGCGCCGGCTTCACCGGTGCGGGATCGTCTGCATCGACATCAATCGTCAATGTCAGAATTTCCTCGTTCCAGCCGCGCAGCATGGCGAGCGCCCGGTGGCCCGGCACGCTTGCCCAGCGTTCGGAATGGTCGAAATAATCGGAAAACTTCTCGCCCGCCGCCTGTTTGCCATCCACCACCTTGGCGCGGAAGGTGGCGTTCTGGCGCATGTAATCGCGCAGGCGGCCAAGCAGATCGGCATTTTCCGTCATGGTTTCAGCCACGATGTCTCGCGCGCCCTCGAGCGCCGCCTTCACATCGGCCACCTCTCCCTGCACATAGGCCTCCGCCAGTTTCGCCGGATCGGCGGCGCGGTTTTCCCATATGGCTTCGGCAAGCGGGCCAAGACCGCGCTCGCGGGCGATTTCGGCACGGGTGCGGCGCTTCGGCTTATAGGGCAGGTAGAGGTCTTCCAGCTCGGCCTTGGTGCCCGCCTGCATGATCTTGACCATCAGCTCATCGGTCATCTTTCCCTGCCCGCTGATGGAATCGACGATGGAAGAGCGACGTGCATTGAGTTCGCGCAGATAGACAAGGCGTTCGGAAAGCGTGCGCAGCTGGGTATCGTCAAGCCCTCCCGTCACTTCCTTGCGGTATCTGGCGATGAAGGGAACGGTCGCGCCCTCGTCCAGCAGGGTCACCGCCGCCTTTACCTGATCGGGGCTGGCGTTGATTTCGGAGGCGATGAGCGTGGTGAGGCGGGCGTTGTCTGCGGTCATATGGGTCTCTGCTGTCATATCTGGAGCGGCGACCATAATGTCTGATTGTGGCGTGACAACAAGAGGCGACAACGATTCCACAGGAAAGGCTGACTTCAGGGGAAAGACAGGCAATTCATCGTAGTGACCGCGGCGTCTCGAAAAGCGATTTCTGATGCAGAACGGCACCATCCGCACACCGTCACCCCGGACTTGATCCGGGGTCCAGTGCGATCAAGTCCTTGATCGCTTAAGGCTCTTTCACGGCGCAGACGCGCCGTGGCTGGATGCCGGATCAAGTCCGGCATGACGGAGGAGGGATTTGCAGCCTCTGTTCGCAGGCTAAACGCGAGGCAATCGCCACATATTCGTCTTGACCTTTCGCCCCCCTGCCCTTAACGCCCCTGACACAAGGTTACTGGCGAATTTGCAGGGGTATTGACCATGAAAGTTCTGTTGATCGGTTCCGGCGGACGCGAACATGCGCTGGCGTGGAAAATCGCCCAGTCTCCCCTGCTTGATGCGCTCTACGCAGCCCCCGGCAATCCCGGCATCGCCGACCACGCGACGCTCGTACAGCTAAACGTCGAGGACCACGCGGCCGTCATCGCCTTTGCAAAAGAAAAGGCAATCGACTTCGTCGTCATCGGCCCGGAAGCACCGCTGGTCGCCGGTCTGGCGGATGACCTGCGTGCCGCCGGCATCGCCACTTTCGGGCCATCGAAAGCGGCAGCCCAGCTGGAGGGTTCCAAGGGTTTCACGAAGGATCTCTGCGCGCGCTACGATATTCCGACCGGCGCTTACCAGCGTTTCAAATCCGCAGAGCCGGCCAAGGACTACGTCCGCGCACAGGGTGCGCCCATCGTCATCAAGGCCGACGGGCTTGCCGCCGGCAAGGGCGTGACCGTGGCCATGACGGAAGCGGAAGCGCTTGCCGCGATTGACGACTGCTTCGACGGCGCTTTCGGCGCGGCCGGCGCCGAAGTGGTGGTGGAGGCCTTCCTCGATGGCGAGGAAGCGAGCTTCTTCTGCCTTTCCGACGGCAAGACCGCGCTGGCGCTCGCAACCGCGCAGGATCACAAGCGCGTCGGTGATGGTGATACCGGTCCGAATACGGGCGGCATGGGTGCCTATTCGCCCGCCCCCGTAATGACCGCGACCATGGTGGAGCGCACCATGAAAGAAATCATCGAGCCGACGATCTCGGGCATGGCGAAAGATGGTAATCCCTTCTCCGGCGTGTTCTTTGCTGGACTGATGATTACCGCCAAGGGCCCGGAACTCATTGAATACAACGTGCGCTTCGGCGATCCAGAATGCCAGGTGCTGATGATGCGCCTGAAAAGTGATCTGCTGCCCATCCTCTACGCCACGGCCACTGGCACACTGGACAGGGTTGACGCGGAATGGCGCGACGAGGCTGCACTGACCGTCGTCCTGGCTTCCAAGGGTTACCCCGGCGCATACGACAAGAACACGCCGATCGCGCATATTCCTGAAGCGACCGAAGAAGCGAAGGTGTTCCATGCCGGGACTGCGTTGAAGGACGACAGGCTGGTGGCTACGGGTGGCCGCGTGCTGAACGTTACCGCCCTTGGAAAGACCGTGACGGAGGCGCAGGCCCACGCCTATGCGCTGGCGGACAGGGTGGAGTGGGAAAACGGCTTTTGCCGGCGCGATATCGGCTGGCAGGCTGTGGCGCGCGAAAAGGCCTGATTTTTAGATCAAACGGGCCGGCAACGAATATTTCGTTCAATTTTTACCAAGTTTGCTGACCCGATGGAAACGAAACGCCGGTAATACTTGCCCGAACATGGAATGGCGCACTTTGCCCGTATCACGAGGCGGCGCCGTTATTTGGGGGCTTTTTCGATGCGGCGTCTTCTTCTGACAGCGATTGTCGTGCTGACCGGCGGGTCTGCCATGGCGTCTTCCATCGAATATATCAACGGTGTTCACACCACCAATGGCAGCTTCATCCGTCGCGACTGCACGGGTTGCCAGCAGGTCAAGGAGAAAACCGCGGCGCAGGTTTACAGCATTCCTTCCATAGAACCCGGGACCCAGCACACGGAAATGCGGGAAGTGGATGGCAAGCAGACGCTGGTGCGCACGGAAGCATGGCTCGGCGGCGCGCCCGTGACATTTGTCAGCACCAATCCGGCATGGATGCCGAAGGAAGCGTCTGGCACCGCAATCGCCACCTATGACGACGTGGAGCCAACGGCGCATACGCAGGAAACCGCTGCGACGCCCGGCGGCATAGACATGACGACCACCACTGCGGCTACGAAGGAAATTTCGAGTACCGATGCGGCGGCCCCCTCACGCGCTTCTGCCTTGCCCGCTCCGACCAACTTCCCGGACTTCCAATTGCGCGGCAACTGACCTGCGGGTTGGATGACAAATGTCAAACAATCGCGTCCGCGCTGTATTTTTCACGGTCGTCAGCAACCATGTGGGGAATTAAAAATCCCCGAGGGGTTATTCCGCCGGCTGGCGTGATAAAGCTTCCACTAATTAAATATATCTTCAAATTTTTGGCTGCTAAGTCATCTCATGGTGCAATGCAGCACAGCATGAGGCCTTGGGCGGATGCCGCTCTTCAGGCCCTTCCCGGCGCATCATGCGCTTCTCCCTTTTCCGAAACACCGGCAGCGCGCGGCAAAGCGAGGCGCGCGAGGCCAAACGCTTGTGAGCGCCCATGAAGAACCTTTCCATTTCCCGTCAGTTGATCGTTCTCGTAGTGGCCCTGATGGCCGCCTTCGCCGTGGCAACCTTCTACCAGCTGAAGTCCGCCACCGACGCGATCTATGAGGAACGCTACGGTATGCTGCGGACTCAGGTGCAGTCGGCCATCTCCATCCTGCAATCCTTCCACGACAAGGAAAAGGCCGGCACCCTTTCGCGCGACGAGGCCATGAAGCAGGCTTATGCGACCGTCAGCGCCATACGCTTCACCCCGGATGGCTACCTCTTCGGTTATGATTACGATGTGACGATGAAGTTCCATCCCGATGCCAAGCGCGTCGGCGAGAACTTCAAGGGCAAGCCTGACAGCAAGGGTTTCGCTTATCGTGACGAGCTGGTGCGGCTTGGTCGCAATGGCGGCGGCCAGACAGATTTCTACGGCCCGAAGCCCGGCATGGAAGGCAATGACTACGCCAAGAGCTCCTATGCACTTGCCTTCGAACCCTGGCAGGTGGTGGTCGTGACCGGCGTTTACATCGATGATCTGAACGCACAGGTGCGCGGCGAGGTGATGAAGGCGCTATCCATCGGCGCGTTGATCTTCGTGCTGGCGCTTGCAGCCGCTTTCTATGTCATCCGTGGTATCTCGAAGCCCCTCGGCGATATTCACCGCGCGCTTGGCGAAGTCGCCAATGAAAACGTCTCGCTCGCCATTCCCCATACTGGCCTCACCAACGAAGTGGGCATGATGGCGAAGGCTACTGCCTCGCTTCAGGACAAGGTACGCGAGCGCCATGCCATGCAGCGCCGTGAGGAAGAACAGCAGCAACAGCTCAATGCCGAGCGCCAGAACAACCTCGACATGCAGCGCGACGAGGCAGAATTGCAGGCGCGTGTGGTCGCCACCATCGGCGAGGCGCTGGAAAAGCTGGCCGGCGGCGATCTGACCGTGCGCTGCGGCGACCTCGGCAACCGTTACGCAACGCTGCGCGACAATTTCAACGAGGCCCTGACCCATCTCGATGCCGCCATGGCCAAGGTAAATTCCAAGAGCATCGACATTGGCGGCTCAAAGGAAGAAATCCGCAAGGCCTCCAACGAGCTATCACAGCGTACCGAACGGCAGGCTGCCAATCTGGAAGAGACCTCCGCAGCGCTTGACGAACTGACCGTCGCGGTGCGCCAGACGGCGGAAGGGGCAGCTGACGCCGCCAAGCGTGTCACCACCGTCAGCTCGGAAGCCATGCGCAGCGACCGTGTGGTGGAAGAAGCGATCATGGCGATGAGCGGCATCGAGCAGTCTTCCGACCAGATTTCCAACATCATCGGCGTGATCGACGATATCGCCTTCCAGACCAACCTTCTGGCACTGAATGCCGGCGTCGAAGCTGCTCGCGCGGGTGAGGCTGGCAAGGGCTTTGCCGTGGTAGCGCAGGAAGTGCGCGAACTCGCACAGAAATCCGCGGCTGCCGCCAAAGAGATCAAGGACCAGATCGCCCGCTCTTCCGCCCAGGTGGAAAATGGCGTGCGGCTTGTGGGCGAGGCCGGCGATGCACTGAAGCGTATCTCGGACCAGATCAAATCCGCTAACGAGATCGTCAGCAAGATCGCCCACTCGGCAGCCGAGCAGGATACGACGCTGCGCTCGATCTCCTCATCGCTCAACCAGCTCGACGTCGCCACCCAGCACAATGCGGCCATGGCGGAAGAAACCACGGCTTCGGCGGAAGCGCTTGCCGTGGACACCGAGGAACTGCTGAACCTCATCCGCGGCTTCCGCGTGTCGTCCGGTCACCAGCTTCATGCCATGGCGCATGAGCTGCGCATGGCGGGGTGATACGCCGCAAGACTATCGATGAACAAAGGCGCCGGGGAACTCCGGCGCTTTTCTTTTAACGGGTCAGCACATCCAGCCGGTCGATATCGGCAGGTGAAAAAACGGCAATACCGGCTTTTTCGAGCAGCGCCGCCGTCACCCCATTGCCCGCATGTTTGACGCCAGAAAACGAACCGTCATAGATCGCAACCGATCCACAGGACGGGCTGCCGTCGATCAGAAGCGCGTATGTGCAGGCATTGGCCCTCGCAAAGGCCAGCGCCCTTTCTGCGCCGGCAATGAATTGCGCCGTGACATCGCCGCCGGTCACCTCTAGCACGCGGGCGCGGCCCTCCAGCACATCGAGACCGGAGGCACGATCTTCGATTTCCGCCGGCGGGCGCGGCACGGGCATACCGCCCGCCATCTCCGGACAGATCGCCACCAGCCTGCCTTCGCTGCGCCAGCGGTCGATCGCCGGGGGGAAGAAGGGCTTGCCTCTGCCGTCGTAACGGACAGGTTGGCCGAGGAGGCAGGCGCTGATGAGGATTTTGGAGGTGGGGTGGGTCAATGGGAAGTTATCCTGCGGGAGTTGAGGCTGTGGCTTAACCCCTCTGCCCTGCCGGGCATCTCCCCCTCAAGGGGGGAGATCGGCGAGAGGCATGCTCCCCCTCTTCCCGAAACGTTCAATGTGGTTGAGAGCTCGCCACAAGTCGATCTCCCCCCTTGAGGGGGAGATGTCCGGCAGGACAGAGGGGGGTGAACCGCGCACACTGACATGTACGGCTACCCCAACCCTATCAGCCCGTTATCTTCGAGAAATCCGCAACCGTGCCAGTTGCCTCGCGAATGGCCTTCAGCAACGCCAGACGGTTTGCGCGGATGGCCGCGTCCTCGTCGTTGACGAGCACATCTTCGAAGAATTTATCGACGGGCGCGCGAAGCGTCGAAAGCGCCTGCATGGCAGAGCGGAAATCTTCGCCGGCAACAGCCTTCGCGGCATCGGCAGACGCGGTCTTGATCGCCGCATAAAGCGCCTTTTCGGCATCGAGCTTCAACAACTCTTCCGAAACGCCATCCGCCACCACAGTCCCCTTCTTCTCCTCCGCGGCCAGAAGCTGGGTGGCGCGCTTGGCGCCTGCCAGAAGGTTACGGCCATCCTCACCGGTGATGAAGGCGGTGAGCGCTTCGACACGGCGGGCGATCATCAGCAGGTCGTCGGATTCCGGCGTCAGGACGGCGTCGATCAGATCGTAACGCGCGCCGAGATCGCGGAGATAGACCTTCAGACGGTCGTGGAAGAAGGAGAGAAGGTCCGGATCCTTGGCAACGCTCAGCAGTGGCAGCCGCACGTTCTTCTCAAGCAGAATACGCACCACACCCAGCGCCGCACGGCGCAGCGCGAAGGGGTCCTTCGAGCCGGTGGGCTTCTCATCGATGGCCCAGAAGCCGGCGAGGGTGTCGAGTTTGTCAGCGAGAGCGACCGTGATCGCCACCTTGTCAGCCGGCAGGCGGTCGGAAGGACCCTGCGGCTTGTAGTGATCTTCGATGGCGGCCGCAACGCTTTCGTTTTCGCCCTGAAGCGCCGCATATTTGCGGCCCATCAAGCCCTGAAGCTCGGGGAATTCGCCGACGGCTTCGGTGCGCAGGTCGGCCTTGGCCAGCACAACGGCGCGGTCCACCAGCGCGGCATCGGCGCCGACGATCGGGGCCAGCGTCTTCGCCAGTTCGCGGATGCGGGATACGCGCTCGCCCTGCGTTCCGAGCTTGGCGTGAAAGGTGACGTTGAGCGCATCGAGCTTCGCCATGCGCTGGTCGAGGGGCTTTTTAAGATCGAGGCCGAATTTTGCAGCCGAGTCCTTCAGCGTCTCAAGATCGGGCAGATCACCCTGGTCACGGGTCCAGAAATGGCGGGCATCGGACAGGCGCGCGCGCACGACCTTGCCATTGCCGTGGATGATTTCCTTGCCGCCATCACTCGCTTCGATGTTCGAGACAAGGATGAAGCGGTTGGAAAGGCCCTCTTCCGCACCCTGGTTGCGGGTGACGAAACACTTCTGGTTGGTCTTGATGGTGAGGCGGATGATTTCTGCGGGGATTTGCAGATAGTCCTCTTCGAAAGTGCCCATCAGCACCTGCGGCCATTCGACCAGGCCGGAAACTTCTTCCAGCAGGCCTTCGTCTTCCACAAGGTCGAGGCCGTTGGCGAAAGCGAGGTCCTTGGCGTCGTGCAGGATGATGTCCTTGCGGCGCTCGGCATCGAGAATGACCTTCGCCTTTTCGAGGCTCGAGACATAATCCTCGAAACGGCGCACGGTGATCGGACCCGGCGCATGGAAACGATGGCCATAGGTAACGTTGCCGGCAACGATACCATCGATGGCAAACGGGATGACCTGCGTTTCATCGTGTTCGGGGCCGAACAGGCAGACGATGGACTGCAGCGGCCGCACCCAACGCAGGCTTTCCGAACCTTTGCCTTCGATACCGGCATAGCTGGAGCCTTTCGGCATCGAAGCGGGGCCGGAGCGCATGGATTTCGGCCAGGGGAAAGAGCGGATGATGCCGGGCATCACCTCGGCGATGATCTCTTCCGCCGGACGGCCCGGCTTGTTGATGATGGCGATGTAGAAATCACCCTTCTTCGGATCGGAAACAA
Source organism: Agrobacterium pusense (assembly GCF_900102105.1). GTDB lineage: Bacteria > Pseudomonadota > Alphaproteobacteria > Rhizobiales > Rhizobiaceae > Agrobacterium > Agrobacterium pusense. The sequence continues at coordinate 377,333 of NZ_FNBB01000001.1, forward strand.
CCTGCGCTTCCGAGATATCGTTGAGGCCCGCGCCACGCAGAAAGCCTTCGATGGCCTTTTCATTGGCATCGGTGCGCGGACCCTTCTTTTCCTCACGCACATCGGCCGAGCGGGCGTTGAGGCCACGAATATCCAGCGTCAGACGACGCGGTGTCCAATATTCACGCGCACCTTCATAGGTCAGCCCTCTCTCCACCAAGGCATCGGTGACGAGTTTCTTCAGATCGCCCGCCGCCTTGCGCTGCATGCGGGCAGGGATTTCCTCGGAGCGAAGTTCAAGTAGAAGATCGGGCATGGGATAAGGACTTTAATCTGTTGCAAAAGAGTGTCGCGGACTTAGCAAGACCAGCGGCAAAAGTCACCAGCTATCGGTTAAATTACCGCGGCAGGCATCACCAGCCGCCGCCACCGCCACCGCCGCCGCCAGAGCCGGAAAAACCGCCCCCACCCCCGCCTGAGAAGCTGGAGCCGGAAGAGCTGACAGGCTGCGGAATGGTGGAGGCGATTGTGCTTGCCATAGAGGTTGAGAACCCGCCGATCCTGTCGCCAAAGCTGCCGTAATTGCTGCCCAGGTACCAGCCCGGCGCATAACTTGCCGCGGCGGCACCGGCGGCGGCGGTCGCGAGCCAGGTCTCGAACGTACGGCTCCAGGGCTTTTCGACGCCAAGCGCCACGGCATAGGGCAGCAGCGTTTCGAAATGTTGCGGCGACATGGCCGGCGCGCCCGCCATGTTCATCCGGTCCTTTTCGGCCAGCGTCAGATAGGTCCGCAGGCCTTCGATGCCATCCATCAGCTTGCGACCGAGCGGCGTCGGTGCGCCCATCAGAAACAGGAACAGCGCATTGGTGAGCACGATTCCCCCGATGGCAGCGAGCGCCAGTGACTTGGTGTCATGTGTAACGTCAAGCAGGATTTGCGTGGCGATGCCGCCAATGGCCGAAAAGGCCAGGAAACCGGCAAAGGCGAGCATGACGATGCCACCGATCCGCTTGCGCAGCGGCGCGCCGCGCGAAAACTGCCGGCCGATGCCAATCGAAAGGATGCTGAAAAAGAAAGCAAAAAAGCCAAAGACCAGCACAGCGGCGATGGCGCTCTCATCCAGATCGCCGAAGACCAGCGTCGCAACGATGAGGGCGAGGCTGAGGAAGATACCGAAGACGGTGTAGCCGGCATTGCTGCGGTAATACTTGCCGCGATGTTCTTTCTCTATCGCTGCGCGAAACTGTTTGCCGACCTTCTCGACCTCCGCCCCATGGGCCTTGTCGATGGTTAGTGTCTCCCCCGGCCCACCGATGGAGGAAAGCAGCGTCTTCTGTCCCGTCGGCAGGTTGTCGGCCGTCGCCTTTTGCGTGCGGCGGATGACGATGGCGTTCTTCAGATCCTCCAAAACCACATAACCTTTTACGGCCAGATCAAGTGCCGAAGCGGAAAGCGCCGTCCAGCCCGCGCCGGAAAAACCGCGGTTATCGACGTAATTGACCAGCGCCGGGGAAAGTCCATCCGGCGCGTCCCAGCGCGGCACGACGACGCCTTTTGCCGGATCGCGGCCCACGGCGAACCAGGCTCGCAGATAATAGAGGAGCACGACGAAGAGACCGCCGCCCGAAAGGAGGATGGCGAGATTGTCCCGCAGCCACCACCCCGCCTCCTGCGTGGTGTCAGGAGCCGTGATAGCCCCCTTGGGCAGTTTCACCGCAACCGTCATGCCCTCGCCCACCGAAAAGGGGCGAGTGGAGGCGAAGAAAACCTCGTTGCCCTCACTGAGGATGCGGGCGTCCTTGCCTTTTGCGCCAAGCGGACCGGTGAAGACGGCGGTATCCGTCGCCTTGACACCATCAGGCAACGTGATGGTAGCGGAAATCTCGCCCATGGGGAATTGCCAGCCATTGCCGGTAACATTCCAGGTCAGCTCGTCATAATCGCTGAAATAACGGATCTGCCGTGCGGTGGTGTAGGTGATCTGGAAGATATGTTCGCCGGTCGGCAGAAAACGGTCGGCGCTGCCGGTATAGATGCGGATGCCGCCATCGATATTTTCGGTGCGCCAGTTCTCGGGCGCACCATCGCGCTCCACCGAAACGACGCTGAAATCCACCTTGGTGCGGCGGTTATTCGCATCCAGCGCATAAAGCGGAAAATCGCGGAAAATGCCGCGCTTGATGTTCTGGCCTTCGGCGCGGGCGGTGATGGTCTCCGTCACCGTCAGCTTTCCGTCTCGCGCAACCTCGATGACGGAATGATACGAACGGATGAACTCTTCCGCGAAAGCCGGGAAGGCCGCGCCCAGGAAGACGAACAGCGCGAGAAATCTTGCGGCGATGGTCTTCACGAGCGATCCCTCCTCAATGGCTCAGTGCTGCGGCTCGGCAGCGCTTTCCTTTTCGGTATAGTCGACGCCCAGCGAGGCGAGCGCCTTCCAGTAACCGGGATAGGTCTTGCCCACGCAGGCCGGATTCTGGATGGCAATGCCGCCGATCTTCAGTGCGGCCAGCGCAAAGCTCATGGCGATGCGGTGGTCGGCGAAAGTGTCGATGGAGGCCTTGACCGTCTGGCCCGCAAGCGAGGGATCGGAATGCACAATCAAGTCGTCGCCTTCCTCATGCGCCAGACCATCGCGGATTTCGTTGAGGCCGAGTGAGACGGCGCGGATTCGGTCGCACTCCTTGACGCGCAGATTGGCGATGCCGACGAAACGCACCGGCGTTTCGTTAAAGGCGGCGAGAACCGCAATGGTGGGAATGGCATCCTGCATCTGCGAACCGTCGATTTCAGCGGGCAGGTGGGGAAACTGCGCCATGACCTCATGGGCCTTGGCATCCGGCTGGGTGAACTTATCGGCCGGCGTGCCGATATCGATGGCGCCGCCGGTCAGAAGTTCAGCGCCCCAGAGATAGGTGGCGGCGGAGGCATCCGGCTCGATGTGGAAATCGGTCGCCGTGTAGCCGGTCGGATGCACGCGCCAGATGGCGTTGCTCACCCGCTCCACCTTTGCACCGAAGGCTTCCATGGCCGATGTGGTGAGATCGATATAGCCCTTCGCGCCGATATCCTCACCTTTGAGGATGATATCGACAGGCTTGTCGCCGCAGGCGGCGGCCATCAGAAGTGCGGACACATACTGGCTGGAAAGATTGGCGTCGATCGTGACGCTGCCCTTCGGGAAGCCAGTACCCTTGCCGCAGACGGTGACGGGCGGGCAGCCGGTCGGCGCCTCCGCCTCAACGCCGAGGGAGCGCAGGGCTTCCACCAGCGGCATGATCGGGCGTTTGCGCATATGCTCGTCGCCATCGATGATGACGGCGCCATCCACAAGGGCGGCAGCGGCGGTGAGAAAGCGGGTGGCTGTGCCGGCATTGCCGAGGAAAAGCGGCTTTTCCGGCTGATGCAACCCACCTGAACTCTCCACCACGAAGGTGGTGGCGTCAGGCTCGGTTACCTTGACACCCATCTCACGCAGCGCTTCTGCCATGTAAAGCGTATCGTCGCTTTTCAGCGCGCCCGTGAGACGGCTTTTGCCCTTGGCGAGCCCGGCCAGCAGAAGTGCACGGTTGGTAATGGATTTGGAACCGGGCGGCTCCACCTTGCCGGAAAGCGGGTGGCCGGGCGGGGTGATGGTCAGTTCGATCATGATCGTCGTCTTGTCAAAGAATGCGGCGCAAAGCCGGGCTATCGGAATATCGGCGGGAATTTGTGAGCCGGTGCTTAGAACTTCACCGTCGGCACGGCGCGGTCGGCCGGGTTGTCGATCTCGAAATAGGGCGCCTTGGCAAAACCGAACTGCCCCGCCACGAGATTGGACGGGAAGCTCTCCACCTTGACGTTAAGATCGCGGGCAGCGCCATTGTAATAACGGCGCGACATCTGGATCTCGCTTTCGATGGTTTCGAGCGAGCGCTGCAATTCCAGAAAGTTCGTATTGGCTTTCAGATCGGGATAGGCTTCGGCGAGCGCAAAGAGCTTACCGAGCGCCTGTGACAGCAGTCCTTCCGCCTGGGCGCGGCCTTCGACATCGCCCGCCGGCACGGCCTGCGCCCGGTTGCGCAGGTTGATCACCTCTTCAAAGGTGCTCTTTTCATGGGCCGCGTAACCTTTCACGGTCTCGATGAGGTTGGGGATGAGATCAGCGCGGCGCTTCAGCTGCACGTCGATGCCCGACCACGCCTCTTCCTTCATCTGCCGCGCCTTGACGAGACCGTTATAGATGAAGACGACATAAAGCGCGATTGCCGCGATGATTGCCAGCGTGATGAACATGAATTGCGATTCCCAGCTTCGTTGCGCGCACGATAACCGCTCATTACCGCAAAGTCATGGGGCTTCGCTCATTCTGTCCGCTTTTGGCGGAACGGACCCGCTGCAGGAAGCAGCGCCCGTTATTTATAAAAGACGGTACAATATAATTTCAGGCCGGATACCTTACGGACAAAAAGAGTATAGGAGGCAAGCCTGTAGCCTCGCTCAGCCCAATATTCCTTGTTTCCCTCCAGATGATTCCAGCCGTCTATGACCCAGTCGAGCATTTTCGTATTGCGCGTGTAGTGCATGCGGACGAGCGCGCTGCCCACATCGAGAGAGCGCTGGCCGCTATCCTTGCACTCCATGCGGGTGACGATCATTCCGAAAGAACGCAGCTTGTCGGCGCGGGCAAAGGCATCGTTGCCGCTCATCCAGTCTGTCGTTTCCGCAGCCGCGCCATTACCGAGAACGCATCCGAGTGTAAGCACATATAGAAAACAGAAATTTCTAATATTATTCACGGTTAAACCCATTGCGCTATTCAGCCATACGACTCCACACAAAATAAAAGGCCGTCAAGAACGGCCTTTCAAATCATCAAAGTTAGACAAGAGCTTACCGCTAAAAATCAAGCGGCCCTGTTCCAGTTCAGCCCGCCCGCATCCGTAAGCAGGAAGGCTTCGCCGCAGGCTTTCGCCAGCGTGCGCACGCGCAGGATATAGCTTTGACGTTCCGTTACCGAGATCACGCCGCGCGCATCCAGAAGGTTGAAGACGTGGCTGGCCTTGATGCACTGATCATAGGCCGGGAACACGCATTTGTGCAGGCGCTGATTATCGTTGTCCCCGGGCGCACCGGCAGCGAGAAGCGCCTGGCATTCCTTTTCGGCGTCGATGAAATGGCGATGCAGCATGGCCGTATCGGCGAATTCGAAGTTGTGGCGGGAATATTCCTGCTCGGCCTGCAGGAAGACGTCGCCATAGGAAATCTTCTCTTCGCCCTCGCGGCCGTTGAAGTTTAGGTCGTAGACATTGTCGACGCCCTGGACATACATGGCGAGGCGTTCCAGACCATAGGTCAGTTCGCCCGCGACCGGCGAGCATTCGATGCCGCAGACCTGCTGGAAGTAGGTGAACTGCGACACTTCCATGCCATCGCACCAGCATTCCCAGCCAAGGCCCCAGGCACCGAGCGTCGGGCTTTCCCAGTCGTCTTCGACGAAACGCACATCGTGCAGCAGCGGATCGAGGCCGATGGCCTTCAGCGAACCGAGATAGAGTTCCTGCAGGTTTGAAGGGTTGGGCTTCAGGATGACCTGATACTGGTAATAATGCTGCAGACGGTTGGGGTTTTCCCCGTAACGGCCGTCCGACGGGCGGCGCGAGGGCTGCACATAAGCGGCCTTCCACGGCTTCGGCCCAAGTGCGCGCAGCGTCGTGGCCGGATGGAACGTACCCGCGCCCACTTCCATATCGTAAGGCTGCAGCACCGCGCAGCCCTTGTCGGCCCAGTAATTATGCAGCGTCAGGATCAGCGCCTGAAAGGAACGCTTCGGGTTCATATGGTCGGGAACATCGGTCATTGCAGTCATCGCGGCGTTAGGAGGATAAGTAAGCATTGACTTACTTCGGATGCGGACTGGTGCCACGGCATGGCTTGAGGGTCAAGGTTTTATGCGAAGCGGCGATCAGCCCACGGCCTCGGCACGTTGACCACCGATGCCACGGTCTGCGAATTTCCTGAGAAGCCTGATCACCGGTTTTTCAAACAGGAGATGTGCTGCAACCGAGACAGCCAATGCAGCAAAAACGGCCACGATCCCCGCCGCAGGGCCCGGCGCTATGATCTTGTAGACCACGGAAATAACCAGCCCGTGCAGGAGATAAAGCGCATAGGAGGCGTCCCCGATGATTTCAAAGGGCTTCAGCCACGCGATGGGCCAGCCACCCGCTCTTTCGATCCACACACAGCCCGCCACCAGCAGAAAGGCTGGCACGCCCCAGCTCGCGATGCGCAGAAGGCCGGATTGCTCACCGATACCGGCCGCGAAAGCGAAGCCGACAAAAGAAAGCACGAGGGCCGCAGCGCCGCTGCGCACGCCCGCAAAGGCAATCTGCGACAGGACAAGACCGGCGAGGAATTCCAGCAGCAGCGGCGAGGCCCAGATATGCATGAAGGGAGACTGCCAGTCCGCCAGTTGCCCCAGGCAGACCATGCCCGTCAGGACAATGATCGTCACGGAAATGGGCGCGCGCAGTGCAAGACCCAACGCAAAAACGAGATAAAAGAACATCTCCATATTCAACGTCCAGCCCACCATCACGAGAGGCGTGACCTGGCCCGAAGCATCCGCATAAGGGATGAACAGCAAAGATTTCCAGAGATGGTCCATGGTAAAGGTGAATGTGGAAAACACGCCTGCCAGCGCGCCAAGGCACATGAGCAATGTAACGGCCCAGTAGAGCGGCACGATACGGAAAAGCCGATGACGCAGGAATTTGGTGGGTGTCGCCTTATCGCCGACCATGCCCATCACAAATCCCGATATTACGAAAAACACATCCACCCCGGCGGCGCCTATCGTCAGAGGAGCCCCGGCAATGTGAAAAAACATGACGGAAAGCGCGGCGACCGCCCGCAAAAACTGAATGGAATGAACTTTTTGCAAAACTACCCCGTCCGGCTGCGCAATGCGAGACTTCAGCCGGCTTAGGCCGAAGCAAAGCAGATCACCCTAAAATTTGTGGATCACTAATCGCACAATCGGGACGAAAATACTCGGCGAATTTCAGGGCTGTCCCAAAAAGCTGATTTTTGGGTTAACCCCCAATCCTTCAGGACTGGCAAACGAGATTGTCCGGGATGACTGCGCCTTACGCCTCATCCTCACGCTTCACGCGGTACTCCCCCGTCTCGGGATCCTTGATCAGCGTGCCGATCGCTCCGGTCTCTCGTTCCTTCTCGCGCTGTTTCGATTTTGCCGAGAGCTTTTCCGCATCGCGAACGAAGCGGCGGTAGAGGATGATGGCCCCCACCACCAGAAGAATGATTGTAATAAGCTGCGCCATAAGGCTTTATTCCCGCGACATCATAGACCGAAACGCGACCACAATGCCTTTTCTTCGGCGACCTCCGCAAGACCCGCGACGGCGCCCGCCGCCAGCTTTGGCGTGTCGAGGCCAAACGCAGCATTCACACCAGGTACTTTTTTACCGAACAAAGTGCGCCCGCCGCTGACGAGCTGGAGCTTCACCTTTTCACCATAACGGCGGCGCAGAACCTCGCGCATGTCACCCAGCCCATCGATCAAGCCAAGGTCGAGGCCACGCATGCCGGTCCAGAACAGACCGGAGAAGATCGCCTCGTCGCCCTTTAGCTTGGAGCCGCGGCGCATCTTGACCATATCAATGAAAACATTGTGGATTTCGACCTGAAGCGACTTCAGGTAATCGATGTCGCCTTCCTTTTCCGGCTGGAAGGGATCGAGAATGACCTTGTTCTCGCCGGCCGTATAAACGCGCCGCTCCACACCGATCTTCTTCAACATTTCCGGAAAACCGAAGCCGCCGGAGACGACGCCGATCGAACCGACGATTGAGGTGGGGTCGGCGATGATCTCGTCGCCGGCAAGAGCGATCATATAGCCGCCCGAGGCCGCGACGTCCTCCACGAAGATGAGGACTTTCTTGTCCTTTTCCTCGGCAAGCTGGCGGATACGGTTATAGATCATCCGCGCCTGCACCGGCGAACCACCGGGCGAATTGAGCGAAATGGCGACGGCCGGAGCATCCTTGACGGCGAAGGCCTTTTCGAGAAGCGGCGCATAGGAAGCGAGATTGAGGGCGGGGCGGAACTGGTTGCCGCCGGCCATAATCGCGCCATGCATGCGCACCACGGGAATGACGAGCTCTTTTTTACGAAAGCGTTTCGGCACAAGAAGCTTCAGCAAACCCACCAATCAATCCTCACAGCAATGACTTCATCGACACGGATGTATGTATCGCCGGGCAAAACACAATGGCATGCGGCTAGCGTCACGGTGATTTTATAAGCCGGGTCTGATTGCCCTTACATTACGGGAATAGGCCGCACGACCATTGTTGAGGTCATCAACAAAGGGGGTGAAGGCGTGGCTGCCGGTCTCATGCATGATGAGCGGTGCGCGGAAGGACAGCCGTGCGCGCGATCCCTTGATGGCGGTTACGAGCATACGTACCGCATCCTCGCCGGGACGCGGATGGATGAGGGTGATTTCGATACCGCCGAACCGGCTGCCGCAGGCAGCAATGATCTCCGCCACTGATTGCGGCCTCGAAATCAGGGAAAGCTGCCCGCCCGGGATCATGATCGCACCCGCGGTCCTGATCCAGTCTTCGAACAGGCCGTCCGTCATCGCGTGGGCCTCGGCCTTCAGAGCATCCGGCGTGCGGCGGTCGCCCGCATCATTATAGGGCGGATTCATGATGACGTGATGGAAATGATCGTCGGGCAAACCCGCTTCCACACGGGCTTTCGCGCGCAGCGTCACATCCGCTTCGCGCACCTCGACGCGGGCCGAAAAGGCTGCATTATCAAGCAGTTCCAGACTGCGGCGGGCAAATTGCGCCATTTCCGGCGAGCGCTCATAGAGCGTCACCCTGGCCTTTTCGAGCCGCGCCGCAACCGCCATGCCGGCGGCACCGGCACCGGCACCCAGATCGGCAATCCGGCAGGGGCGGTCATCCGCCACCAGCGAAGCCAGAAGCATGGCGTCCATGCCGGCCCGATGCCCCCTGCCCTTCGGCTGGATGATATGAAACCGGCCCCGATGAAAGGCATCGATCGTTTCGGAAATGCCGTCGTCCACCGTCGTTCAAGCCTCTTCGTTGCGCAACTCGTCGCCCAGCCCGGCATCGATGAGGATACGGCGGGCCTGAGCCGCCCGATCTTCCTCTACCAGAAACCGGCGGGGCAAAAGGCCGAGAGATCCCTCCAGAATGCTCATTGCCTGATCGGCAATGAGGCAATGGATGCCGGCATCCTTCATCAGGCGTTCGGCGAAGGAGAGCAGCACGGCATCGTTGGTACGGATCAGTTCACGCATGGATAGACCTTAAATTCCCATCTTTTTGAATGGCTAGCGGCAATTCGCCCCTTGCCGCGCAAGGCGTCAGTTTTTATTGTCGAATTCAAATTCGAACTGGAGTCCTGTCCCTTGGGCGTCGTCATACCGCTTGAAGAAAGCAAAAACAAACTCGCATCCGTCAAGCCGCTTGTCGACCTGACCCGCCCCGATATGGAACGGGTGAACCAGCTTATCCTTTCCAAGGCCGGTTCCGACGTGCAGATGATACCCGAGGTGGCCAACCACCTCATCTCGTCCGGCGGCAAGCGCCTGCGGCCGATGCTGACGCTCGCCTCGGCCTCGATGTTCGGTTATGAGGGCGACAACCACATCAAGCTCGCCACCAGCGTGGAGTTCATGCACACGGCGACGCTTCTGCATGACGACGTGGTGGATGAAAGCGATCTGCGTCGCGGAAAATCCACCGCACGCACCATCTGGGGTAACCAGGCAAGCGTTCTCGTCGGCGACTTCCTGCTTGGCCAGGCTTTCCGCATGATGGTGGATGTCGGCTCTCTCGATGCACTCGACGTGCTCTCCACCGCCGCCTCGGTCATCGCCGAGGGTGAGGTACTGCAGCTTTCGGTCGCCAAGAACATGGAAACGACCGAGGACGATTATCTTCAGGTGATTCGCGCCAAGACGGCTGCCCTCTTCGCCGCCGCCGCCGAAGTCGGCCCCATCGTCGCCAAGACCGACAAGGCGACCCGCAGTGCACTGAAGTCCTATGGCATGAATCTCGGCCTCGCCTTCCAGCTGGTCGATGACGTCTTGGACTATGGCGGCAAGTCGGCTGATCTCGGCAAGAATACCGGAGATGACTTCCGCGAGGGCAAGATCACTCTGCCGGTCATCCTGTCCTATCGCCGCGGCACGCAGGATGAGCGTGCTTTCTGGCGCAATGCCATCGAAAATGGCGAGAGCAGCGACGAGAACCTCGAAAAGGCGCTCGGCCTGATCACAAAATATAACGGCCTCGGTGATACGATAGGCCGTGCAACGCATTATGGCACCATTGCCCGCGATGCACTTGCACCGTTGCCGCAGAGCCCCTGGAAAAATGCGCTTCTGGAAGTGATCGACTTCTGCATCGAGCGTCTGAACTGACGCCGCAGGCCAGGCGAAAGGCGGATGGAACACAGCATCCGCCCGAGGTTGCGGGCCTGACTCTCCGCGAGGCGTGATTGTGGCCGGGGCCATAATTTCTTGCGGGGTTGCTTCAAAAAAGCCATTCTATAGTGACCAAACAATGGAAACTGATTTTTCCGTGCTTCTGCACAAAGGCAAAGGTTCCCTCATGCGGCGTAAACCAGCACTCCGTCTTCTCTGCAGCGCGGCTCTTGCCGCCGCTCTCGCAATCGGCGCGGGTGCAAGCCCCGGCTTTGCGGAGACGAAGGCGACACCGGAAGACAAGGCCGTTACGTTCGACCCCGGCAAGGTCAACACCTTCTCCGGCGCCTTCCTCGCCGGACGCAATGCCGATGTCGATCAGGATTATCCCACCGCAATTTCGCTCTACAAGAAGGCGCTGGAATTCGACCCTGCCAACTCGGAAATCCGCCAGCGGCTGATGATCGCCGAACTTCTGAGCGGCAACTTCGAAGCCGGCGCCAAGATCGCCGATTCGATGAAGGACGATACCTCGGTGGAACGCGTCACGACCATCGTGCGTGGCCTCGACGCCATCAAGGACAAGGAATTCGCCAAGGCCGAGAAAATCCTGAAATATTCCGGCCCAAACGATCTGGACCGCATGGTCAACACGCTTCTGACCGCCTGGGCGCGCGCGGGTTCCGGCAAGCCGAAGGAGGCTCTGGCGCTCGTCAACAACATGAAGGGCCCGGGCTGGATTTCGATCTTCCAGAAATACAATGCGGCAGCCATCGCGCTTGTTTCCGGCAACACCGAGGCCGCCCGCAAGAGCCTGAACGAAGCGGTAACCGACCGCGAAGGCGGAGCGACCGCCTCCGATACCTATATGCGCGCAGTGATGGCGCTCGCAAGGCTGGAGGCTTCCGCCGGCAACAAGCAGAAAGCACTGGATGCGATCGCGGTCGGCGACACTTTCGCGCCGAATTACGCACCGCTGAAAGCGCTCCGCCAGTCCATCGAAAAGGGTGAGAAGCCGGAGCAGCAGATCACCAATGCCGTGGAGGGCGCCGCCAGCGTCATGTTCTCCATCGCCGGTGCGTTGAACCGCGAAGGCGCCGAAGAGATCGTCACGCTTTATCTGCAGACGTCGCGCGCGCTCGATCCGAAGAGCCCGGATACGCTCATTCTTCTCGGCGGACTTGCAGAAGCCATGAAGAAGCCGGAACGTGCCATCGCCTTCTATCGTGAAGTGCCGAAGGACTCGCCGATGTATCGCATCTCCGAGCTGCAGCTCGGACTGACGCTGGCGCAGACCGAAAAGGTGGAAGAGGCACGCAAACACCTCAGGTCGCTCCTCGAATCCGACCCCAAGGATATTCGTTCCTACCTCGCCTATGGCAGCGTGCTGTCCGATGCCAAGGACTACAAGGCCATGGCGGAGAATTACGACAAGGCCGTTGAAGTGATCGGCGCCGTGCCGCAGAAATCCGACTGGACGGTGTTTTTCCAGCGCGGCATCGCCTACGAGCGCCTGAAGCAATGGGACAAGGCCGAACCGAATTTCAAGCGGGCGCTGGAGCTGAACCCCGAGCAGCCGCAGGTTCTGAACTATCTGGGTTATTCCTGGGTGGACAAGGGCATCAATCTCGATGAAGGCATGAAGATGATCAGTCGTGCCGTCGAGCTTCGTCCGAATGACGGCTATATCGTCGATTCGCTCGGCTGGGCGCATTATCGCCTCGGCGATTTCGACGATGCCGTGACCGAACTGGAACGGGCAATCGAACTCAAGGCCGGTGATCCCACCATCAACGACCATCTGGGCGATGCCTATTGGCGCGTCGGCCGCAAGATCGAGGCGGTCTATCAGTGGAACCGCGCATTGATCGGCGACAGCGACGACGTGGACAAGGCCAAGGTGAAGGAAAAGATTGCCAACGGCCTGCCGCCAGTCGAAAAGGATGCCGAGAATACGGCCAAGAAGGACGTCGCGCCGCAGCCGCCGGCTCCTCCGGCCCCGGCGACCCCTGCTCCGGACAAGAAATCCTAACGCCGCATGGCGATGCAGGGAATTTCCGGGGCGGCCGAGACAGTCGAGGCGGCCCCGGCCAAGGTTAATCTGGCACTTCACGTCACCGGGCAGCGGGCGGATGGCTACCATCTGCTTGAATCGCTGGTGGTGTTTACCGAAGCCGGCGACACGATCCATATCCAAGACGCCGATGTCGACAGCTTTTCCATCTCAGGACCGTTTGGCGATCTTCTACACGCCGGCGATGGCGGCGATAACCTCGTTATCCGGGCCAGAGATTTGCTGCGCAACGCGCTCGCATCAGTTGGTCAACCAGCGCCCCCGGTCGCCATTCATCTTGAAAAGAATCTGCCCGTTGCATCAGGTATAGGGGGCGGCTCGGCGGATGCGGCGGCAACGCTGCGGGCGCTTCTGCGCCACTGGCGTGCCGGGATAACACCGGATAGGATTTCGTCGATAGCGCTGAGGCTCGGTGCGGATGTGCCTATGTGTCTTGAAAGCCGATCGCTGATCGCGCGCGGCATCGGCGAGGACATCGAACCGGTCAATGACCTGCCGGAACTGTTTCTGGTGCTGGCCAACCCGCTGAAGGCGGTCTCGACGCCGGAGATTTTCCGGCGATTGCAGAACAAGGCCAATCCGCCTTTGCCGACGCCAGCCAAGGTTGGCGAGGTGACAATAGGCTGGATGAATTTTCTCGCGGAAAGTCGCAACGATCTGCAACCGCCGGCCCAGGCGCTTCTGCCTGACATCGGCGAGATCATCGGGTTGCTGTCTGAGGAGGGCGCCACCCTTGTGCGCATGTCCGGTTCCGGGGCAACCTGTTTCGGGATTTTTCATTCCTTCGATGCCGCCCAAAACGCGGAAACATCGCTTCGGAAGAAGCGCCCAGGCTGGTATTTTCAGGCAACGCGGACCATTTGAGGGCCGGATATTTCGAGGACAAAGCCATGGCAGGCGATAGACCCTTCATTCCCCTTGGCATTGCGGTTCTGACCGTTTCGGACAGCCGCACGCTGGAGAATGACAAGTCCGGCGATACGCTGGTCACAAGGCTGGAGGAGGCAGGCCACAGGCTCGCCGCCCGCGCCATCGTGCCTGACGACAAGGCGGCGATCGCAGACACGGTGCGCGAATGGACGCTCACTGACGGCGTGGATGTGGTCATCACGACAGGCGGCACCGGCTTTACCGGCCGCGATGTGACACCCGAGGCGCTGGAACCGCTGTTCGAAAAGCGCATGGACGGGTTTTCGGCGCTGTTCCATCGCATTTCCTACGACAAGATCGGCACCGCCACCATCCAGTCACGCGCGACCGGTGGCGTGGCGAATGCGACCTTCATCTTCGTGCTGCCGGGATCACCGGGGGCTTGCAAGGATGCGTGGGATGGCATCCTCAAGGCGCAACTCGATTATCGTCATCTGCCGTGTAATTTCGTGGAAATCATGCCGCGGCTGGATGAGCATTTGAAGCGTGGGGCTGGTGGGGTTTAGGGTCGGATTCAGGGTTGTTGGACCGAAGATGCGTGGGGTTCACCCCCCTCTGCCCTGCCGGGCATCTCCCCCACAGGTGGGGAGATCGGCAAGGAGCGCTTTCGCAGCTCAATCCTCAAACATCGAGATGACCGAGACATCGCCGCAGATCGATCTCCCCACCTGTGGGGGAGATGCCCGGCAGGGCAGAGGGGGGTGAACCCCACGCATCTTCGGTCCATTGTCAGTTGCCAAGATCCCAAACCTGTCCGCCTCCCCCGCCGGCGAGAAGAACAGCTGCCCGCTCAAAACCCAATCACCCCAGATATTTCCTGAAAAACTCCACCGTCCGCCCCCAGGCGAGATCAGCAGCCGCCTTGTCATAGCGCGCCGAAGACGTGTCATTGTTAAAGGCATGGTTGACGCCGTCATAGACGAAAATCTCGAAGGTCTTGCCGTTTTCCTCCAGCGCCTTCTTGTAAGCATCGATGCCGGCATTGATGCGCTCGTCGAGACCGGCATAATGCAAAAGCAGCGGTGCCTTTATGGCCGGCACATCGGCCGCCGGGACCTGCTGACCGTAATAGGCGACGCCGGCATTCAGACCTTCCGACTTGGTGGCGAAACGGTTGACCAGCCCGCCGCCCCAGCAGAAACCGATGGCGCCGACCTTGCCATTCGCCCCTTGCCTTGCCGCAAGCCAGACCCGTCCCGCTTCGGCATTGGCGACAGTTGCATCCATGTCGAGACCACTGAACATCTGCCGCGCCTTCTCCTCATCAGCGGGCGTACCACCCTGCGGCGAGAGGAAATCGACCGCAAGCGCCCGAAATCCGGCGAGCGCCACGCGTCTGGCCACATCACGGATATGGTCGTTGAGGCCGCGGTTCTCGTGAATGACGATGACGGAACCGATGGGGCCGGACGCCGATTTCGGCGTGACGAGATAACCCTTCATCTCGCCGCCGGGCGCCGGATAGGTCACGTCTTCCGCAACAATGCCAGCATCGTCAGGCGCGACGATGGCGGCGCGGGCGCTGTTGGCGGAAAGAAGGGGCGCAATTGCCGCCGCCGCCGCGCCGGAGCCGGCCAGCACGGTGAGCTTTTCCATGAATTTGCGGCGATCAAGGCTGAGATGGGTATACTCATCATAAGCGTCGATCATGGCCTGCGTAATCTTGGGCTTGTCCATCGCTGTATCCTCCTTGGACGCACGGATGCGGGAGGATAACGCAGATCTAAGGGCGGGGAATAAGGCAGTCGGAAGGGGCGCCACACATTTGCGTGAGCGCCGCTTCCGGATTTTCACATCAGGCGGCGAGGTCCACGACGATACGGCCGTCGATCTTGCCCTCTTCCATGCGGTGGAAGATATCGTTGATGTTTTCGAGCTTGTCCCACGAGAAGTGAGCCGCCACCTTGCCTTCGCCGGCGAAGGTCAGCGCCTCCTCCAGATCCTGTCGTGTGCCGACGATGGAGCCGCGCACCGTGATGCGCTTCAGCACCGTGTCGAATACCGGAATGGAGATGAAGCCCGGCGGCAGGCCGACAAGCGCCATGGTGCCCTTGGAGCGCAGGAAGCCATAGGCCTGCTCCATGGCCTTCGGCGATACCGCGGTCACCAGCGCACCATGGACACCGCCGGTCGCCTTCTGCACCTGCTCCACCGCGTCAGGCGCACGGCCGTTGACGACGACATCGGCGCCGAGTTTTTTGGCAAGCGCCAGCTTGTCATCGAAGATATCGGCGGCAGCAACATGCATGCCCATGGCCTTGGCATATTGCACGGCCATATGGCCAAGCCCGCCAATGCCCGAGATGACCACCCATTCACCGGGCCTGACTTCGGTTTCCTTCAGACCCTTGTAGACGGTGACGCCGGCGCAAAGGACAGGTGCGGCCGGGCCGAAATCGAGATTATCCGGCAGGCGGCCGACGAATTTCGGATCGGCAAGACCATATTCGGCGAAGCTGCCGTTGACGGAATAACCGGAATTCTTCTGGCTCGGGCATAGCGTTTCCCAGCCCGTACGGCAGGGGATGCAGCATCCGCAGGCCGTATAAAGCCAGGGCGTGCCGGCGCGATCACCTTCCTTGATGCCCGTGACGCCAGCGCCGATCTTTGCGACATAACCGACACCTTCGTGGCCGGGGATGAAAGGCGGGTTGGGTTTGACCGGCCAGTCGCCGGTCGCGGCGTGCAGGTCGGTGTGGCAAATGCCCGTCGCCTTGTAGTTGATGAGAATTTCACCGGGGCCGGGATCCGGTATCGCCACTTCCTCGATGGTCAGCGGTTTTCCAAATGCGCGGACGACTGCCGCTTTCATTGTCTTAGCCATGACATACTCCCTAATCTCTGCTCGCCTGAAATCCTCGACGGCGAGGCAGAGATTAACGGGGATGGGGCGTCATGGAATTGACCCATCGCAAATCGCACCATTTTGCAGGCCGGGATTGTCTCACTTATGAAGCAACCTCACGGTGCTGATTTACTCCAGCGCCAACCATATGGCGAGCCATCCCCACAGGCAGACGACCAGCGCAAAACCAATACCAAACAATGCGCCGCGCTGACGCAGGCGGTTGCTGGTGACGTGGACATAGGAATGCGCATAACGCGAAAGCACAAAAAGCCATGCCAGGACAACGGTCACGATATTGTCCGCATCCGTGATGTAGAGCAGCAGGCAGGCAATGTGGAACAGGACCGGCACTTCGAACTGGTTGGCGATGTTGCGGTTCACCAGACGGCTTTCGCGTGCCTCCTCGCCGTGATCCCGGAGGCGGATCGCCGATTCGCGATCCTTGAATGCATATTTGTTGCGCCGAACGATCAGAAGCGCGTAAAGCCAGAAGACCAGAACGACATGGGCGATCATCGGCCAGAACATTGCGGTCGTGGGTGACATGCTTTTCTCCAATCATGAAAACGCTCCCCGATCCGGCATGAATCGGGGAGCGCCAAATAACTAGCCTATCTTTTTACGGATTCGGCTCGAAAGATCAAACCGCGCCGGGGTAGTTCGGGCTTTCGCGGGTGATTGTCACGTCATGGGCGTGGCTTTCGCGCAGGCCAGCGCTGGAAATGCGCACGAAAGTGGCGCGTTCCTGG
This sequence comes from Agrobacterium pusense, assembly GCF_900102105.1. Lineage (GTDB taxonomy): Bacteria > Pseudomonadota > Alphaproteobacteria > Rhizobiales > Rhizobiaceae > Agrobacterium > Agrobacterium pusense. The sequence goes on from NZ_FNBB01000001.1 coordinate 394,385, forward strand.
AATTCCTTGATGTTGCTGCCGCCAACATAACCCATGGCAGCCTTCAGGCCGCCGGCCAGCTGGTGCAGAACGCCGGAGACCGGGCCCTTATAGGGAACCTGGCCTTCAATGCCTTCAGGCACGAGCTTCAGTGTGTCGCGCACTTCAGCCTGGAAATAACGGTCGGCAGAACCACGCGCCATGGCGCCAACGGAGCCCATGCCGCGATAGGCCTTGAAGGACCGGCCCTGATACAGGAATACTTCGCCCGGGCTTTCATCCGTGCCGGCAAGCAGCGAGCCGATCATGACAGCCGAGGCGCCGGCGGCGATCGCCTTGGCCAGATCGCCCGAAAACTTGATGCCGCCATCGGCGATGACGGGTATATCAGCCGCGTTGGCGACTTCAACCGACGACATGATCGCCGCAAGCTGCGGCACGCCGACGCCGGCGACGATGCGGGTGGTGCAGATGGAGCCGGGGCCGATACCGACCTTGACGGCGTCCGCGCCGGCATCGATCAGAGCCTTGGTGCCGTCGGCAGTGGCGACATTACCGGCGATGATGCGAACCGAGTTCGACATCTTCTTGACCTGAGAGACGGCATCCAGCACGCGCTGCGAATGGCCGTGTGCGGTATCGACAACCAGAAGGTCGACGCCGGCATCTATGAGGCGCTCGGCGCGCTCGATGGCGTCAGCACCAACGCTGATGGCGGCAGCGGCGCGAAGGCGGCCCTGCGCATCCTTGGTGGCATTGGGGTTCAGCTGCGACTTCTCGATATCCTTGACGGTGATGAGGCCGACGCAATTGCCCTTGGCGTCCACCACCAGCAGCTTTTCAATGCGGTGCTTGTGCAAGAGGCGGCGTGCTTCCTGCTGATCGACGCTGCTTTCCTTGACCGTGACCAGATTTTCGCGGGTCATCAGTTCGTAGATTTTCTGCTGCGGATCGGAGGCAAAACGAACGTCGCGATTGGTCAGGATGCCAACGAGGCGGCCGTTCTTGTGGCCGCCGGCGCCGCCGTTTTCAACCACCGGGATGCCGGAAATGCCATGCGCCTTCATCAACGCCTGGGCTTCGGCAAGCGTCGCATCCGGGCCGATGGTGACCGGGTTGACGACCATGCCGCTTTCGAACTTCTTCACCTGCCGGACTTCTTCGGCCTGTTCGATGGGGGTCAGGTTGCGGTGGATGACACCGATGCCACCGGCCTGGGCCATGGCGATCGCGAGGCGACCTTCGGTGACCGTATCCATGGCGGAGGAGAGGATAGGCAGGTTGAGATCGATATCGCGGGCGATGCGGGTGGCGATATTCGTCTGTCCCGGCATGACTTCGGAATGTCCGGGCTGCAGCAACACATCGTCAAATGTGAGAGCGTCCAAACCAGTGGGTGTTTGAATGATGCGTGCCATGACCAAATTCCTTCATACTGAAAATGCGTGGCCGCTCCGGAACGAAAAGTTCACCCCGGCGCCGTGCAAGGATTGCTTGGAAGTTGGCGAGGGCTGGTAACACGTTCATGACAGGAAGGGAATAGAAAAAACCCGGAATCGGCTTCCGGGCTTTTCCTGTTGCTGCATTGCAGCAGATATCAGATATCGAACTGGTAAGATTTCGGCACGAAACGATAACCCGTATCCAGCTTTTCTGCGTAACCGACAGACGGGAAAGGCATATGGTAGCCCAGGAAGGGCAGCCGGTCGGTGGCAATCATGTCGAAGACCTTCTTGCGGGTCGCAGCGGCTGCCGTTTTGTCCATGTCGAACTTAACCTCCCAGTCAGGTCTCTGCAGCGACAGGACGAAATGATTGGCCGTATCCGCCGTCAGGATCAGCTGCTTGCCTTCCGATTCGACACGGAAAATCATGTGGCCCGGCGAATGGCCGAAGGCTGCGATGCCTGTGATGCCAGACACCACATCTTGACCGTCGCCGATGAAGGTCGCCTTTTCGGCCAGCGGCTTCACGTTGGCGAGAACACCCTTGTGACCGCCCTCTGCCGGCGTGCCGACGCGCTTTTCATCCGTCCAGAAATCATATTCCGTCTGGCCGAAAACATAACGTGCCTTGGAAAAGGCCGGCGCGCCCTTCTCCATCAGGCCGCCGATATGGTCGCCATGCATGTGGGTCAGCACCACCACTGTCACATCTTCAGGTGCGTAACCGGCGGCTGCCATGCCCTCGATCAGGCGACCATTGCCCGCACCGCGCCCGGCCTCACCGAAACCGGTGTCGAACAGCACGAGGTCGGACCCTGTATTGACGAGGACGGGGGAGAAGGAATTGACGAACTGGTCCGTCGGCAGAAAATTGTCTTCCAGCAATTTACCGACCGTCTCGGCCGACTGGTCTGTGCCGAAGGTCTCGCCGGGATTGGGGGCCGCGCGCGCGCCATCCTTCACCACCAGCACTTCGAAATTACCGAGCTTGAAGCGGTTGGTTTCGGGCGGCATGGCGTGCTCTATCTCCATCGAGGTCTGCGGCTGGTTGGTCTGGGCATTTGCGCTGCGCGCTATCAAAAACGGCGCGCCGAGAACGCTTGCGCCTGCCGCACCGATGAGGCCGCGTCTGCTCATGTTCAAGGATTGGGTCATCATCTTGTCTCCGATATCGCCAACTGGCCGTGATTGCCAACTGAACTCACCCAACGGACAATAGAGCGAGAAAGTTGCAAGGAAACCGGCCTCACGCAGGTTTGATCGGAACATCAGAAATTGGTAATTAACGTGTTGGCAAGCCCGCCTATCAGGCGTAGGACGGACGGCGATATCCCTTGTCGCAGCGGAAAGCCGCAGGCAGCCTCATGAACCGCATCATTCCCCTCATCCTGGCAGTCGCTCTCTTTATGGAGCAGATGGACTCCACCGTCATCGCCACCTCGCTTCCGGCAATTGCCGCAGATCTCCACGTCGGCCCGATTACGCTTAAGCTGGCTTTAACGGCCTACATGGTGGCTCTGGCGATTTTCATTCCGATCAGCGGCTGGATGGCCGACAAATACGGCGCGAAGAAAATCTTCCGTTTCGCCATTGGCGTCTTCGTCGTGGGGTCGATCTGCTGCGCGGTCTCGTCTTCGGTGTTCGAATTCGTACTCTCGCGTTTCCTGCAGGGTATGGGCGGAGCGATGATGACACCCGTGGGCCGCCTTGTGCTATTGCGCACGACGAAGCGCAGCGAACTCGTCTCCGCCATGGCGCTGCTGACAATACCGGGGCTCGTGGGGCCGCTGACCGGTCCGCCCATCGGCGGTTTCATCACCACCTATTTTTCATGGCACTGGATCTTCCTGATCAATGTGCCGATCGGCATCATCGGCATCTGGCTTTCGACGATCTTCCTGCCGGAAATCGAAACCACCAACCCGCCGCCAATGGACGGAAAGGGTTTCGTGCTGTCCGGCATCGCCGCCTCCGGCGTGGTGTTCGGCCTCTCCGTCGTCAGCCTGCCTGCGCTCCCGCCAGCCATCGGCATCGCGTCGACCATCATCGGCTTCATCTGCGGTTTCCTTTATATGCGCCACGCTACGCGCCACCCCGCCCCCATTCTGGACTTTCGAATTTTCCAGAACACGACCTTCCGGGCCGCCTCCGTCGGCGGCACCATCTTCCGCATCTCCACGGGCGCCATTCCCTTCCTGATGCCGCTGATGCTGCAGATCGGCTTCGGATTGAACCCGTTCCAGTCGGGCATGATAACTTTCGCCGGCGCCATCGGGGCGATCACCACCAAGTTCATGGCCAAGCGGGTGTTTGCGGCGACCGGATTTCGCTCGACGCTGATCGGCGCGGGCATCGTCGGCGCGTTCACGACGCTCGCCAACAGTTTTTTCACGCCGGAAACGCCATACCCGTTGATCATGATCTTTCTTGTGACGGCCGGATTTGCCCGGTCCTTCTTCTTTACCGGATCGAACGCGCTCAGCTATTCCGATATCGAGGACAGTCAGGCGAGCCAAGCAACGTCCATGGCCTCCGTGCTGCAACAAATCAGCCTGGCGCTCGGCGTTGCATTCGCCGCTTCCATTCTGGAAGTCAGCAGCATGATGTCGGGCACGCATCTGCAGCTCGCCGATTTCCACATCGCCTTCACCATCGTCGCGCTGGTATCGCTCTTCGCCATCGTGCCAATCATCCGCATGGACGCACAGGCGGGTGCGGCCGTTTCCGGCCACCGCGGCAAGGTCTCGCAACCGGCGGAGTAATCAGTCTTTCGAGGCCTCGTCGGCTTCAGATGCACCCGCCGCCTCGGTCTTGCGGCCCTTGAAGTGTTTGGCAAGCAGGAACATTTCCACCGATTCCGAGCGTGACGACGCCGGCTTGATGTGGAGAACCTGCTTGAAGTTCTTCTTCAGCATATCCAGCAGCTGCTTTTCCGTACCGCCCTGGAAGGTCTTGGCAAGGAAATGGCCACCTTCCGCAAGCACCTGAACGGCAAAATCGGCCGCGACTTCGCACAGATGCATGGTGCGGATGTGGTCGGTTTTCTGGTGCCCGGTGGTGGGTGCTGCCATGTCCGACAAAACAAGATCGGGCGTGCCACCAACGGCCTCCATCAGCTTTTCCGGCGCGCTCGGGTCGAGGAAGTCGAGCTGCAGAATTTTCACGCCGGGAATGGGATCGATCTCGAGGAAATCGATCGCTGCAACGCGGATATCGTCCTCGGTCGAATCCGTCACCTTGGCGGCGATCTGCGACCAGCTTCCGGGGGCGGCGCCAAGGTCGATGATGCGGGTGGCCCCCTTCAAGATCTGGTGCTTGTCGTTGATTTCCAACAGCTTGAAGGCGGCGCGGGCACGATAGCCTTCCAGCTTGGCGCGCTGCACATAGGGGTCATTGATATGACGTTCGAGCCAGCGGCGCGACGAGGCCTTGAGCTTGGTCTTCTTGACCTTCTGGCCGATCTTGCGGCCGGTGCGATTGGTGCTTGTTGGCGCCTTGCTCATGTCAAACCTTCCGTCCTGTCCTGCCGTACCATCTGCATGCGCCTTATGCGGTTGCGCCGCCATGCGCCGTCATCCGCCATCATATCCGTCAGCAGGCCTTCGCGCAGACCGCGATCCGCCACGCGCATTCGGCGCGCCGGCCAGCGGCGGCGAATGGCCTCGAGAATCGCGCAGCCGGCGAGAACCAGATCGGCCCGGTCAGGCCCGATGCAGGCATTGGCGGCGCGACCGGCGAAATCCCATGCCAGCAACTTGTCCTGCATCGCCGTCACCTCGGCATCGGAAAGCCAGAGACCATCCACCTTGCGGCGATCATATCGCGGCAGATCGAGATGAACGCCCGCAAGTGTCGTCACCGTGCCTGATGTGCCGATGAGGTGAAAATCCTCGTGATGCGTTTGCGGCGCGAGCGGCGGGCAATGGAAGGCGTCGAGCAGGCCTTCGACTTCCCGCACCATCGCAGCAAAAACGTCAGGCGTCACATCACGGCCGCCATGGCGCTCGGAAAGAGTAACAACGCCGACGGGCAGCGAGGTCCAGTGGGTGATGTGGTTGGCAAGCCGGTTCGAGCGGTTCTCCCCGACCTTGATGACGGCGATCTCCGACGATCCGCCGCCGATATCGAACAGCACGACGGAACGCGCTTCACGGCCGACGAGGGAGGCGCAGCCCGAAACCGCAAGGCGGGCTTCCGTCTCGCGGCTGATGATTTCGAGTTTAAGCCCCGTTTCCCGCGTAACACGCGCTAGAAATTCCTCGCCATTCGAAGCAGCGCGGCAAGCCTCGGTGGCGATGAGCCGCATGCGCCGGATCGGGCGGCCGGAGAGTTTTGCGGCGCAGACCTTGAGTGCTTCAACCGCGCGGTCCATCGCATCATCGGAAAGCCGGCCGCTCGATACCAGCCCTTCACCCAGCCGCACGATGCGCGAAAACGCATCGACCACCCGGAACTGGCCGGGCCGCGTCGGCTGCGCAATCAGCAGGCGGCAATTGTTGGTGCCGAGATCAAGCGCGGCATACATATCCGCCGGCGCGTCCGGGCCATGCTCGTGCTGCCGCCCTGGGTGACGGGCTGATGTTTCCGATTGCTGCCGGTGCTGGTCCTGCGCGGAGCCGCCGGCGCGACCGTTCTGCTTGCCGACGTGTTTCGGTGCATGGCTGGGGACAAGCGGGCGGCCCTGCGGATCACGTCCACGCGGATCGCGATGCCCGCGTTTGCGGTTACGCGACTTACGCCCGCCACCGGGTGGTACGGAGGATGGATTGGCCGGGTCAATTGCAGCTGAAGCCTGGACCTGTGCAGGGGAAGCCGCAGATGCAGGCTGAGACGCACCCTTGCCTCGAGAACGCCTGCGACGTTTTCTCTTGCGTGGCTCGGCATCCGGCTCGAGCGCCGATACATAGGAGGAACCGGCCGGAACATCCGCGGCAACATCATGCAACAACACAGAGGCGTCACGGGGCTTACCGTCACGCTTGTGTTTCTTGCCACGACGGGAACGCTTCGCTTTCCCTTTGTTTGCCACCGACGCCCCTTGTTCCGACGGCTTTGGGCCGTTTCCGGGGTCGATCACTGTCTTGTCCATTTCGCCGCGCACAAGCGTAGACGCTATGCTGCAGGCTTTCATAAGGTTTCGTTGGGCAGACAATACCAGCGCAAGAGATTTTAGCCAAATGGTTTTTGCCGGACTGAAACCGCAGGGCCCCTGACACGACCGCGCGCCGTGTGATCGCAAAGATTATTTTCCGGGAAAACGGGATATCTGACCAGCGGCGGAAGAGACTTTCCCCTCTCCCGGTAAGTCCTTGTGACATATAAACTTACTGGGAGAGGGGAATGGTACGGTTGAGTGGGGTCGAACCACCGACCTCAGGTGCCACAAACCTGCGCTCTAACCAACTGAGCTACAACCGCACATCAAACGCCAAAGCGGCGCCACGGGGGGTCACATAAAAGGTGTTTTTCCCATTTGCAAGTCCCTATCCGAATTTTGCGAAAAAAGGCAGCGAAAGGCAAGCGCTTTTCCAGCGCGGGCTGACACCGGAAAGCCGGCATTAAGGCTGTTGATGTTAACTCTATTTGGTGATTCATAAGCCGGGCGGTGGACCCGGCGACCCTGTGAAGTTATTTAAAATTCTGTTAACGTGATGCCTCGGCGGGTTTACGTTTCGGTTTCATGAGGAAGCCGGGAGCCCGCAAGGTCCGGTAGTGCCAGAATAGGTTTCGACATGCCCGCCGTCCAGTATCCCTTTATCGATATCGCAGTGCATGAACGGGTGCGTGAAGGTTTCGGGCGCGGTGAAGCGATGGCTTTGTTCTCGCTCGATCTTGGACATGTTCTATGGGCCAATGGACGCGGCGCTGCCCTGTTTGGCACGCCGATGGTTTATGACTTTCTGGAACAGGGACCGAAGCGGCAGGATGTGACATTCCGCCAACTGGCGGCCACGGCGGCGCGGCTTTCAAAGACCGGCGACAGCCTGCCCTTCACGATCCGCATCACCTCCGGTTTCCGCAGCATTGCCGCGACTGCGCGCGCGGAGATCATTGAGGCCGAGCCCGGCCAAACCGCGATACTCTTTTCTGCCCGCGCCGATCAGGCCGAGCCCGACATGGTGGAATGCGCCCGGCGCATGATCGAAGGCTTCGACGACCCCGATATTCATATGGCAGTCACCGATGGCGACAACCGGATCGTTGCCGCCTCGCCCGGCTTCTCTACACTCGGCATCACCCCGCATACGGCCAGAACACTGGTTGGAATGGCGGCGCGCCAATCGGGGCATCTTGTCAAACGCCCGGTACCTACCGGAAAGGGTTATCTGCCCGCAGCCGCTGGCCAAATCACCACCACGCCCGAACTCAACCTGATCTTCGTGGTCGAAACCGCACTGGGCACACTCGACCCCGATGGTTTTGCCGAGGACAAGCCGCAGGACGTCCCGGTCGTCGAGCCTGCGTCGCCGGTTGCAGAGACGGCGCCTGTTGTCGCAACGGCCGCCTCTTTCGACGCCGTTCTCGATGCTGTCGCAGACATCGAAGAGGTGGAAGACCCGCAGGAGCAGCCATCCGACGCGGAGGAAGAAGCGGTATCCGGACAGGATGAAGACAGGCTTATGCCCTTTGCGGAAGAGAAGCCGGAGGCCCCCGCAGCGCTTTTCACGCAGGACGCCGATGCGGCTGCGGACGTGGCGATGACTGACGACATTGCCGATCTTTTTGAACTGGATGAGGATGAGGCGGAGGCACCCTTCACCAAGAAGACGGACGACGAACCCGCCGAAGAGGCTCTCCATGCGGAGAGTTTCGTCGCAAAGGACGAGATAACCGAAAACGCGGCATCCCCGGTTGCGCCACCGGCGGACGAGGATGCTGCAATCGAGACCGAAGCAGTCGAACAGGCCCAGCCTTTTGCCTTCAACGCCGGCGCCCGTGCATCCCGTTTCGTCTGGAAAATCGACGCTGAAGGACGGTTCAGCTCCATCTCTCATGAATTTGCCGAGGCCGTGGGTGCCAGGGCGGCTGCGGTGGAAGGCATGGGCTTTGCCGACGTCGCCGCCCTGTTCAATCTCGATCCCGACGGAAAGATCCGAGAGCTTCTAGGCCGCCGCGACACGTGGTCGGGCAAGACAATCCATTGGCCCGTGGAAGGCACATCGCTGATGGTGCCGATCGATCTCGCCGCCCTGCCTACCTATACCCGCTCGCGGGAATTTGACGGTTTTCGCGGTTTCGGGATCGTGCGTCTGGCCGACGCCACAGAGGACCCGCACGCCATCGGCCTTACCTTCTTGAAGGGCGAAGAGTCTGATCCGGCGGAGGTTTCTCCGGAGCCAACCGTCGACAGCACGAGCCATGAATTGCTGGCCTTCATCGATGAGGATGACGATGCGGAGGACACTTCCGGATCGGCTACTGACGATGAAATCCCGGCCGCGGAGGTCGGAGCGGCAGACGATGCAGCGGACGACGTTTCGACCGACGAACAGCATCATGATTATACCCCGCCCGAATTCGAAGCCCCGGCAACTGCACCGGAACCGTCTTCCTCCGACAAGATCGTTCGTCTGGAAGAGCGCCGTTCGCGCTCCCGCGAAGGCCTGACCGCCGGTGAGCAGGCCGCCTTCCGCGAGATCGGCCGTGCCCTGGCGCCAGCGGATACTGCTTTCGAAGACGGCCGGGAAACGGATGCGGAAACCGTTTCCATCGATTCGGACACGCATGATATTAAACAGGACATAGATGCGCATGCGCCTGACAGCGCACCTTCCGATACTGACCTCAAGGCCACGGCGCCAGCGCAGGACGACGATCTTTTTGCCGACTATGTTCGGGGTGAACAGCCTGCGGCCGTCAGCGAACCCGTAGCGGAAAGCGGTTCGGACGAAATGCAGCAGCAGGCCATCGCCGAAGAGCGGCCGGTTGCCGAAGTCGCGGCAGCAATGGTCAGTCCTGTACCTCGCCCCGCCGACGCGCTGACGGCCGAGACGCTGGACCAGATGCCCGTTGCCCTTCTCGTGCATGCCGGCGACAGGCTGATCCACGCCAATCCGGATTTCCTGCGGCTGACGGGCTATGACTCTCTGGCCGAACTCGAAGAAGTGGGTGGGCTGGAAGCCCTGCTGCAAAGGCAGGAGCTCGAAGACATGCCTGACAATGAAGGCGGCATGGTGGTTGTCAGCGCCGAAAACGATATCGTTCCTGTCAGAGCGCGGCTGCAATCCATCCGCTGGGAAGAGACGAAGGCGCTGATGCTTTCTCTCGTTCCGCTGGAAGAAAAAGCAGCGCCGGTTGCCGCCGCCAATGAAAACACCGCGGCGCAGAGCGCGCAGGCCGGCAGCATTTCCCTGCTTCAGGGCGAAGTCGAGGAACTGCACTCCATTCTTGAAACGGCCACTGACGGCGTGGTGCTTTTGGGCGACGAAGGCGAAATCCGCTCCCTCAACCGCTCGGCCAGCGCGCTGTTCAACTATGACAATGGCGAAATTGCCGGCAAGCCTTTCGTCACGCTCTTTGCCCATGAGAGCCAGCGCGCCGTGCTGGACTATCTCTCCGGCCTCGCCAATAACGGTGTTGCGAGCGTGCTGAACGATGGCCGCGAAGTGATCGGCCGCGAAGCATCCGGCGGTTTCCTGCCGCTGTTCATGACCATCGGGCGGCTCAAATCCTCACATGGCTATTGCGCTGTAATCCGCGACATCACCCAGTGGAAGCGCACCGAAGAAGAACTGCGCAACGCCAAGCGCGCGGCGGAAACCGCCAATGCCCACAAGACCGACTTCCTAGCGCGCGTCAGCCACGAAATCCGCACGCCGCTCAACGCCATCATCGGCTTTGCGGACATGATGGCGACAGAACGTTTCGGGCCGATCGGCCATCCGCGTTATGTGGAATACGCCAATGATATCGGCCGTTCCGGCCGGCATGTGCTCGATATCGTCAATGATCTCCTCGATATATCCAAGATCGAGGCGGGGCAGATGGATGTCGACTTCATCGCCGTCCCGCTCAACGAAACGGTGGCCGAAGCGGTCTCGCTGGTGCAGCCGCAGGCAAACAATCAGCGCGTCATCATCCGCACGGCGCTTGCGCAATCCGTGCCGCAGATCGTCGCCGACCTGCGATCGATCAAGCAGATCGTGCTCAACATCCTGTCGAACGCCATTCGCTTCACCCCGTCAGGCGGGCAGATCGTTGTATCCACCGCCTATGAGGCCAATGGCAGCGTGTCGCTTCGCATCCGCGACACCGGTATCGGCATGACGCGGGCGGAACTGGAACAGGCGATGAAGCCGTTCCGGCAGGTGGCTTCTTCCGGCAAACGTGTACGCGGTGACGGCACCGGGCTCGGCCTGCCGTTGACCAAGGCCATGGTGGACGCCAACCGGGCGAATTTCTCCATCACCTCGACACCCAACGAAGGCACGCTGGTGGAAATCACCTTTCCGTCACAGCGGGTCCTTGCCAACTGAGGTCATGCGGGCGTAGCAATGCGAAAGCCGCCGGCTGGAGAACCAGCCGGTCAAGGCCTATGCAGGACAGCAGGCTCGCATGCCCATGACGGTTCCCCTTCCCGCGACAAAACGCGTTTCTCTATTGCCGATTGCGGCCATCATTGTTTCGGCTATCGCCGCCATGCCCGTTCTGGCGATCTTCTGGCTGGCGCTGACCGGCAGCACGGAGGGGTGGCGACATCTTCTCGTCAACGTCCTGCCGCGAGCCGGATTTCGTACGTTCATGCTGCTCGGAGCAACGGCAGCGACGACCGCTTTCTTCGGCATTGTCTGCGCCTGGCTTGTCACCACGTTCGAGTTTCCGCTGCGGCGGCTGCTGTCGGCGGCGCTCGTCCTGCCGCTCGCCATTCCATCTTATCTCGCCGCTTATGCGTTCGGTGAGTTTCTCGACTTTACCGGGCCCGTGCAGAGCTTATTGCGTGCTGCTTTCGGCTATCACAGCATACGCGACTACTGGTTTCCTGATATCCGTTCCCTCGGCGGTGCGGTCATCGTCCTGAGCTCGGTGCTCTATCCCTATGTCTATCTCTCGGCCCGTGCCGCCTTTTCCATGCAGGGGCGTTTTGCAGCCGAAGCCGCACGCACGCTCGGCGCAAAGCCTCTCGACGTGTTCTTCTCCGTGCAATTGCCGATGGCGCGACCGGCGATTGCCATCGGGCTTTCTCTGGTCTTGATGGAGACCCTCAACGATATCGGCGCGGTCGAATATCTCGGCGTGCAGACGCTGACCTTCACCATTTACGAGACCTGGCTCAACCGCGGCAATCTCGCCAATGCAACGCAGATCGCCGCCGTCATCCTCATCATCGTCGGCGCGCTCATCGTAATCGAACGCAACGCCCGGGAAAAACAGCGCTTCGGCGCACCCAAGGCGACAAACATGACGCAGCGCCATCGGCTGAAGTCGCTGACCGGCTGGCGGCGCGGCGCGGCAACTGTTTTCTGCTTCCTGCCCGTGACGAGTGGCTTTCTCATTCCCGTCATCGTGCTGGGTGGTTACGCGGCCAAACGGTTCGATGCGCTGCTTGCGCCGAAACTTCTTAAGGCACTCGGGCACAGCCTCGAAGTTTCCTTTGCCGCGGCCCTGGTAACGCTGGTTGCGGCTTTCGTCTTTTCATACGCCATCCGCACGGGGCGGTCACGAACCTCGAAGTTTGCCGCCCGCTTCGGCTCCATGGGATATGGGGTGCCGGGAACGGTGCTCGCCATCGGCGTGCTCATTCCACTCGCGGCTCTCGACAACGGGGTGGACGGGTTCTTCCGTACACATTTCGGCTTTTCCACCGGCCTGCTGCTCTCCGGCACCGCGTTTGCCATCATCTATGCGCACACCGTGCGTTTCATGACCATGGCGGAAGGCACGCTGGATGCCGGTTTCCAGAAGCTTTCGCCGCATATCGACATGGCTTCGCGAACGCTTGGGCGGAACCGGGCGCAGACGCTGTTCAGGGTGCTGTTGCCCAATATGCGGCCCGCGGCGTTGACCGCTTTCCTTTTGGTCCTGATCGAATCCATGAAGGAGTTGCCGGCAACCATCCTGCTGAGACCCTTCGGCTTCAATACGCTTGCCACGCTTGTTTACGAGAATGCCTCACGCTCCAAGGTGCAGGATGCCGCCGTACCGGCGATCATCATCATCATCGCCGGGCTTGTCCCCGTCCTTCTCGTTTCCAGGTCGATGGATCATCCTGAAAACCGATGAGCGTCCCGCCAATGAGACAAAAAAAGAAAGGCGGCCTTGCGGCCGCCTGGATAAGGTGTGCTTTTCAACGAGAGAAAGGGGGACAATCTCGCCAGATGGAAATTATCAATCCCGGCCATCAGTCATATGACGACCCTGCGTTGGGTTTACTTTCCGCCAACTCCCATTAACAAGCAGTTAAAACCAAAATCGATCAATCACCGACGAAAATTCCTATTCTGGAACCGTAAAGCCCCGAAACTAAATTACAGGTTTCTGATTTTATTGGCGTTTCAACAGTAACGCGAAAAAATCGTAGAGTTCTCTCCGGTCAGTTTCGCGCCGCGGCGTGTTCATCGCGCATCCGCTGCAACTCCGTGCGCTTCGAGGCGATTGAGGCGACGATGACGCCGACGGTCACAAGCCCGATCAGGATGGTGCAGATGGCGTTGATTTCCGGGGTCACGCCGAGGCGAACCTGCGAATAGATCTTGATCGGCAGCGTCGTCGCACCCGGTCCGGTGGCGAAGCTGGCAATGACGAGATCATCGAGCGACAGGGTAAAGGCCAGCATCCAGCCGGCAATAACGGCGGGAAAGATCAGCGGCAGGGTGATACGGAAGAAGGTCTTGACCGGTGGGCAACCAAGATCAAGCGCGGCTTCCTCGAGACTTCGATCAAAGGTCAAAAGACGCGACTGCACCACAATCGCCACATAACACATGGTAAAGGTGGTGTGCGCAATGACCACCGTCCAGAAACCGCGATCCACGCCGACGGCCACGAAGAGCAGCAGCAGCGACAGGCCGGTAATCACCTCCGGCATGACGAGCGGGGCATAGATCATGCCGGAAAACAGCACCCGGCCCGGAAAACGCGCAAAGCGCGTCAACGAGAGCGCCGCGAGTGTCCCGAGGATGGTGCCGATGGTGGCGCTGAGGATACCCACGCGCAGCGTCACCCAGGCGGCATCCATCAACCCTTCATTCGACCACATGGACCTGTACCATTGCAGCGAGAAGCCGCCCCAGACGGTGACAAGCTTGGAAGCATTGAAGGAATAAACGATCAGAATGATGATCGGTATGTAAAGAAAGGCAAAACCGAGTGTGAGGACGGTGATGTCAAATTTTCCGCGCTTCATGGCCTCACCCCACCTTCTTTTGCTGGTTCTGGAAGATGGCGATAGGCACGACCAGCAACAGCAGAAGCAGCACGGCAACGGCTGATGCCAGCGGCCAGTCGCGGTTGCCGAAGAATTCCGTCCAGAGCGTCTTGCCGATCATCAGCGTCTGTGCGCCGCCGAGCAGATCGGGGATGACGAATTCACCTGTTATCGGGATGAAGCAGATCATCGAGCCGGCCACGACACCCGGCAGGGAGAGCGGGAACGTAATCTTCCAGAAGGCTTTCCAAGGCGGGCAACCCAGATCGGCGGCCGCTTCCAGCAGCGTATTGTCCAGCTTTTCCAGCGCGGAATAAAGCGGCAGTACCATGAAGGGCAAGTAGGAATAAACGATACCGATGAAGATCGCGGTTTCGGTGCGGAAGATGTTGACCTGCTGGTCCGGCCCGAGCAATCCGAGCCACTGGAACAGCACCGTCAGCAGGCCTTCCGGCTTCAGAATCCCGATCCAGGCGTAAACGCGGATCAGGAACGAAGTCCAGAAAGGCAGGATCACCAGCATAACCAGCGTCGGCCGCACGGAAGACGGCGCGCGGGCCATGGCCAGCGCCATGGGATAACCGATCAGCAAAAGCAGGAAGGTGGAAATGAAGGCGATGCGCAACGACGATAGATAGGCGTCGATGTAGAGCGGGTCTTCCGTCAGGAAGAGGTAATTTTCGAAATCCAGCTGCGAAAAGAAATCACCGAGCCTCGAGAAGCCTTCGAAGACAGGGGTATAGGGCGGCATGGAGATCGCCGTATCCGACAGCGAGATTTTGAAGATGATGAAAAAGGGGGCCGCAAAAAACAGCAGCAGCCAGAAATAGGGAACCGCGACGACCAGCCAGCGCCAGGGGCTTTGCCGGTTTTCGGGAGTGGTGATCGCCATCGAAGCCTCCCTCAGCGCGTCAGGACGAGGCCGGAGTCCGGCTTCCAGTTCAGCCACACCATATCGCCGAAGGTAATCGGGCGATCCACGAGACGCGAGACATTTGCCTGTGCGGCGCGGATGACGCGGCCATCGGCAAGCTTGACGATGAAGACCGAGAAGTCGCCCAGATAGCCGATATCCCATACCTCGCCATAGGCGGAGTTGATGCTGCTATCGGCAGGCTGATCGAGCGAGATGCGCACCTTCTCTGGCCGGATTGCGAAAGCCACCTGGCTACCGGCAGCAGCGGCGCATTCCTGCTCAACCGCCACCTTCAGCCCGTCGCAATCCAGTGTCACGAGGCCGGGCCTGCCGATATTGGAAGCATTGGCGACGACATTGGCGTCGAAAATATTGATGTCACCGATAAAATCGGCCACGTAGCGGCTGTTCGGCGCTTCATATATCTCGGCGGGCGTCGCCACCTGCACGACAATGCCCTTGTCCATGACGGCGATGCGGTCCGACACCGTCATCGCCTCTTCCTGATCGTGGGTGACGATGAGGAAGGTGAGACCGAGATTGGTCTGGATATCCATCAGTTCGAATTGCGTTTCCTCACGCAGCTTCTTGTCGAGCGCGCCGAGCGGCTCATCGAGGAGAAGCACCTTCGGCCGCTTGGCAAGCGATCGGGCAAGCGCCACGCGCTGCCGCTGCCCGCCGGAAAGCTGGCTCGGCTTGCGTTTGGCGAATTCCGTGAGCTTGACGAGGCGCAGCATTTCCTCGACGCGGGCGACGATGTCCGCCTTGGGCAGGCCATCCTGCTCCAGACCGAAAGCGACGTTCTTTTCTACCGACATGTGCGGGAAAAGCGCATAGGACTGGAACATCATGTTGGTGGGCCGCTTATAGGGCGGAACGCCGGAAATATCCTTGCCCTGCAGCAGGATGCGGCCCTCGGTCGGCTCCTCGAAACCAGCCAGCATGCGCATCAGCGTGGTCTTGCCGCAACCGGAGGGGCCGAGCAGCGAGAAGAACTCACGCTCGTAAATATCAAGCGTCAGATTGTTGACGGCGACGAAATCGCCAAAACGTTTGGTGACGTTTTCAAAGCGGATGAAGGGCACCGCATCGGGATTGTCCCAGGGGCTAAATTTGCGTTTGACCGGCCCTAGAGTTTTCGCCATTCACCCTACCCTCAAATCCCGTTGGTCTGTCGATCGATGCTTCGGGGCGGGCAATACCGGCAGGTAACGGACCTGCCGGCAAAGTATCAGAGGAACAGGCCCGCCGGCCGTTCCTCAACCAGCGGGCGGAGGTGTCAGCTGCCGGTCTTTATCTGCGTCCAGACGCGGTTCAGCACGCGCTGTTCCTTCGGTCCGTAAGGCGAGATCGTGAAGAGCTTCTTCATCGTCTCGGCATCGGGATAGACTGCCGGGTTCTTGGCAACAGACTCATCCATCAGCGCCTGCGAAGCAAGGTTGCCATTGGCGTACTGAACGTAGTTCGACGCCTTGGCAATGACTTCCGGCCGCATCAGATAGTTGATGAAGGCGTGCGCTTCTTCGACATTCTTGGCATCCGCCGGGATGGCAAGGTTGTCGAACCACATGTAGGTGCCTTCCTTCGGGATGACATAATTCACCTCGACGCCATTCTTGGCTTCCTCGGCGCGGCTCTTCGCTTGGAGGATGTCGCCCGACCAGCCGATAGTGATACAGCTGTCGCCATTCGCCAGTTCATCGATATAGGCGGAGGAGTTGAAGGTCTTCACATAGGGGCGGATCTTCATGTAGACATCGCCGCCCGCCTCGAGATCGGCGGTTTCTTTGCTGTCCGGGTTCTTGCCGAGATAATTCATGGCAATGGCGAAGGTCTCGTCCGACGCATCGAGAATATTGATGCCGCAGGATTTCAGCTTTTCAGCATTTTCCGGCTTGAACAGAATATCCCAGCTATCGACCGGAACATCGCCCAGCGCAGCCTTCACCTTGGCGACGTTATAACCGATGCCGGTGGTGCCCCACATGTAGTTCACGGCATATTCGTTGCCGGGGTCGTATTTCGCCAGACGCTCGGAAACCTCGGGCCACATGTTTTTCAGATTCGGCAACTTGGACTTGTCAAGTTTCTGGAACACGCCGGCATTGATCTGGCGGGCGAGAAAGGGGCCGGTGGGCACGACGACATCATATCCGGAGCTGCCGGCCAGCAGCTTGGTTTCCACAAGTTCATTGCTGTCGAAAACGTCATAGACGACCTTGATGCCGGTTTCCTTGGTGAAATCGGCGAGGATCGATTCGTCGATATAATCCGACCAGTTATAGACGTGGACGACCTTTTCCTGGGCCATTGCCGAGCCTGCTGCAACGAGCGCGGTGGTGAGAGCCAAGGTCAGGCGGAGAGAACGGTTTTTCATGATGTCTCCTGTTAACGCATCCTCACGACGGGAGCGTGATCCCCTTTTTTCGGAGAGACTAGAAAGGAAAACAGAAGGGAGCAAGGGGGAAATGTGCAGCACAGCATTTTCAACCAAATGTGTTCCGGTCGCAAAAAAGCGAATGAAAACACCTACTGGAAGTCGAAAACACTGAGGCCGGTGACCATTTCATCCAGCCCCAGCGGCCGCGTGAGCGGCGCTTCCGCCCGCGAAAGACAGCCCTGTCTTTCGCACAGCCGGCACGAAGGACCGACGGCGACGGGCGCAGCGCCCGAAGCGGCCGGGCCATAGACGGTCTCTGCCGCCTGAGCGAAATCGCAGCCAAGAAGCACCGCCGTTCGCCGCACCCTCTCGCCGAAACCAGCCTGCGGACCTTCCAGCGTGCGCGACACCGTGAGGAAAGCATCCCCGTCGGGCATCTCGACCGCTTCCACGAGCACTTGTCCCGGCTGGGCGAAAGCCGCATGAATATTGAGACGCGGACAGAGGCCGCCAAAACGCGCCCTTGGAAAACCGCCGGCCCCCGCAAGGCGAAAACGGTTACCGGCATTGTCGATTTCCATCAGGAAAAACGGGATCGCCGCGGCTGACGGCCGCTGCAGGCTGACGATGCGATTGGCCGCCTGTTCAAACGATACGTTGAAGCGCGACCGCAAGACTTCGAGATCGTACTTCGCCCGCTGGGCGGCGCCGAGGAATGCGCCATAGGGCATCATCAACGCATGAGCGGCGTAACGCGCCAGTTCGAAGCGGGCAATGCGTCTCGCCTCTTCCCCTTTCAGGCCAAGCCCTTCAAGCTCCGTACCGATTTCTTCGCGCAGCGCCAGAAGGCAGGTCTCCATCGCCATTTCCCTCAGCTGATCCGGCTGCGACAGGCGCTCGGATAAAAAAAGCCGCATGGAATGCCGGTCGTAACGTCGCCGGAGGTTCGGCATAGCGTGAACCGGCAGGGTGCGGACCACGATGCCGTGGTTTTTCTGGAGCCATGCGCGAACGCCGGAGGCGAGATCATCGCCCGTCGACAAATGTTTGTGGAGGTCTTCCGCAGCCGCATCGATGGAATGGAAGTAGGCCGGGCGGTTTTCAATGACGTGTCGCACCTCGTCGATCGGCAGGCGGGTGGAGGAAAGCATCGTTTCATGACCCTCCCGCGCCAGAAGATCGGAGAGATCGGACAGGCGCTGCGCCTGTTCCCGGTAAGCCCGGTATAGCTTGAGAACACCACTTGCCGCATTGGGCGCGGCATCGGCGACCTCAATCAGTTCCTGCGGCGACGGCACTTCGCCGACCAGCAGCGGATCGGCGAAGACCTCGCGCAGCTGCCCGGCGGAACCGGCGTTTTCGCCCTGCAGGTCATCCAGATCGACCTTGTACACAGAGGCGAGCTTCAAAAGCAGCTGCACCGTCAGCGGCCGCTGGTTGCGCTCGATGAGATTGAGATAGGACGGCGAAATCGCCAGCGCCTCGGCCATGGCCGTCTGCGTCAGCGCGAGACCGTTGCGAATGCGGCGCACGCGCGGGCCTGCAAAAATCTTGTTTTCCGACACAGCCTTTCCCCTCCACCCCCGTCAACACATACAATTCCATTACAAAATCGACGGATCATACTCTTTTACAAAATTTACATTTTTACAGCGTCACTCTGTCATGCACGCTACAGGATAACCTCTTTCAAGTCACTGTTTTTATGTTTATTCTGGCGATCAAATCTCGAAAAATGTAAATGTAGTCACATCAAACGGCGCCATATGATGTTCAAGACGGCCCGCTACGAAAACCGCATTTATCATGGGAGAGAGAAGTATGACGGATTTTTACAAACTTGTTCCGGGCGCACCGCAGGGACGTTTCGACGGCATCGAGCGCACCTATACCGCCGCCGACGTGGAGCGGCTGCGCGGCTCCGTCGAAATCCGCCATTCGCTGGCCGAAATGGGTGCGAACCGGCTGTGGAAGCTGATCAACGAGGAGAATTTCGTCAATGCGCTGGGTGCGCTCTCGGGCAACCAGGCCATGCAGATGGTTCGCGCCGGGCTGAAGGCGATTTATCTCTCGGGATGGCAGGTTGCAGCGGATGCGAACACGGCCTCGGCCATGTATCCGGACCAGTCGCTCTATCCCGCCAATGCAGCGCCGGAGCTGGCCAAGCGCATAAACCGCACCCTGCAACGCGCCGACCAGATCGAGACCGCGGAGGGCAAGGGCCTTTCTGTCGACACCTGGTTCGCGCCGATCGTTGCCGATGCGGAGGCCGGTTTCGGCGGGCCGCTCAACGCCTTCGAGATCATGAAGGCCTTCATCGAGGCAGGTGCAGCAGGTGTTCACTATGAGGATCAGCTGGCATCGGAAAAGAAGTGCGGCCATCTCGGCGGCAAGGTTCTGATCCCGACGGCGGCGCACATCCGCAACCTGACGGCAGCGCGGCTTGCGGCCGACGTCATGGGTGTACCAACGCTGGTCATCGCCCGCACGGACGCGGAGGCCGCCAAGCTTCTGACCTCTGACATCGACGAGCGCGACCGTCCCTTCGTGGATTACGATGCCGGGCGCACCGTTGAGGGCTTTTATCAGGTCAAGAACGGTCTGGAGCCCTGCATTGCCCGCGCCGTGGCTTATGCGCCCTATTGCGACCTGATCTGGTGCGAAACATCAAAGCCGGATCTGGAACAGGCGCGCAGGTTTGCGGAAGGCGTGCATAAGGTGCATCCGGGCAAGAAGCTCGCCTACAACTGCTCGCCGTCGTTCAACTGGAAAAAGAACCTCGACGACGCGACGATTGCGAAGTTCCAGCGCGAGCTAGGCGCGATGGGCTACAAGTTCCAGTTCATCACGCTCGCTGGCTTCCACCAGCTCAACTACGGGATGTTCGAACTGGCGCGCGGCTACAGGGACCGGCAGATGGCGGCTTATTCCGAGCTTCAGGAGGCGGAATTCGCAGCAGAGGCCAATGGTTACACCGCCACCAAGCATCAGCGCGAAGTCGGCACCGGCTATTTCGACGCCGTGTCTCTGGCGATCTCTGGCGGCACGTCGTCCACCACGGCCATGAAGGAATCCACCGAGCACGACCAGTTCCGCCCGGCGGCCGAATAAATCAAGAAAACCGCCCTTCCCCATCGCGGGAAGGGCTTGCAAAGCAGATCAAAAACCCCTGACAATAACGAGAGGAGAAATGCCATGAACGCCCACAATCCCATCAAGACGCACGTCAAGGAACGCGCCGAGGAGCAATCCTCCGCCATGACGCAGGATCAGCAGGCTGCCATCCGCATGCTGGCCAATGACCTGCACCGCCTCAACCAGGCCGTCATGAAAGCCGTCGAGGCCGGCGTTTCCGTCGAGCTGGTCCGCTCGGCCCGCCACCATGGCGGCGGCGGCAACTGGGGTGATCTGCTTATCCCCGTCATCGTTGCGCAGGGAAGCGCCGCCTGATCCGCAGCCGGCCTATGCCGGGCGGCCCTTGCGTCCGGCGTAGAGATCGGAATGGCTCTTGATCAGACGGGTCATCCGATCCGCCACTGTCCTGATATCGGGTCGGTGGCGATCGTCATTATTCATGACGATCCATTGATTGTGGCGCAGCGGTTCGATTTCGCCGCCCTCCCGGACGAGGCGCGCATCCGCATCGCCCACGAAACAGGGAAGCACCGCGATCCCCGCCCCTGACAGGACAAGATCGAGAAGCGCCGTTGGCCGGTTCACCGTTACGACGATCTCGTTGCTCCGGTTTTCATGCGGCCAGCGAAGATAGGTTGAAATGGCGTTTTCCTCGGCTACCGACAGCCAGCGGTCAGCGACAGTGGCGGCGGCATTGCGCAGCCTGTAGGGAGCGTAGGCAACCTCCCCCGTCTTGATGGCAGCGAGATTGCGCTCCTGCGGCTCGAAAGCGCGGATACCGATATCGTTTTCGCGATGCGCCAGAGACGCCCTCTGCTCGGCAATAAAAAGGTCGATGCGGAAATCATCGCGATCCGTGCAGATGGCGGAGAAGTTGCTGGTCAAGAGCCAGGCATTCCAGGTGCCCACGGCAATCCGCACGATGGACGAGGCCGATGACGCCTTCTGCCACCCCTCGATATCCCTGGCCGCATTCTCCATAGCCTGAAGTCTGTCGAACAACGCACGGCCGTCCACTGTGAGGGCGTATCCCGTCTGGCTGCGCTGGAACAGCGCCTT
This sequence comes from Agrobacterium pusense, assembly GCF_900102105.1. GTDB lineage: Bacteria > Pseudomonadota > Alphaproteobacteria > Rhizobiales > Rhizobiaceae > Agrobacterium > Agrobacterium pusense. The sequence continues at coordinate 415,662 of NZ_FNBB01000001.1, forward strand.
GCCGATCCGCTCCTCCAGCTCGACCATGCGCCGCCCTATGGTCGCGGGGCTTAAGCCCGTCAGCGCGGCGGCACCCGTCAGGCCACCGCTGCGTGACACGTCGAGGAAAAGCTGGTAGGAATCCCAGGTGACGTTTTTCATAATTGAAAAACGTAGCGCATTTTCTTGCGCAGATAAATCAAAAAACGGCGTGCATCATGGCCCTCCGCAGTAAGAAGGAGAGCGAACATGCACGCGATTTTTGCAGCACGGGCCATTATTGAAAATCAGCGACCGCGCACACGGCGTGAAGCCATTCTGCAGGAAGAAAAGTTTTACAGGGATATGGCCGAGGCATCACGGATGTCACGGTTTTTCAGCGCGCTTATCAACTTTGTGAAGGCGAGAAGCCGTCGATCAATGGAAGAGGGCGATAAGGGCTGCGAGAGCACCGGCTGCGATGAGGCTCAGCCGAAAGGCCAACTGCCGGCTCTCGTTGTCAGTGCGGGCGATGGCAATGGCGCGAGGGCGGCGATGTGCAGATCTGTTCATGCGCGGGCTCCAGACGAAAAACTCAACCGACCCATGCCCTGTTAAGGGCTTCCAGCGTGACATCATGTGCAGCGGGATCATTGAGCGATCCGGCCTTGCTGGCATTCGGTCAGGATGACTCCTCCCCCGTTAACAGATTATTAAAAAAGCGAGGAAGGGCCACAACTTTACCAACTGAAACTGGGTTGGCGAACAGGTCTCATCAGCTCCGTCACCCCGGACTAGTTCCGGGGTCGAGCGCGATCAAGTCCTTAATCGCGAAAGACTCCTTACGGCGCAGAAGCGCCATGGCTGGATGCCGGATCAAGTCCCGCATGACGAAGGAGAGAGGTCCGATCTTTTCCACGGCCAGAGACGATCACGCGAATTCGCCGGCCGCCTGGCCGGACGCCCAGGCCCACTGGAAATTATAACCGCCGAGCCAGCCGGTCACATCGACACATTCGCCGATGAAATAGAGGCCGGGCACGGATTTCGCCGCCATGCTGCGGGAATCGAGGCCGGTCGTGTCCACGCCGCCGAGCGTGACCTCCGCGGTGCGATAACCTTCCGAACCGGCGGGCTTGATCTGCCAGTCCTGCACCTCTGCCCCCAGCTTCGCCAGAGCCTTGTCGGACATATCGGCAAGATGGCCGGTGAGGGCGGATTGTTCGACGACATGCTGGGCGAGCCGCTTCGGAAGGATCTCCGACAGGGCGGTCTGGGCAGACTGACGGCCGTTTTTCTGTTTGGCCTGCTTCAACACCGTGGCCAGATCACGATGCGGCTCAAGCTTCAGGCGGATGGGATCACCCTCGCGCCAGTATGAGGAGATTTGCAGTATGGAAGGACCGCTCAAACCGCGATGGGTGAACAATAGCGCTTCCTCGAACGAGGTTTTGCCATGGGAAACCTCAGCCGGAACAGCGACACCGGCAAGCGGGCTCAGCTTTTCCAGAAGACCGGGATCAAGCGTCAGCGGAACGAGGCCGGGGCGGGTTTCAATGAGCTTGAGGCCGAACTGTTCGGCGATCTGGTAGGCAAAACCGGTCGCGCCCATCTTCGGGATAGACTTGCCGCCTGTCGCGACGACGAGGCTCTCCGCCTCGATGACGCCACCCGAGGTCGACACCCGAAAACGGCCGCCGTCATGGGTCACGGCGAAGACTGACGTTTCGAGCCGAAGCTTCGCATTCACCGCCTGCATTTCAGCCAGCAGCATGCGGATGACATCCTTGGCGCTGTCATCACAGAAAAGCTGGCCGAGCGTCTTTTCGTGCCAGGAGATACGGTGTTTTTCGACAAGGGCGATGAAATCGCGCGGCGTATATCGGGCAAGCGCGGATTTGGCGAAATGCGGGTTGGCAGAGAGATAATTCCTCGGCCCGGCGTGGATATTGGTAAAGTTACAGCGACCGCCGCCGGAGATGCGGATCTTTTCGCCCGGCGCTTTCGCATGGTCGAGAACGACGACGGAGCGGCCGCGCTGGCCGGCGCGGATGGCGCACATCATGCCGGCGGCGCCCGCCCCCAAAATCAGCACGTCACATTTATCTGCCATCATTCCATCCGTTTCGTTTCCTTTCCTCTTTTCCAAGTGCCGCCGCTTGTCAATGGCGCTTTCCCCCTCGCCAATTGCCAAACTACGGTTATGATGGCGACAGTCGAAACACAGACCCGGTGATACATGCCCGCCAAGAAAACCATGCTCCGCCCGAAAAAACAGGCAACCATGGCAAAGAAGACCCCTCCCCTCGACCTTTCCTCCACCCGTGGCGTTTCCTCCTGGCGCGAAGCCGCGCAATGGCTGAGGGCGCGTGGGATAGAAGACATAGAATGCATCACGCCCGACCTTGCCGGCGTCCCCCGCGGCAAAATGATGCCGACGGCGAAATTCACGGGCGATACCTCGCTTGCTCTACCCTCGGCGCTCTATCGCCACACGATATCGGGCGAATATCCCGATGAGACCGCCAATTTCCGCTACGAGCCGCGCGACAGCGATCTGAAGCTGGTGCCTGATCTTTCCACCCTCTCCGTCGTGCCCTGGGAAACCGACCCGACCGCGCAGGTGATCTGTGACGTGGTGGATGCGGAAGGCAATTTCGTGCCCTACACGCCGCGCAACGTTTTGAAGAACGTGCTTTCGCTCTATACCGAAAAGGGCTGGAAGCCGGTGGTGGCACCGGAAATCGAATTCTACCTCGTCGCCATGAATGACGATCCGGACTATCCGCTGCATCCGCCAAAGGGTCGGTCGGGACGCTCCATCGTTGGCGGTCAAAGCTATTCCATCGCCGGCATCAACGAGTTCGACGAACTGATCGACGATATCTATCACTTCTCCGAAAAGCAGGGTCTGGAGATCGATACGCTCATCCATGAGGAAGGGCCGGCACAGCTGGAAATCAACCTGCGCCATGGCGATCCGATCGAGCTTGCCGACCAGGTGTTCCTGTTCAAGCGCACCATTCGCGAAGCCGCGCTGAAGCACGGCATCTATGCCACCTTCATGGCCAAGCCCATGCAGGGCCAGCCGGGTTCGGCCATGCACATCCACCAGTCGGTGGTAGAAATCGATAGCGGCCGCAACATCTTCTCCAATGAAGACGGCAGCCCTTCGAAAGAATTCTTCTCCTTTGTCGGCGGCATGCAGCGTTACGTTCCGAATGCGCTGGTCATGCTGGCGCCCTATGTGAATTCCTACCGCCGCCTGACGCCTGACATGGCCTGCCCGGTGAACAATGCCTGGGGTTACGACAACCGCACGACGGCCTTCCGCGTGCCGATTTCCGGCCCGCAGGCGCGGCGCGTCGAAAACCGCCTGCCCAGCTCGGACGCCAACCCCTATCTGGCGCTCGCGGCCTCGCTCGGCTGCGGCTGGCTCGGCATCGTCAACAGCATCGAGCCGACCGAACCCACCGCCGATACTGCCAATGAAGGCTCGATCGACCTGCCGCGTGGCCTGCTTGAAGCGGTCGCCTTGCTGGAGGGCGAGGCACAGTTCGACCGGATCTTCGGTCACGAATTTGTCGGCCTTTATGCCGGTCTGAAGCGGGGGGAATTCGAGACCTTCATGCAGGTCATCAGCCCCTGGGAGCGCGAGTTCCTGCTTCTCAACGTGTAAGGAATCCCGAGCATGACATGGCAAAGCCCCATTGCGCCGGGACTATCCTGGTATCAGGCAACCATCGGTGAGCGGCCGGACTATCCCGCGCTCGATGGGTCGAAGCAGGTGGATGTCGCGATCATCGGCGGTGGTTACACGGGTCTTCAGGCCGCCTGTAATCTCGCTGAAAACGGCGTCTCGGTCGCCCTCATCGAAGCGCATCGTTTTGGCGATGGTGCTTCCGGCCGAAATGGCGGCCAGTTCGGCACCGGCCAGCGCTCTTTCCCCGATGAGCTTGAGGAAGAGATTGGCTTCGAGCAATCGAAGCTGCTGTTCGACATCGCCGAAAACGCCAAAAATTATGTGCGCGATTTCGCAAGCAGCCGCGGCATCGACATGGATTATCTGCCGGGCCAACTCTATGTGGCGCACAAGGCAGGTTACGAGGACGACTATCGCCGCAGCGTCGATGCGATGAACAACCGCTACGGCTATCCGCATATTTCCTACATGGAGCGTGGCGAAGCGCGCAAACGCGTCGGCTCCACTCATTATTTCGGCGGCACCCGCGACACCGGCACCGGCCATATACACCCGCTTAAGCTGCTGGTCGGGCTTGCGAAAGCCGCGAAAGATGCGGGTGCTCAGATTTACGAGATGACGCCTGCGAAATCCATCCGGCAAGTGGGCGGCAAGACCATCATCGACACCCCTTTCGGCACCATCACTGCGCCACGGGTGTTGATTGCGACCAATGCCTATATCGGCAATCTGGAACCGATAACGGCAGCCCATATCATGCCGATCCGCTCCTTCATCGGCGCAACCGCACCGCTGGATGCCTTCCCCGGCATCATTCCAGACCGGGAGGCCGTGGCGGATTCACGGTTTGTGGTGCGTTACTTCCGCAAGACGGCCGATAACCGGCTGTTGTTCGGCGGCCGCGAAGCTTACACGGCAGATATGCCGCGGGATATTTCCAGCCATATCCGCCGGCAGATCGCGGAAATCTATCCCGAGCTGAAGGATATCGACATCACCCATTCCTGGGGCGGCTCCGTCGGCATTACCCTGCCGCGCAAGGTCTTCGTGCGTGAGGTCATGCCAGGTGTCACCTCCATCGGTGGATATTCAGGCCACGGCGTGATGCTGTCGAATTATTGCGGCAAGCTTTATGCCGATCTGGTGCTCGGCAAAAAGGACATGCTGGCGCCATTCGCGCGGCTTAAAGTGCCGGCCTTTCCGGGCGGAACGTCACTGCGCGCGCCGCTGCTTTTCCTGGCGCTTTCGTGGTTTGCGTTGCGAGACAGGTTTTAGTCCAATGTTTACAGTCCATTACCGGCGGCAAGCACACCGGCAAAAGCAAAATTCATAATTTCACATAACTGAGTCTGGCATTTTTAAATCGATTAGATTATTGATGCCCCAACCCTTGAAGATCGAGAGAATCGATATGAGCAGTCAGATCATTCCTGTTGAACCTTTTGATTGTGTCGTTTTCGGCGGCACGGGCGATCTTGCCGAGCGCAAGCTTCTGCCGGCCCTTTATCACCGGCAGATCGAAGGGCAGTTCACGGAGCCGACCCGCATCATCGGTGCGTCGCGTTCGGTCATGACCCATGAGGAATATCGCAAATTCGCACAGGACGCCCTGAAGGAGCATCTGAAGGCCGGCGAGTATGACGACGCGCAGGTTGCCGTGTTCCTGAACAGGCTTTTCTACGTGCCCGTTGACGCCAAGGGCAACAATGGCTGGGACGTGCTGAAGAAGCTGCTGGACGAAGGTAAAGAGCGCGTGCGCGCTTTCTATCTCGCTGTCGCGCCCGGAATTTTCGGCGATATCGCCGACAAGATCCGCGAACACAAGCTCATCACTCGCTCGACCCGCATCGTCGTTGAAAAGCCGATCGGCCGCGACCTCGCCTCGGCGCAGGAACTCAACGACACCATCGGCCATGTCTTCAAGGAAGAGCAGATCTTCCGCATCGACCACTATCTCGGCAAGGAGACGGTGCAGAACCTGATGGCGCTGCGTTTCGCCAACGCGCTTTACGAGCCGCTGTGGAATTCCGCGCATATCGACCACGTGCAGATTACGGTTGCCGAGGCAGTCGGTCTCGAAGGTCGCGCCGGTTATTACGACAAGGCCGGCGCGTTGCGCGACATGGTGCAGAACCATATTCTCCAGCTACTCTGCCTCGTCGCCATGGAGCCGCCGGCTTCCATGAACGCCGAAGCCGTGCGCGACGAAAAGTTGAAGGTTCTGCGTTCGCTGAAGCCGATCGACACCAGCAACGTCGAAAAGCTGACGGTTCGGGGCCAGTACCGCGCCGGCGCTTCCGCAGGTGGCCCGGTCAAGGGCTATCTGGAAGAATTGGAAGGCGGCGTTTCCAACACCGAAACCTTCGTCGCCATCAAGGCTGAGATCGCCAACTGGCGCTGGGCGGGCGTTCCCTTCTACATCCGCACGGGAAAACGCCTCGCGACCCGCGTTTCGGAAATCGTCGTCACCTTCAAGCAGATCCCGCATTCGATCTTCGACGACGCGGCCGGCAAGATCGAGGCCAACAAGCTGGTCATTCGCCTGCAGCCGGATGAAGGCGTCAAGCAGTCGCTCCTCATCAAGGACCCCGGTCCGGGCGGCATGCGCCTGCGCCAGGTGTCGCTGGACATGAGCTTTGCCGAAGCCTTCAACGTGCGCAGCCCCGACGCCTATGAGCGCCTGCTGATGGATACCATCCGGTCCAACCAGACGCTGTTCATGCGCCGCGACGAGGTCGAGGCCGCATGGGACTGGATCGACCCAATTCTCAAGAGCTGGGAAGAGCTTGGTCAAGGCGTGCAGGGTTACACGGCAGGAACCTGGGGGCCGAGCGGCTCGATCGCACTGATCGAGCGTGACGGTCGTACCTGGCACGATGCCGACTGAGGGCGCACGGATGAGCGAAACAATCCACGCCTTCGATAGCGCCTCCGATCTTGCCAATACGCTTGCGGCTGATGTCGCCCAGCGGCTCGACGCGGCAACCAAGGAACGGGGGACCGCAAGCATCGCGGTCTCTGGCGGCTCTACACCGAAGCTGTTCTTTCAGGCGCTTTCCCAGCACGATCTCGATTGGCCCAATATCAGCGTGACGCTGGTGGACGAGCGTTTCGTGCCGCCGGAAAGCGATCGCTCCAATCATCGTCTCGTCGCCGAGAATCTTCTGCAAAACAAGGCGAAGGCGGCTTATTTCGTGCCGCTGTTCCAGCCGGCGGCCTCGCCGGAGGATGCGGCAACGCTTGCGACCGTCAAGACCGAAGCGATCTGCGATCCCTTCGATGTTGTCATTCTCGGTATGGGAACGGATGGCCACACGGCCTCGTTCTTTCCCGGTGGAGACAATCTCTACGAAGCGCTTGATCTCGATGAGCCGCGCGGCGTTTTGACCATGGCGGCCGAGAATGCCGGCGAGGAACGGTTGACCTTCAACTTCTCCAGCCTGCACGATGCCGGTTTCCTGGTGCTGCATATCGAAGGCGCCGCCAAGAAGGCGACGCTGGAGAAGGCGCAGTCGGGCGAGGATGAGGAAGAAATGCCCGTCCGTGCCGTGCTGAACCGGGCAGAAACGCCAGTGGATATTTACTGGGCGCCATAAGCCGACGCGACGGCCGCTCCTGCGGTCCGCGACAAGCGCCCCGAAGACATGAAGACTGAAACACGACAACCGGCATTCGCCTCCCGGAACGCCGGCTGTCGACCAACGAACAGGATGAACGCCCATGTCCGCCGATTCCCGCATTCAGGCCATCACCGCCCGCATCGTCGAACGTTCCAAGCCCTATCGCGAGACCTATCTCGAGCGGCTGCGGCTGCAGGTCTCAAAAGGCGTTCACCGTTCCGTGCTTTCCTGCGGCAATCTTGCACACGGGTTTGCGGTCTGTTCCCCCGCCGACAAGGACATCCTTGCCGGCGACCGGGTTCCCAATCTCGGCATCATCACCGCCTATAACGACATGCTCTCGGCGCACCAGCCCTATGAGACCTTCCCGGCCATCATCCGCGATGCAGCCAAGGAAGCGGGCGGTATCGCTCAGGTTGCCGGCGCTGTGCCTGCCATGTGTGACGGCGTCACCCAAGGGCAGCCCGGCATGGAGCTTTCGCTGTTTTCCCGCGATGCCATCGCCATGGCTGCGGGGATCGGCCTCTCGCACAACATGTTCGATGCGGCCCTCTATCTCGGCGTGTGCGACAAGATCGTGCCCGGCCTCGTGATCGCCGCACTCGCCTTCGGTCACCTGCCCGCGGTCTTCATTCCTGCCGGTCCGATGACATCAGGCCTGCCGAATGACGAGAAGTCACGTATTCGCCAGCTTTACGCCGAAGGCAAGGTCGGTCGCGCGGAGCTGCTGGAAGCGGAATCCAAATCTTACCACGGTCCCGGAACCTGCACCTTCTACGGCACCGCCAATTCCAACCAGATGCTGATGGAGATCATGGGCTTTCATATGCCTGGCTCCTCCTTCATCAATCCCGGCACGCCATTGCGTGACGCGCTGACCCGCGAGGCTACCAAGAGAGCGCTCGCCATCACCGCGCAGGGCAACGAATTCACTCCCGCTGGCGAGATGATCGACGAACGATCCATCGTCAACGGCGTCGTGGGTCTGCATGCGACCGGTGGTTCCACCAATCACACCATGCATCTGATCGCCATGGCGCGCGCCGCAGGCATCATCCTCACATGGCAGGATATTTCCGATCTCTCTGACATCGTGCCGCTGCTGGCCCGCGTTTATCCCAACGGGCTGGCCGATGTGAACCATTTCCACGCTGCAGGCGGCATGGGCTTCCTCATCAAGCAGCTCCTGAAACAGGGCTTCGTGCATGACGATGTGCGCACCGTCTTCGGACAGGGTCTGGCCGCCTACACCGTGGATGCACTACTGGACGAGAAGGGCGCGGTCACCCGCCAGCCCTCCCCCGAGCAGAGCCACGATCCGAAGGTGCTTTCCAGCATCGAAACACCGTTCCAGCCCACCGGCGGTCTCAAGATGCTGACCGGTAATCTCGGCAAATCCGTCATCAAGATTTCCGCCGTCAAGCCGGAGCGCCATATCATCGAAGCGCCCGCGATTGTTTTCCACGACCAGCAGGAGCTTCAGGACGCCTTCAAGGAAGGCAAGCTTAACCGCGACTTCATTGCGGTCGTCCGCTTCCAGGGGCCGAAGGCGAATGGCATGCCTGAGCTACACCGCCTGACACCGCCGCTCGGCGTGCTGCAGGACCGCGGCTTCAAGGTGGCGCTTGTGACGGACGGGCGCATGTCCGGCGCATCCGGCAAGGTGCCGGCCGCGATCCATGTTACGCCTGAGGCTTCCGATTGCGGGCCGATCTCGCTCATCCGCGATGGCGATATCATCCGTCTCGACGCCGTTTCCGGATCGCTCGAAGTGCTGGTGTCCGCCGCCGAACTGTCAAAACGCGAACCGGCGCGCGCCGATCTCTCCGGCAATGAATGGGGCATGGGCCGCGAACTTTTCGCCCCCTTCCGCCGTAATGCCGGTCCTGCCGATCAAGGTGCCAGCGTCCTGTTTCATTGATTTCCAAAAGGCGAAGGCTGGATGCGGCTTTCGTCTTTAAACCCCGCTCTGCGGCATCGTCCCACCGCACTTTCACGCCCGGGACGGGCGGACGCAGAAACAGCTTTATTTCCCATGCCTTAAACGCCAAACTTGTCATGCGGCTGTGATGATCGCCTCTTAAGGCGTTCCCGACCAGCCGTGGGATGACGGCGCAGTTTCGGATAATGGGGCATGACATGACGATTTTTTCAAGCAACCGCCGCGATGTGCTGAAGCTTATGGCGGGCACCGCCATGCTGCCGCTGATGGCAGCGGCCATGCCGGCAACGGCGCAGGATGTAGCCCTGCGTGCCATCGTCATCTCCGATCTGCATTCGGCCTATGAGCGTATTGGCCAGCTTCTCGCGGCCATCGAAACGCGTATCGCGGCCGACAAGGCGCCCCACATCATCCTGCTAAATGGCGACCTTTTCGAACTCGGCAACGCGGTGGCCACACGTTCGGCCGGCGAAATCGAATGGACCTTCCTTGCGGCGCTCGCCAAGCTTGCCCCCACGGTCATCAATATCGGCAATCATGAGCCCGATATTGACAATGACCTCGCCAATTTCGTCAGCCGTGCTCAAGCCCTCGGCATCACCGTGCTTTCCAACATCATCGACAAGCGAAGCGGCAACCCCTATGCGCCGTCCAGTGCCGCGGTGAAGGCCGGCGAACGGGCGGTCATCGTCGCGGGCCTCGCGACCAATGCAATCAATACCTATCCGAAGGCGACGCGCGAGATGCTGGACATTCCGCAGCCGGTGGAATGGGCGAAGGCCAATCTGCCCGAAATCGTCAAAGCGGATGCGATCAATATTGTTCTGAGCCACGCCGGCGTTGTCGCCGACCGCGATATTCTGCCGGTGCTGCCTGACGGCACGCTGCTGGTGGGCGGCCATGATCACCTTAATTTCGTGCACGAAGAGGGCGCGACGCGCTATGTCCACACCGGCTCCTGGTGCACCTCCATGACGGTCGCGACAATTACCGGTCCCGGCAAGGCCGGCGCCATTGAGACGGTCACCATCCATCGTGATGCTCCCGCCTCGCCGGCTCTCAAGACCCTCATCGAGCAGACGCTTGAAAAGCACCTGACCGCAGAAGAACGGGAAGTTGTCGGCAAGGCCGCCAAGGCGATGACCGTCGACGAAGCGGGCGTCATGTGGCGCATCTGATCGCCGCGAAGACCGGCGCCGATGTCGGTTTCATCGGCCACACCTCTTTCGGCGCAGGCCTGCCTGCAGGCGATATTCGCCGTTATGATTTCAACGCCTCGCTGCGCTTCGACGGCAAGCTGATGGTGACCGAAGTGGACAGCGAAACGCTCGTCCAAATCCTCAAGCGATGCAATCAGGACAGCAACATTCCGCTCGCCGCACGCACGGGCGACTATCTCTACGCCATGCCGGAAAAGCCGGAGAAGAAAGGCCGTTACAAACTGGTCTGCAACGACTGGTCCGCTACCAACCAGAAATCCTATTTCGGCCGCAGCGATCTCGCCTTCATCGAAGTGCCGGATGTGAAGCTGAAGCAGACGGTTCTGGGCGGGCTTTCCTAAAGCCGCAAATCGTCAGGGTCTTAGAACGACCGGATATCCAGCTTGCGGTCCTTGTGGGCCGGGTGCGTGCTGAATACGAAAATTCGATCCAGCTCCTTCTGAGTCAGCATACGCAGGAAACGGACATGGATGGTGTTGTTGGCGTTGACGCGCAACATCACGCAGCCGATCTTGGTGATGCGGGCATCGGGGATATCGAGATAGAACTGGTTCGGCAGGTTGTACTTGGTCAGTAGCGCCAGCACGGCCTCTGTCTGGGAGATGCGAATGACGTCGCAGCGGCGTGCCGCCATGTGCATCACGGCCTTTTCGGTATATTCGATGCGCGCCGCGTTCATGGTGTCTTCCATGCGGAACCGGCTTTCGCGGTCATACATGAAGGACTCTTCCTTGCTCAGATAATGATTTCTGATGACACCCGCACCGCTCTGCACGCCCGAACTCCCAATGCTTACCAATAGGACGAGACTAGGCCATAGTCTTTAACAATTCATATCAGCGTCAGCTTAAACAGGACGGAAGCGGGACATTTCCGACGTTTTTCCACACGGCCGATAACCAGTAAAAAGCCCCGGAACGGACAGTTCCGGGGCTTGTTTCAGTATCGCCACCGTTTACTTGCGGTAGGCTTTGCCTTCCGCATCGAAAAGATGAAGCTTCTCCTGCAGGGCGGCAAAGCGCAGGGTTTCACCCTTACCCACGGAAACAATGCCCGGCACCTTTACGATGATCGGCTCCTGGCCCTTGGGCGCTTCGAGATAAAGCAGGGTCACCTCACCCAGGGCCTCCACGATCGCGACTTTTCCCTCGAATAGATAGTCGTCGCCCGTCGCGATGCTCAGGTCTTCCGGCCGAACGCCAAAGCTTGCGGCCTTGCCCTGCTCAGATGCGGATGTGGGAACATCGACGACCAATGTCTTGCCGCCGGCAAGTTCGATGGAGGTCCGTTCACCCGTGGCGGTCACTTTCGCACCGATAATATTCATGGCGGGCGAGCCGATGAAACGCGCCACGAAAAGATTGGCCGGCCTCTCATAAAGCTCAAGCGGCGCGCCGACCTGTTCCACCCGCCCCGCGTTCAAAACGACGATACGGTCGGCGAGCGTCATCGCCTCCACCTGGTCGTGGGTAACGTAGATCATCGTTGTATCGGCCATCTGCTCGTTGAGCTTGGCGATTTCAATGCGCGTGGCAACACGCAGAGCCGCATCGAGGTTCGAGAGCGGCTCATCGAACAGGAAGACCTTGGGGTTGCGGCAGATCGCGCGACCGATGGCGACACGCTGACGCTGGCCGCCGGACAGCGCCTTTGGCAATCGCTCCAGATATTGCGTGAGCTGCAGGATTTCGGCGGCGGCGCGAACGCGGCGGTCGATCTCCTGCTTGCTTTCCCTGGCAATCTTCATGCCGAAGGCCATGTTGTCGTAGACAGTCATGTGCGGATAAAGGGCATAGGACTGGAACACCATGGCGATGCCCCGACGCGAAGGCGGGATTTCGTTGACAAGCTGGCCGTCAATATACATCTCGCCGCCGGTGATTTCCTCCAGCCCGGCGATCATGCGCAGCAGGGTCGATTTTCCGCAGCCGGAGGGGCCAACAAAAACGATGAATTCGCCCTGTTCGATATCGAGATCGATGCCGTGCAGCACCTTCACCTGTCCGTATGATTTACGGATATCCTTGAGAACGAGACTTGTCATGGGTGTTCCTCCCTCATCTGTCAGGCGTAACGGGCGAAGAAAGCGCCCCATGCCGGAAGTTCGACGCTTCTGCCCTTCAGTCCGCTTGCAAAGCCATGGCCTTCAAGAACCTCCCAGTTCCCTTCCGGCAGCGTGGCCTCTGCCGGCGTCGCTGACAAGTTAAAGACGCAAAGAACGGTTTCGTTGCCCAGCTTGCGGGTATAGCTCAACACCTCACCCTGCACGGGCTGAAATTCGATGCCGCCCTTTGCGAAAGCCGGATGCTGCCTGCGGAACGCGAGGAAGCGGCGGTAATGCTCCAGCACCGAAGCCTCATTGCCCTGCTGGGCGCTCACGGCGCGCTGCTTGTGCTCGGTCGGAATCGGCAGCCACGTCTTGTCGGCCGTCGAGAACCCGGCCTGCGCATGGCCGGCGTCCCATACCATCGGCGTACGGCAACCGTCGCGGCCCTTGAATTCAGGCCAGAACTGAATGCCGTAAGGATCCTGCAAATCTTCGAAAGCGATATCGGCTTCGGTGAGGCCGAGTTCTTCGCCCTCATAGATACAGACGGAACCGCGCTGGGTCATGAGAAGTGCCGACAGCACCTTCGCGAAAGCATCCTTGTCCTCGACATGTTCGCCCCACCGGCTGACATGGCGCACGACATCATGGTTGGAGAAAGCCCAGCAGGCCCAGCCTTCCGGTGCAGCTCTCGCAAAATCCGCCTGTACATCGGCAACACGCTGCGGGGTCAGCGCATCGGGCGCGAGGAATTCAAAGGCGTAGCACATCTGCATCTTGTCATCGCCGGAGGTGTATTCGCCGACGATCTCGAGGCCACGCTGGCTGTCGCCCACTTCGCCGACGGCGGCGATATCAGGGAATTCGTCCAGTACGGCGCGGAAGCGCTTCAAGAAGGCGATGTTTTCCGGGCGGTTCTTGTCGTAGAGATGCTCCTGGAAGTTATAGGGATTGACCGCAGGCGCGGTGGAGGCATTGCGGCGCTCCGGCGCCAGCGCCGGATTATCGCGCAGCTCAAGGTCGTGGAAATAGAAGTTGATGGTGTCAAGGCGGAAACCATCGACGCCGCGCTTCAGCCAGAAGCGTGTGATATTCAGCAGCTCTTCTTGCACTTCCGGATTATGCAGGTTGAGGTCCGGCTGCGAGGTCAGAAAGTTGTGCATGTAATATTGCATGCGGGTCGGATCCCACTGCCAGCCCGAGCCGCCGAAAATCGACAGCCAGTTGTTGGGCGGCGTGCCATCCGGCTTGCTGTCCGACCAGACATACCAGTCGGATTTTGCATTGTTGCGGCTGGCGCGGCTTTCCACGAACCAAGGATGCTGGTCCGAGGTGTGCGACAGAACGAGATCGATCATGACGCGGATGCCGAGACGGTGGGCTTCGGCGATCAGCCCGTCAAAATCGGCTAGCGTGCCGAACATCGGATCGACATCCACATAATTCGAGACGTCGTATCCAAAATCCTTCATCGGCGAGGTGAAGAAGGGCGAAATCCAGATCGCATCGGCACCGAGGCCTGCGATGTGATGGAGGCGATCGGTGATACCCTTGAGATCGCCGATGCCGTCGCCATTGGAGTCCTGATAGGAGCGCGGATAGATCTGATAGATAACAGCGCCGCGCCACCAGTCCTTGTTGGGCGTCAAAGCGGAAGTCACCGAAGCGGTCATGGAAGTGTCCTGTGTGGTATGGGCGTTCATGGAATGATCAGCCTCCCTTGACGGAGCCTGCCAGCAGGCCACGCACGAGATAACGTTGAAGAGCGAAGAAGACGCCGAGCGGCACGACGATGGTGACGAAGGCCGAGGCGGTAAGAATTTCCCAGTTGCCGCCGCGCGAGCCGAGCAGCGCGTTGAGTGCACCCGTCAGTACCAGCTCGTCCTTCTGTGTGCCGAGGAACACCATGGCGACGAGCAGGTCGTTCCAGGTCCACAGGAACTGGAAGATGGCGAAGGAAGCGAGTGCCGGGAAAGAGAGCGGCAGGATGATCTTGACGAAGATTTCGAAATCGCTGGCGCCATCGACACGGGCGCTTTCAATGATCTCTTTCGGCAGGCCGGAAATGTAGTTGCGCAGCAGATAGATGGCGAGCGGCAGTCCGAAGGCGGTGTGCGCCAGCCAGATACCGGCATAGGTCTTGGACGGCACGCCGAAGATGGTGCCAATTTCATTATACAGTCTCAGAAGCGGGATCAGCGACATCTGCAACGGCACGACGATCAGGCCCACCACCATGGCAATCAGCAGATTGCGGCCGGAAAAGCTCATCCATGACAGGGCATAGGCGGCAAAGGCGGCGATGAGGATGGGGATGACGGTTGCGGGCACGGCAACTGTCAGCGAGTTGACGAAGGACTGGCCGATGCCTTCCGAGGTGAGTACCGTGCGGTAATTGTCGAGCGTGAAGACGGGCGGCGTTGCGACAGAGATGTAGACGCGCTTGCCGCGCGAACCCTCGAAGCTCGCGGCTTTGCTATATTCGTAAGTGCCGTCTTCATTGATAAGCAGCGTCTCGCCATCGCCGATGTCAGCGGCTTCACCTGCCTTGAAAGCTGTCGGCTCCTGCACGCGCACGCCGAAGGCCGCAACCTTTCCGCCCTGGCCGTTTTCGAAGACATTGCCTGATATGACGTAGCGGCTGCCATCCTGCTTCTGAGCCGAGGCATCGGCCAGACGAACGGCTTGCGTTTGTTCGGAGCTCGAAAAAGCGGTCCACCAGCCCGACACCGTGATCTGATCCTTGTCGCGCAGCGAACTCACGAGAATGCCGAGCGTTGGCAAGAGCCAGAGCAGCACGACGATCAGAACGCTGGCGTGAACGATGAGCCGCGGCAGGCCGACGCGGCGGAGGCGTTTGACAATATCCATCTCAGCGGCCCTCCATCTCGCGGTTTGCCTGGCGGATGTTCCAGACCATGATCGGGGTGACGGCCGCCATGATGATGAGCGCGATAACAGCGCTTCGGCCGCTATCACCGCCGCCGCGGAACATCCAGTCGAACATGAGATTGGCGAGAACCATGGTGTTCCATTGCCCGTTGGTCATGGTCAGCACGATGTCGAAGACCTTCAGCACGAGAATGGTGATCGTCGTCCAGACGACGGCGATAGTGCTCCAGATTTGCGGAACCATGATCTTCCAGAAGATCTGCCAGCCATTGGCGCCATCGATGACAGCCGCCTCGATGGTCTCTTCCGGAATACCGCGCAAAGCCGCAGAGAGGATGACCATGGCGAACCCGGTCTGAATCCAGATGAGGATGACCATCAGGAAGAAGTTGTTCCAGAAGGGCATGGAAATCCAGACCTGCGGATTACCACCGAAAAACTCGACGATGGCGTTCAGCAGGCCGATCTGCACCTGACCTTCGGCGCGGTATTCATAGATGAACTTCCAAATGACGGAAGCGCCGACGAAGGAGATCGCCATCGGCATGAAGACGATGGACTTGGCGATGTTGCCCCACCAGATGCGGTCCGTCATGACGGCGATGACGAGGCCGAAGAAGGTGCAGGCGGCCGGCACGACGGCGAGCCAGAGAATGTTGTTGAAGATCGACTGACGGAAACCGGCGTCGAAAAACGCCCAGCGATAATTGGCGAGACCGACGAATTCGCTGCCGGTGCGGTCGTAGAAGGAGAGGATCAGCGTCGCGATGACGGGATACACAAGATAGACGAGCAACAGGATCAGCGCCGGGCCGATGAACAGCCAAGGCCGGACGGCGGCACGGCGATTGAGATTGCGGGAGGCATGAAGGACATCTCCCGAGCGGACGGGAAAGATTGCCTGCAACGCCTTATCGGATAGCCAGTAATAGGCAGCACAGGCAAAAACGCCCGCTACCATAACGCCGATGGCGGACACCAGTTGTTGAGCCATGTTCCCTCCCTGATCCTCTCCGCGCCGCGTTGATTTATGCAGCTGTCGGGCCGTTCCTGCGGAAGAGGCCCGGCAGCGAGCCGCCAGGCCTCGTCTTAATCCGTGTTACTTCAGGCCGTCCCAGGCCTTCTGGATATCGGCGGCGACTTGATCGGCAGACTTGCCACCGACGAAATCGATCATGCCGGTCCAGAAAGCGCCGGCGCCGATCTTGCCGGGCATCAGGTCGGAACCGTCAAAACCGAAGGTCGTCGCCGTGGTCAGGATTTCACCCTGACGCTTCATCTGCTCATTGGCATAGGTTTCGACGTTCACACCCTTGTACGGCGTCAGGAAGCTGGACTGCGCCATCCACACTTCATGGGCGATCGGCGTCTGCAGGAATTGTACGAATGCCTTGGCAGCGGGCGCTTCCTTAGTGATGGTGACGAGCGTGCCGGCACCGAGAACCGGCTTGCCGAGGTCAGGCTTTGAGGCATAGGTCGGCATATAGAAGAAATCCGCATCCGTTCCGACCTTGGTGCCCTCAGGGAAAAAGGAGGGAATGAACGATGCCTGATGGTGCAGGTAGCACTTCGGCGGAATGTCGAAGAGGCCCTTGGGGCTGTCGCGGAAGTCGGTGGAGGCTACGGCCGCAACGCCGCCACTCACATATTTTTCGTTCTTGGCGAATTTGCCGAATTCGTTGATCGCGGCAACCACGGCCGGATCGGTGAATTTCACCTCGTTGGTCGTCCACTTCTGGTAGACATCCAGCGGCTGCGTGCGCAGCATCAGGTCTTCCACCCAGTCGGTTGCCGGCCACCCGGTCGCACCACCGGAGCCGAGACCAATGCACCAGGGCGTGCCGCCATCAGCGACGATCTGATCGGTGAGCTTGAGCAGGTCTTCCATGCTCTCGGGAACTTTATATCCCGCTTCCTCGAAATTCTCGGGCACATACCAGACGAGCGACTTCACGTCGGCCTTGAAGGGGAAAGCGAAATAGGCCTTGTTGCCGTCCTTGCCCTTATAACTGCCGAGATCGACCCAGGATTTACCCGCGCCGTAATTTTCCTCGACCCATTTGGCCGTGTCGTCGCCGAGCGGCACAAGAAAACCCTTGGCGGCGAGATCGGCGAGAAGGCCAGGCTGCGGCAAAATGGCAATATTGGGCGGCGAGCCGGCCTGTGTGTCGATGACGATCTGCTGCTCGTAGTTTTCCGACGAGGAATAACGGACATTCACGCCCGTC
The DNA here is from genome assembly GCF_900102105.1 of Agrobacterium pusense. GTDB lineage: Bacteria > Pseudomonadota > Alphaproteobacteria > Rhizobiales > Rhizobiaceae > Agrobacterium > Agrobacterium pusense. The sequence goes on from NZ_FNBB01000001.1 coordinate 433,272, forward strand.
GCGTCAGCAAAATAGGCGAGTACGGACTGGAACAAAGCCTCGTCCTCACCACGCCACGGGCCGAAAATCGTCAGCGTCTGGCCTTTAAGGTCAGCATGGGCCGCTTTGAAATCTTCGTAGCTTTTCCAGTTGAACTTGGCGTCCTGGCCCGGCGCGAATTTCAGATCGGCGGCAATGGCCGAACCCGACAGCAGCACGATTGAAGCAGCCGTCGCCAAAAGGGTCTTCCGCATGTGATTTACCTCCCATCACATAAAAGGCTCAAAGCGTCCTCTCCAATCAAAGCGCTTTGGCTACCTATTCATCTCATTGTCATCAAGATGGAGTCAAGAGGCTCTTTATTCGGAAACGCTGCCTAACCTTCGAAATAGTCATATTGATTTAGGAAGGCGGCTATCATTTTCGATTGAGAAAAGCGGATGGGGCTGTTAAAAATCTAAAGCGCTTTGGGAAAATGAGGAGGGGCTTTTGGCCTTTTCCGGGCGCGCGCATGGAGGAATGACAGACATGAACCTGAAACAGCTGTCGCAACTGCTGGGCATTTCGCAGACGACCATCAGCAGGGCGCTCAACGGCTATCCCGAGGTCAGCGCGGAAACGCGCCGCCGCGTCATGGAAGCCGCGGAGAAGACGGGATATCGCCCCAATGCCGCGGCACAGCGGCTGGCAACCGGCAAGGTCGGCTCCATTGGGCTCGTGATGCCGATTGGCGAACATCACCGTTCGGATGTGCATTTCGGCGAATTCCTGAGCGGTCTTGGCGAGGAAGCCTCGCGCAGCGGCTTTCATCTCGTCATCATGCCCACCGAGCCGGAAAAGGAACGCGAAGCCCTTCGCGGGCTCGCCGCTAGCGGCAGCGTCGACGGCATCTATCTCGCTTATATGAAGAATAACGATCCGCGCATCGCCATGATGCAGTCACTCTCCCTGCCCTTCCTCGTGCATGGCCGCTCCATCGGCGTGGAGGAGGATTATCCCTACCTCGACGTGGACAATGAAGGCGCCTTCCGTGACGCGACCCAGCTCCTGCTTCAGCTTGGCCATACGCGCATCGGCCTGCTGAATGGCCCGGAAGGCTATGATTTTACCTATCGGCGCTGTCTCGGGGTGGAAAAGGCGCTGGCGGCAAACGGCCTGGCCTTGCATGCGAGCAATAAGAGACACGGCAGCATGACCGACGAGGAAGGTTATCTCGGCATGGAGGCCCTGCTTTCACGCCCGGAGAAACCGACCGCCATTCTCTGTGCCAGTACCGCGCTCGCACTCGGCGCGATCCGCTCGCTCAACCAGCGAGGCCTGAAACCCGGCAAGGATATTTCCCTCATCGCCCATGACGATGTGCTGCCGCTTTTGAAACCCGATAATTTTTCCGTGCCGCTCACCACCACGCGCTCGTCGCTGAGAGCGGCAGGCGTCCGCGTGGGCCAGCGCCTGATCAACCGTATCAAGAACGACCAGACGGAGCCGTATCAGGAACTCTGGAAGGCGGAACTGGTGGTCCGCGCCTCGACGGGGCCGGCTCCGAAAGCGTAGCCGGCCGTTTCAACGTCTAGAACTTCGGCGCCGCCAGGCCTTCGGCGCGATGAGCGGCGATGACGGTGTTGGCCATCAGCATCGCGATCGTCATCGGGCCGACACCACCGGGAACAGGGGTGATGGCCGCGGCAACGGCGCTTGCTTCATCATAGGCGACGTCGCCCACCAGCTTCGACTTGCCTTCACCCTTTTCGGGTGCGGGAATGCGGTTGATGCCGACGTCGATGACGGTCGCGCCGGATTTCACCCAGTCACCCTTCACCATCGCCGCGCGGCCAACCGCCGCCACCAGAATATCCGCCGTCTTGCAGATGCCGGCCAGATCCTTGGTGCGCGAATGTGCCATCGTCACAGTGGCGTTGGCATTGAGCAGAAGCTGGCCCATGGGCTTGCCGAACAGGTTGGAGCGGCCGATGACAACGGCGTTCAGGCCGGAAAGGTCGTCTCCGTGAATGCCGCGCACCAGAAGCATGGCGCCTGCGGGCGTGCAGGAAATGAGACCGGTGGCAAGATCGCCGGTCGCGAGCTTGCCGGCATTTAGCACGCTGAGGCCGTCGACATCCTTCTCGGGCAGGATCGACTGGATGATTTCATCGGAATTGAAATGTTTCGGCAGCGGCAGCTGAACCAGAATGCCGTGGATGGAGGTGTCGGCATTCAGTTCACCGACCAGCTTCAGGAGGTCAGCCTGTGTGGTCTCCTCCGGCAGCGTGTGCTGGATGGAATTGAACCCGCATTGCTTGGCCATCTTGCTCTTGGAGTTCACATAAGCGTGGCTGGCCGGATCATTACCGACGATGACGACCGCGAGACCGGGCTTGACGCCCTTTTTCGCCTCAAGCGCTTCTGCCGATACGCGGACCGCCTCCGTTACCGAGGCCGCCTTCGCCTTCCCGTCAATCACAACTGCCATGCGTCCTGCTCCTCATGGGTTACGTAGGCTCCGTATGGTGCCCCCGTCGCAGGAATGCAAGCTAAAATGCGGCGTTTTCAGGCGGTTTTGCGGTAGTCTTCTTGGTGGTCGGCATAATCGACGAGACGCTCCCTCAGGAGCGCCAATTCCCGTCGCAATTCCATCAGCTCCTCCGCTTCCGCCTGGGCATGATCGGCGTGGCCGGCAAGCGCATCAGCCAGCAGCGGCGGCAGCGCGGACGGTGCCTGACCGGCGATCTCGACCGTGCGGTTGCCCATCAGAACCTGCCTTACACGCTCGTCGAGCGGCATGCGCTCATCGTCGTTAACCGCACCGCCGTAATAATCGGCGAAGCTCTCCTCGTCGTGGCCAGCATCCAAGCCGGCCGTTTCGGCATCAGGAGATTGCAGATCGTCAAACACAGCCGGTTCGATTGGCTCGAATTCCGAAAATTGCGCGGGTTCCTCCTCGGGGAGCCGGATTGCCGATTCCGGTTCGAAGGCGGAGGCATCCTGCTCTTCCTCGTCATGGCGACGATACGTCAGAAGATAGAGACTGCCCAGCAATCCGATCAGGCCGCCGCCGCCCGCCATCATGGCGGCCTGGGCAAGATCACGCGATAGTTCTCCCGGACCTGCCTTTTTCGCGAGGCGGGTCTCAAGGGCAGGCGTCGTAGCAGAGGAGAGATCGCGGCGTTCGCTCGCCTCCAGATAGGTGTTTCTCGCCGTTTCGAGCTCCCCCTGCAGTCTGGAGAACTCTCCCGGAGCAACACCGAGACCATTCAGGCGATCAAGGTTCTTTTTCCGCTCGGCTTCAGCATCGGCGATCTCCTCAGCGAGGCGCTTCTCGTCCGCGCGCAGTGCGTCGAGCAGTTGGCGCAATGCTGGAGCAGCGAGTGCCTGTACGGCATCCACCGCGTTCCGGGCGGCGATGTGTCGGGGATGTTTCGGGCCGTAATCGACCGAGATGCTGGAAAGCGCCATACTGGCGGCGGCATGTTTCTGCCTGATATCCTCGAGTGCAGAAAAGGCGATGCCGGAGGGAAGCGGTTTGGAGAACAGATCGTTGGGTTTCAGGGCCGAAGCCGCCGCCAGATCCGCCTGCAGCGACTGCTGTTGTCGGGTCGCCGCGGTGATTCTGTCGTTCACGTCACGCAATTGCTGCTCGAGCTGCTGCACCTCGGTCACCGCATCGCCATGGCGCATCTGGAAACCGCTTAGCGCCGCCTCGGCCTCGTCCATCCTTGTCCGCGCCCGCTCCATCTCCCGCATAGCGGGCGTCATGGTGCCGGCCTTGCCGTCCGCCATGATACGCATCGAAAGATAGTCGGTAAGCCGCATGGCCGCTTCTGGCGTCGCAGCCCTCGAAGTCACGATCAGCGTCGTATCGTCGGGCGACAGTTCAAGCCCTATCCCATCTCCGACCGCGCTGTTAAGCGCCTCACGCGGGGAGAGCGGACGCGCATCCGCGCCGGTCAGAAGATCGACAAGCAGGTGAAATTCACCCTGTTTGCGAACGCCGACCAGATCGGCAGGCTTCAGCTTGAGATCGCTGCTGATCCGGTCCAGCCCGCCAGGTGAAAGCAGGGTGCGCCGCGCCATCGCCAGAAAGCGGGTCGCATCTGGTGCATCATAAGCGGTCTGTGATACCTCGATCTGCGCCTGCGAAACATAGCCGCGAAAACCGGAATCAACGAGCAGCAGCGGCAGGGCTGCGCCGGTTACCGTGGCGGCCGCGACGCATCCGGCGGTCAAAAGCCGAAGACAATGCCTGCGCCACTGCGACGCGGGCGCGGCAATCTCATCCCCTTCCGGGCGGGTCGCCGTCATATCTGGACTGTGATCAACCATCTGAAGCCGTCTGCCACCTTCGCCGCCGCCCGCGGACGGACAGCTGTCAAAACCTTACGAGAGGTTAAAGGATCGTGGCAAACAAATGGTTAACGGACCTTCGCCGAAGCCGCTTCAGCCCTTGCCGAGGGCGATATGCCAGGGTTCGGCGCAAAGGCTGTAAAGCCAGCTCATATGCAGCCTGCGGAAGATTTCAGGCATGCCTGCCACTTCGGACGATAATATCTTGAAAAGCGGCCCGACTGCGATGGCGACTCGCGCGTCCTCGCGGTTGACGGTGCGATGCAGCCACATTTCCTGATTTTGCTTGGTCATTCCCGCCAGCAGCATATCCACTTTCACGCCGGACGTCTCGCCGCTCAGCATGACGAAGTCGTGCCAGGGCGCATGGCTACGCAGCTTCGTAAGAACGACACCGAGCTGGGCTGCATCGTCACCCGCAACGCCGATCCGTTTCGGTACTGCCATATAGGTGAGAAGCGCCATGACAAAGGCGACGCCATCGATCACGACCGGCAGAGGCTCACCATGTGCGCGCCGCGCGGCAGCGTTCAACGCCTTGCCCTGCGGGAAAAGCAGGCAGCTTTCGAGGACCTGCCGATAGCCGATGTCCTTGAGTGAAAGCTTTGCCTTTTCAAGGGTGAGAAATGAGAGCGACGTGTGGCCCTCAGAGGCGGAAGCCCTGTCGCTCACATGTTCCAGCGCTGCGTTCCAGTCGAGGTCGCAGAAGTGCAGCCCGTAAATGTCCCGCTGCTGTCCCGGTCGTGCAAAACCCGTCGTTGCGTTCATACCCAGCCCCCGATGCAAGCCCCGCCCGTCACGCGCAGGTTTCTGCGGGTTCGCGGTTCATGGACCGTTTATACATGTGCTGGTTGAATTTACGCTGAAAGCAATCAATAGAATTCCAAGGCCGACGCAAAGGAATGATTAACCACGTGGATCACGCGACCGTCCCTTGCCTCTGGCCATGCCGAAGGCACGAAGCGGGGCGGCGCTATCAGTGGCCTGGCGCGGCGGCCGCTTCCTTGCCGGCGTCGGCTTTTTCACCTTCGACGATCTTGATGGAACGGGGTGTCCCATTCCCGTTCTGCTCACGAATGTCGGCTTTGGACAGATAATCGAGTTGCTCGATCAGCACGTCCTCGACCACCTCGTCATCAAGCCTCTTGTTCAGCCCCTCGCGGATGCGCTGCTTGAAGGCGTCGGGATCGAAGGTAGAGATATTGGCGATGTTGACCATGGAAGAACCCGCCAGGAGCGTGAACAGCTCATCGGTCATCAACTGGGTTGCCGGCAACTCGATTTTCGCCATCTTGTCCTTGTCGACGCGCAGCGAAATACGGCTTAGGAAGTAACCGTTTACCCCGCCATCATTGATGACGGGAATGGTGATGCTTTCGCCCTTGACCAGTTGCAAGCTGGCCTTTTTTGCGCCCGCCTCATCCGGCGCGGGCGCCGTCGCCATCTGGACGGAGAAATACACCGCGCCGAGCGTGACGGCGCAAACCCAGACGCCGGTGAGAAGAAGCTTCAACATCAGGAGGCTGCGCCGTACATGAACTGTTCCTGGGAGTAGGTACCATCCGTGTCGGCTTCCTGGATTGCGTTCTTCAGGAGGTCGGCGACCGCACGAACTGCATTCAGATGTGCCTCGACGCGGCTGGCATTGGTAGCGAGCTTGGACTTGATGCCCTTGACCTGCTCCATGTAACCGGCAGCGATTTCCTCGCGCGGGGTATCCCGGAACAGCATCGTCAGCTCATAAAGGCACCGGCTCTTATGGGCATTGGAGACCTTGAAGTCGAACCGCGGGTCCTTACCGATATTGTCGTTCTCATGGTCGATGATCATTTCAAGGCGGCCGAGAACGGATTGGATACGGTGGTCGTTCGACATAAGGTCCATGCTTGTCTCCTCGTTAGGGTTTTTCATTCTCAAGCCTCGTCCGTTTTCTCATTGGAAACGCCGAGGACCTGCCGCTCGAACTCCGCCACCATCCGAATTGCAGCATTATGGTCTTTTTCATTCATCGATACGTCGGTTATGCCTTTGCTTTCGGCCTTCCGAAGCGCATCCTTGTATGCCTGCTCTGCAATGCCGACACCGCCATTTCTGGAGATCGTGTCGGCAAACTGTTCGGCCATCATGCTCTTCCAGATTTCGCCGGCATTACCTTTGCCGTAAACTTCCTCGCTGTCTTTCGGCAGCATGTTGGCTACGAAGGTCTGGAGGACAGAGGCCTCATATTTGCGATATGGTTCAGGAATTTCGGTGCGAGCCGCGCGAATATTCGTATTGCCAAGGCCCGCCTTCGAGGAGGCGCCATCCAGCATATCCACCGCGGCGCCAAAGCCCTTGCCGGCGTCTGCAAGGCTGGTTGCGGCAAAAGCCGCCTTATTGGCCTTGAGTTTCTCCTGGGCAACCTGGACTTCCTGGGGGTCCGCAGCACGCACCACATCCATCACCAGATCACTTATAACCGATATCGCCACGTCCCGATCTCCCGAGCTGACGAACGCGCGGCACGAACCGGCACGTTCACCCAATCAAGAAACATCGCTTTAGGCGTCCTCAAAAAAACGCCCGCGATGCAACAATGGAGCAGACTATGAATCGCCAACCTTGCTGGAGGCTGGTGTCCGGGAAGCATTCGTAATTTCTAACAAATCATAGATTGCATTGTCGTCGGCCTCACGATCCTCGAGATCACGGGCCAGGTGCATCCTGTCCTCCAGCCTGTCGGCCTTGGTTTTTTCTTTGAGCACCCTGTTTTCCTGCAATTGCTGCACGCCGGAGAGCTGACGGTCCTTGACGACCAGACGGCCGTAACGATCCGAATAATGCCTCGAGAATGTCTGATGCACCGGCTCCATCGAACTCATAGCCTCCAGCACGCTGTCCATCGATTGCGCCACTTCGCTTCGCGTGCGGGTGGTGTCGGCCAGTTCGACCTCGGCCATTTTTTCCATGTGGCGCTGGACCGTGACCAGACGCTTGAGTTTCTCCGACCGCTTGTCTGAGGCCACCGCGTTTCTCCCGATCAAAAGCCGATGAAGACCGGGCCGAAGCCATCCACGAACTGGCGGATAAGGGCCGCGACCGACAGATAGAGCATGAAGATGCCACCGGCGAGAACAAAGGGCGTCGATATGAAGTAGACGGGGATTTGCGGTGCAAGCTTGTTGATGAGGCCGACCGCGACGTTGAACATCAGACCGTAGATCACGAAGGGGCTCGCAAGCCGAAGCATGATCGAAAACGACGCCCTCAGCGTGTCAGTCAGCGTAATCAGCATCTTCTGGCCGCTGATGAGCGCGCCGACCGGCGTGGCCGTATAGGAATCCACAAGGGCCTTGAGGACGATGTGGTGAAAATCCAGCATGAACAGCACCAGCAATCCGCCGAAGGTGATGAAGTTGGATATCTGATTTTCCTGGGCGTCTTCGATGACATCGGCGCCGCCGGGCGCACTGAGGCCGACCGATGCGCCGATAAGGGCGCCGGTGAACTGAAAACCAAGCGTGTAAAAGCGCGCGATCAGCCCGTACATAGCACCGATCGCGATCTCCGTGGCGATGAGGCCGACGACAGTGCCCTGATTCGCGCCGGAAATTTTCGGATAGATCGTATCCCACAACACCGGCAACAGGGCCATGGACACAGCCACACACAGCAACATGCGAATCTGCGGCGAAATGCGCGAGCTGGAAAAGCCCGGCATGGTCATGAAACAGGCGCCGATACGGCAGATGGCAAGGAACAACGCGATAATGGTTCCCTGCGGGTCGGTTATCATGAAATGGCGCCCAGGATCTTGATCTCCAGCCCCTTGGCAAGTTCCACATGCGAGAGAACCGGCAGGGTCGCGAAGAGTCGCTCGATAATCATGCGCACATAGGACCGCGTTTCCGGTGAGGTTACAAGCACAAAGGGCAGGCCGCGATCCATGAATTCACGGATAACTTTCGACGCCTGTTCGGAAAACTCCTCGAGATGGCGGGGATCGATATCGAATTCGACGATTTCGCCCTTCTGGTCGCGCTTCAGCGCCTGATGGAAGACCATGTCCCACTTGTTGCCGAGACGCAGGACGCGGAGTACGCCATTGTCGGCCAGATCACCGCAGAGCTGCTGCGACATGCGCACCCGCACATGTTCGACGATCTGTTCCGTCTTGCGCACATGCGGCGCAAGTTCGGCGACGGCTTCGAGAATGAGATGCAGGTTGCGGATCGACACACGTTCGGCAAGCAGCAGTTTCAGCACGGCCTGCAGGCCGGAATAGGACATGTGCGACGAACAAATCTCGTCGGCGAGCTTCTTGTATTCGGGATCCAGCCTGTCGATGAGAATCTTGACGTCCTTGTAGGACAGAAGCTGCGGCAGATTGTTGCGAATGACTTCGCTCAGATGCGTCAGCACCACGGAGACGTTATCGATCGGATGAAAGCCTTCGCGCTTGAGATCCTCGGTGAAGGTTTCGAGGATCGATACGGCCGGCATGCCGAAAGCGGGTTCGCGGATTTCGTCGCCCGGGATGCTCGGCTTGCGCCCTGCCCCTGTCACGACGAGAACATCTCCGACGCGCAGATTGCTCGATGCGATGGTCGTGCCGTGAACGCGGATCTGATAAGCCTTCTCCGGGATCATGATGTCGTCGGAAACCTTGATCTCCGGCACGACGAAACCGTATTGCGTTGCGAATTTCTTGCGCATCTTGCCGACGCGGAAAGCCAGTTCCTGATGCGCACCGAGAAGGCGGGTCGAAACCTGTTTGCCGAGCGCCAGCTCGATCTCGGCGGTTTTCAGAACCTGCTTGACCGAGTCTTTTTCCGCCTCTGTCGTCTGGAGAATCTTGCTCTCCTCCTCCTGGCGACGAAGCGCGCTTTCGGCTTCAGCCTGGCGCGGAATATACCAGCTGCCGAACGCCATGATGCCACCGAGGAACATGAAAGGCAGGAAGGGCAGGCCCGGAATAATGGCAAGCAGGCCCATCAACATGGCAGAAACCATCAATGCGCGCGGATAACCGCTGAGCTGATTGACGACCGCCTGATCGGTCGACCCCGCCGTGCCGCCACGCGACACGAGGAGGCCGGCTGCCAGCGATACGATGAGGGCCGGAATCTGCGAGACGATACCGTCACCGACGGAAAGCTTGACGAAAACATCGGCCGCTTCGCCGATCGGCATGCCGTGCCGGAAATAACCGATGATGATGCCGCCGAAAATGTTGATGGCGGTGATGATGAGGCCCGCAATCGCATCGCCGCGGACGAATTTCGAGGCGCCGTCCATCGAGCCGAAGAAAGAGCTTTCCTCTTCCAGCTCGCGGCGGCGGCGCTGCGCCTCCTTCTCATCGATGATGCCGGCGGACAAGTCCGCATCGATCGACATCTGCTTGCCGGGAATGGCGTCGAGGGTAAAGCGTGCGCCGACTTCAGCGATACGCGTCGCACCCTTGGTGATGACGATGAAGTTGACGGTGATCAGGATCAGGAAGACGATCAGACCGATAACGAAATCGCCTGACATGACGAGACTGGAGAAGCCGGCGATTACACCGCCGGCCGCCGTCGGCCCCTCATTCCCGTGGGAGAGGATGACACGCGTCGTCGCAATGTTCAGCGACAGGCGGATCATGGTCGCGATCAGCAGCACCGTCGGGAATGACGAGAAATCCAGCGGCCGTTGGATCCAGAGCGCCACCATGAGGATGAGGACCGAAAGCGCGATGGAAAACGCCAGGCCGATATCCACCAGAACGACCGGAATGGGCAGGAACAGAACGCAGAGGATCGCCACGATGCCCAGTGCGAAACCGATGTCACGCGTGCTCGGACTGACCTTGGGCAAGGAAATGACTGGTGGTTGCGCCATAAATTTCGTCCTGTCTCTTCATGAGAAGGGCGACGGAAAAGCCGCCGCACGGTTCCGCGGCATCGTTTCGCGAAATCGCTCACGCAATTCGGCCCGATGCTTCAACCTATCCCTAGCCGCCGAAGCTTGCGCGAGGATGGCATCCTGGCCGGATCGATATCAGAAGCCCGATTGCACGCGTGAAAAGACGAGATTGGAAAAAAGCGCTATCTGCGCGCCCACAAAGGGGGCGGCGACGCCGAGGACAATCATGATCGTGACGATCTTGGGAACAAATGTCAGCGTCATTTCCTGAACCTGCGTCAGGGCCTGAATGAAGGCGATGGCGACACCGACGATCATCGCAGCGAGGACCGCAGGACCGGCCGCGACGAGAACCGTCCACACTGCCGCCTGCATGATATCAAGCGCATCGGCCTCGTTCATCGTCGCGTCCCTCGTTCCGGAAAGGCGGCATTATACCGCCTTATCAATATCAGGAACCAGCTGGCGTATCCGAATCGGTTCCGCTATCAGATTTATCCGTGATCGGACCGTTGGAGAAGGTCACACCGGCCTGCAGCAGCACCTTGTCACCAGCTTCGGTGATGGCAACGACGCCGTCTGAATAGACTTCGACTTCCTTTACCACGCCCGTGACGGTATCGTCGGCGCTCTTTACCGTCTTGCCGACCAGATCCGACGCACGGGTCAGTGCTTCGGCCTGCAGCATGCTCTTCAGATGGGTGTTCGTCTTGATGGTCTGCTCGACCTGCGAAAAGCTTGCAAGCTGCGACATCTGCTGACCAGCATCCATCGGGCTGGTCGGATCCTGGTTCTTCATCTGGGCGATGAGGAGCTTCAGGAAGCTGTCATAGTTCAGCGAGGCCGCGTTCTTGTCGTTGCTGCTCGCCCCGGCATTCGCCCAGGGGTTTGCCGCCGCCGCATTGACTGCATCTACCGCCATGGTGCGATCTCCTTGCGAATCTGTTCGATCGTTGCAGGGGTCATTTCCTGATTGTTGAGGATTTTTTCCTCGATCGGGTAAAGGCCGCGGATGGCCTTCAGCGCTTCGAAAGCCTTGCCGGAGGCAACCAGCCCGTCGATGCGCTTGAGCTCCGCCAGGACCTCGTCATGCTGGAAGCAATTCAAGAGCATGCTCACGGACTTGCGGAACATGTTGGTGGACTGTTCCCGCCCCTCCGGATTGATGAGAATCATCTGCGCGATGAAATAAAGCTGTCTCAGCGGGGTGGTAGCCTGGTCGGGCTGCAATACGTGGTTCTCGAGCAGGAACGTGACATCGTTCAGGAATTCCAGCGCCACCTTGCGATCCACACGCAGAACTGCGCCGTTGATGAAAATCTTTTCGCCCGACTTCAGCGAAATTCGAAGTGTACTTTTCATTTCAGTCCATCCCTGATGATGGTTGTCACGTCAATTATGCCCTGGAAATTCGTCGACTGACGTTTCCGGATCAGTTCGCACTCTTTCAGTATCCAGATCGCGATCGAAATCAGATTGGCCCTCAGTTCCATGGCCAGTTGATTATCCGGCTGCTTGAGATCCTCAATAAAGCGGATCCAGACCCGTCGAGTGTAAAAAAGTGCTTCGATCGTGTGCCGCTGAGAAGAGGAGTCCTTCGCCTCCGCAAGCAGTTCGATCGATTTGGTCAACGCCTGTCGCTCGCGGTCTTTCGCGTTGGCGACACCATCCTCCATGATTTCGGCGTAGGAAAACTGGTACATTCATGTATCCTTTATCTGCCGCCACCCCTGTTCATCAGAGGTAGTTCACCAGACTCATTTTTTGCAGACGCGACGTGAGGCTGTATGCGATCTCAATCTGCTGCTGCAGCAGATCGAGACGGGTCTTCGCCTCGTAGGTATCGATCCCCTCGATATCCAACAGATGTGTTTCGATGATCTTCTTCTGGGCAGCCAGAGAGTCATTCGACTTTTTGACGCGCTCCTGCGAAAGGCCAAGACTGCTTGCCTGCTGGTTCAGCCCACTGATAGCCTTGCCGATAGTCGTCACCGACTGGGTGGCGACCGCCTCGCGGACCGTGCTCGAAACATTGTCCTTGAGGAAGGTCATCGCCGTGATTGCCGTCATCGCGAAGTAACGCATGCCCTGCGAATTACTGTTGGTCGACGTTTCGACCACCTCGTTCTGGCTGATCCGGCTCGTCATGTTGGTATCGCTGGCGTTGGAACCGAACCTCGTCCAGAAATCGACATTCTGTCCCACAGCGAGACTGCTGTGCGGCGGGTTGGTTACAGTCGTCGTACCGTTGAATACGCCTTCCATATGCGTCATGAAGGCGTTGACCTGATCTTTGGACAGGTCCGAGATACTCCCCACGGCCGGCGTCTGTGTCGCCATGAAATGGTTCAGTTCGGCGTCATAGGCGGCTTTCAACGGCGAACCGTCGGCGAAATAGTCCTGGACCGGCTTCACATCCGTATTCGTACCGGAAAACAGATACTCACCATCTACGGCCGTGTTAGCAAAGCTGGTGAAATTGTTGAAGGCGATCGTGATTTTTTGGTTGACGGTGGCAAGCGTGGGCTGCTCGCTGCTCGTATTCGGCACCAGAACATTGAGGATTTCCTGGGCGGCCTTTGCCATGCCGTCCAACGCGGTCTGCGACGATTCAAGACGCTGTGTGGCGAAGGAGTTGACCGTAACGAGCGAGGAAATCCGCTCCACGTCCCTGTTGAGATCGAGGCTGCGGGCCGTGTTGGCACCCAGCGTCACACCAAGATCCGCGTGCTTGCCCGTTGTCAGCTCGGTATTGAGATTCGTCATCTCAAGCTGAGCCTTGAGGATGGTGCTGCGCATGCTGTTCTGCATCGCCAGCGATGAAATGAATGACGTTTTCATCCTTTACCTCACCATGTCCATCAAGGACTTGAGCATTTCATCAACGGTCGTCACCAGTTTCGTGGCCGCCTTGTAAGACTGCTCGATATCCATGAGCAGCGACAGCTCCTCGTCCAGGCTAACCGCCGTATTGTTCGAATAGGATGTCGCAGAGCGCTCATAAAGCGCGCTTTTCGCTTCGTTTGCCGAAGTCGCACCGGACCGTTCCTGTTCGAGCCAACCCATCGAGTTGGTGCCGTATTTCAGGATGCTGGTATTCGTATCGATACGTGTCGACGCGGCGAAATTCATGGGCGCGTCGAATGCGGTCACATAGCTGTCGATCAGCGCGGAAAACCCGGTTCCGCCCGTAGCTGCGGGATTGACTATATAAGCGGTACCGTTGATGCCGCCGTCGCGCAACAATTCCGGATTGCCACCTTGCGAAATAATTAACGCGGAGTTGACGGTAATGGTCGCAGCGAGCCCCGGGACGACGACGCCGGCGGGAGGAATCTCGCTCGTTGCGGTTGCCGTCGACCAGGTGAAAAGGCCGGGCTTCGCCGTCAGAGGCGTCGCAGGCGGCGCCGGCTGGGTAATCGGCTTTTCCGCAAACATCGTGATCAGGCCGCGCGCGATTTCGTCGAGCTGGCTCTGCATGGTCGGCGCAAGTTCATCGCGAACCTGCATCAAACCCTGAAGCGATCCTTCCGCCGTCGTGTTGCTGCCGCTGCCGGCCTTGAGCGCCACACCGTCCACATAAATCGCGTTGCCGGTGGTCGTCGCGTCGTAGCCCGGCTGCGCCTTGAAGGTTACCGGACGCGGTACGATCTCGAACAGCGTGGCGCCGTCGGTCGTGTAAAGCGCGACGTCATTATTCGGGCGGTTGACGACATTGATGCCGATGATGGACGAGATGTCCTTCAGCAAGGTCTCGCGCTGATCGAGTGCGTCACTCGGATCGCCGCCGATCGCTGTCTGCGCCTTGACCTCGTTATTGGCTTCCTCGAATTTCGCGAGCAGGCCGTTCAGCTTGTCGACCTGAAGGGAGATTTCTTTGTCGGCACGCAGACGCATCGCCTGCAATTCGGCAGACGCCTTGTTCAATGAGCTGGCGACATCCGCGGCGGAAGTCACGGCCGTTGCGGCAAGAGCAGCATTGCTCGGCTTGGCGGCATAGCCGCTAAGGCTCTTGAGCAGTTCCTTCATGTAGGTGGACGGCGCGCTCTCGTAGTCGTTGCCGCCGAAAATGCTCTTCATCTCCTCGAGACCGGTCAGAACAGTGTTCTGCCCGGTGGCCAGCGAGGCGCTGGAAATCGTCTGCCTGAGAAGACTTTCATTCTGGGCACGGCCATTGGAGACGATACTCGCTCCGGCCATGGTCGTGCCGAGAATGGCGGTTCGCTTGACGTAGTTCGCATTGCCGACATTGGCAATGTTTTTCGAGGTAACGTCCGTCTGCTTACCTGTATTATTGAAAATCGACTGCGCAGTATTCATTGCTGACGTGAGCGACATTCATCTGTCCCCGTAGGAATTACTATCTCTTCAGATTGATCAGGACGTCCATCAAATCCGATCCAGTCTGGAAGACCTTCGAATTCGCGGTATAGATGCGCTGGGATTCAATCATGTCGGTGAGTTCGCTGGCGATATCGACGTTCGAGCCTTCCAGCGCGCCCTTCTGGACGTAACCAAAGCTGCCCGATTGCGGGAAGCCGATGGTAACGACACCGGACTCGTTGCTCGGAAGATAAACGTTGCCGTTCTGCGGGCTCAGGTTGTCGACGCTCGGCACGGTGGCCAGCGCCAGCTGGTAAATGTTGCGGCGGCCGCCATCCTGGTAAACTGCCGTCACTACGCCATCCTTGCCGATTTCGACATCCTTGATCTGGCTCGGACCGTTACCGTTCAGGATCGCCGTGCCGGGCGTGAACTTCGACGAAAACTGGGTCATGTCGGACAGGTCAATGTTGATCGCCTGCGCCACGCCGCTGTTGTTGTCGTCGATGGTGATGGATTTGGGAGACGTAGTCGTCAGCTTGTTGGTCGCAGGATCGAAGGTCAGCGTGACGCTTTCCTGCACAAGGGATGCCGGCGCAGTCGCCGTATAGGGGAAGCCACCATTGGTCGACTGATCCTGACGGTAGACCGCCACTTCCCAGGTGTTGTCACCAGTCTTGGTGTAATAGAAGTCGTAGAGCACCTTCGCGCCGCCGCTATCGAATGCGGTCAGCGAAGTCTTGTTGCCGAACTTCGCCGTTGCGGAGTTGGTGCTGGGGAGCGACGCCGCCGCTACGGCCGTATCGTCACGATTGAGGTTGGCCGGGAAGCTGCCCTGCGTGGAGGGCGATGCCGTCAGGCCGAAATTGTTGACGTTAATGGCTTCAAGACCTGTGAAGCCGTTAACGACGGCAGCCGGCGGGTTGGAACCGTAGGGGTAACCCATCAGCTGGAAGCCAGCGGCGTTTTCCAGATAGCCTTCCGAGTTTTTCACGAAAGAGCCGGCACGGGTGAGATAAGGCGTGCCTGCACCATCCTGGACAACGAAGAAACCGTTGCCCTGAATGGCAAGGTCAGTACCCGAGGTGGTGTAGGAGAGGTTGCCCTGCTCCGAAATGCTGTAGCGAACGTTGGACTGCACACCGCCGGAAGCGTAGCTGCCCGACGAGGAGGGCAGAACGAGCGACGAGAACGACGTCGATGCACGCTTGTAACCGGTGGTGCTTGCGTTGGCGATGTTGTCGCCAACGGTGCCCAGCTTGTTCGCCTGTGCATTCATGCCGGACACGCCGGTTCGCATAGTGCCGAAAATACTCATTCAAAAACCCTCGTGGTCATCTTTCAAGGAGAAGGTAAAGCGTTTGGCTTGCGTGAAGCTGTCTGAAATACCGCGTTTGAAAAAGACCACGCGGGTCAATGAAAATCATTGCCAATCAATGCTGTAGCCGAGGAACCGCTTGGAATCGACCGGGTCGTAGCCAAGTTTCTTGCGCAGCTTCTTGCGCAGCTTGCTGATGTGGCTTTCGACGACGTTTTCTTCGACGTCATCATCGAAGATGCCGTAGATGGCATTGAAAATCTGCGCCTTGGAAACGCGGCGTCCGCGATTGGCGATCAAATATTCAAGAATGCGGCGCTCGCGGCGCGGCAGGGGAAATACCTCGCCGCCCACTTCCGGGTCGCGTCCATCGGAGAAGACCCGGATCGGACCGGCGTCGGTGAAATTCGAAATGACCTGCAGCCGGCGGCGAATAGCCGCCGCACGTGCGAGGATTTCCCGAGGGTGAACGGGCTTGCGCACGACATCATCGACGCCGCTGTCGAACAGCGCGAGTGTCGCTTCCAGCGAGGGCTGGTCGCTCACCGCGATGACAGGCGCCGTCGTGCGATCCCTGATCGCCTTTGGCAAGGAGAAGCTCCGGTCGCCCTGGCCGATCAGGAAGGCTTCCACAGCCGCAAGATCGCTTTCCGCCGCCGTCGAGACCCATTCCCCGAATTCGACCGGATCGAACCCGGTCGAGGGAATGCCCTCACGCCCAAATAGAGATGTATAGCCGTCTTTAACGAGCTCGCGCTCATCAACCACTACGATCATTCGTCCGCCTCCGAATCAGTGTGGTGTTTTCCAATGAGGCATTGGTACGAATCGGGGGATTCAGCGACAACTGTAGGAAATCATCGATAGTTATTAATAATTGATTAACCATTTTGTGCCGATTTGATCTATATATAGTGGGTATTAACCATATATGGCACAAAATTTTTGTGTAAAAATTTCCGAAATCGCTAAAAAACGCTTGAAACGCCTTTTTTCGGGCTTTGTCTCGCCACATTTCCGATAACGAGTCCCAACCCCTGATAAAGCAATTTCAGGTTGTTATCCTTCGCAGAAATTTTTAGCGTTGGGCGTCCATTTCCCGTAGCCCGTCGCCACCAGATTGGCGATGACCCGGCAGACATATTTCTTCTGGGCCGGGTCATTATTGGGCCCTGCGTGATAGCGGGCAACCGCCATCGTCCAGGTCTCGTGCCTGTTGTGGAGGTTACGCAGGAACATGGCGGCATATTCGACATTGCGACGTGGATCGAACATTTCGCGCGCAGATGTGAAATTTTCGCCGTGGAAATAATGATTTATCTGCATGCATCCAAGGTCGATCAGCTTGGCGCCATTGCGTTTGGCAGCCTCAAAAGTCATCAAGGCCTCTTCGGTAGAGGCCGCAAATACCGGTTTTCCTTCGATATTCATGGCGTTGGGGTCGAGCCGCCCCTTGCGGCCGGTCTCCGTCAGGCCCACTGAATAGAGAATTCCCTCCGGCACGCCGTATTTGCGTGCCGCAGACTGGATCTCTCTTTCACACACGCCTGACGTTGCCGAGGCCGATGCGTTTTCAGAGATAGACGCCATTGTCAGCAGAAGTGCGGGCAGAGCCAAGAGCGCCGTCCATGCCTTCATTATGCACCCCCAAATTATCGCCATTGCCTTGCCGGCCGCCTCGTGCACCGGACTCGTCACGGTTGCGGCCCGCAGCCGCCTGCTGGCCCTGCTGCTGCGCCTGCTGATTTTGCTGATTGTTGGCTTGTGTGCCCGTTTGGTCACTCTTATCGGAAGAAGCGATGCTGATCGTGATGTTATCGACCGTCAGACCCTGCGCCTTGAGGCCATCAAGGATGCTCTTGCTGTCTTCCTGGAGCTTTTTATAGGCCGCGACGCTCTCCACAGTCATGTGCACGGCGAGTTCGTCACCGGCAAGACGCAGTGACATCGTCACCGATCCAAGCTCGATCGGCGTCATATGCAGCTTCAGCGTATGCACGACCTTGCCGGTGCTGCTCTGGGCGGCTGCGTTGGACAGCGCCGAACCGGGCTGCATGGCGCTGACCCATTCCGGATCATTGGCGATCAGGCCGGTCAGAGCCGAGGCATTGGAGGAGGGCGCCAGACCGATGAAGCGCCGGGAATCGAGAACCGTTACGGTATCGGCCGCCTTGCCGCTGCTTTCCCGCGTGTCGAACTCCACGCGGCCTTCGCGCTGAACCGTGCTCATATCGAGAGCGCGGGCTGCACCCGAACGCGGAGACGCGAAGCGGAATGACGAGGCATCGCCTTCGTTTTCCGAAGCCGAACCCGCCGCATCATTGGCAGCTGCAACCCCAGTCGGCATGTCCTTGGCCGGATGTTCAGCCTTGCTGCGGACAGGTTCAGCCCTGTCGGACTTAACCGTGTCGGTCTTGCCGGCAATTGCCTGCGCAATTTCTTCCAGCGGCGTCTTGGCCGTGGCCATTGCCCCGGCGCTGGCCGTAACCAGCTGCTGTTCGGCGAGCTTCGGATCGAGAGTATCCGTTATCGCCTCGGCATCCTTATCCGCCTCATCTTTGAGCTTCTTGCCAGGCTTGCCGTCCCCCAATTGTGCCCGCGAGGATTTGACCGCGTTCTGGAACTCGGCAGCTGTGTCGTGAACTCGACCGTCCCCGGCATGCTCGTTGACGATGACATTCAGGAAGGCTGCAGGCCGTTTGACCGGAACGTCCATCTTTTCCCCCTCGCCGTCGGCCTGTCCGTGCTGTTGCCCGGCTGAACCAGAATCGTCCGACCGCGAATGCGGCGCCTGCGGCGGTCGCTCGTCACGAACCGTGGAAAGGGCATCGCCAAAGCTGCCGCCTCTCGCCTCGTCACGTGCGGCAGCACTGCCTGCGCGCGGATCGGACGGTGGCGCATTCGTTAGCGCATTGATGGTTGCGTCGATCATGGTGCCCCCTCGCCTTTCTTCAACAGGCTGTCGATTTCATCGAGCTTGCTGCGGCCGCTTGTCACGAGCTGCCGGACATTCTCACCGCCATCGTCGGCCTTGTGGGTTTCAACCCGCCATATGCTTTTTTCCCCGCCAGCCACCGCATCATTTTTGGCTGCGTTCTGTCTGGCGCCCTGCGCCGCCGCGTCGACATCAGCACCTGATAGCGAGGGAGGACGAACCACCTGTTCGGCGATCGCCCTTGCGGCATCTCTGAGGGCCCTGTCCCGGTCCGAAAGCTGCGTTTCGGGAATTTGTCCGATCGTCTCGATCGCGCTCACCACATCGGGTGTTCCAATGTTGGAAAGGCTTTCGTAGAGATTGGCCTGCGCTTCCGGTTGATCCGGCGCGGCGGACGACAGCGTCTTCGCTTTAAGCGCCGCCATGCGGGCCAGCGAATCCTTGCCGCTGATCGCCGCAAGACGCGAAAGACGCAGATAGGCTTCCTTCTGCCTTTCCGCATCCATCATCGCGAAGGTCTCCACTATCGCGTCTTCGCCGAGGGAATCAGAGCGTTTGACCACCAGCGAGACCAGAAGATCCGCGAACTGGCTTGCATAGGGCGAATGCAGGAACCGCCGCGCGTAACGCTGTGCGTATTCGACGCCGCGTTTTGCATCGCCGTCTTCAACCGCAATGGCGAGCGAGCGGCGCAATGCCGCCTCCTCAACGATTGTCCCGGGCGCTTCAAGCCGGGCAATGTCGTAAAAGCCGAGCGCGGCCAGAGGATCGCGCGGGATCGTCACATTGCCACCGATCAGAGCGAGATAGGCGCCTATCCGGGTGCCGCGATATTCAGGCACCATTGCCGCGATGCTCTGCGCCACCAGCGTCCCCTTGCCCGACAGATACTTGCGCAGGATATCGGCGACGCGGCTGTCGAAATTGCCGTCCACATCGCGCGCGACCAGCAATTCAAGCGTGGCGGGATTGCCGCCGCTCATCGCATAAATCAGCGCCGCATCGACATTGCGTGGATCCTTGAAGATCGCCGAAGGCGCGCTTTTCAGCCGCTCATCTATGGTCTGGAGCAGGAACCGCTGCATTTCCGTTGCCGAATGGTCTCCCTTGGCAACCGAATCCTGCACGAATTGCAGGGAGCGCAGCATGGAATAGGGCATGAGATTGTCTTGCGACTGCGAAAACGCCTTGAATGGTCCGGCACCGAGACCACAAAGCGTCGCCGCAAGAAGAAGCCAGCGTTTCGAGGTTTTCGTCACACTCACCCCCGATCAGCCTCAAGCAGGATTTCGATACGGCGGTTGGCATCCGCCAGGGGATCTGCCGGGACCTGCAATCTGCGGTCCGCAAACCCAGAAACCTGCTTCACCCGCTCTTCCGACAGGCCGCCGCGCACCAGCATGTAATAGGCACTGTGCGCGCGGTCCATGGAGAGCCGCCAATTGTCGTTGGCCTCGCCCTTGAACTGCCGCCCATCCGTATGGCCGCGGATTACCACGCTGCCACCGCGCTCCTGAAGCAGTTTGCCGATCTTTTCCATGGCGAGAACCATTTCGCGCCGGGGAACGGCCGATCCGATATTGAACATCGGTGTTTCCGTCTGGTCGGAAATGGTCAGCAGCAATCCGCCTTCCGCAGGCGTCACGACCAGCCCTTCCGAGAGCCTGCCGGTTATGCCGGATATCTGTTTCTCGATTTCTTCGCGCAGCGTATCGGCCTTTTCCCATTCAGCATCGCTCGCTTTTTGCTGAACATCCTTCGCCTCTTGCTGCTGCTCGGGCCTGGGCCGTACAAGCGCTGCCTGCTCGGCGGCATCCGGCCGTTGCTGCGGTACAACCGCGGCGACGTCCATGGGCTTGCCGTCTTGCGCCTTGTCTTCCGGCGCCTGAGACGATGTAACCGCAACGGCCTGAGCGCTGTCGGCAGCATTCTCCTGCTTGTTTTCGGCGGCCTGCTGCTCAACCGGTTTTTGTTGCTGATCGGCGCGGGTGATTTTCACCTGTTGCGTCCAGAAATCAGGATCGAAGGGATCGCGATAGGCCTCGCCGCCGCTTGCGCCGGTTGCAGGACCGGAATCGGCAGCACCGCCCTCGCCCTTGGCGCTGACATTGGCCTGCTGCCCGACCTGCTGGGCGATTTCCGCCAGCACGGAATAGGGATTTTCGAAAAAGTCCGCTTCGGAGAAATTCGACTGTTCACCTGTCTGGGACGTCAGGTCTTCGCCCGTCGCCGCGGCGGATCCCTTGGTCACTTTCTCTGCCTGAATGTTGGACTGGTCCTTTTTCTGGACGCCCTCTTCCTTGTCCACGGGCTTTTCCAGCCCCTTGGACGAGGGTTTCTCATCGGACAGTTTTATCGGATTGAAATAGCTCGCGACCGAGGCCTTGGTTTCCTCATTGGCGGCATTGACCAGCCACATGACGAGGAAGAACGCCATCATCGCCGTCATGAAGTCGGCGTAGGCGATCTTCCACGCACCACCATGCGCACCATCGTGGCCACCTTTATGGCGTTTGACGATGATGATCTCGTTTTTGCCGTGGTGATGGTTTTCGCCTTCACTCATTTCATCACCTTGCGAAGACTGGAGGCCCAGGCGGACATGCGCGTCACGAAGACGCTCTCACCCAGCTCGACTGAAAGATCGATATCGGCGGTCTCGGTAAACTTCATCGTCTCTTCTTCAAAGCCGGGCTGGGTCTTCAACTGCTCGAACAAATCCTTCGGACCTTTCACGACAAGCGTGACGGCGTCACCATCCGGCATGGAAGCGCGCACCACATCCGCCAGCGCCGAGACTGCTTTAAGCGACAGTTCTTCCGTCAAAATCGGAGCAAGGATTGCGGCGGTCTGTTCGCTGAGGGTGGCGGCAATCGCATCAATGCCCTCTCGCAGCCCGCGCGACAGAAAGACCGCGATTTCCTCGAGATAGGCGGATCGCAGCGCCTCCAGCTCAGCCGAATGGGCGGCCAGCAGCTCGTCGCGTTCCGCCTGCATCTTTTCGGTGATTTCGCGTGTCGCATCCTCATGGCCACGGGCGTAAGCGGCCTGCCTTTCACTCTCCACGTCGACGGTTTCGAATTCATCGAAACCGGATGCAGCGTCGGCAAATGGCGAAACGCCATCGGTATCCGCCAGGGGATCGCCGAAGGCCAGTCCTGCCGGCTGAGCGTCACCGAAGTCCTTCAGATATCTTGCGATGGAGGTGGTCATGCACGCCCCCGGCAAAACAGGGGACGAGACATGTTTCGCTGCCTGCGATCTGGAACGTTCTGTCGCATTTCCGGGCAGAAAACCGGAGTCCGCTTTTCCTGGAAATGCTCTAAGCCGTTTGGCGGCACCACCGTCATCCTTGCTACCCTGCCCGTCTCTTCCATGATTGCCGGAGGACCGCGCCATGCGATCCGCCCCATATTGCCCCGACGTTAGGTGTTCAAACTTGTGCGAGGATGAAGGCGGAACTGTTCAGCACGTCTGCGCCACGTTTCCGCGCATGCCCGTGCGAGGAAGCTCCATTACTTGAAGAGCTGAAGAATATTTTCCGCATTGGCGTTGGCGATGGAGAGTGACTGGATACCGAGCTGCTGCTGTGTCTGGAGCGCCTTCAGCTTGGTCGATTCCTCGTTCATGTCAGCATCGACAAGACGACCGATGCCCTTGTCGATCACGTCCATCAGGCTCGACACGAAGTTCTCCTGCATGTCGATACGGCTCTGCAGCGAGCCCAGGCTGGACGCCGCGCTGGTCATCGCTTCGAGCTGACCGTCGACAAAGGACATCATCGCATCCAGCACGTCGGCTTCGGTATATTGCTCTCCCGTCATCGTTCCCATTTTCTGGGCGAGATCGGTGAGCTTGTTGATGTCGAGCGTGGAGACGGAGATTCCGAGTTTACGATTGTCGGGGTCAATTGCCGCAGTGACATCGTAATACCAGTTGGTGCTCGGCGATGTCGTGGTCGCGACGGGGGTAGTGCTGTCGGTCGCCGGAGCGCCTGCCGCTGCCGGATCGGTGGAGGTGAGCTTTACCCACACACCATCACCGATCTTCAAATAACCCTCCGTATTGGCGGCATTGGTATAGATGCCGGTCGCCTTGACGGAAAAACCTGCCAGTGCCGCCACTTCGCTATCCTTTAGCGTCGGAACGACATAATCCTTGTCGGTGACGGTGGGAGCGGCGGGTGCCGCGGGCGTATCGGTCGTGCGCATCGTCACGATCGTCTCGTTCTTGCGCAGGAATCGCGCTTCGGTGTCGAGAATGCCGAACTTGCCGCCGCTCAGATCGAAAAGCACCGTGCTCGAATCGAGTGAATAATCGACCGTCGTCACCCCGACTGCGCCTGCGGCGGTGCGGGTAAATGAAGCGACGACCTTCTTGATGACCGGCTCTTCCGCGGGCGGCGTCTTGCCGTCGCCGATCTTCGCCTGGAGCCAGTTTTCGCCGGAGAAAGACGCCGATTCGGAGATGCTCTTCAGCTGATCCTGAAGCTGCTTGATTTCTTCCTGGATCTTCGTCCGGTTGCTGCCCACACCATAAGCGGCAACCAGCTTCGCCTTCAGCGATTTGACCGTCTCAATAGCACTTTCCACGGCTTCGAAGGCGGTGTCGACCTTGGCGGCGCCGAGACCAAGTGCGTCCTGAACGGCCGAAAGCGCAGCATTGTCCGAGCGCATGGTCGTGGAGATAGACCAATAGGCCGCGTTATCCGCTGCCGTCTCGACGCGGTAACCGGAGGAGACGCGCGCCTGCGTGGTCTCGAGGTTCTTGTCGATCATGCGCAAGGTTTGCAGCGCGGCCATTGCCGCCGCATTGGTCATAATGCTGGTCATGGGTTCCACCCAATTCAAAATGTAAGAAATAATCCGGCGCTGCGCCGGAAACGAGCAGAGGCATCATGCGCATCGGCGGTGGTTGAAATGATCCACCGCGACCTGCCGTTCGTTAACAAATCGTTAATTCGATAGGTACCAAACAACAACGCTGATTTGCAAGGCGTTCCTCGCTTTCCCATAACGGTTTTGCGCGCGGTGGCAGGCTTCGGGCAAGGTCGGGTGAAAAAGCGATCAGGCAAAACCGTCGCGACCGCCATTTCGGCAGTCGCAACCGGTCATCGACTGGATATTCGGCGGATGGTTCAGGCCGCTTCGCCCTGGTGGGTCGAAACGAATCGGGCGGCCATCAGGCTATGGCGGAGGAACTCGGTGTTTTCGTCGGGATTTTCCGAAGGGTTCTGAAACGACACATGATTGATTTCGACCGCCGCATGTTCATTGGCCAAGATCAATTGTGCATAGACCGTGGCGCCGATCGGTTTGATTTCGAGATCGAGAACGATCTCCGGCGCGCCTTCCCATTCGAGTTTATATTCGCCGCCGGCGCCGAAATTGATCGTACCGGGATGATAATAAAGCTCCGCAGCCGATGACACGAGATCGGCAATGCTGCCGTAGCACTCGAATCTGAGCAGCGAAATCAGGTCGGCCGGGTCTAGCAATCGTAGTTCTGTAGCGATCGGGTTGATCGCCTCTGCGACGATCATTTCCCGCTGTTCAGAATAGGCGGATTTTTTCATTGGTCTTATTGAACCCGTATTTTCGATGACTTCATGGCGTAAACCCGATGAACAAGCTCAGCCACAGCCTTGTAAAAGGCTGGTGGAATCACACTATCGATCGAGACTTGCGCAAACATGGAGCGCGCAAGCGGCGGGTCCTCAAAAACGGGGATATTATTTTCTTCCGCAATCTCGCGGATTTTCAATGCGATAAGGTCCTGGCCCTTGGCAACGACAACAGGCGCGTCGCTTTCTTCACGCACGTAACGCAACGCCACCGCAAAGTGTGTCGGGTTGGCGATGACGAGGGTCGCGCGAGGCACGTTGTTGATCATACGGCGGCGGGCACGGTCGCGGGCAATCGATCGCTGACGGGATTTGACAACCGGGTCGCCCTGCGACTGCTTGTATTCTTCCTTCACCTCATGCTTCGTCATTTTCAGCTGGGTGAACCAGTGATGGCGCGTCCATAAAACGTCCACGGCGGCGAGCAATGCGGTCGAAAGCAGGATTACGATCATCATCTTTTTGACGATCTCGACGACCCGGACAAAAATAACCTGCGGATCGGAAAACATCAGATCGATGAGGCTGTAGAACTCGCCGCGCAGAGCGAAGAACATGATGGTCGAGACGATCATGATCTTGAAAACGGACTTTCCGAATTCCACGAAACCCTGCTTGCTATAGATGCGCGTGAAACCCTTGGCGGGCGATACGCGGGACCATTGCGGGCGCACCCGTTCCAGCACCGGCGACGGCAGGTTCTGGAAAAACGAAGAGGCGAGGCCGAAGACGATGAACATGATCATGGCCGGCATGAGCAGATAGGCCATGGACGTGCCGAGGAAGTACAAAAGCGACAGGGCGTCTGGCCTGGTGCTGAGGTCCCATTGTTCGGGCTGGCCGAACAGGTCCTTCAGCGTCTCGCCGATGCGGCTGGCACCGTCGGGCAGAAAGAAAACGAGATAACAGTAAAAGGCCAGTGACGACGCAAAGATCGGCACTTCACGGGAAAAGGGCAGATTGCCCTTTTCCGCCGCATCACGGAGTTTTTTCTCCGTTGGGGCTTCTGTTTTACTGTCCTTGTCCTGATCGTCTGCCAAGGCACGTTCCCGGGATAAAAAAAGGCCCGCCGATCCCGGCAGGCCGTCGTCCCGAAACTAGCGCCGGGGGCTGGCCACCGCAATGGCCGCCTGCAGCAGATGGCCGGTTATCAACCGGCTTCCACTCAGGCCGCAGCCGATTGTTCTTCCGCGGCAGCGTCCTTCAGCTGGATCTGGCCGGAATTGGCCAGCCGGATCGCCTCCTGTGCAACGGCACGGCGGGCAATCGCTACTTCGCGGGTGTTGATCGAGGCCTGCGGCACCGCAAGGTCCGATTCGATCATGCGGCGCTGGCGCGGACTGATGCTGGAAAGCACACATTCCTTGATTTCCATCGTGGCGCCGCGCAGCGCCATCGTCAGAACATCGGCCGACACATCGTTCAGCAGCATGACACGGCTGCGCTGCGGCATGAACATGAGGTCGTCGAAGAGGAAGATCTTCGGCTTGACCTTGTTTGCGGCTTCCTTGCTGAGCGTCTCGAGCGAGCTGAGCAACGTATCGACCTGCGGCTTGTCCAGTTCGTTCATCAGGTCGGCAACCTTCGTGGAACCGCCGGCATTGCGCTCGGCTTCGATTTCGTTGATGAGGTTGACCACACGCTTCTCGATGATCTGGGCGGCCGTCGGGCTCACCTCCTTCATGTTCACCGTGCGGTTCATGATATCGGCGCGCTGCTCTTCCGGAATGGTCAAAAGAACCTTGGCACCGAAGGACGAGGGCAGCATGGAGAGAATATAGGCAATGGTCTGCGGATGTTCGCGCAGCAGGAACTTGCCGACGAATTCCGGCTCTGCTTCCTGCAGGCGGTCCCAGATCGATGCTTCATAGGCCTGGAACGCAGCGCGGCGGCCGAGAAGGCTGTCCACTTCTTCAGGGGTCAGACCTTCTTCGAGAATGCTCTCGATTGCCTTGGCATTGTCCATCAGACCCGTTCCTTCGGTGAACAGGTCCTCGAACTCGGCCACGATCTGCGCAAGTTCATCGGGAGGAATGACGCGAAGGGTCTGGGCCGAGGAAATGATCATCTGCAATTCGTGCTGCGTGAAAAACTTCAGCAGCTTGCCGGCGACGCCCTTGCCCATGGCAAGAAGCACCGCGGCCGCCTTGTCGGCCTGAGACAACGGCTTGCCCGCAATTGGGTTACCGAAATCTTCAAAGTCCATCATGGTCTTTCCTCTCCGTCCCCACAGGGATCAGGCTTTCTTCGTACTCAGTACTTCAATCAATTTTACGCCGAAGCGCGTATCGTCGTCTTCCAGAACCGTTATTTCACCGCGCGCAATACGGCGGCCATTCACCATGATCTCGACCGGCTCGCCGATCTTGCGGTCGAGTGCGATCGTCGCGCCCTCCTCCAGGCTCATCAGCCCCGAGACGAGCATTCGGCTGGTGCCGAGAACGATCTGGACATCGATCGGGATATCCATGATCAGGTCGATGTTTTCGGACAGGCCGCTGCCCAGCGGTGCCTTTACGCCCGCAACCTGCGGGGCGGCGGCAAAATCGTCCATCGCAAAATCGGCCGCTCCGCCACCGAAGGCGGAAAGGTCGGTATGCGTAGAAACCTCGTCCGTACTTCCGAAATCGCCGAAGTCGCCAAAATCGGAGAGCGAGCCTTCCGCATCCGTCTTGAGGACGCCACGCAGATCGCCGATAGCCTGGTCGAGGTCCCCGCCGTCTTCAAACGACGGCAACGCCGCATCATCGGTCACAGGTGTTTTCTTCGTAGCCATGCGCTGATTATTCCCTTTGAAACTTGCGTCAGCCTGCCCAAACCCAAAAAGGTCGGGCAGGATTTTAACCCATCAAATGTCGTAAGATCTCGTCGTCCGTGCTGACATTGTTCTTGACCCGAACCATGTAGCGGTCGCCTGACTTGCCGAATTCGCAATTATAGAGCTTGGAACCGTTAGCACTGACCTCAACGCCGATATCGTCCTGGTTGAGGGCCTGAAACGGAATGACATCGCCGGCCACCAGCTTCGAAATCGTACGGAGTGTCAGCGTTTCGAGCTTGATGCGCGCCTCAAGCGTGACCTGCGATCTCTTCACCTGTTCCGAGATCATCTCCATCCACTCTTCCTGCTTCTTCAGCGCCTGCGCTGAAGCCTTGGGAGCGACGATGGATGTCTTGAGCAACGGACGCTGCGGTATGATCAGCGAGAATTCCGACGACACTTTGCCAATGTCGATTTTCATGCGGATGTTAACGCCGTAGAGGCCCGCAATCATCTCGTCGAAGGCACTTTTGCCATCGGAATTGAACGGCGGCTCGATAGCCGCTTCAAAACCGCCCGGCGCGTTGACTCCGGAACGGAGCACGCCACCGATACGTCCAAGGACCATGGCAGCCAGATCGAGCTCGATATGGGAAAGACTGCGCTCATCGGGTTCGCCGATGCTGTCCGGTGCTGCACCGAGCATGCGCTCCATGAGCGCGATGACGAAGCCATTACCGACCGTCATCATGAAGTTCGGGCACCAGTTGCGCAGGGAACAATCGGCCACCGCGACATTCTGCCCGACATTGGCGATCAGGTCGGTCATGAGCCCCGATTCGGAGCCGATATATTCGACGTCTATCGCAATGCCGGTCTCGCTGTGAAAAATATCCGGCAGGAATTCGCTGTAGAGGTGGCCGATATCGGAACCGATCTTCGCGATCGTCCTGCGGTCGGAAAGCCCGCCGGTGAGTTTCGCGAGCAAGGCGGTGTCGATGGCGGGAGCTTTTTGCGCTGCAGCTTTTGCCATGGTCATGCCGCCTTGTTCTCGCCGCCGGGATTCATCATCTCCTGCTCGACGGCGTCGATGGACGGCCGCTCGTAGTTGGAGATGGTCTTGCGGCCATATTCAAGCGCAACCTGCGGCACCGAACCGTTCATGTAGGCGATCAGCGTCTGCTTGACGATGATGTAGAGGCGATGCTGCTTGGTGCGGACGATCTTGACCTGCGAGGCGAGCGGATTGCAGATCGAATAGGACAGGATGATACCGAGCATGGTGCCGACCAGCGCGGCGCCGATGAGGCCGCCCAGCACTTCAGGCGATTCATTGATCTTGCCCATCGCCTTGATGACGCCGAGAACCGCTGCGACGATACCGATGGCAGGGAAGGAATCGCCCATGGTGGTGATCGCGTGGTAAGGCTTCAGCTTGTCGTGGAGGATGGTCTCGATTTCTTCATCCATCAGCGCCTCGATTTCGTGGCTGCGGGCATTGCCGATGATGATGAGGCGGACATAGTCACAAATGAACGAGGTCAGTTCCTTGTTCTTCAAAACCGATGGCGCGCTCTGGAAGATCGAGGATTCCTCGGGATTGTCGATATGGGCCTCGATCTCGTTGCGCGATTTCGTGCGCAGGTCTCGCATCAGCGAATAAAGCACGCCGAGCACGTCGAGATAGTTGCGCTCCTTCGGAACCGAGTGCTTGAAGGCCTCGCCGAGCGCCTTGCCAGAATCCTTCACGACCTTCATCGGGTTCGCCATGATGAAGCCGCCGAGACCGGCGCCGCCGATGATCATCAATTCGAACGGCTGAATCAGCACGTCCAGATGACCGCCCATCGCCATGTAGCCGCCGATGATGCAGCCGAAGGTGATTATAAGTCCAATTACAATATTCATTGATCGACCACGCCCGAACAGTGTTCCATGCCGCCATGTCTAAAAAATGTGGCTTGCGTGAACCTGTCCGCAAAGCCTCTCCGCGCTTCAGCCTCCAGCCAGTTTCGCACAAGCAAGCCGCGGCACTATGCCGGCAAAGGCGGACGTGCGCCTTGAGATCGGGATCAAACGAGAGCGGCGGTTCAGTGACTTCCACCTACACCAGCTACAGACTGATCAGTCAGGATATCGGCAAGTCGCTTGAGCGGGTGTCGAAGCAGCCGGACGTGGCGCGTGAGACCGAATATTACCGCGCAAAGATCGGCGACGTGAAATCCATAGACGATTTCATGGCGGATACCCGCCTTTACAATTACGCGCTCAAGGCGCACGGGCTCGAGGATATGGCCTATGCGAAAGCCTTCATCCGCAAGGTCCTGACAGAAGGCACGACCGACAAGAATGCCTTCGCCAACAAGCTTTCTGACAGCCGTTACGCGGATTTCGCGAAATCGCTGAATTTCGCGGATCTGGGTGCGGCGGCGACTTCGGTCGATGCAGCCCAGTCGGGCGTCATTACCAAATACACCCGGCAGACGCTGGAACAGGAAGCGGGCGACGACAATAACGGTGTTCGTCTCGCCCTTTATTTCGAGCGCAAGGCGCCGACGATCAAATCCGGCCTCGACTTTCTGGCCGACGATGCGCTCGCGCAGGTGTTTCGCACGGCCTATAACCTGCCCGACGAATTCGCCGGGGCAGATGTCGAGAAACAGGCCGCCCTCATCGAAAAAACGATGGATGTCAAGGACCTGCAGGATCCTGAAAAGGTCGGCAAGCTGCTGGAGCGTTTCACCATCATGTGGGAAATGCAAAACCCCTCGACGACCTACGATCCCCTCGCCGTCTTCGGCTCCTCCAGCGGCTACGGTATCTCCGCCGATCTGCTGATATCCATCAACTCCCTGAAACTCGGAGGCAAATGATATGCAATCCGGACTATACGTCGCCCTGTCCTCGCAGATCGCGCTGGAGCGTCGTCTTACCACCATTTCCGACAATATGGCGAATGTGAACACGGTCGGCTTCCGCGGTTCCGAAGTGAAATTCGACGAAATGGTCGCCAAGAACCATAATGACATGAATGCCAAGATCGCCTTCGTGTCCCAGGGCAACGACTATCTCTCCACGCGCCAGGGCGCTTTCGAGCAGACCGGCAATTCCTTCGATTTCGCCATCAAGGGCGATGCCTGGTTCTCGCTGGATACGCCCGACGGTCAGATTCTGACCCGTGACGGCCGCTTCACCATGCGGCCTGACGGCGCGCTCATTTCCTCCAGCGGTTACCCGGTCCTCGACGCCGGCGGCGGCCCGATCCAGCTCAATCCGAATGGCGGCCCGATTACCGTGGGTCTTGACGGAGCCATCAGGCAGAACGAAAACATCGTCGCCACGCTTGGCATCTTCCAGGCGGATTTTTCGCAAGGTTTCCTGCGCCACCCCAATAGCGGCGTGAAGCCCGTGGCTCAGCCGGTCCCCGTCGTCAACAATCACGAGGTCGGCGTCGTTCAGGGTTATCTCGAACAGTCGAACGTCAACGGGATTTCCCAGATGACGCAGCTCATCCAGGTCAACCGTGCCTTCGAAAGCATCTCCTCTCTGATGCGCGATACCGAATCGACGTTCGGCGAGGGCATCAAGACGCTTGGTGGCGCGCGCTGAGGAGCTGACCGATGACAATGCCGGTATCCATGCTTTCGGCTGAAGCCATTTCACCGAAGCTCGCCCAACTTGCCGGCCTTGCCGGACATTATGCCGATCCGGAATTTTCGGTGGCGCCGGGCGGCCACGTTCGCACCATCGCCGCCGGGCACTATACCGTGTCCGGCCTGTCCCGGCATGTGCGGCTTGGCGAGTTTGTTGCCCATCGCAGCCCGACCGGCATCCATCTCGGCGAAGTGGTGCGCGTTGAGCCGGATATCTGCTACGTGTGCCCTATCGAGCCGGGCGAACCGATCGGCATTCACGATTCCGTCATCCGCAAGGGCGCCTTCCGTGTCGCGCCTGATGATAGCTGGTGCGGACGCACCATCAATGCGCTTGGTGAACCTATCGACGGCCAGGGACCGCTTGCCGCGGGCATTGAACGCCGTTCGATTTCCAACAATGCGCCACCCTCAATGACCCGCAAGAGGGTGGAGACCCCGTTCAAGACCGGGGTGCGGGCAATCGATATTTTTTCGCCGCTGTGTCTCGGCCAGCGCCTTGGCATTTTCGCCGGCTCGGGCGTCGGCAAATCCACGCTGCTGTCCATGCTTGCAAAGGCTGACGCCTTCGACAAGGTGGTGATTGCACTGGTCGGCGAGCGCGGACGTGAAGTGCGCGAATTCATTGAAGATACGATGGGCGAGAACATGAGCAAGTCCATCGCCGTTGTCGCGACGAGCGATGAAAGCCCAATGCTGCGCAAGATGGCGCCACTTTCCGCCGTCACCATTGCAGAGCATTTCCGCGATCAGGGCGACAATGTCCTCCTCATCATTGACAGCGTGACGCGATTTGCCCATGCGATCCGCGAAGTGGCCGTTGCTTCGGGTGAACCGCCGGTGGCGCGCGGTTACCCCGCCTCCGTCTTCACCGAGCTGCCGCGTCTTCTAGAGCGGGCGGGACCGGGCGCCGAAGGCACCGGCACCATCACCGCCATCGTTTCCATTCTGGTGGATGGAGACAATCATAACGATCCGATCGCCGATTCGACCCGCGGTATTCTCGATGGTCACATTGTGCTCGACCGCAGCCTTGCAGAAGAAGGCCGCTACCCGCCGATCAATCCGCTCGCCTCGATCTCGCGTCTCGCCAAGAAAGCATGGACGCCGGATCAGGAAAAGCTGGTCTCGCGCCTCAAGGCGCTGGTCCATCGCTTCGAGGAAACGCGGGATCTTCGCCTCATCGGCGGTTACCGGCCGGGCACCGACCCAGACCTCGACATGGCGGTGAAGCAGGTTCCGATCATCTATGAAACGCTGAAACAGCTGCCGAACGAACCGGCGGCACAGGATGCCTATGCTGACCTTGCGACCGCATTGCGCGGCGGCGCGCAGAACGGCCAGCCGCAGGTAACCCCGAGAATGAGAGGCTGACCGTGAAGAAAAAGCGGAATAACGATAGCTACGATGAAGACGTGCTGCCCAAGCCCGTTTTCTTCACACCCGACCGTATTCTGGCATGGACAGGCATCACGCTTGCCGCTGCAGCAGCCTTCTTCCCCTGGTACGTGTTCTTCAATGAGGAAAAATTCGGCATGAAGGTGGCGGGCGGCGACCGCACCCGCGATCTGCCCCATACCGGCCCGCGGGAAGTCTTCAGTGTTTCTCCGATGGCGATGACCAATCGCAACAAGGAAGACACCCCACCGCCGGCCGAACTGCCCGACATGCTGACGACGGCGACCGTGAACGCAGGCGGCAAGGAAAAACAGAACAATCTCGCAGCCGGGGTCGAGGACCAGCCCTTCCCCGGCCAGACCGCCTTCCGTCTGCTGCATGTCTCCAACGGCCGCGCCCTGATCGAAGACGGTTCGGGCATGTATATGGTGAGGGTCGGCTCGACCCTGCCTGATAATGCGCTGCTGACGAAAATCGAGCAACGCAACGGCGAGTGGTTGATAGAGACATCCTCTGGAAAAACCTATCACCCCGAAAAATAAAAGAAATTTCTTCCGATCAAAAGGCGCGCGGCATCTGCTGGCGCGCCTTTTTTCTTTGTGCAGGCCGCGCATCCATGCGCCTTTTCCCGTCGTCGCACCCCTTCGTCTTCTCCGCAAGTCTGACGCAAGATTAGCCCCGTAGGTTCGGGGCATACGAGATGGAGAAGTCTATGCAACCGATTCAACTGTTCGAACTGGCATCCCGCCAAGCGGAATGGCTGAGCGTGCGGCAGGAAGTCGTGGCGACCAACATCGCCAACGCCAACACACCCAAGTTCCACGCCAAGGATGTCAGCCCATTCGAAGCGGTCATGCAGGCCACCAGCCAGCAGGTCGGCATGGCGAGGACCAACCCTGCCCACTTCGGCGAGAGCACACTCAGCGACAATATCGCGGTGCGCGACAACCCGGTCAACAACGAGATCGGCATGCAGGAATCGGGCAATTCGGTCGCGCTTGCGGAAGAAATGACCAAGACCGGCGAGATCAAGCGGCAGTACGAGCTGAATGCCAATCTCGTCAAATCCTTCCATCGCATGATGCTGATGACGGTTAAGAGGTAAGCCATGGATCCCTTGAGTGCGGCGAGCAAGATCGCCGGCAGCGGCCTGGAAGTGCAGTCCACCCGACTGCGCATCGTGTCTGAAAACATCGCCAATGCCAGATCGACGGGTGACACACCCGGCGCGGACCCCTATCGCCGCAAGACGGTCACCTTCGGTTCGGAACTCGACCGTGTCAGCGGCGTCGAGCGCGTGACGGTGAAAAAGCTCGGCGTCGATCGCGGCGACTTCATCAACGAATACGACCCCGGCAATCCGGCCGCCGACGCAAACGGCATGGTGAAGATGCCGAACGTCAACATCCTGATCGAAATGGCAGACATGCGCGAAGCAAACCGCAGCTACGACGCCAATCTTCAGGTCATCCGCCAGACACGCGACCTCGTCGCCTCCACCATCGACCTTCTGAAGGCATCGCAATGATCGACGGCATCAAGCAACTCGGCTCCCTCTCGCTGACGCGCGGCGCCGGCAGCGTTTCCTCGCTCACCGACAATATTTTCGGCAGCGAGCAGACGACACCAGCGCAGCAGACCGGTCAGAGCTTCGCAAGCGTTCTCGGTAATGTTTCCGTTGACGCGATGAACAACCTCAAGAAGGCCGAAGTCGCTTCTTTTGAAGGCATTCAGGGCAAGGCGAATACGCGTGAAGTCGTCGATGCCATGCTTTCGGCCGAGCAGTCGCTGCAAACCGCCATCGCGCTCCGAGACAAGATCGTGTCGGCCTATCTCGACATTACCAAGATGCAGATCTAGCCCAGCAGGAATATTGACATGAGAGCTCTTGCCATCGCTGCCACCGGTATGGACGCCC
This sequence comes from Agrobacterium pusense, assembly GCF_900102105.1. Taxonomy (GTDB): domain Bacteria; phylum Pseudomonadota; class Alphaproteobacteria; order Rhizobiales; family Rhizobiaceae; genus Agrobacterium; species Agrobacterium pusense. Next base: position 467,404 of record NZ_FNBB01000001.1, read on the forward strand.
AGCAGACCAATCTGGAAGTCATCGCCAACAACATCGCCAACATCAACACCACCGGTTACAAGCGCGCGCGGGCGGAGTTCACCGATCTTCTCTATCAGACCGAGCGCATGCAGGGTGTGCCAAACCGCGCCAACCAGGCGATCGTGCCCGAGGGCGCCAATATTGGCCTCGGCGTGCAGACCTCGGCCGTGCGCAACATCCACACCCAGGGCAACCTGATCGAGACCGGCAACAAGCTCGACGTCGCGATCATCGGTCAGGGCTGGTTCCAGATCGAGGCGGCCGATGGTTCGACGCTCTACAGCCGCGCTGGCGCCTTCAACAAGAATGCCGATGGTAATCTCGTGACGGTGGATGGCTATAACGTCATTCCGAATATCAATATCCCGACCGATGCGCAGGACATCACCGTTACCCGCACGGGTCAGGTGACGGCCCGTATCGGCAACGCCGCCGACTTCACCGAGCTTGGCCAGCTGACCATCGCCAACTTCGCCAACGAAGCCGGCCTGAAGCCGCTCGGCGACAACCTCTTCGCCCAGACACCGGCTTCCGGCGACGCCGTCATCGGCGTGCCCGACGATCCGAGCTACGGCTATATCAAGCAATCCTACCTCGAAGGCTCGAACGTCGACGCCGTCAAGGAAATCACCGACCTCATCACGGCGCAGCGCGCCTATGAGATGAATTCCAAGGTCATCACCACCGCTGACGAAATGGCTTCGATTGTCAGCAAGAACCTGAAGTAAGAACGGAAAGGCAGGCGAACATGAGGTTTGGCCGGAAAAATAACAGCTGCAAAAGGGCGCTCGCCCGTATGTGCCTGGCGTCTGCCTTTTCAATCGGCGCTTTCGCGCCTGCCTTCTCGCAGGCGCCAATGGCGCTGGTTCCCGTGCGTACCATCTATCCGGGCGAGACGATCACGTCCGAACAGGTGAAGCCGGTGGAGGTGACCAATCCCAATATTTCCGCGGGTTACGCGAGCGACATCAGCGAAGTGGAAGGCATGATCTCCAAGCAGACCCTGCTTCCCGGCCGCACGATCCCCGTTGCCGCCCTGCGCGAACCCTCGCTCGTCACGCGCGGCACCAGCGTCAAGCTCGTCTTCACCATCGGCAATATGACGCTGATGGCTTCGGGAACACCGATGACCGATGGCTCGCTCGGCGAAGTGGTACGGGTACGCAACATCGATTCCGGCGTCATCGTCAACGGCACGGTCATGAAGGACGGAACCATTCAGGTGATGGCGAAATGAGAGTGCTTCGTATCCTGGCCGCGGCCATCCTGTTTTCGGCCCAGCCCTTCCTTCCCGTTCCGGCAGCCCATGCGGATACGTCCCGCATCAAGGATATCGCATCGCTGCAGGCGGGGCGTGACAACCAGCTCATCGGTTACGGTCTCGTGGTCGGCCTGCAGGGCACGGGCGACAGCCTGCGTTCTTCGCCGTTTACCGAGCAATCCATGCGCGCGATGTTGCAGAATCTCGGCATCACCACGCAGGGCGGCCAGTCGAATGCCAAGAACATCGCCGCCGTGATGGTGACGGCCAATCTGCCGCCCTTCGCGAGCCCCGGCAGCCGCGTCGACGTGACGGTGAGCTCGCTCGGCGATGCCTCTTCGCTGCGCGGCGGCAACCTCATCATGACGTCGCTTTCCGGCGCCGACGGGCAGATTTACGCGGTCGCGCAGGGCGCACTGATCGTCAACGGCTTTTCGGCGCAGGGCGATGCGGCAACGCTGACCCAGGGTGTCACCACGTCGGCGCGCGTGCCAAACGGCGCGATCATCGAACGGGAGCTGCCGTCGAAGTTCAAGGATTCGGTCAATCTGGTCCTTCAGCTGCGCAACCCCGACTTTTCGACGGCCGTGCGCGTCGCAGACGTCGTCAACGCCTTTGCCCGCGCCCGCTATGGCGATCCGATCGCCGAACCGCGCGATTCGCAGGAAATCGCGGTGCAAAAGCCTCGCGTCGCGGATCTCACCCGGCTGATGGCGGAAATCGAAAACCTGACCGTCGAGACGGATACCCCGGCCAAGGTCGTCATCAACGAACGCACCGGCACGATCGTCATCGGTGCGGATGTGCGGATTTCGCGCGTCGCCGTCAGCTACGGCACGCTGACCGTGCAGGTGACCGAATCACCGCAGGTCATTCAGCCGGCACCCTTCTCGCGTGGCCAAACGGCGGTGCAGCCGCAGACGGATATCATGGCCATGCAGGAAGGCAGCAAGGTCGCCATTGTCGAAGGGCCTGACCTTCGCACGCTGGTTGCCGGTCTCAACAGCATCGGGCTCAAGGCGGATGGTATCATCGCCATCCTGCAAGGCATCAAATCCGCCGGCGCCCTTCAGGCGGAGCTTGTGCTGCAATGATGGAACGTCAGACCAAAAATCCGCTTTCGAATGGCCTCGTCCGCTTCGCGGCGGTCGCGTCGCTGCTGTTCCTGCTGCCGGCCGCCGGCGCGGAGAGCCAGCAGAACGTGGTTTCAGAACTCAGCACGCAGGATGAAATCCAGAAATTCTGCACCAACATTGCCGATGCGGCCCGGGATCAGCGTTACCTGATGCAGAAGCAGGAGCTCGAGAAGCTCCAGTCCGACGTGAACGAGCGCATTTCCGTGCTGGAAAACCGCAAGGCTGAATATGAAGACTGGCTGGCGCGCCGCGAACATTTCCTCAACCAGGCCAAAAGCAACCTCGTCGACATCTACAAGACGATGAAGGCGGATGCCGCCGCACCGCAGCTTGAGAAGATGCATGTGGAGATTGCTGCCGCCATCATCATGCAGCTGCCGCCGCGTCAATCCGGCCTCATCCTCAGCGAGATGGACGCGCAGAAAGCTGCCACCGTCGCCGGCATCATGTCGCAGGCAATCGACAAAAACACTTCGAAGGATCCTTCATGAGCACGCGTCGTCTTCCGGCCCTCCTCCTGCCGCTCGCTCTCCTGGCAGGCTGCCAGAACAACCAGACCCTGAAGGAAATCGGTAACGCACCGGCGATGAGCCCGATCGGCAGCGGTCTGCAATTCAGCCAGACACCGCAGATGGGCATGTATCCCAAGCAGCCGAAACACATGGCAAGCGGCTATTCACTGTGGAGCGACAGCCAGGGCGCACTTTTCAAAGACCTGCGCGCGCTGAACATCGGCGACATCCTGACCGTCAACATCCAGATCAACGACAAGGCCGATTTCGACAACGAAACCGAGCGTAACCGCACCAACTCCAGCGGCTTGAACTGGAAGGCCAAAGCCCAGATCCTTGGCTGGACGCCGGACGCGGATTCCAACATCAAATACGGCTCCGACACCGATACCCAGGCCAAGGGCAAGACCAAGCGGTCTGAAAAGCTGACGCTGCTCGTGGCCGCCGTCGTGACGGGTATTCTCGAAAACGGCAACCTCATCATCAGCGGCTCGCAGGAAGTGCGCGTGAACCATGAAATCCGCATCCTCAACGTTGGCGGTATCGTCCGGCCGCAGGATGTGGATGCTCAGAACATGATCTCCTACGAGCGCATTGCCGAAGCGCGCATCTCCTACGGCGGTCGCGGCCGTCTGACGGAAGTGCAGCAGCCTCCGGTCGGGCAGCAGGTCGTCGACCTGTTCTCGCCGCTCTGACGCCGCACACGGGGAACGGACTGATCCATGGAAAACGAACAGGCAGAGGGCAAGAAGAAATCCTCCCCTCTGATCATGACCATCGCAGGTGTTGTGATCCTCACCCTGCTCGGCGTGGGCGGAGGCTGGCTCGTCGGCGGCATGATCGCACCGAAGATTGCCGCAACCGAGGCCCATGCCACCGCTGCGGCCGGTGGTCATGGCGAGAAGAAGGAAGAGGGTGTCGAGAAAATCGCGGCGGAACCGAACGGTATCGTCCAGCTCGATCCCATCACCACCAATCTCGCCTACCCCTCGACGAACTGGGTGCGGCTGGAGGTGGCGCTGATGTTCAAGGGGCCGGTGGAAGTCGGACTGGCCGAGGATATCCATCAGGATATCATGGCCTATGTCCGCACCGTTTCCCTTCAGCAGCTGGAAGGGCCGCGCGGCTTTCAATATCTTAAGGATGACATTCAGGAACGAGTTGACCTGCGCTCTCAAGGGCGCGTATCCAAGGTCATGTTCCGGACCTTTGTCATCGAATGATTCGATTTCTTGTAACCATCGCCGTCCTCCTCGCTTTGCCGGGCCTTGCCAATGCCCAGCAATTTCCGTCCGATCTGTTCAACACGCAGATAGACGGGTCTGTCGCGGCATGGATCATCCGCACCTTCGGGCTTTTGACGGTTCTTTCCGTCGCGCCCGGCATCCTGATCATGGTCACGAGCTTTCCGCGCTTCGTGATCGCTTTCTCTATCCTGCGCTCCGGCATGGGGCTCGCTTCCACGCCGTCGAACATGATCCTTCTGTCGATGGCGATGTTCATGACCTTCTACGTCATGTCGCCCACCTTCGACAAAGCCTGGACCGACGGCGTGCAACCGCTGTTGCAGAACCAGATCAACGAGCAGCAGGCCGTGCAGCGCATCGCCGAGCCCTTTCGCACCTTCATGAACGCCAATACGCGTGACAAGGATCTGAAGCTGTTCGTGGATATTGCCCGCGAACGCGGCCAGGAAGTGATGACCGACAACGTCGTCGATTATCGAGTGCTGGTTCCGGCCTTCATGCTGTCGGAAATCCGGCGCGGTTTCGAGATCGGTTTCCTTATCATCCTGCCGTTCCTGGTCATTGATCTGATCGTCGCCACCATCACCATGGCCATGGGCATGATGATGCTGCCGCCGACTTCCATCTCCCTGCCCTTCAAGATCCTGTTTTTCGTGCTGATCGACGGCTGGAACCTGCTTGTCGGCAGCCTCGTCAGATCGTTCAACTGACGGGCATTCGTGCCGAACTGACACCCATTAACCCTGTTTCTTAACCCCGCGTGCCCAAGGCCGCGGGGTTTTGGCGTTTTAAGACTTTGGTTACCAGCTTCGCTAGCGGATGAATAACTATAATTTTAAATTAAAAACTTACCTTTCATAGAAACAAACCAGTAACCATATGTATTTTCTAATATTTCTTCATTCGTAAATTAATAATTATGTAAGTTTTGACTGCGAAATTCGCCTCACACACAGCGGGTTTGGTTTCCAGAAGCAAGTAATTCTGAACCGAGTGGCATGAAGCCGAAACGTTGTGACCGGTAATACACAGTCCGGAATGTCCCCAACTCCAGTATCTCGTAAACACAAGGGACAAATACTATGGCAAGCATTCTCACCAACGCCTCCTCTATGGCTGCACTCCAGACCCTGCGCTCTATCGGCCAGAACATGGAAACGACGCAGGGCCGCATCTCGACCGGCCAGAAGGTAAGCTCCGCCGCCGACAACGCTGCTTACTGGTCCATCGCAACGACCATGCGTTCGGACAATTCCGCCCTTTCCACCGTTTCCGACGCTCTCGGCATTGGCGCCGCCAAGGTCGACACTGCCTATGCGGGCATGGAAGCCACCATCAAGGTCGTTCAGGAAATCAAGGACAAGCTCATCCTTGCCCAGGACCCGACCGCCGACAAGAAAAAGATCCAGAAGGAAATCGGCCAGCTCCAGAAGCAGCTGACCTCCATCGCCGACTCCGCGACCTTCAACGGCGAAAACTGGCTGAAGACCAAGGCGTCCAACGATGGCGTAGCGTTCGCTGCCGGCACCGACGACGCGGCTATCGCGAACCTGAAGAAGCAGGTTGTCGCATCCTTCACCCGTGACTCCGCTGGCGCCGTCAAGGTTCAGCGCGTTGACGTGCAGCTCAGCGGCTCGAACGTTCTGTTCGACACCGGCGCTGTAACGGACGGCAAGGGCACGGGCATTCTCGACAAGGCTGCAGTCGCAGACGGTGTAAAGCAGTCCATTTCGAACCTCGATATTTCGGACCTGTCGATCTACAAGGGCGCCGGCGCCACGATGCTCGGCACCGCCGCTGCCACGGACAACGACATCCTCGACAAGCTCATCAGCCACGTCGACAAGCAGCTTGAAACCCTCAACAGCGCCGCTGCTGATCTGGGTGCAGTCTCCAACCGCATCTCCATGCAGGAAGACTTCGTTACCAAGCTGTCCGACACGATGGAAAAGGGTATCGGCCGCCTGGTCGACGCCGACATGAACGAAGAGTCCACCCGCCTCAAGGCTCTGCAGACACAGCAGCAGCTGGCAATCCAGGCTCTCTCGATCGCCAACAGCGACTCGCAGAACATCCTGTCGCTCTTCCGTTAATCGGATCGTAAATGACGAAATGCAAGCCGCGCCCGAAAGGGCGCGGTTTTGTTTGTTGCATACTGCCAAATCCCCGGCAGAATTTGTTTACCATCCTTATTTTCGAAGGATTTACCACGATCCCAGCAAGCGCTTTGGTACTCGTCTAAATTAGTGATTTGGAAAGCACCGGCTGTCAGATTTTACCCACGGACAGCGGATAGCCGCGACCAGAATGACATGAATGACGCGATTGCAAGCGGGGGCTGACCGTCTCGCGATCGCGTGAATGGGGCGAGTGCAAGGGAGGCTGACCCGAGCACACCACCTGTCGACAAAGCCGCATCCGGCAACGGGTGCGGCTTCATTTTTTTTTAAACATTTCAGAATACGCGCGCGCACGCGTAAGGGTTGCAAAACAAATCTTCGGAATGCATTTTTTAGAAAATCCTTAGGTGTTCATTAACTATATAAAGGTTAGCTAAAGCCATCGAAACGGTGAGCTAACCTTTAAAAATCAGCCGGTTAGCAGGCATGATGCTGTGCGCCGTTCCCGGTGAGTCCGGAATGTCCCTTTTCTAATCAGCCATTCAAGGGGCAAATCTACCATGACGAGCATTCTCACTAACGTCGCAGCCATGTCTGCACTCCAGACCCTGCGTTCTATCGGCCAGAACATGGAAACGACGCAGGACCGCGTTTCCTCCGGCCAGCGCGTCGGCGAAGCTTCCGATAACGCTGCTTACTGGTCGATCGCGACCACGATGCGTTCCGATAACGGCGCCCTTTCTGCCGTGCAGGATGCCCTCGGCCTCGGCGCTGCCAAGGTTGATACCGCCTATTCCGGTATGGAATCGTCCATTGACGTCGTTAAGGAAATCAAGAACAAGCTGGTCGCTGCTCGCGAACCCGGCGTAGACAAGTCGAAGATCCAGGAAGAAATCTCGCAGCTTCAGGATCAGCTGAAGTCGATCTCCAGCTCCTCTTCCTTCTCCGGTGAAAACTGGTTACAGGCAACCATCAGCAACGGTGCCGGCGAACTGAAGAACGTCACCAAGCAGATCGTTGGTTCCTTCATTCGCGATGCCGCCGGTAATGTCTCCGTAAAGACCGTTAACGTTGACCTGAGCCGCAACACGGTACTGTTCGACACGTCTTCGGGCGCTGCAAAAGACAAGCAGGGCGTTCTCGACTCCTTTGCCTACTTTTCTTCCACCGGCAGCTACAAGCTGTTCGAAATCACCAATGACTCGGACGGCGCAGGCGCCGCACAGCCGGTAACCAAGGTTGCCGCAGCCAAGGTTTACACCGAAGCTCAGCTGAAGGGCCTGAAGGAAGCAACTGCCGGTACCGCCGTCACCTTCACCACCGCCGCCGCAACGGGTATCGTCACGATCGCTAACGCCGACACGACGGTCCCCAACGTCAACGGCACCTACTTCAATCTTGGCAACGACCAGTACGTGAAAATCAACACGACTGCGCCGACAGCTCCGGCAACCAAGACCAGCATTGCCGTGGGCCTCGACGGCACCACCAAGATCTACCTGGAAGAAGGCGCTGACGCCCAGCTCGCAACGCAGCTCACCTACTCGCTGACGTCGCTGGACATCACCAAGGACCTGACCGGCACGTTCAAGAACAGTGACGGCTCGGCAGTCTCGGAAAACCAGTATCTCGACGCGATGGTTTCCTTCGTCGACAAGCAGCTCCAGAGCATGACATCCGCCGCCGCCGACCTCGGCTCGGTCAAGATGCGCATCGAACTGCAGGAAAACTTCGTCAACAAGCTGACCGACTCGCTCGACAAGGGCGTTGGCCGTCTGGTGGACGCGGAAATGAACGAAGAATCGACTCGCCTCAAGGCTCTTCAGACCCAGCAGCAGCTCGCTGTTCAGGCCCTGTCGATCGCCAACAACGACTCGCAGAGCATTCTCTCGCTCTTCCGTTAATTCCGACACTCAATCGTCAAATGCGAACCGCGCCCGAAAGGGCGCGGTTTTTTTTCGTTTTATCGCCCGCGTTTCAAAGCGATGATCGTGAAGACCGCTCAAGGCAGCCCGTCCGACGCGGATGGCAAATATTACGTTTCAGTTTTTTAGATGGTATGCACGTATAAATTTTATCGCTAGATTTTTACTACTTTAAGTATTTGTTAACCATAAGGCAGTTAGCTAGAGCCATCGAAGCGGTGAGCTAACCTTTTAAAATCAGCCAGTTAGCAGGCATGATGCTGTGCGCCGCTCCCGGTGAGCCGGAATGTCCCTTTTCTAATCAGCCATTCAAGGGGCAATTTATTATGACGAGCATTTTGACAAACATCGCAGCCATGTCTGCACTCCAGACCCTGCGCTCCATCGGCCAAAGCATGGAAGCCACGCAGGACCGCGTATCCTCCGGCCAGCGCGTCCGGGAAGCTTCCAACAATGCCGCTTACTGGTCCATCGCGACCACGATGCGTTCCGATAATGGCGCCCTTTCCGCCGTCCAGGACGCCCTCGGCCTCGGCGCCGCCAAGGTCGACACCGCCTATTCCGGCATGGAATCCTCGATCGAGGTCGTCAAGCAGATCAAGAACAAGCTGGTGGCCGCCCGCGAAGCAGGCGTCGACCGGACCAAGATCCAGGAAGAGATCTCCCAGCTGCAGGACCAGCTGAAGTCCATCTCCAGCTCCTCCTCCTTCTCCGGTGAGAACTGGCTGCAGGCCAAGATCAGCGATGGCACGGGCAACCTCTCCGACATCACCAAGGCGGTCGTCGGCTCCTTCATCCGCGATAACAGCGGCAACGTTTCCGTCAAGACCATCAATGTCGCATTGAGCAACGAGACGGTTCTGTTCGACACCTCGTCCGGCGCGGCAAAAGACAAGCAGGGTATTCTCGATGCCTACGCCGTCTATTCCTCGACGGGTTCATACAAGAACTTCGAAATCACGACAGGCGTCGGCGCCGCAAAGGCCACCACGGTTAAGGCAGCCGTCGTCTTCACCGAAGCACAGCTTAAGGGCTTGACCCCTGCAACGGCAGGAACCCCGGTCACTGTTACCCCGGACGCGACCACCGGCCTCTATGTTGTCGCATTGGGCGCTGGCACACCGGAAAACGGCGCATACCTGAAAATCGGTGACGATCAGTATGTCAAGGTCATGGGCGACGGCACCGCAGCGACTGCCTCGACGGGTACCGCCGCCATCGACACCGCTCAGAAAGCGCTCGGCACCTCCGCAATCGGCACCACGAAAGATGGCCAAAACGTCTACCTGAGAACGGATGCCAACGGTCAGCTCGCAAAGTCACTGTCCTACTCCCTGACCTCGCTGGACATCACCAAGGATCTCGTTGGTCCCGCCACCGTGACCCTGACGCCCGAGCAGGCGCTCGACGCCATGGTTTCCTTCGTCGACAAGCAGCTCCAGAGCATGACATCCGCCGCCGCCGACCTCGGCTCGGTCAAGATGCGCATCGAATTGCAGGAAAACTTCGTCAACAAGCTGACCGACTCGCTCGACAAGGGCATCGGCCGCCTCGTCGACGCGGAAATGAACGAAGAATCCACCAAGCTGAAGGCCCTTCAGACCCAGCAGCAGCTCGCTGTTCAGGCCCTGTCGATCGCCAACAACGACTCGCAGAGCATTCTCTCGCTCTTCCGTTAATTCCGACACCGATCGTCAAATGCGAACCGCGCCCGAAAGGGCGCGGTTTTTTCGTTTTATCGCCCGCGTTTCAAAGCGATGATCGTGAAGACCGTTCAAGGCAGCCCGTCCGACGCGGATGGCAAATATTACGTTTCAGTTTTTTAGATGGTATGCACGTATAAATTTTATTCTCAACTATTTTCTACTTTAAGTATTTTTTAATTCGACAGCGTTTAGCTGAAGCCATCGAAGCGGCGGGCTGACCTTCAAGAAAGTAGCCGGTCAGCAGGCATGATGCTGTACGCCGCTCCCGGTGAGCCGGAATGTCCCTTTTCTAATCAGCCATTACAGGGGCAATTTACATGACGAGTATTTTGACAAACATCGCAGCGATGACTGCACTCCAGACCCTGCGCTCCATCGGCCAGAACATGGAAGCCACGCAGGACCGCGTGTCCTCCGGCCAGCGCGTCCGGGAAGCTTCCGACAATGCCGCTTACTGGTCCATCGCGACCACGATGCGTTCGGATAATGGCGCCCTTTCCGCCGTTCAGGACGCCCTCGGCCTCGGCGCCGCCAAGGTCGACACCGCCTATGCCGGCATGGAATCCTCGATCGAGGTCGTCAAGCAGATCAAGAACAAGCTGGTGGCCGCCCGCGAAGCAGGCGTCGACCGGACCAAGATCCAGGAAGAAATCTCCCAGCTGCAGGACCAGCTGAAGTCCATCTCCAGCTCCTCCTCCTTCTCCGGTGAGAACTGGCTGCAGGCCAAGATCAGCGATGGCACGGGCAACCTCTCCGACATCACCAAGGCGGTCGTCGGCTCCTTCATCCGCGATAACAGCGGCAACGTTTCCGTCAAGACCATCAATGTCGCATTGAGCAACGAGACGGTTCTGTTCGACACCTCGTCCGGCGCGGCAAAAGACAAGCAGGGTATTCTCGATGCCTACGCCGTCTATTCCTCGACGGGTTCATACAAGAACTTCGAAATCACGACAGGCGTCGGCGCCGCAAAGGCCACCACGGTTAAGGCAGCCGTCGTCTTCACCGAAGCACAGCTTAAGGGCTTGACCCCTGCAACGGCAGGAACCCCGGTCACTGTTACCCCGGACGCGACCACCGGCCTCTATGTTGTCGCATTGGGCGCTGGCACACCGGAAAACGGCGCATACCTGAAAATCGGTGACGATCAGTATGTCAAGGTCATGGGCGACGGCACCGCAGCGACTGCCTCGACGGGTACCGCCGCCATCGACACCGCTCAGAAAGCGCTCGGCACCTCCGCAATCGGCACCACGAAAGATGGCCAAAACGTCTACCTTCAAACCGGCGCCAACAATCAGCTCGCAAAGTCACTGTCCTACTCCCTGACCTCGCTGGACATCACCAAGGATCTCGTTGGTCCCGCCACCGTGACCCTGACGCCCGAGCAGGCGCTCGACGCCATGGTTTCCTTCGTCGACAAGCAGCTCCAGAGCATGACATCCGCCGCCGCCGACCTCGGCTCGGTCAAGATGCGCATCGAATTGCAGGAAAACTTCGTCAACAAGCTGACCGACTCGCTCGACAAGGGCATCGGCCGCCTCGTCGACGCGGAAATGAACGAAGAATCCACCAAGCTGAAGGCCCTTCAGACCCAGCAGCAGCTCGCTGTTCAGGCCCTGTCGATCGCCAACAACGACTCGCAGAGCATTCTCTCGCTCTTCCGTTAATTCCGACACTCGATCGTCAAATGCGAACCGCGCCCGAAACGGCGCGGTTTTTTTGTTATCGTTAATAGAAATTATTATTTCCTAATTTTATTAATACAGGTTTAGGCTTTGTTAACCATTCGCGCCCTAAAAACTGGTCATCGAAACGATTGGTTAACCAAGACGAAAAAGAGGTTAACAGGCATCAAGCCGCTCGATCGTTCCCGGCGGCAATCCGGAATGTCCCTTTTCATTTCAGCCAATCAAGGGGCAAATCATTATGACCAGCATTTTGACCAACGTTGCGGCCATGGCCGCCCTCCAGACTCTTCGCGCCATCGGCAGCAACATGGAAGAAACCCAGTCGCGCGTTTCCTCCGGCATGCGCGTCAAGACCGCATCCGACAATGCCGCCTACTGGTCGATCGCGACCACCATGCGTTCTGATAATGGCGCCCTCTCCGCCGTACAGGACGCTCTCGGCCTCGGCGCCGCAAAGGTTGATACCGCCTATTCCGCCATGGAAACCACCGTCGATGTCGTCAAGGAAATCAGCAAGAAGCTGGTTGCCGCCCGCGAAGCAGGCGTTGACAAGGCCAAGATCCAGGAAGAAATCCGCCAGCTTCAGGACCAGTTGAAGAGCATTGGCGAATCCGCCTCCTTCTCCGGTGAAAACTGGCTGAAGGGCAAGATCAGCGACGCGTCCGGCAATCTGACGCCCATCACCAAGCAGGTCGTCGGCTCCTTCATCCGTGACGGTGCAGGTAATGTCGCCGTCAAGACCATCAACATCCAGGTCGACAACAAGACCGCGCTTTTCGATACGACCACCGGCGCGACGAAAAACGGCATTCTCGACAGCGCCGCCTATTACTCCGATACCGGCGCTCTTCGCGATTTCGAGATCACGACAACGACGCCCGCAGGTGTCCCCACAACAACACCCTATACCGCAAAGGTGTTTACCGAAGCGCAGCTTCTCGGTTTCCCCTCGGGCACGACAACCACGGTTTCCGCCGCAGACCCGGTAACCGGCCTCGTTACAGTCGCTGCCGCCACCACTGCACGAAACAACGGCACCTACTTCAAGATCGGTGAAAACGCCGCCGGCGAAGCGCTTTACGTGAAGGCCAACAACACGGCGCCGACACCTGCCGGTACCACGGTAACCGCGATCGGCACCGGTGGAACGTCCGGCAACAATATCTATCTGGAAACCGCCGCAGCGGATTCGCAGATGGCGCAGAAGCTCGACTACTCGCTGATCGACCTCGACATCACGAAGGACCTGGCCGGCCTGACCAATTCAAAGGGACAGCCGCTGACCGAAAACGAAGGTCTCGATAACATGATCCAGTTCGTCAACACCCAGCTGGAATCGCTCATCAGCGCAAGCGCCGATCTCGGCTCGATCAAGATGCGCCTCGATCTGCAGGAAGACTTCGTCTCCAAGCTGACAGACTCCATCGACAAGGGCATCGGCCGCCTCGTCGATGCGGACATGAACGAGGAATCCACCAAGCTCAAGGCTCTCCAGACGCAGCAGCAGCTGGCGATCCAGTCGCTTTCCATCGCCAATACCAGTTCCGAAAATATCCTGTCGCTATTCCGTCAGTAAGCGGCGCCCGTTGGCTACGGGCGGTTTCGTCCCGCTCTGGCAGCAACAGAATATTCGGATGTGGAAACCGCGCTTCGCAAGGGGCGCGGTTTTCGCTTTTGCGAAGCTTTCACCAAGCGGCAACACTCCGGAATGCGGTGAGCAACATGCGGGGTGCAGGGCTTGAGTAAGCGCGCAACTTCTTGAATTGTTAAGGTAAAATGGTGCTGCTAGAGAGATTTGAACTCTCGGCCTCTCCCTTACCAAGGGAGTGCTCTACCCCTGAGCTATAGCAGCATCCGGTGCCGAAGCGATCACTTCAGCATCAAGCGTGGCGGCCTATTGCCACAGGTTTTTGACGAGCGCAAGTCGCAAAACGATATTCTTCATCAAGCGGCGCAAAAAAGCGCCCCCCCTGTTGAAAACAGCATTTTTCAGATATTGCTGAATCTATGACCGAACATCACGACAAACAGGTGAAGACAGCGCTCTGCGGGGACTTTTCCGCGGGCGCATCCGACGCGGCGGCCAGCGGCAAGCCGCAGGCGGGGCCCGGCGAAAAGGCGCGCCAGCGCGAGGCGGAACGGAAGGCGCGTGCCGCGAAGAAACTTCGCGAAAATCTTTTGAAGCGCAAACAACAGGTTCGCGCGCGCCGTGCCGGCGACGCAGACGACACCATTGGCCTGCCTGCCGCAAAAACGGACGAATCATCCTCATAGAGAATTCACAGCATAAAATTGAAACGCCGCGGAAATTCGTCTAAGGACGCGCCTTTCCGCAAGGCACGATAAAGAAAGGCGGGCACAGGCCCGTAGGGACGCATGGATCGCATCAGAATTACGGGTGGCAACAAGCTCAACGGCATCATCCCCATCTCCGGCGCCAAAAACGCCGCCTTGCCGCTGATGATCGCATCGCTGCTGACCAGCGATACGCTGACGCTCGAAAACGTGCCGCATCTGGCTGACGTGGAGCAGCTGATCCGTATCCTCGGCAATCACGGCGTGGATATTTCCGTGAATGGCCGCCGCGAAAGCCAGGGCGAAGCTTATTCCCGTACCGTGCATTTCACCTGCCGCACCATTGTCGATACCACCGCTCCGTACGAGCTGGTCTCCAAGATGCGTGCAAGCTTCTGGGTCATCGGCCCGCTTCTGGCGCGTGAGGGCCGCGCCCGCGTCTCCCTGCCTGGCGGCTGCGCCATCGGCACGCGTCCCGTTGACCTGTTCATCGAGGGCCTGCAGGCGCTCGGCGCGACGATGGAGATCGATGGCGGCTACATCAATGCCTCGGCCCCCAAGGGCGGCCTCATCGGCGCGGTCTATACCTTCCCCAAAGTTTCGGTTGGCGCAACGCATGTGATGCTGATGGCTGCAAGCCTTGCCCGCGGCACAACCGTCATCCACAACGCCGCCCGCGAGCCCGAGGTTGTCGATCTGGCGCACTGCCTGATCGCAATGGGCGCGAAGATCGAAGGCGCCGGCACCTCCACCATCACCATCGAAGGCGTCACCTCGCTTTCCGGCGCGCGCCACCGGGTTTTGCCCGATCGTATTGAAACCGGCACCTATGCCATGGCAGTGGCCATGACCGGCGGTGATGTGGTGCTGGAAGGCACGCGCGCATCGCTGCTCGACAATGCACTCGATACGCTCAGGCTCGCGGGCGCCACGATCAGCGAGACGGAAACCGGCCTGCGCGTGGTGCGCAACGGCAATGGCATTCAGCCGGTCGATGTCGTCACTGAACCGTTCCCCGGCTTCCCGACAGACCTGCAGGCGCAGTTCATGGCGCTGATGACCCGTTCCCAGGGCGTTTCCCACATTACCGAAACGATCTTCGAAAACCGCTTCATGCATGTGCAGGAGCTTGCCCGGCTCGGTGCGAAGATTTCGCTTTCCGGTCAGATGGCTCGCATCGAAGGCGTTTCCCGCCTCAAGGGTGCGCCTGTGATGGCGACCGATCTGCGCGCTTCCGTGTCGCTGGTCATTGCCGGCCTCGTGGCCGAGGGCGAGACCATGGTGTCGCGCGTCTATCATCTAGACCGCGGCTTCGAACGCCTCGAGGAAAAGCTCACCCGCTGCGGCGCGTTGGTCGAGCGCGTCAGCGATTGATCCATTCACCGCCGCTCATCCGTTTTCTACCCGTTGCACAGCGGGCCGGGACTGCCTATTTCCATTGTAAGTCATGGAAATAGCGGTCCGCACCGCACAAGAAGGAAGAAAAAGATGAGCGGCCTGAAATTGCTCGCGCTGGATACTGAAGATCTCTCCGTCATCTCGACCCATATGCAGGACAGTGTCTTCAAGCTGAAGGATGTTGCCTTCGAGCCGAAACACGGCCAGTTCACCTTTTCCGCCAACCGTTTCGTCTGGGAAAGCGCCGATAAAAAGCACCTGCCGCCGGAACGCTGCCGCACAGTTGTTTTCCTGAAGCGTGTCTCCGCCGTTCGTTCGCAGTCCATCAACCTGGCCGACAGGGAGCAGGTTCTTTCGCTTCTGGCGATACGTTTCACACCGAATGGCGAAGGCCCGGATGGCCTTGTGGAACTGGCCCTTTCCGGCGGCGGCACCATCGCGCTTGATGTCGAATGCATCGAGGCGCAGTTGACTGATGTGAGCGGTGCGTGGGAAACCGCCACCAAACCGCATCATCCCGACAGCGAATAAGCTTTCCGGACTGTCGGGACGGTTGCCTTTCCGTCCCGTTTCGATTTATGCCACATACCAGAGCCGCAATCGTTCTGCGGTAAGTCGTGCACCCCGTGGGGACAATGAAAGGGTAATGGCGTGGCAATCTGGCTGGAGCAGGCATCGGCTGATTTCGAACAGAAATTCGCTGCCTTCCTGACAACCAAGAGAGAAGTTTCCGAAGACGTCAATGCGACCGTTCGCGACATCATCAATGATGTCCGACATCGCGGCGATGCGGCCCTTGCCCATTATTCCCGGAAATTCGACGGCATCGATTTTGCCGCGGTGCCGATGCGGGTAACGACTGATGAAATCGATGCGGCGATTGCCACCGTCGACACGAGCGTGATCGAAGCGCTTGAACTCGCAGCCCGGCGTATCGAAAAACACCATGCGCGACAGATGCCGAAGGACGATATCTACGAGGACGATATCGGCGTCGGCCTCGGCTCGCGCTGGACCGCAATCGAGGCCGTGGGCCTTTATGTGCCAGGCGGCACGGCCAGCTATCCAAGCTCAGTGCTGATGAATGCCGTGCCCGCCAAGGTTGCCGGTGTGGAGCGCATCGTCATGGTCGTGCCCGCGAATGGCGGCGCGGTCAATCCGGCCGTTCTGGCTGCCGCGCGTATTGCGGGCGTCGAGGAAATCTATCGCATCGGTGGCGCGCAGGCTGTGGCGGCACTGGCTTATGGCACTGAAACCATCGCGCCGGTCGCCAAGATCGTCGGCCCGGGCAATGCTTATGTGGCGGCCGCCAAGCGTCAGGTCTTCGGCACTGTCGGCATCGACATGATCGCCGGCCCTTCCGAAGTGCTTGTCATCGCCGACAGGGATAACGACCCCGACTGGCTTGCTGCCGATCTTCTGGCACAGGCGGAGCATGATCGTGGTGCGCAATCCATCCTGATCACCGATGATGCCGAGCTCGGCAAGGCGGTGGGAGCAGCCGTCGAACGGCAGCTGAAGCGTCTCTCGCGTTCCGAAACAGCAGCGGCGAGCTGGGCGGATTTCGGCGCGATCATTCTGGTCGAAAAGCTCACCGATGCCATTCCGTTGGCCAATCGGATCGCCGCCGAACACCTGGAACTTGCCATCGATGACCCGGATGCGCTAATGGCCCACATCCGCAATGCCGGGGCGATTTTTGTCGGGCGCCACACCCCCGAAGTGATCGGCGATTATGTGGGCGGTTCCAACCATGTTCTGCCGACGGCGCGCTCGGCCCGTTTTTCCTCAGGCCTTTCGGTGCTGGACTTCGTCAAGCGCACGTCCATCCTGCGGCTTGGTCCCGAGCAGCTGCGCCAGCTTGCGCCGGCAGCCATCACCCTTGCCCGTTCCGAGGGGCTGGACGCGCATGCGCGCTCCGTCTCCATCCGCCTCAACCCGGAAAGTTAAACGATGGCGTCAGGCGACTTCCGGCTCTGCGACGTGGTACTGGACGACAGCATCGGCCGGTCCACGCCCGACGTGGAGCATGAACGCGCCGTCGCTATTTTCGACCTGATCGAAGAAAATACCTTTGAGCCTGCCGGACATGACGGCGGGCCGTACCGGCTTTATATATCGCTCGTCGATTCCAAACTGGTTTTCTCCATCAAGACCGAGGACGACAGGGATGTCTCCACCCATATCCTGTCGCTGACGCCGTTCCGACGCATCATCAAGGATTATTTCCTGATCTGCGAAAGCTATTACGAGGCGATCCGCTCTTCCACGCCGAGCCAGATCGAGGCGATCGACATGGGCCGGCGCGGCATCCACAATGACGGGTCGCAGACGCTGATGGACCGGCTGTCCGGCAAGATAAAGGTGGATTTCGACACGGCGCGCCGGCTCTTCACCCTTGTCTGTGTGCTTTATTGGCGGGGTTAGAGATGAGCGATCCTGCCGCAGCGCCAAACGAGGGACGAGCGCCGAAATCGGTCCTGTTCATGTGCGGCATGAATTCCATCCGCTCCCCCATGGCCGAGGTGATCGCCAAACGATTGGTCGCGCCCGGCATCTACATCCAGTCGGCAGGTGTGCGGGCGGGCGAGCGCGACCCCTTCGTGGATGCGGTGCTGGAGGAGCAGGGTTTTTCGCTCGGCAAGCACAAACCGCGTACTCTGGAAGAGATCGAGGATGATTTTTTCGATCTGATCATTACATTAACACCAGAAGCTCATCACGCCGCACTGGAACTGACGCGCTCGAACTCTCTCGATGTGGTCTATTGGCCCACCATGGATCCGACGGTGGTCACTGGCACGCGGGAGCAAATACTCGACGCCTATCGTGAGGTGCGGGACCATCTTGCAAAACTGATTGCCGAACGCCTGCCGAAGCGACAACAGCCGGTGGCGGATACGCTTTCAAAAGACTGAAAACTGCCTCGGCCTGTTAAAATCGATCGCGATTTTCAAGCCGATGCTTTAGAGGTTCACAAATGTGCCGGGATTGTGTAGTTTCCGCGCAATTTTCCCGGACAGGACACGGTCCGGCACTATCAACAGGAAGAAAACCCTTACATGACAAAAGAAGAAGTCCTTGAATTCCCGGGCATCGTAACCGAATTGCTGCCGAACGCAACATTCCGCGTGAAGCTTGAGAACGACCATGAAATCATCGCCCATACGGCGGGCCGCATGCGCAAGAACCGCATCCGCGTTCTCGCAGGCGACAAGGTTCTGGTCGAAATGACGCCTTACGACCTGACCAAGGGCCGCATCACCTATCGCTTCAAGTAATCCGTTTCCGCATCCTACGCCCGGCAGCGCAATGACGAATTCAAAACAAAAGCTCGTTCTGGCTTCTGGATCGCCGCGGCGTCTGGAGCTGCTGCATCAGATCGGCATCGAGCCGGCTCGCCTGATGCCGATGGATATTGACGAGACGCCCGTCAAGCTCGAGCATCCGCGAACGCTCTGCCGCCGTCTTTCCTTGCAGAAAGCGGAAGCGGCGCAGGCGGCGCTGAAAAACGAGCAGGCCTGGAAGGACGCCTATGTTCTGGGGTCCGACACGGTCGTTGCTGTCGGTCGACGTATCGTGGGCAAGGCCGAATATACGGAAGAGGCTTCAGCGGCCCTGCATCTTCTTTCCGGGCGCAGCCATTGGGTCTATACCGGCATCTGCCTCGTAACCCCGGGCGGCAAGATCCGGCAGAAAGTGGCGGAGACCAAGGTACGCTTCAAACGCCTGTCGACCCGTGAGATCGATGCCTATATCGCCTCCGGGCAATGGCGCGGCAAAGCGGGCGCTTATGGTATTCAGGGCATCGCCGGCGCGTTTGTGCAGAAATTGACGGGCTCTTACACCAATGTCGTCGGTCTGCCGCTCTATGAGACCATGTCGCTTCTTGCCGGTGAAGGGTTCGAGGTGACGTCTGGCTGGCTGGAGGGATAGGCTGTGGCAAAATCCTCCACCGAAGGCGCTGGAAACGTTACGCCGCTCCGCAAATCCCAACCGTGCCCGGAATGCGGCCGACCATCGACGCGGGAAGACTACCCGTTCTGCTCGGATCGCTGCCGCTCGCTCGATCTCGCCCGCTGGCTGAACGGTTCCTACGCCATTCCCGTAGCGGATGATGAGAGCAGCGCCGGCGGACGGGATAGTGACAAGAATTCCTCCGACTGAGGACATCCGCCGGACATTTCGGCGGAACCAGATATTTTAGAACTTTTACTCGCAATTGATATTCGCCGGACCGCCAATGGTCCGATAATTCGCTCCAAACCGGCTGATGCCTATAACAGACAGCCAACAGGGTCCCATGATGGACGCAGGCCCGCAAAAGAGAGTCAGTCTCCGCGCGCTGCTTGTTGCGGTGCTCGTCGTCTGTTTCGCCATATCGGCCACGGTTCTGCTCGCCAATGACAAAAAGCATCTGAGAAGCCTGCTCACCTATCTCAATCTGGCGCCCGCTCCTCTTTCCGCCGTACCATCTGCCAGGGCAAAACCCGTCAAACGGCAGAAGCCTGCCGCGAGAACCATTTATCTGCCACCTCACCTGCTGAAATTCGAGCGCAATGGCGCCAGAGCGTCTTTCGCCCGCGATTTCATCATCTCCGGCAAAGACCTTTGCGACCGGTTCACGGCCGAAGGCTTCACCAGCCCGCGAGGCTGGCACCCTAGTCCGGTGAATAACCGCAGCTTCGAATGTATGGCCGATCTGGGCGAGGCAACGACGGCGGACCCGGCTGGCGCGGCATCGCTTTTCCTGGAAATCCGCGGTGAGGTTTCCGGGGAAATCCGGTCCGTGAGGCTGAAGGCAGTTGCGCCGCAGACATCGGCCGGACGCGCTGTCAACGCGAAGCTTGCGGCAGCACTTGCCATGATTATCGAGCAGACCCGTTGGAGAGATATTGGCTCGGTGCTTGAACCGGCGCAGAAGATGCAACCGTATCAGGCGCGACACTTCGGCATTTCGGCCTCCGTGAAGCCGGAATCCACTGCGCCGCACCGCGTGAATGTGATTTTGCTCGCGACCGAAACTTCGGCCGGGCTGAAGCTGACACGCAGTTTCTTCGATCGTGGTCGATGGCTTCGCCCCGCCAGCGCGTCAGACCGCCCGACTGACTATCGTTCAGTCAAGAAAAACAGGGCAAGGTAATGCGCAGCCGGTTCATCCTATCGCCGCCAGTTTACGCCGTATCGGCGGAATCATCTCGTTTTTCTGGGCCTGGCGCTTGGCCTCCCATTGCAACGCGGTGCGGACGATGGTCGAAAGATCGTTGAAGCGCGGACGCCAACCAAATTCCGACTGGATGCGTCCCGAATCCGCCACCATGGTGGCGATGTCGCCGGCCCGGCGCGGACAGTGGATGACCGGAAAATCATGTCCGGATTCCCGCTGCACGGCATGCAGGACGTCAAGCACCGAATAACCGACGCCATAACCGCAGTTGAGCGTTCTTGTGCCGCCGCCGGCGCGCAAATGGGCCATGGCCAGCATGTGCGCTTCGATGAGGTCGCTGACATGGATATAGTCGCGAACGCCGGTGCCATCGGCTGTAGGATAATCCGTCCCGTAAACCTCCACGTGATCCCGGCGCCCGGTTGCAGCTTCGCATGCCACCTTTATGAGATTAGCGACGCCTGTTGGCGAAGGTCCGGCGCGACCCTGGGGGTCGGCTCCGGCCACATTGAAGTAACGCAACGCCACGTAGTTGAAGTCATGTGCGCGCACGACATCGCGCAGCATGATTTCAGAAGCGAGTTTCGACAGACCGTAGGGATTTTCGGGGCTGAGGACCGACGTTTCCGGCACCGGGCCTTCGAAAGGCTGGTTTCCATACACAGCGGCTGTGGAGGAGAAGATGAAATTGCGGATATCATTCCGCACCGCGGCAGCGACAAGCGCGCGGGTGGTGCCGGTGTTGTTTTCGTAATATTCGAGCGGCCGGCTGATGGATTCGGGAACGCTGACGGAGCCGGCGAAATGGAAAATGGTCTCGATCTGGTTTTCTTCGAAAATCTGGTCGAGCAACGCGGGATCCGCCGCATCGCCGAGATAAAAACGCGCCGCTGGCGCGACGGCCCAGCGCGATCCGGTCGAAAGCCGATCGACAACGACGACTTCTTCCCCGGCATCGAGCAAAGCCCACACCATGTGGCTTCCTATATAACCGGCCCCACCCGTGACCAGAACAGCCATGACACTACTTCCCTGTTTGCTTTTCTTGAGCTCATCAAAGCCAATAATTCTTCATCATTGATTACTTGCACAGCGAATACCCAACCAATCCTCCGCCTCTGTGAAAAGGTGGCTTACGATTGGTTAGTGCGATGCAAGGCATTTTATTTATTGTATGAAAATGTTCTCATAGACGGAACGAGGGCGCATTAGCACAAAAAAACCCGCACGTCGATGGCTACGCCGTGGGGTTGTAATTTTCGCGCTTCGGCGTGATGCCCAAAGGCGAGCCGGACAGAGGCGTGCCGATGCTATGTAGGCGCCGCGAAAGGGCAGAGATGCCGGTGAGCGAGGCTTACCGACTAAGGATGTAAGAGGCCAGCCTGTCGGCCGCGTCTTCTATCTGCCTGGGGTTGCGCAGGAAGCAGGCGCGGAGGAACAATTCTCCCCCTGGGCCGAAGGCAGTTCCGGGCGCAAGGCCGACGCCGGTCTTATCGACGATATCAATCGCGGTTGCGCGGCTGTCCGTCACTCCATCGACCTTGAGGAAGGCATAAAGAGCGCCATCCGGTTTCAGAGTTTCGACACGGTTCGTTGCAATCAAGGCGTCACAGAGAATATCGCGTGAGGTCAAAGCGCGCTCGTAATTCTCGCGAATGAAACCATCGCCCTTCTCGAGGGCCGCGATCGCGCCGCGCTGCATGAATTGCGCCACGCCTGACGTGGAATATTGGATAAGGTTTTCGATCACCTGGCCGATGACTGGCGGGGCGACAAGCCAGCCGACCCGCCAGCCGGTCATCGACCAGTTCTTCGAGAAGGAATTGGCGAAGACGATCTTGTCGTCCGGCTCCATCACATCGAGGAAGGACGGCGCGCGGCTGCCGGAATAATGATAAAGCGCATAAATCTCGTCGGCGACGATCCAAAGATCATGTTTGCGGGCAAGCGCCAGAACATCACGGAGATTGTCTGCCGTCGCTGTCCATCCAGTCGGGTTGGAAGGCGTATTGATGAAAAGCGCCTTCGTCTTGCGGGTAATCGCGCTTTCCAGCCTGTCGATATCGAGATCCCAGCGGCCATCACGAAAATCGATGCCGACCGGAACCGCCTTCGCCCCTGCCACACCGATGGCGGCAACGATATTCGGCCATGTGGGTGAAAGATACACCATCTCGTCGCCCGGTGACGTCAATGCCTGAACGGCAAGCACAATCGCCTGCATACCTGAACCGGTCGCATAAAAATGCTCCGGCGGCAGCGATGCCGCGAAATGGCGTTCGTAATAACGGCTCAGCGCCTGGCGCAGTTCTGGAATACCGCGCTGCCAGGTATAGAAGGTCTCGCCATTGTTCAGACCATCGATGGCGGCCTGATTGATGAAGTCGGGGCTTGGCAGATCGCCTTCGCCGACCCACAGCGGCAGGAGGTTGTCCCGCCCCCGGGCATAATTCACGACTTCGACAATACCGCTCTCGGGAGCCGCCAGAGAGCGCGCACTCAGACTGTTCAAAATGGACATTAAAGACACTCCGTTTGGTGCCTTCTTATCGCATCGCACCCGCCATGTGCATGATAATCCGTGAGGCGGCCATGGATTTTCTTTATGGATCATCCCGGCAGGAGATCGCCGGCCGCATGGGCCGGCGGTTAAACCAGATATATCTGGCTCAGCGCGTCTTCAGCAGATCGCGAATTTCGGTAAGCAGCCTCACGTCCTCCGGCGGCGGGGCAGCTGCCGGCTTTTCCTCGACCTTCTTGCGTTCGACGGAATCGCGAAGCTTATTGACGCCCTTCACCATCAAGAAAATGATCCAGGCGAGGATGAGGAAGTTGATGAGAACGGTCAGAAAGTTACCGTAAGCGAAAACGGCGCCCTGCTCGCGGGCTGCGGCGAGCGAGGTGGCATTGACGTTAGAGCTCAGTGGCAGGAAGTAGTTCGAGAAGTCGAACCCGCCGAAGATTGCGCCGACAATAGGCATGATAAGATCGTTGACGACGGAGTCGACGATCTTGCTGAAAGCGGCACCGATAATAACACCCACGGCAAGGTCCATGACATTGCCGCGGGCAATGAAGGTTTTAAATTCGTTAAGCATTCAGATTGTCCCTCTCGTGCTTTGCGAGCTGAAGCTATGTGACTGTCCCTACACCTTCAACCATACAGATTCCCTTACACTTTTGGAATTCGTCAAGATTGCATTTATCGGGTTTTTTGCGCGCTGATCTTGAACTTTATGATCAGACCGCGCTCATTCTCAATGGCGCGGATTTCGCCTATGCTTGATATCAGGGAACTCTTGCATGGGAGGATGCGTGCTTCCTGGGTGGATCATATTCGGTTCGGCTTTCGCCTATATCCTTCTGCTGTTTGCTGTTGCGAGCTACGGGGACAGGAAGAGCCGTAAGAGAAACGCGCCGAAAAAGGGGCGTTCGTTCGTCTATGCGCTCAGCCTTGCGATCTATTGCACCTCCTGGACCTATTTCGGTGGTGTTGGGCTTGCAGCCGACAAGGGACTGGAATTTCTTGGCATCTATACCGGGCCTATCCTTGCCTTCACCCTTGGCATGCCAATCATCCGACGCATCGTTGAGCTTGCCAAAACGGAAAAACTCACCTCGGTTGCAGACTTCATTGCCGCCCGTTATGGCAAGAATTCCACCGTGGCGATGATTGTCGCCATCATCGCGCTCGTCGGCGCCATTCCCTATATCGCGCTGCAGCTGAAAGCGGTTTCCAGCTCGGTGGCGACGATGGTCGACCCCGGTGATTACGGCATCGGCAGCGGCAACCTCTATTTCCTCGATCTGCCGCTTGTTGTCACCATTGTCATGGCGGGCTTCGCCGTCATGTTCGGCACCCGCCACACGGATGCAACCGAACATCAGGACGGGCTCCATACTGGCGATCTCGATGGAATCGCTGGTCAAGCTCGTCGCCATGTGCACCGTCGGCTTCTATGTGCTCTTCGTGCTCTTCGATGGTCCCGCGCATCTATGGCAGCTCGCCTCCGCCAATGAACAGGCGATGCAGGCCATCTCCTATCACACGCCCGTCAGCCGCTGGATCGTCATGACCCTGCTTTCCGGCTTCGCCATCATCCTGCTGCCGCGTCAGTTCCATGTCACAGTCGTGGAAAACCGGACGCCGGAAGAGTTGCGCATGGCGGGGTTCCTGCTACCGCTCTATCTCATCGCCATCAACATCTTCGTACTGCCGATCGCTCTTGCCGGCATTCTGACGCTCGGCGCCAATGGCGACGCCGATCTCTACGTGCTGCAATTGCCGCTCAACCATCAGATGCCGGTCGTGTCCCTGATCACCTTCATCGGCGGTTTTTCGGCCGCGACCGCGATGGTAATCGTCGCGTCGGTCGCGCTGTCGATCATGATTTCCAATGACATTGTCATGCCGATCTTCCTGCGACAGAAGCTGTTGAATCGCTCACCGCACCGGGACAACTTCGCCAAGACCCTGCTCAACATCCGCAGAACGGCGATCTTTGCCGTTATGCTGCTAGGTTATGGTTATTATCGCGCCGCCGACAGCGCCACGGGTCTCGCCTCCATCGGCCTGCTGGCCTTCGCTGCAATTGCCCAGATGGCCCCTGCCCTTTTCGGCGGCCTCTTCTGGCGGCGGGCCAATGCGCGCGGCGCAATCGCGGGGTTGAGTTCCGGCTTCTTCGTCTGGGCCTATCTGCTTTTCCTGCCGAGCTTCGGCGGGCCTGACAATTCCGAGGTTGCGGCGAATATTCTCGGCTTCCTGTTTTCCGGCAGCACCGTGTTCAACGGGCCTGAAGCCGATCCATTCGTGAATGCAGTCATTCTCAGTCTTCTCGTCAACAGCATGGCGTTTGTGCTCGGCTCGCTTTCGCGCAATCCAAGACCGGTAGAACGCATTCAGTCCGGTATCTTCGTCAAGCGTCATTCAAAATCGCAATTCGCCACCCGCGGCTGGAAAACCCGTGTCAGCGTCGGCGATCTGAAAAGCGCGATCGCCCGCTATCTCGGCGAGGAGCGCATGCTCCGTTCATTGGCCACCTATGAAAAAACGGCCGGCAGAAAGCTGAATGACGACCAGCCGGCGGACATGGCGCTGATTCACTTCTCCGAACAGTTACTCGGCAGCGCCATCGGCTCTTCCTCCGCCCGCCTCGTGCTCTCGATCATTCTGCAGAAGGCGGAAGACACCAGCGCAGACACGGCGTGGCTGCTCGACCAGGCAAGCGAAGCGCTGCAGTATAATCAGGACATGTTGCAGACGGCGCTGGCGCAGATGGACCAGGGTATCGCCGTTTTCGATAGCTCCCAGCAGCTGACGATCTGGAACCGGCGCTTTCGCACTCTTCTGGACCTGCCCGAGCAGTTCGGCCAGGTGGGCGTACCACTAACCGATATCGTCTCCATGCTGCAGGAACGAGGCGACATGCCGGCCGGTGATACGGAACAGTTGATCACCAGCTTTCTGACCATGGACCTGCCATTCCCTCTGGTGCTGGCGGGCGGCGAACGCATCATCGAGGTGCGCTCCAACACGATGCCGGACAAGGGCATTGTCGCAACGTTCACCGACATTACCCAGAGGGTGGCAAGCGATCAGGCGCTGAAACAGGCGAATGAAACGCTGGAACAGCGCGTGGTGGAGCGGACCGCCGAACTGACCCGCGTCAACCGCGCGCTGGCTGAGGCGAGAGCGGCAGCCGACGAGGCGAATATCGGCAAGACGCGGTTTTTCGCCGCCGCCGGCCACGATATTCTCCAGCCACTGAATGCCGCCCGTCTCTATTCATCCTCGCTGGTCGAACGCCTCGGAGAATCTGGAGAAAGCGAACTCGTGCAGAATATCGACTCGGCGCTGGAATCGGTCGAGACCATCCTTGGCGCGGTGCTCGATATTTCCCGTCTGGATACCGGCTCGATGAAGGCGCGCATGACATCCGTTCCGCTGAACGACTTGCTGAAGCGGATCGAGACCGATTTTGCGCCGATGGCGCAGGAGAAGAACCTCGACCTCGTGGTCATGCCGACTTCGCTGACGGTACGGTCTGATCCCAACCTCCTGCGGCGTCTGATACAGAACCTGGTTTCCAACGCCATCAAATACACGTTGAAGGGCAAAGTGGTTGTCGGCGCGCGCCGCCGGGGCGGCGAAGTGGTCATTCAGGTGACGGACTCCGGCATCGGCATACCCGCCTCCAAGTTCCGCACGGTCTTCAAGGAATTTGCCCGGCTGGACGAAGGTGCAAAAACGGCCTCGGGGCTCGGCCTTGGTCTTTCCATCGTCGACCGGTTGTCGCGCATGCTGCACCATCCGGTTCAACTGATTTCCACGCCGGGCAAGGGCACGACCTTCCGTATTCACCTCACGCGTGAGGAAGATCGTGTCGCACCCGCGAAGTCGGGCGGCCCCATCGCCAATCCTGCTGCCAGCGATCGCCTCCAGGGCGTGCGGGTGCTGTGCATCGACAACGAGCCGAAAATCCTTGAGGGCATGACGCTCTTGCTGACGGGATGGGGCTGCGACGTTTTACCAGCGGGATCCGTAGCGGCGCTGGAAGAACCATTTCTTTCTCTGACCGCAGCACCCGACGTCATCGTCGCTGATTATCATCTTGATGATGGCGATGGCATCAGCGCCATCCGCCTCATCAGGACATTTTATGGCAAAACGATCCCGGCTCTGCTGGTAACGGCGGATCGCAGCCCGGAAGTGCGCAGCGATGCCGAAAAATACGGGATTGCCGTCCAGCACAAACCGGTGAAACCGGCGGCGCTGCGCGCCTATATCAACCAGATATCCAGTACCGTGCGGGCAGCGGCCGAGTAAAAACTCCCGGACCTTGCGATCCGGGAGCGGTATCTATCTTCAAAAACCGGCGTATCAGGCCGCTTGATTGTACCGGTCTCGGCCTGTCGCCGAGCCCTGCTCCATCTGGAACCGCTGCACGAGTTCGAGAAGCGCCTTGACTTCACCGGACAGTATCATGCTGGCCGCGCTTGACTGTTCGGCAAGCGCTGCGTTCTGCTGGGTCATCTGGTCCATCTGGTTGACGGAGCTGTTGACGTTGTGAAGTGCGGAAGACTGATCCTGCGTTGCCGTCGCAATGGTTTCGACATGCTGGCTGACGGTAACGATCTGCTGGCTGATGGCGGAAAGAACCGTGCCCGCCTCCTGCACCAGCTTCGACCCGGAACTGACCTCATGCGTCGACTGGTTGATGAGCTGCTTGATCTCGCGGGCTGCGTCGGCGGAGCGCTGTGCAAGCTCGCGCACTTCCTGCGCCACGACGGCGAAGCCCTTGCCGGCCTCACCAGCACGTGCGGCCTCGATACCGGCATTGAGCGCCAGAAGGTTGGTCTGGAAAGCAATGTCATCGATGACCTCGATGATCTGTTCGATCTTGCGCGAGGCGTCTTCGATGCGGCCCATGGCGTCGACGGCATTGCTGACGACCGAACCGGAGCTGTCGGCGCTCTGCTTGGTAATGCGAACGGCCTCATTGGCCTCGCGCGCCCTTTCAGCCGATGACTTGACGGTAGCGGTGATTTCCTCGACAGCGGCAGCGGTCTCCTCCAGCGAGGCGGCCTGGTTTTCGGTACGCTTCGACAGATCGACCGAAGATTGCTCGATTTCGATACCGCTGTGCTGAATGATGAGCGTACGCTCCCGGATCTGACCCAGCGCATCCCGCAGGTTGAGCAGGGAACTGTTGAAGTCCGTGCGCAGCCGGTCGAGGCGACCCGAGAAGGGCGTATCAATCGTACGGCTAAGATCGCCACGCGATAGCCTGCCGAGACCGGACGCAATCTCGTCGACCGCGAATTCGATCTGGCCGTCCAGCTCCCGTTTCTCGGCGTCATTGCGGTAACGTTCGGATTCGGCCGCAGCACGTTCCTCGGCGCTCTTGCCCTCAATCGCCAGTTTCTCAAGTGCATTTTCGCGGAAAATCACCAAAGCGCGGGCAATGTTGCCAAACTCATTGGTGTTGGTGGCATAGGGGATCGGTGTATCGAGATTGCCGTCCGAAAGGGACTTCACTGCATCGGTCAGCTTGCCCAGGGGCTGAAGCGTACGCTTGATGACGAAATAGGCGAGCAAACCGACGCCAAGCATGGCGAGCCCGCCACAGATCAGCATCATGTCGCGCAGGCTGTATATCTGCGCATCGTAGACATCCATGGGAACACCCACGAACAGAATGCCGACGGTTGCGCCGGTTTTGTTCGTAACGGGCATATAACCCGTCATGTAGCTGGTGCCGAACAGCGTCGCGGTGCCAAAATAGGATTCACCCTTGGAGACTTTTTCGAAAGCGGGATGATCGGTCGCAAGCTTGGTTCCTGCTGCTCTCTCGCCCTTTTCGTTCTTCAGATTGGTGGTCATGCGAATGAATTCGCCGCCTCTGGCTTCAAAAACAGTGGAGATGCCACCGTTTCCGGCTGCGGTGCGGTCAACGAGATCATTATCGCGCATCGTTCCGATGCTGGCGCGGCCCACGCTCTTGAGGTCGCCATCCACCAATTCGAGGGCAACACCACCAACTTTCAGTTCGTAAAGGATCGCCATGCTGCGCATTGCGCTGTGCGTATCACGCAGCGCGGTGGTGATGATATTGTCCTTCAAGCGAATGTAAGTCGAAAAACCAACCGCCGCCACGCTGAGCGCGATCAGACCGATCGTCAAAGCTACGACCTTGCCAGCAACGGACTTAAAGAGCCGGTTGTGCATGAAACAGTTCCCCAAAGCCAAACTTATAAAAGTTCTAATGGGCAACTGTTAAAAAAACGCGAAGTGCCGGCGAAGTGGGCGGTAGACCCGCCCGCCGTTAATGGATGTAGCCGAGCCGGATGGCTTTCGCGATCGCCTGGATACGGTTGACGGAATCAAGCTTGATAGTCGCCGAACCAAGATAGGCGTTGACGGTGTGGACCGACAGCCCGAGCTTGACCGCGATTTCTTCGCTGATACGGCCATCGCCCGCCAGTTGCAGGCAGGCGATTTCCCTCTCGCTCAACGCTTCCGAGGGCGCCGCCTTGCGCTCGTCCAGCGCCAGCATATCGACCATGATCTCGCAGCACTTGATGTGCTGTTCGATCACCACTTCATTGTCGAGAACGAGATTGGTGCCGCAGAAGACGATATAGCCGTTACCAATGGTGCCGAGGCGCACCGGTAGCGCCAGACCCGCATAGGGCAACGTATCGTTCTCGATCCGGCGCAGAAGCGCAGGCACGTCGGGGAGATCGGCAAAACCGCCGGCATTCTTGTTGCGCCAGATGACCGGCA
This sequence comes from Agrobacterium pusense, assembly GCF_900102105.1. Classification (GTDB taxonomy): domain Bacteria; phylum Pseudomonadota; class Alphaproteobacteria; order Rhizobiales; family Rhizobiaceae; genus Agrobacterium; species Agrobacterium pusense. The sequence continues at coordinate 497,169 of NZ_FNBB01000001.1, forward strand.
GAAGCGACGTCTCGATGTGATCGAGAAGAATATCGCCGACAGCGCGAATGAACTGCGTGCTCTGCTCCGCGGCATTCATGCCCCAGTTTTCCAGCTCGCAGGTCAGCTTCTTCTTGTTGGGGAAACCGGAAGCGGCCGCCTTCGTCACCACGAAATTGCGCGCGCCGACCAGCTTCTGCATGGCGACAAGCTTCGGAAACAGATCCGACCGGCTCGTCACGACAGGGCTGCGGTAAAACATGCCCGTTTGACCAGTACCCTCATTGTCTTTCGTCTGTACCATCCGTCCGACCATCATACGAGGTTGTTGCGCACGGCGTAGGCAATTGCCTCCGAGCGGGTTTTTGTCGCAGTTTTACGCATCACGCTTGTGATGTAATTATTGATCGTATTGCGTGAAATGCCAAGGATCATCGCAATTTCGTCACTCGTCTTGCCTTCCGCGATCCAGAAAAGGCACTCCAGCTCGCGCTCGGTGAGGTCGATATCGCGCACGGCTTTTGCCTCGCTGGCAATGCCGAAACTGACGCAATAGCCCGTCAGAAGCGCGATTTCACGCAGGCGTTCCGGCGACGGAACCGCTTCCTCGGGGAACAGCAGCAGGAGAGAAAGGCGAATGCGCCCCACGCAGAAAGAGAGCGCAGAATACTGCCGGTCTATGCCATAGGGAACCGAAACGTCCTCTGGAAGCAAGAGCAGCCGCGGCTGCAGAAGCGAAAGGCATTTTTCCATTTCGCTCGAACGGTTCTGGCTATTGGCAAGCTCAACGCCCAACCGGCGCACCAGATCGAAAGGCCAATCGGATGTGACTATGAATTTAAGCCCGGTTTCTTCGAGAAGGTCATCCCGCGCCAGCAGGTAGTGCGAGGCGCCAGCGTAAGTCACGAGCAAATCAAGCGCGCCTGCAACGTTACCGGCAGCAGCCGTGGCTGCGACGTTCTTGGCAAGCTGATCACGCGGCAGGGGCTTACCCATGCCCTCCATAGGCTTGGCAGACAGCCTGCGGATATCAACATCGACTTTCAATCGCCTACGCCCTCTTGCTCCCAGTGGGAGATTATACCTCGGGATGGAATCATTCCATTCGAGAAGCTTACCAAAATGGGACGGCAAGCCCCCGGAGACCGAATCATTTCATTTTATGGAACGGACTGGGATTTGCCATTACCTGACACCAGCCTTTCCACGTATTTCACCGTTCGTCTATTGCTAAAAAAACATACTGAAAAGCTGTTCAATCCATAAACGGCATTCTCAGCCAATTCCCAGCAAACTGTATCGTTGCTGAATTTTTTGTAAACACTGTCCTAAAACGAGATTGCCACGATGCGTCCGCCAAGGATAGCGAAAAGCCCAAAAACGGAAAAAAGGCCGGGTAAAACTCCGGCCTTTTCGATATTACGCTGCTTTTTCCACTGCCCATTTGCGCAGAATCTTGGCGGCTCTTTCCTCGCTGATTTCCACCATGCGAGAGAGCCTGCGTTCGGGCCCTTCGCGTACCCGGCGGTTGAAGGTGCCTTCGCCATCGCCGCCCGCCAGAAGATCGTCGGTGCTGTCGAAGCCGAAATCCGCCCCGAACCCTTCCATGAGACCGCCCGCGCCCGCATCCATGCCGGGAGAGAAGTCCGGCAGTTCGAGACCGGCGGCTTCCTGGCTGAGTTGGCCTGCAGCCGCGCCATTGCCGGTAACCGTGCGGACCAGCGGGCGTACACCGAGCCAGACGACAAGGAAGGCGACCGCGACAAAGGCGAGGGAATTGATGATGCCGGCGGAATTGCGGCTCAGCACTTCCATGACACCCGGTCCGCTGGCGGCCTCGTCAAGCAATTGGGTTTCGAGGAAATCCATTGCAGTCAGGGTGACCATGTCGCCACGGTCGGACGAAATGCCGGCGGCGGAGGTGACGATCTTCTGCATTTCGGCGAGGTAGGCGTCGATCTTGGCCTGATCGGCGGGTTCACCGACCATCTTTGCGATACGCCCCTTGTTGACGACCACCGCGACGGAAATCTTTTCGACCGTATAGCCGTTCTTCACCGTGGCGACCGTCTTCGAGTTGATCTCGTAGTTGGTCTGTTCTTCTTTCTTCGCCGATTCGTCCGACGATTGCGGCGTGCTGCCGCCGCCCTGAGGTGCGGCCTGCGGAACATTCTGCTCCACCGTCGCGGCCGTGTCGGGCTGCGTTTCCTGCGACTTCTGGTCTTCTTTGACGGTCCGCACCGACCGTTCGACACGCGATTCCGGATCGTAGACGGTTTCCTGAATCTGGCGGCTGTCGGTATTGAGCTGCGCCGTCACGCTCGAGCGGAAATTGTCCATGCCGAGGAAGGGCGCCAGTGCCTTGTCGATATTGGTCTCGATTTCCTGCTGAACGTTCTGCGCCAGCGTCAGCGAACGGTTCATGGCGGCATTGGTGACGTCGTCACCGGACGCCAGAAGCTGGCCCGTGGAATCGAGCAGGGTCACATCGTCGACTTCAAGGCCGGGAACGGCCGAGGCAACGAGGTGACGAATGGAAGCGGAGGCCTTGCGGCCAGCGGAGGCGCTCGCACGGATCATGACAGATGCGGTGGGCTTCTGTTCGCCGCGGCGGAAATTGCCGACGTCAGGCATGACGATATGCACGCGTGCGGCTGCGATGCCATCGATCTGCTGGATGGAGCGGCCGATCTCACCCTCAAGGGCGCGAACGCGCGTCACTTCCTGCATGAAGGAGGTCAGGCCTAGAGAACCGACATTGTCGAAAAGTTCATAACCGGCATTGGCGCTGTCGGGCAGGCCACGTTCAGCCAGAAGCAGCCGCGCCTTGCTGGTAAGCCCGACCGGGACCTGAAGGCTGGAACCATCGGTCCCCACCTGAAAGTCGAGACCCGACTCGGCGAGCGCAATGCTGATCTTGTTGAGGTCGCTCTTTTCAAGCCCCACATAAAGGGTCTCGTAAGCGGGACGGTTCACATAAAGCGCTGCAGCGAGGATAATGGCCATGGACACAACGCCCACGCCGCCCAACATCAGCAGCCGCGTCTGCCCCAGCGCCGCGACATTCTTCAAGACCTGAGGGATTTGATTTAACAGATTCATTCTGTTCCGCACCGTCATTCATAGAGTCCGAGACCTTTTGGCCCCGTGATGACAATAGGGTGCGAAGCTTGCGCGAGCGTTGCCTTTCTCCGCATTCTGCGAAGAGGCAGGCGCCGCTGGAAACAGCGCTAGAAGAGGTCGAAGTCGCCGGAGGCCTTGTCGAGCGGCTGGGAATGGCCGTGGCGGAAGGCCGCGCCGAGCGCCTTCTGCATTTCAGCAAGCTTGACGAGGCTGAGCGCGGTGGAGACATCCACGATCCAGTCACCCGGGATGGAGCCGGTGATGGTGTCTATGAACTCGGCCAGGCCACGCGTCTTCTGGACCGCAAGGTCGATGCCCTGCAGCAGCTTGACGCCTTCGCTCGACAATTGGCCGCTGGTCACCTCAAGCAATTGCGGCTCGATGCGCTCGATGAGATAGGCGACATCGTGCAGTTCCGATACCACACGCATCAGAACATCCGGCAGGGCTTCTTCGAACGGAGTGGTGGCGGTGTGCTCTGCAAGCTGCATTGGAAACTCCGTACTAGAAAAATTCGATATCGTTGGCGACGGGTTTGGGCGCCGGCACCGGACGCGTTTCCATGGCCACCGTCTTCTGTGTTTCCGCGCCGCTGAGCGGATGCTGGCGGGCGCGGCCCGAGACCGGCCAGAATTCGATCTTGCGGCCATGTTCCCCGCCCGTGGAGGAGCTTATGACTGGAATGCCTTCATCCTTGAGAAACTTCATGGCGAATATGGCATTCTGCTCACCGACATTGGAGAAGCTGGCGATCGTCTTCGCGCCGCCGAAAATCTTGGCCTCCAGCCGGTCACGACGGGCGCCCTGCTTCAGCAGGCCGTTGATCAGAAGTTCCATGAGATGCACGCCATAACGCGTCGCATCTCCGCCGGTCACGCTACCGGTTCCCGGCAGCAGGAAGTGGTTCATTCCTCCAACGCCGGAAACGGGGTCTCTCAGACAGGCAGCCACGCACGAACCGAGTATCGTCGTCAGCACCACATCGGGATCGCTGACGACCTTATACTCGCCCTGAATTATATGTACGCGCTTGGCTGCAGCTTCAATCATTTCAGCGATCCGAAAACCGCTTCGATGGCAGCACGCATCTTGTCGATGGTGAAGGGCTTGGCCAGCACGTTGTTGGCGCCGAGCTGGGCAGCCTTCTGCACCAGCGCGCGGTCGCCCTGCGCGGTGAGAATGATGAAGGCGGCCTTCTTGGTGGTCGGATTGGCCCGCACGGCGTGCAGGAAACCGAGGCCATCCATCTTCGGCATGTTGAAATCGGAGATGACGAGATGATGGGGCTGCTGCTCCATGATCTTCATTCCCTGCTCGCCGTCACCTGCGGCGGTGATCTGCTTGAAGCCGAGCTGTGTCAGCGCATCGCTGAGGAGCAGCCGGCTGGTCACCTGATCGTCAACGATCAGAACTTTGATCTTTTCTGCGAGAGACATTAGTCAGCACCTTCTTTGCGGGCAGTGGTTAGTTTGAGGATTTCTTCGCCGATGGAGCCCAGCGGCAATTGCTGTTCAACCGCGCCTAACTCGTAGGCCACACGGGGCATGCCATAGACGACACAGGTTTTTTCGTTCTGGCCGACGGTACGCGCACCGGCATGGCGCATTTTCAGAAGTCCGGCGGCACCATCGCGCCCCATGCCGGTCAGGATGACGCCGACGGCGTTGCGTCCGGCAAGTTCGGCTACAGAGTCGAACAACACATCGACGGAGGGCCGATGGCCGTTGACGGGATCGCGCTCCACGAGCCGGCAGCAGGGCGCCGAACGATTGGCGATCTGCAGGTGACGCTCGCCGCCCGGCGCGAGGTAGATCTTGCCGGTCTGCAGGCGGGCACCATCCGTCGCCTCTTCCACCACGGGAGCGCAGATGCGGTTCAGCCGTTCTGCGAAGCTCTTCGTGAAGGTGGGCGGCATATGCTGGGTAATTACGGTCGGCGGGCAATTGGCCGGGAATTTCTGCAGCACCGCGATCAACGCTTCGACACCCCCCGTGGACGAACCGATGGCCACGACCTTGCGCCCCGCCCGATATTCGCTGACCGGAACCGGCTGCGGCGCGGCTGCGGCTTCCGGCCGCGCCGCACGGTAAGCAGCGTGTTGGGAGCGCGCGGCAGCCTTCACCTTGTCAGCCAGATCGCCGAAGGGGCGCGCATCGCCTGGTGCCGGCTTGCCGACACAGTCGAAGGCGCCGATTTCGAGTGCCGCGAGCGAGGCGTCCGCCCCGCGATGTGTCAGCGACGAGACCATGATGACCGGCATGGGCCGCAGGCGCATGATCTTTTCGAGAAACTCCAGCCCGTTCATTTCCGGCATCTCGATGTCGAGTGTCACGACATCGGGATTGAGCTGCTTGATGGCGGCACGCGCTTCCATGGCGTTGCCGGCCTGCCCGACGACCTCGACCTCCGGATCGGCCTTGAGCACAGCCGAAATCAGGCCGCGCATGGTCGGACTATCATCGACGACGAGTACCCGTGCGAGTGCGCTCATGCCTTCCTCCCCGAAGCGTGACCGATGTAGCGATAGGTGGTGATACCCGTATTATCGAACAGGTTCTTGGCGTCACCGGAGACACGTTCGGAATGACCGATATAAAGATGACCACCTTCCGGCAGCAGGCCTGCAAAACGCGACCAGATGCGCATCTGCGTCGGCTCGTCGAAATAGATGACGACGTTGCGGCAGAAGATGACGTCGAAATTGCCCTTGAAGGGCCATTGCGTCATCAGGTTCAATTCATTGAAGGTGATGAGGCGCTTGACCTTGTCGTCGATCTGGAACTTGCGGCGGCCGCCAGCATCCACTTCCGTGAACCATTGCTTGCGCAGGGCGGGAGACACGGTTTCGAGCGCATTATCGTCATAGACCCCGGCACGGGCCTGCGCCAATATTTTCGGGTCGATATCCGTGGCCAGGATTTTGAAGTCGTAATCGGCTGCATTCGGAAACATGGCGAGCACGGTGAGCGCTATGGAATAGGGCTCCTGTCCGTCGGAGCAAGCAGCGGACCAGATGCGAACACGCCCGCCGCTCTTAGCCCTTGCAATGAGGCCAGGAAGAACCTCGTCACGCAAATGTTCGAAATGATGGTTTTCGCGGAAGAAGCGGGTGAAATTCGTGGTCAGGTGCGACAGCATTTCGCGCCGCGCCTGCGCGCCATCTGGAGATGACACCAGAACGCAATATTCACGAAAGCCCGAAAGGCCGAGATTACGGATGTGTTTCGACAGGCGGGAGTAAACCAGCGACGCCTTGGTGTCGTTGAGATAGATGCCCGCATCGGCATAGATCATCGCCGCGATTTCCGAGAGGTCACGTCTCGTCAGCGGGTACTCACCGCTGGCAAGAACGTCATCCGGAGACTGGCGCTGGTCGTTGAAATTAAGTGCTGCCATGAATAATCCGCTTTCAACCCGCCGCCGCGAGCGACATTTCCTGCTTCAAGGGCTGTCCGCGCGAGGCGCTGACGATGGCATCGACATCCAGAATGAGAGCGACGCGCCCGTCGCCGAGAATCGTTGCGGCGGCAATGCCCGGAACATGGGTATAGTTGGCCTCCAACGACTTGATGACAACCTGGCGCTGACCCTGGATCGCATCGACCATCAGGGCACGCTGGCCGCCGCCTTCCGATTCCACCAAAAGAGCAACGCCTTCGACCGGATCGGCCTGGGTCGGGCGGAAATTCAGCACGCGGCCGACATCCACCAGCGGGCAGAAGGAGTTGCGGATGGAGATCAGCCGCTGGTTCGCACCGAAGGAGTGAATGTTCTTCGCTTCCGGCTGCAGGGTTTCCACGATCGCGGTCAACGGCACCACCAGTGTCTGGCCGGCAACCGTCACCACCATGCCGTCGAGAACGGCAAGCGTCAGCGGCAGGCTCATGGTGAAGGTGGAGCCTTGGCCGGGGCGCGAGGAGATGTTGATGCGACCGCCGAGCGCCTGAATGGAGCGCTTGACCACGTCCATGCCCACACCGCGGCCGGAAATGTCGGAAATCTTGTCGGCGGTCGAGAAGCCGGGGGCGAAGATGAGATTGTCGATCTCTTCATCCGTCAGGTTCGCATCGGCAGCGATGAGATCGTTGTCGATCGCCTTCTGGCGCACGCGCTCGCGATTGATGCCGGCACCGTCGTCCTGAAGCTCGATAAGGATGCGGCCGGAGCGGTGTTTGGCCGAAAGCTTGATAGTGCCTTCCGGGTTCTTTCCAGCGGCTTCGCGCTTTTCGGGCGTTTCGATGCCATGATCAACGGCATTGCGGATCATATGCGTCAGCGGTTCGGCCAGCTTGTCGATGACCGTCTTGTCGACTTCGGTGTTCTCACCTTCGGTGACAAGACGGATCTGCTTGCCGATCATGTCGGCGACTTCGCGAACGATACGCGACATGCGCTGGAACACCGGTTTTACCGGCTGCGCACGGATCGCCATGACGCTGTCCTGGATTTCGCGCGTCAGCTGCTGCAGCTCGTCGAGACCCATATTGACGGCTGACGTACCGCTCGCATCGTTTTCGATGACGCTCTGCGACAGCATCGCCTGATTGATGACGAGCTCGCCGACGAGATTGATCAGGCGATCGACACGGTCGAGATCGACGCGAATGGTCTGGCCGGCACTTGCATTGGCAGCGGCATTGGCGTTTGCCTGCGCTGCGGCAGGTGCTGCCGCAGCTTCACGCTTTTCGATGGCGGCATTGACGCTCTGGGCGATCTGCGTCGTTGCGACGGCCGTTTCGACAGCTACTGCAACATAAGACGCTTCCGCCGTGGTGACTTCAACAACGGGCTGCTCTTCCGCGCCGCTATCAAGCGCCGAAAGGTCGAACGGCACGGGGATCATCGGGAGTTCTTCCTCGTCGGCAGCGGCCTCCGAAAGAACTGGCGTGATTTCGAGATCGCAATCCCATTCGGCAAATTCGAAGACGCTGCGGATACCTTCTTCACCCTTGTCGGTCGTGATCGAAACCGTCCAGGAGAGATAGGATGCTTCAGGATCGAGTTTGTCGAGCGAAGGCAGCTCGGACATGTCGCAATTGATGCTCATCTCCCCAATGCGGGAAAGATCGCGCAGCAGAAGCGCCGCCTCGTTGCCCTTTGAATAAAGCGATGCATGCGGCTTGAAGGTGATCTGGAAGGATGGCGCTTCCATCAGCGGCGTGGTTTCGTCGGCAAAGTCCGTGAAGGAGAAGGGGATCGGCTCGAAGCCGCTCTCATCCGTCGGTTTGGCCTTCACGGATTCCGGCGCCTTTACTGCGACGGGAGCGGGCGCGGATGCCGGAACGGCTTCGCCGTTTGCCAGCGCCTCCAGTTCCTTCACGAGGCCACGGGTGCGGCTTTCATCGACGCTGCCACCGTCTCTTGCGGCATTGGTGAGGTCTGCCAGCACATCGGCAGAGCGCAGCATGACTTTGAGAACATCCTGCGTCGGTTCCAGCTTGTTGGAACGCACGCAGTCGAGGGTCGTTTCAAAGACGTGCGCAAAGGCCACGAGATCATCGAGACCGAAGGCACCTGCCCCGCCCTTGATAGAATGAACGGCACGGAAAACGGCGTTGACGGTTTCCGGATCACGGTCGCCGTCATTCAATTTAAGAAGCCCCGATTCCAGTTCGGCGAGCTGCTCCTCGCATTCCTGGAAAAAGATTTCCTTGATTTCGTTCATATCCATCGTGAAATGTCCCGTATCAGGCGGTTACGCGCTCAATGGCATCGATGAGTTTGGCAGGGTCGAACGGCTTGACGATCCAGCCCGTCGCACCGGCCTGGCGGGCGCGGTTCTTCTTCTCTGCATCGCTTTCGGTCGTCAGAACGAGGATAGGGATCGCCCGGTACTTTTCGTTGCGACGAACACCCTCTATGAAACCGAAACCGTCGAGACGGGGCATGTTGATGTCAGTCACGATGACGTCGGGGTTGCTCTGCTCGAGCACTTCGAGGCCCTCGACGCCGTCTTCGGCCTGAATGGTTTCGAAACCGGCATTGTTGAGCGTGACCAGGAGCATGTTCCTGATCGTCCGGGAATCATCCACGGTAAGAACTTTTTTCTTCACTTTTGCATCTCCTTCAGGAGCAAATGATCGATATCGACGCCTATCAGTTTCATGGTCTTGTCGAATGCATCGGACACGCTGGCAAAGCCGAAGCGTTTGCCGTCCTCTTCCCAGGATTTGGCGCCGGCCATGAGGACCTGCGCACAAAGGGCGCCGATACGTTCCACCTCTGACGCGTCCACCGACAGCGGTGCTCCCCGCAACGTCATCAGCTTGCCGTGCAGGGCCGATGCTTCGTTGAGGTCCAGCACCGGTGACAGTTTCAGCGTCGCCTCAGCTGCTTTTCTGGCTGCCATTACATGACTCCCTGACGTCTGAATTGTTGGTAATCCTGGCGGTAATCCGTGCGGCTATCCTCACGGGCCATAAATGATGATTGCTGCCGATCCGCACCGGTGGCGGCAGCGAAATGTTCCTGGCGGGCAATACGAAATTCGCGCACGGTGCGGCCGAGTGCCAGAATGACGGTTTGAAGCGTGTCGGCCTCGGAGGCGCTCGCGCTGATATCGACGGCATTGCGGTCCGCCTGCCGCTGCTGCCCGCCAATATCGGCGGCAACAGATTGCAGTTCACCGGCCTGCTCGGCCGTGTGCCGCGAGACTTCAGCGATCATGTCGTTGATGCCCGAGACTTGCCGGACGACGCCGCCGATCGCGTCCTGTGTGCGGTTGACCATGCGGACGCCGCCCTCGACCTGGGTCTTCGTGGTTCCGACAAGGCTCTTGATCTCCCTTGCGGCATCTGCAGACCGCTGGGCGAGCGCCCGGACTTCCTGCGCGACGACAGCGAACCCACGACCGCTTTCACCCGCACGCGCCGCCTCGATGCCGGCATTGAGCGCGAGAAGGTTGGTCTGAAAAGCGATCTCGTCAATCGTGCCAATGATCCTGCCGATCTGTTCGGCGGATTGTTCGATGTCCGACATGGCGTCGATCGCCTCGCCGATCGCACGGCCGCTTTCGACGGCCGCGTCGCGGGCGCTCGAAACCGCCTTTTCCGTCGCCGCAATGCGAGCGCCGTTTTCGGCAACGTTCCCGATCAGGGCCTGAATCGCATGCGAGGTTTCGGCAAGGGCTTCGGCCTGCCGGCGTGAACGCTCGGCAATGGAACGGCCGATATCGGCAAAACGTCCGCTCAAGGCCTCCGCCTCGCCGACGCTGTTATGGGCCGCCGTCAACGACGCGCCTATGGTTTCAAGGGCCGTGTTGAATGTTGTCGCGACATCCCGATAGGCGTCTGGAACGTCACCGTCTATCCGTGCGTGCAAATCGCCTGCCGCAAAAGCTTTCAACGCGACGCCGAAGAGGTTTGCCGCTTCAGCCCGGTCATTGTCGCGTTGTTCCTGAAGTTCGCGGCCATGACGCAGGCGTAGTTCATTAAAGCGCAGCGAGACCGCTATCTCGGTATCGACCATCACAAGGCGGACGACATTCTTTACCGCTTCGGCGAGCTCACGGCTCTTCTTGCGGCTACCCGGTAGGATGGATCGGGGCGCGTGTTCCGCCACCAGTCCACCAACGAGGTGCTCCAGAACGACGGCGTGGCTGGCGATTTGCCAGCGCGGATCGAGACCCATGCGGCTGGCATTGTCGGAAAGCACCTTCACCCGCTCGGCATAAAGCGCATCGAAACGTGCATCCGTCAAAACGCTCCAGTGCGACGATTGCAGATCGTGCAGGCGTTCGAGCTGGTTTTCGCTGTCGAAGGACGGGGAACAGTCCGGCATGGACTGGAAACGGGTCATCACATCGCGCAGGCCGGCCTTGACGTAAGGCTCCAGCATGCCGCGATAGCTGCGCAGGAAGTCGGATTGCGTCTCATCGAGGCCGGCAAAACGCAACCGCCCCGCCAGGCTTCCGCCTGCCGATCTGCGCGCTTGATCTGATGGCAAGTCCTGCCCCAACCGACGTCCCCAACAACATGACGGCCGGTGAAACCCGGCCAATTTGCCAAGGTTCAGAACGCCAGCACCCTGAGGGGATTTTTGAACGAACACACCCATCGCGGACGATGCGGCATCGACGCTTGCCAGACCTTCTTGAACCAAGAAACGAAATACCGGATCGGCACCGGTACGGCAGTGCGGCGTCATGCCTGGAAGGGGAGAGACCCCATTCCGCCGTGGAAATACCACCAATCTTTATGGTTAATTCCTTGCTTGAAAGTTAAGAAACGCGGCGTTGCGGGTCAAACGGTAAAATTTGTAAAGTCTTTTAACGGCCCCTGCCCCGACTTTGCCGCAAATGAGCAAAAACAAAAAGGAATCGAGCGCTTCGGGCGGTTTTTCCGGCCTGTGTGCTGGACAAGCGCGGGTGGCTTCCCCTAAAACAAATCAACGGGATATTCGCGCAGCGGTGATGCTTTAAAGAGACGTTTTCGATCAAGGAGATGCCAACTTGCAATGGATGGAGAAAGGCCGCAGTTCAAGGCGCCATCCGCAAGTGCTGATCGGTCTCGTGGTCGCCAGCCTTCTTCTCATGATCGGCTTCCAGGCGCCTTCGGGTATCAAGCCGCTTTCCAAGACCAGCCGCCTCGAACGCATGCAGACCGTCGATCTTGGCCGCTCCCTTTCGCTTCGCGACAAGGATTGCGACAACGGCGGTGATGTCGGTTGCCGGTCAGGCAATGCGGCCCCGGGTATTGGTCAGGACGCGTTTTCCTTAACCGCCGTCAGTGTTGACCTTGAGGCAAAGACGCGGCTCGTTGCTGTTGCCGTCGCGCCACAAGCGTCCCGAGACTTTGCCAGCGTGGTACCACGCGCGCCTCCGCATCTTATGTACTAGTCATTCCGGCGGTCATCATCATTGGATTCATTGGAATCCTGAGGGATTGGAGTCGTCGGAAATCCGCCGCAAGCTCCCATTCCAGAGAGAAAACCGCCGCCGCATATGACACTTGCAACCATTCTTCCTTTTATTGTCGCATTGCCCTTCGTCGGCGCACTCCTGACGGCGTTCATGCCGCGCGAGGGTGCTGCTGCAGCTCCCGCTTCCGTTGCAGGGGCAGTTGCCCTTTTCGGGCTGGTCAGCAGTATTTTCCTTTATACCAGCGTCAGCGGGGGCGCCGTTCTTAAATACGATGTGGAATGGCTGCCGCAGCTCGGTTTGAACTTCACACTGCGGCTCGACGGATTTGCCTGGATCTTCTCGATGCTGATTACCGGCATCGGCCTGCTGGTGGTGCTTTACGCCCGCTACTACATGTCGACTGAAGACCCCATACCGCGCTTCTTCGCCTTTCTTCTCGCCTTCATGGGTTCGATGCTCGGCGTCGTTCTATCCGGCAACGTCATTCTGCTGTCCATCTTCTGGGAAATGACGAGCATCTTCTCATTCCTCCTGATCGGCTACTGGCACCAGAATGCCGGCGCCCGCGACGGCGCTCGCATGGCGCTGACAGTGACGGGGATTGGTGGCTTCAGCTTGCTGGCGGGTCTGCTGATCCTCGGTCACATGGCCGGCAGCTACGATCTCGACAGGATCATCGAGGCCGGCGCCGCCATTCGCGCGCATCCGCTTTATGTGCCTGCGCTCATTCTTATTCTCGGCGGCGCTCTGACGAAGAGCGCGCAGTTTCCCTTTCACTTCTGGCTGCCCAATGCCATGGCGGCACCAACACCCGTTTCCGCCTATCTCCACTCGGCTACCATGGTGAAAGCGGGTGTTTTCCTGCTGGCAAGGTTCTGGCCGGTGCTTGCGGGCACGCCGGAATGGTTCTGGCTGGTCGGCGCGGCCGGCGTCATAACTCTGCTGCTCGGTGCCTACTTTGCCATGTTCCAGCAGGATCTGAAGGGATTGCTGGCCTATTCCACCATCAGCCATCTCGGGCTCATCACCACGCTGTTAAGCCTTGGCAGCCCGCTCGCTGCGGTGGCGGCCATCTTTCACATGGTCAACCATGCCACCTTCAAGGCCTCGCTCTTCATGGCGGCCGGCATCATCGACCATGAGACCGGAACACGTGACATGCGGCGGCTGAGCGGGCTCTATACCTATATGCCGGCAACGGCGACACTTGCCATGGCGGCAAGTGCGGCCATGGCCGGGGTTCCTCTGTTCAACGGGTTCCTCTCCAAGGAAATGTTCTTTGCCGAGGCCGTCGAAACCCATGCCGACTCGCTTCTCGACCGGGCGCTGCCCTATGTGGCAACATTATCCGGCGCATTTGCCGTCGCCTATTCGCTGCGCTTCATTCACACGGTGTTCTTTGGCCCCAAGCCAGTCGATCTGCCAAACCCCAATCCGCACGAGCCGCCGCGCTGGATGCGGTTTCCGATCGAATTCCTCGTCTTCGCCTGCCTGATCGTCGGCATCGTTCCGAGCCTTTCCATCGGCCCGTTCCTGCATACGGCCGTGCTTTCCGTTCTCGGCGCACAGACACCCGTGTACAGCCTGTCGATCTGGCACGGTTTCAATCTGCCGCTGATCATGAGTATCGCGGCGCTGATCGGCGGGGTAACGATCTACGTCCTGCTCGGCGGTTATTTCTCGCGCTGCGATGACGGTCCGCCGATCTTCCGGCATTTGCGGGGTCAGCGCATCTTCGAGCGCATTCTCGTCACCGTGTCCTGGAAGTGGGCGCGGTGGCTCGAAAGCACGCTCGGCACCCGGCGCCTGCAGCCGCAGCTGAGGCTTCTTATCCTCGTGGCGCTTCTTGCCGGTTTCTCGCCGCTCTTCCTTTCGGAATTCTCCCTGTCGCTGCCGCGGGTAACAACCTTCGATCCGATCTTCGCCATTCTGTGGTTGATCGGTATGATTGCGGCCATGGGTGCTGCCTGGCAGGCGAAATATCATCGCCTCGCAGCCCTTGTCATGCTTGGCGTTTCGGGGCTCGTCACCTGCCTCACCTTCATCTGGCTTTCCGCACCGGATCTGGCGATTACCCAGCTTTTGGTGGAAATCGTCACCACCGTTCTCATCCTGCTCGGCCTCAGGTGGTTGCCGAAACGCTTCGAAAAAGTGGACAGCAGCGATGAGTTGCCGGCGCAGCTTCGCCGTGCCCGCGATTTCCTGCTGGCAGCCGCCAGCGGCATTGGAATGTCCGTCATCGCCTATGCCGTGATGACGCTGCCAGTGCCGAATGCCATTGCGACCTATTTCCTCGAACGCGCTTACAGCGAAGGCGGCGGCACCAATGTGGTCAACGTCATCCTGGTCGATTTCCGTGGCTTCGACACCTTCGGCGAAATCGCGGTTCTGGCCATCGTGGCGCTCACCGTCTTCGCGCTGCTTCGCCGTTTCCGTCCCGCCCATGAAAGCATCGGACTTCCGGAACAGCAGCAGATGCAGAACGCCTTCGATGCGGAGCGCCCGGATCGCAGCAAGGGCGATACCGTTCGCGACTATCTCTACGTGCCATCCATCGTGATGCAGTGGATGTTCCCCGTCATCATCACCTTTTCCATTTTCCTCTTCATGCGCGGCCACGATATGCCGGGCGGCGGTTTTGCGGCCGGTATCACCATGGCGATCGCCTTCCTTCTGCAATATCTCGCCGGCGGGGCGCGCTGGGCCGAGGACCGCATCCGCATCCTGCCGCTGCGCTGGATGGGCTTTGGCCTCTTGATGGCGGCGGCGACGGGTATCGGCTCGTGGTACTTCGGCTACCCGTTCTTGACCTCTTATTTCCAGTATACGGAGATACCCTATATCGGCAAAATGCCGACGGCTTCCGCCCTGCTGTTCGATCTCGGCGTCTTTTCGCTGGTCGTCGGCTCCACCGTTCTTATCCTGATAGCACTGGCACACCAATCGTTGCGCAACTACCGCGTTCGCACGCCTGACGCCGCAAAAGCGGAGGACGTGTAATGGAACTCATTCTTTCAATCGGCATCGGCATCATGACTGGCTCCGGCGTATGGCTCATCCTGCGCCCGCGCACCTATCAGGTCATCGTCGGGCTTTCGCTTTTGTCCTATGCCGTGAACCTGTTCATCTTCGGCGTCGGCGGCATCAAGACCAACGCACCCCCGGTGCTGGTGAACGGCGTCGACAGTTCGACGCTTGCCGACCCGGTGCCGCAGGCGCTGGTGCTGACCGCAATCGTGATCGGCTTTGCCACGACAGCGCTTTTCCTCGTCGTGCTGCTCGCAGCGCGCGGCCTCACCGGCACTGACCATGTGGATGGGAGGGAGTCGAAATGATGTCGTTCCCCTTCCACATCGTCATCGCACCCATCCTGCTGCCGCTCATTACCGCCGCGCTGCTGCTGTTCTTTGACGAGCGCCAGCGTGTGGCCAAAGCCGCGATCAGCTTCACCTCCACGGTGCTGCTGCTGGTGGTTGCGATTCTGCTGTTTCGCGAGGTGAACTCAACCGTTAATACCGAGATCGCTGCTGTGGTTTCGAGCGGCGTCTATCTGCTCGGCAACTGGCCGGCACCCTTCGGCATCGTGCTCGTCGCCGACCGCCTGTCGGGCCTGATGGTCCTGTTGACCGCATTGCTCGCCATTCCCTCGCTCATCTATTCGATGGCGAAATGGCACAAGGCGGGCGCCCATTTCCATTCGCTGTTCCAGATGATGCTGATGGGCGTCAACGGCGCGTTCCTGACCGGCGACCTTTTCAACCTCTTCGTATTCTTCGAAGTGATGCTGGCGGCATCTTACGGGCTGCTGCTGCATGGCTCCGGCCAGCAACGCGTCAAGGCGGGGCTGCACTATATCGCCATCAACCTCGTTGCCGCCTTGTTTTTCCTGATTGGCGTCAGTCTGATCTATGGCGTGACGGGCACGCTGAACATGGGTGATCTCGCCCACCGGATCGAGGGGCTGAACCCCGACCAGCGCATGCTGCTGGAAACCGGCTCGGCCATCCTCGGCATCGCGTTTCTGGTCAAGGCCGGCATGTGGCCGCTGAATTTCTGGCTGCCCTCCGCCTATGGTGCGGCATCTGCACCGGTCGGCGGGCTATTCGCGATCATGAGCAAGGTCGGCATTTATGTCATTGCCCGCCTGTCCTTCCTGCTGTTCGGGCAGACGGCCGGGGAATCGGCCGGTTTCGGCCACGATGCGCTGCTGGTCGGCGGCATCGCCACCATCATCTTCGGTGCCATCGGGGTTCTGGCGTCGCAGGCGCTGGGACGGCTTGCCGGCTTTTCGGTTCTGGTCTCATCGGGAACGCTGCTTGCAGCCATGGGTACCGGCAATCCCACGGTGGCGGCCGGCGCACTTTATTACCTTGTCAGCTCCACCCTCACCATCAGTGCCTTCTTCATGCTCATCGAACTTGTCGAGCGCGGGCAGGATGCGGGCGCAAACGTTCTTGCCGTAACCATGGAGGCTTATGGCGAAGGCGAGGAAGAAGACGAGGAAGAGGAAATCGGCGTGACCATGCCTGCCACCATGGCCGTGCTGGGCGCATGCTTTGCCGCCTGCGGCATCCTGCTCGCCGGCCTGCCGCCGCTTTCCGGCTTCATTGCCAAATTCTCGATGCTATCGGCCATTCTCAATCCGTCCGGTCTCGGCGCCAATGACAGCATCTCCACCCTGTCATGGTGGATCGTCTTCCTGATCGTCTTTTCCGGCTTCGCTTCACTGATCTCGATGACCCGTGCGGGCATCCGTACTTTCTGGGCCTCCATCGAAGGCACCGTGCCGCGCGTGCTCGTCATCGAAATCGCACCCATCATGCTGCTTCTCGGCCTGACACTCGCCATGACCGTTCAGGCGGGGCCGGTGATGCGTTACATGCAGGAAACAGCGCGCATCCTCGATCTGCCCGCGAGCTATATCCAGGGCGTCATTTCCGCGCCACGGGCGGGCGGCAATCCGGAGGCAGAGCCATGATGAACCGTGTCCTGCCCTACCCGCTACTGACCGTTTCCCTGATCTTCTTCTGGATGACGATCAACAGTTTCTCGCCGGGGCATCTGCTGCTCGGAACTGCGGTGGCGCTCATCGCTTCCTGGGCGATGGCGTCGCTGAGGCCGGCAAAACCCCGCATCCGCAACTGGCATCGGCTGGTGCAGCTGATCCTTATCGTGCTTTACGATATCGTCAGGTCCAATCTCTCGGTCGCGAAGATCATTCTGTTCAGGCGCGAAAGGGACCGCAAATCGGGTTTTCTGGCCGTGCCGCTCGATATACGCGATCCCATGGCGCTGGCCGTTCTGGCGACAATCCTCACCTCGACGCCGGGAAGCGCCTGGCTTGAATATAATTCCAGTCAGGGCACGCTCCTGCTCCACGTCCTCGACGACGTGGACGAGGCCGCGTGGATAAGCCTCATCAAGAACCGATATGAAAAACTGCTGATGGAGATATTCGAATGAGTTCGATTATCCTTTTCTGGTCCTTTTCGCTGGCGCAGCTGATGCTGGCCATTGCCATGACGATTTCGGTCTATCGCATCGCCATTGGCCCGCGCGCGCAGGACCGGGTGCTCGGCATGGATACGCTCTATGTCAACGCCATGCTGCTGCTGCTGACCTTCGGCCTGCGCACCGGCAACGACATCTATTTCGAGGCATCGCTGCTGATCGCCATTCTGGGCTTCGTCTCGACCGTCGCCCTTTCCAAATTCCTGATGCGCGGGGAGGTCATAGAATGAGCAACGCCGCAGAATTTCCGCTCTGGGCCGCCATCGCCGTGGCTTTCTTCGTCCTCCTCGGCGCCTCCCTGACGCTGATCGGCACTATCGGCTTTGCCAAGCTCAACAGCTTCTATGAACGCCTGCATGCGCCCACACTCGGCACCAGCTGGGGCACGGGCGGCATCGTCATGGCCTCGATCATCTATTTCTCCGTCTCGGGCGGCCGCTTCGCTTTCCACGAAATCTTCATCGGCATTTTCATGACGGTGACGACGCCGGTTTCCCTGATGCTTCTCGGCCGCGCTGCACTTTATCGGGACCGGGCGGAGCAGAATTCAGATAACCGGGAGCATTTATAAATGCTTAGGTGCGCGTTGAAGCAGTGACTTTACGAAAAGTCAGGGAAATCCTCCTGCTTCGAACGGTCTTTACCCCGTTCACAATATCCGATTTGCGAGCCGGAATTTCGTGAGTCCAATGATAACGCCCGGAGCCCATGAGCAGGACACCTGAGCGGGGCTGAAGCACAACGCCACATGTGCCGGATCCGCGCAAATCGCGGAAAACCATCTCGCAAGCGGATAGAAGGCTTATCGACACGATTGTATCGTCGAAACAGGGGACACAATCGACATGCGCGCTGATGCCCTGCCCTGGAAAGTATTCGTTCGCGATAACCTGATCAGGCAAGCTCTCGCAGTGGCCGTCCCTCACTAATCTTCTGGCGAATACGCCCAGCCATGGCGGCAAAGGCCCGAGATAGGCATCCGGCGCAACTGCGCGGGCTTTATAGTCATACCGATAACCGAAATGCTGCACACGACGCTTCAGTTCCGCGCTCCACCCCCCGGCATCCAATATGGTTGCCATGGCAGCTTCCTCTTGCGGCGAAAGGAAGTCACCGAAATATATGACGCCGGGCGGTAAAGAAGATGGAATCACAGTATGATCCATTTGCGGGCTGGCCTCCCTTTACGATGAAAAACGTGTGTTACAAACTCGTCATTCTCATCTAGCGCAGAGGTGCCGTCATCTTTCGTTTTATGAGTGCGTATCCCGGATAGTCGGAAAACTGAAACGGGTACGCAACCGGTCTAGCAAAACCACTGCGTTCAGCAGCCCGATCCATATCAAAGGCTCCATCGTAGTGAGAACTGTTTACGACGGTAATTGCAACCTTGCCGGAGCTCAAAAGATGGGCTGCGGCACTCCCAAGAAAACGGCGATCAATTTTGTTGTCACGAGCATTTCACGCCGAACGGTCACGGGAATGGCAAATCGCCAAGCTGGGCAAAAAATCCATTAAACAGAGGTTAAGAATCTGCCAAGCATCTGATATTTATGGGATAATGTTAGCAGACAAATACACTCACCCAAAAACATATTTACGAGGATTTTCGCCTACCCGCCCACGAGGCAAATGTTTATTGCCATTATGGCTATCGTTGAATCCCACAAGATTAGGTCGGATCGGTCCGAACACGCACCTATATAAATATCAATCTGGAGATTTAATGGTGCCCGGAGGCGGATTTGAACCACCGACACGCGGATTTTCAATCCGCTGCTCTACCAACTGAGCTATCCGGGCACTTCAGGTCCTTGAAGAACCTCCGCTTTTCGCGGTCGGGGTCGTTTGCGCCCCGAAAGTGAGCGGGGTTATAACATCTTGTTCGAACATGGCAAGCGCCCTTCCGAAGTTTTTTGACAGTTTTTTCACGGCGCCTGTGGATGGCTGGAAAGAGCGCAGGGCGAAGGCCGGTTCACGCAGGAAAACTCATTGTATGGCCTCCTGATGCCAGAGCGCATTTGCCCGCGTCATGTTTGCGAGGGACCTATCCCGGCCGGTGGCGGGCGCAGCATGGCAGGTGGGGCTATGCTCCTTCGCGGCGCCGTGCTGCGAAACCAAGCGCGAAAGGCACCACGGCTACCAGCGCCGCCATGACGGGCGAAGACGCAAAGATGCGGCTTGCAAGCGAGGTGACGGCTACGGAGCGCACGACCGTCATCAGGCGAGAATTCTCGCGGTCGCGCTCATGGTGGGGCTGTGCGGGCCTGTGGCGGGACATCTCGGCCGCCTCAAGCCGCTTGACATCACGCCGGATCTTTTCGACCTGTTGGCGAAGTTCGTCCAGTTCGGCACGCAGCGCCGGGTCGATGGTATTGGCGGCAGGTGTCCTCCTGGCTGCGGTTTTTTCCACCGTCTCTTCGGCGGCCACAGCTTCCGCCTCTTCGTCCAGTTCGGCCAACTCGTCGTCCAGGTCAGATGGCTTATCGAAACCGTGGGATCGCAGTGGTGCTTTCATCGCTGTCTCCTGAGGCGTGCTGAATTGCGGCGGCGGGCGCTTTTGCCCGGTCAGCCTTTTCAACGCCTCAGCCCGGCAAAGGATGCATGGAAAGCGGGTAGACAGGCATAATAAAACAGGCCCCGAAGGGCCTGTTCAATCATCTCACTGGAGCCTCAGGCCGCCTTCGCGGCGCTGGCATAGGGATCGAAGCGACCGTAGAAGGTCTCGCCCTTGGCGGCCATATCCTTCAGCAGCGGCGTTGGCTGGAAGCGCGGTCCGTATGTCTCGCTGAGCTTTTCGGCGAGCGCCACGAAGCTCTTCACGCCCATGCCGTCAATGTAGGACAGCGCGCCTCCGGTATAGGGCGCGAAGCCGAAACCGAGGATGGAACCGACATCCGCCTCACGCGGATCGATGACGATGCCTTCTTCCACCGTGCGGGCGGCTTCCAGCGCCACGGTGACGAGGAAGCGCTGCTTCAGCACCTCCATATCCACGTCTTCAGGCTTCTGCTGCGGATAGAGGTCCTTCAGGCCAGGCCAGAGGGACTTCTTGGCGGGCTTTGGCGGGTAGTCGTAAAAGCCCTTGGCGTTCTTACGGCCAAAGCGGCCCTCGCCTTCCACCAGCTTCTTCACCAGCTCCATATGGCGCGGATCGACCGCCTTTTCGCCGAGATCGGCGACGGTGGCTTTCAGGATCTTGTAGGAAAGATCGATGGCCACTTCGTCGTTCAACGCCAAGGGGCCCACCGGCATGCCGGCGAATTTCGCGGCATTTTCGATCATTGTGGGCGGCACGCCTTCGATCAGCATGTCGTAGCTTTCGGCCATGTAACGCAGCACGCAGCGATTGACGAAGAAGCCGCGGGTGTCGTTGACGACGATCGGGGTCTTCTTGATCTTGGCCACATAATCAAGTGCGACGGCGAGCGCCTTGTCGCCGGTTTCCTTGCCGAGGATCACTTCCGTCAGCATCATCTTCTCGACCGGCGAGAAGAAGTGGATGCCGATGAAATCGGTCGGACGCCTGGAGTTCTTTGCCAGCCCCGTGATTGGCAAGGTGGACGTGTTGGAGGCAAAGATCGCTCCTTCGGGCAAAACGGCTTCCACGGCTTCGATGACGGCTTTCTTCACGTCGCGGTCTTCAAAGACGGCCTCGATAACGAGATCGGCATCAGACAATGCAGTGTAATCCGCCGTGGGAGTGACGAGATCGAGCAGGGCCTTGCCTTCATCCTGCGTCAACTTACCCTTGCCGATGGCGGCCTTGACGCTTTCCTCGCAATGGCCCTTGCCCTTGTCTGCGGCTTCCTGATCGCGATCCACCAGCGTGACGGGAATACCCGCTGCGGCGGTGACGTAAGCGACGGCCGCCCCCATGAAGCCCGCGCCGACGACGCCGACCTTTTTGAACTCCGTCTTGGGCTGGCCGGCCGGACGGCGCGCCCCCTTGCCCAGCTCCTGCATGGAAATGAACAGCGAGCGGATCATGCCGAAGGCTTCCTTCGAGCGAAGGATTTCGGTGAAATAACGCTGCTCCACCTTCAGCGCCGTATCGAAAGGCAATTGCAGCCCTTCATAGACGCATTTGAGGATGGCGAGTGCGGCCGGATAGTTGCCGGCGCTTTCGCGGCGCAGGATCGCCGGAGCGGCGGGCCACAGCTGGGCAGCGGCGGGCGTCCAGATGCCGCCGCCGGGCGCCTTGAAGCCCTTTTCATCCCAGGGCGCGACCGGCTTCAGACCGTCCTTGATCATCTGCTTTGCGGTTGGAACCAGCTGATCCGGCTCGACTACCTGGTGCACCAGCCCCATGGCCTTGGCGCGCGCGCCGGTCAGCGACTGGCCCGTCGTCATCATCTGCAAGGCGGATTGCGCGTCCGTCAGACGCGGCACACGCTGCGTGCCGCCAGCACCTGGAAAGATGCCGACCTTGACTTCCGGCAGTGCAATCTTGAGGCTCTTGGCGCTGGAGGCCACGCGGCCGTGGCAGGCGAGTGACAGTTCGAAAGCGCCCCCCATGCAGGTGCCGTTGATGGCGGAAACCCAGGGCTTGCCGTTGGTCTCGATCTTGCGGAAAAGGCCGGTCATGCGGCCCACCAGCTCGAACAGCTTTGCTGCCGCCTGATCCGGGTTCTTCGTCTTCTCGTCATTGTAGAAGGAGAACATCGACTTGATCATCGACAGATCGGCGCCGCCGGAAAAGGTACTTTTGCCCGACGTGAAGACGACGCCCTTGACGGCGCTATCGGCGACGGTGGCGTCGAGAATGGCATTCAGCTCGTCCATCACCTCTGACGTGAAGACGTTCATGGACTTTTCCGGCATGTCCCAGGTGACGAGGGCAATACCGTCTGCGTCCGTCTCGATGGTGAAATTGGTGTAAGTGCTCATTTGGGATTCCTCTTCCCTGAATCGTAGTGGCCGCTTCGCTTTCCTCGTCATCCTCGGGCTTGACCCGAGGATCCAAGCACCGGGGATAGATCCTCGGGTCAAGCCCGAGGATGACGGAAGCGGGCCTTAGCCGCTGCCTTAAACCCGCTCGATGACGGTTGCTGTACCCATGCCTGCACCGATGCAAAGCGTCACGAGCGCGGTGTTCAGATCGCGCCGTTCCAGCTCATCCAGCACCGTACCGAGGATCATCGCGCCGGTTGCACCCAGCGGATGACCCATGGCGATTGCGCCGCCATTGACGTTCATCCGGTCGTGATCGATGTCGAAAGCCTGCATGTAGCGCAGGACCACGGCGGCGAAGGCTTCGTTGAGTTCGAAGAGATCGATATCGGCAAGCGACATGCCGGTCTTTTTCAGCAGCTTTTCGGTTACGTCAACCGGGCCGGTCAGCATCAGCGCCGGGTCGGAGCCGATGTTGGCGAAAGCCTTGATACGGGCACGCGGCTTCACGCCCATTGCCTCGCCGCCCGCTTTCGAACCAACCAGCACGGCGGCAGCACCATCAACGATGCCGGATGAGTTGCCGGCGTGGTGCACATAGTTGATCCGCTCCACTTCCGGGTGGGCCATGATGCCGACAGCTTCGAAGCCGCCCATTTCGCCGGGCATCTGGAAGGACGGGTTGAGCGAGGCCAGCGCCTGCATATCGGTGCCGGGGCGCATGTGCTCGTCGCGGTCAAGGATCGTCAGGCCGTTCTGGTCTTTCACCGGAATGACCGATTTGTTGAAATAGCCCTTTTCCCAGGCTTGCGCGGCGCGCTTCTGGCTTTCGACGGCATAGGCGTCGACGTCGTCACGGGAGAAGCCGTATTTCGTGGCGATCAGATCGGCCGACACGCCCTGCGGCATGAAGAAGGCCGGAAAGTTGACCGAGGGGTCCATGTACCAGGCGCCGCCCGACATGCCCATACCGACGCGCGACATGCTTTCCACGCCACCGGCGATGACGATATCGTCCGAACCGGCCTTGACCTTGCCGGCTGCGAAGTTGATGGCATCGAGACCGGAGGCGCAGAAGCGCGAGATCTGCATGCCCGGCGCCTTGTTGGAGTAACCGGCCTCGAAGGCGGCGGCCTTGGGGATGACGGCGCCGGCATCCATGACAGGATCGACGCAGCCCATGATGATGTCATCGACAGCAGAGGTATCAAGCCCGTTGCGGTCGCGGATGGCTTCCAGCGTCTTGGCGGCAAGGCGAACGGATGGCACCTCATGCAGGCTGCCATCCTTCTTGCCGCGTCCGCGCGGGGTGCGGACATGGTCGTAGATAAATACGTCGGTCATAAACTCTCTCCCTGCGGCGCGGTCAGCGCCAGATGTCTCAGAATGCTTCCGCGGCCAGTTCCATCATGGTGTCCGCCCCGGTTTCGATGCGGGCCTTGCGCAGCGCCGTTTCCGGCATGATGCGCTCCATGTAAAACTTCGCCGTGACAAGCTTGGTCTTGAGGTAATCCTCATCCGAAGCGCTGCCTGCTGCAAGCGCTTCGCTGGCGGCTTTCGCCATGCGCGCCTGCATGTAACCCAGCACCACGATGCCGAAGAGATGCATGTAGTCGGTCGAACCGGCACCGGCATTGTCGGGCTTGGCCATGGCGTTCTGCATGAACCACATGGTTGCGGCCTGAAGGTCGTTCAAGCCCTTCTTCAAACCCTTGGTGTAGAGGCTGAGCTTTTCATCGCCGCGGTTTTCCTCGCAGAAATCGCCGATTTCCTTGAACAGCGCCATCACGGCGCGGCCGCCATTCATGCCGAGCTTGCGGCCCACCAAATCAAGCGCCTGAATGCCGTTAGCGCCCTCATAGATCATGGTGATGCGCGCATCGCGGACATATTGGCTCATGCCATGTTCTTCGATGTAGCCGTGACCGCCAAAGACCTGCTGCGCCATCACGGCGTGGTCGAAGCCCTTGTCCGTCAAAACGCCCTTGAGGATCGGCGTGACGAGACCGAGCAGGTCGTCTGCCGCCTGCCGCTCCTTCTCATCGGTCGAGCGGTGGGCGATGTCCGATTGCAGCGCCGTCCACAAAAGGAAAGCGCGGCCAGCCTCGTTATAGGCCTTGATGGTCATCAGCGTGCGGCGGATATCCGGGTGCACGATGATCGGATCGGCCTTTTTGTCCGGGAATTTCGCGCCGGAAAGCGAACGGCCCTGAATACGCTCACGGGCATATTCCACCGCATTCTGATAGGCGATTTCGCCTACGGAAAGCCCCTGCAGGCCGACGCCGAGGCGCGCCTCGTTCATCATCACGAACATGGCCGAAAGGCCCTTGTTTTCCGCACCAAGCAGATAACCCGTCGCATCATCGTAATTCATGACGCAGGTGGCGTTGCCGTGAATACCCATCTTGTGCTCGATCGCACCACAGGTGACTCCGTTGCGCTCGCCGGGCGTGCCGTCTTCCTTGACCAGGAATTTCGGCACGATGAAAAGCGAAATACCCTTCGTGCCTTCAGGTGCGCCCTCGATGCGGGCGAGCACCAGATGGACGATATTATCGGTCATGGAATGTTCACCAGCCGAGATGAAGATCTTCTGGCCGGAAATCTTGTAAGTGCCATCTCCCTGCGGCACCGCCTTGGTGCGCAGGAGACCGAGATCGGTGCCGCAATGGGGTTCGGTAAGGTTCATGGTGCCGGACCAGATACCTTCGACCATTTTCGGCAGATAGGTCTGCTTCTGCTCCGGAGTACCGTGAACGAGAACGGCGGCAATCGCGCCCTGCGTCAGGCCGGGATACATCATCAGCGACAGGTTGGCGGAAGACATATATTCGCCGATCGCCGCATGCAGCGTATAGGGCAGGCCCTGCCCGCCAAATTCCTGGGGAACGGCAAGGCCGATCCAGCCGCCTTCGCAATAGGCGTCATAGGCTTCCTTGAAACCATCGGGCACGGAGACAGAACCGTCATCGGCGCGCTTGCAACCCTGCTGGTCACCGGAAAGATTGAGCGGGAAAAGTCGTTCCTCGGCAAGCTTTGCCGCTTCGCCGGTGATTGCCTCGATCATGTCCGGCGTCGCATCCTCGAAGCCGGGCAGGTTGTTATACCGCTCCAGGCCGAGAACGTCATTCAGGATAAAAAGCGTGTCCTTAACTGGGGCCTTGTAAACAGGCATTACCGATGTTCCTCCGCATCGTGGGCGCCGGAGATAATCCGGCCGATATGACGTGACAATATTTGACGTGCGCGTAAACGTCAAATAAATTCCATGGGGTTATCGCTCTCCCTTTTTGCGTAATTGTCCTCCGCACCGCCCCGGGGCTCGGCCTGCATCGCAAAAGTTAAAAAATTCCGACCTTGGTTAACCACTTCTTTACCACGTTTCGTGAATTCTCCCGATGGAGGTAACTGCTTCGTTCATCGGCGCATTTTCCTCCACGGGGGCAAATACCGGCTCTAGAATTGCTGCATGTTGCGGCGACGGCGTGTCCAAACAGGCAACGTCGCGACGGATAACCGGGCACGGCGGGCGGAAGCGAAGCGAGCGAAAAGATGAACGGATTGCGATCGAAAACCCAACAGCCAAGCGACAGGTCGTCGCTTGATGCTCTCAATCGCACCATTGAAGGCCTTGAAGCCCGCATCGAAGGGTTGATGAGCCAGAAGTTTCCGCGCGACCAGCGGGCCGCTGGCGCCCCGCCGGAAACAAAGAGCGAAACCTATGCCGCACCACGCGAGCCACGCACAAGCGTGACGCCACCGCAACTTGATCCCGTCAACGAAATACGCCAGCGCCAGCGTCTGCTGGAGACCAGCTTCCAGCGCCCGCAGGAACCTGCCGCCCGCCCGGAACGCACGATAACACGGCCGCTCGCGCCGGAATATCGGCAGAGGGAGCCCCAGCCGGCTCCTCAGGCCGCACCACGCGCACGCGCCATCCCGCCCTATCAGGAGCCACGCAATGACGCGGCCCTGCAGGAAATCGCGCAGGCACTCGTCAACCTCCGCCACGAATTGAAGCACGATATTGCCGAGGGCGTTGCGCGGGAAGCGCAGGGACTGCGCGCGGAAATCCGCAATATTCGCGCCGTGGCTGAAGACCAGCAATTCATCGGCGATCTGCGCGATGACATCGCACGGCTTGCCGGAAGCATCGACCAGCTCGGCAATCTGGCATCTCCGGATGTCTATGCGCTGCGCAACGAATTCGAGGACCTACGCCTCACCATTGACCAGCTCGCACGCGAAGACAGCGTCCATCGGATCGAAAGCCGCTGGAACACTGTGGAAGACACGCTGCGTGGTTTCGATGCCGGCGCCCTTCAGGATGAAATCGTCTCCCTCGCCTATCGTCTCGATGACATCAAGACGCAGCTCGGCGGAATGAGCAACAATCCGGCCGTTCGCGTGCTCGAGGAGAAGCTGATCGCGATCGCCAGCGCGGTCGAGCAACTCGGCAAGCACATGCAGCCGAATGAAGCGGTCTTCAGCGAACAGTTTTCCGGTCTCGATCAGCGGCTGGACGAAATCAGCCGCGCCATTGCGGCGACCGGCACACGCGCCAATGCGCAGGCAACCGACAATGCGCTCGCCCAGCGACTGGAAAACCGCCTGAACGGCCTCGCCGAACAGCTCGGTGATATCAACCGCCTCGCCGCTGCAAAACCGGAACCCTCCGTTGATCTCACCGCGCGCCTTGAAGCGCTGGCCGGCAAGATCGATGAGCTGAGCACCACGCGCGATGCAGCGCAACTGCATGAGCGACTGGACCAGCTTTCACTGCTTCTGGAACGGTCGCAGCGCCCTTCGCAACAGGCGGAGCTGACGTCTTTCCTCAGCGACATTTCCCGCAAGATCGATGCGCTCGACCACGGCACCGTGAATGAGGGTCTGGCCGAACGGCTCGACACGCTCTCTCGGCAGATCGAGGAGCTCGATTATCGCTATAGCCAGCCGCAGCTGGCATCGGGCCTCAGTGAAAGCGCCTTTTCGCGCCTGGAAGAGCGGCTTGGCACTATCGCCGCGCGACTGGATGAGACCGCCCATGCCGCCCCCGCTGACAGCCATGCGCTGGCGAGCCTTGAAAACCAGATCGCCCATCTCTCGACGCTGATCAGCCAGCCGGTACAGATGCAGGCCGCAGGCATGTCGCCTGAACTCGATGCGCGCATGGCGGCGATCGAAGACTATATGGCTTCGAACGACGAATATATCATCGAAGCGGCCCGGCAGGCAGCCGAGGCCGTTCTCGACGCCTATACCCGCAACAACCTCTCGGCCGGCGCGAACATCGCCGACATGTCGATGCTGACCGATCTCGCGGCCGATTTGCGCAACCTTGAAGCGCTGAGCCGCAACACCGAAGAGCGCACGCACCGCACCTTCGAAGCACTGCACGAAACGCTGGTGCAGATTGCCGGCCGCCTGGATAATCTCGACAACGGACCGTCCTACCGCGAAGAGCCCACCCGTCACGTTGCACAGCAGGCTGTTGCCGCAGGCCGCGACGACGTCGCGATGCCGGCCGCCATATTCCCGGAAGAGGGCTATATAGCCGAAGAGCAGGCCATTCTCGAGGATGTCAGCGACAATGACGCGACCGCCATCGTGCCGCCCGCTGCCGTCAAGCCCGCAAAAGCAGAGAAAACGAGCCTGCTCGCCGGGCTGACGAAGCGCTTCAAAACAAGCACGGCGAAGCCCGCAAAGACCAAGGAAGAACCCGTATCGGCCTCTTCCGCCCGCACCCAGGTTGAGCCTGCCCCGTCGCTTGATCCGATCGACGTTCTGCCAGCCGGTCAGGAGAACGAACTCCTGGAGCCCGGTTCGGGCGCGCCTGATATCAAGAAAATCCTGGAACGCGTGCGCGCCAGCCAGGTGGCCGCCACCGGCAAGGCCGTGGACGCGGAAGGACGGACGGACTTTATCGCCGCCGCCCGCCGTGCCGCGCAGGCCGCCGCGATGGAAACAGCGCCGGAAAAGCTTGAAACCGGCAAGAAGAAAAGGAAGACCGAAACTTCGGCTCTTTCGCGTTATCGCCGGCCGCTGCTGCTCGGTATCGGTGCCATCCTTCTGGCGATGATGGCCATGCCCCTCGTCAAGACACTGATCAGCGGCACGGAAGCCCCGGCGCCGGTGATTGAACAGAAGATGGACAATGCACCGGTTTCCGCCCTTCCCGAAACCGGCGACAAGGCCGTCACCATACCGTCTGACCTCGCGATCGGATCCGATCAGGCAGCCCCGGCCGATAGCATCGGGAACTCCGCTCCTGCACAGAATACCATTGACCACCGGACCATTGGCGGTGCGCCGCTACCCGAGGAGCCGCCGGTCGCCGATGTTCCCGCCGTGGATCCCGCAAAGTCCGGCACCGTCGCGCAGGCAGAACCGCCGAAACCGGCTGAGGCCGTCGTCACGGCCGCTCCCGCCGACGGCGCCATCGTCGTTCCCGCCGGGATAGAGCCCGCATCGCTTGCTGAAGCCGCCGCCAAGGGCGACACTCAGGCGCTTTTCGAAATCGCAGCCCGCTATACCGACGGTCGCGGCGTTGCCGCCGACCGTGCCGAAGCCGCGAAGTGGTACAAGCTGGCTGCCGATCGCGGTCTTGCGCCCGCGCAATATCGTCTCGCCAATCTTTACGAGAAGGCGAACGGCGTCGAACGCAACCTTCCGGAAGCGAAGCGCTATTACACGCTGGCCGCCGAACAGGGCAATGCGGGCGCCATGCACAATCTTGCCGTCCTGCTCGCTTCCGACGCGGCGGGCCAGCCGGACTTTGCTGCCGCCGCGCAGTGGTTCATCAAGGCCTCCGAACTCGGTGTGCGCGACAGCCAGTTCAATCTCGCCATCCTCTATGCGCGCGGCAGCGGCGTGAAACAGGATATCGAGGAATCCTACAAGTGGTTCGCCATTGCCGCCAAGGATGGCGATGCCGATGCCGCCCAGAAGCGCGACGAAGTGGCGGGGGCCTTGAACCCGCAGCAGCTCCGGAGCGCCAAAGCCAAGGTGGAGGCGTGGAAGGTCAAGCCGCTTTCGGAAGATGCCAACAGCGTCAACCCGCCGGAAGAGTGGGCTGGCAAGGAAGGCGTGAAAACCGCCTCCGTGGACATGGAAAAGGCGATCCGCAACATTCAGGCGATCCTCAACAAGAACGGCTTCGATGCCGGGCAGCCGGACGGCAAGCTCGGCAAGAACACCGTGACGGCCATCAAGGACTTCCAGAAATCCGTGGGCCAGACCCCGGACGGGCGCATTACCAACGAACTGGTGACGGCGCTTCTCGCCCGCAATAAATAATGGTTCTGAAACCCAAAAAGCGGCCCCCGGCCGCTTTTTTGCAACGCCTGACAGGAATGTGGGCGGCTGCCTTCGCCAGACCTCTATCTTTCCAAATTATCAACGTATTTACCGTTGAATGTTGACAGGTTAGGCCCTCGCGGGCATGACGGATGAAGGCTGGGCATGCCCGGTCTTTTCAGACAGAAAGTGTAAATCGCGGCAAGGCCCCCTCACCGGACAAGCCATGCCGCCCGGAACCATTTGCCCGAGGTCCGAGCCGTGACTGTCTATCTGCCGATCGCAGAACTGTCGGTGAATATTTTCATCATTCTCGGCATGGGCGCGGCCGTCGGTTTTCTGTCCGGCATGTTCGGTGTCGGCGGTGGCTTCCTGATCACCCCGCTTCTGATCTTCTACAATATTCCGCCTGTGGTCGCCGTGGCGACCGGCGCGAACCAGGTGGTGGCCTCCTCCGTCTCAGGCTCGATCACGCATTTCCGGCGCGGGACGCTCGACGTCAAGCTCGGCAGCGTGCTGCTCGTGGGCGGTCTCATGGGCGCCACGGTCGGCGTGTGGATATTCTCGTTCCTTCGCAGCATCGGCCAGCTCGACCTCATCGTTTCGCTGCTCTACGTCATCCTGCTTGGCACCGTTGGCGGGTTGATGCTGAAGGAAAGCATTTCGGCACTTCGCCGCGCCGCCCGCAACGAGACGGTGACGCTGCGCCGGCCGGGACACCACAACTGGGTACACCGCCTGCCGCTGAAAATGCGGTTCAAAAAATCGAAGATCTATCTCAGCATCATTCCAGTCGTCACGCTCGGTTTCGGCATCGGCATACTCACCTCTATCATGGGTGTGGGCGGCGGTTTCATCATGGTGCCGGCGATGATCTATCTGTTACGCATTCCCACCAGTGTGGTTGTCGGCACCTCACTGTTCCAGATCATTTTCGTCACCGCATACACGACCGTCGTACAGGCAGCGACCAACTACTCCGTCGATGTGGTGCTGGCTTTCATCCTGATGGTGGCTGGCGTCATCGGCGCGCAATATGGTGTACGCGTCGGCCAGAAACTGCGCGGCGAACAGCTGCGTGCGCTGCTGGCGCTTCTTGTCCTCGCCGTCGCCCTTCGCCTTGCGGTATCGCTGGTGGTGCGGCCGGAGGATCTGTTTTCGGTCGCCGTCGGGGGGTTAGGTTATTGACCCGCCATTTGTTGCTTGCCGCCCTTGCCCTGCTCTCCTATCCTGCCTTCGGGCAAACTGCTTCCGCCCAGACGCCGCCGCTTGCGCTGCCGCCGGGTCCGCAGCAGCGCCCCCTGCAGGAAAACATCGAAATCGGCGCTTCGACGACGGAAATTCCGATAGCCTCGGATTTTCGCGGGGCGGATTTCACCCTCTTCGGCGCACTCAACAATACCGACCAGCTGCTACTGGCCATCGGGCAATATGATATCGTGGTGACGCTGGAAGGGCCGAGCGACTACATGACCGTGCGCAAGAAGGAGCGTGTGGCAGGCATCTGGATCAATACCAGCGCCATCACCTTCACGCCGCTGCCGGAATCCTACTCCATGGCCAGCACCCGCAATATCAGCGATGTCGCCTCCCCCGGAACGCTGCGCGCCATGGGGCTCGGCGTCGACCATCTGTCGCTCAAAAGCGCTGTCTTTTCGGGCGTGCCCGACAATGTCTTCGATTTTCAGGAGGCCTATCGTCGGCTCAAGCTTTCGAGCGGCATCTACCGCAATGATACGACCGGGGTGAGGCTGGAACGCACGGGCCTGTTTTGGGCGACCTTGCGCCTGCCCGCCAACGTGCCAAACGGGGTGCACACGGCACGCGCCTATCTCTTCAAGAGCGGCAAATTCATCGCCCAGCGCGAATTAAAACTGCGCGTCGTCAAGACCGGCATGGAACAGGCGATCACCGATGCCGCGCATCAGACGCCGCTTGCTTACGGCGCGCTTTGCGTTCTGCTCGCCGTCGTTACCGGCTGGGGCGCCAGCATCATCTTCCGCAAGGACTGAGCGTTTTCAATCGCGCAAAAGAGAGCGTCTGCCACCCGCACGGGCAAAGATAGCATTCGCTTCCTTCCGGGGTTTGCTGTAAAATTCAAGGCGTTACAAACGCACGCAGCTGATGGCGGCAAGTGCGGTTGTAACAGGGATGAAAAGGAGAAATGTCATGTTCAAGCACATTCTCATTCCCACCGATGGTTCGCCGCTGGCGCAGATCGCAATCGACCAAGGGTTCGCTCTCGCCAAGGAGGCAGGCGCAAAGGTGACCGTGGTGACGGTATCGGAACCCTTTCATGTGATTGCCAGCGATGTCGAGGACATTGCCGCCATTGCCGAAGAGGAATTCCACCGTTGCGAAGAGGCGGAGCATCTGCTTCGCGATACGCAGGCGCATGCCACCGCCATGGGGCTGGATTGCGAGGCCCTGCTGGCGCGGGCGGGGCGGCCGGACGAGGCGATCATTGAAATAGCCGACAAGACCGGCTGCGACCTCATCGCCATGGCCTCGCACCGGCGCAGGAGTTTCGTCGAGATGCTGCTCGGCAGTGTGACCGCCAAGGTGCTGAAGAATTCGAAGATACCGGTATTGGTCTACCGCCAATAGGCTGCGGTAAAATCTCAGCCGAGCAGACTGGAAAACCGCACCGAGTAGATGCGATCTCTCCCCATCAGATGCGCGACGAGAGCGGCATGATCGAACAGGCCGCGCATTGCCTTGTGGCGTAAATCCAGCCCGCCGCTCAACACCCCGAATGCCGGCATCAACAGACGCGAACCATCGGTGGCGAAACAGGGCCGCCGCACTGTCTTCTCGCGGCGTCGCACAGTGGCAGAGGGATGCAGATGACCGGCGATTTCACCGGCCGCATCGCCCGGCTTAGGCTCGTGGCGGAAAACGAGATTGCCGTAAAACATCTCATCCACTGAAGAACCCGGCAGATCGACGGTGCCATCGGGGTCGTGGTTGCCGTTGATCCATATCCATTCGCGACCGCGGGCCATCTCGCGGATGAGTTCGCGCAACGGCAGCGGCAGGTGCTGGGAGCCGACGCGATCATGAAAATTGTCGCCGAGGCTGACGACGATCTTCGGATCGTAGCGGCTGATGAGGGAAGACAGTATCTTGAGGGTGGCGATGGTGTCGTAGGGCGGCAGCATGCGTCCACGCCTTGCAAAAGCCGCACCCTTTTCCAGATGCAGGTCGGAAACGACGAGCAGCGACAGGTCGGGCAGGTAGAGCCCACCCAAAGGGTCGCACCAGGCGGAAACGCCGTTGATGGCGGTCTCGCTGCCCAGGCATTCGAAGCCGTTGGAAAACCTGTCGCTCAATGTCAGCCGGCTCAGCACTTTTATCGTTGTTCCTTCAATGCATACTTCAGCACATGGGCATATTTCAGGACATGGCCTCGGCGATCAGCTCATCAGCGGCTTCCGCCAGCACATCGTCCATCGCTTCGCCCGCCACCGTCTCCCGGCCGATTTCCAGCATGACCGGAACGGCGAGGGGCGAAACGTGCTCCAGCGCGCGATGCGTGGTGTGTCCCTTGATTCGCTTCAGCATATCGCCAAGACGGCCAATATCCAAAAGTCCTGCTGCGGCATCGCGTCGCGTCGCTTCCAGCAGGATATGATCCGGCTCATGGCTGCGAAGAACGTCATAAATAAGATCGGCGGACACCGTGACCTGCCGGCCGGTCTTTTCCTTGCCGGGATGGCGGCGTTCGATCAGCCCGGAAATGACTGCGCAATTGCGGAAGGTGCGTTTCAGCATGAAGGATTCGTCAAGCCATGCTTCCAGATCGTCGCCAAGCATGTCCTCATCGAGAAGGTCGGCCAGCGACAGGCGGCGAGACTTCAGCCGCATGCCGATATCCTCCATGGCCCAGATGGCCAGCGAATAATCGGTGGCGACAAAACCCATCGGTTTTGCTCCGGCCCGTTCCAGCCGTCTCGTCAGAAGCATGCCCAGTGTCTGATGCGCCAGCCGTCCCTCGAAGGGATACATGACCATGAAGAAGCGCTTACGGAAGGGGAAGGTCTCCACCAATAGCTCGTCGCGCTTGGGAATGATCGACTTCTCCTTCTGGATTGCCAGCCAGTCGCGAACCTGATCCGGCAGGGCATGCCACCGTGTCGGGTCTGCCAGCATGGAGCGCACTTGATCTGCCAGGTAGGTGGAAAGCGGAAATTTGC
Organism: Agrobacterium pusense; assembly: GCF_900102105.1. GTDB lineage: Bacteria > Pseudomonadota > Alphaproteobacteria > Rhizobiales > Rhizobiaceae > Agrobacterium > Agrobacterium pusense. Next base: position 531,030 of record NZ_FNBB01000001.1, read on the forward strand.
CACCGGCATAGGAGGGTATCTTCGGATCCATGGAAAAGGCCTGTGAGACCAGGCATTCATTCTCCCTGATGCCCTCGAACCGCAGCACCTTGCCGGCAAAGAGAAAGGTATCGCCCTGCACCAGCTGCTCTAGGAAATATTCCTCGACCTTGCCGAGCGACATGCCACCGCGACCGACCGTGCCCTTGGCATTGCGCTTGACCATGCGGACATTGAGTTCCGCCGCCTCGACGATGGTGCCGAGGTTGAGGCGATATTGCTGCGCTACCGCCGGATTGGACACGCGCCAGCGACCGTCCTTCATCTGGCGGATGCGGGCATAACGTTCATAGGTGCGCAGCGCGTAGCCGCCGGTGGCAGTAAAATCCACCACCCGATCGAAGGTGGCACGCGGCAGGTCGGCATAGGGCGAGGCGCTGGTGACTTCGCGATAAAGTTCATCCGCATCGAAAGGCTCGGCACAGGCCATGCCGAGTACGTGCTGGGCGAGAACATCAAGCGCGCCTTCGGCGATCGGCGGCGTATCCTGCGCGCCGATATAGTTGGCATCCAGCGCTGCCCGGCATTCCATCACCTCGAAGCGGTTGGCGGGAACGAGGATCGCCTTTGACGGCTCATCCATGCGGTGGTTGGCACGGCCGATACGCTGAGCGAGGCGGCTAGCGCCCTTCGGCGCGCCGACATGCACGACAAGGTCAACGTCACCCCAGTCTATGCCGAGATCGAGGGTGGAGGTGGCAACAACGGCACGTAACCTGTTTTCCGCCATGGCCGCTTCCACCCTGCGGCGCTGCCCGGCATCCAGCGAGCCGTGATGCAGTGCGATCGGCAAATTGTCGTCATTGATCGTCCAGAGCTCCTGAAAGACCCTTTCCGCCTGCGAGCGTGTGTTGACAAACACCAGCGTCGTCTGATGCTGCTTCAACGCTTCGTATAAGTCCTTTCCGGCATAACGTGCCGAATGGCCGGACCATGGGATGCGTTCTTCCGTGTGCAAGATGGAAATATCCGGCTTTGCACCGCCTTCGACGGTTATCAAGCCGGCGGGCGGCTTCCCCTGCCCCTGCGGTGCAAGATAACGGCGCAAATCCATCGGCTCCGCCACCGTGGCCGAAAGGCCGATGAAACGGACATCGGGCGCATGCCGGCGCACGCGGGCGAGCGCCAGCGACAGCAGATGGCCGCGTTTGGAGGTGACGAGCGAATGCAGCTCATCCAGCACCACATATTTCAGGTCACGGAAAAAGCGCTCGGCCTCCTTGTTGGCGAGCAGCAGCGAGACCTGTTCCGGTGTGGTCAGCAGGATATCCGGCGGGCGCACCTTCTGGCGCTGGCGTTTCGCCTGGGGCGTATCGCCGGTGCGGGTTTCGATGACAATCGGCAGACCCATTTCGGAAACGGGCTTGGTGAGATTACGCTCGATATCGACTGCAAGCGCCTTCAGCGGTGAGATGTAGAGGGTGTGCACGCCGACAAAGCCGGAGCCAGGCGGTATCTTGCCCCGCTCTGTCAGGTCGGTGAGCGAGGCCATGAAGCCGCCCAACGTCTTGCCAGCACCGGTGGGCGCGATCAGCAACATGTTCTCGCCGCCCCGTGCCCGCGCCATAAGCTCCAGCTGATGGGCGCGCGGAGACCACCCTTTTTCGACAAACCATTTCTGGAATGAAAGGGGCAAGGTGCCGACATCTATGCCGGAAATGGGGGGCTCGGTGTGTTCCACGCCTTTAACGTAGTGAAAAACCTGAGAAAAAGAAGGGCGGAACAGGGCCGCTTGACAGGAAAACATAATCATGGATAAATAATGTCCATGATAGCGCAGCAACAGGACATGGAAAAGACCGATGAAACTCGGGGACGGCGTTGAACAGGCCATTCACAGCGTGGGAATGCTGGCGGGACTTTCCGAAGGCGGCGTGTTGTCCGCGGCCGCGCTCGCGGAATTCCACGGCGTTTCCACCAGCTATCTTCTGAAGCACCTGCAATCATTGTCCAGCGCGGGAATAGTTGCCACGGTGCCGGGGCCGAAGGGCGGCTATCGTCTGGCGCGACCGACTGACAAGATCACCCTGCTGGACATCGTTCTGGCCGTTGAAGGGCCGCAGCCGGCTTTCCGTTGCGCGGAAATCCGGCAACGCGGTCCAAACCCATTGCCGGGCCGGTATTTCACCAAGCCCTGTGGTATCAATGCAGCGATGTTGAAGGCAGAGAAGGTCTATAGGGCCGAACTCGCCAAAACCACCATTGCCGATATTCTGGGCGATCTTGCCGCCACTGACGATGGTGGAATTGCTGCGCGTGGCTGTGCCTTCCTGGAGTTGAACGAGCGCAAGACAGCAGCGCGCTGAGACTGGAAAACAGGCTCCGAAGAAAAACCGATCTACGCTGGAGGGCTTCGTCGCTTTCCGGACTGATGACGCATGACTTCAAACTGACCCAACCAACGGAGAGACCCATGAAAACCCGTATCAACTATGCCAAAGCATCCCCCGAAGCCTTCAAGGCCGTCATGGCGCTTGAAAATTACGTTCAGGGCAGCGGACTTGAACGCCGTTTCGTTCACCTCATCAAGCTGCGTGCCTCGATCATCAATGGCTGTGCCTTCTGCGTGGATATGCATGTAAAGGAAAGCCGCCATGACGGGCTTTCCGAACAATGGATCAACCTGATGAGCGTCTGGCGGGAATCTCCCGTTTACACACAACAGGAACGCGCATTGCTCGGCTGGGTGGATGCAGTGACGAAGATTGCTGAGACCGGAGCTCCGGACGATGCCTTCGAAACGCTGAAAGCACATTTCTCCGATGAGGAAATCGTGAAGATTACGGTGGCCATCGGCGCCATCAACACCTGGAACCGTATTGCCGTCGGTTTCCGCTCGCAGCATCCCGTTGATGCGGCTGCGAAGGCGGCCTGACCTCGCAAACCCGCGACCGGCGGCCGCTACATGGCAATGTAGCGGTCGTTCCTGTGATTGATAGCAAGCGTGAGGTTCATAACCAGTGCTCCGAGAACGGAGCAGATAATGACAAAAGGTGTGGCAACGAAGAATGAGCAGGCCAGCACCATGCCGTCAAAGGCGAGCTGCACGAGGCCGGCGCGCCAGCCGAAACGATCCTGCAGATAAAGCGCCAGAATGCCGAAACCGCCGAGGCTGGTGCGATGACGAAACAGCGCCAGCATGCCCGCCGCAACCGTCAATCCGCCGAAAAGTGCTGCGGCAACCGGATTGATGCTCTGAAAGGCGAAAAAGCCGGGCATATATTCCGACAGCAGCGCTGTCAGAGCGATGGCGCAGAAGGTCTTCACCGTGAAGGCGAGGCCGAGGCGGCGGAAGGCGAGATAATAAAACGGCAGATTGACGAGGAAGAAGACCGTACCAAAGCTGAGGTCGGTACCGTAATGCACGAGGAACGCCAGACCAACCGTGCCACCCGTCAAAAGACCGGCTGCGGAAAACAGCGTGACGCCGAGCGATACCAGCATGCTGCCCGCAAGAACGCCCTGCGCGTCTTCCAGCAGCGAATGACGATCCGGCGCGGAGGCCCAAAGATTAAGACGCCTTCGCGCGCTCGTATCGTCCATGCCTTGTCCCCTGAATACCAAGCCCTGCCGAGCTATTGCGCTGAAGTGCGGGAGATTTCAACCACCCTCGCTCAGCGCACGACGATATATCTGTCCGAACGGTGATTGATGGCCAGAAACATGTTGAGGACAAAGGCGCCGACGATCGAATAGACAACCGTGACCGGATCGATGACGAGGAAAGCACAGAGCATGACGAAGGCATCGAAGGCGAGCTGGATCAGGCCGGCGCGGATGCCAAAGCGATCCTGAATATAGATGGCCAGAATGCCGATGCCGCCAAGGCTGGCGCGGTGGCGATAAAGCGCCAGCAATCCGTAACCCAGCAGCAGACCGCCGAGCAGCGCCGCCCACAGCGGATTGATGCTGTCGATCACCATCCAGCGCGCTTCCACTTCCGTCAGCACCGAAACAAGGCCGATGGCGATGAATGTCTTGAAGGAAAAGGCAAGGCCGAGCCGACGGAAGGACAAGTAATAGAATGGCAGATTGACGAGGAAGAACAGCAGCCCGAAGCTGATGCCGAAGGCATAATGCAGAAGAAAGGCGACACCGGCGGTCCCGCCCGTCAAAAGGCCGACCTTGTTCAGCAGATAAAAGCCGAGCGCCGAGACAATGGCGCCGGTGACGATGCCCTGCACGTCTTCCACCGGCGCGTGTCTGGCCGGATCGGAACTCCACATGCCGTAAACGCTTCTCGTTCTCAAGCTTTGCCCTCGGTTTCTTTCATATTTTGCACTGCAAAACGAACCCGATCAAGATGGATACGTAAGGAAGGCTGACCTATCGAGAAAATGGAAAGAAATGAGATGTTCAGACCTTGGCCCGGGCAAGAAAAAGAATGCCGGAAAGGGGTTTTCCGGCATCCTTGCGAATGGTGGTCTTGCGAATTTCCATGAGATCAAAACCCGCCCGTTCCAGAAGACCGCTGACATAGGTTTTCGAATGGGCGTAACGAAGGGATTCCCGCAGAACGAAACCATCCTCCCCTGCCGCATCCTCAACCGAAAAGGCAAAGAAGCCGGAGGGCGCCAACAGGGCGGAAACGAGGGGCATGACGGTTTCGAGACTGCCGAGATACATCATTACATCGGCGGCGGCGACGAGATTGGCGCGCTTCGACGCCAGGGTCGTGGTGAAGAGCCCCGAAGTTTCCGCTTCGAGGGAAAGATCGGCCTGGCCGAGGTGATCGTAGAGATCTTTTTCCTCCGCCTTGGCAAGCATGTTCTGTGAAATATCGAAACCTTCCAGCCGCTTTGCGAAGGCTCTGATTTCAACGCCGAGGAGTCCCGTGCCGCAGCCGATGTCGACGACAGTGTCGAATACCCGGCCATCCGCCGCCTTCTCGATCAGTTCCGCCAGTTTCTGCGGCACGCTGTAATCGAGCTTTTCGACCAGCGAAGTTTCGAAACGGTCGGCATAATCGTCGAACAGCCCTTCCACATAACGGCTCGGCGGCTGTTCCGGTGTTTCTGCGGCGCCGAGAACCGCGAGTTTCAGTTCGGCTGCAAACAGGCCTTCCTCATCCATCTCGGCGACCTTTTCGTAAGCCGCCACGGCCTTGTCCGTTTCCCCCACCTTTTCGTGATATTCCCCGAAGCGAAACCAGCCCGCCGTCCACCGTGGCGCTAGTTCCAGCGCCTGTTCCATGAGTTCGGCGGCGGCGGGATAATCACCGCCCTCCGCCAACATGCGGGCATAGTCCGCCCGGCGGTCGGCAATGACGTCACCGGAAGAAAACTGGTTTGGGGCCATTCAAGATTCCTGAGAAGATGCGCGCTGTCATTTATCAAGCCATAAAAAAACTCAAGTCCTATTTCATGGCGCACTCGTGGAATTGGCTGATATGCGCGATATAGTGCGCAAAAACTTGCATCGATGTGGTCCGTTTCATATGTCAGGACAAAACAGGAGACTTGCTGATGGCCGGTGAGGTCAACAAATTGCTGGGTGACACAGTGGCCCGAACGGTGGTGAAGCTGCTCGTGGTTTCACTGCTCGTCGGCTTTCTGATGGCGATCTTCGGCTTGACGCCGTGGAACATCATTTACGGCGCGCGCGACTTCGTCGTCGACCTGTGGCGCAGCGGTTTCCATGCGCTGGGGGCGATCGGCGACTATCTGATCCTGGGCGCCACGATCGTCATTCCCGTCTTCATCATCCTGCGCCTTCTGAGCTATCGCCGCTGACATGACCGACACTTCTCTCCAGACGCTTACACGGCGCGGTTTCGTGCTGCTTTCCGCCGGTTCGGTTCTTTCCGCCTGCGTTTCCGTTCCAACCAACAAGGGCATACCTTCAGGCACCCGCGATGAGACCGCAGCGGCGCTTCCGATGGTCAACGACCTGCGACGCTCGAAAGGACTTTCGCCGCTTTCCATCAATGGTGCAGCCAGCAGCGCCGCCGCCTATCAGGCCGGACGCATGGTCAAGGCGCAGAAGATGGCGCATCTGATCGGACTGACCGACAGTTTCCTGATCCGAATGAAGGAGGGGAATGTGCCGCTTCCTGCGGCGGAGAATGTGGCCGCCGGTCAGGATAGCGTGGAGCGGGTGGTGAAGGCCTGGATCGGCTCCAAACACCACCTGGAAAACATGCTTGGGCCTTATAACGGCCTCGGCGTGGCGGTCGCCTACGATGCCACCAGCCGCAACCGGCCCTATTGGGCGATGGTGCTCTGCGCCTGAGGTAAAGGGGGGAAACCAGCCTCTTCCCTCATTCCTGTGCTTGTCACAGGGATGACGAAGGAGAGGCCCTGAGGAAGCGCTGCCCCGACCTTCCAGGCTCGCTGTCAGCCCAGCTTACGATCCGCCCAGCGGTCAACCGCGCTGTCGCGCAGATCGCGGATCGATTCCACGCCCTCACGGGCAACCAGCTTCGACAGGCCCTTGACGATGGCAGATGGCAGACCGGGGCCTTCATAGACCATGCAGGAGTACAGCTGTACCAGATCCGCACCTGCCCTTACCTTTTCCAAAGCCGTTTCCGGGGACGAAACGCCGCCGACACCGATGATGGGCAAATTGACGCCGACGCGGCGGCGCACCTTGGCCAGAACCGTTGTGGAGAGTTCGAAGAGAGGCTTGCCGGAAAGGCCACCCGCCTCACCCTTGTGCGGGCTGGCTCGCAGGCCGTCGCGTGAGAGGGTGGTATTGGAAACGATCAGGCCGTCCAGATCATGGGCAAGCGCTTCTTCAGCAACGTCGTCCAGTCCCTCTTCGGTCAGATCGGGAGCGATCTTGAGGAAGACGGGGATGCGTCTGCCGAAACGTTCAGCTTCCGCCTTGCGGCGTTCCAGCACGGCCGAGAGAAGGGCGGCAAGGCTTTCGCGTGCCTGCAGGTCGCGGAGACCGGGTGTGTTGGGGGACGAAATATTGACGGTGAAATAGGATGCGACCGAATAAAACGCCTCGATGCCCTGCACATAATCGGCGATACGGTCTTCACTGTCCTTGTTGGCGCCGATATTGACGCCGACAATGCCACGCAGATGCGCCTGCTTCAGACGCTCCAGCGCAGCGGCATGGCCTTCATTGTTGAAGCCGAGGCGATTGATGACGCCCTCATCTTCCACAAGGCGAAAGATACGCGGCTTCGGATTGCCGGCCTGCGCCCGCGGCGTGACGGTGCCGATTTCGGTGAAGCCGAAACCGAGCTTCAGAAGCGGTCCCGGTACTTCCGCATTCTTGTCGTAACCCGCCGCCATGCCGAGCGGATTGGGGAAGACGAGGCCCGCCACGGTCTGCTGCAGTCGCGGATCGTGCGGCACCATGCAGGTGGGCAGGAAGCCGCTTTTCAGGGCCGCAATGGACAGCCCATGGGCCTTTTCCGGATCGACCAGGAACAGGCCCTTGCGGCCGATCGAGGAAAATAATCCGCTCATCACAAAATCTCCGGAAACTGGTGCTGGCCGTCGTGATCGAGTGCAAGCGGCGTCTCCCAGAGCACGGCGGTCAAGGGAAGAGGCCCATAAAGGTGAGGGAAAAGATCGCCACCTCTTGAGGGTTCATAGACCAGCTTGTCGCCTAGGGCCGCGCCGTCGACTGCAATCAGCAGCAGATCGGCCTGGCCGGAAAAATGCCGCGCGGCTGTTTCCGCCACCTGCCTGGCCGTGGAAAAATGGATGAAGCCATCGGTCAGGTCGATGGCGGCGCCGTCGAAGACACCCTTTGCCCTGGCCTCGTTCCACAACGTCTCCGGCACGATTTTATAGATGATCGCGGGCGTTTCCTGCATGCGCTCTCCATGGCTTTCCAACCATCGCGGTTTGCCGTAAAGCTAGGGGATTGTCCACAGTTTCCACGGTATTTTTATTGCTGAAAGCCTGAAAGACCGCCTGTCCACAAGCTTTTCCTTGTAAAGAAGAACCGATTGGCGCAACCTTTGGCGGAGGAGCCGGGCGTGTTTCGACCACCGGCAAAGGGAGTGAGTCAATAACTGGAAAAGAACCGCATAATGCCCTTGGGAGGGGGCCAGAATGTCGGAACTTGTCATTATCATTGCAGATGATCATCCACTTTTTCGCGGTGCCCTGAAACAGGCCGTATCCGGCCTCGACGGACACCAGACCATCGTTGAAGCCGGTGATTTCGAGGCTGCCAGACGCGCAGCCGCAGCCCGTAACGATGCGGATCTGATGCTGCTTGACCTTGCCATGCCAGGGGTCAGCGGGTTTTCGGGCCTCATGGCGCTACGCGCAGAGTTTTCCAGCCTGCCGATCGTCATCGTATCGGCGACGGATGACGCGACGACCGTCCGCCGCTCAATCGAACTCGGCGCTTCCGGTTTCATTTCAAAATCCTCCGGCATCGATGACATCCGTGATGGCATCCGCGCGGTTCTGGAAGGCGACCTGTGGGTACCGGCCGGCCATCACGGCGAAAAGGAGCACGATCCGGATGTCGCCGATCTCATCGGCAGGCTGCGAACGCTGACGCCGCAGCAGAGCCGTGTTCTCGGCATGCTGGCAGAAGGCCTGCTGAACAAGCAGATCGCCTATGAGCTCAATGTCTCGGAGGCGACGATCAAGGCACATGTCTCCGCGATCCTGTTGAAGCTCAAGGTGGACAGCCGCACGCAGGCGGTCATCCAGCTCGCCAAGATCAACACATCGGCTCTTGTGGCGTAAGCAAGGATTTTATTCCTTTCCTTCCTTTACTCCGGACCGGATATGGTCTAGATTTCGAGGTGTTAACGACAGGAGCTTTTCCGCTATCGGCTCCGTTTGCGGGCTTTCTACCATGCTTTCACATGAGACGATCTGGAGCGCCATCGATACGCTTGCCGAACGCCATCAGCTGACGCCTTCGGCATTGGCGAAGCGTGCCGGTCTCGACCCTACTTCATTCAATAAGTCGAAGCGTTTCGGGCCGGACGGCCGCAAACGCTGGCCCTCGACGGAGTCCGTTTCCAAGGTGCTCGAAGCGACGGGAGCGAGCGTGGATCAGTTTTTCGGTTATGCTTTCGGAAAGGCGCAGACGCGACCTGCCGGTGCGGAAAGTGCCATCCCCCTGCTCGGTTTCGCTCAGGCCGGTTCCGGCGGTTTTTTTGACGACGGCGGCTTTCCGGCAGGTCAGGGCTGGGACGTGGTTGAGTTTCCCTCGTCTCCCGAACGCAAACAGGGAGTCTACGCGCTGGAAGTGCAGGGAGAGAGCATGATGCCGCTTTACCGCGACGGCGACATCCTCATCGTGGAGCCTGGCGCGCAGGTACGGCGCGGCGACCGCGTGGTGTTGAAGAGCCGTGACGGTGAAGTGATGGCCAAGGTGCTGGCGCGGCAAAGCCCCAAGAGCATAGAACTTCTTTCGCTCAATCCTGAGCATCCCAATCGGAGCTTCGAGATGGCCGATGTGGAATGGATCGCCCGCATCATATGGGCCAGCCAGTAGGCCAATATCCTACACGTCATTATCGCTTTCACCGCGATGGCTAAAAGCGCGCAGCACTGTGCCGTGCCTTAGAGGCCGAGTGCCGTCACGGCCGCGTCAACCGTCATGACTTTTGCGCCACCGGATGCCGCCTTACGCACGAAACCCTGAAACCTGTCTTCCGGGCAACCGTAAAAGCTTGGCGCAGACGACACATCATGGGTAAAAATGACGAGCCAGCCGCCGTTTTGCAGGACGTCGTCAAGCCAGCGATCAGCGGCATCGAGATAGTTCGGATCGGGCCGCAATTCGACGGCAGCAAGATTATGCGGATCGATGCTGCCGCGGTTGATGCCGGGCATGATCCCGCGGGCAGTCCTGAACCTGCGCCGCAGCATGGGCTGCATGAGTGGCGAAGCCATGCCGAAGGGGGTGGAGAAATTCCGCCTGTGCCAGTTTTCATCGAACGAGGCCAGCACCTTTTCATTACGATCGAGATCCTCTTCCAGCCCTCGCCGTGAAAAGCTTGAGAGTTTGCGATGGGAATAGGTATGGCAGGCGAGCTCATGACCGGCCGTAGCCAATTCCGAACAGCCCCTAGCGGAAATCATGTCCTGCGGTTCGTCATGCCTGTCGATGAAGACCCCGGAAATATAAAAGGTCCCGCGAACATTCTCGTTTTCCAGAATGCGGGCACCGCTGGTCCAGGCGCTCGCCGGAACATCGTCGAATGTGAAGGAGACAATCGGTTCGGATGTCTCGATCCGCGCCGTCGGTCCAGGGAAATACCGCACGAGCCGGTTATTGACCCGGTCTGCGATTGTTCCGATTTTCTGCGTCATACTAGCCCCCCGGCCCGCCGTGCAAATTACTGTCCCTGTTCCAGTATGTCGTAAGCCTGATGTCTCAAACAATAGATCGCAATAAGAAGAGAAGACCAGATAGGCCCGGTTCCGGTAAAGAAATTACTTTCAAGACAGGAAGAAAGCAGCGCATATACCCAAATTCGCCCAAAAAGCCGCGTCAGGCCGGGATCCGTGCCTCTGTCCACCGCTGTTCGGAAATCATTTGCGGGGATGATCACGAGCCATATGAGAGTGAGGACGAAGGCGGGCAGTCCGCCATTCAAAAGGCTCTCGACATAGCCATTATGCGCGTGAAAGGCCGTGACCGCCCAAGTCTCGGCAATATCGGCCTGTGACAGAAGCCGGTCGCTTGTCCAGAAGGCCTGAAATCCCTGCCCGAAGATCGGCGATTGCGCAAAGGTGTCGAAAGACAGGCGCCATATATCCGTCCGTCCGGTGAACGTGGAATCGATGCCCAGGCTTTCGACGAGGCTCTGTATGCTCGGGAAATAGGTGGAGCCGATTGCAACGATATTGAGAAACGCCAGAAGGCCACCGATCATCAGCAATGTCCGCCCGGCATGCCGCTCCATGACCCAGACCAGGGCGATGGTGACGGGCAAAAGCATCGCTGCAGTTTTCCCGTTGGTCTTCCAGAGAAAAAAGCCGGCCAGCAGCGTAATCGCTATTCCGCCCAGCGTGGACCAGGCATTGCGCAGATAAAGGCCCACCATGAAAAGAATGATCATTGCCGGCGCGGCGGCGTTCTTATGATTGAATATTCCGCGCCAATCGCCTGCAAGCGCCTTCTCATCGAGATCGTAAGGCTGATGGATTGCGCGCGAACTCAGGAAGATAACCCCGAGATAACAAAGCGCCAGCAGGAGAATGGCGAAAACGGCCATCATCCGGTCGAATTGCCGCCTGTCGCGCGGCATGACGACCAGCACGCTGGTGATAAAACACAGGAGCGCCGTGAAAATCAGGCGCTGCAACGACGTGCCGGGCTCTGCACCAAGGACCGAACAAAGCGCGAGCCAGGAAAAGAGCAGCAGGATTGGCAAGCGGGGCCTCAGCAAAAGCCCCGTCAGACGATGGCGCAGTGCGAAGACACCGAGGATCAGCGCGATCACCAGACCGGTCAGCTGATTGGCGGCGGCGCGCGGCACGGGCGGCGCCGCAAGATTTTCAAAGGGCGCGACAGAAATCCAGATGTAAAGCATCGTGGCGACAAAAAAAATCGCGTCGCGACGGCCGCCCGACAGGGACATGGCACTGCTGTTTTCCGCAGAAATGGACCGCGTATCAGCAAAACGCGGCATGGTGGCCTGCTTCGGGAACGGAAAATCGGATCATGGACCTGCCCTGCAACGAACAACGAAACCCTTCTGAACCGGGCGATGTCCTAATAACCATAAATAGTCATTATCATCATTATTGTGTAATTGCTTTAACCCTCTCTTACCTCAACAGGGCTAAGACAGGAGAAACTGTCATTCATTCAGGTCGTCGGTGTCGAATACCGCCCGGTTGCCGCCCTTTCAGTTCGTAAGACTTTAAAAGGGACAGTCCTTTTGAATTCGCCCGGCAATGCCGGAAAAAACGGAGAATGAGGTGTCGTTGAACACGCCGCGGCTCGGCCATCTTGTCAGACTTGGATTGGCCTATATGGCATCCGGAGGCGCGCTGCTGATGTCCAGCGCCGCCCAGCTCTTGACCTTCGCGCTGCTAGCCCGCCATTTGGGTGTCGAACAATTCGCGCTTTACGCTTCGATCACGGCCGTGACCAATCTGGGCGTTCAGATTTGCGGTATCGGCTCACAGGAATCGCTCATTCGTCGCGTGGCGCAGGATCGCGGCATGTTCCCCGTCATGCTTGGCCACAGTTATCTCCTCAGCGCGGCGACGGGTGTGGTCCTGACGCTCATCGGCATGGTGACGATCCCGGCGTTTTTTCCGACGTCGGAAACGTTGCTGCACACGCTGATCACCACTTTCCTGATCCTGTTCACCAACCTCGTTCTCCTGAAGGTTATTTCGCTTTCCACGCAAAGCTTCATCGCCCATTCCGACTTTGCCTCGGCCAACAAGCTGGAGGTGATGTTTGCCATCGCCCGCACCATTGCCGCCGTGGTTGCCTGCCTCGTCTTCAAGGTGGAAACGGTCGAGGCCTGGGCACTCTGGAACCTCGCCGCCCACACGATTGCAGCCGTGATTTCCGTCAAGGCAATAGGAAGGCTCGGCCGACCGGTCTTTCGGATCGTTCGGGAGGAAATTCGCATCGGCATCCTGTTTTCCACCCAGTTCCTGTTCAAGGCGGTACGCGGCAATGCCGATATTCTCGTCCTTGGAGCCATCGCCAGTGCGGAGGTCCTGGGCAGCTATTCCATCGCCCGCCGGATTCTCGACAGCTCCTATCTTTCCGTCGAGGCTCTGAACCGGCTTATCTATCCCGGATCCGCCTCTGCAGCGCTGCAGGGTATCAGCAAAACCATCGAACGCGCCTATAATGTGCTGAAAGCGGCGCTGTTCATCGCGACTGGCAGTGCGCTGGCAATCTTCATCATCGCGCCCTTCCTGCCGCTTTTATTTGGCGATGAATATGTTTCGCTTCCCACCATCACCCGCGTGCTTTGCTGGGCCGTACTGCCGATGGCCGTGGCGGCTACCGCGCTGGAGGCGCTGGGCGCCTCCGGGCGCCAGGATATCCGCGCCAAGATATGGAATAGCGGCAATCTCATAGGCTCCGTCGTCGTTGCCTTCTTCACCTGGTCTTTCAGCATTTCGGGAACGATCGGCAGCTATTTCATCGTCGAAACCGCCATAGCGGCAGCTGTGTGGGTGGCGCTTCTACGGCTGCGGCGGAGCGAAGAGGCTTTCGCTGCGGTCAAATAGAGCCCGCCTCATTCAGTTGAATCGAGTCGGTCCGGGTCTCTCCTAATAGAGCCCGTAGGGAAAATAACGACGATAGATCTCTTCGAGCCGGCCGTTGCGGGAAAGAGCGGCAAGCGCCTGATCGAAGGCCGGCACCAGCACATTATCCGGATCGACCGTCATGATGGAAAGGCCCTCGCCGAGGAACCTGTCCGACATATAAGGCCCCCCAAAAAGAGCGCAGCAGCCTTCGGATGCGCTTCCTGAAACCCAGAACGGCAAGCGCAGGGCATCGGCAAAGATGGCGTCGACCTTACCGGCCTTCAGAGCACCGTACATGGGTTCGTAGCCGTCAAAACCCTCAACCGCCGCCTTGGGAAAAAATGCCTTGAGCATCTGTTCGTGCCGGGAACCGGTCACCACGCCCACTTTTTTGCCGGACAGTGCGTCGGCGCCGGAGCCGGCAAATTTCGTCGCCTTGTTGACAGCCAGCCGGGCCGGCAACAGAAGATAGGGGCGCGAAAAGGTGAAGCTCTTGCGCAGCTCGGCCGTGACGGCGAGACCGGAAATCACCGCTTCGCCCTCTCCCATCTCCAGAGCCGCCTCCAGCTCGTCAAAGGGTAAGGCCTGTACCTGACATTTGCTCTCCACCTTGAGCTGCGCGCAAACCTCGCGGACGAGATCGACATGGAAACCCGCAAGCCGGCCTTCCTGATCGGTAAAATTGAAGGGCGGAAAATCCACCGACATCAAAAACCTGATGCGGGGAACGGAGGAAAGGTCGCCACCGGGAAACCGCTCCTGAGCGTCGAAAAGCACTGGCATGCGGTTCCCATCCGACAGGCCCTCCGCATGAAGCTTTTCGAAAATACCGACAACTTGCAAAGCGAACACTAAAGTAAAAACAAGAATTATATTTCGCGTTACAATCGTCATTCTCATCTATACTATCCGCAGCAGGAAGTGGGGCGTTACCATGACGGTGGCGGCAGTGCATGGATTATTTGCGACACTATACACGAGAATCGTTTCGCACGACGCCTGCCGGGCGAAAAATTGTATTTTCCCGCATAGGCGATAATCCACCCCAGACGGTTCCTGATCGGGGTGAAGCCGGACACATGCGCTTCCTTCGGGCGCTGGGATTTGGCAAGCCGTATATCAGCGAGTGCGAACGGCTGGCGCTGGAAAACGGCTCGACGCTGGAAGCGGAACTGCTGGCCGGCGGCCTTGTCGCGACGGATGCCTATTTTGGCGCTTTCGCGAGGTTTTTGCGGTTACCCTTTGTCGCGGAGATCGATCCGGACCGGGTCGCAGATGTCCATCGTCTCGATACACAGCTAGCCGAGCCGCGCTTGCTACGGCTGACGCCTGCGAACGGTAAACCAGCACTTCTGATCGTGCCCGAGCTGGCGCGGATGGAATTACTGAAAAGCCTGCTGGACCGACATCCGCATCTTCTGGACGAGCTCGTGGTGACGACGCCGCATGCCATGCGCGATGCGGTCTGGAAGGCGGGTGAAACACGCCGCTGTCGTGAGGCTCGCCAGCAACTCTTCAACACCGCGCCGCAGTACTCTGCCAGGATCACGCTTCAAGGTCATCAGGGCTTTTATAGCGGTATCGTCGTCACCCTGCTTACGCTCTCGCTGCTGTTTCACACGCAGACGGCCATGGCCGTCATCCACGTCGCCCTGACGATGCTTTATTTCTTCACACTGCTGTTCAGGCTGTTTGTGCTGATGCAGACGTCAGGAGAGAAAGACACGACGACCGCAGCTGCGCTCGAACCCGACGGAAATCTGCCGGTCTATACCATTCTGGTGGCGCTCTATCGTGAGGACGCCATCGTCAGCCAGCTCATCGGCGCGCTGGAGCGGCTCGACTGGCCCAAATCCAGACTGGATATCAAGCTCGTCTGCGAGGCAGATGACGGGGCCACAATAGATGCCATCCTTAGATTAAATCCCGGAAAGCATATTGAGATCGTGAGAGTGCCGCCTTCCCTGCCGAGGACCAAGCCCAAGGCGCTTACCTATGCACTCTCCGGCGCGCGTGGGGCGTTCGTTGCCATCTATGACGCGGAAGATCGGCCACATCCGCTGCAATTGCGTGAAGCCTATGCGACCTTCCGCCATCAGCCGGAGAACGTGGCCTGCCTGCAGGCGCCGCTTATCATCAGCAATGCGCGCTCTTCCTGGATCAGTGCCTGTTTCGCCCTGGAATATGCCGGTCTGTTCCGTTCAATGTTGCCCGTGCTTGCGGCGCACCGGCTACCGCTGCCGCTTGGCGGCACGTCCAACCATTTCCGCACCGCCGTATTGCGTCGCGTCGGCGCCTGGGATCCTTACAATGTGACTGAGGATGCCGATATTGGCCTCAGGCTGCACCAACTCGGCTATCGATGCGGCGTCATATACCGCCAGACGCTGGAGGACGCGCCCACCACGCTTCCCGTGTGGCTCAACCAGCGGGCACGCTGGTACAAGGGTTGGCTGCAGAGCTGGCTGGTGATGACCCGCGCGCCCGTTGCGACGGCGCGCCGCATGGGATGGCTCTCCTATATCGTCTTCCAACTGTTGATCGGCGGCATGCTGGTGTCGTCGATGGCTCATCCCCTGCTCTTCGTTTCCGTGGCGTGGATGGCCACGGCTATCGGGGACAGCGGTGCAGACATGCTGTTTTCGTGGCAGGGCGTTCTGTTTTTTACCGATACGCTGAACATCGCCGGCAGTTACGCCATATTCGTGCTGATGGGCAGGAACAGGATGATCGATTACGAGAGGAGGCAGGTGGGAAAACGCTGGCTGGCAATTCCGCTTTATTGGCTGATATTGTCTCTGGCGGCCTGGCGTGCCGTGCTTGAGTTAAAAACCAAGCCTTTCGTCTGGAACAAGACGCCTCACGTACCAAGCGTTAGCAACACTACCTGAAACGGTTGCCGCTTCGATCCTTTACCTGGTCGCAGAAGGCGGCTTCTATTTTCTGCCGATATCGTCGCGATTTGCAAAACCGAAGCCGGCCTTACGCAACTCGCCCACCGATCTGCATATAATCGACGTCTGCCGGAGCGCTTCGTCCGGCAGACGTCCCGTTTCATTTCAAGCGCGGTCGATTATCGTGCAACAAGCTTGTTCTTGATCAGGCCGACGACGACCTGGACGATCAAACCGCCGACACCGCCGCCAACGAGCTGGCCGGCAAGGGCGCCGATATCCACACCGCCAGCCGCCGCGTCTCCCGCTGCCCCAAGCAGCGATCCGAGTACGGTTCCACCGCCAATACCGCCAATGGCGCCGGCAATCAGGTTGCCGAGCGCGCCAAGGTCAGAGTCCTTCAGTATCTTTCCACCGGCTGTCCCACCAGCCGCACCGCCGATGATCTGGGCCAATATCGAAGCAAGATCCATGTCATCCTCCTCACTTGTTTTCCCGACCATTCGGAAAAACAAAGCATCCTAATCACGTCTGTGCGGGCTGGATGGAGCCGGCATGGCCGACCTTCTCTTCCTCACCGAAAATTTTCCAGATTACAGCGCCAATCGCCCCACCGACGATCGGGGCAAGCCAGAACAGCCACAGCTGCTGCAGAGCCCATCCACCGACAAACAGGGCCTGCCCCGTGGAGCGGGCCGGGTTGACCGACGTGTTGGTGACCGGAATGGAGATCAGATGAATGAGAGTAAGCGCAAGACCGATGGCGATCGGCGCGAAACCGACCGGCACCCTGCCATGCGTCGACCCCAGAATGATGATCAGGAAAAACGCCGTCAGAATAACCTCGATCAGCAACGCCGACAGGAGCGAATATCCCCCCGGCGAATGCTCCCCATAGCCATTGGCAGCAAAACCGCCAATGTCCGCCCCCGCCTTGCCGGTGACGATCACGTAAAGAGCCGCCGCGGCAACGACCGCTCCCAAGACCTGCGCAACGATATAGGGCAGTAGGTTTGCTGCCGGAAATTTACCGGCAACGGACAGGCCGACCGAAACAGCTGGATTGAAATGCCCGCCGGAAATACCGCCAACCGCGTAGGCCATGGTCAGAACCGTCAGGCCGAAGGCGAACGCGACACCCAGGAAGCCAATGCCGAGTTCAGGAAAAGCAGCAGCAAAAACCGCGCTGCCACAGCCACCAAAGACCAGCCAGAAGGTTCCCAAAAATTCAGAGAGAAGTTTGCGACTCATAACATTTCCCCATCATGTTACGACTGGATCAACTATTACGTGCAATTTAATCGTAGTCAAGCAAAATCACATAGTCCCGCGGCCACCGACGTGGCAGCAGACAGGGGCCGATCTTTTTGGCGAGGAGATCAAGGGGAGACTGGAGCGGGTGAAGGGAATCGAACCCTCGTATTCAGCTTGGGAAGCTGCTGCTCTACCATTGAGCTACACCCGCACCCACAAACAAGACATCGGATAGTTCGCGGCGGGTGTCAAGCGCCCGCCGCAGCTCATTATGCGGCGCGAAAGTGCTTGGAGAGCTTCAGCCCCTGCGCCTGATAGTTGGAGCCGAGACCGGTGCCATAAAGGCCTTCCGGTTTCTGCAGCATATGCTCATAAACCAACCGGCCGACGATCTGGCCATGCTCGAGGATAAAGGGCACCTCGTGGCTGCGCACTTCCAGCACGGCGCGGCTGCCGGTGCCCCCCGCCTGCGCGTGGCCGAAGCCGGGGTCAAAGAAACCGGCATAGTGCACACGGAATTCGCCCACCAGCGGATCGAAGGGCGTCATTTCGGCCGCATAAAGCGGCGGCACGTGGACGGCTTCGCGCGAAACGAGAATATAGAACTCGTCCGGGTCGAGGATCAGTTCGGCGCGGCCGCGCGCATAGAGCGGTTCCCAGAAATCGAGAACATCGTGCTGGGCCTTCTTGTCGACATCCACCACCGCCGTATGGTGTTTGCCGCGATAACCGATCAGCCCGTTTTCGCCAAATCCCTTGAGGTCGATCGAGAGTGCGATACCACCGCCCGTCACGTTCGGGCTTTCGCTGGCGACCAGCGTTTCCGTCTCGTGCAGTTTCAGAAGCTCGCTTTCACTCAGCAGCGAATGGCCAATGCGGAAACGGATCTGCGACAGGCGCGAGCCACGGCGAACCACAACGGGGAAGGTGCGCGGGCTGATTTCCAGATAGAGCGGACCTGTGTATCCCGCCGGTATCTTGTCGAATTCCTGCGCATTGTCGGTCATGACGCGGGTGAAGATATCGAGGCGACCGGTCGAACTCTTAGGATTGGCCGAGGCGGACATGTCCGCCGGCAGCGCAAGGCTTTCCATCAGCGGAACGATATAGACACAGCCGGTTTCCAGCACCGCGCCCTGGCTGAGATCCACCTCGTGCAGGCTGAGACGATTGAGCTTGTCGATGACCTTGGTTCCGGGGCCGGGCATGAAACTTGCACGAACACGATAGGCCCTGGAGCCAAGCCTGAGGTCGAGGCTGGCGGGCTGCACCTGATCGACATCGAGATCGGCCTCGCTTTTCAGCTTGCCGCCTGCAAACAGCGCGCGGATTGCGCCATCCGCCAAAATGCCCGTGGTTCTCATCATGGTCGTCATTCCTTTTTACGGCGACAAAACCAAAAGGAAAGCATTGACGCAAGCCGGTAACGGCAGTATGGCAAGCTTATCCCGTGGTGATTTGGCCGGTCGGCTTGCAGCCACGTTAAACAAGTGGCTAAAAAGACCGGGTGCTAGGAACCGGTCTGCTTTTGCGGCCGGTTTTTTTGTTTTGAAGGTGATCACATGAGCAATAAATGGCGCCCGGCAACCCAGCTCGTTCACGGCGGTACGCTACGCTCCCCTTACGGTGAGACGTCGGAAGCGATTTATCTGACCCAAGGCTTCGTCTACGAAAACTCTGAAGCAGCCGAAGCGCGCTTCAAGGGTGAAACCGACGGCTTTATCTACGCCCGATACGCCAGCCCGACCAATGACATGTTCGAAAAGCGCATGTGCCTGCTGGAAGGCGCTGAAGACGCCCGCGCACTTGCTTCGGGCATGGCCGCCGTCACCGCCGCCATCATGTGTCAGCTGCGCGCCGGCGACCATATCGTTGCCGCCCGTGCCCTCTTCGGCTCCTGCCGCTGGGTGGTTGAAACGCTCGCGCCGAAATATGGCATCGAATGCACGCTGATCGACGGACGTGATCTCGGCAACTGGGAAAAGGCAATCCAGCCAAACACCAAGCTGTTTTTCCTCGAAAGCCCAACCAATCCGACACTCGAAGTGGTGGATATCGCCGGCGTAGCGAAGCTTGCCAACCAGATCGGTGCGAAAGTGGTCGTTGACAATGTCTTCGCCACACCGCTTTTCCAGAAGCCGCTCGCACTCGGCGCCCATATCGTCGTTTATTCGGCCACCAAACATATTGACGGCCAGGGTCGCTGCCTCGGCGGCGTGATCCTTTCCGACAAGAAATGGATTGAGGAAGAGCTGCAGGATTATTTCCGCCACACCGGCCCGGCCATGTCGCCGTTCAATGCCTGGACGCTTCTGAAGGGCATCGAGACGCTGCCGCTGCGCGTGAAGCAGCAGACGGCCAACGCCTCGAAGATCGCGGACTTCCTTGCCGACAGCGGCAAGGTCGCCAAGGTCATCTATCCCGGGCGCGCCGATCACCCGCAGGCCGACATCATTGCACGGCAGATGTCCGGTGGTTCGACGCTGGTGGCTTTCGAATTGAAGGGCGGCAAGGAAGCGGCCTTCAAGCTGCAGAACGCGCTTGAGATCGTGAAGATTTCCAACAATCTGGGCGACGCCAAGAGCCTCATCACCCATCCCGGCACCACGACGCACAAGAACCTTACAGACGAGGCACGGGCGGAACTCGGTATCTCCGGCGGCACTTTGCGCCTTTCCTGCGGCATCGAGGATACCGACGATCTGCTGGAGGATCTAGCAAAGGGTCTGGCAGCCGTTTCGGCCTGACATTCATTCAATAATCGACATGGCCCGGCCGGAACGACGGGCCATGTCGCGTTTGATGGCCTCGAAAGCCAGTATCAGGCAACCATTATTTACCTTTTCCGTTATCCCTAACGGTAAAAAACAGCGCAACGGGAGACAGCTCCTGCCCCTCAAGTCATTCATTTTCTTGACGATAGCCAGAGCCTATAGTGTAGGATAAGCGGGCAGGGAAAATATCGAGGTGTGGCGCGTATGTATCGTGCTCTGACAAGGGATATCGAGGTGACGGTTGATCCGTATTATCTCGAAGAACAATCCGACCCGGATGACGACCGCTACGTCTGGGGCTACAAGGTCGTGATCGCGAATAACTCGGATGTTCCCGTTACTCTCGTCAATCGCTATTGGCATATCACTGACCAGAATGGACAGGTGGACGAAGTCTACGGACCGGGTGTCGTGGGAGAACAACCGCATCTCAAGCCCGGCGACACCTACGAATATTCCTCCGGCTGCCCGTTGGACACGCCGTCCGGCCTTATGTTCGGACATTACGAGATGGAAACGGAAAGCGGAGAAGTGTTCAACGTCACCATACCCGCTTTTTCGCTGGATTCTCCGGGGCTGATGCGGGTCTTGAACTGACCCGCAGGCCATGAAAAACCGCGCCTTTGCAGGCGCGGCCCTTATTCAGGCGTTTTCAAATTCGCTGACATCGTAGCGATAAGTGGTCGAACAGAACTCACAGGTCACGGCAATCGCGCCGTCTTCCTCGCTTGCCTTGATCTCTTCGGCGGTAAAACCCGAGAGCACGCCCTTGATCTTATCCCGCGAGCAGCTGCAGCGATCGAAAATGGACTGCGGATCATAGATGCGCACGCCGCTTTCATGGAACAGCCTGAAGAGGAGTCGTTCCACCGGCACCTGCGGATCCGTCAGTTCGTCCGTATCCACGGTGTTCAAAAGCGTCACGGCTTCCGTCCAGGCATCGTCCTCCTGCACATCGTGACCGCCTTCATCGCCGTCGCCGCCGTGCAGGTCACGCATACGCAGCCGCTCGGGCGCCCGCGGCAGGAACTGGGCGATAACGCCGCCCGCACGCCAGCCATGACGCGGCTTGCCTTCCCCGTCGCGATCGAAGAATTCGGCCACACCGAGGCGCACACGGGTTGGAAGCTGCTCCGACTGACGGAAATAAACCCCGGCAATGTCTTCCAGCGACGAGCCATCGAGTGGCACGATGCCCTGATAGGGCTGCATACCCGCGCCCTGATCGATCGTGAAGGCCAGAATACCGTTGCCCAACAATTGTTCCGGCGAAGTCGCCCCTGCCGCAAGCGCCTCCGCCAGCCGCTCCTCATCAAAACGGGCATAAGCGCGCATGCTTTCCGGCGCGGTGAAATCCGCCACCAGCAGGTCCACCGGACCGTCGCCCTTGGTCTGTACCGTCAGCTTGCCGGAAAACTTGAGCGATGTGCCGATCAACGCCGTCAGAACGGTCGCTTCCGCCAGCAGGCGGGCGACCGCAGCCGGGTAATCGTGGCGCTCGAGAATGGCATTCAGCAGCGGACCCACCTGCACGGCGCGGCCGCGCACATCCAGACCTTCGACCTGAAAGGGCACGACCTTGTCGTCGCCAGCAAAATCGAGATCGTCCAGTTCAACCGTTACATCTGCCATGTCATACTCCCTGGCGCAGCCGTGGCGCCGCTACCGTCCAAAAGTCCGGCTTTCGAAATGTGCTTTTTCCGCTTGTCGCACAGAGACCCGGGAAGAGAAACCGCTTCCGGGGAAAAACGTGCAAATCGTGACGAGGGCCCGCCAGAAAACCGACGAGCCTCTTCGAAGTCCAACAGATGGTAATCGCTGCCGAGAAGTTCAAGCACCCGCCCGACGTTGATCAAACGGGTGATATTTTCAGATGACGCCCATGCACCAGGCGATGACGGATTTCTGCGCGTGGAGGCGGTTTTCCGCCTCGTCGAAGACCACCGATTGCGGGCCGTCGATCACCGCATCCGTCACCTCTTCGCCGCGGTGAGCCGGGAGGCAATGCATGAACAGCGCGTCTTTTTCCGCCTTGGCCATCAGGGCTTCATTGACCTGATAGGGCTGGAAGATGTTGTGGCCGCGCGCCTTGTGTTCCTGATTCATGGAGACCCAGGTATCGGTGACGACGCAATCAGCGCCCGCCACCGCCTTGTCGGCATCGTGGCACAACATTATCTCGCCGCCATTGTTGCGGGCCCAGTTCAGGAACTTGTCATGCGGTTCGGAGCCCATCGGCACTGCCATCGTCATGCGGTAACCGAAACGGGCCGAGCCCTCCACGAAAGAATGCAGGACATTATTGCCGTCCCCTGTCCACGCAATCGTCTTGCCTTTGACCGGACCGCGATGTTCTTCGAACGTCATGATGTCAGCCATGATCTGGCATGGATGCGTGTCGTCCGTCAGGGCGTTGATGACAGGCACTGTCGCATGTTCGGCAAGCTCGAGCAGGCGCGAATGATCTGTCGTGCGGATCATGATGGCGTCAACGTAACGCGACAGCACCTTTGCTGTATCACCGATCGTTTCTGCGCGGCCGAGCTGCATTTCCGTACCAGAGAGGAAAAGCGTCTCGCCGCCAAGCTGACGCATCCCCACATCGAAAGAGACGCGGGTTCGCGTGGATGGCTTTTCGAAGATCATGGCCAGCATCTTGCCGGCAAGCGGCTTTTCCGCCGTTCCGGCCTTGGTGGCCGCCTTGCGTTCGCGGGCATCGTCGAGAATTACCCGCAGGTCCTGCGAGCTGACGGCCGACAGGTCGAGAAAATGTTTAGGTGAAGCCATTTCAAACTGTCCCATGCTTGCGAGCCCCAGGAAAGAGGCCCGCCCTTCAGTGTTTCCTCAGGCGATTTTTGCCTGTTTCGCTGTGAGAGAAGCGGCGGCCGCTTCCACGCGTGCCAGCCCCTCACGGGCTTCCTCCGCCGTGGTGACGAGCGGCGGCAGGAGACGAATGACATTATCGCCCGCTGGTACGCCCAGCAGATGCTCGGCGCGCATGGCCTGCAACAGCTCGCCCGATGGAACCTTGGCCTTGATGCCGAGAAGCAGGCCTTCGCCACGGATTTCCTCGATAACGTCAGGATAACGGTCCTTCAGCGAAGCAAGGCCCTGGCGGAAAACCAGCGCGACATCACGAACCTTTTCCAGAAAGCCGTCAGAGAGGACGACATCAAGCACGGCATTACCGACTGCCATGGCGAGCGGATTGCCGCCATAGGTGGTGCCATGCACGCCTGCCGTCATGCCGGAAGCGGCATCAGCCGTCGCGAGGCATGCGCCCAGCGGAAAACCACCGCCGATGCCCTTGGCAACCGCCATGATATCGGGGGCGACACCAGTGTGTTCATAGGCAAAGAGCTTACCCGTGCGGCCAACGCCCGTCTGCACCTCATCGAAAATCAGCAGCAGACCGTGTTCGTCACAAAGCGACCGCAGTAACTGCAGGAATTCCTTGCTGGGTGCGCGAATACCGCCCTCACCCTGAATGGGCTCGATCAGAAGCGCTGCCGTCTCGGCCGTGATGGCGGCTTTCAGCGCATCGACATCACCGAAAGATACTTGGTCAAAGCCTTCGACCTTGGGGCCGAAACCTTCGAGATATTTCTGCTGGCCGCCGGCTGCGATCGTTGCAAGCGTACGACCATGGAAGGCGCCTTCGAAGGTGATAATCCGGAACTTTTCCGGGTGGCCCTTGGAATAATGATAACGACGCGCGGTCTTGATTGCACATTCCAGTGCTTCCGCGCCGGAGTTGGTGAAGAAGACCTTGTCTGCGAACGTTTCCTCCGTCAGGCGCTTGGCAAGCTTTTCCTGGCCCGGAACTTCATAGAGGTTCGAGACATGCCAGACCTTTTCGGCCTGCGTCTTGATCGCGTCGACAAGATGTGGGTGGGCATGGCCCAGCGAATTGACGGCAACGCCGGCCGCAAAATCGAGATATCGCTCGCCGCTTTCGGTGTACAGCCAGACGCCCTCGCCTCGCTCGAAGCGGAGGGGGGCTCTTGCAAATGTATCGAACAATGGCGCGGCGGCTTCGGCCATGGCTGTATCACTCCTTGCGCGGATGCGCTGTCAGACGGTTGTCAATAGGCTTCGAGGGTTATCCCTCGCCTGAAAATCAAAAATGCCGCCTCGCGGCGGCAGGGGCACTATTGTCACTTCGCTTGCCGATGTCAACAAAAGTCCGTATTTCCTAGGCTTCTCAAGCCCTAGTGGGTGGCAGGTCGCAAGGCCCAAGGTGTTGCCTTTCTGACTCAACTCGCCAGCAAGTTGGGGAAAACCGGAAAATCGATTCGAGATGATTCCCGCGACTCTTGCCACGGAGTCTGCGTGGCACTAGGTTAATCGCTAATTACTAGACTGCATTGCGGCGGAACTAGTCACCAAAAATCAGGCAGAAACCACGCTCGCGGCATGCCCGCGAGACGGAGAAGGATTCTGTCGAAATACACGCGAAAAGCGGAGAAGCGGCATGAACTGGACAGACGAGCGGGTCGAGAAACTCAAGAAATTGTGGGCCGAAGGACTGAGCGCCAGCCAGATAGCAGCTCAGCTGGGCGGCGTCAGCCGCAATGCCGTGATCGGCAAGGTCCATCGTCTTAATCTGCCCGGACGCGTCAAGGCTGGCGGCCCGGTGACGTCGGCGCGTTCTGCGCCCAAGCGGACTGCTGCACCTGCCCCGCGCACGGCGAATTTCGCTGGCCGCGTCAACGCTGCACCTGCTCGGATCCTGACCCGCTCCAACGCGGCGACCGCTCTTCAGGAAGAGGTCGGCATCGAAACTGCGGAAATTCTCGATTACGTTCCTTCCAGAAATGTCGTTACTCCGATCTCCCGCCGGCTGACGCTGACGGAACTGACGGAGCGCACCTGCAAGTGGCCGGTCGGCGACCCCCTGAAAGACGATTTCCATTTCTGCGGCTGTGAAGCGCTGGAATCTTCACCTTATTGCAAGTTCCATGCGAAACTCGCCTACCAACCGGTCAGCGAGCGCCGCAAGGCTTGAGTGTTGCGGCACACATTTGACACTCAAAAACTACGGGCCTTCGGGCCCGTTTTTTTGTGACAAAATACCGCGCTTCCCGGACAGCGACAGCAGAACATCAAGGCTTATTCATCGTCGTCGGGTTTCGCCCCTCAATCGAATTTCGGTGGACTCTCAACCGCTCGTCAAACGGATGAAATTATCGTGCTTGCGGAAGGTTCAAAATAAAAAGGCCCGACACCAGACCGGTTTCGGGCCTTTTCATTTTGGCGGAACGTCATGCTGAGGGGAACCCTCAGTTCGGTTCCGATCAGGCTTCCATCGAATATCCGGCACCGCGCACGGTGCGGATGACATCCTGCATATGGGAAAAGTTGAGCGCCTTGCGCAGACGTCCGACATGCACGTCAACCGTCCGCTCATCCACATAGATATCGTGACCCCAGACGCCGTCCAGCAATTGCGAACGGGAGAACACGCGGCCCGGAGAGGTCATCAGGAATTCCAGCAGGCGGAACTCCGTCGGACCGAGACGCACCTCGCGGCTTTTGCGGTGAACGCGATGCGTCTCGCGATCCAGCTCGATATCGCCGCACTTCAGCACCGAAGACAGAACCTCCGGACGGGCCCGGCGCAGCATGGCCTTGACGCGGGCCATCAGTTCCGGCGTGGAAAACGGCTTGACCACATAATCGTCCGCGCCGGTGGCGAGGCCGCGAACCCGTTCGCTTTCCTCGCCGCGCGCCGTCAGCATGATGATAGGAAGGCGCTCGGTTTCCGGCCGCATCCTGAGCCTACGGCACAGCTCGATACCGGAAACGCCGGGAAGCATCCAATCCAGGATGAGCAGATCCGGAATACGTTCCTGCAGCCTGATCTCTGCCTCGTCTCCACGGGGTATGGTGTCGACGTCATATCCCTCAGCCTCGAGATTGTAACGAAGCAGGACGCTCAGCGCTTCCTCATCTTCCACAACTGCAATCTTGGGCACCATATGCTAACTCCGCAAGCCGCTGCTTGTCTGTTACTCGGTCACCGAACCGAGCGTGTTGGAACTGTCGTCCTTCGGACGCTCGCCCTCCGGCTGGCTGCCGGTGGTCATGTAATAGATCGTCTCGGCGATGTTGGTGGCATGGTCACCGATGCGCTCAATATTCTTGGCGCAGAACAGAAGATGCGTGCAGGTGGTGATGTTACGCGGATCTTCCATCATGTAGGTCAGAAGCTCGCGGAAGAGCGAGGTATACATGGCGTCGATTTCCTCGTCGCGCTCGCGAATGGCATTGGCCTTTTCGGCGGAACGTGTCGAATAGACGTCGAGGACTTCCTTGAGCTGTACCAGCGCCAACTCCGACAGGTGCTCTATGCCGCGGGCGAGCTTGCGCGGCACGCCCGTTCCGGCAACCGCGATGACGCGCTTGGCAGTGTTCTTACCGAGGTCGCCAACGCGTTCGAGGTCCGCTGCGATACGCAGCGTGCCGATGATCTCGCGAAGGTCTGCCGCCATCGGCTGGCGCTTCGCAATGGTAACGATGGCCTTGTCACCGATCTCGCGCTCGGAATGGTCGAGGATCGCGTCGTCGGAAATGACCTTCTGGGCAAGCGCGGCGTCGGAATTGACGAGCGCACGCACGGCGTCGGCGCACATCTGTTCCGCAAGACCGCCCATCTCGGCGATGCGTCGCGTCAGGAACTTCAGTTCGTCATCATAAGCAGACAGAATATGCGAATGGGTCGTTGTCTGGTTCACGGTCTATTCCTCCGGCTTGGCCTTGCATGCGACCGCCCGAAGCGGGGCCGCAGCGGCACCAGTCTTGTTGGGTTGCGATAAAGCGCCGGCCGCGATCAGCCGAAGCGGCCCATGATGTAATCCTGCGTGCGCTGGTCATCCGGATTGGTGAACATCTTGTCGGTTTCATTTTCCTCGACAAGGTGACCGAGATGGAACATGGCCGTACGCTGGGAAACACGTGCCGCCTGCTGCATGGAGTGCGTGACGATAACAATCGTGTAATTGGTGCGCAGTTCGTGGATCAGTTCCTCGACCTTGGCAGTGGCGATCGGATCCAGCGCCGAGCAGGGCTCGTCCATCAGGATCACTTCCGGGCTGACGGCAACGGCGCGTGCAATGCACAGGCGCTGCTGCTGACCGCCGGAAAGACCGGTGCCGGATTCGTGCAGGCGATCCTTAACCTCGTTCCAGAGACCCGCCTTCTGAAGGCTCTGCTCAACGATCTGGTCCATATCCGCCTTGTTGCGGGCGAGACCGTGAATGCGTGGACCGTAGGAAATGTTTTCGTAGATCGACTTCGGAAAAGGGTTTGGCTTCTGGAACACCATGCCGACGCGGGCGCGCAACTCCACGACGTCAATCGCCTGATCATAGATATCGTCGGTGTCGAGCGTGATCTTGCCCGTGACCCGGCAACCGTCGATCGTGTCGTTCATACGGTTCAGGGTACGCAGGAAGGTGGATTTACCGCAGCCGGACGGGCCGATAAGCGCGGTTACCGTATTTTCGCGAACGTTGAGGTTCACGTCGTAAAGCGCGCGCTTTTCGCCGTAATAAACCGAAACGTCCTTGCCGATCATCTTGTATGAGACTTCATTCATTTTCTTGTCCAGCGCCTTTTCAACTGCTGCTTCCGACAACATGTTCATTGCTCAATCTCCCTTTACCAGCGCCGTTCGAAGCGGCGACGCAACAGGATTGCGCCAACATTCATGACGATGAGGAACAAAAGCAGGATGATGATAGCGCCTGAAGTCCTTTCGACAAAGGCGCGCTCCGCTTCATTCGCCCACATGTAAATCTGCACCGGCAGGGCCGTGGACGGGTCCATCGGCGTTGTCGGGTAATTTGCTACGAATGCCACCATGCCGATCAGCAGCAGCGGCGCAGTTTCGCCCAGCGCGTGGGCGAGGCCGATGATGGTGCCGGTGAGGATGCCGGGCATGGCGAGCGGCAGCACGTGGTGGAAGATCGTCTGCATCTTGGAAGCGCCGAGGCCCAGGGCGGCGGCGCGGATTGACGGCGGCACGGCTTTCAGGGCAGCGCGGGTCGCAATGATGATCGTCGGCAGGGTCATCAGCGTCAGGACGAGGCCGCCGACCAGCGAGGCTGAGCGGGGAAAGCCCATGAAGTTGATGAAGACGGAGAGGCCGAGCAGACCATAAACGATCGAGGGAACAGCCGCGAGATTGTTGATGTTTACCTCGATGAGATCAGTCAGACGGTTCTTCGGAGCAAACTCCTCAAGGTAGATCGAAGCTGCAACACCGATCGGCAGCGACAGCACCAGCACGATCAGCATCATGTAGAAGGAGCCAATCAGCGCCACGCCGACACCCGCCGCTTCCGGACGGCTCGAGGCGCCGTTGATGAAGATGCCGGTATTGAAATGCTTGCCAAGCTGCCCGCTTTCGGCGAGCTGGTTCATCCAGCCGAGCTGCTGGTTCGAGATACGGCGATTGGCTTCATCCGCCGTCAGATCGACCTGGCCCTTGAAGGCGCTGTCGACGTCGCCCGAGGCCAGCAGCGTCACCGTGCGGGTGGTGCCGATAACGGCGGGGTCGGCAACGACGATATCGCGAAGCTGCGTACGTACGCTATCGGAGATCAGAAGGTTGACGGCACGAAGACCGGTGCGGTCCGTTGGCGCGACGCCCAGAACCTTGGCAACCGCATCACGGGCAAGAACGGGATAATTGGCCGTCATAAGCTTGGCCGGATTGGTGGCACGCTCGTTCTTGGGATCGATGATCTGTTCGGAGAACTCGACCGGAACGGTGATCATCGTCTGCTGGAACGCGGTGTAACCCTTGGAGACAACCGAGAAAAGCAGAAGGAAGAGAAAGATGAGGCCGAAGGAAATCGCTGCCATGCCATAAGCACGGAAACGGCGTTCGGCGGCATAACGGCGCTTGATGCCGATATCACGACGCGTCGCCTTGACGGCGTTCGCACCAGCTGCGGGAGAGGCGATGTCGGTCATTCATATTGCTCCCGGTATTTGCGCACGATGTAAAGCGCGTAGATATTCAGGCAAAGCGTGATGGCGAAAAGCGTGATGCCAAGCGCAAAGGCAACCAGCGTCTGCGGCGAGGTGAATTCAAGGTCGCCCGTCAACTGGCTGACGATCTTGACCGTCACCGTGGTCATGGGCTCGAAGGGATTAAGCTGCAGTCGGGCAGCGACACCTGCCGCCAGAACCACGATCATGGTTTCGCCGATGGCGCGCGACGCCGTCATCAGCACGGCGCCGACGATGCCGGGAAGAGCAGCCGGAAGAATGACCCTCTTGATGGTTTCGGAGCGCGTGGCGCCAAGTCCGAGCGAACCATCGCGCAGCGAACGCGGCACGGCGGTGATGATGTCATCCGACAGCGACGACACATAGGGGATCAACATGATACCCATGACGAAGCCGGCGGTGATGACACTCTGCGCCTGGATGAAGTTGGCGTAGTTACCCGTCGCCAGCCCGTTGATCTGCGCAGAAATGTCTCTGAGGAAAGGGCCGACCGTCGTCAGCGCGAAAAAGCCGTAGACGATGGTGGGAATACCGGCGAGCACCTCGAGCAGCGGTTTTGCCACCGAGCGCAGGCGGGGTGACGCATATTCCGACATATAGATCGCCGAAAACAGTCCGACGGGCACGGCAACCAGCATGGCGACGAAGCCGATATAAAGTGTGCCGGCAAGCAGCGGGATCAGGCCGAACTGTCCCGATGAATCGGTCGCACCGGCAGCCGCAAAACGCGGATCCCACACTGTGCCGAAGAAGAACTGGTGAGCCGGAACCATGTTGAAGAACTGGATCGCTTCCGTCAGCATCGACAGAACGATGCCGATCGTTGTCAGGATAGCGATGGAAGATGCGACAAGAAGAGCGCCGAGAATGACCTTTTCGACCTTGTTGCGTGCCCGGAAGCGCGGTGCAATCGCCCGCAGCGCATAGGTGGCGCCGCCAAGCGCGGCCAGCAGCACGACAGCGATCATCGCAAGACGGCTCGTGGCGGTCATGGTGTTCAGCGTTTGGGCGGCGTCAACCATGAACCGTTCCGGATCACCGGCAATCGCCACGCCCTTGGATGCAAGCAGAGGCCTCACCGCGCTTGTGTCCGCATCGACCTGCGCCGTTTCTTCCGGTGTCAGCCGCTGAAGGCCGCGGGCGATGGAGGTTACCATGCCGTAGGTCAGGCTCTGCTGCGCTTCGGATTGCGCCCGGATGTCTTCCGGGAAATCGCCGCGGACCGCTGATGTCACGATGAGCGGGCTGATAATCAGCCAGACGCTGAGAATGAACGCCGCGGGCAGTACCGCCCAGACGACCGCGTATGAACCGTGATAACCGGCTCGGGAATGCATGCTGGAAGGACGCCCACCAGACAGGGCAATGGCGCGGCGGCTGCCGAGCAGATAACTGCCGATGCCGATCAGCGCCAGTATCAGCAAAAGGATCGATGTGTTCATTAGAGTTCCCTCGGCGTGCCGCAGGAGCACGGTGCGATATAGGGCAAATCAAAAAGTCATCAAAACGAGACCGCTGGACCATCCCGGAATGCCTGCCAAGTGACTGTATCAAAGTCCGGCAAGCGTCAAGGTTGATACATCCTATCCATCTGTAATCCATAGACAATCATGTGGACGACGATGAATAGGAACTGTCAACCGGAGACATTCGCCCAAGCGGAGAGGCACCGGATGGTATGAGGGGCGCGGCAGGCCGCACCCCTCCTTCTTCATTACATCGTTGAACCGGCCGAGAACTTGGCACGGATTTCTTCGCGCTCTGCGTCCGGAGCGGCAACCAGGCCGTAATTTGCGAGCGGGGAATCCGGGCCGATCATTTCGTCGGAAACGAAGAACTCGACATATTCCTTAAGGCCCGGGATAACGCCCAGGTGAGCCTTCTTCACGTAGAAGAACAGCGGGCGGGAAACCGGGTACTTGCCGCTGGCAACGGTTTCAGTGGACGGAACGACGCCCGAAACGGTTGCGACCTTCAGGCGGTCGGCGTTGTTTTCATAGAAAGCGAGGCCGAAGACGCCGAGGCCTGTCTTGTTGGCGTCGATGCGAGCGAGCGTCTCGGTGTAGTCGCCGTCGATGTCGACTGCAGCGCCGTCCTTACGGACTGCTACGCACTTGGCAGCAGCCTGCTTGGCGTCGGTGATCAGCGTCTTGATGACGTCGGTCGCTTTGGCTTCCTTGCAGCCGTCAGCCATGATCTTCTCTTCGAAGACTTCGCGGGTGCCGTGCTTGGAACCCGGGATGTAAGCGGCGATCGCTACATCCGGCAGTTCCTTGTTGATTTCCGACCACTTCTTATAGGGATTGGCAACGAGCTTGCCGTCCTTGACGATTTCAGCGGCGAGAGCGAGGTAAAGGTCCTTCGGCTCAAGCTTGATGTCCTTGTTGGAAGAATCCATTGCGAAGACGATACCGTCGTAACCGATCTTCACTTCCTGAACGTCGGTAACGCCAGCAGCCTTACAGGCGGCCAGTTCGTCGCTCTTGATCTTGCGCGATGCGTTGGCGACGTCGATGGTGCCTTCGCCCACGCCCGAGCAGAACGCCTTCAGACCGCCACCCGTGCCGCCCGACTCGACGACCGGAGCCTTGAAGTTCGGGAAGGTTTCGGCAAAAGTCTCGGCAACGATCTTGGCATAAGGCAGAACCGTGGAGGAACCGGCAACCTGGATCTGGTCGCGAGCAGCGGCGGCGCCAGCGAAGGCGACAGAAGCCACCAGAGCTGCTGCGGAAAATTTAACGAAGTTCATTTGTCTCTCCCGTCGTGGGCTTGTTTGTGGACGCAGCCGATAGCGGCACTCGCTCTTAGCATGCGCTCGGCGACCTCTTCTTAACCACCGTAGCCCCATCCTTTTATGTCACTTCGATGAAAGATTTGTGACAAGCTAAATAATTGATTTAAAATGCAAATTTACGTGATATTTTGTATGTACGGGTATTTATGTCAGAATCTGACGGTAAAATCCGTGCCGCTGCCCAGTTCAGATTTAATGATGAGCCGAGCGCGGTGGCGGGTGAGAATGTGCTTCACGATGGCAAGACCAAGCCCCGTTCCCTTTTTGGAGCGGCTGTCGGCGACGCTGACGCGATAAAACCGTTCCGTCAGACGCGGCACATGTTCGGCCGGTATGCCCGGCCCCCGGTCGACGACGCTCACCTCTACCGGTTTGCCGGGCTCAGCCCGCAGCCAGACATCAACAATCTTGCCTTCCTGGCCGTACTTGCATGCATTTTCCACGAGGTTCTGGAATACCTGCACCAGTTCGTCGCGATCTCCCTGCACCTCCGCAGGACCATCGGGCAGATGCAGGGTGATATCGACATCGAGTTCGTTGGCAAGCGGCAGAAGCGTATCGCGCACATGGCCTATGACGGGAACGAGATCGACCTTCTGATCCGGCGCGATATTGGCGCGCAGCTCCAGCCTCGAAAGGGACATGAGGTCATCCACGAGCCTGCTCATGCGGGTTGCCTGATCGAGCATGATGGCGAGGAAACGCTCCTGCGCCTTGGGATCGTTGCGCGCCGGCCCCTGCATGGTTTCGATGAAACCGCGCAGGGAAGCCAGCGGAGTGCGCAGTTCATGGCTGGCATTGGCGACGAAATCGCTGCGCATGCGGTCGATGCGGCGAAGTTCCGAGACATCGCGGAATGACAGGATGTAGAAAAGCGGGCCCGCCCCCTCGCCCATATCCGCACGGGCGATACGGACGATGAAGACCCGTTCTGAGGGGAAACGCTCGGAATGTTCGACCTGATTGGGCTCCCCGGTGGTGATGGTTTCGCGAATGACATCCAGCAGGCCCGGCGAGCGCAGCCTTGCGGAAATATGCGCCCCGGCGGGAAGCTGACCAAACGCCCGTTCGGCCGCGCCGTTCTGAAACAGCACGCTGGCATTCTTGTCGAGAATGAAAACGGGCGTATCCAGCACGGCAAGACCTGCCCTGACGCCGGAAATGACACTTTCAGCTGGAACATCAGGCTCATCCACCTGTCCGGCCGCATTTTTGGCCTTTTCGGAAAAGGCCGGTTTTTCGCGAACGGCCAGAATGGCGATGACCGCGCAGAGCCAGAGGACGGCCGGCATATAGGGCGTGTGCAACTCGGAAACTGCCACAATGGCGAGCATGCTGACGACGAGCACAGGCAGCCAGTTCCGGCCAAGCTTCTTTGCCAAAAGCCTTAATCCACCATCGCCTTCCATGACTGCCATTTCAGCCTGCTTTCCACTCTCGCTCGACAGCGCATCGAAATCTCATAGGCCAGCTTCATGACAGAGATTCATCACCGCATATTTTCCACAGCGTATATGTGCAAATTGCATGCTGCAATCGCCACACCCCCACAGCTTTCTCAAGCAATCCTCTTTCGCTTGAATTCTGCCGGGCGATGTGAACTCATTGGCGGCGAGTTGCCTTTACACAACAACAGCCGGAGGAAACCATGGCCGATGAAACGAAGAAGCGGACAGTCGAGATCACCGTTGGCGGAAAGCTGCGCAGCTTTGACATCGACGATCCGGTTCTTCCCGACTGGGTGGAGGAAAACAAGCTCTCGGCCGGCAATTTTCCCTATGGC
Organism: Agrobacterium pusense; assembly: GCF_900102105.1. Taxonomy (GTDB): domain Bacteria; phylum Pseudomonadota; class Alphaproteobacteria; order Rhizobiales; family Rhizobiaceae; genus Agrobacterium; species Agrobacterium pusense. The sequence continues at coordinate 564,761 of NZ_FNBB01000001.1, forward strand.
AAGAAAATGAAGCGCGAGGACTACGATGCCGCGCTGGAGGCGCTGCAGATCGAGCTCGTGAAGGTCCAGTTTTGGCTCCAGGCCACAGGCAAGCGGGTCATGGCAGTTTTCGAGGGCCGCGATGCGGCCGGCAAGGGCGGCGCCATCTTCGCGATCCGGTCTTATCTCAACCCACGCTATGCCCGCGTCGTGGCGCTGACCAAGCCAACGGAAACCGAGCGTGGGCAATGGTATTTCCAGCGCTATATCTCGCATTTTCCCACGGCAGGCGAACTGGTTCTGTTCGATCGCTCCTGGTACAATCGGGCCGGAGTGGAACCGGTGATGGGTTTCTGCACCCCCGAGGAACATAAGCGCTTCCTCAAGGAAACGCCGCGCCTGGAAAAGATGCTCGCCCATGAGGACATCCACTTTTTCAAGTTCTGGCTCGATATCGGACGGGAAACGCAGATCGACCGTTTCCACGATCGCCGCCATAGCCCGCTGAAGTGCTGGAAACTTTCGGACATGGACATAGCCGCGCTGACGAAGTGGGACGACTACACGCAAAAGCGCGACGAGATGCTGGAAAAGACCCATACGGATGTCGCGCCCTGGACGGTGGTACGCGCCAATGACAAGCGCCGGGCCCGGGTCAATCTCATCCGCCACATTCTCAATTCGCTGGACTATGAGGGCAAGGACAAGAAGGCGATCGGCGAGATCGACAATAAGATATTGGGGGCGGGCCCGAATTTTCTCGGAAAAGCCGAAGGGAAATGAGGAGAGCCGCCTTTGCGGCCGCTCGTACCCTTTTACTGACCCGGCAGGATGCGCACGGAATAAAGGTTGACCGGGCGGCCGCTGCCATCGATATCGCTGTTGATGAAAATCCTGCCCGGCGCGTTGGGGGCCAGCGAACGCTCGAATGTCGCGTTCAGCAGCATGTCGGCGCGCTCGGCCGTGGCCGTAAACCGGTGGCGCGAACAATCGCCCAAGGTAGCGAAATCGCATGCGACGGACACCTGCGTCTGCCGGTCACTGGAAGATTGCAGGGTAATGGATATGGTCGAGGATTTACCGGCCATGTCCCGCATCACTTCGACTGGAACCTCGATGCTGACGGCGCCATCCTGCGCCACGCTTCTCGACGTCACCCGAATTGCCTTGCCGGCGGGCGTTGCGATATTTTCGACATTGGCGCGTGGGCCTGCCGAAACTCCGGAATTACCGCGCTCGGCATTAAAAACCTCGACCCAGTCGTCGGAAAAACCACGCCCGGCCGATAGGCTCGGGGCGGGCTCGGCGCCATTAAAGTCCTCTGCCTGCACCTGCGCCGGCGGATTGGGCACGCTGGTATCCCGCTGTTCCGGAGAAAGCAGGACGCCCGAGGAATAGGCCCACCAGGCGCCGAAACCGACAAAGGCCAGAAGCGTGACATAGATGAAAAGCCGGGCAAAAAGCCCGCGGCGCTTGCGGCGACCAACAGCACCTTCGGGGCGGAAGGCAAGCGATGCGTCAGCCGCGCTGGAACCTCTCCTCGATGGTTTTCCGCCGCGCCGGCCTGGCCGGGGGGATTCCGGAGCCGTGGCGGCACCGGGTCGCGCATCGCGCGTTTCACCGCGCAGTTCCGGCTCGACAGACACTTCATCCCGATGGGGCGGCTGCGAAACGGGATCGACGGAACCATCATCCTGCGCCGCGCTTTCCTGCACGGGCGGCCGCAATTGCTGCTCCACCCTGTCCAGAAGCCGGTTGCGTTCCTCGTTCTCGATGAGGTGGATCAGGCTTTCAAGCCGCTGGCGCTGCTGGGCAACAATCTGCGGGTCGTCGATGCCCTGCTTGCGCAGGCCCGCTTCCAGCGCCTGACGGGACGATTGATAAATACGTGCACGAACTTCGGCGTTCGATCTGTCCGATTTTTCCAGAGCATTTCTGATTGCCGTTTCCAGTCCGCTCACGACCGATCCTTGTTCTAATGCGCTTTGCAAAATATGCGGCGCTGCGCCATGGGTTCACGATTCGGTAACGGCTATGCCGCCCCTCCGCAAGCATCGTTTGTGATAAAGACCGGATTGTCTTGGGGAAAATCGATCTATTGTGGCGCTACGAACGCAGGTTCGGCGACGCCTCGCGGTACTGTTTTCGCTTCCAATCCGACACCGAACACGATAATGACTTACGTGCGCGTAAACGTAATCTGGGGAGGAGCCATGCTACCGTCCGTGCTGAAAGACAATCTGCGTCTTCCGGTCATAGCGTCACCATTATTCATCATTTCGCACCCTCAACTGACGCTGGCGCAATGCAAGGCGGGCGTCATCGGCGCTTTCCCGGCGCTGAATGCGCGGCCGGAAAGCCAGCTCGATGAGTGGCTGGCGATGATCACCGAAGAGCTTGACGCGCACAACCGGGCCAACCCGGATCGTCCGGCCGCGCCTTTCGCGGTCAATCAGATCGTGCATATGTCCAACCGGCGACTGGAATATGATCTCGGCCTTTGCGTGAAATATAAGGTCCCGGTGGTTATTTCCTCGCTCGGTGCCGTGCCGGAAGTCAATGCGGCCGTGCATTCCTATGGCGGCATCGTCCTGCACGATGTCATCAACGATCGCCATGCAAGGTCGGCCATCCGCAAGGGCGCGGATGGGCTGATCGCCGTCGCGACGGGCGCCGGCGGCCATGCCGGCACACTTTCTCCCTTCGCCCTCGTGCAGGAAATCCGCGAGTGGTTCGATGGCCCGCTGCTGCTTGCCGGCGGCATTGCCAATGGCGGCTCCATCCTCGCGGCACAGGCGATGGGCGCGGACATGGCCTATATCGGCTCCCCTTTCATCGCCACGCAGGAGGCCCGCGCCTCCGACGCCTACAAGCAGGCAATTGTCGATGCGCAGGCCAAAGACATCGTCTATTCGAACTATTTCACCGGTGTTCATGGCAATTATCTGAAAAGTTCGATCGTCGCCTCCGGCCTCGACCCCGACAAGCTGCCGGAAGCGGATCCCTCAAAGATGGATTTCGAATCGGCTTCCGGCGGCGCAAAAGCCTGGAAGGACATATGGGGCGCGGGCCAGGGTATTGGCGCGGTCAAGGCGGTGGAGCCGGTAGCGGCTCTGGTTGATCGGCTGGCCCAGGAATACGAGGTTGCGAGGGGCCGCATCTGCGCCGGAGCCTGATACGCCCTTAAACATTGGACAGGCAAAGCTTTTTGCGGAAATTTCAAAAGCCACGCATTCAAGGCTTGAAATCCGTCGGCATTGCCTGTATCAGCCCGCCATGAAGCTGATCCGTGACAGACGGATCACAACCGGGCCGCTTTAGCTCAGTCGGTAGAGCACATCATTCGTAATGATGGGGTCACGTGTTCGAGTCACGTAAGCGGCACCATTTTCAAACAAAAATCCATCTCAAAAAGCACGTCCGTGCTTAAGTGAAACCAAACCGCCCCACACACGTTCTCCGGCTGGTCAACAGTCAACCGGAAAGCCTGTCATCGTGGACGTCATTCGTATTCTCATCGCCATCATCCTGCCGCCGGTTGGTGTATTTCTCCAGGTCGGACTGGGGCTGCACTTCTGGCTCAACATTCTTCTGACGCTGTGCGGTTATGTGCCCGGCATCATCCACGCGATCTGGGTGATTGTGCGGAGGTGACGTTCCGCACCGCGTGACGACGGAATGTCCGCAATTTTTTAGCACGTGATTAAATTATCATGTGCTTCTGGAACCGCATCTTCTCCTTCACGTTATGGTGATGACATAGACAAGGAGAAAATCATGAACCAGATCATCTACATCGTCGGCCTCGTCGTTATCGTCCTGGCGATCCTTTCGTTTTTCGGCTTCCGGTGATCACCGTTGTCAATTCCATTGCTTGCGCTTATCCTAGGCGGCAGTGACACAGGACAGCGTTCATGGGTTGCTCCGCTGTCGGGTTTGTTTCGGGATCGCGTTGCTCTGGGAGGTGCACGATGAAGAACGAGAGATGGACAGAGCCTGTTGAGGTCAATCTGGATGCGAACGGCAAGAGCGTTGTCGCCGGCCCATTCGAAGCACTGACATTGTTGACCGAAGGCTGGCCAAATCGGCGCGGATTGAGTTTCGTGAGAGCCAGAAGTGCCTGCCGCGCTGCACTAGACGGGCGAAAATCGCCGGAGGAAGCGCGTAAGTGCTTCACAGATGCGGTTTCCGACATGCAGAAGAACCCACATTAATGCAGAAAAAACGGCTCCTTCAGGAGCCGTTTTCGTCAGGCGTTTCCGGCTGAAAATCAGCTGAAAACGCCACAATGCCCGTTGGCAAGATTATTCGCCTTACATCCAGTAGGGGGCGACGCCGTAATAGTCGTAGACCTTACGATCCCTTGCGTTAAGCAATTCGTCATCGTCGAGATTGGCGAAATGCGGGGCATTTTCGATCTGTTCCTTTGTCAGGTCGATGCGGTAGCCGTCGAGCTCTTCGTCGTAATGCAGCTTTTCCCACGGCAACGGATAATAATCGTCGCCAATGCCGAGAAAACCGCCGAAGCTCAACACCGCATAGGCCACACGGCCGCCGCGCTTCTCAAGAATGATGCGCTGGATCGAGCCGATATGCTTGCCGTCGGCGCCGTAAACGCGGGTGCCTTCCACCTTGTCGCTGGCGATGAGGCTGGGCGTGTCCTTCACATAGGGGTCCTGGCCGGCGCGGGGTTCCTGATGCAACATGATAGTTTCCTCCTTGATTTCCTCAATGGGTCACGTCTGTAAACCCGTCGCCGGAGAAATCGTTCCGGGGCGTTTCAGATGCCGTCAGGGAATTTTTTGGAGAAAGAACGGAACAAAAGGCAGCTACTGGCGGCTCCTCTGCCAGACCGAGGGGGACACCCCCACCATCTTTCGAAAGACGCGGGAGAAGTGCGCCTGATCGGAAAATCCGGCTGCGATGGCAATGTCGGTAAGCGCCATCTCGGTTCGCATCATCAGATCCTTGACCCGATCAATACGCGCCTGCATCTGCCACCGGTGCGGCGGGACGCCGGTGGAGGCCTTGAAGGCATGGCTGAAATGGGATTGCGACAGGTTTGTAAGTTCCGCAAGTTCCTCAAGCCGGATCGACCGAAGGCAATGTTCGCGAATATAATCCGTCGCCGCCCTCAATTGCCAGGCGGCGAGCTTGCTGCGCTTTTTGACGGGTTCCCGCCTCACTTTCAGAAAATCCGTCAGCAGCGCCAGCACGAGGCTTTCGCCATAGAGATCGTGCAGCGGATCGGGATTGTCGCATTCGGCTGCGATCAACCGCGCCAGCGCCAGCAGGCGCTCATCCTCGAACATCAGATGCGGGTCGAGCAAACCGTGCGGATCGAAACCCTGCACCAACCGAGCCCCCAGCAGTCCAGCGTCGAAGTGCAGATCGAGGTGGCGGAGGAAGGAAACGTTGCTCAACTCCGCATGCACATCCAGATCGGCAGGCACGAAGGAAATACGCTTCACCTCGGAGGCGGTATACTTGTCGCGGCGGCAGCCGTTCATGACGAACCTGCCATCATCCTTTCCATCCATCTCCAGCAGAAAAACAAAACGCGGGTCCTTGCCGACATAACGTCCACCTGCTTTCGGTGCACAACGCACGTCCCAGAGATCGGCAACGATGCCGTTCCAGACCCTTGAGCGCGGGCCGCCTATAACGGCGAAACCGTCGATCTCATTTTCCATCCGCACGCGGAAAGCCATGGCTTCTCGATCCCGCAGGGCGCGCCATGGCGCCACTATAACATGATAAGTTTATTCATGTTTATAGTGGCAAACCAATTTTCCCGCAACTGCGGCCTTTGACCAGGCCTTACCACTTCTTGGAAAGCTTGAAGGTGATGGTGCGGCTGTCGCCCCAGCCGCAAACGGAGACACCGGCGCAGCCCTTGACGTATTCCTTGTCGAAGACATTGGCGACGTTGATGGATGCGGTCCAGTCGTCCTTCTGGTAACGGACCGCGGCATCGAAAACAGCGGCGTCAGGAACGCGCAATGTATTCGCCGCATCCGCCCAGGATTTGCCCTGATACCGCACGCCACCGCCGATGCTCAGTCCGTCAAGTGTATCCGTGGTGAAAGCATAGTCCAGCCACAGCGAAGCGGTATGGGCGGGCACGATCCAAGGCGATTTGCCAATGAGATTTGGATTGGCATCGCGGGTAATGTCGATATCGGTGTAGGAATAGGAGGCAAGTGCCTTCCAGTTTTCATTGAGATTGGCTTTGGCCTCCAGCTCGAAGCCGATGGATTCGACCTGTCCGAACTGGCCGCTAGTGGTCACCCCACCCGCCGTATAGGACACGATAGCATTATCCTTGACCAGCTTGAAGACCGAGGCGGTGATGCTGCCATCGAAGAACGTCGGCTCGTATTTGATGCCGGCTTCGAACTGGTGGCCTTCTTCCGGCACGGCGGGTGTGCCGTCTGCAAGCGTATCGATAAGCGGATTAAAGAAGGTGGCGGCGGAGACGTAGGGCGTCAGGCCATTGTCGAATTCGTAGGCAAGGCCGGCGCGGCCGCTCAGCGCGTCGTCATTGGAGCGGCGGGACAGGCCCGTCGGCAATCTGTTGTTCAGCTCCGTATCGACATAGTCGTAACGGCCATTCAGCGTCACAAGCCAGCCATCTCCGAACCGCAGCTGGTCCTGCGCATAAATGCCGATCTGCTGTTGGGTCACGATGTTATCGGCATAAACGAAATTCGTTCCCTGCGCCGAACCGTAAACCGGATTGAGCACGCCGATTGCATTCGAGCCGCAGCAGGCCTGCACCTGATCCAGCCGGTAATATTTATAGTCCAGACCAAAGAGCAGTGAATGGCTGACGGCACCGGTATCGAACTGACCTTCCACTCGGTTATCCACACCGAAGCTATCGACCTTCGACACGCCGTCGTAACCGAAGCGGGTCAGCATATAGTCCTTGGTGATCGGATCGAGTCTCGGCTGGCCGTTGGCATCGGCATTTGCCCAGCCGCCGGGATAGGGCCCGGTCTCGTGCTTGTACAGATGCCCATAGCGGGCGTTCTGACTGATCTTCCAGCCATTGTCGAATTCATGGCTGACCTCGTAGCCCACCATCGATTGATAGACGCGGCCGTTATCAAGGTCCGGCTCACCATAAAAGGCTTCACGGTTGAGCTTGCCGAAGGGCGCGTCGGCCACGGTGCCGACATAAGGCAGGAAACCGTTGCCCACATGCACCTGGTCAAGCGCCGAAAAATACCCATAGAGCGTGGCGCTTGTCTGCGCATCCGGCTCGAAAGTGACTTGCGGCATGATGAAGCCGCGCAAATCCTCGGAGTAATTCGTATAGTTGTCGCCGCCCGAGACCTTGCCGGTGACGCGGTATTTCCATACGCCCTCATCATCCACCTTGTCGCCGAGATCGAAACCGAAGAAAGCGTTGCCGAAATTATTGATGCCGATTTCCGTTTCGCGAACGGGTTCCTCCTGGGTGCGCTTGCGGATCATCTCAACGATGCCACCGGGATTGGCGCCGCCGTAGAGCACCGACGCAGGCCCCTTCAGGACTTCAACCCGCTCCAGACCATAGGCATCCATCTGGAAACCGCCGAAACCGTAACTGAACAGGTTCAGCCCATCCAAAAACACCCCAGTCTGGGTGGCCTGAAAACCGCGAATGTAAAACCAGTCCGTATCCGTATCCGTGCCAAAGGGCTCCGCCGTCACGCCAGGGGTATACCGCAGCACCTCGTCGATCTTCGTCACCGCGCCGCGGTCGTTCATTTCCTGGCGGCCGACGACCGATACGGATTGCGGAATATCTCTGGTTTCCGTCTCGGTTTTTGAACCCGTCGCGCTTTTCTTCGCGACGTAGCCCCGGACGGGACCGGTTGCGTTTTCCGCGCCCTGCCCGTCAACGGTAATCTGCTGAAGGACGGTTGTGTCCTGCGCGTGCACCATCGCAGGCGCCAGCAAAACTACGGCAGCCGTTCCCAAAGCCAGATGGCGCAAAAACATCCCATGCAAATTTTTCAAGATATGCCCCGAAAACATCGCGACCATATTGATATCCCAAGGGTCGCAGCACCTCAATTAAGCTGAGTATTTACATCAGGATTAAGGCCCGATGCTTGTCGTTTTCTGGGTGGATTTGAAGCTTATTGGCCTCTTGCACAATTTTTCGCCCGCAATTTATCCGGCGGAGCTTCGATGTCAGTTCTTGCGCCGGCCGATCCTTGCAAGTTGCATGACCGGAAGCATGCCGATGACGACAATTGCCAGCGCTGCGATGGCCGCCTCCTCGTAGGTGCCACGCGCCGCTTCGCCATAAAGATGGGTGGCAAAGGTTTCGAAATTGAGCGGCCGCAACAGGAGCGTAGCGGGAAGCTCCTTGACGCAATCCACGAAGATCAGCAGTGCCGCAGCCGCAAGTGAGGCCTTGGAAAGCGGAAGATGGACGTGTCGGAATGTCTGCGTTGCGGATCGCCCGAGCGTTCGCGAGGCGTGATCGAAGGACTGCGGGATGCGGCTGAGGCCAGCATCCACCCCACCGGCGGCAATGGTAAGGAAACGTGCGGAATAGGCGTAGATCAGCGCGGCGCCACTGCCGATGAAGATGAGGCCTGTCGATATGCCGAACCAGTCGCGCATGGTCGCGTCGACAAAGCGGTCAAAGCCGCCGAGCGCGATCAGGACGCCGATGGCGATGACCGTTCCGGGGGCGGCATATCCCACCGTCGAAAGACGATAGGACCAGAGCGACAGGCGGCCCGGCGCAAGGCGCATGGCGTAAGCGACGACAAGGCCGAGGATGAGGGTGATCACCGTCGCCACCCCGGCAAAGACGATGGTGTTCAGGGCCTCATCGGCAAAACGGGGGGACAATCCGTTGAAACGAAACCGTTTCCATGCCTCTGTGACGAGATAGCTGGCTGGCGCCATAAAACCGATCAGGACCGGCAAGCTGCCCAACAAGAAAGCGGCCCAACCCTTCAGGCCATTGAGCCGCAGCGGCTCCAGTTGCCTGCTTTTCTGCGCAGAGACCGCGTAGCGCTGCTTGCGTCGCGCCCAGCGCTCAAGCGCCACGAGGGCGACAACGATGAACAGCATGGAAAGCGCAATCTGCGCCGCACCCGGCAGGTCGGATTTCGTGACCCAGGTGGTGTAGACGGAGACGGTGAGTGTGCGGACGCCAAGAAATTCGGACGCGCCGATATCGTTCAGCGCTTCCATCAAGGCAAGGCTGACGCCGACCGCAATCGCCGGGCGCGCCAGCGGCACCGCTACCTTGAAGAAAGCCGCACGTCTGGAGACTCCGAGCGTGCGCGCCGCTTCCAGCAGGTTGCCTGCCTGCGTGAGGAACATGGCACGCACGGGAATATAGACATAGGGAAACAGCACGAAGCCGAGAAGGACGATGCATCCGGTCATGGACCTTATGTCCGGAAGACGGAATTCACGCGGGCTGGAATAGCCGAGCAGCCAGCGGATCGCGCCCTGCACAGGCCCGATGGGATGCAGAATATCCAGATAGGCGTAAGCGACGATATAGGTGGGCATGGCCAGCGGCAGCAGCAGCGCCCATTCCAATATTTTGCGGCCGGGAAAATCATAGGCGGTGACCAGCCAAGCGGCACAGGTTCCGACGATACCTACCAGCAGCCCGACACCGGCAAGAAGGATCGCCGTATCCGGAAGCGCCGTCCAGAGCACGGTTGAGCCCAGATGCGACCAAAGGCCATCAGAACCCTGCAACGCCTGCGAGACAAGCGCCAGAACCGGAACCATGGCGCCGCAAACCGCCAGCACTGAAAGGCACAGCCACCAGAAGGAGGATGAAAATCTGGCTCGGGCACGAGGTGACAATGGCTGGGTGGCGTCTGGGTTCATGTGCTTCTGGAAAATACGCGGAAAGGCGCCCGCAATTGCGAACGCCTTTCACATGTTATCGCTGATTGGCCTTTACTTGTCGAAACCGACCTTGTCGACCAGCTCGCTCGCCTGCTTGCGATGCGATACGATTTCCGTCAGCGGCTTGTTATCGATCTTCAGCGTGCCGAACGAAGCGACGATCTCGTTGAGAGCCGCGCCCTGCTTGACCGGATATTCGTAGTTGGCCTCGGCATAGATCTTCTGGGCTTCGTCGGAAACGAGATATTCCAGAAGCTTGACAGCTTCCGCCTTGTTCGGCGCATTCTTCGCCACGGCTGCGCCGCTGATATTGACCTGCGTGCCGCCATCCTTGAAGGTCGGCAGAACCACCTTGATGGCGTCGCCCCACTTCACCTGCTCCTCGCCGCCCTTGCCCGAGCGCATCAGGCCGACATAATAGGAGTTGGCGATACCGATATCGCAAATGCCGCCGAGGATGTCCTTGGCGACATCGCGGTCACCGCCGCCTGCCTTGCGGGCGAGGTTTTCCTTGACGCCGGCAAGCCACTTCTCGGTGTCTTCAGCGCCATAATGGGCGATGTAGTCGGCAAACAGCGCCGTATTATAGGGATGCTGTCCGGCGCGAATGCAGACCTTGCCCTTCCACTTCGCATCAGCGAGATCTTCATAATTGAAGGAAGCGAGATCGAGGTCCTTGGCTGCATACAGAACGCGGGCTCGCATGGAAAGCGCGAACCAGTGACCCTTGGCATCGCGCAGTTCAGCGGGGATGGCCTTGCTCAGGGTCTCGGATTCGACCGCCTGCGTTACGCCCTTTTCAGCGAGATCGACAAGATTGCCGGCGTCTACCGTCATCAGAACGTCAGCCGGCGAACTCGCGCCTTCGCTCAGAACACGCTCCGCGAGGCCGTCCTTCAAAAACACGGTATTGACCTTCACGCCGCTCGAAGCGGTGAAGGAGTCCAGGAGGGGCTGAATGAGGCCCGGCTCGCGGGTGGTATAGATATTGAGTTCAGCGGCATTGGCTGCGCCGGCTGCAAAGGCAACCGTGCTGGCAAGCAGGGCGAACCCGGTAAATTTCTTCATGTTTTGTCTCCCTCTCCGATAACGGCAATAGGGGGAGCAGACATCATACATGATGATACAAATCAAGTTTTATTTCGCCATTTTCCGCCGCCTTTTGATCACCAAGAGTTGAAAACGGGGAGAAAATGAACATGCAAATGCGCTCATTCAACTTCAGGTAAATATCAGCACGCCCTTCGGATCAATTCCGAAGCGTATCGCCCGCGTCTTGGCGGCTGTACGCTGCATTGTTCTGACGCGAAGATCCGCTGGTAATCCGGGCACGGCGATGCCGAGCTGTTCGATCTCCCCCAGGAAGACCCGGCTAGATATTTCGCCAGCGATACCTTCTTTCGCGGCGTCTTCGATAATCGAAATCGCATTGGGCCGAACATAGGCAACCGCCGCGAGGCCATCGGGCAGATCGGAGGCATCCCCCAGCAGGCCGAGCGGCGTTTCCACGCGACCCTGCCTTACCCGTCCTTCAATCTTGTTGAAGGCGCAGAAAAAATCAGCGGCATAGCGGGTCTTGGGATTGTCGTGGATTTCGTAACCCGTGCCGCTTTGCACGATCCGTCCGCGCTGCATCAGAACCACGCGATCGCCCGCCGAAAGCGCTTCTTCGGGATCGTGAGTAACCATGATTGCCGTCGTGCCCAGCTGGCGTAGAAGACCGAGCGTCTCTTCGCGCACATCGTCACGCAATCCCCTGTCCAGATTGGAAAAAGGCTCGTCCATCAGCAGAAGGCCAGGCTGCGGGGCGAGTGCACGGGCAAGCGCGACGCGCTGCTGCTCACCGCCCGACAGCGTATGCGGATAACGTTTCGCAAGTTCCTTGAGATGCACATGTTCGATCATCTCCGCAGTGCGCGCCCGGGCCTGCGCTTTCGGCAGCGAGCGGAGGCCGAACATGACGTTCTGCTCGACGGTAAGATGCGGGAAGAGCGCATAATCCTGAAATACGAAACCGATATTGCGCTTTTCGGGCTCGATGAAAACTCCAGACCCGGCCACGACGGCGCCGTTCAGGGAAATGCTGCCTTTATCGGGTGTCTCCACACCTGCGATGATACGCAGCAAGGTTGATTTTCCGCAGCCGGAGCGCCCTACAAGACAAATGATCTCACCGCTTTCGACGGACAGATCGATGTCGGACAATACATCCGTATCGCCGAATTTCTTGCCCACCGATTTCAGTTCTAGCGCTGCGCTGCCTGCCATTTCCAATCCTGCCCTGCTTTGCGAATTATGTTGATCGCTCAAATCAGGATTAAAGTCAAAAAAGACGGGGAAAATGCGTTTTCCATCACGAGTTGGCGAGATGTGCGGCAGCAATATTGACGTTTACGTTAGAGTTAAATAGGTTTCGCCGATAAGATGGACGTCAAGGGATTACGCGTCTATCATTCGTCACCGGGGAGCGGGAGGAGCAGTCGATCCGGTGACGTCACAAGTGGTTCCCTCACGCCGGCAGATGCGGGCAGGTGCGGGAGCCTCGTGAACATCAGGCAGCCGAAAGCGCTGTTCACGCGTTCCACAGAATGCGCGGCGCGAAGAGACTCTGGGAGGAGCAGCATGAGTGAATTGTCCCTGGGACACCCGCAGAACGCCGTCATTGGGAAGCGCTGGCTGTCTTCCTATCCGCCGGGCGTTCCTTCCGAAATTCCCGTATCGACCAATGCCTCCCTCGTCGATCTTCTCGAAAAGAGCTGTGTGCAGTTTGCCGACCGGAAGGCCTTTTCCAGCATGGGAAAGTCGCTGACCTACCGGGAACTGGACGCTGAAACCCGAGCCGTCGCCGCCTGGCTGCAGTCCAGAGGACTGGAAAAGGGCGACCGGGTTGCCGTGATGATGCCGAACATCCTCCAAAATCCGGTTGCGGTTTATGGAATCCTGCGGGCAGGCATGGTGGTGGTCAATGTCAATCCGCTTTACACACCGCGCGAGCTGGAACATCAGCTGAAGGATTCCGGCGCGAAGGCGCTTTTCGTGCTGGAGAACTTTGCACATGTGGCGCAGCAGGCGGTGCCGAAAACCGCGGTGCGGCACGTGGTCGTCGCGGCGATGGGCGATCTTCTCGGCCTCAAGGGACATATCGTCAACCTGGTGGTCCGCAAGGTCAAGAAACTGGTGCCCGCCTATACCATTCCCGGCTCCATCAGCTTCAAGGCGATGCTGAAGGAAGGTCAGGGATTTTCGCTGAAGCCGGTCAGCCTCACGGCGCAGGACATTGCTTTCCTTCAATATACCGGGGGCACGACGGGTGTATCCAAGGGTGCGGTTCTCACGCATGCCAACCTTCTGGCCAACAAGCTTCAGATCAGCCTGTGGCTGGACGCCGCCTTCAACGGCCAAAAGGATCGCCCGGAAGTTCTCAACTTCATCTGCGCGCTGCCGCTCTGCCACATCTTCGCCTTGACGGTGAATTCGCTGATGGGCATTGCGCTTGGCGGCCACAATCTGCTGATTGCCAATCCGCGCGATATTCCCGGTTTTGTGAAAGAATTGTCGCATTATCAGCCGCATATTTTCCCCGGCATCAATACGCTTTTCAACGCGCTGATGAACAACGAGGATTTCCGCAAGCTCGATCTGTCGTCGCTCATTCTGGTTCTCGGCGGCGGCATGGCGGTGCAAAGGCCTGTCGCGGAACGCTGGCTTTCCATCGTCGGCTGCCCCATTGCGGAGGGTTACGGCCTCTCCGAGACATCGCCGGTTGCCACCGTCAACCGCCTCGATTCCACGGAGTTCAGCGGAACCATCGGCCTGCCGATCTCTTCCACCGAAATCGATATTCGCGACGAGGACGGCAACAGCCTGCCCACCGGAGAGGTCGGAGAAATCTGCATTCGTGGGCCGCAGGTGATGGCGGGTTATTGGCAGCGGCCGGACGAGACGGCAAAGGCGATGACATCAGACGGCTTCTTCCGTTCCGGCGACATGGGCTTCATGGATGAACGCGGTTATACCAAGATCGTCGACCGCAAGAAGGACATGATCCTCGTCTCCGGTTTCAACGTCTATCCGAACGAGGTGGAGGAAGTGGCCGCCAGCCATCCAGGCGTCCTGGAATGCGCCGCCATCGGCGTTCCGGACGAGCACTCCGGCGAAACCGTCAAGCTTTTTGTGGTCAAGAAGGACCAGTCGCTCACGGAAGCGGAACTCAAGGCGTTCTGCGCCAAGAACCTGACAAACTACAAGCGGCCGAAGATCATCGAGTTCCGTACCGAGCTGCCGAAATCGAATGTCGGCAAGATCCTGCGGCGCGAATTGCGCAATCTGAACTGAACGAAATCGAGCCGGGTGACCGGCTCTTTTCTTTTATCGAAGCCGCCTTGATTTGGCCGCCTGAAAAAGAATAGTTTCCTCATCCTTCCACGGAAGCCGAGGAGCACAAGATGCAGGCCACCATCGAAAAACTGAAAGCAACGGCGAGCAGCACAGCCGCAACCGATCTTCGCGCCGCCTTTGCGGCCGATGACAAGAGATTCAGCCGTTTCAGCGCCAAGTTCGATGACCTGCTGATGGATTATTCCAAGTGCGCCGTGAATGAAGAGATCGTCACGCTTCTCGAACAGCTTGCACAAGAAGGCGGCGTCGAGGCCAAGCGCGAGGAGATGTTCTCCGGCAAGGCGATCAATTTCACCGAAGACCGTGCCGTCCTGCATACCGCGTTGCGCAATCGCGCCAACACGCCGGTTCTCGTTGACGGCAAGGACGTGATGCCCGATGTGAACGCGGTTCTGTCTGCCATGGGCAAGTTTGCCGATGCCATCCGTTCCGGTTCGCTGAAGGGCGCGACCGGTAAAAAGATTACCGATGTCATCAATATCGGCATTGGCGGTTCCGACCTCGGCCCGGTCATGGCAACGCTGGCACTGGCACCTTTCCATGACGGCCCGCGGGCGCATTTCGTCTCGAACATTGATGGCGCGCATATTGCCGATACGCTGAAGCTCATCGACCCCGAGACGTCGCTCTTCATCGTGGCGTCGAAGACCTTCACCACCATCGAGACGATGACGAACGCCGCCACGGCGCGCCGCTTCATCGCCGAAAAGCTGGGCGAAGACGCCGTCAAGCATCACTTTGCCGCGGTTTCCACAGCGCTGGACAAGGTTACCGCCTTCGGCATCGAAAGCGACCGCATTTTCGGTTTCTGGGACTGGGTTGGCGGCCGTTACTCGATCTGGTCTGCCATCGGGCTGCCGCTGATGATCGCCATCGGTCCGGATAATTTCGGCAAGTTCCTGGATGGCGCCCACGCCATGGATCGCCACTTCCGCGAGGCGCCGGTCCGTGAAAATCTTCCGATGTTGCTCGGCCTGATCGGTTTTTATCACCGCAACGTACTGAATTACCCGACGCGGGCAATCCTGCCCTATGACCAGCGGCTGTCGCGTTTCCCGGCTTATCTGCAGCAGCTGGACATGGAATCGAACGGCAAGGGTGTGACCATCGACGGCACGCCGGTCGAAGGCCAGTCCGGCCCGGTTGTCTGGGGCGAGCCCGGTACGAATGGTCAGCACGCCTTCTATCAGCTGATCCACCAGGGCACGAGCGTCATCCCGGCGGAATTCATGATCGCAGCCAACGGTTTCGAGCCCGAACTGCGCCACCAGCACCAGCTTCTCATCGCCAATTGCCTGGCGCAGTCGGAAGCGCTGATGAAGGGGCGGACGCTGGCTGAGGCAAAAGCCCAGCTCACCTCCAAGGGCGTGGATGACAGACATGCGGATTTCATTGCGCCGCACCGTGTCTTCACCGGCAATCGTCCGTCCATCACCTTCGTCTACGACAAGCTGACGCCATTCGCGCTTGGCCGCCTGATCGCGCTTTACGAACATCGCGTCTTCGTCGAAGGCGTGCTGTTCCGCATCAACTCCTTCGACCAATGGGGCGTTGAGCTTGGCAAGGAACTGGCGACCGGCCTGCTTCCGGTCGTCGAAGGAAAGGAAAGCGCCGCTAGCCATGACAGCTCTACGCAGGGGCTGGTGAAGGCGCTGGCGGGTCTGGCGGGGTAAATCCAGGCACTGCAATTTACGAAAGCCGGAGGGCGACTTCCGGCTTTTTTCAATGCAGCGTTGATCGAATGTCATTTGGAGGTGCATATGTCGTTCCGGCCGGGCAGGGACTTTCTGGAGTTTCACAACCTGAGTGCGGACGCGATCTTCTCGATCATCGACCGCGCGTGCGCTCTGGCCGAGGACTGGTTACAAGGCACGATGCCACAGACGCTCAAGGGAAAACGTGCCGGGCTGATCGTTGACGACACCGGCTGGCGCAATACCGCCGCCTTTGATCTCGGTATCCAGGCGATGGGCGGCACCTGCGTTACCGTTCCGATCAACTTTAACGGCCGAGAAGAGATTGCCGATCTGGCTGGTTATCTCGACAATTGGTTCGATCTTTTGATTATCCGCACGAAGGAACTCTCGACACTTCGGGCACTTGCAGCCGACATGCGCGCACCTGTCATCAACGCGCGGACAAAATTCAATCATCCATGTGAAACGCTTGGTGATTTAGCCTATGTGAAAAGCCTGAGGGGCCAGAAAGCCGGCCTCAAAATCGTCGGTGTAGCACCGGACGCCAATATTTTACGCTCTTGGGTCGAAGCCTCGATTTCCCTGCGCATTCAGGTCACGCAGGTTTACCCGGATCAATGGCACGTCACGGATGCCGCGCTCATCAATCCGAACTTCCGGGCAAGCACGGACATGGATGAGCTATTGGATGCGGATGTGGTCATTACCGATTCCTGGCCGTCCGACGCCAATCATCATCTGGCCGATTATCGCATATCCGCCTCCCTTCTCGACAGGATGCCGCCTGATGTGATTTTTTTGCCCTGTCCGCCAGTCTCGCGTGGCCAAGAGGTGACCGCGGACGCAATGGTCCATCCGGCCTGTAAGAGCCGGTCGGCAAAAGCTTTTCTTCTACATGCCCAGAATGCCCTGATGGAATTTCTTCTCGCCTGAGGCGCGGGCTCCAGCCTCAAATATAAAGCGCCGCCATCTTGCGCCACGCACCCGCCCGATGCGCGCGGCCTTCCCAGACATGCATCTGGTGCCCCACCTGCTTGCCTGAAAGCACGCGGCTTAAGTGGTGATTGTTGTCCAGAAAGGGGTCTGCATCGCCAATGGTGAAGACCATGTCGATGCGGCGCAGGTGATCGAGCCGCCATGGGCAGTTTAACCCGGGAAGAAAGTGGCTCGGCATGTGGAAATAGACGTCATCGTCATAATAGCCGTCGAACAGATCACCGAAAGACTCCACCTCCATCGTCAGGTCATAGCGGCCGGAAAAAGCGACGAGCTTGGTGAAGAGATGCGGGTGACGGAAGACGAGGCTGGCGGCCTGAAAGGCACCGAGGCTGCAGCCCTGCACGATGGTGCTATCATGCGGATTTTTCTCCGCCATCAGCGGCGGCACTTCGCCCAGAATATAGGCCTCGAGTGCGGCGTGACGTCGGAGACGGTCGGCGGGATGGTTGTGGCCCGCGTAGAAACTTTCCCGTGCCAGACCCTCGATACAATAAAGCTGGAGGTGGCCGGCCTCCAACTTGTGGGAAAGACTTTCGACGACGCCCAACTCCTCATATTCGAAGAAGCGCCCGTCGCGTGTCGGGAACATCAGCACTTTCGCGCCGGCATGACCGAATATCAGGAGTTCCATATCGCGATGGAGCCTGTGACTATACCAGCGGAGATATTCGCGTTTCATGGCACCTTGAAAAACCGTCTGACCTTGTCCTTATGGACCGCATCTTGCGATGCGCTGTCAGGGTAATCGAAATGCCCGGCGTCGAGGATGAAGATTTCATTAAATTTTGACGGCGGCAAAGCGTTGGCCACCGCGAACTGGCAGGGCGGCGCCACGGCTGGATCAAAAAGCGCAGGCGCAATCAGCATGGGCACGCTTATGCGGGCGGCCGCGCAGGCCGCATCGAAGAGGCGCAACGTTTCAAGCACATGGGCGTGCGTCTTCGCATAGGTCTGGACGGCGTCCGCGCTGCCGACCGTTGGCAGCGTCAGCCAGAACGGTCGGTGGCCGAAGGTCGGCACGACGAGATGGCCGCGGTCGATACGCTTATCATAAGGGATCGCAAGAGCACCGATACCACCCCCGAAGCTGATGCCGCTATAACCCACCTGCCCTTCCAGCCAGGGATAAAGGCTGACGAGCGTCGAGACCGCGATCCAGAGGTCATCGACACAGCCTCCGATAATATAATCGTCTTTCCGCTCGATATTATAGAGAACGTGAAGGGCCGGATCGGATGAAATCGGCGGACAGGCACTCAGCGACAGTCCACGAAAGCAGGGAAACAGCACGGCTGTCTCTTCCACGGGCACATCGAAATCAGGCTCGCCGCGCCCGCCATAACCGTGGCCGACGACCAGGCCGCGGCGGACCTGTCCTTCGCGCGGCAACAGCAGCCATCCACCGATACGGAAACCGTCGGTGGAGGTGTAGGTCAGATCGAGGACCTGCCAACGGGGATCGCTCAGCTTGCTCCGGCGCAGCACCGGGCGCGGATCAGTGGCGAGCGCGCGGCGATAGCGCTTCTCCCAGAAGTCATCGAAACCGGGTGGCGCTTCCGGGGGCGTGATGGCAAGCAACTGCTCGCGTTGCATGCCGTAGGTCGGGTCGAAATCAAAGGGATGGGCTGTTGAAACACTCATGCGACGCTTGTTTCTCGAAAAAACAGCAGACACAAGCTTGATAATACCGAAATAACGGTTTTTCACGATTTTGGCGGCGTGATGCGTGTTGAACCATCTTTTCAAAATGGTTCAACCCTAACCCATCACAAGCCGATTTCGTGCGCAAAAGGCGGATTGGCGCCAGCGCGCGAAACGGTGACTGCCGCCGCCTTTGCACCGAGCGCAAGCGCCTTTCTGATCTGCTCTTCCGTCAGTGACGCCACCTGCGCCTTGGTCAGCAGGCCCTGCATTTTCAGCGACGCAAGAATGCCGGCATCAAAGGTGTCGCCCGCACCGACGGTGTCCACCACCTCCACGCGTTCAGAAGCAACTTCGACCTTCAGGCCGGTCGTATAGCCAACGGCACCTTTCGCACCGCGGGTGACGACGACCAGCTTTGCGCCATGGTGCAGCCAGTGGCGGGCAAGCGTGTCCTCATCCCCTTCCAGACCGAACCAGGCAAGGTCCTCATCCGAGAACTTGACGATATCGGACATGGCGGCCATGCGGCGGATGCGGGCCATATGCGACTGCTTGTCCTTGATGAAGCCGGGGCGGATATTTGGATCGAGCGAGATGACACGGCTTTCTTGCTCACGCGTCATCAGCGCTTCATAGGTGCTGCCGCAGGGTTCGGGGATGAGGCTGATGGCTCCGAAATGCAGCGCTTCGCAATCGGCGCCCAGCGCCGGAAGCTCGGCTTCGGTAATCATCCGGCCGGCGGTGTTCTCGTCATAAAAGGCATAGGTCGCGTGGCCGTCGACCAGCTTTACGAAGGCGATGGTGGTGGGGCGCGAAAGAGTGGCGCAATAGCTGAAATCCACGTTGCTGGCGCGCAGGGTTTCCCGCAGGATATCGCCCATCATGTCATCTGAAAGACCAGTGAAAAAGGCGGAGGGAACGCCGAGACGTCCCAGCGCGATGGCCGTGTTGAAGACCGCACCGCCTGCATAAGGGGCAAAACCCGCCTCTCCCAGCGTTGTCTGCCGGGGCAGCATGTCGATCAGGGCTTCACCACAACACAGGATCATTACGGTCCTCCTCAAAACAGCAAATCAAATGGACTTAAATCGATTTAGACGAAGATGGATCGGAAGGCCAGCCACAAGCTGGCCACCCGCATCCGAAATCAAGATTGCGGCAATTCGCTGACACCGCCGCGCTTTGCAGACCAGGGCAGCGGGTTATCGAGGAAGGCTTCAACCTCGGAGAGGGTCTTTTCATCGAACAGTTTTTCAGCCCGGGCAACGGCCAGAACATCGCGCCAGGTCGTCAGGTAATGCAGCTTAACATTGCCGTTGGCAAAGCGTGCTTCCGCCTCCTGGAAGATGCCGTAATAGAAGAGTGCGATGCCGTGATCGACGATGCCGCCCGCCGCACGGATGGCGTCGATAAAGGTAAACATCGAGCCACCTGCGGTCGTCAGATCCTCAATGACGAGAACGCGGGCACCCTCGGGCATATGTCCTTCGATCTGGGCATTGCGGCCATGGCCTTTCGGCTTCTTTCGGCAATAGATCATCGGCAGGCCGAGGCGCTCGGCAAGGAAAGCGGCGAAGGGAATGCCCGCAGTTTCGCCGCCGGCCACACAGTCAAACTTCTCGAAACCGGCCTCACGCAGGACAGCCGCCGCCGCAAAATCCATGGCTGCGGAGCGAATGCGCGGGAAGGAGATGAGCTTGCGCATGTCGATATAGACAGGGCTCTTCATGCCTGACGCGAAGGTGTATGGGCTTTCGGAATTAAAATGGACCGCCTTGATTTCCCACAACATTTTCGCAACCAGTTCGGCAACGACGGCGCGATCGGTGAATGTGAAGTGGTTCATAGGCGTTCTCCTTTTAGGCCTTGGTTTCTCGCTCCGAAAACCCGGATCGGTGTTCGGAAAGCACGCGTCTTTGTTCGGTATTTCGTGCGCCAGCCGAGGTGCCGGCGGACCATAACAAAACCGCCGGCAGTGCCGGCGGTCATAAAATCAGTTTACATCCCAATGAAGCGGGAACATCGGATCGAATACGGTCACCGGCCCGGCGCCCGTTTCGATCTTGGCGGGGAATGACACTGGCTCGTCGCGCTTGACCAGCGTGATCGTCTCCTCATTCGGCGCCAGACCGTACCAGGCCGGGCCGTTGAGCGAAGCGAAAGCTTCCAGCATGTCGAGAGCGTTTTCGTCCTCGAAGACATGGGCAAGGCAGCTCATCGTATTGATGGACGTGTAAATGCCCGCGCAACCGCAGGCGCATTCCTTCAGCGGGTCCACGTGCGGAGCGGAATCCGTGCCAAGGAAAAAGCGCGCATCGCCAGAGGTCGCGGCAGCCCGCAGCGCAAGCCTGTGCTCCTCGCGCTTGGCGACGGGCAGACAGTAATAATGTGGCTTGATGCCGCCAACCAGAATGGCGTTGCGGTTGATGATGAGATGATGCGTGGTGATCGAGCCGGCCAGATTAGCCTTGGAAGACTTGATATAGTCAACGCCATCGCGGGTGGTGATGTGCTCCATCGTCACCTTCAGCTCCGGCAGACGCTGGCGCAGCGGTTCCAGAACCGTCTCGATGAAGACCTTCTCGCGGTCGAAAATATCAACTTCCGGCGTTGTTACTTCTCCATGCACGCAGAGGGGCAGGCCGATCTTCGCCATGCGCTCCAGAACAGGCATGGCCTTGTTAAAATCGCGCACACCGCCGTGGGAATTGGTTGTGGCACCGGCGGGATAAAGCTTTACAGCGGTAATCAGGCCGCTTTTCTTGCCCTCTTCCACGTCGTCGGCCTGCGTGTCCTCGGTCAGATAGAGCGTCATCAAGGGCTCAAAGCTGTCGCCCGCGGGAATGGCCTTGACGATGCGGTCGCGATAGGTGCGGGCATCTGCGGTGGTGACAACCGGCGGCACCAGGTTCGGCATGATGATGGCGCGGGCGAAATGACGGCTCGTATCCCCGATCACCCCCTCCAGCATGGCGCCATCACGAAGATGCAGGTGCCAGTCATCAGGGCGGCGCAGGGTGAGCGACTTCATCGGGATACCTCGGAGCATGATGGAATTGCGCCCGCTTAGCATCTTTTGTCGCGGGAAAACAGCCGCCCGACATGATCAGGCAGCCGTAAATGTCATTTTTTTGAAGCGCGCTTCAGATGTTGCCCGCTTCCGGACCCCAAACGTCGGTCATGGCAAAACCATCGGCCAACGGGTCGAAGGGGTCGAGGCCGACCTGATGCAGACCAAAGGTAAAGCCGCGCCCGGCAATCGTGGGAATGACGGCCGGACGGCCCGCAACTTCGGTGACGGCGGAAAGGCCGACATCAAATTCCGAACCGATGATCGAGCGGGATTTATACTCGTCGCCCACCTTCACCTTGCCGCGCGCATAAAGCGTGGCGAGATTGGCGGAATTGCCGGTGCCGCAGGGCGAACGATCCGCCCGGCCCGGCCACATGGTGGTGCAGGTGCGGATGGAGCCATCAGCGTCCACATCGCGGAACATCACATAGGCCACGCCCGATATGGCGGCAATTTCGGGATGCACAACGGTCATTTCGCGGTTGACCAGATCCTTAAGGATCATGCCCGCAGAGACCAGCTTCGCGGCATTGGCTTTTTCGATCGTTAGACCAATCTGACGCACATCGACCAGCGCATAAAAAATGCCGCCATAGGAGATGTCCATCGTTACCTTGCCCCATTGGGGCGTGTCGATGCTGACATCAAGCGCATGCACGAAAGACGGCACCATGGTCAGCTTGACCTTTTCGCAGCGCCCGTCACGGCAGGTGGCCGTTGCCTTCACCAGACCGGCCGCCGTTTCCAGAATGATGACGGTTTCCGGTTCGTGCATCTCCACCATGCCGCTTTCCAGAAGTGCCGTCGTCGCGCATATGGAATTCGATCCGGAGCTGGCATGCGCCTGGTCCGGCTGAAGGATGACAAAGGCGGCGTGCGCATCCGGATGCTTCGGCGGCAGCAGAAGATTGACCGAGCCCATGGGCGTGCCGCGCGGCTCCAGCGTCAGGAAGCGACGAAGCGCCTCTCCCTTTGGGTCGGTATTCATCCAGTGAAGCTGTTCAGCCACCGTATTGCCGGGAATTTTCGGCGCGCCGCCGGTGACGACACGGCCGATTTCGCCTTCGCAATGAACATCGAGAAGCTGAAGGGTGCGTTTCCAACGCATGGGGTCTTACTCCGAAAAGGGTTGTCGACCGACCATACAGATAAAAATACAAGCTGTATACAAATTTGCGCCGCTCTGTGACAAAAAGCGCCTAGCGTTCCCGCTGCCCCTAACGCATCGCAGTTTAGCGATTGCGGCATTCCGCCCGGTTTCGATTGGCAGCGGCATCGCAGTTGATCCTTGACGACTGAAGCGCCTGATCGTCCACCACGGAGCCGGCCGTATCACCCACCGATCCCACGGTATTTTCCACCGAGCGGCCAAGCCGCTCCACCTGCCTGCCGTAGTTTTCCCGCGTGCGGGGATCGAACACAGCAATTGGCGCGCTGACCACAACGCTCGCTGCTGTTCCCACCGTCTGCGCGGCACCGATGCTGACGGCGCCCAAGGCTTCGCCCAGGCCGACATCGGAATCCGTCACGGTCTGGCCCGCGATGAGGCGGTCGCCGATCAGACGCACGACCTCCGGGCTTTCGGCAAACTTGCCGTGGTTCAGGCGGTCACCCGATTGCAGCTTCGTCAAATCGAGAACCGTGATACCGGCCTTCTCCAGCTGGCTGCTGTAAGGCTCAACGGAAGGATCGATCTGGCCAAGACGGTCAACATTGCCGGAAATGCGGCGCGACAGGCTGAGCGCGCGGTCATCCTGCGAAACGAAGAGCGTGAATTTCGGTGGTGTCTTGCCGAGGCTCGCGAACTGGCGGCTGAAGACATCCACGTCGAGATCAGGTGCTGCCAGAATAACGTTGCCGATCTTCGGATCGACGCGCCCATTGCGGATGGCCATCTGCCGCAACGCCTCCACCGCAAGCCAGGTGCCCATGGAGTGCGCCATGACCGTGACTTCACGGATGGATTTGTCTTTCGCCAGCCGCGTCAGCATCTCTTCCAGCGCGTCACGGGAATAGTTGGTGCTTTCCTTGTCGTAATTATAGTCGAAGATGCTGGCGCGTGACGGCCAGGTGAAGACGACGGGCACGACATCGGTTCTGGAATCATGGACGATCTGGGCAAATCGATAGACGGATTCCTCGTAGCGGTTGTTGAAACCATGCACGAAGACCAGCACGCGGCGGTCCTTTTCAATATGCCGGCCGATCCAGCTTCGCGTCTCGGCTTCGGAGCGGATGGGCTCGACCGCAACGGTAGTGAAATCCTTCAGCGGATTGGGCGGCAGTTTCTTCGGCCACTGCACCTGCCCGACCTTGCGGTTGGCATCCGGGGGTATCGAGACGGTGACCGCGTCGACCTTCAGCCCCGTTCCCCGCTCGCCGCCGAAAAGAACCGCGGGATTGTCAGACGGCGCGCGTGTCGTCGCGACAAGGAGATTCACCGGCGTCGTACCGGCCACTGTTTGTCCCGTTGGCGTCATCACTCCGATCGGCCGCCCACCGCAACCGGTAAGCAGGGCAACAATCGCGATCATGGCGACGAAGCGAATGGGCATCACATCACTCTCCTGCAACCCTGAGGCAGCCGGGTCGCTGCCGAGAGAGAGGATTTTCTACCGGAGGCGGAACTGACGCGCCAGCAACCACAGCGAAGTGGCGGATGATTTCCATCCCGGTGTGTCCAAACGGACCCAATTTCGCGTGGGCGCGTCCAATACCTCAGGCTGGATTCCTGATCCGCCGCTATTTCTGCGGCAGCATGGTGCCCCTTTCACGCAGGGCGCCATGCCACGACAGCGCTTCTTCCATGAGATGCGGCGTGTGCCCTCCCCGCGAGACTGCCCGCTGGAAATAGTCCGTTAGCGCATCACGATAGGCCGGATGCACGCAGTTCTCGATGATGACCGCCGCGCGTTCACGAGGCGCAAGGCCACGAAGGTCGGCAAGGCCCGTCTCGGTCACGAGGATATCGACATCATGTTCAGTGTGATCGACATGGCTGACCATGGGAACGACGCTCGATATGGCGCCGCCTTTGGCGATAGACTTGGTGACAAAGATGGACATATAGGCATTCCGGGCAAAATCCCCCGAGCCGCCGATGCCGTTCATCATATGCGTTCCCCCGACATGGGTCGAATTGACGTTTCCGTAAATATCGAATTCCAGCGCCGTGTTGATGCCGATGATACCGAGGCGGCGGATAACTTCGGGATGATTGCTGACCTCCTGCGGGCGCAGAATGAGCCTGCTTTTATATTCGGCCAGACGCGGCATGACCCGCTCATTCATGGCGGAGGACAAGGTGATCGACGAACCCGACGCGAAAGTCAGCTTGCCCGCATCGAAAAGTTCGAATGTGGAGTCCTGCAGGACCTCCGAATACATTTTGAGATCGTGAAACGGCGTATCAATGAAACCGTGCATCACAGCATTGGCGATCGTGCCGATGCCGGCCTGAAGCGGCTGAAGTTCGTGGGTCATACGGCCTTGACGCACCTCGTTCAGCAGGAATTCAGTGAGGTGGCCGGCAATGGCCCTGGTTTCATCATCCGGCGGCAGCACTGTCGAGAAGCTGTCGCTCTTGTCACTCAGGACAATAGCGGCGATTTTTTCCGGCGGCACCGGAATGAAGGGCAGTCCGACACGGCTATCCGTCGCCACCACCGGGATGGGCATGCGGGTCGGACGTTTTGCGGGAATAAAGATGTCGTGCAGCCCCTCCAGCACCTCGGGCTGGGACAGGTTGATCTCGACGATGACCTTATCGGCCAGGATGGCGAAACTCGCGGAATTGCCAACGGAGGTGGTGGGCACGATGCCACCTTCAGCGGTGATCGCCACGGCTTCAACGATGGCGATATCGACGCCGTGAATCTGACCGCCGCGCAATTGCTCGACGGTCTCGGAGAGATGCTGGTCAATGAACATGACCTTGCCGTCATTGATCGCCTTGCGCAAAGCCGGATCGGACTGGAACGGCATGCGACGCGCCAGCATGCCCGCCTCGACCATGGTCTTGTCGAGATCATTGCCCAGCGATGCCCCCGTCATCAGTGTGATTTTCATGGGATGCAGCTTGGCACGCTCCGCCAGCGCCAGCGGCACCGCCTTGGCCTCCCCGGCACGCGTGAAGCCGCTCATGCCCACAGTCATGCCATCCCGAATGAGACTGGCAGCCTCTTCGGCACTGACGATCCGGTTCAAAAGGGACGCGTTGCGAATACGCTTTTCAAGCATGCACTTCTCCATGATCTGCAATCACGATGGCACGGCATTCGGCTGGCCACCTATTCGGCGACTATGGCGTGCAGTTTCATCGATGAAACTGACATAGATCAAGGGCAAGAAGGGAACCATCACTTCTGCGTATCAAATCCCGTTCAGCGACAGTAAGTGACGCATCGGCGCGACAGGCTGGCAGGCCCTCACACCATGCCGGCCCTGCGATCGGCAGGAGACTTCCGTTACGCCGTGACCGGCGAGGAGTGACGAGCCCCACTTCGCGTCATCGCAGTGAGGAAAAAGCAACTCGTCAGGGGCCTTCGCAGACAGGCGCCCGCCCAAGCACGACCTGCCCCACTTCCACATCATAGGCACGCAGGCCGAACGCGCCGAGGTTTATGACCCGGTAACAGGGATTGCCGCCCGTCCACAGGGGATCGACAACGTCGATATCGGTGATAAAGCGATGCGCGCAGGCCTGACCGGAACTATAAGCGATGCCTTCGGCCGTCGTGCCTGCCATTGGCACATGGATATGGCCAAAGATAATGTGACGCACACCGGCCGGGTGAGCGGCGAGCCGGCGCATGACAGCTCCGTCATCGTGCATGCCGATATGTTCAAAATGGCGGATGCCACAATCCATCGGCGGGTGGTGAATGAAAACCGTCACGGGCAACTCGCCCGCGCTTTCCAGCGCGCTCTCCAGCCATGCCAGACGATCCTCACCATACATGCCGCCTATGACATCGGCTTCATGGCTGTCCAGAAACAGTAAACGACCAAAATCGGTGTCGATGAAGGACTGGATGTAACCGTTATCGTCGCGCGGCTGTTCGGGAAAGGCGGCCACGAATTCCGGGCGGCGGTCGTGATTGCCGAGCATCAGCCGCACCGACATGGAGGCCGACGCGAGGATGCCGCGGAGCAGCCCGTAGGCTTCCGGCTCACCGTAATTACAAAGATCGCCCGTCATGACAAGAAGATCGGCGTCGGCGTGTTTTTCAACGATATCGGCGATTGCCGCGCGCAGCTGCTTTTCCGGGTCGACGCCATTTATGGCGACGCCGGGCAGCAGAAGATGGGTATCGGTGATCTGGATAATCTTCATTTGGGGCTTCCTGCGCAAAATGGCTGCGGGAACGGATTTCCCGCAGCCTCTCGATGGTGCTGATTATTTCAGCAGGGCGTTGGTCTGTTCGACGATCTGCTTGAGACCGGCTTCCGGCGTCACCTCACCGCGCATGACGGTGCCGATGATATCGCGCTGGGTGCGCCAGATGCGGACGGAATCGCCACCGGGGTAACCGGCCCAGGGCAGAGAACGGTCAGCCTGAAGCGAAGCGGTTTTCACATTCGGGTTCTCGACGTAATAAGGAGCGAGGAAGTCCGGGCCGGTTGCCAGCTTGTTGGTCGGCAGGTAACCGGTGATGCGAACGATGGTGTTCTGCGCTTCCGGACCGGTGATCCACTTCAGGTATTTCCAGGCAGCATCCTGCTTGGCCTTGTCCTGCGTCAGGATAACGGCAGAGTTACCGCCGGTCGGAACGCCGCCCTTTTCCTTGTTGTCCAGCGGGAAGGTCGCCGTCTTCAGCTTGAAGCGGTCGCCAACCAGACCCTGGATCGTCTGAACGTGAGCGGGCGTCGAGAAGATGAAGCCGGTGAGGCCTGCGCCGAACTGCTGGCGGGACTGATCCCAGTCGAGCAGGTTCTGGCCACCTTCGGTGACGAACTGGCGGGTCATCTTCAGGGCGTTGAGGCCGATCTCGTTGTCGAAGGCAACGGTCTTGGTCTTCTCGTCAACGAGCTTGCCGCCCTGCTCGACAATGAGCGCCTGCCACAGCCAGTCATCCGGCCAGCCGTTGATGTCGTAGCTCATGCCAGCGAACTTGGGGTCGAGAGCCTTGATCTTCTTGGCAAGAGCAATGAGCTCCGCAAAGGTCGTCGGCATCTTGTCCGGGTCGCCGCCGGCCTTGGTGACGAGGTCCGAGTTGATGTAGATGATCGGCGAGGAAGCGTTGACCGGCAGACCATACTGCTTGCCGTCGATCTGGCCGAGTGCCGCCATCTTCGGGCTGTAGTTCTTGTCGAGGAAAGCCTGACCGCCTTCAGCCTGAATGAACGGGCCGAGATCGGTGATCTGGTTGCGCGGTGCGAGCGTGTGCACCAGTTCCGCCGTCAGGTTGTAGCCCGAGAAATAAACGTCGGGCAGATTACCAGTAACGGCAGAGCGCAGAACCTGCTGCTGGCCTTCGTTATAACCGGCAGCCGGAGCGAGGAAGTTTATCTTCACGTCCGGGTTCTTCTTCATGAATTCATCGGCCAGCGGCTGATGGAATTTCGTGAAGCCCGGCAGGTTGTAGAGAACATTGAGCGTGATTTCGTTGGCGAAAACCGGCTGAGCGAGGCCCGCAAAAGCCATGCCAAGGGCCAGACCGCCCATCACAGCGCGTCGGTTTAGTTTCATGTCAGTCTCCAGAGAGGTTGGGAGGAGGAAGTCTGAACGGCGTCACTTGACGCCGGTCATGGTAATACCGGCGATGAAATGCCGCCGTGCCAGGAGGAAGCACAGCACCATCGGCGCGGTAATCAGTGTCGCGCCCGCCATCAGCGCGCCGTAATTTGCGCCGGATTCAACATCGGCGAAAAACATCATGCCAAGCGGCGGTGGCGCGAGATTGGTGTCAGAGATAACGATCATCGGCCAATAAAGGTCGTTCCAGTGGGCGACGAGCGAAAAGACCGAGAAGGCGGCGAGTGAAGGCAGCGAACCACGCAGCACAAGCCCCCAGCAGATCTCCATTTCAGAGAAGCCGTCCATGCGTGCCGCTTCGATGATTTCATCCGGATAGCTGCGGAAGGACTGATTGAACAGGAAGATGGCGAAGACGGAGAGAAAGAAGGGCATCATCATCGCGAAATAGGTGTTCAGCAGCTCCGTCTTTGCCAGACCGACGAAAAGCGGCAGGGCAAGGGCCTGGATGGGAACGCAGAGCGCGGCGACGACCAGTCCAAGAAGCAGCTTGCGGCCCGGGAACCGCAGTTTCGCCAGAGCGTAGGCCGCCGGCACAGATGTCAGTATCTGGACGACGAGAATACCGACGCAGACGATGACGCCATTGAGCATGAAGCGTGCCATGGGCACTTGCCCGGCTGCGCGGGTGTAATTATCGGCCGCGTCGAATTTCTCCGGGATCGGCCAGAGCGAAACGTTGAATATTTCCGCCGGCGAACGGATTGACGTCAGCACCATCCAGTAGAACGGCAGGAGCATCAGGAAAGCGCCGAGCGCCAACACAAGATGCGGAAGATATTTGCGGAGTGCGGCCATCAATAATGCACCTTCCGGTCCATATGCAGCGTCTGGCCGATCGAAAGCACCAGTACGATTGCGAGGAAGATCACCGTCAGCGCGGCGGCATAACCGGTGTTGGAATACTCAAAACCTTCGAGATAGAGATCGAACAGCAACGTCTCCGATCCGAAACGGCCCTTGGTCAGCACTGCCACCGTCTCGAACACCTTGAAGGCCGAGATGGAGGTGGTGACCACAACGAACATGGTCGTCGGTCCGAGCATCGGCCATGTCACGGTCAGGAAGCGGTCCACCGGGTTCTTCGCGCCATCGAGACGCGCCGCCTCGTGCAAATCCTTCGAAATGGCGGTGAGACCGGCAAGGAACAGAACCATGTTGAAGCCGAGTATCTGCCAGACGCCCATCAGCGCCATGGTAGGGATAAGGAGAACGGGGTTGGAGAGGAAAGCGACGGGTTCGAAGCCCATCCACTTGATCGCGGCATTCACCGGGCCGAGCGATGGATGGAGCAGGAATTGCCAAACGGTCGCCATGGCCACCAGCGTTGCGGTGACCGGAAGGAAGTAAGCTACTTCCCAGAAGGCGCGGCTGCGCTTGCGATTATAGACAAGCAAGGCTACGCCGAGCGCCAGAAACACACCGAAGGGAATGACGATGGCAGCGTAGATGGCCGTATTCGTCAAAGCACGCAGGAAAACCGGATCCTGAAACGCCTTGACGAAATTTCCCAGCCCCACAAAGCGCGTGGACAGCGCGCCAAGCTGATAATCCGTGACGGAAAACCCGGCGAGAACGAGCATCGGCACGATATAGATTGCCAGAAGCAGCAAGCTTGCGGGTGCCGCAAAGATCAGGCCGCGCCGGATCATCCGCCGGTCGGCCTTTGAAAGCCGCGGGCGAGCGCTGGCACGCGCCGCGCCAGAAAAATCAACCGCCGTCATGCCGGCACCTGCTCGCGAACGGTCACCTTGCGGCGGAGACCGTCAGCGGCGAAAAGATGCGCGCGCTCCGGCACAAAACCGAGGGTCATGACGCCATCCGCATCAGCGCCAAGCGTTTCGCCGGCACCCTGTCGCAGGGTTATGGCCACCGTCTCATCACTTAAAAGACGGCAACTCACGAAGCGGTCTGCGCCATGGGTTTCGCTGCGGACCACGCGCACGGCCAAACCTTCCGCGCCGGGACGCAGATCCTCTGCGCGAAGACCAAGCGTTGCGGGACCGGCGTCGCGGCCCGCGGCTTCGAGACCAAGATCCCGGGCGAAAGCCGTCACCTTGCCGCTGGCGGCGATTTCGACCGGCAGCAGATTGATGGAGGGCGTGCCGATGAAGCGCGCGACGGTGAGCGTGGCGGGCTTGCGGTAGAGTTCATCCGGCGTGCCGAGCTGCTCGATACGACCTTCAGACATCAACGCGATACGGTCGGACATCGTCATGGCTTCGATCTGGTCATGGGTGACATAGATGAAAGTTGCGCCGAGCCGCCGGTGCAGGCCTGCCAGCTCTTCGCGCATGTGGGCGCGAAGCTTCGCATCAAGATTGGAGAGCGGTTCGTCCATGAGGAAGGCGGCCGGCGAACGCACCAGTGCCCGGGCAAGCGCAACACGCTGACGCTGGCCGCCGGAAAGCTGCGCCGGTTTGCGATCCAGCAGATGCGCGATCTGCAGCGTCTCGGCCGCCTGCTCGACGGCTGCGTCGATCTCTCTCACCGTTTCGGCCGGGGCCGCAAACCGCCCGATCAGCGGTAGCCGCGCGGCAAAGGGCAAACGGCGCATCCTAAGCGGCGTCGCGATGTTCTGGCGCACGCTCATATGCGGATAAAGGGCGTAGGACTGGAACACCATCGCGAGATTACGGTCGCTCGGATCGATCTCGGTCACGTCCTGTCCGCCGATGGACACCGAACCGCGATCCGGCGTTTCGAGCCCCGCTATGATGCGCAGCAGCGTGGACTTGCCACAGCCCGACATGCCCACCAGGGACAAAAACTCTCCGGGGCGGATGGAAAGATCGATCTCTTTCAGAACATCGTCGGCGCCGAAGCCTTTGCCGATGCCCGAAAGTTCAAGTGATTGTGGCGTCATTCTGCGCTCCTTTTCTGAAGCGCATATGCTTATATTGTATGACAATATGACGAAGGTTTGAGGAAAGTTCGATGACACGCGAAAGCCCGGAAATCTCGGACAATCGGAAACCGCGATGAATGGGCTTTTACTCAAAACCACTAATATTGATGGTATTTCCGCGCTTGTCCGTGAACCGAAAATCGCTGGGGGCGCAGACTTATAATGCGGCGAGAATCACATGCGCCTGAATTTTGCCGGTAACCTCACCGCTGCCATGGCGGGCTTCAATGGCTGCGGTGACGTAATCTGTCGCAGCATCCAGTGTTCCGGGGTCCCTTGCCTCGATTTCCGTGCGCAGAACCGTTCCCTGGCAATAAGCGACCGCCGGAACACGGGGCGAAGCGGCCCGACTTTGCGCCGCCACCGTTTCAATCGTCACCCGGGAAAACCCCGCATCCTCCAGTTCGCGGCGGATCGCGGCCACATCATGATAACCATGCGGGGTGCGTGCCAGGAAGCGGGGTGGATCATCGGGAAACAGGCGCGCCAACGCGTTTGTCACTTCATCTGCGAAGTGGTTTTCCCCGATGCGATCCCAGACATTGAATAAATAATGCCCGCCGGGCTTCAGTACCCGCTTTGCCTCGCGATAGGCCGACGGCCGATCACCAAAAAACATTGCGCCGAACTGACAGAAGACAAGATCAAAAACAGCGCTTGCAAAAGGCAGGAGCTGGGCATCGGCCTGTTGCCATTTTATGCGGTGATCCGGTGCCTGCTGCGACGCGGCAAAGTCGAGCATAGGCTGATTGAGATCGGTCACCACATAGCTGGCGGCAGGCAATAATCGGGACGTGAGTTCGCGCGTGACGGCGCCGGTTCCTGCAGCGACCTCCAGAATATCAACCGGCATCAAGGCCGCCGCCCGCCGCGCCAGATCAGTGGCGAAAGGTGCGAAAATCAACGGCACCATATAGCGGTCGTAATTTTCCGGGATCGACCCCACAAATACCTTATCCGCTTCCAACATGGCTTTCACCCCGAGCCATCTGACGATCGGATGATTTTAACATATATTCGGGATGTGTGGAATTCGTTCGTCCTGCCGCGTGCCAGAGGGGCGGAGGAATCTGGCGGAACGGACTTGCTCATCCAAGCCGCATACGAGGCTAGAAATATCGCGTGTTTCAATGCTTGTTTTTAAGAAAGGAAATGGCGCACCCGAAGAGATTCGAACTCCTGACCCCCAGATTCGTAGTCTGGTGCTCTATCCAGCTGAGCTACGGGTGCGTGCCGTTCCGGTCGTTTCCGGTGGCGTGGCGATCCTCTAAAACGTCCTCATTCCGATTGCAAGCGATTTTGCTTCGAAATTGTCATTTTTCCGCAGCAATTCAATTATCGCGTTGAAAATAAACGACATTCCTAAACGTGCGTTTTCGAGAGCGCGTGAGCCGCATATCATCCAGCGGGTATGAAGGCTGCGCTGGACTATGCGGGTGGGGGGCTTTCAGGCGGTTCTGGCCGCCTGCACCGTCGTGGCGCGATCGGCGATCTCGATGCGGAACTGCGTGCCGGGGCCCGGCTTCTCGACAAGCGCGATGGTGCCGCCGTGGGCCAGCACCAGTTCGCGGGCGATGACCAGGCCGAGCCCGGTGCCGCCGGAACGGGCCGAGCCCCTGAAGGCGGAAAACAGGTTCTCCTTGGCCTTCCGCGGCATACCCGGACCGTTATCGTCGATCACGATGCTGACAACGCTGCCGGCCCTCTGACCCGAGATTGAAAGATACCTCGGCGCGGCATTGGCGGCATCGGATTGCAGGGCCTGGACGGCATTGCGACACAGATTGTGGATTACCCGGAATAGCTGCTCCGAATCCGCATCCACCGTCAGCTCCGCGGGCACGCTGTCGCGGAATTCAATACCGCTGTCAGGCTCCAGCGCCAGGATATCGCGCACGTCCCGCACCAGAAGGCTCAACTGCACCATCTTGCGTTTCGGCGCACCTTCCGTCGCCTGGCCATAGGCCAGAACTTCGCCGGTATAGGCAACGGCACGGTCGATGGTACGCAGCAGTTTCGGCGCGAAGCTTCGCACCATCGGGTCCTTTGCATCCACCAGACGGTCAGACATCAACTGCGCGGATGAGAGGATGTTGCGCATGTCGTGGTTTATCTTCGAGACGGCGAGGCCAAGATCCACGAGGTTTTTCTGTTGCCGCAGCGTTTTCTGCAGTTCCGTCTGCATATCGGCGAGATGACGCCCGGCAACGGCCAGCTCGTCCGTTCCCTCCTCCGGCACGAAAATCCGCTCTGGGTTGCCAGGATCTTCCGAAAAATTCTGCATGCCGAGCGTCAGCCGGCGTATCGGCCGTATCATGATGCGGTTGATGGAGATGAAAATGAGGCCGGCGGTGATCAGCGACAGAACGATGGAAATGAGGAACACATTGCGGGCATAGGCCAGCATGGCAGCCCTGAGCTTGTTCTCGCCCAGCACCAGTTCGATGATGGTGTCGCTGTCGCCAACGACATCGAAAACGCGGATGACGCGGTTACCGCCAAACAGCAGGGTGGAAAAGGCATCCCGGACTGCGGCCACCTGCGACACATCGGAAAGATCATATTGCTCATCGACGCCGGGCGGGGTTTCCGCAGCCGCCAGCAGCCGCGACGTACCGTCCTTGCGCAGGGCTATCAGTTTTGCCCCTGTCGCCATCAGGGTATCGTTCTGCACACTTCGCGGCAATTCGGCCTGCAGTCCGTCAATCACCGCGCCGGCCGCGGCAGCCGTATTCAGACGATCCCTCAACCAGGACAGGCGCATATTGGCGACGGAAGGCACGAAGATGAGCACTTCCGCGATCATGACAAAAATGACCGTGAGCAACAGCAGCCGCCCGGAAAGACCGGCAGTCAATCCCGGCATGCCGTGCGCCGGATTGTCTTCCGTGCGGTCCAAGCTGTCTACGCCTTTAGAAAACACCGGGCCCTGATCCTGTATGCGCGCCGCCGCTTCGGTTGAACGGCTCGGTTTATATGCACCAACGATAATAGGACCTAACGGATTTTTTTCCAATGCGCTGCGACGCAAGGTTTTCATCGCAATAAAACAAACGCCGCCACAAGGCGGCGTCTGAAGCAAAAGGCGGCTTAGTTATCAGGCAACCTCATCAGAATTCCTGCCAGTCCCCCTGCGCCGGCGCTGCGGCTGGCTGAGCGCTAAGTGCCCGGCTGACGCTGTTCATCAATTTGCGCGCCGGAGAAGCCACCGCCGTCGTTCTGTCTGACACTGCAACGGGCCGCATGGGCTGCGCGGCGCGGGCCGGACGCGACTCGGTCTCGGCGCGAAAGTTCCGCTGAACACCATCCGCGCCGACATTGAAGCGGGTCATCAGCGTGACAAGATGGTCCGCCTCGCTGCTGAGCTTATGGGTTGCGGCCGAGGTTTCCTCCACCATGGCGGCATTACGCTGTGTAACCTGATCCATCTGGTTAATGGCCGTATTCACCTCGTGCAGGCCTGTGGACTGTTCCTTCGCCGCGGTAGCTATGGAGTGGATATGCTCGTTGATCGCCAGGACGCGCGTTTCGATCTCGCTCAAAGCGCTGCCGGTTCTCTGGACCAGCGATACCCCGCGCCCGACTTCCTCACCGGACTTGGTGATCAGCGCCTTGATGTCCTTGGCCGCCGTTGCCGAGCGCTGTGCGAGCTCACGCACTTCCTGAGCGACGACTGCAAAACCCTTGCCTGCCTCGCCGGCCCTGGCCGCTTCCACGCCCGCATTCAGGGCAAGGAGATTGGTCTGGAAGGCGATTTCATCAATAACATTGATGATCTGGCTGATTTCCCGCGACGCATGCTCGATACGGTCCATCGCCGAAATGGCATCGCGTACGACATTGGCGGATTCTTCGGTCTTCTGCTTGGTTTCAGCCACCATGGCGCTGGCTTCCTGGGCGCGGTCGGTGGAATTTCGGACGACGGCAGTGATCTCGTCCAGAGCGGCGGATGTTTCCTCGAGCGCCGCGGCCTGCTGTTCCGTTCGCCTGGAAAGATCATCGGCGGCCGAGCGCAATTCGCCGGCATTACCGCTGATACCCTCCGTGCTGCTGCGCACTTCGCGCATTGTTTCCCGCAGCTTGGCCAGCGTCTGGTTGACGTTCGACTGGAGTTCGGCGAACACGCCGCGGAACTCGCCAGCCATCTTCTCCGTCAGATCGCCCCGCGCAAGACCTTCGATGACGCGGCTGGTCTCGGAGACACCATTGTCCACGCCGATGAGCAGGGCGTTGATCGTGGCTGCGAAACGGTTGAGGTTGTCGTCGCCATAATCCTTGTTGATACGGCGGCTGAAATCCCCTGCGGCGGCGGCATCGACGACAACGGCCATGCCGGCCTGCAGGTCGTCACTCTTGGCCCGCATGGCGGATTCCTGAGCGTTCATGCGGCGCACTTCGCGGCCATTGGTCTTGAAGACCTCGACGGCCGCGGCCATTTCGCCGATCTCGTCCTTGCGCCCAAGGTAGGGAACTGCCGCATCCAGATTTCCGTCGGCCACCTCGCTCATGACTTGGGATACCCGGCGGATCGGCGCACTCAGTTGACGCGTTCCGATATAGAGGCCGAAAGCAGCTCCCGTCCCCACGCCGGCGACAGTCACCGCGACAATCACCCAGAATATGGCAGTGCTGAAAGCGTCGACCCCCGCCTTGACGACTTCAAGCTCGGCAATGTCGTTTTTCACGATACTGTCGATCTCCGCCTGATAGGCCTTGCGATTAGCGCGGTTTGCTTCGTTGTTGCCCTGCTGGCTCGCCGCCTGCGGCCCGCTTTCCTTAGCCAGCCGGACGGTCTCCAGGCGGAAAGTCCGGAATTCCTTCGAGCGGCCGGCAAGCTTGTCGAAACCAGCCTTCTGTTCCGCCGGCACGAGCGGTGCCCAGCCGGTAATGAGCTTGTCCATGGCGTCGAGGTTCTTGACCATGCCGTCGGCAAAGGGTGCGGCCGCAGCAATGTCCGCCGCTGCATAGATGCCACGCGCCTCCATGACGACTGCCGTTACCAGACGGTTGAGCGCCTCGCCCTTGTAAGCCCGTTCGGCCGCTTGCTCGAAATGGTGCGACCGAACCCAGAATTCGTTGATCGCATAGATGGACAGCCCGCCGATGGTACAGGCAACAAGGCTCATCAGCCCGACAAGTAGATTGATACGACCGCGAATTCTCAATTTCGTTCCCCCAACAAAAACCAGCTGCGCGATGAAAATGGGAAGCTGGCATAACTTTTCGCGTCACAAGATTTATCAATGCGGCCTTAAGAAAGAATTTCAGATTTTATCGATTGCGGATGGGAATCGGCCCTCATCGGCCGTCGACGAGAGAAATCGCGGTGCGTTTTCCGCAAAAGGTGAAGGCCGAAAACCCCTTCGGCAATTGACTTTGCTTGGGCTATGCCCTTATAAGCCGCGCACGCTCGGCCATTGAAAGCTCGCCCAGGCGGGTTTAGCCGTGCAAAAAACGAAACGCTCTTGCAAATAATTGCAAATTCAAGAAGGGCCGCACACCGCGGTATTAAATAAATGTCGAAGCGTACCTACCAACCGTCCAAGCTTGTTCGCAAGCGTCGTCATGGTTTCCGTGCCCGCATGGCTACTGCCGGCGGCCGCAAGGTTCTCGCAGCCCGCCGTGCGCGCGGCCGCGCTCGTCTGTCGGCTTAATTGCCGATCTGTGGCCCGATGAAAGTCGTGGGCACATGAGCGAGACTAAGAAAAGCCCCGGCCGGCTTAAAAACCGGTCGGAGTTTCTTGCCGTTCAGGCAGGTGAAAAACGGCGGGGAAGCACCTTTCTTCTGGAAGTGCTTGATCGGAAATCCCCGGAAACCGAGCCTCGCGTCGGTTTCACCGTAACAAAAAGACAAGGCAACGCGGTCGAGCGAAATCGCATGCGCCGCCGTCTGAAGGAAGCCGTCAGGCTTTCTGCCGGGGTCGCAATGAAGCCCGGTCATGACTATGTGATTGTCGCCCGCAGGGATGTGCTTGATACGGCCTTCCCGAAACTTCAGTCTCTCCTTGCCGAGCGCATTGAAGGAACGGCGAAACCGAAACGGTCCCAGGAGACCCGCTCCAGGAAAGAATGATGGAAAAGAACCGCAATTACTTCATCGCGATAGCCCTTTCGGTTGTCATCGTCCTCGCCTGGCAATTCCTTTACATGAATCCGCGTATCGAGCAGCAGCGCCGCGCCGAAGAGGCCCGCCAGGCGCAGCAGCAGACCACGCAGCAACAGCAGCCGGCGCCGGGCGCCGCACCAGGTGCTGCCGTTGAAAGCGCACCGCCCGCCTCCTCACCGCAGACTGCCGCAACGGCGACCCGCGAAGAGTCGATTGCAAGAACCCAGCGTGTGGCCATCGACACCAATGCCATCGCCGGCTCGATCAATCTCACCGGCGCCCGCTTCGACGACATCCGGCTCAAGGACTACCATGAGACCGTCGATGACTCGAGCCCGATCATCACGCTGTTCTCGCCCGCTGACACCAAGGACGGTTACTTCACCGAGCTCGGTTACGTTGCAGCGCAGGAAGTCGGCGGCGTTCCCGGTCCGACCACCGTCTGGACGCTCGCAAGCGGCGACAAGCTGACGGAAAACACGCCCGTCACCCTCACCTACACCAATGCCAAGGGTGTGATTTTCTCCCGTACGGTTTCGATCGACGAGCATTACATGATCTCGGTCGCCGACAAGGTTGAGAACCCCGGCCAGGCGGCCATCTCCTTCGCCACCTATGGCCGCGTGACGCGTAACAACAAGCCCGCAGTTCCCCCGGTCTTCGTCATCCATGAAGGTTTTCTCGGCGTTTCGGGCAAAGATGGCAGCCTGACGGAAGAAAAGTACAAGGACGTCGAAGAAGCACCGGTAACGGTTGCAAAGGCGACCGGCGGCTGGCTCGGCATCACTGACAAATATTGGGCTGCGGCCATCGTTCCGCCCCAGACGACGCCATTCGAAACCCGTTATTCGCACATCACCGGCAATCAGCCGAGCTATCAGGCAGATTTCAAGAGCGACCCGATGACGGTCGAGCCCGGCCAGTCGATCGAGCTGAAGAGCCTTGTTTTCGCTGGCGCCAAGGAAGTGCCGCTGGTTGACCGTTACGAGACGACCTACGCAATTCCGAAGTTCGACCTTCTGATCGACTGGGGCTGGTTCTACTTCATCACCAAGCCGATGTTCAAAATGATGGATTTCTTCTTCCGTTATTTTGGTAACTTCGGCGTAGCGATCCTGCTCACCACCATCGTCGTCAAAGCCCTCTTCTTCCCGCTCGCCAGCAAGCAATATGCTTCCATGGCGAACATGAAGCGCGTGCAGCCGAAGATGGAAGAGCTGAAGGCCAAGCATGGCGATGACCGCATGGCCATGCAGCAGGCGATGATGCAGCTCTACAAGGAAGAAAAGATCAATCCTGTTGCCGGCTGCTGGCCGATGCTGCTGCAGATCCCGGTCTTCTTCGCGCTCTACAAGGTCATCTACGTCACCATCGAAATGCGGCACGCGCCGTTCTTCGGCTGGATCCACGACCTTTCCGCGCCGGACCCGACATCGCTGTTCAACCTCTTCGGCCTTCTGCCTTACGATGTGCCGCACTTCCTGATGATCGGTGTCTGGCCGCTTGTCATGGGCGTCACCATGTTCCTGCAGATGCGCATGAACCCGACGCCGCCCGATCCGACGCAGGCGATGATCTTCAACTGGATGCCGCTGATCTTCACCTTCATGCTGGCCTCCTTCCCGGCCGGTCTGGTCATCTACTGGGCATGGAACAATACGCTCTCCATCACCCAGCAGGCGGTCATCATGAAGCGCCAGGGCGCCAAGATCGAGTTGTTCGATAACATCAAAGGACTGTTCAAGCGAAAGCCGGTGCAATCGAAATGACTGAAACCGGCGCGGCAACCGAAAAGCCACTATTCGGACGACCCTGGATTTTCATTCGCGGCGTCCCCGCGATGAAATTCCTGCCGCCTGAAGGGCCGCCGGAAATTGCCTTCGCCGGTCGTTCGAATGTCGGCAAGTCCTCGCTCATCAATGCGCTGGTGGGCCACAAAGGGCTTGCCCGCACCTCCAACACGCCGGGACGCACCCAGGAACTGAATTATTTCGTTCCCGATGGCTACTCCGGTGCAGAGGGCGATCTTCCGCCGATGGCGTTGGTCGACATGCCCGGTTACGGTTATGCGCAGGCCCCCAAGGATCAGGTCGATGCCTGGACGAAGCTCGTCTTCGATTACCTCCGCGGCCGTGCGACGCTGAAGCGCGTTTACGTGCTGATCGATTCCCGCCACGGCGTGAAAAAGAATGACGAGGAGGTTCTGACCCTCCTCGACAAGGCGGCCGTGTCCTACCAGATCGTGCTGACGAAGACGGACAAGATCAAGGATGCCGGCGTGCCGCGGCTGATTGGCGAAACGCTTGAGAAAATCCGCAAGCGCCCTGCCGCCTATCCGGAAGTTCTTGCCACATCCTCGGAAAAATCAGTCGGGCTGGATAACCTGCGGGCCGAGATCATCAGAACGATCTCTCTTTGAGAGGCGTGCCTCTCAGGCGATGGTGAAAAGCAGAACGGCGGTCCAGAGCATCGCCGTCAAAGCCAGAAGGCGCCAGAAGCGCACGGAATGCCAGATCTCCGAGAGCATGGCTGCGAACATGCTGCCACTCCGCAACGGCTGGCTCCTGAATGGCAGACCGGATCGGCGGGGGTCCCGTTCCAGCAACGCAGCGACGGTCGCATTTTCGCGATATTCGGTTTCCGCCAGATTGTCACGCCAGCGCCTGACCATGGCCGCGAACTGCCTGTCGCGTTTTACGCGCTTGGCAAGCTCCGCCATGCTTTCCGGCGGCAGGGCACCCAGCACATATTCGCCCGCGAGCACTTCGTCCCGCAAACCGCTTTGCTTGTCTCGATCGGGTGCCGTCATGTATTTAATCACTCCTCGGTCGTTCAGGTGCACCATTTCCACGGCGCGAGACATCTCCATCACCCTGAATTAATCCCTCCCCTTCATCAGCAAGGCTGGTCCCATTGGCCCTTTATGTCAATCTCATTACAGGGCCGGAACAGGCAAAAAAAAGAAATTTGACCGCAGCCGACACAATAAGGCCCGGAGGTTATTTCATCCGTCAAAGACTTGCTTTAGAGCGGTGACAGGCTTCAACGGCCGCAACCACAGACCGAGGTTTTTAGATGACGTCTTCCGAAAGCGAAACTCAGGCGCGGCTGCTCGCACAGGCTCTGCCTTTCATGCAGAAATACGAGAACAAGACCATCGTGGTGAAATATGGCGGCCACGCCATGGGCGATTCCACGCTTGGCAAGGCATTCGCGGAAGACATCGCCTTGTTGAAGCAGTCGGGAATCAACCCCATCGTCGTGCATGGCGGCGGCCCGCAGATCGGCGCCATGCTGAGCAAGATGGGCATTGAGTCAAAATTCGAGGGCGGCCTGCGCGTCACCGACGCCAAGACGGTCGAGATCGTTGAAATGGTTCTGGCCGGCTCGATCAACAAGGAAATCGTCGCCCTCATAAACCAGACGGGCGAATGGGCCATCGGCCTGTGCGGCAAGGATGGCAACATGGTCTTCGCCGAGAAGGCGAAAAAGACCGTGATCGACCCCGACAGCAACATCGAGCGCGTGCTCGACCTCGGCTTCGTCGGCGAAGTCGTGGAAGTCGACCGCACACTGCTCGACCTGCTCGCTAAATCGGAAATGATTCCGGTCATCGCACCGGTCGCCCCTGGCCGCGATGGCGCGACATACAACATCAATGCCGATACCTTCGCCGGCGCGATTGCGGGTGCACTTCACGCTTCGCGTCTGCTGTTCCTCACCGACGTTCCCGGCGTTCTCGACAAGAACAAGGAACTCATCAAGGAGCTCACCGTCTCGCAGGCACGCGCCCTCATCAAGGACGGCACGATTTCCGGCGGCATGATCCCGAAGGTCGAGACCTGCATCGACGCCATCAAGGCTGGTGTTCAGGGTGTGGTGATCCTCAACGGCAAGACGCCGCACTCCGTCCTTCTGGAAATCTTTACCGAAGGCGCCGGCACGCTCATCGTGCCCTGATGTGCTTCAGGGTGGCGGACGGCAAATCTGTCCGCCACATCAGGCATTCACCCGAATGCCAGGAGCGACAGCACACCGACCACAATCAGCAGGCAACCGGACAGTTCAAGCCGGTTGATCTTCTCCTTGAAGAAAAGCACGGTCGAAGCGAAGGCGAACAGCATCTCCACCTGCGCCAGTGCCTTCACCACGGCGGCCTGCTGCAGGGTCATTGCCGTGAACCAGCCGAACGAGGCCGTGGCACCCACGAACCCGACCGCAAGCGACGGTTTCCACACCCTGGCGATGCGCCGCAGTTCTTCCCTCTCCCGCCAGATGATCCACAGGAACATCGATACCGTCTGCATGACGATGACGATGACGAGGGTGAAGCCCGCCTGCATCATCGCATCCGAGGCGGGCAGGCTTGGTGCTAGCGCCAGCGATGCCGACCGATAGGCAACAGACGACAGTCCGAAGAACGCACCCGAGGCGAGGCCGATACCCGCCGTTCGGCTGAAGATCGAGGTCAGGAAGGAAGCGGGCGTTACTTCCGTGCGCGCCACGGAAATCAGCATGACGCCGGCGACCGAAATCGCTATCGCCGCCAATGTACCGCCCGTGACGCTCTCGCCTATGAAAATGAGAGCAAACAGCGCCGCCTGTGCCGGCTCCGTGCGAGAATAGGCCGTGCCGACAGCGAAATTGCGGAAAGAGAACAGGTGCACCAGCAGGAATGTGGCGGCGATCTGCGCCATGGCCCCGACCGTTGCCCACACGGCGAAGGCCATGTTCGGCACCGGCAGCGGACGGCCAAGCCCAAGATGCAGGAATGCAAGATAAGCGAGAGCGAAGGGCATGCCGAACACGAAGCGCACAAACGTTGCACCCGTGGTGCCCATCATGCCCTTGAGGTGTTTTTGCAAAGTTGAGCGCAGGTTCTGCAAAAACGCGCTTGCGAAAGTAATGCCTATCCAGAGTTCCATGGCTTTGGCGGTATCATGCGCGCGAGGCCGCAGCCAAGCCCGAATTTCTGATCAATCGTCCTCTTTTCGATTTTCTTCCGCATTCGAAACAGGCATAAAGCTGCCCATGGACACAAAGCCGAAAAACCTGCCAGACGCCGCCGATTTCGCCCATGTCAGCGAATGGGTCTTCGATCTCGACAACACGCTCTATCCGCATCACGTCAATCTGTTTTCCCAGATCGACCGCAACATGACGGCCTATGTGGCGGAGCTTCTGAAGCTCGACCCCGACGAAGCGCGCGCCTTGCAGAAGCGTTATTATCACGACCACGGCACGACGCTGCAGGGCCTGATGATCCATTACGGCATCAGCCCGGACGAGTTTCTGGAACGCGCCCATGCAATCGACTACTCGGCGCTGAAACCGCATCCGGAACTGGGTGAGGCCATCAAGGCTTTGCCGGGTCGGAAGTTCATCCTCACCAATGGCAGCGTCAAGCATGCGCAGGCTGCCGCCGGAGCGCTCGGCATTCTCGATCAGTTCGAGGATATTTTCGATATCGTCGCCGCGGGTTATTTGCCGAAACCTGCCAGCGCAACCTACGAGAAGTTTGCAGCACTTGCAAAACTCGATACGAAAAAGGCTGCGATGTTCGAGGATTTGCCGCGCAATCTCGCGGCCCCGAAAGCGCTGGGCATGAAGACCGTGCTACTCGTGCCATCAAATCTTGAGGGCGTCATCATGGAACGCTGGGAAATCCCTGATGTGACGGATGAGCATATCGACTACATTACCGACGATCTGACCGGGTTCCTGACAAAAACCATCGCCCGCTGAGTGGCGAACATTACCGAAGCTTCATGCACCTTACGGATGTTTAAGTGGTGGGGCTTGCTGGACGTCACTATCTTTTCTTCAGGGACACCAAAGAAAGGTAATGACGATGACCACACGCAAAATCGCCCTGTCTGCTCTTGGCGCAGCCCTTGTGCTCAGCACGGCCGCAACGGCCAGTTTCGCCGCACCTGGTAAAGGCCATAAGGATCGCATGCCGATCCGCCAGGAGGCTGCCTTCGTTCACCTGCTGAAGGTGGCCGACACGAACAAGGATGGCAAGATTTCCAAGGAGGAATTCACCGCCCGTCAGGATGCCCTGTTCGCTGAGATCGACAAGGACAAGGACGGCTCGATCACACCAAAGGAAATGCGCGAATATCGTCAGGCAAAGATGGAGGCCTTCCGGGCCGCTCACCCGCGCCCCGAGCGGGAAGAGGCCAAGGCGGATGAAGCCAAAGCCCCTGAGGGCAAGCGTGCCGAGCGTGACCATGGTGGTCGTTTCGGCCATCAGGGCTGGGGCAAGCACGGCGGTAAAGGTGGCGGCTTCGCGCTGATCCGCTGGGCCGATACTGACGAGAACGGCCAGGTCAGCAAGGCCGAATTCGCCGCCGCCGGAGAAAAGATGTTCGAACGACTGGACAAGAACAAAGACGGCGTCATCTCCATCGACGACATGCCGGACCGGCCGTTCCTGTAAGCCAAAAAAGCAGAAAGCCCGCTCAACCGGCGGGCTTTTTCTTAATGCAGGCTGACGGTTTTAAGATCGTCTTCCGCCGCCTTGAAGAAGGTGCTCGAACGATTGTCTGTCAGGAGAATTGGCGTCCCGTCCGCGCCGAACAATGCCCAAAGGTCCAATTGCGGATCGAGATCGGGCGCCTCCGGGAA
Source organism: Agrobacterium pusense (assembly GCF_900102105.1). Classification (GTDB taxonomy): domain Bacteria; phylum Pseudomonadota; class Alphaproteobacteria; order Rhizobiales; family Rhizobiaceae; genus Agrobacterium; species Agrobacterium pusense. Next base: position 608,837 of record NZ_FNBB01000001.1, read on the forward strand.
ACAGCGGCTGACGTCTTCCGCTCGGATCTTGCGGATATATCCCACTTCTCCTTCGCCGATATGGGCGAGCTGGGATTGGGTGAGACGCGCATGCGCTTCTTTCAAAAGCATATTTCAGCCTCCTTCTTCACGCCGAGCGATTCATGTCCGATTCCGGCGTTCATGGTCTACTCTGAGACGGAAATATTAATTTTCTTTACCACGTTTGAAATTTCGGGCCGGACCAGATCGATGGAAAGAAGGCCGTTGCGCAGGCGCGCCTCCCTGACTTGCATGCCATCGGCAAGCACGAAGACCCGCTGGAACTGGCGTGCCGCGATGCCTCGATAGAGAAAATCGCGCTTCTCCTGTTCCTGCTGGCGTCCGCGAATGACGAGCTGATTATCAGCCGTCGTCACGTCGAGATCATCCTCGGAGAACCCCGCCACGGCAATGGTGATGCGCAGGCGTTCCGGTACGTCATCGCTGCCGGGCAGGCGCTCAATATTGTAGGGAGGATAGCCGTCATTGGCCTTCGCCATGCGCTCCAGCGTCTTTTCCATGGCATCGAAACCCAGCAAAAGCGGGTGGGTGAATGGCGTCATGCGGCTCATATCTGTTCTGTCCTTGCAACCAAGCGACGTTTAGCGGCCCCGCTTCCGGCAACCTTGCCGGTCAATCGCACCGGCCCTTGCAATATGGGAAGCCGAACCGCGATGCGCAAGTCAAAGTGACCGGTGCGCGGCGGCAGGAATGAGGCTTGACAAGTGAGCACCCGCGGCTCGAAAAAAGCGCTCATCTCAACGGCGGGCAAGACATGGCAGAACGCAGAAAAATCATTATCGACACCGATCCGGGACAGGACGACGCAGCCGCGATCATGCTGGCTTTCGGCAGCCCGGAAGACATCGAAATTCTGGGGTTGTGCGCAGTTGCCGGCAATGTTCCCCTGAAGCTGACAAGCCGTAACATTCGCATCATCTGCGAATTGTGCGGTCGCACCGACATTCCCGTTTACGAGGGCGCCGAAAAGCCGCTGGTGCGCAGGCCCATCACCGCCGAACATGTTCACGGCAGTACAGGTCTCAACGGCCCGGTTCTCGACGAACCGACCATGGAGGCAGAAAAGCAGCACGCGGTCGATTTCATCATCGAGACGGTGATGCGGGAGCCTGAGGGCACCGTTACCCTCTGCACCCTCGGGGCCTTGACCAACGTGGCGCTGGCGCTCCTGAAGGCGCCGGAGATCGCCGATCGCGTCAAAGAACTGGTAATGATGGGCGGCGGCTTCTTCGAGGGCGGCAACATCACGCCCGCGGCGGAATTCAACATCTATGTGGATCCGCAGGCTGCCGACATCGTCTTCCGCTCCGGCATGCCCATCGTCATGATGCCGCTCGATGTCACGCATCAGTTGCTGACGACCAAGGCACGCGTCAATCGCATTCGGGAGATCGGCACGAGGCCGGCGATCGCCATGGCGGAAATGCTGGAATTCTTCGAGCGGTTCGACATCGAGAAGTACGGTTCGGATGGCGGTCCGCTGCATGACCCAAGCGTTATTGCCTATCTCATCAAGCCCGAACTGTTCGAGGGCCGCGAATGCAATGTCGAGATCGAGGTCCATTCCGAACTGACCATGGGCATGACCGTGGTGGACTGGTGGCGCGTGACTGATCGCCCCGCCAATGCCCGCGTGATGCGAAAGGTGGATGCGGATGGTTTCTTCGAGTTGCTGACGGAGCGTTTCGCGCGTCTTTGACGGACGCTGATAATAAAAAAAGGCCGCTGGCGATACCAGCGGCCCTTTATATTTCAAACGGAAAACCGCATCAGAATTCCGTCCAGTCATCCTGAGCCAGCGCATTTGCGCCGCTGGTTCTAGGACGCGCGCGGGGCGCAGCTGGACGGGCGGACGTCGGGGCGGCAGCAGCGGGAGCGCGCATGGCCGCAGCGGCGGCACGCAATTGCTGGCTGGGCTGACCGCCGGAAACTACGAAACCGGCGACAAGCGATTTGAGCGTTTCGGCCTCGCTGTTGAGCGTCACGCTGGCAGCAGTGGTTTCCTCCACCATCGCCGCATTTTGCTGGGTGACCTGATCCATCTGCGTAACGGCGGAGTTGATTTCCTTCAGGCCCACCGCCTGCTCACTGGCTGAGGCCGAAATTTGCCGTATAAGCTGGTTGATCTGCAGAACCTGATCGGCGATCTTTTTCATCGTGTCGCCGGCCTTGCCGACCAGCTGAACACCCTCGCCCACCTGCGTGGCCGAGGTATTGATCAGACCCTTGATCTCCTTGGCAGCAGTTGCAGAGCGCTGCGCGAGTTCGCGCACTTCCTGTGCGACAACGGCAAAGCCCTTGCCGGCATCACCCGCGCGGGCCGCTTCCACCCCCGCATTCAGCGCCAGAAGATTGGTCTGGAAGGCGATCTCGTCGATGACGCCGATGATGCGAGAGATTTCCGCCGAAGATTGTGCAATGCCCTGCATGGAGTTCACGGCCTGCTGCACGACCTCGCCAGACTTGCCGGCGTCTTCACAGGCATGGCTGACGGCACCGGCCGCCTCTGCGGCGTTTTCGGCGCTGGAATTGACCTGGGCGGTCAGCTCGTTAAGCGCAGCGGCAGTTTCTTCAAGGCTGGCGGCCTGCTGTTCCGTGCGATGCGAGAGATCGCTGGCGGCGCGGGTGATCTCACCGGTGCCATTGCCGATGCTGACGACGGTTGCGTTGACGGTGGAAACCGTTTCCTCGAGGCTGGCAAGCGCCGAGTTGAAGTCCTCGCGCAGCTTTGCATACTCACCCGGGAACTCGTCCTGAATGCGGTAGGTCAGATTGCCCTGCGACAGGGCATTCAGGCCGGAACCGAGAACGCTGACAATGTGCTGCTGCATACGGCTGTTTTCATTGCGCTCGAATTCAGAGCGCTGGCGCTCCGTTTCGGCGTGACCACGCTGGGCGTCGGCTTCGGCCTCCATCTCCCGGATGCCGGCAAGCTTGGCGCGGAAACCTTCAAGCGCTGTCGCAACCGAACCGGTCTCATCCTGCCGGTCTTGACCGGAGACGGGCACATCGTAGCGACCGTCGCTCAGCGTCCTGACGTCGGTAACCAGCGATGCAAGCGGGTTGCGGACGAAATAGCGGACTGCAAAATAAAGCGCTGCAATGACGGCGGCAAGAATGACGATCGCACCGATGATCATCAGATAGGTCTGCTCCTGAACCGGAGCGTTCAAGGCCTGATGGGGAATATCAACAAGGACGACCCAGGTTGCGTTGAGACCCGGAACGGCGAAGGGATAAACGAGACGGTTATACGGCGCGTCGGTATCAAGGCCGAGGTCTTCGATGAGGCCCTGCTTGCTCGAAGCGATCGCGGTCTGGACAGTGGCTGCGCCCTCTCCGTCATAGGCTTTCATGTTCTGCTCGGGCGTCGGCGGCACCAGCCACTGGCCACCCTGGGAGACGAGCGTCACACGGCCGGTCTCGAAAGGATGCAGAGCCTGCAGTTTCTGGGTGAGAGACGCGAGCGAAATATCGACACCCGCCACGCCGATCATCTTGCCATCCGACATGACGGGATAGGCAAGCGAGGTCATGGTGGTCGGCACTTCCGTGCCTTCGGCGAGATAAGGTTGGGTAATCGCTCCCTTGCCGGTCTTGGCGGCCAGCGCATACCACTCCGCTGCGTAATCGTTCTTGAAGGTCGAGAACTGGATATCGCCCTTCTGGGTCTTGGACCAGTAAGGTGCGAAGGCGCCGGTCGCGTTGGTGCCGAGATCGAGCCTGTTGGCGATCTCTGTCGTCTGACCATCGAAAAGGCCGAGCTGTTCGCAGAACCAGCTGCCGAATGCAAAAGTATTCTGCTCCACATTGGCCTTGAGGATGTTGACGATGCCAGGGCGATCCATCGACTTCGCCTGATGCGCCCGACCGATGACGCCAGCCATCGAGCGGGCAGCGCTGCCGAGTTCACCGACATCGGCGGCGATGACGTTGGCGATGGCGCGGGCTTCCGTATTGGCCTGATCCATGGTCAACGCGTGTACGCGCTCACTGGTCTGGGAGATGAGGAAAGAATTGGATGCAACGAGAACCGTGGTGATGGCACAGCCGGTTACGAGGATCAGCTTGGTCGCAAGCGACTTCACTTTGAGATTGAACATTTAGGCCCCAATGGAAATCGTCAACCCGAAGGAGCTGACGTCAACGGATGACAATCTCCGTCATGGAGGCCCGTCCGCATGGGACAGTGCGCTGCAGCGCGACAGGGCGAAGTTAGAATATGATTGCTAATTAAGCCCTAATAATACTTCGCCGCGCCGTGCATCTTCAGTGTTCGTAGTAGTCGGAGATGATCTTCCAGGCATCGTCCGCCGTTTCGGCAAAGTGCAGGAGATTCATATCCTCGGGAGCGATGGTGCCGAAATCCGCCAGGAACTCGAAATTGACGACGGATCGCCAGAACTTTTCTCCAAAAAGAATGAGAGGGATCGGGGCCATGCGCTTGGTCTGGATCAGCGTCAAGGCTTCAAAAAGCTCATCGAGCGTACCGAAACCGCCGGGGAAAACCACCACGGCCTTTGCCCGCATCAGGAAGTGCATTTTCCGGATCGCGAAGTAGTGGAAATTGAAGCTCAGTTCCGGCGTTACATAAGGGTTGGGCGCCTGCTCGTGCGGCAGGACGATATTGAGGCCGATGGAAGGGCCGCCGGCATCCATGGCACCCCGGTTACCCGCCTCCATGACGCCGGGACCGCCGCCGGTGACCACCACATATTCCAGGTGACCGGATTTCGCGCCGTAGTCGGTGCAAAGGCGGGCGAATTTGCGCGCTTCGTCGTAATAAACCGAGGACTGCTCGAGATTGCGCTTCTGCGTTTCATTGCGCGCGGCCCAGGCCTCTCCTCCCGGTTCGGGAATGCGGGCGCCGCCAAACATGACGACGGTGGAATTGATCCCGCGTTCGGTGAGCGCCATTTCCGTCTTCAGAAGTTCCAGCTGCAGCCTGACGGGTCGCAATTCCTCGCGGCAGAGAAAGTCCGTATCCACATAGGCCAGCCGGTAGGACGGGGAGTCCGACTGCGGCGTCTTGACAACGACCTCGGCCTGCTGCTTGTCCACAGCGCTGCGCTTCAACGGGTCCCATACGCCGTCCTTGCGCCGCAATTTGCCGTTTTTCGGTCGTGTCATTTCCATGCCTTTCATCTGCGGCGCCAAATCACCCAAATCGCATTGACGCCTTTCCAACACTCCCTTAGATCAAATGGCCAAAGCCTTCCAGCGGCACGGAACCCGCCGTGACCACGAACACACGCGACTTTAAGGAATTTTCCATGAGCCTCACGGATCTCTCTTCCCTCGAAACGATCATCGAAACCGCCTTCGACAACCGCGACAGCGTGAATGTATCGACGAAGGGCGAGGTTCGCGACGCCGTGGACACATCTCTTCAACTTCTCGACAGCGGCGAGGCACGCGTTGCTGAAAAGCAGGCGGATGGAAACTGGAAGGTGAACCAGTGGCTGAAAAAGGCCGTGCTTCTCTCCTTCCGTCTCAATGACATGGAAATCGTGACCGGTGGTCCGGGCGAAGCCACCTGGTGGGACAAGGTTCCGTCGAAGTTTGAAAACTGGGGTGAAAACCAGTTCCGCGCCGCCGGTTTCCGCGCGGTGCCAAACGCCGTCGTGCGCCGCTCGGCTTACGTGGCCAAGAACGTCGTGCTGATGCCTTCCTTCGTCAATCTCGGCGCCTATGTCGATGAAGGCACGATGGTCGATACCTGGGCAACGGTCGGCTCCTGCGCGCAGATCGGCAAGAACGTGCATCTCTCCGGCGGCGTCGGTATCGGCGGCGTTCTGGAGCCGCTGCAGGCAGGGCCCACCATCATCGAAGACAATTGCTTCATCGGTGCGCGTTCGGAAGTCGTGGAAGGCTGCATCGTGCGCGAGGGTGCTGTTCTCGGCATGGGCGTCTTCATCGGCAAATCGACCAAGATCGTTGATCGCGCCACCGGCGAGATCACCTACGGCGAAGTCCCGCCCTATTCCGTCGTCGTTGCCGGCACCATGCCGGGCAAACCGTTCCCGAATGGCGAGCCGGGCCCCAGCCTCTATTGCGCCGTGATCGTCAAGCGCGTCGATGAAAAGACCCGCTCCAAGACCGGCATCAACGAGCTTCTGCGCGACTGATATAAAGCTGATACCATGACCACGACCGATCCCGTTGCCAATCTCGCCGCCCTCATCCGTTGCCCTTCGGTGACGCCTGCGGAAGGCGGCGCGCTTACTCTGCTCGACAACCTGCTTTCGCCGCTCGGTTTCGTGGGGGAAAAAATGGTGGCGAGCGAGGCGGGAACACCCGATGTAGAGAACCTCTATGCCCGTCTCGGCAACGAGGGGCCACATCTGATGTTTGCGGGCCATACGGATGTGGTTCCCGTTGGGGATGAGGCCGCGTGGAGTCACCCGCCTTTTGCCGCAGAGATTGCCGGTGGCGAAATGTTCGGTCGCGGTGCGGTGGACATGAAGGGCGGTATTGCCTGTTTTGTTGCCGCCATTGCCCGCCATATTGAAAAACACGGCAAGCCGCAGGGCTCCGTCTCTTTCCTTATCACCGGTGACGAGGAAGGCCCATCAATCAACGGCACTTCCAAGCTGCTGGAATGGGCTGCTGCAAAGGGCGAGACGTGGGACGCCTGTGTCGTCGGGGAACCGACCAATCCCGACCAGCTGGGCGACATGATCAAGATCGGCCGCCGTGGATCGCTCTCCGGTCGCATCACGGTCCATGGCGTGCAAGGCCACGCCGCCTATCCGCATCTCGCCGACAACCCAATTCGCGGTCTGCTGCAGTTGACGCATGCGCTGATGCATCCGGCCTTCGATCACGGCACAGATGATTTCCAGCCATCGAATCTGGAAGTGACGACCGTCGATACCGGCAATGCCGCCACCAATGTGATCCCGGCGCGGGCGACAGCCGCCTTCAACATCCGTTTCAACGACACCTGGACCGCGGAGAGCCTTCGGGCGGAAATCATCCGCCGCCTGGATGCCGCTGCGGCAGACGGCGAGCTTCGCCCCGACCGCACACCGGTAAAGTACGAGATCGTCTGGGCGGACCGACCGGCCCATGTCTTTTTGACCCGGAACAATGCCCTCATTTCGTCGCTGTCAGGCGCGGTGGAGGCCGTGACCGGCAAGGAGCCGAAGCTTTCAACCACCGGCGGCACGTCGGATGCGCGCTTCATCAAGGACTATTGCCCTGTCGTGGAGTTCGGCCTTGTCGGGCAGACCATGCACATGGTCGATGAGCGGGTAGCCATTGCCGATCTTGAGACGCTGACGCGCATTTACGAAACCTTTATCGAGCGCTGGTTCGCCCATGCCGACGGCAAGTGAAGTCAGGCTCTATCTGACGGGCCTGTGGCTGTTGCTGCTCGGCGACCATAATGGCGCACGTTACTTGGACCTGACCGAACGCGGCATGTGGCGGTCCTTCTATTCCGTCCTTTGGTGCCTGCCCGCCATGCTGGTTTCCTGGCTGTGGCTGCGGGCAGCGTTTCTCGCCAGCTATCCGCCGGGAACAGGAACGGGGTTCATCTTCTTCTTTCGCCTGGCGATGGTGGAGGCCATTTGCTGGATCGTGCCGCTGCTTTTGATCGGCATGTTGCTCTTTGCCTTTGGCGCACGTGAAAAATTCACGCCTCTCGTCACCACCATGAACTGGCTGTCGCTGCCCTTCTCATACGCCTACGCCGTTCTGATCCTGATTGCGTTCTTCCTGCCACCGTTGCAGGGGCTGATCGCGATTTTGTGGCTGGCGCTGCTTCTGTCGCTGGTCTTTGCCTTTTCACGGATCGTGCGGTTTTTTATCCGCGACCAGTCGCTGCTCGTCTCCGCCATCGTCATGACGCTACTGGTGCCCGGCATGCTTCTGTCGGAAGCGTTGCAGCGCTTTCTCGGTGTCTATCCGGCCTGAGAGAATTAGACGTCAATCCGCATCCTGCGTCACCTCGGGTTCGAGGTGGCGGCGCGGCGGAATGACGTCGGGATAATCGACCTGCATGAAATAAAGACCGTCCGGTGGTGCGACTGGGCCACAGGCTTTTCGATCGCGTGCCTCCAGTGCGGCACGCACGTCCTCTGGCGTCATCGTGCCCTCGCCTGCCAGTTTCAGCGTGCCGGCGAAAGAGCGGATCTGGTTATGAAGGAAGCTCTGCGCCGTCGCGCGTATCTCGATGAGATCGCCATTGCGCGTCACATCCAGCCGGTCGAGCGTGCGCACGGGGCTGTTCGCCTGGCAGTGCACGGAGCGGAAGGTGGTGAAATCATGCCGGCCAACGAGCATCTGGGCGGCTTCATGCATGCGCTCATGATCGAGGTCCTTCGACACCCACCACGCCCGCTTGTGCTCCAGCGCCAGCCGGGCTTTGCGGCAGATGATGCGGTAGAGATAGTGCCGACGAAGGGCGGAAAAACGGGCGTCGAAATCCTCAGTCACGGAGGCGGCATCGAGCACGGCCACCGCTTCACCCGCCATGGCGAGATGCGCATTGATGGCATTGCGTAGCTTGTAGGGCTCCCAGTCTCGCGAGAGATCGACATGGACAACCTGCCCAACGGCATGCACGCCGGAATCGGTGCGGCCAGCGCCGCGAATGGAAACGCTCTCGCCGGTCAGCGACCGAACCGCAGCCTCCAGCGCGCCTTGAACGGAAGGGCCGTTCTCCTGCCTCTGCCAGCCATAATAGGGCGTACCGTCATATTCGACGGTCATGCGGAAGCGTGGCATCAGCCGAGCCTTGTAGTGGCCGGAACCGGGGTACCGCGCACGAAATCGGCCGCCGACATCGGCTTGCCACCCGCCTTCTGCAAACGGGTGAGCCGTACGGCGCCGCTGCCGCAGGCAATGGTGAGAACATCATCCAGTGCGCTGCCTGCCTCGCCCATTCCGCTGGCGAGCTCGGACGCCAGTACCTTGACGCGCTCGGGCTTGCCGCCGATCTCCATCTCCAGCCATGCGCCGGGAAACGGCGAAAGGCCGCGAATATGATTATGCACATCCTGCGCCGGCCTTGAAAAATCGATACGGGTTTCACCCTTGTCGATCTTTGCGGCGTAGAGCACACCCTCTTCCGCCTGTGTGACGAGGGGCAGGTCATCTGCTTCCAGCTTGTCCATCGCCTGACGCATCAACCGAGCGCCTGTCAGCATCAGGCTGTCATGCAGCTCGCCGGCCGTCATGTTCTCGGCAATCGCGACTTTAGCGGTCAGCGCGACAGGGCCGGTATCCAGACCCTTTTCCATTTTCATGACCATCATGCCGGTTTCGGTGTCACCCGCCATGATCGCCCGCTGGATGGGAGCCGCGCCGCGCCAGCGCGGCAGCAGCGAAGCGTGACCGTTGTAACAGCCAAGCCGCGTGCCGGAGAGGATCGCTTCAGGCAGCAGCAGCCCGTAAGCCACGACGACCGCGACATCGGCATTGAAATCCCGAAACTGCTGGCGATCTTCCTCCGCCTTGAAATTCAAGGGTGTCAGTACCGGTAAGCCCAGCAGTTCCGCAGCCTGATGCACCGGCGATTTTTGCAGATCAAGGCCGCGACGGCCGCCTGGACGCGGTGGCTGGGTATAGACGGCAGCAATCTCGTGGCCCGCTTCCACCAGTGCACGCAACGTCGGAACGGAAAAATCCGGCGTGCCCATGAATATGATGCGAAGAGCCATGATTGCCCCCTGCCCTGTCTTCCGCTCCGTCAGCTGTGCGACGGATCAGACTTTTGCGCGGGCTGCTTTCGTGAATTTCTTGATGACCATGTCCCGCTTCAACCGCGAGATATGGTCGATGAACAGAACACCATTCAGGTGATCGATCTCATGCTGCAGGCAGGTTGCCAACAGACCATCCGCTTCGACCGTCTGCTGCTTGCCGTCACGACCGACATATTGCACCGTGAGCGACGCAGGGCGCTCCACCTCGGCATAATAATCGGGAATCGAGAGACAGCCTTCCTCATAGGTGGAAATATCATCGGAAACCTTGAGGATTTCCGGATTGATGAAGACGATCGGGGTCTTTTCTTCGCCTTCACGCGCAACATCGATCACCAGCAACCGGCGCGGCACACCGATCTGGATGGCGGCAAGGCCGATGCCGGGGGCATCATACATCGTTTCCAGCATGTCGTCCGCCAAACGCAGCACCTCGGCATCCACCTTTTCGATGGGCTTCGATTGCTGGCGCAGCACGGGATCGGGCAAAATGATAAGCGGTTTGATGGTCATGGCTTCCCATAACGTATCTCTCGCGCGGAGGAAATAAAAAACACGACGATGAAAACGGCTCGCGGCATCCGTTCTGCCGGACTCATTTCCGCCGCAGGAATGTTCTTGTTTTGATCTTCCGAATCAATCGAAATCTGCTAGATTTAGTCATGAACACAGACTTCTCCGTTCTCCTTCAACCCGCGCTGCGGGCCGGCTCAGTCGATATCAGCTTCGGCGCGCTTCTCGCTGCCGCGATTTTCGGCCTTGTCGTTACATGGCTTGTGACGGCGAACCGGTCGAAGAAAGCTGGGGCGGATGGCGAGATCTCCGACCTGCTCAAAACCCAGTCCGAACTGCATGGCAGGATCGCGGCCATGGCGGAAACGCTCGGCACGCGTCAGACGGAGATGAGCCAGACGCTGAACCAGCGTCTTGATGGCATGTCGCAGCGGCTGGGCGAAACGCTGACGGAGCAGACCCGGTCTACCCATGAAAATCTGAGCCGCCTTCAGGAGCGCCTGGCGGTCATCGATGCCGCACAGGGTAATATTCAGGATCTGGCCAAGGACGTGGTCGGGCTTCAGGCGATACTTTCCAACAAGCAGACACGCGGCGCCTTCGGACAGGCGCGCATGGAGACGCTGATTGCCGACGCCCTGCCGCCGGGTTCCTTCCAGCTGCAGCCGACACTTTCCAACGGTTACCGGCCGGACTGCACTATCAAGATGCCGAACAATGCGCCGCCGCTCGTCATCGATGCCAAGTTTCCGCTGGAAGCCTGGAACGCCATCAAGGCGGACGAGACGCCGGAAACCAAACGCGCCGCCGTGCAGCAGTTCCGCCGCGATATGGAGGTGCATATTCGCGATGTCGCCGAGAAATACCTCATTCGTGGCGAGACACAGGATACAGCCTTCATCTTCGTGCCGTCGGAATCGATTTTCGCCGATATCCACCAGCATTTCGAATATCTGGTGCAGCGCGCCCATCGCGCCCGGGTGGTCATCGTTTCGCCATCGCTGCTGATGCTCTCGGTACAGGTCATCCAGTCCGTGCTCAAAGACCAGCGCATGCGCGAGCAGGCGCATCTCATTCAGGGTGAAGTGGCGCTGCTCATGGACGATGTGCGGCGGCTGGACGATCGGACGCGGAAGCTGCAGGCCCATTTCGGGCTGGCGCAGAAGGACGTCGACATGATGCTTATCTCCTCTGACAAGGTACTGGCGCGCGGACAGAAAATCGAGGGCCTCGATTTCTCACCGACGGAAAAAGACGCTGCTCATGGTGAAATCGAACAGGCGCGTCGCTTTGCCGAAAACCGAGCCGGTGCGGCCAAGTTGCGGGTGGTTGACGACGAGTGATCGTCTCGGGCAAAGTCGCCGCCTTGCTTAAATTTCATACGGACCCAGCGCCCCATGATTACTGTTTTCGGCTCCATCAACATGGACCTCGTCGCGACCGCCAAACGTCTGCCCAAGCCCGGTGAAACCGTAACGGGAGAGACATTCTCCACGGCCGCCGGCGGCAAGGGAGCCAATCAGGCGCTGGCCGCACGGCGTGCGGGCGCCACGGTCAAGATGGCGGGCGCTGCGGGTGATGACACCTTTGCCGCTCCAGCACTAACCTTGCTGCGCGACGCGGGAACCGATCTGTCATTGGTCAAAACCGCGCCCGGCCCGACTGGAACGGCGGTTATCCTGATCGGTGAAGGCGGAGAGAACATGATCTCGGTCATTCCCGCTGCGAATGGTGAGGTCTCGGCATCCGACGCGGCAAAGACCATATCCGAAATGGCTGCAAGCGATATTCTCATGCTGCAGTTCGAGATACCGGCACCCGCCATCGAAGCTGCACTGACGGCCGCAAAGGCGAAACGCGTCACCACCGTCATCAACACAGCACCGCTGACCGCGGACGGACCGCGTCTCGCCGGCCTTGCCGATATCGTCATCGCCAATGAAACCGAGTTCGAGCTGCTGATCGGCAAGAATGGCCTCTCCAGCGACGAGCGGGAAAACGAACTCAAGGCCCTTCACGAGAGGACCGGCCAGACTTTGATCGTCACGCTTGGTGCGGATGGCGTGATCGCCATTCGTAATGGCAAGCTCTACAGGGCTTCCGGCCTGAAGATCGAGCCGGTCGATACGGTTGGTGCGGGCGATACCTTCTGCGGATATCTCGCCGCGAGCCTCGATCAGGGAATGGATTTCGAAAGGGCTCTGAAGCGGGCCGCAGTCGCAGGCTCGCTCGCCTGCACGCGTGCCGGCGCGCAGCCTTCCATTCCGCAGGCAGCGGAAGTTGACGCGGCCCTTTAAGGGGTCTTGCCGTTAGCGCATTTTCCGGACGTAAAACCGCTGCACACTTTTACTTGAAATGCTTTAGCGACGGATAAAGGTGAGATAGGCCGAGCTGCGGCCTTCTCTTTTTGCCTTGTTCTCGTAACGCGTGCCCGGCCAGTTGGCATAGGGCGTGCGCCAGTCATCAGCGCTTGTCGCCGTCCAGTCAAAGCCGCCGTGCCGGGCGCAATGCTGCAGCGTCCAGTTGACATAAGTGTCGATGTCAGACGCAAAGCAGAACCTGCCGCCGGGTTTCAACACACGATGGAAACGGGCGAGATTGACGTCTGACACGAAACGCCGCTTCCAGTGCTTCTTCTTCGGCCAGGGATCGGGATAAAGCAGATCGATGTGATCGATCGATCCTTCAGGCAGCCAGTCGAGTAACTGCGTCGCATCATCGTCGTAAAGGCGGATATTCATCAGTTCACGTTCGCGAACCGTGGCAAGCAGTTTGGCCATGGAATTGACGAAGGGTTCGACACCGATGAAACCCGTCTCGGGATTTTCGACCGCGCGGTGGGCGAGATGTTCGCCACCGCCGAAACCGATCTCCAGACGGATCGATCGCACATCTGCCGGAAAGAGCGCGGCGAGATTTTGCGGGGGCGCGCTTTCCAGATCGATTTTCAGCAAAGGCAGCAGATTTTCGATCGTATCGACCTGCTGATTGCGCAGGGGCTTGCCCTTGCGCCTGCCAAAAAACGCTTCCGTCGCGCGCGAACGCCGTTCTTCCGTCATCTCATACTCTCAAGACCAAATAGACTTAACCCGCACAGCACCCCGTGAGGCACTGTGCGGGTTACAAAACTCGGTGACGGTATCTCTCAATCGCCGCCAAATAACAAGCGCGATATCCAGTTGACGCATTTTCCGGACGTAAAACCGCTACGCACTTTACTGGAAATGCTTAAGCGCTCAAAGCTTCCTTGAGCGGCTTCACCAGATCGAGCTTCTCCCAGGAGAAGGAGCCGTCACGGCCAGCCTTGCGGCCGAAGTGGCCGTAGGAAGACGTCTTGGCGTAGATCGGCTTGTTGAGATCGAGATGACGGCGAATGCCCGATGGCGAAAGGTCCATGACTTTGCGGATCGCGGCCTCGACCTGATCTTCGCTGACCTTGCCGGTGCCATGCAGATCGACATAGATCGACAGCGGCTGGGCAATGCCGATTGCATAGGAAATCTGAATGGTGCAGCGCTCGGCGAGGCCGGCAGCCACGACGTTCTTGGCGAGGTAGCGGGCGGCATAGGCGGCGGAACGGTCGACCTTGGTCGTGTCCTTGCCCGAGAATGCGCCACCACCGTGCGGGGCAGCACCGCCATAGGTGTCAACGATGATCTTGCGGCCGGTCAGGCCGGCATCACCATCGGGACCGCCGATGACGAACTTGCCGGTCGGGTTGATATACCACTGGCAATCGTCGGCGATCTTCAGGTCGCCAAGCGCTTCGCGGATATAGGGTTCGACAACGGCGCGAACCTTCTTCGAATCCCAGCTTGCATCGAGATGCTGCGTGGACAGCACGATGGAGACGGCTTCGGAAGCCTTGCCGTCGACGTAACGGACCGTCACCTGGCTCTTGGCGTCGGGGCCGAGCTTGGCCGCCTCGCCTTCGCCGCTTTTACGGGCGGTGGCCAGCAGCTGCAGGATACGGTGGGAGTAATAGATCGGCGCCGGCATGAGGTCAGGCGTTTCCTTGCAGGCGTAACCGAACATGATGCCCTGGTCGCCAGCACCCTCGTCGCCCTGCTTGTCGGAAGCGTTGTCCACACCCTGCGCGATATCAGCCGACTGCGGATGCAGGAGAACGTCGATCTTGGCGGTCTTCCAGTGGAAACCATCCTGCTCGTAGCCGATATCGCGGATCGCCTTGCGGGCGGCGGATTTGAACTTCGAGGGATTGATAACCGGATGGCCGGCTGCGTCCTTGAGGACCTTGCCGTCCTTGTCCTTCTTCAGCAGCGTATCGGGAACCCGAACCTCGCCCGCAATCACGACGCGGTTGGTCGTTGCAAGCGTTTCGCAGGCGATGCGCACGGTCCACGGGTCCACGCCCGTCTTGGCCGCTTCACGGTAAATGAGATCCACGATTTCATCGGAAATACGATCACAAACCTTGTCCGGATGACCCTCGGCCACGGACTCGCTGGTGAACAGATAATTGGCACGCATGCGGGATTCCCCTCAAAGAACGGTCTTCGAGTTTGTTAGTCATTTCGGCCGCGAAAAACAAGGACACAACCACATAAATATATCTTTATGTGAGAATTCCTTTCTAATCTGGCACAAAAAAACGGTCCCTGCGGACCGTTGAGTGCCCGGCATCCCGTGCCGGAAATTTTCTGCGCTGCAGGGGCCAGGCCCTACTCGGCATCGCCCTCGGCGGCGAGCGCCTTGACGAGGTCGACCAGACGGCGACGGACTTTCGGGTCGGCGATCTTCACGAAGGCGCGGTTCAACTGCAAACCTTCAGCCGAAGACAGGAAGTCGACGACGTAATTGGAGCTTGAGGCTTCCGCCATGCCGGATGTGCCGCCAGCCTGATCGCCGGGTGCATCTTCGAAAAAAAAGGAAACCGGTACATTGAGGATCGCCGAGATATTCTGCAGGCGGCTGGCGCCAACACGGTTCGTGCCCTTTTCGTACTTCTGAATTTGCTGAAAGGTAATTCCGAGACTTTCACCCAGTTTTTCCTGGCTCATGCCGAGCATGGTTCTGCGAAGACGAATTCGGCTTCCGACATGAATGTCGATGGGGTTAGGCTTTTTCTTATTTTCGGTCATCATGCGGTCCTGACACTCGGATGGGTTGATATATCGCTTCATTACTATTCGAAGAAATGAGCCGGTATTTCGACAGCAGCTAAACTTGTTTTACGACTGACGTATTCACTATGCAATTGCAGGAGTTCCCGGTCAATTCTGGCGCCGGGCAAAACTCCAGGCAGGAAATACCGCAGCGATCATCATCACGGAAAAAATCAACCAGAAATACGTCCGATGTGTGTCGTAAGTAAATGCGTCGTTTGACCCACCACTCAAAGTGGCGTCAACAATGCCCACCCGACCGTAATCCAATCCGGCAATAATGCGGCCATAAGGGTCTATAACCGCCGAGATACCCGTATTGGCACCGCGAATCACCGGCACACCCGTCTCAACCGCCCGCACCCTGGCCTGAAGAAAGTGCTGATACGGCCCAGGCGTATCACCAAACCAGCCGTCATTCGTCACGTTGAGGATCGCCGCCGAGCCAGCGAGAGCCGGAGTCATCTCACCGGGAAAAATGATCTCGTAACAGATCAGCGGATAAAAGGTCTTTCCGGATGGAAGCGTCAGGGGCGTGCGCGAAGAGGCTGCTGAAAAGCCCCCGGGCAGGGCGATGACATTATCAATGCCAAACTCCCGCAGGATACCCTCGAAGGGAACATATTCTCCAAAGGGGGTCAGATGGACCTTGTCCGTCGCGCCGATGATTTCTCCCTGACTGTCGATGGCGTAGACCGAGTTATAATAACGCGGCGGCCTGCCAGCACCCGCATCTTCCATCCTGACGGCTCCGGTGAAGAGCACCTGCCCGTCTTGCAGCGTCTTTGCGATCTCGGCCAGCGCGTCAGGATTTTGCGTCAGGATGAACGGCACCGAGGTTTCGGGCCAGACAATGATGTCGGGGCGCTTTTTGCCTTCGCCCGGAGGCAGGGCTGTCAACCGCAGATGCTCGCCGAAAATCTCGGCGCGGTCATCATTCAGCATCTTGCGAGACTGATCGATGGACGGTTGGACGATTCTGACTGTCACCGCATCTGCCGGTGTCTCCGCGGGTGTCTGGAGGCGGTAGAAGCCATAACCCACATGGCTGGCCAGCAGCAGCGCCGCCAGGGAAAGGCCGGGCCACATGCCTTTTCTCGTGGCGATGAGCGCGGGGGACGCGAAGATGAAAACGGCAAGCGTGGTCACACCGAAAAGACCGATCAGATGCGCCGACTGCATCATGACGGGGATCGGCATGATGCCGTAACCTATGGCGTTCCACGGAAAGCCCGTCGCCAGGAAACTGCGCAGCCATTCCGCAAATCCGAATGCGGCGGCAAGGGCGGCGATCCGACCTAGACCGTTTGACCACACAAGATTGGCCGCAGCAACCGCGAAACCGTAAAACAGCGCCAGAAAGGCCGGAAGCCCAAGGATGGCAAGCGGCAGCGCCCAGGCAAATTCATCCGCTTCAAGCAGAAGCGCGTTGCCCAGCCACCACAGGCCAGCCACGAAATAACCGAGACCGAAACACCAGCCTATACCAAAAGCGGGAAGGATGCGGCTGAAGAGGCCGCCGCCCGGCTTGCCGGTGCAGCCATCCACCAGCCAGACCAACAGGGTAAAAGACAGGAAAAGCGCTGCAAAGAAACCGAATGGAGGCAGGGCGAGCGCTCCGACCGCGCCTGCAGCAATCGCCATCACTGCGCGGCTCATGCCGCCGGCCAGCATCACCCTGCCTGCAAGACGCTCCATGCCATCTCCGTATCATGCGCATCCGGAAACCCGCTCCAGGCAAGCCATTCCGCGAAATTTCCCTTTGTTTCGACGTAAAGGAAAAAAGATTCGCCGTCCACATCAGGCAGGGCAGATGGAGCGGGATCTCATGCCCGGGTAGTCGAACCCGCAGAATCCGGAAGATCAAACGGCGGGATCGACGGGGGCTACCCGTCTATCCTTTCAGTCCACGTTCTGCTGATGGGCGATCAACCGCGTCTCCGGCGGTGGCAATGCAATCACCTCACCGGCATCGCCGGGGGCGCGGTCGTCTTCCCCTTCGGAGCCGTGATCGCGTACGATACGGACACCCTTGATACGCCTCGTATCCGCATCGAGGATCTGAAACTCGAAACCGGGCACGGCGCGAACGACCTCGCCCTTGGCGGGAATACGGCCCAGCGCGAAGAAGATGAGTCCACCGAGCGTATCGATTTCTTCCAGATGTTCGCGCACGTCGAATTCCGGACCGATAGCCTCGGCAAGTTCGGTGAGTTCCGCGCGGGCATCCGCCACGAGCACATCGGCAGAAAGACGCGAGAACATCGCCTCGTCCTTGTCGTGCTCGTCGTCGATGTCCCCAACCACCATCTCGACGATGTCTTCATGGCTGACAAGACCGTCGGTACCGCCATATTCATCGATCACCACGGCGAGCTGGGTTCTCTGGGCCTGCATGGTCTTCAGAAGATCGGAGGCCAACATGGACGGCGGCGCGAAAAGAATCTTGCGCACCAGCCCGGCGTCGGCAACCGTCTTTTCCAGATCGACCCGCGCCAGATCGAAATTCGGCCGCGGCGACCGCGGCGCCTTCACTTCACCGTAAGCGACGCCACGCGATCCCACCCGGCGCTTGTTGCGAGCCTGTTTGGCAACATAGGCAAGCAGATCGCGGATATGGATCATCCCCTTGGGGTCGTCCAGCGTCTCTTCATAAACCGGCATGCGGGAACGTCCGGTTTCCTCAAACAGGATCAGCGCGTCACCGATCGTCATATTCTGATCGAGACCGTCAATATCCACCCGCGGGATCATGATATCTTCGACCCTGATCTCACGGAAACGGAGGATGTTGTGTAGCATCGCCCGTTCTTCGGGCGTAAAAGCGGCGCCTATTTCAGTGTCGTCCATCAGCGCATCGGTCAGATCCTCGCGCAGGCGCTCACCCTGAGACGGTTTCAGCAACCGCGCGATGCGCGACCAGATGGTCGATCTCGGTTTGGCATTGTAGTCCTGACGTAAGTGACTACTGCCCTCCTCCGAAGAGGACTGCTCGCCGTTTTCTCTGCCCTCATTGGCAGGTCGTGCAGAATGTTCGTTCATGGCTCCAGACAATATTTAAAGCGGTTCTTGACCCGCATAGGGATCAGATAGGCCAAGCACCGCCAAAATGCGAGTCTCAAGCGACTCCATTTCTTCCGCTTCTTCCTCGTCCATGTGGTCATAACCAAACAAATGCAGGAACCCATGAACGAGAAGATGGGTCAGATGATCCTCGAAACTCTTCTCAAGTTCAAGGGCCTCTCGCTCTACCGTTTCTCTCGCCACGACGATATCGCCCAGCATAGGGCCGGGCATTCCGCCCGGCTCCAGCGGAAAAGCAGGGAAAGACAAGACGTTGGTCGCCTTGTCCTTGTCACGCCACTCGGCATTGATTTCCCGGATATTTTCATCGTCGGTGAAGACCAGCGAGAGCTCGACCGGCATTTTCGGGAAGGGTTGATCCTCTTCCCGCTTCAGAAAATCGACCGCCGCATCCAGCGCCTTTGACGCAAAGGCAGACAGGTCCTCTTCCGAGGACCAACCTTCGGCCTCGATGCTGATTTGAATATCCAGAGCTGTCATTGTCTTTTCGTCAGTCGCCCTTCAGCAGGCTCTCATCCGGCACAGCCGTATGGGATTCATAGGCCCGGACAATGCGCGCCACCATCGGGTGACGGACAACGTCCACATCCTTGAACCGCACAACGGACACGCCTTCCACATCCGTGAGGATCTGCAGGGCTTCCACGAGGCCAGACTTCACGCCGCGCGGCAAGTCCACCTGGCTTGGGTCGCCGGTCACAATCATGCGACCGTTTTCGCCAAGGCGCGTCAGGAACATTTTCATCTGCATCGTCGTCGTGTTCTGGGCTTCGTCCAGAATGACGGCGGCATTGGCAAGCGTGCGGCCGCGCATGAAAGCCAGAGGTGCAATTTCTATGACGCCCGCCTGAATGGCGCGCTCCACCTTGTCACCGGGCATCATGTCATACAGCGCGTCATAAAGCGGGCGGAGATACGGATCGACCTTTTCCTTCATGTCTCCGGGCAGGAAGCCCAGACGCTCACCCGCTTCAACGGCGGGACGCGAAAGGATGATGCGATCGACCGCGCCACGCTCCAGAAGCTGCGCGGCATGCGCAACGGCCAGATAGGTCTTGCCCGTGCCGGCAGGGCCAACACCGAATACGAGTTCGGATTGTTCCAAGGCGCGCATATAGACGTCCTGCGTGGGCGTCCGCGCCGAAATGGTTTTCTTGCGCGTTGAAATCTGCGCCATGGAAATCTTCGCCTTGCGCTCCATGGTCGGCAGCGTCAGCTGGTCGTCCGCTGCAACGGCCATGCGGATCGCCCCCTCGACGTCAGAAAGCTCGACGGCGCCACCCTTCAGCAAACGCTCGTAAAGGAAATCAAGCGCGCGGCGGGCCTGATTGGTGGAGACCACATCGCCGGTGATGGCGACTGAATTTCCACGGGGACGAGCGTCGATATTGAGGCGCTGCTCCAGAAGCTTCAGGTTCTGATCGAACTGACCGAATAGCTCTCCTGCTATCCTGTTATTCTCGAACGTGAGGACGAAGTGATTGGCGTCGGTCGCGGCTTGGCGTGGCTGGCGCGATGAATTTGATACCAATTCGTGTGCGTTCAAGCGGTCAGGCTCCTGTCCCAATCAGTGTCGGCTCCCCACTCTAACTCTCTGCCACCTCGGCAAACAAGCTGTTTGGACCCGTTGCGGTGATTCGTACATTAACAATGTCACCGATTTTCAAAGTCTTTGCATCAAGATTCACGGATTGCAGCCACGGAGAACGACCTATCAACTGCTCAGTCATGCGGCCGGGCTTTTCCAGCAGCACATCCATGGTCTTTCCGACCAGCGACTCGGCAAATTCCTTCTGTTGCCGCAGCAAGAGAGCCTGCAATCTTTCCAGCCGCTCGGCCTTCACGTCTTCCGCAACCTGGTCCGTGAGGTCGGCCCCCGGCGTGCCGGGACGGGTGGAGTATTTGAACGAGAAGGCCTGCGCGTACTTCACCGTTTCGACCATCGCCATCGTATCTTCGAAATCGCGATCCGTCTCGCCGGGGAAACCGACAATAAAGTCTCCAGACATGGCAATATCAGGGCGGGCGGCGCGGATTTTTTCAATAAGCTGGATATATTCCTCGCCCGTATGGCGACGGTTCATCGCTTTCAGAATTCGGTCCGAACCGGACTGAACCGGCAGATGCAGATAGGGCATCAGGATGCGCAGGTCGCGATGGGCGCCGATCAGGCGATCGTCCATGTCGCGCGGATGGCTGGTGGTGTAGCGAAGCCTCGCAAGGCCCGGAATTTCCGCCAGCCGGTAAAGCAGTTCGGCAAGGCCCCATTTTTCGCCCTTCGGGCCTTCGCCCTGCCAGGCGTTGACGTTCTGGCCGAGCAGCGTGATCTCACGCACGCCGGCATCGACAAGCTTCATCGCCTCATCAACAATCTGGCGCACGGGACGGGAAACCTCCGAACCGCGCGTATAGGGCACGACACAGAAGGTACAGAACTTGTCGCAACCTTCCTGCACGGTCAAAAAAGCCGTAACACCGCGCGTTCGCAGCGTGGATTTCTCGGCAACCGGCAGGTGTTCGAACTTGTCCTCCACCGCGTATTCGGTCTCGATGACGCGCTCGCCTCCACGTACCCGTTTCAGTGCTTCCGGCAGGCGGTGATAGGTCTGCGGGCCGATAACGACATCCACGGCGGGCGCCCGGCGAAGGATTTCCTCGCCTTCCGCCTGCGCCACGCAGCCGGCAACGCCGATCATGAATTCCCGACCCTGCTCTTCGCGCGACTTTTTCATGTCCCGCAGGCGGCCAAGCGCGGAGTAGACCTTTTCCGCCGCCTTTTCGCGAATGTGACAGGTATTCAGCAGAACCAGGTCCGCCTCGCCCATATCCTCCGTCTGAACATAACCGTCCTTCGCCAGCGCATCGCTCATGCGGACGGAATCGTAGACGTTCATCTGACAGCCATAAGTCTTGATGAAGACCTTTCTGCTGTTTGCCCCATCGCGCGCGATGGATGCGGGCTGGCTGTTCGAACCCTCGCGGGCGATCATGGGTGGGGCGTCAAGGCCAAGCGTTTCCTGGGTCATGGCGGCTATCTAGTGTTTTTCACGGCCAGATTAAACAGAAAAATGCCGGAAAAGCTACGATCTCACGAATTCCGCCAGCCGCCGCGCAGGCTGAAGGCCAGCATTGAGCGGATGGAGGCGGCGATATCGGTCGCCAGTCGCTTGCGGTTGTCGGTGCTGTGGAACGGGACGCTGTCCCCAAATGTCACGTCGACATCGATGGCGCCCGCTTTGATGATGCCGAGCAGATGCGGCACGAGCGTGATGCTGCCCGGCCAGGCGGCGATGACGCGATGGTAGCGCCCCATCGCCATGCCATGCAGCCGCGTATAGGCGATGGCGACCGGCTGGACATAAACAAGCTTGCCCTGTACCTGTTCTGCGGCGGTGGACGCCGCACCGAAGAGGGAGGATTTGACGGCCAGCATGCGGTTTCCGTCCGAGGTGGTTCCTTCGGGAAAGAGGACAACGATCTCGCCATCGGCCATGCGGCTGGCGATCTCGCTCACCTGCATGCCGGTGCTGCGTTTCTGCTCGCGTTGAACGAAGATGCTTTTCTGCAGCCGCGCGAGCCAGCCGAAAACCGGCCAGTCGCGCACCTCGGTCTTGGCGATGAACACCACGTCGGCAATGCTGCCCAAAACGAGGATGTCTTTCCATGAGGCGTGATTGACCGCGAGCATTAAGGGCTTTGCCCGCTCCACTTCCCCGTGGACATGCACGCGTATGCCGAGAACATGGCAGGCGATACGATGCCAGACGCGGGGAATGCGGCGGCGGAGCCGCCAGTCGAAGGTAAGGCCCAGCAGTTGAAGCGGCAGCAAAACAAGCGTGACGATCAGGAGTACGACCGCAATATAGGCTGTCCGCAGCCACATCATGATGGGAACGCCCGCTTGTTCACCGGCGTCTCAGTGCTCGCCAGGCTTCAATGGCACGCCGTAAAGTTCCAGCCGGTGATCCACGAGCCTGAAGCCGTGTTCGCGGGCGATCTTCTCCTGCAGAGCTTCGATCTCGGCCGAGTGAAATTCAATGACGACGCCATTCTTCAGGTCGATCAGGTGATCGTGATGCTCTTCAGGCACGGTCTCGTAGCGTGAACGGCCGTCGCGAAAATCGTGACGCTCGATGATGCCGGCATCCTCGAACAGCTTCACCGTTCTATAGACGGTGGAAATCGAGATGCGCGGGTCCACGGCGGAGGAACGGCGGTAAAGCTCCTCGACATCTGGATGGTCGGCCGATTCCTGAAGGACGCGGGCGATGACACGGCGTTGGTCGGTCATCCGCATACCGCGTTCGGCACAAAGCTCCTCCAGCGTTTTCGAAAGGTCTGTCACGTCTTATGGCCTTTTGAGAATTCCGGTTTGCGGCTTTCGCCGAAAAAATGCCTGTCGCAGGGAACTAGCGAAGATCGCGGCGCATGACAAGCGCCGTCGACTTCGTTCCATCCTTGGCCGTGTAATAGGCTTTGCGTTCCGCGACGGTTTTGAACCCGAGCTTCCTGTAAAGATCCAGAGCGGACGCGTTGTTATTATCAACTTCAAGGAACATGGTTTCTGCGCCGCGCATCATCGCCTCGCGGATGGCCGACTGCATCAAACGCCAGCCGAGACCCGCACGTGCGAACTTGTCGGCAACGGCCACGGTCAGGATTTCAGCTTCGCCCGCCACTTCCCTCGCCAGCACGAATCCACCGAGCGGCTTGCTGAAAAAGGCGTTTGTCTGCCGGGCAACGGCACCGAAAACCGATCCCTGCGTCAGCAGTCCCGAAAACTCCCCGTCGTTCCACGGGCGCGGAAAGCGCAGTGAATGCAGTTCCGCAACCGCGGCGCAATCCTCATGCTGCATCGGCACGATCTCGAAATAGGGCTTCCAGCTTAGATATTCGTCAAACATAACAGGAATCGGGAATCAGAAACATGCACTCATGCATGCCGTATCAGGCAACGTCCTGACGTGCCAGCGCAAAACCGGTTTGTGGCCGGGCATCCGGCCCACGCAGATAAAGCGGTGCCGGTTTCGCCTGCCCTTCCGGCTTGCGCGCGCCAGCACGGGCAACGGAGGCAATCGGAAAGTGGTCCGGCCCGGACCCGCTTTCCTCTCCTGCAAACAGCGGCGCGGCGGAGCCGATGACGGAACCATTAAAACCGGAAAGAACACTCTTGGCGTCATCCAGAGACAGAAGCGCCGCCTCGTTGAATGGTAATCCGTCCATGCCGAATGTCTGGAGATAGGTTTCGCCACGCTTGGCATCCAGACCGACCGCCACTGGCCGGTCGGGGTTTTGCAGCAGATGATGCAGGGCAAGCGTTTCTAGCGTGGTGACGCCGACGGCCTCGACGCCGAGCGACAGGGCAAAACCGCGCGCCGCGGCAACACCGACCCGGATGCCCGTGAAGGACCCGGGGCCGATGGTCACGGCAATACGCCCGACATTCCGCAGCGACAGTTGCGCCTGCTCCAAGGCTCCATCGATCACGGCCATAAGCCTTTCGGCATGGCCCTTTCCAATTGTTTCGCAGACTTCTCCAAGCACCCTGTCCGAGGTGCTGTCATAGATACAGGCGGAACAATCCACACCTGCGGTGTCGAGTGCGAGAACAATCATGATCTGGCTTTACAGCATTATACCGCTTCGACTTCGCGCACTTCCGGCACGAAATGGCGAAGCAGATTCTGAACACCATGCTTCAGCGTGGCGGTGGAGGATGGGCAGCCCGAGCACGCGCCCTTCATGTTCAGGAACACCGTGCCGTCGCGGAAGCCGCGGAAGGTGATGTCGCCGCCGTCCTGCGCCACGGCGGGACGGACGCGGGTTTCCAGCAGTTCCTTGATGGTGGCGACGATGGTTTCATCACCCTCTTCGAAGAACTCGCCTTCCTCATCCGATACTTCGGCCGCAATGGCAGTGCCCATGATCGGGCGGCCGGACATGAAGTGTTCCATGATCGCGCCCAGAATGGCGGGCTTCAGGTGCTGCCATTCCGCGCCGTCCTTGGTGACGGTGATGAAATCGAAACCGAAATAAACGCCGGTCACACCCGGTATCATGAAGAGGCGCTCTGCCAGCGGCGAAGCCTGGGCCTGCGACGGGTTGAGGAACTCCACCGTTCCGCTTTCGAGCACGACCTTGCCCGGCAAGAACTTCAGCGTTGTCGGGTTCGGCGTGGCTTCCGTCTGAATGAACATCGTCTGTCTCCTTCGAGGTCGCCGTTCACGCCCCGCAATTTAGAATTCTTCCAAAAAATACGCCCGGCGAAGCTACACTTCAAGCCCTGACATGATAATTACATTCAAGAAATCGTAAGGCCCTGAATCTCGCCCGAAACCGGATCAGCAGAGAGCGTCGATTTCCTCATCGGACAAAGTATCCGGCAACACGGTGACGGGGATCGGGAAGGCTGCCCCTCGCCCGGCGATGGAGGAAACGAGCGGTCCCGGACCTTCCTTCGTCGATCCCGCCGCCAGAACGAGAATGGCGATATCGCGGTCTTCCTCGATCAGCCCATGGATCTGCTCGGTGGCGCTGCCTTCGCGGATCACCGCTTCCGGCTCGATGCCGATCGTCTCGCGCACCTTCTGGGCGATCTTGGCAAGCGTGGCTTCCGCCTCCTCGCGCGCCTCGGCCCGCATGATCTGCTCGACGCCAAGCCATTGCTGGAAATCGCCTTCCGGGATCATGTAAAGCAGCACCAGTCCGCCATTGGAGTTTTTGGCGCGACGACCGGCATAGTGCACGGCCCTCTCGCATTCCGGCGTGTCATCGATAACTGCAAGAAACTTGCGCCGATGCCCTTCCAGACGCGACAGCCGTTTTGAAACCATTCTGCACTCCCTAGGTCCGCCGTGATCCGTAAACCGCCCGACGGTTCGGGCGGAGATTATATCAAATCACGACAGGCGCAAACCACCCGACGCATTCGAGCAGCGGCGACCTGTCAGCGCAGGAAGCCAATGATGTCGCGCACCTCGTTCATGGTCTTTTCGGCAATGGCGCCCGCCCGTTCGCCGCCCTGCTTGAGGATTGCGTCGATGTGGGTCGGGTCATCGAGAAGGCGACGCATCTCATTGTTGACGGGGGCCAGCACATTCACCGCGAGCTCGACCAGGGCCGGCTTGAAAGCCGAGAACTGTTGTCCGCCAAATTCGGAAAGAACGTCGGCCTTCGTCTTGTCGGAAAGCGCGGCATAGATGCCAACGAGGTTGTCGGCCTCGGGGCGACCTTTGAGGCCTTCCACTTCGCTCGGCAGCGCATCAGGATCGGTCTTTGCCTTCTTGATCTTCTTCGAGATGGCATCGACATCATCCATCAGGTTGATGCGCGACAGATCGGACGGGTCGGACTTCGACATCTTCTTGGTGCCGTCCTTCAACGACATCACGCGCGGGGCCGGACCGCCGATCAACGGCTCCACCATCGGGAAATAGGCGTGTACCGGCTCATCGCCGACCGTTATATCGAGCCCGAGGCCCGCCTTGCGGATATGGTCGCTGAAATCGATGTTGAATTTCTGGGCGATGTCGCGGGCGAGTTCCAGATGCTGTTTCTGATCGTCACCAACAGGAACATGGGTGGCACGATAAACGAGAATGTCGGCAGCCATTAGGCTCGGATACGCAAGGAGGCCGAGCGACACCTGTTCGGCATTCTTGCCGGACTTGTCCTTGAACTGCGTCATGCGCTCCATCCAGCCGATGCGCGCCACGCAGTTGAACACCCAGGCCAGTTCCGCGTGCTGCGGCACGGCCGACTGGTTGAAGACGATATGCTTCACCGGATCAATGCCCGAAGCGATGAAGGCGGCCGCGATAGAGCGGGTCTGCGCCTTCAGGTCCGAGTGAACGAGCTGGGCGGTGATGGCGTGCATGTCGACGACGCAATAGATGCAATCATTATCTTCCTGCAGCGCCACGAATTTGCGGATCGCGCCGAGATAATTGCCGAGATGCAGATTGCCGGTCGGCTGGACGCCCGAGAAAACCAGCGGCTTGAATGCGTTCATTGTCGTCCTCGAAAAGGCTTGTGGAGGGCCCCGCCCCGTGATTGGAATTGCACGCGCGCTTATGCACCCGCAGCCCCTCGCAATCAAGCGCTTTCAGGGCCTGTCAGCCGCGCGGCTCCAGAAGATCCCAACGATTTCCATAGGGATCGACAAAGACCGCAACGGAACCGTAAACCTCATGGCGAGGCTGTTCCAGAAAGCGCACGCCGCGGGCAAGCATCGTCTCATAATCGCGTTGGAAATTGTCGGTATGCAGGAAAAATCCGACACGGCCGCCGGTCTGGTTGCCGATGGCAAGGCGCTGCTCTTCACCATCGGCCTCGGCGAGCAGAAGGGCGCCACCGTCAGCGCCCCGCGGCTTGACCACCAGCCACCTCTTGCCGTCGTCCAGTGGCTGATCGGAGAGGCACTCGAAGCCGAGAACATCGCAATAAAACGTCTTCGCCCGATCGTATTCATCAACCACGAGGGTAACGAGGGCGATGCGGCGGTTTTCAGCAAAGGACATCAGCCAGCCTCCGTCTCGACGTTCTTTTTTACGCGCTTGCGGACGGCCCGCCTCACCATGCCGATGTCGGCACCTCCAGACACGAAAGCCAGGACGAAATAAACCAGCATGGCGGCAAAGACGAGGCCCATGATCGTGCCGGCCCGCACGAAAATGGACGAGGCGGAAGACAGCTCGAAGGTAAGCCACGTCAGCGCATAATGCACAAATACGGCCATCAGTGCCGCGGCCAGGAGCAGGCGCGGGATACGGGTGAGTAGCGGAATATCCAGGTGCCAGTGACCGCGCCACAAAAGCATGCCGAACAGCAGGGCGGCATTCACCCAGCCGGCGGTGATTTCGGCAATGGCAATGCCCGGGCCGCCAAGACGCGGGAAAAGCGTCAGTGCCAGCGAGACGTTCACGACAACCGAAATCGCCGCGAAAATCATTGGCGTACGAGTATCCTCGCGCGCGAAGAAGCCCGGAATAAAGGCCTTGATGAGCACGAAAGCCGGCAGGCCCAGACCGTAGATGCCAAGAATTTGCGCAACGGTGAAGGTGGCCGAGGGCGAGAAATTGCCGCGCTCGTACAGGAAACGAACGATGGGTTCGGCCATGACGAGAAGAGCGGCCGCGGCGGGCAGGGTCAGGAACAGCACGAACTCGACCGAGCGGTTCTGCAGGCTTCCGGCCTCCACCATATGGCCGCCGCGCAGCGCCCGCGCCAGTTCCGGCAGGAGCACCGTGGCAACGGCAATGCCAACGACGCCGAGCGGCAGTTGATAGATTCGGTCCGCATAGGCAAGCGAGGATATGACGCCTTCGCCGCCGGAAGCGATGTTGGTGTTGATGAGCAGATTGATCTGGGTAATGCCGCCGGTGATGGCTGCCGGCAGGGCAAGGACCAGAAGCCGCTGCACGTTCTTGGTCAGCCGTGGTCTGCGGAAACCAATGCGCATGCCGGCATTGCGCACCGCAATCCAGACGATGGCGAGCTGCACAAGACCTGCCACCATCACGCCCCACGAGAGCGCGTAACCGACCTGAAGCGGATCGTAATTTTTCCACCATGCCAGCGCGAGCACACCGATGAGAATGATGTTGAGGAAAACGGGAGCAATAGCAGCCGCAAAATAACGGTGCAGAGAGTTCAGCATGCCGCCCATCATCGCCGCCAGCGACATGCAGGCGAGATAGGGGAACATGATGGTGGCAAGGTGGATGGTGTTTTCGAACTTCACCGGGTCATCGACGAAGCCGGGAGCAATCACCGTGCGCACGATGAAAGGCATCGACAGTTCCATCAGGATCGTCAAGGCCAGCAGCACCGTGAACAGGACGCCGAAGACCTCTTCCGAGAAACGCCGTGCGCCTTCCATGCCGTTCGCCTCGATCTCCTTGGCGAAAAGCGGCACGAAGGCAGAGTTGAATGCACCCTCGGCGAAAAGCCGCCGGAAGGTATTGGGAAAGCGGAAAGCGGCGTTGAAAGCATCCGCCACCGGCCCGGTGCCGACGGCGGCTGCCATCAGCGTTTCACGCAGGAAGCCGAAGATGCGGCTGCCGAGCGTGGCTGTGCCGACTGTGGCGAACTTGCCGATGAGACTCATGGGACTTTCAAGCCTTTGCCGTGCGCGCGGCCGGCAGCGCCGCCACGTCTGGATGGGCGATGATGCCGTTTGGCATGCGGTCGCGCAATTCGTCTTCCTGCTCGCTCATGACCGCCTTCAAACGTTGCGCGATGCTGGCCTGCCGGTTGTCATTCGTCACCTTCTGACCGAAGAGATCAGTGACGTAGAAGGTATCGATGACTTTTTCACCAAATGTCGTGATGCGGGCGGAGTGAATGTCGAGTGACAGGTCGGCGATGACAGCCGTCATGTCAGCCAGAAGGCCCGGCCGGTCGAGGCATTCGACTTCAATGACGGTGAATTTGTTTGACAGACCATTCGAGATGGTAACCGAAGGCGGAATGGTGAAGGCGCTCTTTTTCTTTCGGCTCTTGGTGCGCGTGGCGATCATTTCCGGAAGGCGCTGCTTGCCGGAAAGTACCTCCTCAATGAGCTTGCCAACATTGTTGCCGCGCCGCATCTCGTCTTCATCGATCGGAAATTCTCGGTTGATCAGGATCGTATCCAGAGCTCGCCCGTCGGAGGTGGTGAAGATTTGGGCGTCGGCAATGTTTGCGCCAGCTGCAGCGCATGCGCCCGTTATGATCGACAACAGGCGCGGATGGTCGGGCGCCAGCACCGTGATTTCCGTAATGGCATGGAAGGAATGGGTGCGCACCATGGTCGAGAGCGCCTTTTCCTGCTTGTCCGCCTCGCGGATGAAGCGGGTGTGTCGCACCTGATCTTCCAGCGCCACCGTCAGGAGATAAGGCTCGTAATGCAGCTTGGTGTATTTGCGCCGCGCCTTCTGGCCCCAGTCATCAAGGGCGTCGTAGAGCGCCTGCCGGGCAATCTGCGCGCGCTCCTTGCGCGAAACTTCCGAGAAACCGCCGGACAGAAGCAGTTCCGTCTCATAATAGAGCGAGCGCAGCAGCTGTCCCTTCCAGCCGTTCCACACACCCGGACCGACAGCCCTGATATCGCAGACGGTCAGGATGAGCAGCATCTTCAGCCGCTCCATGGATTGCACCTTGTCGGCGAAATCGGTGATGGTCTTGCGGTCGTGCAGGTCACGCGTCTGGGCAACCATGGACATCAGAAGATGCTGCTCGATAAGCCAAACGACGGTTTCGGTCTGCTTGCCGGTGAGACGGAAGCGCTGGCAGAGCTTGCGGGCGACGCGGGCACCGGCGATCGAATGATCTTCCTGCCGGCCCTTGGCGACATCGTGCAGCAGTACCGCCACATAAAGCGCCTCGCGTTCCTCGACGCCGGGCATCAACTGATTGGCGAGCGGATGGGCATCGACAGCCGTTCCCTTATCCACTTCCGACAGCACGCCGACAGAACGAATGAGATGCTCATCGACAGTGTAATGATGGTACATGTTGAACTGCATCATCGCGACGATCTTGCCGAATTCGGGGATGAATTTGCCGAGCACGCCGGCCTCGTTCATGCGCCGTAATGTCAGCGCCGGATCGCGCCGCGAGGTGAGGATCGACAGGAAAAGCCGGTTTGCTTCCTCGTTTTCCCGCAGCTCGTCATTGATGAGCGAAAGCGAACGGGTGACCACGCGCAAGGCATCGGGGTGCAGTTCGAGATTGTTGATATCGGCGATATGGAAGAGCCGGATGAGATTGACCGGGTCGTTCTTGAAGACGTCGGGTTTCGCGAGCGCGATGCGCCCCCGGTCCTCGACGAATTCCACGGAACCCGGAATCTTGCGAACGCGGTGGGCGAAGCGGCTGAGCACGCCGGAAAGGCCCGGCACGTCCTTCGCCTGCCTGTCTTCCAGCCCGGCGCAGACGATGCGGGTCAGATCGCCGACATCCTTCGCCACGAGGAAATAGTGCTTCATGAAGCGCTCGACGGCGGAAAGGCCGGGGCGCGGCTGATAGTTCAGCGCATCGGCAATTTCGCGCTGAATATCGAAGGAAAGGCGTTCTTCCGCCTTGCCGGTGATGAAATGCATCTGGCAACGGACGGCCCAGAGAAAATCATCGGCCTTTTCGAACAGCTTCAGTTCGGATCTCGACAGGACACCGAGCTTCACCAGATCGGCCGTGTCGCGAACGTGATAATAATATTTGGCAATCCAGAACAGCGTGTGCAGGTCACGCAAGCCGCCCTTGCCTTCCTTGACGTTCGGCTCCACCAGATAACGCGTATCGCCGGCCTTGCGGTGGCGCTGGTCACGCTCGGCGAGCTTGGCGGCAATGAATTCCGGGCCAGTTCCGGTGACGACTTCTGACTCGAAGCGTTTTTCGAGATCGTCGGTCAGGGACTTCTTGCCGCAGATCGCCCGCACCTCCAGAATGGCGGTGCGGATCGTCATGTCGGATTTGGAAAGCCGAATGCATTCATCCACGGTGCGGGTGGCGTGGCCGACCTTGAAGCCGAGATCCCAGAGGAGATAGAGCACGAACTCCACGGCCTTGTGCATGTCAGGCGTGTTCTTGGTGGGAAGCAGGAACAGGAGGTCGATATCCGATCCCGGCGCCAGCGTGCCGCGTCCATAACCGCCAACCGCGGCGACAGCGATCTGTGGCGCATCTTTCGGATAGACGTATTGGCAGGAGAGATCATAGAGCGTTTCGATCAGCCGATCCTGCAGCCAGGAGATGCGACGGGCGCAATCAATACCGCTGCCATCGGCTTTGAGCAGTTCCCTGGCCTTTTCCCGGCCTTCCGTACTGGCCTTGCGGAAGATCGGCAGTAAATCGGACTTGATATCGGCTATGCGTCTGCCGTCTTCCTTGAAGATGACGTCGCAGTCTCGCTTCAGCGCCGATACATCGAGAATGTCGGAAAAATCCAGGTCCTTGATGGCCATCTATGCCGTTATCCATGTCCTGTGGGAACCCCACCGCTTGCGATGGGAGTGTCCTATAAAGAGTTTCAGAGGCTATGGACAGGCACTCTATGCCTTCAAGCCTTGCCAAGTTCTTTCTTCAACGCATAGAGCGCGTCCAATGCCTCACGCGGTGTCATTTCGTCCGGATTGAAGCTTTTCAGGGCTTCCTCCACCTTTGATGGTCCTGCCTTGCGCGTTTCCTCGCGGCGAACCGCGATCTGGAACAGCGGCAGATCATCAATCAGCTGGCTTGCCGGGTTCTTGCGGTCGGCATCTTCGAGCTTCGTCAGCACCTCGCGGGCGCGTTCCACCACCGAAGCCGGCAAGCCCGCAAGCCGTGCGACCTGAATGCCGTAGGAACGATCCGCAGCGCCCGGTCCGACTTCGTGCAGGAAGATGACGTCACCTTCCCACTCCTTCACCCGCATCGTGGCATTGGAAAGGCGGCCGAGTTTTTCCGAGAGCACCGTCAACTCATGGAAGTGGGTGGCAAAAAGGCCACGGCAGCGATTGACCTCATGCAGGTGCTCCACCGACGCCCAGGCGATGGAAAGTCCGTCGAAGGTCGCCGTGCCCCGGCCGATCTCGTCCAGAATGACCAGCGAGCGGTCCGTCGCCTGATTGAGGATGGCGGCAGTTTCCACCATCTCCACCATGAAGGTCGAGCGGCCACGCGCCAGATCGTCAGACGCGCCGACACGCGAAAACAACCGGTCCACAACGCCGATATGGGCAGCTTCCGCCGGCACGAAGGAACCGATCTGCGCAAGGATGGCGATCAGCGCATTCTGGCGCAGGAAGGTCGATTTACCGCCCATGTTGGGACCGGTGAGCAGCCAGATCGCGCCGTTCTTGCCGCCATTGACCGCCGATAGGTCGCAATTGTTGGCGATGAAGGGCCCAGCTGACTGCCGCCTGAGCGCCTGTTCTACAACCGGGTGTCGCCCACCCTTGATCGAAAAGGTCATGGAGGCGTCGACGATCGGCCGACAATAGGCCTGTTCGGTTGCGAGATAGGCGAGGCTCGAGGCGACATCGATGACCGCAAGCGCCAGCGCGCCGGCCTTGATCGCGTCGGCCTGCTGCACCACCGCCTTGACCATCCGTTCGAAGGCTTCCAGCTCCATGGTGAGGGCTTCGGCAGCAGCATTGGCGATGCGGCTTTCGAGATCGGCAAGCTCGGTGGTGGTGAAACGCATGGCACCGGCCATCGTCTGGCGGTGGATGAAGCGGGCCTTCGCCTCGTCGGTCGCCGTCATCACATCGGCATTGCCCGCCGTCACCTCGATGAAATAGCCCAGCACGTTGTTATGCTTGATCTTGAGCGACTTGATGCCGGTCTCCTCGGCATATTGCAGCTGCAGGCCGGCGATCACCCGACGCGACTGATCGCGCAGCGCCCGCACCTCATCGAGTTCGGGATTGGCGCCCTCACGCAGGAAGCCGCCATCGCGCTTCAGAAGCGGCAGATCGTCGGCCAGCATCGAGCCGAGCATCGCTTCCAGCCCGCTCGGCAAGGCTTTCAGATCCGCAAGGGCTGAGGCAAGCTCCTCCGGCAACAGCCCCTGATCGAGAATGGCGGCAATTCTCTCGGCCGACGCCAAGCCCTGCCGGATCGCGCCGAGATCGCGCGGGCCGCCGCGCTCCAGCGCAAGGCGGGAAAGCGCGCGCGGCATATCGGCCACCTGCTTCAGCGCATCGCGCAGACCGTCGCAGAGGGAGACATCGTCAATCAGATAAGCAACCGCGTCGAGACGGGCATTGATCCTCTCCGGATCGGTCAAGGGTGACATCAGCCGCTCGGCGAGAAGCCGCGCACCGCCGCCGGTGACCGTTCGGTTCAGCGCATGCAGCAACGAGCCATCCCTCTCACCCGAGAGCGTCTTCACCAGTTCCAGATTGGCTCGGGTGGCGGGATCGATGAACAACGTGGAGGCAGCGCTTTCGCGTTCCGGCGCGCCGAGCGGCGGGCGCTCGGCAATCTGCGTTTTTTCGACATAGGCAACGGCGGCAGCGGCCGCGGCCATTTCCACGCGCGAAAACGTGCCGAAACCATCGAGCGTCGAGACGTTGAAGTAACGCGCGATCCGCCCTTCAGCCGTAGCGCTGTCGAACAGAATGGCCGGCTGCGGCACCGCCACGCGGCCCAGCATATCGAACACCGGCCGCAATTCCTCGTCGTGGAACAGGCTGTCGGCAACGATCAGCTCGCGCGGGTCGATACGCCAGATATCGGCAAGAAGCCGCGTCAGCGTCGTTTCCGCCAGACGGAAGACGCCGGTGGAAATATCAATCCAGGCAAGCGCGAACTGTGCCTCCGCACTGCCGCGAATACGAGCAAGCGCCATCAGATAGTTGGATTCCGTTGGCGAAAGCAGCTTTTCTTCGGTGAGCGTGCCAGGCGTGACAAGCCGCACCACATCGCGTTTTACCACGGATTTCGATCCGCGCTTCTTCGCCTCGGCCGGGTCTTCGACCTGCTCGCAGACGGCAACGCGATAGCCGCGCATGATGAGCTTCTGGAGATAATCATCCGCAGCATGGACGGGAACGCCGCACATGGGAATATCGTGACCCATATGCTGGCCACGTTTCGTCAGCGTGATACCGAGAGCGCGGGAAGCTTCCACCGCATCGTCAAAGAACAATTCGTAAAAATCGCCCATGCGGTAGAACAGCAGCGAACCGGGATTGTTCGCCTTGATTTCGATATATTGCTCCATCATCGGAGTGGCCGTCGCACGGCTCTCTTCCGAGATCAGGGAAGCGGTTGTCAGAACGTCCGTCAATGGCCTGCCGATGTCATATCGTGTTGCGGAAAAGGAGCGCTGACACTAACGGGAATGGCTACCTCAAGACAACACGCACGGTACCGCTGCCCACAGGAACATCCCCTCCGGCTACGCAGAACCCGCTCAGCCGTTGATACGTTCGGTCTCGCCGCCATAATAGCTGATGTATCGGCCGGCGATCGACGAAACCGGCAGCACCACCAGCACGTCGGTCGTGTTGAAGGCGTGGTCTACCACTGCGCCGGAGCCGAACATGGCGCCGAGGCGCATATAACCCTTGA
This sequence comes from Agrobacterium pusense, assembly GCF_900102105.1. Classification (GTDB taxonomy): domain Bacteria; phylum Pseudomonadota; class Alphaproteobacteria; order Rhizobiales; family Rhizobiaceae; genus Agrobacterium; species Agrobacterium pusense. The sequence goes on from NZ_FNBB01000001.1 coordinate 643,353, forward strand.
TCAGAGGCGGCATGGCGTTCAGCGCCTTGCGGGCGTTCAGGGCTTCTGCCGGAACGAGGTCCATTTCATGGTAGAGCTCAGGAAGAGCAACCGCCTCCCACTCCCCCTTCGCAAGGCAGTTATGGTGCAGGAAAGACAAGGCGAGCGCATGTGCTTCCGGCTGCACACCCGGGAAGGAGGCGCAGCCGATCATGGCGTCCATCCGGTGTTTGACGGCGTAGGACCAGTTGCCCTGCCACAGAAGCTCGACGGTGCGCTTGGTACGATATTCCGGCAGCACGCAGGAGCGGCCAAGCTCCATGAAGCGCTTGCCCGGGTGGCGCGCAACGAGACCGGCGATGTCGAATTCGCTGGCGGAATAAAAGCCATTATTGGTGAGCGCGACTTCCTGACGCAGCAGGCGATAGGTGCCGACGATCTGATCTTCGCTGTCGCCCTCGATCGACTTGTCGAGCACGAGCAGATGGTCACACACACTGTCCCAGGCGTCGAAGTCGCGCTGGCGCCGCATCGCTTCTACCGGAAGCCTTGCCTTCATCTCCTCGACGAACACCCGGTACCGTACGGACTGCGCAGCATCAATCTCGCGTTCATTTCTGGCAAGCCGGGTTTCCAGCGTGCCGATGCGACCGAAAAGGCCCTCATTGTCCTGAGCTGTCTCCGGACGAGGAGTAATGACAACATTGTTTTCACAAATGTCGTGATTGAGGATTTCGGCAACCATGGGGAATCGCTCCGCCACCAAAGAATTTTCCTGTCATAAATCACTATTTAACGACAGAATAGTGACAAAATGCAGCCAGAGCGAGTCTGCCAATTTACGATAGCGACAGGCGTTTCGCCTCCAGCAGACGACGGATTTCCTCAACCAGCCGTCGCGGGTCGGCAGGTTTCGTCAAAATCGCGCCAACACCAGCCTTCAGCAGGACTTCGGCGGTCGAGTCACTGGTATCGCCGCTGAGCACGATGACAGGAATATTTCTTTCGCCCTGCAGCATATGGAGGAGGTCAGGGAGCGCTTGGAGCCCGTCGCCGCCCGGCATGTTGAGGTCGGAGACTATGAGATCAGGCAAACGGGATACGCCCTGCTCCAGAGATTGCCGCAACGCCACAAAATCCCCGACGGCGCGGACGATATAGCCGCTTTTTTCCAGAACGGCGCGGATGATGCGCTGATTAACAGCATCGTCTTCCGCCACGAGTATCTCGATACCGCTCGCTCCCTCCACCACCCGCGAGGAAAATCCCACATCCGGGTGGTTGTCGTTGATGGCGTCCCGTCGCTCTATGCCGCGCAGACGACCGCACAATACGTCGATCAGGGATTTTTCCCGCAGCGGCCGGATCAACCACGCGTCGAAGGCCACATGCATTGTCGACGGCCGCTCTTCGGGGCTGACGAGCAGCGTGCGGCGGACATTGCCGTCCGGCCAATCCTTCAGTGCATCTTTGAACAACGGCGAAATGCGCCGGTCGACGATGACATCGGTAAGGGGGGCGGTCCCGATGGCGGAACTCTTCCTCAGCTTTTCCAGATCTTCAGGCTGATGGATAAGTGTGCATTGCCCGCCGAAGGCCTCGATCGCCTCCATCGTGACCGCTGCCGCCACGCCCCTTGGTGCGACGAGCAGGACATTTGTATGTCGCAGGCAATGGCGCCGCGCCGGATCCGCCATTTCGGCAGGCGCGCCTCCCGGGCGAAACGCCAGCTTGAAAGTGCTACCCTTGCCCTTGCGGCTGGAAACCGTGAGACGGCCGCCGAATTCCCGCACGATACGGGCGGAGATCGCAAGTCCAAGGCCCGTGCCTGCGCTTCGCTGCGACAACGGGCCAGCCTGTTCGAATTCCCCAAAAATACGGGCCTGTTCCGCCCGGCTCATGCCCGGGCCGGTGTCTTCGACGGCGATGTGCAATTCGTCACCGATCATGCGCGCCCGGATGACGACGCCGCCTTCCCGCGTGAATTTGACGGCATTGCCGAGGAGATTGAAGAGGACCTGACGCAGCCTCGCCGGATCGAAATCGAGATGATCGGGTACTTCAGGCGCAACGAAGGATGTAATCTCTATACCTTTTTCATGGGCGCGATGGGCGAGCATCTCAACGATGCTCTCAATCAGCCGCCGCAGGTTCTCCGCGCGCGGATTGAGCCTGAAGCGGCCAGCCTCCATGGTCGAATAATCCAGCAGATCCTCGACCAGCTGCACCAGCGACTGGCCGGATTGCCGCATGCCATCGAGATAGTTGCGCTGCTCGTCGCTGAGTTTCGTCTGCGACAGAAGATGGTTCATGCCGAGCATGCCGGAAAGCGGCAGGCGGATTTCATGACTTACTGTGGCAAGCAGCCTCGCCTTTTCCGCCTCGGCCTTTTCGGCGCGCAGGCGGGCATCTTCCCTTTCGGCAAGTGCAAGCCGCTCCTCAGTCACATCTCGGGCGATGCTGCTGATGTGAAGACGGCTGCTTGCCAGATCGCGGGTCACGACATCATGCCAGGAGAAGATGCGCTGGCCGAACGGGGTCGCGATCTCCACATCATAAGCGTGGACCTTTTCGCCCGGGCGGAAAGCGATGCCGATTTCCTCGCAGCTCAACCCTTCCGGGGCCGTGCAGCCGGTCATTTCGCGAAACACTCTATTCGCCTCGACAATACGCCGGTTCATGTCGCGGATCACGACTATATCGCCCATGAACTCCTGCATTTCGGCAATCAGAGACCGGTTTTGCGTCTGGCGCAGCCGGAGATCTGCTTCTGCAACCAGGGCATCGGGCCGATGCAAAGACTCATCAAAGAGCGCATGGAAAAGGACACCGACGAGCACTGCGCCGAAAAAGATCGCCATCGCAACAGTGACAGCATAAGGCACTGCAAGCGCGATAAGGGCAGCGGAAAAAGCCCCCACCGATAACGACACGGCGACATAGAGCGCAATCGACCCGGTACCGGTCGCATGTCCTTCATCTGCAGGGCGTGCCGTCGTATCGAGACGATCCGCAGGCTGCACCGCCGTGGCAGCCAGGCCAAGGCCATCCGAGACTTTTTGCCGAAGTTTTGCCAGTTCGCTCATAGGCAACCGCTACCACGGCAGCGGTTTTGATATGTTTGGCCGAAACGGTAAAATTTTACTTTTTAGCCGCCCGGGCGTGCAAAAACTCGTCGAGAATGACGCAGCCTGCACCGATGGTTATGAAACTGTCAGCAAGGTTGAAAACAGCGAAGGACCATGTCTGGGTGTGGAATAGGATATAGTCGATGACGTGCCCGTAAAAGAAGCGGTCGAGAAGATTACCCGCTGCTCCGGCGATGATGAAGGCAAAACCGAGATGGGCGAAGGTGCGATCGGCAGCCGTCTTGCGCCATAGCCAAAGAACGAAGACAACGATGACGAGCCGCATGCTGACGATGAACCACCCGTGCATGTCTTCGAGCATGGAAAAGGCGACACCAAGATTGTAGGTGCGGTAAAGCGCCAGAAACGGCGCGACAGGCACCATCTCCTGCAGCGGCAGATAGGCTTCGACCAGCTGCTTGACGATTTGATCCAGCACCAGCGCGGCGACGATCAGGGCAAAGGCCGGGCCGAATTTCGAGAACAATGCCGCCTTGGCCATTACGTCACCGGTGCGAGTTCGAGGAGATGTCGCCGTGCTTCGAACAGCATGACGGCGGTTGCGATGGCGAGATTAAGGCTGTCTGCGCGACCCTGCTGGGGAATGCGCGCCAGCTGGTCGGCCTTGCCGGCAAGCTCCGGCGGAAGGCCGGATTGTTCATTGCCCATCAGGATCACGACCGGCTTGCCGGCATAATCGATCTTTCGATAATCCACAGAACCGGCAAGATGGGTGGCGACGACGCTGACATGTGCCGATTTTTTCCAGGACAGGAATTCCTCGACCGAGGCGCGCGCAACGGGCGTGGCGAAGACCGAACCCATGGTGGCGCGTACCGTTTCCAGCGAAAATGGGTCCGTGCAGTCCCCGACCAGAATGACCCCCGAGGCACCAGCCGCGTCCGCTGTGCGGATGATGGTGCCGAGATTGCCGGGATCACGAACCCGGTCGAGTGCGATATAGGTCTCGCCCTTTTCCGGCCGGATATCCTTCAGCGGCTTCCATTTCTGCTCGAAAATGCCGACGACCATTTGCGGATTGTCGCGGCGGGTGATCGAGGCGATGACCTTTTCGCTGACTTCGAGCACCAGCCCGCCGGATGCGACCGTCTTCACCGCCGCCTGCTCCACCAGCGGCTTGCCCTTGGCGGCCTTGGCGTAAACCAGCGTCTTTATCGTCCAGCCGAGTTCGAGGGCATCGATGACCAGCTTCAGGCCTTCCGCCATGAAAGTGCCGGTCTCCTCCCTGCCCTTTTTCTGGGTGAGCGCCTTAATGTCCTTGATGATGGGATTGGCGAGGCTGGTCACTTCCTTGACCTGACCAACCCGGCGCGTTGTATTTTCGCGCATATCCTTCATTTCGGCTCCCAGCGGCTGAACAGCGATGTGGAAAGCACGCGGCCCGGCGTCTTGCCGTCCAGCCCGGCTTCACGGATGACAAGTTCGCCGGACGTGACGACGCCACCGGCGCCGCGCATGGTTTCACGCATCAGCTCATGCATTGAATAGAAGCTCGCCCTGATCGAATAGGCTGTCAGCACCAGGCCGAGCGCCTTGGGCGACAGGATTTCCCGGCAGATGTCCAGCATCAGAGGCAGATGGTCGAACAATTGCCAGACCTCGCCGTGGGTCCCGCGGCCGAACTTCGGCGGGTCGGTGAGGATGATATCGTAGCTGTTGCCGCGGCGTTCCTCACGCTGGATGAACTTCATGGCGTCTTCGCAGATCCAGCGGATCGGCGCGTGCTCGAGCCGGGCAAGGGCCTGATTTTCCTTGGCCCAGCCGATCGCCTTTTTGGAGGCATCGACGTGGGTGACTTCAGCGCCCGCAGCCGCCGCAACCAGCGAGGCGACGCCTGTATAACCGAACAGATTGAGCACCTTCAGCGGCCGGTCAGCCGTCTCGATGGAATGTTTCAGCCACTCCCAATGAACGATCTGCTCGGGAAAGACGCCAACATGCCGGAAAGCCGTGAAGCGGCCGAGAAAATCGACGCCCAAGAGCGACAGGGGCCAGGTTTCTCCGAGCGCTTCCTTGGGAAACCGCCAGCGGCCCATGCCGTCCTCGTCCGTATCGCCGGTAAAGACGGCATCGGCATTCTGCCATACGCGGTCGGGGATCGAAGGTCTCCAGAGCGCCTGCGCCTCGGGACGGACGATGCGATAGTCGCCATATTGCTCGAGCTTCAGGCCGTTGCCGCTATCGATGAGGTGAAAATCACCGGCGCCGCTCGATTCCAGAATGACGGGAACCTGTTCCGCAGGCAGTGCGCCGGTGCGCTGCATCAGTGCGCGCGCAGGAACCTGTTCGATGGCGGCGGCTACAACGGTTTTTTCCTTCGGTGCGGCCTTCTGCACGCTGCGCACCGCATCCGGCTCGCGCTTTTTCGGCGCGGCATCCGCGCGGCGCGCCGGCTTTGCGGCATGAACCTGTTTTTTCTCGTTTCCGGCTCGCGCGCGATTGCCCGGCCGGCTGTCTTTTTTCTTCAATGGAAATCTTTCCGCTTTTGCCCGCGTCTTATCGCGCCAGCAAATAACATTCCGTAGGCCGCTCGACTAGAGCCGGGACCAATGCTGGCGCCATCACTTTGCCGGGAGTTGTCCCGCCTGTGGAAGCTGGCCGGCCGCGGCAGCCTTTTGACGGTTGGCCTCGTCGTGCCAGCGAACGGCTTCCTTCGCCTCGATACGGGCGCGTTTGCGATGTTTGCCCTGAGCGAACCAGGTGGCCGCAGACCCCAGCAGTACACCAAAAATGACCGCCAGAAACAGGAAAACGAAAAATGGCGCGGTGAAGGACAGAACGCCGTCTTCCGGTCGGAAAGGGTTGAGCGCCAACGTCACGGACTGACGATTGGCAACACACAGGATGACGAGGATGATCGCCAGCGGAAGCAGGATGATGAGGTTGATGATTTTTTTTGACATCCGAAAATACTCCATCGCCGCGAGGAAGGCCGGCTCCGTTTCAGTCGCCGGCGTCAAGAACGATCAATCGTCCTCTTCGTCACCCATTCCGGGGTTCAGGCGTTCACGCAGTTCCTTACCCGTCTTGAAGAAGGGCACCCATTTTTCCTCGACGAAAACCGATTCACCCGTGCGCGGGTTCCGGCCCGAGCGCGACGGACGGTTTTTCACCGAAAACGCGCCAAAACCGCGGAGCTCAACACGATTGCCTGCCGCCAGAGCGTCGGTGATTTCATCCAGCACCGCATTGACGATGTTTTCCACGTCACGGTGATAAAGGTGCGGGTTACGCGCAGCAACGATCTGCACCAGTTCAGATTTGATCACGGTTGCCCCCTGAAAGAATTGGATTTTTAACGCGGCTCAACCTGCCAAACGGAAACAAGACCGTCAAGAAACAACTTGTCCGTACCGAGCTGGCCAGGCCCTGCGAAGGGAATTAAATCGTCATATCCCAGAAACTTCGCTATTTGCGCAACACTGAAAAGCGCGAAAGGCGAATTGGAGGATGGCGCACGCCATTCGACAATCGGCAAATCCTTTGCCACACCGCGGGTTTCGAAATAGGTGCGAATTTCCTTTTCGCCGCCGAGCGTGTCAACCAGCCTGTTGGCAAGAGCCTGACGGCCGGTATAGATCGATCCATCAGCCAGTTTCAGCACATCCTCGCGTGGCAGTTTGCGGCGATCTGCCACAAGGTCCACAAACCAGCCATAGCTGTCCATCACCATGGCGCGGATCATCGTCTTTGCTTCTTCCGGCGCCTCGTGGAACGGTGAAGGCTCCGCCTTCATCGGCGACGACTTGATTTCCTGCAACGAGACGCCGAGCTTGTCCATCAACTGGCCAAGTTGGGGATATTGGAAGATCACGCCGATCGAACCGGTGATCGAGGTTTCGCCGGCAACGATGACATCGCCCGCCGATGCGATCATGTAACCTGCGGAGGCAGCGAGCGTGCGCACATCCGAAACGACCGGCTTCTTTTCTGCGACCCCTCGAATGGCCTTAAAGATGCGCTCACCGCCATAGGTGGTGCCGCCTGGCGAAGAAATCGACACGATCAGCCCTTTGACATTGTCGCTCTTGGCGATCCTGTCGAGCCGCTCGAGAAGTTCGGTATTGTCGGTGATCAGGCCAGAGACCTCGACGCGGGCAATATGGGGCTTCGCACTCTGCTGCGGTCCATCCCAGAAAAAACGGTAGAGGCCGAAGAAACCGGCAACGAGCAGAAGAACGGCGGCAATCCGCCAGAAAGTCAGCTTGCGGCGCAACCGCCTGCGATCCGCTATCGCCATATTGTCCATAAAAACCTCTGTCATCCGCTCTTGCGCTTCAGGCCATATGGTTCTTCTAACGCGAAGCCGCAAGGAAACAATAAGGAAACCAGAATTACGATAAAATTCGCATTTCCCTTGCACCTTTCCAGACAAAAACCATATTGGCAGGACAAAGCACTCGTGCCAAAGACATTTAGATAGAGACACAAGCTTCAATTGTGCGCCTGAAAGGCGCCGAGAAGCATTCCGGACCCGCTCTTATGCTCGAAAGACTCCGCGAACCCGCGCCAGCATTTCCGCTGCCCAATGACCAGAACGGCGCTTACGGGCGTGCGCTCCGGCATTCAGCGCGTGTGAAACGGCTGAAAATCATTCTGCCGCTCGCGGCGGCAATCGTTTCGCTTGCCTTCATCGCTGTCTCGGTTATCCGAACCTGGGCGCCTGAAGAAGTCTCCCTCGAAAGCGCGAGGATAGAAGACGGCAAGATCGTGATGGAAAAACCTGCCGTTGCGGGCCGCAACGAGAAGGGAATCGATTACTCCATGAACGCCGACCGCGCCTTGCAGGACATTGCCAACCCCAATCTGATGACGCTCGAAAAGGTTCTGGCGGCGGTTCCGGTAAACGACAGTGTCGCGCAGGTGATCGCCCAGGAAGGCATTTTCGACCGCGCCACGAACAAACTAAAGATGACCGCCCCTTTTGACATCAATCTCAGCAATGGCATACAAGCGAAATTCCAGTCTGCGGAAGTCGATCTGAAGGCCGGGAAAATGAGCAGCCAGCAGCCGGTTTCAATCAAAACAAACGACGGCTCGATTGTTGCGCAATCGATTGACATCGCCGATAATGGCAAGACAATTACATTTTCGGGGCAGGTACGGGCACGTATCGCTGCATCCAATATCAAAAATGAAGGCAAGTGAGAGCCCGGTCCAGATGATGCAAATTTCCCGTCCCGTTTTCCTTGGCAAATCCGCAGGCTTAACAGCCGCAGGTCTTGTTTTTTCATGTCTTGCAACTGTGGCTTTCGCCCAGAACACCACCAGCAACATGCAGGGTGTCAAGCTTTCCGGCGATCAGCCGATTGCGATTGAAAGTGACCAGCTCGAGATTCGCGATCAGGAGCGCAAGGCATATTTTACCGGCAACGTGAAGGTTGTGCAGGGAACGACCACCCTGCAGGCCGGCAAGATGACGGTGAATTACAAGGGCGAGGGTTCCTCTCTCACCAGTGGCGACGCCAACATCGAAAAAATCTTCGTGGACAATAATGTCTATCTGACGTCCGAAACCCAGAAGGCGACGGCCGATCACGGCGAATTCGACATGGCGGCGCAGACCTTCATTCTGACGGGCAAGCAGGTCGTGCTGTCCGAAGGCACCAATGTCTTCACCGGCTGCAAGCTCACTGTTCTGATGAATACGGGACAGGCCAAGCTCGAAAGCTGCGGCGGTCCTGTCCGGATCATGCTCGATCCGAAATCGCAGAAGAAACAGTAGTCTTTCCTCGTGAAGATACCCTCGATCTCAAAAATATTCGGCGGCGGGCGCCACCGATCCGCGGACTCCGCCTCACCGGCGGACAAGACCCCCTATCAGGGCACGCTGATCGCGCATGGTTTGACCAAGACCTATAATACGCGTCGCGTGGTCAACGGTGTTTCGCTGGTCGTTCGTCGCGGCGAGGCTGTGGGCCTGCTCGGGCCGAACGGCGCCGGCAAAACCACCTGTTTTTATATGATAACGGGCCTGGTTCCGGTCGATACCGGCAAGATCGCCATCAACGGCAATGATGTGACCACCATGCCGATGTATCGGCGCGCCCGTCTCGGCGTCGGTTACCTGCCGCAGGAAGCCTCGATCTTCCGCGGGTTGACCGTGGAGGAGAACATCCGCGCCGTGCTGGAAGTGCACGAGCCGGACGCAGCCAAGCGCAACCGCAAGCTCGATGAGCTGCTGGAAGAATTCCATATCGCGCAGCTGCGCAAGTCGCCCGCCGTGGCGCTTTCGGGTGGCGAGCGCCGCCGTCTGGAAATCGCACGCGCGCTTGCGACAGATCCGACCTTCATGCTGCTCGACGAGCCTTTCGCGGGCGTCGATCCGATTTCGGTCAGCGACATCCAGAATCTGGTAAGGCATCTGACAGCGCGCGGCATCGGCGTTCTCGTCACTGATCATAATGTCCGAGAAACGCTTGGCCTCATCGACCGCGCTTACATCATCCATGCAGGCGAGGTGCTGACGCATGGACGTCCCGACGATATCGTCAACAATCCGGATGTGCGTCGCCTCTATCTCGGCAATAATTTCAGCCTTTAAGCTGTAGGGCGCGAAAGATTCTTCGTCGCGCCCTGCCCTGACGCTTGACCAAACAAAATAAAAAAGCAATTTTTGGGCCAAGTTCTGTCGTCTCGGTAAAATTTCTGGAAAATCTGGCGACGGAGAAGCTGTAAAGGGAGTTTCGCGTTCGCCATGGCATTGTCTGCCAGCCTTTTGCTGCGTCAAAACCAGTCTCTCGTGATGACACCGCAACTGATGCAGTCCATCCAGCTGCTTCAGATGACGCATTTCGAGTTGACGCAGTTTATCGCGCAGGAGGTGGAACGTAATCCGCTGCTGGAAATTGCGGCAAACGATGGCGATTTGAGCAATGACATGCCGGCGGAAGCCGACAATTTCGGCGACAGCGATGGTGACGGCGCGGGAAAATCCCCCAGCGTGACCGCGGATAGTGACGACTGGTACGGGGATCGCGCCGCCAATCTTGGCGAGCAACTCGACACGAGCTTCGAAAACGTCTTTCCCGACGATGGCGAGCCGAGAAAGGCCGATGCGCCCGAACTGGCGAGCCAGTGGAAATCGATGCCGGGCCAGGAATCCGGCGAAAGTTACGATCTCGATGATTTCGTCGCTGCAAAACAGAGCCTGGGCGACCATCTCAGTCAGCAATTGCCGCTCTCCATCTCTTCCCCCGAAGACAGGATGATCGCCGATGTGCTTATCGGCCAACTCGATGAGACCGGCTATATCGCCGCAGACGCTGTCGACGACGTCGCCGAGCGGCTGGGAGCGGCTCCTTCGACTGTCGAGCGGGTTCTGAAGACACTCCAAGGCTTCGATCCTCCCGGCGTATTTTCACGTTCACTGAGCGAGTGTCTGGCGATCCAGCTCGCGCAGAAGGACCGGCTCGACCCGGCCATGCGGGCTTTCATCGACAATCTCGAGCTTCTGGCGAAACGGGATTTCGCCTCCTTAAAGAAACTCTGCGGGGTCGATGAGGAAGATCTACTCGACATGCTGGCGGAAATCCGCACGCTCAATCCACGCCCCGGTGCAGGCTACGATTCAGCGGTTTCGGAGACCATCGTTCCCGATATCATCGTTCGTCCCTCCTCTTCCGGCGGCTGGCTGGTGGAAATCAATCCCGAGACCCTGCCACGCGTGCTCATCAACCAGAGCTATTTCGCCGAAGTCTCGAAACACAAGGCTCGCGCAGGAGAGGACCAGGACTTTCTGGCTGAATGCATGCAGACCGCCCATTGGCTGACCCGCAGCCTCGACCAGCGCACCCGGACGATCATGAAGGTTGCGACGGAGATCGTGCGTCAGCAGGATGCCTTTCTCCTCAATGGCGTGGATCACCTGCGGCCGCTGAACCTGAAGACGGTTGCGGACGCCATCAAGATGCACGAATCCACCGTCAGCCGCGTGACATCAAAGAAATACATGCTGACGCCACGGGGGCTGTTCGAGCTCAAATATTTCTTCAGCGTATCGATCAGCGCTGTGGAAGGCGGTGACAGCCATTCAGCGGAAGCAGTCCGTCACCGCATCAAGGCCATGATTGCGCAGGAAGCGGCTGATGCGGTGCTTTCCGACGACGATATCGTAGACAATCTAAAGAAGAACGGTATCGATCTTGCCCGCCGCACCGTCGCCAAATATCGGGAGGCGATGAACATCCCCTCCTCCGTGCAGCGACGCCGGGAAAAGAAGGCTCTTGCCAGGTTGTCCGCCTTCTGAGCGATGAACCCGATCACGTTTATGGCGGTTTTTTGCCGCACCATTGACTCTTGTCGCGGCAAGGGCTAGAAGCCCGCCGCACACGTAAGCAAGGTCATTTGTAACGGATTCATCTCCACCGTCCATGGGCGTAAAATTCGAATGAGGGCTTTTTAAGGTCTTCGAAACGCTTGGATGCGCGCGCGGCTTGACGTAAGCTGGTACTCGCAAATCACTACAAAAAGGAAAATTTCCATGAGTGTGCGTGTATCTGGTAAACATATGGAGATCGGTGAATCTTTCCGTCAGCGGATTGAGGACAATATAGGTCTGGCGGTTACCAAATACTTCGATGGGGGGTATTCAGGCCAAGTGACCGTAGAGAAGTCCGGATCGCGTTTTGCGGCCGATTGCAAGCTGCATCTCGATACGGGCGTTGTATTGCATGCGGCGGGTCAGGCGAATGATCCGCAAGCGAGCTTCGATGCCGCCGCCGAGCGGATCGAAAAGCGCCTGCGTCGCTACAAGCGCAAGCTCAAGGACCATCACAATGGTGCGAACGGCGTGTCGCAGGAAATCGCCTATACGGTGATGGATGCTATTCCCGATGAGGACCACGAGGTCCCCGAAGATTACGCACCCACCATTGTGGCCGAGAGTTCGAAACAGATTAAGACCATGTCTGTTGCCAGTGCCGTAATGGCGCTCGACATGACCGACGAACCGGTTCTGCTGTTCCGCAGCCCGGGCAAGGAATATCTCAACATCGTCTACCGGCGTCACGACGGCAATATCGGCTGGATCGACGCGGAAACGATCAAGAGCTGAACAGTCTGACAAGACGTGGAAGGCAGGACGCGAAAGTGCATCTGCCTTCCGCCTCGTCTCGATGGCATGAAGGAAAAAGAGAATGGCGTTGGCAGATTTGCTGCAACAAGATGCGATTATTCCCGCCCTCAAGGTGAATTCCAAAAAGCAGCTGCTTCAGGAGCTGGCCGCAAAGGCAGCCAGAATTACCGGAGTCTCGGAACGGGAAGTGTTCGACGTCATCCTCCAGCGTGAAAAGCTCGGTTCTACCGGTGTGGGCCACGGCATTGCCATTCCCCATGGCAAGCTCAACAGCATCCAGCAGATCACCGGTGTTTTCGCACGTCTTGAAACGCCGGTCGATTTCGAAGCGCTGGACGATCAGCCCGTTGATCTGGTTTTCCTGCTGCTGGCGCCAGAAGGTGCCGGCGCCGACCATCTGAAGGCACTTTCACGCATTGCGCGTGCCCTGCGCGACCCTGAACTGGTGGCCAAGCTGCGTGCTACAGATTCCGATACGGCGATCTACGCCTTCCTTAATCAGGAACAGGCAACGGCTGCCTGACGGCAGGCCTTCTATTCCCAGTTAATGGCAATAAAAAACGCGCCCTGAAGGCGCGTTTTTCGTTACGTCGGCACAGATGGCCTCAAGCGTCTTTTTCATTGACCGACGCGGTGCCCGGTTCGGCCGAGGCAGCGGTTTCCGCCTTCGGGCCGCCCTTGGAGACACCGACCATGGCGGGGCGCAGAACGCGGTCGCCAATGGTGAAACCGGCCTGAATTACCTGCAATACGGTATTGTTGGGAACCGTCGTGTTGGGAATCTCAAACATGGCCTGGTGGAAATTCGGATCGAACTTCTGGCCTTCGGCATCGATCTTCTTCACGCCATGGCGTTCCAGCGTCGACAGCATCGAGCGCTCGGTCATTTCGACACCTTCAATCAAGCCATTCAGGCCGGCTTCGCCATTGGTCTTGAGCTCAGCGGGAATGGCCTCGAGAGCGCGGCGAAGATTGTCTGAAACCGCCAGCATGTCGCGGGCAAAAGCGGCCATGGAGTAGGTCTTGGCATCCTTTACGTCGCGTTCCGTGCGACGACGAAGATTGTCCATTTCCGCGGCAAGGCGCAGGAACTTGTCGCGCAGGTCGGCATTTTCCGCCTTGAGCGCTTCGACCGGATCGGGCTCCGCCGTTTCAGCCTGTTCTTCGCCTGCCTGAACAGGTTCGACAAACTCTTCCGCGACGTCCGCGTCAGGTCCGGGCTTTTTTGTATCGTCGGTCATGACGTTCTCCAGATTAGACTGTTAGTGGTTGCGCCCGATATCGAGCTTTGGCGGGCAAAAATCAAGGCTTGCGGCGAAAAGCTTGCCGCATTCTCCTTCCTTGCCGGCTTGTCTATCTCTGTTTGCGGGAAAGGCGGGCCATGATCTGCGCGGTGTAATCCACCATGGGCACGATACGGGCATAATTCAGCCTGGTGGGCCCGATGACGCCGACCGCACCAACGACACGATTGTCCTCGTCACGATACGGCGCGACGATGAGCGAGGAACCCGACAGCGAAAAGAGCTTGTTTTCCGAACCGATAAAAATCCTCACTCCCGACCCACTTTCCGCGAGGTTGAGGATTTCAATGAGGTTTTCCTTACGCTCCAGATCGTCAAAGAGCAGGCGAACACGATCGATGTCTTCCTCGCCGGCCAGTCCCTCCAGCAGGTTGGACCGCCCGCGAACGATGAGACGACCAAGCTTGCCGTCCTCGCTATCGCCCGCCCAGACAGCCAGACCGCGTTCGATGAGATCCTGTGCCAGCGTGCCGAGTTCGGATTGCAGCTCCGCCTGCTGCTTCTGGAACTGGCCGCGCAATTCCTGCAGCGTCTGGCCGGACAGATGGGCATTGATGAAATTCGCAGCCTCGGTCAACTGTGACGAAGAAATGCCAGTCGGTAACTCTATGATGCGATTTTCGACCTGATTATGATCACCCACCAGCACGGCGAGCGCCTTGGTCGGTTCGAGCCTGATGAATTCGACATGCTTGAGCACCACATCGTTCTTGGCCGTCAGCACCAGGCCTGCGCCCCGCGACATCCCGGACAACATGCGGCTCGCTTCCGTCAGCAGCCCTTCCAGCGATTGCTCGTGACCGGCGACCGGCCCGATCTGGCGATCGATACTTGCGCGTTCCTCCGCCGGCAGATCGCCTACCTGCATGAAGGCATCGACGAAAAAGCGCAACCCGGTCTGGGTAGGAAGGCGCCCCGCGCTGATGTGAGGGGAATAGATGAGGCCCAGTTCCTCCAGATCGCTCATGACGTTCCGGACGGAGGCCGGTGAAAGCGACATCGGCAGCAGCCGCGACAGGCTGCGTGAGCCCAACGGTTCGCCGGTATCGAGATAACCTTCGACGATGCGCCGGAAAATTTCCCGCGACCGTTCATCGAGAAGCGATGCCTGATCTTTTGAAAGCGGTGCAGAAAAGCCCATTCGTCCGTTCTTTGTCGTCCATATCCTGTCTGCCATCAATATAATGCGTCGCGCGGCCGCGGCAAAATGGAAATTGGCTTTGCAAAAGCCAGGACCTCGCCTTAGAAGGCAGGGACCAACATGGAGAGTGGATCATATGCGGCCTTCAGGCAGAAAAACCGACCAGATGCGCAAGGTTTCCTTCGAGCGCAATTTCTCGAAACATGCCGAAGGCTCCTGTCTCGTGAAATTCGGCGACACGCATGTGCTCGTCACCGCAAGCCTCGAAGAAAAGACGCCGCCGTGGCTGCGCAACAGCGGCAAGGGCTGGGTTACCGCAGAATATGGCATGCTGCCGCGCTCCACCCATGAACGCATGAAGCGCGAAGCTGCTTCCGGCAAGCAGGGCGGCCGTACGCAGGAAATCCAGCGCCTCATCGGCCGCTCGCTGCGCGCCGTCGTTGACCTGCAGGCGCTCGGCGAACGCCAGATCAGCATCGATTGCGACGTCATCCAGGCCGATGGCGGTACCCGCACCGCCTCCATTACCGGCGCGTGGATCGCGCTGCACGATTGCCTGAAGTGGATGGAAACCCGCAACATGATCAAGGTCGAGAAAGTCCTGAAGGATCATATCGCGGCGATCTCCTGCGGTATCTTCGCCAACCAGCCGGTTATCGATCTCGACTATCTCGAAGATTCCTCCGCCGAAACCGACGCGAATTTCGTCATCACCGGCTCGGGCGGTATCGTCGAGGTTCAGGGTACTGCTGAAGGCGCGCCCTTTTCCGAAGAAGAATTCCTGACGCTGCTCGGCCTGGCCAAAGCCGGCTGCAGCGAATTGGTCGCCCTTCAGAAACAGGCCATCGCCTGAGCCGACAGGAAAGCGTGATGCGCAAGCTCGATACCAGAACCATCGTCGTCGCCAGCCACAACAAAGGCAAGATTGCCGAAATTGCCGATCTGATCGGCCCTTTCGGCTTTTCCGCCAAGTCGGCGGCTGAGCTCAACTTCGAAGAGCCGGACGAGACAGGCACGACCTTCGAAGAAAATGCCGCCATCAAGGCGCTTGCCTCTGCTAAGGCATCCGGTCTTCCGGCTTTGTCCGACGATTCCGGTCTGGTTATCGACGCGCTTGACGGTGCGCCCGGTGTCTACACCGCCAATTGGGCGGAGACGGCCGATGGCACACGCGACTTCGCCATGGCGATGCGGAAAGTTGAAGATGCACTGGCCGAGCATGGCGCATCGAAACCGGAAGATCGCACGGCCCGCTTTGTCAGCGTGCTGTGCCTGGCCTGGCCCGACGGTCATGTCGAGTATTTCCGTGGCGAGGTGGAAGGCACTGTCGTCTGGCCACCGCGCGGAACGAGCGGATTTGGCTATGATCCGATCTTCAAACCCGAGGGTTACGACACCACATTCGGTGAGATGACCGCGGACGAAAAACACGGCTGGAAACATGGCGACAGCTTTGCGCTATCGCACCGTGCCCGTGCGTTTAAAAAATTCGTAGAAACCTGCCTGGAGGCATGAACCCGATGGTCGGGGAGCACCAACTTTATGCCCCCGGCGCATCGCTTCTGCCGGATACGGGCGATCCCGGTTTCGGGATTTATCTGCATTGGCCCTTCTGCGCGGCCAAATGCCCCTATTGCGATTTCAACAGCCATGTCCGCCACCGGCCGGTAGATCAGGAGCGGTTTACGGCTGCCTTCCTGCGTGAAATGGAACATATGCGGTCGCTGAGCGGCCCGCGCGTCGTCACCAGCATCTTCATGGGCGGCGGCACGCCATCGCTGATGGACCCGCAGACAGTCGCAGCACTTCTTGATGGCGTCTCGCGCTTCTGGCATGTGCCGGATGGTATCGAGATCACCATGGAAGCCAATCCTTCGAGCGTCGAGGCAGAGCGGTTTCGCGGTTACCGGGCGGCGGGCGTCAACCGCGTCTCTCTCGGTGTGCAGGCGCTGAATGACCGCGACCTGAAATTCCTCGGACGGCTGCATGATGTCGCTGACGCCCTGAAAGCCATCAGGCTGGCGCGTGAGATTTTCCCGCGTATGTCCTTCGACCTCATCTATGCCCGCCCGAACCAGACGGTGGCCGAATGGGACGCCGAGCTGAAGGAAGCAGTCTCCTATGCCGTTGACCATCTGTCGCTCTATCAGCTGACGATAGAAGAAGGCACGCCCTTCTACGGCCTGCACAAGGCCGGCAAACTCATCGTGCCAGATGGCGAGCATTCGGCCGTGCTTTATGAAGCCACTCAGGAAATCACCGAGCGTTACGGCATGCCGGCCTACGAGGTTTCCAACCATGCCCGGCCCGGTGCTGAAAGTCGCCACAACCTCACCTACTGGCGTTATGGCGATTACGCGGGCATCGGTCCTGGCGCGCATGGGCGCCTGACGCGCGGCTCCTCCAAGCTCGCAACGGCGACCGAACGCCACCCTGAGACCTGGCTGGAAACCGTTGAGCGGGAAGGCCACGGCATGATCGATCAGGAACTCCTCGGCGTCGATGAACAGGCCGACGAATTGCTGCTGATGGGCCTTCGCCTGCGGGAAGGCATCGATCTCGCCCGCTGGAGCGATCTTTCCGGACGCGACCTCGACCCGGAAAAGGAAGAGTTTCTTCTCCAGCACGGCTTTGTGGAGCGGCTCGGAAACTCCCGGCTGCGCTGCACCCCATCGGGCATGCTCATTCTGGACGCCGTCGTCGCCGACCTCGCCTGCTGACACCCGCGCATCGGCTTTAGTCATCAAACAAGAAGAGAATAAAAAAGCGGCCCGGAGGCCGCTTTTTTCATGCGTTGTTTTCGTTGATCAGGCGCTTCAGCAGTTCGACCTCATGACCGAGCTTGGTATCGCCGGAGATCAGCTCCTCGATCTTGCGCACCGCATGCAGAACCGTGGTATGGTCACGTCCGCCAAAACGGCGGCCGATCTCCGGGAAAGACCGCGGCGTCAGCATCTTCGCCAGATACATGGCGATCTGGCGTGGCTTGACGATGACTCGGGTGCGGCGGTTGGACACCAGTTCCTGCCGCGACACGTTGTAATGCTTGGCGACGATCCGCTGAATATCCTCAATACGCACGCGCTTGGCCTCGCCCGTGCCGACGAGATGCGACAGTAGTTCATCGACCCGGTCGACCGACAGATTCGGTTCGAAAGAGCGCCGGAACATCAGCTGGTTGAACGCACCCTCAAGTTCGCGACCGCTCGCCGTAACGCTTTTGGCGACATGGGTCAGGATTTCGTCCGAAATATCAAAGGAAGGATCTTCCTGACGGGCCGAACCGAGGCGGCGGTTGAGCATTTCATAACGCATGTCGTAATCGGGCCCTTCGATCTCGATGGCCATGCCGCCCTGAAGGCGGGAGCGCACGCGCGGATCGAGCGATTCCAGTTCCCATGGAGCGCGGTCAGCCGCAACCACGACCTGCTTGGCGCTGTCGAGCAGCATGTTCAGCAGGTGGCAGAATTCGTGCTGGATCATCTTGCCCTGCAGAAACTGCATGTCATCGATGACGAGCAGATCGATATTGCGCAGCGTATCCTTCAGCGTCAGAGCGTCATTGTCACGGATCGCGGTTGCGAAACGCCACATGAAATATTCGGCCGTCAGATAAACCACGCGCGGATTGCGCGGGCTGTCGATGGCCGCATTCGCGATAGCCTGCAGAAGATGTGTCTTGCCGAGGCCCACACCCGCATGGATGAACAGCGGATTAAAACGCACAGCGCCGGCGCCGGCTTCTGCGATCGTCTTTGCGGCTGCAAGCGCAACACGGTTGGAGGAACCTTCTACAAACGTCTCGAAGGTGAAACGGGTATCTAGCGGTGACCCGAACAGCGGACCGGAGCCGCCCTGACGCAGGGTTGCCTGCGCGGCCACGGGCTGCGCAGAAGGCGCCGCCGCGGGCTGCTGCGGGACAAAAGGCTTGTTGCGCTGAACCGCCCCGATTTCCTGAGCGGGCTGTGTCCGTTCCTCAGCCTGGGCCGGGCGCACCGGGCGGCTGGCCGAGCGGACCAGAATCTCCACCTTCAGCACATCCGGATCCTCGCTCTGCACGAGGCTGGTGATCAGGTCCATATAACGGTTATTGATCCAGGACTTCAGAAAGGTCGTCGGAACGGTAAAACGAACGACGCTTTTCGAAACGGAATGGAGTTTCAGCCGTGCAAACCAGCTCGCATAGACTTCCGGACCAACCTGTGCCTTGAGCCGCGCGCTAAAACGTTCAAACAGCGCATCATGCTTCATTGCCGATTTGTCCCCTGCCGCCTCTGAGCAAGCTGCATCACATGCCTTTGGTGCGCGGTCCCCATCAGCCACCGCACCCATCGCCAAATTCAATTGCATATTGCCGCCTTTCAAATTGCCAATCATAGCCTGACGACCAAAATAGATCGCCAGAGATCCCCCTCGTTTATTCCCGCCCTCAGCGTTCCCCTCGAAAGAACGTCAAAGACTATTCTCGTTTGCGAGCCGGTTTCCCATTTCCCTCTCCCTCATGGAGAGGCCTGCGACACGCTCAAAACGCTCCTTTCGCCACAACCTTAAGGCGCATTTTTGAGGACAAAAAGCTCCCGCCCGTTCCGAGACCGAAACGGTACAAAAAGCTCCATGACCTGAAAAAACGGACCTCGAAAGACCCGTCAGCAAGAAGGTGAATATCGTCGATACGAACATCGAGATAATCTGTGGACTGAGATCCGCACCCCTTGTTGGAATGCATTTAGGCAGGATCGTGGGGAGAGATCAATGGCGTTTTTTCTGCAAAAACGTAGATCGGCCATTGACTCGCAAAGGCCGTTTTGCATCACCGTCAAGGTTCAAAGCAGAATCGCTTATGAATCAATGAGATTCAATTTTGGCGTTTTTTGAGAGCCTGTTTTGGCAAAAAAATAAAAATCTTCTTGACTCAAAACTTGCCCCGACTTCCGTAGAGCAAGCTTCCCATTTTGGAGAAGACCTCCAGCAAGTAATTGTTTTTGCTTAGTTTTTCCTGTCGTTCAGTTGACACGCATTTGTCACGTTACGGGAGGAATGATTAACAGGCGGTTAGAATCAGAAAAAGCCCGGTCAAAGACCAGGCTTTTTGAATAATTATTTGTAATTAGCCGGATTAGGCGGAAAGAGCCTTCACGCGCTGTGCAAGACGCGACACCTTACGGGATGCCGTGTTGCCATGCAGAACGCCCTTCGTAGCGGCGCGCTGGATCTCGGGCTGAGCTGCCTTCAAAGCTTCGGTAGCGACAGCGAGATCACCGGTAGCGATTGCTTCCTCGACCTTGCGGATGAAGCCGCGAACGCGCGAACGGCGAGCCTTGTTGACTGCGGTACGGCGAGCGATCTTGCGGGTCGCCTTTTTCGCCGAAGTTGTATTGGCCATGTATGCCTCTCTTCGAATTCAAACCAAATTCCGCAACCAGAGGATCGGGTCTTTCGAAGACCTCACGTAACCCAAGAATGCGGGAGTAATTTCGGACAAGCCGGATGGCTTTCCTTAACCGTGGGCGGGCATATACCGCTAAAGCTTACGCCCGTCAACGCGCAAAACGCTTAAAAGCGCCGATATTCCGAATCCTTAGCGATTCCGGAAAGCAGGTTTGCGCTTTTCGACGAAGGCCGCCATGCCCTCCTTCTGATCTGCCGTGGCGAAAAGCGACTGAAAGGACCGTCTTTCATATCTCAGACCTTCCGAAAGCGGCACTTCGAAGGAACGATTGACACTTTCCTTGGCCATGAGCACGGAGGCACGCGACAGCGACGCGATGCGGGTGGCGGCCTCCACCGCCTCGTCCATCAGGTTCGCGGCCGGTACGATTCTCGATACGAGACCGGCGCGCTCGGCTTCCGCCGCATCCATCATGCGGCCAGTCAGAACGAGGTCCATCGCCTTTGCCTTACCCACCGCACGCGTCAGCCGCTGGGAGCCGCCCATGCCTGGAATGACACCCAGCGTGATCTCCGGCTGGCCGAACTTTGCCGTATCGGATGCTATGATGAAGTCGCACATCATGGCGAGTTCGCACCCGCCCCCGAGGGCAAAACCGGAAACGGCGGCGATGACGGGTTTGCGGGTGGCCGCAACCTCGTCCCAGCCGCCAAGAAAATCGCCGACATAGGCATCGACGAAATCCAGCCCCTGCATTTCCTTGATATCGGCACCAGCCGCAAATGCCTTCTCAGAGCCGGTGATAACGACCGCACCGATGGAATCGTCCACGGAAAATGAAGACAGGATGTGTCGCAGCTCTTTCAGAAGCACGGAATTGAGAGCGTTTAGCGCCTTTGGACGATTGAGCGTGATGACCCCTACCTCGTCGCGCTTTTCGACCAATATCGTTTCATAATCCACGGCAGTCTCCCCTTCTCCGTCGTTCGTTCATTTCTGGCAGGCGGCGCAATAAAAGGTGGAGCGGCCAGCCTGCACCACCCTGTCAACCGTACCCCTGCAGCCGGGGGTACGGCAAGGCTGCCCCTCCTGATCGTAGACCGAAAAGGAATGCTGGAAATAACCAAGCGTTCCATCCGTCTGTATGTGGTCGCGCAATGATGAGCCCCCGGCGGCGATGGCATCGGCGATGACATCGCGGATTTTCTCCGTGAGATCGACAAGCTTCGCTGTGGGCTTGCCACCTTTCGTTACCAGCGTTCCGGCGGCACGCAGGGGGGAAAGATGGGCGCGCCACAGCGCCTCGCAGACATAGATATTGCCGAGGCCGGCAATAACCTTCTGGTCCAGCAGCGTGCTTTTCAGCGGTTGGCTTTTACCGTCGAACCGGCTCGCGAGATAATCCGCGCTCAGCGTATTGCCTGTTGGCTCCGGGCCAAGTTCCGCAAAGGCGGGATAAAGATCGAGCTTGCTGCGCTCCACCAGATGCATGAAGCCGAAGCGACGCGGATCATTATATATAACGCAGATGCGCTCTTCGCCTTTATCCAGATAAAAGACGACGTGGTCGTGCTTGCCGTCCTTCGAGCGGGGATGGTGGAACACGCCGGGTATGCTGCCTTCTGCATCGGCTTCCGCTTCCACGCGGAAAGAGCCGGACATGCCGAGATGGGACACGATTGTCAGCCCGTCCTCCAGCTCGATCAGAAGATATTTTGCCCGCCTTCCGAGCGAGATGATTGTCTTCCCCTCGATAAGCTCCGCGAAATCCTCTGGAAACGGAAACCGCAGGTCGGGGCGGCCGAGATGGAGCTTGCGAACCCTTGCCCCTTCCATGGCGGGAGCAAGGCCGCGTCTGACGGTTTCGACTTCTGGCAATTCTGGCATCTGGCTTATCCGGCAGTTTTTCGTTAGGACCATGTGGTCTATAAAGTGCACGCGAAATGTCGCGCCCAGGCGATGCGGCAACAGATAGCGTCGCCATGGCGTTTCCGCTATGGTCCGCCACGCAATAAATATGGAGACAGACGATGACCGACGCCCGTACCACCGCCCAAGGCGGCATGGAAACGTCCTATGGCTTCCACAAGGTGGACGAAGGCCAGAAGCAGGGGATGGTCAACGAGGTCTTCCACAAGGTGGCCAAGCGCTACGATATCATGAACGACGTGATGTCGGCCGGCCTGCACCGGCTGTGGAAGGACGCCATGGTGTCCTCGCTTTCGCCGCGCAAGGATCCCTCCTACAAGGTTCTGGACGTGGCTGGTGGTACCGGGGATATTGCCTTCCGGATCATCGAAGCTTCCAACCGTCTGGCGCATGCCACCGTTCTCGATATCAACGGCTCGATGCTTGCCGTCGGCGAAGAGCGCGCGGCGAAAAAGAAGCTTTCGGACAATTTGACCTTCGTGGAGGCCAATGCCGAGGAACTACCTTTTGAGGCGAACAGCTTCGACGCCTATACGATCGCCTTTGGCATTCGCAATGTTCCGCGCATCAACGTTGCGCTGAAGGAAGCGCACCGTGTGCTGAAGCGCGGCGGGCGGCTTCTGGTGCTGGAGTTTTCCGAAGTTGAGATGCCGCTGCTTGATCGCGTCTACGACGCGTGGTCGTTCAATGCCATTCCGCAATTCGGCAAGATGATCACCGGCGACGCTGAACCCTATCAGTATCTGGTCGAATCCATCCGTAAATTCCCCAATCAGGAGGATTTTGCGACGATGATCCGCACCGCCGGCTTCTCCCGCGTGACCTATACCAATTACACCGGCGGCATCGCCGCCCTGCATTCCGGCTGGAAGCTCTAAGACCATGGCCGGCACAGGCAGGAGACAAGCATAAGCATGAGCACTTTGGGCGCATATTTCCGCCTCGCAAGGGTTGGCTGGGTTCTCGTGCGCGAAGGCGTCGTCCTGGCCCTGCCGTCCGATGACCTGCCCGCTCCCGCGCAGGTGTTAAAAGCCCTGCTGAAGCCATTCGCCCGTAGCAAGGCGAAAAGAGCGCAGCGTAGCGATCGGCTGGCGGTGGCCGTCGAGCGGCTTGGACCGTCCTATGTGAAGATGGGTCAGTTTCTGGCCACCCGTCCGGATGTGGTGGGCGCGGAGTTCGCGGACGATCTCGCAAGCCTTCAGGACCGCATGGCCTTTTTCCCAGCCGCAGCCGCCAAAGCGAATATCGAGGGATCGCTCGGACGGCCGGTTTCGGAACTCTACAGGGAATTTGGCGACCCGATCGCCGCCGCCTCCATCGCCCAGGTCCATCCGGCGATTGTGGATACGCCAAAGGGGCCACGCAAGGTTGCCGTGAAGGTGATCCGTCCCGGCGTGCGACAACGCTTCCAGAACGATCTCGAGGCGATGTATCTGATCGCCGACCTGCAACAGCGCTTTGTCCGCTCGGCCCGTCGTCTGCGCCCGGTCGAAGTGACGCGCACGCTGGAGCAGACCACCAAGATCGAGATGGATCTGCGGCTTGAGGCCGCCGCCCTTTCCGAGCTTGCGGAAAACACCAGGCAAGATCCCGGTTTTCGTGTTCCCGAAGTCGACTGGGAACGCACCGGTCGTGACGTCGTCACCATGGAGTGGATCGACGGCGTCAAGATGTCGGACATTGAAGGCCTGAAGGCCGCCGGTCACGACCTGAACAAGCTCGCCGACACGCTAATCCAGTCCTTCCTGCGGCACACCCTGCGCGACGGTTTTTTCCATGCCGACATGCATCCCGGCAATCTTTTCGTCGATCCGCAGGGCATGATAGTCGCGGTCGATATGGGCATCGCCGGACGGCTCGGGAAAAAGGAGCGGCGGTTTCTCGCTGAAATCCTCTACGGCTTCATCACGCGCGATTACATGCGGGTGGCGGAAGTACATTTCGAGGCCGGTTACGTGCCGGGCCATCACGACATAGCGAGTTTCGCGCAGGCGATCCGCGCCATCGGCGAGCCAATTCACGGCCAGCCGGCCGAGACGATCTCCATGGGCAAGCTCCTGACCCTTCTCTTTGAAGTCACCGAGCTTTTCGACATGGAAACCCGGCCGGAACTCGTGATGCTGCAAAAGACCATGGTGGTGGTGGAAGGCGTGTCGCGTATGCTCAATCCGCGCTTCAACATGTGGAAGGCGGCTGACCCTGTTGTCAGTGGCTGGATAAGGGACAATCTCGGCCCGAAACGTATCGTGACCGATCTGAAAGACGGCGTGAAGGCCGCCCTGAAGCTCGCCGAGGCAGCGCCAGAGATCGCCGCCAAGACGGAGAAGCTGCATTCGGAACTGATGTATATGAGCGAGCATGGCTTGCGCTTCGACGCGCAGACCGCAGAAGCCATCGGCAGGGCAGAAGCGCGCCATACCAGATGGGGGCGGATAGCGCTGTGGGTTATTGCGCTGACGCTTGTCTTTATTGCCATCAAGGTAAGCTGAACATCTCGGCACGTTTCCGTGCCATGTTTGTGTAACGTCTCGAGGTAATAAAGACCTGGCCTTTCCTCGGGTCAGGCAGTTGTGCGGGTAAGGGCTGCTTTGAAGCCGCGATAGTGCGCGGGTGCTAGAGACGGATGATGCCGGACGGGATTTGATTGTGATGGCAAAAGTGCAGATACTGAAACAGACCCTCTCCTATTCTTCCTGGCCACTCGTCTTTGTTGGCGGCCTCGTGGGGTCATATTTCGCCTTCACGAGCAGCCATCCGATCGCGGCGTTTCTCAGTGTTTATGCCTGCGCGGTTATCACTCTCTTTCTTCTCGAACGCTATATTCCCTATGAAGTCGAATGGCTCGAAGGGGATGGCGAGACAATGACGAGCATCGGCCACACGCTTTTGACCAAGGGGCTGGTGCAACTTGCCGCCGCAGCATCGGCCATCTTCCCGATGCTGGCCGCGAACGTGCTCCAGCCGCTCGCGGCAATGCGCTTTGACCTGTGGCCATCGCATCTGCCAATGGTGGTGCAGGTCTCGCTTGCGGTAACGATTGCCGAATTCGGTCTCTACTGGGCCCATCGCATCGCGCATGAAACCGTTTTTTTCTGGCGGTTCCATGCCCTGCATCACAGCGTCGTACGGCTATGGGTCGTCAATACCGGGCGGTTCCATGTGGCCGATTCCCTGTTCAAGATCGCGCTCAGCCAGATTCCGCTTTATTTCATGGGTGCGCCGCTGCAGGTGTTCTGGTGGCTGGGTGCTGTGACCGCATTCATCGGTATCTTGACCCATTGCAATGTCGACATGAAAACGGGTGTGCTCGACTATGTCTTCAGCACGCCGCGCCTACATCGTTGGCACCATTCAAAACAGCTTCCGGAAGGCAATACCAATTACGGCGAAAACCTCGTCATCTTCGATATTCTCTTTGGCTCCTACCATAACCCTGACCGACCCTCATCAACTGATATCGGCATCAAGGGTGAGATCGCCAAGGGGTTTTTGCCACAGCTCGTGCAGCCCTTCACCAAAGAAGGCGTCCGCCAGATCATCGGCAAGGACAAAAAGGTCAATTGAAGCGGAAATTATAGGGCGGGTGCGGGATCGATCACGATGCCCAGCTCGCCTCGCAGTTTTTTTGTCAGGCCGGCTGCCACAAGCTCATAGGAGCGGCGAACATAGTGCTCCACTTCTTCCCGTTCGAGCGGAGAATGATCGGCAATCGATATCCATTTGCGTTTCGCAAAATACGGCGCCTGGGCGATACCTTCGAGCGCAGTGAGGATTTCAAAGCTCTCCTCCGAGCATTTCACCACCAGCCGCCAGTCTTCCCGTTCGCCCAGCACGGCAAAGACCTTGTCGCCCACCTTGGCAACATGCGAATCCCATTGATCGACGAAACGCACGCCCGGCCATTCGCCAAGCATCCTGTCGAATGTCTTGCGATCAAAAATGGTCATGTGAGTTTCTCCGCGACAAAGGCTGCCAGACGTTTTGCCACTTCGGCCTTATCGAGATCCGGCCATGCCTCAACACCCTCAGCCGAAATGATTTTCACGCTGTTGCGGTCTCCACCCATGATTCCGGTTTGCGCCGAGACGTCATTGGCGACGATGTAGTCCGCGCCCTTGCGTTCCAGTTTGGCGCGACCGTTTTTTTCCACGTCCTGCGTTTCGGCAGCGAAGCCCACCACTAGCTTTGGACGGTTTTCATGGTGGCCGACGGTTTTGAGAATATCGGGATTTTCCGTCAGCTGGAGCGACGGCGGCGCATCACCTGGCTGTTTCTTGATCTTTTGTTCTGATGAACCCGCCACCCGCCAGTCGGCGACGGCGGCAACCATGACGGCGATATCCGCCGGCAGCCTTGAGATCACCGCGTCCCGCATTTCTTCGGCGCGCTCGATATGGATTACCGTCACACCGGCGGGATCAGCAATGGTCACCGGCCCGGAAACCAGCGTTACGTCTGCACCGAGTTCCGCGAGAGCCGCTGCAATCGCATGGCCCTGCTTGCCCGATGAACGGTTGGCGATGTAGCGCACGGGATCGATCGGCTCATGCGTAGGGCCGGAGGTCACGATCGCCGTCTTGCCCTTCAGGGGCTTCGTCCCCCCATCCAGCAGCGCTTCAACGGCTTGGACGATCTGTAAAGGCTCCGCCATTCGGCCGAGACCAGCCTCCCCCTTCTCAGCCATCTCGCCGGCCATTGGTCCGACGAAAAACACACCGTCTTTCTTCAGCGTATCGACATTGCGCATTGTTGGCTTTGCCGACCACATTTTTGGGTTCATCGCCGGCGCAACCAGCACCTTGCGGTCGGTCGCAAGAAGGACCGCCGAAGCTAGATCATCGGCCAAACCATGTGCCATCTTCGCCATGAGATCGGCGGTGGCGGGCGCCACCAGCACGAGATCGCAATCGCGCGCCAGCCTGATATGACCGACATCCTGCTCGTCCTGCCGTGAAAAAAGCTCCGTGAAAACATGGGTGGCAGACAATGCACCAACGGCGAGCGGGGTGATAAATTCCTGCGCGCCTTTCGTCATGACAGGCGTAACCTTTGCGCCGCGCTCTTTCAGACGGCGGATGAGGTCGAGGCTCTTATAGGCCGCGATGCCGCCTGATATGATGAGGAGAATATGTTTGTCTGAAAGCGTCATGATGCCGGACCAGTTTCCCGTTTCAGCGGGAAACTAGAGCATTTTCGGTGAAAACGTAATCACCTTCAATGCTCTAGCTCTTTGTTTTCCGCATTTCCGGACGGAAAACCGCTTGCGCATTTTTCCTGAAAATGCTCCGCCCTTGGCATACAAAGTGCAACCCGGCCGATATCACGCCGCCTTGGCGACGTGATATTCCTTGATCGCAACCATCTTGATCGCGGGGAAACGCTCGGATTCATAACGCAGCGAAAAGGAATCCTGCGCCAGAAATACCGGATCGCCATCCAGGTCGCGGGCGATATCGCCACGCTTGACGTTGAGGAACTTGTCCATTTCTGCCGGCTGATCGGACGAAATCCAGCGGCAGACCGAGAAGCGCGACATTTCGAAGGAAACCGGCAGGCCATATTCGCCCATCAGCCGTTCCTTCAACACGTCAAGCTGCAGCGCACCGACGACGCCGACGATGGCTGGCGAGCCGTCTTCCGGCGAAAAGAGCTGCACGACGCCCTCT
This sequence comes from Agrobacterium pusense, assembly GCF_900102105.1. Taxonomy (GTDB): domain Bacteria; phylum Pseudomonadota; class Alphaproteobacteria; order Rhizobiales; family Rhizobiaceae; genus Agrobacterium; species Agrobacterium pusense. The sequence continues at coordinate 670,986 of NZ_FNBB01000001.1, forward strand.
TCCGCCATTTGCTGAAGGGCTTCCTTCAGCTTCTTCGCCTTCATCGCATCTTCCAGACGCACACGGCGCAGGATTTCCGGCGAGAAGTTCGGCACACCCTGGAACACGAGGTTTTCACCCTCGGTCAGCGTATCGCCGATGCGGAGCGTGCCGTGGTTCGGAATGCCGACCACATCACCTGCAAAGGCTGTGTCAGCCAGCTGGCGTTGCGAGGCGAAGAAGAATTGCGGCGCGGTGAGCCCCATCTGCTTGCCGGTGCGTGACAGGCGCGCCTTCATGCCGCGCTCCAGCCTGCCGGAGCAGATGCGGGCAAAGGCGATACGGTCGCGGTGGTTCGGGTCCATATTGGCCTGAATCTTGAAGACGAAGGCAGTCATTTTGTCTTCGGCCGCATGCACGGTGCGGGTATCCGCCACCTGATCGCGCGGCGGCGGTGCGAAATCACCGAGCGCATTGATAAGGTCACGCACACCGAAATTGCGCAGCGCCGAACCGAAGAAGACCGGCGTCATATGACCTTCGAGGAAAGCCTGCCGATCGAAGGGACGGCAGGCTTCCATCGCCAGTTCCGTTTCTTCGATGAAAGCATCGCGCTCATTTTCCGGCAGTCGATCCGCCACCGCCTGCGGACCGTTAACCTTCATGGCCTCCACCTGCGTGTCGACGCCACGGAACGTGCTGTCGGCAAGATGATAGGCGCCGCAGAAGGTTTTGGCGCGGCCCACCGGCCAGGTGATCGGCGCCGTATCGAGCGCCAGCTTCTCCTCCACCTCGTCCAGTATCTCGAAGGGGTCGCGGCTTTCGCGGTCCATCTTGTTGATGAAGGTGATGATCGGAATATCGCGCATGCGGCAGACTTCGAACAGCTTCAGCGTGCGCGGCTCGATACCCTTGGCGGCGTCGATGACCATGATCGCCGCATCCACGGCCGTCAGCGTACGATAGGTATCGTCGGCGAAATCTTCGTGGCCGGGCGTATCGAGGATGTTGAAGACGCGGTCGTTATATTCGAAAGTCATGACCGACGTGACGACCGAAATGCCGCGCTCGCGCTCGATCTTCATCCAGTCCGAACGGGTCTGGATGCGGTCCTTTTTCGCCTTCACCTCACCGGCAAGCTGGATTGCTCCGCCGAACAGCAGCAGCTTTTCGGTGAGCGTGGTTTTACCCGCGTCCGGGTGCGCGATAATAGCAAAGGTGCGGCGGCGGGAGACCGCCTCGGCAAGTGTTTCGGCCATCTGACAAATCCTGTGGAATTGCGGGGTATCTAGCGTTTCAGGCCCGGTTTTGCAATTGACCTTGCCGCGATCTCGGCAAACTAATGCCGCATGACCGTTCAAAACAACAATCTGCCTCCTCTTCGTCTCGCCCGCCTCGCCCACGGTGCGGGCCTTGAACTCCCCTCTTACGAGACCGGTGGCGCCGCCGGCATGGACCTGCGTGCAGCTGTGTCCGTGGGTGAGCCGTTGACCCTGAAACCCGGTGAACGGGCGCTGGTGCCGACCGGCTTCGTGTTCGAAGTTCCCGCCGGATATGAGGCGCAAATCCGCCCCCGCTCCGGCCTTGCCATCAAGAACGGCATCACCTGCCTCAATTCCCCGGGCACGGTGGACAGCGATTATCGCGGTGAGGTGAAAGTCATCCTCGCCAATCTCGGTCAGGACGATTTCGTCGTCGAGCGCGGCATGCGTATTGCACAGATGGTCGTCGCGCCCGTGACGCAGGTGACTGTTGTCGAAGTGATGGAGACCTCGCAGACGGCACGGGGCGTCGGCGGTTTCGGCTCTACCGGCGTTTAGCGACACCGCTGGTGCAGAGGAGCGGACTGATTGTCTTTGCCCGGCATTTTCGCTATGGATCTGGCGGATTTTCAGGGAAACACGATCATGACGCTGACCACCCTATTCGCTTATGCCACCGCTCTCTTCATCGCTGCCGCCATTCCCGGCCCCGGCATGACGGCAATCGTGGCGCGGGCGCTGGGTTCGGGCTTTCGGGAAACCTTTTTTATGGGTCTCGGGCTGGTGCTTGGCGACATGATCTATCTGACCGCTGTGATCCTGGGGCTGGCCTTCGTCGCGCAGACCTTTCAGGAGGCCTTCATGGTCCTGAAATTTGCAGGTGCGGCCTATCTTCTCTATATCGCCTGGAAGCTCTGGACCGCCGGTCTCTTGCCGCAGGACCTGAAGGCGAAGAAGAGCACCAGCATGTCCATGTCCTTCCTGTCCGGCCTGCTGATTACCCTCGGCAATCCAAAAACCATGCTTTTTTATGTGGCGCTGGTGCCGACGCTGATCGACATCCGCATGATCGGCCCTTCGGAATATGCAACGCTTCTTGCCATCACCTTTGTCGTGCTGATGGCGGTTCTCCTGCCTTACATCCTGCTTGCGGCCAAAGCGCGCAACCTCCTGAAAAGACCGAGCGCCTTGACAATTCTCAACCGCACCGCGGCGGGCATTCTGGCTGGAACGGCAACGATGATCGCCATCCGCAGCACGTAAAACAAATTCGTGCATTTCCGCGATCTGGCGTGAAATTATTCCCGCAATTCACGGATATTAGGACGAACGTTCGCTAGCTTGCGGAGGTTATTGCTCCTATTCTGCCGCTCAAATCTTGCGGTCTTTACACAGGAGAGCATCATGCCGGAAGCCAGAAAGCCCGGACGCGGACGCGTCTATTCCTCGATTACGGAAACAATCGGCGATACACCGATCGTGCGGCTCGACAAGCTGGCGAAGGAAAAAGGCGTGAAGGCCAATCTTCTTGCCAAGCTCGAATTTTTCAATCCCATCGCTTCGGTGAAGGACCGCATCGGCGTCGCCATGATTGAAGCTCTGGAAGCCCAGGGCAAGATTACGCCCGGAAAGACGACGCTGGTGGAACCGACCTCCGGTAATACGGGGATTGCGCTCGCCTTCGCTGCCGCCGCGAAAGGCTACAAGCTGATCCTGACCATGCCTGAAACCATGTCGGTCGAGCGTCGGAAAATGCTGGCTCTCCTGGGCGCGGAACTGGTGCTGACCGAAGGCCCGAAGGGCATGAAGGGCGCCATCGCCAAGGCGCAGGAACTGGCAGAAACCCTGCCTGACGCCATCATTCCGCAGCAGTTTGAGAACCCCGCCAATCCGGAGATCCACCGCAAGACGACGGCTGAAGAAATCTGGAACGACACCGAAGGCACGGTTGATATTTTGGTCTCGGGTATCGGCACCGGCGGCACGATCACCGGCACGGGTCAGGTTCTGAAATCCCGCAAGCCCGAGGTGAAGGTGATTGCGGTGGAGCCCGCCGACAGCCCTGTTCTTTCCGGTGGCAACCCCGGCCCCCACAAAATTCAGGGCATCGGCGCCGGTTTTGCCCCCGCCATTCTCGACACCGGCATTTATGACGAGATCGTCACCGTCACCAATGATGAGGCTTTCGAAACCGCGCGTCTGGCGGCGAGGCTGGAAGGCGTGCCCGTTGGCATCTCCTCGGGTGCGGCGCTGGCGGCGGCAATCAAGGTCGGTGCGCGTGAGGAAAATGCCGGCAAGAACATTGTCATCATCATTCCCTCCTTCGCGGAACGTTATCTTTCGACAGCACTTTTCGAAGGGCTTGGGCTCTAGCCCCTTCTCGGCACCCGGTTGCGGAAGAGCGAATATTTGACGTGCCGCCTGTTTGCCGGCGGCACTTCCGTTTCAAGGCCCCCTCATTCGGCCCATCAGCTACCGAGCTGTCCAAACAGCATTTTACCCGTCATTCCCGGAACCGCCTGATTGACCGGCAGGCATAAGCGTCCTTCCCAGACAAAGTGCCCTTAGCTGGTTTTACGCCGCGGCGGTTAGCCTTTCGCCGGCGATACGATAGGACACTGCTTCGGCAATATGGATACGTCCAACCGTTTGCCTGCCATCCAGATCCGCCAGGGTGCGGGCCACCTTGAGAATGCGATGGTAACCGCGCGCGGAAAACTTCATGCGCTCCGCCGCATCACGCAGCAATTGCAGCCCGGACTGGTCCGGTTCGGCGTATTTTTCGATCATTGCTGTCGTGCAGCGGGCATTGGTGCGGATGGCAGGGAAGCCCGCTGCCGCATAACGTTCCTGCTGGGCAAGGCGCGCTTCGGCGACGCGCGCCGCGACCACGGCGCTCGGTTCGGCCGTCACGGGCCGAATGAGATCGGCGGCGGAAACGGCGGGAACGTCGATACGGATGTCGATGCGATCGAGCAGCGGGCCAGAAATGCGAGCCTGATAGTCTGCCACACAACGTGGGCCTCTGGCACAGGTAAAACCCGGCTCTCCCGCCATACCGCAACGGCAGGGATTCATTGCCGCGACAAGCTGGATTTGCGCGGGATAGCTGACACGGTGATTGGCACGCGCGATAATGCATTCGCCGGTTTCGAGCGGCTGACGCAGGGCATCCAGCACCTGCGGCGAAAATTCCGGGAACTCATCCAGAAAAAGAACGCCATGGTGAGCAAGCGAAGCCTCACCCGGTTTGGCCCGCAGCCCGCCGCCGATCAGGGCCGCCATGGTGGCGGAATGATGCGGCGTGCGGAAAGGCCTGCGATCCGAAAGCTTGCCACCCGACAATTGGCCGGCAATGGAATGGACCATGGACACTTCCAGCAGTTCTGCCGCCTCCAGCGGCGGCAGGATCGAAGGCAAGCGGGCGGCGAGCATGGATTTTCCCGAGCCGGGCGGGCCGACCATCAGCAGATTATGGCCGCCGGCGGCTGCCACCTCCAGCGCCCGCCGGGCGCTCTCCTGCCCCTTTATGTCAGCTAGATCAGGCAGATTGACCGGATTGGCGCGAATGGCGGGCGTCGGGCGCGAGAGGATCTGCGTGCCACGAAAGTGATTAGCGAGCGCAATCAGGCTGCGCGGGGCGAGAATATCGATCCCGGCTCCGGCCCATGCCGCCTCCGGGCCGCTATCAGCCGGGCAAATCAGTCCCTTGCCAAGCGCATTGGCCCCGATCGCTGCCGGAAGCGCGCCCGCAACCAAGCCGATAGTACCATCGAGATTGAGTTCGCCAAGGACCACGTAACGCCCCAGCGCTTCGGCCGGTATGGCTCCCAGGGCAGCCATGAGGCTAAGGGCAATGGGAAGATCGAAATGCGATCCTTCCTTCGGCAGATCGGCAGGGGCAAGATTGACCGTGACCTTCTTTGCCGGCAGCGCCAAGCCTGAGGCATGTAATGCCGCCTGCACGCGCTCCCGGCTTTCGGCGACGGCTTTATCCGGCAGACCGACAATCTGGATGCCGACCCTTCCCGGTGCGACCATGACCTGAACCTCGACAGGCACACCCTCTATGCCCTGAAATGCCACCGTATTGACCCGTGCCACCATGGCCTGCCCCCGCAAACCGTCGCGCTTTCAGAGCCTTATGCCCCATCCACGACCATTGCCAAGCAACGTGCCACAGCTCAAAGAATAAAACAAGAACATCCAGCGAACAATTTATCGCATCCGCTGTACTTTAGTTGTATCGAGTTGTATAGCCGGAACAAACCGAGAGCGATTTATGTCTCGTCAAAAATCCTGAGCTTCGCGCTTTTTCTCGATGGCGTCCCACAGCAGGCTCGCCACATCGGCGCCGCCGAATTTCCGCACCTCTCGAATGCCGGTCGGCGAGGTGACGTTGATTTCGGTAAGGTAATCGCCAATGACATCAATTCCAACGAACAGGAAACCACGCTCGCGCAGGGCGGGGCCGATACGGCGGCAGATTTCCTTTTCGCGCGCGGTCAGTTCCGTAGGCTCAGGCCGGCCGCCAGCGTGCATGTTGGAACGGGCGTCGTTTTCCGCTGGAACGCGGTTGATCGCACCCACCGGCTCTCCATCCACCAGCAGGATGCGTTTATCGCCCTTGCGGACATCGGGCAGATATTCCTGAGCAATGTAAGGTTCGCGAAACATCTGACCGAACATTTCCAGCAGCGAGGAGAAATTGCGGTCGTCCCGCGCTGAATGAAAGACGCCCGCACCGCCATTGCCATAAAGCGGCTTGAGAATGATATCGCCCATTTCGTTGCGGAAGCGCGCGATTTCCGCGACATCCTTCGTGATCAGCGTCTTCGGCATGAGATCCGCGAATTCGGTGACGAAGATCTTCTCCGGCGAATTGCGCACCCAGGCGGGATCATTGACCACCAGGGTCCTCGGATGAATGCGCTCCAGCAGATGGGTGGAGGTAATATAGGCCATGTCGAACGGTGGATCCTGACGCAGATGGATGACATCCATCGTGGACAGATCGACGCGCTCCGGTTCGGAAAGCGAGAAATGGTCACCCTTGATGTCGCGCAGCTCCATCTGCTCGACGGTCGCGTAAATCTTGCCATCGCGCATGGAAAGGCGGTCGGGCGTGTAATGGAACAGCCGATATCCGCGCGCCTGCGCTTCAAGGCTCATGGCGAAGGTGGAATCACCGCCGATGTTGATGCCTGAGACATGATCCATCTGGATCGCGACGTTCTTGATCTTCGCCATGCGCATGTTCCTCTCGCAGCATACGGACGCCTGCGATCCGCCATGCCGTGTCTCATCTTTCAAGCGTTCCGGCAGGACCGGAAGAGACCCGGAAATGCTTCAGAAAACTTGAAAGATGTAGGGCAGCGACCATTCAAACGCAACTGCTGCGAGCCGTGGTTTCTGTGAGTTTTATTGAACCTTCATAATTCCTGCGGCGAAGGCACACCCGCGCCCGCCAACGGCATGGGCGACGGCTCAGGCTGCCAGCTTGTAGGAGCGACCGGCGAACAGCTTGTTCTTGACGCGATAGGCAAATGCCAGCGCCGTGGGGAACGGACGACGCATGAAGGCAACCTTGCGCACATAATGATCAACACGCCAGGTGGCCCATGTTCCGGCCCTGAAATAAGCGACGTCACCGACCCGCAGGATGCTGACCGAGCCGTCCTCGGCCGTCACATGCACCTCGCCTTCCAGAATATAGACGGTCTCATCCCAGCCGAAGAACCAGCGGAATTCGCCTGCAGTGCAATCCCACATGGCAGTGCTTGAGGCACGGTCGCCGCTTCGGGAATGATCCGCAGCACGTGCCTGCGGGTTGCCGGCAATGATCCATTCAGGATTGATAGGCGCCGGCTGAAGCCGCAGATCGGTGCAGGATGCGCTGACCACGGCATCGTCTTTTTTCCGACGTAGATAGGCCGGCAATATCGGCACCGTACGGATAGCCATGGTTGCGGCCGCCGCGAACATCATTTTGAACGACATATGAGAAAACCCCCGTGAAATATTGGAGGCCTTCTATCATCGGGATCGTAACAAACCAGTTTTGACAATCGGCGCAATTTTAGCCATCGCGCCGATTTCAGGTGACGAACTCAGGCCGTCGCCAGTTGAGCGTCCTGCGCCATCGTCTGTTCCGCTCTGCTGGCGATACGCTTGCCAGTTTCGCTGGAGAAGAAGTGCAGTTTTTCCGGAGCAATCGTCACCGAAAGCGCGGACGGAACCTCGACGTCAGGCGGAAAGGCCACGGTCAGGCTCTGATCGCCGATCATGCCGTGTATAAGACGTTGCGAACCCAGCTCCTCAATATAATCCACGCGAAGTGCGAAACTCTGGGCGTCAGCAGCAGCGAGACGAAAATCTTCCGCCCGCATTCCAACAGTCACCGGGCCGGACGTGGGGGCAAAGCCATTGAGCGCAAACAGCGACGGCCCGATGGCAAGGCTATCGCCGTGCAATTCGGCGCTGAGAAGATTCATGGCCGGAGAACCAATGAAACTCGCGACGAAGGTTGAGGCAGGCGTGTGATAGACATCCAGCGGCGCACCGATCTGCTCGATACGGCCGCCATTCAGCACGACGAGGCGGTCGGCCAGCGTCATGGCTTCCAACTGGTCATGGGTAACGTAGATCGATGTCGTGCCGAGACGTTTTTGCAGCCGCTTGATTTCGCCGCGCATGGAAACACGCAACTTGGCATCGAGATTGGACAGGGGTTCGTCGAACAGGAAGGCAGCAGGCTTGCGAACGATCGCGCGCCCCATGGCGACGCGCTGCCGCTGACCACCGGAAAGGGCGCGTGGCTTGCGATCCAGATAGGGTTCGAGTTGCAGCATACGCGCCGCTTCAGCCACACGGGCGTCAATTTCCGCCTTGGGTGTCCTGCGGTTCTTCAGCCCGTACTCCAGGTTCTCGCGTACCGACATATGCGGGTAAAGCGCGTAGTTCTGGAAGACCATGGCGATATCGCGGTCAGCCGGATCGGTCTGGTTAACCACCCGGTCGCCGATCTTCACCGTGCCTTCTGAAATATCCTCAAGCCCGGCGACCATACGCAAAAGCGTGGACTTACCGCAGCCGGAGGGACCGACGAGGACGATGAACTCGCCGTCCTTGATGTCGATATCGACATGATGCACGGCGCGCACGCCGCCATGATAATCCTTGCAGACCTGACTGATTTCTATCGCGGCCATTTCGGTCTCCTTATTTATCGCTTTCGGTCAGGCCCTTGATGAACCAGCGCTGGAAAATCACGACGATCAGCACGGGTGGCAGCATGGCCAGCATGGCGAGCGCGAAAGCTTCGTTGTAATCGGGGATTTGCGAACCGACCCAGACCTGCAGGATCGACTTGATGCCACGCATCAGGGTGAAGAAACTCTCATCCGTCGTCATCAGCATGGGCCAGAGATACTGATTCCAGCCATAGACGAACATGATGATGAAGATCGCCGCCATCATGGTGCGCGACAGCGGAATGAGAACGTCGATGAAAAACTTCACTGGCCCCGCACCATCGATACGGGCAGCCTCCAGCAGCTCCTCAGGCACGGATTTGAAGAACTGCCGGAAATAGAAGGTGCCCGTCGCCGAAGCGAGAAGCGGCACGATCAGACCGGTATAGGAGTTCAACAGTCCGAGTTTGCTCATTACCTCGTAGGACGGCATGATGCGCACTTCGAGCGGCAGAAGCAGCGTGGTGAAAATGATCCAGAAGGCGAGCGTCGCAAAACGGAAGCGGAAATAGACGATCGCATAGGCCGCCGTCATTGACAGGACGATTTTGCCGACGGCAAAGCCGATGCCGAGGATCAGCGAATTCAACACCATGTTCAGGCCTGTAACCTGTCCGGTGAAACCACCCTTCTGGGTAAGCACCTTCTCATAGGTCTCGATGAAATTGTCGCCGGGAATGATCGCAAGGCCGCTGCGGTGAATTTCAGCCGCCGTGTGGGTGGACGTCATGAAGGCCACGACAACAGGCAGGATCAGAAACAATGCGCCAATGATCAGCACCAGATGATCGAGGGGTTTTGTCTTGTACATCGTCTTTTCCCTCAATTGTAATGGATGCGCTTCTCGATGAAGCGGAACTGGATGATGGTGAGGACGAAAACGACCAGCATGAGGATGACGGACTGGGCCGAGGAACCGCCGATGTCATTGCCGCGGAAACCGTCGAGGAACACCTTGTAGACCAGCGTGATCGGATTGTTGGCGGCCTTATCCTTCACCATCACGTCAATGACGCCGAAGGTGTCGAAGAGCGCATAGGTGATGTTGATGATCAGCAGAAAGAAGGCCGTGGGCGCCAGGAGCGGCATGATGACGGTCCAGAACCGGCGGAAGCCCGAACGGCAATCGATGGAGGCGGCTTCCCGCACGGAGACCGGAACGCCCTGGAGACCGGAGAGGAAGAAGATGAAGTTGTAAGGAATCTGCTTCCAGACCGCGACAACGATCATGGCAAAGGCCGTATCGAAATAATTGAGGCCGACCTTCATGTCCCAACCGAGAAACGCGGCCATCTTCACGAAGGGGCCGATATGCTGGTCGAAAAACATCATGCCGATAAGGCCGGCGACTGGCGGCGCAATAGCGTAAACGGAAATCAGCAGCGTCTTGTATGTCGAACTGCCGCGAATGACCGCATCCGCCTTGACGGCGAGCAGCAGGCCGAGCGCCAGCGAAAAGAAGGTGACGAGCACGGTGAAGACTACCGTGAATTTCGCGATGCTGAGATATTCGGGGCTGAAGATCGCATCCGAATAATTGGCGATTCCAACGAAGGAAGCGCCGAACCCGAACGGGTCTTCGATATAGAAAGACGAATGGATGGCCTGAACGGATGGCCAATAGAAGAAAATGAAAATCACCGCAAGCTGCGGTGCCAGAAACAGATAGGGCACAAAGGACGAAGAGAACTGCACGCGCTTCATGCCGGCTTCTGCGGGCTTGGCGGGTTTTCCAGCCTTTGCGGACCGACCGGAGAAAAACCGGCGCGGTTGAGACGATGTATAGGCCACGCTTGCGCCTCCTTATCCAGAAGTGAGCCTCCCTTCCGTCAGAAAGGAGGCTCGACAAGATCAACGGTTTCGAAGAGATCGATCAGCCGGCCGTCTTGGCGAAGCGGGCCAGAAGGTCGTTGCCTTCCTTCTCGATGATTTCGAAAGCAGCCTTCGGCGTGACTTCGCCGGAGAAGATGCGGTTATATTCGCGTTCCATCACGGCGCGGATCTGCGGGTAGAAGCCGAGGCGATAACCCTTGGACCAGTCGCCACCCTGCAGTGACAGCTGCTGGATGCCGACTTCGGCGACCGGCTTTTCCTTGTAGTAGCCTTCAGCCTTGGCCTTTTCATAAGCGGCCTTGGTGATGGCGACGTAACCGGTTGCCTTGTGATAGAAGACCTGGATTTCCGGCGAGGTCAGGAACTGGAAGAAGTCGGCCACGCATTTGTTTTCGGCTTCGGACTTGCCCGACATTGCAAAGAGGGCAGCGCCGCCGATGAAGGAGTTGGTGCCCGCGCCCTTGATGGAGCCCCAGTAAGGGAGGAAAGTTGCCGAGAATGGCATTGTGGCCGTCTTCTGAAGGCCGCCGAAGGAACCCGACGAACCGATCCAGAGTGCTACCTTACCTTCTTCGAAGGGCTTCTGGTTGTCGTTCCAGCCGGCGCCATAATAGGCAAACAGGCCCTTGTCCTTCCAGTCCTTCAGCTTCTCGAACATCATGACGAGGTTCGGGTCGGTGACCTTGAGCTTGGTGTCGGTGACGCTGTCGTAACCATTGTTGTTCGTGGCGAACTGGATGTTGTTACGCGAGAAGAAGTTCTCCGTGAACTGCCAGGTCAGCTGCGACTGGACGAGCGGAATATAGCCGGCTTCCTTCAGCTTCGGCGCGACCTTTTCAAAGTCTTCCCAGGTCTTCGGAGCTTCGACGCCGGCCTTCTTCAGGGCCTCGTCGTTGATGTACATGATGGGAGCGGAGGAATTGAACGGCATGCCGACGAACTTGCCGTCAGCGGCAGCGTAGAAGTAGCGCACGCCGTTGATAAAGGCGTCGCGATCGAACTTGTAACCGGCCTTGGTGATCAGGTCTTCGGCAGGAATGACCGCGCCCTTGGCGTTGATGATGGTGGCAGCACCTGCATCGAAAACCTGAAGAATGTTCGGCTGTTCGCCCGAACGGAAAGCTGCGATGCCGCTGGCGAGAGCTTCTTCATAGGAGCCCTTGGAAACCGGCGTCAGCGCGCATTCTTTCTGGGCTTCGTTGAATTTCTGGGCGACTTCGTTGATGACTTCGCCGTTACGGCCGCCCATGCCATGCCACCAGGTGATGTTGGTCGCAGCCATGGAAGAGGTCGCGGAGATGCTGACAGCCACAGCGGCCATGGAAATCTTCTTGAACATATCAAATCCTCTCCACCATTTATTGGGGTGAGGATGCGAATAGAGAGGTTCAATGACGCCTCTTTGACAGTTCCATGTCAGATTTATTACAGCGGCGGATGAAAATCTCAGTCGGATATGCGTTTCAGGGGCCGCGCCGGGTTCCCGACCACCGTCACGCCAGCAGCGACGTCGCGTGTGACGACCGAACCGGCACCGACAATCGCACCGTCACCCACTGTCACGCCCGCAAGCAGAATCGCTCCGCCTCCGATCCAGACGTCGCGACCGATGGCCACGGGTTTTGCGATTTCAATGCCTTGGGCACGCGGCACCGGGTCGAGATGGTGTTCCGCACAGTAAATCTGCACCGCAGGCCCCAGCATCGCGCCGTCGCCTATCGTTACCTTAGCGGAATCGAGAATGGTGCAGCCCGCGTTGAGATATACATTCTTTCCCAGCGCGATATTAAAGCCGTAAGCGCAATGAAACGGCGCTTCGAGAAACGCGCCTTCCCCGACAGAATTAAACAGCGCGCGCAGCAGCGGTGCAATTGCCCCGCGCTCATCCGGCGGCATCGTATTGTGCTGGTGGACGGCCCCTCGTGCGCGCCGGCGCAATATATCCAGCTCGCCATCCATGCAGCTGTACCATTCGCCCGCGGCCATTTTTTCACGCTCGGTGGACATCGTCTCCCCTTCAAAAGGCATCGATAAAATGCTGCGGCAGACCTCGCGGCAGAATGGCGACGATATCGAAGCGCAGTGAAAGCCGCCCGGCATCGCCGTGGCGGGCCAGCCACAGGTCCGCAGCCGCCCGGATGCGTTGCTGCGAATGAAAGCCGACGGCATCGATCGCGCTGATGCCGGACGGCCGGGCCTTGACCTCCACAAACGCGACGACGTCCGCCTTGCGGGCGACAAGGTCGATCTCCCCCAGCCGGGTGCGATAACGAATGGCGAGAATGCGATATCCCTTCAGCAGCAGAAAAAGTGCCGCCCAATATTCCGCAGCATGACCACGCCGCTCGGCTTTTCGCCTTTTATCGTTTCGCCAGTTAGCGGCCATCCGCTTCCTTCATGTCCAGCAGCCTTTGATAAAGCTCCTTGCGCGGCAGGCCCGTCAGCTTCGCCGCTTCGCCTGCAGCCCTTGCAGCGGGCATGGTGGCGACCAGATCCTTCAGCAGCTTCTCGACATCCTCGATATCGGGAATCTCGTCATAGGAAGGCGGCTCCACCAGAAGCACGATCTCGCCCTTCACCACACGGTCACCGTCATAGTAATCCGCAAGCTCACCGAGCGTGCCGCGGCGGAATTCCTCGAACGTCTTGGTCAGCTCGCGGCAGACCACGGCACGGCGCTCACGGCCAAGCACTTCCGATGCGACCTTGATGGAAGCGCTGATGCGATGCGGTGATTCAAAAAAAATGAGGGTCGCGGGGATTTTCGCCAGTTCGGCAAAGCGGTCGCGCTTGCCGCGGTCCTTTACCGGCAGGAAACCTGCAAACAGGAAGGCGTCACTTGGCATGCCCGAACCGACCAGCGCGGCTAACGGCGCCGAGGCGCCCGGCACCGGCACGACGCGATGCCCGGCCTCGACTGCAAGCTGGCCAAGCCGGTAACCGGGATCGGAAACAAGCGGCGTTCCCGCATCCGACACCAGCGCCACGGATTTTCCTGCTTCCAGCGCCGCGATAAGCTTTGGCCCCACTTCGTTCGAATTGTGCTCGTGATACGCAAACGGACGGGTACGGATACCGTAACGCTCGAGCAGGATGCGCGTGACGCGGGTATCCTCGCAGGCGAGAACATCAGCAGAAGCCAGCGTCTCCAGCGCGCGAATGGTGATGTCGCCCAGATTGCCGATGGGGGTGGCGACGAGATAAAGCGCGCACTCCAGCGGACGCGCGGGAATTGTGGCCGCCCCGATCCTGAATTCCTTCACCGCCTGCCTGGCGTCAATCTTCGATGTTTCTTCCGTCACACGGCTTCCAATCATTCTTGCCGATCATTTCCGGCCGGTCGCTCCAGTTATTCCTCTTTATGGGCAATTGAAAACCGGCGAACAAGGGCAACGGGCGGCGCCAGCCTGTGGATCATGCTGTATAGCAGCAAAATGACCCGCGGCAGACGAACTCGGCTCTTGCATTCTCCGCAATAACTCTGCCATTTTGCCCGTCCACATTATCCGGCATTTGCCGGTGAAGACTCTTCTTGCCGATCCGGCGGTGGCCGGTTCGCAACGGTTGAAAGCGGTAGTGTCCATGCGTATTACTCTTGAGCGGTCGAACCTTCTGAAATCGCTGAACCACGTCCACCGGGTCGTCGAGCGTCGCAACACGATCCCGATCCTGTCGAACGTTCTGCTGCGCGCCTCCGGCGCCAATCTTGACATGAAGGCGACCGACCTCGATCTCGAAATCACCGAAGCGACCCCGGCCATGGTGGAGCAGGCGGGCGCCACCACCGTGCCGGCACACCTGCTTTATGAAATCGTGCGCAAGCTGCCGGATGGTTCCGAGGTGCTTTTGGCGACCAATCCGGACGGTTCCTCCATGACCGTTGCGTCCGGCCGCTCGAAGTTCTCGCTGCAATGCCTACCCGAGGCGGATTTCCCTGACCTGACCGCCGGCACCTTCAGCCACACCTTCAAGCTGAAGGCGACCGATCTGAAGATGTTGATCGACCGCACGCAATTCGCGATTTCGACTGAAGAGACACGTTATTACCTGAACGGCATTTTCTTCCACACCATCGAAAGCAATGGCGAGCTGAAGCTGCGCGCCGTTGCCACCGATGGCCACCGTCTGGCACGCGCCGATGTGGATGCGCCGTCCGGTTCCGAAGGCATGCCTGGCATCATCATTCCGCGCAAGACTGTCGGTGAATTGCAGAAGCTGATGGACAACCCCGAGCTTGAAGTCACCGTCGAAGTCTCGGATGCGAAAATCCGCCTGACCATCGGCTCGGTCGTTCTGACCTCGAAGCTGATCGATGGGACTTTCCCGGATTACCAGCGCGTGATCCCCACCGGCAACGACAAGGAAATGCGGGTCGACTGCCAGTCTTTCGCCCAGGCTGTCGATCGCGTTTCGACCATTTCGTCCGAACGTGGCCGCGCCGTGAAACTCGCCCTCACCAATGGACAGCTCACTCTTACCGTCAACAATCCCGATTCGGGCAGCGCGACGGAAGAAGTCGCCGTCGGCTATGACAATGATTCGATGGAAATCGGCTTCAACGCGAAATATCTGCTCGACATCACCTCACAGCTTTCCGGTGACGACGCGATTTTCCTTCTGGCAGATGCAGGGTCGCCAACGCTGGTTCGTGACACCGCCGGCGACGATGCCCTGTATGTTTTGATGCCGATGCGCGTGTGAGTACGCTGATTTCTTTCCATTTTAGCCAAAACGCCGGTGGATCGCTCCGCCGGCGTTTTTGATTCGATTATCGCCGCCTTGGACCCAGAGGCGAATTTTCCCAGTTACGACATTTTGCCTTGTTTTTGCGCCAAATGGGATCAACATTGCGTAACTGTTTTTTGACAATGACCAAATGCATCTGAGGGGAATTATGGCACTTAACCTGAAGCAACGCCTTGAACAGAAATTCGAGGAAGAAATCCGCTTTTTCAAGGGCATGGTCAGCCAGCCGAAAAAAGTCGGCGCCATCGTACCGACATCGGCCATCACAGCGAAAAAGATGGCGAGTGTCATCAATCCCCATTCCGGCCTCCCGGTTCTTGAACTCGGCCCAGGCACGGGTGTCATCACCAAGGCCATCCTGGCGCGCGGCATCAAGCCGGAGAATTTGACCGCCATCGAATATTCGACCGATTTCTATAATCAGCTGCTCAAAAGCTACCCCGGCGTCAACTTCGTCAATGGGGATGCCTTCGATCTTGATGCAACGCTCGGCGAACACGGGCATCAGATGTTCGACAGTGTCATTTCAGCCGTGCCCATGCTGAATTTTCCGATGGCCGCCCGCATCAAGCTTCTCGACGAATTGCTGAAGCGCGTGCCGCATGGCCGCCCCGTGGTGCAGATATCCTATGGCCCGATCTCGCCGATCGTCGCACAGCCGCATCTTTACCACATTCGTCATTTCGATTTCATCGTGCGCAATATTCCGCCGGCGCAACTGTGGACCTATACTCGGGCCTGACGTCCGGCAGATCGAGAAAATCCGTCATTTCCCGGTCGTAGCGCATGGTTAGGGTGTCGATGCCC
This sequence comes from Agrobacterium pusense, assembly GCF_900102105.1. GTDB lineage: Bacteria > Pseudomonadota > Alphaproteobacteria > Rhizobiales > Rhizobiaceae > Agrobacterium > Agrobacterium pusense. The sequence goes on from NZ_FNBB01000001.1 coordinate 686,866, forward strand.
TTTCCATGGCCTTTTGGGGACCGATTGCCGTGCATGCTCTCTACATTACCCACCCCCAGGTCAGAATAGATCCGGCTGTTCCCGTTCCTCAATGGGGGCTTTCGGAAAGAGGTGCCGAGCGGGCGCGAGAGGCAGGCCGCCTGCCTTGGGCGCTGGCATTGCGCCATATCGTTTGCAGCGCCGAGACGAAGGCGATTGAAACCGCCCGTATCCTTGCCGAGACATCCGGAGCGGAGATAGAAATCGTCGAGGAGATGCATGAAACGACCGGTCCTCCATCGGTTTCCTGACGCCACCGGAATTCGAGAAGGCGGCGGACTGGTTCTTCGCTCACCCGCAGGAAAGTTTTCGCGGCTGGGAGCGGGCAATCGATGCGCAGGCGCGGATTGTCAATGCCGTCAGAGCTATTCTTGACCGGCACGATACACAGCGGCCTAACGCCTTTGTCGGCCATGGCGGTGTGGGCACACTTCTGAAATGCCATATAGAAGGCCGCCGCATCAGCCGCAGCGAGGACCAGCCACCCGGCGGCGGCAATCTCTTTCGCTTCTCCATCGCCGACTTTTCACTTGCAGCCGCCTCCCCCGCATGCGACTGGACGGCAATGGAAACATGGCAGGGATAAGACAATGACCGCGCGCGAAAAACTCATCGTCGGGCTCGATGTTCCGACTGTGCAGCAGGCCGAAGACATCGTTTCAAAAATCGGCGACGAGGTTCTTTTCTACAAGATCGGTTATCAGCTCGTCTTCGCCGGCGGTCTGGAATTCGCGCGCGACCTTGTCCAAAGCGGCAAGAAGGTCTTCCTCGACATGAAGCTGCTCGATATCGACAACACCGTCGCCTCCGGTGTCGAAAACATCGCCCGGATGGGCATGTCGATGCTGACGCTTCATGCATATCCTAAAGCCATGCGTGCTGCCGTCAAGGCAGCGGAAGGTTCCGGCCTCTGCCTGCTCGGTGTCACGGTGCTGACGTCGATGGATGACAGCGATCTGGCCGAAGCCGGTTACGCCGCGGATGCCCGTTCGCTGGTGCTGCGCCGCGCGGAACAGGCGCGCGAGGCGGGCATGGGCGGCATCGTCTGCTCGGCGGAAGAATCGACCGCCGTGCGCGAAATCCTCGGCCCCGATCTTGCCGTCGTTACCCCTGGCATTCGCCCCGCGGGCGCCGATCTCGGCGATCAGAAACGGGTGATGACGCCTTACGACGCCATCAAGGCTGGTTCGAGCCACCTGGTCGTCGCCCGACCGATCGTCAGGGCGGAAGATCCCAAAGCGGCGGCCCGCGCCATTCTCGATGACATGCTGCGCGCCAGCTTTCCAGCCAATCAATAATGACGACAGGAGGAGATGAAATGGCAAAGGGATATTGGATCGCCCGCGTCGATGTTCGCGACAGCGAGCGTTACAAGGACTACGTCTCAACGGCAAAACCCGCCTTCGAGCGGTTCGGTGCGAATTTCCTCGCTCGTGGCGGTGCTTTGACCGAGCTTGAGGGCAAGGCACGGGCGCGCAACGTCGTCATCGAGTTTCCTTCGGTGCAACACGCCATCGATTGCTATAATTCCCCCGAATATCAGGCAGCCGCCAAAATCCGCCAGGAAGTCGCGGATGCGGAAATGGTGATCGTCGAGGGAATTTGACCGTCGTCAACCCTATGTCCCAAACCCGCCTCTTCCCGGCGAGAACATCTCTTCCCGTGCGCGCGGCTTTGGGCTAAGAGACTGAAAAACGCTTTATCGACAGCTTCTGAGGAGCCTCCCATGACCTTGGCCAACCTTCCACCCCTCGTCACCGTATTCGGCGGTTCGGGTTTTGTCGGGCGGCATGTGGTGAGACTGCTCGCCAAGCGCGGTTATCGCATTCGTGTCGCCGTGCGCCGACCCGATCTCGCCGGCTTTTTGCAGCCGCTTGGCAATGTCGGCCAGATTTCCTTTGCGCAGGCCAACCTGCGTTACCGCGATTCCATCGTCAAAGCCGTGGAAGATGCGGATCATGTGGTCAATTGCGTCGGCATCCTGACCGAAAGTGGCCGCAACACCTTTGACGCCGTGCAGGAATTCGGCGCGAAAGCCATCGCCGAGGCCGCCCGCGATGCCGGCGCCACGCTGACGCATATTTCCGCCATCGGCGCGGAAGCCGGTTCGTCCACGGGTTACGGCCGCACCAAGGGCCGCGCCGAAGCTGCTATCCATTCCGTTCTGCCCGCCGCCGTTATCCTGCGTCCTTCGATCATCTTCGGACCGGAAGATGATTTCTTCAACAAGTTCGCGAAGATGGCCCGCGGCATGCCCTTCCTGCCGTTGATCGGTGGCGGAAAAACCAGGTTCCAGCCGGTTTATGTCGAGGATGTCGCGGAGGCCGTCGCCCGTAGCGTTGACGGCAAGCTGAAACCCGGCGCCATCTATGAGCTCGGCGGCCAGGATGTGATGACGTTCCGCGACTGTCTTGAGGCCGTTCTTGCCGCCACCTATCGCGAACGTCCGTTCGTCAATCTGCCTTTCGGCGTTGCCTCGATGATCGGCAAGGTTGCTTCGATGGTGCCGCTTATCACGCCACCGCTGACATCCGATCAGGTGACCATGCTGAAAAAGGACAACGTCGTTTCCGCCGAGGCGGAAAAGAACGGCCTGACGCTGGAAGGCATCGGCATTACGCCCGTTCGTGTTGCGTCTGTTCTGCCGTCCTACATGGTGCAATATCGCCCGCACGGCCAGTTCTCGAATGCGGGCAAGGCGGCCTGAGTTCTGCCGCCATGCGGCACCTACTTGAAAGGCGGGACTTGTTCCCGCTTTTTTTGTGCATTCTTCATCGCAACCAAACCGCTTTCGGTGCATTTCTCCTTCGATAACGGGAAGGAGACGACATCAATATCGGGGCTGGCGAGCCGCTGGAAAAGGTTAACGGCGGAAAGGTCTCCGCAGGCAAGCGTGGCACAAGCGCAACTGTGGAAAAGACTTCGCATTAACCCGGTATTCAACAAGCTGCTTTATTGATATTCGCCACATTCCAAACATATCCCGAACCCTCAATTCACACACGGCGGCACGATCCGCGCGAACGAACGTCTGAAAGGCAATCATAAAATGGGCAGATCTATCGCACTCTTTTTTGCGTGTGCGGCTTTGGTGGTTCTGGCGGGTTCATTCATGGCACCGGGCACGGTTGCAGCGGGCAAGAGCGGTTGTGCTCCGGCTTATGGCGTGGACCCCTGCGCGACGGCTTCGATCAGCACCAACTGACCAGCCTTTAGAAGTTTAAAAAAAAAAGCGCCGCCGGTTTTCCGGGGCGCTTTTTCTTTTTCAGACCATATAAATCAAAGCCTCAGCCCAGGACCAGAAGCGCGATAAGTCCCAGAAACCCGATGGCGATGCGCCACCAGGCGAAGGGCGCGAAGCCCCGTCGCGAGACGAAATCCAGAAGCGAGCGAACGACAAAAAGACCCGAGACGAAAGCGGCGATGAAGCCGACGGCGATCAGAGCGCCGTCATCGAAACTCAGGGCATCGCGGTTCTTGTAAAGATCGAGCGTAAACGCGCCGAGCATGGTCGGCATCGCCAGGAAGAACGAAAATTCGGCGGCGGAGCGCTTGTCCGTGCCCATCAGCAACGAGCCGACGATCGTGGCACCGGAACGCGATGTGCCGGGAATCATCGCGAGGCACTGGAAGAGGCCGATCTTGAATGCAAGCGACGGCGGATAATCCATGATGTCGGTATATTTCGGGTTCAGCGGCATTCGGTCGACGGCAAGCAAAATGACCCCGCCGATGATCAGCACCACGCAGATGAGCATGGGCGTTTCAAACAGCACGGTCTTGATGAAGTCATGCGCCAAGGCGCCGATGATGGCCGCCGGCAGGAAGGCGAGAGCGACAGCCAGCACGAAGCGGCGCGCTTTCGCGCTTGTCGGCAGAGCGAGCGCTATCGATACAAGCTTTTGGAAATAAATAAGAAGTATCGCAAGGATCGCACCGAGCTGGATGAGAACCGCAAAGGTGTTGCCAGGTGATTTGAAGCCGAGGAAGTGCCCGGCCAGCAGCACATGCGCCGTTGAGGAAACGGGAATGAACTCCGTCAGACCCTCGATGATACCCAGCAGAAGCGCGCTGATGATCGATTGGTCACCCATGGGGAATCCTTCTTTTCAGGGGGAAGTGGCAATGGAAGGCAATTGCGTTAAACTTGTTTTAAAGTAGCCAAGCTCTTATAGCGTCTTGATGAAGCGAAACTGAAAAAGTTTTCCGGCAGATGCCGATCATGACAACCAATCGTAAAAATTGAGTACCGATGCCAACTCTCTATCACTCTCCGATGTCGACCGCATCCCGGTTCGTTCGTCTGATCCTTGCGGAATACGGGTTCCAGACCGATCTCGTGGAGGAGCAACCGTGGGAAAGACGGCGGGAGTTTCTGGCGCTCAATCCGGCCGGCACCCTGCCGGTCTATCTCGACGACAATATGCGCTCCCTCAGCGGGCCTTACGTTCTTGCGGAATTTCTCGATGAAACCCATGGGGTTTTGAAGCGTGACAGGCGTCTTCTGGCGGAAGACCCGTTTCAGCGGGCGGAAATTCGCCGCCTGACGGAATGGTTTCTGCAGAAGATGGAAAATGACGTGACCCGGCCGCTGGTGCGGGAGCGTGTTTACAAATTGCAGATGACGACCGCGCAAGGCGGCGGCCCGCCGGATTCCAAATTGCTGCGCACAGCCCGCAACAATATCCGCCAGCACATAAAGTATCTGGAATGGCTGGCCGGTTCGCGCACATGGCTGGCGGGTGATAGGCTGAGCTATGCCGATCTTGCCGCCGCAGCCGCGGTTTCGGTTCTGGATTATCTCGGCGAGATCAACTGGCTCGAGGCGCCCATCGCCAAGGAATGGTACCAGCGGGTGAAATCCCGTCCGTCCTTCCGGCCGTTCCTGAGCGAGCGTATTCCGCGCCTCGCCCCCTCCTCCCATTATGCCGATCTGGACTTTTAAGTTCAGCCTTTCGGTTATTTGCTGCGGCCCGGGACTGCGCCTATATATGACGCGCAACACCCCGCAGGAGAGACTACCATCGACGTTGCCGACGAGAAGCAGCGGATACGCGCGCGCAAACTGACGGATTTCATTCGTCAGGAAGCCCTTTCGCTTGGCTTCGATCTATGTCGCGTCACAGCGCCGGACAGCATTCCGCTCGCACCGGAACGGCTGAGAGAATTTCTCGGCAAAGGTTATCACGGCACGATGGCGTGGATGGAAGAAACCGAGGCCCGGCGGGCGGAGCCGAAAACGCTGTGGAGCGATGTACGCTCCATCGTCATGTTCGGCCTCAATTATGGTCCCGACGAAGACCCACGCAATCTGCTCTCGAAACCGGACAAGGCAGCCATTTCGGTCTATGCCCGCAATCGCGATTACCACGACGTCATCAAGGGGCGGCTGAAGGAAATCGCCACGCGCTTTGCCGCACGCGCCGGCGAGGATGTGAAGGTCTTCGTCGACACCGCCCCGGTGATGGAAAAACCGCTCGCCGCCTCCGCCGGTCTCGGCTGGCAGGGCAAACACACGAACCTCGTCAGCCGCAGCCATGGTTCCTGGCTGTTCCTCGGCAGCATGTTCACCACCGCTGATCTCTGTCTCGATGAGGCCGAGAAGGATCATTGCGGCTCCTGCCGGGCCTGTCTTGATGCCTGTCCAACGGCGGCCTTTCCCGCCCCCTATCAACTCGACGCCCGTCGCTGCATCTCCTATCTCACCATCGAACACAAGGGGCCAATTCCGCATGAGTTCCGGCCGATGATGGGCAATCGCATCTACGGCTGTGACGATTGCCTCGCCGCCTGCCCATGGAACAAGTTCGCGGCCAGCGCCTCGGAAATGAAATTGCAGGCGCGCGAGGATCTGAAAGAACCGTCCATCGATTTCCTCCTGACATTGGATGATGCTGCCTTCCGCAGCTTTTTCAGTGGCTCTCCCGTCAAACGCATCGGCCGTAGCCGATTTATCCGCAATGTGCTGATTGCGGCCGGCAACTCCGGAAACCGGCAGTTCGTGGAACGATGCAAGGCTCTTGCCGAAATGGACCCTTCGCCGGAGGTACGCGGCATGGCCGCATGGGCTTTATCGCGGCTTATGGACAGACAGGAATTCCGTACATACTCTGCCACGCGCGCACCGGAGACTGATCCGGAGGCGGAAATGGAATGGCAATTGGCAGAGGCGTGAACCATGCATGTGATGATTTTTGGCGCGGGTTATTCGGGGAAAGCCATTGCCAACGCGCTGAAATCCCAAGCAGCAGGGATCTCCGGCACCACGCGCAGTCAGGACAAATTCTCTGGCCTCGCCAGCGCACACATGACGCCCTTGCTCTTTGACGGCGTCCAGCTCAATGATGAGCTCGTCGCTGCGATGGGCAATGTCACGCATCTCATACAATCCGTCGCGCCGGGCAAGGATGGCGATCCTCTGCTTCCGCTTCTGGGCGGCGACTTGAAAAAGCTCCTGCCCAATCTGGCATGGATCGCTTATCTTTCTACCGTGGGTGTTTATGGTGACCACGGCGGCGCTTGGGTGGACGAGACAACACCCTGCCGCCCCGTTTCCCCACGTTCTGTGGAGCGGGTAGCGGCTGAGGCCGCATGGACTGAAGCGGCCCGCGACGCCGACGCGCCGCTTTCCATCCTGCGTCTATCCGGAATTTATGGCCCGGGGCGCAATGCCTTCATGAATTTCGAGAAGGGAACGGCGCGGCGGCTGGTGAAGAAGGACCAGGTATTCAATCGCATCCGCGTGGAGGATATCGGCGCGGCGGTTGCCTTCCTGGCACAGAAACACGAAGGCGGCATCTTCAACGTGACCGATGATGAACCCTGCCCCCCGCAGGATGTGGTAAGCTTCGCGGCAGCGCTGATGGGAGTGGAACCACCACCCGAACAGGCCTTTGAAACTGCCGATCTAACACCGATGGCGCGCTCTTTTTATGGCGAGAACAAGCGCGTTTCCAACGCCAGAATTCGCGATCTGGGCTTCGATTTTCGCTTCCCGGAGTACAGGCTCTCGCTTCGACAATTATGGGAAAATGGCCTCTGGCGAGGCTGAAAAATGCCATCTCCAAAAGCGATGAAAAATCCTTCCAATCCCGCTTTTGCGGATGGTTTTCGTCTTATTTCAGCCAATTAGGATTTTATTAACCAAGCCGAAATCACTAAAATCGTAGTCGTTAGAAAAATATTTCACTCACATTTCGTGAAGTCGATTCACGAAGCCGTGACTTGCAACAGCATTCCCATTGAGCATTGATTCTGCGTTATTTTTTCCGCTTCTTCAAACGGGCGCGGCAATGGCAGCTACCGGCCGATGATCACGAATGTTACAGCCTGTAACAGTTCGTGATTTGAGATCAGCTTTTTTTCGCCATTTTTCCCTCGCCCTACAATCTCGCATCAAAAGGCGTTCAGGCCAGTTCATGGCCGTTTAGCAAGGGCACAATCAATCGGCGCGGGGCCGATTTTCAGGGAAGCACTGTTTTGAATATCCGTCGTATAACTTTCACCGCTGCAACTATCGCCGCCTGTTCCATCATCGCGCCTCTTCAGGCGAATGCGGCAAATGGTTGTGGAGGCGCATCGTGGTATGCGTTGACCTCCAAGACTGCTTCTGGCGAGCGTATGAACGCCGCCAATCTGACCGCCGCCCACCGCTCCCTGCGGTTCGGCACCAAGGTCAAGGTTACCAACGCGCGCAACGGCAAGGCCGTTGTCGTTCGCATCAATGACCGCGGGCCATTTATCAAGGGTCGCGTTCTCGATCTTTCCAAGGCTGCGGCCAAAAACATCGGCATGATCAACTCCGGCACTGCCAAGGTCTGCTACGAGGTAGTCAAAGCCGATTGAGCCTTGCCCTCGCCGCCATTCGCGTCTACCAACCGGACTTGTCAGGAAAACGAGGTAGACAATGCGATTAGGCGGGCGTTTGGCCGGAGCAATCGAAATATTGGCGGATATTGAGGGACGCAGGCGTCCCGTCGCCGATGCTCTGAAGGACTGGGGCCTTGCCCATCGTTTCGCCGGGTCGGGCGACAGGGCCGCGATCGGCAACATTGTCTATGATGCGTTGCGCATGAAACTGTCGCACGCCTGGCTGATGGATGACGACAGCGCCACCTCACTCGGCTACGCTGTTCTGTTGCGTCAATGGGGCAAGAGCTTCACGGAACTGGCAGCGGAATTCGATGGTGACAAATTCGCGCCTGCCGCACCGGACGCAGAAAGACAGCAGGCATTTCTCTCCCGTTCCCTTGCCGAGGCGCCGGCCCATGTTCAGGGCGACATTCCCGATTGGGTGCAATCTTCCTTCGAGACCGCATTCGGGGAGCGCTGGCTGACTGAGGCTCAGGCGCTCAATGAGCGCCCTACTCTCGATCTGCGTGCCAACACCTTGAAGGCGACCCGTGAAAAGGTTTTGAAGGTTCTTGAGGAAAGCGGCGCGGAGGCCACGCACATCGCCCGTCAGGGTGTTCGCATTCCCGCAGGCGAAGGCCCATCCCGCCTGCCGAACGTCACCGCCGAACTCTCCTTTCAGAAGGGCTGGTTCGAAGTGCAGGACGAGGGGTCGCAGATCGTCGCCGATCTCGCCGGCGCGCATGAGGGTGATCAGATCCTCGATTATTGCGCAGGCGGCGGCGGCAAGACGCTGGCCATGGCTGCCAGCATGAACAACAAGGGTCAGGTCCACGCCTTCGACGCCGACCGCAAGCGCCTTGCGCCGATCATCGAACGGCTGAAGCGGGCCGGCACGCGTAATGTGCAGGTTCATGACCGCGCATCGGGCCTCACGCCGTTTCAGGAAAAATTCGACCGCGTTCTCGTCGATGCCCCCTGCACCGGAACCGGAACATGGCGGCGGCGCCCCGACACCAAATGGCGGCTGACCGCGCGCAATCTGGAAGAGCGCGTGCAACAGCAGGGCGAGGCACTTTCGCAGGCCAAGGGATTCGTGCGCCCGGGCGGAGAGCTGCTCTATGTAACCTGTTCGGTGCTTCCCGAAGAAAACGAACAGCAGGTCCATCGTTTCTGCGAGCAAAATCCAGATTTTGCCATTGGTTCGGCGTTGGAGCGGTGGCAAACGACTTTCGGCAGCAATGCCAACAAACCGCATTCTTCCGACGGCAAGACAGTGACGCTCACGCCTGCAACCACAGATACGGACGGTTTCTTCTTCTGCCTGATGAAACGCAGAGCATAAAAGCATTTTGCATCCAGGGATTTTACCTGGGAAATACAGCACGGGCTTGTTTCAAAGCATTCTAAACTAGAATGTTTGACACAAGTTTGTGATTGGGTCAGAACTCGCTTGCCGCAGCGTGAAGTTATTTCATGCCTGCTCAAGGAGAGGGATCATGATCCGCAAAACCATTCTCAGCGCTTCTTTCGCGCTTCTTGCCGCATCGGCGGCTTTCACCGCGGTTCCTGCAAAGGCTGCCACCGACGCGGCCGCTGTTGTCAAGCACTATGCTGATGTCGCACATGCGAAATACGAGGATTCGCTGATCACAGCGAAGGCGCTGGATAAGGCCGTCGACGCATTGATCGCCACACCGAGCGAAGAATCGCTAAAGGCCGCGCGGGAAGCCTGGATCAAGGCACGTGTTCCCTATCAACAGTCGGAAGTCTATCGTTTCGGCAACCCGATCGTTGACGATTGGGAAGGCAAGGTGAACGCCTGGCCGCTGGACGAAGGCCTGATCGACTACGTCGATGGTTCCTATGGCACGGAAAGCGACGAAAACGAGCTTTATGTTGCGAATATCATCGCCAACCCGAAGATCAAGATCAGTGGTGAAGAGGTCGACGCCTCCAAGATCACCCCGGAACTCATCGAAAGCCTGCACGAGGCGGGCGATGTCGAAGCCAATGTGACGACCGGTTACCACGCCATCGAATTCCTGCTCTGGGGCCAGGATCTGAACGGCACCGGGCCGGGCGCAGGCAACCGCCCTTACACCGATTATGACAAGGCGAAATGCACGAACGGCAATTGCGACCGCCGCGCCGATTACCTTAAATCCGCCTCCACCCTGCTGATCAAGGATCTGCAGGAGATGGTCGACGCCTGGGCGCCGGAAGGCGAAGCTACCAAAACGCTGGAAGGCGATCCGAAGGCAGGCCTCACCGCCATTCTCACCGGCATGGGCTCGCTCTCCTATGGTGAATTGGCCGGCGAACGCATGAAACTCGGCCTTTTGCTGCACGATCCGGAAGAGGAACATGATTGCTTCTCGGACAATACCTATAATTCGCATCTCAACGACGCGATCGGCATCGCCTCGGCCTATACCGGCGACTATACCCGTGTGGACGGAACGAAAATGACTGGCGCGTCGCTCTCGGAACTGGTCGGCGCCAAAGACAAGGCGTTGAACGACGAGATGCTGGCGAAGCTGGACAAGACGCTGAATGCCATGCACGCGATGGAAAAGCGCGCTCAGACGGTTGAGGCCTACGATCAGATGATTGGCGAGGGCAACAAGGAAGGCAACGCCGTGGTTCAGGCCGCCATCGATGGCCTCCTCGACCAGACGAAGTCGGTCGAACGCGTCATTGCTGCACTCGATCTCGGCAAGATTGACCTCGAAGGATCCGACAGCCTCGATAATCCGAACGCCGTTTTCAAATAATCGGCAAGAACGGGCCGCAGGGAGACTGCGGCCCGTTCCTCCCCACACGCGTCTGACTTTCATGGAAATGTCTCTGTCGCCGATCCGTAGGCCGTTCTTATTCGCCGGGGCAGCCTGTCTTTTGGCGACGGCGACGCTTGCCGCATCCTTGCGTGACGATCTGACGGAAAATGACAGAAACCGCGTTCTTGCCGTAACCGCTCCGGCAATCGATTTTACCGGCCCGGAGCCTTTCGAAGCCATGTCTGGCGGGGCGTCGACCAATACCAACAGAACTGACAGCAACGCGTTTTCCCATCCGTCAGCCACCATGCCCCCGAAGCGGAGGCAGGATTTTAAGCTTGGCAACGCGCTGTTTCAGAAATTGTGGGTCTCTTCTCCTTCTTCCACGCAGGCTTCAGACGGTTTGGGGCCGCTCTTCAACGCCCGATCCTGCCAGACGTGCCATGTGAAGGATGGCAGGGGCCGTCCGCCTCTTGCCGGCGAAGACGCCGTCTCTCTGTTTCTACGGCTGGCAAGGCCGGCTCGAGACGAGGCGGAACGGACGGCGATCGCGCGCCATGAAGTGTTGAACTTTCCTGACGACACTTATGGACGGCAGCTTCAGAATCTTGCCATTCCCGGCCTTGAGGCCGAGGGCAAGGCTGTCATCACCTATACGGAAAAGCGAGTGTCCCTGGCGGATGGTGAGATGGTGACGTTGCGCCAGCCTGATTATGCCGTGGCAGAGTTGAAATATGGCCCGCTCAGCGCCGATACTTCGCTGTCAGCACGCATTGCCATGCCGACCCTTGGGCTTGGCTTGATAGAAGCTATCAGCGACACCGATATTCTGGCCAACGCCGATCCGGACGACAAGAATGGGGACGGCATTCAAGGACGTCCCGCTTGGGTCAAGGATCATCGCACCGGCGAAACGAAACTCGGGAGGTTTGGTTGGAAAGCTCAGAACGCGAGCGTACGCGACCAGAGCGCAAGCGCTTTCTCCCACGATATCGGCATCTCCACACCGGATGCGTCGAATGCCTATGGCGACTGTACCGACAGGCAGAAAAAATGTCTCGCCATGCCAACGGGCGTGCAACCGCGGCTCGGGCCAGTGGAGGCGCCGGATCAGGTTCTCGATCTCGTGACCTTCTACACTGAAAACCTCGCCGTGCCGCAACGGCGTGATGTCGGTGAGCCGATGGTGCTGCGGGGCAAGCAACTCTTTTACGCATCAGGCTGCACGGCCTGCCACACCCCCAAATTCGTCACCCGACGCGATGCCGCCGATCCGATGCATGCATTTCAGCTTATCTGGCCCTATTCCGATTTTCTGCTGCATGACATGGGAGAGGAGCTTGCCGATGGCCAACAGGTGGGCGAAGCAAGCGGACGACACTGGCGGACCCAGCCTCTCTGGGGCATAGGTCTGACAGAACGCGTGAATGGCAATGGTTTTTACCTACATGACGGGCGCGCACGCAGCCTGACGGAAGCGATATTATGGCATGGCGGCGAAGGGCAGAAAGCGCGCGACGCCTTTGCCGTCTTGAAAAAATCCGACCGGCAGGCTTTGCTGGCCTTTCTGGAGTCTCTTTAATGAAAAAAGCCATGCGAAAAATCTCCGGCCTCATATCCGTACTGATGCTTTTGACCACACAGCCGGCCATGGCCCAGGATGTGGAACTGATGCCGCCGCCACCGCTCGACCCCGCACAGGTACGCGGCGTCATGGAAAAGGCAGTGAACGGCTTCATCAGACCCGGCTACGACCACTTCCGACGCTCGGCAGAGACGCTGGAGGACAGCATGAAGGCTTTCTGCGCGGCGCCTTCTGCTACGACGGAGAAGACGGCGAAGGACGCCTTTGCCGATACCGTCTCAAGCTGGTCGACCATAGAGATCGTGCGTGTCGGCCCTGTCATCGAACAGAACCGTTTCGAGCGCGTCCTTTATTATCCCGATAAGAAGGGGCTCGGACTGAAACAGGTTCAGCGTTACCTTTCCGACAAGGATGAAAGCGTTACCACCGCTGAAGGCCTGAGTGGCAAGAGCGTTGCCGCACAGGGGCTTGGCGCTCTCGAATTCATTCTCTACGGCACCGGCGCGGACGAACTTCTTGATAAGAAGGGCGATTTCCGCTGCCGTTTCGGAGTCGCCATTGCCGGCAATATCGCCGATGTCGCTGCAGAGCTTTCCGATAGCTGGAACGCGGCCGATGGCGCACAGAAAAACTGGACGCAGCCAAGGCCTGATAACCCCGTCTTCCGCGACGAACGAGAGGCGCTGGTTGCCCTGCTCGGCATTCTGGTGCACGGCGCCGAGGCGATCCGCGACCAGCGGATCGAGACCTTTTACAAGGGGCCGGACAAGGCGACGTTTGCCCGCACCGCCATTTACTGGCGGTCTGGCCTGACATGGAGAAGCATCTCCACAAACATCAAGGCCATTCAGACACTGCTGCATACCGCCGATATGGCCGAACTCGTCCCCCCCGACCAACGCTCCATCGTGAATTCCATCGACTTCATTGCCAAATCGATGATCCGCGTGGCCGGGACAATCGATGCAGATGTGCAAAAGGCGCTGGATCAGAACGATCAGCGAGCGAAGGTGGATTATCTTCTGCTGAACGGCAAAGACCTTATCTACCGGTTAAACGATCAATATGGCAGCGCGATTGGCCTCAGTTCCGGCTTTTCTTTCGCCGATGGGGATTGAGCCGATGATCTCCGGCACCAGGCGGACACTGATAGATCGGCGCAGCTTCATCAAAGCGGCGGGAGTTTCCTTCCTGACCGCCTTGGCTCCCCGTCCACTTTATGCGCTTGAGCGGACAGACGCGGTCTTTGCGTCTGCCTTCCGCGCCCGTGACGGGTCCTACGGCATTGCGACGGTGAGCGAGGGCGGCGAGATCATCGACCGCGTCACGCTTCCTGCCCGCGCCCATGGAATGGCGACGAGCCGCGCGACCGGCATGACCGTGGCCTTTGCCCGCCGGCCGGGGACATTCTTTATGGCCTTCGACCCCGGGGGGCATCGCGAACCGATCGTGATGCACACGCCGGAAAACCGCCATTTCTACGGTCATGGACAGTTTTCGCCAGATGGGTCGATCCTCTATGCCAGCGAAAACGACTTCGACGGCAATCGTGGCGTTATCGGGCTCTATGACGCCAGAAACGGCTTCATACGCATCGGCGAATATGACGCGCATGGCGTCGGCACGCACGACATGACGGTGAGCGACGACGGGCGAACGATCATCATCGCAAATGGTGGTATCGAAACCCATCCGGATTTCGGCCGCACCAAGCTCAACGTCGACAGGATGCAACCTGCTCTCGTGCTGCTGGACGCCGCAACCGGCCATTTGATTCAGAAACACGCGATGCCGAACGGACTGCGGCAGCTATCCACACGTCATGTCGATATCGGGGATGACGGGCGCATCTGGTTCGCCTGCCAGTATGAAGGACCGCGCAACGATCTTCCGCCACTTGTCGGCCATTTCTCTAGGGGTGAGGAAGTAACCTTTGTGGATCTGCCGGAAGAAACAACGGTCCGCCTTGCCAATTATGTGGGTGCGATCGCCGTCAACCGACGCGATCAGCTGGTTGGCCTGACCTCGCCCAACGGCAACGCCGCCGTGACGCTGGATGCAAAAACCGGGCGTGTGGTTTCCGAGACGACAGTGCGGGACGCGGCAGGTGTTGCGCCCGCCTTAAGAGGCATCGCGGTTTCGTCCTATCAGGGGTTTTTCGGAACCCGGCGCAGCGATGTGGCATGGGACCAGCACATCGTGCGGCTATCCAGCTAAAATATTGAAAAAACAGGGGAACAAAAGCCCAGCCGGCGCATTGGACCGATCATGAGAAATCTTGCGATCTATATTGTCTTTGTGGTTGTCGTTGTTGCCGTAGGGGCGTTGATCGGCGTCAACAATGTGCCCGGCGAATGGTATCAATCGCTGCAGAAGCCTTTCTTCAATCCGCCCAACTGGATTTTCGGGCCTGTCTGGACCGCGCTTTACGTGCTGATCGGCGTTGCTGGCGCGCGGACATGGATTCGCAAGCCGATGGGAACGCGCATGCGGCTCTGGTTCACCCAGATGGTACTGAACTTTCTGTGGTCGCCGATCTTTTTCGGCATGCAAAGTCCGGCTGGCGCATTGATTGTCATCATCCCGATGCTGATCAGCATCGTCGCCTTTATAGCGCTTTCCTATCGTCGTGACCGCATATCAATGTGGCTTTTCGTACCCTATGCCGTATGGGTCGCCTTTGCGACGGTGCTCAACGCAAGCATCGGCATGCTTAACTAAAGTGCTTGCGCATTTCCAAAGGAAAAGCGCGCTGGATTTTTCCTAATTTCTCTAATTTGCCGCATCGCCCTTGTCTTGCCTGCCGCCCCGCGCCATGTCAGTTTGCGATGAGGCAGAAGCAGGCAGGCAGGCCATGGAGATCACTGATCCCGGCGATTTTCGTCAGCGGATAGAAAGAAGCTTTGCGCGGCAGGGCGTGGTTCAGGCGATTAACGCCGAAATCAGCCGTATCGAACACCGGCTGGTGGAAATCGAACTCCCTTTTCATGAAAAGCTGACGCAGCAGCACGGCATACTGCATGCGGGTGTCATCGCCGCCGGTCTGGATACCGCCTGCACCTATGCCGCCTATACGATCATTGAGCCGGAAGCCTCGCTGCTGACCATCGAGTTCAAGGTGAACCTCATGTCGCCGGGACGCGGCGAGCGGTTTCTGTTTCGCGGCGAGATCATCAAGCCCGGCAATAATCTTATCGTCGCCGATGGCCGCGCCTATGCCCTGTCCGATGGGCCGGCAAAGCTGATAGCCTCAATGACGGGCACGATGATGGTGGTGAAAGGACGCGAGGATATTACCGGATGAGCTACCGGCTTTCGCACGTCGCCGATAAATCCATTCTTTTCGTCATGGCGGCTTCTGCCGAATACGGCCCCCACCTTCAGGCGCGCATTACGCCCCTGATGACCGGCGTCGGCCCGGTTGAAGCGGCCATTTCGGTGACGGCCGTTCTTGCTGGTCTCGATGCGGCTGACCATCTGCCCGACCTCGTCGTTTCGCTCGGCTCCGCCGGTTCCCGCACGCTCGAACAGACCGCAATCTACCAGGCAGTGTCGGTTTCTTATCGTGACATGGATGCCTCTCCCTTCGGTTTTGCGAAGGGTTGCACACCGTTTCTCGACCTGCCGGCGGAGGTGGCCTTGCCATTGCGGATACCCGACGTTGCCGGGGCGCGGCTTTCCACCGGCGCCAACGTCGTTTCCGGCGAGGCCTATGGGCTGATCGACGCCGATATGGTGGAAATGGAGACATATGCAGTTTTAAGAGCATGCCAGCGTTTCGGTTTACCGCTGATTGGCCTGCGCGGTATTTCCGACGGCAAGGCCGATGTGAAACACGTGAATGACTGGACCGAGTATCTGCACATCATCGATGAAAAACTGGCGAATGCCGTTGACCGGCTCTGTCGCGCTATCGAAGACGGCGCGATAGCCCTCTGAACCTTGCGATTTTCGCGATTTTCTATCGTTTGCCACCCGCTTCCGGGTTGCCTAAAGCCGCCATTTTCTTTAAAGGCTCGCCATGACCCAGATAGCCCATCCCGACAGCATTCTCATCATCGATTTCGGCAGCCAGGTGACGCAGCTGATTGCGCGCCGCATCCGCGAAGCCGGGGTCTATTGCGAAATCCACCCGTTCCAGAATGCCGCAGAGGCGTTTGAGAAACTTCAGCCCAAGGGCGTGATCTTCTCCGGCGGCCCCGCATCTGTCACGGCGGAAGGAAGCCCGCGCGCGCCGCAGGCAGTGTTCGACAGCAAGGTACCGATCCTCGGCATCTGCTATGGCCAGCAGACACTGTGCACACAGCTCGGCGGCGTTGTCGAGGGCGGCCATGCGGCGGAATTCGGCCGCGCCGATATCGACATCAAGAAGGCTAGCCCGCTGTTCGACGGCTTCTGGGAGCAGGGCAAAAGCTACCCGGTGTGGATGAGCCATGGCGACCGCGTGACGAAGCTGCCGGAAGGTTTCGAGGTCATCGCAACCTCCGAAAACGCACCGTTCGCCATCGCAGCGGACGAGACGCGCCACTATTACTCCACCATGTTCCATCCGGAAGTGGTGCATACGCCCGATGGCGGCAAGCTGCTGTCAAACTTCGTGCACAAGATCGTTGGCCTGAAATCCGACTGGACGATGGCGGCCTATCGCGCCGAGATGATCCGCAAGATCCGCGAGCAGGTCGGCACCGGCCGGGTACTCTGTGCACTTTCAGGCGGCGTCGATTCTTCGGTTGCAGCTATTCTCATTCATGAGGCTATCGGCGACCAGCTGACCTGCGTTTACGTCGATCATGGGCTGATGCGGCTTGGGGAAAGCGAACAGGTCGTCGGCATGTTCCGCGACCACTACAATATTCCGCTTGTTCATGTGGACGCATCCGACCTGTTCCTCGGCGAACTCTCCGGCGTTTCCGATCCGGAAGTGAAGCGCAAGACCATCGGCCGTCTGTTCATCGAGGTTTTCGAGGCCGAAGCGGCCAAGATTGCCGCCGATGGCAAGGGTGCTCCGAACTTCCTCGCGCAGGGCACGCTCTACCCCGACGTCATCGAAAGTGTCTCCTTCTCCGGCGGCCCTTCGGTGACCATCAAGAGCCACCACAATGTCGGCGGTCTTCCCGAGCGCATGAACATGCAGCTCGTCGAGCCGCTGCGTGAACTCTTCAAGGATGAAGTGCGCGCTCTTGGCCGCGAACTCGGCCTGCCGGAAAGCTTCATCGGCCGCCATCCCTTCCCCGGTCCGGGTCTTGCGATCCGATGCCCCGGTGCGATTACCCGTGAAAAGCTCGATATCCTGCGTAAAGCGGATGCGATCTATCTCGACGAGATCCGCAAGGCCGGTCTTTACGACACCATCTGGCAGGCTTTCGCCGTGCTGCTGCCGGTCCAGACTGTTGGCGTCATGGGCGACTACCGAACCTATGACTTCGTCTGTGCGCTGCGCGCGGTGACCTCAGTGGACGGCATGACTGCGGATTTCTATCCCTACGACATGAACTTCCTCGGCCGTGCGGCAACCCGCATCATCAACGAAGTGCGCGGCATCAACCGTGTCGTCTACGATGTCACGAGCAAGCCGCCCGGCACGATCGAGTGGGAATAGGACCATACTCGATACGGTGAGGTTGCTGCCGCAACGCCACCGTATCTAAGGAAGAAAGACGACGCCGCGACTAGTTCGCGGCGTTTTTGTTTTGTCGGATGAGATAGATCATCTGGGCAGTCAGGCCGACCACGAGGATCGCCAGCAATCCTGCCTGGGCGCCGAGAAGCAGCGGCGATTTCAGGTCTGTCACTATCGGATGACCGTCGGGAACACGGCGCAGAATTTCACTCACCGTCGGGACCATCAACAGAAACGCGGTAATGCTGAGACAGATGGTTTCAATATATCTGGCGATACGCGTTGAACCCAGAACGCGTTCGATACCGTAGCCTGCAAGCAAGAACAGGATGGTCAGAACGCCAACGACGTAGCTGATTGGCTGATGCGCCACAAGAAAGACAGTTGCAGCGCCAATCAGCATGGACACAAAGTAGATTGCCCCGGGCGTGGATCGGGGGACGATGCGACCGTAACGGGTAAACATGAAAATGGCCGCTGGAATGGCCGGCAGGCTGCCGAGCGTGTGGATCCAGCCAAGCGAAGAAATACCGAACATGCGAAATTGCCTTTCTCTTCCTGAAAGATGGGGTGGTCCGGAACGCAGATTGTCGCCGGCATGTCTGCCAGAGCAGCGTCATTAGTTGATCGGTCGGTCCCGTTTGGGTCATGCGTCGACGCCCCTCGCAAGATGCAGTTCAAGCGGTGATGCGCTCCAGCATCGGGCGGGTTATGGCGCCAAAGCTTGCGGCATCGCCATGTGCGCGCGCTGAGAGCATTGCGCCGTGCACGGTGGCCATGAACATCTCAGCATTGACCCGCGCTGTGCCGGTTAGTGCAAGGCGCCCCTGGGAAGCGCCGCGCTCCAGCACGGCTGTAAGCCAGTCCGAGAGACTCCGAAAATGCGCACGCACCTCGAAAACGACCGCTTCGGGAAGAATCGGTATTTCGCCGGCAAGCAGCGCACAGACGCAGAAGGGGTGGGTTGCATCGGCGATGCAGCGCTCCCAATAGCCGATATAGGCGCGAAGCTGCTCCAGCGGATCTGGAATGTGCTGCTCCAGCGCGGCGATACCGGCTTCGGCCTCGTGCCTGTACTGCGACACCAGTTTCGCGACCAAGTCCGCCTTGCTGGGAAAATGGTGATGAATACTCGCGTTACGAATGCCGACTACATGGGAAATATCGGCGTAGCTAAAACTATTATAGCCCCCTCTTACAATCAGGGTCCGGGCGCACTGGAGAATGTCATCGGCTTTGGTATTAGAGCTTTTCATGTCTCTCACCTACCAACTAGTAGGTAGAATGTCAAACGCGTTCTTTGCGGTGAATAAGCCCCGGCGATGGGATCCGAATGAGGATCGACCCCGACGACCACAGGCGGAGAACCATGAAATAAAGGCATGCCCTCCGCCATTGCCCCGTCACTGCCTGGCCCCCATCGACATGCCACTCGCATTGGCTTCTCGGTTGGCCCTGCTTCCCGCCGCCTTCGCTAGCGGATTGCTGGTCCTGCGGACCAGCTGAGATCGTCTGTCCCAGACCGAGTTGCCGGGTTATACGGATTGCGTTCGCGAAAGGCCGTATCGGATATTGCCCGGCACATGGTGAAGTTTTGTTCGCTTTTTGTTCTTCCAATTTTCCTCGGCGATGATAATATTGCGGCCTTGAGCAAAGGCCGTGGAGCATCGTCGTGAGTTTCGAGTTGACGGATAATGGAGGGTCAGGGCAGCTTTTCCTCGAAGGCTTCGATCTGGAGAAGCAGCGACGGGTCAATCCGCGATTTGGCAACAAGGTCTTAATCGTGCTGAAGCCGCCCGTGGCCTTGGCGGAGAGAATTTTCACCGATGCATCGTGCCATGCCGCCGGGCGGACGAAGCGGGCGGCCCATCCAGCCGAGCTTCTGCATATCACCCTCCTTTGCGTCGGGTGTTTCGACACCGTGCCTCGCGGTTTCGCAAACCGGCTGAAGGCGGCACTGGCGGAAATAAGGGCGCGTCCCGTTCCGATTACGTTCGATGGCAGCTCGCTTTTCGGCAATCGCAGCTGTCTGGCGCTAAGCAGCCGCCGCGAGATGCTGGAGCTCAGAGCATTGGCGAAGATGGTGCAGCGCGCGCTTTGGCGGGCCAATCTGCCCTTTGTCGCCGCATCGTCGTTCACGCCGCATCTCACCGTGGTCTATGGCTGCGGGAAAATCGACATCATGCCTGTTGAAAAACCATATAGCTGGCTGGCGGGCAGCTTCGAACTCATCTTCAGCCATAATGGAGAGACGCGGCACGAATCTCTCGGGCGCTTCCCGCTTTCGGCGAAAGCGGACCGCTATGAGCAGCCGGAAAGTCAATTATATCTGCCGGAAAAAATATTCAGGCCGCAGAAGCGGTCGGCGCACAAGATGGCGGCGCGATAACGCTTGCGTGAAAAAGCACGGCATACATGCCTAGCATTAGCTGCCCCACTGCTGTAGACGCAGAGGATGCGCCAGCAAAAGCGCAGTTTGTAGCGCCCGCCGAGAACCGGGTGTTCCGGTATCCGGCGCGAGCGAGGCGGTGCCGCCTCGCCGGGAACGATAACCAGCTTAGAGCTGAACCTTGTCGAAAGCCTTGCCATCGATGCCGAGGGCTTCGAGATCGGCACGGGCGGGCTTGCGATGCGCGCGAACAGCGGCCGAAACCGAGAGCGCTGCACCGAGAACGGCGAAAGTTTCACCGAAGAAGTTACGCGATGTCTTTGCAACCTGACGCATTTTTCTCTCCATCTTTGATGCCCAGATAATGGGCATTTCCGCACCGTTCTACAACTCATGATGCAGCAGGGAAGCCATGCAGCTTTGCTCGCGCTCGTTCGGATATCAGCCATTGCGATTTCGCATGGCTCAGGCCTGGCGTCTTCAAAAGGACGCAGGGCGCCTCAGCCGGCGGGTTGAATAAGGCGGATATTTTGTTATGCCGGAAAGCTTGAACACAAAGAGGCTGGCAGCATGACGATCATCATTTACGGCATCAAGAACTGCGACACGATGAAGAAGGCCAGAAGCTGGCTGGAAACCCATGGCGTCGACTATTCTTTCCATGACTACAAGGCCTCGGGCATTGACCGCGCCCATCTGGAGACATGGTGCGATGTCGCGGGCTGGGAAATGGTTCTCAACCGCGCCGGTACGACCTTCAAAAAACTCGATGACGGCCAGAAGGCTGGCCTGAGCCGCGAGAAGGCCATTGCACTGATGCTGGAGCAGCCCTCCATGATCAAGCGTCCGGTGCTGGAGGCGAAGGGCAAGATAACCGTCGGTTTCAAGCCTGAAACCTACCAGACTCTTTTTGCGTGACTGCAATCTGCCATGTCCAAAACAACCCGCGCCACCCAGATGCTGAACAAGGCGGGCGTCGCCTTCACCACCGTTACCTATGATTACGACCCGAATGCAGACCGCATTGGCCTGCAGGCGGCCGAGGCGATCGGCGAGCCACCGCATCTGGTGCTGAAAACGCTGATGGCGGAGCTGGACGGCAAGCCGGTCTGTGTCGTCGTCCCTTCGGATCGTGAGGTCAGCATGAAGAGGCTTGCGGCCGCTTTCGGAGGCAAATCCGCCAGCATGATGAAACCTGCCGATGCCGAGCGTGCCACCGGTTACCATGTCGGCGGCATCAGCCCTTTCGGGCAGAAGAAACAGGTGCCTACGGCCATCGAGGCCGAAGCGATGACGCATGATTATGTCTACATGAATGGTGGGCAGCGCGGCTTGCAGGTGAGGCTTTCTCCCCGAGATGCCCAAACGGCACTGAACGCCATTGCCGCACCGCTGGTCGCCGATTGAGGCGCAGGGGCGCGCCTGAAAGCGTTTGGCTTTCAGGAGGAATGGGCTATGGTCGGCGCCTCCGATTGAAATAGACGAAGGCAGATCATGACTGTTTCCCCCATCGATCCCGTCAAACTCGAAAAACTGGCCGAAGTCGCCATCAAGGTCGGTCTGCAATTGCAGAAGGATCAGGATCTGGTGATTACCGCGCCGCTGGCAGCGCTGCCGCTGGTGCGATTGCTGACAAAACATGCCTATATGGCGGGCGGCGGACTGGTTACCACCTTTTACTCCGACGAAGAAACCACGCTTGCCCGCTATCGCCATGCGAGCGACGCCAATTTCGACCGGGCTTCCGGCTGGCTTTATGATGGCATGGCAAAGGCCTATTCGAACGGCGCGGCGCGGCTGGCAATTGCCGGCGATAACCCCATGCTGCTGGCCGAACAGGACCCCGCCAAGGTTGCCCGCGCCAATAAAGCAAACTCCACCGCCTATAAGCCGGCGCTGGAGAAGATTTCCAACTTCGACATCAACTGGAACATCATCTCCTATCCGAACCCCTCCTGGGCAAAGCAGGTGTTTCCCGACGTGACGGAAGACGAAGCCGTCCGCAGGCTAGCCGAGGCCATCTTCGCTGCCTCGCGGGTGGATCTGGCTGATCCGGTCGCCGCATGGGCTGAGCACAATGCCAACCTTGCCAAGCGCTCGGCGTGGCTGAATGGCGAACGTTTCGCTTCACTGCATTTCACCGGCCCCGGCACGGATGTGAAGATCGGCCTGGCGGACGGCCACGAATGGCATGGCGGCGCCTCCACCGCCAAGAATGGGGTCACCTGCAACCCCAATATCCCGACCGAAGAAGTGTTCACGACACCGCACGCGTTGCGGGTCGACGGTTACGTCTCCAGCACCAAGCCCCTGTCGCATCAGGGAACGCTGATCGACGATATCCAGGTGAAGTTCGAGGGTGGACGTATCGTCGAAGCCAAGGCTTCGAAGGGCGAAGCTGTATTGAACAAGGTACTCGACACTGACGAAGGCGCGCGGCGTCTCGGTGAAGTGGCGCTGGTGCCGCATTCCTCGCCGATTTCGGCAAGCGGCATCCTGTTTTACAACACGCTGTTCGATGAAAATGCCTCGTGCCACATCGCGCTCGGTCAGTGCTATTCGAAGTGCTTTCTCGACGGCGCGTCGCTGTCGCAGGATCAGATCAAGGCGCAGGGCGGCAATTCCAGCCTGATCCACATCGACTGGATGATCGGTTCCGACAAGGTGGCTATCGATGGCGTGAGGCCGGATGGCTCCACGGTTCCTGTCATGCGCAAGGGCGAATGGGCCTGACGACACCTATCTCGGCAACTGGCTGCGCTGACTGAGCCAGATGCTGAAGAGCACCGCAACGAAACCTGCGATCTGCGCTGGCGTGAGGCTTTGGCCGAGCGCCAGCCAGCCGAGCAGGGTTGCAACGACCGGGCTTAGAAAACCAAGCGATGCGGCGGCGGAAGGTTCGATGCGGGCAAGTCCGCGGAACCACAGAAAATAGGTCAAGGCAGCGCCGATAAGACCCAGATAGGCCATGCCGAGAATATTGGCGGCCGTCGGCGTCGGCAGTGTGGGTTCAAAAAAATACGCGACCGGCAGCAGCAGGATACCACCGGCTGTCAATTGCCAGGCGGTAAACGTCAGGTTCGACACCGGCGGACGCCATTTGCGGGTCAGCACTGTTCCAAAAGCCATGGACACGGCACCGGCAAGGCCTGCCGCCACGCCGATACCATCCATCGCAGCCCCCGGCGCCAGAACCAGAAGCGCCACACCGACAATACCCAGAAAACCGGCCGCGATAGCCAGCGGCCGGACCGGTGTCGCGAGAAACAGCCGAGAAAGGCCAATCACGATCAGGGGCTGGACCGCGCCCACCGTTGCCGCCACGCCGCCGGGCAGCCGATAGGCCGAAACGAAAAGCATCGCCCAGAAGAACGAGAAATTCAGTGCCCCCAGAATGAGGCTGCGCGGCCACCAGATACCGTTTGGCAGTTTTCTCACGAAAAGCAGCAGCAACACGCCAGCCGGCAATGCGCGCAGCATGGCGACATGCAGAGGGTATCCATGAGGCAAAAGCTCGGTGGTGACGAAATAGGTCGTGCCCCAAATAGCGGGAGCAAGAGAAGTCGTCAGCACATCGGCGGCATAGGCTGTATTTTTCTTCATTTCAAGAATCTCTATATCAAGACAAATGCACCCTAAGTGATTTTATCTTGACGTCAAGATACTAATTGTTATGCCTTGATGATGAGCAAAGAACCACTTGACCGCGTCGATCACATTCTGGCGCAATGGCGCAGGGAGCGGCCCGATCTCGATGTCGAACCCATGGCTCTGCTGGGGCGCCTGAACCGTCTCACCACCCATCTAGCGCGAGAGGTGGAGACCGTGCTGCTGAAGCACGGTCTTTCCTCCTCCGCTTTCGATGTTCTCGCAACATTACGGCGTTCCGGATCACCCTACCGGCTTTCCCCCGGCGATCTGCTGGCGATGACAATGGTAAGCTCCGGCACCATGACCAACCGCATCGACCAGCTCGAAAAAGCTGGGTTTGTGAAGCGCATACATAATCCCGATGACCGGCGCAGCGTCTTGATATCGTTAACAGAACCGGGATTTTCCATTGTCGAGGAAGCGGTCGGTGCACATGTCGAAAACCAGCAGCGCCTGGTCGCCAGTCTGAGCGAGGAAGAGCGCACGACGCTGAACCAGCTGTTGAAACGGTTCTTGCGGGATTTCGAAGCATAGGCATTTCCGCCTGGCAAACATAATGCTCCGTGATGCCGCTTGTTTCGCGCCCAAAAATCCTGTAAGCAATTTTCCGTAAACCTGTACTACAGGTTGGAGGAAAAATGTTAAGTGCCATTTCGCATGAATCCGGCCTCGTCAGCAGCACGATCGGCGCGATCACCCGTCATATCCGCGAAAACGAACTTGCGCCCGGCGCCAAGCTCCCGAGCGAACTTTCGCTCTCGCAGCAGCTCGGCGTTTCCCGCACCGTCGTCCGTGAGGCCTTCCGGTCCCTATCGGCCATGCGGCTGATCGATGTCAGCGCCGGCAAACGCGCTACGGTGGCGACGCTGGATCATGGTGCGATGTCGCTGATGTTCGAACATGGCATTCACACTGAGCAGATCAACATTCAGCAGATCTACGATGTGCGCCGCACGATCGAGGTCAGAACCGTGACGCTCGCGGCGCTCAGAAGAACGGATGCGGAAGCGCTCACCATTCTCGACCATGCCAACAACATGGAGCGGGACTTTGGCGACAATGACAAGGTCATGGAACATGATCTGGCTTTTCACCTTGCTGTTGCAAGAGCCTCCAAGAACCCGGTTTTTGAACTCATTCTCGGCGCCTTTCAGAATGTAACGCGCCAGACGTGGCCGATCGGCTGGAAAAGCCGCACATCCGATGCACAGCGACATGCTGCAGGCGAACTTCACATCGCCATCGGACAGGCCATTGCCGCCGGTGACCCGCAAACCGCTTCAACGCTGATGGCGCGTCATTTCGATGAAAGCGTTCACGCGCTTCTGGCGGCCGGCATCGCCTGATTTTTTTCAACGCCGTCCCAGACGGAAACTGACTGCCTCTGGAGGAGACACTTCATGAAAATCACCAAACTCGAGACCGTCCGCGTGGCGGAACGGGCAAACCTGCTCTGGGTTCTGGTCCATACGGATGAAGGCATTACCGGGCTTGGCGAAACCTTTTATGGCGCCGAGACGGTGGAGACCTATGTGCATGAATATATTGCACCCAGGGTCATCGGCCGCGATCCGCTGCAGATCGACCTTCTGGCGCAGGATCTCGTCGGTTATCTCGGCTTCCGCTCATCCGGTGCGGAAGTGCGCGGCAATTCGGCATTCGATATTGCGCTTTGGGATATTTTCGGCAAGGCCACCAACCAGCCGATAGCCCAGCTGCTCGGTGGTTTCAGCCGCAAGGAAATCCGTACCTACAATACCTGCGCGGGCACGGAATATATCAAGAAAGCCACCGGCCAGCAGACGGCCAATTACGGCCTCTCCGGTGGCAAGGATTATGACGATCTGAACGGCTTCCTGCATCGCGCGGACGAGCTTGCCCATTCGCTGCTGGAAGACGGCATCACGGCCATGAAGATCTGGCCTTTCGATGCAGCGGCGGAGAAGACGCGCGGGCAATATATCTCGATGCCGGACCTGAAGACTGCGCTTGAGCCGTTTGAAAAAATCCGCAAAGCGGTGGGCGACAAGATGGATATCATGGTGGAGTTTCACTCCATGTGGCAGCTTCTGCCCGCCATGCAGATCGCCAAGGCGCTCACGCCATACCAGACCTTCTGGCATGAAGACCCGATCAAGATGGACAGCCTTTCCAGCCTGACGCGGTATGCCGACGTTTCGCCCGCACCGATTTCCGCGTCCGAAACGCTTGGCTCCCGCTGGGCCTTCCGCGACCTGCTCGAGACAGGTGCTGCCGGTGTGGTGATGCTTGATATCAGCTGGTGCGGCGGGATTTCCGAAGCGCGTAAGATTGCCTCGATGGCGGAAGCCTGGCATCTGCCGGTCGCCCCGCATGATTGCACCGGGCCGGTGGTGCTCTGCGCCTCCACACATCTGTCGCTCAATGCGCCGAATGCGCTGGTGCAGGAAAGCGTGCGTGCCTTCTACAAGACCTGGTATCGCGATCTCGTGACCGCATTGCCGGAAGTGAAGAACGGCATGATCACCGTGCCGCCAGGCGCTGGCCTTGGCATGGAGCTGCATCCCGATATCGAAAAAACCTTCACCGTCAGCCGCCGTTTTTCAGATGCGGCATCAATCTGATCAGAACAGGCTGCCTTGATTGCCAGGGTCCGAAGAAGCCGGTTTGACCGTCTTCTTTTTCAACGCGACGGGCGCATCCGGGGACGGCGTCCCCTCTCCCGTTGTGATGGCGGAGACGCGACCGTCGGCGAATTCCATAGAGACAACAGCGCCTGACGCGATAGCCGCAGCACGAGTCAGCGGCCGGTTCTCATCATCGCGGATCACCGCATAACCGCGATTCAGCACGTTCTTATAGGACAGCGATTGCAGGATACGATCATGGGCGGCGAGACCGGAACGGTTCTGCGCCATGCGATGCAACACGGCGGTATCGGCGCGACGAGACGCGGTGACGACGCGTTCCTTCTGCCGCTCCAGCTGGCCGAGAAGTCGGGCAGGGAGCGAACGCAACGCGGAATCGAAAGCATCAACGCGGCCCTTGCCCTGCAACAGGCGGCGTTCCACCAGGGTCTCGGCCCGGTGCATACGTTCAGTAATCCGCTGCCTGTGGTGTTTGAGACCGTTCAACAGGGTTTCCGGCCTGAGACCCGAGGCAGAACGTTCGAAGGCACGGCGCTTGTTGAGAGCTGTTATTTCCAATCCGCGACCGAGACCGCTCGCGGCCTCGTCGAACCGGCGGCGCGGCAAAGCAAGAAGCTGATCGAGCGAAGGCAGCGCGCGCACCAGCGCCCGCACACCTTGACGGCGATTGTCCATCTGTCGTGATACCGAGCCCGAAAGACGGGCAGCAAGGCCCGAAAGCTGCGCTTCGAGTTCCGTCCGCACCGGCACCGCCATTTCGGCGGCTCCCGTCGGCGTCGGGGCGCGCACGTCGGCGGCATAATCGATCAATGTCGTATCGGTCTCGTGTCCGACGGCGGAAATCAGCGGGATTTCGCTCTCGGCAGCGGCGCGCACGACGATTTCGTCATTGAAGCTCCAGAGGTCTTCGAGGCTGCCGCCGCCGCGCGCAACGATCATTACATCGGGGCGGGCAATCTCGCCGCCGGGCTGAAGCGCGTTGAAGCCGCGAATGGCGTTCGCCACCTCCTCACCCGAGCCTTCGCCCTGCACTTTGACCGGCCAGACGACGACATGGACCGGGAAACGATCCGAAATGCGGTGGAGAATATCGCGGATGACCGCGCCCGTTGGCGAGGTCACAACTCCAATGACGCGCGGCATGAAAGGCAGGCGGCGCTTGCGAGCCGGATCGAACAGCCCTTCCGCCGCCAGCCGCCGGCGGCGATCTTCCAAAAGCGCCATCAGCGCGCCGGCGCCGGCAGGCTCAAGGTTTTCGATGACGATCTGGTATTTCGAGGAACCGGGAAAGGTGGTGATCTTGCCGGTGGCGATGACTTCCATGCCCTCTTCCGGGCGGAATTTCAGCCGCGAGAAGGTGCCCTTCCAGATCACCGCATCGATGCGGGCGCGATCATCCTTCAGTGAGAAATAGGCGTGTCCTGACGAATGCGGCCCACGATAACCAGAAATTTCGCCCCGCACCCGCACCTGTTCGAACGCCGTCTCCACCGTGCGTTTGATGGAGCCCGACAGTTCGGAGACCGAGAATTCGGCAAGATTGCTCAATGCGGCGTGGGAGAAGATATCGCTCATGCCTGTTTGTAACCAAAAGCCGTCGATTCGGAAATGCCAGCGCCGGCCAGCGCTTTTTTAACCGCGATGAAACCATATCCTCAACTACAGAGTTAGGAAAATGGGGAATGGAGGAGAAAACAAGGGTTCGTTAGGGAAGACGGCGTTACGTCTGTCCCAGGCCCGGCAACCAAAGAGGAGGCGGCATCATGATTTTTCTTACCGCCACATTGCTTGGCGTAACCGCAGTTGCGTTACGTTCGGTTTTCAGCATCGTTTTCATTTGCATGATGATTATCGGTGCCTATGGCGTGGCGATCGCACTTTCGCCCACGGCCGTACCGCTGATGTCGCTGCTTCTGGCACTCGCCGGTTACAATTTCGGTGTCGTCGGCGTCGTTATCAGCCTTCTCGTGCTGCAGCGCCCGCGTTCCACTCAGCCAACCCTCTAAAAGCCCCCCGGCCTTGAGGCTTCCGCGCTTTGCCCTTACCGAGATTTGCGGGCTGGCCGCCGACATTATCGTTTCCTGCCTGCTTATGTTCTATCTCGGCGTTGATGCGCTCGTCGCCCGCGTGCCCGGCGCGGCAACGGGGCTCGCAACAAGCTGGCGGCTGAGGCCGAACGGTTTCTTGATGAACGCCGTAACTTTTACCTCACGTATTGTCAGCGTCGGGCTTTTTGCGCTGCTGCAATGGCGCAACCCCCTGGTGCAACCGCTCGTGCCACTTGTCTTTTCAGCATTCGCGGCACTGTTGCTGGCGCTTTACGGCTATTGGCGGCTTCAAAGGCAACGGCAAGAGCGAGACTAAACCGTTTCCCAGCCGTCCTTTTCCGCCGCCCGGTAGATGGCGTCGATGAAAAGCTGGTTCTTCCTTGAGCTTTCCAACGTGACGACGTCGCCCTCACCTTTCGCCGCACGGGCAAAGGCCTCCGCTTCCAGCTTGTACTGACGGCTGTCCTGAAACCGGAAGATTTGCGAGACGTTATGGGTCTGATTGGTTAACTCGATCTCTTCCGCACCCCACCTATTGGCGTTGAAGGGCGACTTTACCTCGATGTAACCGTCCGTGCCATGGAAGACCATGAGCTGGCGGGAGGCGAGTTGTGTCGCCAGATAGAAGCTCAGTTCAAAACCGCCGAAATCGGCCCTGACGCTAGCGTAGATATCCGTGCCGAATTCACTGTCGCGTTCGACGGTCGCTTGCACACGTTTCGGTTCCGCACCGGTGGCAAAACGCGTCACGATCGTCGGGTAGACGCCGATATCCGGCAGGGCGCCGCCGCCCAGTTCGGGAATATTACGCATATTACCGGGATCGCGGTTGAAGTAGGTGAAAGCGCCCTGCACATGTTTCAGCGAACCAATTGCGCCCGAAGCCAGCAGTTCTTTCACTTTCGCCCAGACCGGAGCGTAGGCCACCATGAAGGCCTCGGATACGATAACGCCGTTACGGTCGCGCGCGGCGATAAGGGCGTCTATCTCCTCGGCCTTTAATGAAATCGGCTTTTCGCAAAGAACATGCTTGCCGGCATCAGCCGCCCTGACGGTCCATTCCACATGCTGCGAGGTGGGAAGCGGAATATAAACCGCATCGATGACATCAGAAGCCAGCATTTCTTCATAAGAGCCGAAAGCGTAGGGCACTGAAAAGCGATCGGCCACCGCGCGCGCTTTGGCAGGATCGCGGCTGGCGATGGCGCTGACCACACAGTTCTGTGCATCCTGTATTGCCGGAATAACGTGGTCCTGAGCGATTTTCGCCGTTGAGATTATTCCGAAGCGCAACATTCCGTTCTCCCGTTCTGTCATTCCTGGAAACTTAGCACCGCCACACACTCTGGCAAGCCGCGGCAGCGCGACTGATAAAGAATGGCCGGATCTGTCCGGTCATTGTCGGTCTGGCTGCTTTTATACGCACATTAAAAGAGAAATGATGCTAGACATGAACCCAACGGAGAACCGTGAAATGTCCTCTTCCAACACCGCGCTGCTTGTCATCGACGTTCAGGAATCCTTTCGTCACGCCCCCTACTTTGATGAAAGCGGCCTCACGCTTTATCTTGAGAAGCAGCAGGCGCTTATCGATGGCGCCAAAGCTGCTGGTATTCCCGTTGTGCAGATCTTCCATGTCGATGGTGACAAGGCCTTCTCAAAAGACAGCGGTTACATCCGTGCACTTGAGGGCGTAAGAATTACCCCAGATGTCACCTTTCACAAGAACCGCCATTCGGCCTTTGCCGGCACCGGTCTTGAAATCTGGCTGACTGAGAAGGGCATCAACCGATTGATCGTCTCCGGCATCCGTACCGAGCAATGCTGCGAAACCACGACCCGGCACGCTTCCGATCTTGGTTACAAAGTCGACTACGTCAGCGAAGCGACGCTGACTTTCCCGATGACACATGCTTCCGGCACCGTTTTCAGTGCGGAAGATATCCGCAAGCGAACCGAACTGGTGCTGGCTGGCCGCTTCGCGCGCATCGCAACTGTCAGCGACGTGCTTGCAACCATCAAAGAGGCCGCCTGATGGATGAGGGCGGCACCCGCGTCGTTCCCTTTTATACGCTTGTGCCGCCACATGCGCTGTTGCTCGATATAGCCGGCCCGCTTGAGGTGATCCGTTATGCCAACGGGGAACAGCGCGACATTCATTTTGACTGCCGGTACATTGCTGCGAGCGACGAACAACAAACTTCCATTGGTCTTGCGCTTGCCCGGCTTGAGAGCTTGCCGGCGACGTTGCCGGAAAATGCTCTTCTACTGATCTCCGGGAGCACATCACGCTTCGACAGTGATCCGGGAACGCAGCGTGAGCGGCAGGCGCTGGCGACATGGCTGCGCCGTGCGGTGCGTCCCGACACCACGGTGATTTCCATTTGCTCCGGCGCGCTTCTGGCGGGCGAAGCGGGCCTTTTCGACGGCCGCAACTGCACGACCCATGCCGACTGTATAGAGGGGCTACGCCGCATTGCGCCATTGTCACAGGTGGCCGAAAACCGCCTTTTCGTGGAGGACGGCAACCGTTTCTCCAGCGCCGGTATTTCCACCGGCATCGACCTGATGCTGCATGTGGTCTCCCGGCTGACATCGCCTGCGGTTGCGGCACGCATCGCCAAAACCATGGTGGTTTATCTCAGGCGTAGCGGTAACGATCCGCAAATCTCCCCCTGGCTCACAGGCCGCAACCACATCCATCCCGCCATTCACCGGGTGCAGGACCGCGTGATGGCCGAACCGGCGCAGGACTGGTCGCTGGAGCGGCTAGCGGATATCGCCGCGCTCAGCGAAAGGCATCTCTCACGTCTGTTTCGCGAGCATGCCGGCATCAGCGTCATCGATTATGTCAACCTGATGCGGGTCAACCTCGCCCGTGATATTCTCGCAAACAGCCGCCTTGATATGGAGGCCATTGCCGAACGGGCGGGTTTTGCCTCCGCCCGGCATTTGCGGCGGGTCTGGCAGCAGCATAACCGGTATCCGCCCAGCCACTATCGCGGCTTTCACGCCTGATAATCTCGGACCTCCCGCAGCCTGATGATTGCCATCAAAGGAATTGAATGGTTATGCCGGCGGGCAGTTGCTAACCTTGCGATAAGACAGCAACAGGAGCATTCCCCGTGGAAAAACGAAGCCTCGGCCGCACCGGCCTCTCCATCGCCCCCATCGTCTTCGGCGGCAACGTGTTTGGCTGGACAGCGGATGAAAAGACGTCCTTTGCCCTGCTTGACGCCTTTTTTGATGCGGGGTTCAACGCCATCGACACGGCGGATGTCTATTCCGCTTGGGTGGATGGGCATGTGGGCGGTGAATCCGAGGCCATCATCGGCAAGTGGCTGAAACAATCCGGCGTCAGGCGCGAGGACGCGGTGATCGTCACCAAGGTAGGTTTCGACAATCGCGGCCAGAAGACCGGTCTCAGTGCCAAGTGGATCGCCGAAGCCGTCGAAGCTTCGCTGAAGCGGCTTCAGACTGATTATATCGACCTTTACCTCGCGCATAAGCCGGATGCCGACGTGCCGCTGGAAGAAACACTTGCCGCCTTCGCAAAACTGAAGGAACAGGGAAAAATTCGCGCCATAGGCTGCTCCAACTATTCCGCGAGCCAGCTTCAGGATGCGCTGGACACGGCAGAAAAAAATAATCTTCCGCGTTACGACGTGCTGCAGCCGGAATACAATCTCTATAACCGCAAGGATTTCGAAGGCCCGCTTGCCGAGCTTTGCCAGAAGGAAGAGATTGGCGTCATCAATTATTACAGCCTAGCGGCCGGCTTTCTGACCGGGAAATATCGTGCCAAGGCCGATACAGAGGGCGTCGCCCGCAGCTATCGCGTGGGCGAATATGTCAATGCCCGTGGCCTTGCCGTTCTGGGGGCCATGGATGCGGTGGCAGTCGAAACGGGGGCCAAGCTTGCAGATATTGCGCTGGCCTGGCTGTTGAGAAAGAAGGCGATAACCGCGCCCATCGCCAGCGCCACCAGCCTGTCCCAGCTCGAAAGCTTCAAACGCGCCGTCGAGTTGAACCTGACGGATGAGATGATGACGCTTCTCGACAAGGCGGGTGCATAAATGGAGCTTGTAATTCGCGATGCGCAGCCGGCTGACCGGGCGGAATGGCTGCGCCTGTGGAACGACTATCTCGCCTTTTACGATGTCGATCTTGCCGACGAGGTAACCGACCATACATGGGAGCGCATTCTCGACCCCGCCTCCCGCGTTTCGATGCGGGTGGCAATGCTTGGCGACCGCATGGCCGGTTTCGCCATTCACCACTTCCATGATTCCACTTGGGTGAAAACGCCTGACTGCTATCTGGAAGACCTTTTTGTCGATGGCGAAATCCGCGGTAAGGGGACGGGCCGGGCGCTGATGGACGACCTTATCGCTATCTGCAAGGAAAAGGGCTGGTCCAGGCTTTACTGGAACACCGGCGAGGACAATCACCGCGCCCAGAAGCTCTACGACAGCTACGTGAAAAACGACGGCCATATCCGCTATCGCATCACCTTCTGATCACCCCCGGAAGCGGAAGAAATCCACGAAGGCCCTCAGCGCCGGACGCATCTGCCGGCGCGAGGGGTAATAGATGTAAAATCCATCAAACGGCGCGCACCAATCCTCGAGAACGCGGATCAGCCTGCCCTCCCTTATATCGTCTTCGACACGCTGTTCAAAAACGAAGGCAAGCCCTGCACCGTCTATCGCCGCCCGGCGAATGAGACTTTGGTCCGACAGGATCAGCGGCCCCTGAACGTCGACCACAAGCGCTTTGCCATTTTTCTCCAGCTCCCAGCGATAGATCAATCCACTCGCAAAACGCCGGCGGATGCAGCGATGCCGGATGAGGTCCCTCGGATCACGGGGAGGCGGATTTTCCGCAAAATAGGACGGTGCGCCGACAATCGCGCCACGCCAGGCCCCGCTCGCTTTCACGGCGATCATATCTGCATCGAGATGTTCCCCGAGACGAAGCCCGGCATCGAAACCTTTTGCGACAATATCTTCAAAGCGATCATCGGTCGAAATTTCGAGGGAGATTTCGGGATAGAGCCGCAGGAATTCCCCCAGCCGGGGCACAATAAGATCTTCAGCGGCAAGTCTGGGGAGAGTGATGCGCAAAGGACCTGCGGGTCGACCGCCCTGTTCGGCAAGGGTATCGATGACGGCGTCGATATCGGCAAGCGCCGGACCCAAGGTTTCGAGAAGCCGCTTTCCTTCCTCTGTCGGAGAAACGCTGCGGGTGGTACGGTGAAGTAGCCGCAGGCCCAGGCTCGCCTCCAGCGACGAGACCGCATGGCTGACGGCGGAAGGGGCAATGCCGAGTTCGGCAGCCGCCTTGCGAAAGCTCCGGCCTTCGGCAACGGCGGAGAGAACGGCCAGTTGGGAGAGTTGCACACGGTTCATTGTTCTAAATTATAGAACAACCCACGCGGATTTGCAGCGATTATTTTTCCTGCTCTCATTCGCTATGTTCCCATCACGCCCTGATGACGGGCGGTTCCTTATGGAAGGACGAACAGATGAAAAGCAGAACCCTTGGAGACAATCTGACCGTATCGGCGCTCGGCCTCGGTTGCATGGGAATGACCCATGCCTATAGCCCGACGGGCGATGAAAGCAGTGCGATCGCGACGCTGCATCGCGCTGTTGACCTCGGCGTTACATTTTTCGATACGGCGGAAGTTTATGGGCCCTACACGAACGAAATTCTCCTCGGCAAGGGCCTGAAGCCTTATCGTGACAAGGTGGTGATTGCCACCAAGTTCGGCTTCAAGATTGATGGCAGCAAACCCGCGGGCCAGATGATGGTGGGAACGGACGGTCGACCGGAAAATGTTCGTGCCGTCGCCGAAGCCTCCCTCAAGCGCCTCGACGTTGACGCCATCGACCTCTTTTACCAGCACCGTGTCGACCCCGATGTGCCAATCGAAGAAACTGTGGGGGCGATGGCGGAACTGGTGAAGCAGGGCAAGGTAAAACATCTCGGCCTTTCCGAAGCCAGTGCCGAAACGCTTCGAAAAGCCCACGCCACCCACCCGATTGCCGCCATTCAGAGCGAGTACTCGCTGTGGACCCGCGACCCGGAAGAAAATGGCGTGCTGGATACCTGCCGTGAGCTTGGCATCGGTTTCGTACCGTTCAGCCCGCTTGGGCGCGGTGCGCTGACCGGAGCGCTGAAATCGCTGGACGGACTTGCGGCCGATGATTTCCGGCGTGGCCTGCCGCGTTTCCAGGGTGAAAACTTCGACGCGAACCTGGCGCTGGTCAGACTTCTGGAAGACATGGCTGCCGAAAAGGGTGTGACTGCCGGGCAACTGGCATTGGCCTGGGTGTTGGCGCAGGGGGATTTCATCGTACCGATCCCGGGCACCACGAAGATTGCCAATCTGGAGAAAAACGTCGCGGCCGCTGATGTGTCCCTGACGCCGGAAGAAGTCGAAAGCCTTGGCGCGTTGCTGGCTCCGTCCAAGGTTGCGGGCGAACGTTATCCCGAACGCATGTCACAGATGGCCAATCGTTAAAAAACAAAAAGCCGCGGTGGTTGCCGCGGCTTTTTTCAATCTGTTATCCGACGTCAGGCGCGCAGAACGCCGCCTGTCGATTTCTCGACATTGCCGACGATCTTGGCCGTCAAGGCTTCGAAATCCTCATCGGTCAGAGTTTTGTCGACCGGTTGAATCTGCACTTCGATGGCGACCGACTTGCGGTTTTCTCCGAGCGATGCGCCTTCGAAAATATCGAAGACATTGACGCCTGTGATCAGTTTGCGATCAGCGCTCGTTGCCGCCTTGATGATCGCCCCCGCCTCTACGGCCTTGTCAACCACGAAGGCGAAGTCGCGCTTGACCGCCTGGAAGGGGGAGAGTTCGAGCGCAGGCTTGGTGCGGGTGGCTTTCTTCTTCGGCTCCTGCATGGCGTCGAGATAAATCTCGAAACCGCAATAGACACCCGACACATCCAGCTCGGACAGTGTTTTCGGATGGAATTCACCGAAGTAACCAAGCACGACCTTCGGGCCCATCTTGATGGTGCCGGAGCGGCCGGGATGATACCAGGCAGGCCCGCCGGCCTCGATCTGGACATTGGCCATGGGGAGGCCGCAGGCTTCCAGCACCGTCAGTGCATCCGCCTTTGCGTCGTAGACATCCACGGGCTTGCCGCCGCCCTTGGACGCATTGGACCACATGCGGCCGCTGCCAGCGAGCGAGGCCGTGCCACGGCGAACACCGCCAGCAACACGGCGCTGCGTATCAGGCGTGTCGCCTTCATAGGTGCCGGAGACCTCGAAGATTGCGACGTCACCATAGCCCTTGTCGGCATTGCGCTGTGCGGCGGTCAGCAGGCCCGGCAGCAGCGAGGGCCGCATATCTGACATATCGGCCGCAATCGGGTTGGCGAGCTTCAGCGCCGGCGAGCCGCCGCCGAATAGCTTCGCCTGCGCTTCCGGGATGAAGGACCAAGTGACGGCCTCCAGCATGCCGCGGCTTGCCAGCGCACGGCGCGCGGTGCGCGTGCGGACCTGCAGCGTGGTCAGGATGCGACCGTTGACGGCACCGAAGCTTTCCAGCGGCTCGGGTTTGATATTGTCAACGCCATGAATGCGCATGACCTCTTCAACCAGATCAGCCTTGCCGTCGACATCCGGGCGCCAGGACGGCACAGTGACGGATACGCGCTCGCCCGTTCCCTCGACCCCAAAACCCAGGCCCTTGAGGATGGCCAGGCTCTCTTCAGCCGAGACTTCGAGCCCCGTCAGCCGCTTCACTTCCGCAAGCGGGAAATCCACGACCTTGGGCTGATATCCCTTGTAACCAACGACCCTGGCTTCGCCGGCAACGCCGCCGCAGAGCTCCAGAACCAGTTCGGTGGTCCGCTCCAGGCCCGGAACCATGTATTCCGGATCGACACCGCGCTCGAAACGGTAGCGCGCATCGGTGATGATGCCGAGCGAACGGCCGGTCTTGGCAATGTTGATCGGGTCCCAGAGGGCGGATTCGATCAGCACGTCGACGGTGTTTTCGTCGCAGCCGGAATGTTCGCCACCCATCACGCCGCCGATAGACTCGAGGCCCTTTTCATCGGCGATGACGACATTGTTCGGGCCGAGCTTATATTCACGCTGATCGAGCGCGAGGATCGTCTCACCCTCCTTTGCGCGGCGAACGGTCAGATCACCCTTGACCTTGGCGGCGTCGAAGACGTGCATCGGCCGGCCCTGATCGAAGGTCATGTAGTTGGTGATATCAACAAGCGCATTGATCGGACGCAGGCCGATCGCCAGAAGACGCTGCCGCATCCATTTCGGGCTGGGGCCGTTCTTCACACCGCGCACGATGCGTAGCGAGAAGCCAGGGCAGAGGGCGGGATCGTCCAGTTCCAGCTTCACATCGACGGGCGTTGCGCCTTCCACCTTGAAGGAGGGTGCAGGCTTTGTCTTCAGCTTGCCGAGACCGGAGGCCGCGAGATCACGCGCAATGCCGTAGATCGAGGTGCAGTCCGGACGATTGGGCGTGAGATTGATCTCGATGACAGGATCATCGAGGCCGGCATATGATGCGAAGGAAGTACCGACGGGCGCATCCGCCGGCAGGTCAATGATGCCGTCGTGATCGTCGGAAATGTTGAGCTCCTTTTCGGAGCACATCATGCCATGGCTTTCCACACCGCGAATCTTCCCGATGGCGAGCGTGACATCGATGCCCGGGACATAGGTGCCGGGACGTGCGAGCGCACCGACGAGGCCAGCGCGCGCATTCGGTGCACCGCAGACGATCTGCACCGGCTTGCCGTCACCGGCATCGACCATCAGCACTTTCAGGCGGTCGGCCTCCGGGTGCTTTTCAGCGGAAACCACCTTGGCAATGACGAAGGGCTTGTAGGCCGCCTTGTCGTCAACATCCTCGACCTCAAGGCCAATCGCCGTCAACCGCTCGCAAATCTCGTCCAGCGTCGCATCGGTATCGAGATGCTCTTTCAGCCAGGAAAGAGTGAATTTCATGTCTTTGCTCCTTGGCTAACCGGATTAAACGCTCAGACCGCCGAACAGCGTCGGCATGTCGAGCGGGCGGAACCCGTAGTGGTTCATCCAGCGGACATCGGCGTTGAAGAAATCGCGCAGATCGGGCATGCCGTATTTAAGCATGGCGATGCGGTCGAGACCCATGCCCCAGGCAAAGCCCTGATATTCATCCGGATCCAGCCCGCCGGCGCGCAGCACGTTTGGGTGCACCATGCCGCAGCCGAGAATTTCCATCCAGTCCT
Source organism: Agrobacterium pusense (assembly GCF_900102105.1). Taxonomy (GTDB): domain Bacteria; phylum Pseudomonadota; class Alphaproteobacteria; order Rhizobiales; family Rhizobiaceae; genus Agrobacterium; species Agrobacterium pusense. The sequence continues at coordinate 724,725 of NZ_FNBB01000001.1, forward strand.
TGCCCTCGCCGAACTTGACGATGGGGCCGGAACGGTCGCACTGGATATCCACCTCGAAGCTTGGCTCCGTGAAGGGGAAGAAGGACGGGCGGAAGCGCATGACGACGCTGTCGACCTCGAAGAAGGCCTTGCAGAACTCCTCAAGAATCCAGCGCAGATTGCCGACATGCGCCTTCTTGTCGATGACAAGACCTTCGACCTGATGGAACATCGGCGAATGGGTGGCATCGGAATCCTGGCGATAGGTCTTGCCGGGGATGACGATGCGGATCGGCGGCTTCTGGCTCTCCATGGTGCGGATCTGCACCGGTGAGGTGTGGGTGCGCAGCACCTTACGCTCGCCTTTTTCGTCCGGCTGGAAGAAGAAGGTATCGTGCATCTCGCGGGCCGGGTGGCCTTCCGGGAAGTTCAGTGCCGTGAAATTGTAATAGTCAGTCTCGATGTCAGGACCTTCGGCGATGGAGAAACCCATATCCGCGAAGATGGCAGTGATTTCGTCGACGATCTGACTGATGGGATGAATGCGACCGCGCTCTGCCGGAGACTGGCGGACGGGCAGGCTGACGTCCACCGTTTCGGCCTTGAGACGCGCGGCGATGGCGGCGTCTTTCAGCGCGTTCTTGCGCTCGCCGATGAGGTCGGTAATTTCGGTCTTGAGCTGATTAATAGCGGCGCCGCGGGTCTGGCGCTCCTCCGGGCTCATGCTGCCAAGCGTCTTCAGAAGCTCCGAAACCGAGCCCTTCTTGCCAAGCGCGGAGACGCGCACGGCTTCGATGGCCGGTTCATCGGCAGCGGCGGCGATCTCCGACATCAATTGCGATTTCAAGGTATCAAGTTCAGTCATCTTTTCCTGCCTTGCCGGATTTTTTAACAGCGGCGTCGGTGTTCACAGCATTCATCAGATAGTCGGTCGCCATGATAAAGCGTCGCAGATCACTACCCATCCGCACGCGCCCGATCAACCGGGCAAGCGGTAAAAAACGCCCGAGAATGCGGGTCAAGCGGGTTAATTCTTCCAGTGCGCGGGGCGGAGCATTTTCGAGCCAGCGCGAAAAGGCGGCGTCGCGGGTTTTGGGGGCATCATTGGCGCGCGTGGCCACCTGCAGAAACAGCAGCCAGATATCACGAGCCTGCGCCGTTTCCAGCGGCATGACATCCTGAGGGCGCTCCTCGAAATCCATGAAACCGATACGGCCATCCTTCAAGAAGAAGTCTCGTACATGCGGGCGGCCGTGGCAGAGGCCTGCGGCATGCAGCTCGCCAAGTGCTTCTGCGGATTTAACAAGCAGGGCGTCATGCTCGATCGGATCGGAGGCCTTCAGGGCATCCATGCGCTCCATGAGCGTCGGGCCTACATCTCCCAGCACCACGGCCGTGCGGGATGAGTAGATCAGCGGCGGAACCGGGAAGCCGCGCTGCTGGAACTGCTGCAAGGTTTCGAGTTCCCGCTGCATGAGGCCCGCGCCATCAAGCGGTTCGGAAGGGCGAAGAAAAGCGTAGGGCAGGAGTTTTGACAGCAGCTTCTGAATTTTCATCCACCACGTCACACGCTCCGTGCCCTGCCGTTTGATCCACACCGTCAGCTGCGAGAGTTCAACCTTCTGAATGCGACGGTCACTTTTCAGGAGGACACGCATCACGGTTGCGATGTCATCGTCGTCGAGATGAACGCGGAAACCTTCCGCTTCCACAACCTCACTTTTATTGACCTGCATTTCGTCCACCAAAGGTTTCGCTTCAAACGGCGTGAATACTCCAAGTCTTCTAAATTTCTAAATTAAAAAACGCCGATAGAAATGTATGGCATCTGAAAAGAAAAAACCCGCGCCGGTTGCCCGACGCGGGTTCAAATGAACAACAGATTGTCCGCGCCGTAATTACTTTACAGCGGTTTCAAACTCGTTGGCCGTACCAGCATCCTTGAGGTACTCAAGCGCCTTCTTCGCTGCTTCGATGAGCGCGCCGAATGCTGCCGGCTCATGGATAGCCATGTCGGACAGAACCTTGCGGTCCACTTCGATGCCAGCCTTGTTCAGGCCGTCGATGAAGCGGCCATAGGTGAGGCCGAATTCGCGGACAGCAGCGTTGATACGCTGGATCCAAAGAGCGCGGAAGTTACGCTTGTTGACCTTGCGGTCGCGGTAAGCGTACTGCTTGGAACGATCCACGGCAGCCTTTGCTGCGCGGATGGTGTTCTTGCGGCGGCCGTAGAAACCCTTGGCTGCCTTGAGTGTCTTGGTGTGCTTGGCGCGGGAAGTTACGCCACGTTTTACGCGTGCCATGTCATGATCTCCTTAAAGTGTCCAAAAATGCGGAAAAGTCTCAGAGACCGTTCGGCAGGTAGTTCTTGACGACCTTCTTGCCGTCAGCTTCGGCGAGAACCATGGTTCCACGCGCGTCGCGAATGAACTTGTTGGTACGCTTGATCATGCCGTGGCGCTTACCGGCGGCGGCTGCAACAACCTTGCCGGTTGCAGTGATCTTGAACCGCTTCTTTGCAGCGGACTTCGTCTTCATCTTGGGCATTTTGCTACTCCGTTTTTGTATCGAAACAGGCAGACGAGGCCTATTTCAAGCTATTCAGGAACGGCCTCGGCATGCCCTGCCGGACCGTTCGGACGCGCGCTTATAACCGCAGTCGGTTAAAAGCGCAACGGGGAAAGCGAACTTCCCCGTGCGGCTCATTACGCCAGTTCTGTGGCGGTATAAGTTATTTCGGCGCGAGAACCATCATCATCTGACGGCCTTCAAGCTTCGGCTCGGCCTCCACCTTGGCAATCGCCTGAGTGTCTTCCTTCACCTGAAGAAGAAGCTTCATGCCCAGTTCCTGGTGAGCCATTTCACGGCCACGGAACTTCAGCGTCACCTTCACCTTGTCGCCATCTTCAAAGAAACGGCCCATCGCCTTCATCTTCACGTCATAATCATGCGTGTCGATGTTAGGGCGCATCTTGATTTCTTTGACTTCGACGATCTTCTGTTTCTTGCGCGCTTCAGCGGCCTTTTTCTGGGTCGCGTATTTCAGTTTGCCGAGATCGAGGATCTTGCACACCGGCGGTTCAGCGTTCGGCGAAATCTCAACGAGATCGAGACCGGCCTCCTCCGCCAGTTTCAATGCCTGATCCGTCGGCATGCTACCGAGGTTCTGGCCCTCTTCATCAATAAGCTGAACTCTGGGAACCCGAATTTCCCGGTTGGAGCGCGGCCCCTCCTTGACGGGGGCATCGGCTTTGAAAGGTCTGCGAATGGTCGTATTCTCCTGATCTGTTTCTGGATCACGTCGGCAAAAAACAGCTTGTTTGGTACAAGCGGCGGAAATGTCGTTATTGCCGTGGCGAAGTCAATAGCATATCTGCCCGAAAAGATCACCTGTTGTCACGGTTTTTGCAAATACGCCGCCGTTGTTGCACTAAAATCAGGAGAATTGCATATACATGAGCGAACAAGCCGCCGAATTCCTGCGCGTAGGTCCCGATAACGACAGCCGCGAGATTGCCATTCTCCATCGTCCGGCGATTTCCGGCAAAAGCGCACCCATGCTGGTGTGGCTCGGCGGCTATCGTTCAGACATGACCGGAACAAAGGCGGTCGAACTGGATCGCTTTGCAGCGGAAAACGGCCTTGCCTGCCTTCGGTTCGACTATTCCGGCCACGGCGCGTCCGGCGGAGATTTCAAAAAAGGCACGATCTCCCGATGGCTGGAAGAGGCACTCGCCGTAGTGCGTGCTAAGGCGCCGTCGAGCGTCATTCTCGTCGGCTCTTCGATGGGCGGATGGATCGCCTTGCGCATGGTTGAGGAACTACGCAAGACAGGTGGCGCCCCATCCGTCGCAGGCCTGATCCTCATCGCGCCTGCGCCTGATTTCACGGCGGAACTGATAGAGCCCAGCCTGACGGAGGCAGAAAAGACATCGCTGCTGGAGAGGGGCTATTTCGAGGAGCACTCGGAATACAGTCCCGAGCCCAACATCTTCACCCGCACGCTCATGGAAGACGGCCGGCAGAACCGCGTGTTGCAGGGCATCATCACCACCGGTTGCCCCGTTCACATCCTGCAGGGCATGCGCGATCCCGACGTGCCCTATCAACACGCGCTGAAACTTCTGGAACACCTGCCAGCCGACGACGTGGTTCTGACGTTGATCCGCGACGGCGACCACCGGCTCTCCCGGCCACAGGACATTGAAAGGATGCTCACGGCGGTTAGAGCCCTTGCAACATAGGCATTTCCGCAACGCTCTTAACCATATTCAACGAGTCTTGCGCGCCATTGATTGCTAAAGATTGACTCCTGCCCCCCAACCCTCTTAACTTTTCATTAAGAATTAAGGGACGGGTTTCATGATGAACGCACCGCTGGCGCGTGCGCTGCTGTCTGCAGTTGCCGCCGGGCTAATGACTGCTGCCTCCGCCATGGCGGAAACCAAGGGAAGCCCTTCCATGGTGACGGGCGGGATCACCTCCCAGCCGATCGGCCATTACGAGTTCTGTCAAAAATATGCCGATGAGTGCAACATTCGCAGCAAGGCGACGCCGCCGCCACGCGTCACCGACTATGGCTGGGGCGTCATTCGCGAGGTCAACACCTCCGTCAACACGACCATCGTGGCGATGACCGACCAGGAAATCTATGGCAAGGACGAGGTCTGGGAATACCCGACAACCGCCGGTGATTGCGAAGATTTCGTACTGCTGAAGCGCAAGAAGCTGATCGAGCGCGGATTTTCCGTGGCCGACCTGCTGATAACAGTCGTTCGCAAGCCTGATGGTGAAGGTCATGCGGTGCTTACCCTTCGCACCACGGATGGCGACTATATTCTCGATAATCTCACCGACGACGTGAAGCTCTGGACCGACACAAACTACACCTATCTGAAGCGGCAGGCGTCCTTTAATACGGGCCGCTGGGTTTCCATCGAGGATGGTCGGGACGTTCTGGTCGGCGCGTTGCGCTGATCTGCATGAAATCGATTATATCGAAAAGCCCGCGGCACGCGCCGCGGGCTTTTGCCTTTAGCCATTGCCGATGATAATGCCGGCCGCCAGCACCAATGAGCCACCGAGGACCACCTGAAAGACGGCGCGCAGGAATGGCGTTTCCATGAAGCGGTTCTGAATGAAGGCGATAGCCCAGAGTTCCACGAAAACAACGATCGCGGCAATAGCCGTGGCTGTCCAGAAATGCGGGATGAGATAGGGCAGCGCGTGGCCGAGGCCGCCAATGGCCGTCATGATGCCCGATGCCAGGCCGCGCTTCAGTGGCGAGCCTCGACCGGAAAGCTTGCCGTCATCATGAGCGGCTTCCGTAAACCCCATGGAGATGCCCGCGCCGACGGAGGCGGAAAGACCGATGAGGAAGGTCTGCCAGGTATCCTGTGTGGCAAAGGCCGCTGCAAAGATTGGCGCCAGCGTCGACACGGAACCGTCCATAAGGCCGGCGAGACCCGGCTGCACATAGGTCAGGAGGAATTGACGCCTGGCGGTCTCCTCTTCTTCCGTTCTGCCGTTTTCATCGAGATGTTTTTCCTCGAGCATATGGGCGATATCCTCGTGGCCGCGCTCTGCCTCCGCCAGATCACCGAGCAACTTGCGCGTCGAAGCATCCGTGGTGCGCTTGACGGCTTCGTCATAAAAACGGATTGCCTGCGCTTCCATCAATTCCGCCTGGGCGCGAATTTTTTCCAGTGAGAGATTCTTCACCAGCCAGTCCGGTGTGCGTTCGTAGAAACCACGCACATGTTCGCGCCGTATCAACGGAATGATTTCTCCGAAGCGGCGGCGATGCATGTCGATCAACACGTTTCGATGCTGCTGCTCGACCTCGGCCATGTCGTCAAAAACCTTCGCCGATTGAGGATATTGCGCGCGCAGGTGATCGGCATAGGAGCGGTAGATGCGGGAGTCATCTTCTTCCGACGAGATGGCGAGCGCCAGGATTTCCTGTTCGCTGAGGGAGGAAAAGGGACGTTTGGAAAGCGAGAAAAGACTGTGGAACATGGCTGAAACCTTGTTTAGAATAATTCTAAATACATCCGCTGCACCCCGCGATCAAGCCATCTTAGAATAATTCTAACCAGTCAAAGCGCCGCATTGCCGATGGCAGCCCAGCGGCGTAAATTCGTCGGGAAAGGATCGATGATGCAGAACCCAGCCGCGGCAAGAGCCGCTCACAGCGCAGAAATTCAGGACAGGGCAGAAAAAGCGATGGCGGCTATCGGTGTCGATGCCCGTTTCATCGATCTGCTGGTGGAAACATTTTACGGTCGCGTGCTGAAGCACCCCGCGCTCGGGCCCGTTTTCGATGCGCGGCTTGCAGGCCGCTGGGCGGAACATATGGCCAGGATGAAGCAGTTCTGGGCGGCCGTCGCGTTCAAGAATGGCGGCTATGGCGGCAAGCCGGTCCAAGCCCATCTTGGCGTAAAAGGCATGACCGCCGAGCTTTTCCCCCAATGGCTTGCGCTGTTTTCCGCCACACTCGATGACATTGCACCGGGCAGAGAGGCGCACGACTGGTTTATGGAAACCGCTGAACGCATCGCCAGAAGCCTGACGCTCTCGCTCTTTTACAATCCGGCGCTCGATGATCCCGCGTTGACGCGATCGTCGTCTTAACCGCAAGGCGCGGGGCCTGGGTACGGCACCTGATTGCAGAGTTGGAACGATGACGAAGTGCCGCGCAGGAGCGCGCAGGTTTCGAACATTCCCTCTTGATGGCCGCAAGGATAAATGTTTAGTAGCCGGCGGGAGGCGTACCGTGCGGTTCGCCTGTAATATGAGGCATAGCAGGGCTTATCGACATGGATCGCAGATCATTTATCCGCAAGGCTGGCGCCGTGGGCGCCGGTGTTACCGCAACGGCGCTGGCCGCTCCGGCCATCGCACAAGAAAATCCCAAGATTACCTGGCGCATGACGTCGTCCTTCACCAAGGGCCTCGACATTCTGTTCGGCGCGGGCCAGATCGTCGCCGATCACGTCAAGGAAGCTTCCGGCGGCAATTTCGTCATTCAGCATTTCGCGGGCGGAGAGATCGTGCCGGCCCTGCAGGCTGCGGACGCGGTGACGGCCGGAACCGTCGAAATGGCGCATACATGCGCCTATTATTACGTTGGCAAGGACCCGACTTTCGCGCTCGGGACCTCGGTTCCCTTCGGCCTCAATGCGCGCCAGACGAATGCGTGGTTCAACCAGGCCGGCGGCAACGAGCTGCTCAATGAGTTCCTTGCCCAGCACAATATCTACTCGATCCTGCTCGGCAACACCGGTGCCCAGATGGGTGGCTGGTTCCGCAAGGAAATCAACACCATCGACGACCTCAAGGGTCTGAAGATGCGTATTGCCGGCCTCACCGGCCAAGTGATGCAGAAGGTTGGCGTGACGCCGCAGCAGATCGCCGGCGGCGATGTCTACGCCGCGCTCGAAAAGGGCACGATCGACGCCACCGAGTTCGTCGGCCCCTATGATGACCAGAAGCTCGGCTTCTACAAGGTCGCGAAATATTACTATTACCCCGCATGGTGGGAAGGCGGCCCGGCCGTTCATGCCTTCGTCAACCTGCAGAAGTTCAACGAACTGCCGGAAAACTACAAACGCATCCTGAAAGACGCCTGCGCCGCGGGCAGCGCCAGCATGCTAGAACGCTACGATGCACGCAATCCGAAGGCGCTGAAGGAATTGGTAGCGCAGGGCGCCATCCTGCGCCCCTTCAGCCAGGAAATCCTCGATGTCTGCCACAAGGCGGCGCAGGACACCTATGCGGAGATTTCGGCCAAGAACGAAAGCTTCAAGAAGATTTACGAGAGCCAGCAGGCCTTCAAGAAGGACGCCTATCTCTGGGCGCAGATCGCCGAATATACCTATGACACCTACATGATGATCCAGCAGCGCAACGGCACGCTCTGATCCCCATCATTTCCCGACGATCTTCAGACGGTCATCCGGCATCTGCCGGGTGGCCGTTTTGTTGGGGGAGACCAGTTTCCAAACCTGCCGTTCCCGCCAGTCGACCGGGCTCATGCCGGTGACGCGGCGAAATTCCCGGTTGAAGTTGGACTTGGTTTGAAAGCCGGAAGAAAACATGATCGATGTCACCGATTGCTCCGTCTCCTCCAGCAACCGGCAGGCTTCGCTGATGCGCAGCTGGTTGACATATTGCGAGACGTTGACGCCGAGCGAACGATTGATCGCACCCGAAATCTGCCGGCTCGGCAGGCCGAGGCGTCTTGCTAGGCGCGACAGGTTGAGATTTTCGTCGCGGTAGAGCGCCTGCGACGTCATCAGGCGATCGAGGCCCGCAACAATCTCGCGGTCCTGTTGTGATGGTTCCGAAGGAGGCGGCACCTCTGCCGGCGGCTCCGCGGCCGCTTGCGACGCCTTGCTTTTCCCGGCCATGGCCGCCATCAGCCCGATCAGCAACAGGCCGAAAAGATTGGCGTTGCTGACGAGCGCCGCGACGTTCTCGCCATGTGCCCATTCGAAATCGAGAAACACCAGAAGATCGAACATCGCGGAAACGCACAGCGCCGCAGCAGCGATGATGAGCGCCTTGTGTGCCGAAGCGACGCTCGCAAATTGCGCCTCGTCCAGCCCATCCGGCCCTTTTCTTCCGAGTAACAGCAGAGCGGTGGCATGGCCAACGAAGAGGGCAATCAGGCCAAGATCGATAGCGACCGGGAATGTGAATTCCAGAAGAATGATCAGCAGAGGGGACAGGGCGAGGCTTGCCAGCATGGCCCTTCTGCTTTCCGGCCCCACCTTCATCAGGCCGCGAAAGGCAATGTACACAAGTGGTGGCAGGCAGGCGGCCAAAACCGGCAGAACGTATCGCACCAGGCTCACACCATATCCCCAGCGCAGGCCGACGAGCACAGACTGCACGGCGCAAAGGGCGATAAGCGCCAAAAATACGCGGTTTGTCCGCACATCGTCTCCGCTTCGAAAGAAGACGATGAACATGACCACCAACAACAGCGCCACGACGAAAGGCAGGGGAATGAAAAGCACGATAACCATCCCGGAGCGAAACCTTGTCGCACTTCATGGACCAGATCGCGTTTCGGTACGACCTTTAACGCGATCAAGGACGCAAAAAATACGTGGCGGCGCAGATTGAGCCCCGTTCTTCCCAAACACACGAGGTTTTCATGCGCCCTGTCACCACCATAGCGACCATGTTATTTTCCGCTTTCGTCACTCAACCGGTTTTTGCGGCGGACGCCGTCGGCATCAGCGAAACTACCGTCCATTCGCCAGCTCGCGGCAAAGACCTCGCTCTCACCGTCTGGTATCCATCTGACGGAAAGGGCACACAGGCGCCTTCCGGCGAGGACCGAATTTTTCAGGGCACGCCCGTGTTCAAGGATGGTGCGGTGAAACCGGGCCGTTTGCCACTCGTGCTTCTGTCCCACGGCTCAGGTTCAAGAGTGTCCGGCATGGCATGGATCGCCGCGAAGCTTGCGAGCGAGGGTTTTATCGTCGCCGGCACCAACCATCCCGGGACCACCAGCGGCGATTCCACGCCCGCCGATACGCCGAAAATCTGGGAGCGAACGGACGATCTCTCAACGATCATTACTGTCATGACGGCAGAAGGCAAGTGGTCGAATGCGATCGACACGAAGAGGATCGGCGTTCTCGGCTTCTCGCTGGGCGGCAGCGCGGCGATGGAGATTGTAGGTGCGCGCGCCGATCTCGATGCCTATGCCCGCTATTGCGAGGACTATTCTTCGATGATGGATTGCCAGTGGTTCGCCGGCGGCCGGGGTTACCTCAATGGCGAGCCGGTCAGCGTTCCGAAGCTGGATATCAAAACCCTCGACAAGGCCCATTTCGAGCAGCAGAACCGCGATCCCCGCATCCGTTCCGCCGTGCTGGTTGATCCCGGCCTGGCGCTGGCTTTCAAACCGGAGAGCCTGAAAGCGATCGATATTCCGCTGACCTTCATCAATCTCGGCAGCAAAGGTAAAATTCCGCCGGCCGTGCTTGCGGATAAACTCGCAGACGACGTGCCCGGCGCGACCTATCTGCGGGTGGACGACGCCAACCATTTCAGCTTCCTGCCCCTCTGCAACCCGGATGCCGGTGCATTTCTCAAATCCATCGGCGAGCGTGATCCGATCTGCGAACCGGCCGGACCACGAGACCGCGCGGATATTCACGCACAATTGGAGACGATGATCCTTACAGCTTTCAACCGCACGCTGAAGCCGGGCCAGTGAGTCTGCAGTCTCAAAGGCCTAGCCGATCCGCTTATAGAACAGGGTCGTGCTGCAAAAGCGTCCATCCGGAAACAGGGCGTAATCCGGAATGACGCCGACCCGTTCCCAGCCGAGACGGGGATAAATCGCCTCGGCATCGCTGCCAGTTGCCGTATCCAGAACCAGAAGGGTACGGCCACGTTTTGCCGCTTCCTCCTCCACCCTTTGCATGAGCTTGCGGGCGACGCCAAGGCCTCGGGCGGATGGGTGCACGAGAAGTTTCATCAGATCGCCGCGATGTGGCTGGTTGGGTTTGGAGGCGAGCCCCACCTGCACGGTGCCGACTACCTTGCCATCCACTTCCGCTACCACATGAATAGTCGCACCCTGACCTGCCGCTTCAGCCACGGATCGCCAGAAGGGTTCGGCATCCTGCGGGGAAAAGGGCAACATGAAGCCGACGGAGGCGCCGCCGTTCACGCAGGCGGCGAGGACTTCGCAGAGTTCTGGCAGGGCATCGATGGTCTCTTGCCCGTTCAACATGCGGATGATGGTCATAAAAACTCCTGTGGGGAAATCAGCGCTGTCTTTGATCCAGCACAACGGCATAACGGGCAGGTTTTTCGGAAGGATTGTGGAAGACGTGCCCTTCTCCGACCGGCATGAAAAGGCAATCGCCCGGCTCCAGCCGGTGAACGTTTCCGCCGCTCGTCATTTCCAGCACGCCTTCGAAAAGCCAGACATATTGCGTCATGCCCCGGCTTGCCGCATGCGGCGGAAAACCGACGCGCGCGCCGGCTGGAAATTCGACTTCGACAATATCGACATCCGATCCCACACGCGGCGGGGAAATGGCGCGGCGGACATAGCCTGTCTCGGGATCTTTCCAGAGCTGCTGGTCGCGCTTTCTCACCAGCGGAGAAACGGTCTCTTCATTTTCGGCGAAGAAACCGGAGAGCGACAGGCCAAATGCCGCGCAGATGCGGGCGAGCAGCGACGCGGTGGGGCTCGCCTCTCCCCTTTCAATACGGGAAATCATGGCGCGGCTGACGCCCGATTCGGATGCAAGCCTGTCCAGCGTCAGGCCGCTTTCAGCCCGCAACGTTTTTATACGCTCGCCGATCGAGCGTTCGAGAATGTGATCTTCGTTTTCCATCATATGAGAATTTCACTCTCACATGATGGAGTCAATATCCTTCATAGTGGAAATTGTCATTTTTCCGCCGGGTGCTTATCGGTAAATAGGCGTCAGGCGCCGACCTGGGCAATCCAGTCATTCAGATTATAGTAGTTCGTTACTCGACTAACCTTTCCATCTTTCAGATCAAAAAAGGCGCCGGCCGGCAGCACATATGTCTGACCGTTCGCCTCGGGCAACCCTTCGTCAGTCTTGAGATATTCGCCATTGACAATGAATTCGGCGGACGCGCGCTTTCCATCCTCGCTCGCCATGATCACCATATCGGTAAGGTTTTCCTTATAGCAGCGGTTCATATGATCCATGAAGGACGCAAAGGCGGCCTTGCCGGTCTGGCGCTCGCCCTGATTAATGTCATGCACCACCTCATCGTGAAGCAGCGCCAGGAAGGCATCCATATCCTGACGGTTGAAGGCATCGTAATAGGCGCGGATGGTCTCGGCAGCGGTCATCGTCTTCTCCGTTCATGCTTGCGCGGGTGTTCCATGACGGTATAACCAGTGCAACCGAGAGTGAAAATGCCCATGACCGTCGAAATCAAGTCTCTTTCCGGCATTGACGCCACACCTTATTTCGATGACCTCGCGCGCCTGCGGATCGAGGTGTTTCGCGCCTTTCCGTATCTCTATGACGGCTCGCTGGAGTATGAGCGCAAATATCTTGCGACCTATGCCGATACGGACGGGGCGATCTTCGTGCTGGCGCTCGATGACGGCAGAGTGGTCGGCATGTCCACCGGCATGCCGATGGCCGCCGAAACCGACGAGGTGAAAACGCCATTCGTGGAAGCGGGCTACGATCCGGACCGGGTATTCTACTTCGGTGAAAGCGTGCTGCTTCCCGGCTATCGCGGCCACGGCGTCGGCGTGCGCTTCTTCGAGGAGCGGGAGGCACATGCAAAGCGGCTCGGCTTCAACCAGTGCACCTTCTGCGCTGTCGAGCGGCCTGCCGACCATCCCCGCCGGCCGACGGATTACGTACCGCTCAATGCCTTCTGGGAAAAGCGCGGTTATCGCCACCACCCCGAGCTGCATACAAGCTTCACCTGGCAGGACCTCGACGAAAGCAGCGAGAGTCCCAAACCCCTGTCATTCTGGATCAAGACCATCCTTGCCGGAGATGGAGACACATGACACGCCTCGCCGCCAGCCAATATGCCATCGAGCTGATCGAGACATGGGAGGCCTATACCGCCCATCTGTCCGCCGTTGTCCGCGAGGCCAAGAGCGAGGGCGCAGAACTGCTGCTGCTGCCGGAATATTCGGCTATGACGCTGACCGGTCAGTTGCCACCCGACATCCGTTCTGATCTGCACCGTTCCATCGAAGAGATACAGCCGATGATCCCCTCCTGGGTAGAGCTATGCGAGGAGCTGGCGCGGCAACATCAAATTCTGTTCCAGCCCGGCAGCGCGCCTGTGAAGGACCCGGACGGCAAATTCCGCAATCGCGCGTGGCTTTTCGGTCCGGATGGCCTGATCGGTTATCAGGACAAGCAGATCATGACCCGCTTCGAACGGGAGCAATGGAACATCCATGCCGGCGTCGAGGGCCTTAAAGCGTTTAATACGCAGATCGGCAGGCTGGGCATTCTCATCTGTTACGACAACGAGTTCCCGATGCTTGGCCGCAGGCTGGCGGAACTCGGCGTCGAACTGGTCCTCGCGCCCAGTTGCACCGATACCCTCGCGGGTGCCTATCGGGTCCGCATCGGCGCGCAGGCGCGGGCGCTGGAAAACCAGTATGCCGTCCTGTCATCGCCCACCGCCGGGGAAGCGCCATGGTCCCCGGCGGTCGATGAAAATCGTGGTCGCGCTGCTCTTTACGTGCCGTCGGACTACGGCATGCCAGCATCCGGCATCGTCGCGGAAAGCGAAAGTGATGCGGTGACGCAAAGCAGCCTTTTGATCGCCGATATCGATCTTGCCGCAGTGGCAAGGCTGCGCACCGAAGGACAGGTGGCCACCCGCCGTGACTGGCCGGAGCAATTTGCGATCTGAAAAGCCGATTTTAAAAGGCTTTTAACCAAATTCCCGCTTTGCGGCATGACAAGCCCCTGCTATAGCGCGGAACATGAGCACAAATTCGACCCGCACGCCCCTGGACCATATCCGCAACTTTTCGATCGTTGCCCACATCGATCACGGCAAATCGACGCTGGCCGACCGGTTGATCCAGTCGACAGGCGGCCTCGCCGAACGCGACATGTCGGAACAGGTCCTCGATTCGATGGATATCGAGCGCGAGCGCGGCATCACCATCAAGGCTCAGACCGTGCGCCTGCATTACAAGGCGAATAACGGCGAGACCTATGTGCTTAATCTTATCGACACGCCCGGCCACGTCGACTTTGCCTATGAAGTCTCCCGCTCGCTTTCGGCCTGCGAAGGTTCGCTGCTGGTGGTCGACGCTTCGCAGGGCGTGGAAGCCCAGACGCTCGCCAATGTCTATCAGGCAATCGACAATAATCACGAACTGGTCACGGTGCTCAACAAGATCGACCTGCCTGCGGCCGAACCCGACCGCATCAAGGAACAGATCGAGGAAGTCATTGGCATCGACGCTTCCGACGCCGTGATGATTTCCGCCAAGACAGGTCTTGGCATTCCCGATGTTCTGGAAGCCATCGTCCACCGCCTGCCGCCGCCGAAGAGCGAAGTCGGCGAAAACGGGCCGCTGAAAGCGCTGCTTGTTGACAGCTGGTACGACACCTATCTCGGCGTCATGGTTCTCGTGCGCGTCATCGACGGCGTGCTGAGCAAGGGCCAGCAGATCCGCATGATGGGCTCGGGCGCGAAATACGGCATCGAGCGCGTCGGTGTCCTGACCCCGAAGATGGTCAATGTCGATAGTCTCGGCCCCGGCGAGATCGGCTTCATCACCGCCTCGATCAAGGAGGTGGCCGATACACGCGTTGGCGATACCATCACCGACGACAAGCGCCCGACGGCGCAGGCCCTGCCCGGCTTCAAGCCCGCGCAGCCCGTGGTGTTCTGCGGCCTCTTCCCGGTCGATGCGGCCGACTTCGAAGATTTGCGCGCGGCGGTGGGCAAGCTTCGCCTTAACGACGCCTCCTTCTCCTTCGAAATGGAATCGTCTGCCGCTCTCGGCTTCGGTTTCCGCTGCGGCTTCCTGGGCCTGCTCCATCTCGAAATCATTCAGGAACGCCTCGAGCGCGAATTCAATCTCGATCTCGTCGCGACAGCGCCTTCGGTCGTTTATGAAATGACGCTGACGGATGGCACGGAAAAGGAACTTCACAACCCGGCCGACATGCCCGACGTGGTGAAGATCAAGGAAATCCGAGAGCCCTGGATCAAGGCGACGATCATGACGCCGGATGAATATCTGGGCGGCATCCTGAAACTCTGTCAGGACCGGCGTGGCCTGCAGACCGAGCTGACCTATGTCGGCAACCGCGCGATGATCACCTACGAATTGCCGCTCAACGAAGTAGTGTTCGATTTCTACGACCGCCTGAAGTCCATCTCCAAGGGCTATGCCTCGTTCGATTACAACATCATCGATTATCGCGAAGGCGATCTCGTCAAGATGTCGATCCTCGTCAATGGCGATCCCGTCGATGCGCTTTCCATGCTGGTCCACCGCTCGGCGGCCGACCGGCGCGGGCGCGGCATGTGCGAAAAGCTGAAGGAACTCATTCCGCCGCACATGTTCCAGATCCCGATCCAGGCCGCCATCGGCGGCAAGGTCATCGCCCGCGAAACAGTGCGCGCGTTGCGCAAGGATGTAACGGCGAAGTGCTACGGCGGCGACGCCACACGCAAGCGCAAACTTCTGGACAAGCAGAAGGAAGGCAAAAAGCGCATGCGCCAGTTCGGCAAGGTGGAAATTCCGCAGGAAGCCTTTATCGCCGCGCTGAAGATGAACGACGAATAAGCGGCGAAGTACCGCGATTGCTTTTGAAAGGGAGGCTTGCGGCCTCCCTTTTCCTTTCAAAAACACCGTTCTCAGGCGTGCAGCTTCGCGCCTTTTGTAATCTTGTCGACGATTTTCTTATCGGCTCTAAGCGCCATTCCGACAACCTTTGCGGTTTCCGGAGAAAATTCCGAGAAGACCTGACGGTTCGCCGCGTCGTGTCCGGTGGAGAACATTTCCTCGATATAAAGCGATGTCGTGACATCACGCTCAAGAGAACGCTGATGGATTTTGCGCAACGCCTCCTGATCCGCGGCCATCACAACAATCGGCTGGACAGACAGAGGATTGTAGACGTTCCCCGCCCCGTCGCGGTATGGTTCCCCGATGATCTCTCCGGTCTGGGCTACGATCCCGGACATGAGAAATGCGGTGACGTTCAATTTTTGCCAAACGGCAAGGTCGTCACGAAGGACGACGGCGATCTTGGTATCAAACATGCGAACTCAATCTGGCTGTGGTTACGAACGAGAAGCAACCCTACAGCCTCTGCATGCCACCGATCTTGAACGTTCGTGCAAATTCGAGGGCATCGTGCAGGCCCCCGCGAGCGACGGTTTCGAGCGCATAGAAGCGCGCTTTCACGGTAATGCTTACGCGCCGCACCGGCATGATACCTATGCGCTGGGCGTTACGCTCTCAGGCGTTCAGACCTTTTCCTATCGTGGCGCATCGCATTTCAGCATGCCCGGAAATGTGATCGTGCTGCATCCCGACGAAGTTCACGATGGCGGCGCCGGCACGGATGAGGGCCTGCGCTACCGCATGCTTTACCTTCCGCCTGAAAAGATGATGCAGGCAGGGCATAAGTCGCTGCCTTTTTCCAAACATCCCGTTATCGAGGACGAGGCCTTTCGCCTATGCCTGATCGAAGTGCTTGCCAACCTCGAAAGCGAGCCGGACAATCTACTTGTGACAGACTGGCAGGCGCGACTTGCGGATCTGCTCTGCAAACATTCGAATGAAAGAACTGGGAATATCAAGCGAGTTGACAGGGCGGCCGTCCTGCGGTGCAGGAATTACCTGCTGGAGAACAGCGCCGCAACCGTGGGGTCGGAAGAGCTGGAAGAGATAAGCGGGCTCGACCGCTTTACGCTTTTTCGGCATTTCCGTTTCCTGTTCGGAACGAGCCCGCACCGTTATCTCATCATGCGGCGGTTGGAAAAATGCAAGGAGATGATGCGGGCCGGTGGCAGCCTTGCGGAAACAGCCTTCGCCTGCGGGTTCGCGGATCAGGCACATTTCACGCGGCATTTCAAAAATGCCTTCGGCATGCCACCGGGGCGCTGGCTCAACCTCGTTTCACACTGATCATTGCGGAAACAGGATCGACCGATGCGCCGCCGCACCGGCCATTGCGCCGTCGCCAACCGAAAGGGCCACAGAGCCGGCAGCCCTTGCCACATCGCCGCAGGCAAATATGCCGGCAATGGTGGTCTGTTTCATCGGATCGGTAACGACGGTCGATCCCATTGGTCCTTCCTCGATGGCGCAGCCGAGTTTTTTTACCCAGTCTGAGGCGATACGCAATTTCGGCTGGGTGAAAAGGCCCGCCAGTGCAACATTACGCCCATCCACCAGAGCGATATCCGCATGTCCGGCGATTTCCCGGATATGCGTTTTTTCCACATGGACCCCGCGAGCAGACAGAAGCGCATCCTGATCAGCATCCGGCTCGAAGACGCCATTGGTAAAGAAGGTGGTCTCCCCCCAGTCCGGGAGCATCAGTGCATGATGTATGGCCAGAGGTGAAGCCGCGATAACGCCGATCTTTCCCTGATCCAGTTCGTAGCCATGGCAATAAGGGCAGTGGAAAACAGAGGACCCCCAGCGGTCCTTCAGCCCGGCTATATCCGGAAGTTCGTCGGTGACGCCCATGGCGAGAATGAGACGGGCGCCGCTTTCACGGCGACCGCCATCGATTTCGACCTCAAAGTCACCAAAAGTCCCTTCCGCATCCGTTACGCTGCCCCGCGCCCACTCGATCGTCGGGTAACGCTCGATCTGGCTGCGTGCCTCGCTCACGATTTCGCCGGGCGCCTTGCCGTCCTGCCCAAGAAAACCATGGGAGTGGCTGGCAAAGCGATTTCGTCTTTCGCCTGCGTCCACAACCAGAACCCGCTTCCTTGCGCGGCCCAGCTGCAGGGCGGAGGATAACCCGGCGTAACTGCCGCCTATTATGATCACGTCGAATTTCATGATGCACCCATGTTTTGAGGCCGACCGTAACCGCGGTCCATATCATGCTACTTATATTGTTACATGAAAGATCGAGTCAATAGTCATGCAACTTATATTGTTACGTCAGCCGGAGGGTGGTAAGCGTGAATGCAAACAGGCGGGCTTCAACAATGAGACACGACACGCGACTTTCCCGGGTGCTGCATATTCTGATCCATATGGAAAAACATGAGGGCGCGGCGACTTCGGAAAGTATCGCAGCCATGTTGCAGACCAATCCGGTGGTGGTGCGCAGGACGATGGCGGGCCTGCGCGAGCAGGGATATGTTTCTTCCGAAAAAGGACATGGCGGAGGATGGGTTCTGGCGCGCCCACTCAATGAGATTACATTACTCGATATCTACAGAGCGCTTGGCGCGCCCGAACTGTTCTCTATCGGGCTGGCAGGTGACAATCCGGATTGTGTTATTGAACAGGCAGTCAATGCTGCACTTTTCGAGGCCATGACCGAGGCGGAGAGCATTTTGTTATCCCGCTTCGGAAATATTACGCTTTCGGCGCTGGCGGCAGAATCGATCACCCGCTGGTCAAAAGTCTCCAATCATCCTTCCGCCATGGACCAGCTCTGAGCGAGTAAACTAGCGATTGTGCAAACGAAAAAACCGCCTGCTCGGAAGCAGGCGGCTTCATCGTGTCCAGTCAGCCATTAAGGCTGGGTCTGGGTTCCACCCGTGTTCGGACTTGCCGGGGCGGCGTTATTTGCCGGCGGCGTTGCCGGGGTAGTCGGTGCCATCGGTGCCGGCGCCTGGTCCGTCGCAGCGGGCGGCGTAGTGGACGACGTCGTGGCCGGATCGGTGGTCGGGCCGCTCATCTGCGACCAGGCGAAGACGCCCACCAATACGACGACTATGATTGCCAGCCACGGCACCCAGGACGACGAGGTGCGGGCACGCGGTTCGTTGTTGATATTCAGTTCCGGACGAAGATCGCGGTCCGGACGCGGGTTGTTGGGATCGAATGTCATGGTGTTTCCTCCTCTTCATTCTGCCGAGAAAACGACGTTCCCGCGATTTTGTTCCGATCAGTCACCTCTGCGGTCAGGACGAAGGTGAAACGGGCGGCTGACGAAGAGCGTCTGCAAGCACGGTCATGACGTGGGGACCACCCATTTGCGACACGTTGAAACGCATGAAACCGGACGCGCTCTGCGAGGAACTGAACACATTCCCCGGCGCGAGCACCAACTGCTGCGCGAGCGCGCGGCGCGCCACATCGGCAGCATCCGCGCCTTCCGGCAGGCGGCACCATAAAAACATGCCCGCCTGCGGTTCGATCCACGGCACGCATCCAAGTGAGATGAGGCGCGCCGCCGCCTCCGGCATCGCCGCCGCAAGCCGCAGACGAAGCGCCTCGACATGTTTGCGATAACTGCCATCCGTCAGAAGCGACAGGACCAGCGCGGCTGAGAAATGCGCTCCGCCAAAAGCGGTGGCGATCTTGAGGTCGGTCAACGCTTCCACCCACGCCAGGGGCGCTGCTATGAAACCGCAGCGCACGGAAGCCGACAGTGTTTTTGAAAAACTACCGATCTGGACAACGCGGTTCAGGCCGTCGAAGGCCGCCAGACGCGGGGCGGCCTGAGTTTCGAAATCGGCGAAAATATCATCCTCAATGATGGTCAGTCCCGACTGTTCGGCCAACATCAACAAACGGTGGGCATGAACGGCGGAGAGCCGCGCGCCAGTGGGATTATGGATCGCGGAATTGGTGATATAGAGCCGCGGCCGGTGCTCTTTCAGCGCCTGCTCGAAAATCGGCAGGTCCGGCCCTGTAGGTGTATAGGGCACGCCAATGGCCCTGACGCGGTGCGCGCGCAAAAGGGCGTGGAAATTGAAATAACATGGATCGTCGACGATTACTGTATCTCCAGGCTGCAGCAAAAAGCGGCACAGTAGATCGATTGCCTGGGTACCGGAATCGGTCAGCATGATCTGGCTGGCCCCGGCCTGAACCCCGTGATCGGCCAGCCTGCGCGACAGGAGCTGCCGCAGCGGCAGAAGCCCCATCGGGCTCGCATAATCCGTCAGCAGGGCGGCATCCGCGCGCGCAAGCCCCCTGATCGCCCGCCGCATTGCCTCTTCCGGCATCCAGGACGCGGGAAGCCAGCCGCAACCGGGCTTGGCGAGGACGGACCCTTCGTCCAGCGCCTGACGGGATACCCATAGCGGGTCCACCGCCCTGTCCAGCCGGGGCTCGATATCGGCGAGAGACAGGGGCGCAAGCGGACCGGCTACAAAAAATCCGGAGCCCGGCCGCGAGCTTATTGTGCCATCGGCCACCAGCCGGTCATAGGCTTCGACAACAGTGGAGGTGGAAACCTGCATGGCTTTCGCCAGCCCGCGCACCGAAGGCAGGCGCGCGCCTGGAACGAGGCTGCGCGAAGCAATGCGCTGGCGAATGCTCGCCATGACCTTTTCTATGCGCGTACCGGGTTCGATCTGCGCGAGGGTTGAAAACCGCCCGTCCACAACTCTCTCCATCCGTACTGGAACATCAACCATAACAGTTTCTTTAAATTGTACATGACTGTCGCTGTTGCCGCCAGCAGT
This sequence comes from Agrobacterium pusense, assembly GCF_900102105.1. GTDB lineage: Bacteria > Pseudomonadota > Alphaproteobacteria > Rhizobiales > Rhizobiaceae > Agrobacterium > Agrobacterium pusense. The sequence goes on from NZ_FNBB01000001.1 coordinate 744,846, forward strand.
TCCGGAGGAAGAAGGACAAAATGCAGGAGATGACGATGGACAAGGCGACAAGCGGCTGGCTGAACGGTCTGACGGGCGTGGTGATATTTAGCGGCTCGCTGCCCGCCACGCGCGTTGCGGTGACGGGTTTTGATCCCGTGTTCCTCACTGTGGCCCGCGCCAGCATTGCGGGTCTATTGGCGGTGGCGCTGCTGCTTGTTTTCAGGCAAAAGCGCCCGGCGCGCCATGATCTGACATCGCTCTTCATCGTCTCGCTTGGGGTTGTCGTGGGCTTTCCGCTGTTGACGGCGCTTGCCCTCCGACACGTTACCTCGGCGCATTCCATTGTTTTTGTCGGGCTGTTGCCGCTGGCCACCGCAATCTTTGCGGTTCTGCGCGGAGGAGAGCGCCCGCGCCCGGCCTTCTGGCTCTTTTCCTGCGCGGGCAGCGCCCTGGTGGCGGGCTTTTCGATGTGGAATTCATTTTCGACCGGGCTTGAGGCCTCGCTTACCGGTGATCTCCTGATGCTCAGCGCAATCATCGTCTGCGGACTTGGTTATGCAGAGGGTGCCGCCCTTTCCCGCAGGCTGGGGGGCTGGCAGGTCATTTCCTGGGCGCTGGTTCTCTCCCTGCCGGTGATGCTGCCGCTCGCCTTTTTCACAGGGCCGCAAACGCTTGCCGGCATCGATCCCCAGGCTTGGGGCGGCCTTGCCTATGTTTCCCTGTTCAGCATGCTGATCGGCTTCATCTTCTGGTATCGCGGCCTGGCGCAGGGCGGCATTGCAGCAGTCGGACAATTGCAGCTGCTGCAGCCGTTCTTCGGCCTCGCGCTTGCCGCAACCCTGCTGCACGAAGAGGTAAGCCCTGCCATGATTGCCGTTACGCTGGTTGTGGTGCTGTGCGTCGCGGGCGCCAGAAAATTCGCGCGCTGACACGGGCGATCCTTCAGCTGGAACGGCGATCCACCCAGCGGTGCCACGCATCTTCGCTGCCGTTGAAGACATTGAGATCGATGCGGCCATCGACGCCATGTGACAGGCCCGAGCCGGAATATTGCCAGAACAGCCACTTGCGACCGGGATAGACCACCGATGGGTGCTGGGCGACGGCGCGCAGCCAGAAGGGATAGTCCTGGAACTCGCCGGTCAGGTTATCCTTGTAAAAATCCGGCGCGGTATAAATGATTGGCCGCTGCCCGTAATGGCGCTCGAGCTTGTTCATGAAGACGCGCATCTTTTCCAGAACGCGCTCACGGGAATGGCGCATCTTGCAGCTCGACTCGCCGTTATATTCCACATCGATCACCGGTGGCAGCGCGTCGGGATCGCGTGGCACGTTGCGAATGAACCAGTCTGCCTGTTCGCTGGCCGAACGGCACCAGTAGAAGAAGTGATAGGCGCCACGGCGAATGCCCGCGGCCTTTGCACCCTGCCAGTTGGTGCGGAACATCGGATCAAGGTGATCGCCGCCATCCGTGGCCTTGATGAAGGCGAAATTGGCCCCGCGGGTGCGCAGCAACGGCCAATCGATATTGGCCTGCCAGCGCGACACATCCACGCCGTGCACCTGGAAATGCCGCGGCTGAACCCGGCCGAAATTGATCGGTTTCGCATCGCTGAAGCTGGAACGGAAAATGCGGGAGCGGATCTGCGCACCGGCGCTCGCCGCCGGAGCCGCCGCCATGGCCAATTGGACCGGACGCTCCATCGGCCGTTCGGCCGGCCGTATCATCCCGGCCTGCGGCGGGACCGGCAAACGGATTTCAGGCGCATCCTGCGGCAGCGACGCCCTCGGCGTGACGGCGGAAAAAGCCTTGGGCTCTTCCGGCACCGGCCCACCCCAGGCCAGTACTTCCTGCCGCGGTTGAGCGGTTATCGGCTGCGAGCCGACACTTGCCTGCGGCACCGGCGCTGATGGCGTGACAGAACTCGTGGTTTCCTTCGACGGCAAGCCGGCAACCAGGCTTTCCGGACCGGAACTGGACGTGCAGCCGCCAAGCAGAAGGCAACCGAAAAGAAGTGCTGGCACAGCCGAAGAACGCATGAGAACCCGTACGCAAAACAAATCGGGGGCGCACTGGCGCCACCCGGAGACCTCGAAATACAAATGCTAACGGAAGATTATCAAAAAAGACTGAATCTTATCTTTACGCCGGCACCCACCAATGCGCCCTTCATTTCTGGCAGGTAAATTGCATTCCGGTTCTCATTGTACGACTCAGGCCGTCATGGTGCTGAGATCAACGGTATCGGCGCCGGGGGAATTTCTCTTGATCGACTCGATCGCGTGAATGGCCGAGGCCTTGGCCTTATAGCCTTCAGAGACAAACATCGTCTCGCCGTTCGAAGCCTTGAAGCGAAAGCGAAACTCTCCGGCATTGTCTTGATAGATCTCGAATTTGTACATGGGCTTTGCGGCTCCTTCGCGCTGAAAAATGAACTCAACGCAATTCTGGTCTGGCACCATGATATTCGCAACAGAAAATCCGTCAGATGAGCCGCACCCAGGCACGGGCAATCTCCAGACCCGCTGCATCCGCCATCCCTGCGCGCAGGTCGCGATGATCGGGATATTGTGCCAGCCAGCCGGGCGCCATTTTTTCGATGGAAGCGGGAAAGGCCTCGCACCAGCCGTCAACGACTGCGGCGGAGGCCTCGAAATGGAACTGTGTGCCATAGACCGCACGTCCGAGGCGAAAGGCCTGATTCCGTGTCGCGGCGTTGGTCGCAAGCCGGGTGGCGCCGGGTGGTAGTGTAAATGTATCGCAGTGCCATTGGAAAATCGGAAAAGCTCTATCCAGCCCGGCCAAAAGCGGATCGGAAATGCCCTCTTCCGTGAGGGACACCTTTTGCCAGCCGAATTCCGGTGGACCGGAAAGAATATTATCGCCACCATAAGCGCGGGCCAGCAGCTGGCTGCCGAGGCAAACACCCATGACTGCCCTGCCCGCATCGCCAAAGGTTTTCATCAAACGCGCAAGCTCTGGAAGATAGGGATAGAGGGCATCGTCGAGTGCGTTCTGCTCCCCGCCCAGAACGATAAGGGCATCATGACCGCCCGCATCTTTCGGAAGCGGTTCCCCCGCATAGGCGCGAATGACGCGTACCTCCGCATTTGCCTCCGCCAATGCCACGCCGAGTTGTCCATGCGGCGTGCCCGCCATGTTTTCGATAATTGCGACGCGCATGCGACCTCTTGATGATAACAGATGATTCAGCCGGCGGGTTTCGCCGATCGAATCCAAGCTTCATCATGATGAAACGGGATTTTCAAGAGGTACGGCAGCAGTGGCGTGGCACAGCATGGGCCCTGCCACTGGATATTAGAATTCCCGCGAGAGCTTCGCGTCGACCGAATGCCGGTTGCCGCCCCGAATCGCGAAGAACAGGAAAATCGCCGCCCAGAGAATCGATTTTTCCGCACCGCCCAGACCTTCCGCCTTCACCACACCATGGAACCAGACCGTTACCAGAAGGACGATCATGGCGGCGAAGGATGCCGGCCGCGTGAAAAGGCCGATGGCGATGAAAATACCGCCGAAGAATTCCGTTGCCGCCAGCAGCGGCGACCAGAAGACGCCCGGGTAAAAACCGAGGCTCTCCACCATGCCGACCGCCCCGAAGGGATTGAGAATCTTGCCGAACCCATGGGTAACCAGCAGAAGTCCCGCCGTGACACGCAAAATGGTCTCCACCACATCGTGTGTCCCGTTATAAAGCGGTGCAACGGCGGGAACGAACAGACGCTGACGATGATTGTCGAACTGGGCCATAGGATATCTCTGTTTGAGCATTCGATTGACTTATCTGTTCGCAAAGCCCCGTGATAAGAACAAGCATGTGCCTGGTAAAAACATGAGTGCAAAAGTTAACATTATCGTGACTCGGCCGCGAAGGAGACGTGATGAGGACCGACACCAAACCGCGCATAACGATACGCTACTGCACCCAGTGCAACTGGTTGCTGCGGGCTGGATGGATGGCGCAGGAGATCCTGCAAACCTTCGCCTTGGATATCGGCGAAGTGAGCCTTGTCCCCTCGACCGGCGGCGTGTTCGAGATCGGGGTGGACGGTACCATTATATGGGAACGTAAACGTGACGGCGGTTTTCCCGGCCCAAAAGAGCTCAAACAGAGAATCCGCGACATCATCGACCCGGACCGAGACCTCGGTCATGTCGACAGGACGAAGCACGGAGGCCTCGACACCTGACCCGGCGACGGGTTTCAACAGCACCAGACAAGTTTTTTCCCTTTAAAATCAATGACCGTCATAAAAGTTCAAAAAGCCTGTTGACACCGGGCGGCTGCCCTCGTACATCGCTCTCCGTCGCCCAGATGGCGGAATTGGTAGACGCGCCAGCTTCAGGTGCTGGTACTCGCAAGGGTGTGGAGGTTCGAGTCCTCTTCTGGGCACCATTCCATTTTTGATCTTAGCCAGATCAAATACTTAGACGAAAAAACAGCAACATTTGGCCCTCCTGCAGAACGCAGGGGTACATGTTGCGGTTTTTCGTTTTGCTGACGTCCAGCGCCAATCTTACCCTTAGGAAAGATGCAGATGACGAGCCGAGGCTCACGCCTTCACGTCATCCAATACGGCGGCTCGATCATTCGCATTTGAGGCGGACCAAGCCTTGTTAAGGTTGGGCGTCCTTGTCGCCACTGTTTTGCGAATGCTGCTCACAATTGGGCGTGCAGGAAAGAACGGTTCGCTCCGTCTGGCGGAAAACACGGACCGTATTGCCTTCATCAATGGAGACGAGAATCCGCTCATCGACGATTGGATTCCCTTCGGCGTCGAGAAGTACGAGATTTGTCGTGCCGAAACTGCGGCCTGTCAGAACGATCGTGGTGGCGTCGGCAACCGTGGCATCGGCAACTTTCGAGTTGCCGACGATAACCTTGCTGACAGGACGGTCGAGACGGAGGACGCGGGCGTGATTCATCGAGACGCGCAATATGTCTTCCTGGGCAAAACCGGGCTGGAACGCCCCTCCCAGAATGACCGACAAGCCGACCACAATTTTCGTCAGTTTTCCGGATGACACGCTTTTGCCCTTGCTCACTAACCAGCAGTTTACCGCGTCAAAGAATGCGTGGTTTTAGTGAATGAAGCGTTAAGTGACGAAAATGCACGATTAAAGCGATAACCATGCGCATCTCAAGTCATTCCCCACTGCCGCAAACCCGCACCAAAAATGAACATATATGTCTCATCTATAGCGCGCTCTTCTTAAAACAGGAAACAGCTTGCAGCGGAATATATTCGTTTTCCAGCAAATATAAAAATACAGTCAATACTTTTTATATTTGTTTACCAAGAGAAACTCAACAGGACGTTTACTTTGGATTAATCCTTTTTTTTAAGTGCTTGGAAATTGCTCGGCGGTAGTTTGAACGCAACCGAACAACGGAGAACAGTTGTCGGCGTGCTGAACCAAACAAGAGTTAGGAGATACTCATGACCAAGATTTTCGCTCGTTTCCTCAAGGACGAATCCGGCGCCACGGCAATTGAATACGGCCTGATCGCCGCGCTTATTTCCGTTGCAATCATCGGCGGCGCTTCGGCCGTTGGTACGAAGCTCAACGCTTTCTTCCAGGCTCTCTCCGAGAGAATCGATGCCAACAAGCCTGCTACGACGAACTAAGCGCCACTGAATCAGAAGTGGACACGCCGCCCTTGAGGCGGCGTGTCTTTTTATAGATACCTTCGATGGAGTAGCTGCCGTGAAAAGCAGCACGAGGAGACGGTCGTGGTAGTCGCTGCAATTTTCCTGATATTGCCTTTTTGCCTCGCTTTTGCTGCTCTGAATGATCTCTTCAGCATGACGATACCGAACAGGATAACACTTTTCCTGCTATCGTCTTTTGTGGTCATCGCCCCTTTTTCCGGAATGGACTGGCATACTTTTGCCATGAGCCTCGCGGCCGCCGCTATTGTATTTTTTGCCTGTTTTGCGCTTTTCGCCGCCAATGTCATGGGTGGAGGAGATGCCAAGCTTCTGACGGCCGCTGCCGTGTGGTACGGCTTCAACATCTCCCTCATAGAATTTCTGCTCGCAGTGACCTTCATCGGCGGTGTGTTGACACTTGGCATCCTGCTTTTGCGGTCGCGCTCACAGGAAATAATGACGATAGGCATTCCTATCCCAGATTCACTGATGGTGGCAAAGAAGATCCCCTATGGGATCGGTATCGCCATTGCCGGACTTCTGACATACGGTGAAGCACCGCTGGTAAAGGCCGCCATCGCCGGTCTTCTTTGAATGAATTACTTCAAGGACCGAAATTAAAGGCTCGTTAACCACAAACCCAAGTATAATATTAACCATAATTATACCAATGACGCGCCATCCTGACGGGAGAAGAATCTGATTCCCTCAAGGATCGAGCATGAAACCGTCGCGTATCGTCATTCTCTCCGTTGCCCTGGTTGCAGCCGGCCTTGCCGGTCTTGTCGCCATGCAGATTTCCGGTGCAAAACAGGTTATCGAAAAGGCGGAAACGATCATCCAGAAAGAGCCGACGGTCAACGTTCTCGTTTCCTCGGTCAATTTACCCGTCGGCAGCCGTCTGAATGACAGCTCGGTGCGCTGGACGCCCTGGCCGCAGGGCAATGTCGTCGACAGCTTCATAACCGAAGCCAAAAACCCCAACGCAATCACCGAACTCACCGGCGCCGTCGTGCGGTTGCCCCTGTTCGAGGGGGAACCGGTGCGGCCGGAAAAAGTCGTCGATTCCAGTACCCGCATCATGTCATCGCTTCTGCCGGCAGGAAAACGCGCCGTCGCCACGGAAATTTCCGTTTCAACCGGCGCGGGCGGCTTCGTACTGCCCAATGACCGTGTCGACGTCATCATGGTTCGCAAGGGTGAGAACGGAAACTTCCTGACCGAGAATGTTTTGAACAATGTCCGGGTTCTCGCGATCGACCAGCAGATCAAGGAAGGCGAAGACGGGATTTCCGCCGTCGTGGGCGCAACGGCCACACTGGAACTGACGCCTGAGCAGGCGAAGATCATAACGGTGGCGCAGCAGATGGCGGATCGCCTCACTCTCGCCCTGCGCTCGATCGCCGATGCACAGGAAAACGACACGCTTTCGGCGGGCTATCTTCTCAACGGTGGCTCCGGCCAACCGGAAATTCAGGTGATCAAATCCGGTTCAATCGTCAAGGGCAATCAGGGAGCATCACAATGACCGGGGGGTTCATGGCAAAGCGCGTTAAAAAACACCTGCGTTCATCGATGCTGGGCGGACTTGCATTCTGCGTGGCTTTTTCAGGCATTCCAGGCCCGCATTCGCCCGAATTTCTGCGTCTCGGCGAGGCCGCGGCACAAAGCGCCAGCATCGTGCGCATCACCGAGAGTGGCTCGGGCGTTCGCAAACGCCTGAAACTCGGCCTCAACAAGGCTTTGGTCATCGACCTGCCCGAGGACGCCCATGATATTCTCGTTGCTGACCCCAGCCTTGCCGATGCCGTGACCCGCACGTCGAGACGAATCTATCTCTTCGGAAAAACGGTGGGGCAGACCAATATTTTCATTTTCGGCGATAGTGGCCGTGAAATCGTCAGCCTCGATCTCGAGGTGGAGCGCGATATCGTCGGACTGGAGACCAATATTCGCCGCTTTATTCCCGACTCCGACATCAAGGTCGAAATTGTTTCAGACAATATCGTTTTGACGGGAACGGTTCGTACACCGCAGGACTCGGCACGGGCGGTACAGCTTGCCGAAGCCTTTCTGAAGGGTGGTGAAGCCACCACCCGTAACATATCGCTGACAGGTGGCGACAATGGCGGAGACGCCGCAATTTTTGCCGAAAACCGCCAGGTATCGCAAATCGTCAATATGCTGACGATCGAAGGCGAAGATCAGGTAACGCTGAAGGTTACCGTCGCCGAGGTCAGCCGGCAGGTGCTGAAACAGCTGGGTTTCAATGGCTCCATCAGCAGTTCGACAAGCAATAACGGCTTCGAATTCGCAAATCCGTCCAATCTTGGAAATGCAATCAGCGGCGCCTCGCGGATCGCCAGCGGCGCGATCGGTTCCGGTTCGCTCAACTTTGCCACCTATCTCAATGCCATGGAGCAGGCCGGTGTCGTACGCACGCTGGCCGAACCCAGCCTCACCGCCATTTCCGGCGAGCAGGCAAAGTTCTATGTCGGGGGCGATTTCCGTCTGCCTGCGGAACAGGAAGTCACCATCGACAAGGATACGGGCCAGCAGACCATAACGCGCACGACCGACACGGTCGACTACGGCATAACCTTGAATTTCCGGCCGGTGGTGCTTTCGCCAGGACGGATCAGCCTCAAGATCGAGACCAATGTTTCCGAGCCTACCTATGAAGGTAACGTGGTAACCGGAAATGCAGGCCGGAACATCCCAGGTTCGACTTATATGTCGATCCGCAAGCGCGAGACCTCGACAACCGTCGAACTCCCATCGGGCGGCTCGATCGTCATCGCCGGCTTGGTCCAGGATAATATCCGCCAGGCCATGTCGGGGCTTCCGGGCATTTCAAAGGTTCCGATCTTCGGTACGCTTTTCCGCAGCAAGGACTTCATCCGCAACGAAACGGAACTGGTCATCATCGCGACGCCCTATCTGGTGCGGCCAGTCGCGCGCAACCAGATTGCCCGCCCGGATGACAATTTCAATCCTGAAAATGATGCCGCCATGTATTTCATGAACCGCGTCAACAAGGTCTATGGCCGCAAGGATCAGGTTCAAGCAGCTCCCTATCAGGGATCAGTGGGGTTCATCTACAAATGACGACACGCGCACGAAACCGCCTCTTCAGAACAGGCCTCCTCAGGGCAGGAAACAGCATGCGGGAAACATCCTCCTCTTCTTCCCTGGGGCGCGCCGGTCTCGTCGCCATGGTTGCGCTCACCGCCGGCCTTCTGCAAGGCTGTGCGCGCGATCCGCTCACGACCAACGCCATTCCCGACGATTACCGGACCCGCCATCCGATCACCCTGTCGGAAGCGGAACATTCGCTTGATATCCCGGTTTCGGCAGGCGATAGCCGTCTCACCACGGCGATGGCGGACAATATACGTGGTTTCGCCCAGAATTATGCGTCGATGTCGACGGGTGTCATCAACATCCAGATGCCATCGGGATCAGCCAATTCGGCAAGCGCCGCTAGAATGGCGAAACAGATCCGCACTACGCTGTCCGGCGCCGGCGTCGCACCCGGCAAGATCATGGAGACACGTTATGCGGCTTCGCCGAACGGCGACTCCGCCCCCATCCGACTGAGCTATGTCGCTATTACCGCCATGACCGGGCAATGCGGTCAATGGCCAGAGGACCTTTCGGACAACACCTTTGCCAACAAGAACTGGTACAATTTCGGGTGCGCTTCGCAAAGCAATCTCGCGGCTCAGGTCGCCAATCCGATGGATCTGGTCGGCCCGCGCGGCATGAGCCCCATCGATGCCGAGCGCCGCGCAGTGGTTATCGATACGTATCGTAACGGCAAGAACACGGCCACCGCAAACTGATGCGGTCCCAACAATTGTCACGGCAGGAAAGACGATGAGCGCTGTAGAATACGACATCAAGTCAAGCGACGGAGCAGACACCCTGCAGCCGGTGCGCACCTCCGATATGGACCGCCTGCGGCCCCTGCCCCGCATCTCCATCCACGCCTTCTGCGTCAGCGACAACATGCAGGGCGTCATGGACGCATTGTCCGGTGACAGGCGCATGAGCAAGGTAACATTGCGGGTGACGAAGGGTGACATCAACGCTGCGGCCACGATGTTCTCTGCCTCGCCTACGCCAAATCTCATCATTCTGGAGACGGCAAGCGCGCCGGCTTCGCTGCTGGATGACCTTGCTCCTCTCGCGGAGGTTTGCGATCCCTCAACCCGTGTCATCATTGTCGGCCGCCACAATGACATAACATTGTATCGCGACCTCATCCGCAACGGTATTTCGGAATATCTGGTCGCCCCGGTCAACATGGCCGATCTTCTGGGTTCGATCGCCGCGATCTTCGTCGATCCCGAAGCGGAGCCGCTTGGCCGCAACATCGCCTTCATCGGCGCCAAAGGTGGGGTTGGGTCCTCGACGGTCGCACATAATTGCGCCTTCGGCATCTCGACCCTGTTTTCGACGGAAACCATTCTCGCCGACATGGATCTGGCTTATGGCACAGCCAATATCGATTTCGATCAGGATCCGGCCCAGGGCATGGCGGAAGCGGTTTTCTCGCCGGAGCGGCTGGATGAGGTATTTCTCGACCGCCTTTTGACGAAATGCTCCGATCACCTATCGCTGCTCGCGGCACCGTCGCTTCTTGACCGGACTTACGATCTAGACCGCCAGGCCTTTCTGCCGATCCTTGAGGTTTTGCAGCGTAGCGCCCCCGTCGCCGTCCTCGACCTTCCCCACCAATGGTGCGACTGGACAAGGGCTGTGCTTGCGGAAGCGGATGAGGTCGTCATCACCGCGGTTCCGGATCTTGCGAATCTTCGCAACACGAAGAACCTGTTCGACGCGCTGATAAAACTGCGCCCCAACGATAAATTGCCGCATCTCATCCTCAACCAGGTGGGCATGCCGAAGCGACCCGAAATCGCTCCGGCGGATTTTTTCGACCCGCTGGAAATCGAGCCGATTGCGATCATTCCATTCGAGGCGCAATTGTTTGGAAACGCCGCAAACAGCGGACGCATGATTAGCGAAATGGATGAAAAATCCCAGATCGCAGAAACCTTCTCGCAAATTGCCCATACCATCACCGGTCGCACGGTGCTGCGCAAAAGCCGGCGCGGCGGTCTGGACAGACTTAAGAATATTCTCAAGCGCAAGTAGGGATTCCCTCCGCGCCTATTGACGGAAACGCCGATGTTCGGAAAACGCGGGGCCGAGGGCCCAGCCAGAAGCACGAAGCCGGATCCCGTCGCACCTGTCCCCATGCAGGTGGCGGCGCCCGAGCCGCGCTCTCTCTCCATCGACACGCTCGAGCCGGGCCAATCACCCGTAGCGCGACAGATGGCGGTCACGCAGCCGGCGCAAAAAAAGCGCGCCCGCACGGAGGATTATTACAATACCAAGAGCCAGGTATTTTCCGCGCTCATCGATACGATCGACCTTTCGCAGCTCGCCAAACTTGATGCGGAGAGCGCGCGCGAGGAAATTCGCGATATCGTCAACGACATCATCACGATCAAGAATTTCGCAATGTCGATTGCCGAGCAGGAAGAACTGCTTGAAGACATCTGCAATGACGTTCTCGGTTATGGGCCGCTTGAGCCCCTTCTTGCCCGCGACGACATCGCCGATATCATGGTCAATGGTTCTGGCCAGACCTTCATCGAAGTCGGCGGCAAGACCATCGAATCCGACATCCGCTTCCGCGACAACGCGCAATTGCTTTCCATCTGCCAGCGCATCGTCAGCCAGGTGGGCCGACGCGTGGATGAATCGAGCCCCATATGCGACGCCCGCCTGCCGGACGGCTCGCGCGTCAACGTCATCGCGCCGCCGCTCGCCATCGACGGCCCCGCGCTGACAATCCGAAAATTCAAGAAGGACAAGCTTACGCTCGACCAGCTCGTGCGTTTCGGTGCGATCACACCCGAAGGCGCGACACTGCTCAAGATCATCGGTCGTGTCCGCTGCAACGTCGTCATCTCGGGCGGCACCGGCTCCGGCAAGACCACGCTTCTCAATTGCCTGACGAGCTTCATCGACAGGGATGAGCGCGTCATTACCTGCGAAGACACCGCCGAACTGCAGCTGCAGCAACCGCATGTCGTCAGACTCGAAACGCGGCCTCCGAACATCGAAGGGGAAGGTGAGATCACGATGAGGGATCTCGTCAAGAACTGCCTTCGCATGCGGCCGGAACGCATCATCGTCGGCGAAGTGCGCGGACCGGAGGTATTCGACCTGCTCCAGGCGATGAATACCGGCCATGACGGTTCAATGGGAACGCTGCACGCCAATACACCACGCGAGTGCCTCAGCCGCATCGAATCCATGATCGCCATGGGCGGCTTCACCCTGCCGGCCAAAACCGTGCGTGAAATCATCTCGGGATCGATCGATGTCGTCATTCAGGCGCAGCGCCTGCGTGATGGTTCACGCCGGATAACCCAGATCACGGAAGTGATCGGCATGGAAGGCGACGTGATCGTCACTCAGGATTTGATGCGATACGAAATCGAAGGTGAGGATGCCAACGGCAAACTGATCGGCAGACATGTATCGACGGGCATCAGCAAACCCCATTTCTGGGACCGTGCACGCTATTATGGCGAGGAAAAACGCCTGGCCGCCGCGCTCGATGAAATGGAAAAGACCTCCTAAGGGAAAGCGACCGCCATGGACCCGACAATCCTCCTATTGGCCGCACTCGTCGCCGTTTCGGCGGGCGCGCTCGCTTACGCTTTTCTTTTCCAGCAGATAGAGGTCGAAAAAAAGACCACCAGCCGCTTCAAGCGGGTCCAGGCCGCGGAGACGGACCACACCAACATCAAAGCCGCACGTGACCGCGTGCATGAGCTCAGCAAACGCCGCAAATCCATGCAGGACAACCTGCGGGAAATGGAGAAAAAACAAAATGAGAGGGCAAAAAAGGCCAAAAATGTCGGTTTGCGCGAAAAGCTCGTTCAGGCGGGGCTGACGCTGTCCCTGCGACAGTTTCAGCTGCTGAGCGTCGGCGCGGCTGGCTTTGCCACCCTCATCGCACTTCTTTATGGCCTGTCATTGCTTATCGCCCTACCGATAGGCGCCGTTATCGCGCTGGGGCTGCCGCGCTGGGCACTGGCGTTCCTCCTCAAGCGCCGGCAGAAAAAATTCCTCGAAGAGTTTCCCAACGCACTTGATGTCATGTGTCGCTCGATCAAATCCGGCTTGCCGTTGAACGACGCGGTGCGATTGATCGCATCTGACGGCCAGGAGCCGGTGAAAACGGAGTTCCAGCGGGTTGTCGACGCGCAGCAGGTCGGCATCGGCATACCCCAGGCGATCGAGCGCATGATGCTGACAATGCCGCTTTTCGAAGTAAGCTTTTTCAGCACCGTCATCAACATTCAGGCGCAGGCCGGCGGCAACCTCTCCGAAGCGCTGTCGAACCTTTCAAAAGTTCTGCGCGACCGCAAGAAGATGCGTGCCAAGGTGAATGCACTTTCGATGGAGGCAAAGGCGTCAGCGGTCATCATCGGCTCGCTGCCCTTTGTCGTCATGATGCTGGTGCACTTTACCTCGCCGGAATATCTATCGGTGCTTTTTACCGATATTCGCGGCCATATCATTCTTGGGGCGTCAGCCGTCTGGATGTTGATCGGGATATTCATCATGCGCCAAATGATCAATTTCGATATTTGAGGGCGCAGAATGAGCGGGAGTTTTCTTTCGAGCCTCACCAATCCGCAAACGATCGTCGCCGTTTTGGTGACGCTGGCGGTTTTCGCCACCCTTTATACGCTCATCATGCCGGTTTTCGAGCGGAAGGATTTCGCCAAACGCATGAAAGCCGTGTCGTCGGAACGGGATCTCATCCGCAGCCGCGAGCGCGAGCGGCTTGCGACCGTTACCAGGGAAGGCAAAACCTCCTTGCGCGGCAACAATAACAAGTCCGCCCGGCGCATCGTGGAGAAATTCAACCTCCAGGAAGCGCTTGCGGACAAGAACACGATGAACAAGCTGCGGGCAGCAGGGCTTCGTTCCCAAAACGCGTTCAACACGTTTCTCGCCGCCCGCTTCATCCTGCCTTTCATTTTTCTGGCCGTAGCCTTCACCTGGATCTTCGTGCTCGGCAATCTCTCCGACAAAGCCTTCATCGTCCGGCTGATGGCTGTGTTACTGTTCGGCTATATCGGTTTCTATGCTCCCAATATTTATGTGTCGAACCGCATGAACAAACGGCAGGCGTCGATCAAGAAAGCCTGGCCGGATGCGCTCGACCTCATGCTGATCTGCATCGAATCCGGCGTGTCCATGGAGGCCGCGATGCGCCGCGTGGCAGAGGAAATGGGTGAGCAGTCACCCGAACTGGCTGAAGAAATGATGCTGACGACGGCGGAACTGTCGTTCCTGCAGGACCGGCGGGTCGCTCTCGAGAATTTCGGCACGCGAACACAGCTCGAAGCCGTGAAAAGCGTCGTGCAAGCGCTTATTCAGGCGGAACGTTACGGAACGCCGCTCGCTCAGGCGCTGCGCGTTCTCGCACAGGAAGGCCGCGACGAACGCATGAACGAAGCGGAGAAAAAAGCGGCTGCACTGCCGCCGAAGCTGACCGTGCCGATGATTGTATTTTTCCTGCCGGTCCTCATCGCCGTCATTCTAGGCCCTGCCATCATCCGCGTGCTGGACACGTTCTGAAAAACATACCGCCCGAATTTCGCGGCGACGCGTCAAGTTCCGGATATAAGGACGCGGCATCGCGCGAAGCATCAGCCCGCCGGCTTTCCGTCTTTTTTTGCGAGCTGCTGCCAGGAATTTTGCTGGGACAGCATTGCCCGCAGATAAGTCAGGTTTGCCTGGGCCTGCTGCGGCGAGAGTTCCTGTACCGCAATGCGCTCTGCTTCGGCGAAGCGACCCTGGAGGCCGACAACGAGCGCGAGGTTCTGGCGAACGCGGCTGTCGGCGCCAGGCTGGGCGATGGCCGATTGCAGGTAGGTTTCGGCAGTGCGCGGATCGCTCGAGAGCACATAGGACATGCCGAGATTTGAAAGCACGCTCGAATCGTTCGGCTTCAGGTCAAGCGCCTGCCGATAGCGGGAGCGGGCTTCGCTCGAACGTCCAAGCTGGTCAAGCACCGCGCCTTCGGCCGAGTAGAGGCGCCAATCGGGTCGATCAGGTGTCTGCGCCCGCTGGATGGTTGAAAGCGCCTGCTCCAGCTGTCCCGCAGCCGCCTGTGCCTTGCCATACGCGGCAAGCACGTCGCGGTCGGCGGGATTGGCGATGGCTATCTGCTGCATGACTGCAAGAGCCTGCGTGTTCTTGCCGGTCATCATCAAGACGCTGGCATAATTCATGCCCACCGACTTGTCCTTGGGATTGCGTTCATAGGCTTTGCCGGCAGTTTCTTCCGCCTGGCGAAGCTGGTCCATGTTCATGTGATCATAGGAGCGCGCGGCGGCGGGAATGGAGCCGGTAGACATCCGGTCCGGTTTGTTGGTGCTTGCACATCCAGAAACCGCAAGAACCAATGCTGCAAAACACGCGCCCCGCAGCAACCCTGTCCGGCCTGTCTCAGCCAAAGAAAAAGCAGTCATGGCAGCGCCCTCGCCCAAGAATGATAAATCTTGCGCCCGACAAACGACAGACTCACATGACGCAACTTTCGCTTAAGCAATAATCTGTTAACCCTAACAGAGCGTTAATCGCACCGATTCTCGACATTTACGGAAGCATATAATGGCGCCCTATCAGTTCATCGAACGCCCGACCCCTTTCAGCTCAAAGGCAGGCAGTACACTGCCGGTTTTCGCAGTCACGCCCGCCCACATCGAGCAGGGCGCCATTGACCCCGTCGCTCTGGACTGGGCAAAGAAAGCAGGGTTCAAGGCCGAGGCCGGTGCCATCCTGCTCGTTCCCTCTGCCGATGGTTCGCTCGGCGGCGTGCTTCTCGGCCTTGGCGGCAATCCCTCTGAAATCCCGTTCATCACCGGCAAACTCGCCCGCGAACTGCCTGAAGGCGAGTGGCACATCGAGACCGCACCACTGACGGCCAATCGCCTCGCTCTCGGTTTCGGCCTCGGCAGCTACCGCTTCGACAAATACAAGACCACCAAAACCAGCGGGGCCAAGCTGCTCATTCCCCAGGATGCCGAAGACGGCGAGATCAAGCGCATTCTCGCGGGCGTCTTCCTCGCGCGCGATCTCATCAATGTGCCTGCCAACGACATGGGACCGGATGAGCTGGAGATCGCTTTCCGGGGCCTTGCCGCCCATTACAAGGCGAAGGTGAAGGTGACCACCGGCGACGACCTGCTGAAGGAAAACTTCCCCCTCATCCACGCCGTCGGCCGCGCCAGCGAAAGCGCACCACGCCTTCTGGAAATGAACTGGGGTAAAAAGGGTAATCCGCGTCTGACGCTTGTTGGCAAGGGCGTGTGCTTCGACACCGGCGGTCTCGATATAAAACCCGCAGCGTCCATGGCCCTGATGAAGAAGGACATGGGCGGCGCGGCCAATGTCCTTGGCCTGGCGCTGATGATCATGGACGCGAAGCTGCCGGTCGACCTGCGCGTCCTCGTGCCCGCCGTCGAAAACTCCATCTCTTCCAACGCCTTTCGTCCCGGCGACATTTACCGGAGCCGCAAGGGGCTGACGGTGCAGATCGACAATACCGATGCGGAAGGCCGCCTCGTTCTGGCGGACGCTCTGGCCTATGCCGATGAGGACGCGCCAGACCTGATGATCGACATGGCAACATTGACCGGCGCCGCCCGCGTCGCGCTCGGTCCCGATCTGCCGCCCTTCTACACTGACGACGACGATCTGGCCCACGACATCGCTGAAGCCAGCATCGATACCGACGATCCGCTGTGGCGCATGCCGCTCTATATGGGATACGACAAGGACATTCGCTCGCGCGCGGCCGATATCACCAATGCGCCTTCCGGCGGCATGGGCGGGTCGATCACCGCCGCGCTGTTTCTCAAGCGTTTCGTGACCAACACACGGCGCTGGGCGCATTTCGATATTTACGGCTGGTCGCTGAGTGAAAGGCACCACTCATCGATCGGTGGAGAAGCGCAGGGTATTCGCGCCCTCTTCCATTATATCGCACATCAGTTCACGAAATAGCGGCTTTAGGGGTGCTTCGTCGACCGGAGCGCCCCGCTTTGATCAAACCAGAACCTTCTGTTCCTTGTGATCTTCCTGGCCGAAGAATTTCAGGTAACGCTCCACTTCGGCCGGTTCACCGGTTGCTTTTTGCGGATTGTCCGAGAGTTTCACAGCCGGCCGGCCATTGGCATCGCTGACCTTGCAGACGATGGAGATCGGCTTGAGGCTGGCGATGGTTTTTGGCGCGCAGCCAGCAAAATCATTTGTGAGGTTGGTGCCCCAGCCGAAGCTCATGCGAACGCGGCCTTCGAAATGCCTGTAAGTGTCGATGATGGCATCGACATCGAGGCCATCGGAGAAGATCAGCATCTTCTTGCGCGGGTCGCGACCCATCTTCTGCCACCACTCGATGATCTTCTCGCCACCCTCGATCGGCGGTGCGCTGTCCGGGCGGAAACCCGTCCAGTCAGCCACCCATTCCGGCGCATTGCGCAGAAACGCCGCCGTGCCGAAGGCGTCGGGCAGAACAATCAGCAGGTTGCCACCATAAAGCCGGTTCCAGTCCTTCAGAACCTGATAGGGCGCGGCAGCCAGTTCCTCATCAGTCTGCGCCAGCGCCGCGACCACCATCGGCAGTTCATGCGCGTTCGTCCCGACGGCTTCAAGGTCCGAATCCATGGCGAGCAGCACGTTGCTCGTACCGGTAAAGGCCGGCCCGATGCCTTCCTTCAACGCCTCGACGCACCAGCGCTGCCACAGAAAGCTATGGCGGCGGCGGGTGCCGAAATCGGAAATGCGCAGGCCCGGCAGTTCCCGCAGCCGCTCAACCTTCTCCCACATCTTGGCCTTTGCGCGGGCATAGAGAACATCCAGCGTAAAATAACCGAGCGAGCGCATGGCGCTACGCGAACGCAACTCGTTGATGATGGCGAGCGCCGGGATTTCCCAGAGCGTCGTGTCCATCCAGCGGCCGTGGAAATTCAGCTCGTACTGCCCGTCGCGCTTGAAAAGCTCATATTCCGGCAGCTGATAGCTTGATAGCCAGGAGAGAAATTCCGGCTCGAAAATCTGCGAGCGGCCGTAAAACGTGTTACCCGCAAGCCAGATATTCTCTTTTTTGGAAAGACGCAGCGTACGCGCATGATCGAGCTGTTCGCGCAGCTCCATCTCGTCGATCTCCTCGGCCAGCCGCACCGTCTTGGTGCGGTTGATCAGCGAAAACGTCGCGTCGACTTCCGGATAAAGCTTCCAGATCATCTGCAACATCAACAGCTTGTAGAAATCCGTATCGATCAGGCTGCGGACGATCGGGTCAAGTTTCCAGGTATGATTGTGTACACGGGTGGCTATATCGGTCTTCGTCATACTTGCATTCCCCAGTATCGGCCAAAGGTCAGAATAGCCGATGTCAATCCGCACCCTGGCAGGTATCAACCCGTCATGCGGAAGATTTATCTGAAAAAGCGACAACAAGTCCAGAGCACCGGCCCGGCAAATGCCTCACCAGCCCGCCCGCGCGTTGATTTCCCGGCAACCTCATTATCGTTTTCAGCCAGGGGCTACGGGCACGCCGCGTCAGAAAGTCGGATCAACGGGATTGATGCCGGGGTACCAATCCTTGGAAACGGGGTTACGTCCGCCAAAGCTGGAAATACCGTTTTCATCGGTGCAGCGGTAACCCTGGACGGGAAGTCCGCGACTGCCGAAGACGGTCCGGTAGGGCCCACGTGAATATCCGGTACTTCCCAGTTCGCTATGGCAGTTATAACGGACCTTGGGTTGGAGCGTTCGAGGGTCTTTTACACCGGGCAGGTTGGCATAGGCGTCGGGTGCCGGGGCAAAACCGTTCTGGAACACCGTCTGGGCCTCTGCCGAAGTGCTCAATAGGACCGCCGCGAGGATCGCTGCCAATCGTGCCGCCGTTCTTGTCTTCATCAGTGTCCGTCCCGTACCATTATTGACAGCATGTAGGCCGGCGACGGCTGTCGCACAAAGGGCAAGACGGGAACAATTTCGTGAAGCGCTCCCTCAGTCCTCCATGCGACGGAACGCCGTCGGCTTTTCATAAAGCCAACCGATGCGCTCAATGGCTGCAGCGAGATTTTCGCGCGCGACATTCATGGTATGGCCGTTGGCGTGCAGCAGCGTTTCCTCATTTTCCATCAGCCCGACATGGCCTTTCCAGAAAACCAGATCGCCGCGCCGCAACTCGTCCCGCTCTATTTCCACACCGAGCGATTTCACCTGCATGTCGGTATCGCGCAGCACCCGCCGGCCTGCCATCGCCATGGAAATCTGTACGAGGCCTGAACAATCGATACCAAAGCCGGAGCGACCGCCCCACAGATAGGGGGTTTCGATGAAGCGCAACGCCACCGCGACATAGTCGTCGTCAGGGGCAGCATCGACGGTCCGGCAGTGGGCGGCAATGACGCCTTCGCCATTTTCGGTCATGAGATACCGGGTGCCACGGGTCTCCTCTTCACCGACGATCCGGATCAGGCTGCCCATGGACAGCGCCGCCACCGGTGGCTTGCGCAGTTCGGCCGAAGGATAAACAAAGGTACGGGGAGCAACGATACGGTGAGTGGCCGCGACGACATCACCAATGGCCGTTTCCGGCACGTAACCCGCATAACCATCCGCATCCGCCTGCACCCAGGCCCAGCCGTTCGCCCTGTCGAAAACGCGCAGGGTCTCGCCGAACAGCAGTTCGGTATCGATACCGGCGACAAGGTCCGGCGTGGGCCGCAGGCCGATGACAGGTACCACGACCTGTGCGGCAGATCCGCTGACGAAACGATCGGCCTGCACCGCCCCTTGCAGTTTTTCGTCGGCGAGATCGGAGCGGAAGACATTCAGGCGGCGGTCGAGCATCATGGGGTTCACGTCCAGAGGTTAGATATGACGAGCCTGATCAATAATCAGATCGCCGAATTTTTCCAGATAAAGCGCACCTGCGACGGTGCGCTTTATCACGACATTGCGCCTGTCCCGCTCATCCCGGGCCCGGTCAACCAGCCCTAGCGCGCCGAGACTGTCGAGCGCGCGGGTGATGACCGGCTTGGTCACGCCCAGCAGGCCGGCGAGGCCGCGCACGGTATGCGGCGGCGGCACAAGATAAATCTGCAGCAGGATGGCCGTCTGACGCAAGGTCAAATCGGGCGCATCGGCCGTGACCTGCGCCATCGAGACGCGATGCCAGAGCCCGAGGGCGGCCGTGGGCGAAAGTTCTGCAGGCAAGCCGATAAACCTTCCAGTCGTTGTCCTATCGTTTTCATGCAACAGCGCGAAAAACTCAAGAACCATCCCCACAAACAGAACCGCCGCACGGCGCAGATCCGAAAGATCGCGCGGCGCGGCGGTAATTGTTGACCCATTTTTGGGCCATATGTCCCCTCTGGACTTGCAAGATGAGATGCAGAAATCGTGCCAGTTTTGCTGCGCCGCACAACTATATTTTAAATCAGGGACTTAATGGATAAATGACGCGCGCGGCGAAGGCGTTTGCAAGGCGTAAATGGCGATAAAAAGAGGCAAGAACGAACTCAATGCTTAAAAACTGTCTCCCGCCGTGACGGCGGAAGACAGGGGTATTGTGGATCAAATCTCTGCGCCGCGTGCGGCATCGACTGCATCGGCATTCTGCTGCCGATTATAGCGGATCGACGACCAGAGCGAGATACCGATCAGGGTTGCGCCGCCAAGGCCCGTGATGACTTCAGGTATATGCACCATGGTCTGCACATACATGATGACCGACAGGATCAGGATCGCATAAAAGGCGCCGTGCTCCAGATAGCGATATTCGGCAAGCGTTCCTTTCTCGACCAGCATGATTGTCATCGAGCGCACGTACATGGCGCCGATGCCGAGGCCGATGGCGATGATGAACAGGTTCTGCGTCAGCGCGAAGGCACCGATCACGCCATCGAAAGAGAAGCTGGCGTCAAGCACTTCGAGATAAAGAAACGCACCGAAACCGCCCTTTGCTGCGCCTTCCAGCATTTCCTGGCTACGATCGAGAATGCCGCCGACAACTTCTACCAGCAGGAAGGTCAAGAGACCCCAGATCGCCGAATGGAAGAACGTGTTGGCCGCGACCGGACCGAGTTCCGGGTTGTCGCTGGCGCCGATGATGCGCGAAAAGATCAGCATGACGACAAGCACGAAGGCGATCTCGATGCCCTTGACGGAGGAATAGGTCGCAGCCTTTTCCTCGATCCAGCGCACCCAATGCACGTCCTTTTCATGGTCAAAGAAGAAGTTGAGACCGACCATCATCAGGAAGGTGCCGCCGAAAGCCGCAATCGGCAGATGGGCGTCCTGCATGATTTCCGCATAACGTTCCGGCTGGGTTGCCGCCATGACGATGGCCGTCCAGGGACCGACATTGGCGGCGACGACAACGATCAGCAGCGGGAAGACGATACGCATGCCGAAAACGGCAATGAGAATGCCCCATGTCAGGAAGCGGTGCTGCCAGACCGGCGTCATGTCCTTCAGCTTGTTCGCGTTGACGATGGCGTTATCGAAAGAAAGCGAGATTTCCAGCACCGCCAGAACGACGCAGATGAAGAAGATCGTCGCGGTACCGCCAACCGTACCGGTCATTTCCCAGCCAAGATAGCCGCCGAGGATGAGACCGACGATGGTGACGATAAAAGCCCACTTGAAGTAGGAGAGCGTGGTTTTCTGGGCAGCGCTCATGTCCGGTCACCGTTCATTACGAGGACGGTTGCAGACTGACGCGGGGCGTCAGGCCGCACGCAGAAAGCACGCGCGCGAAGCACATTCAGGTTTTTCATAGTTTTTAATCCGCCGGCGAATTTTGCAGGCGGTACCGACATCACGAGAGCGCCGTAAAACTCTCGCCAGAGGGGCCCGGCACCTTTGTTTCCTCTGCCCTTGCGAGACAAATCATCGCAGGGCCCCTTCTTACTCCCTGAAGATCACGCCTTCGTCAAGTCCCGTGATCGCAACCAGAGATCAAACCTGCTCTGCGGCCAGATCTTCGGCGGTTTCGCGACGGCGTTTGAGCGTATTTTCGCGAAAGAAGATGTAAAGGCCCGAAAGAACAATCAGGCCCGCGCCGACCACGATACTTGTCTGGGGCACATCGCCGAAGAACAGCCATCCAAAAATGACCGCCCAGAGCAGCAGCGTATATTGCAGCGGCGCAACTGTTGCAGCATCGGCAAGTTTAAGCGCCCGATTGACCAGCACATGCGCCGCCATGGCGACGACGCCGAGCAGGCCGAGGAAGGCAAGATCAAAACCGGATTGCACCGGCAGCCATCCTGATGGCGTGACGAGCACGGCGACAATGCCCGCAAGCGCAGCCCCGATGATCTGCCAGAAGGCGAGCACCGTGTCGGGCGTATTGCGCAGCTGGCGGCCGGACAACATCATGAATGCAAAGGCAGCGCTGCCGAGGATAGAAAAGAGTGCAGCGGAGGTGAGGCTTGCCGAGCTCGGCTTGAGCGCGATGAGAACGCCGACAAAACCGATGCCAATGGCCGTCCATCTACGCCAGCCGACCTTTTCTCCGAGCAGAAACGGGGAGAGCGCAGCCACGTAAATCGGCGCCGCGAGCCAATAGGTCATGACGTCCGCCAGGGGCAGCGCCGCGACCGCGAAATAGAAACAGAAAAGCTCGGCCGTGGAGAAAAAGACGCGCGCCGCCTGAAGGCCGGGCCGCTCGATTTTCACGAGGCCGGAGAGGCCGGCTCTCCAGACGATCGGAACAAGGATGACCAGCGCCGCGGCGCTTCGGATAAGGATCACCTGGCCCTGGCTGTAGGTCGATACGAGCCATTTTCCCATGGCGTCGTTCAACGCAAACAGCAGCATTCCAAGCAGCATCACGGCCACGCCGAGGCCCGTCGGCGAAAGCTTTTTTATCATAGTCGACATGTCAGTTCCGATCTCCCAATGGTTGCATTGGTCGTCCAACCAGCCGTCCTTTGTCAAGTCCAGAACGGACGGGTTTGCACAATTAATAGTACTATTACGCCGGGGCTTCGGATATCAGGTGAAGATGCGTCGTTCTTCGGCCACGAGTTCCTGGAGAAAATTGACCACCGTGCGGACACGGACCAACTGGCGAGCGGATTCGTGATAAGCCGTCCAATAGGACCGGCTGATGGTGAGATGCGGGATGATCCGTATAAGTTCGGGATATTGGCCCGCGATGTAATTGTGCAGGATGCCGATCCCTGCACCGGATCGTACTGCCTCCGTCTGGCCGGTAGCGCTTGAGATTTCAAAGGCGGCGTCCCAGTCACGCATGATTTCGCCGGTGAAGTTCAGCGAAGGCGAAAAGATCAGGTCCTCCACGTAACCGATCCGCCGGTGGCGTTTCAGTGCCTCGACATCATCAGGCGTTCCGTAGTCAGCCAGATAATTCGCCGAGGCATAGAGGCCGAGTGAATAATCGGTGAGCTTGGAAAACATCAGCCTGCCCTGTTCCGGCCTTTCGATAGTGATGGCGATATCAGCCTCACGTTGCGACAGCGAAAAGGAACGCGGCACCGGAACGAGCTGGATTTTCAGATCGGGATAACGCGCCGTCAGTCTGCCAAGCCTTGGCGCGAGGAAGGATACGCCGAGGCCGTCCGGCGCGCCGATGCGCACCGTTCCCGCAACCGCCGTATCGACGCGACCGAGATTGGCCTGGGCATTCAGCATTTCAGTTTCCATGCGCTCCGCACTCGCAAGAAGCCGCTGACCCTCCTCCGTCAGTTCGCAGCCATTGGTGCTGCGCAGGAAGAGCTGGGTGCCGATGGCGGCTTCCAGCGCGGAAACCCGGCGGCTGAGAGTGGCATGGTTCACACCGAGCTTTCTGGCCGCGGAAAGAAACTGGCCGCTTCGCGCCACGCTCAGGAACAAACGTACATCATCCCAGTTCATGCCACGTTCCTTGTGTCTATTTTTGCACAATTGATGCTTATTTCAGGCGATTGATTTGTGCAAATCGAAAGGCAATGCTGCGCCATCACATTCTGGAGGAACACCATGAAGGAAATTGGTCATTTCATTAATGGCAAACATGTGCCGGGCACCAGCGGCCGCACATCGAATGTCTACAATCCGGCCACGGGCGAAGTTCAGGCTACGGTCGCGCTTGCCAGCGACGCCGAACTGCGCACGGCTGTCGAAAGCGCCAAGGCGGCACAGCCGAAATGGGCTGCGACCAATCCGCAGCGTCGTGCCCGCGTTTTCTTCAAGTTCGTCGAACTTCTGAACCGAGACATGAACGAGTTGGCGGTGCTGCTCTCCAGCGAGCACGGCAAGACCGTCGAAGATTCCAAGGGCGATATCGTCCGCGGACTTGAAGTCTGCGAATTCGTCTGCGGCATTCCGCATCTGCAGAAGGGTGAGTTCACCGAAGGCGCGGGCCCGGCCATCGACATGTATTCGATCCGCCAGCCGGTCGGCATCGGCGCAGGCATCACCCCGTTCAACTTCCCCGGCATGATCCCGATGTGGATGTTCGCCCCGGCGATCGCCTGCGGCAACGCCTTCATCCTCAAGCCTTCCGAGCGCGACCCGTCGCTGCCGATCCGCCTCGCGGAACTGATGATCGAAGCCGGTCTTCCGGCCGGCATCCTGAACGTCGTCAACGGCGACAAGGGTGCCGTCGACGCCATCCTCACCGATCCCGATATCGGCGCGGTTTCCTTCGTCGGCTCGACGCCGATCGCCCGTTACGTCTATGGCACCGCTGCCATGAACGGCAAGCGCGCGCAGTGCTTCGGCGGCGCGAAGAACCACATGATCATCATGCCGGACGCCGATCTCGATCAGGCCGTGAACGCGCTGATGGGCGCCGGTTACGGTTCGGCCGGGGAGCGCTGCATGGCTGTTTCCGTTGCAGTTCCTGTCGGAGAAGAGACGGCAAACCGTCTCGTTGAAAAGCTCATTCCGCAGATCGAGGCACTGAAGATCGGTCCTTACACCGACGACAAGGCCGATATGGGCCCGCTTGTCACCAAGGAAGCCCAGACGCGCGTCAAGGGCCTGATCGACAGCGGCGTGGAACAGGGCGCAAAGCTCCTGGTCGACGGCCGCGACTTCAAGCTGCAGGGCTATGAAGACGGCTATTTTGTCGGCGGCTGCCTGTTCGACCACGTCACCCCTGACATGGACATCTACAAGACGGAAATCTTCGGACCGGTTCTGTCGGTCGTTCGTGCCAAGAACTACGAAGAGGCGCTGGAACTGCCTATGAAGCATGAATATGGCAACGGCGTCGCCATCTTCACCCGCGACGGCGATGCAGCCCGCGATTTCGCAAGCCGCGTCAATATCGGCATGATCGGCATCAACGTTCCGATCCCGGTTCCGCTCGCCTACCATTCCTTCGGCGGCTGGAAGGCTTCGAGCTTCGGCGACCTCAACCAGCACGGCACGGATTCGATCAAGTTCTGGACGAAGACCAAGACCATCACCTCGCGCTGGCCGTCTGGCATCAAGTCGGGTGCCGAATTCGTCATGCCGACGATGAAATAAGCCGCAAGCAGGCAATACAAAAAAGCCCCGCTGTTTTGCAGCGGGGCTTTTTTGACTGGAATTCATCCGTCCTGGAAGCAGGGCCTGAGATCAGTTGGTCGGGCCGTCATTAAAGCCCACTTCGTCCACCAGTTCGGATGCCTGCTTGCGATGGGCGGCGATGTCCGTCAGCGGCAACCTGTCCGGATTGATGGGGCCGAAGCCCTTCACCACATCCGACGGCTCGGCGCCGGGCAGCACCGGATATTCGAAGACCTGCCTGGCGTAGATTTCCTGTGCCTCGCGCGATGCCAGGAATTCCATGAGTTTCAGGGCATTGTCCTTGTTGGGGGCGTATTTCGTCAGGGCCATGCCGGAAATATTCACATGCGTGCCGCGGTCGCCCGCATTGGGAAAGATGACCCGCACGGAACCCGCCCATTCCTTTTCTTCCGGCTCGCGGTCATTTGTCAGCATCAGGCCGACATAATAGGTGTTGCCAAGGGCAATATCACACTCGCCGGAAAAGATTGATTTCGCCTGGCTGCGGTCGGTTCCATCAGGTTTGCGGGCAAGGTTGTTCTTCAGGCCGGCAAGCCAGGTGCGGGTATAATCGACACCATGATGTGCAATCATTGAGGCGATCAGCGCAATATTATAGGAATGCTGGCCGTCGCGAATGCAGATCCTGCCCTTCCATTTCGGATCCGCCAGTTCCTCATAGGTGATATCCTTCTGGCTCACCCGCTCCTTCGAGGCATAGACAACCCGGCCGCGTGTCGTCAGGCCGAACCATTCGCCCTCGGGATCACGCAGATTGGCGGGGATATCCTTTTCGATGACGGGATCGTTGAGAACAGGCTGCGTGACACCGCCCTCCTTGGCCTCGACCAGACGGGCGATATCGACCGTCAACAGCACATCGGCCGGCGAATTGACGCCTTCTGCCTGGATGCGTTCCACCAGTCCCTTGTCGAGAAAAAGAACATTCGTCTCTATTCCCGTTTCCTTGGTAAAGGCGTCGAGCAGCGGCTGGATCAATTCAGGCTGGCGATAGGAATAGACATTAACCTCTCCCTCTGCCCAGGCTTTGGGTGCGCAGGAAAGGATCATCATCCCTGAAAAAACGGCAGCGGAAAAATATGATTTCAAGCTTGCCATTGTGAATGCCTCCATTACATTCCGATTCTTGACTTGTTTGTTCATGAATCATGAAGGCGGTCAACAAGGCTGTGTGAGAAATCTCGGATGGATGCCAGTTTTTTCGGTTTCTGGAATTGTTCTAAACTGAAAAAGAGACTATATAACTCCACATTGAGAGTTAGGAGACCAGCATGCGCTTGACCAAACAGACCAACTATGCCGTGCGCATGTTGATGTACTGCGCCGCAAATGAAGGCCATCTGAGCCGCATTCCGGAGATTGCCAAGGCCTATGGCGTTTCCGAGCTGTTCCTGTTCAAGATCCTCCAGCCGCTCAACAAGGCCGGCCTGGTGGAAACAGTTCGCGGCCGCAATGGCGGCGTGCGGCTTGGCAAGCCTGCCGAAAAGATCAGCCTGTTCGATGTGGTCAGGGTCACCGAAGACAGCTTCGCCATGGCGGAATGTTTCGAGGACGGCGCCGTCGAATGTCCTCTTGTTGACAGCTGCGGCCTGAATTCGGCACTGCGCAAGGCGCTCAACGCCTTCTTCGACGTGCTGGCCGAATATTCGATCGACGATCTCGTCAAGGCTCGGCCGCAGATCAACTTTCTGCTTGGCCTCGACACCACGATGCCGAAGGTCGCTGCCCTTCCGGCTGCATGATCGTCTTATTGCTTCCCTGGCGATTACACCATAGCCCGTGCCCATGAGGTCACGGGCTTTTCTTTAAGGAAGCCGCGCGAGACAGAATATTTTTGATCCCGCGTGTTGACCTCGCGAACGGAAGCGGCGCATTTGGTCGTGAGCTTTTTCAAGCAACCAATCAGCGTCGCAATGATCATCAAGCCTGAATTCCATACATTTGCGCTTACCGCGCTCATCGGCAGCATAGGTGCGCTGCTCGCCAGCCTCATCGATATCCCGGCACCCTTTCTATCCGGCCCGGCACTTGCGGTGACGATCTCTGGACTGGCAGGCCTCAGGCTTGGCATTCCCGCCTTCATCCGCAATGCCTGTTTCGTCGTTGTCGGCATTTCGATGGGAACGAGCGTGACGCCCTCCGTGATAGACGCTGCGAAGACCTGGCCGGTGAGCTTTGTCGTCGTCCTCGTCGCTGTCGTCATCATGCTCTATGTCGCTTACTGGATACTGCATTACGGCTTCGGTTACGACAGGACCACGGCAATGCTCGGCGCTTCCCCCGGCCACCTCAGCTATATCATCAGCCTCGGGGCCGAGACGAAAAGCGACCTCGCAACCGTCAGCATCGTGCAAAGCGTCAGGGTACTTGCGCTCACTCTTTCCGTACCGCTGATCGTGGAATATTTCGATCTTGTCAGCACCGAACCGCTCCTCACCAAACCGCCGATGGATCTCCTCACCTTGGGACTGACCATCGTCGCTTCCCTGCTGACCGGCTGGCTTTTCCTGCGCTGGAAGTTTCCTGCTGCCCTGCTGCTCGGCGGCGTCGCGATCTCCATTGGCACGCATATTACCGGCCTCACTGAAGGCGGCGTCCCGACCTGGCTCAGCCTTCCAGTGTATGTGCTGATCGGCTGCCTGATCGGGACACGGTTTTCGAATGTCTCGCTGATGGAGGTGCGCAAGGGCTTTGTAGCGGGCTTTGTCGTCACCATCGCCGTCATGGTGATCGCCGGCAGTATTGCCTGGATGATTTCCCACGTGACCGGCGTTCCGCTCAATGCGGTAATGATCGCCTATTCACCGGGTGGCCTCGAAACGATGGCTGCGATGGCGGTCATGATGCACGCAGATACCGCCTATGTCGGCTCGCATCACGTCATCAGGCTTCTGTTCCTGTCGGTTCTTATGCCGCTCGTCATGGGAAAGGATGCCCGAACACGAGACGGCGAAACCTGACATCTGCCGGAAAAATGCTGGCAGCATTGCAACCTTTTTCTCTCCGGTACGTTCAGGCTTAGCCGCAATTGCGGGCGGCGACCTTTCGCCTGCTCGGCAGGCTGACCCATCGGAGGACCATTCATGAACCGCTTGATGACGTTGACGGGCGCCGGACTTGCGCTTGCCTTTTCTGTTTCGATCGCTCAGGCGCAAGTGGTCGTGTCGTCGAAAATCGACACGGAGGGTGGCGTTCTCGGCAACATCATTCTCGCCGTTCTCAGCAAGAACAATATCGAGACGACGGATCGCATTCAGCTCGGCGCAACGCCAGTCGTCAGAAAGGCGATTACCGCGGGCGAGATCGACATCTACCCCGAATATACCGGCAACGCCGCCTTCTTTTTCTCCAAGGCGGATGACCCGCTCTGGAAGGACGCCGCCAAGGCCTACCAGGAAGCAAAGACGCTCGACTATGACGCCAACAAGATCGTCTGGCTGACGCCCTCCCCGGCCAACAATACCTGGGCAATCGCGCTGCGAAAGGATGTTGCGGACAAAAACAAGCTGAAGACGCTCTCCGATTTCGGCAAATATGTTGCCGACGGCGGTGAAGTGGTTCTTGCCGCTTCTTCCGAATTCGTCAACTCGGCTGCTGCCCTGCCGGCGTTTCAGACCACTTATGGCTTCACCATGAAGCCGGACCAGTTGATCACGCTGTCCGGCGGCGATACGGCCGCTACCATCGCAGCCGCAGCCAACCAGACCAACAACGCCAATGCCGCCATGGTCTACGGCACGGATGGCGGCATCGCCCCGTCCGGTCTTGTGGTGCTGGAGGACGACAAACATGTGCAGCCTGTCTATCAGCCGGCGCCCATCATTCGCGAAGAAGTCCTGAAAAAGCATCCGAATATCGAGGAACTTTTGAAACCCGTGTTTGAAAAGCTCGATCTGGCGACCCTGCAGGAGCTTAACGCCCGTGTGCAGGTGGGCGGCGAGCAGGCAAAAACCGTCGCGCTCGACTTCCTGACCAAGAACGGCTTCGTCAAGTAATAGTCTGTGGTTCCGGGCGACGGGTCGGGAAAAATTCGTTCTTCCGGCCTTCGCCTGATCGATGAGACAGGGGAGTGGGATTTGACGAAATGGCCTGACAAGGTGGGGGTGGTGATTTCATGCCTGCTTCTCTATGCGCTTCTCGTGGCGCCCTTCATGACATTCCGTGCAAACCGGATCGTTCAGGGTGAGACACGAACGGTTTTCGAAGCCCTCCCGGCTTTGGCTGCCGCCATTATCACCACCGTCGTTCTTCTTGCTGCATTCATCGCGTTCTTTCGCTTTTCCGCCCGCCTCAAACTCACGATTGCGCTGGTCGGGCTTGCAGTACTGGCGGTTTTCGTCGGTCAGGCTGCTTCTTTCCTGACACCGGAGGGCAATAGTTTTGCCCGCGTCTCGCCTGCCAGCGGTTTCTGGCTGATTTTTGCCGGGCTGGCCCTGCTTGCTACGGATTGTATAGCCCGTCTCAGGCCCAGGCCCGTCGTTCGGATTTTGCTGTTGCTGCTGGCGGCGGCTGCACTTGCGGCCGTGCTGACAAGCGGTCTCTGGAACGATCTCTCGATCATCAGGGAATATACCGGGAGAGCCGACACATTCTGGACCGAAGCACTGCGGCACGTGCAGCTCGCCATCGGCTCGCTCGTTGCGGCGACGCTCGTGGGCATTCCGCTCGGCCTCCTCTGCTACAAGGTGGAGCGGCTGCGGGCGAGCGTGCTGAACACCCTCAACATCGTCCAGACCATACCCTCCATCGCTCTTTTCGGTTTGCTGATCGCGCCGCTTGGATGGATCGCAGCGACGGTGCCGGGCGCGGCAAAGATCGGCATCGCCGGCATAGGCATGGCGCCCGCCTTCGTGGCGCTATTTCTCTATTCGCTGCTACCGGTGGTTTCCAACACGGTGGTTGGCCTTTCCGGTGTTTCGCGAGCAGTCCGGGAGGCAGCGCGCGGACTCGGGATGACTTCGACGCAAAGCCTGCTGCGGGTGGAGTTTCCGCTGGCCATGCCGGTCATCCTCACCGGCATCCGCATCGTGCTGGTGCAGAATATTGGGCTCGCGACGATCGCGGCGCTGATTGGCGGCGGTGGTTTTGGCGTTTTCGTCTTCCAGGGCATCGGGCAGACGGCGATGGACCTCGTGCTGCTGGGTACCGTGCCGACCGTTTTCCTCGGCTTTGCGGCTGCAATCATGCTTGACGCCCTCATCGACAGCAATCTCTTCAGCGCAGGCGGAAGGCAAAAGGCATGATCGAGATCGACACCATCACGAAGCGATATGGCGATACGACCGTTGTGGACCAGGTGTCACTAACGTTCGCGCCGCGCACCGTCACCGTCATCGTCGGCACGTCGGGGTCGGGAAAAACCACCCTGCTGCGCATGATAAACCGGCTGGTGGAGCCAACTTCCGGCGCAATCCGAATAGACGGAAAAGATGCCAGCGCGATACCCGGATTCAGGCTTCGCCGCCAGATAGGCTATGCCATTCAGGGCCATGGCCTGTTTCCGCATCGAACGGTGGCGGAGAATATCGCGACCGTGCCGCAGCTGATCGGCTGGGACCGCAAACGCATCGCTGCGAAGATCGATGCGCTGATGCACCTCTTCCAGCTCGAACCTGCACTTTATGCCGAGCGTTTCCCGCATGAACTTTCCGGAGGCCAGCAGCAGCGTGTCGGCGTGGCGCGGGCGCTGGCCGCTGAACCGAACATTCTCCTGATGGACGAGCCATTCGGCGCTCTCGATCCGGTTATCCGCGCCAAGGCCCAGAAAGACCTCATCGATATACAGAAGAAGCTGGGCGTGACCATCGTTCTCGTCACGCACGACATGGACGAGGCTTTTCATCTGGCTGATCGTATTGCAGTCATGGACAAGGGACGTATCGTGCAGGACTGTCCGCCGGCAGAACTGGTGCTGAAACCCGCGAATGACTTCGTGCGCACCATGATCGGGGAAAACGAACGCGCGCTGAAACTGCTCTCGGTCCTCTCGGTTGCCGATGTCGTGGAGCCGGGAAGCGCCGAGGGCGAGCCGCTCAGCGAACATACAAGCCAGCGCGACGCGCTTTCGGCCATGTTATGGGCGGGCCGCGATGTCCTGCCAGTAATAAAAGACAGCGGACAGCCCGCGGGCCTGGTGCGGCGTGACGTTCTCCTCCAGCGCGCCGCCGGAAACCGATGAGAAAAGCCGCTTCTTTCTTCGCCCTGGGATTTCTGGTGCTGGCGCTGATGGCGTTTCTTGCCTCGCCCCAGAGCTTCTCGCCCCTGTTCAGCCCCCTTGTGCAAGCCAATGCGCCAGCCATCTACACGCAGGCCAATCTGCTTTCCCTCACCCTTTCGCATCTCGCCACTGTCGCTATCGCAACGGGGTTTGCCACGATGATGGCGGGTGCGCTCGCCATTCTCGTAACCCGACCCTTCGGAAGGGATTTCCTTCCGCTCTCCCGCAGCATCGTCAATATCGGCCAGACCTTTCCCCCTGTGGCGGTTCTGGCGCTCGCGGTGCCGATAATCGGTTTTGGCGAAAAACCCACTCTGATCGCGCTGTTTCTTTATGCCCTGCTGCCCGTCTTCGAAAATACGCTGACCGGACTTACCACCCTTCCGCCAGCAGTGGTGGATGCCGCAAGAGGCAGCGGCATGACCGGCTGGCAACGGCTCGTAAAAGTGGAGCTGCCGCTCGCCCTGCCGGCCATCCTCGCCGGGATCCGACTTTCGGCGGTCATCAGCCTTTCCACCGCCACCATCGGCTCAACAGTTGCCGCAAGGACGCTTGGGGAAGTTATCATCGCCGGCCTGCAATCCAACAATCTCGCTTTCATCCTTCAAGGCGGGCTTATCGTTGCGGCACTGGCGATCCTGATCCATACCGGCTTTTCCGCCCTGGAAAGGACCGCGGCCCGCAGAACCGGGCAATGAACAGGACATGCGTCACATTTTATATTCCCGGCGTTCGCCGCACATGGTAGGGGCAAACCGTCGAAACAGAAATTTCAGAGGTTCGGGTGACACAGGCAATCGTCGTGATGGGAGTGAGCGGTTCTGGCAAGTCCACGGTCGCGGAAGGTCTGGCGGAGAAACTGGGCATTGCCTTTATTGAGGGCGATAAACTCCACCCCAAATCCAATGTCGACAAGATGTCAGAGGGTATTCCCCTTACGGATGAAGACCGCTGGCCCTGGCTCGATCTCGTCGGCGCGGAACTTCGCAAAGGCAGCGAAAGCAACGGTGTCGTCGTTTCCTGCTCGGCGCTCAAGAAAATCTATCGCGACCGCCTCCGCCAGGCCACAGGCGGCCCGCTGGCGTTCGTCTATCTGGATGGCAGCCTGGAACTGCTTAGCCGGCGGATGGGCGAGCGCAAGGGCCATTTCATGCCGCTCTCGCTGCTTCAGACCCAGCTTGCCACGCTGGAAGTACCGACGGGAGAGCCCGGCGTCGTGGCTGTCAGCATCGATACGACACCGGAAGAGATCGTTTCGAACGCGCTTTCCGCTTTGAAAACGGTCGTGTTTTAAAGCCCGAGCCTGTCTCTCAGGCCATACCACCAGGCGCCAAGTACGGTCAGCGGAACGCGGAACGTCTTGCCACCCGGGAAGGGATAGTTCGGCAAGGAGCTCCAGATATCAAAACGTTCGGCGTGGCCTGCGACGGCCTCGCCCAATATCTTGCCGAGCAGATGCGTGGTCGTTACCCCGTGACCGCTGTCGCCATGGGAAAAGTAGATATTGTCCGACAGTTTGCCCATGTGCGGAATACGCGTCAGGGTCAAGGCGAAGTTGCCGCTCCAGGCATACTCAATCTTTATCTTTTCCAGCTGCGGGAAGGTCTTCAGCATGTTCGGGCGGATCACGCCTGTCAGGTCGGCCGGATCGCTGCCGCCATAACCGATACCTCCGCCGTAAAGCAGACGGTTGTCCGAGGTGCGACGGTAATAATCGAGAATGTAATTGGCATCTTCGACGCAATAATTAGCCGGCAGAAGCGCCTCAATCAGATCGGCATTAAGGGGCTCCGTTGCCATGACCTGGCTCGAGACCGGCATCATCCGTTCGCCGATTTCCGGCAGCAACTTGCCGAGATAAGCATTGCCGCAGACGAGAACATATTTCGCCCTCACGCTGCCCGTTGCCGTCCGCACGACGGGGTTTTCCCCCTGCTCTACCGCAATGACCCGCGAATTTTCGAATATCCGAGCGCCCAGGCTTTCGGCAGCCGCCGCCTCGCCCTGCACGAGATTAAGAGGATGGATATGGCCGCCGAAACGATCGATCATGCCACCGGCGTAACGATCGGTCTTCACGTAGCGGCCGACATCCGCTCCGGAGACCATTTCCAGGCCGCCATGACCATGTTTTTCCCAATGGGCCTTGTGTGCCTCCATTTCGCGAATCTGTTTTGACGTGAAGGCGGCGAAGAAACCGCCGTCGACCAGATCGCAGTCGATGGCATATTTGGCGATGCGGTTGCGGATGATCGCGCCGCCTTCAAGCGACATCTCCCCAAGCTTCACCGCCTTTTCATACCCGTAGCGGCCGGCGATGGTTTCGAGATCCCGGCTGTAACCGTTGACGATCTGCCCGCCGTTGCGCCCCGACGCGCCGAAGCCGACCCGCACGCCTTCCAGCACAATAACCGCGTAGCCACGTTCACTGAGTTCAAGGGCGGCGGAAATGCCGGTGAAACCGCCGCCGATCACGCAGACGTCGGCTTCCAGCGCGCCCTCAAGCGTCGGCCGCACAGTTTTGACATTAGCGGAGGCCGCATACCATGACGATGTGTGGCCGGGATTGGGAACGTTGGTGACCTCAACCATTTCACACCGTCCTGATATAGGCGTCATATTCGACGTCGGTTACACGCAGGGAGAATTCGGAAAGCTCCTGCTGTTTGCAGGCGGAAAACAGCGTACGGTATTTTTGGCCAAGCGTCGCATAGGCGAAGCTGGAGCGCGTGAAGCGTTGCAGCGCATAGTCCCAGTTGGTGGGCAGCGGCTCATGGTTGATCGCGTGACTGTCGCCGGAAATCGCGCCGCCGGGCTGGCGCTTCTCCTTCATGCCGGCGAGCGCGGCGCTCAGTATCATCGCGAGAACCAGATAGGGGTTGGTGTCGGCGCCGGCGACGCGGTGTTCGATACGCGTCGCCGCCTTGCTGGCAACAATGACGCGCACCGCTGCTGAGCGGTTATCGATACCCCAGGAGGCATAGGTCGGCGCATGTTCGCTCGGTGTGAGGCGGCGATAGGAATTGGCATGAGGTGCAAAGATCGCCATGCTCTCTCCCATGTTTTCAAGGAGGCCGCCGACCGAATGCAGCAGCGCATCCGAAGGGCCGTTTTCTCCCGCGTAGATATTCCTGCCATCCCTGTCGAGAACGGAGAAATGCACATGCATGCCATTGCCTGCCTGCAGCCCATAGGGCTTGGCCATGAAGGTGGCGTCGAGGTCATGCCGACGCGCCACTCCTTTAACGATACGCTTTAGAAAAACGGCAAAATCGGCAGCCTGCAACGCGTCAGGCACGTGATTGAGGTTGATCTCATATTGGCCGGGACCATTTTCCCGCAGCGTCGTATCGGCAAGCACGCCCTGCGCGCGGCACGCTGTCGCGATGTCGTGGAAAACATCTTCGAAATCCTGCAACTCTGAAATCGACAGGACCTGCGTCTGGCCCGTATGCCACCGGCCCTCGCGGCTGTGCGGCGGACGCACGGGATCGAGCGCCGAACGAACGGGATCGATCAGGTAAAACTCGAGTTCAGTGGCCACGACAGGGGTCAAACCCGCTTTTTTATAAGCATTGAGAACCTGCGCGAGAACATGGCGCGGATCGCCGTAAAAACCGGTTCCATCCGGATTCTTCATGGCGAGCAAAACCTGCGCCGTCGGCCGGCCGAGCCATGTCACCCGCGACAGTGTGCCGGGAACGGGAAAGCAGAAGCCGTCCGGATCACCCGTGCCCTCCGCGAGGCCCGCAGCGTGGACATCACGGCCCCAGATATCCAGCGCATAAACGGAACGGGGA
Source organism: Agrobacterium pusense (assembly GCF_900102105.1). Taxonomy (GTDB): domain Bacteria; phylum Pseudomonadota; class Alphaproteobacteria; order Rhizobiales; family Rhizobiaceae; genus Agrobacterium; species Agrobacterium pusense. Next base: position 780,168 of record NZ_FNBB01000001.1, read on the forward strand.
ATGGCCATCCCCTTTTCAAGCACGTCGATTGCCCGTTCGCGCGGAATCCATTTGCCGCGCGGCACGCCGTTGGCATCTATGACAAAGGCTTCGAGTATTTCGATATCGGGGTTATCGACGAAAAATTTCTTTGCGTTTTCAATATCATCCATCATGCACCAGCAAGCCGTTTCCATCTCTGATCATGCGCAGCAATCTTCGCTAGCGAAAATCATCCTGCTGCTGATAGATGAGAAACCTCGCCACCATGATGACGTCTGCCCCTTTTCCCCTTTGCATGGGACCATGTTACGTGGCCCGCTCACAGAAGGCCAGCAGATTTCGTTCTCAGGGATTGAACCTTCCCGGGCGATACGCGTCAATCGCGATAACAGGCGTTTCGCCCAGTATCGTTTCAGCCAGAACACGACCAGTAATGGGCCCGAGCGTCAGCCCGTGATGGGCGTGGCCGAAGGCAAACCATAAAGTCCGGTGACGTGGCGCCTTGCCGATTATCGGCATCATATCCGGCGTGCAGGGCCGGGCACCCATCCACGGTTCCGCGTCCAGCCGGCCGCCAAGAGGAAAGACGGTCCGCGCCACCCGCTCCGCCCGTTCAATCTGCACGGGCGATTTCGGCGCATCGCGTTCGGCAAATTCCGCACCCGTCGTCAGCCGGATACCTTTTCGCATCGGCGCAAGGAAATATCCTCGCTCGGCATCGATCAGCCAGTTATTGAGCTTAGTGCCTTCCTGCGGCGCGTAATGCATGTGATAACCGCGCTTCACACCGAGCGGAAAACGGTAGCCCAGTCGCTCGGTGACGGTATCTGCCCAAGGGCCTAGCGCCACGACGGCATGTTCGGCCTCGACTGCGCCGGTTTCGGTGCGCACCGTCCAACCGCTTGCCGTCTGACTGAGGGTGGACGCATCGCCCCTTGACAGGCGTCCACCGAGGCTCTCGAACAGCCGGACATAAGCGAGCGTCAGCGCATGCGGATCGAGCACCGACCAGGGATCGTTCCATTTCAGGCCGCCGACGAAATCATGGCTCAGATGCGGTTCGGCAGTGGCAAGTTCCTCAGCGTCGAGTTTCGTATGGGAAATGCCATGGTCTCGCGCCAGACGTTCGGCAAAGGCAAAATCAGCGTCCCGCCGTGCGGCGGTTCGGTAGGCCTCCATCCAGCCATTCTTGACGATCAGGTCACCGGCTTTGGCCTCCTCGATCAGGATGTTGTGCTCGGATACCGAGTGCTCGATCAGCGGTGCATAGGCCCGGGCAATTGCCGCATGGCGCGCGGCTGCGGAATTATACCAGTAGCGGCCCAGAAAAGGCGCGATCTTGGGCAGAGCTGAGAGATGATAACGGGCATCGATGCTGTTATTCAGGGAATAGCGCAGCAGCAGGGCGAGATCCTGCGGAAAGGCATAGGGAACCACACCTTCTCTCTGGATCAGACCGGCATTGCCGAAAGAGGTTTCCTCACCCGGTCCGCGCCGGTCGACCAGCACCACCGACCTGCCCCTGCGGGCCAGCTGCAGGGCGGTGGAAACCCCAATGATCCCCGCCCCCAAAACGATCACATCCGCTGCCATGGCAATCAATCCGTCTCTGCGTCACATACCCAGCAACATGGGTCGCCATTTTTCGCGAAGCAACAGAAAAATCATTGCCTTAACAGAAACACCACGCGGCCTACTGGCTAATCGCCTTCGTTTTCACGGCCTCGATGTGGAAGGCAGCCGCCAGGAGCGCCCGGGTATAATCCTGCTGTGGACTGGCGAAGATTTCCGCCGCCGGGCCGCTCTCCACCACCTTGCCGTGACGCATGACGATCAGGTCGTTGGCAAGTGCCTTCACCACCTTCAAGTCGTGGCTGATGAAGAGATAAGCGAGTTCATGCTTTGCCTGGAGATCACGCAAGAGATCGACCACCTGCGCCTGCACACTCATGTCGAGTGCCGATGTCGGCTCGTCCAGCATGACAAAACGGGGTTTAAGCACCATGGCACGGGCAATGGCGATGCGCTGGCGCTGGCCGCCGGAAAATTCATGCGGATATCGCCAGCGGGTGGCCGGATCGAGACCGACCTCTTCCAGCGCGGTGGCGACGCGCGTATCGCGTTCGTCGGCAGACAGCGACCGCTCATGCACCTTCAAGCCCTCGGCGACGATCTCACCCACCGACATGCGCGGGCTGAGTGAACCATAGGGGTCCTGAAACACGACCTGCAGCCGGTTCCTGAGCGGCTTCATCATCTCATAGGAATAGTGGTCGATCGACTGGCCGATGAAGCTGATACGTCCTTCAGATGCGATCAACCTGGAGAGCGCGAGACCAAGGGTTGTCTTTCCGGACCCGGATTCCCCGACCACGCCCACCGTCTGGCCGGCACGCAGCGTGATATCGATACCGTCCACCGCCTTCACATGGTCGACAACGCGACGCATTAGCCCCGCCTTGATGGGAAACCAGACTTTGATATCGTCGCCCTGCATGACCACAGGCTTACTGCTGTCGGAAACCGGCGGCTCGCCCTTAGGCTCCGCCGCCAGCAGGTGGCGTGTATAGGCATGCTGCGGATCGTTGAAAACCTGTTCGACGGTTCCGGTTTCTACGATCTTCCCCTTCGTCATGACGCAGACGCGGTCGGCAAATTTACGGACGATGCCGAGGTCATGGGTGATGAACAGCATGGACATGCCGTGTTGCTTCTTCAGATCACCGAGGAGTTCAAGAATCTGGGCCTGAACCGTCACGTCCAACGCCGTCGTCGGCTCGTCGGCAATCAGCAGTTTCGGCCGGTTGGCAAGCGCCATGGCGATCATCACACGCTGTCGCTGGCCGCCGGACAATTCGTGCGGATAGGCTTTCAGGCGTTTTTCCGGTTCACGGATGCCGACCTGGCGCAGAAGCTCCAGTGTGCGTTCACGCGCCTCGCTCCCCGTGATTGCCTGATGCAGCTCAAGGATCTCTCCGATCTGACGCTCGATGGTGTGAAGCGGATTGAGCGAGGTCATCGGCTCCTGGAAGATCATGGTGATATCGTTGCCGCGCACCGCACGTAGCGAGCGCTCGGGCAATGTCAGCATGTCCTTGCCATCGAACAGGATTTTGCCCGAGGGGTGGCTTGCTGCCGGATAGGGCAGCAGTTTCAAGATGGAATTGGCTGTCACCGACTTGCCAGAGCCGGATTCGCCGACAAGGGCAACGACTTCGCCCGGCATCAGGTCAAAGGAGACGTGATCGACCGCAACACTTGTCGCGCCGCCCTGGTGGAAGGCGACGGAGAGATCGCGAACGGAGAGCAGCGGCTGGATATTTGTTTCCGTCATGGCGATCACCGGAACGTCTTGCGTGGATCGAAGGCGTCGCGAACGGCCTCGCCGATGAAAATAAGGAGCGACAGCATGATGGACATCGTGAAGAAGGCCGTGAGACCGAGCCAGGGCGCCTGAAGATTATTCTTGCCCTGCGCGATCATCTCGCCCAGCGACGGTGAGCCCGGCGGCATACCGAAGCCGAGGAAGTCGAGCGAGGTAAGCGTGGTGATGGAGCCGGAAAGAATGAAGGGCAGGAAGGTCAGCGTCGCCACCATGGCATTGGGCAGAAGATGCCGGAACATGATCGTCCAGTTGCCGACGCCGAGCGCACGGGCGGCACGGACATATTCGAAGTTTCTGGCACGCAGGAATTCGGCGCGGACAATGCCGACGAAGCCGACCCATGAGAAGAGCAGCATGATCCCAAGCAACACGAAGAAGCCGGGCGGCAGAATGGCCGCAATGATGAGCAGGATGTAAAGCACCGGCATGGACGACCAGATTTCGATGAAACGCTGCAAAAGCAGGTCCGTCCAGCCGCCGAAATAGCCCTGAATGGCGCCGGCGGTGACGCCGACAATGGCGGAAGCAATGGTCAGCGTCAGGCCGAACAGCACGGAGATGCGGAAGCCGTAGATCATCCGCGCCGTGACGTCGCGGGCCTGATTGTCGGTGCCGAGCCAGTTCAGATTACCAAGCGTGCAGCCGGGATCGGCATCACCCTGCGGATAGGCCGAGCAGCGCTCCTTTTTATCCATCAGCCAGAAAGGTGCCGTGGGCGCGGAATGCGGAATATTGGAATTGACCGTCTGGTAGGAGTAGCGGATCGGCGGCCAGATCATCCAGCCATTGGCGTTGATCTCGTCCTGAATGAAAGAGGATTTGTAGTCGGTCTGGGCCAGGAACCCGCCGAATTTCTCCTCCGGATAATCCACCATAACCGGCACCAGCAGCTCGCCCTTGTAGGAGGCGAGGATGGGTTTGTCATTGGCGATGAATTCCGCCATCAGGCTCAGGAAAAACAGGATCAGGAACAGCCAGAATGACCAGTATCCACGGCGGTTTGCCTTGAAATTCTGCCAGCGGCGCTTGGTCGTCGGCGAAAACCACGGGCGCTTGGGATTTACCAGCGTCTCGGTTCCTGCAGGTTGAGCGAGCGACATCACACGTCCCTCCGCTCGAAATCGATACGCGGATCGATCCATGTGTAGATGAGGTCAGAGAGCAGGCCGACGACAAGGCCCATCAGCGAAAAGATGAACAGTGTGCCGAAGACGATCGGGTAATCACGGTTGACGACCGAGAGATAACCGAGGCGGCCGAGACCATCCAGCGAGAAAATATTCTCGATGAGCAGTGAGCCTGTGAAAAAGGCCGAGATGAAAGCACCCGGAAAACCGGCGATCACGATCAGCATCGCGTTGCGGAAAACATGCCCATAAAGGACCTTGCGCTCGGTGAGACCCTTGGCGCGGGCGGTAATGACATATTGCTTCTTGATCTCGTCGATGAAGGAATTTTTGGTCAAAAGCGTCGTTGTCGCAAAGGCGGAGAGCGACAGAGCGATCAATGGCAGGGTAAGATGCCAGAAATAGTCGATGATCTTCTGCCACCAGTTCAGCTGGTCGAAATTATCAGACACCAGGCCCCGCAGCGGAAACCAGTCGAAAAACGATCCGCCGGCGAAAAGCACGATGAGCAGGATGCCGAACAGGAAACTCGGCACCGCATAACCGATGATGATGATGCCTGAGGTCCAGACATCGAAGGTCGAGCCATCGGAAACGGCCTTCTTGATGCCGAGCGGAATGGAAATCACATAGGATATGATCAGAATCCAGAAACCGAGCGAGGCCGAGACCGGCAGCTTGTCAATGATGAGATCGATGACCGACGAATTGCGGAAGAAGCTGTCGCCGAAGTCGAAGCGGATGTAATTCCACATCATTTCAAGGAACCGGGTGAGCGGCGGTTTGTCAAAACCGAACTGCTTTTCGAGCTTCTTGATCAGCTCCGGATCGAGCCCCTGTGCACCGCGATATTTCGAACCGCTTTCATCGAAGCCGCCTGATTGCCCCATGAGATCGCCGCCGCCCGAGAGCCGGTCGGAGGCGCTGTCGCCCTGACCCGTCAGCTGCGCGACGACCTGTTCCACCGGCCCACCCGGGGCGAACTGGATGACAAGAAACGAAATGCCCATGATGCCGATGATGGTCGGGATCATCAGCGCCAGACGTCTGAGGATATAGGCGCCCATCAGCCTTTTCCCCCAGCCGTTCGGTCAGCGATTTTCGTCTCGGTCAAGCCCGGTCCTTTCCTCAAAGCGGCGTCACGCGCATTTCAAGCGATTCGTCTCGGCCTATGTGAATCAAGCCTTGATCGCGAAAGCAAGGCCGGCGTCATTTTCCGGCTTGGCTGGACCACCAGGCTTCAGGAAAACCGATGCCATATTCAGGCAGGTTTTCCGGGCGGACAATCGTGTTCCAATAGGCGATGAACAGCTCGCCGCGGTAGAATTGCGGAATGACATAGCTGTTGGCGAGCAGCACCCGGTCGAGCGCCCGGGCAGCAGCGACCTGCTCATCGCGATTGGGCGCAAAAATGACTTTGCGCACCAAAGCATCGACGGCCGGGTTCTTGATGCCGGCGAGGTTGTTCGATCCCTGACGATCAGCAGCCGCCGAACCCCAGTAATCGGCTTGCTCGTTACCCGGATTGGCCGACGTCGCCCAGAGCTTGACGATAATGTCGTAATCGAAGCTGCGGGTGCGGTTGGTGAATTGCGAGGCATCGACTGTGCGGATGGTCGCGTTGATGCCGATTTTCTTCAGACTCTGGACATAAGGAAGGATTGTTCGTTCCATGCCGGCGGAATCAATCAGGAATTCCATATCGAGTTGCTGGCCGGTTTTCGCATTGACCATGCGATTGCCGCGCAGTTCATATCCCGCCTCCTTCATCAGCCTGACGGCTTCGCGCAGATTGTCGCGTTGCTTGGCCGGATCGCCCGCCACCGGATTCTTGTATTCCGTCGTGAAGACCTCACGTGGAACCTGATCCTTGAGCTCCTGAAGCAGCTCCAGTTCGCGACCCGTCGGCAGGCCTGACGAAGCCAGTTCGCTGCCCATGAAGAAGCTGTTGATACGCTGGAACTGACCGTAAGCCAGCGTGCGGTTGAGTTCCTCAAAATCGAAGGCATAGTTCAGCGCCTTGCGCAGTTTCGGGTTCTGGAACTTTTCCCGCCGCATGTTCGGCACAAAGGCCTGCATGATGCCGACGGAACGGTAGATGTTCGGCAGCTCCTCCTTTTTGACCCGACCGTCTTTGACGGCGGGAAAATCATAACCCGTGACCCAGCGGCTGGAGGAAGCCTCCCGCGCGAAATCGATCGTGCCCGATTTAAACGCCTGGAATTCCACGTCCTGATCGGCAAAAAAGGTGTAGGCGATGGCTTTAAAGTTGTTCATCCCGACATTTACGTTAACGTCCTTGCCCCAATAATCGTCACGGCGTTCATAAGTGATGGTCGATCCGGGGGCGACGGCAGCGATCTTGTAGGGGCCGGAACCCATCACAGGCTCCAGCGTGCCGCGCGATATGTCACGCGGTTTGCCGTCCGGGCCCGCGCCCTCCCACCAGTGCTTGGGAACGATCAGCAATTGACCGACGATCTGCGGCAGCTCGCGATTGTTCTTTTCATCGAAGGTGAAGGTGATGTCCCTGTCGCCGCTCACCTCCGCCTTGGTGACGTGGGTGTAATAGGTCGCAAGCTGCGGGCTCAGGTCCTTGGCTTTTTCGAAGCTGAACACGACATCCTCAGGCGTCACAGGCTTACCATCCGCCCACTTGGCATCCTGACGCAGGCGGAACGTCGCTTTGGAGATATCCTCGGGATAGCTGACGCCTTCGGCCAGCAAACCATAAGAGGCCGACAGTTCCTCTTCCGTCGATTTCATCAGCGTATCGAAGACGAGCGAAAGGCCCGTCGCCGCCTCGCCCTTCGCCAGCAGCGGGTTCAGCGTATCGAAGGTGCCCGATGTGGAGAGGCGCAACGTGCCGCCTTTTGGTGCATTGGTGTTTACATAATCGAAATGGTCAAATCCATCGGGATGCTTCAGCTCCCCGACCGTCGAAATCCCCTTTCGCCAGACATCGCCCGACTGGGCGGAAGCCGCCGCCGGCATCAGGAGGGCGGACGCCATAAGGGCGATAAGAAGTCGGGATTTCAGTGGTGCCAATATCATCGGGTCAATGTCCCTGTTTTTGTGCCTGTTGCGGAGAGCATAAAAGAAACATTGGCAAAAAACAGATGCGCTGTCTCACAAGCTCTTTATCAGCGTCGTTATCCCGCCCTGAAGGGCCAAGCGAAACATGGTTTTAACAAAATCCCGTTCCAGTTTATTCTAGGGGCAAGAGAATCAACTGATCGGACGGGCACGGCTATATGACGGCGGGATCATCGAGAATTTTCAAGGCGACCGTGCTGGCGATGTCGGTCGTCTCGTCGCTGCAGTTGCAGATCGAAACCGCATCGGCCGAAGACAGGCCCGCAAAAGAAGTGTTCGGCCACATGGCGCTGCCTTCCGCCGCAGCATCCCAGCCGATCGGCTCCTATGCCAAAGGTTGCCAGTCCGGCGCAGTCGCCATGCCAACGGATGGTCCCGGTTGGCAGGCCATGCGCCTTTCGCGCAACCGGCGCTGGGGCCAGCCGCAGCTGATTTCCTTCCTTGAGCAATTTTCGCAGGACGCCCAGAAAATCGGCTGGCCGGGCCTGCTGCTCGGCGACATTTCCCAGCCGCGCGGCGGTCCGATGCTGACAGGTCATGCCTCGCACCAGATCGGCCTCGATGTAGATGTCTGGTGGCGGCCCATGCCCACGCCTCGGCTCACTGTCGAACAGCGCGAAACGGTGCCCTTTATCTCCATGCTGGACAAGAGCAAGTTCCTGACGGTTGACGACCGCAAGTGGTCGCCGCTGAATGCACGGCTGGTGATGATGGCGGCAAGTTACCCGCAGGTGGAGCGTGTTTTCGTCAACCCGGCGATCAAGCAGAAGCTCTGCCAGACCTGGACCGGCGATCGCACCTTCATGGGCAAGATCAGGCCGATCTACGGCCATGACGAGCATTTCCACATCCGTCTCGAATGCCCGCCCGGCGCGCCGAACTGCAAGCCGCAGGCCGCCGTCGGCAAGGGCGATGGCTGCGACAAGTCTCTTGCCTGGTGGTTCACCAAGGAGCCATGGGCGCCGCCGAAAAAGGACCCCAATGCCAAGCCGGTGAAACCGCGTCCCGTCATGGTTTCCGACCTGCCCGCTGCCTGCGCCGCCGTGGCCGCCGCTCCTTCCGCCAACCCCGAGGGGATTGCAGCCCAGGCTTATTCAACTTCGCCGACCCACGCCGTGCGCCAGCAAAGCGTGGAACAGGTCATTCAGGCGGCCCCCGCCCTGCAGCCGCCTTCGGATATTCCACTTCCGACCCAGCGCCCGACATTGAACTGAAACAGAAATGAGGCATTCAACAGCTTCCCTTTTCAAATGGCGGCAAGCTGTTATAGAAGGCTTCAAATCGATTTAATTCTACGGGGACGGGCTGGGACCATGGAAGGACAACGCTGTATCGCGCTCATCGCTCACGACGAGAAAAAGGACGATATGGCGGATTTCGCCCGTCATCACCAGAAGGCGCTTGCCAATTTCAAGATTGTCGCAACCGGTACCACCGGTGGACGGGTGCAGGAAGCCTGCCCCGGGCTTGAAGTCATTCGCCTCAAAAGCGGCCCTCTCGGCGGCGACCAGCAGATCGGCGCGATGATCGCCACTGGCCAAGTGGACATGCTGATCTTCTTCACCGATCCACTGACGGCAATGCCGCATGATGTCGACGTGAAGGCTTTGACGAGGCTTGCCACGGTCTATGATATTCCCATGGCGCTCAACCGCGCCACCGCAGAAAATCTCATCGACTTCCACGTCGCCAACTGACCCTCTCACCATGGAACAGGCAATGCCGAAGACGTCCGATACCGAATATCTGTCCTTTCCAATCCTTCTTGGCGACATCGGCGGCACCAATGCCCGCTTTTCCATCCTGATCGATTCCTTTGCGGAGCCCGTGCACCTCACGACGGTGAAGACGGCGGAATACCCAACCATTGACGACGCCATCCAGCAGGCTGTTCTGGACAAGACCTCGCTTCAGCCCGTCTCGACCATTCTTGCCATTGCCGGCCCGATCGAAGGTGACGAGATACCGCTCACCAACTGCCATTGGGTCGTCAAGCCGAAGGGAATGCTCGCCAATCTCGGCCTGAAGGACGTCATCGTCATCAATGACTTCGAGGCGCAGGCGCTCGCGATTGCGGCTCTGGACGACAACAACCGCGACGCCATCGGCTCCGGCAAAAAAGACGTGCTGGCCTCCCGCGTCGTTCTTGGACCGGGCACGGGACTTGGTGTGGCCGGCCTGGTTTATGCGCGCCATATGTGGTTTCCGGTTCCGGGCGAAGGCGGCCATATCGATATCGGCCCGAGAAGCGCGCGTGACTACGCGGTTTTCCCGCATATCGAAACCATCGAAGGTCGCGTCGCTGGCGAACAGATTCTGTGCGGGCGCGGGCTGGTCAATCTTTACCGCGCCGTCTGCAAGGCCGATGGCATCGAAGCCGTCTTTTCCGATCCGGCCGATATTACCGCGCAGGGGCTCACGGGCGAGAATGCACAGGCCAAAGAAACGCTTTCGCTTTTCAGCACCTATCTCGGCCGCGTGGCGGGCGACCTCGCGCTTATCTTCATGGCCAAGGGCGGCGTTTATCTCGCGGGCGGCATTTCGCAGAAGATCATTCCGGCGCTCAAGAGCCCGGAATTCCGGACCGCCTTTGAAGACAAGGCGCCGCACAGCGCGCTGATGCGGACCATCCCCACCTTCGTCGTCACCCACCCGCAGGCGGCCCTTTCCGGCCTCGCCACCTATGCGAGAACACCTTCCGATTTCGGCCTGGCGCTGGACGGGCGGCGCTGGAGGGTCTGATCGCCCGAACCGTTACGACGTGATGCTTGCGAAGCGGGCGGACGGTCTTTAACGTCAATGCGGAACACATCAAACATCCGATACCGGCGGGTTCCGATCCGCCCGACATGAGAAGTGAGTGACAGCATGGGCAGCAGCGGCATGAAACTGGTGGTGGTCGGCGCGGCGGGCCGCATGGGACAGGCGTTGATCCGCCTCATTCACCAGACGCCGGGCGTTCAGCTGCATGCTGCGGTCGCGCGCGAGGGTTCGGCCTTTGTGGGCCGCGATGCCGGGGAGATTGCCGGTCTCGGCCCCATCGGCGTCGAAATCACCAGCGATCCGCTGCAGGCATTTCTCCACGCCGAAGGGGTGATCGACTTCACTTCATCGGCAACCAGCGTCACCTTTGCCGGTCTCGCTGCACAGGCCCGCATCGTGCATGTCATCGGCACCACGGGCTGCGCGCCGGAAGATGAGGAAAAATTCAAGGCGGCGTCGCGCCATGCCCGCATCGTCAAGTCGGGCAATATGAGCCTCGGTGTCAACCTGCTCAGCGTCTTGACGCAGCAGGCGGCGCAGGCGCTGGATGCGCAGACCTGGGATATTGAAATCCTGGAAATGCACCACAAGCACAAGGTGGATGCACCTTCCGGCACAGCGCTGCTGCTGGGCGAAGCCGCCGCCGCCGGCCGCAACGTCGATCTTTCCACGTCATCCGTTCGTGTGCGTGACGGCCATACCGGGGCGCGCGAGACCGGAACCATCGGCTTTGCCACACTGCGCGGTGGTTCGGTGATCGGTGAACATTCTGTCATCTTCGCCGGCGAAGGCGAGCGCGTCGAACTTTCCCATTACGCTGGCGACCGCTCCATCTTCGCGCGCGGCGCAATCACGGCAGCGGTCTGGGCCTTCGACAAGAAGCCCGGTTTCTATTCGATGCTGGATGTGCTGGGGTTGTCGCAGGCGGAATAGTCTTCCACCTCGATTTTGACCTTAGTTTTCCACCGTGAATTCGACCGTATCGGCCGAAAAGCGGCTGATGGCGTATTGCACCGGCACGCCGTCCATATCTGCGTTCAGTGCCTGTGTTATCAGCAGGATGGCGCCTGGTGACAACTCGAGATCGGCGAGATCGCGCGTATCCGCGTGACTAGCGGAAATGACGGTCGAAATGCGCACGTAGTCAGCCACGCCAAGCATCTTGAACGCAGCCGTAATGGAGCCACTTTTCTGATAAGCCTCTCCTATTCCGGCAAAACGGTCGGCGGGAAACCACGTGGTCGAGCGGGAGACCGGGCGAGTGTCCGCCTTGCGGAGCGTTTCGAGACGTATGAGCGGCGCACCCAGCGGCAATTGCAATCGCGCCGCCAGATCGGCATTGGCTGGCTCGGTGATGTGGGAAAGCAGCAGCGCCTCCATTTCCCTTACCTGATCGCCGATGCCAGCCGTGAAGCGCGTGCGTAGCGATATCGGAAAGCTCAAACGCTCCTTGCGGGCGATGATCGTGCCGCGTCCCTGCATCGGCTCGAGTATGCCCTCGCTCGCCAGTGCGGCAATGGCACTCCGGACAGTATGGCGGTTGACGCCGAATTTTTGCGCCAATGTCATTTCTGGCGGTAACATTCCGGTTTCGTCGTGATCACCAGCGGCGATTTCGCCTCTGATCCGGTCGGCAATCTGCCGCCAGAGCGCCACTCCATTCTTTCTTTTCATCGTTGCCGAAGGGCTCATGTCACACGCTTGTCATTCATCGCCATTACTTATAGCTTATATTGTATATTTGTCTATATCAATAGACATTAGAGGTCAAGCGATGACGAACGATACGGCAGACATACACGCAGGCAGAAAAAGAGCGGCAGCGCTTCTTGCCCGCGCCACGGTTCAGGAACTTGAAACGGCTTGGAACCGCCAGGGTGAGAACCCCAAAACGGAAACCGTACGCGGGCCGGAAACCGGGCTGGTGATGGTCAAGGGCCGGATCGGCGGTGGCGGCGCTCCTTTCAACCTCGGTGAAACGACAGTCACCCGGGCGACGATCAAGTTGGCCTCCGGCACCGTGGGTCATGCGCATGTTCTCGGCACCGGTCGCAAAAAAGCCTGGTACGCCGCCGTTTTCGATGCGCTCTGGCAGGAAAGCCCGACACGGGATTTCATCGAGACCGAGCTTCTCTCGCCTCTCGAAAAAAGGCTGACCGCAGAGAAAGAGCGGACAATGAAAGAGACTGCCGCCACACGGGTCGATTTCTTTACCATGGTTCGAGGAGAAGATTGATGGGTGTCAAGGCCGAAGCACTGACGGGCGGTTTCTCCAACGCCGTCTTCGATTCCCAACGGGTTTTCAAAAAACTGATGGACGGCATGGCCCGTCCGGGCACCACACAGGCGGTCGAAACAGCAGTCTTTCCGCCGCTGCCGCTTGCCGCGGCGACCGGAGCGGTTCTGCTGGCGCTCTGTGACCATGACACTCCGGTCTGGCTAAGCGGTGCACTACGAAAAACCGCGGTCCCCGGCTGGATCGGTTTTCACACTGGCGCAGCTGCGACAGAAGAAAAGGGCACGGCACATTTCGCGGTCTTCGAGGCCGGCAGCGCCGTTTCGTCCTTCGGTCTCTTCGCTCTGGGAAGCCAGGAATATCCCGACCGTTCCACCACGCTCATCATCGAGTTGCCTGATCTCGATGGCGGTCGGGAATTGCAGCTTTCCGGCCCTGGCATCCGCCACGTCAACGTGATCAGTCCTTCCGGTCTGCCCGACATATTCCCGAGGCTCTGGGCGGAGAACAACGCCTTCTTCCCGCGCGGCGTCGACGTGATCCTGACGGCTGGCGATAAATTCGTCTGCCTGCCGCGCACGACGCGCATCAAACTCGTGGAGTCATAAGATGTATGTTGCTGTCAAAGGCGGTGAAACCGCCATCGCCAATGCCCACCGGCTTCTGGCCGACAAGCGGCGCGGAGACCGGGACCTGCCGGCCATGACGGTCGCGCAGATCGTTTCACAGCTTTCACTCGCTGTCGACAGGGTGATGGCGGAAGCGTCTCTCTACGATCAGTCGCTCGCGGCCCTTGCCATCAAGCAGGCGCGCGGCGACATGATCGAAGCCATCTTTCTGCTGCGTGCCTACCGCACCACGCTGCCGCGCTTCGGTTACTCGGTACCGGTGGACACAGCGGATATGACGGTGAGGCGGCGCGTTTCCGCGACTTACAAGGACCTGCCGGGCGGACAATTGCTGGGGCCGACCTTCGATTATACCCACCGCCTGCTCGACCCCTCCCTTCTCGAAGACCAAACGGTCGAAGCAGCAACCCAGCGGGATAGCGAGCCGGAACATGTCATGCGCGTTTCCGATATTCTCGCCCAGGAAGGGCTGATCGAAAGCGATGGCGAATTGCCGGACGACCATATTGCCGGTGACCTGACGCGGGAACCGATGGAATTCCCGATGTCGCGCGATCTGCGCCTGCAATCACTGGCACGCGGCGATGAGGGTTTTCTTCTGGCGCTCGCTTACTCCACGCAGCGCGGCTACGGCCGGACACATCCTTTTGTCGGCGAGATTCGCATCGGTGAAGTTGAAATCCAGCTAGACGTGCCGGAACTTGGCTTCGCGGTCTCATTGGGCGATATCCAGGTTACCGAATGCCAGATGGTGAACCAGTTCAAGGGTTCGTCCAAGGCCCCTCCGCAATTCACGCGAGGTTATGGCTTGGTGTTTGGTCAGAGCGAGCGCAAGGCGATGGCGATGTCGCTGGTCGACCGTGCACTACGCGCCGGCGAATTCGGCGAAGATGTCGTAGCGCCAGCGCAGGACGAAGAATTTGTCATCTCACACGCCGACAACGTGCAGGCAACTGGCTTTGTCGAACATCTGAAACTGCCGCATTACGTGGATTTCCAGGCTGAACTCGGGCTCGTCCGAAAAATGCGTGCTGATTTCGAAGCGACGAACGCGACTGGCGCGGAATGGATGGGCGATGCGGCCGAATGACTCAGCGGCTGTGCTGCTCGCCGAACCAGTAAGCACAAAAGACGGTCGTTGCTGCAAAGACAGCAAAGAACACGGCTACAAGAATTCCAATCTCCATGAGCTTGTACTCCTTTTTTCACAAGGCTAACGCGCAATGCTTGAAGAAGTTTCATTTGACGACGGACTGGCTGCCTACAACTTCGCCTATCTGGACGAACAGACCAAGCGGATGATCCGCCGGGCAATCCTGAAAGCCATCGCGATTCCGGGTTATCAGGTTCCCTTCGCTTCCCGTGAAATGCCCATGCCCTATGGCTGGGGCACGGGCGGTGTGCAATTGACCGCCTCCATTCTTGGCCCCCACGACGTGCTGAAGGTAATCGACCAGGGAGCCGATGACACGACCAATGCGGTTTCCATCCGCGCCTTCTTCCAGAAGGTGTCTAATGTTGCCGTCACGACCCGAACGAAGGATGCCACCATCATCCAGACGCGGCACCGCATTCCGGAAGAGGAACTGCATTCGGGCCAGGTGCTTGTCTATCAGGTACCCATTCCCGAGCCGTTGCGTTTCCTCGAGCCGCGCGACACCGAAACGCGTGTCATGCACGCGCTGGAGGAATATGGCCTGATGCACGTCAAGCTCTATGAGGACATTGCCCGCAACGGCCGCATCTCCACCACATACGCCTATCCGGTGAAGGTGGCCGGGCGTTATGTGATGGATCCATCGCCAACCCCGAAATTCGACAACCCGAAAATGCACATGTCGGACGCGTTGCAGCTGTTCGGCGCCGGGCGCGAGAAGCGCATCTATGCCGTACCGCCCTACACCGACGTCGTCAGCCTCGATTTCGAGGATCATCCTTTTGAAATCCAGCGCTTCGACAAGCCCTGCGCGCTGTGCGGCGCAGAAAATGTCTATCTCGACGAGGTGGTGCTTGATGACAGAGGCGGACGGATGTTCGTCTGCTCCGATACCGATCATTGCGAGGACCGCCGCGCCCATGGCCACAAGGGCCATATGCTGGCGGATGTGAAGGAGGCCGCAGAATGAGCGACGCACCGCTTCTCAAAGTCCGTGACGTTTCAAAATATTACGGTGACCGAGCCGGTTGCCGCAATGTCTCTTTCGAACTTTATCCAGGTGAAGTTCTCGCCATAGTCGGCGAATCCGGTTCCGGCAAAACCACGCTCCTCAACTGCATTTCCACCCGGCTGATGCCAACGGCAGGCAGCGTGGAATATCGCATGCGCGACGGCTCTATGCGCGATCTCTACCATATGGGTGAGGCCGAACGGCGTTTCCTGATGCGCACCGACTGGGGCTTCGTGCATCAGAACCCGGCAGACGGGTTGCGAATGGCGGTTTCGGCCGGTGCAAACGTCGGCGAGCGGCTGATGGCAGTTGGCAACCGGCATTACGGGAATATCAGGCAATCTGCCAGCGAATGGCTGGAGAGGGTGGAAATCGGCACCGACCGTATCGATGATCAGCCGCGCGCCTTCTCAGGCGGCATGCGCCAGCGTTTGCAGATCGCCCGCAATCTCGTCACCTCGCCGCGCCTGGTTTTCATGGATGAGCCAACAGGTGGTCTCGATGTGTCCGTGCAGGCGCGTCTGCTTGATCTTGTGCGTGGCCTCGTCAACGATCTCGGCCTCGCCGTCGTCGTCGTCACCCACGACCTCGCGGTAGCCCGGCTGCTGTCTCACCGCATGATGGTGATGAAGGGCGGCGACGTCATCGAGCACGGCCTGACCGACCGGGTGCTGGACGATCCGCGCGAGCCCTATACGCAATTGCTTGTTTCCTCCATCTTGCAGGTTTGACGCCATGCCGACGCCTCTCATCGTTTCGGAAGTCTTCAAAAGCTTCACCATGCATCTTCGCGACGGCATCGAACTGCCTGTCGTCCGCGATGTCAATTTCTCTGTCTGCAGCGGCGAATGCGTCGTGCTCGGCGGGCCCTCCGGCATCGGCAAGAGCTCGATCCTGAAGATGCTCTATGGCAACTATGCCATAGACAGCGGACAGATTCTGATCCGCCATGAGGGTGAAGTTGTCGACATCGGCAGCGCTTCCCCTCGCACGATCCTCGACATTCGCCATCGCACCATCGGTTATGTCAGCCAATTCCTGCGCACGGTGCCCCGCGTCGCCGCCATAGACGTTGTTGCCGAACCGCTTCTGGCGCGCAGGATTGCCACTGAAGAGGCACGTGAGCAGGCGGCCGCTCTGCTTTCGAAACTTAACCTGCCGCGCGAATTGTGGTCGTTGCCGCCCGCCACTTTCTCAGGTGGTGAACAACAGCGCGTCAACATCGCCCGCGGCTTCATCACCGATCATGCGATCCTGCTCCTCGACGAGCCAACTGCTTCCCTTGATGCCACCAACCGGCGTGTCGTCGTCGAGATGATCAGGGAGAAAAAGGAAAAGGGCACGGCACTGCTCGGCATCTTTCATGATGAAGAAGTGCGGGAAGCCGTGGCCGACCGCATTCTCGACGTTTCGCAGTTTTCTCCGCGGAAGGCTGCAGCATGAGTGTGAAGGTCGGCCTTGAGCCCGTCATCCACGAAACCGCCCGCGTCACCAACAGCGCGATCGGCCGCTACACCGAAATTTCGGAGCGCTGCCGGATCGAGGAGGTCGAGATGGGCGACTATTCCTATGTCATGCAGGACGGCGCCATCTGGTGCGCGACCATCGGCAAATTCGTCAACATCGCTGCCTCCGTCCGCATCAATGCCACCAATCATCCCATGCAGCGGGCGACCTTGCATCATTTCACCTATCGCGCGCGCAATTACTGGGACGATGCGGAAGACGAGACCGATTTTTTTGCCGCTCGCCGCGCCAGACGCGTTGTGATCGGTCACGATGTTTGGATCGGCCACGGCGCCACCATCCTGCCTGGGGTCGCCGTTGGAAACGGCGCGGTGATCGGAGCAGGTGCTGTCGTCTCGAGGGACGTAGCGCCCTACACCATCGTGGGAGGTGTACCCGCAAGACTGATCCGGGAGCGTTTCCCCGCAGAACTGGGCCGGCAGATGGATGACCTCCGCTGGTGGGATTGGGATCACAGAAGACTGCGCGACGCGCTCGATGATTTTCGCAGCATGGCGGCCGAGGATTTCATCATAAAATATCGCGGCTGAAACATTACGGACCTGATCGACCCCGGGAAGTTCCCGGGGTTTGCTTTTTCAGTTTGGTGTCCTGAAGACGCGGCGGGCCGGTTCCCAGACATTCGCCGGCAAACATGCGGCCGCAACACTTGAGCTCTTTGTAATATTTTCTTCATCAAACTGACATTCGCACTTCACGCACCGCTGTTACGCCGAACCCCGTCAAAAGAAGATTGGACGGGGAAATGAGCTTTCACCTGAAGCAAGTCACGCGCCGTTTCGGCAATCACACCGCGGTCGATTCCGTGAATGTCGAAATTCCGCAGGGCCAGATGGTCGGCGTGATTGGACGTTCAGGCGCCGGCAAGTCGACGCTGCTGCGCATGATCAACCGCCTCGTCGATCCGTCCTCGGGTTCCATTTATTTCAATGACACGGAAGTCTCGTCGCTGAAGGGGGCTGCACTGCGCAACTGGCAGCGCGACTGCGCCATGATCTTCCAGCAATTCAATCTTGTTCCGCGCCTCGACGTGCTCACCAATGTCATGCTTGGACGCCTCAACCACCGTTCCACGGCATTGAGCCTTTTTAATATCTTCACACATGAAGAGCGCCTGATGGCCATCGCCGCGCTGGAGCGGCTCGGCATCGAGCATGTGGCCATGCAGGCGGCCGGTACGCTTTCCGGCGGTCAGCAGCAGCGCGTCGCCATAGCCCGCGCCCTGATGCAGTCTCCGAAGATGGTCCTTGCCGACGAGCCGATCGCCTCGCTCGACCCGCTGAACGCCAAGATCGTGATGGACGCGCTGCGCGACATCAATGAGCGTGAAGGTATCACCGTCATTACCAACCTGCACACGCTGGATACCGCGCGCAACTATTGCGAACGCATCATCGGCATGTCTCAGGGCCGCGTCGTTTTCGACGGAACGCCCGCCGAACTGACGGCCGCAGCCGTTACTGAGATTTACGGAACCGATTCTCAGGGATCCGGCATCGACGAGACCATGACCTCGACCAGCATCAATATTCCCGGCGCGCAGCTTGCCGCGCGTCCGGTGCAGCAATCTGCCGGTCCCGAACCGCTCGCTCTCGCCGGGCTCTGAGGGAACCGCCCAGCATCGTTTGCGCCCGCGTCAAGGGCCGATGGTTCACAACAAACTCCGGCTTGCCGGGAAACAGGAGAAAGTCCATGTTGAAGAAAATCCTTCTTTCGGCAGTCGCCCTTGGCGTTCTGGCCGGTTCCGCCATGGCCCAGGACGTCAAGGTCCTGCGCATCGGTCTCGACGGTTCCGAAAACGAAGCGGACCAGATCCGCAACACGAAGTGCGTAGCCGACGGCCTGAAGGCCGCGACCGGCGTTTCCGAAGTTCAGATCTTCCCATCGCCGGACTATAACGGCGTCATCCAGGGTCTGCTCGGCGGCACCATCGACATCGCCTCCATGGGCGCTTCTTCCTACGCCAAGATCGCCCTGGCCGATCCGAAGGCCGTTGATCCGATTCTGACCACCGCCGGCGCTGACGGCTCGACCGGTTACTACACGATCATGGTTGCCCGCAAGGACAGCGGCATCAAGACGCTGGCTGATGCCAAGGGCAAGAAGATCGGCTTCGCGGACCCCGATTCCACCTCCGGCTTCCTCGTTCCGAACGTCGCTATTCCGAAGGAAACCGGCGTTCCGGTCAAGGAATACTTCTCCGAAACCGGCTTTGGCGGCGGCCATGAGAACCTCGTTCTCGCCGTTCTCGACAAGAAGTTCGATGTCGGCACCACCTTTGGTTCGGGCGTGGGCAAGTGGGAAGAAGGCTACACGGCCGGCAACCTCTACCAGATGGTCAAGAAGGGCAACCTTGACATGGACGATATCGTCGAAGTCTGGAAGTCGCCACTGATCCCGAACGGCCCGCTGATGGTCACCAACAAGCTCGGCGACGCGATGAAGCAGAAGGTCGAAAACTTCTTCATGGAACTGCCGAAGAAGGACCTCGCCTGCTTCCAGGGCTTCACCCAGGGCAAGAACACCGCCTACATCAAGGTCGATCCGTCTTTCTACCAGACGATCATCGACGCCCGTAAGTCGGTTATCGGCGGCTGATCCTCAGATCATATCCGGAAGCGGCGGTGCCTTGCGGCGCCGCCGCTTTTGCAAATAAAGGAAAAGCGGCATGGCGACCACACTGCACCATGGTACCTTCTCGCCAGAAGGATTGAGCGCATCGTCCCAGACGGTCATGCGTCATTATCAACAGCAGCTTGCGACTCGGCGAATCTATACCGTCATTTCGCTCGTGATCTTTCTCGTCATCCTTGCCGCGTCCCTGAATTTCGCCAATGCGGCCAATTCAGGCAAATTTTTCGAGCGCCTGCCCTATTTCTTCGATTTCATGAAGACCTTCGTACCCGATAGCCCGCTGGAAATCTTCCGGGCCATGTTCGACCTGCCGTCGCCCTATGCGGACGGTTCGCTGAAATACAACTATGTCGCGGATCGCGTTTACATCACCAGCGGTTTCTATATCCCGCACTTCATCTACCAGCTGATCATCACGCTCAATATTGCGCTGGTCTCGACAATCATCGGCACGGGCTTCGCCTTCGTGCTCTGCTTCTTCGCCTCCACCAATCTCGTTGGCGCCGGCCTTGTGCGCTGGTTGGTGCGCCGGGTGATGGAAGTGCTGCGCGCCTTTCCTGAAATCGTCGTCGCCGGGCTTTTGACAGCCATTCTGTCGATCGGTCCGATCGCGGCGATCATCGCAATCTCGGTCCATACCATCGGCGCTCTCGGCAAGCTCTTCTTCGAAGTGGTGGAAAATGCCGACATGAAGCCGGATGAAGGCCTGCGCGCCGCCGGTGCCAACTGGCTGGAGCGGGTGCGTTTCGCCATCGTGCCGCAGGTGCTGCCAAATTTCGTTTCTTATGCGCTGTTGCGCGCCGAAATCAACGTGCGCGCCTCCACCATCATCGGCGCCGTGGGCGGGGGCGGCATCGGCGAAGTGTTCCGGCTGTCCATCGGCAATGATCATGCGTCGAAGACCTATGCCATCATCATTCTGCTGCTGATCACCATCATCGCCGTCGATCAGTTTTCCGGCTGGCTGCGCCGCAGGCTGATCGGCCATCAATCCTTCGAATTCGGACGGGGAGCGGCCTGATGTCTTCCAGCTTCATTCTCAACACTGCCGAGCGCGAGAGGCTGACGGCTGCGCATCCTGAGGTATTCAACCGCAGTTTCATGCAGCGATATGGTCTGCTTGTCGGACTTCTTGCCGTCACCGCCTATCTCGTCGGCTGCTTTTTCCTCTTCAATGTTGGTCCGGCTTTCATGCAGGGCCGATGGGATCGCGCCTCCAGCTACATCCAGGACTGGTATTCCTGGCGCGCCCAACCGCGCCTCCGTTTCGAAGCCGGCAAGGTTGAACCGCAATGGTCGAGCCGCGGTCAATATCCGGTCGATGCGAAGATCGACTGGCTGCAACCCCTGCCCGATGGCGGTTACAACGTTGTTTATGCGGGTTCGGATAACCGCCTCGATGTGACGCCAACCCGCGTGGATGTCTATGTCGACGGCAAGAACTATCCCGTCACGATCAACGACGACGGCGCTGTTGCACCACAGGGGCTGCCTGCCGAAATCCAGCAGGACGGCAAGAAGGTGCTGGTGCATTACGGCTTCGCCGGTCAGGCGGAAATCCGCACCAGTCAGGTTTATGTGCAGCGCCGTTTCTTTGGATGGGCGAACTTCCTGTTCGATACGAAATCGGAATTCTGGGGCAAGGGTTATGGCGAGCTTGCCGCTCTCGCTCTCTGGGGAGAGAGGCTCGATCCCGCGCGCTCCAATCTCGGCCATATGGTCGATGATTTTCTCGACAACAGTGTCTGGCAACACGCCGACATCCTGTCCAAGCTGATGCAAACGCTGGTCATGGCTTTCGTGGGTACGCTTTTCGGCACCGTCGTTGCCCTGCCGCTCGCCTTTATCGCCGCACGCAACATCACCGCGAACAGGGCGGCGAACTGGGGCATGAAGCGCCTTTTCGATTTTCTGCGCTCGATCGACATGCTCATCTGGGCACTGTTCTTCACCCGCAGCTTCGGCCCCGGACCGATCCCCGGCATTGCCGCGATCTTCTTCACCGATACCGGCGCGCTCGGAAAGGTCTATGCCGAGGCGCTGGAGAATGTCGACGACAAGCAGCGCGAGGGTGTCAAATCGGTCGGCGCCTCCCCGATTGCCGTCAATCGCTTCGGCGTGCTGCCACAGGTTCTGCCGGTGTTTATTTCACAGTCACTCTATTTCTGGGAGAGCAACACCCGGTCCGCCACCATCATCGGTGCGGTGGGAGCCGGGGGTATCGGCCTGAAACTGCTGGAAGCGATGGGCACCAATGCCGACTGGGACAAGGTGGCCTATATGGTCCTGCTGATCCTGTTCGTCGTTTTCCTGTTCGACCACATTTCTAACTCGCTGCGTTCGCGTCTCATCGGAAAAACGCATCATTAAATCCGGCAAGGCGGGACTTCACGTGACGCCGCAAGCGTTCGTCATCCCGCCCCGCACATCAGGAGAAGCGACTGATCCTTTCTCCGTTCCGCGTCCGTAGGGCTAACTTATCCTCAAGCGCACCCTTAACCTCTATGAGGTTCCGGACGCGCTTTTTTCCATCAGCATCATCATTCTGTCACGGAAAGAGATTACTTCGCACTCCTGACCTTGCGGGAGGCGGGCGAGTCACGCCAAATAGCTTCTCATCCCTGGTTTTCCATGACACCGAAGAGTGCTTGCCGTGCGCTATGCCATCTATTTTTCTCCGGCTAAAGATCATCCTCTGACCGAAACGGCATCCCGCTGGCTTGGACGAAACGCGTTTTCCGGCAGACTGCATGATGACCATGCCCACTATGCGGAGATGACGGAAGAGCCCCGCCGTTATGGCTTCCACGCAACCCTGAAAGCGCCTTTCGAGCTGTCCGAGAAATACAGCGAAGCAGAGCTGCTGGCGGCCGTCGCGGACTTTGCTGCAAGCCAGCCGGCCTTTGACATTCCGCGTATCGTGGTTGGTGCACTCGGGCCATTCTTCGCCCTGGTGCCGGATCGCATTTACCAGCCGCTGCAAGACTTTGCAGCGGAGATCGTGGATCATTTCGACCGGTTCCGCGCCCCCCTGTCCGAAACAGATATTGCCCGCCGCCGGCCGCAGATGCTGACCGAAAGCCAGCGGGAAAATCTTTCGCTCTGGGGCTATCCGCATGTCATGGATGATTTCCGTTTTCACATGACGCTGACCGGCCGGATCGACGAAAGCGAACAGCCCGCCGTGCGTGAGCTTCTCTCCGCACGATTTGCCGAATTCACCGACAAACCCCTCACCGTTTCCGGCCTCGCCCTGTTCATTGAAGAAACGCGCGGCGCCCCCTTCACCGTTCACAGCTGGCACCCGCTTGGCCAGCAGCCAAAGGAAGATGCGACACCATGACTGAGCACGCCCTTTCCAACGCCCGTATCGTTCTGGAAGACGATATTATTCTGGGCTCCGTTCTGATCCGCGACGGCAAGATCGCCGATATCAGCGAAGGCGCCTCCAAGACCGGAGAAGATCTTGAAGGCGATTTCCTGATTCCCGGCCTGGTGGAACTGCATACCGACCATCTCGAGCAGCATTATTCGCCGCGCCCCGGTGTCATCTGGGACAAGATTGCCGCCATTCAGGCCCATGACGCACAGGTGGCGGCCTCCGGCATCACCACCGTATTCGATTGCCTGCGACTTGGCTCAGATGAAGACGGTGGTTTCAAAAAAGGTGAAATGCGGGAAATGGCTGACGCCATCGAGGCGGCGGCGGATCAGAACCGCCTGCGCTCGGACCACCTGCTGCATCTGCGCTGTGAGGTCGCTTCCGCCGATGTGCTGGAGCATTTTGAAGATTTCGAAACCGATCCGCGCGTGCGGCTGATTTCGCTGATGGATCATTCCCCGGGCCAGCGCCAGTTCCAGTCGATGGATCAGTATATTTTCTATTATCAGAAGAAGCGCGGTCTGAGCGACGAGGCGTTCGCCGAATTCGTGCGGCGCAGGCAGGCGGCATCGGCGGAATATTCCGCCAAACATCGTGATTATCTGGCTGCCCGCTGCGCCGAGCGTGGAATCACCGTTGCGAGCCACGACGATGCAACCGAAGCGCATGTCGGCGAAGCGATTGGTCACGGCGTGAAGCTGGCGGAATTTCCCACCAGCGTCGAGGCGGCAAAAGCTTCGCACAGCGCCGGCATGAGTGTCTTGATGGGCGCCCCGAACATCGTTCGCGGCAAATCCCATTCCGGCAACATCGCCGCCCGCGATCTGGCCGAAATTGGTGTTCTGGATGTTCTCTCTTCCGACTACGTGCCCTTCAGCCTGCTCTTCGCGCCGTTCCTGCTTGCCGATCAGGTGGAAGCCATCACGCTGCCGGAAGCTCTGCGTATGGTCACCGCCACACCGGCACGGACCGTTGGTCTTCATGACCGCGGCCGCATAGCCGGCGGTCTGCGGGCCGATCTGGTCCGGGTTCACCGCGAAGATGGCGTTCCCGTGGCACGTTCCGTCTGGCGTCAGGGCAAGCGCGTGGCATGACCGGCGACGGACAAGATAGCCGGCGCGAGGGATCGCCCGGAACCATGATCGTCATTGTCGGCCCCAGCGGGGCCGGCAAAGATACGCTGATGGATTATGCGGCAATGCAGCTGTCCGGCCGGCCGGGCTTTCACTTCACCCGCCGCGTCATTACCCGCAGTGGCGACGCGGGCGGTGAAAACCACGACGCAGTTTCCATGCAGGAATTCAACCGGCTTGAGAGTGAAGGCGCTTTCGCAGTCTCCTGGCAGGCGCATGGGCTGAAATATGGCATTCCGGCCGCTGTCTATCGTCAGCTGGACGCCGGGGACGTCGTTATCGCCAACGGTTCCCGGTCGGCCCTGCCTCAGTTCGGCATTGCATTTTCCCGCCTGAAGGTCGTGAATATCGTGGCGCGACCGGAGGTTCTGGCACGAAGGCTGGAACAGCGAGGACGGGAGAGCCGCGACGATATCCTGCGACGGCTGGAACGTAGTGCTCTCTGTGTCGACGGCGATTTTGACGTCATCACTGTGGACAACAGCGGCGCGATCGAAGATGCGGGAAGAACAATGATGGAGCTTCTGGAGCAAAGCGTCCGCAACCGTATATAAAATCCCCGGCCGCGCTGCTCGACAAACGGGTGCGCGAGGCTTACCATCAGGCGACAATTTCCAAACATGGTACGCCAAGGCTAGGGATGCCCGAAAAGAGGCTCAGCGACGAAATAACTGTGGTGGCCGGTCTGGCCGCCGGCGTCAGCAATTATGCGCGGGGGCGTGGCATCGATATCGCACCCATCTGCAAGGCTCTTGAGATCGATCCCGGCAATTTCGGAAGTCTCACAGAGCGCATCAGCCTCGATAGATTATGCCGTCTGCTGGAAACCTGCGCCCTGATATCCGGCGACGACGCTTTCGGATTGCAGTGCGCCTCCACTTTTCCCGCCGGCGCGTCCGGTGCTTTCGGATATGGCCTGATCAGCGCCCCGACGGTGCGGGCGTTTCTGCGCTTTCTTCAGGATC
The DNA here is from genome assembly GCF_900102105.1 of Agrobacterium pusense. GTDB lineage: Bacteria > Pseudomonadota > Alphaproteobacteria > Rhizobiales > Rhizobiaceae > Agrobacterium > Agrobacterium pusense. The sequence continues at coordinate 805,195 of NZ_FNBB01000001.1, forward strand.
ACGTCTATTATGCGACCAATAACAGCAATTTCACCATGGTTGCAGATGCGACCGGGGTGACGCTGTCATGGTCTTTTGCACCGGTGATTGTCAAGCGTGATCAATATGTCGATCTGTCCCTGGCAATCCTGATACAGCGACTCCGCGATATTCTGGGAGAGCGCATCCATCAGATCGAGATTGGGATGGAGCGACAGAAACCCGATAATATTCAATTATTTAAAGAAAGAATGACGAAGCGGATCAGCTTTTCCCAACCGATCCATACCATGCGCCTTCCCCTATCTCTCCTTGATGTGGCCAATCCCAACGCCGATGAACGCCTGTTCGAATTGATGAATTTGCAATGCCGGATGCTTCGACCGGAGACATCGGCCGACGCGACGCATTTCATCGATCAGGTGAAGCGGTATATGCAGATGAGGCTTTCCGATGCGGAGCTTTCGCTCAGCGAGATTGCCCCTTATTTCAACCTTTCGGAACGCAGCTTTCAGCGTCGCCTTGCCGAACTCGGGACCAATCTCAACGAGATAAAGGATGCCATTCGCAAGAATGCCGGATTCAAGCTTCTGGTGGAAAGTGATCTTCCGGTCTCCGACATCAGTTACCGGCTTGGATATTCGACCCCAGGTGCATTTTCCCGCTCCGTTTCCCGCTGGTTCGGGGCAACACCTACGGATATTCGCCGGAAACACGCGCATCATTCCGCCGGATAATACATGGCTACAGCATCAATATTTCGGAACGAGGCATTAAAGCTGATGAATATGTCGACCGTTATTGGGATGTGTGCCGAAACATAACAATAAAATGAAAAACTTGGCGCGTCATGTTATTTTATCGGTGGAACACATCGATTATTAGAGCGCCGATCTCCTTCGGGTGTGACGAAAACATTCCAAAGCTTTGAAACTGCATTTCACGCCAGACAGATTGTCGTCGCTGGGCGTCGTTGTCGCAGGCCCTCGATGGCTGGAATAGAACGTCCGCATCGGATTTACAGGCTGCGAAAGCGGCCGCTTACCGCAAAACTCCTGAGGCCAGATGAAACCTATTGGCGAAATTGGCGTTTCTGTTCGCGTGTGGACGGAGCGGCCAACGAGCTGGTGTCGGAGAATGAACACTGCCTGCTCCTGCCCGGGAAGGCCAATCTTTTTTGAGGCTGAAAGAAATGTCTTCAAATACGCCGCATGAACATCGCCAGACGCATGAAGTCGTCCTCTCGGAGCGTGAGCGGCAATATCTGGGGCTGGTCGCGCGGGGCAAACATCCCTCGCACGTCGCCGTGATAGTCGGCGCCGACGAAGCGGACGTCAAGGATACTCTGGAAAAGGTGCGCCACAGGCTCGGTGCGACCAATCTGCTGAATACCGTCAGTATTGCCCTGCTGCGCGGCCTGATCGAACAGGAGGCATAATCGCCACCTGCTCAACTCAAGCTTCCGCGACAAAGTCCTTTCCGGAAGCTGAAAACCGAATGAGCGGCTTTCTGCGTCAAAATCCTTCCATATCAATGGCGGGATCGGCGGACCAAATGGCGGCTGGACATGATGTCCGGTCCCATCGACGCAGATAAACGCAGCCATTTACGGTTTACCCGGCGGGTCACGGTCGACCCGCCGGGTTTTTAATGTCCGGTCAAAGCGATTGAATTTCGCCAAGAATATCGCTTTCGATCACGATACCGCTTTCCAACGCCTGTTTACGGATACCCTGGCTGCGGCGACCGGGCAGGCGGACGTTTTCCTGTTTTTCTATCTCCTGGGCGATAAGAGCCAGCCTTTCGGTAAAGGCAGAGCCGCCTGATGATACAGGGTCTATTGCGATGATGGTGTGTCCGAGCGAGGGGGGCGCACCCTTGTCGTCCAGAAGGGAGGAGGCCTCGAAGGCGAAGTTTCCGCCGGTAATTGCAGCGGCCATGATTTCCACCATCAGCGCCAGCGCTGCGCCCTTGGCTTCGCCCGCAGGAACCATGGTTCCTTCTATGGCCTCCTCCGGATCGGTGGTCGGTCGGCCATTTCTGTCAAGCGCCCAGTCGCCCGGGATCGTCTCCCCCTTCTGGCGCGCCGCCATGATTTTTCCGCGTGCGACCTTGGAGAGAGCCAGATCGATGACGAGTGGATCGGCACCGCCAACGGGCGTGGCAAAGGCAATCGGGTTCGTACCATAAAGCGGCTTGCTGCCGCCCCATGGCGCCATGGACGCAGGCGCATTGGCGAACATCAGCGCCACGAGGCCCGTTTCGGCAATACGTTCGACAGTCAGCGCCATGACGCCGGCGTGATGGGAACGGTGGATGGCGGCGAGCGCGATCCCCTGCTGGCGCGCCATTTCAGGCAATTCCTCAAGCGCGAGATCGATCGCCGGATAGGCATAACCATGATTGGCGTCGACCGAGAGGACGCCGGGCTTCACCCGTGTGGCCACCGGACGCGCCTTGCCATCGACCTTGCCTACACGGGCCTGACGCACGTAAACGGGTATACGGCGAAAGCCATGACCACCCTGCCCGGCGGCCTCGGAGGCGACGAGCGCCTTTGCCACCGAGCGGGCGTTTTGCGGTAGAACGCCGTTGCGCTCAAAGATAGAGGATACGAGATCCTCCGCCTCTGCGATTGAGAATTTCATTCCGGAATGCCTCTGCTTGTGATGTCGTCAAGACCTACACCATCGAAAACATTCGCGAAATATCATTGAGGCCACACCACGGCACAGGTCGGAAAAAATCGGTCCCGCCAGGGGAGCTGCTAGCGGATGCTGATCGGCAGCGTGATCGTCCTGTTTGCTTCCGGCGGCGGGGCGGGCACGGGCGACGCGCTCTGAATCCAGGCGGCGATCTGCTGATCCACGGACGAATCGCCGGTGGACTGAACAACGCTGACACCGCTGATGGCACCGGCATCATTGACGCGGAACCGCACCGTCGCAGTCATCGCATCGCTGCGGAGTGAACGTGGTTTGCGCCGCTGAATATGCGAGCGGACTTTCGATCCCCATTTTGCCGGGGAGGCGGATGACGAAGAAAAGAAGCCGGCATTGCTGCGCGATGCGGCCGTGCGGTCGGATTGCTGGGCTTCCGCCTTCGCAGTTTCACGCAGTTCCGAGGCCTGCTGCGGTTTGGGGCGCTGGCGCTCGACCTTCTTTTTCTCTTCAGGCTCTTTCTTTTCCACCTTCTTTTCGACGGGCGGAGGCGGAGGCCGCATGACGGGCAAGGGGACCTCGACATTTTCAAGTTCCGCCATCATCTGCTCCTGAACGGGGTCGACGGGCTCAACCGGCTCGGGAATTTCCTGCGGTTCGACGATCTCCTCGACCTGTGGCTCAGGCGGCTGCACCGGCTCCGGCGGCGGCGTTTCCGCAACCGGTTCAGGTGGTGGCGGGGTCTCTTCAGGAGCAGCTTCCTCAACCGGTTCGCTGCTGTCGCTCTTCACTTCTTCTGCGTCCTCGACATCCTGCGCCTGCGTCGTTTCTTCAGTTTGGACGGCTTCCGGTATCGCCGCCATTTCGATCATGATGGCGGCGGGGGGCGGCCCGCCGGCCTCAAGCTCGTCCGGCTCCTGCATCAGATAATAGGCGAACCCGGCATGGACGCTGAGCATCAGCAACGCCGCGGCGGACCACAGCGTCACCTCCCAAAGGCGGGAGTGTCGGGCCTGTGGATAGCCGTTTTCACTCATGGCGTCGCTTCCCGCACCGCCGACGGGGCGGGCTGGCCAGCAGCCGGAGGCTGCGATACGGCAGCGGCATTTTCCAGCCCCACAAGGGCGATCTTCAGATAACCGGCATCTCTCAGCAGGTTCATGATTTCCATGAAGTGGCCGTAATCAACCGCCTTGTCTGCACGCAGGAAGATGCGGGTATCCTTCTTGCCACCCGTCTGGCGGTCGATGGCGGCCGCCAAGGCGTCACGGGCCACCGCATCATTGCCCAGATTAAGCGAGAGATCGTCTTTGACCGTAAGATACAGCGGCTCCTCCGGTCGCTCCGCGGGTTTTGCGGTGGATGCGGGAAGATCGACATTCACATCGACGGTGGCGAGTGGCGCGGCCACCATGAAGATGATGAGCAGAACCAGCATCACATCGATGAAGGGCGTGACATTGATCTCATGGTTTTCGGAGAGATCGTCACCGCTGTTTTCGCGAATTCCTCCAGCCATGTCCGATCACCGTCCAACCAGCGATACTGCGGGTTTGCTGGTGCTGCCCGGCGGAATGCGGCGAAAATCGAGGTCGCGGCTGACGAGGCGCTCCACGCCCGCTGCGGCATCCGCCAGCAGATGGCGGTATCCGGTGATCGAGCGCGCGAAGACGTTATAGATCACCACTGCGGGAATGGCGGCAACGAGGCCGATGGCGGTGGCCAGAAGCGCTTCGGCAATGCCGGGCGCGACGACGGCGAGATTGGTGGTCTGCGATTCCGAAATGCTGATGAAGGAGTTCATGATGCCCCAGACGGTGCCGAACAGGCCGACAAAGGGGGCGGTGGAACCGATCGTTGCCAGAACGCCCGTCCCGCGTGACATGCGGCGACCGGCGTGGGTTTCGATACGCGACAGCGCCGAGGAGACACGTTCCTTGATACCGCCGCCATCGGTGTGTTCGACCACAGCATCGGAAAGCTGCATTTCATGAGTTGCCATGCGCAGCATGAGCGCCGCAGGTCCGCCCTTCTTCTCGACAGCCTCGGTAGCCTCGTTAAGAGTTTTCGCCTTGCGAATGACCCTCAGCGTTGCGCCGGCCCGAACACGCGCACCTGCAAGTTCAACCGACTTTGCAACCCACACCGTCCAGGTCACCAGCGAGGCGAAGGCCAGACCGATCATGACACCCTTCACGACCCAGTCCGCCGCCATGAACATGCCCCAGGGGGACAGGTTGTGTGGGATATCCGCGCGATGTTCAACACTTGCCGGGTCGGCGCCGACGGGCTCTACCGGGGTTGAAACCTCGTTGGTCGGCGCGGCACCTTCGGGTGTCAGGGCGGGAGCGACTGAAGATTGTGCGGGCTGTGCAGGCGCGGCTTCATTGTTTTGAGGTTGTGCAGGCGCCACGGCTGCCGGCTGTTCCTGTGCGGGCATGGAAGGCTGGTTCGGCTGAACGACCGGAGCGTCCGGCGCCGCCGGGGTTTGTGGGGACGGCTGTGCCGGCTGGACCGTTTCCGCTTGCGGTGCGGACTGAATCTGGGGTTCGGATGCCGTCTGAGCGAAAACCGCACCGGCGCTCAATCCAACCAGTAAGGTAACCGTCGTGGCAAGGGAAATGCGCCGTGTCCTGCTTGCCTTGTTGAGAGACGCGGAAGAAGTGGTGGTCGCAACTGACATGTTTTTTATCCCGGATTTCCGTCGATGAACCCATCCGCAGATTGACCGGTTTGAAACCGGGGTCATAACGGATGCCGTCGTAAAAGCTTGACGTTCCGATAATAAACCTGAGTTCTTTTGACAACTATTATATTGCCAAAAGACGACCCGTAAACTCTTCTTTACAAAAAATTGACCGATCTACCGTCTTCAGCTGCTCTGCGAAGGCGAAAACTGCGCAACGAGCGCGTGTCGGTCACCGGGATAGGTGACCGACACGCGGGTGATGTAATCCGTTCCGTGCCAGGTCCGGCGATCGATGACCAGACAGGCGGCTCCCGATCCGATACCCAGCGCAGCGGCATTTTTGCGGTCGGCCGAGACGGCGCTGATGCGATGTTCAGCAGCGCTCCAGGGCACCATCTTCAGCAGCCACGTTCCGGGGCCGATCTGCGAAAAATCGGCAAACTCGGCCTCCGGAACAGCAGTGACATTGATGAGGCGCTCTTCCAGACAAAATGGAACGCCACCGGCAAAATGCGTGCAGGTGAGTTCCAGCACGGGCGCGTCGGCCGCAAGCGCCATAGCCGCGCCATCGTTTTTACCCGCAGGCCGCAGACGCCGCTGATCGAGGCGATACCTGTAAACCAGGCCAAGTGCCTGCACCTCGCGTTCGATATCGTGGATTTCCAGCACGGCCGATTGCGCGTGGGGCTGACGGACGAAACTACCGAGACGCCGGCGTCTTTCGATAAGACCCCGCTGCACCAGTTCTCCCAAAGCCTTGTTCACCGTCATGCGCGAACAGGCATATTGGCGGGTCATTTCGTGTTCGAATGGAATACGATATCCCGGCGGCCATTCGCCTGACATGATGTGGCGCTCCACATCGTTGCGGATTCGCTCGTGCAGTGACTTTTCCTGAAGATCGGCGCCTGTGCCCCTCATCCCGATGCTTCTATCCTCCCCGTTCCATACCCTGCTATCCGTGAGCGGCGGCGGCGATCGCTTCGCTGCGGATTTCTTCCGTCAGCCTTGCACGCAGTTCGGAAAATTCCGGGCTGGCCTTGACGGTGTAGTGGCGCGGATGCGGCAGGTCGACCGGCGTGATCGATTTGATACGGCCCGGCCTCGCAGACATGGTCACCACGCGCGACGCCATGAAAACCGCCTCCTCAATATCGTGCGTGACGAAAATGACCGTCTTTTGCTCACGCTCCCATATGCCGAGCAACAATTCCTGCATCAGCCCGCGGGTCTGATTGTCGAGAGCGCCGAAAGGCTCGTCGAGCAGCAGGATTTTCGGGCCATTTGCCAGGGCGCGGGCAATGGCCGTTCTCTGCTGCATGCCGCCGGAGAGTTGTTTCGGCCAATGGTTTTCGAAACCACGCAGGCCGACCTTGTCGATATAGCTGTCAACGACCTCCCATTTTTCCTTCTCGGCAACGCCGCGTTCGCGCAGGCCGAAAGCGACGTTTTCACGGATCGTCAGCCAAGGGAACAGCGTGTAGGACTGGAACACCATGCCGCGGTCCGCCCCCGGGCCAGTCACCGCCCTGCCTGACAACAGCACCTCGCCCGTTGTCGGACGGTCAAGCCCGGCGATGATGCGCAGCAGGGTCGATTTTCCGCATCCCGAAGGACCGAGGATGGTAACGAAATCATTGCGCGGGATTTCCAGATTGGTGGGCTGCAGGGCCAGCGTCGGCTGCCCGCCGTGTACGCCTGGAAAGATGCGGCTGACGCCGTTGATAACGAGTTCGCTCATCAGGCAAGCCTCCAGGCAAAAAGCTTCCGGTTCAGCGATTTGAACGCGAAATCAGAGATAAGGCCGATAACACCGATGACGATGATGCCAAAGATGATCTGGCCGGTCGCCATCAGCGCCTGGCTGTTGATGATCATGTAGCCGATACCGGAGGAGGCGCCGATCAGTTCCGCGACGATGACATAGGTCCAGGCCCAGCCGAGGACGAGACGGAGGATTTCGGCAATGTCAGGTGCGTTGGCGGGAATTAGGACTCGACGCACCACGCCCCGATCCCTCGCGCCCAGCGTATAGGCGGCCTCCACCAGATCCCGCCGCGTGCCGGCGACGGCCACAGCCACCATCAGGATGATCTGGAAGACGGCGCCGATGAAGATCACCAGCAGCTTCTGCATCTCGCCGATGCCGGCCCAGAGAATGAGCAGCGGCACAAAGGCGGAAGCCGGAAGGTAACGCGCGAAGGAGACAAAAGGCTCAAGCAGCGCCTCGATGGGCTTATAAGCCCCCATGGCGATACCGAGAGGGACGGCGACTATGGAGGCCAGCACGAAACCGCCCACGACACGCCAGATCGTCATGCCGATATCGCTGGCAAAACCCTGATCCGTCAGCAGATAGATACCATCCTTCAGCATGGTAACGGGGTCGGCCAGAAAGGTCGGCGACACGAAACCGCCCAGCGTGGCAAAGCCCCAGGCAGAGAAAAAAAGCACGAAGAACAGGATGCCGAGCGCTATCCTCGTGCTGTTCTTTATGGGTTGAAGTGGTTGCATTCTGTCGCCTGTCCCGAACCGGCGCGGCACTTCGCCACGCCATCAACATGTTCCCGCACTCAAGACGCGGGAACACTGTCGCGCTTCTTACTGGCTGCAATATCCGGAGAGGGAAATGCAGCTGGCTGTTTCCGTCACTTGATGAAGGACGTGTCCGCGAGGGTCGAAAGATCGGGCTTCGACTTGATCACGCCGATTTCGAGCAGCAGGTCAGCCGATTTTTCGGAAAAAGTCTTGAACTCGCCCTCGAAGAATTTCTGGTTGGCGGCCTTGTCCTGCCATTCGAGGAATTTTGCCGAAGCGGCAAAGGCCTCGCCGGACTGTTTCACATCCGCGCCCATCGTCGCATAGGATTTTTCGGGATCGGCCTTGATAAGATCAAGTGCCTGGAAATAGCTGTCCGCCAGAGCCTTGGCTGCCTGCGGATTGGCCTTCAGGAAGTCTGGCGTGCAGCCAAACGTGTCCATAACCGCGGGATAATCCAGTGTCGTGGCAAGAATCTTACCCTTGTCGGGAGCGGCGCGCACGGTAGAGAGATAGGGTTCATAGGTCATGGCTGCATCGTTCTGTCCGGCGACGAAAGCCTGCGCGGCCGGCCCCGGCTCAAGGTTGACGACCTTCACATCCTTCAGTGTCAGGCCGTTTTCCTTGAGGATCCAGGCGAGGAAGAAATAAGGAGAGGTGCCCGGTGCGGACGCGGCCACCGTCTTGCCCTTGAGGTCCGCGACCTTTGCGACATCGCTGCGCACCGCGATGCCATCGGCACCGTGCGATTTGTCCATCTGGAAAATCTGGGTGGATTTCACGCCATTGGCGTTCCAGGCGATCCAGGTTTCCACCGTGGTGGCGGCGCACTGGATGTCGCCGGAAGCGAGAGCGAGATGGCGGCTGGCCTGCGGGATTTTCTTGATCTCGACCTTCAGGCCGTTCTTTTCGAAAATGCCGGCCTGTTTTGCAAGCGTCAGTGGTGCAAAACCCGTCCAGCCCGACATGCCTATCGTCACGGACGTTTCGGCATAGGCGGAAGCGGATGAGAAAAGTGCCGCCAGAGCGGCGAAAACCCAGGTTTTTTTCATGATCGGAACCCCTTTTGATTTATTTTTGTGCGACATTGTTTTTCGCTTTATTTGAGGCATCGTAGGCAGGCATTTTGTATTTGTCTAGACAAAACAGAAAGCGCACGCACATCCCTGAAGTGATTGCAAATGCACGGCCAGCCATTCTAGACATAGAGAACGCGGCCGGCGAGCAGGCCCAACGATTTCCCGTATCGAGCTCTCCATGACCAGACAGAGACGTCGTAATATCATCAAGGCCAGAAGGACCGGCACGGGTATCGCGCTGGTTGCCGCCATTTCCTTCATCGCGGGCATGACGGATGCGGTTGGACTGCATATTTCCGGCGACTTCGTATCCTTCATGACCGGCAATACCACGCGCGCCGCGGTTTCAGCGGAAGCGGGCATCTATTCCCACGCCGTGAAACTCCTTGTCGCGATCATTGCCTTTGTGGCGGGCAACGCGGGCGGGATCGTGGTGGCCCACAAGTTCGAGCGGCGTATATTTGCAGTCCTCATGGCGGTCGGATCGCTTGTGGCCATTGCGGCACTGCTTCGTGGCGAGAGCTCGGGCCTCGTGCAATTTTACCTCGTGGTCTTCGCCATGGGCATGGTCAACGCGGCCGTCGAGCATATCGAGGGACTGCCGATCGGCCTAACCTATGTGACGGGTGCCCTTTCCCGTTTCGGCCGAGGCATCGGCCGCTTTCTTCTCGGTGACCGGAGCTTTGATTGGGGCATCCAGATCGTGCCGTGGCTGGGCATGCTGAGCGGTGCGATATGCGGTGCCGTTCTCGGGGCCAAGATGCAGTCGGATGCTCTCTGGGTCGTGGCGGTCGCTGTCTTCGTTGTCGCCATCGCCACACTCATCATTCCGCGCTCACTCCGACAGCGCTATAATCAGAGGGTGAAAATCCGGCGGATTACGCCGTAGCAACCGTTGCGCTCACTTTCGCGAGATCGTGACGAATTTTGTCCCGCGCACCCGCACTGTCATCAGGCAGGGCTCCTTATCAGTACGCTCGCAATAACGCGGATGCATCTTCAGCACGAAGACCATGTTGCCGAACCGCTTGATGAAGTCATAACCGTAGATGCGGGCCGTCGCGATCATCAGGTAGCCGCCTTCTTTCACCTGCACGTAAAAATTATAGGGGCATCCCTCGTCATCACAGGCGCGGCCTTTTTCGCCATCGCAATCCAGAACCCCGTGATTGACGACGGCATCCATCAACCCGTCATTGTTGATATCCAGCCGTGTGACGAAATCGTCGCCGAATGCTGCCACCTTGCACTCGTTGCGGAAATGATCCTTCTCGTAAATCTCCGGATCGCTCACCAGCTGCTGCTGCGCCGAGAGCGCCACCGGGAACATCAAGAGAACCAGCGCCTGAAGAGCGGCAACGAGAGCGATTCGCACGGCATTTTCCTTTGCATCCGTTTGGGTTATGGATGTTGCGATCATCCGGGCGGCCAGCCTAGAGTTTAGTGCTTGCGCGACACTGACGTGTTCGCCGCCCGTGTTCCGGGGGGAACCTTTTCATGACACTTCTGGGTTTTCTCGACTACGCCGGCGTGGCAGTGTTTGCCGCAACCGGTGCGCTTGCCGCTTCGCGCAAGCAGCTCGACCTGATCGGCTTCCTGTTTTTTGCGGCGGCCACCGGTATCGGCGGTGGCACGGTGCGTGATCTCGTGCTCGGCAGAACGCCGGTGTTCTGGGTCATCAACCCCACCTATATTCTCGTCTGCGTCTCGGTGGCGGTGCTGCTGTTCTTCACGGCACATCTGTTCGAATCCCGTTACCGCGTATTGATCTGGCTCGATGCGCTCGGCCTTTCTGCCTATTGCGTCATGGGAGCGGCCAAGGGCCTTGCAGCAAGCGGTTCGGCCACTGTCGCCATTGTCACCGGCGTTCTGACGGCAACATTTGGTGGGGTTTTGCGCGATATTCTCGCCGGTGATCCCTCCGTGCTCTTGCGGCCGGAAATCTACATCACCTGCGCGCTTCTGGGCTCTTCCACCTTCATTGTCGTCTATTTCTTCGGCGCGCCGCTTTATGCCGCTTCGGCAGCGGGCGTGCTGATGGCCTTTGGGATCCGGTCCGGCGCGCTGATCTTCGGCTGGACTTTCCCGCCCTATAAAGGCAAGCCCGGCAGACGCCCGGAAGATGTCATGAAGTGACCCATGGAACGACGCTGAAAACAGAAATGGCGCCCGCGGGCGCCATTTGCACATCCATTGTCGAACCGAAGAACTTCAGCCGCGCTTGCGGCGGAGGCGGATCACCACATCCACATGGGCGATTTCCATGCCCTCAGGCGCTTCCGGCAGATTGCCAATCTGGAGATTGTTGACAGGTATATCGAGAACCTCGTTCTCGCCTTCCACGAAGAAGTGATGGTGATCCGACACGTTGGTGTCAAAATAGGTACGGGCACCTTCCACGGCGAGAACCCGGATGAGACCGGCCTCGGTGAACTGATGCAGCGTGTTGTAGACCGTGGCGAGAGAAACGGGCACGCCAGCTGTCACAGCCTCATCATGCAGTTCCTCGACGGTGAGGTGGCGGTCACCTTTTGCGAAGAGAAGATCGCCCAAAGCCACGCGCTGGCGCGTGGGCCTCAGCCCAGAGCGCCGCAGCCTCGTTCCGATATCCAATGTGGCGTCAAATGCCATGCAATCCCATTCCAAACAGAGGTATGCCACCCGTCAATTGCAATAGCATATATCTTTTGCAGGGAATGCTTTCAATAGTTTCAGCGCCGCCGAGTGTCGCAAATGGCCGCAAACCGGCCATTCCTGCAAATTTCCTCTGGTTCCGACCGGATGGTTCCTGTATGCGGACGGCATATTGAGGTAATGACTTCTGCAAAGAAGGTTCGAAGACAAAGAATGGGGGCGGAACCGCCTCTGCCCTTGCAGCGCTTCATTTTGAACCTAACTTGCTCTAGTGAAGTCGATCAACACCAGTAATTGGGGAAGTGAAAGCGGTATGGCAACGAGGCAATCAAGTTACAATTACGAGGAGATCCTGTCCTGCGGTCGCGGCGAATTGTTCGGCCCGGGAAATGCACAGCTCCCATTGCCCCCCATGCTCATGGTTCACCGCATCACCGAAATTTCAGAAACCGGCGGCGCGTTCGACAAAGGTTTCATCCGTGCCGAATATGATGTCAGCCCCGATGACTGGTATTTTCCCTGCCATTTCCAGGGCAACCCGATCATGCCGGGGTGCCTCGGCCTTGACGGCATGTGGCAGCTGACCGGCTTCTTCCTCGGCTGGCTGGGCGAAGAAGGCCGCGGCATGGCGCTTTCCACCGGCGAAGTGAAGTTCAAGGGCATGGTGCGCCCTCACACCAAGCTCCTTCAATATGGTATTGATTTCAAGCGCGTGATGCGTGGCCGTCTGGTGCTTGGAACTGCTGACGGCTGGCTGAAGGCGGACGGCGAAACCATTTATCAGGCGACAGACCTGCGGGTCGGCCTGTCCAAGGAAAAGGCTGCCTGAGGCAGACGGAATAGTTCAGACAAACGCCGGGCGGCTTCGGTTGTCCAGCCGAAATCTTAAGAAAAGGTCCCTTTCATGAGACGAGTTGTTGTCACCGGCCTCGGTATTGTTTCTTCCATCGGCGGTGATGCCGCTGAAGTCACCGCGTCGCTGCGCAATGCCAAATCCGGCATTTCTTTTTCGCCGGATTTTGCCGAACATGGTTTCAAGTGCCAGGTCTGGGGCAAGCCTTCTCTCGACCCCACCGATCTGGTCGACCGCCGCGCCATGCGCTTCCTGTCGCAGGGCGGCGCGTGGAACCATGTTGCCATGAAGCAGGCAATCGCCGATTCCGGTCTGGAAGAGAGCGATATCAGCGGCAATGAGCGCACCGGCATCATCATGGGTTCGGGCGGTCCTTCCACCCGCACCATCGTCGAAGCTGCCGATATTACGCTGAAGAACAACAGCCCGAAGCGCATCGGTCCGTTTGCCGTGCCGAAGGCGATGTCCTCCACCGCTTCGGCCACGCTCGCGACCTGGTTCAAGATCCACGGCGTCAACTACTCCATCTCTTCGGCCTGCTCCACCTCGGCGCACTGCATCGGCAACGCCGCCGAGATGATCCAGTGGGGCAAGCAGGACGTGATGTTCGCTGGCGGCCACGAGGACCTCGACTGGTCGATGTCGAACCTTTTCGACGCCATGGGCGCCATGTCGTCCAAATTCAACGAGACCCCGGACGTCGCCTCGCGCGCCTATGACGTCAACCGCGACGGCTTCGTCATCGCCGGCGGTGCGGGCGTTCTGGTTCTCGAAGAGCTGGAACACGCAAAGGCACGCGGTGCCAAGATTTATGCCGAAATCGTCGGTTATGGCGCGACCTCTGACGGTTACGACATGGTTGCCCCTTCAGGCGAAGGCGCGATCCGCTGCATGCGGCAGGCTCTTTCCACCGTCAAGGGCGACATTGACTACATCAATACCCACGGCACCTCGACGCCGGTTGGCGACAGCAAGGAAATCGGCGCGATCCGCGAAGTCTTCGGCGACAAGATCCCGCACATCCAGTCGACCAAGTCGCTGACTGGCCATTCGCTTGGCGCGGCCGGGGTGCAGGAATCGATCTACGGCCTCTTGATGATGCAGGAACGTTTCATCGGCGAGAGCGCGCATATTTCCGAACTCGATCCGGAATTTGCGGGCGTTCCGATCGTTCGCAGCCGCATCGACAATGCCAAGATCGACACCATCCTATCCAATTCCTTCGGCTTCGGCGGTACCAACGCCACGCTCGTCTTCCAGCGTCATAACGGATAATTGCCCATGAACGGCATCATGCAGGGTAAACGCGGCCTCATCATGGGCGTCGCTAACAATCACTCCATCGCCTGGGGTATCTCCAAGGCACTTGCGGCACAGGGCGCGGAACTGGCCTTCACCTATCAGGGTGAAGCGCTCGGCAAGCGTGTCAAACCGCTCGCTGCGGAACTTGGCTCCGACTTCATCGTGCCTTGCGATGTCGAAGATATCGCTTCTGTGGACGCGCTGTTTCAGACGATTCGCGAAAAATGGGGCGCGCTGGATTTTGTCGTGCATGCCATCGGCTTCTCCGACAAGAACGAGCTGAAGGGCCTTTACGCGGATACGACGCGCGAGAATTTCAGCCGCACCATGGTCATTTCCTGTTTCTCCTTCACGGAAATCGCCAAGCGCGCCGCCGAGCTGATGACGAATGGCGGCTCCATGCTGACACTGACTTATAACGGTTCGCAGCGCGTCATTCCGAACTATAACGTCATGGGCGTTGCCAAGGCGGCGCTTGAGGCTTCCGTGCGTTATCTCGCTGCCGATTTCGGCCCGCGGGACATTCGCGTCAACGCCATCTCGGCCGGTCCGGTCCGCACGCTTGCGGGTGCCGGCATCTCCGACGCGCGCGCCATTTACGCATGGAACCAGAAGAACGCGCCGCTGAGACGGACGGCGGATATCGACGATATCGGCGGGTCTGCGCTCTACCTTCTGTCCAACCTCTCGCGCGGCGTGACGGGTGAGTGCCATTACGTAGACTGCGGCTATAATATCACCTCGACACCCACGCTCGAGGTTCTGTCCAAAGCGGACGCGGAATAATCACCGTCCCTCGTTTATTAAAGCCCGGCACCGTGCCGGGCTTTTTTCATTTGGCGTCTGTGTCATTTTCATAAATCACTAAAGTATAAATCACCGAGGTAACTGATTTTAAACATCGGTTGATTATGGTCCGCAACAATTCAACGGTTGCGCTTGCCGCATATGCTTAGAGATCGACACTGCCTCATGCGACTGGCCAAACTGAAGCCATTGCTGGAAAAATTCGGAGTTTCGCGCGACGGGACCGCAGCCATCGAATTCGCGATCCTCGCCATCCCTTATTTCCTGGTTGTTTTCGCAATCATCGAAACCTTCATCGCCATGATCGCGGAGCAGGTGGTCGTCAATGCCACCGAAAGCATGGCCCGGCGGCTGAGGACGGGGCAGATCAGCAGTTCGATTTCGAAAGAAGATTTCCGAAAGAACTTCTGCAACGAAGTCTCGGTGATAATCACCTGCTCGGCGGATGAGATCAAAACGGAACAGAAGCTCTATATCGATCTTCGCTCCTTCACCACCTTCAAGGATATCCCCACCGCCATACCTTTGAAGGCCTTCGGAGAATATTACGATCTTGATACGGCGCAATTCGGCTTCAAGCCGGGTGGGCCGGAAACGATCAACATGCTGCGTGTCTATTATCGCTGGCGGGTGACGGCCGATATCATTCGCCCCTATCTTACAAAAATTCGCCCGGCCGATGGATCGATGCCTTCTCACTTCCTGATCGTCGCGACCGACGCTTTCATGAATGAAAAATACACGACAAGCGGGGGCTCCTAATGGCAGGTCTGATTGCCGCCGTGACGCACGGCAGGCTGCGTTTCATTGCGCTTGCTTCACGCTTCGCAAGAGATCGCCGCGGTGTTGGCGCGGTGGAATTCGCGATCATTTTCCCGATATTGCTCGCACTTTATGTGACGTCCTTCGAACTCACCATCGGCTACAATACCTACAAGCGGGCAAGCAGCGCCGCCGCGACTATCAACGACCTGATTTCGAAAACGGGTTCTGTAGACAAGACCTATCTTGCAGGCATGGGGGATGTAGCATCCGCAGTCTTCGCGCCCTATAGCACGAAGGGTCTCCGGCTGAAGATCAGCGGTATCAAGATCGATGCTCAGAAACAGGCGAAAATCACCTGGTCCTGGGATGAGAAGAACCAGCGGCCCTATGCGGTCGGCTCTGCGGTGGTGGTGCCGACCCGCCTGCTGATTGCTGACAGCTTCCTCATCCATGTCGAACTTTCTGTCCCGCATGAACTGTTGATGTTCATGACCGACATCTCCTCCTCGGGCGTCAAGTCGATCACCATCGGCCGCGATTATTTCTTCAAGCAGCGCGATGCGGAGACAGTCTGCAGCAATTGCTGAATGCACCGTTGCATCCGGATCCCCTCGCGCTGACGACTAGTAGACATCGCGAAGATAGCGCTTTTCGCGCTTCAGCTGGCTGACATATTCGCTTGCTGCTTCCGCAGAGAGGCCGGCCTCGTCAATGATGATCCGGTGCAGGGCATCGTCTACGTCCTTCGCCATGCGGGTCGCGTCACCGCAGACGTAAAAATAGCCCCCCTCTTCGAGCCACTGATGAAGCGCCTTGCCATTCTGCCGCATGCGCGTCTGCACGTAGATCTTTTCCGCCTGATCGCGCGAAAAGGCGAGATCGAGACGCGTCAGCACGCCCGCACGGCTCATTTCACCCAGCTCACTCTCGTAAATGAAGTCCGACTGCCGGTGCTGGTCACCAAAAAACAGCCAGTTCCGGCCGGTGGCGCCCCGCGCCAGCCGTTCCTGCAGGAAGGCCCGGAACGGCGCTATTCCCGTGCCCGGACCCACCATGATAACCGGCGCATCGTCGTTCTGCGGCACACGGAACGCCTTGTTGGGCGAAACGAAAACCCCGGCAGTCGCCCCTGCCTCCACCCGATCTGCCAGATAGGTGGAGCACACGCCGCCGCGCTCGCGGTCGTGAGCGCGATAACGCACGCTGGCGATCGTCAGATGCACGCTGTTTCCCGCGGCAAGGGGGCTGGAGGAGATGGAGTAAGCCCGATGCTGCAGCGGTTTCAGGAAAGTCACGAATTCAGCAAGATCGAAAAGACGCCTGCCGCCAAGATTGAGCAGGTCGAGAATATCCTTGCTCCAGAGAAAGGCGGCCAGCTGCTCCCTGTCGCCGTTCGCAAGAACATGCGCCAGTTCGTCATGACCCGCGCGCTTGCCGATTTCGGCGACCAGTTCACGCGAGGGCGTCGAGATTTCGAACATGCGGAGAAATGCGTCTCCCACCGAACGATCCAGCCCGGCCACTTCGCTATCGGCTTCCGCCTCGAAATGGTCGAGCAACGCACCAGCCAGTTTCGGGCAGTTGACGGGAACGACACCAAGGGCATCACCCGCCTCATAGCTGAGGCCGCTTTCCCCGAGATCGAATTCGTAATGCCTGATTTCCTTCGATGAAGCCGGACCGGAAAGACGGTGATTGACGCTTAGCCGCGCCAGATAGGGATTCTTCCGGTTCCATTCCTGTGTCACCCGCCTGGGGAGTTGGGCCGGACGAGGCATCACGACAGTCGCCGCCTGGTCGCCATCGAGCGCAAGTGCAATGGGCAGGGTCTCATCGATCCAGGCGGCGGCAGCGTCCTCGAAGTCGATATCGCAATCAATCCGCGTTTTCATACGTTTGCCGCCGAGCTGCTCAAAGCGCGTATCGATGAGTTTGCCGGCCTGGCAAAATCCGTCATACCCCGTATCACCCAGCGCCAGCACGGCGAAATTCATCGCCTCCAGTCGTGGCGCACCATCAGCGGCAAGCGCTTCCCAGAATAGCTGCGCATTATCGGGCATTTCACCCTCGCCATAGGTCGAGGTCACGACAATGACCCGTTTCATCGAACCGAGGCGTTCCATGGACACGTCGTCAAGCGCCATCACCGCCGGCTGCATACCCTGCGTGCGGGCGGCGGCGGCGATATCCATCGCCAGCGCCTCGGCATTGCCGGTCTGTGTGCCGAAGAGGATGTTCAGCACGCTCGCCGCCGTCTCGGGAGCGGCAGCGGCGACAGATGCCTCCAGGCCAATGGCCGCGCGGGAGTGGAGCCCGGCTAAAAAACCTGCAAGCCAGGCGCGCTGGTCGCCGTTAAAGGGCGCGTCTTCGGGAATGTAGGGTATCTTCATCATGCTGCCCTGTTCTGGCTGGATGCGGCGGTTAGGTCAGGAATGGCGCGGGCCGCGAAAAGCTCTTCGAAGCCCGGCAGACGACCGATCTTCTCGATGTTTTTGCGGCTCTGCTGAATGATCCAGCCATAGGTGCCTGGACTGTCCACCGACCAGATGTTGCGGCGCGCCAGTGCCTGCTTGTAGTCATCAAGTCGCTTGGCGGCGATCATCACCGCAAGCTGTCCGTCGCTATGGTCGGAAAGAGCCTCGCGCGCATATTTCAGCAGACGCTGCATCAGGGCATAATCTTCCGTAAGAATGAGATTGCGCACCGCTTTTTCGATGGCGGCGTCGGAAGGACCCGATGCCATCGGCAATCGCTGCAAGGCGATGGCCTGCGCCATGCTCAACACAGTGTAATTGTTGATCAGTGCGTACATGTCTTCCGTATCCGTTTGGCCATAGGCCGGCACGGTGCCGTTCAATACGGACTTGCGATCTCGATAGGCCAGCTTGAACTTCCGCAGCTGATGGGCAGCAAGTGCGGAAGCCAGTTCCTCCAGCAATTCCTTGCGCGGCTTGGCCTTGAGAATTTCGTCACTGTCCTGATAAAGCAGCAGCGCGCGTGGCATGCCGTAAACGAAATTGTGCTGTTCGCTCTCCCAGTTTTCCAGCAGCCATGCGGCCTTCGCTGAGCCAGTCTCCACCGCGTGCCAGTTCAGAAGCTGGTGAACGGCGTGACGATGGATCGCCGCCTGCTCGTCCTCGCCGATGATGGAGCCAAGCAGGATCGAATCGTGGCTGACTTTCTTCGGCAGGTCGCCATAGGGGTCGTATTGATAGACGAAACCGCCACTCATGCCGTTGCCGAAGCCCTTGCCAAAACTGCCGAGGTTAAGCACCGCACCGTTGGTCATGTATTCGCAGGCAAAATCCCCCACGCCCTCCACAACGGCGGTCGCGCCGGAGTTGCGCACCGCAAAACGGTCGCCTGCCTGCCCTTCCACAAAGGTGCGGCCGCCGGTTGCGCCGAACAGTGCGAAATTACCGACCAGCACATTCCCGCCCGCCTCCTGCGAACCGCCGCCGGGAGAACGCACGACGATGGTGCCACCGCAGGCGCTTTTGCCGACGCCGTCATTGCAGGTACCGGTATGGACCATGATCATGCCGTCGTTGCAGAAAGCGCCAAAGGATTGTCCAGCCGAACCCGATGTATCGATGCGCACGGAACCCGCTTCCAGAAATCGACGGCCACGGCTGTCCCGCCTGACGGCCGGCAGGGCATCCGCCTCTTCGTCGGAAAGCTCATGGTTCAGCATACGTTCGATATCGACGGCGAGCTGGCCGCCGACGCTCTTGTTGCAATTGTTAAGGAAACGGTTGCCGCCAAGCTCGATGCTCTCGCGCCCGCCGTCGACCAGTGCCGAGCGCACGAGTTCGATGAAAGCATCGTCCAGCGCGAAGTCCTTTTCCATATAGACCGGGCTGTCGATCTTCACTTCCTCGACCACGGTTAGCATTTCCCGGAGGTCAAGCTGGCCAACGCTTGCGGGATGATCGAGTAGGTGAAGAAGATCTGAGCGGCCCCGCGCTTCCCGCAGCGAACGCAGCCCAAGTGCGGCCAGGATCTCGCGCGTTTCATGGGCGATGTTCATGAGATATTGCGCCAGCGCCCGCGGGTCGCCGTTAAACGCCTCCTGATTGGTGGTGAGACCGGCCGGGCATTTGATGTTGCAGTTCTTCGCCATGACGCATTTCAGCATCATCAGCGCCGTGGTGCCGAATTCGAAACTATCCCCGCCGAGAAGAGCCGATTTTACGACATCGCTCGCCGTCTGGTGCGCGCCGGAGCAGCGCAACAGCACCTTGGCGCGCAAGCCGGTGGCGCAAAGCGCCTGATGCACCTCGGCAACGCCGATTTCTGCGGCGCGACCAGTATATTTGAGGCTGGTGACGGCCGCCGCCCCCGTGCCGCCGGTATTGCCGGCGACGTTGATGACATCCGCTCCCGCCTTGGCGACACCGACCGCGATCGTGCCGATGCCTTCTGACGAGACCAGCTTGACAATGACCCGCACGCGGGCTGCCTTGGCATCGTGGATGAGTTGGGCCAGATCCTCGATGGAATAGGTATCATGATGCGGCGGCGGCGAGACAAGCTCGACGCCCGGCGTACCGCCACGCGCGGCGGCGATTTCCACCGTGACCTTTGGAGACGGCAATTGTCCGCCTTCGCCAGGCTTTGCGCCCTGGCCGATCTTGATCTCGATCTCTTCCAGCATCGGATCGGCAAGATAACCGGCCCAGACACCGAAGCGGCCCGATGCGAACTGCTTGATGCGCGAGGCGCGAATGGTGCCGTATCGCGATATATGCTCGCCGCCCTCACCGGAATTTGACATGCCGCCAACCATGTTGGTGCCATGCGCCACAGCCTCATGAGCGGCCGCGACAAGCGCGCCATGGCTCATTGCACCAGAGGCGAGGGTCATGGTGATCTCGCTGGCTTTTTGCACGGCATTGAGCGAAATGTTCGCCGGCGCGGTGCGAACAAGCGAGAGGTAATCGGAAGCCTCGCCCCTCGCTTGAACCAGAAGAGCGCCCCCTTCAAGCCAATGTCCAACTATGTCCTCGCCGAAGCGATCGATCAGCGATTGGCCAAGTGCTGCGAGCCTGGCAAGCTCATGGCCGTGCGGGCCGGTCAATTGCAGCCGGAAGGCGCCTTCCTCTGCGCCTTCGCAGAGCAAGCCCCGTACCATGAAGCTGTTATTGCCCTTGCGGGAAAACCGACCCATTTCACGGCGAAACTCTTCCGCCGAACCGGCGAACGTCACATCCGCCGGCAATTCCAGGACATCGCGCAGGGCGGCGGGGCGACGTGCTCTTTCTTCCGCCATCATACGGGCAAATGCGCGGTAGCCGGTCGTCACCTCGAAGGCATCGATCGCCTCCGGGGTCAACCGGTCAAAACTGGTGTGATAATAGGCCGCGTCGTCGAGACCGAAGGCATCTTCCAAGCGGTTGAGCGGCAGGAGACGTAACGCCTCTTCGTTTTCGGTTCCCTTGTCGAAGCCGATCTTTTCCTCCGTCATATCCACGAAACCGCGGACGGCCGTCGTGCCATAGGAATGGCCGGCCCCTTCGGCACGCTCCTTGAAAAGACCGAGCAGCGGAATGTCGCTTTCTCCCTTTACAGACAGCGCCTTGCGGTGCCAGTCCGCCACGGCCTGGGCGATGACGGCGAAGCTCACGCCGCCGACCGGCGTTTTCACATTCGGGAAATAACGCTTCAGCACGTCATCTTCCGTATCGAGGAAGTTCGGCTCGAAGAACTCGCCCCCGATATAGCTTTCCGCCGTACACAGGCCCACCTTGCCCATGGTCTTCATCAGCGACTTTTCCGCCGCCTTGGCGAAGCGCTTGAAGGCCTTGTCGGCTTCGCTGCCGAATTTCTCCTCGGCGCGGAACTGCACGGCGAGCGGATAGACCGCCGAAGCGCCAAAGCCGAGACCGGCTGCAATGTGATGGGAGGAGGAGAATTGTCCACTTTCGACGATCAGCGACACACGCAGCCTGAGGCCTTCCTCGATCAGCCGCTGATTGATGGCGGAAACGACCATGATCATCGGCAAAGCGGCACGACGTGCGGAAACATGCCGGTCAGTGATCACGGCAATGCCACCTTCGCCAGCGGCAAAAGCGGCGACCTCGGCGCACAGTCCGTCTATCGCCTCTCTCAATGCCGCTTCATTGGCCTCCCCTGTATCGAAGACGGGCGCATAGAGCATTTCGAAACGGCGCATCGGCGTCTCGGTCTGCTCGCGGATGCGCAGCATGTCCAGGTGGCTAAGGATTGGCGAGCGCACGACGATCTGGCGGGCCTTCTTAGCGCCGCTGTTCGGCTTGGCACCCAGGGCCACCCGTAGCGTCATGCCATCAGCTTCGCGAATACTGTCTAGCGGCGGATTGGTGACCTGCGCGAAACGCTGCGAAAAATACTTGGCGACCCCACCTTCCTGATCGGAAAGCGCGTTGATGGCATTGCCGTATCCCATCGCCGAAATTTTTTCGGAACCGGAAGCCAGCATCGGGTCCATCAGGAATTTGAAACTTTCCTGATTGTGCGAATAGGCGACGTAACGCTGGTGACGTTTGAGATCACCATTATAACGCAGCGGTGAGCCCTGCTTTTCCGCTGGCACTTCCGGCAGATCCTCCAACATGACACGGGCTTCGCGCAGCAGGGATGAATAGTCGCGGCGCGCGGCGAGAAGCTCCAGCGCCTCGACGGTGGAAAAGGCGCGGCGCGCGGCGTGGTCGTAATAAAGCATGCCGCCCGCCTCGATGCGGCCGCGCCGGATAACGCTCTCCGCCGGAAAGGCGATCTGCCCGGCCTCCGACATGACGCAGAGATATTCGTCCGTCTCGACGGTGCGTAGCGGGCGCAGGCCAAGCCGATCGAGGCGCGCGCCAACGATAGTGCCGTCGCCGAAGATCAGCGCGGCCGGACCGTCATTTTTCTCCTCATAGAGAGAGAAATATTCCAGCATCGCCCTCACGTCCGGCGACAGGGTGTCGTCGTTTTCCCAGGCTGGCGGCATCATCGAGACCACAGCGGTAACGAGGTCAAGACCGTCCTCCATAACCCGCGCCTGCAAGGTCTGGTCCAGACGGCAGCTATCGGACTGGCCTTTCGGCCTGACGATGCTGGCATTCTTCGCCAGGGCGACTGCCGCTTCCGACAGGCGGTTCTTCTTGTCGGTGTTGAGTTCGCCATTATGCGCCATCAGGCGGAAAGGCTGCGCCATGGATGGGTGCGGATCGGTATTGGTGGAGAACCGCGTGTGGAAATACATCGTATGCACTTCATGGCGCGGATCCGTCAGGTCGCAGAAATAGGGCATCACCTCATGGGAGTTCAGGCGGCCCTTCAGGACCTGCGTGCGGGCGCTGAGCGAGAGCGGATAAAAGCCGGCGAGATCAGGCACGGTATAAGCAAGCGCCTCAATGGCAATCAGTGCCTTGTGGATACGCCAGTCGAATTCGGCCGGAGTTGCGCATTCGGCCGGAGCAGAGAAAACCCATTGGCGGATCGGCAACTGGTAAGGGATGGCGGCAGCACGGATGGCCGCGTCATTTACCGGTACATCACGGACGGTGAGGACCGAAAATCCCTGCTCCTGCAGCGCGCTGCCGATAATGCCAACCGCCTCATCATGGAACGCGGAGTTCTGCGGCAGGAAAAAATTGCCGACGCCGAACTGGCCGGTCTGCAAACCGTGTTCGCCAGTCAGTTTCCGAAAGAAGGAGAGCGACAAATCCAGCGACACCCCGGCACCATCGCCGACACCTTCTGCCGACATGCCACCGCGATGCGGGACCGCGCAGAGCGCCTCGTGGCCGCGCTTCAACACATCGTGAGTCTGCACGCCGTCCTTGCGGGTGATGAAACCAACGCCACAGCTGCTTTTTTCAAAAGCGGCATCGTAAAGGCCGAATTTTTGCTCCGTCACGCTCAAGGCTCTCTCCTCTCATTGCGCAATTCGCGCGGCATCGCCTTTTTCCCGAATCCGGCGCGTCAGCCGGCGCTCTGCGGGCGGAGCCGCAGGCGACCTGGCTGCTCCTCTTCTTCTGCTATCGGCGTTTGATGGCGAGAACGGTCGTTTTGCGGCCGTCAAACGGCTGGGCGGCAATCGCCGCATTTTCGCAAATAATGATCGTGTTCGTTCGCATCGCGTTCCCTGATGGTCGATTTTCAAGCGCAAAAATACGCCGAATTACGTCAGTATTGCTTACGTAATATTTCATGATTAGGAAAGTCAAGATTAAAATCGATCCGGCGCAATAAAAAAACAAAAACGCCGCGAAATCCGAAAGGATTCCGCGGCGTGACTGCTTCAGGAGTTTTTTAAATTGCCGAGATCACTCAGACGGCATTTCGAGCGTGCGGCTAAACCAGAGGGCAATAAGCGTACACAGGGCGCCCGACATGAGGTAGATGCCGACCGCGAAAAGACCGAATTTGGACGAAAACCCGAGCGCCACGAGCGGCGCGAAGCCGGCACCGATCAGCCAGGAAATGTCCGAGGTCAAAGATGCGCCGGTGTAGCGGTACTCGCGGCTGAAGCGGGAGGCGAGAGCGCCACCCGCCTGACCGAAGGACAGGCCTAGCAGCGAGAAGCCGATCAGCACAAAAAGATAACGGCCGATATCACCGGAACTGAGGAGAACGGGGGCCACAAGGCTGAAGAGACCAATCAGGACCGCCGCGATGGCGAGAAGTTTCCGCCGCCCTATGCGATCCGCCAGAATACCAGAAACGACAATCATGCCGCCGGCAATGATGGCGCTGACGAACTGCACGAAGAGGAAGTCCGACACGCGCTGGCTGGTGTTGAGAGAAACCCAGCTCAGCGGGAAGACGGTGACGAGATGGAAGAGCGCAAAGCTCGCCAGCGGCACGAATGCGCCGGTGACAACCACCGGGAACTGCGACCGCAGCATTCTGAACATGGGACGCGGCTCCAGTTCATGCTGTTCCAGCATGGCCTGGAATTCCGGCGTCACGATCATGCGAAGGCGGGCAAAGAGCGCAAGCACGTTCAGCGCCAGCGCCACGAAGAAGGGGAAACGCCAACCCCAGGCCAAAAACTCTGCACTGGAAAGCTGCGTGACGAAAACGATGAAGAAGGCGCTGGCGAGGCCAAAACCCATGGCCGCCCCGATTTGCGGCATCATGGCGTACCAGCCGCGCTGCCTCGGCGGAGCGTTCATGGCGAGCAGCGAGACAAGGCCATCCCAGGCGCCGCCGAGGCCAAGGCCCTGGCCGATACGAAAAACCGCCAGCAGGCAGGGGGCCAGCATGCCAGCCTCGGCATAGGATGGAAGGAAGCTGATCGCCATGGTGGAACCGCAGAGCGTGAAGAGCGCGGCCATCAGCTTGACGGCGCGGCCAAACCTGCGGTCGATCTGGAGGAAGATCAGAGAACCGATCGGCCTTGCGATAAAAGCGAGAGAGAAGACAGCGAAGGAATAAAGCGTGGCCGTCAGCGGATCCACGTAAGAGAAGAAGACATGCGGAAAAACGAGCGCGGAGGCGATGGCGTAAATGAAAAAATCAAAAAACTCCGTCATTCTCGCAAGAATGACTGCAATCGTAATGCGATCCGGATCGACCTTTACGGGGCCGGCACCGTGTCCGTTCGCCTCTGGCGCCTGCCCAAAAGATGAAGCAGCATTCGTATAACTCATAATATTCCTCCTGCGTCATGGACGAACCATTTCATGTAACGCGCAGGCTCCTCTTCCGTTGCGTTACGATGCGACGGATTGTCACACGCACCCTACGTAACGTCAATTGAAGTTTGAGAAGAAAGGCTTGCCCCACGGGCTTCCTATGCGATAATGCACGCGCTCCGCCTGTAAACGCAGCTTTGACCGCCACATGGTGCATCGCAAAGATTTCGCTGCACCGCGACAATATACCTCATTTGAAAAATGATGTTCGGCAATTATTCGCGGCATAATCCAAACTGTACGAGTTCAAAGAACGTGCGCATGATCAAAAAACTCCCATCCGCCCTTCTGGCAATTCCGGCAATGCTGCTGCTTAGCGGCTGTAACCTTGTTGTCATGAATCCCTCGGGCGACGTCGCCATCCAGCAGCGCGATCTTATCATCACGTCCACGGTCTTGATGCTGCTGATCATCGTTCCCGTCATTGCCCTGACGCTGTTCTTCGCATGGAAGTACCGCGAGTCGGCCAAGGCCGAGGATTACGATCCCGAGTGGCACCATTCCACGCGCCTTGAGATGGTGATCTGGTCGGCACCCGTCGCGATCATTCTGATGCTCGGTACCGTGACTTGGATTTCCACCCACCGACTCGACCCTTATCGGCCGCTGGAGCGCATCGACGAGAACCGTCAGGTCACCGCCGATATCAAGCCGATCACCGTCGAAGTTGTGGCCATGGACTGGAAGTGGCTGTTCTTCTACCCTGAACTCGGCATTGGCAGCGTCAATGAATTCGCCGCTCCGGTCGATGTTCCGATCAATTTCAAGATCACCGGCACGACGGCGATGAACTCCTTCTTCGTTCCAGCACTGGCCGGCCAGATTTATGCCATGGGCGGCATGCAGACCAAGCTGCATGCCGTGATCAACAAGGAAGGCGTCTATGACGGCTTCTCGGCCAACTTCTCCGGCCCCGGCTTCTCGCATATGCGCTTCAAATTCCACGGCCTCAGCCAGCAGGGCTTCGACCAGTGGGTGGCCAAGGCAAAGGAAGGCGGCAAGGGCTTCGGGCGCCAGGAATATCTCGAATTCGCCAAGCCTTCGGAGCGCGAGCCGGTGCAATATTTCGCTTCGGTCGATCCGGAACTCTACAGCGCCATCCTCAACCGTTGTGTGGAGCCCAACAAGCTCTGCATGCGTGACATGATGCATATCGACGCCAATGGCGGCGGCGGCAAGGAAGGCATCGACATCGCCAAGGCGCTTAACTCCGTCGTCTGCACCCCGCTTGCGCCTTATGGCGTCGCCAGCGGTCCACAATCCACTCCGGCTGCTATCGAAGGCCAGACTTTCGAACCTGCGGCGCTGCCGGAAACCAAACAAGTCGCTGGCTGACGATACGTCCCGGCATTCTGCGGCGCGGCCTGTCCGCGCCGAATTTACGTCTTTGAATCGCAAGAGGCTAAAATGGTCGTCAACTCCGATCAAACGTCGTTCCTGTTCGGACGGCTAACCTGGGAGTCAATCCCGCTTCACGAGCCCATTCTTGTCGCCACCTTCGCGGCCGTGGCTCTGGGCGGCATCGCCGTCGTCGGCGCCATCACCTATTTCAGGCTGTGGGGCTACCTCTGGAATGAATGGTTCACGAGCATCGATCACAAGAAGATCGGTATCATGTACATCATTCTGGCGCTTATCATGCTTCTGCGCGGTTTTGCCGACGCCATCATGATGCGCGTGCAGCAGGCCATCGCCTCCGGCGGATCGGAGGGATATCTTCCGCCGCATCACTACGACCAGATATTCACCGCCCACGGCGTCATCATGATCTTCTTCATGGCCATGCCGATGATCACCGGTCTCATGAACTTCGTCGTGCCGCTGCAGATCGGCGCCCGCGACGTTTCATTCCCGTTCCTCAACAATTTCTCCTTCTGGATGACCACGGCTGGCGCCGTCATCACCATGATCTCGCTGTTCATCGGTGAATATGCGCAGACGGGCTGGCTTGCCTATCCGCCGCTTTCCGGCATCGACGGAAGCCCGGGAGTGGGGGTCGACTATTATATATGGGGTTTGCAGATCGCGGGTGTCGGAACGACGCTGTCAGGCATCAACCTGATCGTGACCATCATCAAGATGCGCGCGCCGGGCATGACCATGATGCGTATGCCGATCTTCGTCTGGACGTCGCTGTGTTCGAACATCCTGATCGTGGCATCCTTCCCGATCCTGACCGCAACGCTCGCGCTTCTGACCCTTGACCGCTACGCTGGTACGAATTTCTTCACCAACGACCTCGGCGGCAATCCGATGATGTATGTCAACCTCATCTGGATCTGGGGCCATCCGGAAGTTTATATTCTGGTACTGCCGGCTTTCGGTATCTTCTCCGAAATCGTCGCCACCTTCTCGGGCAAGCGCCTCTTCGGTTACGCGTCGATGGTCTACGCCACTGCCGTCATCACCATCCTGTCCTATATCGTCTGGCTGCACCACTTCTTCACCATGGGTTCGGGCGCAAACGTCAATGCCTTCTTCGGCATCACGACGATGATCATCTCGATTCCGACGGGTGCGAAGATCTTCAACTGGCTCTTCACCATGTATAAGGGCCGCATCAAGTTCGACGTGCCGATGCTGTGGACGATCGGCTTCATGATCACCTTCGTCATCGGCGGCATGACCGGCGTCCTTCTCGCCGTACCGCCAGCGGACTTCGTGCTGCATAACTCGCTGTTCCTGATCGCCCACTTCCACAACACGATCATCGGCGGCGTGGTGTTCGGCGTTCTCGCCGGCATCGTCTACTGGTTCCCGAAGGCCTTCGGCTATCGTCTCGATCCGTTCTGGGGCAAGCTGTCCTTCTGGTTCTGGTTCACCGGCTTCTATTTTGCCTTCATGCCGCTCTATATTCTCGGCCTGATGGGCATTACCCGCCGCCTCAGCCAGTTCGAAGACAACTCTCTTCAGATCTGGTTCCTGATTGCCGCCTTCGGCGCCTTCCTGATCGCGCTCGGCATCGCCTCCTTCGTCATCCAGCTCATCGTCAGCTTCCTGAAGCGCGACAAGCTGCGTGACGTCACCGGCGACCCCTATAATGGCCGCACGCTGGAATGGTCGACGTCTTCGCCGCCGCCGCAGTATAATTTCGCCTTCACGCCCGTCATTCACGATGTTGACGCCTGGACGGACATGAAGAAGCGCGGTTACAGCCGCCCGCTGGAAGGCTTCATCCCAATCCACATGCCGAAGAATACCGGCTCGGGCGTCATCATCAGCGCCATCAGCGTGGTGCTGGGCTTTGCCCTGGTGTGGCACATCTGGTGGCTGGCAGTTCTGTCGTTCATCGGCATCGTCGCGGTCTCGATCGCCCATACCTTCAACTACAATCGCGAATACTACATTCCAGCCTCCGACGTCTCCACGGTTGAGGCGGAGCGTACCAAGCTGCTCGCGAAACAGGCGTAACGAAACATGGCTCATACACCTGCACAAAGCGTCGACGGCGCTGAACCACCGGTCTTTTACCTGAAGGAAGACCATCATCCGGAGAACGGCACTTCGATCGGCTTCTGGCTCTACCTGATGAGCGACTGCCTGATTTTCGCCGTGCTCTTCGCCACCTACGCCGTCCTCGGCCGCAGCTATGCGGCCGGACCTTCGGGCGCGGATCTGTTCGATCTCAAGCTCGTCGCCATCAACACCGGCTTCCTGCTTTTCTCCTCCATCACCTATGGCTTCGCCATGCTGGAAATGGAAAAGCAGAAGGTAAAGACGACCCTGGTCTGGCTCGGAATCACCGGTCTCTTCGGCCTCGCCTTCCTTGCCGTCGAACTTTACGAGTTCCATCACCTGATCGAAGAAGGAGCCGGTCCGCACCGTTCGGCTTTCCTGTCGTCGTTCTTCGCGCTGGTCGGCACCCACGGTTTGCACGTCACCTTCGGCATCATCTGGCTCGTCACGCTGATGGTGCAGGTCGCCAAGCATGGCCTGATCGCGGCGAACAAGCGTCGCCTGATGTGCCTGTCGATGTTCTGGCACTTCCTCGACGTCATCTGGATCGGCGTCTTCTCCTTCGTTTACCTCATGGGAGTTCTTTGATGAGTTCCGAAGCACACGCACATCACGACGCGCATGGCGACGACCATCATCACCATGATGGCGCGAGCCACGGCACGTTCAAAAGCTACATGATCGGCTTCATCCTTTCGGTCATTCTGACGGCGATCCCCTTCTGGCTGGTCATGGGCGACGTCCTTGAAAACAAGACGCTGCTCGTCATCGCCATCATGGGCCTCGGCGTCATCCAGATCTTCGTGCACATGATTTATTTCCTGCACATGGACACCAAGTCGGAAGGCGGCTGGACCTTCATGGCGCTGATCTTCACCGTCGTGGTGCTGCTGATCACGCTCTCCGGTTCGCTGTGGGTCATGTACAACATGAACAAGAACATGATGCCGCTGCACATCGAAGATGTGAAAAACCTGCCTTGATCAGAAATTGCGGCCTGCCGGAAGCCCGGCAGGCCGCCTTCCGCGCCAACACATAACCCCATGAATCGTGGCGCGATTTATGGGGTTATCTGCTGGAAGAAGCGCATTCGGGGCGATGAGGCCCGGTCGGGTGGACGACACCTCCGCCATACACGCTTCTCAAGGACCGTGACATGACCAAAACAACGCCCCCCAAGCGCGGCATTCGCCCCGCAGCCATCGTCGTTCTGTTTCTGACCGTCGCCCTGACAGGGCTGCTGCTGGCTCTTGGAACCTGGCAGGTCAAAAGACTTTCCTGGAAGCTCGACCTGATTGAGCGTGTCGAGGCCCGTGTGCACGCGGAGCCCACCGATGCGCCCGCCGCCGGGGAGTGGCCGGCGCTCGGCGAGCCAACGGAGTACGAATATCGCCGTGTGAGACTTTCGGGCACTTTCCTCAACGAGAAAGAGGTCCAGGTCTATACCGTTACCGATCTCGGCCCGGGTTACTGGATCATGACACCGCTGAGACGAGATGATGGCACGAGCATCATCGTCAATCGCGGCTTTGTCCCGTCCGACAGGCGAGATCCGTCATCGCGACAGGAAGGTCAGCCGACAGGCCGCGCGGAGGTCATCGGGCTGATGCGTGCCCCCGAAACAGGCGGGCTTTTCCTCCGCACCAATGACCCCGCAAATGGACGCTGGTACTCCCGCAATATTCCGCAGATATCGCAGGCCTCCGGCCTTTCGGGCGTCGCGCCGTTTTATGTCGATGCCGATGCGGCACCCAATCCCGGCGGTCTGCCGGTCGGCGGCAAGACCATGCTTACCTTCCCCAACAACCATCTCTCCTACGCCATTACCTGGTACATTCTCGCGGCCATGGTCGTCGCGGCGGGCTGGTATGTGCTGCGCAATCTGAACGCCCCGAGGTCAAAGCAGGGCAAGGATTGAGCGGCCGGTTTTACCGAATGGTTCACAAAACCCCTTCCTTCTTCACGTTTTGCTGATCTATAACGACAGTTCGGCCTGACATGCCCGTCGGCGCAGCTTCGTTTCGGTGAGTTATGGCAAGAGCATTTCTTCTCGTTCTGGATTCCTTCGGCGTCGGCGGTGCGCCCGATGCGGAGCACTATGGCGATCTTGGAGCGAATACGCTCGGTCACATCGCGGAATTCTGCGCTGCCGGTGCAGCTGACAGAACGGGACTACGGTCCGGACCGCTGAAGCTGCCTAACATGTGTTCGCTCGGCCTGCTGGAGATCGCAAGGCAGGCAAGTGGTGACATTCCCGCCGGCATGGAGGCGCCGGAACGCATTTTTGGCCTGCATGGCTGCGCCAGCGAAGTTTCGAAGGGCAAGGACACTCCGTCCGGTCACTGGGAGATCGCGGGGACGCCGGTGACGTTCGACTGGGGATATTTTCCGACGGAGGGCGATGCGTTTTCGCCGGAACTGGTGAAAGCGATCTGCGAGGAGGCGGATCTTCCGGGCATTCTCGGCAATTGCCATGCTTCCGGCACCGAGATCATCGCGCGGTTCGGCGAAGAACATATCCGGAGCGGCAAGCCGATCTGTTACACATCTTCGGATTCCGTGTTCCAGATTGCCGCGCACGAAACGCATTTTGGCCTGGGGCGGCTCATCGCGCTCTGCGAGACGGTACGCAAGCTGCTCGATCCGCTGAACATAGGCCGCGTCATCGCGCGTCCCTTCATCGGCGAAACGGTCGCGACCTTCGAACGCACCGGCAACCGCCGTGATTTTTCCGTGCTGCCACCGGAGCCTACTCTGCTCGACCGGCTTGTGGAGGCCGGCCGAAAAGTGCACGCCATCGGCAAGATCGGCGATATCTATGCCCACCAAGGCGTTTCACGCGTCATCAAGGCAAACGGCAACGCCGCCCTGATGGATGCGACGCTGCAGGCTATCGACGAGGCAGAAAACGGCGATCTCGTCTTTACCAATTTCGTCGATTTCGACATGCTTTATGGCCATCGGCGCGACGTTGCCGGTTACGCCGCCGCCCTTGAGGCTTTCGATGCGCGAATCCCCGAAATCCACCGCAAGATGGCGCCTGGCGATATCGCTCTTCTTACCGCCGATCACGGCTGCGACCCCACATGGCGGGGCACGGACCACACACGGGAAAGGGTGCCGATCATGGCATTCGGCCCGGGCATTCGCTCGCGCGATGTCGGCATTCGTTCAAGCTACGCCGATATCGGCGAAAGCATCGCCCACCATCTAGGTATCGAGGCCGGTTCTCACGGCAGGAGCTTCATTTGACATCGCATTTGCTGAAGGCGGAAATTCACTGCCACATCGAAGGTGCGGCCCCGCCCGCCCTCGTCGCGAAACAGGCTGAAAAATACGGAATCGACACCAGCAGCTTTCTGCGGAACGGCCAATATTTATGGTCGGATTTCGCCGAATTCATCCGTTGTTATGATGCGGTGGCGCAAGTGTTCAAGACGGATGAGGATTATGCCGTTCTCACCGAAGCCTATCTGACCGAACTCGCGGAAGCCAATACGATCTATAGCGAACTGATCATTTCGCCCGACCATGGCGACCGCATCGGGCTTGGCGCCGACGCTTATCTGGCCGGCATTGCCGAAGGCATCCGGATTGCAAGGGACAAGACGGGTATCGAAACCCGCATCATCATCACCGGCGAACGGCACTTCGGTCCGGAGCGGGTGATCGCCGCGGCCGAATATGCGGCGCGCACCCAACATCCGCTGGTGACGGGGTTCAACATGGCGGGCGAGGAGCGTATGGGCCGCGTCGCCGATTATGCGCGCGCCTTCGATATCGCACGCGATGCCGGCCTCGGATTGACCATTCATGCCGGCGAGGTTTGCGGGCCGGAAAGCGTGGCCGATGCACTCGATCTCGTCAAACCATCCCGCATCGGGCATGGCGTGCGGGCAATCGAGAATGCCGGTCTCGTTGCACGGCTCGCCGAAACCGGAACAGTCCTTGAAGTCTGCCCCGGCTCCAATATTGCGCTCAAGGTCTATCCCGACTTCGCCAGCCATCCGCTGAGAGCCCTCAGCGACGCGGGAGTGCGGGTCTGCATCAACTCCGACGACCCGCCATTCTTCTTTACATCACTTGCACGAGAATATGCGCTGGCCGCCGACGAGTTCGGCTTCAGCGATGGCGAGATAAACAGCATGACCCGCACCGCACTGGAATGTGCCTTCGTTGACGAGGCAACGCGCGGAAGGCTGCTTAAAAAACTCGACGGCGCCTGATGCAGCTGTTGGCAGGGTAAAACCACGAAGAAGGCTTGCGAAAAGCCGACTTTCGGTCAATTACAGGGGCACAAGAAAAAAGGAAGGCCAGTTTCATGGACGGCGTCACAGTCATCGAACATCCGCTGGTGCGGCACAAACTCACCATCATGCGCAAGAAGGAAACCTCCACAGCCGGCTTCCGCCGCCTGCTCAGGGAGATTTCGACGCTGCTCTGCTATGAAGTGACGCGCGATCTTGAAATGACGATGGAAACCATCGATACGCCGCTCGAGACCATTCAGGCACCGGTGCTGGAAGGCAAGAAGCTGGTTTTCGCCTCCATCCTGCGCGCAGGCAACGGCCTTCTGGAAGGCATGCTCGAACTGGTGCCTTCGGCGCGCGTTGCCCATGTCGGCGTCTATCGCGACCACGATACGCTCGAGGCCGTCGAATATTATTTCAAAGCTCCGGAAAGCCTCGATGCCCGTCTGGTCATCGTTGTCGACCCCATGCTGGCGACCGGCAACTCCTCCATCGCCGCCGTGGAAAAGCTGAAGGAGCGTGGTGCGAAGAACATCCGCTTCCTGTGTCTTTTGGCAGCCCCCGAAGGCATCAAGAATTTCCGTGAGGCACATCCCGATGTGCCGATCTACACCGCCGCGATCGACAGGCATTTGAACGAGAAGGGTTACATTGTCCCCGGCCTCGGTGATGCCGGCGACCGCATGTACGGCACCAAGTAACCATTCATCATCGCTTAACCTTTTACGCCATTCGCCGCCCGATCAGCGGCGGATGGCTTTTTCTTTTAAGATTTCGGCATGTTTTGCGTCTATTCTTGCCAGGGGTAACCGGCCCTCGGAGGAGTGAAGACTTGCTGGCGCGCGCGATTTTTCTGCTTGTTGGCCTTTCCATCGGCGCCACGCAAATACCCGTTCTGATGGACAAATTTCAGCCGCGCCCGGAAAGCAGCGTAGCAAAAACCGAAATTGTGGCCGAAGCAGCCAAACCCCAGCCTGTTTCGTTGGGCGGAGTCAATCTGAAAGCTGACGCCCGCGGCCACTTCAACGCCACCTTTCGTATCAACGGCAAATCATTCGACGGACTTATCGACACCGGTGCTTCAACGGTTGCCATCAATGAGACGATTGCACGTCGGCTCGGATACGGCGTCAACAGTCTGGATTTCAAATACGCGATCTCAACCGCCAACGGTCAGACCATGGCCGCCTATGTGAAGCTCGACCGGGTGGAGATAGGCACGATCCGCGTGCAGAATGTCGACGCCATGGTGCTGAAGGACAATGCACTGAGCAACATGCTGGTCGGCATGAGCTTCCTGAAGCAATTATCGTCGTTCAAGGTTTCTGGCGGCGAAATGCGGCTGGTCAGGTGATCCGCTCGAGAACGGGTGCAGCGACTTCCGGCGCGTCGTCGCTGATTCCATAGCAGGCCGTTATCGCTTTAATGGCGTAGGCTGCGTCTTCTCCGGACGCTGCATGGACAATGGCAATCGGTTCTCCCTTTTCCACCTTCATCCCAAGCGGCAGGATATTCGAAATACCAACGGCGGGATTGATCCTGTCCGAGGGTTTTCGTCTGCCGCCGCCAAGTCCGACGACGGCGATGCCGAGTTCGCGCGTTGCGCAGGATGTCAGCCAGCCGCTGCTTACGGCCTGGACCGGAAGAGTGACTGGCGCGGACGGCAGATAAAGGAAAGGATTTTCAACGAAATCCGTTGGCCCGCCCAATGCCGAAATCATTCGCGCGAAAATTTCCATTGCCCGGCCGGAGGAGAGGGCGGCCGACGCCAGTGCTGCGCCTTCTTCCAGTGTGGCCGTTTTTTGAGCCTGCACGAGCATTTCCGCCGCGAAAGACAGAACCACGTTTTCCAGACGGCTGCCAGCCTTGCGACCAGCCAGAAAATCGAGACAATTGACGATTTCAACGGCATTGCCGGCAGCATCGCCAAGCGGCTGGTTCATATCTGTTATCAGCGCCGTTGTCGGCAAACCTGCGCCAACAGCCACATCGACCAGCGCGCGGGCGAGCGTCCGTGCATCGTCAATGCTTTGCATGAAGGCGCCGTTGCCGACCTTGACATCAAGCACAAGCGTCTGCAGCCCGGCCGCCAGCTTCTTCGACAGGATGGAAGCCGTAATTAGCGGTATGGAATCGACCGTCGCGGTCACATCGCGAATGGCATAGAGGCGTCTGTCAGCGGGGGCGAGGTCACCCGTCTGACCGATGATGGCACAGCCGACCGTCTTCACCGCCCGGCGAAACAGAACCTCGTCCGGCATGACATTGTAACCGGGAATCGCTTCCAGCTTGTCCAGCGTGCCGCCGGTATGCCCAAGGCCCCTGCCGGAAATCATCGGCACAGCGAGACCACAGGCGGCTACGATCGGGGCGAGCATCAGAGAGACATTGTCTCCAACGCCACCGGTCGAGTGCTTGTCGGCAACCGGCCTGCCGATATCACTCCAGGACAGGACATCACCGCTGTCACGCATGGCAAGTGTCAATGCCACCATCTCATCCCGGTTCATGCCACGGAAAAACACCGCCATGGCAAAAGCCGCCGCCTGCCCTTCCGAGATGCCGTCTTTCGACAGCGCTTCGATGAATGCGGCGATCTCCTGCGGCGAGAGCGCCAGGCCATCGCGTTTGCGGCGGATGGTTTCCTGCGGGATCAAGCTCAATACCCGCTGGCGGTCCTGGCGGGCTCTCCGCCGGCCAGAACGTTCAGCACGTCGTCAAGGAGACCTGAAGCGCCGAAACGGAACGTCGAAGGCATGGCCCAGTTCGGCGCCATGATGGTTTCCGCCAGCCGCAGGTAAAGTGTCGCGTCCTCCACGGTACCGATCCCGCCGGCCGGCTTGAAGCCCACCTTCTGTTTGCTGTCGCGGATCGCCTGCAACATGATGTCAGCCGCCTCCAGCGTGGCGTTGACGGCAACCTTGCCTGTCGAGGTCTTGATGAAATCGGCGCCTTCGGCAATGGCAATTTCGGAAGCCCGACGGATCAGGGCCTTGTCCTTCAGCTCGCCGGTTTCGAGAATGACCTTGAGCAGCACGGGTGTAGCGCAGGCCTTGCGAACGGCGGCCACCATGTCGGAAACCGCGGTTTCATCGCCCGCGATGAATTTGCGATAGGGAATGACAAGATCGATTTCATCCGCACCGTCGCGGATCGCCACCTCGGTTTCCGCGACCACGGTTGCGACATCAAGATCACCCGACGGAAAATTGACGACCGTTGCAATGCGGATCGTGTGGTCCTTTCCGAAGGCGGCGCGCGCCTGCGCCACGAAACGCGGCCAGATGCAGATGGCGGCCGTATTGCCAAACTCCGTATGCGCCCGCTGGCAGAGCGCGGCGATCTGCTGTGGCGTGCAGTCTTCCTTGAGGTTGGTGAGGTCCAGCAAGGACAAAGTGAGGGCAGCCGCTTCGCGCGGACGCTGGAGTTCCATGGTCACGCTCCTCCTGCGATCATTTCCTTCAGAATGGCGGCAAGCCTTTTGCCACCCACGGGAGCCATGTCCTTGGTTTCTTCATGGCTCAGTTCCGCGCCGGTCATGCCGGCACCGTAATTGGTAATAACCGATGCGGCAGCGACGCGCATCCCGAAAAAGCGCGCAAGGATGACTTCCGGCACGGTAGACATGCCCACGGCATCCGCCCCCAGCAGCCGCGCCATGCGGATTTCCGCCGGTGTCTCGAAGCTGGGGCCAGAGAACCACATATAGACACCGCCGAACAATGGCACCGTCGCACGGATGGCGGCATTGCGCATGGCAAGCATAAGATCAGGATCATAAGCCGTCGTCATGCCGACGAAGCGGCGGTCGCTTTCTTCGCCGATCAGCGGGTTCATGCCGGAATAATTGATGTGATCGGTGATCTGCATGACGGAGCCGGGTGGCATATCCTGCCTGACCGAGCCCGCCGAATTGGTGAGGATGAGCGACTGCACCCCCAGGCCGGCGAGCGCTTCGATGACCGGGCGCATCGCTGCGGGATCACCCTTTTCGTAGAAATGGACCCGACCCGACAGCATCATGACGGGCTCACCGCCGAGATAACCAGCCACCAGTTCGCCCGCATGGCCGGAAACGCCGCCAGCGGGAAAGCCAGGCAGCTCGGCGTAAGGAATACGGATCGGCTCGCTCACCTCTTCCACCAGCGATCCCAGGCCGGAGCCAAGCACGATGGCGACGCGCGGCATGAGGCCGTTCAGGCGGTCCACCAGAATGTCGATCAAACCGTCGGTCATCAGGGCAGCTCGGTCTTGAAGACGGAGGGTAGCAGCTCTTCCATGGTCATGACCTTCTGGACGCCGGTTTCATCACAAAGATAGATCTTTGTCTCCGGCGTGGCGAACTCGGCGATCTTCTGGCGGCAGCCGCCACAAGGAGAGCAGAGCGGCAGCTTCTCGGCGATAACGGCGACTTCATTGATCTTTTTCGCCCCGCCCATGATCATGGCGCTGATGGCTGATGGTTCTGCGCACCAGCCCTGCGGGAAGGAGATGTTCTCGATATTGGCGCCCTTGTAGATCTTGCCGTCTTCGGCGCGGATTGCCGCACCGACCGGAAATTTTGAATAGGGGGCATAGGCGAAGGCCATGGCCTCTACTGCCGCCTCAAACAAGGAATGGGCCAGCGGATCGTATTTCGGGTCGGAGGACATGGGGTTAACGCTCCTTCGCATAAGCAACACCACCGGCCTTCGGGGGCTTGGCAACGCCGATGAAACCCGCAAGCAGGATGCAGGTCAGAATATAGGGCATGGCCTGGAATATCTGCACCGGCACTTCGCCGATGCCAGGCACGGATTTACCCTGCATGAAGTTCGCGACAGCATCCAGAAAACCGAACAGAAGGCAGGCGAACATGACCGGCACCGGCTTCCATTTCGCAAATATCAACGCCGCTAGCGCGATGTAGCCCTTGCCCGCCGACATGTTGGCGATGAAGGCAGCGGATTGAGCCACAGCAAGATAGGCGCCCGAAAAACCGCAGAGAAAACCGGCGACAATGACAGCGCGGAAGCGCATCCATGTCACCGAGATACCAGCCGTATCGACAGCGCCTGGATTTTCACCGACCGCGCGCAGGCGCAGGCCGAAACGCGTTCGGTAAAGCACCCACCAGGACAGCGGCACCGCCAGGAAGGCAAGATAGGTGAGGATGTTGTTGCCGGAAATGACGTTTGCATAGAGCGGGCCGATGAAGGGAACCTCGCGCATGGCATCAGCACCGGGCAGGATGATCGGGGCAAAACGCCCCTCGCCCGGAAGCTGCGGTGTGCGTCCGCCCTGGCCGAACCAGGCCTGTCCCAGCACCACGGTCAGGCCGGCGGCAATGAAGTTCAACGCCACGCCCGACACGATCTGGTTGCCGCGATTGGTGATGACAGCAAAGCCGTGGATCAGCGAGAACAGGATCGAGACGGCAATACCGGCCAAGAGGCCGGCCCAGGGATTCGCCGTGATATAGGCAACGCAGGCGGAAGCGAAGGCCGCTGCCAGCATCTTGCCCTCAAGGCCGATATCGAACACGCCGGCCCGCTCGGAAAAGAGCCCGGCCAGTGCGGTAAAGAGAAGCGGAATGGTGAGACGAACGGTCGAGCCCAGAATGCTGACCAGCATATCGAAGAAATCCATATCAGCTCACCCCTTTGCCAGACGCTGGTAAATGCGGACGATTGCAGGCCGGTACATATATTCCAGCGCGCCGGCGAAAAGGATCACAAGACCCTGAATGACCACGATCATCTCGCGGGTAATGTTGGGCATCTCGAAGGAAAGGTCTGCGCCGCCCTGATAGAGAATGCCGAACAGCAATGCCGCGAAGATGATGCCGAGCGGATGGCTTCGGCCCATCAGCGACACGGCGATACCGACGAAGCCCGCACCGGCGACGAATTCCACCTGCAGACGGGCCGACGCGCCCATAACCGGGTTCAGCGCCATCATGCCCGCCAGACCGCCTGAGATGAGCATGGCGATGATGACGGTGCGTGCATAGGGAATACCGGCATAAATGGCGGCGGAGGGGCTGATGCCGAGCGTGCGCATTTCATAACCGAGCTTGGTGCGCCAGATGAGCACCCAGACCAGAAAACACATCACCAACGCTATCAGGAAGGAGACGTTAAACGGCGCCGGACCAAGCTTCAGGCCGAAGAGAGCCATCAGCCAGTCGAGTTTCGGCAATTGGCCGCCCGGCAGAAAAGTGCGGGTTTCCGGCGCCATCTTGCCGGGCACGATCAGCACGTTCACCAACAGATAGACCATCAAGGCCGCAGCAATGAAGTTGAACATGATGGTGGTGATGACCACGTGACTGCCGCGTTTTGCCTGCAGCCAGGCCGGAATGAAGGCCCAGGCGGCGCCAAAAACAGCAGCGCCGATGACAGCGAAGGGCATCGTCACGTACCACGGCACATAACGATCGAGCGCCAGCGCCACCAGCGCCGCGCCAAGGCCACCGACATAGGCCTGACCTTCGGAGCCGATGTTGAAGAGCCCGGCATGGAACGCGACGGCGACGGAGAGGCCGGTGAAGATGAAACTCGTCGTATAAAACAGCGTGAAGCCGATGGCATCACCACGGCCGAGCGCCCCTTCGATCAGCAGGCGCAGCGCCGCCAGCGGGTTTTCACCGATGGACCAGACAACGAGGCCGGAAATCAGAAAGGCGGTAACGACATTGAGAAACGGCAGGAGGCCGTAGGTAATCCAGTTTGGCAGCGGTACGGAAGCGGTGCTCATTCATGCCTCATGCGGCGATGCCGGCCATCATCAGGCCCAGCGTCTGTTCTTCGGCTTCCGCCGTTTTTTCTCCGACGACCCGGCCTGCGAACATGACCATGATCCTGTCCGACAGCGACCGGATTTCATCGAGTTCGACGGAAACCAGCAAAATCGCCTTGCCAGCATCGCGCATTTCGATGATGCGGCGATGAATGAATTCGATCGCGCCGATATCCACGCCGCGTGTCGGCTGGCCGATGATCAGCATCTTGGGGTCACGCTCGATTTCACGGGCGACAACGATCTTCTGCTGGTTGCCGCCGGAAAAGTTGGCGGTCTTCAGCTGCGGGTTTGGCGGGCGGATATCGTATTTTTCGATCTTCTCGACCGCATCCCTGCGAATGGCCTCGGGGTTGAGGAACGGCCCTTTGCCGTAACGTTCGTCGTGATGATAACCGAGGATGGAGTTTTCATATTCCTCGAATTTAAGCACCAGCCCCATATGGTGGCGGTCTTCCGGAATGTGGGCGAGGCCAAGCCTGCGTAAAATTGCGGGATCGGGGCGATCGACCTTCTGTCCGTCCACCCAGATTTCGCCGGAATAGGGCTTTCGGATGCCAGCGATGGCTTCCAGCAGCTCCGACTGGCCGTTGCCTGCGACACCGGCTATACCGACGATTTCACCGGCGCGGACATCCAGCGAAACGTCATCCACCATGGTGACGCCGCGGCTATCCTTGACGGTGAGATTGCGGATCGACAAAAGAACGTCGCCCGGCGTCGTTTCGCCCTTTTCCACCCGCAGCAGCACCCGTCTGCCGACCATGAGTTCGGCCAGCTCCTCGACGCTCGTTTCGGAGGTTTTCCGGGTCGCCACCATCTCGCCACGACGCATGACTGAAACGGAGTCCGTGATCGCCATGATCTCGCGCAGCTTATGGGTGATGAGAATGACCGTCTTGCCCTGATCACGCAACACGCCGAGGATCTTGAACAGGTGATCGGCCTCTGCCGGCGTCAGAACGCCGGTCGGCTCGTCAAGGATCAGGATTTCCGCGCCACGATACATGGCTTTCAGAATTTCGACGCGCTGCTGGAGGCCGACCGGCAATTCCTCGATCACCGCATCGGGATCGACTTCCAGTCCATAATCGTCTTCCAGGCGCTTCAGCTCCCTGCGTGCACCAGCCCGGCCATTGGCCAGCAGCGCACCGCCTTCTGCGCCCAGCATGACATTTTCCAGCACGGTAAAATTTTCGACCAGCATGAAGTGCTGATGCACCATGCCGATACCGGCATTGATGGCGGCCTGACTGTCGCGGATCGAAACCGGCGTGCCGTTCACCCGGATTTCACCGGCATCCGCCTGGTAAAAACCGTAGAGGATCGACATCAAAGTCGACTTTCCGGCACCGTTTTCCCCGATGATGCCGTGGATCGTACCCCTGGCAATTGTCAGATTGATGTTCTTGTTGGCGTGTACGGCACCGAATTTCTTGTCGATGCCCACGAGCTCGATTGCAGGGTCCATATTCAAACCGAAACCTCTCCGAAGGCTGGATATGAAAAGGGCGCAAGATGAAAAACATCATGCGCCCCAGCCACATATCATATCATTTCGGGCAGGAATTGTCCGCCATGTAATCATGGACCTTGACGGCGCCGGAGATGATGTCGGCTTTGGCCTTGTCCACGGCGGCAGTCATTTCAGGCGTGATGAGCGCCTTGTTGTTATCGTCGAGCGCGTAGGCAACGCCGTCTTCCTTGACGCCGAGAGCGACGATGCCAGGCGTGAACTTGTCATCCTTGGCGTCCTTGTAGGCGTTGTAAACGGCCAGATCGACGCGCTTGACCATCGAGGTCAGAACTGAACCGGGATGCAGGTGGTTCTGGTTGGAATCGACGCCGATCGAGAATTTCTTGTTGTCGGCGGCAGTCTGGAGCACGCCGATACCGGTCGCACCGGCTGCCGCGTAAATCACGTCCGCGCCCTGATCGATCTGGTTTTTGGTAAGCTCGCCGCCGCGCACAGGGTCGTTCCAGGCAGCGCCGGTGGTGCCGGTCATGTTCTGGAAGACTTCGATCTTGTCGTTGGCAGCCTTG
Source organism: Agrobacterium pusense (assembly GCF_900102105.1). Classification (GTDB taxonomy): domain Bacteria; phylum Pseudomonadota; class Alphaproteobacteria; order Rhizobiales; family Rhizobiaceae; genus Agrobacterium; species Agrobacterium pusense. Next base: position 846,701 of record NZ_FNBB01000001.1, read on the forward strand.
GCGCCTTGAGCGTAACCACAGGCGAACTTGCGGATCAGCGGAATGTCCATGCCGCCGATAAACCCGACCTTGCCGGTCTTGGAAGCCATGCCGGCCAGCAGACCGACGAGGTAAGAACCTTCGTGCTCCTTGTAGACGACCGAGCGGACGTTCGGCAGTTCAACGACGGAATCGACGATCACGAACTTGGTGTCGGGGAATTCGGCGGCAACCTTTTCCATGGCCGAGGTCCAGGCGAAGGATACGGCGACGACAGGGTTGAAACCCTTGCTGGCGAAGTTGCGGATGGCCTGTTCGCCCTGCGTGTCGCTGGTCGGTTCGAAGTCGCGGAATTCGATGCCGGTTTCCGCCTTGAACTTTTCAGCGCCGGCCGCAGCGGCCTCGTTGAACGACTTGTCGAACTTGCCGCCCGTGCCATAGACCAGCGCAGGCTTGATATCCGCGGCGAGCGCGGAAGCCGACATTGCGGCAAGCGCAAAAAGCGTCAGAAGGGATTTTTTCATTGTGCAGCCCTGTTGTTGCAATTGATATTTTAAGGGTCCTCCCGCAATCCCGTTTCCCGGGAATGTCTGCGGAACCGCCAGCCGTTATACCGGCTGTGCTTGCCTCATATCCTTGCATGGCTCAATGAAAAATTCATCCGGTTTTTTTGACCCGGTGGAAAAACTTTGATCTGGCGATTTTTTAGTCTTTCCACCGGGCAGAACTGCAAAAAAACTAGTCGATATTGCAGCTTACGCCGGTTCCCCTGAGGCCGCAGTAGCCACCCGGGTTCTTGGCAAGATATTGCTGGTGATAGTCCTCAGCGTAATAAAACGTTTCAAGCGGGCCGATCTCGGTGGTGATGGCGCCGGCATGGCCAGCCTCTTCCAGAGCCTGCTGAAATGCGTCTCGAGCTTTCTGCGCCTGCTGCAGCTGCCCTTCCGTCGTCGCATAAATGGCGGAACGATAGGTTGTGCCGATGTCGTTGCCCTGCCGCATGCCTTGAGTGGGATCATGCTCCTCGAAAAATATCTTCAAGAGCGCCCCGAGCGAGGTCACCGCCGGATCGTAGACAACCTTGACCACCTCGGCATGGCCCGTCTGACCCGTCGTCGTTTCCTGATAGGTCGGATTGCGGGTAAAGCCGCCGGCATAACCGACCGCCGTCACCCAAACGCCGGGCGTGTTCCAGAACAACCGCTCCGCGCCCCAGAAGCAACCCATGCCGAGATAGATGGTCTCTAAGCCATCCGGATAAGGCCCCTTCAGAGGTCTGCCGTTGACGAAGTGAAGTTCCGGCACAACGAGAGCCTCTTCACGGCCAGGCAACGCCGTCTCTTCGGTCGGCATCGTCGTTTTTTTAGAAAGCGTATCGAACAGGAACATTCGGTCCTCCATGCGGCCAGTTCCGCCGCTTCTCACGGTTCACATCCGCGGGCGCCAGCCCCGTCAGACCGACAAACGTCTCGTCGCCTTGTATTTTCTGTAACCGGCCATCCAGCAGAGGAGGGACAGAGCGAGGAAAAAGGCAAATGCAGGCAGTGCCGACAGGGCATTTTCTATGAAGCGCCACGCTTCAGGGTGAATATAGTGAGCCAGAGACGCTTCCACCATGGTTCGCGAAGCAGGAAGAAGATAGTTCCAGACTGACAATATGCCGGTGATGGTGACTGATGACGTGGAAACAGAGCGGATCGAATCGAGCACACCCAGAAAAATCGCTGCGGCGAGGAAAAGAAAGCTCAAAAACCGCAAAAAAGCTTTCATTGGGATACCTCGCTCACGGTCTGCCGCTTACGGCAGCCACATTTTGAAACATTTCCTGCATGGATAAAGGCCGGAAAACGCGATTGCAATCGCATCGAAAGGCATGAAATTGCCGACAATTCAAAAAACTGTCAGATTCGTGTTGATCCCTGCGAATTCATCGGTATATATCGCGCCGTTCCAGTGATTTGCATTCTTCATGACATGCAGACTTGAAAAAGGACAGGTGGCCGAGTGGTTTAAGGCGCACGCCTGGAACGCGTGTGTGCGTGAAAGCGTACCGTGGGTTCGAATCCCACCCTGTCCGCCATTTCGCCCACTTCAAACCATTATAATGGCATCCCGGAAGTCCTTGTGCCTGCGGCGCCGGACGACTGCGCAGCATAGCGTCAAAGTCGCGTTTTTCGGCTTACGCAAGCCTTGATGGCTATGCATCTGCAAAGAAAGAGTTTCCGGCGCTTTTTTGCTGCCTTTCCCCTGCTCTTGCGCCTTGCAGCCGCAAAAATCGCTCCTTATATACGCCGCATAACAGCAGCGAAGGCTGCAAATCCAAGTCAAGGTGCTGTCAAAGGAATGCCTCACGGGGTTCAGACAGCGCGCTTCAAGGAGAGAAGAGCATGGCAAAAGTAATCGGTATCGACCTTGGCACAACCAACTCCTGCGTCGCAGTGATGGATGGCAAGGACACGAAAGTTATTGAAAACGCGGAAGGCGCACGTACCACGCCGTCCATGGTGGCATTTTCCGATGATGGCGAACGCCTTGTCGGCCAGCCGGCCAAGCGCCAGGCGGTCACCAATCCGACTAACACCCTGTTTGCGGTAAAGCGCCTGATCGGCCGCCGTTATGAAGACCCTACCGTCGAGAAGGACAAGGCTCTTGTTCCTTTCGAGATCGTCAAGGGTGACAATGGCGACGCCTGGGTGAAGGCGCAGGACAAGAATTATTCCCCTTCGCAGATTTCCGCGATGATCCTGCAGAAGATGAAGGAAACCGCTGAAGCCTATCTCGGTGAAAAGGTCGAGAAGGCCGTCATCACCGTTCCGGCGTACTTCAACGACGCGCAGCGCCAGGCAACCAAGGATGCCGGCCGCATCGCCGGCCTTGATGTTCTGCGCATCATCAACGAGCCGACCGCGGCAGCACTCGCTTACGGCCTCGACAAGAAGGACGGCAAGACGATCGCCGTTTATGACCTTGGCGGCGGCACCTTCGATATTTCCGTTCTGGAAATCGGCGACGGCGTCTTCGAAGTGAAGTCCACCAATGGCGATACCTTCCTTGGCGGTGAAGACTTCGACATGCGTCTGGTCGAGTATCTGGCCGGCGAGTTCAAAAAGGATCAGGGCATCGATCTGAAGAACGACAAGCTCGCTCTGCAGCGCCTCAAGGAAGCTGCCGAAAAGGCGAAGATCGAACTGTCGTCCTCGCAGCAGACCGAAATCAACCTGCCGTTCATCACGGCTGACGCTTCCGGTCCGAAGCACCTGACGCTGAAGCTGACCCGTGCGAAGTTCGAAAGCCTGGTCGACGACCTCGTGCAGCGCACCGTTGCACCTTGCAAGGCAGCGCTCAAGGACGCCGGCGTCTCCGCTTCCGAGATCGATGAAGTCGTTCTCGTCGGTGGCATGAGCCGCATGCCGAAGGTGCAGGAAGTCGTCAAGCAGCTGTTCGGCAAGGAGCCGCATAAGGGCGTGAACCCTGATGAAGTTGTTGCCATGGGCGCGGCCATTCAGGCTGGCGTTCTGCAGGGCGACGTCAAGGACGTTCTGCTGCTCGACGTGACCCCGCTGTCGCTCGGCATCGAAACGCTGGGTGGCGTCTTCACGCGTCTGATCGATCGCAACACGACGATCCCGACGAAGAAGAGCCAGACCTTCTCGACCGCCGAAGACAACCAGTCGGCCGTGACCATCCGCGTCTCGCAGGGTGAGCGCGAAATGGCGCAGGACAACAAGCTGCTTGGTCAGTTCGACCTCGTTGGCCTGCCGCCGGCACCGCGTGGTGTTCCGCAGATCGAAGTTACCTTCGATATCGACGCCAACGGTATCGTGCAGGTTTCGGCCAAGGATAAGGGCACCGGCAAGGAACAGCAGATCCGCATCCAGGCCTCCGGTGGCCTTTCTGACGCCGACATCGAAAAGATGGTCAAGGACGCCGAAGCCAACGCTGAGGCCGACAAGAAGCGTCGTGCGGGCGTGGAAGCCAAGAACCAGGCTGAAAGCCTCATCCATTCCACCGAGAAGTCGGTGAAGGAATATGGTGACAAGGTTTCCGAAACCGACCGCAAGGCGATCGAAGACGCCATTGCCACCCTGAAGACCGCGGTTGAGGCTTCCGAGCCTGACGCCGACGACATCCAGGCGAAGACCCAGACCCTCATGGAAGTCTCCATGAAGCTCGGTCAGGCCATCTATGAAGCGCAGCAGGCCGAGGCTGGCGATGCTTCCGAAGGCGGCAAGGATGACGTCGTCGACGCTGACTACGAAGAAATCAAGGACGACAAGAAGTCCGCATAATCGCGCGACTTTCCGTCTCCTGACAATTTATGCAAGACATCCGGCTGCCGCGTGCAGCCGGAAATCCATTTGCGGGGCTTGTTAACTGAATGGCGAAAGCAGACTTTTACGAAACACTCGGCGTCAGCAAGACTGCGGACGAAAAAGAGCTGAAAAGCGCCTTCCGCAAACTCGCGATGAAGTACCATCCGGACAAAAACCCTGATGATGCCGATTCCGAACGGAAATTCAAAGAAATCAACGAAGCATACGAAACGTTGAAGGATCCGCAGAAGCGCGCGGCCTACGATCGTTTCGGCCATGCGGCCTTTGAAAATGGCGGCATGGGCGGCGGTGGCGGCTTTGGCGGCGGCGGTTTCGCCAATGGCGGCTTCTCGGATATTTTCGAAGACATCTTCGGCGAGATGATGGGCGGCGGTCGCGCGCGCCGATCTTCCGGCGGTCGCGAACGCGGTGCCGATCTTCGCTACAACATGGAAATCACGCTGGAAGAAGCCTTCACCGGCAAGACGGCGCAGATCAGGGTTCCGACCTCGATCACCTGCGACGTCTGTTCCGGCTCGGGCGCCAAGCCCGGCACGCAGCCGAAGACCTGCGGCACCTGCCAGGGTTCAGGCCGCGTGCGCGCCGCGCAGGGCTTCTTCTCGGTGGAGCGCACCTGCCCCACCTGCCATGGCCGTGGACAGACGATCTCCGACCCCTGCAGCAAGTGCCATGGTCAGGGCCGCGTAACGGAAGAGCGCTCGCTCTCGGTCAACATTCCCTCGGGCATCGAGGATGGCACACGCATTCGCCTGCAGGGCGAAGGCGAAGCCGGCATGCGTGGCGGTCCGGCGGGCGATCTCTATATCTTCCTGTCCGTGCGTCCGCATGAGTTCTTCCAGCGCGACGGTGCCGATCTCTATTGCACCGTGCCGATCTCGATGACGACGGCAGCGCTCGGCGGCACCTTCGATGTCACGACGCTCGATGGCACGAAGTCGCGCGTCACGGTTCCGGAAGGCACCCAACCGGGCAAGCAGTTCCGTCTGAAGGGCAAGGGCATGCCGGTGCTGCGTTCGGCGCAGACGGGCGATCTCTATATCCAGATTCAGATCGAGACGCCGCAGAAACTCAGCAAGCGACAGCGCGAGCTGCTGCAGGAATTCGAGCAGCTGTCTTCCAAGGAGAATAATCCGGAATCGACGGGCTTCTTCGCCCGGATGAAGGAATTCTTCGACGGCTGAGTGCCGCCGTTCTTCACCATCAGAAACGCCGCCATCCCTTGGACTGGCGGCGTTTTCTTTTTGGGGTCAGCCTGAAAAGCCGCCCTCTTCCAGATATCGCCGCTCCTCCGGTGTCGTTTCCCGCAACAATATCTTGTTACGATGCGGAAAGCGGCCGAAACGTTCGATGATCTCGCGATGTTCTTCGGCGTGATGCAGATAAAGCCCGCCAAGCGGCTGATTGAGACGGCACGCCCGGTGCTGCGCCTCCAGATCTTCTGCGTGAGAAAACGGTAGATAGAAGAAGACCCGCAGATCCTCACTCACCGCCTGATCATGTCCGCGCCGGATGGCTTCATCGGCCAAAAGCCGTGCCAGAGGATCGGTCGCATACATGTGGGCCGTGTCGCGAAAGCAGTTGCGCGGAAACTGATCCAGCAGCAGCATCAAGGCGAGGCTGCTTTCTGCACCCTCCAGCCAGCCATCCAGTTCCCGCCTCGCGGCAGCGAAATGAGCGTCACGGAACCGGTCGTGAAAGTGACTGTCGAAGGCGGCGTCCTTGTCGAACCATTTTTCCGGGCCAGCCTTCTTCCAGAAGTCGACGATTTCTTCAGCGAGCTTGGCTGTGTCGTTTTTCATCCTGTACTCCCGTCAGTAATGCGGTGGCCTTGTGATGGCGGGCGCGTCCAATGACTGCTCCTCAAGGCTCAGGAACCGCTCTGTCAGGCGATCAAGCTTGGCGCGGGTATGTTCAACAACCTTCCACTGCTCCGCCAGCTGGTCCGACAGTTCCTCTATCACCTTCACCTGATGCGCGACCGTTTCCTCGAGCGCGATGATCCGTTCTTCGGTTTCCGATGTCATGGTGACCTCTCTTTCCAGCCCTTCCTTGGGCCTAAAGGCTCGCAAGTCAACCATATGTCGCTTTCGTGAAGCGAATTCGGCATGGCGGAAACAGAGACAGAAAAGCCGGCGATGTCTCCATCGCCGGCCTCATGAGTTTATCGCATTCTCAGTCTTCTTCTACGAAAACCTCTTCGCGTTTCTTTTTCACGCTGGGGAGGAAGACGATGATCAGCACGGCGAGCGCAATGAAAAGCAGGGTGGCGCTGATCGGCCGGGTCACGAAGGTCGACGGATCGCCACGCGACAGGATCATGGCGCGCCGCAGGTTCTCCTCCAGCAGTGGACCGAGCACGAAGCCGAGCAGCAAAGGGGCAGGTTCGCAGCGCAGTTTCACCAGCACGTAACCGATGAAGCCGAAGAAGGCGACGGCATAGAGATCGAAGACGTTTGAATTGACGCTGTAGACCCCGATGGCGCAGAAGGCCATGATGATCGGGAAGAGCACGTAGTAGGGCACCGTCAGCAGCTTCACCCACAGGCCGATCAGCGGCAGGTTGAGGATGACGAGCATCAGATTGCCGATCCACATGGAGGCGATGATGCCCCAGAACAGCGCCGGCTGTTCGGTCGCCACATTCGGACCGGGAACGATGCCCTGAATGATCATCGCGCCGATCATCAGCGCCATCACCGGATTGGCCGGAATGCCGAGCGTGAGCAGCGGAATGAACGACGTCTGGGCACCGGCATTGTTGGCCGATTCCGGACCGGCCACACCGGCGACCGCACCATGACCGAATTCTTCCGGGTTCTTGGAGACACGTTTCTCCACGGTGTAGGAGGCAAAGGCGGCAAGGATCGCCCCGCCACCCGGCAGGATGCCGAGAGCCGAACCAATGGCCGTGCCGCGCAGAACCGGCCCTACCATGCGCTTGAAATCATCCTTGGTCGGCATCAGGCCGCTAACCTTGGCGATCAGCACCGAACGGGTCCGCTCGTTTTCGAGGTTGCGCAGGATTTCGGCGATACCGAAGACACCCACAGCCACAGCCACGAAATTCAGACCATCGGCATATTCGCGGATACCGAGGGTGAAGCGCGGCGTGCCGCTATAGATATCCGTGCCGACGAGACCGAGCAGCAGGCCAAGCACGACCATGGCCAATGCCTTGACGATGGAGCCATGGGCGAGCGCGATGGACGACACGAGGCCGACGACCATCAGCGAGAAATATTCCGCCGCGCCGAATTCCAGCGCGATTGCCGTGAGCGGCGGCGCGAAGATTGCGACGAGGAAGGTTGACACCGTGCCGGCGAAGAACGATCCGATGGCGGCGATGGCAAGCGCTGCACCCGCCTTGCCCTTGCGTGCCATCTGGTAACCATCGATGGCGGTGACGGCAGAAGACGATTCGCCGGGCATATTGATCAGGATCGCCGTGGTCGATCCACCATATTGCGCGCCGTAATAGATGCCGGCGAGCATGATCAGCGACGAGACGGGCTCAAGCTGGAAGGTGATCGGCAGCAACATGGCGATAGTCGCCGTCGCGCCGATGCCGGGCAGAACGCCGATGAGGGTGCCAAGCAGCACGCCGATCAGGCAGAAAAAGAGGTTTGCCAGCGACGAGGCGGTGACGAAACCGAGCGCAAGATTATCGAGCAAATCCATCGCTATACCTCAGAAGTTGAGCCAGGGGCCGAAGCGCTGGAAAGGCAGGCCAAGACCATAATTGAAAACAGCGACGGAAAAGACAGTGATAGCCGCGGAAAGAACGACCGCCATCAACGGGCTCATCTTGTGTGAGGCGAAGGACGCAATGAGCGCGCTGAAAAACAGCGCCGGCACAAAACCCAGGCCCCGAACAGTGAAACCGAAAAAGATCGGCGCGGGCAGGATGAAAAATATGCCGCGCCAGGCGATTGCGCCGATGCCCTCGCCAGCCGGCCGGGTTGCGCGCAGGAATATGACGCCGCCAAGCAGGATCAGGATGATCGCGAGTACCAGCGGGAAGTAGCCCGGCCCCATACGGAAGGCGGTTCCGATTTCCAGACCATAGGACTGCAAGGCAAAAAAGACGCCAAGCCCCATAAAAATTGCCCCGCAGACTGCTTCGGCAGGGTCATTAAATAACGACTTCATGAAAGATGCCCCTCCACGGCGGCCGACATTCAGCCGGTTCGCCTGTTAAAGTTGATCACGGTCGACCGGCGGCAGGAAACCGCCGGTCTTTCCGCGTTCATCAGTCGGCATATTGGCCGGCAGCCTCAATCACCGGCTTCCAGCGGGCGATTTCGCTCTCAAGCTTGGCCTTCAGCGCCGCCGGTGTCGCATCGCTTTCCGGCGACGGCGTGGTGCCGAGTTCCGCAAAACGGGCCGCGACATTCTTGTCCTTCAGCGCCACCTGCAGCGACTTGGAGAGCTTTTCATTGATTTCCGCAGGCGTGCCCTTCGGCGTGTAGATGCCGTGCCAGATGCCGACTTCGAGTTTGGGCAAGCCAGCTTCGGCAACTGTCGGCACGTCCTTCAGCACATCCAGCCGCTTCGGCGAGGTTACGGCGTAAGCCTTCACAGTGCCGCCCTGGATCTGCTTGGTGGTGTTGGTGGTCTGGTCGCACATGATGTCCACCTGGCCGCCCAGCAGGTCGGTCATGGCAGGACCGGTGCCCTTGTAGGGAACGGTAACGAGCGGCGTCTCGATGGCGCTCATGAACAGCATGCCGCACAGATGAGAGGCCGCGCCGATGCCGGCATTGGCAACGGTGACCTTGTCCTTGTTCGCCTTGGCGTAATCGATCAGCCCCTTGAGGTCCGTGGTCTCAAGGTTCTTGCGCGACAGGATGGTCATCGGTACTTCCGTGACCAGACCAACATATTCGAAAGCACTGGTCGTGTCGTAAGCGAGCTTTCGATAGAGCGTGGCGCTGGTCGCCATGCCGATGTGGTGGAGAAGGATGGTGTAACCGTCGGGATCTGCGGAGGCAACGCGGCCAGCGCCAAGCGTGCCGCCAGCGCCGCCGACATTTTCCACGATGATCTGCTGGCCGAGATCCTTCGACATGGATTCAGCCACAAGACGCGCCACCGTGTCCGTCGGGCCACCGGCCGAGAAAGGCACGACCATGGTGATGTTACGCTCGGGATAGGTCTGAGCGGATGCGGACAGCGCGAAAAGGGAAACGGCAGCGGCGGCAGCAAGGCCGGAAACTGTCTTCAGTATTTTCATCGATTCCTCCCGGATGAAAATGATCGCCACTTCAGCCGCGCATGCTCCTCCATGGCGGCCGGGGTGACGATATTTGCGATCCCGAAGTGACATTCAGCAACGGCACTGTTGCGATGAAACGCAGTTTTATCCGTGTAACCAAAGTTAATGGGTGGATTTCAACCCATGACGGCCTAAAGATGGGTGGAAATCCACCCATCAGATCTCGGTCATATGCCGGTGAAGCTCGTATTTCTGCATCTTCTCGTAAAGCGTTTTGCGGGAGATGCCGAGGTTCTCATAAACGGATTTCAGATTTCCCCCATGGGCTGCGATGGCCTGCGCAATCAGGCTTTTTTCATATGCCGCGACCCTCGGGGCAAGAGCCGACCTGCCATCATCCTGAAACGCCGGCGACGCATCGGACACGTCGGTTTCCAGGCCCAGCGCGAAGCGGTCCGCAGCGTTGCGCAATTCCCGGACGTTGCCCGGCCATTCCCTGAGCGAAACAGCGGAGAGCAGGTGCTGCGGCACCTCCATATCCTCCCGCCCGTAGCGGGCGGCAGCTTCTCGTACCAGATGGAGGAAGAGCAGCGGAATATCCGCACTGCGCTGCGAGAGCGATGGCACGAGAATTGTCGCGACGTTGAGGCGGTAAAGAAGGTCGGCGCGAAAACGGCCAGCCGCAACTTCCTGTTCCAGATCTACCTTGCTGGTGGCAATGAAGCGCACGTCGAGTTCGACCGTTTCATTCGAGCCGAGACGGGTAATCACTCTTTCCTGCAGCACGCGAAGCAATCGGCCCTGCAGTTCGAAAGGCATAGAGCCGATTTCATCCAGCAGGATGGTGCCGCCGCGCGCGTGTTCGAACTTGCCATAACGCGGGCGCAGCGCGCCCGGAAAGGCGCCGGCCTCGTGACCAAACAACTCGCTCTCAATCAATGTCTGCGGAAGCGCCGCACAGTTGATCGCGACAAAGGGCCGGTTGGCTCTGCTGCTGATATCGTGCAATGCCCGCGCAACCACCTCCTTGCCTGCGCCTGTATCTCCGACGATCAATGTATCGGCATCCGTCGCACCGATGGCGCGAATGCGGTACCGCAGATCGACCATCACCTGGGTTCTGCCCGGCAGGCGCGTTTCGAGATCGTCATGCTTGCCCGCCACCGCCTTGAGACGGCGATTTTCCAGCACCAGCGCCCGCCGGTCATTGGCCCGCTTGATGATGCCCGCGAGATATTGCGGTGTGAACGGCTTCTCGATGAAATCATAGGCGCCATTGCGCATGGCGTTGACCGCCAGCTGAACATCCCCGTGACCCGTCATCAGAATCACAGGTATTTCCGCATCGAGCTCCCTCACCTTCTGCAGCAGCGTCATGCCGTCCATGCCGGGCATGCGGATGTCGCTGACCACGACACCATCAAAACTGTAGCCGATGAGTTCGAGCGCGTGTTCGGCGCTCGCCAGCATGGTGACGGCAAAACCGGAAAGCTCCAGCGCCTGGGCAGTGGAGAAGCGCAGTTCCTCTTCGTCATCGATCAGCAAAACCCGCGACATGGTCATTCCGCAGCCGCCTCCATGCGCCAGGCGGCGGCGGGCAATTCGATCTCGAATTCCGCGCCCCCTTCCTCATGATTTCTCACCCGCAACTGGCCGCCAAAATCCTTGATGATGTTATAGGAGATGGAAAGCCCGAGGCCGAGGCCACGCCCCACACCCTTGGTGGTGAAAAACGGATCGAAGATGCGATCCGAAATTGCCGGCGGAACGCCTGGTCCCCGGTCGCGGATGAAGACGGAAACCGTCTGGCCGTGCTGTACGGCCTCGAGCGCGATGCGCCGATCCTCGCGCCCCTCCACGGCGTCCGCCGCGTTGGAAATGATGTTGACGAGCACCTGCTGCAGCCGCACCGGACCAGCTTTCACCGCAAGTGGCACCGGGCCGAGATTGACATCCAGCACCGCATTGGCGGCCTTCAACCGGGCACCGACGATTTCAAGCGTGTCGCGAAGCACGGTTTCCAGGCTGACCGCAGTCATTTTTTCATTCGGCTTTCGGGCGAAATTCCTGAGGTGCCTGCTGATCGAGGCCATGCGATCGATCAGCCCCGAAATGCGCCTGAGGTTTTCCCTGACCTCGTCCAGCCGCCCGCGCTCTACAAGAAGCGACGCGTTTTCGGCATAATTCTTGGCTGCGGCAAGCGGCTGGTTGATTTCATGCGACAAGGCCGCCGACATTTGTCCGAGCGCCGCAAGCTTGCCCGCCTGCACCAGATCATTCTGCATCTTACGTAATTGTTTTTCCGTCTGGCGGCGTTCGGCAATTACGTGTTCGATCTCCTGGTTCACACGCGCCAGATCGGCAGTGCGTTCCTCGACCCGCCGTTCCAGCTCCGCCTGGGCTTCTGCCTGATGGGTCAGCCGTTCACGCAGCCGTCGCCGTCTCTGCAGCATCGCCGCAATGAGCGCGGCTGCCAGACACAGGCACAGGATGATCGCGATCATTGCCGTCTTCACCTGTGTCCGCAATGAACCGGTATCCATCAGCACGCTGACGGTCCATCCTGCATCCGCCATCGGCTGAGACAGGACCATATATTCCCTGTCCCCCTCATTCTGGGTAATCGTCATCAGCTGATGCGAGCCGAAACTGCCGTGTTTCAGCGGCAGTTCCTTCAGTGTGGCATTGGCGTAACGGCGTGAGGCCTCGGTACGCGCCAGTCTTTCGGGCGTCAGCGGCATCAGGCCGGAGTAAAGCCATTGCGGCGTGCCGGTCATGAAAATGATGCCTTCGGGATCCGACACAAGAATACGGTTTTCGCCATCGCCGAAGGAGGCCTCTATGCCTTCGATGTCGACCTTGAAGACGATGACGCCCTTTATTTCCGCATTGAAGAGAATAGGCGCGGAGAAATAATATCCGCGCTTGTGCGAGGTCGTGCCGAGCGCGAAGAACCGCGACTGCAGGCCCTTCGCCGCATCCTGAAAATAGGGACGGTAGCTGAAATTCTCACCGACGAAGCTTGTCGGACCATCATAGTTGCTGGCCGCGATTGTCTCGCCATCCAGCGTAATGATGTAGATATCGGAGGATTCCAGCAGGGTGTTGATGGATTTGAGGTAAACATTGGCGCGCTGTCGCAGGGCTTCATCCTTGGGATGTGCGACCAGCTCCTCAATGTCATCATGATCTGCAATCAAGGCAGGCAGCGGCTCGTAACGGTTCAACAGCCCGCCAAGGGCGGAGACGGCAAGCCGGAGCGTCGTGCGCCCCTGCTCGGACATTTCACCGAAATAGCTTTCTGCAATGACGCCGCTTCCTTTTGTCACGGCGCCGTAACCGAGGCCAAGACCGAGCATCATCAACAAAATCCAGCGATATTTCACCGAAACTCCCCTCACGCGGCAGGAATCTAACCCGCTCTCCCGAAGCGAGTGTAGGAGGAGTGACGAGATTTTCCAAGTGAGCGCTGGACACCGTGAGAGATCGCTAAAAACAAAAAACCGGCCACGAGGGCCGGTTTTTGCAAAGTCACGTCGGAAAAGCTTATGCGCTTTCCTTCGGCGTCAGAACCTGACGGCCGCGATACATACCGGTCTTCAGATCGATATGGTGCGGACGGCGCAGTTCGCCGGAGTTCTTGTCTTCAACATAGGTCGCAGACTTGAGACCGTCAGCCGAGCGGCGCATGCCACGCTTGGACGGGCTTGTTTTTCTTTTTGGTACAGCCATTTTTGTTACTCCACTTAAGCGGCGAAACAACGGAACCGGCCAGAACCAAAGGCCGAATGTCGGATGTCTCGATATCGGAAATTTGGCGCGCTTATACATGCCCAAACGGGCTTTGACCAGCCCTGACGCGCATTTTTTCCGATTCGGCAAAAACCATGCGGCAAACTGCCCTCAGGCAATGCCAATCATGCTTCACCTTCTATCGAAAACAACCAGCTCCTTGAAGTGGTTCATATCCCTGAATTCACAGAAAGCCGGCGGACGCATCTCCATAACTGGCGCCGCGGCACGCAGCTTTTCCAGTTCCTCGTCAAGCATCGCCTGCCAGCGCGGCAGGCACTCAGGCTTGAACCAGCTGATGATGTAGGACAGGGTGATGTGAAACTCGTAGCTGTCATGGTCAGGATGGCGATATCCGAAGAAATCGGCGAATGTATCCCGCCACAGGGCCACAATGCGATCATCCTCGGGCGTGGCTCCCGTCAGGACCAGACCTACCGGCCGCAAACCGGTGACCTGCATGTTGAATCCCGGCAGCGCCGGAAAAGCAGAAAGGCGGTCGCGATAATAGTCCGTCATCGTGTCGATCGGTGTATCAAGCGGCATTGTCTGCGGCCAATAGGGCAGAGCACGCCGAAACTCGATGATGCCCTGAAACACCGTCATGTGCAGGCTGGAAGCCGGTGTGAAAGCAAGCTGGGATGCCTCCGGCATATCCAGGAAGCGCTGACGCGTCGCAATGATCGCGTTTTCGGTCTGCGAGCCCCCAACAAGACGGCAGACGACCGTATTGCCCGGCTCAGGCAGAAACTCACCATTCTCATTAAAGCGGCTGCCGAGATGGCGCGGCGGCTGATCATGACAGGCAGCAGAAATATAGCCGAGATCTTTCGAGACGAGCGGGGCGTGCATGGGAAACTCCTCGTGAAGCGTTTCCTCTAATCCGTGCACGCGACACAGCAATGACATGGACCGGCCAAAAGCCGGTCAATGCGCCTCGTCCCAGTTGTCAGCCGCGCGGGCATCCACCTGCAATGGCACCTTCATGGAGATTGCCGGCATGGCCGCATTTTCCATGACCGAGACGACGACGGGCAGAGTTTTCTCGATTTCCGCTTCATCGACCTCGAAGATGAGTTCGTCATGCACCTGCAACAGCATGCGGGCGGACAGGTTTTCAGCCTCCAGCGCCGGTTCGATACGGACCATGGCGCGCCTTATTATATCCGCCGCGGAGCCCTGGATCGGCGCGTTAATGGCGGCGCGCTCATTGAAGGCCTTCACGGAAGGGTTGGACGAGCGGATTTCCGGATAATGGGCGCGGCGGCCGAAAATCGTTTCGACATAACCGTTCTCACGGGCGAAAGCCTTTGTCGCCTCCATGTAGTCGCGGATGCCGGGAAAACGCTCGAAATATTTCTTGATATATTCGCCGGCTTCAGAACGGGCGATACCGAGCTGGTTGGCGAGACCGAAAGCCGAAATACCGTAGATAATGCCGAAATTGATGGCCTTGGCGCGGCGGCGCACTTCCGAGGGCATGCCTTCGACAGGCACGCCAAACATTTCCGAAGCCGTCATGGCATGAATGTCGATGCCGTTTTCGAAGGCGTTTCGAAGCTGCGGAATATCGGCGACATGGGCCAGCACGCGCAGTTCGATCTGGCTGTAGTCGGCGGAAAGAAGCTTGTGGCCGGGCGTGGAGATGAAAGCCGTGCGGATTTTTCGCCCTTCCGCCGTGCGAACGGGGATGTTCTGTAGGTTCGGTTCCGAGGACGACAGACGGCCTGTTGTGGTGGAGGCCAGCGCATAGGATGTATGCACACGTTTCGTCTCCGGGTGGATATATCCCGGCAGTGCATCCGTATAGGTGGATTTCAGCTTCGTCAGCTGCCGCCAGTCGACGATCTTGCGGGGCAGTTCAATACCTTCAGCCGCCAAATCCTCCAGCACCTGTGCCGAGGTCGACCATTGGCCGGTCTTGGTCTTGGAGCCGCCCGGCAGGCCCATCTTGCCGAACAGGATATCGCCGAGCTGCTTTGGCGAGCCGATGTTGAAACGCTCGCCGGCCAGCTCGTAGATTTCCTCTTCAAACGCTGCCGCCTTCTGGGCGAGTTCGCCGGAAAGACGTGAGAGGATTTGCCGGTCGACGGTGATGCCACGCTCCTCCATATGAGCCAGAACAGGCACAAGCGGACGTTCCAGCCGCTCGTAAACCTTGGTCAGCCGTTCTGAAACAAGCCGCGGCTTCAGCGCCATCCACAGCCGCAAGGTGACATCAGCGTCCTCCGCTGCATATGCCGTCGCCTTGTCGATGTCGACAAAATCGAAGGTAACGCTCGACTTGCCCGATCCCGCCACGTCCTTATAGGGGATCGGCGTATGGCCGAGCCAACGTTCGGACAGCGAATCCATGCCGTGCGTCGCTTTGCCAGCCTCAAGCACATAGGAGATCAGCATCGTATCGTCGAAACTCTGCATGACGACGCCATGGCGTTTCATGAGCAGATAGTCATATTTGAGATTTTGCGCGACCTTCAGCACGGCCTCGTCTTCAAGCAAGTCCTTGAGACGGACCAGTGCTTCGTCAAAGGGCACCTGGCCTTCGGCGAGCCTGATACCGTCGCTGAATAGATCGCCGCCGGAGCCAGTCTTGTGCGTCAAGGGAATGTAGGCGGCGCGTATATCGCTGCCCGAGGCATCCTTGCCATTATCGGCGATTGCCAGCGAAAACCCGACGAGCTCCGCCTGCATCGGATCAAGCGAGGTCGTTTCCGTATCGAAGGCGACGACCCCCGTTTCCCGCGCCGCCGCAACCCAGAGGTCCAGCGTCGCAAGATCCCTGATCGTCGTGTAGGCGCTCGTGTCGATCTTGGCGGCGGCAAAAAGCGTCTGGCGGGCGGTGGCAAGATCAGCCGGCGCGCTGCCCTCCCCTGCACCTTTCCGCGCCGGAATAGCGGGCGAAGCCGCAGTGCCCGTTACGCCAGCAGCCGCTTCACGCGCGGCCGGCGCATCGAGATCGGGACCATGGGCGTCGGCGCCCCACTGAACCGGCACATTGGCGGACTCAATGGCGGAAGCATCGGTCTCTGTCGCTTCGGCAACCCGCCGCGTCAGCGTGGTGAATTCCATCGCCTTCAGGAAGGCAATGAGTTTCGGGCCGTTCTGAGGTTCCAGCACCAGTGCTTCAAGCGGCTGATCCAGCGGCACGTCGGTCCTCAGGGCCACGAGCTGTCGGGAAATACGAGCAAGTTCCGCATTGGCGATGATATTTTCCCGACGCTTCTGCTGCTTGATCTCACCTGCCCGGGCGAGCAGCGTATCGAGATCGCCGTATTCTTCCAGCAATTGCGCGGCCGTCTTTGGACCGATGCCGGGGATGCCCGGAACATTGTCGGTCGAATCGCCGGTCATGGCCTGCAGGTCGATCATCTTTTCGGGACCCACGCCCCATTTCTCTATGACATCAGGGATGCCGATCTGCTTGTCCTTCATCGCATCGTACATGTGGACATTGGCAGTGACGAGCTGCATCAGATCCTTGTCGGAGGAGATGATGGTGACATCGGCCCCAATGGCCTCCGCCTGCCGGGCATAGGTGGCGATGATATCGTCCGCCTCGAAGCCTTCCGTCTCGATGCAGGGAAGGTTGAAGGCGCGCGTCGCCTCCCGTATCAGCCCGAATTGCGGCACCAGATCTTCCGGCGGCGCCGTGCGATTGGCTTTATAGAGATCATAAAGCTCATTGCGGAATGTCTTTGACGAATAATCAAAAATTACCGCAAAATGCGTGGGCGTCACGCCGACATCGGTGTTGCGCGCATCCTTCAGGAGCTTCCACAACATGTTGCAGAAGCCGGAAACGGCATTGACCGGCAGCCCGTCCGACTTGCGGTTCAGCGGCGGGATGGCATGGAAGGCCCGGAAAATGAAACCGGACCCGTCAACGAGGAAGAGATGATCGCCTTTTTTCATGGGTAGCATGGATAGCGCGGGGGCGTTTTAACGTCTACCGAAACTTCGCGGAACACACGGTAAAGAGCCGGAACCGAGGTGGTGAAAAAAGCGCGTCGCATTTCACCCGAACGTTACCGATTTGTAATCCATCTTTCCCTTGAAAAGCCGCATTTGCAGACACATTTCTTAGAGGACGGCGCCTGATCACGCCGTAGTCTGATAGCTGGCTCGTCCCCCGCCGCGTCAGACCGGACAAAGGCCTTTCCCCCTCTCCGGGCCTTTGTCCTCCAATATGACCGCCATGGCCGCCCCCTCCAGGCCATGGCGGTTTTATTTTGCGCCTGTTACCGGCTGGCAAAAACATATCGTGCGATATATATCGCACTATTGAATTGCCGGCGCCGTCCGGCCAAACTGTCTGAGGGACGGAGGAATGGGATTTTCCCGGGATGAATCGGCCATCTATCTCGCCGCCAAAATGGCGCGGGAGTTCACTATGGCGCTGCAGAAAAGAGCCGCCGCATTGGGCTTCTCTCCCGGCCAATTCCCCATTCTCATCGAGCTCTGGCATGAAGAAGGGCTAACACAAAGGCAGTTGCTCGACAGAATCGATGTCGAACAGGCAACGCTTGCTAACACGCTCTCACGCATGGAGCGCGACGGACTGATCGTGCGAAAGACGCATCCCGGTGACCGCCGCGCCCAGATCATCGAATTGACGCAGCGCGGCAGGGACCTGGAAGCGAATGCCATTGCCGCTTCTGAGGCCACCGAAGACATGTTGCTTGCGGATTTCCGGCGTTTTGAACGCCAGCTTCTGCTGGAATATATGCGCCGCGCCATCGAGAGCGCAAAAAAAGCAAAATAGCGCTTCCAACTCGAAACCGCTTCGCAGTTTTCCTGAACTGCTCTATCGTTTCCGCGGCCGCGCGTTTGCCGATTCACGACACGCCGGCCCTTGTTTCCCGCGATGCGCGATGCCCGGATGTTTCGTCTTATCGCCGGGTCACGACAGACATGACAGGATCAGCGATGACAGACGTTTCCCCCATTCTTTCCACTGCCGATGACAATCTCACCTCCAGCCTCGAGCGACTGTTCGAACTCGTTCGCATTCCGTCGATTTCCACGGACCCCGCTTACAAGGCCGAGTGCCGCAAGGCGGCGGAATGGCTCGTGAGAACGCTTTCAGCGCTCGGCTTTACTGCCTCCGTTCGCGATACAGCCGGTCACCCCATGGTGGTGGCGCATCACGATGCGGCCACCGAAGACGCCCCACATGTGCTTTTCTACGGCCATTATGATGTACAGCCGGTCGATCCGCTCGATCTCTGGGAAAACGATCCTTTCGAACCTGCCGTCAAGGATATCGGCGCAGGCCGTCAGGTGATTACAGGACGCGGTACGGCGGATGACAAGGGCCAGTTGATGACCTTCGTGGAGGCCTGCCGCGCCTACAAGGCCGCGAATGGCGGCCTGCCGGTGCGCGTCACCATTCTTTTTGAAGGTGAAGAAGAATCCGGTTCGCCCTCGCTGAAGCCGTTCCTCGAAGCGAATGCGGAAGAGCTGAAGGCAGATTATGCCCTGGTCTGCGATACCGGCATGTGGGACCGGGATACGCCCGCCATTGCCGCGGCGCTGCGTGGTCTGGTCGGCGAAGAAATCGTCATCACCGCCGCCGATCGCGATCTGCATTCGGGTCTTTTCGGTGGTGCCGCCGCAAACCCCATCCACATCCTGACCGACATTCTCGCTGGCCTGCATGACGAGACCGGCCGCGTGACGCTCGACGGCTTCTATGACGGCGTGGAAGAAACGCCCGCCAATATCAAGGCTGCCTGGGAGACGCTGGGCCGCACCGCAGAAACCTTCCTCGGTGAAGTGGGCCTTTCGGTTCCCTCGGGTGAAAAGGGCCGCTCCGTGCTGGAACAGACCTGGGCGCGGCCGACAGCGGAGGTCAACGGCATCATAGGCGGGTACACCGGTGATGGCTTCAAGACCGTTATTGCAGCAAAAGCTTCCGCCAAGGTGTCGTTCCGCCTTGTCGGCGAACAGAACCCCGCCGCCATTCGCGAAAACTTCCGGGCGTATGTACGCTCGAAAATTCCGGCTGATTGCTCCGTGGAATTCCACGAGCATGGCGCATCGCCGGCGATCCAGCTTTCATACGATTCACCCGTCCTGACCAAGGCGAAGAACGCCCTTTCGGAAGAGTGGCCCAAACCGGCCGTCGTGATCGGCATGGGCGGCTCTATCCCGATCGTGGGCGATTTCCAGAAGATGCTCGGCATGGATTCGCTGCTCGTCGGTTTCGGCTTGACGGACGATCGCATTCATTCGCCGAATGAAAAATACGACCTGCAGTCCTTCCACAAGGGCATTCGCTCCTGGATCCGCATTCTCGACGCACTGGCCGCGAAATAAAAAAGAGGAGGCGCCACTGGTCGGGCGCCTCCGCTCACTCCAAAAACAAAAAGGCCGGGCAAGCCCGACCTTTCCATCCGTTTTCCGTCAATGCCAGTACATCCGTGGTCAAAGCGGTTCAACGGTCTGATGTTTCAGAGCGCGTCGATTTCCGACGCTGCTTTCACAATCAGGATCATCTGTTTTGGTTAATCTTTGGTTAACGCAACAACAGCGGCATCTTAAGACGCCCCTGACAGTTTTCATCTGAAACACTGTTGAACCCTATATCGGTATACGTACCGCCGTTTTCAAGACCCCGCCCGCCGGACTTCCTTCCAAAGAAAAAGGCCGGAAAAATCCGGCCTTTCAGTTCATGCAAGAAACCCTTTCGGGCCTGTTGCGTATCAGGCAGCGACGAGGTTGCCTGCGGACATCTTGCCAGAGCGGCGGTCCTGCATCAGCTCGTAAGAAAGCTTCTGGCCGTCGTTGAGGGCGGTCAGACCTGCGCGCTCAACAGCCGAGATGTGAACGAATACGTCCTGCGAACCGTCGTCCGGCTGAATGAAGCCGTAGCCCTTGGTTGCGTTGAACCACTTTACTGTACCAGTCGCCATAACGATTTCCTTCCGTTGGCAATTGTATTTGCGCTGCGAGCAGCGCGGTCTTGGGGTCGAATTTGAAGGAAAAGATCGTCGTGAGCGTCTGGAAAGACGCCGAAGCTCTGGTCGTCAAACAAATATCGATGGCGAAGTACCTAGGTTGGAAGGGGCTGAAAGTCAAGTTTCTTTGAACGAAACTATCGCATCAGGGGTCCGCCAGGGCTCGAAAAAGGAAGCGCCAAATAGCAAAAACCCGGCGCGGGAGGAGGTGCGCCGGGTTCTTGAAACTGACTGACAATTGGGAGGAGGAGTATTGTCAGTCCAATCGGGCGACGCTGGGAGGAGGAGTGCGTCGCTTCGATGTTTTGAACATACAACATCGCCGCTCAAAAAACAGACATTCTATCGCAGCGCAGCATTGCGATTATTGCATAGCTGAAGCGTGACATCTTGAACAACCATTTCTAACCGCCTAACAAATACGCATGTCTATTCAATCCGTCAGAGCATTTTTTGCCGAAAAATCACCCGAGGTGACGATCATTGAAACGGAAGCCAGTTCGGCAACCGTTGCGCTTGCCGCTAAAGCACATGGCGTCGAGCCAGACCAGATCGCCAAAACGATCTGCCTCAAGGCGGGCGATGCAATTCTGCTCGTTGTCACCGCGGGTACGAAACGCCTCGACAACAGGAAATTCCGTGATCATTTCGGAACGAAACCGCGCATGCTGGGGGCGGACGAGGTGGTTGCGGTGACCAGCCATCCTGTCGGCGGTGTATGCCCCTTCGGCTTGCCGTCGCCTTTGCCGGTGTTTTGCGACATATCGCTGAGAGATTATCTTGAAGTGGTTCCGGCAGCCGGCGCTACCAATGCAGCGGTGCGGATTTCTCCCCATGTGATGGCCGAACTGACTAAAGCTGAATGGGTCGACGTCTGCCAATGACGCCGATTTGATCCGGCCTGGGCTTAACCCCGCCTTAAATTGCCGCATTTAAACTCTTCATCCTGGATTAAGGATCGCGCAGGCATAGACGCCTGAGACCGACAAGGCACAGGCGGTCCCCCAAAAGGAGCGATTTCGGCTGGATGGCAGGCAAGGGTAGATCACGCGAACGGGTAGAACCCTCCTTCGGGGATTTCCACGAGTCCGGTGACGATCTGCGTCTTGACGCCAGCGAGCGCATCAGCGGCACTGCAAAACAGTCGCCGAAGAAACCGAAACAGGCTTCACGCCGACCCAAGACGAAAAACGAAAAGCGCGCCCGCGGCACAGGTCGGGGGGCGACGGGTTTCATCCGGTCCCTCGTCTATTGGTGCATCGTGCTGGGCATTTGGGGCGGTATCGGGATTGCCGGACTTGTGCTTTATTATGGCGCGCGCATGCCGAGTGCCAGCAGCTGGTCCATTCCAGAACGTCCGCCGAATGTGAAGATCGTTTCCGTGAATGGCAGCGTGCTTGCAAACCGCGGCACGACCGGCGGCGAGGCGCTCGCGCTGGAAGACATGTCGCCCTATATTCCACAGGCTGTGATGGCGATTGAGGACCGGCGGTTTTATTCCCATTTCGGGGTCGATCCGCTTGGTCTCGGACGTGCCATCGTCACGAATGTGCTGACGGGGCGAACCGTGCAGGGCGGCTCGACACTGACGCAACAGCTGGCGAAAAACCTTTTCCTTTCGCCGGACAGGACCCTCGAACGCAAGGTTCAGGAAGTGCTGCTGTCCTTCTGGCTGGAGCACAAGTTCACCAAGGATCAGATCCTGGCGATGTACCTCAATCGCGTCTATTTCGGATCCAACGCCTATGGCGTCGAGGCGGCCTCGCGGCGCTACTTCAACAAATCCGCCCGCGACGTCAATCTGGGCGAAGCGGCAATGCTCGCCGGGCTTCTCAAAGCGCCGTCGCGCCTTTCGCCGGCACGGGACCCACAGGCAGCGGAAGAACGGGCGCAGGTCGTGCTGCAATCCATGCGCGACGTCGGTTTCATTACCGATGATGAGATCAAGACCGCCATGTCGCAGCCGCCGACCAAAGCGAAACGCTTCTGGTCCGGTGCCGAACATTACGCCGCCGACATGGTGCTGGAAGAGGTGCGCGGCCTGGTTGGCGAGGTCAAGCAGGATATCGTCGTCGATACGACAATCGATCCCGATCTCGAGCGCGATGCCGAAAAGGCGCTGACCCACGTGCTGCAGGGCGACGGCAAAAAACAGGGCGCCTCCCAGGCGGCACTGGTTTCCATCGATGGTACGGGGGCGATCAGGGCCGTGGTAGGTGGTGCGGATTATGCCGAAAGCCAGTTTAACCGCGCTGCCAAGGCAAAACGGCAACCCGGCTCGGCATTTAAGCCCTTCGTCTACGTCGCCGCTCTCGAATCCGGGCTTACGCCCTATACCATTCGTAATGATGGGCCTGTTCGTATCGGCAACTGGACCCCGGAAAATTATGAGAAGAAATTTCGCGGCGAAGTGACACTGGCCACAGCGCTGGCCAACTCCCTGAACACCATCGCCGCCCAGCTGGTGATGGAGGTCGGTCCCGAGCGGGTGACACAGGTGGCGCATCGCATGGGCATCGAATCGGAGCTGCAGAACAATGCCTCCATCGCGCTCGGGACTTCGGAAGTGTCGCTGATGGAACTGACAGCTTCTTATGCTCCTTTCATGAATGGCGGCTATAAAGCCACGCCGCACATCGTGAAGCGTATCACCGATGCCGATGGCAAGGTGCTTTATGAAAACAAATATGACAATCCGCCACGGGTGCTAAGCGAAGAAATTGCCGCCACGATGAACGGCATGCTGTCGCGCGTCATCACCGAAGGTACCGGCAAGGCCGCGCGCCTGCAGGGCTGGCAGGCAGCGGGGAAATCCGGTACCACGCAGTCTTTCCGCGATGCGCTCTTTGTTGGCTATACGAGCAATCTGACGACCGGCGTCTGGTTTGGAAACGACGACGGCACCTCCATGAAAAAGGTCACGGGCGGCGGCCTTCCTGCAAGGGCGTGGAAAGAGTTCATGACCGCGGCTCATTCCGGTCTTTCGCCTTCGCCCCTCTTCGGTCTTGGTGCAGGCGGCGTGCCGCCGCTCATGGATATGCAGCAACCGGCGCCGGAGAATGCGCCCTCCTCCATTGGCGACATCATTTCCAACGCGCTGGGCGGCGGAACGACTGATAATCGCGCCTATCCCGCGGCGCCGGCATCACCCACACCGAATCAGCCAGATGGGCAGTCGGGAGGGCTGACGCCGCCGGCTAATATTCCTTCGCGGGATATCGAACCCCGTTATTCCGCCGGCAACGGCCCTGTGCCGCCGGCCGATATTGGCGGTGAAGCGCCTGACGCGTCGGGACCGAAACAAACCACCCTGCTCGACATTCTGATGGGTCGCTGACAGGTTTTTAAATCGTCGCCAAGCCCGGCAACGAAGGACGAAGCGACCGAGGTCCACGTCCTTCACCCCTTTCGTTTCACGCTTTTCGGTGGCCGAACCGGCCGCCACCCCGTCCACGGCGGCGAATCGGCGCCTGAAGCGCAACACCTGCGTGCATACGTTAACTTTAGATTGATATTTGCCCAGACACGGCTACATTTCGGATGACTTTTTAGGGTAAATGAATTATTAATCGTTCATATAAATTAAATTTCTTCTATCAAAATAAGTTTTTCAGGATCCTATACTATGTTGGGTACTAAAGGCTCATCCCATGCCGTTTTTTTCGGCGATCCCTATTCCTCGGCCATCACTTTCGAGACACCGGAAACGCAGCCCTCCATTTTTGAGAAACGGGTATCTCCACTACAACGCGGCCAGTTCGCGCTCAAAAGAACGATGGACATTGCGGGGGCGTCCATCGCCCTCGTCGCACTGGCTCCCGTCCTTCTGACGGTGGCAGCGCTCGTCAAACTCGACAGCCGCGGGCCGGTCCTGTTCTCGCAGGTCCGCTGGGGCATGAATGGGCGGAAGATTCGCGTCTATAAATTTCGCTCAATGAGAACAGACATGTGCGACGCCACCGGCGTGGCGCAAACAGTGAAGAATGACCCGAGAATAACCCGCATCGGCGCCATTCTCCGGCGCACGAATATTGATGAGCTGCCACAGCTCATCAATGTGCTCAAGGGTGACATGTCGCTGGTCGGACCGCGCTGCCATGCCATCGGCATGCTGGCGGCCGGCCGTCTCTACGAGGAGCTGGTTCCGCACTATCACCTGCGGCACCGGATGCGGCCAGGCATCACGGGACTTGCCCAGATGCGGGGCCTGCGCGGGCCAACGGATCGCAGCGACAAGGCAAGGGCGCGCATCGTATCCGATCTTTATTATGTCGAAAACTTTTCGGTCTGGCTGGATGTCAGGATCATGGTCGGAACGGTGATTTCCGAGTTGCGGGGCGGCAAGGGCTTCTGATCTTCGAGAGGCAAGGCAAGATTGCGAAAAGAAAAGCCCGGCATCTCTGCCGGGCTTTTCTCATGAACTGTCGTCACCTTCAATTTGTCGGCGCGGGAGCTGCAGCCGGGTCCGGCAGCGGCGCCGGGTTCGCAGACAGCGTGCGGAGATAGGCAATAAGATCTGCTCTTTCCGTTTCTTTCTTCACACCCGCAAAGCCCATGGCCGTGCCTGGAACGTGCTTTTTCGGGGCTTCGAGAAAATAGTTGAGATGATCGTAATCCCAGTGCTCGGCTCCACCCTTGGAGAAATCCTTCATCGCTGCGGAGTAGCTGAAACCTTCGTGGCTGGCGATCGGCCGGTTGACGACATCGAAGAGATTGGGGCCGACCTTGTTTGCACCACCACTCTCTCCGGTATGACAGCTCGTACATTTCTTGAAGACCGCTTCGCCCTTGGCGGCGTCCGCGCTGGCGAGCAACTGTGCGATCGGGGTGGCCGCAGCCGCCGCTTCTCCGCCGCCCGTTCCGCCGCTGCTTTCTTCCGCGACGATGGCGTAACCTTCCTTTTCGGGCGCGGGCGCATGGAAAATGCCCTCGGACGCAATCGACACCGACATCAGGACGAATACTGTACCCAGAAACGCCCCAACGCCCATATTAACATAAGAATTCATCTAAACGCGCTCCCTCGCATCCGCTCGATATAACGGGCATCTTGAAATTGCTCGAAAGCTATGGCTTTTGCACAGCCTGCGCAACTTGAATAATGCTCCCCACACCGTGACGTTTTGACACTTTTCGGGCGGGATTTGAAGGGTGTCGGATGAATAATCGGGATTTCGAGAAAGCTGTCGTCCTCATACCGGCGCGAATGGCCTCCACGCGCCTGCCCGGCAAGCCGCTTGCCGACATTGGTGGCAAGCCGATGATCGTGCAGGTTGCGCAGCGGGCACGTGAGGCCGGCGCGGAGCGAATCGTCGTCGCGGTCGATGACGAACAGGTATTTTCGGCGGTTCAAAATGCCGGTTTCGACGTGATGATGACGCGTGACGACCATCAATCCGGTTCGGATCGCATTTTCGAAGCGCTGCAGAAGGCCGACCCCTATGGCAAGGCGGAATATGTCATCAATGTTCAGGGCGACCTTCCGACCATCGAGGCGGAAACTATACGCGCCTCGTTGCGCCCGCTGGAGAACGCCGCCGTCGACATTGCGACACTGACGGTCGAAATCACCGACGAGGAAGAAAAAACCAATCCGAACGTAGTGAAAGTTGTGGGCAGCCCACTTTCCGAAACACGTCTGCGCGCGCTTTATTTCACCCGCACCACCGCGCCTTACGGCGAGGGGCCGCTTTATCATCATATCGGGCTCTACACCTATCGCCGTGCTGCGCTCGAGACATTCGTGAGTCTACCGCCCTCACCGCTGGAAAAGCGCGAGCGGCTGGAGCAGCTGCGTGCTCTCGAAGCGGGCATGCGCATTGATGCCGAGATCGTCCGCTCCGTACCGCTCGGTGTCGATACGCCGCACGATCTCGAAAAAGCTCGCAAAATTCTTGCAAGCAGAACCCTTTAACGGACAGTCCCATGAGCTTGATCACCAATCGCATTGCCTTTCAGGGCGAATTCGGCGCGAACTCCGACATGGCCTGCCGCGACATGTTTCCGAACATGGAACCATTGCCGTGTCCGACATTCGAGGATGCGTTCAACGCCATTGAAAACGGCGAAGCCGATCTCGGCATGATCCCGATCGAAAACACTCTGGCCGGCCGCGTGGCGGATATTCATCACCTGCTGCCGGAATCGCGCCTGCATATCATCGGCGAATATTTCATGCCGATCCGCTTTCAGCTGATGGTGATGCCGGGCGTGAAAAAGGACGAGATCCGCACCGTCCACAGCCACATCCACGCACTTGGCCAGTGCCGCAAGATCATTCGTTCCAACGGCTGGAAACCCGTCATCGCCGGCGATACGGCAGGATCGGCAAGGCTCGTTTCCGAAACGGGCGACCGCAGCATGGCGGCGCTTGCGCCGCGTCTTGCCGCCAGCCTTTACGGTCTCGATATTCTCGCCGAGAATGTCGAGGATTCGGAAAACAACGTCACGCGCTTCGTAGTGCTGTCCCGCGATGAAAACTGGGCCAAGCGCCAGTCGAGCGAAGAAATCGTCGTCACGACTTTCGTTTTCAACGTCCGCAACATTCCCGCGGCACTCTACAAGGCCATGGGTGGCTTTGCGACGAACGGCATCAATATGACGAAGCTCGAAAGCTACCAGCTCGGCGGCAAATTCGTGGCGACGCAATTTTATGCCGACATTGAAGGCCATCCCGATGACGAACCCGTGCGGCATGCCCTGGACGAGCTGCGCTTCTTCTCTGAAAAAGTCCGTATTCTCGGCGTCTACAAGGGCCATGCGATGCGCGGAAAGCTCAACCAGAGCTGAGCCTGCCGCGATCTCCTACTTCGGCCATTCCACCCAGTCGCGCATCAGGCGATGCGCGATGGCTCCCATGGGCGGCGCAGAAAGACCTTCGCCCGCCGGGGCCTCCAGCATCTTTGCCACCTCTTCCCGCGTGAACCAGCGGCAATCCTCAAGCTCGACCTCATCGCGTGCGATCTCAAAAGACAACGCCTCGGCATAACAGCCGATCATCAGCGTATGCGGCATCGGCCAAGGCTGGGAGGCGTGATAACGGACGCGGCCGATTTCGACACCGGATTCCTCGTGCGTTTCACGGCGAACAGCCTGTTCGATGGTCTCACCCGGTTCCACAAAACCGGCGAGGCACGAATACATGCCCGGCGCAAAATGCGCTCCGCGGCCAAGCAGGCACAGATCGCGCTCGATGTCGATCGTCATCATGATGACGACGGGATCAGTGCGTGGAAAAATAGTGTGGCTGCAGGCGGCGCAGATGCGCTTGTAGCCGCCGATTCGCAGCTCCATGGCCCCACCGCATTTCCCGCAAAAGCGGTTGTCGGCGTTCCAATGTGTGAGGCTGACGGCCTGGGCGACCTCACTCAGCAATTCCTCTTCCAGCAGGTGATCGCGATACAGCGTGCGTGCGTCGGCGAGCTTGTAGTGGCTCGCCAGCTGGTCTTCGGCCACGGCAACCGGAACGGCGATTCGCGGTTCGCCGGTTTCCCGATATCCAAGCAGGACGGCATTGTCGAAATCCGGCTGCAACTCGGCCAGCTCATAGGCGGAAAACAGGGGGTCGATGACCTGTTCGTCATGCTTCAGGACAAGCCGGCTGCCCGAAAAGGCAAAAATATGGGTGCCGTCGACTTTCAGGGCATCGGCAACGCATTCCTCCGTCCGCTTTTCCGCGAAACGGTCGAGGGCATTTTTGGAAAAAGCCGTCAGCAGACTTGCTTCGGGATGGGGGGCAGTGGTTTCAAAAATTTTCATGGAAATCATCAGAGTGCGCCGGAGATTTTTTTCATCAAAGTTTCCTTTTCGCCCGCGGCATAAGGCACGGGCGTCCCATGACCCCAGATGGGGCCGGGCCAGCAGGTGTCGCCTTCATTGCGGGCGATAATATGGACATGCAGTTGCCGGACGATGTTGCCCAGAGCGCCCACATTGATCTTGGTGGCCGCGGTAATTTCTTTCAAGGCGGACGCGACAAGATTGGTCTCGAATGTCAGCACGGCCTGATCAAGCGGAGTAAGATCGAACAGCTCGCTGACGCCGTCTCGCTGCGGCACCAGCACCAGCCATGGCCAGCGGCTGTCATTTTGCAAACGCAGTTCACATAGCCCCAAACGCGTCACGAGCACGCTATCGCGCGCCAGTCTTTCGTCCAGCTGGAATGTCTCCAAGGTGTCCTCCATGTTTGTTTTCATTGTGATAGCAGTTTTTTGAATGCTTGGCTTGCATTTGCTGTCGATATTGCCGATATGTGGCCCCGGGAGGTTGGTGGTGGACGAGCCACTCGCCAACCGGGTCAGGTCCGGAAGGAAGCAGCCCTAACGAGCCCGGCACGGGTCGCCGTGCCAGCCTCCCACCTTTTAAAAGACGTGCTCAGCTTTCGCCGGGCCAGTTCAGCGCCCCAAGACAAACTGGCAAAACAAACTGGCGAGGCGATGAACGACAGCGTACCCACCACATCAAGCGAATCCCAGGTCGGGACCGGCTATCGGGTACTGGCGCGCAAATATCGCCCGAAGGATTTTTCCGATCTGATGGTCGGACAGGAGCCGATGGTCCGCACGCTGACAAACGCGTTCGAGACCGGACGTATTGCGCAGGCCTATATGCTGACCGGCGTCCGCGGCGTGGGCAAAACGACCACGGCCCGCATTCTCGCCCGAGCGCTGAATTACAAAACCGACACCATCGACAAGCCGACCATCGATCTGCGCATTCCCGGTGAACATTGTCAGGCGATCATGGAAGGTCGCCATGTCGACGTGATCGAGATGGATGCCGCCTCCCATACCGGCATCGACGATATTCGCGAAATCATCGAACAGGTGCGTTATCGCCCTGTCTCGGCGCGTTACAAGGTCTATATCATCGACGAAGTGCACATGCTGTCGACGCAGGCTTTCAACGGCCTGCTCAAGACGCTGGAAGAACCGCCGGAGCATGTGAAGTTCATCTTCGCCACAACGGAAATCCGCAAGGTTCCGATCACGGTTCTGTCACGATGCCAGCGTTTCGACCTGCGCCGCATCAGCGCCGCCGATCTCGTCGGTCTTTTTACCGCCATCGCCGGCAAGGAAGGTTTCGAAGCCGAACCGCAGGCGCTTTCGATGATCGCCCGCGCGGCGGAAGGGTCTGCCCGTGACGGCCTGTCGCTGCTCGATCAGGCAATCGCCCATGGCGGTGGCCGGGTGGAAGCTGAAGCGGTACGCGGCATGCTCGGTCTTGCCGACCGGGCCCGCATCGTCGATCTCTTCCAGCACGTCGTCAAAGGCGATGTCGCGGCCGCTCTGTCGGAATTCAACGGTCAATATGAGGCGGGCGCGAACCCGGTTGTGGTCCTTAACGATCTCGCCGATTTCACCCATCTCGTGACCCGCATGAAATATGTGCCGGATGCAGCGGAAGATCCCTCGCTTTCTGAAATAGAGCGCGTGCGCGGTGCGGAATTTGCCGACACAATTGCGGTCACCGCGCTTTCGCGCATCTGGCAGATGTTGCTGAAGGGCATACCGGAAACGGAAAATGCCTCGCGCCCGGCCGGTGCTGCCGAAATGGTTCTCATCCGGCTGGCGCACGCTGCCAATCTTCCCGCACCCGAAGATGCTGCCCGGCGCTTGCTGGAGCTTTCGAACGGTGACGGGGGTTACGCCAATGGCGGACCTTCCGGCGGCGGCAATGGCGGCGGTGCGCGCGCCTATTCGTCAGCACAGACCGTGGCTGCGGGACGACCTGTCGATCTTCCCACCCAGCGCCAGGCAGCGCCACAGACCTCCGCCATACTGCGCGCCATTCCAGATAGCCGCCCGCAGGAAATGCAGGTCGCAGCACCGAAAACGGAGGAGCGGCCGGAGCCGAAAGTTCCCGTCAATTCGGTGCAGGATATTGCCGATCTGTGTCAGAAGAACCGCGATCCCGTCATGCGGGCGAAAGTGCGCAACTTCGTACGGCTGGTACGGCTGGAGCCCGGCCGGCTCGATATGCGCCTCGGGGAAGGTGCCCCCGGCTCCCTGCCCGGCGAACTTGGCGTCAAGCTCAAGGAATGGACCGGCATCCACTGGATCATCAGCCTCAGCAAGGAGCAGGGGGAACCGACCCTTGTCGAGGCTGAGGGCAACGCACGGGACGCGCGTCTTGTCGATGCACGCCAGGACCCTGATGTGGCTGCCATCCTGGCGCAGTTTCCCGGCGCAAAAATTACCGACGTGCGCATCCGCGCCGCCGTACAGGATGAGGCTGAAGACATCGCGTCGCCATCGGTTGCCGAATCGAGTGAAGGCGACATCCTTCCCGGCGACGACATCGAGTTTTAAACAAAAAGAACAGGAGATTGGCACATGCGTGACATCATGGGCATGATGGGCAAGGTCAAGGAAATGCAGGCCAAGATGGAGAAGGTGCAGGAAGAAATCGCTGCGCTCGAAATCGAGGGGCGTGCTGGCGGCGGTCTGGTAACCGTCATTCTGAACGGCAAGGGCGAAATGCGCGGCCTGAAAATCGATCCCTCGCTATTGAAGGAAGACGAGGTGGAAATCCTTGAGGACCTGATCGTCGCAGCGCATAAGGACGCCAAGCAGAAAGGCGAAGCGCAGGCGCAGGAAAAGATGGCTGGGCTGACCGCCGGCCTGCCGCTGCCGCCCGGCATGAAGCTGCCGTTCTGATATAACCGATTTGACGAGGGGGCGAAGCGCATGGAGCGGGCGCCCTCCTTGTCCCATGGCCGGCTTCAAGCTTCCAGCATCGCGCGAAACCGGCTCGCCAGCGGCGTTTCCAGAAAGGCCAGGCGTTCAGCTGCGTTGAGCTGCATGGGGCGAAAGCGCTGCAAAATGGTCGGTATTGGCAGCTTTAATCCCTGATAGGGTTTGAACACGATATCCTCCCCGGCAGCCAACATGCCGCCTTTCAGCACCCGGCAGTAGAACCCCGGTTGGCCCGCCCGACGGAAACGCAGTGCGAAATCGGGATCGCCGATGCGAACCGACAAGGTGGCGCAGGGAATGCGGGCGGCGGTCACTTCCAGCTCAACGTCATTTGCCGAGAACCTGTCGCCAACGTGGAGTTTTGCGCTGTCGACACCATCAAGAACGAGGTTCTCACCAAAAAACCCGGGTTCGACCGTAAAGCCCAGAGAGCGGGACCAGAAGTCGAGATCGGCGGAGCCCATGACGTAAATCGCCTGATCCGGCCCGCCGTGATGTTTGCGATTGCAGACGGCGTCACTGACGATGCCTTCCGCATCGACCATGACGGGACCCTGCACGGCATGTTTGAAGATGCCCGTCTTCGTGGTCTTTCCCGGCAGCCTTTTTGCCTCGCCCCGGCACACCGCCCTGATTTTCATGAACAACCCTTTGCGCTTCATGATTCCCGTTTCCCGATTTATGCAGTAGAAAGCGCTC
Source organism: Agrobacterium pusense (assembly GCF_900102105.1). Lineage (GTDB taxonomy): Bacteria > Pseudomonadota > Alphaproteobacteria > Rhizobiales > Rhizobiaceae > Agrobacterium > Agrobacterium pusense. Next base: position 878,379 of record NZ_FNBB01000001.1, read on the forward strand.
ATGGCAAAACGAGTCACCGGCCCCGAAATCGAAAAACTGATCCAGCTCCTGGCAAAAGTGCCGGGGCTTGGGCCCCGCTCGGCGCGGCGGGCAGCACTGCATCTCATCAAGAAGAAGGAACAGCTTCTCGGGCCGCTGGGCCATGCCATGGGCGAGGCTTATGACAAGGTGAAGATCTGCTCCTGCTGCGGCAACGTCGATACGATAGACCCCTGCACCGTCTGCGCCGACGACCGGCGCGACCAGTCGGTCATCATCGTGGTGGAAGATGTGTCTGATCTCTGGGCGCTGGAGCGGACGGGTGCGATGAACACTGCCTATCACGTGCTGGGGGGCACTCTGTCGCCGCTCGACGGGGTCGGGCCGGAGGACCTGAACATCAAGGGCCTGATCGACCGTGTGAGCGCCGGCGGCATCCGCGAGCTCATCATCGCCGTCAATGCGACGGTGGAAGGGCAGGCAACCGCCCATTACATCACCGACCGCCTCTCCGGTCTCGACATCAAGATCACCCGGCTTGCGCATGGCGTGCCGGTGGGCGGTGAGCTCGATTATCTCGACGAGGGCACTTTGACGGCCGCGCTTCGGGCGCGAACGACAATCTGAAGTCCCCCTCCCTCCCCGTCATTCAAAGAGGAGACCGAATGCGAAACCGTTTTGCCCCGAAGGCACTGGCTGCCCTTCTTTCCGTTTTTTCAGCAACGACGGCGTTGGGGCAATCGGCACCGACAGGAGCAGCGGCAGCCCGATATGATGCCGAATTTAATGCCTGGCTGAAAAAGGAAATCTGGCCGGAAGCGCGCAAGGCCGGCATTTCGCAAAGGACGCTTGAGGCTACGCTCAGCGGTCTCTCCATCAGCTGGAACCTGCCCGATCTCGTCATTCCCGGCCAGAAGCCGCCGAAGGAGCAGAGCCAGAGCCAGGCGGAATTTTCCTCGCCCGGCGCCTATTTCTCGGAAAAGCGGCTGCAGGGTCTTGCCGCCACCGGGCGTTCGCTTGCTTCCACCCACGCGGCGACGCTGCGCCGGATAGAGGCGAAATACGGTGTGCCGGGTGATATCGTCGTTGCGATCTGGGGCCGCGAATCCGGTTTCGGCCGGGCAAAACTGCCACATTCCGTGGTCGATGTGCTGGCCACAAAAGCCTATATGTCTACCCGCAAGGAGATGTTTCGCGCCGAGTTGATCGATGCGCTGAAGATCGTCGAGAGTGGCGATATCGCGGCCTCTCGCATGATGGGCTCCTGGGCCGGTGCGCTCGGCCAGCCGCAGTTCATGCCGTCGAGCTATCTGAAGTATGCCGTGGACTTTGATGGCGACGGCCACCGTGACATCTGGAACTCCGTGCCGGACGCGTTGGCATCCATAGCTAACTATCTTTCTCAGCGCGGCTGGCAACGCAATCGCGACTGGGGTTTCGAAGTCTCGATCCCCGCCAATGTTTCCTGCGCGCAGGAAGGGCCTGATCTCGCACGACCTGTGGCGGATTGGGCGAAAATGGGCATCACACGCATTTCCGGAAAAGCCTTCCCGGCCAATGACCTCTCTGCCGATGGCATGATGCTGGTCCCGGCTGGGCGGCATGGGCCGGAATTCGTGGTGACGCCGAATTTCTACGTCATCAAGGAATATAATAATTCCGATCTCTATGCGCTCTTCATCGGCAATCTCGCTGACCGCATCGCCCACGGCGCGGGGCCGTTCCAGGGGGAATGGGGCAATGTCGGATCGATGCTGCGCTCGGATGTTCTGGCAATGCAGAAGGCGTTGGTTGCCAAGGGCTATGATGTCGGCAAGGCAGATGGCCTCGCCGGTTTCAAGACGCGCCGCTCACTCGGGGACTGGCAGTCGAAAAATGGGCTTTCACCGACGTGTTTTCCAGATGCAAGCTTGAAGGCAAGGTTAAAATAGCACGTTACCGGCGACGTCGGAAAACCTCTATGTCATTATGCTCGGGCTTGTTCCGAGCATCTGCAACCAGTTGATTTAACATACGTCGTTGGACCCTCGGGACAAGCCCGAGAATGACGTCGAGAGCTATGGCAGGGAGGTATCAATGCCTTTACCTGCACGTTTCGGCCCCACCTCTCAATGCTGATCTGTATGAGGCTTGTGAAAGATATCGTCGGTCGGCGGGATGGTCTGACGTTCGATCATCCGGTGCACCCGTGGCCGCGTCTTGCCGCGGTGAAGCTCCAGCAGCCGGTCCCAGGCCTCTGCATCTGCCTGGGTGCGGCGGTGATTATGGCGGACATATTCCACCCAGGTCGGCACATGGTAACTTTCCGTCCAGATGTCGGGGTTTTCGAGATCCCGCATCAGGTTCCAGTTGCGCGCGCCGTCACGAATGCGAATGCGGCGGCGCTCGGCCATCAGCGGCAGGAATTCGCCCAGATCCTCGTCATGGATTTCATAATCGATGAGGATGGCGATGGGCCCGCTGCGCGGCTTGATGTCCAGTCTCAGCGGCGGCTCCACGAAACGGTTGAGCGGATCGAGATTAAGCGAGGCGAAGGCCGGCATGGCAAGTTTGAGGCCGACGACGACACCGAGCAGCATCAGTGCGCAGGAACAGAGCAGCGAATAGGAAATGCCGTAATCTTCCGCCAGCTCACCCCACAGCCAGCTGCCGACCGCAATGCCGCCGAAGGTGAGCGTCTGGTAAAGCGAGAGCGCCCTGCCAACCACCCATCGCGGGGTGGAGAGCTGGACAATGGTATTGAAGAGCGACAGTGCCAGCACCCAGCAGGCGCCGGCAACGGTCAGCACCAGTGACGTGATGATCGCGCTCGTGCTCACCGCCGTTACGCCGGCGCTGAAGGCGAAGCCTAGAAATGCGACGCGCACGATCCATTCGCTGGACAGCACCTCGCGCAATCTCGCGCTGATCAGCGCACCGCCAATCGCGCCGACGCCGAAGGCACCCAGCATGACGCCATAGGTCAGCGGGCCGCCCTCCACCAGGTCGCGGGCGACGATGGGCATCAAGGCGAGGGTGGCGCTGGCGGAAAGGCCGAAAAGGAAGCCGCGCACCAGCACCTTGCCGATATTGGGCGACATCGCCACATAACGCATGCCGGCCGAAATGGCGGCCAGAAGCTGCTCCCGCGGCAGGGTCGAGGCATATTTGGGCGGCTGCCAGCGAAACAGGGCGTAGATCAGCGTGAAATAGCTCAGCGCATTCACGAAAAATGCGGCGGCCGCACCGGCGGCGGCGACGATGATACCGCCGATGGCCGGGCCGACACTGCGGGTAATATTGAAGCCGACACTGTTCAGCGTGACGGCGGCGGGCAAATCCTCGCGCGGCACCATTTCGCCGACGGATGCCTGCCAGGACGGATTGTTGAGGGCCGTGCCACAGCCGATCATAAAGGTGAAGAAAAGCAGAAGCCACGGCGTGAGCCAGCCGGACCAGGCAAAAACGGTAAGCAGCACGGACGCCGTCAGCATCAGCAGCTGCGCCGAAATCATGATGCGGCGGCGGTCGAAACTATCGGCCAGCGCGCCTGAAATCAGCGAGAACAGCATGATCGGCAAAGAGGTGGAGGCCTGCACCAGCGCGATCATGTTTTCCGAACTGGAGAGCGACGTCATCATCCATGCGGCGCCCACCGCCTGGATCAGTCCGCCGAAATTTGAGGCAAGGCTCGCGATCCAGATTCGTCTGTAAGTCAAATGCCTTAAAGGCGCGAGTGGCGATTTACGGTCAGGCACGCTCTGTCCACTTGATGCAACTGCGATTTATCAAACGGCAACTATAGACAGTGCCGAAAATCATGCCAGCCTTTCCCGCACGGGAAGGGTGAAAATATGGCCGAGGGCGCAGCGGAAGCGACTCTACCCGCGAAAACCTTGCAATCCTGCACCGATGGGTCTATATGACCACTGAAATTCTTGATCGCTTGATGAAGAGTGGGGCCGCAAGGCTCCGCTCTTTTTCGTTAGGCGGACCGGAAACAGAGGGCTGAAAGCCCGGCGACAATCCAAAACCGGAAGGCCAGATGGCAGACACCGCACACGAACCGCGACTTATAACCGAAACCGGCATCGACCAGCGTATTGCCGAGATCATCGAACCCGTTCTGACGGGTATGGGCTATGTTCTGGTGCGCGTGCGGCTTTCCAATCAGAACGGCATGACGCTGCAGGTGATGGCGGAACGGGAAGACGGCACGATGACCGTTGAGGACTGTGAAGCCATTTCCATGGCCATTTCACCGGTTCTTGATGTGGAAGATCCGGTCGATAAAGCGTATCATCTTGAAGTTTCCTCGCCCGGCATCGACCGGCCGATGGTTCGCAAATCGGATTTCACCCGTTGGCAGGGCCATCTGGTGAAGGTCGAAACCTCCATTCTGGTCGAGAACCGCAAGCGGTTTCGCGGCAAGATCGTTGAGGTTGATGCTGACGGTTTCAAGCTGGAACGCGACCAGATCGCTTATGGCGAAGAGCCGACAGTCGTTATTCCGTTCACTGCGCTTTCCGATGCGAAGCTCATTCTGACGGACGACCTTATTCGTGATGCGCTGCGGGCAGACAAGGCGGCCAAGGCCGCTGCCGCAAACCAGAACGACGAAAACGAAGCAGACGAAGACTAATTCCAACGTAAAGCCCGGAAAACGGGCGATCCCCGCAATTATGCGACTTACGGAGATAAAAAAATGGCAGTGAGTGCTAACCGGCTTGAGCTTCTGCAGATCGCCGATGCTGTGGCGCGCGAAAAGGTCATCGACCGCGAAATCGTGCTTGCCGCAATGGCCGACGCTATCCAGAAAGCCGCCCGCTCGCGCTATGGTTCGGAAACCAATATCCGCGCTGATATCAACTCCAAGACCGGCGAAATCCGCCTGCAGCGTCTTCTGGAAGTTGTCGAAGCGGCTGAGGACTATTCGACCCAGATCCCGCTGGAGCTTGCCCGCGACCGCAACCCGGACGCCAAGCTCGGCGACTTCATTGCCGATCCGCTGCCGCCAATGGATTTCGGCCGTATCGCCGCCCAGTCCGCCAAGCAGGTCATCGTGCAGAAGGTGCGCGAGGCCGAGCGTGACCGCCAGTATGACGAGTTCAAGGACCGTATCGGCGAAATCGTCAACGGCACCGTCAAGCGCGTCGAATACGGCAACGTCATCGTCGATCTCGGCCGTGGCGAAGGCATTATCCGTCGTGACGAGATGATCCCGCGCGAAAACATGCGCTACGGCGATCGTGTACGCGCCTACGTCTACGACGTTCGCCGCGAACAGCGTGGCCCGCAGATTTTCCTGTCGCGTACCCATCCGCAGTTCATGGTGAAGCTCTTCACCATGGAAGTTCCGGAAATTTACGACGGCATCATCCAGATCAAGTCGGTTGCCCGTGATCCTGGCTCACGCGCCAAGATTGCCGTCATCTCGAACGATAGCTCGATCGACCCGGTCGGCGCCTGCGTCGGTATGCGCGGTTCGCGCGTTCAGGCCGTCGTCGGCGAACTCCAGGGTGAGAAGATCGACATCATTCCATGGAGCCAGGAGCCGGCGTCGTTCATCGTCAATGCCCTGCAGCCGGCGGAAGTCGCCAAGGTCGTTCTGGATGAAGAATCCGAGCGTATCGAAGTGGTCGTTCCCGACGAGCAGCTGTCGCTCGCCATCGGCCGCCGCGGTCAGAACGTGCGTCTGGCATCGCAGCTGACCGGCTGGGACATCGACATCATGACCGAGCAGGAAGAATCCGAGCGTCGCCAGAAGGAATTCAACGAGCGTACGGCCCTGTTCATGGAAGCGCTCGACGTCGACGAAATGGTCGGCCAGGTTCTGGCTTCGGAGGGCTTCGCGCAGGTTGAAGAACTGGCTTATGTCGATCTCGACGAAATCTCCTCGATCGATGGCTTCGACGAAGACACCGCCGATGAAATCCAGACCCGCGCCCGCGAATATCTGGAACGCCTGGAAGCCGAAATGGACGCCAAGCGCAAGGAACTCGGCGTTTCCGACGAATTGCGCCAGATCGACGGCCTGACCTCGCAGATGATGGTTGCGCTCGGCGAAGACGGCATCAAGACCATCGAAGACTTTGCCGGCTGTGCAGCGGACGATCTCGTTGGCTGGAGCGAGCGCAAGGACGGCGAGACGAAGAAGTTCGAAGGCATCTTCTCCAAGCTCGATGTTTCGCGCGTCGAGGCCGAGAACATGGTGGTGCAGGCTCGCCTTCTGGCAGGCTGGATCACCGCCGAAGAGCTCGCTTCCGAACAGGAAGCCGATGCGGAAGCTGCCGAGGAGGCGGATACCGCCGAGCAGGAATGACATCGCAGGCGCATGAGCCGGACGAGCTGCCCGAGACTGACGATGACGGGCGGATCAAAGGCGACGTCAATGGACGTATGTGCATTGTGACACGGCAGAGCGGATCGCCAGATGAGCTGATCCGCTTCGTCGCAGGCCCGGACGGCGACGTCGTTCCGGACCTGAAACGCCAATTGCCGGGACGCGGCTGCTGGGTGACACCCGAGCGCGCCCTGATCGAGAAAGCCATCGCGAAGAAGCTCTTCGCGCGGGCTCTGAAACGTGACGTCAAGGCCGGGCCTGAGCTTCTCGCTCTTCTCGACCGTCTGATGGCGCAGCATGTGGCTGGCATGATGAACATGGCGCGCAAGGCGGGCCAGTTCATCAGCGGCGCGACGAAGGTCGATGCTGCCGTCCGGTCCGGGAACGCGATCGCCGTGTTCCATGCGACCGACGCTGCGGCCGATGGCGTCAGAAAACTGGACCAGGCCCGCAAGGCCTGGGCACTCGGCAGCGATGCCAGCAATGAAATTCCGTCCTTCCGGCTCTTTAGCGAAGCCGAAATGGACGAGTTGATGGGCCAGAATGCTTTTATCCATGCCTGCGCGCTTGCAGGGCAGGCGGGTGAGGGTGTAGTGAAGCGCGCAACGATGCTTGAGCAGTACCGCAATGGCGGTCGGGCTCATGCGGAACGCGACGCTGCCCGGACAGAACAATGACGCGGTTGCCCGATATGAACGGTCGCCGCGTTCCGATGCAGCAATTGAACGACGAGACCTGATGAACGTCATCCGGTTCTCGTCCGAAGGAACGGGAACGGAATGACCGACAACAACGACGACAAGACACTCAACGCGCCTGCCAAGAAGACTCTTACCCTGAAGCCGGGCGGGATGAATCAGGGCACCGTGCGGCAGGATATGGGTCGAGGTCGCACCAACGCGGTTGTCGTGGAAACACGCAAGCGCCGCCCCATGCGTCCCGAAGACGAGAAGCAGGTACATTCGGCTGCGGCCCCCGCTCCGAAGCCGGCGGCTCCCGCCGCCGCAGCACCGCGTCCACAGGCTCCGCAGCCACGCATCCACCAGCCCAGCAACCAGCAGCAGCGTCCGGGTTCTTCCCCTTCGCAGCAGCAGCGTCCCGGCTCGTCTGCGCCCCAGCAGCGCCAGCCGGAGCGTCCGCGCGGCAATGTTCTGCATGACCTTTCCGCCGGTGAAATGGAAGCCCGTCGCCGCGCACTGATGGAAGCGCAGGCCCGTGACGTTATTGAAGCCAAGCAGCGCGCCGAAGAAGAGGCTCGCCGCAAGGTGGAAGAAGAACGCCGCATTGCCGCGGAAAAGGAAGAGGCCGCCCGCCGCGCCGCCGAGGAGGCTGAAGCAGCAAAGCTCGCGGCAAGCCAGCCGGCCGCGGAAGCAAAATCCGAACCGGCCGCTGAAAAGCCGGTTTCTGCCGCTCAGCCGGCGCCGCGCGCCGAGGCTCGTCCTCAGCCCGCCGCTGCCCCTGCCCGCCCGGCCACCGAAACCGCCGCTCCGCGCGGTCGCCGCACTGACGGCGACGAGGAGGACGATCGCGGTGCACGCCGTGGTAACCTGCCAGTCCGTGGCAAGGTTGCAGCGCCGGCGCCGGCCAAGCCGGCTGCACGCCTGAAGACAGAAGAAGAACGCCGCCGTGGCAAGCTGACCGTAACCTCGTCCAATCTGGATGAAGACGGTACGCCACGTGGCCGCTCCATGGCATCCATGCGCCGCCGGCAGGAAAAGTTCCGCCGCAGCCAGATGCAGGAGACCCGTGAAAAGGTAATGCGCGAAGTGATCCTGCCGGAAACCATTACCATTCAGGAACTGTCGCAGCGCATGTCGGAACGTGCCGTCGACGTCATCAAGTTCCTGATGAAGGAAGGCCAGATGATGAAGCCGGGCGACGTGATCGACGCCGATCTGGCGGAACTGATTGCAGTCGAATTCGGTCACACCGTCAAGCGCGTTTCCGAATCCGACGTGGAAGAAGGCATCTTCAACCAGGCGGACGACGAAGGCGAAATGCTGCCGCGTCCGCCCGTCGTGACGATCATGGGTCACGTCGACCACGGCAAGACCTCGCTTCTCGACGCCATCCGTCAGGCGAATGTTGTTGCCGGCGAAGCCGGTGGCATCACCCAGCATATCGGCGCCTACCAGGTCGAGAAGAACGGTCAGAAGATCACCTTCATCGACACCCCCGGCCACGCCGCCTTCACCGCCATGCGTGCCCGTGGTGCGCAGGCGACGGATATCGCCGTTCTCGTGGTTGCCGCAGACGACAGCGTGATGCCGCAGACGATCGAGTCCATTAACCACGCCAAGGCGGCGGGTGTTCCGATCGTCGTTGCGATCAACAAGATCGACAAGCATGAGGCCAACCCTGAAAAGGTTCGCCAGCAGCTTCTGCAGCACGAAGTCTTCGTGGAATCGATGGGCGGTGAAGTTCTTGACGTCGAAGTTTCGGCCAAGAACAAGCTCAACCTCGACAAGCTGCTTGAAGCGATCCTGCTGCAGGCCGAAATCCTTGACCTCAAGGCGGACCCGAACCGCACGGCGGAAGGTACGGTCATCGAAGCCGAGCTCGACCGCGGCCGCGGCGCCGTTGCCACGGTTCTGGTTCAGAAGGGCACGCTGAAGCCCGGCCAGATCATCGTTGCCGGTGATCAGTGGGGCCGTGTGCGCGCGCTCGTCAACGACAAGGGCGAACATGTCAAGGAAGCCGGTCCGGCCATGCCGGTCGAGATTCTCGGTCTTTCCGGCACGCCGTCGGCGGGTGACCGTTTCGCGGTTGTCGAAAACGAAAGCCGTGCTCGCGAAATCTCCGAGTACCGCCAGCGTCTGGCACGCGACAAGGCTGTCGCACGTCAGACCGGCCAGCGCGGTTCGCTGGAACAGATGATGAGCCAGTTGCAGACGTCGGGAATGAAGGAATTCCCGCTGGTCATCAAGGCAGACGTGCAGGGCTCGGTCGAAGCCATTATCGCTTCGCTCGACAAGCTCGGCACCGACGAAGTCCGCGCTCGTATCGTTCATTCGGGTGCTGGTGCCATCACGGAATCGGATATCTCGCTTGCCGAGGCCTCCAACGCCGCAATCATCGGCTTCAACGTTCGCGCCAATGCACAGGCACGTACGGCTTCCGAACGCGCTGGTATCGAGATCCGCTACTACAACATCATCTACGATCTGGTGGATGACGTGAAGGCGGCGATGTCGGGTCTGCTTTCGCCGGAACGTCGCGAGACCTTCCTCGGCAATGCCGAAATCCTCGAGGTGTTCAACATCACCAAGGTCGGCAAGGTCGCGGGTTGCCGTGTCGTCGAAGGCAAGGTGGAACGTGGTGCGGGTGTTCGTCTGGTTCGCGACAACGTCGTCATCCACGAAGGCAAGCTCAAGACCCTCAAGCGCTTCAAGGACGAAGTCAACGAAGTGCCTGTTGGTCAGGAATGCGGTATGGCCTTCGAAAACTACGAAGACATCCGCGCCGGCGACACCATCGAGTGCTTCCGCGTCGAACACATCACGAGAACGCTCTAAAGCATTTCCAGGAAAAGTGGACCCCCGGTTTTCCGTCCAGAAATGCGATAGAACAAAGAGCGTTCTCGCCGCAAAACAGGACTTTACTGTCGGGCGCCGGCTTACCGGCGCTCGCTCCGTTTGAGGCATAACCCATGGCAAAAGCTACATCATCGGCCCCTTCCCAACGCATGCTGCGCGTCGGCGAACAGGTGCGCGCCGCCCTGACCCAGATTCTCCAGCGCGGTGAAGTCCGCGACGATCTGATCGAAAGCACCGTCATTTCCATTTCGGAAGTGCGCATGTCTCCCGATCTCAAGATCGCCACCGCTTACGTGACGCCGCTCGGCGTTGCCGACCACACCGATATCATCACGGCACTCAACCGCCATGCCAAGTTCATGCGCGGCCGCCTCGGCCCGCAGCTCCGGCAGATGAAATACATGCCGGAACTGCGTTTCCGCGACGATACGAGTTTCGACAATTATCAGAAGATCGACGCGCTTCTACGCTCGCCCGAAGTGCAGCGCGATCTTGGACCTTCAAACGAAAAAGACGACGAACAGAACTGAAGCATGTCCAAACCACGCAAACAGCAGAACCGCAAACCCAAGGGCCGTCCGATTTCCGGTTGGCTGATCCTCGACAAGCCGCTCGATTTCGGCTCTACCGAGGCCGTCTCCAAGATCAAGTGGCTGTTCAATGCCCAGAAGGCAGGCCATGCCGGCACGCTTGATCCGCTGGCCTCCGGCATGTTGCCGATCGCGCTTGGTGACGCCACCAAGACCGTGCCTTACGTCATGGACGGCCGGAAAATCTACGAATTCACAGTGACCTGGGGCGAGCAGCGCACGACCGACGATCTGGAAGGCGAAGTGGTCGAATCTTCCGATCAGCGCCCGGACGAGCAGGCGATCCGCGATCTTCTGCCCAATTATACCGGGGTGATCATGCAGACCCCGCCGCAATTCTCCGCTATCAAGATCGCCGGTGAACGCGCTTATGATCTGGCACGTGACGGCGAGACCGTAGAAATTCCCGCACGCGAGGTGGAAATCCATCGCTTGACGTTGCTGGCCTGCCCGGATGCCGATACGGCCCATTTCGAAGTGGAATGTGGCAAAGGCACCTATGTGCGGGCGCTTGCGCGTGACATGGGCCGCGATCTCGGCTGTTTCGGCCATATCTCGGAACTGCGCCGCACCATGGTCGCTCCATTCGGCGAAGACATGATGGTGCCGCTCGAAACGCTCACCGCGCTGGAAGCCGTTGAAGACCGCGACGAGCGGCTGGAAGCGCTGGACGCCTATCTGATCGACACGGCCGAAGCGCTTTCCGCCCTTCCCCGCCTTATTATCAACGACGACCAGGCGCACCGGCTGAAGATGGGCAACCCTATCCTGCTGCGCGGGCGCGATGCGCCGGCCAGCCATCCGGAAGCCTACGCTACGGCACATGGCAAGCTGGTCGCCATTGGCGAAATCGGCGAAGGCGAGTTTCGCCCGAAGAGGGTTTTCGGCTGAGTCGGACCGTCACGCGTTTGCTGACGCGTGGCGGAGCGCTGTCAATCGCCTCTTTCCATTGCACCCGGAATAGTTTATAGGCAGCGCCAGCTTGGGCTTTGCCTTCGCTTTTCATGGCCAGAGCTGGACGACATCCCGGCTCTAGGCGTCCCGTTTTCCTTAAAACTGAAAGGATCGTCCGATGTCGATTACTGCAGAGCGTAAAGCCGCCCTCATCAAGGAATATGCAACGAAGGAAGGCGACACCGGTTCGCCGGAAGTTCAGGTCGCAATCCTTACCGAGCGGATCAACAACCTGACCGGTCACTTCAAGGATCACAAGAAGGACAACCACTCGCGTCGTGGCCTTCTGACCCTGGTTTCGAGCCGTCGTTCGCTTCTCGACTATCTGAAGAAGAAGGACGAAGCCCGTTACACCAAGCTGATCGGTGCTCTCGGCATTCGCCGCTAATAAGGTTTCCGGCGGGCTTCTCAACGATGCCCGCCGGTTTTTAATTCCGGCCCTACAGGCCGCATGATTTTCCGGGCGTTTGCCGCAGATGTGGCCCCCGGGCGATAAGGGTGAACCGGATGGGCCGGTGCCGCCTTTTTCAACCGCAGACCTGTCATGGGGCAGGATTGCCGGATGCTTGCCCGTCCAAGCCTCCCGCTGTCTTGCCCGTGATTGAGTCACAGCGCTGCCACGGCCGGTCACGATGACCGAGCGGGCAGCCACAACCAAGGACAAGATATGTTCAATCAACACTCCGTGGAAATCGAATGGGCAGGCCGCCCGCTGAAGCTCGAGACCGGCAAGGTTGCCCGTCAGGCTGATGGCGCCGTCATCGCAACCTACGGCGAGACCATGGTTCTCGCGACTGTGGTTTCCGCTAAGTCTCCGAAGCCGGGTCAGGATTTCTTCCCGCTCACCGTCAACTATCAGGAAAAGACCTACGCAGCCGGCAAGATCCCCGGTGGTTACTTCAAGCGTGAAGGCCGTCCGAGCGAAAACGAAACGCTGGTCTCGCGCCTGATCGACCGCCCGATCCGTCCGCTCTTCCCTGAAGGCTACAAGAACGACACCCAGGTTGTCGTCACCGTTATCCAGCACGACCTGGAAAACAATCCTGACATCCTCTCCATGATCGCCACATCCGCGGCGCTCACGCTTTCCGGCGTTCCCTTCATGGGCCCGGTCGGCGGCGCGCGCGTTGGCTACATCAACGGCGAATATGTTTTGAACCCGCATCTCGACGAGATGGATGAGTCGGTTCTGGACCTCGTCGTTGCTGGAACGCAGGACGCGGTTCTGATGGTGGAATCGGAAGCCAAGGAACTCAACGAAGACGTCATGCTCGGCGCGGTCATGTTCGGTCACCGCGGTTTCCAGCCCGTTATCGATGCGATCATCAAGCTCGCCGAAGTTGCCGCCAAGGAACCGCGCGAATTTGAACCGGAAGATTTTTCCGCTCTCGAAAACGAGATGCTGGCACTCGCCGAAGCTGAACTGCGCGACGCTTACAAGATCACCGAAAAGGCCGCCCGTTACGCCGCCGTCGACGCCGTCAAGGCTAAGGTAAAGTCGCACTTCCTGCCGGAAGAAGGCGAAGCCAAGTACACGCCGGAAGAAATCGGCGCTGTCTTCAAGCACCTTCAGGCCAAGATTGTTCGCTGGAACGTTCTCGACACCAAGAGCCGCATCGACGGCCGCGACCTGTCGACCGTTCGCCCGATCGTTTCCGAAGTCGGCATTCTGCCGCGCACGCACGGTTCGGCGCTCTTCACCCGCGGTGAAACCCAGGCGATCGTTGTTGCGACCCTCGGCACCGGCGAAGACGAGCAGTATGTCGACAGCCTCACCGGCATGTACAAGGAACGCTTCCTGCTGCATTACAACTTCCCGCCCTACTCGGTCGGTGAAACAGGCCGCATGGGCTCTCCGGGCCGTCGTGAAATCGGCCACGGCAAGCTCGCATGGCGCGCTATACGTCCGATGCTGCCGACTGCCGAACAGTTCCCCTACACGCTGCGCGTCGTTTCCGAAATCACCGAATCCAACGGCTCCTCGTCGATGGCAACGGTTTGCGGCACCTCGCTGGCGCTGATGGACGCAGGCGTTCCGCTTGCCAAGCCGGTTGCCGGTATCGCCATGGGCCTCATCCTCGAAGGCGACCGTTTCGCGGTTCTCTCCGACATCCTCGGTGACGAAGACCACCTCGGCGACATGGACTTCAAGGTCGCAGGTACGGCTGACGGCATCACCTCGCTGCAGATGGACATCAAGATCGCCGGTATCACCGAAGAGATCATGAAGATCGCTCTGGAGCAGGCACAGGGTGGCCGCAAGCACATTCTCGGCGAAATGGCCAACGCCATCACCGAGAGCCGCGGTCAGCTCGGCGAATTTGCGCCGCGCATCGAAGTGATGAACATCCCGGTCGACAAGATCCGTGAAGTCATCGGCTCCGGCGGCAAGGTCATTCGCGAAATCGTCGAAAAGACCGGCGCGAAGATCAACATCGAAGACGACGGCACCGTCAAGATCGCTTCTTCTTCCGGCAAGGAAATCGAAGCGGCTCGCAAGTGGATTCACTCCATCGTTGCGGAACCGGAAGTCGGCGCCATCTATGAAGGCACGGTTGTCAAGACCGCCGACTTCGGCGCTTTCGTCAACTTCTTCGGCGCCCGTGACGGCCTCGTCCACATCTCGCAGCTCGCTTCCGAGCGTGTTGCCAAGACCTCCGACGTCGTCAAGGAAGGCGACAAGGTCTGGGTCAAGCTGATGGGCTTTGACGAGCGTGGCAAGGTTCGCCTGTCCATGAAGGTTGTCGACCAGGAAAGCGGCAAGGAAATCGTTGCCGACAAGAAGAAGGAAGACGGTGAAGCCGCTGCCGAATAAGGCCGCGCCACCAAATCCTGTCGAGGCGCGGGTTTTGCCCGCGCCTTTTTTCTATTCTACCGTGAGGATGCTCCCATGAGCCGTGACGCCGTAAAAACCCTTTTCCATCCCTTTGCCTCTGACATGCTTGCCATGCCGAAAAACGGCGAACGCGTTCTTTTTCTGGGAGCGGAGGCGGGTCCGCGGCTCGACGGTTTCGACGCGGAGATCGTCGCGGTTCAGCATCTTCGGCCGCTCTATCGCGCTCTTGAAGCTCAGGGCGCAAAGGTCACTCCGGATATTTCGGGCGAAGATTACGATGCGGCGCTGCTGCTTTGCGGCAAACACCGCGGCGAAAATGAAAACCGTGTCGCTGAAGCGCTTTCCCGGGTGAAGGCCGGCGGCCTGATCGTCGCAGCCGGATCGAAGGAAGACGGTATTCTGACGCTGCGTAAGACGCTGACAAAGCTCGGCATCGAGGTGGACTCGACGCCGAAATATCACGGCGTCGCCCTGTGGTTCAAACGGCCGGACGATATCTCTGCCGTCGTGTCGAAACTTGCTCAGAAGCCCGTGACGGTGGAAGGCCGCTTCACCGCCCTGCCCGGCATGTTCTCGCATGACCGCGTGGATGATGGTTCGGAACTGCTCGCATCGCGCCTGCCGACCGATTTCGACGGCAATGCTGCCGATTTCGGCGCCGGCTGGGGTTATCTCTCCATCATGCTGGCGGAAAAATCGCCGCGCACGGCCCGTATCGATCTGTTCGAAGCGGATTGGAATGCGCTCGAATTCGCCAAGACCAATCTTCTCGAAAACAACCCTCGCCTGACGGCGCGTTTCTTCTGGCAGGATCTGGCAAACGAGCCGCCGAAGGAGAAATACGACCTCATCATCATGAACCCGCCTTTCCATTCAAGTGGACAGGCGGCGGAGCCGGCGCTGGGTCAGGCCTTCATCAAGGCCGCGGCCGGGGCGCTGCGCAGCGGTGGCAAGTTGCTGATGGTCGCCAATCGCGGGCTGCCCTATGAGCCGGTGCTGGCAGCAGAATTCCGCACCAGCACGGAAGTATGCCGAAATGCCCGCTTCAAGATTCTGAGCGCGCAGAAGTAAGAAAATCAGCTCAATAGCCAGGCCCATAGCGACACGGAAAGGACACCGGTCGCCGTGGATATGCTGATGGTTGAGGCCGCAACGCTGTGGCCGATGCCGAAACGGTTGGCGATGAGCCAGGCATTCACGCCCGTTGGCACCGACGAGGTGAGGACAAGCGCCGCCGTCCATTCACGGCTTAGCCCAAGTACGTGGCCCATGGCCCAGACACAGGCTGGCAGGAGCAGCAGTTTAAAAAAAGTCATGGTGACGGCAATGCCCATATTGCCGCGGATGGTGTATTTCGTCAGCGCCATGCCCAGCGAAATCAGGGCTGCGGGTCCTGCCATGGAGGCGATCTGATCCACCACTGTTTTCAGGACAGGCGTCAGCGCCAGACCGGAAACATTGGTCGAAAGCCCTATGACGAGGCCAATCACAAGAGGATTGGTGACGAGATTTCTGCCGACCTGCTTGAAGACCGCGGCCGTGCTGCGCTTTTCTCCACCGATTGCCTTGTGCGTTGCATTTTCCATCAGGATCGTGCCGGCGATCATCATGACCGGCAGGTGGATGGCGAGCAGGATGGAAAGGGCAACCAGCCCTTCGTCGCCCACGGAGCGACCGACAAGAGGCAGGCCAATGAAGATATTATTCGCAAAGGCCGAGGAGATGCCGGCAATGACGGCGATGCGGACATCCTGCTTGAACACATGGCGGGTGACGATATGCCCGACTGTCCAGGTGACGGCCACGCCAGCAAAATAAGTGAGCCAGAGCCGGAACGGCGAGGCACCGTGGAAATTCGCTTCCGCAAGGGTGCGGAAAATCAAGGTCGGCACGGCGATCTTGAAGACGAAGTCGCTCAAGATCTCTCCTGCGTCTGCCCGGAAGAGGCCAGCTCTCACGGTCAACCAGCCGATCAGGATGAGAATGAAAATCGGGGCGACATTCGCGGCAACGGCAGACATGGAGGGAAAGCTTTCGCGGCTTTTGCGGGAGGATACTCCGCTTTAGAGCCTTTTCGGCCGGAATGGAATCGCGAAAACGCTTCATGTTCCGGTTTTAATCGCGGCATGGAAGGCTGGGCAGCCTTCCCACCACGTCTACCGGGCGGGCGTCCGGCCCATGCGATGGTGACGTCTGCCAAAAAGAAAAAGCGGGGTCTCCCCCGCCTTTTATGTCCGTTATATGCCGCCAGTACATCCGTGGCGGAGATAACGGTTGAGCCAGAAGACCTCATGTCTTCCACTTCGGTACGCATTCACACACCTCTGCTCTGGTCGCAGAGATAGCTTAACCATATTACAGGCAAATGACGCGTTTTCTTCTTTCGCGCAGAACCGCATATTTCCGCTTTAGGCTTTTCTTGCCGCCAGAAATGTTTAAGACCTTTGAAAAAAGACGCACACCCCGTGCGAACCGGATAGGGCCAATGACGAAATTTGACGTACTGACTGTCGGCAATGCCATCGTCGACATCATTTCCCGCTGCGATGACCGCTTTCTCAACGACAATGCCATTACCAAAGGGGCGATGAACCTCATAGACGCAGAACGGGCAGAGCTGCTTTATTCGCTGATGGGGCCGGCTCTCGAAGCCTCCGGCGGCAGCGCTGGCAATACGGCGGCGGGTGTGGCGAATTTCGGCGGCAAGGCTGCCTATTTCGGCAAGGTGGCGGAAGACCAGCTCGGCGAAATCTTCCAGCACGACATCCGCGCTCAGGGCGTTTATTTCGAAACCAAGCCGCAAGGCACCTTCCCGCCAACGGCCCGTTCGATGATCTTCGTGACTGAAGATGGCGAGCGTTCGATGAACACCTATCTCGGCGCCTGCGTCGATCTGGGCCCTGAGGATGTGGAAGACGACGTGGTGGCGCAGACCAAGGTCACCTATTTCGAGGGTTATCTGTGGGATCCGCCGCGCGCCAAGGATGCGATCCGCGAATGCGCCCGCATTGCTCATGAAAACGGCCGCGAAGTTTCCATGACGCTTTCCGACAGTTTCTGCGTCGGCCGTTACCGTGAGGAGTTTCTCGATCTGATGCGCTCCGGCACAGTGGATATCGTTTTCGCCAACAAGCAGGAAGCGCTTTCCCTTTATGAAACCGACGACTTCGAGCTTGCGCTGACCAGGATCGCCGCCGACTGCAAGATCGCGGCGGTGACGATGAGCGAAGAAGGCGCGGTTATCATGCGCGGCACGGAACGCGTGAAGGTGGATGCCTATCCGGTGCATGACGTGGTCGACACGACGGGTGCGGGCGATCTTTTCGCCGCCGGCTTCCTGTTTGGTTATACGCAGGACCGGTCGCTCGAAGATTGCGGCAAGCTTGGCTGCCTTGCGGCTGCCGCTGTCATTCAGCAGGTCGGGCCTCGTCCCATGTCATCGCTGAAGGCGCTTGGCGAGAAGCACGGCCTTATTTAAAGGCTTCACCCGGGTAAGCACCCCAGATTTCGCCCTGCGAAACCCAGCCCGAGGCCTGACCGGCCTCGGCGCGACACCAGTCCCCATTGCATTCGCCGATCCTGAAGACCACGCCCGGCTCAAGCCGTGCCACGACGGCTGCGCCGGACTGCGCCTCGCGACGCATGTTGACATAGACTTCCTTGCCCTTGCCGCGCATCCATGGGGCAGCGACGGCCGTGCGCTCACCGGAGAGAAGGGCCTGGTTGACCCAGCCTTCCGTCCCATCGGCATCACGGATGCGCCGCCAGTTTTCATATTCCTGGATGATCTCGACCGGCATCCCGGATTTCAGATACATCCACGACACGGCGTAATCCGTGCTCGGACCGATGCGCATGTTCACGCGTTTGGATTTCAGGCTGACGAAACGCGGCAGCGGCAGGCCGCTGGCGCCTTTCGCGGCGCCCTGCGCCATGGCGTCGGTTGCCGCACCGAGGAGGCCCAAAGACAATGCAATGCAAACAATAGAAACCACACTGCGCATGCCCATTTCCGTTTCCCGCCTTCTGCAAACCGGATGATATTTAAGGAGGCTCGTTTCCACATGCCTCAAGCTTCAGCGAGTTTTGTTTGTCTTCGCCGGTGGGTCTGGTAGAAACGCCCTGATTGAAAGAAATTATCGCTCTTTCTGGTTAATGACTTCTGAACAAGGCAGCGGCAAACGATGACCCCCAAGAAGAGACCGACAGTCTATATCACCCGCAAATTGCCTGATGTCGTCGAAACCCGAATGCGCGAACTTTTCGACGCAGAACTCAATATCGATGACACCCCGCGCAGCGAGGAAGAACTGGTCGCCGCCATGCAGCGGGTGGACGTGCTGGTGCCAACGGTCACCGATCGCATTACCGCCTCGATGATCGAGCAGGCTGGACCGCAGCTGAAGCTGATCGCGAGTTTCTCCAACGGCATCGACCATGTGGATGTGGACGCCGCGGCCCGCAAGGGCATCACCGTGACGAACACGCCCAACGTGCTGACCGAGGACAGCGCCGATATCACCATGGCGCTGGTGCTGGCCGTACCGCGCCGCATGATCGAGGGCACCCGCGTGCTTGCCAATGGCGCGGATGAGTGGCTCGGCTGGTCACCAACCTGGATGCTGGGACGGCGCATTTCCGGCAAGCGTATCGGTATTGTCGGGATGGGCCGCATCGGCACGGCGGTGGCGCGGCGCGCCAAGGCTTTCGGGCTTTCCATTCACTATCACAACCGCAAACGCGTCAATCCGGCGACGGAGGCGGAGCTCGAAGCGACCTATTGGGACAGTCTCGACCAGATGCTGGCGCGGGTGGACATCGTTTCGGTCAACTGCCCTTCGACGCCCGCGACCTATCACCTGATTTCCGCCCGGCGGCTCGCGCTGATGCAGCCGACGAGCTACATCGTCAATACCGCGCGCGGCGACATCATCGATGAGGCAGCGATGATCCAGTGCCTGCGCGAGGGCAAGATCGCCGGCGCTGGACTGGATGTCTACGAGAACGAGCCTGCGGTGAATCCCAAGCTCATCAAGCTTGCCAAGGAAGGCAAGGTGGTGCTGCTTCCACATATGGGTTCAGCGACAATCGAAGGCCGCATCGAGATGGGTGACAAGGTCATCATCAATATCCGCACGCTGTTCGATGGTCACCGCCCGCCGAACCGGGTGTTGCCCGGGCGAAACTGAAATAGAGGCCCGAAGATCGGACCTCCCGGTTCTTGTCAATCGCGCCGGGGGGAGTCGCTTCAGCCGAGGATCTTGGTCATCTCGATCGAGGTCGTGCGATCATATCCCGCATGGGCATTTTCTGCCGTCTTGACGAAACCCCAAGCCCCGAACTTTACATGATTGGCGACAAGCTCAATCCGGGTTTCCAGCCGTAGCGCCGGCAGCGCCAGTTCACGGGCCAGGGCCTCGGCTTGCGCCAGCAACATTTTACCGATGCCCTTTCCCTGCGCTTTCGGGGAAACGCACAATTTGCCGACGTAAAGACAGGATGGCGGCTCCGGCCTGCAGAAAAGGCAGCCCAGCAGGTCATTCCCGTCCAAAACCACGAAAGCAATCTCCGCCCTTGCCTTTTCGGCAAGATTTTCAGGCGTCAGGCGATGGGCTGAAGATGGTGGGTCGATGACGCCATCCATGTAAGCGAAGGACGTCATGATAAGCGCCAGCAATTCATGCCAGCGGTCGAAGTCGTCGCCAATTCTTTTGATTTCCATCATGTTTTCTTTGTCCCTTGACGCCGCTTGTATCGCACTGTTTCGAAACGCGCCGACAATGCGTCATAGAGGAGCAGACGGCCAATCAGCGGTTCGCCGGCACCGGTAATAAGCTTGATCGCCTCCATGGCCATCAGCGTGCCGATAACGCCGGTCAGCGCGCCGACAATCCCTGTTTCCGCACAATTCGGGATGAGCCCCTGCGGCGGCGGCTCGGGAAACAGGTCACGATAGCCGGGCAGCAACGTGCCTTCGGCATTTGTTTCATAGGGCTTCAGCACCGTCACAGAGCCATCAAACCGGCCAACGGCGCCCGTCACCAGCGGCCTTTTTGCCGTTTCCCCCGCGTCCGCTGCGGAATATCGCGTGTCGAAATTGTCCGATCCGTCAATCAGGAGATCGAAGGATTGCAAATGATCATGCGCCCAGACCTGCGAAAAGCGGTCTTCATACACGATTGTACGCACATGAGGGTTAAGGCGGGCGATGGCCTTTCGGGCACTTTCCGTCTTCTGCTCGCCAATCGTCCCGCTATCGTGGATCACCTGGCGCTGAAGGTTGGAGAGAGACACGACATCATCGTCGATCATGCCGAGTGTGCCGACGCCGGCGGCGGCGAGATAATGGAGCACGGGCGCACCGAGACCACCCGCCCCGATGACCAGCACGCGCGCGGCCTTCAGCCGTTGCTGGCCTGCACCGCCGATTTCCGGCAGCAGGATATGGCGTTTGTAGCGTTCTATTTCTTCCGGGCTCAGCGGGTCCATGTCGCACTCCCTCTCTTTGCCTTCATACGGTGATGCTCCCGTGGGATACATTGAAGAATTGTGCCCGCTCGCCAAGGGCGGAGAACATGGCCGCATCCGTTCCAGTCATGAAACTCTGTCCCCCCAGCGCGTGGATGAGATCGAACAGGGCCGCCCGCCTGCCCTCGTCCAGATGAGCGGCAATCTCGTCCAGCAGCAGAACCGGTGCGTAACCCGTCATGTTGGCGGTCAGCTGCGCATGCGCGAGCACCAGCCCCACCAGCAGCGCCTTCTGCTCCCCCGTCGAACAGCGTTCGGCTTCCATGTCCTTTTCCGCATGCCGCACGAAGAGATCGACACGGTGCGGCCCATCAAGCGTGCGCCCGGCGGCGGCGTCCCGGTAGCGACCTTCACGCAGCATCAAGCCATATTCGTCTTCCAGATCGACGGCGGGACGGTTCAGGCCATCATCCATAAAGCCGGAAAGCGACAGCGTCGCTGAGGGGAAGGCCGCATCGCCCCTCCGCCCTTCGATCAAACTCCGGAGCAGGCCGAGCATCTCATAACGGGCAACCGCCATGGAGATGCCGAGTTCAGCCATCTGCTTTTCGATACCGTCCAGCCAGACCGGATCAAAACGGCCCTCGGAAAGCAGTCTGTTACGCCCACGCATGGCTTTGTCAAAATCGCTGGCGCGTCGACCATGGGCGGGATCAAGCGAAAGCACAAGTCGGTCAAGGAAACGCCGGCGGTCAGACGATGAGCCTGTAAAAAGGCCGTCCATGGCGGGGGTGAGCCACAGGACACGCAGATGGTCGGTCAATTCATCGACGGATTTGACTGCCGTGCCGTTCAGCCGCAGCCGGCGCGACACCACCTCGCCATCGCCTTCAATCCCCGTGCCGATCGCGACCTCGCCATCCATGCCATCGACATCTGCGAAAATAGAAAAGCCGGTGGCTTCCGCACCCACGCGCGTGACGTCGGACAGGACCGCGCGGCGAAGTCCGCGTCCGGGCGACAGAAACGACACCGCCTCCAGAAGGTTGGTCTTGCCGGACCCATTGTCGCCGGTCAGCACCACATGGCGGTCATCCAGGGAAAGCGATGCCGCCGCGTAGTTGCGGAAGTCCGTGAGTTTCAGTCGGGAAAGCGAGACCTTGTTCGTCATGGTTACGGCCTAAAACGAAGCTGCCCCGATGGCAAGGCGGCTCTTGTCCATGTTTATTGCCTAGCGCCGAAACCATGCGAATTATTCAGTAGTGGCAACTTTTTTAGCGGGCGGCTATTTATAGCCGGTTCGTTATCACCGGTAACTCTTCCATGCGTCTCCTCCTGCCTCTTTTTATCATGCTCGGTCTTCTTTCCTCCTGCGCCGGACGGCCGGGAGCGGACGTGCTGCAAGCGGTCGACACCAGGGCGAAGGATGCCAAAATCGTGACCGCCTATGTGGCAAGCACGCGCGAAAAAAGCGAGGAGGCCAAAAAGGGCTTCAGTGCGCTCAGAGCGGCCGAACCGAATTATGCCCGCTTCGACATTTCGATACCGCCCACCCACAAGAGTGGAAAAATTGAGTGGTCGACCGGCAAACCCGACGCGAAGAAGGATTTTGTCGTCACGCAGGCGCAGATGTTGAGCAAGGCTCGTTTTAACGATGACCTCGGAGATATCACCCGCTCCGGCAAGCAGATCGCGCTTTTCGTGCATGGCTATAATTACAGCTATCAGGAAGCGCTTTTCCGGGCAGCGCAGATGGCAGCCGATGCCAATCTGGATGGCGTGCCGCTGGTATTTTCCTGGCCCTCGCAGGCGAATGTCGCCGGCTACGTCGCCGACAAGGAATCGGCGACCTACTCCCGTGACGCACTCGCCAATCTGCTGACAGACCTCACACGCCGTTCTCCACGCAAGAACATTGTCGTTTTCGGCCATAGCATGGGCGGCTGGCTGGTCATGGAAGCGCTACGCCAATTGCGTTTCGAGGGGCGAAGCGACGTTATTGCCAAGCTGCAGGTGGTTCTTGCCGCGCCCGACATCGATGCCGATGTCTTCCGCAAACAGATCGAGGTGGTTGGCCGGCTCAACCCGCCGCTCACCGTTCTGGTTTCCAAGGACGACCGCGCCCTGAAAGCCTCCTCCATACTGGGCGCAGACGTCACGCGGATCGGCGCACTTGACGTCACGGATCCGAAGGTGCAGGACGCCGCCCTCAAGGAGGGCGTTCAGTTCGTGGATATTTCCAAGCTGAAGGCGTCTGACCCGCTCAACCACGACCGCTATGCTGCTTTGGCGTCACTCGTGCCGCAGCTGGAGGCAAGCCGCAACGGCAATGGACAAAACGGCATCGGCCGTGCGGGCGCTTTCGTGTTCGATGCTATCGGCGCGACCGTATCGAGCCCCTTCCGGCTTGCCAGCCAGGTGGTGAACCCGCAGTAAAAATACTGCGGGTTACCCAAAGGTTTCAGAAGTCCCAGTCTTCGTCCTCGGTCGCGACCGCCTTGCCGATGACGTAGGACGAGCCGGAGCCGGAGAAGAAGTCGTGGTTCTCATCTGCATTGGGCGAGAGCGCTGAAAGGATCGCCGGATTGACCCGGCAAGCCTCGGCGGGAAACAGTGCCTCGTAACCCAGGTTCATCAGAGCCTTGTTTGCATTGTAATGCAGGAACTGCTTGACGTCCTCGGTCAGGCCGACGCCGTCATAGAGGTCCTCGGTATATTTTGCCTCGTTATCGTAAAGCTCAAGAAGCAGGTCGAAGGCGAAATCCTTGATCTCCTGCCTTTCGTTTTCATTAAGGCGGTCTATCGCCCTTTGGAACTTGTAGCCGATATAATAGCCGTGCACGGCCTCGTCGCGGATGATCAGGCGGATCAGGTCCGCCGTGTTGGTAAGCTTGGCGCGGCTTGACCAGAACATCGGCAGGTAGAAGCCGGAATAGAACAGGAAGCTTTCCAGAAACACGCTGGCGATCTTTTTCTTCAGCGGATCACCGCTGTCATATTCCCGCATGATGAGTGCGGATTTGCGCTGCAGGAACTCGTTTTCCTCCGACCAGCGATAGGCATCATCGACGTCAGGCGTGAGGCACAGCGTTGAGAAGATCGATGAATAGGAACGGGCATGCACCGCCTCCATGAATGAGATATTCGAGAGTACCGCCTCCTCATGCGGTGTTGCCGAATCCGCCATCAGGCGCACCGCGCCGACGCCGTTCTGGATTGTGTCCAGCAATGTCAGGCCGGTGAAGACACGGATCGTCAGTTTCTGCTCCTCGGGCCTCAGTGTTCCCCAGGAGGGGATGTCGTTGGAAAGCGGCACCTTTTCCGGCAGCCAGAAATTCGAGGTCAGGCGGTTCCAGACTTCCAGGTCCTTGTCGTCCTCGATGCGGTTCCAGTTGACCGCGCGGATGCGGGACACAGGTTTTACGGCGATGTTCATTGTCTTGTCCCTCAAATCAGAGCGTGCAGGAAACGCAGCCCTGAACCTGCGTGCCTTCCAGCGCCATCTGGCGCAAACGGATGTAGTAGATGGTCTTGATGCCCTTCTTCCAGGCATAAATCTGTGCCCGGTTGATGTCGCGGGTCGTGGCCGTATCACGGAAGAACAGCGTCAGAGACAGGCCCTGATCGACATGCTGGGTAGCCGCCGCGTAGGTATCAATGATCTTTTCAGGGCCAATCTCATAGGCATCCTGGTAATATTCGAGATTGTCGTTCGAGAGATAAGAAGCCGGGTAATAAACGCGACCAATCTTTCCCTCTTTACGGATTTCAATCTTCGAAACGATCGGATGAATGGATGATGTGGAGTGGTTGATATAGGAGATCGAGCCTGTCGGCGGCACTGCCTGCAGGTTCTGGTTATAGAGGCCTGATGCCATGACCTCCTGCTTCAAGATCTTCCAGTCTTCCTGGGTCGGAATGGCGATACCGGCCTTTTCGAACAAGTCGCGGACTTTCTCCGTCGCAGGCAACCATTCCCGGTCGGTATATTTGTCGAAATATTCGCCCGAGGCATATTTGGAGTTTTTAAAGCCCTTGAAGCTCTGGCCTCTTTCCACCGCCAGCCGGTTGCTGGCGCGGATCGCGTGATACGTCACGGTGTAGAAATAGATGTTGGTGAAATCTATGCCTTCCTCCGAGCCATAAAAGATGCGCTCGCGCGCCAGATAACCGTGCAGGTTCATCTGACCGAGCCCGATGGCATGGCTTTCGTCATTTCCCTTTTCAACAGACGGAACGGAGGAGATGTGGCTCATGTCCGACACCGCCGTCAGTGCCCTGATGGAGGTTTCAATGGTCTTCCCGAAATCGGCCGAATCCATTGCCGCGGCGATATTCAATGAACCGAGATTGCAGGAAATATCCTTGCCCATGTGACTATAGGAGAGATCGGCGTTGAACGCGCTCGCTTCGCTGACCTGCAGGATTTCCGAGCAGAGATTGCTCATGCTGATGCGACCGGCAATCGGATTGGCGCGGTTCACCGTATCCTCAAACATGATGTAGGGATAACCGCTCTCGAACTGGATTTCGGCGATCACCTGGAAGAATTCGCGCGCCTTGATCTTCTTCTTGCGGATGCGGCTGTCGGCGACCATCTCGTGGTATTTTTCCGTCACCGAGATTTCGGTGAAGGGCACGCCGTAGACCCGCTCCACATCATAGGGAGAGAACAGATACATATCCTCGTTGTTACGGGCGAGCTCGAAGGTGATGTCGGGGATGACGACGCCGAGCGACAGGGTCTTGATGCGGATTTTTTCGTCGGCGTTTTCACGCTTGGTATCGAGGAAACGCATGATGTCGGGATGGTGGGCATGCAGATAGACAGCACCCGCACCCTGGCGGGCGCCGAGCTGGTTGGCATAGGAAAACGAATCTTCCAGCAGCTTCATCACGGGTATGACACCGGAGGACTGGTTTTCGATCTGTTTGATCGGCGCGCCAGCCTCGCGAATATTGGTCAGTGAAAGGGCAACGCCGCCACCGCGCTTGGAGAGCTGCAGCGCCGAATTGATGGAGCGGCCGATGCTTTCCATATTGTCTTCCACGCGCAGCAGGAAACAGGAGACCAGCTCGCCGCGGCTCTTCTTGCCCGCGTTCAGGAACGTCGGTGTCGCCGGCTGGAAGCGGCCGGAAATGATCTCGTCGACCAGATTGCGTGCCAGCTGCTCATCACCGCGCGCAAGGGAAAGCGCCACCATGCAGACGCGATCCTCGTAACGCTCCAGATAACGTTTTCCGTCGAAGGTCTTCAGCGTGTAGGAGGTGTAATATTTGAACGCACCGAGGAAGGTCGGAAAGCGGAATTTTCGGGCATAGGCCTCGTCATAGAGGTCACGAACGAAATTGAAGGAATACTGGTCCAGCACCTCCTGTTCGTAGTAGCCCTCCGCTACCAGATAATCCAGCTTTTCCCTGAGGTTATGGAAAAACACCGTGTTCTGGTTGACGTGCTGGAGGAAATATTGACGGGCAGCAAGACGATCCTTGTCGAGCTGGATTTTTCCGTTCTCGTCATAAAGGTTCAACATCGCGTTCAGCGCGTGGTAGTCCAGGCCTGCATCGAGCGGCGTCTGGCTTGCGGCTGTTGGCTGTTTGGTGTCCTTGCGCAGCGCGCTAGCGGTCAGCGTGTCCAAAATCGTTCCAATCCATGTTTGACGTTGGCGACATCCTCCTCAGTGCCGAGAAGCTCGAAGCGATAGAGAAACGGCACTGCGCATTTGCGCGAGACGATATCTCCGGCGGATGCGAAAGCTGCGCCAAAATTGGTGTTTCCCGCCGCGATGACGCCGCGAATGAGATTGCGGTTGGAGGGCTCGTTTAAAAACCGGATGACCGGCTTCGGCACGGCACCCTTGGTGCCGCCGCCGCCATAGGTGGGCGTGACGAGCACATAGGGTTCCGACACCTGAGGCACGTCATCCTCAGCGCCGAGCGGCAGGCGAAGCAACCGCCGCCCCAGTTTCAGAAGGAAACGATGGGTGTTTTCGGAACGACTGGAATAATAGACGATCAGACCCATCGCCTGCCGCCTCAGCCGATCGAGCCGATCATGTCCGGCCGGAACCCCGCCCAATGGCGTTCACCGGCAACCACCACCGGAACCTGCATGTAACCGAGACCACGGACATGATCGAGAGCGTCAGCATCTTCTGAAATGTCGACGATCTCATAGGGAACGCCTATGCGGTCGAGCGCGCGATAGGTGGCGGTGCACTGGACGCAGGCGGGTTTGCTGTAAACGGTGATGGTCATAATTTCCCTTTCGAAGCTATTTTGGACGCGGCAAAGCGTTGCCGATTGCAATCGCAATCGGGCGGCAGTGGTTTTGTCATTCAGGTGGGGCGTGCTCTCTCGGAGTTTCCTCGGGAAATCCGACCGGTTCTCCTGGAACTGCTGAAAGCCGCAGAAAATCACTCCCTACGCAGACGAGCGTAGCAACTCAAAAATATGCACTGGCATGACTTCACCCCGAAGCTTGTTCTGGAGGGGGCAGAAAAGGGCGCACGCAAATCATCTGCGTCTACACCTTCCTCCGGACACCCCGCCCGTGGACGTTTGCGCTCAAGGCAGGTCTCCTGACTTGCGGGTCACAGCATCTATTCCGGCCTTCCCGGAGCGCTCAGCTCCAGTGACTCAAATCGGAACGATGCTCGCCGCTTACAGTTGCGGGGGCAGTTTCGGCCTTGCTTCACCACGATGGCGTCACGCACCGAATTCCCGTCTTAGCTCCCAATCCTTGCGAATCGGAAGAACCTCGAACACCACATATAGTATATGAGGAAATTTTCTCGTCAATAAATAGACACACAAAAGCCCCGCCCTGTGGATCAAAAAGATTCAACACATGGTCAACAATGACTTAACAGCGGGCGGACACACCGCGCGGGAGATGAAGATCTTAATCTATTCCCAGATATCGATGTGGATATCGGCGGGACGGGCGTTTTCGATCACCCTTTTCCCGTTGGGAAGATCGTTTGCGAAAAGCTTGGCGTGGATCTGAGCTGCATCGAGACCATAACCCAGCCATCTGTTTCGCAGCCTCTCTTCCAGCACCGCGACGGACGGACCCACGAAGATAGTGAGATCAAAGCTTCCGGAAAGGTTTGTCCAGGGCGCTTCGTTCAGCAGCAGATAATTGCCCTCGGCGAGGATGAAGCGTGTTTCCGGAGCAATCGCACGGGCAGACGCAATGGCGATTTCACGGGAGCGATCAAACACCGGGACAAGTACCTCCTGCCCGCCCTTGCGGACGGCGGAGACGATATCGAGGAAGCCACGAACATCGAATGTTTCCGGCGCACCCTTCCTTGGCAGCAGTCCTCGCTCTTCGAGGATGCCATTGTCCATATGGAAGCCGTCCATGGGCAGAATGGCGGCCGTTTCGCCCCGTGCGCGCAAGGCGTCGCAAAGAGCATCCGCCAACGTGGATTTGCCGGCCCCAGGGGGACCGGCAATCGCGACGATGAAACGGGAGTGGCCTTCTGCCCGCTGAAGAACCTCTTCGACGATCGTCTCAAGCTTCAGCGTCATGCGGCGAGCGCTTCCTTCGGTGCTTCCTTGGCACCGGTCATGAAGGCGACGGCATCCGACATGGAATAGTCCTTCGGGTTGATGACGCACAGGCGCTTGCCAAGCCGATGGATATGGATGCGGTCGGCAACCTCGAAAACATGCGGCATGTTATGCGAGATCAGAACGATCGGCAGGCCGCGGGAACGCACGTCGAGAATAAGTTCCAGGACACGGCGGCTTTCCTTTACCCCAAGCGCGGCAGTCGGTTCGTCGAGGATCACGACCTTGGAACCGAAGGCGGCTGCACGTGCCACCGCGACGCCCTGGCGCTGACCGCCCGAGAGGGTTTCCACCGCCTGATTGATGTTCTGGATCGTCATCAGGCCGAGTTCCGACAGTTTTTCGCGGGCGAATTTTTCCATTGCCGGACGATCCAGCGCGCGGAAAAGGCTGCCCTGTATGCCGGGCTTACGGATTTCCCGGCCAAGAAACATATTGTCGGCTATGGAAAGTGCAGGAGACAAGGCCAGGTTTTGATAGACGGTCTCAATACCCGCCTTGCGCGCCTCAATCGGCGAACGGAACTGCACAGGCTGGCCCTCCAGCCGGATTTCCCCCTCATCGGGCGTAACCGCGCCTGAAATCGCCTTGATGAGAGAGGATTTTCCGGCGCCGTTGTCGCCGATCACGGCCAGGATTTCGCCCGGGTAGAGATCGAAATCGGCGTGATCCAGGGCGGTCACACGGCCATAGCGCTTAACGAGATTGCGTGCTGTGAGAATGGGTTCTTTTGTCATCAGCCTGCTACCTTTCTGATCCACTGGTCGATTGCGACAGCCAAGATGATGAGGACGCCGATCAACAGATAGGTCCATTGCGGGTCTGTCCCGATAAGCCTGAGGCCGAGCGAAAAGACGCCGACGATCAGGGCGCCGAAGATCATGCCCATGATGGAGCCGCGTCCACCGAACAGTGATAAACCGCCGATAACCACCGCCGTGATGGATTCGATATTGGCGAATTGGCCAGCAGTCGGCGAAACCGACCCGATGCGGCCGATGAGAGCCCAACCGGCAAAGGCGCAGATGAGGCCTGACAGGGTGTAAACAGTGGTCAGCATACGTTTGACGTTGACACCGGCGAGCTCTGCGGCATCCGGATCGTCACCCACGGCATAAAGATGGCGGCCCCAGGCGGTGCGGTTCAGGACATACCAGAGCAGAGCAACAAGCAGAACCATGGCGATGACGCCGTAGGTGAAGACCGCATTGCCTATACGAAGATTGGCGCCGAAAAATTGCAGGATCGGTGCCTGCTGGGCAATGTCCTGAGCCCGGATCGTCTCATTTGCGGAATAGAGGAAGTTGGTCGCGAGCACGATCTGCCACATGCCAAGCGTGACGATAAAAGGCGGCAGGCGCATGCGCGAAACCAGAACGCCGTTTATGAAGCCGCAAAATGCGCCAACGGCGAGACCACAGAGAATGGAGAGCTCCGCTGGCAGACCGTAACGGAAAGTGAACTGCCCCATGACGACCGAGGACAGAACCATGATCGCGCCGACCGAAAGGTCGATGCCCGCCGTCAGGATGACCAGCGACTGTGCCGCGCCGACGATGCCGACGATCGCGACCTGCTGCAGGATGAGGGTCAGCGAAAAGGCCGAGAAAAACTTGCCGCCGAGGAGCAGGCCGAAAATAATCAGCGACAGCACCAGAACGATAAGCGGCACGGCTGCCGGGCTGGAATGGAGAAAGTGCTGGAATTTTTCCAGCGCGCTCTTGTCGTGCGTATCGAAAGCGGCGACCTGCGTCGAACTTCCGGAGAGCACTTTTTCAAATTCACTATGCGGCTGAGCCCGCACCGGCTGATCGCTCATGGATTTTCCTCCCGATCGCTCCATCGCATCCGCCCTGACACCGAGGTCTATCTCCAAAGAGAGTGATGCGTAGATTTCAAAGTGTTGAAGCGGCCTTTGTCATCCCCGAAGGGCGCGCAACGCGCTCGTTTGTTCCTTTGTCCGATCCCCCGGATCGTGCCTGATATTCATTCTGGCCCAAGGGCGGGGGCACGAATGCCCCCGCGGGTTTCAACGGTGAGGCATCAGCCCCAGCATTTGTTGAGACCTTCCTTCGTATCGATCGAGTCGAGGCCCTTGACCGGCTTGTCGGTTACCAGCGTCACGCCGGTGTCGACAAAGTTCTTGCCTGCTGTCGGCTTCGGCTTTTCACCCGTGTCCGCAAACTTCTTGACGGCTTCGACGCCAAGCGCCGCCATCAGCAGCGGATATTGCTGCGAGGTCGCGCCGATAACGCCCTCCGCGACGTTCTTGACGCCCGGGCAACCGCCATCGACGGAAACGATCAGCACGTCCTTTTCACGGCCGACGGCCTTCAGCGCCTCATAAGCGCCGGCAGCCGCAGGTTCGTTGATGGTGTGGACGACATTGATGGTCGGGTCCTTCTGCAGCAGATTCTCCATCGCCGCACGGCCGCCTTCCTCGTTGCCATTGGTGACATCGTGGCCGACGATACGCGGGTCGTTCTCGTCACCGATCTTGTTGATGTCCTTCACATCAATGCCAAAGCCCTTCATGAAGCCCTGGTTGCGCAGCACATCCACAGTCGGCTGGGAAGGGGTGAGGTTGAGGAAGGCGATTTTTGCGTCCTTGGCCTTGTCGCCCAGCGTGCCGGCGGCCCACTTACCGATCAGCTCGCCAGCCAGAAGATTGTCGGTGGCAAAGGTGGAATCAGCGGCATCGACAGGCTCCAGAGGCGTGTCGAGGGCAATGACCAGAAGCCCCGCATCACGTGCCTTCTGCACGGCCGGAACGATGCCTTTGGTATCCGATGCTGTGATCAGAATACCTTTGGCGCCATCGGCGATGCAGGTCTCGATCGCTGCGACCTGGCTTTCGGAATCGCCGTCGATCTTGCCTGCGTAGGATTTCAGCGTCACACCAAGCTCCTTGGCCTTGGCAGTCGCGCCTTCCTTCATCTTGACGAAGAAAGGATTGGTGTCGGTCTTGGTGATGAGGCAAACAGATGTGTCGGCGGCGGAAGCGGCGGAAGCGAAAGAAACGCCAAGCGCAAGCGCGCCCAGAAGAGCGGAAACAGTGGTCTTCATGAGATCCTCCCAATGGATATTTGAGCACCTATTCGGCTACCCGACGATCTCGTCTCCTCCGAGAACAATGATCGTTAGCTCCGATGGAACCACCAAAGGAAACGGCTGTCAATAAATAAATCCGATTGAATTATTAATTCTGTGTGGCATTCTGGGGCCCGGCATGGAGGAATATCGCCAATGACGTTTACGTTGCGATAGCAAGATTGCCATAAAGCCAGCTGTATCGGCCGCGGCAGATATGGAAGGCGGGAGGATGACATTATGAGACAATCTGTCGAGACGGCGCAGCAAGCGCCGCCCACTACCATGGATATGAGCGGTGGCGCCAACCAGATCGGTGTGCGCGCTTATAACGAGCGGCTTGTGCTCTCCCTCGTTCGCCGCCATGGCGGGTTGTCAAAAGCCGAAATTGCCAGACTTTGCGGTCTCTCCGCGCAGACCGTTTCGGTTATCATGCGCTCACTCGAAAAGGACGGGCTTCTCATTCGCGGCGAAAGGCTGCGCGGCAGGGTCGGCCAACCATCGACCCCAATGCGCCTCAATCCCGACGCCGTGTTCTCCTTCGGCGTCAAGATCGGCCGGCGCAGCGTCGATCTGGTGTTGATGGATTTTGTCGGCCACATCAGGCTCAAGCTCCGCAGGACCTACCCCTATCCGCTACCGGAATGGATATTACCCTTCGTGATCGAGGGTATGGCGGAACTGGAATCGAAGCTTTCCCCCGCAGAACGGCAGAAAATAGCCGGTGTGGGTATCGCCGCCCCGTTCGAACTCTGGAACTGGGCGCAGGAGGTCGGGGCGCCGCAGATTGAGATGGAACGGTGGCGGGATGTCGATATTCGGGCGGGCATCGCCGAAAACGTCAGCTACCCGGTGTTCCTGCAGAATGACGCAACCAGCGCCTGCGGTGCTGAACTGGTATTTGGCGCCGGCCAGAACTATACCGATTTTCTCTACGTCTTTATCGGCTCCTTCATAGGCGGCGGCGTGGTCCTGAATTCAGCGCTGTTTTCCGGAAAGACCGGTACCGCAGGCGCAATCGGCCCACTGCCCGTCCAAGGGGAGGATGGTAATACCGTTCAGCTCCTCAAAATCGCATCCATCTTCGTTCTTGAGAACATGCTGCGCGAAAGGGGCATCGATCCGCGACCCCTCTGGTTCTCGCCCGACGAATGGATCGATTTTGGCGAGCCGCTGGAAAGCTGGATCGGAAAAACTGCGGCAGCCCTAGCCCAGGCTGTCATCGCCGCAGCATCCATCATCGATTTTTCCAGCGTCATCATTGATGGCGGCTTTCCGGACTGGGTCAGGACAAGGATCGTCGCCGCCACCCGGGAGGCGCTCAAACGCCACGATCTTCAGGGCGTCACGCTGCCGGAGATCGTCGAAGGCGCCGTCGGCAGCCAGGCGCGTGCAATCGGTGGCGCCAGCCTGCCCTTGTTTTCTCGCTACCTCATCGATCAGAACGTTCTGTTTAAAGACACGACCGGCTGACCCGGCTCATGTGACTTATTCCGACGGGATTTCCTCTGGGTGTCGGCCGGTCAGTCGCTGGCGGCATGCTGCATGATCGCCTCAAGAAAGGCCGGACCGTAACGTTCCAGTTTGGTATCCCCCACGCCTGGAATCTGCGCCATATCCTTCACGGAGACAGGTTTTGCGGCGGCAAGCTCGATGAGCGTCTTATCGTGAAAAATCACATAAGGCGGAACGTTCTGTGCGCGGGCGATTTCCATGCGTTTTGCGCGCAGAACCTCGAAGAGGCCGCGGTCAGCGTCTGGCAGGGCGGCAGATGCGGCGTTTCGCGGCGCCTGCTGCCGGGCTGCACGGGGCGCAGATGGTATTCTCAGCATCAGCGACGGTTTTTCACGCAGGAACTGCCTCCCGTCGGCGGAAATGGACAATCCGCCATGTCCGGACAAATCGACATCAATCAGTCGCAACGCGACCAGCTGGCGAAGAATGGCGCGCCAGGTGCGATTGTCGTGCTCCTTACCGATGCCATAAGTGGTTATGCGATCATGCCCGAATCGGGAAATCCTTTCGTCTTCGAGGCCCAGCAGGACGCGGATGACATAGGCTTGTCCGAATCTTTCTCCGGTACGGTAAATACAGGAAAGCAGTTTTTGTGCGGCTATGGCGCCGTCGAACAGATCCGGCGGCTCCGCGCATGTATCGCAATTGCCGCACGGCTCGCATCTGTCGCCGAAATAGGAAAGCAATATCTGCCTGCGGCAGCTTGCCGTCTCCGCAAGACCGAGCAGCGCGTCCAGCTTTTGCCGCTCCATATGTTTGCGCTGATCCGCCGCGTCCGATTCCTCGATGAAACGATTACGCAACGCAATGTCTTCATAACCGTAGAGCATGAGCACGTCGGACGGGAGACCATCACGGCCTGCGCGGCCGGTCTCCTGATAATAGGCTTCAATGCTGCCGGGCAGATCAATATGGACGACAAAACGTACGTCCGGTTTGTCGATGCCCATGCCGAAGGCAACCGTCGCGACGATGATGACGGCTTCGCCGTGCTGGAAACGGGTCTGGTTCTCCTCCCGCGCGGCTTTGTCCATGCCTGCATGATAAGGCAGTGCGTCACGTCCTTCTTCGCGCAGCCAGGCGGCCGTTTCCTCGACCTTGCGTTTCGACAGGCAGTAAACGATGCCGCTTTGGTCTTCCCGGTCTTTCAGAAAACGTCTGAGTTGAGCGCGGGGATTATCCTTTTCCATGATCGCGTAGCGGATATTGGGACGATCGAAACCCGCGATGAAGGCATCGTCCGCTTTGATATCCAGATGGCCGAGGATTTCGGCGCGGGTAGGTTCGTCGGCTGTTGCCGTCAGCGCCATGCGCGGCGTATTCGGAAAACGCTCGATAAGCAGATCGAGTTGGCGATAGGGCGGACGGAAGTCGTGCCCCCATTGCGAAAGGCAGTGAGCCTCGTCGACAGCGATCAGCGACAGATCAATGGATTGAAGTGCCTCCAGAACCTCCGGTTTGAGAAGGGTTTCCGGCGCAGCATAGAGAATATCGACATTTCCGGAGCGCATGGCCTGCCAGAGCGCACGCCGCTCTTCTGGCGAAAGGTCGGAGTTGAGTGCCTCGGCCCGCACGCCGGCCTGCCGAAGCGCCGCCACCTGATCGACCATCAACGCGATCAGCGGCGAGACGATCAGCCCCATGCCTTTGCGGGCGAGCGCCGGAATCTGGTAACACAGTGACTTTCCACCACCCGTCGGCATCAGCACGAAGGCGTTGTTTCCGGACGTGACATGCCGAATGATTTCCGCCTGTCGCCCACGGAAGCTGTCATAGCCGTAAACGGTCTTGAGGATTTGCAACGGATCGTCGTTCACGGCTTCTTCTTCTGTGTCTGGAGGATGGCGCATCATCGCCAGTTTCGGTTCCATGGCAATCCCGAATGTGGAATTGGCCACAGAGACAGAAGCTGCGTCAGGCGTTGGCGTACAGAAACCGCTTGAGGCACGCCAACATCACAAGCCATCCGGTCTGGCCTCCCCGGAGGGACCCTTGGAACGAGCGGCTTCCTGTATGGCTTCAGATTGCACGGCTTCGGGCCACGGTCGCATCCGGGACTTTGTGAAGCCGGGTTGTTTTCGGAGTGCTCGACTGTGTTTGGGTGCATCCACTTGCCGCGCGTGCTCGGGGGCGGATTTGTGCTAGTGTTATGCTATGCCCGAAACGCAAGAAAGCCCTCTTTTGGGAGAGGGCTTTCTTGTTGGCTTTCTTCGTAATTTTGGTTGCGGGGGCAGGATTTGAACCTGCGGCCTTCAGGTTATGAGCCTGACGAGCTACCGGGCTGCTCCACCCCGCGTCCAGCGCATTCGGCAA
>NZ_FNBB01000025.1 GCF_900102105.1 Agrobacterium pusense
GGACGAACATATCGCCCGCAAGGACGAGCGGATCGAACGGCTTGAGAAGCTGGTTGCAGCATTCAAGCAGGCAGCCTTTGGGCGCAAATCCGAGAAGACCGATCCTGACCAATTCGATCTGGCCCTGCAAGACCTGGAGACGGCTATGGGCGTCATCCATGCCGAGGATGAGGCGGACACGCTTGCAGGAACCAAGATTGCCAAGCCGCGCGCGATCAATCGCGGCTACCTTCCGAAGCATCTTCCGCGTGTCGAAGAGGTGATTGAGCCAGAAAGCCTGATCTGCGGCTGCGGTGGTTGCCTGTACTGCATTGGTGAGGATGTTTCCGAGCGACTGGACGTGATCCCGGCACGGTTCCGCGTGATCGTCACCCGCCGCCCTAAGTATGCCTGCCGGGCCTGCACCGACGGGGTCGTCCAAGCCCCAGCTCCGGCACGGCTGATCCAGGCTGGGCTGCCGACGGAAGCGACCGTCGCACATGTTCTTGTCTCCAAGTATGCCGATCACCTTCCGCTCTATCGGCAGGCGCAGATCATGAGCCGCCAGGGCATCGATCTCGACCGCTCCACGCTTGCCGATTGGGTCGGCCGGGCAGCGTTCGAATTGCGCCCCGTCTTCGACGCACTGATTGCCAACCTGAAGCGCTCGACCAAGCTGTTCATGGATGAGACCCGTGCCCCAGTTCTTGATCCTGGCTCCCGCAAGACCAAAACCGGATATTTCTGGGCGTTGGCGCGGGATAATCGCCCGTGGGGCGGTGGCGCTCCGCCGGGTGTCGCCTTCACCTATGCTCCTGGTCGGGGCGGCATTCATGCCGAACGTATACTGCAGGGTTTCTGTGGTGTCCTGCAGGTGGATGGATACGCCGGATACAACAGGCTGATCGCCCCCGAACGTGTCGGCCCAGACATCCAGCTTGCCTATTGTTGGGCCCACGCCCGGCGGAAGCTGGTGGAGATCACCCACAACGGGCCAGCACCGGTTGCCGAGGAGGGCGTTAGGCGGATCGGCGAACTGTATCGCATCGAAGCCGAACTGCGCGGCCTTGATCCTGAAGCTCGCCTTGCAGCTCGGCAGGAACGATCAGCGCCACTCGTCGCAGACATGCAGGCGTGGCTTCTCCATCACCGCACCCGCGTCGCAATGAAGTCGCCGCTCGGCGAGGCATTGGCCTACATCGCCAAATACTGGGATGGTCTGAAGCTCTTCCTAACCGATGGGCGCATCGAGATCGACAATAACACCGTCGAGCGGACCATCCGGCCGATAGCCCTAAACCGCAAGAACGCACTCTTTGCGAGGCATGACGCAGGAGCCGAGAACTGGGGGCGACCATCGCATCGCTCATCGAAACCTGCAAACTCAATGCCGCCGATCCCCTGGCTTATCTGACCGCCACACTCACCGCCATCGTCAACGGCCACAAGCAGAGCCGGATCGATAAACTTCTACCGTGGAATTATCCGGTCGAGTAACGTGTTCCCAAGGGCCGCAGTCGGCCGGAAGCTGCTGTCCTTCCATTCGATGGCGCTCACCAGTGACGCTTGGAAGAGGCTATTGCATATCCAAGCAGCGCGACGAGCCATACAGAAAAAAACAATGCTCCGGAGAGGATAGTCACGGCGAAGTAGCGTGCATACGAGTACAAGTTACCAAGCAGATTGGCATCAAAGGGTTGGACGACAGATGTTCCGGACGGGCAGGTCACTCCGTATCGGATATCTGACTTGCATCCGCTGGCTTGAGCTACACCTTCGACAAAGAATGCAGTCAACAGGGGCGATAGCGCATAAAGGACAATGAGCAATAGCGATATGACGAAGTATCTCATGGAAGGTAT
>NZ_FNBB01000004.1 GCF_900102105.1 Agrobacterium pusense
TCTCGGATTTGCGCCCAAAGGCTGCCTGCTTGAATGCTGCAACCAGCTTCTCAAGCCGTTCGATCCGCTCGTCCTTGCGGGCGATATGTTCGTCCTTGCTGGCTATCGCGACGTCCTTGGCCGCCTCGCGTGCCTGCGCCGCGATCAGCATCGCCTTCAGGGCGGCAACATTATCGGGAAGGTCGGCGGCATCAAGCATGGCCGGAAACTATCAAATCCGACCCGATTTGACTTCGGAATTCGCGGTACTGAGTCATCGTGCCACAGCTATTCGATCGCTTCCGGCGTTCTCGTCTGGACGGCATGAACCCGCCGCCAATCGAGGCCTGCGAACAACGCTTCGAACTGGGCGTGGGTCAAGGTCATCAGGCCATTCTTGATGCCAGGCCAAGTGAACGTGTGCTCTTCCAGCCTTTTGTAGGCCATGACGATTCCAGAGCCATCCCAGTAGATCAGCTTCAACCGATCCGCCTTGCGTGACCGGAACACGAAGACCGTTCCGGTGAAAGGGTCCTTGTGCAGCTCGTTCTTCACCAAAGTCGCCAACCCGTCATGACCCTTGCGGAAGTCGACAGGTTTGGTCGCCACCATGATCCTGACGCGGTTCGACGGGAAGATCATGTCGCTGCCGCCAAGGCGCGGGCGATGGCAGCGATCCGGGTGGCAGACGCACCTTCCTCAAGACGAATGGTGACGGGGCCGAGGACGATCTCGGGGCGACTGAGCATTTTAGGCGGCTGTTCCGAAACAGGCGGATCGACGATCACCGCCGCGAACTCTACCGCATCCTCCGGTGCTGGCAGGATCAGCTTGCCCTGCCGCGCCATCGTTCGCCAGGTGGAAAGGCTGTTGGCTCGCAATCCATAGCGTTGCGCAACTTCATTGACTGTCGTGCCAGGCCTTAAGCTTTCCGAAACGATCTTCGCCTTGACCTCATCAGGCCAATGTCGGTGAACCTCACGTCCAGGCTTCCCGGTTGTGAGAAACTCTAATGTAGTCTCCATGGAGAAACTCCCGTTCTTCATCCATGGACAGGCGATCACAGATCAGA
This sequence comes from Agrobacterium pusense, assembly GCF_900102105.1. GTDB lineage: Bacteria > Pseudomonadota > Alphaproteobacteria > Rhizobiales > Rhizobiaceae > Agrobacterium > Agrobacterium pusense. The sequence continues at coordinate 1,052 of NZ_FNBB01000004.1, forward strand.
CGGCGGAGGACAATGTGGGAGTGGGACAAGCGGTTACACTAGACCGGGTGAACCGACAGTTCTTCGCTCCAGCGCCGAACATGCTGTCGTTATCCGATTTCACCTATGTCGCGACCTGGCAGGGCTTCGTTTACGTGGCCTTCGTCATTGATGCCTTCGCACGCCGTATCGTCGGTTGGCGGGCGAGCCGGACTGCCCATGCGGGCTTTGTGCTCGATGCCCTCGACCAAGCACTTCATGACCGGCGACCCGTCAAACGGGGCGGGCTGGTTCATCATTCCGACCGCGGCTCGCAATACGTGTCAATTCGCTATTCCGAACGGCTGGCGGAGGCGGGCATCGAGCCGTCTGTCGGGAGTGTCGGCGACAGTTACGACAACGCTCTCGCCGAAACGATCAACGGCCTTTACAAGGCCGAGGTAATCCATAGACGAGGACCGTGGCGCAACTTCGAAGCCGTGGAGTTCGCCACGCTCGAATGGGTCGATTGGTTCAACAACCGCCGCTTTCTGGAGCCCATCGGCAACATACCGCCAGCCGAGGCCGAAGAACGATATTACGCCATGCTGGGCGCGCCAGCCATGGCCGCATAACTTAAACCAAACGGTCTCTGGTAAAGCCGGCGCGGTTCAGACTGTCCGGTCGAAATGGGGGCAGCACAGCCAGCTTCTTGACCATTGCTGGCCCAGAAATCGGTCTTCGCCAATGCGCTCGCGCTCGGCAATCGCCAGCGAAATCTTCAACTTTGATGTGTCTAAGCCGATGAACGCCGCTCGCTCGCTTGTCATTTCTTCCCTAGCCGGTCGGTAGGTCGCCCTGAAGAGTTCAGATCCCCATGGATGGGGAGCGGGAAATTCTCCATGAAGACTTCATTCTAGTTACTTTGAACTAAGAAGCCGGGACGGAGGTTCAGCACCATTAGCGCGACGAGATCAAGGCCAAGAACTTTTTCGGAAAACTCGCGCACGGCACAGCGGGGCGGCTACCGATCGCCGCCGATTACATCACGTTCACACTTGCAATCAGTCTAAGTGAAATATATCCCTCGTATATACCTTTTCCCTGACATCAATTAGCTCATCCGAAAAGCGATTGGCCAGAATAATATCTGAGTTTCTTTTGAATAGACTAAGATTATCAACAACCATAGAATTGAAAAACCTCTCTCCAGAAAAGGTCGGCTCGTAGATAATTACGTCAATACCTTTTGCTTTTATTCTTTTCATAACACCTTGTATCGAGGAATATCTATAGTTGTCAGAATCAGACTTCATCGTAAGCCTGTAAATACCCACGGTTTTTGGATTTCTCTTTATTATCGATTCAGCAATAAAATCTTTCCTGGTGGTATTCGCATCAACGATCGCCCCAATAAGTGACTGAGGTACCATCGCGTAATTGGCAAGCAACTGCTTCGTATCTTTGGGCAAGCAATAACCGCCGTAGCCAAATGAGGGGTTATTATAGAATGATCCGATCCTCGGATCCAAGCACACGCCGTCTATGATTTCCTTGGTTCCCAAATTATGAACCTCAGCGTAAGTGTCGAGTTCGTTAAAGTATGCTACTCGCATCGCGAGATATGTATTGGAGAACAATTTGATAGCCTCAGCCTCACTGGAATTTGTCAAAATAATCGGCACTTCTTTAATAATCGCCCCGTCGAGCAACAGTTGGCCAAAAGCTCGAGCACGCTCACTCTTTTCTCCGACTACGATACGTGAAGGAAAGAGATTATCATGCAGCGCTTTTCCTTCTCTGAGAAACTCAGGGCAAAATATAATATTGGTAGTTTCAAAACGCTCACAGATTGCTTTCGTAAATCCCACGGGGACAGTTGACTTGATTACAATGAGTGCCTTTTGATTTATACTACCGATCTTCTCGATAACTGTCTCTACCGATCGCGTATCGAAGTGATTGGTCACAGGATCATAATTGGTTGGGGTGGCTACAATCACTATTTCAGCGTTACGGTACGCATAGTCCGGATCCGTCGTTGGCTCGAATTGAAGACGCCGATTTAGAAGATAGTCTTCGATTACCTCATCCGCAACCGGAGACCTGTGCCTCTTCAGCATCTCGATCTTTTCAACTATCGGATCATATCCTATGACGCTGTGTTTTTGTGAAAGCAAGATTGCATTGGACAAACCAACGTACCCGAGTCCTGCTACTGCAATTTTCACCGCACATCTCCCATTCGCTAAGAATTATTTCGCCCCGTCTAGTACGAAAAATGCGCAAGTTTCAATCGACCGCTCGTTTGGATTACCTACTCTTAACAAGTTTCATTGAGTGGTGACTCATAATGTTGGCGCCATATTCTTTGTCCAGCAAGCTTTACGGCGGCGCGGTAGTTTCCCTGGCGCTTGCCATGTCCGCTTTCGATGCTCCGCAAGTTACCGAGCCGCCGTAAAGCTTGCTGGACAAAGAATATGGCGCCAACATTATGAGTCGACCTCCTCAGCAGAAACGTAGCTGCAAACGGCTGAAATCGCTCAACTTTGCCTTGGTTAGTCTCGCGCATTCATTGATTACTATTGTTTCGCCTAGCCGCACGTGAGAAGGATGATCACGCACCTTCCGCGAGCGAGGTCACGCGTCGATATTGACAGACAGAATGAGGACGACTATTTCGTAGCGACTAATACGGGCCAAACATGGCTTGGAACGGAGCGTTATCCGTCGCAAACGTAAGTCGTTGCCGGGCAATCTTGATCGAAGTTCCGCACATCTCCGTGCAGCGCGGTTTGACGCTGTAACAACGTGAATACGAGTGACATGCTGACTAGGTGACACAACAACTACCTTTGCCACAGGGCGGTGAGCAGGTCTTGCTTTGGAACGTTATTCATCTTGAAATCGCAAGGATATTGCAGTGATCGGATCATTTTTGTCGTCAGACGACAAAAAGCTGTTAACTCGGCTGTTTAGAGAAAACTTCAAAAAACACGTCGGCTGGTATTCTGCGGCTATTGTTGCGATGATTATTGTCGCCGCAATGACGTCGTTAAGTGCCTGGATTATGCGCGACATTGTCAACAGTGTTTACATGAAGCAAGGGTTCAACGTTGTTCTAGAGATTGCTTTTGCTGTCGCCGCAATCTTCATCGTGAAGGGCTTGGCTACTTTTGTTCAAAGCTTCTATCTGAGCAAAGCGGGCAATAGCATTGTTGCTGAACAACAACGTAAGATTTACGATCGGCTCCTGAAGCAGGGCGTGTCATTCTTCCAGAACCTACCATCGTCAGAACTCCTCATCCGCGTCACCTACAACGCCCAGGCTGCGCGTAGCGTCATCGACACGATTGTCACTTCGTTCGTCCGCGACCTATTTTCACTGCTAGGCCTGATCATCGTGATGTTCGCCCAGAATTTCCTTCTGAGCGCGATTTCCATGGTTATTGGGCCTTTAGCAATACTCAGTGTCCGTCTCGTGCTGCGTCGTGTACGGAAGATAATGGAGGCCGAGCTCGCGTCGCTTGGTGAAATCGTCAACGTTGTTCAAGAAACCAGCATCGGTGTTAGGGTCATCAAAGCTTTTTCGTTGGAAAAACTAATGCGCCAGCGGATGAACAAGGCGGTTTCTGATGTTGAACATCGTGCCAATGGCATAGCCAAGTTGGAGGCGGCTACGAGCCCAATTATGGAGACTCTTTCTGGCCTTGCCATAGCCGTTGTCATTGCTGTATCGGGCTACACTGTACTGGAAAAGGGTGGCTCCCCAGGCGATCTCATGGCCTTTATAACTGCACTTCTCTTGGCCTACGAGCCTGCCAAGCGACTAGCACGCATGCGGGTGCAAATTGAAAGCGGCATGATAGGTGTGCGTATGATGTTCGAGGTGCTAGATGCTCCGCTTACGTTGACCGAGAACAAAAACGCAGTCCCGCTCCCGAAAGCAAGCGGCGATGTAGTACTGAAGAACGTCAGCTTTGAATACGTATCGGGCCAGCCTGTTCTCAAAGACGTTAGCGTCCTGTTCGAGGGCGGCAAGATGACCGCGCTCGTAGGCCCATCTGGCAGTGGTAAATCGACCATCATCAACCTCATAATGCGCCTTTACGACCCGCAGAACGGCTCCGTTGAAATCAATGGTATGGATTTGCGCGACGTCTCCTTTGCCAGCCTGCGCGAACATGTTTCTTACGTGGGCCAGGAAACCTTCTTGTTCTCCGGCACCATCCGCCACAACATCTCGGTGGGTCGTGACAACGCAACGGAGGAAGAGATCATCGCTGCCGCCAAGGCCGCAAATGCGCATGATTTCATCATGAAGATGCAGGATGGGTACGACACCAAGCTCGGAGAGAACGGCTCCGGCCTGTCCGGTGGCCAGCGACAGCGTGTGGCTATTGCTCGTGCAATGCTGCGAGACGCGGATATTCTGATTCTTGATGAAGCGACGAGCGCACTGGATTCAGAGTCAGAGGCACTTGTCCGCGACGCCTTAGAGCGTTTGACGTTTAACAAAACCTCTATCGTCATCGCTCACCGTCTTTCTACCATCAATCGCGCCGACAAGATCGTCGTGATGGACAACGGTGAAGTGGTCGAACAGGGCAGCCGACGTGAATTGCTGGCAAATGATGGTCTATACAAGCGCCTGCACAGCATTCAGTTCGAAGCGGATGTCGCGTAATCAACGAAGGAATCGAGCGGCAATACCGCTCGACTTCGCCTCTGTTAAAGATTTGAAGACATTTGCACTACGCGATTTTGTCTCGCGGTTAGTTTGTTGAAAACGGCGCGATCCACCATTTTTCTTCCGTCCTAAGAAGCCGTACGAGAAGGCGGTTGGCCGCCTTTGTGGTTGAAAAAATTCGTGGCTATTCCGCAGCGATGCTAAGGATCGCCCTCGACAAACGAACTCAACTGGACATTGTTCGACTTGGCAGGCTGCGCCAATCGTGACAGCGTCTCGCGCATGACATCATCAGGAAGACATGAGGTAATGACGGAGATCGGAAAACTGGCGGAGACGTTTGCAGAGACAAGCCGTCAGGGCACGAAAATTGCTCTTGCAGACCTTGAAGCGGAGGGTCTCGTTCCCGGGACCCTTCTAGCGGCCATGGCGGTTCAGCGGGCTTTTGCTGGAAACTGGGCAAAGCCGCTCGCCGGCTGGAAACTGGCGATCCGGCCGGATGGCGGGGCTGTTGGGGCACCTATTTTCGATTGCGTTAGGGTCGATGACGCCAATCTCGCTTCTTTTCCTCAAGATGGCACCGAAGGTGTCGAAGTCGAGATTTGCTTCACGCTTTCCGCCGACATCCCTGCTTCAACCGCTGGGCGGATGACAAGGGCCGATCTGACGGGATTTATTGACAGGGTCCATCTTGGCGCTGAACTTCTCCGCTACAGGCTGGTGGAGAAAAACCAGGTGCCGTTTCCGCTCTTTCTGGCGGATCGGCTGGCCAACCACGGCTTCGTCATCGGCCCGGAACTGGACGAAGGCATCGTGGAGGTCTTTACCGGGAACGGCGAGAACCTCCTGCAGCTCACCGTTAGAGAGGGAACGGTGTCGCTGTTCGATGCCAAGGTCAAGCATCCGAATGGTGATCCGCTTGCGCCGCTTGTCGCCTTCGCCAATTCGGCATTCAACACCGGCGACATGCTGAAGGCTGGCAATGTCGTGACGACGGGTAGCCTTTGCGGTGCGATACCAAGCGCACTTGCTGGCGACACGCGCGTAAGGCTGGAATCGGCTGGTGCTTTCACACTCTCAGGTCCGAAACGATAGCCTTCGCTCCTCAGGCTGCTACCGTTTTCCGGCAGCCTGAGGCCTTAATCCAATTCACGCCTTTTGTGGCACGTGGAACGTCACTTCACCCGCCCATACTCGCCGAGAAAATCGAGCAGGGCCCGAATACGTGCCGGAAGCGGTCCCCGTTGGCCGACATAAACGGCATGAACCATCTCCGTCTCACCCGTATCGAGATGATCGAGGACCGGGATCAGACGGCCGGCGGCGATATCCTCCCGCACGGTAAAAGCCGCAAGGCGAACCAGACCGACACCGGCAAGGGCAAGACGGCGAAGACCCTCGCCATCGCTCACCTGCACGCGTCCCGTCGCCGGAATGACGACGGTCTTTCCGGCGTCTCGCAACGGCCAGCCGTCGATTGATCGGGCGTAGCCGAATCCAAGGCGGTTGTGATCTTCGAGATCGGCTATTGTCTGTGGAATGCCATGACGCTCTAGATAATCCCGGGAGGCCGCGATGATCATTCTTGTCTCACCGAGTTTGCGGGCGACAAGCGTTGAGCTTTTCAGTGGTCCCGCGCGCACGGCCACATCCGTGCGTTCCGCAAGCAGGTCAACCACCAGATCCGTCTGGACGATATCAAGCGTGATGCCTGGATGGAGCGCCAGAAACCTTGGCAGGATGGGTGCAAGAATATGCGCTGCATAGGATGCGCTGGTGTTGATCCGCACGCGGCCGAGAGGCCGTTCACCTTCCCCGGCGGCGCGTTCGGCCTCTTCAATATCGGCGAGGATACGGGTGGCCCGTTCATAGAAGGCGCAGCCCTCGGGGGTGATCTGAAGCTGACGGGTGGAACGGTTGAGCAGGCGTGCGCCAAGGCGGCTTTCCAGCCGTGCGATCAGCTTGCTCACGGCGGAAGGCGTCATGCTAGCCGCAGCCGCCGCGCGGGAAAAACCACCAAGCTCAACGACCCGTACGAAGATCTCCATCTCCCCTGCCCGGTTGATCTCCAGTCGCGCCATGATGACTTCATCTCACAAGTGATAATAGTTTCGGCATTCTATTTCATTGAAGAGCAGGCGTCTATCTTACGACAAGCGATTGTAACACACCGCAGTTTTCATCTGTCAGATCAAGAATGGGCGCACAATGCGCCAAGCGCCACCAACGACCATTCGGAGCAACAAAGGAAAGTCTCATGGAATATCGCCAGCTTGGCAAATCCGGTCTGAGGGTGCCGGTCGTGAGTTTCGGCACCGGAACCTTCGGCGGCTCCGGCCCGCTCTTCAGCAACTGGGGCAATTCAGATGCGGCAGAAGCCCGACGCCTGATCGATATCTGTCTGGAAGCAGGCGTCAACCTCTTCGATACCGCCGATGTCTATTCCAATGGCGCATCGGAGGAAGTGCTCGGCGAAGCCATCAAGGGAAGGCGCGACAGCGTTCTGATCTCGACCAAAACCAGCCTGCCGATGGGTGACGGACCAAACGAGGCCGGGTCGTCCCGCTTCCGACTTCTGCGCGCGGTGGATGACGCCCTGCGCCGCCTAAAGACCGACTATATCGACATCCTTCAGCTTCATGCCTTCGATGCCTTTACACCGGTTGAGGAAGTGCTGTCGACGCTGGATACACTCGTCCGCTCCGGCAAGGTGCGATATACCGGCGTCTCGAATTTTTCAGGCTGGCAGATCATGAAATCGCTTGCCGTCGCGGACCGTTATGGCTGGCCACGTTATGTGGTCAACCAGGTCTATTACTCGCTTGTTGGCCGAGATTACGAGTGGGATCTGATGCCGCTCGGCGCGGATCAGGGTCTTGGCGCCATGGTCTGGAGCCCGCTTGGCTGGGGACGGCTGACCGGAAAAATCCGCCGCGGCACGCCGCTACCTGAGGGTAGCCGCCTGCATGAAACCGCCGGTTTCGGCCCGCCGGTGGATGATGAACATCTCTACCGCGTGATCGATGCGCTCGACGCCGTTGCGACGGAGACAGGCCGGACCGTACCGCAGGTCGCCCTGAACTGGTTGCTCAGACGCCCGACTGTTTCCACGGTCATCATCGGCGCGCGCAACGAGGAACAGCTTCGCCACAATCTCGATGCCGTGGGATGGGAACTGACATCCGCACAGCTAGCGACACTGGATAAAGCCAGCGAGACGACAGCGCCCTACCCGCATTTCCCGTATCAGCGCCAGGAGGGCTTTGCCCTGCTTAATCCACCGGCCGTGGCACGTCAGACAATGCCGTTCTAAGGCAGCGTCAGGCCGCCTGAACGACAGGCGGCCTGACAGACGCGGAGCTTCAGGCGGTTTTGTTGGCGGAGCCTGCATCCACCCGGCCCGAAAACCAGTTCGCCAGGATTGCGCCGGATATATTGTGCCATACGCTGAAAATGGCACTCGGAACGGCAGCGAGAGGCGAGAAATAGGCCGTGGCAAGTGCCGCACCAAGCCCGGAATTCTGCATTCCGACCTCAATCGCAATGGCCTTGCGTTTAGCAAGCGACAGGCCCGTTGCCTTTGCCGCGAGGTAACCGAGCAGATAGCCAAGGCCATTGTGCAGAACCACGACGGCAAAAATCATCAATCCAGACTGGGCGATGGACGCCTTGGATCCTCCGACCACCGCCGAGACGATGAGGACAATGCCAATGACGCTAACGAGCGGCAACGCCGGTACGGCGGTTTTGACAAGGCCGGGCAGCAGCTTTTGCAGGGCGGCACCCAGAGCCAGCGGAACCAGAACGACTTTGACGATGCTGAGAAACATGGCCCAGCCATCAACCGGCAGGAACTGGCTCGCGAACAGCCAGACGAGGAATGGCGTCACCAGCGGCGCCGCGAGCGTGGTGACCGAGGTGCAGGCGACCGACAGCGCGACATCGCCCTTGGAGAGATAGGTCATGACATTGGACGATGTGCCGCCAGGGCAGCAACCGACCAGAATGACGCCAGCCGCGACTTCCGGCGGCATGGGAATGATGCGGGTGAGCAGCACCGCCAGAAGCGGCATGATGAGAAACTGACCGAGCACGCCGATCGTCACATCGAACGGCCTTTTCACGACCTCCCTGAAGTCATCGACCGAAAGTGTGAGACCCATGCCGAACATGATGATTGACAGTAGCGTGACGATCCACGGCGCGATCTGCTTGAAGGTATCCGGAAAAAAGAAGCCGAGGACGGCAAACAGGATTACCCAGATGGCAAAAGTCTTGCCCACAAAAGCCGAAACGGCTGCCAGCGTTTTCATGTCTAAACTCCCATAAAGAACAGCACAGCCCGTCTATCCTCCAAGGAGTTCGTGTCAAGGCCAAACCAGCCGGCGTCGTACTCCTCCTCAAACTCACGGCTGCCCCACAGCTGTCTGGCGAAAATTCGGATTAGCGCGGTGCGAGAAACCTGTGCCCCGCCGCGCAGATGATCGATGGAATCCGAAAAGGTGATCAGAACCTGTAGGTGACACCGAGTATAGGCCCGCTCAATCGGGAATCAAAAACGTAACCATCGTGCGAATAATCGACATCAAGCACCTTATAGCCCGCCGAGACCGACAATGTGTCGGTAAAGATGTAGTTCACCGTCGCGAGCGCTGACCAGGTGAGATCCGATCCCGCGCCAAAGCCGCCGATATCAACCTGCGCCTGAACGGACAGCTTATCCGTCAAGCCAAAAAAAGCGCGCGCGCCGATGACGGGATCAATCCAGCCAAAACTTTCCTTGTGGGTGGCGGACACGCTGCCGATCAAGGGATGACTGGCGGTCACCGCCACCTCATTGGAAATATGCCAGAAGCGAGCCCCGGCCAGCGCGTCCAGCGAAAATCCATCTGCGTCAACGATGCGGTACCCGGCCTGCAGCGTCGCCATGAATTCCTGCGTGTCGACATCTGCATCGATTGCAGCGCCGGCCGGCAAGGTTGGTAAACCGGGAATCTGCAGCGCTGGCAGCGGCCCGGCCGCCTTGCTGTCCGTAGTATCGACATACATCAAGTCGCCGGAGAGGACGAAGCGGTCGTAGCGGCCCCATATGTTGAGAAACCCGCCGAAGTTGAGATCCTCCATAACGTCGGAGAAGGATTTTTCGACATGAAGCGTCGGCGCCCGCCGGAACGGCGAGATGTTGCCGTTCAAACCAGTGGCCCATAGATAACCCGTGGCCTGAAACGCCCAATCGGCTCCATCAACCGTTGCGGGCGCGGCACGAACCTCATCCGCGCCTAAGGCCGCAGTTGCGGAAAAGGCCATAAAGACCGCAAAAACCGATAATTTTAGCAATGCCTTCTCCCCAACTAATCGCCCGTAGCTAAACCTATTTGACTCCCGCCAACAAGTCCGATCTTCTATCATACGCTGTACCTTGTACCGAAAGCACCGGAGACGTTAAATGCGCCCGAAGACGCTGCCGCTTTTCACTGCCTTCACCGCCGCTATGTTTTCCGTCGCCACGCTCACCACGTCAGTTGCGGAAGCCTGCACGCGTTTCGTTTATTTGGGCGAAAATAATCAGGTAATGACGGCCCGTTCGATGGACTGGAAAACGGATGTGGGGACAAATATCTGGGTTTTCCCCCGCGGCATGGAACGCTCCGGTGAGGCCGGTCCGAACTCCATAAAATGGACCTCGAAATATGGCAGCGTCATTGCATCGGGTTACGACATTTCCACGACGGACGGCGTGAACGAGGCAGGCCTGGCGGCCAACGTTCTCTGGCTCGTTGAGTCGAGGTATCCCGTCTATGACGGGAAATCTCCGGGCTTGTCCATCGCAGCATGGGCGCAATACGTGCTCGACAATTTCGCGACCGTGGAGGAAGCGGTGCGTGCGCTCGAGAAAAACCCGTTCACGATCGTGACTGATAATGTCCCCGGCGAAGAGCGTCTGGCGACACTGCATCTATCGCTCTCCGATGGGAGTGGCGACAGTGCGATCGTTGAATATATCGATGGCAAGCAGGTCATCCATCACGGCCGCCAGTATCAGGTGATGACCAATTCGCCGACTTTCGACCATCAGTTGGCATTGAACGAATACTGGAAGCAGATTGGCGGCACCGTCATGCTGCCGGGCACGAACCGCGCGTCCGACCGTTTCGCCCGCGCATCCTTTTACGCAAACGCAATACCCAAAAGCGAAAACCCGGTCGAAGCCATCGCAAGCGTGTTCAGCGTAATCCGTAACGTCTCCGTTCCTTACGGCATCACGACCCCGGACCAGCCAAACATATCCTCCACCCGCTGGCGCACGGTGATCGATCACAAGCGCAAGCTGTATTTCTTCGAATCCGCGCTGACACCGAACATTTTCTGGATCGACCTCACGAAGCTCGATCTTTCCAAAGAGACGGGTGGCGTGAAGAAACTCGACCTCGGCGCCAATCAGATCCATATCTATTCCGGCATGGCGAATGACAGCCTGAAGGAGGCTCAACCTTTCAAATTTCTGGGGCTTTGAGTTTCATCCTGGCCGCTGCGGTTCCATGGTCGCCGGAGCGTCATGAAAAGCGGTAATGCAATCTCACACAGCCCTTGTCGATTGCTGTTGCATTTATCAGCGTCGGGCTTGCCCGGTACCCGGTCAGAGGAAAGAGAGGCTGGCCGCAGCCGAGTATTTCCGGGATCACATATATTTCGATCTCATCCAGCGCGCCGCGCTCCATGAAGGCCATCTGCAGCCGGCCCCCGCCGAGCATCCAGACATCGCCGTCATCGACCGCACGCAATTCCTCGATCAGCGAGTCCAGGTCGGCGCGCACTTCCAGCGCGCCTTTCGGCTGCTTGATCGGCCGCGACGTGACGACGATGACACGGTGGCCGTCATAGGCCCAGGGGCTCTGCTCCCCGGCAATGAAATCATACGTCGCCCGCCCCATGACCACGGTCCTTATCCCCTTCAGGAACAGGCGATAATCATGTTCGCCGAGGTCCATGTCGTCATACTTGTAGAGCCAGTCGAGAGACCCGTCTCCCGACACGATCAAGCCGTCCAGACTGGCAGCTATATATCCACGAATGATTGCCATTCCACCCTCCTTGATTTATAAATGAATATACGTTTATAAATATCCTCATGCCAAGACACAAGCTTGTTTCCGATGAAGAGGTACTTGACGCCCTGCTGCCGCTGATGTTGCAGACCGGGCCTGACGGCCTGACCTTTGCCGCCGCGGCCAAAGCCAGTGGCCTCTCTGCCGCTACGCTGGTACAGCGCTACGGCAACCGCGAAGACCTTGTGGAGTCTGTGCTGATGCGCGCGTGGGACAACCTGCTGGCGCAGACGCGGACAGCGGACGAGGAGGAGCCGTTAACGCCACAGGGCGCGATATCGCTGCTGATGCGGCTTATGCCGGGCGACGCTGCAGAACAGAACGCCTGTGACGGGCTCCTGCTGCTCAGGGAGGATATCCGCAATCCGAAACTCAGGGCGAAAGGTGCCCTCTGGGGCAAGATTCTCGCACAATCGCTGGGGCGCCGGGTCTCGAAGGATGAAGAAACCGCAGCAAGGCTCGGCTGGCAGATGGCTGCCGTCTGGCAGGGCGCGCACACGTGGTGGGCGTTCACCCGCGGTGAAGATGCGGATTCGGCAATTCGAAGAGCGCTTCAGGACTGGGTGGACATGGTGGAACGGGCTGGGCGGTGAAATTCGGAGGGTACTGTCGGTGTCTCAAGTATTAACGGATCTGGCGCATTTGGATCCCTCACGACGGGTGTTTCCATGGAGACGGCAGAAAACTGGTCGCTTGATGCAGCACTCCTTTTTAACATAGAGGGCGATGGGGAAACATCAGCAGGCGCGAAACTCGGCGTCAGCAAGAAATTCTAGGCGCAAAGGCAAAGCAAACCGAAGCGCCGTCCCGTTGGCTGCCCTGCCTCACCAGTACGGCGGCACGCCGTTGGCATGACATAAAAAACCGCTTGACCTCAACCGCGATTGAGGTCCTAGAAGTACTGTCACCTTGTTTTCGCAAGGCTCTTTCATGCTCTTGAGCGAACAGTTGACAAAGGAATACCCCATGGCTTTCCAGCTTCCCGACCTGCCCTATGCCCATGATGCGCTCGCCCCCTCGGGGATGTCCGAGGAGACGCTGAAGTTCCATCATGATCTTCATCACAAAGCCTATGTCGACAATCTCAACAAGGCGATATCAGGGACCGAGTGGGAAAACAGGAACCTCGAAGAGATCGTCCGAGGCACCTATCAGAAGGGTGCGGTGACGCAATCCGGCATATTCAACAACGCCTCCCAGCACTGGAATCACACTCTCTTCTGGGAAATCATGGGGCCTGAGCATCATGCGATGCCCAAGGTGCTGGAAGAGGCGCTGACACAGTCCTTCGGCTCGGTAGCATTGTTCAAGCAGAATTTCGCCCTCGCCGGCGCTTCCCAGTTCGGCTCCGGCTGGGCGTGGCTGGTAGTGGATACCGATGGTTCTCTGAAAATTACCCGCACTGAAAACGGGGTCAATCCACTGTGCTCCGGACAGAAGGCGCTTCTTGGCTGCGATGTGTGGGAACACAGCTATTACATCGATTTCCGCAACAAGCGCCCGGCCTATATCGAGAACTTCCTCGATAATCTGGTGAACTGGCAGGCGGTCGCCGGTCGTCTCTGATCTGATTGAACCAATCTGGCCGGCGCCGCTACCTCGTGCGGCCCGTCGGCTCAGGCGCAGCCGGACAGCCGCCGTCCGGCTGCCATTCCGTTCGAGCACCCAGATGCCCTATGTCGTCACCGAAAACTGCATCGCCTGCAAATATATGGACTGTGTGGACGTCTGCCCGGTCGAATGTTTTTATGAAGGCGAGAACATGCTCGTCATCCATCCCGATCAATGTATCGACTGTGGCATTTGCGAGAGCGAGTGCCCCGCCGCAGCGATCAGGCCAGATACGGAGCCCGGACTGCACGTCTGGCTCGACCTTAACCGCCACTATTCCGGCATCTGGCCGCGCGTGCATCAAAAGAGAGCGCCGCCAGACAATGCCGATATCATGAATGGCGCGGCGGCCAAGTTTTCCATTTTTTCGAAAAATCCGGGAGCGGGCGGTTAGCCCGGCGTCGCATGTCTCATAATCTCAAGCTCATCGATGGCGGTGCGGTCAATCACGCGCATCTTCCGCTTAAAACCTCCGCTACGCCGGCAGTCTCACCACGTGAGTTCAAAGACGCGATGAGCGCCCTCGCCTTCACCGTCGCGGTGGCCTCATCCGCCCATGGGGGTGAGCGGATCGGACGCACGATCACCTCCTTCATGCCGCTCAACGCGGAGCCACCGCTTCTGATGATCTCCATCGACGCCAGCAGCCGTATGGTCGACCTCGTAGCCGCATGCCGGCGGTTTTCCGTTGCCGCGCTGTCCAGGGGCCAGGAAGAGATCGGCGACGTTTTCGCGGGGAAGGGAAACCTGCCGGATCGGTTTTCGATTGGCCAGTGGGATTCCTGGCCTTCAGGAAGCCCTCGGCTTGCCGGGGCGCTGCTCTCCCTTGATTGCGAGCTCGTCGGCTCCGTTGATGCCGCCGACCACATCCTGTTCGTTGGCGCCATCACCGAATCGATCCCGGATCCCTCACGCAAAGCCCTGCTTTGGAGCGATCGCTCCTATACCGGCAGAGAGACGAGGGGCTAGCGATCCAGGGTTCCCCCCGACGACCTCAGATACACAGCGTCTTCAGTCGGCTTTAACACTCCCACAAAGTGGCGAGAGCCTGGCAGTCAATTATGGGATTTTGCAGCCTGGTAGAACACAGCCAGCGACCCCATATCTGCCGCAGCAGGTTTATTACCGAGCCTTTAGGCATATCACCGTCCTGTCGTCACTGAATTCGCCCGTTGTGGACCCCTTCACCGACGGGTAGTCGCTGAGCTTGTGAAAATCTGCTGCCTCGACGCGGGCAAATTCCGCTTCCCAGTCTGCGACGTCGATGCCGCTTGGCAATGACAGATAACCATCAGAGAAAATTTCGAGGCTTGTGACCGTGTCCTTGGCAAGGGATAGATCGACCAAGCCCTCCCCTATCACCTGCCCACCGTTGATCGACGCGTAACCGAGAACATGGCCCTGCCTGTTTGCATAATGTGGCTGGACACGAATGCCGCCCATCAGAAACTCTTCGACCGCTTCCATATCGTTTTGAAGGCCGCTTGCGACAGCCGCGGCGGCGACGACTTTTTCGGCTTCCGGCATCGTCATGATGCCAGCTTTAACAGCAGCGTGAAGGCCGGAAAATATGGTGGCGCGGGTTTTTGCCTCAGCAGCATCGCCGTCCCCATGTGTCGCCAGGAGCCCTTTGAAAACATGAATTCGCGCCGACGTGCTGACCTTGTCTATCAGCTTGGCGTGCTGCAGCAGGCGGGTACCGTTGATACGCACACCAGAATCCCCGGCCAGAAGCAGGCGAAAACTGTCACCCAGATCTGCAACAATCGCGAGCGTTGTGGATGGCGGATGGCTTGCATTGATGCGCTTCGCCTCGCATTTCAGGAGGTCGCTGATACTTTGAAACAGAGCTGCCGCCTCACAGCTTTGCAAGGCGCCCTTTATGCTCATCTCGGCGACCGCGTTTGCTGCGGCAAGTGCGGCGATACGGCCGGAACTCAGCCCGTCGTAACTTGCTCCGGTCGGATCGGTCGCACCGTCGAAAACAGCCAGAACCCGGCCGGGAAGAAGAACTGCCACGTCGTCCCCCGGCGTTGCGGCGTTCTTGTATTTCGATTGCGAAAAGCTCGCGATATTCATTTTGTTGATTTCCTTGCAGAGGGTAGCGGACGGCGACACGTCGGTCGCCGCAGCTATTGTCTTTACTGGGGTGTAAGAGGTCAGACGAAGGAAGCTTCCTTGTCTTCCGAAAGGCGAAAGACGACGAAGACACAGATCCCGGTGCTGACCAATAGTACGGTCGAAAGCGCGGCCGCAGTCCCGAATTCACCGTCGATTACCTGGATGTAGATCAGGACCGGCATGGTAATCGTGCGCGCCGTATAAAGGATCAGCGTCGAGGAAAGCTCGTTGATGGCGGTGATGAAGCTCATCAGCGAACCGATGATGAGGCCTGGCAACATCAATGGCACCGTCACCGACAGGAATGTCTTTGCGGGTGAAGCTCCAAGATTAACCGCCGCCTCCTCGATCGACGGCTTGATCTGCCTCAGGATCGATGTCGTGGATCGGACGCCATAGGGCAGCCGGCGTATGAACACCAGAAGGATGATGATGAGCGCCGTCCCGGTGATATCGAAAGGAGGATATCGGAACGTCGTGACGTAACCGATCGCCATAACGACGCCCGGAATGAGATACGGCACCATCAATAACAGATCGAGCGAGCCGGAAACGGCATTATCGCGCCTCACGACGATAAAGGACAGGAGCCCGGAGACGACCGCGATAAGCACCACTGCGGCCAGTGCGAAGGTAAAGCTGTTGGCTATGGCCTGAGGGGAATCCCTCAAAATGCGAGCATAGCTGTCTAACCCGAAGCCGCCGGTAAAGACGGGGCCGTTCGTCGCCAGGAAAGATGTATAGATGACCGTTAGAGAAGGCAGCATGGCAATGAACACTACCAGATAGCAGAAACCGTGAACGATGAATGACTTCAGCGGGCGCATCGACTGTTTAACGGGTCGGTTGGTCAGGGAGCTGGCGTAGCGGCGCTTGGCGAGAATGTGCCGTTGGAGAAGAAGCGCTGCCATGGAAATCCCGATCATCACCATTGAAATCGTGACGGCCATGGTCGGCGTGCCCGCCATTTCGGAGGTATATTGCGCATAGGCAATGGTCGATAGCGTTCTGATGCCCTTGCCAAGAATGGCCGGTGTTCCGAAGTCGGCGATGGAAAGCACGAAGCAGATGATCGCACCTGTGCTGACTGCTGGAAAAACAAGGGGCAAGGTGATTTTGCGGAAACGCTCAAACGCCGTGCAGCCGAGGTTTTCCGCCGCATCCTCATAAGACTTGTTGATGGTGTTCAGAGCATTTTCCGTCATCAGGAAGATATACGGGAAGAACTTCAGGCTGAAGACCATGACGATGCCGGGTATTCCATAAATCGTTGGCAACGAGATGTCGGCAAAAGACAAAAGGTTGGTAACCGCACCGTTGGCGCCGAACAGCATGATCCAGGCATAAGCACCGATGAAAGGCGGTGCGCAGAGAACAAGAACTGCAAAGGTCGCGATGAATGTGCGTCCCTTGATGCGATAACGCGACGTGCAAAATGCAAGCGGGATCCCAAGTAGACAGGCACCGAGCATGCCCAGGACGCCGATCAGCAATGTGTTCCAAAGGGCCACGGTGTAAAACCGGCGCGTGAATACCTCCGCGTAATTGCTGAGCCCGAACGCACCGGTCTTTGCATCAAAAAAGCTGATGAAAAACACACTGAATATCGGAAGGATCAGGAAAATTGCCAGCAAGATCACGGCAAGCGCCGTGACACTTGTCCAGAAACCCGGCAGCCGCAGGCGGAAACCTCCAGGCGTTGAAGTGGCGGTCATATCCGTCATGACAAGCGCTCCCCCGTCACACCTTCACCGAAAAGCTGAGTATCGGCCGCCCGCCAGGAAAAGGTTGTCTTCTGGTTCGGCTCAAGGGCGATGATCTCTGGTGACGGCTTGGTGATTGCCTCGATCTCTTCACCCGAGGAGAGTACGGCCGCCACGTTCATTTCACGTCCGGCGAAACTGACCTGACGGATGGTCACGGGCAGGTCGATGCGGTCTTGGGCAGAGATCGCGGAAAGACCCACTGAAATCGCCTCGGGGCGGATCGCTGCGACGACCTTCCGTTCCGGTGAAATCGCATCCGCTTGCGGCAGTGCAACCTTGTGGCCTGACAGGAATATCTGCCCGCCCGTGCGATCAAGCGTCAGGAAGTTATTGGCTCCAACGAAAGACGCGACGAAACGGTTAGAGGGATTATTGTAGACTTCCCAGGGTGGCGCAGCCTGCTGAATTACTCCCCCATACATGACGCAAACCAGATCGGACATGGCGAGCGCCTCTTCCTGATCATGGGTAACATAGACCGTCGTGATGTTCATGGCCTGCTGGATTTCACGCAGTTCCCGCCGCAGGTCCACGCGCAGTTTGGCGTCGAGGTTGGATAGCGGCTCGTCCATCAAAAGCACTTTGGGATTAATGACCAGTGCGCGCGCGAGGCCCACACGCTGCTGCTGGCCGCCGGAAAGCTCGTGCGGCATGCGCTTGGCATACGGAGCAAGCTGCACGATATCGAGGATCTTGGCGACTCGTTCGCGGATCTCGGCGGACGATGCCTTACGTTGCTTCAGACCGAAGGCAATATTATCGAACACGGAAATATGCGGAAAAACTGCGTAATCCTGAAACACCATCCCGACATCACGCTTATGGGCGGGCACATGCTCAATCGCCTGTCTTTCGATGCTGATGCTGCCACTGTCCTGTTGGTGAAACCCGGCGATCGTGCGCAAAAGGGTGGTCTTTCCACAACCGCTCGGGCCAAGCAGCGTGAAAAATGATCCCGAAGGAATTGAGATGCTGATGTCGGAAAGTGCAACGACATTACGATAGCTTTTCTTGATGCTGTTAATCTCAACGGCGGCCATGTGCTGCTCCAAGATATATCCTGCGCGGCGCGCGACCACGGTGGACGGAATGAAAATGTGGATGTGAACGAGTAGAGGGGGGACGGCGCGTGATGCGCCGCCCTATGCTCTTACTGGACGTCGAGAAGTATCTCGTTCCATTTTTCCATCAGGCGCGATCGGTTGTCGGCAGCCCACTTGAAATCGTATTTCGCATCAGGAACATCCGAGAGCGGAACAAGTGCCGCGTTTGCCGGAACATCGGTTCGTACCGACCGACGGCCGGCTTTCACCACGACTTCCTGCGCTTCCTTGGACACGATGAAATCGATGAAAGCCTTGCCGTTCTCGGCGTTCGGCGCACCCTTGACGAGCGCCATACCATCGGGCGCTATTGCCGTGCCTTCTTGTGGGTAGACAATCTCGACCGGAGCGCTGCCTAGCTTGTAACGCAGAGCGGCATCTTCGAGCGTAATGCCTACGGCCTGCTCGCCATCATTGACAAAACGTGGAACGGCCCCGGAAGAGGTGGATAGGACAGAGTTACCAAGGATGCCGGTATAGATCTCCCAGCCCTTCTCCTCACTGTCGAAGTCCTGCAAGACAGTTGCCATCTGGATGTATGCTGAACCAGATTGATCAGCGCGGGCCGAGGAGATCAGGCCCTTATATTCAGGCTTGGCGAGATCGGCCCAGGACGTCGGAACCGGCGCGCCTTTCAAAGCCTCTTTGTTGACAATGAAGGCTGTCACGACAGCTGTGAAAGGCACCCAGTTCGCACTCGGCGAAAAAGCTGTGTTGATCGCGGCCGCTTCGACAGGCTTGTAAGGCTCGAAAAGATCAGCGGAGAAGTCGATGACGGTGCCGTCAACGCTCCAGATCACGTCGCCCGCCGCCTTGCCGCTTTCTGCCTTAATGCGGTTCATCAGTTCGCCGGATCCAGCTTTAACAAGCTCCACCTTGGTGCCGGTCTTCTTTTCAAACATTGGCAACAACTCGTCCATGAGCTGCTGCGGCGCTGCCGAATACACCACGACAGTGCCTTGTGCGTGGGCGAGTGCGGCGCTTGCTAGGAATGCTGCGCCAGTAAAAAGGCGCGCGAAAACAGTGCATGATTGACGCATGAGGATCTCCGTTTTTTGTTCCCTGACAGACGAGGACTTGCGACAGGTTCTTGCTATTTTTGGTGTCGTTGCTCGTTGTCTGATATTTATTTTCTTTACGTAAATTAATAAGTCAAGCGGCGATTGGTTCTAAAATTCCTAAAGGCCCTAGTTCATTGATAAAACGGGGAATTAAGGGAACTCAATTCGCCTCATACTGGCTCGATATGCCTCTGACTCATCGAAATTTGCTGTACAACCGCTTGGTTTGCGCTATTCATCCGGCGTAACGTCTCGCAGGAGAATGGTTTGATCGACCTCGGCTACAATGAGCGGCGACTGCTTGAAATCTTGCGCGGAAAGGGAGGCATGTCGCGTATCGAGCTGGCACGCGAGATGGATGTCTCTGCACCGACCCTAACACGCCTGACCGCAAATCTTCTCGAATCCGGCCTGATCCTCGAGGCGGAGGAAGCTCGCAGTGGCGGCAAGCGCGGCAAACCCTCCACGGCAATTGAAATAAACCCGAATGGACTATTCACTCTGGGGGTCTATTTCAATCCAGACGATCTGCGTGTTTGTATCGCCGATCTGAACGGCACGATCAGGCAGGAAATTCGGTCCGAACTCGAAGGGCACAGTTTCGAACACATCATGGAAATGGCTGAAAGGGCTTCCCGCCAAGTGCTGGAAAAGGCTAAAATAAGAAAGAAGGATGTCCTGGGTTGCGGCATCAGCTTTCCGGGCCACTTCAAGCGCGATCGAGGCCATGTGTTTCGCATCAGGCAGTTCGAGAACTGGCGCGATATAGACGTCGAAAAGGACTTCCAACCCTATTTCGATTTCCCGGTCTTTCATGAAAACGACGGCAACACCGTCATTCTCTCAGAGCTTTATTACGGTGCGGGCCGCAGTATCCGTAACTTTGCGATGATCTGGTTGACATATGGTATCGGCGGCGCCGTCGTGGTGCAGCGTCATCTTTATCGCGGCACGAACGGAAATGCTGGCGAGTTTGGTGGCCTGTTTCCCAAATCACATCCTCGTCCCTCCGGACAGGATCTTTGCGACACGCTTGCCGCCCACGGGGTGGGTGTCCGGCGCTTAAGGGATATTGATGAAAGCTATCGCGACCATCCGGCGGTGGTTACTTGGCTTGAAAGGGCAACGGACCAGCTGCGGGTGTTGGCTCTGACCGTCGCCCGCACGATGGATCCCGGCGCCATCATTTTTGGCGGATCACTGCCCAACTGGATTCTCGACCATATCGTGGAGCGCATCGGGTCGCTGGAAATGCTTGGCGAGGATTTCTTCGTGGAGCCCCCCGAAATACGCAAATCGATGATGAGTGACTTGCCGCATCTCGGTGCAGCCAGCATACCGATCTACCGTGCCACGACGCCCAGCTATTATTCAGGTAGGGCGCTGAAGGGATGGGCTTAGCCGCCGTTAGCCGGTAGCCGTCTGCCCAATAAGAGCCGGCGAAGATCCGCGGCGCCCATGTGGAGCGAACCCGCCTATTCCGCCCCTCCCTCGCGGTAAGCCGGGACGGCCCTTATCGCATGACCGGCAACGGCTGGAAAAATCCTGCCTGCTGTCGGCGTCTGTCGCCATTTGCGCGGGCAAAGACGCCAGGAGCGACACCGCTTCTTCTGCGGAAAGCGGTGCTGAATGCACTGACGGATTCATAGCCGATCTCCTCCGCGATATCATCGAGGGACTTCACCCCGCGTATCAGCGCGTCCCTGGCCAGCGCCATCCGCCAGCGAGCCAGATACTCAATCGGCGCGCAGCCTAGCATTTCATTAAATCGTGCTGCGAAGGCCGAACGCGACATGCCGGCGATGCGAGCCAGTTCGGCCACGGTCCAATTCACACGTATATCGGCGTGCATGGCGGACAATGCGCGGGCAAGCCCCGGCAAGCGCATTCCCTTCACCAGTCCTGCAGGAATGGCCTCGTTACCGGCGTTCGGCCGACGTAGCACTTCAACCAGCAAAACCTCCAGCATGCGCCGTATGATCAAATCCTTGCCCACATCCTCGCGCGCGCACTCCTCCGCCAGCAACTCGATCAGACGCGCCAGCCGGGATGCTCCACCCTCTCCCGCAGGCACATGGATCAACTCGGGCATCAACGAAAGCAGCAGCGCCGCGTTGATCGGCTCGAACGTGAAACTTCCTCCCAGCGCAACAAAATCGGGTTCCCCATGCTGTTCCCCATGCCGCACCGCCTGATCTTGCGGCTCGACCGGAATGCAGTCGACGTCGGCATCGCTGCAAAGCGAGAAGGCGGGCGTGGACGGCAAAAGCAGGAAATCGCCACGCGCCAGCCGCAGAGGTTCCCGGCCATCGATCATAAGCCATGCCGCACCGACCAGCACGACGGCAAAGCCCGGGGCGTCATAGGCGCGATAACGCACGCCCCATCGGCCTCGTCCGGAAATTGGCTTCGAAACGGCGGCGCCCGGCCGCAAAAGATCGATAATATCGCTGAGAGGATCCATTATCTGGACGATCAATAATAAATTGTGGTGTTACGAGCATATATCATCCAGAGCACATCGTCTATCTCCGGCCATATCGAACAAAGGAGATTATGATGACCAAAACGATCCTCGTCACCGGCACTTCGTCGGGCTACGGCAAGGCAACCGCCGAGTTCTTCCTATCACGTGGCTGGAATGTCATTGCGACCATGCGGCGTCCGGATCCCGATCGCCTCGTTGGCAACACCGACCGGTTGCGCGTCCTCCCGCTGGATGTGACGGACGAACAAAGCATCGCAGCCCTGATCGATGCGGCAGGTCCGGTCGATGTGCTGGTGAACAATGCCGGCATCGGTATGGTCGGCGCTTTCGAAGCGACACCCATATCGGCAATCCGCACGATCTTCGAGACCAACAGTTTTGGTGTGATGGCGATGACGCAGGCCATAATCCCGCAGATGCGAAAGCGCAGATCCGGCACCATCATCAACGTAACATCCAGCGCCACGCTCGCCTCTTTCCCGCTCGCCGCCGCCTACACTGCCAGCAAGCAGGCAATCCAGGGCTTCTCCGGCTCGCTCGCGCATGAACTGGGTCATTTCAATATCAGGGTAAAGCTGGTGGAACCTGGCTATGCCCCGACCACTCGCTTCGCGACAAACGCCATCGTGCCGCTGGAACGGCTGTTGCCGGAGGATTACATGGACTTTGCAACGCCGATCCTTGAAGGCTTCGCCAAACCTCTCCTGACAACCAGCGAAGACGATGTTGCCGAAGCGATATGGGGCGCCATCCATGACGTATCCGGCCAGCTTCGTTTTCCCGCTGGTCGTGATGCAGTTGCGCTGTCCCGAATGAACTGACGACCGATTGCGGCTTTACAGGACATTGCTCGGTTCCGGCCTTCCAACGGATAAAATCGAGATGGCAGATGTTTCAGAACATCTGTCATCGTCTTTACCAAAATGATGGCGACGGCGCTCGAGACGCATGCTCATGTTGGCCATGCGCTGCCGGTTGCGCCAGGGGCCGTCTTTAGCCAGCCGGTAAAAGCTTCGACCTCATCCGTCTGGATCGCTCCGACGCCGGCCCTGGCGAGAGCGCCCCACACGGCTTCAGGGTCCGCCAGCGCGCGCGTGTCGTTGAAATCAAGGCAATGGGCGACGTCGAGCGTGTTGATCCAGAGACGGATGTTCTGGCGCTCCATCTCGGCACGACCTTCAGCGAGATCGGCTATATCGGTGAATTTCACCTCGATCATGGGCGCACACAACGCCTCGATACGGCGCAAATCCTCCGCAAACTTGCCCTTGCGCACCGGGAACATCGGCATATGTGGGATCTTGCCGAACCAGTGCGCATCCAGCACCTCGAAGCGGGCAGCTTCCGGGTCGATATCGGTCTTCACCAACACCTGATCTTGAATACCGAGCCGCAGCACGGTTTCCATCACCTGCGGCAGATCGCGGGCGAATTTTGTATCGATATTGACGGTGATCCTGCCACGCGCCTCTTCCAGCAGTTCTTCCAGCGTCGGCACGCATTCATCCGTCACGCCGGCTGCATCGCCGCCTGCACCGACTCTCAGCTTCGCGGCGTGGACGACCTCGAACGGCAGCGCGCTCACGGTGCCCTTCCCAGTCGTCGTGCGGTCGAGTGTGCCGTCATGAATGACGACCAGCCGGCCATCGGCCGTCGCCTGCGTGTCGATCTCGATCATCTCTACCCCCGCTGCAACCGCGGCACGGACGGAAGCCAGCGAATTTTCGGCCGTGGCGGTCCAGAAACCGCGATGGGCAATGGTCAGAATGGCCGGATTGTCGCGCGAGCAGAGCGCGAGGACATTACAGGGGCTGGAGGTATTTCGAGAGGCGGCAAGGGTTTGATGCATGATTTTCACTTTCAGACGTTGTGTTTACCGGCACTGGTTTGCCCGTGTCAGACTTTCCCCGTGCCGCGGCCGAGGCGGCTCCTGCGAACCGGTTGCTGACCGTCTGGATTTAATACACTCATAGTGTATTATTTATAACAGGATCCATGAAAAGTTATGTCAGCCACGGTGGTCAGCATTGCAGCCGCCCCGCACAGCCATTATCCAGAGCGATGACCATGGATCAGACCCAGCCCCAGAGTTTCGACCGCCAGCCGCTTGCCAGCGAAAACGAGCGTCTCATTCTGGATATCGTGCGCCGCCAGGGGCCGATTGCCCGCGCGTCGATCACCGGCCACACGAACCTGACCCAGCAATCCGTGCACCGCCTGATCGAGGGCCTGTTGGAGCGTGGGCTTCTGCGTACCGGCGCACCGATCAAGGGCACACGCGGCCAGCCGAGCCCGACCATCGAACTCGTGCCGGAGGCGGCTTACTCTCTTGGCATTTCCATCAACACCGACTCCCTGGTGATCTGCATCGCCGATTTCCGTTGCGATGTCATTGTCGAGGAAAAGCTGAAGATGCTTCCGGAGGACCGGGAAGAGACGCTCGCGGCCTTGTCGTTGGCGCTCGAACGGCTGCTGGCGGAACATGGCATTCCGCGCGAGCGACTACTTGGTCTCGGTTTTTCCATGTCCGGCTTTTTCGTGTCGGAGGACCGCGCCTTCAACGCGCCTGAACCTCTTCGCGACTGGTCGCTGATGGACCTGAAGCCTATCCTTGAGAAACAGTTCCAACTGCCTGTCTGGCTGGAGAACAACGCGACCACGGGCGCGATCGGCGAAAGCCTTCGGGGTGTCGGCTCCTGGTGTCAGACCTTCGCCTATCTGTCCTTCAATTACGGCTTCGGCGGCGGCTTGATCCTCGGCGGGCAACCGTTCCAGGGCTTCCATGGCAATGCCGGCGAATTCAGCGGCATATACAGCCCGGATGAAGCGCCCAAACGGCCGGCCCTGCAATATCTGATCGCCACCCTGCAGAAAAATGGTGTCGACATTCATTCGATCGAACCGCTGTATCAGCAGTTCGACCCCACATGGCCGGGCGTTGAGGAATGGCTGAACGAGACCATGCCGCAGGTGGACAGGCTAGTAGCGAGCCTGATCGCGGTTCTCGATCCGCAGGCCATCGTCTTCGGCGGACAATTGCCGCGCGCACTTGGCCAGATGATGATCGAGCGCACGCACATGCCTTCCCAGCGCGAACACCGTTATGGCGTCGGACCGAAGGAGGCCAAGCTGGTTCTCAGCGAAACAAAGGGCGATCCATCCGCCATAGGTGCGGCGCTGCTGCCGCTCAGGGTGCGCTATTTCCTGTAACTCAGCCCAAGCGGCCTGATGTAATCCCGCAACAATCATAACGGAAACGTGAGCCTGATTTCGCCCCCGGTTTTTTACTGGTTGGCAGCTTGCATCCGAGGGCGATAAATATGATTGCAACTATCATGTTTATGACATGACGCAGCATATCCTGTTGCTTCATGCGTCAAGCCAGTACGCCACCGGGTCGATTGATGAGCAAAGCTCTGTTACAGGTTCTCGATGCCGACGAGGAAAGCCGCCTGATGCGGTTTTTCCGCCGGCGCCTGCAGAACCGGGAAGACGCTGCCGACGCCATGCAGGAAACCGTGCTGCGGGCGCTGGAGGTTTCTCATGCCACGCTGATCGACAATCCACAGGCCTATCTCTTCCAGATCGCCCGGTCCGTCGCCCGCCTGACAGCCATTCGCCAGTCGCGAGAGCGGCCATTATTCGCACCCTACGAAGCGGGTTTTGCCGTTGCCTGCGAAGAGCCGGGGCAGGAGCGGATCGTCGCCGGGCGGCAGCATCTTATTTTAATGGCACGGGCCATCGAGGCCCTGCCCAAGCGTTGCCAGCAGGTCTTCGTGCTCAGCCGCCTGCATGGCCACTCCAACGGCGAAATCGCCGCCCGTCTCGGCATTTCCCGCAATATGGTGGAAAAACACATCATCAAGGCGCTGCTGCACTGCCGTCAGGTCCGCGCGCAAATAAAAATGTAGACCGTCATCAGGTGTTCGCATCCTTTTTCACTCTATAAGGGAAAGGGGAAACATCTCAGCACGCAACGAACGGCAGATCAGGACATGAACAAGCGCCCGGACGGTCTGAAGGATAAAGGCTTGACCGATGACGGTCTGGCCGAAGAGGCCGCGCTTTGGGTGGCGCGCATGCAATCGGCAGATGCGACGGAGGCGGAGCGCGAGGCGTTTCATGTCTGGCTGCGGGCCGATGCCGCCCATGCCAGTGCCTATGAGGACATGCAGAGCCTCTGGGGCGAGCTTGACGATATAGAGCTTGCGCCGGTTGCACAGCGAAAACGGCGCGGACCTCGCCGGGCAATGCTGGCGGGTGTTGCCGGTCTCTGCCTCATCGGGCTTGCAGCGCTGGTTGCGGAGAAAAGCGGATTGAAGGACCGCTGGCAGGCGGATTTTTACACCGAAATCGGCGAAACACGCCTGCTTTCGCTCGAAGACGGCAGCCGCATCAGCCTGAACACCGATACCGCGATTTCGGTTCATTATTCGCAAAAGGAACGGCGCATCACCCTTCTTCGCGGCGAAGCCTATTTCGATGTCGCCAAAAACCCGGAGCGGCCCTTCATCGTCGAGGATGGAGCGCTGACGGCAAAAGCGCTCGGCACCCATTATTCGGTGCGCACCGGCAATGGCGCGCTGCCGCAGGAGGTGCAGGTGGAGGAAGGCCGGGTGGAGGTGACCACAGGCGCCGAGATCGCCGTACTCACGCCCGGAGAGGCCGTGACCCTTGGCGGCGACGGCCGGCTGATGCGCGCCCGCAAGGATGTCGCCAAAAGCATGGCCTGGCGCGAAGGCAAGCTCGTCTTCTCCGGCCAGCCGCTACGCGAGGTTCTCGATATTCTCTCGCAATATCGCCGGGGCCGCATCGTCATCCTCGATGAGGCGGCGGCGAGGCAGCACGTCTCCGGCATCTTCGATCTCAAGGACACAGATCAGGCCCTCACCATTCTCGAAGAGAGCCTTCCCGTTTCGGTATCGCGGCTTTCCGGAATGCTGGTTTTCGTCCGCTCGCGATAAAGTAACTTTTTTCGCAGATCCGACGTCAGGAGTCGGTCCGCCTTTTCACTCTAGGCAATCAGGACCCGTTTCAGCGGGGGGCATGAGATCACGAGTGAGAGGGAATGACATGAAATTGGGTAAGCAGGCACGCGGCTGGTTCTGGCTGACGACGACGGCGATTATCGGGGGCATCGTCTCGGCAGGTCCGGGCGCCACGACCGCCAGCGCGCAGACACCGCCCGCCGCAAGCGGCGCACCCGCCACCGTCACCGTCTCCATTCCCGCAGGGCCGCTGGAAAACGCCATTCTCAGCTTCGGCCGCCAGGCCAATCTGCGCATGGTCTACCCCTCCGCGATCACCAGGGGTCGCAGCACGGTCGGCGTCAAGGGCACGCTCAGCGTATCGGCGGCAGTCAGCGGGCTTCTGGCCGGATCGGGACTGAACTATGCATTGGCCGGCGGCAATACCGTCCGCATTTTCGATCCCGCCAGCCAGACCGCCGAAAGCGGCGGTTCGGCTGCCGCCGGCAGCACCCTGCTTGCGCCGATCACCGTGCAGGGCACCGGCCTTGAAGGCGCCAGGGGCATCATCGAGAGCGATGGCTATGTCGGCAAATCCGGCCGCACCGCCACCAAGACCGATACGCCGGTTGCCGAAACCGCCCAGTCGATCACCACCGTCAGCCGCAAGCAGCTTGACGACCTGAAGCCGCAGAACCTCTCGGAAGCGCTGAACTACACGCCCGGCGCGCGCATCGGCCAATATGGCGCGGAGCCGCGTTTCGACGCCTTCAAGGTGCGCGGCACCGATCTCAGCACCACCGGCATCTTCCGCGACGGCCTGCGGCAGGTCAGCAGCCAGAACGGCAGTGCCCGGCTCGAGCCCTATGGCGTGGAAGCTGTTTCCATCCTGCGCGGTCCCGCCGCCTCCATCTATGGTGCAAGCAGCTCCGGCGGCATTGTCGATATCATCTCGAAACGCCCAACCGAAGAGACGCTGCGCGAGGTGGAGCTGCAATATGGCTCCTTCGGCCGCGTGCAGGGCGCTTTCGATCTTTCCGGCGCCGTCGATGACGACAAGACCATGCTTTACCGCCTGACCGGGGTGGCCCGCGACGGCCGCAACGAGATCAGCGCCATCAAGGACGACCGGCTGTTCATCGCGCCGGCCTTCACCTTCCAGCCGGATGCCGGCACCAAGCTGACGTTGCTCGGCGAATATATGGACAGCACCACCGGCGGCACCTGGGGATACATCAACAATTACGGCAGCGACGGCAAGTCGATCGGCGCGACGCGGGTTTATGGCGGCGATTCCCGTTTTAATGATTTCGAGCAGAAACAATGGCGTATCGGCTATGAGTTCGAGCATGAAATCAACGACAACGTCACCTTCTACAGCAAGGCGCGTTATTCGGCCCTTTCGGCCGACCAGCAATGGGTCTTCGCCAACTATCCCGGCATCACCATCGAGGACAATGAAGGCGTCTCCGCCGACAATTACTTGAAGACAGAATTCGACACAGGCCCGGCGAAACATACGCTGCTGACCGGTATCGACTTCAGCCACATGTCCTACACCTCAAAACAGGGCAGCGGCGCCAGCCCCTTCACCGACACCTTCACCTATGTGCCTGATGTGTCGCTGATACTGAAGCAGAGGATGAACACGCTCGGCATCTATGCGCAGGATCAGGTCGAAATCGACCGCTGGCGCCTGACGGCCGGCATTCGTCACGACTGGCTGGACACCGAATATCAGGCCCAGACCGTCGGAGACGCAGCGGCTCCCATCTATGATGGCGATGAAACCAAGACGACCGGCCGCGCCAGCCTCGGTTATGTCTTTGACAGCGGCGTGATGCCCTATATCAGCTACGGCACCTCCTTCGTCGCCAATCCGGGCGTCATCATCACCACGGGAACGGTAACGGGACAGGCGCAGCCGACGCTCGGCAAGCAATATGAGCTCGGCGTGAAATATGCCCTGCCGCAATATAACGCCCTGCTGAGCGCCGCCTTCTTCAATCTCGATCAGGACAATGCGACGGTCTATGAGACCTCGTCCGGCATCAACCTGCTGCGCCAGCTCGACCTGCGCTCGCGCGGCGTGGAACTCGAAGCCACGGCCTCGCTCGACAATGGCTGGAGCCTCATCGGCTCCTATTCCTATAACGACGTTGAAATTACCAAACTGACGTCGGAAACGGTGGGCAAGCAGCTCAATTCCTCGCCCTATCACACCTTCTCGCTGTGGGCCGATTACGAGTTCCAGAGCGGTGCGCTCGAAGGCCTCGGCATCGGCGCGGGCGTTCGTTACGTCGGATCGAGCTTCGGCGACAACCAGCACACCCCCATTCTTGACAATGAGGCCCGCACCTTCGTCGACGCCTCGCTGCGCTACGATCTCGGCAAGGCCCTGCCCTCGCTGGAAGGCGTGAAATTGCAGATCAACGCCACCAACCTTCTCGACGAGGTGAAACAGGTCTGCACCACAGGCTTCTGCTATTATGACGAAGGCCGCAAGGTCGTGGGCAGCATCCGGTATCGCTTCTGATGCTGCAGCAGAACCCTGCCACAACCAAGCCGTCGCCGGCCGCCGTCTTCGTGGCGGTCGGCGGGCTTTATGTCGGCCAGAGCGTGATTGGCGGGCTGACCTTTCTCGGCCTGCCGGCGGTGCTCAGAACCACCGGACTGCCGCTGGACCAGATCGGCCTTCTTTATCTCGTCGTTCTGCCCTGGGCGCTGAAATTCCTCTGGTCACCGCATGTGGAGCGTTACCGGCTGCCGCCCGTTGGCAGGAACCGGTCGCGAGTGATCGTCGGCACGGGCATCGCCGCCTGCGCCTGCGGCCTCGCTGTTCTTGCTTTCACCGGCCCGTCGCCGGTTTCCGTCGCAATCGCCATCCTATCGGTAATCGGGCTGGTGACGGCGACAGTCGACATCGCCTGCGACGGCTATGCGGTCGAAACGCTGGCGGAAGAGCATCATGGATGGGGCAACGCCGCACAGGTAGGCGGCTCCTATCTCGGCTCCGCCATCGGCGCCGGCCTGTTTCTGGTGCTGGTGGACCGCGCCGGCTGGACGAGCGCCACGCTGGTCATGGCCGGGCTGGTCATCCTGCTCGCGCTCCCCTTCCTGCTCGGACCGGCGGCAAGAACGGTCCCGCAAACACGGGACCACCTGCCATCGATCAAAAACGCGCTCAAGCGACGGGAAGTCCGCACCGGCCTTCTCGTGGCGGCCGTTTATGTCGCGGCGCAGAAATGGGGTCTGGCAATGCTCGGCCCGTTCCTGGTCGATTACGGTTTCGATCTCGCCACCATCGGCGCACTGAATGGCGTGGGCAGCATGATCGTCGGTTTCGCCGGCGCGCTGCTCGGCGGAACGCTGGTACGCCTCTACGGGGCGTCACGAATCCTGCTCATCGCCATCTTCGTGCAGACTGCGCTGTTGTGCCTTTTCGCCTATTTCAGCGTTCATCGCGATATTTCGCAATGGGTCGTCATGGCGGTTGCGGTGGCTAGCTCGTCGGGCATCATGTCCATCGGCTTCGTCGCGCTTTACGCCTGCTTCATGGGCTGGTCCGACCCCCGGCAGGCCGGGGTCGATTTCACCCTGTTCCAGTGCATGGATGGCGTTGTCGGCATGATTGGCGGGCTGGGCGCAGGCGCGATTGCCGAAAAATTCGGCTATCAAGCCTCCTTCATCATTGCCGCCATCGTTTCGGTGCTCGCCGCACCGGTCATCTTCCTGCTGATGCGACGGCAGAACTCTTGAGCCGAAGCCCCGGCCGCGGCGGCTTAAGCCGCGCCCGGCAGGCCTCTTGCATCGGCCTATTCGACCACCACCGACAGGTCCGAACCGGTATAGACCGGCCGCACCTTCACGTTGCCCGCATCTATCGTGGCGAATGTCCCGGTCAGGCCGTTGGCGGAGATGACGTCGAGCCGCGTGCCGGCGGCCGACGCGCCGCCTTCGAAAGCGAGCTTCAGCGTCGCGCCGTCTAGCACCACATTGCCTTTGACGCGCAGAGCAATCTTTTGCGGATCAAGCGCCAGCGTGCCGCCGGACTGCGTATAATCACCGCCGATGGCGACATCCTTGCCTGCGGCAAGCGAGAGCGTGCCGCCCGTGACCAGCACGCCACCGGTTCCAAGCGCATCGGCGGAAGACGCAACCAAGGTTCCGTTCCTGACAATGGTGCCGCCGCCATAGCTGTTGTTGCCGCTGAGCGTCAGCGCCCCACTGCCGGATTTGACGAGACGCCCTGCCCCGGCAATATCATTCGTCCAGCGGTCTTGCGCATTGAAGCCACCGACCGCAGCGTCCATCGTCACCTCGACGTCGCCGTCAAATGCGCCATAACCACCGGCAGCGGCCACCAGATTGATGCGTCCCCAGCCGTTGCTGTCATCGAGCAGCGGATAACCCGCCTCGATGCCGGTGGAAAACAGCACGGCGCGACGTTGTGCGGCATTAAGATAAGGCAGGCGTGTTTCGAGCAGAACCTCGGCGCCCTTCGGCACCACCATGGGTGCATGGCCCCCAGCCGTGTTGCGGCTGAAGGAATAGGTCATGCGCCGGCGATAATCGGCCTGGTTTTTCGCCGCATCGGCATAGGGGTCGCTTTCCAGACCCGCGCTATGGGCGAACTGGATCAGAGACTGGCCCTGCGGCAGGCGTTTTACGAAATAGGCCTGCAGGTCGTAATGCGCCGCCTTTTTGACCTCTGCGTTCTTTGGATCCTGCAAGACGGCAGCGGCGATCGCAGTTGCCGTTATGCGGCCACCGATCACATCGACGGGGGAATGCATGCCGGCGACGATGCGGCTTTCGCCCAGTTGCGAAGCCGCCGTCAGCAACTCGGAAAAACGCTCCGGCACGGCATAAGCATAGGCAATCGCGGCAAGATAGGCGGCATTGGTGTGGCCGCTTGGAAAGCCGCCATCCTTGCCACGGCCGCGATTTTCGCGCGCATATTTCAGCGCCGGGACAACAATGCCGGCACTGGATTCGTAGCCTTCGAAGGTACGATCGCCGATGGTCTCGGTCCCCTTGTCGACGACCTCACCCTTATCGTTCATCCGCCACGGGCGCGGCGAGGAATAAAAGTATTTCGCGGGCGATGTCGTGGCTTCCGGTCCGCGGATCGCCTTCATCAAGGCCACGACGCTCTTTAACTCGGATTCGGCCGTTCCGGCTTCCGTACCCTTGTCCTCCTCCTTGCGGGTGATCACCTCGTTCGGATCGAAGTCTGCAAGTGTATGGTTGATCGTGGTGGTCGCACCCGACCCCTCACGATACCAATCGGCAAGCGGTCCCATGCCGTTGATCGCGCTGTAGCTCTGCGAGCGCCGATCATTCATGTAGGCATTGAAAGCGGCGGCGGTCGTGCGGTTTTCCCCGGTCACAGACAGCACATAGCGCATGTTTTCCTGCCAGATCGCGGGATTAACGGCCTTCGCACGGCTAAAATCCGTCGGACCATCGCCGTTGGCGCCACCAGCGGCCCATTTTTTATCGCCAAGCGTCCAGACGCGGTTGAAGCCGGAGAGGATTTTGATGACGGGATTGTCGCGGTCGTCATAGGCGCGAACATCCTCGCCCTTCTCATTCTTGCCCGTCTGATTGCGATAATTATCGGCAAGCGGCAACGGATAAGCGGCAGTCGGCTCCGGCACGGTGATGGCATAGCCCTGACCTGCCGGTACCTTGCTATCAAATGCTTCGGCGCTCGAAACGAGCACCAGCAATGCAACGGAGGCAAGCAGGGCCGAGCGTACGGAGGGAATGGACGACATCTTCAATTTGGGCATGATGAATCCTGTGATTTGACGCGTGACGAAAGGGGAGCGCGCAAAGCCTCGGCGCGCCGTCAGCTTTAAGCCGGGCATATGGCAGTTTTTTTTCGGCATGCTGATTAAGATAGATCGCATGTGAAAGAGCGGCCGGCAGATGAAGGCGCGATTTGCCCGACGCGTCGCCCCGGGCAGATCGACTTTTTATTTCGAGGCGGCGCTCTTATTTCTTGACCGCGACAGCCTCGTTGATCTTGGCGATGTCATCTTCCAGAACCTTGTAGGTCTGATCGAGCGTCAATTCGCCGACGATGAGCTGGCTCATGCGCTGCACGATCTGCTGATACATAGCGCTGCCACCCTTGGCGCGTTCGAAATCACGCGCGGCCTGCGGCACGTTCTTTTTGTTGTCGAGGAAGACCTGCATCGCTGCCTTGGCGTTTTCGCTCTTCAGCTTGTATTGCGGATTGGCGATCTCTGCACCCGTCAGGATGACGTAGTTTTCAGCGATTTCCCGCTGAACCTTTTCGGAGCCGAGGAACTCGATGAAATGGGCCACATCTTCAGGGTATTTGGTGCGCTTGAAGCCAACGATCGCGGTGCCACCAGGCATCGCGTAGCATCCCGCATCGCCGCAGGGAGCATTGATCGCGGTCCATTCGAAGGTGTCGCCGATCTTGTTCTGGAACGGATTGACCATCCAGTTTCCGGCGAGATACGTCACGACATTGCCGTTGACGAACTCGTCACCCATATTTTTGTACTGCGAACCCCCGGCCGCACCCCACATTTCCCTGGGGAAGCTGCCGTTTTGCGTCCATGAGAAGAGATCGGCGATGTATTTTTTCGCCGCATCGTCGGGGAAGCTAAACTTGCCGTCCTTCACATAAGTCGAGCCGTAAGAGAAGGCGCCGCCAGAGAAACGGTGGCCTGACCGGTCCATGGTGAAGGGGATCTGCACGCCCGTCGCCTTGGCGACACGGGCGGATGCCTCGACGATCTCGCTGAATTTGGCGGTCGGGCTGGGCAAGGGTTCGCCGGCCTGCTCGAACAGCGTCTTGTTGACGAAGGGCAGGTTCAGCGTCTGCGACGCCATGTAGCCATTGATCGACTTCGGATCGTTGACATTGGGCAGGCGAAGCTGGTCGAGGCTTGCACCATGCAGTTTCGCGAAGGCGTCCGCATCCCTCATGTAAGGCCGCATGTCGAGATAATAGGGCGCGAGCTGCCAGTCGGTGATCTTGGCAATATCGGGGCCCTCGCCCACCGCCAGCTGCACTGGCAGCTGCTTAGAAACGGCATCATAACCCGACGATACGAAATTGATCTTCACGCCGGGATTGGCCGTCTCGAACTCCTTGCTGAGCGCTGCCATGCGCTGCACATAACCCTGATCGTCATCGGTAAAAAGAAATGTGATCGTGCGGGTCTCGGCCTGCGCGGCCGAAAGACCGGCCACAGAGGCAAATACTAGGGCGCTGACACCCGAAAACAATTTCATCATGCTCATCCTCCCAATGAAAACATTTTCATAAATCGAATAAAAGCTCCTCTGCTTACTTCGATTTGTGATGTTTTGCGGCTTGACAGAATAAACGTCAAGCTGTTTGTTCTGGCGAAATTGCACAAATCGACGCCGAGAGGCAAAAACAGTTTTGTGAAAATAATTTCATTACCGATCGACGGGAGGCGATCCATTATGCCGGATGGACCATTTACGGCGAACACGTCGGAGCCCACATACACCGTCACGGACGGGGAGACGGTAACCGCCTGGATCGTCTCCGATCTCGTGGAAACATCGTTTCCGGGCACGCCGGCACCGGCGGAAGATCGGGTCAACTACCGTTTCATCAACGGTTTTGTCGATGTCGGCGACCTTCCCTGCCGCAAGGCCTTCCAGCAGACCATGGTTGGCCGCCACATAGCCCCCGATACCAGCTGGCCAGTCTCCCACCTCAACCTGCCCGGCTCCAATCGCCGCGTCGAATTCACCGGCTTCTGGCATGTTCCGACCCACGTGCAGCGCTGGCTGAAGGGCACGTTTCGCAGCGAGACTGCACGGAAAGCGCAGTTCCGGCTGCGAACCTGTGGCGGCGTGCGCATCTGGGTAGGCGGCGTCGAGCAGGTCCGTTTCGAACCCTTTATCCGCAATGTCGAAAGCAGCCGTGACATCGCGCTCGATCTGGCGGCCGGTGACAACGAGGTCCTGCTTCTCTGCGAGGATCTGGCGGAGCGAGACATCATCTGGTTCTTCGAACTTGAGGTTATTGATCCCGCGCCGCTCACCGTCGTGTTGCCGGTGCCGCTCGACCGGGAAGAGACGAAGCGCCTGGCCGCGCTGGTACGTGACGTGCACCCTGCCCGCGACGTGTTTTCTGGCAGCGCCCTCGAACTCGTCTTTGGCGCAGCGCCGGCAAGCGATCTGCCGGTGCACATCGCCGTCAAAAGCCATGGCCATGAGCGCGCCGCGCTTGCGGAAGTGGATACGGTGCTGAAAGCCGGGCAATCCTCACTGACGATCCCCGAAACAATAGGCATTGCCGACGGGTATCACGGCGTCAGGATCACCCTCGGATCGGGTTCCGGCACTGTCACCCGCGTCATCGACGCCGCCTTCATGCGTGATATCGCGCCGGAAGCATCCTCTAACGACATCAATGAACGGAAGAAGGCGGCGCTTTCCTTCAGCGCCCGTTTCGGCGCCTGGCGCATCGGCCGCGCGCTTGCCATGGTCGCCACCGGCAGCGATGACATCGAGACGATCGGCGGCATCATCGATGTAACGCTGCACTCCATCGACAGGCGCGAAGACTGCTCGGATTTCATCATGATCCCGCTGCTGTGGCTGGTGCGTGCTCATGGGGCCCGGTTGCCTGCAGATATGCGGGCACGGATCGATGCTTCGATCCTTGGTTATCGTTACTGGGTGGACGAGCCGGGCAATGACGTCATGTGGTTCTGGAGTGAAAACCACGTACTTTGCTTCCACACCAGCCAGTTGCTGGCCGGCGATTATCTGCCGGACGCCACCTTCACCGCGTCCGGCCGTAGCGGGCGCCAGCAGGCCGCGCTGGCAGCTGAGCGGCTGGCGCGCTGGTTCGACAGCGTCGAGGCGCATGGGTTGGCCGAGTGGAATTCGGCCGCCTATTACCCCGTCGATTTCATCGGTCTTCTCGCCATCGAACATTGGGCGGAGCCGGAGCTTGCCGCCCGCGCGCGCCACCAGATCGATCTCATTTTCGAGATGATCGCGCTGCATACACTGGGCGGTGTCCCCTCCGGTTCGCAAGGGCGGGCTTATGACAAGGAACTGCGCGCCGGGCCGCTGACGGAACTGGCGCCCTTTGCTGAGGTCGCCTTTGGCAAAGGCTGGCTCAACAACGGCGTCGCCTCGCTACCAATGTTCTGCTGCGGAGATTACCTGCCGCCGGCGCATCTTGCCGCCCTCTCCCAGCTGGAAAACGGCCGCATGGTCGAGGCGCGCTACGCGCAGGGGCTGGAGCCCGGCAAACTCGTGCTGTTCAAGAACGAGGCCGGCCAGCTTTCCACCGTTGTCGATCACAAGACCGGCCGCAGGGGTCACCAGCAGCACGTCATGGACATCAAGCTTGCCGGCCACCCGATGGCGCGACTGTGGGTCAATCATCCCGGTGAGGACGATCCCTGGGGCAGCCAGCGTCCCTCCTATTGGGCGGGAAGCGGCATCCTGCCGCGCGTAGCGCAGCACCGCGATTTGGCGATGCTGATCTTCGATACCGAAGATCACCGCAACGACTGGACCCACGCCTATCTCGGCCGCGACGGGCTGGAGGAGGTCATGATGGAAGACAACTGGCTCATCACCCGTTCCGGCCGCGGCTTCGCGGCCCTTTACGCGACGAACGGACTTGAACCCGTCACCTCTGGTGCCACCGCCAACCGCGAGATTAGATCGCCCGGCCGCCGCGCCGGCTGGATCGGCGTTATCGGCTGCGGCGACGCGCAAGCCTTCGCCGGCTTCCGCGCGAAAATTCTCGCCACACGGGTCACCTTCGATGCCGATAGCCGGCTGCTCGCAGTCACGCCACCCGGCGGGCCGGAATTCACTCTCAGCTGGGACGGCGCCTTCACTATCGGCGGACAGGCCATGGCCTTCGACCATGACCAGCCGCAACCGAAAATCACCTTCGACAGCGCCGACCCCGCATCGGGCAGCGCTGCAAAACCCATCTACTCCTAAGCGGAATTGACAGATGAACCAGCCAAGCATGGAAAAAGACACTCTCAGGACAACGATCGATAATGTCGCCGCCGCCTTCAGCCGCCTCAAAGGCATTCAGGAAGGTCTGGTCAGCGGCAGTTCCGATGGCAAGATCCAGTTCGATGAATGGGATTGGGAAGTGGGTGTTGGCCTTTATGGTTTCCTGCGCCGGGCACTCGCGGCCAACGACCAGAAGGCACTGGATGACCTCGTGACATGGTACGGCTGGCAGATCGACCGTGGCCTGCCGCCGCGCCAGATCAACAGTTCCGCGCCGATGCTGCCGCTCGTCATCCTGACAGAACATGTCGACCGGCCGGATTTCCGCGCGCTGGTGGAAGACTGGGCCGACTGGCTTGTGCATGAATTGCCCAAAACCGAAGATGGCGGCTTCCAGCATGTCGTCAAGGAACGGCTGAATGAGGGGGAGCTCTGGGACGACACGCTGTTCATGGCCTGTCTGTTTCTCGCCCGCGCGGGCGTTGTCTGCAAACGGCAGGACTGGATCGACGAGGCCGTCTACCAGTTCATGATCCATGCGCGCTATCTCTCCGACCCCGTCACCGGGCTCTGGTATCACGGCTGGACCTTCAACGGTCGCCACAATTTCGCGGACGCGTTTTGGGCACGCGGCAATTCATGGATCACCGTCGCCATTCCCGAACTCTTTGAACTGGTACCGACACTTGCTCAGAAGGACAAACGTTTCCTCGCCAATGTGCTTTCAAGCCAGGTGCGGTCGCTGAGAAAATATCAGCGTGAAGACGGCATGTTTCATACGCTGCTCGATGACCCGACCTCACCAGTCGAGACATCGGCGACGGCCGGCATCGCCTATGGCATTCTGCGCGGCATCGAGGCCGGCATTCTCGATGAAGAGAACCGTCCGCATGCGGAACGCGCGCTGAAGGCGGTGCTCGGCAATATCGATGAGGAAGGCGTCGTTCACGGCGTCTCCGACGGCACGCCAATGGGCCACGATCTCGATTTTTACCGCCGCATCCCCAACCTGCCCACGCCCTACGGGCAGGCACTGACGATGCTGCTTCTGATCGACGTTTTTCTGAAAAGGCCAAAGACATCGTGAGCATCATGAACATCAGTCAGGACATCACAGTTGCGGCCAGTGGCCTCGATGCCACGGCGACCGTCCAGCAGGCTATCGACGCCGTATCATCAGCAGGTGGCGGGCGCGTATCTCTTTCGGCCGGACGACATGTCAGCGCCGGTCTCCAGCTCAAAAGCGGCGTGGAACTGCACCTTGCAGCAGACGCGGTACTCGCCCCCGTTTCCGATTACGACGCTTATGCACTGACCCGGGTTTCGGTGATTGCCGAAGACTCCGATCGCGGCATGATTATCGCCAAGGGCGCGCACGACATCGCCGTCACGGGCCCGGGCCGTATCGAGGCCGGCGGTGAAAACTTCATCATTGGCGATGACACGGCCATGGGAACCTATATCCCGGCGAAAAAGCGCCCGCGCGTGATGGTGCTGGAAGCCTGCCGTAATGTGCGCCTCGAAAACCTGCACGTCAGTG
The DNA here is from genome assembly GCF_900102105.1 of Agrobacterium pusense. Taxonomy (GTDB): domain Bacteria; phylum Pseudomonadota; class Alphaproteobacteria; order Rhizobiales; family Rhizobiaceae; genus Agrobacterium; species Agrobacterium pusense. Next base: position 39,486 of record NZ_FNBB01000004.1, read on the forward strand.
GCTCCCCCATGTGGACGCTGCATATGGTCAATTGCGAGGACCTTCATTTCCGCAATCTGCGCATCGAAAACGACCGCCGCCTGCCCAATACGGATGGCATCGTGCTGGATGCCTGCCGCCGCGCGTTGATCGAGGATTGCTTCATCTCGACTGCGGATGACGGCATCTGTCTCAAGACCAGTGCCGGGCCGGATGGCAAGGCAGTGGGCGTGTGCGCCAATATCGCGGTTCGCCGCTGCACCGTTTCCAGCATGAGCTGCGCGCTGAAGCTCGGCACCGAATCCTTCGGCGATTTCACTAATGTGGTGTTCGAAGACTGCAAGGTGGTGCAGTCAAATCGCGGCATGGGTCTTTTCTCCCGTGATGGCGGCGCCATGCGCAACATCCGCTTTTCACGCATCGAGGCCGAGTGCCATGAAACGCCGGGTGGTTTCTGGGGTTCTGGCGAAGCAGTGACAGTCACTGTCGTTGACCGCCGCCCCGAACGGCAGGCAGGCAGGGTGGACAATCTTGTTATCGAAGATTTGAGCGGTTCGATGGAGGGAGCGATCAACCTCGTCTCCACCTCGGCAGCCGGCATTCACAATGTCAGGCTTGCGCGCATCACGCTGGCGCAGGAGCCCGGCAAGCTCGGCACCGGCCTGCAATATGACCTGCGTCCCACCAATGCCGATATAGCGCCAAGCGCCGATGCGGCCGGCCGCGCCAATGCCTGGACGCAGGATGCTGAGGGCCGGATCGTCGGTATGGAGGATTATCCAGGCGGCATGCCCGCGATCTACCTTAAGGGCGCTCACGGTTTTTCGGCTGATGATGTCGCCATCAAAAGAGCAATGCCCTTGCCCGAGGGTTGGAACAGCCAGGAGATCGTCGCGACGGCGAGCTCGGTTGAAGGGAGCAGGTGATGGGAAGTCTGAAACTCGAAAACCTCAACAAGGCGTTCGGCGCCGTTCACGTCCTGCATGATATCGATCTCCAGATCGAAAACGGCGAATTCGTCGTTTTCGTCGGCCCGTCGGGCTGCGGAAAATCGACGCTGCTGCGCATCATCGCCGGTCTTGAGGACGTCACATCAGGCAGCATCGCCATCGGAAATCGCGATGTCAGCGCACTGTCGCCGGCAGAACGCAAGATCGCCATGGTCTTCCAGTCCTACGCGCTTTATCCGCATATGAGCGTGCGCAAGAACCTCGCCTTCGGCCTGGAAAACCTGCGCTTCAAGCGGTCGGAAATCGAAAACCGCATCAACGAGGCGGCGCGGATGCTTGCCATCGAGCCCTATCTCGACCGCAAGCCGAAACAGCTTTCCGGCGGCCAGCGCCAGCGCGTCGCCATCGGCCGCGCCATCGTGCGCGAACCTGACATCTTCCTGTTCGACGAGCCGCTGTCGAACCTCGATGCGGCACTGCGCGTGCAGACGCGCGCAGAAATCACCCGGCTGCACCGCGATATCAAGACAACGATGATCTATGTCACCCACGATCAGGTGGAAGCCATGACCATGGCCGACAAGATCGTGGTGCTGCGCGCCGGGCGCATCGAACAGGTGGGCAGCCCGCTTGAGCTTTTCGATAATCCGCGCAACCTCTTCGTTGCCGGTTTCCTCGGTTCGCCGCGCATGAACATGCTGAAGGGCACCATCATCAAGCGCGACGACGGCACCATTTCCATCGATGCCGGCTATGGCGTGTCGCTCCCCTGCCTCGTCGATCCGGCAACCGTCAGCCCCGGACAGGCGGTTCTGGCGGGCATCCGACCCTCGCATTTCACCATCGCGGATGCCGGCCTGCCCTTCGAGGTGCAATACCACGAAAGCCTCGGCACCGAGACCTATCTCTACGGCAATATCAAGGGTGAGAAGGACCAGATCATCGTGCATCAGGCCGGCCATTTCGCGCCAGCCTCCGGCGCGGTGCTGAAGGTCATGCCAGCACGGGAGAAGGTTCATGTCTTTGATCCCGCCACCGAACTGGCGCTGCCGCGCCTAACGGGCGAAGGGAGAGGGTAGCATGGCCAATCCGACCCTTGCGAGACTGTCCGACCGCGCGCTTGACGCCGTTATGGCGATTGCCGAGGTGCCGCTCAACTTCATCGAGCGGCTGATCGGCAAAAGGCGCATGCCCTATATCTTCCTGATGCCGAACCTCGTTCTTTTTGGCATCTTCACCTTCCTGCCGATTGCGATTGCCGTCGGTTATGCCTTCACCGGCGGCACCGAACTTTTGATCACCGACCGCCCCTTTGTCGGTTTGGAGAATTTCGGCAAGCTGCTGGATTGCCAGAGCTATATGGACCCGGGAAGCTGCCGGGAATCGCTGTTCTGGACGGCAATCTGGAACACGCTGTGGTTTGTCGGTTTCAATGTCATCGCCACGTTGCTGGTCGCGCTCATAACCGCCCTCATCCTCAACAGGGCGATAGCCGCGCGCGGTTTCTTCCGCGCCATGTTCTTTTATCCCGTCCTGCTGTCGCCCGTCGTCATCGGCCTCATCTGGAAATGGTTTCTGGACCGCAACGGCCTGCTCAACGCCTTCTTCCAGATGCTGGGCGTGCCGCCGGAAATCTTCCTGCTTGATGTCGGCTGGTCGCGCTTTTTCGTGGTGGTCGTTTCGGTCTGGTTCCACATGGGCTTTTATACGCTGATCCTGCTCGCCGGCCTTCAGGCCATCCCGAAGGATCTCTACGAAGCCGCCGCCATCGATGCCGCCTCGCCCCGGCGCACGCTTTTGCGCATCACCCTGCCACTTCTCGGCCCCAACCTGCTCGTCGTGCTCATACTGTTGATGATCCGCTCGGTGCAGATATTTGATGAAGCCTGGGTTTTGACGAATGGCGGCGGGCCAGGCACGGCCAATACATTCGTGGTGCAATATATCTATCAAATGGCCTTCGGCAGCGATCTCAGGCTGTTTGGCCTTGCTTCCGCCGCGTCGGTGCTGATGGGCCTTGTGCTTCTCGCACTGACGCTCGTGCAGCTGCGCCTTGGCAAAAAGATGGAGTCCTGACCATGTCCAATGCCGTCTCTTTCCTCACGCGCACCCGCCGTCCCGGCCGGATCGGCCTCACCGATATCCTCTCCTGGGTCTGGCTCATCGGCGGCACACTCGCTGTCCTCATCCCGGTTGTCTGGGCCGCCATGTCGTCGCTGAAACCGGAGGCTGAAATCACGCGGTTTCCGCCAAGCCTCCTGCCGCGCGCTGCCGTGCAAGTGGAGGTTCAGGGCTACGACAGGCCGCTCAGCCTGTGGAAGGCCACCATCGACGGCGCAGAGCGTGAGATGGCCATGGTCCGCCGCATCGGCCTCAAAGCTCAGATGGTGGACCCAGCCAATCCGGGCCCGCCAATCAGTGTCGACACACGGGAAATAACGCCAGTTCAGAAGCTGACCATCGCGACGGAGAACTTCACCGATCCCCTGACACAGTTCAGCTTCCTGACCTTCCTCAAGAACTCGGTCTTCGTCACCGTCGTCGCAACGGTCCTGACGCTGATCGTCAACGCCATGGCAGCCTTTGCGCTCTCCAAATACCGTTTCCGTGGCGAAAAGGCGATCTTCGTGCTGATCATCTCCACCCTGATGATCCCGCTCACCGTCGTCATGGTGCCGGCCTATCTCGTCATCGTCGGTGTCGGTCTCGTCGATAATCTCTGGGGTGTCATCATTCCCACCGTCGCAACGCCGACAGGCGTCTTTCTGCTCCGGCAATATATGCTGACCATCCCCGATGAGCTGATCGAGGCGGCGCGCGTCGATGCCGCCAGCGAATTCCGCATCTTCTGGCGCATCATCCTGCCGCTGACGGCCCCGGCGCTCGCGGTTCTCGCCATATTCTCGGTTTTGTGGCGCTGGAACGACTTCCTCTGGCCGCTAATCGTTCTCAGCAGCCGTGAGAATTTCACGCTGCAGGTGGGGCTGAACGCCTTTCAGGGCGAGTTCTCGGTGCAATGGCACTATATCCTCGCCATGACCTTCCTCAGCCTGGCACCCGTCACGGTCGTGTTCCTGTTCCTGCAGCGCTACATCACAACAGGCATCGCCGGAACGGGAATGAAATAGGCTTCGCAGACATTAGCGCCGAACGCCACAGAAAGAAAAAGGGAGATGTTGTTTGCAACATCTCCCTTCGTTCATTTGGTGACGCGATGATCAGTCGTCGGAGCCCATCGCATCGTAAGGGTCGCGCTCGCCGGCGATGATGGCGCGCTTGCCGACATGGTTGGCAGGTCCGACGATGCCTTCCTGCTCCATTCGCTCCACCAGCGAGGCGGCGCGGTTATAGCCCACCGAAAGGCGGCGCTGGATATAGGAGGTCGAGCACTTCTTGTCGCGCATCACGATTTTGACGGCCTTTTCATAGAGGTCATCGCTGTCGTCGTCGCCCATCGAGGTCTTGTCGAAGACAGCCGTATCCTCTTCCGCCTCTTCTTCCGCTTCCTCGGCATCTTCCGTGACCGTGCCCAGATATTCCGGACGACCCTGCGTCTTCAGATGCGCCACGACCTTTTCAACTTCCTCGTCGGACACGAAGGGGCCGTGAACACGGGCGATGCGGCCACCGCCCATCATGTGCAGCATGTCGCCCTGGCCGAGCAGATGCTCCGCCCCCTGCTCACCAAGGATCGTGCGGCTGTCGATCTTCGAGGTGACCTGGAATGAGATGCGGGTGGGGAAATTGGCCTTGATAGTGCCCGTGATGACATCGACCGAGGGACGCTGGGTTGCCATGATGAGATGGATGCCGGCGGCGCGCGCCATCTGCGCCAGACGCTGGATCGCACCTTCGATCTCCTTGCCGGCGACCATCATCAGGTCGGCCATTTCATCGACGATGACAACGATATAGGGCATCGCCGTCAGGTCCATTTCCTCCTGCTCATAGACCGCTTCGCCAGTGGCGCGATCGAAGCCTGTCTGCACATTGCAGAACACCGTCTCGCCCTTGGCACGGGCAGCAGCGGCCCTTGCATTGTAGCCATCAATATTGCGCACGCCGAGACGCGACATCTTGCGGTAGCGGTCTTCCATTTCACGCACCGCCCACTTCAACGCCATCACCGCCTTTTTCGGATCGGTGACGACAGGCGTCAGGAGATGCGGAATACCGTCATAGACCGAGAGCTCGAGCATCTTCGGGTCGACCATGATCAGGCGGCATTCTTCCGGCTTCAGGCGGTAGAGCAGCGACAGAATCATGGTGTTGATGGCGACGGACTTGCCCGAACCGGTGGTACCGGCGACCAGAAGGTGCGGCATCTTCGCAAGTTCGGCGATAACCGGTTCGCCGCCGATGGTCTTGCCGAGGCAAAGGGCAAGCTTCTGGCGTGTCTCGGCGTAATCCTGCGCCTCGATCAGTTCGCGCAGGTAAACCGTCTCGCGCACCGGGTTCGGCAGCTCGATGCCGATGACATTGCGGCCGGGCACGACCGCAACGCGAGCCGAGAGCGCCGACATGGAGCGCGCGATATCGTCAGAGAGACCGATGACACGCGAGGACTTGACGCCAGGGGCGGGCTCGAATTCATAGAGCGTGACGACAGGACCAGGACGGACATCGATGATCTCACCCTTGATGCCGAAATCCTCCAGCACGCTTTCGAGTAGACCGGCGCTCTGTTCCAGGGCTTCCGGTGTCATGGTCGTGGTCTGCTGGACGCGGGCTTCCTGCAGGAGGTCAATCGAAGGATACTCATATTCCCCATCGGCGAAGACAGGTGCTTCACGGAACATGGGCTGAGAAGACTGGATAGGCGCTCGCGGCGTAAAACGCGGCTCGGCAACGATCCTTTCCGCCGGCTGAACCTGCTCTGCAAGCTGCTGCGGCGCGACAACCATGGCAGCTTCCGCTATCAGCTGCGACGCGAACTCCTGTTCGGGAGCCACGCCGGCGGCTGGAATGAATGTCTGCCGTACGCCAATTTCCCGATAGAGCCGGATGGCGGAGCCGCCGGGTACGGTGACGACAGGTGGCTCGGCCGAAAGGACAACCGGGGCGGCTGCGGGCGAGACGGGAGCGACAGCCACTGCGGATGAAGGCGCTGTCAGAACGGTGTTTACAGGCGCCGGAGCTGCGGGCGCCGAAACGGAAAATGCGCTCCGCACCTGGGCGGTAAGAGCTTCAGCCGCATCGCCGGGCAGATCAAGCGTCATCACTTCCCAGAACAGCTCATCCGGCAGATGGGCGGCAAAGGCGGGAATGGAAGCCTGCGTCTCAGCTTCCGGCTGCGCGGCAGGTTGCGGCTCAAACGTCTGCGGCGCTGCGGGTTCCGCATCGGGCGCGGCAGACGTCGATGAAGATGGATCCCGCACGGCTGCGGCTGCCTCTTCCGCCTGTTTACGGGCAAGCTCCAGCCGCAATTTGTAAGTCAAGGCGCGAGCACCGCGGGCGTCGGGCGGCTGCGGCAGAAACGGCATGCGCGGCGGCGCCATGCGTTGCTCGGCCGGCTTCTCGGCGGGCTGGGGTGCCGGCGCATCCTGGCGAGCAGCCGTCTCGGGCTCTGCGGCAGCCGGTACGGAGGCAGCGGGCGCCTCCTCGTCCGGGATATTCGGCGTCTCCACCGGCATACGCCGGTTAAAGACGCTCTCCGGCGTGCGGGTAAAGCGGACATTCGGGCCAAGCACGAAGGCATTCTGCCAGCCGGGCATCTCGGCGCGGCCTTCGATGGCATCGGCTGCGATCACGTCAGCATTCTGCCGCGGCGCTGCACCTGCAGCCGTCACGATCGTCCGCTGCCCCGCAGGCGTCTGGACACCGGCATGACGGGCATTTTCGCTCCCCTCCCCTACGCTATTGGACGAATTCTGAAATCTGGATCGGGAGAAGCTCATGGCAGCGTGCACACTCATCATAAACGTACATATTTCGGTCTCCTTGAAATAAAAAATAAAGGTTAATTACCCCTTTCCAAACGGGGTCGTACCGACGGATTTTCAACCGCTCCACAAGTTCGCAGCGCCATCCGCTGCCTCGCAAAACACATATCAAACGATTGGTTTCATTCGGTTATGTCGAGTTTTCCGCCGTGAATTCGCCGCTGATGGCGGACTGGAGAACCGAATTTTCCGAGACGGGGCATATTGTTTCCGCAAAGCTCTCCGCAACGTAAAATCATTGCTGTAAAGGGCGCGAATTAACGTGGACACTGCCGAGGTTGCAGCCTTAAGATCGGCACGCCGCGGGCCAAGCGGAAAAGCCCGCCTCGCCCTCATTCCGGAGTGAAATTCATGTCGCCTGTCCAGCTTTCCCGCCGCTCGCTTCTCAAGACCTCGCTCGCGCTGGCCGCAACCACAGGATTGGCGGGAATTACCGTCGCACAGGAGAAATCCGGCGGGCGACTGATCGTCGCGGCCGATTCGGAACCGAAAAACCTCAATCCGGCCATCGTTGCCTCCAACGGCGTGTTTTACATCGCCAGCAAGATCGTCGAGCCCCTGGCCGAGGCCTCCTTTAACGGCACCGACGGGCTGGAGCCGCGACTTGCGACGGAATGGCAGGGAGCCGATGACGGGCTCAGCGCCACCTTCAAGCTGCGCGAGGGTGTGACATGGCATGACGGCAAGCCATTCACCTCGGCGGACGTTGCGTTTTCGGCGCTTTCCGTCTGGAAACCGCTGCAAAATCTCGGGCGGCTGGTCTTTGCCAATCTCCAGACGGTGGAAACGCCTGATGACCACACGGCAATTTTCCGCTTTTCCAAACCCACGCCGTTCCAGCTCATCCGCAATGCGCTGCCGGTGGTTACCAGCGTCGTGCCGAAACACCTCTATGAGGGTACCGACATCGCCACAAATCCGGCCAATACCAAACCGGTGGGCACCGGGCCTTTTGTCTTTTCCGAATATAAACCCGGCGAATATTACCGCCTGACGAGGAACCCGAACTATTGGGGCAAGGGTCAGCCGCAGCTCGAGGAAATTATCTATCGCGTCCTTCCCGACCGGGCCGGCGCGGCCTCTGCGCTGGAAGCTGAAGAAATCCAGCTGGCCGCCTTTTCAGCCGTGCCGCTCGCCGATCTTGCCCGCATCGCCAAGGAGCCCGGCATAAAGGTTATTGCGGATGGCTATGAGGCACTGACCTATCAGCTGGTGGTGGAAATCAACCATCGCCGCAAGGAACTGGCGGATCTCAAGGTCAGAAAGGCGATCGCGCACGCCATCGACAGGAAATTCGTCATCGACAAGGTCTTTCTCGGTTACGCCACTGCATCGACCGGCCCCGTACCGAAGAATGCGCCGGAATTTTACACGAATGACGTTGAGACCTATGATTTCGACGTCGCCAAGGCCAACGCTCTCCTGGATGAGGCGGGTTATCCGCGTGGTGCGAATGGAACACGTTTTTCGCTGAAGCTTCTGCCCGCGCCCTACTTCAATGAGACCCGCCAGTTCGGTTCTTATCTGCGGCAGGCGCTTCAGGAAATCGGGATTGATGCAGAACTGGTGAACAATGACGCCGCGGCGCACCAGAAGGCCGTTTACACCGACCACGCCTTCGATCTCGCCATCGCGCCGCCGGTGTTCCGCGGTGATCCCGCAATATCGACCACGATTCTCGTCCGTTCCGGCATTCCGGCCGGCGTCGGCTTCTCTAATCAGGGCGGCTACGAGAACAAGACGCTGGACGAATTGATCGACAAGGCGGCGATAACAGTGGATGCCGCCGCGCGCACGGCGCTTTACAAGGACTTCCAGAAACAGGTCGCGGCCGATCTGCCGCTGATCAACGTCGCCGAGTGGGGTTTCATCACTGTGGCGCGCGATACGGTCAAACATGTCGCCAGTAATCCTCGGTGGGCGGTGTCCAACTGGGCGGATACGGCGGTGGATACCTGAGGCAACGCCGTGAGACGTGCGGCGAAATTGCTGCGGCGAAGGGCATTCACCGCCATTCCGGTGCTGCTGATCGTGCTCGTCTTCACCTTCCTGCTGCTTGAAAACGCATCGGGTGACGCGGTCGACGCCTATCTCGTTTCCATCGGCGGCGGCGATGCCGGGCTGCGCGATGCGCTGCGTGAACAATATGGTCTGAACGGCTCCGTGCTGGCCCGTTTCTGGCTCTATGCGAGTTCGGTGCTGCGGCTTGATCTCGGCTGGTCGCTTGCCTTCGACCGGCCTGTGCTGGGGCTGATCCTGGAAAGGCTGCCGAACACGCTTCTTCTGATGGGCAGTGCGACAACGCTTGCCTTCATCCTCGGCACAGCACTCGGCATCGTGGCGGGCGCGCGTCCGGACGGGGCAACAGACCGCGCGCTTTCCACACTCTCACTCGCGCTTTACGCCACGCCCGGCTTCTGGCTTGGGCTCGTGCTCGCCATCGTCTTCGCGGTGAAATTCAGATGGCTGCCTACCTCCGGCATCGAAACCATCGCTTCGGGCAAGCACGGCATGGCGAGGGCGATGGATATCGGCCGCCATCTCGTACTGCCGGTCGCCAGTCTCGGGCTGATCTATCTGGCGCTTTTCCTGCGCGTGATGCGCACCGCCATGGCGGCGATCTGGCCGCTGGATTTCGTGCTCTTTGCCCAGTCCAAGGGGCTTTCAAAACGACGGATCGTGCTGCGCCACGTCGCCCGCAACGCCGCCCTGCCGCTTGTCACCGTGCTTGGCCTGCAGGCGGCCACCATGCTGGGCGGCAGCGTGGTCATCGAAAGCGTTTTTGCCATTCCCGGGTTTGGTCGGCTGGCGCAGGAGGCCGTCACTGGCCGAGACGCCCCGTTGTTGATGGGCATTATCCTGACGAGCGCGGTTTTTGTCATCCTCGTCAACCTCTCCGTCGACATTGTCCATTCCGTGCTCGATCCGCGCATTGGCAGCGGGGAACAAGGCGCATGAGTTTCGCTTTCCGGCTCCTGCGCAGTTTCGAAGGCATGACGGGAACCGTCATACTGGTGCTGCTTTCCCTGACGGCGCTTGCCGCACCCGCCGTCTTTCCAGGTGACCCGCTGGCCATCGTTGGCGAACCGCTGATTACGCCTTTTACGGATGCGGCCCTACCGCTCGGCACCGATCGGCTGGGCCGCAACGTGCTGGCCGAGCTCGCCCATGGTGCGCAGGCCTCCCTGCTCGTCGGCATAGGCGCCGCCGCAGCCGCGCTGATTATCGGCACCGTCATCGGCACCATTGCCGGATTTGCCGGCGGCGTTGTGGACGAAGCATTGATGCGCGTCACCGACGCCTTCCAGATCGTCCCGAACTTCCTGCTAGCGCTCGCCTTCGTCAGTACAATCGGCCCCTCCATGCCGATTGTCATACTCGCCATTGCGCTTGGCGCATGGGCGGATCCGGCGCGGTTGATGCGGGCGCAGGTCTTGAGCATCCGCGAGCGCGACTATGTTCAGTCCGCCCGCGCCATCGGCATGCACCCGCTTGAGATCGCATTCAGGCAGATCCTGCCAAATGCCCTGCCGCCGGTCATGGCGCTTGCCGCCATCATCGTCGCCGCGGCCATTTTGACCGAAGCCGCCCTATCCTTCCTCGGGCTCGGCGATCCCAATATCGTTACCTGGGGTTCGATGATCGCAGAAGGACGCAATGTCCTTCGCTCGGCCGCGTTTTTGTCGGTCATTCCCGGCATCGGCCTTCTGGTCATGGTTCTCGGCGTTCATCTTCTCGGTGAAGGCATCAACAAGGCGATGGCGACAGGGAGGCGAGCGCCATGAGCGGAAATGCGCTGTGCCGGATCGACGACCTCAGCGTTTGGTATGCGGCAAGTGATGCGCCGGCATTGCAGAATGTCTCGCTGACGATCCGGCAAGGCCAGAGGCTGGCGATCATCGGCGAAAGCGGCTCGGGGAAATCGACGCTCGGCAAGGCGATTGCGGGGCTTCTTCCCGGACATGCAAAGGTTTCCGGTGATATTTCGTGGAGCCGCGATAGCCTGTTCCACGGCAGGCCGCTGCCAGGGCGGGATATCGGCACGATCTTTCAGGATACAGGCGCAACGCTGAATCCGGTCCTCACCATCGGCGAACAGGTGGCGGAAGGGGCTGTCCGGCATCTAGGTCTCTCATGGCGGCAAGCGCGCGATCTTGCCCGCGATCTTCTGGAGCGGGTTCGGCTGCCGCACCCTTCCCACCTCATCCGGGCCTATCCACACCAGCTCTCCGGCGGCCAGAGGCAACGCGTGACGATTGCCGCCGCCATTGCAGCCAGCCCTTCAATCCTGATTGCCGATGAAGCCACGAGCGCGCTCGATACGGCTAGCCAAGCCGCCATCGCCACGCTGCTGGACGATCTGGTGCGGCAGGAAAACAAGACGCTGGTCTTCATCACCCATGATATCGGCCTTGCGTCCAGCCTTGCCGACGAGATTGCGGTTCTGCGCTCGGGATTGCTGGTGGAACATGGCCCGACGAGGCGGGTGCTGTCCGCACCCGTCCATGACTATACGCGTGCGCTGCTTACCGATTACCTCGATCTGTCCACGCCGCCGCTGGTCAGCGAGGCCGCGTCATGAACGATGCCCTGCTCACCGTCGACGGCTTGTCCAAGACCTACCGCACCGGCGCAAGAAGGGTGGCGGCGCTCTCCGACATCTCTTTTTCGCTTCGGCCCGGTGAGACGCTGGGACTTGCCGGTCCCTCCGGCTGCGGAAAATCCACGCTTGCCCGCATTCTCATGCGATTGATCCCGGCCGACGAAGGCACGATCCTTTTCAGGGGCCACAATTGGCTGACACTGGACGGCGGCAAGCTTCGCGCCGCCCGCCAGCACATGCAGATGGTGTTTCAAGACACTCATGGCGCTTTCAATCCACGCGCCAGCGTCGAAGATGCCATCGGCGAACCGTTGCGCATTCATCGCACGGTCGCAAGACGCGAGCGTGCGGCGGAAGTCCGCCGCCTTCTCGACCGCGTTGGCCTGCCCGCCAGCTATGCCGGCCGCTCGGTCTTCGAGCTTTCCGGCGGCCAAAGGCAGCGCGTCTCGATCGCACGGGCGATTGCGCTCAAGCCGTCGCTTCTCATCCTGGACGAAGCCGTCTCCGCGCTCGATGTTTCGGTTCGCCGGCAAATCCTTGAACTGCTGGTGGAAATACAGCGAGAGACGGCGGTTTCCTGTATTTTCGTCTCCCATGATCTCGCGGTCATTCGCGCCGTCTGCCACCGCGTCGCCATCATGGAAGCAGGAAGGATCGTTGAAATCGGCCGGACAGGAAATATCGTCTCGGCGCCGCAATCCTCGACCGCCAGAACCCTGATCGACGCCGCACCGCGCCTGACCATCACCACGTAAGGAGAAGACATGCCCGCTCCGGATTATGCATTGCTGCTCGACCCACCCGCTTTTCCTGCCGAGCGTTATGCTGCCCTTGCCGACCGGCTGGCCGCGCTGATGAGCACAAGCAACGACGTGCTGCTGATACAGGCGGAAGCCGTGCTGGCGCTCGAAGCCGCAGCCACCAGCCTTGCGCGACCGGGCCTGAAAGCGCTCAACGTTGTCACCAGCCCTTATGGTACGTGGTTTGGCGGCTGGCTGGAAAAGGGCGGCGCGACCGTGCGCAATCTGACCGCCAGCCCGGCAAGGCCGGTCACCCTGGAGGAAGTCGAACGGGCGCTTGACGAAGGGCCGGATTTCGACCTTCTCGCCATCGTCCACGCGGAATCGGCAAGCGGCATCCTCAACCCCCTGCCCGCCATTGCCGCGCTCGCCCGGGAACGGGGCATCGCGACCCTTGTGGACGCCGTCGCGTCCATTGGCGGACATGCTTTCGACGTCGACCGTTTAGGTATCGATATCGCCGTCATCGGCCCGCAAAAGGCGCTGGCCGGCCCGGCCGGCATTTCCGCCATTTCCGTCAGCGAAAGGGCCTGGGCGCTTCTTTCGCATGACGGCGCTCCTGACAACTCCATGCTCTCGCTTATGGACCAGAAAAAACTCTGGCTCGATGCCGGTCGCGGCGCACTGCCCGGAACGCCCGCCCCGCTGGAGTTTTACGCGCTGGAGGCCGCCCTCGACAGGATCGAGTCAGAAGGGCTGGCATCCGCCAATCGACGCCACAAAACGGCAGCGACGGCCACCCGAAACGGCCTCAGGGCGCTTGGCATTCCAACCTGGGTGGAAGAGGCGCACGCTTCCGCCCTCGTTTCCACGGCGATCCTGCCTGATACCCTCGAAGCCAAGGCATTCCTCGCGGCTGTGTCCCAGAAGCAAGGCGCGGACATTTCCGGTGGCGTCGGCCCCGGCGCGGAACGGTTGATCAGGCTTAATCACACCGGTCGGAGAGCGCATCGGGATGCCGTGAAAGCCAATATCCTGGCCTTCTCCGGCGCCCTGAAAAGCCTCGGCCACGCTGCAAATACCGATTTCGCGCTGGAAGCCGCAGAAAAAACCTATTTAGACGCACCTGCGGATGGCGTTTAACGGTGTCGAAGAACATTCATTGCGCAAAATCCGCTCGCGATGGAACGCCGCTCACGACATTGTTGTTAAAAATGGTAGACAAATTCCTCCGTCAATCTTGACGAAATCATGGCAACGCGCGAAACTTAACGCTACGTTAACTCGCGTGAAGAAGGGAAACGGCCATGGTAGCAGGGTTCAACATGCTCTCCTTTGACCTCTTTGGCATCGGCCGAAGGATGCCCGTCGTCAATGAGCGGGTGGAGACCGAGTTTCAGGACAAAACACCGCGCAGACCCGACGACGAATCGCATGATGACGATCGCGATCAGGAATATGAACTGTTTTTCTGGTCGCTTTACCCGGTGATTTGAGCGTCTGCCGCACGCTCCAAGCCATCGACATATTGACCCTCCGTGGCCTCATGATGGGGGGCGCGGGGCGCATGATAGCGTTGGTCGGTCCATAGACCTCAATATTTCTAGTTTACCGTTAAAAGAAACGAAAGCGGCCCCGAGGTTGTCCTCGGGGCCGCATAGTCTTGTGATGGCTGTTAGTGGTTGTCGCGCGGCAGGCCCTTAGTCTGGGCGATGCGCTGATACTTCACGGCAGGTTCCAGGACCGCGCCGGTTTCCATCTGGCTGACGATGCCGCGCTGGATTTCCTGCCATGGCGTCTGGTGGTCAGGGAACTTGTAACCGCCCTGAGCCGTCAGCGCTTCATAACGCTTGGCAAGCTCTTCTCCTGAAATCAGGATATCCGCCTTGCCGCGGCCCACATCGATGCGGACGCGGTCGCCTGTCTGCAGAACGGCAAGGCCGCCACCTGCTGCTGCTTCAGGGGAAGCATTGAGGATGGACGGGCTGCCCGAAGTGCCTGACTGACGGCCATCGCCGATGCAGGGCAGCGAGTTGACGCCTTCCTTCAGCAGATAATCCGGAGCGCGCATGTTCACGACTTCTGCCGCGCCGGGATAACCGATCGGGCCGGCACCGCGCATGAACAGGATGGTGTTGGCGTCGATCTTCAGCGACGGATCATCGATGCGGTGATGATAGTCTTCCGGACCGTCGAACACCACGGCACGTCCTTCAAAAGCTTCGGGATCGTTCGGGTTGGAAAGGTAACGGTTGCGGAACTCTTCCGAAATCACACTCGTCTTCATGATGGCGGAGGAGAACAGGTTACCGCGCAGAACGCGGAAGCCGGCGCGCTCCTTGAGCGGCTGTTCATAGGGGCGAATGACCTTTTCGTCCTCGATGATCGCGCCACGGCAGTTTTCGCCGATGGTCTTGCCGTTGACCGTCATGGCATCTTCCATGATCAGCCCCTGGGTCATCAGCTGGTTGACGACAGCAGGAACGCCGCCGGCATGGTAATAATCCTCGCCGAGATACTCACCGGCCGGCTGCAGGTTAACGAGCAGCGGTACGTCTTCACCATAGGTCTGCCAGTCATCCACTGTCAGCTCGACGCCGACGTGACGTGCAAGGCCGTTCAGGTGGATCGGCGCGTTGGTGGAGCCGCCAATCGCCGAGTTGACGCGGATGGCGTTGATGAACGCATCCTTTGTCATGATGTCCGATGGCTTCAGGTCTTCCTTGACCATTTCGACGATACGCAGACCGGTGAGGTAGGAGACTTCCTGACGATCACGGTAAGGCGCCGGGATGGCGGCGGAGCCGGGAAGCTGCATGCCCAGCGCCTCGGCAAGCGAATTCATGGTCGTCGCCGTGCCCATGGTGTTGCAATAGCCGGTCGACGGAGCCGAGGAAGCGACAAGCTTGACGAAGCCCTGATAATCGATCTCACCCTTCGCCAGCAGTTCACGCGCCTTCCAGACGATGGTGCCGGAGCCGGTGCGTTCACCGCGGAACCAGCCGTTCAGCATCGGGCCGACGGAAAGGGCGATGGCCGGAATGTTGACGGTGGCCGCCGCCATGAGACAGGCAGGCGTGGTCTTGTCACAGCCGATGGTCAGAACGACGCCGTCGAGCGGATAGCCATAAAGCACTTCCACGAGGCCGAGATAGGCGAGGTTACGGTCGAGACCTGCGGTCGGCCGCTTGCCGGTTTCCTGGATCGGGTGAACCGGAAATTCGATGGCGATGCCGCCAGCTTCACGGATACCTTCGCGCAGGCGGTTTGCCAGTTCCAGATGGTGACGGTTGCAAGGAGAAAGGTCCGAACCCGTCTGCGCGATGCCGATGATCGGGCGGTCGGACTGAAGCTCGGCCTGGCTCAGACCGAAGTTCATGTAACGCTCGAGATAAAGCGCGGTCATATCCGCATTTGCGGGGTTGTCGAACCAGGCGCGTGAGCGAAGCTTGCCTTGTGTTGCAGGCAGTTTGTCGGATGTAGTCATGATGCAGGTCTCCAGCCGGAAGTGGCCAACGGTAAAATATTACGAAATGCGACAAGCTTATGTTGTGCGCAAGGAAAATGGAATCAGCTTTCGGAGAACACGCATAACCGACAGAGCAGCGCCAGACGAGTGACCTGAAGCCGTTCTTCGGATTTAGCCGAATATTTTTCGGTATTTATGGCGATACCGGTGTCGCGCAACGGCCTCTCCCTCCCATGCCTTGCGGGAATGCGGCTAGCTCTTCGGCTCCCCGCTCCGCCTTTTATAAAGTCTCATTATTTGTATTACTATTAGAGACAATCGCCTTCTGTCAAGTCGACTCTGAGGCCACGTCAAGCCAGTTCCGCAAGCGGAAAAATGAGGCTTTCTTTCGTTCAACCCATTGATTCAAAATATTTTATAGGGAAAATTCACCGCAGTTCACCGAAGCCAAATTGCGGAAAGGCTAAAAAATCGCTTTTCAAGAGTATTACTATATGCTCATAGTGATCGCGTCACGCTGACATCATCTCTGGGAGGATTAAGATGAGAAAAGCTCTCGCGACCGTTACTGTCGCCGTTTCGCTGTGCCTTGCATCAAGTGTTTCCGCCAAATCACTTACCGTCGGCTTCTCGCAGATCGGTTCGGAATCCGGCTGGCGCGCGGCTGAAACCACCGTTACCAAACAGCAGGCCGAGAAGCGCGGCGTCACACTTAAGTTCGCCGACGCGCAACAGAAGCAGGAAAACCAGATCAAGGCCGTTCGCGGCTTTATCGCGCAGGGCGTCGACGCAATCCTGATTGCACCGGTCGTCGCAACGGGCTGGGATGCTGTCCTGAAGGAAGCCAAGGAAGAGAAAATCCCTGTCATCCTGCTCGACCGCCAGATCGAGGCTCCCGATGATCTTTACCTGACCGCAGTTACCTCGGACCAGGTCCACGAAGGCAAGGTTGCCGGTGACTGGCTGGTGAAGGACGTCGGTTCCAAGGATTGCAAGGTGGTGGAATTGCAGGGCACGACCGGCTCCTCGCCCGCCATCAATCGCAAGAAGGGCTTCGAGCAAGCCATCGCTTCGCACGCCAATATCAAGATCGTCCGCTCGCAGACGGGTGACTTTACCCGCACCAAGGGTAAGGAAGTGATGGAAAGCTTCATCAAGGCCGAAGGCGGCGGCAAGGACATCTGTGCCGTCTACGCCCACAATGACGACATGGCCGTTGGCGCGATCCAGGCGATCAAGGAAGCCGGTCTCAAGCCCGGAACCGACATCAAGGTCGTGTCGATCGACGCCGTGCCTGACATCTTTAAGGCCATGGCAGCCGGTGAAGCCAACGCCACCGTGGAACTGACGCCCGACATGGCCGGCCCGGCATTCGACGCGCTCGAAGCCTATCTGAAAGACAAGAAGGCTCCGGCGAAGTGGATTCAGACCGAATCCAAGCTCTACACGGCATCTGACGACCCGATGAAGGTCTACGAGGCGAAGAAGGGCCTGGGTTACTAAGCCATTCTTTGCAGAAACGGCGCGTGGATTGCGCCGTCTCTTTCTGTTGAGGAGAGCGAAACCTCTCCGATCCAGTCTGCAGAATGGTCTCGTATGGAGCGAGCGCATGCCACTTGTTTCTTCTCCCCATCCGGGGAGAAGTCCGCGGCAGTGAGATGAGGGGGCAAGCCTGGAGATGTCAGAAGAGCTTGCCCCTTCATCCGACCCTTCGGCCCACCTTCTCCCCGGCGGAGAGAAGAAATACGCCGCTCCCTGCCGATTGCTCTACCAAAACCCATTGCAATACGGAAACTGCTCAATGTCCGAAACGGCACCACTTCTGGAAGCACGCGCCATCGGCAAATCCTTTCTAGGGATCACGGCGCTGGATGGCGTCGACTTTGCGCTTGGGCACGGCGAAATCCATGCGCTGCTCGGCGAAAACGGCGCCGGAAAATCGACGCTGATCAAAATCCTGACGGGCGTCTACAGCCGCGGCAGCGGATCAGTCTTTCTGGAAGGCAGCGAAATCTCGCCCGCCAATGTGGGTGAGGCGCAGGCCCTTGGCATCGGCACCGTCTACCAGGAGGTCAACCTTCTCGAAAACCTCACCGTTGCGGAGAACCTCTACCTTGGCCGCCAGCCGCGGCGCTTCGGGCTGATCGACCGCAGCACGATGCAAAAGAATTCGCAGGCGCTGCTTGCCCAGTACGGCCTTTCCATTGACGTCAACGCCCTTCTCTCCAGCTATTCCGTCGCCATCCGTCAGATCATCGCCATCGCCCGCGCCGTCGATCTTTCCGGCAAGGTGCTGGTGCTGGACGAGCCGACCGCCAGCCTCGACGCTCATGAGGTTGAAATGCTGTTCGGCGTACTGAAAAAGCTGCGGGCGCGCGGTATCGGTATCGTAATCATCACTCATTTCCTCAATCAGGTCTACGATATCGCCGACCGGGTGACGGTGCTGCGCAACGGCCGGCTTGTCGGCACACGCGAAATCGGCAGCCTGCCGCGTTCCGAGTTGATATCGATGATGCTCGGCCGGGAACTTCAACAGATCACCCATGACCATCAGGCGACCGAAGAAACAATCGCCGAAGGCGAGCCAAGCATTCGCTTCGAAGGTTATGGCAAACGCGGCAGCGTCTCTCCCTTCGATCTCGGGATACGCCCCGGGGAAATCGTCGGCGTGGCAGGGCTTCTCGGCTCCGGCCGGACCGAAACGGCATTCCTGCTCTTCGGCATAGACCGCCCCGACACGGGCAAAGCAACGATCGACGGGCAGGCGGTGACGATCTCTTCTCCCGAGGCGGCGATTGCGGCCGGTTTCGGTTTCTGTCCCGAAGAACGCAAGACGGACGGCATCATTGGTGATTTCTCCGTGACCGACAACATCGCGCTGGCCCTTCAGGCCCGGCAGGGATGGGCGCGGCCGCTGTCGCGCCGGCAAAAGGCAGAGCTGGCGGAAGGTTTCATCAAATCCCTTGATATCCGCCCGGCCGACCCCGACCGGCCGATCAAGTTCCTGTCCGGCGGCAACCAGCAGAAGGCCATCCTGGCCCGCTGGCTGGCCACCCATCCCCGGCTTCTGATCCTCGACGAGCCGACACGCGGCATCGATATCGGCGCCCACGCGGAAATTCTCAAAATGATCGAAAAACTCTGCAGCGAGGGCATGTCGCTTGTCGTCATATCCTCCGAACTGGAAGAACTCACCGCCGTGGCGCATCGTGTCGTCGTGCTTTCCGACCGCCGGCATGTCAGCGAGCTGAAAGGCGGCGAAGTGACGGCCGACAATATCATGCGTGCGATCGCAGATGCGGCCAGAACGGAGGCGGCATGATGACGGCAGTCAATCGGCGTCTTAGAAGACTCGCACCGCAGCTTGCTGCGCTTTTTATCATTCTCGCAGCGATTACAATCATTTCGCCCGGCTTCCTCAATGTGTCGTTTCAAAATGGCAGGCTCTATGGCAGTCTGGTGGACATTCTTGTGCGCGCCGCCCCCGTGGCGCTGCTCACCATCGGCATGACGCTGGTCATCGCGACCAAGGGCATCGATCTTTCCATTGGTGCTGTCATCGCCATCTGCGGCGCCGTCGCCGCCACGCTCATCAGCAATGGACATTCCATTCCCGCCGTCATCGCCATTTCGCTTGGCGTGGGAATTGTCTGTGGCCTCTGGAACGGCGTGCTGGTTGCCCTTCTCGACATACAGCCTATCATCGCCACGCTGATCCTCATGGTGGCAGGGCGCGGCATCGCGCAGCTCATCACCGAGGGCGTCATCCTCACGTTCAACAATGACAGCTTTTCCGCGATCGGCTCCGGCGCATTTGCCGGTGTGCCCCTGCCCGTCATCATCTGGATAACGGCCGCGCTCCTGATAGGCTTTCTCGTTCGCAAGAGCGCACTCGGTTTCCTGATCGAAGCGACCGGCATCAATCGCCGCGCAGCGGCTCTTGCCGGTGTAAGGGCGCGCTTTCTGCTGTTCTTCGTCTATGCCGTTTCCGGTCTTTGCGCGGCGATCGCCGGCATGATCGTGACGGCGGATATTCGTGGTGCGGATGCCAACAATGCCGGCCTCTGGCTGGAATTGGACGCCATATTGGCGGTGGTCATCGGGGGCACTTCACTAAATGGCGGCCGCTTCTCCATCACCGCATCGCTGATCGGCGCGCTCATCATCCAGACCATCAATACCGGCATCCTCGTCTCGGGCTTTCCGCCGGAATTCAACCTCATCATAAAGGCCGGCATCATCATGGTGGTGCTGACGCTGCAATCTCCGGCGATCATGGCCGTCCTCGGTTTCGTGAAAGCGCCAAAGCAGCACGCCAAAACCGCCACCAACGGTATGACCAAGGAAGGAACCGCGCGATGATCCACAGCCGCAACCTGCCCTTCCTCACCACGCTGACGATTTTCGTCGTCGCCTATCTTCTTTGCGTGATGCAATATCCGGCGATCTTTTCGACGCGGGTGATCGGAAATCTTCTTACCGACAACGCCTTTCTCGGCATAGCCGCCGTCGGCATGACTTTCGTCATCCTGTCAGGCGGCATCGATCTCTCGATTGGTTCGGTCATTGCCTTCACCAGCGTCTTTGTGGCCGTCCTGGTCGGCA
The DNA here is from genome assembly GCF_900102105.1 of Agrobacterium pusense. Taxonomy (GTDB): domain Bacteria; phylum Pseudomonadota; class Alphaproteobacteria; order Rhizobiales; family Rhizobiaceae; genus Agrobacterium; species Agrobacterium pusense. The sequence continues at coordinate 59,777 of NZ_FNBB01000004.1, forward strand.
CCTATAACATCCATCCGCTGCTTGCCTTCGCCATCGTGCTTTTGATTTCCACGCTGTTTGGCTGCCTCATGGGCGCGATGATCCGCTTTCTCTCCATCCCGCCTTTTGTGGTGACACTCGCGGGCATGTTCCTGGCGCGCGGGGCTGCCTATCTGATCTCCACCCAGTCGGTGCCGATCTCACATCCTTTCATCGATGCGATACAGGGCTTTTATTTCCGCTTTCCAGGCGGCGGCAGGCTGACGGCGCTCGCCATGCTCATGCTTCTCGTCTTCGCCGCCGGCATGCTGATCGCAAGCCGCACGCGCTTCGGCGCCAATGTCTATGCGCTGGGCGGCAATCCGCAATCTGCCGAGCTGATGGGCGTGCCGATCGGGACCACCACCATTGGCATCTATGCACTTTCCGGCTTTCTCTCCGGCCTCGCTGGTATCGTTTATACGCTTTACACCTCGTCAGGTTACTCGCTGGCGACGGTGGGCGTGGAGCTGGACGCGATCGCTGCCGTCGTCATCGGCGGTACACTTCTGACCGGCGGCACGGGATTGGTCGCGGGAACCTTTGTGGGGCTTTTGATCCAGGGCCTGATCCAGACCTACATCGTTTTTGATGGAACCCTGTCCTCCTGGTGGACGAAAATCGTCATCGGCGTGCTGCTTTTCGTGTTCATCGTGTTGCAGCGCGCAATCATCTGGTATTCAAACAGGAGACTGGCCGGACCGCATCCGGCATAACGCAAACGGAGGCTTGCTTGGGGCTGCTCGAAACGACGATTAGCGGGCGAAAACGCCGGAACAGCCACGCGCATGTGGTTTCCGAACTCGGCAGCGCCATCGTCTCGGGCAGGATCGCCGAAGGCTCTCTGCTGCCCAACGATGCGGAGCTCTCCATGCGTTTCGGCGTCTCGCGCACGGTGCTGCGCGAAACCATGAAGACGCTGGCGGCCAAGCGGCTGGTGGAACCCAAGGCGAAGGTGGGTACCCGGGTGCTCGACCGTTCGAGCTGGAATTTCTTTGATCCGGATGTGCTGGGCTGGCGCTGCGAAGCCGGCATCGACCAGGAATTTGTGAAGCACCTGGCCGAAATTCGGCTGGCGCTGGAGCCGGCGGCGGCGGCGGCAGCAGCTCTCCAGGCCTCCAATGAAGACATTGTCTCGCTTTACGTCATCGCCGCAAAATTCGACAATCCGCAGCATACGCCGGAGAGCATCGCCAAGGTGGATCTCGAGTTCCATCTTGCCGTCGCGCATATGTCCGGCAATCCCTTCATGCGTTCGGCAAGCGGGCTGATCGAGGCGGCGCTTGCCATCTCATTCCAGCTTTCGTCACCGGCCGCCTCGCCCGGCACCATCGCGGAGATCGCATCCAACCACCTGCGCATTGTCCACGCCATCGCGGCGCGGGACGCGGATGCGGCGGTGAAGGCCATGCGGCATGTGATCGAAGTGGGCAAGGACCGGACGCAGAAGGCGATCAAGACGGTTTAAACCCGAAACCAGTCGTAGCGAAGGCGGGCCCACAAGAATGCAGGCCCATTCCTCTCGCCAGGTCCTCAGCCCTGCGATGCCTCTACCTGCGGCACCACGCCGCGCCGCGACGCCATCAGCGAGGCGCCGAGAAGAGCTGCGATGGCCACGAAGACGAACACCATGGTTGCGCCCTGGAGATCGATCAGCAGGCCGCCAAGAACCGCACCGCTGGAAATAGCGATCTGGAATGTCGTAAGCAGCAGCGCACCCGCGCTCTCGGCCTCATCCGAGGCAACACGCGTGATGAAACTCTGCACGCTGACGGGCAATGCGCCGAAGGCAAAACCCCAGGAGGCGATGGCAAGGCCCGCAACAACGGGAGATGCGCCGGCAATCACCAGGATGGAAGCCGATGCGGCGATCAGCGTTGCGGCGAAGGTCACCGCCCAGGCCGTGTTCTTTTCTCCAAGGAAACCACCGAAAAGATTGCCGAAGAAACCGCCGATACCGTAAATCAGCAGAACAAGCGAAATCGCCTCCACGCCAAGCTGCGGCACGTCTTCCAGGAACGGTCGGACATAGGTGAAGCCGGCAAAGTGGCCCGCAACGATAAATAGCGTCGTCAAAAGACCGATCCGGACCTGCGTTCGCTGAAGCAGCCGGAACATGGTGGAAAGGCCGGGGGCACCGGCCGGCGGCAGCGAAGGCACGGTGAGCAATTGCACGGCGAGCGCAATGACGCCGAGCACGCCGGCAACGACGAAGGCCGATCGCCAGCCGAGCGTCGCGCCAATCCACGCGCCCACCGGTGCCGCACACACGGTTGCGACGGAGACCCCGGTAAGGATGATGGCCATGGCGCGTGGCATTTTTTCAATCGGCACGAGCCGCAACGCCAGCGCCGCCGACATGGCCCAGAAGCCGCCAAGACCGATGCCCAGCAGGACGCGCGAGGCAAAGAGCATGAAAAGCCCATTGGCAAAGGCGGCCAGTGTGCTGGAGATTATCAGCAGCGTGGTCAGCCCCAGCAGGGTCCAGCGCCGGTCAATGCCGCGTGTGCCGATGACGACACCCGGGCCCGCAACCGCAGCGACCAGCGCCGTGACGGTTATGGATTGTCCGGCAATGCCGGAGCTAATGGAGAGATCGGCCGATAACGGCGTCAGGAGGCTGACGGGCAGGAATTCCGCCGTTACCAATCCGAAAACGCCGAGCGAAAGTGAAACCACAGCGGCCCATTTCGCATCCGGCTCGTGTCTGCGCGGCGTATATTCCAGTTCGTTTATGGTCCGGCTATTCATGAAAATCTCCTGATGCGCATTCCCGGAACGCGTCGTGAAACGGAAAGGGCAAGGCGAGGAAGCCGGTTGGGAGCCCCGCTTCGACGACTGCAAATCGATGCAAGCAGGCTATGCGTGACAGCCCGGCGTTTCCATGCTAGAAAATCCGTATTCCTTAACCAATCGTCCGAATATGCGAGATACCATGAACGATGCCCTGACGGAAATGTTGCGTGGCCTTAGGCTTGACGGTGTGGAATATGGCCGCTGCCGCATGGCCACCCCCTGGGCGACGGCTTTTCCCGAACAGGAGGCGGCGCGGTTTCATTTCATCGGCGTGGGGCAGGCGAAATTGCAAAAACCCTCGGGTGAATGGCTGACCCTGACATGTGGCGACGCCGTGCTTCTGCCGCGCGGGCATGCACATGTGCTGGCGAGCGGTGAAAAGGTGGCCCCTTCCCCCTTCGACCGGTTCGGCAAGAAGGAAGTGTGTCAGGGCATTTTCGACATGGAGTGCGCAAGTGCGGGTGGCGATACCGTGGCTTTCACCGCTTCGATGCGTTTCAACATGGATAACCTGCATCCGCTGCTGCAGCTGATGCCTGACGTGATGCTGACCAGCGATCTGGCCAAAAGCGATCCGGCCATACCCCATCTTCTGGAAGCCATGACGCGGGAGGTCGAGCTGAACCGCGTCGGCGCGGGTGGCATTCTGGCGCGGCTGGCCGATGTGCTGACTGCAACGCTGATCCGTACTTGGGTGGAATATGGCTGCGGCGATTCCAGCGGCTGGCTTGCCGCCGTGCGCAATCCCGAACTCGGCCGCGTGCTCGCCGCCATTCACCTCAACCCCGAAAAGGACTGGAGCGTGGAAGAACTCGCCTCCCTGATGGGCGCATCCCGCTCAAGTTTCGCGGAACGTTTCACCCGCGTGGTAGGAGAAAGCCCCGCGCGTTATGTGGTTCGGGTCCGCATGCATCAGGCGCGGCTGTGGCTGCGAGAGGGAATGCGGGTGACGCAGGCAGCCGAAAAGCTCGGTTACGATTCCGAGGCCTCTTTCAGCCGCGCCTTCAAACGGGTAATCGGCGCACCACCCAGCCAGTTCCGCAGGAAAGATGCGGCAGGGCTGGAGGATGCGGCTTAAGACGCGCCCTCTCGGCGGATATCACAGACTTGGCGGAAATTATGGGAAGGATCTTTATCCGCTCCACCGCATCTTCCTCATGGGCGGCCGGCGGCGGTCTTTCCTCGATTGTGCGGTGATCCGGTTACTCATCTTTTTTTCTTGATTTGTTCCTATTGGCCGCAAAGAGTCAAACAGCAGTTGGCGCTCTTCACCAGTTCGTACGGGAAGAGAGGATTCTGGCCTTGCGGCTATCTGTTGCACCGTTAAAACGGAATGATCCGTTTGCCACCTGTTACCCTGACAGACCGGGCGACGGGCATCAGGGTTTGGAGGAACCGATGATGATCGCCAGCTTTCTGATCGCCGTGATCGCGGCAATTCATATTTACATCGTCATCCTGGAAATGCTGCTTTGGGAGAAGCCTGCCGGTCGCAAGGCCTTCGGTCTTTCCGCGGATTTTGCCCGGCAGACGAAAGTGCTGGCCGCCAATCAGGGTCTTTATAATGGCTTTCTCGCAGCGGGGCTGACCTATGGGCTCACGCAGGGTGACGACGGGCTGAACTTCAAAGTCTTCTTCCTGAGCTGTGTGCTGGTGGCCGGTATTTTTGGCGCCGTGACAGCCAATATCAAAATCCTGTTCATTCAGGCATTGCCGGCATTGTTTGCGCTCGGCTTCCTCTGGATCGGAGTATGAACAAATGACCGCATGGAACGATACGTCCGCAAGAGACGCTCTCAACCGCATCTTCATGACCGCAGTCGCCAGCGCCGATCCCTCTAAAGTGTTGCAACAACACCTGCCCTCCCCGCCTAGAGGGCGGTGTGTGGTGGTTGGCGCAGGCAAGGCTTCCGCCGCAATGGCCGCAGCGCTTGAAGCGGCATGGCCAAATGTCGATCTTTCCGGCGTGGTGGTGACGCGTTACGGCCATGCCGTCCCGACCGGGCGCATTGAAATCATCGAAGCCTCGCATCCGGTGCCGGACGACAGGAGCGCCGAAGCCGCAAAACGCATTCTCGCCGCCGTTGAAGGGTTGACTGCAGACGACATGGTCATCGCGCTGATTTCCGGCGGTGGTTCGGCGCTGATGGTCTCACCCGCCGAGGGAATGACGCTTGCGGACAAGATGGCGGTCAACCGCGCTTTGCTTGCCAGCGGCGCCACGATTTCCGAAATGAACGCCGTGCGCAAGCACCTCTCCCGCATCAAGGGCGGGCGACTGGCGCTGGCCGCCAAACCGGCCAGGGTCGTTTCCCTGCTGATCTCCGACGTGCCGGGCGACGATCCCTCGGAAATCGCCTCGGGCCCGACGGTCGCCGATCCGAGCGATATTGAAACCGTGCGGGAAATCGTTTCCCGTTATGCGCTCGATCTTCCCGAAAATGTGCGCAAAGTGCTGGAAAAAGGCGAGGAAACCCCGAAGGCCGGCGATATCGCGGAAGATATCCGGCTCATCGCCGCCCCCTCGCTCGCCTTGCAGGCGGCAGCGGATGAGACGGTGAAGCTTGGCTTAACGCCGCTCATCCTCGGGGATTCGCTGGAGGGTGAATCCAGGGATGTCGGCGCGGTCATGGCCGGTATCGCGATTTCCGCCCGCCGCAAGGGCCTGCCACTCAAAGGCCCGGCCGTTTTGCTTTCCGGCGGCGAAACCACGGTTACGATCGGCAAGGGGCCGGCCGGCAAGGGCGGCCGCAACACGGAATTCCTGCTGAGCCTTGCGCTGACGCTCAAAGGTGCTGATGGCATATGGGCCATTGCCGGCGATAGCGACGGCATAGACGGAGTGGAGGATGCCGCGGGCGCCGTGGTGACGCCGGACACACTTGCCCGTATGCGCGCAGCCGGCGTCGATCCGCGCCAGTCACTCGTGAGCCACGACAGCTATACGGCTTTCAGGGCGGCAGGAGATCTTGTCGTGACCGGCCCAACGCTCACGAATGTCAATGACATCAGGGCGATTTTGATCGGCTGATAGCGGGGCATTGGCAGAGACTACTGAGCTTCCGGCACGTGCTCGTAGAGGAGCACGTTTTGACTATGCTCTCGGACAGGAGTAATCTGGCGAGATATCCTTTGGAGCCTCAGCCATGCGTCCTGGAGTGCTCATACTTGGCTTGGCCATCGCCCTTATCCCAGCTTTGGCGGATGCCCATAATTGCAAATGCCGAAATCGCGGTGTCATGTTTCAGCTCGGCCAGACGTCCTGCCTAAGAGTCGATGGCGGGTCCTATCTGGCCCGCTGCGAGATGAAACTCAACGTTTCCTCCTGGACCAAAATCCAGGACGGCTGCCCCGTGACGCAACGCGTGGAGTCGGCATCGTCCAGCGCTTATCACTAAGTCTTGTGCCCCCGCCCACGAAGGGGCTGGCGCATCAGCTTTTTTCTTCTCCCCGGGGCGGGGAGAAGAAATACGCTGAAACCTCGCCTCAGAGCTTCACCCAGACACCGTTCTTCTTGCCGGACTCGATGCAGGCCGTAACAAAGGCGACACCCTTTACGCCATCATCGACGGTCGGGTAAATCACGGCCTTGTCGAGCACCGAGCCGGTGCGGCGGGCTTCGATGGCATGCGCCGCCTCGGTATAGATCGTTGCGAAGGCTTCGAGATAACCTTCCGGGTGGCCGGAAGGGATGCGGGTGACGCGTGCTGCGGCAGCCCCTGCCCCGGCACCGCCGCGGGTGATCAACTGCTTCGGCTCGCCAAGCTTCGTGAACCAGAGATAGTTCGGGTCGGCCTGCGTCCATTCGATGCCGGCCTTGTCACCATACACACGAACTTTCAGCCCGTTTTCGTGGCCGACCGCAACCTGGCTGCACCAGAGCAGCCCCTTTGCCGGCTGCTTGCCACCCTTCGGCTTGAAACGCAGCATCACATGCGCATTGTCGTCCAGCCGGCGGCCTTCGACAAAGGTATGCACATCTGCCGCCAGTTCGTCGACTTCCAGACCGGAAATGAAGCAGCCGAGATTATAGGCGTGCGTGCCGATATCGCCTGTGGAACCACCCGCACCGGATTGGGCCGGGTCGGTGCGCCAGACAGCCTGTTTGGCACCCGTCTGCTCGATGGGTTCCGCCAGCCAGTCCTGCGGATACTCCATCTGCACCAGACGGATCGTGCCGAGAGCGCCCGATTCCACCAGTTCCCGTGCATGCCGCACCATCGGATAGCCGGTGTAATTATGCGTCAGGATGAACAGCGCATCGGCCTTGTCGGCGACGTCCTTCAGCTTCTTCGCGTCTTCCAGATTGGAGGTCAGCGGCTTGTCGCAGATGACATGGATGCCACGCTCCAGAAACGCCTTCGCCGCCGGATAATGCACGTGGTTGGGCGTGACGATCGCCACCGCCTCTATGCCATCCTCGCGTAGCGCCTCCTTTTCGGCCATCTCCTCGAACGAGCCGTAGCAACGCTCGGGATCGAGCCCCAGTTCACGGCCGGAGGCGAGGGATTTTTCCGGGGTCGAAGACAGCGCCCCTGCCACGAGATCGAAACGATTGTCGAGCCGCGCCGCCATGCGGTGAACACCACCGATAAAGGCACCAGAACCACCGCCCACCATGCCGAGGCGAATCCGCTTGTTCGCCTTGTCGGTTGTCTTTCCTTCAATAGCCATAATGTTTCCTCTGCAATGCTCTCAAAGCCCAAGCATACGGCGGTTGGCCGCATCGTCGGTGCCACCAGATGCAAAATCGTCAAAGGCCTTTTCCGTGACGCGGATGATATGCGCCTTGACGAATTCAGCCCCTTCGCGGGCACCATCTTCAGGATGTTTCAACGCACATTCCCACTCGACCACAGCCCAGCCATCGAAATCATTGGCGGCCATTTTCGAGAAAATCGCACCGAAATCGACCTGCCCGTCGCCCAGCGAACGGAAGCGGCCGGCCCGTTCCACCCAGCCCTGATAACCGCCGTAAACGCCCTGCCGTCCGGTCGGGTTGAACTCCGCATCCTTGACATGGAACATCTTGATGCGGTCTTTGTAGATATCGATATTATCGAGATAATCGAGGCATTGCAGCACGTAATGCGAGGGGTCGTAGAGCATGTTGGCACGGGGGTGGTTCTTCACCCGTTCCAGGAACATCTCGAATGTGACGCCATCATGCAGATCTTCACCGGGGTGGATTTCATAGCAGACATCCACACCCTGCTCATCGGCATAATCGAGGATCGGCGTCCAGCGTTTGGCAAGTTCGTCAAAGGCTGTTTCTACAAGACCGGCCGGGCGTTGCGGCCACGGGTAGACGAAAGGCCAGGCGAGCGCGCCGGAAAAGGTCGCATGCGCCTTGATGCCGAGATTTCTGGAGGCTTTCAGCGCAAATTTCACCTGCTCCACCGCCCATTGCTGACGCGCTTTCGGGTTGCCACGCACTTCCGGTGCGGCAAAACCGTCAAAAGCCTCGTCATAGGCTGGATGAACCGCAACAAGCTGGCCCTGCAAGTGGGTGGAAAGCTCGGTCACTTCCACACCGTTCTGGCGCGCGACACCGGCGAACTCGTCGCAATAGTCCTTCGATTCCGCCGCTTTCTTGAGATCGATCAGCTGCCCGGCCCAGGTCGGCACCTGCACGCCGGCATAGCCTTTTTCCGCCGCCCATTTGGTAATGCTGTCCCAGCTGTTGAAGGGGGCCGCATCACCGGCGAACTGACCGAGAAAAAGACCCGGTCCCTTGATCGTTCTCATAAAAATCTCCTCCTGCATCGATACAGTTGCGCGGTAACCCCGCTTTGTTCCCAATCGCCAAGCTAACCGCTCGTGATTTTCAGACAAGCCCCAAAAGCGAAGGGGCAAGAAAATTTCAGCATTTCATCAAGAACATCTGGGCACTTAAAGCGCCAGTCCGCTCGCCCTGTCGAAGACGTGCACGCGCTCATGGTGCACGGTGGCGGCAAAGGGCGTGTTGACCTTCACCGGCTGCTCACCATCCACCACTGCCGTAACTTGATCGCCCGCCAATTCGAAGACCACATGGGTCTGCGCGCCGGTTGGCTCCACCAGCACCGTTCTGCCGGTAAGCGAGATATCTCCCACAATCGCAGAACCGATATGTTCGGGGCGAAGCCCGATCGTCACGGGCTGGCCGCGCTTGACCTTGCGGGAGGCGGCAATGCGGATCGCGGTTCCGTCCTTCAGCCGGGCGGCGGGCTGGTCGCCTTCCCCATCGACCACACCTTCGATGAGGTTCATGGCCGGCGATCCGATGAAGGCGGCGACGAAGAGATTGGCGGGTGTCTTATAAAGCTCAAGCGGAGTACCCTGCTGCTCGATGCGGCCGTGATTAAGCACCACCACCCGGTCCGCCAGCGTCATGGCCTCGATCTGGTCATGGGTCACATAGATGGAGGTCGTGCCGACCTTCTGGTGCAGCGCCTTGATTTCGCTGCGCATCTGCACGCGCAGCTTGGCATCCAGGTTGGAAAGCGGCTCGTCGAACAGGAAGACGGCGGGGTTGCGAACGACAGCGCGACCCATGGCGACACGCTGGCGCTGACCGCCGGAAAGCTGCGAAGGCTTGCGGTCCAGAAGCTTGCCGAGATCAAGCATACGGGCAGCTTCGGCAACACGCTCTTCAATGACGTTTTTCGGCTGGCCGGCAAGCTTCAGATTGAAGCCCATGTTTTCAGCCACCGTCATATGCGGGTAAAGCGCGTAGGACTGGAACACCATCGCGATGTTGCGCTCACGCGGGGTCATGCCATTGACCACCTTGTCGCCGATGAGAATATCGCCATCGGTGATTTCTTCCAGCCCGGCGATCATGCGCAGCAGGGTGGATTTGCCGCAACCGGAAGGGCCGACCAGCGCGATGAATTCTCCATCAGCAATATCGAGCGATATGCCGTGAATGACATCGAGCGCGGCATAGGACTTGCGGATCTCTCTAAGTTCGACGGAAGCCATATTTTGCTCCTTTCACGTCACGATTTGACGGCACCGGCCGTCAGGCCCGCGATGATGTGTTTCTGTGCGAGGAAGAAGACGATGACGGTCGGCAGGATCGTCAGCGTGATGAAGGCGAGAACGAGCTGCCACTCCGTGCCGAATTCGCCGCGATAAACCATGATGCCGAGCGGCCAGGGATATTTCGATTCCGAATTCAGCATGATGAGCGGCAGGATGTAGCTGTTCCAGCTGCCGACAAAGGAAACGATGCCAACGGTCGCCACGATCGGCCGTGAGAGCGGCACGGAAATATGCCAGAAGAAGCGCAGATAGCCGCAGCCATCCACAAAGGCCGCCTGAAACAGCTCATCCGGCAAATTGCGGAAATAGTTGCGGAACAGGAGAATGCTCATGCCGAGGCCAAAGGCCACCTGCGGCAGCACCACGCCCCAATAGGTATCGAGCAGGCCAAGATCGCGAATGCGGATGAAGAGCGGCAGAATGGCTGTGGCCGCCGGGAACATCAGCCCCAGCAGGAAATAATTGAGCAGGAAAGACGAGCCAAAGAACTTCACATGCGCGAAAGTGAAGGCCGCCATGGCCGAAACTGTCAGCGTCAGGAACACCGTCAGCAGCGCGATAACCAGCGAATTGAAAATCTGCAGCCAGTAACGTTTGCCGAAGAGGATATCGCCGTAATTGGCCCATTGCCATTCGGCCGGAATTCCGAACGGGTTGACGCGCAGGTCTCCCAGCGTCTTGAAACCACCGAGCGCCGTCGTCAGAAGCGGGATGAGCACGATGGCTGCAATCAGGCTCAATGAAATATAGAGATAAAGCTTGGTTTGCAGCGGCATGCGGACGGAAGTGGATGTGTCAGTCATGGCGCATGAATATCCTTTTGTAACCGAAGGCGAGCGTCACGCAGATGACGAAGAGAACGACGCCAACCGCACTGCCAAGCCCGACCTGCATGCGCATGACGCCGTAGGTGTAGAGGAAGGTGACCATTGTCTGCGTGGAGTTGGACGGGCCACCGCCGGTCAGCGGCATGATCATGTCGAACAGCTGCAGCGAGCCGATGACCGCGAAGAAGACGGAAAGGCGCACCGTGGAGCCCAGCATCGGCAGCGTAACGTAACGGAATTTCTGCCAGCCGGACGCGCCGTCGATTTCGGCCGCTTCCAACACGTTCTTGTCGACGGATTGAAGGCCGGCGATGAACAACATCATGTGGAAACCGAAATATTTCCAGACGATGACGCCGAGCACGGCATAGATCGCCACATCCTTGTCAGCCAGCACATAGGGATTGGCGAAACCGAAGAAATTGGAAATGGCGGCAAACAGGCCATAATCGCCATCATAAACGAAACGCCAGATCAGACCCGCCGCGACGTCAGCCAAAACGTAAGGCAGGAAGAATACCAGCCGGAAGGCGACGACACCGGGAATGCGGTGCGCCAGCATCATGGCGAGCCAGATGGCCAGCGGAATCTGGATCAGGATCGAAATGAGGATGATGAGGCCGTTATTGATAAGGGCCTGCGAGAATGCGGCATTGCCGAAAAGCACCTGGAAATTCTTCAGGCCGACAAAATCGGTCGGCGTGCCGTAGCCGTTCCAGCGGTAAAGGCTGTACCACGCCGCCTCGCCCATGGGCAGGATGACAAACAGGGTAAAGAGCAGAAGTGCGGGCGGCAGGAAGACCAGAAGGGTCAATGCCCGGTCATGCGCGACCGAACTTTGCTTGCGCCTGGCCTTTGCCGCGCCGCGCGCCGGTATGGACGCAGAAGTCATGGAAATATCCGTCATCTCTATCCGCTTTCATGGAGGCAGATAAGCAGCGCCGCACATTCGCGGCGCCGCCATGGAAACCAGATCAGCGCAGTTCGAATGCGTCCTGAATCTGCTGGGCACCCTCTTCGGCAGTCATCTGGCCGGAAACGATCTCAACCGAGATATCGTTGACGACACGACCGACGGCAGCGCCGAGCGTCTGGTCGAAGAAGTTCTGGTGCCAGGTGGAAGCAGCCAGCTGCTTGGCGGAATCCGCCAGCAGCGGGTTCTTCACCGCACCGGCAGCCCCTGTGGCAACCGGCAGGATCATACCGGCGGTCGCCATTTTCTCTTCGCTTTCCTTGCTGGTCAGGAAGGTGGCGAAATCGACAGCCTCCTTGGAGGCGTTCTTGGTGAGCGCCCAGCCGTTCAGACCGCCCAGAGTGTCGGTAGCCTTGCCTGCGCCGCCTTCGACAACTGGGAAAGCGAAGCGACCGATATTTTCAGGGGCCAACCCCTTGCCGTCGCCGGCATTCTTGCGCTGGTTCGCTTCGGTATTGTCAAAGCCGAGAATGATTGCGGCCTTGCCATCGCCAAAGACGCCCAGTGCCTGTGGCCAGGTTGCACCAAGATACCCCGGCTGGAAGGGTTCGAGCTTGCCGAACTCGGCCAGTTGCTCACCCGCCTTGATAATCGCCGGATCCATAAAGCCTTCGCCTTCACCCTTGCGGGCTGCGTCAAACACGGCCTGGCCGCCATTGCGCATCACGAGATAGCTCCAGTAGAAGTGTATCGGCCATTTCTCACCGCCGCCACCTGCAATCGGCACGATGCCGGCGTCTTTGATCTTCTTCACCGTCGCGCTGAAGTCCGCCCAGGTCTTGATGTCTTCGGCCTTCACACCGGCCTTGGCGAAAAGCTCCTTGTTATAGAAGAAGCTGACGAGGCTGACACGATAAGGTACGGCCCAGACCTTGCCGTCGAAAGACAGGCCGTCAATTGCGGATGCGTTATAGGCCTGGCGCAGCTTGCCGCCATCGGCGTCGAAAACCTCGGTCAGATCCTTCAGCGCACCGGTTTTGGACTGTTCCTCAAGAACGCCGCCGCCCCAGCTATAGAAGAAGTCCGGAACATCGTTCGATTGCAGCAAGGTAGGCAATTTTGCCTTGAAGGCTTCGTTTTCGAGGAACTGCAGCTGAACATCCACATCGGGGTGCTTGGCCTCGTATTCCTTGGCAATTTCTTCCCAGACAGCCACGGATTTCGGGTCCAGCTCAACATGCATCCATTTAACGACCGTCGCGGCCGAGGCGCTTGCTGCGCCGAGCATGAGAGCAATGCTTGTCGTTGCGGCAAAGCCTGTCAGCCTGCCGCTCAGGCTTGCGCCTGCGTGCCAAATCGTCATGATGGTGATCCTCCCTCGGGGATTTCCTCATTTATTCCCCAACGCGGATTAATTCACATTAGCCCTCGCTCAATGTCAAGGCGCTATGCCGATTTTTTGCGCGAACAGCTTGACACACCCCTCCCCTACACCGTTATTTAATCCGCAACCCGACGTAAATCGGTTCTCGAACCGGCATTGATCGCAGCAGGACCCCATGAAGACCGCAGACCCCGAACTAATGCGCGCGATCAACAGGCTGAGCGTGCTGGACAGCATCCGCCGACATGGGCCCATTTCCCGCGTTGAGATCAGCGAACGCACGCAGCTTTCCACCACGACCGTTTCCGCCATTACCGCCTCACTTTTGGATGACGGGCTCATCCTGACCCGGCACCTGGGCGATATCCGCACCGAAGGTGGGCGCGGCAGGCCGCGTGTGATGCTGGAGCTGAACCCGGATGCCGCCCGCGTTGTGGGCGCCAAGATTGCCGCAAACCGCATGGTCTTTGTCGTCACCGATTTTTGCGGCAATGTACTCTCCACGCTTGCCTTGCCGATCCGGGTAGACCGCCAGCCAATCGGCGTCATCGCCGATCTGGTGGAGGACGGCGTAAGACGTTGCGTCGTCGATGCCGGTCTATCGCTTGAGGATGTGGACATGGTCTGTCTCGGCCTGCCCGGCGTCATCGAACATCGCACCGGCAAGATCCGAAGCAGCCCGATTTTGCGGGAAGTGAATGTTAATTTCGCTGAGGAAATGACGGCGCGGCTGAATTCGCCGACCATTATCGAAAGCGACGCCCACGCGATTACGCTTGCCCATCACTGGTTCGGCCATGCGCGCGATCTCGAAGACATGGTGCTGATTTCGCTGGAACAGACGCTCGGCCTTGGCGTGCTGCACCAAAACCAGCTCTTCCGTGGCGCGGGCGGTCTCAGCCACAATCTGGGTGACCTCGTCATCGGCCTTGCCAATGAAGGCACGGTGCGGCTGGCGAGCCAGGCCGGTGAAAACGCGATTTTGGGCTCCCGCCCGGCGGATGGGCGTTTTGCCGAAGCGATCCGGCTCGGCCGTGGCATGCAACATGCTCATGCGCTGATTGCGGCCGAAGATCACGACCTTATCACGGCCGCCTTGCGAGCCGGTGCCGCCCTTGGCCTGACACTAGCCAATATCGTCACGCTGTTTGCGCCACCACGGGTCATCATTACCGGCTCCAGCCTCGAACTTGGCGAACCTTTCATCGCCAGCATTCGCAACAGCTACAATGCCGCAGTGCCGCCATCTCTGGCCGGTGTGGCGGAACTGGTTTTCGATGTTGCGAGCGACGAATTGTGGGCGCAGGGGGCCGCGGCCGTTGCGCTTTACGAACTTTACGAATCGCCATGGAACACGACCGGGCCAGCGCTCTAACCCGCAGGGGTGAGCACAGGCCAAGGCATTTCTGATTTACGGGAGGATTTTATGAACAAAGTCGGCATCGGCATCATCGGCTGCGGCAACATTTCCAGCGCCTATCTCAAGGCCATGGCTTCGTTTCCCATTCTCGACATTCGCGGTCTTGCGGATATGAACGAGCAGGCGGCAAAGGCCCGCGCCGACGAATTCGGCCTCCAGGCGAGAAGCATCGACGCACTTCTCGCCGATCCCTCGGTGGAGATCATCGTCAACCTGACGATCCCCAAGGCGCATGTGGAAGTGGGTCTGCGCGCGCTGGACGCCGGCAAGCACGCGTATTCGGAAAAACCGTTGGGCATCAATTTCGCCGAAGGCAAACGCCTTGCGGACGCGGCAGAGGCAAAGAGCCTGCGCATCGGTTCGGCTCCGGACACCTTCCTCGGCGGCGGGCACCAGACAGCGCGCCGGTTGATCGACGAGGGTGTGCTTGGCCAGCCCGTGGGCGGCACCGCCACCTTCATGTGCCCCGGCCATGAACGCTGGCACCCCAACCCAGCTTTCTATTATGAGGTTGGTGGCGGGCCGATGCTGGATATGGGACCCTATTACATTACCGATCTCGTCAACCTGTTTGGCCCGGTCTCCAGGGTGGCGGGCTTTGCCATTGCGCCCCGCAACGAACGCCTCATCACAAGTGAGCCAAAGAACGGCGAAAAAATCCCCGTTCATGTCGCCACCCATGTGTCCGGCGTGCTGGCCTTCGAGAATGGCGCTGTTGTGCAGGTGGGCATGAGCTTTGATGTCGCCGGCCACAAACATGTGCCGCTGGAACTCTACGGCACGGAAGGTACGCTGATCGTCCCAGACCCCAACCATTTTGGCGGCGAAGTGCAATTGTTGAAGAAGGGCGGACAGTTCGTGCCGCAGACCCTGTCTTCGCCCTATGCAGACGGAAATTACCGTTCGATTGGCGTCGCCGACATGGCCTACGCCATCCGCGAGAACCGTCCGCACCGCGCCAATGGCAATCTTGCCCTCCACGTGCTGGAAATCATGGAAGCCTTCCAGACGGCGTCAGATAGCGGCACGACCGTTTCCATCACCACCAAGGCGGAACGTCCTGCTCCGCTTGAAACATCGCTGGTCGACGGCCAGCTCGGCAAATAATCCCGAGGAGGAAATAAATGCGCGAAGCACTCATCGTCTGGGGCGGCTGGAGCGGCCACGAGCCGCAGGAATGCGCCACCATCGTCAAGGACATTCTGGAGGAGGACGGTTTCAAGGTCTATGTCGAGCACAGCACCGAGGCTTTCGCCGATCCGTCGGTGCATGATCTCAGCCTTGTTGTGCCTATTGTCACCATGTCAAAGATCGAGAAGGAAGAAATCAAGAACCTGACGGCGGCTGTTGAAAACGGCGTCGGCATCGCCGGCTTTCATGGTGGCGCGGGCGACAGTTTTCGCGAATGCGTGGAATACCAGTTCATGATCGGCGGGCAATGGGTCGCCCATCCCGGAAATATCATTGACTACACGGTCAACATCACCCGCCCTGACGATCCGCTGATGGAGGGGATTTCCGATTTTCCCTATACGTCAGAGCAATATTACATGCATGTTGACCCCTCCAACGAGGTTCTGGCGACAACGACTTTCACCGGCGATCACGCTTGGTGGATCGACGGCGTGGTGATGCCGGTGGTGTGGAAACGCAAATACGGCAAGGGCCGCGTTTTTTATTCGGCGCTCGGCCACCAGGCCAAGGAATTTTCCGTGCCGCAGATGAAGACCATGTTTCGCCGCGGCGCCAATTGGGCGGCGCGTTGAGGTTATCGGCAGCCTCTCCCTCGCAACGTCATCCTCGGCCTCGCGCCGAGGATCGGCAGCGGATCCTCGGGACAGGCCCGAGCACCTACCGAGACCGACAAACGGGATCATACGTTGTCGGGTTTTGGCTTGTAGCCGGGTTTGCCGGTAGGGTCGATCCAGTCGAGACAGTGCCACGCTCACCTTGCAGGATGATGGAATCGTCGCCCCCTTGTCGGCTTAGGCCACGGCGATGCGGTCGATGAGCTCGCGGATGCGTTCGGCAGCCTCGAGTGCCTGATCGGGATGGGACAGCGTCTCGGTCAAACGCTCGATCCTGCGTCGGTAGGTTCCCGCGATGCCCGGATGAAGATCGGGAACGCCTCAGGGATATCGGAAAGACGCGTGGCAAGACTCTCCTGTCTGACCTCCAGTTCCGTGAGCAGGTCGGACAGGCGCGATGCCAACCACTAGATGCCTAAGCGGATGAGAGATGCGCGGGAGATGGCGCGGTCGGACTAGGTCTTCACGACAGTCCAGCCTTCGCGGGCGGCAGGTTCGCGACACCGGCGCAACTGGTCTTCGATCGAAGCGTCACGCTGGTGTCGGAGGAATTGCGGGCATAAAGGGCGACACGCGTCATGTTTGACTTCTCCATCGTTTGGCAACGTGGCGTGCCGGTACGGAGCCGTCCGGTCAAGGCTGGCGCGGGATGTGCCACAGCGGAAAGCGGAGCGGCCTTAAGGGGCGGTTTCTTTCAGGCAAAAAAGTCTTTCAAGAATTGGTCTTGCCGCAGTTTTTCTGTGCATCGGCGTAGGGCTGTCATTCACAGCCAGTCAGGGCAGCAAATTACCGTTTTGCAAAAGATATTTAGCCGCGTCGCAAGGGGTGTAGATATGGCGGAAAAAGGAAAACCTGGAGTCCGGGACCTTGGTCGGGCCAAGATCTATACTGTGACGGACTGCAATCCAGACTCATCAAAGCGTGGTCTTCTTCGCCAGTCGTACGCCCGGCCCACTACCGTTCTCCGGGATGAACTCTATTCCAGCAGCTTCTAGTGCTGTGCGGATCGCTTGAAGGTTATTGGCGTGGGGTAGACGGACACCCCGTTCAAAATCAACGACGGTGGGCCGGGATACCTTCGCTGCGTCGGCTAGCTGACTTTGGCTCAGGCCCAACATGGCTCTCGCTCCCCTACATTGCGCGGCAGAAATTTTACTCGAAGGCAAATGTTGATCCAGTTTTGACATTTTGACAAATCATTGTTAAATTAACAGACATTGCGTGCAGCAACGCCCGCAGCCGAGCGAGATGCTTGCTCCATCTCACTCGGCCTGACCAGACCCAAGCTGTATGGAGCTCAGATCATGGCTGATTCTGACAATAGCACGACTTTGCCTTGCGTCACCCGCAGGAAGTTGCTGGCGGGTAGCGCCATTGCAGTCGGCGCATTGAATTCCGACGCCTTCGCCCGCAACGAAATCAAGGGAGATGCGCCCTTCGATCCTGTCGTGCCCCTGTGGCACCAGTGGCGGGGTGCCCACAAGCTCACGGAGCGCCTTCGTTCCCAGCAGCAGAGCCTCGAACGGCAGCTTGCAGAGACCGTTGGCTTTCCTTTCGCTACGATCCACCTGTCCGATGGAGAACCGTTGGCGGCCTATTCCCGCGAGGCAATCCATGATGTGTTCCGTCTCGCGCCTCAGCAGACTGCAGCCTGCGCCAAAGCTGAAGCCGAGTTCGCGGCTCATCAGTTGCGGTGGGACAGGGCCGACCGGGAAATCGGATATTCAGCCGCAGTGCAGGCTGAGCGGGAGGCTGGCGCCCGGGCAGAAAACCTGCTCCATGCCATGGCCACCACATCTGCCACAACACTTTCGGGTGTGGCAGCCAAGCTCGACGCCGTGCTGCACGAAGGCAATATCTGGGAAGACGGCTCCGAGTTTCCATGGCCTCATATACGCTCTGCGCTCAACGACATCAGGCGTTTAGAAGAATCCTTCGCCAAAGATGGCGCACTGTGAACGTCCCCGGTGTATGCGGGTTTCAATATGAGACGTTGCGCGACAGGGTCGGTCACCTTCCCGATAACAGGCGCTGGGAACTGCAACGGATCGCGCGAATCCTCTTCGACGAATTCGTTAATGCGCAGAAGGGAAAACTATCGGCAAAAAACAAGGGTGGCCGTATTCTTAAACTTGTTCTCTTTGGCCCCTTCGCACAGGAAACGCCCACGGGAGACTGCAGGGGCGATTGTCGCTATGAATATTACCTCCTAGTGGTCGTCAACACCAAAAACTTTGCCGCGCCCCGCTTCTGGAACAATGCTGCAGAAGGCCTCCTACGAGAACTGACGGTCACCGGACGCCTGGCTACGCCGGTGAACTTCATCGTTCATTCTATTATGGACCTCAATGACCATCTCGCGCACGACCGCCCCTACTTCGTGGACATTGTCCGCGACGGCATCATGCTCTACGAGATGCCGGGCTTTCCGCTCGTCACGCCCAGGGCGCTGGACCCCAAAGTCGCCAAAACCGAGATGGGTGGCGTTTTCGACCATTGGTTTCCAAGCGCCTCGCATCGCTTCGAATTAGCGAAGGAGGCGATCGGGCGCGGCTATAGCAGGGACGCTGCGTTCGATCTGCATCAAACCGTTGAACGGCTTTATCATTGTATCCTGCAGGTTCTGGCACTTTATAGCCCCAAAACCCACCGGCTGACATTTCTGCGTGCTCACGCCGAACGGGTCGCACCCCTGCTGACTACGGTCTGGCCCAGCGATAGCCGTTTTGCAAAGCAATGCTTTACCCGCCTTGAACGGGCCTATGTGGAGGCCCGCTATTCGCGCGGCTATGAAATCAGCGATGAAGAGCTGGCCTGGCTGTCTGAGCGTGTGGAGGTTCTGAGGAAAACTGTCGCTGCAATCTGCTCGGCGCACCTTGATGCTTTCAACAGCGCGAGAACGTAAAGACTGGGCCGCGACGTGATGTGATGCGGTGTTGCGCAGCCGGAGAGGCTCCGCACCGCAACCAGCCGCTACCGCCTCGATTATAGCAACCCAAAGCCGCTGGAGCGAACTCAAACTGGATAGAACTTAGGGCACGTCAGGGGATTAAGTCTCTATAGTCAGCAAATATCTGTCACGGTCAAAACCTGCCCGAGGATGACGAAGGACAGGTTCTACGTTATCGACAAGCCGGAAATGAACCCCTCAAACCCGAACGACTTCTTCCGCCGCCATCGCCGCGCCCAGCACATGGTCATCCGTGCCGTCCAGCCCTGAAAGCAGCAAGCCAACCGGCATGCCTGCGTCGCCCGCTCCACACGGGATCGAAACACCGCAGAGATCGAGGAAGTTACCGATCTGCGTGTTGCGCAGGGTTTTTGCATTCATCGCGAAAAAGGCATCGTCACTTTGGAGAAGCGGCGCGACCCTGGCCGCAACATGCGGCAATGTCGGCGACAGCAGCAGTTCGCCTTTTCCGATCATTCCCGAAAACGCCGCAGTCATGCGTTGCCGCGCATCGATGATGGCTATGTAATCCGGCATTGAAATATTGGCCCCCAGCTTCGTTCGTGCGACAACGCGCGGGTCCATGCGCGCGGCATCAGCACCTTCCAGCCGGGTTTTGTGCAGGGCAAAGGCCTCCGCGGTCACCAGCGCGCCCTTTTCCTTGATAAGCTCGAACAGTTCCGAAAAAATCGGGAATGCCTGTCGTCGCACCGAGGCACCGGCGCGGACAAGACGGTCCACCGCCTGCTCGAAAGCGGCCGCGACTTCGTCCTCGATTCCGTCGAAAAATACGGTCTCGGGCACAACAAGCGAGAGGCTGGAAAGTGGCACGCGCTGCACATCGGCGGCAGTCCTGCCCCGCATGGCGGCATCCACCCAGACCGCATCCTGAACCGTGCGGGTGAGGGGCCCGAGCGAATCGAGACTCTTCGCCAATGGATATACGCCGCGCATCGAATAACGGCCGCGACTGGCCTTATAGCCTACCACGCCATTGAAAGCGGCGGGGATGCGGACCGATCCGCCCGTATCCGTGCCGATCGCCACCGGCACCAGACCGGCCGCCACGGCCGCGCCCGCACCGGAGGAGGAACCGCCGGGCAGACGGTGTCCATCCGTGGAAAGGGGATTGCGCGGCGTGCCGTAATGCGGGTTGATGCCAAGACCGGAAAATGCAAACTCGCTCATATTCGTTCGGCCGATGCAGATCATGCCGGCCTGTTTCAGCGCGGTCACTACATCAGCGTCCCACGACGCAGGCTCATCATCCGCAAGCACGGTCGATCCGGCCGTGGTCACCGTGCCCTCCAGATCAAAAAGATCCTTCCAGGCCACGGGAATGCCGTCGAGAAGCCCGCGGGAACGGCCTTCGCGGATGCGTGTCGATGCGGCCTCCGCTTCGGCGGCGGCCCGCTCCGCCGTCAGCCCTATGAAAATGGCCTGATCGGCCTCCTGACGGATCGCATCCACTGTCTCTTCCACCAGGGCGCGCGGATCAAGGTGGCCATCCTGGATGAGAGCGGAAAGCTGCGCGATGTTCTTGCCCCTGTGAGCCATGACGAAATTCCCTAAAATCGGCGTGTCATGCCCAACATGCCGTTTATGCAAAGCTTGGCAAGGCCGGTCGCGGGTTTTCCCGGACGGCCGTTGCCGCCGCTGGAACTCGGCTGCCAGAGTCTATTTCTCAACCTGAAGTGCAAAGACGGACCGTTTATATAAGCAGCGACTGTAAAAAGACGGATTAATTCTTAATCGCATCTAAACTTTGTTGAATTATTTAGCAGACACCATTGAAGTGCATGCCCTATAAAAATTCCATAAAACAATCAAAACGCGACATCGCGGGGGACTATCGCGAATGGAAGAGACTGCCTATCGGGGGATGGATAGACAGGTAGAGCCCGGCCACATGCTTCGCTCAACGACGCCGCCGGAAAAGGGCCGGTCGTCGCGGCGGCGCTCGCTCGCCAGCAAGATAACCCTGATTTTCCTGGGCGGGGTGATCTTCGCCTACAGCATCGGCGCGCTTGTGGGCTGGTACATGTTCGTTGCCGCCGCCAGCGAACAGTGGCTCAATCAGGCCCGCGTCAACTCCCAGATTGCCAGCGCCACCCTTCGAAGCATCTACACCTATGTCAGCGTCACAGCGGATGCCGATGGCCAGGTCAACGGCATTTTGACCGACAAGCCTATCGGCGACGATGAATCCATTCTCGTTACGGGCTTCAATCCAAGCGATGTTCTCGCGCTCATAGGCGCCCAGACGAAAAATGCCGTCTGGCTATTCCGCTATGATGACGACGATTCCGGTTTCAGGCAGATCGCAGCCGCTTTCGACAACGCCACAGACGATGATGAAAAACCGCTTGCTACCGACCCGATCTTCGCCAGAGATGCCGTGGCGGCGCGCTTCGCGACGGGGTTTGCAACCATAGGCGACTCCAGCCACTATATCGGCCTGCTGCCGATCATCAGTACGGAGACGAAAAAGCCGATCGGCGCGGTCGCCGTCAGCATCGGTGGTTCGGATGAACTTTATGGTGCGCAGCGCAAACTGATCTACAATTCGCTCATCGCGCTGATCGTGGTGCTGACCGTGACAGGTGTTCTGGTAACGGTCATCGCGCGGCATTTCCTGAAACCCGTACCGGCGCTGGTGCAGGCGACCCTGCGGATCGCCCGCGAGGAAACCGATGTCGCAACCCCCTTTCAGGATCGACGGGATGAAATCGGCGACATGGCAACCGCCATCGAGACGCTGCGCGAAGCCGTTCTGGAGCGCGGACGCCTGCGGCAGATACGCGACATGGCGCAGCAAATGGAGCACATGGCCCATCACGATGCGCTGACCGGGCTTCCAAACCGGGTGCTGCTGATGAAGACGCTGGAAAATCGCCTTGAGCATCTCTCCGCGTCCGGCCAGCTGTTCAATGTCATGCTGCTGGACCTCGACCGTTTCAAGGCCGTTAATGACACGCTCGGGCACGCGGCCGGCGACGCCCTGCTGGTGGCTGTCGCTTCGCGGATCTCCTCCGTCCTCGGAGAAAACGACATGGTGAGCCGCCTGGGCGGCGATGAATTCGCGATCATACAGTCGACAAGCGGCGACTTTGAGAGCGATGCGGCGATGCTGGCAGCGCGGGTGGTGCATGCCGTGTCGCGCAGTTTCGCGCTCGAAGGCAGCGACATCAGCATCGATACCAGCATCGGCATCGCCTGTGCGCCAGGTCACGGCACATCGGCCACACAGCTGCTGCAACATGCCGATCTCGGCCTTTACCGGGCGAAATCCATGGGTTGCGGCTATTTCGTCTTCTATGAGCCAGGCATGGACATGGCTGCGCAGCACAAGCACGCGCTGGAAATAGACATGAAATCCGCCCTCGAAAACCATGAGTTCGAGCTGCATTACCAACCCGTGGTCAATCTGCAGAGCGGCCGCATCGTCGCCTATGAAGCGCTTGCCCGCTGGCGCCACAGCAAGCTTGGCCTGATCTCTCCGGACCGCTTCATCGCGCTTGCGGAAGAAAACAACTTCATCAGGCCGTTGGGCGAGTGGGTTTTGGCGCAGGCCTGCATGGATGCAATGACCTGGCCGAAGGATATCAAACTTGCCGTCAACCTATCCGCCGTTCAGCTTTGCAATGACGATATCGTCCCCATTGTGGACCGGGCGCTTGAAGCATCCGGGTTCCCGGCGGAACGGCTTGAGCTGGAAGTGACGGAAACGGCCATGCTTGAGCGCGACAGCAGCACCCGCGTCCTAAAAATGCTGAAGGAGAGAGGCGTCCGCCTCGCGCTTGATGATTTCGGCACCGGTTATGCGGGGCTCAGCACGCTCACCCACGTCGCCTTCGACAAGATCAAGATCGACCGCGAATTCGTTTCCGGCCTTCCGACCAATCCCATGTGTTCGGCTATCGTCAACACCGTTATCGACATGGCCGAGCAGATCGGCCTGAAGGTGACCGCCGAGGGGGTGGAAAACGTGGAGCAGGTCGAGGTGCTCAAACTTTCCGGATGCGACGAGGCCCAGGGCTATTATTTCGCCGAGCCTGCACCGCTTGCGCAGGTTCTAAAAAACCGTGCGGTCATCGTCCAAGTGGGAAAAACCGAAATCGCCGATCGAGCCGCGCAGACGGGCCACGATGCCGGACGACCGACACAGGACACCTATTGCCCTTCACAAAAAGCGATTTGAGAAACCGGCCGCCGGCCAAGAGGACATAAATGCGTATTGCAGTCTATTGCCTTTTCCTCACATGCTTTGCCCCCCTCACCCCGCTGCAGGCTGCCGGTGAAGGCGACACGCTTCAGCAGATCGCCAGGACCGCAAAAATCCGCATCGGCTATCGTGAGGCTGAACCCCCCTTTTCCTATCAGCTGCCGAACGGAGAGGTGACCGGTTTCTCAACCGATCTCTGCAGGACGATCAGCGAGGACATTCGCAAGTCCCTGAAACTCGACAAGCTCGACGTCGAATATGTCAAGGCCACGCCCGCCACCCGCTTCATCCTTGTCCGCGGCGGTCAGATCGATATCGAATGCGCAGCCACCACCAATAATAGCGACCGTCGCAGGATCGTGGATTTTTCCTATCCGAATTTCATGACGGCAACACAGTTTCTCTCGCGCAAGCAGGACAATCTGAAAAGCCTCGCCGATCTGGCAGGCAGGTCAGTCACATCCGCCTCCGGAACCGTCAATATTGAGCAGCTCAATGCCGTGAACCGTGAGAAGAACCTCAATATCTCCGTCATGCCGACGAAAACCAATGAGGAAGCCTTCGCCCTCGTCGTTTCCGGCAAGGCTTCGGCTTTCGTGATGGATGGTATCCTGCTGGCGGCGCTGGCGGCGACATCTGAAAATCCGGATCTTTATGCGCTTTCCGAGGAGACGCTGAGCGCACCCGAACCCTATGGGCTGGTCTTCCGTCGCGACGACCCGGCCTTCAAGGCGGTCGTCAACGACAGTCTGAAACGGATTTTCACTGGCCCCGCCATTCATGATCTCTATGAAAAATGGTTCACCAGACCCATTCCGCCAAACGGCATGAATCTGAACCTGCCGATGGCAGCAGCTCTGAGACAGGCCTACGAACAACCGAAAGAATATCGGGATTAAGGTGCTCGCACCCCCGCCTCCATTTTCATGAAAACACGTTTCGACAGATACTTTAGCTGGAGATGCGCGATGCAGAGATCGACATTATGGCTTGCATTAGGAATTTTTAGCCTTTTATCCACTTATGCGGCCGGGCAGGAAGTGCAGCCGCCGACACTCGAGACCATTGCTAGAACCGGTATCATCCGGCTGGGTTATGCCGATCGCAATATCCCCTTTTCGTATCTCGGCACCGGCCCGGAGCCGATCGGCTACAGCATCGAGCTTTGCCTCAAGGTGGTGGATTCCATCAGGGAAAAACTGGATTTGCCGGGACTGAAGGTCGACTTCGTCAAACGCACGCCCAGCAATCGGATCACGCTTCTCAATGACGGCACGATCGACATGGAATGTGTGGCGAGCACGAACACGGAAGAACGGCGCAAGGCCGTATGGTTCTCCTACAGCCACTTCATCACCGGTACGCGATACGTGGCGCTGAAATCGAGCGGCCTGAATACCGTCGCGGATCTTGCCGGGCGTACCGTGGTGGTAACGACGGGAACCATTAATATCAGCCAGTTGAACGTGCTCAATCGCAAACTGGGGCTGAACATCACCGTGCTGCAAAATGACAGCACCGAAGGCGGTTTCGAGATGGTGACGGAAAACCGTGCTTCGGCTTTCGTCATGGACGATATTCTTCTGCGATCCTTCGTCGCCGAAACAGGCAGGCCTGAGGATTACGCAATTTCAAATGAATATCTTGCGCCACCTCAACCCTACGGCCTGATGCTTCGCCACGGCGATACCGGTTTCAGAGATGCCGTCAACGAGGCCCTGGGTGAAATCTATGCGAGCGGTGAAATCGAGAAAATCTACGAGAAATGGTTCAACGCTCCGATCCCGCCGAACGGGATGAACCTTCAGCGCCCGCTTCCGGACGATCTCGCTGACGCGTTTCGAAATCCCGTGGATACGACCGCGCAATAAAACGCCGCCCCGGTTGGGGCGGCGTCTTTCATGCCTATGTCACGCGGCGCGGAGATCTGCGCCGAGCGGAATTTCGACGTCGATCTCGAGAATCGAGAAATGTTCGTCGCGATCCATCTTCACGTGCACACGGTCGCCGTCGATCTGTACATGCTTGGCAATGACGCCGAGAATTTCTTCCCGCAGGATGGCGACAAGATCAGAGCCCGATGAGGCCCGCTCATGGGCGAGCAGCACTTGCAGGCGCTCACGCGCAAGCGGTGCCGACTTCTGTTTGCGAAAAAGATTGAAGAGACTCATGCAGCCCTCCTTGCGAAGATCTTGGAGAAGATGCCACGCTTTTCGCCCGGAATAACCACCGGAATATCTTCCCCCGATAGGCGGCGGGCAGCGTCGAAATAGGCCATGGCCGGCGCGCAACGGGCATCTGCGAGCGTGACCGGCGCACCGACGTTGGAGGCGCGCAGCACATCCGAACTCTCGGGAATGATGCCAATCAACGGGATCGACAGGATTTCGAGAACGTCGTCGACCTTCAGCATATCACCCCGCTCCGCACGCGCAGAATCATAGCGGGTAATGAGAAGGTGTTTTTCCATGCGCTCGCCGCGCTCGGCCTTCAGCGTCTTTGAATCGAGCAGGCCGATGATGCGGTCGCTGTCGCGCACCGAGGAGACCTCAGGATTGGTAACGACCACAGCCACATCTGCATGGCGCATGGCCAGCGTCGCGCCGCGCTCGATGCCGGCGGGGCTGTCGCAGATCACCCAGTCGAAGTGCTTCTTCAACTCGTTGATAACCCATTCGACACCTTCCGGCGTCAGATTGTCCTTGTCCCGCGTCTGCGAGGCGGGCAGCAGGAACAGCGTCTCCAGGCGCTTGTCGCGGATCAGGGCCTGCGTCAGCTTGGCATCGCCCTGAATAACGTTGACGAGATCGTAGACCACGCGGCGTTCAGCACCCATGACGAGATCGAGGTTGCGCAGACCGACATCGAAATCGACGACTACGACCTTCTCTTTATTCTGCGCCAATGCGGCGCCAAGCGCTGCGGTCGAGGTGGTCTTGCCGACCCCGCCCTTGCCGGAAGTTACAACGACTACCTTCCCCATATGGCTCTCTCCTGTTCGTGCGTGTTTATCTGTTATCAGCCGAGTTTTGCGGCCTTGATCGTATCGTCTTCCAGCCAGAGCTGAACGGGTTGCCCGCGCAGCTTGTCGTCAATGTCCTCAGCCACCTTGTAGACGCCGTCGATTGCCAGAAGCTCGGCCTCCAGCTTGCGGCAGAAGATGCGCGCAGAGACATTGCCGAGCGAACCGGCCATGGCCCGCCCGCGCAGCGCGCCATAAACATGGACCGAACCGCCAGCGATGATCTCCGCTCCCGAGGCGACCGAGCCGATGACGGTCACGTCACCTTCGGGAAACATGATCGACTGGCCGGAGCGCACGGGCTCGTTGATGACGAGCGACTGCACGACGGCGCGGATTTCACCCGATGTACGGGGCTTCTCCTCCGGCAATTCGGCAACCACGGCGACCGGCTCGACCTCGACATCGGAAGCCGGCTTTCCGCCCTTCAGCGATGGGGGCATGCCCGGCTCGATCATCGAGGGACGAACGCCCTCGATGCCCATGATGCCGACATTGCGCTCCCTGAGCGCCGCCAGCAGTTCCTTCAGACCCGCCTTGTCGAGCGACAGTTCCGAAACATCGAGGACCACCGGCCGCGACAGGAAGAAGCCCGCCGAACGCGCCGCGAGATCATCGAGCCTTTCCAGCCATTGATCGACCGGAGCTTCGGGGGACAGGACGACTGCGAGGAAGGAGCGGCCTTTGATGCGGATGGAACGCTGGTCTGTTAGCACTTTGGTCATCTTGGTAAACAAATCGTTGACAATTAGGTACCTCGAATATGGTTAACAAATGGTTAACGCCACCCTCAAGAGAGGGAAATCGTTAAGAAAATTCCGCTTTCGAAACTCTTATGCAGAACCTTCAAAAACATCTGTTATCCCTTTGAATCTGGGCCATTCCCTGACATATGAAGACAAAGGATAACAGCGCATCCTTGCTGCAGGCTGACTCCGGGTGTGGCTCTGTTCACCGCCGCCTTGCCTGCCGACGACCTCGACTCGCGTGAGTCTGACCGCGTCCGATTCCGGGACAACATCTCCCACCCGCGGCAGATGACCATCGGCCCTTGGCGGCTGAAAAACGATTCCGTTATGCCTGACAATACTGTAGAGACAGGCGAGGCCGACAGTTCAACGGAAGAATGAGATGCACAGCAAAGTCCCGCCGCAAAACCAGATTTTTTCGCAACAGTTTGCGGCCTTCCTGTTCGACATGGATGGCACACTCGTCAATTCGATCGCCGTCGTCGAGCGCGTATGGCGGGAGTGGGCAGTGGCGAATGGCATCGAGCCGAATGCCTTCCTGCAGCGCATTCACGGCATGCGAGCCTCGGAAGTTATCCGCCGTGAGGCCATTCCGGGTCTCGACGTGGATGAGCAGGCTGAAATGATCCTTCGTGCAGAGATGGATGATGTGGATGGCATTGTTCAGATACCGGGCGCCGGCGCTTTCCTCAAGTCGCTGCCGGCGGGCAAGTGGGCTATCGTGACGTCGGCCGTACGCGAACTGGCTGAACGCCGGCTCGCTGCGGCGGGCATTGCACCGCCGCCTGTCATGATCTGTGCGGAAGACGTGGTGAACGGCAAACCCGATCCTGAAGGCTATCGAAAAGCGGCCGAAAAGCTCGGCGTATCACCGCAAGACTGCATCGTCTTCGAGGACGCCCCCGCCGGCATCCAGGCGGGGGAAAACATGGGGGCGTCAGTGGTGGTCATCAACGCCACCCATTCGCATCCTATCGAAACGCCACACCTTTCCATTGGCGGCTATGGTGAGGTGAATGTAATTATCGACGGCAAAGACGGCCTGAAGCTGGCGATGGGCAGGGGCTGAAAAGCCTGCCCGCAAAGGGAAAGAAGCGATCGCTTGCCAGCCGATGTCGCGAACTGCTGGCAAGCCATCGCGCCCCGACATCATCCAAAACATTGAGAGAGGCAAAGTTTGCGACTTTGCCGTCGTTCTCCACCGAGGGAATCCGGCTGCCCGGCCAGCTCGCGGCCAGAATGAGGAAATGGCGGAACCCCCGGGAGCCAGAGCCCCGGGGAGCGTGACAATACCGCCCCGCTGAGCCTCCTGACGACCTCCGTATATTTTTCATTAACGTCTAATTGACAGCGTCGCCCAAATGCGCCCTAATGAAATTGGTAAGACAATCTTACCGCTTGCGCGATTGGGGGAGACTTTCGCGCTGGGAGGATATCATGTTTGTGGCTCTTGAGCCGCGCCGCCTTTACCGGCTGGTTGCGGAACAAATTCGCTTGCTCATCGAAAGCGGGGAACTGACGGACGGTCAGCGCCTGCCGGCGGAACGCGACCTTGCGGAACGCTTCGGCGTATCACGCCCCACGGTGCGGGAAGCGCTTATCGTTCTTGAAGTGGAAGGCCATATCCATATTCGCATGGGTTCGGGCGTTTATGTAAACGCAACCGGCAAACAGGGGAAAGAAAAGCCAACAGTGCCGGATGCGCATGGGCCTTTCGAAATCCTGCAGGCGCGTTGCATCATCGAAAGCGCTATCGCGGAGGAAGCCGCACGGCTCGCCACGCCGGAATGCATCGTCAAACTGGATGACATCATCGAGCGCATGGCCGGCGCACTCGACAATTCACCGCAGGCGCTCAATCTCGACCGGGCCTTTCACACCGCCATCGCCGACATCATCGGCAACTCGGCGCTCAACCGCTTTACCGGCCTGATCTATGACGAGCGCAGCCTGTCACCCTTTTTCGAAAAGCTCGCCAGCTATTTCGAAGGTCCGCACACCTGGAACCTCGCCGTGCAGGAACACCGGGTCATCCGCGACGCCATTGCCGCGAACGATCCGGAAGGTGCCCGGGAGGCGATGCGGCAGCATCTGACGCTGTCGCAGAAGAGATTTTCCGAAAGTTTCGGGGAGGAAACGCTCGGAGAAGAATAACCGCCGCCGCAACCGGCGACGGGAAAAACGGAAATCTGGCTTTAATTCGGGAGGAGTTAAGAATGAAAATCAGATTGTCGACTTTGATGGGCGCAACAGCGGCCATCCTGCTCTCGGCGCTTGCGGCGCAGGCGCAGACCGCACTGAAATGGGCACATGTCTACGAGACCTCGGAGCCGTTCCATACGGATTCGGTCTGGGCCGCGGAAGAGATCGCCAAGCGCACAGATGGCCGCTACAAGATCGATGTCTTTCCGGCCTCGCAGCTCGGCAAGGAAGCCGATATCAATCAGGGCCTGAAGATCGGCACGGTTGATATCATCATTTCCGGGTCGAGCTTTGCCGCGCGTGACTCCAAGCCGATCGGCGTCACCTATTTCCCTTACATCTTCCGCGATCCGAGCCATCTGATCGCCTATACCAAAAGCGATATCTTCAAGCGGCTCGCGAAGGGTTACGAAGACAAGACCGGTAACCATATCGCTGCCGTCAGCTATTACGGCACACGCCACACAACATCGAACAAGCCGATTGCC
Source organism: Agrobacterium pusense (assembly GCF_900102105.1). Classification (GTDB taxonomy): domain Bacteria; phylum Pseudomonadota; class Alphaproteobacteria; order Rhizobiales; family Rhizobiaceae; genus Agrobacterium; species Agrobacterium pusense. The sequence continues at coordinate 89,608 of NZ_FNBB01000004.1, forward strand.
ACCTGTGCCGACATGGGCGGGCTGAAAATGCGCGTGCCTGATGTTCCCGCCTATCTCGCCATGCCACGCGCCTGCGGCGCTAACACGACCCCGATTGCATTTGCGGAAGTCTATCTGGCGCTGCAGAACGGCACCGTCGACGCACAGGAAAACCCGCTGACCACCATTGAGGCAAAGAAGTTCTTCGAAGTGCAGAAGAACATCGTTCTGACAGGCCACATCGTCGACCACCTCAACACGGTAATCTCGAAGAACCTGTGGTCCAAGCTGTCAGATGAAGACAAGAAAATCTTTACCGAAGTCATGCAGCAGGCTGCCGAGCGCACCACCAAGACCATCGAAGGCCGCGAGAAAAGCCTCGTCGAAGACTTCAAGAAGCGCGGCCTGACCGTCGCCGAAGTCGACAAGGCCGACTTCGAGAAGAATGTCCTCGAAAAAGTGAAGTTTGAGGACTTCGGTTACGACAAGGCCGACTGGGAAGCCATTCGCGCCGTCAAGTGAAGCAAGATCCGGTGCGGCCCTCTTGCCGCACCGCCCTTTCTCTCCAGACGGGATATCTCAATGTCGCAGGAAATTCATACTCAGGTCACGCCTGAGGAACTCGCCCATACGTTCGACGAGGCGCCGCCGGAGGTCGATCTCAAGGTTTATTCATTCGAAGACTGGGTCACGCTTGGCCTCTTCTGGCTGATGACAGGTTGCGTGTTCCTCCAGTTCTTCACCCGCTACGTGCTCAATGACAGCTACGCCTGGACGGAAGAAATCGCCGTCAACTGCCTGATCGGCGTCGTCTTTTTAGGTTCGGTCATGTGCGTGCGCATGTCGCGCCACATCCAGGTGGATGTGCTTTATCACTATGTGCCGCCGCAGGTGGCCCGCGCCATGTCGATCCTCGTCGATGTGCTTCGGATCCTGTTCTTCGCCTACACCTCTTGGCTGATGTGGCGCTACATGGAAATCGTCGCGGATGAGGAGATGGTCACCGTCGCCCTGCCGCGCAGCATCGTCTTTTATACGGTTCTGGCCGCTTTCGTTCTGATGTTCTTCCGGTCGGTACAGGTCTTCATCGCCAATATGCAGCGCGGTTATTCCGTTCTGGAGCGGCCCGAAGAATTCCAGAGCGCGGGGGATTGATCACATGCTGCTTCTCATCGGCTCCTTTCTTCTCCTGATGGTGATCGGCCTGCCGGTCGCCATTTCCATGGCCTCGGCTTCTCTGCTCTACATCGTGTTTTATAATGTCGCGCCCGATATCATAGCGGCGCAGCGCCTGATCGCGGGTGTGGAAAGCTTCCCGCTGTTGGCCGTGCCATTTTTCATCCTTGCCGGTAATCTCATGAACACGGCCGGCGTGACGGGACGTATCTATTCCTTCGCCGTCGCGCTCGTCGGCTGGATGAAGGGTGGTCTCGCCCAGGTCAACATCATCGGTTCGGTGATCTTTTCCGGCATGTCGGGAACCGCGCTTGCAGATGCGGCCGGTATCGGAACCATCGAGATCAAGGCCATGAAGGATCACGGGTATCCGGTCGAAGCGGCCGTCGGCGTCACCGCCGCCTCCGCAACGCTCGGCCCGATCTTCCCGCCATCGCTGCCCTTCGTCATTTACGGCATGATGGCCAATGTCTCGATCGGAGCACTGTTCATGGCTGGCATCATTCCCGGCGTCGTCATGACGCTTCTGATGATGATCACGGTCGCCGTCTTTGCCTATGTCAAAGGCTGGGGCTCCGATACACCATTCAGCCTCAGAACGATCTTCGGCGCATCGATTGAAGTCTTCGTGGTGATGATGGTGCCGCTCGGCATCTATATCCTCACGGCGCTTGGTCTTTCCCTCAACCTGTCGATCCTGATCGTGCTGGTCATCCTGCTCGCCTGCGACTGGTATTTCGACTTCTCAGCCGTGATGGCGCTGATGACGCCCGTGATCCTGATCGGCGGCATGACCATGGGCTGGTTCACACCGACGGAGGCAGCCGTCGCGGCCGTTCTCTGGTCACTGTTCCTCGGCCTCGTCCGCTATCGCACGATGACCTTCAAGACGCTGGCGAAATCGACCTTCGATACGATCGAAACCACCGCATCGGTGCTCTTCATCGTCGCGGCGGCCTCGGTCTTCGCATGGCTGTTGACCGTCAGCCAGGCAGCGCAGCTTCTGTCGGCGGCGATTCTCACGATCACGGACAGCAAGTGGATTTTCCTGGTGCTGGTCAATCTCCTGATGCTGTTCGTGGGCTGCTTCCTCGATACGATTGCGGCCATCACCATCCTCGTGCCGATCCTTCTGCCGCTGGTGCTGCAGTTTCATATCGATCCGGTGCATTTCGGCCTCATCATCACGCTCAACCTGATGATCGGTCTGCTGCATCCGCCGCTCGGCATGGTGCTGTTCGTGCTCTCGCGCGTGGCGAAACTCTCCGTCGAACGCACGACCATGGCCATCCTGCCCTGGCTGGTGCCGCTATTCGTGGCGCTGCTGTTGATCACGTTCGTTCCGGCAATCACCCTGTGGCTGCCGACCGAAATGGGCCTGATCCGCTGACGCGGCACCCTGCCCGCGCGGTTCGCCGCGCGGGGTCATCATTCCATATCAAGACATGAGGGCATGGTCATGCAGACCCGCGTGGCACGTCTATACGGCGAGAAGGACATTCGCGTCGAAACAGAGAATCTCGCTGAGCCGGGACCCGGCGAGGTGCTGCTCGCCATGGCAGCGGGTGGCATCTGCGGCTCCGATCTCCATTATTATCAGGATGGTGGTTTTGGCCCGGTCAGGGTGCGCGAACCGATCATCTCCGGGCATGAGGCATCCGGCCATGTGCGGGCGCTGGGGAAAGGCGTCAGCGGGCTCGCCATCGGCCAGCTCGTCGCCGTTGATCCCTCGCAACCCTGCAGCCATTGCCAGTTCTGCCTGAAGGGCCAGCCGATCCATTGCCTCGACATGCGCTTCATGGGCAGCGCCATGCGCCTGCCGCACGAACAGGGCATGTTTCGCGACCGGCTGGTGGTTACAGCCAAACAATGCGCGCCATTTCCAGCCGATACCTCAGCTGCTGAAGCGGCCTGCACCGAGCCGCTTGCAGTCTGTCTGCATGCCGTCGCCCAGGCGGGCGATCTCACCGGCGCTAAGGTGCTGGTGACGGGAGCCGGCCCAATCGGCCTCTTGACCATCGCCGCCGCCCGCCATGCGGGCGCAGGTATCATCGTCGCAACCGATCTGACCGATGCGGCGCTGGAACGCGCACCAGCCATGGGTGCGGACCGCACGATCAATGTCGCAAAGGACGCCGAGGCGCTTTTGCCCTACCAGGATGACAAGGGATATTTCGACGTCATTTTCGATTGCTCTGCGGCAGGCCCCGCGCTCCGCACCGCCTTTGCCTGCGTGCGCCCGCGCGGCACCATCGTACAGGTGGGCGTAACCGGTGACATTACCATTCCGCTCAATGCGCTGGTTGGCAAAGAAATCCTCTGGCGCGGTTCGCAGCGCTTTCATGATGAATTCGCCATCGCCGCCGGGCTGATCTCAACGCGCAAGATCGATGTGCGGCCGATCATTTCCCACAGCTTCCCGCTTGATGAGGCGAAGGCCGCATTCGAGCAGGCCGGAGACCGCTCGGCCGCCTGCAAGGTGCAACTGACTTTTTCCGCAGACGGAATTTTTGAGGACGAAAGATGAGACATACATGGCGCTGGTTCGGCCCGGTCGACAAGGTCACGGTTCAGGATGCGGCTCAGGCGGGTGCGGAAGGCATTGTCAGCGCGTTGCACCACATCGCCACCGGCGATGTCTGGCCGGTGGACGAAATAACCAGGCGGCATGAGGCCATCAAGGCCGGCGGGCTTTATTGGGACGTGGTGGAAAGCGTGCCAGTCTCCGAGGACATCAAGACCCAGACGGGCGACTGGAAAACCCATATCGCCAACTGGCAGGAAACGCTGCGCCGCCTCTCGGTATCAGGCATCCGCACCGTCTGTTACAACTTCATGCCCGTGCTGGACTGGACCCGCACCGACCTGCGCTGGGAAACGAAACACGGCGCGAAAGCGATGCGCTTCGACCTTACGGATTTCGCTGCCTTTGATATTCACATTCTCAAGCGCCCGGACGCGACACGGGATTATCCTGGCTGGTTGCTGGAGGATGCGGCAAAGCGGTTCACCGAGATGCCCGACACAAAAATCGTCGCGCTATCGCGCAATATCGGCGCTGGCCTGCCCGGCTCGGCGGATGGTTATACCCTGCCGGAACTCATCGAAAAGCTGCGTTCCTACCATGGCGTTAATCGCGAAAGGCTGCAGCAGAACCTGATCGACTTTCTCTCCGAGGTGACGCCGGTTGCCGAAGACGTCGGCATCAACATCTGCGCCCATGGCGATGATCCGCCCTGGCCGCTTCTCGGCCTGCCGCGTATTCTCTCAACGGAGACGGATTACGCCCATATGCTGTCGCAGGTCGACAGCCGCGCCAACGGCGTCACGCTCTGCACCGGCTCTCTCGGTGCGCGCGCGGATAACGACCTGCCCTTTATCGCCAGCCGTTTTGCAGATCGAATCCATTTCGTGCATCTGCGCAACGTGACGCGCGACACGGACACCGTGCCCTGCTCCTTCTTCGAGGACGAACATCTGGAAGGCGGAACCGACATGGTCGCCGTCATTGCCGCCCTCCTCACCGAAGAAGCCCGCCGGCGAGCGGAGGGCCGTGAAGACCACACCATTCCGATGCGGCCGGATCACGGGCAGGAAATTCTCGACGACCTCACGCGCGGCGCCCAGCCCGGTTACCCCGCCATTGGGCGATTGAAGGGGTTGGCTGAGCTGCGCGGCATCGAGCGCACGCTGTCACACAGCCACTTCGGTCTCGCGAATGGGAATGGCTAATCGGAAATCTGACCGCAGGGGATGTGTCAGCCTGCGGCCATCTTCGCCCGAAACATGAGGTAGGAATAGGCGGCCAATCCGCCGGCAACAGCCCCGGCGGCCTTCACGGCTGCGTCGGTCAGATGCGGATGGCGTGTCGGCGACAGGAATTGCAGCGCCTCGATGCCAAAAGCCGCAACAATGCCCGCGATGATGATGGCAAGCCAGTAACGCGGATAGGCGAGCACGAAGGCGGCCGAACAGAGGGCGAAGGCACCTGCGCGGTCGATGCCAACCGTCGTCAATGTGTGGGGCCTCAGCCCAATGGGGCTGACAGTCACGATTACAATCAGCAGAAGAAGCGACCAGGCAACATATTTCGGAAATCTGTTTGTCATCATGGCGTCACATTAGAGCGTCGTGTGCGTAAACGGAAGCAGGTCTTTTTCACGCTTCGCCCAATTAATCACACTTTTTGGTCAGATAGTTGAAAAACCGGCTTTCGCTCAGGCCCTACAAGGGCTAAGGCAGAAGGCAACCGGGCGAGGATCGCGGCTGATGGCGCTTGCGCTGTCGCCTTTCGGTGCAACGTCACGGTGTCGGGTGGGTTTTCCACACAGGATCAGTTTTCAGGGAAGAGCACAATGAGTTTCAAGCCGCACGGCAAACATCTGGTTGCAGGAGAATGGGTCGCAACGGAAGCAAAATTCCGCAGCGAGCCTGCACATGGCGAAGCTTTCGATTTTTCGGTCGGCACCGTCGATCTGGTGAATGCCGCCTGTGAGGCAGCTGAAGAAGCCTTCTGGAGCTACGGTTACACCACCCGCGAAGAGCGCGCCGCATTCCTCGACACCATCGCCGATGAGATCGAAGCCCGCGCCGACGCCATCACCGAAATCGGTTCCTCCGAAACTGGCCTGCCCGCTGCCCGTCTGCAGGGCGAACGTGGCCGCACCGTCGGTCAGCTCCGCCTGTTTGCCTCGCATATCCGCAAGGGCGACTATCTCGATCGTCGCCACGACGAAGCACTGCCGGATCGCCAGCCGCTGCCGCGCCCGGATATCCGCCTGATGCAGCGTCCGATCGGCCCTGTCGCCGTTTTCGGCGCGTCGAACTTCCCGCTCGCCTTCTCCACGGCCGGTGGTGACACCGCTGCGGCTCTGGCTGCCGGTTGCCCTGTTGTCGTCAAGGGTCACTCCGCCCATCCCGGCACCGGTGAAATCGTTGCCGAAGCGGTTCTTGCCGCCGTCAAGAAGCACAATCTGCATCCCGGCGTCTTCTCGCTGATCCAGGGCGGCCGTCGCGATGTCGGTTCCGCGCTCGTGCAGCATCCGCGCATCAAGGCGGTCGGTTTCACCGGTTCGCTCGCCGGCGGCCGCGCACTATTCGATCTCTGCGCCCAGCGCCCCGAGCCGATCCCCTTCTTCGGCGAACTGGGTTCGGTCAACCCGATGTTCCTGCTACCAGAAGCCGTTGCCAACCGCGGCGAAGCCATTGCCAAGGGCTGGGCCGGTTCGCTCACCATGGGTGCGGGCCAGTTCTGCACCAACCCGGGCATTGCCGTCATCCTCTCCGAGCAGGCGGATGCGGTTGCTGAAACCGCACGCGTCGCTCTTTCCGAAGTTGGCCCGCAGGTCATGCTGACCGACGGCATCGCCGCCGCCTATCGTGATGGCCGTGATCGTATCGCTGCCGGCAACGGCGTGCGCGACGTGCTGACCACCACCTGCAACCTGCGCAATGCAACGCCGTATCTCTATCGGGTCGCAGGCAAGGACTGGGTTGCCAACCATGCGCTTGCTGAAGAAGTCTTCGGACCCCTTGGCCTGATCGTGACTGTTGATAGCACCGAAGAAATGCTTGAGGTTGCCAAGAGCTTCGAAGGCCAGCTGACGGCGACCATGCATCTCGATGCAGGCGACGCCGAACTTGGTCGCAAGCTGCTGCCGATCCTGGAACGCAAGGCGGGCCGCGTTCTCGCCAACGGTTTCCCGACCGGCGTGGAAGTTTCCGAAGCCATGGTTCACGGTGGCCCCTACCCGGCCTCCACGAACTTCGGCGCAACCTCTGTCGGCACCATGTCGATCCGCCGCTTCATGCGCCCGGTTTCCTATCAGAACATTCCCTCGGACGTTCTGCCGGAAGATATTCGCTAATAAAAAAGGGGAGGCGCTCACACGCCTCCCCTGTTCTTCGTCTGACCCGTAGTCTCAGGCAGACTGCACGGCCTGTATCTTCTCGATACCCCCAACGATGCCGGCGAAATCCTGCCAGATGCCCTGAGCGCCCTTGCGCCATTCATCCAGCGCTTCCGGCTGCAGCACCTTGCCACCCTTGGACAACGCAAGCTCAACGGACTTCGTTTCATCTTCAACGATCAGCTGGTTGAAGTACTTCGCGCCTTCACTGGAAGCCTCCGACAGCACTTTCTTTTCTTCGTCATCCAGCTGGTTCCAGAAGGTCGCGCCATAATAAACGACCCCTGAAGCCCAGATGTGGCCGGTTTCCGTCAGATAAGGCACGACCTCGTATAACTTGAAGCCGGCATAGGCGGACTTGGTAAGATCCATGGCATCGGCCACGCCTGTGGCCAGCGCATTATAGGTCTCAGTGATCGGAATACCGACCGGCGTGGTGCCGAAGGCGCTCCACAGCTTGGTGTGCAGCGGGCTCTGGATGACGCGGATCTTCTTGCCTTCCAGCTGCTCGGGGCGTGTTACCGGTTCCTTGGTCAGCAGATGGCGCGCGCCGTAATTGATGAAATCGGCAGCGATGAATTGCTGGGCGGCGAGCTTCGTCTTCAACTCGTTGCCAGTCTCGCCAGTTACCACCTTGCGCACGTGCTCCCCATCACGGAACAGGAAGGGCAGATCGAGGATCTGCAATTCCGGCACCCAGCCTGAAAGCGAGGAAACGGTTGAAAGACTGGCCTGAACCGATCCCAGCCGAATATTCTCCGCCACTTCCTTTTCGCCGCCCAGCGCACCGCTCTTTACTATATTGAACCGGAAGCGACCGGGCAGCTTCGCTTCCACCAGCTCACTGATCTTCACCCAGATTTTCGTCTCCGGCTTGTCGTCAGCGAAAAGCGACGCAACGGTGAGGCTGCGGGTTCTGGCACTAGCCGTGCGCACGAAGGCCGGTGCGGCGAGCGTTGCCGCGCCGAGAGCGGAGAGTTTGAGGAGATGACGACGGTCGATAATAGTCATGAATAAAGCCCCGGATTAGAAGAAAATGGCCCAGACGCACAGAATGGCGAGGGAAACGAGAAGGGAGAGGAGATAGGGAACGACGGCCCGGAAAAGGGCTGTCGCCGGAATGCGGGTGACGCCGCTCACCACAAAGATCAGCATGCCGAGTGGCGGTGTCAGGCCGTGGATCATGAGATTGACCACGAGGATGACACCGAAATGGATGGGATCGATACCGGCTGCCACGGCAGCGGGCAGAAGGATCGGCCCGAACAGCAGGATGGCAGCACCGATATCAAGCACAAGACCGACCACGAGCAGAATGAGGTTGGACAGCAGAAGCACCGCGATCTTGCTGCCACCGAGCAATGTCACGAAGTCGGTGACAAGACCGGAGACATTATCGACCGCCAGGAGAAAGGCGAAGGGGCCAGCCGTGCCGATCAGAAGGCCGATCGCAGCTGCTTCACCCGCCGATTGGCGGAAGGTTGTAAAAATGCGGCCCGCGCCCAGCCGGTATCCGAAGCCGAGAAACAGCGTGTAAAGCGCTGCAAGCGCTGCGGCTTCCGTGGTCGTGACGACGCCAATGCGGATGCCGACCACCACGATGACGCCAAGACCGAAGGCAGGTATCGCAGCCACGGCCGAGCGCCACCGCTGAGAGCCCGTCGCGCGAGGCAAGGTATCAACGCTGCGCACGCTGAAATGGATAGCCACCGCCAGGCAGACCGCCATCAACCCGCCCGCAAAGAATCCGCCGACCAGCAGCGACCCGACCGAAAGGTTGGTGGCCGTTGCGAGGATGAGAAATGCGATGGAGGGCGGAATGACGTTGTCCAGCACGGAAGTGGCGGCGATGATCGCACCCGCCTGCGCGGGTGGATAACCATGCTTGACGAGTTCCGGCTGGAAGGTGGAGGCGCCGAAGGCAGCATTGGCGACTGAAGAACCGGAGGCGCCCGAAAACAGCACGCTGGTCAGAAGCGTCGTCTGGGCCAGCCCCGCCCGTCGGTGGCCGACCATGGAGGCGGCAAAACGGACGAGCTGGTTTGCGACGCCCGATTCTGTCAGCAGACTTCCCGCCAGCAGGAAGAAGGGGATGGCGAGCAGCAGGAATTTCGACATGCCTGTGACCGTGGAGGAAACGATGGCCGGCTCCGGCAAAGTACTGCCGAAGGCAATCGCCACATAGGCGGCGGCGAGGAAGGCATGGGCAAGCGGCGCGGCCATAACCAGCCCCACGGCTGCCGTCAGCGCCAGAAACAGGCTCGGCGGCAGCGTCGTATCGACGAAAATTTCCGGCAGGCCCACATAGGAAACAACAGCAATGACGACGGAGAGCAGAACAGCGAACGCCTTGCCTTCACTGACGCGCTGAAGCGCGAGATAAACAAAAATCAGTGCACCACCCGCACCGAGAAAACCGAAACGCACCCATTCCGGCAGACCAAGCGTCGGGGACGTCCCGCCCAGCATTGCCGCAATTTCTACCCCGCCGAAGGCGAGTATGAGCGCGGCAACGAACGAGAAAGCATCGGCCAGGACTTCCGTGGCAACATGGAAACGTTCCGGCAGGAAGCGCACAAAAACATCGAGCCGCATCGCAAGCGCGCTTTTGAGACTGAGAGGCGCGCCGACAGCGATCATCGCGACATTAAGCCAGATGCCCAGATCTTCCGCGCCGATGAAGCCGGTGTGAAACAGATAACGCAGGGTGACATTGACCAGAACCACCACGAGCAGCGTGGCAAGGATTGCTCCCGCGACCGCACCGAGTACCTTGTCCAGAATGGCCAGCAGCCGCCCTGCCACACGCTGAGGGCCGATGCGCCCTTGTGCCGATGTCGTTGCGGGACTCGCCATCATGTCTTTCTTCTCCACTCCCGAAGCCATGCTCATGAGGCCTTAGCCGAGAGGTCACGGTCGAACAATGTCGACCACGTGAATTGTTTTGCCGCCGAAACCTCACGCGATACGTCAAGACGCGGAAGCACCTTTTCCCCGAAACGGAAGGCTTCTTCCAGCAATGGCATGCCGGACAGGATAAAGGTGTTCACGCCCGCCTTCTTATAGGCCTCCAGCGTGCGGATGACAGTATCGGGCGAGCCGACGATAGCTGTTCCCGGACCTGGACGAACGAGACCGATGCCGGCCCAGAGATTTGGCGCTATTTCAAGATCGCGCAGGTTCTCCGGCTTCTGGCCGCCATGCATCGCCGTCATGCGCTGCTGGCCGACGGAATCGGTCTTGCCGACGAAGCGCTGGTTGGCGGCAATCGCTGCATCATCCATGCGCCGGTAGAGATCGGCGGCGGCAGCCCAGGCCTCTTCATCCGTATCGCGCACGATAACATAAAGGCGAATACCGTATTCCAGTTCTCGGCCGAGCTTTTCCGCCCGCGCCTTGACGAGATCGACCTTCGCGCCAATCTGATCAGGCGTTTCGCCCCATGAGAGATAGGTCTCGACATGTTTGGCCGCAACGTCGATTGCCTTGTCCGAAGACCCGCCAAACCACAGCGGCGGCGGCTCGATGCCCTGCCCCACCGGCAGAGCGAGCTTTGCGCCCTGCGTCTGGAAATAATGCCCGTTGAAATCCACCGTCTCGCCGGCGAAAAGCCGGTGCCAGATTTGCAGATATTCATCCGCCATCTCGTAACGCTCGTCATGCGGCATGGTCATGCCGTAGGCGCCGAGCATCTTCGCATCGCCCGAGACGACATTGATAAGCAGGCGCCCGCGCGAAAACTCCTGGAGCGTTGCCGCCATCTTGCCAAGCAGCGTTGGCGCGATCAGGCCCGGATGAATGGCGACCAGCAGCTTCAGCCGCTCGGTATAGGAAAGAAGCGCACCCGCCAGAACCCAGACGTCATGCGCGCCGGTGGCAAACAGCGCCCCGGTATAACCGAGCTGGTCGTAAGCGAGCGCCAGTTGCTTGTAATAACCGAGATCGACCCTGCGGGAGCCTTCCGGCTGCCAGGGATAGGCGCCGTCGGGGGCGCACATGTACCAGAAAACATTCATCTGTCACCTCCGACGCTGGCTGATTGCGGGGCCGGGCTTTGCCCGGTCTGAACCGGTAAAGAGAAATGGCCGTGCCTGTAAAGCGTATCGGCCTCCTCCTGCTGTTCGGCAAGAATATTTTGAGTGGCGGGCACGACTGAAAGATCGCGAGAGCGCAATACCTTTGCCCAGGACGAAGCGTCGCCTTCGCTGCCAGGTTCGGAGGCGAGCAGCGCAGCCGCCTGCTCTACATTAGCCATAACGGCGCGGCCGACGCGGTCCAGTTCAGCCGCAATCGCTTGCCTCGTTTCAGGCGCAAGAGCGTGACGATCCAGCGTCCAGAACAGCGAACGGTTGGGAATGGTGGAGCCGCAGCGAACCAAAAGACTGATTTCTTCATGGGTCAGAGCCTTTTCCAGCCGCGGCGACATCGTCACCCAGGCATCGACGCGACCTTCCACGAGGTCCCCCAGGCTGTCACTGTCGCCGCTTTCTATCCGGCTGACATCCGAGAGGCCAAGCCCCGCTCCTTCCAGGCTGCGCGCCAGAAGATAGGTATGAAACGATCCGTCGATCAGGGATATGCGTTTTCCCGAGAGATCGGCGGCGGAACGGATCGGGCTGTCGCGCCGCACGAGGATCGCGCCATTGGCCGGCCTCGGTGCGGAGGCGGCAATATAGACCGCCGAGAGCCCTCGCGCATCCGCCTCGATGGGCGGTGTCGACCCAGTGCCGCCGAAATGTATTTCACCCTTTTCCAGAAGCGCCGCGGTATCGCGCCCTTCTCTATAGGGCACGAATTCAGGCTCGAATGCCTTAAAAGAACCGGGCCAGAGCCGGGCGAGCCGCAAATGCAGATTGTTGGGATGGACCCCGATTTTCATGTCGACACCTCATTTCACAATCAATCTACTTTTTTATAGAGTGTTTTCGAGAAACGTTTTGGCGATCCCCGGGCGGAAAGCGAAAGAGAAATCTACTAATCCTGTAGATTTTAAAAAATGCCTGATTGATCTTGGATGAGGCTTATCAAACCATTGAAATTTATCGCCGCACAATTTACTTTTTTATAGTTTGAAAAATGGGCCTCTTCAGTCGTGACCAAACCGGTTTCCAATCTCATCTGCCGCAGCGTGGTTGAAGCAAGCGAGCTCCTGAAGCTTGTGGCCAATGCCAACCGTCTGGCCATCGTCTGTTACCTCATGGAAACGGAAGCCTCCGTTTCCGCGCTTGAATATGAACTCGGCATCCAGCAGCCGACGCTTTCACAGCAGCTGGCCGAACTGCGCGATGCGGGGGTCATCGAAGGCACGCGGGAGGGCAAGGCGGTGATCTATCGTGTTACCGATCCGCGTATTGTCCAGTTGGTTCTGACATTACGCGGCCTCTATGCTGATCTTTCCGATGTGACCGGCAAGAAAGGCAGGCGCGCTTTGCCGCTGGATGAGGCAATGTTCGACTAACATGATCGACCTTTACACCTGGATCACGCCGAACGGCCTCAAAATCTCGATTGCGCTGGAAGAACTTGGCCTGCCCTATGTCAGCCATGCCATAGATATCGAAAAAGGCGAACAGTTCTCGGCCGAGTACATTCGCATCAACCCTGGCTCCAAAATCCCTGCAATCGTCGATCAAGACAATGGCACCGTTTTAACAGAGTCCAACGCAATCCTGATCTATCTCGCGGAGAAAGCCGGACGGCTCATGCCCGTCTCTGCCGCGGCACGGCTGACAGTCACCGAGTGGCTGATGTGGCAGGCCGCCAACTTCGGCCCGACACTCGGTTACGCCCATTATTTCCTGACGTACAATACAGGAAAGGCACCCTTCGCCGAGACACGTTTCGCCTCGGATACCGAACGCCTCTACCGGACGCTGAATGACCGCTTGGCAGAGCGCGGGTTCGTCGCCGGCGATTTTTCAATAGCCGATATCGCCATCTGGCCATGGGTTTCGCGTTTCGCCCGTCATAAAATCGATCTCGCTGACTTTCCCGCAGTAAACCGCTGGTATCGCCAGCTTGGACAGCGCGAAACCTTCCAGCGCGGTTATCGCGTGCCGTTTGTGACATCTGACGTTCCGGGGCTTTGATCGCTTAGCTGGCGACAAGATGGCCGGGTGAGACTTCGCGATATTCCCGCGGCTTCACGGAATAATCGACTGAGCGGATCGGACTTTTCAACTCGTCATTGGCGGCACCGCGACGCGTGTTTCTGCGGTCCGGGTCCGGCACCGGCACGGCCGCCATCAGCTTGCGGGTATAGTCATGTTGCGGATTGTCGAAGACAGCCGCACGCGGGCCGATTTCGACGATCTCGCCGAGATACATCACCGCCACCCGGTGGCTGACGCGCTCCACCACCGCCATGTCATGGCTGATGAAAAGAAAGGCGAGATCGAGGCTCTGCTGCAAGTCCAGCATCAGGTTGATGACCTGTGCCTTGATCGAGACATCCAGCGCCGAAACGCTCTCATCAGCGACGATCACCTTGGGCTGGAGTGCCAGCGCGCGGGCGATGCAGATGCGCTGTCGCTGACCGCCGGAAAACTCGTGCGGGTAACGCGCTGCCATATCGGGCGAGAGCCCGACCTTTTCCAGCATGTCGGCCACCACATCCTTCGCCTCGCGGGCGCTGCCCATACGGTGTTCCAGAAAAGGTTCGGCGATCGCCGCGCCCACCGTCATGCGCGGATTGAGTGAGGCAAAGGGATCCTGAAAGATCATCTGCACCGTCTTGCGCATCTCTCGCATGCCTGACTTGTCGAGGGCGAGAATATCCTCGCCGTTCACCACCACGGAGCCTGCATCCGGCTCAATGAGCCGCATGATGGCGCGACCGGTGGTCGACTTGCCGCAGCCGCTTTCGCCCACCAGTGACAACGTCTCCCCGGCCCTCAGATCGAAGGACACGTTTTCCACCGCATGCACGCGGCCGCTGAGCCGTCCCAAGAGACCGGAGTGGATATCGAAGCGCTTGGTCAGCCCCTCAACTTTGAGCACCGGCTGGGCTGCGGCATTGACGGTATCGGCCGGACGCGCCGGTTCCTGCGTTTCTCCCGTGGTGGTGTTGACAATGGGAAACCGCAGCGGCCTTTCCTCGCCCGTCATGGAACCGAGAACCGGAACCGCGGACAACAGTGCACGCGTGTAGGGATGTTTACCGCGATGGAAAATATCCGCGGTCGCGCCGACTTCCACCTGCTCGCCGCGATACATGACGACCGTGCGATCGGCGATCTCAGCCACCACGCCCATGTCATGGGTGATGAACAGGACGGAGGTACCTTCCTCTTCCTGAAGTGTCTTGATGAGATCGAGAATCTGGCCCTGAATGGTGACGTCAAGCGCCGTCGTCGGCTCATCCGCGATCAGCAGCTTCGGTTTGGAGGCAAGCGCCATCGCGATCATCACGCGCTGGCGCATGCCGCCGGAAAACCGATGTGGATATTCATCGAAACGCGAGGCGGCGGAGGGTATGCGGACTTTTTCGAGCAGGCGGATCGTCTCCGCCCGCGCTTCCGCTTTCGACATGGGCTGATGACACAACAGTGCTTCTGAAATCTGGTCGCCGATGGTGAAGAGCGGATTGAGACTGGTCATCGGCTCCTGAAATATCATGGCGACTTCATTGCCCCGGACCTGCCGCATGGCGTCTTCGGAAAGTGACAGTAGGTTGCGACCGCCGAGCAGAATTTTGCCCTCGACCCTGCTGCTTTCCCGATCCAGGAGCCGCATGATGGAGAGCGATGTCACGCTTTTGCCCGAACCGCTTTCACCGACGATCGCCACCGTCTCGCCTGGCCCGACATCAAAGGAAATATCACGCACCACCGGTTTCCAACCGCCATCCACGTGAAAGGACGTGGTGAGGTTGCGGACGGAAAGCACGGCATCTTTTGCACCAAGCGGTACTGCCTGCGGCATGGTCATGATCGTTCCCTTCTTTTCTTCTCGTTTGAATTCAGGCACGGCGTCACGGCCTGTTTCTTCTCCCCGTCGGAGAGAAGGTGGCCCGAAGGGTCGGATGAGGGGGCGACGTTCACGATAGATCGCACCCCTGCCCCTCATCCCGCTGCCGCGACCTTCTCCCCGGCGGGGAGAAGAAACTCGCGGCACCCGCTCGTTCGATATGCAGTCGTTATTAGTCCGGCCAGTGCAGCATGCCGTCGAAACGGTGGCGGCTGCGGTCTTCGAACGGTGTCGCAATTACCTCGTTGGAGGCGCGTGCCTTGTCCAGTTCCTCCGCCAGACGGGACGCAACGATAGTCTCCTGGCCGGGATGCAGATTGCAAGGGTCGAGATAGAAATAGCGATGTTCCACCTCGTGATCGCGGGTGATGATCGGCGGGTTACCCTTGGCCAGCGCCGTCGTCAGGTCCCATGCCGTGATATGCGCATCTTCGGCATTGATGATAACGCGCAGCCGGTCGAGCGGGTTGTTGGTCGGGTCGGGCTCGATCAACGCCGTCACGCCCGGCCGTCCATCCAGCGTCCTTTTCCACAGGTTGAGATAACCGGTTTCCCGTTCGCGGATGCCGGCATGGTCGCGCTTTTCCCAGGCCTCAAGCGCCGCCATGACACCATAGATACTTTCCTTGCCGACTTTCATGCCGCGGCCGATGCCCATATTCTGAAGGAAAGCATGACGCACCAGTTCCTTCTTACCCGCGACGATGCCCGAGGTGGGTCCGCCGAGGAACTTGTGGCCGGAATAGAGCACGACATCCGCACCCGTGGCCAAAAACAGCTTCAGGTCGTATTCGGAAGCGGCATCGACAATGACAGGGACACCCTTGGCGTGGGCGATCTCGACGAATTCGGAAAGACGCAGCAGACCGTAATCCACCACATGATGCGAGACGACATAGACAGCGGCAGCCGTCTTTTCGGTGATGGCGTTTTCCATATGGAAACGGTGGGTCGATGTTGCCTGCCCGATCAGCACCACCTTGCCGCCGCCGAGCCGGATGGCCTGATCCACCGGCGCGCCATAACTCACCACATGCCCCATCTGCACCAGCACTTCGTTCTTCTGAGGCGCAACATCGGGCAGCTTTTCGATGGCCAGCAGATTATTGCCGGTAATGGCGCCCGCCACCGCAAGGCTGATGCCGGAGGAGCAGGACGCCGTCACGAAACCGGCCTCGCCGCCCGTCAGCCTTGCAATGATCGCGCTTGCCTTGCGCTGCAGATCGTTGATCTCGACAAATTGCGGCAGGATGGCCGCCATAGCTTCAACCGCTTCCGGAACGACGATGGAAGCGCCGAGCGAGGTCATGGTGCCCGAGACGTTGATGACCGGGCGAAGGCCGATCCTGCTTCTAATATCCTCGGTCATGTCTTTCTCCTGTCTTTGCGATGCGATGGGCATCGACATATATGCCATAATAATGTAATAGCTTCTCAAAATCGATGAGGAGCCAAAATTGGACGCCCATAAGCTGGACGAAACGCCTTTATCCGCCCTTCCCGATACGGCGGAAAACCCGGACGCGAAGGCGGCCAAGCGCTCTCGCGTCAGCGGCATCGACCGCGCCCTTCAGGTTATTGATTACCTCTACGAAACCGGATCCCCCGCCGGCGCTTACGCCATTGCCAAGGCGATCAAGGCCCCGCTGTCCACCGTCTATGTGATCATCGACGATCTCATCGAAAAGAACATGCTGGCGCGCAATGCCGACGGCAACATCTGGCTCGGCGCGCGGCTTTACCACTACGGTCTTGCCTATGCCCGCTCGCTCGATTTCATGGGTGTCGCCACCCACGAAATGCACGATCTCTGCCGCCATGCGGGCGAGACGGTGCAGCTTTGCGGCCGCGATGGCGACCATATGTTGGTATTGGCCATGGCGGACGGACCGAGCCATTTTCAGGTCGCGTCCCGTGTCGGCACCCGCGTTCCCTTGAACTGGACGGCGTCCGGACGTCTGCTCGTCGGGCATCTGCCGGAAGCCGAACGTCTCGAACTTTTCCGTCGCTGCGCCCGTTCCTCGCCGACCGGACGCGCCGAAATCAACCCGGAAACGCTGTCCCAGTCTGCGGCGGCGGCGTTCCGTGACAGGCTGTCTATCCAGGTCGCCGAGTCCGATTACGCCGTGGCATGCATCGCTTCGCCGATTTGCGACAACAGGGGCGAATGCGTTGCGACGATTTCCATCGTGCTGCCCGAGCAGAAGGTGCTGGCGGACGAGAACCACTACACCGAGCAGGTCAGGGTCTCGGCGGAACGGATCGAAAAGCTGATGGGCTGGCGCAACCATTGAACGGCCTCACCCCTTGAGCGCGACGATGGCTTCGATTTCGACGGTTATATTGCCCGGCAGTGAGCCGAAGCCCACGGCGGAGCGGGCATGTTGTCCCGCATCGCCGAACACATCGATGAAGAGATCGGAACAGCCGTTGATGACGCTCGGGTGATCGCGGAAATCGCTGACGGCATTGACCATGCCCAGCAGCTTCACCACCTTCTTCACCCGCGACAGGTCGCCCAGCGCCTCGTGCATGACGGCAAGCAGGTTGATGCCGGTGAGACGCGCATGGTTATAGGCCTCTTCCAGCCCGATTTCCGCGCCCACCTTGCCGGCATAGAGGTGGCCATTTTCTTCCCGCGGCCCCTGGCCCGAAAGATAAAGCATGTTGCCTTCCACCACATGCGTGACGAAATTGGCAATCGGCGGCGGCGGCGGCGGCAGGGAGATGCCGAGCGCGGCGAGCCGGTCATAGGGCGAGACGTGCCCTTCTGCGTCGAGCGAAGACTGTTTCACGCGAATTCCTCATAATGCCGGGAGCGGTTTCCCGTAATGGCTGCGAACGGCGGAGGAAGGACCTCCGCCCTATCAGTCGGGGTCAGCGCCAGGAATAACCATGGCTGTGGCGCACCAGCTTGCGCGCCCTTGGAATGTAACGGCTGGCCGCGATGGCTTCCGCGCCGATAACCGCGTAACGCGGCTCGAACAGGCGCTTCAGGCGCGACACGTCGCCGTTGGAATCGGTCGCTTCCAGATCGGCATCGACAAGATCAAAAACAGTGAAATCTGCGCGCTGACCGACCTCGAGACGGTTTTCCATATCGAGGCGGATGATGGAGGCGGGGTTACGGGTCACGGCTTCAACCACGTTTTCGAAGGGCATGTTGACGGAGAGCAGCTTCGACATGGTGGTTGCCAGATCCCAGACCGGGAAATTCATCGAATGGCCATGCAAATCCGTAGAGATGGAGAACGGAAGCAACCCGCGTTCAATCGCGGCTTCCGCAACCTTGAAGGAAAAGGATGCGCCGCCATGGCCGATATCCAGTCGGATGCCTTCACCGGCGCAGCGTTCGGCAAGGTTGAACAGGTCCTCGTCTTCCATGATGCTGGAGCCCGACTTGCCGTTGAAGCAATGGGTCACGACATCGCCGGGGCCAAGAATTTCCAGCACCTCGTCATAAAGTGCGGGCGGTTCGCCCACATGCACCATCATCGGCACTTTCAGGATCTTGGCGATCTTCTTGCCGAGCTTGACCGGCGTCACACCCCAGGAGCCGGTGATGACATGGCTCGCCCGCACCTTCAGGCCGACTATATGCTCGCTGTTTTCCGCGTAACATTCGAGGATACGGTCGAGATCGATATCCTTGATGTCGCGCAGTTCAGGCACCCGGTTGCAGGCAACGAGGCCGATGGAGCCGAGGTTGAGGAAGGCCTTGATGCGCTCCCTTGAGGGTTCGATGATATATTCCCTGAAACCGTGGAAATTCGCCTCGCCCGCCGAACCGGCATCCACCAGTGTGGTTACGCCGCGCTCGGCCCCGCATTCGGAGGGGCGGATGGAGATGTCGGTGCCGCCGTGCCAGATATGCACGTGCAGATCGACCCAGCCGGGCGAAATGAAGGCACCCTTGGCGTCGATACGCTGCGCATCCGCAGGCACCTGCAGGGCAGAGCCTACCGCGGCAATCTTGCCGTCGCCGCCGATCAGAATATCGGTTGAAGCCTCAGACGCACCTTTTCCGAAACCGACAGGTTTGACATTGGTGAGAAGAATGGGAGCTTGAAGAGGCGTTTTTGCCTGTTCACCTGATGTCATATTACAAATCCCTTCGCAGTCTTGGGTCGAGCATGTCCCGCAGTCCATCGCCAACCATTTGCAGCGACAGCACGGAAAGAATGATGGCAAAGCCGGGAAAATAGGTCATCCAGTCGGCCTGTCCGATATATTGGCGGCCGGCGGAAATCATGGTCCCCCACGTTGGAATTTCGGGGCTGACACCAAGTCCCAGAAACGACAGGCCGGCCTCCGCCAGCATGGCGCTGGCAAAAAGAAAGGTGCATTGCACGAGGATCGGCGAGACCAGATTGCGCAGGACATGCCGCGTCATGATGTGGAAAGTGGAAATGCCGAGCGCCTTTGCCGCCTCCACATAGGGCAACTCACGAATTACCAGCGTCGAGGCGCGCACGATGCGGGCAAGGCGCGGCGAATAAACGACGGCGAGCGCGATGATGACAGTCGTCAGCGACGGGCCGAGAGCCGCCACCAGCGCAATCGCCAGCAGAATATCAGGAAACGCCATCATCGCATCGATCAGCCGCGCGATCGGCGTATCCAGTTTCTGGAAGAAACCGGCAAGCAGGCCGAGCGTGATGCCGATCAGCGCCGAAAGCGCCACCACGGCGGCCCCGACCAGAAGCGACAGTCTTCCGGCGTATATGGTACGGGAAAAGACGTCGCGACCAAACTCATCGGTGCCGAACCAATAGAGTTCGCTCGGCGGCTTCAGGCGGTTCACGATCGACAGTTTTGAGGGCGAGTACGGCGCTATCATCGGCGCGAAAACCGCAAGCAGCACGAAGACAAGGAGCACGAGCAGGCCGGCGGCGACTGTCTTGCGCTTCAGGAGACGCCGAATGAACAGGACGGTCGGGTTGCGTGCCGGGGGAACGGTGGAAACGATATCGGCCATCAGTAGCGAACCCTTGGATCGACCAGCAGGTAGAGCATGTCGATTGCAAAATTGATGAGCACGTAGAGCCCGGCGATAACGAGAAGCGCGCCCTGAATGACCGGATAATCACGCCGGAGCACCGCCGAGACGACGAGATTTCCGACCCCCGGCAAACCAAAGACGGTCTCCGTTACCACCGCACCCGAAATCAGCACGGCGGCGGTGAGGCCAAGCACGGTGAGAATGGGTATAAGCGCATTCTTCAGCGCATGTTTCATCACCACCCGACGCTCCTTGACGCCCTTGGCGCGTGCAGTGCGGACATAGTCGTCACCGAGGACATCCAGCATAGAGGCGCGGGTGAAGCGCAGAATGAGGGCGGAGGACACGAGGCCAAGCGCGATAGCCGGCAACGTCAGATGATACATGCGCTCGACGAAACTCGACCCCGGCCCGCCATAACCCGATACCGGGAACATATCGAGCCTGACGGCGAAGACCTGCATGAGGATGAGGCCGAGCCAGAAGCTCGGAATGCTCGCCGCCAGCATCGCGACCGTCGTTGCGGCCTGGTCCACGAACGAGCCGCGCCGGTAAGCGGCATAGATGCCGATCGGGAGAGCGATGACGCTGGCGATCAGCAGTGAAAAGATTGTCAGGAAAAAGGTCGGTTCGGCCCGATCCAGCAGGGCTGATCCGACAGGCATATTGAGAAAGATCGACTGGCCGAGATCGCCCTTCAGCAATTGGCCGATATAGTAGACATATTGCACCCCAAGCGACTGATCGAGGCCGAGGCGGGTGCGCAGTTCCGCAATGTCCTGTGCCGAGGCATCCGGCCCCAGCATCACGGCGGCCGGGTCTCCGGGCGTGACGCGCAGGATGACGAAAACGATGGTAACGACGAGGAACATCACCACGATCATTCCCGCAAGTCTCTGGAAGATATACCGTATCACGAATAAGGGCTCCCGATCGCAAAAGTGGCGGACCACTTATGCGCGATAGTTGAAGCGAAGCTGCTGAAGGGTGCCGGCAGCCGGCACCCGATTGCCGTCCTGGCTTTATTTTGTGACCGAGGCATTCCAGAAATACGGCCACGGAGCGGGATCGACGCCTTCCAGCTTGTTGGACTTCGCCGCCACGGCATTGAAGTCACCGATCTTGAGAAGCGGCAGCTCGGCATAGATCGTCTTCTGCACATCGGCCCAGAGAGCGATGCGTTTATCCGGATCGACTTCGGCAGTGAAGGCATCAACTGCAGCCTTGCGTGCCGGCGTATCCCACCAGCCCGGCGAGCTCGTGGAAAGCGCGCCCATCAGCGCCGGTTCCGGCAGGAACGGGCTGTGGCTGATATAAATATCCCAGAGCTTCGGGTCAGCGCGGCGCTGTGTCAGCGTCGCCCAGTCCACCACCTGCATATCCACCTTGAAACCGGCCAGTTTCAGATATTCTGCAGCAACCTGCGCCATCTTGTAATGGAACTCATACTGGCGGCTGGTAAGGATGCGCAGCGGCTCACCATTGTAACCGGCCGCCTTCAGCTTTTCGGCGGCGGCTTCCGGATTGCCGACATTATAGTTGCCCTCGACACCTACTTCTGAATGCCAAGAGAAGTTGTCGGGATAATAAGCGCCGTCGAGCGCGTAGAAATCCGTGCTGCCGAAAGCCGCCGCGAGCATGTCTTCCATGTTTAGCGCTTCCGTCACCGCCTTGCGAACCTCAAGCTTTGAGGACAGTCCCTCCTTGGTGTTGAAGACGAAGACCGGATAGCCGAAGGGCTTCAGCATCAACGGCTGCGAGGCGGAGGACGACTTCACCTTCTCGAAGGATTCCACAGGAATGGAATCGACATAGTCGTATTGGCCCGAAACGGCGGCTTCGACGCGGGTGTTCGGATCAGGCACCGGAACGAAGCGGATTTCATCGAGATATTGATGGCGCGCACCGCCGTAACCGTCGCTTTCGCCGCCGCGGGACTTGTAGCCATCGAAGCGCACGAGCTGGATATACTGGTCGGCCTTGCGTTCCTTCAGCATATAGGGACCGGTGCCGATGAATTCGGCCATCGGCTCCGCCTGCTTTTCGGCCGGCAGGATGATCGCCGCGGAATTGTTGAACGCGAGCAGCGAGGTGAGCGGGGCATAGGGCTGCTTGAGGGTGATCGCCACCGTACCGGCGTCGGGTGCGGAGATATTCTCGATAAAGCCGGCGGCCTGCTTGCCGCGCGAGGCGATCTTCATCCAGCGTCCGAGCGAGGCGACGACATCTTCAGACGTCATGTCGCTGCCGTCGTGGAACTTGATGCCCTGCCTGAGCTTGATCGTGTAGGTTTTGCCATCTGCGCTGATCTCGGGCAGGCTTTCCGCCAGCAGCGGCGTCACCTTCCAGCCCTTGTCGAAAGTATAGAGCGTTTCGAAAATATGCTGTGTGACGATGCCGACGAGATCGGCGGTAGACGCCATGGGGTCCAATGTCGGCGGCTCGCCGATGGTGGCGACATTGATCACGCCGCCCTTTTCCTGGGCCATCATCACACCCGGTGCAAGCAACAACGCGGCGGTGGCGAGAAATGCAATTTTACGTCTCATGGTCAAGCTCCCAGCTCTTCTGTGTTCCATTATTATGTTATATGCATCTTTATAACAGAATATCTTGCTGCGACGCCTTGTCAATAACCTTGAAGCGAGGAGGAATGATTACCAGACCGACGGGGAAGCATTTTGGTACGCACCGCCCGCCCGGCGCGCTTACGGCAGCCACAGCCAGACGCCGGGTCGGCGCAGATGTCAGGAAATTTGGAAGCGGGATATTTCGCATCTGCGAACAAGATGCTATTCAAGAGACGGAGCAGGACAGGATTCCGACAGACATAACCCTGCGTCCATATTATTTTCGCATTGTTTCGTCTTCGCAGCCGCGCTTTTGCGGGTGAAGACAAGATTGATATTCGATACTGCCGGCTTATTTCCAGGTCGGATTACAAATTTTTATTACGTTGATATTATTGAGGAAACTATGAAGACGGCGATCGTCCATGACTGGCTCACCGATAGGGGTGGGGCTGAAAAGGTCCTTCACAACCTTCTCGAAATCTATCCTCAGGCAGATCTTTTCTGCCTCGTCGATTTCATGAGCGAGCGTGATCGCGGCTTTCTCGGCGGCCGCCCGGTCAATACCTCCTTCATCCAGAACCTGCCCTTCGCCCGGAAGAAATATCGCTCTTACCTGCCGTTGATGCCGCTCGCCATCGAGCAATTCGATCTGAGCGGTTATGATCTCGTCATTTCCTCAAGCTATGCAGTAGCCAAAGGCGTCATCACCGGGCCGGGCCAGTTTCACGTTTCCTATATCCACAGCCCCATCCGTTATGCGTGGGATCTTCAGCATCAGTACCTCAAGGAAACGCGGCTGACGCACGGCTTCGCCTCGTGGATCGCCCGCGCCATCCTACATTATATCCGCATGTGGGACATCCGCACCGCCAACGGTGTCGACCTGATGACCGTCAACTCCAAATTCATCCGCAACCGGGTGCGCAAGTGTTATGGGCGGGATTCCACGGTGATCTATCCCCCAGTGGATACCTCCCACCTCTCTCCCTCTGATCGCAAGGGCGATTATTTCGTCACGGCATCACGGCTGGTGCCCTACAAAAAAGTGCATCTGATCGTCGAAGCCTTCGCCAAAATGCCCGACCGGCGCCTCGTTGTCATCGGAGACGGCCCGGACATGAAGCGCATTCGCGATATCGCGACTCCCAATATCGAAATCCTGGGGTTTGTCGGCAATGAGGAGCTTCACAGATACATGGCGGAAGCCAAGGCATTCATCTTTGCGGCGGAAGACGACTTCGGCATCGTGCCCGTCGAATCCCAGGCTCTGGGCACACCAGTGATCGCTTATGGCAAGGGCGGCGTGCTGGAAACCGTCATACCGCTCGGCGGCTCCAACCAGCCCACGGGCCTTTATTTCCGCGAACAGACGCCTGAAGCGATCTGCCGCGCGGTGCAGGAGTTCGTCGACAATTCCGACCGCTTCGACAAGACCGTCTGCATCGACAATGCCGCCCGTTTCTCCCGCGAACGCTTCCTGAGGGAATTTGCCGACACCGTCAATTTCGCGCTCGCTGAACGGGCGTGATCGCCTGCAAAGTGAAACTCGACTATCAAAACTGATTACATGGTGTCGACAAAGGAAAAAACTGCATAAGCGTGACAAAACTGCACTAGCACAATGCAGCAATCACAGAGATGATAGTGGGCGGACGAATGTTGAATTGCAGCGAAAATAAAACAGTGCGTCTTGCATAACATAAGCAATACACAAGATTTAGCCCGAGATACCTTAATAAAATTGAATTACGCTCCAAAATTGCATATTACTTTCGCAGTTCAACACGTTTTTCAATCCTATCCTTTCTGAACAAATGCAAACCGGCTGAGACTTTCTTTACCGGGTTATTTACGAAGTGATCATTTTTTAAAAACCTATACGTGTCCGTTTATGCTTTTCGCACGATATTCATTTTGAGGACCAAATGCGTTTATTGAATGTTTCGATTCTGCTCGCCTCTGCGGCTCTGGCAGGCTGCACTGTCACAGCGGCATCTGGCCCCGACGCAGCCACAATCGAATCCAACGCCTCCGTAAAATTCGGATCAAAGGACAAGAAAAAAACCGCAGGCGTGGATTATGCGCTTATCGACATCAACAGCTCCGTCCTTAACTATGTCGGTGATACCACCACGACCACCTTGCTCGGCAGCTTCGGTGGTGGCAAGGGCGGCGTCCCGGCATTGCCGATGGGTGTCGGCGACGTAGTCCAGGTTGCCATTTTCGAAAGCCAGGCCGGCGGCCTGTTCATTCCAAACGATGCAGGCAGCCGCCCGGGTAACTTCATCAGCCTGCCCAACCAGACGGTCGACCGGGAAGGCAATATCAGCGTTCCCTATGCAGGCAAGATCCGCGCAACCGGCCGCAATGTCGAGGATGTGCAGAGTGAAATCGAGGAGCGCCTGGCAAATCGCGCCATCGAGCCGCAGGTTCTGATCACCAAGATTTCCAGCCGCTCCGCACAGGCCTCGGTTCTGGGCGACGTCAAAGAGCCGACAAAGGTGCAGCTGTCGGAAGCGGGTGATCGCGTTCTTGACGTCATCTCTTACGCGAAAGGCCTGAGTGCTCCCAACATAGAGTCCTATGTCACGCTCATTCGGCGCGGGAAGACGGCCCGCGTCAACTATAATCACCTTGTCAGCACGCCTTCGGAAAACATCTATGTGGTGCCGGGCGACACCATCATGGTGGAGCGGGAGCGCCGTACTTATCTAGCCTTCGGCGCTTCCGGCCTCAACGGCCGTTTCGAGTTCGAGGACGCCGATCTCAAGCTCTCGGACGCCCTTGGCAAGGCGGGCGGATTGCTCGACTCCCGTGCAGATCCCGCCCAAGTCTATGTCTACCGCATCGTCAAGCGCGATCTCCTCGTGAAGCTCGGCATCAACACGTCGAAATTCGCTGGCCAGGACGTTCCGGTCATTTTCCGTGCCAATCTGCGCGATCCCTCGACCTTCTTTGCCAGCACGAAATTCCCGATGCAGGATCGCGACATTATCTATGTCACGAACTCGCAGGCTACCGAACTCTACAAGTTCCTGGATCTCGTCGGCTCCGTGCCCGCCACCACAGGCAATGTTGCTGAAGATGTGCTGGCGACCCGCAACGCCATCCGGGCTTTCTGACCTCCGGCGTATCGCATCGCGCAAAAGGCCGCCCCGGAAACGAGGCGGCCTTTTCCTGTGCAAACCGGCGCGAAGAACACGCGCAATGGCGGGGTTGCATGCGAGCGCGATCCGCTTCAGCCCCTGTACGGCAGGGCAAACGGCCCTCGCACACGGTTACTGCCATTACAAAAGTTTAAGGTGATTTCGCAGCGTATTGGGTGTCTTGTGGAGGAAAGCTGCTCCCAAGGCTTGCCGCACATGTCGGGAAACATGTATCGCCTTCATTACGCGGAACCGTCAGATGAAACGTTTCTGGACCGCCCTCAGCGTTCTTGCCATCGCAGCCGCCGGCGCGTGGTATTTCAAGGACCGCCTGCCGCTTGATCAAATTCCCTATCTGAAACAATTTGCCAGCACTCCACCGCAGGCGGAGACCGCAACCGCAGAAACGACTGCAAGTGCAAAACCGCAATCCTCCCGCAATGGCCAGCCAGGCGCACAACAGGGGCAACGGCAGGGGGGCGGGCGGCGCAATGGCGGACCACCGACCGTCAGCACCATTTCGGTCAGTAAGGCGACGCTGCCAATGGACGCGGCGGCAACAGGGTGGGCGGTAGCAGCCGACATCACCAATATCGCACCGCTCCAGGCCGGCCTCGTCACCGAAATCGAGGCAAAGGACGGCCAGCACATCAAGGCGGGGGATCTGATCCTCAAGATGGACGATCGAATCGCCCGTGCGGCGGTCGACAAGGACAAGGCGAATATCGCCGCCGACCAGGCGACACTTGAACAGACTGAAGCCGCTTTTCAGCGTGCCGCCAACCTCGTCAAGCAAAGCGCCGAGTCACAGCAGGTGCTGGATCAGGCCAGAGCGGCGCGGGACAGCGCCAGCGCCAAGATCGATGCCGACCGCGCAACGCTTGCGTCCGATCAGGTGGCGTTGGAACATATGGAAATCCGTGCTCCCTTCGATGGGAGACTGGGTGATATCAGCGTCAGCCCGGGGGCTTACCTTAGTGCCGGCGTGAATATCGTGACGATCACGAAATACGACCCCATCTCGGTCAGTTTTCGGCTCTCTCAACGCTATCTGCCGCAATTGCGCGAAGGCGTAGCGAAAGACACGGCAGTTGATGTCGACCCTGCGGCGACCGGCGGCGAGGCGATGCGCGGCGTACTGCGTTTTTACGACAACACTGTGGACCAGACCTCCGGCACAGTGCTGGCAAAGGCGGAGTTCAAGAACGACCGCGGCCTTTTGTGGCCCGGTCAGTCCGTCAACGTCACCGCGCATTTTGTTTCCGAAGACGAAATGGTCGTCGTACCGACGGTCGCTGTGCGGCCCGGACCGAGAGGCAATTTTGTCTACACGGTCGACGGCGATCATCATGCTCATATGACGCCAGTTGAGGTCGCGCGTTCGAACGGCGACCTCACCGCCATTGCGCGCGGCCTTAATGGCGGAGAGCATATCATCGTCGAGGGCCAGTCGGAACTCGCCGACGGCCAGCTCGTGATCGAGCAATTTTCCGACAAGGGCGGGGCGGCAGGCAATCTGGCCGCCAATATTCCGCAGGAAAAGGCTGACCGCCAATGATCCCGAATTTTTGCATCAACAGGCCCGTCGCCACCACGCTTCTCGCCATCGGCCTCGTTCTGGCAGGCCTTGCCGGTTTCCGTTTGCTCCCGGTCGCGGCCTTGCCGAAGGTGGATTTTCCGACGATCAACGTGTCGTCATCACTCTCCGGCGCCTCCCCGCAAACCATGGCCACCTCGGTCACCACGCCACTGGTCAAGCAGTTCGAGACAATTCCCGGCGTTAGCGAGATCAGCGCCACCAATACGCTTGGCAACAGCTCGATCGTGCTTCAGTTCGATCTCAACCGCGATATCGACGCGGCCGCTGCCGACGTGCAGGCCGCAATTTCCCGCGCGCAACGGCAGTTGCCGAGCAATATGACGACGACCCCCAGCTATCGCAAAACGAACCCGGCCGACGCCCCTGTACTCTTGCTTGCGGTCAACAGCAAGGAAATGCCCACCAGTAAGGTCGATGAAATCGCCGAGAACATTATCTCCCCGCTCCTTTCCACCATTTCCGGCGTGGCGCAGGTAAGTATCTACGGTGCGCAGACCTATGCCGTGCGCATTGGGCTGGATCCGGCGCAGCTTCAGGCAAGAGGCCTCGGCGTCGATACGGTCACCACCGCCATTGCCCAGGCGAACAATCAGGTTGCCGTCGGCGCACTGCAGAACGATAATCAGCGCTTGACGATCGAAGCCGATACCCAGCGCACGAACGCAGCCGCCTTCCGTTCGCTGGTCGTATCGACGAACAACGGCGCACCCATTCACCTCGGTGATATCGCCAACGTCACCGACAGCATTGACAACACCAATGCGGGCAGCTGGTTCGACGGCGAACAGGCCATCGTTCTCGCCGTTCAGCGGCAACCGGATGCCAACACCGTCGATGTCGTGGACGCCATCAAAGCCAAGCTGCCGGCGCTTCACCAGCAATTGCCGCCTTCCGTCAACATCAACGTGATGAACGACGCCTCGACCGCGATCAAGGACGCGATTTCCGACGTTCAGTTTACCCTGTTCCTGACCATCGGGCTGGTGGTGGCAGTGATCTACCTCTTCACCGGGCATCTGACGGCAACCGTCATTCCGGGTCTTGCCGTGCCGTTGTCGCTGATCACGGCGTTCGGCGCGATGTATGTGCTGGGTTACAGCATCGACAATATCTCCCTGCTTGGGCTCACCCTGTCAGTAGGTCTTGTGGTGGACGATGCCATCGTCATGCTGGAAAACATATTGCGCCTGCACGAAGAGGGGCTGCCGATGCGGGAAGCCGCGCTGCAGGGTGCAGCGGAAGTCAGCAGCACCATCCTCTCCATGTCGATTTCGCTTGTCGCCGTCTTCATCCCCATTCTGTTGATGGGCGGGGTGATCGGCAGGCTCTTTAATGAATTCGGCATGGTCGTCACGCTCGCCATCATGGCCTCGGCTCTGGTATCGCTGACGGTCACGCCAATGCTCGCCTCGCGCCTTTCCGGCCACTCCTCCCGGCGACCGGCGATCATCCGCTGGTTCGATGCCGGCTTCGAGCGGACGCTTCGCGCCTATGGAAACGCCGTGAGCTGGTGCCTTTCCCATCGCCGGATTGTTTTGGCGTCATTTCTCGCCTCGGTCGCGGCATCTCTTTATCTATTCGAAGTGCTGCCCTCCAGCTTCTTCCCCCAGGAAGACATCGGCCGTCTTTCGGTTTCCACGCAGGCGCGAGAGGATATTTCCTACACGGCGATGCGCGATCTCCAGGCGCAGGTTGCCGATCAGATCCGCAAGAATCCGGCCGTGGTACACGTTACATCCATCGTTGGCGGCAATTCGCGCAATCCGCTGAACAACGGCTCGATGTTTGTCGAACTCAAGCCCAAGGAGGAGCGTGCACCTCTGAGCCAGGTTCTGACGGAACTGGGCCAGGCCAGCTCGAAAGTCGCGGGCATCCGCACCTATATCAACCCGCAGCAGAGCCTGCGTTTCGGCGGGCGCAGCTCCGCCAGCCAATATCAGCTCGTGGTGCAGGGCTTGAACGCTGATATCACCAATGAATGGTCGAACAAGCTGATGGAGGCGATGCGCCGCGACCATACCTTCACGTCAGTCACCTCGGATGCCCAAAACGGCGCCATCGCCGCCACGATTTCGGTCGATTCGGAAAAAGCCGCTGCCTTCGGGATTACCAATGATCAGCTGCGCAAGACACTGGAAATGTCCTTCGGCGGTTACACCGCCGCACAGATCCAGTCGACCGGCGACAGCTACGATGTCATTGTCGAGTTCGACAGCTCGAAGCCGTGGAATGACGATTTCCTGAGCGACATCAATATTCTTTCGGCCAAAACGGGCGTACTGGTGCCGCTTTCCAACTTCGCTGCTCTCACCCGGACGCAAGCGCCTGTTACCATCAATCAGACGGGCCAGCTCGTCTCCACCACCATCTCCTTCAACCTTCCGGATGGTGTGGCACTCTCCGACGCCACAAGTCGGATCGACCAGCTCAAGACCACGATAGGCCTGCCGCAGGATGTCTTCACCAGCTATGGCGGCACGGCGGCAATCTTCCAGCAGAGCCAGGGGAACACCGGAATCCTCATTCTGGCGGCGGTGCTCACCATCTATGTCGTTCTCGGCGTTCTCTATGAGAGCTTCATCCACCCGCTGACCATTCTTTCCGGCCTGCCGGCAGCGGCCTTCGGCGCCCTTGTGGCGCTGAAGGTTATGGGCATGGATTTCTCCATCATCGCCCTGATCGGGCTATTGATGCTTATCGGCATCGTCAAGAAAAACGCGATCATGATGATCGACGTGGCGGTGGAACTGATGCGCGAAAAAGCGGAACCACCCACAACCGCCATTCACGAAGCCTGCGTGCGCCGGTTCCGCCCGATCATGATGACGACATTCTGCGCATTGCTTGGCGCTCTTCCCATCGCGCTCGGCTCGGGCGCCAGTTCAGAACTGCGCCAACCGCTCGGCATCGCGGTGGTCGGCGGTCTCATCGTCTCGCAATTGCTGACATTGTTCATCACGCCTGTCATCTTCGTGGAAATGGACCGCTTCGGCCGGTTTCTGTCAGGGCTATTTTCCCGCAAGAAAAATGTCGAACTCCATGCGCAAAAGCAGGAACAGGGCGCGAAACCTGAGCCGGATTCCGTAGCGGCCTAACGCACTTCCTCAAGGCGTTTCAACGCCTCCGGAAACCCTTTGCCCTGCAGCTGGAACGAGACAATGCGACCCTGCAGATCGGGTGCCTCTATCGTCAGTGTCTGTTCCGCCTTCAGCGCCGAGACCAGCTCGACAAAGGGCGAGAAGGAAACAACGCAGCCAACCGGTAAGCAAGTGCTGACCTGCACCTCCTGCAAGCGCATATTTCCCGATTTGACGGAAAAGAGCTTGGTCACGGCTAGACCGAAGGGCAGAACCATCGTGCCCGCAAGTTTCCCCGGTGCTTTTTCACCGGCGAGCCGGAACTCCACGGAAACGGCGAGTTTGCGGGTCTTTTCCTCCAATTGGACCTGAGCTATCGCGCATGTCCGCTTGATTTCCTGCGTCGCGCCAGACGCTCTATCTGGCTCATCGTTATTTTCGGGTCCAGCGCAGGCAAGCTGCCAGCTTCCGTGGGCCTCGTGGAAGGATACCGCGCCTTGCGACG
This sequence comes from Agrobacterium pusense, assembly GCF_900102105.1. GTDB lineage: Bacteria > Pseudomonadota > Alphaproteobacteria > Rhizobiales > Rhizobiaceae > Agrobacterium > Agrobacterium pusense. The sequence continues at coordinate 120,543 of NZ_FNBB01000004.1, forward strand.
TCTCCTGCGCAGCTGCGCTGTCGAGAGAACTTGCGACGAACAGCAGAGTGGCAGCCATGGCACTTGCGCAACGCGTCTTTTTACACTGCATCAAAAGCGAACCCCAAGTTCGGCGGCAGCGGACTGATCTAGCAGCCCAGCGCCGAAAACTGCACCATAACGGAATGTCAACGTAGCCGATGGCGTGAGATCGTAGCTTAGCCCCAGATTAAGTGTTGCTGCGTCTCGCGAACCTCTCGTGCTCACGACCGAAAACGCCTCGCCGCCTTCGTAGAAAAGGCTGCTGTTCATGTCAGTGTCGCCATAATTGTGACGCCAGGCGAGATCGAACATTGCGCGGCCAAGCATGCCTTCCAGCGCGACATCCCTCGTGATGCGCGCGCCGAGCGTCGTGTAAAGCTGATCGTAGCGTGCCGATGCTGAGGATACTGCGGCGATCCCGCCTTTTTCGCCAAAATCTCCGGTGCGGCTGTTTACGTAGGCGATGTTGGCATAGGGCTCGACATGGGTCAGATCAAAATCGAAACGCCAGGCTGCTTCGGCAAAGACCTGCGACGTCGAGCCGCCATAGCTGGCGGAGAGGTTTTCGCTCAGTGTCGAGAAAGAGACCGAGCGGCGCGTATCCATATCCTGAAAAGCATGGATCGCCCCAAACCGCAGAGACGCAGGCCCGATCATCGTGCCCGCATAAGCAGCCACAAAATAACTGTCGACCTCTGCTGAAGCAGCAAATGTCTTCTGCTCGATCCTCTCGTGACTGTAACCGCCCGCCACACCAGCGCGCCAACTTTTCCCGAGCTCACCATCAAGTCCGAACAGAATGCCGCCGCCCTTGCTATCAACCGATGAGCCATTGCCATCGCCATCAACACGTCCACGCGATCCCAAACCGCTAGTCCAGAAGCTCGGCGATCCTTCTTCCTCGAACAAGAGGCCCCCGTCGTCCTTCACAAAAGCGACGGGCATGATTGGCCGCGCATCGATGCTGTCGAAAGCGCGGCGCAGCCGTTCTAGAATGACGTCCCGGGTTTGGCTGCTGCGATTGATCAAGGTCATGGCAACAGACGGGTGGATTTCTCCGGCAAGCTGCGAAAATGCCAGTTGCGTTTCACCGCCCTGAAGGAAAATGGCGGACCGATACAGGGCTGCATTTTCTCCGAGGGCCTCAACGGCGTTGGCCGCGGCTCGCGCATTGGCCGTGGTCGCTTGCGCGGCAAGAAATCCGGGGGCCGACGATGCCGGGCTGAACGACAGATAAGCGGTGCCAGTGTCGTCGCTCTTTGCGATGGTAGCGGTCAGATAGGCAAAGCTCTCATCGATGCGGGAAAAAGCGCCGGTTATGCCACCCGTCGCAGTGAGTATCTGGTAGCGCGTATTCAGACTGAAAGCAGATCGGTTCGTCAGCGGCGTGACGACGAGGGTTACATCATTGGCGATTGTTACGGTACCGTTCACAGCAAGCCTGTCGGAATTCCCGGCGGTATCTATATCAACCGCATATTTGCCGCCCGCAGCGAATGTAGCGTCGCCTGTCGATGTCAACGTTCCAAGCGGATTACCCGGAGCCAGCGTCCCGCCCGGACCGATGGAAAGGCCGGCAACGGTACCCGTACCGCCGAGCGCCGCGCCGTCGACCACTGAAACCGCGCTCGCCAACGAGCCATTGACGCTCAGCTTTCCGCCTGAGACTGTCGTCGGACCCAGATAAGTGCTGACGGCCGAGAGTTCGAGGTTGCCTGCGCCAGTCTTTTCGAAACTGCCCGTGCCGTGAATCGCATTCGAAAGCCTGCCGGCGCCATCCACGACCAGCGCCGCGTCATTGGCGATCTCGCCGGAGCCAAAACTTCCAGCGATTCCCTTCAAGGTACCGCCAGATATCGTGGTGCCGCCGGAATAGCTGTTGTTTCCAGCAAGCGTCGTCACGCCATTTTCAGCAACAACGCTGCCCGCTCCCGAAATATCGGCTTTTACGAGGTACGCCGTCTGCGAGTGATTGAAAACGATCCGGCCAGCGCCGGCTCCAAAGCTGATCGCCTGAGCGTCAATGGTGCCGGCCGAACGGGCCGTTTGTCCGGAAGCTGCGCCGACATTCAGGACGCCAGCCGAACCAGCAGACGACGCAATGAGGATGGTAGGCGCCGCGAGCGCTGCGCCGCCGGTTACTTCAACGCTGCCGTTCCCCGCAGCGCCGATGACCAAGGTGTCGCCAACGGAGACGCGCGAGCCGATGCCGTTGACGAGGACGGCCCCATCAGACCCCGCCGAAGAACCCACGGAAAACAGATAGGCATTGAGCGACGCACCATTCGTCACAGTCAAACCGCCGGAACCGGATTGTCCGACCGTCATGCGGCCGGAAGCCCCAAGCCCGCTATCGACGTAAGCCGTTACATTCGAGCTGGCACCCATGATGGTCATCGTTCCCGATGAGCCCGAAAGATCTCCCAGGACCACCTCCCCTGCCCGGATATTTCCGCCGGCGCTGGCTGTAACCTCGGCAGAAGCCGTGTCCTGATAACCGGCGATCAAGGTACCGGTCATCGTCCAGCTGGAGCCACCGCCGGTAACAGTGACCGATGACGACGAACCGCCGAGCGCAGCGACGACACCGTTTCTACTCTCGACAGCCCCCCCTGCTTCAACCGACATCATGGCATTGCCACCGCGACCGACGATGATGTCACCCTCGCTGCGCAACGTGCTGCCAACGCCGGAAATCCGGGCGAAGCCGGTACTGGCGGCACTGTTGCCGAGTACGACGGCTTGACTGCCGACGATGCCGCCACCCGTTACGGCCAACGATCCGGTGCCGGCATCGCCGATCGCAAGGCCGCCACTGCCGACAGTCCAGGCCGATCCCTCGCCATCGATAATGGCTGCCCCGGTCGCGCCGGCAACAGTGCCGAGCCGGGCGGCGGTGCTATTAACCTTGCCACCGGCGGTCACATTCAAGGTTCCGTTACCGGAAGCCCCGCCGGGGTCGGCGACATCGCCACCGATCTGAAGATCGCCCGCGACCCAGGTGGACCCGTCGCCGGTCACCGTCGCAACGGAGGTGGAATGGCGTCCGATGATGGCGCTGTCGCTGGTCGCTGATGCCGCCGCCTCGACAGTCAGGCGAGCACTGCCCTCATTTCCAACGATCAATTGACCGGTTTCCAGTGAAGAGCCGAGCCGGGTAAGAGTGACTTCGCTTCCCGATGCGGAATAAAGATTGGCAATGACGGTTGTCGTTCCGCTGAGGAGTTTTCCGCCGCCCGTCACCGTGAGTGTGCTGACACCGGCATTGCCGATGACGGTGTCGGCTCCAACCGTCCAGCGGCTGCCGGCGCCCGATATAAGCGTGGCACCTTCGGTTCCAGCCCCCTCGCCCAGAATGGCCCTTTGGCTGTCTACCGTGCTTCCGGCAAGAATTTTAAGCTCGCCGTTTCCGCCGCCGGAGGGCGCGGACCCGCCGCCGTATCCCACAAAGATCGTGCCTGCCGTAACGAGACTGGACGAATTGTCGAGTGTCAGGAAACCGTTCCCTGTTGCCCCTTCGCCGATGTAGACGGTCCCGGTCGAGACCGCGCTGCCATGTAACAGGGAGAGGGTACCGATGCCGTTACCGCCGACCGATAAGAGACCCTGGTTTTGCAGGGTCGCGCCCGAGAACGTGACGGTACCACCGATTCCCGCGGCGACGCCAAGGCTGAGCGAATTTGATAACAGGCTCCCATTGATAACCAAAGTACCGGACGAAACCTGCCCGACCGTGACGGAATTGGCCGTGGCAGATGTGCTGGCCACGACAACCGGGCCATCGCTGTTGATCAACACGTCATCGCCGGCATCGGGCACGTGGGCTGACGGCGCCCAGTTCGTCGAGGCAGACCAACTGCCGCCCCCAGCGCCGGTCCAGTTCAAGGTTTCCGCACAAGCACTCTGACCAAGGCTAACGGAAAGAAGAATCGACAAAAACCAGCCTGTGCCGAACACCGAAAGGCGCCCGGCAGCTTTCCTGCATGCAATACTTTCCGGAGAGGTTTCCCCATCCAAAAAGAGGCAGAAACAACCGGACATTCAAACTTCCCTAATGAGCGCCGCACTATATCCATGATTCGGCGAATCATTTCTTCACCGAACCAAGTGCATTAAGCCATTTTAGAAAGTCAGCGCCAGCTATAACGTCACTAGGACAGGGGTTTACTTTGAACGCTGGATGAGTGCCGTGAAAAGCGGGCGGCTGCAGCTGATATCTTGCATTAAGCGCTTATGACATCGCAGGATTACTGCCGGGCGAACCGTCCGAAGGCTCCACCCGAAAAGCACAGCGGATCACCATCACGATGGGCAGCGCGCAACACCTCGCCGACGATGATAGTGTGATCGCCCGCATCATGCGCCGCCGCCTGCCTGCACTCAAAACGGGCCAGCGTTCCGGGGATGACCGGTACACCTTCATCGTTCAATTCCCATTCAAGATCATCGAAAGCACGGCCGTTGCGGGTGAAGCGGGCGCTCAGCACGTCCTGATCGGCGCTCAGCACATGAATGGCGAAATGGGTCGCGCCGCTGAAGGCCTGATAACGCGACGAGCTTTTCGCAGGTGACCACAGCACCAACGGCGGATCGAGCGAGACGGATGCGAAGCTGTTGACCGTCATGCCGATCGGGCCTTCCGGGGTCGTGGCTGTTACCACCGTAACACCTGTCGTGAAAGCGCCGAGCGCATTGCGAAAGCTGCGGCTGTTTTCGCCGCCGGGAACGAATACATGTTCATTGGGCATCTTGATTGCCTCTGCAACTGTCATCACGCCACCTCTTTTCCAATCGCAAGGGTGTAGAGTTCAAACCATGTCTGGCGGTCCATCGTCACGCGAAGCGCATCGGCAGCGGTTTTGATGCGTTCGAGATTGTTGGTGCCAAGCACCGGAACGATCTTTGCCGGATGGCGCAGCAGCCAGGCGATCGCGACGGCCGTCGCGTCGACGCCCTGTTCCTTGCCGACGCGCTGCAGGGCAGCCATGGTACCGCCATGCGCGCCTGAGAACAGCGAACCGCCACCGAGCGGCGACCAGGCCATGGGCGAAATGCGCTTTTCCTGCAGGTAGGCGAGATCGCCATTCGTGAAGGAATCGGTGGCAAGCAGGCTCATTTCGATCTGGTTCGTCACCAGCCGGTTGCTCATGGCCGATTGCAGCAGCGAAAAATCCCACGGGCGGAAATTGGAGACACCAACCGCCTTGACCTTGCCCGACGCCACCAAGGCATCAAGTGCCTTGCCGGTTTCTTCCGCGTCGATCAGCGGGTCGGGGCGGTGAATGAGCAGCAGATCGACGTGATCCGTTCCCATGTCGCGCAGCGACGCTTCCACCGACGCGTTGATGTGGACCGCGGTCGTGTCGTAATGCTTGACGCGGGCGGCAGCATGACGGCCGGCCGGGGCGACGATGCCGCATTTGGTGACGATTTCGATTTTGTCGCGCAGTCCTGGCGCGGCTTTCAATCCGGCGCCAAGAATGGCTTCTGCCGTGTATCCGCCATAGATATCGGCCTGATCCATCGTTGTGATGCCCTGTGCGAGGCAGGCCTCGATCTTCGCCTGTACATGCGCCGGCGAGGTGTCTACATCGTCACCAATGCGCCACATGCCGTAAACGATGCGGCTGAGTTCGAGTGTGTCAGAAAGAGCGATACGTTCCATCAGTGGCGTTCCCCATTGCCGAGCGGCGTCGCTGGCGTTTCAGAAGGCACCCGGCCATAGGCATGCGGCAGGGAGCAGGTTTTCATCTGCGGCAACACCTTGGTGCCGAAATGTTCCGCCTCGTCGAGATGCGGATAACCGGACAGGATGAAGGCGCGGATACCCATCTTCTGGTAATCCTCCAGCGCCGAAAGAACCTGATCCGTCGAGCCGACAAGTGCTGCACCGCAGCCGGAGCGCGCCCGGCCGATGCCGGTCCACAGATTGGGTTCGACATAACCGAACTTGTCAGCGAGTTCACGGGCCCGTGCCTGATGCGACACGCCAAGTGAACCGCTATCGTGGGCGCGGTTGCGGATCAGCTGGCCATATTCATCATCGAGCTTGGAGACCAGATGTTCGGCATATTCGCGGGCTTCCTTTTCAGTATCGCGCACCACCATATGGACGCGCAGACCATAATCCAGCGTGCGGCCATGGGCGGAAGCGCGCTCGTTGGCGGCGCGCATGCGGTCCGCCAGCTGGTCCTTCGTCTCCGGCCACATCAGATAGACGTCGCATTGTGCGCCACAGAGCTCAAGGGCATCCGGAGAATAACCGCCGAAATAAAGAAGCGGGCCTCCATTCTGCTGGTAGGGTCTCGCCGGCTCGGTCGATACGCCCTTGAACTGGTAGATTTCGCCGTCGTGGTCGATGGTGTCGCGGGTCCAGGCCTGCCGCAAAATCTCGACGACCTCGTGGCTGCGCTTGTAACGAAAGGCGCTGTCGGCGACTTCGCCCGGGAAGTCCGAGCTGATGACATTGAGGGTCAGGCGGCCTTTCAGCATGTGGTCGAGCGTGGCAACCGTACGCGCCAGCATGATCGGCTGCATTTCGCCACAGCGGATAGCGGCAAGGAAATTGATACGGTCGCTGATCGGCGCACAGCCGGCGACAAAGCTCAGCGTATCCTGCCCCACCTGATAGGACGACGGGCAGAGAATGTTGCGGAAGCCAAGTTCCTCAGCTTTTTTGACGATATCCGAGCAATGTTCGAAGCTGGAACGCAGGCTTCCATCCGGCACGCCGAGATAGGCGTAATCATCGGAACACAAAGCGGAAAACCAGGAGACCTCGGCAGCATCGAGATCAGCGGATGTAACGGGTACGACGGTCATGCAATTCCTCCTCAGGGCCGCTCTCGTTGTTCTTGCATAACATCAAGAAATATGTAAATCAATGATGTATCAATTTTTGTTTCGGGTGGAGGAAACGGCATATGAGACACACTGGTGGCAGTTTGCCCATGTATCTGCAGATCGCCGAAATGCTGGTGCGCGAGGTGTCAGCAGGGCGGCTGATCGACGGCGAGAAGCTTGCGCCGGAGCGCGATATGGCTGCCGATCTCGGCATCGCCGTCGGTACGCTACGCAAGGCGCTCGCCGAATTGCAGGAGCGCGGCCTTCTGGAGCGCGTACAGGGTTCCGGCAACTACATCCGCGCGGTCAGCGATCCGCAAAGCGTCTACGCTTTCTTCCGGCTTGAACTGATCGAGGGCGGCGGCCTGCCGACAGCGGAGGTTCTGGATGTGACCCGGCTAGCGAAGCCCGTCGATCTGCCCGCTTTTGGCACCTCCTCCGAAGGACACAGGATTCGTCGTCTGCGGCGCATTGCCGGCAAACCGGCCGCCATCGAGGAAATCTGGCTTGATGGTTCCTATGTTGACACGATCACCATCGAAAATATGTCGGAATCTCTCTACCTCTATTACCGCACTCGCCTCAACCTCTGGATATCGAAGGCGGAGGATCGCGTCGATCTCGGCGAAGTGCCCGAATGGACGCCCGAAGCGTTCGGCCAGAAAGCAGGCGCATCCGTGCCCCGCGTCCTGCGTCTCAGCCAGGCGCAGGATGGTGCAGTGGCAGAAGTTTCCTGGACCTGGTTTGACCACACCGTGGCGCGCTACGTTTCTCGCATACGTTGAGTCTGCGCAAAATTCGCGTGATCTACAGGAGTGACGGAATTTGACGGCAGGCAAGCCAACCACTACCCGCCAGCGGGCGATTTTGCGGATATATTTCTTTTAATCAATGACTTAGTAGTTTTTGATTTCTGTCAGAAATAAAATTGATACACTATTGATTTCCTTTTTGTGAAAGGTAATATCACGACCTCAGGGAGACAGGCGTTTCGCCACCCCACGTTACTGCCAGACAATCGGGCTCGATTTTCGAAGATGCAGTACGGGGAACTTGAAGGTTGATCCCGGCTATTGCGTCCATTGAAATTTCGGGCGTGCCGGTCGTGAGGAGGAAAATATGGCTTCAGTCAGCCTGCGCAAGCTGGACAAGAGTTACGGTGCGCTTCGCATCGTCAAGGGCATCGACCTTGAAATCAACGATGGCGAATTCGTCGTATTTGTCGGCCCTTCCGGCTGCGGCAAATCAACGACGTTGCGCATGGTCGCAGGGCTGGAGAGCATTACTGGCGGCGAGGTGAAGATCGGCGACCGTGTCGTCAACCGGCTGCCGCCGCGCGAGCGCGACATCGCCATGGTGTTTCAGGACTATGCGCTCTATCCGCACAAGACGGTGCGCGAAAACATGGGCTTCAGCCTGAAGGTGCGTGGCGTCAGCGCCTCGCAGGCCAATGCCAGCATCGATGAGGCGGCAAAGATGCTAGGCATCGAGCATCTTCTCGATCGGCGGCCTGGACAGCTTTCCGGCGGCCAGCGCCAGCGTGTTGCCATGGGGCGCGCCATCGTGCGCCGCCCGCAGGTATTTCTGTTCGATGAGCCGCTTTCCAACCTCGACGCTAAACTCCGCGGACAGGTACGCACGGAAATCAAGCGCCTGCACCAGCAGCTCGGCACCACCATCATCTATGTCACCCATGACCAGGTGGAGGCGATGACGCTGGCGGACCGCATCGTCATCCTGCGCGGCGGCGATATCGAACAGGTCGGCACGCCAGATGAGGTTTATAACCGCCCGGAAAGCGTGTTCGTCGGCGGTTTCGTCGGTGCGCCCGCGATGAATTTTGCCCGCGCCAGGGTCAATGGTGACCGGCTGACATTTTCCGACGGCAATTCCCTGCCGATGGCGGCTATCCGGCCATCACGCGAAACGGGGCTGGAAGGACGCGACGTCATCGTTGGCATCCGCCCGGAACATTTCGGCCCCGCCGAAGGCTTCGGCAGCCAGCTTGCCGTGAAGGTGCAGGTTGTGGAACCGCTGGGCTCGGACACGCTCGTCCATTTCAGCCTCGGCGACGCGGCGCTGACCGCACGAATGCCGCCGCAGCTTCGGCCAACGCCGAACGAGGAACTGCGGATCGGAGTCGATCCGTCCAAGGTCCATCTTTTCGACGCAACAACGGAGCGCTCGATCCACTGATTGCCGTGCAAAATGCCACGGCCAAGGGTTAATAACGGGAGGAACATATGACACTTAAATCTACCAGGGGCAAAGCCTTCATGGGCGCTGCGCTCTGCGCAACCGTGCTCGCTTTTTCAGGTCAGGCCTTTGCCGATGCCGAATTGAAGATCTTCGTTTCCAGCCAGCATCAACCGGATGTCTGGCGCAAGGCGCTCGATCAATATGAGGCGAAGACGCCGGGCGTGAAGGTGGTCATCGAGACCGGCGGCAACACCTCGGAAATGCAGGCGCAATATCTCAACACCGTGATGTCGGCCAAGGATTCGAGCCTCGACGTATTGATGCTCGACGTCATCCGTCCCGCGCAATTTGCAACAGCCGGCTGGACCAGCGATTTTGCCGGCAAGGACATGTCCGCCTATCTGCCGACCTATGCCGAAGCCAATACGGTGGATGGCAAGATCGTGGCGTTGCCAGCCTTCGCCGACTCCATGTTCCTCTATTACCGCAAGGACCTGCTGGATAAATACGGCATCAAGCCGCCGACCACCTGGGACGAGCTGAAGGAAGCGTCCAAGAAGGTCATGGAAGGCGAAAAGAACCCGGAGCTTCAGGGCCTGTCCTTCCAGGGCAAGGCGATCGAAGGCGCGGTCTGCACCTTCCTCCTGCCCTACTGGAGCGAAGGCAAGTCGCTGGTTGAAAACGGCAAGCTGAACTTCGACAATAAGGCGGCGGTGGATTCGCTGAAGCTCTGGAAGAGTTTTGTCGACGAAGGCATTTCCAAGAAGAACATTTCGGAGGTGGCGACCGACGACACCCGCAAGGAATTCCAGGCCGGCAAGGTCCTCTTTGCCGTCAACTGGTCCTATGCCTGGACCCATTTCCAGGGCAAGGAATCGCAGGTGAACGACAAGGTCGGCGTCGCCCGCCTTCCCGCCGTCAAAGGTGGTGAGCAGACGACCTGCCTCGGCGGCTGGGAATTCGGCGTGTCCGCCTATTCCAAGCAGCAGGATGAAGCCAAGAAGCTTGTCGAATATCTCTCCAGTCAGGATGTCTCGAAGTTCATGGCCATCAATGCAGCGCTCCTGCCCACCTACGCCGCTCTCTACAAGGATGCCGACGTGACCAAGGCAATCCCGTGGTTCGCGGATGCCCTGCCGGTCGTCGAAACAGCAAAGGCCCGTCCGGTGACGCCGCGCTACAACGAGGTCAGCGAGACCATTCGCACCACGGTCAACGGTGTGCTCGCCGGCGTCATGACGCCGGAGGATGGCGCAAAGCAGATGGAAAGTCGTCTGCGGCGCGTTCTGCGATAAGCTTCGGGCCGGAAGGCGGCGTGTGCACCGCCCCCCTTCCGGCCGTTTCGACTGACAGGATGAAAGGCGCCTCAAGGGCGCGAAACGGGCCGGACATAAACCGGTCCGACCGGGAGACGATGACGTGAATCCAGTTGCGGGAGTGGCAGACGTGACAATGCCGGAAAGAACCATGGTTCGGGTGGACGAGAAACCGCAGCCGCGCTGGACGCGGTGGCTCGATCTCGGCGACCGGTCGCTGGCCGTGCTGCTACTCGCACCGGCGGCGATCCTGCTTTCGCTCATCATCGTTTATCCGGTGGCGCGGCTCGTCTATACGAGCTTCTTCAGCCTGTCGCTGACCTCGGGCCTGCCGGCGGAATTCATCGGCTTTGAAAATTACACGGCAATGTTCGACGATCCGATTTTCTGGGAAACGACCTGGAATACGGTGCTGATAACGCTGATCACCGTGCCCGGCGCACTGTTCATGGGCCTTGGCCTCGCATTGCTCGCCAACCTGCCTTTCTCCATGCAGTGGCCAATGCGGCTTTCCCTTCTCATCCCCTGGGCGCTGCCGCTCTCCTTTGCAGGTCTCATCTTCGCGTGGTTCTTTCATTATGAATATGGTGTGGTCAACGACGTGCTGAACCGGCTGGGCTTTGAAGGCATCATCTGGTTCAACTCGCCGAACTGGGCCTTTGCCGCCATCTGCCTGACGATCATCTGGAAGACCTCCTCCTTCATGGCGCTCATGATCCTCGCCGGGTTGCAGACCATCCCGCGCTCGCTTTACGAGGCAGCGGATGTGGATGGCGCTGGCAGGATCAGGCAGTTCTTCGAAATCACCCTGCCGCTTCTGAAGCCATCGATTATCGTCGCCCTCATCTTCCGCACGATCACGGCGCTACAGACCTTTGATATTCCATACATGATGACCGGCGGCGGCCCCGGCACATCCACCACGACGCTTGCCATGTATATCCACCAGAACACCGTCTCCTTCCTCGATCTCGGTTACGGTTCGGCCTTAGCGGTCATGATGTTTGCGCTTTCCATGTGCGTCACCGCCGTTTACCTCCGTATCATCAGGACGAAGGACTGATCCCATGAGCAACGTTGCCACCTCTTCCGGTCTGTCCTCTTTCTTCTCGGGCAAGCCGCTGCGCTTCATCGCGGCCTCCATTCTTCTGATAAACGGCCTTTTCCCGGCTATCTGGATCCTCTTCACCTCGCTGAAAACCGAGGCGGAGCTGACTGTCAAGCCGATCACCTGGTTTCCGCACGCGCCGACACTTGCGAACTACGTGCAGGCCTTTTCGGATCAGCCGCTGCACCTCTTCCTGTTCAACAGCTTCATGGTGGCGCTGCTTTCAACGGCACTGACCATCCTGATTTCGGTGCTCGCGGCTTACGCGCTGGCGCGGCTGAACCTTAAATACCGGGCGCTTATCCTGTCGCTCATCATCGCCGTTTCCACCTTTCCGCTGGTGACGCTGCTTGTGCCGCTGTTCGAAATCATGCGGGCGCTCAATCTGCTCAACAGCTGGACGGCGCTGATCCTGCCCTACACGGTGCTGTCGCTGCCGGTCTGCACCTTGATGCTGGTCTCCTTCTTCGAAAGTATTCCGCGCGATCTCGAAAACGCTGCCATGATCGATGGCTGCACCCGCATCGGCGCGCTGTTCAAGGTCGTCGTGCCGCTTTGCGCGCCTGGTGTTTTCACCGCAGGCATCCTTGCCTTCGTGAATGCCTGGGACGAGTTCCTGCTGGCGCTTTCCTTCAATTCCAACCCTGCGCTACGCACACTGCCCGTTGGCATCCAGCTTTATCAGGGGGAGTTCGCTTTCCCCTGGCCGGTCATTTCGGCAGCGTTGGTGGTCGGTATCGTGCCGGTCGCGATCCTCATCGTCATCTTCCAGGAACGGGTTGTCTCTGGCCTCACCGCCGGTGGTCTCAAGGGCTAAAAGGTTAAGTCATGCATTTCGAAAAGACCCACGATGGATTTACGCTTGCGATCGGTAACCGCACCATCCTTTCCCATTCGCCCGACGAGCCGGCCCTATTCGCCGGTTTCGGCAAAGAGCGGATGGATATGTATCGCGGCAATTTCGATATCGAAGACTACGTCATCGAACGAACCGCCCTGCGCCACGCCGAGGTGAGCGGCGACAGCGTCACGCTTTCCTCCGCACCGGGACAGACCCCTCGCCTTCGCCTGACACTCGAAAGCAATGCCATCCTGCTGACAGCGCTGGACAAGACCATCAACCGTCTCTGGCTGCGCGTCTTTGCGGAAACGGACGAGCATGTCTGGGGCGGCGGCGAGCAGATGTCCTATTTCGACATGCGCGGCCGGCGCTTTCCGCTCTGGACCTCCGAGCCCGGCGTTGGCCGCGACAAGACCACCGAAATCACCTTCAAGTCTGACGTCAACGGCAAGGCAGGCGGTGATTATTACAACACCAACTATCCGCAGCCGACCTATCTCTCGTCGCGTAGATACGCGCTGCATGTGGAAACGAGCGCCTATTCGGTCTTCGATTTCCGCAATGGCGATTTCCACGAGATCGAAATCTGGGCCATCCCGGAGAAGATCGAATTTTTGGCCGGCGACAGTTTCACCGATATCGTCTCCGCGCTGTCCCTACGGTTTGGACGGCAGCCGCAAATGCCGGAATGGATATATAATGGCGCGATCATTGGATTAAAGGATGGCGTCAATTCGTTTGCGCGGCTGGAGAAAATCCGCGCAGCAGGAACGCAGGTGTCGGGCCTGTGGTGTGAGGACTGGGTGGGGCTTCGCCAGACATCCTTCGGCGCACGCCTGTTCTGGGACTGGCAGGCGAACGAAACCCGTTATCCGCATCTGCGCCAGAAGATCGCCGAGCTTGCCGATCAGGGTATCCGTTTTCTGGGGTACGTGAACCCCTATCTCTGCGTTGACGGCCCGCTTTTCCCGGTGGCCGAACAGGCCGGTTATTTCGCAACGGATGCGGAAGGGAAAACGGCGCTGGTGGATTTCGGCGAGTTCGATTGCGGCGTGGTCGATTTCACCAATCCGGCTGCCGCCGACTGGTTTGCCGAAGAAATCATCGGCAAGAACATGCTGGATTTCGGCCTTTCCGGGTGGATGGCTGATTTCGGCGAATATCTTCCGATCGATATAACGCTCTTCAACGGTGTCGACGCTAAGCTGATGCACAATGCATGGCCCACCCTGTGGGCCGAGGTCAATGCAAAAGCCGTCGAAAGCCGCGACAAGACCGGCGAAACGCTGTTCTTCATGCGCGCAGGCTTCACCGGAGTGCAGGCCCATTGCCCCCTCATCTGGGGCGGTGACCAGTCGGTCGACTTCTCCCGTCATGATGGGCTTGTCACCGTCATTTGCGGCGCGCTTTCATCCGGCCTCATGGGCAATGCCTATCACCATTCCGACATCGGCGGTTACACCAGCCTGTTCGGCAATGTCCGCACCGCGGAACTCATCATGCGCTGGACGGAGATGGCCGCCTTCACGCCTGTCATGCGCACCCATGAGGGCAACCGCCCGCGTGACAATCTGCAGATCGATCAGGATGAAGCGGTTCTCGCCCATTTCGCCCGCATGACGACAGTCTATGTCGCGCTTGCCCCCTATCTGAAATCGCTCTCCGCCGAAGCGGCCAGGACGGGGCTTCCGGTGCAACGCCCGCTTTTCCTGCATTACGAGAATGACCGGCAGACTTACGCCATTCAGGACAGCTATCTCTATGGCCCCGACATGCTGGTGGCCCCTGTCTGGAAAGCGGGAGAAGCGCAACGCACTCTCTATCTTCCGGGCGATGGCCAGTGGGTACATCTGTGGAGCGGCGTGCATCATCGCGGTGGAAACGAGGTTACCGTGGAAGCACCACTCGGCCGGCCCGCGGTTTTCTACCGCGCCGATAGTGGCAACGTCACCCTGTTTGAACAGCTCCGCACCATCTGAGCCGTTGACAGCCAGCTAAAAAAACGACAGTTTCCGACCCATTCCGAGGGGAGCACCAGACGGTGCTGAGATGGCGTTGAGCCGGACCCTTGAACCTGATCCGGATCATGCCGGCGTAGGAACGGAAACTGTCGCGCCTTTGAGGCGCTGCCCTTTCTCTTCTCCGCTTTGTCCTGATCTCCGCGATTGTCACGTGTGGAGACCGAATGATGATGCTGAAAGTTTTTGTCCGTCGCACCCGGTGCGTCTGCGTCTGAGGTTCGGCTCATGCGTGCCGCCCATGCGTTGAACGGTGTCGGTCTCCTGCTTGTTCTCTGGCAGGCAGGCACATGGCTGTTCTCCCCACCCCGTTATATCCTGCCGGCGCCGGCCGATGTCGCCGCGGCCTTCCTGCGCCACCCCGGTTTCCTGTTGGGGCAGGCCATGGTTACATTTCTCGAAATGGCCGTTGGACTGACGGCCGGCGTCCTGGTCGGTATTCTCGTGGCTTTCTCCATCGCGGCAATCCCCCGTCTCGGTCGCCTCGTCTGGCCGATGGTTCTGGTTTTGCAGGCCTTTCCGGTCTTCGTGCTGGCGCCCATCCTCGTCCTCTGGTTCGGCTTCGGCATGGCCTCGAAAGCGGTGATGACAGCGATCATCATCTTCTTTCCCGTCGCCTCCTCCTTCACCGATGGCCTCAACAGGACGGATCGCGCCATTCTCGATGCCGCCTCGCTGACGCAGGCAAGCCACTGGCAGGTTCTCACCCGGTTGCGCGTGCCACTGGCACTGCCTTCGCTTATCTCCGGGCTGCGGGTGGCCGCACCCCTCGCACCGCTGGGCGCTGTCATTGGCGAATGGGTTGGCGCATCGGCAGGGCTTGGATTCGTGATGATCCAGTCAAACGCCCGCATGCAGACCGACACGATGTTCGCCGCCATGGCGATACTCGCCATCATGGCGGTGCTGCTGCGACTGGCGGTGGATCGCGCCACCGCCCATCTGGCGCCCTGGGCCAGGGAAACAGAACACACCATTCCTTTCGGGAATTTACGGAGACTTTCAGCATCATGAAGCGAACTCTTCTTTCTTTCGTCGTCGCGGCGACAAGCATATTTGCCCCCGTTCAGTCACAGGCGGCCGACAGGCTTACGGTATTGCTGGAATGGTTCGTGAACCCCGACCATGCGCCGATGGTCATCGCGAAAGAGCGGGGCCTTTTTGCGGATGCGGGGCTCGAAGTTGAACTTGTTCCTCCGGCAGATCCTTCCGCCGTTCCGCGCCTCGTTTCGGCAAAACAGGCCGATATCGGCGTGCACTACCAGCCCAACCTCTATCTCGACCACGATGCCGGCCTGCCGCTCGTCCGTTTCGGCACACTGGTCGAAACGCCGCTAAACACCGTCACCGTGCTGGCTGACGGACCGATCAAAAGCCTGAAGGACCTGAAGGGCAGGAAAGTCGGTTTTTCCGTATCCGGCTTCGAGGATGCCATGTTGAAGCGCATGCTGGAAAAGGACGGTCTGACGAAAGACGATGTGGAACTCATCAACGTCAATTTCTCCCTGTCGCCATCGCTCATCGCCGGCAAGGTGGACGCCACGCTCGGCGGTTTCCGCAATTTCGAACTGACGCAGATGAAGCTCGAGGGCCACGAAGGCCGATCCTTCTTTCCCGAGGAACATGGTGTTCCGGCCTATGACGAGCTGATCTTCGTCACCCATCGCGATCTCGCAACAGACAGCCGCCTGCCGCGTTTCCTCTCCGCCGTGGAACAGGCCGCTATTTTCATCACCAATCACCCGCAGGAATCCTGGCAGCTTTTCATCAAGGCCTATCCCAATCTCGATGACGCACTGAATAAGCAGGCTTTCTTCGACACAGTGCCGCGTTTTGCCAAGCGCCCTGCCGCACTCGACCGCGCCCGCTATGCGCGTTTTGGCGCCTTCATGCAGGAAATGCAGCTCATCAAGCAGGCGCCGGCGGCGGACGAAATCGCCGTGGAGCTACAGCAGCCATGACAATCCCTTTCCCCACGACCACGCAGGCCGCCGAAATCCTTGAAAAAGTCAGGCAAGCGCGTCCGCGCGTACATTGCCTTATGAATACCGTGGTGCAAAAATTCACCGCCGACGGGATTACCGTTGTCGGCGGCATTCCCTCCATGACCACGTCGCTGGAGGAAATCGAAAGCTTCGTTACCAAGGCGGATGCGCTGACCATCAATCTCGGCACGCTGGATGCGGAACGGCGCAAGGTTATCCTGCTGGCAGTGAAGATCGCCAACGCCTCAGGCAAGCCCTGGATCGTCGACCCCGTGCATTGTGACTATTCTCCATCCCGGCTGGCCTTCGCGCGTGAGCTCATCACTCTCTCTCCCGCGATCGTGCGTGGCAACCGTGCAGAAATGAGACTGATCGGCGAGGTGCCAGATGCAATCAGGATCGAAACCGGGCCGGTCGATCACCTGAGCGACGCGACGCGACGCGTCAGGATCGTAAACGGCCATCCCTGGATGGCTAAGGTAACGGGTACGGGCTGCCTCTCGGGGGGCGTCATCGCTGCTTTCATGGCCGTGGAACGGGATGCTTTGGCAGCGGCGGCGTCCGCCCTTGCCGTCACCGGCGTCTCCGCCGAACTGGCCGCGTCCTGTGCCAGAGGTCCCGGCACGTTCGAACCGGCATTCCTGGACGCGCTTTCGGCGATTACCGGCGAGGATATCATCAATCATGCGAGGATCGAGAATGAACAAGGTTGATTACCGCCTCAACGCGCTTGTGGATGGGAGCCTCGGCGATGTCGCGCCTCTCTTTGAGCTTGCTCTGGCGGCTGCACTTAATGGCGCGACCATCCTGCAATATCGCGACAAGCACGGCTCGACACGGGAGATGATCGAAAACGCCCGCGCCATCCACGAGGCCATCGCCGGCACCGGCGTGCCGCTCGTCATCAATGACCGGGTGGATGTTGCGCTCGCCTCGGGCGCAGATGGAGTGCATCTTGGCGCCGACGATATGGACGCCAAAACCGCTCGGCGCATTCTTGGCGATAAGGCGATCATCGGCCTCACGGTCAAGAACCGCGCCGACGCCGAGCGGGCAGCCTCCATGCCCGCCGATTACGCCTGCATCGGCGGCGTGTTCGACACAGTTTCAAAGGTCAACCCGGACAAGCCTGTGGGTATCGATGGATTTTCGACACTCCGCGGCCTGCTGAGGGAATGGCGGCCGGACATGCCGGTGGGCGCCATCGCCGGCATCGATCTCTCCCGCGTCCCCTCTGTCATTGCCGCCGGTGCGGATGGAGTCGCGGTGATCTCCGCCATCTTCCGCGCGGCAGATATTGCCGGCGCGACCAAGGAGTTCCGTTCCGCAATCGATGCCACTCTGAAAGCGAGACAGCCATGACATCAATTGCGTTGACCATTGCCGGATCCGACAGCGGCGGCGGTGCGGGCATACAGGCCGACCTCAAGACATTCTCCGCGCTTGGCGCCTATGGCGCCAGCGTCATCACCGCCATCACCGCACAGAACACCAGAGGCGTAACTGCGGTCGAGGATATTTCGGTGGCCACCATCATCGCGCAGATGGATGCGGTGTTTTCCGATCTCACCGTCAATGCGGTGAAGATCGGCATGGTTTTCCGTATCGAAACCATTGCAGCCATAGCGGAACGGCTCCGGCGGCAATCGCAGCCCGTGGTGCTGGATCCAGTCATGGTAGCGACGTCAGGCGACCGTTTGCTGCAAGAGGACGCCATCGAGACATTGCGGCGCGAGCTTCTGCCAATCGCGACCATCGTTACGCCGAACCTGCCGGAAGCGGCGCTTTTAACCGGCACGCCGATAGCGGAGACGAAAACGGACATCAATCATCAGGCCGAGGCGATCCTGAAAGCGGGCGCGAAAGCGGTGCTCATCAAGGGCGGACATGGTGCGGGGCCTGAGAGCACGGATTATCTGTTTGCAGATGGCACCATGCAGGCGCTTTCCGCTGCACGCGTAGAGACGAAGAACGATCACGGCACCGGCTGCACGCTGGCGGCGGCGATCACGGCGCATCTTGCGAGGGGAAGCGAGTTGCTGGAGGCCGTGGAGCTGGCGAAAGATTATTTGAATGGGGCGCTTGATGCTGGGCGGAGCCTTGCCGTTGGACATGGGCGCGGGCCGGTGCATCATTTTTATCGGTGGTGGGGGTGAAGCCCCACACTCGATGCTACCTCGCCTTCGGCGTCGCCAGCACATTCCGGATCGCGAAGCTCGAATGAATACGCGAGACCCCCGGCAGCTTCGAGAGTATCTCCTTGTGGATGCGCTCGAAATCCCCCGCACTTTCTGCCTCGCAACGCAGGAAATAATCCGAACCGCCGGTCATGAGATAACATTCGCGGATTTCCGGATATCGCCGCACCGCATTTTCGAAACGGTTGAGAAAATCCTCCGTCTGCCGGTCGAGCGTGATCTGCACGATGACCGAAATCACCTCACCGCCGGCGAGGCCGCTGGTAAGCGCCGTGTAACCGCGGATGATCCCTTCCCGTTCGAGAATATCGACGCGACGCAAGCACGCGGATGGCGAAAGCCCGACCTCTGCAGCAAGCTTTGCGTTGCTGATGCGGGCGTTGAGCCGAAGCAGCCGGATGATATGGCGGTCGGTCGCATCGAGTGACGACATAGAAAATTCCAATCAGCAAAAGAAAATTGCGCGATTGCCAATTCTATCGCATTTCCTTCGAATAATCGCCAAGAAATTCGATAATCGTTGCAATACTCTCATAAGATAAAAATGAGGGTGAGCGACTATGGACATGCAGATCAGCCGCCAGCAGGCAGCGGGTGGTGCAAGCGGCCATCTGACCATCGATCTCGGCGCATTGCGCGACAATTATCTGGCACTTGCGGCGATGGCGCCCGCATCCCAGACGGCGGCGGTCGTCAAGGCCGATGCATATGGCCTCGGTGCGGATATGGTCTCGCAAACCCTGTTCGATGCGGGGTGTCGTCATTTCTTCGTCGCTCATATTGACGAGGCGCTGGCGCTTCGGCTGCGTCTTCCCGCCCAGGCGCGGATCTTCGTCCTCAACGGCCTTCAACCCGGCAATGAGACCTCCTGCGCCGCCATGGCGATCACACCGGTTCTCAATTCGCTGGAGCAGATCGCCCAATGGGCGGTCCATGCCAAGACGCTCGGCAGGAAACTTGCAGCCGCCGTGCAGATCGATACCGGCATGTGCCGCCTCGGCCTTTCCCCCGAAGAGCTGGAAACCCTCACCTCCCAGCCGCAACTGTTCGATGGTATCGACATCGCCTTCGTCATGAGCCACCTCGCCTGCGCCGACGAACCGGGCCATGCATGCAATGCGGCGCAGCTGTCGGCGATGCGGCAGGCCACGATTGCGTTTCCTGATGTCCCGGTCTGTTTTTCCAACTCCGGAGGTATTTTTCTGGGTCGTGAGTACCACAACCACCTGCTGCGCCCCGGCATCGCGCTTTACGGCGGCGCACCCTCTGTCGACCGCCCGAACCCGATGAAGCCGGTCGTTCGCCTCGATCTCGCCGTGATCCAGACCCGCACCGTTTCCGCCGGTTCGCTGGTTGGTTACGGCGGTTCCTTCGAAGCGTCCGGCTCTACGCGTCTTGCGACGATCGCCGCCGGTTATGCAGACGGCCTGCCGCGCTCGCTCAGCAATCGCGGCGCGGCATGGCATGATGGCGTGCGCCTGCCGATCGCGGGGCGCGTTTCGATGGACAGCATCATTCTGGACATATCCGCCCTGCCCGAGGGAACATTGACCCAAGGCAGTTTCGTGCAGATGATCGGCCCCGAGCAAACGCTTGAAGACATCGCGGACGATGCGGGCACGATCGCCTACGAAATCCTGACCGGCCTCGGCCGTCGTTATCGCCGTACCTATATTCAGCCGGACGAAACCCCGACCTTTGCTTCAACATCAGTCAATCACAAGTGAGACGATCATGAACGTCACTATCCTCGGAGCCGGCGTCGTCGGCGTGACATCCGCCTGGTATCTGGCCAAAGCCGGGCACAAGGTGACGGTGATCGACCGGCAGCCGGCTGCAGCGCTCGAGACCAGCTTTGCCAATGCGGGTGAGGTTTCCCCCGGCTATTCTTCGCCCTGGGCCGCGCCGGGCATTCCGGTCAAGGCCATGAAATGGCTGTTCATGAAACATGCACCGCTGATCATTCGCCCGACGGTCGATCCGGCCGCCTGGCGCTGGATGAGCCAGATGCTGCGCAACTGTACCTCGGCGCGTTATGCCATCAACAAGAGCCGCATGGTGCGCGTCGCGGAATATAGCCGCGACTGCCTAATGGCACTGCGGGAAGAGACAGGCATCCAGTATGACCAGCGCATGCAGGGCACGCTGGAGGTATTCCGCACACAAAAGCAGTTTGACGCGATCGGCAAGGACGTGGACGTGCTGACGGCGGGCGGCGTGCCTTTCGAAATTCTCGACCGAGACGGCTGCGCCGCCGTGGAACCCGGCCTCTCGCCATCGAAGGAAAAGATCGTCGGCGGGCTGCGGCTGCCTGGCGACGAGACCGGTGACTGCTACATGTTCACCACCGAGCTTGCCCGCATGGCGGAAGAAGCGGGCGTTACCTTCTTGTACGACACGGGGATCATGCGCCCCATCGTTGAGGCAGGACGCGTCAAGGCGGTGGAGACCACCCGCGGGCTTGTGGAAGCGGATATTTTTGTCGCCGCGCTTGGCAGCTACTCTCCACAGTTCCTGCGTCAGCTCGGTCTGACCCTGCCGGTCTACCCGGTCAAGGGTTATTCCATCACGGTGCCGATTGTGAAAGAGGAACGGGCGCCCGTCTCCACGGTGATGGATGAAACGTTCAAGGTCGCGATCACCCGGCTCGGTTCGCGCATCCGTGCTGGCGGAATGGCGGAAATCGCCGGCTTCAGCAAGGACTTGCCCGCAGCGCGGCAGGCAACACTCGCCCATTCGGTGGAAGACCTGTTCGGTGGCGCGGGCGATCAGTCGCAGGCGAAATTCTGGTGTGGCCTGCGCCCGATGACGCCGGATGGTACGCCTGTTATCGGCGCTACCCGCTACAGCAACCTTTACCTTAACACCGGCCACGGCACGCTCGGCTGGACCATGTCCTGTGGCTCCGCCCGCGTCCTTGCGGACATGATCAGCGGTGCGACGCCCGAGATCGACACCCACGATCTGGCAATCAGCCGCTACGCGGCATGACCGGCACGCTCCGGTTTCCGCTGATATCGCCCTCGCACGGCGTGTGAGGGCCGATACACCGATATCCTAAAGCGCCAGAGCGTCCCTGAGGGCTAGACCTTCCTTGGTACGGAGGTCGAGATCGGCCTCTATATGATTAAGATGTTGCAGCATCAGCGCCCGGGCCCTTGCCGCATCCTTCGCCTCCAGCGCATCCAGAAGATCGGCATGTTCGTTATGACCGCAGCTCGATACGCCGGAGCGCCCATAGAGCGCGATGACCAGCGATGAGCGCGCAACCAGTTCATCCATGAATTTTTCTAGGATGGCATTGCCGGCAATTGACGCCAGCATCAGGTGAAAATCACCCGAGGCCTTGATTTCGGCCCGCCGTGCGCTCGGCCCGCGTTCCTGCTGATGCCTGCTCTCCTCCAACAGATGCTCCCGCAGCTTCTTTACCGCCGCAGGCGTGATTTTTTCGATTGCCGCGTCAACGACGCCGGGCTCGATCAGCCGGCGGGACGCAAATACCTGCCGCGCCTCGTCGGGCGTCGGATTGGAAACGAAAGCGCCCCGATTGCGCTCGGCCTTCACGAGGCCCTCATAGGCAAGCATCTGCAGCGCCGCGCGCACCACCGTGCGGCTGACATCGAACAACTTTCCCACTTCCGCTTCCGACAATTTCGTTCCCGGCGCCAGCCGGCGATCGACAATGGCGTCGCGCAAAGTGTCTCGAATGGCCTGGGCACGATCCTCATGCGATGAATCGGGAGATACGGTTATATGGGCAAGGCTCATGGGCGCGTCCTGTTTGCTCCCGAGTTTTAGCGCGAAGCGTGGGACGCAGGCAAACGGGAATTGTGGGCGACAGCCGGTCTGCCACAATTCATTCAGCGACCGTTCAGCAGGCGGGCTGTATTTCCTTAACCATCGAATTTGCAACTGGCAGCACCCTGCCACCTGGATGGAAAAACACCATGTCGTCCTTTGCAGCCAAAACCGCTATGGCTATCGCCGTCGCCGCCGCAACCATCGCTCCCTTCAACAGCGCATCCGCCGGCGACTGGGACCGCCACGACCGCCGCGACGCGGCGCTTCTGGGAGGTGTGCTTGGCCTTGCCGCCGGTGTTGCCGTTGGTTCCGCCCTTTCCCGCCCGGCACCGGTGGAGGAGGAACGGGTCTATATCGATCCGGCACCGCGCCGTTATCAGGCCTATGAGCCGAGCTATGTCTATGAAGAGCCGGACTATCGTTACTACCGGCCAGCACCGCAGCCGGTTTATCGCCCGGCGCCGGTCTATCGCGCGCAGCCGGTTTACGACAGCCGTCCCGTCTATAGTCAGCCCCAGACCTATCGCACCATCGAGCCGTGGACCAACGCCTGGTACGATTATTGCTCGCAGCGTTACCGCAGCTTCAATTCCCGCACCGGCACCTACACGGATTATGACGGTCAGCGTCATTTCTGCGTAGCAGGCTGAAACGACGGCCCTTGCCGCAATTGCTGCGATTATTGCCAGGCCGCAGACGGAAAAGTCTGCGGCTTTTCAATGGGGGTCGGAGCAGGACAACGTCGCGCCGTCGCCATAAGTCGTCCTCTGCACAGTTTCAGGCCGCGCCGTTCTTCACATAGTCCGCCCGGTTGATACCGTGGCGTTGCAGTTTGTCGTAAAAGGTCTTGCGGGCGATACCGAGCGTGGCGATGGTTTCCGCGACGTCGCCATTGGATTGCTCCAGTGTCTCGCGGATGATGCGCGCCTCGATCTCGTCCATACGCTCCGGCAAGGTGCCGGAAGCCGGGATTTCCGACTGCAGAACAGATGTGGCCGCCAATTCCGTCTCAAGCCCCAGAACTACCCTCTCGGCAAAATGGCCGAGTTCCCGGACATTGCCGGGCCAATCATGATCGTTGAGACGACGGGAAACCCCGGCGCCGATCTGCGGCACCGGCATGTTGAAGCGGTTGGCTGCCTTGGTGACGAAGTGGGAAAACAAGAGTGGAATATCCGCCCTGCGTTCGCGAAGCGGCGGTATCGACAATGTGACGACATTCAGCCGGTAATAAAGGTCCTCACGAAACGCGCCACGTTCGGCCGGATCGCCAAGGTCAACCTTGGCCGCCGCAACCACGCGGATATCGACAGGTCGCTCCTCGTTTGAACCAAGCGGCGAGACCTCGCGCATTTCCAGCACACGCAGCATTTTCACCTGCACGGCAAGCGGCATGCTTTCGATCTCGTCCAGGAACAACGTGCCACCACTTGAATGTTCGATGCGGCCGACACGTTTTTTCTGTGCCCCGGTAAATGCTCCCGGCTCATGGCCGAAAAGCTCGCTCTCGATCACCGTTTCAGGTAGCGCACCACAATTCAGCGCAACGAAATTGCCCTTGGCGCGCTTCTTGCTCCAACGATGAAGGGCCGTTGCCACCACTTCCTTGCCGCTGCCCGTTTCGCCGGCCACCAGCACATCGACATCCGTATCGGCAATATGCCTGAGCGTCGTGCGCAAGCGCTCCATGGCGGGTGTTTGCCCGATCAGCGGCAGGTCGTCCTCCGCCTGCCCGGCTGCCCGGCGAAGCGCGCGATTTTCCAGCACGAGGCGGCGTTTTTCGAGGGCTCTGCGGGCGCTCTCCACCATCCGTTCGGCGGGAAACGGCTTGGCTATGAAGTCATAGGCGCCGTTGTGGAGCGCATCGACGGCCATGGGTACATCACCATGGCCGGTAATGAGGATGACAGGCAGATCCGCATCGATCTTGCGGACATGGTCGAAAAATTCCAGCCCGGTCATGCCGGGCATGCGCACATCAGTGATAACGACGCCGTCGAAATCTTCACTCAAAGCTGCAAGCGCCTGCTCGGCTCGGGAAAAGGAAGTGACCGGCAGCCCGTCTAGCTCCAGCGTCTGCACCATCGCCTTGCGCAGCTGCGAGTCGTCATCGACCAGAAATATAGTACCATCCGCCGTCATGTCATGCTCGCTTCAGATATACGGAAAAACACGTGCCTGCCTCGCCACTCTTCACCTCAATGCGCCCGCCATAGTCCGAAGCGATATCGTTTGAGATGACAAGGCCAAGGCCGAGACCGCCCTCCTTGGAGGTATTGAAGGGTGAAAAAAGCTGGGCACGGATGGCTTCCGGAATGCCCCCGCCATTGTCGCCAACCGAGATTACAACCGCGTCGCCTTCTTCGCGAACACGCACCTCCACCCGGGCCGTATCAATCGCTTCAGTCGCTTCCAGCGCGTTTTGCAGAAGATTGATGAGGATTTGCTCCAGCCGGATGCGGCTGCCGAGCACTTTCAGATCCTGATCGGGCAAGACAATATCGAGCGCGTCCATCTGACCGGAAAAACGGCTGCGCAGCAGCATCACCGCGCCTTCGATGACGGTTCGAACACTGACAGGTTCAGCGCCGGTTCGGCCCTTGCGCGCGAGTATCTTCAGATCGCTGGTAATCGTGCCGATACGCTCGGTAAGGGCGGCAATGTCCTCAAGATTTTCACTGGCTTCAGCCAGACGTTCACGCTTCAGCAGAATGCGCGCATTATCGGCAAAGGCGCGGATTGTCGCCACAGGCTGGTTTATCTCATGGGCCACGCCAGCCGCCACCTGCCCAAGAATGGAAAGGCGGTTGGCCTGCACCAGCTCATGCTGGACATTGCGCAACTCCCCGGTGGTCTTTTCGTGCAGGGCGATTTCCGCCTGAAGATGATCGCGCGTCTTCGTCAGATCTCGGGTTCTCTCCTGTACCTTAAGTTCAAGCTCGGCGCGGGCCCTTTGTTCTTCTTCCTTTTCTTTCAGAGCCTTGTGCCTGCGCCACAGCCACAGCGCCGAAAGCGCAATCAGCGGCATGAGCGTCGCCAGCGCCACCGCCCTGCCCTCGCGGATGGCGGCATTCAGAGCGGGTGCGACGGGCTGAAGATAATGCAGGGTCCAGGATGTCGTCGGCACCGGCATTTCCAGCCGAAGATAATCGCCGCGTTCGCGCCCCGGCTCATCAACGTGGATGAGCGGAACACCGTCGCCCAGTGATCGAGCCGTTCGGAAAGGCAGCGTCGCCAGCGCCTCATTGCCGAATTGCAGGCTTTCGGAAATGGTGTTTCGTCGCGCCTCGTCGATGGCCGCGACTGTCTTGAAGCGCCACTCCGGCACGCTCGTCATCAGCACGACACCGTTTCTGTCGACGACATAGACCGGCTTGCCTCCGATATTCCAGTCCGCTTCCAGCCGGTTGAACTCGACCTTGGCAATCACGACGCCAAGCGGCCGGCCATCAGCCGCATCGATCCGGCGGGAGATATAGAGACCTGGCCGGCGACTGACATTGCCGAGCGCATAATGTTCGGACATGCCAGTCTTCATCGCCGCCTGAAAATACTCACGGAAGGCATAGTTGGAACCGACAAAGCTGTCCGCCTGCCGCCAGTTGCTCGACGCGATGGTCAGGCCGGTCGGCCCGGTCACGTAAATGACAGAGGACTGGGTTCCTTCGATAAGCCCTTCAAGCTTTCGATTGAGCCGATCTAGAGCCGAAGCGCCGCCGCCATCGAGAGCGACGGCAAGATCGGGATCGCCGGAAAGAACCAGCGGAATGGCCCGCGGCCGCTCCAGTGCAACATTCAAAAGGGCGATCTTCAGTTCCGCATCGGTCGAGGCCTCGGAACCCGCCGCACGCAGGGCCTGATGGCGGGCAAATTCATCGGCGACAAGCAGCATGCCAAAACCGATAAGCAGCCAAAGCCCCGCGAGCGCCAGCCATTGCGCCCGTCGCTTCGCCTGGGAATGGAGTGAATTCTCTATCTGGTTCATGGGCCAATTGTGCGGATTTACACACAGACCGCAAGAGTTTTTGTCCGAAATTCCGCACAGTTAACTGTCGCGCCTTTTATCCCTCCAAAAAAGAACTTTTTGAATCAGTTGGTTACGGCAAATAATCAAGTCTGGCATGCGTATTGCACATGTCTCCTCAATCGGCGCGAAGCCGTCAACGACACGGCGATCCCGGGAGGCCAATCAAGGCAGGGTGAGGCCGAGGAGGAAAAAACATGATCGATACGACAGCCGTGGCCGCGGGCCACGCCAAATTGCCATTCTACAAGCATCTGTATTTTCAGGTTCTGGTGGCCATCATAGCCGGTATCGCACTCGGCCATTTCTATCCGGCCTTCGGTGAAGAACTGAAGCCGCTCGGCGATGGCTTCATCCGCCTCGTCAAGATGATCATCGCGCCCGTCATCTTCCTCACTGTCGCAACCGGCATTGCCGGCATGAACGACATGAAGAAGGTTGGCCGCGTGGCCGGCAAGGCCATGATCTACTTCCTCGTATTCTCCACCCTTGCGCTTATCGTAGGCCTCATCGTCGCCAACACCGTGCAGCCCGGCGCGGGCATGAACATCGATCCGGCAACGCTCGATGCCAAGGCCGTCGCGACCTACGCCGACAAGGCCCATGAGCAGACCATTACCGGCTTCCTGATGAACATCATCCCGACGACCATCGTCGGCGCATTCGCCAGCGGCGATATCCTGCAGGTGCTGTTCTTCTCGGTGCTCTTCGGTATCGCGCTCGGCGTCGTCGGCGAAAAGGGCAAGCCGGTCACCGATTTCATGCACGCCCTGATGTATCCGATTTTCAAGCTGGTCGCGATCCTGATGAAGGCTGCCCCGATCGGTGCTTTCGGCGCCATGGCCTTCACCATCGGCAAATACGGCATCTCGTCCGTCACCAATCTTGCGATGCTGATCGGCACCTTCTACGTCACGTCCTTCCTGTTCGTGTTCGTGGTCCTCGGCGCCGTCTGCCGCTATAACGGCTTCTCCATCGTCGCGCTGATCCGCTACATCAAGGAAGAACTGCTGCTGGTTCTCGGTACCTCGTCTTCCGAGGCCGCCCTGCCGGGCCTGATGAGCAAGATGGAAAAGGCCGGCTGCAAGCGCTCCGTCGTCGGTCTCGTCATTCCCACCGGTTACTCCTTCAATCTTGACGGCACCAACATCTACATGACGCTGGCAGCCCTCTTCATCGCGCAGGCGACCGGCATTCACCTCTCCTTCGGCGAACAGATTCTGCTGCTGCTCGTCGCCATGCTCTCCTCCAAGGGTGCCGCCGGCATTACCGGTGCAGGCTTCATCACGCTCGCGGCCACGCTCTCCGTCGTGCCTTCGGTTCCGGTCGCCGGCATGGCGCTGATCCTCGGCATCGACCGCTTCATGTCGGAATGCCGCGCGCTCACCAACTTCGTCGGCAATGCGGTCGCCACCATCGTCGTCGCCCGCTGGGAAGGCGAACTGGACCAGGACCAGCTTGCCCGCGTGCTCAGCGGCAAGGAAGAATTCACCGGCATCGCCGATGTGGATCAGCTTCCGGCCTCGGTGCAGCCGGCAGAGTAATACGACCTCCCAAGGTCCTGCCTGCCCGGCCTCGTCCGGACAGGCCTCGCATGAAGGCCGGCGCGTCATCTCGATGTGTCGGCCTTTGTCGTTCAAGCAGGTGTCGGAAAACAGTTTTTATCGGACGGGCGATGCTGTAGGCCAGATCAAACAAGAACCGTTGCGATGAATGGAGTGGCCCATATGAGAAACATTTTCCTGGCGTGGCAATTCTGGGCCCTGTTATCGGCGGCATTCGCGGCTCTGACTGCCATTTTCGCCAAGATCGGCATCGAAAACGTCAATTCCGATTTCGCCACTTTCATCCGAACCATCGTTATTCTCGCTGCCGCAGGCCTGATGGTTTATATCACCGGCAACTGGCAGCAGCCTTCCACCATCTCGGGGAAAACCTGGGCCTTTCTCGTGCTCTCCGGTCTGGCAACCGGCGCATCCTGGATATGCTATTTCCGGGCGCTGAAAATTGGCGACGCCGCCCGTGTCGCACCCATCGACAAGCTCAGTGTCGTCTTTGTCGCCGTCTTTGCAGTGCTGTTTTTGGGCGAAAGGCTTTCGTTGCCCAACTGGCTCGGCGTCGTGCTGATCGCCTGCGGTGCGGTACTCGTGGCCTACCGGGGATAGGTCGGCCGGATCAACCGGCCGGCACAATTGCCAAAATTTTCAGCCTCGGGCGGCCGCAACCTTGTCGAGACCGCGCTTCACACCAGCAAACAGCTCATCCAGTTGCTCCGCGGTAATAATCAGCGGCGGACAGAAACAGATGGATTCACCGATTGGCCGGGTTATGACACCCTCCTCCTCAATGGCGGCGGCGAGGGCAAACGTCGTGTCGCCCGGCTTCATGCCTTCCCATGGCTTCACCTCCAGCGCGCCGATGAGGCCGATACCGCGCGAGGAATGAATGAGCGGGTGATCCGTAAGTGCCTTCAGATGATCGAGGAACCGGCCTTCGAGCCGCGCGACATTGCCGACCAGATCGCGTTCCTGAATGATCTTCAGGTTTTCCAGCCCCACAGCCGTTGCGACCGGGTGGCCGGAGGCGGTGTAGCCATGGCCGAACGATCCGATCCGGTCGGACTCATCGGCGATAGGCTGGTAGAAATTGTCATTCATGATGATCGCCGAAAGCGGCATGTAGGACGACGAAATCTGCTTTGAGACCACAAGCACGTCCGGCTTGATACCGTAGGTCTCGCAGGCGAACATCTTGCCCGTGCGGCCAAAACCGCAGATGACCTCGTCGACCACAAGCAGGATGTCATATTTCTTCAGGATCGCCTGTACGCCTTCCCAATAGCCCTCCGGCGGCAAAAGAACGCCACCGGCGCCCATTACCGGCTCGCCCCAGAAGGCGGCGATGGTTTCGGGACCTTCGCGAAGGATCAGATCCTCCAACTCCTCGAGGATACGCGCGGTGAAATCCGCCTCACTTTCGCCCTCCTTCCCGAAATGCACATAGGAGGGGCAGGCCGTATGCAGCATGCGGTCCAGCGGCAGATCGAAACTCTCATGGTTGCGCGGCAAGCCGGTGATCGAGGCCGACGCAATGGTCACGCCATGATAACCCTTGATGCGGCCGATGATCTTCTTCTTGTCCTTCTTGCCCAGCGCATTCGAACGATACCAAACCATCTTGGCGACCAGATCGTTGGCTTCCGAGCCGGAGGAGGTGAAATGAACTTTCGACATCGGCACCGGCGAAAGCTCGATCAGCAGTTCGGCGAGATCGACGGACGGGCTATGCGTCTTGTAGGAGAAGGTGTGGTAATAGGGCAGCTTCTGCATCTGCTTTGTCGCGGCTTCCACCAGCCGCTGCTCACCAAAACCGAGCGCCACCGACCACAGTCCCGCCATCGCCTCGATATATCGCTTGCCACTGCTGTCGGTGACATAGATGCCCTCGCCGCTTTCAATCACCAGACCACCGGTCTTTTCGAATTTGCGCAGATTTACATTGGGATGCATCTGATAGGCGATATCGCGTGCCTCGACGGAATTTGGCAGGATGGTCATCGATAATGGCTCCGTTTCGGTTGATTGGCTGAGGCGTCAGACGTGCTGTCCGCCATTGATGTGGATTTCCGCGCCGTTGATGTAGCTGGACTGTTCCGAGCAGAGAAAAAGGATTGTCTGCGCCACCTCCGCCGTGGTGCCGAGCCGCCCGAGCGGAACCTGGGCATCCACCAGCTCGGCCGTACCCGGAGACAGAATGGCAGTATTGATTTCCCCCGGCGCAATCGCGTTGGCTCGAACGCCCCGCGGACCAAATTCATGCGCCAGTTCGCGCGTCAGTGCGGCGAGTGCCGCCTTCGACGTGGCATAAGCAACACCGGCGAAGGGGTGAACCCGCGAACCGACGATGGAGGTGACATTGACGATCGAGCCTTTCGCCGCCTCCAGCTCCGGCAGGAGCGCGCGGGCGAGCAGCGCTGTTGAGACGAGATTGACATTGAGCACCCGCGTCCAGATATCCGCCGTCGTATCCATCACACCAAGGCGGCTTCCGCCTTCGCCCTTCGGCGAAATTCCGGCATTGTTGACAAGCGCCGCAAGCTTTCCTTCCGGCAGGCGTGAACGCACCTCTTCTGCCAGATCTTCTACCCGCGACAGGTCTTCCAGATCGGCCTGGATATGGCTCTCGCGTGCGGAGGGCCAACGGCATTCCTCGGAAAAGGGCTGCCGCGAAACGGTCAGGATCCTCCAGCCCTTTTCCTGAAACAGCTTGACGGTGGCATGCCCAATTCCCCGGCTGGCACCGGTCAGAAGCATGTAAGGAACAGCCATAGAGAACTCCTGTGCCATGCGGATCGTTGAGCCGGCCTCGCATTCAACACGCATGTTAGAGCGCTTCGGCCGGGTGACAAGGGCTTTTTTGTCGCGGTGGCCGAAGCAAGGCCGCTCGCGGGCTAATCCCATTTGATGCGGGGGTTTCACCCGAAGGGAATATTTGAAGCGGATCATTTGCCCATAAAATGAAACCTCCCGAATGTGTGATCTGTATTGGGAGGGGGACACATGCGCATCGACATCATTGACACCGACGCCGGCTTCGAGGCGGTTCGGGAAAACTGGGAATCGGTGTTCATGGCCGATCCCCATGCCCGGCATTTTCTCTCCTGGGGCTGGCTGCGCGATTACATGCCGCGCCGCGGGCGCTGGTTCGTTCTGGCTCTGAGGGAACGTTCGGAAGGCTCGCCCTATGTGGCGTTTTTTCCGTTGCGCATCGTCACCGAACCGGACAAGAAAACCGGCCGCTTTCACGACAGCATCGTCATGGCCGGCAATGCTGCCGCGGATTATACTGGTTTCATCACCCTGCCGGACTATGAAGATCACGCCGTCGCCGGTTTCTGCGCCTATATAAGACAACAGAACTGGACCGAGCTGAAACTCGATTATCTTTCAGGCCCGCCGGAACGGCGCGATGCCATGATCAGGGCGCTTCAGGGCCCGCTCGTCATGTTCCGAGACAATATGCCGACCAACCCCTACAACATCAACAATTGCATCTGCCCGGTCGTGACCCTGCCGGACACGTTTGACGGGTATCTTGAAAGCCACATGAGCAGCCAGACCCGCCAAAAGCTCAGGCGTTTCATGAGAAAGGTCGAGGGCGGGGACGAATATCGCATCAGCTTCGCAACGAAAGATACCATCAAGCGGGACATGGACATTCTCTTCGATTTCTGGCGCATCCGCTGGGCGCCGCATAAGGGCAAGGAACGCACCGAGCTCCTGATCGGCGCGACCCGCCAGATGCTGATGGATGTCTTTATTCGCGGTGATCTAGAGGTACCTGTGCTGTGGTTCGGCGACCAGCCGCTTGGCGCACTCGCCAACATCATCGATCGCCGGAAAAAATCTGTAATGTTCTACATCACCGGCCGCGACGAGAACTGGAAAACGCCTTCCCCCGGCCTCGTGCTGCATGGGCATTGCATCCGAAGGGCAATCGAGCAGGGTTTCAAGACCTACGACTTCCTGCGTGGCAACGAGCCCTATAAATATTTCTTCGGGCCGGAGGAGCAGAAGCTGAGCTGCACGCTGTTTCGCACCCGCTCGGGTGATAATCTCGGCGGCACGCTTCACCCGCGCAGCATCCGATTTGTCTACGAACAGGGACTCAAATTTTACAAGGCGGGCAGGAAGGCTGCCGCAAGCATCGCCTTCAGCCAGGTGCTTGCCGCAGCGCCCGGTCATTCCGGCGCCCAATTCGGGCTGGCCAACCTGTCTCTTGATCGGGGCGAGTTCCGGGAGGCGGAAATCGCCTTCCTGGCGCTTCTCGCCAGCGGCCAGGACCCGGTTCTGCTTTGGCTCCGCATCGGTGAGGCACGGCTGGCGCAACAGCATTATCACGAGGCATCCGAGGCCTTCCGCCAGGTCACCAATCGCGCGCCGTTCCACCGCGAAGCGCTCTACAAATGCGCCGTTGCTCTCATCGCCGCCGAAAGAAAGATGGAAGGTGCCGAAATCCTTGAAAGATTGCAGCATTATCATTCGGACGAGGCCCAACATCTCGAATATGCGGAGAAGGCGCGGGCCGCGCTTGCGCGGCTGGAACTGACGAAAACAAAGATCCCACTCCCTGCCGATGTCATCCCGCTCACCGTCAAACCGAAAACGGCGGGCAAGCGCTGGCACCCGCCAAAGGTTTTGCATTGAAGACAATGATCTGTAAGTTGCGGCAGCAAAACGCCGACCGACCTGCAGGGAATTTTGATGTTTCTGACAAATAAGGACATGCTCGATCTCATTGAGCTTCGCCACGATTTGCATCGCCATCCGGAAATTTCCGGAGAGGAGAAAGAAACCGCCCGCCGCGTCCATGCCTTTCTTGAGCAGGCACCACCTGACCGGCTTCTTGCCGGCCTCGGCGGCCATGGCGTGGCGGCTGTCTATGACAGCGGCAGAAGCGGCCCCTCGGTTCTGATCCGCTCGGAAATCGACGCGCTGCCTATCCACGAAAAGGGTGAAGTTGAATATCGTTCGAGCGTCGATGGAAAAGGCCATCTGTGCGGTCACGACGGCCACTCCACCATTCTGACGGCACTGGCGCTTGGCCTTGCCCGCCAGCGGCCGGAGACAGGACGGGTCATTCTTCTTTTTCAGCCGGCGGAGGAAACCGGTGCGGGCGCAGCCGCCGTTATTGCCGATCCCCGCTTTACGGAGATAAAACCGGACTATTCATTTTCACTTCACAACCTCCCCGGCCTGCCCTTCGGCCATGTCAGCGTGGTGGAAGGGCCGGTCAATTGCGCATCGCGCGGCATCAAAATCACATTAGCGGGCAAGACGGCACATGCCTCCTCACCGGAACACGGCATTTCCCCCATGCGGGCGATTGCCAGGCTGATGCCGTCCCTGAGCGATCTCGGTTCCGGTTTTCCGCCGGCACCGGATTTTTCGATGGTGACGATCACCCACGCGATCATGGGGGAAGCGGCCTTCGGCATTTCCCCGGCTGACGCGGAAATCTGGGCGACACTCAGAACGCTGACCGACGACCGGATGGAAAACCTGTGCAACGCCGCGGAGACGCTCGCAAAAAGGGTGGCAGACGAAGAGAGGCTGGCGCTCGATATCACCTATGACGATATTTTCCTGCATTGCGAAAACGCCCCGGACGCCGTCGATCATATCCGGCAGGCGCTGGACGACGAGAAAATCTCCCACGGTTCCCAAGGTCTGCCCATGCGCGCTTCCGAGGATTTCGGCCGTTTCCGTGGCGTCTCGTCGTCGGCGATGTTCTTTCTCGGCGCGGGCCGGGACTATCCCAATCTGCACAACCCCGATTACGACTTTCCGGACGCACTGATCGGTATCGGTGCGCGCATCTTCATGCGCCTCATTCGTAATCTCACTGGCGGGAAATAAGCCGTGGCCGGCTGCACGCCGGCCGCTGTCAACCGCCTTGCGGACCGTTGCTCGGCCGGGCGGCGCGCACTGCCGCGAGCCCCCTGATGCCATCGCGATTACCGATGGAGGCGAGGCTTTCGAATATCTGGGCGGCTTCCCCATAACGGCGCATGGCGAGATAGGAGTAACCGCGCAGCACCATTAGATCAGCACGCTCGTCAGCCAGCCGAGCCCGCTGGTCGAGGAGCAGAAGCGTTTCGGCATAACGTTTCGACTGGAAGGCGGAAACCGCGCGATCGGCGAGGATCGAAACCTGCAGCTCCGTGGCTCGCGGACGATCCATGCGCGATTTCGTCGCCGAGACCGCAGCATGATCCGTCAGCCCCATGCGCAGATAGGCGAGGCTCTGACCATAGGCCGCATCGCTTTTGACACTCGACTGGCCGCCGGCAATGGCGGCTTCAAAAGCTTTCAGCGCCTCGGCCGGTCTATTCGTCTCCATCAGGCACCAGCCGAGATCGAGTGCCTGCTGCGGCGGCAATCGCTGCGGATCAGGATAGGCGGCACAAGTGCGTGGACGCGAAGCCGTGTTGTTTGCTCTCTGCGCTGGCGAAGACAGTCTCGCCTGCTTGCGTGACGGTTCAGGCGCCTGGACGACGGGTTGAACATAGGTCACCGTCCCTCCCTGCGCCGTCTGAGGCACGGGCGCTGTCTGCTGCGGGGCGGTGGCGAGAGGCGGCGCGGTTACCGCCACGGCCGGCTGGCCGGACTGATCCACCATGCGTGCAGTACCCACATCGGCAATACGCTGCGAGCGACCCGCCCATTGCTGCTGAATGCCCCGCAGGCCAGCGAGGTTGCGCAGGTCGTGATAGCTCAGTGCCACGCCATAGGCAGACGGCTCATCATCCGCATTCCAGCCAAGCGCAGTGCTGAACCATTGCAAGGCGAGCTGGCTCTGACGGAACGCAAGCGAATACCAGCCGAACTGTTGTGCCGTCGCCGCGTCCTTGCGCGCAACGGTTTCCGCTGCAATGCGCTGCAATACATCCGGCGGCAGCACCACGGGCGGCTCCAGCGCGAGAAGATTGGCGGTTGCGGCAAGATAGGTTGCGAGCGCCTCGTCGGATGTCGCGCGCCATTTGTACATGACGTCCTCGGCTTCACGCGGCTCGTTGCGGTCGATCAGCGCCAGCGCCAGCCCTTGCGAGGCCGATGCGCTGTCCTCTTCCTCGCGCGCCTTGCGGAACCACTTTTCGGCCTCCGCCATATTTTTCTGGCGAATATTATACCAGCCGAGCAGCAGCGCGTCGCTTGCGAGCTTTTCCGTTTCGGCAAGCCGTTCAAGCCGCATCAGATAGGCAGAAGGGACGGTGATCCCCTCTTTCTCTCCTGCCTTCGCCACGAACTGGCGCGCGAGATCGTTCTTGACCGGCTCGAATTCCAGCTGTCCATCGGCGCCGGGCTTTTCCTTGGCCAGAAGCTCACCCATCATTTCCGCCGGCAGCAGCGCGGATGCCTTTTGCACGGTGGCGAGCCTATCACTTGCGACAGTGCAATTGTTGAGAATGTAGAGATAGGCGTCGCGCGCCCGTGCCATCCTGTCCGTATTGGCAAAGGCATCGGCAACCCGCCACAGAACGTCGACCTCGCTGCAGGTCAGCAGACCGGAATTATTGGCGGCCGTATCCACCACCGTCGCATATTGCTTGAGGTCAGATGCGTTGACGAGGCGCTGACGCGCCTCGGCCAGAGACAGCATGCCGGTCAGGTTGTCCGGCGGCTGCCAGCCAGGCTCTGTCTGCTGGCGGTCGGCAATCGCCTTCCTGACCTCGGCATAACGGCCATCGGTATAAAGCTGCCACATGGCATCGAGCTTTGCATCGCCATTTTCCGGGACAGCAAGCGGATCAGCCGGTGGCGTCCAGTTTGGATAAAGCGTGCGAAGTCGCGCGATTTCGGCCTGAAGGCGTTGCGTATCGCCTCTCGCGGCGAAATAGCGCAATGCGCTGAGATCGACTTCCGGCATATCACCCGACGCCGGCTCCGCCACGCGCGCGGCAGGCGCCTGCGCCGTCTGTGTTTGCATTGTCTGGGCGCCGGTCTGTGGCAACGGTCGCGGCTCCGTTGCCGGCACCGTTACCGGCGGGGTCGAGGACTGCGCTAACTGCGCCATCTCGCGATTCTTGACAAAAGCGTTGATTTGAGCCGGATTTGCCGCAGGAGATATCCGCTGCGCGGCGCGATTGTCCCCCACCGCGGAGGTGTGGACGTCCGACACGCGACCGAGAATGCTGTCACGCCAGTGGAAGGCGGCAAGCGCGACTAGAAGCAGGATGAGGGCCGAAGTCGATAGAGGCTTGTTCATCGGCATTCCCCGTTATTCCTTGCCAGAAACGACAATGCCAGAAGATGCAATGTGGAAGGATAATAAAGTGTTGGCTGAAAGCTCTTCAGTTCTTCCGGAACGGCGGCCCCGCCTGCGACACAGGCCGCAAGTGCCGGAATGATGCGATAGCCTGGATCCGACAGCACATCCTTGACCGCTCCGCTCTTCAGATCGAAAGTGCCAGCCGCACCGCTTTCCAGCGTCATGCCGTTCTTCAGCCGGTTGAGCAGCTCGGGCGAGCCCATATTCGCCCGAGAGAGATAAAGCGGAATGCGCACCGCATTGTAACCGAACTCCAGCGGGAAACCCGATGCCGGCTGGGCTCGCGTCCGCACCGATACCCAGTCGGCCGGTAGTTTCCTCTCGCCAAAGGCAAAGGCACCAATCTGCGTCACCCCGTCATCGGCTACCGCTTTCCAGAGCGGCGACGGCGCGACGAGATTGAGAACCGGGAAGGCCTCGAATATCAGATACGACGGATTGACCACCGGACCGTCATCCCGGTCCCCCTCGCCAAAACCGGTTGCAGCCGGCAGGAGCAACGTACGCCCTGCGCGCTGAACCACGGTTTTTTTGAGGATGGCGGATGCCATGGCCGTGGATGCCTCGGCGTAATCCTGCCGATTCCATTGCCCGGCAGCCAGCGCCAGCGCATAGGCGATCAGGATATCGCCATCCGTAGCGTTGTTGATATCGGTCACATGCGGACGTGTGCGCGGATCCCATTTCCAGGCGGACAGTCCGTCATCCCGCACCAGCAGTTCGGTGCGTGTGAAACTCCAGATCAGCTCGAAGTCGGCGAGGCTGTCGGACAATACCGCAAGCCACATGCCATAACCCTGACCCTCGCTGTGGCTGATATTGCCGTTGCCAGTATCGATAATGCGGCCACCGGGATCGAGAAACGCACTCTTATAGGCCGACCATGCCTCCGGCGGGATCGACGCGGTGCGGCCCGCTGAAACGGCTGTCAGCAACGTCATGATGGAAAGGACGACAACACCGGCCAGTTTCGAAATTCCGCTCTTCATCGATGTCGCCCCATCATGCGCAGCATGGCAAACGTTGCGAGACCGAGGAGCGACACGAAACCAATGAAGGCCAATGAATAGGAGAGAACGTTAGAAGACAGCCAGTTTGCCGCAATCAGCCTGAAGTTCGAGAAGGAAAATGGCCGCGTGCTATAAAGATATGGCCGTTCCACTTCGACGGTCTCGATTTTTTCAGCACCTGCGTCGTAAGCGGCGACACGCCCCGTGACGCCACCCCACCGGTTTTCACGCGTCATCGCCGCCATGCCCTCCAAAAGCTCTCCCGAACTTGGCGCGGTTGCAAGCGTCCAAACCCCTTCACCTGAAGGGCTCAGTCCCTGGGCCAGCATGAAAGAGACATTGGCAGGCGGCGCATAGGGCTGCTCGGCTGCAGGCAGGAAGCGCAATGTATCCGAACTCAGGTCGAAGTTGCGCTTCATCCATTCCTCAAAGGACGAAACCTGTCCTTCCCAGATGCCGCCGTCGACCCGTTCACGCCAGTCATTAAAGAGGTTTTCACTGTTTTGCGCAGGCTGCTGAACACCGGCTCCCACTTTCCAGGAGATCTGGCTGGAGGGAACGAGGTTGAACTGGCTGATCAAAGCCTGCGGAAATTGTGAGATCGTACCAACGAACAACGCGTCCCGGTCGCCGATTACCAATGGCGACGCGACGGTCTCAATGTCGATCGGATGCCCCGCCACGCTCGCCAGCCGGCTGATGAGCGTGGCCGCCGCCGACATCGTGTCCGTGTCAAAACGATCAAGAGACAGGGCGACGGGAGTAGTTCCAGTGCGGTAGGGCTGCCCGGCGCCAGCCATAGCAGCGAGATCGGGTTTGCGACCAATCTGCGCATAGTCCGGAATATGAATTTCCGATGTGTCGAACAATGCAAAACGGGGCGTTGCGCTCGCTGGCGCACCCGGTGCGCAGGCCTGATCCTGCGCCGTCATCAACACCGCTTCGATAGTCACCTTGTTCGGACCGGGCTTGAAGTGCCGCATTGTCACGTTGATCGGCAGATGTCTGAAAATACCCCCGCCATTATTGGAGATCGGCACGGTGGAGGCGATCTGGTCATTGACATAGATGTCGACATGGCTGCCGGGCAACACCTGCGAAGAGTAGGCTGCGTCCAGGAGAAGCGACGCTTCGCCATAGGCCGACGCATAAAAATCGGCGGGCATGCCGATGTAAAATTCATTGCGGAAACGCCGGCCGCTGAACTCGCTGCTTTCAATACCGAGTTCCGAAAGCGCGATCCGACGGTCCGACATGATCAGTGGCACATCGGGTGCGTGCCAGCTGCGCGTCGAAAAAGTGGCTCGCTGAGCGCCCGGTGTTCGCGAGATCGAGGAAAACAGTGTCTCTATCGCCGCTTGCACCGCCTGGGGGGTCGGACCGGTGACGAGAAGCGGCGACGCTCCGCCCGCGACGGCGCTGCCGAAGCCTGCGAAAGCGCCCGCTGATGCTTCAGGTGGCAAAGTTCCGGCCATGCCGGCGATTTCCCGAGCCGTGCCGACGAGGACCGAAAGCGTTCCCGCTTTCCTTTCGACGGGAGGGGCCGTCACAAAACGGACCGTCTGGTTCGGCATCTGGGTTCTGAGCGCCAGCGCCTGCGAAAGACGCAGGAGAGAATCCGCAAATGCCGGATTGCCGAGCGCCGGTGCCACGATTTCGATCGACGTCGTCGCCTTGCCATCAGGTCCGGTCGCCTGGATGTCGTCGATGTTGGCGAAACTGCCTGCAACATCGGCGTTAAAGCCTATGAAGGTATTTGCAGGATCGACATCGGTCCATAGATCATAAGTGGACTGGATCGTGCAATCTGTTCTGTGGCGCTGCTGCACCCCGAGCGACACGACATTCGCGCCGACCTGAAGGACACCGGGCGGAATTTTGAGGGAAATATTCCCCTGGCTGTCCGGCGCCTCGATACGCGCTGCCCCAAGCCCGACATTGTTCACGCTGACCTGAAAGTTCGAGCTTTCCGGGGCAACAACGATCGCGTTCTGATAACCGACATTCAGCGATACGGCTGCATTCACCTGCTCTGGCGTCAGATAGATACTCCATTGCCGCCGGTCCATCTCGCCCGAAAGGCTGAGCTTTTCATAGGGAAGGATATAGCGGCGGCGGCCATCGGCTGAAGAAGACGAGGCGCGCATGGAACCGGGTGAGATGCTTTCCCGGCGCGCGGGCACGGTCACCGGGGGAACCGGCGGCGGTTGGGCCGTCACGTCGGGGGAAGACGCAGGCTGAGACGTGAGGGGTGGCGGAACAGGTGGCTGCGCTGGCGTCCGGACCTCCGGCTCACGACGCGGTTCCACCGGAGAAATGGCGGGCGGCTCCGCGGGCTTTGGCGCGGTCTGAGCCGGCCTTTCCGGCGACATGTCGAAGGGGGATGACTGCGCAATGGCGCTCGTCGCGACTGCACCCCAGATCATCACTGTCAGCGACTGCCTGATAGGTCCGCGGCCGGTCATTTTACGGCTCCAGCAGGTTTGACGGCCTTGGAACCCGGCCGCAGCGCGCGCGCCAGATAAAAGAGACCACGCTGCGTCTGGAAGAGCGATATTGCCAGGAAGGTCGCCGTACCGCGAATGAGACCGGGGTTCCTGCGTCGCACACGCTGAAACTCGCTCCATTGCTCAGAATTGGCAAAAATCAGGTCGGCGATAAGGCGGTGATCGACGGCCCGCTGCGGGGAGAAGGTGCAGCCGATCGAAATGAACCCCTCGCCTCGCACCGTCCGCACAATATTGAGAGGCATCGTTTCCGGCACGCCCTCGCTGTGGGGTTTGACTCTGACGATCGCAGTCTCGCCTTTTTGGACCGTGGTTGCGTTATCGAATAGATTGATGAGCAGACCGTGGACGGAAACATTGTCGATGGAGGCCGGCACCCAGGTGTCGCTGCCCTCAAGCTTGACCTCGCAGCGCCGCTTCACGGTGATGCGCCGCGAGGCGGACTTGTCGCCGCGTTCAGAAACCACCCCCAGCGCGCAACCGGCGAAGATGAGGTTCAGCAGGTTCCAGCCGCCGACCACGAGCGTGACATCCGCCTTGTAGGGCTCGCTGTAGATACGCCAGACGGCAAAGATCATCGCCACCACCAGCAATCCGAAAATCACGAAGAACGGCCGGCTGATTTCCGAGAGTCGCGCCTCAGCGATGGATTCATCCTTCGCCGTGACCTTGAAGGTTGGCTTGCCCGGATTGAAGATCACCGAAACGACGGCGGGCAGGAGGTGAACCGTCTGCACATATTCGTAGAGTTCCGATATCCACGGCCAGCGGAAACTGCCGTAGAGATAGTTCTGCATCATGAGGTTCACGAGCATGTAGGCCGCCGTATAGGCTAGAAACTCGCCGCCCGAGGCCACAAATATCTGCAGGTCGAAGAAAAGATAGAACAGCGGCGCAAATAGGAAGATCGTGCGCGGAAACGGAAATAGCCAGAACAGCGTCGAGGACATGTAGCAGAGGCGCTGTGTGAATGTGAGGCCACGCTTGAACAGGGGCTGACGGAAAATCAGGATCTGCATCATGCCCTGTGCCCAGCGGCTGCGCTGACCGATGAAGCTTGCGAAAGTGGCCGGCTGCAACCCGGCAATCAGGGGCTTGTCCACATAGATGCTGTTCCAGCCGCGGGAATGCAGTGCGAGGGCCGTTTCACAATCTTCCGTGATGCTGACACCGCTGAAACCTTCGGTATCCTGCAGGGCCTCGCGCCGCAGCACGGCGGCGGAACCGCAGAAGAAGGCGCCGTTCCACTTGTCGAGACCGCGCTGGATGATGCCGTAAAACATCTCATTTTCGCTCGGCATCGTCTCGAAGGTTCGCAGATTGCGCTCGATCGGATCGGGATTGACGAAGAAATGCGGCGTCTGCACCAGGAACAGCCGCGGGTCTTCTTCGAAATAACCAACGGTTTCCAGCAGGAAGTCGCGCGCGGGCGCGTGGTCGGCGTCGAAGACCGTGACGAGTTCGCCGGTCGAATGGGCAAGGCCGTTATTGAGATTTCCGGCCTTGGCGTGGACATTGCGCTCGCGCGTCAGATAACGCACGTCGAGGTCTTCGCAGAGCTTCTTGAGCTCTTCATGGCGGCGCTGCGCGGCCTGCGCTTCGACAATATTGGCGGCATTGCGCTTCTGAACCGAGCCGCCATCGTCCAGCAGCCAGACCGTGAAGCGGTCCGCCGGATAATCCATGTTTTTGGCCGCCGCCAGCGTATTGGCCAGAAGCTCCGCATCCTCGTTGTAACTGGGCACGAAGACATCCACTGTCGGACGGTATGTGGGCGAGCCGGGCCTGGTCTTGCGCGACGGCAGCGGCATGGACACGATGACAAGGCTGAGCGCCAGCATCACCACGCTATACATTTCCGCCAGATAGAGCAGAAAACCGGGAATGAAGTTCTCAAGCTGATTGACCGGCGGCAACGTGCTTGTCGTGCGCCAGTAGACGTAACGAAGCACGATGGCCGTACCGAAACCGAGGGCCACCAGCCGCCAGACCCCCTGCCCGTTGAAGCCCTTGATCGTTGCGAGGAGAATAAGCGAGATTGCTGTTGCGACCAGGTGGGTCTGCAAGCTGACCGGCATCGTGATGATGGCCAGAACGCAAAGCGACACAAGCAACCAGACAATGATTGTGATGGCCTTGTTCATCCAGAAACTTTCCGTTCTTGTCCCCATCCGGAATTTCGGCCCGGCATCTCCGCTCTCGTCCCCGCCATCATCTGCATCCCTGGCCCGCCCCCGAACCCGAAATGCACGATGGCGAGGGAATGGACACCTGCGGTACCCGCGATGATTGCTGTTCGCCTGTGACTGCCCGACCGCCGGCGGCGCGCGGGGCCGTCACCGCAGGCTGACCCGACGCACCCGCCGATACCGGCGAAGGAATGTTAACTGCTGCAACGGGCGGCAGCGGCTGTTGTTCCGGCTGGACCGGGGCAGTGGCCGCCGCACGACGAACCGGCCGGACCGGCACGCTGGCGGTGACCTCGCCGCCGGGTCGCATCGGCACCTCTTCCGACTTCATCGGGTAGACCGGATTGCCGGGACGGCCGAGATTTTTGTCCACCGCCTGCGGCGTGCCGTAGGGGTTCCAGCTTGGCGAGGCATAAGTCCCGGTGATGGTATAATTATACATCACCGCCAGAAGCCGCTCGACGCTTGCGCCGGATTGACAGAGGCGTAGCCGCACCTTGATGCGCCCCAGATTGCGGAAATCCTGCCGCATGCTTTCGGGGGAACGTATATCCTGCCAACCATAAAGGCAGGTATCCTCACCACGTCCCTTGCCAGCGGCATAGGAAAACGCGCCGTAACTGTTCTGCAGGTAATTTGCCGACATGGCGATGGTTTCACCGGGAAATTCCGCACGGATTTCCCGTGCGAGGGAGGAAGCCCTGAAACCGGTGAACGCCAGGGAATCGAGATCTGTATCGCCCGCCTGCTGCGGACCGAAGAACTCCGCCTTGAGATAATTCTGTCCCGGCGTAGCAGCCTCCGAACGCAATATGACCTGCTGCGCCACGGCGTTGGAATAAGTACGGCTGACGACGGTAACGATTTCTGGACCGCCAGGCGGCGGAAAAATCAGCGCTTCGGAGGGCGACAGAAGCTGCGTCCCGCCGAACGACCGAACGCCCGCGGGAGTATTGCAGCCAGAAAGAACCGCAATGGAAAACAGCAATGAAGTATAGGCAGAAAATTTCACTGCCCTTCGCCCCTTTTTTTCCCCGACGCCGCCCAGATTAAAAGGAAACCGAATCACCAATGACC
Source organism: Agrobacterium pusense (assembly GCF_900102105.1). Classification (GTDB taxonomy): domain Bacteria; phylum Pseudomonadota; class Alphaproteobacteria; order Rhizobiales; family Rhizobiaceae; genus Agrobacterium; species Agrobacterium pusense. The sequence continues at coordinate 163,511 of NZ_FNBB01000004.1, forward strand.
AGACCATTGTTACGAAATACGTGAGGACTGCGAATAAGCAATCGCAAATTTCCGTTGTAATTTCTGATAGTTTATGGCCTGCGAATCGCTTTTTCGCTGCCGTTGGCGAGGGGAAAAAAGGTGGAACCAATCACGCCGCTGCGGGTTGGCTTTGCGTCAGATCGATAATTTTTGCGGTTGCAGCGCAATATGCCACATGGTCTATTTGCCTCCATAGTTACGTATTTTTATTGATCTCAATTTATTCAACTGTAAAAACAGAGAGTTACCGCATGACCGTGCAATTTCCGAGTATCGCGCAGACACTTGCCGAGGAGATCGGAACATTACGCAAATGGCTGGATGAGGACGCCCTGCCATTGTGGTGGGAGGCGGGGTCAGCCCGGCCGGATGGCGGCTTTTACGAGCGGCTCGGTCAGGATGCGAAACCGGTTTTTTCCGATGACCGCCGCGCCCGCGTCCAGCCGCGCCAGGCTTATTGTTATGCCGCCGCCGGCCAGCATGGCTGGCATGGACCCTGGAAAGACGCAGTGTTGCACGGGCTTTCCTGGTTCGAGAAGGTCTATCGCCTTAAAAACGGCCTTTACGGCAACCTGGCCGACCAGACTGGAAAACTGATCGACCCCTCCTTCGATCTCTACAACCAGGCTTTTGCGCTTTTCGCCGCAGCGCAGACAGCTGCGGTCCTTCCCGATCGCAAAGATGAGATGCGCAGCCGCGCGCTCGAAATCCTTGCCATTCTCGAGCGCGACTACAGACACCCCATCGCTGGCTTCGAGGAGGCGAACCCGCCGCGCACACCGCTTTGCTCCAATCCGCATATGCATCTTTTCGAAGCGATGCTGGCTTGGGAAGAACAGGATCGTGACGGCCCGTGGTCGGCGTTGGCGGACGAGATTGCCGGCCTCGCACTTTCCCGCTTCATCGATGGCGGCAATGGCGGCCTGCGCGAATTCTTCGACCATGACTGGACGCCTTACGAGGGGGAGAAGGGCCGGATCATGGAGCCGGGCCACCAGTTCGAATGGGCCTGGCTTCTGGTGCGCTGGGGCAGCCTGCGTGGAAACGAAGAAGCGATCAGGAAGGCAAAACGCCTGTTCGAGATCGGGGAACAGCACGGTATCTGCCCGCGCCGCAAGGTGGCGGTGATGAGCCTTTACGACGATTTTTCGATGCGTGACGGGCTTGCGCGACTATGGCCGCAGACGGAATGGCTGAAGGCGGCGGTGCGGCTTGCCAGTGTGACTGATGGTGAAGAGCGGCAGCGTTACCTTGCCTCTGGTCTGAGCGCCATCGGCGCGCTGCAGCCTTTCCTTGACACGCCGGTCAAGGGCCTGTGGTTCGACAAATGGCCGGCGGACCGGCCCATGCTCGACGAACCGGCGCCGGCAAGCACGTTTTATCACATCGTCTGCGCCATCTATGAGGCGGAGGCCGTGCTGGCAGCTGGGTAAGGAACGTCGCGTAACCGGCGAGCGGCATCGCCGCTCGCCGGTTTTGATTCCGGTCAAACCTTGGCCGGGCGCACGACGCGCCAGTCAGGTCTGCCGAGATTGTGCGGCCAGGGATGAACATCCTTGTCATTGAAGTAGACGACTTCTTCCAGCTTTGGAAAATCCGCCTGTTTCAGCGTCACGTCGTTCATCCACGGACGAACGTAGGAATCGCTGCCTTCATAACCCAGTTCGGCGACCCAGACCGGCTTGTCGAAGGTCTCGACGAGTCCGTAGCCCTTGCGCAGCAGATCCGTGAAGGTCTTCGGCGCGCCATATTCGATCTTGTCGTAATCTTCGAGACCGAACACCGACAGACCGACCAGATCGGCGTAATTGTCACCGGGATAATAGGCCCGCAAACCATCCAGACCTTTCGGCGACCACATCACTTTCACACCGGGAACAGCCTTGCGCGTCATATCCACCACGCGCTTATAGGCGGTGATGTAATCACGCGGGTTCCAGCCCGACCACGAGAAGCGGCCGGTCGTGTCTTCCATTTCCTGCCCCCAGCGCAGGATCAGCGGGCTCTTCATGGCCGACATGCGTGCGGCGATCGCCTGCATGTTCTTATCGTAATCGCCACTCAGAACCTTGCGGCGCAACTCGTCTGAAGAGAGGCGCCAGTTGACGTCCCACGACCAGGGTTCGACCGTGATCATCACATTGCGCTTGCGCTCCAGGGCGTAGGCATCCGCAAGTGCGAGACTATCGAGATCCACGTCTTCCCAGGGCAAGAACAGGTGTTCCGTCGCCACCCCGGACTGGCCGGTGAAATCGCCGTGCGGATCATATGCGCCGAAACGTATTCCGTCCGCATGCAATGTCGGTCTTTTGTCGGCAAGCGTCTTCATGCCCGTCGAGGTCATGGGGGCGACCCCTTGCGCGTCGAGCTTGAGCACCGGATACATTCCGGCGGTAAAGGCTGCGGCGGCACCACTCGCGAACAGAAGTGTTCGTCTTGTTATCTGCATGACACCTTACTCCTTACCTTGTTGCCGTCATCGCCTTGTCGTAGGCGGCGATCTGCGGCGTGACATCGTCCTTGCGGACGAGCTTGAGGAATTCATCGCCAGGGCGGGGCGGATTGTGCCGGAACACGTACCATTGCCCGCCCTGTTTGCGCTGGTAGAGCACGTTGCCGATGCGGCCATGGTCGAAGCAGGTATCGGCCTTGCCGCTTCCCGCCTCGGCTTTCCAGGTGGCGCGCATGCACAATGTGCCATTGGCATCGACAGTCCAGCGGCCTTCACCGATGGACTTCTTGCCCTTTTCTTCCGTTGCAGCGATGAATTTACGGCCGTCGGCGATGAAGCGCCCGCCGCCCGTATCCCATTTCCAGGTCTTGTCGAAATACATCTCCACGACCTCGCTGGTTCTGAGCGGCTTCGGCGTCTTCGTGCCGCCTGCAGCATGGACGACGCTTGGCGCGACCACCGCAAGACAGAGTACGAAAGCGGAGAATCCGCATGTGCTTATTGTTGTTTTCATCACAGCCTCCTCCTTCATTGTCCGACCCTATTGTCGGCCAGCATGATCTCTCCGGTTGCCACCGCTGGCGGCGGCGCAACGATTGGTTCTGCCTGCATTTCCTGCGGCCCGCGCAGTCCAGGCAGTGCAATGCGCAGTTTCAGACGCACCGACCTTGCACCTTCCGCGCCCGCGCCTGCGACCGTGAACCGTGTTTCGGTAAAACTGATATAGGGTTGTCCATGCGAGAGAGCTTCCAGCCCACCAATCGCATGGGAGCTGAGTTCCGCAGCACTTCCCGCCACCAGCAGCAAGGAACAGGCGGCAGCACTCGCTCCACCGCGCAGGGCCGGCAGCTTCGGCAAACCGTTTTCCACTGCATGGCGGATGAGCAGAAACACCGACAGGCCCGCATAGATCGCCACATTGATGGCAGCGAAGATAAAGAACCCCTCCGCGCCGTTTTGGCGCGGCGCCAGAACCATGGCAAGAAGGCTGAGCGCCGCGAGGACCATGTATGGTGCGACTACCCGCAGCGGCAGCGGCGGTTTTGCCTGCGTGCCCTTGGGTGTGATGCGGAAATCGACGAAATCGCCACGGATCGTGTCACGTACGGCGGCCAGCACACCCATAAGCGACCATGGCCAGCGCAGGAACAGGAACACCATGGCCTCCCAGCTGAAAAGCTTCGCATCATGCGGACGGAACGCGCCCGTGGCCCGCCAGAAGAAAGCAAACACGATCATGATCAGCGAAACCGGAAGGAAATGCGCCAGAAACGCCGGATAGGATGCGTTGACCAGCACATGGCCTCTCACCAGCGCCACGGCCGGAAGCACGAACATCAGAGCCATGAAGCCGGAGAACAGCGGATACCAGAGTTGCGAAAACAGGAACTGGAACTTCAGTCGCGCGGGCAGCTTCGGCACGTAATGCCGTGAATACTGCAGCAGAATGGTCATAAGGCTGCGCGACCACTGGAACTCCTGAACGATGAGATCGGCAAAGGTCACCGGCCCGTCGCCATGGGCGATAGCATTGACGGCGTGGACGCCGCGCCAGCCGCCGGCATTCATCACAAGCGTGGTGGAATGATCTTCGGCAAGCTCCGGCCCGAGGCCGCCCACCTCCCGAAGAGCCTTCGTGCGCACGGCGTAATGCGAGCCGATGCAAAGCGGCGCCCAGCCATTATTGTATCCCAGCTGGAGCGCACCATGCAGGCTTGCCTCGGCATAAAGCCTTCCGCGTGCGGCCCAGCTTTCATTGGCATTGGCGTCGCAAATGCTTGGGGCGGACACATATCCAATCCTCGGATCGGCAAAGGGACGGATTACCTCGCTCAGATAGTCGGGTTCCGGCACGTGATCCGCATCGAACTGGGCGACAAAATCATAACGCTCGTAACCGTAACGGTCGTAAAAATAGGCGAGATTGCCCTCTTTGCAGCGCGTGCGCCGCGGCCAGGTCTTGCGGTGATACTCGGCAATGCCCTGTCGGGTGGAAACGAAAACGCCGTGCGCGCCACACCATTTCAACGTTTCCGCATCCGGGGCTTCATCGGCAAGCCAGACGTCGAACTCCAGACCCTTCTGCTCCAGCATGGCCAGCAACGTCTTTTCCACCACCGCGAAAGGTTCCGACGGCGCTTTGGTGACCACCATCGCCACCCTGCCCCCCGGCAGAGGCGAGCGCCGGTCAACAACCCTCGCGTTGAGAAATATGAAGATGAAATAGGATGGCAGAAGCGTGATCCACGCCAGCGCCAACGTGACCACGGAGTAGTAGGGCCAGTCGATGACGCGATCTCGATCGAGCCACCAGATCCAGAAATAGGCGAGCGTCACCAGCCAGCCACCGATGCCAAGCAGGTAGGCAAGGCGGTTCCAGCCTGTAAAGATCGGCAGCATCCGCAACACGCCTGCAGCGGCGCGGGGGGATGCGACGGAGGGCGTGGAGCGCATCGTCATGACAGCACCTCCAGTCCAAAACCGGGACCGGCCGTGCGGATGATAGTGTCTATATCGGAGCGCCTGGGCGCAAAGCCGAGCGTCTGCCTTGCGCGTTCTATATCGGCAAAGAGCGCCGGAGGGTCTCCTGCGCGCCGTGCGCCAAAATGAACAGGGACTTCCTGCCCCGTCACGCGATGGATTGCCCGAATGATGTCACCGACCGATGTGCCGTGACCAGAGCCGAGATTGACACGCAACGTCTCGCCGCCATCGGCAAGATAGTTGACGGCGGCGACATGGGCATCGGCCAGGTCACTGACATGGATATAATCGCGAATGCAGGTACCGTCACTGGTATCGTAATCGGCACCGAACACATCGAGTTGCGGCAGCCTTGCGGCAGCGGCCATCAGCGCACGGGGAATCAGATGCGTCTCCGGTTCATGACGTTCGCAAAGCTCGCCATCCGGGTCCGCACCGGCGGCATTGAAATAACGCAGTGCAACGAAACGCAGACCATAGGCCGCGGCATAATCGTCTAGCGCCATCTCGAAGATCAGCTTGGTGCGGCCGTAAGGATTGACCGGCGTCTGCGCCGTCTCCTCACTGATGGGCAGTTGCGGCGGCACGCCATAGGTGGCGCAACTGGACGAAAACACCAGTCCGCCGATATTCTGGTCAAGACAGGCGTCCAGCAGCGAAAGACTGCCGCCGACATTGTTGCGGTAGTATTTGCGTGGATCCTCGACGGACTCGCCGACATAAGCGTTGGCGGCACAATGAATAACGAAGGCTGGCGAGAATTCCTGGAGCGTGGCTTTCAGGAGACCACGATCCAGAATGTCGCCTTCGATAAAGGGACCCCAGCGGACCGAATCCGCGTGACCGGTCGATAGATTGTCATAAGCTATGGGCTTGAAGCCGGATTGCGCCAGCGCCTTGCAGATGTGGCTGCCTATGAATCCGGCCCCGCCCGTGACGAGGATTGTGCGGGGCATCTCATACGGCCTCCGCCACTTTCCGGCCCGCCAGCAACGCATCGAAATAGACGATCGTTCTTTCAAGGCCGATTTCGAGCGGTACACGCGGCTGCCATTTCAGCAGCTCGTTTGCCCGCGAAATATCCGGACGACGCTGCTGCGGATCATCGATCGCGGCAGGCAGATGGACGATGCGCGAGCGAGAACCTGTCATCCGGATAACAATGTCGGCCAGCTGCCGCACGGGAATTTCTGTGGGATTACCGAGATTGATCGGCCCGGTGCAGTCTTTCGGTTTGGCCGAGAAGCGCAGGAAGCCATCGATCAGGTCATCGACATAGCAGAAAGAACGGGTCTGGCTGCCATCACCGTAAATGGTGATGTCGTCCCCCTTCAGCGCCTGAACGATGAAGTTCGAAACCACACGGCCGTCGTCAGGGCGCATACGCGGCCCGTAAGTGTTGAAAATGCGTCCGACCTTGATATCGACACCGAAAGTGCGGTGATAATCGAAAAACAGCGTTTCCGCGCTGCGTTTCCCTTCATCGTAGCAGGCGCGCGGCCCGATTGTATTTACATTGCCGAAATAGGTTTCCGGTTGCGGATTGACGTGGGGATCGCCATAGACTTCCGAGGTCGAGGACTGCACCACGGTAGCACCGCATCTGCGCGCAACTTCCAGCACATTGACTGCGCCGAGTACATTGGTGAGAAGGGTACCGACGGGATCGCGCTGATAATCAGGCGGCGAAGCCGGAGAGGCAAAGTTGAAGATCAGCGAAACATCGATGTCATAGGGTTTGCGCACATCGTGCTCGACCATCAGAAACCGCTTATTGTTCCGCAAATGCTCCACATTCGCGGTACGGCCGGTCGAAAGATCATCGAGACAGATCACCTCGTGACCGCTGCTCAGCAACCGCTCGCAGAGATGGGAGCCCAGGAAACCGGCGCCACCATTAACGAGTACCCGTTGCCCGGGTTTCCAATCTGAGTAAATGGTAACGCCGTTATCATGTTCGTTGGGAACGAAATTACGCATAACACACACCTCCCCACGGTGAATCAGCACAGCCGATTCAACTAAGTGAATTAAACTCTCCATTTGACGCTATCTGAATATCATCCCTCTATTTTTTCTTCTTCCTGAGGTTTTAATATTCACATCCGATAAATTTCCACTTTCATGATAAGCGCAGGCAAAAACAGGTCAACTTCAATTTATCGAAATATTACAATTGATTACCCAAAATTACTCAAAATAGCCCTTTGATTTAATACTTTTTAACTACGCCTCCATTATGCCTTTCTTATTGAGCATTAGCGCAAGCTTCGCTCAACCAGTCGGGGCTATCCTGGTTTTGTAAGGCTCGGTCCACCGGGAACAAAACCGCCCGGCGAGATGCGACAGACAGTCGATTTCAGGGGACACACATGATGAATGAAATGCCTTATTTCCGTGGCGGCAAAACAGTCCGTCAATGTCGTCTTGCGCTCGTTGCCGGCGCACTTATGACTTTCACTTTCGCGACCGCTTCATGCTCCGTCGTCGAAGACGCCGTTCTCACAACCGCATCGGCCAGCCCGACTACGATCAAGAGCCGCGTCACGCCGGCGAAGGCGGCCTATGGCTATCAAAAAACCGGCAACGCAGCCGTTACGCTTGTTGCAGATGCTTCGGACACACCGGCAGTTTCGCGACCTTCCTATTCGGGCTCTTCTCCCTATATCTGCTCGCCGAGCGGATTTGGGCAAAAGTCCCGCTGCTTCCTAAGGCCCTGAGCCTCCTGCATAACGTCCGGGCTGCCTCTGGCAGCCCGACGCTCAGTTCTTCCAGCCGGAGAACGTCGCGCCTTCATCCTTGCTGAAGAAACGCGACGCCGCCTCCGTGCGGTTGCGAACGTTCATCTTCTTGTAGATGTTGCGAACGTGGACCTTCACCGTGTTCTCGGACAGATGAAGCCGGTCGGCAATGATTTTGTTCTGCGTACCCTTGCATAACAGGTCGAGGATTTGCACCTCACGCGTCGTCAGCGTCGCCATGTCGCTCCTGCTCTCGGCGAGGGCATCGGCACGGTTGGCGATGACAGGGCTGTTCCGCACGCTTTTACCACCGACTGCGGTGGGATAGGGCGTAAGCTTGCCTAGAAGGGCCGCCGGGAAATGCTCCCCGCCCTTCATGAGCAGGTCGACCGCCGCCATGAAGACGTCGAGCCGGAGATTAAGCGGCAGCACACCATCGATGATGCGCATTCCCACCAGCCGCTTCAGTGGCTCTTCAATTTTGTCGATCGTCTCCACGACGAGCGCAATCGGCGCTTCAGGATGTTTTTCACGGATCGCCGACAATACACTATTAAGCCGCTCACCCGCCAGGCGATAGGGCAATACGAGCCGGACGTCGGCGCCGTAATCATCATCAATCGTTGCCGACGATGTCACGCTTACCACGGAGAATGTAGGGAACTTTTTGCCCAACGCCTCCATGAGGCACTCGGAAAACAGGTCCGGATCCGCTACGATCAACAAAGTTCCATTTATATGTGTAACGGCGTTTTTTTGTTTTGCCGCATAATCTGACGTTCCCATGAACATTGACGCCTCCCTCAAGCGCTTACGCATTACTTTCTTTTGGTTGCGCAGTCTGTCATCCGCCCGGCGACCCACCCCTTAAAACTTGGAGGCGATTCTCCGCTTCATGTCATGTCAACTATTATTAATCACCCGTTAATTCGTAAACGCTAATACGAAAAGCTGCGTAAATAAATGGCCCAAACGGGTTATTTTTTACAATTGACATACAAAATAGGTTAAGCCGGATCAGAATCAGTGATCCCGGAACCTGCGTAAAAACAAATATATCGGAAAAGCTTTCGTGCTGGTTTTGCGTTCCGACGAAATGTAACTTCCAGTTGATATCGCTCAACATAGCTCGCCTGCTGCACATGCCAAAGCCTGTGCCTTTTCGGGATGGGGACCTCTCTCCACCGAAATAAACCATGTTTCACGAAACAGCCGCTCTGCCCTGCCGAAGCGGCGTTTTTTTCGAGAATGAACCGGCGAACGATGCGCAGGACAACCGCTTGCGACGTATATATCCGGGTGGAACGCCGATAGGTTTAGCCCAAATTGATATCTAGGAAGCGCAATTTTTCTGCGGCACAGTCTAACCGTCGCTGAACGGCGGCTGATGGAAAGACACTCCCGGCCTTGACGTGTGTTTGAGAGCGCCGGACCCTTTTCAAGAAAACATGCAAGCGAAAAGACGAAGCCACCGCGCTCCCCTGCTGGAGCGAGGAACGGATTTGTGCGCCCTTTTTTACCGAGTAGCGCACAAGGGCTGAACAAAAAGAGCCCGTCCACGGGCCAATACCGAACCGCAGATGATGCGTAACCGAGTCCATCTGCAAAACATCAATCTTCATGCTATCCGGAGCAAGCGCGAAAAAATCCCATTTGAGATGAGAGGGATTTCGAAAGCTGCTCCGAGCTTTTTCGGAGGAAATCGAAATGGGTTATGATCATAAATCCGCTGGCAGCGACGACGATATCACCAAGATCGGCGCGCTTTCCGATGGTTTTGCCAACACGACTACCAATGACGCCAAGGTGGAAGACAGCAACGTCGGCACCGCGAACGGTGAAAACCGCAACAACGACAATAGCGACAACAGCACCAATGTGGATGTTGATGCCAAGATCGATGTTGCAGTCGGCAATGGTGACAATCGCGATAACGACTATGACTGGAGCTATGACAGCAAGTCGTACAGCGATAACGACACGACGACCAAGACGAGCACCGAAACCAGCACCGAAATCAAGACCGATTACGACTGGAGCTATGAAAGCAAGTCGTACAGCGACAACGACACCAACGTGAAGACGATTACGGATACGGACAACAAGACGTTCTCCTATTCCGACAACGACACCTCCACCAAGGTCTCGACAACCACCGACAGCTTCAACTCCTCGGACAGTTTCTACAAGTCGGATGACGACTTCGGCAACATCACGGGCGTCAAGGATGTCGGCAATCTCGGCATCGCCGGCGGAGACCTCACCTTCAATCTGGGTGACGACTTCTCCTTTACCCTGGATGTCGACAGCATCCTCAACGACTCGCTCAACGGTGACGGCAACGACACGGGCTTCAGCCTCGTGCAGGCCAACCACCTGGCGGATCAGGATGAGGCGTACGACATCAAGATGCAGAACGGTGGCGCCGAAAACCACCTGAGCGCCAATGCAGGCGACGCCTATGGCGCAGAAGGCATCGACGGCAAGGGATGGGATCTCAAGGCCGGCGACGACGCAGCGGGCACCAGCACGGCCGATGCATCGGCAATCCTTGCAAATTCCGGCTTCCATCTGGAGCTGGTGCAGGGCGCCAACATGCTCTCCAATGCCGTTGACGTCACGGTCACAGGGGGCAACTCCAGTGTCTCGGACGTCGGTGAGGATCACTCCTGACAACCATCTCTTGACGAAAAGAGCTGCACCGGCGTCCGCCGGTGCAGTTTGCGGTTCATGGACAGGCCTGGCGACAGAGAAGCACCGCTTCCAAGACGTGTGCCGCCCGCCATCTGTGACGTGCCGCAATGATCGGGGAGGGACCTCCAATGCATATTGACAAGATTTCAGACATGATCGCGCATTTCATCGGCCTGTTCGACACGATGGCCGAAGAAGCACGTCTGCGAAACAACTATAGTGAAGGCCCCGCACGTTCCGGGCCTGAGCAACTGCCGGAAGAGGAAGCAGCAAGGCTGCTCGACAAGAACTATGACGTTGCACTTCAGGACTACGATCCTGGCGTCAAGTACCATGCCGGCTATTACGACTTCGATTATCTGCCGCCGCATTTCGCACGCACGGTCGAACATGACATGCAGCAGTTTGCGAATTCGATACCGGTCGATATTTCCGCTGCGAATTTCCGCTTTCCAGGTCGCCTTTCCTTCGAGGACGAACGTGAGCTGGTAATTCATACCGGCCCAGGCTCGGTTGTCGCCCATATCGCGCAGGTGAATATTCTTCAGGACGATGATTATCTGAATATGACGGACGGCCCCAACGTGGCCCGCGACACCAGCTTCGTCACTGAACGTACAGTCGAATTCTACAACGAAGCGTCCGTCTTCACCCCTTTTTCCGGTTTCCAGCGCACCGACAGCTATGATGCGCTGCAGGCTCTCGCCAAGACCGCGCATGATTATATCGAGCACGCCCGAGACAACGGCGTTACCTCACTCGGGACCGGCGCAGATCAGGATTTCGTCCTGGCCGGCAACGACATCAATGGTCTTTATATCAATGGCGTTGCCGCCGCTGAGAAGCCGGCGCTGGACGACTACATGCCGGATCGCGGCATTGCCAAGCCTCCGGAAGAACCGGAACGAAGTGACGTTGCGCTGCATGAAGAAAGTCCCGCCGGCAACAGTCTCGATGTGGCCGCAGGCGCCAATGTCGTCGCCAACGTCGCCACATTGGTCAACACCGCCGTCATGACCTCCGTCACCGCCGTAATGGGTGACTACCACCAGATCGATGCGATCACCCAGGCCTATATCTATAGCGACAGGGACGAAATCGCTTCCGTTTTCACCCGTTCCGAGGATCAGGCCGACACGGCCGCCTATAACATCGCCAATTTCGAACGCAGCATTTTCCCCGGCGCGGAAAATACGGCTGCGGAGAGCCCTGAAACCGGCGAAATGCCGATTTTCCCCACCGCGTGGCGCGTCAGCGTATTAGAGGGTGACGTTTCCTTCGTGCATTGGATCGAACAATACCAGTTCGTCAGCGACAACGACACGATGACGATCACGACCTCCGGTGCGAGCGTCAGTCTTTTGACAGGGGGAAATGCCGCACTCAATATTGCGAATTTCCTCGGCATCGGAATGCAGTATGACCTCATCATCGTTGGCGGCAATGTGCTGGACATGAACCTCATCAGCCAGATCGCCGTGCTTTACGACAATGACTGGGCCCGAGCCAATCCCGATGCACCGGGGGGCGCCACTATTCAATCCGGCAACAATCTCCTTTGGAATGATGCCTCCATCTATAACGTCGGCTCCAACGACCGTTTCGAAACGATGCCCGACTACATGGCGCAGACGGTGTCCGCGATCAATGAGCGCGATCCGAACATGCCGGATGCACTTGCGCATGACAGCAATTTTGCCGGCTATCAGGGACTGAACGTGCTCTACATCACCGGCAATCTCTACGATGTCAGCATCATCAAGCAGGTGAGTGTGCTCGGCGATTCCGACGACGTTACCCAGGCCGCGGCCAAGGTGCTCGAAAACAACGAGAATGCCGACGTCCATATCGATACCGGCAGCAATGCCGTCATCAATCTCGCGCAGATCATTGATTACGACAGCTTCGGTTCCACCACCTATGTTGCCGGCGGCGTTTATTCCGACGCCATTCTGATACAGGGCGGCATCATCGAAAACGATACGTCGCAGCCGGCGCAACCGGGCCAACTTGCCAACGAGGTCATCGCTTTTCTCCACGACGATCCCGCCACCATCGAAAACGAATCCGACGGCGTCATCAATGCCGGGCACGACCTGTCGTGGTCCAATGCTCACTCATCCGACGTCATGCAAGCGGTCACCGCGTAGGTTTTGCCGGCGGTAGTTCCGCCTGCGTAACCGCAAAAGCCGCAAGATCACCGAGGGGACCGATAAAAATGGATCATATTTCAAGAAGAACGATTGCGGATGGACGCTCGCTGGATTTACCGCTGGATCAGGACGCGGAAGACAGCAAGCTGACAGACGCCTGTATCTCAGCCATCAATGAAGCCGTAGAGAACCTTCGCCAGTTGTCGGGTGCGGAACAGATCGCTAGGGCAACCCCGCCCTCTCCGGAGGTGGCCCCACCGCCCTCGCCTACGACTCCGCAATCCGGCACATTGCGGGATATGCCAGCGGGAAACCCCGCACCACAGCAGGAGCCACACCCCGCGTCGCGACCTGCCCCCAAAGCCAAGATCGACAATGCAGAACTGAAGAGCGCGCCCGACCTCCCCTTCGTCAAGACTATCGACAACAATGACGGTCCGATCCGTGAAACCGAACGCCGCCCGGCGACGGGCGGTGGCGGCGATGGCAAGGAGCCAACGGGCAATGGCGGCGGTGGCGGCGGCGGTGGCAGCAGCCAGAGCGGCTTTCATAAACGCAGCGAACCCATCAATTTCGCTGCAAGCCTTGCCAAGGGTATCGCCGCGGTACGCCGCAACATGATTGTGGTGATGCTGTTCACCGTCGCCATCAACGTCCTGCTTCTCGCCATACCCCTTTATCTGTTTCAGATTTCGGACCGCGTGCTGACGAGCCGCTCGATGGATACGCTCGTGATGCTGACGGTCGCGGTTCTCGGAGCGGTACTGCTGCAGGCTTTCATGGATGCCATCCGCCGCTTCATCCTGATGCGTACCGCTGTGGAGCTCGAGGTCCAGCTCGGCGCTCCCATCCTGTCTGCCGCCGCACGAGCCTCCCTGCATGGCAGCGGCAAGGATTACCAGATATTGCAGGATTTACAGCAATTGCGCTCATTCCTCACCTCGGGAACCCTTATCGCTTTTCTCGATGCGCCGCTGATGCCGCTCTTCATCGTGGTGGTTTATCTGGTCCATCCGCATCTCGGTATTATCATCATGGTCTGCTGCGCCGTGCTGTTCACCATCGCCTGGCTGAACCAGCGCTTCACCGCACGGCAATTCTCCGAAGCCTCGGGTTATCTGAGCCGCGCCAATTTCCATCTCGATTCCATGTCGCGCAATTCGCAGATCATCAACGCGCTCGCCATGATCCCCGAAGCGGTAAAAATGTGGGGCCGCGAAACGGCGGGCTCGCTGAAATCGCATGTGGCCGCACAGGATCGAAACATCATGTTCTCTGGCGTGTCCAAGGCCGCGCGTATGATCACACAGGTTGCGCTTCTCGGCTGGGGCGCGCATCTTTCGCTCTCCGGCGAGCTGACAGGCGGGATGGTGATTGCGGCCTCCATCGTCTCGGGCCGTGCGCTCGCGCCCATTGAAGGAGCGATCGAGGGCTGGCACCAGTTCAACAAATCGGCCGCCTCCTATGGCCGCATCAAGCAGCTCCTCATCAGCTCACCGCTCAATTTCCCGCGCCTGCGCCTTCCCAATCCGGAAGGACGCCTGGATGTTGAGCGCATTCTCTTCGTACCGCCGCCGCAGAAGAAAGTGATCCTGAACGGTATCTCTTTTTCGCTGAAAAAGGGTGAATCGCTTGCCATCATCGGCAATTCCGGCTCCGGCAAGACGACACTTGGCAAAATGCTGGTCGGCTCCATCCTGCCTACATCGGGCAATGTCCGTCTCGATCTCATGGACCTGCGCAACTGGGACCAGCGGCAGTTCGGGGAAAGCATCGGTTATCTGCCGCAGGACGTGCAATTGTTCCCGGGCACCATCAAAGCCAATATCTGCCGCATGCGCGACGATATAGAGGACAGGCAAATCTATGAGGCCGCAGTTCTGGCCGACGTTCACGAGTTGATTGCCGGTTTCCCGCAGGGTTATGAAACCGTGGTCGCCGCCGATGGCGCACCACTTTCCGGCGGGCAGAAACAGCGTATCGCACTTGCTCGGGCCTTCTTCGGCGACCCCAAATTCGTGGTACTGGACGAACCGAACTCAAATCTCGACACCCAGGGTGAGCAGGCCCTGGCCAAGGCTCTGCTGCACGCCAAAAGACAGGGCATCACCACTGTCACAATCACCCAGCGGCCGGCGCTTCTGCAATGCGTCGACAAGATCATGGTGCTGAAGGACGGGTCGGTCGCCATGTTCGGCGAAAGGATGGACGTGCTGAAAGCGCTCTCCGGCAATGGCCGCCAGGCCAGCCAGTCCCCGCAGATCGAGGGTTGAGGATCGTCATGTTCAGGAAAAAGAACGCCATTGCCGAAGTCAAACCACAGGGTCAGCTGGAATGGTACAGCGAGGTACCGCGCTCAATCCGCCTGCACAGCTCGATCGGTCTTGCCGTGCTGCTCGCCTCCTTCGGCGGGTTCGGCTACTGGGCTGGCACCGCGCCGCTCTCCTCCGCCATCATCGCCCAGGGCAGCTTCGTCGCCACCGGCAATAACAAGGTCGTGCAGCATCTGGAAGGTGGCATCATCAAGGAGATGATGGTCAGCGAAGGCGACACGGTCAAGGTAGGCGACGTGCTGCTCACACTCGACAAGACGACGGCGCTCGCCAACGAACGCATGTTGCAGCTGCGGCGGCTTCGGCTTGAGACCATCGTCACGCGCCTGCGCGCCGAAGCGCAGGGCGCAAAGAGCTTCAAGGTGCCAGACATCGTCATGAAGGAAGCCGGCGATCCGGATATCAACGCCATCATCCAGAGCCAGAACATCGTGTTCCATAGCAAACTCATCAAGCTCGAAGAGCAGTTGAACCTGATCGAGAAGAACATCAGGTCGCTGGAGTTTCGTTATGCGGGTTATGACGGGCAGAAGCAGTCCTTTGACCGGCAACTCGCGCTTCTCACACAGGAACGCGATTCCAAGGATAGGCTGGCCAAGGATGGTGTCATCCGCAAGACCGACATGCTGGCGCTGGAGCGCGCCATTGCCGATGCGATGGGAGACATTGCCCGTCTGAGCGGCGAAATGAACCAGAGCGAAGCGGAAATCGCCAAATTCAAGCAGGAAGCGATCATTGCAGTCAACGCCAACAAGCAGGCGGCGCTTGACGCGCTGGAGACGGCGGAGTCCGATCTTGACAGCGTGCGCGAACAGGTCCGTGGGGCCGCCGAAGTGCTGGAGCGCACCGTCATCCGCTCCCCCGTCAACGGAACTGTCGTGCGCGCTTATTATCACACGCCCGGCGGCGTCATCACGACAGGCAAGCCGATCATGGAAATCCTGCCAGCCCATGTTCCGCTGATCCTCGAGGCGCAGGTGCTCAGAACCTCGATTGACCAGCTACACGAGGGCCAGACGGCAGCGATCCGTCTTTCAGCGCTCAACCGCCGCACCACGCCGGTCCTGAACGGCAAGGTTTTTTATGTTTCCGCCGACAGCATCGAGGAGAACGCCGGTCTGCAGGTCAAGGATGTTTATATCGTGCGCGTGCAGGTGCCCGATGAGGAAATCGCCAAGGTCCATAATTTCCACCCGGTGCCGGGCATGCCGGCCGACGTATTGATCCAGACTTCGGAGCGTACTTTCTTCGAATATCTGACCAAGCCGATCGCTGACAGCATGTCCCGTGCTTTCAAGGAAAGATGAAGAAATATCAGTAACCTACCCTGTCTTTTCCGCGGCAGTCGGCATATGATGTCGAAGGATGTTTTGTCGGGGCGGGAGAAGCGTCATGGCGGCGATGTCGGATGTATTGCTGCTGGTCGGCAGGCTGAACTATGTGTGGACCAACACCGAGAGCCTGATGATCTATCTGATCGTCCACCTTTTGAAAGTGGACAAGGAGGCTGCCATCGTTGTGTTCCTCACCCTCAACACCACGCGGGCGCGCATGGATCTCATCGAACGCCTGGCAAAGCTTCCCTCCACCGACGCGAAGGACCGGAAGACTGTCCTCTCCATCATGGCGCGGCTGAAGAGGGAAGCGAAGACGCGCAACAAATACAATCACTGCATCTATTCTTTTGACGAAAAGGGCGATATCGCCAGCACCCAGCTGATGCGTCTGGTGGAAGATGACAGCCAGGTCCGCTACGGCAAGGTCGAGCGCATGGACGAAAAGGAAATCGGCCAGCTCGAAAAATCAATCGCCGACATTGTCGAGGTCAGTAAGGACATGTGGAGCTTCATTCACGCCAGTCCACATGTCTCGGCGGATTATCTCTAGGGTCTGGTCTGCAGCCTCATGCCGATCGCGGGGTGAGTCTCACCGTTCCGCGCCGCCTTTACCGGAAGGCAAAGTTTTCCGGCCGCGAAATAAAGCAGGAACGAACCGATCTGATAGGGGAAGATGATGTCAATCTCCACGAAGGATCGCACCACGAACAGCGCGCAAATCGCAAAAAGGATAACGCCCTGCGGGTCGCTTCGAAGCATCAGCACCGATCTCAGATGCCCCAGCAGCGTGCCGTAAAGCACCATGCCCAACAGGATCATGCCGACAAAGCCGTTTTCCACCACTGTCTCGATATAGGTATTGTGGAAATGGAAGCCGCTGCGGCCGGTGATGAAGAAGTCGTTCCACAACCGTTCGGCATCGGCAAACCCTGCGACCCAGAATCCCTGATAGCCGACCCCCAGGATCGGAGCCTGCTTTGCAGCCTCTATGCCCTGCTGCCAGAGATAGGTTCGGCCGGTCAGCGTCGAATCCTTGCCGAAGACACCGAGAATGGCATCTAACAGACCGAATTGCAGCGAAGCCACCGCAAGCAGTGCTCCGAGACCGCCGAGAGCAAAAAACATCATTTTACGGTTTGCGGGCGAAAGCATCCCGATCGGGATAAAACCGATGATGAGGGCGACAACGGCCGCGGTGGTGATGGCGGAGGTGGCAGATTGGGATGCGATGAGACTATAGGCCGACAAGAGTCCCGTCACGCCTGCAATCGGCAGCCAGATGCCCCTTTGCTTCAGTACCAGCACAGACGAGGCAGCAAAAATGACGCCCAGCGACGCATAGAAACCGAGCTGGTTTTTGGATGAGAAGGCACCGACGAAACTGTAGGTCCCATCAAGCGCGTCAAAAAGATAGATGCCGAACAGAAGCGAATAGAGCAGGACGACGCCTATGCCAATCAGAGCGCCCCGCGTCAGGGTGCGGATTGAAATCACGCGCATGGCAACCAGCGCGCAGACGATATGGGTAAGGTATTGAATGGAGGCGCGCATGGTTACAGACACCGCCTCCGACCAGAAGCTGGACAGGACGGTAAGAATGCTGAAGGCGAAAATCCACAGGTAACGTGGATAATTGCCGAGCACGCGCCGGTAGTCGACCGCCACTAACGGCAACCACATGCCATAATAGGCCAGAACCGAGACTTGCCCGAAACGCGACGAATAGGCGAAGACGAAGAATGACAGCGCAACGGCCGTCATTCCATAAATCTCATTGCGTTCGGGATCGATCAGCGCCGACTTGGCGATCCGCATTGAAACCTCACTGCATCAGGATTTCGGAAGAGACCTTGATGACGTCGCCGGGCTGAAGCAAGGCATTTTCATCGACTTTCAACTCCTTCGGCTTGCCGTTTTCTTCACGCACCACGACATAGCTTATCGTCGCGGACTTACCCGATGGATCGAAGCGGATCGCCTCGGCCGATTGCGCCAGTGCCTCCGACATCAGTTCGCGACTGGTGGTCAGCTGCAGATTGAGCTTGTCGAGTTCCGCTTCCGTATCCTGCAACTCCTTGGAGCGCTGCGCCACCCAGTCGTTGCGCAGGTTGATCTCGTCCTGGGTTGCCTTGTTGATATCCTGTTTTGCGCGCAGCGACTGCGTGTCGATATCGAGGAGGGTGGATTCCACCTCGGCCGCACGTTCTTCTGCCGAAATGCGCCGCTGCGACAAGGCAAGGCCTTGCTCGTTCAGCCTGTTGACGCGGTCGCGGTCTTCATTGGCGAGTTGAAGCTGCCGGTTCTGCGTTTCGGACTTTTTCTTCAGGGATTCGACTTCGCTCTGCAAAAGCGCGTGCAAGTCCGTCAGCGCTTTGAGCTGAAGTGTATAACGCTCGGTCCGCGATTTCATCAGCGCGCTTTCGCTGGCGAGAAGCGTGTCGATCTCGGCGATCTTTTCCATCTCCGGCGTCTTGGTAATCGTCTGATCGCCCTTTACCTCGGCGATCAACCGCGCCTGGCGGGCAAGCAGCCTTGCCCGCTGGTTATCATAGACCGCGGCGTCACCACGTGCATTGATGAAGTCGCGGGCAAAACGCTGTCCGGCGTCGGACCTCCGCAAGCCGCCTGCAAGACTGACAGCCTTCAGCACCGTAATGTTGGGGGCATAGGGATATTCACCCGGTGTCTGCACATCGCCACTCAGAAAGATCGGCCGGAACTGGGCGATCTCCACGGAGGCCGAAGGCAGGTTGCGGAGGGCGAACTTGCTCTGAAGCTGAGCACCGATCTGGTCGCTCACCTCGGAAGGCGTCTTGCCTGCGACGTCGAGCTGACCGATGAAGGGCAAGGACAGCGTACCGGAGGGCCCGACGGAATAGTCGCCGTTGATGACATCCCAGTTGCGGATGCTGCCGTCGGCCGGTTGCCATTCGGCAACGCGGATACGCAGCTTGTCCGCGGTACCGAGCTTATATTGAGCGCCATCCGCAGCCATTGCGGAAAGCGGCGCGGAAAAAGCGACGGTAGCAGCAAGAACGAGGGCCACAAACGGGCGGTGGGCGGCGGAAAAGCCGTTCATCGGGAAACTCCCTGTTAGCGGATCGCCATACAGGCGATCAGGCCGTCGCGCGACCGGCAAGGCGGCGCCGCAAGAAGCGGCCGGTATGATTAGCACCAATGACGCACCCGAAGACCGGACTTGGGATCCCGGTCAGGGTGCGTGTCGAAGCGAAGATCGATATAGCCGAACTCAATATCGGTTTTCAGTAGCTTCCGCGTGACAAGCACACGGCGGGAATGGTCTTGACGATGATGAATACATCCTGCCGCATCGACCAGTTCTGGACATATTGTGTGTCGAAGGCAACGCGGGTCTTGTAAGACACGTCGTTACGGCCGCTGATCTGCCACAGGCCGGTCAGACCCGGGCGGGTGCTGAGATAATAGGCGGCAGCGCTTTCATAGTAGCTCAGCTCCTCGTCCACGACGGGACGCGGACCAACCACACTCATTTCACCACGAAGGATGTTAATGAGCTGCGGCAATTCATCAAGGGAGAGCTTGCGCAGCACGGCGCCAACGGCCGTAACACGCGGATCGTTCTTGAGCTTGCGGGTAGCCCGCCATTCCTCGGCGGCCTCCGGATTGGCGGCAAGATATTGCCGCAGGATCTCATCGCCGTTCATCGCCATCGTCCTGAATTTCAGGCAATGGAAATAGCGGCCATTATGTCCCACACGACGGTGACCATAAAAGATCGGACCGGGGTCGGACATCTTCACCAGAACGGCGATCAGCAGGAATATCGGGCTGAAGATGAGCAGCGCAAGAGCAGCCGATGTCATATCGAAGCTGCGTTTTGCGATGCCCCCGATAGGGAAACTGACATCGAAATCTTCGGAGCTGCTGAGTGTCTGTTCAGCCGATTGGGTCGCGGACTTCATAGAGAGAACTCCATTTATGTTTTGCGATTGGTCGGTGCCCGGAGGCGCGTCTTTCCGTCTAAAGGAGATAACAAGTCTGTGTTCGGAATTTGATGCTAATGGATTTTTTGTAAGGCACTTTGCCCATAACCGTCTATGCGATTTCTTGCGTGAGCGGCCGATCAACGTCCGGGCAATATTAACAGTTGCATAAAAAAGCAACAAATGTGCTGGACGCCATGTCTTGAGAGCATGGGTGACGCCGTCGCATGTATTGGTTTTTGTGCACGCGATCGCCTTTTCTTATGTGTTTCTTATAACTTGGCGAGATGAGACAGGAACGTTAAGAACAGCGCGGCATATAACAGACTATTAAATTTTTTTGCGGCGCAGCAAGATTGTGGCAATGCATATAAAATTTGACATATTGGCTGGGATTTTTTGCCCCCTACCTGCACCTCGCCAAGAAAAAGCGATAGAAAAATCGCTAAAAGGCGGCAAAGGCGGCAAAAGAGTGGCGAGAAACTGCATTATTGTCATGGCAGCCACGCAAAAACCGCATAGCTGACGGCCTCTTTTTTTGAACGCAGTCCTTCGAGCCTGTCCTGGAGGTGGTTCCAGGCCCTAATTTGGGGAATCAGAAGGTCGGCGGTGTGCAGGCGCTGATGACCTCACAGGCCACCGGTCCGACGCAGCGGAAGCGATGTGGCCTTCGGCTTTCGAAATAATAGGCATCACCCGGGCCGAGCACTCGCCTCTCCTCGTCCACCGTCACCTCCAGTCGCCCTGAAAGGATAATGCCGCCTTCTTCGCCATCATGGACCAAGGGCACCTTGCCGGTATCGGCGCCGGGCTGGTAGCACTCTTTCAGTATCTGCAGGCTACGGCCGAAGACATTCTCGCCCACCTGGCGAAACGAGATCGGGCCCTTGCCAATTTCAACCAGCTCGTCCGCCCGGTAAAAAGCCTTACGGCTCGTCTCGGGCTCAAAGGCGAAAAATTCGGCCAACCCTATCGGTATGCCATCCAGAATGCGTTTCAGCGCGCCCACGGAGGGGTTCGAGGTGTTCGATTCGATCAGGGAAATCGTAGAATTAGTGACACCAGCACGCCTTGCCAGTTCCCGTTGGGAAATATTGTGGCGCAGCCGCAGATGGCGCAAACGTCCCCCTATATCCACCGACATCCCGTCGCCCCCGTTGCCGTTGTTCGAAATATCGAAAACCCGTCTTCACGCTTACAGTATTTTCAATCACTTCGCCACATGGAGAAAAGGGCTTGTTCGGTGAAGAAAATAGCTTTCAATCGTCGGCCATGAACAGGAGAACCGTGATGGACAACCCGAGCCGATCTAATTCCACATCGCTTGACAGCTACTGGATGCCTTTTACCGCCAACCGGCAGTTCAAAGCCAATCCCCGTCTGCTGGCGAGCGCCGAAGGCATGTATTACACCAGCAATGATGGCCGTCAGGTTCTCGACGGAACGGCTGGCCTCTGGTGCGTTAATGCCGGCCACGGACGCCAGCAGATTGCCTCCGCAGTGAAGCACCAGCTTTCCACTATGGATTACGCACCTTCATTCCAGATGGGTCACCCGGTCGCATTCGAATTTGCCGAACGGCTGGCGGAAATCGCCCCCGGCCCGGAAGGCGGCAAACTGGACCGCGTCTTCTACACTGGTTCGGGATCGGAATCGGTCGATACGGCGCTGAAAATCGCGATCGCCTATCAGCGCGCCATTGGCCAGGGAACGCGCAGCCGCCTCATCGGCCGCGAACGTGGGTATCACGGTGTCGGTTTCGGCGGCATTTCCGTGGGCGGCCTCGTCAACAACCGCCGCGTCTTCCCGCAAATCCCCGCCGACCATCTGCGTCACACCCACGATCTTACGAAGAACAGCTTCGTTAAGGGCCAGCCAGAGCACGGCGCCGAGCTCGCGGACGATCTGGAACGGTTGGTCGCCCTGCACGGTGCGGAAACCATCGCCGCCTGCATCGTGGAACCCGTGGCGGGCTCCACCGGTGTCCTCGTGCCACCGAAAGGCTATCTGGAACGCCTGCGCACCATCTGCGACAAGCACGGCATTCTGCTGATCTTCGATGAGGTCATCACCGGTTTCGGACGCATGGGCTCATCCTTCGCCAGCAATTACTTCGGCGTGACGCCCGATATCGTCACCACGGCGAAGGGGCTCACAAATGGAGCTATCCCCATGGGCGCGGTATTCACCAGCCGCGAGGTTCATGATGCCTTGATGCATGGCCCCGAAAGCCAGATAGAACTGTTCCATGGCTATACCTATTCCGGCCATCCTGTCGCCTGCGCCGCAGGCATCGCAACGCTGGACATCTATCGCGACGAGGGCCTCTTCACCCGCGCCTCCGAATTGCAAGACGCCTGGCACGATGCCATTCATTCGCTCAAGGGCTCGCCCAACGTCATCGACATCCGCACCATCGGTTTCATCGCCGGCATAGAACTCCAGCCGCGCGACGGCGCGATCGGCGCCCGTGCCTATGATGTCTTTGTGGATTGCTTCGAACGTGGCCTGCTCATTCGCGTCACCGGCGACATCATTGCTCTTTCGCCGCCGCTGATCGCCGAAAAATCCCATTTCGACGACATCGTTTCCATTCTCGGCGACGCGCTGAAAAGAGCAGAATAACTGCATCTATCAAGAAGGCTGCAATCTAAATTGCAGCCTTTTTCACTTTTCTACCAGTAACATGGAAAGTTCCTGAATCGAGCGCAGGCCGCCCTCGCCCGTGGGACGCTCATATGTGCCCTGTCAGATGACCATGCGGCCGGGACCGGCGCTTGAGCTTGGCCAGGCGGCTGGCGATGGACGCGCCTTTTCGACAAGGGGCTCTCTTTTCAGATCGTTCTGCTAGTGCCACGCCGGCGAAGCGTATCGGCAACCGTATGGATATGCGCAGCGCCAATACCGCAACAGCCGCCGATCAGGGTGGCGCCTGCATCTGCCCAGGAGCAGGCGAAGCGGGAATAGACATCATCCGTCAGATCCGCTCTCGTGCCGTGCAGCCCCTCATTGGCGGCGGAGTCGCCCTGTTCGCCTTCGAAGGCATTGGCATAGACGCCAATATCCAGAGCAACACCCTTTTCCTTGAAGACGGCGGATGCGGTTTCCACGGCAGCCCTCATCACTTCCGGCTTGCTGCAGTTGAAGAGCAGCGCTGCGGCACCTGATCCGGCGGCCCATTCGGCGGCGGAGCGCACGGTCTCGCCGGAACGCAGCTTCGGCTCCGCACCGTTCACTTGAGCAGGTTCGTCGTTCAGCGTGAAGGAAATCCAAAAAGGCTTGCCCGTCTCGGCCACCGCCTGCCGCACCGCCTCACCCTCAGCGATAAGGCTCAGGGTCTCTCCAAGCCAGACATCCACATGTGGCTGAAGATTTTCGACCAGCACCTTCAGATAGTCCTGAACGCGAGAGGGATCGAAATTTTCTGGCTCGTAGGAACCAAAGATCGGAGGAAGCGAGCCGGCCACGGTCACGTTACGTTTCGAAGCCTCCGCCGCTTCACGCGCCAGGCGACCGGAAAGGGCGATCAGTGAAGCACCTTCTTTGTCGAATCGGTATTCGCCGATATGAAAAGGGACCAGCGCATAGGAATTGGTGGTCACCACATCCGCGCCGGCCTCGATGAATTCCGCATGCACCTGGCGGACGATGTCCGGGGCGTTGATGAGCGCGAGCGCCGACCACTCGGGCTGCTTCAGCTCAGCGCCCAGCCGCTGCAATTCACGGCTCATGCCACCGTCCAGAATACGAATATCGCTCATGAGAACTCCTTGATAGACTATCGGCGCACCGGCACCTGCGCCTCGATTAAACCGAAGCAGCGGGCAATGATGGCGGTGAGGATGAGATAAAAAATCGTCACGACGAAAAGCGGCTCGTAGACCAGCAGCGTGTCCTGCCGCACCTTGTACGCGACGGCATAAAGATCCATGACTGTCACCGTGAACGCAAGCGGCGTGGCTTTCAGCTGCATCACCACTTCACCCGCGATCGTCGGGAGCGCCGCGCGGATCGCACGCGGCAGCCAGATGCGACGCGCCAGCGTGAAGCGGCTCATGCCGAAGGCCCTACCCGCCTCGAGTTCGCCTTTTGGAACGCCCAGCAACGCACCACGAAGAACTTCGGCTTCATAGGCTGCGTAGTTCAGCGTGAAGCTGACCGCCGCAAAAAAGAAACCTTCGCGCAGCACCGGCCACAGAAAGCTTTGCCGCAGCCCCGGCACCATGGGCAAGAGCGACCCCACGCCGTAATAGAGCAGCCAGAGCTGTATCAGCAGCGGCGTGCCCCGAAAAAAGGTGCAATAACCACGCGCGAGAAGCCGGGTCATTCGGCCGCCGCTGACCTGCGCGAAGGCAAGTCCGATGGCGAGAACGAAACCGCAGCAGACGGAGATCACGAGCAGGGCGATCGTCTGCCATGCGCCGGAGAGAAGAAGCGGCCAGTATTTCCCGACCCAGGAAAAATCCATCGCCAATCTCCCTCACGCCAGACTGGGCTGACCACGGCGCACGTGCCGTTCGATCTGCCTGAAGATGACATTGGAGACGAGGGTGATCGCCAGATACATCAGGGCCGCAGCCATGAAGAACAGGAAATACTGCTTGGTACTTGCACCGGCGAGCCGGGTCGCGAGCGCCAGTTCCTGATACCCCACAACGGCGACAAGCGCACTGTCCTTGGTGACGGCGAGCCACAGGTTGGAAAGCCCCGGCAGGGCATTGGGCAAAAGCGCCGGCAAAACGACACGGCGAAACCGCAGGAGGGGAGACATGCCGAAAGCCCTTGCCGCTTCGATCTGGCCGTTGGGGATCGCCATTATCGCCCCGCGCAGCACTTCCGTCATGTAGGCGCCCTGCACGAAGCCCAGAACCGCCACTGCTGCTATGAAGCCGTTGACCTCGAGCACCGGCAATCCGGCCAGTTGCAGCAGGCGATTGAGCCCGTCGGTTCCGGCATAATAAAGCCCGACAATCAGGATCAGTTCCGGCACGGAGCGGATGAGCGTGGTGTAGAGATTGAGGACGGTTTCGAGCACGCGGTTGCCCGAAAGCTTGCCCAAGGCGCCCAACATGCCGATGACGATGCCGATGAGATAGGCCCCGGCCGAGATGGCAAGCGTCGCTGCAGCACCCGTCAACAGGGTACCACCCCATCCCGGAGGATAGGGCGACAGAAGCTGCAACATTGTATCCAGGCTTGCCATCTGCCGAACCCGACCCGGATTACTTCGCGCCGTAGATATCGAAGCTGAAGTACTTCCTGGTGATCTCATCATATTTACCGCTGGCGCGGACGGCGGCGATGGCGGCGTTCAGCTTCTGCTTCAGTTCGGTGTCGTCCTTGCGCACGCCACCCGAAACGCCAAGTCCGAGGATTTCCGGGTCGTCAGCAACATTGCCGGCATCCGCGCAGCAATCCTTGCCGGCATCGCTTTTCAGAAAAGTGTCGAGAACAAGTGAGTCACCAAAGACGTAATCGATACGACCCGCAGCCAGATCCTGAAACGCCTCATCCAGCGTCTGGTAGGTTTTTTCGTCGGCTACATCCTTGAAATATTTTGCATAATAGGCAGACTGAATGGTGGCGACCTGGATACCGATGGTCTTGCCTTTCACGTCTTCAGCCGTTGCCCCCGGCTTTCCGTCCTTGGCCCCGATCAGCTTGCTCGGGGTATTGTAATATTTGTCGGTGAAGCCAATCACCTTCTGGCGCTCCTGCGTGTTGGACATGGAAGACCAGATCACATCGAATTTCTTGCTCTCAAGCGCGGGAATGAGACCGTCCCAGGATAGCGCGACGATGGAGCATTTCTCCTTCATCTCGGCGCAGACGGCATCCATCAGGTCGATTTCCCAGCCCTGCCACTTGCCGCTGGCGTCCTGCGCGAAGAAAGGCGGATAGCTTTCGTTCATGACGCCGAAGCGGACGTCTGCGCTGGCGGAGAGAGCGGACAGTGCGAAAGCCGCACCGGCCAGCATTGAGGCGAAGAATTTCATTTAAATCTCCTGTTACGAAAAAATCAGCTCGCGAGCGCGCCGGTGAATTCCCGGCACCTTGCACTCAGAGGATTGCCGAAGACCCGTTCCGGCGGTCCTTCTTCTTCCACGCGGCCTTGATGCAGAAACATGACATGGCTCGACACATCGCGCGCAAAACGCATCTCATGTGTCACCAGAAGCATGGTGCGGCCTTCCTCGGCGAGATCACGGATCACCTTCAACACCTCGCCGACCAGCTCCGGGTCCAGCGCCGAGGTGGGTTCGTCGAACAACATCACCGCCGGCTCCACGCAGAGCGCGCGGGCTATGGCTGCCCTCTGCTGCTGACCGCCGGACAAGAACGCCGGATAAGTATCCTTCTTCGCGTAAAGCCCGACCTTTTGCAGCAGCGCTTCAGCCTTCTCGATGGCTTCCGCACGTTTCACGCCCATCACATGCACCGGGGCTTCTATGATGTTCTCAAGTACAGTGCGGTGGGCCCATAGATTGAAATTCTGAAAGACCATGCCAAGACCGGTGCGCAAACGCTCCACCTGGCGCCAGCTCTGCGGCATGGCCTTGCCGTCCCGACCGTACTTCACGACCACTTCCTCGCCATTCACGATCACGCGGCCACGATCCGGAACTTCGAGAAAATTGACGCATCTGAGGAAGGTGCTCTTGCCGGAGCCTGAGGAGCCAATGACGGAAATGACGTCCCCTTTGTGCGCCTTGAGCGAAATACCTTTCAGAACCTCGTGAGAACCAAAGCTCTTGTGGATATCGTCAACCGCCAATGCGCAGGGAACGTCAGTCGTCATCAAAGGGTCCGGGTCATGTCAATAGCTGCGCACATCTAGCAAAATGCGCGTTTTCTGACGCGGAAATAACCGCTCTATTGCATCTCGGAAAGGAAAAAACATTCCTGCCAACGGAAAAGAAAGAAAATTGCGATCAACTGCCGATATCCGGCCACCGTTCTCCGCACAGCCTTACGGCGCAATCGGAGAGATATCACTGCGGAAATACCGCTATTGCGGGGATGCGCCGCGTCCTTCGGCCACGTCAACCGGCGGCGCCTGATTTTGCTGATCTCCTTTCACACCAAACTCGCATAACGCCAACCGGCGCATCGTCGCGAGCAACTCGAGGTCGATGGCTGCGCCATCATCCTTCAGCAGAGAATCCTGAAGAGTTTTGCGTATCGTCTTTTCCACGAGTTTGGCCTGCAACGTCTCATCTAATGTGAAACGGGCGGCCCACCGAACCAGAATTCGTCGTAGCAGACACTATTCGAAATTTGACGGATACAACATATGTGCATCTCCGCAAAAAGCAGGCGGGAGCACATAGTAACCCTCAGTTACCACCGCCTACGAATTCGGTTGGTGGCAATGTATGAACCATAGCATCATTCGGATCGAAGTCGACCCGTGAATTCTGGCCCGTACAGAGTGCCCGCCTCGCATGGACATCATCCCGAGGCGATGCGTCAACTCCTGCAACCGGCAAAGCCGTTCAAGCGGGCTTTTCTTTCGCCCCGAGGAACATTTCTTGCCCATCACGGTTGGTGGTGCCTCAACCATCAGGAGGCTCAACAATGAAGACCATTCTTTCCCTCGCGTTCGCGCTCGTCGCCGGAACTGCTTTGGCGCAATCCGCGACGGAATCCACTGGCGTCAATTCCGCACTCGGCGTCGCGCCAAAAACCGAGGATTTCATCTTGCAGGCCTCGGCAAGCGATATCTTCGAAATTGAATCAAGCAAACTCGCCCTCACCAAAGGAAACGAGGAAACCAAAGCCTTTGCGCAGCAAATGATCACCGAGCATGAGAAAACCAGTTCGGAACTGAAAACCCTGTTATCCGGCGGCAAGGTGAACGGGACACCGGTCACCGCTCTGACAGATGATCACAAGGAAGAGGTAGACGACCTCGCAAAACTCGACGGCAACGAGTTCAACGAAGAATATATCGATGACCAGGTCGATGCGCATGAAGACGCCGTTGATCTTTTCAAGCGCTACGCCGAAGGCGGCGATAATCCGGAGCTGAAGGCGTGGGCGGCAAAAACACTACCGGCGCTCCAGCATCATCTGGAAATGGCCCAGGGCCTCGACAAAAACTAACGATAAATGGCTGCTGGTGATCTTTGTGTGATGGAGAAGCTGGCGCGACACGGCTAGGCTCGCACCCAGACGTGCGAGTTGATCAGGCGGCGCGCCGGCGAAATTCTTCAGGCCGGATCCCGGCAGCAGAACTTCATAATCCTCCGCGCGTTCATCGCAAGAAGGACGGCTGAAAAATGAACGATGCGAACACCCGAAACTACACTATCGAACAGATTCAGGAAGTATATGCGTTGAGCTTGGTGCAGGCGGCAGAACTGTTTGAACGGTTTGCAGGTGATAAGGCGGCCATCGACAGAATGATGAAGCGCTGTCCGCACAGGGAGGATAAAGAACAACGCTAGGTGCCGACGCTTATCGGCGCAGCGAAAATTCGTGTTTCCGATCTTGATCCGGGGCGCCGCCGCCCCAATATTTTTCAGGCTTCTTGATCTGGTTGTTTAAGATTGGAGGTAAAGATGAACAGCCCGGAAGTTTTGTTTAGAGCACCTGTTCGGGTGCGCATGCAATGCGGCCTTGAGAGATCATTTCTCAGCGTTTACGACGCCCTGGATTTTCTGGAAAACGAATGGCCGCTTCGCCGTGGTGAACGCTATAAGCGGGCCGTGCAAAAATGCCGCGCCGCGCTGTCCAGGCTCGAAGCCGCGGAAGTGGCACGGGAAGCATTCATCTCCGCCTGCCTTGAGGCGAGCATGCCTCTGGTTATGGCCGGTCCGGTCCATTTAGATGAAATGTTGCCCATGAGCCGCGCAGTCGGCTAGAGGGCTGTGCCAGAACACATTTCCTGGCTAAGTCCCGCTGTTCCGGCGGGGCACCGGTAACGTGCTGCGTCGTTTACCTGCGAGGTGCAACGCCATGAATGATACCGACAGCGGACCGCCCGACGCGGTTGGCCGCCGTTGCCGGCGGCCCACATCTCTTGGGTCAGTAGGTCTGCATCGGCTGTGACAAACCGTCACCGACCGCGCCGTTGCCATATTGCGCGACAGGCACGCCTTCCTGACCAATCGGCACACCCTGCTGTGCGGGACCGAGCGCTGTCACCACAATCGGCGTCCCATCGGGCACGCGATTGTAGAGATCGACTATGTCCTGGTTCAGCAGGCGAACGCAGCCCGAAGACACGGATTTGCCAATTGTCCACCATTCGGGCGAGCCGTGCAGACGATAGATCGTGTCCTTACCATCCTTGAAGATATAAAGTGCACGCGCACCAAGCGGATTCTTGAGACCCGGCTCCATGCCGCCATTGCGGCTGCTATAAGGCTCCAGCTCCGGCTGACGGGCGATCATTTCGTCTGGCGGTGTCCAGCGCGGCCATTGCCGCTTGTACTGGATGACGCCGCGGCCCGACCACTCGAAGCCTGCGCGGCCAAGCCCCACGCCGTAACGCATTGCCTGCCCGTTTTCATAGGTCAGATAAAGGAAATGGTTGGCAGTATCGACCACGATCACGCCGGGGCGCTCGCCGGTCGGGTTCGCCACCATCTGCCGCAGGAACTGGCGCGGAATGCGCTTATAGGGAATTTCCGGCAGCGGGAACTGCTCGTCCGGTTTCGGGCCGTACATCAGTGCATACATCGGATCTTCCGCGGGAGCGGCCGGCCTCGCGGTTTCACGTGCCGTGGTGTTGCAACCCGCAAGTCCGGCAAGTGCCAAACCGCCTGCTCCAAGCAGGAAACCCCGCCGGGTCGTCATCGTCTCGTTCAATTGAAAAACCTCATTTACGTCATCTCACACTGGCAAAGGGATCTGCCAGCGCCGCCTCGGGGCGGCTTATAGGGTACTTCGTGCCGGAAACCTGCGATGCCATTGCCTTGGCGCCGCTCGATTTCAGTATGGCCCGGAAGCTCGGATGCATGCCGCCGTCTACATACGCGCTGAGGGGGGCGGAAGTTCCCTCGCTCATCGCCGCGGCAAGTTTTTGTTGCTCCTCGGCCAGCCTCGATGCCACCAGCGGGTCATTCTGGTTGACGGCCGGCGGGCAGGCTGCCAGCGGATCGGCAGGCTCGCCTTCGGCAAATTCACTATTGAAGACATAACGGCGACCGCAGACGGAGACCTTCGGCTGGCGGCGCGTCACCTCGAAATAATCGTAACCTTCCTTCAGCGTCTTCCAGAAGGGCATGTTGGGATCGTTCCGGTGCGCCACCATGTTCCTTGCGGTCATGCGGAAGGGATAGGCCTGGACCTGGAAGCGGTCCTGCCCACCCTGCAGCGCACGCGCGACAATGGCGTAGATCTCACCCACCTGCGCGTCTGTCATCGCGTAGCAGCCGGAAGACGAACAGGCGCCGTGCACCATCAGCGCCTCGCCGGTATAGCCGAGCGCGGATTCCAGCCGGTTGGGGTAACCGAGATTGAATGAGACGTAATATTGCGAATTCGGGTTCAACATGCCGGCCGACACATGATAAAAACCCTCCGGCGCCTGACGGTCCCCCGTTTTCATCTTCGGCCCGAGTTTTCCGGACCAGCGACACATGGGATATGTCTTCAGCAACGCATAATTGCCGGTCTTGTCGATCTTCCAGACCTCGAGCTCGCTCTCCTGCTTGAAGATGCGAACGAGAACCGGACTTTCCGGACGCATGCTTTTGGCTGACATCTGCGCCATCATCTTGGACGACAGCTTCGGCGGGTCTTTTTTCACGCTGTCGAGACCCATTGAGGTGCACGCGGCAAGGCTACCGCCGATCGCGATGACCGCAGCCAGTTTTGCCCCCGTCTTGAACTTTTGCCGCAACCCCGCCACCGCGAAGTTCAGCACAGCCTGCACACCCATGGATATTTCTGCCCGCCTGATTTGCCCGCCTTTCCGGCAGACGCTTAACTATCGAAGGTGGCCACAACACGGCAACCTCATCCATGGACAAAGTCTCGTGAACAGACGTTACCCTTTCGTTAATCATAGGGACACAAGCCCGTGATGGTCTCCGGGCATGACGCCGGAGAAGCATCTAGCGGAGAAGCCCCTGGCCGCCGTCGATCCAGACCGGTGTGCCGGTCACGTGGCGGGACGCATCGGAGGCGAGAAAACCGATCAGCTCGGCGACATCCTCGCTCGTTCCCGCCACACCGCCCGTCACCGGAATATCTCCCGCGGGGAAGCGAACCGGCACCTCGGTTTTTTCCCGTGCGCGTATCTTCGTATTCTCGTCGATTGCCGTTTTGATCGCACCCGGGCACACTGCGTTGACACGGATGCGGTGCCGCCCAAGCTCCAGCGCCAGTTGCTGGGCCATGGCAAGCTGCCCTGCCTTTGTGACCGAATAGGCGGTCGCGCCGGGCGAAGTGAAGGTGCGCGTGCCGTTGATCGAGGAGACAATGACGATGGAACCGCCGCCTGCCGCCTTCAGATGTGGCACGCTGGCATGAACCGTGAGATAGGTGCCGCGGAGATTGATGCGTATCGTGTCGTCCCACTCCGAGGGTTTGAGTTCATCGATAGGCGCCCAGACACCGTTGACGCCAGCATTGGCCACCACGACGTCAAGGCGGCCAAAATCCTCCACCAGCGCTGCAACGGCGCTCCGCATGGCCTCCTCATCCGACACGTCGGCGATGAGAATCTTCGAGGCGCCGGAACGAGCGGTAATGTCGTCGGCAACGTCCTCCAGTTCGGATTGCGTGCGCCCGAGCAGCCCGAGCGAAAAACCCTGCGTGGAGAGATGAAGGGCGGCGGCGCGTCCGATACCTGAACCGGCCCCGGTCACGAGAGCAACTTTACGAACAGTCAATGTCACAGCCCCCCTTTTCGCGAGGCGATGGAGGTAACGGTCGCCGAGACGGGATCACTGGCCGGAAAGCTGTCCTCCAGCCCCTCTTCCAGCTCCTCCTCCAGAACGTCACGGTCCCTCGCGGTCCGGGCGCTCGCCTGCACGCGCTCACCCTGCTCGCGCGTTCCATCATTCTGAGCCGTTCCAAGGCGGGAAAATTGCGAGGGTGCGTCGGTGCCCTGGCGCGTTCCAAATGCGGTGAGTTGGACCATCACGGCGCTCGCCCGTTTAATAGCTTCCGCGTCATCGATCCCTTCCAGGCCATCGGCAAGGCGAACCGAAACGTGATCGCCGTCGCTGCCGGCAAACTCGACGGAGATAGATCCGTCATTGCGTTTTACATAAGTCGTCGAAAGTTGCATGACATGCCCTCCGGCTGGAATTCATCGACAAGGCCGATGCGGGAAATGAGTAAAAGCTCACTTCAGAACGACATAGCGTGGAAGGGGTTCCGATGAATCAGGTCTTTGGTCCGGAAATGGACAAGAGTTTTTTCCTTCGCGACGCAGTGGATGTGGCCCGCGCGCTCATCGGAGCGGAATTTCGCGTCGGCAATACCGGCGGCGTCATCGTCGAGACCGAAGCTTATCATCGAGATGATCCGGCGTCGCACAGTTTCAATGGGAAAACACCGCGCAACCGGGCAATGTTTGGGCCGGCCGGACGTCTCTACGTCTACCGGTCGTACGGCATTCACTGGTGCGCCAACTTCGTCTGTTCCCCGGGTTCAGCCGTGCTTCTTCGCGCGATCGAACCGCGAACCGGTATCGACATGATGAAACTGCGACGGGGAACTGACAAACTCAGACTCCTATGCTCCGGCCCGGGAAGGCTTTGCCAGGCAATGGCCATCACGGGAGAGATGGACGGCGCCGCGCTCGAGGCGCCACCTTTTTTCCTGCAGCTGCCGAAAACGGCAACCGCCGTCAGCATCGGCAGGCGGATCGGCATCAGCCGAGCGATCGATTATCCCTGGCGTTTCGGACTCGCGCACTCACCTTTTGTGAGCAAAAAATTCGAGTCACCCGATCCGGCCTAAAACACCTTCGGGGGCTCGTCGTTTTCGTCGGGATTGGGTGTGGGTACCTCGTCCGGCAATCGGTCGGGCTCCGGCTCTTTGATCGGGGGGATGTCGGGCTGGGGTGGAACCGGCATCGGCGGCTCCGGATAGGGCTCGACCGGAATTGTCGTCATTGCGGTCTCCTGATGTCAGCGCGGCGGACCTCACGGAAGTCGCTGCTCTTTATCTATGGCGACACTGCGTTGCAATGCTGCCACTCAGACGGCGCAACACCCAGTTCGCCCACCGGTCATAAAGCCGGGAAGGTCCTCTGGATCAGGTTGCGCCGCCCTGCGGGTCGTGGGAAGGAAACGCAGGCGCAGTCCGTCCGTTCCGTTTTTTTCGAGGAAGATTTCGTGATCGCTCAGGCAAAACCGAGAGCGCTACGGGAAATGTCGCGATTTTCACAATAATCGCGTGAATGGGCTTCATGCCCGTGTTCGCGGGCCGTGGAACGTGACAATTCCGGGCTCGTTACGTTGAGCAACGCATCGGCATAGGTGCCGGTCGCCTCGACGTCATCGATTACAGGCTGCTGTTGCGGTTTTAAAAATTCAAACATCCATCGTCCTCCATCGACACGTCCCTCAACGCGCCGGTCCGGGTCTCTGTTCCATGAACCCGACACCCTTCCGATTATACATGAGATGATGCGGTCGTATAGATGACGAAAGGCGAACGTTCTCAATCGGCGTTCACAAAATGGAGTGGAATCAGTGAGCTATGGCCCAAAGCTCAGACAGGGCCGACCGATTCTCGCAAAATCAGCTCCACAGGCCACAGTTCCTGAACCTCACGGACGGGGCGACCGCCGATGATTTGCAGAAGAAGGTCCGTCACCCTTATTCCGGCCATGCGCATGGGCGAGCGGGTGGTGGAAAGCGGCGGCATCATGCTTTCAGGCGTGAGGTAAGGAAACACATCGTCATGGGCGATGACGGAAACATCCTTGCCGATTGTCAGCCCCATCTGGGTCGCAGCACGGTAGACGCCCTGTGCAGTCATCATCGCACCCGCAACAAAGGCTGTCGGGCGCGGTGTCTGCTCCAGCAGCGAACGGGCGAAGCGGAACGCGGTCTCTTCGCTGAAGTGCTCATTCATCATGAAGCGCGGATCGGGCGTAATGCCATGGGTAGCCAGCGCCTCGCGGAAACCCTGTTCACGATCCCGTACGAAGGTTCGTCCGACCGGCCCATTGATGAGGGCTATACGCCGGTGGCCGCGCTCGAGAAAATGGATCGTCGGACGATAGGTCACATCATGGTTGTCGATATCAAGCCAGGCATGTTCGAAGGGTGTCTTTGAGCGCCCGTGCACGATGAAGGGGACGCCGAGCCGGTTGAGCAGCGCGATACGCTCATCCTCCGGACGCGGTGAGTGCACGATAATGCCATCCACACGACCGCTCGCAGCCAGCCGGCTGAAAATAGCCAGCTCCTCATCGAGATTGTTGTCGACTGTCACGCTGACGAGAATGTCGGTCTCTTCCCGTTCCAGCCGGGTGGCCATGCCGCCCATGAATTCCGAAAAGAAATGTCCGCCGCCCGACCGGCCCATAACGACACCGATGGCGCCGGCCCTGCCGGTTGCCAGCCGCACCGCGTTGGCATTCGGCAAGTACCCGTATTTGAGCGCAGCCTCCATGACCCGCTGACGCGTTTCCTCACGCACTTCGGGATAGCCGCCCAGCGCTCTGCTAACGGTGGTGGGCGACAGGCCGACCTTTTCTGCAAATTCCTTGAGCTTCATGTTTTTTTGCCAATTCGCCCCTGCATGCGTCGCCGCTGCGGATTTTTCAAGTCGACCAAAATTGAAAACGATTTCAATTTCTTCCCACCTGAAACCTTACAGTCCATCATCTTGAAAGGCAAATGGTGAAAATTTGCAGGCAAAAACGCCCGATTTTCGCTCGTTTAGAAAGAGTATTGACAGATTGCCCGGCTTTTGCGAGCTTCCTTTTAGTCAAAAGCGCTTTCAATTTTGAGGACAATCGGGAGCGTCAACGGAGGAGTTTGACAATGAATATTTCCATGAAGACTTTGTTCCTGTGCGGCAGCGTACTTTCCGCCGCCGTTTCCGCGCAGGCGGCCGAGATTTCCATCGCCGCCAATTCCACCGGCAAGAACGTCGCATTCTTCAAAGAACGCATTGCGGCTTTCGAAAAACAAACCGGCCACAAGGTCAATCTCGTCACCATGCCATCATCCTCCAGCGAGCAGTTCAGCCAGTACCGGCTGTGGCTTGCCGCGGGTAACAAGGATGTCGATGTCTACCAGACGGACGTTATCTGGGCGCCGCAGCTGGCCGACCAGTTCGTGGACCTGACCGCGGCGACCAAGGATGTCATCGGAGATCATTTCCCCTCCATCGTCGCATCGCAAACCGTGGACGGCAAACTCGTCGCCATGCCGATGTTCACAGACGCGCCCGCGTTGTTCTATCGCAAGGACCTGCTCGAAAAATACGGCAAGCAACCGCCGAAAACCTGGAAGGAGCTGAGCGAAACCGCGAAGGAAATCCAGGACAAGGAGCGTGAAGCGGGCCAGAAGGACCTCTGGGGTTTTGTTTTCCAGGGCAGCGCCTATGAAGGCCTCACCTGCAATGCCCTAGAATGGATTGCTTCCGCCGGCGGCGGCCATATCGTCGAAAGCAATGGCGATATCTCCGTCAACAATGAAAAGGCTGCTGCCGCCATCGAAACTGCCAAGGGATGGGTCGGCACCATCGCGCCGCAGGGCGTGCTTGCGTACAAGGAAGAGGAAGCGCGCGGCGTCTGGCAAACCGGCAACTCCGTCTTCATGCGCAATTGGCCCTACGCCTACGCGCTCGGCAATGGCGACGACAGCGCCATCAAGGGCAAGTTCGGCGTAACACCGCTCCCGGCTGGCGCCGAGGGCGAGGCACCGGCCTCAACGCTCGGCGGCTGGAATCTCGCCGTATCCAAATATTCAGCCAACCAGGAAGCTGCCATCGAGCTCGTGAAGTTTATCGCATCCAAGGAAACCCAGAAGATGCGCGCCGTTCAGCTTTCCAACATGCCGACGATCGCTTCGCTTTACGACGACAAGGATGTTGCGGCCGCGCAGCCCTTCATGCCGACATGGAAGCCGATCTTCCAGACCGCCGTCCCGCGTCCTTCCGCCTCGGCCAAGGTGAAATATAACGAGGTTTCGGCCAAGTTCTGGGGTGCGGTCCACAACACGCTCTCCGGCAACGGCACGGCCGCTGAAAATCTTGAGCTTCTCGAGGTTGAACTGACCGATCTCAAAGGCAACGGCTGGTAATCCGGCCCGCGCGGGAACGGTCTCGCCTGATCGTCTCCCGCGCCCCAACCGCGAGATATC
Source organism: Agrobacterium pusense (assembly GCF_900102105.1). Lineage (GTDB taxonomy): Bacteria > Pseudomonadota > Alphaproteobacteria > Rhizobiales > Rhizobiaceae > Agrobacterium > Agrobacterium pusense. Next base: position 199,980 of record NZ_FNBB01000004.1, read on the forward strand.
CCCATGAACGACATCGCCCTTCAAAGACCGGTCACGGCATCCGGCACAGGTTCCGATCTACAGTCGGAACGCTTGAAATCCGCCTGGCTGTTCCTTGCCCCCACATTTCTCGTGCTGGCGCTGGTGGCGGGCTGGCCGCTCGTGCGCACCGTGTGGTTCAGCCTCACCGACGCCTCGCTCACCAATCTGGAGGGTGCACAATTCGTCGGCCTCAAGAATTATCTCACCTGGATCACGCTCAGCAGCGGCCGCACGATCTATCGAGGCCTTCTTGCCGATCCCGCATGGTGGGGGGCGGTTCTCAATACGCTGAAATTCACCATCGTTTCGGTCAGCCTCGAAACCGTGCTCGGCCTCATCGTCGCTCTGGTACTGAATGCCGAGTTCAAGGGACGCGGCCTCGTGCGCGCTGCCATTCTTGTGCCATGGGCCATTCCCACCATCGTGTCCGCGCAAATGTGGGCGTGGATGCTGAACGACCAGTTCGGCATCTTGAATGACCTGTTCCTTAATCTAGGCCTGATTTCCAACAAGATCGCCTGGACCGCCAACCCCGAGACCGCGATGATCGCCGTGCTTATCGTCGACATCTGGAAGACCACGCCCTTCATGGCGCTGCTCATTCTCGCCGGTCTGCAAATGGTGCCGAAGGACATGTATGAAGCGGCCAAGGTGGATGGCATCCACCCCGTCAAGGTGTTCTTCCGCGTCACCCTGCCGATGATCCGCCCTGCCCTGATGGTCGCCGTCATCTTCCGTATGCTGGATGCGATGCGCGTTTTCGACCTCATCTACATCCTGACGCCGAATAATGCCCAGACCCGCACCATGTCGGTGCTGGCGCGCGAGAATCTGTTCGATTTCGACAAGTTCGCCTATGGCGCCGCCGCCTCCACCATGCTGTTCCTCATCATCGCCTCGATTACGGTCATCTATATGTGGCTCGGGCGTGTCAACACCGATGGAGCCCAGCGATGACCTTGCCCAGCATCCTGAAGACCACCGCCTTTTATGCGCTGGTCGCCGTCATCATGGTGATTTCGGTATTTCCGTTTTATTATGCGATCCTGACCAGTCTGAAATCGGGCTCGGCATTGTTCCAGGTTAATTACTGGCCGCGCGAATTTTCGCTCACCAATTACAGTTTCGTCATTGGCAACGGCACGTTCCTGCGCAATCTCGGCAATTCGTTGCTGGTCGCATCGTCCGTCGTCATCTTGTCGCTGTTTCTGGCGGTCACCGCATCCTATGCGCTGGCTCGCGTCCGCTTCCGGGGCCGCGCGTTGCTGCTGCTCACCATTCTGTCGGTTTCGATGTTCCCGCAGATCGCCGTTCTCGCCGGCCTGTTTGAACTCATCCGCTGGGCGGGCATCTTCAACACGCCCTTGGCGCTGATCTTTTCCTACATGATCTTCACCCTGCCTTTCACGGTCTGGGTGCTGACGACCTTCATGCGCGACCTGCCGATCGAAATCGAGGAAGCAGCCATCGTTGACGGCGCATCGCCCTGGGTCATCATCACACAGGTGTTCATGCCTTTGATGTGGCCGGCGCTCGTCACGACGGGGCTCCTCGCCTTCATCGCGGCATGGAACGAGTTCCTCTTCGCGCTCACTTTCACCTCATCGAACGAGCAGCGCACGGTGCCGGTCGCCATCGCGCTGCTGTCGGGCGGCTCACAGTTCGAAATTCCCTGGGGAACGATCATGGCCGCGTCCGTCATCGTTACCGCGCCCCTCGTCGTCCTCGTTCTGATCTTCCAGCGACGCATCATCTCCGGCCTCACGGCCGGCGGCGTCAAAGGCTAGGAGAAACATCATGACCACCATTCAATTGCGCGATCTTCGCAAATCCTTTGGCGCCTTCGATGTCATCAAGGGCATCGACATGGATATCCGCTCCGGCGAATTCATGGTTTTTGTCGGCCCTTCAGGCTGTGGCAAGTCCACGCTGCTACGCCTCATATGCGGGCTGGAGGAAATCACCGGCGGCACGCTCTCCTTCGACGGCGAGACAGTAAACCGCCTGCCGCCCGCCAAACGCGGCGTCGCCATGGTCTTCCAATCCTATGCACTTTATCCGCACATGACCGTGTTCGAAAACATGGCTTTCGGCATGAAGTTGTCGGGCGCAGACAAAGAACAGCGCAAGAAGCGCGTCGAAGCGGCAGCGGAGATGCTGCAGCTCACGCCCTATCTGGAGCGCCTGCCGAAACAGCTTTCTGGCGGCCAGCGCCAGCGTGTCGCCATTGGCCGCGCCATCGTGCGCGATCCGAAGGTCTTCCTGTTTGACGAGCCGCTCTCCAACCTCGATGCGGCGCTGCGCGTGGCCACGCGTCTCGAGATCGCCAAGCTGCATCGCTCGATGCATGACACGACGATGATCTACGTCACCCACGATCAGGTGGAGGCGATGACACTCGCCGACCGCATCTGCGTCCTGCGCGACGGTCGGGTCGAGCAGATCGGTACGCCGCTCGAGCTTTACGAAAGTCCTGTCAACACCTTCGTCGCCGGCTTCATCGGCTCGCCGAAGATGAACTTCCTGGCAGGCAAGTATGCGGAATCAGAAGGCGCAAAAACGATCGGTGTCCGGCCGGAACACATCACCATCGCCAGCGACGGCAGCGGTTGGAGTGGAGAAATCGTGCATTCGGAAATGCTCGGATCGGACAGCTACATCTATGTCGAGATCGGCGCCGGCGAGCCCGTTGTCGTACGTGAAGAGGGCGTGACCGGCCGCAAGGCGGGCGAGCGTATCACCATCGTGCCGGATACGGCGCAGATCCACCGTTTTGACGCCGAGGGCCGGGCCATTGCCCGCAACCCCGCTCGCGGCGCCGCCTGAACCTAACTTCCGCCGGGACAACCCAAGTAGCCGGCTTTCACCAAGGAGCATGAGAATGACCATCAACACCGTTGTATGGGGCGAAAATATTCACGAACACATCAATGAGACGGTGCGTTCGATCTATCCAAACGGCATGCACAACACCATCGCCGACGCGCTGAACCAAAATCCCGAGATCAACGCCACCACCGCCACGCTGCAGGAGCCGGAGCACGGCCTTTCACAGGAGCGTCTCGACAAGACCGACGTTCTCGTCTGGTGGGGCCACAAGGACCACGGCGCAGTTCAGGATGACATTGTGGAGCGCGTCGCCAAGCGCGTCTGGGAAGGCATGGGCCTCATCGTCCTGCATTCCGGCCACTTCTCCAAGCCGTTCAAGCGCCTGATGGGTACGCCTTGCGCACTGAAGTGGCGCGAGGCGGGCGAACGCGAACGCCTGTGGACCATCAATCCCCGCCACCCGATCGCCGCCGGCCTGCCCGAGCATTTCGAGCTAGAAAACGAGGAGATGTATGGCGAGCAGTTTTCCGTACCGGAGCCGCTCGAGACCGTCTTCATTTCCTGGTTTCAGGGCGGTGAGGTTTTCCGTTCGGGTCTCACCTGGCGTCGTGGTGCCGGCAATATCTTCTATTTCCGCCCCGGCCATGAAACTTATCCGACCTATCACGACGCCAATGTGCAGAAGGTCATCAGCAATTCTGTAAAATGGGCCTATAATCCGGTCGGCGCCCTGAAGACTATTCACGACGCGCCGAATGTTCCCGTCGATAAGGCGCTCGAGCCTATCGAGGAACGTGGTCCCAAGCTGCATAAGGCAGGCGAAGCAGGTTACAGGTAAGGGCTTGGAGATACTGGCATGAGACTTCTCATTCTCGGAACCGGTGGCATGGCCAACAACCATGCCACATATTTCTCTCAGATCCCCGGCGTCGAACTGGTTGCGGCGGTGGATGTGGACGACGTGGTGGCACGGGCCTTTGCGCTGCGCCATAACATCCCGCTCTCTTTCACTTCGCTGGATGACGCCATTGCCTGGGGTGAATTCGATGCGGCGGCGAATGTCACGCCCGATGCCATCCATCACCCCACGAGCCTGAAGCTGCTTGCGGCGGGCAAGCACGTTTTCTGCGAAAAACCGCTGGCGGAAAACTACGCGAATGCCGCCGAAATGGCCGACGCGGCCGAAAAGGCCGGCCTCGTTGCCATGGTCAATCTCACCTATCGCAACGTCGCCCCCTTGCAGGCGGCGCGCGAGATGGTGCTGGCCGGCAAGATCGGCAAGGTTCGCCATCTGGAAGCCTCCTATCTCCAGAGCTGGCTCGTTTCCAAGGCCTGGGGCGACTGGATGACGGAGAGCAAGTGGTTGTGGCGGCTTTCCACCAAGCATGGCTCGAACGGCGTGCTGGGTGATGTCGGCATCCACATACTTGACTTCGCCTCTTATGGCGCAGGCAGCGATGTGCAACGAATCTTCACTCGGCTGAAGACCTTCGACAAATATGAGGGCAACAAGATCGGCGCTTACGATCTGGATGCAAATGACAGCTTCACCATGACGGCCGAACTGGAAAACGGCGCCATGGGCGTCATCCATGCCAGCCGCTGGGCGACGGGCCACCTCAACGAACTTCGTTTGCGCATCCACGGCGACAAGGGCGCACTCGAAGTCATTCACACGCCCGACTATTCCAGCCTGCGTGCCTGCATCGGCGAGGATGTGGAAAAGGCCATCTGGAAGACGATCGATGTCGATCCCGTGCCGACGAACTACGAAAAATTCGCCAAGGCCGTGATGGAAGGCGGCGTCGCCGATCCCGACTTCCGCCACGCCGCCAATCTGCAGAAGGTACTCGATCTGTCGATCATTGCGGATCGGGAGAGACGCGAGTTGGCCGTTTCGGCTTGATGTGAGAGAACAAGCTGCGGCATCACTTTGCCGCAGGTTTCTTCTCGCCGAGGGGAGAAGGTGGCCCGAAGGGTCGATGAGGGGGCAACGTTGCCGGATTTCGGAGAGCTTGACCCCTCATCCCGCTGCCGCGGACGTCTCCCACTGGGGGAGAAGAAACAAGCGGCTTACACTCGCTCAATACATTGTGCGCTTCTTGAGGATGCAAACTAAAGCGTGGAATTTCACTCCCGCGCAACTTCACACCCCGCGCTTGTTCCCCCATAACAACACATGCAGCTGCGGCAGCACGCGGGCGGAAAACCAGCGATCGTCGCTAACCTTATCCACCAGCCACAACATCCGCTCCATTACACCATCGATATCGACACGCGCATCGTCATCATCCGGCGGCGGCGGGGTGTGGTTGCCGGGCTGGAGGTAAACCGGCAAATACGGGAAACGCGCGGATGCCGCTTTGGCATAGGCGTAATCCGCATCGTCAAAGACCACGATCTTCAGGGCCACCTGCGGCCCTTCGCCGGCAGCGGCAAGACAGTCTTCGAAAGCCTGCCAGTCCGTTCCCATGCCGCTCGATGGCGGCTTGGGGCTCAGAACCAGATGGTCGAGATCGGCAAACCAGTTTTTGGCGATACTGCCCTGCGTTTCCAGCGCGAAACGATAGCCTTCAACGTGCCCTTTTGCGATCAGCGACCCAAGCGGCTGGATGGCCGGATTGCCGCCAGACAGCGAGACCGTCAGCGGTACGCCACCGGAAAGCCGCCGCACCTCCTGCCAGATTGCATCGACCGGCATCGGTTTCCACGTGTCGCGATAATCGCTATCGACCGCGTGCAGCGTATCGCACCAGGAACAGCGATAGTCGCAGCCGCCAGTGCGAACGAAAACCGTCGGCAGACCGATCAGCAGACCTTCGCCCTGAATGGTCGGGCCGAAGATTTCACTGATGCGGATCGTGGTGTCCTTCGCTGCACTCTTTTGTCGGGCCGCCGTCATGGCCGGTATTCTGCCCAGGTCTTGGCGGTTTCGCTGACGCGGATGGCACTGGTTTCAGGCAGACGATCCTTGCACCAGTCATAGAAATGCTTCGCCAGGCATTCCGCCGTGACCCGGTCATGGCCGAGGACATCATTCAGGTGACGATGATCGAAATGATCGTCGATATAGCGCTTCAACGGTGCGAGCTCGTGATAGTCGCGCACAAAACCGTGCTCGTTCAGCTCTTCGCCTGACAGTTCGACTTCGACGATGTAATTATGCCCGTGCAGCCGATTGCACTGGTGATCCGACGGCAGGCTTTTCAACTGGTGAGAGGCGGAAAAGTGAAATTCCTTGGTGATGCGGAACATCAACGCACCTCCTGCGCCGCAAAGGCATGGGTCGCGGCCACCCAGAAATCCGGGTCCTCATAGTCTGTCGGATCGGTGACGCCGGCAAGATGGAAGGCTTCGCGCCGCTCCACGCAGGTTCCGCAGCGGCCGCAGTGACGCAAGCCGCCCTTGTAACAGGACCATGTTTCACCGAAGGGCGTTCCATATTTCGCGCCATCGGTCACGATGGCCGCCTTGGAAACGGTGACGTAGGGCGCAAAAAGTTTCACATCAGCATAGCCTTCAAGCGCATGCGCCTGCATGGCGTTGAAGCTGTCAATGAAGCCCGGCCGGCAATCCGGGTAGATGAAGTGATCGCCGCCATGAACGGCAATCGCCACTGCTTCCGCCTGTTGCGCGGCAGCCAGGCCGAAAGCGATGGTGAGCATGATGGCATTGCGGTTCGGCACCACGGTGGAGCGCATGGTCTCTTCGGCGTAGTGGCCATCAGGCACCTCCACATCGTCGGTCAGTGCGGAACCGGTGAGATGCGCGCCGATGGTTCTGATGTCGATGACATGATGCGGCACGCCGAGCCGTCTGGCGCAATCGGCGGCAAAATCCAGTTCCTTCCTGTGACGCTGGCCATAATCGAAGGAGACGAGAGCTAAAAGTTCATGTTCCGCGGCGATTTTATGCGCAAGCGAAACGGAGTCCAATCCGCCGGAGCAGATGACGATGGTTTTCATAAATTGGGATCCCTTGTTTTGACCGGGTGGGCTGCGACCGGATTACAGGGGCGGCTTTAAAGCAAAGCGGGGAATTTGTGAAGTCCCTAGCTGAAATCACGAAAAGCGGCAAAGTTACCTTCACCGCTTTTCAAGGAATGATCTTCCGTCCTCAGCGCAGCAACGCCTGCGCCTCCTCAATGCCGAGCGCGGCCGGCTGCGTGCAGGTCGTCGTCATCTCGATGAAACGGCCCTCTTCGCCGGACTTCAGGATCGACGTCATCACGTCGATACCGTGCAGGGAACGATCCAGCGAGCAGCGCGCGTCGCGCCCCTCCAGAATGGCAATCGCCATATCGGCAAGACCGGCCGTGCGGTAATTTGCACGCGGACCGTTCGGGCTTTCCTGATTGGCGATGCCGAAGGGGTGCGCCCAGTCTTCCAGCGGCTGGATATTCTTGTCGCGACCGCTGGCTTCGACAACACCGCCGAAGAAATTCGGATCCGGCACGTAGATCGAGCCTTTCGTGCCATAGAGTTCCATATTGGCATGACGATGCGACCAGACATCCCAGCTCGCCGAAAGCGTGATCGTCGCACCATTCACGAATTCCAGCAGGGCATGGATATTTGTCGGGGTCTCGACAGGGATGATCTCGCCGTTCAGCGGCTGGCTGGTCACCGTACGGGTCGGATTTGCCATCGAAGTGAGCGCGCCGACACGTTTCACCGGGCCAATGAGGTTGATAAGATTGGCGATGTAATACGGACCGAGATCGAGGATCGGCCCGCCGCCCTTGAGGAAAAAGAAGCCAGGATTGGGATGCCACATTTCCATGCCGGGGCTCATCACATGGCATGTGCCCGACGTAATGCGGCCGACCTTGCCGTCATCGATATATTGCCGGGCAAGCTGATGCGCGCCGCCGAGGAAGGTGTCCGGTGCGCAGCCGACGGAGAGGTTCTTCTCGCGGGCGATGCGCCGCAGTTCCTCGCCCTCTTCCAGCGATAGCACCAGCGGCTTTTCCGAATAGACGTGCTTACCGGCCTCGAGAATGGCTTTCGATACCGGAAAATGCGCGGCGGGGATTGTAAGGTTCACCACCACGTCGATTTCCGGGTTGGCGAGCAATTCCTCGATGGACTGCGCGACAACACCGAATTCTTCCGCTCTCAGTTCCGCTGCATTGCGGTTGAGGTCAGCGCAGGCCAGCACCTTTATGCCCTTGAAAAGCGGTGCCAGCGAAAAATAAGCAGACGAGATATTGCCGCATCCGATGATGCCGACGCCAAGATCTCTGGCCATGATGAAACTCCGAAATCTGAGACTTAATAGGTTTTGAACGACGCGATAGAACGGGTAATCAGTCGATCGATGTCCTTCGGGTTGTCGTGTTCGACCACGAAATGTTTCGTGGCGGACTTTGTCTTCAGCGCCGCGACGAGGCCTTTCCAGTCCACCGTGCCGTGGCCGACATCGGCCCAACCGTCTTCATCCTTATTCTCCCCTGCGGGCGCGATGTCCTTCACGTGCACGGCGGTGATGCGCTTGCCGTAGCTTTCGATCCAGGCGAGCGGATCGGCATTGCCCCTGATAATCCAGGCGATATCCGCCTCCCATTTCAGGTCGGGGCCACCGGCAAATATCTGCTCCTGCGGCGTTGAGCCATCGGCAAGCGCCTTGAACTCGAAGTCGTGGTTATGCCAACCGAAGACCAGCCCAGCATCCACGAAGGGCTTTCCGGCTTCCTGCAGGCGCTTGCCAAAGGCGAACCAGCCGGCGGCATCGTTAGGGCGCTGGTCGGGCATCAGGTAAGGGCAATAGATCGCTTCCACACCCAGAGCGCTGGCAATATTCAGCGCCTTTTTGGGATCGCCTTCAAGAAGATCGAGACCGAAATGACCGGTGGGCATGGTCAGGCCGTTGGCGTCCAGTTCGGCACGCAGACCTTTCAGCCCGGCTTCATCCAGCGAAGCATACATGGCGCCGTAACCTTCCACGTGTTTGTAACCTGCCGCTGAGAGCTTCTTCAGAATATCGGAAAAGGGTTGAAAATTACGGGCGCTGTAAAGCTGAAAACCGAGTTCTGTCATTGTCTCCTCCATAGAGATGTGGTTCTTGGGAATGTGTGGGAGTGGTCAGCGCCCTTTAGAGCCGTTCCTCGCTTTGCGCGTCGAACAGCGAGGCCATGGTCATGTCGAGGCCAAGGCGCACCTTGGTGCCGGGTGAAAACCGTCTGTGGCCGCCAACGCGCACGGACATGGTATGCCCGGCATGTTTAAGCCAGATCAGATTGTCGGCGCCCATCGGCTCTTCGATATCGACGATCGCCTCGTGCACCTCCCCGCCGACGATATCGGCATCAACGCGCACATGTTCGGGGCGAACGCCCAGAACCACCGCGCGACCGGCGACAAGCGGCGTTTCCGCATGATAACCGTCAAGTGCGAAAGTCACGCCATTGGTGGTGAAGACCACCTTGCCGTCTTTTTCGATCAGCTCGCCGCGCAGGAAATTCATCGAGGGCGAGCCGATGAAGCCTGCGACGAACAGGTTCCTTGGCTTGTTGTAGATGGTGACAGGGTCAGCCAGCTGCTGGATGACGCCGCTTTTCATGATGGCGATGCGATCAGCCAGCGTCAGCGCCTCGATCTGGTCGTGCGTCACATAGATCATGGTGTTCTTCAGCGACTGGTGCAGCCGCTTGATTTCGACGCGAAGCTCCGAGCGCAGCTTGGCATCGAGGTTGGAGAGCGGTTCATCGAACAGAAAGACATCCACATCCCGCACCAGTGCCCGGCCGATCGCCACGCGCTGGCGTTGACCGCCGGAAAGTTCGGCCGGCTTGCGTTTCAGCAGCGGCTCGATCTGCAAGATGCCGGCTGCCCTTTTGACGCGGCGGTCAATCTCCTCTTTCGGCACTTTGGCGACCTGAAGGCCGAAGGAAAGGTTCTTTTCCACCGTCATTTGCGGATAGAGCGCATAGGACTGAAACACCATGCCGATGCCACGATCCTTCGGTTCTTCCCAAGTAACGTTACGGTCCTTGATGAATATCTGTCCGTCGGTCGGCTCCAGAAGGCCGGCGATGCAGTTGAGAAGGGTCGACTTGCCGCAGCCGGAAGAGCCGAGCAGCACGAGAAATTCGCCGTCGTAAATATCGAGATTGAGGTCTTTCAGCACGGTAACGGCGCCGAAGGACAGCGAAAGATCGCGGATGGAAACGCTTTTGTTCATATAGCTCAACCTTTTACTGCGCCTGCAGCAATGCCGCGGACGAAAAGCCTGCCGGAGAGGAAATAGACGATCAGCGGCACGGCCCCGGTCAAAAGGGTTGCGGCCATGTTGACGTTGTATTCCTTCACGCCCTGCACGGAGTTGACGATGTTATTGAGCTGCACCGTCATCGGGTAATATTCCGGCCGCGTGAACACCACGCCGAACAGGAAGTCGTTCCAGATGCCGGTCACCTGCAGGATCATCGCCACCACGAAGATCGGCAGTGACATGGGCAGCATGATGCGGAAATAAATCTGCCAGAAATTAGCGCCATCGATCCGCGCCGCCTTGAAAAGTTCCTCCGGCAGCGAGGCGAAATAGTTGCGGAAAAGCAGCGTCAGGATCGGCATGCCGAAGATGGTGTGAACGATGACGAGGCCGCTCAGTGTGCCGTAAATGCCCAGTTCGCGGAGCACGATAACGATCGGATAAATCATCACCTGATAGGGAATGAAGGCGCCGATGATGAGGATGGAGAAGAACAACTCCGATCCCTTGAACTTCCAGTTCGCCATGGCATAGCCGCTGACGGAGGCGACGATGATGGAAATGACGACCGACGGCACGAGGATGCGTACGGAGTTCCAGAAGCCCCGCGAAAGCCCGTCGCAATTCAGCCCTGTACAGGCATTCGCCCAAGCCTTGACCCAAGGCTCGAAGGTAATCTCCACCGGCGGTGCGAAAATGTTGCCTAGCCGGATTTCCGGCATGCCCTTCAGCGAGGTAACGACCATCACGTATAGCGGCAGCAGGTAATAGGCAGCAGCCACGAACAATGTGCCGTAGAGAATGATGTTGCGGCGGGAAAAGGTTTTCCTTGGCTTCTTGCCGCGCGGGCCGGAGAGCTCATTGGAAACCGCATCGTTGGCGGCAACAACCGTGTTCAATGTGCTGAGATTAGCCACGTTTCTTGCCTCCGAATTCAAGGTAGGCCCATGGAATGATGATGATCGCAACCGTCAGGAGCATCATCGTAGAGGCGGCAAAGCCCTGCCCCAGATTCTGCGCCTGGAACATGTAGTCATAGACATATTTTGCCGGGACCTCGGACGCGATGCCCGGCCCGCCGCTTGTCTGCGCCACCACGAGGTCGTAGACCTTGACGATGCCGCTGGCGATGATGACGAGCGTGGTGATGAAGACGGGACGCATCATCGGTATGATGATGAGGGTGTAGGTTTTCCACATCGGAATGCCGTCAACGCGCGTCGCCTTCCAGATGTCTTCATCAATGCCACGAAGACCGGCCAGCATCAGGCACATGACGAGCCCCGTGCCCTGCCAGAGCGCCGCGATCAGAATGCCATAGATAACGATCTCGGAATTGTAGAGCGGGTCGAACGTGAAGTTTTCCCAGCCAAGCGAACGGACAACGGACTGGATGCCAAATTCCGGGTTCAGCAGCCACTGCCAGACGAGGCCGGTAACGATGAAGGACAAAGCGAAAGGATACAGGAAGATGGTGCGGAACGCGTTTTCAAAACGTATTTTCTGATCCATCAACGCCGCCAGCACGAAGCCGATGACAAGGCTGAAAATTAGCGACAGGATGCCGTAAATCGCCAGATTCTGGATTGAGACGATCCAGCGCGGCGCGGCCCACAGCCGCTCATATTGATCGAAACCGATGAAGTTCGCCCGCGGCAGAAGCTTGGAATTGGTGAAGGAATAAACCACCGTCCAGACCGTGCCGCCAAGAAAGATCACCACGGCGGTCAGTATCATCGGAATGGAGGCAATCTTCGAATTGAGATTGCGGAAAAGCTGGTTGGGCCGCCGTGAGCGCGCTTGACCTGCCATGTTACCTCCTCCTGTAACGTTACAGTCAACGGCCGAGCACGGGGCTCGCCGCGAGAAACTCCGGCCATTGCCTGTTATCCTGGCATAGCCCGGACGTTGGAAGGGGAGCGGCGAACCGCTCCCGATCCGAAGAGATTACGATCAGTCAGCCGAACCGATAATGTCCGCGAAACGCTTCTGCCCGTCTTCCGCCGACATCGAGCCCGCGAAGAATTCCGCCATCAGATCTTCCTTCTGTTTCTGCGTATCGGCGGAAATCAGCTGGTCGGTGCTGGTCAGCGCATTGCCCTTGGCCAGAATTGCCAGGCCCTTTTTCATGCAGTCATTGGCTGCATTCAGGTCGACGTCGCCGCGGATCGGCAGCGAGCCTTTCTTCAGGTTGAAGGCGACCTGCGTTTTCGGATCAACGATGGTCGCGGCAAGAACATCCTGCGCCTTGGTTTTCGCCTCGTCCTTCAAAACGGGGAAATAAAAGGCGTCGCCACCCGTGGTCAGGTATTCACTCAGGCCAAGGCCAGGAAGGCAGGAATAATCAGTGCCAGCTTTCTGGTTGGCGAGCTGGAATTCACCCTGGGCCCAGTCGCCCATGATCTGGCCGCCGGCCTTGCCGGTGATGACCATGTTGGTGGCCTGGTTCCAGTCCTGAACATTGGTGCCCTTGGCCATGTCGCGCGCCTCGACGGCAGCCGCGAAAATCTTTGCCATTTCAGGACCTGCCGCCGCTTCGGCATCCTTGTCGCCATAGACCTTCTGATAAAGTTCCTTTCCGCCGATCGAAAGCGTCAGCGTGTCGAACAGGCCGTTCGCCTGCCATGCCTGGCCGCCAAGCGCGAGCGGCTGGATACCGGCCTTTTTCAGCGCCGGCGCTGCCGCAACAAATTCCGTCCAGTTCTTCGGAACTTCGACGCCCGCTTTCTTGAACGCCGCATTGGAAAGCCACAGCCATTGCCACGAATGGATATTGACCGGCGCGCAATAGATCTTGCCGTCGATGGTGCAGCTGTCGAGCAGACTCGCCGGCTTGATGACCTCTTTCCACTTACCCTTTTCGGCAACGTCGGACAGGTCCCGCATCAGGCCGGCCTGCACCAGTTCTTCCGCCTGCCGACCGTGGTTGAACTGGGTAGCGCCCATCGGATCGCCGCCGGTGATGCGGCTGATCATGATCGGCCGGGCCGTGCCACCCGAACCGGCAATCGCGCCGTCCACCCATTTATTGCCGGTCGCGTCGAAAGCCTTGGCCAGTTCGGCCACCGCCGCGGCTTCGCCGCCCGATGTCCACCAATGGGTCACCTCAAGATCAGTGGCCCCGGCAAAGCCCGCCGGAATCATCACGCTGGCCAGAAAAGCCGCAGAAATAACACGCATTCGCATGAGTCTCCTCCCTCACTGAAACGTTGCAGTTGGAACGTATGCGAAGATTTTTGATTAGGCAACCGCCTAAAACACGAATCTCGTTACTGCATTCAGCGGCGTCTCGAAGGATGGCAAAATTCGCCTGACAGGCGGACCGTAGAGGGGCTTGCGCGCCGTAATCCACACGCAATGCCACTGGTTTAAGAACCCTGCGCAGCAAGAAACAGGTGCAAGAGACAATGAAACGCTGGCATATTCTCCTGATCATCGGATTGATCGGTGTCGCATCGCTCTTACTCGCCGCGTTTGAGCAGCTCATACCGGGGCAGCAGGTTTCAATGGCGATGCGCCTGTTGATACTCCTCCAACCAGCAGTCCTGACCGTCGCCTCGGTCGCCACCGGCCAAGCCCTCGCCGCAAAAATCGGGCTCCATGCGCCTTTGATCGATAGCTGGCTGACGGGCGGCGATCCGCGTGCGGTACTGCGAAAACAAGTGCCTCCTGCACTTGCTGCGGGTGTTGCCGTTGCCATTGTGATGATCGTCTATTCGTCGGCGATCCTGCCCTTGGTCACAGATGCAGCAACCATGGCAAATATCACCAGATTTGACATTCCCCTGGCCACCCGGCTTCTCTATGGCGGCGTCACCGAAGAGCTATTGACCCGATGGGGCATGATGTCGTTTTTCGCGTGGGTTCTCTGGCGCTCTACAGGAGGCGGGCAGGTTCGAGCGTTCATAATGTGCGCCGCCATTGTGATCGCTGCCGCTTTGTTCGCCGCTGGTCATCTGCCGTTTCTGTTTACCATTGCCGCGCAGCCCGGACCGGCACTCGTCCTTGCAGTGCTGACCGGGAATTTTATTCCCGGACTCATCTTCGGATGGCTATTTTGGCGCCGGGGACTGGAGGCGGCAATTCTCTCTCATGGCTTTGCCCATTGTATAAATGCAGTGGCTGCCTGAACCAAAAGGCGAAGCGGGCAGACGTCCGCTTCGCTTATTCTCTTGGCGTAGGTAACTATTGCCTCTTGTAATCGTCCTCGATGCGGATGACATCGTCCTCGCCGATATAGGCTCCGGTCTGGATTTCGACCAGTTCGAGCGGGATCTGCCCCTCATTGGCAAGACGGTGCGGCTGGCCGATCGGGATATAGACCGACTGGTTTTCCGTCAGCAGCCGGGTCTCGTCACCAATCGTCACGGTGGCCGTTCCCTTGACGATGATCCAGTGTTCCGAGCGGTGATAGTGTTTCTGGAACGAGATGCGGTGGCCAGGATCGACGGTGATATGACCAACCCGATAACGCTCGTCCACATACATGTGTTCGATGTAGCCCCAGGGCCGGTAAACGCGCTTGTGGGTCTGCGTCTGTGGCGCATGTTCGCCGTCCTTCAGCGTCTCCACCAGACCCTTCACGTCCTGCACCCGGTTCTTCGGCACCACCAGAACCGCATCCTTGGTGGACACCACCACTATGTCCTTCGCGCCCACCACCGTCGTCAGCAATTGCGTCGAATGGATGAGGCAGCCTTCGGAATCGATGAAGACGCCGTTACCTTCCAGCGCATTGTCATTGCTGTGTTTGTCGGCGATCTCCCAGATCGCGTCCCAGCTGCCGATATCCGACCAGCGAAAATGGCCGTGCACGACAGCCATGCGCCTGGTCTTCTCAATCACGGCATAGTCGATGGAATTCTTGGGCGAGGCTTCGAAGCTTTCCTGATGCAGACGCACGAAACCGAGGTCGCTTTCATATTGCTCGACTGACTGCGTTACCGCGGCCAGAATTTCCGGCGCAAAGGCCTCCAGTTCGGCAATCATCACGTCGGAGCGGAACAGGAAGTTTCCGGAATTCCAGAGATAGCCTTTTTCGAGATAGGAGATCGCCGTCTTCATGTCAGGCTTCTCCACGAAGGCCTCGACCTTACTCAGATCCTTTTCACCATCAATCGCCTCGCCCGGCTTGATGTAACCATAGGAGGTGCGCGGCTCCGTCGGCACCAAACCGAAGACGACGATGTTGCCCTGATCGGCGGCTTTGGCGCCGAGTTTCACGGCATCGGAAAACTTGTCGGCATCGAGCACCACATGGTCGGCAGCAAGCGCCAGAACCAGGCATCCGGGCTCGCGACGCTCGGCCAGCACGGCGGCGGCGGCCATGGCGGCGGCGCTGTCACGGCGGGCGGGCTCAAGCACCACGGTGGCCGGCAGATCGATCTCCTCCGCCTGACGGCGGGCAAAAAAACGGAAATCCTCGTTGGTGATGACAAGTGGCTCGGAATAAAGCGTTTCGTCACCCACCCGCTGCAGGGTCTGCTGATAGGTCGAAAGATTGCCGACCAGCGGCTGAAACTGCTTGGGCAACTGATCGCGCGAGACCGGCCATAGCCTGGAGCCAGCACCACCGGCCAGAAGAACCGGCGTGATCTTTCGAGATTGTTCCTTCACAATAAAACCTTTCCAACGTCAAAAAATTTCCCGGCGCGCCGGACAATATACATATTTCCCAATACCGCCATCATCGGTTCATGGGCGGACAAGCGCAAGCTCATAAGTCCCCCTTGTGAAAGCTTGGTGAACAGCTGGGTGTCTGCCCCGGCACGCTTTCCTAACGCCACGCGGCAGGTGAGGTTCCGCTCGATTTCTTCGCGCGGATCGATGCAGAGCAAATAAAAACCCCGGGATTGCTCCCGGGGCCGGCTTCAAGTGAGGCGTGACGCAAGCGTCAGCCCGGCAATGCATAGGCGATGACATAGTCGCCACGGTCAGGAGACTGGCGTGCACCGCCAGCGGAGATGACGATATATTGCTTGCCGGTCTTCGGAGACTTGTAGCTCATCGGGCCGCCCTGGCTGCCGACCGGAAGGCGGGCCTTCCAGACTTCCTTGCCGGTCGCCGTATCGAAAGCGCGCAGATAATAATCCTGCGTGCCGGCGATGAAGACGAGACCGCCCTGCGTGGCCAACGTGCCGCCGAGCGTGGGCATGCCGATCGGGATCGGAAGGCCCATCTTGATGCCGAGCGGACCGGTATCCTCGACAGTGCCCACGGGCACCTGCCACTTGATCTTCTGGGTCTTCATGTCGATAGCGGTCATCGTGCCATAGGGCGGGGCCTGGCAGGGTATACCGAGAGCGGACAGGAAACGGTTCTTGTTCACCGCATAGGGCGTGCCCTTCATGGGAACGACGCCCATGCCGGTGTTGACGCTTTCGCCGCCACTCGCGACAGCCTTGGTCGGTGCCGCTTCCTGCATCTGGATCCAGAGACCGAGGCGCATGTCGTTGACGAAGATCGTGTTCGTGGTTGGGTCCGTCGAAAGACCGCCCCAGTTCATGCCGCCGAGCGAGCCCGGGAACGACAGGGAGAGGTCCGTGCCCGGCGCCGTATAAAGGCCCTCATAACGCATGCCCTTGAAGGCAATGCGGCAAAGAAGCTGGTCAAACGGGGTCGCGCCCCACATGTCCGCTTCCGTCAGGGTCTGCGCACCGATCTGCGGCATCCCGACCGAGCGTGGCTGTGTCGGCGCGTAGCGCTCGTTCGGAATATTGGCGGGCTTGACCGGAACTTCTTCAACCTTGGTCAGCGGCTGGCCTGTCGCCCGGTCGAGAACATAGATCTGCGCCGCCTTGGTGCCGAAAACCAGTGCCGGAACAGTGGTTCCATCCGCTTTCGGGAAATCGACGAAGCTTGGCTGCATCGGCACGTCGAAGTCCCAGAGGTCGTTATGAACCGTTTGGTAGACCCATTTTTCGCGACCGGTGGTGGCATCGAGCGCCAGCATCGAAGCACCATATTTATGGTCGAGCGGTGTGCGAGTTGCGCCGTACAAGTCCACCGAAGGGCTGCCGACCGGCATGAAGACGGTGTTCAGCTCCGGATCATAGGACATGGACGCCCAGACGTTGGGTGTGGAACGCGTGTAGGTCTGTCCCTCGGGCGGAAGTCCGGTAATATCAGGGTTGCCAGGGTCGAAGGCCCAGCGAAGCGCGCCCGTCACCACATCGAAACCGCGCATCACACCGCCGGGCATATCGACCTGAACGTTGTCGGCGATACGGCCGCCGACAACGACAGTCGTGCCGGCAAGCGTAGGTGCGGAGGTCAACACATATTGCGGGTCCGGCGCATCGCCGAGACCGATCTTCAGGTCGACGCGGCCATTGGTGCCGAAATCAGGGCAAAACGCGCCGGTGTCGGCATCGAGCGCTATCAGTTCCGCATTGATGGTGTTCATCAGAATGCGACGCTGGCAAAGCGCGCCCTCGGCCACCACCGCCGGGGTAACCGGCGTGGAGCCCGGTGCGGTCGGCTGCTTCAGCGGCGCCTTGGCGTCGAAATAGGCAAGACCGCGGCAACGCATCCAGACGGAAGATTTCGCGTTGATTTCCGTCTTCCACTTTTCTGCGCCGGTATCTGCATCAAGAGCGATGACATTGTTATGCGGCGTGCACAGGAACACGGTGTCGCCAACTTGCAGCGGCGTTTCCTGATCTTCCGCACCATTCGCGCCGGGGCTGATCGGGGTATCGCCGGTGTGGTAGGTCCAGGCGACTTCGAGGTTCTTGACGTTGTCGCGCGTGATTTCATCGAGAGCGACAAAGCGGCTGCCGCCGGATGTATTGCCGTAATGTTCCCAGTTCTTCTGCTCCGTTTCCGGTGTTACGGGCGTCAGGGCTGCGGGTTCACCATTGAAGGCGACGGTGGGGTGCGGCACGAACATGCCGGCAAAACCCGCGCCGGTGGCGATGGCGAGAATGGCGGCAATGGCGAAAGAGGCGCCGTATGCCGGAGCCTTGCCGGCCGCGCGACGCAAGAGAGGATAGGAGAGCGCAACGACAATGGCACCGACGCCCATCGCCAGAAGGCGTGAAATGAGCGGCCAGAAGTGCAATCCGGCTTCCCACACCGCCCAGATGCCGGTGAGGACGAAGACAAGGCCGAAGAGAACCGCACCGGCAGGCTTGCGCAGCAGGATGAGCAGGCCCGAGACGATGAGCGCGATGCCTGCCGTGACAAAATAGAGGCTGCCGCCGAGGGCCACAAGCTGGCCGCCGCCAATGGCGAAGAACAGGCCTGCGGCAACGATGACAGCGCCGAGCACCAACAGCCACAATCTGGCTGGGAGCGATAAAGAAGTTGCTGGATTACCCATGAAAGAATGTCCGGTTAGAAGAGCTGCCCCAAAAGGCTGAAGCCCGGTGATTGTTCAGCGTCCGGCGAAGCCGGGACAGCCTGCGGCCGCAATGGCCAGGCGAAGATGCGCCGAAGGCGGCGCGGCTGAACGGGGAACAATGGTGGGGAAGACTTCCGTCGTGACTGTCATGCTTGACCCATTCACTGCAGGTAACCGCCGGCCCCATGGACGGCGGGCAAGATGCTTGAACAAATCCTCCCCGGTTTCTCCCATCAAGGCCTGCAAAGCGGCAAAGACGATCAAAACACTGGCTGCGGTATAACGTCGCCTGCGACAAGATGACAATGCGCAAGCTGGGCAATTTCGATAAGCTATGCTTATATCACATTACACCTGACAAAACAAAGAAATCTCCCGATGGATATTCGTCAACTCACGATATTCGTGGAAGCGGCAAGGGCGAGGAACTTTCGTGCCGCAGCCCTGCAGCTCGGCATTGCCCAGCCCGCCGTCACCCAGCGCATTCGACAGCTGGAGGAAAATCTGGGCTTCAAGCTCTTTCACCGCATCAATCGCGGTGTGGAACTTACCCCGGCCGGTCAGTCCATGCTCATCGAGGCGGAAGAAATCCTTGCACGAACCAAAAGTGCGCTGGAAAGGGCGCAGCAGATCCGCCGCGGCCAGCTCGGCACGCTGCGCATCGGTTACGGCACGAGTGTCATGGCCGAGCGTAAACTACCCGCGCTCATTACCCGCTATGGTGAAGAGTACCCAGACGTGACGCTTGAACTGTTGCCCGGCATGACAATGGAACAGCTGATCGAGCAGGTGACGACCCGCGAGACCGACGTTGCCTTCATCCGCGCGCCTCTTCCCACGCTGCCGCAGACCTTGCGAACCATTCCGTTCGACCGCTCGAGGCTTTGCGTCGCTTTGCCGGAACGTCATGTACTCGCCAATCGCCCGCAGGTTTCCGTCAGCGATATCCTGCACGAAAAACTGCTGCTGCCGGTTGACGAGATTGGCCTCGGCCTCAGCAGCAGCGCGCTTTCGCTTTTCGAAGATGCCGGCTGCACGCCGCAAGTCGGCATGCGCATCGCCAACGTCAATACGATTCTCGCGCTCGTGGAGGCCGGTGCAGGCATTTCCATCCTGCCGGAAAGCACGGTGCTTTCCGCAAGGGGCACTGCCGCCGTGTCACTCGATAGCGCGGAGGCATGGTCCGACTGCGTACTGCTCGTCAGGCGCGGCGCGCTTGCCCTGCATGTCGAAGCCTTCGTAAATATGGCCCGCCGAGCCTACAGACTGAGCCTTTGACAAGCAGGACGCGGAATTAATCGATTGAATCGGCCGCAAATTTCATCCCGCTTAAATTTGCTGCACTGAACAACATTCAAGGCTTGGCAGGCGCGCGAAAAATACAATAACAACGGCGGATATTTTACATTGTTATAGACACGAAAGCACACACAGCCCATGTCCGACACGACCAAGCCCGCCAGCACAAGAACATCGGTTACGGATCAGGAAGCCCTGGATTTCCACGCGGAAGGCAGGCCGGGCAAGCTGGAAATCACCCCGACGAAGCCGATGGCAACACAGCGGGATCTGTCGCTCGCCTATTCGCCCGGCGTGGCCGTGCCGGTGAAAGCCATCGCCGAAAATCCGGCGACCGCTTACGATTATACGACACGCGGCAACATGGTGGCCGTCATCTCCAACGGCACCGCGATCCTCGGGCTGGGCAATCTCGGCGCGCTGGCCTCGAAGCCGGTCATGGAAGGCAAATCGGTCCTCTTCAAGCGTTTCGCCGATGTCGATTCCATCGATCTCGAGGTCGATACCGAAGACGCCGATGAGTTCATCAATTGCGTGCGTTACCTCGGCCCCTCTTTCGGCGGCATCAATCTGGAAGACATCAAGGCACCCGAATGTTTCATCATCGAAAGCCGCCTGCGCGAATTGATGGATATCCCCGTATTCCATGACGACCAGCACGGCACCGCCATTATTGCCGCCGCCGGCCTCATCAACGCCATCGAACTGACCGGACGTGACTTCAAGACCACCAAGCTCGTCTGCAACGGCGCGGGTGCGGCCGCAATCGCATGCATGGACCTCATCAAGGCCATGGGTTTCAACCCGGAAAACATCACGCTCTGTGATACCAAGGGCGTCATCTATCAGGGCCGCACCGAGGGCATGAACCAATGGAAATCCGCGCATGCGGTGAAAACCGACAATCGCACGCTGGCGGAAGCCATGAAGGGTGCTGACGTGGTGTTCGGCCTCTCACAGAAGGGCGCGTTCAGCGAAGAAATGATCCGCTCCATGGCGCCGAAGCCGATTATCTTTGCAATGGCCAATCCCGACCCGGAAATCACCCCGGAAGAAGTGTCCCGCATCCGCGATGACGCCATCATGGCGACGGGACGTTCCGACTATCCGAACCAGGTCAACAACGTCCTCGGCTTCCCCTATATCTTCCGCGGCGCGCTCGATGTGCGTGCCCGCCAGATCAACGATGCCATGAAGATCGCCGCCGCGCAGGCGCTGGCGGATCTCGCCCGCGAAGACGTGCCTGACGATGTGGCCGCCGCCTATCAGGGCAACCGCCCGCGTTTCGGACCGCAATATATCATTCCGGTCCCGTTCGATCCGCGCCTGATCTCCGCCATTCCTGTCGCCGTGGCAAAAGCCGCTATAGAAACCGGCGTCGCCCAGCGCGAAATTCCCGATCTCGACGCCTATGCCCGTGAGCTTTCGGCCCGTCGTGATCCGATGGCCTCGACCACGCAACGCCTTTACGAGCGTGTGCGTCGTTCGCCCAAGCGCGTGGTCTTTGCCGAAGCGGAAGAAGAACAGGTCATGCGCGCGGCGATTTCGTTTACCGCTCAAGGGCTTGGTACCGCCATCCTGCTCGGCCGTGACGATATCATCAAGGCCAATGCGGAGCGTGCCGGTATCGATCTCGACCGCGCCAATATCGAAATTACCAATGCCCGCCTCTCCAGCCGGGTCGATGCCTATATCGATTACCTCTATGCGCGGCTGCAGCGCGGCGGCTTCCTGCTGCGCGACGTGCAGCGCCTGATCCACAACGACCGCAACCACTTCGCCGCCTGCATGGTGGCGATGGGCGATGCGGACGCGGTGGTAACGGGCGTGACGCGCAATTATTCGACGGCGCTGGAAGATATCCGCCGTTGCATCAACACCAAGCCCGGCCATCGCGTCATTGGCGTATCCCTCGTTGTCTCGCGCAACCGCACCGTCTTCGTGGCCGACACGGCCGTGCACGACATGCCGAATGCCGAGGACCTTGCCGATATCGCCGAGGAGGCAGCCGGCCTCGCCCGCCGTTTCGGTTACGAGCCGCGCGTTGCCATGCTCGCTTATTCCACCTTCGGCCAGCCGGTCGGCGAACGCTCCGACAAGGTGCGCGAGGCGGTGAAAATTCTCGACAAGCGCAACGTCAATTTCGAGGTCGATGGCGAAATGTCGGCGGATGTGGCGCTGAACCATCACCGCATGCAGAGCCAGTATCCCTTCGCGCGCCTTTCCGGCCCCGCCAATGTGCTGGTCATGCCCGCCATCCATTCCGCCTCCATCTCCACCAAGATGCTGCAGGAATTGGGCGGTGCGACCGTCATCGGCCCTCTCCTCGTCGGCCTCGACAAGTCGGTGCAGATAACCTCGATGGGGGCCAAGGACAGCGATATCGTCAACATGGCAGCAATCGCGGCCTATAATGCCGGACGATAATTGAAAGGCAGTGCGGCTTGCTTCTCGCCTCTTGGTTGAAACAAGCCGCACACCACTAAAACCTAAAGAACAAGATTCTACTATTTTAAATTATTAGGATATTTTTTCTGCCTGACAACATTATTGGAACTCGTTTCTATTCATAGTATTTTTTGCGCAATGCCAATTCTCGCTCTCTGCAAGTCCGTCATGTAGGTTCCAGCCACAAGCAAAAGGAAATACCCATGGCCTTCTCCCTCCCCAAGTTTGCCGCGAAACTCATCGCCGGAACCGTTGTCATCGCCTCGCTGGCAACCACCGCTCACGCGGATGCAACGCTTGACCGCATCAAGGGTCGCGGCAAGCTCACCGTCGGCGTCATTCTTTCCGGCGCGCCTTTTGGTTTTATCGATCCAAAAACGCAGGAGCAGAAGGGCCTCAACATCGACGTCGCCAAGGCGCTCGCCGCAGGTCTCGGCGTTGAACTGGTGACTGAGACCGTGACCCCGCCAAACCGCGTGCAGTTCCTGCAGCAGGGGAAGGTCGATATTCTTATCGCCAACATGCAGTACACCGAAGAACGTGCGAAAACGCTCGACTACGTGCCCACCCCCTATGACCGTCAGGGCGGCGCCGCCATCGGTCGAAAAGACTCTGGCATCAAGGACTGGTCCGACCTGAAAGGCAAGATCGCCTGCGTGTCTCAAGGTTCCAACTACACTCAGCCGCTGATCGAGCAATATGGCGCGCAGGTAAAGGCGCTGCCGAGCCAGCCGGAATCGCTGCTGGCGCTGAAGGGTGGCAATTGTGATGTGTCCGTTCACGTCAACGGCACGCTGAGCCTGAATGGCAGGCCATTCTGGCGCCGCCCGCGTGGCGGCACCCGCAATAACAGCATGGATTTCCAATGCAGGATTCATTTACAGCGCGCTTCATAGAACTGGCCGCGCATCTTGGCCTCAACTATGATTTTCTGAACAGCGGCTATGAGGTTCAGATCTGGCTCGACGGCATGAAGATGACGCTGATCCTCGTTGCCGTCACCTTGCCGCTCAGCCTCGTCTTCGGCTTCATTTTCGCGGCAATGCTCACATCCGGGAGGACCTGGCTTGCCGGTCCTGTGCGCGCCTATGTGGAACTGACGCGCAACACGCCGACGCTGGTACAGCTGATGTGCGGTTTCCTCGTGCTCAACATGCTGATTTCCAATGCGCTGGGTGGCGCGCAGAACAATCCGCTGACACCGTTTTTCTGGGTCGTTGCGGTCACGGGACTGCACATTGCCGCCTTCCATGCCGAAGCGCTGCGTGGCGGCATCGAGGCGGTGCCCGGCACCACAATCGAGGCAGCGCGTGCAATCGGTTTCAGTTCCTTCGAGATTCTGCGTTATGTGGAGTTTCCGCTGGCGATCCGCACAGCGCTGCCCTCCATCATCAACAATCTCGTCAATCTGGTGAAGCTCACCACGGTCGGCTCTGCAATCGCCGTGGGTGAGATCACCTATGCCTCCATCCTGATCTGGACGCAGCGCGACAATGTGGTCGAGCTGATGATCGTTATCCTCGTTTTCTTCAGCGTCATCAATTTCATCGTCGCAAGGGCCGGTCTCTGGCTTGAACGGCGTCTTGCGGTTCCGGGGTTCGGTCAATGAGTGCGGTGGTTTCTCCAACACGGGCGGTGAAGAAGCCGCCTTTCGGCACCATTCTGCTGCTGGGCGTCCTGGTTGCCGTCATCCTGTGGCTGGTCCTCGATCCGTCGCTCGGCCAGGTGCTGCTGGAATGGCTGCCCTATCTCGCCAAGGGTTTCGCCATGAATGTGCTGATAAGCATTCTGGCGATCGCCATCGGCACATTTATCGGCGTTCTTCTCGGCATCATGGAGCTTGCGCCCTACCGTCTGGTTCGCGCACCGGCACTGACCTATGTGCAGATTTTCCGCAATGCCCCGCATCTGGTGCTGATCTTTGCCGCGACTTACATCTTCCCCTTCGAGATCGTGGCCTTTGGCAACTACATTCCTTTTCCGGACTGGATCAAGGCGGTTGTGGGCCTTGCCATTCCCGCCAGCGCCCATATCGCCGAAATCACCCGCGGCGCCATCCAGTCCATTCCGACAGCGCAATGGGAAGCCGCTCAGGGGCTGGGCTTTTCGCGCAACCAGACCCTGCGCTGGATCATCCTGCCGCAATGCATAAAACGCTCCCTGCCGCCGTGGATGAACCTCTACGCATCGATCACCATGGGCACGGCGCTCGCCTCGCTGGTCGGCGTGCATGAGCTTCTTCACGCCGCGACCGACGCCAGCACCGCCGTGCAGCGCAACGATTTCACCGTGGTGGTCTATCTCACCGTTCTGATGGCGTTCTTCCTGTTCTGCTATCCCGTCTCCCGTTTCACGCAGCGCCTCGAGCGGCGCTTCGCTTCCCGCTGATTGGAACAAGCCATGTCCGCATCCATCGCCCAAAACGCCCAGCCGCTTGTTGAACTCGAAGCAATCCATCTTGCTTTTGGTGACAACCAGGTTCTGAAAGGCATTGATCTCACCGTCAACAAGGGGGACGCCGTCTCCATCATCGGTCCTTCCGGCTCCGGCAAGTCCACCATCCTGCGCTGCATCAACGGCCTGCTCATTCCGCAATCGGGCAAGATCACCGTTGGCGGCACGCGAGTAGACCAGCTTAAAACCGAGGCCGAGCGCATCGCGCTGCGCAAGCGGATCGGCATCGTGTTCCAGCAGTTCAACCTCTTCCCGCATCTGACGGTGATGGAAAACATCACCATCGCGCCGATCAAAATACTTGGTACGCCAAAAACGGAAGCGGAGCGCCATGCCCGCGAATTGCTGGAAAAGGTCCGCCTGTCCCAGAAGGTCGATGCCTATCCCGGCCAGCTTTCCGGCGGCCAGCAGCAGCGCGTGGCGATCGCCCGCGCGCTCGCCATGCGGCCGGAGCTGGTGCTGTTCGATGAAGTCACCTCGGCACTCGATCCCGAAACGGTTGGGGAAGTGCTCGCCGTCATCCGCGACCTCGTCAACGACGGCATGACGAGCATTCTCGTTACCCACGAAATGCGCTTTGCCGAAGAAATCAGCGACAAAATCGTCTTCACCGAAAACGGCCTGATCGTCGATCAGGGCACGCCGGAGCACATATTCTACAAGTCGACCAATCCGCGCATCAACGCCTTCGTCAAGGGTCTCGGCGGACAGGGCGCGCGCGTGAATGACGGCGAAGGGATCTGATGCCATGGTCGCGGAGGAAAAACTCACACTTCTTCTTGCCGGAGCCATTGCCGCTTCCGATCCGCTACACGATGAAGAGGCGGTCACCATTGCCCGCACGGCACTGATCGATTTCTTTGCCTGCGTGCTGGGCGGCGCTGCCGACAGGAGCACGAAAATCCTGATCGACACCTTCACGTCAGGCACGCAAGGCGCAGCCGGCATCGTCGGCCACGATCTGCGTACGGATGCCTTCACTGCCGCCCTTATCAACGGCCATGCCGGTCACGTGCTTGATTACGACGACGTCCATGGCAGTGTGCGCGGCCACCCCACCGTCGCCATTGTTCCAGCCCTACTGGCTGTTGCGGTCGAGGAAGGCTCGACGGCGGATGCATTCATCGCCGCCTATATCGTCGGGCTGGAAACCATGGCCCGCACTGGCCTGTCGCTCGGCACCAGACATTACGAAAATGGTTTCCACGCCACCGCCACACTTGGCCCCATGGGTGCCGCGGCCGCGATCGCTCATCTCCTGAAATTCGATCCGCAGACAACGGCCGTGGCGCTCGGCCTCGCCGCCACGCAATCGGCCGGGCTTCGCCTGCAATTCGGTTATGACGCCAAGCCGCTCCATGCGGGGCTTGCCACGCGTGCCGGCCTCACCGCAGCACGGCTGGCACGATCCGGCTTTCAGGGCGCGCCGGATTTTCTGGAAAATTCCATCGGCTTTTATTCGGCCTTCGCCTTCGGCGCCGAGCAGCCGAAGCGTGTTCTCTCCGGCTGGGGCGCACCCTGGCAGATCGTCTCGCCGGGCCTAACCCTCAAGGCCTTCCCGTGTTGTACCGCGGCACACCCCGTCGCCGTGGGCGCGCTGGCGCTGCGCAGCACCCATGAGCTGCAGCCGGAAGAAATCGAGGCGGTCACCATCACCTTCCCGCCCGGCGGCGATGCCGCGCTTGTCGGCCCTGCCACGCCCGCAACCGGCATAGACGCGCGCTTCAGCCCCGAATATGTCTTCGCTGCGGCGCTGACGGATGGGTCACTGGGGATCAGCCATTTCGACGAACGCCCGGCACGCGCCGACCTGCTCGGCCTTTCCGCGAAAGTCTCGCGCCGGCATGACGAGACCGCTCGCCGCCTGTCGCCAGACCCAACCACCCGTTTCGTGGTGATAGATGTCACGAAGAAGGATGGTACGGTGCTATCGCGCCGCGTCGACGGGCTTCCCGGCATTGATGACCCGGCCGAAAAATTTGCCGACGCGACCGGCGGCAGTGAAAAATTCGCCGGCATCCCGGCCTTGGTGCGGTCCATGAAAACCGCAGCCGACCTCAGGAAGCTCGAAATGCTTCTGGTATCGCCAATATAACTCGACTGACATGAAGGCATGATTCCCATGACCACCACGACCCGCAAAAGACAGATGCATCTCGGCCTTTTCCTGCAGGGTGCCGGACACCACGTTTCCGGCTGGCGTCACCCCGATGCGGAGGCCGGCAGCGAAAACCTCGATCTGCTCACCCGCGTGACGAAAATGGCCGAAGCGGCAAAGTTCGACATGGTATTCCTCGCCGACGGGCTGACCAGCGGCGTCGACGCCCATCCTTCGATGATCGCACGTTTCGAGCCGTTGACCCTGCTTGCCGCGCTGGCAATGGTGACCGAGAAGATCGGGCTGGCCGCAACCGCCTCCACCACCTATGGCGAGCCCTATCACACCGCTCGCGCCTTCGCCTCCATAGACCATTTAAGCCATGGTCGAGCGGCCTGGAACATTGTCACCACCTCTTACGCACGGACGGCAGCGAATTTCTCCAAGGACCACCCCGAGCATGACGAGCGTTATGCGGTGGCGGAAGAATATGTGAACGTCGTTCGCGGCCTTTGGGACAGCTGGGATGACGACGCCTTCATCAAGGACAAGCAGGCGGGCCGCTACGTCGATCCCGAGAAAGTCCATGTTCTCAACCACGAAGGCAAATATTTCACCGTCAAGGGACCGCTCAACATTCCGCGCTCGCCGCAGGGCCATCCGGTTCTCATCCAGGCCGGTTCCTCCGGACCGGGTCAGGATCTCGCCGCACGCACCGCCGATATCGTCTTCACCGCCCAACAGGCAATTTCCGAAGCGCAAGCTTTCTACACGAGCCTGAAGGCGCGCGTCGAAAAATTCGGCCGCGATCCCGCCAGCGTTGCCGTGATGCCCGGCTTCATGCCGATCATCGGCAGGAGTTTCGAGGAGGCGAGTGAAAAGCTGAAGGAACTGAACCGCTGGACGGACATCAAGAGCGCGATGCCGCTGCTCGAAGAACGCATCGGCCACAGCCTGGCCGACTATGATCTCGACGGCCCGTTGCCCGAACTTCCCATCTCCGACCAGTTGCGCAGCCGCGCCGAGTTGCTGACCGAGCTGGCACGGCGCGAAAAGCTCACGATCCGAGAACTGGCGCTGCGCGTCGCGGCCGGCCGTGGCCACCATATCGTCATGGGAACGGCGAGTGACGTTGCCGACAGGATGCAGCAATGGTTCGAGAACGGCGCAGCCGATGGCTTCAACGTCATGCCGCCCTTCTTCCCCGGCGGGCTGGAGGAGTTTAATCGCGAGGTGGTACCGCTCTTGCAGGAACGCGGCCTGTTCCGCCGGGAATATGAGGGCTCCACATTGCGCGACCACCTCGGCATCACGCGCCCGGCCTTGCGGGGTTAACCGCGCGCAGATGCCCTATCAAGGGCATCCGTATCAATTGATGATCAGCAATAAGCGGGGGCCGGCGAAAGCCGGCTCCCTTCATGCTGCTGCGCGCCCGACCTCCTGATCGTGCCGAGCAGCAGTCGAAAAATCAGACCGTATTGAGGCACCATCCTCACGCTGAACCGTGCGGCGGTTCAGTTTGAACAGGCTGACAAGCTGGGCTAATGCATCCGCACCCTGCGCGAGCGTGGTGCTGATTACGGTGGTGCGTGCGCTCATGGCGGCATTTTCCTGCGTCATCCGGTCCAGCCGGTTGACCGCCTTGTTGATCTCACTGATGCCGACAGCCTGCTCGTCCGCTGCCTTGGCGATCATGTCAACGTTGCCGTCAATATGCCTGACCAGCGCGTCGATCTGCTTCAGCGCTTCGCCCGTTTCACCCACGAGCCTTACCCCTTCAAGGACCTCGCTGCCGGAATTGTTGATCAGCGCCTTGATTTCCTTGGCGGCACCAGCGGAACGCTGCGCAAGCTCGCGCACCTCCTGCGCCACCACGGCAAAGCCCTTGCCGGCTTCACCCGCGCGGGCGGCTTCCACGCCCGCATTCAGCGCCAGCAGGTTGGTCTGGAAGGCGATCTCATCGATAACACCAATGATCTGACTGATTTCCCGCGATGCTGTCTCGATGCGCTGCATGGCATTGACCGTACGCTCAACGACCTCGGTCGAGGCCGCGGTGGATGTGCGTGCACTGTGAACCAGCTTGCGGGTCTCTTTCATGTTTTCCGTGGATGAACGAACCGTCGCCGTGATTTCCTCCAGTGCCGCAGAGGTTTCTTCCAGCGCTACGGCCTGTTCGCGCGAACGTTCGGCCAGATTGACGGAAGCCTCGCTGACTTCCTGGCTGCTGCGGGTCAGATCGCCCGTCTGGCCGAGAACATTTTCCAGCGTCTTCTGGAATTCCGCGATGGACTTGTTGAAATCGCGCCGCAGGCTCTCAAATTCACCCACGAAGGGTTTGTCCAGCGTGACGCGGATGTTGCATTGGGAGAGCCGCTCAAGCGCCGCGCCAAGCTCCTCCACCGCATGCATGCGGTCCGTCACGTCGAA
The DNA here is from genome assembly GCF_900102105.1 of Agrobacterium pusense. Lineage (GTDB taxonomy): Bacteria > Pseudomonadota > Alphaproteobacteria > Rhizobiales > Rhizobiaceae > Agrobacterium > Agrobacterium pusense. The sequence goes on from NZ_FNBB01000004.1 coordinate 229,115, forward strand.
GGCAAACTTCGCCACCTTCAAGACACGGCCCTGCTCATCCAGTATCGGATTATAGGACGCCTGGATGAAAACGCGTTTGCCGTCCTTGCCGAGCCGCATGAACTGCCCGGCAGAGAAACGGCCGCTCCTCAGCTCCTGCCAGAAATCACGATATTCCTGGGACTGGGCATAAGCTGGCTCACAGAACATCGAATGATGCTTGCCTACAATTTCCTGCGCCGTGTAACCAAGCGCCGCGAGGAAATTCTCGTTGGCGCTGAGGATCTTCCCATCTGGTGTAAATTCGATCATGGCCTGCGCGCGGGAGAGAGCAGCCAGCTTGCCGTCATCTTCCATGCTCTTGCGCTTGATCACGGTGATATCGGTTGCAACCTTGACGATCTTGTAAGGTTTACCGAAACGAAAGACGGGATTATAGGAAGCTTCGATCCAGATTTCGTCGCCGTTTTTTGCCCGGCGCCGATATTGACCCTGATCATATTCGCCGCGCGAGAGTTTCGCCCAGAACGCGTTGTATTCCGCATTGGCAGCGTCTTCGGGAGCGACAAACATGCTGTGGTGCCGTCCGATGATTTCGGACTGCTGATAACCCACCGCTTTGCAGAAATTATCGTTCGCCTTCAGAATTTTCCCGGTCAGATCGAATTCGATGATGGCCTGCGAACGGTTCAGGGCGTCAAGTACCGCAGATGCATCCAGACCGAGTTTGGAAAAGTGAGACATGCCTTTAAAACCCCCAAATTAACCGCTGCGCAGACCCACTGCCCCTCCGAATGAGAAGGGATGAACATGGATGGGCCTGACTGCACGCGAAACTAGCCAGACACTGTTAAATAGCGATTAATAATGGCTCATAACTATCTAAGCCGCGACCTAGCCGATGGGCAAAACGCACTGATGTGCATGGCGGCCTCCCCCACCGCGGAACCGCTTATTTGCCACAGTGCTGATATTTCTATCGCCGCAGCGTGATGCGACCTTTCATACCCTCTGCATTCATTGTTATGGCGGGCTTGAGAGATTTGTATTGCAGGAGCGCCGATGCCCAAAACCCTGAAATGCGACGTGCTGGTGGTCGGCACCGGCATTATCGGTTCCATGGCAGCGCTTTATCTGCAGAATGCCGGGCGTGATGTCGTGCTTCTTGAGCGTGGCGATATCTCCCGCGGTGCGAGTTCCGGTAATGCCGGTATATTGGCCTTTCCGGAAATCATCCCCATTCCCGCGCCCGGTATCATGAAAAAAGCCCCGCGCTGGCTTTTTGATCCGCTCGGACCTCTCAGCGTGCCGCCGGCCTATGCACCGAAGATCGCCCCGTGGCTTTGGCGTTTCTGGCGCGCCAGCGCCGAACGCAGTTTCCGTCATGGGCTGAAATCACTCATGGAAATCAACCGGCTGGCCGCCATCGAAATGGCCCACATCGCTGCCATGCCCGAGCTCTCGTCCTTCATCTCAAAAACCGGCACGCTTGATATCTATGATAGCGAGGCGAGCCTCAACGCCGCCCGTAGGGATTGGGACGAAAAGGAAAAAGCCGGCTTCGCATTCCAGCGCGTTGACCGCAACGAAATCGAAGAGCTGCAGCCGGGCCTGGCGCCGCAGTTCCGCCATGCGGTGTTTTCGGCGGATGGCCTGCAGGTCTCCGATCCCTATGATTTCACCCGCGCCATATTTGATCTTGTGATCTCACGCGGAGCCAGCCTTCGCAAAGGCGAAGCTCAGCGCATCGACGCAGTGGGCGAAAGTACGATCGTCACGCTGGAGAACGGCGACAAGATCGACGCCGACAAAGTGGTGATCGCCTGTGGAGCATGGTCCAAAAAACTCGCGGCGACGCTTGGCAACATCGTGCCGCTGGAAACGGAACGAGGATACAACACGACCCTGCCTGTCGGTGCCTTCAACCTGACACGCCAGCTTTATTTCAACGACCACGGCTTCGTTGTGACCCCCTTGTCGACGGGCATCCGCGTCGGCGGCGCCGTCGAACTCGGCGGGCTGGACCTGAAGCCGAACTTCCGCCGCGCGGAAGCCATGTTGAAAAAAGCGGAACGTTTCCTTCCCGGCCTCAAACTGGAAGGCGGACGGCAATGGATGGGGTTCCGCCCCTCCATGCCGGACTGTCTTCCCGTCATTGGTACAGCGCGGACGACACCCTCCGTTATCTACGCCTTCGGCCACGGTCATTTGGGGTTGACCCAGTCGGCAGCCACAGCCCGGCTGGTGACGCAGATGGCAAACGGCGACGAAACGTCCATCTCGGTCGATCCCTTCCGCCCGGGACGGTTTTCCTGAAATGGGGTAGCACTGGCGACGCCACGGCCCGGCCTCGCCAGCAATACGGGTTATTTCACCGTCTGCGTGGAATCGTCAGGGAATTCCACCGTCGCGAAGGACGGGTAGACCTTTCGCAGGATGGTCACCTGCTGCTGATCGCTCACCCGGAGCAAATACCAGTCCGAACCGTCGATCAGCGCCAGCGTGTGGGACTTCGCCTCCATGGTCTGACCGCCGGTTTCCATCACGGTTTTTGTCGGAATGAGCGCATACGGCGTGCCATCCGGCGTCTCAGTCAGGCTGACCGCCCGCGCGTCCATGGTGAATTCGGTTATCTTGACCGCCGCGAGCGCCATCTGCATCTGCGCCGTCAAGGCGCTCCGCAACTGCTCCACAGTGACACCCGCATCACTGGCGATGAACTCGAAGATTTTCGGCGGCACAGTCTTGCCGACCGTTTCGAAATCCTGCGCATTCAGGGCGGCGCTGAAACGCTCAATCTGGGCACGCAGCCTCTCCTGCTCGGCAGGAGAGAGATCACGCGCGGAGACGGGACATGCAACCGCAATCAACAGAAACAGACAGGATAAAAGGCGTTTCATACCCGGCCTTCCCGGTTGTCCGGCAGAACCCTTGCCCGTAAGGGCAACAGCCCGCAAACGGTTCGATCAGCGCAGCAGAACGAACCCGGCCGCCGACAGAACGAGAAAGACAACGAGACCGCCAAGGAAGCCCGCGGATGTGAAAAAACCGGCAACCATGGCCAGCATCAGCACGCACAGCATCATGGTGCCGTATTTGGTCAAGGCCAGAAAACCGTTATAGGTCTTTTCGTGTTCGGCGTAGTTCATTTCAGCGCCAAGTTCGACCGGACCTGTATGGTGTTCGCTCATTCCACTTCCCCTTTGCTCCATCCGTCATTCCCGTCCTGCGGGGAAATCTGCCCCGCGGACGATCACGGGCCATGCCGGATTCTCCGGTGCCAGAGGTAACATGAAGTGGTCGAAAAGCGCAATGCGTTCCGCACGAAAGTGTCACGCCGCCATCCGTCGGACCGGCTCTCAAGGACAATACTTGCCTTCCGGCAACATTCTTTCGTTAATAGTTGAAAAGGGCCACCGTTCTTGCTCTTTGCGTGCGGTTTCGGTTGCTTTTCGAACCGCCTGCCCATACACGGATTCTGTGGGGAGGAACTCCGGAACCGATGGTGCGGACGCGCGTGGAGGCGCGGCCGTTGCAGGGGTATCGGGCTTTGCTCTCCGCCATAAACCCGCAAAGGGCCCGGCAAGGGAAGAGGGGAAAGTCATGAAATCGCTTCTAAAAATAAGTGCGTTGATAGATTCTGCGAGCGAGGCACTGGGCAAGGTCGCCGGTTATCTCGTGCTCATCTGCTGCCTCGTCAGCGCCGGTAACGCGATGGTCCGTTACGCCTTGAACTACAGCTCCAACGGCTGGCTCGAAATCCAGTGGTACATGTTCGCCTTCATCGTGCTGATCGGCGCTTCCTATACGCTGCGCATGAACGAGCATGTTCGGGTCGACATCATCTATGGTGCGATTTCGCCACGCAGCCGCATCTGGGTGGATATTATCGGCATTGTGCTGTTCCTGCTGCCCGGCTGCCTTTATCTAGCCTGGCTGTCCTGGCCCATGTTCACGCTGTCCTGGAATCAGGGCGAAATGTCTTCCAATGCCGGCGGCCTAATCCGCTGGCCCGTGAAACTAATCATCTTCGCCGGTTTCGCCCTTCTGGTTCTTCAGGGGTTTTCCGAACTCATCAAGCGCATAGGCGCCCTCAACGGGCTTTATGCGCTCGATACGAAGTACGAAAAACCCCTGCAATGATCGCGCCGATCTGAACCTTCAGGATATTCTCATGTTTGAATACGGTATTCTTCCGCCACTGATGTTCATCGGCATGATTATCTTCATGCTTTACGGATTTCCGGTGGCTTTCTCGCTTGCCACCGTCGGCCTCGTTTTTGGCGTCATCGGCATCTTCACCGAGCATTTTTCACCGGCTTTTCTTCAGGCCCTGCCCCTGCGCATCTTCGGCATCGTTTCGAACGACCTTCTGCTGGCTATTCCCTTCTTCACCTTCATGGGCGCTATTCTGGAGCGTTGCGGCCTTGCGGAAGACCTGCTCGAAGGAACGGGGAAGCTTTTCGGTGCTATCCCGGGCGGACTTGCCTATGCCGTCATCATTGTCGGCGCGATCCTGGGCGCGATCACCGGCACGGTTGCGGCCTCGGTCATCACCATGGGCGTCATCTCGCTGCCCATCATGCTGAAATACGGCTATAATCCGCGACTTGCCACCGGCGTCATCGCCGCCTCGGGCACGATCACACAGGTCATTCCGCCCTCGCTGGTGCTGATCGTCCTTGCCGACCAGCTCGGTAAATCCGTGGGCGACATGTATCTCGGCGCGATCGGTCCGTCGATCCTGCAGGTGGCGATCTTCATGCTCTTCATCCTGCTGATGTCGATCGTTCGGCCGAAGGATCTTCCGGCTTTGCCGCCGGAGGCACGCGGTGAGCTTAACCGGGCGCTGGTGTTGCGTGTGCTGGCGGGCATGATCCCCTCCATCGTGCTCATCTTCCTCGTGCTCGGCACCATCTTTCTCGGCCTCGCAACACCGACGGAAGCCGGAGCGCTCGGCGTTGTCGGCGCGATGGCGCTGGCGGCGGCACATCGGCGGCTCAGCTGGGACCTCGTCAAGCAGGGAATGCATTCCACCATGCACATCACGTCGATGGTGGTGTTCATCCTGGTCGGCGCGACCTGCTTTTCGCTCGTTTTCCAAGGCATGGATGGTTCGCTTTGGATCGAGCACATGTTGTCGGGCATTCCGGGCGGTCCTATCGGCTTCCTGATCTTCGTCAACATCTTCATCTTCTTCCTCGCCTTCTTCCTCGATTTCTTCGAAATCGCGTTCATCGTCATTCCAATGCTGGCGCCGATAGCCCAGTCGCTCGGCATTGACCTCATCTGGTTCGGCGTGCTGATCTGCATCAACATGCAGACAAGCTTCATGCACCCGCCTTTCGGATTTGCATTGTTCTACCTGCGTTCCATCGCGCCGCGCACCGTCAAGACATCGGATATCTACATGGGCGCCATTCCCTGGCTCGGCATGCAGCTCATCCTCGTCGCCATCGTGATATTCTGGCCGGAATCCGTCACCTACTGGATAGACAAGGCTCCCGACGTCGATCTGAACTCCATCAAGATCGAGGTGCCCGCCTTCGGTAATCAGGGTGGCAACACCATGCCCAATTTCGGCTTGCCAGGAGGCCAGCCAGGAGGAATGCCGGGCATGCCAAATCTGGGCGAGCCGCCGAAGATCGGGCCTTGACAGGCATCCTGTAAGGGCGCGGAAACGCCTGTGATTGCGAAGACGGGGTACGCCCCCGCCTTCCGTTCATTCTCTTTAGAAACGGACCCGGGCAGTCACTATACTGCCTGTCCGGTTCTTCTTGATGACGAATGCAACGCTCAGCGTTTTCCACATCGCGTCACGTCCACAATTGAGACCAATGGCCGGGGCTGGGGGCGCCGATCTCAGCCGGCACTCCGGCTGGTCGCCCATCCTGCGATTGTGCTCTGAAGGACCCGATCATAATCCATCCTTTGTTGTCGAATGCATAAGGGTACGCGCACAACAAAAACCCCGGAGACCGAAATCTCCGAGGCCTTTGCCCGGTCCGCCGCCGTTACTGAATATCAGAGCTTGCCGTTACGCTGCTGGATCATCATGAAAGTATCGAAGGTGTATTCCGCCAGCTGCATCCACAGATAGCCTTCGCGCTTGAAGGCGACCTGGTCCTCGTAAATCTTCTTGAAGTCCGGATTGGAAGCCGAAATATTGGCGTATACCTCAAGGGCCGCCTTATAGCACGCTTCCAGAATTTCCTGGCTGAAGGGTCTGAGTACCGCGCCTTCAGAAACGAGCTGCTTGATGGCAATCGGGTTTTTGGCGTCGTATTTCGCCATCATGCTGGTATTGGCGAAGGCGCAGGCGTCCTGCAGCGCCGTCTGATAGTTCTTGGGCAGGCTGTTCCACTTGTCCAGATTGACAAAGGAGTGAATGACCGGGCCGCCTTCCCAGAAGGCCGGATAATAATAGTATTTTGCGACTTTCTGAAAACCGAGCTTGTGGTCGTCATAAGGGCCGACCCACTCGGCGGCGTCGATGGTGCCCTTTTCCAGCGCCGGATAGATATCACCGCCGGCGATCTGCTGCGGCACGACACCAAGCTTTTCAACCACTTTGCCGGCAAGGCCGGCAATGCGCATCTTAACGCCTTTGAAATCGTCAACCGTGTTGATCTCCTTACGGAACCAGCCTCCCATCTGCGCGCCGGTATTGCCCGAAATCATGCCGTAGAGGTTATGTTTGGCGTAGAATTCATTGAGCAGTTTGTTGCCGTTGCCTTCATAGAACCACGAATTGGTCAGGCGAGCATTCAGGCCAAAGGGTATGGCCGTCCCGATCGCAAAGGTCGGATCCTTGCCGACATAATAATAGGAGCAGGTATGGCACATTTCCACAGTGCCTGACGATACGGCATCGGCCGCCTGCAATCCGGGAACGATTTCCCCGGCGGCAAAGGGCTGGATGGTAAAATTGCCGTCGGTGGCGGCAGCGACGTGCTTCGCAATATCCTCGGCACCGCCATAGATCGTATCAAGCGATTTCGGAAATGACGACGTCAGGCGCCAGTTGATCTTGGTATTCTGCTGCGCAATAGCGGGCGCGGCAAGGGCTGCAGTGGCTGCTCCCGCGAGCGCACCTTTTTTCATGAAGGAACGGCGATCCATCTATATCCTCCCAGATATGAACGCTGCCTGCAGCTTTGAATTCCCCTCGTTGCTGTTCAGGCATTGTAGCGAAGTAAGCACGGTTATCGCCCGACTGACAAGCACCCGCACCAAGAATTAATCGCGGAAAAACGCCGTGTTTCCGGGAATTTTCTTCGCATTTTATATTCAACTGAAATATCTCGGCATCGCCTTATACTTTAGGCGCATGCCGGATCAGCAGGAGGCAAAGGCATGCTTGACTTGGTTCGCCGGCGGTCGCACATATTTCGAAGATTCGTTCCGGAGCCGCCATGCCAAAACCCATCATCGCCGTCCCCGCCGACATAAGGCATTTTACCGGAGCCGACTGGCACGCCGCGCAGAACCAGTATGTTTCCGCCGCCCTGAAAGTGGCTGGTGTCATGTCCTTCATCGTGCCGGCCTTTGAGGACGGAAACGACGTGGACGCCATTCTCGACCGGGTGGATGGCCTGCTCGTCTCCGGCTCCGCCACCAATGTGCACCCTTCCCTCTACGGAAAGGAGGCGCGGGAGAGCGACGGTCCGTTCGACCAGGCCCGCGACGCCACCAGCCTGCCGCTCATTCGCCGTGCGATCGAGCGCGGCATTCCGATGCTGGCCATCTGCCGAGGTATACAGGAACTGAATGTGGCGCTGGGCGGAACGCTGGCGTCCGAAATTCAGGAGCGGCCGGGCATATGGGACCACCGCAAGCCGGAACATGACGACCGCGACGTCGCCTTTGCCATCCGCCAGCCTGTGCATGTGCGCGAAGGCTCCTGCATTGCACAGCATCTCGGCATGTCGGGCGAAATCCAGATCAACTCGCTGCACAGGCAGGCCATTGCCGAAACCGCGCCGCGCCTGCAGGTGGAGGCGACGGCCGCCGATGGCACAATAGAGGCGGTGTCTGTCATTGACGCAAAAGGATTTGCTGTCGGGGTGCAATGGCATCCAGAATACTGGGCCGAGACGGACGCGCCCTCCCGCGCCCTGTTCGAGGCCTTCGGCAAAGCCGTCCACGACTATCGAAACAGCAAAGCATGAGCCGCTGCTGATCCCCTCGCCGCATGAGGACACAAAAAAGGGGCAAGCCTGAAGGCCTGCCCCAAGGTCTGGGAGGAGGATTTAACGCTTGGCGCGTTTCTTCTGCCGGTAGACGTCGGCGACGACGGCCGCCACGATGATGAGACCTTTGACGATCTCCTGATAGTAGGCGTCCACTCGGAGGAAGGTGAAGCCCGATGTCATGACGCCGAGAATGATCGTACCGATTACCGTTCCGGTGATGCGGCCGGCGCCGCCGGATAGCGAGGTGCCGCCGATGACGGCCGCAGCGATGGCGTCAAGTTCATACATCACGCCCATGCCGGCCTGCGCGGTCTGAGCGCGGGCAGCGGTGACAACACCGGCAAGACCGGCGAGCATTCCGGCAATGGCATAGACCTTGATCAGATGTGCCTCGATATTGATACCGGATACACGTGCAGCCTGCTCATTGGCACCGATTGCATATGTGAACTTGCCATAGCGGGTGTAACGCAGCGCGACGTGGAAAATGATTGCCACGAGCAGGAACACCACGACTGGCCAGATGCCTGTGCCAATGAAATTGAAGCCGTCGGTCAGGCCGGAGATCGGCTGACCCTTCGTATACCACTTGGAAATGCCGCGCGCGGTCACCATCATGCCGAGAGTGGCAATGAAGGGCGGGATTTTCGTGCGGGCGATGAGCTGCCCATTGATGAAACCGGCCAACATGCCGGCGAGAATGCCGACAGCAAGCGGGATGATGAACGGCAGGTCGGTGAGCCCAGGATAAAGGGCCCGCGGCCAGGTTGAGGACTGCGCCATGCTGGCGGACAACATCGCCGTGAGGCCGACGACCGACCCGGAGGACAGATCGATGCCGCCGGTAATGATGACCTGCGTCACACCTACGGCTATGATGCCGATCACGGAGACCTGCAGGATCATGATGGTCAGTCGCTGCTGGTTCATCAGGAAGCTCTGGCCGATGAATATCCAGCCGAGAATCTCGTAAATCAGCGCTATGCCGATCAGAATGAAGAAAATATTGGCTTCCGGCGGTATGCGCCGGTGCGGTTTGCGTCCGGATTTGGCATGCAGCTCCGGAGTGGCGGCGGCGTTGCTATTCATATCTGTTCCTCCTCGAGAAATCCCGGCGCGCCTCACCGCGATGCGAGATCCATCACCTTAACCTGCGTGGCTTCACTTCTATCAAGGAAGCCGGTCACCCGACCTTCATGCATGACCATGATGCGGTCGCTCATTCCCAGAACCTCCGGCATTTCGGAGGAAATCATGATGACGGCGACGCCCTGGCGCGCCATCTCACAAACGAGCTTGTGAATTTCCGCCTTGGCGCCCACATCGATGCCGCGCGTCGGCTCATCGAGGATCAGAATGCGCGGCTTGGTCAGCATCCAGCGACCGATCAACACTTTCTGCTGGTTGCCGCCCGAAAGATTTTCGATGCGCTCGTAAAGATGCGGGGTTTTCACCCTCAGCTTGCGGCACATTTCCTCGCAGGCGTCCGACAACGCGTTTTCCTGCACGAAACCATTGGCGACATATTTGTCCTGCAGAACGGCGATCTGCATATTTTCCAGAATATTCAGGATCAGCAGACATCCCGTGTCCTTGCGATCCTCGGTCAGAAACGCCATGCGATGACGAATGGCTTCCGTCGGGCTGGTGACTGAAACGGGTTTGCCATCGATGCTGATTGTCCCGGAAGACGCGGGCGTCACACCGAAGACTGTCTCTGCAACATTGGAACGACCGGAACCGACCAGGCCCGCGACGCCGAGAATTTCACCGGCGCGAACGTCGAAGGAAATATCGTGGAACACGCCATCAAGCGTCAGGTTCTTGACCGACAGGACAACGTCGCCGATAGGAACCTCTTCCTTCGGGAACATCTGCGTGATCTCGCGGCCCACCATCATACGGATGATGTCGTCGCGCGTTACATCGGTAGAGGCATGCGTGCCGATATATTCCCCGTCCCGGAAAACAGAGAACTCGTCGGCGATTTCGAATAGCTCGTTCATCTTGTGGGTGATGTAGACGATGCCGATACCGCGTTCCCTGAGATCGCGAATGATGCGGAAGAGATGCTCCACCTCGCGCTCCGTCAGCGCGGATGTCGGCTCGTCCATGATGAGAACGTCGGAATCGTAGGAAACCGCCTTGGCAATCTCGACCATCTGACGGCTGGCGACGGAAAGCTCACCGACCCGCGTTTCCGGATCGAGATCGATACCGAGGCGATCCAGCAGGGCTTCGGTACGGCGGTACATCTCGCCATGATCGATAAGGCCCAGCCGGTTCTTGGGTTCCCGTCTGATCCAGATATTTTCCGCGACCGTCATGTAAGCCATCAGGTTCAATTCCTGATGGATCATGGCAATACCGTTTTCCAACGCATCAAGCGGGGAATCGAGACGAATGTCGGCGCCTTTCAGGCGGATTTCGCCGCTGTCTGGCTGGTAGATGCCAGCCAGAATCTTCATCAGCGTCGATTTTCCAGCGCCGTTCTCGCCCATCAGCGCGTGCACGGTGCCGCGCCTTAGCTTGAACTGCACATCATCGAGCGCCACCACGCCGGGAAATTCCTTGCGTATGCCTTCGACGGCGAGAAGGTATTCCGCATTCGGCACGGCGCCGCTGGCGCGCACGGCGGCCATTGTCGATGGACTGACGACCATCTCATCCTCCACAATAGACAAAATTGACCGGAAACAGGCTTCGCCCAATGGCGCACCTTGCCTCCGGGGAGGCTTACAGCGCCATGTCGACCACAACATGCAGGGCGCTGCAACACTTTGAATTCACTGGAATTCAATCACGATCCCCTCATGCGCCGAAGCTTGTTCGGCGCCGTCGGGAACCGGCATCTGCCTCCAATATCAATCTGAACGGCGCAGATGCCGGAAGGCGGCCACTAGTTCTTGGCCACGTAGTCCTTGACGTTTTCAGGCGTGACGAGCTGGAAGGGGATGTAAACCTTCTTCTCGACCTTCTCGCCCTTGACGAGCTTCAGCGCGGCATCAAGTGCGCCCTTGCCCTGGCCTGCCGCATCCTGGAAGACCGTGGCGTCGAGATCGCCCGCCTGCATGGCGGCGAGAGCATCCTGCGTGGCGTCCACACCGGCGACGACATAATCCTTCATGTCCTTGCCAGCAGCCTTCAGAGACTGAATGGCGCCGATCGCCATTTCGTCGTTATTGGCGATGACGGCGTTGAACTCGATGCCGCTCGACAGCCAGTTGGTCACGAGGTCGGAACCCTGCGTGCGCTGCCAGTTGGCAGTCTGCTCTTCAACCACGGAGATGCCTTTGCAATCGTCGGTTTTCAAGACATCCTTCGCAGACTGCGTGCGCATGCGCGCCGCCTGGTTCGAGAGCTCGCCCATCATGATGACGGCATTGCCCTTGCCACCGAGGAGGCGGCAAACCTCTTTCGCCTCAAGCGTACCAGCCACCGTTTCGTCGGAGGCGACAAACGCCTGTCCGTCCGGCAGGCTGTCGACGTTCACCGGCTGGCGGTTGACGTAAACGAGCGGAATCTTGGCGTCGGCTGCGAGCTTGGACATGGCCGCTGTCGCATCCGTGTCCACAGGGTTGACGATGATTGCGTCGACCTTGGAAGCGATGAAGTTCTGGATCTGGCTCTGCTGCTTGGCGACGTCGTTCTGCGCATCCTCGACCTGCAGGGTGACGCCCTTCAGCTCCTTGGAATAATCCTGCATGCCATTGCGCAGCACGGTCAGGAAGTTGTCGTCAAACAGCGCCATCGAGACACCTACGGTCTCCGCATTGGCCGCCGTGCCGAGAAGCACAGACATAGCTGCGCCGATGATAAATTTCTTCATTGTTTTCTCCTCCGTGGCGTCCGGCGCCGCCTCTCCCAGCCGGAGGCGAACCCGAAAGCCCGCCGCAACCTCCTCACATCAGAAAACGGAATAATGAAACCGATTTTCTGTCTGTTCGATATATTTATTCCATTTTTGGTTCGAACGTCAATGTTTTCTTCGCAGCCCCGCAGCGGAGTGGTGCACAAGGCTGTGATGATGGGAAATTGCGGAGAAAGCGCCTTCCGGATCGCATAGCCGTGGAAGATGCAGAGGCTCGCTCGGCCTCGTTCCCAACCGGGAGGCCGGTCCATAAGCCGTTGAAATTATGGTTTACGGCTCGAAATCGGGAGAACTCGGCCGGGATGGAAGATTTATTCCAAACCGGCATTCACCGGCTCTCCTTGGAGAAGGCCGGCGGCACATCAGCTTTTCTTCTGCTCGAAACAGTCAGGGGATCTTCCGTGCCGCCTGTGGAAATATGGCGGCACGGGGACGGCGGCAAAAGGAGGTGCGTAGCGCCTTACCGGTGGGAACCCGGCATGACATCGGCGGGAATCGGGCAGACATATTTGCTGCCTTCCGTCTTTTCCTGCCATTCCTTCTTGGCGCTGGCGAGCAGTTCCGGCGATGTCATCAGTGAAAGACCTGTCGCTGCAAGCGTTTTGGCGGCATGCACCATGGCCTTGTGGGCGGCAGGAGTTTTGCCTTGTGCCACCACCTGCCAGGTATGCGGATTGGTCCCGATCGCCCAGGCGGGTGTCCAGCATTGTGCCGTCGGTGTCACCCAGCTGACGTCACCGACATCGGTGGAGCCGGCCCGAAAATGCGAATGCCCCTCGAAATCCCGCAGCCCGAGATGCAGGGGCGTCGAGCCGTCGATCTTACGGTTGGAAAAGACATCACCCTTTATCTGGTAGAGCCGGATGCTGCTTTTGATCGCCTCGTCGGTGAAAGTGTCCTGGATGCGTTTGGCAAAAGCGATATCCGCTTCGTCGAAAGCGACGGGGCCAAGCGCCACCATGTTTTCATGCATCGCCGTTTCCAGCGCGATGTTGGGCAGGAGATTGGTGGAGGCGGTATCAAAGACGATCTCCACCTCGGTCTCGGTCATCAGTGCCGCACCGCGCGCCACCTTGTCCACCCGCGCGGCGAGATCAAGCGCCTGACGCATTTCCGGGGCGCGGATCAGATAAAGGACTTCCGCCTTGGCCTGCACCACATTTGCCGCCTTGCCGCCAGTGTCAGTGATTGCATAATGTACGCGGCAATCCTGCGGCATGTGTTCGCGCAGGAAATTGACGCCGACATTCATGAGTTCGACGGCATCGAGCGCCGAGCGGCCGAGATGGGCTGCATTGGAAGCGTGGGCCGCAACACCCTGGAAACGGTAAAAATATTCCAGCACGGCCAGATTATTGGTCGAGCGTACCCCGTTGAACGGTGCCGGGTGCCAGGTCAGCGCAGCATCGACATCGTCAAACAGGCCGGCACGCACCATGAAGGTCTTACCGGAACCGCCCTCCTCGCCGGGGCAGCCGTAATAACGGACGGTGCCGGGCATATTATTCGCCTTCAGATGCCGGGCGAGCGCAATAGCGGCCATCAATGAGCCGACGCCGAGCAGGTTATGGCCACAGCCGTGGCCGGTGGCGCCCTCCTCTCGCGGCTGCACCTTCGCCACATCAGCCACCTGGCTCATGCCAGCCAGCGCATCGAATTCACCGAGGAAGGCGATAACGGGCTTGCCCCTGCCAAATTCGCCGATGAAGGCGGTTTCCATGCCCGCCACACCGCGCCGAACCGCAAAGCCATTTTCCTCAAGCGCGGCGGCCAGAACGCCGGCAGATTGCCGTTCTTCAAATTTGAGTTCGGCAAAATCCCAGATGCTGTCGCTCAAAGTGGTGAAATCAGGCTTCATCGCCTCGATTTCGGCGGCAATCGACATCACAGCATCACGGTTCATGGCTTTTCCTCGCATTTCCGCCCTTTTCGGGCACGCGCAGGCGCTTCGGCAGAGGCACCGCCAAATTACCGCGCTTAATAATGGAAAGCCCGCGCCGGGGTCAGCCGCCGGCGCGGGCAAGGATGGGTCAGTTGTCGACCGAGACCTCCCAGAGGCGAGCGTTCGACTGCCAGACGGGCTGGCCCTTCAGCTTCTTCGTCGCGCCCCAGACATCGACCATGTCATAGAGGAAGATACCCGGCATTTCCTTCAGCATCAGCTCATGGAACTCATCGAAAATCTTCTGGCGTTTCGTCTGGTCGGCCTCAACATAGGCGGCCTTCATCAGCTCGATCGCCTTCGGATCATCCCACATCAGGGAAGCGTTCTTGTCCTTGTTGCCGACATAAAAGGCATACATCAGCGCCGGGTCGAGGCGCGGAGCGACCGACTGCGAGATCACCTGATAATTGCCGGAGCGGCGGCGATCCACCTGGGTGGCATAGTCCAGCACCTCGATCTGCACGTTGAGGCCCGCCTGCTGCATCATCGCCTGCGCCATGACTGCGGCCGGGAAGCTCGGCACGTTGCCACGCTTGTTGGCGATGATCGAGATTGGTTCGCCCTTGTAACCGGCCGCCTCAAGCTCCTTCTTGGCGGCATCGATGTCATAGGCCGGACGCTTCTTCTGGGTCTCACCATAATAGACAGAATCCTGCGAAACCATCGAACCGTTGGCCTCGCCCGTGCCGTTGGATGCGGCGGCAACCAGTTCATCAAGATCGAGTGCCATCGCCATGGCGCGACGCACGCCGGGATTGCTCAGCACCTTGTCACGGGTCTGGATGTAGAACAGGTTCTTGCCGTTGTTGCGGGAAACGATGAGTTGCATCTTTTCGTTGGTCTTGAACTCCGGAATGAGATCGGGGGAAATCTCGGCCGTATCAAGCACGCCGGATTCAAGACCCGCCTTCACGGTCGATGCATCGGGGATGACCATGAACTTGACGCCATCGGCCAGCGGCCGCTTGGAGCCGACCATGCCGTCAGGCTTACCGTCATTTGCCGGCGAAACGTAGTCGGCAAACTTGGCGAGACGGATATACTCGCCCTTCTTCCACTCGTCCCACTGAAACGGCCCGGTGCCGATCGGCTTGACGAAGCTGCCATCGGAGGCAACCGATTCCTGTGAGATCATGCCCGTATAACCGCATTCCGGGCGTGACATGAGGCCCAGGAAAACGCCGGATGGTTTTTCCAGGGTGATCTCGACAGTGGAAGCGTCCGTGGCCTTGACGCCAGTGACGTGTGCTGCGCCGCCCTCGACGAAATCGTTGAGGCAGGCCCATTTGGTTTCCGGCTTCAGGTAACGCGTCCAGTTCCAGACGACATCCTCCGCGGTGAGCGGCTTGCCGTTGTGGAATTTCACGTCCTTGCGCAGCTTGAACGTATAGGTCAGGCCATCAGGGGCGACCTCGACGCTTTCTGCGAGAAGCGGCTTCACCTCACCGGCATTGTTATAGCCGACGAGACCCTCGACGATATGCAGGATGACCCCATCCGTATTGCCATCGCGGTTCACCCCCGGGTTGTTGCTGCGCAGATCCGAGCTCTGCGCAATGGTGATGTCGCGTGCTGCGGTTATGTTGGCCGTTACGAGCAGGGCAACGCCTGCGAGAAGAAGTTTTTTCACTGTTCTACCCTTTTTGTTGTCGTTGATTGTTATTGATGAAAGCCATCCCAGCACGCCTGCGCCAGCCGGCCGATCGTTTCGAGCGCGATGGTGTATCCCGGCGTGCCGTCAGGCATGGTTTGCGGCACCTCATCGGTATAGGCGGTGATGATGAAGGACGGCGCGCCGTTTCTGTAGACGATGCCCGCATCCATGCGACCACGTTTGCCGCGACCGCTCTTGCTCGACACCACGGCCTCGAACGGCAGGCGGGAGCGAATTCCATAACGCAAAATCTGGTTCTTCAGCGTCTGCATCGCCCATTCGCACAATTGCGCACTGCATCCGAGCTTCGCCTGCGCTTGCCGTGAGGACTGGGCATCGAGAATGGTCTGCAACAGCAACACCTGGTCCGCCGCCGACGTTGTGGTGACGGTTTTAAGCGGATGGTCCGCCGCCAGTGCCAATGGCGGAATGAGAAAACGATGATGGGTGTTGGACATGCCGAGCGATTTGCAATAGCCGTCCACCTCTTCCAGCGTCAGCCTCTCCAGCACCATCTTGGTGCAGACATTATCGCTCAGCACCATCATGCCGGCGACGGCATCGCGTAGCGAAATCACGATACCCGGGGTCATGTAGCGGAACATGCCGCTCGCCACCTCTTCCGCCAGCCGCTTTTCGTAGATGACGGGCTGGTCGAGATCGATCCGCCCTTCGCTGGCGGCCTTGAGCACTGCCATCATGATCGACGTCTTGCGGGTGCTGCCCGATGGCGTCTCCTCGTTTTCTCCCCGGCCGATCTCTTCACCGGTCAGGAGATTGCGCACCATGAAGCGCGTCACGAAAGGCTGTGCATCACAGATCGCATTTAATTGGGCAGCCACTGTCATTGTCATCTTCCTGTTAAACTTCATCTTCCAGACGCCATTTCAGTGTCACGCCGCCCTTTTCATTCTGGTCGAGGGCGGGAATGGCCGAGAGCAGCCGGCGCGTATAGGCTTCCTTCGGACTGTCGAAAATCGTGTCGCGGTCACCCTCTTCGATGATGCGCCCGTCCTGCATGACGACGACACGGTCCGCCACCTGCTCCACCACACCGAGATCATGGCTGATGAACAGGCAGGAAAAGCCGTAACGTTTCTGCAAATCGGAAAAGAGATCGAGCACCTGCGCCCGCACCGTCACGTCGAGTGCCGAGACCGGTTCGTCGGCGATCAGGAACCGCGGACGGCGGGCAATGGCGCGGGCAATCGCCACGCGCTGGCGCTGGCCGCCGGAAAGCTCGTGCGGATAACGGGCGGCGTAGTCAGCGCCGAGCCCCACTTCCTCCAGTGTTTCCAGCGCCCGCTTGCGCTTGGCGGCCTGATCGAGGTCAGGCATGAGGCGCAATGCCTCCTCCACCAGCGCCTGAATGGTCATGCGCGGATCAAGCGAGGAATAGGGATCCTGAAACACCATCTGGCAATTCAGGCGATAATCCTTCCAGTCCTCGTTGCGCTCGCGGCCCTGAAAGCGGATATGCCCTTCGCTTTCCTTGACGAGCCCGGCAATGGTGCGGCCAAGCGTCGTTTTGCCGGAACCGGAACCACCGACGAGCGCCACGACCTCTCCCTCATGAATATCGATGCTGACGCCATGCAGCGCCCGCTTCGGTTTGGCTTTTTTCAGCAGCGATTTGCGACCGGCATAATCCACAACGATATCGCGGGCCGAAACCATCGGCGCCTTGGAGGTGTCTATACGGCGCGGCTCGCCGCGGAACGGCAGGGAGGAAAGCAGCTTCTTGGTATATGGGTGCTGCGGCGCGTCCAGCAGGTCCTCGGTACGGCCCTGCTCGACAATCGCGCCTTTTTCCATGACCACGATGCGTCTGGTATAACGCGCCACCATCGGCAGATCATGGCTGATGAGCAAAACGGCGGTGCCTTCCGCACGTGTCAGCTCCACCATCAGTTCCATGACATCGCGCTGGATGACAGCGTCAAGTGCCGTCGTCGGCTCGTCGGCAATCAGCAAAGCGGGTTTCAACAGCATGACCGAGGCCAGCATGATGCGCTGGCGCATACCGCCGGAAAACTCATGCGGATAGGCCGTCAACGCGCCTTCGGGGTCGCGGATGCCGACCCGGCTCAGCATGTCGAGAATTCTCGCGCGGCGCTCTTCTCCCGACAATTTCGTGTGAAGGATCAGCCCCTCTTCCAGCTGCCGGCCTATCGTCATTGATGGATTGAGGGAGGTCATCGGCTCCTGAAACACCACACCGATCTCCGCGCCGCGCAGATTTCGAAGCGCCTTCACCGGCAGGGACATCACATCCTGCCCCTTGTAGACGATCGATCCGCCGGTGACAGCGATGGCCGGTGGCAGAAGCGAGATGAGCGCGCGGGTGGCGAGCGTTTTACCCGAACCGCTTTCACCGACGATGCCGAAGATTTCGCCCGCGGCTATATCGAAGGAAACATCCTTGACCACCCGATGGCCGGTTCTGGCGACTTCGAGCGAAAGGCCCCGGACGGTGAGAAGTGTATTATCAGTCATTTGAGACCTCTCATGCGCGGGTCAAGCCTGTCGCGGAGGGCATCGCCCAAAAGATTGATGCCGAGCAGCGTCAGCGCGATGCAGAGACCGGGGAAAAGACCCAGCCACACGGCCTGCTGGATGAAGGGTCGGCCGGCGGCCAGCATATTGCCCCAGGTGGGGGCCGGCGGCGGCACACCAAGGCCAAGGAAGGAGAGCGCACTTTCCGACAGAATGGCCCAGCCAAACATGGAAGTGGCAAGAACCGTGATCGGCGCGATGCAATTGGGCAGGATGTGGCGGAACATGGTGTAGATTTCACCATTGCCCATCACCAGCGACGCCTCGATGAATTCACGCTCACGCAGAGAAAGCACGGCACCGCGCACCACGCGGGCCATGGATGGCGTATAAGCGATACCTAGAGCGAAGATGATGCCATACTGGTTTGCGCCGAACACCGCGAGCAGGCCCAGCGCCAGCAGAATGCCGGGAAAGGCGAGAAGCGCATTGTTGATGGCCATGATGACGCCATCCACCCAGCCCCGCGCATAACCGCTGACAAGGCCGATCAGCGTGCCGCAGATCGTCGCGAAGCTGACCGTCAGGAAGCCGATCCAGACGCTGGCACGTGCGCCGACCATCAGGCGGCTCAAAACATCGCGCCCGAATTCATCGGTGCCGAGAAGATGGCTGGCGCTTGGACTGGCCAGACGCGAGGCGAAACCGAGCTTCATTGGATCATAAGGTGTCCAGAACAGGCCGGTTGCGGCGGTAATGAGCAGGAGGGCGATGAGAAAGCCGCCGATAAGCCCGTTGAGTGTGAACTTTTTCATTCGGCAACCACGCGCGGATCGAACAGGGGATAGAGAAGGTCGACGAACAGGTTGACCAGAACATAGGAGAGCGAGACGAACAGCAGACAGCCCTGTATGACCGGATAGTCGCGGGCAAAAATACTGTCGACCATCAACCGTCCGAGGCCCGGAATGGTGAACACCGTTTCGATGACGGCGATGCCGCCGAGAAGATTGGCAAGGATGAGGCCGATCATTGTCCAGGTAGGACCGAAGGCATTCTTGAAGGCGTGCCGCCAGAGAACGGCGCTTTCCGAAAGGCCCTTGGCGCGGGCGTGGGTGATGTAATCCAGCCGCAGAACCTCCAGCGTCGAGGCGCGCGCCATGCGGATCAGAACACCCATTTCGTGGATTACCAGCGTCATGACGGGCAGGACGAGATAAAGCATGCCGCCGACGAGATTGTCGCTGATCGACACATATCCGAGCACCGGCAGCCAGCCGAGTTTCAGGCCGAAAAACAGAAGAAGCAGAAGGCCAAGCCAGAACGTGGGAATGGACAGAAGCAGCGTCGCCGTTCCGACCAGCGCGAGATCAGTCAGGCTGTTCTGTTTCCAG
This sequence comes from Agrobacterium pusense, assembly GCF_900102105.1. Lineage (GTDB taxonomy): Bacteria > Pseudomonadota > Alphaproteobacteria > Rhizobiales > Rhizobiaceae > Agrobacterium > Agrobacterium pusense. The sequence goes on from NZ_FNBB01000004.1 coordinate 248,649, forward strand.
GCGGCGATCACGCCTGCCGGAACCGCAATCAGGCTGGCGAGAAGCACCGCAACCACGACGATCTCGGCGCTGACGAGAAAGCGCGAGACGACCAGCGGCAGCACCGGCTCGTCATTGACGATGGAGCGACCGAAATCGCCCTGCACCACATTGCCGGCCCAGATGACGAACTGTTGCGGCATGGACTTGTCGAGGCCGAGCTCGGTCCTCATGGCTTCGATCTGTTCCGGTTGCGCCATGTCGCCCAGCATCAGGGCGGCCGGATCGCCGGGAATGAAGCGGATGAGCGCAAACACCGTGATCGACACGAATGCGATCGTCGGCAGCGCCATCAAAAGACGGCTCAGTATGAATCTTATCATCGGTTCCCCACGATTGATGGCAGGTAATGACAGCCCGCCTCTATCGGTTTCATTGCTGGCGACTATGACGGATTGAGAAATATCACGCAATATTATGCATAAACGTCATACCTCTATGCATAATGACGGCGCGGTCATCCCGATGAGGACAAGGACATCTTCCGCCCAAAATCCCGCTTCAGACGATCTTTTGCGAGAGCTGGATTTTCCGTTTCAAGGCATCGCTCAGCGCCTGCGCAGCGATGGAGAGCGGTGCCCCGGAGGCGCGGGCAAGACCGAACTCCTGCGTCGCCTGCGGGACGAACGGCCGCGCGACAACGGGCAGGTGCCGATAGAGGTTGGCATAAAAACTGCTGATGATCGTTACCCCCAACCCGTGCGCCACATAGGCGCAGGCGGAACTGTTGGTGTGAGTCTCGATCTTCACCATCGGTTTGACGCCAGCCTTTTTGAACACCTGATCGAGCGCCATGCGATTTGGCCGCTGGCGGCCGATCAGGACGAGCGGAATGTTGCGCAGGTCCTTCACGGTAATTTCGTCAAGCGCTGCCAGCGGATGATCCTCCCGGACCACGCACACACTCTTGCCGGTCGCGACACGCTCGACGTCGATGCCCGGCCCGATCTCACCTTCCATCCGCAGGAAACCGAGATCAATCACCCGCTCGCCGACAAGCTTGTTGATGGCGGTCGTCGTCTCGAAAAAAGTCTCGATGCGAACGCCGGGAAAATCCCGGACATAGTCGATCAGCATGGCGGGCGCGAAATTTTCCCACATGCTGCTCGGCAGCCCGATGCGCACGATTTCCGGACCAGCCGCACCATTCCGCAAATCTTCCGCATGACCGGACATGCGGTCGACCGCAAGCAGCACGTTTTCCGCATCCCGCGCAAGCAGCACCGCCTCCGGTGTCGGAATGAGCCGCCCTTTGTCGCGGGCAAACAGCGTCAGAGACAGGTCGGCCTCAAGCTGCGCCAGCAGCCGGCTGATACCGGATTGGCTAAGCCCCATTGCCTTGGCCGTGGCGATGGTCGAGCCGGTGGAAAGAAGCGTGCGAAGAACTTCGAGCTGCTTGATGTTCATGAGGCCAGCACCATGGATGAAGAGACAAGCCGGTTTCGGTTCTGACGTTTTGCCGCCGATAACGCTTCATGTCACCGGTTTTTTATCCCGCACGCGGCAATTGCCTAAAGTTCCACCGAATACACGGTGTCATGGGTGGCCACGCAAGCATCACCCGTGGGGGTAACCCAGCCGCGGAACATGCCGGGGGTATTGTAGGGCGCTGCAATCCCGCCTTCGGCATCGATAGCCACAAGACCCGCGCCAATATCGTAGGGCGCCAGATCCTTATGGACGAGATTGCCAGCAGCCGTCTCCAGATCCTGCCCGAGATAGGCGACGCGGGATGCGATCTCGTGACCAACGACGTAGCGGATAAAAAATTCGCCCTTGCCGGTGCCGGAAACCGCGCAGGCCCCATCCCGTGCATAGGTGCCTGCCCCGATCACCGGGCTGTCACCCACCCGGCCATCGGGCTTGTTGGTGTAGCCACCTGTCGAGGTAGCCGCGGCAAGATGGCCCGCCGCATCGAGCGCCACCGCACCCACGGTTCCGTGTTTCTCGTTTTCCGTCGCTTCCGTGCCAGCGGCGGCGTGGCGCTTCATCGCCGCCAGTGCTTCACGGCGCTTTTGAGTCGTGAAATAGGATTGCGGCTCGGTCGCGAGCCCCTTTTCCTCTGCAAAGCGGTCGGCCGCCTCCCCCGTCAGATAGACGGCACGGTCATCCGCCATCAGTGCGCGGGCGGCTTTCACCGGATTGCGAATGGCGCGGGACGCGCTGATCGCGCCCGCTGCCAATGTGGCACCATCCATGATCGAGGCATCGAGTTCGTGGATGCCGTTCTCGTTCAGTGCGGCGCCATGCCCTGCGTTAAAATGCGGGCTGTCCTCCATGACAACGACCGCCGCCTCGACCGCCTCAAGCGCGGTTCCGCCAGCCTTCAATACGCCATAACCGGCACGCAGCGCCGCTGCCAGATCATCGCGCGCAGCGGTCCACTCCTCTGAAGTCATGCTGTCTTCCGGCATAACGCCGCAACCACCGTGAATGGCCAGTGCGATCTTCGTCATGTTCTCTCCCCTCGTCGCCCCGCCCACCGCAGGGCCTCTTACCATCAATGAAAGGCGATATCGCCGATGACCCGCACGCGAACCCGCCGCGCGCCGCCAGGCAGATAGGCAATCGGGATATCTTCCACCTCAAGCGTCTTTAGGCTCGCTCGCTCCGCTCCAGAAGCAATCGCCGCGTTCTGCGCCTCGGTCTCTGCTTTCGCAAGGGCCTCCTCGCGGCTCAGGCCGGAAAAGACCTGGTCAACCTCGCCGGAAACCTGCGCCATCGCCGCGCCCAGCGCATTGGCAACGCCGGCATTTTCCACACGCAGCACTTCCGACGCACCCGGAACCGTCTCGGGAATCAAAAACGCCCCGCCGCCGACGGCAACGAGCGGCACATCTTCCGCCGAGGTCTTCATCTGGTCGAAACTGTCGGCCACCATGTCACGGATGCGTTGGAGTGTGGCCTGCACGAAAGCCGGATCGAGGCCTTTGACACGGTCGCGGTCACCCATCTCGATCAGCCCCGCGGCAACGGCAATATCCGAGGTCGTGAGCGTATCGCCGCCGAAAACACGGGCCTGCGTCAGGATGCGATAACCGACCGAGCGTGGACCGATCTTGCCCGTCTCAGGATCAACGATCGTGCCGCCGCCGAGCGCAATCGGCAGAAGATCGGGCATGCGGAAGAGCGTGCGCACCCCGCCAATATGGACGATATTGTTCGCTTCCCGCGGAAAACCGCCGACAAGGCAGCCAATATCGGAAGTCGTGCCGCCGACATCCACCACCATGGCATCGGTTAGCCCGGTGAGGAAGGCAGCACCCCGCATTGAGTTCGTCGGGCCGGAAGCGAAGCTGTGCACCGGGTTGGCAGCGGCGACATCCGCGAGCGCCACCGTGCCGTCATTCTGGGTCAGATAGAATGGCGCCTTCACACCTGCTTCGCGCAACGCATCCGAAAATGCCTGAACGGTGGTCTTGCCAAGGGTTTGCAGTGCCGCGTTCAGCAGGGCGACGTTTTCCCGCTCCAGAAGCCCGATGCGGCCAAGCGTATGGGAAAGCGTGATGCGTGCATCGGGAATGACCGAACGGACGATTTCCGCCGCCCGCACTTCGCATTCCGTTGTCAGCGGCGAGAAGGTTGCCGAAATGGCGATGGAGGTGATGCCCGCATCGCGGATTTTCATCGCCGCCTCCCGAATTTCATCGGGAATCATCGGCACCAGCGGGCTGCCGTCATATTCATGGCCACCATGGACCATGAAGATCAACGGATCGACAGCGTCGTACAAATCTTTTGGCCAGTCGCACATGGGCGGCAGCGAAGAACCGGTCGGCAGAGCGATGCGGATGGCGGCAACCCGTTCCAGCCGGGCGCGCTCCACCACCGCGTTGGTGAAATGGGTGGTGCCGATCATCACCGCGTCGACCGGTCGATCCGTCGCGCCGACATGGCCAGACACATGGGCGAGCGCTGCTTTTACGCCCGACAGGACATCCTGCGTGGTCGGAACCTTGATGGAGGCGACAATGGTGTCTCCATCGATCAAAACGGCATCCGTATTGGTGCCGCCAACGTCAATACCGATGCGTTTCATGGGAATACCGATCTGAAGTCAATGTCATAACCGAAGGCGCGCGGGCCGACGGCAGCGATGCCGGCAGGCGTCGTCAAAAGCTCGGGTGCCGGCAGGGCGACAACCGTCACGCGCTGGCCGTAACGCACCGATTCCGTACCGATGGCGCCGCCGGAAACCGTATCGAGAAGGCAAAGCAGGTCCGGCGTCATGGCGACTGGCTGGCCATCGCGGAAGGCAACGGCCCACTCATTCTGAAATGCGAGCTCCATGCGCGAGCCACGGTCGGCATCGATGCCTTCAATGGTCGTGCTGCCGCGCAGGAAACCACCCGTGGTCTCGCGGGCCACATCCACCACCTTGCCGCGAAACAGCTGCTTGCCGCCCTCGTGGTCGAGAACCGCCTGAACGGGATCGTCATGGCGCGCACGGGCCTCCATCACCGCGCGCCCGAGTTCGGTCGCCTTGGTGACGGTATAATGAATGCCCCACTCCTTCACTTCCTTGCCGGTGCGCGGCGCCTTGCAGGTGGCGGCGGTGGAGCCCACTTCGGTGCAGACCTTACGCGAGATACGCTCCATCCATTTCCATGAGGCTGCCCGCGTTACGATCACCTCATTGTCGCGCACATCGACCAGCGACAGCGGAAACATCGGCAGGTTGCCGATGGCGAAGGATGTCATCTGCGCTTCGGGATAGGCGCGTCCCATGGCGTCGGCATTGACGACCGGCCGGTCGAGGATGGCGGCAGCGAGGAAAGACGAGAGCGCGTTGGAGCCGCCGATCTCCACACTCATGATCGCCCGGAACGGCTTGCCGAGATAATCCTCCATGACCTCGACAGCGCGGGCAAGATGCACGGGGTCTCCCAGCCGTTCCTGACCGACAAGCGGGGCACCCATCTTGGACACGACGGCGACCATGTCGTCATCGGCAAGCGCCATGGGATCCATGACCTTGACCCGTCGCCCCTCGGCATAGAGACGCCGCAGATTGAGCGTCGAGATATAGGGATTGCCGCCGCCACCCGTTCCCAGGATCCAGGCGCCGGTGGCCAGAGGTTCGATATCGTCTTCGGAAAATTCCTGGATCATGCGTCATCCTCGGGCATGCCGCAGCCTTTCCGGCCGCAGGCGATGCTCCTTCCCTTTGAAGTTCCAAGTCTGGCAGGCCCCGCCTTTGTGGCGGGGCCGGTTTTCATGAAGTGAAGATCACTCCGCTTTGCAGTCCCAATGGAAGTTTGAAAAGTTCAGATCCCAGCTCTGCATGGGAATGAACTCGTAACCCTGAAGGCACTTATTCGCCGCATAACGGCGGTTCGGCGCAACCGCCCAGACGTCAGGCTGAAGATCGACGATCTTTGTCTGCAGCTCCTTGTAGGTAGCGTTCTGCTCGTTCACATCAGTGGTGGCGCGAACCTTGTCGATCAGCCCGTCGATTTCTGCGTTCTGCAGCCATTCCATCGACATCCAGGTGCCGGATGCCTTGGAATGATACTGGTTGTAGAACATCGAATCCGGCGACGGATAGGTCGGCGAGATGTTCACCTGCGTCGATGCCGGCGTTGTTTCGGGCTTGGAAGAAAGCTCGACGATACGGTTCCACGGCTCAGGCTTGATATCGAGCGTGATGCCGATCTGCTCGAGGCTGGACTGCAACAGCAGCGCCACTTCCGCCTCGAAGGCGAGCGACGCGACATAGCTGTTGACGAGCGTGATCTTCTGGCCGGCATATTTCGACTTCGCCAGCTCTTCCTTGGCTTTTTCCAGATCGTAAACGCCCGGCTGGATATCGCCATTATGCGCGTCCTTGAACGCGTCAGAGAGCGGGCCTTTCATATCGAAGCCCGGATAGATCACTTCCTGGATCGTCTTGTAGTCGGTCGCATAGGCGATGGCGCGACGAACGTGGACGTCGTCGGTCGGATAGACCTTGGTGTTGAGCTTGATGACGAAACCGCCGGCGGTGCGGGTCTGGATCAGCTTGTAACCCTTCATCCGGCCGATGGATTCATAGGTGTCGTTGCCGAGCCCGTGCGAGGAAAGTCCAAGCTCGCCCTTTTCCGCCAACGCCTTGACGGTGGCGTCGTCGCTGGTCTGCACGAAGCGTACCTCATCGATCGGCTTGCCCTTGGTCCAGCCGAGGAAATAATCGGCGTTACGGGCGATGACCATGTCGGCCGAGCGGTTGTAGCTGACCAACTTGTAGGGGCCGGAACCGGCGGAATGTTCGCCGACATAAGCCTCACCCCATTTGTCTTCGGGCTTGGCATTGGCTTCGATCAGCGTCTTGTTCATTGCCATCATCAGCGGCGTCGCCGCCATGAAGGGCGAGAACTGGCGTTCGATCTTCATGACCAGCGTGGCATCGTCAGGCGCGGTAACGTTTTCGGGCTTCAGCACGCCGACGATGAGGTTCGACGGGCCCTTGTTGATGCCGAGCAGGCGCTGGATCGACCAGGCAAGATCGGCCGCCTTCACTGCCGTACCGTCCTGGAACTTCGCATCGTCGCGCAGGTGGAAGGTGTAGGTCAGGCCGTCCGCGGAAATCTCCCAGGATTTCGCCAGATGCGGCACGATTTCGCCCTTGGCGTTCACCGTGGTAAGTCCGTCATACATGTTCACGATGGCCATGTAGCCGGTGTAGTCAGTCACTTTCGCCGGGTCGAGCGAGCTGAATATCTGCATGGTGTTGACCGCGACCGACACCTTGTCTTCCGCAAGGGCCGCAGAAGAAAGGACCGGCAACGCGAGCGCCGTGCCGAGCGCCAGTGCGGCGAGACGGGAAGAAACTACAGGCATTTTCATTATCGTTCTCCTCTTTATTGCGGGTCATCGGGCCCGCTTATGGTTAGGCAGCCTTGCTGACCGGAACGGGCAGCGGTGAGAAAGGAATGTCCGGATAGCCGAAGGCCGCCGGCCCGACGACCTCAAGCGCGCGGGCGCTGCGCAGCAGGTCGTGACAGGGAATGGCGATGACGGCCACGCGCTGGCCGTAGCGCAGCACTTCGGTGGTGATCGGATAACCGGTGTCGACATCGAGCAGGACGATCAGATCGGGAACCGTCACTTCCACCTTGCCGTCACGGGAAAACAGCAGGAATTCGTTCTGGATGGCGACGCCCGCCGTCTGGCCGGCGCAATCGTCGAAGCCGGAGAGCGTAAGATCGCCGACGGCGAAACCGCCGCGAAGATGGCGCTTCAGATCGGTGATCTTGCCGTTGAAGATGCGCCGCCCGCCTTCGAGCGCGCAGACTGCAGCAATAGGGTCTTCCTGCTGCTTGCGGGCACGGATCACCGCCTCACCGATGGCAATGGCCTTGGTGTAGGTTTTCGGAATGCCATACTGGTGCACGTAGTGCGCCTGCATCGGCGCGGTCGCCAGCATCGCGCCGCCGCCCTGCGAGACGACGCAGGCGCGCGCCATGCGCTCGTGCCAGACCTCGGAAACGGCATGGCTGAAGATGACGGCATTACCGTGCAGATCGCACATCACCGAGGGCGTGGAACTATGGCCATAGATGGAGAAGGTGGTCATCTGCATTTCCGGGAATGCCCGGCCCATGCCGTCGCAATCGAGGATCGGCAGGCCGCCCAGCGCCGCCGTCACCAGCGGGTTCATGGAATTGGAACCGCCGATTTCCTCGCAGACGATGGCGTCAACTGGCGTGCGGATCAGCTCTTCCATCGCCCGCAGGCAACGCAGGCCTTCACGGCCTTCGCGAATGCGCTCGACGCCGACGACGGGCGCGCCGATACCGCCGATGGACATGCAGAGCGCGTCCGGCTCGATGGCGTCGGTTGCGAGAATCTTCATCTCGTAGCCGGCCTTCATGGCCTCCAGCGCCAGAAGCTTCCCGAGATACGGATTGCCGCCGCCGCCCGTGCCGAGAATGCCTGCGCCGATTTCCAGTGCGTCGAGATCTTCACGCGTCAGCGTCCGCAATGCCGCCTCGTCATATTTCAGCTTGCGTGTCTCAGCCATGATTGGCTCCCATTTCTCCAACAACTTTCACATGAATGCGGGTGGCGTTGCCGGGCAGGTAAGCCAGCGGCATATCCTCGCGCTCGATTACTTCGAGCGTCGCGGCAATCGCGCCGGCGGCAACCGCCTTTTCGCGGGCCTCCGCTTCTGCCTCCGCCAGTGCGCTCTCGCGCGTGCGTCCATCGACGAGTGAGAAGACCCGGTCGGTCTCACCGCTGATCTGCGCAATGGCCGCGCCAACGGCATTGGCCACCGCGAAATTCTCAGGCCGGATAACCTCAAGATCACCGATGCGATCCGGCATCAGGATGGAACCGCCGCCAACGGCGATAACCGGCACCGGTGACGACGAAATGCGGCTGCGCTCCACGCAGGCTTCAAGCATGTCGTTGATCTTGTTGACGGCCGCATCCACGAGCTTTTTGTCGAGGCTGGAAACCAGCTTTCTCTCGCCAACATCCGCCTTGCCGGAGGCAACCGCGATATCGGTCGCCGTCAGGGTCGAGCCACCGAAGCAGAGCGCCTCGCGGCGGACGCGGTAACCAACGGATTTCGGCCCGACAGTCAGGCCATGGTCGCCATTGACCACAAGCGAACCGCCGCCGAGACCGATGGAGAAAACGTCAGGCATGCGGAAATTGGTGCGCACGCCGCCAATATCCACCGTGGTCGAGGCCTGACGCGGGAAACCGTGTGAAAGCGAGCCGACGTCCGACGTGGTGCCGCCGACATCCACGACCACGGCATCCTTGAGACCGGTGAGGAAGGCCGCACCACGCATGGAGTTCGTCGGACCGGAGGCGAAGGTGAGCACGGGGAAACCGCGCACTACATCAGCCGCCATCAGCGTACCGTCGTTCTGTGTGATATAGAACGGGCAGGTGATGCCCGCAGCCTTCAGCGCGTCGCCGAAAGCCGCAACCGTGCGGTCGGCAAGCGACAGCAGGCTGGCATTCATGATTGCCGCACTTTCGCGTGCAAGCAGGCCATGGCGGCCGATATCCTTGGACATCACCACCGGCAGACCGGGGCAGCGTTCCTGCAGGATTTCTTTCGCCCGAAGTTCCATAGCATCATTGATGCCGCTGAAAACGCAGGTGACGGCAGCGGCCTTCAGGCCCTTGGCGCGAATATCGGCGGCGATGCGAACGATCTCGTCCTCATCGAGCGGCGAAATTTCGCGACCGTCGAATTCATAACCGCCGCGCACCTGATAACCGTGGTTGCCAACGATTTCCTTGAGATCATCCGGCCAGTCGACCATGGGCGGCAGGCCGGCGCCGGAAGGCAGGCCGAGCCGGATGGCTGCAATCTCGTCCATATGCCGGCGCTCGATCACCGCATTGGTGAAATGTGTGGTGCCGATCATCACGGCACCGATGCGCGCCCTGTCTATGCCCGATGCCTCGATGACCTTTTCCAGGGCTTCGATGACGCCTGACGTCACATCCTCTGTCGTGGAGGCCTTCACCCCCGCCAGAACGGTCTTATCCTGCAACACAACGGCATCGGTATTCGTGCCGCCGACGTCAATTCCAACGCGATACACGTCAGGCTCCTCTTTCATCAATCGGTCGATTTAACGAGGAAGCGCATGCGCTCCTCCTCGGTCACCGTGGGTTTGAGACGTTCTTCCTCGTCGGTGACGACGGGGATAGCCGCGATCAGGGCGCGGGTGTAGGGATGGGCCGGTTCGGCGAAGACCGCCGACGTCACGCCCTCTTCGACAATCTCGCCCCGCAGCATGATGGCGATGCGCGAACAGAAATTCCGCATCAGCGACAGGTCGTGCGAGATCATCAGATAGGTCAGGCCAAGCTCCTCACGCAGCTGCAGCAGAAGGTCGATAACCGTCTTCTGCACGGACACATCGAGTGCGGCCGTTGGCTCATCGAGGATGAGAATTTTCGGCTCAGCCGCCAACGCCCGGGCAATCGCCACACGCTGCTTCTGGCCGCCGGACAGCTCATGCGGATATTTGCCAAGATAGGATTGCGGCAGCCGCACCAGCCCCATCAGTTCCTGCATGCGGTTCTCACGCGCCTGCCCATCCATGCCGATGGATTTCAGCGGCAAGGCAAGCGTCTGTTTCACCGTGCGCTTCGGATTAAGCGAGGTGCCCGGGTTTTGATAGACGATCTGCGTCAATCGCTTGCCGCGCGCAGGCGCGGGAGCGTCAATGACAAGATTGCCGGAGGTCGGGCGCGAAAGGCCCATGATCATACGGGCGACGGAAGTTTTGCCGGAGCCGGATTCACCCGCCAGGCCGAATACCTCGCCTTCCTTGAGCGTCAGATTCACATCCCGCACGGCGTGATAACCGTTGCGCCGACCATAAATCTTGTTCAGCCCTTCGATGGTGACGATGGGCGAACGCGTGCTCTGCGCCAGATCGGTCACGCGCGGGCCATAAAGCGGAGGCACGGCATCCAGAAGCGAGCGCGTGTAATCCTCGGCGGGGCTATGGAGGATTTGCGCGCAGGGTCCGGTCTCGACGATATCGCCGTGATGCATAACCACGACCCGATCCGCCACCTTGCGCACGACGCCGAGATTGTGGGTGATCATCAAGAGCGCCATGTTTTCTTCGGCGACCAGCTGGTTGATGAGATTGAGGATTTCATCCTGCGTCGTCACATCAAGTGCCGTGCCCGGCTCGTCCGCGATCAGGAGCTTCGGCTGATGCAGCAGGGCAAGCCCGATCAACACGCGCTGGCGCATACCGCCCGAAAGTTCGGACGGATAGGCGTTCATCACCCGCTCGGTGTCGGCAAGCTGCACCCGGCGCAAAACGGCTCCGATGCGGTTGCGACGCTCGGACTTGGACGAGTTGATTCCATCGCGCTTATCGGCAAAACGCATGACATCATCGAGATGCGTGCCGATCTTGAAGACCGGGTTGAAGGAGGAGAGCGGGTCCTGCATGATCAGCGAAAACGCGGTCCCCTTCAGGGCCTCACGCTCCCTGCGTGGCATGGACAGCACATCCCGGCCATCGATGATGATGGCACCTGATGTGATCGCGGCGTTTTTCGGCAGGGTACCGATGATTGCCTTCGCCGTGACGGATTTGCCCGACCCGGTTTCGCCGATCAACGCCACGCGTTCGCCGGCGGCAACCGTGAAGGCGACATCGCGCAGCACCTGCCGGGTGCGGCCGTAATTGGTGAAGGTGACGTTGAGGTTTTCGACCTTGAGAAGCGGTTCAGTCATGGCCTTAGCTTTCCACGTCGAACATGTCGCGCAGGCCGTCGCCCAGCAGATTGAAACCCAGCGTCACGTAAAGCACGGCCGCGCCGGGGCAGAGCACTTCCCACCAGAAATCCGGCATGAACTGGCGCCCGTCGGCGACCATCGATCCAAGGTCAGGAGTCGGCGGCTTGACGCCGAAGCCCAGGAAGCTCAGCGTCGCGCCAAACAGGATGACGAAGGCGGCATCGAGCGTCGTCTTGACCGATATGACCGAAACGCAATTGGGCAGGATTTCGCGGAAGAGGATGTGCAACGGGCCTGCGCCGGCAAGACGTGCCGCCTCGATATAGTCTTCCGAGGCGATAGACTTCGACACCGAATAGATCAGCCGCGCGTGCCAGGTCCACCACAGCAGCGTGATCGCGATCATGGCGTTCGTCAGCGTCGGTTCCAGCAGGTTGGAGACCGCGAGCGCCATGACCAGCGGCGGCATGGCCAGCATCACATTCGTCAGGCCGCTGATGAGTTTTTCGGTCCAGCCGCCGAAATAACCGGCGATCAGGCCAAGCACCGTGCCTACCGGAACCGAAATACCGAGCACGCCGATGACGAGAAGCAGCGAGACACGCAGCCCGAAGATGGTTCGGGAAAAGATATCGCGTCCGGCCTTGTCGGTGCCGAACCAGTGTTCGAGATCCGGCGGCATGTGGCGGGCGCGGAAATCGACAACCGCGCCGATATGTTTTGGATAGGGCGTTAGCCATGGTGCGAAGACCGCCAGTATAAGCACCGACAGAAGGATCAGCGAGCCGATGACCGCCGCCGGATTGCGGCTGAAGCGATACCACATCATGTAACCGGCGCTTAAGCCCCGATCAGTGGGTTCGAGCATTTTCATATCGGCCATCAGCGAGCCTCCTTGCGGCGCAGGCGCGGGTCGATGATCGAGATCAGAACATCCACGATCAGGTTCGCAACGATGAAGAACAGACCGGCCACCAGCACCACGGCGGTCACGGCGTTGAGGTCTTTCTGCAGGATGGCGTTGAGCCCGTAGGAAGCAAAACCACCCCAGGCGAAGACCATCTCGATCACGAAGGCATTGCCGATCAGCGACGCGAATTCGAGCCCCATGATCGTCAGCGGCGCGATGGAAGAGAGCTTCAGCAGGTAACGGAAGATGATGACCCGCTCCGGCACGCCGAAGCTTTGCAGGGTCAGCACATGGTCCTTGCGCTGGTTCTCGATCATAGAGGAGCGCGTGATGCGGGTGATCTGGCCGATGCCGGCCATGGAAAGCGCAAAAGCCGGAAGCGCGAGATGCTTCAACGCATCGAGCACGACGTCGAAACGTCCGGCCAGCATGCCGTCGACAAGGATGAAACCGGTGGGGCCGCCCTGCCAGCCAAGCGAATGATCGAGCCTGCCGATGATCGGCCAGCCGGAGAAAAAGCGTGCTGCCAGCAATTGCAGCGTGATGGCGAAGAGAAAGCTTGGGATCGTGACCCCGGTAAGCGACAGGATGCGACCGATATGATCCAGCGGCCGGTCGCGATAATGCGCCGTGATGACGCCGAGCGGGATGGCGACGAGGAACATGAAGATGACCGAGACCAGCACCAGCTCGACGGTCGCAGGAACAGTCTGCGCCAGATCGGTTGTAACGGGGCGCTGCGAAACCAGCGAGAAGCCCAGATCACCATGCAATGCATTGCCGATATAATCGAGATATTGAACGGCGAGCGGCTTGTCGAGGCCCATCTGCCCGCGCAACGCATCCACCTGGTCCTGCGTTGCAGCCGGCCCCAGCGCCATGCGGGCGGGATCTCCCGGCACCACGCGGGCCAGCACGAAAATCATGATGGACAGGGCGATCATGACCAGCACGAAGGTGCCGAGCCTGTTCAAAATCGCGACCAGCGGATGTTGCTGCATCGGTGGAACGTTCCTTGTGCATCGGTTGCCTGAGCACAAGTTTTCACCACATGGCCATTCGAACAATCGCTGAAAGGTATAGTTTTTTAAAGAATGAGTATAGGTTTTTTGAGATTGATATCCTATCCCTTTACCATGACGCTTCTGCCCCGGACCCACCTCTGCAATCGCATTGCCAGCGAAACCGCGGGCGTGGTGTTTCTGCGCGCACCGGCGGGTGCGGGAAAAAGCGTATTGCTGGAGACGCTGGCAAAGGAGCTCGGAGCTCAGATATGCCGCACGCACCAGCCGCAAAGCGATGACGCGGTCAATGGCAACCTGCTGTGGGACATTCCAGTTTTTGCAAGGGCGGTACGCATGCCAGCCCCCATTCTGGAGTCGGTGCGTTTCGTCGTCATCGCCTGCCGGCCAGACCAGAGGATCAGCGGCATGGCGCGTCACATCCTGCATCACGGTTCGCTCACCATAGGACCGGAAGAACTTGCCTTGCGGCCAGATGAGGTGGACGACCTTCCACCCGGGCAACGACGGCTGGCACTCGAGGATTACGCGGGATGGCCGGCCTTTCTTTCGCTGGCGCGCCTGCCGGATGACACGTTATGCGCCGACTATCTGCGCGAAAGCTATCTGCCCCATCTCACGCCCGCCCAGACCGTCGAACTTTCCTTTTGGCTCGAAAACCCTTCCGCCGCCCCAGATGCTGACTGGGCCATGCTTCTGCCGCCCTTTTTGACGGGAAAACCCGACAATCACCACACACTGATACGGCTCCTAACGGCCGCGGCAAGAGAACGCCTCGCCACCTTGCAGGCCGGCAGCGCCGTGGTGGAGGTCGCCTCGGCCTTCGAAAAGGCAGGGCATTCGCTCGCAGCCATGGCGATGCTGCTCGATCGCGGTTACGAGACCCATGCCGCGCAAATCCTCGAACGCGCCCATGGGCGGGAACTCATCTACCGAAGCAGCGTCGACAGGTTTCGCGAGATCATCATGCGATTTTCGCAGGATATGATCACCTCCAATGAAACCGTCCTTTTCGCGGTTACCCGCGCCTTGCTGAAACAGGGCGAATTGCAGCGCGTGCGCCATCTGCTCGGCAAAAGCCTCGGCTCGGATTACCTTGACCCGCTGAAGGTGCTAGCCCGCGGCTCGCGGTTTTCCTTCGCCGCCCGTACCTTCCGGCTGAACCTGATGATCGCCGAGGACCTGACGCCCAATGACGCGGTGATAACGCGGCTTGGCGAGTTCATGGCGGATTACCCCATGGACGATCACGGGAAATGGGCGGCCTATTACAATGCGCTGCTTGAATTCGAAATCCGCCGTCGCAATTTCCGCGAGGCAGAGGCGGCCGCCGCCCGCGCGCTTATCTATCTGCGCAAGATGGGCGGACAGCCTCTGCTCGAATTCTTCATCCATCTGCACCAGATCGTGCTGCGGCTGATGAGCGGCGATGTGCTTCTGGCGCGCCGGGCGGCGCAGGAAGCGCGCGCACGGCTGGAACAGGTGCCGCATGATGCCGTGCAGGAGTTCCGGATGCTGCGACTGGCGGAAGCCTGCCTTGCCTATGAGGCCGGAAAACCGCGCGACCTGCTGCATTTCGTCGAACATGACTTCGATCATTTTGCCGCCGCCGAAATCTGGCCGAGTCTGATGCAGTTTGCACTGCATTACGCCTCGCAGGTGCTGATCGACCATTTTCCGATGACCGTTCGCCCGGGTTTTCTGGACGGACTCTGGATTCATCTGTCGGAGGGGTTGCAGTTTCATGCGATGATGGAGATCAGAACGGCCATCGGCTATCAGAACGCCAACCGTTGGGCAGATGCCGCAGCGACGCTTTCAGCAGTTCGCATGCCCATGGGCCGTAACTGGGTGGAGAGCGCCCACGAAGACCTCTCCCGCCTGACACGTCGTGATGAAATCGCCTATGTCATGGCCTGGCTGCGCGATGCGGTGCATCTGTTCACACCCCGCGCCTATCTCTCCCGGCAAATCGATGCGATGATCGCCAATCCAAAGGTCACCAATCGCGAGAAGGTCGCATTGAGAATCTGGCAGAGCTATGCCGCGCACCAGCGCCGTGACAACGCCGCCGCCCGCGCGCATATACTCACCGCGCTTGAATCGGCGACCCGCCTTGGCTGCAACGGTGTGCTGTCGGAAGAGCGCGTCTTCCTTTCGCCGCTTCTCAACAATCGCCGCATCCGCAGTTTCATCGAAACCTCATCCGATGTCCGCACCGCGCTGTCTATTTTCGCCGCCTCGGTGAACTCACCGCAGGCTCGGGCGCTGCATGGCGGCCTTTCTCAACGGGAAGCACAGATGCTGCAACTATTGGCCAGCGGCATGTCGAACAAGAAGATTGCTCAGACGCTCAACATCTCGGAAGTGACGGTGAAGTTTCACCTTGGCAACCTGTTCCGCAAGCTGGATTGCAAACGCCGCGCGGAGGCGATCCGCGCGGCGAAAGCACTGGGCTGGTTATGAGGCTCAGCGGTTATTCTTCTTGCGCCATTCGGCAAAGGCCGTCTGGTGCTCTTCCTTGGTGCAGGGGTAAAGGCCGATGATCGTCTGGCCGGCCTTGACCTGCTCTACCACGAAATCCTCATAGGCTGTCATTTCAACCGCTTCCGTCGCCACTTCATCGGCAATGCCGGCGGGGATGACGATGACGCAATCGGCGTCACCCACGATGATGTCGCCGGGAAACACCGGTGCATCGCCGCAGCCGATGGGGCCGTTGATCTCGATGGCCTCGTGTTTGGTCAGATTGGTGGGGCTCGAAGGGCGGGTGTGGTAGGCCGGAATGTCCAGTTCGGCAATGGTGGCCGCATCCCGGAAACCGCCATCGGAAACGATGCCCGCACCACCGCGAACCATCAGACGCGTCACCAGAATATCGCCGGCCGAGGCGGCAGAGGCGTCCTTGCGGCTGTCCATGACAAGCACGTGGCCCGGCGGGCAGGTTTCGATGGCAACACGCTGCGGATGGGCGGGATTGCGGAATTCTACGAGCTGGTTGCGATCCTCGCGGGCCGGCATGTAGCGCAGGGTAAAGGCCGGGCCCACCATGTTCTTGCCCTTGTAGCCCAGCGGGCGAACGCCCTGAATGACCTGGTTTCGCAGGCCGCGCTTGTAAAGCGCTGTCGCTAGCGTGGCGACAGAAATCGTCATCAGTTTTTCGCGCGTTTCATTATTCATGTCTGTTTCCTCGCAATGGCCGGATGGATGTGTTTCAAGTCCTGTGAATGGGCTCATCGATAAAAATGCCGCCCTGATATTTTGCGATCGCTGCCTCGGGGCCGGGGCGCGGGACATCGCGCTCGATTTCCGCCCGGTAACGCGCGGCATTGTCGCGCGGCTGCCAGCCGAGAAAATCGACATGGGAATTATCCCACCAGCTGTCGTCATTGGCTGAAACGCCCCAGATAACCGGGCATCCGAGTTTTGGCACGCGGAAGGTCGCCTCTATCAGAGAGACGAAGTCACCGTAGCTGAGCCAGGTCGACAACATGCGCCAGTTCGTGGGTTTCTCGTCGCAGGAGCCGATACGCACGATAGCCGTCTCCTGTCCGAATTTGGAATGGTAGAGGCTTGCCATGGCCTCGCCGAAAATCTTCGAAACCCCATAGAGGCCATCAGGCAGAAAAGGCGTCTCAGGGCTAAGTTGCTGCCCCTGCGGGTAATAACCGATCGTGTGGTTGCTGGACGCGAACAGGATGCGAGGTTTGCCGTGCGCCCTCGCCGCCTCGTAGAGATTGTAGACACCACGCAGATTGGCAGCCTCGATGGGATCAAACGCCCTTTCTACGGAAACTCCGCCGAGATGGACGATGCCGTCGCAATCCTTGACCAGATCGTAAACTGCCTGCTCGTCCTCCAGCGCGCAGCGGACGAACTCTTCATGAGGCGCTGGCGAACCGAGATCAACCACATCAGAAAGACGGATGGTGTCGGCAACATGGCCAAGCCGCCCGCGCAACATGCTGCCCAGCTTGCCGCCGGCACCGGTGATGAGCAATCGCTTCAACATGATGGGCCTCTCAGAAAATATCGGGCTCGCCGGCGGAACGGCCGAAATCTGTCTGCAGGAAGTCGAAGTCGCAACCCTGGTCGGCCTGCGTCACGTGCTTGGAGAAGAGATAGCCGTACCCACGTTCATAACGCGGCGCAGGCGCTTGCCATGCCGCCCGGCGCTGAGCGATTTCCTCTTCGCTGACCAGCATGTCGAGACGACGCTGCGGCAGGTCGAGGCGGACGATATCGCCCGTTTTCAGGAGCGCCAAGGGACCGCCAACGAAGCTTTCCGGTGCGACATGCAGTACGCAGGCACCGTAGGACGTGCCGGACATGCGGGCGTCTGAGATGCGCAGCATATCGCGGTGGCCTTTTTTGATCAGCGCCTTTGGAATGGGCAGCATGCCCCATTCCGGGAAGCCGGGTCCGCCGAGCGGACCGGCATTGCGCAGCACCAGCACATGGTCGGGCGTCACGTCGAGATTCTCATCGTCGATGGCGGCTTTCATTTCGGGGTAGCTGTCAAACACCAGCGCCGGCCCCTGATGTATATGGAGTTTGGGATCACAGGCGGCGGGCTTTATGACGGCACCGTCAGGGCAGAGATTGCCGCGCAGCACGGCAAGAGAGCCTTCCGCATAGACGGGATTGTCCAGCGAGCGGATGACGTCGTCGTTGTAGACCTTTGCACCCTCAAGGTTTTCGCCCATGCTGCGGCCAGTCACGGTCAGCACGGAACAGTCGAGACGACTTTCCAGCTGCTTCATCAGCGCCCTCAGGCCACCGGCGTAAAAGAAGTCCTGCATCAGATAGTCCTTGCCGGAGGGGCGGACATTGGCGATGAGCGGTGTAACGCGGCCAAGTTCGTCCAGCTCGTCCAGCGTCATCGGCACGCCGGCGCGGCGCGCCATGGCGATGAGGTGGACGACGGCATTGGTGGAACAACCTGTCGCCATGGCGACGATGGCAGCGTTGCGGAAAGCTGCCGCCGTAAGGATGCGGTTCGGTGTCAGATCTTCCGAAACCATCTCGACAATGCGGCGGCCACAGGCTGCGGACATGCGCTGATGTTCGGAATCGACTGCCGGAATGGAGGAGGCACCCGGCAGGGTGATGCCGAGCGCGTCGGCAATGGCCGTCATGGTCGAGGCCGTGCCCATCGTCATGCACACACCGGCAGAACGGGCAATGCCGCCCTGCACGCCACGCCATTCCTCGTCCGTAACATTGCCTGCGCGGCGCTCATCCCAATATTTCCAGGCGTCCGAACCCGAGCCCAGCACCTTGCCGGCATAATTTCCGCTCAGCATGGGGCCGGCGGGCAGATAGATCATCGGCACACCGGCCGAGATCGCACCCATGACGAGGCCCGGCGTCGTCTTGTCGCAACCGCCCATCAGCACCACACCATCCAGCGGATGCGAGCGAATCATTTCTTCCGTCTCCATCGCCAGCATGTTGCGGTAAAGCATGGATGTCGGCTTGGTGAAGCTCTCATCCACGGAAAGCGACGGCATTTCGACGGGGAAGCCGCCAGCCTGCAACACGCCGCGTTTCACATCCTGCACGCGCTCTGGAAAGTGCGAATGACAGGTGTTGAGCTCCGACCAGGTGTTGAGGATGCCGATGACGGGTTTGCCGATAAAATCCTCCTCCGCATACCCCAGCTGCATCATGCGCGAGCGGTGGCCGAAGCTGCGCAGGTCGTCGGGAGCGAACCAGCGGTCGGAGCGGAGTTTTTTATCGGTCATGTCATTGGTCCTACGTTGCGGGTGGTGCCTAAGGCTGTCAGTCCTGCCGGAGCGTCAGCCCGCTCGTCGTGTCGAAAAGGTGGACGTGTTGAAGTGGCGCCGACAGGCGGATGACTTCGCCCGCCGATGTCGAGGTCTGGCCGGAAAGATGCAGCGTTACAGGAGTGCCGTCACCGAGATTACCGTAGAGATAGGACTCGCCGCCCAGCTGTTCCGCCGTGCGCACCGACATGGTCAACGCGCCGCCCTCGCCCGGCTCCACATGGTTCGGGCGGATGCCGAGCGTCACCTTCTGGCCGGGCTTATAGGCAAAGCCGGTCTGTGGCAGCGGGATAGTCTCGCCCGTCGCGGTTTTAAGCGCAGGTGTCGCGTCTGAAGACACTTCGCCTGCGAAAAAGTTCATTTTCGGGGAGCCGATAAAGCCTGCCACGAAGAGATTGGCCGGGCGGTTGTAAAGGTCGAGCGGCACGCCAAATTGTTCGAGTTTACCAGCCCGCAAAACGGCGATCTTGTCGGCCATGGTCATGGCTTCCACCTGATCATGCGTGACGTAAATCATGGTGTTGCCGAGACGCCGGTGCAGACTGGAAATCTCACCACGCATATCGACGCGCAGTTCCGCATCGAGGTTGGAAAGCGGTTCGTCGAAGAGGAACACGCGAGGTTCCCGCACCACGGCGCGGCCGATGGCGACGCGCTGGCGCTGCCCACCCGACAAATCCTTGGGACGACGCTCGAGAAGCTGATCGATCTGCAGCATCTTGGCGACCTGCGCGATCTTCTCGGCGATCTCCTTCTTCGGCGTGCCGATGTTCTCAAGACCGAAAGAGAGGTTTTCGCGGACCGTCATATGCGGGTAGAGGGCGTAGGACTGGAACACCATTGCAAGGCCGCGATCCGCAGCCGGCACCGTATTGACCACATCGCCGCCGATGACGATATCGCCGCCGCTCAACTCTTCCAGGCCGGAGATCATGCGCAGCAGGGTGGACTTGCCACAGCCGGAAGGGCCGACGAATACGCAGAATTCGCCGTGCTTGATATCGAGATCAACGCCTTTGATCACATCGAGGGCGCCATATGTTTTTTTGACCTGACGAAGCTCTATACTTGCCATTGTCGTATTTCCTCCCTGAGGATTATTTGCCGCCCGTGGACGCAATGCCGGTGGCGATATATTTTTGCAGGAACATGAAGACCAGCGCGATCGGGGCGAGTGTCAGCACCGTCATGGCCAGAAGATTGCTCCATTCCGTCGTCATCTCGCCCTGGAAGGAGTTAAGTGCCAGCTGCAGGGTGAAGTTGTCGTTGCGGGTCAGCACGATCAGCGGCCAGAGGAAGTCGTTCCAGCGCCACATGATCGCAAGGATCGCGAGAACCGCGAGCGCGGGTGCCGAGAGCGGCAGGATGATGCGCCAGTAGATTTTCCACTCGCTGGCCTTGTCCATGCGCGCCGCATCGAGGATCTCGTCCGGTATCGTCAGCATGTATTGCCGCAGCAGGAAGACGCCTGTCGGTGTTGCCGCACCGGGAATGATGACGCCCCACAGACTGTTGATCAAACCGAGCTGGCTGGTGATGAGGAACAACGGCACAAGCACAACTGTCTGCGGGATCATAAGCGTACCGACCACCAGCGCCAGCACGGCGCCCCTGCCCTTGAACTGATATTTCGAGAGCGCGAAGGCCGCCATGGAATTGACGATCAGCATGATGATGGTCGAGGTGACCGTGATGAAGGTCGAGTTCCAGAAATAGAGCGGGAAATTGAAGCGCTGGAAAAGCTCGGTGTAGTTTTCCGTCCCGAGCGCCACCTTTTCAGCCGGCTTCAGCTCGTTAAACTGCATCTTCAGCACTTCCGCCGGCTTGGCGGGATCAACCACCTGCGCCACGAGGCCGATACGCCTGATCATGCCGAGCTTGCGGCCATCCTTGTCGACATAGGCCGGCAGCGGATTTGGCTGCCCGTCCACCACCAAGGTTTCCTGGCTATAGGGCAGCAGCCGTGGCGGAAAGCGCTGGAGATCGGCCTCCGTCTTGAACGAGGAGAGCACTAGCCAGACGACAGGACCGAACATCATCAGCACGGCCACGCCGAGATAGGCGTAGGACAGCCAATCGGTCCAATGCAGCTTGCCGTTACGGCCGCGGGTACGGGTCAGAAATACGCCAATCCTAGCCATCGACCTTGCTCCTGTTTGCCCGGAATTGCAGGGCGGTCAGCACCACGAGCACCACGGCGAGCAGCAGCGAAGCGGCGGCCGCAAGTCCGAAATTCCGGGGCGTCCCGGCAAAGCCGGTCTGATAGATGAATTGAATGATGAAGGTCGTCGCCGAACCCGGGCCACCGCCGGTAAAGGCAAAGACTTCATCGAAAGTTTGCACGCCCTTGATGACCGACAGGACGAGAACGACGAGCATGGTGGGCGCAAGCAGCGGCAGGGTGATGCGCCGGAAGATGCGCCATGGGCTTGCCTTGTCCAGCTGCGCCGCCTCGTAGACATCGCGCGGGATCGCCTGAAGGCCGGCGAGGAGAATGAGCGTGTAAAAACCCATATGCGCCCAGACCGACAGGAAGACCGACCAGCCGAAGGCAAGATTGGCTTCGAGCAACCAGTCCACCGAACCGAGGCCCAGGCCTTCCATCGCCGCATTGAGAACGCCGAAACGCTGGAGTATCCACTTCCAGATCAAGGCCACGACGACAGGCGACAGCAAAACAGGGAAGAAGAACACCGCACGGAAAAAGCCGCGCGCCCTGATATCGCGGTTCAGCACGATGGCCGTGATCAGCGAAAAGCCGACCATGAAACCCACCTGCAGCACGACGAAGAACAGCGTGTTCCAGACGGAGCGCCAGAACAGGTCGCGCGCACAGGAATTGGGATCGAGATAATTCTGACAGGAGAGAAGGACCGAAAAGTTTTCGCCGCCCACCGAAGGGCGCTCGGAAAGCAATATGTGTTCGCTGCCGGTCACGGAATAGGCCATGTTCAGCAGGATCGGCAGGAAGGCGAAGACCGCAAACAGGATCAGGTTGGGTGTCAGAAACACCCACGCAATCCGCCGGTGGCCAAGAACCTTCTGCAGGAAGGAAAAAGGCAGTTCGACAATGCCCATGACGGGCGCAAGAAATTTATACATGAGGGTCCTCCTTCGATCCGGCGCGGCGCGGCATGCGCCGCGCCGGAAGGCGATGGATCACTTCGCCTGTTTCAACGCTTCCTCAAGGTCCGTCTTCGCACGGGCCATGGCCTCATCAACGGTGCTTTCACCGACAATGGCCTGCGTGATGCGCTGGACTGAGATGTTGAACATGGCGCGGTTGTTCTTGTAGCCCTGGTAGGCGTAGGCAATCGGGCTGAGACCGGGGATCTGGTCGAGCCAGGCATTCATGGCCTTCTGCGTCGCAGGCGTCGCACCGGTATAGGTCACGCCCTTGTCAGCCACCGACTTGTTCGCCGGAACGTTGCGGGTGCGCACCGTAAAGTCGAGATAGTTCTCGTCCTGAGCAAGGAAGTTCAGGATGTCGGCAACGATCTTCGGGTTTTTGGTCTGCTTGAAACCGACGATGCCGGTGCCGCCAGGCATGCCGGTGCAGGCTGCGCCACCGCAGGGCTGCGGCACGACTTCCCAGTCAAAGGCATCGCCGACCTGGCTGTCGAAGCGCGCTGTCTGCCAGCTGCCGGAATAATAATAGACCAGCTGGCCGTTGATGAATTCCTGCGCGGCGTCGCGGTAGGTATTGCCGCCCTGACCAGCCCAGACGTCACGCGCCATGGTGCCGTCCTTGTTCCACTCCACGAACTTCTTCACGAACGTGGTGAAGCCTTCATCGACGAGGATCGGCTTGCCGTCAGCGTCGAAAATCTTCGCGCCGTAAGAGATGGCCGGGCCGGCGATGCGGTGGCCGGAACGGTCGATCGCCATCGGGTAAGGCGTGCCGGTTGCCTTCGCAACGGCATTGGCGGCCTTCGCCCAGTCGTCCAGCGTTGCATCCTTGCCGGGAACGGCGACGTTTGCCTGATCGAACAGGGTGCGGTTGATGAAGGCGCCGGTGATGGTGAGCTGCGTGTGCATGCCGTAGATGCCCTTGTCGTCAGGGCCGCTGCGGTACCATTTCAGCACGTTGGAGAAATTGTCTTCCCAATATTTCGCGTCCACATAGGGCGTCAGATCGAGATAATAGCGGTTGAGACCGCCAAGATCGGTCACGGTTGCGAAGTCAGGACCACTGCCGCCGGCGAGCTGAACGGGCAGACCTTCCAGCAGCGCCTTGTAGGGCACGACATCGGTGACGATCTTCACATCAGGATGCTGCTTTTCGTAACGTGCAAGAATATCCTTCAGGATTTCGCAGCCGTTACCGTCATAAGCGCAGGTGAAGCGCACTTCCTGGGCCGCCTGCGCGGCACTGGCAAAGGACGCCGCGCCAATGGCGAGCGCCAGTGCCATGCTGTATTTTCTGGTCATCTGGTTTCCTCCCGTTAGATGATTATGCTTTTGCGGATGCGCTCGGAGCCCAGCCCTTGATCCACTCACCTTCGGCGGCGTCGGACAGACGAACCGGCTTTCCTTCCCGGACCGATCGGTAGATGGCTGTCACGAGTTCGATTGACTGCAAGCCGTCATGAACCGTCACTTCCTTGCCGCCGCGTCCTTCCATCGCGTCGGCAATGGCTTCGACAAAACCGGCAAAGCCGTTTTCGCCATCCGCTACGGTCGCCAGAACGGCGTCGATCTGATCCTGTGTCGTCGGGGCGCGGGCGATGAAACGCCAGATGTCTTCCGCCGGACGATACGGCAAGGTGCCGCTTTCCGCCGTGAAGCCCTCGAAGCAGAAACGAAGGCGCGAGGTGTCTTCGGCCGCGCCGAGCGTGACCGAGCTGGTTGCGAGCGCACCGCTTTTCATACGGAAGCTGAGTGCTGCGCAATCTTCGGTTTCGATGGTGTTGACCCGCGTATCGGCCATGGCGAAAACTTCCTCGACCGGACCGAGGACGTGGCAGAGAAGATCATGGGCATGAATGGCATGACCGAGGATTGCACCGCCGCACTCACCCTTCCAGGTGCCGCGCCAGGGAATGTCGTAATAGCTAGCGCCACGGTTCCAGTGAACTTCCGAGCTCGCGACGAAGGCCTTGCCGGCAAGACCGGCATCGATGAGCGCGCGCAGCTGCCGCATGGCGTGTCCGAAGCGGTACTGGAACACGGGAAACACGCCGCGGCCGGTCTTCTTGACGGAATCGATCAGCGCATTGGCCTCTTCCAGAGAGCGGACCAGCGGCTTTTCGCAGACGACGTCCTTGCCCGCCGCATGCGCCTTCAGCGTCACCGGAAAATGCAGGTGCGGCGGCAGGCAGACGTCGATCAGCTGGATGCTCTCATCGGCCAGAACCTCATCGAGATCGGTGGTCAGACGAATGGAGGTATCATCGCCGGCGACGGAGCGAGCGCGCTCCAGATCGAGATCGCAGATTGCCTTGACGACGAAGCGATTGGGTAGCGCCCGATAGCCGCTCAGATGCTGGGCGCCGATGCCGGCGCCAATAATGGCAACACCAATCATTTCGAGGCTCCCTCAGCCTTGGCCTGTGCCTGCAGCGACAGGTCGCAGACCTTGAAGACGTGTTCCTGCGTCATCGCCGTTTCCGTGCGGTTGCGGATATCGTCGCAGATGCGAGCGAAATAGGGCAGACCAGCGCCAGAGGCATCGATATATTCGCAACGGTCGCCATTCACGAGAACGAGGCGATCCGTGCCTTCGGTGTTGCCGACATCGACATATTTACGCAGCTCGATGTAACCTTCGGTACCAAGGATGGTCAGGCGGCCGTCACCCCAGGTCGGCAACGCATCCGGTGTGTACCAGTCGACGCGGATATAGCCGTGGCCCTTGTCGCCGCGCAGCACAACTTCGCCGAAATCCTGAAGACCCGGATCGTGCGGGTTGGCGTAATTGGCAACGGTGGCGGACACGATCTCAACCTCGGTCGAACCCGTGAAGAACATGAACTGGTCGATCTGGTGGCTGGCAATATCGGTGATGATACCACCGTAGGCTTCGCGCTCGAAGAACCACTTCGGGCGAATCTGGCGGTTCAGGCGGTGCGGGCCAAGGCCGACAGTCTGGATGACGCGGCCGATGGCGCCCCCGGCAACGAGTTCAGCTGCCTTTGTCACACTCGGCACTTCGAAGCGCTCGGAGAAATCCACGGTCCAGATGCGCTTGGTCTTTGCCACCGTCTGGCGCAGGCGGTCGAGCTGTTCGAATGTGGTGCAGCCGGGCTTGTCGGACATGACATCCTTGCCGGCTTCCATGGCGGCAATCGCGAGATCGGCGCGCTTGGAGGGAATATCGGCGATCACGACGAGATCGACGGTGCCGTCAGCCAGCAGCGCCTCTTTCGATGCTGCGCGCGGCACATCCGGGAAGCGCTTGACGAAGCCTTCCACGACATCGGGCTCGCCTTCTGTCCACCAGCCGGCAAATTCGGCGCCGGCATCCAGCAGGTTCTGGGCCATGCCGAAAATGTGCCGGTGCTCAATCCCGAGAGCGACGAACTTGATTGCTTTACTCATCCTGCAGTTCCACTTCCTTGCCGGTGTCGGCCGAGTTGATGATCGCGTCGATCAATCTGTGAGACAAAAGAGCCGCTTCACCGGTGACGACCGGCGGGCGTCCTGAAGAGATGGCGTCTGCGAAATCATCGAAGACGCCCTGATGCCATTCATGCGTAAAAGCCATGGGGTCGGCGCCGCCGCCCGTGCCAGCGGCAGCGCCGCCAAAAGTCTCCTGCCGGCCATCGCGCCAGTCGAGATGCAACAGACCCGAAGCAAGCCGAAGGCTGGCATTGTCGAAATGCAGCAGGATCGATTCCGCAGCGCCGGGGAAACTTGCGGTGCTTGCCACCAGCGAGCCAACGGCACCATTCTTGAAGCGCAGCCCGGCAGAAACATAATCTTCGGTTTCCATGCGATGGAACCGCGTCGTCGCAGCCATGGCCTGAACACGGGCCACCGGCCCCGTCAGGCTCAATGCCAGATCGATCGTATGAATTGCCTGGGAGATCAGAACACCGCCGCCATCGCGCGCCAGCGTGCCGCGACCCGGTTCGTCGTAATAGGATTGCGCGCGCCACCAGGGCACGGAGATTTCGCAGAGGCCCAGCGCGCCGAGCGTGCCGCCATCAACGAGCTCACGGGCTTTTTGCGATGCAGCCCGCATGCGGTGCTGGAAGATGATGCCAAGCGTGACACCCGCGTCACGACACAGGGCGACGAGACCGTCTGCTTCCTGCGTATTGCGAGCGACGGGCTTCTCCATCAGGATGTGCTTGCCCGCCTTCGCCAGTTTCCCGACGATATCAATACGGGCATTTGGCGGTGTTGCGATGATGGCGAAATCGACATCCGTATCGCGCGCCGCCTCCTCGACTGAGGAATAAACCACAACTTCATATCCGGTGTGTCTGGAGGCTTCGGCGGCCAGCGCCTTGGCGCGGCCGGAGCCACCATCGACTATGCCTTTCAGGCGAATTTTTTCAGGGCTTGCCGCGCAGGCAAGCACATGCGTCTTCGCTACCATTCCGGCACCAACGATGACGCAGGTCTTGATATTTTGCATTTCGGGAGCCTCCTTCCCAATGCGCAATCATTTGCATACCGGTATGCCGGTTGTCAACAGACTTGTGTTCCGGTATACCGGTTATGAGAACGCTGGAGGGTATATGCCGAAAATTCCCGTGACAGGCGGCACCGTGCCGACAATGGAGCGACTGGACCTCAACCGTCCGGTCGTGGACCAGATTTATTCCGCGCTGAAATCCGCCATCCTTTCGCGGGAGCTTTTTCCCGGTCAGGCAGTCTCGGAAAACGAAATCGGACAGTCGTTCAATTCCAGCCGAACCCCGGTGCGGGAGGCGCTGAGCCGTCTGCGCGACGATGGTTTGATCGTGACGCTGCCAAGCCGCGGCACCTATGTTTCGAGATTATCGGAAAAGAACATCCGCAGCGCGCAATTCATCCGCGAGGCACTTGAGGTGGCGGCAGTGTGCAGGCTGTGCCAGATCGGCCTGACAGCGGAAGCGGAACAGGAGATCGAACACGCCCTGAACGGCCAGCGGGCAGCAATGCGCAATGGAGACAGAAAGGCTTTCCGCGTTCATGACGACCAATTCCACGGCGCGCTTGCCGCCGCGACGGGGCTTGAAAGACTGGAATCCCTGCTGATCCGCGAGAAGGCGGGGCTGGATCGACTGCGCGCACTCGCCATAACCGACGAAGCGCATATGGCACGCCTGCTTTCCGAACATGAGGCGGTATATGACGCAATCAGGGCAGGAGACGAAGCCCGCGCGACTGATAATTTGCGCAAACATCTGAGACGTGTCCTCGGCATTCTTTCGCAAGTCTTCGAGAACCACCAGGACTATTTCGAGTAATTCTGCGGCATCTTTTTCAACGGTTCGAACATCATGAATACGGCAAATCCCGGACAAGCGCTTGCCATGTCGCAAACGAAACTTCTGTGCGACACGATGAGTACACTGGCGGAATCCCCTGTCTGGGACGAGCGGCGACAGGTGCTTTTCTGGTGCGATATTCTCGGAAAGACCGTGCGGTGCGCAGGTCTTGAGCCCGGCGTCTATCAAGAATGGCCGTTCCCCAGGACGGTTTCAAGTCTCGGCCTTTGCCAGAACGGCGAACTCATCGTCACTTGTGGCATGGACATCGTCATCCTCGATCCGGACAGCGGCAAAACGCGTCTCCTCCATTCCATTCTGGCACCCGAAGGCATCCCCTGCCGGCTGAATGACGGACGGATCGGCCCGGACGGCGCTTTCTGGGTGGGAACAATGCACAATGTGCCGCTTTCGGACATGGAGCCCCATGGCGAGCTTTGGCGGATCACCGAAAAAAGCGCCGAGCGAATGCAGACCGGGCTGACATGCCCGAACGGCCTCGCTTTTTCTGCCGACGGATCAGTCATGTGGCAAAGCGATTCCGTCCAGAAATGGATACGCCGGCGAAAATTCGACCGCCTGAACGGCACCTTCGATGAGGGCGTACAGGTGGCCCGGATGACCGAAGAAACAGGAAGACCCGATGGCGGCTGTCTCGATAGCAACGGCAACTATTACAGCGCGGGCGTTTCCGCTGGCGTGTTGAACATTTTCTCGCCCGACGGCAAGCTGACGAACGCGATTGCGGCTCCTGTCCCTCACCCCACGATGCCCTGCTTCGGAGGGCCTGATTTCAGCATCCTTTTCCTGACATCACACCGCCACAACATGTCCGAAGACCGGCTTGAGAAAGCGCCATTTTCGGGCGGCGTCTGGGCTATCCCGACGCAAACGAGAGGGTTTGCCGGCTTCCGTTTTGGCGACGGTGGATAACGCCCTCAGGTCGGGTTCGAATTCCTAATCCTCCCGGAAAGCGCGGCTGATCTGGTCCGTCAGCGGTTTGGCGATGTAGGACAGCGCCGTTCTTTCGCTGGTCTGGATAAAGGCCTCGGCGGGCATGCCCGGCACCAGCGGCGCATTGTTCAGCTTCTTCCGCTCGGTAACCGGGACGGAAATCCGTGCCAGATAATAGGAGAGCCCGGTGCGCTGATCTGTCGTGATATCCGCCGCAATGCGGCTGACATGGCCTTCCAGCTCCGGCGTGACACGCTGATTGAAGGCGGTCATGCGCAGCATGGCCTTTTGCCCCACCTGAAGCTGGTCGATATCTTTCGGCAGGATCTGCACCTCGAGCGCAAGGTCATCTCCGTCAGGTACGATCAGCATGATCGGATCGGCCGGCGTTACGACGCCCCCCACCGTATGCACAGCCATTTCATGCACCGTCCCGGATTGCGGCGCGACGATATCAATGCGTTTCAATTGATCTTCGGCGGCAACCTTGCGCTCGACGAATTCGCCCATCTGGGCCTGTATTTCGCGCAGTTCCCTCCCGACCTCGGTCCGCAATTCCTGATCGATCTGAAGGATCTGCAGCTTGGTTTCGGTGATGCGCCCCGCAGTCTGTGCCTGATAGGCGATTTTTTCGCCGCGCTCCCCGCCGAATGTCGCGGCCTGAGTCTGCAGGCTGTTCAGCCGCTGCACGGAGACGACGCCCTGTTCGCGCAGCGATTTCTGCGAGGCAATTTCAGCCTGCAACACCGCAAGCCCGTTATCATAGGCCACTTCCTGCGCCTTCAGACCTTCGATCTCATGTTCGAACTGGGTGATGCGCTCGGACAGCTGCGCTTTCCTGCCCTCTCGATAGGACTTGCGGAATTCGAACAGCTTCGCTTCACTGCGCATGGCAGAAGCGACATTCGGGTCATCCATGCGCGCGATCAGAGTCCGCGGAAAGGCGAGTTCAGGCAAATCGTCCCGCTCGGCTTCCAGTCGGGCCATGCGTGCAGTCAGTTCGTCCAGGCGCTTGGTCACGATGGCGAGATTGGCACGGGTCTGCGTCGCATCGAGACGCATGACCACATCGCCAGCCTTCACCCTCTCGCCCTCATTCACAAGAATTTCACCGACGACACCGCCGCTCGGATGCTGGACCTTTTTCGTGTACGAATCCACCACCAGATGACCAGAGGCGACAACTGCACCGGCAAGACGGGTCGTCGCGGCCCAGCCCCCGACACCGGCCAGAAGCGCAATGCTTGCGGCGAGTCCCGCAAAGAGATGCTTGCGGATGGAGCGGGAAACGCTGCTGCGCTGATCAATCTTTGACATCCGTCTCTCCCTGCCGGCTGTTCTCTTCACGGCCGTCTTCCAGCCCGGCGGGCCGGGCCTGGGTATTGGCCACGACGCGCAGCGGTGAGACCGTTTGCGCGGATACGGTGAAACCTTTGCCGCCCTGCCCCTGCGGAACACGCAGCACCTTGGAAAGCACCTCGTCGCGCGGGCCAAAGGCCTTCATCCTTCCCTCTTCCATCATCAGGATGAAATCCACCGCACCGATGGCACTTGGCCGATGGGCGACGACAACGGCAATACCACCGCGCGCCTTGACGGAGGCAATCGACCGGACCACTGCCGCCTCGCCTTCCGCGTCAAGATTGGCGTTGGGTTCATCCAGCACCACGATAAAGGGATTGCCATAAAGAGCGCGGGCCAGACCGATGCGCTGGCGCTGCCCGGCCGAGAGAGCTGAACCCGCCTCGCCTATATCGCTGTCATACCCCTTTTCGAAACGCAGGATCAGCTCGTGCGCGCCGGCAGCCCTAGCTGCAGCGATGATGGCTTCGGGATCTGGGTTGTCCGCGAAACGGGCGATATTCTCCCCGATGGTGCCTTCAAAAAGTTCCACGCCCTGCGGCAGATAACCGATGTGGCGGCCAAGCGCTTCCCGGTCCCACTGATCGAAGCTTGCGCCATCGAGCCGCACCTTGCCGGCGGCAGGCATCCACGCGCCGGTGAGAATGCGCGATAGCGTCGATTTGCCCGAACCTGACGGACCGATGATGCCGAGCGCGTTTCCCGCTGTCACGACGAAACCGAGCCCAGCAACGATGGGCTTTTTTCCGCCCGGCGGAACGATGGTGACATTCTCGACCCGTAATTCCTTCTCTGGCTTCGGCAGGGCCATGGCAGCGGCATCGGCCGGCATTTGCGAAAAAAGCTCTCTCAGCCGTGCCCAGCTCTGCCGGGCCGCCGCGAAGGACCTCCAGTTGGAAATGGCGAGATCGACAGGCGCCAGTGCCCGGCCCATCATGATAGAACTGGCGATCATCACGCCGCCGGAGGCTTCCTGCTCGATGACGAGCCAAGCGCCGACAGCAAGAATTGCCGATTGTAGAACGGCCCGAAGCGATTTTGCGATATTGCCGAGGCCGCCTGCCACATCGCCCGCCTTGCGATTGGCGGCAAGATAGGCCTCGTTGGAATTTTGCCAGCGTTTACCGAGCCGGCCACCAAGTCCCATGGCCTGCACCACCTCTGCGTTGCGGCGGGAGGCCTCCAGCTGCCGGTTGCGGACCATGTTTTCCACCATGGTGTCGCGGATTGGTTTTTGAGAAAAGATATTGGTGAAAATTGTGAGCGAGACCAGCAGCACAGCGCCCGCGAGCGCCGTTACACCGATCCAGAAATGGAACAGGAAACATATGCCGAGATAAAGCGGCATCCACGGCAGGTCGAAAAAGGCAGTCGGACCCGTGCCGGATAAAAAGCCGCGTACATTGTCGAGATCACGCAGCGGCTGAAGGCCGTCACCCGGCATGCGGTTGACGAGCGGCAGGCGCACCACGGCGTCATGCACTCTGCGGCAGTAGCGCAGGTCGAAGTCTTCGCCGATACGGATCAGGACACGGGCACGGATGATATCGAGCAGGCACTGGAAACCATAAAGCCCGAGAGCAAGAAGCGCGAGCCCGACCAGGGTCGGCAGACTGCCGCTTGCCAGTACCCGGTCATAGATCTGCAACATGAAAAGCGGCGACGTCAGCGCCAATATGTTGACGACACCGCTGACGAGCGTGAGGCCGAAAAACGTAGTCTTGAGGGGCGAAACGACCGCCGCAGTGAGGGACTGCGGCGGTGTCTGCTGCTGGTTTTGAGAGCCCACAGCCGGTTTTTCCTTTACGCGGCAAGCGCCGATGCGCTGGCGAAAATGAAGTCCGATGCGTCGAGTACATTGACATCGACCCCGTTCAGCGTGACGGAGACGGACGTGTCTGGCCGAGAGGATAACGGCATTTCCATTATCATCATACCACAACAAATCGTCCACCGATGTTGCGCCCCAGGCGGATACATCGAGGTTGTCCGTACCATCCTCATCATCGAGAATTAGTGCGCCGACGCGGGCCCATGGCCCGAGTTACCAGGGAACCCGGCAATTTTTGCAGCCGGGTTCTTCCATCGTCAGATTGCCCCGTCGACGATGACCATCGGCCTGCCCTTCGAGCAGGGTTCGATACGTGCATCGATGCGATAGATTTCGCGCAGCATGTCGGATGTTATCACCGCTTCCGTGCTGCCGCTCACCACCATTTCGCCCTGTGCAATCACCATCGTCTTCTCGCAATAGCGCAGCGCGTGGTTGAGATCATGCAGCGCAATCAGCACGATCATGCCTGTCTTCTGCGCGAGTTCGGTGACGAAGCCCAGAACCTCGATCTGCCGGTGGAGATCGAGTGCGGAAGTCGGCTCATCCATCAGCAGCACCTCCGGCTTGCGGGCAAGCGCCTGTGCCAGCGAGACCAGCTGGCGCTGGCCGCCTGACAATTCGCCAAGCCCGCGGAAGGCAAGGTCATGGATTTTCAGCGCCTTTAGAATGGCGTCGATCTCGAACAGCTCATGATCCTGAACGCGCCAGCCGCCGCCCTGCTTGGCGGAAAGCAGAAC
Source organism: Agrobacterium pusense (assembly GCF_900102105.1). Classification (GTDB taxonomy): domain Bacteria; phylum Pseudomonadota; class Alphaproteobacteria; order Rhizobiales; family Rhizobiaceae; genus Agrobacterium; species Agrobacterium pusense. Next base: position 280,937 of record NZ_FNBB01000004.1, read on the forward strand.
AGATTCATAGACCGTCAGCACCGCGTTTGCGCCGGTGTCCTGCGGCATGTAGCAGATGGCGCGGTCTCCACGGGCGGTATCGGAAAGTTCCACCAGCCCGGGACCGGAGATCAGGCTGGCGATGCGCTTGAAAAGCGTCGACTTGCCGGCGGCATTCGGGCCGATCACCGCCGTCACGCTACCGCTTTCGAGCGTATCGATGCCCACCTTGGAGAGAACCGTGGTGCGCCCATAGGCGGCGCCAACATCCTTCAATGCGAGGGCTACCATGCGCGTCTCCTGTTACCGAAAATAAGCGCGAAAAAGAAAGGTACGCCCACCAGCGCCGTGATGACGCCGATCGGCAGAACAGCGCCCGGGATGAGTATCTTGCTGATGACCGAGGTTGCAGACAACAGCAATGCTCCGCAGATCACCGAACCCGGCAGGAAGAAGCGCTGATCTTCACCCACCAGCATGCGGGCGATGTGCGGCCCCACCAGCCCGACAAAACCGATTGTGCCGACGAAAGAAACCGGAATGGCGGCCAGCAGGCTGACCGTCAGCATCGTCTGCAGCCGCAGACGGCGCACATTGATGCCCATGCTGGCCGCCTTGTCATCGCCAAGCCTGAGCGCCGTCAGCGCCCAGGCATTGCGCATGAACATCGGCACGGTAACGAGAAGAATGGCGGCGGTGACATAGACCTTGTCCCAGGTCGCCTTCGTCAGGCTGCCCATGGTCCAGAAGACGACGGCGGCAAGCGCCTGTTCGGAAGCGAGGTATTCAAGCAGCGACAGCGCCGCATTGAAGGTAAAGACCAGTGCGATGCCAAGCAGCACGATCGTTTCAACCGTCACACCGCGAAGGGTCGACGCGAAATGGATGAAAAGGGCCGCAACCATTGCCATGATGAAGGCATTGATCGGCACCATGTAGTGCACGGCGCCCGGAAAGATCGCCACCCCGCCGACGAGCGCCAGCGCCGCACCGAAGCTTGCGGCGGCCGAGATGCCGAGCGTGAACGGACTGGCGAGCGGGTTCGACAGGATGGTCTGCATCTGAGCGCCCGCCACCGAAAGCGACGCGCCCACGGTGACCGCCATCAGCGCGATCGGCATGCGGATGTCCCAGATGACCACACGCAGCTGGTTTCCCACCGCAGCCGGATCGGCGATGGTCGCAAGCACTTCGGAGAAGGTGTAGCGAGCCGGACCGAGCGCCATGTCTGCGGCCATGCTGAAACACAGGGCGATGAAAAGCCCGAAGAGGATGACGATCCTGCGCGCGGCAAGGGCGCGATATTGATCGCGCCCGCTGACGCCAACGGCGCTTTCATTCAGCGAACTCATTGGTTCAAACCTTTTTCGAGCGAGGCGAAATAGCCGGGCTTGTAGGTGACGGGAAGGAATTTCCGGTGAAACTCCTCGAAATTCTTTTCCGGATCGAGATCGGCGAAGAGGTTCGGGTGAAACCACTTGGCGAATTGCTGGATCGGGAAAAACTCGTAAGGCGCACCATAGAACTGGTGCCAGACGGCGTGCACGTTGCCTTGCTTGACGGCCGTCAGTTCCGGAAACGGCGTGCGCTTCATCAGGTTGGCCAGCCGCTCACGGGAAAGAGCCATATCCGCACCGCGTCCTACGGGAACGAACTGATTGATGTCGGATTCAGCCGCCCAGTTCGAACCTGTGACAATCACGTGCTCGGGATCGGCAACGACGAGTTGTTCGGGATTGAGGTCGCCAAAGGTCGTCTTGATGATGCCATCCGCAATATTGCGACCACCGGCGAGATCGACCATGGCACCGAAATTGGCCGGGCCAAAAGTGCGGCAGCAGTTGTTTTCACCAGAAATGCCGGGCGAACGCTCAATGAAGACGTTAGGGCGCTTCAAGTCCTTGACGCTGGCGAGCCGGTCGGTCACACGGGCGATTTCGGCACGGCGATAGGCGATGAACTCCTCCGCACGCTCTTCGGCGCCGAAGAGTTTGCCGAGGATTTCGACTGAGGCCTCACTGTTCTTTTCGGGATCGATGCGAAAATCGAGATAGACGACCTTGATACCGGCAGCTTCGGCTTTTTCTTCGAAACCGCTTTCCTTGGCTGATTTCTCCGCTTCGAGATTGAGTGTGATGACATCAGGCGAAAGCGTGATGGCCGACTCGAGGCTGAAATCCCCCTGTGGCACGTAACCGAAGCGCGGCAGTTTCTCGATCTCGGGGAAACGCTCGACGTAGGCGGCGTAGCTGTCCGGGTCCTTCTTGAGCAGGTCGTCACGCCAGCCAACAATAGTATCGAAAGTCTGGTCGCCCTTCAGCGCCGCGATGACGTGAACCTGGCGCGCCTCGCCAACGATGACACGCTTGGCCGGCAGGTCCAGCTCGATCTTGCGTCCGGTGACATCGATGATCTCCCCCGCATGAGCCGCGACGGCGAGAAGGGAGAAGGCCAGCATCGCAAGATGCCTGAGGGCGTTGAGCCGCATGAGAAGGTCCTCATCAAGTTCAAAACAAAACGATGAAGCCGCGTGGCTGCGGCTTCATCCATCGAGTGGACCGGCGCTCCTCCTTCACCGTCCCTGTCTTATTTCGCATCCTTGAGCGAAACGAAGTAGCCGGGCTTGTAGTCAAGCGGCAGGAAGCGGGCGTGAAGTTCCTTGAACGTGGCTTCGGGATCGAGATCCTTGAAGAGATCAGGGTGCAGCCACTTGGCGATTTCCTGAATGGCCACGAACTGATAGGGATTGTTATAGAACTGGTGCCAGATGGCGTGGACATTGCCATCCTTCACGGCCTGGACGCCTGTGAAAGCCGGGCGTTTGGTCAGGTTTTCCAGCTTGCGACGGGCCTCCTTCACATCCCGCCGTAACCGACGCCGACCCAGTTGCCGCCGGGAACATAACCGTTCCAGTTGCCGCCGGTGATGATGATCTGCTCCGGGTTGGAAGCGATGATCTGCTCAGGATTGACGGTGCCGAAGGTGCCCGGAATAATATCCTTGGCCAAGTTGATGCCGCCCGCCAGCTCCACCATCTTGCCAAAATTCTCGTTGCCGAAAGACATGCAGCAATCGTCGGAGTAACCGCCGGCACGCTCCATGAACACTACAGGTTTCTTTGGATTTGCCTTTTCAAGCGTGTCCGTTACCTTCGCGATGGATTCCGCCCGGAACGTGATGAAGTCTTCCGCGATTTTTTCCTTGCCGATCAGCTTGCCCATCAGACGCATGCTCGGCTCGGTGTTTTCCATCGGCTTTTCGCGGAAGTCGACATAGACCAGCGGAATGCCGACCTTTGCGAGCTTTTCGATGTAACCTGCCTCTTCGGTCGCCGTCTTCGCGTCGATGTTCATCAGAATAACGTCGGGCTTCAGGGCAACGGCCTGCTCGACATCGAAGGTGCCATCCTTCATGCCGCCGAAAGTCGGCAGCTTGGCGATATCGGGGTATTTGGCGAGATAGGCGTCGTAGGTTTCCGGATCGGCCTTCGACAGATCGTCACGCCAGCCGACCACGTGCTGGAAAGGGTTTTCCTTGTCGAGCGCCGCCAGGAAGTAAATTTGCCGGCCTTCGCCGAGAATGACGTGCGAAACGGGAACGTTGACTTCGACATCCCGGCCGGTCACATCCTTGACGGTGACCTTTTCGGCCAATGCCGGCCATGCCGCAGATACGAGAAGGCCAAGGGCAAATGCCGCAGATTTGGCTGAGATGCGCATCGGATATTGCTCTCCAGTGTTGACTGGCGCGGCTGTATTATTTTCTGACTGTACTAGTCAACATTTATGTTTTAGAGCCATTCTTAACTGACCGGTACATGAGCTGAAGACCAATGATCGACACCATAGAATATGGCAAAAACGACAGCCTGAGAGACGAAATCAAAGCCTACTGGTCCGGCCGCGCCGCGACTTTCGACCTGTCCCCCGGCCATGAAATTTTCTCCGAAGAGGAGCGAGAGGCGTGGCACGCGCTGATCTTGAAACATCTTGGTCCGGGTGAGGGGCGCAGCGCGCTCGATCTTGCCAGCGGCACCGGCGTCATCTCTCATCTCATGGACGATCTGGGATTTCAGGTTACCGGCATGGACTGGTCCGAAACAATGCTGGCGCTTGCCCGTGAAAAAGCAAAAAGCCGTGGGCGTAGCATCCGTTTCTTCGTCGGCGATGCCGAAAACACGATGGAGCCGGATGAGAGCGCCGATGTCATCATCACCCGCCATCTGGTCTGGACGCTGGTCGATCCGCGGGCAAGTTTCGCGGAGTGGTTCCGAGTGCTGAAACCGGGTGGACGCCTGCTGATCGTGGATGGCGATTTCGTGAATACCAGCTGGCGCGAAAAACTGGTAAAGAAACTTGCGGCAGGTCTCGAAGGCTTGGGATTGGTCAAACAGGATCAGCCGCACAAGCCAGCTGATCCGGAAAACACCTTCACCAGCATCCTGTCGCGTGTCTATTTTTCAAACGGTGCGAGAGCCGGCGAAGTTGCAGCGCTTCTGCGACAGACGGGTTTCCAACCTGTTGCAATCGATCAGGAACTCCAGGCCATTCACCGCGCCCAGGCGAAAAATTTCAGCCTGCTGAAAGGTATACTCCGGGGGCTGCAGCATCGTTATGCAGTCTGCGCGGTGAAGCCGGACATCACAGGCAAAACCTGAGGCTCCGTCTGTGTCCTCAGGCCAGATCGAAAGATCTAGAACGTCAAGTCCCTGACCGTAGAAGACGGTCTTCTGATGACAAATGCGCAACGGTGACTGGGGGGCGGATCATTCCCTGCCCTGTTGCACGGACTGACCGGCACCTCATTTTTCCGCGCGCTCGAAAAGTTCCTCGAAGCGCGGTTTTGCCCGAGCCGGCATATCGACCGTCCGGTAGCTCTGCGGCAGGGTCGCATCGCCGACCTTGATCAGCATGACCATGCCCATGCCATAATGCGGTGAACATTTGATACCGTAGAAACCCGGCTTGTCGAAACCGGTCTCGAGTTCATCATTGATCCGGCTTTTGAAACCTTCCACACCTTCAGGAACCATCCCCTCAACGGTCGCGGCATTGTGACTCTTGTGGGTCGGCACGAAGCGCACGCGATCACCGGCGGTGATCTCCAGAAAATCGGGCTCGAACACCATTGGGCCCTTCTCGCCCCTGTTCAGCATTTTCACCTCGAAGGTTTCTGCCGAGGCATGTGCGGATAAACCCGACCCCATGAGGAGGGCAACTCTTGCAAGCCTCAGCAATTTCATCATGCCATGACCTTTCTTGCATGATCGGCCCGTCCGTGGGCCGGCAGAAAACGAATGTGCGAAAAGCCGCTTCCATCAACCATCACAACGCATTCCACTCCGAAGACGGACGCTATCGTTGCCGGCGTCAGGACTTCGCGCGGCGCGCCGATGGCGATGATCTCACCGCGATGCATAATGGCGACGCGGTCGCAGAACATGGCGGCGTGATTGAGATCATGAAGGGCCGCCACAACGGTCAATCCCTGCCGGCGCACCAGATCGAGCAAGCCGATCTGGTGGCCGATGTCGAGGTGATTGGTAGGCTCGTCCAGCAGCAGAATATCGGGCTCCTGCGCCAATGCGCGGGCGATATGCAGTCGCTGGCGCTCACCACCGGAAAGGTGGTGCCAGCTGCGCTCCGCCTTGTCGGCCATGTCGACATTATCGAGCGCGGCCTCGACGATCGTGTCGTCATGCACAGACCACGCCGAAAGTGGACCGAGATAGGGCGTGCGCCCCAATTCCACCGCCTGTCGTGCCGTGATGCGCTCGGTGGTTTCGGCCTGCTGCTCCACAAAAGCCAGCCGGCGAGCGAGTTCACGCCGTCCGAGGGAGGCGAGCGGATCGCCGCCGAGCATAACGTGACCGTAGCGCGGCTTGCGGATGCCGGCCAGCATGGAGAGCAGCGTGCTTTTACCGGACCCATTCGGGCCGATTATGCCGAGAAACTCTCCGGAGCCGACATCGAGCGAGACACCGCGTACGATGTCGATATTGCCTGCGCGAAATTTCAGGTCATGAGCGGATAGCTTCACGAACGTCCCCTCTTCTGTCCGAGGATGAAGGCGAAGGCGGGCGCGCCGACAAGCGCGGTGATAACGCCGATGGGCAGCACCTGCCCGGGAATGACAATGCGGGAGAAAATATCGGCGATGATCATGAATACTGCACCGGTCAATGCTGTCACCGGCAGCAGCAGTCCATGGCGGACGCCGACGAAGATGCGTGCCGCATGGGGAATAACGAGGCCGACAAAGCCGATGGACCCGACCAGCGAGACCATCACCGCCGTCATGATCGCCGAAACCGAGATCAGTACTGCATAGGTCCGCCGCACCGGAATGCCGAGCGAGGCGGCCGCCTGCCCGCCGAAGGCGAAAGCATCAAGCGCCCGGGCGTGCCAGAGGCAAACCGCAAGACCGGCAACACTGACCGGCAGGGCCAGCCACACATCCGGCCAGCGCACGCCCGAGAGGTTCCCCAGCAGCCAGAACATGATACCGCGCGCCTGTTCGGCATTGGCGGATTTGGTGACGATGAAGGACGTCATGGCATTGAACAGTTGCGAACCGGCCACCCCGGCCAGGATGATGGCACTGTTGCCGTGCCCTGCACGCACCGCCAGAAGACTGACAAGCGAGAATGCGACGAAGGCACCGATCAGTGCCCCCGCCGGCATTGTCAGAAAGCCCGCCCCAAAGCCGAGAAGGGCCACGCCCACCGCTCCGGTGGAGGCGCCCGCGGAAATACCGAGGATATAGGGGTCGGCAAGCGGGTTGCGCAGCAGCGATTGCAGAACCGCGCCGGCAAGCGCCAGTGAAGCCCCGCAGCAGGCGGCCACGACGGCGCGGCTGAGACGATAGCTCCACACAATTCCCTCATCCAGCGGCTCCAGCGGATAACCGGCGTCAAACACCCGGTTGGCGATGGTTTTCGCCACCACATCGAATGGAATGGCGGTTTCGCCGATGGCCGCCCCGGCCATCAGCGCGCCGAGCAGCAGGGCGAGCGCGGCAAAAACCAGCCCTCCTCTGCCGAGATGGATTGAAAACCCGCTCACTTGGCGAGACCGGCAGCCGAAATTGCCTCAGCCAGCGTTTCAATGCCTTCGATCGTCCGGATGGTCGGGTTCATCGCCTGGGCATCCATCTCGAAGACGTGACCTTCCTTGACAGCTGGCATGATGCTGGCCACGGGATCGGTGGCGAGGAATTTCTGCTTGACGGCGATGTCGTCAGCCGGGAAACGGCGGCGGTCCATCTTTCCGGCCACAATCACCGAGGGATTGGCCTTGGCGATGGTTTCCCAACCGACCGTTGGCCATTCTTCGTCGCTCTCGATCACATTCTTCAGGCCGAGCGCCGACATGATGTAGCCGGGCGCGCCGTTGCGGCCCGCCACATAGGGATCGATATCCAGTTCCGCGCTGGAGAACCAGAAGACGGCGGAAAGCTTGCCGTTTGCGGAAGCAATCTTTGCGCGGGCAGCCTCTTCCCGTTTCTTGAGATCATTGACCACTTCTTCGCCGCGATCCTGGACGTTGAAAATCTGCGCAAGGTCGCGGATTTCCTGATAGATCAAATCCATTGTGAAGCCGGTCTTGCGCACGCCGTCGCCGCCCCCGGAATTGTCCTTGCCCACGCAATCTGCCGGCGAGGTGTAAACAGGAATGCCGAGTTCGGCGAATTGCGCCGGCGTACCGACAACGCCCTCGGGGCCGATCTGCCACTGGAACTGCGTTGTGACTAGGTCCGGCCTCTTTCCAACGACGGCCTCGAAGCTAGGATCATTGTCGGCCAGCCGCTCCACCCTGGAATTGGCCTCCTCATAGTCCGCAAGGACCGGGCCGATCCACAGGGCCGTGCCAACGACCTTGTCGGCCAGTCCGAGCAGATAAAGAACCTCAGTCGTGCTCTGGCCGACGGAGACGGCGCGGGCGGGCGGCTGCTTGAAGGTGATGTCGTGACCGCAGCTTTTGATTGTCAAGGGATATACGGTTTCCGCGGCATTGGCGGTGGCGGCGGGCAGAACTGCAAGCGCAGCAGCGAGAAAGCCGGCGCGGACCGGCAGGCGTCCAGAATGAAACATGTGTTCTCCAATCGAAATGAAATCGCTTGTTCCAGAGCAGCGGCGTCAGAACGCGCAGCAACCACGGAACGTCTTGTACGGAGAACGGTAACAGGACGCAAACCAAATGTTATGAAATAACATTACAATCTCCTCTTCCGGGCTTCCCCGCCCGTAACGATGGTTTATATTTTGACGGCAGGTCTCCTGACTCACGGATTTGCGCCTTTCATCTGCCTTCCCGCATTCCGGAGAATGCAGTGGCATGACGCCATCGGCGTCACGAGGATGAGCGGCAATCCGCTTACAGTTGCGGGGGCAGCCACGGCATTGGGCGATAATCATCACCCGCACCGTGTTCCCTATTAATCCCTTCGCCTTTCGGCTGCAGGAACCGTCGCTTTCTCACATAAGGGTCAAGGGGCAGTGCGTCAATCATCAAAGCATGTTTCTAGCGCAGCGGAACGCATCGCGTCGAGCGACGCCCGAAACAGGACCACCACATAATCAGTCGAATTGAGGCGGTTCAAAACTGCGCTTCAGCACAGCGATGGACCCGCAAGTGCGAAAATCCTCGCCGGACCCGAACCCGCAGGCTGCGGCGCCTGTTTCGACATGGTGGTAAGAGTTTCGATCACGACCAGGCCGGATTGAGTCAGAAAATCGGTCAATACGCCCTGGTCTTGCACGGCATCCAGACGGACGAGCTGATCGTCCAGATCGGCAAAATGCCGGCTCACCAGCGCGACCGCATCTTTCTCCTCAACTGCGACGACCGGACCGACGATGTGACCTCGCCCGGCCGCCCGGCGCAGCGCGAAAGCCACCAGACGATCGACCTCGAAAAGGCCATAGCCAGTATTGTCGCGCAGAAGGCGTTGCAGCACGCCCCGCCTCGATACGCCCAAAGCCACCCGGTCAATCGTCACGACCGCCGACAAATGATCTTCCGAGAGGGGCTCGATCCGTTGCTTTCTGCCAAGCCCCGGTGTCTGCACGGGGGAGCGCGCCCTGCCCCTGAACAGCTGCACCTTTTCCGCATCTCCGGAAAAGCCTAGCCCTGCAAAAAGACGACGTGAAACGTCGGTGGCGTTCAGCCGCAAAACGGTTGACGGGTATTTTGCCAGAAGCTGCCGCACCAGCCAGGGCGCCACGCCACGCCCCTGCAGACGTGGCGATACGATGACCATGCCGAGCGTCGCGAAACCCTGATCATAGGGAAAGAGCATCGCTGTCGCGACAACACGGTCGATCTCGTCCAGCGCAGCGAGACCGACACCGCATTGCCTCAGGAAACACCATTCATTGGCGTGATTGCGCCATCCGACCGCCATGGAGAGGGCGTGCAGACGATCTGCCTCCACATCGGCAATATCCACGGTCCGCAACTCGAAACTATCGACTTTGAGCAGCTCCATCGCAAACGGCTCTCACTCCCTCCAGCGCGGGGAACCAGCGTTCCCGGCGTCCAAGCCATGACGTCCGAGGATAACGAGCCATGCCAGCACGAATTTTCTGAAAGCACTGGAAGGACACAACAATCTACCGAAATACCTCGCTTTTCAGCAGATAAACGCCTTCGGCCGTTCTAAGCTTTTGCAATGAGCAATGCGGCCATCATAACGGGCCAACGGGGACGACCATGAACGCAATCGAAATCCTTGAGCGTCTCGTCACCTTTCCGTCCGTGGTGGGAACGGCCAATGGCGACATTGCCGGATGGATTGCCGAATATTTGGAAAGCCATGGCGCAAGAGTATCCGTGATTCCGGGGCCGGAGGGAGACCGTGCCAATCTCTTCGCCACCTTCGGACCGGCCGATCGGGCCGGTTACATTCTGTCCGGCCACATGGATGTGGTACCCGCCGGAGAACCGGAATGGTCCTCCGATCCATTCCGGCTGAGAACGGAAAACGACAGGCTTTACGGACGCGGGACGACCGACATGAAAGGTTTTCTGGCAACCGTCCTCGCCGCAGCCCCTGCCTATTCGCGCATGACGCTTCAGCGCCCCGTGCATATCGCCTTTTCCTACGACGAGGAGGCAGGTTGCCGCGGTGTTCCCCATCTCATCGCGCGCCTGCCGGAACTGTGCGCGCCACCGGCGGGCGCCATTATCGGCGAGCCCAGCAATTTGCGTTCCGTGCGTGCCCACAAGGGAAAAGCCGCGGCGCGGGTCAGCATCCGTGGCAGGTCAGGCCATTCTTCACGGCCCGATCAGGGAGTGAACGCCATTCATCTGATGGCAGGCATCATCGCGACGGCGGTGGAGGCGGCAGACGCGTTGACCCGGGGTCCTTTAGAGAAGACCTTCGAGCCGCCCTACTCGTCCCTACAGATCGGTACCGTCAACGGCGGACAGGCGATCAACATCATTCCCGATCATTGCGCCATAGAACTGGAGGCAAGGGCTATTTCAGGTGTCTCGCCAATCGACCTGCTGGAGCCGGTACGACGTAGCGTGGAGGCGCTCACCGCGACAGGTGCCGATATCGAATGGCTGCCGATGAGCGCCTACCCGGCGCTGTCGCTTCCCGCCGAGGCCCCGCTTGCCTCGCTTTTGGAGGAACTGACCGGCACTCCCGGTCTCGCGGCCGTCAGCTATGGCACGGAGGCCGGGCTCTTTCAGGCTGCGGGCATCGACGCCATCATCTGCGGCCCCGGCGATATCGGCCGCGCCCATAAACCGGACGAATTTATAACAGCGGGCGAACTTTCCGCCTGCCAGTCGATGCTGGAAATGCTCGGCCGGCGCTGCACGGCTTGAACCCTCGAGACCACGGATCAGATGACATTTCTCTTTAACTCCGACGCCAGACGCGGCGAAATCTTCCGGCAGGCCCTGGCTGACGAATTGCCGGATCTGCCCTTCGCAATGGATGCCTCCAAGGTCGATCCCGATGCAGTCCGTTACCTCATCACCTGGACGGTGCCGGAAGATATAGCGCGTTATCGTAACCTCGAAATCCTCTTTTCGATCGGGGCCGGTGTGGACCAGTTTCACATCGATACGGTCCCGCAGACGGTGAAAGTCGTACGCATGGTGGATGAGGGGATCATCCGCATGATGCAGGAATATATCTGCCTCGGCGTGCTCGCCCTTCACCGCAATCTCCCCGCCTATCTGAAACAGCAGCGGCAGCAGTTGTGGAAGGCGCTGCCGCAACGGCAGGCAGAAGAATGCCGGATTGGCGTTCTTGGCCTCGGCATGCTGGGCGTCGCAGCGCTAGAGCGGTTAAGAACTTTCGGCTTTCCGCTCGCCGGCTGGAGCCGGTCGCCGCGCGAGATCGATGGCGTCACCTGTCACCATGGCGATGACGGGCTGAAAGCCATGCTCTCCACCAGCGACATCCTCATCTGCCTGCTGCCGCTGACGGACGAGACCACCGGACTTCTCAACGCCCAGCGCCTGAGCCTTTTACCCGATGGCGCGGGACTTGTTCACGCCGGACGTGGCAGACAGCTCGATCACGGCGCACTCCTCGATGCGCTCGATAAAGGCCGGCTCTCGGGTGCAGTGGTCGACGTTACGGATCCCGAACCGTTGCCCGAAGACCATCCTTTCTGGACCCACCCCAAAATTCTCCTGACGCCGCATATCGCCAGCGTCACTCAGCCCCATTCCGCGGCACGCACCGTTGTCGAAAACATCAAACGCCACGAGTCCGGTCTTCAACCGCTCGGCCTTGTCGACCGCCGCCGCGGATATTGATCATCACGCCTGTTTCAGAAAGGAAAATCCATGCCGCTTCTCAAGCCCATCGATACCAACCCCGATTTCGAGCCCAAGGCCTCCAAGGCGCTGCCAGAACGCCTCATTGCAGGCGACCCGTCGTTCAAGACCTGGGCGCTTGACGAAGCTCGCGACGGAACCGTGAAGACAGGCATTTGGGAAGCGACACCGGGGGAAAGCCGTTCCATCAAAGGTGAGACCTTCGAGTTCTGCCATATTCTGGCCGGCGTCATCGAAATCACCCCTGATGGCGGCGAACCGCAGCGTTATACGGCGGGCGACAGTTTCGTAATGAAACCCGGTTTCGTCGGCGTCTGGAGGACCATTGAGACGGTGCGCAAAATCTACGTCACAGTGAACGGATGAGGCGTATCTCGCCGGTTTTCCAGGTTGCCGGCGATGACGGGAACCGGCGAGAGGCCGCAGACAGCACGCACCAAAGATTGCGCTGTCTGGCAACGTTAAAACGAGATTTTCGTTCACTGCCACGGCTGCAGTCGGTCGATTTCGCTTGCCGACAGGAATTAGCTTTGAGGGCATATTCAAAGGGGATTTCCCATGACGCTCAGCTTCGATCCAGACAGCCTGTCCCTGCCAATCGGCCACTTCATCGGCAACCGGCTCGTCACCGCTGAAAACGGTATCGACATGCACCGCCCATCGGACGGGGCCCCATATGCCGGGTGCCCCAAGGCGGATGCAGCCCTGGTGGATGAAGCGGTGCAAACTGCCAAGGCCGCACTGAAAAACAGCAACTGGGGCGGGGTGCGCCCGCGCGAGCGCACCCGGGTCCTGCAACGCTGGGCTGACCTGATAGAGCAGGAAGCCGAGACGCTGGCAAAGATCGAGGCGCTGTCCTCGACCCGGCCGGTGGGCCAACTGATCGCCGGCGATATCGCCGTGACCGCCGAGCAAATCCGCTTCTTCGCCGAATTCGCCGACAAGGAAGGCGGCGATCTGGTGCCGACCGACGACACGAGCCTCGGCATGATCATGACGGAGCCCTATGGCGTGGTGGGTGCGATTACACCGTGGAATTTTCCGGTGTCCATGGCTGGCTGGAAGCTCGGCCCGGCGCTTGCGGCAGGCAATGCCGTGGTGCTGAAACCTTCGGAGATGACGCCCTTTTCCAGTATTTTCATGGCGCAGCTGGCGATCAAGGCCGGGTTACCGGCCGGCCTCATCAACATCGTACTGGGCGACGGTCCCGTCACGGGCAACGCCATCACCGGCCATCCCGAGATTTCCAAGGTGAGCTTCACCGGCTCCACCGCCGCGGGAGCCGCCATCATGGCCAATATCGCCCGTACAGGGATCAAGCCCATGACGCTGGAACTTGGTGGCAAGAGCCCACAGATTGTCTTCGCCGATGCGGATATCGAAAAAGCGGCGACGGCCATCGCCGGCAATATTCTCTCCAATGCCGGGCAGGCCTGTGTGGCCGGCTCGCGCATCCTCGTGGAGGACAGTGCGGCAGATGCCCTCTCCGCCGCAATCATCGCCCGCATGAAGGCGGTGAAGCCCGGGCCCACCTGGGACGAGACAACGCAATATTCGCCTATTATCTCCGAGGTGCAGCGCAAGCGCATCGACGGTATCGTGCAGGCGGCGGTCTCCCATGGCGGCCAATGCCTCACCGGCGGCGCGATCATGGACGGCCCCGGCTATTTCTACCAGCCGACACTGATCGCAAACGTCGACCAGACCTCCCCCGCCGTGACCGAGGAAATCTTCGGGCCGGTGCTGACGCTGCAGACCTTCCGCACGGAAGAGGAGGCTCTTTCGCTTTCCGATCATCCGACCTACGGTCTGGCGGCGGGTCTTTTCAGCCGTGACGTCTCACGCGTCATGCGCCTGTCCCGCGCCATCCAGGCGGGTACGATCTGGGTCAACCGTTACGGCCGCTCGCGCGACCACATTCTGCCTACCGGCGGCTACAAACGTTCCGGCATTGGCAAGGATCTCGGACGGGAAGCCTATCTCGCCAACCGCAAGAGCAAGAGCGTCCTGATTGGACTGTGACAGGGGAAATTTCTTGAAAACGCATCGCATCGCACTCATTCCCGGCGACGGCATCGGCAAGAGCGTCACTCATGCCGCATGGCAGGTACTCAATGCCGCCGCCAGAACCTCCGGTTTTGCGCTTGAAGGAACGGAGTTCCCCTGGTCATGCGCCTTCTATCAGGAAACCGGCGCGATGATGCCCAAGGACGGTATTGAGACCCTGCGCGGTTTCGACGCCATACTCCTCGGGGCCGTAGGCTGGCCGGCCGAAGTTCCGGATTCGGTATCTCTGCACGGCCTGCTGCTGCCGATCCGCAAGGCCTTCGTGCAATATGCCAATATCCGACCGCACCGATTGCTTCCCGGTGTCGAAGGTCCGTTGAAAGCCGATGGATTCGATATCCTCTGCATTCGCGAAAATACCGAGGGCGAATATTCCGGCGCCGGTGGCCGGGTGCATCAGGGCACGGATGATGAGGTGGCCGTGGAAACCTCGATCTTCACCCGGACGGGCGTGGAGCGCATCCTGCGTTTCGGCTTCGAACAGGCGCAGAAACGTCGCGGCAAGCTGGCCTCCATCACCAAGTCGAATGCCCAGAAATATTCGATGGTGTTCTGGGATGAGGTAACGCACAGGCTCGCCGCCGAATATCCCGGTGTCGAGGTTTCCAGCTACCACATCGACGCCATGGCGGCGCGCATGGTGATGGCGCCGGAAAGCCTCGATGTCGTCGTCGCCTCCAATCTCTTCGGCGATATTCTGACCGATCTGGGCGCGGCCATTCAGGGCGGTCTCGGATTTGCCGCCTCCGCCAATATCAATCCCGACCGCAGCGCGCCCTCCATGTTCGAGCCGGTGCACGGTTCAGCGCCTGACATCGCCCATCTCGGCATCGCGAACCCAATCGCCGCCATCTGGTCGGGGGCGATGATGCTCGAGCATCTCGAGGAAAAGAATGCCGCGGCTCGGATTATGGCCGCACTGGAAACGACGACCGGCCGGGGTATCGGCACCGTGCCGGGCAGGGATGAGACGGACGCCATAACGGCTGCAGTTCTCGCAGCGCTCGACTGATTTCGGAGACAGATGATGCAAGGTTTGAAGGATAGGGATTTCTTTCGCCAGGCCGGCCTGATCGGCGGCGCATGGAAGGCAGCGGCATCGGGCAAGGCGGTCGACGTGATCGACCCGGCAACGCAGGCAGTCATCGGCAGCGTGCCGGATATGGGCGGAGGGGAAACCCGGGCGGCGGTGGAGGCCGCCGATGCGGCCTTCGGCCCCTGGAGAAAAAAGACCCATGCCGAGCGGGCGGCCCTTCTCGAAAAATGGTTCGCCCTGATGATCGAGCATATGGACGATCTTGCGCTGATCCTGACCACGGAACAGGGCAAGCCGCTTGAGGAGGCGAAGGGAGAAATCCGCTATGGCGCATCCTTCGTCAAATGGTTCGCGGAAGAAGCTCGCCGTATTGGCGGCAGCACCATCCCTTCACCGACACCGGACCGGCGCATTGTGGTGCTGAAAGAACCGGTCGGCGTCTGCGGCATCGTCACCCCGTGGAACTTTCCGAACGCGATGATCACGCGCAAGGTTGCACCCGCACTTGCCGCCGGCTGCACCGTCGTCATCAAGCCTTCTGAATTCACGCCCTATTCGGCACTGGCGCTCGGTGTTCTCGCCGAACGGGCCGGTATTCCCGCTGGTGTCATCAACATCGTGACCGGCATGCCGACCGATATCGGCAACGAAATCATGGCGAATGAGACGGTGCGGAAAATTTCCTTCACGGGCTCAACCCGCGTTGGCTCACTCCTGATGCGAGGCGCTGCCGACAGTGTAAAGCGGCTCTCGCTGGAACTGGGCGGCAACGCGCCCTTTATCGTTTTCGACGATGCCGATCTCGATCTGGCCGTGGAAGGCGCGCTCGTTTCGAAGTTCCGCAATGGTGGGCAGACCTGCGTCTGCGCCAACCGCATTCTCGTTCAGGCAGGCGTTTATGACGCCTTTGCAAAAAAACTGGCGGATCGCGTTGATGCCATGCGGGTCGGTCCCGGCACGGAGGCCGGTGTGTCCATCGGCCCAATGATCAATGAGCCGGCCATAGCGAAGATCCGCGCCCATGTGGAAGATGCCGTGGCCAAAGGTGCGAAGATCATCACCAGACCCCGCCCTCTACCGGAAGGTCCGCAATACACCGCCCCCATTGTGCTGACCGGCGCAACGACCGGCATGCGTCTGGCAAGCGAAGAGACCTTCGGCCCGGTCGCTCCCCTCTTCCGTTTTGAGACGGAAGAAGAGGCGATCGCCATCGCCAACGGCACCCCGTTTGGGCTTGCGGCCTACTTCTACACTGAAAGCCTCAGACGCGCCTGGCGCGTGGGTGAAGCGCTGGAATTCGGAATGGTGGGCCTCAACACCGGCGCGATTTCCACTGAGGTCGCCCCTTTTGGCGGCGTCAAGCAATCCGGCCTTGGCCGCGAAGGCGCGCAGGTCGGCATCGAAGAATATCTGGAAATAAAGACGTTCCATATCGGCGGACTTGCCTGATACTTCTTTCCCATCCCCGACTAAAGGGTCGCCCAGCGACCCTTCTTTTTTGCAGATCGACAAAAAACGAGATGCCTGTGCGGAATGGGAAGCGCGGCCCGAATGAGCGCCTTCTTCAGTGGGCCGCGTCGATCATCGCGATCCAGCCGGCAGCCCGGCGGGCGGCTTCGGCCAGGACGGGTTTCGGAGCCTTATACCACTCATTTTCCGGCAGTTCTCGTTTCAGACGAACGAAGCTTATCGCGTCGCCCAGGGCCGGAAACTCCGCTGGCAGTGTAAGATGGAGGAAGAGCGCGACGACGGCGACAGAGCGGGAACGACCGCCCCGGCAATTGATGAGCACATTGCCGCGCTCCCGGCGGGGGTAAGATGGTTTTTCCGGCAGAATCTGCTCCAGCGCCGCCCGCAGAATATAATGGGCTGCCACCATCTGGGTATCAGGATTTCCGGCCCCGTCGATCAGACCGATCTTGTAATATCGGATTTCGCCCGGCCCATAGACGCTGCCTTCATGATCTGAAACCACATCGGACTGTTCCACGAAATTGAAGTCCAGATTGACGGCGCAATTGACGACGGTCGTAATGCCGTTCTGACGCAGAAGATTGAGGTCGCTCGCACCCTCTTTACCCGAAATGAAGAGATCGACACCATAAAGCGGATGCCGTTCATAGATGCGGCTGAGCTTCGGCAGTTCGCCGCTCTCCTGCTCTCGGGCTATGGTCTGTTGCGGTTGCGGCATGTCATGTCTCCCCGGCACCGGTACGGCAGCCATCATATCTTTGCTTTTTCAGTTTTCTGCGGCGGTTGGCCCGTGTTGCACCGACGTCTTGGCGCTGCGGCTTGCGGATATGGCTCGTGCCACCCGCTGCAATGTCGGATAGTTGGCCCCCTCACCCGTGGCTATATAACCCGGGCAAAGGAATTCGGCGGCGCCTTCCGCCACCTTTCCAAGAGTGAGAGGTTCATAGGTGCCGCCGGCATTTTTGAGAATGAGGATGGCGGCTGCCACATCCCAGGCGTTGACGCCGAAACCAGCGGCCGCATCCGTCCAGCCCGCCGCGACGTGAGCAATGCTGAGCGCAGCACTGCCGGGCCGGCGCAATGTAGAAAAGGTCTCAGTAAGAGTACCGAAATTGGCGAGCGCCGCTTCCCGCCCATCCAGCCGGAAATCGCGCGAGACGGGATAGCCGGTGATGAGCGTCGCCCGTGTCTCGTCCGAGACGCTGCGCGAGCGCAGCCTTTCGCCGTTCAGATAAGACGCCTGGACATCGGCCGAAAACATCTGCTCCGCGACAGGGTCATAAACCACGCCGGCAACAACCTTCCCGTCGATAACAGCGGCAATGGACACGCACCAGAAGGCAAGGCCGCGGGCGAAATTTGCCGTGCCGTCGATGGGGTCGACATACCATTGCACCTCACCGCTACCGATCTGGCCGCCCTCCTCACCCATGATGGCCGAGTTGGGTTCCCGTTCGAGAATGATGGTGCGAATGGCGGCCTCTGCGCGCTTGTCGTGGATAGTCACGATATCGTGGAGATCGACCTTGTAGTCCACCGTCATATCCGATCGGAATGCCGCAAGCAGGGGATCGCGCACGGCACGCGCCGCTGTTTCGGCGATCTTCATCAACCGCACGGAGCGGGAAAAAGCGCCCTCATCTCCAGGATTTCGTTCGCTCAATGAGGTCTGCATCGGCATGTCCATTCCGTTCATTCGCAAAAAGGAGGAGGCGGCGCGGCCAGGACCGCGCCAGCCGGGATTACTTCGTGTAGTTGACGCGCCAGAAATCCTGCCACTCCTCGCGCCGATCGAAATCATCGAGACCCGTAGCAGAATTGTATCCCATCAGCCGGTCGGCAACCTTCATCAGCCCCGAAGGCTCATCATCCGGCATCTTGATGTCGGTATTGGTCGGCAGCTTACCGTCCTTCATCTGCGGGGCGATGCCCTCTTCCGTCAGGATATAGTGGATAAAGAGCTTGGCCGTGTTCGGGCTTTTGGTCTTGGAGGCCATCAGGCCGAGCTTGATATAGGTCCAGCCGACCCAGGGATCGAGGTCGGTGCAGAGGCCGAGCTTGTAGCCCTTGTCGGCATTGTCGCGAAATTTGGCTGAACTTAGCAGGCCGAAGAAGGGCTGGTTCTGGCCGGGCGCGCCGACCGCTTCCGCAACAGGGTCGTCGCCATCGGTGGCGAGCGGGCCATTCGCAGCCAGCGCCTTTATCCACGCAGCTGCCGCACTCTTTTCCTCCGTCTCCCTGCCGAAATGAGCCTTATAGGCCGCCGCTATCTTTTCATTACCGTGGGCTTCAAGCTGGTTGAACCAGTCGGTATAGGTGCTCTTGCTGAGCGGATCGACCATGGCGACCTTGCCTTTCCATTTCGGCTCGGTCAGTTCCCAGATATTCGTCACGGGGCATTTGTCATAGGCTTCGGTATTATACGCCCAGACGTTGGCGTTGGTGGAAATGGCCAGTGGGTTTTGAAACTGCGCCGGAATTTTCGAGGTCATGTCGCCCGGCAGGTAATTTTCCACAAAACCCGCCGGCAGAAGCTGGGCAAGTGCAGAGGGCGCATCGGTAATCAACACCACATCCCCCTGCACATTGTTCGACTGGCTTTCGCGGATGATCATCTCCAGCTGGCTATTGGCGGAGACCTTTACGCCCGTCGCCTTCAGCCCGTATTTGGCGCTGAATTTATCCGCCATCTCAACGATCTTGCCGGTGCTGTCATAGATGTTGATCGGCTTCTCCTGCTTTGCCGCCGCAAGGACGGCATCGAGATCGAATGGCTCTTCAGCCGTGGCGGCCAGAGCAGAAGCGCCTATAATCATTGCACCTGCGGCCATGGCCGAGGCAGCCCTCAATTTCATTTTTCGCATCGTTTCCCCTCCCAAGGAAAAGGCAGGCGGGTTTGCACCCCGCCTTCCGTTTATTTTTTGTAGTTCACACGCCAGAAATCCTGCCAGCCTTCGCGCTTGTCGAGATCGTCGGCCGCCGTTGCAGCGTCGAAAGCCATCAGCTCATCGAGATGATCGGCGACCCTCGAAGGCTCATCCGCCGGCAGGGCGATTTTCATATTGCCGGAAAGCTTGCCGTCAGCGGTCTGAGGCGCGATGCCTTCTTCCGTCATCAGATAATGCAGGAAGAGTTTCGCGGCATTCGGGCTTTTCGTTTGCCCGGCAATCAGGCCGAAACCGGGATAGAGGAATCCGGAAAATGGCTTTACACCGCTGCAAAGACCGAGCTTCAGCCCCTTGGCTTCATTGTCACGATACTTCGCGACCGAGGTGATGACGAAGAAAGGATCGGTCTGTCCCGGAGCACCGGCAGCGTCCGCCACCGAACTGGAATCCGTCAAGAGCGGCGCATTTTCGGCAAAGGCTTTCACCCAGGCAGCCGTTGCGCTTTTTTCGCCCGTTTCCAGCTTCTTGCCGTAGAGTTCCTCGTAGGCTTTGGCGACATCGGCATCGTGGTGGGTTTCGATTTGGTTGAACCAGTCGGCATAAAGCGGTTTGTCGAATAGATCGAGCATGGCAAGCTTGCCCTTCCAACGCGGCTCCGTTAGCTGCCAGATGTTGGTGACCGGGCATGTGTCGTATTTCTCGGTATTGTAGGTCCAGACATGCGGGTCTGAGACGACCACGAGCGGATCCCGCAGCTTCTGCGGAATATCGCCTTCGATATCAGGCGGCGTCCAGCTGGTAGCGATACCTGCCGGCAGAAGCTCGCCCATGGCGGAGGCAACATCCGTGGCCACGCTCACATCGCCGACGACATTGCCAGCCCGATGTTCGCGGATCATCAACTCGACCTGCGTCGCCTCGTTCACCTTCTTGCCGCTGGCCTGCACGCCATACTTGGCCGTAAACGCCTGCGCGGTATCCACGATCTTACCGGTCACCGCATAAACCGTAATCGGCATTTCCTTCTTCGCGGCAGCGATGAGCTCATCGAGATTGAAGGCTTCCTGCGCATGCGCGGCCCCGCCAAGTGCCAGCGAGACGCCGAGGCAAAGTGCGGAGGCGGTCCCCCGCCGCCTGCGCTCGTTGCCATTATTATTGCTAGCCATGATCGTCACGAGTTGATCCCCCATTATTTTTTGTAGTTCACACGCCAGAAGTCCTGCCAGGTTTCACGCGCATCCCAGTCTTCAAGACTGGTCGCCATGCTGTAGGGCAGAATGTTATCGAGGACGGCGCCAATACCCGATGGCTCGTCAGCGGGCAGACTTACCTCCCTGTTGGTCGACATTTTGCCGTCGATCGCCTGCGGCGCGATGCCTTCGGCAGTCATGATGTAGTGAATGAAAAGCTTCGCCGCATTCGGGCTGTTCGTGCCCTTGGTGATCAGCCCGACGCCCGGATAGAGCCAGCCGAACCAGGGTTTCAGCTCCTTGCAGAGGCCGAGTTTCGTGCCCTTCTCGGCATTGTCACGGAACTTGGCCGAGCTGATGAGGCCCATGAAGGGTTCTTTCTGACCGGGAGCACCAACGGCTTCGGCAGCAGCCGCATCGGCGTCGGTCAGAAGCGGAGCATTGGCGGCAAGCGCCTTCACCCAGGCTGCCGTCGCGCTCTTTTCCCCGGTTTCGAGGTCCTTGCCGTAAAGCGCCTTATAGGCCGCTTTCACTTCACCATCGCCGTGGCTGGCCATCTGGTTGAACCAGTCGACATAGGATGCCTTGCCGAGCGGATCCTGCATCGCCACCTTCCCCTTCCACTTCGGGTCGGTCAGTTCCCAGATATTGGAAACGGGGCATTTGTCGAAGAGTTCGCTATTATAAGCCCAGACATTGGCGCTGGTGACGACGGTCAGCGGGTCCTGATACTCCGGCGGAATATTGCCGGCCATATCCGGCGGCAGCCAGCTTTCGACAAAACCGAGCGGAATAAGCTGCGCCATCGCGGCCGGCGCATCGCTGATGATCGAGACGTCACCCTGAATATTGTTGGCGCGCGCCTCGCGGATGATCATCTCCAGCTGGGCGGAGGCCTTCACCTTCGCGCCCTCAGCGCCGACACCGTATTTCGCGGCGAAGTTCTTCGCCATTTCAACGATCTTTCCCGTGCTGTCATAGACGGTGATCGGTTTTTCCTTTTTCGCCACCTCGATCAGGGCATTGAGGTCGAAAGGCTCTCCCGCTTTCGCCACGCCGCCAAGCGTTGCGGCAATCGCCGTTGCGCATAAGAGCCGGCTCAGGCCCGCTGTTGTCCGCTTCATCCTGCTTCTCCTTCAGCCGTCTCGGCGGCGTTTTCAGTTGTAGGTGCTGTGGCGCAGAACGGCGTCCGCCTCGGTGATCCTCTGCCCCCTGGCATCGAAGGCGTGAAGGGCTTCAGGCGGCACGTGAAAGGACACGCGGTCGCCGCTGTCGATACGCGGCAGGGAGTGGGTGGTCAGGAACAGCGTGTGGTTCTCGCTTCTGAGTTCGAGAATCCAGCTGCCGCCGGTCGGCAGCACGCCGGTCACCGTCATCTCGCCGGCGAAGCTGCCTTGCGGCACATCCTCGGACTTCATCACATAACCCATGGCTTCCGGCCGCATGCCGATCGAGGCAATGCCGCGCAGTTGCGGATAACGGGTTGCGAAATAGGCTTCCGCCCTGTCCGCTATGTCCGACACCCCGGGCTGGCCGAAAGTCAGTATGTTGATCGGCGGGCTGCCGACGAATTCGGCGACGAAACGATTGGCCGGACGGTCGTAGATATCGTTCGGCGTGCCCATCTGCTGCAGCGTGCCTTCGTTCATGACGGCAATGGTGGTGGCAAGTGTCATGGCTTCCCACTGGTCATGCGTCACGAAGACGATGGTCGTCTTGAATTCCTTGTGCAGCCGCTTCAGCTCGGCGCGCATTTCAAGCCGCAGCCGGGCATCCAGATTGGAGAGCGGCTCATCGAGAAGCAGAACGCCCGGATTGACGGCGAGCATGCGGGCAAGCGCCACACGCTGCTGCTGACCACCGGAAAGCTGCGACGGATAGCGGTCGCGATATTTGGCGATGTCGAGCGCCTGCATGACGCGCTCGACACGGGCTTCACGCTCGGCCTTCGGCAGCTTGCGCAGGCGCAGGCCGAAATCGGTATTGCGCTCGATGGTCAGATGCGGCCATAGCGCGTAGCTCTGGAAAACAAGGCCCATTTCACGTTTTTCCGGCGGCACGAAAATGCCTTCGGTCACGGAGTCGATCACCCGGTCGCCGACGCGGATCTCTCCGCCCGAGAGGTTTTCGAGGCCAGCTATCATGCGAAGCGTGGTGGTCTTGCCGCAGCCGGAAGGCCCGAGCAGGCACATGAACTCGCCGTCGCGGATTTCGAGATCGAGATCGGAAACCGCATTCGCGGAATTCACGCCGTAGTTTTTCTGCGCACCGCGCAGGTTGATGGTAGGCATCAGCTTCCAAGTCCTTCTGCAAGATTTGTGCGGGTCAGCTTCTGGGCCAACAGCGTGCCGAAATAGGCAATGGCGGCGATGATCAGCACCACGGCGTTGGCAGCCTGCGTGTAGTGGTAGTCGACCAGCCGCAGCGAATAGGTGGTCAGAACGTCCGTGCTCGGCACGGCGAGGATAACGAAGAGGCTGAGACCCTTGATGCCCGAAATGAAGGGCAGGAGAACCCCGGTCACCAGCGACCCTTTCTGGATCGGGATGACGATCGAGATCATGCGGCGGAACCAGCCTGCACCGGCGATCTGGGCAGCCTCTTCCGGGTCCTTTCCAAGCTGCGTCATGGCGGAAATGCCGGCTCGCGAAGCGTAGGGCATCTGGTCAGCGATCAGCGCCAGGATGAGGATCGTCACCGTGCCATAGAGCGCCGGCATCGGCCCACGCGGAACGGCAAAGAGCGACAGATAGGCGGCGGCAAAGGCAATGCCGGGCACGAGATAGGGCAGGAACGTCACCTGTCGCAGGTAGACGGACAGGGCACGCACCGGCGTGCGGATGACGACATAACCAACGAGCAGGCCAAGAATGCCCGATGTGAGCGAGGCAAGCCCGACGATCATCATCGTGTTTTTTGCGGCAGCCCATAGGTCGGGGCTCAGGAGCACGCCGGTCTGCAAGGCGACGGTGTTGAGGTTGCTGCCAATCCAGTAATCGAGGGTGAAGTTGTCGAACGTGAAGCGGGCCGGCATTTTCATGACCGTCGAGAGCGCCAGGGTCAGAAGCGGCAGGCCGACACTGAGAACGAAGATGGCAGCCGCGAAGCCCGTCGCCGGAAGCCGCATCTTGCCGAGACGGCTCTGCCTGTTCATCGAGCCTTTCGAACCAATGGTCACGAAACGGCGGGCTTCGCGAACGAGGCGGGCGTCGATCATGAGCGTGATGATGCCGATGAGCATTATCGAGGCCGCGACGACACCGGCAACGCCCGTCTGGCGCGACGCAATGCTGCGGAACAGCGATGTGGAGAGAACCTCGAACTTCACGGGCAGCCCGAGAACATAGGGCACGCCGAACTCGCCAAGGCATTTCGCAAAGATCAGCACCATCGAGGACAATAGCGCCGGGCGCATCAGCGGCAGGATAACCTGCAAGGCGACCTGATAACGATGGGCACCGAGAATGCGGGCGGAATCTTCAAGCTGCGAGTCGAAGCGGCGAAGCGCCGAGCCGAACAGCAGGATGACGAAAGGCGTGTAATGCAGGGCAAGGATTATGGTGATCGGGAAGCGCCCGTAAGCCACCCAATCCGGCGGCGTGAGGCCTATCGCCTCGAACCAGCCGGGCTGGCCGCCAACGGTGCGATTTTTAAACAACGTCGTCCAGGCGAGCGCGAAGGTCCAGGCCGGCAGCATATAGGGCACGATCAAGGCCGTGGCGAACCAGCGGCGGCCGAACATGTCCGTTCTGCTGATAAGCCAGGCAAGAACGGTGCCGATGACGAGCGAAAGTGCAATCGCCCCGAATGCGACGGTCAACGTATTGAAGAGCGGACGCCAGAAAAGATCCGATGCGACGGGCGAAAAAAACGCCCTGTCGAGATAATAAAGCGTGAGATCGCCGACATCCTTGCCGAGGCGCCGTTCGTGGCCGAACTGGACGCGGACGGCATCGAGAATGATCGAAATGATCGGAACGACGATCAGATAGGTGAAAAGCAGAGCCGTCAGAACGCCGATCAGCGTCGTCGGCTCCCTGAGTGCGACCCTGAGACGATACCGCCAGGCCTGCCATGCCGAAGGCGCGGTCGTCGGGGGACTTCCCAGCGCCTCCGCCTTCGTCGATTCGCTTAAAAGAGCCATTCTCTCTCCCCATATGGCCACGCTTTGCCCTCACGCGCCGGCAAAAACCTGCCTTCGCGCGACCCGTCGAACAGGCGGCGCGTGCGTAACCTTCAGCAATGCATCAGTGCTTCAGAAGCGGGCGATTCACCCACTCACAACGATGATCCCAGCTCCTCCCGAAAACATCGCCGGCAAAGCGATTATGGAATAAAAATTCCATATCTCACTCTACCTTGGAATGCATGATCCGTCTTAAAAGACATTTTGTCAATGAAAAAATGCACACGTGATCATTAAGTTATTTATCTGTTTTCAAACGTGTTTTTGTCACAAAACTGTAATTTTTGAACGGCGCCGGGCAGGAAATTTTTTTCCTGTCCCGACGCCTGTGGAACGGATTGGATATTTCCTGAAACGCCAGAGAGCTTTTCTCAAGGGTGACGGGGTGCTGGCGAAATTGGAATAGCCGACATCCCGTAGCCTGTGATATCAGGCATTGGATTTCGGAACCGGGGGAGTCGGATGGCAAGAGGGTTCGTGACGGCCGAAGAGGTGGCGAAAAAGGCCGGGGTTTCACGCTCCGCCGTCTCTCGTACCTTCACACCCGGCGGCAGCGTATCGAAGGCCGTCCGGCGCAAGGTGCTGAAAGCCGCACAGGAACTCGGCTACCGCGTCAACCGTCTGGCGCAGGGTCTCAACAACGACCGCTCCAATCTCATCGGGGTCGTCGGTGCCAATCTCAGCTCCCCATTTATTTCAAAACAGCTCGATCTCCTCAGCATCGGCCTCCTGCGCCGGGGCTTGCAATGCCTGTTGCTGAATGCGGCAGATGCCCGCAAGGACATTGCGCCGCTGATCGAGCTTCTCTTCGAATTCCGCGCGCAGGCCATCGTGGTCCTTTCCGGCGAACCGCCGGCTTCGATCGTCGATGAATGCATCGCCAATGGCGTGCGCCTCATTCTCATAAATCAGCGTCTTGATCGCACCGACACGAATATGGTGTTGAGCGACGATTCCCATGGCGCCGATCTTGCCGCCATGCGGCTTGTGGCGGCGAAATGCAGGAAAGTCGCGGTCGTTTCCAGCGGTAGCCAGACGCCGGCTCAGCTGCGCCGCGCCGGTGCCTTCACCCAGCGCATGACGGTTGAAGGTATCGAGGTCGTGCCTTGGTCCGGTGGTCCGACCAGCTATGACAGCGGCTATCAGGCCGGCTGCGAATTGCTGGCGGACAAGTCCATCGATGGCGCTTTCTGCGTGACCGATCTGCTCGCGCTCGGCTTCATGGACGCCGCGCGTCTTGAAATGGGCCGCCGGGTGCCGGAAGACATCTCGATCGTCGGCTTCGACGACATTCCGCAGGCGGGCTGGAAAAGCTACCAGCTGACGACCGTTGCCCAGTCCTTCGACGCGTTGACGGAGAAGGTCCTGACCGCTCTTGACAGCGACGAGCCGGAAACGCGGCTCCAGGTCGTGCCCGTTTCCATGGTGGAGCGCATTACCGCACGCTAACCCGCCTGCCGGATCCGGCTTTCGATCAGCAGCCCGCTCTCATCGAGGATCGGGTGGGCGACGGCTGCAAGATGGGCGTTGATGCGCTTGAGATCGCGCAACATGTCCAGATGCACCGAACTGGTCTGAATGCTGTCAACCCGGCCGTCGCGCAGGCGCTGGAGATGGCTTTCTGACGATTGTTTTTCCAGCCGCCGCACATCTTCCTTCACTTCCACCAACCGACGGGCAAGATCGGCGTTGCGAGTGGCGAAAACGGACTGTGCCATGCGGATATTATCGAGCGTGACGGCAAAAAGACGCTCAAGTTCACTTTTCCCATCATCGGAAAAGCGGAGGCCGAGATCGATCTTCTTGGCAATCTCCGGACGGATGCCTTTTTCGATGATATCGCCGATATGTTCGAGATTGATGGCATATTCGACAATATCCATCGCACGGCGCTGGTCCTTGCGGGCCAGGCCATTCTGTCCGACCTTCGAGACATAAACCTTGATTTCATGCTGCAGGCGGTCGACCCGGCCCTCCAGGCTACTGATATCGTTGAGTTTTGCGGCATCGCTGTCCCGCATGGCCTCACTCGCCTGCCGCAGCATAAGCTCGATCAGGTCGCCGACCAGCAGCACCTCGCGGCTTGCGCCGGCAAGCGCCGCAACCGGTTGATCGAGATCGTGACTGTCGAGATAGCTGTGATTGTTTTCGGTGCTCTCTCTGTCTGGCAGCAGCATCGTCGTTACTCGCAGAAGCACTGGCGAGAGCGGCCACGCGAAGGCGGCAACAGCAAAATTGAAGGCGAGATGCGCATCCACAGCAAGATTCGCATGCGAAAAGGGTGACATGTCCAGCAGGGCCGCGGCATATCCGGCGAGCGGCAGCGCAGCGAGGCAGCCGATGGCCCTGACGACGAGATTTCCCACCGTCACCCGGCGTGCCGCGATCGGGGCTTTCAGCGTCGCCAGTACCGGCGGCACCGCGCCACCGAGATTGGCGCCGAGCACCAGAACGATCACGAGGCTCGTTTCCATGCCGCCGCTGGCGGCAAGTGACAGGATCAGAACGACGATGGCGAGACTGGAGGAGGCAAGAACAGCAAGGACGGCGGAGAAGATCAGCGCCACAGGCCAGGCATCACCGAGCATGCCGATAAAGAGACCCAGTGCTGGCGACTGCCTGATGGGATCAGTTGCAGCCGAGAGAAGATGAAGGGACAGCAGCATGAGACCGACACCTGCCACCGCCGCCCCGCCTCCCTGCCGCTGCACCGATTTGCCACGCGACAGGATGACACCGGCAAGGATGAGCAACGGTGACAGCCAGCCAAGCCCGAGAGCGACAATCCACGCCGTCATCGCAGTTCCGACATTGGCGCCGAGCAGGACGATCTGCGCCATGGCCGGCGCGATGAGGTCCTTCTCGACGAAAGAGGCGACCATCAGCGCGGTGGCAGTGGAACTCTGCAAGGCGATTGTCGCCACGAGACCAGCGAAGAAGGAGCGATACTGGCCGCGCGTGCCGGCGGCCAGACCGATGCGGAGCCTCGCACCAAAGGCGCGTGACATGCCATCCTTTATCTGCGCAAGCCCGAAAAGCAGCAAAGCCACGGCGCCGAACAGGTTGATGCCGACAACGACCGATTCCATTCAATCACCCCGCCTGCCGTCCCGGTGGTCGGACAGCAATCAACCCAGCCATGATAGACCGCCCCTTCCGCAAATCGTCGGATCAAACTGCAACGCGGTCACGCTGCGACCCGAGCCGAAGCGTAATGTCACGCGGGCTGCTTTCTGCACGCTCAAGAAACAGGCCGAGCGCTCCGAGGAAGATTTCGATAAAACTCCTGACGGACCGGTCGTGACGATCCGGCGCGCGGCCGAAACGCTGCGCCAATTTCCGATAGAGACAGAGCCGCTCATGCGGGATATGCGGCAGGGCTAGACCCGCCGCCTGTCGCAGGCAATACCAGTCGGCAATCAGCTCGAACATGGGCAATTCGAATGACAGCGCAAGTCCATCAGACAGTTCGTGGCCATCCTGCCCAAGCAGGAGGAGAACCTCCTGCACGGTTTTGTCGGAGATTGCCGCAACGATCTCTGCCGGCCATTCCTTGCTGAAATAGCGATGTCTGATCAGCGCCCGCTTGTGGCCAAGCAGGAACCCACCATAATCACCGGCTGCAAAAGACGGGTCGTCCTCTTCACCTGCCAGTACCGTCTCCTGCGCGTAACCCTGGCAAATACGGTCATTGACCGGCAGAGCGGTCATTTCCACCGTTTCCACGCTGATGTCCTGCCGGGCTGGATGGATGACCTTGAATCCGGGAGGAAAGGCGACGAGCGAAGGGACGGCAATATTGGTGAGCGACCTATCACCCTTCCCACCCTGCGTCACGCCCTCGACATGCAGGTGCCCGCTGAAATGGACGGTTAACCCAGCCCGTACCAGCGCGTCTTCCACCGCTTTGCGTGGCGTACGGCGCACGACATTGGTTTCACCGAACAGGGCACCTTCGGCACGGCTTGCTCCGTCGAAGGGATCGAGCACCGGATAATGGGAAAAGCCCAGCAAGGTCTTGCCGAGCAGCTCCGCCCTGTGGCGCACGTCGGCAATCCAGTCAATGATGAAGGGCTTGCAACGCAGGAGCGCGTTCCAGCCACCCGAAGTGCTGTCGGTAAAGGCGGCTTCCTCACCTCGCTGAAAGACACCGTCCAGCGGCTCGAAAATATTCGCATCGATCATCAGGAGCCAGAGGCCCTCTTCCGGCTCGACAAGATAGGAGGCGTCCATCAACCTATAGACATTCCGCCCATCGGGAGAGCGCACTTCGTAGAGCCGGTCTTCCGGCGCGTCGGACGCGCCGAAGGGCGTCTCCCAATGCAGATAATCCGGCTGGCGGAAATAACCGAAAGCCCCCATCGGATCGAGGCCGGCGGGATAACCTTCGCAGTACATGCGGTCGGTTATGACGACCCCTTCCCCGGTGCGGCGCGCATCGCTGGAAACCAGGACGCCTTTGCCGTTCTCCGTCAGGAATTCCTTGGTGTGATTTCGGCCGCAAGGGCCGAAAATGTCATGGTTCCCGGGCAGCGCATAAAAAGCGGTGCCATGGGTATCGCGATGGCGTTCCAGAATGCCCTTCAGCGTTTCAGTCGTCACCCGCTGGCCGTCATCGGTATAATCGCCGAGCAGCACCACATGGCGAATGCCACGCTGGCGCACCTCTTCCAGCGCCGCATGCAATGCATCCGCGCTCTCGTTGAAAACCCGGGTGGATTCACGCGTTTCCGACCAGCTACGCATGGTGATGCGCTCGCCTTCGATTTCGATGCCGGGAAACCCGAAATCCGCTGAAGTATCATGAAAATGCGCATCGGCAATGACGGCAACGGAAGGCAGCATATGTGTCAGCATGATTGCGCGATCTTTCTGCCCTCAACCAAGTCGATCCATTCGGAAGCACGGCGGGCGGCGGCATAAAGCATCGGTTTCGGCGTCTCGAACCATTCGTCAGGCCGCAATTCCCGTTTCGTGCGGATCACGGCCAGCGCATCGTCGAGTGTCGGATAAAGGTCGGGCTGCTGCTTGTGCAGGAAAAGCGCCACCAGCGAGACGGAACGGCTGCGGCCGCTGCGGCAGTTGACAAGCACATTGCCGCCATCGACAAAGGGATAAGTCTCCCGCTTCGGCATGGTCTGGCGAAGTGCGCCATCGAGTATGTAATAAGCGCCCAGCATCATGGTGTCAGGGCTGCCATCGCCGTCGATCAGGCCAAGCTTGTAATAGCGGATGTCACCATAACCCACAGCCCGCCGGTCGCCTTCTTCGGCCATCGTCTGCACGAGATTGATATCAAGATTGACGGCGCAATTAACGACGGTCGTAATGCCGTGCCGGCGCAGAAGCTCCCGGTCGCCAGCACCATCGCTGCCGCCGATGTAAAGGGCGGCATTATGCGGACCGAGCCCTTCCGCAATCAGGCTGATTGCCGGGCGGGCATAAACGGGTCCATCCATTTCATTCCTCCACATGCGCGAACACCCCGAACAGGTGTTCGCCTGAAATCAGGCCGAGGCGGCGCGCTGCCGGTCCGACGGCGTCCTTTCGGCAAGGGGTATATCCGCTGCCTGGCTAACGCCTCTGGCGACACCGCGGGCCGCAGCCAGAACAGGCCCGCCATCCCGAAGACTGCCAATCTCCAGAAATGGGCAGACATCGCCGCCAGCTTCGCTGACGAGTAGCAAGCCTGCAAGACAATCCCATGAATTCATATGTAATTCGAGATAGGCGTCGGAACGACCGTCGGCCACATAGGCAAGCGCCAGCGCTCCAGAGCCTGCACGACGAACATTGCTGCCCATATCGAGCAGGTTCCTGACGATATCGAGATATGTGGAATTCGCGACCCGGGTCGACCAGCCCATCTCGATCGATGACGCATCAAAGCGCGTCGTTTCCGCGGTTTGAATCGGCTGCCCGTTGCGCATTGCTCCTTCACCGCGACGCGCGAAATAAAGCTCGTCAAGCGCAGGATTATAGATCGCGCCGATTTCCGTTCGCCCCTTCTCGACATAAGCAATGGAGATGCAGAAATGCGGGATGCCACGCGCGAAATTCGCGGTACCGTCAACGGGATCGACGACCCACACCCGATCGCCGATCTCACCGCCGCCTTCTTCACCAAAGAAACTATCGTCTGGGAAACAAGCCGAGATCGCCCCGCGAATATGCGCCTCGGAAGCCGCATCGGTCACAGTCAGAAAATCCTGCGGCCCCTTCATGGAGAAGCTTCGTGTCGCCTCACCCTGAAAACCTTTGAGCACCAGTTCGCCGGCGGATAAAATAACGCTGCGGCACAGTTCAGCGCGAGCTGCCAATGTATCCGGATAGGGCATCGAGTCCATGCGCAAAACCATTTCTTTTGAGTGAACGCGTGTTCATATTGCACACGCGTTCATTAATTTCAAGAGGGTTTTCTCGGTCAAACATGACTATCGAATGACAAAGTATCGGCATGTTCATTCCGGAAGCTTGCAGGTCTGTTCGCAAGGCAGCGCAATGACTGCGACCAACAGCCAATGGAACGGTTTTGCACCGCGGGAGTTTCGTTCCTGTAAACCACGACAGGAGGAAAAAATGGATCATAGCAATCACGTACGTCTGGTTGAAACCGAACTGACGCCGTCGGTTCTAGAAGGCGCGACCGTCTATGGCGCCGATGACCACAAGGTCGGGAAGGTTGACCACGTACACGGCGTCGGCGCCGGCAGCACGGCGATCATCGATGTCGGCGGCTTTCTCGGCATCGGCGCAAAGCCCGTCTCAGTTCCGCTCAGCGACCTTGACTTCATGCGCGATGAGGACGGCGATGTCCACGCAGTGACCTCATGGACGAAGGATCAGTTGAAGGACATGCCCGAGCATCGTCACTGAATGCATCCCACCAGATTTCAGAAGCGCCCGGCCATTGCCGGGCGTTCGTTTATTGGGGCACACCCCGCCCCGCACCGCTTCCGCCTGCAAATGGAACACATGCGCATGTCACGCATTTTCACGTCGCGCAATAAATGGTTGCAAGGCATTCAAGGGGACAACAATTGAACAGTCAGATTCAGGCCAGCCCGCTGAGCATTGACGACGTGACCGTCATCGATGACGAGAAGGTCAAAAAAGCCGTGACGGCAGCCGCACTCGGAAATGCCATGGAGTGGTTCGACTTCGGTGTTTACGGCTTTGTCGCTTACGCCGTCGGCAAGGTCTTCTTTCCGGAGGCTGCCCCCGCCGTGCAGACAGTGGCGGCACTTGCGACATTTTCGGTGCCGTTTCTCATTCGTCCGCTAGGTGGCGTTTTCTTCGGGGCGATGGGCGACAGGTTCGGGCGGCAGAAAGTCCTCTCTCTCACCATTATCATCATGGCGGCCAGCACCTTCTGCATCGGCCTCATTCCGGGTTATGCGACCATCGGCATCTGGGCCCCTATCCTTTTGCTGCTCTGCAAGCTCGTTCAGGGCTTTTCCGTGGGCGGAGAATATACCGGTGCGGCCATCTTCGTGGCGGAATATGCGCCCGACCGCAAACGCGGTTATCTCGGCAGCTGGCTCGATTTCGGCTCGATTGCCGGTTTCGTGCTTGGCGCAGGACTGGTAGTGCTGCTCAGCACCGCTCTGGGCGAGGCGAAATTTCTTGACTGGGGCTGGCGCATTCCGTTCTTCCTTGCCGCTCCGCTCGGACTGATCGGCCTTTATCTTCGGCACGCCGCGGAGGAGACGCCGGCTTTCACCGAACGCCTTCACCGCGCTGAAGAGGAGGACCGTCAGTCGCTGAAGGAACGGCCCATGGTCCCCATCGCGGAGATCACCAGCAAACATCTCCGTTCGCTGGCAATCTGCATCGGCATGGTTCTCGTCACCAATGTCACCTACTACATGCTGCTGACTTACATGCCCACATATCTGTCAAAGACGCTGAATTACAGCGAGGATCACGGCGTCCTCATCATCATCGCCGTCATGGTGGGTATGCTGTTCGTCCAGCCGGCCATCGGGCTTTTGAGCGACCGGATAGGCCGCAAACCTTTCCTCGCTGTCGGCAGCACGGCGATCTTTTTTCTCTCGCTACCGGCTTTCCATCTCATCGCCAGCGGGCAGGTGGTCCAGATTTTCTTCGGCTTGCTTATTCTTGCCGTCGCGCTGAACTGCCTGATCGGAATCATGGCCTCGACCTTGCCCGCCCTGTTCCCGGCGCGCATACGCTATAGCGCCCTGGCGATCGCGTTCAACATCTCGATCATCGTCGCCGGCCTGACTCCAACGGCCACGGCCTGGCTGGTGGAAGCGACCGACAACATCTATATGCCGGCCTATTACCTCATGGTCGCCGCTGTCTTCGGCATTGTCACCACTTTCTTCCTGAAAGAGACGGCGAACCGGCCTCTCTATGGCGATACGCCCAACGCCTCCAGCCGCAAGGAGGCGAAATCGCTTCTCGCCGCGCAATATCTGCACATCGAAAAAAGCGTTGAAGAGATTGACGAGGAGCTTCTCAAACTGGAACAGCAGAAAGAAATTCTGCAGGCGAAACGCAGTCAGCTCGTCGGCCGGCACCCGGACCTGAACTAACTCCATCCGCCATAGATGAAATGCGCGGGCAATGCGTATCGCACCCCGCGCATCGATTTTTTCAGGTTTCAATCGGCCTGCGCCGAGAGCAGCTGTTGTTTCGCTCAAACGGCGAGGAAGCCGCCGTCCACCGGCAATACGGCGCCTGAAATCATCTTGCTGTCATCGGAAAGCAGCAGCGCGATGCTCTGCGCCACCTCTTCGGCTTCTGCGAAGCGGTTGAGCGGATGACGCACCATCATAGGCTGGCTTTTGACCGGATCGTTCCACGCTTCCGCAGCCAGTTCAGTGAGCGTGATGGTGGGCGCGACGGCATTGACGCGAATACCATGCGGGCCAAGTTCCTTGGCAAGCACGCGGGTTGCGCCCTCAAGCCCGGCCTTGGACGCCGCATAACACAGGTGATCCTGAAAGCCGCGATGCCCCGCAATCGAGGTGATGTTGACGATGGCGCCGCCGCCGCCCCTTGCAACACGCGCGCGGGCGAATTCCTGGCAGGTGACGATGGCTGCGCGCAGATTGATGCCCAGCACGGCCTCGTAGCCTGCATCGCTCATGTCAAGCACACTTTCCAGCACGTTGATGCCGGCGCTGTTGATCAGGAAATCGCAGGTGCCGGCTTCGGCCATGGCGGCGCGGGTGGCGGCGACGTCGGCAAGATCGGCACGGATCGAGCGGCCGCCGATTTCGCTTCTCAGGCTGTCGAGATCGGACTGCGTGCGGCTGATCGCCACGACCTCCGCACCACGTGCGGCCATCAGCTGCGCGCAGGCGCGGCCAATGCCTTTGCCTGCGCCGGTGATGATGACGGATTTTCCGCAAAACTGCATGGAATCCTCGTTATTTGCGGCCAATGCGGCCGGATGATCTAAGTTTTTTTGACGGCGCTCAGGAATGGCTAGCGGAACGAATGGCGCGGGCCGCATTCTGCAGCGTCAGAAACGCGTCGTAACGTGCTTGGTGAACCCTCTGAAAACCAGGATCGGGCGTTGCACTGCTGCCAATACGCGACATCGCCGGCATCGCCGCCATCAGGTCCGGATAGGTTCCGGCGGCGACGGCGCCCAGCATGGCCGAACCAAGCAGCACCGGCTCCTCGCATTCGGTTAATTCGACGGGAAGCCCGGTCGCATCGGCCAGCAACTGCCGTGCAAGCGGGTGGGCACCCGCACCGCCGCTGACGCTGATGGTTTCCACCGGCGCGCCGTTGCGGGCCTGCGTTTCGATGATCTGACGAAGCCCGTAACCAAGGCCGAGAAGCCCGGCCACATAAAGCGCGACAAGGGAATCCACGCCGGTTTCCATGCCATATCCGGCAACGACCGCGCGGGCATGGGGATCGGCGAAGGGTGCGCGGTTGCCGAGAAATTCCGGCACCACATGAAAATCCTCTGCAAGCTTTGCTGCGGCGGAAGCGGATTCGGCGAGGCCGAGGGCGCGGTCGGCAAGCCAGACCGGTAAGGCTTTGCCATCCTTCTCGGCAAGCACTTTCGCTTCGGGGACTGCCGGATGTAGCTGAACCAGATAATCGATGGCCGCACCGGCAGCGGACTGACCGCCCTCATTCAGCCATGCGCCGGGAACCATCGCGGAGTAATAAGGACCCCAGACACCCGGCACGAAAGCGGGTTCGGCAGTGGTCGTCATGGTACAGGACGAGGTCCCGAAAACATAACCAAGGCATTTCGAAGCATCGCCACCCGCAGCAACCGTACCGACACCACCGGCATGGGCATCGATGAGGCCCGCCGCAACGGCGGTACCAGCAACCAGCCCCATAGCCTTTGCCGCATCTTCGGTTAGCCCAGCGCCCAGCGCCGTACCGGGATGGACGACGCTTTCACCGATGCGGCGGAAGCCCTGTTCCGCCAGATCGCCAAGGCCAATATTGTTGAAATATTCCGAATCCCAGCGGTTTTCGTGGGCGAGATAGGTCCACTTGCAGGTAACAGTGCAGGCAGAGCGATCAAGCGCGCCGGATGCCTTCCATGTCAAAAAATCCGTAAGATCGAAGAAGTGCTCGGCGCGGGCATAGACATCCGGTCGATTTTCCCGAAGCCACAAAAGCTTCGGCGTCTGCATTTCGGGAGAGATGCGGCCACCGACATATTTGAGAACCGCATGTTCTCCGGCATTGATGCGCTCTGCCTGTTCAACGGCACGGTGATCCATCCAGACGATGATATCGCGTTCGGGATGATCGGCAGCGCCAACCGGCAGGGTCTCATCGTCCGGCCCGCGAACGACGAGTGAGCAGGTGGCATCGAAACCGATGCCGGCAACATCGACAGGATCGATACCAGCGCGTGAGACGCTCTCCCGGACGCTGTCGCAAACCGCCTGCCACACTTCCGCGCTCGATTGCTCGGCAATGCCGCCATCTTCGCGATGCATGCTGATCGGACGCTTGGCGGTGGCGAGAAGCTTGCCCGAGACGTCGAAAACACCGGCCCGCGCCGAGCCGGTCCCGACATCGACGCCAACAAGATAGGAAGCCATTTGCGATACTCCTCGGAGGGGATCATCCGATGCTGGAAAGGGTTGAGCGGCGGGACCGTGTCCGGTCTTTCCGCCGCCCAGGGACTTTTTAAACGCGGTCGAAGTTGGTCGGCAAAACCAGCATATCGCGAATGGTGACGGTGCGCTTGCGTGTCAGCATGTAGACAACGGCATCGGCCACTTCGCTCGCATCGATGAGGCTGCCCGATTCCTTGGCCTTTCGGAGGTTTTCCTCCGGCCAATCGGCCAGCAGTGCGGAAACGACAGGGCCGGGGGAGACCTGGGCAACGCGCACGCCGTGCGGGATCATCTGGCGGCGCATGCCCTGCACGAAGCTGGTGATCGCCCATTTCGAGCCGGAATAGACCGGCTCCCAATAGGTCGGGAAGTGGCCAGCGATCGAGCAGGTGACGATGATGTCGCCCGTCTTGCGCTCCGACATGTGCGGCACGACGGCATGAACATTCTTCATGACGGCGTTGACGTTGAGATTGAGCATCTTGTCGATGGCTTCAGGGGTCGTTTCGGTGAGATCGCCGCCGATATAGGTGCCGGCGTTGCAATAGAGAATGTCGATATGATCGACCTTCTTGAGGATCTCAGGGATCATCGCGTTGCAGCTGTCGGCATCGAGCAGATTGGTGACCTGCGGGATGGCGCGGTCGCCAAGCTTGGCAACCAGATCGTTCAGGGCCTTCTCGTTCCAGTCCACCATGACCACGGTCGCGCCCTGTTCCAACAGCGCTTCTGTGGTGGCAAGCCCGATGCCGGATGCGGCGCCGGTGATGACCGCAATCTTGCCTTGCAGCGATTCAGACATTTAATTCTCCTGCGTTTATGAAGATATTTCCGGGCCGGCTTAGCGCCATTCCCGTCCGATATAGATGGCCAGCAGGATGATGCCGCCCTTGATGACATCCTGCAGATAAGGGTTGATGCCCATGAGGTTGAGGCCGTTATTGAGAATGCCGAGCAGCACCGCGCCGATGAGCGTGCCGAGAATGAGGCCCCTGCCGCCTGCAATCGCCGTGCCGCCAAGAACAACGGCCGCGATGGCATCGAGTTCGAAGCCGACACCGGCATTGGGCTGACCGCTCATCAGGCGACCGGTGAGGATCAGTGCCGCAAATGCTGCCGTGACGCCCGAGATGCCATAGACGGCAAGCTTGACGCGCTGGGTCTTCACGCCCGAAAGACGGGCTGCCAGCTCGTTTCCGCCGAGCGCATAGACGTGGCGGCCGAAAGCGGTGCGCTGCAACAGCACCCAGGCGATGGCGTAGATCACCACCATGATGACGACTGGGACGGGAACCACACCGATACGGCCGACACCGAACCAGGAAATCCAGCTCGGAATACCGCTGACGGGGTAGCCGCCGGAATAGATAAGGCCAAGGCCACGGGCCATGCCCATGGTGGCGA
Source organism: Agrobacterium pusense (assembly GCF_900102105.1). Lineage (GTDB taxonomy): Bacteria > Pseudomonadota > Alphaproteobacteria > Rhizobiales > Rhizobiaceae > Agrobacterium > Agrobacterium pusense. The sequence goes on from NZ_FNBB01000004.1 coordinate 318,042, forward strand.
GCGTGACGATGATGGCGGGCATCTTGCCCCAGGCGACAAGCGCCCCGTTGAAGATGCCGATGCCGAGACCGATGAACAGGCCGGCCGGCAGGGCTATTGCAGGCGAGAAGCCGGTGTTCACCATCAGGCCAGCGGAAAGCGTTCCGATAAGCGCCATGACAGCGCCGACCGACAGGTCGATACCGCCGGTCAGAATGACGAAAGTCATGCCGACGGCCAGAATGCCAACGACGGAAACCTGCCGCAACACGTTCATGATGTTGTTGAGGCTGAAGAAATTGTCGCTCGCAAGCCCCATCAGGATGGATACGACAATCAGACCCGCCAGCGGCAGGGCGAGCGGCGAGCGCAGCATGGCACTGAGACTGAAACCGCCCGTTTTCGCGGCAACGCCGGTGTTTGCATCAAGCGACATGTTCAACTCTCCCGGTGGTGGCGTTTGTCATTATTGTTTCTGAATTGATGTCGTCTCCCTCGACCGTGGCAACGATGCCGCCGGACCGGAAGACGCAGACCCTGTCGGACATGCCGATGACTTCCGGCAGTTCCGAGGAGATCATGATGATCGAATGGCCCCTGGCAGCAAATTCGCGCATCAGCGAATAGATTTCTGCCTTCGCTCCGACATCGATGCCACGTGTCGGTTCATCGAAGATCAGCACGCGCATGTCGTGGTTCAGCCAGCGCGCGATAACGATCTTCTGCTGGTTGCCGCCGGACAGCGTGTCGACGCGGGCGTAAGGCCCTTGTGCCTTCACCTGCACCTGCGCCATGGCCTTTGTCGTGTACTCCAGTTCCTTCTTGAGATCGAGGAACCAGTGCGCCTTGCGGTATTTGCCGTAATTGTTGAGCGAGATATTCTGCAGGATGGAGAAGCTGGTGATCAGGCCCTCTTCCTTGCGGCTTTCCGGCAGCAGGCCAATGCCGCGCATCAGCGCATCATCGGGGCCGGAAAAACGCGTCTCCACACCATCGAGCTTGATCTTGCGGCGCGTCGCGGAATGCGCGCCGAGCATGGCGAGAACTGTTTCCGTGCGGCCTGAGCCAACGAGCCCGGCAAAACCAAGAATTTCGCCCTTGCGCAGCGCGAAACGCGAGACAGGGCCGCCCTTCTTCAGTTGCAGCTCCTCGACTTCGATCACCTTCGCGGCGGAAGGATCGAGTTGCGGCTTGGGCGGGAAGCTGGCCTCGATGCGCCGGCCGACCATCATCTCCACCAGGCGATCGTTATCGACTTCGGAGGTCAGGCAGGAGCCGATCAGTTCTCCATCGCGCAGGACGGTGATGCGGTCGCAGATCTCGAATATTTCCTCGAGGTGGTGCGAAATGAAGATGATCGCGACACCCTGACGTCGCAGTTCGCGCATGACCTTGAACAGATGTTCGGTCTCGGAAGGCGTCAACGTGGCGGTCGGCTCGTCGAGCACGAGAATGCGGGCATCCAGTGACAAGGCCTTGGCGATTTCGACAAATTGCTGCTGGGCGACGGAAAGGCGGTGCACCGGCACGTCGAGCGGAACATCCACGGCGAGCCGGCCCATGATTTCGGCTGCGCGCTTGCGCATCGCGCCCTTGTTCAGAAGGCGCAGCGGCCCGCGGATTTCGCGGGCAAGGAACATGTTTTCAACGGCGTTGAGATAAGGGATCAGGCTGAATTCCTGAAACACGATGCCGACACCGGCGGCAATCGCCTCATCGTAATTGGCGAAGCGGCGATCCATGCCGTCAATGCGGATCGTTCCTTCCGAGGGCTGCAGGATGCCGCTCAGGATCTTCATAAGAGTCGATTTGCCGGCGCCGTTTTCGCCCAGAAGCGCATGCACCTCGCCGGCGCGCGCCTCAAGGTCGACGCCGCGCAGGACTTCGATCTTGCCAAAGCTTTTTCTTATTCCATTCAGTTCCAGCATTTCACCCTCCTCAATGGTCGGGATTTAACCCCGCCCCCGCATAAAGCGGGGACGGAGCCTGGGAGGAGTTCTTACCAGCTGAACTCGCCGGCGTTCTTGCTGTCGACGACCATAACGTCGATCGGGACTTCCTTCGGCACGACGCGAGCGCCCCACTTCTGGGCGAGCGCCATGGCGAGGCCGACACGCACCTGGTCACGCGGGAACTGCGCGGTGGTTTCGATGAAAGGACCACCCTCGGCAATCGCCTTCACAGCTTCCGGAGCACCGTCGACCGAGGTCAGCTTGATGTCCTTGCCGGAACCCTGAATAGCAGCCAGAGCGCCCATCGCACCGCCATCATTCACCGAGAAGATGCCGGCGAGGTTCGGACGCGACTGGATCATGTTTTCAACGACGCCCAGAGCGACGGAGCGGTCCTGACGGCCGTTCTGTGTATCGACCAGCTTGATCTCGGGGAATTCGGCGAGTGCGGCCTTGCAACCTTCGACGCGCTGAAGGATCGGCACGACCGGGATACCGTCGAGGATCGCGACTTCACCCTTGCCGCCGAGCGCGTCACCGAGATGCTTGCACGACTTGTAGCCCGCGTCACGGTTCTTCGAGCCGACGAAGGTATCGACCGGGCCATTGGCGTTGGCGTCAACCGCAACGACGATTGCGCCGGCAGCCTTGGCAGCGTGCACGGCGGCTTCGATGCCGGCGCTATCGGTTGGGTTGAGAAGTAGGATGTCGATCTTCTGCTGAAGCATATCTTCAACGTCGGAAATCTGCTTTGCCACATCGTGGCCGGCATCGGTCACGACAACGTCAGCGCCGATGCTTGCCGCAGCTTCCTTCAGCGCTTCCTGCATCGACACGAAATAGGGGTTGTTCAGCTCCTGGAAGGTCATGCCGATCTTCAGCTTTTCCTGCGCCAGCGCCGGAGCGGCCATCATCGCAATTGCGGCTGTCGCCATCAGAAACTTGGATTTCATTTTCATCTCACTCTTCCTCCCATTAGGAAAGTTGGGGCAACAAGTGCCCGTTTCCGGACAGACCTCTGCCCGAATTGGTAAAAATCGGCGATGTGTCGCTGGTTTACTCCGCCATAACAGCTGCCTTCTGGGCCGCAAAAATGGTTCGGAACCTCGACGGTGACATTCCCTTGAGTTTCAGGAAATGCCGGTTGAAATTGGAAAGATTGGAAAAGCCAACATCGTAGCAGACCTCGGCCACCTTCACATCCTGATCCGCCAGCAACATCTGGCAGGCAAGATCGATCCTTAACTGATTGCGATAGCGCACCAGCGTCGTGCCGGTATGGCGCTTGAAGGCCCGGGAGAAGGCGCTCGGGCTCTGGCCCACCATGTCGGCGAGATCGATTTCCTCCACCTGTTCGGTCAGATGCTCGCGCAGATGAGAGAGGGCGCGATTGATGCCGCTGTCGCCAATCCCGGTCAGATCCAGTTCGTAGCTGAGGCTTGCCAGCACCTCGGATGTCGGCGCATTGACCAAGAGATCGAGAATTTCCCAGAAAAGTGCCAGCCGCGTCAGGCCCTGCGCCTCGATAAGTCGAAGAATTAGCGGGCGGACCCGATCGCTCGTCTCGTCGTCAAAGAGAATACCGCGACGGCTGCGATCCAGCAGGCCGCGCACCACTTCCATCTCGGACATGGAGGCGCAGGCATCCTCGATAAAACTCTCCGGAAACTGGATCACGAGGGAACGCGTCGGCACGATTTCGTCCGGCTCGATCTCGCTGATCCAGTTCTGGGGGAGATTGGGGCCGGTCATGATGAGCTGGCCGGGGCCGAAACGGCCGACGAAATCACCGATATAGAAGGTGCCTGACGTCGCGACGACCAGATGAATTTCATATTCGGGATGATAATGCCAACGCACGGTACGGAACGGATAGCCATGCCGCCAGGCAGCGAAAGATTCGCCCTTGCGGATGTGCACCAGTTCCAGATCGGGCTGCATCATGGTTCCTCCCATCAGTCACGTCCGCCGCATTTGCGAAGCGAAGCCATTCCTCTTTATGGCTCGTCCCAGGCGTTGATGAGGAGCATAGGGCGGGCCGCGGCTAAACATCCACATCACGCCGGAGAAATTACCGATACTTTTTTGACTTTTTTTTGCCAGAAATTGAATAGTGCCTCAACGTGATTGACAGTCAACGTTGCGGAGAGCCTGTTTTTTTTGCTCAATTTGCCGTGATGCGCCCAAACAATTCTCATCAGGAGGCGATCTGTGATGAATTTTTGGAGTAGGGCCTGCCTACCACAGGCAGGCCCTACTTATACTTTTCCGCGCACCTTTCGCCGCTTATGCATCAGCGAGCGAATGTCTGGCACTTATTGCGGCATCACTATCTGCAGTTTGACGTCCGTTTCCCGCGCTTCCACCGCACGGTCGAAACCGGCAATACTGTCTTCGAAGGGAATGGTCGCAGAAATCAGCGGCTTCAGATCGACCTTGCCGGATGCGATGAGCGCTACGGCGCGATCATAGACATTGGCGTAGCGGAAAACCGTTTCGACCCGAAGTTCCTTGGCCTGAAGGCCGACAATATCGACCGGAACCGGATCGACCGGCATACCGACGAGCACGATCGCGCCGCCCGGTCGTGCGAGGGCGGCAACGCCAAGAATGGCGGGGGCAGCGCCCGAGCATTCAAAGACGATATCGCAGCCCCAGCCGTCCGTCGCCTCAGCGATCGCTTCAGCGAGGTTGCGCTCGCGGATATTGACGGTCTCGATGCCATCGTAAGAGGCGATGATATCGAGCTTGGGCTGGGCAAGATCGGCGACGATGACTTTCGCGCAGCCGCCCGCGAGCGCGGCAAGCGCCACCATCATGCCGATCGGACCGGCGCCTGTTACCACGGCGACATCGCCCGGCTGGATGCGGGCACGCAGCGCCGCCTGCATGCCGATGGCAAAGGGCTCCACCATGGCGCCTTCCGCAAAGGACACATTGTCCGGCAGCTTGTACGTGAAAGCAGCGGGATGAATGACCTCCGGCGTCAGGCAACCATGCACAGGGGGCGTCGCCCAGAAACGGACGGCCGGATCCACATTGTAGATGCCGAGCTTCGACGCGCGCGACGTTGCGTCGGGAATACCCGGCTCCATGCAAACACGGTCGCCAGCCTTGAGATGCGTTACCTCGGCGCCGGTTTCGATCACCGTTCCAGAGGCTTCGTGCCCGAGCACCATTGGGGCGTTGACGACGAAATGTCCGATTTTGCCATGTGTATAATAATGGACGTCGGAGCCGCAAATGCCGACCGTGTGGGTGCGGATACGCACATCCTTCGGTCCGAGTTTACCGGGAATGTCAAAGTCCCTGAGCGCGAGCTTCCCTTTTTCTTCCAGCACCAGTGCCTTCATCTCATCCTCCATGGTTTACGATACGCCTGGCAGCGAATTCAGTCAGCGTGATGGCGCGCAACCTCGGCAAAAGTAAACAGAAATCCGCCGGAACAACCGGTTTTTCTTCACACAGGAAAAACTGTATCGAGGAGCCTGCAATTTCTCATCACTGGCGCGATGTCGTGTCCTTTCCGGCGCCGGACATGAGGACTGATTCGTCTGCCGGAGCTATTCGCCCGGCACGGCGGCGATCTGGAATGCCGCGTGCTGACCGCGCGTCGACAGCCAGAAGCGGGCCGGAACCGCATCTGGCTTGCTTGGGGATCAGGCCTGGATCAAAGCGATCCCGCGGTTCCTGAAGCCGAGTGTGACGTCGCTTGCCGGCGGCAGGCCGGTTTCCGCCATATGATCGATGATGAAAAGCGTGCCGATCTCGGTTTCCACCTCGTATTCCACGTGGCCGCCCAGATACGCGCAGTGCAGCACCCGCCCGGCAACCCCCTGCCCGCCGGGCTGACCGATTGAAATCGAGCCCGGGCGAACCGCAAGCTTCGCCGGCCCCAGCCTGGCGTTGCCTGCGGAAAGCCGATAATCGATGCCCCCAACGCGGACCATTGCGTCCGGTCCATCCAGCCTTATCACTTCGCAGCCAACAACATTCGCCTCACCCATGAAATCGGCAATGAAGGCGGAGGCTGGAGCCTCATACAGCTCGCGCGGGGCGCCAGACTGGGCGATCTCTCCATCCTTCATCACGATGATGCGGTCGGAGACGGCAAGCGCCTCATCCTGATCATGCGTCACGTAAACCGCAGTGAAACCAAGTCTTTGCTGCAATTCACGGATTTCGGTGCGGACCCGGCGGCGAAGGCGGGCATCGAGGTTCGAAAGAGGTTCGTCCAGCAGCAGCACCTGCGGCTCCAGCACCAGAGCACGGGCAACCGCGACACGCTGCTGCTGCCCACCGGAAAGTTCGGCAGGCAGGCGATGCCCCATGCCGGAAAGGCCGACAAGCTTCAGCCCCTCTTCCGCCTTTTCCCGCGCTTCCGCCTTGCGTAGCCCGGAGGATTGCAGGCCATAGGCAACATTGTCGAGCGCCGTCATGTGCGGGAACAGCGCATACGACTGGAAGACCATCGAGACATCGCGCTCGTTGGCTGGCAGCATCGTGACATCCTGATCGCCGATGAGAATGCGGCCGGACGTCGGGTGTTCGAGGCCCGCCAGCATGCGCAACGTCGTCGTCTTGCCGCAGCCGGAGGGGCCGAGCAGAGTTACCAGCGTGCCTGGTTCGATGGTGAGCGACAGGTCCGGTATGGCGGTGAAAGCACCGAAGGTCTTGCGGACATTCTTGAAGGTAACGGAGCCGGGCTTAACGGAAATCATGCGGTTTTCTCCTGGGCAAGAGGAACGGGGGAAGCGGATGGTAGGCCAGCGACGCGGTTTTCGCGCCGCAGCCGACGCTCGCCAACGAGGAACTGGAAGCCGGCAATGACGGTGATCATCACCACGATCAGCATGGAGGAATAGGCAATCGCAACCCCATATTCGCCGTTTTCGACGAGGCCGACGATGTAGGACGTCGCCATGTTGTATTCGGCGCTGACGAGGAAGATGACGGCGCTGATGGAGGTGATGGCGCGCACGAAGGAATAGACCAGTGCGGCCGTGATCGCGGGCCTCAGGAGCGGCAGGATGACCTTGCGAATGGTGCGGAAACTGTTGGCCCGCAGCGTCAGCGAGGCCTCGTCGAGGCTCTTGTCCAGCTGGCTCATCGCCGCAATGCCGCCGCGCACGCCGACCGGCATGTTGCGGAACACAAAGCAGGCGATCAGGATCAGCGCCGAGCCGGTCATTTCCACCGGTGGCAGGTTGAAGGCCATGATGTAGCTGACGCCTATGACTGTGCCGGGAATGGCAAAGCTCATCATCAGCGCAAATTCAAACAGGTTCCGCCCGGCAAATTTCTGCCGCACGATGATATAGGCCGTCAAGAGACCGACTGCGGCGGTGAGCGGAGCGGAAATCAGCGCGATCTTCATGGTCGTCCAGAACGAGTTCCAGGCAACGCCGGTCCACGCGATGGAGCCGTTGGAGAAACTCACGGAAAATGCGCGGAGGTAATGGTCGAAGGTGAGGGAATTGTCGAGACCCCAGGTCTTCACGAAACCGCCCACAAGGATCATGCCATAAACGACGATTGTGAAGACCATCCACGGCACGACAACGGCATGAACGCCGATGGACAGGCCACGCGGAAGCGCGATATGCGCGCCGCTGTCGCCCTTTCCCGTCACCGTGGCGAAATTCTTGCCTGCCAGCCAGAAGCGTTGGGCAAGGAAGGCCGAAAGCGTGAAACACAGCAGGATGATCGCCAGGACCGCGGCGCGCGACGGATCGTTCTGCGAACCAACGACAGCAAAGAAGATTTCCGTCGACAGGACGCCGTGTGTGCCGCCAAGCACCAGCGGGTTGCCGAAATCCGCCATGCTTTCGATGAAGCCGATGAGAAAGGCATTGGCGAGACCGGGCTTCATCAGCGGCAGGGAAACCCGCCAGAAAGTGCGCCAGCGGTCGGCGCGCAGCGTCTGGGAGGCTTCTTCCATGGAGGGGCTTACCCCTTCGACTACACCGATCAGCACCAGAAACGAGATGGGCGTGAACGAAAGAACCTGCGCGATCCAGATGCCGGTCATGCCATAAAGCCAGCGACCCGGCTCAATGCCGAAGAGATAGGAAAGCCATTCGGTGACGACGCCGGCGCGGCCGAAGAGCAGCGTCAGGGCAAGACCGATAACGAAAGGCGGCGTTATGATCGGCAGCACCGTCAGGAGCCGCAGTCCCTTCTTGAAGGGAAAGCGCGTGCGGGTGGCGATCAGGGCAAAGCCAAGGCCGAGCACGGTCGAACCGAAGGCGGTCATCAGCGCGAGGAAGAGCGTGCGCCAGGCAACACCGCAGCGCTCCTCACCCACGACGCAGCCAAGGCTCCATATGCCGGGATCCTTGATATTGCGAATGAATCCATCGGCATTAAAGGAGCCGTCGAAATCCTGAACGGACGCAACCAGCATACTGCCGATCGGATAGAAGACAAAAACCGTAACGAGGAAAACCAGAACGGAAATGGCGCCGACGACAAAGGCATCGCCCTTCATGACACCACGTTCGGCAAGCCCGAAGGCAAAAAGAAGCACGAAGACGAACGACATGACGACGGCCCCCGCCCCCATGGACGGCTGGCCATCGGCGAGCATGCCGAAGAGATTTTCGCTGATTGTCCAGGTCCAGCCGGTAAAGCCGATGGCCAGCCCTTGCAAGGCAAGGAAGACGAGACCAGCAGCGCCAATGAATGCAAGCAAACCGCCCCGGCGCATCGGATCACGGATCGGCCGGACAAGGCATGCGGCAAGGAAGAAAATGACAATGCCGACCAGCCATGGTTTTCCATAAGACAGTATCTGCAACACACCGGGTGCATTGCTGACGGAGGAGAAAAACCCGGACAGCCAGCGGAAGCTGTAAAAGCCGCCTTCGATGCGATACCAGGGAAGAAGAATGAGGGCGAAAGCCCCGAACGCCAGGACGATGTCCAGCCTGCGATTGCCACGTGTCATGGCCGACCTCGCTTGTTTCATGCCGATGAAAGAGTGGCGGACACCCCGGCTTCAAAAGCCGGGATGCCGATCGCCGAAGTTCAGATCAGTTGGCGACCGCACCAACTTCGCGATCCCAGCGTTCCAGCAGCGCCTTGCGCTTGGCAGGATCGCCATAGGTCTTGAAGTCGTAGTCGATGAGCTTGATGTCCTCGAACTTCGGTGCCTCTTTCGGCACTTCCGCCGTTTTGTTGGACGGCAGCTGGAAGGACTTGGCGTCCTTCATGCGCGACTGGACCTCCGGCTTCAGCGCCCAGTCGTACCAGGTCTTGGCATTGTCGAGGTTGCGGGCGCCCTTGATGATCGACATGGAGCCGATCTCGTAACCCGTGCCCTCGCACGGAGCGATTGACTTGACCGGGAAACCTTCCGCAGTCTGGGCCACCGCATCATGCATGAAGACGATGCCGAGCGCCGTCTCGCCGCGCGCGGCCGCCTTGACCGGTGCCGAGCCGGACTTGGTATATTGCGAGATATTGGCGTTGAGCTTCTTCAGGTAATCGATGGCCTGATCCTCGCCCATGATCTGCACAAGTGAGGCAAGCGCGGTATAGGCGGTACCCGAAGAGTTCGGATTGGCGATCTGGATTTCGCCTTTGAGTTCCGGCGCCAGAAGGTCGGCCCAGCACTTTGGCTCCTTGTAACCCTTGGACTTGAATATCTCGGTGTTGTAGCCCCAGCCCAGCGCACCGGCATAAACGCCGACAGTCCGGTAACCCGTGCTCTCCGCCTGCTTGACCGCCCAGTCCTGCAACTGGTCCAGCATCGGCGACTTGTATTCGAGCGTCAGGTTTTCCGAGGCTGCCTGCATGTGCGGGTCGCCCGTGCCGGCCCACCAGATATCGGTTTTCGGGTTGCGGGCTTCCGCGCGCACCTTGGCATAGGTCTCGCCCGAAGACAGGCGCACCATATTGACCTTGATGTCATGAGATTTTTCAAAATCGCCCTTCATCTGTTCGCAGATGACGACATCGGCCGAGCAGATCAGGTTCAGTTCGCCGGCCGCCTGCGCGGAAACGGCGCTCAGTGCCGTACCGGCAAAAAGCAGAGTGGAAAGTATCGTCAGTCGCATGGTTATCCTCCTGTAGCTTGCGTCTGAATTTTGGGTCACGTGCAGACATGGCGCTGCCGGTCGCGGCACCTTGTGGCGCGCGTGCTGTCTTTTCGGGATTTTTGATATTTGGCCCTACTGGGTCTGGCTCGGGTGAATCTCGCTGTCGAAGCGGCTCAATAATCGACTTCGCTCTTCCGGCTGGCCGAAGGTGGCAAAGTCGTAATCCACCATCTTGATCATCGATATATCAGGTGCTGTCAGCGGCAATGTCGCCCGGGCGTTGGACGGCACCTGGTTCTGGCCGGCTGTGGCGCCGGTTTCCTGTCCTTCAGGGCTCAGCGCAAATTCCACGAAGGTCTGCGCAAGCGCCGTATTGTGGTTGCCCTTGACAATGCTGACCGCTCCGATCTCGTAGCCGGTGCCCTCGCAGGGCGCGACGATGACCAGCGGGAAACCCTCGATCTTCTGGGTCACGGCATCATGCATGAACGAAATCCCGATAAGAACCTCACCCCGCGCCGCTGCCTTGACGGGTGCCGAACCGACCTTGGTATAACCCACGACATTGAGGTTCAGCTTCGTCATGAAACCAAAGGCTTCTTCCTCGCCGAACAGCTGCACAAGCGTGGCGAGCATGGTGAAGGCCGTGCCGGAATAGTTCGGATTGCCGGTCAGGATATGGCCGCGATAGACGTCCTTGGCCAAATCCTTCCAGCAGGTGGGAGCGGGTAAGCTGTTTTTGGCAAGCAGTTCCGAATTATAGGCAAAACCAAGCGCGCCAGCATAAATTCCAGCCGATTTCGACCCGGACATCGCATTGAAGTTCTGCGCCCAGGGCAACAGATCCTGTTGATTGGCGGGCCGATATTCGTCCAGCAGGTCTTCGGAACCTGCCTGCAAATGTGTATCGCCGGTGCCGCCCCACCACACGTCGACTGTCGGATGGGATCGCTCGGCGCGAATCTGGTCGAGAATTTCGCCGGTGCTTTTGCGAACCATCGAAATTTCAAGTCCGGTCTTGGCTTCGAATGCCCGCTGCATGGTCACGCACCAGGCCTCATCGACGCCGCACAGGACGTTCAACTTCGGTTCGGCCATGCCATGCCCTGCGCCGCACAGCCAAAGGACCATGCTCGCCGCAAGTGCGGTCAATGCTTTCAATTAAGCCTCCCTGCCTGGAACCTCCCCGTTCCAGTCTCCATCAACAGCATGTCACATCCTGTCCGCACCGCAATCGAAGAATGGTTACCAATCTTTCACCGCACTGCCGAACAAGATTACAGATATTACAATTATGACAGGAGAGATAACCAGCGAGCCTTTGAAGATAGCCGCCACCATGCCTATGATGGTGGCGGGAGGAAGTTGCAGTGCTTAATCAGAAGGTTCGCATTCTGATCGTCGAGGACGATCCGGATATGGCCGAGCTTATCTCGGATCTCGTCGAGGCCGAGGGCTGGCTGCCCACCTGTGCGCGCTCCGCAGAGGAGGCCGACGAGATATTGGCAAAGGACAGGATGCAGCTCGTCCTCGTCGATCACAATCTGCCTGGCACGTCCGGGCGCACCTTCGCCCAGCGGCTGCGCAGCCAGATCGACATCGGCATCGTCATGGTCACCGCCGCCGGAAGTGCCGCCGACCGGGTGCTCGGCCTGGAAACCGCCGCCGACGACTACGTGGTCAAACCCTTCGAACCAATCGAGCTCACGGCGCGGATCAAGGCCGTCTTGCGCCGGACAATTCCCTCGCTAAAACAGGAGAAGGACAGCGAGCGTGACCACGGGCGCGCGGCGCTGCGGCTTGGCGACTGGGCGATCGATCTTGATGCACGCCGCGCTGTCTGCCTCGCGGACCGCAGCCGGACACTGACGAGCGCCGAATTCGCGCTTCTGGAAATTCTTGCCGAGACGCCCAACCAGCCCGTCAGCCGTTCCCAGATTCTCGACAGGCTGGGTTCGGAGAGCGACCGTTATATCGACAGAAACGTCGACGTGCTGGTGCTGCGGCTGAGGCGCAAGATCGAGATAAACCCCGATCTGCCGCGCCATATCAAGACCCGGCGCGGCAAGGGTTACGTGCTCCACACCGATGAGGGCGAGCCCTACCCGTGATCAGCCGCTCCTTCCTTTCCTCCATCGCCTTTCGCCTGCCCTTTGCGATCGTCTTTACCTGCGTCCTCGTCTTCAGCCTGTCCGCCATCGCGATTTACGGATTGCAGCGCGCCCGCGATGAAATGGCGGCCTATGGATTGCAGGCCTTCTCCAGTCTCGCCAAGGCCTCGCTGGTCTCGCGGCAGGTCTCCGATCTCGTCTCCAGTGCACCTTTCCTGATGAATGCCGCCTCGCCCTATCGCGTTTCCAGCGAAAGCCGCTCCGTTGTCCAGCAGGTCGATCTGCTTCTGCAGATGACAGAGCCGGGCAGCGGCGAGCGGGCAGCACGCGGCTTTGCGAGTGAGCGTATCGTTGAACTGCTGCAGCGTATCCGAGCGCAGACACTCGATCTCGCTAAGGATGCCGATGCCGCGCAGGGCCACAAGGCGGAGGCGGCAGCCGCGCTCGGCGAAATCGCCACCGGTCAGGGTATCCTCGATCCGGAGCTGCGCCGGCGGATGAATGGCATCGTACAGGCCGCGTCCGCGTCCGACAGTCTTTTTCAACTTGGCGAACTGCGCCGCCGCTATGTGGCGGAAACAACGGCGCGTCAGCAGGGTTATCCGGGCGAGCGCCTGCCCATTGCCGAGCTTCAGCCCTATGAGCGGGTTTTCGAGGCCCAGAGCCGTTACCTTCTGGAGATGTTCGCGATCCGCGCCTCGGTATCGCGCCTTCACACCGTCTCGCGCGATCTTTCGCATGTGACCGAAACGCAGGGCGACGCGGTCGCGCGCAGTCTGAACGAAGATCTTATCTCCACCTCCGATGCTCTCAACCGGCTGCTGATCATTGTCGCCGTTGCCTCGCTGTTGGTTCTCATCGTGGCGATTTTTTCGATCCGGTCGGTGATGCGTGTCTCGCGCGGGATCGTGACGCTCTCCAACGGCATGAATGCCCTCGCCAAGGGGGAAACGGATGTCGGGCCGCCCTCCTATACGGGTCCCGAGACGGAGCTCATCCGCCTGCTCGACGCGTTTCGCGCCTTCCACGACAGCGTCGACCGTGTCTCTCGCCTCAGGCGTACGGCCGAAGCCGCAGCGCGCACCATCCGCTCCACATTCCGCAACATGAATGAGGGAATAGCGCTGTTCGATCCGGCCGGGCGGCCTATCACCATGAACCGCCGCATCATCGAACTTGTCGGGCGCTCCGGCTCGTCCCGAAAGCTGCCGATCCGCCGGTTCGTCGAGCCCATTCCCGAAATCGATTCGACGCTGCTGCCCTTCGATGGTGGGCATGGGAACCTGTTGGAGCGCGCCGTGGTGCGGCATCGAACTGCCGACCAGCGGGTTATAGAAATATCGATGTCGCGCCAGCCGGATGGCGGCATCGTGCTGCTTGCCCGCGATGTGACCGCGCTAGACCGGCAGGAGGCGGAAGCAGTCAAGGCCCAGCGGCTGGACGGCATCATGCGCATGACCCACCAGGTCAGTCACGAGGTGGGCAACATGATCGGCATCATCACCGGCAGCCTCGGCCTTCTGGAGCGAGAGGCCGGTTTCAATGACCGCCAGAACCGGCATATTGCCCGCATTCGCAAGGCAGCTGATCGCGGCCGCTCCCTGGCCAGCAGCATGCTGACCATCGGAAGCCAGCAGCCCATCCATCCAAGCTGCATTAACGTGGCCAATCTCCTGCGCGGCATGGCCGATATTCTCGAGATCGCGGTTGGCCCCAAATGCCGTATTGCACTCGATTTCGATGATGATCTTCCCGCTATCCCGCTCGACCCCGCCCTCTTCGAGCAATCCATCCTCAATCTCTGCCTCAACGCCGCGGCCGCCATGCCGGACGGCGGCCTGATTTCAATCGAGGCGGCCTGCGAGAAGGATACTCTGGCGATAACCGTCTCGGACGAGGGCATCGGCATGACGCCGGAGGCCGTGGACAAGGCCTTCGAACCCTATTTCACCACCCGGGGGGACCATGGAGGCGCAGGCCTGGGACTTGCCATGGTCTATGGTTTCGTGCGCCAGAGCGGTGGCGAAGCCCACATCCATTCAAAGCCCGGTGAGGGCGCAAGGGTACAGCTGCTTTTCCCGAGTCATGCCGGGCAGGCGAGATAACATTGCAGGATCGGGTGTCGGGGCGCTGCCGCCCGGGGATCAGCCCTTGCTGATGCGCAATCCATCCAGAAAGGTCCGGAAACTCCTTACGGCCCGTTCCGACGTTGTTTCCGGATCGTCAGAATTGGCAATCCACTGGGCTGCGCTGCTGCTTGCCGCATTGATGAAACGGGCACACGCCTCGGAATCGATATCGGCGATCGTTCCCTCCTGCTTGAGCGCATCGAGACTGCGCGAAACAGCGGAAATACAGCCATTGGCATTTGGCCAGCGGGATGGATCGCCAAGGACGGCCGGTCCATCGCGAAACATGATCCTCTGGATTTCCGGTTCAAGCGCCATACGGACATAGCCGACATTCTCCTCGACAAACCCTTCCCAACGCGTCGAGGCTCTCGAAGAAATCTCGCAAAGCCTTTTTGTCATCTCCGCGTCGATCTCGGCCACCACCGCCAGCAACAAACCCTTTTTGTCACCGAAATGATGATAGAGCGCACCACGGGTCAGCCCTGCCTCGGCGGTAAAATCATCCATGGAGGCCTCAGCATAACCAATACTGCCAAACGCCCTGCGTCCGGCAGCCAGCAGCTTTGCCCGCGTTTCAGCAATCATTTCACTGCGAGGTTTGCGCATTTTTGCTCCAGCATCTACATACGTCGCGTATATTAGTTGACATACGCCGCGTATGCAATTATTTCATTCACATACGCCACGTATGTGTGTGGTGGATACTCCCTAAACAAGGTGCATCCGATGTCTAATCCATACAGAGAAATTTTCCGGGTTCCAGGCGCCAAAGGCTTTTCAGCTGCAGGTTTCTTTGCCCGCCTCCCCATCGCCATGGCGCCGATCGGCATCGTGGCCATGTTGTCGCAAACGCATGGCGAATATTGGCTGGCAGGCGCCGTATCGGCAACCTTCGCGCTGACCAATGCCGCCGTCGCGCCGCAAATCTCGCGGCTGGTGGACCGCCGGGGCCAAAGCAGCGTTCTCATCCCCGCGACCATTCTATCCGTCCTCGCCTTTGCGGCGTTGATCATCGCCACCAATCAGCGATGGCCGGCGTGGACGCTGTTTCTTTCCGCTTTCCTCGCCGCCGCCATGCCAAGCATCCCCGCCATGATGCGGGCCCGCTGGACGGAACTATTTCGGGACCGGCCGGAACTGAATACGGCCTTTGCCTTCGAATCCGCGGCTGACGAACTTGTCTACATTGCGGGTGCATCGCTTTCCGTCGGGCTTGCGGTTTCGCTTTTTCCAGAAGCGGGCATGATGATCAGCACGGCATTTCTGGCGGTCGGAACATTTGCCTTTCTTCTGCAGCGATCCACAGAACCCAAAGTGCGTCCGGTCGAGGGCGGCCGTCGGCAGCGTTCTGCAATATGGCTGCGTCCTGTACAGATCATCACGGTCGCACTCATCTTCGTCGGCTCGACTTTGGCCACCGCCGAGGTGAGCGCCGTCGCCATCACCAAGGAACTCGGCCAGCCGGAAGCAGCCAGCCTCGTCATCGGCGTCTATGCCATTGGCTCCTTCGTCGTCGGCCTGCTTCTTGGTGCGCTCAACCCGAAAACGCCGCTGCACCGGCAATTGCTGATCGCTGTCAGCGTTCTTGCCCTGACGGCGCTGCCGCTCCTCGTCGCGGCATCCAGTGTCGCCCTGCTTGCCTTTGCCGTGTTCCTCAGCGGTGTGGCAATCTCTCCCATTTTCATCACCGCTTTCGGCCTGATTGAACGCCGGGTGCCGGAATCGATGCTGACGGAAGGCGTGACCTGGGTCATGACCGGTATCGGTATCGGCATGGCACTGGGCGCTTTCGTCTCGGGATGGGTGATCGACAATTTCGGCCCGGACAATGGCTTCTGGGTGTCGGTCGCCGCAAGCCTTTCAACGGTGACGATCATTGGGCTTGGTCAGCGCAGCCTCTCGGCGGAGCGAAGGCATCCGGGTGGGTCTCCGGCAGCGCAGCCCGCCGAATGATCCGGGCTGGCGGACACTGAAACGGACGGACCGCACCGCTTCTCAAGAGTAGACGCTTCAAAAACGCTTCTCCGCGCAGGATATGCGGAGAAGTCAGTAACCGCCCGTCAGGAAAATACTCTCGCCAGTCATAAAGCTGCAGGCCTGCGAAGACAGGAAGATGGCGGCGCCCACCATTTCCTCCGGCTGACCGGCTCGTCCCATCCAGTTCAGGGTCCGGACATATTCAGCCCAGCCTTCGGGGTCTTCGTCCCGGCGATGGGCATTGCGATCCGTATCGACCAGACCGGGCGCTAGAGTGTTGAGGAGAACATTGTCCTTCGCATAGTCGCGCGCCTGACTCTGGATCAGATTATGCTGCGCAGCCTTGGTGGCGGCATAGGCGGTGACGATGCCCTTCGGCCGCAACTGGTTGACCGAGCCGATGGAAACCACCCTTCCCCATTTTCGCGACGCCATGCGCGGCAGGATCGTCTGCAGCATGTCCACTGTCGACCCGAGATTGACAGCCAGCTGAAACGCCAGATCATCGGGCTTCAGCTCCGACAGTACCGCATTGATCTGGGCGCTCGCGTTGATGACGAGAATATCAACCGGTGCGACCGTCTCAGCGCGCTCGACAAGATCGCGCCCGGCGCCCGGTTCGGAGAGATCACCCGCCAGCTCTTGGGCCAAGCCACCGCCGTCCGCAATGCGTTGCCGCACGGCGGTTGTCGCACCCGGCTTCACGCCATGCAGGATGACATGCGCGCCGGCCCCCGCCAGCCCTTCCGCTATGGCTGCCCCTATGCCGCGGCTGGAACCGGTGACGAGCGCCGTGCGGCCTTTCAAACCAAAGACGCTTTCAAGACGCATGATTTATCCTTCGAACAGTGAAATGCGCGCGCCGGCAATTCCGGGGCGGCAGGAGAACAGGCCACCAGACAGCGGGGCGTCGGCGAGCGTGGATGCCGGCAGGCGCGTGCGGGCACTGGTGATGAAGAGCGTCGACAGGTCCGGCCCGCCGAAGGCCACACTCGACGGGCGCGGCACCGGCATCTCGATCACCTGATCCAGCTTGCCGTTCGGAAGATAGCGGCGCACGCACCAGCCGTCCCAGATCGCACACCACACCCCGCCTTCCGCATCCACGGCGAGGCCGTCCGGACGGCCGTCGGCCACGGGAATACGGGCAAATTCGCGGCGCTGCGACAGGGCGCCCGTCGTCGGATCACAATCATAGGCATGGATAAGGCCGGGCACCGTATCGACGAAATAGAAGGTCCTGCCATCGGGGCTCCAGCCGAGACCGTTGGAGACGACGATGCCGCCTTCCTTGCGTTCGAATGCCCCATCGGCATTGATCCGATAAAGCGCGCCGGTGGGCTTGGAGGCATCGATGCGCATCGACCCGACCCAGATGGCACCGTCCGGCCCGCATTTGGCATCGTTCAAGCGGTTATCGCCAATGCCAGCCTCCGGGCTGACGAAGGGTGTCAGCCGGCCCGAAGTGAAGTCCAGCCATTCGACGCCATCCTGCGACGCCACCAGCAATCGCCCTCCGGAGACTGGAATGACGGCACTGACCAGCTTACCTGTCTCGCAGGTTTCGTTACGGCCGGTGGCGGGATCGAAACGATGGACGGCGGGGTGCAGAATATCCACCCAGTAGAGCGCGTTTTCGCCTTCATGCCAGACCGGGCTTTCCCCAAGCTGCGCCCCCCAGGGAAGAATGCAGCTGAGTTCGGCGCTGGGGCGTCCTGTTGCCGAACGCGGTCGTGGCCGCGAGCTGATGGCGACAGCCCCGGCGGCGCCGGTAATCCGGCGTGCAGCGGCAATCAGTTCACGCCCGGCAGGATGAATGTTGGACGCATCGAGCCGCGACGACGGCCCGAGCGCGACAAGCACACCCATCGGCGTATTGTCACGGCCCATGACGGGTGCGGCAACGGAATTCACCCCTGGCAGGTGCTCCTCATAGGAGATCGAGTAACCCCTCGCCCGCGTCAGCGTCAGATCGGCCTGAAGTGCATCGAGCGTGGTAATCGTCCGCGGCGTCTGCGCATCCAGCGTCAGCCGATCGAGCAGGGAACGGCCGACAGCAGGGTCCTGAAAGGCAAGCAGCGCCTTGCCCGGCGCGGTACAATGCAAAGGAACCCGGCGTCCCACTTCTACCCGCACGGAGAGACCGTTTGGAGAACGTTCCGCGAGATATTGCGTCATGATGCCGTCCAGCCGGCAGAGCGCTACGGTCTCGCCCAGTTCGGCAGCCAACCTCTCGAGTTCGGGTGTCGCGGCCGATACCAGATCGAAGCTCTCCCAGACTTTGTGGGACATTTCGAGAAAGCGCTGGCCCAGAACATAGGTTCCACGCGCCTCATCCTGACGGACGAGCCCATAGGCTATGAGGGTGCGCAGGATGCGGGCGAAAGTCGGCTTGGGCAGGCCGGAGGCGCGCAACAGTTCAGCAAAACGCGGCGGCTCCGGCGCATCGGCCACCATGTCCAGCAGGGTCAACCCCTTCGCCAGCGCAGCGGTGCCGCCCGGGGTCTCGGGTTTCATCGCGTCTCCTTCGCGAGACGCTGCCGCCTTGCGGCGGCCGCCTCTTCCAGCATCCGGTCCATCGTCCATTGTGCCTCAAACCCCAGGGTGTTTTTGATCCGCTCGTTGGACGTATGGTAATAAACGCCGTCGCCGGGAAAATCGACAGTCACGATGGGGAGGCTGGTCACCGCGGCCATTTTCGGCAGAAGCTCGGCGAAATCGGACGGCTCATCCGCGCCGAGATTGAAGATGCAGCCCGCCGCATCAGGGTGATCGAGGGCGAGCAGGATCCCCGCCACCATATCGCGTGTATCGGTTATGTGCATGCGGTATGGCCGGCCGTTTTCATTGCGCGCCAATATATGCGACGCTTCGCCGATATCCCGGGACTGTAGCAGTTCGGCAATCGCAACGTTCCCGAAATTCTGCTGCTGTCGAATGCGCGGCCGCAGGAAAAAACGCGGGCCGGAGAAGAAGCTGTCTTCATCCAGCAGCTCAGCCGCATCCTGCGTATGAGAAAAGCGCAGGATCACGGTTTCCATGCTGCCAGTCCGCTGGTGAAAGCGAACCAGTTCCTCGCCCAGAAGCTTGGTCAGGCCATAGGGCGAACTGGGGCGAAGCGGATGATCTTCGGTGACCGGCAGGAATTCGGGGCGGTTTTCCGGATAGACTTCTCCTGAAGAGGCGAAGACGAACCGCTGCACGCCTGCGGCTGCGGCCGCATCCAGAAGACGGCGCGTGCCTTCGACATTGACCGCAAACATGCGGTCCCGGTCCTCCGGCGCCCATGACATAAAGGCCCCGAGATGCAGAACGGCGCTCACACCTTCCATGGCTTTGGACAGCGCCTGCCCGTCCTCCAGCGATCCGACGACCTCCTCACCACCCGTACCCGACGGACGAAGGTCAAAGCCGCGGACCGCCCGAGCGTCCATGCGCAAGGCAGCGGCGACAGCACGACCCACACGGCCTGCCGATCCAGTGACGAGGATCATAGCCGTGCTCCGGTCTTTGCGTCGAAGAGATAAAGCTGTGCCGGATCAAAGCCGAGCTGAAGCGCTTCGTCAGCCCGAAGGTTGCCGCTATGCGAGACGCGGGCGATCAGCCCCTTGGACCTGCCCTCCTCGCCATCTGCGACCCTTGCGCCTTCCGCATCGAAATAGACGTATTTTTCCGATCCCAGACTTTCCACCAGCGTCGGGCGAACGCTGAAGGTCACCGGCCCATCGCCCAGAACGAGATGCTCTGGCCGCAAGCCCACGATCACGCTACCCTGCCTGGCAGATGCCGCCGGCAGGTTTACCTTCTGGCCGAAAACAGTCAGTGCGCCGTCACGCAGTTCCGCGTTGAGGAAATTCATGCCGGGCGATCCGATGAAACCGGCGACAAAGAGGTTGGCCGGATTGTTGAAAAGCTCATCGGGCGCCGCGATCTGCTGGATAATGCCGCCCTGCATGATAACCACCCGGTCCGCCATGGTCATGGCTTCCACCTGGTCATGCGTCACATAAACGGTGGTGACACCGATACGCTTGTGCAGGGCGCCGATTTCGGCACGCATGTGGACGCGCAGCTTGGCATCGAGGTTGGACAGCGGTTCGTCCATCAGAAAGGCCTGCGGCTGACGCACGATGGCTCGGCCGAGCGCCACGCGCTGCCGCTGTCCGCCCGAAAGATCCTTTGGCTTGCGATCGAGATAGGGCGTTACCTCAAGAATGCGCGCCGCGTCATCCACCCGGCGATCAATCTCCGTCTTGTCCGTGCCGCGCATCTTCAGGCCGAAGCCGATGTTCTGCCGGACCGTCAGGTGCGGATAAAGCGCGTAATTCTGAAACACCATGGCGATGTCGCGGTCACCCGGCGCCAGATCCGTGACTTCGTTTTCGCCGATGAAGATCTGCCCTTCGCTTGCCGGTTCAAGGCCCGCAAGGATTTTCAGCATCGTCGACTTGCCGCAGCCGGAAGGCCCGACCAGCACCACGAACTCGCCGTTTTCGATCTCGAGCGAAAAGGGCCTGAGCACGTTGAGGGCGCCATAGGACTTGCTGACATTGCGAATGGAAATATTGGCCATGCTTATTTCTCCGCGCCAGCGGTGAGTCCGCCGACCAAATAACGTTCCAGAAACAGATAGATTGCGATGATCGGCAGCGCGATGAACACGGATGCGGCGGAAATGTCGTTCCAGTAGGTGACGTATTCGCCCTGCATCGTGGTGATGCCGAGATTGGCCGTCCAGTTGTCCGGCGAGTTGACGAGGAAGGTGCGGGCATAGGCGTAATCCGCCCAGCTGAGCACGAAGGCATAAAGTGCCGTGGCAGCAAGACCGGGTGTGGCGATCGGAAGTACGACCCGGACCATTGCACCGATCGGCGAGCAACCGTCGACCATCGCGGCCTGCTCCAGTTCCTTCGGAATGGTGTCGAAATAGCCTTTCAGCATCCATGTGGCGAAAGGAATGATCATGGTCGAATGCGCCAGCACCAGTGTCCAGAGGCTACCGATCAGACCGAAGCTGGAAAAGATCGAAAACAGCGGAATGACGAGCAGCGTTGCAGGAAGCATCTTCGCTGTCAGCACAAAGAGACCCATGGTCGCGCCGCCCCGCATGGAATAACGCGACAGCGCATAACCGGCGCTGACGGAGACGAGCATCGACAGCGCCACCGAGCCGACGGCCGCAAGCATCGAGTTCCACAGCCATAGCAGGATCGGCTTCGCCGCCCAGACCCTGGCGAAAATGTCCCATTGCGCATCATCCGGCCAGAAGGTCGGCGGCAGGCGGTACAGTTCATCGGTGGTGGAGAGCGCCGTGACCAGAAGCCAGTAGACCGGGAACAGGATCATCACCAGCGTGAAGATGACAGTCGCGTAAAGGGCAAGGCTCTGTAAAAATGTCCGTTTCATCAAAGCCTCCTCAATAGATCGATTTCGAACGCCGGCCGAGCATCAGAAGGCTCGCGACGATACAGATCACCAGTGTCAGCACGCCGACGGCGGCGGCGCGGCCGAAATTGTGATACTGGAAGGCCTGGTCATAGGTCATGATCGATAGGGTCTGGGTCGACCTCAGCGGTCCGCCACCGGTCAGAACCTTGATGATGGAAAAGTCGCGGAACACCCACAGAAGCGTCAGCACCAGCGTCACGCCCAGCACCGGCATCAAAAGCGGCATGGTGATCCAGCGGAAACGCTGCCAGACGCTCGCGCCATCCACCTTCGCGGCCGCATAATAATCGGCCGGAATGGATTGCAGACCAGCGAGGCACATGATCGACACGAAAGGAAAACCCTTCCAGACCATGGTGATAGCGACAGCCCAGAAGGCGGCTGTCGAACTGCTCACCCACGGGATCATCTGGTCGGTGAACCCGAGCTTTATCGCCAGCCATCCGAACAGCCCGAAGGACGTATCGAACATCCACGCGAAGATGACGACCGCGATGATTTCCGGCACTGCCCAGGGCAGCGCCATTCCCAGCCGCGCAACGGTTCGGCCCTTGAAGCGGTTATTGGCCAGAAGCGCTGTGCTGAGGCCAACGGCCACGCTGCCCGCGGTGACGACGACAACCAGCTTCAGCGTCACCCAGCAGGCGAGCCAGAATTCCGGCGATGAGAAAAGCCAGGTGTAATTGCTGAGTGAAAACGGCCGGCTTGCGCCACCGAGCCGCGGTATCTTGACCTGCTGGAAAGACAGGTCGATGGCCAGCACAAGCGGCCAGACGATGATGGCGGCAACCATCAGGACCGCGGGTGCGATCAGAATATAGCCGAGGAGATGTTGCCGGCTGGGACGCGCAAGATCAAAGAACTTGCGGCGCCCGGCCCGAGCGGGTGCGGTCATGGATGGTCCTCCTGCCGGATGCGGATGGTAACCACGGCCCGCCAGGCGGGCCATGGCAAAACGGGATCAGCCCTTGATGGCCTCGGCCTTCGCCTGCATGGTCTTTGCCACCTCCGCGGGATCGAGGTCCTGAATGATCATCCGCTGGCTTTCTTCCATCACCATCTTGCTGAATTCATTGTAGAAGAGCTCAAGCCCGGTCGGAATGCGGTCGATACCCGCCTCGGATGCGGCCTTCATCGTCTCGATCAGTACCGGAAAATGCGGGATGGTCTTTTCGACACCCGACACGTCGGCCTTGGGGCTTGGCGGGGTGTTGCCGCCAAGGGTGGCATAACTGCGCTGGAACTCCGGCGACATCGTCAGCTTGATGAAATCCCAGACGAGCGCCTTCTGGTCGTCGGGAATATCGGCCGGCATAGCGAGCACGTTGGACGATCCACCCAGCGGCGGATGAAGCGGCGGTGCCGCGTAAACGATGTCAGCCTTGGCTGAACCCTTCTCGGTGGTGCCGTAAAGCCAAGGCCCGTCGAGACGCATCGCCATCTTGCCATCGGCAAAAAGCTTGCGCACGTCGCTGGCGCTCATGTCGACCGGGCTGATCCCGCTCTTCATCACGGTTTTCCAGCGTGAAAGACCCTCCACCATCTGCGGCGTATCGATGGTGATATTGCCGTCCTTGTCGGTCCAGTAGGCGCCGGCGTCGAGGATGTAGTTCAGCATCTCCGTCAGATATTGCCCGGGACCGCCCTTGGTCTCGTGGCCGGTCCCGAACTGGTCGATGATACCGTCACCGTTCAAATCCTTGGTGGTGGCTTTTGCGGCCGCCAGAAACTCGTCATAGGTCTTCGGAACCGCGACGCCCGCCTCATCCAGGATCTTCTTGTTATAAGCCATGACGAAGCCGAAGTAGTTCGTCATAATACACACGGTCTCACCGTTCCATTCGCATTTCTGCTGACCGGCCCAGCCGGTCATGTCGATGCCGTCCTTCTTAAGCCACGGGTCGAGCGGCTCCAGCCAGCCGCTGTCGGCGAACATCTGGAACTCGAAGGATGCGAGATGCACGATCTGCGGCGGCTGGTTGGCAGCGAAAAGCGTGGTCATCGTATCCGCGTAGGAGCTGCGTTCCGCCTTGGTGAACTCGATCTTCACGCCGGGATGCTGCTTCTCGAAGGCGGCGATTGCCGAACGCCACCATTCACCCGTTCCGGCGTCATCCGTTTGCCAGGAAATGAATTTCAGGACGGTATCGGCCATGGCAGGGGCAACGGCGCTCATCGTCATCAAAACGGCGGTCGCCGTACCCAGCGCCAGCTTCTTCATTCTTTTGGTCATGGTTTCCTCCTCCAAAGAACCAAATCAGATACGTTCAATAAGGGCGAGCGCCGCCTCCGACGGTCTTACGCCCAGTCCCGGACCCGACGGCAGGTGATACCTGCCTTCGCGGCAATCCATGTCGCCCTCCAGCAGGCGGCGGTTCGGCTCGAAGATCGAATGCTGGAATTCGTGCCCCTTCAGCGCCGGCAACGTCGACGATGCCTGCAGGCTGGCGGCAAGGAATATGCCGGCGCCAATGGTAGCGTGCGGTATAACGTCGATGCCGTGTTCGGCTGCGAGAGCGCCGATACGGATGAAATTGGTGATACCCTTATGGCCCATTTCCGGCTGCACGATCGCAATACGGCAGCGTTCGATGCGGGCGCGCATATCCCAATGGGTGCGCCATTCCTCGCCCACCGCGACCGGCACGTCGGTATTCTTCGAAACCTTTTCCAGCCCGGCAATGTCCTCCGTCCAGACGGGCGCCTCGGCGAACCATGGATCGAATGGCTGCATTTCTGCGATGAGCTCCAGCGCTCGCTCCGGTGTCTGGTTCCAGTGCATATCGGCGGCGATCTTCGCCCGCGGGCCGAGCACCTGCCGGAGATTGGCAAGTTCCGCCGCCGGCCCATCATCGGCAACGGGCGTGGCGAATTTAAAGGCGTCGAAGCCACGATCCTGCCAGTATTTCGCCAGTTCTCCACGCGCCTTCAGCGTCTTCTCCGGCAGGCCGGAAACATAGGCCGAAAAATTGTCCACGCCGCCACCCAGCAGGTCTCGAATGGATTTTCCGGCTTCCTGTCCGGCAATATCCCAGAGGGCGATATCGATTGCAGCAAGCGCATCCACGTAAAAGCCACCGGTATAACCGCGCACGCGCATCATATCGTAAAGATCGTCGTAGATCGCCGATGGATCGGATGCATCGCGGCCGATCACGAAACCGGCCAGCAGGTCGTTGATGAGAGCCGCCACCGCACCGGGCGCAACGATGCCATAGGTCTCACCCCAGCCGACGGTGCCGGCTTCCGTCGTCATTCGCAGAAGCACGCTGCGGTCGAAGGTTGGATAGACCGTGCGGTTGCCCTTTCTGACGATGTATCCATTGGGGTTGACCACTTCACCTTCCCGCAGCGCGCCGAGATAGGGAACCTTGCGTGGCTGGGTCAGCGTGAAGACTTCGATTGTTGCAACGGGGCTGTTCATGCGGCCTCCGGGGCGACAAGGCCGAGCTCGACGAGGTTGGCGTCGATATCGGCAATCGCCGCCTTGTCGAGTTCCGGGGTGGGCGCGCGGACACCGAGACCCTCGATCACCCCACGGCGCGCCAGCACGTACTTGGTCAGCCGCATGCGATAAACCGCCTGCAGAACCAGAAGCGGAAGAGTGCGGACATAGATTTTCCGGGCCTCATCCTGACGGCCTGCGCGGAGAGCGCGATCTATTGCCACGTGTTCCTCGACGATCTCCAGCGCCGGCATGGCAGCGGTGGCGCCACGCGCATATTCATCCAGAATGTAACGGGCGCCGCCGCCGCCGATGATACCCTTCAATGTTGAGGGCGCATGGGCGATGATATGGCTGATGGCGGGACCGGCCGGCAGCGTTTCTTCCTTGACGTAGGTGACCTGCGGCAGAGACCGGACGATCTCGACAATCGCCTCCGGCGACAGATCAGACCCGCGCGGCGCAGGCGCGTTCTGCAGGATGATTTCAACCCCGGGCAGCGCCTCGACAACCTTACCCAGAAACTCGATCAGCGCCGGCGCATCCGTCCCGACCGATTTTGGCGGCTGAACCATCAGGTGGCGAATACCGAGATCAGATGCGGCGCGGCCATGTTCAACCACGTCTCTCCAGTCTGCCGCGCTCGCGCCCGCCACGACCGGCACCCGGCCAGCAACAGCATCAACAACGATCTTCAGCAGCGACGCACGCTCTGCAGCATCCAAAGTCTCAACCTCACTGGCAAAACCCGGGAACACCACACCATCCACGCCTTTTTCGAGCGCGAAGATCACCAGTCGCTCCATACCCGCTTGGTCAATACCGCCATCCGCCAGAAAAGGCGTTGGCAAAACGGGCAAAATCCCCTTCAGGCCAGCCACCATCTTACTCCTCCCAATTAAGTATCATATATTGATACCTTGAATTCACTAATTGACACTACATAGACCTGAGCCGTATGACAAGCCCCCAGATGAAATGAACGAGGAGGTTCAGGGAAATGGCAGCACGGGCGACATCGATCATCGTCGATTGGGGAACGACATCATTGCGAGCGGCGCTTGTCGGTAACGACGGGGCGGAACTTGAACATCTGGAAACCGCCGACGGCATTTCGAGCCTTGCCGAAGGGCAACATGAGCCTGCCCTCATGAGCGCACTCGCCCCCTGGTTTTCAAAAAACGGCGCTCTGCCCGTGGCCGCGCTCGGCATGATCACCAGCCGCAACGGCTGGGTCGAGGTGGCCTATGTGCCCTGCCCGGCGGGACCGGCGGAACTTGCCGCCGGCACGGTGCGCAGGACGTTGCCCAACGGGTCCGACCTTGTATTCCTGCCCGGCCTGAATGACCCCGGCCGCCAGCCGTTTCCGGATGTCATGCGCGGCGAGGAAACCCAGATCGTCGGCCACGGCCTTACGGAAGACGCCACCCTCATCATCCCCGGAACACACAGCAAATGGGCACGGGTGAAGGCAGGGCGGATCGATGGTTTCCAGACATTCGTGACCGGTGAAATCTTCAACCTACTCATCAATCACTCCTTCATCGCGCGCGGTTCCGCACAGCCGCCGGTCGACGATCCGGAGGCATACCTGTGGGGTTTGAAAGAGGCCAAAAAATCCGCAGCCATGCTGTCGCTGTTGTTTTCCGCACGCACAGGCGGGCTCGCCGGCAAACTGTCGGCACAGCAGCTGCGGTCTTATGTCCGTGGGCTGGTCATCGGACAGGAATTTCGGCAGGCCCGCGATGCGGGATGGTACGCAGAGGGAGACGATGCGGCGATTGTGGGCAATGATGGGCTCAACGATCTCTATCTGATTGCCGCTGGCGAATTCGGCCTCAGAATATCAATGGGCGATGACGACGCGTTGACGAAGGGAGCCCTGGCGGTTCTGCAGAAGACGCTTTCCTGAATGGAAACGCCGGCTGGACACCTGGTGTCCGGCCTTCACAATACCAGGGACCAACATGTACGATTACCCGGCCAGCATCGGCACCAGCCGCCACGAAAACGATATCCTCACCATCCTGACGCGCCTTCAGCGACTCGGGCTGCCGGAGGACCCGATTGCCTTTTATGGCTCCTCATCTTTCCGGATATGGAACTCCATCGTCGAGGATCTGGGCACGCTCGACATCGTCAATCTCGGCTTTGGCGGCGGCACCTGCCTCTCGGCCGTTCACTACATGGAAAAACTCCTGCTGCCGCTGAGACCCCGGAGAGTGGCGCTCTATTTCGGCGAGAACGACATAGCCAGCGATGGCTTAAAGGCGGCCACGGCGCTGCAACATCTGCAGGCGCTCAGGCATTGCATCCTGCAGGCGCTGCCGCAGACGCAGGTTTTTGTTCTGGCCATCAAGCACAGCCCCGCGCGCTGGATTTATCGTGGCGAATTCGACCTTTTCAACCGCATGGCGCAGGACTGGTGCGAAAACTCCAACGACGCCGTCTGGCTGGACCCGAATGCCGGCCTTATGGGGGAAAACGGCCTGCCGATGTTCCGCTATTATCTTCCCGACCTGGTTCACCTTAACACCGCAGGTTACGCGGTCTGGGCGGAAGCACTTCGGAAGACGCCGGCGCTTCTCGCCTGATTTTCAGGAAAGAAGCCCGGCATCGACATGCTACCGCGTCGCCTGGGCGGATTCGATTGAGTCCGCCAGTATTTCCAGCCCGAGGTCGATCTCGGCATCGGATACGGTGAGCGCCGGCGCAATGCGGAAAACACCGCCCATGCCGGGCAGTTTGACGATGTTCATGCTGAGCCCTCGCAGCATCGCCTCCTGCATGATGCGGGCGCCCAGCTCGAAACCGGGCGCTTTCGTATGCCTGTCGGCCACGACCTCAAGCCCCAGCAGAAGCCCGCGGCCGCGCACGTCGCCGACACACTCGAACCGCTGTTGAAGTGACAGAAGGCCTTCCTTCAGGCGGTTGCCACGGGCGATTGCCTGCTCGACAAGGCCATCGCGGGCCACCACGTCGAGAACCGTAACGCCGACAGCCGCAGGCAACGGATCCGACACGTGGGTCGTATAGAAGAGAAAACCTCTCTCAAAGGCTTTCTGCTCCACCTCCTCGCTGGTCATTACCGCGGCGAGCGGGAGGCCGGCCCCCAGCGTTTTTGACAGCGTCATAATGTCGGGTGTAACGCCATCCCGCTGAAAGGCGAACATGTGCCCGGTCCTTCCGACCCCGGTCTGGGCTTCATCGAGGATGAGCAGCATGCCGCGCTCGACACACTTCTTCTTGAGCGCAGCAAGATAGCCGACGGGCAATTCGAGGATGCCACCGCTCGACAGAATTGGTTCGGCAATAAAGGCGGCAAGATTGCCGGTGGACTGGCGGTCTATCAGTTCGAAGGCGTCATCAAGCTCCGCCTTCCAGTCATTCGATCCATCAGAATTCGTGAATCGCGGACGATAGGCGTTCGGTGCCGGGATGACGAGCGAGCCAGCCGTTGCAGGGCCATAGCCCCTGCGGCCGGCGCTATAGGTCGCGGAAGCCGCTGCGCCGGTCATTCCGTGCCAGCTCTGGGCGAAAGCGACGATCTCGTGGCCACCGGTGACGAGCTTAGCCATACGGATGGCCGCCTCGTTGGATTCGGCGCCCGTGGTCAGCAATTGTACCCGGTCGAGACCCGGCGCGAGGGCTGCCAGCCTCGCCGCGAGCTCGACCACGGGACGGGACAACATCCCGGAAAACAGATGCGCAACCGACGCCATCTGCCGGTTGACGGTGGCGACGATGTCGGGATGGGTGTGCCCGAGCAGGGCGCTCATCTGGCCGGAGGTGAAATCGAGGATGGCACGGTCATCCGCATCATAAACGAAACTCCCCTCGGCCCGCTCAACAATGATCTCCTCGAAGGCAGGCCCATAACGGGTGAGATGTCTGTTGGCCGCCGCCCAGAAGGCCGGCTCCTCATTCAACGATGTGAAGTTCTTCGAAAGATCGTCCATGCCGAGGTTCCCTGTGTCTGATTTTGCCGGACGATAACAGGCTCTTGCAGAGGCAGTCCAATTGATAGTATTTCAAGCGGATATAGATAATTTTGATATCGCCATGCTTGATCTCACACTTCTGAAGAACTTTGTTACCGTTGCGCGCGCAGGCTCCATCAGCACCGCAGCGACGCAGGTGGGGCGCACGCAATCGGCGCTCAGCACACAGATGCAGCGGCTGGAAGAACAGGTGGGGCAACCGTTGCTGCAACGAACCGGTGCGGGGGTACGGGTGACGGCAGCGGGCGAAAAACTGCTGGCCCATGCCAGCACCCTGCTGGCCCGTCATGACGAAATCCTCGCCGACATGAACGGCGCCACGGTTCAGGGCACGGTTAGCCTCGGATGTCCCGAAGATTACTCCATCGCCTTTCTTCCCGAATTGCTCAGGGGCTTCTGCGCCACCTATCCGGAAGTGGATTTGCGTATGGTCTGCGCGCCGACGATAGAGCTGCGCCCTCTCCTTCACCGCCGTCAGATCGACATGGCGCTGGTTTCGCGCTCGGAACCGGATCACTCCGAGGTTCTTCGAAGGGAAAGCTTCGTCTGGGTGGCGGACAGGCCGGACACGGAACTTCTTGCCAAGGATGTGCTGCCGCTCGCTCTTTCGGCACCGGCGACCCTGGATCATCGCGCGGCGTGCAACGCCATGGAAACAGCCAATCGCCGCTACAGGATCGCCTTTGCCAGCAACAGCCTAGCGGGCCTCATCGCAATTGCGCGATCCGGCCATGCCATCAGCGTGCTCACGAGAACCGCTGTTCCACCGGATCTGCACGTCGTTAAAAGCTGGCTGCCTCCGCTGCCGACAATCGGCATAGCAATCGAATGCTCCGGCCCGCAGAGCTCCCCGGCGGCCAGGGCCTTGGGTGATCACATCCGTGCCGTTCTTCCAGGGTTGACCCCTTGAAACATTCCACCCAAGGCCACCGCATTCGCGCGGCTTTTGGATGAACGCAATGCAGTTTTGCCCCAGAACCAAAAGAGGCCCGTTGTTCTTTTCAAACAACGAGCCTCTATCGTGCCGCTTGGCGGAGCGACCGGAGACAAATTCGCCTCCTGCACATGAACCTCAGATGAACAACGACCCTTAACAAAGCCCGAGAAACCACCCGTAAGAATCCGGCGTAACGGCAGGCCGGATCGTTGAGATAATTCCGACAGAGCTTGGAATTGCGTCGAGGGATCAGTTCGGATCAAGACCCGCTCAACGAAAACGTGTATGCAGCGATCAGGGCAGCCATTTGGTCAAACCTTCGGACGCCCCTTCCGGGTGCACATCGGCAGGCGACCATCTGCGGCAGGAATATCTCATGGGGTTGATGGCTATGGGGCCAGCATTGCACATGCCGAGGGACCGGTGATGGAAACAAGACGAAACCGCGTCATCACGACTGGAATAATTCTGGGGCTTCTCGGCGCGATGATACCGATCGCCACCATGGCCTACGCATCATGGATCATCGCGGTCAGGAAGGATCAGGACATTTTGAAGACGCTTGCCGATCAGGCTATTCAACGGGCGTCGGACACGTTCAGGGACGCAGAGAATGCGCTCGATGAGGTGGAAGCTGCCCGCTTGCCTTCCTGTTCCAACGACCACATAGAACTGATGCGCAGACTGACGATAAATGCACCCTCAGTGGAAGAAATCGGATATTTCGAAAACGGCGTCCTGAAATGCACCTCCTGGGGAGCCACCCAGGAAACGATACGCCAATCGCCGATCGATTTTACGACCGGGCAGGGATTAGAGGTGGCTATTCGCGTGGAGCCAAGCGCCAGTCGCGGCACACGGATGATCGCCCTTCACCACGGCGCGCACGGCGCACTTGTCAAACCCTCGCGTTTTGTCGACATCCTCATGGATGACAGCATGTCCCTGGCTCTTACGAACGACCGGGGCATTTTGATAAATGAACTGAATGCACCTGACCGCGCCCTGGTGCCGGCACCGCTCGGCAAGCCCCAAAAGGGCATGACGGAAGACACCATCTATGCTGTCAGCCGCCGTGACGATCTGGTGGCGATTGCGATGGAGCCACGTTCCAACGTCGCAGAGCAGGTGCGGCGTGAACGGATCTTGTTTCTTCCCGCCGGGGCAATTGTCGCGACCTTTGTGGTCGGCATCGTGGCATGGTTGTCGAAGAGGCGCCTGTCGCCACTCGCGGAGCTCGAGATCGCCGTTCGCAAACGGGAATTCATCGTTCATTACCAGCCCATCGTGGAATTGAAGACGGGCATCTGCGTTGGGGCGGAAGCGCTGGTGCGATGGAGGCGGCCGGACGGTACGCTTGTCCGCCCCGACCTGTTTATCCCCCTGGCGGAAGAAAGCGGCCTGATCATGCCGATCACCGATCAGGTCATCGACGCCGTCATCGCCGATCTTCGCAAGGTGCTTGTCGAGGACCGAACCCTGCACATCGCCATTAATCTCTGCGCGGACGACATCAAGTCTGGGCGTGTTCTCGCGGTCATCGCCAGCAAGCTTCAGCATACAGACATCCGGCCCGAGCAGATCTGGCTTGAGGCCACCGAGCGTGGCTTCATCGACATCAACGCGGCAAAGGTCACCCTTGCCGAGGCGCGCCAGCGCGGCCATTCGGTGGCGATCGACGATTTCGGAACCGGCTACTCCAGCCTTCAATATTTGCAGGGCCTTCCCCTGGACGCGTTGAAGATAGACAAATCCTTTGTCGACACGGTGGGCAAAGATACCGCAACGAGTTCGGTCACATCACACATCATCGGCATGGCGAAAGCGCTTGGCCTGTTCACCGTGGCAGAAGGTATCGAGGCGGAAGACCAGCGGGACTATCTGGAAGGTCAGGGTGTGGATTTCGGTCAAGGATGGCTGTTTGCGAAAGCGCTTCCCGCCAGCGAATTCCTTGCCTACCACCGTCACACGAAGCAGAAATACGGCGTCTCTCCCGAAATCATCAAGGCGGCGGGCAAATAGGACATGGTCGTGTGCGAGGTCGAATCCCGGGCTGGCAGGCAACACAGGTTGAAACTGCGATATCTCAAAAAGAGACCTCCCCAAAAGCATCTTGGAGGAGGCCAGTTGGGGAGGTCGTCCACGGTGACCAAGCCAGGGGCAGTTTCGGAGCGCTTGGCCACACAGCCCATCGGACGGGCCGCCCTCGAACCGGGCACTGCGGCAATTGTTCCCTGAAAGGCGTTTTTTGACTTCATGCGCATCCCAGGGGCAGCAATTGATACCCCTGAGAGAAAAGCGCGAACCTCAGCCGGCGGGAACATCATCTGGCGAGGCGAGTTAGGGGCGGTTCAACAACAGGAGAAACGCGATGCCCCGCGGCGACAAATCGTCCTATACGGACAAGCAGAAGCGCAAGGCCGAACATATCGAAGAAGGATATGAGGATCGTGGCGTACCCGAAAAAGAGGCCGAACGCAGGGCCTGGGCCACGGTGAACAAGGAGAGCGGCGGTGGCAAGAAATCCGGCGCCGGCCGCGGACACGCGGAAAACCACGCGCCATCGAAAAAGGGTGGCCGCAAGGGCGGCGAGGCCGCGGCTGCGAGACCCAAGACCGAACGGTCCGCCTCCGCCAAGAAAGCTGCGGCCACCCGCAAGCGCAATGAACAGCATGCACAGCATTGAACCGTAAACCGATCGTGTGTTCGCCAACCAGAGGCGCTGATGACGTCCATGACGTCATGACATCCGATGCGTGCAACATGAATGCCGGGGAAACCGTTCAGGAGGCCTGCGTGGCTGAACAATCAGCCACGGGCGGTCACCTCCCTTCCCAACCGGCACCGATCAGTCCCCCTCGGTTTCAGCGTTCTCTCCGCCCCGCATCATCGTCAGCAGCGGTTCGCGCGCGATGTTTTCTTCGATCCGCTGATGGCCAGAGGTTTCCGGTAGAGCCTTCTTGAAGTTTGCTGCGTAATCCTTCGGCATTTTCGGTGGCATCATCGGTTCGTATCTATCGACATCGGCCTGGATAATGACCGGTCCCTCCACTGCGAACGCCTCGTCAAGAACCCGCTCGATCTCATCAAATGTGGAGATCGTGAAACCTCTTCCCCCCATTGCATCTGCCGCCGCGGCAAAGTCGATCGGCGCGAGTTCGCAGGCGAATTGCGGGTGGCCGAGGAACATCATCTGCTCCCAAGCGATCTGGTTCAACATTCCATTGCATATGACCAGGATCCTGAGCGGCAGGCGATGCCGCACGGCGGTGGAAAATTCGCCCAGTTGCATTGCAAGGCCGCCATCGCCCACAACCGCATGCACATGCCGGCCGGGACACGCCAGTCCTGCGGCAATTGCATAGGGCAAACCGGAGGCCATCGAGGCGAGTGCACCCGAAACGGAAAAGGCATTTGTGGTCCTAAGATCGATGTGGCGCGCCGCCAACTCGGTATTCTGGCCTGAGTCGGTCACGAGCATTGCGTCCGAACCCATGCGTCGCCCGAAGGCATGAGCCACCGGCTGCGGCTTCAATGGGTGCGAGCGGTCCGAGGTGAGAAGCGCCATCTGCTCACGCCACCCGCGCATCTGGTCCTGTGCGGCTTCAAGAAAAGACCGGTCGCCCTTTTTGTCCAGCATGGCGTTCAGGCGGCGCAATATGTCGCCCGCATCGCCCACAAGGCCACACTGCACCGGATGACGAAGCCCAATGCGTTGCGGGTCGAGATCGATCTGGACTGCCTTGACTGCCCGGGGATCAGGGTAAAATTCGATATAGGGAAAAGTCGATCCGACAATCAGCAACGTGTCGCAGTTTTTCATGATTTCCTGGGATGGTGCAGTGCCCAGGATACCGATACCGCCGGTGGTGTATGGGTCGTCATCATCCAAGGCCGCCTTGCCGAGAAGCGCCTTCGCCACCGGTGCGCCCAGCAGTTCCGCGCTTTGCTTCAGCTGGTCGCGCGCTTCGATAG
Source organism: Agrobacterium pusense (assembly GCF_900102105.1). Lineage (GTDB taxonomy): Bacteria > Pseudomonadota > Alphaproteobacteria > Rhizobiales > Rhizobiaceae > Agrobacterium > Agrobacterium pusense. Next base: position 352,041 of record NZ_FNBB01000004.1, read on the forward strand.
CACCGCGCCCGGCCAGGATAGCCACCCTTTTTCCGTCGTTGAGCAAGCCGGCGGCCTCTCGGACAAGATTGTCAGCGGGTTCGTGGCGGTAAGAGAACCATTCATTCGGAACGTGCCTCGGCAGGTTTCGCCGGGATCGGCCTTCCTCTTCTGCCGGCTTTTCCTGCGTGTCGTTGGCGACCGAAAGATGCGCCACACCGCGGCGGGCGAGAGCGGTCCGGCAGGCAAGGCTGGCGACATTTTCCATATGTGCCGCGTCGCTGACAACAGTATTGTAGACGCTGACATCTTCAAAGACCCGTGTCAGGTCAACATCCTGCTGCGTGAAGGTTTCGACTAGGTCATGATATTGCATCCCGGTGATCGCAAGGACAGGAACCTGATCGAGTTTGGCATCATAGAGGCCTGTCAGCAGATTGGTGCCGCCGGGTCCCGAGGTCGCGAGACAGACCCCCAGCTTTCCCGTCCATTTGGCGTAGGCCGTCGCTATGAAGGCCGCAGACTGCTCATGCCGGGTCTGGATAAACCTTACGGCGTCCTGACGCTTGCGCAGCGCTTCCATCACGCCGTTGATACCATCGCCCGGAAGACCGAAGACGGTATCGACGTTCCATTCGATCAATGTCTCCACCAGAATATCGGCTGCTGTGGTCATTGTCCGTTCCTCGCTCCTGTCGCACCCCGCCGATTGCCGTCGGGATGCTCATTTTCCAAGAGAGTCGTATTCGGCTCCACGATACGACGCTGTCGGGGTCATCGCCGCGGCCGAAGCGAGCCCCAAGGCAGCAGACCCGTCACCCAGGCACGCGCCCCTCCACACGGCTTGCCCACCGGGTTCAGATGATCGGCTTGCCGCCGGTCACGGCTATGGTTGCGCCGGACACATAGCTCGACAGAGGCTCAGCCAGCATGACATAGGTTGTCGCCAACTCGGCCGGCTGGCCCGGGCGCTTCATCGGCACCTGCTTGCCAAACTCGGCTACTTTTTCCGCGGGCATGGTGGACGGTATGAGGGGTGTCCAGATCGGACCGGGCGCGACCGCATTCGCCCGGATGCCTTTTTCCGCCAGCAGCTGCGCCAGGCCAGCCGTAAAATTCTGGATCGCGCCCTTCGTGGTCGCATAAGCAAGGAGAGTCGGATTGGGACTGTCGGAATTGACGGAGGCGGTGTTGATGATTGCCGCCCCGGCCTTCATGTGTGGAACGGCTGCCTTCGTCAGATAGAACATTGCGTGGATATTGACGGCAAAAGTCATCTCCCACTCGTCGTCACTGATGTCTTCTATTTCGGTGAAGGTGTTCTGATGGGCCGCGTTGTTGACGAGGATGTCGATGCCGCCCAGTTCCGTACGGGCCTTTTCGACAATCTGGCGGCAATGGGAGGATGACTGGATGTCGCCCGCCACCAGAACCGCCCTGCGTCCGGCTTCCTCTACCAGACGCCTCGTTTCTTCAGCGTCATCGTGTTCGTCGAGATACGCTATCAATATATCGGCGCCCTCGCGCGCATAAGCGATGGCGACTGCCCGCCCGATACCGCTATCGCCACCGGTAATGATCGCCTTTTTTCCCTCCAGTCGGCCAGACCCTACATAGGTCTTTTCACCGTGATCAGGAACAGGTGACATGTCATTGGTACGGCCTGGGATTTTCTGTTGCTGTTCTGGAAAAGGGGGCTGCGGGTAACCGGTCATGGAGCTTTCCTGTCTTTCACAAAATAAACAAAGAAATCCCCGCGGCGCGCGCGGGGATCTTTCGGCTATCGGTAGTCACTAGGAGTTTTTATGGCTCTGCTGGCCGGCCTTTACATGCTGCTCATGCGTGCCGCCGCGGGTTTTGCCGTTGTCACCGCCGCCGGAGGCCGATGCAGACTGCGAACGCTTATCGCTGCCTTTATGGCTCTGCTGGCCTGCTTTCACGTGCTGTTCGTGCGTACCACCCTGATTTGCCATGGTATGTCTCCTCATGTTGGTGATTTATCACTCGCGCGCCTCATGGCCCTCACCAGTCGAACTGCGCGGCCCGAAAGGAGTTCCGAGATTTAACATTTCGTGAGGACGTATTTCACGGACCGGCGTGGAACGCTGGCTCGTGGCCCTTGAGCTTTTGGCCCAGATGGTCGGCAAGCCGCATGGCAAGCGCCACGGCCGGCAAGGTGGGATTGGCGTGCCCGCCCGTCGGGAACACGCAGCTCCCGGCGACATAGAGATTGGTGACACCGTGGACCTTGCAATCACTGTCGACCACGCCCGCATCGGCTGTTGCGGCCATCCGGGTCAAGCCGATCTGATGGAACCCGTCATAGGCCTGAACACGAAGAGCCTGCCTCCGCTCTGAAGAGGGGTGTAGAAAGTCGAGCTTCCCAACCCCATTTTCCCGCAGCCACTGATCCAGAAAAGCATGGGATTTTTCGATCGACTCAAGATCTTCCTCGCTGACCCGATAGTCTATCGCAACAGCGGCGGGCCGATCCTCCACGCCGGCGGGAGCCGGCAGAACCGTGCTGGCGTGATCAGGTATCTGCTCTGCGTGATAACGCAGGAGATAGCGCCGTGCCGGATTCACGAGCGGTTTATTGCGATCGCGGCGGCGGAGGAGCTGGCCGACTGTGGCCTGCAGATCGCGAAAAGCCAACAATGTAGGGACCAGATTCCGGAAATGCTCGCGATAACGAACGCCTGTGCTCAGGCGGGACCCTGCGGCCTTGCCCTTGGCCAGCAGACCATAAAGTCCGGTTAATTGCAGCGCTAGAAACAGGGCGGAAAGACCGGCAGAATGGTGAAGCGCGTTCGATATGGAGATGGTATCGAGCCAGAAGACGGAATTGAGCAGACCCAGACGCTGCTGGACATCGCCTGAAAGCTGGAACCTTCGACGGAAAATTCCACCGGAAGGCGCTCTTTGAAAAGACAGCTGTTCCACCGTGGCGTCATTCTCAAGCTCGATCACGGCAATATAACCGGTAAGATGGCCTTGATAATAATGCCCGAGCGTCGGAGAAATACGCTCGGGCTGTTTCGTGCGTAGTTCGTGAAGCAAGCGGACATTGCCCACGCCGCCGCAGGCCAGCACAAGCGTCGTTACCGGAACACGCATGTCGCCATGCCCGTTGCTGAGCCGGACATCCGTAACCGCCCCCGTGGCGTCGACATCGATTGTCGTTGCGGATGTATCCGAAAGAAAATGTATCAAACGGGATTTTTCAATTCGCTCCCGGCATGTCACGCCAAGGTCCGGCTGGCTGCTCCACCACTCGATAGAGTCAAGATGGACATCTCCTGCCGGTGAAGCACCGACGCCCGGCGACAGAGCCGAAGCCCTGACATTCAGAAAGTGCAGGGCATCGGCATAATAGCGGCTTATACTCCCATGACCGATCGGCCACCCGGAATTGGGAACATGCGCACGCTCGAGAAAATCAATGTCATCGAACGGCACACAACGCCCGCCCCACAGTGACGTGGTTCCTCCGAGCCCTCCTGCTGTCGAAGAAGCCAGAGGCGCATGGTGGTGATTTGTAATGCTGGCAAGCCGTCCATCATGACCACTTCGGCCTGCCTCCACCAGCAGAACACTTACGCCCTGTCTTTCGAGTGCAAAGGCAAGCGCGAGCCCGACCGGCCCCGCCCCAATAACGCAAACCTGAAACGATATCGAAGACGCGCCCGGATTGTATTCGACCATCACCCCTCGCTTCCACGGATCATTTCCACACTAACGGATGGTGGGGGGTGTCTTGCAACGCCAAGTTTTCACCGTTCACTTCGCGCCACTCGCCCCCCGGGCGGGAGCGCCGTACAGGCTAGCCAGAGAGTTCGCCGGACGCAAACCCGAGTGCGAGAGAAGAGCTTATGCGGCAGCGGCTTCGGAACCATGCAGATGAAGAGCAATTTCAAAGCCGCGCCGTTCCAGCCAACGGGCCACGACCCGGGCGCGAGCTTCCAGCGGCTTATCTACGGGAACGGTGCGAGCGGCATCTTTCATAGGCTACACACATGTCTGCCGCGGAGTTTCCGAAACGAAGCCAGCGTAACCGTCGCCCCGCGCTCAGCCCGCGCAGAATTTTTTCTCGACATCGTGATTGCTAACTGGGGCAGCCCCCTTTCCACCGACTTGGGCGAAAGACAGCGCGGGGCGATTTCTCTTTCAATTTCAAACGGTCACGTTCCCCACACCCCACGCAAATCGCCCAAAGAATTATCAAAATCGCGACACGCGAAATCTTTAGGCACACCCGCTTGCGAAATCGAAAACTTCGTGATTGTATAGACAACTTGAGGGCAGCAATAGAGGGTGGTCAAAAACCCCGGCTACAGAGGATTGTGTGCGTGATAACGTTCGATCAGGTCAGCAAGCATTATCGTGGCGCGACAACGGCTGTAGACAGGTTGTCGCTCACCGCGCCGACAGGAAAATTGACCATTTTCGTTGGCCCCTCAGGCTGCGGCAAGACCACATCGCTGCGTATGATCAACCAGCTGATCACGCCTTCGTCCGGGTCGATCCTTCTTGACGGCGAACCCACGGAAAAGATGGACGTAGCGCTGCTGCGGCGTCGGATAGGGTACGTCATCCAGAACGCTGGTCTCTTTCCCCATCGAACGGTGGTGCAGAATATAGCGACGACAGCGCGCCTGAACGGCACCCCCAAGCAGCAGGCGCTTCGCACCGCGCACGATCTGCTGGAGCGCGTAGGACTGTCGGCTGCCTTTGCCGATCGGTATCCGTGGCAGCTATCCGGTGGACAGCAACAGCGTGTTGGCGTTGCCCGGGCTTTGGCGTCGGATCCGAAATTCATGTTGATGGACGAGCCCTTCAGCGCGGTCGATCCGGTCGTTCGCGCGCAGTTACAGGATGAATTCCTGCGTCTTCAGCGCGAAATCGGCAAAACCATCATCATGGTGACACACGATATCGACGAGGCACTGAAGCTTGGGGACCAGGTGGCGGTGCTGCGCACCGGCGGTACGCTGGCGCAAATTGCCACGCCACAGGAGTTGCTTGCGCGGCCGGCGGATGAATTCGTCGCAGACTTCATCGGCCGCGATCGCGGCTACCGGATCCTCGGTTTCGCCGAGTTCAAGGAAGGCATTTCTCTTGGCAAGGAGCCGACGGCGCCCCTCGGCACCAGTCCCGAGTCACTCCGTCAGATTGCCACAGACCGTTGGGTCCTGATAACCGACGCCGCAAATCGTCCGCTCGGCTGGGTGGACGTTGAAAGCACCGGAAATACCGTGCGCGAAGGCGACCTTAATCTCAGCGGGACCCTTGCTGTCGAGGGAAGCAGCCTGCGCCACGTCCTCGACGCGGCGCTCAGTTCACCTTCAGGCCGGGGCGTGATTGTGAGGCCGTCCGGCGAACTCGTTGGCACTGTGACCTTGCCTGATGTTGTGGCCGCGATTGAGGCCGCGCGCAACGGCCGTCAGGGGACGAGGTCATGAGGTTCGACTGGTTATACCGCGAATCCGGCCGCATCGCCGAACTGTTCGCCTGGCACGTATGGCTTTCCGTCATCCCCGTTGTGATCGGACTCATCCTGGCGCTGCCCCTCGGATGGCTCGCGCAGCGGGCAGGTCTTTTTCGCTCTGCAATGCTCGGCGCAGCCGGGCTGCTTTACACCATTCCTTCGCTGGCGCTCTTCGTCCTTCTGCCGCTCGTGTTGGGTACACGCATCCTCGATCCTCTGAACGTCGTCGTCGCGCTGACGATCTATGCGCTGGCTCTTCTGGTGCGAACCGTCAGCGACGGACTGGAGTCGGTGTCGCCGGATGTTGTCCAGGCCGCAAATGCCATGGGGTATCGCCCCATGCACCGTCTGCTCTTCGTCGAACTTCCCCTCGCCGTTCCCGTGATTGCAGCGGGCCTGCGCGTAGCCGTGGTTTCGAATGTCAGCATCGTCTCGGTCGCGGCGCTCGTGGGGACACCCCAGCTCGGCCTGCTTTTCACACAGGGACTGCAACTGCGCTTTCTGACACCGATCATTGCAGGCATTATCCTGTGTATTGTTCTGGCGGTCCTTCTGGATGGCATTGTGCTTTTCATCGCACGTCGTCTCACACCGTGGCAGGCTGGAGGTGCTGAAAGATGATCGACTGGTTTTCAAACCCGGCACACTGGACCGGCAATGACGGTGTCTTCGCACTTATTGTGCAGCACCTGGTGTATAGTTCCATCGCCCTCTTTTTTGCGTGCCTGATCGGCCTGCCGGTCGGCCTCTATGTCGGACACACCGGCCGTGGCGTTTTCCTGATTGCCGGTCTCGCCAATGCCTTGCGTGCACTTCCGAGCCTTGGCCTGATCGTTCTGCTGGTAATCCTGTTCGGACCCGTCTTTTCGTCAGACATGGCCTTTATTCTCCCCAGCATCGTCGTTCTGGTGCTTCTGGCGGTGCCGCCCATCATGAATGGCACATATGCCGGCGTGGCGGCGGTTGATCCGGCCGCGGTCGATGCGGCGCGCGGCATGGGCAAACGCCCGCTCGACATTCTCTTCGACGTGGAACTGCCATGCGCACTGCCGCTGATCTTTTCCGGTCTGCGCAGCGCGACATTGCAAATCATTTCAACCGCAACGATCGCCGCTTACGTTTCACTCGGCGGACTGGGCCGCTTGATCATCGATGGGCGGGCGCAAAACGACTATTATCAGATGGCAGCGGGCGCCGTGCTTGTTGGCGCTCTGGCGCTGGCCGTCGACCTGACGATAGGCATCATCTCGAAGCTGACGATCTCACCCGGACTGACGCGCCGCCATTAGGCGCGACATGCCCGAAAGACCGACGCATTTTCACCCAGTAAAAAACAAGAGGAGCAGCTGCATGGCATTCAGGATTTTAAAAGCCGCTGGCGCATTGGCCTTCATGGCGCTTTCGGCGACCACATCGTTCGGCCAGACCGACCCGCTGGGCGCGGCTCCGGCGGCGCGAACGGACACCTCGACCATCATCGTCGGCTCTGCCGACTTCCCCGAAAGCCAGCTTCTGGCGACCATCTACGCCAAGGCGCTTGCTGCAAAGGGCATCAAGGTGGAGACGAAACTCAGCATCGGCAGCCGTGAGGTCTACATCCCTGCCCTGCTCGACGGCTCGATCGATCTCCTGCCCGAATATGCGGGTGCGACGCTGAGCTATCTCGACAAAAACGCCACCGCGCACGCACCGGCGGACGTGGCGGCTGCGCTCAAGGCCGCTCTGCCAAAGGGCGTGTCGATGCTGACGCCATCTGAAGCACAGGACTCGGACGGCGTCGCCGTGACACGCGCAACCGCCGAGAAATACAAGCTGAAGACAATTGCCGATCTGGCACCGGTCGCCTCAGAATTGGTGCTCGGCGGTCCGCCGGAATGGAAAACCCGTAAAGAAGGCATCATCGGCCTCAAGGACATTTACGGCCTGGAGTTCAAGTCCTTCAAGTCGCTCGATGTCGGCGGTCCCTTGACGCTGTCTGCGCTGGTGAACGATCAGGTACAGGCGGCAAACCTTTTCTCGACGGATCCCGCCATTGCCGCCAATGATCTCATCATTCTTGAAGATGTGAAGAACCTCTTCCCGGCACAGAACATCGTCCCGGTTATCGCGACGCCAAAAGTCAGCGATGTCGTGACAACGACGCTCAACGCCGTATCCGCAGCCTTGACCACCAAGGATCTCATCGTCATGAACGGTCGACTGGCCAATCATGACAGCTTCGGCGTCGTCGCCGAAGAGTGGCTCACGGCCCACAAGTTGAACTGACCATCATTTGCGGGTATGGCACACCCATTACCCGCATACATGCATTTCCCTATGTCAGACGCCGAGATTTCGGGCTGTGACGACCAAGCGACTTGGAACCCATGCACACGGTAAAGAAACAGGTCGAAAATCGGCAGGATGAAGCGGCAATTTCCCCGCCGCTTTACGTCAAACTCAAGGACTACGTTCGCAGCCGCGTCGAAACGGGCGAATGGTCGATCGGCCAGCGTGTACCATCGGAGAATGAACTGGTGGACATGCTCGGTGTCAGCCGCATGACCGCCAACCGGGCGCTGCGCGAACTCGCGGACGAAGGATTTCTGGTTCGTGTCCGAGGCAAAGGCTCGTTCGTTGCAAGTAAAAAGCGAACGTCCCAATTCCAAAGTGTTCCCAATATTGCCGACGAGATCAACCAGAATGGCGGCATTCACACGGCAAAGATCGTTCTGCTTCGCACGGAGACATGCGATGCCGAACTCGCCGAAGCGCTCTCTGTCGATGTGGGCGCGACGGTTGCTCATTCGATTATCGTCCACGCGGAAGATTCCGTCCCGATGCAGATCGAAGATCGTTTCGTAAACCACGGGATCGTTCCGGATTACGTCAATCAGGACTTCAGCACCAGAACGCCGAACGGCTATCTCACCGCCGTGGCACCGATCATCAGGGCTGAACAACATATCGAGGCCGTTACAGCGCAGCCTTGGGAATGCAAGCTTTTGGCGATCTCCAAAGCAGAGCCCTGCCTTCTGGTGCGACGCCGGACATGGTCTGACGTTGGTGTCATCTCGTCGGTGCGCCTGCTCTATCCCGGAAGCCGCTACCGCCTGTACAGCACCTGATACACAGGCAGGCGTACAAACCGGATCAGTCAATGGCAACACAATGTCGTCGTCTTCCGTCTAGACGGCGTTCCCCGAGGAGAACCTCATGACGGTCATGTTGGACAAGGCCCTGAGCTGGCACGATGTCGCCCTTGTGAGCCAAGGCGATCATCTCGTCCTTTCGGACGAAGCCTACCGGCGGATCGAAAGGGCAAGCCGAATTGTCGACGGCATCGTTGAAAACGGTATCCGTGCCTATGGCGTCAACACAGGTGTTGGCGCTCTGGCTGACACGGTGGTCGATCGCGCTGCCCAGGGAAAGCTTTCCCGCAGTATCGTTCTCAGTCACGCCTGCGGCGTCGGCCCATTGCTTGGCCGTCACGAGGTACGCGCAATCATTGCCTCACAAATAGCCAACTTCGCCCATGGTTACTCCGGTGTCCGCAGGGAGATCGTTGCCCATCTGACGAGGTTCCTGGAATGCGACTGTATCCCTGATGTGCCCTCAAAAGGGTCAGCCGGATATTTGATACATAATGCCCATATTGCGCTCGTGTTGATTGGCGAAGGCAGGGCAAAGCTCGGTGGCAAATCATTCAGCGGTCGGGACGCTTTGGCGGAAATGGGCCTTCAACCGCTCGTTCTTGGCGCCAAGGAAGGTTTGAGCCTTGTCAATGGCACGTCATGTGCGACGGGCCTCTCCAGTGTCGCTCTGGCACGCGCAGCACGGCTGCTTGATTGGGCGGATGCTATTGCCGCGCTGACTCTGGAAGCGGTCGGTTGCCAGATGTCGGCCTTCGAAGAAGCCGTGCTCTCGCTACGCTCCTCACCGGGCATGGCAACGGTGGGAAAAGCCCTCAGGACGCGTCTTGAAGGCAGCGGTCTCATCGAAGCGTCGCTTGGCAAGCGTACACAGGATGCCCTCAGCCTGCGCGCCATTCCCCACGCGCATGGCGCGGCACGCGATGTGTTCGATAGCTGCGCGACCATCATCGACCGAGAACTGGCCTCCGTGACAGACAATCCGGCGCTCGCCGGGTCACCGGAAGAGCCCATCGTATGGTCGCAGGCTCACGCGGTGGCCCCGGCCCTTGGACAGGCAGCCGATAGTCTTGCCATCGCACTCTCCCAGATCGCGGCGATGAGCGAACGGCGGATTGACAGGCTCGTCAACCCTCTGGTGAGCGGGCTTCCTCCATTTCTCGCTTCCGATCCCGGCAGCCATTCCGGTTTCATGATCGCGCAATATACCGCAGCTGCGCTGTCCAACGAAAACCGGCGCCTTGCGGCGCCCGCTTCCACCGATGGCGGGCTGACCTCCGCTCTGCAAGAAGACTTCCTGGCTCATCCAACCGCCGCCGCCAACAAGCTCCTCGCAATTATCGAAAATGCCGAATATATCCTGTCGATAGAATGGATGGCGGCGACACAGGCGCATGATTTCATTCAATCCGTTGCGGCAAGGGCGCCCGGTACCGACGCGCTCTACGGCCTGCTCCGCACCCATGTCGCCCCTTACTCAGATGACCGGCCGCCTTCGGCGGACATCGAGGCTATCCGATCCCTTATGTCGCAAAACACGCCGCCAAACTGATATCAGGCGGCGCTACAGGCACATGCAAAACCGGTTGACGGCCACACTGTCTCCAGCTTCTCCGTCACATCGCGAGTTTAATATCCATACCCTTAGCGCGGATGAAGGGCAGGCCTCTGCGCCGCGCGGTCCAGCCGACAACGTGAAGGCCTGCTGCTGCCGGCTCATATCGTTGGGCAATCATCCAGGATTTGCAATCAATCGCGGCAATATCGGCATCACCGTGGGCAACGGCAATCACCGAAGCGCGGTGCGAGCCAGTCTCAACCAGTTCCGGGAACATATCGAGGCCTTGACCGGCCGCCTGTAAATCGCGTTTGAGGCTAAGATAACCGGACAGGGACCGGTGCTCATTAAACGCCAGCCTTTTCTGACCGAAAAATCCGAGCGGCAGAATTGCCTCGCCTTCCTCGGACGGGGCGACGTCGTCGCCGCCTTCACCAATCCGGGCGATGAGGGCACTTGAGTAAAATGCACCCGCGCCGCCTGTGATCCCGTCATAATTGCCCTGACCGATGACCTCGACGTGATCTTCGAGGCCAAGCTCCATAGGACCCCAGCATGTCTGGGAAACGAGAAGGTTTGGATGGCGCCACAAGACTGCGAGATCGAGGGAGAAAGGATCAAGCGTGGCAGGATCCGGAGCGATGACGGATCCTGCCTCATCACGAATGCCACCGGGAACAGGCGGCATATCTGCGTTGCTCCGGACAAGACGCTCGGGAGCACCGATACCTTGCGCAAGAAATCTTACGCGCATTCCCGCCCACATGGCATCGGTCTCAGCACGCAATTCCGGCCAGTCATACATCGGCAGCGCCGCTATCAAGGTCACGTCGAGGCGTCCGATCTCAAGGAATTATCGGGCATCACGTAGGCTACGAAATCAGTTGGCACATAGGCGACGGCCGTTGTTGCGGGAACCAATTCGGGCCGTCCCAATACGGGATGCACCACCGGCTCTTTCGCACGGAAGGCAAAAGCGCGGAAAACCTCGAAGTAATTGGCAAAAACATAGCCCTCGTTCATCGTCTGCCATTCGGCGCGTCTGGCCTTATAAAGCGATGGCAGCTTATACCACGCCGCAGTCGGCAGCTTGTGATGCACGAAATGCAGGTTGTTGTAGAGAAACAGGGGGGCCAGAACGGAGTTCTCGACGATGATCGTTCGCCCGTCCGGCCGCTCGGCCCACTGGTGCTCACAATAGGAGCGGATGGCGATGATGGAAATGCCGAGATAGGCAGCGACACCGATATATTGCCAGAGCGGAATACCGAACAGCAGGGATATGACCAGCAACGTGGGAATGAGACCAGCCATATGCAGAACCCAGGCATAGATGACCCGCCGGTCACCTTTGGCGATCTTTCGCCACTCCGATATCGTGAATCCGACGACCATCAGCGGCGGACCGATCAGAAGGCGTCCAATCAGCGTGTTGTTCCATCCGAGCAATGTCTTTAAAAATCCAGGCAAAGTCTCCCAGTCGCCCATGGCGCGGTAATAGCTTTCCGGGTCATCGAACGGGTCCGTCAGCCGCTCATCCGCATGGTGCTGCAGATGTGTCCGCTTGTAGCTGCGGTAGGGATAGAAAATCCCGAGCGGGGCAAACACCAGCGCTTCATTGAGCCTTGCGTTGCGGGTCGGATGCCCATGCAGCACCTCGTGCTGAAGTGATGAATGCAACGCGACAGCGATGCCCATCAAGACAAGCGCTGCAAACGGATAAAGCGGATAGAGGGCGTAACCAGCGCCGGCCCAGAGACCATAACAGACGATCAGCAATCCTATCGTCGGCCACTCGATCCTGAGCGACTTCGGGCGAGGCCGGCTTACTGCGTTGGATTCACTGGCAATGTCACTCATAATATCCCTCGATTAGAATGTAATGAGAGATTTTCACCCCAGGGCGCGGTACACAACGGGATTATGGTTACCAACCGTTGATTTTGATCACAAAAAGTAGAATATGGTGACAATTGTAAACAACGAGGTGAAAAGTGGACAAGCGCGCGCTTTCCAACCTGTTTCGCATCAGGCTGACGGAGCTGGTTTCCCGCTCCGGATTAAGTCATTCGGCCTTTGCAGCCGAGATCGGGATCGACCGGTCGGCTCTGTCGCAGCTTCTATCAAGCGATTCGGCGCGGCTGCCGCGCGTTGAAACGCTTCTGAATATTGCCGAACGTCATTCCGTTTCACTGGACTGGCTGCTTGGCATTTCGCACGATCCGGGGCTGATGGGCGAACTGCGCCCGAGCTTCGAGATAGAGGAAGGTGGCGAAGACTACACCGACACCCTCCTGATGAAGTGGCATGCAGAGGCCGCGGGCTCCAAGATACGCTACGTGCCGGCCCGTATTCCCGACCTGCTCCGCACGCCACAGATCATCGCATTCGAGGCGAGATCCGCGCATCAAAGCGTCAAGGCGCAAGCAAGCGAAACGGCATTCAGGCTCGATTACAATCGTCAACCGGGCACGGACATGGAAGTGTGTATGCCACGCGAGACACTTGAGGCCTTTGCCCAGGGGAGCGGCATGTGGCGGGGACTGAAAAGGGAGATACGTGCCGAGCAGCTTCAGTACATGTCAAACCTGATCAATGAACTCTATCCGTCGTTCAGATTGTTCCTGTTCAATGAGAAAGAACGGTTTTCCGTGCCCTATACGATTTTCGGATCGCAACGCGCTGCGATTTTCGTCGGCGGCATGTATCTCGTGCTGAACAATGCTGAATCCATCCGAAAGATGCAGCGGCACTTCGATGAGTTGATCCGCTTCACGCGTGTTCACGCGCATCAGACTGCCGACTTCGTCAGGACGCTCGAAGTTTCGTGAAGCGAGCCCTCGGCATCCGCCGTCCAGAAATCATCCGACACAAGGCCTGCAACGCCATCTAAATCCGGACTGAGCCGCCGCGTCGTTCACGCTATGCCCGCCTTTGGGGTCATCCTCACACACTCCGGCTGCTTCCGCCGTTCCGGGGCTCTTCCTGTTCCCACAATACCGGGCGCGTCATCCGCCTCAGTGAGATCGCCATGTTCGCGGACAACAATGGTGACGGTTGCCTGATGCCCACGCGGCGCGACCGGAACTTTCGTTGGTGGCGAAGGTTGGGGCAGGACAATATTGCTTCACACCTCAAAGGGAGAATGAAATGGGCACCGATCGCGAGGAATGGATTTCGAAGCGCGCTTACGAACTGTGGGAGCAGGCCGGTCGTCCGGAAGGTCAGGACGAAGAGCAGTGGCATGCCGCAAGTGCCGAGTGGGAAAGTGAATTCGGTCCGGTCGACGCCCCGGTCCCGGACGGCGCAGCGGAGGAAAACCTGTCACCGCAAACGTAACAGAAGCTCGATTTCACCACAAAACTGCCAGACTGTTCAGGAGCGGCGCAACGTCCTGAACAGTCGCTCATCGCCGGGGCGATAATATCAGCGCCCGTCGGTCTTTGTCTGTCCGGCCGACATCGGAGAACTCACTCGCGAAACCGAATGGCCCATGCCTCTGGCTGCAAGATTGTCGCCATACGGGAGGGAACGTTCCTGACGCATCCGTGTTTCTCATGCGACGAAAGCACCGCGTCTCCACTCACCCGCAAGATCCCACCCGTTTTCCAGAGGCATCCATGATCAGCAGAAACTCCCGTATTCTCGCCGGTGACCACCGTCAACTCGGCGCGACTGTGGACCGAGATGGCGTGAATTTCGCGCTGTTCAGCGCCCATGCGGAGCGGGTGGAACTCTGCCTGTTTTCAAGCGATGGGACCGCGGAGATCGAACGCCTCGAGCTTCCGGAATACACCAACGAGGTCTGGCACGGCTATGTACCGGGCCTGAAAGAAGGCGCACTTTACGGTTACCGCGTTTACGGGCCGTTCGAACCCGAAAGCGGGCACCGGTTCAACCCTAACAAGCTTCTGCTCGATCCCTATGCGCGCGAAGTCGTGGGCGACATAGAGTGGGGGCAGCCGCAATTTGCTTACGTGACAGACAGTCCGGACAAGGACTTGTCCTTCGACGACACTGACAGCGCGCCGTTTGTGCCAAAGGCTCGCGTGGTTGCCAGGTCCGATGCGCCAAGGGGTCAACAGCGCCCCGACATCCCCTGGTCGAAGACAATATTTTATGAGACCCACGTCAAGGGTTTCACGCGGCTTCACCCCGCCATTCCGGAAGCTCTACGAGGCACATTTGAGGGCCTTGGGGAGAAAGAGATTGTCGACTACGTCAAGAGTCTGGGGGTCACCTCCATTGAGCTGCTTCCGGTACACTGGTTTCCGGACGACGCCCATTTGCTGGAAAAAGGTCTGAAAAACTATTGGGGATATAATACGCTTGCCTTCTTCGCTCCGGCGAACCGCTACATGGGTCCGCGGGGCATCCGGGGCTTTCGGGACATGGTTCGCGCTTTCCATGGCGCCGGGATCGAGGTCATCCTGGACGTCGTCTACAATCACACCGCCGAAGGCAATGAGATGGGACCAACCCTCTCTTTCAGAGGCATCGACAACTTCTCCTATTACCGCACAATGCCGGACGAACCGCGCTACTACATCAACGACACCGGCACCGGAAACACGGTAAACACTTCCCACCCGCGCGTTTTGCAGATGGTTACGGACTCGTTGCGCTACTGGGCGCAGGAGATGGAGATCGACGGGTTCCGATTTGATCTCGGCACGATCCTGGGACGCGAGCCGGAAGGGTTCGACCAGCGCGGCGGTTTCTTCGATGCCGTCGGGCAGGATCCCGTGCTGTCACGTCTGAAGCTTGTTGGAGAACCGTGGGACATTGGGCCGGGCGGCTATCAAGTCGGCGGGTTTCCGCCAGGCTGGGCCGAGTGGAACGACAAGTACCGCGATACCGTGCGGGATTACTGGAGAAACAGGGATGGCACGACCAGAGATTTCGCCGCCCGTATCCTCGGCTCCGGCGATGTTTATGACTTGCGCGGCCGTCGTCCCTGGTCCGGCGTAAATTTCCTGACAGCGCATGACGGCTTCACGCTCAACGATCTCGTTTCATATAACGACAAGCACAATGAGGCGAACGGGGAGGATAACAAGGACGGTCATGGCGACAACCGAAGCTTTAATTTTGGCGTGGAAGGGCCATCCGATGACGAGGGAGTGATTACTCTCCGCGACCGTCAGAAGCGAAATTTTCTTGCGACGCTTTTTCTTTCTCATGGAACACCGATGCTTCTGGCTGGCGACGAGTTTGGCCGCAGCCAGATGGGCAACAACAATGCCTACTGCCAGGATAACGAACTGAGCTGGGTGCATTGGGAGGATCTACCCGCAAGCGCCGCACAACTGCGCGATTTCGCCCGCAGATTGATTTCGCTGCGTCACGAACATTCGATTTTGAGGCGCGACGACTGGCGCGACGGAATGGTCATAACGTGGTACAACCCGGCGGCCAGCGAGCAGACCCGGGAGCAATGGGATGATCCCGGCGCCACCACCATCGGGCTGCGTGTTCGCCGCGATCACGATGAGGAAGAAGGTTGGGATGATATCCTCATCCTGTTCAATCCCCATGACGGGTCCGTTCCATTCGCTCTTCCGGAGGTGAGCGGAGGATGGGTGGAAGTCCTCACGACAGTCGATCCCGAAGCGACTGACCGAAAAATCGAAGCCGCCGAATATGTTCTGATCGACCGTAGCCTCGTGCTATTGCGTGCGGGAAAACAACCTTAAAGCGGAATAAGAGCGCTTCGCAGGATATTATCCTGTTCGGGGCCGGCGCCGGCCCACCGGGACCGCAGGTCGGAGGAGAACCAGAACGACGCAGCGGTGCTCCAAAAATGTCAAGGCCGGAACACCGTAGCGGCTGGCCTGACAAAACTCTTGCGCCCCCGCTTGAAACCCATGACGGGCTCGCCCAACCCGCCGAAGACCTCGGTCTCGTCTTCGCCTTCCATTACGAGGATGTCGGCCATCGCGCCGACAACCAGCCCGTAACCGTCGATCCGCATCAGCCGGGCTGCATCCTCCGAGACGAGATCCAGGCAGGCCGCGAAATCCTCCGGCCCGAGATGCATCACATTGGCGTAGAGATTGGCCATGCGCAGAAGTGAACAGTCGCCAAAGGGCGTGAACGGGTTGAGTATGTTGTTGCTGGCGATCGATGCCGTGACGCCCCGATCCTTGAGGATATGCACGGGTGCTATGCCTCGCACGGCGCGAAAACCGGCTTCCCGACCGTTCAGATAGAGATCGGTCGAAGGCAGCGCCGTTACCGCGACGCCCGCTTGGAACAACCGCGCGACCCGACGTTCAAATATTGCTTCGTTCATGGTTGCAAGCTTGGTCACGTGGCCGACAGCCACCCGCCCGCCCCAACCGGCTTTTTCCGTCCGGTCGCAAATCTCCTCAAGATGCCCCCAGCTTGGATCGAGGTCAAAGTCCAGATGGAAATCCAGGTCCACGTCATGTCGCGCGGCCAAGGCGAAAAGCCGTTCCATCTGGCCGGACGGATCGCTGTCTGTATAGGGGCAGCCGCCGAGAAGGTCCGCACCTTCGACAAGCGCCTGTTCGAGCAATTCCTCCGTGCCCGGATCATTGGTCAGCCCTTCCTGCGGAAACACGCAGATGGAAAGATCGAGTGCAAAAGCATAATCCTGTCTCAACCGCTTCATCGCCTCGAAACTGCGCAAGCCCACCCGCGGATCAACCTCCACATGGGTGCGCATGTGCATCGTACCCTTGCCAATTGCCATCTCTATCGTCCGGGCTCCGCGGGCATAGACGTCCTCGACCGTATAGTCCCGCTTCAGACGGGCAACCGCGGCAATCGCGCCCTTCAGCCCGCCTCCTGCATCGCTGCAACGGCACAAGAGGCACGACTTGTCGAGATGAACATGGGTATCGACGAAACCCGGCAGCACCAGCCTCCCACCGACTGCCTCATCCTTCCGGCCTGCTCCCGTCGCGATCTGACCAATAGCGGCAATGCGGCCATTGGTGACGCCTATATCCTGCAGCGCGGCGCATCCGTTCACGCGTGCATCGCGCAGCACAAGATCGAAGGATTCTTGAAATGACATATTGCAACTCGATGGG
The DNA here is from genome assembly GCF_900102105.1 of Agrobacterium pusense. Taxonomy (GTDB): domain Bacteria; phylum Pseudomonadota; class Alphaproteobacteria; order Rhizobiales; family Rhizobiaceae; genus Agrobacterium; species Agrobacterium pusense. Next base: position 369,258 of record NZ_FNBB01000004.1, read on the forward strand.
TAGTTTGCGTAACAATAACTGTATGCACTTTTGAAGAAACATTCGCAACAGATTTGGAGATTCCCATGAACGAGGCAACAGAACGCGATCTGCAATCGGTGAAGGACTATCTCGCTGCCTCAATGGCGCGCGATCCTGCTGGCGCCGCGACCTATGTCGCCCCGGGCTTCATCTGCCGCTTTACCGGCAATCGGCTTTTTGACACACCGAGCGGCCCAACCGACTTCAACACGGCTCGCTATAAATGGGTGAAGAAGCGTATCGAGCGTTACGACGTCGTGCCTGGCGAAACGGAAACCATCATCTATAGCCTCGGCTATCTCTACGGCGAATGGCCGGACGGCACCCCTTTCGACAACAACCGATATATCGACCGATTCACCGTGCGTGACGGCCTGATCCTGGATACAGACGTCTGGAACGACAGCGCCGAATGGATACTCGACCCATCCGTCGCCCGCTAAACGTCAGAGGAGCCCGGCTCCTTTCAGTCTGCATAAGGCGCCAGGATATCCATCAGGTCGCGTGGCTTGGCGCCTGAGCTTTGCAACAGCGCCCGCGAGGCAACCGCCTCGAGATGCTCGACCATCATCGCCTCAGCCTTCTCCGCCGGCCCGGTGCGGATCACCTCGATCAGGTCAAGATGCTCGCTGACCGCGCAGTCGGAGGAGTGTGGCCGCCCGAAGGCAGCAAGCGACAGGCCTGCACGATAACAGATTTCCGTGACATATCGGATCAGGATAGGCTTGCCGGTCATCTCTGCCAGAAGCACGTGGAAGTCTGTGGCGAGGCGGATCGAAGCGCCTTCAGGCCCGTGCCGGGCCTCATGCTCGGCCTCAACGATTGCCCTCAGCTGCTTGGCCTGCGCGTCCGTCAACTTGCCCGCGAGACGTCTCACCACCTGCTTTTCCAGATCAAGGCGGATGTCAAAAATATCCCGTGCATCCTCGAAGGATGGCGTAGCGACCACGGCGATACGGTTTCGCCGAAGGTCGATGAGACCTTCGGCCGCAAGCTGGCCGAGCGCGTGACGGGCAATAGTGCGACTGACACCGAACCGCTCACCGAGCGCATCCTCCGGCAGCCGGTCACCCGGCTGCAGCGCCCGCTCGATGATGGCACGGCGCAGAGCCGTACAAATCGCTGCGACGCGATCCCCTTCACCTCTTACCGAACGTTTACTGCCGGTCATTGCCAACCCTCTTCTACGGCCAATCGATAAGCGAGGCGACGGGGAAAATCAACTCGGCGCGCTGCCGCATTTAAATGCAAGGCAAATCAAAAATGCCCAAAACACATGCATACAATTAGTGCATTCATTTTACACGTCGGAGATATCGCATGCAGAACAAGACAATTGAACATGCATGTATGTTGGCACGTTGATTGCATACAGTTATCGAAACGCTTTTCACGGTGACCTAATGCTGACTGTGCCTAAACTGACGACATCCGCCGCTCCCGCCGTGGAGCTCTCGCAAGCCGCGGTTTCCTTCGGCCGCAAGGAACAGGCAGTCGTTGCGCTGCAAGAGACGAATCTGCGCATTGCCGACGGGGAATTTGTGGCACTCGTCGGCCCCTCCGGCTGCGGCAAGTCAACGATCATGCGGCTTACCGCCGGCCTGCTGCAGCCGACCAGGGGCGCGGTCATCGTTGGCGGGCGAGAAGTTGGCGCCAAGGCGCTGCGCATCGGCATGGCCTTCCAGAACCCGACCATGCTTCCCTGGCTGACGATAGAGCGCAACGTGATGTTGCCACTCAAGATCGTGAAGCCGTTCCGTGCCGAATACCGAGCGAAGAAAAACGGTGAATTCCGCGACCGGGTCCGCGCCTTGCTTGCAGATGTCGGCCTGGACAAGTTCGCCAGCCATTACCCATGGCAGCTCTCCGGTGGAATGCTCCAGCGCGCCAATCTCTGCCGAGCGCTCGTTCACGAACCCAGCCTGCTTCTGCTCGACGAACCCTTTGGCGCGCTCGATCAATTTACCCGCGAAGAACTATGGGGCACGATGCAGTCGCTCTGGATGAAGCGCAAGCCGACCGTCCTGCTCATCACCCATGACCTGAAGGAAGCAGGTTTCCTGGCATCCCGCATCTGCGTCATGAGTGCGCGGCCCGGTCGCATTATCGATGATAGCCCCGTCGATTTCCGCCGCCCCCGCACAATCGAAATGACCTTCGAGCACGATTTCGTCGCGCTCAACCAGCGCCTGCGCGAACTCATCATCGATGCCCGGTCTGACACCGCTATCCAGGGAGCCTGACCCATGACCTACGAATTGCGCCGCCGCTTCTGGGCCGCCGCTCTCATCCTCGCGTTCTTCGTCCTTTGGGAAATCCTCTGTATCGCCTTGCAGGTGTCCGATCTCGTCGTGCCTCGTCCAAGCCAGGTCTTCCAGACGCTTGTCGAGCGCTTTCCGATCCTCGTGCCACATATAATCCAGACACTCTGGACGACGATGGTTGGCTTTGTCCTCGGAGTGGCGGTCGGCGTTGCCATTGGGGCTGCAATCGGCGTGTCGCGCGTGGCTTACGACACGGCTTACCCTTTGTTGATCGGTTTTTCGTCGATCCCCAAGGTAGCGGTCGTGCCGATCTTCGTTCTTTGGTTCGGCTCCGGCTCCGTGCCGGCAATTCTCACTGCGCTCGCCATGTGCTTCTTCCCGATCGTCGTCAACATCGCTACCGGCCTTGCAACGACCGAGCCGGAGCTGGAGGACGTGCTTAAATCGCTGGGCGCAAGCAAGCTCGACATCCTCTGGAATGTCGGACTGCCGCGCACGATGCCCTTCTTTTTCGCCTCGCTGAAGATCGCCGTCACCTTCGCCTTCGTCGGCTCTGTCCTGTCGGAAACCGTGGCCTCCAACCGCGGGATCGGCAATGTCATGATGTCGGCCTCGTCCAATTTCGATGTGCCGCTGGTCTTTGCCGGCCTTTTCATCCTCGCCCTTCTGGGTGTGCTTCTCTACGTCGCCTTCTCCCTTATCGAGGCACGCGTCACGGGCTGGGCCGCCCGAGGCCAGAATTTCACTGCCGCCTGAACATCTACTCAAAACAAATGGAGCCAGACATGCTGAAGAAACTGATCTCGACTCTTGCACTTAGCCTTTGCCTCGGCGGTGTCGCCCGGGCTGACACGGATATCAAGTTCACCCTGGGCTGGAAGACGCAAGGCTCGGACGCCCCCTTCCTGCTCGCCTTGCAGAAGGGCTACTTCAAGGACGAGGGCCTCAATGTCACCATCGATCAGGGCGAGGGTTCGGCGGCAACGGTCACGCGTATCATGTCGGGCGTCTACGATGCCGGCTTCGGCGATATCAACGCCATCATCCAGAATGCCGCCACACGGCCGAACGACGTGCCCGTCATGGTCTACCAGCTTTGGAGCAAGCCGCCCTTCGCCATCGTCAGCAAGAAGGAAACCAACATCACCAAGCCGGCCGATCTGGAAGGCAAGAAGCTGGGCGGTGCGCAGGGCACACCTACAACCCGCCTCGTCAACGTGCTGGGTACGATCAACAAGGTTGACATGACCAAGGTCGCGATCGAGAACATGGGTCCCAACCTGCAGGAGCCGATGCTCATCAAGGGCGATATCGACGGCGCCCTCGTGTTCAACATCACCAGCTGGTTCAACCTCATCAATAATCGCCAGGACCCGGCAAAGGACTACAACTGGCTGTCCTTCGGCGATTATGGCCTTGATCTCTACGCCAACGGCATGATGGTGTCGCAGAAACTCGTCAAGGAAAACCCGAAAGCGGTGGAAGGACTGGTACGCGCGGTGAACAAGGCCACCAGGGAAATCGCCGAAAATTCCAGGGCAGGCATAGAGGCCGTGTTGGCCTACGACAATCTTGCCAAGGAAGAACTCGAACTTGCGCGCATGAAATTCTCCTACGAGAACCTGATCATCTCGCCGGAAGTCGAAAGGCTCGGCCTCGGCGACGTTGATGACGCTCGTCTTGCGCGTTCGATCGATATCGTGGCCGAAGGCTATCAGCTGCCTTCCAAGCCAAAGCCCGAACAGGTATTCACCCGCCAGTTCCTGCCGTCCTTGGACGACCGCAAGCTCGCCTACAAGATCGACTGAGCGGGCCACGATGTGCATCCCTGGCCGGAAGTTTCCGGCCAGTCCGTCAAGAGAGGAAATATCATGTCGCTACGTGTGCCGGAAGCTGCCCTGCCGGGAATGGTCACCAGTCCACATCCCCTGGCAAGCGAAGCCGGCGCAGCGGTACTAAGACGTGGCGGCAATGCTATCGAGGCGGCCGTTGCGATCGCTGCGACGCTTGCGGTGGTGATGCCGCATTTTTGCGGTCTGGGCGGCGATGCCGTATGGCTGGTCGCCGACAAGCAGGGCCTCTGCCGGTCCTTTCTGGGAATAGGTCAGGCCGCGGCGGTCCTTCCCGACTATCAGACGGCAATCCCGCTACGCGGCCCCTCTTCCATGATCACGACCGTCTGCGCCGTAGATAGCTGGGGTCATGCCCTGGCGTTTGGACAGCAGCATTGGCAAGGCCGCGAGCAGCTTTCCGATCTTCTGATGCCCGCAATAGCTTTTGCGGAAAACGGATACCAGCCGGGCAACACACAAGATTTCTGGCTTGAATTCAGACGCCCCGAAATAGCCCACTGGCCGGGTTTCGCAGCCGCGTTTGATCATCCAGCAAGCATGGGCATTTTCACGCAACGTCCGCTTGCTCGAACCCTTCGGCACATCGCCGAGCATGGCTATCGGTCGTTTTATGAGGGAGAGTTGGCGCGCCGCCTTGGAGAGGCGATGGTTTCGCTGGGCTCGCCGATCACTGCTGCCGACTTGCAGCTCACCCGCACCCGCGATGCGGAACCCGTGTCGCAGGACTATCGCGGCCTAACGCTTTTCGCCCCGCCCCCGCCGACGCAGGGGCTTTCCACACTTGCAATCCTTGGCATTCTGTCCCGGCTGGATTTGGCGTCACTGCCGCCATCAAGCGCAGCGCGTTACCATCTTTTGGTTGAAGCCGTGAAACAGGCGTTCCTCGATCGCGAGCATATCGCCGACCCGGATTTCGCCGACGGCAACTCTCCCGGCTTTCTTGACCCAACCCGGCTTGAGAAGAAAGCTCAGGCCATCGACCACGAGCGGGCGCTCGAATGGCCTCATGCTTACCAGCATGGTGACACGGTCTTCTTCGCGGCAACCGACGAGCAGGGGCGCTGTGCAAGCGTGCTTCAGAGCACATATTTCGACTGGGGCAGCGGCGTGGTCGTTGGCGACACCGGCGTCATCTGGCAGAACCGCGGCGCGGCGTTTTCGGTTGCAAGCGGCCATCCGAACGCCATAAAGCCTGGAAAGCGGCCCTTCTATACCCTCAACCCGGGCATCGCGTTCAAGGATGGATCCCCCTATTTGCTTTACGGAACGCAAGGGGCAGATGGCCAGCCGCAAACATTGTCGCTGGTGCTCACAGGCCTGCTCGACTACGGCATGACGCCCGAACAGGCTTTGGCACAACCTCGTTTTCTGCTTGGCAAGACATTTTCCGACGTGCATCACAGCCTGAAAGTCGAGCAGTCGCCTGACGCGAACATTATCGGGGGACTGACTGCGCTTGGGCATGACGTCTTGCCACTGCCGGCACTGTCGCCGATTTTCGGACAGGCGGGCGTCATCTGCATCCAGGATCAAGAAACGATTCTTGGATCCCACGATCCACGTGGTGAAGGCGTTGCCATGTGTGTTTCCACCGATCGAAAATCAGCAACGTAGTTTCCGTGATCAAGCAGCAGCTCTCATGGCGTCCTCCCTGGTCTCAAAGAGTATCGAATGGTTTTCCTGCCATCGGCGCGATTTTCGTGAAGAGCAAATCCTGATCTTGCCACTGTTCTTCGAAACTCGTGATTGAGCGGGCGCTCATTTCGGGATCGAGCGCACCCAGTTCTACCGCCGTATCCGTCGATATCGAGCGGAGTGTTCACTGCCTTGCTCCAAAGCAGGTCTGTAGCATCTGGCCATTGCTTTCGCGTCCACGCGCAAAGGCCGCGCGGAGGGCGTATCGCCTTCGACACCATCGCATTCAGATCGCGCTGGCTATAGGGGACAGACGACGCTCCTCGCCGGTTTTTGCACGCCGGACGGGTTGGTCAATCCAATTCAAAACAGTTTATGCCACTCCTTGCATTACTGGTGGACGGATATCGTGTATTTCTGGGGAAAGTCGGTGAAGGAGGGAATAATGCGGGTCAAAGCAGCTGTGTTGCAGAGGATGAATGTGTCTCCTCCTTACCGCGAAAGCAGGCCTCTTGCGATTGAGGAAATCGAACTTTCGCCGCCCGGCCCCGGCGAAGTCCTCGTTCGCATCCGCGCCGCCGGCCTTTGTCACTCCGATCTTTCCGTCATCAACGGTGACAGGCCCCGGCCAATGCCGATGGCGCTGGGGCACGAGGCAGCCGGCGTTGTCGAGGCCCTTGGGGATGGGGTCCGGGACCTCGAACCGGGTGATCACGTCGTAATGGTCTTCATGCCGAGCTGCGGGCATTGTCTGCCTTGTGCGGAAGGTCGGCCAGCGCTTTGCGAACCGGGTGCTGCGGCCAACGCAGCAGGAACACTTGTCGGCGGCGCGATGAGGCTGAATTATCACGGTCAAACCGTCCATCATCATCTCGGGGTATCCGCTTTTGCCGAATATGCCGTCGTTTCGCGCAATTCGCTTATCAAGATCGACCGCGACCTGCCATTTGTGGAAGCCGCGCTTTTCGGCTGCGCGGTTCTGACGGGCGTGGGCGCAGTCGTGAATACGGCCGAGATAAAGGCCGGCTCAACTGCCGTCGTCATCGGGCTGGGCGGCGTTGGTCTTGCCGCGGTGCTGGGAGCCCGGGCGGCTGGCGCCAGCAAGATCGTCGCCGTCGATCTTTCGGAGGAAAAGCTGGCGCTTGCCGGTGAACTTGGCGCGACAGCAGTGGTGAACGGACGCGATGAAGATGCCGTCGAACAGGTTCGACAGCTTACCTCCGGTGGCGCTGACTATGCATTCGAGATGGCCGGTTCCATTCGCGCTCTCGAAAATGCCTTCAGGATGACCAAACGCGGCGGCACGACCGTGACCGCAGGCCTGCCGCCGCCCTCCGCGACCCTGCCGGTGAACATCGTGCAACTGGTTGCCGAGGAGAGGACACTCAAAGGCAGCTACATCGGCACCTGTGTGCCCGTCCGCGATATTCCGCGGTTCATCGCACTTTACCGTGATGGGCGGCTGCCGGTGAACCGTTTGCTCAGTGCAAGGCTCAAGCTCGAGGATATCAACGAAGGTTTCGACCGCCTGCATGACGGAAGCGCTGTACGCCAGGTCATCGAGTTCTAGGAGCTGCGACGGGATGCCACTGCCACCGAGATCGCTTCGGAAACCCGGGCGACAAGCCCGGATCCGCTAATTTGAAGACACGCCATCCGATGATCCTGACAGCCCGCATCGCAGAGCACGATCTCATGCCCTTCGATCTGCTTCGTCAGCAATATTTCCCGCAGGACCGGAATTTCCTGCGGGCGCATCTGACGATGTTTTACCGCCTGCCGGGCGAATATGTTGATGTAATTGGCGAGAGCCTTCGATCCATTGCGAAAGGTACCAGCGTGATTTCGGCCCAAGTCAGCGGTGTCCGTCACCTCGGTGCTGGCGTCGCGTTCACGATCGAAAGCGCGACGCTGAGCTCGGTTCGTGGTGCCCTGCGGAGCGATTTCGTCCAATGGCTTGGCTCCCAAGACATGCAGGCGTGGCGACCGCACATCACGGTTCAGAACAAGGCTTCGCGAGCGAAGGCGAACGAGCTTTATCGCACGCTTGCAGATGGCTTCTCGCCCCACGACATCACGATTGTAGGGCTTGACCTGTGGAGATATCTCGGTGGCCCCTGGGAAAGGGAGGCCACCGTGCCTTTCACCGATTGATACGCTGCGGCGAAGATTCCGAATGTCTCAAACCATAAAGGGCGCGGACGTTTCAGGCTGCCGCGATCAGACGCGTTGCCGGCCGGGTGGCGGAAAGCTGAGGGCCGAGCGCGAGACGTGCCGCCTCATAGGCGTGCCATAGCTCGACATCCCTGAGCGCGGGAATGGTGCTGGTTTCCCCCTGATCGAGCCCGGCCAACGCGGCATCGACCATATCCTCGGCCTGCATGACGATCTCGTCGGGAAGATGTTCGACCGGCAGGCCTCCGATTGCCCAGAAGTCGGTCCGGGTGGCACCGGGCAGGACGGCCTGCGCCCGGATGCCACGGTCCGCGAGTTCGTGATTGAGCGATGTGGTAAACGCCTGCACAAAAGCCTTGGTACCACCGTAAACGCCGTTGAGCAGTTCTGGCGCAACCGCAACGATCGAAGCGATATTGATCACCGTGCCGCCGCCGCGCGCCACCAGGCCTGGCACTGCCGCGTATGTCAGGCGCATCAAAGCGGTCACGTTGAGCCGGATCATGGCTTCCATGCGATCGACATCGCTTTCCAGCAGCGTCGTGTGGGTGCCGATACCGGCGTTGTTGACCAGCGCCGTGATGTTGGCGTCTTCACGCAGCACTTTCTCAACGCGGGCAAGATCGGCCGTATCGCCCAGATCGGCGGCAAGCACTTGAACCACACGACCCGTCTTGTTCGATACCTCAGAGGCGAGCGACTGCAGCTTGTCCCCGTTTCGGGCTACAAGGATCAGGTCATAACCGCGCGCGGCTAGACGGTCAGCGTAGATTGCGCCGATGCCGGTTGAGGCGCCGGTGATGAGTGCAGTTCCCTTTGTGGTCATTGATCTGTTCCTTGTTCGGGGGAAAGCGCCATCGCTTTCGACACGGACGTTATGGACCAGATGACATTTGTCCGATATGACGTATAAACTACGTTTTTAAGACACAGGATAGGAGGAACGGGTGCCTCATATTTCCATGGTGCTAACGCCGGGTTTCCAGTTTCTCGCGCTGGGCGTCCAGGCTGCTTTCGAGTTGGCCAATGTGTTGAAGGATGAAACCTATTATACGCTCTCGATCACCTCGGTCGAAGGTGGCCCCGTCATGTCGTCCAGCGGTTTTTCCGTACCGACCACAAAACTCGATGAGGTGGGACAGGTGGATACACTGCTTCTTCTGGCAGGCCTCCTTCCGCCTCCGCAGCAGGATGAAGCAACGCTTGCCACCTTGCGCGCAATGGCCAGGGCATCGCGGCGGGTCGCAGGGCTCTGCACCGGATCGTTTCTGCTTGGGCAAATGGGATTTCTCGACGGACGGCGCGCAACCACCCACTGGTCCTATGCGCAGGAGATGCGCAGGTCCTTCCCAAAGGTGCGCGTTGAAGACGATCGCATCTTCATAAACGAGGGACCGGTCTGGACATCGGCCGGCCTGACCGCCGGCCTGGATCTCGCATTGGCACTGATCGAAAAAGATCTGGGACGCGATGTGGCAGGCGCGATAGCCCGAAGACTTGTAATGCATCATCGCCGGGCCGGTGGTCAGTCGCAACATTCTGAATTGCTCCAACTTGCACCCAGCAGTGACCGCATCCAGAAGACGCTGATCCATGCGAAGACACATCTTGCCAACCCTTTGACCGTCGAGGAACTGGCTGAGGTCGCGGCACTCTCGCCCCGTCAGTTCAGCCGTGCGTTTCATGCCGAAACCGGCCAGACACCCGCCAAGGCCGTGGAGCAAATCCGCCTGGAGGCAGCTCGCCTGATGATCGAGGAGACCCGGCACCCGATGGATCAGATCGCGCGCGAAAGTGGTTTCGTCGATCTTCGGCGCATGCGCGATGCCTTCATGCGGCAGTATGGACAACCGCCGCAAACCATCAGGCGGCTTGCAAGGACCGCCTGATTAAATAGTCTGAAGAGAGATAAGTGCCCTTTCACCTGGGTGAGACCCCCGACGCTTAAGAGCCGAGTTCAATAACCGGTCATTTCCAGATAGCCTCGTCCCGAGGCCGTTCCCGTAAACTCGACTGGTCCCTCCCAGTAAGGGGTCGAGGTCGCCATCCATGCCTGCTCGTTCAGCGCCGTCGTTTTGATGTCGAGACCCCGGCTTGGAATCTTCAGGTTCCATTCCACCGGAACCGCCTTGCCGTTCACCGTTGCGGTCCGCAAGGGCGAAATCTGTATCTCCCGGGGATCGACCGGCGAGGTCGTGCCATCGGCCGAAATCCAGTTGGCAGACGTATAACCTCCCTCGTCATCTCTCAGCCTAAACGCCATCATCTTTTCGCCGGATGCGAGGTGGAGGGAAAACCAGTCCCATCCCGTCTGATTGGAAGCGAGGGGCTGGGATGACCACTCACGATCGAGCCAGGCTTTGCCTGTCACCTGCAGGACCCGGCCCTCAAGAACGACGTTGCCGCTGACCTCGTAGAAGGGTTGGGAATAATAATAGCTGGCCTGCCCGGCGGCTGATTTGACCGAAAAGCCCCTGTCCCCCTGAAGAACCAACGGGCCGTTTGCCTGAAGTTTGAGCTGATAATGGAAACCTTTGCCGTTGGCGTTCAAGTCAATTTTATCGAGAGGGTCGGCATGTCCGGTCACTGCCGTCTTCATCTCCCAATTATCTATCCACGCCTTAAAAGGAGCGACCCCGACACCCCCCTGTCCAATGCCGCCGCGCGCCAGTCTTTCGGCAACATAATGGCGGCTGGCGGTTGTCACGGCGGCGTGGCCCAGCCAGATCTGCGGATCCGCCCATCCTGCCCGCTCGCCGGGCTGGAGCGCCGAACGAAAAAGCGTCCATTGAGCCCCTAGCTGCTCACCGTCGGCGGTCTGGAGATTTGCGGTGACGTACCACCATTCGATCCTGAAGTCCGGATGCGGCCCATGCTCCCGTGGAAAAACCAGCGGCACCCCTCGTCGTGGAACGCTGAAGCCTTCCGCATTTGACCCCAGTCCGGCGAAACCCTGCGCTACCGATGCCGCCGGCGCGAGAAGACAACAGACGAAAAAAAGACGAATGATGGGCCTAGCGTTCATTGGCAAATATCCTGAGAAGGTCCGTGGGTGTCGTTTTCGCCAATCGCCGGACCGGGATCAAAACCGACATGATGGCGGCCACGAGGGCGACAAGGCCCAGTTTCAGCCATTCCATCGGGAAGAGGATCATCGGCAGCCGCCATCCGAACGCTTCCACATTGATGATCACGAGGAGAACCCAGGCCAAAACAAGCCCGACGGGAATGGCGGCCACGAAAGTTATGAACCACAAAGCGAGTGTGCGGATAAACTCCAGCCACGCCAGATCACGACGGCGAAGTCCGAGCGCCCAGACCGGGGCCAGTTGCGGCAACCGGAGTGAGGCGAGCGTCAAGAGGCTTGAAAACATCGCAAAACCGGCAACGCCGAGCGTCAGGACGTTCAGGGCGCCCGTCACCGCAAAGGTCTGCTCGAAAATGGCTGCGGATTGCCGCTTAAGAGATGCCTGGTCAACGATATTGGCTTCCGGCAGGCCGAACTCGTCCATCAGGCTGCGTCGAAAATCCGCCACCTCCTCCGGCGCAAGGCGAAGGCCATATCGCAGTTTTTCGACATCTGGATAGTGCTCAACAAGAGTATCAATGCCGATAATCACCTGTCCGGACGGATTGCCGTAATCCGAAAATACGCCGACGACGGTAGCGCTCCAGCCACCTGGCAACTGGATCTTCTGGCCAGGTGAAGCCTTGCCGGTCCGCCACAACTGCTCATTGACGATTGCGCCCCGGCCGCTCGCAATTTCATCCCAGGTCGTGGGCGAGCGAAGGATCAACGGCCAATGATCCCTGTAGGTAGGATCATCGGCGACACCAAAAATCTGCACCTGTTCGCCTGAAACGTCACCACGGCTGCTCCAGATGGGCAGAACCGCGCGCGTATGTTGAGGAAACCACTGGCGTAGCTTCTCGGCTTCCGTCTCGTCTCGCGCTGTCACGTAAACCTCTGCTGCAAGTCGCTGATCGAGCCAACCCAGAAATGTCTCTCGAAAACTCGAGACCATCGTGCCGACGCCGATATTGGCCGATAGCGCAAGCAGCAATGCCATCAAAGCAAGGGAGAGCCCGGGCAATTGCTGACGCGTATCTGCAAAGAACCATCGCACCAGTATGTGTCGGGAAACGTGTTCGCCTGCCTTCATGGCAAAGGAGAGAAAAGGAGGAAGAATGAATGCCGCGCCGAGCAGCAGCGCGGCCAGAACCGCAAATCCGGATAGGAGCCCACTGCCAGTCCAGACAAGCAGGCCGGACAGCACGATCAGAAATGTGCCGATTGTTGCCTGTAGCACCAGCCCCCTGACCGATGCCATTGTCCATGCCCGGCTATGCGCCGCGGACAATATCGGCATCCGCCAGACACGCCATAGATGTTGCAGCGAGGAAAGCCACGTCCCGATCAGCGCCATGCCTAGACCAGCCAGCCACCATTCAGGCCTGATGGAAAGTGAGCCTGAAACGCTCGCCCCGTAAAGCCCACTGAGCGTCGCGGCAACCCCTGGCAGAAGTGCAGAAGCGATGACATAGCCGAGAACGACGCCAAAGGCGCCGGACAAGAGGGCAAAAAGCGTAATTTCAAAAACGAGCATCACCGTGAGTGAGCCGAGCGAGATGCCGAGCGATCTCAAGGTTCTGAAGGTTCCTCGCCTCTGCTCGAATGACAGACCGGTTGCGGAATAGGCGATAAACAGACCAACGACAAAAGCAAGGAAGCCGAATGCCGTGAGGTTGAGATGAAAACTGTCGGTGAGCCGCGCAACGTCCGATCGCCCGCCCGCTTCTCTTATTGTCAGGTCCGGTGCTGCAACCGCGATTGCCTGACGATCCACTGCTTGTGAGGGTGAAATGACGATCCGGCTGAGATCTCCTTTGCGTTCGAGGATGCGGGCGGCAGTGGAAATGTCGACAAAGGCCGCCCCGTCGGGAATATTGGCCGTCGGTCTGACGGCAAGACCCGCCGTATCCTTTAAGGCGCTGGCCGTCGCCGGTGAGACGATCATAACGCCGGGCGCGGTCATGAAGTCTATAAGGCCGGATCGGTCCGAAGGGGGAAGTACCGATCCATCCGAGGGCATCGTCAACGGGTCAATCCCGATCAGCCTGATACGCGTCGTCCCGAACCGGTGTTGACCTTCGATGACCGGAGAGACATCCAAGCCGGCCCGGCGAAGTCTGGCGTAGGTTTCCAAGGCAATCATGCCGCCGTCTTTGGCGACCAGCTGATCCAGCTGGTTTTGAGACAATAGCGAGGCCGCCCTGTCATAGCTGGCACGCGCTTCGGAATTGATGGCCTGTACGGCAGACCATAGCGCTGTCGCGAGCGCCACGCCCATGACGAGCATCAAGAATTGCAGTGGTCTGTAGCGCCAGTGCGAGAGCAGCGCACTGAAGGCGGTCGCGTTCATTGCGACACCTTTCCGCCGCTGAGGGCAATGCGCCGATCGAGTTTTGCGGCGAGCCGGCTGGAATGGGTGACGAGCAGAAGCGCGATTTTCGCTGACGTCGTCAGTCGCAGCATGATGTCGATTACGATATCTGCGGTGTTCTCGTCGAGATTGCCGGTCGGTTCGTCGGCAAGGATCAGCGGCGGCCGGGCCGCAAGCGTCCTTGCGATCGCAACCCGCTGCTGTTGCCCTCCCGAGAGCTGCTCGGGATAACGGTCGAGGAGCACCGCAATTCCCAGGGCTTCGACCAGTGTCTTTTCCCACGTCCGATCAAAACGGCCCGCGAGCTTTGCGTGGAAAGAGACATTGGAGCCGACATCGAGGCTCGGAATCAGATTGAACTGCTGAAAAATCAAACCGACGTCAAGCCGGCGAAATATTGCGCGGTCTCTGTCGTTAAGATCGGTGATCGTACGGCCGTTCACCATGATGGTGCCGCTGTCGGGCAGATCAAGGCCGCCAACAAGATGCAGGAGCGTGCTTTTGCCGCTGCCGGATTCTCCCGTCAATGCAAGGCTCTCTCCCGCGTCAACGCTCAGATCAACGCCATTGAGAACCGGTATCGTCCCTTCGGCGGTCTGATAGGTCTTTCTGAGGCCGGAAATTGATAGGATCATGGGAGCTTTGGTCTCTAACTAATCTTATATGATCGGATGTGGTCACAGATTTCAACCAAGCTGACCCGACGATGTTCCCTTGGCGCGAGACAGAAGCCCGCCCCGATTTTGTCTACCAATACGATGTCCACCACTTCCACGGGTATTTGGAATCAATGGCCAAGTCGGATAAGCCTGTTTGCGGATGTGGTTGCGATTTGCTGCGGATCATTCGAGGTTTGAGGTGACGGACGAATTTTCTGCTGAACTTGATGACTTGCATCGCACTACCTTCGACTACTTCTGGTCCGGCAGCCATCGCGAGAGCGGACTTCCCAGGGACCGCATGGGATCAGATGGTCAGCCGATTCACGAAATCACATCCATATCGGGGGTGGGGTTCGGATTTCTTGCGCTCATTGTCGGCGTTCACCGGTCCTGGATTACGCGGCAGGAGGCGATCGATCGGGCGAACCTTATGCTGCGATCTCTCGGCGCGGTGAAACGATTTCACGGCGCTTTTCCGCATTTTGTCCACAGCTCCGGCGGAAAGACAATTCCATTTGCGAAGTTCGATGACGGCGGCGATCTCGTTGAGACTGCACTTCTGGTTCAGGCGCTGATCTGCGCCCGCGAGTTCTTTGACGAGCCGACATCAACTGAAATGGACCTGCGCCGGTCGGTTACCCACATCGTGGAGGCAGTGGAGTGGAACTGGTTTACACAGGGAAAGCCCGGCCCTCTCTACTGGCATTGGAGCCCCCGCTTCGGCTGGGCGAAGAACCTGCCGATTGCGGGATGGAACGAGGCTCTGGTCACTTACGTTCTTGCGGCAGGATCGGCCGCGCATGCAATAAACCCGGTCTCCTACCACTCCGGCTGGGCGCGCGATGGCGAGATCAGAAACGGCGCGAAATATCTTGGCGTCATGCTGCCGCTCGGCGAGCCGTATGGAGGTCCGCTCTTCCTGTCGCAATATTCATTCTGCACTCTCGATCCGCGCGGTTTGGGTGATGTCTATTGCAGTGATTATCTCGAGCAGGTCCATGCCCATAGCCTCATCAACTATCGGTATTGCAGCACCCGTTATGCGCCGGAAGACGGATGGGGTCTATCGGCCTGCGACGGGCCGAAGGGGTATGCCGTCAATTCTCCAACCGATGACCATGGCATCATTGCCACGACGGCTGCGCTCTCCAGCATGCCGTTCCTGCCGGTTCGATCGATACGGGCGGCTGTGCGCTTTCTGCAATGGCGTGACGGCGCACTAAGGGGTCGTTTCGGCCTGATGGATTCCTTCCAGCCGTCTACCGGCTGGGTTTCAAAAACCCATCTCGCCATCGATCAGGGGCCCGTAGTTGCTATGATGGAAAACCATCGCAGCGGCCTGATCTGGGATTTATTCATGAATGCGGCGGAGGTCAGCCGTGGCTTGATCAAGCTGGGCTTTCACACGGACAGGTACCGGCAAACAGATGATCTCCTGGCGTCGCGGTAACGGAGACCTGCCAGTTCCTATGATCGGCTGCAGCGGACCCCGGAAGGTAGAGTTTAATCGCTTGACGGAGGTGTTTGACGCCTCCCTTCGCCGCTGTCACGGCCCTACCACTCTATCCTGCGGCCGTCATAGGCGAAGAACTGCCCTGTCTGGGCGGGCGTAAGTCCATCTATCGTTACCAGGAGACTTGCTGCGGCGTGTTTCGGTGAAAAGCGCTCCCGGCCCTTTGAAAAGGCCTGCGAGAGGTCAGTATCCACCGTGCCCGGATGGAGCGCCACCACGATGGACTGCGGATGGGTACGCGCGATTTCGATCGCCGCGGTTCGGATTATCTGGTTCTGGGCGGCCTTCGATGCCCTGTAGGAAATCCAGCCGCCCAGTCTGTTGTCTCCTATCGATCCGACGCGTGCGGACAGCGAGGCAAAAACGCACCGTTCCTCCCGTTTCAGAAGCGGCGCAAAATGCTTCAGCAGCAGGGCTGGTCCGATCGAATTGACAGCGAACTGTTTGGCCATTTGGGAAGGATCAATCGCCTTGATCGTCTTTTCCGGTCCGACGCCATCGATCGTCAGCGCACCCGTTGCATTAAAGACCAGATCGAACGAGCCGCGCTGATCTGACAGACGGCTGACAGCCCCGGCGACACTCGCCTCGTCGGTGATATCAAGATCACCTCCACTGCGCGAGAGTGGCAGGGCGAGCGCGCAGCGAGGATCTGTCTGAAGAAGAGACAGCAAAGCCCCTCCTATGCCGCCGGATGCCCCTATCACGATCGCCCTGTAACCATTTGCGAGGGAATGCAGCATCGTCAGGGTCCTTTAGCGCTGAGCTGGAAACTCAAGCTTGTTGACGTCGTAACCCAGCTTGCGCGTTTCTGCGATCATTCTTTGAAGTTTGCTTTTGGAGGGAACGCTTCTGGCGTAGATCCACACGTCATCCGTGGAGGGATTGGCGCTGATGAACCACGATTTGTCCGGGGATTTATACAGGACCCAATAGTTGAAAGTGATGAGGAGAGGATAGCGAACCCGCATCTTTGCATTCGCAGAACCGAAGTCCTCTATCTTGCCGACGCCCCTGATGGTTTTCAGCCGGCCCTGCGGAGTGTCGACCCGGCAGCCGTCTTCCACCAGAACCTCGTTTGCAGCCCTGCCCTGCCGGTATGTCGAATAGCCGGCGACGCAGCCGTCCGTGAGCAGCATCGGCATACGGCCAATCTCAAGCCACTTGCCGCGGTAATGATCGCTCCCAACCGGCACCGGCTTTGGGCTGGCGGCGGAAGCGGATTGCGCCGATAGCGCAACCGCAAGCGTTAGCGCTCCGATCAGCTGCTTGACGCCTGTGTGCATGAACTCCTCCTGTTGATGGCGCCCATAGGTCCAGGTATCCGCCCGCCTTTGCGGCATACCCCACAGCGATGAAAGACGAACGCTGGCGGCATAGAACGCATCCGAGTCAGAAAGCGTTGCACAGGCTGGCCCGTTCAGGCCATCGGCAAACCCTATTTCGCTGATGGTCCTGCGATAACGGATTTCGCCCTGATACGAGCGGCCTTTCTGTAGGCTCGAGGTGTAAGCCCCATCTCCATCCGAAAGTAACGATTGAAGTTCGACAGGTTGTTGAAGCCCGCCTCGAAACAGACATCCGTAATCGATGTCTCGGTCTCCGCAAGCAGGGTTCTCGCGCGCCACACACGCACCGAACGGCTATAGTCGGAGAAGTTCATGCCGGTCAGGCGCCGGAAGGCACGCGAAAATGCGGAGGGCTCGAAGCCGACCAGTTCTGCCACTTCCCGCATTTGCGCGGCAGGATTCGATTGCAGTATCTGGATCGCCTGATCGATCCTGCGATGTCTGCGGTCAGACACCTGATTATAAACGGATATGAAGTGTTCGCTGGCGAGCAGCCGCTTCTCGGCGGCTGTTTCGATATCCTCGAGGATTTCCAGAAAAAGGCCCAGTCCGCCGCGGTGTCCTGCCGAATGCAGCCTGAGGATCTTCGCCCCGATAGTGAACGCGTCTTCCCCCAGAACCTCGATCCCGCGTTGCGCCAGGGGTTTCAGTCGGTAGAGCACGTCAAACTCCGGACAGACCGAGCGGACGCCAATCAAGGCATCCGCGTCGAACTGCAGGACCATGTCACGGCCGGGCAAGGCCGGCGCGCCCGGTGTAATCCAGTTATGGGGAAGGTTTGTCCCCGTGAGCACCAGATGCCCCGGACGGAACGAACCGATGTAGTCTCCCACATAAGCGAAGCCGGTAGCATCAGGTATGAAGTGAATTTCCCATTCGGGATGATAGTTCCAGATGCAGATCGGGTTGGGATAGTCGTCCCGGCGGATCAGATAGGAAGCGCCTCGGGGCAAGACGATCTGCTCGCGCGTGGCGGTGAAGGCCTCAGATACTGATTGAGGAAAGTCTGATGCAATACGCATTCATCTGCTCATGTTATGGCGCACAAATGTCAAGATAATACCAGTTCTGTGACTGACGCCAACTAGTTTGCGCCCGTCGCTTGCGCAAATCTGGACGCGTCGATGGCACGGGAGTTGCCACCAAGGGAGGACATCATGACACTCAATGCTCTCCGCGCAGGCTGCGCGGTTGTTGCCCTATTTGCCGCGTCCAGCGCGTTTGCCGCCGCACAATGCACGAGCGACGTGCGTGTTCTGGCACAGCCGCGCGACGGACTGACCCTTCTCGAAAAATATGTCGATGAGTTCGAAGAACTGTCCGGCGCAGGCTTCGAGATCAGCTATCTCAACGAGAATGATCGCCGCGCAAAGTCGCAGGCCGACGCCTCGACAGTCGGTAGCTTCAACGTCTATTACGTTGACGAAGCCAATCTGGCGCTTTTTGCCTCGTCAAAGTGGATCGTTCCGCTCGAAGGCTTTTACCCGGCAGAATACGACTACAAGGACTTCGACGCCGGCATGCGCGCCGCTGCGACCTACGACGGCAAGGAGTGGTTTGCACCGGTACAGGGCGGCGGCGACCTGATGGTCTATCGCACCGACCTTCTGGAAAAGGCGGGCATCGCCCCGCCAAAGACATGGGACGAATATTTTGCCGCCGTGAAGAAGCTGCATGACCCGGCCAATGGCGTCTACGGCACTGCCCTGCGCGGTCAGCGCGGTTCAGGCGCCAATGTCTGGCGCTGGATGCCCTTCTTCAAGGCAAATGGCGGCGAGTGGTTCAAGGATGGCAAGCCTGCCTTCAATTCCGATGCGGCCGTAAAGGCGACCGAGACCTATCTCGAGCTCTTCAAATATTCCGCACCGGGCACGCAGACCGGCTCCTGGGACGAGTCCACCGGCGCTTTCCGCTCCGGCAAGGTGGCGATCATCATCGAATCCGCACCTCTTGGCGGCATGTCCGTCGATAAGGCCCAGAGCCAGGTTGCGGACAAGGTCGCTTTCTCGGTTCCGCCGTCGCCGCTGCCCGGCGCCGGTTACGCCCATGGTTTTGCGATTGCTTCCAAGGCCAACAAGACTGACGAGGAGAAGGCCTGCGCCGGTCTCTTCGTTGCCTGGGCGACATCCAAGGAACAGGAAGCACGCCGCCTCGCCGCCGGCCAGCCGGGCGAACTGACGCGCACCAGCACCTACCAGAGCCCAGAATATGCCAAGACCTTCGGCCAGAACCTTGCCGATGCCATGGCCGCGACCGGTGAAAAGACCACCGTGACCTTCTGGCAGGATGCGCGCTGGCAGGAACTGGGCAACCAGTGGGGCATCATGCTCGAAGAGCTGATCACCGGCAGCCGCACCGATATCAAGGCGACGCTCAACGAACTCGAAGCTTTCGCCGCCAAACTCTGACGCCTCCCAAGCCGTCTGAAGGGCGCGTCCAGTGACGCGCCCCCTTTTCCCCACCCGAGGATCTGCCATGCGCCGCGGCCGCTCGCTGCCTTACGTCTTTCTTGGACCCACTCTCAGCATCCTGATCGTTCTGGCGCTCGTGCCGACGGTCTACGCCATCAACATCTCCTTGCAAAACCGCACGCTGTCTGCGCCCGACGCGGACTACGTCTGGTTTGCCAATTATGCCGCGCTGTTTTCAGATGCACGTTTTCTGAACGCGCTTTGGGTGTCGTTCAAGTGGGAGGTCATCAGCGTCTCAATGACCATGGTGACCGGGCTTGCTCTCGGGATTGCGATGTTCGAGGCCGCAAGCCCTCGCGTACGAAACGTTCTCTGCGTGCTTTTCATCATTCCCGTTCTTTTGCCACGGGTTTGCGCCGCTTTCGTCTGGAAATTCGCCTTTCATCCGCTCTACGGCGCCTTGACCTGGCCGGTCAGGGAACTCACCGGCATTACGCCCGATATTCTGTCGACACCCCTCGGCGCCCTTCTTGCCGTTGCCTTCGTTGATGTCTGGCAGTGGGGTTTGTTCTTTGCAGTCATCATCCTGAAGCTTCTGGAATCCCTGCCGCCGCAGCCGCTGGAAGCCGCACGTATCGATCGCGCGAGCCGCTTCGAAATCCATCGTTTTGTAACGCTTCCGATGCTGAAAGCGCCCTTGATCAGCCTGCTCCTCGTCAAGGCTATCGAGAGCCTGCGTTCCTTCGATCTCGTCTACGTCATGACGCGCGGTGGTCCCGGCATCTCTACCGAGACGCTGGACATGTACGCCTATTCGCAGGGCTTCATCGAAGCCGGCAAGATTTCGTACGCCTCATCCATGGCTGTCATCATGATGGTCCTGACCATTGTCACCTTTACCTTTACGTGGAAGAGGCTGAACCGATGAAAGTCTCCACTTTCTTCCTCAGGATGTTGCTGGTTCTGGCCGCCGCACTTGTCGTGCTGCCGCTGCTTTGGACCCTGCTCAACGCTTTCAAGACCAATGCCGACCTGCTGGTATCGACGCCTAAACTCGTCTTCCAGCCTGTCCTAGACAATATGAGCTATGTGCTCAATCGCCGTTCGGTCGCGCGCGCGCTCACCAACTCGTTGATCATCTGCTCGAGTGCGGTCGTCCTCGGCGCAGTACTCGGTGTGCCCGCCGCCTATGTGATTGCCCGATTCAAGAACAGGATCACGGCGGAAGCGCAGTTTTTTGTCCTGTCGCTCCGTTTCCTGCCGCCCGTCGCGATCGCCATTCCCATGCTGGTCATCTGGCTTGGTCTTGATTTCTACGACACCAGACTTTCGCTGATCGTGACCTATCTCATCGTCACCGCTTCAATAACCATATGGCTTTCCGTGCCGGCTTTTGAGCGCGTCAGCCTACACGTTGAAGAGGCTGCCCGGGTGGATGGACTTGGTCCCTATGCGACGTTCTTCCGCATCGCCCTGCCAATTGCCCGTTTCCAGGTCTTTGGCGCGGTCGCCTTCTCATTCGTTCTTGTATGGAACGAGTTCCTGCTTGCCATGATGCTCACGACCTCGAAGGCGAAGACCCTGCCGATCATCGCGTCGGAAATGTCGCAGCTCGGCATGAACGTGCCGTGGGGCATCCTCAACGCCGCCGTCGTCCTCTTGTCGCTGCCGCCACTGATCCTGCTCGGCGTGCTTGCAGGTGGCCTCAATGCCGCATTTTCCAAGAAAACTGATCAAGGTTGACTGACCCATGAAAGCACTTGTCCTCGAACGTGTCGGCGAACTTTCCCTGCGCGACATCGAAATTCCGCAGCAATTGGGGCCGGATGACGTTCGCATTCGTCTGCATACCGTCGGTGTCTGCGGCAGCGACGTGCATTATTATACGCACGGGCGCATCGGTGACTTCGTCGTCAATGAGCCAATGGTGCTCGGCCACGAGGCCGCGGGGACTGTCATCGAGACCGGAGCCAATGTAACGCATTTGAAGCCCGGCGACCGCGTCTGCATGGAGCCCGGCATTCCCGATCCGAAATCTCGCGCGTCGCGGCTCGGCCTCTACAATGTTGATCCCGCTGTCACCTTCTGGGCGACGCCACCGGTGCACGGTGTGCTTTGCCCCGAAACGGTTCATCCGGCGAGTTTCACCTACAAGCTGCCGGACAATGTCTCCTTTGCCGAAGGGGCGATGGTCGAACCATTTGCCGTGGGCATGCAGGCGGCCGCCCGGGCCAACATCACGCCTGGCGATACCGCGGTCGTTACCGGCTGCGGGACGATCGGCATCATGGTGGCGCTCGCCGCTCTGGCCGGTGGCTGCTCTCGGGTGATCATTTCGGACATTTCCGCGACCAAGCTCAAACTTGCCGAAAGCTATGGCGGCATAACCGGTGTCAACCTGAAGGAGGCCGATCTCGTTCAGACGGTCAATGAGGAAACCGAAGGTTGGGGAGCGGACATCGTCTTCGAATGCTCGGGCGCGCCGGCTGCGGTCCGCGATCTCTTCAAGGTCGTCCGCCCAGGCGGAACGGTTGTTATCGTCGGCTTGCCGCCGGAACCCGTCGCCGTTGACCTTGCCGCAGCCTGCTTCCGCGAATGCCGTATCGAGACGGTTTTCCGCTACGCCAACGTATTCGATCGCGCTTTGGCGCTGATTGCCGCCGGCAAGGTTGACCTGAAACCATTGGTCTCCGGCACCTATGCCTTCGATCAATCGATTGCCGCTTTCGAGAGGGCGGCCGAAGGCCGGCCTGAAGATGTGAAGCTTCAGATCGTGATGAATGGGGAGACGCGTTGATGGCCACCGTCGAGTGCCGGGGAATCCGGAAAGTCTATGGTTCGCTGGAGGTCATGCGGGATTTTGACCTCAAGATCGATAACCACGAATTCGTCGTCTTTCTCGGACCGTCAGGCTGCGGGAAATCCACCATGCTGCGAATGATTGCCGGGCTTGAGGAAATTTCCGGCGGAGATCTTCTCATCGGCGGCGAGCGGATGAACGACCGCGACCCCGGCGACCGGGGCATCGCCATGGTGTTTCAGAATTATGCGCTGTACCCTCATATGAGCGTACGGGACAACATCACCTTCGGGCTCGAGAGGGCCGGTATTGGAAAGTCTGCAATCGATCAGCGTCTTGCACCCGTGGTCGATGCGCTGGGACTTGGCGTCTACCTTGCGCGCAAGCCCACGGAACTGTCGGGCGGACAGCAACAGCGTGTGGCGATTGCCCGCGCCATGATCAAGACGCCGGAAGTTTTTCTCTTCGACGAGCCGCTTTCGAACCTCGACGCAAAGCTGCGGGGCAGTCTGCGTGTTGAGATCGCACGGCTCCACAGGGACCTGAAAACGACGAGCATCTACGTCACTCATGACCAGCTCGAAGCCATGACGCTTGCCGATCGTATCGTCCTCATGAAAGACGGACGGATCGAGCAGATGGGCACGCC
Source organism: Agrobacterium pusense (assembly GCF_900102105.1). Lineage (GTDB taxonomy): Bacteria > Pseudomonadota > Alphaproteobacteria > Rhizobiales > Rhizobiaceae > Agrobacterium > Agrobacterium pusense. The sequence continues at coordinate 392,034 of NZ_FNBB01000004.1, forward strand.
TGAAGAGATTTACCAGACACCCCGAACCATCTTTGCCGCAGGCTTCATCGGCACTCCGAACATGAATTTCCTGCAATTGCAGATGACGCCGGAGGGCGTCGGCGACGATCTCGTGAAGTTTGCAGCCCCTGCTGGTCTGCGCTCCGGTGAGGTCACCGTCGGGATCAGGCCGGGATCATTCCGCTTGAACCACGATGCCAAGGCGTTTCGCGGAACGGTTGAGCGCAATGAGTTCCACGGCGAGACACGCCTTATCTGCCTCAAGAATGATCGCCACGAGATCAACATTTCCGTGCCCGCCGAGATACGACCAGCAATCGGCGAAATAATCGGAGTCGAAGTCGCCTCTTCTGATATTCACGTCTTTGATCCCGGATCGGGCCTGAGACTGAATTAACCGTGGTGAGACTGGCCCAGGATGGCGGCGTGCCGCGCAATGGAACGCCTGTGATGCAGCTCAGGCGGTCCATCGGGTTCCACTTTCTCCCATCCATCCGTCGGTCGATCGCCGGAAAAGCACCCGGATTTCAACGAAGTGACGCGGAAAGAGCGCAAAGCGAAAGCGTCGTCGGAATCTCCGACGTGAAACGGCGCGCTGGTCGCCTGCGCCGTTCAGTTGCTGGAGCTTGGTGCACTCGTGGCTTTCGTTGCCTTCCCGGTCAGATATCGACGAGAAGACCTTTGGCCTTCAAGACAGGCTCAAGATTACTGACTTCAATAACGGATTTTCCCTGCTTGTAGGCCTCGATATAGCCCGCCTCGGCATCTTCGCGAACCCGGGATAGCCGGGCGGTTTCCTGGGCGTCTTCCCGACGCACGACCACGAGACCATCGGCATCACCGACGATGATGTCTCCGGGATTGATAATCTCACCGCCAACGATGATGCTGTCGTTCACGGCGGCAATGGTTTCCTTTACAGTTCCCTTGATGCAGACGCTGAGCGAGAATACCGGAAAGCCAAGTTCTCTCAATTGCAGGGTATCGCGGACACCGGTGTCGGTAACCAATCCGCCGATCCCCTTTGCCAGGCAGGCATTGGCAAGCACATCGCCGAAAGAACCGGCTTCTTCATACTCGCCTGCGGAAACGACGATGATATCGCCCGGTGTGGCGTAGTTGATAGCAAGCTGCAACATGATGTTGTCGCGGGGAGCGCATTTGACCGTAAATGCGGGTCCGCACAGCTTCATCCGGTGATCAACGGGTTTAAGCCGCGATGACAGCGCGCCCCTGCGTCCCTGCGCCTCATGAATGGTGGCTGGCGAAAACTGCGAAAGTGCTTCGATGTCGGCCTTGCCCGGCCGCTCTGCTATATCTTTTATGTGGATCATAAGACCTCCCACGGTAAGGCCTGCGGCGAGAGCATCCCGCCGCCTGCAATGAATGTTTCGTCTGGTGGAGTTCTTGCCCGAGAGTAACTCGGGGCAGGATCAGGGAATGGGATCGAACTTCAGTTCGGACAGCGGAACGACCTTGTCGGTGCGGGCCATTTTGTATTCAGTATTCGGGCCGAGCCACTTGTCCCAGATCTTGTTGATCTCGCCGTCAGCATCCAGCTTGCGAAGCACTTCATTGACCTTCGCAGTTAGCTTCGGATTATCCTTCGCCATACCGATGCCGATCGGCTGATACAACATCGGCTCCTCGATCATGCGCATTGGCTTACCCTTGGTTTTGGACTCGTTGACGAACTTGGTCGTCGTCATGGTGTTGGCTACCATGCCGCGTGCCTTACCCTGCTGAACGGCGAGGTAGGCGGAGGCTGTGTCCTGGAACGTCAAGGGCTCTGACTTGTTGAGCTTGATCGACATTTCCGAGGTCGAGCCCTTCGTCGAGGCCACACGCTGACCTTCATAATCGGCCTTCTTTTGTCCGGCATCGTCAACGGGAACGATCAGCATTTCCTTGGCGAGGTAATATGGATCGCTAAACTGGATCTGCTCGGCGCGGCTTTGCGTGTAAGCAAGGTTGGCGACGGTAATGTCGACGCGCCCGAGCTTGACCTCTGGGACACGCGCCTCGACCGAAACCGGCTTGATTTCAGCCTTCACGCCCAGTTCTCTAGCAATCGCATTGCAGAGGTCGACATCAAATCCGGCCATTTCGCGAGTTTTGGGGTCGGGCGCAGCAAAGGGCACAACGTCCGCAAAGGTGGCGCAACGCAGCACCTTGTTGTTCAAGATGGTGTCCAGCTGGTCGGCTGACGCGGGTGCGGCAAGTGCCGTACCGGCGATGATCGCTGTGAGTGTCAGGCATTTCCAGTTCATGTCTCGTTCTCCTCTTATGGTTGATTATGTATCAGTGGCGCAGGTCGGCCAGAAACCGCTGCGCACGCGGATGGCGTGGTGTGGTGAAAAACTCCTGTGGCGTCGTCTTCTCCAGGATTTCACCGGCATCAATGAACCAGATGCGGTCTGCGACATCTCTCGCAAAGCCCATTTCATGGGTGACGCACAGCATGGTCATGCCTTCGGCGGCAAGGCCCTTCATGACGGCCAGTACCTCGCCGACCATTTCGGGGTCGAGTGCACTGGTGGGCTCATCGAACAGCATCACCGGCGGCTCCATGGCAAGAGCGCGAGCAATCGCGACACGCTGCTGCTGGCCGCCGGATAGTTGCCCGGGGTAAGCTCCCGCCTTGTCGGAAAGGCCAACGCGTTCGAGAAGCTGCAACGCCTTGGAGCGGGCAACATCCGCCGACACGCCTTTGACGCGGATGGGTGAAATTGTGATGTTCTCCAGCACCGAGAGATGCGGGAACAGATTAAAACTCTGAAAAACGAACCCGACGCGGCTGCGCAGCAGATTAAGCTCCCTGGTTTTCGTCGCAGCGTGAATATCCTGGCCATCGAGCGTAATTGAACCGCTATTGATTTCCTCCAACCGGTTGACCGTGCGGATCAGCGTGGATTTGCCGGAACCGGACGGGCCGCAGATAACGACAACTTCGCCCCGAGCGACGTCGGCGTCGATATTCTTCAAAACCTGATAGTCGCCATAGCTTTTGCAGACATTAGCAATGCGGATCGTCTGCTGTGTCGAGGATGCTGACGTGGTCATGGCTGCTCCGTGATGATTTTGGCTTGAGCCATTGCTGCCTGTTGCGTGCGGGCCACCACGCCGGCGCGGCGTCTGGCGATGCGGCGTTCGACCGAATTGGCGAGATAGGTGAGGCTCCAGCAGATCGCGTAATAAACGACGGCGAGGATCAGGAAGACCTGGAATGGCTGCGTGAGAAGCTGGTTGTTCACCTGGCTTGCCGCGAACGTTAGGTCTGGCACATTGATGACGTAACCCAGCGTCGTGTCTTTGATTGTCGCGACGAAGGTGGAAATCATGCTCGGGATCATGTTGTACAGCGCCTGCGGCAGAATGATGAAGCGCATCGCGCCCATATAACTGTGGCCGAGGGCTCTTGCGGCATCCAACTGGCCTTCCCCCACGGCTATGATCCCTGCTCTTACGACCTCACTGAGGAACGCTCCCTGATAGACGACCAGCGTCACCAGCATGATCATGAAGCTTGGCACGTCCGCCCCGGTCCAAAGCGGAAAAAGGAAGTAGGTCCACAGGATGAGCATCAGCAGCGGTACGCCGCGGGTAACGTAAACGAGCGCCGTGACCGGCCACCGCAACAGACGCCATTTGGACAGACGCGCAAGCGCCATGAGAATGCTGACGGGGAACGCCAGGACGATGGCAAGCGCCGACAGGATGACCGTATTCGCAAGACCGCCCAGCGGACCGTTAGGATACTGGCCGATCAGCAGCAGCAACCAATGATCTTGAATAATGGTAATGATGTCGCCGATCATGCGCGGGCCCTCGTCGCGGGATCGAGCCGCATGGAAAGATAAGCGCCGGCCGCCATGATGAGCAGTGAAATCGCAAGGTAGAGCACCGTCCCGACGAGGTAGATCTCGAACGTCTGGAAACTGAGATTTTCGATTTCCTTGATGGCGTGGGTCAGTTCAGACGCACCGATCACCAATGCCAGACTGCTGTTCTTGAAAAGCGAGACGCTATGATTGATAAGGGGTGGCAAGGCATTCCGCACCCCTTGCGGCATGATGACGAAACGCATCGCAGACAGATAGCTGTGGCCGAGCGCTTTTGCTGCCTCCATCTGGCCGGGGCCGACAGAGCGGAGGCCGGAACGCAAATCTTCGCTGAAGTAAGCGGCCTGACAGAGGCCAAGTCCCACAACCGCAAAAATCGACTCTGCATTATGATTTATTAGCCAGTTCGATAGACCCGACGGGAGCAGGGTGAATATGCCGAAGTACCACAGCATGAGCTGCACCAGCGTCGGGACATTGCGGTGATACGACACATAAGCCGCCACGAGGCGGTCACCGAAACGGAAGGGTGAGAACCGGATGCACAGGAGAATAAGCGCCAGGGCCATGGCCAGCGACCACGACCCAAAGAAGATGACAAACGTCATCTCAAGACCGTGCGCCAGCATTCCCAGATATTCGGGATTGCTGAGTATTGCCGAAAGATCAAAGCCGTTCACGGCTTTTGCTCCCCGGCGTTGCGCGCTTCATTGACGTCCTGCGGTCTGGCCGTCTGCAGACCGCCCATCACCTGCAGGGTGGGCGTGATTTCCATATGGCCGATATTGACGGCAACCGGTGCGGCGATAGCAAAAGCAATCGCATCCGCAATGTCTTCCGGCTTTGGCAGTTCGAAACCGTCGATGAAGCGTTCACGCACGCTCGGGTCGTCGCCATGGACATGATTGAAGATATCTGTCGCAACGCGGCCGGGGCAGACTTCTGTTACACGGACGCGTTTGCCGAATGCGTCGATCCGCAACTGGTTCGACAACATGGCAACGCCCGCCTTTACCGCATGATAGGTGGAATTGCCGCCGAAATTGTAGTTTCCGGCAATCGAGGAAATATTAATGACGTGCCCGCGGTCACGATCCACCATGCCGGGCACCACCAGCCGGCAAAGATGCAGGACGGCACGAAGGTTTACATCGACAAGGAGATCGATATCTTCGGCGTCGGCCTGAAGAAATTTTTTGGGCCGATCGACACCGGCATTGTTGACCAGAATGTCAAACTGCACGGTATCGACAAGCGCGCTCATGGCGGCGCGATCGGTGACGTCGATGGCGTGCGCTACACAGCCAGTGCGCTGCGCCAGATCGTGGAGAGCAGCGGCGCTGCGGGCAACCGCGTGAACTTCGATATTTTCCCTGCGAAGTCGTTCAACGACTGCGGCGCCGATACCGGAAGAAGCGCCCGTGATGAGTGCGGTCTTGTAGTCGGAGAAAGGCATTATGATCCCCTTTTTGTTGTCATGGACATTAGCGAAGCTTTTTGTGCTTGCCTAAGACCGATTACTTTTGAGGTAATAAGCAAGTTTTATGGAGTGTCTGAGAGGCCTTCCTGTTTGAAGTATAACAACGATCCCGGAGTCTGCGCTCTTTCCTCCGAGGCCGTGGCCACATTGCAAATCAGGGGATTGGATGTAAGCTGCTTCGACAACAATACAGTCGCATCAGCATGGACATCAGACGCTTAAAATCCTTCATCGTAATCGTTGATAGCGGCAGCATCACCCGGGCGGCCGACATCTTGCATCTCGCCCAACCGGCACTTAGCCAGCAGCTTGCAGCGCTGGAGGATCACTTCGGCCAGAAACTGCTGATCCGCAGCCAACAGGGCGTCACCATGACGGATGCGGGTCAGGCCGTGTATCGACATGCACAAATCATTCTGCGCCAGATGGAACAGGCACAGGCTGACGCCGCGGCGGCCGGCACCTCGATTGCCGGACGCGTCTCCGTAGGTCTCGTGCCTTTCAGCAGCGCAGCAACCCTTTCAATTGACCTGCTCGCCGACACCCGGAAGCGGCATCCGGGCATCCTCATCCACCTGACGGAAAGCGTCGGGCAGGCATATAGCCAAATGATCATGAACGGCCGCCTGGAATTGGCGTTAATCCACGGAACAGGGCCCATCAAGGGGGTAAAGTTCCAGCCCCTTCTCACCGAAGAGTTCTTTCTGGTCGCCCATCGCGATTTTGGATTCGATGCCGATGCAAAGCCGGTGCCCATCGCATCGCTGGACGGTATGCCGATGCTGATGCCACCGATCTACAATTTCGTCCGTCGCGCCGTGGAAACTTCGTTCACACGAAGCAGGATCAATCTCAAGGTCGTCGCCGAAATCGAAACGGTGAGGACGCTGGTCCAGGCTGTCGCCATGGGTCTAGGCGCAAGCATCATGCCCAAGGCGATTGCCGATCGGATTGTTTCCGAAAGCAATCAACCGATCGTCTGCCGGCCATTATCACCGCGGATCGAAGAGACATTGTCGCTCTGCATGTCCGACCAGACCTCGCTGTCGGAGCCCGCCTTCGCCGTGAAGGATATATTGATGGAACTGGCGGAGAAACTGAAGCTCTGACCGCCGGGCTCGTTGCCCCGCAGAGCGGGGCAACGGCATCGTGATTACCGCATGTCGTGGCAAAACTGCGCAATGCGGGCACATCCCTCCTTCAGCATATCCATGCTCGTTGCATAGGAGATGCGGAAATAAGGGCTCATGCCGTAAGCCGCCCCCTGGACAGTGGCAACGTGGTGTTCATCAACCAGTGCCATGACGAAATCGACATCGCTTTCAATCTTTCGGCCACCCTTTGTGGTCTTGCCGATGAGGCCGGCCATGTTCGGATAAAGATAAAAGGCGCCTTCCGGCCTGTGGCACCGGAGACCGTCAATCGCCGCCAGGTTGCTCAACACGAAGTCACGGCGTTCACTATAGATGGCAGCGCGTTCCTTCAGCAGATCCTGCGGGCCGTCCAGTGCGGCAATAGCCGCAGCCTGCGAAACGGTCGCGATACCGCCGCTATTCTGCCCGTTGACATTGCTGATCGCCGAAATCAGCTCCCTGGAGCCGCTGGCGCAATAGCCCAGCCGCCAGCCGGTCATCGCATAGGCTTTAGAAACACCGTTCATCGTCAGAACACGATCGTAAAGGCGGGGCTCTACATCGGCGATGGTACCGAACTCAAACCCGTCATAGACAAGATGCTCGTAGATGTCGTCAGTCAATATCCAGACATGCGGATGCCGCAACATCACATCGGCAATCGCCGCCATCTCGCGCCGGGAGCAGGCCGCACCCGTCGGATTGTTCGGAAAGTTCAGGAGGAGCCATTTGGTCCGGGGAGTGATCGCGGCTTCCAGATCCTCCGGACGAAGCTTGAAACCCGTTGCCTCGACACAGGGAACGGCCACCGGCACGCCGCCTGCAAATTTGACGATGTCCGCGTAGCTGACCCATGACGGGCTTGGGATGACAACCTCGTCGCCGGGATTGCAGGTTGCCAACATCGCATTAAAAATCACCTGCTTACCTCCGCCCGATACAATGATCTGGCTGGCATCATAGATAAGGTTGTTGTCGCGCTTGAACTTGCGGGCAATCGCAGCCTTCAGCTGCGGTGTACCGTCCATTGGCGGGTATTTTGTCTGCCCACTCAGTGCGGCCTCATGCGCCGCCTCGACTGCGTGTGCGGGCGTCGGAAAATCAGGCTCGCCGGAGGAAAGGCTGACCACCTTTATACCCTGCGCCGATAGTTCTCTGGCGCGCTGCGTCATGGCGGCGGAGGCGGAAACGGAAACGTTTTTCAGTCGATCGGCTGTAGAGGGCATCAGGGTGATCTTTCACTGGGATATGGAACCGGGGCCACGTAGAGCCCATTAGGATGCAAGTTCGGAGGCTGGCGCGAGAATGGCGCCAGAGGCGAGGATTTCGCTGCGCACAATACCTGCAAGCTCCAGCGAACCCGGCGTGTCGCTATGGACAAGAATAGAGCGGGCGGGCATGGGGATGATTGCGCCGTCGATTGTTTCGACGGTCTGCTCTTTCAGGAAACGCCGAACGCGGGTACGCACCGAAACCTCATCCTTCACGAGAGCACCAGGAAGCCCGCGCGCGACGAGGCCGCCTTTGGCGTCATAGGCACGGTCAGCAAGAAATAACGCAAGCGTCTTCAGACCGGTGCGCCTGGCAGCGCGATCGATTTCGCTTCCCGGCGTTACGAACACCACGAGCTTCGGGTCTACTGAAAAAACCGCACTCATCATCACATCCGCCAGCACCGGGTCACGATTGACCATGTTTCCCATTGCCGCATGGAAACTGAGATGACCAACGGTCATGCCCTCGCCCCGCGCAATAGCAATGAGCGCGCCAAGCTGGTAAAGCATCTGCTGACGCAGCTCATCCGCCTGGAAAGAGATTTCGCGCCGGCCGAAGCCGGCCCTGTCGGGCAAGCCCGGATGCGCACCGATACCGACGCCGTTCGCCTTCGCCAGTCGAACCATCCGCGCCATGGTATCGTGGTCGCCTGCGTGAAAGCCGCAGGCGATATTTGCCGATGAAACCAGCTTCATCATCGCCTCATCATCGCACAGCCGGTAGGGTCCAAAACCTTCGCCCATATCCGAATTGAGATCGATCTTCATCATGGTTTCTCCGATTTCGTCAGGCCATCGCTTTCAAGGCACGCTTCACCATCGGCGCAGTTTGCCTGATATCCTCGATATACGCGGCAACCGCCTTCTCCACCCTGCGCGCTTCGTCATGGCTCGACCTGACAAATCTGATCGTCGCGCCGGGCCGCGCCTGCCCAAGCCGCCAGAGATCTGCCTCGATCACACCGGCGATTTTCGGGTAGCCACCGGCAGTATTCGCGTCACTCATCTGGATGATCGGCTCACCGCCAGGTGGAACCTGAACGACACCGGGCACCACACCATGCGAGCGCATTTCCACCGTCATAACGGGCTTAATCGGGTCGCCGGTTAGCCGATAGCCGGTACGATCGCTCCGTGAGGAAATACGCCATTCCCGGCCCCAGAAGGCCTCTGCGTCTTCGCCAAAAAGATGGTGCTCGCCGGCGGGGATGGCACGGACCTGCAGCACACCTTCGAGGACAGGGGGAAAGGCATCTGCCATTGCCCGCAAGGGCGTCACCGCAGCAAGTCCATCCGTGGGCAGGGGCAGCCCGTCCCCGTCCGCGCCCAACAGCAGAATGTCGCCCGTGGTCAACGATCTGCCTTCGACACCGCCGAAGTTGCCCCGCAAGGCAGTGCTGCGCGACCCCATCAACAGCGGCACGTCCACGCCACCTGCGAAGGCGATGTAGGCACGCGCCATCTTCGGAGGGTGGCGCAGTTCCAGAACGTCTCCTCCATGGGCCTGCCGGGCAGACCAGGACAACTGCTCTTTTCCGTTAAGCAGATAATTACCGTCTGCCCCGGTGACCGCGAATACGCTCGGTACTGTAAAGCGCAGCTTGAACGGAAAAGTCTGCACCTCGACGGTGGCGGAGCCAGCCGGATTGCCAACGAGGATGTTACCGATGCTGGCAGCGAGTGGATCCATCGCGCCGCCAGCCGAAACGCCGATATCCCGAAAGCCGGGGCGGCCGAGATCCTGTACGGTGTTGAAGGGACCTGTCTCGACAATCTCCATCATAGCTCGATCCTTTCAGGAATGAAGCGAACAATATCGCCAGGGGCGAGCAGTGCCGGGGTTGCCGAAGCCGGATCGAACATCTGCAAGTCGGCATAACCAATGGAATTCCAGCCATTGGGACCCGTCAGCATTGCCACCCCAGTCTGCATGCCCCCTATCGTGACGCAGCCCTTTTCCATTCTGATTGATGGCACCGTCTTTCTCGGCATGTAGATCCGGGCGTCCAGACCATGGAGATAACCAAAACCCGGAGCGCTCCCCAGCGCGAAGACGCGATACGTAGCCTGATGATGAATGCGGACGACCTCCCGGTCACTTAACCCTGAAAAATCGCAGAGGGCCGCGAGGTCGGTCGCATGTTCCCCGCCATAATGAACGGGAATCTCGTGCGTTTTACCCGCGAGATCGAGAGCTGTCGCATTGTCCCACGCATCGAGGAGGCGCTCTACAATGGCCTGCGGATTTTCGGGTGTGTACTCTAGAATGGTCAACAGGTTGGTCATGCCTGGAATGACCTCAGCCACCTCAGGCCAGACGCCCACCACCCGGGACAACGCCCAGATCAAACGCTGCGCAGGCAGGTCGAATTCACCCGGCGCCTCGAGAAGAAAAGCCCGCGAGCCGATAAACGAAATCCTGGCCTGTCCCGCTGCAAGGGGCCGAACCTCATGGCGCGACGAGAGGTTGTGTGATGGAACGCTCATGACTGAAGCTCAATTTCGAAAAGGGGGTCTCCGAAGCCCACGAGCGCACCATGCTCCGCAAGCTGACGGGTTACGGTACCAGCCCGACCGGTGGTAACGGGAACAAGGATGTGGCCAATGCGGACCGAGCCCAACGCCTGGCCGATTTTTTTGTTGGATATAAATGGATCTTCGCCATCGGCTTCAGATGCGTGAAAATGGCCGGCAATCGGAGCTTTGACGACGGCTCTGGATGGTTCGGTTTTCTGTGAAGGCAACGTCGCTGAAGGCTTCGCCGCCTTGCCGCATGAAGAAACGACAAGGCGAATTTCGCAGCCGGGAGCGCTGATTTCCAAGCCGTCTACCCTGGCATCCGCCAGCATCTCGGTCAGCGCCGCCAGAACAGCCGGATCGGTAAAATCAAGCTTGCTCATGATGCGCTCCAGGCTTCAAGCCATTGCTCAAGATAATGAATGTCCGTTTCCCCTTCTGAAAAACCGGGATCCCGAAAGAGGGATTGAAGAAGAGCTAGATTGCTGGAGATACCGTCCAGGCGCGTCTCGGCCAGCGCATGCCTCATCTTCGCCATGGCCTCGGCGCGGCTCGGTGCATGCACGATCAGTTTTGCGATGAGAGAGTCGTAATAGGGCGAGACGCGGTAGCCGCTGTGGATGTGTGTATCGACCCTGACGCCGTCCCCTTCGGGCCACGAAAGATCGGTGATCACACCGGCGGAAGGTAGAGCTGTCTTTGGGTCCTCCGCGTTGATACGGCACTCGAAGGAGTGCCCTTCGCAAACTATATCTATCTGGCGCAGCGGTAGCCGCTCATCCTGCGCGGACCTAATCTGCGCCTGCACGATATCGATGCCGCTCGTCATCTCAGTGACGGGATGCTCAACCTGAAGGCGCGTATTCATCTCGATAAAGTAGAACTTGCCATTTTCGTAGAGAAACTCGAAGGTGCCGACCCCGCGATAGCCAATTTGTCGACAGGCTTTCACGCAAGCGAGCCCGACGGGCTCGACGATCTCCGCGGTGATGCCCGGCGCAGGCGCCTCCTCCACCACCTTCTGGTGGCGGCGTTGCATGGAGCAGTCGCGATGGCCGAGCCATACAGCGTTACCATACCTGTCGCACAATACCTGGATTTCGATATGTCGTGGATGCAGGAGGAATTTTTCCATATAGAGGTCGGCATTACCGAACGCCTGCCGCGCCTCTTCGCGTGTGACAGTGAACGCCTCATTCAACTCACTTGGGCCATGTACCACACGCATTCCCCGCCCGCCGCCGCCACCAGCGGCCTTGATGATGACGGGGTAGCCGATATCCGCAGCAATCTGGGAAACAAGCTCACCGTCATCGGGCAAAGCCGCGTCAGGGCCGGGCACACAGGGAACGCCTGCAGCGATCATTGCACGCTTTGCGGCAATCTTGTCTCCCATCGTCGCAATGGCGCATTCATCGGGGCCAATGAAGACCATTCCCGCATTCTCGACGACCCGCGAGAAAGCGGCGTTTTCAGAGAGAAATCCATAGCCGGGATGAATCGCGTCCGCGCCGGTAAGGCGGGCCGCGAGGAGGATCGCGTCCCTATTGAGATAGCTCTTGCTCGCATTGGCCGGGCCGATACACAGAAAACCGTCTTCCGTCTCGCTAGAGGAGGCGTTCCTGTCCGCTTCCGAGCAAATTGTGACTGTCTTTAAACCCAAGGCGTGGCAGGCTCGGCGAATCCGAACGGCTATCTCCCCACGATTGGCAATGAGTACTGTATCGAAGAGCGGGCGGGGAACGGCAGAATTCTCGCGCATCAGGCGATCTCCGCCAGAAGTTCATCTACGTCTACCTCGCCACCATCCGTGGCAGTAAGGTAAGTAACGCGGCCCGCGCATGGCGCAGCAATCTTATTGAAGACTTTCATCGCTTCGATAATGAAAAGTGTCTGTCCCTCTTCCACCGTGTCGTCATGTTCCACAAAGGGACCTTCGCCTGGAGCGGGAGCGCGGTGGAGAATGCCAAAAACCGGCGCGCGGATTGCCCTGCCCCGAACGGTACGTTCTTCCAAAATCTGCGCGATAGACGGTTGCACGTCCTCGTTCTGTCTTTCTGGCGTCGCTTCAGCGACGTCACCTACCGTTTTGAATATGCGCACCGTGACACCGTCTTCTGTCACGAACAGACTACTAACGGGCGACTTTCCAACAAAATCGATCAATGTTTTTATTTTTGGCAGGTCCATTATCATACTCAACAGCGTTGGGAGCCGCTTGATCGGACCACCGGGCATGGCGGGTCGTCATCGGCACACATGCCAACTTACGCGAAGGACACACCGATGGGGTCAAAGGAATTTTTGATGGGTGACAGGAATTCCACGTCGCTGTTCGAGTTGGATCGTAGTCCACCGCGAAGGCGACAGAGGTCTGAATCATTGCGGGTTGCAGAGCGGAGCCGCTGTCCCGGTCAAAATTTCGGAAGACCCGCGCTTTTTAAGGATTGACGCGGGAGACCGGCCGGATTGCTTGCCGTAAACAATTCAAGTCCTATTTAATGCACCATCTCGCCCGCTGCCGCCTACTCATCTGACATCCGCTCGTCCCATTCCGGACTCGCCAGCGTCTTGATATTAACCTGGTCGCGCGCACAGGCATGCCGGACCATTCGGCCGACTGCATCCACTTTCCGGATGCAGTGAGACTATGCTTTATCTGTTTTGTCTTTGGATTGTTGTATTGGTTGCGGGGGCAGGATTTGAACCTGCGGCCTTCAGGTTATGAGCCTGACGAGCTACCGGGCTGCTCCACCCCGCGTCCAGCGCATTCGGCAA
>NZ_FNBB01000015.1 GCF_900102105.1 Agrobacterium pusense
GACCAGACGCGGCCGACGAGCAAAGCGTTTTCATAATCCTCAGGCAAAATTGCGGTAGCGTCGATCGACCTTACGCCGGCCATGTATATCCTCCCACTATCTATGCGTTCGCTAGCATACGACTGGATGTCAGACAACCCGACCTATGTGAAATTCAAACATTTTTATTTGCCCGCAATGGCATGCCGAAGAGTGCGTCCTCACCAAGTCCTAATCGGCTGGCCGAATTAACGATGTGATAGGTCATCCATTTCTCCGCACCATCCTGGTCGCGAGCGGCGATTGCCTCGTAAACAGCGCGGTGTTCGTCGAATGTTGTTGTCGCGATATTTGTGTCGCCTGTGCAGCGAAAGGCGAGGGGAATGATGTCGCCCAGATAGGTTAACAGGGGAGACAACATATCGACATAGAATCGGTTTTGCGTTGCCCGTGCGACAGCCAGATGAAATGCGATATCAGAGCCGATGCCCTTCGCAAGCCAGTCGCTGACCCGGCTCATTTCGAAGACATGCTCTCTTAGAATGGAAAGATCGTTGACCTTATGCTCCGTTGCGGCCAATCGAGCAGCTTGCCTTTCAAGAGGCAGCCTCAGTTGGAACAGCCCAGGCAGATCATTCGGATCGGGAACACCACAGATCTCCAGACGAATTTTCGATCGACGAACCGTCGACAATACAAACGCTCCGATACCATGACGGGTCTCGACCAGGCCTTCACTCCGAAGCTTTGCAATTGCTTCACGGATAACGGATCGACTCACGCCGAATGTCCTGGCAAGGCTCAGCTCCGCCGGAAGCTTGCCTCCCGGTTGCAGCTCTCCAGTTTCGATCTTCTTTCCTATCTCATCAGCTACCTTTTGCGGCAAGTGGTGAGTGCGCTCAACGGGTTGAAACATGTCTGGATTGTCCTCCCTTTCGGCACGACGCAAGTCGCTGTGCGTCTTTTGCCGAGTTTTGTGGCGAAAACAATGGTCCGGGGCATTTTATTCGTTCCCGATTTGCTCGTCTGGCTCGCTTCTGTCCCGGCAGGCGTGACTGCAACTCTAGCTCAACGTGTCTCGCGCAAATGGTAGAGGGCTTGAGAGGCCAGCCCGCCAATCCGGCGAAGTGGCCCCAAGAGGTGTCCGGAATACATCACGAGGTGGAGACAGTCTCGCCGGAAGCCTTCGACGTCCGGCGACTTGATGCGCCCAGCACAATGGCGCCCAAGACACCTGCAACGACCGATCCCATCAAAATTCCCACCTTAACATGATTCTGAACTTCCGGGTCGTCGAAGGCGAGCAAGCCAATAAAGAGGGACATGGTAAAGCCGATCCCGCATAAGAGGGCAGTGCCGGTCACCTGACCCCAGCTTGCCTGCGCGGGAAGTTGTGCAAGCCGAAGCTTTACCAGCAAGGTGACGACGCCAAGTACGCCAGCGAGCTTGCCGAAAACGAGGCCGCCAGCAACGCCCATTGTTAACGGCTCGCTGAAGACAGAGACGCTGAGACCGGAAAGTGACACGCCAGCGTTGGCGAAGCCGAAGATTGGCACAATGATGAAAGCAACCGGCTTGTGAAGCGCATGTTCAAGGCGATGGAGGGGGGACTCGGCTGGCGTTGCCTCCGGGGTGCCGGGGGTAAGCTTCAACGGGATCGTCAGTGCGAGCATGACACCAGCAAGTGTGGCATGAACACCTGACGCAAAGACTAGCACCCAAAGGACAGCACCGAGTGTGAGATAAGGCCACAGCACCTTTACCTTCATCCTGTTGAAGATGAAGAGGTTGCCCCAAACAAGTGCAGCGCCAATAAGAGCGGTGAGGTTCAGGTCTGCCGTGTAAAACAGAGCGATGACGATAACAGCGCCGAGGTCATCAATTATAGCAAGCGCCGCGAGAAAAATCTTGAGCGACGTCGGAACTCGTGATCCGAACAATGAGATGACTCCCAGCGCGAACGCGATGTCGGTTGCCGTGGGGATCGCCCATCCCTGTAGTGCTGTGGGATTGCCGCGGTTCAGAAGAACGTAGAAGATGGCCGGAAACAGCATGCCGCCTGCTGCTGCAGCTCCTGGCAAAACCCTCCGAATCCAGGTGGAGAGCTGCCCATCAAGCATTTCGCGCTTGATTTCAAGCCCGACCATCAGGAAGAAGACTGCCATCAGAGCGTCGTTGATCCAGTGTTGAAGGCTCAACGGTCCCAGATAGACATGAAGGACATGAAAGTAGCTTTCCGCCACAGGTGAGTTGGCTGTAATGATCGCGAGTAAAGCGACGGCCATGAGGACGAGGCCGCCCGAGGCTTCATTGTCAAGAAACTTGCGAAGTGTGGAATTGATGCGACCTGGATTTGATGTCGAAGACACAGGTTCACGCTCCCTTGCTTGGAAGTTGATCTCAGTCTCCGTGGATTTCGGGGAACCCGCAGCGCACGCAGCACGCGCTGTTCGAATATAAATATCCGAAGCTGTAGACGGTTTCCACAAAAACCGGAAATTTTTCGCTGAGTGGACCGCCAAGACTTTACGATTGAGCCAAACACCGCATTCTAGACGTAGCAAAGCTATGGGAGACACAGTTGACCGCCGCCAACCTCCGTTCCGCGATCCACATTGCCTCCTTGTTCGGCATCTACCTCAGCGTCGCGATGATGGTGCCTGCGCTTGCTGATTTCTACGTTTCGAACCCGGACGCAATTGTTTTCACCCGAGTGAGTGTTCTATGCACGGCCCTGTTTGCCGGAACAGCCATGGCAACCCGGGAGGGCACACCGCAACTTAATCGACGCATGGGGGTGCTGCTCGTCAATCTGCTCTGGATTGTTTTCTGCGTTCTTGGCGCCTTACCGCTCTGGCTCAGTGGAGAAGGCCTCACCTTTTTCAAAGCACTTTTTGAATCCGTTTCCGCGGTGACGACAACCGGATCAACGGTGATGACCCATCTTGATCATGCCCCGCCTGGAGTTCTTCTTTGGCGTTCGATGCTGCAATGGTTCGGCGGAATCGGGATCGTCGCATTAGGTCTCTTTGTGATGCCTTTTTTGCGCCTTGGGGGGATGTCATTTTTCCGGCTGGAATCTTCGGACAAGGGCGACAAGGTTTTCGCGCGTATCGCGAGTTTCCTTCGCGCTTTCGTGGCGATCTATGTCACAATCACACTCGTATGCGCTTCGGCTTATCATGTGCTCGGAATGGATCAGTTTGATGCGCTGAACCATGCGATGACCACAGTCGCTACGGGTGGTTTTTCCACCCACGATGCTTCCTTTGCCTATTTTGACAGCGTGCCATTGCTGTGGGCCGGTACGTTCTTCATGTCTTTGTGCAGCCTGCCTTTTTCGATCCTCATTCTGTTCGCTGTAAAACGCTCCTCTGCCCCATTGAGAGACCCGCAGATCATCACGTTTCTCGGTTACCTCATCCTTTCGGCTCTGGCACTGGGCGTGTACCACCATCTGCATAACAACGTCGCAATAGGGACATCGCTGGCCCACTCGTTTTTTAATTTGGCCTCGATCTTGTCGACATCCGGATTCGCCAGCCAGGACTATACGGCGTGGGGACCTCTCGCGGTGTCGCTGGCCTTTGTCGCTACATTTGTTGGCGGTTGCTCAGGGTCGACAGCGGGCGGCATCAAGGCATATCGTTTTGTCATCATGTACAGGTCGCTGCGACCAGCAATTATGAAGGTTATCTATCCAGACAGCGTCACCACCATTCGATATGGAGGAACTGTTGTGGACGCGGACATGCAGAAGGCGATCTTTCTTTTCTTTTCTGTCTTCGTTTCGTTCTGGGCGATGGGAACGGTCGTCCTGAGCGCGCTCGGATATGACTTCCAGACAGCAGCTTCATCCGTTTTAACCGCGTTGTCGAACGTCGGACCCGGGATCGGTTCAATGGTCGGCCCCGCCGGCAACTTCGCGGAAATGTCGAACCCCGCTCTGCTTCTCCTCTCTATGCTGATGCTGATGGGTCGTCTGGAGATCGTCACCGTCCTTATTATTCTCTCGCCGCTTTTCTGGCGCAACTAGCGCAATCAATCGTTATCGTTCGGAATATTCAGCAACTGCCCGCAGGCTTTGCAGTGGACCGCGTCAATCTCATGCCTTTGGAGGCCACATGTCTCGCATGGATACAGGACCTTGTAGGGACGCACGATAGATTGCGCGAGCCGAACGAAAAGCGAGATTCCGACGATCATCGTGACAACGGAGGTGAGTTTTCCGAGGGGGCCCGGAAGAGTGATGTCACCGAACCCGGTCGTCGTCATTGTGGCAACTGTGAAGTAAAGGGCGTCGACGAACCCGATGAGTCCGCCCTGATGGTAGAAGAACGTCGTGTAAACAAACCCCGTCACCATGAAAAGGAAGACGAGGAAGTTCAACGATGCGCGCGCCACGTCCTTAAAGTGATGACAGCCCAGCCGTTTCAGAACAATAACAAAAAGCGGGCTCGCTCCCACTGCCCATAATCGCATCGCTCTCAGAAAAGCGAAATTGAAAAGTGCATCAGGAAACAGCAGCGTCGCGAGGATGACAAGATCGATCCATGTCATCGGGCGCCTCAGCAACGTCGTAACGGAACCGGTAGCGAATGCACGCGCAAACAGCTCCGCCAAGATCCAGACGGCGATGATGTAGTCGATGATCAGATAGGACGGTCCGGTTCGCAAAAACGGCCCGAAGATGAAGAATGCAATGATACTGACGTCGATCACCGCGAGCGCGGCCTGCCAGGCAAGTGCCCACTGATCGCGCCCGCGTTCGATACGACGTAGTTTCATACGCAAGATCTCGAGGCGAGACGGCACGGATCTTCTGGTTCTTGTCGATGGTCTCATTCGTAAGCGATAGGCGCGAGTGAGGTTCGGGTCAACAACGAGGGCGATTCCCAGAGCGTTAAACCTCGAAGAGGGCCTTTGTGTTGGTGTAGGGTGATCACGGACGTCCAGGCGGCCTCGCCGATCATGGCCGCTTGGTAATGCACAACATGCGGCTTGTTTCTGGTTCTGCATGGATCGTAGCGGAGATCGATCCTGCAAAAATGCAGACGGCGCGCCGCGCTGCAGCGACAACGCGAGTGCCCGCGCATCCGCCTGGTTCGGTGCATCGAAGAAGTCGATAATCATCGACGCTTCCGGAGCTGCGCCACGCCCACGACCGGCGCAGAAGCGCACGCGGCCCTCGTCAATTTGGAGGCTAGGAATTCGTCCGATCGGCGGCCATCAATGTTATGACCGCAGTCGTGTCGAGAAGATGCGAGATCACGGAAACATCGTATTCTCCAGCCGGTCCTGTGGATCTGGCTGGTCGCGCACGTCTTTCATAAAATCGTCGCTCACGCCGCGCGCCATCGCTGCTTTCAGAGAGTTCCAGGCCTCGGCACGCTCAATATGGGACGCAAGATCGGTGAATCGCCCGCTTGCGTAAGTCCACACGATGGGCGTCGAACACAATTCTTTCGGCAGGCGAACCGGCTGAGAGGTACCGGACTGAAATACGCGGGTGACATGGGGCATGGTTCGCTCCATTCAGTTTTACCGCTTTTATAAAAATCATATGTCCCGCGACTTAAACTAGCAACCTCCCTGTAACCGACAGAGCGTAAGAAACGCGCAAGAGCAGGCTGCCGCAATGAGCGAGGCCAAGGCTCGCCCTAGACTTGACTGGTATCGCCGTCCGCCAGTTGAGCAAGGCCCGGCAGATCGCATACGAGAAGCTTCTGCCGGCCGCCCTGAACGAGGCCCTTGCTCTCCCAACTGGACAGGATGCGAGAAACGGTGTGGAGCGTGGTGCCGGTCATTTCCGCTATATCCTGCCGCGAGATCGGGAAGTCGATTCGAATACCGTCCACCTCCTTGCGCCCTGCCTGTTGCGAAAGGCGCAGTACGGCGTGCGCCACCCGACGCTCTACCTCCTGCGTCGACATTTCGCGGATGCGCGTATGGGCTTCCTCAAGACGTTGGCCAATGGTCTGCATGGCGGAGACGGCAAGGTGCGGGTTCTGCTCGACGAAGTGCGGCCAGAGGTCCGTCTGCCAGGAAAGGATCACGCTTTCGGCGGCCGTGGTCGCGGTACCGGGATAATCGGACCGCTGCAGCGCCCGGGCGAAACCGAAGAGATCACCGGGATGCACCACACGCACGATGATTTGCTGGCCATCGTGCGTGACCTGCGTCACCTTCAGGCGGCCATGAATGAGCAGGAAGAAATGCTTGGCTGGCTGGCCCTGCTCAAAGATGGCTTCGCCCGGCGGCACCAGCCGAGATGTGGCGTGCGTCAGCAGTCCGTCCAGCTCATCGTCGGCCATCCTGGCAAACAAGGCCAGCGACCGGATGACGCTTCGGTCAATCTTCACTTGCACCCTCTCCGGTTAACTGGCACCGCGCGCTCCCTGCCAAGAGAAACATGATGCGAGCGTTCTGTATTCTCAACGACACAGCTCTACCCATCGGGCGAAGAAGAACAAATGATATAAATCAACTGGATGTTTTAAGTGACGACTATCACGTAGCCCGACCGGCTGCCCGGAGCTTTTCGACGAGCGGAGCATACCAGCGCGTATCCTTCACCAGCCGGAAGCCGAGATTGTCAGGCGGTACTCCGACAGCGCAGCCTCCGCTCTTCGGGTTTTTGACGAAGGCGCTCATAGCCGCCCGATGTTTTCCCGACGCGACCGGGATACCGCAGGAGGCAACGCTATCGATCGCCTCACCATCCTTGCCGAGCGTCACGCGGTGGCTGCAGCTCGATGTCCATTCCCAGACGTTGCCCCCGAAATCGGCAAGGCCATATTCGTTTTCGCCAAAGCTGCCATAGGATTGCGGAACCGGGTTGTCCGAGGCTTTACGGCTGGTCTGCCGCTCGTAATCGGCCAGCCAACGCAAGGCCGGGTTTTCGCTGTCCGCGCCGACACCCAGCGTCTCATCCGGAAAATGCGACCCGGCGGCGAAAGCCAGTTCAGCGTCGCTCGGCAGGCGCCAGACCTCGCCTGTCCGCTCACTCAGCCACGTCGCATAAGCGCGGGCGTCATCCTGGCTGATTCCGGTTGCCGGTATCTCGCCGCCGACCGGAGCGGTAAAGCCGGGTTCCGGCTGCTGACAGCCGCCTTCCGCTACGCAGCGCGCATAATCGCCGCTCGATACCTGATATTTCATGATCGTCAGATTTTGCCGCATCACTACGTCGACCATCGGGCCATCGACGGCATAGCCATTGCGGAAATATTCGCCCTCCGCCCGGTATGTGAAATGCCCGGCGGGCACTGTGACGACCTGTGGAGCCATCATGGTCGCGCGGTCATCAATGCCGCTGCGGATGATCCCGGATTGGAAACCGATGGCCGTTGCCAGCAGCGTTGCAATCGAGAGCGGGAGAAGAAGCGAGACGGCTTTTGGGAAGTGGCTGTTGCCAGAAATGCCCATGGGAACCTGCCTGCGTCGAGAAGACGCCAAAGTCGGGCCTGCGTTCAGGCGCGGAGAGCAGAACCTTAAGCGCGCCCGCGGCTGTCGACGGGCGCGCTTCCGCTTGTGTCAGATGCTCGACGGGGCGAGCACCGCCTGCATCAAGCTGTTGTTCCACTCGCCTGTCACCTTGAAATGGGCGGCCGCGCCCAGTTCGAAGGCTTCGATAAGGTTGTGATTGACATAGGCGTAGATGCCGGGCTGCTCGAAGGTATAGAAGGCCGCGCCTGCCGTGCCGCCGGGGATGAACCATGTTTCCTGGTCGATATCCGGCGGATTGCGGAATTTACCCGTTGCCCAGACATAATCGCCATGGCCGCCGATAAGGTGCGGGCGGGTATCACGGTTCGCCTGCGAATGCACGATCAGCACTTTTTCACCCACGGCGGCCTGAAGGGCGTGTTCTCCCGTTAGCGCGCCAACCGCACCGTTGAAGACGATGTGACTCGGTGTCAGCTTGCGCATCACCTCCAGCGTGTCGGCCATGGCGTCGCCGGCGCTTTCATATTTTTTGAAATTGCCGTTCTCGTCGCGCGGGATGTAGAAGTCCTGCTCGCCGACATAATAGATCTTGTCATAAACGAGCTCCTTGCCGTGGCCGTCCGTCAGGCCCTCACGCGGCAGTACCATGATCGCGCCATTCATGCCCGAGGTGACGTGCCACGGCACCATGCCGGGAGGTGCGCAGTGATAGACGAAGACGCCGGCCTTGGTGGCCTTGAAGCGCAGGATCGCCTTTTCACCGGGGTTGACGATGGTGAGCCCGCCGCCGCCGAGCGCGCCGGTGGCCGAGTGGAAATCGATATTGTGCTGTAGCTCATTGGTATCGGGGTTGATGAGGGTCAGTTCGACATAGTCGTCCTGGTGCACCACCATCAGAGGCCCGGGAACCGAACCGTTGAAGGTCATGGCGTGGACCTCGGTGCCCTTGTCGTCGAGGATCATCTTCTGCTCTTTGATCGTGAGCGTGAACTCGACGATCTTCGGTCCGCCTTCGGCTTTCTGCGTGTGAGCATGCACGAAGGGCGGCTTGACGAGATCAACTTTTACGCGAGGCAGTACTCCAATATCCGCGTTCGTCAATGGCTTGGCCGCAGCCTTTTTTTCCTCTGCCGCGCTCGCTGTCGATGGCATGATGACCGGAGCTATAGCCCCTGCAAATGCCGCGCCTGCGAGAATATTACGCCGTGTGATGTGGAAGGTTTCCGTCATCATATTTCTCCTGTCCCTCTTGGGGCAGAGCATGCTTCGCTCTGTCCCAGCATTTGTAGTGGAGGGGCGGAAATACAATTTGAGATGGAGCAAACTGCGCGTCGGGCCACCTGCGACATTTTGGCAGGCGGTTACGGCTTCATGCGGACGGGTAGCACCGCCTCTTTGCCCGTTCGCAAAGAAGCCTGACGGGCTTGGGTCTAGACATATGTCAAGACCAAGCAAGGAGCATTATAATGAGTGGCAGCCAACCCGTTCCCACCAAAGGACGTAGCCGGCCAAAGGGCGGCATTCCAAGGGGGCTGGCACGCAGCGGCCCGGTTATCTTCTCCTACGGCTTCCGGCCGTTTTTTCTCGGTGGCGCCCTCTGGGCCATCGTGGCGATGGTGTTGTGGATCGCAGCACTTTCCGGCTTCATCGACCTTGGCGGAGATTATGGCGCGCCGAACTGGCATGCCCATGAGATGCTGTTCGGTTTCGCTTCAGCGGTGCTGGCCGGCTTTCTCTTGACGGCTGTGCCCAACTGGACGGGGCGGCTGCCCGTATCGGGCAAACCGCTGGTCTGGCTGTTTGCGCTGTGGTGCGCGGGCCGGATCTTGCTGCTGGTGCCAGGCAAGGTAGGTGTGGTCACCGCCGCAACCGTTGACGGACTTTTCCTGCCGGCACTTCTCACGATCTGCGCGCGCGAGGTCATTGCAGGGCGCAAGTGGAAGGACCTCAAAGTGCTGGGTGGGCTATTGGCGCTTTCCGTCGCCAATATCGTTTTCCATTTGGCGGCGATTGAAGGCGACCTGAGCCAGACGGCGACCCGTCTTGCCGTCTCAGCCTACACCGTGCTCGTCATTATCGTCGGCGGCCGGATCGTGCCGAGTTTCACTCGCAACTGGCTGAACCGTTTCGGCCGCACGGATTTTCCTGTGCCCTATAACGGCTTCGACACCGCCGCCATCCTCACCGGCATTGCGGCGCTGGCCACCTGGACAATGGAACCCGAGAGCATGCTGGCCGTGATAACGGCGCTTCTGGCGGCTTTCATGCATGCGATGCGGCTCATCCGCTGGCGCGGCTGGACGACATGGCCGGACCAGGTGCTGGTGGTGCTGCATGCGGCCTATGCCTTCATCCCCGCCGGTTTCATCGCCATCGCGCTGGCGGCTCTCGATGTCATGGACACACGCTCGGTCCTGCATGTCTTCACCGTCGGCGTCATCGGCTGCATGATGCTTGCGGTGATGACCAGAGCGAGTCTCGGCCATACCGGACGAAAGCTCGCGGCTAGCAAAGTTACTATTGCCGCTTATGTGGCGCTGATCGCCTGCGCACTGCTGAGGCCGGCAGCCGAGTTCTTCCCCGGCGCGATGATGCGTCTCTACGCCTGCTCGGCGCTTCTCTGGATCGTGGGTTTCGGTCTGTTCTGCTTCGAGTACGGGCCGATCCTGATGCGCGAGCGCAAACCGCTCAAAGCCTAGAAGGCCTGCTTGCCATACCGCCAAAACAAAACGCCCCGGAAGCAATTTCAGGGGCGTTTCGTTTTCCGGGAGTTTGACTTCTGGTTTAATGCGCGCCGGCACCGGCGCGGATGAAGATGCGAAACGCCGTGCGCGCCTCGTCGAAATTTCCGGCCCATTGATGACCCCGGGCCAGTAGCTCCGGGTAGAGGAAGGTCGGTTCCTGCGGCATCAGCAAGAAGATCACGGAACCTAGGGGAAGACTGTCAAGTGTGGCAAGCGTACGGGTCGTTTGACCCTCGGTCGCCTCATCGCTCAGATCGAGATAGACGACCGGGTCGGGCCATATCTGCGGCTCCTCCGCGTTGCCCGCAAGCGCGGGCGACACGGAAATCTGCTCGGCTTCACTGGATCGCGGCGTGAACAGCACCTCCCAGTCGCCGCCGCCGATTTCCCGAACCTGATGGTTGAAACCGCGTTCGGCCATCACCTTGAACAGTGGACTGGGCCGGAAGGTGGCGTATAATCGCAGCGCCTCACCGGGCGCAAGCCCTGCCACGGCTTCCATGATGGCCGGAAAAGGCTCGCCGCCGCTCAGCAAAAGCGGCCGGACATCGAGTTCCCTGATCATTTCCGTCATTGCATCACCTCATCTGTCGGCTGGCGGCGGCAGGGGCCGTCCGCCAGAGGAATTTTCACCATGCCGCAGGCGCTGGGCTCAATGTTCGGATCCGCAGCAGCATTCGCAGCCGGAGATATCGTCTTCCGAACCTTCGGCCTGTTCTTCAAGCCGGCCGATATCGAGGCGCCAGACGTCCGGACCCTGTTCGAGATATTCCCAGCCGAACTGGCCAGGGAAATTGGTGGCCAGCTGGTAAAGCAGCGGACGGGGATCGTGATCGCTGGTGATCTGTAGCGATTGCCCCTCGGTCAACGCGCCGAGCGCACCGAAAATGCGCGGATGACGTTCGCGATGCGGAATGATGCGCACATCGATATTGGTTGCGGTATGAGCTTCGGACATAGGCTGGCTCCACGGCCGCGGATGGAATGATGCCCGGCGGTGCGGCCGGCCGGCGGACTGGAAAAACCTATCCGCCGTGCGGTTGGGAGACATTGTCGCCGCGCAAACAAACCTGAGATTCGTCAGGTCCGTCTGCGCGACAATCAGCCGGCAAGGCTGCGATAGATTGCCGGCAGCGCCGATGGAAGCTTGGCGATCCTGTTGACGATGGCATAACCGTTCTGGCCGAACATGGCCGGAATATAGGATTGCGCCTTGCTGTCGACGGTCACGCCGAAGACGCTTACGCCCGAACGTCTGGCCTCGGAGACCGCACGGCGGCTGTCCTCGATGGCGAAGCGGCCCTCATAGTGGTCGACATCGTTCGGCTTCCCGTCCGTTAGCAGCAGAAGCAGCTTGCGGCGCTCCGGCCTTTCATGCAGCTTGGCGCTGGCATGGCGGATGGCGGGGCCGATACGGGTGTAAAAGCCGGGCTTCAGCGCCGCGATGCGACGCTCGACGGTGTGGCCCATCGGCTCATCGAAATCTTTCACCGTTTCCACCCGCACCCACGAACGGCGGCGGGAGGTGAAGGTCAGGATGGAGTGACTGTCACCACAGGCGGAAAGCCCGTGCGCCAGCACCAGCAGGGCTTCCTTTTCCACATCGAGAACCCGGCGATTGTCGAACCAGGCATCGGTGGACAAGGACACATCGACGAGGATCGTTACGGCGAGATCATGCGCCTGCGGGCGACTGGCCATATGAATGCGGTCGCTGCCCTGTCCGCCGGCGGTGATATCGCTTCTGGCGCGCACCACCGCGTCAAGATCGAGATCATTTCCGTCAAGCTGGGCGCGCAGCATCTCGTGGCGTGGCCGCAGCACCTCGAATTGCCGCCTGACTCGGCGGATGAGGCTTTTGGTGTCCGGGTCGGGTTCCGGTGCCGTCTTGGCGTCCTTCGCCGGACCGGCGATCACCCGGCAATGATCGGAGAGATAGGTACCGCTGCGATAATCCCATTCGGGATAGGTGAGCTCTGCCGTCAGCGCGGTGTGGTTCAGCGCTTCGGGCGGCAGGTCCAGATCGAAGCGGAAGCGGGCGGAAGGCCGTCCCTTTCTCTCTCCCAGCGTCATATCATCCAGCTCGTCGGCTGCGCTGCCGTCGGCATCGTCGCTGTCGTCAACGGGGCGGTCGACATTGACCATCTCCGCCATGGCGAGGATTTTTTCGAAACGATTGAGGATGAAGGGGCTGCGTTCGGTCTGGCGGTTCTCAGTTTTTTCGCGCACGGCGATATGGCGGGCGGTCTCCGCCCCCTGCGGCGCGGCGCTCGTTGCCGGTTGGTCCTTGCCCTGCCGGGCTTCGGATGTCTCGCGCAGCAGCGTATCCGGCCACAGCGGCACCGGCAGCATCGGCAGGTAGCGTGGCGGCGCTTTGGCCAGAAAGCCGGCGGGTGGCTCATGTCCCTCGATCCCTGCCGCATCGGCCAGCATGGAAAGCACCCGTTGTTCCACCTGCTGTTCGGCCTGCGGCAGTGGCCGCTTTTGCCGCACCGCGAGCATGGCGGCGCATAGCCGGCGATAGCGGGTCTTCATGCCGGGAAAAGTACGGGTTACGGTCTTGGCCAGCTCCGCGGCGCGGTCGAGCCGGGCAAGATCGTTGCGCAGCGGATCGGCAGCCACGACCGGTTTAAGCGGCATCATCGCCATGGCGGCGGCGAGCCAGAGATAAAGATCGCGGTTGAGGCACCGGTCGGGAAACAGATCGAGCATCGGCGGCAGCATCAGCGTGGCATGATCGCGTCCGGGTTGGGCGAGCTTCTCTTCGCCAAGGCCCATGCGCTGGCGCAGCCTCAACCGGTGGCTGGAAGTGCGCGCGCGGGCGGGAGCGATCTGCACCGCGTGTTCACCGCCAAAACCGCGGAAACAAATGGCCAGCACGGCCTGCATATCTTCCAGCTTCACGGCGTGATCCGGAAAGCGCAACCATGTACCGGTATCGCCGATCAGCCTGTGCCAGGCGCGGCCGACGGTTTCTTCCAGTTCCAGAAAGTCCAGCATGGTTTATCCTCATGGCATCGAGCCGGAATGCGCGGGTAATACCGCGCATTCAGATATTGATATAAATGTGCCTTATCGTATGACCGCATCCGCGACTTCATGCAGCGCGGCCTTCACATCCGGCTCGTCGGACAGCGGTTCGATCATCGCCGCGCGCACGGCCTGACGGGCGGGAAGGCCGGTATCGATGAGGCTGGCGCAATAAACGAGCAGGCGGGTGGAGACGCCTTCTTCCAGATCGTGGCCTTTCAGGCCGCGCAGCCGGTGGGCGAGATCGACGAGCGGCTCGACATCGCGCGCATCGAGCCCGCTTTCATGCGACACGACGGCAATCTCCTGCTCCTTGGGCAGAAAATCGAATTCAATGGCGACGAAGCGCTGGCGGGTGCTGGGTTTCAGGCTTTTCAGCAGGTTCTGGTAGCCGGGATTGTAGGATACGACGAGCATGAAACCCGAGGGCGCTTCCAGCACCTCGCCGGTGCGCTCCAGCGGCAGGATACGACGGTCGTCGGTGAGCGGATGCAGCACAACGGCCACATCCTTGCGCGCTTCCACAATCTCGTCGAGGTAACATATGCCGCCCTGACGCACGGATCGTGTCAGCGGGCCGTCCATCCACACGGTTTCACCGCCTTTCAGCAGGTAACGACCGGTCAGATCGGCGGCGGCGAGATCGTCGTGACATGAAACGGTCGAAAGCGGCAGGCCGAGTTTCGCCGCCATATGGCTGACGAAACGGGTCTTGCCGCAACCTGTCGGGCCTTTCAGCAGCAGCGGCAATTGCCGCACCCAGGCGCTTTCGAACAGCGTGCATTCATTGCCAAGCGGTGTATAGAACGGCGTGTCCGGCAAAGGCTGCGGCGGGGGGCGGAAAATCGTATTCATGGTCATCTCCATGGTTGGTGGTAAGGACCGGCTCTCCGGGGGAAAAGGAGAGCCGGTCCGTTTCTCATTCGGCGGGCTGCACGAGGCGGGCGACGTCGCCCTGTTTCTGCTTGCCCGGCACCAGGACTGCCCAGATGAACATGACCGCCGAAATGAGAACTGCGAAACCGGAGCCGAGACGGATCCAGTAGAAGATCGCCAGCTGGTCCTGCACATCCATGAAGCTTTCGCCCATGACGCGCTGAAGCTGGATCTGCACCACGCCGGCAAAGGTCAGCGCGAAGGTCATGACCGACATGGCCGTGCACATCACCCAGAAGCTCGTCATCGAAAGCCACTGGTTGTAGGGCGCGCGTTTCTTCATTTCGGGGATGGCGTAGGCCATCATCGCAAGGTTCAGCATCACATAGGCGCCGAAGAAGGCGAGGTGGCCGTGCGCGGCGGTAAGCTGCGTGCCGTGGCTGTAATAGTTCACTGAAGACAACGTGTGCAGGAAACCCCAGACGCCGGCGCCGAAGAAGGCCATGACCGAGCAGCCGATCGACCACAGAAGCGCTGCGCGGTTCTCATGCTTGCGGCCGGCCTTCCAGGTCATGACGAAGGTGAAGATGACCATGGTGAAGAAGGGGGCCACTTCCAGCGTCGAGAAGAGCGAGCCGATCCACTGCCAGTAACCTGGCGCGCCGATCCAGTAATAATGGTGGCCGGTGCCGAGAATGCCCGAGAAGAGGGCAAGTCCGACGATGACATAGAGCCATTTTTCCACCACTTCGCGGTCGATGCCGTTGAGCTTGATCATCAGGAAGGCGAGGATCGAGGCCATGATCAGTTCCCACACGCCTTCCACCCACAGATGGATGACGTACCACCAGTACATCTTGTCGAGCGCCAGGTTCATGGGGTTGTAGAAGGCGAAGAGGAAGAAGATCGCCAGACCCCAGAGGCCAAAGAGCAGGATATTGATGACGGTGGTCTTGCGGCCCTTCAGCGCCGTCATGGTGATGTTGAACAGGAACATCAGGACGACAAGCACGATGCCGACCTTGATCGCAAAGGGCTGTTCGAGGAATTCACGGCCTTCGTGGATGCGGAACATATATCCGACCACGGCAACGGCTGCGGCCACCAGGAAGATCCAGAACTGCGCGATGGCGAGCTTGGGGCTGTAAAGCTCGGTTTCCGTCTCTTCCGGCAGCAGGTAGAAGGTCGAGCCCATGAAGCCCATCAACAGCCACACGACCAGCGCATTGGTGTGGATCATGCGCACGATGTTGAAGGGCAGAAGCTCTGAAAGCGTATTGGGAAGCACGTAGATCGTCGCGGCGACGACGCCGAACAGGATCTGCGCCACGAACAACCCGATTGCGCCGTAAAAATACAGCATGGCGACTTTTTGCGTCTGGTATTTCATCTCATCATCTCCTTGCCGTCAGCCTCAGCCCGCATCGTTCGGCGGCCAGTTCTGCGTCTTGATCCGGCTCGTCCATTCGAGGAAGTCGACGAGATCATCCAGTTCCTGTTCGGTGAGATTGAATTGCGGCATCTGGCGCCGGCCCTCGATGCCGGTGGGCTGGGCTGCCATCCAGGCCTTGATGGAATCGCGCGCCGCATCCTTGTCGTCCACGCCGCCATAGCGCTTCCAGACATTGCCGAGTTCGGGCGCGAAATAGGCGCCTTCGCCGAGCAGCGTGTGACAGTTGATGCAGGAATTTTTCTCCCACACATGTTTGCCGCGTGCGACGCTTTCGGTCAGCGTGCTTTCATCCGTCGAGGTGGTGCGCATGTAATAATGGCTATGGGCGGTCAGCCCGACGAATATGGCGAAGAAGAAGATGGAGCCGCCGTAAAAGACGTTTCGCGCTCCTGTTTTGGTCAGGCGTTCTGCCATGCCAATGGTCCTTTCCATCCGGAAGACCGCTTATGCGGACTGGCTTGATCGAACCCTCTTGCCGGGATTTGCCAGCAGGCTGGCGGAATGCGGTGGGGTCTGACGCCTTTCTAGCCGCTGGCTGCAGGCGTTCTTTGCCATTTGGCAAACAAGTGCAGAGGTGATGTGGTCCGCTTTTTCAGAGCGACAAAATGCCCTGCAGGAGCGCCCGCAGCAGGGCTGCGGCGGCAAAGATGGCCGGCCATGCCAGAAGTGCTGTGCGCAGCAGGCCACGCTCTTCGCGAAAGCCGAGAAAGTCGTCGATGACGCGTCTGGATTTTAGGAGCGCGAAAAGCAGCATCAGGCAGGCGGCGGCGACCGGTGGCAGAAGCGCCGCTTTCCACGATGTCACGACGGCCGTACCGGCGAGAACGAGAATGGCGAGTGCTGCAAAACTTCTTGCAAGCTGGCGGGAGGTGCGGTGGATCATGATGTCAAACCAGGTAAATAACCGGAAAAATGACGATCCAGACGAGATCGATCACATGCCACAGCGTCGTCACCAGCGTGACGTTCTCGTTTTTCGGGAAGACTGCGACGAGAAACAGCAGTACGGCCACGAAGACGACATGCAGCAGGTGGAAGCCGGTGAGCAGAAAATAAAGCTCGAAGAAAGCGCCATAGGCGGGATCGGAGGCGAATGCGATTTCGGTGGAGTATTCATAGAGTTTTACGCCGACGAAAACGAAGCCCAGCAGGCCGGCAAGCGCGAGCGCCCGCCTTCTGCCCGGCAGCGCGGTGGGGCGACTGGCCGCAACGGCCGCCTGCCAGCCGCTCGCCAGCAAAATCAGTGTGTTGAGGCCGGCAAGTTGTGGCTGCAGATGCTGGCGCGCGGCGGCAAATGCATCGGGATTGAGGGTGAAGGCAATGATGAAGGCGCCGGTCAGCGCGCCGAAAGCGGCAAGTTCGCTCCAGACCAGAATCCACAAAAGCAGGTTTCCGCTTTCCTCTTCCGTATTGATCGCCATGGTCTTGTCCGTAATGGTAAAACAGCAAGCCACGCTTAGGCGTCCTCAAACCCCGCTTCTTTGCGGTCGGTCAAAGAAGGGAGCGTGCAAAGTCCTATTGTCATGACAAAGCGCAACTCTGGAAAATGGAGCTTCCCATGAACGACGCGCAGGTCGGGCTGATTGTCGCAACCCCTATTATCATTGGCTTTGCGGTGCTGTTGTACCGTATGGGTGTGTTGCAGCGCATGGGTGCGGTTTCCGCCGTGCTTGCCTCCGTGGCCATTGCTTCGGTGCTGTTCCTGAACCAGTGAAAAGGCAATCGCATGCTTGAACTTGTCGCCGCTCTTTCGCTTTTCGTAGCGCTGCATTCCATTCCCGCCGTACCTGCCGTGCGCGGCCGGCTGATCGCGGCCATCGGCAGGCCCGCCTATTTCGGGAGTTATTCCGCCGTTTCGCTTCTGACGCTGGGCTGGGTATTTTATGCCGCGCTGTCGGTCGATTATATTCCGCTTTGGGATGTCGCGCCCTGGCAGGCGCATGTCACGTTTCTCGCTGCTCCAATTGGCCTGTTTTTCGTGCTGGCCGGCCTTCTCAGCGTCAATCCGCTTTCTATTTCCGTGCGGCAGGGAGATATACCGGGGGCAATCGTGCGCATCACGCGGCACCCGGTACTCGTCGGCTTTCTGTTCTGGTCGCTCGGTCATGTTGTGCCAAATGGCGACCTGCGTTCCGTCATCCTGTTCGGCGGTTTTGCGCTGTTTTCGCTTGGCGGGATGGCGATGACCGAAAAACGCGCGCGAAAAAGACTGGGTGATGCATGGAGCGCGGCGGCTGCTAAAAATGCAACGATCCCTTTCGTAGCATTGCTTTCGGGTAAAACGCGCCTCGCGGTGGACGGGCCGATGCTACTAGCCGCCTTGCTGACAGGGTTGATGGTCTGGTGGCTGTTGGCCGGCGGCCATGCCATGCTTTTCGGCGCGGACCCCATGGCCTATCTCTGATCGTTTAGCGCGCCTTCTCCATATGCGGCTGCCATATCGGCGCCTGCGGCGCGGGCGCGATACCGAGCTGATCGATGGCGCGGGCGGCGAGCTGATCGACAATATCGAAGACGCGTTGCGGCCGGTTGTAAAAGGCCGGCACCGGCGGCATGACGATCGCACCTGCCTCCGTCACCGTGCACATGTTGCGCAGATGGATGAGATGCAGCGGCGTCTCGCGCGTCATCAGCACAAGTTTCCGGCGTTCCTTCAGATGCACATCGGCGGCGCGGGTGAGAAGATTGTCCGAAAACCCGGTTGCAATGGCCGTAAGTGTGCGCATGGAGCAGGGCGCAACGATCATGCCTTTGGTCGGAAAGGAGCCGCTGGCAATTGCCGCGCCGATATCATCGACGGCGTGGTTGACGCTGGCGAGCGACAACATGCGCCCCATGGCTTGCGCACCTTCCTCATGCAGCACGGTGCGCCTGGCCGATTGCGACAGGACGAGATGGATTTCGACGCTTTTCATCTCGGCGAGGCGCTCGACGATCCGCAACGAAATGCCGGCACCCGAGGCGCCGGTGACGCCAACCACGACGCGGCACGGGGTCATGGCCGTTCTCCAAGGCCGAGATCGCGCCACATCAGATCCACTTTCGCGATCACGTCAGGCGTCATCGACAGCACACGGCCCCATTCGCGCTCCGTTTCCGGCGGCAGCTTGCGGGTCGCATCCAGCCCCATCTTGCCGCCGAGCCCGGCTTTCGGCGAGGCGAAGTCGAGATAATCGATTGGCGTATCGTTTATGATCGTCGTATCGCGCGAAGCGTCGAAACGGGTTGAGAGCGCCCAGACGACGTCCGCCCAGTTGCGCACATCAATGTCGGGATCGACCAGAATGATGAGCTTCACATAGCTGAACTGCGGCAGCATCGACCAGAGACCCATCATCACCCGCTTTGCCTGACCGGGATAACGCTTGTCGATGGAGGCGACCATGATGCGGTAGGAACAGGCCTCCGGCGGCATCCACAGATCGACGATTTCCGTAAACTGCTTTTTCACGAGCGGCAGGAAAATGTCAAGCATGGCCTCGCCGAGAACCGAAGGCTCATCCGGCGGCCGGCCGGTATAGGTGGAAAGATAGATCGGATCGCGGCGCATGGTGATTGCCGAGAGCGTCATGATCGGAAAGGCTTCGACCGAATTATAATAGCCGGTATGGTCGCCATAAGGTCCTTCCAGGGCCGTTTCCGTTACTGAGACGGTCCCTTCCAGCACGATTTCGGCATTGGCGGGCACCGGCATCGGCACGGTCAAGGCTCTGGCAATGCGGCTTTTCGAGCCGCGCAGCAGGCCGGAGAAGCCAAGCTCGCTGATATGGTCGGGAAGCGGCATGACGGCGGCGAGAATGGTGGCGGGATCGGCACCGATGGCGACGGTAACGGGCATATCCAGCCCGCGCGCTCGCCACAGCCGGTGGTGATGCGCGCCGCCGCGATGCGCCAGCCAGCGTATGATCACCCTGTCCGGGCCCAGCACCTGCATGCGATAGATGCCGACATTGATATCATCGGGATCGTCAGGCGAACGGGTGATGACCAGCGGCCAGGTGACGAGCGGGGCCGGTTCGCCCGGCCAGCACCATTGCACCGGCAGGCGGGCGAGGTCGACAGCATCGCCCGTCAGCACCCTTTCCTGCACCGGCGCGCGTGAGACGTTGCGTGTCCGCATCGAAAGTGCGGCTTTCAGCAAATGCAGCTTACCCCATGCCTCGGCCATGGATTTCGGTGGTCGCGGCTCGCGTAATTCGGCGAGCTTTTGTCCAAGTGCGGGCAGGCCGCCGGTCTCAAGCCCCAGCCCCCACTCGATACGTTGCCGCGTGCCGAAAAGATTGGCAAGCAGCGGCATGTCCCGCACCTTTGCCTCATGGTCGACGGGTTGCTCGAAAAGCAGCGCCGGCCCGCCATCGGCGAGCACGCGGCGGTGGATTTCGGTGATTTCGTGCAACAGCGAGACCGGCTGGCGAATTCGCCGCAGCTGCCCGCGTTCTTCCAGCAACCGGGCGAAACTGCGCAGATCGGCTGCGTGGGCGGGTTTAGTTTCTGTTTTCTCGTCTCTCATGCCGCCTGTTTGCCGATGGCAGTGCGGCATGTCCTTGCGCTGCCGCAAATGCGGCTTCAATGCGAACGAAGATAGTCGGCGAGAACCAGGGCGTGGTTATGTTCGATATCATGGGCGGCATAAAGCAGCGTGACCCGGCCTTTCGCCATCAGCTCCTTCATGTGCGCCACGGCATCGGGATTGGCCGAGAGTTCCTTATGATAATGCCGGGTAAATTCCTCAAAGCGAGACGGTATATGGGAGAAGTTTTTGCGCAATTCGTTGCTGGGAGCGATGTCCTTCATCCACAGGGAGAGCTTTGCGTTGTCCTTGCTCATGCCGCGCGGCCAGAGCCGGTCCACCAGAATGCGCGCGCCGTCATCGTCGCTGGCGGGTTCGTAAATCCGTTTGACCCTTAAATCGGACACGGGCGGCCTCCGTCGCTTGGCAAGTGAATGAATTATAGCGGCTTTTGTGAAGGCGCACCCGAAAATTTCCCTGTCTTTGCGTTCGCTCAAACCGCCACCCCGCGCGCTGCGGTTAGGTTGCCGCCCGCAACTGAGCCGACAGGACCTTTCATGAGATCTTTTCCCGCCGCCATCGCCCGCCCCCTGAATTTCCTACCCCTTGCCGTGTTGCAGCGAGCGACGGCGGCGATGCTGGCACAGATCATGAAGCGGCATCCGTATATGTTCGTCCGGCTCGGTGAACATCGTGGCAAGCGCTACGCCTTTCTGCCCGTCGATCTCCCCTTCGCCTTCATGGTCGAGCCGGCAGGTCCCGCCATCACCGTCAGCCGCAAGGCTCGCTTGGCCAAGGCGGATGCGGCGGTCGAGGGACCGCTTTTCATGCTGCTTGCGCTGATGGAGGGGCGGCAGGATGCCGATGCGCTGTTCTTTTCGCGTGATCTCAGCGTCACCGGCGACATGGAGGCGATGCTGGCGCTGCGCAATGCGCTCGATGACAGCGGCATCGATCTGCCGCGCGATCTCGGTGCATTTGCTGGACCTTTCGCGCCAATGGTAACGGGCCTTGCGAACCGCCTGCGCGGCCATGTTCTATCCGAAACGCGGGGAGGCGAGGCATGGAACTGATCTGTCCTGCAGGAACGCCTGCCGCCTTCCGCGAGGCCGTGGATGCCGGGGCGGATGCGGTCTATTGCGGTTTTAGCGATGAAACCAATGCCCGCAATTTCCCCGGCCTTAATTTTTCCCGCGAGGAACTTGCCGAGGCCATCGTTTACGCAAAAAAGCGCGGTGTACAGACCTTCGTGGCGCTCAACACCTTCATGCGTGCTGGCAATGAGGATATCTGGTATCGCGGCGCGGCCGATGCCGTGAAGGCGGGGGCGGACGCACTTATCCTTGCCGATTTCGGCCTGATGGCGCATGTGGCGGAACATCATCCGCAGCAGCGTATCCACGTCTCCGTGCAGGCCTCCGCCTCCAATGCGGATGCGGTGAATTTCCTCGTCGATGCCTTCGGCGCGAAACGCGTGGTGCTACCGCGCACCCTGACTATCCCCGACATCGCCCGGTTGGCGCGGCAAATCCGCTGCGAGATCGAAATTTTCGTGTTCGGCGGTCTCTGCGTCATGGCGGAGGGGCGCTGCTCGCTGTCGTCTTACGCCACAGGCAAGTCACCCAACATGAACGGCGTCTGTTCGCCGGCAAGCCACGTCCGCTACCGGCAGGACGGGCAGGCGCTGGTGTCGGAACTTGGCGATTACACCATCAACCGTTTTCCGGCCGGCGAGGCGGCGGGTTACCCCACGCTGTGCAAGGGCCGTTTCGAGATCGCCGATGACAGGTCCTATGCCTTTGAGGATCCGGTGTCGCTTGATGTGATGGACCAGATCGATGCCTTGCGCGAGGCGGGCGTCAGCGCACTGAAGATCGAGGGCCGCCAGCGCGGCAAGGCCTATGTGGCGGAAGTGGTTTCCACCCTGCACCGGGCGCTGGCCGCTAGCGCCGAAGAACGGGGACGGCTGCTCTCGCGCCTGCGGCTCCTAAGCGAAGGCCAGCGCACCACCGTCGGCGCTTATGAGAAACGCTGGAGATGACGGCGATGGCAAAACCCGCAAAAACCACATTGGCGCTCGGCCCGGTCCTCTATCTCTGGCAGGGGGAGAAATGGCGAGATTTCTATTTCCGCATCGCCGATGAAGCGCCCGTCAGCCATGTTTATCTCGGTGAAACCGTCTGCTCCAAACGGTTTCATTTCACCGAGCCGCATCTGGCAGAGGTGATCGAGCGGCTGGAGAGTGCCGGAAAACAGGTGATCCTCTCGACGCTTTCGCTGGTGACGCTGGAGCGGGAAAGCCGCCACCTGCGCAGTCTGATCGCCGACAGTCCCTATCCGGTCGAGGCGAACGATCTTTCCGCGCTCGGCATGCTGCACGGCACCCCGCATGTCGTCGGGCCGATGGTGAATGTCTATAATGCCGCGACCGCGCGGTTGCTGTCGTCTCGCGGCGCGAGCGCCATCTGCCTGCCGCCGGAACTGCCGATGACCTCGGTGGAGCGCATCGTGGCGCAGACGCCTGATGTGGACTTTGAGATCTTCGCCTTCGGCCGCCTGCCGCTCGCCATTTCGGCGCGCTGCGCCCATGCCCGCGCCAAGGGCAATATCAAGGATAATTGCCAGTTCGTCTGCGGCGACGATCCGGATGGATTGCCAGTACGCACGCTTGACCGGCAGTCGTTTCTGGCGCTGAACGGCGTACAGACGGTGTCGCATACCTGCCAGTCGCTGCTTGGCGAATTGCAGGACCTAGCCGCCGCCGGCATTTCCCGCTTCCGGCTGTCGCCGCAGGACTGCGACATGGTTGCGGTGGCGCAAATCCATCACGACGTTCTGGCCGGCAGGCGGGAGGCGGAAGACGGTCTTGCACGTCTCGGGCAAATCTACCCGGACGTGCCCTTTTCCAATGGTTTCCACCACGGGCAGGAAGGGGCGGCCTGGATCGCCCGTGCCCGCAACACGGCGCATGGGGTGAATGCATGACGACGAACGGGCAAAGCGAGCAAAAGCTGCCCGCAGCGGCACCGGGCGGAGCGGATATCGCGGCGGCAATCCATCTGGTGCGCGATATTGTCTTGCAGAGCGCGCTTGATTGCAGCTGCCGCGACAGGGTGCACGAGGCGCTGCGCGAACTCGAGGATTTCGAGCGCCAGCGCAATATCGTCAAGCTTCTTGCCGCCGCCCGTGAGGAGCGTCGCAAGATCGCGCTCCTTACCGAGATGCTCTGCGATTTCGCCGAAGACGACACGGTGGATGAAGGCGTGGTTGAAACCGCAAGCCTGATGTTTCTCGATATCGCCGCCGCCGCTCAGGAGGGCTCGCGGCTCCTGCGGGACGCGCTCTCACTCAAGAAGGGTGAATAATCCCTGTTTTCGGCTCTGTTTGATCCTGCGCAAAGAGCGGGCGCTTGCAAAATGTCATTTCCGGGGTGGCGACGCGCCGGGACCGGAAAACGGTCTGAGCGGGCGTCACGCGCATCAGGGCGCTTCCGGCGCGAAAGGATCAGGACCATGGCCCATCATTTCACCCGTCGTCAGGCTCTTTCGGCCTTTTCCGGGCTCGCGGTGGCGACACTTGCCGCACCGCATGTCGCGAAGGCGGAAGCGCCGCTCACCTTTTATGGCCCTCCGGCCGCGCCCTCCGCGGTGCTGGCCCATGCGGTAAAGGGCGGGTTCCTGAAGGATGTCGCACCCGGAGCATTCTTCAAAGCCTGGAAAACACCGGATGAAATGCGCGCCGCCGTTGCCTCCGGTTCCATGGGGGCGGTGGTGATGCCGAGCTACGGCGCCGCCAATCTCCATAATCGCGGTCTCGGCCTCGGGCTGTTGAACGTGCTGACCACGGGCCTGCTCTATATCGTTTCGAAAGACGAGACGCTGAACTCCCTGAAAAGCCTTTCCGGCAAGACGCTCGCTTTGCCGTTCAAGAATGATATGCCCGATTTCGTGCTGCATCGCCTCGTTGCCGAAAACGGCTTGAAGTCCGGCGACATCAAGCTGGAATATGCCGCCTCGCCGCCGGAAGCTGTGCAATTGCTGCTGACGGGCAGGGTGGATGCGGCGCTGCTCAGCGAACCGGCCGCAACCGCTGTGCTGATCAAGGCGAAGTCGTTTTTCATGACCGTCCATCGCACCATTGATATTCAGCGGGAATGGGCGAAGGTGGCCGGCAAGGCTGAAATTCCGCAGGCTGGCCTCGCCTTGACATCGCTGGTCCAGCAAAAGCTTGGCAAGTCCGGCATAGAGGCTCTACAGGCCGCCATGGAGACGGCGCTTGCCAGCGCTATGGCCGATCCGAAGGCGGCGGCCGCTGCGGCCGCTGATGCCTTGGGTTTCCCGCCTGACATCATCGCGGCCTCCTTCCCGACAAGTCATCTATGCGCCCTTAAGGCGAGCGCTGCGCGCGCCGATCTCGAGGCGTTTTACGATGAACTTGCCAAGGCAGACCCGGCAATCATCGGCGGCCGGCGGCCGGATGAAGGGTTTTATCTGGTGTAGCAGGCATGAACCGCGTTCTCGAAAGTCTTGGTTGGATGGGCCGCTATCTCTGGGCGGGCTGGGCCGGGCTCTCAGGCAGTTTCTGTTTTCTCGCCGCCTGGCAGGCCGGGCACGAGATTTATGGCTCCTTCATCCTGCCTTCGCCGGGGGAGACCTTCGCGGCAATGGGGCTTTTGGCGGCGCGGCCCGATTTCCTCGCTATCCTGGCGCAGAGCGCCGTCAGGGCCCTGACCGGCTTCGGTATCGCCGCCGGCATCGGCACGGTAGCGGGCGTGCTGGCGGGTTATTCCTTCGCGGCCATGCGGTTGATGAAGCCTGTCGTCACCGTTCTACTCGGCGTGCCGCCCATCGGCTGGATCGTGCTGGCGCTCATTTGGTTCGGCTCGTCCGGCGGCACGGCTGTCATGACCGTCATTATCGCCTCGGCTCCCGTGTCCTTTGCCGGCGCGCTGGAAGGTGTCGCCAAGCGGGACCGTCAGCTGGAGGTGATGGCGCAGGCCTTCGGCGGTCCGTGGTTTTACCGGCTGCGCACCGTCACCATGCCGCATGTTCTCTCCTACCTCTTCCCGGCTTGGACGACGACGGCGGGAAGCGCGTGGAAAGTAACCGTCATGGCCGAGCTCCTTTCGAATTCCGGCGGCATTGGCGGCGAACTGGCCACCGCACGCGCGCTGTTCGACATTGCGCAGGTCAGCGCCTGGCTCACCATCACGGTCGGCCTTGCACTGTTGACCGATTACGGCCTGCTGCATCTGTTGCGCGAGGTGCTGGAACGCTGGCGCGCCGCCGGACTGCCATGGGGTGTCAAACGATGAGCGACCGTTCCATCCTGCGTTTCGAACATGTCGGCCACGCCTTTCTCGGCCGCAGCCTGTTCGAGAATTTCGATCTCGGCATAGCGCCGGGGGAAACCGTGGCGCTGCTCGGCCCCTCCGGCAGCGGCAAGACGACGATTTTACAGATCGCGGCTGGTATCATCGATCCTGTTCGCGGCCGCGTGCACCGCCATTATCGCCGGCAGGGTCTGGTGTTTCAGGAGCCGAGGCTGCTGCCGTGGATGACGCTTATCGACAATATTGCCTACGGCCTTGCGGCGGCCGGCTTGCCGAGACGGGAGCGGCGCGAAAGGGCGGGCCTTTTTGCGCTGGAGGTCGGTCTGGAGGTGGCTGATTTCGGCAAATATCCGGTGGAACTCTCCGGCGGCATGCGCCAGCGCGCCGGCGTGGCGCGGGCGCTCGCCGTGGAGCCGGACATGCTGTTTCTGGATGAGCCCTTCAGCGCCGTCGATGTCGGCCTGCGCCGTCATTTGCAGGAGCTTCTGGTGGGCGCCGCCCGTCGGCGCGGTTTTTCCACCCTTCTCGTCACCCATGATCTTCATGAGGCGTTGCTGGTTGCCGACAGGCTGATCGTGCTCTCCGGCGTCGATGGCCGAGTCATTGCCGCGCATAAGCCCGCGGGTTCGCCGGGCCGGCGCATGGCGCGTACGGTTTTCGACGAAGCGGAACGCCTGTCCGAGAGCCCGGCCTTCGCCGAATTGTTTTCAGCAAGGGAGCGGGTGCGATGAGGCAGCCCCCCATCCTTTCCGAAGCCCTGCGGCTGTTTTTCCCTCTGGCCGCACTGCATGGTGCGGGCTGGCCCCTCCTGTGGATCGTCATCGGTGGTTATGCCCTGCCTTTCGCCGATGCGGTGCCTGCATCGCAATGGCACGCCCATGAAATGATCTACGGCACCTATGGCATGGCGCTTGCCGGTTTCCTTGGCTCGGCGGTGCCGGAATGGACGGATACGAAGCCGGCGCAGGGACGAACGCTGCTTCATCTCGCCGGTCTCTGGTTGCCGGGCCGCCTTATCGGCTTTCTCGGGATGGAGGCAGGGAGCCTGTTTGCAGGTTTTTTCGATCTCGCCTTTCTGCTCGCGCTCTCTGTTCTCATCGCCAGGGCGATGCTGGCGCGGCGCACGATGAAACACCTGGCGTTCCTTATCTGGCTTCTTCTGTTTACGGCGGCTGAAGCCGGTGTGCGTTATGCCTGGTGGAGCGGCGATCTCGAACTTGCATCCCGCATGCTGGAGGCGGCGCTGTGCATTTTCACCGTGCTGTTTTCGCTTTCCGCCGCACGTATCAATGTGGTCGTCATCAATCTGGCGCTCGATCCCGGCGGCGAGACCACGCCTTACCGGCCGCATCCCGGCCGCCAGCATATGGCAGGCGCCATGGTGACGCTTTACATGGCGGCGAAACTTTTCTTTCCGCAGAGCGATGTCTGCGCCTGGCTTTCGCTTGCGGCCGGCGCCGCCTTTTTCGACCGGCTGGCCGAATGGTTCATCGGGCGTGCCGTCTTTAAGACCGAGGTGCTGTTGCTCGGCCTCGGCAACGCCTTTGCGGGCGTGGGTTTTCTGGCGCTCGGCGCGATACGGCTCGGTTTTTCCGTTACGCCCGCCGCAGGGCTGCATCTGCTCTCGGTCGGGGCGCTTGGATGCGCCATCATGGCCGTCTTCATCATTGCCGGGCTGCGGCATACGGGCCGCAATCTGACGCATCTTCCATGGCAGGCGCAGTTGGCCGCCCTTTTGATGGCGATGGCCGGGCTGGTCCGCATCCTCCCGGAATTCGACTTTGCCGCAACATTGTCTCCCTATCACCATGGCCTCAGC
Organism: Agrobacterium pusense; assembly: GCF_900102105.1. Lineage (GTDB taxonomy): Bacteria > Pseudomonadota > Alphaproteobacteria > Rhizobiales > Rhizobiaceae > Agrobacterium > Agrobacterium pusense. Next base: position 27,193 of record NZ_FNBB01000015.1, read on the forward strand.
GCCGTTTTGTGGGCGGTGAGCTTCGGGGTCTGGTTGCAGAGTTTCCTGCCCTTCATGCGCGCGCCTGGCATGGACGATGCAGGAGCCTGCGGATGAGAGCGAGACACTGTTTGCCCGTCTAATGTTTATTTTTTGAGCAGAAGCACAATGCGAAATCAGTGATTTAGGCGAGCCGTCTTGATGAATGTTAATTTTGATAAATAATCAATGAAATCAAGTGGTTGAATATTTCTGTCTTTTGGGGGATGATGACTCGAAACGAATAGGAAACGCGAATATGCCTAAAATAGTCGCGCCTCAACACGCAGATGAAAAGCCAGGTCGGACGAGGGAACTTGTGACCTTCGCCGTTCTGGCCTTCGGAATCTGGCCCATTCTGGCGGTCGGATTTGTTGGAGCCTATGGCTTTATCGTCTGGATGTTCCAGATCATTTACGGCCCGCCGGGGCCGCCCGGACATTGAGGGCGAGATGATGATGGAAGTCTCTCTCAGCCGGCGCGATTTCCTGCGCGGCGGGCAAAAAAATAGACCACGCATCTGCCCCCCCGGGGTCGCGTTGAGCGACCTCGCCGCGTGCAGCGGTTGCGCAAAATGCGTCGAGGCCTGTCCTACCGGCATCATCGCCATGGCGGACGGTTTGCCTTGCGTGGATTTCTCCGCCGGGGAATGCACCTTTTGCGGCAAATGTGCTGAGGCCTGTCCCGAGCCGGTCTTTGCTGCCCCCACGGCACAGCGCTTCGGTCACGTCACGGCGATCGGTGAGGGGTGTCTCGCCTTCGGCAATATCGATTGTCAGGCCTGCCGCGATGCCTGTCCGACCGAGGCCATCCGGTTTCGGCCCCGGCGCGGCGGCCCCTTCGTTCCGGAACTGCTGGAAGATGCCTGCACCGGCTGCGGGGCCTGCGTGTCCGTCTGCCCGGCCGGCGTGATCGAGATCAAAGATAGAGCCACGGAGATGCAATATGCCTGAAAATACAGGCCGGTATCATGTTTCAAGCGCCGTGGTGGCGGTGATGCCGCAGATGCGGGACGCCGTGCTGGCAACGCTTTTTACGCTCGACAATGTCGAGGTTCATGGCGAGGGCAACGGCAAGATCGTCATTGTCATAGACGGCACGAGCACCGGCATGCTGGGCGATACGCTCACTTATATTTCGACGCTCGACGGTGTGATTGCCGCCAACATGGTTTTCGAACACGTCGATACAGAGGAGACAAGCGGCGATGAGCAGCGAACTGACGCGGCGTGATCTATTGAAGGCCCATGCCGCCGGCATTGCGGCGGCAACGGCGGGCATTGCGCTGCCGGCCGCCGGCCAGCCGGTGCCAGGCGGGGTTTCCGCATTGCAGATCAAGTGGTCCAAGGCGCCCTGTCGTTTCTGCGGCACGGGCTGCGGCGTCATGGTCGGCGTCAAGGAAGGCAAGGTCGTCGCCACCCATGGCGACATGCAGGCGGAGGTCAATCGCGGCCTCAACTGCATCAAGGGCTATTTCCTGTCCAAGATCATGTATGGCAAGGACCGGCTGCAAACTCCGCTTCTGCGCAAGAGAAACGGCGTCTACGCCAAGGATGGCGAGTTCGAGCCTGTGAGCTGGGACGAGGCCTTCGACGTCATGGCCACGCAGTGCAAGCGGGTGTTGAAGGAGAAGGGACCGACGGCCGTCGGCATGTTCGGCTCCGGCCAATGGACGATCTTCGAAGGTTACGCCGCAACCAAGCTTATGCGTGCCGGCTTCCGCTCCAACAATCTCGATCCTAATGCCCGTCACTGCATGGCGTCTGCTGCCTATGCCTTCATGCGCACCTTCGGCATGGACGAGCCGATGGGCTGTTACGATGATTTCGAACATGCCGATGCCTTCGTGCTCTGGGGTTCGAACATGGCGGAGATGCATCCCATCCTGTGGACGCGCATTGCCGACCGGCGTCTGGGCTTCGACCATGTGAAGGTGGCAGTGCTTTCGACCTTCACCCATCGCAGCATGGACCTTGCCGATATTCCGATGGTCTTCAAGCCGGGCACGGATCTCGTCATCCTCAATTACATCGCGAACCACATCATCAAGACCGGACGCGTCAACGAAGACTTCGTGAGGAACCACACGAAATTCGTGCGCGGTGTCACCGATATCGGTTATGGCCTGCGGCCCGACAATCCGGTTGAGGTGAATGCCGCCAATTCCGCCGATCCAACCAAGACCGAAGCGATCGATTTCGAAACCTTCAAGGAATTCGTCTCCGAATACACGCTGGAAAAGACCGCAGCCATGACCGGCGTTGAAGCCGGTTTTCTGGAGGAGCTGGCCGAGCTTTATGCCGACCCGAAACGCAAGGTCATGTCGCTCTGGACCATGGGTTTCAACCAGCATGTTCGCGGCGTCTGGGCCAACCAGATGGTCTATAACATCCATCTGCTGACGGGTAAGATTTCCGAGCCGGGCAACAGCCCGTTCTCGCTCACCGGCCAGCCCTCGGCCTGCGGCACGGCGCGTGAGGTAGGAACCTTCGCCCACCGCCTGCCTGCCGACATGACGGTGACCAACCCCGAGCACCGCAAACATGCCGAAGAAATCTGGCGCATCCCGCACGGCATCATCCCGGAAAAGCCGGGTTACCACGCCGTCCAGCAGGACCGCATGCTGCATGACGGCAAGCTGAATTTCTACTGGGTGCAGGTCAATAACAACGTACAGGCAGGTCCCAACACCAAGAACGAGACCTATCAGGGCTATCGTAACCCGGAAAACTTCATCGTTGTTTCCGATGCCTATCCGACCATCACGGCTATGAGTGCCGACCTCATCCTGCCCGCCGCCATGTGGGTGGAAAAGGAGGGAGCCTATGGCAATGCCGAGCGGCGCACCCATGTCTGGCACCAGCTTGTCGAGGCCTCGGGTGAGGCGCGTTCCGATCTCTGGCAGCTGGTGGAATTCTCCAAGCGCTTCACCACGGATGAGGTGTGGCCGGCGGAGATACTGGAAGCCAATCCCGCCTATCGCGGAAAGACGCTGTACGAGGTGCTCTTCAAGGACAGTGATGTCGGCAAGTTCCCGCTGAGCGAGATCAACGCTGAATACGAAAACCAGGAAGCAAAACACTTCGGATTCTATCTCCAGAAGGGTCTCTTTGAGGAATATGCCGCCTTCGGGCGGGGCCACGGCCATGATCTGGCGCCCTATGATGCCTATCACGAGGTGCGCGGCATGCGCTGGCCGGTGGTGGACGGCAAGGAAACGCTGTGGCGTTACCGAGAGGGTTACGACCCTTATGTAAAGCCGGGCGAGGGCGTGAAATTCTACGGCAACAAGGACGGCAAGGCGGTCATCATTGCCGTGCCTTACGAACCGCCGGCGGAATCCCCGGATGCGGAATTCGATACCTGGCTGGTGACGGGCCGCGTGCTGGAGCACTGGCATTCCGGTTCCATGACCATGCGTGTGCCGGAACTCTACAAGGCGTTCCCGGGCGCCCGCTGTTTCATGAATGCCGACGATGCGCGAAAGCGCGGCCTCAATCAGGGCGCGGAAATCCGCATCGTGTCGCGTCGCGGCGAAATACGTTCCCGGGTGGAGACGCGCGGCCGCAACCGCATGCCGCCAGGCGTCATCTTCGTTCCCTGGTTCGATGCCAGCCAGCTCATCAACAAGGTCACGCTCGACGCAACCGATCCCATCTCCAAGCAGACGGATTTCAAGAAATGCGCAGTCAAGATAGAGCCAGTCGCATGATCAGGAAACACGGATGGATCGCCGCCACGCTTCTGGTCGTGGCGTTGGCGACGGGGGCCGTTGCGCAGATGGTGCCGGAATTGTCCGGCCCGCGCGGTGACGCCATGCAGACCGAACCCGCCAAACCCCTGCCGAAATGGGTGGTCGACGATTTTAGACGCATGCGCGCTTACCCGGAGCAGCCGCCGGTCATCCCGCATTCGATCGACGGTTACCAGCTTTCGGTCAATTCCAACCGCTGTCTTTCCTGTCACAAACGCGAGTTCACGCAGGATTCCGGCGCGCCGATGATCAGCGTCACCCACTATATGACGCGCGAAGGCCAGATGCTGGCGGACGTCTCGCCGCGCCGTTATTTCTGCACCGCCTGCCATGTCCCGCAGGCTGATACCCGACCGCTTGTGCCCAGCACGTTTGAGGACATGAGCACGATGGGCGTCAAACCGGCGGGTAGCGAATGATGATTACCCGTGTGAAGAAATTTCTCGCCTGGCTATGGGCGGTTCTGACAACGCCGGCTGGCACGCTTAGCCTCGCCTTCCTGACGCTAGGCGGCTTCGTCGGTGGCGTGATGTTCTGGGGCGCCTTTAACACCGCGCTCGAGATGACCAACAAGGAAGCCTTCTGCATTTCCTGCCACGAGATGCGTGCCAATGTTTATGAGGAGCTCACTCGAACGGTGCATTTCTCCAACCGTTCCGGCGTGCGCGCCTCCTGTCCCGATTGCCACGTGCCGCATGAATGGACCGACAAGATCGCCCGCAAAATGCAGGCTTCCAAGGAAGTCTGGGGCAAGATTTTTGGCACAATCGACACCCGCAAGAAGTTTCTAGACAAGCGGCTAGAACTTGCCCAGCACGAATGGTCGCGCCTCAAGGCCAATGACAGTCTGGAATGCCGCAACTGCCACTCCTCCGTCGCCATGGACTTTACCAAACAGACACAGCGCGCCGCCGATATCCATTCCAAATATCTGCTGACGGGCAAGGCCACCTGCATCGACTGCCACAAGGGCATCGCCCATGAACTGCCGAACATGGAAGGCATCGACCCGGGTTGGAAAATGCCGCCGGCCCTCAACGATGAAACAGGACAGACGGCATCTGCGATCGATGATCTGCGGCGGGCGATGAGCGATGTGCACCGCAACGTATTCTAGAACACCCCCTGGTTCCAAAGAGAGCCTTCGATCGCCGCGCCGTCTGTGCGGGCGCCGAAGCCTATGAGGCAGCCGGGCCGTGCGGTCATGCGCGATCCGCTCGAACAGGACATCGGCGACGATCGTTAAACCGGAAATCCTCCGCAGGAAGGAAGCTGCGCGAAGGCCCGGAACCCATGCTGATCTGCTCGAGGTCGGGTGCAATCGTCTTGTAAAAATAACCGTCTTTCAGGAGGACGGTAGCGGCATTCGGCTCACCATCGAGGCGATATATCCGTAAAAATGATATCCAGCTCATGCGCAGGCGAGACCAGTTCGTTTTACCGGAGTTCTCACAAGCAAAATCGAGGGCAGTAACAACCATTTATCAGGGCATCGCTGATGAACACGGTTCTTCGCATGGAGTGACGCCGCTTTGCGTAAGGTCGGCGTGGGTGTTTGCTGAACAAGCACATGCGGTTCTCGAATTTTCGAGAGATACGGCAATCCATGAATTCCAACGCGTTTCCGCCAAGACTTGTCTGACGGAGCCCGGGTTAGCCCCACTTCGGAATTTTGCCATGGTGTTAACCATACATAAAATCGCCGCTCCAAGGTCTCTTCGGTTATGTTAACAGTTGGTGAAAATCGCGATCGAGTTGGACCAACGACGTGAGCTTTGTGCTGGAGAAACACTGGGATCGCCTCCTTAAGGAGATTGCAGCGTGTGAAGTGGCGGTTCGAGAAATCGAAACCGACCTTCGACTTCGTGCTATGTCGAACGACGCCAGCGACAGGGAGTTGGCTCTCTTGCGGCGGCTGAAGCATGAAAAGGCCGATTTGCTTTATCGTTGCCAAAACCTCCGAGAAGCCTTCATCGCGTTGCTGGGTAAAAGCAGTATCGCGGCTGAATAGGTCCGAGGTCGGAGTTGCGGGCTAGCTTTGGACCTACTTTTATCGATTTTGTCAGGCGTTCGTCGTCCCGGCTTTGGGGACGTGGCCCGAAGCTCGCACTGGGTCATCCCTACCAAGCTCTCCGGCTGGCCCTGGGCGGCTTGCAGTTTCCAAGTCGGCAACCATGCCGGTGCGATGCGGCGATGGGCTGAGGCTGGCAGCGTCTGCCCTGGAGGCTCGGCAGAACGCGCGCATAATTAATCCTGCCTCATGCAAACAGTCGCGAGACCTTCCCCATACCCGAGCCACCCTCCGCCTCGAGCCACCTGAGGATATGCCCGTGTTGCGAGCGTTTTCGTGGGAAGCTGTTCATCGTAGAGCAGCGCCTTATACACACATTTGCGTGCCGTCAGCGGTTGCAGGCAGCAGCAGCCGTCGTCCTGAGCGCGGTTCGATCAACACGATGCGTGCTCAGTCCGTTACTGGAGTGGGACGTTGACACCACAATCGTTGACGTGGATATCCACGATCAGACATTGCTGAATGTGTCGATTGCACTGGAGAACGTCAAAATGCCGTTCGTTTTCGCGAACCGGGCCAAATCGAACGACCGCGGTTACTCTGTGAGCGGCGATAGCGCGGAGCTTCGGGAAATAGCCGATGCACTTTTCGGTCCACCGGGAACGTTGTCCACTCTTCACTGACCGTCGCTCGACAGTTGATCGTTCTCGGAACGACGCTCTGGGCGAGGACGAGTACTGAATTCCCGCAAAGCGACACCTCGCAAAGTCGCGAGTAACTCTACATCGATCCTGGTGTCGTGATCGGCGCCCGGAAAATCCCGGATGACCTCGCCTATCGTTTTTTCAACAAGCCGGCTCTGCATCCGCTCGTCAGAGGTAAACCGCGCGGCCCAGCGAGAAAGGAGGCGTCGAAGTGGACATTCCTGGAAATCGGATGGTTTGAGCACGCAGCCGTCCTCCACACGATATAGGCGGGAGCACGTAGTAACCCTCAGGTGCCACCGCCTATGTATTCGGTTGGTGACACTGCAAAAAAGTGTAACACGTCTCGTGGAGGAGTCGAGCGATTAGATTTCAAGGGTACGGAGTTGCAGCCCGGTAGCAGGCCGTCGCTGGCGGTCTGATGGCTTTTGAAGGCATAACTTGCTTGCGATGCGAGCAAAAAGAAACCCTCCAGAGCGGAGGGTTCGAAGGTGTGCAACCATGACAGGCTGCAAGCGCATGGACGGGGGAAAGACCATCCGCCTACCCAACCGTCGCTGTGATGATTTGTTCCGAAAAATTCGATCCTCAATTGAGGTTACTGGGGGCGCTTGCAGCCGGCATGCTTGCACCACTGGTTCTCATGAATGCCCTTGCCGGCCTTACGGCTCTCAACGTTCATTGATGGGCGTCTCCGATTATATCGACTGGCCCTCCCGATGTTTCGATCAGCGGCCAGCGGACCTTCCTCTTCCATTCAGTCAAGGCATCGACGGGTGAGGTGCAGAATACCCACTCAATGAAAGCATCGGATATTTTGGGATGATCATAGAGGAGGGCGGCGATGCCTTTCCGGTCGCTGAACAATATCTCTATCCTCGCTCCCGTCGGAATGTCGTCATCATCTGCCCAGAGTTCCATGGCGGCATATCCGGAATAGGCAGTCAGGTCGGATTCCCGGTCGACTTCGGCGACCAGCCGTTGGTCGAGATTATCGTGAGTGGTTTTCCGCACGCCGAAGAATTGACCGTCCTCCAGAAATCTCTTGGGATAGACACCATGATTTTCGAGAATGTAAGGGCGGATATGCATCTTCCTTCTCCTCTCTCCGAACAGTTCGGCGGGTTTAGTCTCCTCATCGACAAGGCTGTGGCCCGGACAGTGGTGAGGTAATGGCCGCCGATTATAAAAGGCGTCCTTGCTCCTCCACCGGTTCTCCACTTTGCGAAACGATCGTTGATCCGTATGGTTCGCGTGACGAAATGATCAGCGCGCCGTTCGGGAGCGGGCGGGCGAGCTCCTTTGCCTCATTCCACGGAGCCCGCATCCAGACTTCGGTTTCTTCCTTCGTCAGCAGCAGGACGGGCATGGCCTTTTCATGGATCGGCTTCACGAGGTCATTCGGATCGGTCGTCAGGAAACCGTATAGGTCGTCGGTTGTGAGCCCGTCCCTGACCTTGCGGACGCTTTTCCATTGCGGCACGTGGACGCCGGCAAAGAACATGAGTGATTTCGCCTCGTCTCGAGCGAACCAGGCGTTAGGCACATTGCCACCCTCCTGTTTGCTCATCGGATCCGGTTCAGCAAAGCTTGTGACCGGGACAAGGCACCTGTGCTCGACGCCGAACCATCGCGTCCAGTGAGGGAGATTGAGTTTGCGCACATTCGTGACACCACGGTCCGGCTCCATGCGGATAAGCTCATCCATATCGACGGCCTGACCTTTGGCCTTCAGTTTTCCCGCCCTCGCATCCGCAGCTTTCTTCTGCACGAAAATCGGCGAGGGCAGGCCCCATCGTGCATGAACCAGCTGCTTCTTGCCGTCCGCCGTGTTTCTAACGATCGGCCCCATCTGGTCGGGGTTCATCTGATAGGCCGGCATGAGGTTGATTAGGCTTTCGGCGTCCTGGGCCCACTTCGAGACCCAGTCCTTGTCCTCCATCCGATAAAGGTTGCACATGCTGGCAGTTCCCCTTGGTCCGGATGCAATGTGTTCACCGCATCACGTGCGCTTCACTAGTGGAGCATATAAACGCGGGTATTGTCCTGCCGTTCCCCCATACCTGGTAGGAGCCAGTCGCACTTTGTCGTAAGCCGTCACAAGCGCGGCCACTGTGGCGCCGGACATAACCCAATGCGGAAGGCCCTTGCGCCTCCGTCAAGTCTGGCAAGGTCCATCCAGAACGACCATAGCAGCTACACGTGCGTAATCCACCGCACCTGGTTCTATGAAACCAGCGACGGAACGCTAGCTGGTCCTGGTGTCGCCAGGAATGAGTTGCTTCCAGATGGACAGGAGCAGGATTGCAGTTGCGCCTGTCGCAATGCCGATGATTGCCTGGGCCAAAGAGGTGGCCAGCCACTTGGTGATTTGCGGAAGAACCGCCACTGTGTGTTCGATATTAGATGCAAACGTTTCAATCAGATGCTCTGGTTGATGCAATCCAAGCCCTGCCAGACTGTGCACGATGATGCTTCCACCTACCCACAGCATTGCCGCCGTCCCGACGATAGCCAATGTCTTCAAAAGCACGGGCACGCCCTTCACGAGGCCCGCTCCGACTTTGCTTGCTAAAGGGCTTCCTGCCTTTGCCAGGTGCAGTCCCACATCGTCTGCTTTGACGATGATGGCCACGACACCATATACTGCAGCGGTGATCAGGATGCCGACGGTTGCCAGCACCGCAGCTTGCGAATAGATGCTCAATGTCGAAACCCCGGCAAGCGTAAGCGCCATAATCTCGGCTGAGAGGATAAAGTCGGTCCGGACCGCGCCGGAAACTTTGCGGTTTTCGAGATCCGTCGCGTCGAGCGCCGCGTTCTGAGCCTGATCGTGCTTGGTGACGTGAGGAAAGAAGGCCTCGTGAAGCTTCTCCGCGCCTTCAAAGGACAGATAAATTCCGCCGATCATGAGCAAGGGGGTAATGAGCCATGGAGCAAAATATCCAAGCACAAGACAGATCGGCAGGAGAAAGATCAGCTTGTTTTTCAGCGATCCGAGCGCAATCTTTCCGATGATCGGAAGCTCACGCGCAGGAGCCAGGCCGATAACATAGGTCGGAGTAACGGCAGTATCGTCGATCACGACGCCCGCCGCCTTCACGCTGGCTTTCGCTGTCTGCGTTGCGATGTCGTCCAACGAGGCAGCTGCCGCCTCGCAATGGCTGCAACATCATCAAGCAATGCGATCAGTCCAGTGGCCAAATCCAACTCCTTTACGGCTTCAGTGCGATGCGATTTTTGGCTGTGCGCTCGACAGCCATAGACGAGATCAAACTACAGCCACCCTGTTTTCTTGAAACTGGAATACAGGATAGCGCAAAGTGTAAGAATGACACCGATTACGACATAATAGCCATATTCCGATTTCAGCTCCGGCATATGCTCAAAATTCATTCCATAAATGCCAGCTATTGCCGTAGGCACGGCGAGAATCGCGGCCCAGGCTGCAAGCTGGCGGGTGATCGTTCCCTGACGCTGCTGTTCCAGAAGGTTTGAGGCTTCGAATACGGAGGTGATGATTTCTCGCAGACCTGACATCATGAACTCGACGCGCCGAACGTGGTCGAGCACATCCCGGAAATAGGCCTTGGCATTGTCGTCGATACAGGGCAGTTCGAGGTTTGTCAGCTTGCCCACGACCTCGGCCATCGGGCCGAGGATGCGCTGAAAGCGGATGACCTGTCGGCGCATGCGAAAAAGCCGTCTGATCTGCTCGCGTTCGAGAAAGGAGATCAGCATATGCTTTTCCATCTCGAGCACCTTGTCCTCCAGAGCCTCGACCATCGGAAGATAGCCGTCTACCACGAAGTCGATGATACCGTGCAGGACATAGTCGGGCCCGTGATCCAGGAGTTGTGGAGACTGTTCGAGCTGTTCCCGTAACTCCCTGTGTGAGCGTGCCGAACCATGACGAACGGAGATCACATGGTGCCGGCCGACAAAAATACATGTCTCGCCATAGGCAATCTTGTCTCCTTCGAGATGGGCGGTCTTGATGATGACGAACAGCTGGTCGCCATAGACTTCGACTTTGGGCACCTGTTTGCCATTGAGGGCATCTTCTACCGCCAATGGATGCAGATCGAACATCGACTTGAGGCATGCCATTTCATCGGCTGTCGGGTCGGCAATGCCGATCCAGGCAAATTCGCCGTCGGTCTCTTGGAACTGGTCGCCCGTCAAGGGGAGTTTTTCGGTGCGCTCGCCGAGCCGATAGATGTAAGAGGCTATTACTGTCATGAAGGTCGCTCTCTAATGCCAATGGCTTGCGATGTGGCACCCAGCTACAGCCGTGGCAAGAGGGCGACGCAAAGTCTAAATGCCAGGACTGTGTCATAGGGCGTAATCAGCCACTTTGCTACTGCATCGAAGCAGGGAACGCTGCTGCAAATCTGAAGTTCGTTGGGGGGAAGCGGGCTTCAAACTGATCTCGATGCGGAACAGGCACTTTAACGAGACGTTTCGACAGCGATGGAGTACGGCCAATATCAGCTTCGTTCAGTCCCCTAAACGACGTGAGAGGGTCGCGCCCGCAACGGTCTTCCGGTTCGAGATCCGCAGGATCGCGTTTCGTTGCCCGGAGAACCCGTTGAAAAAGAGAAATCCAGGGACATCGCGCTGTACCAAACGCCAATGCAATCGCCGCAACGTGCACTTTTCGCACTGACGACAACCATGTCCGTCGCCGCCACAATACCGCGTGGGGTCGACAACAGGCACATGCGGAAAAAATCTTTTGCTTCCTACGTCCTTGAATCTTTTTCGAATCTTCGACTTTCCTAATATTGGGATAATATTCCTCAACTTTGTAGTGCTTGACTCTTTTGCACTATAAGAACAAACAATGAACAAATAGCCCGTACGACATGATGTCGATCCTTTGAACACGACCTTGAAGGGAGCCGTGAACGATGACTGCTGCCCGCCCCAAGGGGGTAACAGATCTGATCTGTGACTTGCGTGACCGCATCGCCTCGATGGAGGGCGCAGCCGCGAAGCGGCCCGGAACGCTCGCCTTCGGTGTCCCCAAGATCGATGCGGCCTTGCCTGGCGGCGGGCTTGCCTATGGAGCCCTGCATGAGTTTGCGGGCGGAGGATCCGGTACGGTCGATGGCGCAGCAGCAGCGCTTTTTGTGGCGGGCATTGCCGCGCGAACCAGAGGCCCGGTCATCTGGTGTCTGACGCGACCGGATCTGTTTTTTCCGGCGCTTGCTCAGGTAGGCCTCCATCCTGACCGCGTTATTTTTGTCGAGTCCGACAGGGAAGAGGATGTTCTGGCCAATATGGAGGAGGGACTGTCGTTCGGCGGCCTCGGGGCGGTCGTCGGCGAACTTGTCCGCCTGCCGATGGTCAGTTCCCGCCGATTGCAGCTAGCCGCCGAGCGAACCGGGACGATGGCTCTTGCCGTCCGGCGATGGCGACGGCAGACCGAGGCGAATGATTTTGGCCAGCCGACGGCGTCAACAACCAGATGGCGGGTCAGTGTGATGCCATCGGAAGAGCTGCCGGTACCGGGGGTGGGCAGGCCTCAATGGTTTCTTGAATTGATGCGCGTGAAAGCGGGTGAGTGTGCTGAGTTTCTCGTGAGGGCGTGTGATGACAAGGGTCGTCTCGATCTATCTTCCGGATCTGCCGACGGATCGTATTCGGCGGGCGGATCCCTCCATTTCGCCTGAACAGCCAATTGCCGTGATCGCAAGAAGCGGGTCGAAGCGATGGGTTTCGGCTGCCGACCCGGCTGCCAGGGCGGCAGGCGTGCATGTCGGCATGCCGGCGGCAAAGGCGCAGTCGCTGTTTCATGGCCTGATGATGGTCGACGCGGATATCGAAGCCGATCGGGTAGCCCTCGAACGCATCACACTGTGGGCACTAACAATCTATTCGCCGATCGTCGCGATTGACGGGATCGACGGCATCGTGATGGACACCGAAGGCGCCGACCACCTGCAGGGCGGCGAGCTGCCAATGGTGACAAAGATCGCCAACCAGTTTCTAGGCAGGAAGCTGACTGCCCGCGTGGCGGTCGCCGACAGCTGGGGTGCAGCTCATGCCTGCGCCCGCGCAATCAAGCGCGAGACGATTGTCATTCCGTCGGGTGAGACAGTGCGGGCCGTCGAAAAGCTGCCGATATCGCTCCTGCGCCTGCCGGCAAAGATTGTCAGCGATCTCCGCATTCTCGGATTTCAGACGATCGGTGAGCTTGCCAATACCCCGCGCGCGCCGCTGACGTTGCGCTTTGGACCGGAGGTTGGGCGCCGTCTCGACCAGACGCTCTGTCGCATCGCCGAGCCGATCGAGCCGATCCGGACGCCTGAGCTGCTCGAAGTCTCGAAAGCCTTCGCTGAACCGATTGGCGCTGCCGAAACGATCAACAAATATGTCGGCCGCCTGGTCGTGCAACTGGTCGATGAGCTTCAGAAGCGCGGCCTTGGGGTGCGCCGCGCCGACCTGATCGTCGAGAAGGTCGACGGCACCAGACAAGCCATTCGCGCAGGCACTGCCAAGCCGGCCCGCGACGTTGCCTGGCTGACGAAACTGTTTCGGGACCGGACGGAAAAGATCGAGCCGGGTTTCGGGATCGAGAGGCTCACCCTCGTCGCCGTCATGGTAGAGCCATTGGAGGAGGCGCAGAAAGTCTCTGCTCTGGCCGAGGATGACATCACCGATGTGACACCGCTCATCGATATCTATGGAAATCGGGGCCAGCGGGTTTATCGCGTCGCGCCGGTTGCATCCGATGTGCCGGAACGTTCCGTCCGGCGGATCAGTCCCGTTGCTGAACCGATCCCTGTTGCCTGGGTGAGCCATTGGCGCCGTCCAGTCCGGCTTTTGCCACGACCCGAACTGATCGAGGCGATTGCGCTGATGCCGGACCGGCCGCCTGTTTCCATCGTCTGGCGCGGCAAGCGCCGTAAGGTCAAACGCGCCGACGGCCCGGAACGCATCTTCGGGGAGTGGTGGCAGCGTGACGCCGAAATGGACGCGGTGCGGGACTACTTTGTCATCGAGGACGAGGCAGGCGAGCGCCTGTGGGTGTTCCGCTCCGGCGACGGAGTGGATCCCGAGACCGGGTCCCATCGCTGGTTCTGCCACGGAATCTTCGCATGAGCTACGCCGAGCTCCAGGTCACGACCCACTTTTCCTTTCTGCGCGGCGCCTCCTCTGCACAGGAATTGTTCGAGACGGCGGAACAGCTCGGCATCGAAGCACTCGGCGTCGTCGATCGCAATTCGCTGGCCGGGATCGTCCGCGCCCTGGAAGCATCTCGCGCCACCGGTCTGCGCCTGGTCGTCGGCTGTCGGCTCGATCTCGCGGATGGGATGTCGGTGCTGGTCTATCCGATGGACCGATCCGCCTATTCGCGCCTGACGCGCCTCATCACGCTGGGCAAATCGCGCGGCGGCAAGAACAACTGCATCCTGCACTGGGACGATATCGTCGCTTACTCCGAGGGCATGATCGGCATTCTCGTGCCTGATCTGCCAGATGCTACCTGTGCCGCTCAGCTTCGAAAAATGGCTGAGCTGTTTGGCGATCGCGCTTACGTGTCTCTCTGTCTGCGTCGGCGACCGAACGACCAGCTGCGCCTGCATGAGATTTCCAACATGGCGGCGCGGTTCAAGGTCAGAACCGTCGTCACCAATGACGTGCTGTTTCATGAGCCGGGCCGGCGGCAGTTGCAGGACATCGTCACCTGTATCAGGCACAACACCACGATCGACGATGTCGGCTTCGAGCGCGAGCGCCATGCCGATCGGTTCCTCAAGCCGCCGGAGGAGATGGAACGGTTGTTTCCACGCTACCCAGAGGCCTTGGCGCGGACGGTGGAGATCGTGCGTCGCTGCAAATTCTCGCTTGAGGAGCTGACCTACCAGTACCCGGAGGAAGCCATCGTACCGGGCAAGGACGCCCAGGCCTCGCTCGAGCATTACGTCTGGGAATGTGCGCCCGATCGTTATCCGGAAGGCCTGCCACCGGATGTTTTAAAGACAGTTCGCCACGAACTCGATCTCATCCGCACCATGAAATACGCGCCGTACTTCCTGACGGTGTTTTCGATCGTGCGTTTTGCCAGAAGCCAGGGCATTCTCTGTCAGGGCAGGGGGTCCGCCGCCAACAGTGCTGTTTGCTATATTCTCGGCATCACCTCAATCGATCCCTCGACCAATGATCTGCTCTTCGAGCGTTTCGTCAGTCAGGAGCGCGACGAGCCGCCGGACATTGATGTCGACTTTGAGCATGAACGGCGCGAGGAGGTCATCCAGTGGATCTACAAGACCTACACCAAGGATAAGGCGGCCCTCTGCGCCACCGTTACGCGGTACCGCGCCAAGGGCGCGATCCGCGATGTCGGTAAGGCACTTGGCTTGCCGGAGGATGTCATCAAGGCGCTATCGTCAGGCATGTGGTCGTGGTCGGAAGAAGTACCCGACAGAAACATCAGGGAACTCAATCTCAACCCCAATGACCGGCGTCTGGCGCTCACCCTGAAACTCGCGCAGCAGCTGATGGGCGCGCCTCGGCATCTGGGTCAGCATCCCGGCGGCTTTGTCCTCACCCATGACCGGCTGGACGATCTCGTGCCGATCGAACCGGCGACGATGAAAGACAGGCAGATCATCGAATGGGACAAGGATGACGTTGAGGCACTGAAGTTCATGAAGGTGGATGTCTTGGCGCTCGGGATGCTCACCTGCATGGCCAAGGCTTTTGATCTCATCCGCGAGCACAAAGGGCAGGATCTTGATCTCTCGAAAATCAGCCAAGAGGATGCGGCGACCTATGCAATGATCCGCAAGGCTGACACGCTCGGCACCTTCCAGATCGAAAGCCGTGCGCAGATGGCGATGCTGCCGCGGTTAAAACCGCGGACCTTCTACGATCTCGTCGTGCAGGTAGCGATCGTGCGGCCGGGCCCAATCCAGGGTGACATGGTGCATCCCTATCTCCGTCGTCGCGAAGGCAAGGAGCCGGTCGAGTATCCGACACCCGAGTTGGAGGCGGTGCTCGGCAAGACGCTGGGCGTGCCGCTGTTTCAAGAGTCAGCGATGCGCGTCGCCATGGTCTGTGCCGGCTTTACCGGTGGTGAGGCCGACCAGCTGCGCAAATCCATGGCGACCTTCAAGTTCACCGGCGGCGTCTCGCGCTTCAAGGACAAGCTGGTGTCAGGGATGGTCAAGAACGGATATTCGGCCGAGTTCGCCGAAAAGACCTTTTCGCAGTTGGAGGGCTTTGGCTCATACGGCTTTCCGGAAAGTCATGCGGCCTCCTTTGCGTTGATTGCCTACGCTTCGAACTACATCAAGTGCCATTACCCCGACGTCTTTTGTGCAGCCCTTCTCAACAGCCAGCCAATGGGATTTTATGCTCCGGCCCAGATCGTCGGGGACGCGATCAAGCATGGCGTCGAGGTGCGGCCGGTCTGCGTCAATCGCTCGCGATGGGACTGCACGCTGGAAAGGATTGGAGGCAGCGATCGTCATGCTGTGCGCCTCGGGTTTCGGCAGGTGAAAGGGCTGGCTGTCGCGGACGCCGCACGGATCGTTGCAGCGCGCATGAACAACCCGTTCGCCTCAGTCGATGAGATGTGGCGCCGGTCTAGCGTGCCGACCGAAGCGCTTGTTCAACTCGCGGAGGCCGACGCCTTTCTGCCATCGCTGAAACTCGAACGACGCGATGCGCTTTGGGCGATCAAGGCGCTGCGCGACGAGCCCTTGCCGTTGTTTGCAGCCGCAGCCGAACGCGAGGCGACGGCGATTGCCGAGCAGCAGGAGCCAGAGGTGGCGCTTCGGCAAATGACGGACGGCCATAACGTCATCGAGGACTACAGCCACATCGGGCTGACTTTGCGCCAGCATCCTGTCGCCTTTCTGCGCGAGGACCTGTCGGCACGCAACATCATCACCTGTGCTGAGGCAATGAATGCGCGGCATGGGCGTTGGGTTTATACGGCTGGCCTTGTTCTTGTGCGGCAAAAGCCGGGATCGGCCAAGGGTGTGATGTTCATCACCATCGAGGACGAGACCGGACCTGCCAACATCGTTGTCTGGCCCACCCTGTTCGAGAAACGCAGGCGCATCGTGCTGGGATCTTCGATGATGGCGATCAACGGACGGATTCAGCGAGAAGGGGAGGTCGTCCATCTCGTCGCCCAGCAACTCTTCGATCTCTCAGGCGATCTGGTTGGCCTTGCCGATCGAGATACGGAGTTCAGGCTGCCGGCTGGTCGCGGCGATGAGTTTGCCCACGGAGGCGGCGGGCCGGATTCACGCGATCGGCTGAAGCCGGTCGTCCCAAGGGATATGTTCGTGCCTGATCTCCATATCGAAACGCTCAAGGTGAAGAGCCGGAATTTTCAATGAATTATTGCCGCGCGAAAATTTCCTGCGAACAAACCCGGCTATCGGCTGCGGCGTTTGTGCCTGAAAACCTGCTTGCAAGCTCGACGCCTGCGATGCCAACGTCGCCCATGGACACCTGTAAACGATCCTGGCGCAAAGCGATGGCGGCCTCCGTACGGGCCGCTGATTCTAAACGAAATCAGCGGCTTGGTCGCCGTCTGGACTTCTTTTTTTCCACGCAACCATTACGCTTCTTTAAAAAGTGTCGAATGCCTGCCGCCCTGACTGTTGTTGTACCACTAAGCTCACGACAGACGACGCGGAACGAGATTGTTACTCTAGGGGAATGGCAGATCGAAATGGTCAGGCCCATGCCAAACTTCGTCAGTTCATCGAACAACGATTCGCCTAAACTTCACATCAACGAGCAAACAATGGTGCGCGCTCGGTTGATCTAGACCTTCCTAGGCAGAGAATCTTGCACTACGACCGTGGTTTTTTCCGCTACGACCAATGTTTCTTTTTGAATAATTGCCTGCTGCAAAACGGCACCTAAGGAGCCGATTTTTCCTTTCGATCCTGAAAATGTTGGCGCAGACTTCTTGGGCCGGGTCATGACTGTGCTATGCGTCGTAACTGCATGCAGCCTCTGCCAGTAGTATTTTTCATAGGGCTCAAGCATTTTGTAATCATCAGTGCAGATGCGGTACGACCACAGGCGCCCTACGATAGTGGCAATCCAATCTGCAGCCTGCATGTTCTGATTAAGGTAACTCTCAACTTCAAATGGCGGACTCAAAAGCTTCCGCGTCGGAGCATTCCCGTACATAGTTTTAGCGGCAGTCTCCAATAGTTCTTTCCGAGCAGAATGCTCGTCAACGATCAAAACGAAGTTCTGTCCGATGCTCTCACAATAAGCATCGATCTGCCGTATTGCATGCGAAAATACGGTTGTGTAAAGACCATGTGCATTCACAACATCGGTATCTCTTATCTTTTCTCTGCCGTAATAAAATATTTTTCCGTCCTGGTGCTGCAAACGCGTCGGTATGCTGGACGGGTGCGCGTTACAGCCTCGCTACGGCAAACTCCGGCCGATCATATCCATGGAGCCACTCTTACCGTGTCTTGGCTGCGGCGGCGGATGATTGCCGCACGAAACGGCACGAGCTAGATTGTATATTGTGTACGTACAAAAAGCTTGCGCGGGCCGCGTAATTATTGTACGTACAGATTATGAAAATCACTTATGACGAAACGAAACGGCTGACGAATCTCGAGAAACACGGTCTCGATTTTGCCGATTTGACGATTGAGTTTTTTGCGGGCTCTATTGTCCTTCCTGCCAAGGAAAACCGCTTCATGGCCGTAGGTGAGTTTCAGGGCCGCATCATCATCGCAGTGGTGTTTCGCCCGTTAGGTTCGCAGGCTCTGTCCGTCATTTCCATGCGGCCAGCCAGCGCCAAGGAAAGGAGGCTCTAATGCCCGCAAAGTTTTCTTCGAAACGCCCCCTCACTGAGAAGGAAGAGGTGGAAATTCAGCGGATGATTGCGTCGGACCCCGACGCGCCCGAAGCCACGGATGAAGAGATGGCGCAAGCCAAGCCCTTTGGCGAAGCATTTCCCGACCTTGCCAAGAGCATCGACCGGGAGATTGCGCGCCGTGGTAGGCCGAAGGCGGACGCACCTAAAACGCCGGTTACTATCCGTCTCGACCCTGATTTGGTGGAGCATTACAAGGCGATGGGCAAGGGATGGCAATCACGCATCAATAGCGATTTGCGAAAGCTATCTGGCCTTCGCTGACGACCGAAACGCAAAAAGCCGCCCGGCGCGAACCGGACGGCTTTGACGATACTAACAGAGTTGATCAACCGGCCATGCGTCGGTCAAACCATTTATGGAAGAGCGCTTCGACACCACGCGGCCCGAGATAGGCCAGAAGCGCAATCAGCCCGGTTGAGGCAGGCTGACCAAGATCGGCATAGGCGGCGGCACTTTCGCCGATGACTGCCATGCCGAGAGCGACAGGCAGTTCCCAAAACAGTTCAATGCCGAAGAACTTACGGCGACCTTTCCGCGCCTCGTTGCCGTGCCACATGAAGCGACCAAACAGGGAGGCAATAATGGTGGTGAAGGCGCCGGCGGATAGCGTGCCCAGCGCCCAGGCGGAGCGATGCTTCGGCGTTTGCGCCGCCACCAGCTGCCAGACATTGCCCGCCACGCACATTAGCGAGATGGCAACTGTCATGCCGAGGCTGGTGCGGATCAGCATCAGCTTTCGGCCATAAATATCGCCAAGCCGTCCCCAGAGCGGCGCTACGAACGCGGCGGCAAAGAAGGTGGCGCCATAGGCGATGCCCGACCACTGCACGATCGCGGCCTTGTCGCTGACGCCGAGCTCCTCGTCATAGAGCGGCAGGAAGGGGAGCAGGAGCGTCATCGCCACGATCGTCGTGAACGAGCCAACGAGGCAAACAATCAGATTTCGCATCCAATGCGCGGTTTCCGGCCCGGCCCGCGCTTCGGCATCCCATCTCGTCCCGGTCATTTCCCAGCCTTTGCATTCAATGTGTAAAACAGGTCCCTGCTGCCCGATGCCAAGATATGCTCCTTCGCGGCAGCGATGAGATCGGCGCTGGTGAAGAGATCGGGAAGGTTCAGCCGGTCGACATCCAGCGCATAGACCGTAACGTGGTAGCTGTGGACACGCTCGTCGTTCCACGGCGGGCACGGGCCCACATAACCACCATGTGGTCCATCCTCCAGGTTGCCGCCGCCGGTGCCGTTCTGCCCGCGCCGCCCATGGGCCGTGCGCTCGAGCGGCAGGCCATTGGCGGACGGACCGTTTCCGTCCGTGCCTTCACCAAGGCTCGTGCGCGATGGAGGAATATCGGCCAGCACCCAGTGAACGAATTCCATCCGCCTGAAATCCTCCGGGATGATTTTATCCGCCCTGTTGAACAGCGAGAAATCAGCGGGTACGTCCGGGTCGACCATCGTCAACGCATAGGATCGCGTGCCCCTGGGGCCATTCGACCAGGAGACGGCAAGGCTCTTGTTGGGGCCGGGTACTGACTTGCTGGACGATGTCGAAATGCAGGAGGCATTTTCCGGCGACAGCATCGGGCCATTGCTCTTTGAAAACGTCACCTTGAGATCGGCCGACAGGGCCGGGGTGGCGATGATTGCTGCGACGACGGTGACGTTCAGAAGTATGAGCATGGGTTTCATAATGTTGCCCTTTCGCGTTTGCTTCGGTGAGCTGCAAGGGCATGGTCTAACGAAGTCGTACCGGCTGGCGGTGCACGAAAACGCTCAATATGGAGCTGCAAACGCTCACGCGCTGCGAAGCCGATCGGTGAAGCGGCGCGGCGAGCGATAGCCTGTGGCGAGCGCGGCTTCCCGCAGCGACAGCCCGTCTTCTGCAAGGAGGGTCTTTGCGAGGGCCACCCGTTCGCTCGCCACAACATCTCGCAGGGAAGCACCCTCGCGTGACAGGCGGCGACGCAGCGTGGCGTTGCTCGTGCCGAGCTCCCCGGCGATCAGATCGGCGGTCCAGGCGCGATCCGGCTGCCAGCGCACCAGCGCTCGCACCGCCTCGGCGGTCGTTTCCGGCAAACCGGGCAGGGCGCCGCGTACCGCGAGCACCATCAGGATTTCGAGAAGGCGGTGCTCGAGCAGAGGGACCGGCACATTGCCGTTGGCGATGCCCTGGCCGGCGTGGTTGATGGCCGCGGCCAGTAACGGGTCGAGCGTCAACTCTGTCTGGCAAGAGATCCGGCAAGGTGGAAAAGCCTTCGCTGCCCGCCGTGTCAACTCGTTTGGGAAGGCGATGAAGATCGCCCGATAGACACCAGTCTGCGGATCGGGATCATTGACGACATCGCCGCGCCAACCGGCTGGCAGCACGAGGGCCTTGCCGGCCGAAAAGCGTCGCTGCCGTCCCATGCTCACGACTTCCTTTGACCCTTCCAGGATGGTGACGATCGAAACCTGTGAAAAGGCCGAGCCAGCGATGCGTTCGCGTTCGCGCGTGACAAAGGTAAAAAGCGTGGAATAGCTGCCGATCCCGTCGGGCGCGACGGTCGGGCGGCGATCCTTCGCCGCCAGGCGGCGCAGCTTTTCCAACATGTCGTGATGAGCCTCGGGCACTGCAACGGCTTCCTGCTATTTGTTTGCCGGAACAGTCTGGACCACCCGGGCGGCGGTGCCAAGTCCGCAAGGCGTCCTGTCGGTTCGGCCCGCTGATATTATCGACGGACTGAATGAGCTCATCGACCATGAATTCTCGCCGGCGCCCAGACAGTTTCCGGGAAGTCGGGGTGAAACTGCCTTATCAGTCAGGCGATGAGCGTGACGTAGGGCGAGCTCCAGGCGGGCGGCATAGAGGGAGAGGAGGGAAGTGGGATTTGTGGCGGGTTAGGAGGCTGGAGAGAGGTTCCGGCCGGTCCGCCATGGAGAAACGACATGGCTCAAGCCACCCAGAAAATCACCCTCAGTGCAGCCCGGGATATTCCCTTCAACAAGCTGGTGCTCAGCCAGCAGAACGTCCGCAAGATCAAAGCGGGCATCTCGATTGAGGACCTGGCGGAAGACATCGCCCATCGCGGGCTGCTGACCAGCCTCAACGTCCGTCCCGAGCTTGATGGCGATGGCAACGAGACCGGCATCTATCGCATCCCCGCCGGTGGGCGCCGCTACCGCGCGCTTGAGCGCCTGGTCGCGCAGAAACGTCTTGCCAAGACTGCCGGCGTTCCCTGCATCGTCAGCAAAGGCGAAACCCTCGAGGTCGAGGATTCGCTCGCCGAAAACGTCCAGCGCGTATCCTTGCATCCACTCGATCAGTTCCGCGCCTTCCAGACCTTGCGTGAACAGGGGCTCGGTGAGGAGGAGATAGCCGCACGCTTCTTCGTCTCGGTTACCACCGTCAAGCAACGCCTGCGGCTCGCCTCCGTCTCACCACGGCTTCTCGATCTTTATGCGGAGGACGAGATGACGCTCGAACAGACCATGGCCTTCTCGATCACCAACGACCATGTTCGCCAGGAGCAGGTCTGGGATACGGTCTCCCGCTCCCATAGCCGTGAACCTTATTATATCCGCCGACTACTGACGGAGACCGCGATCCGCGCCAGCGACCGCCGCGCAGTCTATGTCGGCATCGAATCCTACGAGGCCGCGGGCGGCGTCACCATGCGCGATCTGTTCGACCAGGATCAGGGCGGCTGGCTGCAGGATCCGGCGCTGCTCGAGCAGCTCGTGATGGAAAAGTTGAAGGCCGACGCCGAGGCGATCCGCGTGAGCGAAGGCTGGAAGTGGGTCGAGGCGGCTCTCGACTTTCCCTACGGTCACACGTCCGGCCTGCGCCGCTTCTACGGCGAGCAGGCGGAAATGACGGAAGACGAACTGGCGCGCTATGATGCCACGCGTGCCGAATACGACAAGCTCGACGCGGAATATTCGGAGGCAGATGAGTTCTCGGAAACGACCGAACAAAAGCTGGACGAGCTCGGCGCAGAGCTCGACCGGCTCAACGACCGCCCATATCTGTTCGATCCGCAAGAGATCGCCCACGGCGGTGTCTTTGTGTCGCTCGGCGCCAGTGGCGAGCTCAAGATCGAGCGAGGCTTCGTGCGGCCCGAGGACGAACTGAAGAGTGAAGCCGATCTCTCGAGTGATGTCGGTCACAATCGTGACGATCGTGGCAATGAACTCTCGGTAAGAGGCGCCGCCGGTGGCGAGGACACCCAACCAGACGACGAGGACGAAGCGATCAAGCCACTTCCCGACCGCATGGTTCTCGATCTGACGGCGGCGCGCACGGTCGCTTTGCGCAACGCGCTCGCGAACGATCCTGTCATCGCCTTCATCGCGGTCCTGCATGCCTTCGTCCTGAAGACCTTCTACGTTTACGGCTCGGATTCATGCCTGGAGGTGACGCTGCAAAGCGCTCGTTTCGCCCAGACGCCCGGCCTCGGCGATACAGTCTGGGCAAAGGAGATCGAGCAGCGGCACGAAGGCTGGGGCCAGGATCTTCCCAAGGATCCGGATGATCTCTGGGACTTCCTGATCACGCTTGACGAGGTCAGCCGGCAGGCTCTGTTTGCCCATTGCGCCTCGCTGTCGGTCAACGCGGTGATCGAACCGTGGAACAAGCGGACCCGGGCGATCGCCCATGCCGATCAGCTTGCCCGCTCGATTGGTTTCGACATGGTGCAGGCCGGCTGGACACCGACCGCCGACAACTATCTCGGCCGTGTCACCAAGGCGCGGATCCTACAGGCGGTTCGAGAAGCCAAGGGTGATCAGGCGGCGGAGCTGATCGGCCATCTCAAGAAGACTGACATGGCCCGCGAGGCCGAACGGCTGATGACAGGCAGCAGTTGGTTACCGGAACCGCTTCGCATAACGGTCGAGGACGGCATCAGCGAAAGCGATGCCCCCGGAGAGACCGTTGGTTCCGATCATGCTGAGACTGGGGAAGCTCAGGACCTGCCCGCTTTCCTGCTCGACCAGCCGGAAACATCGGACGACGACACCGGCGATACCGAAAGTGGCATGGACGGCGAGCATCTCGCGGCGGCCGAGTAGGTTCACCAGCATCCATCAGCCTGACCCGATCGCCGTTGCGGTCGGGTCTTCTTCCGCCCGGCCATCGCGCCGGGTTTTTCCGTTTCAGGAGGCATCTATGCCTGACTTCACGATCGAGACCACCTACCACCTGCCGGTCTTCCGGCACCGCACCTACGCGGCCGACACGCTGGAGGCGGCCTGCCGTGCCGCCATTGACGACGACAGCTGGGAGATCGCCGAGAAGGACTTCGACTCCTCCGGTCCAGTTCATGTCACCGGCATCTGGGACGGCACACATGCGGCCTATGCGGGTCCGCCGCTCCAGATCCCGCAGCAGTTCGACGAACCTGTCCAGCGCCGGGCGCGTCATTTCGAGATCCTGCTCGGACTGTTGACGATGTTGTTGGATGACATCAGTTCGGCCCGGCCGCCATCGCTCGAATGGCTAGCTCGATCTGCCTGGGCGATTGCCCGAGGAGAAGCAATTCTCACCGAAGAACCAGATCCTGAAGAGCCGGTCGCCCGACCAACGCCTTCCCACGTCCTGGCCAGGCTTCAGGAGGCTGGCGTGCGCGACTCAATCGCCGCCGTGCTCGAAATCGATCCGGCCTTCAAAGCTCTATCACGCGAAGCGGTGACCGACGATGAAGTCCACGCCGCCTGCCTTTCCATCGCCACTACGATGGATTTTTCCGACGTCATTGGCACTGCCGAGTTCCAGGCGGCGCTCTCGGCGATCCGATCGGCGCACCACCGGCTAACGTCCGATTGATCTTTCCTCTTCCCACTTCCCTCAACCTCGCCCGGCCATCGCGCCGGGTTTCCGTTTCGTGGAGACAATGCAATGACCCCACTTGCTTCCAATGCCCAACCGGCTTCCTCCAGCTTCAAGGTCGATATCTCGCGCGGTGAGCGGATCGGCCGCGTTTCCTCGGAATGGTTTTCGCGCCCTGACGACGAACGCTTCCTGTCACTCACAGATCTCTACGACACCGTTCGATCCCGAGCCGAACGGGCTCATGCTCGCACCATCGAAAGCGCTGCGATCCGTGTCGAAGCAACCCGCGACAATGCGGAGCGGCTTGAACTTCTCGTTCCCGGTCAGCGACAACCGATCGCTCCGACCCACTGGAGCTATGGCCAGCTCTGCAGCCTGGTTGGCGCACCGGCCACCTATATGCGCCAACTGCCGGCCCCGCTTGCGGCGATCAACCTGCAGCATGGCCTGCTCAATCATCGTGCCGAGCTCGTCAAGACCCTCGAGATGGACGATGGGCGCCTTGAACTGCGCGCCGTCACCGGACCGAAATACGGCCGCATCTGGGATCATGAACTGGTGTCCGCCGTGATGAGGGTAGCCGGCAATGGGACCGGTGACACCATGTGGAAAGTGCCGGGCGTCCTGGATTGGGCGACAATGACGCACAATCCCTTCATCGACATCAGCAACGATACGACCACGCTCTACGCCAGCGACCGAGACGTTTTCCTGTTCCTGGTGGACGACACCCATCCGATTGAAGCCGGACGACTGCCGAACGGCGAACCCGATCTCTATTTCCGCGGCTTTTATACCTGGAACTCGGAAGTTGGATCGAAGACCCTCGGCATCGCCTCCTTCTATCTGCGGGCGGTCTGCGCCAACCGCAACTTGTGGGGAACGGAAAATTTCGAGGAGATCACCATCCGCCATTCAAAGTTCGCCGCCCAGCGCTTTGCGCACGAAGCAGCACCCGCGCTGACAAGCTTCGCCAAATCCTCACCCGCTCCGTTCATCGCCGGCATCAAGGCGGCGCGCGAACGGATCGTCGCGCGCAAGGACGACGACCGCGAAACCTTCCTGCGTCGGCGAGGCTTCTCGAAAGGCGAGACCGGCAAGGTGATCGAGATGGTGTTGTCGGAGGAGGGGAGACCGCCTGAGTCGATCTTTGACTTCGTGCAGGGCATCACCGCACTGGCGCGCACGAAAACCAATCAGGACACGCGCCTGGAGCTCGAAGGCAAAGCGAAGAAGCTGCTCGAAAGCGCTGCCTGACATCTTGATGCGCGCCAGGCTCGGACCCGGCCGCATCCGCAAACCCCATCGCAGTCATCCCAGAGCCCGGTCAAGCGCCGGGCCACATTTTGTTTGGAGAATCCCAATGGCTATCCCCGATCATGCCCGCACAAACTTCGACACACTGCTGCGCGCCGCAGCCGATGGCAATCTTGCTCTTGTGGAGTGTCTCGATGCGTCTACACGCGAGCCGCGTTACGTACTTTGCGCCGTCGGCCGCAGTGTCGGCGAATACGTCTTCACACCGTTTGGTCATCTGGCCGACGGCAATCCTTACGCCGCCTACCTGCCGCCGGATCCAGAGGATCCAACCGGCTTCATTGCGAGCCCTGCGACCTAACCGCTGACAATCGCCGACGGTTTTACTGGCATTCCCGATCCCTCCTGGCTGCCCGATTTCGCTCCTCCGACCCGTTCGGCAGGACGTCGGGCTCCGCCGTTCTTTCCTCACTCATGGAGCAACCTTCGATGAATATCATCTCGCATCGCCAAAACGTTTCCACCTCTCCACGTCCTGATATCAAAACACGCCCTGAAGCCTTTAGGAATGCTGCCGGTCAAGTCACGTCGCGTCTGGAGCAAGGTAAAGTCCTCACCTCAGCCGACCTGCAACGGATCATGACGGACGTATTCGGCGGCAGTGACGCCGAGGGCCTCTGGCTCTGGAAGGATGCTATAAACCAACAGAGGTCGCCCAGGTCTTGTTTCTATCCCGCTCAATCACCTCCCCGGGTCCAGTCGCCTCAATCGGCGCGTGCGATGCTGATGAAGGTGGCCCGGCTCTCGCCGACCCACACGCGCCGATCCAAGGGGATGATCAGTTGGAAGCTCCGTTCCTTTGTGCCTGTCGCAGGTGAGGGCACGGCGATCCTGTCGAAGCTGAATGATCGTCATCGCCTTGTCGATGTCGCACACCGGTCATGATGGAGGTCTGCCATGCACTCCGCCTCGGATCTGGCGGGCCGTCTCGCGCGGGACGCGGAGGCGGTCTGCCGGCACTATCTCTCCGCCGGCCGTCGTGCCGGCAACTACTGGCTCGTTGGCGATGTCAGCAACAGAAAGGGCCGGTCGCTCTATGTGCACCTCGTCGGCCCGCGCGCCGGCCGCTGGACCGACGCGGCGACAGGCCAGTTCGGTGATCTGCTCGATCTGATCCGGGAGACTTGCGGTCTCGTCGACTTCCGGGACGTTGCAGACGAGGCGCGTCATTTCCTCAGCCTGCCTCGACCAGAGCCGGTGTCGTCTCGCGGGACCGATGCTTATGATTTCGCCCCGGTGGTACGGTGTACGGGCGTGCAGGCACAGCGGCTGTTCCGGATGACGCAGCCTCTGGCGGGCACGCTTGCCGACACCTATCTGCGCGGGCGCGGCATCTTACGGGCATCGACGCATGCGGCGCTGCGCTTCCATCCGTCCTGCTACTATCGTGATCTCGTCACGGGCCATACGAGCAGCTATCCGGCCCTGATCGCAGCGGTGACCGACCCCGCCGGCGCAATCACAGGCGTGCATCGCAGCTGGCTGGATCCCGACGGCGCCGGCAAGGCGAAGGTCAACGATCCGCGCCGCGCACTTGGCGGGCTTCTCGGTAACGGCGTCCGCTTTGACTTTCCGGTCAATGCGCCTGTGCCGGTGATGGCGGCAGGCGAGGGGCTCGAGACCATGCTGTCGCTCGAACACGTGATGCCCGGCATGCCGATAGTGGCGGCGCTCACGGCCAACCACCTTGCCGCCTTCCGTTTCCCGCCCGGATGCCGGCGCATCTATATCGCCGCAGACGCGGATGCCGCCGGCCGGCATGGGATCGAGGGCATGAGCCGCCGGGCGCAGGAGTGCGGGATCCTGCCACTGGTGCTGTCGCCGGAGCTCGGCGACTTCAATGAAGATCTTCGCTGGCTGGGCCGGGACCGGCTGACGGCAAACCTCAGGGCACAACTCGTCCCGGAAGACGCGATGGCTTTTCTTCCAGCCTGACGTCGGGGACAGAGGTTGGGGAGGGCCCGGCCGCGGCACTGGCGAGGCGCAATCCATTGGCCTCATTCGGGATGGGCGCGCGCCCGCGGGCCTGCCGAGAGGCGACCCTTACCACGCGGGCCTCCGGGCCTTCAGCGGGTCGGTCGGGTTTCTTCCCCTGCCAGACCGCGGGTGCGGTCCGTCATTCCGCGCGGATCAAGATACCATCCCTCCACCGCCCGGCGCTTCGCTGGGCCGCGGCACTTCGCTTGCGGTTCCGGCGTCGGCCCGCGTGATCGGGTTCGCCGTCAGGCCGCGAGAGGCGCGGCCCCAAACCGATGGAGACCACCATGGACCTGATCCTTCACCCCGAAGACACCTTCGAGCCCCACCATACATCCTCCCCGACCGACCGCTTCATCTACGAGATGCAGGTCTTCGGCTATCGCCCCTTCCAGGACGAACCCGATCCGCGGCCATTGCCGGACGAGCCCCAAGTCCGCTCATCGATCACCACGCTCTTCGACGCCCTCGCAGAAATGCTCGGCGACACCCGCCTGGAGCCCGATCTCGAAGACCTGTTCTGGTCGATCCCCAATCTCTTCCATCGCGCCGGCGAACGGATCCAGCGCGAACTCGATCGTAACGAAGAGGCGCAACGCACCGGCCAGCGCGAGCAGGACGGCTCGGAGGTGAAGAGCGTCGAACTCGAACGCCTCATCGCCGAAGGCATCACGCTCCTGGAACGCCGCAACAGCTTCGAGTTCATGCGCGACTTCAGTGCCGACCTGTACGAGGCGCAGACCGGATCGTCCTGGCGGCCGCGCAGCGGCTCCAAGGTCAACCACGCCAACATGACGGCGGCGATGATCGACAGCCGGGACTTCCTCTCCGCCCGACGCCGCGCCGAAACCGAGGTGCTGATCCCTGCCGGAACCAAGATCGCATTCGCCGGCGGTATGGACTACAACGATCATGAGCGCATCTGGGCCAAGCTCGATCAGGCGCATGCTAAGCATCCCGACATGGTGCTCTTGCACGGCGGCTCGCCGAAAGGCGCTGAACGCATCGCCGCCTGCTGGGCGGAGGCGCGCCAAGTGACGCAGATTACCTTCAAGCCCAACTGGACCAAACATGCCAAGGCTGCGCCCTTCCGGCGCAATGACGAGATGCTTTCAGTCATGCCCGCCGGATTGATCGCCTTTCCCGGAAACGGCATCACCGGCAATCTCGCCGACAAGGCACGCCAGCTCGGCATCCCGGTCTGGCAGGCTTCAGGAGACGGCGCCTGATAGCCTGTGTCAAAACGCAAGCATCTCCAAGGTGGGTCGCAGGCGTGCAGGCGCGCCCGACCCACGCCTCCGTCCGGGGTCTCGCTTCGCCAGCCATCATCCTCAGCGGGACCAAAGTCGGGGCGATCCGCCTCCTATCGGAAGGAACTGCGGGGCGCTTGTCGTGATTGTTACCGCGCCTTGGTTGGCTCGGCCCCCCGCAGGGCGATTGCGATGATGTTGATCGGCTCGCTTTGAGGACGGGCGAAGGCAGGATCGCGGCACGTCGATCGGTTGTCGCCATCATTAGCGGTTGAAGCCGAAAGCGCGGCCCACACGGCAACGCCGAAACCTCTTTTCAATCGAACGCACAAAGTAAGACGAGGCGACGCTTCAGACGTATACCGCCGGCAACATCGACTATGCTCGGATCATCGCACTTGCCGGTGACGGGTCGCCCTCACTCGGCCGTCCAGGGATCAATGACTTCAAGACCGGCGGCATGAAACGCGCTGGCGTCACGGGTCGCGACTGCGAAGCCCTTGGATGCAGCGATGGCCGCAATGTAGCCGTCGGTTGTCGGGAATCCCTTCCCCGATGCACGGGCCGAAGATCCGAGATTGGCATAGTGTTTGGCGGCATCGAGATCGAAGGGCAAAATTCGTCCCTCGAACAGGCCGATCCAGACATCGAGAGCCTCCGCGAGCCTCTGCTTGCGCTGACCATCGGGCATGGTGCGGATGCCGAACATGGCCTCCGCGATCGTGATACTCGAAAGATGGAGGGTCTCGGCAGCTTGCTCGTCGAGCCAGCGCTGTACCATTTGGCTCGGAAAAGGCTTCATCGTCTCCGAGACGACATTGGTGTCTAGCAGAATCATTCGAAGCTCATGGGATGGGCTGGCGTGCGATCAAAGGTCTGCTCAAGGGCATCGACGTCCTCGTTGGTGAGGCCGATGCGACGACTGGCCTCGGCGAGTGCCGTGCCGAGACGGAGACGGGTTGCGGGCCGAACGGCCATTTCCAGAATGTCGCGCATTTCGGCCTCGGCGCTGCGGCCATGCTGTGCCGCACGGATCTTGATGGCGCGATGCGTTTCCTCGGGTATGTTTCGGATTGTTACGGCGGGCATGATAGCACCTCCTGCATAACTGATAGGAATGATGGCAGTATGGAGATTTTGCCATCATATTTCAAGATCATCGTTGAAGAGGGCCTCTGAATCGTAGCCGCCATCATTATGTCTCTCAGGATCGCCCTGTGTGACCTGAAGCCGGGATCACGCATTCAGGACGCCGACGTGTTAGCTGGCATCGGCATGAAGATGCGCTCGATCGGCTGGCGCGCGGCGAAGGCTACGACGATGAGCCATGAACTTCGCCTCAGCCAGGTGACCGGTTATCCCTGTCTTCGGGAATGGCAGGATGTGCGCGGTGAAAAAGCAAGGCAGTCCGATCCTCGGCCGCTTCAGCAAGGCCTTCATGATGTGGCTGCCTTACTTCAGGCGTGGCACTTCAACCGCCTGGACTGATGTCCGTCGCGGCGCTGCCTTCAGAGCAGGCTTCATCCACGTCCCGACGGTCTAGGATCCGGGTGGGTGCAGCCGCGTGTCGAGCGCGAACGCCTCCTGGAATTCGAGAGCATAGGCACCTGCCCCGCCACCCGCTAGAAAGATCAGGTTCCAGCTGTGCGTCGAGACCGCACTGGGGACCGCGACGAACCGGTGTCGGCGCAGCAGCGCGTCTCCGAAGGCCTGTTGTCCCGCGCCGGGAATGCCCGGCCGCAGCCAGTTGGGATTGGGTACGGTCGCCGGATCAACGACGTGGACATCGGTGGGGTCGGCAACGACGGCCGCCGTTATCATGTGGGCGACCGTATCGAGTGCCCGGAATCCCTTGTGCACCGCCACCTCAAGGATCGCCGTCGCTGGATCGAGCGAGCAGTAGACCGCCCGCACGCCCTTGCTGTTCCAGCGTCCGCCAACCCGATAGGCGCCTTCGCCACTATCCCATGTCGCCGCCTGGATGGCTTGATCGAGCCGCCATGCCACAAGCCTGGTTCCGCCGAGCGCAATCGGTAGAAGGGTCATGCATAGACGCCGTATTCAAGGCGGTCGAGATGATCCTCGACCAATTCGACGCCGGCGGGCGTGCCGAGAAGATCGATCGGCCGGCGCTGATCAAGCCCGATCGCTGGGCGTTCCAGCCATTGCTCGGCCTCCGCCTGCGAGCCAAAGACATCCGTCGCCTTGGCAAGGATCTCGGCGAACTTCCAGACCCGGCCGCTCTGTTCCTGGCTGAGCGGCTTGGACAGCGCGTCCTTCCGGCGCTGCCAGGTGCGCAGGCTCATGCCGACCGCTTTTTCCAGCGATTCGTTCTTGCCTAGGACAACAAGATTGCCGACAAGGTGATCGAGCGCTAAGGCAGGCAGGCCGTGCAACAGCAGCTCATGCGCATCAAGCGCACTGGTCAGCCGGCGCGCAAGCACGCGCGAACCGCCAAGCAGGGCTTCGATCTTCTGCAACTCCCCACCAGCGACCGTTGTGGAAGGGGTTTTAGCTGCGAGGGCCATCATCGTCCTCCGCGTCAAGTGTCGCGTATAATATGTCATCTGTCGTGGTGTATTTCAAGGCGGGGCGCATCCGGCCCAGCCAGACCGGGATCATGACGTTCCCTGTCGCTCCCGTCCCCTCGGCTTGGCCGGTGGCAGAGGTTCGTTGATCCGAATGCCACTCACGCATGCCACGAGCGCGGTACTTGGCGGGATCCGCAAGGGCAGCCAGGGCGAGGTCTCCCCGCCGCCGTCGCAATCAAGGACCATTCCCGTTCTTTATGTCGCCTTTCTAAGGGACCGGCCGCGATCAGCGTCAACCCCGCAAGGGGGTTCCCCTTCGCTTTGCTTCGGTGACGCCTGCGGCACAGCCCCTTCTTCGGGCGCCATCGGGAATGGTCCCGATGCAACGAAGGAGACAATCCCATGGCTACCACGATCGCAACCCTCACCGAAAAGACCGACGGCACTCTCGAAGGCGTCTTTGCCACCATCCGGGTCAACGCCCCGATCGCCCTCGTCCCGAACGCCAGCAAGGCGAGCGACGAGGCCCCTGATTACCGCATCATCCATCGCAAGACCGGCTTCGAGATCGGCGCAGGCTGGAACCGCATCTCCCGCCAGACTGGCGAGGAATACATCTCCACGAAGATCGAAGCCCCTGAGATCGGCGTGATCTTCGGCAACGTGGCCCCGGCGCCCGGCGGCGAGCCCGGCAAGAAAGTCATCCTCTGGAACAGCCCGGCCTGAACCGGACCGCCGGCCCCGAAATCGGGGCCGGCGCTCCCCGAATTCAAAGGAGGCCGCCTTGAGCCGCTACACGATTACTGTCACCCAACCGCATCCCTCCACTCAGACCCAGATGCGATCATCGGCTACGACCGCCCGCTTCAGACGTTCTTTCTCCAGGCATTTCCGGATGCCGAAGGCGGGAATTTTGAACTCTGGCTGGGCGCTGAGCTGAAGGAATTTGAAACACTGTCGCAACTGCTGTCCGCAGCAATGGCACGCGGTTTCGACTTCATACCGTTGGCATCGAGCATTCTTCACGAGCTGCTCGACGACCATGTCCGTCAAGCGCATCACGTTATCAGCGATACGATTATCCAGGATCTTATAAACGTGACGTCTGCCTGCTGATGCAAGCCTAGAACGAAACAGCCCGGCACGCTTGCCGGGCTGTTTTTTTTGCCTTGCCTTGTAAGATTACTTGTTCAGCGCATCCTTGAGAGCCTTGGCCGGCGTGAAAGCCAGTTTTTTCGCGGCGGCAACTTTGATTGTCGCGCCAGTCGCCGGATTGCGCGCCTCGCGCTCCGGAGTGTCCTTCACCTTGAATTTGCCGAAGCCGGGCAGCGACGTCTCTTTGCCGGCAACCGCGGCCTCGGTGATGGAAGCAATCACCGCCTCGACGATGGCTTTCCCCTGCGCCTTTGTAAGGCTGTGTTCGGCCGCGATCTTGTCGGCGATTTCGTTGGTCGTGGTCATATTCTGTCTCCGCATCGTGTTAGATGCAGAATCACTGCCATTGCCGACCCGACCTGTCATCGACACGCTGCGGCAATTCGTTCGGAAAGCCCCGGATCTCCACAGTTATTCAACGTATCAGTGACCCGAAGACGGGCATCGAGCCCATCTTCGGGTTCGGGTGCGATACGGAGAGAAATTGTCTGCTCAGTCCGTCTGAGGATGCCATGGCGGCATGCCGGCCTCAAGGACGAGCGGTGCCCCCAATTTTGCCTCCGCTCCGGTACCCTGCGCTCCAACAAAATCGGCTCCCCCACTCGCCGGCTCCGCCGGTCGCTGGCTCGATCCTTGACCCCGCCACGCCCCCATGACCGCGCGCGTCGTCTTTCACAAACTCAAGGAGACGACGACGATGCTTCTGGAACAACACATTGAAGAACTGCGGGCCGAATTGCGAAACGCCGTGTACCGCGACGAACGCCGCGAAATCGAGGTCGAGCTGGAACTCGCATGCGCCGAGTTGGCGGTGATCATGGCCGAGCAGGAGGGTGCCATCGACATCGAGCCGCCCTTCTGAGGCGGCTTTTGCCCTGTCGTCTGGTCTGACGCGCCGGATCGACCGGCGGTTCAAACCCGAAGCTTCGCTTTGCATCCGCGGTCGCCGGAACGGGCCCCGTTTCCTGATTGAGGGAAGCGGTGGGATCCGCATTCGTCTTCGACGCCGGGCCATCCCGTGGGAACAGCGTCGCCCCTTGGCGCACCCTTCGCTATCTGTCAGCGATTTCAGCTCGCCGGACAGGCGGTTTCGGCCTGTATCCGCGCGACCGTCTCTTTCGCAGAAGCTGAAGAAAGAGCCTGACCGCTTCTTCCTCCCGCGCGAAGTGATGCTCCCGCCTTTGACCTGCAGCACCGATCCGACCCCATCGACGAATGAGACAGGCCTCGCCGAACAGGTTGGGCTCGATCGACATGGCATAAAAGCGGGCCATGTTTTTCCTGTCGTCGATGCGTTCGACATAGATCTGGTAGGATTGTGCAATCATGAAACGGAGAATCGGACAAGGCGGACTCGGCGTCCAACGACATATTTGAATCGGTCGGCCTTGATTGATTCATGCTGATGATGGGTTTCCGGCGGATAATCTGAGCGAGCCGCCCGCGGCGATAGGTGCAAGCGGGCAACGCTCACTGAGCCCGAGAACGGTCTCCGCCCATTCGCGTCGCGTCCTTCCCGCGGTTGCGGCACAAACGGAGAAGGTTGGGCCGGTTAAGCGGACGCTGCCGCGACTTCTCCACACAAGACCGAGAGAAGGACTGTCTTTGCTGTGCCGTCATGCTCCGGCCCCTGCTTCACGCAATCCTCCCCCCGGCGGCGCGCTCGCCGTCTCCTCGTTCGCTTGCCATCGATGCCGGATCTCAACCGTCACCGACATCCGGGCAGCCCACGACCGCACCCGGTTTCATATCTCCCACCAAACCGGTCCCGCGCCTCGCTGCTGCTCCGGCGCGCATGACATGCCAAGCCTGTGTTCGCTGTTGCTTCGTCTGCCGACCCGCAACAGCATGGGCGCGTCGGGCACGGCGCCCGGACCGCTTTGGTGGGAGATGGCAGGATAGGCTATTGGTATACCAATAGCCGTTCGCCCGAGGGGCGATTGTCTCTAAGGCGAGCGGGCGACCTCTTGGATTATTGACCCCAGACGCGATCGGGAAAGCAGCTCTTCAGCGAATAGGTGAACGGGCGAAACCGCGAATGGGCAAAATGCCGATCCGCCGGTTGAACAACCGGTTGGTTGGGTGGATGGCCAATACGGCGAACAGGGGTCTCAGCGCGTCGGCCTTTGAGGGACCAGGCCGCTCGGTGAACCAGCGTATCCCTGAATCAGGTAGCAGGCGTCTGTGCAAGTGAGTGAATAGGTGGAGCGCCGATCCACCAAATGACGGTTTGGCTTCTGGGTAAATCGGCCTGTGAGCGAACCAATGGCTGAGCGTCTGGGTGGACGAGTGTTTGCTTAAACAGGTGGACGCGCGTAGCTGCGATTGAATGTTTCGAAGAAGCAGCGGGTGAGTAATCAGGTGAACCCGCGTCCGCGCGAACAGTGCTGATCAATTGTCGGAGCTGCGAGGAGCCGGGAAGCAGCGTCACATCGAGTGTGAATATGTGATGGGCGGTCCGTCGTTCGGTACGGTCCGGCCTGTGGGCTCCCTGCACCAGCTTGAAGCCTCGTATTCTCGATGAGGCGATGATTTCGCTGATCTCCGTGCGAAGCATGGCTGATTGTCAGCCTGAAGAGGTCGGCGTTCGGAAGAGAGGATGCCACTGGATTGCTTCGAGGTTGCCCCAGTTCATCGCACTTTCCATTCTTGAGAACCTGGTATATGACTGCTCAAAATTATACTGAAGTACAAGTTTTGCAGCGGTGTCCATCCGTTGCCGGTGACATCTCTCACGTGTTGCACGGTGCCGGGCAGCGGTTCTGCGCAGATAACTGCAAGGTCTTCCGAAGCGAAACAGCAGGACGGTTTCCCACTGACGAGCCACCGCGCAACCGTCGTCATCCTTTTGTGGGCTCGCGCGAGATCTCTATCTCAAGGCTCTCGAATACGCCGGATACCAGCAGGAAACTTAGGAGGTGAGCCGTGGAAATCCTGAAAGCTCTGTTTTGGCCGTTGGCCATTGCGATCCCCTTGGCAGCGTGCCGACAACTTGAGCAGCCGCCCCGGCCGCTGCCGCCAGCGCCCTACGCCTATCTCAGTCTTGCTGCCTGCAAACACTATCCAGCGAATATCGTTGAGTGTCAGCTGGAGTACGGTACGCAGTTTGGGCGCCGCCGACTCGGCCCGGTACAGCAGGTCTCACGCGATCTGAAGACGGATCTCGATCGTTCTCCCTATCAGGTTTCATCTTGCTGGCCTGCTTCCAGGATCCAGCGGGAACTCCCGAATTTCACGTGCCGAATCTATCGTGCGTATTCAGGGGCCGATTCTGGCTCCGTGCTCGTCAAAGGAGGCACTGCGGTTAAACTGGCTCGTATTCTCGGCGATCGGGAGCAGATTTCTTACCGCTGGAAGCCCGATCAATGGTCAAGGGTACGCGACTGAATTCATTGGGCATTTTAGGAACTCTCGGCTCATCCCATAACAGAACTTGCACTACAGTGCTATTTTTTGATTGATTTCCCGCTCGGATTGCAGTTCAAAACTTGTACGGCAGTATAAGTTATGGACTCGTTCGAAATGGATGACAGCCCGCCTTCTTCTGTGAGCAACCCGACAGCCAGAGCGTCGCGGCGGACGGTCTGGCCCGCTATGACGTCACTGCTTCTGGCGGCCAGTTTTGCCTCGACTTCCGCCGAGAATGATCCACGCCGGAGAAGCGAAAGCCGCGAGCTTAGCGATCGGCCCATTGGTTTTGCCCTCAACCATTCGGAAGAGCGCGCCGCGCCGGCAACACCTGTGGCGGTATCGCTTCTTGGTGTGACGCCCGAACATCTATTGCCGCCAGCCATTGATCTCGCCAATTTCAACGAACGTTATTGGGGGCGGGCCGAAATCAACGCCGCCACCGAAAATCTTGCCTTCGTCGTAAAAGCAACGACCCGATCACGGCTTGCCGGTCCTGAACTATCGGAACAATTGGCGCGCGACACGAGAACATTGCGGGACCACTCCGTGTTCTCACCGATCAGCGTCTTCTCGTTTGAGCCGGGTCGAGGGGAACGGGCCGGCGATCCAGCTGTCGACGCCGGCAACGCCGCGGATCAAACATCGACGCAAGCTCGTCCCGACCTGCTTTCCGGCGTGCCTGAAGAATACGCAACACTCGCGGTGCAGATTGCGGCGGAGGAGAAGGTCGATCCGAACTGGGTACTGTCGATCATGCGCGCTGAAAACGCGCGTTTCGATCCGGACCTGGTCAGTTCGGCTGGTGCCGTCGGCCTGATGCAGGTGATGCCAAAGATCGGTGAGGCTTTCGGCGCCGATGACCTTACTGACCCCGAACAGAATATTCGTGCAGGAACGCGTTTCCTGCGTGTGCTCATCGTCAAGTATCGCAACCCGGTGCTGATCGCCTCCGCGTATAATGCCGGAGAACCACGTGTCGATGCGCATCAATCCTTGCCGCTCATCCGCGAAACCGCGGACTATGTGACGCGCGTCGTCGGCTACTACACCGGCAAGCCGGCAACCAGCCTGCCTTACACACCCAGGCCGACGGCCAGCCCTGAATCCAGTCAGCACCGCCGCGCAGGGCTGGTCGACCGGGCAAGGTCCCCGATGCTTGTCTTCTCGGCCACAAAGCCGCTTGTCTCGGACGACAGCCCGCAACAGCCAATGAAAGCGATCCAACGCGGCGGCCCGGTCAAAATCGTCAAGGAAGAGGTAGTTCAATGAGCATAATGATCACGGCAATCCTTGTTGGCAGCGTCACCTGCCGCTCCCCGTTTAACCGTAAGTGGGCCGGCCATGTCGCTATGGTATTGCTTGCGGCCTCGATCCTGTTCGTCAGTCAATATGAGCCGGCCGCCGCGCAAAGCCTTGATGCGCTGGAGAATGCTGCCGATAGACTGGTGCAATTCTTTACCGGCCCCTTCGGCCGTTCGGTGGGCGCGATCGCGTTCATCGGCATGTTCCTGGCTGCCGCTTTTGGTTTCTGGTCATGGGGAGCGCTCCTGCGGGTCGGCGGAAGCCTCGCGGGCATGTTTGCTGCCGCTGAGCTTGTCGACTTCCTCGCTGGGTCGTGATCATGACGAACTCTGCCAACAAAGCCGCAGGCGGGGACGACTACATCGAATCTTATCCTGTCATCCTTGCCCTCACGCGTCCGCCGACAGTGATGGGGATCCCTTACACCTATTTCCTCGCTGAATGCTTCATCTCGCTCATGGTGTTCATGGTGCTGGGTTCCATTCTGTGGTTTCCCGTCTCCTTCGTCACCCTGCACGGCATTCTCTACGTGCTGACGGTCAAACTCGACCTCTGGTTTTTTGACATTCTCGGGCGCCGCAGCATGTGCGGCGTCAATCCCCTCGGCCGCAGGCTGGGCGGGGGCATCCGGACCTACGGAGCTTGACCGATGGGCACCACGGCACGATCGCTGAAGGGAAGCTTGTCGAAGGGCTGGCAGATCTTTGCCGATCGCGGCATCTCGACCCATGTTCCTTTCTATGTCCCGATTGAAAACGGCATTATCCGGCTGAAGAACGATTGCCTCGTATCAACCTTGCGTCTCACCGGCTTCTCGTTCGAAACAGCCGATATCGAAACGATCAATATCCTGCAGCGGCAGCGCAACGCCGCATTCCGCGCCATATCCTCGATCGGCAGTTTCGCGCTCTACACCCATGTTGTCAGGCGCAAGGTCACACCGTCCTTGCCGGCGACGTTCACCGACCCCTTCATTCAGCGTCTGGATGATGTCTATCAAGCAAGCATCTCGAGGAACGAGATGTTCGTCAACGACACCTACATTTCACTCGTTGTGCGGCCGCTATTCAAACGAGGCTCAGCACTGTCCCGCATCATGGGCATCGGAGGCGATGTCGTGCGGAAAGAGCTGCTTCGATCGATTCGAGACAAACTGGTCGAGGCGACAAAAGCACTGGAGAAGTCACTCGCGGCCTACGGTCCCAAAGTCCTGCGTGACGTGCAGCGTGTCCAGGTTGACCTTGGAAACGGCAAGACGATCTATCGCGACTTTTTTGAAAATATGGAGCTCGATGAGGGTACACCCAAAGCCTGGTTTTCGGAGCAATGCGAATTTTTCTACACGCTGCTGAACGGCGCTCGTGTGCGGCCTATCCGGCTCGGCAACCTGCCCGTCGATGCGATGCTGCCAGCGCGTCGCACGTCGATCGGCAACCGCACGATCCACCTTCAGGGGGAGACCTCGGGCGATGACCGCTACGCCGCAATGGTGTCCTTGAAGGAATATCCGCCCGAGACCGGCGCCGGCATGCTCGACTACATTCTCAAACTCCCATTCGAGATGGTGCTCACGCAGTCGATGTCCTTCATTGACGACATCGCAGCAAGAAGCCGGATCGAGCGCCTCGATCGGCAGCTGTCAAAAGCCGACGAGGGCGGCTCCAGCGTTCAGGCCAGTCTCGATATTGCGCGGGACGAGTTGGCGCGCAAACGGGTGGCCTTCGCGGAGCATCATCTGACCGTCATGCCGATTGCGACATCGCCGGCCCAGCTTGACGATGCCGTTGCCCTGATCGGCAACGAACTTGGTGCGTTGGGCGCTTCCTATGTCCGCGAGGACCTGAACGCAGAGCCCGCCTATTGGGCGCAGCTCCCCGGAAATCAGGCCTATATCGCCCGGCGCGCGGTGATCTCGACGCTCAACTGCGCGGGCCTGAGCAGTTTCCACGCCTATCCCTACGGCAAGCCGGACGGCAATCACTGGGGTCCGGCGATCACCATATTCGAGACGACGTCGGGCACGCCGTTCTTCTTCAATTTCCATCAGGGGGATGTTGGACATACGACGGTATTCGGACCGACGGGTTCCGGCAAAACCGTGATCATGGCTTTTCTAATCCTCCAGGCCTACCGGGTCAGCCCGCGTCTGAAGACGATCGTGTTCGACAAGGACCGCGGTCTCGACATCATGGTTCGCGCGGCGGGTGGAACCTACCTGACGCTCGAACCCGGCGAGCCGTCAGGTTGGAACCCTTTGCTTCTCGATGATACCAAGGAAAACCGCGTTTTCCTCTATCAGCTCTTAAGCTTCATGCTGAAGCCGTCGAAGGAAGGCGAGAGCCTGACGCCGCAGGAGGAGACCATCATCCGCACGGCGATCAAGTCCGTCCTTAAGACCAAGGATCGGTCCTATCGCCGCCTGTCGTCGCTTCGCGCCCTGCTCGCCGGAACCGAACGAACCGAGGGAAGCCTGATCGCACGGCTCGATAAATGGGTCGATCATGGCCCCTATGCCTGGCTCTTCGATAACCCCGACGACAATCTCGATATCTCGCGGCCGATGATCGGCTTCGACATGACGTCGATCCTCGACGATCCACCGGTTCGCACGGCAGCACTTCTCTACATGTTCCATCGGCTGGACGAAGTCTACGACGGCAAGGCGCCGATCATCAACCTGATGGACGAAGCCTGGAAGCTGCTCGACGACGACGAGTTCAAGCGCACGATGAAGGACTACTTCAAGACCATCCGAAAGCGGAATGGTCTGGTGATCTTCGGGACGCAGTCCGCTGATGACGTGGTGCAGTCGAGCGTCAGCCGGACGATCATCGAACAGACCTCGACCAATATTTTCTTTGCTAATCCCAAGGCGGACGAAAATTCCTACATGGAGCACTTCGGCCTTTCCAGGGCCGAGTTCGACTGGGTCAAGAATGGCGACCCGGCCTCGCGCTTCATGCTGATCAAGCACGCGAAGAGCAGCGTGATCGCGCGTGTCGACATGTCCCACATGCCAGAGTTCATCAAGGTCCTTTCCGGCCGAGAAGAAACCGTCCGCGAGGTTGAGATGCTTCGCGAGGAATACGGCGACGATCCCAAGAACTGGCTTTCGAAATTCTGCGACTGGGAGGGGGATGCGTCCGATGACCAACGCAAGGCTTCCTGAACTGGCAACCGTCAGTGCCGTGGTACTGGCCAGCGTGTTCGGACCAGTCGCGGTGCTAGCGCAGGTACCGGTGAAAGACGGCGCCCGCCGCGATATCCAGCAGGAGACCGAGAACTGGTACAAGACCTATCAGTCAGATACGCGAAGCGTGAAGGGTGCGTCGGGCGGAACGACGGACAGCGTTGCGCCCGGGCAGGGCTCTGGTGCGCCAACCGATTGCTCGGCCGAGGGTATCGGCGGTGAAGCCGCGCCGGCCGGCCCGTCGAAGCGCACCTATAGCCAGCAGGAAGTCGCCCGATTGGTCGCCGACGAGGCGATCCGCCAGGGGGTCGACCCGAACTTTGCGCTGGCGATTGCCGAACAGGAGTCACGTTTTCGCCAATCGGCGCGCTCACCGGTCGGTGCGACCGGCGTCATGCAACTGATGCCGGGGACCGCGGCCGGCCTTGGTGTCAATCCTTACGACCTCCGCGACAATATTCGTGGCGGTGTGAAATACATCAAGCAGCTGCAGGGCATGTTCGGCAATCGCTACGACCTGATCGCCGCCGGCTACAATGCCGGGCCCTATCGCCAGTCACTTCAAAACGGCCGGATTCCCGATATTCCCGAAACGCAGGATTACGTCAAAAAGGTTTCAACCTACTATAGCCGGAACAAGGCGGAGAACGGCGACAGACGTCCCCCAGGCGACGGCGTCGAGACGGAAACCGTCAGTGACGTCAGTGGATGCGGCGAGCAGCTGAAGAAGGCGATCGATCGCAATACTGAGGCGCAGGCCGAAAGGGGTTCCGTCTGGAACGAGCTTCTGGGGAAATCGCTCACGGCAAACCAGCAATATCTACAGCGCCTGCAGGCGGGGCTTCGGTCTTCTTCTGCGGCCTTACGCGGCGCAGGTGGTGGCAACACCAGGGAACACGATGGCTCACTTGTGATGGCCGAGGTCCGGTGCCCTTCGACCACCATCGATACCGGCAACGTTAGGTGCTTTGCCGTGCCATCCACCGCTACCACCGACCAGATCAGGCGCTGGCTTGAAGACCTCCAGGAGGAGGCTCGCGCCAGTGGCGATGTCGCCACCTTCTCGGTGGTGGAGGATCCGGCGCTTGGGCTGGTGACGGTCGTCGATGCCCGGCCGGTGGCAAATTGAACAGGAAGAGAGAGGACAGGCAGATGAAAAAATTCGTTATCGCCGCAGCGCTTGCCATCACCGCAACATCGGACGCGCTCGCGCAGGTTCCGGTCAAGGACGCAGACAATATCGCGGTCAGCAGGGAAATCGAAAAACTCTCGAAGCAGATCCAGGATGACACCTCGATCGTCAAGGATAACACGACGAAGACGCTTCAGGCGATAACCGGCGACCGATCGCAGGATGCCAGCCAATTCGCGAAACTAGCAACAGGCAACGGCTTCAGCATGGGACAGGCGCCGGACTTCAGCAGCATCCTGTCCGGAAACGAAGCGTTGTTCGGCGGCATCAGCGGTGAATTTCGGAACACTGCCGCCAAGCTGATCAACGGGCTCAATCTGGTGAAGATGGCGGTCGATACCGTCAAGGGAGGGGAGCTGTCGGGCGCCAACCAGGCCTACTCGCAGGGCATCAACGCGCTAACGACATTGACTGCCCTTACCGACGCTATGAACAGCGCCACGAAGGAGCGCCAGAACGCCTTCATGCAGGCGACGGAACAGATCGGCACGGCGCAGGATTTGAAGGGCGCGCTCGAACAGAATACCCAGATGGTGCTGCAGGGCAACCAGACCGCAAACGAAGCCGTCGGCTCCCTCAACAACCAGGTGATGTTGCTGAATCAGCAGTACAAGGCGGCACTCGCGACCTCGTCTCAAAACCTTAAGACCTTCGCGACGCTTCCGGACAGCGTGATGCGCGATGGCGGTAGTGGCGCTGACGGGGCATCTGTCCGCGACCAGCTCAAGGCATTCGAGGAGCAGACCCAGTGAGGTTCGTCCCGTTGCTGATACTGGCCACCGCGACCTTGTCCGGATGCGGCGGCAAGTCTGAACAGCTGGCAAAATGTTCGGCTGACGAGAACCCCGTGCCAGCCCTCGGCTACGCGGAACAGCAGAAAGCGGCGCCGCCGCAACAGGCGCTTGCGCGGATCGTCAGCAACGATTGCGGTCCGATGCGGCCCGTTAATTCCTAAGAGGGGGGATGATGGATCCGGTCAGTTACGCGATCAACTTCTACGGCGACGCACTCCGGTATTTCGACAGGATCAACGAGGCCTCGCTGGAGAGAGCGTGGGGTCTGTTCGCCGAGAATGGCGATCTCGTCTCTTCCATTCTGGCCTTGTTCCTCATCCTCTATTTTCTCTGGGGCGCACTTGGCTTGTCGAGTGTTTCAGTTCAGGACATGGCGATCACTGCCTCAAAGCTCGCGCTTGCCTATGCGCTAGTCATGTCCTGGGCCACCTTCTACGACAATATCGGTCAGTTCGTTTTGACGTCGCCTCAGGATCTGGGTGCTGCCATTTCCTCCGCGATGGGCGGGCAGTCCGCCGGCTCCGATCTTGCCGCGCAGGTCGCCAGCATGTCGCGCAAGGTCTACGACTTCGCCATGCAGCTCTTCAATTCCTACGAATCCGGATGGCTGCCGAACGTCACCGGTGCGGTTGTCGTCTTCATCGTTCTGGTCTTCGGTCTCTTGCCGATGCTGCTGATCCTGACTGGCGTGACGCTGTTTGCCAAAATGATCACCGCTGTCATGCTGGCGATCGGCCCGATCGCCATCCTCTCCTATTTCTTCCGGATCACGCGGTTCGTCTTCGACGCCTGGGTGAGG
Organism: Agrobacterium pusense; assembly: GCF_900102105.1. Classification (GTDB taxonomy): domain Bacteria; phylum Pseudomonadota; class Alphaproteobacteria; order Rhizobiales; family Rhizobiaceae; genus Agrobacterium; species Agrobacterium pusense. The sequence goes on from NZ_FNBB01000015.1 coordinate 70,294, forward strand.
GGCATCGCCTATGGCATGTTCATGCTGCTTTTCACCTATGTCATGGCCGGACTGTCCTTCGGGTTTCTGGTTGGCATGATGGACACGATAAACGGCGACATGGCGACGAGGGAAAACGCGCTAGCGATCGTGCTCGCCATGGTGCTCTATCTGGCGCTGATCTCCTATTTCATTTTCCAGGTTCCGGAATTCGCGCGAACATTCGCCTACGGCACAATGACTGCAGTCACTCCCGGCGGAGGCGGCGCCAGTGCGCTATACGGCGCTGCCCGCGAAAGATTAGGTTCCAGCACCTCGCGAGGCGGGCAGGCCGGAGCGGTGGCCCTTGCCATGCTGGCGGGTCCAAAAGGCGCGTTGACGGCGGTTTCGCTTTCGGGCCGCGGGGCAATGACGGGCGCTGGCGCGCTCGGCCGGATGCTGACAATGCGCCGGCGAAACGGCGAGTGAGGTGAGACACCCTCTGGTCATTCAGGTTTTTCATGCGGACAGCGCATCCGTTCTTCAAGCGGGCCGCAACATTAACGACGATCATGATTTTGGGGACAGAACTTGACATTGTTCAGAAGACAATTGCGATCAGAGCCGGTCGACCAGATGGCCGGTCCGGAGGATCTCTACGATCAGCACCTTTCATGGGGTGAGAAGAACCGCTCTCTCCGCACCTTGATCGGTTTCATCCTTCTGCTGTTTGCCTTGGCCGGCTGGACTGTTGCTGGCGTTCTGTCGTTCTCAGTGGCGCAGCTCTTTCCGCTGGTGCGCACCGAGGTTGTACCTCTGATCGTTGACCGGAACACCGGCTATATGGAAACGGTGACCACACTCGATAAAGACCGTGCGACGGTCTCGGAAAACCAGGCCGTCCGCGCCGCCTTCGCCGGCAATTACGTCATCCGACGTGAAACCTACGATCCCCGTTATCTTTCCGACAATTTCGACATGATTGCGCTGTGGTCGGAACCGGGCTCGCAGGCCTTCAAGGACTACGAGGATTGGATGAACCCCTCCAATCCCCGAGGCCCCGTCAAGTTGCTTGGTGCGACCGGCGAAATCCGGCCGGAGATCCTCTCGGTCAATCCGCTCAATCCATCGACCATGTCTATTCGTTTCGAGACACGTGAACGGCGTCGCGGTGGTGACGTCGTTACGCGTTGGTCGGCGACCATACGCTACCGGCAGATCAACCTGCCCGCCAGCAACCGCGTCCGCCTCTACAATCCACTCGGTTTTGTCGTGACCGAATATGCGAAAGTCCCCGAGACCATGCCCTCAGGGATTACGCCATGATGAGGCAGACGGTTTTTGTTTCTCTTTTCATGCTGCTGTGGCCGTCGGCCTTACATGCCGAACTCGTTGCGAGGCCAGGACGCCTCGATCCGAGAATACGATCGCTTCCTTATTCGGCCGAGCAGGTGTTCCTCGTGACAGGCACCTATGGACTTGTGACGACAATCCTCTTCGGAGCCGATGAGGAAATAACCCAGGTCGTAGCCGGTGACACAATCTCCTGGCAGATCCTCACCTCGGCTGATCGACGCTCCCTGACCCTGAAGCCGATGGAGAAGGATGCGGTCACCAATCTGTCCGTCGTCACGACTCGGCGAACCTACTCCTTCGACCTGCGTGTCAACGACACCAAAGCCATGCAGAACCAGACGTTCAAGCTGCGGTTCACCTATCCGGAGGACGCCGGCCTCAAGGGCACGGCAGAACTCTGGAAGCAGGCTGAGGCAGCCCAACGCAATCCTAACATCAAGAACATCCGCCGTGACAAGGTCAATTACGACTACGGCTTCAAGGGAAGCGATGGAGCCAAACCGCTCTGGGTTTTTGACGACGGGCTGAAGACCTTCATGAAATTCACCGGCGACATCCCGGCGATCTTCATTGTCGACGGAAGACGCCGCGAGAGCCTCGTGAACTACCGCCGCGAGGCCGATTACATCGTCATCGACAAGGTCTCAAGGCAGTGGACGCTGCGTTTCGGTACCGAGAGCGAGACCTGCCTTTTCAATGTCCGCACAGCTCCTGCCGATATCCCCGCGCCGATTGAAGGAGCGGTATCGCCGAAGCGAATTGGCACCGGAACATCCCACCAGCAATCGCAATCAAGATAGGAGGCGCGCCATGTCGGACCCCAACTACCGTTCGATAGACACCGATACGTCCATTGGCGGGCAGGTGAGGCGCAGTGGCATAGGCTTGATGCGGCCGTTCGCAGTTATTGTCGCTATTGCTGGCGTTGGTGTTGTTCTCTACTTCCTTCTGGCGGGTGGGGAAGAAGAACCGACAATCGACGCGACGCCCCGTGAGGAGTTCCGGCCGGTGCAGACACCGAGGAACGAAGGCTTCAGGATTCCATCACCGCCGCCGTTGCCCACTGTCGAGGTTCCGGAAGCGCCACCACCGCCGCCACCGCTACCGGTCCCGCGCGTTCCCGTTGCCGCGCCTGTCGCGCCGCCTGCCGAGGTCGATTGCACCCGAGGCAAAAATCCGGACGACCCCAAATGCATTGAGCTGGAGCGAAAGGCCAAGCTGCTTGAACGCGTCCGCTCGTCTGCAATGGTATTCGATCAGTCGGACCAGACCAGAAGGACGACGTCGTCCGATGCATCAGCGAATATGTTGGGTGCGAACAGCAACCCGGGTCAATCAGGCGCTACGAGCGGAGATGCAGTCGATAGCGATCGTGCCTTCCTGAAGTCGATGAGTGCACAGGGTGTGGAGGTGTCGGCCGCAACCGAGAACCGCCGCACGGATGCCTGGATACCACAGGGGACGATGATCCGAGGGACGCTCGAGACAGCTATCAATTCCGATCTCGCCGGCATGGTGAAGGGGATTGTGCGGGAGGATGTCTATTCCTTCGATGGCCGCCGAATTCTGATTCCGGCTGGCTCGTCACTGATCGGCGATTACAAATCCGGTGTCCAAAGGGGACAGGAGCGCATCCTAATTGTCTGGACACGAATGATCCGCGGCGACGGGGTCTCGGTGCAGCTGGGCTCCTATGGCACGGACCGTCTTGGCCGCTCTGGTATGACCGGCGTCGTTGATCGGAAGAACTGGGAGCGGTTCGGACCCCCGGCGCTGATGACGCTGATCGGCGGCGCGACTCAGTACATTGCGCAGCTTGGTCAGAGGCAGGATCGCGACATTACCATCATCAACGAGAATGGCAGTGTCACCCGCATACCTCAGGACAACGGAGAGTCATCCCAGGACCGCGTCCGCTCGATTGCCGCGGAGACCATCGCCTCGGGTATCCAGCAAATGGCAGCAACGGCGTTCGAGGATTCCCGCAACATTCGTCCGACCATCCACATTCCTCAAGGTTCGGATATCAACGTTTTCGTGACGCGGGATCTCGATTTCGCGGGTCTCTATCCCGACCCGGTGCGCGAAGAGTTCGAGCGCCTTCGCAAGGTGAGATACGGGAAATGAACGCGCGCCCCCAGATCTCTGCCGAACAGCACTTTCTTACCGAGGCGCTCGAACCCATACGGGTTTTCCTCGACGACCCTGCTGTCGTGGAAATTTCGTGCCAGCGTAGCAATGAAATCTGGCTGGAGAAGATCGGCCAGCTTCGAATGGTGCGCCACGAGATCGAGGGCCTCGAACAGGACGTGATCCGACACATGGCGTCTCGCGCCGCCTCCTTCACCAAGCAGACGGTCAATGCCGAAAACCCGCTTCTGTCGGCCACGCTGACGGGTGGCGAGCGCGTCCAGTTTGTCCTGAGTCCGACCTCTGCGACCGGCCACGCATTCTCGATCCGCAAGCAGTTCATCCGACGGTTCGACCTCGACGACTATGAGAAGGCGGGCGCCTTCCGCTTCACGAAGGTAACCGGAGACGATTATCTCGATGATGTCGATGTCGAACTCTCGCGACTGTTGCGGGAAGGAAAGGTACGAGATTTCCTGGAACTGGCGGCCGCCAACCATCGAAGCATGCTGATCTCCGGTGGCACGTCCACTGGAAAGACGACTTTCCTTAACACGATGCTGACGGCGATCCCGAACCACGAGCGCTTCGTCCTCATGCAGGATACGGCCGAGCTCGAGCCAAGCCAGGAAAACGTTGTTTCGTTGGTGGTCTCGAAGGGGGGGCAAGGCGAGGCGCGGGTGACGATGAGTGACCTTCTGGCCACGGCCCTTCGCCTGCGGCCCGACCGCATCTTCATGGGCGAGCTGCGTGGCGACGAGGCGTTCGATTTTCTGAACGCCATCAACACCGGTCACCCGGGCTCTATGTCAACAATCCATGCCAACTCGCCGCACCATGCTTTCAACCGGCTGTCGACGCTGGTTCTCAACAGCAATGTCCGCATGGAGCGTGACGACATCATCCGCTATATCCGCTCGATCATCCCGATCGTTGTCCAGTTAAAAAAGAGCGATGCCGCCGGCGGGCGCGGCGTCAGCGAGATCTATTTTGCCGATGAGGTTGACGAACATGGCCAGCGTGTACACGGACGGAGAGATTGATCGCCCGAAATGGACGAGCTTGCAGAAACTGTCCTTCCTGACACTGCCCGTCGCGCTCTCGGGCGCCGTCGTGATTTGGCTTGTCTTCTTCACCTTGATCTACGACGCCTATGTCGTTTCTTTCGGATCACCGTCGTATTTCGATTATGTAGCCCAAGTGCGCTTTGCTGAGGCCGTTCGTTATACCTGGTCGATTATCCATACCCGCAACACTGCCGGACTGTCGCTTCTGGCATTCGCACTTGCCTCACCATTCCTGTTCTTCCTGCTGTGCCTCTGGATGCTAAAGGGCGGAAGGGCGCTGTCGCGCAAGATCCTCTACCTCCTGCATGTCCGGTCGATGTTCAGCCTGACCGCCTCAACGTTTCTCATCTTCGCCGCTGCTTATGCCGCCGTCGCTGTTTATGGACTTGCATTTTACCTCGTCGTCACCCGCGCTGGTGAACATGCGCAAATCGCCAGCTACTATGGCAGCCATCTCGCTGCAATGTACCAGGCACCGTTCGGGGCGACCGACGTCGATGGCGTCTATCAAAAACCCTTACGACAGACCGTGGTTGCGACGCTTGCCGGTCTTGGCGCAGCCGCCGGGCTTGTCGGTTTTCCGATCGGAGTGACGATCCAGAAGCGTCAACGGATGATCATGGGCAAGGCCCGTCTCGCGACGCTCAGGGACGCGGCGGACTTTCGCCTGCGCGACAAGCGCGGGATCGTACTTGGGCTGAAACAGGGGCTTCTTCTGCGCAATGACGGAGACCAGCACGTGATGCTGATCGGTTCGCCCGGCCAGGGGAAGTCGCGGGGTTTCGTTATCCCCTCGATGATGAGTTTCGAAGGCTCTCAGATCGTGCTCGACATGAGCGGTGAACTGTACAACGAGACCTCCGGTTACCTGAAGGCCAAGGGTTTTGAGACTTTTCTGCTGGCGCCGGGATCGAAATTTACCGACGGTTACAATCCGCTCGACCTGATCAGTCAGGATCCCCACCAGCGGATCACCGACCTGCAGAAATTGACCCAGATGCTGCTGCCGGAGCGGCTGCGCTCGGATTCGTCCGACTTCTGGGAAGAGAGCGCGAGGATCCTGCTGACGGCCACGCTTGGTTTCGTGCTCGAATGCCCGGATACCCGCAAGTCGCTCAGCGAACTTTACCGCATTCTCAACTCGATGTCCGACGAGCGCAAGGCGATCGTCCAGTTGCTTGAAAATTATGAAACGATCCTGTCTGACCAGACCCGCATGCAACTGACCAAATTTGCCGGTCGTCATGAGAAGCTTGGAGAAGGGATTGCCGCAGAAATCGTCGCCAAACTGAACTTCCTGCAAAACCCCCTGGTAGAGGCGCTGACCTCGATCACCACGATCCCGATCGATCGGATCCGCCGCCGCAAAATGGTCATCTACATCCAGGCGGACTGGAACGCGATGCAGATCTATGAACGGCTGATCTCAATGTTCATCCAGCAAATGGCCGACAAGCTGGTCCAGATGGGTCCGCTCCCCAATGGCGAACACGAAGTCATGATGATGCTTGACGAGTTTGGCAACGGCGGCCGCATTGACACGGTGCTGACGCTGGCACCGCTGATCCGCAAGAATGGCGTTCGTTTCGTCTTCATTCTCCAGGACGGGGCCCAGCTTGAAAGATTGTACCAGCGGTCCGGACAGAAGATCCTGATGGGAGCATCGACGATCAAGGTCTTCATGAATTTTCAAAATCAGGACGATGCGCTGGCCGTCTCGCTCGCAGCCGGGAAAACCACCGAATGGGTCGAACAGTCGTCCTATTCTTATCGCCATGGCCGCAGGCAGCGGTCGATCTCCAAGGTACCGGTGTCAGTCGATCTCCTTCCTGTGAACACGCTGATGATGATGAAGCCGGAAGAGGCGATCCTCCAAGTGACCGGCATGCCGGTGATGCGCGTCATGAAACTGGATGGCGGCGAGCGGATGTTTGCTAAAGTGCGACGGTTCAAGCCGGTGACCAGGCCTTGCCTGAAGCCCGTTGAGTGGACGATCGCTGACAGTGACCGCCTGGGTCCTCGCGCGCCGCCGGTGAGTGCTGTCACGCCGCGTGATAGGACGAGTGCCGTCGAACTTGGAGCTGATCTCAATCTTGCTGCGATCAAGCGCGCCCGAAAGCCACAAGATTTGAGCTTCATCGTCAAAGAAGGCGTTCGTCACGTTTATATTTCTTCCCTCGATGAACTGCGTCGCCGGCTGGACCTCGATGAGAAGCGCGAATCTGGAGTGGCAGAAGAAGATGCAGGCGATCAGCAGCCGCGGCGTAAACCCGCGCATTATGCGGCTGGGGGCGAAGATGTGAGTGTCGAGACCAAAGACGCCCGCGCCAAATTTACAGATAACATTGATCTCGATATCGATGAAGAAAAGCTTGGCCAGAGCGTCTATTTCGGACCTTCGACGAGCGCGCGCAAGCATCAGGACGGCTTATCCGCATCCGCAGGCGGGGCGCCCGATCGCTTATCTGCTTCCCCCATTCTCCGGCGCCAGGAAGTGAGAGAAGCATTTGGCGACGATCTCCAGGCCTTGAATGACGTCGTCTTCCAGCAGGCGGGCGAAAATTGGGTTGAGCCAGAAGAGTTGAATGCGGATGTCGATCTCCTGATTGACACCCTTTCAGGCAGGCTGACCGAGACAAGTTCGAGAGCGTGGCTACGAGAGTTCGCGGACGCGGCACGCGATCCGTTGGGGGAAGATGAGACGGAGCCCGAAAACAGGTCGGATCGCAATTAGTTTCTGAATTCAAGCAGAACCGCAGTTCGGAGGAGCCGACCAGGTGCGGTATTTTGCCCGCGTATCACGAGAACGACTTCCACGGCCAAAATCGAACATCTCTCGAGACTCCAGATTTCCGATGAGCGTAAAATCCAGCGGATCGTTTCCGCAGCCAGGGCTTATGCAACGAATTGATGCAGACCTTCCTCGGATCCGGATGATCGGCCAGTATCACTTGCATCGGTAGATCGGAGAGGTGTAGGGAAGCGTAATGAGTTTGTGAACTGCCTTGTTTGAAATATGAACGACAAGCAGATTACACTTAGGCAGAGATAATTGCAGTCGACATCGGGTGATGGATGAGCAAACCGGTTCCAGGGACATTTTTGATGCGCCGTCATGGCCCACCTTGTCGTCACTTGGTCGGCGTATGGGTCGGTCTTAGACTGCACCCGGTCCCGACTGGGAATGGCAGTCGATGCCTCGTGTAAAACACCAGCCTCCGGTCGAGGCCGTCGATGTTTCGACACTCGATTCTCTGTCATTCCAGGAGAGGCTTGCCATTGGCCTCGAACGGCTGAAGGCGGAACGCAAGGTGACGAACCGTGAGTTGGCTGTGCAACTCGGGGTGCACGAGGCATACATTTCGCAGGTCACGCGGGCGATGCGAGACGTCAAGCTCTCGACGCTCGACAAGATGCAGCGAGAGTGGAATGTCCTCATCGAGGATTTGCTTAAGATCACTGAAGATGACCTCCCTCGGATAGCGGTCTGGAAAGCCCGCCGCAAGAAACAGAAAACCGCCGGGACCGACTCGTGATCGCGTGGTCGCGAGATGCTTTCCGGCAGCTGCTAGTGGTTCAAGTTGAACCAGAACCTCTCTTTCACGCCTTCGTCGTTTGGAATATCAAAATAGTAGGGATCCGCGCGGCGGGGGCGGGGAGTTGCAATTTGCTTGATGCAGCTGTCGCCCTCCCCACCCAAATTCCGATTGATCGTCAAGCCCCCTGACCTCGTACTGCCGTTACGCTGGCCCAACGGCCGGCAAATATTGACGGTCTCGATGCACTGGTCAGGTTCACTCCGCGAACTGATGTCGCCGCCTCGTGACGAATAGCCTACTGTGGTTCCAGAAGGGCAATCCTCGTAATCCTCATGGCCAGGCTTTCCCGCTTTTGCTTCTTGGCAGATGGGCCAGGAAAAGCCGGGTCTGGACATTGCGTCGATGAGCTTTCGCATCGGTGGAACGCAATAGGGGACACCGTGCCAGGACGGGTTTTTCGATGCGGCACATAGGAGAACTTGGCAACCCCAGTCCGCGTCCTGTGCTTTTGCAGACATCGCCGAAAGTGAGCCCATCAAACCTGTGGCCAAGAACATGACCATTTTCACAGCCGGTCTCCTTTGATTGGTCTACTGCATTTGCACCCAGGCGCCGTCGATTTTTGCAAACGACAGGGTGCCGGGCTGGGTCACCCCCGCAAATGAGCCGCTTGTGGTGGTGATGACGCCGGTACAGGTGACACCGGGCACCGCCTGCCGGGGCCGGCATTCCGAAATCCGGATCGAACGACCGGATTTGGCGATCGCGGCGCTTGCCTCCGTGTCGCTCGGGAATTCAAACGCCCATTGTTTCTGTCCGAACTCCTTTTCGAGCCGCACGATCTCCTGCTCAAGCTCTGCTGTCCTGTCAGTCCGTTGCAGGTGGCCGACCGTGTAACCACCTGCCGATCCAACAACGAACACGATACCGGCGCTCGCAAGCCATCCATGGTCGAGTTTCGTCATCGGCAATTTCAATAGCCTTCGATGCCAAGGCGTTTCAGGATCGCTATGGGATTTGTTTCGCAATCCGATTTCCATTCACGATGCTTGGCGCAGGCATAGGCGTATTGGCTAAGGTCGGCCGAAGACAGGTCTGCCAGCTTGTTGCCGACCGCTTTCCATTGCTGCACGTCCGCCGGATCGCAGCCAGCGCCGCCTGCCCCGCAAAAGTCCGGATCCCGTCGTTCGATTTGTGCTTTGGTGGCGCCGTCCTGCGCGCGGGCTGCATACGGAAGAACTGAAAGCAAGATCAGAATAATAGCCGAAGTCTGGAAAGGGCTTTTCATTTAACCTCCATTCACTCGCGTGAGGGACAAGGCGCTGTTGGGAATGACGGACAAGGGTAGGGGACGGTGCGCTTCGGAGGCCTGCGCCTGGCCGTCGGACTGCTCAACGGGCACCTGCGATACATTGTTGAGCCAGGGAGGAGATAAATCTGCCGAGGACCAGATGCCGAGGCCAAGCCCTCTCGCTCTTCTCTCAATGTCGAAATAAGCGGGGATCTGAGGCTCGTTGGGATAGTTGAACGCGTAGCCGATCCCTTCCGCAATCGCCGTCTCCGCGAGGTTCGTCTCGCCTACAAAGCAATGGGCGATCAGATTGTTGTTGGTATCGCGACCGATTGGCGCGCAATTGACGTCCTGGCCAAGGGTTCGCAGGATCATCCACGCGCGCGTGACCTCCCCAGCCGGCCATGTTATGCCGTCGCTCGTCGCCACCTGCTTGAGACGAGGGGCTTCAAAGCCGGCCAGCCGCACGAGTTGACGGCTCTTGATGAATTCGAACGTAGTGCCGTCGATAACCTGTACCTTGCCAAATATCTGACGCGGAACGCCGGAGGGAGGAGCCTGCCCCAGCGACCCCGTTGGAGCGAGAGCGAGTAAAATCATCGAGATCGTGATAACCTTCATCGTGACACCCCGGCTTGTTGCACCAGCACCGAAACAGGGTGCGGCATGTCGGGATAGGCCCAGAGCCCCGCGCGGGCAGCACGGGCGCTTTCCTCAGCGATCCTGTAGCCAGGAACAATGAGTTGGCCGGTGCTATCGACAGCGGCAAATCCCCATCCTTGCGCTATAATATAGGTCGCGAGATCATAGCGATGCGCGCCCGCCGTCGTCTGGCATGCGACCACCACATTGCTCTGGTCAATCATTTGAATGTTGGTGCAAACAGGTTTTGTGTCTCTAATCAGAGCCTGCATCATGATCACGTTCAGTTCCCCGCAGTCGCGCGAAGCCCCTGCAGACGGGGTGACGGTGGTTCCGCGCAGGCATGCCTGCAAACCATAAAGGCGATACCGCTTGCTGCCGGAGATCCAGCTATCGCCGGTCTCGAACTGCGCGTGGCTCGGAAACGGCACGAACGCGGAAGATGGTGGCTGCGCCGCGTCCCTCGTCCCAGGAGAGCTATCTTGCGCCGCCTGAACGCGAACAACTGGTGGAGAAGGCGCGTGCACTTGCCGCAATTCGTTACTGGCAAGCGTCGGGAGGATGACAATACCTGTGTAGAGGCCGGAAGCTGCGATTGTGGACATAAACATCAAGGCTCCGATCCGCATCAATGCCTTGTCGGATTGGCGCGGTAACGCTCACCGTAGGGCTGGAGAAAACTGAGACTGGCCCCGATTTCGGCTTTGGTCGCCCGTGCGGCGTCTTCCACCTGCGAATAAACCGGGAAGACGGGCTGGCCGGCACTGTCACCGAAGACGAAGGCCACGCCCTTGCTGATCAGCACTTCCGAGAGAGACCGTGCGGTATCTCTATCCATGAAAACGCATTCAGCATATGACACCATCAACCGGCCGCGGGTCCGCCCGAGCTCGTGACAGGGGAATGCGTTTCCGGTGAATTGCTGCACGTCTGAGATGGTCACAGTCATCGCCGCAAGCGAGACGATGGAGCGGGTTGCCACAAAGTCTGCATATTCGAGCGGCTCGATTGAAAGGCCGCCCTGGACTTCGGCTAGCCTTGCATGCTGGTAGTGGCGGACAAATTTTGTGGTCGCGTCGACCCAGCTTTTCTCAGGCAGGGCGACCAGGGAACCGATATGGCCGAAAATAAGATGGCGAGAAGCCCGCCATGGGTCATTCTTCATGTTCGCATCCGTTGCCTGTTGACTTTTTCGAATATGCACGAAATTGTACTGCAGTGCAAGTATTGAGCGGCCTTGAAGTTTGAGGCAAGCTTGGTCACAGGCTCATTTTGCGTGTTGAGACGGGAAGATGTCGATCTATAAAAAAGCTCTCATGGCCTTCACGTTTCCAGTCCGCGCCGCCTGGTTGCTGCTCCAGATCGCGTGCTTCCTCCTGGTGTCGATGGCATGCATCTTGGTTACGGCCTTTGTCGGCTACTGGATCGTGTTGACGTTTTCGTATGCCTTTTTGCCGCCGGAAACGGCCGGGAGCGTCTGGCAATGGGCCACCGACCTCTATGCTGAATCTGCTTGGTTTAGGGCCGGGACAATCACATCGTTCCTGCTGCTCGTTTTGCCAATTCTTCGATTCTGGCCGGGGAGGGATCCGGTTTCCGAGGCAGCACGAACGCTCGAAACGATGCGGCTTAATGAGGGGCTTATCGCAGCCCGGCAACAGGAGGAGGCACGGGCAAAGCTTCGTGGCCGGTGAAGGATCGTGTTCCCTCGTATGAGATGGGAGCAAAGACAACTGCCAGGCTGGGTTCAGATCTTCCGCTTACGGGCGCGCAAGCGATCGCGATCCAGACGTCGGCAAAATGGGTGAGAAATGTCATGACAGTCAAACCCCTCTCTCTCGCCATATCGACCTTCAAGGGCGGGGCCGGGAAGTCGACCCTGAACGTCAATCTCGCTGCGGAGTTTGCACAGCAAGGCCACAAGACGCTGCTGATCGATTGCGACGAACAGGAATCGTCGACGCGCTGGTACAATGTCTCCATGAAGCGGGGCCTATTGCCGACGGACGGGTCATTGTTGCATCTGCGCGTGGCGCCTCGAGACAGGTTTCGTGAGCGGCTCGACAACGCGCCCGAGGCGGCAATCCGGATCTACGATGTCGGTGGGTACGTGCATCAGCGCGCGATCGAAGTCTACCACGAGTGCGATGCCATCCTTATTCCAGTGATTCCAGAGCCAACGGCAGCCACGTCGGCCATCAAGGTGGCTACCATATTGACGGAAATAGGTCGGAAGCGGGATCGCGGGCCGATCCCTTACGCGGCGATCTGGAACTACGTGGACATGATTGCCCTCAAGCACAATCGATCGCTTCCCGAGGTTCACGCGATCTTGGCGAGCGGCCGGATACCCGTGGTCGAAACGGTCGTCCGTAAGAGCAATCATTTCAGCGACGTGGGGGCCGGTTACGGTTCCCTATACTCGAAACTCGCAGGCATTGTGAACAACCCGGCGTTGACGCCGTCAGCCAAACGGCGGGCGTCGGAAAGCGTGCTCGATGCAATCGATCTCGTGAAAAGGATCAACAACGAGTTCATCGGTCTGCTGCAGGCGGAGGGGGTTTAACGATGTCAAAGGAAAGAACGTCGGCCGGCAACATTCTCGCCGTTACCCAAGCAGGGGAAGAAAAAGCGAAGGACGTCGAGGAGGCAGCAACTTCCTACATGCCAACAAATATAGACCTCGAAGCTCTCATGCCCGCTGGTTCTGGTTCGGCACAGGCGGAAACCGGTTTTTCGGAGCCAGATTCTTCGAAGATCCGAATGCCGGCCAGCCTTGAAAACAAGCGAGGATCGGAGTCCAAGGCGCCCAAGACAACGGCTCGTGCGTCAGTAAAACGGAAACGGGTATCGCTTTATCTTGATGACGATGTATTGACGAAGATTTTCCACGTGTCTTTGGAGCAGCACGAGCAACTGTCCTCAGCGACCCATCGCTTGATTCTGGAAGCCCTTAAAGCAAGGGGGCTGTAGATCGAAATGAGAGGTCCGCCCATTATGTTCCGCCTTCCCGATCATGTCCTAGGAAACGTGGAGGCTCTTGCCGGACGGCTTGATATTTCCGTCAACATCGTTGCCAAGCTTATCGTCGTCAGGGAGATCATGAATGTTCCAGCCATGCTCGATGAACATGATCGTCAGTTGGCCGACATACATCGGTTCCTACGTGAGCTGGCCTTCCGTAACGAAGAATTCGTCACAGACGAGGGTACCCGCGCCGAGAGCGTCCGTGTGATTGCGCAGAGGCTGGATGACGTGCTGGGCGCTCTCGACGCCATTCGCGATGCCGCCTTTGTCCGGCCATCGTCTTATATCGTCGACTTGATCAGGAGGCATGATGAGGGAGCCGTTCAGAAGTCGCTTGAACGCTAGATCCGAAGGTCGCCGGCTGCCAAGCTATTTCGATTTGATCGACGACGAGCTGCGCCGTCGTGGCGCGGGTGGCGGAGGTGGGAAGCGCGCGTCGGCCGTGAAAGATAAAGGAACACCCGCAAAGCACCCTGCTGTCTCCTCGGCGCTTAGCCGCGCGGCGGGTAACAACGCGGTCGTCGTCAAGGTTCTGTCTTATGGTGCAGGCGCCGGCTCTGTGCGCCACGTCTTGCACTACCAGGCTAAGGAAGAAAAGGCCCACGATCAGGACGACCGGGAGGTATCGGATATCAATGAAGCCGTGCGCTCATGGGAGAGAGAGTTCGGCCATCGGAAGGGTAGCAGGGACGTTGTTAGTCTGACCTACGAGCTCGAAAATGCGGACCGGGCAGACATCGCTCGTGCACTTTCCTCGCTCGCAGAGGATGGTTTCCGCCGGGCTGGCGACATAGATCGAACATACGTCTTCAGTGTGAGTGATGGCGAGAGGGGACAGACAAGGCTGCACTTCGTGCTCGTCATTGCGCATGAAAAGAAGGATCGGGCGGATCGCAGCAGCAGCAACCGTATTCCGGGCGAGGCAGACATCGCGCATGCTATCGAGCAGCGCCTGGACAAAACCTTGCGGGGAGAGGGCATCACGCCGATCTCGCGCTATCCGGTCGAGTTTTCGTCTGGTCCGAAGGGTCTGATTGCGGCCTTGCACGCCATGCAGCGCGGCGCGGTGGAGGTGACGCTTTCGACAAAAGCGTGCATCGAGGAACGGCCAGGCAGAAGCGGGCGGTATTTCCGCGGCGGCGAGCGCCGCGAGATCACCACGGCCGATCAAAAGCAGCTGACGGCGGAGGGAAAAATCGTGGGCGCGCTTATGCAGACCCGACAGCCACGAGATTTTATGCATTTGTTGCTATCGGGACCGGCGAACGTCGATCGAGACGAGCTCCTCCTTGCTGGCCGCGACTTCCTCAGAGCGCAATTCGCTGGGCATCGCTATTCCTATGCGATTCACAATCGCAACGATCTTGCCAAGCATCCACATCTGCATGTGATTGTCGCGTTGCGCGATGGCAGCGGACAGATGCTCAATCCCAACATTCGCGACTTTATGGAATGGCGGATGCGCTTCGCCGAAATAGCGAGGGAACGTGGAATCCCAGTTGAACGACACAAACGCATCGAACGCGCCGCTCCGCCACCCGTCAAGCGTTGGGAGTGGGAAATGTTCCAGCGAATGGGAGCGACGGCGCCGCCAAGGGTGATCGAGAAGGTGATGGCCAAGGTTCGCGACACACCGACGGCGCCGAAGCTTGCGGAAGCCAGAAGGCGGCTGGACCAGACTCGGCGCTCGGTCGGACGTGTCGTCAGGATGCTGGACGGGATTGCTAAGGACCGAAATGCGCCGAGCACGGCGCGCGAGTTGAGTCAGGACCTCTTAACCGGGCTGCAACGTGAGTACCTGCGGCTCAAAACGGCCGTCCACGATGGCCGCGATCCCTCCAGAGAAAAAGGAGAAGAGCATACGTTGCGATCGACCCCCATTAGCGCCGCCCAGGCCAAGACGGCGAAACAAACTCTTGCGAACACCGCCTCGGCCATTGCAGCGAGGATCGCCAACCCTTCCGACCGCCTGATCTTCGAGCAAGCGTCCAAGGTAATCGGAAAAGTCGTCGGATTGCAGCTCGACGCGCGTGTCACGAAAAACCGCAGTCGCGCCGAGGAGGGCAAAGACAAGGGCAGCTACGACAGCCTCGAAACGAAGTCGGTCGCAGGGCGCGATCATGTGGCAGAGCAGGGGATCATCAAGAAGACGTCGAACGACCGCTCAGTCGATGCTGCGCGCATCGCCCGTTCCAATGTTGAGCGTGATCAGACGGACAATGACCGGCCCAATCGCCAGCGTGACAAAAGCCAGCAGCGCGATCGCGAAATGACGAAATCGATCAAGCTTGGTCCGCCCCGGGGGAATGGTAGGGACCGCAGTCGTTGAACTCTTTTTTGCCGACGATTCGGGCTGGCACGCTCAGTCTCAGCATTCTTTCGATCTCGGTGTCAAACGATCCGGCGCCACAATTTTCGGAAGAAAGGGAAGTGGAGAATTCTTCTGGAATTATATGGTCGCGGTGACCGCCTTCCATGGGGGGATAGTGGATGTAGGCGATGCCCGCCTCTACTGCTGCACGCCGTCCTTCGGCGGTGCTGCAGACCAACATGGCTTCCTTCTTTTCAACACCATACCACTCGATCGCTCGAAATACCGTATCCGTATCTGCCATTCCCGACCGATCATCCTGAGCTTGACGGAAGGTGCCCCATGTCATCCAGAAGTCCGGGACGACCTCCCGAACCTTCAATAGATCGTCGAGGATACGGGTTAGAGCGAGAAATTCTGGCGTGCTCTGGGTGCCGACCGTCATCCCTCTGGCGTCGGAGATGAAGCCGAAGCGGACGTCTTTTTGACGAAGTTGCTGTAGCATCTGGACAAAGATGGCGTTGACGTCTCCCAGCGTGAAGTCTCTGGGAGGGATAGTTCGTCTCAAAAGGATGCCATCTCTCTCGAAAATGATGAGACCTCTCGAACCGATTTTTCGGAATGTGCAGTCAATGGTATCCATCGGCAGACGATCCAAGCTGGGACACGCTCGCTATCAAAAATATGGGTGTCCGAAGAGTCACATTTCTGACCAGTTGATTGCGACCCTTCAATATACACGAGCGGAACAGATGTGGCTGTTTAGAACATGGGCGAGTGTTTGGTGAGGAAGCTCATTTTAGGGATCGGGAAGAAAGCGGGCGGGCACTTCGCCATACGTGTATTCAGACGGAATAGCCGCAGGTCCGAGGCAGGAGACAAACAAATACAGATTTCTCAGGCTGTTGCTTGCCGCAATCGAGTAGAAGTTTCCGCTGTTCCAGATGATATAAGCGTATGAGAACACATCTCTCAAAACGGAGCGCATTTCGTCGAGAGTGACTTCATTGAGGTTCATGGTTTCCAAAACATTTGTCTTTTTGCGGTTTATTTCGGCCTCGCTGAAATATCGGACCTTAAACCCGTGATCCTTTTGAAGTTCTCTCCGTCGATACTCTTCGACATCTTGGCTGCGGAACTTCTCAAGAAAAATCATCAATCCTTTTGCCTTGAGATTACGTCGGACAAAAGCGATCTGCTGCTGGCGGTTCGGCGAGTACATTTGAAATGTGGTATCTTCGAAGATAATATCAAAACCTGACGCAAAGTCCTGAAGCCCAGGTGTTTGGCTGAGCGATTCCGGTGACAGGTGATTAAAGGGGCCAAGGAAGAATTGCGCATGTTTTGGGACGCCCCAAGCGTAGAAGCTTTCCTGGTTTTCGATGGTCGGGCTGCACGACAGTGACAGGATTTGCCCGTCGGCAAGCTCGCTGATGGTTCGCGCCATCGTTCCTTCCGCCGTTCCCAAGCTATAGAGGGTTAGTGGAGACTGACGTGCGGACGAGTATCGGAGTATGGCCGTCCCTAGTCTTATCTCCTCTTCATATCGGTAAGGAATGCTGCTCAAGTAATGCTGATCGAACGGTCCCTGTCTGACTGCGTGTAGCGCGACAAACCGCTCAGTCTCGGGGTTGCGTTCCAAAAGCCGGAAATCAAGAGAGGGTCGGCGAATAGGAACTCCCGCCCGCCCTGCTGCAGTGGACGAAAAGAAATCGGCCAATTCGTTTAAGCGGGCTCCCCGCTCGCACTCTTCGTGAAACTGCGTGAAGTCTTGCATCTAATGCCTCTCGATAGCATTGCCAATCCAGTTCTGCAGGATCCGGTCAGTTGACGATTCCACGGAACCGTGAGACGCAAACCTGACTGCTGGGCTCAGCTATCGTGCGGGGCTAGGCGCAAAGCTTCATTCAGAAATTTGATATGTTTTCAAGAATATGATGCATTTTTCCGATTGCGAGTACATGTGTTTGCCTGACCTCTTTGGGTGCCTTAATCTTTTAGCTGAGTAAAAAGTTTGTGCGGGAGATAATGGGTTGCCATTACTTAGCCACCGACGCATTTTGCCGGAAAATTCCGAAAGTGCGGTCGTCTCACAAAAGCAAGCGCAATGGGATGAATTCTGTATCGGGCTCGTGCGAAGAAAAGGTGTCAGGCGTCAGCAGATTGATTTCAAAAGCCATACGCATTCGCTTTTTCTTAACCTGGAAGGGGCAGCGAGATCCGGAGAGACATTTCTCGACGGTCGTCGGCATTCATTCGCAGCGCGGCCGCAAGGATCATTGGTCTACATTCCGCCCGGCGTCATGTGGCATGGATGGGATGAAGGCGACCAAAACGCGGCCTATCTCCTGATTTCCGCCGAGGAACGATTTGCCGACAAAGTTTTTGGCGATGACTTCGTGCCCGCACGGTTTGTCCCGAATATGTCGTTTCAGGACGTAGGGATTGAGCATGCCGCCCGAAAAATTTATTTGGAGCTTGCGCAGCTGGATTCCGCAAGTGGACTCATAGTGGAAGGGCAGCTCACCACAATCTTCGGGCACTTGTTGCGACGTTCAAGGCTCTTCGACAAGCACCGCAAAGGCGGCCTCGCGCCTGCCGTGCTTAAACGCATCACTCAGCGTATTGACGCGGCGCTGGAGGAGAAAGTCAGCTTGGGCGCGATCGCACAAGAGTTCGGGTATAGTGCGGCGCACTTGTCCCGAGCGTTCAAGCAGTCGACCGGTCTTTCTCCACAAGCTCATTTCAACAAGGTGCGCCTCGACCGGGCGAGCGAGTTGCTTCGTACAACAAGTAAATCGGTGACCGAGATCGCACATTCGTGCGGTTACTCGAGCGGCAGTCATCTCTCATCGAGCTTTCACAAGGCTTTTGGTATCTCTCCGATCGCGTACCGCGCTCTTTGGGCCGAATAAAATATCAAAAACATGAAAGCCTGGATGCCTTTGGGGCCTTAGAATCTTGATGCTGCGGTTAAGGCAGACTCGAGGTAAGTCCATGAGCATGACGACACCGCGTGCGTCACATTGTCATTATCTTTTATGCGTGACGGCTTCGGCGGTCGGACGCAACATATACTTCATCGTTGTCGCCTGGCTGATGATGAAATACACTGCGAATCCGTCTGCCATCGCGATGTTGCTCGCGGCCGGGAGTTGCGCCGAGCTCTTGACAACGAACCTTGGCGGGGTAGTCACTGACCGCTATCGGCCGCAACTGACCTGTCTAGTCTGTGACGGTCTCCGTATCCTAACCGTGGCAGCGGCGACTGCCGGAATGATGTCGGGTTACCCGGTCCAGTCGCTCGTCGCGTCTTGGGTATTATATGCTGTATTGGACCGAACGTATCTCACTGCGCTCCAGGCCATGATACCCGGAATGGTGGATGCGGCGCGCCTCCTATCCTTCAATTCTACGGCATATGTGTGGATGCAGATCGGTAATTTCTGCGCCGCCGTCGCCGGAGGCTTGCTGCTGGCCTTCACACCGGATTACCTGAGCCTCGTGGCACCGCTGTCATGCTTTTTGTTGTCGTTCGGCTCATCCATTGCCAGAACAGAGGGATATTGTGATCGGAGTGGGAATGCCGAGCCGGTCATATTTCTGCGGCGCGAATTGTTTCCCGGGTTGCCGCAGCGAAGTCTTGTGCTTCCCTCCGTCGTTTACGCCTTCATCTATGCGGCCGGAATGATGGTAAGCGTTCTTGGTTCGGCTCTTGTGATGGAAGAACTTGGGAGAAGCGCCTTGGCGTTTGGCTTTGTGGAGGCCGGGTGGGCTGCTGGGTCCGTCCTCGGATGTCTGTGGCTGCTGTTTCGGTCAGAGAAATCAGATGCCCTTTTATGGCACCTTCTTGCGACAGGCGTGATCCTCACGATTTTCCTGGTGTTCCAGAATCTTTTTGCAGTGCTGCTTCAGATGATGGGACTTGGACTAACCTACAACATTGCCCGGATTCTTATCGATGTTGAAATTCAGCGTTCGTTCCCCATAAGTCAGCTTGGTCGGGCCAGGAGTCAGGTTCATACGGTGTGCATGGCACTGTCGCTCTCTGTGTACGGCGTCGTAGCGCTTATCGGAAATGCTTTGGCGCCATCCGTCATTTTCGGTTGGTTTGGATTAGTGGTGCTGTTTACCGGAGCTCTATTCTGGGCGTGCTTTCGGCGCGATCTGCTGGCTATTAGGTAAGGGCGCCGTAGGTCGTAAAGACGTGAGCCTTGCCCACATAAGTTTATCTGTGAGAGCCGCTCGCCAGCGGACAGGTGGTACATCTTGTGCGTTCTCGATCTTGATAAATTGTGGCAGCGGTACTAGTTAGATTTTGAGGCAGTACGCGCTGCCTCGGGGTGTCGTAACCCCTGCGTGCGGTTGATGCTGGCCGAGACAGCATCACACTCCTTGACCTTTGGTCGGGGAGCCTGTGGCGTATGTCCAGGTTCTCCCGAACTAAAGGCCACAGGACCGTCACGCACGGTTACGAACTCCCCGCCACGGGTTAAGTGAGTTCTTCAAGCGGGGGCGCACCGCTTGAACTCTTATCTGGGGAGTTCACATGGCGACTTCTATCCCACTAAAGGTGACAGAACCGAATGTTCCGCCAGCTTACGCTCAGGTTGACGCGCATGTGGGCAGACAAATCCGCGTTTGGAGAATATTGGCCAGAAAGTCGCGAACCGAACTGGCTGCGGCCGTCGGTGTCAGTCGCCAGCAAATTCAAAACTATGAGACGGGTCGAAACTGTGTGCGAGCCTCGACACTTTACGCGATTGCCGGCGCCTTGAACGTAACGGTTGGCCAACTGTTCGATGGTCTTCCTCCGACAAGAGATCTCGGATCGCTTTTCGCTAAAGAAGAAATAGCAGATCCGCCGAGCGAAGTGCGATTCCTGCTGGGCCACCTGATGCGGCTGTCGCCGCGCCTTCGTGAACGGGTAACGGCGCTCATTCATGCGCTCGCACGAGATGAAGAGCGTAGTGGCGGAACTGGTAGCGGTTTCCTCGCTTTGAGAAATCGCACCTGCCAGTAATCAATCTTACAGGAGCAGAGAAGACCTTAATCTCCCGCGAGGACGTACGGCAAGCTATCTGACGTGTTCGTCTGTCAAAGTTGAATGAACCCGGGCGTGCACGCCCGACATTTTACGTTGGGTGCCTCACGCAGGCAGTCCGTTCTCTGAAAACAAAAATGAACGTCTTGGCAGTGGCGATACGCTTTTGGCTATCGGTTCATTGGTGTTCCGGGGGTGGCCCATATCACGCCGATTTCGAGCATCTGGACAGGCGTGTTTATCCGCGACGCGCCACAAAAAACTAGCGAACGCGCGGCATTTCCTCTATCCTAAACGCTGAGGCAGCACGTACTGCCTTGGGGCGTGGAAACCCCTCTGTGCGACTGATGTTGGTCGATTCAACATCATACTCTCTGACCTTTCGGGTCGGGGAGCCTGTGGCGTATGTCCAGGTTCCCCGGAACTAAAGGCCGCAGGGCTGTCACAGACAGTTTCCAACTCCCCGATCTTTCGGAGGTTTAGTGAGTCTTTCGCGGGGACGTACCGCGGTAACTCATCTCGGAGACTGGCCGTTGCAACTTCAATCCCATGTTTTTAAACAGGGTCAATGCCGGGTAACTTCTCACCAGCAGAGAACCTGGCGCGCTGCCCGGGTCGACTTGGTCCGGCGAACAGGTCTTGACAAGGAAGAGACCGCATTGGTTTCTGACCACCATTTGTTGCTTCTTAATCTACGTGGCAATTCAGAGCGCGGCGACTATTTTCTCGACAACAGAAGGGCCGGTTTCGTTGCGCGAAGGCCTGGCGCGATCCTGTTCATTCCAGCAGGTTGCAGTTGGCATGGCTGGGAAATTGGCGCGTCCACGGCGGCTTACCTGTCCATCATGGTTCAACCGACCCAACTGACCAGTCTGACGACCTCGCCGATCACCTTGCCGACGTTGTCGCCGGATCTTGGCTTCGAAGATCAGATCATCATGAATGCTGCTCGCGGGATAGGCGCTGAAATCTGCGAACGGAACTCCTTGAGCGGGATGTTGGTCGAAGCTTACGTGGCAACGATTTTCGTACAAATGATGCGCCGGCAGGAGCGCTTTCAAAATTTCTTCAAAGGCGGACTGGCTGCGGCGGATCTGAGCCGCGTGGTTCAAAAAATCGAGGAGGGGCTGGCTGAAACTGTAACCCTGAGCCAGCTTGCTGCAGTCGCAGGCTTAAGTGTTCCGCACTTTTGTCGTGCGTTCAAACGAAGCTTCGGCTGCCCGCCCTATGAATTTATCATCAGACGGCGGATCGAGCGTGCCAAGGAACATCTTCGTCATTCCGAAATGACCATCACCGATATTGCCCTGGCATGCGGCTTTTCGACATCGAGCCATTTCGCAAACAGTTTTCGCCGGCAGGTCGGCACGACTCCGCAAATGTACAGGGCGGCCTGGTCGGACAGGGCTTTTGGTTGATATTGCGATAAAATCGCGCACCACCATCAACATTCTGCAAGTTTTGCTCGGTACACCTCGGCATTCTCGGTTTGGTAAGCAGCCGAGGACAAGCCATTGCATCCATATCAGCTTCCAGCGCAACATACGTCTATCAGTAATGAGAAATCAGCCGCTCTGAAGGTTGTGGACCTCAAGAAAAGCTACGGGCACTTCGAAATTCTCAAAGGGATCTCCCTGACTGCCAACGCCGGCGACGTTATTTCAATTCTTGGGGCAAGCGGCTCGGGAAAAAGCACCTTCTTGAGATGCCTCAACTTTTTGGAAGAGCCGACAGACGGGCAGATTTGGCTGTCGGGGCATCGCGTCGAGATGCGCCCAGGCATGGCTGGTCGAAAAGCGATCAACGCGCTGCGCGCCAGGCTTGGAATGGTCTTTCAGAACTTCAATCTCTGGTCCCACAAAACGGTTTTGGAAAACATCACGGAGGCTCCGATCCATGTCAGGGGCTTGACCAAGGCAGATGCCCGTCAAAGGGCGGAGGAACTGCTTGCAAAGGTTGGGCTTGCAGACAAGCGGAATTCCTATCCCGCCCATCTGTCCGGCGGGCAGCAGCAACGCGTGGCGATTGCCCGCGCCTTGGCTATGGAGCCCGAGATCCTTCTCTTTGACGAGCCGACATCCGCATTGGATCCGGAGCTTGTGGGCGAGGTGCTGAAGGTCATTCAGTCTCTTGCTGGCGAGGGTCGGACGATGTTGATCGTGACGCACGAACTTGCCTTCGCGCGGCAAGTGTCGACCCGTACGATTTTCTTGCAGCAGGGTTTGATCGAGGAAGAAGGCCCACCGGCCGTTGTCTTTGGCAGCCCTTCTTCATCTTCGCTGAGGCGGTTTTTATCCTCCCACATTGGAGGGCGATGAGATGCTTTCCATCCCCGGATTCGGTGAACAGATTCTGGCCGGCGCCATCACAACCCTTCAAGTGGCATTCGCAAGTCTTGCTTTCGGCATCGTCGTTGGATGGTGCGGCGCCTTGGCGAAGCGCAGTCAAAGCAGAAGCGTCCGGTGGGTGGCGAATGGTTACACCACTGTTATCAGGGGTGTTCCGGAGCTGCTTCTCATTCTCATGTTGTATTATGGAGGCACTGTCGCGCTCACGGCGTTGTTTGGTCGATACGTTGAAATTGATGCGTTCTCGGCCGGTGTTCTCGCATTGACGGTCGTGTTCGGTGCTTATGCAACCGAGGTATTCCGGGCGGCTATTCAGGCAGTGCCCGCGGGTCAAATTGAGGCAGCTCGCGCACTGGGGTTTTCAAATCTGTCCGTGTGGCGTCTTGTGATCATGCCGCAGATGTGGCGGCATGCTCTGCCCGGTCTTGGAAATCTATGGCTGACGTTATTAAAAGATTCTGCGCTGATTTCGGTTGTCGGGCTCGAAGACCTGATGCGGAAGGCGAGCATCGCCGCTGGCGCCACACACGATCCGCTGAAGTTCTATTCTGTGGCTGCGTGCCTTTATCTCATGTTCACCTCGATTTCGCTCGCGGCACTTGCTGCCTTGGAGCGTCGAACTGACCGCGGGCTGCGCATCTCCCCCAAAGGAGGTTTCTGATGGACGTGGCGTTGATTGTGCAGACAATTCCGCAGCTTTTGAATGGCCTAGCTCTCACTGTTCTCCTGACCACAGCGTCCGTTGTCGCAGGGTCTTTCATTGCGATCCCCTTGGCTCTCGCCGGGGCATCAGGAAGCAGAGTAATTTCCCTGCCTGTTCGGGCGTACACATTCGTGTTTCGCGGCACGCCACTACTGGTGCAACTATTTCTGGTCTACTACGGCCTTGGCCAGTTGGAATGGGTGCGGGCAAGCGTGGCTTGGCCCATACTCCGGGATCCGTTTTGGTGCGCGCTCGTTGCATTCTCGCTGAACAATTCCGCCTACACGACAGAGATTCTGCGCGGCGGCCTTCGCGCCGTACCACCAGGCGAAATTGAAGCAGCCAAGGCGTTGGGAATGCCGCTTCTCCTTCGTATCCGACGAATCATACTGCCGATCGCTTTCCGGCTTTCGCTGCCGGCCTATGGGAACGAGGTCATTCTCATGCTGAAAGCCAGCTCGCTGGCAAGCACCATCACCATTATGGAGTTGACAGGGACCGCCAGAAAGATCGTTGCTCAGACGTTCGCGCCCTACGAAGTCTTCGTAGCCGCCGCTCTTCTCTATCTCACCGTGACCTTTCTCTTCACAAGTGCATTTAGCCTCATCGAGCTTCGCTTGTCGAAACATCATCGCCGTACCGACAATGAGAGGAAGGCCGCCGAGCCGGCGCGGCTGTCAAGGGAGTTGGCACAATGAGTATCACTGCTTTCCCACCTCGGCCTGTCAGCGTCTCGTCGGCAGAACTACGCGGGAATTGGTATGAGATCGATCTACAGGCCATTCGTCACAATTACCGGCAAATTCGAGCGCATCTTCACGAACATGTGGCGGTCTACGCATGCCTGAAACGCAATGCCTATGGCTGCGGAGCAGGTCCTGTTGCAAAGGCCTTGGTTGCCGAAAATGTATACGGCTTCGCCGTCGCGTCTTTACTTGACGCGATTGCCATCCGTCGCGAAGGGATCTCGAATCCAGTACTCCTTTACCCGGGCGCTCTGCCTGTCGCAGCTGCCACGATAGAAGCGCTCGACCTGATCGTTACCGTATCAAGCATCGCCGAGTTAAGGCAATGGCGCACGAGCGTGTCAAATCTGCGGATATTCCTCAAAGTTGATCTGGGTTTCTTTCGCGCTGGGGCAACGCCGGCGCAGTTGGTCGATTTGCTCGCTGAGGCCGCTACGGACCGAACAGTTCGGGTTGAAGGCATCTACGCTCACTTGAGTGAACTGCCCGGGTCCGGTCCGGAACTCGCTCACAGTCAACGAGCGAAGATGAACGGCATTCTAAGACAAATTCGTTCGTTGGGCATCAGCGTTCCGGTTGTCATGATGTCAAGCACCGAAGGTGTTTTGAACTACCCGGACATGGACTTCGATGCAGTCGATCCCGGAGCACTGTTTGTCGGTATTTCTGACGTCGAGAAACCCGTGCGTGACGTGCGCCTGCGACCGGCGTTGACGGCGATCTCGACAACACTCATTTCCGTTAAACGTCTCGATCAATCTCTCGATCCACCCGACAGCATTTCGTGGATACGCCCCGACATGGTTCTCGGAGTGATTGGAATGGGATGGGGTGATGGCCTTCCCAGAGCTCTGCCGGAGAGGGCAGTGGGGCTGGTACGCGGCAAACGCGCAAGACTTCTTCCGCCGTCCCATCTTGAGCATATCCGCATCGACCTTAGTCATATCCCGGAGGCACGCTTTGGGGATCAGGTAGTCCTGCTAGGACGCCAGGGCGCCGAACAGATCAGCATTGAGGAGTTCGCGAGCACCAGAGGCACCGACGCGATCGGGATTTATGGCGACCTTCGTGACCACATCCCACGCCTCTACATCAATCC
The DNA here is from genome assembly GCF_900102105.1 of Agrobacterium pusense. GTDB lineage: Bacteria > Pseudomonadota > Alphaproteobacteria > Rhizobiales > Rhizobiaceae > Agrobacterium > Agrobacterium pusense. The sequence continues at coordinate 95,555 of NZ_FNBB01000015.1, forward strand.
GAAAAGCAAAGAAGGGGAATAAATATGAAAGTCTCGCAACTGCTGTGCCTCTTGCCGATTGTTATAGCACTCGTTGGTCACGCAAATGCCCAGGAATCGAAGACGATTACTATTGCTACAGAGGGGGCTTTCCCTCCCTGGAATTCCGTCAACTCCTCTGGAGAGGTTGAAGGCTTTGACGTGGACGTGGGAAAGGCGTTGTGCGAGCGGGCGAAGATCTCTTGCCGGTTTGTCGCTCAGGCCTGGGACGGGATCATTCCGGGATTGACGGTCGGCAAATATGATGCGGTCATGGCCGGAATGTCGATCACTGAAAAAAGAAAGAAAGTCATAGCTTTCTCCGAACCATACGCTCTGACCTCCAACTATTTCGTCGTCGCGAACTCGACTGGCCTCCACGCGATGGACCCGGCCGCCGCAGTCGATCTTTCCTCGGAAAATTCCGCAACCAGACTGCTTCTCGAGGCTCTGAGGTCGAACTTGAAGGGCCGAATACTGGGTGTGCAGGGGGCAACGAATGCTGAGGCATTTGTGAGGGAGGTGCTGGGGGAGGACGTGGAGATCAGGACCTATGACAAGCAGGATAATCTGAACCTGGATCTGCTTGCCGGGCGGATTGATGGCGGACTGGCGGATTATTCAGTGTGGAAAGCATTTCTGGACGCTGACGGAGGGAAGGTCGCATCGCTCTATGGTCCCCGGATTTCGGGTGGCGTCTTTGGCCCAGGTGTCGGTATCGGCCTTCGGAAAAACAACAGCAATCTAATAAGGCTCTTTAACCGAGGAATCCAGGCGATGAAGCAAGATGGGACATTAAAGTCTTTCAGCATGAAGTGGTTCGGCATTGATATGGTGTCAACGCCATAACCAGTTCTGCGCGCCTAGTATGCTATCCGACCTTGGACAGCTTCACGTCAGACCTTGGTCTGATCGAAGGGAGACGATAGTTTTTTCGTGTGTCTGCTGAAGTCCCGTCAAACCTTTTGTCGCATATTTGGACTTGACCGTCCAAGGTGTAGTGACGACTTGTACGGGCTTAAAGTTTTGGCCATCGGTGCGGTCAGATTTTCGCATCCTTGGCATACAGATCGAACCCGAAGGAGGCTGGAGGTGTTACCACGCCGCAAACTGATCGCCGTTTTCCCGTGTCTGCTCTTGACCCTCTTTAACACGGCTCTTCCATATACGATCAAAATTCACGGTTTCTCCACTGCATTTCACGAGCAGATGGCTGAGGCCGGAAACGGTAATGGTGGTGGCAACGGAAATGGCGGCGGTGGAGGCAGCGGGGGAGGTGGCGGCGGCAATGGAGGGGGTAGCGGAAACGGAGGCAGCAACGGTAACAGTGGCGGCAATGGCAATGGTAATTCGGGCGGCAAGGGAAACAATAACAGCCAGTCGTCAGGCACCGGAAACGCTGCGAAAACCGAGGCCGATGTCGACGACGCGGCGAATGCAGGTCGCGGTACTTTGACTGTCCGCCACAAGGATGGCATCAGCGAAAGCGTCCAGCGCGGCCGATACGTGATGAAGGATGCAAAGGGCAGAACAATCATCAATCGCGATGCAACAGTCTCAGACGAGCAGCGGCTCAGGGCCTTCCTCCGCTAACGGCGCCGGTCAATCTCGTCACGAAATGCCATCGCGGCTTCCGTCCGGTTGCTCACGCCGAGCTTGGTAAAGATCTGTGTCATGTGATGTTTTATCGTCTTTTCGTGCAAAGCCAGTTTCAGCCCAATATGCTTGTTGCTTAACCCTGCAGATGCCAGCTCGAGCACTTCCCGTTCCCGCTCCGTGAGTGCGACAAAGGGATTGGCTCGGGCGCCTGACCCGGTTTGGGAAATCAGACGTGCCGACAGTGTCGGAGCGACGTAACTGTCACCTGCCGCGACGGTTCGAATGATATCAGCCAGTGCACGGGACCCGACTCCTTTCAGGACGTAACCCTTGGCCCCGGTCCTTAGAGCTGTCATGACGTCATCGCCTGCCTCGGACACCGTCAACATCACGATCTTTTGGGCCGGGACCTGTTCAAGTATGAGCGGAACAGCTTCCAGCCCGCCTCCAGGCATGGAGATATCGAGCAGCAGGATGTCCGGTCGGTGCTCCGCGGCTATGCGCAGCGCATCGTCCCGGTTGCTACCCTCGCCAACGATCTTGAATTCGTCCATTTCGGTCAGGCTTCGGATAACACCTTCCCTGAAGAGAGGGTGATCGTCCACAACTGCCAGACTGATCTGCTCCGCGGTCATGCCTGTTCCATTTCCTCGATGTTAAGCGACATCCGCACGATGGTCCCACGATCGGATGAAAAGAGATGGAAGACTCCGCCCAGGCTTTCAACGCGGTCCCTAAGACCCGCGAGGCCGAGTTTCTCGGGTGAAACGTCGCTCATACTGAAACCGTGCCCATCGTCCGCTACTTCGACGGTAACCTGGCCGCCTTCGGATGATTGCGTAACCTTTTGTCCAATGCCGCCCGCATGGCGATAGCCATTGTTCAGGGCCTCCTGAACAAAGCGATAGATACAGATCTTTGAAGCCCTGGAAAGATACGCAGGTGTTCCGTTGAGTAAGAGGTCGACAGTGACGCCCGTGCGCTGCTCGTGGGCAACAATCGCGCGCTTCAGCAGCGCGGCAAGGTTGTCCGTTTCTATGTGCGGTAACATCAGCCCGCTGCAAATGGCCCTGATTTCTGCCATGGCGTCATCGAGGCTTGTCTTGATGTTCGTCAAGGATGCTTCCCGCTCCTCGGCAGGAGTACGAGGATCGGCAAGCTTCGGACTGTCAAGGCGCAAGGATGCATAGGCGACCAATTGCGCGGGACCGTCGTGCAGGTCGGCACCGATGCGGCGCAAGTAACTCTCGTTGAGGGACGTGGCCCTTTGTGTCGCTCGCTGAACACGCGCGCGTAAGGCCTCGTTCTGCCGCAGCAGGGCGGAGAGTTCATCGATGCGGTCATTGAGGGCCCTGCGCTGGCTGTCGATGGTTCGGCTTCCACGAAGGACTATAATCGACAAGAGGGCAAAAAATATGGTCGTGAACGCCGCGACCGCGAGCCAGCTCAGGAGGCGGGCCTGTTTAAGGCTCCATTCGAATTCGTCGGCGACCTCAAAAAATTCAGAGACGGCGACGACCTTGCCCGACCATGGCTGTAAGACCGGATTGTAGATCTGCAGAAGTGGCTTTTCGCTGTCGCGTTCGGCATCGCTCTCGACGCCGTCGATCCGATTGAACCTCGCTGTCATCTGGCCGGTAAAGGCCGTTTTAAGGTCGCCGGACAGTGGGAGCTGCTTGCCGGAAAGGCTTTTTTCGCTGGAATAGAGGATAGTACCGTCGCTGCGCCAGAGCCGAAACGAAAACAGTCGTTTTCCAAGTGCGCCCTGCCCAAGGGTCTCATCCAGGGCCCGTGTTATCGAATCGTCCAGGCTCTGGGTGGTTTGCATGTCAGGTAATAGAGGAGCAATCACGCTGTCGACGTAAAGCGCGGTCGTTGCCGCGGAGTTACGTGTCACGGCGTTTTCGATCAGACTGGCAACGAAATAGCCCACGACCACCATTGCGCAGATCGCGACAAAACCGCCCGCAATCAGGAACTGCCTTGCGAGTGACTGGGAATTCCAGCGTGCCACCGGGCTCGTTATCGGCGCCTCGTGGTTAGGGCCTGTCCGCAGAATGCGCATTATCAGCACTCATCTCCCAATCCTTCATAGCTACCCGTCAACGCAAGGTGTCCACCATGCCCGCGGGAGGCACCGGTTTCCCCCATGTGAGCCCGTCGTCCGGTCCATACAATCAGCGACCATCGGTCGCGATCAATCGGACTATGGTCCGAATGCCCAGAGCATAGGTCGGAGTGGAGTAGAAACCCGGAATTTCGGCAATATTGTAGTGCGTAACGATTTGCTGGCACCGCGGCTCTGCGCAAGCGGTGACCGACTATGAAAAGGACCTGCACATGAAAATCTCCTCGCTGATCGGTACCGCAAGCCTTGGGCTCGTCCTGGCCCTTGCCCCCATGGCGGGAGATACTCCCGGCTTCACGCACGCAGCATTTGCGAAGGACGGGAGCGGCGGCGGTAATGGCGGCGGCAATGGCGGTGGTAATGGAGGAGGAAACGGCGGTGGCAACGGGGGAGGCCATGGCGGAGGGAAATCCGGCGCCGGCGAAAGCCGGGCGTCCTCGAATTCATCCGCGCACAAGGGCTCTTCGGCACCATCGAAATCGCATCATCCCGACAAAACTTCAAAATCTCATGCCGAGAAATCCAAAACGCACAGCGCAAAGCCCGGCACCGGTAGCCTCAACTCGATGAAGAGAAACTACCATGCCTATCTGAATTCCCAGGACCCCAAGATGGCGGCGCTTGCAGCCTACGTGAAGGCATATGCGGAATTCGAAATTCAGTACGGGGTGGGGGCCGTGCCCACAGACCCCGCGCTTAGCGAAGCTGCCCTTGTCTCGGCGCTGGAACAGTTGGCAAACAGGCCGGTCACCGACGGGGAGCTTGCCGAAGCGAAGAGCATTTTAGGCGCTGGAACAGAAACAGGGAAAATCGCGGAGGTTCGCGACGCTCTCGAACAAGAAGACGGAAACTGAGAGACACCCGTAAAGGGGTGGCACGCCTGGACCTGCCTTCGTGTGCGATCAGGAACTCACCTACGTGGCTGCAAGTTTTCTGTCCTGCGCCTTGAGAGTTTGGTGTCGGTCGACCGCATTTAATTGCCGGAGTAATGACCGGCACTATCGCCGGATCAAGTTGCCCGCCGCGAGCTTGATCCGGCGATGTCATATAGGCGACCCGTTTGCCGTGAAGTTGGCTGCCGCTAACATGCGCAAGCCAACGATAATGATCGGCGACAATGGAGATCTCGTGCGTGGTTTCTGCCAGTTAGGGCCGATAGCCGGAGATCAGCCTCTGGTCGAAGCGGTCAAATGTGGCCGGGCTGTCTTTTCAGAAGCGTTACGCTCTCTGACACTCGCAAGTCGTCGCATCGCATATCCCATTTTCTCGGCAATCCGAAACGATGACGCGTTATCTTCATCGATTCCGTCGGTTCGCTAGAGCAACTGCTCCAGGCGGTGCGCCCGAACGGCAGGAACGTTCCCTCAGTCAACCGCGCCCGGCGAGCGTCACGCGTGTTTCGAATATCACTTTCCAGTCCCTGTCAGTCCTGCGTTGAGAACACCTTTTGAAGCCGACCCACGTCCGAGAAAAGATGTCGGTTCATGGCCCCTCTTTAGGTTCACAAGAGGGGCGCGTCAGCGGACAGATTATCTTCTTCAAGGTGCGGCGTCCCAACCGGCCGCTTCTATGATCGACCAACTGTAGGCAGCCTGTCTGCCGTTGGCCCTTTATGAGGATCATTCCAGGTAAACGGCCTCGCATCCGCAATCTTGACCACCACGTCGGACTTTCTGGCAGGTTTGGACCGGGTCGATCATTGCAAACCGATCCTGCGTGAGCTAGTTAACGTCATCCACAAGGACCCGGTGAAACTCCGGGTGGCTCTTCTGGCCGCCGATCCGCCAGACAACACAGCAACGCAACCTATGCCATATTCGAGGACCGAGTTTCGCTCGGCCCGTTGCCTCAACTGTGAAAAATATTCCTATGCAAACTCTTTCAAACTACCGTCAGGAGTGGTTCTCCAACATCCGTGGCGACGTACTTTCGGGTATTGTCGTCGCTCTCGCGCTTATCCCGGAAGCGATAGGCTTCTCGGTGATTGCGGGTGTCGATCCCAAGGTCGGCCTCTACGCTTCCTTCGCAATCGCCTGCGTGACGGCCTTTGTGGGCGGCCGGCCGGGCATGATCTCTGCCGCCACGGCGGCGACCGCTGTCGTCATGATCTCGCTGGTCAAGGACCACGGTCTTCAGTATCTCTTCGCCGCCACCATCCTGATGGGCATCATCCAGATCGCTGCGGGATGGCTGAGGCTGGGCCGCGTGATGCGCTTCGTTTCACGTTCCGTCATCACAGGCTTTGTCAATGCGCTTGCGATCCTGATCTTCATGGCCCAGTTACCCGAACTCGTTGGGGTTCCGACGCTCACCTACATGATGATTGCAGGCGGTCTTGCCATCATCTACCTCTTTCCATACGTGACCAAGGCGATCCCATCGCCGCTTGTGGCCATCGTGGTTCTCACGGCCATGGCCTGGTGGTTCGGCATGGACCTGCGCACGGTCGGCGACCTTGGCGAACTTCCCTCTTCGATCCCATTCCTGATGCTTCCTCAGGTTCCGTTGACCTGGGAGACGCTGCAGATCATCTTCCCATACTCGGTGACACTTGCTGCTGTCGGCCTGCTGGAATCGCTGCTTACCGCGCAGATCGTCGATGATATGACGGACACGCCCAGCAACAAGAGCCAAGAATGCGTTGGACAGGGCGCGGGGAATATCGCCTCGGCACTGATCGGCGGCATGGGCGGATGCGCCATGATCGGACAATCGGTCATCAACGTAACATCTGGTGGTCGAGGACGTCTTTCAACCTTCGTGGCTGGTTCTTTCCTGCTGTTTCTGATCGTCGTCCTCAACGATCTCGTCCGGATCATCCCCATGGCCGCGCTTGTTGCGGTTATGATTATGGTTTCAATCGGCACTTTCTCCTGGAGGTCGATCGTCGATCTGAGACGTCACCCGCTTCCGTCGTCCTTCGTCATGCTGGCGACCGTCGTCACCGTCGTTGCAACACATGATCTGGCGAAAGGCGTGATCGTTGGCGTCCTGCTGTCCGGCATCTTTTTCGCTGGCAAGGTAGCCCGTCTGTTCAAGGTCACGCGGCTGGAGAATCCCGAACAGAACAGTGTCACCTATGCAGTAGTTGGACAGGTCTTCTTTGCGTCGGCAGAAGCCTTTATCCAAGCTTTCGACTTCACCGATAAGGGCAAACGGATCATCATCGATCTCACAAGGGCCCATCTCTGGGACATCACCGCAATTGGCGCGTTGGACAAGGTCGTATTGAAGCTCCGTCAGGCGGGCAACGAGGTCGAGGTTCTCGGATTCAACGAAGCGAGTGCTGATATGGTTGATCGCTTCGCGCTGCACGACAAGGATGAGCGGCGCGCGGCAACCGCCGCACTACACTGACCGCCTGCATCCGTGCGCCTTGATGTTGTGGGCGAGCGTCATGGATCGAACCGAATTACGGCGGACCTGAAGGTGTCGATGGGCGCCGTTGCGGCGCGCTTCGCTTTTACAGTTGCACCCGGGCCTGATGGCTGGCGCAACGACCTGCACCGATCATACCGCCCTGACGGCCCGAGATTGACGGAAGGGAGACTGGTCTTGTTGCCGCTCGAGGAATGGCGGTAGCACGGTCAGGCAAGAAGGTTTAAAGGTGACATTGCGGCAAGATGATCGAGATGAAAACTGACTCTAGCGAGGCCGCAACAGATCACGCGTACACCTCGCAGCGGTCAACGATTGCAGCGCTGTTCAGAAAACAAATGGCTGGTCACTTTTACGCGTGCTGCTTACTCTTTGGAACGTGATTCAGCGTGGAAAGAAGCGCAACCCGGGACAACCACATAATGCGTCTGGCTTATTGCTCATGTCGACAGCTGACACTAACGGCGAATGGCGAGCCGGTGAAGGTATCAGTTTGCCACTGCCGGGAATGCCAGCGCCGTACCGGCTCCGCGTTCGGCGTAGCCGTGTTTTACGGGGCCGGCCAGGTGACCGCAGCCGGCAACCATAAGGCATTTCTACGACGGGGCGAAAGCGGAAAGAATTTGGAGTTCCGCTTTTGTCCTTGCTGCGGATCTACGGTATATTGGCTCCCGGAATTCCGGCCAAACCTCGTCGCGATTGCTCTCGGCTGTTTTGAGGATCCATCAGGCATCGGACCGACGCAGAGCGTATATGAAGCAATGCAATTCCCTTGGGTCTCTTTGTGTTTGCGAAGTGAGGGACCCCATTGACCGGCCGCGTTTGCGACCGCAAGCCTCTACCATCACTCCGGCGCGACGTTAGCTTCCGGCCCTCGTCGCCTGCATGTATTATCATAACCTACTTTTTGTGGTTTCCCGAAAATGCGGCCGTCAATCCGAGGCCGATGTAAATGGACCCGCTGACCCAGCGTTCAGCTTTAAGGTAGACCGGGCTGCGCTTCAGCCAGTTACCCGCCGTCCCGGCAGCGAGTGCATAGGCGCCGTCCGTGAGCACTCCGATCACTGTGTAAAGAACCCCGAGGAACGCAACCTGCATTGCCACATGGCCACGCTGGGGCTCAACAAACTGCGGCAGAAAGGCGAGGAAGAACAACGCGGTTTTCGGATTGAGGAGGTTGACCAGGAAACCCTCGCGGAAAATGCGTCCGCGACTGCGCGGCTGGTCTGCGCCGTTAAAATCGGGAATGTTCGCGGGACCGAAAAGCTTCTTGAAGCCCAACCAAATCAGGTAGGCCGCGCCGGCATACTTCACCACGCTGAAGGCGATCGCGGAAGACGCCAGGAGCGCCGACAGCCCTGCAGCAGCCGCAGCGACATGCACGAGTGTGGCCGCGTGAATGCCAAGAATTGAGACGAGGCCAGCAGAACGGCCCTGCTCGACCGATCGGGCGAAGATGTAAAGAACCGCCGGCCCAGGCACGAGAAGCAGAACAAGAGTGGCGCTGACGAACAGGCTGAGATTGGCCGCGCCGGGAATTATCGAATCCATGATTGTCTCACTCCCCTCTGTGGCGATAGCAATAGCATTGAAAAGCGTTCGATGTGAGACCGGCTTGTTGTGCCGCCATCCAATGGTTCAGTGAGTATGGAGTTCGCACGTCACGTTGATGTCTTCGAACGAACCAGCTTCAGTGGCGGCTTGAACTACTATGGCAACCTCGATGTGACCCGGTACCTGTGACACTCGCTCCACGGTTTATACGTGGGCCTTGCGGCTGTTCATATCGTGGGAGAGCGGACCCTCGCCTGAGTATGCCCGGCCCGCGGCAAATCATCGACAAAATGACGAAACTCGTTCCCAACCTGACGAGGAGCTACGTAATACCAGACTGTGGACATTGGGCGCCGCGGAAAAAGGCCGCGATGTTGGACGCAATCATTGCCTTTGCGAGGTCTATACGGGGTTGCGAGTGAGACTGTCGCACAGCAAAATCCGGGGTACTGTCGTTGGTTTTGTTCCGGCCGGATCACCCTCTTTGCTAGGCTCTGGTCCAGTTGAAACAGCCGAGGGGCAGAGCGGCGTTGCTTACCAACAGTGCACCGTGGCGATAGAGTTCCAAGGGATTTCCATCCGCCGGCATATCCACTGCCCACAATTGGCCCGACGCGTCAGAGGCAATTATCCTGCCGTTTACCGCGGCAATGGCAGCAAAGGCATCCAGCTCGCTTGTGCCGGGTGAAAAAAGCACCGCCACCTGTGATTGATCGGACGGCGGCAGCAAAGCAAGCGGGCCCGCAGTCAGTGCCGCCACGACGAGCAAAAACGGCGATCTGGGCACACCGCTCCCCCTTTTTGACCCGCTTCGGCGCATTATCCAGCCAATAGTCAAAGGGATAAGTCCAAACATGGCAAACCAGAGCAAATCCCAAAAAAGCGGGTTATCCACGTCCATACGGACCCGGTGAATTCCCAGCAGCCAGTGTGACACAATACTGTCAAGGACATGCCATCCACCGAAGCCGACAACGGCATTGGCAAACATAAGACGATCCGCTCCCGGTGCAGGGAATTCGTTACGGGCTCTCCAGAGCAAGCAAAGTCCAATGATGGCGATGAGGTACATCAGCGCATGAAAAATACCATCCCAGAGAATGAGAAGGCGAATATCGAGGCGTGCCTGCTCAAGACCACTTAAAAGATGGTGCCATTGCAACAACTGGTGCAACACAATGCCATCGAAGAACCCGCCGAGACCAAAGCCCAGCATATAACCGGCCCATCGAAACTCTCCGGAAAAGCGCCGGAGGCTCGTCTCAGCTCCTGCGTTTGTCATTGATTTCCCTCCACTCCATTGCCATTCCAACCTCAGGAACGGCCCAATGTTCCGCAGTGTCCGTCGTTGCATGAGCCGGTCGCACGGGGCTTTGGAGCTGCGGCTGCTTATGTATCAAGAGGCAATCGCGAGGATCAAAACTGGGAGCGGCTAGCGGCTGACTTGGGTCGCGGAGGTGCTTTGCACAACACGTATGTGTAACGGCGCGAATGATCGGGGGCTTCCACAACAAAAGGTCAAGCCGTTCCAGGAACCACGCAGCAAGCGACAGATTGGGCGAGGGTGCTTTGCGACGTTCGCTTTCCCGTGAAGCCGCTTCAGGTGACTGACGGCCGAGGTGGGGCCTACCCGGATCAATGATTCGGCCGCGTCTAATGACAAGCCAGACGCAAGCGAGCTGCTCCAGGTTGCGAGTAAAGGAGAATCGAATGTCTGCAATCGACCGGATTGGCGGGACCGCCGCGATTTACACACGTTTACGGCCGCAGGAGGTCACTCACACAGGCCTCGGCCAGGCTGCTGAGCGGCCAGTTGCAACTTCTTTCGGGGGCGCCCCCGCGCCCCTCTCCTCCAATCTTGCAAATGTACTCTGGTCGCTCCAGGGAGAACCGGCCGGACACATTGATGAGGCGCCTCTCCAAAACGGCGGGCCGAGCCCGGAGGAAGAACTGAGCAAATGGGCGCATATGAGCCTCGGCGAAAAAATCAGGGCGCAGTATCTGGAGGCGCGCGGATTAACGGAAAGCGATCTTGCCGCAATGTCGCCCGACGAGCGGAAGGCGATGGAGGACGAGATCAAGAACGCGATCATGGCTGCGCTGGAGAATACTGGCGAGGACCACACACGCCGGAGGCCGTGATCCAGCCCCAAAACGGAAGAGGTTTAGCCCCGCCGGTGCGACCGGATAAAAGCAGCCCCTCGACGGGTGGATGCTCCCCGGCGCATGCCCGTTGCTTTTGCGTCTATATCCCCCGCCGCCCGAGTGTTGTGTCGGTTACCTGTCACTGCAGACGGAACTCGCCGTCAATGCGACGCCATTCATTCGGCCCAATCAAACGCTGGTGGGTAAAGCGGACGGAGTGAAGGGGGCCGTCGAGCCTCGTTTGCCAAAAGTCAAGGAACTTGTGCATTTCGGGGAAGTCGGGGGCCAGGTCATAATCCTGCCAGACAAAGGTCTGGAGCACGGCCTCGAAATCCGGAATCCGATATAAGATGTGGGCAGTTGTGAGGCCATAGCCATTGAGCTGGCGTTCAAGATCGGATGAAAACTGCATGCTTCATCTCCTTTCGTGACACGACAAAGTGTGGCGCAAAATTTTCCAGGCATCAACGTTTTCCTCAACGCGGACCGTCAGAATTTCGTTCCTTTTCAGCGCATTAGCAGCAGACGATCATGAGTGCTGATTTTTTTGCGTCGACCTCTTGAAATCAAAAAATCGCCAAACCAGATTTTTGCGCGCGAACGCTCGGACGAGGTTCGCACTTCCGGGCCGGCCACCGCCGGCCCGGTAAGAACAGACGTCATCTTTTTTGTCTCACGGAGGAAAATATGTCGTTCCGACCGCTTCATGACCGCATTCTCGTCCGCCGGGTCGAATCCGAAGAAAAGACCAAAGGCGGTATTATCATCCCCGACACTGCCAAGGAAAAACCGCAGGAGGGCGAGGTCATCGCCGTTGGGCCCGGTGCGCGCAACGATGCCGGACAGATCCAGGTGCTCGACGTCAAGGTGGGCGACCGCATCCTGTTCGGCAAATGGTCAGGCACCGAGATCAAGATCAATGGCGAAGACCTGCTGATCATGAAGGAAAGCGATGTCATGGGCATCATCGGCGCCCAGGCTGAGCAGAAGAAAGCCGCCTGAGCGTCCTACCCTACACCCATCAGTCAGATAGCTGCCTATTGAGGAGTTAAAAAAATGGCTGCCAAAGAAGTCAAGTTCCACACCGATGCCCGTGAACGCATGCTGCGAGGGGTCGATGTGCTCGCTAATGCCGTGAAGGTCACGCTTGGCCCCAAGGGTCGTAACGTTGTTATCGACAAGTCCTTCGGCGCACCGCGCATCACCAAGGACGGCGTGTCGGTCGCGAAGGAAGTCGAGCTTGAAGACAAGTTCGAGAATATGGGCGCGCAGATGCTGCGCGAAGTCGCTTCGAAGACAAACGATCTGGCCGGCGACGGCACCACGACCGCAACTGTCCTCGCCCAGGCAATTGTCAAGGAAGGTGCCAAGGCGGTAGCCTCCGGAATGAACCCGATGGACCTGAAGCGCGGCATCGATCTTGCGGTCGATGCTGTCGTCAAGGAGCTGAAGACCAACGCTCGTAAGATAACCAGCAATTCCGAAATCGCCCAGGTTGGAACAATCTCTGCGAACGGGGATACGGAGATCGGCCGCTATCTTGCCGAGGCGATGGAGAAGGTCGGCAACGAAGGCGTCATCACCGTCGAGGAAGCAAAGACCGCTGAAACCGAACTTGAAGTCGTCGAAGGCATGCAGTTCGATCGCGGCTACCTGTCGCCCTACTTTGTCACCAATCAGGACAAGATGAGGGTCGAACTTGAGGATCCCTATATCCTTATCCACGAAAAGAAGCTCTCGAACCTGCAGGCCATGCTGCCGGTCCTCGAAGCGGTGGTCCAGTCGGGCAAGCCTCTCCTCATCATCGCTGAAGACGTCGAAGGCGAAGCCCTTGCAACGCTCGTCGTCAACAAGCTGCGTGGCGGCCTCAAGATCGCTGCCGTCAAGGCGCCTGGCTTCGGCGACCGCCGCAAGGCCATGCTGGAAGACATCGCCATCCTGACCGGTGGTACCGTCATCTCCGAAGACCTTGGCATCAAGCTTGAAAACGTCACGCTCAACATGCTCGGACGCGCCAAAAAGGTGGCTATCGAGAAGGAGAACACCACCATCATCGACGGCGTAGGTTCCAAGTCCGAGATCGACGGCCGTGTTGCGCAGATCCGCGCTCAAATCGAGGATACCACTTCCGACTATGACCGCGAAAAGCTGCAGGAGCGTCTCGCCAAGCTCGTCGGCGGCGTTGCCGTCATCCGGGTTGGCGGCTCGACGGAAGTCGAAGTAAAGGAAAAGAAGGACCGCGTCGACGATGCGCTGCACGCCACTCGTGCGGCGGTAGAGGAAGGCATCCTGCCTGGCGGTGGCGTCGCGCTGCTGCGCGCTGTCAAGGCGCTCGACAATCTAAGTACGGCCAACCAGGATCAGAGGGTCGGCGTTGATATCGTCCGCCGTGCAATCGAGGCACCCGTCCGTCAGATCGCCGAAAACGCCGGCGCGGAAGGCTCCGTTATCGTCGGCAAGCTGCGCGAGAAGACGGACTTCTCCTTTGGCTGGAACGCACAGACGGGCGAATACGGTGATCTCTACGCGCAGGGCGTTATTGACCCGGCCAAGGTCGTTCGTACTGCGCTTCAGGATGCCGCCTCTGTAGCAGGCCTTCTGGTGACGACCGAAGCGATGATAGCCGAAAAGCCGAAGAAGGATGCCGCGCCTGCACCCGTCGGAGCGGGAATGGACTTTTGATGGAAGGGGGCGCCCAGAGGGCGCCCCCTTTCTGGTGCTCCGTGAGTAACGATGCGGAGCCTGACCAGCCAAATATCAGCGCGAGTACCCTTCCGCAAATTCGCGGGTCGTCTGGATGAACGCAGTGACGGCGGCCGGTGGGCTGGTCCTCCCGGAATAATATATTGCCAAGGCGTCAGGAGCGGCATCCACTCCTTCAATATGCGCGTCAGTCGTCCAGCCTCAAATCTTCGCGGCAAAGGTTTCTGCGAAAGCGAAATCGACCACACGAAACTTTCACCAGGAAATAAATCGGTTCCGCCGAGGTTTTTCCATTCTGCTGTCAGTCAGGGTGGACTGCTGCGCGGTTGACATGGCGACCTCGTCGCAGTTCGACTGCCCGAAGTTCGGAACGGATGCGACACCGACTGAGGAGGGGCCTGTTTATTGTCTCCTGGCTTTGCATAGTCGAGTTAACCGCACTGCGAGTTACTAGTGGCCGAATTTTTAGTCATCCCACCACCGCCGCCGAAAAAGCTGATTTGATAAGTGTTCTGGTGTACTCAGCCGAAGGCCGGTTGAAGATGGCGTTTGTCTCTCCCTCCTCGACAATCTTTCCGTTTCTCATGACGATGACATAATCTGAAATGGCCTTGATGACGGACAGGTCGTGGCTGATGAAGATGTAGGAAAGGCCGTGGGCCTTCTGTAGATCACGCAGGAGGTCGATAACCTGGCCCTGAACGGACCGGTCCAGCGCCGACGTGGGTTCGTCAAGAATGATGACCTCTGGTTTGAGAATAATGGCGCGGGCAATGGCGATACGTTGGCGTTGCCCCCCGGAAAATTCGTGGGGGTAGCGGTTGCGGGCGGCGGGATCGAGGCCCACTTCCTTCAGCGCCTCGATTGCGCGCCTGTCCCGTTCCGCACGGTTGAGGTTCTGGTCGTGAACGAAGAGCCCCTCGGTGATGATCTCGCCTACCGTCTGTCGCGGCGAAAGCGAACCATAGGGGTCCTGGAACACCAGTTGGAGATGCCGCCGTAGCGGCCGCATGGCCTTTCGATCAAGCCCGGTGATTTCCTGTTTTCCGAAGAAAATCCGGCCATCGGCCTGGATCAGGCG
>NZ_FNBB01000008.1 GCF_900102105.1 Agrobacterium pusense
CTCCGCACCACACCCCGCCGCTACCGCCCCGAATACAGCAACCCAAAACCGCTGGAGCGAACTCAAAACTGGATAAAACTTGGGGGCAAGGTCACTTAATATGAACGGCTGGGGTTTTGCAGCTGCGATAGTGCAGTCTATTGCGTCGATGGCTTGGCCGGGCGCGATCATCTCAGTTGTATGGATACTCAAAGACGACATTCGCCGCCTCCTACCGTATGCACATTTGAAGGTTGGGGAAAATGAACTCTCTTTTGCCAAACACATTCAAGAAGCGATCGATCAAGCGCGCCTAAGTGAGGCGACCAACGAAGCGCATTCATCTGAAATTGACCTAGGCGCCACCCGGAGTCTCGAAAATGTACCGGATGACGCTCTTAGGCAAAAGGTGCTGGAATGCGTCACCGACATGAGGAAGATGTCTTTTAAGTTCAACTCAGAAAGAAATAGCCTGCTGCATCGTGAGAGATCTGAAGATAACTTCAGTGATTACACGAATGAAATAATTGGTCTGCATGACCGGCAGCGCCTTGAGTTCCAAACTACGCTGTTTCCAATGGCGCGCGCATTGCACGAACAGTTACTTAAGCGCCTAAATGAGCGCGGCGTAGACGCCAGTTCAGATCGTGGATACGATTTTGTCTTTGAACATGGTTCACTTGCCGGACCAAACCCTCTTGACGAAGCAGCGTTACGCCTAGAAGAACTAGCACGTCTGTTAGGCTGATTAGCTTCTGGCGCCCACGTCCCGAACGGCGATTGCTTCCTGAGAACCCAAATTTTACGGGGCTGAAGCACCGATCCGCTCTAATTCCGTTCCAACGAATTCATCTGAAACGGTACGCAATCGGTCCGCGTGCGCGATCTGTCGCCGCTCGATTGACTCTTGCTCGGAAGAGAACATAATAGGAACATGCTTAAGAGTGAGATCGATCAAAGTTTTGAAAATTGGTGGAAGACTGTGAGGGGCGCAACCGAACAGGACAAAGCCAGAATGCGCCTTGCTTTCGTCGCAGGATGCAAATTTGTCGATAGCGCCAAGCCTAAGCCCTATCGTTTTCAATCCGGCCGGTGGGTCGTGAGCGTTCAGGCGACATCGAAGCGGGAGGCGAAGGTTATTGCTGCGGCGAAGCTTACACTGCGCGCCACCAAGTTGAAGTCCTCTCCTCCACCTGGAGGCTGGCGACTTCGGGAGCTAGTGACTGATCAATGAGCGACCAGACCAACAAGGCCGGCGATGGCATTCATGAGAACCATTGGTGCGAGCATCCTGGCTGCAAGCAGTGGGGCGGTTTCGGCTACAGTCGGTCGAAGGCCGAGAAGTCGTCTTGGCACTGCTGGGAACACTATCCGCAACGGGATTATATCGGCAAGATGCCTACAAAGGCGTGATCAGGTCTTCTCATCGTTGCTTAGCAGCAGAAATAGGTGTGATTAACGCAAATACCGGTGGACCAGCAGGCAAACACGCTTGTAGGCGTTCGATACGAATCACAGTACGATTCTACGTAGAGCGCAGCACTCAGGGGGCCGGGGATGCTTGGAGATGTAAGCGTGCCACATGCACTAGGATCTAGTGGGGCGAAGGCGAGCCGCGGGAGCGGCTACATATCGCCTTCGCATATCCAAGAATGGCATCTGTCGGAATTACTATCTCTCGCAAAGCGCACAATCAACGAGGATCAGAAATCCCTTTTCAGCCGCCCTGAGGAGCGCGACCCTCTTATCTACTGCGCCGGGAACATTGAGCTTCTGACCAAACCATGCATTTCCGTCATCGGGGCAAGGTCCGTTTCCGACGAGGGCCGAGCACGAGCGTCTCGTGTCGCGAAGGAACTCGCGAAGGCTGGCGTGGTGGTAACCAGCGGCCTTGCAAAAGGTGTAGACACGTCAGCTCATCGCGGAGCAATTGATGTCGGCGGTAGCACCATGGCAGTTATTGGAACGCCGCTAGATAAAGTTTACCCTGCTGAAAATTCATCGCTGCAACAGACCATATACAGCAAGCATTTACTTATCTCTCAGTTTCGGCGGGGCGAGCGCACATTCCAGTCAGATTTTCCAAAAAGAAACAGGCTCATGGCCGCTCTGTCTGATGGTAGCGTGATAGTTGAGGCTTCGGACACATCTGGAACGCTTCATCAAGCTGCAGAATGCATAAGGCTTGGCCGGTGGTTATTCATCATGCAGTCGGTGGTCAATAATGACAAACTGAGTTGGCCAGCGCGGTTCCTGAACAATCCAAGAACGGTGGTTCTTAGCAAGATCGAAGACGTATTGACGCGGATTTAAACGAATGAAAGTTCACTTTATCTGCGGCTATTACTCCGATCTAGCCCACAAAAAGAAAAGACGACCAGAGCCATACTGGGACGCTCTAAATTATGTGTGGGCGGTCAAGACAGGAGAATATAGACACAAGTTTTTCGCGCACCATCGAAACGCTACCAAGGTATTGATGACCCCGTCCAATATCGGCGACGCCAGAAAATGGTTTGGAGATTTCATTAGCTATTCGGTTAAGCAGCACGAGGAGGGCGACGACATCTATGTTGTTCCGATTCCGTCAAAGGATGGCCTGCCGTCGACTGACATATACCGAAGCCTTAAAATGGTGCAAGATTCACTGAAGGGCCGCAAAGAGAACTACAGGGTTCTCGACGCTTGTCGGTGGAAAGAACAACTGGCAAAGGCCCATGAGGGCGGTGGGCGCGGACGTCAGTTCATCAAGGAGCGCTTACAGCTAAAGACAGACGTGAAAGGCAAATCAATTGTCCTCGTGGACGACTTGATTTCTACCGGCAGTTCAATGCTTGCTGTCAGAGATCTTCTTGAAGAGAGCGGCGCAAAGGTGATTTGTGGCGTGACCTGCGGAAAAACCGTCTACAACTTCAAATTTGCGCCGTTCGGTCGACAAAGTTTTGATTTCGACGAAGAGATACATGAATATCAGCCAGATGAGGAGTGACGCGGCAGAACCTGCTCCGTTACGGTCTCTGCCCTTTCTCCATCCTCTGCACAATGACCTTGATTTCCCGTAGATCGCCAGACTGCGCCGACACGGCTTGCTGAATATCTTTGGTGGTCTGCACTAAACTGCCCACAGCCTGCTCGCTGCTGGTCAAACGATAATCAAGGTTCTCAGACTTTGCGGAAAGCCTCCGGACATCGGCCTCAATGCTCTTGAACCTCTCGTCAGCGCGGGCCTCGATGGTTTTCACTTCCACCAGCCGCTCTTTATGAAGCTGTTCATGGCTCTGTCGCCAAGTCTGCAATTCCTCAATGTCGCGGCTTTTGTCGACCCAGATGGCGACGCCACCAACGACCATGCCCACGAGCGTGAAAAGCTGGATGATTGTGTTGAGGTTCCATTCCAGTTTGGGAGCGCGACTTATCTGCATGTTCGTATTCTCCGCCATTCGTTAAGTCTGCCCCTACCCTTCAGTGTCATCATTTCCGGCACGCAGCGTCGGCTGCGCATTGCCTGTTATTTGAGTTGATCGCCGGCCCTGCGGTTTCGTCCTGGGATGCGAGGCGGGCGGCATGCGGATCCGAGAACCGAATAAACTGATATCCGGATCCGTTAGTCGCAGGCGCTGTCTGGCAAGCCGCTGTCGCGCATGAAAACAAGGCAGCGATAGCGATCCGACATGTTGCGGAAAGAGGCATTGTTTTTCTCCATATTATTGATGCGGTTGACCGCTTCCTTTGCCGCCTCGATCTGCGCGGCGGACTTCCCCTCGCGCTTGCCGACCTGAAACGAGGCAATCGATAGAAGCGCAGCGCCGAGAACCGCCGCGGCGCCGAGCTTGACCCAACCGGGAACGAGCTTCCACATTAGGCCATCTCCCTGACCTGGGCGGACACAGCCTTTGCGTCGGCCTTCTTGCGCCAGAGGAGGAAAGCGCCGGCGATACCGAACGCCAGAAGAACCAGGGCAAGGTTCTGCCAGGGCATCGAGCCGACCGTCGCCAGACCGGATGAAAGGCCGCCCCCGGTTACAACGGGCACGATAACCTCCTTCGACTTCCACCATGGCGCATCGAGGCTGGGCGGCGTGACCGCAACGGGCTTTTCTTCGGTCACTGGTGCGGCCTTGATTTGCACCTGAGCGACCTGCGTTCTCGGCGCAAGATCGACAAGCATCAGATGGATGGCAGCTCGCGTTTGCTGACCATCCAGGCCATCCAGATTACCCTTGTAATACCCTGCCCGTTTTGCGGCACCCTGGAAGCCGCGAACATCTTCGACATCGTGCCCCAACACCACGAGGCCGAGGCGGGTGTAATAGTCGAGCCGGTCGGCGTATCCATTCAGGCCACCATTGATGCGACGCGTGATCATCTCGGCGTCGTTGCGATCGGCATAACGATTCAGGCTTTTCCGGTCCGGGTTGCCCTCATCCCAGTACCAAATCGCGGAAAGCCCTTCCCACGGATCTGTATTGATCATATCCGGATTGGCGACGAAATCCGTCGGATTGAGATCCCTGCGCTTGCACCAGTCATAGAAGGCCCGGATATTATAGCCGCCAGTCACCTGAATAGGACCACGACCCCGGTTTTTGTAGCCGTCACCATCCTTGGCTGGCGTGTTGCCGAGATCGGTTCGGGTGTCGTACCGCTCCTGCGACGGGGTGGGTCCCCAGATCTCGCGATCATACCGGAATGAGCCGCTCTCGTGGAGTAGCTGCGCGAGGAAGGCTACGACACGATGCGGCAGATCGAGACCGAACTCGGCGCCATACTTGTTCAGCGCCATCATTACGGAGTTAAGATTGCTTTCATTCACGCGCGATTTCGCAGCGGCGCGCACATGCGCGGCGGTTACTGCCGTCATGGGGTTTCTCCTGATTGTTGATTGATGGCGAGCTAGATGGTCGCCATGGGGCTTGCCACACGTCCGGTGAAACGGACTTGGGCGTTGAGGCAGGGTCGCTTTCGAGGAGCGACGGGCCTCACTCGCTCTATAAAAAAAGCGCCAGAAGGCGCTTTTTTGCTACTCTTTCATAAGCTGCGATCAGACACCACGACGTTGCGTGTTCCCCGATCTTCTGGCTAGATTTTTTGATAAAGACGCTTTTTTATAAACCGAAAAAAGTTTCGGAATGTCCTCGAAGCAGGCGTCACACTTTCTGACGGACCGCGATTAAGTTGATAAAGCTGCTTGCGGGTAAAGCGCTTGAGATTGCGGAAAGTTCTGCCTGCCCGCCGAACATCTTCGACCCTCACAGATTGCGTCCTATGCGCCCATACAGGCGGCTGAGAGAACTCTGAATTCAGCAGCAGATCGGACTTTCTCAATGTGAGGACACTGTGTGGTGAATAACCACGCCACGTTGTGCGGGGAATATTCGCCTCGATGAGGTCTGCTTCTGAAAACTCAGCGGTAAGGTCATAAACCTGGGGAATCTTGAAAAGCATCCCCAGAGTTAACTGTAAATCATCTGTGCCGAAGCGGCGGACATGGTCAAACTGGCCGAACCTGCGTTCTCTCTCTGCGTCCGATAATGGAAACGTCGACTCTTCATAGTGGCCGTCGCAGATCGGAATACTGCAGACGTGCACGCCGTTATCGGTAAGGGACCGATGAAGATGAAACAGGACTGCGGTGACATTACACGGCAGATGCTCCATAACATGGCTATGGATGATCAGGTCATAGGTCTTGCTTGGAAGCTTATCGACATCTTTTACCAGATCAAAATATTCGACCTTGATTTTCTTGTATCGCTCTAAATCAATGTCACGAGCGTGGTAGTTCTCTTCGCCGACGATACCTCGTAGATAATTTGCGAGGCCTTCTTCCGGAGCGAGATGAAGAACACGCATCCCCGGTTTTGGAAATCCGATCTTATCCAAGACCATCTTTATGACGCGTGTTCGCTCCACCGAGCCGCATGACGAACACCTTACATTTGGCCGCTTATTCATAGCGACAAATGAATTCCCTCCGCAGATATTGCAATGCATCCCAGCCCCCAAGACTTCAACGTACGGTCGTACGGGAACTGTTACACCAACAATTTCCGCGGTGGAAGATTTTATTTCACCACTTTAGGGCGTCGATAATTACTTGGATCTTGGTGGGCGTAGTAGCAGCGTCTATCGCGCGTTTTGCCATCAATCGGTCTCGCTCTATCGCTGAACCGACAGAGGCCCACGCTGCATCTTGCGTCAATACCAACTCCGCAATCTGCGCAATACTATCCCCTTCGATACCCAGAGACGCCGCCAGCAAGGGGAAATCGTCAGCGCGTGGGTTATCCTCAAGCGCGGCCCTGCGAGCTTCTTCAGACTTGCGCTGATACGTAAGCGCCTGCCCCTGACCAGGCGTGATGTATTTCAGCCGTTCGCTCTCCGCCCTCGCGTCAACGACCGCCTTCATGGCGGTCTGCAAGGCCGCTAGCCCCGTAATGGATGCCATGAACACACCGTGTGGCGAAAGAACCTCTTGGAGAGCATCGTCCGTCTGTTCACCGTTAGCGTCTCTTGGCCAAACCGTGATAGTTCCACCGTTCTTCAGCCACGCTGCGTACGCTTCATCATTCACACCGACAGTGCCTGATCGCAGGGAAGAGAAGATAACGCCGTCTTCGCGCAGCCAGTAATGATCGAGGGGATTATACATATGAACCTCACTGATAGGTGCTGGTGGCGTCAGTCACGCCAGCTGTATTTCCGGGGAAGAAGTTTGCTCCACCGCCGCTGGTCGATATCAACGCTGAGGTAGTTGCAGAGTATCGTCTCCCAGTCTGCGTCGCGCCAGTGAAAGTAGCTCCGCCCGCCTGAATGGATCCGAACGCAGCTCGGGCATAGTCAGTGTAGGCGAAGCTGTTCACGTGATTGACGTTTTGCGCCGCAAGCTGAATTGTCCCGCCCCCGGCAGCCCAGAACGCTGCCGGCGCGGAATTAACGATGGTCATCGGTCCAATAGCAAGCGCCACCCCGTTTTGGGCATATATGTGAGCTACATCAGACGACGAAAACCGAACATTTCCGAAAGAGATGTCACCAGACTGGCAGAGGAGAGCGCATCCCTGGTAGTCACCGATGGACGGGCCTTTCCCGGCCAGATTGATACCACGTACGGTGAATGACGCCCCTGAGGATGCCGCAAACGCCGCACTCGCTGGAGGCGTAACCGAGACTGACGTTAAGTCCGCAAGGTTTCCAAGGAAGGTGACGGAGGCTTGGCCAGCGTTGCCGAGGACTTGTCCACGAGCAATGAGGCCGGATGTGTGGACGCCCGCCGCCAAGTTAACCGTTGCAATCTTCCCGTTGAGGTCAAATCGGTCTCGGATAGTGTCCCATGCGAATTGCAGGGTAGCCCAAGGTTGTGCGGCACTAAGCCCGTCGTTGCTGTTCGAACCAGTGGGGCTTACATAGAAGTTCAGGTTCGTTTCGGCGATTGGCCGGAAATCACCGTAGGCGACACCATCCATCAGCCAAGCCGTTCCCGCGAAAATAAGCGTCGCGATCGCGCCGGCAGGCAAGTCACCACGCTTTAGGTCATTTCCGCGCATTGTCTTGATGGGCAATATTCCCGTGTCGTTTAAATTCAGCGTTGCCGGGCCGGAATTGGTCGCAGCAATACGAATGCGAACAGCCATTCCCTGAATTAGGGCTGCCGGCGCCGGCGATAGAGCCGCCACCAAAGCGGAAGGCGTACCAAGGGCAACAGCGTATGTGATTTTTCCAGCCTGAATAGCCAGGCCGAGCTGCAGACCATCAGCCGGCACAAGCCCGGATTTCGAGATTACGTCGACGATCTCGCGCTGGGGAATTTCTACTGCCTTTGCAGGCACCGCAGATCCTCGGATAGCTCCCGGCACATCCTTGTCGACATACGGCGCATCTGGATCAGGCGAGCCGTAAGGGGCGTAGTATTTCATGATTGGCTCCGATTAGTTTGCCAGAACTGGAATGGCCCATGCGGGCGAATGTTGACGCAAGAGGCAAAGCAAACGTTCTGCCTCCCCGAATGAAAACAGCGGATCGAACCCGCACTCGCTCTCACCGCAACGGAAATAATCGACTGCCAGATCCGTGACCCTTACAAGCCAATAGACCTCCTGCGAGGCATCGCCGACCGTGTGCTCGCCACCACATTCGGAGAACCCGCACTCAAAAACGGCCGGTTCTTCGATCGTAATGGTGAAGCCGTAGGAGGCGGCCAGGCGAATGAAGTCCGCTGGCGTGATGACGGCCACAGCCATCAGCTTCGCTTCCAGTGCGCGTACCCTGCCGGCAACGCTGTCGTCATCCACCCCGCACGCATCCGGGAGGCCGTACTCCGTCTCCCAGTCGGCAAGCATCTCATCGACACCGTAGACGGTGCTTTCGCTCGTGAGCTTGTAAGCTCTGGCGTACAGCCACTCCCACGGCGAGATGAGGACGCGCGTAAACAGCGCAAGCAGACTGGTGAGGGAAAGCGCCTGCCCGTCGGGCGTGCCGAACGCGGCCCCTGGGGGCCAGAAAGAGACCGCTCCACCGATCAGATCATCATTCGTCGGAGCGGCGAGACTGTCCCAGGCATTCGAAACCCCACCAAAAGATGCGCCGGCGCTTGGGGTTGTTGTTCGCGTATCTAATCCGGGATCACGAGCCAAAATCAAACTCCCCGTTTACAGGAAATTGCCCGCCGGTCAGCACGATGTCACCAGACGGCTCGATGAGGGTGTGCCGGTCTTCTCCCGTAACGCCAGAGATCACTTCCGAGTACCAGCTGCGCGAGACCGTAAAACTGTCGCCGGTAAGGCCGGGCCGACATCTCGCCAGATACATCGCAGTAATGCCGCTTTTTATCGCCGCGCGGATTTCAGCCGTATCACCAGCAAGCCCTGTAATAGTCACATCAACAGGTCGAGCTACCGGTGCTGTGGCGACGCTGTCGTCGACACGGATAAGCCGCTGCTCATCTATAACAGCCTGCACTGCCTCGACGTCAGAGGGGAGAGGAATGTTGTCTTCGCGCCCGTTGAAAAGGAAATGCACGACAATCCCGCCAGGTGATCCCGGAACTCGAAAGGCCCAAGCCTTCAGCACGCCGGAGACACCCATCACAATACGCTCATAATCCGTCAGCGTTCCGCCACCAGGCGGATTGCGCTTTCGTTGCAGCCCTCGCTCTTTGAGGCTGTCCGCATCCTCTGCATCCGCTCCGCCACCCAGCCCGTCATTGTCGACCAGCCAATCTGTTCCAAGCGTAGGGAAAAGACCGGGGTCGGCAAGCGACAGGAGGCCGGCGCTTGCACGATTTCCGACCGAGCCTTTCACCTCTGCGACGACCGGTACAACCAAGACACCGTCGACGCCCGACGTCGCAGGCAACGTGGAAACATAAGTCACATTACCGGAAACGAAGCGAATGCCGGAAGGATAGGTCGTAGAGATGGCACCTGTTCCGATAACTTCCCCGCGAGCCGCGGCCGCCGGACGCTGGTAAATACCGACTTCGGCCGCGTGCAATTTGATCCACGCAAGGCTTGTCGATGTCGATAGCAGTATCTGTTTCGACAGCCACCCCATGCGCAGTTCAAATTCATGAGAGATTGCCGCCAGAACTTTGACAACAATCGTCACGAAATTGTTTTTTAGGGCGGTATCCGTGCCTGGCATGTATCGCCGGAAAGCACCACGCACAGCAGCCGAGGCATCATCCAGCGAGCGGATATTCCACGCCATCTATCTGTCTCCATAACAGTCCGAATTTCTGGTTGAACACTGTCTCGCCGTCGCGGCCATAAAGCGCGATATCGAGTTCGAGACGATTTTCCGCGCGTTTGGCGATAGCGGTCGCGTCGATACGGGCTACTACTCCCTGCGTGACGAGAGGTTGCAGAGCTTCTCGGGCATAGTCCTCAGCATCGACCTCGATGCCGTCATAGATCGAGCGACGCCTTAACAGCCAAAGGCGGGAACCGAGAACGTCCTCACCATCGAGGCGGTCGAAGCTGTCTCCAAGCCAACCCCGGTTCTGTTCACCGTCTCTCAACTCGCTGTCTTCAACACGGCGATCGGTCATCAACAGGATCAGCACTTGCGTTGCCAGGCCCTGTTCCGCCCGGAAATCTCCGGGTGCCGTTTGATGCGTGAGGCCGTTCAGCAGCAGATCGCCCAGAAGGCCGTCCCAGCCGAGATCGGGCGAACGATATATTTCGTCCGCCTCGTCGAGAGGTATGATGCGAAGCATTTGATTTTTCCTAAGCAGGCACGCCCGTTTGACCGGTTCCCGGAACGACCCCGGTATGGCGATGGGTGTCACCGATATCCTTGCCATTATGACGGACCATGCCGCCCTCAATGTCGACACCATTGGCCGAAACCGTGAATGTCACGCCGCCCTTTCGGATCTGATAGGCGTTTCCTGCCACATCCACCACGATGCCATCCCCCATGACCACCTTTATGATGTTGCCCGCAGCATCATAAAGTGCTGACCCTCCACCCGGAATGTCGGGCGGACGGTGGCCGGGATGCTCAAGCCCAAGAACAACTGCGAAATCCGGGTTGCCCGGCGAAGGCAGGAGCAAGCCTTTCGAGCCCTTGGGCGGCGAGGAGATGAAACCGTGAGGCTCCGGTCGATGGATACGCGTATAGCCGTCGCCGTACATGCCGCGTCCGGAGACAAATTGCTGGCCTTCCTTTTCCTCGAGGCGGCCATCGAAGTCAAAACGTATAAAGCCGCTCATTCGTCCTCAAAGTCCCCTTCGTCGACCGCCGCAGCGGAGTAACCAGATGCCGTCTTGCCACGCGGGTTTTCGCCGCCGAGAGCACGAGGATCGGCAAGCGATAGCGTCGCTTTTGTCATGTCGCCCTGCTCAAAATCGATGTCCTTTATGATCATCCAACCATTGAGGCCCAGCCAGTCATCATCGACGTAGACAAGGTAGTTTGGCTGCCAGAGCTTACCGGCATCGTCCCGCCATCCGCTGGCGATTATACTCGCCGTAACCCCGTTCCCTGCGGCCCGCCGAGCGTGCCAGGCAGCCCTCTTTTTCATACGGCCCGACGATGCTTCACCTTCGTGCCGCAAGATCAATGTCCGCTTGCGGCTGATACCACTATCCTTCGCCGAAGACTGGCCACGCAACTGCTGTTTGTCGCTGCCTTCTGTCGCCTGCCCGCGAACCTTGATATCGCTGTACCGTCCTTTTTCCGTAAAGCTGGCACTGGATCCCGGCAGGATGTTCACGCCGCGCTTCAGTCTTCCGGAGTGTTTCCCCGCCGGTTTCGTCGCCAACCGGACACGGCCTTCCGGCGTATCATGGATCAAAACACCGCGGCCGCGCGACCGCCGCTCTACGCTGGAGAAGGCGCTTTCGCCGACCATGAGCTTATGGCGCGCTTCCTTTGGCAAGTTGCTGCCATCGGTCTCAATACCGATCCCGTAACTGTCCAGTTCGCGCGCGATATCATCGAGACTCTTGTCGAGGATCTCCCCGCTCGCATGTTCAGCCGAGCACTCGACAAAATCGACCGTGCGCGAAACTATACCGCAGGTGAGCGATCGGCTTTCTTCGTCGTAGCCGGTATCGACGTCGCGAACATAGCCGGTAAGCAACAAGTCGCCGCTTGCGGTAATCTTTGTCGGCTTTCCCGGAGCGACCGGCAGACCCGGACCCAGGATGATAAAATCAGCGCTCGCGCTACGCGCCGCCTCCTCAGCCGACACCCTGATATTGATGCGGATAATCGGCGGCAGTCCGTCGCAGACAACCGTCTCGAATGGCCCTGACGAAGGTTCGTGCATCACTTCTCCAAAGCGTTGAATGCAGAAGGTATGAGCATAGGCGTGGATACACCGGCGATATCGACGAGGCTTCCAGCCCTGCCGGCATCGCCATAAAGCTGATAAGCCAGAAACGTTGACGGTAGCGATATGCCCGTCTCGACGCGGACCACCGGAACAGCGTCTGCTGCTTGATCCGATACCAGACGCACCGCAATATTCGTCAGCGCGGAGAGCCAAACGTAAAGATCAACTCCGTCTGCACCCATGGCGGACACCACACTCAGGGCAACGTGACCTGCCGAAGCAATCCGGTCTCTTCCGGCTCGCGCCTGAGGTCGCGAAATCCAGTCCGCACGTCCCCCCGCAATAGCGAGTCCGACAGCAAAAAGGATAGCGGCAGCATTCGCAGTCTCCTCGTCGCTGAATTGTCCGGAGCGCAACGTGTCGAAACCCGAAGCCGTTGAAATGCTCTCGGCAATGATACGCATAAGCGACAGGGCTTCCATCGCGAAAGCATCCGCGGAGAGATCGGACGCGGACTCAAGCCGCGCGGCCATATTCTCCGCATCCAGATCATCGACAACCAAGGTTGTTGCGAGGCTGCCAAGCCAGTCGCATATTGCCTGTTTATCAGCGGGCATCAGAACAACCCTCCAAACGCGGACGCGGCAGCCGACAATGCACCAAGGAAAGAGGTGTCGACATCGGCAAGGCTGATTGACGACAATATCTCCCCGGTAGCCGGTACCGCCGTGAATTCGAACGCGACATATCCACGGCGATCTCGCTCGCGTGACCGATGAAAATCCTCGACGTATGCAAGCTGTCCGGCATCCATAGGGAGAACGAGCCTGCCGGGTCCAGCCGCAAGGCAGGCCGTTGTCAGCAACGATGCTGATAAATCGCTCGCATCTCCGAGCAGATAGGCCGTGACACCGAATGACGGCGTCTTGAGACCCATCTCCTCCATACGTGTGCGCCTGCCGCCAGCATATTCATGCCGCGCCAGTCGCTTGCCGCCGGAAAGATCCTCATAGTCTACCCAGAAACTGACACCACGAAAGCTGGCTCGCCTGAGTGTTGATCCCCAGTCCCTCATTCTTCGTGTCTCCACTTAACGGGTTTACTGTGCGCCAGTCGGCTTCGAGATATCCGGCGGGAACGTCCTGCCGGTGTCAGCGTTCGCGAGAGCCCGGCCACCTTGTGCCCCGATCGCTGTCGCATTGATTTTGATGTTTTGAAGCTTACTCGCCACATCGCTCAATTGCCGTACGGCGGATAGAAGTCCACTAACCAGACTTTCACCCGCTTCCTTGATCGCACCACCTGCCTCTCGGCCGCCTTCGGCGACATGCTGGCCAGCCTCTTGACCAGAGTCCTTCAGGCTCGCGATTTCGATCTTCAACGCATCTTTGAGCTGCTGCTTGGATGGGATTGCCATCTCGTCGAAGCCGATGACAGTGTCACCGGGCCTTTCTAGTTTCTCGCGAATGCCACGGAACACATCCATATTCGCGACTTCAGTCGATATCTTTTGCCCGGCCGCCCGACCCTTGCCATACTCCATGTATTGGCGCTGCAGATCGCTTGTCGCAGACGGGCTCCGAGGAATCTCTCTCGGGCGTGGCGCAGGAACAGGGGCGGCGTCTGCCGGTAATGTGCGGTTGGTATATCCACGCCCACCCCCCGGGAAATCACCGATCACAACCGGTGTTCCCTGACGACCCGTAGAGGCACGAGGTCGCCGAGGATCGTCCCTGCCGGCACCATATCTTGAAGCCCAATATTCGCCGAGAAACTTCTCGTCGCGATATCCGCCTTCATAGGCGAGATCCATCTCCTCTTGTGCCGATATCACCCCAACGTTCCGTTTGAACCAGCCCCATCCGCGCTTTTCCATGCCGCGCTGACGAGCGTTGTAACGATCAAGTTGCTTGACGCCGCCGTCCATCAAGGGCGTGACAGCCGGGGCGATACTTTCACCCAGGGAAGTTTTCATTTTCTCCCAGCTGCTCGACATTTTGTCGATTGATGCCTGAGTGTCGGAAAGAACCCGCTTCAGGTCACGGAACACCGTTCCATCGACTTGAGCTCCGTTCACGGCATTCATAAACTTTTCCATGCTTTCGCCACTCGTCATCAGCGACTGCATGCCAAGCTGAAATTCCTGATCGGCGAATAAATCCACAAGCTTTGCTGTCGGATTTTCCTTCATCACCCGGCGAGAAATACGAACGTATGCTTCAATCGCACCTTCTCCGGCCTTCTGCGCTTTCGCAATTTCTGCGCGTATATTGACGCCAAAGCCCTTGAAATTCTTCTCGGTTTCCTGACTGAACATTTTGGAGAAAATGTTCTGAGCCTGAGTCGCAGCCTGAGAAGAAGATCCAGTATCTTCACGCAGCGTCTGAAGGATTGCGATGAGCCTCTTCAGACCATCCTCACCCTTATAGCCAAGATTTGCGAAAGAGTTCGCCAGAGTTGGTATATTGGCGGCCATATCCTTTAACTCGAACTGACCCGCCTTGCCGCCAGTGACCATAATATCGAAAGCTTTTTGTAGGTCTTTCGACTGGATGCCCAACGCGGACGATGCTTTTTGGGCAGTGTTGGCGATGTCGGTTACAGCTGCACCGGATGCTTGCGCTGTGGCAAGCACCGCAGGGAGGAAAGCGAGAGCTTCCTCAAGAGATTCCCCGGAAGCTACAAGGGTATCGAGACCCTCGATAGCAGGCTGGACACTATCATAACCGAAGTCTTTCGCCAGCTTCTGGGCCTGTTCAAAAGCTGCCTTTGTCGCATCTGCCGATGCGTCGGCTGTGAGCCCGATACGGCTCATCTGGCGTTCAAGCGCGGCAAAATCCTTGACCGTCCCCGCAATCGCGCGACCCACCTCATAAGCCCCGTAACCAGCAATACCTGTCCTAAGGATTGTTCCGGCTTTATTGACCCCTTCTGCGGCGCGCTGCATGCCAGCCGAGTGCCGATTGATCGACGCAACTTTCCGGTCGAAATCAGAGGCAGTCTTGTTGAACCGAGACATCTGCCGCTCGATCTGGCCCATACGGGTTGCGACAGAGCGAAAGGCAGGACTGGTGCTGTCCTTGCCGTCAATCTCAAGCTCAGCCCGGATTTTCCGATTGGCCATGGATGCACCCTATCGAGGTAAGAGGCGTTCGATTTCGTGAACGACACGCGGAAAGAAATAGTCTTCGATCACGCCGGCGAGGACATCCAGATAGACATCCGGATTGTTCGTGATTGCATGGGCAGGGTTGGCGGCGAACAATTCGCGGATCTGCTCGCGCTTGCCCGTTGCAGATGACATCTGTGTGCCCGGCACCCGACGAAACGCGCCGACATGACCGCTTTTCATGGCGGCAATGAAGGCATGACGGTAAGAGCCGCGAAGCTTTGCGTACACGCCAGTCGCATTCTGAACAGCGCCAAGACGCTGCAACGGTATCCAGCCGGACTCTGCAACAACCTTCGAGGTATTTCCGCCGGCGTTGAAATGCGCCGTCGTCAGCGCCGCGACCAGGTCGCGCGGCATCTGGGTATGCGGCCCAAGCCGGGCAACGATACGGGACCGTGCTGTCTGGGCGACGCGCGTCATCGCCCGTCGCATTGCCTTGGTGCGGATTTCGCCGGGGAGCCGCCGTAAAGCGCGCTCCAGCTCCTCGAAATCCTTGCTGTTCATCTCCAGTCTCATGACCGGTCTCGCCCTCGTTCGGAGAACTTGATGGCTCGATTGCACCAGTGCGCGATCTCATCGGCCGTCATGTCCTGGACACGCATTGCGTCCCATCCGAGACGAAACACCATCAGGTCGGCGACTTCGGCAATTCCGGCCGCTGCGTAAAAAAATCGCACACCGCGTTCGCGACCTCTATCGCGTCGTGAGCTTCCAGAGCCGCCAGGGCGTCGTAAGATGGCGACAGGCAGACGTTTTGCAGATGGCCGTCGATCGCCTCGTAGTGCGTCACAACCATCGGCTGGCCAGCGACGACATGGACTTCTCGCGGCTCACCGATACCGTTGATGAATATTTCACGGTACGTCGGCGCCCGAAGGCGCACCTTGTCAAACGGCTCAACGCCCGGAACCTCATACTTCCGGGAGAGCTCGACGATTTTCTCTGCCATAGCGATACTTTATCCCCGCCGATAGGTTTCGCCGACGATCTGGAGACCAGACAGCTCGCCGTTAAGCCGGTTGGAACTGGGCTCTCCGCTGAAGAAGGCATTGAAGTAATAATGTGTCACGCCGGTAAACTCCTCCAGGATGGTGAAGTTCTGGCGCCCGGCAGTCATCAACGCGTTGAAATCGACGTCGCCGGCATCCTTGAATGTCACTTCGGCGCGCGGCGCGGTTGGAGTGCCGACGCGATCCGTCGAGCCGTCCTGATTGGTGACAGCCTCGTTCGACTGTCCCGCCGACAAGACCGTGAAATTGCCGCGCAAGGCGAGAAGCGCGCCGCTCGCAAGGCGAACGGTCATGCGTCCGCCGAAATCGTTTCCTGCCATCGATATTCTCCGCAGATGGGGTCAAAAAAAGGAAGAGGCGGATACCGCCTCAGATTTGAGCGTAGACGCGAGCAAGGCCAGCGAAGATGTCGAGCGGGTTCACTCGATCCATCGGAAGGACGATATCCACCCGGTTCGGGTTATCGAGGTTGCGGGTGACCGTAATCTGCCCCGCAATGTCGTTGCCGAACTCCAGCACTCCTCGCCGGGAAAGGTCGATGCAAGAATGAACCAGCGTCGACTTAATATCCCGCACCGTGACAATGCTCGGCAGGTTCGCCGGATTGTCGTTGGCGATTGCCTTATTGCTATGCTCGAAAGCCAGCCGTGACCGGATGAACTTGAGCGCATAGGTCAGCTGGTACACCGCCTGAATGTCGCGAAGCGCCGTATCCGGAACGCCACTCGTCGTCTGCTGCTGAGTAATGATCTTGTCAATCACCACGTCGCCGCTGCGGTCGACCTTCCAGGCTGAAACGCCATTCTGTAGCCAGCCGTTGCGTGTCGGATAATCGGGCCAGTAGTTGCGATCGCGCGGCGCAATTACACCGCTGACGACGAGGCCGGACTGGTTTGCCGAGACCCGACCATCTGAACCAGAGCCAAGCAAGGGAAGCGCCCGTGATACGACCGCGCTAACCACCTCATATGCCGGTGTCCCACTGCCTCCCCCTGACAGGATCGGGATCAATGACAGGTGCCACGTGTCGCGCGCGAGGCCCTTCGCATTGATTTGGCTGTCGGTGCCCGCAAACGGGTAAAAGCCGTGGCCGTAAAGCTGCTGGTCGTATCCCCAGCGCGCCGTAACGAAGGCGTCGAGCAATGCGACGTTTGCATTATCATTGAACGGAGAGACGATAGCCTCAAAAGGGTCATCGCCCATCGCCGCCAGAATGGGTGCAATGTCGGGATTTCCGGCGCCCGGCGTCGTCGTTGCCATCGTCAGGTTGGCGCCGGTGAAGACGTTACCGCCTTCCAGTACGGGGATAAAAATATCCAGGTCGGTCGCGTAAACGCCCTTGTGGCGCGCCGTGATGGTGACGACATTGGCCGCAGCGATCGCTGTGAAAGGCAGGCTCTTTTTTGAGAGCGGGTTGAAATAGTCATTGATCGCCGTCGCCAATGCTGCAGCGGTATCATTGGCTGACGTGCCCGCTGCGACGTCGATCGACACGCTCTCGCCAGCGATCTGAACAACGGCCTGGCCACCAGCTGCCGGTACCACGCCAACCGTCATCGTTCGGATCTCCGCCGTACCGGTATCGGCCACGCGACCCAGATAAATCACCTGAGACGGCGCATTCTTGCGGGCCCGAATGAACATGCTTTCCAGCATCGAGCCGCGACCAGCGAGGCGGCGGGCTTCGTTGACCGTGCCGCAGATGGCGACCTGGCCTTCGCCGAGGGCACCGCCAGCGCTACCAAAGCCGATAAGTATTTCATTCAGTTCGCTCGAAAACTGCCCACCGGACTCGATGTCGAAGGCAAGCAGCGGTGCGACGATGTTGTCGGGGATGTTGTTCACCATCGGATCAATCCTTCCTGGACGGCTTTGCGGGGTCGGTCGGCTTCTCGGCGACCGGTTGTTTCTCGACCAGGTCACCGGTCTCGATCATGCGGCGATGCTGACGGGACAGCGGGTCAATCGGTCGGCCCTCATCAGGCCAGCCTCCGGGGATGGCACACCCTGCGGCGGCCACGTAAATTTTGGACATGAAAATCTCCGATCAGAGGGTGAGATTGTTTTGACCGACGGGAATAACGGTTCCACCGGGCGCGTTCACCGCGCCGCCGATCTCGTCGAGTTCGTCAATGGACTCGGCACTGAAATAGCCCGCCAGCTCGGCGAGCTTTTGCTTCGCGTAAGAGTCCGCAGGGAGGCTTTGAAACACCGTCCGGATCGGCTCCGGCAAACCGCCCTCGTTGATGTTGTACACGTCAGCAGCCAGCTCAACGGTGTACCGCAACGTTGTACGTTGATAGCGCCACCCAAGATCAGGAATTGCAAAAGGTATCGCCTCGACGGAGACGATCCGCTTGACCAGCCGTCGCCACGGCGCACCGGCTGATGATCTCTCCAGCAAAAAGCGGACCTTGGAACACAGAGCCGCTAAAACAAGCCTCGCGTTGGGATCCGTTCCGGCAAGAGCATCGGCATATGCCCCGGACTCATCACCCGCCACAACAGCGAGTTCAGCGATGATATCAAGAACCGCTTCATGCTCCAGATCGTCAAGGGCGGCAGGCTCGCCCCGTGGCTTCAGCGCAGCGGTTGAACTGTGCAGAGCAAGAACGGGTGTATAAGGACGCTCCGTCGAAATGTCCTGCACAGCGATTTCGCGGCTGTCGTATACAAGACGACCCGCAACCGTCGGGTATACCCCTGACGTCAGCGACGCCGTGGGGCGCAGAACCTCAACGGTGATAAGTCTGAGCGCTTCCGGAGCCAGCATGATGTTTCCAGTTCATCAAGTCGGGAGCGACGCGGCGACGGCAAGCAATGCCATGACATTACCGGACCCGTCCGGGTCGAACTGCGTTATCGTAAAAAGCTTTTGATCGCTTTCCCTGCGGAGATAAAAATCCGTCTTGAGCGGCTTCCCGTCGATGAGCCGGATAGACGCCTGTCGCTGCGGGGCGCGATGCATGAGCTTCCGCCCGTCTGCCGATGGTTGCGCCCTCTGCTCTCCCTTGAATTCCGTATTCTCAAAGAAACACGCAACCGTCGAATAGGGAGGATTAGAGCCGTCCAGCTTGGCACCAGCGTTCGGATCACGATTGCTGATCGGAAAGACGGTAACATCTACGCCGTGGACGCGCTCAACGGTGGAGCGGCTGGTTTTCGCCAGCCGCTCAAACAGCGACGCCATGTCGTCAGACCGTCGTGGCGCCGAGCTTCAGCTTGGCTGTGGGCGACGGGTTCGCGGAGGCGGCCACTGCTATACCAACGAGGGTATTGCCGCTTGCGGTTTTGTTGACCACTTTGTTTGTCGCATCCCAGTAGAGTTTGTCGCCGACACTGATTGCGAGGGCCGAAGTCTTAGGTACTTCGTACACGCCTTCGGTGTCGATGACAGAGGGCTCACCTTCGGCGGCCGTCAAGGCAGAAACGCCAATGAGGGATCCGATGACGACAATCTGGCCCGACACAACGCCGCCGGTCGGCGCTGTAATGTCGATAGCCTTACCCGGCTGAACGTAGTTTTTCATAATGATAATCCTTACTTCATCAGGCGCGCTCAGGCGCAAACAACGGAGAGGAAGAATCCCGGCTTATTCGCCGGGGTTCTTGTACCCGCCACGGAAGTCGATGGCACCAACGCCGAAATCGTGCTCGACGGTCATAGCCAGACCTTGCGTACCGAAAGGCTCGTCGAAGCGAATGCGCGGCGCGCCGTAACCATCAAGAAGGCCCCACTGGTAGACTGCCGCCTCGTCCGGGCTGGCAAAGAGATACCAGGCGTTTCCGGTCAGCTGGGCCGATACCACCGGCTCCAGCGTACCGACATGAGGGTTCACCTTCACAGAGTCGTTGGCGGTGATCGGTGCCAGATATTGCAGCGCTTCCGTTTCTTTATCGGGAGAAACCAGAAGGATGGAGGGCTGTAGGTTCAGAATGGCGTCATCGAGGCCTTTCTGTTTGCGCATCGCCGCCTTGCCGGCGCCGATGCTGGCGACGCTGATCGCAGAACCCGTCCCGGCAAGGTTCGCATGGTCGGCATGGAATACCGTTTTGCCGTCCGAGAGCTTC
Organism: Agrobacterium pusense; assembly: GCF_900102105.1. GTDB lineage: Bacteria > Pseudomonadota > Alphaproteobacteria > Rhizobiales > Rhizobiaceae > Agrobacterium > Agrobacterium pusense. The sequence continues at coordinate 20,014 of NZ_FNBB01000008.1, forward strand.
GTATTTGCGGACAACATCATGGTATAGAACGTCAGCTCCTCGAAACGAGCGACCGTTCGGCCGTAGCCGCCGAGGACTTCACCGAGAGCATTCAGCCGATCATTGACCATCATCTGGCGGGTGACCCTGATACCCTTCGCGTAAGGCGCGACGGCGATCTGTTCTTTACCCTCACCGAAGGTGCCGAACTTGATCTCACCTGCTTCCGTGAGCTTCTCCAGCATCGGGAACTCGCCGACCGAAACCGCGTAATGCGGCCGGAAGTCGACGAAGTCGCGCCGCCGCGAAATACGACGATAGGTCGGCTGCGCCAGCGCGTAACGACGTTCGAGGACGGTATTGATGGCGCTGGAGAAGATCGCCGGAAAGTCGCTCGTGCTATGGAATGCGCGGACGAGAATATCTTCCCGCTCGCGCACGGTACGGGCCGCACCACGGTGGCCGATGGCTGCCGCGGCGAATTCGACAACGTCATGATTGTCCATGAAGCTGCGCGCGCGCGTCGCCTCATCACCGGTGGGCTGATCCATTCCGCCCAGGCGAAACGCCATCGCAGTCACCATGCCGGAGCGGCGGGCCTCGGCTTCATCGCGGACAACGTGGATCGAACTGGACGGCGAACGCGATGCCTGCTGCGCCATGAAATCGAAAGCCTGAGACCGGAAGGACTCGACCGAAACGCCGTTACGCAGCGCAGTCTGAATCGCGTCAATCTGCATGCCTGCTCGAGTGCCGAGATCCAGGATATCCGCTGCCCGAGCACCTTCCGTATTGCTGGGGGGATTGTTGCGATCCCCCTGCTGGGTTTCCTCGTCGACTTCGGCCTGACGAATATCGCCTTTCAGCTTCTCGATTTCTTCGAGCAGCTTCTTGTGATCGGCTTCAATGGTGCGTGCAGCATCGGGAGCGGTGTCATCTTTCAGCTCAAGCAGCTTTTCCGCCGCCCGTTTTTGCAGGTCCTCCAGATTGGCACGCATCGCAACCAGCGGGATAGCCATGTAGGAGGTGAGGTCACGGATGCCGTCAACCACAAGCCCGGTTACATGCAACGGCACGTGCGGCATGGCCGCGAAGGCATCGGTCGAAAGACCGAACCCGACAATAACCATTGCGATAGCGAGCGTGCAGGCTACCGCCAGAACGTTTTTCTTCATCATCGATATTTTCCTTGAAGAATGCCTTGCCCAAAGGCGAGGAAGGGCGAGGCCGCAATTACGGCCATGGCATGCGGTAGCCTGCGCTAGCCTGCCAATTGCTGTTGTCGCATCTGCATTTGCATACGGATGCGGCGAATGTTGTTTGCAGTCGAGAGATCCGGCTCAACGCGGCAGGCATAGAGCGGCGCGTCATCTTTGCCGCTACGCACATGCGCTCCGGGATCCGCCGGAATGGGGACAGCTGAAATCTCCCATGGCTCCCAATCAATGACTCGATGCACGGGAATGCGTCCTTCCCGTTCCGTTTTCTCCACCGCATGAATGCGATAGCCAACCGAGATATTGGAAACGCTGCCTTCCTTAATCTTCGCGACCCGATCGACAGCATCGGCCGCAGTAGAGAGACGAACCTTTGCGACACCAACGCCGCCCTCTATTCTGGCCGAACCTTTTACGACCGATCCAATAACGTCAGCGAGACTCCAAGTTCCGTGCGTATCAAGGAAAGGAGCGCCGGCATTAAGCCGATCGAGCCGGATTGCGTTCGGTGAAACGACAAGCTCTTCATCAAATTCACCATCGATCCAACTGACCCGCCGGACTGGGGCGCCCGTTGTCCAGACGACATCAATTGTATTATCAGCCTCATTGAATGAAGCCGCCCGAACCTCCGCATCGCGGAGAAGCTGGGGCAACCGGATAATGTTACTCATTTTGCGCTCCTTCCGCCGCAGGTGGCGCGGCACTTGTTTTTGCCCCAGCAGCGGGCCTCCGTGGGTCGATGTCGAGCAGCACGTTGTTTGCGTCTGCAAATTTGAAGAAGGCGTCGAAATCGCTCACAACTTTCCGCCAGTCGTGGCCCCATGCAGAGATGAACGATTGCGGCGACATTCGCCCGGCTCGAACAGCAAGAATATCGGCCTCAAGGTCCTTCTTCGGGTCGATCGGTTCGATGGCAGGCATGACGTGATCAACTCGATACCCGTCGCGGCGGGCCGGTAGTTTTCCCGACATAACCGCAAGTTCTTCAAACCGACGATCAACCTTCCGGCAAACCGAGGGTACAAATATGTGCCACTGGATTTGCTCAACGAGACGCCGAAATTCGATCTTTCCTGCACGCAGCGAGGAGTAATTGGCTTGTGTGAGATCGCCCGTCAGCTGATCGTAGGTGATGCCAGCACCGGCTGCCATCGCCCAAAGTCCAGCCTTATAGGCCTCGCCGAACACAGACTGAGACGACGGGTTGGCAAAAACGATATCAGCGTCTCCGATATCCTGAATCTGTCCCGGCTCGATGCGCGTAACCTTCGAGCCATCTGCGTCCTTTTTCGGCGCCAGCGGGTTTGAGGATCCCGGCTGACGTTTCAGAAATCCCGCGAAGCTCGCCTGCGTTCTCTGCTGGACAATGGCCGCCTCCATCAGATCCTGTATTTCCTTCGCGCTCAAAAGGATCGGTGCGAACCATGAAATGCCGCGCAGCTGCCCCAGCCTCAATGGACGGTAAAGGTGACAAAGATCATCCCACGGAACCAGACTGGACATCTTATTGCCGAATGAAAAACCACTGTCGCCAGGATGGGAAGGATGGAGATAAAGACCCTCTCGGGCATTCCAGTCACCAAGCTTGACGCCGAGACGGACATTATTTTCACCGACCATGACACTGTCGCGAGACGTATCTATCAGATCGCCCTCAAGCCCAAGAAGCCGCAGGGGGACCGTTTTTCCGGCCTCTTCCAGCTTGATTGGAAGCAACCGCAAGACGCTGTCGCCGCCTTCCGCCATGGATCGCAGGACCAATGCCTGTTGACCGCCATAGTCCAGGACTCGCTCCACGTCAGAGCTTTGTTCCCACTCCTCACGAAGAAGCCGATAGCGATTGTCGATCCGATCAGATCCGGTATTCGGGATCGATAAAATACCAGTGCCAATGACGTGAGACGTCAGAACATCCAGAATACGCTGCCCCGCCCAACCGTTCCGAACGAAGTCACGCGACCTGTCGCGCAATGTGGACATTGCTGCCGCAACCTCGGTCGTTGCTGAAGTCCCCCGTGATCGCCACCCTTTGTTTCGGCGGCCAAACTGGGCAGCAGAATATTCCCGCTTCTCAAATGAAGTGAGCATCTGCCGCGCTGCGGCACGGCTTACGCCGGACACGGGATTGAAGAATGATATGACCTTGTCGAGGACGTTCATCAGTATCCACCTCGGTACTCAGCGAACATCGCGCCATCCGGTTCGCCAGCCCCCTCAAGTTCATCCTTGATCAGTTGCCGTACCTTCAGCATCTCGCTAACGCTCGGATATTCCACCTCATGTGTCTGGAACCGAACCTTTTTGGCGCCGGTGGCGATCGCGTTATTGATTGCGTCGAGGTCCGCCTGCGTGAATGCCATGAGCGTCAATCCCAGAATGATACGGGCTGGTGCCAGTCACCCCCCTCTGTTTCGTCCGCGTCGAATTCCGCAGTTGCCTTCGCAGCACCTGAGGACGTCTCGACAATTGCCTGTTGAACGGCGAGTGGCGCCGGAGCGAACATGTCTGCCCGGAAGACCTCTTCGGGGACCCCCCGCATTGCGACAAGTCGCTGCCATTCTTCCGGCGTCATGCGCGAAATACCGAGATAGTCCCCAAGCGCATCACCATAGATCTCGCAGTCGAGCAGATGGTTTTCGTATCCAATACGAGGAACCCACTTCTGCTGGGTTTGCCCCTTGCCTCTACCTTTGCTTTTGCCTTTGCGGCTCTCGACGCCAAGATACTCGGACGTGATCTGCTTGAAATATTCCTCGTCCATCCAGTCGCCGAAATGACAATAGCCGGGTGGGTCAACGTCATGCCCGGCGGCCCTGCCCTCCTTGCGGAGATTGGAATAGAAAGCCCCTTTTAGTGACCATGTTCCAACACCCCAGACCATCACGCCATCGCGGATGCGCTTGCCGTTCCAGTTGATGTCCTGCGGCGTCGGCTGCCCCATAGGCGGACGCGACCATCCATCGAGGCCTTTGAGGCAGAAAACACCAGCCTTACCGCGCGCCCAGGTGTAAACGACATGGGCGCGGTAACCGGAGTCGATACCAAAAACATCAACCTGGCGGGTTCTTCCGAAAGCATCCGGCCAATGTTTCTGGCGCAGCTCCTCAAGCTTGAGGAACGCGCCTGCATGCGGATCATCCGTATCACCTTCGATATAGCCAGCGTCCACACGCCAGCTCTGACGATCCGGCCCGTAGGCCTTAAATAGATACCAGATGCCCTTCATCTGAACGTCGGCGGTGCCAACGAAGACGATGCCACCCGCAGGAATTCGGCCTCGCTTCAGATCCTTGGCCCGGCGTTCCATCAGTCTGACGTGGTCGGGAGCGTCGCCCTTCATGTCGAAAGCGAGACCGAGGGTCAGGTTGAAGAAAGCTTTGAGCTTTTGCGGATCGCCATTGCAGCCGATAAAGCGCTCGGCGATCTTCTCCCACGGCACGAACGGAGAAGTCAGTGCATCGAAGTGGTAGGACGGATATGCGCCGGGACGCGAAGCCTCGGGTATCCACTTTCCCTTGCGATACAGGGACACCTTTTCGTGGCTCTGGATGATGGTGCCGCAACATGGTGTCGCGTAGTACGGATCGTAAGGAAACTCGTCATTAAACCGGAAGTACTTCCGGTCGAATACGAATTTGAAATGCGAACCGCAGCCAGGGCATGGCATGTTCCAATAGCGCTGATCGCCGGCCATGAATTTGTCATCGATCTTCGATGACCCCTTCACGGTCGGAGTGGATACGTAAGTCCGCAGCCAGTCGCCAGAGGTGAGGAATGATTCCTGACGGGCCTCGATCATAGCGAATGGATCGCCCTGCCCGTCGAGGTCATCGGGATACTCGTCGATCTCGTCGAGGAACGCCTTTCGGATCGTGGACGAACGAAGATCAGCGGCAGAATTCGCGATAGCAAGTTTCAGTGATCCGCCCGGGAAGCGCTTTGCCAGCGCCGTTGAGCCTTCACCGGACCTGCTGGTTTGGTCACGAACCAGCTTCCGTAGTCCCTCTGTCTGCTGCAGCATGACAGAGAGCTTCTCGCGGTTGAACTCCGCGAGTGCGTTGGTCGTCGGCTGGACGATCATCATGCGGCAAGGATCTTGCGCAATCGAATAAGCTGCCGAGCAGAGCATCAGGGTCGTGAAACCCGTCTGTGCAGATTTCCGAACCGCGATTTCATTATGGCCGCTTTCTACCATCGTCATAAGCAATGGTTCGCGGATGTGCGGTGTCAGGCTGTCATCCCAGGTATCGAGCGCACGAGGCCCATCCGGAACAACAATGGTGCGCGCATACTCGACCGCATCCAGCCGTTCGGGCGGCATGATCGCAGCAGCCAGCGTCGCCGCGATAACCGCGAGCGCAGAACGCTTAAGAGAAATTTGCATTACTCGTCGCCGTCGAAATGGATGTTGATGTTGATGCCGTCCGCTTCGGCCTTGGCTGCTTCGCCCGAAAGTGCCAGCAAGTGCTCGGCAACAAGCTTCCGGAGATCCGCGACCTTCCCGCGCATCACACGGCGAAAGTGCGGCTCACCTTTCCGGCTTGCTTCCATCAGGTCATCAACCCATTGCATCGGCGTGCCAAGATCTCGAAGCACCTGGTCGCAGATCTTAATCAACGCGCCCTCGATGCCGTGCTCGCCTTTAAGCGGAATAACCAAACCACTGCGTTCAGCGAAATCGAGCGCCTTCAGGCGAGCCTCGTACTTTGCCCTGTCCGTCTGGGCATCTCGCAAAGCGGAGTTCTCACCAGAAGCGTCATCACGCTTCGTCTGCGCGCCGATCTCCTTAGCAGCATCCCCAAACGTACCGACGGCACGATCATAAGCCGCCAACTCGACAAGCCGTGACCGTCCCTCTTTGCGGGTCGAAATCCTTCCCTCGGTCTCCAATCGGTTCACCTTCTCGGCAGCCGTCTGCTTACTCACCCCCTTCCGGCGGGCAAGTTCAGCAACGGTAATCCAGAGGCCGCCATCCATCGGCAGGCTATGCTGTGCGTCTGTTGCCATTTGAGTCAGGTCGTCAGCTTTCGAGTCAGGTGAGTCAGGTCAGTTTTTTGCGCGCCGTAACTAGCGAACTTTCGGGGTCGTCCCGGCCCGCATGGGGAGGGGATCGGAGGAGGACCCGTGAGGGGTGGAGGTTCGACCCGGAGGGAGGGGCCTCGGCTGGTCGGCAGTACCCGATGGTCGCCGATCGACTGCCCATACCCACAATGCAAAAAGGCGACCGTCTGGCCGCCTTGTCATTCATCGTCGCATAGCTGTAGCACTGGCCCTGAATCGGTGTCTCGCTTGTGAGACTGTCAGGACTGGGTGCGGGCGTGAAACGTAATCGCCACTAAGAACCGCATCGACCGTGGGCAGATTTGTACTCACACTTTCTCAAGCATTGCAAGCGGCATGTTAAACACGGATGGTTTTCCGAAGATCACGATGGTTACGACTGCGTCTCCGTGCCCACCCTCGCCAAACGCATCAACCGATACCTCGTAACCGACGAACGGACCACTTGTGATCCTGACCTTGTCGCCCTTCTTGATCGCGTCGGATCGACGCCCGTAATCATATGCACCATCTGCGGCCAATTCTTTGAACTCATTGATCGTTTCGACAGTGACCTTGACCGCCTTCTCTCCGCCCATCACGATGCTTTTGACGCCATCGAACGACAGGATGCCACGCAAAGCGTGGTTGTCTGGGAGGCAGTAGACGAACACAATTCCGTTGAAGACGGGCAGTCTGGATGCAGGCAGTCGCCTTCCGTGGCGCTTCCTTTCAGGTCCCATTCGCATGATGACGCACGCCTCTATACCGGCTTCAATCATGGCGTTCTCAACAGCCTTTTCGCGTCCATACTCGACGCGCGCTATTACCCAAGCAGAATCAGACACGGTTCGCGCCCTCTCTTTCGACGCCGATTCGCGTTCATGAGCGACCCTCGCCGCCTCCTGAGCGATGCGATCAAGCTTAAGCATTCCCTTGAGAGAGACGTGGCGCGAGATATCATCAAACTTATGCTGCATCATCGTTCCGTCCCTCGTTCAGTCTGTGTTTGAAGTTTTCGATTGCGACGAACACTGCCTCGTCGAGGTCGTTTACATCGTCAGGCAACGGAGGGAATTGAGCGAACTCCAAGCGCTCAGGAGCAACAGGCCACGGCCAGCACCGCTCCGCATAGGCGCGTTTCCATGCTTCCCAAACCTCGCCACCAACAGCGACCTTCTCGAAATCCTTACTGATCTCGATGATCCGGTTCACCACCGTGAAGCGTCTGCGCTCTATGAGCTGCACAGCCTCCGGCCACCCCTGTTTTTCCTTCTTATCGCGCCAGATGAGGTCGTGCTTTTCGGGCTTCTGATTAACGATATTCTGCTCAAGCGGAGTGAGCGACAACGCCCGAATGGGCTGGAGCAGCTTTGACATGAGCATGGCGCGACCAGCTCGCGAGAACACCGTGAAGGTTTCCGAGCTTTCGGCCTGCGGAGATACCGGCTTGGGCTGGGAGAGCTTCGTCCAGCGTTGTTCCTTCAGGTACTTTGCCGCAGAGCAAAGGTGTTTCCGACCGATCGATAGCGCTGCAGCCTGATACGCCTCCGAATGCTCCAGCGCCAGACCACGCTCATCAGGCGAAAGCGCCAGCCATTCCTTCCGAGCTTCCGGCTCGCTGTCGCTGATCGCCGTTTTCCAGCCGATGAAGAACCGTTTGAACGCAGCTTCCACGGCTTTCGGGTTTTCTTCCTCAATCCTTCCAGCCGCGCCGGCAGGCGTCTCTCTCTCTTTTCGTTCATCAGGAGGCGTTAAAGGAGAGGCGTTAATAGGTGCCGGTCCAGAACAGGCAGGGGGTGCCGACTCTGGGCAGGCAGGGGGTGCCGATATACCGGCAGGGGGTGCCTCGTTTGCGAACTCGGAAGTAGGATCAAATTCCTTTTCGTCTTCCTCATCCCATGCATCAAACGCAGAGCTTGCGACGGCAGAATCGTAGATCACGCGATACCAATGCGCGCTGTCGCGCCCGTTCTGGCTTACGACCTCGCGACGCTCAACAGCCCCGATTTCCACCAGGCGCGCGATAGCTGATTGCACCGTCGAGCGAGAGCAATTGAGCGCCTGGGCAAGCTTGACCTGACTGCGACGGCACCAGCCGTGGCGAGTGTTGGCGTTGCGACCAAGCATGCACAGCACTTGCAGGTCTTTTCCCTTCAGCCGTGGATCCGCGATGATCCAACCGGGAATGATCGATAGTCTTGGCTCGTTCATCTGCCCCTTCCCCTTAATAGCGCGCAGCCGGAAGCCCCAGCGCGATGCGTTCCATACGTCCACGCGCTGCGCCAACTTCCATTCGCAATGATTTGTCACCGTCCGCGCCGCGCTCGCGCCGCAGATCCGTCAGTTCAATTTCGAGATATTCGAGGCCCTCGCGGAACCGGGCGCTCAGCAGCCGGTTGCGGATGGTCATTTCACATGAGAGCAGAACGTCGAGCGGGCACGTCAGTAGCCAGGCCGCCCGCTCCTCGTGCGTTCTGGCCGCCTCCAGTTGCTCAATTCTCGGGATAATCGCAATCATGCCGCCACCGCCGTGACTGCAAGGTGGCCGCAGTTCGCAGCGACAAGCGCCCGAGCGACTGGCGGGCAAACGCTGTTACCCACGCAGGAAACCTGCACTTCTTTCGAGAACTGCACCCATACCGGGGCGTGGCCCTGTGGCCGATCAAAGTACCCGTCTATCTGATAGTGGCGCGGGAATCCCTGAGCATTAAACAGCTCGCGCGGCGAGAGCATACGCATGCCAATATCGACAACAACGAACAGCACGTCATCGATTTCAATGGTGACAAATTCACGTTCATCCCAGACGCCATGCGCCCGCAGGAAGTCCGCAACCTGCCGAGCCCGCGCCGCTTGAGCTTCAGTGAACGGCGGGACATCCACGGTCGCCTCAATGTGTCCGAAGCGGTCACGCGTCGTGATCGTGCGGCATGCGTCATCCTCGCGGGCACCCTCTCCGGTCCCGTAGTAGGATTGCAGATAGGGCATGATGAGACGGCTCTTGCCCTGCCCTTCCGGCATGATTGTCGCGGAAGGCTCCGTGACGCTGTGACCTGTCGAGGTTCCGAAATCTCGCGCGATGAAGGCGGACACAAGCTGCTGATGGCTGCCCGTCTGAGTGACCGTCGACAGCGCCTCATCCAGTGAGCGCCCCGGATTGACACCGCCCACGCGCCGGCTGTCATTGTTGGCCTGCGCCATGTAGCCGACGAGAACGGAATTCTGATCTTTTTTGCTGGCGGTGATGGTATGCGACTGCCCATCCACGGGACGGCAAGCGCCGCCCTGCTGAGCATAGGTCAGAACCGGCGCCAGCAAGCCGAGCGGTGCCGCACCGCCGGGACGCTTGATGTAGCTGTTTGCCGTGATCGTCGGCAGCTGATCGTCCATGGCAACACCGGTTGCACCAGTGTTGAACCGCTGGACGGATGGGGAAATCAGCGCATGTTTGACGCCGCCGGCGACGACTGTGCCAAGCGGCTCGTCGAGGCTCATGCATCGTGGCGCCTGCCCATCTCGCTCTCCATAGCCGATCTGGACGAGAAACGGCCTCTTGGCCTTCAGGACGAAACGATCAAACCCACGGGCAACGCGTGCTTGCGAGGCATCGGCAATTGGCCGAACCGACCGAACACCGAATTTTTCCCAGATCTCGGCAGACGAGTCGAAGATAGACGGGCACGGCAGGCTCCAGTCGATCTCATCGGCCATGATCGGCCAGGGAAGCTTGCGACCGGCGATGACGTCAGCATCGTCTGGCGCTCCATGCGTTTTTTCCGGCCATACAATCGGCTGGCCGTCGAAACGCATGATGACAAAGAGCCGCTTGCGGATGGTCGTGGCACCGTAATCGCGCCCACGGATCTCGCGGCTTTCCATTTTCGCGCCGAGCTGACGCAGTTTCTTGCACCATTTCTGGTAAGTTTGCCCCTTGCGCTCCGGATCCGGCCGCAGACCCTTCTCGGTCTGGATCAGCGGGCCATAGTCCTTAAACTCCTCGACATTCTCCATGATGACGACATCGACCTTGCCGCCGCTCTGCTGGATGCGCTCGATCCAGCCGGGAATGATCCAGCACAGGTCGCGAATGTTGCGCTCAACCGGTTTTCCGCCTTTCGCCTTGCTGAAATGTTTGCAGTCCGGAGAGAACCAGGCGAGGCCGATATGCTTGCCGCGCAGGTGATCGAGTGGATCGATCTTGTAGACGTTTTCCGAGAGGTGGATGGTCTCAGGATGGTTTGCCTCATGCAGCGCCAAAGCCGCTGCATTGTGGTTGATGGCGTAGTCAGGAGACCGGCCGAGAGCCTGCTCAATACCAGTCGAGGCGCCGCCGCCACCAGCGAAACTATCGATGATGTAAGGTCCATGCGGACCCAGTGCGGGCACCGCGACAGAATGCCGAAGGTCAAAAATATTTCCCGGGTAAGCGTTCATGCCGCACCGCCTTCCGGCGCACCGGCCTGATTTCCCCAAAACTCCCATTTTCCATTCAGGCGCACGTCGCCATCCGCGAGACTTTCGCGGCGCTGGAACATTTCGAGCTTGGGCAATGTCGGGTAAAGCCGATCGATCTGCTCAGCGAACCACACCGGCTTTCGGCTATGCGGCCCCTTCTTTTCGGAGTACAGGCTGGGCGGCTGCGTTCCCATCTCTGGCGCAAGCGAGATCTTGCCGCGCTTGCCGATCAGGAGAATTTCCGCACGATCGCGAACCCATCGGCCCATGCCAATATCGATTTTGTCCCATACGATCGCGGAGACAAACTCAAAGCCCCACGCCCGCATCACAGCAATACCGTCATCGAGCCGGTTCATCGGCACCCAGAAGAAAAGAACGGCGTCAGGCGTGAATGGCGACTTGTCGCCGGCGCAAAGCGCCATGATTTCTTCCAGAGGCATCGAGGGATACATCAAGCCCTTATCCTGCCCCGTTTCGTCAGACCACGCCTCCTGCTGCCAGGGAGCGTCGACGTAGCCGACAGGGAACGCAGCGCGAGGCAACTCACCAGGCGAAACGCGGCCCTTGGACGCAATGGCGCTGACGAGCTCGTTGCGCACAGTCCGGTTGATCTTCATTGTTTCGGTGCGGATCTGCTTTGCTTCATCCTGCACCCGGCGACGCTCGCGCAATGCGCCGTCTATCCAGACGATTTGCTCCTCTGGCGAGAGCCGTTTCAGTCGGTCTAGTGTCGCGCCGGTATTCAGCGGAGTTCCAGAGACCATGCGCAGCGCGCGCTCACAGACCTTCTCGCCACGCTCCGCGTCGCGCTGGATGGCGCGCTCCGATTGACCAGTTGCCTCCGCAGTGGCGGCAGTAAACCTTTTTGCCTCGTCGTTTTTCAAGTCGCCAATCTGGCGACTTGATCGATCTCCGCCGTGCGCCGTCTCTGGATGCTTCAGGAGATAGATTTCCTTGCGACGGAAGACAAACAGTGCCCGGTCGGCGGGCGTCAGGTCGCTACGGATCAGGTTCTCGTCGATTTCCCAAAGCTCGCGATCAAGCGCGTCACCCTGGTAATGGACGCAAGGCACGGTTTGCTTGCCGAGGCGACGCATTGCCTCAAGTCTGTGCTCTCCGGCGGATAACTCGACAGTCTCGTCGGTCTCCAATCCGTAGACCGAAACCGGATTGCGCAGACCATGCTCCGGTATCGACACCATAAGCGCCGCGACCTTGTCCTCGTCGAGCGTCCGCAGTCGTTTGCCCACGATGATAGACGAGATCTTCCGCTCCACCCCGGCGCTAACTTTTTGCGCCACGCCAGCCTCGTCATATCCCGAAGTCGTCGGATAGAAACGCCCAGAGACCTTCGGATCTCGCGCCAGATAACCAGCCATATGCAGGATAGTCGCCGATTTGCGATCCGCTTCGCTGGCAACATCGAATTTGCCGTTAGCGCAAGCTTCCGCGAGGATTGCCTGCTTTCTTTCTCCCTGAATCGTCATCGCAGCCCCTCATCCATGCCGAGGGCCACGAGATAGACGTCCAGAATCGAGAGCTCCTCGGCAAGCTTCTGCGGGTCCTTCTTGCGAATGCGCAGAATGGTGCGAATGGCCTTGTTGTCGAAGCCCATGGCTTTCGCTTCGGCCATCACTGCTTTTTCGTCATCCTTGATGACTTCCTTCTCTTCAGCGAGGCGCTCCATGCGCTCGATGAAGGAACGCAGGTGCGACGCTGCGACCGGCTCGCTTTCCAGCTTGTCTCCGGGGCGTTCGCCTGCGCGCTTTGGCTGATGAATGGCGTACGGATCGAAATCATCGGACATTAGTGGGCCCTCATCAGTCGATCGAGGTAAGCCTGCCCCATTCCGGTCAGCCGAAGCTCGGAACCGCTCTGATCGATCTGGACGTATCCAGCCTTTTTCAGTTCCGCCGCCAGCGCGCGAGCCTGAAACGAGGCACGGATCGTACACTTGCCACCGGCCGCACGAACTTCGCGCAGCATTGCGCGCGCGGCGTCCGATATCGACGTCAGGGTCAGAGCGCTTTCACTGGTTTTCAATGTCCTGCCTCCTCGACAATGCGGCAGACCTCGATCTCGTCGAGGCCAAGCTCCGTTGCGATTTCATGGGTGGATCGACCGGCGCGCCAAAACTCCAAAACCCGCGCGGCGCGGGCCTCCTTGACGAGCTTCGAACGGCTTGTTTCGGCCATGCAGAGGCTCATCGGTCCGGCCTCTGCGGTGCATTCACCATCAGGTCCTTCAGTTCACGGATAAGCTCGTGAACTTCCTTGGTGATGCGCTTGGTTACGGCGGCAGTGCCGAGCGTGCCGCTCTGCTTGGCCTCCTGAACAACCTTGATGACGTCAGCGAACTCCGACATCAGGTCCATCATGTCGGTTTCATTGATGGGCCGCGCCTCAGGCTGCAACTCGTCGTCCACGACAAGCTTGAAGCCGAGCTTGCGCGCCATGGCGCCAACAATGACAGGACTTTTCGCGCGGCGGTCCGCCTCGACTGCAACATCGATCGGGATAAGAGCTTCGCTGTTTTCCTCGTTGAAGCTCGCATACTTCGACAGCGTCGAGACATTCACGCGGGTCAACAGCGGGAAATCGGTCACACCGCCGCCCAGCTTGTAGCTTGCCTCGGTTGCACCCTTCAGGCTGCGGATTTCTTCTTCGGAAATAGTGCGCACGAAAACACCCCTGAAAACGCGTCAAGGAAAGAAAATCGGAAAAGGATTCGGTGAAGCCCGCGCGGGCGCGGCCTATTCGTTGCTCATCAGATCAACCACAGCCGCGCCACATCAGCGGCGACGCAAGCTGGAGTGACAACAATGGTGACAATGAAAGAAAAGGGCCGCCGGAGCTCGGAGGAAAAGCGTCACGGCGGGTGCGCGGAGAAGAAAGGAAGAACTCTCGCGCAACAGGAAAGGCGATCCGGACGGAAGGGTCCGCAGGCGTGCAAAGCCTCTTCCGTCCGGTATCCCGTGCGCGCTCTGCCAGGAAAGCGCCGGGATTGGTTGCAGCGGCAGGATTCGAACCTGCGACATTGTGGGTATGAACCACGCGGGATGACCGCTTCCCTACGCAGCGGAAAAGCTGGAGCACCGTCATTCTGCGGCCTCCAGGGGGCGAGGAACAGCGTTCGGCCAATCGCATCCATCGGGCCAGTTGCTGCTGAACCAGCTAACAACCTCGTCATACTTTTTGGCGGTGAAGGTCTTCCCGTCTCTGATTCGGGAGAAGAAGCGACTGTCGGCAGCGCAATGCCTGCCTACCGTGGACTCGCCAAGAGCCTTGGCCTCACAAAAGGCATTCGAAAGCGTCAGCAGATGATCGGCGAGTTGCGTTTCCATGCCGCCCTTATAGTGGGATGCATCCCACTTTGCAATAGGAAACATCCCATTCGCGTTTGGAGGGGGAAATTTCCTATTATGCAGGCATGAGCAAGCTCCAAGAAATCGCGATCCAACGACTGAATGAACTCGACCTGGGACCCGTTGAGGCCGCGGTGAAAGCCGGCCTGGAACGGACCTTCCTGCGGGACTTAGTCGACGGCAAGAAATCCACGGTCACGCTGAAGAAGATGCCCGACCTGGCGCGAGCACTTCAACTGGATGCGGACGCGCTGATGAGAGGAGAGGTTGTTCGACTAAGTCATCCAGACGATGGCGCGGCGCCCACCGCGACAAAGCCGAACGCAAGCTTTCCGCCAAGGTTTCAGAAATTCGAGAGCGACGGCTACATTCCGCTTCTGGGGCAGTCTATCGGCGGCCCAAATGGCCGCTTCATCCTGAACGGGTCTGAGGTGGGCCGGCTATTCGTTCCGCCGATGCTGGAAGGCGTTGAGGGTGCATACGCTGTGCGGGTCTACGGCACATCGATGGAGCCTCGCTTTAAGGCCGGAGAGACGGTTTGGATCAATCCGAACGAGCCTGTCCGTGCGGGCGACGATGTAATCGTCCAAGTAGCGACTGACGAAGAAAATCAGCGCGAAAGCTATATCAAGGAGTTCCGCTCACAGTCGAGCAAGGTCACGCGACTTTGGCAACACAACCCAGACGAAGGCGAAACAAATGAGGTGACATTCCCCTCTTCGTCTGTGTTCTCGGTCCACAAGATCGTGTTTCACGCAACAGTCTGAGCGACTGGCAATTCAATCCACTTCGGTCGGATCGTGAGGTTCCTCTGCGTCGGAGGAACCTTCGGACATTCTGAACACCGGATCTTGCGGCAAAGCTGCATGTAGTTATGCACCCCTAAGGCGGCCGCCTCCCTCAGGTTTCGATATCCAAGCAACCGCGAGTGCCCGCAGTCATCACAGGCGACGTAGAGCGAATCCAGCTCGATGACCAACCGCATGGCGTCTGGGTGGCTGACTGGCGGCGTTGCCATATTCCTCTCCTGTTTGTTCTCATTTCGTTCATGTTAAAAAGACATGACTCAATCAGAGAGTCGAGTCGAAAGTGATTCGTTTTTTTCGCCGTTTCGCAAACCTCTAATTTACAAAGGAAATTTCGGGTGCTCGTGGGATCACTCAACGCCGGTAGGATGCATCCCACTTTTTGATCTTGCAAAGTGGGATTTATCCCACTATAACGTCCCCATCCGAGCAAACCACATGGCCCGGACAAAGACCGGACGGCACCCTTTCCCCTCGCCTCGATGCCGTCCGGTCTCCCTTCAACGGATGGAGACCGGCATGAATGTCAGTGCGATGAATGACAATGAAAAGATCGAAGCGATGGCCGCCGCGATGCGCCGCTTCGGTGAAGGCTGCACCCGCGAGCAGCTGAACCTCTATTTCCTGAACTCCGATATCGACCGCTTGCACGAACAGGCGCGCATGAAGGCGAACGACGACGCGCTTCTTGAAGCCGCCTGACACGTCCGTTCCGGTTTCCGCCTCGTCCGAGGCGGTTTCCCGAACGGATGGAGACAGACATGGCAAAGCCATCACCAGCACAGCGCCGAAAGGCAACATGCGGACCCGCATTTAGACAATCGTATATTGATGACGGCTGGACGGCTGGCGCACCTCACATCATTTCCGCCTTCAGTCGACTGAGAGCCGCATCGGAGATCCGCAAGCGTTATGTCGCAGGTCGAATGAGAGCGAACGATGCGTTGCGTCTCTCCTACATCACCCTCCTCCATGCGCGGAAGGACCTGCACAACGGGCGGCGGCTGACGCCATTGCCCGCCTGACACGTCCGCTCCGGTTTCCGCCTCACGCGAGGCGGTTCCAGAACGGATGGAGGCCAACGTGACCCAGATATCCCCCGCATACCCCTTAGCCTGCAAGAACCTCGGTACCTTTCACAAGGTCAAGCCAGCACCCTATTCCCGCATCACTATCGTGAGCATGACAGGCGCCGCCTTTCTGGCGCTCCTCATGGCTGCATCTCTGTGCGGCGTCCGTGTCGTCGAGGTTGAGCGCCAGCTTGAACAGGCGACGCGCATATGATCCGGCTCGTTCTCCTCAGAATCCGACTGGACGAAGCCGCCGACGCCATGCGCGATGACATGGTCGAGCTTTGCAAGATCGACGTGTTCGTCATCACGCTCAGCGCATTCCGTGCGCCGCAGATCAACCTTCGCAAGCAGGAGGGCGTCTGGCAATGAGCGCCGAGATCTTCACCCTGCCCGTTCGCAGGCCTCCCGTACGCCTCGTCTTTTCAGCAGGTGGTCCGCGCAAGACGGAAAGCGACGTGTTCGTCGAGCGCCAGCTCGCGGAAGCAAACTCGCACCTGATCGGCGCGCAGTCCGACATCGCGCACGCCTTCAAGGTCGTGACCAACGGCAGAACCCTGCCCGAACACGACGCCACGATGATGGGCGACACGCTGGAATCGGTCCTGCGTGCCGCCGTTCCCCTTCTCAATCTCTCCGGAGCCAGCAACCGCGACCGCGATCTTTCGCGCGCCGTTCGCCAATGGCTCCAGGTCAACGGGAGCCTAGACCATGACTAAATCCGCGATCGAGCGCGAAGCGCGCATCCTTCAGACCCTCGTCGGCTCTGTCTTTACCATCGCGATGGTGGCGGGCATGCTGGCTGGAGTGATCTGACATGCGCCAGAACAACAAACTTGGCGGCACGAAGCTGCCGTCCGCCGTCATGCTCACTCGCTGCGCGCAGATGGGCATGGGCCGCGCCCAGATCGCCGACCACTACAGCGCCAGCATCAAGCGCGTCACGACGCGGCTGCGCGAGCTGGGCGTCGTCGCTCCGCTCTATGGCAAGACATGGCGCGAGGCGCGGTTCAATTTTGACACGGTCGTTGTGCGCCGTTTCAGCAGCAGCATTACCCTGCCCTGCCCTGCGATCTATGCGGCCGCCTTGGAGAGTCCCCATGGCTGACACCACGGCGATCTCCTGGACGGATTACACCTGGTCGCCGTGGACCGGCTGCGCACGCGTCAGCCCTGCATGCGATGGCTGCTATGCCGCACAGCTGATGGACACCCGCATGCATCGCGCCCAGTGGGGCGCGCCGGGGTCCGGTGAAGGCACCCGCAGTATCATGTCCGAGGATTATTGGAAAAAGCCGCTCGCGTGGAACCGCAAGGCCGCAAAGGCTAACGCTGCCCGCCCGCCTTTCGTGTTCCCGTCGCTGTGCGATCCCTTCGACAACGCCGTGCCCGCGGAGTGGCGGGAGCGCTTTTTCCAGTTGATCGACAACACGCCTTTTCTTGTCTGGCTGCTGCTGACGAAACGCATCGGCAACATCGAGAAGATGACGAGCGGGAAAACCATGCCGCGCAACATCGCGATTGGCGGCACGTTCTGCAATCAGATCGAATGGAGCCGCGACTGGCTGAAGCTGCAGCGCGCGAAGGAAGCGACCGGCGCTATCTTCTCATTCGGCTCCTACGAGCCTTTGCTGGGAGCAATCAGGTTCGAAGGCACCACATTGCCTGACTGGCTGATAACCGGCGGCGAGACCGACCAAGGCACGCACAAGGCGCGGCCCACGCACCCAGAATGGTTTCGCATGATCCGCGATGCTTCGGCCGCCGCAGGAAAACCCTTTCACCATAAGCAAAATGGCGAATGGGCGACGGGCTTCTTTGAAGATCTCGGCGACGTGGCCGTGTTCAAGCCGGACGAACCGGGCGTGAAAGTGCCTGCGTTCGCCAAGGCCGACACCCACTGGTTTGACGACCGCGAATGGCCGGATGGTTGCGGTGCTGTCCGCGTCGGCAAAAGAAGATCCGGCCGCACGCTCGATGGCATCGAGCACAACGCTTTTCCAGAAATCGAAGTTGCGACAGTCAGCGTTCGGCATTGCCCCGCGCCGCCTGCACTCACCCCTTAACGTCTGAAACGAAAGGCCACGGGAATGATCAGCCAAACGACGGCATCAAAATACGTCTCCGTTGAAGCCAAGGAACTGGCATCGGCGCTTAAGCTGGCGAACTCGATTATCGAGGTGCGAAACACCATCCCGATACTGAACGACATTCGCCTCAACTACGGCAAGAAAGGCTTGTCCGTCGAGGCAACCGATCTGGACCTGCATGCAACCATCCACGTCGACGAGATCGAGGGCGCTGGCGCCTGGTCGCTGTGCATTCCCGCTCGGTTCCTTGCTGCCGTTGCATCTGCCGCAGGAACCGGATGGGTTCACATTGAGCCCGCTCAGGTCGAGACGAAGAACGAAAAGACAGGCGCCACGTCGGTCCGACACAGCGCCGAGATCCGCGTTGGCGTTGCCTCTTACACGGTGGAGGCGCACGCGCCGGAGGACTACCCAACGATCGCAGGCGAAAAGGCCGGAATGGTCGAGCGCTTCACCAACGGTCATTTCGCGCTTGCACTGAAAAAAGTGTCCGGCTGCATCTCAACAGAGGAGACGCGCTATTACCTGAACGGCGTCAACTGGGCATCCACGCCGAACGGCAGACGGATGGCCGCCACGGATGGTCACCGCCTGGCACTCTGCAGGTACGCAGCGAACGAAGACGAAACCGCCTTCAGCTACATCATCCCACGCAAAACCGTGGGCGTGATTTCCCAGTACCTCGCCAACGCCGACGTAGAGATCTTCTCCGTAAGCAACGGCAACAAGATCATCGACACCGTTCTCGAATTCAAGGGGCCGGGACTCGTCCTGCGAAGCAAGCTTATCGACGGCACGTTCCCCGATATCGAGCGGGTGATACCGAAAGAGTTTGCCCACCGACTTGAGATCCGGACCGACGAGATGCTGCCGGCGATCCGGCAAGCTACCGCTATTGGCGGCTGGCGCGGCTCAGCAATCCGGCTGCACGGCGTTTCGGGAAAGCTGCATGTCGAGGTGAAAAACGAGGAGCTGGGCACCGCTAAAGTATCCACCTCCTGCGACTGGCCGGATGATCTCGCACCGATCGGCGTCAACAGCCGCTATATGGCCGACATGGTGAAGCGCTGCCAAGGCTCTGTCGCCATGCAACTGAATGGCGATGGCGGCCCGATTGCCCTTGCAGATCAGGATTCGGAAATGACCCGGCTCCTCATGCCGATGAGGGTTTAGACATGAACCAGCTAGCGACAGTAGACAGCGATATCGCTTTACGACAAGGCGCTTTCTGACTGGAAGCGGGTGACACGCACAGCGCTGGCGGACGGCGCCCGCACTCGCACAGAGGTTCTTTGGGTTAACCCGGCCTGCAAAGATCGTCTTCATTCATACGAGATTCCACTTGGATTGGAGGGCGCAGCATGAGCGTCTACGTAGATGATGTGCGTCACAAGTTCGGAAACATGGTAATGTGCCACCTCTGGGCAGACACCGATGACGAACTTCTGGCAATGGTGGACAGGATTGGCGTCCAGCGGAAATGGATACAGGGCCACAAAACTCTGTCCTTCGGTAAACACCGCGATGCCTCTTGGGTGCATTTCGATATTTCGCTCTCAAAAAAGGCGCTCGCAATCGCAGCGGGCGCCATCCTGACCGATGAGTTTGGCCCGGTAATCCACACGAGTAATCTTAAAATCGTCTGGGGAGAGGCGAATAATCGACCCGATATCGTCGAGCGAGCACGATCGATGATTATCCAAATCGAGGAAATCCGCACCGGCAGAGCAATGATGGCCGAGGAGGCTGCGGAGAATGAGCAGCGAGGTCTATTCTGAAATGGACCTCGACGAAGCCAAGCGCACATACCGAGAAGCCAGGGAGCTGTTGCCACTCGTCTCTGACGACTGGGAGCGGACTTACAATCCCGCGACCAGCCAGGCCGAAATCTGCCAGCGCGATGACATGACCGGCGAAATCTTTCCGATCGTCATCATCCGCCCGGATTGTCCATACCACGACGGCCAGCTCGTCGAGAAATCACTGACGTATTTCCGCGCGCTGATGATGGTGATTGATGAAGCCTTCGCGAAGATCCGCAGGCTGGAGAGCCAACAGCAACCGGCGCAAACGCCGCCACAGCCCAAGGAAAAGGACTTCCCGGCAGAGTGCGCGATGCTTTGCGGGAAGCAGGACTTCCGCCGCTATCTCATGCAGTGCCACGATCTCGCAGACGCGGCCGACGACGAGCGGGTCAACACTCGCGTGCGGCATATCCTCAACATCCGGTCTCGGGCCGAATTGAAAACAGACCAACAGGCCGCAGCGCGCTGGAAGCGACTGCGCCGGGATTATTACGCATGGAAGGACGGCCGATGACCGTCTTTACCTACCAGGGTGTCACCATTGAGAGACTTGAGGAAATGCTCGTGTTCGCCGCCAAGGTCGTCGACGTGAAGGGGCCGATTGCGCAACCGTTACTCGACCGTGTCGAGCGCGAGTACCTAGCGGCGATAGAAGCAAAAAAGAGAGGCTCCCAAAGCGACCGCATCCGCAATTTAATAGGAGCCAATCGGGCTACAATTTAGATACAAAATTGACTACACGACGCCCGCAATATTCTGCCACCGCATACTAACTATCTGATTTTCATACCAGACGCCGTTGCGAAAGAGTTAGATCCTACACCGGCCCGGGGAGCCATTTTTCTCAAAAGCGTGTCAGCCGAGCGAAGTGCAGCTGCAATTCGCCCGACGTGACCTAGAAGTTTTCGTGACTTCCTTCTCTGCGGCCGTCAGGCCATCAGCTTTTCTTGACCGCCCGTTTTGTTGCCTTCGTGGCGTTGGTCAATGCCGGTGGATCGCTGGCCGGAAAACTCTCCTCAAGGCTTTCGGTCAAATCGTCTTCCTTGTTCTTGTCCGTGGATTTCTGCTCTTTCTCCAGCGATTTTACCGCAGGAGATTTCACCTTTGCCGAATTGGCTTTTTTCGTGGGCGACTTTTTTGCAGGCCCCTTCTCCCCTGACGCGGTGGCGGAAGTGGACTTCTTCACGCCATTTCCGCTTTTGCGTTTTGCCGGTTCCGCCTCCGCGGAGATTTCCCGTTCCGCCTCGATCCAGTGTCTTTCATGATGCCCGTCGGGTCTTCCTTCCCTCTCCCATATTGCGCGCGCTTTTTCACGGATTGCGGCTTCGCGGTCGTGGCTCATAACGGACCTCCCTCTTTGCGTTGCACCAGCTTCAATTGTGCCATTGAAAAAACAAAAAATGCCAGAGTTAGTTCCGCATCGACCTGCGACGAATGAGCATTTTGGCGAGAAAGGGAACCGGCATCGGCTGCCGAGCGTTTGGCCCGCAGAAACCAGCAGGAGATCGCTTCATGAACACCCCGCAGAAGCCGAAAACCGAACCGCTTGATATTGAAGACGACAACGTTGCGCGTTTCGAGACAGACAGCGAGTTGAAAGACAAGGAAGGCGAGATTTATCCGGACGAGAGCATGAACCTGCGTGCACGCCGGCAGGCTGCAAGGCAGCACGAGGATGCTTTCATTGTCGCCACCGATCTGGAGGACGACGACCAGCGCGAGGCGGCGCCAGGCACGAGAGAACAGCCTTAAAAGGAAAAGGCGGGTCGAGGCCCGCCTTTATCAAGGAAATGCAGGGAATTTATCGCCGAACCGAAACGATGGCCTTGCGGTTAAAATTCGAGACCTGCACCCTGCCCGATTGGTTGCCGCCCAGGATTTGTGCGGTCTTGCCGCTCATGCTCTTTAGAATACCAGCATGATATCCCCGGCCGTTGCGGATGACGACGACATCACCGGGCTTTGCCTGGCCGACCGGGACGGCATAACCGAAGGAACTCCAGGATTTCGCAAATCCGTAGGATTTGGGTGATTGCCGGCCGGCCTTGCTGGCTACGGCATGCAGGAAAAGGCCGCACCACGGCGTACTTCTCGGATTTGCCCCAAGAATGTTCTTGAGGCTCTTGTTGTTCTTGGACTCATGCAGCCCGGTGTATTTCTCAGCCTGGTTCAGCATGCCAGCCGAGGCCGGTGCCACGACTGTAAAAGACAAGGCAACGGATAGAATTAACGCGGATACTCTCAAACGTCTCGCCCTTATGTTAGCGGGCGTTCGTGTATTGTGACAATTTAGCGACAATTTGACGAGAAATGGGCAGAAATCAGACGCCTATTCATGCGGGCTGATCTGTCATTGCTTCAGAACAGGCTGCCCTGCGCATCATCCGCACGGCTACGGCCGGCATTTTCAAGGTCCAGCATCCGCAATTTGGTAGTGGTTCCGCCCGGTGCGGAGAAGCCGCCAAGCCTGCCACCTGCGGCAAGGACCCGGTGACACGGAATGATCAGCGGCACCGGATTTTTCGCCATTGCCTGGCCGACGTCACGTGCTCTCTCCATGCCAAGACCGAGTGTCTTCACGATGCCGCCATACGTCGTCGTGTTGCCCCAACCGATCTGTCGCGCGACGGCATAGACGTCGAGAAAAAATCGTTCCTGCCCGGCGAGATCAAGGTCCACGGCCTTAAAATCGATTGCCTCACCGCCGAAATAACGGGTGATCATCGCAATCACCTCACGTGTCCGCGTCTCGGGAACGGCGATGGAGGCGGACGGCAGGCGCTTCTGAAGGAGCTTTTCCGTTTCGCCGGCGTCCGCTCCCGGCAATTGCAGACGCACGATACCTCGCCCCGCCCATGCGAGGCCGCAATGGCCAAGCGCCGTTGGAAAAACAATATAGCCGTAGTGGCTGCCCATCACCGTCACTCATTCGCCTTTTCGCCTGCACGATGCCATATCCCGCATTCGAAACAACCCGTTTCCTGCCGCACAACAAAAAAGCCACCCGTTTTGGGCGGGTGGCCTTTCACACGTCAGTTCCAAAATCGGCTCAGGATGCGATTTTTTCCGGCTCCTCAACGAGGCAGCGCGCCTGCCGGCTGGCGGCGACGAAGGCCGTGCGGGCTATCTCTCCCGCCACATCGCCCATGAGCGAGGCGCGGCACAGGCGAAGCGCCTGTTCGTGCGCCTTGTCTCCCCGCTCGGGCCACTCATGCTGGAGAAAATCGAAGGCTTCGTAAACGCCTGTGAAAATTCGAGGGGCACCGTTTTCAAGGGAGATGGTAACGGGCTTTTCCCACTTAACGTCATTCAGCAACATTGATTGCACTTCCATGCTCTATTAACCCGCGACAAACGCTGGCTCCTCCAGTTGGTTCCCTTCACCTGCGGTTTCAAGAGCGAAAAAATAACCCTCGAGAAACCATGTGTCCCATCTTTCCATTCTAGCCGATTTGCGGAACAAAGCGTTTCAACACTCGTTCAAACGGAAGTGAACCGGGCCCTCCCATGCAGACAAAAGCCTCTCCCGTCATCGTGTGGTTCCGCAAGGACCTCCGCCTTTTGGACAACCTCGCTTTGCTTGCGGCGGCCGACCATAAAGGTCCCGTCATCCCCGTCTATATCAGGGAAAAATGTTGCGGCGCGCTGGGGCGTGCGCAGGAATGGTGGCTTCACCACTCGCTCACTGCGCTTCATGCCGCGCTCAAGAAAACAGGCAGCCGCCTCGTGCTTGCCAGCGGCGACGCCGAGGAGGTTTTGCGCAGGCTGGTCGCGGAAACCGGCGCAGACACCGTATTCTGGAACCGCCGCTATGATCCTGAAGGTATTTCGACCGACAAGGCCCTAAAACGCGTGCTCCGGGATGAAGGCCTGACGGTACGAAGCTTTTCCGGACATCTGCTGCATGAGCCATCGAAGCTGCAGACGAAATCCGGTGGTCCCTACCGGGTCTATACACCGTTCTGGCGCGCTCTGGAGGGCGGCGAAGAGCCCCACGCGCCTGCGGATGCGCCAGACAGACTCAACGCGCCCAGGAATTGGCCAAGATCGGAAACGCTCGACGAATGGCAGCTGCTGCCCAAAGGGCCTGACTGGGCAAGGGAGTTTAGCGATATCTGGACGCCTGGCGAAGACGGGGCCCGGGAGAAGCTCTCCGATTTCATTGACGGCGCACTGAAAGGTTATGAAGAGGGCCGCGACCTGCCGGCGAAGGACGCGACTTCCCGGCTTTCACCGCACCTCGCATTAGGAGAAATCTCACCCGCCACCGTCTGGCATGCCACGAAGGGACTTTCCCGCCACATCGCCTCAAACGATATCAGCCGTTTTCGCAAGGAAATCGTCTGGCGGGAATTCTGCTATCACCTCCTGTTTCATTTTCCCGAGCTGGACGAAAAGAACTGGAACGACAGTTTCGACGCCTTCAACTGGCGGGACGATGACAAATCCTTCACGGCCTGGACGCGCGGCATGACCGGCTATCCGATCGTGGATGCCGGGATGCGGCAACTATGGCGCCACGGCACGATGCATAACCGCGTCCGCATGATCGTGGCGTCCTTCCTCATCAAGCATCTGCTGATCGATTGGCGCAAGGGTGAGAAATGGTTCCGCGATACGCTCGTGGACGCCGATCCGGCCTCCAATGCCGCCAACTGGCAGTGGGTGGCGGGTTCGGGAGCGGATGCCTCGCCATTTTTCCGCATCTTCAACCCTATCCTGCAAGGCGAAAAATTCGATGGGGACGGCGATTATGTCCGCCGTTTCGTACCGGAGCTTGCAAGGCTAGAGCGCAAATATATTCACAAGCCCTTCGAGGCCCCGAAAGAGGTGCTTACCAAAGCGGGCATCACGCTCGGGGAAACCTACCCGAACCCCATTGTCGACCATGGCAGGGCGCGGGAGAGAGCACTTGCTGCCTATGCCAGAGTGAAGAAGAAGACATAAAACTGGGTATCGGCAAAATTTTGCGTGGCGAAGCCGAAGCCGGGAAGATAATTTCTTGCCTTGAAGCGGTTGTACCGGGACATAACGGCACCTAATTTCCGCTCAGACAAGAAGGCTCAATCATGACCATTCACCCCTCTGCGCTCAGTGCCATCGGCAATACGCCGCTCATCCGTCTGAAAGCTGCTTCTGAAGCGACGGGGTGCGAAATCCTCGGCAAGGCGGAATTCCTCAATCCTGGCCAGTCCGTAAAGGATCGCGCCGCGCTCTACATCATCCGCGACGCCGAAAGGCGCGGACAATTGCGCCGGGGCGGCACCATCGTGGAAGGCACGGCGGGCAATACCGGCATCGGCCTTTCGCTGGTCGCCAATGCGCTCGGTTACAGGACGGTCATCGTCATTCCCGAAACGCAGAGCCAGGAAAAGAAGGACGCGCTGAAGCTTCTCGGCGCAAAGCTGGTCGAAGTCCCGGCAGCTCCATACTCCAACCCGAACAATTACGTGAAAGTATCCGGCCGGCTAGCGAGACAGCTTGCGGCGACGGATGAAAACGGCGCGATCTGGGCTAACCAGTTCGACAATATCGCCAACAGACAGGCTCATATCGAGACCACTGCTCCCGAAATATGGGACCAGACGGATGGCAAGGTCGACGGTTTCATCTGCGCGGTCGGCTCCGGCGGAACGCTGGCGGGTGTGGCGGACGGCCTTCGCGATTTCAATCCCGACATCAAGATCGGCCTTGCCGATCCCGAGGGAGCGGCCCTCTACGAATTCTATAAGAATGGCGTCCTGAAATCGGAAGGCACCTCCATCACGGAAGGCATCGGGCAAGGGCGCATCACCGCCAATCTCGAGGGTTTCACACCGGATTTCTCCTATCGCATTCCGGATGCGGAAGCGTTGCCCATCCTTTTCGATCTGGTAACGAAGGAAGGCCTGTGCCTCGGCGGCTCCACCGGCATCAATATCGCTGGCGCGATCCGGCTTGCCCGTGAGCTTGGTCCGGGGCATACAATCGTGACGATACTTTGCGACTACGGCAATCGTTATCAGTCGAAGCTCTTCAATCCAGAGTTCCTGCGGTCCAAGGGCCTTCCCGTTCCGCAGTGGCTGGCGACGAAAACCGATATTTCGGTTCCGTACGAAACCGTTTGAGGACATGCCGAAATGCCTGTGAATGCCCTGTTCCGTGACGATTTTTATCTTTCCACCGCAGAAGCGATCGTCACGGCGGTGCATGAGGACGGCGGCATAGAGTTCGACCAGACCTGTTTTTATGCCACCTCGGGCGGCCAGCCTGGCGATACCGGCTTTCTCGAGCGCGCTGATGGTTCGCGCATCGCGCTCGGCATTACAAAGCATGGCGCCGACAAGAGCGTCATCATCCATGTCCCGCTTGAGGATCAGCCGTCTCCTGAAGTCGGGGAAAAGCTGACGCTGCATGTGGACTGGCCGCGTCGTTACAAGTTGATGCGCATGCACACGGCCTGCCATCTGCTCTCCGTCGTCTGCCAATGGCCGATCACGGGAGCAGCCGTTGGTGAGGACGAGTCGCGTGTCGATTTCGACATGTCGGAGACCATTGACAAAGACGACGTAACCGCCAGGCTGATGGAACTGGTGAGAGCCAATCATCCCGTTTTCCTGCAATGGATCACGGACGAGGAGCTTCAGGCCAATCCCGGCATTGTCAAATCCAAGAATGTGCGTCCGCCAATGGGCCTCGGTCGGGTCAGCCTCGTCTGCATCGGTGAAAATTCCAGCATAGACAGCCAGCCCTGCGGCGGCACCCATGTATCCGAAACGCAGGAAGTGGGCGATATTCACATTGCCAAGATAGAAAAGAAGGGCAAGGAGAACAGGCGGTTCCGCATTCGTTTCGGCGCGCCTGAAGCTGTTGCCTGAGATCGGGAGAGACATCGTGAGCACGGATAAGAGCCGTTTCGTCGTTTCGGCGGACTGGGTTGAGAAACAGCTCGGCACGCCCGGGTTTCGCATCGTCGATGCCTCCTGGTATCTGCCGGCGCATAAGCGCAACGGCGCAGAAGAATATGCGGCAGGTCACCTTCCTGGCGCCGTGTTCTTCGACCAGGATAAAATCGCCGATCACACGACCGGCCTGCCGCACTCCCTGCCCTCGCCTGAATTTTTCGCGGAACAGGCCGGCGCGCTCGGCCTCAGCGAGACCGATACGATCGTGGTCTATGATGGTCCGGGCTTCTTTTCCGCACCCCGCGTCTGGTGGATGCTGCGGGTAATGGGCGTGCGCAAGGCCTATGTGCTGGATGGCGGACTGGACGGCTGGAAGCGCGAAGGCCGGCCGCTGGAAACCGGCGCGCCGGAAATTGAGCCCACAACCTTCACACCCGATTTCAACGAAAAACGTGTGACCTCGCTTGGCACCATGCGCGGTATTGTCGACAGCGGCGAAAAGCAGATTGCAGATGCTCGCGGTGCTGGCCGCTTTACCGGCGAGGAAGCCGAGCCGCGTGCGGGCATGCGTTCGGGCCATATGCCCGGTGCACGCAGCCTGCCGGCGACAGCCTTTTCCGAAAACGGCCACTTCAAGGACCTTACGGCAATCCGCAAAATGGTGACCGATGCCGGCATCGATCTTACGAAGCCCGTCGTAACGAGCTGCGGTTCGGGTGTAACGGCAGCCGTCATTACCCTGGCGCTGGAATCGCTCGGTCATCAGGACAATTCTCTCTATGACGGCTCATGGTCGGAATGGGGCGGATTACAGGACACGCCGGTGGTTACCGGTCCGGCGGATGCGATCCCCACGCTGTCGCACGGCCCATTGAAGGCGCACGTGACGCAGCTCGAAATGACGGCACCGCCGAAGGTCAGCCTGCCGATCCCCGTCAACATCCAGACGGCGCTGATGCGGGTCAACAATATTCCCCTGCATTTTTACCGCTATCTGTACTGGCGGGTTGGAAAGCGATGGCATTGGCAAAAACGCATGCGCATGAGCGATGCTGAACTTTCCGCCATCCTACGCGATCCGAAAAACAGCGTTACGGTTCTTTATATGAACGGTGCGCCCGCCGGTTTCTTCGAGCTGAACAAGACAAGCGACGAGGTGACAGAGCTTTCTTATTTCGGGCTGCTCGAAGAAGCGATCGGCGCTGGTGTCGGCAAGTGGTTCCTGTTGCAGGCGCTTTACGCCGCCTGGCAGGACAATCCGCAGCGGGTGACGGTGACGACCAACACGCTCGACCATCCGCGCGCCTTGCAGCTCTACCAGATGATGGGCTTTTCGCCCGTGGGCACCTATGAGGCCTGGGTGGAGCCGTTGGCCGATACGGAGCTCCTGGAGATATCGCTACGCAATTGAGGGGTAGCGGTTTACGCGCCTTATCATCCCGTGTTGTTCACGGGAGGGAAAAGGGACGCGGCGCTCACGCTTTGTCGATAATCAGATGTGTCGCGCCCTCGCCCGCCACCGCTCCCGTGCAGCGGTAACCGAGGGCGGGCAAATCCATGCCTTCGAATAATTGTTCGCCGCGCCCGAGAAAAACCGGCGCCAGCGCCAGATGCAGCTCATCTATCAGGCGCGCCGTCATATATTGCCGGATAGTGGAAACCCCGCCGCCGATGCGGACATCCCTGCCATTTGCCGCCGCCAGCGCCATGTCGAGCGCCGCCTCGATGCCGTCGGTCACGAAATGGAAGACAGTACCGCCCTGCATCGTGAAGGACGGTCGCGCGTGATGCGTCAGGACGAAGACTGGAACATGATAAGGCGGCTCGTCGCCCCACCAGCCTTTCCAGTTTTCATCCGGCCACGCGCCGCGCACCGGCCCGAACATGTTGCGGCCTAAAATCCATGCTCCGATATTTTCAAAGCTCTTTTCGGAAAAATCCTCGTCGGTGCCGGTCGAGCCGCCGTCTTTACCGAACATGCGGTGAAAGGTGCGGGTCTTGAAGGCCCATTGGTGCAATTCTTCACCCTTCACACCCAGCGGGTTCTGCAGACTTTGATCTGGTCCTGCCCCATATCCGTCAAGCGAGATGGCGAAATTGCGAACGACAACCTTCGGCACGGCACTCTCCTCCGTCATGAGGAGGCCAGGCTATCCGCGACTGCAACCCTGGCCTCAGATTTCCCGTTCCAGATTAACCGCGGCAGTCGGGATCTGCCCGCCGGCTGCGCCCTTGTCTTCGGTGACCGTGTTCAATAGATGATCGGCAATGAGTTCCGCCTGGAACTTGCCGAGTTCATAACAATAGGTGATCTCGCGCTTTTCCGCCGACCAGTAGACATCCGGGCGACCGCAGGACTTGGCCGTCAGCTTCACGTCCCCTTTCAGGCCATAACCGCCAAAGCTGCGGCTGATGAGATCGAGGACCTTCGATTCCTTGATCATGATGGCATAGGGTTCAAGTTCCGGATCGCGCGGCGGCACGTAGCTGACGGAGAACCTGGAAGGCGTCTGACTGCGGTGGGGCGCGAGAAAATTATCCCAGGCCGAAGCGACCGCCGGATAGGCCGCGGCGCATTTGTCAAATTCGGCATTGGGAAGCCCCATCATGGCGGCGAGATCGCCATAACCGTCCTTGTCGCGGCCCACCATCAGGCAGGCCATGTTGCGGTCGCGGCTCCTGTCGGGCACCAACGCGGAGAAGACAGGGGCTTCGTGCTCAGGAAGCGTCTCCGCCTCACGTGCGAGATACCAGCTGTCGGTGGCGTTCACGAGCGCGGTGTCAAGCCATTCTTCATTGGCCTGCAGGATCAGCGTTCCTGCCAGTTGGTCGGCCGGGGCCTGTACACTTCCCGTGTCCGCCGTGCCGAAATCCGAGATCAGCATGCGCGCGCCCTCATGGTAGAGCGAAAAAATCGCGTTGCCGATGACGAAATTGACCGCCTGCTGGAGCTGATCGTCGGACAGGCCGTCGAGACCGGAGGCGACCTGCGCCTCGGCATCAATCGGAGCCGTCAACGATACGAAAGCCAGCGGAACGGCGGCCAGAAAACGACGGAACATAAAATCAGACCTTCCGGGAACGAGGAGCGTCACTGATTCCCGAACCTAACGAGTCACGCAATGGGCTGGTTGCATCAGCTGTCAAGAATCGGGTGGATAGCAGCGCGTTTCGGGACCATAGCTGCAAAGAAGCAACGCCGATCCCAGCCAGAAGAGGCCGCCATGACCAATATCGTTTTCACCGCAATGCCGGCTAAGGACGCCGAGGATTTCCGCGCGGGCGCCGCCGATGCCTATGGCAATCGACCGGAAACAGCCGTTTCTCCCGGCGGCATGCCGTGTCGCCACTGCCTCGACCAGATCGGCGCGGGTGAAGCCATGCTCGTACTCGCCTACCGGCCGTTTCCCTCGCTGCAGCCCTACGCCGAGACTGGGCCGGTCTTCCTGCATGCCGAAGCCTGCGATCGTTATCCACTGACAGATATCCTTCCGCCGATGCTGGACAGCCCCGATTATATCGTGCGCGGATATGGCGACGATGACCGTATTGTCTATGGCACGGGTGCGGTAACGGCCACCGGCGAGATCGCCTCGCGGGCGCGGGCACTTCTGGGGCGCGAAGACGTCGCCTATGTCCACGTCCGTTCCGCACGAAACAACTGTTACCAATGCCGTATCGCCAAAGCATAATCACAGCATTGTCTAGAATTTTAACCGAACGGCTAAACGGGTTTCAAACTTTTACAGGTTAATCTGCATGCATCGGAAACAATTGATTTGAGTAGCAAAATGACAAACAACCTCAATATGGCGACCCGGACCGCGCCTCGCAGCAAGACAAGGATCTTTGCGACTGTGCATTATTTCAGCCAGTCGACCAGAGGACGTGTCGTCGATCTGTCGGCAACCGGAATGGCGCTCGAGCTGGACGGGCCTTTCGCTGCCGCCAAGGGTAGCCGGGTCAAGGTGCAGAGTGAGGATCTGGGCTTCATCGAGGGCGTCGTGCAGTGGCAACACATGAACCGTCTTGGTCTGCAGCTCAAGCTTTCCACCAACACGCTGGCACAGCTCTCTTCCTATTTCCGTTTCTTCCACGAAGACGTGAAACCGACACTGGCCCGCTGATCCGGAGCATTACAATGCGCGGAACAAATGACGCGCATTTTCCAGTGCGGCGGAACCTGCGCCGCACGTCACTGACAAAAAATTTATCAAACGGTTGAAAACCGGCCCATCTGTCATGGGCCTGTCATTTTGGTGATGGACTCCTCTGCGATTGCTTCTACCCTGTCGTCTTTAAAGACAGAGCAAGCTTCATCCGAAGGAGTTCCCATGTCGTCGCTTCTCGCCCTCCACCCCATTACCCGGCGCTCGCTTCTGGGTGGCATTGCAGCCACTTCGGCGCTGGTGATGTTGCACCCTTTTGCTGCGCGTGCGGCGGCCAACCAGGCGCATCTGCGCATCATGGAAACGACCGATATCCATGTTCACGTCTTTCCCTATGATTATTACGCCGACAAGCCGAACGACACGATGGGTCTGGCGCGCACTGCCTCGATCATAGACACCATCCGCGCCGAAGCCGGGAACTCGATGCTGGTGGATAACGGCGACTTCCTGCAGGGCAACCCGCTCGGCGACTACATCGCCTATGAGCGCGGCATGAAGGCCGGCGACAAGCACCCTGTCATCAACGCCATGAACGTGTTGGGCTACGATTGCGGCACGCTTGGCAACCACGAATTCAACTACGGTCTCGACTATATGTCGAACACGCTGGCGGGCGCCGGTTTCCCCTATGTGTGCGCCAACCTCACCAAGGGGCAGCTGGCTTCCGATCCGAAGAACGACGAGCTGTTCTTCAAGCCCTATGTCATTCTGGAAAAACAGATCCGCGATGGCGGCGGCGTCACCAGCCCGGTCAAGGTCGGCATCATCGGTTTCGTGCCGCCTCAGATCATGATGTGGGATTCCAAGAATCTCGAGGGCAAGGCGCAGACGCGTGACATCGTCGAGGCGGCGAAAGCCTGGGTGCCTGTCATGAAGGAGGAAGGCGCGGATATCATCATCGCCCTTTCCCATTCCGGCATCGACGGCAAGGGCCAGACCGAGCGCATGGAAAACGCATCGCTGTATCTCGCAGCCGTTGAAGGCATTGATGCGATCTTCACCGGCCACCAGCACCTTGTTTTCCCCGGTCCGAAGACCTGGGACGGCATCGAGGGTGCTGATGCGGTCAAGGGTACGCTGATGGGCAAGCCGGCGGTCATGGCCGGCTTCTGGGGCTCCCATATGGGCCTTATCGACCTGCTGCTTGAAAAGGATGGCAAGAGCTGGAAGATCGTCGACTTCACCTCAGAAGCCCGCCCGATCTACCATCGCGATGAAAATCGCAAGGTCGTTGCTGACTATACCGAAAAGCCGGAGGTTCTCGCCGCAGCCAAGGTGGATCACGAAGCGGCCCTTGCCTATGTGCGCCGCCCGGTCGGCAAGACATCCGCGCCGCTCTATTCCTATTTCGCGCTGGTGGCAGACGATCCGTCCGTGCAGATCGTCTCCAACGCCCAGACCTGGTACATCAAGGACATGCTGAAGGAAGGGCAGTATAAGGATCTGCCCGTGCTTTCGGCAGCGGCACCGTTCAAATCGGGCGGTCGTGGCGGCGCGGATTATTACACCGATGTCCCCGCCGGTGACATCGCCATCAAGAACGTCGCCGATCTCTATCTTTATCCCAACACGGTGCAGGCAGTGCTGATCGACGGGGCGCAGGTGAAGAACTGGCTGGAAATGTCCGCCGGCATGTTCAATACGGTTGAGGCCGGTGCCAAGGATGCGCCACTGCTCAACCCAGACTTCCCGTCCTATAATTTCGACGTGATCGATGGCGTGACTTATCAGATCGACATTTCCAAACCGGCGAAATTTGACAAGGACGGCAAGGCGGTCAACCCGGACAGCAACCGCATCGTCAATCTGCAGTTCAATGGCAAGCCGATCGATCCCGAACAGAAATTCGTGGTTGCCACCAATAATTACCGTGCAAGCGGCGGCGGCAAATTCCCCGATATCGCCGGCGACAAGGTGATCTTCGTCGCGCCCGATACAAACCGCGACGTGATCGTGCGCTATATCATCGATCAGGGCACCATCAACCCGTCCGCGGATGCCAACTGGTCCTTTGCACCGGTGGAAAACACCACCGCCGTCTTCGAGACCGGGCCCAAGGGACGCCATTACGCAGCCGACATCAAGGGCGCCAGGATCGAGGATGCCGGCGACGGCGCGGAAGGTTTCGCGAAGTTCCGCCTGATTCTTTAACGACCGTGCCCTCCCGGCGACCTGTCGCCGGGAGGTATTTTCCTAGTCGCGCCCAGCCAACGTGCGTAACAGCATCGGCAGTTCCTGCGGCGGCTTCTGTTCGACACGCCGATAGTCGCTGCCGTCACGGTTACGGCGGATGAGTCTCAGGCCAACCATGTCGCGCCTCAGCATTGCCGCATCCCCGAACAGGTGCAGGCTATCCAGAAAGCTGCTGAATTCTCGCTCGGAAAAACTCTGCCCGGCGGGAATTTTTGCCCAGAGATACCAGAGGCACAGTTCCTGATGCGACCGGCGGGCCGGCCATTGCATCAGCCGGCCGGCGGCATCAAAGACACGAACGGTCTTCAGCACCCTGCCCTCATTGACGGCTGGCAGCAGCTCAGGCTGAGCGGTTGTGCTTTCGGCGGAAGAGATGCGGTCAGCGCGCAGATGCTGGAAATTTCGAAAACCGGCAGCCCGGCTCAGAAGATTGAGCATCTCCACATGGCTCGGCTGGCGGTCCAGCCTGCCGATCTGCGCGCGCACGGATTTGGCAAAGGTCGAGAGATCGGCGATATCAATGGAAAGGATCGAACGTGGCATGACTTACCCTCAAGTGCCATTCCGAAAAGGTGTCGCTGATCGCCGGCTTCCGACAAGGCACGGGATAAGTGCTGTCAAACCATAAATATGCAGGTTTAGCTTCCCATGCGGGACGGCGATGCCTCGGTGAACTGCAGACCGTGATTAGGTATAGGCAGGCGATCCGCCCACGTCAATTGGTCTCTGCTGGCATAGCGCCGAGGTTGCCGCGCGTTTCCTCTCCCAGCCGGGGCAAGAAGCAGGCCCGGCCGGTCCACATATAATTAGCCAATATCACTCAGCGGCGACAGCAATGGTCCTCTGTTTGCTGGCAGCAAGCATACCGTTGAAATCCTTATGATTCGGGCAGGCGGACAGGCGCTGCTGAAAAGCCTCGGCGAGCCATTGCCCCGCCGGACCCGCAGGCGAATCCACCCGTCGCAGTGCAAACAGCGGATATTCCCCCTGCTCATAGGCCTCGAGTTCGAGCACCTTGAGGCTGCCATTGGTAAGATCGTTGCGGACGATCGATGCGGGCAGACCGCCCCAGCCGAGACCGCCCTTGATAAGCTGGTATTTGGTGGCGATGTCGCTGACCCGCCATGTCTTGTAGGAGAGAACATTGAAATCGCGGCCCTTGGTCAGGCCGGAGGCATCGGTGACGACAAGCTGAACCTCCTCGCGCACGTCGGCGAGAACCAGCGGGCGTTCGATCTGCGCCAGCGGGTGATCCGACGCGACGACCGGCAGCATGAAGGAATGGCCCACCTTTTCGACGACGAGCTCATCATCCTGACGCAGCATCGCCCCACCAATGCCGATGCCTGCCTTGCGGGAGAGCACCATGTCCATGACCATGCCCAGCTCGCCAACATTGAGGCTGAGGGCTACGGTTGGGAATTGCCTGCGAAAATCCCGCAGCACAGCCACCACGGCCTCCGCCGGCACCATGGTGCTGATAGCTACGGAAAGTTCCGCTTCCAGCCCCTGTTTCAGCCCCTTGGCACGGGCACGCATTTCCTGCAGGCCAGCGACGATGCGCCTTGCATCCTCCAGCATGGCGCGCCCTTCGTCCGTCAGCTTCGGCTGGCGCACACCGTTGCGCTCAAAAAGCGTAACCTCAAGCTGCGCTTCGAGATTGGCGATGGTGTAACTGACCACCGACTGGGCACGATTGAGCGCCCGCGATGCGGCGGAAAAACTGCCGGTCTCGGCAACCGTCAAGAATACCTGCAATTGATCGAGCGTTGGGTTCGCGTCCATGTCCCATCCATTTCATCGATAGATTGCTTCCACATTATCACAGTTTTCTTGATGGCAGTAATTTTTCATATAGAGCGCAAAGGCAGGGCATCGTGCTCTCCCGCCCTCCCAAGGCGCCCGTCAATTCATCGCATATGCAAGGAAAAGACCATGTCCAACATTCTTCTCATCACCTCCAGCCCGCGCGGCGAGGAATCGGTTTCGAACAAGTTCGCCGGTGAGCTCGCCAGCAAGCTGAAGGCCAAGTCGGCTTCCAACACCCTTGTCCACCGCGATCTCGCAGCTGACCCGATCCCACATCTCGACACCGTCAAGACAGCCGCAATCCGCAAGGCACCCGATCAGCGCACGGCTGAAGAAGCGGTTGCAGCCGATTATTCCGACAAGCTCGTTGCAGAGCTTCTGGCCGCCGACACCGTCGTCATCGGCACCGGCCTCATCAACTTCAACATCTATTCCGGCCTGAAGTCGTGGATCGACAACGTCGCCCGCGCTGGCCAGACCTTCAAATACACCGAAACCGGCCCGGTCGGTCTCGCCACTGGCAAGAAGGTGTACATCGTCCTGGCGGCTGCCGGCGTTTACTCCGAAGGCCCGGCCGTTTCGATGAACCATGCCGTTCCCTATCTGAAGACCGTTCTCGGCTTCATGGGCATGACCGATGTGGAAGTGATCTACGTCGAGGGTCTGGCTTTCGGCCCCGAAGCCGTCGAGAAGGCTGTAGCGGCTGCCGAAGCCAAGGTGGAAGAACTGGCACAGGCCGCCTGAGGCATTCATTCAAAGGCAATCCCGGCATGACCGCCGGGTATTGACCGAGCTCCGTTCCGTAACGGCCGTGGACCCTGTCCCGGCCGTTATTCTTTGCCACGTAGGCCACGCACCTGATTCAGATAACAAAGCACAGAAATACTGCCCGTCCCTGAAGGCCGTAGCGTTCAGGCACTCAATGCAGCCGTCATCATTTTCCTGGGAAGAGAGATGAGCCGTTCTGATCGATAATCAGCTTCGCCTTGCGGATGGTGAACTCCACCGCATCATCGAGGCTGGTGAAGACGTCGGCCCGCACGAATTCATGCACCAGCACCTCGTCACCGGCCTTTTTTTCAATACGGCCAGCCAGGCGGAACTGGCCACCTTCCTTTATCGGGGTCGCATAGATCAGATAGTCGCCATGCGCATGCGGTTCTGCCTGCGCCGTCTTCTGCGGGGCGTCGGAAGACGGCTGGCCGGAGCCGAAGGCCGAGAGGATTTTGGAAAAAAACGATGCCATGGCTTGCACTCCCTCAATTCGTGTCACGTTTGAAGGGCGGATGACACCCGCCCTTCCCTGCCTCTTCCGATCAGATGATCAGGTTTGACAGGATGTCATTTTCGGTGATGTCCTCATAACCGAGACCGGCCGCTTCGAAGCGCTCCAGCAGGCCGGCGAAGTTCTCCTTCGCGCTGGTTTCGATGCCGATAAGGATCGAGCCGAAGTTGCGGGCCGATTTCTTCAGATATTCGAAACGGGCGATATCATCATCGGGCCCGAGCAGGTTGAGGAAATCGCGAAGCGCACCGGGACGCTGCGGCAGGCGCAGGATGAAGTATTTCTTCACGCCCGTGTAACGCATGGCGCGCTCCTTCACATCCGGCAGGCGCTCGAAATCGAAATTGCCGCCGGAAACCACGGCGACGACCGTTTTGCCTTCCAGCTTTTCACGGCCGAGCTTTTCCAGCGCGGCGATCGAGAGCGCGCCTGCGGGCTCCAGCACCACGCCTTCGAGATTCAGCATCTCGATGATCGTCACGCAGATGGCATTTTCCGGGATGAGCTGGACCTGATCGGCCGGGAAATCCTTCAGCGCCTTGAAGTTGAGGTCGCCGATGCGGGCGACGGCGGCGCCATCGACAAAATTATCGATCTTGTTCAGCGTCACCGGTTCGCCACGTTCGAGGCTTTTCTTCAGGCTCGGTGCGCCTTCCGGCTCGCAGAACACGAAGTTTTCCTTGCGGACCGTCCCGGCCAAAAATCCGGACAGGCCAGCCGAAAGACCGCCACCGCCGACAGGCATCACGACGATGTCAGGCTTAGTGCCATCAGGGAGCTGGTCCATGATCTCGGCGGCAACCGTCGCCTGGCCCTCGATGATATCCTCATGGTCGAACGGCGGCACCATGTAGCCGTCATTGTCCTGCACGTGCCGGCGGGCAGCAGCGTAACACTGGTCGAATATATCGCCCACCAGACGGATGGAGATGAACTCGCCGCCGAAGATGCGGGTCTTTTCGATCTTCTGCTGCGGTGTGGTCACCGGCATGAAAACAACGCCATGAACGCCGAAATGGCGGCAGGCGAAAGCAAAACCCTGGGCGTGGTTTCCAGCCGAAGCACAGACGAAAATCTTGCCCTTGCCGGCCTTGGCCACCGCCTTGCGAAGAAAATTGAATGCGCCTCTAATCTTGTAGGAACGAACCGGGGACAGATCCTCACGCTTCAGCCAAATCGACGCGCCATACCGACGGCTGAGATGTTCATTCAACTGCAGCGGCGTTTCCGGGAATATTTCCCGCACTTCCCGCCGCGCTGCTTCCACAAGCTGCTTGTCCACGATAGTCAATCCATTGAAATTCATAATGGCACCCGCTATGCCATAGGAAGGCGTCCGAGACAAAGACTCATTTCAGCGCGGCCACGAACTCCGGGTTTCATTTCTTGAACAGTAACCTTCTGCGCTCGGTCATATATGTAGCGTCCATCTTCGGGCTCTATCTCGCCACGGCCATGTTCCTGCCCGCACTGACGGATCTTTATTACGGCAATGACGACTGGATGGTGTTCGCGCTTTCCGGCTTCATGTGTGGCGGGTTCGCGCTTGCCTGCGCGCTCGCCACGCGCGGGCCGATCGCTTCGTTCAACAAGCGTTTCGGCTTTTTGCTCGTCAACCTGCTCTGGCTGGTGTTTTCCATCGTCGGTGCAGTGCCGCTTTATCTGTCCGAACTCAACCTGACGCCGGGCCAGGCGCTTTTCGAGTCCGTCTCAGCCATCACGACGACCGGATCCACCGCCATTTCGGGTCTCGACAATGCGCCGCAGGGTATTCTCCTGTGGCGGTCGCTGCTGTGCTGGCTCGGCGGCATCGGTATTGTCGCACTCGGCCTCTTCATCCTGCCGCTGCTGCGCGTCGGCGGCATGACCTTCTTCCGCATGGAATCCTCCGATACCGGCAACGACCGCCCCTTCGCCCGGCTGGCAAGCTTCACCCGGGCTTTCGTGGCGATCTACATCGTCATGACGCTCGCCTGTACCATCGCTTATGATTTTGCCGGCATGTCGCATTTCGATGCGCTGAACCATGCCATGTCGACGGTTGCGACGGGCGGCTTCTCCACCCATGACGCGTCCTTCGCCTATTTCAACAATACGGCCCTGCTGTGGATCGCCACCATCTTCCTCATCTTCGGCAGCCTGCCGTTCTCGGTCATGATCCTGCTCGCCGTGCGGCGCCGGCTGGAGACGCTGCGCGACCCGCAGATCGCCGTCTTCCTCGGCTACCTCTGTGCGATCTCGGTTGCCGTTGGTGTCTACCACCATTTCAGGAACGGCGTGCCGCTGGATGATGCGCTCAGCCACTCCTTCTTCAACATGACCTCCATCCTGTCGACCGGCGGCTTTGCCAGCGATGACTACACGCTGTGGGGGCCCTTCGTCGTCGTCGTCGCCTTTTTCGCCACTTTCATGGGCGGCTGCTCGGGCTCGACGGCCGGCGGCATCAAGGCCTATCGTTTTCTGATCATCTTCAACGTGGCGCGGGCCGGGCTCAAGAAGCTGATCTATCCGAACGCCGTCTATTCCGTGCGCTACGGCCAGCAGGTGGTCGATCCGGAAACCATCCGCACCATCTTTCTCTTCATCAGCTGTTTCATCGCACTTTGGATTGCCGGCAGTCTGGCCATGAGCCTGATGGGCTATGATTTCCTCACCGCCACCTCGGCTGTGGCGACCTCGCTTGCCAATGTCGGCCCCGGCATCGGCCCGATCATCGGCCCGGCAGGCAATTTCTCCACGATAAGCGAACCGGCGCTCTATCTCCTGTCGATCCTTATGCTGCTGGGGCGTCTGGAAATCCTGACGGTTCTGGTGCTGCTGATGCCGATTTTCTGGAAGAGCTGAAATCACTGGCTTTGGGCGAATAAAGCGCTTGACCTTCCCACGTTGGAATAGTCCAGGCTCTCCCTGTTACGAATTCCCAATCACGGAGAACCGCCTATGTGCACCGCTCACCAGCATCACCCGGAAACCACTGCCGCACCTGTCAATGCCGACCTTTCTTTCCACGTTGAAGACATGACCTGCGGGCACTGCGCCGGTGTGATCAAGGGTGCGATCGAAAAGACCGTTCCCGGCGCTGCCGTACATGCCGATCCGGCAAGCCGCACAGTGGTGGTTGGCGGCATCTCCGATGCGGCACGTATCGCAGAAATCATCACCGCGGCTGGATACACACCGGAAGCACGCGCCTGATCAGACGAGATACCGGCGGCGCTTTCATACAGCCGCCGCCGGATCGCACTGCCTGCCCCGCTTCGCGCCGAATTGTGTGACGGGTTTGGACGGCATCCATCCCTCTCTCCTCCCGGACGGCAAACGCCCTCTCCCTTTCAATCAAGGGTGACGGAGGAGGTTTCCCCAGCTTAATGAATCGAATCCGCCCTCCTCCGTCGTTCCGGCCCTGAGCCGGAATCCAGCTGACGTGCGTCTGCACGGCGGGAAGACTCCTTTCAGTCCAAGGACCTGGGCTGGCTGGATTCCGGCACAGGGCCGGAATGACGGCGGAGAGGTTCAGGGGCCTTCTCATAAAAGAGACCCGGCTCTTGCGAACCGGGCCACACCTCGTCAGCAATGTCACGTTGGCTTATTTCACCGCCAGATCCTTGGTCATGATGAAGTAGTTGATCGGATGCGGCTTGAAGTTCTCGACCTTGTCCGAATAGGCGTCGAAAGCCGTCTCGTGGATGAGGTAGACGGTGACCGCTTCATCGTAAACCCTCTTCGCCGCCTCGGCATAGATGGCGTAACGCTTGGCCGGCTCGGCCACCGCATAGGCCGATTTGATCAGCTTGTCCGTCTCTTCGCTGCAATAATGCGAGATGTTGTAACCGCCTGTGCAGGTGTAGTCGGCGTTCAGGAAACCGATCGGCTCTGCAACGTCAGTGGCGTAACCGCGCGACAGAAGAACCATGTCGAAGTTGCCGGACAGGAGATCGGGCTCGATCGCTGTGTAATCGGCAACGCGAACATCGACCTTGATGCCGATTTCCTGCAATTGGGCCTGGATAACGGCGGCAACATCCTTGAGTTCGGTTCTTTCCGTGTAGGCGAGAAGCGTCAACTTCAGGCTGCCGGGAGCAACTCCGGCCTCTTTCAGCAGAGCCTTTGCCTTCTCCAGGTCATAAGCGGGTATGACGTCTTGCGGCGCCCACGGCTCAGCCGGTGCGAAGGGCATCGTTGCGGGCTTTACCACGCCTTCATAGATGCTGTCGGCAATACCGGCGGTATCGATGGCAGCCCGGATCGCCTGCCGAACCTTGATATCCTTGAAAGGCGCCTTTGAATTATTGAGCAGCATTTCGGTGATCCGC
Organism: Agrobacterium pusense; assembly: GCF_900102105.1. GTDB lineage: Bacteria > Pseudomonadota > Alphaproteobacteria > Rhizobiales > Rhizobiaceae > Agrobacterium > Agrobacterium pusense. The sequence goes on from NZ_FNBB01000008.1 coordinate 60,505, forward strand.
GGCACGGTGATCGGCGCAACCTTGACGCCCTTGGCCGCTTCAACGGTCTTCACCGTCCAGGGTGGGATCATGCGCGAAATCTGCACTTCACCGCTTCTTATCTGGGTGGCGCGCGTATCGGCGTCCGGGATGAAGTTCACGCGGCCGCCCGAAAGCTTCGGCATACCGGCCCAATAGTCATGGTTTGCGGTCAGCTCCATATATTGGTTGGCATCGACCTTGGTAATCTTGAAGGGTCCGGTGCAGGTTCCGATCGGATCGACCTTGCCCTCCTTATAGGCTGAAGGCGCGAGGATCGACGTTGCCGGACTTCCCATTTGCGCCGGCAGCAGCACCGATGGCTCGATGGTCGTGATCTTCACGATATCGTCACCATCGGCATCAACAGCGGCGATCAGCTTGGGCGAGAAGGCGCGCGCCGGAACAGGCGCTTTCAGAAGATTGGTGAGTGCATTCACCGCGGCTGCGGCATTGAGCGGCTCACCATTCTGGAATTTCACACCCTTGCGCAGCTTGAATTCCCAGACCTTCGGCGCGGTCTGCGTCCAGGATTCGGCAAGGCCAGGCTCCAGTGTCGCGTCATAACCGACACGAACCAGACTTTCGAAACATCCCGCCCGCGAGCCGAGATAGGCATCGTCGGAAGCCATCTGCCAGCCGGTCTTGACGCCGGTATAATCGTCATAGGTGATCGTTCCGGCTGTCGCCGCATGTGCCCCGAATGAGACAACAACGGCGCACGTCGCCAAAAGTGCGTGCTTCATCATAGAAGATTCCCCTTTTATTTTTGATGACAACGCTCACATCTCTTACATATTCTCGAAAATTCGCTTATTCCATAAAATTACAACAATAATACCCTATGGATATCTTTCGATTATCCATTCGAATATCATCTATTTTACGTTTTATACTCGGAATTTTATTCCGATATTAAGCTTCAAACACACAATTCATCTGTTTTTACAGCATCAGAGAACTGTAGCTGCGTCGTCCTTCAACCCAGTTCCTGCCAGTGGTGGCAACGCGCGAAATGCTCGCCGGAAACGCCTTCCAGAACGGGTTCTACCTCTCCGCATATTGCGGTCGCGTATTTGCAGCGCGTGTGGAATTTGCATCCGTCGGGAGGATTGAGAGGGCTCGGCAGATCACCGTCCAGGAGCATTTCCGGTGCATACAACCCCGTCTCGTCCAGCATCGACGATGCAATGAGGGCCTTGGTGTAGGGATGCTTCGGCGCCCGGAAAAGCTCTTCACGGTCAGCGATTTCAACGACGCGCCCGAGATACATTACCGCGATGCGATCGCACAGATAACGCACCACACGCAGGTCATGGGAAATCATCAGAACCGTCAAACCGTGGCGACGCTTCATGTCCATCAGGAGGTTCAGTATCTGCGTGCGCATGGAGGCGTCGAGTGCCGATGTCGGCTCATCGCAAACGAGGAAACTCGGATTGAGAAGAAGTGCGCGCCCTATGACGACGCGCTGCAGTTGCCCGCCGGAACACTGGCTGGGATAACGATCGTAAAATGAGGCATCAAGACCGACCTCCTCCAGCATCCGGAAAACCCGCGTCGCGCGTTCCTCGCGAGAGCCGATGCCGTGCTGGGCAAGCGGTGCTTCCATGCTTTGCCCGATGCGCATACGGGGATCGAGTGCCGAATAGGGATCCTGAAACACCAGTTGCACGACCCGACGCATCCGCCGAAGCTCTTCGCCCTGGATTTGCAGTATATTATGATTACCGATGCTGACCTCGCCTTTCGTCGCGTTCGTCAGCCGCGTTATCAATCCGGCGACGGTGCTTTTGCCGCAGCCGGATTCGCCGACGAGGCCCAGAACCTCGCCTTCGCCGATCGTCAGCGACACGTCGTCAACGGATTTCACCACCCGGTGACCAAAGCCTGATATGGGGTAATATTTGCAAAGATTTTTGGCAATCACATAGGGTCGGCTGTCGCTGCCGGCCGATGGCGTGGCCTGTTTCATCGTTGGCGATAACATCGTCACCTCCTTCAGCACATTGCGTGGCCAGCATGATCATGGTTGACCTGCTCGTCACCGACTGCCCAGCACCGGGCCTTGCGTCCTTCCGGCAGGGCATTCAGATTCGGTTCGGCTGCCATGCAGCGGCTGCCCATGCCGGCGGATTTGGCGAGCGCGCAGCGCGGGTGAAACCGGCAGCCGCAGGACATGTCGTGGGCCTGCGAACTGGAGCCGGGGATTGTCAGCAACTGCCCCTCGCCGTCAGTGGTCAGAAGCGAGCAGCTGATGAGCGCCTTGGTATAGGGATGCTGCGGCGCCTTGAGGATCGCCTGGGTGGGCCCTTCCTCCACGATGCGGCCGGCATACATGACCGCGATCCGGTCCGCGAATGCGGCGACAACCGAAAGATCATGGGTGATGAGCAGCGTGGCCAGCCGGCGCTTGCGGCGCTCGTCATCGAGCAGGCGCAATATCTGTGCCTGAACGGTGACATCGAGCGCTGTCGTCGGCTCGTCGGCGATCAGCAGTTGCGGATTGCCCGAGAGTGCTGCGGCGATCATGACACGTTGCGCCATGCCGCCGGAAAGTTCGTGCGCGAAGCATTGCGCCCGTGCAGACGGATCGGGAATACCGACATCGGACAGAAGGCCGACGACCCGATTGAGAGCGGCGTGCCGGCTCATCTTGCGATGGACCCATAGCGGTTCGGCAACCTGCGTCCTCACCCGGCTGGTGGGATCCAGCATGGCCTGTGGCTGCTGAAACAGCATGCCGATATCTGCGCCGCGCAACGCGTCGAGTTCGGCGGATGACAGGGCGAGAATATCACGCCCGGCAAAGGAAATTCGGCCGGAGTTGATTTCCGCACCCTGTGGCAGGAGCCGCATCAGCGATAGCGCCGTCATGCTCTTGCCGGATCCGGACTCGCCGACGAGAGCGACAACTTCCCCGGCATTGACGGAAAGCGTCAGCCCGGAGATGACGAATTTCCGGCCATGTTGCGCCGGCACCGAAACGTGCAGGTCCTCAATTTCCAGAAGCGGTGCGCATTCGGAAGACATGGCCGTGCTGGCATGGGTGTGTCCTTCGATATTCATAAGAGTTCCCCTTATTTTTATTGAATCGGAGGCATTTACGGATTTTCATGCGGCTTCAGACGATATTACTCTCCTTCATTGTCCGTGGCGTCATCTATGTTTGACGGCAGTCAAATCGACCATTGCCCCTTCGCGGGCGTCAATGACCGCTCGTTTTCTTGGTTTCAAGGTTGAGGCCATGGCCGATCCAGGTCACGCTGAGCGCCGCCAGGAAAATCGCCAGACCCGGTGCGATAACCAGAACGGGCATGCGTTCGGCGTAGGCCTGCGCATCGGACAGCATCAGCGCCCAGTCGGCGGCCGGCGGCTGTACGCCGAGCCCCAGAAATGACAGTCCGCCCACCGTGATCAGCTTGTGGCCGAACCGCAGGAACGCGACAGCGGCAATGGGCCAGATCGTGTTGGGAATAATATGCCGGAAGATGATGAAGCTCCGCGTACATCCAAGCACCTCTGCCGCGCGGATATATTCACGGGAATTGATCGAAAGCGTCAGTCCCCGTGCCAGCCGTGCGAAAGGCGTCCAGCCAACGATGGTCAGCGAGGCGATCAGTGTGCCGTATCCGGGCCCGAAGATGGCGACGAGGAAAATCGCGATCACGACATCTGGTATGGCTATGAGCAGGTCCACGATGCGCATCAAAATCTGATCGACTATGCCGCGGCTGCGGCCGCTGACGATGCCGATCAAGGCTCCTATCACGACCGAGAGAATGACGGTGATCGCGGCGATGGTGACCGTGAAACGGCCGCCTATGAGCAGACGGCTGAGCACATCACGCCCCAGATGGTCCGTTCCGAGCCAATGGGCGGCGCTCGGCGCGTTCAGCCGCAGGCGAAGGTTCTGCTGCGCCGGATTATAAGGCGAAATCCACGGCGCAATGATGAGCAGCAGGATGATGGCGAGAAAGATCGCCGATCCCGCATAGAAGGTCCAGTGCCGCCGGCGAATGAAATCCGTGAACCGGTTGAGTGTCGAGGGGCGTCTGGGCGCGGTCATCGTCATGGCGGCAGCCTGTGGAAAGTGACTAATGGTCATGGCGACCTCGCATTGCCGGATTGATCAGGACATAGAAGCTGTCGGCCAGGGTATTGATCAGGATGGAAAGCGCGACGATGCAGATGAAGCCGCCCTGCAGCATCGGGATGTCGCGGTTGACCACCGCATCGTAGAGAAGCCGACCCATTCCGGGGATGGCGAAGATCACCTCCACCACCACCGATCCGCCCAGCAGCCCCGCAAGCCACAGGGCAAAAAACGTGACTACCGGAAGCGAGCCGTTGCGGATGCCGTGCCGCATGACCGTGCCATGCATGCCCAGCCCGCGGCTGCGCGCCGCCGTGATATAAGGGGCGCGTAAAACTTCGGCCATCGCCGCGCGCGTCACCTGCGTGAAATAGGCGAGCGGTCGCAGGGTCAGCGTCAGCGCAGGAAGGACCAGCGAACGCCAGCTGTCCCATCCCGCGGAGGGCAGCCAGCCAAGATAGAGGGCAAAGACGAGCGCAGACATGGGCGCGAACCAGTATTCGGGCGTGGCGACGAAGGTCTGGATCATCAGCGTCGCGAAATTGTCCAGCCGTCCGCCGGGACGCATTGCGGCCAGCGTGCCGAGCGGCAGGGCAACGGCCACCGCTATTGCCAGCGCCGTCAGCGCCAGTGTCACCGACACGCCGAGGGAACGCAAAAGCTCACCGGCGACGGGTTGGCTGCTGGTGAAGGAGAAGCCAAGGTCACCGCGTAACGCGTTCGACAGCCAGGCGAAATATTGCACATAGAGCGGACGGTCGAGCCCGAGGCTGGTTCTCAGCGCTTCAACGGCGTGTGGATCAAGCGCCGTATCGCGCATGCGCGAAAACAGGATGGTACGGGCCGGATCGCCACCGGCCATATAGGGCAAAAGAAACGCGATGACGGAGACGATCGCCAACATCAGGCACAGGATAAGGAACCGCTGTAATATCTGTATCCACATGGCTGATCTCCTTCACCGCATTGGCATTTTTACCGCAATCGACGACGTCCACGATTGGAACGGCCGCTCATTTCGCAAGGCGCTGTAGTTCCGCTACCGGGCCGGACGTGCCCTTCAACATGCCCGACCGTTTCGGCACCACCGCCGCCGGGATGAAATCGGGATCTTCCGATTGTGCCAGATCCTGAATGATCGGACACTCCGGCTCGCCATTATCCGGGCAATAGGTCGCCAGATGGCGGAGCGTATCGGCCATGTCGCGAAGCGTTTGCATCTTGGCTTCGAGATCGACGACGTGTTCCATGACGATGCGTTTGACGTCGCAGGAGGCGCCGCCGGGATCACGCCACAAGGTCATGAGCTGCCTTATCTTTTCGATTGAAAAACCGAGGTCGCGGCCGCGCCTTATAAAGCGCAGTGTTTCCAGATCATTGGCCGTATAGACCCGGTAGCCGGAATCGGTGCGGGTCGCCGATTTGATCAGGCCGATCGTCTCGTAATGTCTGATCATCTTTGCAGAAACGCCGGATGCGGTAGCGGCTGTGCCGATGTTCATGGATCCTGCTCCTATCTTTCCGGGGTGGACAACAGATCTGCATCACTGTCGGAGAGCGCGTCAGCGCCATTCAGCCAGCCGATCGCCACGTCGCTTAATGGTATGGCTCGGCATGCAAGCGTCAGGCCATCTGCTTTCTCTTCCTCAGTCAGCGAAAAAGGCGTGTGCTTGAGAAGGTCGACCTCACCGGAGATCAGCCTCGACTTGCAGGCCCCACAGCGGCCCATGCGACAGCCGTGCGGGTAAGCGATGCCTGCTGCCAGGGCGGCCTGAAGGACAGTCTCGCCCTCCGCCACCGCGATGCTGCGATCAATCTGCGGCAAGTGGATGGACCGGGGGAGCGCCATTGTGTCCCCTCCTATTCCGCTGCTGCGAGCTGCAAGCCCGCGGGTCTGTCCGTGAGCGGCGCACGGAAGCTTTTCAGGCGCAGCGCGTTCGTCAGGACGAAGACGCTGGAAAGTGCCATTGCGCCGGCAGCAAGGACGGGTGACAGCAACACGCCGTTGACAGGATACAATATTCCGGCCGCCACGGGAACGAGCGCGGCGTTGTAAGCGAAGGCCCAGAACAGGTTCTGGCCGATATTGCGGATCGTGGCCTTGGACAGGGCGATGGCATTGGCCACACCGCGCAGATCGCCCGACATCAGCACCACATCGGCGCTCTCAATCGCGACATCCGTGCCCGTTCCGATGGCGAGGCCGACATCGGCTGCCGCAAGCGCCGGTGCATCGTTGATGCCATCGCCTACGAAGGCGACCCGGCGCCCACCGGTGGCAAGCCTTTTGACGGCTTCCACCTTGCCGTCCGGCAGCACTTCCGCCACCACCTCGTCAATGCCGAGGCGACGGGCGATGGCCTCTGCGGTGCGGCGATTGTCACCCGTGATCATCGTGACCTTGAGGCCGAGCGCATGCAGCGCCGCGATCGCCTCCGGGGTCGTCTGCTTCACCGGATCGGCCACTGCGATAATCGCGGCCAGCCTGCCGTCGACTGCAGCATAAAGCGGCGACTGCCCTTCCCTGCCCAGCCGGTCTGCTTCATGCGCAAACATCGCAGTATCGTAACCGAGCTTCGCCATGAACCGGTCCGCGCCCGCTTCAACCCTGCGCCCTTCAACCACCGCCGCCACGCCAAAACCCGGCGTTGCCTCGAAACCTTCCGCATCGGCAAGCGCCAGGCCGCCATGTTTCGCGGCTTCGACGATCGCCTCCGCAATCGGGTGTTCGGATCGGCTTTCGAGGGATGCCACAAGGCGCAGCACCTCATCGGCACCGAAGCCCTCGGTCGTTGTAAAATGCACCAGTTTCGGCCTGCCGAGCGTCAACGTGCCGGTCTTGTCGACGGCGATCACCTCGGCATCGCGGAGCGTCTGCAACGCATCGCCGCGCCGGAACAGCACGCCCATCTCGGCGGCGCGGCCAGTGCCGACCATGATCGAGGTAGGCGTGGCAAGGCCCATGGCACAGGGACAGGCGATGATGAGAACCGCAACCGCATTGACGAGCGCGAAGGTCAGAGCCGGATCCGGGCCGAAGAAGAACCACACGAGGAAGGTGGCGGCTGCGGCCAGCATCACCGCCGGCACGAACCAGTTGGTGACCTTGTCGACCAGCGCCTGAATGGGCAGCTTGTCGGCCTGTGCTTCCTCGACCATGCGGATGATCTGGGCGATCAGCGTATCGGCACCCACCTTGGTGGCGCGGAAGGTGAAAGAGCCGTTGCGGTTCACCGTACCGCCCACGACCTCGGAACCCGCCGTTTTCGTAACCGGAACGGGTTCGCCGGTTATCATTGATTCATCGACATAGGACGAGCCACTGAGGATCACGCCATCGACCGGCACTTTCTCGCCAGGACGGACAATGATCACATCACCGGCGCGCACATCCTGCAACGGCACATCCACGGTTTCGCCGTCGCGTAACACCCGCGCCGACTTGGCCTGCAACCCGAGCAATCGCTTTATCGCCTCGCTGGTGCGGCCTTTGGCGCGCGCTTCAAGGAACCGGCCAAGGAGGATGAGCGTGACGATGACAGCAGCGGCCTCGTAATAGACATTCGCCGTGCCGCGCGGCAATATTTCGGGCAGGAAGGTTGCGACAACCGAAAATCCCCAGGCGGCGGCGGTGCCCAACACGACAAGCGAGTTCATATCCGGCGCGAGCCGCAGAAGTGCGGGTACGCCTTTTTTGAAGAAACGCAGACCCGGTCCAAAGAGTACCAGCGTCGTCAGAACGAATTGCAGATACCAGCTTTCCCGCATGCCGACCGTTTCCATCACGATGTCGTGGATCGCGGGGACAAGATGCGAGCCCATTTCAAGAACGAAGACTGGCAGGGTCAAAGCAGCGGCCACGACCAGGTTGATTTTCAGGCTGCGCAACTCCACGGCGCGTCGGTCCTGCTCCACTTCGCCGGCCCTGTCGGCGACGATTTCCTTCGCCGTGTAACCCGCCCGTCTGATCGCCTCCCCCAAGGTGGCGGTAGAAGCGGCATTGCCGGCGACGCGGATGGTGGCGCGCTCGGTCGTCAGGTTGACGCTCGCTTCCGAAACACCGGAAACAGCCTTCAGGGCCTTTTCAACACGGCCCACACAGGAGGCGCATGTCATGCCCTGAATATCAAGCTCTATGGTTCTTTCTTCGACCCCATAGCCGGCATTCCGCACCGCCGCGATCACGGCCGGCACGTCGGGCGATCCGGAAAAAGAGATGTCAGCGCGTTCCGTCGCAAGATTGACCGAAGCCTTGAGAACCCCGGGTACCCTGGCGATCGCCTTTTCAACGCGGCCGACGCAGGAGGCGCATGTCATGCCATCGATCGCAATCTGATGGCTCGCCCGGATCTCCATTTGTGACATGCGTATGACCCCTCTTTTCTCATTTAAAAAAAAGATAGGGCTTCCCATCGTGGCAAGGTCAATAGGTTCTTTCGGGTGATTTCAACGGAAAAATGCCGCCTGCGTGATCAAGCACACTTTTAAGGCAATCCTGCGGATCTCAGCGCCAACCATGCCGAAAACCTGGAAAATTCGGCATAAAATCCTCCCAGACGCCGGGAAACCGCAGGGAAGCAAAAAAGAAAATTTAATCGGGGTTATGGTGCGGACGGCGGGACTTGAACCCGCAAGACCAATGGTCGGCAGATTTTAAGTCTGCTGCGTCTACCGATTTCGCCACGTCCGCATTGCGGCGCCATGAACCGTTTGGGGTCAAGTCGCTGCAAAAATGCTGTCATCGTTCAGGTGGCCGGCGCAAAGGCCGACCTTAAACACGACCGCGCCTCATCTACACAGTCCGGGCCGTTTCGGTCAACGGGGCCTCAGCCACACCAGGACTGATTTTTTCCCGAGAGCGGATGGGCCAGACCTTCGCGCACGAGCTGATCGGCGAAGGAGACGCCTGAACGCGAAAGGCGTGTCCGTTCCGTAGCTTGCCCGCCCGCAGCACCGGTAGATGCGACATCGAAGGCGCCGGCGTTCAGCATTTCGCGAAGCCTGACTTTCGCAATGAAACCGCGCTGGCGTTCTTCCATGCAGCGCGCCCGGTCGATCTGCGGAACCTCGATGCCGGCGAGCTGCATTTTGACGCCCTTCATCCAGAAGGTGTTGCCATCGGCCACACAATTGTTGAGGCCGGAGCGGCCGCAAAAGGCAAAAGTTCCGCTTTTTTCGCCGAGCGAGACCTTTTCGACTGACGGGCGGGTTTCCGGCAGGATAGCTGCGACCTTGTTCTGAGAGGCCGTAGGCGGCATGGCGATGGGGCGTGGCGGAACCGGTGCGTTGCCGGGCAGGACGGGGGCAGCAGGGCGCATGGCCGCGACTTTCTCGGAGGTAACCGCCTCGCGCTTGGCCGCCGTCGTGACTTTAGGAGCGTTGGCTGCCGAAGACGTCGCCTTTGCAACAGCCCGCTGCGGCAAAAGACTATCGCGATGTTCGTAGGCCTGAATGCCGCCGGCAACCACACCCAGCATCAGCACCCAGGGCCAAACGCTACCGCCACTCGATTTCTTCGCCGTGCGGCGTCGCGCTGTCGATTTTCGGTTGCTCACGGTCGGACTCCTTTTTACGGAGCCGCATTATCGGCCAAAGGGGTTTCTGAAAGGTTGGCGTCCCGAAACAGCTGTGGAAAAGGTTTAGCGAACCTGATCCAGCAGGCGCTTGCATTCGAGCAGATCAAACAGGGCCTCCTGCAAAAGCGCCTGGTCATCCTTGCCAATGCCGGACTTGCCCACCGATATTTCAGCGTCGCTGCCGCCACCGCCAAAACCGAAAAACCGGCCGCTTGGCTTCGCCTTCGGACGGCCGACGACCTCATCGCCATCGGTATCGATAACCCGCGGCTCGTTGACTTCCTTTTCGCCGCTCGCCGCCATGATGGCTTCCATGGTCGCGAGATCACCGGAGGCAATGGCAGCCACGAAGCGGTTGCCATTGGCTTTCAGCAGCTTCTGCACGCCCTTGATAGTGTAGCCATGGTCATAAAGAAGATGGCGTATGCCTTTCAGCAGGTCGATGTCATCAGGGCGGTAATAACGGCGGCCCCCGCCCCGTTTCATCGGCTTGATCTGCGGAAAGCGCGTTTCCCAGAAACGCAGCACATGCTGCGGCAGGTTCAGCTCATCCGCCACTTCACTGATCGTCCGAAACGCGTCGGGGCTTTTATCCAAATTTCCACTCCCATCCGAACCGGAGCGCCATGCATCCGGCCGGACACTGAACGAGAACGCTTTTCACCCGCCGGCCCGCATATCACGCAAGGTCAGGTCCGACCTTCGCGCCAACACCGGTTGCGGCAGGATACAAATCACTAAAATTGATTATGATGTGAGTCGACCGGATTTCAACGGCTTGCGCGTTGAAATTCAAGCATGTTCACAGGAAGAATGGGAAAAAGGGCTTACGGAGGCGCAAAACCGCGCCATGGCGCTGCTTCGCGCGCAGGCTTACGTACCGGACTTCTGGCCCTTCTGCTTGGCTTTACGAGCGGTATGCGCTTTCAGAATGCGCTGCTTCAATACATTCGAAGCCTTGAAGGTCATGACGCGACGTGGGGAAATCGGAACTTCCTCCCCCGTCTTCGGGTTGCGGCCAATGCGCTCGTTCTTTTCCCTGATCTGAAACGTCGCGAAAGAGGAGAGCTTGACGACTTCGCCGCGGGTGATCGCGTTGCATATTTCGTCGATAATCGTTTCGACCAGCTCAGCGGATTCGGTGCGGGACAGCCCGACTTTACGAAACACAGATTCTGCAAGATCTGCGCGTGTCACTGTCTTCCCGGCCATTTTTCCCCACAAACCGTGTCTGAATTCTTCTCTAGGAGACGCCGAGATTATTTCCCTTGTGGCGGCCGGTCAAGGGACTGTTCCAGATTCATTTGCGGCTTTCGGCAATCGCTGCAAGGGCTTAGAGCAACTGATACGGTTTTGACACAGGCCGAGCCGTCAAGACGCGCCTTATCGGGGCGTGAGCGCGAAAATCACAGCGGATTTCGCTTCACCGCCCCGGCAAACGCTGAAATCGCGCCTTTACCAGCGCAGCAACACCGCACCCCAGGTGAAACCGCCGCCCATGGCCTCCAGCATGACAAGATCGCCCTTCTTGATGCGGCCATCGCCTGCGGCAACGGCAAGCGCCAGCGGAATGGAGGCCGCGGAGGTATTGCCATGCTGATCGACGGTAATGACGACCTTTTCCGGGTCGATGTTGAGCTTTTTCGCCGATCCGTCGATGATGCGCTTGTTGGCCTGATGCGGAACGAGCCAGTCCAGATCGTCTGCCGTGGTGCCCGTGGCTTCGAATGCCTGCTCGATCACGTCGGTGATCATGCCGACGGCGTGTTTGAACACTTCGCGGCCTTCCATGCGCAGATGACCGACCGTGCCCGTTGTTGAGGGCCCGCCATCGACATAGAGCTTTTCCTTGTGCGAACCGTCGGAACGCAGCTGTGCCGTCAGGATACCGCGATCGGCAGAGGTACCCTCGCCTTCCCCAGCTTCCAGAACAAGCGCCCCGGCGCCATCGCCGAAGAGAACGCAGGTGGTGCGGTCCTTCCAGTCAAGAATGCGCGAAAAGGTCTCGGAGCCGATTACGAGAACGCGCTTGGCCATGCCGCCGCGAATATAGAGGTCGGCGGTAGAGACGGCATAGACAAAGCCGGAGCAGACAGCCTGCATGTCGAAGGCGAAGCCGTGGGTCATGCCGAGGCGGTTCTGGATGTTCACTGCCGTCGCGGGGAAGGTGTTATCCGGCGTCGAGGTGGCCAGGATGATGAGATCGATATCGTCGGGCGTCAGACCGGCATTGTCGAGAGCCGCACGCGCCGCCGCTTCGCCGAGAGACGCGGTGGTTTCACCTTCGCCGGCGATGTAGCGCTGCTTGATGCCGGTTCGCTGCACGATCCATTCGTCTGACGTCTCCACGACGCCTTCGATTTCACTGTTGGTCATCACACGCTTCGGCAGCGCTGCCCCGAAACCACGAACTATAGAGCGGATCATTCCGTTATTCCTCGTCAGCCACGAGTGCTTCGGGCGCCGGGGGCGGAAGCCGTCTTGCGTGGTAAATCTTGAGATCGTTTTCTATCTTGGCCGTCAGGCCGTTATGAACCATGTCGTAGCCGACATCGACGGCGGAAGCAAAACCGATGGCATCCGTACCGCCATGGCTCTTGATGACAATGCCGTTCAGGCCGAGAAACACGCCGCCATTGACCTTGCGCGGATCCATCTTTTCACGCAGCACGTCGAAGGCGCTCTTTGCGAGAACATAACCGATCTTGGCGAAGAAGCTGCGGGAGATCGCCTCACGCAGCAACGTGCTGATCTGGCGGGCGGTGCCTTCGGCCGCCTTCAGCGCGATATTGCCGGTGAAACCTTCGGTCACCACGACATCCACCGTGCCCTTGCCGATATCGTCACCCTCAACGAAACCGCGATAATCGATGGTGCCGAGATCTGCCTCGCGGATCAGCCGTCCGGCCTCGCGAACCTCTTCCTGACCCTTCACCTCCTCGACGCCGACATTGAGCAGGCCGACCGTCGGACGGTCGATATCGAAGAGCGCGCGCGCCATGGCGCCGCCCATCAGGGCGAAATCCAGAAGCTGCTGGGAGTCGGCGCCGATCGTCGCGCCTATGTCGAGCACGATGCTTTCGCCCTTCAGTGTCGGCCAGATACCGGCGATTGCCGGGCGCTCCACCCGCGCCATGGTGCGCAGACAGAATTTCGCCATGGCCATCAGCGCACCGGTATTGCCGGCGGAAACGGCGACGTCAGCCTCGCCGAGTTTCACGGCCTCGATGGCGCGCCACATGCTGGAGACGTAGCGGCCGCGGCGCAGCGCCTGGCTGGGCTTCTCGTCCATGCTGACAGAGACTTCACAATCGTGAAAGACCGACTTTTCCCGAAGTGCGGGATATTGTGCCAGAATGGGGTCGCATTTGCTCTTCTGCCCGTAGAGCAGAAAAGTTACATCGTTGTGCCGTTCGAGCGCCTTGGCGGCACCCGGGATGGCAACATCTGGGCCGAAATCGCCGCCCATGACGTCAATTGCAATTCTGATCACTCGTCCCTTATCCTTACTTGCCGCCAATCAAGCGGATTTTGCGCGAAAATACCTTTTCCGGCCTTCGTTACAATAAAATTATTTCAGCCCGGCTGGGCCATTCAGTCTTTTTTCCAATCTTTCAGCACGGCAAAGGGCGATGGCCGCTTCTCTTCTTCAGGTTCTTTTTCGGCCGTTTCGGGGAACGCCGCATCCGGTTTGCGCGGATAGGGATCGATGGCAAGGGCGGCAAATTCGGCAACGACAGCGCCGACATCGATGCTGTCGCCGGTGAACTGATCGGGAATGTCGGGACCATCGGGATCGAGCACGATCTCGCCGTCTTCGTTCGTGACCATCCGCGCCAGTTTCGAACCTTCCGGCACGAAAATCTGCTCGACAGTCTCGTCGATCTTGCTCGACACCGGCTCCAGCGTCACGACGCAGGACTGGGTCACGGCCGCATGCACCTCGCCTTTTACCTTCACGCCATCCTTCTTCCAGCGGGATACCTGCAGCTCTGCCTTCAGATATTCGACGGAAACCACGTCCCAGAATTTCGCCAGCGCCTTGAGTTCTTCGGCATCGGCTTCGAGACCAATCCTGACGGGATTGGCGGAAATATGGCCTACCTTCACGGGATAGGAGAAAGGCAGGTCGTCATTTGCGGCGTGTCGCGCGTTCATGTGAACCTCATCGTCCAGGCAAGGGCAGCGTCAGGCTTCCGGCTGCAATTGTTTCTTCGGAACAGGCGGCAAGGATGGAAGAAGCCTTCATCATCCAGCCCGCCAGCCCATCCAGCGCCGGCGCGTTCTCGTCTGCCTGCGGATATATATTGCGCCGGAGCGCTGCGGCAAGGGCCGCAAGGTCGGACGTATCCAGCGCCGCCGCGTAGGATTCGAGACGGCCATAAAACATGCCGGCGAATTTCTTCATGCGTTTTGGCACGCCCTGATCGCCAATGCCAAGCTCACGGATGGAGTGATCAAGGTCCTGAAAGAAGGCGTCGACAATCTCCTGGGCAATCTCCTGCCCGCTGACACCGGAGGATTTGGTGCGGCGGAAATAGAGAATCATCATGACTGACAGCATCTCGAAACGGCCCATTACAGTGTCCGGTACCCCGAGATCGAGATAAAATTCGGGTGTGCGGGCTGCTGCCGTCAAGGTCGCATATTGCCTGTCAACTATGGCGCGATTGTTGTTTTTCTTCTTGAACAGCCCGAATATCATCGTTTTTTTTCCGAACGGGACGGGTGAATGCGCTTACCGCCCATCGCACTTGTTGCATGATCGTCAAAGCTGGTTTACCGAAGCATCCACGAATTGCAATGCTGTCGCGGTCACGTTCGTCTTTGCGCTGAAACAGTCGAAGAGAACCGGAGGAGTTCCAAAAGGCCGGGAAAGCATTGAATTTGGGGGGTGATCGGGATTTTCCGTCCCCGGATTGACACAATCATGTGCACAGACACTGTGCACCACGCAATGCCGGAAGGTGCCATTCATGATCGCAGTCGGGGAAAAGCAGTTGAGCAAGCAGAAATCCGCAAGTCACGGCAAAATTCTGAGCAAGACCGCCATCGCAATCGTGCTCGCATCCGGCCTGCTTTCCGCCTGCACCAGCACGACAGATGTATTCCATAACGGCTATGTCATGGACGAGCAGTCGCTCCAGCTGATCCCGGAAGGCTCGAGCCGTGAGCAGGTTCTCCTGACCATGGGCACGCCCTCCACGACCGCGACCTTCGGCAATGAAGTGTTCTATTACATCTCGCAGAAGCGTGTGCGCCGCGCCGCCTTCATGAAGCCGTCGCTGGTCGAACAGAACATTCTCGCCATTTATTTCAACAAGGACGGCGTCATCGAGCGCAAGGCCAACTACACGCTGCAGGACGGCAAGGTCTTCGACACGATTTCGCGCACCACGCCGACAGGCGGCAAGGACCTCACCTTCCTGCAGCAGCTGCTTTCCGGCGGCACCTCGGGCGCCAATATCGCCAAGAGCATTCTCGGCCAGGGCGGCAATACGCCCTGACCTCAGCAGGAACGGAAAATTCAAAGGCCCGGGGATCGCTCCCCGGGCCTTTTCAATTTGTCGAAACGGTAGCCTTCAGTGGGCGAGAACCGCCAGCAGCAGCAGCGCCACGATATTGGTAATCTTGATGGCCGGGTTGACCGCCGGACCCGCGGTATCCTTATAGGGATCGCCTACGGTATCACCCGTCACCGATGCCTTGTGCGCCTCCGAACCCTTGACGTGGCGCACGCCATCCTTGTCGACGAAACCGTCTTCGAAGCTTTTCTTGGCGTTATCCCACGCACCACCACCAGACGTCATGGAAATCGCCACGAAGAGGCCATTGATGATGACACCGAGCAGTGATGCGCCGAGTGCGGCAAAGGCCGAGGCCTTGGAACCGGAAATCAGCAGCACACCGAAATAGACGACGAGAGGCGCCAGAACCGGCAGAAGCGACGGGATGACCATTTCCCTGATCGCCGCCCTGGTGAGCAGGTCCACAGCCTTGCCGTAGTCAGGCTTTTCCGTGCCGGCCATGATGCCGGGTTTTTCGCGGAACTGGCGACGGACTTCCTCAACGATGGCGCCTGCCGCCTTGCCCACCGCCGTCATGGCAATGCCGCCAAAGAGATAAGGAATGAGGCCGCCGAACAGCAGGCCGGCAACCACGTAAGGGTTGGCGAGGCTGAAGGAAATCTCGCCTATATCCTTGAAGTAGGGATAGGTGTCGCCGTTGGCTGCGAAATAGGAAAGGTCGTTGGCATAGGCGGCAAACAGAACCAGCGCGCCGAGACCGGCTGAGCCGATGGCATAACCCTTGGTCACGGCTTTCGTGGTATTGCCGACGGCATCCAGCGCGTCTGTCGCCTTGCGAACGTCTGGATCAAGACCAGCCATTTCAGCAATGCCGCCGGCATTGTCCGTGACCGGGCCGAAAGCGTCGAGCGCGACGATCATGCCGGCGAGACCAAGCATGGCGGTAACGGCAATACCGGTGCCGAACAGGCCACCGAGCTGGTAGGTGCCGATGATGCCGCCGACGATGACGATGGCCGGCAACGCGGTCGATTCGAGCGAAACCGCAAGCCCCTGGATGACGTTGGTGCCGTGGCCCGTCACCGAGGCCTGGGCGATGGAATTGACCGGGCGCTTGTTGGTGCCGGTATAATATTCGGTAATGACAACGATCAGCGCCGTCACGACGAGACCGACAAGGCCGCACAGGAAAAGATTGGTGCCGGTGATTTCCGTGCCGGCCACCGTGCCCACCGTCCCCCAGCCGATCGTCGCATAAGTGGCGACGGCAAGACCCGCGACGGAGAAGATGCCGGTGGCGATCAGGCCCTTGTAGAGCGCGCCCATGATGGAATTGTTGGTGCCGAGCTTCACGAAGAAGGTGCCGGCAATCGAGGTCAGGATGCAGGCGCCGCAGATCGCCAGCGGATAGACCATTGCGCTTTCGAGTATCGGCGTTCCCGCAAAGAAGATCGCGGCGAGAACCATGGTGGCCACCACCGAAACGGCATAGGTCTCGAAAAGATCGGCCGCCATGCCGGCGCAGTCACCGACGTTGTCGCCGACATTGTCGGCGATGGTTGCGGGGTTGCGCGGGTCATCCTCAGGAATGCCCGCCTCGACCTTGCCGACGAGATCGCCGCCGACATCGGCGCCCTTTGTGAAGATGCCGCCGCCGAGACGCGCGAAGATGGAGATCAGCGAAGCGCCGAATCCGAGCGACACCAGCGCATCGATCACTTCCCGCGAGCCGGGCGCATGGCTCATCACCGAGGTGAGGATGAAATAATAGATGGATACGCCGAGCAGCGCGAGGCCCGCCACCAGCATGCCGGTAATGGCGCCTGATTTGAACGCGATGTCGAGTCCGGCGGACAGGCTGTGCGACGCGGCCTGCGCCGTACGCAGATTGGCCCTGACGGACACATGCATGCCGACGAACCCGGCAACACCTGAAAGGACAGCGCCGATGATGAAACCGATCGCGGCCATGGATGACAGGAGATACCAGGCCAGAACGGCGACGATCAGGCCGACGATGGCGATGGTGAGATATTGGCGGGTGAGATAAGCTTGCGCACCTTCACGGATATAACCTGCTATTTCACGCATGCGCTCGTTGCCCTGATCGGCATCGAGGACGCTCTTGGTTGCCCATACCGCGTAAACCACGGACAGGACACCGCATAAAATGACTATGGGTATTACGGTCATGCGCACTTACCTCCCAAAAGGCCGGGCCTCACTCCCACCCCGGCGTGGCGAAACCATGTGCAGCGGGACGCGGACGGCCTGTCCGAAGTCCCCTATTGGGCATTTGTTCCCCTCCCAAGGAAAAATGTCCTCGACGGGAGATTGCGTTGGCGCGACGTCTCGCGTCAAGCCCACAAATTTGCCTGAAACTTGAAAGGCGTAGCGCCGACTATGCGACTGAGGCCGCTTTTCTGCGTGCCGTGAAGATGAGCGACAGCACCAGCAGGAGGCAAAGCCCTGAAACGGGCCAGATGACGAGGTTCATAACCGACCAGCCCCATGCCGTGAAGACCTTGCCGGAGGAGAAGGATGACAGGGCAACCGTGCCGAACAGCACGATATCGTGAAATCCCTGCACCTTGTCCGCTTCATGCGGGCGGTAACTTGACGTGATGATGGCGGTCGCGCCGATGAAACCGAAATTCCAGCCAAGCCCGAGCAGAATCAGCGCCGTCCAGAAATTCCACAATTCGATGCCCATGTGGGCGACGATGGCACACGCCATCAGCACGATGAGGCCGGAAGCGACAATCTTTTCCGCGCCGAACCGGGAAATCAGCATCCCGGTGAAGAAACTCGGGCCGAACATGGCAAGGACGTGCCACTGGATGCCGAGCGTAGCGAGTTCGGTCGGGAAACCGCAGCCGACCACCATGGCAAGCGGTGCGCCGGTCATCATGAAGGTCATCAGCGCATAAGAGCCGATGCCGCAGATCATGCCGGTGACAAAACGCTGCGTGCAGACGATTTCAGAAAGCGGCCTTGCCGATTCGACATGGGTGGCGGCCTTGGGATCGGGCAACTTCAAAAACGCCAGAATGGCGATCGAAACGAGCCCCAATGGCACAAGCGCCATGAAAGCGCCGGCAAAGGTGACCGGCGCCAGCAGGTCCTTGCCGAAGATGGCGAGCTGCGGTCCGACAATGGCGGAGATGATACCGCCCGCAAGTATCCAGGAGATAGCCTTGGGTTTGTAGAAGGACGGCGATGCGTCGGCTGCGGCAAATCGGATCTTCTGCGTAAAGCCGCCGGAAATGCCGATCAGCAGCAGGCCGACGGCAAAAAGCCAGAAATCCGACCGGAAGAGCGCGACCGCAGCAACTCCGCCGCCGATCGAGCACATCAGTGCGCCGACCATGAAGCCAGCCTTGCGGCCCAGGAAACGGGATGCGGCCGCCACGCAGATCGCGCCAAGCGCCACACCGATATTAAACCCGGTAAGCGGTGCGGTCGCCAGCGACTTGTCGGCGCCAAGCAGTTGGTACCCTGCGAGCGCGCCGACGGAAAAGCTCATGGGCGCGGCTGATCCCATGATCGCCTGCGCCATGGTGAGGAGGAAGACGTTGCGCTTCGCCTCGTCCAGTTGACCTTCAAGTCCGGGGACGGAAACGGCGCTCATCTCTTCCTCATCTGCTTTTAGTTCAGCGTTTTGCCTCGCCGCGCACCTGCTTGGCAATGCGGTCAAGAACCGCATTCACCAGCTTCGGCTCGTCATGCTCGAAGAAAGCGCGGGCGATTTCAACATATTCCGTGACAATGACGGCGACCGGCACGTCCTTGCGCTCGAGAATCTCGAAAGTTCCTGCACGCAGGATAGCGCGGACGGTGGCATCGAGTCGCGACAGCGGCCAGTCTTCGAGAAGGGCGGAGCGCACCAGCGGGTCGATCTTCGTCTGGTCGCGGACGACGCCCGACACGATCGAACGGAACCACGACGGGTCGGCCTTGAGATAGGTATCGCCATCGACTTCCTGGCCGAGACGATGCGCTTCATATTCAGCGACGACTTCCATAACGCCGGTTCCGCCGACATCCATCTGATAAAGCGCCTGCACGGCCGCAAGGCGGGCTGCGCCGCGCTGATTGGCGGGCTTTACCGAAGGCTGGCGCGGTTCACCGCCATTTTCCACATTAGACATGCGTTCAGCCACCCAGTTTTTTCTTCAACTCGATCATCGTGAGCGCCGCACGGGCAGCGAAACCACCCTTGTCCTTGTCGGAGCGGCGCACGCGCGCCCAGGCCTGCTCGTCGTTCTCGACGGTGAGGATGCCGTTGCCGATCGGCAGCGATTCGCTGACGGCCAGATCCATCAGGGCACGGGAAGATTCGTTGGCGACGATATCGAAGTGATAGGTCTCACCACGAATGACCATGCCGAGTGCGACAAAACCGTCATATTCGGTGCCGTCATTGTCGGCGCCGTCAAGCGCCATGGCGATGGCGGCCGGGATTTCGAGCGCGCCGGGAACGGTGATGACGTCATAGGTGGCGCCGGCTTCATCAAGCGCGAACTTCGCGCCTTCGAGAAGAGCGTCGGCCATATCATCGTAAAAACGTGCTTCCACGATAAGAAGATGGGGTTTGGACATGTGAGGGTTCCTGGGGATTTTCCCGAAAAGCTTGACGCCGGATCACACCGGCATTTGCGGCGGTCAAACCACGGCTGGCCGTTTTTGGCAAGTAATTTCATGTGTCGGCGGCGCAAGCGGCCGCGTTTGCAGGGCATTTGGCCGGGTTTTGCGCTCCCGGCGCGGCTCCCCGTGAATCAGGTTTTCTGGAAAGCGAGATGGACGCCGAGCCCCATCAGCACCGTTCCGGCAGCACGGCGGACAAGCATCTGCGCCGCTCTCGAACGCTTCAAGCGCCCGACCATTGCGCCTGCCAGAAGCACGCCGACGAGATCGGCGGAGGAGAAAATGAAATTGACGGCGATGCCAAGGATCAGGAACTGCAGCCAGACGGGAAAGGCGGCGGCCGGATCGACGAATTGCGGCAGGAAAGCCAGAAAGAACAGCGCTGTCTTCGGGTTGAGTACATCAACGATGATGCTGTCGATGAAGGCGCGGCGTGCCGATTTCGGCTCGATGGTCAGATTGACCGCCTCGCCTTCCATCTTGCTGCGCAACATCGAGAAGCCGAGCCAGACGAGATAAAGCGCGCCACAGAGCTTCACGGCGAGATAGAGCCACGGAACCGCCTGAAACAACACCGAGAGACCGGCCGCAGAGGCGAAGATGTGGACATAGCAGCCGACATGGATGCCGAGCACTGCCATCAACCCGGCAAACCGGCCCCGCGCCATGGTCTGCGCCGCCGCGTAAAGCATGGCCGGACCGGGGATATAGGCGAACAGGGCGGTGGTTAGGAAAAAGGCGGTCAGCAGTTCGAAGGAAGGCATGATGTATTTCCCCTACCCCGTTTGGCTCGCGGTCGATTTCAAACGGCCAAAAAGTCCTATAGCGTTTCCAGCTTCATCGGAAGCGGGTGCTTGAGAACAATTGCTATAGGCCGCGATTTCAGGTGTTGGCCACTCCCCTTTCCGTCATTCCGGCCTTGAGCCGGAATCCAGTCGACGCGCGTCTGCGCGGCGGGAAAAGTTCTTTCAGCCCAAAGACTTGAGCTGACTGGATTCCGGCTCGAGGCCGGAATGACGGAGGAGGCGTCGGTGCGTCCTCCTCTCCAAAGCATCGTCACATTACGCCGAGGGGAATTCCGCAAGCCGCGCGGCGTAACGCGCCATGGTGTCGACCTCGAAATTGACGAAATCGCCCGGCTGGCGCTCACCCCAGGTGGTGACGGAAAGCGTGTGGCGGATCAACAGCACGTCGAAATCGGTGCCATCAACGGCGTTCACGGTGAGCGATGTGCCGTCGAGCGCCACGGAGCCCTTGGGGGCAACGAATTTCGCCAGATGTTCCGGCGCGCGCAGGCGGATACGCACCGCCTCGCCTTCCGGCTCAACCGACAGGATTTCCGCCTTGCCGTCCACATGGCCGGAGACGATATGACCGCCAAGCTCATCGCCGATCTTGAGCGCCCGCTCCAGATTGACGTGGGTGCCCTTCTGCCAGCTGGCGATCGTCGTCAGGCGCAGCGCCTCTTCCCAGGCCTCGACCTCGTACCAACGCTCATTGCTGCCATCATCAGGCAGTCTCGTCACCGTCAGGCAGACGCCGCCATGGGAGATGGACGCGCCCATATCGATGGTCTTGGGGTCGTAATTTGTAGCCACCCGCAGACGCACGCCTTCGGCCAGAGCTTCCAGCTCGGAAACGGTTCCGACGTCGGTGACAATTCCGGTAAACATCAAATCGGCCTTTCATAATTGAAGCAGCGATCCGGCCCGTAGGTGGTTTCACTGATCAGAGCATAGTCGCCCTTGATGTCGGCACGGCTGAGCGGCGTTTCAATGCCGCCCGTGCCGATCACGACGGGGCTTTCAAACAGCATGATACGATCCACCAATCCAGCTTCAAGGAATGATTTTGCGGCAAAGGCGCCGCCTTCGACCAGAAGTTCCGACATGCCGCTTTCGGCGAGGATGTGGAGGAGGTTTTCGAGCGTGGGGGCTTCGAGGACCTGGACGCCGGCGTTGGTCAGGAGTTGGCGGCGGAGGTCGAGGTTACCCCCCTCTGCCCTGCCGGGCATCTCCCCCTCAACGGGGGAGATTGGCAAGGGGCTGTCCGCTCGGTCAAATTGCGCCCTAGACGCACCCTCTCCAGCCGTCGATGCAGGGCGAAGCAGCGCTCCATCGTTCTCCCCCCTTGAGGGGGAGATGCCCGGCAGGGCAGAGGGGGGTAAAGCGGCAACCACCACCGGAACCTCCCGCGCAGTCCGCACCAGTTTCGACGTCAATGGCAATTCAAATTGCCGATCCAGCACGATCCGCACAGGCGAGCGGTTTTCCAGACCGGCAATGCGCACAGTCAGCTCAGGATCATCCGCGATAGCGGTCCTGATACCAACGAGAATGCAGTCGCAGCGCGCCCGAAGTTGGTGCACTGCATGGCGTGACTCAGGGCCGGTAATGGCAATCTGCCCCTCACCTTGCCTGCCGATCATTCCGTCAGCAGAAACCGCAAGCTTCAGAATCACATGCGGGCGTTTTTTCACCTGCCTTGTGAGGTAACCGGCGAGCGCCCGTTGGGCTTCGGCACGCAGCAGACCGGTTTCCACCACGATACCGGCATCACGCAATATCTGATAACCACGGCCGGAGACGCGCTCATCCGGATCGTCCACCGCGACCACGACACGGGCAACGCCATATTCCACCAGCGCGTTGGCGCAGGGCGGGGTTTTGCCCCAGTGTGAACAGGGTTCGAGCGTCACGTAGGCGGTCGCGCCGCGTGCCGTCTCTCCGGCCAGTTCCAGCGCCTGGCGTTCGGCATGGGGGCGTCCGCCGATGGCGGTCACGGCTTCGGCGATGATTTGTCCATCCTTGACGAGAACACAGCCGACCGAGGGGTTGGTCAGCGTCTGGCCCTGGTGGCGAAGCGAAACCTCGATGGCCCGCGCCATGAACCTTTCGTCATCGGCACGGCTCATCACGTCTATGCTCCAGCGTCGGTATCGCGCGCGATCTTGGCGTTGATTTCGGCAATCACGTTCTCGAAATCCTCGGCATGGCTGAAATCGCGATAGACCGAAGCATAACGAACGAAGGCGACGTCATCGAGGCTTTTCAGTGCTTCCAAAACCTGAAGACCGATTTCTTCCGAGGGAATTTCCGTCTCGCCGGAGCTTTCCAGACGACGGGCAATACCTGATACGGCCCGTTCGATCCGGTCTCGATCAACCGGCCGCTTGCGCAGCGCGATCTCGAAGGAGCGCACCAGCTTTTCGCGGTCGAAAGGAAGCTTGCGGCCGCTTTTCTTGATGACCATCAGCTCGCGCAGTTGCACGCGCTCATAGGTCGTAAAGCGGCCGCCGCAATCCGGGCAGATGCGCCGCCGGCGGATGGAGGTGTTGTCCTCCGCCGGACGCGAG
This sequence comes from Agrobacterium pusense, assembly GCF_900102105.1. Taxonomy (GTDB): domain Bacteria; phylum Pseudomonadota; class Alphaproteobacteria; order Rhizobiales; family Rhizobiaceae; genus Agrobacterium; species Agrobacterium pusense. Next base: position 83,725 of record NZ_FNBB01000008.1, read on the forward strand.
TCCTTGACCTGTGTGTCTTCGGAACCGCAGAATGGGCAGCGCATCGTCTTCTTTCCTTACATGTACGGATACATCGGGAAACGGTCCGTCAGGCCGACGACCTTTTCACGCACCGCAGCCTCGACGGAGGCATTGCCTTCATCCGAATTGGCGACCTTCAAACCATCGAGAACCTCAACGATCAGCTTGCCGATTTCGCGGAATTCCGCTTCCTTGAAACCGCGCGTCGTGCCGGCCGGCGTGCCGAGACGGACACCAGAGGTAACGAAGGGCTTTTCCGGGTCGAAGGGAATGCCGTTCTTGTTGCAGGTGATGTAGGCGCGACCAAGTGCTGCCTCCGCACGCTTGCCGGTGGCGTTCTTCTTGCGAAGGTCGACCAGCATCAGGTGGTTGTCTGTGCCGCCGGAAACGACATCAAGACCGCCTTCAACCAGGGTTTCGGCCAGCGCCTTGGCGTTCTTCACGACCTGTGCGGCATAATCCTTGAACTCGGGCTTCAGCGCTTCACCGAAGGCAACAGCCTTGGCGGCGATGACGTGCATCAGCGGGCCGCCCTGCAGGCCGGGGAAGACGGCGGAGTTGAACTTCTTCGCCAGATCCTCGTCGTTGGTGAGGATCATGCCGCCACGCGGGCCGCGCAGGGACTTGTGCGTCGTCGTGGTCGCGACGTGGCAGTGCGGGAACGGCGACGGGTGCTGGTCACCAGCCACGAGACCGGCGATGTGAGCCATGTCGACCATGAGGTAAGCGCCGACTTCGTCAGCGATTTCGCGGAAGCGCTTCCAGTCCCAGACGCGCGAATAGGCGGTGCCGCCGGCGAGAATGAGCTTCGGCTTATGTTCCTTGGCCTTGCGCTCCACTTCGTCCATATCGAGCAGGTTATCGCCTTCGCGCACGCCGTAGGACACGACATTGAACCACTTGCCGGACATGTTGACCGGGGAACCATGCGTCAGGTGACCTCCCGAATTCAGATCGAGACCCATGAAGGTGTCGCCCGGCTGCAGCAGCGCGAGGAACACGGCCTGGTTCATCTGCGAGCCGGAATTCGGCTGAACGTTGGCGAAGTTGACGCCGAACAGCTTCTTGGCGCGTTCGATGGCGAGTTCTTCAGCAATGTCGACGAACTGGCAGCCGCCGTAATAACGCTTGCCCGGATAACCTTCCGCATATTTGTTCGTCATGATCGAACCCTGTGCTTCGAGCACGGCACGGGAAACGATGTTTTCCGAGGCAATCAGTTCGATCTCGTGGCGCTGGCGGCCCAGTTCCTTCTCGATCGCGCCGAAAATTTCCGGATCGACATCGGCAAGCGGACTGGAGAAGAAAGCATCTGTGTTCGACATGGTGAAGGCTCCTGAAACAGTAATGCGATGGCGTCTTAGCGCCCTGCCCGAACAAGAGCAATACGGAGAGCGAGATTTGCCCGTCAAACTGCGACGTCGCGACGAAAAGTGGCAGTTGTTTTCAGGAAAAGCAGAGCGCGACGGAAACTTAAAGGCGGCGCTGCGATGATGCGCGGCCAAGCCGCGCACCTGCGTCATCCTCGGGCTGGCCCCGAGGATCTGCAATGCTCTATTTTACGATAGGTGATTAGGTCCTCGGGACAAGCCCGAAGATGACGGCGGAGGGACTGGCCGGTTTCCGGCGATCACCTCTCCCCTCGCTCACAATTCAAAGCTTATGGCAAAAGCCCGATCAGTTGCGCGGCAGCAGATCGTCGTCCACGGCACCGGCCGGCTGTTCCATGCCCGCCGTCGTGTTCAGCGCCAGTTCGGCATTGCCGTCCTTGCCGTAGATATCGTCGCGGAACTGAACCACGCCGTCCTTCGCCGACCATGCGGTGATGTAGACGAAGTAGACGGGCACTTCCTGTGCGAGCTTGATCGGCGTGTTGACGCGCGAGGCGATGACGCGTTCCATTTCCTGGCGCGACCAGCCGGGCGTGTCGCGCAGCAGCCACGACGTCAGGTCGCGCACGTTCTGCACGCGGACGCAACCGGAGGACTCAAAGCGCATCAGCTTGTTGAACAGGCCCTGCTGCGGCGTGTCGTGCATGTATTCGTTGTTCGGATTGTGGAAGTTGATCTTCGTCGAGGACATGGCGTTGATCTTGCCGGGGTCCTGGCGGAACATCAGGTTCGGCGCTTTCGGCGCGAACCAGTCGACCGTGGTCGGCGAGACTTCCTGTCCCTTGCCGTCGATAAGGCGGATGTTGTTCCGCTCCAGATAGGTCGGGTCCTTCTGCATCAGCGGCACGATGTCCTTTTCGACGATCGAGCGCGGTGCGGTCCAATAGGGGTTGAGGATGACCTCGTAAATCTTCGAATTGATAACGTGCGTCGGACGGCTGGCGCGGCCGACAACGGCAGTGTTGCGCAGCACGACGCGTTCGTTTTCAACGGCTTCAATGGCGGCGGCCGGAATGTTCACCATCAGGTGACGCTGACCGAGATCGCCGGACATGGACTGGATGCGCACGAGGTTGGTCTGCAGCTGCGCGAGACGGATCTGCGCGGAGACATTGAGAGCCTTGGTGGTGTATTCGCCGCTGACGCCATCAGCCGGAAGGCCATGACGGGCCTGGAAACGCTTCAGCGCGCCATCGACATAGGAGTCGAAGGCGCTGGAAATGCCGGCTTCACGCGGCAGGTCGCCCGATACCATCAGTCGCTGGCGCAGTGCCTGAACGGAGGGATCGGAGACGCCGATCTGCAGACGCTGCTGCGACGCCGGAACTTCCGGCCAGCCGCCATTCTGCACGATCTGCTGATATTGCATGATCGCCTGCTGCATATAGACGGGGGCTTCGCGGCCGAGGACCGGATTGTTGGAAACGACGCCCACAGCCGAACGCGACGTATTGGCGTCGAACTGGTCATCCCAGTTGCCGCGGCGCGAGGAACCCATGAGATCGTTAAACGCGTCCTGCGCCAAGGCCGGCGCAGCGAGCGCGGCGACACCAGCGGAAACGGCCGAGCGCAGAAGCGTGCGGCGCGATACGGAATTGGAAACGGATGTCTTTGTCATTCTACCTACCAGCCACTCTATTCGGCATTCTCTATAATGCCTAAATCAATATGATTAACAAACACGTACAACGTGCCTGCCGGCCTGGAATACTCGACACCCATCGCCTGGGCGCTATTGTCTGGCAGAACGGTCGGGACTTGCCGCGACAGCAGGAGAAACAGCCGGCTCCTCAAGCTTTGCGGGTCCCATATCAATATGGCCAATTCGTGTCACGGGCCATTTCTCACGAAGCTGTGTATGCCCCACAAAACAGGGTTCCTACGAGCTTTGCAGGTTGGGCTTGACATGAAGAAACGGCAGAGATGTAGCCGCCGAATCCGCAGGCCGGGAGCAAGAATGCCCCCGGCCTAAACAGTGAAACCGTCGCGGTATTACAGGCGGTAAGCGATCGAGTCGTTCCAGAAGCGATCGAGGCGCTGCAGCAGCTTGTTCATTTCGGAGAACTCACCGGTGCCGATGCCGCCGACCTTTTCGATCGAGCCGACGTGGCGTTCATAAAGGCGGGCAACCGTTTCGGCGATTTCCTGGCCCTTTTCGGTCAGGCTGATGCGAACCGAGCGGCGATCGACGCGAGAGCGCTGGTGGTTGATGAGACCAAGGTCGACCAGCTTCTTGACGTTGTAGGAAACGTTCGAGCCGAGATAATAACCACGCGAACGAAGCTCGCCGGCGGTCAGTTCAGAATTGCCGATGTTGAACAGCAGCAGGGCCTGAACGGCGTTGACGTCATCGCGACCCTGGCGGTCGAACTCATCCTTGATGACATCGAGGAGACGGCGGTGGAGACGTTCCACCAGATGCAGCGATTCCATGTAGAGCGAGCGGATGGTATCTTCATGTGCATCGGCAACAACGGCCTGGGGCTTAACTTTGCTATTGATCATGACTGCCTCACTGTTTTGTTTGGCGGTGTGTTTGTTTGTCTCCCGCCTTGAGTGAGAACCTAATCAATGCGCATAAAATTCTACTTAAAAGCTACGATTAACAAATGGTTACCTGCATTTTGCCTGGAGGCCCCAACTTGTGGCGAAGTGGGAATGCCTGACAGGCGATCGTTATAAATCAATGGGTTAAATATGAAATTCGGCCGCAAATCAGGCCGAATTGCTTTATTCTTATGGTAAATCAATTCTTGCCCGTTCTTCATTCTGGCGCTGATCCAGCCAGAAAGCGACCAGGAATAGTATATAAATGGTTGCCACAAGACCGTGCATGACGGGCACCAGCGTGTTGGCGCCGAAGATGTGGGGCCACACCTTATACATCGCGATCTGCGTGCCCGCGCCCATCACCCACATGACAGCGCCCCAGGAGGCGCCGAGCCAAAGGCCGAGGGCCGCGACCGGGAAAATGACGGCAAGCGCGCTGCCGGCCACACGCCAGGGCAGGTTCAGCATATCGAACCTGCCGTGACCGCCCAGAGAATAGCCCGTCAGCATTGCCCAATATTGCAGCCCGAACCAGAAACACGAAACCGCGACCAGCCTCATGAAGACCAGAAACAGGATTTCAGTGAGCGGGCGCTTCGGCAGAGGTTGAGAATCAGGTTCCATGGCCGGAAGATACGGTCTCGACGAACGGGCGACCAGCCCATATTGAATTCCGCCGCCTGCCTTGTCAAAGCATCATCGTCATTGCCGGACGGCAATGAGGGAAGATTGTCGCATTCGCATGCGCCGCGCTTCATGGTATGCAGCCTTCCAAATTTGATCGAAGGACATTCTGACATGCAGGACAAAACCCACCTGGTCGACGAAATCACCGGCCATCGCCGCATGCGTCGCAATCGCAAGGCGGATTGGACGCGCCGTCTGGTACAGGAAAGCCGCCTCACTGTGGACGACCTGATCTGGCCGGTCTTCATCGTGCCGGGCAGCAATATTCTGGAGCCCATTCCGGCGATGCCTGGCGTCAACCGTATGAGCATCGACAGACTGGTCGAAGCGGCGAAGGAAGCCGCCGATCTCGGCATTCCGGCAATCGCCACCTTCCCGAATGTCGAGATGGAATTGCGGGACGAGACCGGCTCGAACGCGCTTGAGGCCAATAACCTCATCAATCAGGCGACTGCCGCCGTCAAGAAAGCCGTTCCCAATATTGGCATGATCACCGACGTGGCGCTCGACCCATTCACCAGCCACGGGCATGACGGCATTCTGCGCGGCAACGAGATCGTCAACGACGAGACCGTGGAACAGGTCGTCAAGGCGGCGATCCTGCAGGCGGAAGCCGGATCGGACATTATTTCTCCTTCTGAGATGATGGACGGCCGTATCGGCGCCATCCGCCGCGGCCTTGATGCGGCCGGGCACCAGAATGTCGGGATCATGGCCTACGCGACAAAGTTCTCATCCGGCTATTACGGCCCCTATCGCGAGGCGATTTCCACCGCCGGCCTGCTGAAGGGCGACAAGGCAAGCTATTACATCAGCCCTGCCAACGGCATGGAGGCCATCCGCGACGCGGCGCTCGATGTGGAAGAAGGCGCGGACATGCTGATGGTCAAGCCCGGCCTGCCCTATCTCGACATCTGCTGGCGGCTGAAGGAGAATTTCGGCCTGCCGACCTTCGCCTATCAGGTCTCCGGCGAATATACGCAGATCAAGGCTGCGGCGATGAACGGCTGGATCGACGGCGAGCGGGTGATGATGGAAACGCTTCTCTGTTTCAAGCGTGCGGGTTGCGACGGCATTCTGACTTATTTCGCCATCGAAGCCGCACGCAAACTCAACAGGGGCTAAGGCCAGCGCTTATTGTATTCGGTGGTTCCTTACCCATATTGTTGCTGACACGGCACTCATGCCGAGCTGTCAGTTCTTTCAGGAGAAAACGACCGATGAGCCTCGACCAGAACCCCACCTATGCCGCACCGGATGACTGGCGCGCCTATAGCGGCGTCCTGAGCCGGCGGGTCTTCGCGTTCCTGATCGATTACGCAATCGTTCTCCTCCTGTGCATCCCGGCCGCCGTGATTGTCTTCTTTCTTGGCGTGATCACGCTGGGTCTCGGCTTCTTCCTCTACCCGGCGCTGTTCGTCATTGTGGCAGTACTCTATTTTGGCATGACGCTCGGAGGCCCGTCGCAGGCGACCCCCGGTATGCGGGCGATGGGGATTGCGATGGCGCGCATGGACGGGCGGCGAATCGATTTCCTGCTGTCCACCGTTCACATCGTGCTTTTCTGGATCATCAACTCGGTTTTGACGCCGCTGATCCTGCTTGCCGGCCTGTTTACGGAGCGCTCGCGCCTCGTTCACGACTTCCTGCTCGGCACCGTCATCGTCAGAACACGCTAATATTACGGAAAGCCACGGAAACGTGGCTTTCACCCCGCCAAATACCTCATCCCGCAGTTGACGTTTTCCGTCATTTTGCCATTCTGTGACATTATGCATGTCGCTTGAAGCGCCGCCGTCAGCCCCGTGAAATCGCGGCGCGCTTTATAACAGACGCAGGAGGCGATCACGGTTCGATGAACACGCAGGCGACGCCCTCTCCACAATTCTATCTTACGGCGCCGGCCACCTGCCCCTATCTGCCGAACCAGATGGAGCGGAAGGTCTTCACCCATCTGGTTGGCCCGCGCGCCTCGGAAATGAACGACCTTCTGACCCAGGGCGGTTTCAGGCGCTCGCAGAACATCGCCTATCGTCCGGCCTGCGAAAACTGCCGCGCCTGTGTATCCGTGCGGATCCTGACCGAGCAGTTTCAACCGACAAAATCGATGCGACGCGTTCTTGCCGCCAACAAGGATGTCGTCGCCACGGTGCATGCGGCCGAACCCTCCACCGAACAATTCGCCCTGTTTCGCCGCTACCTCGACCACCGCCACCAGTCTGGCGGCATGTCCGACATGTCGGCGCTGGATTATGCGATCATGGTGGAAGACACACATGTGAACACCCGCATCATCGAATACCGCGTCCGCGAGCCCGGCTCCGGCATCGATTCCAGCAAACGCGGCGAGCTTCTGGCTGTGGCGCTCAGCGACGTGATGAGCGACGGCCTGTCGATGGTCTATTCCTTCTTCAATCCGGAACTCGAGAAGCGCTCGCTTGGCACCTACATGATCATCGATCATATCACCCGCACCCACGCGCTCGGCCTGCCACACGTCTATCTCGGCTATTGGGTCGATGGCTCTGAAAAGATGGGCTATAAGACCCGCTACCACCCGCAGGAGCATCTGACGCCGCGCGGGTGGGAAGTTTATACGCCGGATCCAGTTTGATCGAAATATTGCAACTACGTTGCGACAGAGACTCAGCAATGTTATAACGCCGTTATAACATGGAGTCTCTAGCAATGAACGTGACGGTCCGCAGAATTGGTAATTCCGAAGGCATCATTATCCCCAAGGAAGTTCTGGAACGCATGGGCGTTAAGGCAGGCGACACGCTTGATCTTAACGAAAGCAACGGTGAACTGCGTGTGCGCGTTGCAGACGAAGCCTTCGCACGTCAACTAGAACATGCACGTATCTTTATGGATAAATACAAGGTAGCCTTGAAGAAACTTGCTGAATGACAGAGTTTATTTTCCTAGACGTCAAGACCGTCAAGCAGCTCCACAAAATGCAAATCGACAATTTCGGGGGCATTCATGGACTGCGTGATGAGGGCATGCTGGATTCAGCCTTAAACCGACCCATCAACAAAGCTGGCTATGGCGGCAACCACGTCTGCGATCTCGCGGCGGCCTATCTTTTTGGACTGGCGAGAAATCATGCGTTTCTGGATGGCAATAAGCGGATCGCTATCGTGACCGCCGGTGTTTTCCTGATGGAAAACGGCTTCATGATCCAAACGGAAGAAGCACATCTCTACCAATTCGTTATGGCCGTCGCTTCTGAAGAGATCGATGAGGATGGCGTGAGCCGGTTCCTCAAAGATCATATCGTTCCATACCCGTAACTCTTACCCACCAAACTTTCCACTCCTCGGAAAGCCCTTCGGCACGGTGCGGCCTGCCGTTGCACGGTCGGCCAACCATTCGCGCAGTTCTTCACCCACCTTGTTGAAGAGACGCCCGGCCGTGTCGGACCAGCTGAGGCCGTCGGCAAGCGCGAAACATTTCACATCCACGACGCCGCCGTCCTTGTAACGCTGCAGGCGCACGCCCTTGCCGCGCGACATTTCCGGGACCTGCGCCAGCGGGAACGCCAGGAGCTTGCGGTTTTCGCCGACGACAGCGACGTGGTCGCCGGTAACGGGAACCGCGAGCTTGGCCTCATCGGGCATGGATACGTTCATGATCTGCTTGCCCTTGCGGGTATTCGCCACCATTTCGCTTTCCGCTACGACGAAGCCATTCCCGGCCGTCGAAACGAGCAGCAGCTTGCGCGACGGATCATGCACGAAGGCGGTGAGGACATCCTGATCGTTTTCCATATCGACCATGATGCGGATCGGCTCGCCATGGCCGCGTCCGCCCGGCAGCTTGTCGGCGCCGAGCGTATAGGCCTTACCGCCCGTCGTCAGCAGCAGCAGCTTGTCGGTCGTCTGCGCCGGGAATGCAAGCTTTGGACCGTCGCCTTCCTTGAAGGTCAGGGTCGAGGTGTCGGACATATGACCCTTCAGCGCCCGGATCCAGCCCTTCTGCGAGATAACGATGGTGACCGGTTCCTTTTCGATCATCGCCTGCTGAATGGCCTCGATATCGGCGTCAGGCGCGTCGGCAAACTGCGTGCGACGGCGGCCGAGTTCGGTCGCCTTGGCATATTTCTTTTTGACCTCGCCGATTTCCCAGGCGATGGTCTGCCACTGTTTGTCATCAGAGGCGATCAGCGCTTCGATCTCGGCCTTCTCATTCGTCAGTTCGTCGAATTCCTTGCGGATTTCGAATTCCTCGAGCTTGCGCAGGTTGCGCAGCCGCATGTTGAGGATGGATTCGGCCTGCAGGTCCGTCAGCGACCATTTCGCCATCATCACCTGTTTCGGCTCATCCTCCTCGCGGATGATGCGGATCACCTCATCAAGATTAAGATAAGCGACGAGCAGGCCGCCCAGAATTTCCAGTCTGCGATCAATTGCCGCCAGACGATGGCGCGAGCGGCGGACCAGCACGTCCTTGCGGTGCGCCAGCCACTCCGTCAGCACCTCGTTCAGCGCCATCACCTTCGGCACCTTGCCGAGCGACAGCACGTTCATGTTGAGCGGCAGGCGGCTCTCAAGATCGGAGAGACGGAACAGCGATTCCATCAACAGCGTCGCATCGACGGTGCGGCTCTTCGGCACCAGAACGATACGCACATCTTCGGCGGACTCGTCTCTGACATCTTCGAGCAGCGGCAGCTTGCGCGCAATCAGCAGTTCGGCGATCTTTTCGATCAGGCGTGATTTCTGCACCTGGAACGGAATTTCGGTGATGACGATCTGATAACCGCCGCGCCCGAGGTCTTCCGTCTCCCATTTGGCGCGCACGCGGAAACCGCCGCGGCCGGTCTTGTAGGCATCGAGAATATTCTCGCGGCTTTCAACGATCACGCCGCCGGTCGGCAGGTCGGGACCGGGAATGAATTCCACCAGCTTTTCAACGGTCGCATCGGGATGCTTGATGAGGTACAGCGCCGCGTCACACAGTTCATGCGCATTGTGCGGCGGGATCGACGTCGCCATGCCCACAGCGATGCCGGAAGCACCGTTCGCCAGCAGATTGGGGAAAGCGCCGGGCAATACCACGGGCTCGGAATTGGATTCGTCATAGGTGTCGCGGAAATCGACCGCGTCTTCCCCGATACCTTCCAGCAGAAGCTCGGCCACCGCCGTCATCTTGCTTTCGGTGTAACGCATGGCGGCGGGGCTATCACCGTCAATGTTACCGAAGTTGCCCTGCCCGTCGACCAGCGGATAACGCAGCGAGAAATCCTGCGCCAGACGCGCCAGCGCATCATAGATCGCCTGGTCGCCGTGGGGGTGGTAGTTACCCATCACCTCACCGACAATCTTGGCACATTTGCGGAAGGCGGAATTGGGTCTCAGGCCCATTTCGCTCATCGCATAAACAATGCGGCGATGGACCGGCTTCAGGCCATCGCGAACATCCGGCAGCGCACGATGCATGATCGTGGACAAGGCGTAAGCGAGGTAGCGCTCTTCGAGCGCTGCCTTCAAATCGACCGGATGAATATTATCGTCTCCGCCGGACGGAGGTACAAGATTTTTTCCCATGGTGCTTGACTAGCGGAAATGGCGATTCCCGGCAAGAAACACAGGGGTCGCGGCTGTGGATGAAACCAGCCCTTCCATGCGGTTTTTTGTTAACCGCGCTGCAAATGCCGCAATGCCGCCGTCATGGGAATCGATCTAAATACCCTAGACCTTTGATTATCAGCGAATATAAGTATCACCATTAGCATTAAGGCTCGGTTTGCAGCCGTACGTTGAGGGAAGAAACATCATGAGACTGAAATCCACCCGGCAGGTTCTTTTTGCGAGCGCCGCGCTTCTTGCCCTTTCCGCGCCGGCTTTCGCGCTGGATGGTGGGGATGTGCTGAAGAAGATCAATGCGGCCTATGCCGCGCAGGGCGGTCAAATTGATGCAGGCTCCGTCGCCCTCAACGGCTCGACGGTCACGCTGAACGACGTGACCCTCAGTGCCGCTGCCGACCCGGCCAAGAAAATCCCGGTTGGCAATATCACGCTTGATGGCGTCGAGGAAAACAACGGCGGCTACAAGATCAAGAACGCCCGCTTCGACAATATCGACTACAAGCAGGACAAGGTCGAGATCAAGGCCAGCGACATCTACATGTCCGGCCTCGTCATCCCCGCTGATGCCACCACCGGCACCGTCGATGCGCTGATGTTCTACGACGAAGCCCATAGCGGCCCGATTACTGTTTCCGTTGACGGCAAGCAGGCTTTCTCGCTTGAGGAAACCAGCGCGACGATGTCGGTCAGCGACGACAAGAACTCGATCGGCTTTGACCTTGACGCCTCCGGCTTCAAGGCCGACCTCAGCGACGTCACCGACCCCGCCACCAAGGATGCAATCGAAAAACTGAAGCTGCAGGCACTTTCCGGCGACATGACCATGAGCGGCAGCTGGGAAGTGGCTTCCGGCACTGTTGATGTCGAGGAATACGCGATCGACCTCGATGATGTCGGCCGCCTGAACATGTCGTTCGGTTTCTCCGGCTATACGCTCGCCTTCATCAAGTCGATGCAGGAAACGGTGAAAGCGCAGGCTGCCAACCCGAACAAGGAACAGGCAGACCAGGCCGCGAGCCTTGCCATGCTCGGCCTGATGCAGCAACTCTCCTTCGTCAACGCCGAGATCAGCTTCGAAGACGCCAGCATCACCAAGCGCGCGATCGATTATGCGGCGAGCCAGCAGGGTATGACGGGCGACCAGCTTGCACAGACCATCAAGGGCATGGCGCCGATCATGATGGCCTCGCTCAACGTTCCCGAATTGCAGAACATGGTGTCGGCGGCGATCAACACCTATATCGACGATCCGAAGAACTTCTCGATCACGGCAGCGCCGGAAAAGCCGGTCCCCTTCCCCATGATCATGGGCGCTGCCATGGGCGCGCCGAACACCTTGCCGAAAATGCTCGGCGTCACGGTGACGGCAAACGAATAAGACTAAAGAGCCCCGGTCCATTGCACCGGGGCTTTCCTTTTGTGCTCAATTAACATCCGGGAATGTCGTCAGCTCCCGATAACTTATCTCACGATCAACGCCAAAAGCGGGTCGCAGCTTGCGTCCCGCTTTTGGGGGCGGCAGTGGCACTCAGGCCGTTTCGCCCTGTGCGATTATCCTGCCCTCACCTGCAGTGCCCGCTCCCCACCAGTCAACGCGGCGCGTCGCAAACATTGTGGCGGCTATGGCGATGAACGAGATTACCGCGCCGGCCAACAGCGCATATTCATCTTCATTCAGCACCAGATACATGACGCTGTAGGCGAGTGAGAGCACGCCGAACAGGGCAATGCCGTTCCTTCGGCTACGGGTTGCGCTGCCGAGATAAAAGGAGATCAGGACCGCTGTTGAAAGTGCGGCGGCGACATAAGCAATGGTGAATCCCGTGTGCTCCGAAAGCGCCAGGAGAAGTACATAAAAAACGATCAGCGCCAGCCCTGTCAGCACATATTGTAGCCAGTGCACGATGGTGCCGCCCTTGAGTTCGACGATAAAGACGGCAAGGAAAACGAGAGAGATGAACCCGATCGAATATTTCAGTGTCCGCGCGATGATCTGGTAAAATTTCACTGGCTCTACGAGATTGATTGTCATCAGACTGTTGGAGAGCGGCAATCGCGGGCCTTCAACAACCCGATCCAAGCCCCGTGCGAGATACGGAATGGTCCAACTGGCATTGAACTCCGTGGCGGTGATCGTTTTTTCCTCCGGCAAAAACAGGCCTTCGAAACCCGGATGTGGCCAATTGGCTTTTGCGGCAAAACTCGTCGTCTGACCTGCCGGCGCGACGGCGAAACTGCCCGACCCGTTCAGCGAAAAGGCGATATCGAAGGCAAAGCCGGTTTCAATGAGGCTTCTGTCAATCTGCCTATGCACTCCGGCATCGGACATCATTCGCGCCTGCGGGTCGTCATGCGTTGCCGTTGCGGACATGTCCCGCATGCCGGGATCAAATGGCAGAACGGGCCCGCCGTCTATCCGGACCCCTGCGCTGGACCGGATGCCTGTCATGTCAGCGATATTGAGAACCAGGACGGCGTTATCGAGACGGGGCGTGCCAGCAAAACGGGCGAGATCCGTCAGGATGCCGGAACCAAAGCGACCGGCAAGCGCGAGATCGCCTTTATAAACGGGCAAGCTATAGATCGACAGCTGCTTTTCCTCGGTCTTGAGATCAGCCGTGACCTTTAGTGTTTCCGGCATGACAAGCACCCATTCCGTCACACGATCAACGACGCTTTGGCCATTGACCTCGCGGCGGCGTTCCACATCGAAGGGCACGGCAAGATAAGGTCCATTCACCACCTGATCGCCACCCCATCCATGGGCGATCCGTCCGGATACCTCTTGTGCACGCGAGGCGCGTTCTTCCGTCAATGCCCAGACCAGCAGGAGCGGCACCAGCAAGACCATCGAAATGAAGCCGATCATGACAAATTTCGCGCCCGGCGAGCGCAGCCCGGCCGCGAAATGAGTGCGGTGCGTGGCCGGATGCATATGCCCGGCCGCGATGGCAGGGTCTTTTTCCGTTTGATGAACCATTCTGAAATCCTTACCAATATTATCGCGCGAACCGGATTCAACGTTCGGTCGGCGCCGTCCCAAGTTTAAAATCTGCGTTAGACTTGCATCCTCCTGGTGGACGCAGGGCTATACTGGGATCGGATTTCGGCTGATTATGTGCGGAAGTGGGTTCGACTCGCGGTAAAATTGTGTCTTTGCCGCGTTCGCGAGAAAAAGACGGAAAATTCCTCATCCACCAGTGGTGACGGCTAGAGTTTCAGCCGTTCGCGAAAGAAGACCAGCGCTACGGTGACACCGGTCGCGACACCCACGATCACGTCGATGAAGCGGACAAGGCCGGCAACCTGCGGCCCCATGAGGAGCACGAGCATGGCGGAAGCACCAGCCTGTATCGGTACGACTGGCGGCAGGCCGAACATGGAGGCGAGGATCATGGCGATGAAGGTCGCCGAGGCCAGCCTGATTTCGGCGAAATCATGCGGGACCAGGAGGGCTATTTCCCCGACGAGAATGCCGACGGTGACGCCCACCATCAAGCCGAGGCCCTGACGAACATGGCTTGGAATTCCCGGCGCCAGACAAATGAGCGCGCTGATCGCTGCGAAGACGGGTTGCGGATGGCCTAGCCAGCGATGCGCGACCCAGAACGCAAAAGCGGCCGCAAGTGCGGCCGCCAATGCACGGGTGAAGGCTGCGCGAACACGGTCGAGCAGCGTCTTCAACACGATCAGTCTTTCTTGGACGGAACGACGCGCAGCGCCAGTTCGCGAAGCTGCGTCGGCGTTGCCGGCGACGGCGCGTTCATAAGGAGGTCCTGCGCCTGCTGGTTCATCGGGAACAGCGTGATTTCGCGCAGGTTCTTCGCACCGACCAGCAGCATGACCACACGGTCGATACCGAAAGCGCAACCGCCATGCGGAGGCGCGCCATACTGGAAGGCGCGGTAGAGACCGCCGAAGCGCTCTTCAACGTCGGTCTGCGACAGGCCAACCTTTTCGAAAGCCTTGACCATCAACTCGGGCGACTGGTTACGGATCGAACCGGAGGCGATTTCGAAGCCGTTGCAGACGGCGTCGTACTGGAAGGCCTTGATGGAGAGCGGGTCCTGCCCTTCCAGCGCTTCCAGACCACCCTGCGGCATGGAGAAGGGGTTGTGGGCGAAATCGATCTTCTTTTCTTCTTCGTTGTATTCGAAGAAGGGGAAGTCGACGATCCAGCACATTTCGAAGCGGTCGCGATCGATCAGGTTCAGTTCATCGGCAGCGCGGGTGCGCGCCTCACCGGCAAACTTGTAGAACTTGGCGGGATCACCGGCGACGAAGAAGCAGGCATCACCTGCCTCGAGGCCGAGCTGCTGGCGCAGCGCCTCGGTGCGTTCCTCGCCAATGTTCTTGGCGAGCGGACCGGAACCGCCGACCTTGCCGTCCTCTTCCTTCCAGAAGATGTAACCGAGGCCGGGCTGACCCTGAGACTGCGCCCAGGCGTTCATGCGGTCGCAGAATGCGCGCGAACCGCCGGTCTTGGCCGGAATTGCCCAGACCTGAACCTTCGGGTTGGAGGCGATCATGTTCGCGAAGACCTTGAAACCCGAACCATCGAAATGTTCGGTCACGGCCTGCATGACGATCGGGTTGCGCAGGTCCGGCTTGTCGGAGCCGTATTTGCGGATCGCTTCATCATAGGGAATGCGCGGCCACTCTTTGGTGACAGGCTTGCCTTCGGCAAACTTTTCGAAGACGGCAGTCATCATCGGCTCCATCGTGGTCCAGACATCTTCCTGGGTCACGAAGCTCATTTCGACGTCGAGCTGGTAGAATTCGCCCGGCAGGCGGTCGGCGCGCGGGTCTTCATCGCGGAAGCACGGCGCGATCTGGAAGTAACGGTCGAAACCCGCCACCATCAGAAGCTGCTTGTACTGCTGCGGCGCCTGCGGCAGCGCGAAGAACTTGCCCTCATGAATACGCGACGGCACGAGGAAGTCGCGTGCACCTTCCGGCGAGGAGGCCGTGAGGATCGGCGTCGTATATTCGGCAAAGCCGGCATCGGCCATGCCGGTGCGCATGGCGGAGATGATCTGCGTGCGCTTGACAATGTTCTTGTGCAGCGTTTCGCGGCGCAGGTCGAGGAAGCGGTACTTCAGGCGAACGTCTTCCGGATAGTCAGGCTCACCGAAGACCGGCAGCGGCAGTTCCTTGGCGACGCCGAGAACCTCGATCTCCTGAGCGTAAAGTTCGATCTCGCCGGTCGCCATGCCCTTGTTGACGGTGTCTTCCGAACGCGCCTTGACGAGGCCGTCGATGCGGATGACCCATTCGCCGCGCACGGTTTCCGCAACCTTGAAAGCCGGGCTGTCAGGATCGGCAACCACCTGGGTGATGCCGTAATGGTCGCGAAGGTCGATGAAGAGAACGCCGCCATGATCTCGCACGCGATGAACCCAACCGGAAAGGCGAACGGTTTCGCCGACGTCGGACTTGCGGAGAGCGGCACAGGTGTGGCTGCGGTAACGATGCATTTTTTTATCCTGGAACGTGTCGTGGGCCTGTTGGAGGCCAGATGGGCGGCACTGTCGAAATTTGCCGGAAAAGCGCATGGCCAGCCTGATTTGTCAAGGCAAAGCGCAACAATGTCGCCTTCAGCCTGTCCTTTCCCCCGCCTTGGCTTTAGATAGTGCATATTCAGCCCGCCAAACCGAGTCGGCCCGCAATGAGCCAGATCAGACCCCTCATCCCGCTTCTCGTCACCGCCGGCATCCTGATCGGCGGCAACGGCCTGCAGGGAACCTATATTGCCCTGCGCGGCATCTCCGAAGGTTTTTCCGCCAGCACCATCGGCGTCATCAGCGCCGCCTACAGCTTCGGATTCGCACTCGGCTGCATTTCGGTGACGCGGCTTCTGCGAAAGATCGGCCATATCAGAACATTTGCCACCATGGCAGCGGTCGCCTCGGCCGCTTCCATCGCCATGCCGCTCATCATCCACCCGCTATTCTGGATGCTGATGCGTTTCGTCATCGGCATTGCCGTCGCCTGTCTTTTTGCGGCCATCGAAAGCTGGATCAATGCGCAGGTGACGAATTCCAATCGCGCGCGCACGCTTTCCATCTATCGTTTCGTCGATCTCGGCTCCGTGACGCTGGCGCAATATGTCATTGCCGTGATGGGTGTCGAAGGCCCGGTGGTGTTTTCGCTGATCGCGATAGCGCTGGTGCTGTCTCTGGTGCCGATCTCGCTTGCCGACAAATCCAACCCTGCCCCGCCGAAGCAGATTCCCTTCGACCTTTTCGCCGTCTGGCGCATTTCCCCGCTTGCCGTCGTCGGTTGCGTGGCAGTCGGCCTCAGCATGGCAGCCTTCCGCAACATTGGCCCGATCTATGCCGAACAGATCGGCTTTTCCGTCACCGCCATCGCCACCTTCATGAGTGCGGGCATTATTGGCGGTGTGGTGCTGCAATATCCGCTTGGCGTTTATTCCGACCGTTATGACCGGCGCATCATCATCCTCGCCACCACGGCCGCCTCTGTCATCGTCGGGCTGTTTCTCGCTTTCTTCGCCGGCACGGACGAATGGAGCAATATCATCGGCGTCTTCATCTTCGGCGCCTTCGCCCTGCCGCTTTATTCGCTGAGTTCGGCGCATGGCAACGACCACGCCAGGGAAGGCGAACATGCGATGATGTCAGCCGGACTGCTGTTCTTCTGGTCGGTGGGCGCAACCGTGGGGCCGCTTCTCGCCTCCGTCCTGATCGATCAGTTCGGTCCGAAGGCACTCTTCAGCTATACCGCCGCGATCCAGATCGTTTTCATCGGCTACACCATATATCGGCTGCAGGTGCGCGAGGGCGTTCCGCTTGAGGAGAGGAACTGGCGTTTCAGTTCGCTGTTGCGCACCTCGGCCTATTTCCAGAAGCTCGCCGCACCCGCACCACCTAAAAAGAATGGGTCGGAGCCCAATCCGCCGGAGAAAAACGATCGTTAGGCCTTCAAAAACGGGCTTTGTATTGACATGCGCCCGGCAAAGGGAAAGTAAGACGGATAATTTTCACGAGTGGCCATTTGCAATGATTGAAACGACTGCCGCCCTCGCCGAGGCCTGCACGGAACTGGCGAAATCGGAATTCATCACCATCGACACCGAATTTTTGCGGGAAACCACCTTCTGGCCGGAACTCTGCCTCGTGCAGATGGCAAGCCCGACTCTCGAGGTGCTGGTCGATCCGCTGGCGAAGGGCCTCGATCTTACGCCGCTTTTCGAGTTGATGGCCAATCCCGACGTCGTAAAGGTTTTCCACGCGGCGCGACAGGACATCGAAATCATCTACCATCTCGGCGGGCTTATTCCGCATCCGATCTTCGACACGCAGGTCGCCGCCATGGTCTGCGGTTTCGGCGATTCGATCTCCTACGACCAGCTGGTGCAGAAGATCAAAAACGTGCAGATCGACAAATCCTCCCGTTTCACCGACTGGAGCCGCCGCCCGCTGACCGAAAAGCAGCTGGATTACGCGCTGGCCGACGTGACCCATCTGCGGGATGTCTATCTCTCGCTGAAAGCCCAGCTCGAGCGCGAAGGCCGCTCGCTATGGCTGACCGAAGAGATGGATATTCTCGAGTCTCGCGACACCTATGACATGCATCCCGACGATGCCTGGCTGCGGCTGAAATCGCGCCTGCGCAAGCCGACCGAGCTTGCCATCCTCAAATTCATCGCCGCCTGGCGCGAGCGTGAGGCGCGCTCCCGCAACGTGCCGCGTTCGCGCGTGCTGAAGGACGATGCGATCTTCGAAATCGCCCAGCAGCAGCCGAAGGATGCCGAGGCGCTGTCGCGGCTTCGCACCATTCCCAAGGGCTGGGAACGCTCCGCGTCCGGCAACGCCATCGTCGAGACGGTGAATGCGGCGCTGGCGCTGCCGAAAGAAGAAATGCCGAAGGCACCGCGTCACAGCCACGCGCCGGAAGGTTCGGGCGCTGCCGTGGAACTGTTGAAGGTTCTGCTGAAGCTGACGGCTGATAAGCACGGCGTCGCCGCCAAGGTCATCGCCAATAGCGACGATCTGGACAAGATTGCCGCCGAGGGCGAAAAGGCAACGGTGGCAGCACTGACCGGTTGGCGGCGGGAGCTTTTCGGCAATGTGGCGCTGAAGCTCATCAATGGTGAGGTCGCCCTGCGTTTTGCCGGCAAGAAGGTCGAGGCTGTAGAGGTTGCGGCGAACGAGTCGTAACGCTCGCTCTTTCCGCGACCTTCTCATACCGCGTGTCGCCTCATTCGCTAGCGCTGCATCTGAATGGCGCTGGCTGAACACCCGAATCGCCCGACAGCGCGTCGGGCGACAAAATCGGTGAAGCCATCGAATACACAATATAAACTTAGGCGGGGTGCGGGCCCCGTCCGTTGCGGCAACCGGGCAACAGGCTTTCCGATCCTTTATGCAACCTTACCGATTGCTCACTTTTTCCAGCGCTTTTTCCACATTAATGTCGCATATGACCTGAACAGAAGCTTTGCCCGCAAGGAGCGACGGGCCTGCCCTTCCCGAGATCAAGAATCGACATGAGAAAATTGCTGCCCATTCTGGATTACGTGGTGCTCTTCGTTGCCGTGGCCGGCAGCGGCGTGGCCTACGCCTTCCTGGAATATGGCGGTGGCGCGCTCATCGGCGCGACCTATGCGCTGTTTGCCTGCGCGCCAATCCTCGCCTTCGAGCGCGGTTACATCATGCCCGGCCTGTCGCGGCAGGTCAGCGCCCTGCCGACACCGGTTTACATTGCCGTCGGTCTTGTCATCTATGCTGTTCTCGTCTTCTGCGGCTTCGGGCTGGGCGGCACGATCCTGTGGCTGAGCGGCATCTTTCCCGGCACCTGGAAACGCGCCGTTCATGCCGAAGTACAGACGCTGGTCTTCACGCTCATCGTCTGCGGCATCATCGTCTTCATCATGCGCGTGCGTGAACTTCTTGGCCGCGATATCTTCATCGACCTCATTCTCGGGCGCTATCGCAGACCGGTGAGCGAAGACCGTGTCTTCATCTTCATCGACCTTGTAGGCTCCACCTCCTTCGCCGAAACTCATGGCGACCTGAAGGCACAGGAGTTTCTCGGCGAAATCTTCGCGAGCTATGCCGCACCGGTCAGGAAACACGGCGGCGTCATCGACGATTACATCGGCGACGCCGCGATCATCACCTGGCCGTACCATAGGGCGATAAGGCGCGCGGCCTGCGTGCGCTGCGTTTTCGATATTCAGGCGACCATCGAGGAAAAGCGCGACATGTGGCTTTCCCGCTTCGGTGAAGTGCCGCGCCTGCGCTTCGCCATCCATGGCGGACCTGTCATCACTGCGGAAATCGGCGTCGACCATCACAAGATCACCTATTTCGGCGATACGGTGAACACGACCTCCAGACTCGAATCGCTGAGCAAGATGCTTGGCCATCCCGTGCTGATTTCCGCCGACCTCGCCCATCAGCTGGTGCTTCCCAAGGGCGTGCGCAGCGAATATCTCGGCGAGCACGCGGTCAAGGGCCGTGGTCAGACGCTCGGTGTCTGCACGCTCAGCCAGTATCAGGCCCCCGCCGCTTAGGGCGGAGCAACGTCGCCGTCACCTTTGCCAGCAGCGCCGTCATCAAAATTCATCAAAGCTTCAAATGGCAATCACCTCTCTGTCATGTGCTGCCCCTATCGCGTCAATCCTGTCTTCAACAGGTACTGAGAGGGGTCTCAACATGAAGCACGTTCTTTTCGCCTCTTGCGCGGTTCTCGCGCTCGCTTCCGCATCGCTGGCAGCGGAAAAGGAGTTTCCGGCAAAGCTGGTTTCACATGCCATTCTGCCGGCCAACACCATCATCGCCGCGCCTGCCGATGCGCCGGCACATCTCAAGACCTCCGCCAAGTTCACCACAGCCGACCGCAAGCGCGCCGAAGGCCTCGGCACCGTGCCCGGCAAGGACGGCGTGCGCCTGACAGGCCTTTCCATGCCGTTCAACGGCCAGCCCATGCAGGGCTTTTCCGGCATCAAGGCCATGCCGGACGGCAGCTTCTGGAGCCTTTCCGACAACGGTTTCGGCTCCAAGCTCAATTCGAGCGACGCCATGCTGATGCTTCACCATCTGAAGTTCGACTGGGAAGCCGGCAAGGTCAATGCGCTTGAAACCGTGTTTCTCTCCGACCCCGACATGAAATCGCCCTTCCCCATCGTTCTGGAAGGCACGGAAAAGCGCTACCTGACGGGCGCCGATTTCGATGTCGAATCCATTCAGCCTGTTGCCGACGGTTTCTGGGTGGGTGAGGAATTCGGTCCTTACATCCTGAAATTCACCCGCGACGGAAAGCTGACCGATGTGATCTCCACCAAGGCCGGCGATATCGAGGTGAAGTCTCCCGACCATCCGGCTCTCACACTGCCTGGCAACCCGACTCAGAAAATGCCCGCTTTCAACCTGAAACGCTCCGGCGGTTATGAAGGCATGGCGCTCTCCAAGGACGGCTCAAAGCTCTACGGCCTTCTCGAAGGACCGCTCTATATGGCGGACGGGCAAGTAGAAAAGACCGAAGACGGCGCGACCGCGCTGCGCATCATCGAACTGGACACCGCCAAGAAAGAGTGGACCGGTCGCAGCTGGCTTTATCCGCTGGCGGAAGGCGGCGAGGCGATCGGTGACTTCAACATGCTGGACGAGACCACTGCCCTCGTCATCGAACGCGACAACGGCGCCGGCACGGCCGACAAGGCCTGCGCCGACCCGAAGGCTCCCACTGCGGACTGCTTCGCCCGCCCAGCCAAGGTCAAGCGCATCTACAAGATCGAATTCAACGACGCCAATGTCGGCAAGGCCGCCCGCAAGATCGGCTATATCGACCTGATGAAGATCTCCGACCCTGATAACAAGAAGCGCCAGGGCGGCGGCAACGGTTTCTACGACATGCCTTTCGTCACCATCGAGAATGTCGACCGCGTCGATGCCACGCATATCATCGTCGGCAATGACAACAACCTGCCTTTCTCTGCCGGGCGGGCGCTGGACAAGGCTGATGACAACGAATTCGTTCTGCTTGAGGTCAAGGACCTGCTCGAGGCGAAGTGAGGCCACGGCTGCCGTCATTTGCATTGACGGTCACCAATGATCCGGACGGAGCGCTGGCAGACACGAACGTCTGCGCGGCGCTCCTTCCGATTTTCCGGCCGCGACAGAAACATGCTTGCGGAAAAGAAGACGTTTCATGCAGGACCATGCCGAAAGACTGTACTACGCCCTGAAGAGAAGCTGGTCGGGCGAGACCAGCGGCCTCTGGTCGCGCGAAAATCCAGCCAGGGGGCAAGGAAGCGTCACTGCCCTGGTGGTTCAGGACATTTTCGGCGGCGAAATTGCGAAAACCGCTGTCAGCGGCGCGCAACACTTCTACAATATCATTGATGGCGTCCGCTGGGATTTCACCTTCACCCAATTCGATCTGCCGGTGGGTTATCAGGATCATCCCGCCAATCGGACCGAAGTCATGGCGACGATAACGCCGCTGCAATATGCCTATCTCAGCGCCTGCATTCGAAAGGCACTCGGCCACGGCTGAACGGCTTGCAAAAAGGACAGCCCATTGCTGTTCGATCCGCACGGACGGCATGGAGGTCAACCGGCGCGCTACACTTCAAGACCAAGATTTATGTTTCCCGCAAAGCGGACACAATCCACGCGATAATATTGCTTGGCGAAATGGTTGTACCCACAGGAGAGACATTTAATGAGCGAGAGTTGTCCGGTTCTGACACCGGCAGAACGGCAGGTTCAGGATATATTGGAACGCAACGAAGCGGCGATGATGGCGAGTGTTCATGCAGCGGTTGAGCGCGCCAGCAAAGAAGTCGCCGAAGCATTCGAGGCGACCGGGTCAGACATGCAGCCACCACCCCGGGATTATTTTGCCGCGGTCGCGCATCAACAGCTCTTTTTGTTGTTATGCGGGGCCGACCCGCAGACCTTCGAGGGCGGCGACCCAGAAATCGCCGGTCATATCATTCGGAATGCTCAAAACATAACGGAGCACTACTGGAAACGATAATGCGCCCGAATGTCGCCGACAGGTGACGCCGATCTGTAAGGAGAGAATGTCACACGAAGCAAGAGACGTGTTCTGAACTTGACAGGGTATGCCGGTCACGGATGGAATGCTCCGCCGTCTCGCGTCATAGGGCCTTCATCATGCCCGGTTAAGCAGGCGCAAAATCGGGAGACTGCAATGGATTCGACCGCACAGATCAAGCGCCCTAAGCTCGCAGAGACCGTCATTCATGCAACAGCCAGCGTAAGAGACTCGAGCATCGGCAGATGCTGCGAGATTTTGGCCGATACCTCGCTGCATAATGTTGAGCTCGGAGACTACTCTTATCTTGGTCCCCGCTGCATGGTGGGGGATGCGAT
Source organism: Agrobacterium pusense (assembly GCF_900102105.1). Taxonomy (GTDB): domain Bacteria; phylum Pseudomonadota; class Alphaproteobacteria; order Rhizobiales; family Rhizobiaceae; genus Agrobacterium; species Agrobacterium pusense. The sequence goes on from NZ_FNBB01000008.1 coordinate 106,339, forward strand.
CATCGGGAAGTTCTGCGCCATCGCCGCGGAGGTCAGGATAGGCGCTCCCAACCATCCGATGGACCGGCCATCCATGCACCGTTTCAGCTACTGCCCTGAATATTACTCTGCCGATGCGGTGCGCGACGATGCCTTTTTCGCGCAGCGGAAGCAGGATCGCGCCGTTATCGGTCACGATGTCTGGATCGGACACGGGGTCATCGTCCTGCCGGGCGTCAAGGTGGGAGACGGCGCGGTGCTGGCCGCCGGCGCCGTGGTGACCAGGGACGTGCCGCCCTATACCATCGTCGGCGGCGTACCTGCAAAAATCATTCGCGAGCGCTTTTCACGATCAATTGCGCAGAAGCTTACCGCTATTGCCTGGTGGGACTGGCCCTTCGAGACGATCATGGCGCGGCTTGGCGACTTTCAGTCAAACGATATCGAAGCGTTCTGCGAGCGCTGGTCCTAGCACGGGGCCAATGTCATTTCTGTCGTGAACAGAAACTCCGCCGCTCCTTATTCGAACACGAAGGCCAGCCGCTTGCCCGTCAGCTTCGCCAGTTGCTGCAAACGTCCGTCCAGCCGCTCGCCGGCAAAATCGCAATAATCATGCGGCACCACAAATTCCAGATCGAGATCCGGATTATCTGTCTTGCGGAATTTCAGGTGATCCACGACACCCGGCATGGAGGCTGAAAAAAGATATACGACGCGCAGCAGGCCGCCCAGCAGTTTGGCGAGTTCCTGCAGACGCTCCCCCGCCATGGCGGCAAGCGGCTCGGTGGTGCCGTTGTCGTTCAGGCCTTCAAAGCGGTAATAATTGGCAAGTGCAATATAGGCGCGCCCGGGATGGGTGATCGCCACGAAGGACGAGTGGGCGATGATATTGAGCGCCTGCAGACCGCGGTAATCGGGATGCGCGCGCCAGCTGATGTCGGCCAGCAGGCAGGCGGCCTGCCGATAGCGGCTTTCCTCTTCCGTCTCGTCGATGCCGAAAACCGGGAAGGTGCGACCGCTCCAGTCCGCCAGTTCTCGCGCATGCTCCGGAGAACGGGCGCGCAAAATGGCAAGTTCGTCGGCGGCAACCAGCAGCGGATCGGATTCGCGCTCCGCCTCCGTCAGCAGCGAATAAAGGTAACCCTCGCGTACGCCCTGTGCGGAAAAAGCGATCCTGGCCGGCTTCATCATCTTCAGAACTTCGCGCATGGCGATGGCACCGAATGGCAGGAGCGAGCGGCGGTTCTTGGAGACCGCCTGCCAGGCGGGATCCTTGCTATCCCGGGAGACGATGACCTCCTCGAGGAAATTCAGCATTTCCTCCAGCGGCAATTCATAACCCTGCATCATGTGCAGGGGATAACCGGATATCTCCATATGCAGCTTGGCGATATTTCGCCAGGTGCCGCCGACGGCGTAAAAGGTGCGCCCCTCACCCGCCGCCAGAAGTTTGGCGAAGGATTTGACGTGTTTTCTGGCAATGGTCGCCGCTTTTTCCAGCGAGCCGTCCGATTGCTCCGAAAGCCGCAGACCGCCAAGCGGCAGGGTGATGCCTTCGCCGCAGCTCTTGCCCTTGATGTCGATCAGCTCCAGCGAGCCGCCCCCGAGGTCGCCGGCGATGCCATCAGGATCATGGAAACCGCTGATCACGCCATAGGCCGAATAAAGCGCTTCCTTCTCACCCGACAGAACCTCGATCTCACAGCCGAGGATGGCTTCGGCCTCACGAATGAAATCGGGACCATTTTCCGCTTCTCGGGCCGCGGCCGTGGCCAGCACATAAAGCTGCTGCGCCTGCGCCTGCTCGGAGAGGGCGTGAAAACGCCTGAGCGCCAGGAGCGCGCGGCTCACACCTTCCTCATGCATGCGCCCCGTCAGCGCCAAACCTTTGCCAAGCCCGCAAAGCACCTTTTCGTTGAACAGCACCGCAGGCGCGCGGGAAAGACCTTCATATACGACAAGACGAACGGAGTTCGAGCCAATATCTATGACGGAAACGGGGGCAAGGCCGGTCAGCCGCCCCTGTGCTTCTGATCGAGTCATTCAGCCTGTTTCTTGCGGGACGAAATCAACCCGGCAATCAATTTGGGCGCACTGGATTTCAGGGCTTCACCACGTCCGGAAAGGCTGGGATTGGTCATGAAATAGTGCTGCGCGTTGAACGGTTCTTCGCCTTTACGCACCTCGATGCGCCTCGACGTTCCGTCCGCAAGTATCTCGTAGCTCTGCTGGTTGTCAATGAGATTGCCCAGCATAATCTGTGAAAGAACCTGCTCATGCACGGTGGGATTGGTCAGCGGCACCAGCGTTTCCACGCGGCGGTCGAGATTGCGCGGCATCATGTCGGCGGAGCCGATATAGACCAGCGCCTTGTCCGACGGCAGGCCGAAACCATTGCCGAAGCAGAAGATGCGGCTGTGCTCCAGGAAGCGGCCGACGATGGATTTGACGCGGATATTGTCCGACAGGCCGGGCACCTGCGGGCGCAGGCAGCAGATGCCGCGCACGACGAGGTCCACCTCAACACCCGCGGCGCTGGCATGGTAGAGCGCATCGATGATCTCCGGATCGACAAGCGAATTCATCTTCATCCAGATCGCCGCCGGCGCGCCGCGCTTGGCGTGCTCGATTTCCTCGTGAATATGCTTGAGGATGCGCGCGCGTAGCGTATAGGGCGAGACGGCCAGCTTCATGCCCTCCTCCGGTTCGCCGTAACCCGTGATGAAGTTGAAGATATTCGCCATGTCGTGGGCGATCTTCGGGTTGCAGGTGAAGAAGGACAGGTCGGTATAGATCTTCGCCGTGATCGGGTGATAGTTGCCCGTGCCAAGGTGGCAATAGGTCCGGAGCTTCCCATCCTCGCGGCGCACCACCATCGACATCTTGGCGTGGGTCTTGAGTTCGATGAAGCCGAACACGACCTGCACGCCGGCGCGCTCCAGATCGCGCGCCCAGCGGATGTTTGCTTCCTCGTCGAAACGCGCTTTGAGCTCGACCAGCGCGGTGACGGATTTACCTGCTTCCGCGGCGTCGATCAGCGCGCGAACGATCGGGCTGTCGTTAGAGGTGCGGTAAAGCGTCTGCTTGATGGCGAGTACTTCGGGATCGCGCGCAGCCTGCAGGAGGAACTGCACCACCACGTCGAAGCTTTCATAGGGATGGTGAACCACCATGTCCTTTTCGCGGATAGCAGCGAGGCAATCGCCGGCATGTTCACGAACGCGCTCCGGGAAACGGGCATTGTAGGGCTCGAATTTCAGGTCGTCGCGCGGGGCACGCACGATTTCCGAGATCGTGTTGAGCGCGAGAAGACCGGGCAGAACCGCGACGCGATTATCCGGCACACCGAGTTCGTGCACCACGAACTGCCTCAGCGACTGCGGCATTTCGCTATCGGTCTCGATGCGGATGACGGAACCGCGGCGGCGGCGTTTCAGCGCGCTTTCGAAGAAGCGCACCAGATCTTCGGCCTCTTCCTCCACCTCGATATCGCTATCGCGGATGATGCGGAACGTGCCGGAACCGCGAACGGTATAGCCGGGATAGAGCCGGTGAATGAACAGACCAACCACATCCTCGAGCGTGATGTAGCGGATGGCGTTCTTTTCATCAGGCAGCCGCACGAAGCGGTCGAGCGCCGGCGGCAGCCGCAAAAGCGCCGTCATCGGCTCGCGGCCGTTGACGCTGTCCAACTGCAGGCCCATGGAAAAGCCGAGATTGGGAATGAAGGGGAACGGGTGCGCCGGATCGATGGAGAGCGGCGTCAGCACCGGGAACATGCGTTCCTCAAACTCGGTCTCCAGCCAGTTGCGATCCTCATCCGAAAGCGCAGCCGGGCGTACGATGTAGATTTCTTCCTTGGCAAGATATTGCTGCAGAACGGCAAGCGAGGCCTGCTGCTCCATCTGCAGGTTGTCGATTTCCTTCAGAATATCTTCGAGCTGTTCTGCCGGGGTCTTGCCGTCCGGGGTCCTGACGGTGATCTTCTGGCGCACCTGGCCTTCGAGGCCGGCGACGCGAACCATGAAGAACTCATCGAGATTGGCCGCCGAGATGGACAGGAAACGCAGCCGCTCCAGCAGCGGGTGATCGGTGTTCAGCGTTTCCTCAAGGACACGGCGGTTGAACTGGAGCCAGGAGAATTCGCGGTTGATGAAACGCGCGGGGCTATCCCAGAGGTTCTCGCCCTCGGTCTGCGGCTGAACCTTGTTGAAATCTTCCTGCGCGACAGCGTCCATGCCCTGTTCCATCCCCTGACCAATTTCCAATCCGTGATCCTGCTGCATCCCGCGATCGTCCTTCTTGCCCGTATAACAGTTTGACGACGGAACTGTGACAGTCAATCGTCGTCCGGTCCGTTATGTCTCTCGGCATTGTCCATCGCGTTGAGGACTTCCGCGACCAGTGGGCGGGTGATCCTCGTTCCGCGCGAAAGCGCCAGCCTGTCGATCCGCTCTACGATCGTCTGCGCCGTATCGAGCGAACGTTCCATTCTGTTGACGATGTAGCCTATGAGTTTGTCATCCATGTAAAGCTGCCGGTCAGCGAAGAGCTTCACCAGCACCTGCGCCAGCAACGCCTCGTCCGGTTCACCCGTTTCCACCACCGTCACGGCCTTGAGGCGCGAGCGCAGATCCGGCAGCGCGACCGGCCAGGCCGACGGCCATTGCCGGCTGGTCATCAGAAGCGTCGTGCCATTCTGGCGTACGCTGTTGATGACATGGAAGAGTTCGGTATCGTCAAAACCACGCCGATCGGCGTCCTCGAACAGCACCGCCCCCCTTTCGGCCGCGCGCGCGGCATCCGCGCCCGCTTGCGGATGAATCTCGCGGGCCTCGCTGATATTTTTCCAGATATTGGCAAGGTGCGATTTTCCGGAACCGGGCGGCCCTGCCAGCACGACCACCGGCGAGGGCCAGTGCGGCCATGCGTCAACGAGGCTGACGGCGGCCTCCAGCGAAGCCGACACGAGGAGATCCTCCCGGCCGGAGGCGGACGGATGCGAAAATGCGAGCGGCAGCTGCTCGGCCTTCGACCGGGCGTTGTCGGTTTTGATTGGGTCAGTCATTGTCAGCTCTGAGAGTCAACCTTGCCGGAGGACGTTTCCCTTTCTTCCAGGGTAAGGTTGGCTTCCCAGGGAAGGTTGGCGGCGTGCCCGTGGTAAAGATCGCTTTCAAGATACCGCGACAAGGCGAAGCGGACAAGCACGCCGACCGCCGCCGCGGCCGGCACCGCGACGAGAAGCCCGACGAAGCCAAAAAGCGCGCCGAAAGCGAAGAGGGCAAACATCAGCCAGACAGGATGCAGGCCGACGCTGCTGCCGACAAGTTTCGGCTGCAGGATGTTGCCTTCGATGAACTGGCCGGAAAAGAACACGACGAGGGTCAGCACGACATAGAGATAATCCGGCCAGAACTGCACGATGGCGACGCCAACCGCCAGGATCAGGCCGACCATGGAGCCGATATAGGGAATGAAGCTGATGAGGCCCGAAAAAAGGCCGATCAAAAGGCCGAAATTAAGCCCGACCAGCGACAGGCCGACGGCGTAATAAACCCCGAGAATGAGGCAGAGCGAGCCCTGCCCACGCACGAAACCGGCAATGGTCTTGTCCATGTCGCGGGCGATCTGGCGCACCGTGTGCACGTAATCGCGCGGGATCCAGCTGTCGACCTTGTCGATCATCCGGTCCCAGTCAAGCAACAGGTAAAAGGCGACGACGGGGGTGACCACCAGGAGCGAGACGACATCGACCAGCGATTTCCCGGAATTCCATATCTGCGTCAGCAATGTGCCGATGAAACCCGCACCTTCGGTGAGGAGTTTCGAGAAGTTCTCCTTTACCGCGTCGATCTGGCTGCTCACCCAGTCCGGCAGGAGATTGGTATCGGCGCCGGCGATCAGCTGCTGCAGCGACGAGATATATTGCGGTATGCGCGTAATGAATTCCGAGGCCTGGGCGGCAATGAGCGGAATGATGATGATGAGCGACAGCGCGAAGACCAGCACAAAGGAGATGAGAATGACGACTGTGGCCATCAGCCGGCTGAGGCCGCGCCTCTCCAGCCAGTCGGCCACCGGATCGAGAAAATACGCTAGCGCCATGCCAGCCACGAAAGGCAGGAGAATGGAGCTGAAGACCATCAGGAAGAGGATAAAGACGGCAAGCACGCCGATCCAGAAAAACACCTGCCGGCGCAGGCTGGTACCGCTTACATGGGGTTGCATCCGTTCATCCTTCTGTCACCGCATCGTCATCCCGCATCATGGAGATAGGATGGGCGTGGGCACATGGTCAAGACTGCGTCGGCAAAGGGATAAGGGGGGCTGAAAAAGCCCACAACGCAGAATATTCGGTCCCACCTTCGCCGCATTGCGGCAAATGCTGCCGAGAGCGGCCATCGCGGAACGTCAAAGCCGTTAAAAACCGGAGGTTTTGCCACTCAAACCCTTGCATCAGGCCCCGTCCCGTGCGAATGGCGACGCCAAACGAACCAGCGGAGACGAGAGCCATGAGCCAGTCGGGCAAGAACGGTCTTACCTATAGTGACGCAGGGGTGGATATCGACGCCGGCAATCTGATGGTCGAGAAGATCAAACCGGCGGTGCGTTCCACGCGACGTCCCGGCGCGGACGGCGAAATCGGCGGCTTCGGCGGCCTGTTCGATCTGAAAGCCGCTGGCTTCACCGACCCGGTTCTGGTGGCCGCCAATGACGGCGTCGGCACCAAGCTGAAGATCGCCATCGACGCAAACTATCACGACACCGTCGGTATCGATCTCGTCGCCATGTGCGTCAACGATCTCGTGGTTCAGGGTGCAGAACCGCTGTTCTTCCTCGATTATTTTGCCACCGGCAAGCTCGATCCCGACCAGGGCGCTGCGATCGTTTCCGGCATCGCCGCCGGCTGCCGCGAATCCGGTTGTGCGCTGATCGGCGGCGAAACCGCTGAAATGCCGGGAATGTACTCAGATGGCGATTACGACCTCGCGGGCTTTGCCGTGGGCGCGGCCGAACGCGGCCAGCTTCTGCCCGCCGGCGACATTTCCGAGGGCGACGTCATTCTTGGCCTGTCCTCATCCGGCGTCCACTCCAACGGCTTCTCGCTGGTGCGCAAGATCGTATCGATCTCCGGGCTCGACTGGGATGCACCCGCTCCCTTCGCCGATGGCAAGAAGCTGGGCGAAGCGCTGCTGACTCCAACCCGCATCTATGTGAAGCCACTTTTGAAAGCGATCCGAGAGACCGGCGCGCTGAAGGCACTGGCGCATATTACCGGCGGCGGTTTCCCGGAGAATATTCCGCGCGTTCTGCCCAAACATCTCGCCGCCGAGATCGATCTCGAAGCGATAGAGGTTCCCGCCGTCTTCTCCTGGCTTGCGAAAACCGGTGGTGTCGAAGCAAAGGAAATGCTGCGCACCTTCAATTGCGGCGTCGGCATGATCGTCGTGGTTTCGGCTGAAAATGCCGAAAAGGTCACCGAAGTTCTGACGGCCCAAGGCGAGACCGTCTTCCCGCTCGGCCGCATGGTCGCCCGTGAAGAAGGCGCGCACGGCACGATCTACAAGGGCGCCCTCGCCCTATGATGCCCGCCGCCCTTTCGTCCGGCCGCAAACGTGTCGTCGTTTTCATCTCCGGCAGCGGCTCCAACATGGTGTCGCTGGTAAAGGCCTGCCAGACGGCGGATTTTCCGGCGGAAATCGCCTGCGTGATCTCGGACAAGGCAACTGCCGGCGGGCTGGAAAAGGCACGGGGTTTCGGCATTCCGACCCTCGTCTTCGAACGCAGGACCTATGCGAGCAAGACGGAACATGAGGGCGCCATTCTGGCCGCTCTTGGGGAGATTGCGCCTGACATCATCTGTCTCGCCGGCTATATGCGGCTGATCTCGGGGGATTTCATTGCCCCCTATGAAGGCCGCATCATCAATATCCACCCTTCCCTGCTGCCGCTTTTCCCCGGTTTGCATACGCATCAGCGTGCCATCGACAGCGGCATGAAGATTTCCGGCTGCACGGTGCATTTCGTCACCGAAGGCATGGACGAGGGCCCGACGATTGCGCAGGGGGCTGTGCCGGTTCTTTCCGACGACACGGCCGATACCCTGGCTGCGCGGATTCTCACCGTCGAGCACCAGCTCTATCCACTGGCGCTGAAATTACTCGCCGAAGGCAAGGTACGGATGGAAGGCGGAAAAGCCGTTTTCGACAAGAGCGAAAGTAAAACCGAGTATTCCATCCTTGTCTCTGCCTCGTGATGTAGCTATTCCTAAAGTACATAGATAAATCAGAATTGGTATCTTCGGTGAAATAAACCGATCATTTACCATAATCGTCTTTAATGACCGCAACGGCCTCTACTTCAGGCCCTCCGGACGTTCAGGAGCGATTATGCGATTTTCGAGATTTCCCCTGCCGCTTTCTGCGGCTTTACTGATGGGTACCTGCCTGCCACTCGCCGCCGAACAAAACGGCATTACGGCTTCACTGGATGCCGGCGTTCTCAATCTCCGGGCGACGGAAACTGTTCATCTCGGTGGCCGCAAGGTGAGCGAACTGGAATGGGAAACGAAAAACGCCGTGGCGTTGCGCGGCTCGCTCGGGCTTGAACTAGCGCCCGGCTGGCGCGTCAAGGCGGAAGGCCGCATCGGTTTTGAAGGCGATGGCTACATGACCGACTACGACTGGGTATGGCCTTTTTCGAAAGACAGCTCCAAGGAGAATTGGAGCGATCGCTCCCAGCATGATGACACACGGCTCGACCATTATTTTTCGGGAGGCCTCGAACTCAATCGCACATTGCTGGAGGATCCGCAGCAATATCTCAGCGCGGGCGTCGGTTTTCGCTACACCGATGTGCAATGGTCGGCCTATGGTGGCAACGCCGTTTACAGTGTTTTCTCCCGCCGCGATTTCTCGGGCAAATTCAAGGATGGCCTCAAGGGAATAACCTATCGCCAACAAATACCGGTTTTCTACGGCAACCTGACGGGCGGCCAGAGATTCGGCAACTGGTCGCTCAATCTCGGTCTCGAAGGTGGCGCCATGGTCTACGCCAAGGCGACTGACGATCACTGGCTGCGCGACATGCGCTTCACTGACAAATTCGACGTTGCCGGCATGTTCGGGGTGAAGGCAGGCGTTGCCTATGACGTGACTGAAAACGCCTCGATCTACCTCGACGGCGCTTACGACTATACCAGCCTCGGGCGCGGGAACACGCATTATAGCGGCGCGGGCGCCGGAAGCCTGTCGTCGGAGAAGAACGCTGGTGGCGGCGACTTGCAGTCGATTTTCGTGGGTGCCGGCGTCAGGGGGCGGTTTTAGCGTTGATGGCTGTATCCGTGGGTTAGTTCACTGGATATGCTCAAGCCGCCCCGCCTTTAAAGCCGATCACGATTCAACATCGCCCATTGCAGCAGAATGATCGTCTTGGAATCCGTGATCTCACCCGAGGCGATCATTCCGAAGGCTTCGTCGAGACCGTAGGTCAGAACCTCGATATCTTCGCCTTCATCCTCCAGTCCACCACCGCTGCCCGCTTGCACGTCGAGATCGATACGGGCGACGAAGAGGCTCACCTTTTCCGTCAGTGTGCCGGGGCTGGCATACATGTCGAAGAGGTATTCAACCTTTTCGACGGCGTAACCGGATTCCTCCATCGCCTCACGGCGGATCGCATCAGCGGCATCGTCGCCATCGAGAAGCCCTGCCGGAACTTCGATCATGAAGTTCGGATCGCCGTTGACGAAGGCGGCGGGGCGAAACTGCCGCACCATTACCACGCTGTCACGTTTCGGGTCGTACAGGAGAATGGCGGCGGCGAGGCCGTGATGATGGACCTCCCTCACAATACGGATCATCTTGCCGTCAGCCATGCGCTGGTCAAAAACGAGCTTCTGCAAATGCACGAAGCCCTTCCAGACGGTTTCCTTTTCCACCAGCCGGATCCGGTCAGTCGCGGCAGCGGGCGACTTTAAGAGCGACACGTTCATAAGAGTCTCCGAAAGATGATGAAATCTCAGGCTGTCAGGGAGGCGCGGTTCAACGCCGCCCATTGCAGCAGCATGATCGTCTTGCCATCGCAGATCTCGCCCGTCTCGATCATCTTCATGGCGTCGTCCAGCGGGATTTCCACGACCTCGATATCCTCGTCCTCATGGGCCGCACCGCCGCCTTCTTCGACACGATCCGAAGATTCGACAATCGCGGCGAAGAAATGAATGATCTCGGTGACAGAACCGGGCGACATGAACGATTTGAAGAGGAACCGCACGTCCCTCACGACGTAGCCCGTTTCTTCCGTCACCTCGCGGCGAATGGCTTCGGCCGGGTTATCGCCGTCCAGCAGGCCAGCCGGGGCTTCAAGGAGCCAGCCGGGATGACCGTTCACATGGGCCGGCATGCGAAACTGCCGTACCAGAACAACCGTCTGGCGTCGTGGATCAAACAGCAGGATCGTCGCGCCGTTGCCACGGTCATAGGCTTCGCGCCTGATGACTTTCGTTTCGCCACGGGAATTGGTGTAATTGTAGGTTATGTTGCGGAGGTGATACCAGTTCTTTGAAAGCGTTTCGTCTTTCAGAATTTCAATTGTCACGTTGTCGAACTTCGTCATTCAAAATCTTCCGTCAGCTTTTGCGCAGCCAAACCTTGTTGTCGTGAAATGCCGCGCCGCCATAGGGAGCGACGGCGTCGGCACCGGTCAGCACGTTGATGCCCTCCCCGTCCAGATGCGCCTTGTTCGGCCATAGCCCTTCGGCAATGAGCACTCCCGGCCTAGCACCTTCCACGATTTTCGCGTGGAGCCGGACCTCGCCTCGCCCGTTGCCGATGCGGACGATGTCGCCATCAGAAATGCCGTTGATGGCAGCATCCTCAGGACAGATCATCAGTTCCGGGCGACCTTCCTTCTGCACGGAGGTTTTGGTTTCCGCGAAAGTGGAATTCAGGAAGTTGCGCGCGGGCGATGTCGCCAGTCGGAAGGGATGGTCAGCATCCGCAACCTCGATGACATCGACCTGATCCGGGAATTTCGGAAATTCCGACACCGGCCCCATCACGCCGATGTTCTTCGGCGGCTTGTTGGGAGAAGGCCCCGTTGCCCAATCGGGGCTGAAACGGAACTTCCCGTCACCGTAACCGAAGCCTTCAAGATAATGCGCGACCTCGAACGGTGGCTGCGCATCGATCCATTTCTCTTCGGCGAGCGTATCGAAGTCGCCCCAGCCACTGACTTTCAGCATATGATCGACATGATCGCGCGCTGAAAGGCCAAAGCCCGGCATGTGGTCGATCCCGAGACGCTTTGCCAGCTCCTCGATGACGAAGAGGTTGGTACGCACCGTTTCGGGCGGCTCCACCAGTTTGGGCCCAAGCAAAATGTGATTCTGGCCGCCGGCGCGGTAAATATCGTCATGTTCGAGGAACATGGTGGCGGGCAGCACGATATCGGCAAGCTCGGCCGTTTCCGTCATGAATTGCTCATGCACGGCGGCGAAGAGATCATCGCGCAGGAAGCCCTGCTTCACCAACCTCTGTTCGGGCGCGACATTGACCGGATTGGTGTTCTGGATGAGCAGCGCCGTCACCGTACCGCCATGGCGCAGCGCTTCGGCGTCCCCCGTCAGCACGCGGCCGATCTGCGACTGGTCGAGCTGGCGCACGTCGGGGTCGGCATAGGCCGTGCCCATGAGCTCCGCCTTGTTGAGCCGGAAGATGTCGCCATTATTGTGGAACGCGCCGCCGCCCTCATATTGCCAGGAACCGAGCACCGTGGCGATCGAAAGCGCTGCATGCATGGCGACCGCGCCGTTGCGCTGTCGGGCAAACCCATATCCGAGCCGGAAGAAGGTCTTTTTCGTGACGCCAACCAGCCTCGCGAAATCCTCGATCTCGTCGACCGAAAGGCCCGTGATCTCTGATGCCCACTGCGGCGTCTTCGTCTTCAAATGCGCCTCCAGCCCGGCCGGGTCGTCGGCGAAGCGCGCCATGTAACCACGGTCGGCGTAACCGTCGCGGAAGGCGATGTGCATCACGGCGCATGCCAGCGCCGCATCCGTGCCCGGCCGGACGACGAGGCGCATATCCGCCTGTTTCATGGTCGGATTGTCATAGATATCGACCACGACGATCTTCGCGCCGCGTTCCTTGCGGGCCTTGACCGCATGGGTCATGACATTGACCTGCGTGGCGACCGCATTGGTGCCCCAGATGACGACGACATCGGCCTTGCCGATCTCGCGCGGATCGGGGCCACGCAAGGCGCCCGTGCCCATCACATAGCCGGTCCAGGCCATGTTGGTGCAAATCGAGCCGAAGAAGCCCGAATATTTCTTGGCGTGGCGCAGCCGCTCGATGGAGTCGCGCTGCACCTGCCCCATGGTGCCCGCATAGAAATAAGGCCAGATGGCCTCCGCGCCGTGCCGGGCTTCTGCCTTCACAAAAGCGTCGGCGACCTCGTCCAGCGCCGCTTCCCAGGAAATTTCCTGCCAGTCGCCCGCCCCTTTTGCGCCCTTGCGGCGCTTCGGGGTCAGCAGACGACCGGGATGATAGATGCGCTCGGAATACCGCGCCACCTTGGCGCAGATCACGCCGGCGGTATAGGTGTTGGCATTGGCGCCGCGCACACGACCGATGCGGCCATCGGCATTGATATCGACCTCCAGCGCGCACGCGCTCGGACAGTCATGCGGGCAGACCGTGTGTCCGATACGGACTTCGGCCTTCAGGGTGGCTTTTTCAGCGGAAATCGGGGTCGCAACGTTCATGTCTTTTGTATATTGCATCAACGATGCGGCAAAAAGGCCGAAGTGACGTCCATCAAGAATATTCATCCTGACCATTCATCCGGATAAACGGCAAGCGAGACACATCCATGAACTACCGCCACATTTATCACGCCGGCAATTTCGCGGATGTCCTCAAACATGCCGTTCTCGCCCGCCTCGTGCGTTACCTGCAGAACAAGGACAAGGCCTTTCGGGTACTGGACACCCATGCCGGCATCGGTCTTTACGACCTGACGTCTGAAGAGGCGCAGAAAACCGGCGAATGGCAGACCGGCATCGGAAAGCTGATGGAGGGTGATCTGCCCGACCCTATCGCCGAGCTGCTGGAGCCCTATCTTGCCGCCGTGAAGGAACTCAATCCTGAAGGCGGTGTCAAATTCTACCCCGGCTCACCGAAACTCGCGCGTATGCTGTTTCGCCCGCAGGACCGGCTTTCGGCCATGGAACTGCACCCGGATGACAGCCGCGCGCTCGCGCGGCTATTCGAAGGTGACTATCAGGTGCGGGTGACCGAGCTCGATGGCTGGCTGTCGCTTGGCGCGCATCTGCCGCCGAAAGAAAAACGCGGCCTCATCCTCGTTGATCCGCCATTCGAGCTGGAGAATGAATATCAGCGCTTGGCCGATGGCCTGAACAAAGCCTACCGACGTTTTTCCACTGGCACATATTGCCTGTGGTATCCGCTCAAGAAAGGCGCGCCGATCAAGGATTTCCACGAGCGGCTGCAATCCTTCGAGATTCCGAAGATGCTATGCGCGGAACTTTCCGTCAGGAGCGACCGGCTGGATGGGCTGAGCGGCTCCGGCCTCATCATCGTCAATCCGCCCTACACGCTGAAAGAAGAGCTGCACACGTTGCTGCCTTACCTCAAGACAAGGCTGGCGCAGGACAGGTTTGCCTCGCAACGCGCCTTCTGGCTGCGCGGCGAGGAAAAGCCGGAAGACGGCTGAGTTACCTCAACCCTTCCCTTTTCTGCGCCGCGGCCAGCTGTGATCTTTCGAAGAAGAGGATCACGAACAGCGCCATGACGAAGGGGATGATGAGGTAAAACAGGCGGAAGACCAGGAGCGCCGCGATGACGTCGGCCGGGTTCATGTCCGGCAGGCCGGTGACGAAGACGAGTTCCAGCACGCCCAATCCGCCCGGCGCATGCGAAATGAGCGCTGCGGAAAACGACACCAGAAATATGCCGAGAATGACCATATAGCCGGGATTGCCGGCTTCCGGCAGCGCGAAATAGATGATGCCCGCCGCGCCGATCAGCTCGATGGGGCCAATGACCAGTTGCTGCGCCACAAGCTTCGGCGCCGGGTATGGCAACACGAAGGAGCCGATCTTCAGAGGCTTCAGCCTGAGCAGGCTACCGAGAACATAAAGGCTGACGAAAAAGAGCAGCACGACGCCTGTCGTGGTCGAGGCTTCGACCGGCAGTATGCCCGTGAACCGTTCAGTGATGTCAGGCTCGTAAAGCAGCACCAGTCCGATCAGCATGATCGTGCCGATGAGGAAGGTGAAAGAGCAGAGGCCGACGAGAACGCCCACTTCCGCCACACTTAGTCCCTTCGACGTATACGCCCGATATCGCACCACGGCGCCCGAAAACACCGACGCACCGACATTGTGGGACAGCGCATAGGTGGTGAAGGAGGTGAGCGTGATGAAGAGCCAGTTCACCTTGCGGCCAAGATGCTGCAACGCGATGCGGTCATAACCGGCAAGCGCGGCATAGGCCAGCAGGGTGGAGAGACCCGAACACAACCAGTCCCGCACCCGAATGGCCTTCAGGCTGTCCCAGAGATCATCGAGCGACAGGCCGCGCAATTCGTGAAAGAGCAACCAGGCGGAAAAACCGATCGTCGCAAAGCCAACGACGGGCCAGATATATTTCTTGAATTTCATGCGGTCATGCCCGCCTATTTCCTCCAGCTTCACCCCAGCCTGTTCCGTCTTTTGCGGAGATTCGTTCGACTCTATTCGTTATGCGGCGAAGCTTTCAACCTTTTCATCAAAGATTGGCGGTTTGCCCCGTTCACAAGTTGATGTAAGACCGGATCGTCGCCTGCCGGCGATATGAGGTCGTCCATTTTCCGGGGAACGTACACGGAATGAAGCGTTATGCCGGTTTCATCGCTCTGGGCCTTCTGTCGCTCGGCGCCTTATGGTTCGCGCAGCAAAATCCGGCCCCAACCACACCGGCCGACCGGCAGACACAACCCCAATCGCAGACCGCCGGCAATTCCGGGCCGGACGCTCCAGGGCGCGCGGTTTCTCAAGCGAAGCCGGATAAGAGGCCTCCGCCGCGCGGAAGCGGCTTCGATTTTTATGTGCTCTCGCTTTCATGGTCACCGGCATTCTGCGCCAGTTCCGAAGGCTCGGGCAACCGACAGCAGTGCGGCAGCGACAGGCGTTACGGATTCGTGGTGCACGGGCTATGGCCGCAGAACGAAAACGGCTATCCCGAATTCTGCCGAAGCGACGAGCCTGAGCGTGTTCCGGACGCGATTGGCCGCACCATGTTCGACATCATGCCCTCCATGGGCCTGATCGGCCATCAGTGGCGCAAACACGGCTCCTGTTCCGGCCTGTCGCAGCTAGACTATTTCTCGGCGACGCGGGCCGCCTTCGAGGCCATCCGGCTGCCGGAGAGAATCGCTTCCGGCGCCGAAACAGCCACGCTTTCCGCCGATGCGATAGAAACCGCCTTTACCGATGCCAATCCCGGCCTGTCGAAACGCGGCATTTCTATCAGCTGCGATGGCAAGCGCCTCGAAGAAGTGCGCATCTGCCTTAACCGGGACATGACATTCCGCGATTGCCCGGAGCTTGACCGCAAGGGCTGCCGCGCGAGTTCAACCGAAATCATCCCCATTCGCTGATCAACCCACAGGGACCCAACCATGGAACTGCTCTATTCGCCTGCCTCCCCCTACTCCGCCAAGGTGCGCATGGCGGCCCGTCATCTCGACATCGACATAACCTCCGTTCGCGTTGACACCAACGCCGAGCCGGCCACGCTGATGGACAATAATCCGCTGGGAAAGATTCCGGTACTGCTGCTTGATGATGGCGGATCGGTCTACGACAGCGTGGCCATCATGCATTATCTCGACCGTCTTTCAGGCGGTAAACTCTACCCCAAAAAGAACGGCAAGCGCACGGATGTGGAAATTCTGGAGGCGCTGTGCGACGGCATCATGGATTGCCTGCTGGCCATCGTCTACGAGCGCCGTTTCCGACCGGAAGAGAAAATTCACCAGCCCTGGATCGACAAGCAGTGGAGCAAGGTGGTGCGCGGGCTCGACCATCTCAACGCCAACCTGCCGAAGACCGGCAAGAAGCTGCACGGCGGCCATTTCGCGCTGGCTGCGATGATCGGTTATCTAGACCTGCGTTTTGCGGGCGAGTGGGCCGAAGGGCGCGATGCGCTGGCGGCGTGGCCGGAAACCTTTGGCAAGCGATTCGAGGCCTATACGGAAATGAAGGCCGCCGCCTGACGTGACCGCGCAGAACACCCGGCTTTTTGCCGGGCGTTCAACGGCAAATCACAGACACAAAAAGCCGGGGCATGACCCCGGCTTTTCTTTGACCGATCCGGAAAGGATCAGAACTTGACGCCGATACCGGCCTTGACCGAGTGGTCGTCATAACCGCGCGAGAAGGCGTCGTTGCCGAGCGTATAGTCCTTCTTCTGGTAATCGCTGTAGCGATATTCCAGACGGGCGGTGATGTTGTCGGTCACCATGGCTTCTACACCGGCACCAACCGTGTAACCGAGAGCCGTGGCGCTGTCCTTGTTGACGCCGTCACGAACCTTGTTGTCGGAGACAGCAAGACCGGCCGTACCATAGAGCAGGAACGGGTTCATGTCGTAACCAACGCGGCCACGCAGCGAGCCGTTGACGCCCTGCTTGCCTTCGACCGAGCGACCTGCGACCGTACCGGCGGAACCGCGCTCGTCACCCATGTTGACGTCAGCTTCGGCACCGTAAACGATCTGGCCATTCTGCCAGTTGTAACCGCCATACAGACCGCCGCCAGCGCCCTTGGCGTCACGGCCGTCGTTGCTGGAGCTGAAACGGCCCCAGTCGTAGTTGACGGTACCACCGAGGTAAGCGCCGGACCAGTCCTTGACCGGTGCTGGCTGGTCGTAGGAAACCGGTGCCTGCGGCACTTCGTTTACGGCGTCAGCGGCGCGAGCAGCCGAAAATCCTGCGGCGGCCATGGTCGAAGCCATAAGGGTTGCTACGAAAATACGCATGTTATTCTCCTTTCAGGACCGCTCTGCACTCAAAACATTGTTTTCAGACGCGGCATAATTCGTCGGGTTGATCGCCCCTCTGGAAACCGAATTTGATGGGAGAATGCGGAGATCAAAGAGCCAAAATGTGAATTGTTTGGGGCAGACGCGTGACTAGAATTAGACGTTGCCTAATTGCCACAAGGGTTTTATTAACCCTAACAAAAGGCTAAACAAAAATAGATCGCCTTTAAACTTCGTTATATTAAAATTAAACCAAAATTGCATTGTGAATAAAAAATCGCCCAATTCTTTTCGGGCCGAGTGACAGCTTGCGATTTGCATTTATATCCAGCAAATAGGGCGTGTATGAGCAAATGCAGGTCCGCTGTGAAAGAAGATATACCGAAGACAGTCTTGATTACCGGGGCCGCACGGCGGCTTGGGCGCGCTATCGCCACCGATCTGGCCAGCCACGGCTTTGCGATCGCGGTCCATGCCAATGAATCGATCGCGCAGGCGGAGGAATTCGCTAACGAAATAAGGCAGAAAGGTGGCAGAGCTGCTGCCGTTCAGGCGGACCTGACACAATCAGCCCCGACAGCGGCGCTGATCGAAAAGGCGTCTTCCGCCCTCGGCCCCATCGGCGTCGTCGTCAACAATGCGTCTGTTTTTCTCGGCGACACGGCGGAAGCGCCTGACCCTGATATCTTCGATGCGCATTTTGCCGTGCATGTGCGGGCGCCTTCCCTCATCGCCGCCGCCTTTGTCGAACAGTTGCCCGCCGATAAATCCGGGCTGATCGTCAATATCATCGACCAGCGTGTGCTTGCGCTCACGCCACGCTTTTATTCCTACACCCTTTCGAAATCAGCGCTTTGGACCGCCACACGGACGATGGCGCAGAGCTTCGCGCCGCGCGTCAGGGTGAATGCCATCGGGCCTGGACCCACCTTCAAAAGCGAAAGACAGGCGCCCGAGGACTTTCAGGCGCAGATCGACGGCCTTATATTAAAGCGTGGTCCTGCGCCGGACGAGTTCGGGCGGACGATTCGCTTTCTTTACGACACGCCGTCGGTCACCGGACAAATGATCGCGCTCGACGGCGGCCAGCACCTTGGCTGGGAAACCCCTGACGTGGCGGAGATACCTGAATGAACGGAAAGAAGCTGCCTGACGGCGGTATTCTCTTCGATGACACCGACGACGAAGATGACGATGCAAGCCTCGCCGCAACGGAAACGGCCGAGGCTCCGCGCGACGTCGCCGGCATGGACTGGAATGCGGGATGGAAGAACGAATCCGGCCTGAAGGGCATGGACCTCATTGGCGAATTCGTCAAACACCTGCCAAATGCGCCGGGTGTCTATCGCATGTTCAACGAGGCGGGCGACGTGCTTTACGTCGGCAAGGCACGCTCGTTGAAAAAGCGCGTCGGCAATTATGCGCAGGGCCGCGTGCATTCCAACCGCATCGCCCAGATGGTGCGTCACACCACGCACATGGAATTCGTCACCACCCGCACGGAGACCGAGGCGCTTCTTCTGGAAGCGAATCTAATCAAGCGCTTGCGGCCGCGATTTAACGTACTTCTGCGCGACGACAAGTCCTTCCCCTATATTCTCATCACCGCCGACAACCGTGCCCCAGCGATCTTCAAGCACCGGGGAGCAAGGGCGCGCAAGGGCGACTATTTCGGACCCTTCGCGTCCGCCGGCGCGGTTGGCCGCACGATCAATTCGCTGCAGCGCGCCTTCTTGATACGCACCTGCACAGACAGCGTGTTCGAAACCCGCACCCGTCCCTGTCTTCTGTACCAGATCAAGCGCTGTTCCGGGCCCTGTACGCATGAGATCAGCGACGAGGGCTACGCGGAGCTGGTCAAGGAAGCCAAGGATTTCCTGTCCGGCAAGAGCCAGAGCGTCAAGACCGCAATTGCGCGACAAATGAACGAGGCTTCCGAAGACCTCGATTTCGAGCGCGCCGCCATCTATCGCGACCGGCTGGCGGCACTTTCGCACGTCCAGAGCCACCAGGGCATCAACCCCGCCGGCATTGAAGAGGCGGATGTCTTCGCCATCCACCACGAAGGCGGCATTTCCTGTATTCAGGTGTTCTTTTTCCGCACCGGCCAGAACTGGGGCAACCGCGCCTATTTCCCCAAGGCCGATCCTTCCCTGCCCGGCTCGGAAATTCTCAACGCGTTTCTGGCGCAGTTCTACGACGACAAGCCGGTGCCGAAACAGATCCTGCTTTCCGAAACGGTGGAGGAACAGGAACTGCTGGCGGCCGCCCTCGGGGAGAAAGCCGGGCACAAGGTCACGATCAGCGTGCCGCAGCGCGGCGAGAAGAAGGACATTACCGATCACGTGCTTGCCAATGCCCGCGAGGCGCACGGCCGCAAGCTCGCGGAGACCTCGTCTCAGGCGCGGCTGCTGAAGGGCTTTGCCGAGACTTTCGGCCTTGCCTACGTGCCTCGGCGGATCGAAATCTACGATAACTCGCACATCATGGGCACCAATGCGGTCGGCGGCATGGTGGTGGCGGGGCCGGAAGGTTTCGTGAAGAACCAGTATCGCAAGTTCAATATCAAATCGACCGACATCACGCCGGGCGACGATTTCGGCATGATGCGGGAGGTGATGACCCGCCGCTTCTCACGCCTGCTGAAAGAAGAAGGAAAGCCGGATCGCGAGCGCATACCGACAGCAGAAGAAGCTGCCGACATGCCCTTCCCCGCCTGGCCGGATGTGATCCTGATCGATGGTGGTCAGGGGCAGATGACGGCGGTGCGGGCCATCCTCGACGAACTCGGCATTCGCGACTGCGTGACCACCATCGGCGTCGCCAAAGGCATGGACCGCGAGGCGGGCCGTGAACGTTTCTTCGCGGACGGGCGCAGCGATTTTTCCCTGCCGCCACGTGATCCCGTGCTCTACTTCATTCAGCGCATGCGTGACGAGGCGCACCGTTTCGCGATCGGATCGCACCGGGCCCGGCGCAAGAAGGAAATGGTGCGCAATCCGCTGGACGAAATCTCGGGAATCGGACCGGGGCGCAAACGTTCGTTGCTGCAGCATTTTGGAACCGCCAAGGCGGTTTCCCGCGCGGGCCTCAATGACCTGATGGCCGTCACCGGCATTTCCGAGACGGTGGCGCGGCAAATTTACAATCACTTCCACGAGAGCGGCAGCGATTGACGCAGAACGGCGGGGCTGACCTGCTAAAAAAACATAATCACGTGTTGACGCTATGCCCTAGCGGCGGCATCAAGGCAGCTGATCTCAGACTGACAGGTTTCCCCATGGCTTCGCGCGCATACAGCATTCCCAACCTCCTCACTTATGGCCGGATTCTCGCTGTTCCGGTCATTGTCCTTTGCTTTTACGTTGAAGGAAAACTGGAGAGTTCGGATTTTGCGCGCTGGACGGCACTGTGGCTGTTCATCATCGCCTCGCTGACCGATTTCCTCGACGGTTATCTGGCACGCATCTGGAACCAGACGTCGAATATCGGCCGCATGCTGGACCCGATCGCTGACAAGCTGCTGGTCGCATCCGTCCTGCTTCTGATGGCGGCCGACGGCACCATTGCCGGCTGGTCGCTCTGGGCGGCCATCACCATTCTCTGCCGTGAAATTCTTGTTTCCGGCCTGCGCGAATATCTGGCGGCGCTGAAGGTCAGCGTTCCCGTCACCCGCATCGCCAAATGGAAGACCACCATCCAGATGGTCGCCATCGCTTTCCTGCTCGCGGGTCCTGCTGGCGACAAGGTTCTGCCATACACGACCGAGATGGGTATCACGCTTCTCTGGCTGGCCGCAGCGCTCACCATGTATACCGGTTATGATTACTTCAAGGCTGGCCTCAAGCACATCGTGGATGAAGAATGATGACACGGATCGTTTATTTCGCCTGGGTTCGCGAGAAGATCGGCACGGATGAAGAGGAGCTGGACCTCCCTTCCTCCATCACTACGGCCGGCGAGCTGATTGCCTGGCTTGCGACACGCGGTGAAAATTACGAGGCTGCCTTCGAATTTCCCAATGTCATCCGCGTTGCGGTCAATCAGGAACACGTCGAGCATGATGAAAGCATCGTCGGCGCGCGCGAGATCGGCATATTCCCACCGATGACGGGGGGATGAGCGAATGCAGCCGACCGTCCGTGTCCAGGCAGAGGATTTCGACGCAGCGGAAGAAACCCGCCAGCTAACGGAAGGTGACAGGAGCATCGGCGCGGTTGTCGCCTTCACCGGGCTCTGCCGGGATGATGGCGGCACGCTCGCGGCGCTGGAACTGGAACATTATCCCGGCATGGCGGAAGCGGAAATGACGCGCATCGCCAAGCTCGCGATGGAACGCTTCGGCCTGCTTGGCCTCACCGCCATCCATCGCCACGGCAAGATCGCCACGGGCGAAAATATCGTCCTCGTCATCGCCGCTTCATCGCATCGACAGGCAGCCTTCGATGGCGCGAATTTCGTGATGGACTACTTGAAGACATCCGCGCCGTTCTGGAAAAAGGAACATGGCAAGGATGGAACGGCGGGCGAGTGGGTTGCGGCAAAGACAACCGACGATACCGCCAGGGAAAAGTGGCGATAACGCCTTGTTCTTCCCGCATGGTCCGGTTGAAGCGGGCACCGCTTTCGTCAATGCCCTAAGGCGCTTCAACCCTGCTGCGCATGATAACCAGCCAGCCGACCAGCATCGCGAGAACCATCGCATCCCGCCAGGCGGCCGGTCCGTAACCGACCCAGAGAGTTTCCGCAAAACCGACGGCGGCGGCCCCCAGCCCACAGATAAGCGGACTGGCATAACCGCCTGCCGCAGAAATCAGCACCACCTTCAGGCCAAAGACCAGACCGGCCCCGAAATCCATGGTGCCGTAATAAAATGTGGCCAGCACGCCCGCGATGGCGGCGACGAGACCCGCCGCGCAATAGGACACGAGAAATATCCGGCCTGCATTTACCCCGCACAAGGCTGCAGCAAAAGCATCGTCCGACACTGCCTTCCAGCGCCTGCCGAAAGCGGAGCGGCCAAGATAAAACGATCCGGCGAAAATGAGCAGGCTGAAGGCCGTCGTATTCAGCATTTGCATCGGCGTCAGCGTCACGGCGAAGCCGCCATCAGCCCAGAAACGTATCGGCTCCGACAAAAGCGGCGGGAGCCATAATTGCCGTGTATCGGCGGCCAGCCTTGCACTTTCCGTCAGCGCTATCAACACCCCGATGGAAGCGACCGTCACCGCGTTGGGAGAGGCTTTCGCTAACGGCCGCATCACCACCCTGCCGATGAAACCCGCCGCCCACAGCCCGCCGAACAGGCCCGCCCCTGCCCCCAGCGCCAATGTCGCCGGGAGAACAAGCCACAGGCGGTTCCAGCCGAAATCGGCAAAAAGCAGGCAGGTCTGGCCAGCAAAGGCGAATATGGCGCCATAGGTGACATCGGCGCGTCTGGTGACTGAAAAGGCGACGGCATAACCAAAGGCCAGAGCCGCATAAAGCGCGGCGACCGGCACGGCATTCAGCAATTGTTGCATGAAATAGGCCAAGCGCATCCTCCCGCTGTGATTATAACTATTAAAACCAGTTTTGATAGTTATAATGTGCGGCATGACCTTTCGCTGGACAGAACATCGTTTCGCGGGCGGCGCATTGGCGCTGGATGTTGCCAACAGCGTGATCCTGCGTTCAGACGCCGCTAGATCGGTAGACCGCTTCGCCGTGGCCGGGCAGATCGCCACCTTTGCCGAAGCGGCGACACGGCTTGGTGCGGAGCGAGAAAGATTTCCCCCCCTCGTCGCGCCCGACGAAGAGAGACGGCCGGTTCTTTTCGATCTGCGCGAGGCAATCGACGATTATTTTCGCTCGTCCATCGCCGATGGCGGCGAGGACGACGGGAAACTGGCGCAGTTTCTCTTCGCTTGCGGCGCCGCCCTGCGCATGTTCCCGAAGGCAGAACATCTCGCCAATGCCACCGCCCACTCCGCACTGTCGCTGCTTGCGGACGAACCACGGCAGCGGTTGAGGATCTGCGGCAATTGCGGCTGGCTGTTCATCGACCGCAGCAAGAACAGAAGCCGGATCTGGTGCGATATGGCGGTGTGCGGCAACCGGCAGAAAGCCAGCCGGCACTATCACCGCACGAAGGAGACGCGGTCATGAAAAGAACCGGCCTGCCATTGCTGGCAATGGTGGCGATACTCACCCTTTCCGGCTGTCAGCGCGAAGAACCGCGCGAGGTGGCGAAGGTTTCCGGCCGCATGTTCGTCTTCAACTATCGCGTGGCCATTGCCACCTATCTGGTGACGCTGCAGCGTATTGCCCCCATTCGCGATGGCAGCAGCGTTGAAGCAACATTCGAAAACCCTCGCGGAGGGCCCGACCTCACCACCCGCGAGAAGATTTTTCCGAAGGACGAAAGGATCACCGTTCAGAGCCCGCCGGTCGAATGTGTGAAGCAGGACCGGCCCTACAGGGTCACCGTCCGCATCAAAGGGCCGGATGGCGATATTCTGCAGACGATCGAGACCACTATCCGCTCCGATACCGACCAGTCAGCTCTCCCCGCCAAGCCGCTGGTCGTCGGCCCGCTCTATACGCCCAATCCGGAGGTGTTTAAACCTGACGGAACGATTGATATGCGGCCGGCTCAGGGTTGCCCGGCGTCGTAGGGACTGACGGAGCGAGTGCAACCTCTCCTCGTCCCTGTGCTTGTCACAGGAATGATGATGAAGGCGGGTGCGGCGTCCCCTTATCGCAACAAAAAACAAAAAAACGGAGCCTTTCGGCTCCGCTTCTTCGAGTCTTTTCAGCAGCTTCGAGCAATCGCCTGATAGAGCGATTCAAGCCGTTGAGACTTTGAATCAGCCGACGATTTCGGTTTCGGCGAACCAGTAGGCGATTTCCTGAGCGGCGGTTTCCGGAGCGTCGGAACCGTGAACGGAGTTTTCGCCGATGGAAAGCGCGAAGGTCTTGCGGATGGTGCCTTCAGCGGCCTGGGCCGGGTTGGTGGCGCCCATGATTTCGCGGTTCTTGAGGATGGCGTTTTCGCCTTCCAGAACCTGAACGATGGTCGGGCCGGAAGTCATGCCTTCAACGAGTTCGCCGAAGAAGGGGCGCTCCTTGTGGACGGCGTAGAAGCCTTCGGCTTCGCGCTTGCTCATCCAGACGCGCTTGGAGGCGACGACGCGCAGGCCGTTGTCTTCAAATACCTTGGTGATCGCGCCCGTGAGGTTACGCTTGGTTGCGTCCGGCTTGATCATCGAAAATGTGCGTTCAATCGCCATGTGTCCGTTTCCTTTTCCTTCAGAGAAAGTGGGCGGTCTTTACCCGCCCAAAGGCCCGAAAACAAGGGGGATCAATGAGATTGCGGCACTGACGGCAGACATTTCACGCCGCTGTCACACTGCGGCCCCTTGCATCGTAAAGATCGAGGCACCCTTCGAACCAGTCGCGCACAGGGTCATTATCTGAAAACAGATCAGCACCGGTGGTGATCCTCGCCCATTGCAGCGCGCCGAAAACGATGTAATCCGAAAAAAGCGGCGACGTGCCGCCGATGAAGGGCTGAAAACTCAGCATCCGGCGGATGGGAGCGAGCAAGGCAGGAAAGGCGGCGATCTCGTCTTCGCGGTTGGCGACGACATCCTCGAGCGGGCGGCCAAGCGCCCTTGTCCGGCTTTCGCGGAAATAACGACGATCCGGCTCATCCAGCATATTGTGGATATCCAGCACGGCGATACGGACGATGGCCGGATGCAGCTGGGTTTGGGACCAGCTTTCGATAAAGCGCGCCATGGCCTTGCCGCCTTCCCCATCGAACAACGATGGCCGCTCCGGGTAGGCCTCGTCCAGATAAAGGGCAATCTCGAAACTGTCGCTCACCAGGCGGTCGCCGTCCCGCAGGATCGGCACCGTCTTCGAAAAACCATCCTCCACGGTCGGGATGACGGTGAAGGGCAACGGACGCTCTTCGAAATCCAGTCCCTTATGCGCCAACGAAAACACGGTTTTCCAGCAATGGGGGGAAAATGGCCTGGAGACATCGCTTCCGCAGAGCGAATAGAGGGTTCGGGAATTCGTCATGGGCTGCACCTTCTCTGCAATAACGACCAAGCGATATAAGATCGGCGGGAGCCGGAAATCAAATCAGCATTTGTCATGTTATCAATCAAAGGACGTTTGAAAGGTTCCGTTCGCCAAGGGCCGAAATAAAACCTGGAAGTGATGAATTTCGCTCGCTGGTTTAGCCAATTTTAAGCCGTCTCGCCTATGATTTGGCCATTCAGAAAACGGTTATTTCGTTCGATTGATAAGACCATCGATACTGGAGCTGACAGCGATGACATCTGCTGGCGATAAAAAACGCGAACAGGCGAGAAGTAGTCTTGTCCTTACCAAGGTCGCGCAGTTCATCGCCAGGATGAATATTGCACCATTGCCGCGCAATTACGAATTGATCTATGAAATATTGTCGGGCCATAACCCGGCCATGGGCCGAGACATCCTGGCGCTCGGTAATGCGCCGCAACAGCACGAGATCGATCTGGTTGGCCAGAGGCACAATTTGCCCGGCTTCTCCCGCATCGAAGCGGAACAGATGGCCAGCGAGGCCTTTGAAACGCTGAAACAGATTTCCGCACGGCTGGAAGCTGGCCAGAGGCGCACGGAAGCCTTCATCGGACGCCTTGGCGAAGACGAAACTGTTGGGTCCCCGGCCACCGACCGCGTCGCCCGATTGCTGGACGACATCCACGAGGAACAGACCAGCCTAAGGCATTTCATCTCCATGGGGCTGATGAAAATACATGACGTCGAGAGGCGGCGCGCCGAACTGCAGGCCGGTTCCCTGCGCGACGTGCTGACGGCGCTGCCCAACCGGGCGGCTTTCCTCGAAAAACTCGGAGAGCTTTTTGCCGGAGACAGGGCCGCCTCCGCGACATCGCTGATGCTCCTCAATATCGACCATTTCCGCGAGATCAACGCCAAATACGGCCCCGCCGCCGGAGACAAGGCCCTGCGGCGGCTTGCTGGGCTCTTTCGCAAGACGATCAAGAAGGATGATTTTGTCGCCCGCATCGGCGGCAACGAATTTGCTTTCCTGTTTGCAGGCGTTGCGCAAAACACGGCTGAGGCGATCGCTGAACGTCTGCGGCAAAGCGTCGAAGCCTTGCGCTTCGTGACGAGTGAGGGCGGCGGCGAGCATCTGACGGTTTCAATCGGCGTCGCCTCAGTGGACGGCACGGCAACGCCCGCGGAATTCTTCAGCCAGGCTGAATTGGCCCTGCTTTGCGCCCGGTGCGGCACCCGCAACTGCGTCGTCGGTTATTGCAGGGACCTCGCGCAGCACAATCGCGACAGCTATCTCGCGCAGTTGGGTTGCTAGGACATTTCGGCAAGCCTTCAGGATGGGCTTATATCCGGAAAACGAGCTGCCATCCCGCGCCTTGTCCCCGTTTGCCGCCTCTTCATTTCCGACCTCATAACTGCCGCGGTGTGGCGTGCCTGCTCTTGCCTTGGTCACACAGTTCGGCCAAAACGACGCCATGATTACGATTACCGATCTTTCGGCCCGCATCGCCGGGCGTCTGCTCCTTGACCACGCCAGCGTGACACTTCCCGCCGGTGTGAAGGCGGGCCTCGTCGGCCGCAACGGTGCCGGCAAATCCACCCTTTTCCGCATCATCACCGGCGATCTCGCGGCAGAGGGCGGTTCGGTGACCATTCCGAAACAGGCCCGCATCGGCCAGGTGGCGCAGGAAGCGCCGGGCACGGAGGAATCTCTCATCTCCATCGTGCTTTCCGCTGACAAGGAGCGCAGCGCGCTTTTGGCGGAGGCGGAGACCGCAACCGATCCGCATCGTATCGCAGAGATCCAGATGCGGCTCGTCGATATCGATGCCCATTCGGCGGAAGCGCGTGCATCGAGCATTCTTGCCGGTCTCGGTTTCGATCATGAGGCGCAGCTCCGCCCCGCCTCCTCCTTTTCAGGCGGCTGGCGCATGCGTGTGGCGCTCGCCTCGGTGCTGTTTGCCGAGCCCGATCTGCTGCTGCTCGATGAGCCGACCAACTATCTCGACCTTGAGGGCACGCTGTGGCTGGAAGAATATATCCGCCGCTATCCGCACACTGTCATTATCATCAGCCATGATCGCGATCTGCTGAACAACGCCGTCAATTCCATCGTGCATCTCGACCAGAAGAAGCTGGCCTTTTATCGCGGCGGCTACGATCAGTTCGAGCGGCAGAAGGCCGAGGCCGACGAATTGCAGATGAAAGCCAAGGCGAAAAACGACGCCGCGCGCAAACACCTGCAGAGCTTCATCGACCGTTTCCGCGCCAAGGCCACCAAGGCCCGTCAGGCGCAGAGCCGCATCAAGGCCCTGGAGCGCATGGGCACCGTCGCCGCCGTGATCGAAGATCATGTGCAGCCGATCACGTTTCCTGAGCCGGAGAAACAGCCGGCCTCGCCGATCGTTGCCATCAATGGCGGCGCGGTCGGCTATGAACCGGGCAAGTCCATTCTGAAACACCTCAACCTGCGCATCGACAATGACGACCGCATTGCGCTGCTCGGCTCCAACGGCAACGGCAAATCCACTTTTGCGAAGTTCATTTCCGGCCGTCTCGCCCCGCAGGCGGGTGATCTTCGCGTCGCGCCCGGCCTCAAGATCGGCTTCTTCGCGCAGCATCAGCTCGACGATCTGGTGCCGGATGAAACCCCGGTCGAACATGTGCGCAAGCTGATGCCGCTGGCACCGGAGGCGCAGGTGCGGTCACGCGTGGCGCAGATGGGGCTTGCGACTGAAAAGATGGCGACGGCTGCCAAAGACCTTTCCGGTGGCGAAAAGGCTCGCCTGCTGATGGGCCTTGCGGCCTTCCACGCACCCAACCTCTTGATCCTCGACGAACCGACCAACCATCTCGATATCGACAGCCGCCGGGCGCTGATCGAGGCGCTGAATGATTATAATGGCGCGGTGATCCTCATTTCCCACGACCGCCATCTTATTGAGGCGACCGTTGACCGGCTGTGGTTGGTGGCCGACGGGACGGTCAAGACGTTCGAAGGCGACATGGAGGAATATCGCGATCTCGTCGTTTCCTCCGGTAAAAAGAAGGACGACAAGAGCGACACCGTTGCCGATCAGGCTTCCAAGGCCGATCAGCGCAAGGCAAGCGCGGAAAAGCGTGCCCAACTCGCGCCGTTGAAGAAAAAGATCAACGAAATCGAATCCCTGACGGCAAAGCTTGAGAAACTGATTCAGACGCTCGACACCGAACTGGCCGACCCGGCGCTATATGAAAAAGCCCCTGCCAAAGCCGCTCAGAAAGTCAAGGAGCGTGGCGAAGCCGCTGCCAGGCTATCGGATGCGGAAGAGCAATGGCTGATGCTTTCCAGTGAATACGAGGAAGCAATGGCCGGCTGATGCGCGACGGCACAGGAGCGGCGGCCTCTTGCGAAGCCGCCGTATCGCATTGACGAAACTTACTTCGCGCCGATCGTGTTCAGACCTTCACGCGCACATTCGGCATCGATTGCACCCGACGGCGCGCCTCCAACGCCAATACCGCCGACGAGCGCGTCGCCGATCTTGATCGGCAGCCCGCCTGCCTGAATGACCATGCGCTCATCCATGTTGCGGAGGCCATCATTGGCGGGCTTGGAGGCGATGAATTCGGCAATCTCGCCAATATCACGGCCGAGCGATGCGGCAGCGAATGCCTTGCCGGTGGCGCTGGAGACCGTGTGCGGAGCCGAACCATCTGCTTTCAGGACCGTCTTTACGGCGCCGTCGCGGGCGACGATGGCAACGGTGACAGCGTTGCCCTTGGCCGAGCAGGCCTGAAGTGCTGCACTGGCCGCCTTTTCCGCCAATTCAAGTGGCAGGTAAGGTGCGGTCGGCAGCGTCTGCGCCAGGGCGACCGAAGGAGCGAGCAGAGTGGAAACAACGAGAAGGTTGCGGATCATGAAAAGGTCCTCTTGCTTGATGAGGACTGCAGTTTAAGCGGATGGCGTTGAGCCGCGAATCCGTAAGACTTTCCGGCTGCTCGGTAGTTCTACCGATCCGCACCCGCTTCCAGCCAAAGCCTTGTCATTTCCGCCTGCGAGGTTGTGCCGAGCTTCAGGCCAATGGCGGCGCGATGGCTGTCCACCGTGCGTGGCGACAGACCAAGTCCGTCTGCGATCTGGCGCGAAGTAAAACCGAGCGCGATGCGTTCAAGTATCTCCCGCTCCCGCGCGGTCAGCAGCGACAGGAGCGCCAAATTCTCCGCCTGCAGCGCTTTTGCGTCAAGCGTGCGGGCCAATATCCGGTGCGCTTTCTGGATCGCGTCGATGAGATCCTGTTCGTCGACCGGCTTGGAGAGAAAATCCACCGCCCCATTATGGAAGGCCCGGCGGCAGGCTTCGATGTTGCCGTGACCGGAAATGATGATGACCGGCCAGTCTATCCCCTCTTCCGTCAGTTTCTC
Source organism: Agrobacterium pusense (assembly GCF_900102105.1). Taxonomy (GTDB): domain Bacteria; phylum Pseudomonadota; class Alphaproteobacteria; order Rhizobiales; family Rhizobiaceae; genus Agrobacterium; species Agrobacterium pusense. The sequence goes on from NZ_FNBB01000008.1 coordinate 135,828, forward strand.
CTGCAATTTCAATCCGGTTATGGCGGGCATGCGAATATCGAGGATCAGGCAGCCCGGCTCGAGGGCGGCAAGCTGGCTGAGAAACGCCACGGGATCAGCAAAGCCCTTCGCCTTTATGCCGACGGTGGAGAGAAGCAGGATGAGCGCCTTGCGCACGGCGTCATCGTCATCAACCAGATAGACGGGCAGCGTCATGGGTCCCGTGCCTCCGGTGCAAGCGGTAGGACAACCCGGAAATGGGCACCATTCTCACTCGCGACGTATCGGATTTCACCGCTGGCGCGTTCCACCAGCCTCTGGCTGAGGGCAAGCCCCAGCCCCATTCCGTTGTTTTTCGTGGTGGTGAAAGGTGTGAACAACCGGTCGAGCAGCTCGGGCGCTACGCCGGGGCCGTTATCGGCAACATCGAGAACGGCGAAATCACCGTTCCGGCTCAATCCTGCCGTGATCGCACGTCTGCCTTCAATGGCAGTGAGTGCGTCAAGCGCGTTGCGCAGCAAATTGAACATGACCTGTTCTATTTCGACGGGATCGACCCGCACCGGAAGCGGCACTTCCGGCATCGCGATATCAATGCTGGCGTCATGCCGGGCGGCTTCGCCGGCAAGCAGCGCATCGACATTGCGCAGGGCGGCGCGCAGGTCATGCGCCGCGACCGGCTGGCGGTGCGGCAGCGACCAGTTGCGGAACCGGTCGAGCATATTCGCGGCGCACCGCGCCTGATCGATCATATCGTCGAGAGCACCGGAAAGAGCCGTGACATCCTGACGGGCAAGCAGCCGTCTCCCCGCCTGCGCCTGCGCCAATATCGCCGTCAGGGGCTGGGTAAGCTCGTGGGCAAGGCCGCTCGCCATTTCTCCGAGAGCGTTAACCCGCGAGGCGTGGGTCAGTCTCGCTTCCATGCCGCTCAGTTCGGCGCGTCTCTCGGCGGCGCGCATGCGCGTCCTCTGTCTTGTCATGACAATACAGAGCACGAAAACGACGCTTGCGCCAGCCACGCCCGCCAGCAGGGCGCGGCCGGGCAAAAGGTCCCGCCAGGTGATTGCGAGCGCGACTTCCAGCGTCAGAGGCTGGCTGGCGCTGCTGAGCTGCCGGACATATTGCGGCGCTTCCGGCATCGTGGGTGGGCCGAGAAGGACTGTCCCGCCAGGCATTTTAAGACGGATCACCGCCTGTTTTTCCGACCAGAACGCAGCGTCGGACGCGAGAAGCCGCCCGGCATCGACGGCAAGCACCAGCACCTTCGAGGCCGACCCGCTATTGGGGCTGCGCTTGACGATCATGTAATGGCCGGGTCTGAGATCGCTCGCCACCAGAGCCGGCCGGCCGGTAAAGACCGATGCCGCCTCGCGGATCGTCGCTGCCAGCTCGCTCTCCAGCGGCCGTGTGCCGACAACAGGCCCCGCCTCGTTGAGGGAAACCAGCTGGACCTCGTCAATACGCGGGTAAAATTGCAGAATGGGTGCCGCGACATCGAGCAAGAGGCGATAATCCGCCCCCTGCTGCGCCTGCGCCACCGCCGAAAGCGCCGTCACATGGGCATCATGCTGATCGGCCCGGCGGGATGCCTCAGCCTGCAATGCATCGCTCTGCCGTGCCAATTCGCCGAGCAGGCTGACATATTGATAAGCCGCCAGTGCGGACACGACGGCTGCCATAAGCAGTGCCCAGACCAGAAACAACTTGAGAAACGGCCGCCCCGTCAGCGGCCATGGCGCGTGCGCCATGCGCCGGCTGCCGGAAAGGGAATGGGCGGTGGCATCAAGTGAGCGGCCGGCCGCAGCAGCGCCCCTGGCCGCTTCGTTCAGTCGGCGCTCGACCGGCGTTCCGGGCATGTCGTTCCATGCATCGTTTTTTTCAAGCATCGGCTCGCCCGCATGACCGACAGAGCGGATCATGACATTCGTTCAACAGGTGACTTTTCTCAGCACAGACAGTGAGAACATTCAATCCGGCCCCAGCCGAATTTACTGCTGATCCATCATTGGCGCGGGAAGACGTGAGCGGCGCCCTTGGCGCTAGGCACACGCCCTGCGGGACTGCAGCCGTGCGAGCGGCACGGCAGGGGAATAAAGATAACCCTGCCCGAAGCGAATACCCATCTGCATGAGAAGCCTGCTCTGCTCCTCGGTTTCTATACCTTCCGTCACCAGCTTAGCGCCATAACGCTCCGCGCTCTCGAAGGCGAGCGCAATGGCCTCCCGGAACCGCGATTGATCCAGCCTCGACGTCATCCAGTGATCGATCTTGACCTCTTCAAACGGGAACCGCGCCAGCAAAGTGAGCGCGGCATAACCGGTCCCGAAATCATCGAGCGCCAGTCGCACGCCGGCGGCGAACAGCGCATCGAAATTCTGCTGCACGACGTCGTTGGTCGGAATCCTGCTCATCTCCGTCACTTCGATCGCCAGGCGATGCGCCGGCACCGCCATTTCCTGCAGCAGCGCCACGACCCGGTCAGCAAAGTGCACGGTTGCAAAGGACGAAGCGGAAATATTCACCGCGAGATGAAAATCCGCATCGAAATCATGCAGATCGCGAAGGTCGTTCACCACGGCTTCGATCGTCGACCATTCGAATTCCGCCAGCAACCGATGACGTTCGGCGATCTCCAGCACATAATAGGGCGAAAGCGCCTGCCCCCGCGCATCGACCGCGCGCAGCAGCGCCTCAGCACCGATCATGCGGCGATTGCGCATTTCGAATTTCGGCTGATAGCAAATGGGCGGCCTGCCGGATTTGATCCAGTTGACGAGCATCTGCCGCACCGTCTCGTCCCGTGTCGCCTTCTCGGCAAACGAAAAGGGGAAAATCTGCACGGGATGATCGCTTCCCTTGAGCGCCAGGCTGAGATGTCTGAAGAACGAGGCCACGTTCTGCCGGGAAAGCCTGTCCAGACTTGCGGCGCCTATTTTGAGATGCGGTACCGGCCCCGCTTCCGCCGAGCGGCAAAAGGTGCTCAACCCCTCATGCAGATGCAACATGAGTTTCGCACCTTCGGATTTCTCCAGCGAAATCTCCCGCATGACAACTGCAAGTGTCGTATCGCCGAACATGAAGCTGCAAGGTGCATGGGCGCTGCACAGCAGGCCGTATTCCCCATCGCAGATTTCCCGCGCCAGCCTGGGCCAGAAAATATCGCTCCAGTCCTCCCCCTCGCAGGCGGCGACATCGGCAATATTGACGATCTCGATCAGAACGAGGGCGTGCGAAACGGCCGGCTCCTGCCGCATGATCGTTTCCATATGGTCCTTGAGGGCGCGCCTGTTGGGCAGTCCGGTCAATGAATCCGTCCGCGCCGCCAACTCGCGTTTCTTTGCCTCGTCGCGCGCGCGCGCCTCGCTGCGCAGCAGGATGAACAGGCAGACGATCATCGGCAGGCCAACGGCGACAGCTCCCAGCGTTCGGCGGCCTATTGCGCTCAAGAACAGCGTCTGGTCGATCAGACCAAACACGAACGAGATTGTGGTGGCAAGCAGCGCGGCCATGAATCTGACGGCGAAGACGGTGAGAATATCCAGAGTTCCCAGATCGGCGAGGCGTCGGTCGCGCATCCAGCCATACATGATGATGCCGCAGGCCGAAATGACGACCATGTCCTGCAGGGCCGCAAAAAACAGCACGGGGCCGCCGAACACGAAACGCCCGGCCGCGACGAGGGACAGGCTGATAAGCCCGCCCTGCCATGAGCCCAGCACCCCCGCGAGAAACAGCAGATCGGAGCGGATGTAAGGCTTGGAGGGCAGCTTGATGAATTCGGAAACAAGCAGCGTCAGCAGAAAACCTGTCATTCCGAAGACGAGGCCATAGTAGATTTTATAGCGGGGATCCTCGAGGGCGATGTTCCGCCGCAGAAGGATCAGCACGGACACCATGCCAACCACCGCGGCCGCCTGAAGCAGCAGGAATGGAAGTTCGGCAGCGGACGCTGCCGCTTGTGCGGCGATCAATTCCATCATCTGCATTCCCCGATTATTATATGTTCTTGCCCCGGAATTCCGGTGGCCGGTCTTCAACAATCCCGCTTGCGCGGGGCAAATTTTATGGCGCCGCCAAGCCATCAGCCCTATCCGGACATCATGGCCTCGAGCCCGTACAGCTCCGCCGGCATTCCCATATGCCCGGAGGCCAGCACCAGCCGGTCGCGGCCCTGGCGCTTTGCCTCGTAAAGCGCCATATCGGCCCGGTTCACCATCTCGTATATGATTTCCCTGCCGTCGCCGGAAACGGCGATGCCGAGGCTGACGGTGACGATTTCCTGTCTGTCTGGACGGTTGAGATGGGGGATGGCCTCGTCGATTACGGCCAGTCTCAGTCTTTCGCCAACGGCAAGCGCAGCGGAAGCGGTACAATCGGCAAGCAGAACGACAAATTCTTCCCCACCGTAACGGGCTATGAAACTTCTGTCGCCATCGTCCCTGCGCAGGGCGCCACGCAGCCTGCCGGCAATCCTGCGCAGGCAGTCATCGCCGGCGACGTGGCCTTCTGCGTCATTGTAGTTCTTGAAATAATCGACATCGAGAAGGATGAGCGCCCGCGGCCGGCCGCTACCGACCGACGCCTCGTTCGCCGCCTCCTCGAAGCTGCGGCGATTGCGAATTCCGGTGAGCTGGTCGGTATTGGAAAGCTGCTGAAGCTCGTGATTTGCACTTTGAATCCGCTGCAGCAGGGTCTTCTCCCGCAGAGAGGCCAGATAGTCCTTTCTTTCCACCTGCTCGATGCGGTAGGCCGCAAACAGCGAGACGGCGCTGATGCCAGCGGAACACATGATGGCCGGTAGCTTGGCCACCTCGCTCGTGACCGTGACATATTCCATGCCGACAATGAAAACCGCCATGCAGCCAACCGTGCCCATGACCGCAAGCGGAAACGGTTTGCGATGTATCGTGTTCATATAAAGGACGACGGTGACGATACCCACGTAATATTCGCTCGCCGACGAGGTTTGCGCATTGGCATAGATGAACATGATCGAGGCGACGACCAACATGCAACCCAGTCCGTGCAGGACCTCATGCGCCACGCCGTCCGGCCGCATCCTGATCGCATAATATCGGGCGGGGAAATAAAGAAAGAGAAGCGGTGTGATGATCATCAGGCGGACTGTCAGATCCAGCCAGATGATTTCCGGCACCAGACTGATGTCCACGAATACGTAGAGATTGTAGAGGATGATGCCGAAGATCAATCCGTATGTATTGAATTGCCGGCTGCTTTCGTTGACTTTCTGAACGAAGCCAGACAGACGGTCAGCCTTGAATAAAACCACCACGACCCGCTCTTTAAAATATACTCAAGTTAAAAATACATAAAACTCTAACAAAACGAGAATATACCTAAAAAATTGGATTAAGACAGCCCGGCCATCGAAAACATCACTGAAAATCACAAAGAAATATTTTCATGATCAAGCATTACACGATCGATAATGTGTATCGAAAGTTTCGGTGAAGTCATCGTCTGGAAAAGACGCGTCGCGCCGAAACGATCACCTTGCTCCTGCGGGCGTTTCTGCTAAAAACCTGTAAAAATCACACTTTATCTTAGGCAGCACTCACACACGGGTTCCACTTCATGTCAGCCACCAAGCTTGCCATCGTCGGCGTCGGAAAAATCGTTCGCGACCAGCATCTTCCCGCCATTGCAGGCAATCCGGATTTTGAATTGATCTGCACCGCAAGCCGCCATGGCACGGTGGATGGCGTCGCATCCTACGGCACCATCGAGGCGATGCTCGAGGCCGTACCCGATATCAACGCCGTCTCTCTGTGCATGCCGCCGCAATATCGTTATGAGGCAGCCTATGCGGCACTGAATGCCGGCAAGCACGTCTTCCTCGAAAAGCCGCCGGGCGCGACGCTTTCGGAGGTACAGGATCTCGTCCGCCTCGCGGATTCTAAAGGCCTGTCACTGTTTGCAAGCTGGCATTCGCGTTATGCACCTGGCGTGGAGGCTGCCAAGGCGTTTCTAGCCTCCACGACGATCAACAGCGTTCATGTCATCTGGAAAGAAGATGTGCGCCACTGGCATCCGAACCAGGAATGGATTTGGCAGGCGGGTGGTCTCGGCGTGTTCGATCCCGGCATCAATGCGCTTTCCATCATCACCCATATCCTGCCGCGCGCGCTGTTCCTGACCAGGGCGACGCTTGAATTCCCGGAAAACCGCGACGCGCCGATCGCGGCCGATCTGCATTTCTCCGACGTGACGAAAATGCCCGTCCATGCCGAATTCGACTGGCGTCAGACCGGCAAGCAGAGCTGGGACATCGTGGCCGAGACCGCCGCGGGGCGGATGGTGCTTTCGGAAGGCGGGGCGAAGCTTTCGATCAATGGTGAGGAAAAACTATCCCAGCCGGAACGGGAATATCCGGCCCTTTACGAGCGCTTCGCCGAGATCATCAAGTCAGGCCGCTCGGACGTCGATCTTGCGCCGCTGACCCATGTGGCCGATGCTTTTCTGCTCGGCCGCCACAAATTCGTGGATTCTTTCTACGACTGAGCAGCGAAACGCTTCTCAAGGCAATCTTTCAGAGGGCGCGGCTGACAAACCGGTCGCGCCCCGATTTTTTGGCCTGATACAGGGCTTCATCGACGCTCCGCAGCAGCGTCGCGCGATCCGCGCCCGCCTGCGGCGCGATGGCGCCGCCGATGCTGAGGCGCGCAAGCACGCTCTCACCCTCCACATGAAACGGTTGCCGAAACGCGTGGAGCAGTTTTTCCGCAAGGCCACTGATGAGCGTGGATGAATCCGGACGCGGCACGAATATTGCGAATTCGTCGCCCCCCATGCGCACCACCACGTCATCTTCTCTTACAGCATCGCGGATTCGGGTGGATGCCTCGACCAGCACCCTGTCTCCTGCCGCATGGCCAAGCGTGTCATTGATGGTCTTGAAGCCGTCGAGATCGAGATAGAGAACACCGAAAGTGTCTTTCTCGCAAAGCGCGGCGCCAAGTTCCAGATCAACGATCGCGTCCAGAGCCTTGCGATTATAAAAGCCCGTCAGCGGATCGGTCATGGCCGCATCGCGCAGTTCCCGGGCGGCAAGGCTCATGGTGAAGTTCGCTTTCTGCAATCTCAAAAGCGCGCCCGCGAGTGTCGCAAAATACTGGAGATTATCGACCTCCGCAGCGGTGTACTCCCGAACGTGCGGGTCAAGCAGACAAAAAGTCCCGACCACCAGACCGGGTTCGAGTTCGATCGGAGCGCCGGCGTAGGACCGCAGGTCGGGCGCGCCCTTTACATAAGGCAAAGAGCCGAATTCAGGATGAGCGCTCAGATCCGTAACAGTCAGAATATTCTGCGTGACGACCACACGGTCGCAGATCGCGATGTCACGGGGGCATTCCTGGAATTGCAGCCCTGCCTGCTCGGCAATGTGGAGCCAGTCCTCATCCAGAATATGCACGGCCGCGCGTGCCACCCCGAATACGCCCTGCGCCAGTTGCGAGATCGCCTTCAATTCAGCGGTTTCCGCATTCTTGAAAGCCACAACGGACCGCACTGCTACCAGTCGTTCCAGCTCCAGATCCGGTCGTGGCATCATCTGTCCCATCGCATATCCCCTCTGTCTGCTGATAACGCGTCTGAAAGCGTACATGTTGCATGCGTTCATAAAACAACCGCCACGGGCGACACCACATGCGATTTCTTACCGGCCATTTTCCCGTTGCAAAGGTAGTCAGACGGGGGGACGGGTCATGCCTTTTTCTGCCAGCGCCCTTCCGGCGATTGCTGCCAGTAGGTCAGCGAATGCCCCTCCGTTTTCAGCCTTTTCCAGTGGTTTCGCGCCATTTCGGTTTGGTAGGCATCGTATCCGTCGAACATGAAGACGATGCGTTCATAAGCCTCCACTGCCGGGGGCTCGGCGCCATCGACGAGAAAACGAACACTCGCGGCGTTGGCGTTCCCGTCCGATGCCGTCAGGAGAATCGGCTGGTTTTGCGGTACTGGCGAAGTGTCGGTGGCGTGCGGAAGGAAGCTGTCGTCGCGGAACGTCCAGAGATGCGTGTCGAGGAAGTCCCGGCGCTCCTCGCCCACTGTCTGGACCGCGACCTTCCAGCCGCGTTCCAGCGATTTCTCGAGCAAGGGCGGCAGCGCGTCCTCCAGCTTCGATTCCGTCAGGTGATAGAACAGAATTTCAGTCATGCGCTGGCGTGCCGCTCCGCTCGTCTCAATCTTCGTAGTGGGCGCGAACGAGTTCGTTCAGAAGACGCACGCCGTAACCCGATCCCCAGGACTGGTTGATCTCGGTCAGCGGCGAGCCCATGGCTGTCCCGGCGATATCGAGATGCGCCCACGGTGTTTCACCCACGAAGCGCTTGAGGAACTGCGCAGCGGTGACGGAGCCCGCCAGGCGGCCCGAGCTGTTCTTCATGTCGGCAAATTTGGAATCGATGATCTTGTCGTAATCCTTGTGGAGCGGCATGCGCCACAGTTTTTCAGCCGTCACCTCGCCGGCCTGCGAAAGCCGCGTTGCCAGTTCATCGTCGTTGGAGAACAATCCGGCCTGCAGATTGCCGAGCGCCACGGTGATCGCGCCCGTCAGTGTTGCGAGATTGATCATGAATTTCGGATTGAAACGCTCCTTGGTGTACCAGAGCGCATCGGCCAGAACCAGCCGTCCTTCGGCGTCGGTATTGATGATCTCGATGGTCTGGCCGGACATGGAAGTCACGATGTCGCCGGGGCGCTGGGCGTTGCCATCAGGCATGTTCTCGACAAGGCCGATGACACCGATAACGTTTGCCTTGGCCTTGCGGGCCGCAAGCGCATGCATCAAGCCGGTTACGGCTGCAGCACCACCCATGTCACCCTTCATGTCTTCCATGTTGAGGCCGGGCTTCAGCGAAATGCCGCCGGTATCGAAAACGACCCCCTTGCCGACAAAGGCAACGGGTTCATCCTTTTTGGAGCCGCCGTTCCATTGCATGACCGCAAGCCGCGGCGGACGGGCCGAACCCTGCGCCACGCCGAGAAGGGCATTCATGCCAAGCTTCTTCAGTTCCTTTTCGCCAAGGACCTCCACCTCGACGCCGAGCTTGCGCAACTCTTCCGCCTTTTCGGCGAATTCGACCGGGCCGAGAACGTTCGGAGGGAGGTTGACGAGATCGCGCGCCAGTATAACGCCGCCCGCAACCGCCTCGGAGACGGCAAAAGCCTTTTCCGCTTCCTGATGGGCGGCCGTGACGATGATGATCTCCACCTTCTTCGGCGTCTTTTCGTCCTCGGACTTTTTCTTGGTCTTGTAAGCATCGAAGCTGTAGGCGCGCAGCAGAAGACCAAGCGCGAAATCCGCCGCCGCCTGAGCGCCAACCTCTACGCCCGGCGCATCGAGATAGACAACGACCTTGTCCGCCTTCTTGAAATGGGCAGCCGCCGTACCGCCGGCACGCAGCCAGTCATGGGCGACCAGCTTCGACGGCTTTCCGATTCCGATGACGAGCAGCCGGTCGGCAGCGGAACCCTGCGGCGCGATAACATCGAGCGTCGTCATGGATTTTGCGGAAAACCCCGCGATCTTCGCCGCCCTTTCGATCACACCACCCGGATCGGCTTCGGAAGCACCGGCGACGGCCTTCGCATCACCCGAGGCCTGCAGCATCACGGCCAGGGCATTTTCCAGCGAGGCGGAATTGGCGAAAGATATATCAAATTTGGCGGACATGTTTTCCTGCTCTTCTTCTACGACTTGCACGATGCGCATGATCATGGCCTTTTCGGCCCCGGGCGCAACCCCGCATTCTTTAAAGCCCCACAGCCGTTAAAGGAAATGCATTTTTAGTGAATGCGAACTCACGTCATGAAACCGACAGCTTGTTCCACAAAAAGACACAGGCGGCGGAAAAATTGTCGCGCAAAACATATTTGTGAGCCTGCCGGAATAGCCAATTGCAAACGATGCGATTAGATAGGCGGAAACTCGGCGAGCGATCGCAGGGAAAAACAATGTCGAACAGGGCCGTATGAAGCTTCTCGAGAACTATATCCTGCGGCGGACAACGCAGATGTTTCTGGTCGCGCTGTTGCCGGTGCTGGCCATCATCTGGACCATCCAGGTTCTCCAGAGAATCAATCTCGTGACCGATACGGGCCAGTCGATGGGTTCCTTCATGGCGCTCGCGACGATGATCCTGCCGACGCTCATTCCCGTCGTGCTGCCTTTCGCGCTCGTCATCGGCATCACCCAGATTTTCACGACGATGAACAATGATTCCGAGCTCGCGATCATCGATGCGGCCGGATCTCCGCGTTCGATCATGTATCGCCCGGTTCTCATTCTGGCCGCCGTCCTGAGCGCGCTTTCCTTCACCATCACCAATTTCGTCGAGCCGCCTGCCCGCAGTTCGGCCCGGCAGATGGTGGCTGCGGCCTATGCCGACCTTCTCTCCTCCGTGATCGAGGAGAAGACGTTCCGTACCATCCAGGACGGCCTTTACGTGCAGATTGCCCAACGGCAGGGCCGTATTCTCAAGGGACTGTTCGTTGCCGACCGCCGCGATCCGAATTTCGATCTCATTTATTATGCCAAGGAAGGCATGATCGACGAAAGCGGTACGTCGCTCACCATGCGCGACGGCGAGGTGCAGCAGAAGACGCCTGACGGCAAGGTCTCGATCGTCAAGTTCCTGTCCTATGCCTTCGACCTTTCGACCATGTCGGAAAAGCAGGATTCGGAGCCTTCGCTCTCTCCGGGCGACGCCAGCCTCGGTTTCCTTCTTTCGCCCGATGAAAACAATGCGAGCTACAAGCGCTCGCCGGAGACGTTCCGCAGCGAATTGCACAAGCGACTGTCGGACTGGATGTTCGCCTTTTCTTTTGCGCTGATATCGCTGGTCATCGCCGCCGACGCCCGTTCGCACCGCGAGGCGCGCATGCATCCGATGGTCGCGGCGCTGGTGACGGCTTTCGTGCTTCGCTGGCTCGGTTTTTACGTCACGAACCAGGTGAAGCAGAGCGCAGCCTTCATTCCTCTGGTCTATGCCGTTCCGGGCCTCAGCGGTGCTGCGGCCGCCTTCGTGCTGATCACCGGCCGTAAACCGAAAATGCCGAGGATGGTAACCGATGCGGCGGGCCGGTTGCGCCGTCTCTTCTCCAGCCGGCTGGCGCGCAATTCGGGGAGCGGCAACGCATGATCTTCAACACGCTCGCCCGGTACTTTCTGAAACGATATCTCATCACGGCCATCTGGTTCGTGATCGGCGTATCCTCGATCATTTACCTTGCCGACTTCAGCGAAACGGCGCGGCGCATGTCCGGCCTGCCCGGCTATTCCGTTCCGGCCGCGCTTGGCCTGACAGCGCTTCGCCTGCCGTTGATCCTGCAGCAGACCATACCATTCATTGCGCTGTTCGTCGGCATGACGACGCTGATCTCGCTCAACCGGCGCTACGAACTGGTCGTGACGCGCGCCGCCGGCATTTCCGCCTGGCAGTTCATTCTCCCCTTCGTGCTCGGCGCGGTCCTCATCGGCATCCTGTCGGTCACTGTCCTGAACCCCATCGCAGCGTGGGGCCAGAACAAGTCGCTCGCCATGGAAGCCGGCCTGCGAAACGAAGCGGGCGGCGGACGCCAGCAGCAGATCATTCCGTGGATGCGCCAGTCGAGCGGCGGCCAGGATACGATCATCGGCGCCAAGAGCTTCGAAGACAACGGAACGATGCTTCTCGACGTGGTTCTCATCGACCTCGACAAGGACGGAAACATCGTCTCGCGGAAGGATGCGAAGTCGGCTAAATTGGAAGATGGTTACTGGCTTCTTAACGGCGTTTCTGAAACGCGGGCCGGACATGTGCCAGTTCGGCAAGAGAGCATGCAGATCAGTACCAATCTGAGACGGGAATTCGTCCAAGAGCGCATGACGCAGACGGAAACCGTTGCTTTCTTTGACCTTTCTCACAAGATCGAAGTTGCAAAGTCCTTTGGACTATCTTCAAAGGCGCTTGAGACGCAGTATCATTTCCTGCTATCGACGCCCCTGCTTCTGGTTGCGATGACCTTGATCGCCGCGACCGTTTCATTAAAGTTCAGCCGCTTCGCCCAGTCGCGCTCCGTGATTCTGGGTGGAATCGTTTCCGGCTTCGTGCTTTATGTAGTAACCGTGCTCGTAAGGGCATTCGGGAGTGGTGGTGTTGTCCCTCCCACCGTCGCGGTCTGGGTTCCAGTCATCGTGGCGTTGGCTTTGGGGGCAACCATTCTGCTTCATCAGGAGGACGGCTAAGTGGCGGTAATTGACCGCGGGAATATCAGGCGGCTTTGGACGGCCCTTCTGACAGGTGCCGCTGTGTGCGCGTATTTGGCATCCAGCCCGGTCGCTTTCGGCCAGGATGGTTTGCTTGCGTCGGCAAGCCAAGACGATTCGAAACTCCTGCTTACAGCAAATGAACTGACCTATAACCGCGATTCCCAGCGCGTCATCGCGAAGGGCGTGGTTCGCATGAAATATTCGGGCTACCGTATGGTGGCCCAGCAAGTGGAATATAACCAGCAGACCGGTCGCGTGGTCGCCCATGGCAACATCGAGCTGATCGAGCCGGGCGGCAACAAGATCTATGCCGACGAGATGGACGTGACCGACGACTTCGGTCAGGGCTTCGTCAACGCATTGCGCGTCGAGACCACGGACAATACCCGTATTGCCGGGGAAAGCGCCGAGCGCCTTGAAGGCGACCTGATGGTCCTCAACAACGGTGTCTACACCGCGTGTCTGCCCTGCGCCGAGCGCCCGGAAAAGGCGCCGCTGTGGCAGGTAAAGGCCGAGCGCGTCATTCAGGACGGCAAGACCCATACGGTGCGGCTGGAAAAAGCACGTCTGCAGCTTTTCGGCCATTCGATCGCCTATATCCCGTTCCTGACGGTGCCGGACAATACGGTGAAGCGGAAGTCGGGCTTCCTGTTCCCGCAGATGAGCATGACCAACAAGCTCGGCTTCGGTATCGGTGTCCCCTATTTCCAGGTTCTTTCCGATACGTCCGACCTCACGGTCACACCGACCTACTACACAAAACAGGGCCTGCTTCTTCAGGCCGAGTTGCGCCAGCGTTTCGAAACCGGCATGCACACGCTGACGATCGCCGGCATCAGCCAGCAGTCCTCGGATACGTTCATTGCCGGAACGAGTGACGCGCTGAACGATCAGCGCGGCATGGTTGCCAGCAAGGGCGATTTCAGCATCAACCCGCGCTGGGCCTTCGGCTGGGACGCCATGGTGCAGTCGGATAACAATTTTTCGCGTACCTACAGCCTGAAAGGCTACAAGAACGACGTCCAGACCAATCAGATTTATCTGACAGGCACTGGCGAACGTAACAGCTTCGACGCCCGCGGTTATTACTTCAACGTTCAGGACACGGATAATTCAGAGCTCAAGGAACGTAAGCAGGCGATCGTTCATCCGGTCGTTGACTATCGTTACTTCCTGCCGGATCCTATCTATGGCGGCGAGCTCTCGCTGACCACGAACTTCACGAGCATCAGCCGTTCGACGCAGGATTCCTACGCGATGGGCAGCTTCCCGCGCTTCAACGGTCTGGAAGGCTCTTACACGCGCTGGACCACGGAAGCGGAATGGAAGCGCACCATCACGATGGATAGCGGTCTTCAGATCACGCCGATCCTTGCGGCGCGCGGCGACGCATTGTGGACCGACATGACTGCGGCAAGCTTCACCTCCGGCGGCACATCCTATGCCTATGAAGGCATGATCCATGACGATGCTGCCTTGCGCGGCATGGTCACCGGTGGCCTTGAGGTGCGTTATCCCTGGCTGTTCACCGCTCTCAACAGCAGCCACGTGATCGAGCCCATCGCGCAGATTTTCGTGCGGCCGAACGAGCAATATTCCGGTCGTTTCCCGAACGAGGACTCACAAGCCTTTGTGTTCGACGCCACAAACCTGTTTGAGCGCGACAAATTTTCGGGCTTCGACCGGATCGAAGGCGGCACACGAGCCAATCTCGGCTTCCGTTACAACGGTACTTTCGACAATGGTTACGGTGTTCGCGCCATTGCCGGCCAGTCCTTCCATCTCGCTGGCGATAATTCCTTCGCCTCCTATGATCTTCTGAATGTCGGCGCCGATTCCGGCCTCGAATCCGATCGTTCGGATTATGTCGCCATGGCTGCATTCGATGCACCTATCGGTCTTTCGCTGTCCTCGAGCCTGCGTCTCGACAAGGACAATTTCGAAATCAACCGGTCTGAAACGGGCATCAGCTATTCGGATCGCCGCATCAACGGCAGGCTCAGCTATACGCAGGTCAAGGCGCAGCCGAAATACGGCTATAACGAAGACCGCGATATCATCCAGGCGTCCGGTTCACTGCGCATGGACGATAACTGGTCGCTGTTCGGCTCGATCAACTACGATCTGAACGGCAAGTTTGCCGCCGAACGCCGGATTGGTATCGCCTATCAGGATGAATGCACGATCTTGACGGTCAGCTATTCCGACGAAGGCAATATCAACTCCAGCCGCCAGGCCGCCAATGACTGGTCCATCAACGCCCGTCTTGCCTTCCGTACCCTTGGCGATATCAGCGTCGGCTCCGCGAACGAAGACTGGAACGACATGGATATTGGCTGGAAGCCGAACAATTACTGAGTTTAAAGGCGGGCCGCACAGCATTGTGGCCTGCCTTTTTGCTATCAGACCAGTAGTAGTCACGGTTTTGCCGCAACACCGCGCCAGTGTCGACCCGGCATGACAGTATCGGGTTTCTTTCAACAAACCGACACATTGCCGTTTTGCGGATCACGATGATATATACGTGGCAAATTCGCGGTGCGGATGCACATGTGCAGGTCTGAAAGGCGGGGGAAGGCAAAATCCCTGTTACCAGACGAACAGATTGGCGGGACAGGGCAACAGGACCCAGCCTGACGAAAGGGAGAAGGATATGATGAATTTCGGAAAGTCGGCTTTGCGTGGCGCTGCTTTTGCCTTTGCGATATTCGCCGTTCCCATGGCCATCGTGCCTTATGCCGGTCAGGCCTTTGCCGATAACACCGTGAAGATCGTCGTCAACAAGACCCCGATCACCAATGACGACATTTCCAAGCGCGTCGCCTTCCTGAAGTTGCAGCGCCAGTCCGGCAACCTCAATGAAAAGGCGCGTGAGCAGCTCGTCGATGAAGCGCTGAAGCGCGAAGAAATCGCCCGCGTCAAAATGTCGGTCAGTACGGAGGATGTCGATGCTGCTTTCGCGCGATTTGCCGGCAACAACAAGATGAAGCCGGAGCAGTTGACGAAGGTGCTGGCGCAGGCGGGTGTTGGCGCCGACCACTTCAAGGCCTTCATCGCCGTTCAGATGAGCTGGCCGCGCCTTGTGAACGCCCGTTATGGCGCGCGCGGCAAGATGTCAACGCAGGATCTTGTCACCCGCCTGAAAGAGCGAGGCGACAAACCCGTCACCACGGAATATTTCCTGCAGCAGGTCATCTTCGTGATACCGGAAGCAAAGCGCAACGCCATCACCGGCAAGCGCAAGGCTGAGGCTGAAGCCTCGCGTAAACGTTATCCCGGCTGCGATCAGGCGATGAGCTTTGCCGCGACCATGCGCGATGTGGCAATCAAGGACCTCGGCCGCATTCTGGCGCCTGAGTTGCCGGAAGACTGGAAGGCTCTGGTAGAAAAGACCAAGGAAGGCGGCACCACCGGCACACGCGTGACCGAAAAGGGCGTCGAATATCTGGCCATCTGCAAGCAGCGCCAGGTTTCCGACGACTATGCGGCGGAAATGGTGTTCAAGTCCGAAGACCTGATGAAGGCCAAGGAAGGCGAAAACCCGAACGAAAAGAAATACATGGATGAGCTGCGCAAGAAGGCGCAGATCGTCAACACCTGATATTGATACAAGAGCCGGGTCTTTCCGTGACATATGCATCCCTGCCGCTTGCCCTGACACAGGGAGATCCAGCCGGTATCGGCCCCGATATCGCCATTACCGCCTGGGCGAAGCGCCGGGAAAACGGTGTGCCCCCCTTCATCTTCATCGGCGACCCCGATGTGGTGGCAAGCCGCGCGGCGCTGATCGGCGTGCCGCTCAATATCGAGACCTGCGATGCGGACAGTGCCGTTGGCCTTTTCGAAAACGCGTTTCCGATCCTACCTCTTTCCGTCGGCTTCGACGTGCAGGCGGGGCAACCGCATGTCGGCGCTGCCCATGCCACGATCAAGGCCATCGAAACCGCCGTTTCGCTGACGGTCGAGGGCAAGGCTGCGGCCGTTGTCACCAATCCCATCGCGAAATCGGTGCTTTACGAGGCTGGCTTCGGTTTCCCCGGTCATACGGAGTTTCTGGCTGATCTCGCCTTGCGCCAGACCGGTGAACAAGTCACGCCTGTCATGATGATCGCCGGCCCCAAGGTCCGTGTCGTGCCGGTGACGATCCATATTCCCGTGAAAGACGTGCCGGCCGCGCTGACGGAAGAATTGATCGTCACGACCTGCCGGATCATCGATGCCGATCTGCGACGGAAATTCGGCATCGAAGCTCCGCGTCTGGCGGTTGCCGGGCTGAACCCGCACGCGGGTGAAGACGGCGCACTCGGCACGGAGGATCGCGATATCGTTCACCCCGCGACCATGCGGCTGCGCAAGGACGGGATCGATGCGTTCGGTCCCCTGCCCGCCGACACCATGTTCCACGATGCCGCCCGCAAGCGTTATGACGTGGCAGTGTGCATGTATCACGATCAGGCGCTCATCCCCGCCAAGGCGCTGGGCTTCGACGATTCGGTCAACGTCACACTCGGGCTGCCCTTCATCCGCACCTCGCCAGACCATGGCACTGCCTTTGGTATTGCCGGCCAGGGCATCGCCAATGAGGCGAGCCTCGTGGCGGCACTCAAGATGGCGGCGGACATTTCCCTCCGCAGCCGGGCCGGCGCATAATGGCGGCCATCGACGGACTACCACCGCTACGGGACGTCATCCAGCGTCATGGGCTCGATGCGAAGAAATCGCTCGGACAGAACTTCCTGTTCGACCTCAACCTTACCCAGAAGATCGCCAGAACGGCGGGACCGCTCGAAGGCGTGACTGTCATTGAGGTCGGGCCCGGTCCCGGCGGCCTCACCCGCGCTATTCTTTCGCTCGGGGCGAAAAAGGTCATCGCCGTCGAACGGGACAGTCGCTGCCTGCCGGCGCTCGCGGAAATCGAGGCGCATTACCCCGGACGGCTTGAGGTCATAGAGGGAGACGCCCTGCAGACCGATTTCGAGGCTCTGGTCCCCGTCGGCGAGCCGGTGCGCATCATCGCCAACCTGCCTTACAATGTCGGCACGCAATTGCTGGTCAATTGGCTTCTGCCGAAGCAATGGCCACCCTTCTGGCTCTCCATGACGCTGATGTTCCAGAAGGAAGTCGGGCAGCGCATCGTGGCGGAAGAAGGCGACAACCATTATGGCCGCCTTGGCGTTCTCGCCGGCTGGCGTACGGTTGCCGAAATGGCCTTCGATGTCCCGCCACAGGCCTTCAGCCCGCCACCGAAGGTAACCTCCACCGTCGTGCATCTGCTGCCGAAGGACAAGCCGCTGCCCTGCGATATCGCCAAGCTCGAAAAAGTGACCGAAGCCGCCTTCGGTCAGCGCCGCAAGATGTTGCGCCAGAGCGTGAAAAGCCTTGGCGGCGAGGCGCTGCTTGAAAAGGCTGGTATCGATCCCACGCGCCGGGCGGAGACGTTATCGGTCGAAGAGTTCGTTACGTTGGCGAACTGCCTGTAAATCAGGATTTTGAAACTACACCCAGTTTTCGACCCGTAAGCCGGGCATCCGGACGAACTCGCGCATGTTGTTTGTCACGACGATTAATCCTTCGCTACGGGCATGGCCACCAATCTGCATGTCGTGAACACCACAGGGCGTGCCCGCTCTGGCGAGCTCCGCCCTGATCTGGCCGTAATGCGATGCGGCTTTGTCCGCGAAAGGCAGTACCTCCAGACGCGCTGTGAAATTCTCGATCGCGCCTAGATTTTCGCGCCGCCGGGCTGACTTCTCCGCACCGTAACAGAGCTCACCAAGCGTAATGCTCGAAATACAAAGCTCGTCCGCCAAACTGTTGAATTTGTCCCGAAGGTCGGTCGGGTATGTCTTCATCACATAGATGCAGATGTTCGTATCCAGCATATATCGGAGCATCAGAAGGAATCCCGCTCTTCCAACGGCGGCTCTTCGCGACTGGACATGAAATCGTCCGTGGCACGCGGACCGCTCAAAAAGAGGTCGTCCCAACGCTTCCCATAGGGGACAATAATACGTGTCAGACCGACTTTCAGGATTTCCACCTTATGGACGTCGTCTGGAAAAGCGACGGTCTTCGGCAGCCTGACAGCTTGACTGCGATTGCTTGTAAATACGGTAGACGTAGCCATGCATCGACCCTCGTATATCCCATTGGGATATACATAGCGCCAGTTTGTCCTTCGTTCAAGGACTCTGGGGCATGACGATGGACGAGACAGGGACGATCAAACTTGGTGGTCTGATCTCATTGATACCTCAGAGCTTCGGCTCTTCCTCCAGCAAAGCCCGCACGAAATCGAACATGCCATGGCGGCGGTCTCGGCGGACGCGTTCGGCTTTGACGATTGCTTCGACGGCCTCGAAAGCGGCCTGAAGGTCGTCATTGAGGATGACGTAGTCATAGTCGCGCCAGTGCTCGATTTCCGCGCGGGAATTGAGGAGCCGGGTCTTGATCACCTCTTCGGTGTCTTCGGCGCGGCGGTGCAGGCGCGATTGCAGTTCGGTCATGGTCGGCGGCAGGATGAAGATCGAGACCACGTCTGCCTTCATCTTGTCCTGCAACTGCTCGGCACCCTGCCAGTCGATGTCGAACAGCATGTCGCGACCGGCGGCCATGGCATCTTCCACCGGCTCGCGCGGCGTGCCGTAGAAATTGCCGTGAACCTCGGCCCATTCCAGCAATTCCTCATTATCACGCATGCGCTCGAAATCGCGCTTGGAGATGAAGTGGTAGTGAATGCCCTCGATCTCGCTCTGCCGGCGAGCGCGTGTGGTGACGCTGACGGAAAGGCTGATATTCTTGTCTTTCTCAAGCAGGTTGCGCGCGATCGTGGATTTGCCCGCGCCGGAAGGCGAAGAAATCACCAGCATCAGCCCCCTGCGGGCGATCGTGACGGGAGAAATATTCACCGGGGCCATGGGTCTACTCCAGATTTTGGACCTGCTCGCGGAACTGGTCGATAACCACTTTCAGCTCTATACCTGCTGCGGTTACCGCACTGGCGTTCGATTTGGAACAGATTGTATTCGACTCACGGTTAAATTCCTGTGCAAGAAAATCGAGCTTGCGGCCAGCCGGACCGCCATTGGCCAAAAGCTCCCGAGAGGCCTGCACATGGGCATGCAGCCGATCGATCTCTTCGCGCAGATCCGCCTTGGTGGCGATCAGCGCCGCCTCGGCATGAAGGCGGTCACGATCAAGCCCGTGCATGCCATCGCCAATCAGCGCAATCTGCTGAGCAAGCCTCGCCGCGATCTGCTCCGGGTGACGGGAGGGATCGCTTTCAATGATGTTCACAAGCTGCTCGATCCGGTCGATATGACCGGAAAGGATGGCGAAAAGAGATGCCCCTTCCCGCTCGCGCATGTCCTTCAGCTTTTCGACTGCAACAGCGAAGCCAGCCAGCACATCGCCGTTGCGCGCAGCCAGCGCCTCCGCATCGTCTTCCGCCTCGCGAAAATCGACCAGACCGCGCAACGTAAGCAGCGTATCGAAGCTCAATGGCTTGTCGTCGACGACATCGCCCAGTTCCTTCTTGAGCGCCAGAACCGCGGCGAGAGCATCGCGATTGATGACAGCCTCGAGCCGGTTCTCGGCAACTGAGAGCGCCAGTCCCGCCTGGATATTGCCGCGGGAAAGATGCGCCCCCGCGATTTCCCTCAGCCCGGTTTCCAAGGCTTCCAGACCGGCAGGCAGACGCAGGCGCAGATCCAGCCCCTTGCCGTTTACCGAGCGCAATTCCCACGCCCAGCGGTAGCGGCCGGAGGTGCCTTCGCTGCGCGCGAAGCCGGTCATCGATTGCAACGTCATATATGGAATCCCCCCGTCACGCCGCACGAAACCGGGCCTTGTGGTCACAAGGCCCGGCCGTGATTTATCAGTTAGTTATTGGCCGGTTTTTCCGCCTCTGCACCACCGGGCTGACCATCCACGACAACTTCGGGATTCGCTCCGGCAGCCGCCTTTTCGGCCTCGATTTTGCGCCACCGGCGCACATTGGCATTGTGCTCGTCCAGCGTCTTTGCGAAAACATGACCGCCCGTACCATCGGCCACGAAATAAAGATCATCCGTGCGCCATGGGTTGGCAACCGCCTCCAGTGCGGCCCGGCCGGGATTGGCGATGGGCGATGGCGGCAGGCCCTTGATCACGTAAGTGTTGAACGGCGTCTGTTTCTGGAGATCCGATTGATAAATCGGCCTATCCGAAGGTTTGCCGTCGCCGCCGAACAGACCATAGATGATCGTCGGGTCGGATTGCAGACGCATGCCCTTTTTCAGGCGGTTGTAGAAGACCGAGGCAACATGGGCGCGCTCGTCATCCTTGCCTGTTTCCTTTTCGACGATCGAGGCCAGCGTCACGAACTCCTCGACGGTCTTGATCGGCAGGTCGGGATCACGCCGTTCCCAGATCATGTCGATCAGCTTGTCCTGCGCCGCGCTCATCTGATTGATGATTTCTTCGCGCTTGGTGCCACGGGTGAAGCGGTAAGTATCCGGACGCAGACTACCCTCCGGTGGCAAGGTGGCGGGAAGTTCACCATCCAGAACCTCGTCGGCAGCAAGGCGGGCGAACATCTGCTTGACCGTCAACCCTTCAGGCAGCGACACGGAATAAAGGATCGACTTGCCCGATTCCAGCAGCATCAGGATGTCCTTCATCGATGCGCCGGCCTTGATCTCATATTCGCCGGTCTTCAACGTCTGGTCCTTTTGCAGATAGCTGCCGGCCATCAGACGGAAAACGCGTGCGTTGGAGATGATGTCGTTGCGCTCGAGATTATTGGCGATCTCAATGAGACCGGCACCATTACGCACGGTGAAATGTGTATTCGTTTCAAGCGGCCCCGGCTCCTGAAACGCATTGATCATGTAATAAAAGGCGGCGATCGCCAGGACGCAAACGGCAACGGCAAGCGTCATCAGGAAGTTCAGGAAGATGACAAGCTGGCCATGGGCCTTGCGGGAGCGCTTCGGCGGCGCCGGCACCTTTTCCGGCCGCAAGGCTTCCGTCGGGGATTTCGGAATGATCGGACCGCGATTGCCTTCGCCCGCGCCGTTTTGTCCGTATGGTCCCTGGCTGTTCTGGTTCGTGTCGCTCACCGTCGGTCCTTTTCAGTTCGGCGTTGTCAGCGCTTTTTGCGCAGGTAATGCGGCAAAAACAGGTTCGGAATGGCTTCCTGCACCACATAAAGACACCGTGAAGCCTTCTTGTTCTGCCTCACGAATATCACCTCGGACAAAGCCGACGGGGGAAAGATACCTGTGGTCCGAAATCGAGCAGACCGGCAAACTCTCCCAATCAATGACTACAATATCGGCGCGAAAACCGGAATGGCTTTCGCAAGCCGAACCACGTTCTTCTAAGGAAAGAACATTCTTTAAAGCGTCCGGCAGGAGAGCGCCGCACCGCCGGGGACGGTATGCGGCGCGGACGCCATCGCGACGGCCACAGCCGCCGCGACTTACGCTTCGTAACGGCGCAGCACGAGGGAGGCGTTTGTGCCACCGAAGCCGAAGGAATTCGAAAGCGCCACATTGACCTGCCGCTTGCGCGCCTTGTGCGGCACAAGATCGATCTTGGTCTCGACATCGGGATTGTCGAGATTCAGCGTCGGCGGAACGATGTTGTCGCGGATTGCAAGCGTAGCGAAGATCGCCTCTATGGCGCCCGCCGCACCGAGCAGATGGCCGGTGGCCGACTTGGTGGAAGACATGGAAATCTTCGAGGCCGATTCGCCGACAAGACGCTCGACAGCTCCAAGCTC
This sequence comes from Agrobacterium pusense, assembly GCF_900102105.1. Classification (GTDB taxonomy): domain Bacteria; phylum Pseudomonadota; class Alphaproteobacteria; order Rhizobiales; family Rhizobiaceae; genus Agrobacterium; species Agrobacterium pusense. Next base: position 157,841 of record NZ_FNBB01000008.1, read on the forward strand.
AATGGTATCGGCCATGGTGGATGTGCCGTGGGCATTGATATAGTCGATATCGTCAGGCGTCAGACCCGCCCGCTTCAGCGCCATCGACATGCAGCGGTAGGCGCCTTCGCCATCTTCGGACGGTGCCGTGATGTGATAGGCATCACCAGAAAGGCCGTAACCGACCACTTCCGCATAGATCTTCGCGCCACGCGCCTTGGCGTGCTCCAGCTCTTCCAGAACGACGATGCCGGCACCCTCGCCCATGACGAAGCCATCGCGATCGCGATCATAAGGGCGCGAGGCTTTTTCCGGATTGTCATTGTGCTGGGTGGAAAGGGCCTTGCAGGCCGCAAAACCGGCAAGCGCGATGCGGCAGACCGGCGATTCGGCACCACCGGCGACCATGACATCGGCATCGCCGAGCGCGATCAACCGGGCGGCGTCGCCGATAGCGTGCGCGCCGGTCGAGCAGGCCGTCACCACGGCATGGTTCGGTCCGCGCAGCTTGTGGCGGATGGAAACCTGGCCGGATACGAGATTGATCAGGCGGCCGGGAATGAAGAACGGGGAAATGCGACGCGGGCCCTTGTCGCGCAGCGTATAACCGGCCTCGACGATGCCTTCCAGACCACCGATGCCGGAGCCGATCAGAACGCCGGTTGCGATCTGGTCTTCGTCGGTTTCAGGATGCCAGTCTGCATCAGCAAGCGCCATGTCGGCGGCAGCCATGCCATACAGGATGAAGGGATCGATCTTGCGCTGTTCCTTGGGTTCCATCCAGTCATCGGCATTGAAGGTGCCGTTGGAACCATCGCCCACGGGAATGCGGCAGGCGATCTTTGCAGGAAGGTCTTCGACTTCGAATTCAGTCACGAGACGGGCGCCATTCTGGCCGGCCAACAGCCGTTCCCAGGTCACTTCCGTTCCACATCCAAGAGGAGATACCATGCCGGTACCGGTGATAACGACACGCCTCATCGCCAATGCTCCGCCCTTATCCAAATCATCGGTCTTCTGCGACATCGGGCACCACGGGGTGTTCACGCAATGGCGCAGCATTTCAAAATCACGGCATGAGAATCGCGGCTACCGTTCCGGGCCGTAACCTCATGCATCGCCGGGAAACGAGCACCTGTCGGAGCACGTGCCACCGGCCGATAAAACATTGGCCCGGACAAGCCGGGCCAAGACGGGAGGATATTGCACCTCCCCATGCGGGTCGATCAGGCCTGGGCCTTCTCGATGAACTTGACAGCGTCGCCGACGGTCAGGATCGAATCCGCAGCGTCGTCGGGAATTTCAACGCCGAACTCTTCTTCGAAAGCCATGACCAGTTCAACGGTATCGAGCGAATCAGCGCCCAGATCGTCAATGAAGCTGGCGCCTTCAACAACCTTGTCGGCGTCAACGCCAAGATGATCAATTACAATTTTCTTTACGCGTTCTGCGATATCGCTCATGTCGGTTTCCTCGACCTTTATTTTGAAGGGAATGCCTCGCGGCACCCTGCCCTGTTAGAAGCCCTCATGCGCCGTTCAAATCCGGCACTGCGGGCAAACCCGTTCAACCCGGTCCAAGCTAGACATCGTCACGCAAAATCGCAACGGCTTCCTGTCTCTCCGGGACGACTGTTCACAGTCTTGGCCCGCTTAACATGGTTTCAATCGGTCGAAAAGCCTGAAAACGCGCTAAGCACAGCGTATGACAGGCAATTTCGCCGAAAACCGGTCAGCGGGGCCTTGCGGCGCCAGCTACCCAAGAAGGTGCTTAAACAGCGCCGCAATCCTTTTCATGACGGACTTACGTGCCGTCAGATCATCGCCATGCCGCCGTTGACGTGCAGGGTCTGGCCGGTCATGTAGGCCGCTTCGTTGGAAGCGAGATAAAGCACGGCAGAGGCGACTTCGGCACCCGTGCCCATGCGCTTCATGGGAATGGCGCCCATGATGGCGTCTTTCTGTTTGTCGTTGAGCTTGCCGGTCATCGCGCTTTCGATGAAGCCCGGGGCTACGCAGTTGACGGTAACGTTGCGGGTGGCGATTTCCTGCGCCAGCGACTTGGAAAAGCCGATCATGCCGGCCTTGGAGGCGCAATAGTTGGCCTGGCCGGGATTGCCGGTAACGCCGACGATGGAGGTGATGTTGATGATGCGGCCAAAACGGCGGCGCATCATCGGATGCGTCAGCTCGCGCGTCAGGCGGAACATCGCCGTCAGGTTCACTTCGATGACGTTATCCCAGTCTTCGTCGCTCATGCGAACGAACAGGCCATCCTTGGTAATGCCGGCGTTGTTGACGAGGATATCGACGCCTTCCAGCTCGGCTTCAGCCTTTTCACCGAGCGCTTTGACTTCAGCGCGGTCGGCAAGGTTGGCCGGGAAAATCTTGACGCGGTCGCCAAGTTCCGTCGCCAGCGCCTCAAGCTTTTCAACGCGCGTGCCGTGCAGGCCGACAGTTGCGCCCTGTTTGTGCAGAAGGCGGGCGATTTCTTCGCCGATGCCGCCGGTCGCGCCGGTTACGAGGGCCTTGCGGCCTGTCAGATCAAACATGTCCTATTCCTTCTTTAGAGCTTCGGACTGAAAATGTTGAGCGTTGTTGCGCCCTGAGGAATGTGGCTGCGGGAGAAATCCCGCCTCAGCCGATAAGCGTGGCGAGAAGCTGATCGATATCGGCAGCACCGTTGACGGCAACGCCATTCACCGTCTTGTCGATACGGCGGGCAAGGCCCGTCAGCACCTTGCCGGAACCGATTTCGTAAAGCTGGGTCACGTTGTTGGCGGCGAACCATTCCACCGTCTCACGCCAGCGCACCTGGCCCGTCACCTGCTCGACCAGCAGGCCGGCGATCTCATTGGCGTCGGAAACGGGGGCGGCACGCACATTGGCGATGACAGGAACGACCGGATTGTGCTTTTCGACTTTGGCCAGCGCCTCGCGCATGGCTTCCGCCGCCGGCGCCATCAGCGCGGAGTGGAAGGGAGCGGAGACCGGCAGCATGATGGCGCGCTTGGCGCCCTTTTCGGAAGCGATTGCCGCTGCCTTTTCGACAGCCGCCTTGCTGCCTGATATAACCAGCTGGCCACCGCCATTGTCGTTGGCGATCTGGCACACGCCGAGAATGCCAGCCTCGTCGCAAATGGCGGAAACGGCATCGTGCTCAAGCCCGATGATTGCGGCCATCGCGCCCTCACCCACCGGCACGGCGGCCTGCATGGCATTGCCGCGGATGCGCAGAAGACGGGCGGTATCGGCAACCGAGAAAGTACCGGCGGCACAGAGCGCCGAATATTCGCCGAGGGAGTGGCCCGCGACATAAGAAACGGTATCGGACAGTTTTAATCCGCGCGCCTCAAGAACGCGCATGACCGCCATCGAGACGGCCATGAGGGCCGGCTGGGCATTGGCCGTCAGCGTCAGCGTCTCTTCAGGGCCGTTCCACATGATGTCGGAAAGCTTCTGGTCGAGCGCTTCGTCGACTTCCTGAAACACGGCGCGTGCTTCCGGATAGGTATCCGCCAGCTCCTTGCCCATGCCAACAGCCTGGCTTCCCTGACCGGGAAATGTGAATGCAATACCCATGGGATGTCGTCCTTCTTGTCTGGCCTTGCCTTTATTCTTGTCGACTTCCATTCACATTCCCACCAGCGAAGTCAAGGCTTGAGGCCGCCTGCCGGCCCGGTGTGAGGGGTTTTGTCGTGCTGTTTTCCCCTTTCTTTTCATCATATTTTTTCTTGCACTGCGGCAATTCCCCATTACTTTCACCACCACCTTCCAAACTATCTGGCCAAGCACCGGGACAATTCCATGAAACAGAGACTATTGGGCCGCACGGATATTTCCGTGTCTGAAATCTGCCTCGGCACCATGACATGGGGCACACAGAATACCGAAGCCGAAGCGCATGCGCAGATGGATTACGCCGTCGAAAACGGCGTGAATTTCTTCGATACGGCAGAGCTTTACCCCACCACGCCCGTTTCCGCGGAGACCCAGGGCCGGACGGAAGATTATATCGGCTCGTGGTTTGAAAAGACCGGAAAGCGCGATCAGGTCGTGCTCGCGACCAAGGTTGCCGGCTCAGGACGCGATTACATTCGTGGCGGTCGCGATATCGACGCAGCCGCGATCCGTGAGGCTGTCGATACCAGCCTCCAGCGCCTGAAGACCGACTATATAGACCTCTACCAAATCCACTGGCCGAATCGCGGAACCTATCATTTCCGTGGAGCATGGAGCTTTGACGCTTCCGGTCAGGACACGGCGCGCACGCTTGCCGAAATCACCGAAAAGCTGGAAACGCTCGGCGAACTGGTAAAGGCCGGAAAAATCCGCGCCATTGGCCTTTCCAACGAAAGCGCCTGGGGCACGCAGAAATATATCGACATCGCCGAAGCCAAGGGCCTGCCGCGCGTCGCCACGATCCAGAACGAATATAACCTGCTCTATCGCAGCTTCGATCTGGACATGGCGGAAGTCGCCCACCATGAAGATGTCGGCCTGCTCGCCTATTCACCGCTGGCAGCAGGGCTGCTGACCGGCAAATACCAGAACGGCGCTCGTCCCGCCGGTTCACGCGGAACCATCAACAAGGATCTCGGTGGCCGCCTGCAGCCGCTTCAGGAAGCACCGGTAAAGGCCTATCTGGAGCTTGCCGCCGCGCATGGTATCGACCCCGCAAAGCTCGCCATTGCCTTCTGCCTGACGCGCCCCTTCATGGCCTCCGTCATCATCGGCGCCACCACGATGGAGCAGCTGAAGGTTGATATTGCGGCAGCGGATGTCACTCTTTCCGAGGACGTGCTGAAGGGCATCGCAGCCATTCACCGGCAATATCCAATGCCGATCTGATGATCGAACGGCGCGCTTTTTCGCCTCTGCCCTTGCATTCCGGGCAAAAATCCGTATAAGCGCGCTGTTCACAACACCCGGTCCAATTGGCTGGTGGCTGAACGGAGGGCTGGTTCCGGTCACGGAACAGCAGGAACCATAAGGTTTTTCCGGCCTCCCGTGTCTCCGCTCTCGACCGTCTCGAACAACGCTTTTCTTGCTTTAAGGCTCACGCCTTTTCAGGAGCAGTCGTTGAGGCTTAGCGCCGTTGCCGGGTGAAGGACGAAACGCAAGAAAGGCAAAGCTTAAATGGCTCTTTACGAACACATCTTCCTTGCCCGGCAGGATATTTCTGCCCAGCAGGTCGACGCACTTGTCGAGCAGTACAAGGGCGTTATCGAATCGTTCGGCGGCAAAGTCGGACGCATCGAGAACTGGGGTCTGAAGTCCCTCACCTACCGCATCAAGAAGAACCGCAAGGCTCACTACGCTCTCATGGACATCGACGCTCCGGCGGCCGCCATCCATGAAGTCGAGCGCCAGATGCGCATCAACGAAGACGTTCTTCGCTACATGACCATCGCCGTCGAAGCCCACGAAGAAGGCCCGTCCGCGATGATGCAGAAGCGCGACCGTGACGACCGTCCGCGCCGCGATGGCGACCGTCCGGACCGTGGCCCGCGTGAAGATCGTGGTCCCCGCGAAGACCGTCCGCGCCGTCCGCGCGAAGACCGTGCATAAGGAGAATTGACCAATGGCTGACGCATCCTCTTCCCAGGCACGCCGCCCGTTCCACCGCCGTCGCAAGACGTGCCCCTTCTCCGGCGCCAACGCTCCGAAGATCGACTACAAGGACGTACGTCTCCTGCAGCGCTACATTTCCGAGCGTGGCAAGATCGTTCCTTCTCGCATCACGGCCGTTTCCCAGAAGAAGCAGCGCGAACTCGCCCAGGCGATCAAGCGCGCCCGTTTCCTCGGCCTGCTGCCCTACGTTGTAGCGTAATGAATTGAAGCGGGGCTGCGTTTAACGCGGCCTCGCTTTTCCAGATCCTTCCGCGTTGGGCGCGGATCGATACTCTAAATCCCATGTTGGGGATGAGGCTCTCACGAGCGATCCTCTAACTGCTTAGTTTCAGCAGGACAGCGAAGTGCAAAAGTTGAACCAGACAGTGCTGATCTCCGGCGTTCTCGCCGGCATATGCGCCGCGTTTTTAACGCTTGGCGCAACGGCACAGTCGTCCTTTTCCTTCCTGCTCTATGCCGGTTCCGCCATGCCGATCCTGATCGCAGGCATGGGCTGGGGTAATCGCGCCGCCATCGTCGCCATCATCACCACCGCCATCATCGGTGCGCTGGTCATGTCGCCGCTGTTTGCGCTGACCATCGCGATCTTCACGCTGATCCCGGCGGGCTGGCTTTCGCATCTCGCCAATCTGGCGCGCCCGGCTTCCGAAATCGGCGGCCCGGATGATCTGCTTGCCTGGTATCCGCTCTCCGGCATCGTGCTGCACCTGTGCATTCTGGTTTCGGTCGCCGTCGTCATTCTTGGCTGGATGATCGGTTACGGTCCTGATCTGGTCGCGCGCATGGTCGATATCATGATGACATCGGTGCAGAACCGCGAACCGCTGTTCGAGCCCAATGCAGAGGCGCTGGCGCAAACGAAATCGCTGCTGGTGCTGATGCTGCCGATCGTTCAGGGCGGCCTCTGGGTCATCCTTCTGTTTGCGGCCTATTATTTCGCGACCCGGCTAGTCGGCTCTTTCGGCAAGGGCCTGCGCCCGCGTGAGGACATTCCCTCGGCACTGCGCATGCATCGCAACGCGATCTTCATTTTTCTGGCCGGCATTCTCGCCATGTTCCTTGGCGGCGTGGCGGCCATGATCGGCGCGGTCATCTGCGGCACCTTTGGCGCGGGCTTCCTGATGGCGGGTTATGCCTCGCTGCACAAGCGCGCCCGCGGCAAGGACTGGCGCCTGCCGGTCCTCATTCTCGCATATCTCTCGGCGGTCTTTGTCTTTCCGCTGTTCATCATTCTCGTGTTCGGCCTCAGCGACGTGCGCAGCACGATCTCCCTGACGCCGGCGCGGAAAACCGACACTACGAACGAAACCAAACCATAGAAAGGATCAAGAAGATGGACGTTATTCTTCTCGAACGCATCAACAAGCTCGGCCAGATGGGCGAAACCGTCAAGGTTCGCGACGGCTATGCCCGTAACTTCCTGCTGCCGCAGGGCAAGGCGCTGCGCGCCAACGCCGCCAACAAGACCCGTTTCGAAACCGAGCGCGCAACGCTCGAAGCTCGTAACCTCGAGCGCAAGTCGGAAGCCCAGAAGGTTGCCGAAGCACTCGAAGGCAAGTCCTTCATCGTTGTCCGTTCGGCTGGCGAAACCGGTCAGCTGTACGGTTCTGTTGCTGCCCGCGACGTCGTTGAAATCCTGGCTGCCGAAGGCTTCAACATCGGCCGCAACCAGGTTGAGCTGAACACGCCGATCAAGACCATCGGCCTGCACAACGTTACCCTGCACCTGCATGCCGAAGTCGAGCTGCAGGTCGAGCTGAACGTTGCCCGTTCGGCTGAAGAAGCAGAGCGTCAGGCCAAGGGCGAAAGCCTCACCTCCGCTGACGCCATCTACGGCGTTGACGAAGACGCGCTGCGTCCGGAAGACTTCTTCGATCCGGAAGCTGACCGCGACGGCGACGACGAGTAAGATCTGACCTAACGGTCAAAGGAAAACCCCGGATGGCGACATCCGGGGTTTTTTGTTGGGTTGATTTCGCGGAGGAATACCCCCCTCTGCAAACTCAACGCCAGACTACCTCGCCGCCGTCTCCGCCCCATCGGGCGCCTTGCTCTTGTCCACATGCACCACCACAGACATGCCCGGCGAAAGTTCTGCCGCCAGCGGCTGATCCGCGTCGATGGTGATGCGCACACCGAGACGCTGGGCGATTTTCACGAAATTGCCGGTCGCATTGTCGGGCTTGATGACGGCGAATTCCGAACCCGTGGCGGGCGAAAAACGCTCCACATGGCCGGTCAGCTTCCGGCGATGCAGCGCATCGACGGAAATCGTCACCGGTTGGCCAACCTGCATGCCCGCAAGCTGGGTTTCCTTGAAATTGGCGATAACCCAGACATCATGCGGCACAACGGCCATCAGCTGCGTGCCGGCGGTGACATATTGGCCAGTGCGCACGCCGATTTCGCCGAGCCTGCCATCCACGGGCGCACGGATTTCGGTATTGGCGAGGTCGATCCGGGCAAGCTCGACGGCCGCTTCGGCATTTGCGACCGCAGCCTGCAGCGAACTGCGGTTAACGATGATGGTCTGCAGATCCTGCCGTGAAACCTCAAGGGCGGCTTTTGCCTGGGAGAGCGATGCCCGCGCCTTTTCCAGTGCGGCATGGGCTTCTTCCTGAAGGCTGGAAGTTCCCACACCGCTTTTTATGAGATTATCCTGCCGGTCGGATGCCAGTTGGGCCTGTTTCAGCGAGGCTTCGGCGCTGTCGACCGCGGCCTGGCTGGAAAGAATATGGGCATTGGCTGCATTTTCCTGCTGGCGGGAATTATCGAGAGCCGCCTTTTGCGTATCGAGCGTTGCTTCCGCCTGCGCCTGTTTCTGGCGATAGATGCGGTCATCGATCTTCGCCAGCAAAGCACCCTGCTTCACCTCCTGATAATCCTTCACCGGCACATCCACGACATATCCGCTGACCTGCGGGCTCATGGTCGTGACGTAACCGCGCACGAAGGCGTTGTCGGTCATTTCCACGGTGGAGAGAAAGGGCGGCAGCCGCCAGGCGTAAAGCACGAGCGCAACACCGGCGAAACCGCCGAGCAGCACGAGAATGGAAACGGGAGTAAAAAACTTCTTCAACATTTTGGCACTCTTGGAAGGTTCAAGACTGGGGGGCCGGTGCGGCATCGATGTCCTCCGGGAAAAGGAAGGGGCGGATGCGCAACCATGCGAGGTGGATCAAAAGCGCGGTCAGCGCCAGCGCGGAAACGACGGAGATGAGCAGGAACGTGTCATTATAGGCAAGCACATAGGCTTCCCGGCTGACCTGCTGGCCAAGCAGCGACAATCCCTCCGCCTTCAGCAATGCCGGATCGGTGATGACATGGCTGTAAGCACCGGAAAGCTGGGAGACACGCTGGGCAACGAGAGGGTTGGTGAGCAGGATATTCTCCACCAGCACATTGGAGTGGAATTTCTCCCGCAGCGTTACGAAACTGCCGAGCAGGCCCGTCATCAGCATGGAACCGGTGATCTGCGTAAATAGGAAGATGGTGATGAAGTTCACCAGATAAGGCGCACCCCGTGCCAGTGCTGCGCCGAAACCCTTCGCCATGACAGGCGGCAGGAACATGGCCGCACCGAAGGCGATCATCATCTGGCTGAGATACATCTGTTCGGGGCGGGTGAGGTTCGTCGACTGGCTGTCCATAAATGAACCAGCCGCGATCAGTGTCAACGCAATGACATGGGCGGTTTCGACATATTTCGTCAACATCAGCCATGCGCAGGCCGCCCCGCCAAGAATGGTGGCAAGCAGCACGAGGGCATAAAGCATGGTGGTCTGGTCGTTGAGCAAGCCAAGCTGCTGATAGAAGCTGACCGCGGTGGAGGATTGTTCCGACGAGACCGCCCGGTAGACAAGCAGGACGGCAATGGCGTGCAGGTTGGTTTTGGAGAAAATCCAGCGCAGGTCGAGCAACGGGTTCTTACGCGGCAATTCGATGAAAGCCATCAGTGTCAGAAGCGCGATGGATGTCGCCAGCAGCGCGCCAAGCCACCAGGTTTCGAACCACCAGTAGAACCGGCCGAGCGTCAGCATGACTGCAAGGCAACCGAGACCGCCCGCAAACAGGAGATAGCTGAGGATATCCATACGCTCGATCACCTTCGCACGCGGCGGCGGTGTGACCTTGAGGACGTAAATCATGGCGAAGGAAATCAGCGCAAAACCGACTTCCATCGAATAAAGGGCATTCCAGCCATCGATCGCCAGCAGCGAGGGTGACACCATGCGCGCAAGCGGCGCCGACAACAGCGTACCTGTCAGTGCAATGCTGAATCCCAGCGAGAATTTTCGTGCGGGCGGAAAGGCCTCAAGAATATAGAGAAAGCCGAGCGATGAAATCGGCGCGGCCGCCATGCCGCTGACGAACCGGATGACGATGGCCGAATGCAGGTCCGTCACGAAGAGGTTGAGGCAGGAAGCAACCACGAAGGCGATGATCGAAAGTTCGGCGAAGGGCCTCAGGCCATATTGCGCGCGCACCTTGAACAAGGCGATGGAAAAAGTGGCATAGGGTGCCATATAGGCAGCGGATAACCAGGCAACCTCGGCCACCGTCGCCGAAAACTCGCCCTGCAGCTGGTAGATATTGGCCATGACGAGGTTCATGCCGAGGCCCTGCGTAATGAAAAACGACAGGCCTGCAAAAATGAAACACAGCCGCAGCCACAATGGCCGCTCCACCGGCTGAGGTGCAGCTGCGGCAGACGGAGCCTGCGTGCCGCTCCCGGCGCCGGCGTCCGGTGATCGAGCCGGGCCCGTCGTTTCTATGGGGCCATTGGCGGGCCTGTCCTTTTCGGCGGCGTCCGACGCTGCCGTTAGCGGTAAAGAGGTGCTCACGATTGCGCCCTCCCCGCTGCAAGATTTTGCAGATTGGCCGAAAGCCGCCGCATGACATCCAGCGCCATTGCCAGCTCCTGCGAGGAGATATCGGCGGCGATTTCCGAACGCAGCGACTTTGCCATTTCCTGCACCGTCTGCGAGGTTTCTTCGCCCTCCGCCGTCATGTGAATACGTTTGGCACGCCGGTCGTTCTCATCGGATCGGCGTTCGATGAGGTTCTGCTTCTCCATGCCATCAAGCACCCGCACCAGTGTCGGTGTCTCGATTTCCATTTCCTCCGCGAGCTCCGTCTGCGTCAACGGTCCGCGCCGCGAGAGCGCGAAAAGCGCACGCGCACGCGCCAGCGTCAGCCCACTTTCCCCTACCCGCGCATCGAAAAACGCGCGCAGTTTGCGGGTAAAAGCGGAAACTTCATCGAGAAGCTGTTCCTTGTCGGTCTCGCGGGACATGTCAGCAAGCCTTATAATTAGTACACTACTTATTTTCTGCCTATTTATTCGTAAGGCTGACGATTTTCAAGTTTCTTTCGTGCCGGGTCTGCCATGCGGTAAACTCATGGCGGCGAATCACGTTGCCGGGAAATTTCCCGCTTTGTCCCCATCCCGCCTGTGGATTGCTGGGGACAACTGAAGATGTGATCCGACTTCGCTCAGCGGACGTCGGCCTGCCATGGAGTGTTGCAACAATATCATTGACTGCAATGGCACAGAAAGCCAAACCCGAGGTGTAAGAACAGGCAAAGGGAGATCGCGCAAACCATGAACGACGCTGTGAGAAAGATCACCCCCGCGCAACCGGCGGAACCGCATTACCGCGAAGCGCCGAACAATATCGAGGCCGAACAGGCGCTGCTCGGCGCCATCCTCGTCAATAACGACGCCTATTACCGCGTATCGGACTTCTTGAAGCCCGTTCACCTCTACGAACCGCTGCACCGCAAGATTTTCGAGGTGGCAGGCGATATCATCCGCATGGGCAAGACCGCCAATCCGGTGACGATCAAAACCTTCCTGCCGGCCGACGACAAGATCGGCGACCTGACGGTGGCGCAGTATCTCGCGCGTCTGGCGGCAGAAGCCGTGTCGATCATCAACGCGGAAGATTACGGCCGGGCGATCTATGATCTGGCGCTGCGCCGCGCGCTGATCCAGATCGGCGAGGATGTCGTCAACATCGCCTATGACGCGCCCTTGGACATGCCGCCGCAGGCACAGATCGAAGACACCGAACGGCGCCTGTTCGAACTGGCGGAAACCGGCCGTTACGACGGCGGCTTCCAGTCGTTCAACGACGCGGTGGCGCTGGCGATCGACATGGCGGGCGCGGCCTTCGAGCGCGACGGTAACCTCTCCGGCATCTCCACGGGCATCCACTCGCTTGACGCCCGCATGGGTGGCTTGCAGCGTTCCGACCTTATCGTGCTTGCCGGTCGTCCGGGTATGGGCAAGACCTCGCTTGCGACCAACATCGCCTACAATATCGCCGCTTCCTATGAGCAGGAAGTGCAGCCGGACGGCTCGTTCAAGGCGAAAAATGGCGGCGTTGTCGGTTTCTACTCGCTCGAAATGTCCTCCGAACAGCTGGCAACGCGTATCATTTCAGAGCAGACCGAAGTTTCCTCGTCGAAAATCCGTCGCGGTGACATCACCGAGGCCGATTTCGAAAAACTCGTCGCCTGCTCACAGATGATGCAGAAGGTGCCGCTTTACATCGACCAGACCGGTGGTATCTCGATTGCCCAGCTTTCCGCGCGCGCCCGCCGCCTGAAGCGCCAGCGCGGCCTCGATGTTCTGGTGGTCGACTACGTTCAGCTGATGACCGGCTCCGGCAAGAGCGGCGAAAACCGCGTGCAGGAAATCACCCAGATCACCACGGGCCTGAAGGCGTTGGGCAAGGAACTCAATGTTCCGATCATCGCGCTGTCACAGCTCTCCCGTGCGGTGGAAAGCCGCGAAGATAAGCGCCCGCAGCTTTCCGACCTGCGTGAATCAGGTTCCATCGAGCAGGACGCCGACGTGGTGCTGTTCGTGTTCCGCGAGGAATATTACGTCAAGAACATGGAGCCGCGCGATCCTGCCGATCCGAAATATGCCGAGTGGGAAGCGCTGTTCGACAAGGTAAAAGGCACGGCTGACGTCATCATCGCCAAGCAGCGTCACGGACCGACCGGCACCGTGAAGCTTGCCTTCCAGTCCGAATTCACCCGCTTTACGGACCTGGCCGATCCGAGCTTCAGCCAATACGAAGAACATTGAGGCGGCAATAATTGCCGAGAGGGTATGTTTACCGTCTCGGCTATTTCCCACGTTCCGGAAACAAGGCTCGAGTCCTTTCAAGACGTTTGTGGCTTTTTCTTACAATCCGATTCCACGCAGCAGCGCCACGGCAGCAACACCGAGCGTTGCGGCCGGCAGAAGGCTGAGGCGCAGCGCTGCAACCGCAGTGATTGCGCAGGCGATGGTTTCCGCCGGCCCGCTGGCGAGCGCCGTCGGCGTCACCACGGCCATCAGGACGGCGGGCGGCACCACGCCAAGCGCCTTTTTCAGGCGCGGTGTCAGCGTAAAATGAGTGACCAGCAACAGGCCGCCGAGGCGTGTTGCGACGGTTGCCGCCATCATGGCAAGGATTGTCAGCAGCGTATTCGGGTCGAGCGTCATGCCGGCTGCTCCGCCTGTTCCTCGTGGCCGAAGGCGGCGACGGCGAGACCCGCCAGCGCGCCGGCGGCGATATACCACGCGCCGGGAACCAGCGCGTGGGTGAGATAGGCGGCGGCGGCGCTTGCCAGAAGCACGAAACCGGTTTCCCTGCCCTTCCAGAACCCCATGAGCAGCACGATGAAGACGGCGGGAAAGGCGAAATCCAGACCGATGACCGACATATCCCCCACCACTGAGCCGAGCAGCGCGCCGGCAAGGGTTGCGAGGTTCCAGACGAGATAGATCGAGAGCGCAGCGCCGGTGAAAAAGGCCGCCGTCAGCCTGTTTGCAATGACACGAAACTCCGACAACGCCCAGGATTCATCCGTCAGCACCAGCATGGCCGCATATTTCCGCCAGCCCCGGAAATCGTCCAGCTTGCCGGCGATGGAAGCGCTCATCAGCACGTGGCGCAGATTGACGAGCAGCGCCGCAAAGCCGAGCGCGCTCCAGCTAGCCGGATGGGTCCATAAGTCCATCGCCACGAATTGCGAGCCGCCGGCGAAGACCAGCAGCGACATCAGCGAGGCTTCGAGCGGCGACAGGCCCTTGCCGATGGCGACCGCGCCAAACACGACGCCGATCGGCACCATGGCCACGAGCAATGGCGCGGCGGCCCGTAATCCCGCGACGAATTCCGTCCTTTTATCCCATATCGACATCGCTTTCTCCCTTTCAGGAGAGCGATTACGCGTAAGACATCCACCGGTCTTGTACGAAAGTGACGTCACACAGGAATGCGTGTGCCGGCATCACCCCATGCGAAACTGGCCCGGGGTAATGCCGGTGCGCGCCTTGAAATGCCGGGTGAAATGCGCCTGGTCCGCAAAACCGCACATCGCCGCCACCTCGGCCGGCATCTCGCCGGCGCGCAGAAGCCGACGCGCCCTGCGGATGCGCACGTCGGTCAGATAGGCGTGCGGGGTGATGTGGAACTCTTTCCTGAAAGCACGGATAAGATGTGCGCGGCTGAGACCGGCAATGGAAGCCAGTTCCTCAAGGCCGATATCGGTCTCGTAATTGTCGGAAAGATAGTCGCGGGCGGTGTAAACCGCCGTTTTCTCGCGCGTTTCGACCGGCAGGATAATGACGCTGCCATGCCTGCCGAAAAGGGCGGCGAGAACCGAGAACATGCCCTCATCCGCCTCGAGGGCACCGGATTTCTCCTCCAGACGCCGGTGCGCCATCTGAAAGGCGGCCGCCATCTGCGGATCGCGCGGCAGAAACTTCGGGAATGACGGCGTACCGTGGAAGGCCCTGCCCGTCACATCCTCGATGATATCGCGCAGCAGTGCCGTGTCAGGATAGATCATCCGGTAACGGTAACCGCCGCCGCCTGGTGCACCATCGTGAATCTCGTCCGGATTGATGAGATAGAGATGCCCCGGCCCCGTCTGTTCGGTGGTGCCCTGAATGGTGGAAATCTGCGAGCCGCTTTCGATGGCGCCTATCGAAAACGTGTCATGGGCGTGAGGCGAATATTCATGGGTGAGAAACGTAGCGCTCAGGCATTCCATGCCGCCAAAACGTCCGTCCCGCCAAAAACGCGTGGTTTCCGTCGTGGCGACGGGCATGAAATCGAGGGCCTGTTCCTGCGAAACATTGTGCATGAGCGAAGTTTAGAGCATTCGATCCTTACCGTCTTGAACAAAAGTGCTAGGGTCTGGTCGGTTCCAAAATCAACCGGACGCATGGCATGACAGACGACTTCGAGGATACATTCGCTGAAACCGAAACCGACGCTTTCGAACAAGCGCCACTGCGGCTGACCGTCGATCTCGGTGCGCTGGCCGATAATTGGCGGGACATGAGGAGACGCTCCGGCAAGGCGCGGACAGCGGCCGTCGTGAAGGCCGATGCCTATGGCCTCGGCATCGAGGATTGCGGCGCAGCGCTCTACCATGCCGGCGCGCGCGACTTCTTCGTGGCAACGGTTGCCGAGGGTGAGACCCTGCGTTCCTATGCACCTGAAGCACGCATCTTCGTCCTGTCAGGCATCTGGCAGGGCCAGGAACGGCAGGTCTTCGACAATGATCTGGTGCCGGTTCTCGCCTCCGAGGAGCAACTCTCCTTCTGGATGGCGACGGTAGCCGAGCGTGGTGATCACCCCTGCGCACTGCATGTGGACACCGGCTTCAACCGTCTCGGATTGCCGCTCGACGATGCCCTGTTTCTGGCCGACGACGTGACCCGGCCGGCAAGTTTTGACCCGGTTCTGGTGCTGTCCCATCTCGCCTGTGCCGACACGCCCTCCTCGCCGATGAACAGGGCTCAGCTCGAATCATTCCGGATGGTTAGCACTGCTTTCGAAGGTATCGAATCAAGCCTCTCGGCTTCCGCCGGTATCTTTCTCGGCCCGGATTATCATTTCGACCTTACCCGTCCCGGCATAGCGCTCTATGGCGGAGAGGCGGTCAACAACGTTGCAAATCCCATGCGGCCGGTCGCCAAAGCCGAAGCGCGCATCATCCAGATCCGCGATGCGGGCGAAGGCCAGACCGTCAGTTATGGCGGCACCTTTCTGCTGAAACGCGCAAGCCGCCTCGCCATCGCGACTGTCGGTTACGCGGACGGATACCAGCGTTCGCTGTCCGGTTCCGGCATTCCGCTGCGCGAAATGGGCCATGGCGGCGCATACGGTGTCGTCAACGGCCACAAGGTGCCGGTTGCTGGCCGCGTCACAATGGACCTCACCATCTTCGACGTGACGGATGTTCCGGCCAATGCCATTCGAACCGGAGACTATGTCGAGCTTTTCGGTCCCAATGTGCCCGTAGACGAGAGTGCACGGGCGGCAGGAACGATCGGCTATGAGATGTTGACAGGACTTGGTCTGCGATATGAGCGGCAATATCTGATGGCGGATGACTGAGACGCGCCTTTAGCGCTTGGAAAGCTCACGCGACCTGTGTTAAAAGAGAACAAAAGGAGATCGAAATGCCCGAAATCCATTTGAGCGAGCAGGACGAGAAATTCATCGAGGAGCAGGTGGCGGCTGGCGTCTATAGCGATGCGGATGCAGTGATTTCTGCTGGACTTCGCTTGCTGGGCAGCGATGAGGGAAAGAAAGCGGCACTCAAGCTGCTGCTGCAGGAAGGAATTGATGATGCTGACGCCGGCCGTGTTCACAGCTATCGGTCGCGAGATGCTTTCCTGAGCGACATCAAGAACCTGTCCGCGCAACAAAAAACGGGGACCGATCATTAATATCCGGACCGTTATCTGGACCGCGCGGGCAAGGCAGGACGTCGCTGAAGATCACGCCTATATCGCAGTGGAAAATCCGGCCGCGGCCGACCGTCTCGCGCTTGAAATTTTTGACAAGGTCGAATCGCTAGCGGCGCTCGGCCTGTCCGGCGTCTCACGAAGCAGCTATGGAGCAGGGCTTCGCAGCATTGCCTATCGGGGCCGCGTGATTTTCTTCCGCATCAACGAGAATGAGCTTACGGTCCTGCGCGTCCTCCACGGCCACCAAGACATCTCCGCAGAACATTTCAAACAAGAAGAAAACTGACATAGATGGCCAAAGCCAAGACTCAATTCGTGTGCCAGAACTGCGGCACGGTTCATACCCGATGGGCGGGAAAATGCGAAGGCTGCGGCGAGTGGAATACCATCGTCGAGGAAGACCCGATGGGCGGCATCGGATCCGGCCCGGGCAAGGCTCCCAAGAAGGGCCGGCCAGTCACACTCACCTCGCTTTCCGGTGAAATCGAAGAAGCCCCCCGCATCCCGACCGGCATCAGCGAACTTGATCGGGCGACCGGCGGCGGTTTCGTGCGCGGTTCGGCCGTTCTGATCGGTGGGGATCCCGGCATCGGCAAATCGACGCTCCTCATGCAGGCGGCCGCCGCCCTTTCGCGGCGCGGCCATCGCATCATCTATGTCTCCGGCGAAGAGGCGGTGGCGCAGGTGCGTCTGCGTGCGCAACGTCTGGGGGCTGCGGACACCGATGTGCTTCTGGCGGCGGAAACCAATGTCGAGGATATTCTGGCGACGATTTCCGAAGGCAAGCGGCCCGATCTCGTCATCATCGATTCCATCCAGACATTGTGGAGCGATACCGCCGATTCCGCCCCCGGCACGGTGACACAGGTGCGCACCGGCGTGCAGGCGATGATCCGTTTCGCCAAGCAGACGGGCGCGACCATGGTGCTTGTCGGCCATGTCACCAAGGAAGGCCAGATCGCCGGCCCGCGCGTGGTGGAGCACATGGTCGATGCCGTCCTTTATTTCGAAGGTGACCGTGGCCACCATTACCGCATTCTTCGAACCGTCAAGAACCGCTTCGGGCCGACCGATGAAATCGGCGTGTTCGAAATGTCGGATCGCGGCCTCAGGGAAGTGTCCAATCCATCCGAACTGTTTCTGGGAGAACGCAACGAAAAATCACCGGGCGCTGCGGTTTTTGCCGGCATCGAGGGCACACGCCCCGTGCTCGTTGAAGTGCAGGCGCTGGTCGCGCCAACCTCGCTCGGCACACCGCGCCGCGCGGTGGTCGGCTGGGATTCGTCGCGACTCGCCATGATCCTCGCGGTACTGGAGGCCCATTGCGGCGTGAAGCTCGGTCAGCACGATGTCTATCTCAACGTCGCCGGCGGTTACCGGATTTCCGAACCGGCCGCCGATATGGCTATTGCTTCTGCGCTGGTTTCCTCGCTTGCCGGTCTTGCCCTGCCCGCCGATTGCGTCTATTTCGGCGAAATCAGCCTGTCGGGCGCGGTGCGCCCGGTCTCGCATACGGGCCAGCGATTGAAAGAAGCTGAAAAACTCGGCTTTTCCGCCGCACTTCTGCCTTCTGCTTCGGCTGAATTGCCGAAAGGCGGCAAGGGGCGCTGGACGGAAATCGAAAGCCTTCCGGACCTCGTGGCCCGCATCGCCGGCTCCGGCAACCGGTTCAAACAGGTTGAGGACGACGAATATTGATCCTTTCGCCAAAGGAAACAGTGGTGTAAGAGGATCGCAAAATTGGCAAGGCAGCGCCTGACAGGGCGTCGCACCTCCGGAGTTGGTATATGCCCATTACAATTTTCGACGGCATCGTCATCGCCGTTGTTCTTTTCTCCGCCATTCTCGCGATGGTCCGCGGTTTTTCCCGCGAAATCCTGTCGATTGCGAGCTGGGCCGGTTCGGTCGCCGCCGCCTATTATCTTTATCCGGTCCTGCTGCCCTATGCGCGCAACTATACCGATGACGACAAGATCGCCATTGCCGGTTCGGCGGGCGTCGTTTTCCTCGTCTCGCTGATCGTGATTTCCTTCATCACCTCGCGTATTGCCGATTTCATCATCGACAGCCGCATCGGCGCACTGGATCGCACGCTGGGCTTCCTGTTCGGCGCGGCGCGCGGCATCCTGCTTCTAGTGGTCGCCGTCGCCTTCTGGAACTGGCTGGTGGATGTGAAGACACAGCCGGAATGGGTGACGCAGGCGAAGTCCAAGCCCTTCCTTGACGGGCTGGTTGGCAAGCTGGAGGCGGTTCTGCCTGACGATATCGAGCCGCAGATCCGCGCTCGCATCCTTGGAAAACCGCAGGAACAGACGACCACGCAGGCGCCTGCCGAAGATGTGCCGGCAACAAATCCGCCGGCAACGAATAATTGACACAGTGTCGCGTCTTGCAATGCATGCAAGGCGCGCTATTTGTGCTAAATATCAAGCACGACACAGACGGACCGACCGGGGGAAACACTCACCGGAATGGTCTTTCTTTTTTCTCGGTAGAGAGCAAGGGCAAGCCGGATGATTGAGCCGCTTTCGCATTCCAAGTTTCCTGAGGCCACTTTCAAGGAAGAGATCGACGGCGATACGCTGCATGAAGAATGCGGCGTTTTCGGCATTCTCGGCCATGCCGACGCCTCGGCGCTGACCGCGCTTGGCCTGCATGCCCTGCAGCATCGCGGCCAGGAAGCAGCCGGCATCGTCTCCTTCGATGGCAAGCGCTTTCATCAGGAACGCCATATGGGCCTCGTCGGTGATCATTACACCGATCCGGCAACGCTTGCCCGCCTGCCCGGCTCCATCGCCATCGGCCACACCCGTTATTCCACCACGGGCGAAGTGGCGATGCGCAACGTACAGCCGCTGTTTGCCGAACTGGAAGAAGGCGGTATTTCGATTGCCCATAACGGCAACTTCACCAACGGCCTGACACTGCGCCGCCAGATCATCGCGACAGGCGCCATCTGTCAGTCGACCTCCGATACCGAAGTCGTGCTGCACCTCATCGCCCGCTCCCGTCATTCCTCCACCGCCGACCGTTTCATCGATGCCATCAGGCAGATGGAAGGCGGTTACTCGATGCTGGCGATGACCCGCACCAAGCTGATTGCCGCGCGTGACCCGATCGGTATCCGCCCGCTGGTCATGGGCGAGCTGGACGGCAAGCCTATCTTCTGCTCGGAGACCTGTGCTCTCGATATCATCGGCGCGAAATTCGTGCGCGACGTTGAAAACGGCGAAGTCATCATCTGCGAGATCCAGCCTGACGGTTCGATCACCATCGATGCGCGCAAGCCGTCGAAGCCGCAGCCCGAGCGTCTCTGCCTGTTCGAATATGTCTATTTCGCCCGTCCCGATTCCGTCGTTGGCGGCCGCAACGTCTACACGACGCGCAAGAACATGGGCATGAACCTTGCCAAGGAAGCACCGCTCGAAGCCGATGTGGTGGTGCCCGTTCCCGATGGCGGCACGCCCGCAGCGCTCGGTTTTGCGCAGGAAAGCGGCATTCCCTTCGAATACGGTATCATCCGCAACCATTATGTCGGCCGCACCTTCATCGAGCCGACCCAGCAGATCCGCGCCTTCGGCGTCAAGCTCAAGCATTCCGCCAACCGGGCGATGATCGAAGGCAAGCGCGTAGTGCTGGTGGATGATTCCATCGTGCGCGGCACGACCTCGGTCAAGATCGTGCAGATGATCCGCGAGGCCGGCGCCAAGGAAGTGCATATCCGCGTCGCCAGCCCGATGATCTTCCATCCGGATTTCTATGGCATCGACACGCCTGATGCCGACAAGCTGCTGGCGAACCAGTATGCGGATGTCGAGGCGATGGCGCAATATATCGGCGCCGATTCGCTGGCGTTCCTGTCGATCGACGGGCTTTATCGCGCTGTGGGCGGTGAGAACCGCAATCCGGCGCGGCCGCAGTTCACCGACCACTATTTCACCGGCGATTATCCGACCCGCCTCCTCGACAAGAACGGCGAGGCGATGGGCAGCAAGATTTCCATGCTGGCCAGCAACGGCTGATAATCCCGACAAAACAAGCGGCCACCGGTCTCCGGTGGCCGCTTTTTTCTTGCCTTTTATCGGCCCGCGAGCTGCGGCAATTTAATTGCTTGCAGCAGGCGGCTGCGGCTTCGTACAAGGAAGCGCAATTATTTCGGGGGAGACCATGACTATCGATCTCAAGGGCCGCATCGCTCTCGTCACCGGCGCGTCGCGCGGCATCGGCTATTTCACCGCGCTGGAACTCGCCAGGGCCGGCGCGCATGTCATCGCCTGCGCCCGCACGGTGGGCGGCCTTGAGGAACTGGACGACGCCATCAAGGCCGTCGGCGGCACCGCGACGCTGGTTCCCTTCGATCTCTCCGACATGAAAGCCATCGATGCGCTGGGCGCCAATATCTACGAGCGCTGGGGCAAGCTGGATATTCTGGTCGCCAATGCCGGTGTCCTCGGCGTCATCTCGCCGGTCGGCCATATCGAGGCAAAGGTTTTCGAAAGGGTCATGACCATCAACGTCACCGCCACCTGGCGGCTGATCCGCTCGGTCGAGCCGCTGCTTCTCAAATCTGACGCCGGTCGGGCATTGATCCTGTCCTCGGGTGCCGCTCATAGCTGTCGTCCCTTCTGGGGCGTCTACTCCACCTCCAAGGCAGCTGTGGAAGCGCTTGCCCGCACCTGGGCGGCGGAGACGCAGAAGAGCGCGCTTCGCGTCAACAGCATCAATCCCGGCGCCACGCGCACGGCAATGCGCGCGCAGGCCATGCCCGGCGAAGATCCCGCCACCGTGCCGCATCCGTCAGAGGTAGCCGCTGCCATCCTGCCGCTTGCTTCGCCCGATCTCAAAGAGACCGGCAAGCTCTTCCTGGTCCGGGAAAACCGGTTCGTGGATTACCGTCCGCCGGAGTGATGCCGGTCGGCGGGTCAGCCAACGTCACGAGAGAAACGCTTGACCGCGCATGACCGCCGCGCCATAACGCAAGTCATGAAAACGACGATCTGCACCTGCTGCTGAAATAATTTTGCTGGTTCGCCACCGGCCGGCTCGTTTTCGTCTCCCGCAAGGTCTTACAGACAAACGGCCCGGTCAGGACAACTGACTGCCTCTAGGGAATTGCCGCATGTCCTTGCGCCTGAAACTTCACAACACGCTGACCCGCGAAAAGGCGGAATTTGCGCCCATCGATCCTGAAAACGTGCGCATGTATGTCTGCGGCCCGACGGTCTATGATTTCGCCCATATCGGCAACGCGCGACCCGTCATCGTGTTCGATGTTCTCTTCCGGCTGCTGCGCCATGTCTATGGCGAAAATCACGTCACCTATGCCCGCAACATCACTGACGTTGATGACAAGATCAATGCGCGGGCGCTGCGGGACTATCCGCATCTGCCGCTCAACGATGCCATCCACGCCGTGACGGAAAAGACGGCTGACCAGTTCCATGCGGACGTCGCGGCGCTGGGCTGCCTTCAGCCAAGTGTCGAACCGCGCGCGACCGACAATATCGCACAGATGATCGACATCATCGAGAAACTGATCGCACGCGGCCACGCCTATGCGGCCGGTGGCGAGGTCTTGTTCGACACTCGCTCCATGGCGGATTACGGGCAGCTTTCGAAGCGTCCGCTGGACGAGCAGCAGGCGGGCGCGCGCGTGGCGGTGGATGCCCACAAGAAGAACCCCGGCGATTTCGTGCTGTGGAAGCTTTCCTCCCACAACGAGCCCGGCTGGGAAAGCCCTTGGGGCCGCGGCCGTCCCGGCTGGCATATCGAATGCTCGGCTATGTCCGGCCGCTACCTCGGTGACGTTTTCGACATTCACGGCGGCGGGCTCGACCTCATCTTTCCACATCACGAGAACGAAATCGCCCAGTCCCGTTGCGCGCACGGCACGCATGTCATGGCGAACGTGTGGATGCATAACGGCTTTGTGCAGGTGGAAGGCCGCAAGATGTCGAAGTCCGAGGGCAACTTCGTGACGATCTATGAATTGCTGCACACGGAGAAATTCGGCGGCCGGAAATGGCCGGGCGAGGTTCTGCGTCTTGCGATGCTGATGACGCATTATAGAGAGCCGATCGATTTTTCGGTAAAGCGTCTGGAAGAGGCCGAACGCCTGCTCGCCAAATGGCCGGCGGCGGAAGCCTCCGATGCCGCGCCGGATGAAACCGTGCTCGAGGCGCTTGCCGACGATCTCAATACGGTTGCGGCCGTGCAGGCGCTGCATGCATTGGCGCATGCGGCCAATGTGGACCCTTCCAAGCTGCCAGCCTTTGCCGCCAGCGCTGCACTGCTCGGTGTCTTGCCCAAGAAGGCAGAAATGGACGAGGCCATCGTTTCGGCTGTCGATGCGCTGGTGCAATTGCGGCTTGAGATGCTGAAGGCGAAGAACTTTGCAGAGGCCGATCGGTTGCGCGATGAGCTTTCGGAGAAGGGCATTCAGTTGAAGGATGGCAAGGACAAGGAGACCGGGGAGCGGACGACGACCTGGGAGTTGAAGCGGTAGGGCTTGCGTCCAGCGCTTGAGGCTGCGGCTTGCGGTTTACCCCCCTCTGCCCTGCCGGGCATCTCCCCCACAGGTGGGGAGATCGACTCGTTGTTAGGCCCCGGCATTTCTCTTCGGTCGAAATGGAGCGACGCAGGCGCGTCATGCCGATCTCCCTCCTTGTGGGGAGATGCCCGGCAGGGCAGAGGGGGGTATCCTCGCCCACCACAATACGCTTGCGATTTTAAGTTCCCTCAACCAATCTAAGGCGAGGCACTAAACGGCGAGCCAGATCATGCCGCATGCAGATGTAGACCCAATGCATCGCAAATACGCGAAGCAAATGCGGAAAGTAATGACGGATGCCGAGCTGAAACTCTGGAACGCAATTCGCGCCCATCGCCTGGAAGGCTTGAGTTTCCGTAGACAAATGCCGATTGCCGGTTTTATCGTCGATTTCGCCTGTTCCGATCATCGACTTATTATCGAGATCGATGGCTCTCAACATACATCCGAGGCAGCATTACACTACGATCATGAAAGAACCGTGCGGCTTGAAAAAGACGGCTGGACCATCCTCCGCTTCTGGAACCACGAGGTCCTCACAGACTTAGATAATGTCTGTCTCCACATTATCAGAACGATCCGGGAGGACCGAAGATGACGACATATACCGGCGGATGCCAATGCGGCGCGGTCCGTTTTCGCGCCACTGGCGACCTGAAAGACAGTTCCATCTGCCACTGCCGCATGTGCCAGAAGGCTTTCGGGGCTTATTACGCGCCACTGGTTTCAGTTCGCAATGTGGAGTTCAAATGGACGCGCGGCGAGCCGAAACGCTTCCAGTCCTCCAGCGTCGTGAAGCGCGGCTTTTGCCCCGAATGCGGCACGCCGCTAACCTATGAGGCCCCGGATGGCATTGCGGTGGCGGCCGGCGCCTTCGACGATCCCGCCGCGCTGCCGCCAACCATCCAGTGGGGCGTGGAACGGAAGATCGATTTTGTCGACAGCCTCCACACCCTGCCCGCCGTTGCGACCGAGGACGACCTGACGCAGGTGGACTACCTTGCCAATCTCGTTTCCTATCAGCACCCCGACCACGACACCGAAAACTGGCCACCGGAGAACAGACAATGAGCGAAACGGGTTTTTCCGGCGGCTGCCAGTGCGGCGCCGTGCGGTTCCATGCGGGTAAGCTCGGCAGGGCCTCCATCTGCCACTGCCGCATGTGCCAGAAACATTTCGGCAATTTCTTTGGCGCACTTGTGACTGCCGATCAGGCACATCTGACCTGGACACGCGGCCAGCCTGCCCTCTTCCGCTCGTCGCAGAAAATCCATCGCGGTTTCTGCAACAAGTGCGGCACACCGCTGACCTATCATTATCCCGGCGGCGTGGAGATCGCGATCGGCGCTTTCGACCATCCCGAGAAGATAGAGCCGCAGGTGCAGGTGAACATCCACAAGCGTATGCCGTGGATCGAGCAGCTCTTCGCCAAACCGGCAGTCGAACAGGGCGTCGATGAGGCCGAGATCACCTCCTACCAACATCCGGATCATGACACGGCCGAATGGCCGCCTGAGGAACGATAAAACATGACTGAAGAACTGCGCGGCTTTTATCCAGAGATCGAACCCTTCGAGACCGGCATGCTCGACGTGGGTGACGGCCACACGATCTACTGGGAGCGGGTGGGCACACGCGGCGCTAAGCCGGCGGTCTTCCTGCACGGGGGCCCGGGCGGCGGGGTAAACCCCACCCATCGCCGGGTATTCGATCCCGATCTTTACGATGTCATCCTGTTCGATCAGCGCGGCTGCGGTCGCTCCACGCCACACGCGGAACTCGAAGCCAACACCACATGGCATCTGGTTGCCGATATTGAACGACTGCGTGAACTCTGCGGCTTCGAGAAATGGCTGGTGTTCGGCGGCTCCTGGGGTTCGACGCTGGCGCTCGCCTATGCCGAAACCCATCCGGACCGCGTCAGCGAACTGGTCCTGCGCGGTATCTACACCGTCACCCGGCCGGAACTCGACTGGTACTACCAGTTCGGCGTCTCTGAAATCTATCCGGATCAATGGGAAAAATTCATCGCACCCATTCCCGAATCCGAACGCGGCGAGATGATGCAGGCCTATAATCGCTATCTCACAGGCACTGACGAAACGAAGAAGCTGGAATGCGCGAAAGCATGGAGCCAATGGGAGGGCGCGACCATTGCACTCGTCACCGATCCCGACCGCGTCGAGGATTTCGGTGAAGACAAATACGCGATTGCCTTCGCCCGCATCGAAAACCACTTCTTCGTTAATGGCGGCTGGCTTGAGGAAGGACAATTGCTGCGCGATGCCGGCAAGCTCAGGAATATTCCCGGTGTCATCGTGCATGGACGTTACGACATGCCCTGCCCGCTGAAATATGCCTGGCAGCTGGCCAAGGCATGGCCGGACGCGGATTTCCACATTATCGAGGCCGCGGGACATGCGATGAGCGAGCCCGGCATTCTCGACCAGCTGATCCGCGCTAACGACCGTTTTGCCGGAAAATAGTATTTATTTCAGCACGTTGTGGCGGCAGGATAAGATGATGATTCACGCAGGGGTTTCCTGCGGGAATCATTTACCCGGCGCTGATCAGCACGTTTGAAAGGCAAAGCGCCTTTTATTCATGCAGTTTTTCTCATGAACCCTTCACGGAAATGAATTGGCCGCCATTGTGCCGATCCGTTATAAAACGCCATCCGAACAATTGGCGGTACTCCCATGGCACTCGACAAAACGCTTCCAGCCCAAGAGGGCGGCGACAGCGCGCGCGGTTTTGCTTTCGCGCTTTCCGCATATCTTTTGTGGGGTTTCCTGCCCTTCTACATGAAGGCGGTTGCACATATTTCACCGATCGAGGTCATCGTGCATCGCGTCGTCTGGTCGGTGCCGATCGCAGCGGTGGTGCTGATCGTGCTCGGGCGCACGGCTGAAATCCGTACGGCGCTGAGAAGTCCGAAGATGCTTGCGATGGCGAGTCTTACGGCTGCGCTCATCAGTATCAACTGGGGCGTCTACATCTGGTCGATCGGCGCGGGCCGCGCACTTGATGCCGCGCTCGGCTATTTCATCAATCCGCTGTTCAGCATCTTCCTCGGTGCCGTACTGCTGAAGGAAAAACTCTATCCGGCGCAGATCGCCGCCATCAGCCTCGTGGCGGTTGCGGTGGCCATCCTCACCTGGCATGCGGGCAGCCTGCCGTGGGTTTCCATCGCGCTCACCGTTTCCTGGGGCTTTTACGCCTTTTTCCGCAAAACCCTGCCCATAGGCGCGACGCAGGGCTTCCTGCTGGAAGTCATGCTGCTGTCTATTCCCGCCGTGCTGGTCATGATCTGGCTTGCGTTCAGCGGACAGGCGCATTTCATGGGCGGCAATTCCGCCGATACCTGGCTTCTGGCGGCAAGCGGTCTCATCACCGCCGTTCCCCTCATTCTCTATGGCAATGGTGCGAAACTGCTGAAGCTCTCCACCATCGGCATCATGCAATATATCGCGCCGACGATGATCTTCCTGATAGCCATTTTCGTCTTCAAGGAGCCGTTCGACATGGTGCGTCTGGCGGCTTTCGCAATGATCTGGGTGGCGCTTGCGATCTACACCGGCTCAAGCCTGCTGCGGCTCAAGCGATGACCAAATCCTTTCTCACTCCTGCTCCCTGAAACAGGAGTGAGGTAGCCAGGCGTCAGTAATCCACCAGCAATTGCGGGTTTCCCTCATAGCCGAAGCGCGGTTTGACACCCAGAAGGCCCGCCGTCTGGGCGATGATCTCGCGCGTCATGGGGGCCGCTGTCGAGGCTGCCGTGCGGCCGCCATTCACGCCGGTCCTTGGCGCATCGATCATGGTCAGCACGACATATTTCGGCTTGTGCATGGGAAAACCGGCCACGAAGGCGTTGAAATTGATGTCCTTGGCGTAACGGCCATTGATCACCTTGTCTGCCGTCCCCGTCTTGCCGCCGACATGAAACCCCTCCACCTGTGCGCCACGGCCGGAACCCTTGATGCCGTTCCAGTTGAACAGGTAACGCATGTCGGCGCTCGTCCTGTCGTTGATGACGCTGCGCGCGAGCGATGCCGCAGCCTCTTTCGAACGCGGCAGGAAGGTCGGAGAGATCAGGCTTCCGCCATTGATAAGGGCTGCAGCGGCCACCGCCGTCTGCAACGGAGTGGTAGCAACGCCATGGCCGAAGGAGATGGTGACGGAATTGATTTTCTTCCAGTTTCTCGGCTGGGTCGGCGTGGCAACGCCGGGCATTTCCGTGTCCATTCTGGTCAGCAGACCAAGCTTCGTCAGGAATTGTTGATGGCCCTCGACACCGACCCTGTCAGCCACCGCCGCCGTGCCGATATTCGATGAAAATTGAAACACTTCCGGAATGGAGAGCGGCCGGTTTCTTCCCTTGAAATCCCTGATGGTGAAGCCGCCCATGCGGATCGGCCGCGACGCATCCACCACCGAATTGAGCGTAATCGCCCCGGCATCCAGACCCATGGCGAGCGTGAAGCTCTTGAATGTGGAGCCCATCTCGAAGGTGGCGTTGCTCATCCTGTTGAACCAGCCTTTTTCATACTCCTTGTCGACGCTGCCATCAGCGAGGGTGCGGGAAGGTTCGTTCGGATCGTAATCCGGGACGGAAGCCATGGCCAGCACTTCGCCCGTCTCCACATCGAGGATCACCGAACCGGCGGCTTCGGCCTGATAGGCACTTTTCGCCTTCACGACCACGTCGCGAACGATGTTCTGTACCCTGAGATCGATGGACAGCCGCACCGGTTCCAGTGGCGTGCCGCTGGCAAGACCCACAGCGCGCAGATCGGCCAGCCCCTGCTGGTCCAGGTAACGCTCCATGCCGGCGAGACCCTGATTGTCGACATTGACGTGGCCGATAATATGCGAAGCGGTTGGGCCGCCCGGATAAAACCGCCGTTTTTCCGGGCGGAAACCGATACCCGGTATGCCGAGATTGAGAATATCCGCCTGCTGCCGCGGTGTCAGCTGGCGTCGCAACCACTGGAAGCCTGTATCCGAACGCAATCTACGATGCGTCTCGCGCCAGTCCAGATTGGGAATAACGGTCGCGAGTTTTTCCACCACCTCGTCCGGATCGACGATCCTGCGCGGATCCGCATAAAGCGATACCATGTTGAGATCGGTCGCCAGAAGCGTGCCGTTGCGGTCGACGATGTCAGGCCGTGAGGCGATGGCGTTGACGCCGGTATTGATCCATGCGGTGGAAACGGGTTCGGCAAGCCCATATTGAACGAGGCGCGCCGCGGCGACGGCGTAAATCGCAATGAAGACAGCGATGACGATCGCAAGCCGCGTCTTTGCCTCCGCCCGGCGGCGGGCGACCGAACCGAACACGACCTCCCTGCCCCGCAGCGGGTTTCTCTTGATAATGAAATGCGTCCGGCTCTTCAGCCGCATCACGAAAGCAATCATTGCCGATGACACCCACCCGAGGCGGCGGAGCAAAATTCCGCGATAACCAACGCCTGGGAAACGGTGACACAGGATCAGTCGCCGGGCCACGAAAAGGACGGGCGGAAGGATGCCGCCGTTAAATCTATATTAATATACATTTAAAATTGTAACGAGCCGCCCGAGCGGCCGTTAACAATCGCCGGGCCTACAGGCGCGAAATCACCGAAGGGTCGCCTTCAGGGTTCTGCTGGGCCAGCGCGCGGTCGATGATGGCGGGGACGATGTCCTTCACCTCGTCAATGATGAGCGGATTGAGAAGATGCGCACGGTGGATGAAGCCCTGGTCGCGCATATGTTGCACGAGTTCTAGCATCGGGTTCCAGAAACCGTTGATATTGGCAAAGACCATTGGCTTCGCGTGACGGCCGAGCTGCGCCCAGGTCATGATCTCCACGATCTCTTCCAGCGTGCCGACACCGCCCGGCAGGGTGACGAAAGCATCCGAGCGCTCGAACATCATGTGTTTGCGCTCGTGCATGTCCTTGGTGATGACAAGCTCGTTCAATTGTCCGAGAGAATGGCGTGTTGCCTCCATGTCGACCAGAAATTCCGGTATGATGCCCGTCACTTCGCCGCCATTGGAAAGAACGCCGCTGGCAACTGCGCCCATGATGCCCTTGGTGCCACCACCATAAACCAGGCGAATGCCGTTTTCGGCAATGGATTTCCCAAGCGCACGGCCTGCTTCCATGTGGGCGGGATCACGTCCGGGCTGGGAGCCGCAATAAACGCAGATGGATCGAATCGCTGTATTTTTGTCCGTCATGAAGGGAAGGAACTATGTGCGATGCGACACGTCAAGAAAATTTGGGAAATCCCTTGCAAATATGGCCTTTTGGCCACTCACCGCTTGTCTGGCGCAAGGTAAGACGCTAGCAATCTCAACTCGTGTGAAAAGCTTGAATTATCCGGAGCACCCAGGATGAAAAACAATAAAGCCGGTTTGCTGGCGCTGATCGTGTTGGGGATTGCATCCCTGCTCATGATCTTTTTCGTCCTGCCGCGGATTTCAAACGACGGCAAGCCGATCGGCGACGCCATCAACGAGGCGGGCAACGCCGTGAAGAACAGCGTGGAAATGGGCGCCGACAAGGCGGGCGACATCCTGTCCGATGCGGCAGAAGAAACCGCCAATATCGCCGACAAGGTCGGCCGTCTGGCGGCTTCCGCCACACAGTCGATCAAGGATCTGACCACGCTTTTCGCCGACAGCAAGGTTCCCTCTGACGCCGATTTCGCAGCGGCGCGCAAGAAGGTCGAGACCTCGCTCAAGGAACTGACGAATATCGAAATTCCCGAGTCGCTGGATGAAACGACGTCGCGTCTCATCACCACGGCCCGCACCGCCGCCGAGCGCACCACGGCCTTCCTGCGCGGCCTGCCTGACAATGCGGCGGCAGCGGCGGCGCAGGTGCGTCGTCTCGCGGGCGTCTTCGCCGGCACCGACGATGGCGCGCCCGAAGCGGCGAAGCCGGCGGCGGCGCCAGCCGATGCCGCGCAGACCTCTTCCGGCGCGCCGACTTTCGACGTCCTGCGCGTCGAGCCTGATGGTTCGGCGGTTGTTGCCGGCAAGGCGCAGCCGGGTGCGAAACTTGAAATCCTGAGCAACGGCAAGGTCGTCGCCCAGACAACGATCGACGGCTCCGGCGATTTCGCAGCCGTTTTCGACAATCCCCTGCCGCCCGGCGACCATGAACTGGTGCTGCGTTCGACCGATACCGCCGGCAAGGCGACGCAGTCTGAGGAAGTGGCGACGGTTTCCGTTCCGGAAGGCAAGGCCGGCGAGCTTCTGGCCATGGTTTCAAAGCCCGGCAAGGCAAGCCGGGTCCTCGCCATGCCGGAGGCGGCCCCTCCGTCGCTTCAGCCGCAAACGCCATCACAACAGCCTGCGGCAACGGCTGCGACCAACGCCAATGCGGCCTCCGTACCGCTTGCCGGCGCGGCCGCTGCCGCCGCTCCGTTGACGTCGAGCGTCCAGGTCACTGCCGTCGAGTTCGAGGGATCAAAGATTTTCGTCGCGGGTTCCGCGCCCGCCGGTTCGACGGTTCGCGCGCTGGTCGATGACAGGGAAATCGGCAAGGCCACGACGGAAGCGTCCGGGCATTTTGTCATCGAAGGTGACGTCGATCTCGCCGTTGGCAGCCACATCATCACCGTCGAGGAGCTGAATGCCGACGGCACCGCGAAAGTGCGCGTGCGCGTTCCGTTCGAAAGGCCGCAGACCGACCAGGCAACCGTCGCGATGCAGACGCCGTCTGCTTCTTCGTCAG
The DNA here is from genome assembly GCF_900102105.1 of Agrobacterium pusense. Taxonomy (GTDB): domain Bacteria; phylum Pseudomonadota; class Alphaproteobacteria; order Rhizobiales; family Rhizobiaceae; genus Agrobacterium; species Agrobacterium pusense. The sequence continues at coordinate 188,507 of NZ_FNBB01000008.1, forward strand.
CGGCAACGACCGCAGTGCCGGCCGAAAACCAGAGCACGGCAAGCGACCGCGCCGCTTTCGAAAAGCTGCGCACCGATGTCGCCAAGGCCTTCGGCATCCTCTCCAATCTCTACAGGGACCAGGCGACACCGGCGCTCGATCAGGCAATAGCCGGCCGCTCTGCCGTGGTGATCGCGCTGAAATCGCTTTCGGAGTTCCGCACCGCGGCAGCCACCGAGCCGGACTTCACAGCCTTCGCCGGCGACATCGCCGCCAAGGCGCGCCAGCTGCTGACCTCGGTCGAAGCCTGGCCGAATGACGTGGCGGCAATCGGCAAGGGGCTGGCTTCGCTGGCCAGCAGGCTTGCCGAACTCCACATCACCGCGCCGCCCGCTCCCGCGCCACAGGCGCCAGCCGGTCCGCAGACCTTCGAGCAGGCGCCGCTGGCCGAAAGCCAGAACAGCGTCATCATCCGCCGTGGTGACACGCTGTGGCAGATTTCGCGCCGCGTCTATGGTCAGGGCGTCCGTTATACCACGATCTATCTCGCCAATGAGGACCAGATCAAAAACCCTGACCTGATCGAGCCCGGCCAGATTTTCGGCGTGCCGAAAGAGGCGCTGCCGAATGCGGAAGAACTTCACCGCAAGCGGTTGAAAGGTGGCTCTTGAGCAACTGAACCGTTGCGGTAAATCCGCAACGATCCTATCTGTGACGCGCGCGGCGGCTTGACCAAAGCCGCCGTCATGCTGTCGGCTTCCGGCAGTGACCGGAGAGTATGATGGCCACGAAGAAAAAAACCATTTCTGCGGATTCCAGCAATCCCACCCAGACGCTGATCAATCTCTGGCCCTATATGTGGCCGGAGGGGCGGTGGGATCTGAAGATGCGGGTGGTCTGGGCCACCGTATACCTTGTTGTCGCCAAGCTGGTCCTCATCTCCGTCCCCTATTTCTTCAAATGGGCGACAGACGCGCTGAATGGCAGGCTCGATATGGCGGGGCTGGTCCCGGTCTTCCTGCTGGGCGCGGTCGCCCTTGTCATCGCCTATAATCTGACGCGGCTGATACAGGTCGGGCTTAACCAGCTGCGCGATTCGCTTTTCGCCAGCGTCGGTCAGCACGCGGTCCGCCAGCTGGCCTACAGAACATTCGTACACATGCACCGGCTTTCGCTGCGCTTCCATCTGGAGCGCAAGACCGGCGGGCTCTCGCGGGTTATCGAGCGTGGCACCAAGGGCATCGAGACCATTGTCCGCTTCACCATCCTCAACACCGCACCGACCTTCATCGAATTCCTGCTGACGGCAATCATCTTCTGGGCGTCCTACGGCTTTTCCTACGTTCTCGTCACGGTCATCACCGTCTGGGCCTATATCTGGTTCACTGTCCGGGCCAGCAACTGGCGAATCTCCATCCGCCGCGCGATGAACGACAGCGACACCGATGCCAATACCAAGGCAATCGACTCGCTGCTGAATTTCGAGACCGTCAAATATTTCGGCAATGAAGAGATGGAGGCGCAGCGCTTCGATGTCGCAATGGCGCGTTACGAAAAATCGGCGATCTCGATCTGGACCTCACTCGGCTGGCTGAACTTCGGCCAGGGTGTAATTTTCGGCCTTGGCTCCACCGTCATGATGGTGATGTCGGCGCTTGCCGTGCAGCGCGGCGAACAGACGATCGGTGATTTCGTCTTCATCAATGCACTTTTGCTGCAGCTTTCCGTGCCGCTCAATTTCATCGGTTTCGTCTATCGCGAAATCCGCCAGGGCCTCGCCGATATCGAGCAGATGTTCGAGCTTCTGGAAGTGGAAGCCGAGGTTACCGACAGGCCGGGTGCGACGCCGCTCGCCGCCGGTCCCGGCGCGATCTCGTTCCGCGACGTGCATTTTGCCTATGATGCCGAGAGACCGATCCTGAAGGGCATTTCCTTCGACGTGCCGGCGGGCAAGACAGTTGCCATTGTCGGGCCTTCGGGTGCAGGAAAATCAACGATCTCGCGGCTGCTCTACCGTTTCTACGATATCCAGGAAGGGGCGATCACGATTGACGGGCAGGATGTCCGCGACGTGACGCAAAAGAGCCTCCGTTCCGTCATCGGCATGGTTCCGCAGGATACGGTGCTGTTCAACGATACACTGGCCTACAATATCCGTTACGGTCGCCCTTCGGCGAATGACGAAGACATCACGGCGGCAGCGGATGCAGCCCAGATCAGCGCCTTCATCGGAAAGCTTCCGGATGGCTACGCCACCATGGTCGGGGAGCGCGGGCTGAAGCTCTCCGGTGGCGAAAAGCAGCGTGTGGCGATTGCCCGGACGATCCTCAAGGCACCGCCGATCCTGATCCTCGACGAGGCGACCTCGGCGCTCGATACGCATACGGAGCAGGAAATCCAGAGCGCGCTTGATATCGTTTCGAAAAACCGCACCACACTGGTCATCGCCCACCGGCTCTCGACGGTGATCGGCGCAGATGAAATCATCGTGCTGAAGGAAGGGCTGATCGCGGAGCGCGGCACGCATACATCCCTGATGGCCCAGAACGGTCTTTACGCCTCGATGTGGAGCCGCCAGCGCGAAGCTATCCGGGCAGAAGAGATGCTGCGCCATGTTCGCGAAACCGACGATCTCGGTGTCGTGGACCGCGGCGAACCAGCGCATTGAGGCGCATAAACGCCTGATAACGGCCCCCGCATGGCAAGGGGACCATTGCCGGGCGGTCCGTTTGGCTGTAACCAGCTAGGCAAAATTTGTCGCACGTCCGTATGGATCATGTCGTATCACGACCACATATAGACGCGACAGACAAAACCGGAGCAAGGAACCATATGAATCTGTTCGACACCATTCGCAACACCATCGTACCGATCCACAAGGAAGGTTATGTCTTCGTAGCCGCTTTCTTCGTGGCATCGCTGGTGCTCGGCTGGATCGCCGAACCGCTGTTCTGGGTCGGCCTGGTGCTGACGGCCTGGTGCGCCTATTTCTTCCGCGATCCCGAGCGCGTGACGCCGCAGGATGACGACCTGATCATCAGCCCCGCCGATGGCAGGGTTTCCGCCGTACAGACCGTCATCCCGCCGCTGGAACTGGAGCTGGGCAAGGAGCCGATGGTGCGCATCTCGGTGTTCATGAACGTCTTCAACTGCCACGTGAACCGTTCGCCGGTCCGCGGCCGCATCGTCAATGTTGCCTACCGTCCCGGCCTGTTTCTCAATGCCGAGGTGGACAAGGCTTCCGAAGACAATGAGCGCAACGGCCTCGTCATCGAAACGTCGCATGGCAAGGTCGGCGTGGTGCAGATCGCCGGCATGGTCGCTCGGCGCATCGTCTGCTGGGTCAAGCCAAACGAGCCCGTCGATGCCGGCGAGCGTTTCGGCCTTATCCGCTTCGGCTCGCGCCTTGACATCTTCCTCCCGGAAGGCTTCCAGCCGCGTGTATCCGTGGGTCAGACGGCAATCGCCGGCGAGACCGTGCTGGCAGAGTTCGGTTCCGCCAAGGGTCCGCTCCTCAGCCGCCGCGGCTGATGACGATCAGGAAAGACATGCGCCATGGAAACGCCGATCGCCGAACCGCCGCAGAACGGAAAACATGAGGGCAGAAAGGATAGCGGCCGCGGGCCGCGCCTGAGAGAAATTCCCTTTCGCCTGCTTGTTCCCAATCTCATCACCGTTCTGGCCATCTGCGCCGGCCTCAGCGGCGTGCGGCTGGCCATCGAAGGGCGTTTCGAACTCGCCGTTGGCATGGTGCTGCTCGCGGCCTTCCTCGACGGCATAGACGGGCGCATCGCCCGCATGATGAAAGCGACGTCCAAATTCGGCGAACAGATGGATAGTCTGGCCGATATCGTCAATTTCGGTGTCGCGCCCGCGCTGGTGGTCTATGCCTATCTTCTCGATCAGGCACGGTCGATCGGCTGGATCGCCGCCCTCATCTATGTCATCGCCGCGGGTCTGCGCCTGGCGCGCTTCAACGTCATGATCGAACGGCCGGTCAAGGCGCCATGGCAGAACGAGTTTTTTGTCGGCGTCCCTGCCCCGATGGGTGCCATGCTGGTGCTGCTGCCGGTCTATCTCGGCTTCCTCGGCGTCGAGCCGGACAAGCCATTCGCTTATGTCGCTGCCGCCTATACCGTGCTGATCGGTTATCTCCTTATCAGCCGCCTCCCGGTCTGGTCGGGAAAATCAGGCACAAGCCGTATCCGCCGCGATCTCGTGCTGCCGATGATCCTCGTCGTCGTTCTCTATGTGGCCATGCTGATGAGCTTCACCTGGGAGGTGCTGGTTCTCACCGTTGCCGCCTATCTCGTCTTCATTCCCATCAGCGCGCGGCTCTGGCACCGCCGCTACGGTACGCTGACGATCGAAGAGGACGCGCATGACGACGGAAATGGCGGCAATGGCCTCGATCGCAGCATTTAAAACCGCAGGTATCATTTTTCTTGCTTCCCCGATTTGCGCCGTGGCGCAAAATGTCGCACCCTGAACGGCCGGCTTCGCGTTTTCCGCCTCGAATCCGTCAAGATTAGCCGCGAAAGAAGGGGCTCACACGCATCGCAACGGCGTTTGGCGTGAATTGTGGAGAGAGAAAATGACGAACGAGACGAAGGCACAGCCGCAGGCAAAGCCGGACCTCAAAAGCCACTACCGCCCGCTCGGGCTGAAGGCTGTCGCGGCCGCGACGCTGATGTTGAAGCGCAAGCCTGCAGCCAAAACCGCTTGAAAATAAACGATTTTTCTTAAATCGGACAGGTCGACGCGTGATAGGTCAGCTGACCGGAGACGGTCAATCCGGGATAACCGAGCAAAACACGGCGCTGTGAATGGCGCCGTTTTCTTTTGCCGCCGTCATGCGCCATTCCGGTCCGGACCATGGAGCCGATCCGTTATAGTGTAACGTGACTGCAACAAAACCATGCTAAAGTATTCGACTTCCACGAGACGACTGTACGGACAGTCTCGCATCAATTACTGAGAAATTACAAATTTTCTACTTTAGAGATTCAGTCCTCTGCGGTTACCAAGATTTTCAATACCGTGACTTGCGGTGGCGAAAGAATGAGGTTTCGTGGAGACATCATGAAGACGGCCATGGGGGGCTTGGGCGGCATGCAGGATAAAATCCTTCTGATTGAAGATTCCGTTGCTCTGTCCATGCTGCTGAAGACGCGCCTTTCGGAAGAGACGCAGGCCGAGGTAATCCATTGCGACAGCATGGCCGCGGCCGATACCCTGCTGCGCGCCCATGATTTCACGCTGGCGCTGACGGGTCTCAATCTTCCCGACGCTCCGAAGGGTGAAATTCTGGCGCTGCTCTCCGAACGCAAAGTGCCCGCCATCGTCTTCACCGCGACAGTGGATGAGGAGGCGCGCAAGCGTTATGCCGAGAAGAAGATCATCGACTATATCGTCAAGGACGGTCACCGCACCGTCGACGCGGTGGTCAAAACCGTCGACAGGATTCTGACCAACAGGCAGTTTTCCGTTCTGGTGGTCGATGATGCGCGGACCGCGCGCTCCGGCCTCGTGGAAATTCTGGAACGGCAGAACTTCAAGGTCAGCGAGGCGCATTCGGGCAATCGCGCGCTGGAAATCCTGGCGCAGGACCCGTCCATCCAGCTCGTCATCACCGATTATCACATGCCCGATATGGACGGTTACGAACTTACGCGCCGCATTCGCGACAGCCGCTCCTCGGAGGATCTGCGCGTGATCGGCATATCATCCTCCACGGACCGGCTGCTTTCAGCAAGCTTCCTGAAAGCGGGCGCGTCGGATTTCGTCTATCGCCCCTTCGTGCCGGAAGAGTTGCAGTGCCGTATCGACAACAACATCGAAACGCTGAAACAGCTCAAGCGCCTGCGCGAGCTGGCCGAGCGCGATCATCTGACAGGCTTGCCAAACCGCCGCTCCTTTTTCGAGCGCACCCGTGCGCTCATGGACGTTATCAATGACAATGACGAAAATGGCGCCGTCGCCATCCTCGACATCGATCACTTCAAGAAGATCAACGACACGCTGGGGCACGATGCGGGCGACCGGGCTCTAAAAAAGCTGGCGGAGCTTCTGCATGACAAGTGCGACGCGCACCGCCACATTCCCGCCCGTCTGGGCGGCGAGGAATTCGCGGTCTTCCTGCGCGGCCTGGATGCCCACGCCGCCTATGCGTTCTGCGAAGAATTACGCGCCCATGTGGAAAAAAGCGGCCGACAATTGAGCGGCAGCAGCCTCGCACTGACGATTTCGCTCGGCGTCGTAGAGATCGAGAAGGGCGAGCCCTTCGACAACCAGTTGAATGCCGCCGATCAGCTGCTCTATCTCGCCAAGGCGAACGGCCGCAACCGCGTCTATTCCGATATCATGATCCAGGAAGGTTTGCAGAAGATCGGGCGGAACGGCTGAGTTTATTCCGGAACTGAGGCATGGGGAGCGAGCGGATGAGGCTTGTTCTTCTTCCCGCCGGGGAGAAGCCCGCGGCAGCGGGATGAGGGGCAAGTCCACCGTATATCTCTGCCGTAGCCCCTCATCCGACCCTTCGGCCACCTTCTCCCCCTCGGGGAGAAGAATTGGCGGCAATGTCAGAGCTTAGATAACCAGCCTCACACGCTGCGCAAAGACGTCAAAACAGCGACATCTGCCCCTCGTCCTTCGCCGGTTTGATCTTTGCCAGCGGCACGCTTTCCGGCACTGGCTCGATGAGATCGGCGCCGACATTGGCGACCTTGTTGACCTTGTCCGAGACGGGAATCATCTCAAAGAAATCATCCTGAACCGGCCGCATCAGATCCGCGACCTCGCGTGGTTCCTGGGTCTTGCAGTCGAGCCAACGGCTGAAATCCTCAGGCGCGATGACAACGGGCATGCGGTCGTGAATGCGCGCGATGGCGGCATTGGCGGCCGTGGTGAGGATAACGCCGGTATCGACCTCCGAACCATCGGCCGAAGACCATGTCTCCATGAGACCGGCGAAGGCGACGATGCCGCCTTTCTTCGGGCGAATGAAATAGGGCTGGGGTTTGCCGCCCTCTTCCTTCGGCGGACGTCGCCATTCATAAAAGCCGGTCGCAGGCACGAGCACACGGCGATGGCGCATGGCGGCGCGGAAGGAGGCCTTGCCGATTGCCGTTTCCGAACGGGCGTTGATGAGCAGCGGAAAATCCTTCGGGTCCTTGACCCATCCGGGCAGGAAACCCCACCGAACCAGCACTGCCCGGCGATTGGGCAGGTTGCTGCCGCGCTCCTGCCGTTCACCCTCCATGACAATCAATATCGGCTGCGTGGGCGCGATATTGAAGCGGGCGGGGAAATCCTCTAGCCCGATCAGGTCAAGATAATCGGCAATCTCTTCCGGCGTCGCTTTCAGGACGAAACGTCCGCACATATGTTTCTCCTCAACCCCGCGGCCCGAACAGGATGATGGCGGCCCCTGCGAGACAAACGGCACCGCCGGCGATATCCCATTTGTCCGGCGCGTGGCCCTCGACGCCCCAGAGCCACAAAAGCGAAGCGGCGATATAGATGCCGCCATAAGCGGCATACGCCCTGCCTGCGGCCTCCGCTGGCACCAGCGTCAGGAGCCAGGCAAAGGCGGCCAGCGACAACATGCCCGGCAACAATATCCACGCCGTTCTGCCAAGTTTCAGCCAGGCCCAGAAGGAAAAACAGCCGGCAATTTCGGCAAGAGCCGCCAACGCATAGATAAGATAGATCTTCATTCCACCGTCTTCTGCCTGCACAATCGAACCGATTCTGGACTATAACATCGGCGCAGAAACCGGAATCGATTTTTCCAGACCGTCCGACCGAGACACGCGAAACCTTACATGACCGTTCGTATCAAGCCCCGCCTCGCCTCCTCCGCCATCGTCAGAAATGGCGACCGGCTTTTGCTCGTGCGCCGCATCAATCCGCCCTCGAAGGACATGTTCGCCTTTCCCGGCGGACGGGCCGAGGAAGGCGAAACACCGGCCGAGACGGCGCTACGTGAACTGCACGAGGAAACCGGCATTGTCGCACGCCATCCGCAACTTTTCGCGACCTACGATCTTCCCTCGCACGATGCAAATGGGACCCTGACGAGCCATTTTTTGCTCTCCGTCTTCACCGTGGAAACGGATGCCGATCCGCTTGTGACCGTCGGTGATGACGCAGCGGACGCAGGCTGGTACACGCTTGCGGAAATCCGCCGGCTGCCGGCCCCAGAAAGCGTGGTGGAATGCGCCGAGCGGCTGCTAGCATGATTGCCAGCAGGACAGAATCGCGATTATCTAGACCCGTCCGCCCGCCGGATGTTCACGAGTATGTGTGGGGCAGAATAAAATTTTGATACGACCAACCATTTTCCTGTCTCTTTTCCTGACCATGCTGCCGACCGGGCAAAACGGCGCCGTTTACGCGCAGCCTTCCAAGGCAGCATCCGAGGCACGTCCTGCGGAAACGGCACCTCCCAAACCCGCGCCCTATGACGACAAGCTGGCACGGCTGTCGGAAATATTGGGTGCGGTGCAATATCTGAGAACGCTGTGCCCTTCTTCCGGACCGGAGGACTGGCGCAAATCGATGGGCGACCTTCTGGCTGCGGACACGGCCAACGAACCTGAACGACGTCAGCGCATGACGGCTGCATTCAACCGTGGATACCGCTCCTTTGCGGCCATCCACACCAGTTGCACACGCGCCGCCATCATGGCAGAAGAGAACTACCGTAACGAAGGGGCAACACTCGCTCAGGAAATCGCGTCCAGGTTCGGAAATTAGAGGATTATTAACCTCTTTTCGCCGCAGCCCGTGCCGTTTTGATAAAAGGCTGCTAGTGTTGTTAACAGGGTGGTAAGGACTTGCCCGCCCTGTCGAGGATGAAAAATGCAGACAAGCCGTAACGAAATCGACGATATGATCGTGCATGAAAAGATGCAGGTCGCTCTGGAACACCAGAACGAGGCATGGGCTGACGGCATGGCCGACGGCATCGAGCCGGAGATCATCGCCGATGCTGCAATCGCTCTGGCCATGCGCGAAACCATCCGGATCCACGGCGAGGCTGGCGCGGAAGCAATGCTGGAATCGCTGCGTCAGCGCATGCTTCAAGGCGAATTTTCTCCGCAGCGGGTGATACAGTAAAGCCGGGGTCTATCATGTCTTGCCTGAGCAAGGGGCTTTTGCGCTCTTCCGCCCTGCTATCCATCGTGCTCGCTCTGACCGCCGGGTCGATTGGCCTGCCGGGCCAAGCCTTTGCGCTTTCCGAGCTGAAGCCGGCCCAGAACAACGAAGGCGAGCCACAGGCTCAGAAGGGCGAACAGCCTGAGCAGACCGCGCCCGCCGAGCCGGACGAAATCGAGGGCGATTCGGAAGGCATCCCCCTGCCCGACCCTCTGGTCGACCGATCTGCCGCCCAGACGAACCAGCAATCCTCCAAGCCGGACAATACCCCCGAAATGTCAGTGGTCATCGAACACGATATTTCCAAGGCACCGGAAGCCGTACGCAAGCTGCGCCAACAGATCATCGACGCGGCAGCGACGGGCGATATTGAAAAGTTGCGGCCATTCATCGCTGCCGGCCAGAAAGAGTTCCGCATCGACGGCAATGACGGCGAAGACCCGATCGCAGCGCTGAAAAGCTATTCAGGAGATACCGACGGGCTGGAAGTGCTGGCGATCATCATCGACCTCCTGTCGACCGGTTACGCCCATATTGATGCCGGCACGCCGGACGAAGCCTATGTTTTCCCCTATTTCGCCGGAAAGCCGCTCAACACGCTGACGCCGCCGGAAAAAGTGGAACTGCTGCGCATCATCACCGCCGGCGACCTTGCGGATATGCAGGAATACGGCAATTACAGCTTCTATCGCATCGGCATCTCGCCTGATGGCAAGTGGAAGTTCTTCACCGCCGGCGATTGATCCTATCCCGGCGCTTGCCGTTCTTTTGCAAAAATCCTAACTGTGCGGAATGAGCGTCCGGCACCGGTACATGTGCTGTTGCCCAGACGCATAGTCTCGACGAACCGAACGGTGACGCCATGCCTTCCGCTTTTCTTGCCGACCGCCGCCTGATCCGGGTTTCCGGCACCGGCGCCGAGGAGTTTCTCAACAATCTCATTACTACCGATGTGGAGCATCTGCCTGAAGGGGAAGCCCGCGCCTGCGCCCTTCTGACCCCTCAGGGCAAGATCCTGTTCGATTTCCTCATCGCGCGCGACGGAACGGACTATCTCATCGAGATCACCGCTTCCGAACAGGAAGCGCTGTTGCGCCGCCTGACGATGTACAAGCTGCGAGCTCCCGTCGATCTGAAAGCGGAAGCCGCCGAAGGTGTGAGCGTTTTCTGGGGGGAACAGGCACCTCAGCCGGCGTTAAGGGACGGGCGTTTCGCCAAGGCGGGTCTCGATCTATTCCGCGTTCCGGGCGCAACTGCCGCTGGCGACGCAGCCGTCTATGATGTGCTGCGTGTCGAATACGGCATTGCCGAAGCTGGCCGCGACTATGCGCTGCAGGATGCCTTTCCGCATGACGTGCTGATGGATGTGAACGACGGAGTGTCATTCAAGAAGGGCTGCTTTGTCGGCCAGGAAGTTGTATCGCGCATGAAACATCGCGGCACGGCAAGGCGGCGTGTTGTCCTTGTTTCAGCGCAGGACGCCCTCCCCGGCAGCGGCGTGGACATTACCGCACAGGGCAAATCCGTCGGTACGCTCGGCACCGTCTGCGGCAACAAGGCACTCGCCATCGTGCGCATCGACCGCATTGCCGCGGCGCTCGCGTCCGGCACGCCGCTTCTCGCGGAAACTGTTCCCGTCGCCGTTGCCCTGCCCGCCTGGAGCGGTCTTTCCTTCCCGGCGGCCGATCCGGCGGCACAGGCGGAGGAATAGAGGTGGCCTCCGTCAAAGGCCCGCGCGCCTGGCAGCGCATGCTGTCCGGACGGCGGCTCGATCTGCTCGACCCTTCGCCGCTCGACGTGGAAATCGCCGATATTGCCCATGGGCTTGCCCGCGTTGCCCGCTGGAACGGCCAGACGCGTGGCGACCACGCCTTTTCAGTCGCTCAGCACTGCCTCATCGTCGAGACGATCTTCTGCCGCATGTGCACGGCCGCGACCCCCGATGAAATGCAGATGGCGCTTCTGCACGACGCGCCGGAATATGTGATCGGCGACATGATCTCTCCGTTCAAATCCGTGGTCGGCGGCGGTTACAAGACTGTGGAAAAGCGGCTTGAGGCCGCCGTGCATCTGCGCTTCGGCCTGCCGCCGCATGCATCGCGCGAATTGAAGGACCGCATCAAGAAGGCCGACACGGTCGCCGCCTTTTTCGAGGCGACGGAGCTTGCCGGTTTTTCCACGGCCGAGGCGCAAAAATTTTTCGGCCTGCCACGCGGTATTACCCGCGACATGTTCGACATCACGCCGCTTCCCTCCACGGAAGCGCAAAAGCTGTTCATCCAGCGTTTTGAGGCCATCGAGGCCATGCGCGGGACGAACCCCGGGGGTGCCAAATGACGGCCATCGTGGTTTCACCGCTCGGACGGATCGCGGAAATGGCCGTGAAGCACAAGGCCCGGGAAATGGTGACATTGATCGCCAGGGAGCAGACATTTCACCGCCCCGCGGTTATTGCCGCCGAACGGCATCTGACGCTTGCGATGAACGACATCTCCTTCAAGGGCACCGGCAATCTTATCGCCCCTGACGATGCGCATGTGCTGAAGCTCATCGAGTTCGCGCATGAATGGGATCAGACGGCCCCGTTGCTTATCCATTGCTGGATGGGCGTTTCGCGCTCGCCTGCGGCTGCCGTCATCGCCGCGCTCAGTCTTTACCCTGATCAGGATGAGACTGAACTTGCGCTGCGTCTGCGCGCCGCCTCGCCCTATGCCACTCCGAATGCCCGCATCATCGCCATCGGCGACCGGCTGCTCGGCCGGAAGGGTCGTCTGGAGGCGGCTATCAAGGCGATTGGCAGGGGCGCGGACACAGATGGCAATGTGCCTTTCGTGCTGCCACTTCGCAGTTGACAACCGGTTTTGGCGGAACCCCTTCGGAACGCAGTCGTTACCAACCCTGAACGCAAATAAAATCACGGGACGATTCATGGAACAACAGGCAACGGATATCATTGTCGCATCGCAAGCGGCCGTAAGACAGGCGAGCGCACTGGCGGTGCAATATTCCTTTTCGGTGATCGGTGCACTTCTGCTGTTAATCGTCGGCTGGCTGGCCGCTGCCTTTCTTCAACGCTGGGCCTTTCAGGGCCTGTCGCGCATTCGCGGCTTCGATGCGACGCTCGCCGGATTCTTCGCGGGCGCCATTCGTTATGTCGTCCTCATTCTCGTCATCGTGATGGTGCTGGGCCAATTCGGGGTGCAGACGGCCTCCATTCTGGCGGCCCTCGGCGCCGCCGGTCTTGCCATTGGCCTCGCGCTGCAGGGAACGCTGCAGAACATTGCCGCCGGCATCATGCTGCTGGTGCTGCGTCCCTTCCGGGTCGGGGAATATATCGAAACCAGCAGCGTCAGCGGGACGATCATCGAGATCGGGCTGTTTGCGACCGAGCTGAAGACCAGCGACGGCCTTTACCGTCTGGCGCCCAACTCGACGCTCTGGAACGTGCCGATCACCAATTTCAGCCGCTTTCCTTCTCGCCGTCACGAATTGAGCCTGACGGTGAAAAACGATGAGAATCTCGCCGCTGCGCAGGACATGCTGATGAATGTCGTACGCTCGGAAAGCCGGGTGCTGCTTGACCCAGCCCCTGTCACCTTTGTCGATTCTGTGAGCGCCGACAGCGCCACCGTCAAGTTGCGTTACTGGGTGCGTAGCGACAGCTATTTCGCGACGACCCGCGATGTGACGAAAGCGATGAAACTCGCGTTCGACGAGCGTAAGGCGGAAGTGAGCGCACAGCCGGCCTGAGACGTCACCCCCATTTTGCTGCAAGCGCGATGGCTGCAAGAGCCGTCGCGCTTTTTCGTTGCCTCGCCCTGTAGCGCACTTGCATCCGGCTGATGCGATCTCTATAGCTTCATACGTAATGTTATTACGTAACTTGTCTTAGGAGAGAGCCGAAACAATGCAGAAGACAATCACCCGCCTCACCGGCGCTGTCGCACTTGGTTCCATGCTGTTGGCGGCGACCACGGCAATGGCTGCCGGTGGCGACAAATCCGCAGCCCACAGCCATGAGCACGGGCACGATCACGGCCATCAGATGACCGAAGCTGAAAAGCAGATCTACAAGGGTTATTTCGAGGATGCCCAGGTGAAACCACGCACACTTTCCGATTGGGAAGGCGACTGGCAATCCGTTTATCCCTACCTGCTGAACGGCTCGCTCGATCCCGTCATGGCGGAAAAGGCGGCTCATGGCGACAAGACGGCCGCCGAATACCGCGCCTACTACGAGGTCGGCTACAAGACTGACGTGAACCGTATCGTCATCAAGAGCGACAGCGTGGCGTTTTATAAAGATGGCAAACCCGCTGAAGGCACCTATGTCAGCGACGGCCACGAAATCCTGACCTACAAGAAGGGCAATCGTGGGGTCCGCTACATCTTCAAGAAAACCGGCGGCGATGAGGCCGCACCGCAATTCATTCAGTTCAGCGATCACTCCATCGCCCCGGTCAAGGCCGGCCATTACCATCTCTATTGGGGCAACGACCGCAAGGCATTGCTGGACGAAGTGACCAATTGGCCAACGTATTATCCGTTCCTGATGGACGGCGCCGATATCGTCAAGGAAATGGCGGCGCATTGAACTATAGCAGGCTCGCGGCTTTCCGGAGCGTGAGGAATGCCGAGCAAACACGTCTTTCGCCTTCTCCCCGCCGGGGAGAAGGTCGCGGCAGCGGGTTGAGGAGGCAAGCTCTCCGCATATCTCTGCCGTCGCCCCCTGATCTGGCCCTTTGGGCCACCGTTTCCCTGGGGGAAGAAGAAAGATTCACTGCCCCATGGTGGAGCGATGCGCCCAGCCCGTCATGCGCTTTTCGAGCCAGGCCATGATGGCATACATGACGATGCCTTCCACCGCGAGCATCAGCAGGCCGGCAAAGACCAGCGGCACATTGAACTGGCTCTGCGCCGAACTCATCATGTTGCCGAGGCCATAATTGGAGGCGACGGTTTCCGAGACGACCGAGCCGACGAAGGCGAGCGTGATGGCGATTTTGAGCGAGCCGAAGAAATAGGGCATGGACCGCGGAATTCCGACCTTCAACATGATGTCCATCTTCTTGGCACCGAGCGCCCGCAGCACGTCTTCGGTTTCCGGCTCAATGGTGGCAAGCCCGGTCGCCACATTAACGACGATCGGGAAGAAGGAGATCAAAAAGGCTGTCAGAACGGCGGGAACCGTGCCGATGCCGAACCAGATGACGAGGATGGGCACCAGCGCCACCTTGGGGATGGCGTTGAAACCGATCATCAGCGGATAAAGCCCGGCATAGATGGTTTTCGACCAGCCAATGAACAGGCCAATAGCAAGACCGGCGACCACGGCAAGGGCAAAGCCCAGCGTCGTCGTATAAAGTGTCTGCAGCGAGTTTTTCCAGATCGGCGACCAATATTGCATGATGGCCTGGCCCACCCTTACCGGGGATGGCAGGATCGTGGGCGGCATTTTCAGCGCATGGACGAGCAGTTCCCACACCACGAAGAGCGCCAGCGTATAAAGCCAGGGAGCGGCTTTCACCCAGTTGACGCGGGCAATCAGCGGCTTCGGCGGTTCGGCCGCCACGGTGCTTTCCACGATCGCGCTCATGCCGCCACCCTCGCCTGCGCGATTTCGCCATGCAGTTCCTGCACCATGTCGTTAAAACCCTTGTCATACATGATGTCGAGCTGGCGCGGGCGTGCAAATGGCACGCGGTGTTCGGCGAGCACCCGGCCCGGCCTCGCACTCATCACGAAAATCTTGTCGGCCAGAAATGTCGCCTCGCGCAGATCGTGGGTCACCAGGATGATCGTGACGCGCTGCGCGGCGTGCAGGTCGCGTATGACGCACCACAATTCCTCGCGGGTGAAGGCATCGAGCGCACCGAAAGGTTCGTCCAGCATCAGCAGTTCCGGTTCGTGAATCAGCGCACGGCAAAGATTGGCGCGCTGCTGCATGCCGCCGGAAAGCTGCCACGGATACTTCGAGCCAAAACCTTTGAGGCCGACGATTTCCAGAAGTCGCTCGGCTTTCGCGACATATTCCGCCTTGTGGGCGCGCAGACGACGGCGATGTTTTTCGACGATCTCCAGTGGCAGCAGGATATTTTCGAGCGTCGTGCGCCAGGGCAGCATCGTCGGGTTCTGAAACGCCATGCCGACAATGGAAACCGGCTCCGTGACCTGCCGTCCGGCGACGATGACATTGCCCTTCTGCGGAATATGCAGCCCCGTCACCAGTTTCATCAGGGTCGACTTACCGCAGCCAGACGGGCCGACCACGGCCGCGAATTCACCCTTGTCGACCGTCAGGTTCAAGCCGGAGACGGCCAGCGTGCCGGCCGACCCGCCGTAGCGCATGTCGACATTATCTATTTCCACGAGATGTGACATCGCGATCCCCATTTTCAGGCTGGAACGGGCGCTTATGGCCTTCGTTACTCCCGCCGCAATTCCTTAGGCTGCCGGCCATACCCGGCGTTGCCGCTTGTTTCTTCTCCCCGAGGGGGGGAAGGTGGCCCGAAGGGGCGGATGAGGGGGAAACGTCAGCGGTAGACCGAGAGCTTGCCTCCTCATCCCGCTACCGCGGACTTCTCCCCGGCGGGGAGAAGAAACCTGCGGCACCCACTCATTTTACCCATCAGGGAAGCATGCGTTCTGCCTTGGCCGGCAGGTAGGTCGCGTCGAAGACCTGCTCCGCCTTGACGTTGCCCTTCAGGCCCATGGACACCTTGAGCGTCTCCAGCGAGGCGGCAAGCCGGCTTGGCTCGACGCCGCCCATGCCGTTTTCCACCACATAGGGCGTCTTGATGTTCATGCTGTTGGCCATGTTTAGGCGTTCAAGCTCAATGGCGCTGTCGAGTGTCTCGTTGCGCTTGAGAACAGCAGCCACGCCCTCTTCGGGGTTCTTGACGGAATCAGCAAAGCCCTTGGCCAGCGCTTTCAGGAAACCTTTCACCGCTTCAGGGTTTTTCTCAGCGAAATCAGTGTTTACCAGCACTGCATTGCCATAGAGATTCAAGCCGTGCTCGGCCATCAGAATGGTCGAGATATCATCGTCACCGATGCCCTGCTTCTTGAGATTGAGGATCACCGAAAAGGCAAAACCGAAAACGGCATCGACATCACCCTTGGCGAGCATCGGCTCACGCACCGGGAAACCGATCGATTCGATCTTGATCTTGCTGTCATCGAGACCGGCGACCTGCTTGAAAGCCGGCCATTGCGCAAAAGCGCCATCCGGCGGCGGGGCGCCGAGCTTCTTGCCTTCCAGCGATTTGGGATCGCCGGTGACGCCAAGCGACTTGCGGCCAACAACGGCAAAAGTGGGCCGCTCATAAACCATATAGACGGCCTTGACCTTCTGGCTCGGATCCTCATCGAGGAACTTCATCACCGAGTTGATGTCGCCGAAACCCATCTGGTAGGCGCCGGTCGCGACACGCGGAATGGCTTCGACCGAGCCGTTGCCGCTGTCGATGGTGACGTCGAGGCCCTCGGCCTTGAAGTACCCCTTGTCGAGTGCCAGCAGGAAACCGGCGGCCGGACCTTCGAACTTCCAGTCGAGCGTGAATTTCACCGGCGTTTCTGCCCGCGCCTCCCCCGCTGGCAGCGAAAAGCCGGCGGATACACCGATGGCGCTAATGGCCAGAGCTCTGGTCAACAACCTGCGCGTTAAAATCATCTGTTCCCCCTGATGGTTTTGTTGGATTGGTTGCATAAGACCCAATTCCGACCTCCAAGGCAAGACAAAATTGCATACAAAATAGCCGTTATTTTGTATGCTTATTTTATATGCACAATTACTCGCGAGCCAGGCAAAAAGCCGGCATTCTGCACATCGCGCATGCAACGAAGCGAGAGCAGCATCGTTCACGCAGAGAACACAGCGTTCTCATTTGCCGGGGTTGCGGATCAGGGGCAGCGTGAGACAAATAGGCCACGAACAGCAGGCGGCTACAGCGGGGGCAAGATGAATTCTGCACTGGGCATACACCACATCACGATGATCACCCGAAAGGTGCAGGCGAATGTGGATTTTTACGCCGGCTTTCTGGGCATGCGGCTGGCCAAACGCACGGCGGGCTTCGAAGACGCCATGCAGCTTCATCTGCTCTACGGCGATGATATCGCCTCGCCCGGTTCCCTGCTGACTTTTCTGGTGTGGGAGGACGGTGGCCAAGGCCGTGTGGGTTATGGCCAGACACTGGAAATTTCCGTGGCGATCGATCCTGCCGCGATCGGCTTCTGGCTGACGCGGGCGCTGAAATTCGGCATCCGGGCGGAAGGTCCCTCCGACGAATTCGGCGAGCCCGTCATTCGGCTGAAAGACCCTGACGGCCTGATCGTCAAGCTGGTCGGCACTCAGGCGTTTGACGACGCCACGCCGCACGTGACGAAAGACATTACCGAAGATGACGCCATTCGCCGCATCTACGGTGCAACCGTGCTGAGCGAAGTGCCGGAAGAAACCGTGGCTTTTCTCGAAAAACACTTCGGATATAGGCAGGTAAGCCAGACGGGCGCAATTCGCCGGCTCGTTTCCGATAGCGGCGACATTATCGATGTGCGCGACGCCACGGGCTTCTGGTCCAGCGCGCCGGGCACCGGCACGGTGGATCACATAGCCTTCCGCGCAAAAGACATGGATGAGTTGAACTCGGTTCTAACCGGGCTGAAATCACTGAACTCCAGCACCACCAACGCCCATGACCGTAAATATTTCCATTCGCTCTACGTCCGCGAACCGGGCGGGGTATTGATCGAAATGGCGACCGACGGGCCGGGTATGACGGTGGACGAACCGCTGGAATCGCTCGGCGAAAAACTGTTCATCCCGCCGCTCTTCATGAAGGATGAGGCGGACGTGCGTGTCGCCCTGCCGCAATTTGCGATGCCTGGCGAAGAGCGCATCGTCTATCGCGACCTGCCCTTCGTACACCGTTTCTACACGCCCGAAGAGCCTGATGGCAGCACCATGATTCTGCTGCACGGTTCCGGCGGAAGTGAAACAAGCCTGATGCCGCTGGCGCACCGGGCAGCACCGGGCGCAACGCTTCTCGGCGTCCGCGGCCGCAGTACGGAAGAAGGGATTGCCCGGTGGTTCCGGCGTTATCCCGATTTCAGCTTCGACCAGAAGGATATCGTCTCGGAAGCGGAAGCCTTCGCCGCATTCGTGGAAGGGGCAATCCGCTCCTATGGGCTCGATCGTTCGAAACTGCGGTTTATCGGCCATTCCAATGGGGCGAACTTCTATGCGGCCTTTGCCGCGCTTTATCCGGAGCTTGCCGGGGACGCCCTGCTGTACCGCCCGATGCCTGTTCTCGAAACATGGCCGGAGAGTGATCTTTCCGGCCGCAGCTTCCTGCTTGTTGCGGGAGAACGCGACAAATACCGCGACGGGGCGAGCGTGCTGCAGGACAGGCTTGCGGCAAACGGCGCAAGGGTTGAGGTGGAAACGCTGGAGGACGGGCACGAACTCGGACTCACGGATATCGAAGTGGCGCGGCGCTGGCTGGCGGATGTTCCCTGATTTTCGGGGGATGCGCATAAGCCGAGCGGATGCCGCCCATTTCTTCTCGCCCAGGGAAGAAAGTGGTCTGAAGGGTCGGTTGAGGGGGTAAGCTCTCGGTTTATTTCCACCCTCGCCCCCTCATCCCACTGCCGCAGACTTCTCCCCTCGGGGAGAAGACGCGGATGCGAGCGCTCGCTCCCCCCGTTACCCACAACCTCATCAACCGGGCCTTGCATAAATTCACCAAAAGGGCTTTAAAAACAGCTTCATAATTGGAGAGTCCGTTTGGAAATCCCGCTGTTTATCCTCGCCCTTGTCGCGGCCTTCATCTACACGCTCGTCGCAAGCATCCGCAATTCAAGCCGCATCAAGTCGCTCGAACGGGAGGTTCACAGCCTCAAGCGGCTGATGGCGGCGGGCGTGGCCGCTCCTGCTGCGGCACTGGCGGAAAACACGGAAACCGCCGAAAAGACTGATTTCGCAGCAGAGACGGAAGGCCAAACGGCGCTGGAACCAGCGGGCATCCGGGATGAAGACGCCTTCGAGCGTTCAGAAGCCAGCACCCCTGCGGCGGATCAAGACGTGGCGCGCGAAGACGCCCCCGCTGCGCCACTCGCCGATGCCGTATCCGTGGCGGCTTCTGATAACGCGTCTGCCCCGGCAGCGAAAGAAAGCTTCGAAAGCCTGCTCGGCGCGCGCTGGGCGGTTTGGGCGGGCGGGCTGGCGCTGGCGCTCGGCGGCATTTTCCTCGTCAAATATTCAATCGAATCAGGCCTGCTCAGCCCGGCGGTCAGGCTGTCGCTCGCCGCGATTTTCGGCGTCTTTCTCGGGCTTGCCGGTGAAGCGATCCGCCGCAAGGCGGTGCCAGGCATCGCCACCACCTACTCCAACGCCATGATACCGGGTGTGCTCACCGCGGCCGGCGCATTGACGCTGTTCGGTGTGGTTTATGCGGCTTATGGCATCTACGACTATATCGGCCCCGGCACCGCCTTTATCCTGCTCGGCCTCGTCGCCTTCGCCACCATCGGCCTGTCGTTGTTGCACGGACAGGCGCTCGCCGGTCTCGGACTTCTCGGTTCGATGCTGACGCCGGCGCTGATTTCCACCGAAACGCCGAATATCTGGGCGCTCTTCGTCTTCCTCACCGTCTCTTGGCTCGCAACCGCGGCAGCGGCGCGTCGGCAGGGCTGGACGGTGGTCCCGTCGCTTGCCAATGCCGGACTCGGCCTCTGGGCTCTCGGATATATCGGCTTTTCGGATGCAATCAGTGCCGAACCGCCGACTCTTGCCCTGCTCATTATGCTCGCTGGCACGATCTTCCTTTGGCCCGGAAAACAGTACGACACCACGCCTCCGGACGCTGCCGAAACGGCAGCTCCCGAGCGGCGCGCGATTCGCATCATGCGGCTTTTGCTGCGCCCGTCGCTCGCCCTCAACCTCACCGTATCGATGGCGGTGATCCTGCCGGCCATTGGCTTCCTCTTTGCCGAAGGCAGCGTCGATACTCACCCGGCGCTCATCGTTTCAGCGCTTATTGCAGCTCTTGCAGCACTCGGTGCTGCCCGTCACTATGCCGTCTGGCCGGCGATCATCGCCGCGCTCGGCGCGCAGTCTGCGGTGTCGCTCATGTCGCGGCGTGGCATCGATTTTATTGGTCTCGTGAATGATACCGGCGTGACGCTTCCGCCCGTGGGCACAGGCTACGCTGCGGAAATTGCCATGGCGCTCGGCCTTGGGGCTATCTTCGTGCTGTGCGCCTTTTCCTTCCTGAAACGCAAGGGCGCAGAAGATGCGGATTTCGCCCAGCTCTGGGCTGGCATTGCCGCCCTGTTCCCTGTCTGGCTCGCGACGGCGAGCTTCGTCGAATATGGCAATCTCGGCCGCGACTGGCTGCACGCGGCCTATGGTCTCGGCCTTGGCTTCGTGCTGCTTGCCGGTGCTGAATGGCTGCACCGGCGCAACAGTGAGGCCTATCGCAAGCCGCTGAACATCCTTGTGCTCGGTTCCTTCGCCGCCTTCGCGCTCTGCCTGCACACGCTGACGGAAGGGCTCGCGACGACAGTGCTGCTGTCCGTCATCGGCTTCGTCTACGTGCTGGCGAGCCGCTACCGCAACTGGGATATACTGCCTTGGGTCATGGCTGTCGCAAGTGTTGCCGTTCTTGGCCGGATCGCCTGGGAGCCGACAATCGTCGGGCCGCAAAATCTCGGCACGACGCCGGTCTTCAACGCGCTGCTGCCGGGCTATGGCATCCCTGCCTTGCTGGCCATCGTCTCCGCGTGGCTGTTGCGCGACTGGCCGGGCATGCGGATCAAGAACTTCCTGCAGGCCATCGCCAGCGTCATGGGACTTCTGGCCGTGGCCATCCTCGTTCGCCACGCAATGAATGGCGGTACGCTCGACAGCAATGTGCCGACGCTCGGCGAGCAGTCGATCTACACGCTGCTGACCATCGGCTTCTCCGGTGTCCTGATGACGCTGGATTTGAAAAGCCCCAGCCCCGTCTTCCGTTACGGCTCGATGATCGCCGGCGTCATCGCCGTCATCAACGTGCTGACGATGCATTTCTTCACGCTCAACCCCTATTTCACCGGCGAGAATACCGGCCGCATCCCGGTCCTCAACCTGCTGCTGATCGGTTACCTTTTGCCGGCATTCGCTTATGGCGGCCTTGCCTATTACGCGCGCGGAAAACGTCCGCCGCCCTATGTCAGCATGCTGGCGGTGGCGGGAGCAGCGCTCGGTTTTGCCTGGGCCACGCTTTCGGTGCGCCGTTTCTGGCAGGGCGAGAACATTGCTGATTGGAAGGGCTTTATGCAGGGCGAGACCTACAGCTACTCGGTGGTCTGGCTGCTGATCGGCGTCCTGCTGCTCGTGCTTGGCTCGCGCTTTAATGCCCGCAGCCTGCGTCTGGCATCGGCCGCCTTCGTGCTGATATCGGTTGCCAAAGCCTTCCTGATCGACATGAGCAACCTCGAAGGCGTGCTCCGGGCGCTGTCCTTCATCGGGCTCGGCGCGGTGCTCATCGGCATCGGCCTGTTCTACCAAAAAATCCTCACCCGGAAGCCGCAGGCATGATCGCGGCGGAGGCTTTCGCGCCCCATGCGGCGCTTGCGCAGGATTTGATCCCGCACGCCGCCGATGCGGGCGACGGCTCGCATGATCTGGCCCATATTCACCGTGTCTTCCGCAATGCCATGCGCATCCATGCGGGTGAAGGCGGCGATGGCAACGTGCTGGCGGCCAGCGTGCTGCTGCATGATTGTGTGGCGGTGGAGAAAAACTCGCCCTTGCGGGCACAGGCATCGCGGCTGGCGGCAGAAAAGGCTTCAGGCGTTCTGGCCGGCCTCGGCTGGAAGAAGCAGGATATCGACGCCGTCACGCATGCGATCATCACCCACAGCTTTTCCGCCAATATCGAACCGCAGACACTGGAAGCGAAAATCCTTCAGGATGCCGACAGGCTGGACGCCATCGGTATGGTGGGCGCGGCGCGCTGCTTTTATATTGCCGGACGCATGGGCTCCGCACTTTACGATCCGGTCGACCCCTTGGCGAAGGAACGGCCGCTTGATGACCGCGCTTTTGCCATCGACCATTTCGAGACCAAGCTGTTCAAGCTGGCAGATGGTTTTCGCACAGAGACCGGCAGGCAGATGGCCAGAGCCCGCCATGAGCGGCTGAAACAGGTGCTGGACCTGTTTCTCGATGAAATATGAGGAAGCATGATGCGTGTGACAGAGCTTAATATCTACCCGCTGAAAAGCGCGCGCGGCATTTCCCTCCCGGACAGCGCCGTGTCGGCCGAGGGTCTGCCGGGTGACCGTCGCGCCATGCTTGTGGACCCGTCGGGCCACTTCATCACCCAGCGTGAATTGCCTGCCATTGCCACGGTTCTGGCGCGGCACGAGGACGGGGGCATGTTGCTTTCGCGCGACCAGCATGGCGAGATCGTCGCAAGACCATCCGGCGAGCGCATGGATGTGGCGGTATGGAAATCGATAGTCAGCGCCAATATGGCCGACGCTGTGACCAATGACACGCTCTCGGCATGGCTCGGACGCGAAGTGAAGCTCGCCTTTTTCGATAACGCTTCCAAACGCATCGCGAGCCTCGAGTGGACAGGCAATGAAACGCCCGTCACCTTTGCGGATGGCTACCAGATCCTTGTCACCACCACCGCCTCGCTCGCCGCGCTGAACGACAACATGCGCGAAAATGGCGAAGACGACGTTGGCATGGAGCGGTTCCGGCCCAATATCGTGCTTGAGACGGACGAACCATGGGCGGAAGACGGGTGGGCGGCCATCGAGATCGGCGGCATTCGCTTCGATCTCGTCAAACCCTGCGCCCGCTGCATCATGACCACGCAGGACCAGACGACCGGCTCCCGCGATGTGCCCTCTCCCATGAAGGCCATGGGCCGCATCCGCATGTCCGCAGACCGGCGCGTGCCCGGCCCGCTGTTCGGCTGGAACGTGACGCCGCGCGGTGAAGGCAGGCTGTCTGTCGGCGACGTCGCAAAGGTGATCGAGGAAAGGCCCGAAGGCTGGGCGATCAAGAGGCGCTAAGTCAGTCCGGTTCAAACGGAATCCTCTGGGCATCAGGCAGCGCTTTAACCTGCCGTCAAACCCTCGCTCCCCTCATCCTGTGCTTGTCACAGGAATCCAGCCGATGCGCGTCTGCACGGCGAAACAATCCCTCAGCCCAAAGACTTGGGCTGGCTGAATCTCTGTGACAAGCACAGAGATAAGGAGAGGACGGAGCACTATGAACAAGGCAAGCTTCGAGCCTGACGCGCCGATCTCAATCTTTGTGCACCCCGGCGATACAACGCACGGGTCATGTCACGACTTCTTCACACCGACGATCAAAAAGATCGGGCGGCGGTCTTCATGCTTCAGCTCCGGGCGCTCGGCCACCAAAGCCGGATCCGGTCGTGGTTCCGCCAGACGCGTCAGGGTGAAACCAGCGGACAGGAGGCCGTTGACGATAGCTGACACGGTGCGGTGATATTTCACCACATCGTCCGCCATCCAGTTGGAGTGGCGCACGCCCTCGTTCTGGTAGTTGTCGAGTGGCCAGTGCAGGATTTCGCCGTCCTCGCCGTAAAACCAGTCCTGTTTTTCCAGCGCCGTAAAAACGGGATGCTCGATGGAAAAAATGAAATCGCCGCCCGACTTCAGCACGGCGAAAATCCCTGCGAATGCCACGTCGAGATCGCGGACGTAATGCAGGGCAAGGGAACTCAGCACCACATCGAAACTCTGCCGCGGAAAATCGATGTCTTCGATAGCGGCGCGGCGATATTCGATGCCGGGCCCACCATTGATCTCGGCAGCGCGGCGCAACATGTTCTCCGAGAGATCGACGCCGACGACATGGCGTGCGCCCTGCTCCGCGGCAAAGCGGCAATGCCAGCCGAAACCGCAACCGAGGTCGAGAAAGGACTTGTCTTTCAGCGGGGGCAGCATGGCGCGCAATTCGTGCCACTCACCGGCCTGACGCAGACCTTCCACGGAACGCGGCATGGCGCTGTAGCGCTCGAAAAACCCGGGATCGTCGTAGATATTCTGTTTCATCGTCGCCTCTTAGGCCGCATTCCATCAATCGCATGAATAATGGCCGTCAAGAAAAGTCGCTAGTGGGGCCGGCTGACAAAAGATAATATTCATCCCATCATTGTGGAATCCGCGGCATGCTTTGCGCTTCTTTCAGAGGCGGGCGCTGCGAGGGGGGAATATTCATGTCGCAAGCCACTCGCCAGAGCATGCCCTGGCTGATTATCGCAGCCGGGTCGCTGATTGCGGTCATGACGTTCGGCCCCCGCTCCGCCATGGGCTTTTTCCAGTTGCCGATGCTGGCCGATACCGGCTGGGATCGTTCAACCTTCGGTCTTGCCATGGCGCTGCAGAACCTCTTCTGGGGTCTCGGCCAACCCTTCTTCGGCGCCATCGCCGATAAGTTCGGTACGGGCCGCGTGCTCGTGCTCTCGGGCTTTCTTTATGCGACGGGCCTCATCTGCATGTCCTTCGGCACATCGCCCTTCTGGCTGCATTTCGGCGGCGGCGTTCTCGTGGGGCTTGGCATTGCCGCAGGGTCCTTCAGCGTCATCCTTTCCGCCTTCGCCCGCCATGTCACGCCGCAGCAGCGTTCATTCGCCTTTGGTATCGGCACGGCGGCGGGTTCGGCAGGCATGTTCCTGTTTGCACCTATCAGCCAGGGGCTGATTTCCACCTATGGCTGGTCGGATAGTCTCGTCTGGCTCGCCGCCATGATGATGCTGGTGCCGCTGCTCGCCTTTTTCATGCGCGGAAACTCGTCCTCCGGCACCCAGTCGCAGGCGCAGTTCCAGCAGACCGCGGGCGAAGCGCTGAAGGAAGCGCTTGGCCACAAGAGCTATCTGCTGCTGACGACGGGCTTCTTCGTCTGTGGTTTCCAGGTGGCCTTCATCACCGCGCATTTCCCGGCCTATCTCGGCGATATCGGTATCGAACCACGCTACGCGGTGATTGCCATGGCGCTCATCGGCTTCTTCAACATCATCGGATCGCTGGCCGCCGGCGTCATCGCACAGCGTTATTCCAAGCCCTATTTCCTGGCCTATATCTATATTGCCCGTTCCGTGGTCGTGACTGCCTTTCTGCTTTTGCCGCAATCGCCGCTTTCAGTCATTCTCTTTGCTTCCGTCATGGGCATCCTCTGGCTCTCCACCGTGCCGCCCACAAATGCGCTGGTGGCCATCATGTTCGGCACGCGCCATCTCGGCATGCTCGGCGGCGTCGTGTTCCTCACCCACCAGATCGGCTCGTTCCTTGGCGTCTGGCTGGGCGGCTTTCTTTATGACAGGTTCGGTTCTTACGACCTCGTCTGGTGGCTTGGCGTCGGCATGGGGATTTTTGCGGCCGTCGTGCACTGGCCCATTGAGGAACGCCCCGCCCCACGGCCGGCCTTCGCCCAATAGCGATGGCCCGGAATTAACCCGCCCTGTCCAGTGCGGGCGGCGATCCCCTGCGCTCCAAAGCCTTCAGCGCCGCCTGCACGAAACCGTCGCGGGCGGCGTTTTCATTGAGCCCGCGCGGATCGTAGACATGGCGGTTGAGAAAATGGGCGGTCAGGCGAAAAGCTGCCGCAAGGCTCTCGGGATCAGCGGCTTTCGACTGGCCTTCGCCTAGAAAAGCCGGAAGCGACAGCATCCGGTCCGCATAGGGCGCTCCCGCCGTGCGGCAGACCGCCCTTCCCGTTTTCGGCGACACATAGATGAGATCGTTGCGCAGCCCCGTCGCCGCACATTCGGTAAGATCAAGCCCGAAACCGAGATCATTCAGCACCGCCAACTCGAAGCGCACGAAAAGTTCGCCTGCATCGGCCGGGTCGTGGAGATTATCGAGAATGATATCGAGCGCCTGATAAAGATGCGGATGCGGATCGCGCTCCGGCAAAAGCCTCAGCAGCGCCCCCATGGCCTGGACGCCGTATACGGCGGTGGCCGTTTCCATCAATTGCGCCGCGCGCAGTTGCAGGGGCTCGATGCGGTATTCTCCGAGATGATCGTCAAGGCGCGCGCGCCAGACGACGTCTACCCGGTTTCCCGCCTGCAGCACCGGCTGCATGCTGCGGGAGCGCCCGGAGCGCACCATGCCGAGATGGCGGCCGCGTGTGCGGGTCATCACCTCGGCGATGACACTCGTCTCGCCATGGCGTTTTACGCCGAGAATGATCGCCTCATCCTGCCACTGCATGAAACCTGTCCGAATTTCGATTCAAGCCCGATCATAACCGATCCGGCGGCGAAACGTTATTCTTTTACGGTAACACGCGCCGCATCGACGAGGCGGAGGACGAAATCGGTGATTTCATTTTCTCCGAAAGGCTTGCCGAGCAAGGGCGCATGCAGGAGATCTTCGGGGAATCCGGTCGTGTCGCCGTAACCGCTGACAAAACCGAAAGGAATGGACGCAGACCGCAAGTGGCGTGCAAAATCATAACTTTTACCGTCAGAAAGGCTGACATCGAGAAGCACGCAATCGGCGCCATCCTCTTCGAGAGCCTTCCTCGCCTGCGCAAGCGTTGTGGCGATGATAACGGTCTCCACACCCATCGACTGGAGAACCGCCTCAACATCGAGCGCCACCAGATATTCATCCTCAACGATGATAACCCGTTGTGGCACCATATTTTTCTTCCTAACAAAGAGAGCCGTCAGGCTCGAAGCCGTCGTCTTCGAAACGATTCTCCAGTGAGACATCATGGGAGCAGTCGCAAATTGCGGCTCGCCCGTCATTTAAAAAAGACATGTCGGAAGATCAGATAAACGGTCTCTGCCGCTTGCCGTCGCTTTCCCAGCCCGCAACTTGCGCCAGTCCGGCGTCATCCAGCACCAGACAGCCCTTGTCCGTCCAGCGGATAAGCCCGCGATCGACGAGCTTTCTCAGCGTCTTGTTGGTGTGGACGATGGAGAGGCCGAGCGTATCGGCCACGTGCTGCTGGGTGACAGGGATCGTCGCCTCCCCCTGCAGCAGCGCGACCGCTTTCGCCCTGCTGTAAAGGAAAGCGATAAGGTAGGCCGCGCGCTCAAGCGCCGTGCGACGGCCGATGCTGAGCAGATGACTGTCGAGCATGCGCTCTTCGCTCGCCGCAATCCATGTCAGATCATAGGCAAGCGTCGGGTGGTCGGTAAAGAGATTGTTGAGGCGCGATCGCTCGAAGACGCACAGCGTGACCGGCGACAAGGCCTCAACCGAGTGCTGCATTTCCCCCATCACCGTGCCCTGCAGGCCGACGAGGTCGCCCGGCATCACGTAATTCAGGATCTGCCGCCGGCCGTCCTCCAAAGTCTTGTAGCGAAATGCCCAGCCCGCAAGCACCGTGTAGAGGTGAGCGCTGTGCGAGCCTTCCATCAGAATGACGGAGCCGCTCTCCACCGCCAATTCCCCCGTCTTGAAACGGGACACGAAATCCAGTTCCGAAGAAGAAAAGTCCCTGAAATGCGGTAGATCGCGCAGCGGGCATTGCTGGCAGGGGGTGGTGGAAATCCCGTTCGGTTTTTTGGGTGACATGATTATCCATCATGAAAAAAGGTTGCGCCCAATTGTTTTTGGAACAACCCGTTCCAAGGATATTCGGTTCCCTGCCGGGAACAAAGACATCGCGCTCCTCCCACCGCGTTTCTGTATCCTCACAGAAACGCGGGAATGACGCGCTTTCAGCCTCGCGGGAATTCCAGCCCCATTTCGCGGAAACGCTCCGGGTCGTCGCCCCAGTTCTCGCGCACCTTGACGAACAGGAATAGATGCACCGGCTGTTCGAGGATTTCCGAGAGTTCCTTGCGCGAGGCGGTGGAGATCGCCTTGATGGCATCGCCGTTCTTGCCGAGCGCAATCTTTTTCTGGCTGTCGCGCTCGACATAGATCACCTGCTCGATACGCACCGAGCCATCCTTGCGCTCTTCCCACTTTTCCGTCTCGACATGCGAGGCATAGGGCAGTTCCTGGTGCAGGCGCAGGAACAGCTTTTCGCGGGTGATTTCGGCGGCAAGCTGGCGCATGGGCAGGTCGGAGATCTGGTCTTCCGGATAATACCATGGGCCTTCCGGCAATTCGGCAGCCAGATAGTTCATCAGGTCTTCACAACCGGAGCCATTGGTCGCCGAGATCATGAAGGTGCGGTCGAAGGCGACCGTCTCATTGGCGGCGGCGGCGAGCTTCAGGAGGTCTTCGCGCTTTACCTGGTCGATCTTGTTGAGGCAGAGGATTTTCTTCTGGGGGACGTCCTTCAGGCCTTCGAGAATCGCCTCAGCGTCGCCCTTCAGGCCGCGCTCGCTGTCGATCAAAAGAAGAATGAGATCGGCGTCCTTCGCGCCGCCCCAGGCGGAGGTGACCATGGCGCGGTCCAGCCGACGGCGCGGCTTGAAGATACCGGGCGTGTCCATGAACACGATCTGCGCGTTGTCGTGAATGGCGATGCCGCGCATGACCGCACGCGTCGTCTGCACCTTGTGGCTGACGATGGAAACCTTGGCGCCCACCAGCCGGTTTACCAGCGTCGACTTACCGGCATTTGTAGGGCCAATGAGGGCAACGAAGCCGGAGCGGGTCGGAAGGGCATTGTCTTCGCCTGTCGAGGCGGGGTTTTCGTGATCGGTCATGATATCCATTCAAGGTCAGAGGTATTCAACATGCGGCCAGAGGGCTCGCCATGCGCTTGATAGTCAGCTGCCGTCGCCGGTCAGCTCAGTTTCAGGTAGAGCTTTTCTGCCAGACGCCTTCGCGTTCCAGCAATCTGGTTGCCGCCACCTGCTCGGCCGCGCGCTTGGAACGCTCGACGCCGGTTTCCGGCTTTACGCCGGGAATTTCGACAGTCACCGTAAAGCGGGGATCGTGATCCGGTCCGGAGCGATCGTCAACCCGGTAAGATGGGGTGACCGCAAACTTTGCGTGCGCCCATTCCTGCAGTTCCGTTTTCGCGTCACGCCGTCCGGCATCCACGCTCGTGGCACGGCCCTGCCAATATTTCAGAATGAATTTGCGCGACGCATCGAGGCCCCCATCCAGATAGATGGTGGCAATCAGGCTTTCGACGACATCGGCGCGCACGTTCAGCATCGCCTTGCCGGTGAGTTTCTTGACGTCGGATCCGGTGCGGATGAAATTGTGCAGGCCCATCTCGTCAGCGATCGACGCGCAGGATTCGGCGCTGACCAGTTGGTTCAGACGCACCGAAAGCTCACCTTCGGAGGCATTGCGGAAGATGGAGAACAGAAGCTCTGCAACGCAGAGACCCAGAACGCGGTCGCCCAGAAACTCCAGACGCTCGTAATTGCCCGCCGCGGCGGAGCGGGCGCTGGCATGGGTCAAGGCCCGGTCGAGCCGGGCCTTTTCCTTGAACTCATATCCGATCAACGCTTCCAGACGGGCAATCTCGTCCGCGGAAAGCGGCTTGGTCTTGCTCATCCCACAACCTTGAACAGGCGGTCCCAACGCATGTTGGCCGGCCATTCCCAAATGCGGCTGAACGGCGTGTCGTTGCCCAAAGAGAAGAAGATGACGCTGGCGCGGCCAATCAGGTTTTCTTCCGGCACGAAACCGACATCGAAGCGGCTATCCAGCGAATTGTCTCTGTTGTCGCCCATCATGAAATAATGGCCTTCGGGGACCACGAATTCGCGGGTGTTGTCGCCGCGCGAGTCGGGCGACTGATCGAGCGTGTCGTAGGTAACGCCATTGTCAAGCGTTTCGCGGAAAACGGGCACGTTGGCGCCCGGATCGGCGCGATAATCCGACGTGAAGGTGCCGTCGGGCTGCTTGGGCACCGGCTGGCCGTTGATGAACAGCACGCCGTTCGTGACCTGAATTCGGTCGCCCGGCAGGCCGACCAGACGCTTGATGTAATCCACTTCAGGATTGGGCGGCAGGCGGAAGACCACGACATCGCCGCGCTTCGGCTTGCTGAACTCCAGAATGCGGCCCGAAAACAGGTTCGGCGAGAAAGGCAGCGAATATTTAGAATAGCCGTAGGAGAACTTGTTGACGAAAAGATAGTCGCCGACCAGCAGCGTCGGCATCATCGAGCCCGACGGGATGGTGAAGGGCTGAAACAGCACGGTGCGGATGACCATCGCCAGCAGCAGCGCCTGAATGATGACCTTGACGTTCTCCCAAAGGGCGTTCTGCTTCTTTTCCGCTTTTTCCGACACTTAAAGACCTGCCTGATTGTTTCCCGGCTTCTTCGATCCAAGAAGCTGACGGGCCGTTGCTTATCGCGCCTGGGGCGGGTGATGCTGTTTCACGCGGCCCGCAACGCTTTCATATTTCTGCGACTTCTCTAGAACCTTTCCAGCCCGAAGGGAAGCGCTTCTGTGACAGCCGTGCAAATAGAGCGCGCCCAACGGTGCCCCCAGGCCTCAATCGATCACGGGAAGCGCCTCGATGATCACAAATGCCTGAGCGTAAGGGTGGTCATCCGTGATCGTCAGGTGAATATTGGCGCGATGGCCTGCGGGCAGCATGGCCGCCAGTCGCTCCCCTGCCCCGTTTGTCAGCACCATGGTGGGCTTGCCGCCCGGAAGGTTGACGACGCCCATGTCCTTCCAGAAAACGCCGTTCGCAAGGCCGGTGCCAAGCGCCTTGGAACAGGCCTCCTTGGCGGCGAAACGCTTGGCATAGGACGCGGCGCGGTTCTTGCGGCCATCGGATTTGGCGCGCTCGATATCGGTAAAACACCGATGGGTGAAACGCTCGCCGAAGCGCTCGATCGATTTTTCAACGCGCCGGATGTCTATCAGGTCGCTTCCCAATCCAATGATCATTTCAACATCTCCAGAGAAGCATTCTTGTTGGCGGCGCGATGCGCGAGATTTTCCATCTTGCGGCGCTGAAAACCGTTGATGAGCCCATAAACGGCGATATAGGCGATGACCGCGCTGATGATGGCAGGCGGAACCGCACCAATGGTCATGGGTTCCAGCACCGGCGTCCATATCTGCCGGAATTCAAGATGGCTAAACAGCGCCACGAAATCCACATGCGCAGCACTTTCCGACGTCTTTCGCCCGAGAATGACATGTCCCAGCTCCCAGGTGGAGGCCCAGATGAAAGGAAATGTCAGCGGATTGGCGAAAGTCGTACCGAGTGCCGCCGCCACGAGGTTGACGCGCATGAGGAAACCGAGCGCCATGGCAATGATGATGTGAACACCGAGAAACGGCATCCACGCCACACCCACACCGATGGCGACACCGGCGGCAATGGAATGGGGAGAGGCGGAAAGCCTGAGCAGGCGCAACTTCATATAGCGCAACGAACGGGAAAAACCCGTTCGCGGCCAGAAGAGGTCGCGAATCTTCTCTGAAAAACCAAGGGGTTCACGGCGGCGAAACGGCATGGGGGCAGTCTATTTCATCACCCCGGCCGAGCCAAGAGCGTGGTAGGCAACAAAGAACTTTTGCCCGGTTATCCCACGCGATCATTGCAGATGCAGCATACCCGATCAGTCACACTGGACAGCGGCATGGAGGAGACGCGCTGAGGCGCGTATCTCCTGGGCTTGCGGTGCACAGGAAAACACAGGCCATTACCGCCGCGCTATCCGTGTCCATACGCATGGCGATTGGCTGCCATGCGCTCAGCGCATTACCGGCGGAACAGGCCGCGGTCGATTTCGCGCTGACGGAACTCGAGGTCGACATTCGATACCGAGCCGCTGAGATATTCGAATTCGCGTTCCTGGGTGGTCTTGCCACGAACGGCGCGAGCGATCTTGCGAAGCGGAGTAAACATGATTTTCGGTCCTTTCGGTTTGGAACGGGCGTTTCTCATCGGTGTTCATCCACCGGCACGCCGCGTTTCCTTCTCTTCAATTTCTGAGAGGAAAATAGTCGCAAACCGCATTAACCACCAGAGACAGGAAAAGGCCGCTGCCATGCACAGAACGCATAACAGCGGCCTTCCGCTATCTCAAAGGCATCAAAAATGCCTCAATCAAAGGCACGCGTGACCGTGGAGACGCAATCCAGATCCTTGAGCTGCGACAGAAGCTGGTTCAGCTGCCTGAGATCCCAGACTTCCACGTCCAGCGCCAACTCGGAGAAGTCAGTACCGATGCGGACCATGTTCAGCCCGCGAATATTGACGTCGAGCGTTGCGATCGACTGCGCCACCGAGGCAAGCGTGCCCGGCTCGTTCAACGCATTGATCATCACCCGCGCCATGAAGCGCGACTTGTTCGCTTCGTCCAGATCCCACCGCACATCGATCCAGCGTTCCGGCTCGTCATCGAAGCGCTGAAGCGCCGGCGCCTGGATTGGATAGATGGTGATGCCCTTGCCCTTTTCCATGATGCCGACGATGCGGTCCCCCGGAACGGCGCCGGCCGGCCCGAAATGCACATCGACATTGCCGGAAAGGCCACGAATGGGCAGCGGGTCAGGCCCGTCAAGCATTTCGGCCGCACCGTCATCCTCCAGCGCCGAACGGGACTTGCCCGGTATCTTGAAGACCATGCCCGAGGCGCTGCGCATGTTGAACCAGCCGTCGTCACCGGTCATCTTCACCGTCACGCGCTCGTCTTGATAATCCGGGAATACCGCGCGCAGCACATCGAGCGAGGAAACCTCGCCACGGCCGACGGCCGCGATGGCGTCCTCGACATCCTTCTGCGCCAGCCGATGCAGGACCGGCTTCAGCGCCTCCTTGGAGAAGGCCTTGCCGGCGCGTTCGAAGGTGCGCTCGAGAATGCGATAACCAAGGCCGGAATATTGTTTGCGGATGGCCATACGGGTGGCGCGGCGGATGGCCGAGCGGGCCTTGCCCGTCACCACCACCTCTTCCCATGCGGCGGGCGGCACCTGCACGCCGGAGCGGATGATCTCCACCTCGTCGCCATTGTTCAGCCGGGTGACGAGCGGCATGATCCGGCCGTTGATCTTGGCGCCAACGGTGGTGTCGCCGATATTGGTGTGCACCGCATAGGCAAAATCGATGGGCGTCGCGCCGCGCGGCAGGGCAATCAGCTTGCCCTTGGGCGTGAAGCAGAACACCTGATCCTGAAAGAGTTCCAGCTTGGTATGCTCAAGGAATTCTTCCGGGCTGTCGCCTTCCGCCAGCGATTCGATGGTGTGGCGCAGCCAGGAATAGGCGTTGCTTTCCGGCGAAAGCAGATCGCCCTCCCCGTTTTCGCCGTCCTTGTAGAGCGCGTGGGCGGCAATACCGAATTCGGCGATCTCATGCATGCGCTTGGTGCGGATCTGCAGCTCGATACGCTGGCGCGACGGGCCAACGATGGTGGTGTGGATGGAGCGATAGTCGTTCTGCTTCGGCGTGGAGATGTAATCCTTGAAGCGGCCCGGCACCACACGCCAGCGTGTATGCACGATGCCGAGCGCCCGATAGCAGGAGGGAATGTCGTCGACCAGAATGCGGAAACCGTAGACGTCAGACAGCTGCTCGAAAGAGAGCGACTTCGACTGCATCTTGCGAAACACCGAATAAGGCTTTTTCTGCCGACCCTTGACGCCCGCGCCGATGAGGCCGTTCGCCACGAGCAATTCACGCAGCTCGTCCTCGATCTTCTTGATGAGGCCTTCATTGCGCGTTTCCAGTTCCTGCAAACGGTTTGTCACCGTCTCATAGGCTTCCGGATTGAGATAACGGAAGGACAGGTCCTCCAGCTCGTCGCGCATGTCCTGCATGCCCATGCGGCCGGCGAGCGGCGCATAGATTTCCATGGTTTCCTCGGAAATGCGGCTGCGCTTGTCGGCCGGCATGTATTCCATGGTACGCATGTTGTGCAGGCGATCGGCGAGCTTCACCAGGAGGACGCGCACGTCATCGGAAATGGCGAGCAGCAGCTTGCGCAGGTTCTCCGCCTGTTTCGCCTTGCGGGTGACGAGATCAAGCTTCTTGAGCTTGGTCAGCCCTTCCACCAGCCGGCCGATGTCTTCGCCGAATAATTCGTCGATTTCAGCGCGAGTTGCGGTGGTGTCTTCGATCGTATCGTGCAGCAACGCCACCGCGATGGTCGATTCGTCGAGATGCATTTCAGTGAGGATTGCGGCAACTTCCAGCGGATGCGAGATGTAGGGGTCGCCATTGGCCCGCTTCTGCTGGCCGTGTTTCTGCATCGCGTAAACATAGGCCTTGTTCAGCAGGGCCTCATTCGCATCCGGTTTATATTTTTGAACCCGCTCAACGAGTTCGTATTGCCGCATCATGCGATATTCCACAAAAAGAAAGCGCGCCAACCTTGGGGTCGGCGCACAATGCTGCATCAATAAGGATCAGATTATGACGGCAACTATTGACAGACGGTAACCGCCATCTGCCAAAGGCGTCATAAAACCGGATCAATAATCGTCATTTTTTTCCGGCGGCACAAGGCCTTCGATACCGGCCAGCAGTTCTTCTTCCGACATCTGGTCGAAGGTGACGGTCTCCGGCTGGTCGTCTTCTTCGCTGTCGGCAGCGGCGGCGGCAAGCGTGACCGGATCGGGCTCGGGCTCGTCCACTTCCACGTGCTTCTGCAGCGAATGGATAAGGTCTTCCTTCAGATCGTCGGGAGACAGCGTCTCGTCGGCGATTTCACGCAGCGCAACGACGGGGTTCTTGTCATTATCGCGGTCAACCGTGATGGAAGAGCCCTGAGAAATCTGGCGCGCACGGTGGCTGGCGAGAAGCACCAGCTCGAAACGGTTGTCTACTTTATCAATGCAATCTTCAACTGTGACGCGGGCCATTGCCTGTCCTTTGCGGGTCGTAATGTCGTGGATCAGAGCGCCGTGCGGTCTTCAGGATGCACAAGGGTTGCTCTAACCTATTGAATCTGCGCTTCGTGCCTTGCGGAAAACACCTGGAATTTCTCGCGACGAAGCTTTCCAGCTTCCGATACAGCCATTGGCCGCGGAATTCAAGTTTTTCCTGTCTTTGGCGTCTTTTGGCACCTTATCCTCGATGTTTGGCGCCTGATGAACAAAATGTCTAGAAGAATTGTCTTGGAATAAGGGGGAAGGTAGCTTACTTAAAACGCAACGGCGGTACGCAAAGCGCGTTGATACGACATGATATTTAGCGCTATCGACCGGATATAAAAGCCAGATAATGGCCTTTCCAAAAAAAAGGAATGGGATGGAATGTTCGATCCACGGGAGAAAATTGCGCTCTTCATAGATGGAGCCAATCTTTATGCAGCATCGAAAAGCCTGGGATTCGATATCGACTACCGCAAGCTTCTGAAGGCGTTTCAAAAGCGCGGCTATCTGCTGCGCGCCTATTATTACACGGCCCTGATCGAAGATCAGGAATATTCCTCGATCCGCCCGCTGATCGACTGGCTAGACTATAACGGTTACAAGGTCGTGACGAAGCCGGCGAAGGAATTTACCGACGCGCTCGGCCGCCGCAAGATCAAGGGTAACATGGATATCGAACTGGCGGTCGACGCCATGGAGCAGTCCGAAACGGTCGATCACCTGGTGCTGTTTTCCGGCGACGGCGATTTCACCACGCTGGTGGACGCGCTGCAGCGTAAGGGCCGCAAGGTTTCCGTGGTTTCCACCATGGCCACCCAGCCAGCGATGATCGCCGACGACCTGCGCCGCCAGGCCGATCACTTCATCGACCTGATGACGCTGAAAGCCGAAATCGGACGCGATCCGAATGAGCGCCCTGCCCGGCACGCGGAAGGCCCCGAGACGGTCTGATCCCGATTTCGCAATCACCGATATTTCAAGAACGCGTCCGTCTCAAAGACTGGCGCGTTTTTGTTTACCCCCCCTATCGGCAGGGAAAAATTCCCCCTGAAATTAACAACCGTCAAATCCGGCCGGGGAAAATTATATCTTGGTTAATTTTAGACGTGTCTAAATCAAGTAACGGCACCAACGACATGATTTGGGTGCCAAAGCAGGATGACTAGACATGCATGGCCAAGAAAAAACCGACCGACAGCTCGAAGAAAGACTGAATTTTCTGGGGCTCGGCCACGAGCAGCGACAGAATCTCTCAGACATGAAGGGCGTCATCACCGGCTCTCTCGATGCGTCGCTGGACCGCTTCTATGCGAACGTGCGCTCGGTGCCGGAGACGGCGAAGTTCTTTGCCAATGACGCACATGTGCAGCACGCCAAGGGCATGCAACTCAAACACTGGACGAGAATCGCCTCCGGTACATTCAACGCGGACTATACAAATGCCGTGACCGCGATCGGCCGCACCCATGCCAGACTGGGGCTGGAGCCGCGATGGTACATTGGCGGTTATGCGCTGATGCTTGACGGCATCGTCAAGGCCCTGATCGAGTCGGAGTTGAAGGGCCTATTCATGGAGAAGAAGGCCAGGAAGGTGAAGGACGCCTTGTCCGCCACCATCAAGGCCGCCCTTCTGGACATGGACTATTCGATTTCCGTCTATCTCGACGTGCTCGCCGCCGAGCGGCATAAGGTAGAGGCCGAACAGGCGCAGATGAAGAAGGAGCAGGACCATATTCTCACGCTCCTCAACAGTGCCCTCGACCGGCTGGCCAACGGCGACCTCACCTCCAGCATCAACGAAAAGACCGCGCCGCAATTCGAAGGGCTGATCGCCAATTTCAACACCGCCGTCGGCAATCTCGCCGGTGCCTTCGCCCAGATCGTGGAGGAAGCGAACAAGATTTCCGGCAATACGCGCGAGCTCACCTCAGCCACCGATGACATGGCCCGCCGGACGGAGCAGCAGGCGGCCGCGCTTGAGGAAACCGCCGCAGCCGTCGAGGAAATCACCACCATTTCCAGATTGTCGGCGCAACGTTCCGAGGAGGCCAAGGCCATCGTCGAAAGTTCGGCCATCGAAGCAGCACGCTCTCGCAATGTGGTGACGGATGCGGTGAAAGCGATGGGCGCCATCGAGGACTCGTCGCAGAAGATCACCCAGATTATTTCCGTCATCGATGAGATTTCGTTCCAGACCAATCTATTGGCGTTGAACGCCGGCGTGGAAGCCGCGCGCGCCGGCGAGGCTGGCAAGGGTTTCGCCGTCGTCGCCCAGGAAGTACGTGAGCTGGCGCAACGCTCCGCCACCGCCGCAAAGGAAATCAAGACACTGATCGCCAAGTCATCCGAGGATGTGATGCAGGGCGTTTCGCTGGTGAACAAAACGGGTGAATCCCTGAATACGATCGGCAGCAAGGTCGATCACATCAAGGATCACATCACCTCGCTCACCAAGGCGGCGCAGGAACAATCCGTCGGCATTCAGGAAATCAGTGCGGCGATCAACAGCATGGACAATCTGACGCAGAAGAATGCGGCAATGGTGGAAGAGACCAATGCCGCCACGCACAATCTGAGCGATGTCAGCGCCAACCTCGCGGCGCTTGTCAGCCGGTTCAGCGTTTCGACGACGAAGGCACATGTGGAGCGGACGTACCGGGCGGCGTGACGGGCGCAGCGGACAGTAACAAACTCCCGTCATCCCGGCCTTGAGCCGGGATCCAGCCAGCCCAAGTCCTTGGGCTGAAAGGGCTCTTCTCACAGCGCAGACGCGCTGCGACTGGATGCCGGATCAAGTCCGGCATGACGGAGGAGCATGCTGCGAAAGGCGGCGAACTTAGGCCGCCCCACCCTTCAACAACCGCGACTTCTGCCGGTTCCAGTCGCGTTCCTTCTCCGTCTCGCGCTTGTCGTGCAGCTTCTTGCCTTTGGCGAGCGCCAGTTCCAGCTTCGCACGGCCCCTGTCGTTGAAGTAAATCTTGAGGGGCACCAGCGTCATGCCTTCGCGGTTGATGCCGGCGCGTAGGCGGTTGATCTCGCGCTTGCTCAGGAGCAGCTTGCGGCGGCGGCGCGGCTCATGGTTGAAACGGTTCGCCTGCAGATATTCCGGCAGGTGGGAATTAATGAGCCAGATTTCATCGCCCTCGTCCGACGCGTAGGATTCGGCAATGTTCGCCTTGCCTTCGCGCAGCGACTTGACCTCGGTGCCGGTCAGCACCAGTCCTGCCTCATAGGTGTCGACGATTTCGTAGTTGAAACGGGCCTTGCGGTTTTCCGCAACGATCTTGTTCACCACGCGCTGGCTGCCTTTGGGGGCCATGATATTTCAATCCCTTGTTTTTCTTATTGCGCCTTCGGCCTGCCGCCGAGAGCGGTTTTCGAACCTCTATTTAGTATCGTCGCCACGAAAAGAAAAGGCGCGCGGGACTGCTTCTGCTGCGAAGCGGTCCATTGCGCGCCTTCCGGCTTTTCAGACCTGTCTCAGTTCATCAGGCCGGCATGCTTCAGCGCCGCATCGATGGCTGCTTCGGTTGCCGGTTCCAGCGTGCTCATCAAGGGCGAACGCACACGGCGGTTGCCGCCGCGCGTCTTCGACAGCGCATATTTTGTGCCGCAGACGCCTGGCTCCATGAAGATGGCCTTGTGCAGCGGCATCAGGCGATCCTGGTACTCCAGCGCCTTGGCATAATCGCCGGCAAGCATCGCCGCCTGGAATTCCGAACAGAGGCGCGGTGCCACGTTGGCCGTGACGGAAATGCAGCCGACACCGCCATGGGCGTTGAAGCCGAGAGCGGTACCGTCTTCACCCGAGAGCTGGACGAAATCCTTGCCGCAGGAAATGCGCTGTTCGGAAACGCGGTCGATCTTGCCCGTCGCGTCCTTGACGCCAACGATGTTCTTATGGGCCTTGACCAGAGCGCCCATGGTTTCCGGCAACATATCCACCACCGAGCGCGGCGGAATATTGTAGATGACGATGGGCAGCTTCACCGCTTCCGCGACGGCGGAGAAATGGGCGAACAGGCCCTTCTGGGTCGGCTTGTTGTAATAGGGGGTAACCACCAGCAGCGCATCCGCACCCGCTTCCTGCGCATGCAGGGCCAGCTCGATCGCTTCATCGGTATTGTTGGAGCCTGCACCCGCAATGACCGGAACCCGTTTCGCCGCAACCTCGATGCACAGTTCAACGACACGTTTGTGCTCGTCGTGGGAAAGCGTCGGGGATTCCCCCGTCGTGCCCACCGGCACAAGTCCGTTACTGCCTTCGGCGATCTGCCATTCCACATGGGCGGCGAAAGCCTTTTCGTCCACGGCGCCATTGTCCGTGAACGGGGTAATGAGGGCGGGAATTGATCCCTTGAACATGCAAAGCTCCTGGCGCCGAGCCGGTTCATGCTTCGGCCGCATTCGATGGTTAAAACCGGCACACATTAGTGCCAGCCCTTGGCGCCGACAAGCGCAAAGGCAGCGTATTTTGTCCGAAATTGTCGGAAGTGTGACAGTGTTCGGGCCGTGATCTGCAAGCATTAAATGCACATAGCGAAAAGCGACATTGCTCGCGGGCCGGTGAATAAAAGTTGATTGAATTGCAGGGTCGCGCTTAACATTTCATTAAGCCTGAAATCCCAAGATTTCCGGGCGGGAGATCAGACCTTTTTCGGCAATCCCGCTGCAATGTAGCGATATTAGAAGAAAGTCGGCAACTCCGTTACACGATGAAGAACGGCATGAAAAAAACAGTCTGGGGATTGATGGCGGCGGGCCTTGCCGCAACCGTGTGGAACGCGCTGGCCGGGCCGCTGCCCGAGGGCGCCGCGCCGCTTCCCTATGTGAAGCCGGATGCGCCCACCGTTCCCGCTTTCATGCCCGCTTCGCCAGAGGTTACCGGCGCCATTCCCCGCCTTAACCGGCCCGATGATGCGAGCCAGCTGAAGGCAGGCCTCGACGCGCTTTCCGGGCGCGATGCGGCGCGGGCCATCGCGCTGCGCAACGCCATGCCGACCGGCAGTCTGGACCGTCACATCCTCACATGGGCAATCGCCGTTTCGGGCCAGAAGGATGTGCCTTCAGCCGAAATCGCCGCAGCACAGCGCGAACTCGCCGGCTGGCCGGGCGCCGCGACTTTGCGGGCCAATTCCGAAAAAGCGCTTTATCGCGAGGACCCGCCGGCACAGCAGGTGCTTGCTGCATTCGGCGGCAGCAAGCCAGAAACGGCGGAGGGCACGGTGGTTCTCGCCAAGGCGCTGGCCGCCTCCGACAAGGTCGTGGATTCGCAGCACCTCATTCGCCAGCTGTGGGTGAGCGAAGGCATGGACAAGGATATGGAAGACCGCGTGCTGGCCGCCTTTCCTGCCTATCTGACGGCCGCGGACCACAAGGCGCGCATGGATTATCTGATGTATCGCAGCCGCATCAGCCAGGCGAAACGTTTCGGCGAACTCGGCAAGGCGCAGTCCCTTTACAATGCCTGGGCGGCTGTACTGCAGCGTTCCGCCAATGCCGGCGCCCTGCTCGGCAAGGTGGATGCCGGCTGGCGCGATGATCCCGCATTCCTTTTCGCGCGCGTGGAGAACCTGCGCAACCAGCAGAAATATCCGGAAGCGGCGGCTCTTCTGCGGCAGGCGCCGAAGGATACTGCCAAGCTGGTCAATCCAGGCGAATGGTGGAACGAGCGGCGAATCATCGCGCGCGGTCTCGCCGATCTCGGCGATTTTGCCGAAGCCTATCGTATCGTCGCCAATCACAATGCCACATCAGCGGTGGATGTCGCCGATGCCGAGTTTCATGCCGGCTGGTATGCTCTGCGGGCGATGCGCGACCCGGCCACGGCTTCGCGTCATTTCAACGCCCTGCTCCAGACATCAAACCGGCCACTTTCGGCCTCCCGCGCCTATTACTGGCTCGGAAGGGCGGCCGAAGCCGGAGGACCCGGCGATGCACGCGACTTCTTTGCAAAGGCGGCAGCCCATCCCGGTACGTTTTACGGCCAGCTTGCCGCTGCACGGATCGGCACGAAGACGCTGAACGTGACCTATCCCAGCCCGAGCAATGGCGACCGAGAACGCTTTGCCGGCCGCGAAGCCGTGCGCGCCATAGACCGCTTGGAGGCGGCAGGTT
The DNA here is from genome assembly GCF_900102105.1 of Agrobacterium pusense. Classification (GTDB taxonomy): domain Bacteria; phylum Pseudomonadota; class Alphaproteobacteria; order Rhizobiales; family Rhizobiaceae; genus Agrobacterium; species Agrobacterium pusense. The sequence goes on from NZ_FNBB01000008.1 coordinate 229,513, forward strand.
ACGGCTGGCGCGCCGACAGCCTTTACAGGTCGCTGGCCGAACAGCTCGACAGTCCCGGCGAGCTTGCCATTCTGGCGGCGCGGGCTGAGGGCAACGGTAATCATCAGGTCTCGCTGCAGATCGGCAAGACGGCCTTCAGCCGCGGTATCGATGCGGCGGCCCTTGCCTATCCGCTCGGCGTCATTCCCGCCAGCGCCAATATTGCCGGCTCCGGAAAGGCGCTTGCCTATGCGATCGCCCGGCAGGAAAGCGCCTTCAACCCCGCCGCCGTCTCCGCCGCCAATGCCCGCGGCCTGCTGCAACTGCTGCCCGGAACCGCCAAGGGCGTGGCCGGCCGCCACGGCCTGCCCTACACGCAGGCGATGCTGACCAGCGATGCGGGCTATAACGCCACGCTCGGCGCCCATTATCTCGGCGAGCAGATCGACAGCTTCGGTGGCTCCTACATCCTCACCTTCATCGCCTATAATGCCGGCCCGAAACGTGTCCCCGAATGGATCGCCCGTTATGGCGACCCGCGCGGCAAGCCTATCGATGAGGTGGTTGACTGGATCGAGCGCATCCCCTTCCCCGAAACACGCAATTACGTGCAGCGGGTGATGGAGAATTATCAGGTCTACAAGACGAGGCTCGGGCAACAGGCCGATATCGTTGATGATCTGCGCCATGGGCGCTCCGGGTAAAGGCGGTTTCCCTAGCCGACGAGCGGCGCATTCAAGCACCTGCCGGCGAGCGCTTCTGACCACTGTGAAGCCTAAGGTTCCTTGCGTCATGCTCGGGCCCGTTCCGAGCATCTGCAGCGTTCAGATTTCATGCGACGTGATTGGATCACTGGGGCAAGCCCAGGGATGACACCAACGGCTTGGACAGATGAGCGACAGGTGGGCTGGTCGATGCTTCAAAGCACACGCGATGCCCGACGACTTACAGTCCCATCCGGTCTTCCAAAAGAAAAACCCCGGCATTTCTGCCGGGGTTTCCATCACTGACAATGTCAGATCAGATTAGAACGTGCGCTGGAGGCGAACGAAACCGGTAACTTCGTCGTCTGCACCGTCTTCGTCGTAGTAGTTGGCGGTGATCTTGGTAGCCAGACCTTCGGTGATCTTGTAGTCGACCGTCAGACCAGCAGTCCAAGCGTCGCGGTCACCAACGAAATCGCCATCAGCAGGATTTACGTCGAGCTTGCCAAGATACTCAAAGCCGGGAGTAAGCGTCAGACGATCAGTCGCCTTGATAGCGTACTCAACAGCGACAGCCCATTCGGATTTCGCGTAGTAAGCGTTGTCGCCCGAAGCCCATACACCTGCAAGACCAAAGGTGCCCGGACCAATGTCTGCAAAGAGCATGCCACGAACAGCAACGTTCTCTGCGTCGAAGTCGTAGCTGGCAATGAGGTTAGCCGTGACAGCGCCAAACTTGGCACCGATCATGCCGCCGATACCGACGTTGTTATCATCCTCGTACTGGTACTGACCGTACTGGCCTTCCAATTCGTCAACCGAGAGAGCGGCCTGGAATGAGCCTGCGTCGTATGTGTACTTGATCGAGTTAAACAAAGTGTTGGTCGACAGAATGTCGGTTTCGCCGTTCAGATCGTCATCCCACCAGCTGTAGAACTTACCGACCTTCAGGCCGCCGAGTTCGATGAAGGCTTGGTCAACAAAAACGCTCGAAGACGAGGACGAGCCGTTGTCAGCGTTGCCGCGGAAGCCGATGAAGCCACGCAGAGCGCCGAGCTCGGTGTCGGTGCGGGTGTCAACTTCGAACTGAGCGCGTGTGAAGGAGTCCCAGTCAGACGTGCCGGACGCGTCGCGACCGAAGTTGGTCTGGAAACGGATATAACCGCCGAACTTCAAGCAGGTTTCGGTGCCGGGGATGTAGAAAAAGCCGGTGCCGAAAGCGTCGCAAACGCGAACGTATTCCAGGGGCTCGGGCTCAGCAGCGACGATTGCGTCAGCGGCCTGTGCGCCGGATACTGCTGCGAGAGCCGCAGCGGAGCCAATCAGAAGGCTCTTGATGTTCATGGTTGACCTCCAGTCAAACGCTAATTTGCTAAGCAGCGGGTGGGAAGCGCAGATAGATGCGTGCCGCTTATGGATTTGATTAGAGCCAAAACCGTGCGGCTCGGCAATCTCAATCATGACAAAAGAGAGACAGTAAGGTGTCCTTAGTTTTTCATTGTTGCGAAATAGCTACAATTCTAATGGTCGAGCCTAATGGCCGCGTCCGTTCGTTAAAAAATCGTTAATTACTGATGCGTTTCAAAAGCTTAGCCAGACCCGTGGATGCTTGCCCAGGCTGTGGCAGTCACTTCGAAATCGTCAAAAATCTGGAAAACGATATTTGGGATCGAATATCTTGCCGCTTTAACCGCCGCATTTTCACTGGATCCACTCTGTCCGTCCAGCTATCTCGCGAATCACCGCTGTACGAAAAACGGCGCCTACTCCTTTTCCTGAATCGATATTCCCGCTGGGATAACAAAAAAGCCCCGGCATTTCTGCCGAGGCCTCCATCACTGACTATGTCAGATCAGATTAGAACGAACGCTGCAGACGGATGAAGCCGTTTACGTCGTCGTCAACGTTGTCGACGTCGAGGTAGTTAACTGCAACCTTC
>NZ_FNBB01000011.1 GCF_900102105.1 Agrobacterium pusense
ACCTGGCGAAACGAGGGCTGCTCTAGATATTTCTTCGGGAGGGGAAAATGCAAAAGACCATCAATCTCTTTTACCGGATTCTCGAAATCATTCTCGTCGCGCTGCTTGCCGGCATGTCGATCATGGTCTTCGTCAACGTCGTCATGCGTTACACGATGAATTCCGGCATCAATGTCTCGGAAGAGCTGTCACGCTACTTCTTCGTGTGGCTGACCTTCCTCGGCGCGGTACTGACCTTCCGCGAGAACAGCCATATGGGCATTGAAACGCTCGTGATGTTTCTGTCGCGCCGCGCCCGCATCGTCTGCATGATCATCTCGAACATCATCATCCTGGCCTGTTCCGCCATCTTCTTCTGGGGCACCTGGAAACAGTCCGGCATCAACGCCAGCATGCACGCCCCGGTCACCAAGCTCTCCATGATCTGGGTCTATGGCATCGGCATGTTCACCGGCGGCCTGATGTTCGTCATCGCGCTGGAACGCCTGTACCGCCTTCTGACGGGCCGCGTGACGGAAGACGAAATCGCCCAGTTTGCGGGCGAGAACCTGACGATCGAACAGCTTTCGGAGCGCTGATACCATGACACTTTTCGTTTTTGTCGGCTCTCTTCTGGGAGCCATGGCGATTGGCGTTCCCGTCGCTTTCTCGCTGATGTTCTGTGGCGTCGTGCTCATGTGGTACATGGGCATGTTCAACACCGCTATCATCGCGCAGAACATGATCTCGGGCGCAGACACCTTCACCCTGCTTGCCATCCCCTTCTTCATCCTCGCTGGCGAACTGATGAATTCCGGCGGCCTGTCCCGCCGCATCATCGACTTTGCGATCGCGCTGGTCGGCCACATCAGGGGCGGCCTCGGCATCGTGGCCATCGTCGCTGCCATCATCATGGCCAGCATCTCCGGTTCGGCCGCAGCCGATACCGCAGCCCTCGCCGCAATCCTCATCCCGATGATGGCGAAGGCCGGTTACAATATTCCGCGCTCCGGCGGCCTGATCGCAGCCGGCGGTATCATCGCCCCGGTCATTCCACCGTCCATGGCGTTCATCGTCTTCGGTGTCGCCGCTAACGTTTCGATCACCCAGCTTTTCCTTGCCGGTATCGTACCCGGTATTCTGATGGGCATCTCACTGATCGTCGCCTGGCTGATCGTGGTGCGCAAGGATAACGTCAAGCCGCTGCCGAAAACCACGGCCAAGGAACGCGTTACAGCCACGGCCCGCGCCGGCTGGGCGCTCGGCATGCCCGTCATCATCCTCGGCGGTATCAAGGCCGGCATCATGACGCCGACGGAAGCCGCCGTCGTGGCTGCCGCCTATGCGCTTTTCGTCGGCATGGTGATCTACCGCGAACTGAAGCCGGCGGACCTGTTCCACGTGCTCCTGCGCGCCGCCAAGAGCACCTCGATCATCATGTTCCTGGTCTGCGCGGCCCTCGTCTCCGCATGGCTTATCACAGCTGCGAACATTCCGAACGAAGTTGCCGGTTACATCGAGCCGCTGATCGACCGTCCGATGCTGCTGATGGCTGTAATCATGGTGCTGGTCTTCGTCGTCGGCACCGCGCTTGACCTGACGCCGACCATCCTGATCCTGACGCCAGTTCTGATGCCCATCATCAAGCAGGCGGGCATCGACCCGGTCTATTTCGGTGTTCTCTTCATCATCAACAACGCCATCGGCCTGATTACCCCGCCGGTTGGCGTGGTGCTGAACGTCGTCAGCGGCGTCGGCCGCATCCCGCTCGGCAAGGTCACGATCGGTGTCTGGCCCTTCCTCGTCGCCGAAACCATCGTGCTGGCGCTGCTGGTGATTTTCCCGGACATCGTCCTCGTGCCTCTGCAGTACCTACGTTAAGTGAAACTTTTTCTCGACCACAATCCAAGGGAGGATATTATGAGAAAGCTTCTTCTGACCACCACGGCAATCGCCTTCGCAGTTGGCGCGGCAGCGCCGGCAATGGCCGAATTCAACAGCCGCAACATCCGCGTTTCGAACGGTATCAACCAGGATCATCCCGTCGGCAACGGCATCAAGGCCATGCAGGCCTGCCTCGACGACAAGTCCGGCGGCAAGCTGAAACTGACGGCATTCTGGGGTGGCGCTCTCGGCGGTGACCTTCAGGCGACACAGGCCCTGCGCTCCGGCGTTCAGGAAGCGGTCGTCACGTCGTCCTCGCCGCTCGTCGGTCTCATCCCGTCGCTTGGCGTCTTCGACCTGCCATTCCTCTTCGCCAATGCCAAGGAAGCCGATGCCGTCATGGACGGCGCCTTCGGCGACATGATGAACAAGAAGCTGGAAGAACAGGGCCTCGTAAACCTCGCTTACTGGGAAAACGGCTTCCGCAACCTGTCGAACTCCAAGCATGCCGTCAACAAGTGGGAAGATTTCTCGGGCCTCAAGGTCCGCGTGATGCAGAACAACATCTTCCTCGACACCTTCCAGAACCTCGGTGCAAACGCTACGCCGATGGCTTTCGGCGAAGTCTTCTCGGCGCTTGAGACCAACGCGATCGATGCCCAGGAGAACCCCTATGTGACGATCGACACCTCGAAGTTCTACGAAGTGCAGAAGTACATCACGGAGACGAACCACGCCTACACGCCGTTCCTCTTCCTCTTCTCCAAGCCGATCTTCGACAGCTACACGCCGGAAGAACAGGCAGCCCTGCGCGAATGCGCAGTCGTGGGTCGCGACGAAGAGCGCAAGGTCATCCGCGAACTGAACCAGAAGTCGCTGGAAAAGATCAAGGCTGCCGGCCTCGAGGTGAACTCGCTGTCTGCCGAAGAGCAGGCGCGTATCCGCGAAAAGTCGATGGTCGTTTACGAAAAGCACAAGGCTGAAATCGGCGCCGACGTCGTTGACGCCGTTCTGGCTGACCTCAAGAAGATCCGCGGCCAGTAAACCTTACAGCCTACGATGAAAAACACCCGGAGGTTCGCCTCCGGGTGTTTTTGTTTGTGAGGACAGTCAATAGAAAAAGGCTGCCGAAGCAGCCTCTCAGTTCACGCCGTGCGGTTTTGCCGGTTGGCGATGAGGTCCTCGACGACAGCAGGATCAGCGAGCGTCGACGTATCTCCCAGCGCACCAAAATCATCCTCGGCGATCTTGCGCAGGATGCGCCGCATGATCTTGCCGGAACGGGTCTTCGGCAGGCCGGGCGCGAACTGGATCTTATCGGGTGTCGCAACCGGTCCGATCTCGTTGCGCACGTGTTTTACCAGCTCTTCGCGCAGCGCATAGTCGCCGTTCTGCCCCGCCATCAGCGTGACATAACAATAGATGCCCTGCCCCTTGATCGGATGCGGATAACCCACCACGGCCGCTTCCGAAACCTGATGATGCGACACCAGCGCCGATTCCACCTCGGCCGTGCCGAGACGATGACCGGAAACGTTCAGCACGTCATCGACGCGGCCGGTGATCCAGTAATAACCATCCTCATCGCGCCGGCAGCCATCACCGGTGAAATACTTGCCCTTGTAGGTGGAGAAGTAGGTGTCGATGAAGCGCTGATGATCGCCATAGACGGAGCGCGACTGGCCCGGCCAGCTGTCGATGATGCAGAGATTGCCGTCCGCCGGCCCTTCCAGCACATTGCCTTCGGCATCGACAAGCTGCGGCTGCACACCGAAGAACGGCCTTGTCGCCGAGCCGGGTTTCAGATCGGTCGCACCCGGCAGCGGCGAGATGAGAATGCCGCCGGTTTCCGTCTGCCACCATGTATCGACGATCGGACTCTTGTCCTCACCGACCACATGGTAATACCACTCCCATGCTTCCGGGTTGATCGGCTCGCCCACGGTGCCGAGAAGACGGATGCTGGAGCGCGACGAGCGCTGGACGAACTGGTCACCCGCACCCATCAGCGATCTGAGCGCTGTCGGCGCCGTATAGAAAATATTGACCTTGTGCTTGTCGATGACTTCCCAGAAACGGCCCTGATCCGGAAAATTGGGAACACCTTCGAACATCAGCGTCGTCGCGCAATTGGCCAGCGGTCCATAGACTATATAAGAATGTCCCGTGACCCAGCCGACATCGGCCGTACACCAGTAGACCTCGCCATCCTTGTAATCGAAGACATATTCATGCGTCATCGACGTATAGACGAGGTAGCCGCCCGTGGTGTGCAGCACGCCCTTTGGCTTGCCGGTAGAGCCCGACGTATAGAGGATGAACAGCGGATCTTCCGCGCGCATCTTCACAGGCGGGCAATCCGGTTTCACCGTGGCGATTTCCTGGTGGTACCAGATGTCGCGGCCCGGCGCCCAGCCGGTCTTGCCGCCGGTTCGGCGAACGACAAGAACCTTGTTGACAATGACGTATTGCTTGGCGGCGATATCGATCGCCTTGTCGGTATTTTCTTTCAGCGGTATCGGCTTGCCGCCGCGCACCCCTTCATCGCAGGTAATGACGAAGGTAGACTGGCAGTCAACGATGCGGCCCGCCAGCGCTTCCGGCGAGAAGCCGCCGAAGACGACCGAATGGATCGCCCCGATGCGCGCACAGGCGAGCATCGCATAGGCTGCCTCCGGTATCATCGGCATATAGATGGTGACGCGGTCGCCCTTCTTGACGCCGTGCTTCTTCAGCACATTCGCCAGACGGCAGACATAATCATAAAGCTGGTTATAGGTGATCTTCTTGTCGATATAGGGGTTGTCACCTTCCCAGATGATCGCCGTGCGCTCGCCATGCGTCTTCAGATGCCGGTCAATACAGTTGTAGGAGACGTTGGTGAGGCCGTCCTCGAACCACTTGATTGGCACCCTGCCCTTGAAGGACGTATTCTTGACCTTGGTGTAAGGCTTGAACCAGTCGATCCGACGGCCATGCTTGTCCCAGAATTTTTCTGGATCCTCGACGCTCTCCTGGTACCATTTCTGGTAACGCTCATTGTCGATGAGCGTGCGGGCTTTCGCCGACTTGAGCACCGGGTAGATTTTGGCAGACATGAACTCCTCCTGGAACCGGGTATGGCTTCTGACGCGGCCCGAGACTCCCACCTCAGGCATGTGTTGAATTCATAGCAGGTCAATTGCGCACGGCAATTAGACAAAGGTCATTTGTTTCGCAAAGAATTGCAATTATGATGCAATCCGGTTATAGAGCGGCAATATCCCGGAAATCAGTGGTTGATACCACGCCCGCGACACCGGCGCGGACGGACAGAAGGACTGTATCTATGGCTCAACAATTGCTCATGCCAAAGGCAACGGCTGTATGGCTGGTTGACAACACCGCGCTGTCGTTCGATCAGATCGCCACGTTCTGCAAACTGCACCCGCTTGAAGTCAAGGCAATTGCCGACGGTGAAGCCGCGCAGGGCATCAAGGGCCTCGACCCGATCGCCACCGGACAGCTTTCCCGCGACGAGATTGCCCGCGCTGAAGCCAATCCGAACCATAAGCTGAAGCTTTCCGAGCCAAAGGTGCGCGTGCCCGAATCCAAGCGTCGCGGTCCGCGTTACACACCGGTTTCCAAGCGTCAGGACCGTCCGAACGCCATTCTCTGGCTCGTTCGCAACCACCCGGAACTGAAGGATGCGCAGATTTCGCGTCTCGTCGGCACCACGAAGTCGACCATTGAGCAAATCCGCGACCGCACCCACTGGAACTCGGCAAACCTGACGCCGATGGACCCGGTCACGCTCGGCCTCTGCAGCCAGATCGATCTCGACCTCGAAGTTGAACGCGCCTCGCGTGGCCGTCCGCTGCCGTCCGCCGAAGAACTGGACAATACACTGCAGCCGGCGACGGCAACGGAAGGTCTGGATTACAACTTCCAGCGCGAAGAAGACGAACAGATCGACGCCGATGCAGTCTTCAAGAAGCTCTCCTCGCTGAAATCCACGCAGAAGGATGAAGACGAGGACGATCAGTACTGATCGACGTTTTCGAATGCTCGAAACCCGGCCTGAGTGCCGGGTTTTTTGTTTATGGCCTTATCGCGTGCCGAAGATCGCCGAGCCCACACGAACACTGGTCGCGCCGAATTCGATAGCCGTTTCGAAATCCCCGGACATGCCCATGGAGAGTTTTTCTAGGCCACATTGCTTGGCAAGCTTCACCAGCAGCGCAAAATGCGGACCGGGATTTTCATCTGCCGGCGGAATGCACATCAGCCCCTCGACAGCCAATTTCAGCTCATCCCGGCAAAGGGCCACGAAAGCGATGGTCTCACGCGGATCGATGCCCGCCTTTTGCGGCTCGAGCCCGGTATTGACCTGCACATAAAAACGAAGGCTGCGGCCCTGTTTACCGCATTCCTCGGCAAGCGCGCGGGCGATCTTTTCGCGGTCGACGCTTTCGACGACATCAAACAATGCCACGGCGTCCGCAGCCTTGTTGGACTGCAACGGGCCGATCAGATGCAGCTCTATGCCATCAGTCTTCTCTTTCAGCGCCGGCCACTTACCCTGCGCTTCCTGCACGCGGTTCTCTCCGAACACGCGCTGGCCAGCATCGATGACCGGCTGGATCGCCTCCGCTTCGAAGGTCTTCGATACCGCGACGAGGGCAACATCTGCCGCCTTGCGGCCGGATTTTTCCGCCACATCCGCAATGCGCTGCCTGACATCCTGAAGACGTGCTTCGATTTCCATCACAAGACCTTTTTTAACCGTTCGAACCGCTAACTAGACGCCGATCGCCTTGATGCCAAGCGGCTTTAGCACCATTTGAGGCACGCTGGCCAAGATTGAACGTCCGAACGCCCCGCCAAACTTGACGCCCCGGTCGTTTCATGGTGAAGGTCAGCGCACATTTTTCCCCTCGATACCCGGAATTTTAGACAATGGCCATCGAACGTTACAATCCTCGCGACGCCGAGCCGCGCTGGCAGCAAAAATGGAACGAAGACAAGGTCTTCGTGACAGACAACAGCGATCCGCGTGAGAAATATTACGTTCTGGAGATGTTTCCCTATCCGTCGGGTCGCATCCACATGGGCCATGTCCGCAACTATGCCATGGGCGACGTCGTCGCCCGCTACAAGCGCGCCCGCGGTTTCAACGTCCTGCACCCGATGGGTTGGGACGCCTTCGGCATGCCGGCCGAAAATGCGGCCATGCAGAACAAGGTTCATCCCAAGGACTGGACCTACCAGAACATCGCCACCATGCGCGGTCAGCTGAAATCCATGGGCCTGTCCCTGGACTGGACACGCGAATTCGCGACCTGCGACGTGGAATATTATCATCGCCAGCAGGCGCTGTTCGTCGACTTCATGGAAAAGGGTCTGGTCTACCGCAAGCAGTCGAAGGTCAATTGGGACCCGGTCGACCATACCGTTCTGGCCAACGAGCAGGTCATCGACGGCCGCGGCTGGCGCTCCGGTGCGCTGGTCGAACAACGCGAGCTGACGCAATGGTTCTTCCGCATCACCGATTTCAGCCAGGACCTGCTGGACGAGCTGGACACGCTCGACCAATGGCCCGAAAAAGTGCGCCTGATGCAGAAGAACTGGATCGGCCGTTCCGAAGGCCTGTCGCTGCGCTGGCAGACTGTTGCTGACACGGCACCGGAAGGCTTCTCTGACATCACGGTTTACACCACACGCCCCGACACGCTGTTCGGCGCCTCGTTCCTGGCCATTGCAGCCCACCACCCGCTGGCGAAAGAACTGTCGGAAAAAAATCCTGCGATCGCCGAATTCTGCGATGAATGCCGCCGCCATGGCACGTCTCTGGCCGCGCTGGAAACGGCTGAAAAGAAGGGCATCGATACCGGCGTCAAGGTCGTCCATCCGCTGGATCCGACCTGGGAACTGCCAGTCTATGTCGCCAACTTCGTGTTGATGGATTACGGTACGGGCGCGATCTTCGGTTGCCCTTCCGGCGACCAGCGCGACCTGGACTTCGCCCGCAAATACGGCCTGCCGGTCGTGGCGGTCGTCGCCCCTGAGGGCCCGGATGCGGAAAGCTTCACGGTCGATGACACCGCCTACACCGACGACGGCGTGATGATTAACTCCGGCTTCCTGAATGGCATGAAAACGACGGATGCCTTCGAGGCAGTCGTGCAGAAGCTGTCTGCGCAGACGCTGGGCAACGCGCCTCAGGCCGAGCGCAAGGTCAATTTCCGTCTGCGCGACTGGGGCATTTCCCGTCAGCGTTACTGGGGCTGCCCGATCCCGGTCATTCATTGCGAAGTCTGCGGCGTCGTGCCGGTCCCGAAAAAGGACCTGCCCGTCAAGCTGCCCGACGATGTGACCTTCGACGTGCCCGGCAACCCGCTGGACCGGCATCCGACCTGGCGTCACGTCGCCTGCCCGCAATGCGGCCATGACGCGCGTCGTGAAACCGACACGATGGACACCTTCGTCGATTCCAGCTGGTATTACACGCGCTTCACGGCACCCTGGGAAGATGCACCGACCGATCCGAAGGTCGCCAATCATTGGCTGCCTGTGGATCAGTATATCGGCGGCATCGAGCACGCGATCCTGCACCTGCTCTATTCGCGCTTCTTCACCCGTGCGATGCGCGAAACAGGCCATGTCGATGTCAAGGAACCCTTCAAGGGCCTGTTCACCCAGGGCATGGTGGTTCATGAGACCTACAGCCGTGGTGAAGGCACTGCACGCGAATGGGTGCCACCTGCAGATCTGCGGATTGAGGAAACCGACGGCACACGCCGCGCCTTCCTGCTGTCATCCGGCGAAGAGGTGAAGATCGGCTCGATCGAGAAGATGTCGAAGTCGAAAAAGAACGTGGTCGATCCCGATGATATCATCGCATCGTACGGCGCCGATACCGCACGCTTTTTCGTCCTGTCGGACTCGCCGCCGGATCGTGATGTGATTTGGTCCGAATCGGGCGTCGAGGGCGCGAACCGCTTCGTACAACGCGTCTGGCGCATCATCGGTGAAGCTGCCGAAGAGCTGAAATCCGTCAGGCCGAAGCCTGCAGCCGAGGGTGAAGGGCTGGCGGCCTCCAAGGCGGCCCACAAGACGCTGAAGGCTGTTCAGGAAGATCTGGACAAGCTCGCCTTCAACAAGGCCATTGCCCGCATCTATGAACTGGTCAACGCGCTCGCCGGTCCGCTTGCGGATGTCGCTGCGGGCGGCAAGTCCGACGACGTCAAGGCAGCAGCGCGTGACGCCGTCGAAATCCTGATCCGCATCATCGCCCCCATGACGCCACACCTGGCGGAAGAATGCTGGTCGGCGCTGGGCAATGAAGGCCTGGTGGCTGAGACGCCGTGGCCAACCTTCGTGCCGTCGCTGGTCGAAGAAAACGACGTGGTCATGCCCGTGCAGGTCAATGGCAAAAAGCGCGGTGAATTGACAATCGCGCGCGATGCGGATCAAGATGCGGTCCGCGCGGCTGCCCTTGCTCTGGACGCCGTCAAATCTCTTCTTGCCGGCGGCGAGCCCAAGAAAGTCATCGTGGTTCCGCAGAGGATTGTGAACATTGTTGTCTGACGTTTTTTCGAGATGGAGCCGCGTCGCGGCAGCAATTTCCGTCGTGATGATGGCTGGTCTTCTGGCGGGCTGCCAGGTGCGCCCGCTCTATGGCGAGGCTTCCGGGACCAAGGAAAGGCTGGCGGCCGTCAGCGTCTCCGATATCGGCGGCAGAGTTGGACAGGAAGTTCGCAACCAGCTAATCTTCCTTCTGGCTGGCGGCGCTGGGCAGCCGACGACGGCGCAATATAACGTCAAGGTTTCGGTCAGCTCGAGCGCTTCCTCGACAGAGGTGCAGAATTACGACCTAACCACACGGACGAACAACAATTACGACGGGCCGTATCCAGGCCGTGTCATCATGAGCGGCCAATACGTGCTGACGCGCATTTCCGACGGTCAGATCCTGCGCTCCGCACGCCGCAGCGTGACGGCGCAGGTGGATCTGCCACAGCAGGAATTCGCCAAGATCCGGGCGACCCGCGACGCCGAAAACCGTGCGGCGCGCGAACTTGCCGAAATCATCCGCACCGATATCGCCGCCACCCTCGGCCGCTGAGAGCGGCGGCCGTGGCGGAGATAAAGTCCCATGAATTTGAGCGCTTCGCCGAGAATCCGGCGGAGCGCTTTCGCGTTTTCGTACTCTACGGGCCGGATCGCGGTCTCGTATCAGAACGCGCAACCCTCATCGCCAAAAAGACGGGGATAGATCCCGACGACGCTTTTGCGTCGCTGAAATTGACTGCGTCCGATCTCCAGGGCGACCCGGGGCGTTTGCTGGACGAGGTGAACGCCATTGGTCTTTTCGGCGGCGAGAAACTTGTCTGGGTCAAGGGCGCGTCAGCTGAAAAGGCGTTGGTGGATGCCCTCCAGATTCTGGCGGAAACGCCGCCGGAAGCGAGCTTTCTCATCATCGAAGCAGGTGACATCAAGAAGGGCACGGGGCTGCGCAAGATCGCGGAACCGGCTCGATCCATCGCAGCCATTCCCTGTTACGCGGACGATGCGCGCGCACTGAACGCGTTGATAGACCAGGAACTTTCGGGCGACAATTTGCGTATCGCGCCTGCCGCGCGGCAACGGCTTATCGAATCGCTGGGGGGCGACCGTATCGCTTCACGAAACGAAATCCGCAAGCTGGCACTTTATTGCCGCGGCGCAGAGGTAATCGAGGAAGACGATGTCCTGGCCATCATCGGTGATGCCAGTACGGTTTCAGCCGATGACGCTGTTGACGCCATCCTGAAGGGTGACAGAAACGCGTTTTTCCATGCCACCCAGAAGATCATTTCTTCCAAGACGCCGATCTTCCTCGTGCTTCAGGGGTGCCTCAAGCAATTCCAGCTGCTCGATCAGATGCGCGCCGAGATGGACGAGAAAAAGCAGCAGGCCGGTCAGGTCATGCAGACGCTTGGACGTCATATCCATTTTCGCCGGAAACCGGTCATCGAAAGAGCGCTGCGCACATGGCAGCCAGCGGCGATCGCGCGCGAGATGAACCGACTGCAGGCGGCCATCCTGCAAAGCCGCCAGCGCCAAAGTCTGGAGGAAAGCGTGGCCCTACTGACACTATTATCCACCACGCTGCAATCCGGCCGCGGCGGATAAACAAAAGCCCTCGTGCAGACGAGGGCTTTTCAAATGTTAGTGCGAGACCGTCGCAAATCTGCGGTCAGTCGCCCTTGCCGGGCTCAGCAGAGAAATAAAGCTCCAGCTTGCCTTCGACACCATCCATTTCCTTGGCTTCCGGCATCGGGTCGCGCTTGATGGTGATGTTCGGCCAGATCGCGGCATATTCCGCATTGAGCTTCAGCCACTTGTCGAGACCCGGCTCCGTATCGGGTTTGATGGCCTCGGCAGGACATTCCGGTTCGCACACACCACAGTCGATGCATTCGTCGGGATTGATGGCGAGGAAATTTTCGCCCTCGTAAAAGCAGTCGACAGGGCAGACCTCTACGCAATCGGTATATTTGCAGCGGATGCAATTGTCGGTCACGACATATGTCATGATGAACTCCAGAATATGCAGGCCGGGTCTTTGGGCTTCGGAACACAAGCCGTCGCCCGGAATTCAGACAGGGCAATTTCGCAAGTGACGTAATGCCTTTGCTTGCAGATAGCAAGGATAAACAATTCTGAAAAACGGTGCTGACTTGGAGGTTTATTCTAATCTGTACTGCCGTCGCTGTCGGACAGAAACCTGTCGAGCGCTCTGCGCTCCTTTTTCGTCGGGCGTCCGCTGCCCGGCTGGCGCATTGCCTGCTCAAGGAGTGTCAGCCTGTCGGAAGGCTCCTTCGGCGGCGTCTGATCGTCATAGAGAAGTCTGGCTTCTTCATAGGGGCCGCGCCGCGTCCCGCCCGACTTCACCACCACGACCCTGTCCATCCGCTCGAAGCTTATTTCCAGCCTGTCGCCGTGCTTCACCGCATGACTGGGCTGGCGGACGACGACGCCATTGATCTTCACCTGTCCCGACTGAACGTAGCTCTGGGCGAGCGAACGGGATTTAGCCATGCGGGCAAAGAACAGCCACTTGTCCAGACGCTGACGCGTGCTTTCCAGTGGCTGTTCGCTGTTTCCCATAGGCTTACTTCTTCAGCTGCTCCTTGAGGGCAGCGAGCTTTGCGAAAGGCGAATCCGGGTCCAGCGGCTTTTCCTTGCGCGGTGGCTTGGCCTCGAAACGCTGCTGGCCCTGCGGCTTTCCGCCACGGTCGCTGCGCTCCGGCCTGTCCTTGCGCTCGCCACGATCATGACGATCATTATTGCGGTTGTTGCCGCGATCGGGACGGCCGCCGTCACGCTTGCGCTCGCCCTCGCCGCCACGATTGGCTGCATCGCGGTTTGCCCCGTCGCGATTGTCACGGCGGCCTTCGCCGCGTCGCTCGCCTTGCTCGCGCGCTGCCTGCTCACGACCCTGGCCACGATTGCCGGGACGACGGTTTTCACCACGCTGGTTTTCATTGCGGCCACCCGGACGCCACAGAAGCACGGGCTTCGGCTCGGCGGCCTCACCGCTTTCCGCCGGAGCCGCTTCATTTGCAGCAGCCTCTTCACCGGCGGCTTCCGCGACCGGCGCCTCGGTAACGTCGCCTTCCACAACAGCAACCGCTTCGGAGGCCTGCTCTTCGGAAGCCGGCTCGTCCTGCTCGGTCTCAGCGCTATCCTCTTCGCCCGCCGTCGTTTCCGGGGCAGCCGGCGCGGTGGCGCCTGCCTGGCCGGCGAGGAAGGCCTGCGCCTCTTCCGCCG
Organism: Agrobacterium pusense; assembly: GCF_900102105.1. Classification (GTDB taxonomy): domain Bacteria; phylum Pseudomonadota; class Alphaproteobacteria; order Rhizobiales; family Rhizobiaceae; genus Agrobacterium; species Agrobacterium pusense. Next base: position 12,661 of record NZ_FNBB01000011.1, read on the forward strand.
TCACCTGATCGGCACGGTAACCGAGGCCCTTGAGGATTTCTTCCATGTCATCGAGCGTTGCGCCGAGAATGGAAAGCATCGCGGTCGTCGTCGTGAAACGACGGCCATCATAAGCGCCTTCGGGGCGCGGCTGCTGGCCGGGCTTCCACTGCAGCAGCGGACGGATGAGATCGGCCAGACGCTCGAGAATGTCGATACGCACCGCGCGCTTTCCGAGGAAACGGAAACCGGCAAGCTTGTAGAACATGCGCTCGAAGCTGGCATCCGTAACGACCGAGGTGCGGCCTGCAGCCAGCACGGGAATAAGGTCGCCATAACCCGGCTTGCCAAGACCATCATTCTTCAAGGCCCAGAGCAGCGTCACAAGTTCTGCCGGAGCAGGCTTCAGGAGCGCAGGCAAAAAGACATGATAGGCGCCGAAACGCACGCCGTAACGCCGCATGGAAGCACGCGCGTCCTGATCCAGCGACTTCACGTCTTCCGCGACGTCACGACGGAACAGCACGCCGAGATTTTCAACCAGCTGGAAAGCGAGACCCTTTGCGAGACCCTGAAGGTCTTCCGCACGGGAGATATCATCCAGCGGTTTCAGCACGGTTGCGATCTGGTGGTTGACGAAACGCTCGATCCGCGCGAGCGCGTGATCACGGGCATTACCGCTCAACTGCTCGTCGGCCAGCAGGATCACCCGCGGCTTCATGATATTGTCGCCGGCCGAAAGACGGGCAACCGGCTCGCCCAGCCAGCGAACCAGACCATCGGAGCTCAAAGCGAGATCGCCATTTCCACTGGCGTGCAGACGCGCGGCACGCGCCTCGTATTCGAGCGCGAGCGCCTTCTGCGCCGCAGCCTGCACGGCCTTCTGATCCGGCCCTTCCATTCCCGGCACCGGCGTGAACCGGAACCCGGCCAATTGGCCGACGTGATGACCTTCTACGAAGACATCACCATTTACACTGATTTCAGCTTCAAGCATCGCATTCTCTCTCAGGCGCCTCATGAGCACAGATGTCCTGCGATCAACAAAGCGTTTCGTCAACCTTTCATGTAGCGCATCGGACAATCGATCCTCGATTTCCCGAGTCTTTTCTTGCCAGTGTGTCGGATCGGCAAGCCATCCTGGGCGGTTCGATACATAAGTCCATGTTCTGATCTGCGCAATCCTCGCAGACAAGGTATCGATCTCTCCATCCGTGCGGTCGGCGCGACGCACCTGTTCGGCCATGAAATCCTCGTTCACCGTACCGCGCTTGACGAGGTCGAAATAGAGCGTGGAGATCAGATCCGCATGCTGCGCCGGGGCGATACGGCGATAGTCCGGAAGCGCGCAGGCCTCCCAGAGCTTTTCCACCCGTGCATCGGTCGTCGTCACGTCGATAATTTCGGGATAACGGGACAGATACTCCAGCGCCTGCTGGTCGATGGCCGGCAGGGCGCGCGAAAGCCCCTGGATCGCCGGCGCAGCGTCAAGGCTCGCACGCAGATTGGCGATAGAGGAAAAATCGAAGTTTTTCGTCCGCCACTGCAACACCTTCACCGCATCGAACTGATGCGTCTCGATCCGCTCCACCAGTTCGTCATCGAACGGGTCGACACGGCCTGTCACCCCGAAGGTGCCGTCACGAAGATGGCGGCCGGCGCGGCCGGCGATCTGGCCGATTTCGCCCGGATTGAGATTGCGGAATTGATAACCGTCGAATTTTCGGTCCTGCGCGAAAGCGACGTGATCGACATCGAGGTTAAGGCCCATGCCGATAGCGTCCGTCGCGACCAGATATTCGACATCGCCGGACTGATAGAGACCCACCTGCGCATTGCGCGTGCGGGGCGAAAGCGCGCCTAGCACAACGGCCGCGCCGCCCCGCTGGCGGCGCACCAGTTCGGCAATGGCATAGACCTCATCGGCGGAAAAAGCGACAATCGCCGTGCGCTGCGGCAGGCGGGTTATCTTCTTCTGGCCGGCATAAAAAAGCTGCGACAGACGCGGTCGCTCCACCACGGTAATTCCCGGCAGCAGCTTTTCGAGGATCGGGCGCATCGTGCCCGCCCCCAGCAGCAGCGTTTCCTCCCGACCGCGCAGATGCAGAACCCGGTCGGTAAAGATATGCCCGCGTTCGAGATCGCCTGCCAGCTGCACCTCATCGATTGCAACGAAGGCGGCCGTCGTTTCGCGCGGCATGGCTTCCACTGTGCAAACGGAATACTTGGCTTTTGGGGGTGAGATTTTTTCTTCGCCGGTTATCAGCGCCACATTGGGCGCCCCCACCTTTTCGACCAGACGGGTATAGACCTCGCGCGCCAAAAGGCGCAGCGGCAGGCCGATGACACCGCTGCCATGCGCCACCATACGCTCAATCGCGTAATGGGTCTTGCCGGTGTTGGTGGGGCCGAGAACGGCCGTGACACCGCGGCCGCTCAGGATCATGGGGCGAAAATTCAACGTACTATCCGCGAATCGACTTCATCTGCTTGGCGTGCCACCCACATCAACGGTATGGGCCGCACGCACCACACATGGCAATGCCTGCCGACAAAGGCAATAGGCCTCACCCGCAAAGTGCTACAAGGCGACCAGTCAACGAAATTTTCCATTTCGATTCAGATAGTTGAACAAGAAAAAAGAATCCGGCGAAAATGAAATCGATTCGGCTGCGGAACAGTCTGCGAACGAATCGAATACGAATCGCTGACTCCTCGTGATTCAGCTTTTGTTCTCCGCAATATCTGGTTGGCGAAGTCACGGCCTCTACCAGATTATGAATCCGGATAAGTCCTTGGCCGGATTCGGCATTACGGTAAAACCGCCGGTCGGAAAATCCGGGAATCGGCTGTCAAGCGCCAATCCCCGAAAAGCCGTTCCGAAGCCGGCTCCACAAGCCGAGATCAGAGTGCCTCACCGGTGAGCAAACGCGGCGCATTTGCATCCGTGGTACCGGCGGCCTGGCCAATGAAATAGGATTTGAGACCCGGCAAACGATCCACCACGCCGAGACCGAAATCGCGCATGATGCGAATGGGACCGACATCATTGGAGAACAGCCGGTTCAGCACATCCGTGGTCACCCCCATCCGCAAGGTGTCGAACCGGCGCCAGGACTGATACCGCTCCAGAACATTGAGGGAGCCGATGTCGAGGCCGAGACGGTCAGCTTCAACCACGGTTTCGGCCAGAGCCGCCACATCCTTGAAACCGAGATTGAGGCCTTGACCCGAGATCGGGTGAATACCGTGGGCCGCATCACCGGCGAGCGCGAAACGCGACGCGACGAAGGACCGTGCCAAAGTGAGACCCAGCGGAAAGGCGCGCCGGGGACCGACAGGGCGGATCGTGCCGAGCTTGTGGCCGAACCGGCGCTCAAGCTCCTCCTCGAACACCAGGTCGTCGGCGGCCACAAGCCTGTCGGCATCGGCGGTGCGTTCGGTCCAGACAAGCGAAGACCGGTTTCCCTTCAACGGCAGAATGGCGAAGGGTCCGGATGGCAGGAAATGCTCCTCGGCGCAGCCTTCGTGCGGTCGCTCATGCTCAACGGTCGTCACGATGCCTGACTGATCGTAAGCCCAGTGCACCGTCTTGATGCCAGCCATATCCCGAAGAGCCGAGCGAACACCATCACAGGCAATCAGCAATCGCGCTTCGAGCGTCGATCCGTCGGAAAGGTGAATAGCCGTCGACTGCGGTCCTGCTGTAAAATCGGAAACACTGAGGCCGTGGCGGATTTCTATGCCCAGGCGTGCGCAAAGGCCCCGCAACGCGCCTACCAGAGCGACGTTTGGAACCATATGGGCAAAGGGCCGGCCCTCTTCCACCGCGCCGTCAAACGTCAGGAACACGGGACGTACCGGATCGGCGGTTTTCGAATCGGTAACGATCATCTTGTGGATCGGCTGGGCTTCCGGCTCGATCTCGTTCCAGATGCCGAAAACATCGAGCATGCGGGTAGCCGCTGCGATAATGGCGGACGCGCGAACATCCTTCGCCCAGACATCCTCAGGAGCGGCTTCAATTACCTGCACATTCAGATGCGGGGCCGCCTGATTGATTGCCACAGCAACGGAAAGACCGACATATCCGCCGCCTGCCACCACAACGTCCAGCATCGCGCTTCTCCTCAAATCTTGTGCACGCATCATCGGCGCACTATAGACCATGTGACGTCTTCCTACAGCCGGAGCAGGCCGAAAAAATGTCGCATCCCTTGCAATCGTCAGACCCGATGGCAAATCTCATCGCCACGCTCGATCTTGAGAAGCTGGAAGAGAACCTTTACCGGGGCGAAAGCCCGCAGATCGGCTGGCAACGGGTTTTTGGTGGTCAGGTCATTGCACAGGCCCTGATCGCCGCGCAAAGAACCGTGGATGACGATCGCTTCGTGCATTCGTTGCACGCCTATTTCATGCGTCCCGGCGACCCGCTGGTGCCCATCGTCTACCAGGTCGAGCGTATCCGCGATGGCGCCAGTTTCTGCACCCGTCGCGTGGTCGCCATCCAGCACGGCAAAGCCATTTTTTCCATGTCGGCGTCGTTCCAGATATTCGAGGACGGTTTTACCCATCAGATCAGGATGCCTGATGTGACGCCGCCTGAAAAACTGATGAGCGAGGAACAGATGCAGGCGGCTTTCCTCGCAAAGGCGCCCGCTTCGATCCGCAACTACTGGAGCAACAAGCGGCCGATCGAGATCAGGCCGGTCTCGCTGACCCACTACATCTCAAAAGAAAAGCTGGAGCCGCAGCAGGATATCTGGGTCCGTGCCGTTGGAAGCGTACCTGACGATCCGCGCCTGCAATCCGCCATTCTCGCCTATCTCTCCGACATGACGCTGCTGGACACCTCGCTCTATGCCCATGGTACGACGATCTTCGATCCTTCGATCCAGGTGGCAAGCCTGGACCACGCCATGTGGTTTCATCGTCCCTGCCGGCTGGATGACTGGCTGCTCTATACACAGGACAGCCCCAGCGCCTCGGGCGCGCGCGGTTTGACCCGTGGCAATATTTTCACCAGACAGGGTGAACTGGTCGCCTCCGTGGCGCAGGAAGGTTTGATCCGCAAAAGGGCAAATGATTAAATAAAGTGCGTTTTCTAAAAATCGCACATTTTATAGACGCAAAATTCGCCGACAAATGCCCCTTTTTCAGACGTCCGTCATATAAACATTACATTTCAATAAGTTAGTTACACACTCAAAACTGGCACGCCCTTTGAATGTATGTCCGCAGTCGCTGTTACTGATCTGCCAGCGGCAGGAGAGTCGGCTCCGTGCCGAGGACAAACAAAGGATGGGAAACCAGATGAAAATTGTGATGGCCATTATCAAGCCGTTCAAGCTGGATGAAGTGCGCGAAGCACTCACCGGCGTCGGCATCCAGGGCCTGACCGTGACCGAAGTAAAGGGTTACGGGCGCCAGAAGGGACATACCGAGATTTATCGCGGCACGGAATATGCGGTGAGCTTCCTTCCCAAGCTAAAGATCGAGATCGCTGTTCCATCCGACGTCGTGGACAAGGCCGTCGAAGCGATCGCATCTGCGGCAAAGACCGGGCAGATCGGCGACGGCAAGATCTTCGTTTACTCAATTGAACAGGCCGTGCGCATCCGTACCGGCGAAACCAACACAGAAGCGCTTTGAAGCACGGCTGACAGGGGAGTTTTCTAGCTATGCAACTCAACAAGTTTTTGACGCTCGGCAAGCTGGGCGCAACAGCGACGGCCCTGATGGCCCCGGCCATCGCCTTTGCCCAGGATGCAGCGCCGGCCGCAGCCGCAGCGCCTGTTCCGGAAAAGGCCGACACAGCCTTCATGTATGTCGCCACAATCCTCGTGCTGTTCATGATCCTCCCGGGCCTGGCGCTGTTTTACGGCGGTCTTGTCCGCACGAAGAACATGCTCTCCGTTCTCATGCAGTGCACGGTCATCACCGCCGTCATGATGCTCATCTGGGTCATCTACGGTTACTCTTTCGCCTTCGGCGGCGGCACCGGCCCTTATTTCGGCGGCTTCGGCAAGCTGTTCCTGTCGGGCGTTTCGCTTGACAGCACCTCGGCAACCTTCTCGCAAGGCGTCGTGATCTACGAATATACCTTCATCGCCTTCCAGATGACCTTTGCGGCCATCACCCCGGCGCTGATCATCGGTGCCTTCGCGGAACGCGTGAAGTTCTCCGCCGTCATCCTCTTCACCATCCTTTGGGCCACCTTCGTGTATTTCCCGGTCGCCCATATGGTCTGGGACGCAAACGGCCTGATCTTCGGCATGGGCGCTCTCGACTTCGCCGGCGGCACGGTCGTCCACATCAATGCCGGTATCGCAGGCCTGATCGGCGCGATCATGGTCGGCAAGCGCACCGGCTTCGGCAAGGACATGATGGCTCCTCACTCCATGACACTGACACTCGTCGGTGCAGCCATGCTGTGGTTCGGCTGGTTCGGCTTCAACGCCGGCTCCAACCTCGAAGCATCGGGTGGTGCGGTTCTCGCAACCATGAACACCTTCCTCGCAACCGCAGCCGCCATTGTTTCCTGGTCGCTGGTTGAAAGCTTCACCCGTGGCAAGGCATCCATGCTGGGCGCCGCTTCGGGCATGATCGCCGGCCTCGTTGCCGTCACACCTGCTGCAGGCTCGGTTGGCCCGATGGGTGCCATCGTTCTCGGCCTCATCGTCTCGCCGATCTGCTACTTCTTCGTCTCCGTGGTGAAGAACAAGTTCGGTTACGACGATACCGCTGACGTCTTCGGCGTTCACGGCATCGGCGGCATCATCGGCGCACTCGGCACCGGCATCTTCACCTCGCCGCTACTCGGCGGCACCGGCAAGCCCGAATTCTCCATCGCCTCGCAGCTCTGGACGCAGTTCGTGGCCGTCGCCATCACCATCGTCTGGTGCGCCATCGTCTCGGCGATCCTTTACAAGATCGTCGATGTGATCGTCGGGCTCCGCGTCCCGGTCGAAGCCGAGCGCGAAGGTCTGGACCTCGCCACCCACGGCGAAGCCGCTTACCACTCCTGATTCCGGGAAAATGGGGTTCTCCATCCCCATCCCCGAAAGAAAGGCCCGTTTCGACGGGCCTTTTTCTTTGCCGCCAGCCCGCCGTAACGCAGCCGTCTCAAAGCACAAATCCGCTCGAACGCTCACCCGAAAATGCTCTGATCTCCTCAAAAAACCGCATGGTTAACACGACATTAACCAGCTGGCGGTTAGTTTTCCCTGTCAATCCGGGATCAGGCCGTGTGCCGGATTTCGCCGAAACCAAAAAATGACGGGTTCAGGGACATGGGCAGAATGCATTCTCCGACATTCGATGGTCGTCACACACGTTTTGTGCTGACGGCGTTTTTCGTGCGGCAGATTATGGCTCTGGCCGGTTTCGCTCTGCTTGCCACGATTGCACTCGGTATCGCCGCGCTCGCGACGTGGAATGTGGCGGATCCGAGCCTGTCCTATGCCACAGGAAACCAACCAACCAATCTCCTGGGCTACGGCGGCGCGATCTTCGCGGATATCGTTATGCAGTTCCTCGGGCTTTCGGCCATCATTTCCCTGCTGCCGGTCATTGCATGGGCGATCGCCCTGATCGCCGGCCGCAAGCTGCAGCGCATACCCGCCCGCCTCGTGGCCTGGATCGCGGGCGCGATCGTCTGCGCCGCCTCCCTCGGCTGCTTTCCGGCTCCCGTCACCTGGCCGCTGCCGAACGGTATCGGCGGCGTGATCGGCGACATGATCCTTCGCTTCCCCGCCCTATTCATCGGCGCTTATCCCACTGGCACCGTTGCGACGATACTTGGGGTAATATTCGCCGCGCCGGCTGCCTGGCTCATGCTGTTTGCCGCGGGCATTGTCGGCGGTCTGGACGATGAACTGGAGCGTGAAGAACCCGCACCGGCCGTCAGCAAGGCCCGCGCCGTCCGCGAGGCGGAAGAGGACGACGAGGATGATGGCGAGGGTTTCTTCGCCAACATTCTCGCCTTCGGCGCACTGACGCACTACTGGTACATCACCCAGGCCCGTTTTCGTCGCCTCTTCGGCCTGAAGTCGAAATCGCTGCATGACGAATTCGAACATCCCTATGATTTCAACGAGTATGAATTCGGCACGCTAAACGAGCCGTCGCGCCTCAAGACGGCGATCAACCGTCTCGACCAGCGCGCGGAACCCTCTTTCGAAGAACGAACTGCATCGCGTCGCCAGATGTCTCCTCCCTCCATCGCGCCCGGTCATGAAGACGATGGGGACGGCGAACCGTCCTTCGGTACTGACGAGGCCCGCCTGCCAAGTGGCATCCTTTCCGATGACGACGTCGACCAGAAATTCACTGCCCGACAGGCGCCGGGACGCGGACAGACGAAAATAACCGCTCCTTCGGCACGCCCGAAGCCCAGTGAGCGTGTGGCACGCGAAGCACAGGCCTCTTTCATCGCCGCAGACGGTTTCCAGCTTCCTACCGTTCATCTTCTGGCGGAGCCCAAGAACATTGTTCGCGACAATACGCTAAGCGAAGAGGTGCTCGAGCAGAACGCCCGTCTTCTCGAGGGGGTTCTTGAAGACTTCGGCGTCAAGGGTGAAATCATTCATGTCCGCCCAGGCCCGGTCGTCACACTTTACGAGCTGGAACCGGCCCCCGGCATCAAATCGTCGCGTGTCATCGGCCTCGCGGATGATATCGCCCGCTCCATGAGCGCGATCGCCGCCCGCGTGGCCGTTGTTCCCGGCCGCAATGCCATCGGCATCGAACTGCCGAACCAGACCCGCGAAACCGTGTTCCTGCGCGAACTGATCGGTAGCCGCGATTTCGAAAACAGCAAAGCCAAGCTTGCCATGGCGCTCGGCAAGACCATCGGCGGCGAACCCGTCATCGCCGATCTCGCCAAGATGCCGCACCTGCTCGTTGCAGGCACCACCGGTTCGGGCAAGTCCGTTGCCATCAACACCATGATCCTGTCGCTGCTTTACCGCATGTCGCCGGAACAGTGCCGCCTGATCATGATCGACCCGAAAATGCTGGAACTGTCGATCTATGACGGCATTCCGCACCTGCTTTCTCCCGTCGTAACGGATCCGAAAAAGGCGGTCGTCGCGCTCAAATGGACGGTGCGCGAGATGGAGGAACGCTACAAGAAGATGTCGAAGATCGGTGTGCGCAATATCGACGGCTTCAACAGCCGCGTGCAGCAGGCGCTCGACAAGGGCGAAATCCTCACCCGCACGGTGCAGACCGGTTTCGACCGCCAGACCGGCGAGGCAATCTACGAAACGGAAGAGTTCGATCTGAAACCCCTGCCCTATATCGTCGTCATCATCGACGAGATGGCCGACCTGATGATGGTCGCCGGCAAGGATATCGAAGGCGCGGTGCAGCGTTTGGCGCAGATGGCGCGTGCTGCCGGCATCCATGTCATCATGGCCACCCAGCGCCCCTCCGTTGATGTCATCACCGGCACGATCAAGGCCAACTTCCCGACCCGCATCTCGTTCCAGGTCACCTCGAAGATCGACAGCCGCACGATCCTTGGAGAGCAGGGCGCCGAACAGCTGCTCGGCATGGGTGATATGCTTTACATGGCGGGCGGCGGACGCATCCAGCGTGTGCACGGGCCCTTCGTTTCCGACAATGAAGTGGAAGAGATCGTTTCCTATCTGAAGACACAAGGGTCGCCTGAGTATCTCGAAGCGATTACCGAAGAAGAAGACGAGGACGGCGCTGGCGCAAGCCCGGCCGGCGGCGGCAGCTTCTCGGATTCCGAGGACCCCTACGATCAGGCCGTGGCGGTCGTACTTCGCGATGGCAAAGCCTCCACCTCCTATGTGCAGCGTCGTCTCGGCATCGGTTACAACCGCGCGGCATCGCTGATCGAACGCATGGAGCAGGAAGGCATTATCGGCCCCGCCAACCACGCCGGAAAACGCGAAATCCTCGTTCCCACGGAAGCAGATATCATCGAGCGATAATCCGCAACCAAGCGGCGTCGAGAAGCGTTATTACACGCTTTCACGTCATGAAGCCGCCGCGTTTTTCGCGGACAATCGCTGCGATGAAGGAGAACAGAATGAACGACCTGACCACCGGCGAAACGGCCAATGCAAGCGCAGCGCAAAATGGCGTGACGCGGCGTGGGGTGCTGACGGCATTTTCCATGGCTGCCGTGATCGCTGGCATCTCGCCGCTCGACGCCTTTGCCCAGGCAGCCGGCAATACCGCAACGGCACAGAAGATCGCGAACCACTTTTCGTCGGTAAAAACCATGATGGGTGAATTCGTGCAGTTCGGCCCGCGCGGGGAACAGACCGGCGGCAAGTTCTACATCGAACGGCCAGGCAAGCTCCGCTTCAATTATGAAGACCCCTCGCCGATGCGCGTCATCTCCGACGGCAAGAATGTCGTCATCGGCAATATGAAGCTGAAGACATGGGATCTCTATCCACTGTCGAAGACTCCGCTCAGCCTGCTTCTCTCCGACAAGATCGATCTCAGCAACCAGAAGGTCCGGGATGTGAAGGAAGAATCTGACCTGACCACCATCGTCCTCGGTGACAAGAGCGTGTTCGGTGATTCCACCATCACGCTGATGTTCGACCCGAAGACGTTCGATCTGCGGCAATGGACCACGACGGACGCCCAGAACAAGGACACGACAGTCATGATCTTCAACGTTCAGACCGGCGTGAACCTCGATGAACGCGTCTTCAGCATCAATTATGAAGAAGTACGCAAGCGCGGCTGACGCTCCCTATCGATGTATGCTCTGTGAAGGCGGCTCTCAGGCCGCCTTTTTGATTTTGCCGCTAAAATACATTCCCGTTTTCATCACGATGTTATAAGCCTGCGCCCCGGAAACAGCCTTGAGGCCATGCTTCGAGGCGATAAAAGCGGAGCTCATGTATGTCGTTTTCGATAACTACCTGGAACATCAACTCCGTCAGGCTCAGAATGCCGATCGTCGAGCAGTTTCTGGTGCGTTACAAACCCGACATTCTCTGCCTGCAGGAAACCAAGTGCCCGAATGGCGAGTTTCCGATGAAGCCGTTGAAGGCGCTGGGTTACGAGCACGTGATCATTCACGGCCAGAAGGGCTATCATGGTGTCGCCATCGCCTCGAAAATCCCGCTGACGGAAGATCATCGGCAGGATTACTGCGGAATTGGCGACGCGCGCCATATTTCCGCGATTGTCCAGGTGGGATCGCGCCGCATCCGGCTCCATAATTTTTATGTTCCGGCAGGCGGCGACGAACCTGATCGCTCAATCAATCCGAAATTCGGCCACAAGCTGGATTTCATTGAGGAAATGAAGGCATTGCGTGCCGATGGCGTGCCCGGCACCTCTTCCATCCTCGTCGGCGACCTGAATATAGCGCCGCTCGAAAACGATGTCTGGTCGCACAAGCAGCTTCTCAAGATCGTCAGCCACACGCCGGTGGAAACCGAGGGTATGCTGGACATCATGAAGAAGGGCAACTGGCTTGATCTGATGCGGCTGAATGTGCCGGCGACGGAAAAAATCTATACGTGGTGGAGTTACCGCGCCAAGGACTGGGAAGCGGCTGATCGCGGCCGCCGCCTCGATCACATCTGGTCGTCTCAGGATCTTGGCCCGTCGCTTGACAGGATCGAGATATTGCGGGAAGCCCGCGGCTGGAACCGACCATCGGATCACGTTCCAGTCACCGCCCATTTCCGATTTTGAACCAATGCCGAACGCGGTGATCTGGCGCGCGGTCACATGAAGCGGTTCTGCAAACGGGCCGCACCGGCGGCCAGAGACGCGATATTGTCGCGAATGCGCGCCGAAACGATGTCGGCGACCTCAGGAAACTCTTCCACCAGGCGGTGAAAGAGAATGCGCGTTATCCGGATGACTTCGGAATCCTCCGCAGCCACGGCAGTAAATTTTCTTTCGCAAAGGGTAAAAAGCGCAAGTTCCGAAAGCAGGGCGCCGTTTCCGGGCGTAGCCTGCAGCACGGGCTTGCCGTCCCGTCCGGCTGAAAAAAGCTCGAAATGACCCGACGTCACGGCAAAGGCGCATTCGGCGGGGGAGTGTTCGCGAAACAAGGTCTGCCCCGCCGCCACACGCCGGCGTTCTGCGCCGAAGGCGATGAGCCGCAGCTGATCATCACTGAAGCCCGCAAACAACGGCACTTGTCCCAGCAGCATGATATCGTCGGTCAAGGCCATGTCGATTGTTACTCCGGAAAACCGCCTGCATTGCTATAGCGGTTTTCCAATATCGGCCTTCAAAACACAAGGTGCTAGAGCAATGCTCAACAACTCGGGGCGACTCCCCCCGGGGGGGGCCTGTCAGGGGACGATCTTGTAACCACCGTTCTCGGTTACGAGAATCTCCGCATTGGAAGGATCCCGCTCTATCTTCTGACGCAGGCGATAAACGTGCGTTTCGAGCGTGTGTGTCGTGACCCCGGAATTGTAACCCCAGACCTCTTCCAGCAGGACGTCACGCGTCACGACCGTGCTGCCTGCCCGGTAGAGATAACGAATGATCGCGGCCTCTTTTTCCGTCAGCCGGATTTTCTTGCCGTCTTCGGTCGTCAGGAGCTTCTGGCTGGGCTTGAACTGATAAGGACCAACGGTGAAGACCGCATCCTCGCTCTGTTCATATTGACGCAACTGGGCCCGGATGCGCGCCAGAAGCACGGCGAAGCGGAAAGGCTTTGTCACATAGTCATTGGCGCCAGCCTCAAGGCCGAGGATCGTGTCCGAATCCGTATCGTGACCCGTGAGCATGATGATGGGCGCCTTGAAGCCGCCCTTGCGCAAAAGCTTCACGGCTTCGCGGCCATCCATGTCGGGAAGGCCGACATCCATGATGAGTAGATCGACCTGCGAAGTTTTGGCGGTCTGCATCGCCTGTGCGGCGTTTGCGCCGCTCAACAGCGAGAATTCCTCATAGGGAGACAATTGCTCGGTCAGCGTCTCCCGAAGATCGTCGTCATCGTCCACGAGAAGGATAGTGCGAGCCGTCATTCGGATTCTCAGCCTTTCTTACTTTAATCGTCAGCCAATTCAGCGGTTTGCCGGTAAAAGGTCAACCCATTGCCATCACATGATGAAGTGCTATGACTTCACGTTAAATAACCTGCAAAGCAAAATCTCGTGAAAAACATGAGCAAACGTCCCGTAGAACAACGTAAACGCGCATCAACGCTCATGGTTCGGCCAGCTCCTTTGAAAATCAACCGGGCCATCGTTCAGCTCGGCCATCTCACATTTCCGGCTGCCATCGGGCGCAATGGCCGGACCGCACGAAAACGGGAAGGTGACGGAAAGTCGCCGATTTCCTTGACCCGCCTGCTGCATGGCTTTTATCGCGGCGACCGCATGTCCGCCATCACGACTGCCCTGCCGATGCAACGTACGCGGAAATCGATGCTGTGGTGTGATGAGCCCGGCAACCCCAATTACAATAGGCTGGTCAAGGCACCTTTCGCGCCGAGCCACGAGGACATGATGCGCACAGATGGCCTTTACGATGTCTGTCTCGTGCTGGACTGGAACGTCACCTCAAGAAGCCGCAACCGCGGCTCGGCAATCTTCATGCATATGATTAGGCCGGGATATGAACCGACAGCAGGTTGCGTAGCACTGCATCCCCGCGACATGCGGCGCGTCCTGCCGCATCTGCGCAAAGGCACGAAAATCCGCATCTTGTGAATTAAGCCGGCACTTGGACAACAAAAAACCCGCCATAAAGGCGGGTTTTTTAGAAGGAAGAAACCGGCGATTACGCGGCTTCGTCCTGAGAATCGTCTTCCTCGACAGCCTTGCCGCGCTTGGGGCCCTTGGCAAGGTTGACTTCCACCAGGCGAACAGCCTCGGTTTCGGACATCTTGTTGACAGCGGCGATTTCGCGCGCCATGCGGTCGAGAGCGGCTTCGTAAAGCTGGCGCTCGGAATAGGACTGCTCAGGCTGGTTTTCCGCGCGGTAAAGATCGCGAACGACTTCCGCGATCGCGATGAGATCGCCGGAGTTGATCTTCGCATCATATTCCTGCGCACGGCGCGACCACATGGTACGCTTCACACGTGCCTTGCCCTGCACCACTTTCAGCGCCCGCTCGACAAAATCGCCTTCGGAAAGCTTGCGCATGCCGATGCTGACGGCTTTGGCGACGGGAACTTTAAGACGCATCTTGTCTTTTTCGAAATCAATGACAAAAAGCTCAAGCTTCATGCCGGCGACTTCTTGTTCCTCGATGGCAGAAATGGTACCGACACCATGAGCGGGATACACAATCGCTTCACCGGTTTTAAAGCCGTGATGTGCTGGAGATTTCTTCTGCTGGGTCGTCATTCGTTCTAAAAACTCCCTGTTACATACCCGGGGATGCCGGGGTTGGGTCGGTCAGGCCCTGATGAGACGGGGGAACCGTCAGGTGATTCCGCACTGGTCCAGCCGTGCACGCAAAAATACACCTTCCCGCCTCGCGGGGTTCGATAACGTAAACGCTCGATATGTCACGGAAACCGCGTGCAAAAGAGGTGTTGCTTTCGTGGTGTTTTTGGGCACACAAATGCCGCGCTGTGGATCAGTGTTGTTGGTGTACCACAAAAATAGGCGCAAATCAATAATTTGCTTCAACCGTGGCCGCAACATCACATTGCGGCTCAAGAACCGCTTAAAAATTAGCCGCAAAAATACTGTCGTATGCTTCTAAACTGAGCCTCGCGAGAAAAGAAGCAAAAAAATTTCACTTACCGCCTGAAGAAACACGATAGCCTCTTAAACTCTTCGTAATTCCACGCCAATATCCGATTCGACTGAAAAGGCAAAATCCGCAAATTGGCGATGCTTTTTTATATTAAAGTGTGATTTTTGGAGGAATCCACGTCAAATGGGCTACAGAAACAATCCAAAACGCGAAAAACAGATCGAAAAAGCGCGCCAGCAGGCAATTGCCGAAAATGTCGAATTTCTTGATCCTGGTATTCTTTATGGAAGGGCAAGTGTCGACGATATAGAATATTATTCCGCCGAGATGCTGGCGGCGAGTGCCGCCCACAGTTTCCAGGCGCTTTCGCGATGGACCGGGGACACCCCTCATATCAGCATTTCCCAAGTCGAGGGTGTTTCCCCGCGGGACGTGCCGGTAACGGTTCTGACCATTATCGGCCGCAACATGCCCTTCCTCTACGATTCTGTTATGGGCGAAGTCACCAGCAGTTATCGCGGTCTTTATCTTGCCGTGCACCCGATCCTCGTCCGAGACGATGATGCGAAGGGTGGTTACCGCCTTGCCGAGCCCGATGATGATCCGGCCGGCAATATAAGTCTTATCCAGCTGCACATCGCACCGCTTTCGCAGCAGGGAGCCTCGGCTCTGGAGGAGCGGCTTCGCTTCGTGCTGAAGCAGGTGGAATCGGCCTATCGCGACTGGCGGCCCATGCTGGCGAAGCTAGACGAGGCGTTGGATGAACTGTCGAAACGCGGCTCGTCGCGGCGCAAGGCCGAACGGACGGAGGCGGTCGAATTCCTCAACTGGCTTCGCAACGACAATTTCACCTTCCTGGGCATGCGTGACTACACCTATTCGGGCAAGGGGAAGAACGCGAAGATCGAGCGCGGTGACGGCGTCGGCCTCGGCAGCCTCAGCGACCCGGATGTCCGTGTGCTGCGCCTCGGCAAGAATGCCGTGACGACGACACCGGAAATCCTTGCCTTCCTCGATGGCCCGGATTTCCTCATCGTTACCAAGGCTAATGTGAAGTCCATCGTGCATCGTCGCGCCTATATGGACTATATCGGTATCAAGCGCTTCGACGAGGACGGCAATGTCGTTGGTGAGCTGCGCATCGTCGGCCTTTTCACCGCCACCGCCTATACGCGTTCGGTCAAGCAAATTCCCTTGCTGCGCGCCAAGGTCGCGGAAGTCGAGCGGCATTTCGGCTTCGATCCAAACAGCCATTCGGGCCGCATCCTGCAGAACACGCTGGAAGCCTATCCGCGTGACGATCTTTTCCAGATCGAAACCGACCTTCTGATCCGCTTCATCGAGCAGATCATGGAGCTCAGCGACCGTCCGCGTGTGCGCGTGCTCGCACGTATAGACCGTTTCGACCGCTTCGTTTCGGCCATCATCTTCGTTCCGCGCGAGGAGTATAATTCCTATGTGCGCGAGAAGATCGGCGATTATCTGAGCAGGGTCTATGACGGGCATATATCGGCCTATTATCCCGCCTTCCCCGAAGGCGCCGTTGCTCGCGTCCATTTCATTGTCGGCCGCACGGAAGGCAAGACGCCCCGCATCGCCCAGGACAAGCTCGAAGATGCCGTCAGCGATATTGCGGCACGCTGGATAGATCACTTCGTCTCCTTGTCCGAACCGGGCGCACCGGTGCTGGAAGTGGATCAGGCCTATCAGGAAGCTTTCACGCCCGAAGAGGCGATCGGCGACATGCCTGATATTCTGGCCGCTGTGAAAGGCGACCCGGTCCGCATTGAATTCTATCAGCAGGAAGGCCAGCCGGCGGGAACGCTATCCCTGAAGATTTTCCACCGCGAAGGCCATCTTCCGCTTTCACGACGTGTTCCGCTGCTCGAAAATCTTGGTTTTAACGTCATCAGCGAGCGCACTTTCGATATCGGCGTCGTGGCGGATGGCGAAAAGCACGACATCGTGCTGCACGACATGGAACTGTCGGTCGCGGCCAGCACGACACTCGACCTGCCGCATTACGGACAGAAACTCGAAGAAGCTTTCCTTGCTGCTTTTTCAGGAAAGGTGGACAATGACAACTTCAACCGCCTGATCCTTGCCTGCGGTCTCACGGTGCGCGAAGTCTCGGTGCTGCGCGCCTACGCGCGGTACCTGCGCCAGACCGGAATCGTCTATTCGCAGGAACATATCTCCGAAACGCTCTATAAATATCCTGACATCTCCAGGAATATTTTCGCGCTGTTCAAGGCCGGCTTCGATCCATCCATCGAAGAGAAGAAGCGGCTGAAGAAACTCGCGGAAATTCATAAGGCAATCGAAGCAGCCCTGAGCGGCGTTCCCAATCTCGATGAGGACCGCACCCTCCGGCGTTACGTCAACGCCATCGATGCAACCCTGCGCACCAATTACTTCCAGAAAAATGCCGACGGCACGCCGCGTGACATTCTGGCATTCAAATTCGATCCCAAACATCTGGACGGCCTGCCCGATCCGCGCCCCTTCCGCGAAATCTTCGTTTACGGAACCGAGGTCGAAGGCGTGCATCTGCGCTTCGGTAAGGTTGCACGCGGTGGTCTGCGCTGGTCGGATCGCGGCCAGGATTACCGCACGGAGGTGCTCGGTCTTGTCAAGGCGCAGCAGGTGAAGAACGCGGTCATCGTGCCCGTCGGCGCCAAGGGCGGTTTCTTCCCCAAGAACCTGCCCGCCGGCGGCTCCCGCGACGAGGTCTTTAATGCCGGCCGCGAGGCCTATAAGACCTATATCCGCACACTGCTGTCCATCACCGATAATATTGTCGACGACGCCATCGTGCCGCCGGCTGACACATTGCGGCTCGATGGTGACGACCCCTATTTCGTCGTCGCCGCCGACAAGGGAACGGCCACCTTCTCCGATACGGCAAACGGCCTTGCCCATGAAGCCGGCTTCTGGCTGGACGATGCCTTTGCATCGGGCGGTTCGGCCGGTTACGACCACAAGAAGATGGGCATCACCGCGCGTGGCGCATGGGAGACGGTCAAGCGCCATTTCCGGGAGATGAACACCGACATCCAGACCACACCCTTCACGGTGGCGGGTGTGGGCGATATGTCCGGCGACGTCTTCGGTAACGGCATGCTGCTGTCGGAGAAAATCAGGCTTATCGCCGCCTTCGACCACCGCGATATCTTCATTGATCCGGATCCCGATACCGACAAATCCTTCGCCGAGCGCAGGCGGCTGTTCGAATTGCCGCGTTCCAGCTGGCAGGATTATGACCGTTCGGCTCTCTCTGCCGGTGCGATGATCATTTCGCGCTCAGAAAAATCGGTGACGCTGACTCCGGAAGCTGTGGCGGCCATCGGCATCGACAAGTCAGTCGCCACACCGTTCGAAATCATGACCGCCATCCTGAAGGCCCCGGCCGATCTCCTCTGGTTCGGCGGCATCGGCACCTACATCAAGGCGGCGGTGGAAACCAATGCCGAGGTGGGCGACAGGGCAAACGACCCCATCCGCGTCAACGCCACGGAGGTGCGCGCCAAGGTCATCGGCGAAGGCGCCAATCTCGGTATCACCCAGAAGGGGCGCATCGCCTATGCGCTTTCGGGCGGGCGCTGCAATTCCGACGCCATCGACAACTCGGCAGGCGTGAACTCCTCCGACGTCGAGGTCAATATCAAGATCGCACTCGCCTCCGCCGTCAATAGCGGTCGCCTGACGATGCCGAAGCGTAACCAGCTTCTCGCCTCCATGACGCCTGAGGTGGCGCAGCTGGTATTGCGCAACAACTACCTGCAATCGCTTGCGATCTCGCTGACCGAGCGGCTGGGCCTTTCAAACCGGGAAGAACTCGGCCGCCTGATGAGCGCACTGGAGGCAACCGGGCAGTTGAACCGCAAGGTCGAAACCCTGCCCAACAATGCCGAGTTCAGCGAGAGATACGCCACCGGCAAACCGCTGACCCGGCCAGAGATCGGCGTGCTCCTGTCCTATGCCAAGCTCACTTTGTTTGATGCACTGGTGGCAAGCACGCTTCCCGACGAACCCTATCTCCAGCATTTGCTGGTCGATTATTTTCCGGCCAAGATGCAGAAGAACTATGCCGACGATATCAAATCGCATCGCCTGCATCGCGAAATCGTCGCGACCGCACTTGCCAATGCCGTGGTCAATCGCGGCGGCCCCGGCTTCGTGCAGAAACTTGCCGATGCAAGTGGTCTGCTTGCGGCCGATGTCGTCAAGGCAGCGGTAATCGTTGAAGATGGCTTCGGTCTCAAACGACTGTGGAGCGAGGTCGATGCGCTTGACGGCCAGATCGGGGGCGAAGTTCAGAATGGGCTTTATGCCACGATCACGCGTATCTTCACGGATGCGAGCAGGCTCTATCTGCAAACCGGGAGCGCGGGTGCGACCCCGGGCGACATGGCGACGGAAATCGAGCGCCTGAAAACCGCGATCAAGACGCTGTCACCGGCAGCGGCGAAATATCGCCGCGAACTCGGCATCACGGAAATCGACGGGGTTCCTTCCGCTCTTCTGGAGGAACTCGATACGCTCTCGCTGCTCGTCTATGTGCCTGAAATCATGCGCATCGCCGAGAGTGCGGGCACAACGCTCGCGCGCGCCGCTGAAAGCTACGCCACCGTCTCCTCGACCTTCCGTGTCGCGCGCCTGCTGGATGCCAGCCAGCGCATCACACCGGCGGATCACTACGAGAGCCTGGCTCTCCTGCGCAGCCAGGACCAGATTTCCTCATCGAGACGCCGGATCGTTATCTCCGCCCTGACAGAATATGCCAGGGAAAAGGATCCGGTTCAGGCCTGGTATGCGGCGGATCGCGTGCGGGTCAATCGTATCGTCTCCGAACTCGGCGCGCTCAGCGAGAGCGGCGATACAAACCTCGCGCGGCTCACCGTGGCCGCGGGCCTGCTTGGCGATATCGTTCAGGCACGCTGATTGGCCGCCTTTAAAAACGCCATCCGGGTCACCACCCGGATGGCGCCAGACAAGACGATGCACCGGCATCGCGCCGTTTATGTCCCAATTTCCGATAGGACGATGAATGACTAGCCCTGCCCCAAATGCGCAAGCAGTCGTTACCAAACGCGGCATCTGGGGCTGGGTGATGTTCGACTGGGCGGCGCAACCGTTTTTCACGGTTGTCACGACCTTCGTTTTCGGGCCCTATTTCGTCGCCCGCCTCACCGACGATCCCATTGCGGCCCAGGCGACGTGGAGCAATGTGGCGACGGTATCGTCGATCATCATCGCCCTCTTCTCCCCTATCCTCGGCTCCATTGCCGACCAGTCCGGCGCACGCAAGCCGTGGATCGCCTTTTTTGCCGCCATCAAGATCGTCAGCCTCTCTTTCCTTTGGCTTGCCGCACCCGGTTCGCCGCTCATCCTGCCAATCGTCTGCATGATCCTCGCTTCCATCGCGGCGGAGTTCTCGATCGTCTTCAACGATTCCATGATGCCGCGGCTCACCAACCCGCAAAATGTCGGGCGCATTTCCAATCTCGCTTGGGGGCTCGGTTATCTCGGCGGTATGGTGGTGCTGATCGCCGTGGTGACGCTGATGGCGGCCAATCCACAAACCGGTGTAACCATCGCCGGCATCAAGCCTCTGTTCGGCCTCGATCCCGCAACCGGTGAGGATGCGAGAATAACCGGTCCGCTCGCTGCGCTCTGGTATCTCATCTTCATCCTGCCGATGTTTCTGCTGACCCCCGATGCTGAAAAAGGTCTGCCCTTTGCAGCGGCAATCCGCTCGGGATTGGGGGAATTGAAGATTACGTTGCGCGAATTGCGCCACCGCCCGATGCTGTCGCGGTTTCTGATCGCACGCATGCTTTATCAGGATGGCGTCAACGGCGTTCTCATTCTCGGCGGCGCCTTCGCCGCCGGCATGTTCGGCTGGGCGACGATGGAAATCGGCCTCTTTGGAATTCTGCTCAACGTCGTCGCCATCGCGGGGTGCTTTGCCGCCGGGCGAGTTGACCAGAGACTTGGATCGCGCGTCACCATCCTCATCAGCCTCGTGCTTCTGCTCGCAGCCACGCTCGGCATCGTCTCCACCGAAAAGGACTCCGCCCTGTTCGGCCTGATACACTTGTCGACGGCGGACGATGGCAGTATTTTCGCGACCGGCGCCGAAAAAGCCTATCTGTTGTATGGAGTACTGATCGGCCTTGCCTTCGGCCCGGTTCAGGCGTCATCCCGCTCTTATCTGGCTCGCAATATCACCGTGGCGGAGGCAGGCCGCTACTTCGGAATTTACGCGCTCTCCGGACGCGCGACCAGCTTCATGGCGACGCTGTCGTTTTCCATGGCAACCTATATGAGCGGCTCTGCTCACATTGGCATGGCCTCGCTCATCCTGTTTCTGGGGTCCGGGTTTCTGCTTTTGCTGCGCGTGCCGGAAAGAACGGAAAGCTGAAAGCGCGAGGCAGCAGCCGATGCGGTCTGGTCAATCCGGCATCGGCGCGCAGAGGATATCGTCAGAGCTGGTCGAGCTTTTGCTGCAATGCGCGCAGCTGCGCCTTCAGCTCATCGATTTCGGATGCATTCGGCTTGCGGGCCTCTTTCGGCGCCTGTGGCATTGCAAAAGGCGTGAAACCCTGCATTGCCTGGCGGAACAGTTCCGTATTTCGGCGGATCTGCTCTTCCATCATCTGCAATGGCGCCTGAAAATTGCGGGCAAGCGAGCCGTCACCGAAAGCCTTGGCCATATGCTCCTGCATCTGGCTCTGCTGGTCGGAAAAGGTCTTCATGGAATGTTCGAGAAATGTCGGCACGACCATCTGCATCTGGTCGCCATAATAGGAGATCAATTGACGCAGAAACGCCGTCGGCAACAGCGTATTGCCGGTTTTGGCCTCCTGTTCGACGATGATCTGCGTCAGCACGGCGTGCGTGATGTCTTCGGATGACTTCGCGTCCTGAACCTTGAAGTCTTCACCACGCTTGACCATCTGCGCCAGATCATCAAGCGTTACATAGGTGCTGGTGCCGGTATTGTAGAGCCGCCGATTGGCGTATTTTTTAATGATCGTTTCGCCGTCGTGTTTCGCCATGCCCGCCTCCTCGCGATGATGGTATTTTTTTGTTTTTTGGTGTTATTGCTCTTCCCGGCGCAAAGTGTATGCGCAAAATGCGCTGTCTGACAAATGTTTTGTGCATCGCAGCAGTTTGTTTTTTGCGCAGCAATTTTTAGCAAGATTCCAACGTGATTTAGCAATATCTTTTAAAGCAACTTTCGTCATTTGACTTGGATTGAAAGCTTTGCCAGTCTCCGCCCGCAAGTGAGGAGAAAACAAATGACCCTGCCTTCAATCGTGATTGCCAGCGCTGCGCGCACCGCCGTCGGTTCTTTCAATGGCCACTTTGCCAATACGCCAGCCCACGAACTCGGCGCGACCGTTATCAGTGCCGTGCTTGAACGTGCCGGCGTTGCGGCGAACGAAATTGATGAAGTCATTCTCGGTCAGGTGCTCACCGCGGGCGAAGGGCAGAACCCGGCGCGGCAAGCGGCAATGAAGGCAGGCATTCCGCAGGAAGCGACCGCTTTCGGCCTCAACCAGCTCTGCGGCTCGGGACTGCGCGCCGTGGCCCTCGGCATGCAGCAAATCTTGACGGGTGATGCGGACATCGTCATTGCCGGCGGTCAGGAATCCATGTCCATGGCACCTCACTGCGCCCATTTGCGTGGCGGCGTGAAAATGGGCGACTTCAAGATGATCGACACCATGCTGAAGGACGGCCTGACCGACGCCTTTTACGGCTATCACATGGGCATCACCGCTGAAAACATAGCCCGCCAGTGGCAACTCTCCCGGGATGAGCAGGACCAGTTTGCGGTCTCATCGCAAAACAAGGCTGAAGCCGCACAGGCTGCCGGACGTTTCGTGGACGAAATCGTCGCTTTCACCGTGAAGGGCCGCAAGGCCGATATCGTCATCGACGCCGATGAACATATCCGCGCCGGCGCCTCGCTGGAAACAATGGCCAAGTTGCGCCCTGCCTTCGACAAGGACGGCACCGTGACGGCGGGGAACGCCTCAGGTCTGAACGACGGCGCAGCCGCCACGCTTTTGATGTCGGAACAGGAAGCAGAAAAGCGCGGCATCAAGCCACTGGCCCGTATTGCCTCCTGGGCGACGGCGGGCGTCGATCCGCAGATCATGGGCACCGGCCCCATTCCCGCCTCCCGCAAGGCCTTGGCCAAGGCCGGCTGGTCGATAGGCGATATCGGCCTCGTCGAAGCCAACGAAGCGTTTGCAGCCCAGTCCTGTGCCGTCGTGCGCGAGCTTGGCCTTGATCCTGATATCGTCAACGTCAACGGCGGAGCGATTGCCATCGGCCATCCGATCGGCGCTTCGGGCGCCCGCGTCCTGAACACCCTGATTTACGAGATGCGCCGCCGTAACGTATCCAAGGGTCTTGCGACACTCTGCATCGGCGGCGGCATGGGTGTAGCCATGTGCATCGAGGCGCTCTGACGCGCGGGCCGCCCGCACTTGCCAAAAAGCAATTCCGGTTCAGCGGACAATAGGATAGAAGCGGCCTCCCATTGGCCGCATTTCTGTGGCGGTTGAGCACGACGAACAAGCACCTGCACAACTGCAGGCGCTTCAATGACAGGTCATGGAGGCCTAGATGAGCCGGGTTGCTTTGATTTCCGGCGGGACGAGCGGTATAGGTGCCGCCATCGCCCGCGCCCTGCAGGCAGCAGGCTATCGGGTGGCCGTCAACTATGCCTTCACGACGGACCGGGCCGAGACATTCCAGACGGAGACAGGCATTCCTGCGTTCCAGTGGGACGTGCGCGACTACGACGCGTGCGTCAACGGTATCGCGAAGGTGGAGGAAACCCTCGGGCCGGTCGAAATCCTCGTCAACAATGCCGGCATCACCCGTGACGCCATGTTTCACAAGATGACACCGCAGCAGTGGCGTGACGTCATCGACACGAACCTCACCGGCGTCTTCAACATGACCCACCCCGTCTGGCCGGGCATGCGGGAGCGCGGTTTCGGCCGCATCGTCAATATTTCCTCCATCAATGGACAGAAGGGTCAGGCGGGCCAGGTCAATTACTCCGCGTCGAAAGCCGGCGATATCGGCTTCACCAAGGCGCTCGCGCAGGAGGGCGCAAGCCGCAATATCACCGTCAACGCCATCTGCCCCGGCTATATCGGCACGGAAATGGTGAGAGCGATCCCGGAGAAGGTTCTGGCCGAGCGGATCGTGCCACAAATCCCCATTGGACGGCTTGGGGAACCGGAGGAGATCGCGCGTTGCGTCCTGTTTCTCGTCTCGGACGAGGCTGGCTTTATCACCGGTTCCACAATGACGGCGAATGGCGGTCAATATTTCGCCTGACATTTACATGCCTGCTGCTCCGGCCGGTTCAGATCAGTAAACTTCTCGTGATGTCGTGACAGCACATTTTGGCGCGCACGAAAACTTGAGCGAGACAGGACGTAAAAAAGAGACAGCTAAACCAATGAAAATACGACATTTTTCGTATAGTTTAGAACGAGTCTAGAAAATCGTTATGAATTTGAAAAGAGGTTTTTCTTGACATTCGCTGTCCTGTTTTGGTTTAAGAACGAAAACAACGTGTTGCGTCATACAGGCAGTCCATCATGCTGGTTTGCAGCTGCAATTACATCACCGATCATGAGATCAAGGACGTTATCAACGAGCTCCTCGATGAGGACTGTTGGCAGCTTATCGTTCCCGCAAAAGTGTATCATGCCATGGAAAAGCGCGGTCGCTGCTGTGGCTGCTTTCCGACCGTTGTCGACCTGATTATCAAAACCACGGAAGAATATCACGCTCGTCGGCACTCGACTGAGGCTGATGTTTTTGATTTTATGTCCCGCCTGAAGCGATTCCACGAAGAGAACAGGAGAGCGGACATTGAAAGGCGACAAAAGAGTCATCGAGCGGCTTAACGAAGCCCTTTTTCTCGAACTCGGTGCAGTAAACCAGTATTGGCTTCATTACCGGCTTCTGAATGACTGGGGTTACACCAAGCTTGCCAAAAAGGAGCGTGCGGAATCCATCGAAGAGATGCAGCACGCAGACAAGCTTATCGACCGGATCATCTTCCTGGAGGGCCATCCCAACCTCCAGACCGTTGCTCCCCTGCGTATCGGACAGAATGTCAAGGAAGTGCTCGAAGCCGACCTTGCTGGTGAATATGATGCACGGGCGTCTTATAAGAAATCCCGCGATATCTGTCATGAGGCCGGCGACTACGTTTCGATGAAGCTGTTCGAAACGCTGCTGATCGACGAGGAGGGTCATATCGACTTCCTCGAGACCCAGCTCGAACTGCTCGGCAAGATCGGCGAAGAAAAATACGGCCAGCTCAATGCGGATTCCGCCAACGAAGCGGAAGACCACTAAAATACGGAAAAGGCGGCCGGCGGCCGCCTTTTTTATTTATCGGAAAGGTGCCGGAATTCGGCAACCACTTTCTCGTAGACGCCGCGCTTGAACGGAACGATGAGTTCAGGCAGGCTCTCCATCGGCTTCCAGTCCCAGGCATCGAATTCGGCTGCGTGCCCCGTCGGTGGCGGATCGATCTGGATTTCGCTTTCGTCGCCTTCGAACCGGAATGCGAACCAGCGCTGTGCCTGGCCGCGATATTTACCCCTCAATCCGATGCCGATCAGTTCCGGCGGAAGATCGTAGTGGATCCAGTCGCTCGCTTCCGCCAGCAGCCGCACCGTTTTCATTCCCGTCTCTTCGTGAAGCTCGCGAATGGCCGCGGCCAGAGGCCGCTCGCCCTCATCAATCCCCCCCTGTGGCATCTGCCACAAATGCGGCGAGCCATCATATTCGGAATTGCCTTCCTTGATGCGCCGGCCGGCCCACACCAGGCCTTCGGCGTTCAGAACCATCATCCCCGCACAGGGACGATAGGGCAAATCTTCTGCTTTGATTGTCATGGGTTTCCCGCATTGTCTGAGCGCCACAAGGGCGCGGAATGGCCGCAGGCAAGGTTTACTGCCCCGCCGGCTCCGAAACAAGGGCGGAAACGCCGACGATCTCGATACCGCGGCCCGCCGCTTCCCGGGACCACCGCGAGATCGCCGCAATGCTTTCATCAAAAGCAGAAGCCACCCCGATCGCCTGACCATTGCGGCGCGCGACCCGCTCCAATTCGTCCAACTTCCGCAAGATGGAAGCTTCGGTCACTTCGCCGTCGAGCAGAATATCGGCAAAACCCTGGGGGGCAGAGATGGCCTTTGCAATCCCGCCACTCAGGGACTGCGCTGACGAACCATCGTCCAGAAATAGCAGACCACGTTTGCCGATATCACGCATCACCGGCTCCAGCGCCGCCTGCTCGGCGAGAAAGCGCCCGCCGAGATAATTCATGATGCCGGTATAATTGGTGATTTTGGCCATGGATCGATGCAGCCGGTCGAGGTTTACCTTGGCGGGATCGGCGGCAATCAATGTATCCGGGCCGGGATTGGTGCCGGGATAACCAAAGGGCTCCAGCGGTATCTGGAGAAGAATTTCGTGCCCCTCACGGCGTGCTTCCTGCATCCAGCGTTGCAGGCTGTTGCCGCTGGCGGCAAAGCCAAGCGTCACCTCCGGCGGCAGTTCCCGTATCGCCTTTTGCGAGCCTGTCTGGCTGAGGCCGAGACCACCGACCACGATCGCCACCCGCGTGCCCCGCGCTCCCGACCAGGGCCGCGCATATTGCTCCATCGGCCGCAATCCGTCGGCGCCCACCACTGGCAACCTGCCATAGGCCGTATCCTCAAGCAATTCCTCGTTGGGCCGCGTGGCCATGCGTGGGTCCTGGCCATAGGTCTGGCCGCTCATCAACACAGGCCCGTCATTATCACGGGGCCGCGGAGAATAGACTGAAACAATGTTACCATCGGGCATGGTCGCACGATTGATGTTCGCGCCAGATCGGCCACTTTCCGGTTGCAGACCAGCCGTTTCGGCCTCCTCGGCCGGTACGGATGGTTCAGCTTTGTTTTGCGCAGGCTGCAGTTCAAGGTCCGGCCCGGTCGCCGTCCTCTGCAGATTGCCGGGCGAGAGCGCCGTGTAGACGGACAGTCCGCCGATGGAAAGAACCGCAAGCGCCGCCAGAACCATAATGACGGAAAAGCGCCGGTTGATACCGGCGCTTTTTTTCTGACGACCCAGAAGCGGTTTTCGCAGGTCCGAAGGCAATGAACGATCCGTCCAGAGGGTTTGTCAATCGAGATGGAGTGCCGGAAGCCGGCACAACGCTCTTATTGCTTGTTGACTACAGCCTTTTCCGGGTTGGGCGGGAAAGACGGATCCGTCTTGACGCCACGCAACAGGTCAAGCGCATAGTTAAGCTGGATGTCGTCCTTGGCCTCCGGCGGAACATAGGCCGAAGAACCCGAACCTTCGTCCGTTTCGCTCTGACCCTTGATGTGCCCGGAGAGACTGGATTCGCCCTCTGCCGTGACGCGACCCTGCAATTCCGGCGGCAAAGGCTGCTCTACCTTGATATCGGGCTCGATACCTGTTCCCTGGATCGATTTGCCAGACGGCGTGTAATAGAGCGCGGTGGTCAGACGCAGCGCACCGGCCTCGCCGAGCGGAATGATCGTCTGAACCGAACCCTTGCCGAAGGAGCGCGTGCCGACAACGGTCGCGCGACGCAAATCTTGCAGAGCGCCGGCAACGATCTCAGACGCCGAAGCCGAACCGCCGTTGACGAGCACGATCACCGGCTTGCCGTCGGTCAGATCGCCGGCCGTTGCGTTGAAGCGGCGGGTCTCGTCGGGGTTACGGCCACGGGTTGAAACGACCTCACCACGCTCAAGGAAGGCGTCGGAGACATTGATCGCCTGATCGAGCAGACCGCCCGGGTTGAGGCGCAGGTCGAGCACGTAACCCTTCAGCTTGTCGGCAGGAACATCCGCCTTGATCTTCTTGATCGCCTTTTCGAGATCGTCGTAGGTCTTCTCGGTAAAGGAGATGACGCGCAAATAACCGACATTGTCGCCCTCGACACGCGACTTGACCGCGCGAACGGCAATCACGTCGCGCACAACGGTAATTTCAAGCGGCTTGTCGGCGCCCTGGCGGATGACGGTCAGCTTGATGGGCGTCTTGACTGCGCCGCGCATCTTTTCGACCGCCTGCTCCAGCTTCAGTCCGCGAACCGGCGTACCATCGATTTCGGAGATGAAGTCGCCGGCAAGAATGCCCGCGCGGGATGCTGGCGTATCATCCATCGGAGAGATGACTTTGACCAGTTCGTTTTCCATCGTCACTTCAATGCCGAGGCCGCCGAACTCACCCTTGGTCTGGGTGCGCATGTCGTTGGCGTCCTTCGCATTCATGAAGCTTGAATGCGGGTCGAGCGAGCTGAGCATGCCGTTAATGGCATTTTCCACCAGCTTCTCGTCATCCGGCGGCGTCACATATTGCGCACGCACGCGTTCGAACACGTCGCCAAAGATCGACAGCTCCTTATAGGTCGAAGGCCCGGCCGCCTGTGCCGGCATGCTCGCCGAATAAATCACGCTCATCGCCGTGGCGCCCATAAGCCCACCGATAAGGAGAAGCGAAACCTTACGAATCATTGTGCGCCCTTCCGGTATTTTTTGCGGTCCACCACGGTTGGGAATCAACCGGTACACCATCTTTCCTGAACTCAATGTAGAGCGTTGGCCTGTCGGTTTCCAGCGCCAATGCTGCTGCACTCGCTACTCTTTTTGCCCCCATGGAGGCGATCGGCTCTCCGGAGAACACGAACATGCCCTGCCGGGTTCTTACATTATCCATGCCCGTCATGACCACGTGATACCCATCGCCGGTATTGAGGATGACCATGCGACCGTAGCTGCGAAAATCGCCGGCAAATACCACGAAACCGTCCGCAGGCGCCGTCACGATGGCCTCCGGGCCGCTCGCGACGACAACTCCCTTGGAAAAATGGCCCGTACCATCCGCATCGCCGAAGCGCCGCAGCACTTCGCCCGCCACCGGAAACTCCAGCTTTCCCTTCAAATTCGCGAAGGGATATGCGGGCGCAATACGGTTTTTATCGGGCATTCCAGCCTCGGCCGCGGCGCGCTGCTTTTCGCGTTCCGCCTCCGAAAGACGGGCCAGACGCTGCTCTTCCGCACGCGCCTTTTCCATCGCCTCCCGTACCGAGGTAATTTCGCCTTCAAGCGAACTGACCAGCCCTTCGAGACTCGTCGCCTTGCTCGCAAGTTCTTCGGACCGCTTGCGCTCCGCCTCCAGCTCCGCCGCCGTCTGGGAATTCTTGCGGTCGTTTTCGGCAATCAGCAGGTCGAGGCGTTTTTCCTCTTCAAGACTTGCCGTCATCATACCCGTAAGATCGTCCTTTTCGCGAGCGATTGCCTGTCTGAGATCGGTCAATTCTTTGAGAGCGGCGACCAGCTTGTCCGTTTCACCGCGAATGCCGGGCACAACGGCGCCAAGAAGAATGGCGCTGCGAACGGAAGCAAGTGCATCCTCCGGCGAAACGAGCAGGGCGGGCGGCGGATTTCTGCCCATGCGCTGCAACGCGGCCAGAACCTCAGCCAGTACACCGCGCCTCTCCCGTAGAGACGCCTTGACGCCGTCCTCGCGCACCGAAAGCTTGGCCAGGCGATCCTCACCATCGCTGATCTTGGTTTCCAGCGCCTTGCGTCTCGCAGCCGACGCAATCAACTCTTCCCGGATACGGGCGCTGTCCTGATTGAGGGATGCAATGCTCTCCTCGAGCTTCCTTGTTTTGTCCTCGGAAAGTCCGATACTGTCGACCAGCTCCTCCAGATCCTGACGGTTCTGGTCACGACGCTTCTCCAGCGACTGCAACTCATCTGGAGATAAATCGCCATTCTCGGTGGGAATGGCGCCCGCATCATCGCGCGAATAGGTCGGACCGATCCCCACAACGAAAGCAGCGAGAACCGCGCCCGCAAGGGCCGCGTGCCGTTTTCCTGGAGACTTCTTGTCCATCTGAACTTTCTTTGATGCCGAAGCAGGGAGCGCCGATATTAGGGATTTTACCGCGATCTTCCAAGAGGCCTTTAAGGCGGCCGACGACCATCCCATGTCAGCCGTGTCGCCGAGCTTCATGTTGAAATTGCGACGGGACCCGCATCCGTCCCCGCGTCATACCCGGTGATAGGGGTGACCGGATAGAATGGTAACGGCGCGGTAAAGCTGCTCGGCAATCAGAATGCGGACAATCTGGTGCGGCCATGTCAGTTTGCCGAGATTGAGAACGGCTGTCGCCCTGTCATAAAGGCCGGGATCGAGACCATCGGCCCCGCCGATGGCGATAACAAGTTCGCGCTTGCCGCTGTCGCGCAGATCACCGAAAAAGGACGCAAAGGCCGGGCTGTCGAGCGCCTTGCCACGCTCATCGAGTAAGATAAGCACTGCGCCATCGGAAAGATGCTTTTCCAGCATCGCCGCCTCTTCGCGCTTGCGGGTTTCTGCGTTTGATGCACGACTTTCCGCGACTTCGATAACCCGCGAAAATTCGAGCCCGACCGCCGGGCCAGTCTTGGCGAGGCGCTCGATATAACGGGTCGCAAGATCCTTTTCGGGGCCGGATTTCAGCCGTCCCACCGCAAAAATTGAAATCCGCATCGCAAACCTGCACGTGTCGTAACCCAATGGGCCACGCTCTTAACAGCATAGCGCGCGGATTCCTATGCGGCCGACCTGATTTCCGGCCAGAAGCATCGCTCCGAAGTCACAGGCGATCTTCGGCAAAAACGATGCCTTCGCTCAAAGGCTCACCGCATCAATGCAGCGTCTCTTCCGGCATGTCCGGCGTCGCCCACATTTTTTCGATGTTGTAGAAAGCGCGGATTTCCGGTCGGAACACATGAACGATGATATCGCCGGTATCGATGAGCACCCAGTCGCCGGTCTCAAGACCTTCGACGCGGGCGTTTCCGAACCCTTCATCCTTCATGTCTTTCAGAAGATGCTCGCAAATCGCCGAGACATGCCTGTTCGACCGCCCGGACACCACAACCATGTAGTCCGCAAGCGCCGATTTTCCGGCAATGTTGAGAGAGACGATATCTTCAGCCTTGGAGTCCTCGAGGCTCGCGAGGACGGTGTCGAGGGCATGGCCGGCGGCATCGGCGCCACTGTCCTGGCCCTTCGGGATAGCAACGAATGCTCTTCCCTTGGCGTGTACTGTTGTCAGAGGTTTTCCTTTCCAAGAATGACAAAACAGGCACTGCGCGACGCGATTCTCTGCGTCACACAATGAAGGTGGCATCAAAGCATTAACTTTTCAAGATATGGAGCCTTAGACGGCGGCCACATACATCATTTGTGATCGGCCGTGTCATTTGCGGCCGTTACGTAGCGCAGTGGAGCTGAGCGTGGAACGCGGTCCATGAATGAAAACCCAGGCGGGCGCTGGTTTTTTCCATAAAACACCGGCATCGTCCTCATCGATCCGCGCCTGGCTGAAGGCCTGCGCCATGGTGGAGGAGAGGTAGGAAAGCGTCGAACCCGGCCTGTCGATCACCGCAATCGGGAAAGTCTCAGCAATCGTGCGCCATTTCTGCCAGTGATGGAAACTCTTGAGATTATCGGCACCCATAATCCAGATGAAGCGCACGTGCGGATTTTTCGCCTTCACCTTGGCGAGCGTATTAGCGGTATAGCTTATGCCCAGCGATTTTTCGAAAGCCGTGACCTTGATGCGAGGATCGTGAACGAGCTTTTCGCAGGCAGCGATGCGATCTTCGAGAGAGGCCAGCTCTGAGCGGCTTTTCAACGGATTGCCTGGCGTCACCATCCACCACAGCTGATCGAGACCGAGCCTGCGCAGCGCAATCTCTGCAACAAGCGCGTGACCGGCATGCGGCGGATTAAAAGAACCGCCGAACAGCCCGACAACCATGCCGCGCTCCACATGCGGCATGGTGAGATAACGTCTGTCGAGGCGCTTATCGGCCGGCAAATATCAGGTCCGTGTCTGGCCGGTGCCGTGCACACGGTATTTGAACGAGGTAAGCTGCTCGACGCCGACGGGGCCTCGCGCATGCATCTTGCCGGTGGCGATGCCGATTTCAGCGCCCATGCCGAATTCACCGCCATCGGCAAATTGGGTCGAGGCATTGTGCAGCAGAATGGCTGAATCAAGTTCGTTGAAGAATCGCGCCACCACCTCGGCATCCTCGGCGATAACGGCCTCGGTATGGTTGGAAGAGTAGGTGCCGATATGTTCGATCGCACCGGAGATGCCATCCACCACGGCGACCGAAATGATTGCATCGAGATATTCGGTGCGCCAGTCCTCTTCCGTTGCCGGCGCGAGACCCGCCATCACTTCGCGTACGGCCCGCGAACCGCGCACTTCACAACCGACTTCCATCAGAGCCTTGACGAGCGGCTCCAAATGCGTGGAAACGGCAGCAGCATCCACCAGCAGCGTTTCGGCCGCCCCGCAAATGCCGGTACGGCGCATCTTGGCGTTGACAACGATGCGTTTCGCCATGTCGAGATCAGCGGATTTATCGACATAGATGTGGCAGATCCCCTCAAGATGCGCGAAAACCGGCACGCGGGCCTCCGACTGTACCCGGGCCACGAGGCTCTTGCCGCCGCGCGGCACGATAACGTCAACCGTGCCATTCAGGCCGCTGAGAAGCGCGCCGACGGCGGCGCGGTCGGTCACCGGTACCAGTTGAACGGCATGCTCGGGAAGACCCGCGATCTTCAGACCTTCCACGAGGCAGGCATGGATAGCACGCGATGAATGTTGCGAATCCGAGCCGCCGCGCAGGATCACGGCATTACCCGCCTTGAGACATAGCGCGCCGGCATCCGCCGTCACGTTCGGGCGGCTTTCGTAAATCACACCGATGACGCCAAGCGGCGTGCGCACGCGCTCGATCTTCAGGCCATTGGGCCTGTCCCATGCGGCGATGACTTCGCCGACCGGATCGGGCAGCGCCGCGACGGAACGAATGCCTTCAGCGATACCGGCAATCCGGTCATCATTGAGCGTCAGCCTGTCGATGAAGGAGGGCGCAAGACCAGCCTGATCCGCCGCGGCTAGATCTTTGCGGTTAGCAGCAAGGATCGCCTCTTTCGAGGCTTCAATGGCGGAGGCCATGGCAAGCAGCGCACGGTTCTTCTGGTCCGCGCCGGCGATGGACAACGGTCGTGAAGCAGCTTTCGCCTGAGCGCCGATGGTCATCATCAGCGCGTCAATATCATGGCTCTGCTTCACGGCCTGTTCAGGCATGGACCTCATCCTTCTCTGCACTCTTAACTTTCACGGCGGCCCCGGTCATGACGAGGTCGTCGCGATGGATCATCGCCGCCCGTCCGACATAACCGAGGATCGCCTCGATCTCATTGGACTTATGGCCGATGATGAGACGCGCCTCTTCCGCATCGTAACCCGCGAGACCGCGCGCGACCTCACGGCCTTGCGCGCCGATGATGGCAACGGCATCGCCGCGCCCGAAATTGCCCTTGACCTGCCGCACGCCAGCGGGAAGCAGGCTTTTACCGGCATAAAGGGCCTTTTCCGCGCCGGCATCTACATGGATTTCGCCAGCGGGCTGCAACTGCCCGGCAATCCAGGTCTTGCGTGCCGTCACCGGAGTCCCGGATGGCGCGAACCATGAGGAGCGCGCACCGTTTTCGATTGCCTTGAGCGGGTTGAGCGTCTTGCCTGACGCGATGATCATGCCACAGCCGGCAGCGGTGGCAATCTTGCCCGCATCGATCTTGGTGCGCATGCCGCCGCGCGAAAGCTCGGAAGCTGCGCCGCCCGCCATGGCTTCGATTTCGGGGGTGATGTCCGCAATCGTGTCAAGGAATTTGGCGTCTGGATCGAGATGCGGCGGAGCTGTGTACAAGCCGTCAATATCCGACAGCAGAACCAGCAAATCGGCACCCGTCATGGTCGCCACGCGCGCCGCCAGACGATCATTATCGCCATAACGAATTTCGGTAGTCGCAACCGTGTCGTTTTCATTGATGATCGGAATAGCGCCGATCTTCAGAAGCTGGTTGATGGTGGCGCGCGCATTGAGATAACGGCGACGCTCTTCGGTGTCGGAGAGCGTCAGCAAAATCTGGCCGGCAACAATGTCATGCCGCGACAGGCTCTCCGACCATGCCCGCGCCAGCGCAATCTGGCCGACAGCCGCCGCCGCCTGGCTTTCCTCCAGCTTCAACGCGCCCGAAGGCAGGCCGAGCACGGTGCGGCCAAGAGCGATAGCGCCCGAAGACACCACCTGAACATCCGCACCGTTTTTCTTCAGCGCCGCGATGTCCTCGCAGATGGCATCCAACCAGTCTTTCTTCAGGCCGCTTTTGCGGTCCACCAGAAGCGCCGATCCGATCTTGATGACGATCTGGTGGTGGCTGCCCAGCGGCTTGCGCGTCAGGCTCATAGGCGGTCGTCCTCTTCCTCGACCTCGCTCTCATGCGGCATGGACCGATCGGGAAGGGCGGTTTCGCCGCCATTGCTTGCCGACACGATGATGTCGCGAAGGGCGCGAAGGGCTTCCGTCATGCCGATATGCGCGGCAGCGGACAGAAGAAGCGGCGGACGGCCGCAGGCCTTTTCCAGTTCCTTGGCCTTCTTTTTCAGTTCCTTTTCATCCAGCACGTCGATCTGTGACAGCGCGACGATTTCCGGCTTGTCTGTCAGTCCGCCACCATAGGCATCGAGTTCAGCTTTGACGGTCTTGTAGGCCTTGCCGACCTTCTCTTCCTGCGCGGAAACGAGATGCAGAAGCACGCGGGTGCGCTCGACATGGCCGAGGAAACGGTCACCGATGCCGACCCCCTCATGCGCGCCTTCAATCAACCCGGGAATATCCGCCAGCACGAATTCACGGCCATCGATGGTCGCGACACCAAGGTTCGGATGCAGCGTGGTGAACGGATAGTTGGCAATCTTTGGCCGCGCGCGCGTCACGGTTGCAAGGAATGTAGACTTGCCCGCATTAGGCAGGCCAACGAGACCAGCGTCGGCAATCAGCTTCAAACGAAGCCAGACCGTCTTTTCTTCACCCGGAAGACCCGGATTGGCGTGCGTCGGCGCCTGATTGGTGGACGATTTGAAATAGGCATTGCCGAAACCGCCATTGCCGCCCGCGGCCAGGCGAAAGCGCTGGCCCTCCTTGGTGAGGTCGACGATCAGCGTCTCGTTGTCTTCCTCAAAAATCTGCGTGCCAACAGGCACCCGCAGCACCACGTCGGAACCCTTGGCGCCGGTGCGGGTCTTGCCCATGCCGTGCTGGCCGATCGAGGCCTTGAAATGCTGCTGGAAACGGAAGTCGATCAGCGTGTTGAGACCGTTGACCACCTCAACCCAGACGTCGCCGCCGCGTCCGCCATCGCCACCATCGGGGCCGCCGAATTCGATGAATTTTTCACGCCGGAACGACACGGCACCCGCGCCGCCATCACCGGACTTGATATAGACTTTTGCTTCATCGAGAAATTTCATCGGACTGCCGTTCTGTCGGTTTGCGGGCACCGCAACCAATCGTGCTGCGCCAAACAAAAATATCGTCGTTTCGAATACAAGCGCTTCTTCACAAGGTCAAAGACTATCGTGCGGGAAGCTCATGCGCGAGACAAGGCCGGTCTGGATCAAACCGGCCTTGTAATGCTCCTCAAATGCGATGCGGCTTAATGAAATCTTCAGCCGTGACCATCGTGTCGATATGCGCCACCATGGCGGCACGCGCCGTGGCGTAGATCTGGTGACAACCGGTCACCCGGAAGCCGAGCTTCTCCTGCACACGCAGCGAGGCGGGGTTATCCGCAAACACGCCGGAGTGAAGGGTCACTCCCGGCATGCGGCGAAAGAACCGCTCGACGACGGCGGCCACCGCCTCGGTCATGTAACCCTTGCCCCAGTAGAAGCGGTTGAGCCAGTAGCCCAAATGCCATTCGCCATGCCGCAATTCCACCGAGACGACGCCAATCAGCGTGTCGTCACCGCTGGTGATGGCGAAATCCCAGTCAGGCAGGGTGCCGGAGGTGCGCAACACCAGCCACTCCAGCGCATCCTGCTTGTGGTAAGGCGCGGGAACGCGGGCCAGCATTTTCGTTACCGCAAAATCGCCAAGCGATTCCGCAATGCTGCCGGCATCGGAAAGGCGCTGTGGGCGCAGCACCAGACGCGATGTCTCGATCACGGGGCAGGGGCCTGGCGGCGCTATCGCAGGGGCCGCCCGGCGGCGGCTCAGTTCGAGCGTGCTCATCCCATGTCCCCCCAGCTCTTCAGCGAAACCCAGGTCTTGCGGTCCAGCCTGTACCATTCGACCGGCACCATGCCACCGAGCGCCAGCGAACCGACCATGCCGGAGCCCTGGAACTGGAAACCGCACTTCTGGATGACACGGCGCGACGGGATGTTGGTGACCCGGCAACGGGCATCGATCTGGTCGATTTCACGCGTACGAAAGGCCATGTCGATCAGCGCATGCGCCGCTTCGGTCATGTATCCCCGGTTCCAGTAGGGTTCCCCCAGCCAGTAACCGATCTCCAGCGTCTTTTCGTCTTCCTGGGGTTCGAGCGCGCAGCAGCCCAGAAACTCGCCATTGTCCATGCGGGTAATCGCATAGACGCACTTGCCAATCTCGCCAGCTTTGGAGCGTCGCACAAAATCCGCGGCGTCTTTGGCCGTGTAGGGGTGCGGCATACGCGATACCATGGTCGCGATATTGGCATTGTTGGCAAGATGGGCAAGGGCGTCGATGTCTTCTTCGTGAGGCTTGCGCAAAACCAGCCTCTGCGACAGTAAAACGGGGCAATCGCTCCTCGACCGATCGGGCCTCGGCCGTTCCTCGGGTGACCGTGATTGGTCAACCCTCAACAATTCAGCTTGCATGGTTCAGTCCCTCCTTGGGGTTAAAGAAAAAGGGGAGTTGGGTGGTGCCCCATCTCCCCTGTTTTCTTGACTGAACCTGATACGCCTCAGCCGGGTCGATGGGACACCGGCTGCATATGACGCTTACCGGCTTATTCTGCGGCTTCCGCTTTCGGTGCCACGGATACGAATACGCGGCCATTGGCCTTCGTACGGAAGTTCACGTTACCTGCGGTCAGTGCGAAAATCGTGTGGTCCTTGCCCATGCCAACATTGGCGCCGGGATGCCACTGCGTGCCGCGCTGACGCAGAATAATGTTGCCTGGAATGACAGCTTCGCCGCCGAACTTCTTTACGCCAAGGCGCTTGGATTCGGAATCGCGACCGTTACGCGAGGAACCGCCAGCTTTTTTGTGTGCCATTGGAGTTCTCCTTTAAACCTTGTTTCCCGTGTCGCGCCGATCAGGCAGCAACGATGTCCGTGATGCGGACGACAGTGTGATGCTGACGATGGCCGCGCGAACGCTTGGAGTTCTGACGACGACGCTTCTTGAAGGCGATGACCTTCTTGCCGCGGTTGTGCTCGACAACTTCCGCCTTGACGATGGCACCCTTGACGAAGGGAGCACCGAACTTGGCGTCGGCACCTTCGCCAACAACGAGAACTTCGGTGAATTCTACAGTTGCGCCTGCCTCTGCTTCCAGCTTTTCGATGGTCAGCACGGCGTCGGCCGCTACGCGGTACTGCTTACCGCCGGTCTTGATGACTGCGAACATTTTTTATCCTTTCATGTTCGTTCCGGCTCTGCCCGCCTAAGCAAGCTGGCCGTCTTTTTATCAGTCGGAATTTGGTAGAAACCCGTCGGGACAGGATGTCCCTTTGAATGTCTGCCGGTGAAGCCGCCTTTTTGAGGGCGGTATTTAAAAGAAGGCGCACTACGCCATCAATTTGGGTGCCGATTACGCGAGACGCCGGTTTATGTCAAGATGAAGACGGCTTGAAAAGTAACTGTAACGCCAAGAATTTCATGCTTTTTCGGCAGGCGCGGCAGTCAGGTCTCGAAATTTGCCCAGCAAGTGTTTATATGGGCCTTCCAACAAGGAGCAGAAATGGCCCGCATAGACCAGACCGACGATTGGCGGGACCGCCATGCGCCGACACTTTCCGCCTTCGAATCGCTTGCGATCGAGGCCTATGGCCACCTGCCGGAAGAATTTCGCGCACTGACGAAAGATCTCATCATCGAGATCGCCGATTTCCCGACCGACGATGTCTTCGAAGACATGGCGCTCGAAACGCCTTTCGATCTCTTGGGGCTTTTCGAGGGCCGGGGCATCTCCGAACGTTTCACCATGGAAACGGGCGAGATGGTAAACCGTATCACGCTTTATCGACGTCCCATTCTAGACTACTGGGCCGAGAACGAGGAAACGCTGGGTGATATCATCACTCATGTCCTCATCCACGAGATTGGCCATCATTTCGGCCTGTCTGATGACGACATGGAGCGGATTGAAGAAAGCGCCGACGAGGCCGCCGCCGATCGCTGATCGGGGCGGCCATGACTGCTTACTGCTCGCCGAGCTTCATGTCGGGATGGTATTCCTTGCCCTCGACCACCTTGGTCACGGCCTGGCCGCAATGCATGACGCCACTTGCCGCATTAAAGGCATAGCTTGGCGAACCCGCGAGTTCCCAGCCTTTGTTCAGCGCCTCGGTAACCCGGTGACAGAATTTCGCGTCGTCCGGTCCGGTGATGAAACGATAGACCTTCACGTCTTATTTGCCTTTCTTTGTGCGATGATATCGGCCATGGCGACCAGTCTTTCGGCCTGGTTTACATGCAGCCGTTCTATCATCCGACCATTCATGTTGATGACATTCAATTTCGCATATTCCGGTTTTGCGAAAGCCGCAATGATCTCACGCGCTTCCGCGACCGCAGTCTCGTCCGGGGCGAAACGCCGGTTAGCCGGCTCGATCTGAGCAGGATGGATCAACATCTTGCCATCGAACCCCATGGCGCGCCCCTGTTCGCATTCAGCTTCGAAGGCCTCGATGTCACGAAAGTCGTTTGAAACGCTGTCGATGACTTCCAGACGGTACGCACGGGCGGCAAGCACAACCTGCATCATCCAGGGTACGAGATACATGCGGTCTGTCAGCGCTGGAACGCGCGTTTCCTTGCGGAGGTCGTTCAGTCCGATGACAAAAGCCGCCAGCCGTGCATCCGGCGTGTGGGCCGCGTCTGCAATCGAGGCGGCGTTCAGGACACCGAGCGGCGTCTCGATCATCGCCCAGATTTTCAGGGCTTCGGGCGCATCTGCTTCGGCCAGAAGATCGGCCACGTCATTGATATCCGCCGGCTGTTCCACCTTCGGCAGCAGGACTGCGTTCGGCCGACAGGAAAGAACAAGCTGCAGATCCGCCTTCCCCTCAGGTGTGGAGAGGGGATTGATGCGAATAATGGTCTCGCCGCCGAAAAAAGGGGCTTCCGAAAACAAGGTTTTCAGATTCTCCCGCGCCTTGCCCTTCATGTCGGGCGCTACCGAATCTTCCAGATCGAGGATCACCCCGTCACAATCGAGATCGCGAATTTTTTCCAGCGCCCGGACGTTGATCGCGGGGACAGAAAGCAGCGAACGGCGCGGTCGGACAGGAATATTTTCGGAAAAACTGACCATGCCGCACTTGTGTCAAGCTTTTGTGACATCTGCAAGCCGACAATCCACTGAATCCTCTTGCAAGCCGGAAGAAGAAGGCCCACATTCGTCTGGAAAGAAAGGTTTGGATCATGCAAGGCATACGTTCGTTTTTCATCGCCGCATCCGGCATTGCAATTCTGGCCATGGCCGCTCTTTTCACGGCGTCGCTTACGGTCGCTTTCATTGGCGTGCTCGCGGTTCTTAGCGCAGCCCGCCTCCTGTCCGCGCGTCTGAAGCCGGCTCCGATCCCTGTGAAGCCCCGCAGCCAGCACGACATGCGCGTCTGGAACGACGGCAAGGGTACGATTATCGATCTCTGAGGTCGATGAATTCGGAAAAAGCACCGGCGGTGCGCGCAAGGCGT
Source organism: Agrobacterium pusense (assembly GCF_900102105.1). Taxonomy (GTDB): domain Bacteria; phylum Pseudomonadota; class Alphaproteobacteria; order Rhizobiales; family Rhizobiaceae; genus Agrobacterium; species Agrobacterium pusense. The sequence goes on from NZ_FNBB01000011.1 coordinate 52,234, forward strand.
ACCGATGAATGCGGGTTTGCGCTTCTAAATCGACCCTTTTTGCAGTATTTCCCCAGTTAACTCCGGCCGGCTTTAGCCAGCGCCAGATTTTGTTCAGGGAAACACGGGAAGCGACAGATGGAAAAATTCACCAAGCTGACAGGCGTTGCCGCGCCCATGCCGGTCGTCAATATCGACACGGATATGATCATTCCGAAAGATTATCTGAAGACCATCAAGCGCACCGGTCTCGGCAAGGGCCTTTTTGCTGAATCCCGGTATCTCGAAGACGGTTCGCCCAATCCCGATTTCGTGCTGAACAAGCCCGCCTACCAGAACGCCCAGATCCTCGTCGCTGGCGATAATTTCGGCTGCGGCTCATCGCGCGAACACGCACCCTGGGCGCTGCTCGATTTTGGCATCCGCTGCGTGATCTCCACCAGCTTTGCGGATATTTTTTACAATAACTGTTTCAAGAACGGCATTCTTCCGGTTGTCGTCAGCCCGGAGAACCTGGAAAAGCTGCTGGACGACGCATCGCGCGGATCAAACGCCGTTCTTTCCATCGATCTTGAACGTCAGGAGATCAGCGGTCCCGACGGCGGTACGATCAGTTTTGAGATCGATGAGTTCAAGCGTCACTGCATGCTGAATGGCCTCGACGATATTGGCCTGACGCTGGAACATCGCGGCGCAATCGATACCTTCGAAAAGACCAACGCCTCCGCGCGGCCCTGGGCCTGATCCCACTTTCTACGCCGGGCATTCGCACAAGCGGGGCCTGTCAGGAAATGCGTCACGGTAAAAGACTAAAAAGCCGATCCCGTACAAAACCGTACCGGATCGGCTTTTGCTTTGCTTGAAAAGCCCCTGAGGCAGAGATAAGAAGCCCCCGATCCCGTCCGGTTGCAATAAGACCTTGCAGATGCAGGACGGAATGAGTTTGACGCCGCGCTCGCCATCATCCCTTCTGGATGTTTTCCGGCGCGCCGCCCAAGGAGGGTTCCTATGACAGTTCGTTCGCTTTTCCTTCTGCCCGGTGATGGTATCGGCCCTGAGGCCATGGCCGAAGTCCGCAAGCTGATCGACTATATGAACAGCGCTGAAGGTGCCGGTTTCACAGTCTCCGAAGGCTTGGTCGGGGGTTCCGCCTATGACGCCCATGGCGTTGCGATTTCCGATGCGGACATGGAAAAGGCGCTCGCTGCCGATGCTATCCTGTTCGGCGCCGTAGGCGGCCCGAAATGGGATGGCGTTCCCTATGAGCATCGCCCGGAAGCCGGCCTTCTTCGCCTGCGCAAGGATCTTGAACTTTTCGCCAATCTGCGCCCCGCCATCTGCTACCCGGCACTCGCCGCCGCTTCCTCGCTGAAGCCGGAACTTGTCGAAGGTCTCGATATCCTCATCGTTCGCGAGCTGACCGGCGGCGTTTATTTCGGTGAACCAAAGCAGATCATCGACCTCGGCAACGGCCAGAAGCGCGGTATCGACACCCAGATCTATGACACCTTCGAGATCGAGCGTATCGCCAGTGTCGCTTTCGAGCTGGCCCGCACCCGCGACAACCGCGTCTGCTCGATGGAAAAGCGCAACGTGATGAAGTCGGGCGTGCTGTGGAACCAGGTGGTCACCGAAACCCATGCCGCAAAGTACAGGGATGTTCAGCTGGAGCATATGCTGGCGGATGCCGGCGGCATGCAGCTGGTGCGCAAACCCAAGCAGTTCGACGTTATCGTCACCGACAATCTCTTCGGCGACATGCTTTCCGACGTCGCCGCCATGCTCACTGGCTCGCTTGGCATGCTGCCTTCTGCCTCGCTTGGCGCACCGGACGCCAAGACCGGCAAACGCAAGGCGATGTACGAGCCGGTCCACGGCTCGGCGCCTGACATTGCCGGCAAGGGCATCGCTAACCCCATCGCCATGATCGCGTCCTTCGCCATGTGCCTTCGCTACTCGTTCAACATGGTGGATGAGGCAACGAAACTCGAGACAGCAATTGCAAACGTGCTCGACCAGGGCATCCGCACCGCCGACATCATGGCAGAAGGCAGCCGCCAGGTCGGCACGTCCGAAATGGGTGATGCGGTTCTTGCCGAATTCAAGGCGCTTTCGGCGTAAGGCTTGATACAGGCTGGGCAGGCGGCATAGCCGTCTGCCCGTTTTCCTTCGTAAGAAGATGCTCGTAGCGCCTGTCGGTCAGTGTCTTCAGAAACGCGACAATGGCGTCCACCCGCTTGTCGTCCAGCGCCGGCGCTGATGTCAGTTCCGCCATGGCGATATTCTCAGGCACCTCAGGCGCGTCCCAGGCCCTGCCGGTTTCAGGATTGATCTGACGGCTCGGCTTCTTGCTCTTATATTTCACGTAAAACAGCACGACGGTGCGCAGATCCTTGAACACGCCATTGTGCATGTAAGGGCCGGTCACGGCGACGTTGCGCAGCGTCGGCACCTTGAATTTGCCGCGCTCGGCCGGATCACCGGCGACGATCGGATTCTGCGCAAGACCGAGATCGACTGCGTCCGGCTTCGAGCCATTTACGGCCCGGACAGGTGTATTGGCGGGCACACCGATGTTGAAATATTTGTGGTTGGTGAAGAGGCCGTCTTCCAGACCCTTGGCGCCCCGGATTTCGTGGCAGGTATTGCAATTGGTGAATTGCGTCGAGGAGATAAGAACCCGCCCCAGCTCTTCCTGATCAGTCAGCTTTTCCTCGCCACGCAGGAAGCGGTCATATCTGGAATCGAAGGTCGAGAACTCGTCCGATCGCTCAAAGCTCGCCAGCGCCTTCGTCATTGCGGCATAGGCGGTGTCGTCGTTCTCAAAAACATCCTTGCCGAACTGCGTGCCGAACGCCGCGACATAATCCGGATTCTCCTTGAGTCGCTTCACGACCGAGGGCTTGTCCGGCATACCCATTTCGACGGGGTTGAGCGGCGGTCCACCTGCCTGATCCTCCAGCAGCGAGGCGCGGCCGTCCCAGAACTGGCCACCCACATACTCTCCCGCCGCATTCCTGCCGAAAGGCGGTGAGAACCGGGCGTAGGCCGCGGTCGGCGCGTTGCGGTCGCCCAGTGAGAAACCGTCATCGCCGAGCGAAACATCGCGCCCAACCTTGTCGTTTTCCCGTCCATCGGAAAAACCGGCCGCCTGCATATGGCAGGTGGAACAGGCCATCGTTCGGTTCATGGAAAGATTGGGATCGTCAAAGAGCGCCGCACCGAGCTTTTCCAGCGTCGCATAATCTTCGCCGCCATGAGCAGCCACACCATCGAACCCGACACCGAAAGGAGCGAGCAGAACGGATGCAGCCAGAGCGGCGGAGAGAAAAAATCCGGGTTTCGTCATCGGTAGGCACGCTCGAGATAAATGCGCGATAGCAGATCCGGGCCGCGGCAGACAGAACGGCTTCCGGCCCGGACTTCACGGAACATGGAGCGCCGGAAGTATTTCCGTCTTTCCATGCCCTCTGAGAGGACCCTATAACACTTTCTAACGGTCGGAGCCTACAAACTTTCACAGCTTGCTCCACTTTGCCGCACCGGGATCAAACGCCCCGGGCAATGGCGTGGAAAAACGTGCCCGAAACGAGGCCTCGCCTGCCGCCCGATGGCCCGAGCGGGCGACCCTGCCCGTCGGCTATCTCAGCAAAAGGCCCGTCTTGGCCGGGGTCGATGACCCGCGCATAATGGAATTCATGGCCGCGCAGAACTTCCCCTGCCGATCCGAGCGGACCATTCACCGCAATTGTTGCCTGCCGGTAGCCGAGATTCATCTTGCGCGTGGCAAAGCTGGTGGCATGCGACAACAGACCTGTCATGGCATGGGTCACCCCATCGGCATCCTCCAGCGTCGCCCCCATCACCATGTAACCGCCACACTCGCCATGCACGGGCTTTGTCGCGGCAAAGCGGGTGATGCCGGCCTTGAAAACCGCGGCATTCGCAACTTTTCCGGCAAAAAGCTCGGGATACCCGCCGGGCAGCCAGCAGATATCACAACTCCCATCCGGAGCCTCATCGGCGAGCGGAGAAAAAGGCACGATTTCGGCGCCGGATGCATGCCAGTGCTTCTTGAGATGCGGGTAAAGGAAGGTAAAAGCTGCATCTTCCGCCAGCGCGATGCGCTGGCCGGGCGGCGCGATGGCTGCTGCTTTCGAACCCGGAGGCAGCTCGACCGGTGCAGCAAGAGACAACACGGCATCGAGATCGATGGATTTTTCCATTGCGTCCGCGAGCCTTTCGATATGTGCATCGATTTCCGGATGTTCGCTCGCCTGCACGAGACCCAGGTGACGTTCCGGCAGGATGAGGGAGGGGTCGCGCAGCACGCATCCGGCAACCCGCAATCCGATTTTTTCGATGGCTTCCGTACACAGGAGCCTGTGCCTTTCGCTGCCGGCCCGGTTCAGCACCACCGCCGCCATGATTACGGCGGGATCGTAATGGGCAAAACCGTGAGCAACCGCGGCGGCGGTCTGCGACTGACCGGACACATCGAGGACCAGCAGCACGGGAATGCCGAATAGCCGTGCCAGATCCGCAGCCGAACCGGTACGGTTTTCCGCCACCGGAATGCCGTCGAACAGGCCCATCGCGCTCTCGATCAGAATGAGATCGGCATCCTGCGTGTGCTGTGAAAACAGGTGCCGCAGCAGCTCTGGCCTCATTGCCCAGCTATCCAGATTAAGACCTGATGAGCCGGTGGCGAAGGCATGGAAACCCGGGTCTATGTAATCGGGTCCCGTCTTGATGCCGCGTACCTTGATACCGCGTCTGGCGAAAGCCCGCAGCAGGCCGATAGTCACGCTGGTCTTGCCGGATCCCGAGCGCGCTGCGCCGATGATGATCGCCCGCGCCGTCATGCCTGCGAAACTCCCAGCCGCTCGCGCATCGACACAATCTCTCCGATGACGATCAAGGCCGGCGCTTCGAAATTTTCCCGCATTGCATCGCCAGCTATACTTTCCAGCTTGCTGATAAAAATGCGCTCTTGTTCAGTTGTCGCCGACATGATGACAGCGACCGGCGTCGTCGCCGCACGTCCGCCCTGCACCAGAAGCTTTGCAATCGCGCCGATATTCTTCAGACCCATATAAACGACGATGGGCTCCTGTGTTTTTGCCAGCGCCAGCCAGTCCAGGTCCTCCTCCGTGCCAGCCGCATGACCGGTGGCGAGCGTCACGGCGCGACTGATCCCACGCATCGTGGCTGGAATACGCGCAGAAGCCAGCGCCGCCAGCGAAGATGTCATGCCCGGCAATATGCGAAACGGAACGCCGGCACGGACCAGCGCCTCCGCTTCTTCGCCGCCACGGCCAAAAATGAAGGGATCGCCGCCCTTCAGCCGCAGGACCTTTTTTCCCTGCCGGGCGAAATCGATCAGCGAGGCGGTAATATCGTCCTGCGTCGCAGAGGGCTTGCCACCGCGCTTGCCGGCAAAGACGATCTCCGCCTGGGGACCGAGCGCCACGACATCGTCACTCACCAGCGCATCACGCACGATGATCTCGGCTTGGGAGAGTGCCAGCGCCACTTCGAGCGTCAGATAACGCACATCTCCCGGCCCTGCGCCCGCGAGCCAGACGTGCCCCGCTTCGAAGGCCGGACTTTTTGCGGCAATACTGTTCAAAATCTGCGGTATCGACATTCTCTTGGCTGCTTTTTAACGATGACGGAAAAAGCCGTCCCGGCTATAGGAATTCATATGGAAACGGATGGAAAGACCCTTCGCCGCGGCTGGACCACGGGCACCTGCGCGGCAGCCGCCACGAAGGCGGCCTGCGCCGCCCTTCTGACCGGCGAGTTTCCATACCCTGTCGAGGTCGAACTTCCAAGCGGCGCGAGGCCCGCATTTTCCCTCGCGACCGAGGAAAAGGGTGAAAACTTCGCCCGCGCAGGTGTCATCAAGGATGCAGGCGATGACCCTGATGTTACCCACGGCGCGCTGATCGAAAGCACGGTGCGGCGCGGTCAACCGGGAAGCGGTATCATCTTCAAGGCCGGCACGGGCGTCGGCACCGTCACGCGGCCCGGACTGCCCCTGCCGCCAGGAGAACCCGCCATCAATCCCGTGCCACGCAAGATGATCGAAACCGCCATTCACGAGGTGGCTGGTGCGGAGGCTGATTTCGAAGTCGAAATTTCCGTTCGGGACGGCGAGAAACTTGCGGAGAAAACCCTCAACGGCAGACTCGGCATCCTCGGGGGTATCTCCATTCTCGGCACCACGGGCGTCGTTATCCCTTTTTCCTGCTCGGCCTGGATCCACTCCATCTGGCGAGGCATTGACGTGGCGCGTGCGACCGGCTGCACACACGTGCTCGGCGCTACCGGGAACACCTCTGAAAAAGCGGGACAGGCGCTGTATGAACTGCCCGAGACCGCGTTGATCGACATGGGGGATTTCATCGGCGGCATGTTGAAATATCTGCGCAGCCACCCGGTCGAGCGGGTAACGATTGCTGGTGGCGTCGCCAAGATGACGAAGCTCGCCCAGGGGATGCTCGACGTGCACTCCAAAAAAGGTCTTGCCGATCTCGATGCGCTGGCGGCGCTGGCAGGGGAGGCAGGTGGCGATGGGGAACTCGCTGACGCCATTCGCAGCGCCAACACCGTCGCCCATGCTTTCCAGCTGGCCGATCGCAACGCTATCGATCTTGGCGCGATCGTTGCGGAAAAAGCCTGGGTGACCGCGGCGGCGGCGCTGAGGACGCCGACCATAGCACTGGATATCCTTGTTTTCGATCGTCAGGGCGCGTTGAAGGGACGCACCGCCTCCACCCCGTCGCATCAGCCCGCCGCATCCTCCTTTGGAGACCGGAAGCGGCGTACATAGTCTGCACTGTAGAGCGCGCTTTCACGAAAATCCGTCGAGGCCAAACCACGGCCGACAAAGATCAGCGCCGTGCGCTCGATAGGCTCGGCCGCAAGCTTGCCTTCGATATCGAACAGGCTACCGCGAATGACCCGCTCATCCGGCCAGGACGCCCGCACGACAATGGCGACGGGGCAATCGGAACCATAAAGCGGCGTCAATTCTTCCACGACCCTGCCGATGGCATGAATGGCAAGATGGATGGCAAGCGTCGCGCCCGTCGCACCGAAAGCCTGCAGCGTCTCGCCATCAGGCATCTTCGATGCACGCCCGGAAATCCGCGTCAGCACAAGGCTCTGCGCCACTTCCGGCACCGTCAGTTCGCGTTGCAAGGCTGCCGCGGCGGCGGCGAAGGAAGGAACCCCGGGCGTCACGCTGTAATCGAGCCCCAGCTGCTCCAGCCGGCGGATCTGTTCGCCCATCGCGCTCCAGACGGAAAGGTCGCCGGAGTGCAACCGTGCAACGTCCTTGCCCTCCCTTGCTGCCGCGATGAATTCCGCCTCGATCTCATCCAGCGAAAGTGCGGCCGTATCGACAATACGCGCGCCCGGCGGGCAATAGTCGATCAGCGCCTTCGGAACCAGCGAGCCGGCATAAAGGCAGACCGGGCACGCCGCGATAAGATCGCGCCCGCGCACCGTAATGAGATCGGCGGCGCCCGGACCGGCACCGATGAAATGAACCGTCATTCGTGTTCTCCATGTTCGATCGCGCAGCCGCCATCCTCTGGGGCGGCACCGTCAGCGGTTGCGATGGCCACCGTCACATCGCCGTGTACGAGCCGCGGCGCGACCAGTCTTGCATTTTCTCCCGCTGCCGCAAGCGCCGCGGTTTCGCTCACGCTCGGCAAACCGGACCGCTCGAAACTTGCGCGTGAAAACGTCAGCGTTTTCGAGATAACCGCGTCAAGCCGGTGCTGCGCGACGATTTCGAGCGACAGGGAAAGGGTTTTCGCCGCTTCCGCAAGGCCGGCTTCCCGCGATTTAAGTGGCGCAGTTGCCAGACGGTCGGCCTTGACGCCAAAATCCTGCTCGGCAGCGCGCAAGGCAGCGATGATCATCCCCGCCGTCGCTCCCTTGCGGCAGCCTATGCCAGCCACGATCACCATGGCTTCACCCAGCTCCACTGGGTCACCGGCATGGCCGGACGCCACCCCGACATTGAACCGACAGCCGCCGCCCGCGACACATCCAGCCTTACGATCGAACCGCCGAGCCTCGCATGCGCGGCCAGCAGAACTGCCTCCATTTCCAACGTCACCGCATTGGCGACCAGACGCCCCCCGGATTTCAATGCCCCCACGGCCCCATCGAATACACCCGCTTCACTGCCGCCGCCGCCAATGAAGATTGCGTCCGGACGGGGTAACCCTTCAAAAGCGTCGGGAGCGGAACCGATCATGACCTCAAGCCCGGGAACACCGCAGACGTCGGCATTAAACGTTATGCGTTCCGCCCTTGCCGGGTGCTGCTCTATGGCAATGGCGCGGAGCGAAGGGTGCGACAGCATCCATTCAATACCGATCGAGCCGGAACCCGCACCGATATCCCAAAGCAGTTCGCCGCGGCGTGGCGCCAGCGAGGACAGGGTCACAGCCCGGATTTCGCGTTTGGTGATCTGCCCGTCATGTTCGAACAGGCCATCGTCAAGTCCGTGCGCAAAGGGCAGGACACGTGCGCCTTGATCCGCAACAACGTCAATTGCCACGACATTCAGAGCATTGACGTCCTCAACGGCGAAATCGCTCGCCGGGAGGCGGCGCGATCTTTCCCGTTCTCCTCCCAAAGCCTCGAGCAGAGTGAATTCCGACCGGCCGAAACCGGAGGCAGACAGCAATTTTGCGATCAAAACCGGGTCGCGCTCGTCCGACGTCAGCGCTATGATGCGGGTGCCGGGATGGAGATGCGGCCGCAAAAGGTCGATGGGTCGGCCGTGCAGCGAAACGCACTCGACCGACTGCAGCGGCCAGCCGAGCCGGGAAGCCGCGAGAGAAAAGGCCGAAGGCGAAGGATACGATGCAACCTCTCGGACAGGGACGCTTCTCAGAAGCGTGACGCCCACACCGTAGAAGAATGGATCACCGGATGCCAGCACGCAAACCCTCCTGCCGCGCAGCGCCAGAACGTCCCTCATCTCCACGTCGAATGGCACGGGCCAGGCCCGTGCTTCGCCCCGAATGGACGCAGCGGCCAGGTCCAGATGACGTTTGCCGCCAAAGACAACTTCGGCGGCCTCGATTGCCCGCAGCGCATTTTTACCGAGCCCGTCAAGCCCCTCCTCGCCGATGCCGACGATGGAAAGCCAGCGCGTTGCTTCCTTTTCGGTGGAAGCCTTGCCCGTTCCGGAATATTCAGAGGTCATGACACGCTCCATACTCATTCTTGGCGGCACGACCGATGCCCGCCTCCTGGCCGGCCGGCTGGGCGAAGATTCCACCTATCGCGTCCTGCTCTCCATGGCGGGGCGCACGATCTCCCCGGTGGAACAGCCCGTACCCATGCGCAGTGGCGGCTTCGGCGGTGCGGCGGGGCTGGCGGATTTCATCCGCGCCGGGAATTTCGATATTCTGGTGGATGCGACCCATCCCTATGCCGCCAGAATTTCCGCCAATGCCGTGGAGGCGTCGAAGCGCGCCGGCGTTCCGCTCATCAGGCTTTCGCGTCCTGCCTGGCAGCGTCAGCCGGGCGATAACTGGCAAAGTGTCGAGAGCATCGATCAGGCGGTCGTCGCGCTTGGCGGCCAAGGCAGATGCGTGTTTCTGGCGCTCGGTCGACAGGAGCTTCTTCCTTTTGAGGCCGCGCCCCAGCACAACTATCTCATCCGCAGCGTCGATCCCGTGGAACCGCGGCTGAAGTTGCCGGATGCGCGTTACATCACTGCACGCGGTCCTTTCGCAACGGAGGACGAAATCCGTATGCTGGAAGAAAACCGCATTGAGGTCGTGATATCGAAAAACTCGGGTGGCGCAGCAAGTTACGGCAAGATCGAAGCGGCCAGACAACTCCATCTGCCGGTTATCATGATCGAGCGGCCGAGGCAGTCGTACGACACGCCCGCCACAAGCGTGACGGTGCCGGATATAGCGACTGCGCTCACCGCCATCCACCATCAGTTTTCTCTTTTCGAAAAACGAGGCGAATAAACGATCGGTTCTTTTCCGGGACGTTCGATCAAACGCGTTTCTTCCGAACCGACAATGACACAGGTCGCCATGTCTGCCATGTCGCTCGACGCCTCCGATAGCGGCACGACCCGTATGCGCTCATCCAGGCGGCCTGCCGCCCTGCCGAAGATCACCGGCACCGATCCGGGCAGATGCACCCGCAACAGGTCAAACGCCGTGCCGAGCTGATGCGGCCGCGCCTTGCTGACAGGATTATAGAAGGCCATCACGAAACCCGCCTGCGCCGCTGCGATCAGTCGTTTCTCGATGATTCCCCAGGGTTTGAGATTGTCCGACAGTGAAATGGCGCAAAAATCATGCCCAAGCGGCGCACCAGCTCTTGCCGCCACCGCCAGCATCGCCGTCACGCCCGGCACGACGGAAACATCGATGTCGCGCCACTCGGATGGACCGTTTTCGATTGCCTCGCAGATGGCCGCCGCCATGGCGAAAACACCGGGATCACCACCGGAAACCACGCAGACCCTGCCGCCTTCGGCCGCAAGCCGAAGGGCCTGTTCAGCGCGGGAGATCTCCTCGCGATTGTCGGAGGCATGGCGGCGCTGGTGGGGACCAAGCGAGAGCCGGTCGAGATAAGGAATATAGCCGAAAAAATCGTCGGATGCCGCGACAGCGGCAAGCGCCTCCGGCGTCACCTGTGCAGCATTACCGGGACCCAGTCCGACGACGACGAGCTTGCCGGTCATGGTGCTTCACCCGGGCCGGGCCTCGTTTTCCAGCCAGGTACAAGAACCAGCGAAAAGTAGGGTGCAGGCGAAGCATCCCGCTCGATGAGCCGCACTGCATGGCTGTTGGCCATGGTGCCGCGCTCGACATAAAGCGCCTGCTCGAGCTTGCCGGCCTTTTCCAGTGCACGGCGGATTTTGGGCAGGTTGCGCCCGACTTTCATGATGACCGCCCCGTCCGTGCCGGAAAGACGGTCAGAAAGAACATCTTCTGCAAGCGTTCCAGGAAGCACGCTCAGAATATCGTCTCCCTGCACCAGCGGCAGCCCAGCCATGGACCAGCAGCCGGACATGGCGGTGATGCCGGCTACGACTTCCGCCTGATAGGACGGCGCAAGCCGCAGATGCAGATGCATATAGGAGCCATAGAACAGCGGATCGCCTTCCGAGAGCACGGCAACATTCCTGCCGGCTTCGAGATGTGCTGCAATGTCCTTCGCCGACTGATCGAAAAATAGGGCGATCGCATCGCGATATTCCTCACCGTTCTTGTCGCTTTCAACCGTGACGGGGTAAACCAACGGCATTTCAAGCGTGCCCGGACGGATAAAGGCCTCGACGATACCACGGCCGTTGCCGCTACTGCCCTTTTTGCAGAAGAAAGCCAGAACGTCGGCCGCCTCGATGGCACGCACCGCTTTCAGCGTCAGCAGTTCAGGATCGCCCGGACCGGTGCCGACGCCGACGAGTTTCCCCTTACGATGTTCAAAAAGAGCCGCGCTCACAGGCCCGCCCTCGCAACCGCGTTGACGGCGGCAGCCGTCATGGCCGAGCCGCCCATGCGTCCCTTGACGATGGCGTAGGGAATGCTGAGCGTACTGACTTCCAACGCATCCTTCGATTCCGCTGCGCCGACGAAACCGACCGGCATGCCGATGATGGCGGCGGGGCGAGGCGCGCCCTTTTCGAGCATCTCCAGAAGATAGAACAGGGCTGTTGGCGCGTTGCCGATCGCCACCAGGGCACCGTCCATGTGCTCCGCCCAGAGATCAAGCGCGGCGGCCGAACGTGTATTGCCGATGGACCTCGCAATGTCGGGCGTGCGCGGATCACGAAGTGTGCAGATGACCGCATTGGCGGCTGGCAGGCGCGCGCGCGTCACACCATGGGCGACCATTTCCGCATCGCAAAGGATGGGCTTGCCCGCAAGGAGTGCGCCACGCGCGGCAGAGACAAAATCCGGGGAGAAACGGAAATGGGCGGCGGCCTCAACCAGCCCGCAGGCATGAATCATGCGAATGGCGATGTCCGCCTGATCCTCGGCAAAAGCGGACAAATCCGCTTCCTCGCGTATTATGGCGAAGGAGCGCTCATAGATCGCATTGCCATCGCGAATATAGTCATAGTCGGTCATCGGTCATCCTGTCGAAGCGCCGCGACAATTGCCTGCCTGCCCAGACGGGCAAACAGGCCAGCGGCGTTTTCCCCGGGCTTATGTTCTTTTTCATAAAGACGGGCAAGCCGCGAAAGCGCCGCTCTTTGTTGTGCAAAGGGTAAAATACCGTCCGGCGAATCACCGGCGCGGCCAAAAATCGAAAAAGCCATGCCATTATCGGAACCTGAAAAGGTCAGAAGCGACGGCGCGGGATGGGCGCAGCCTTTGCCGCATCCGGAAATATGCAGGGTCACGGAACCGTCGAGCAGCGGGGCGCAAGCGCCTGCCGCAAAGGAAGCCAGTTCGTGAGTAGGATAAAAGGCCGACGCGCAACCGGGAGCGCCGGGACAGACTGCTATGGAAGATCGCCCGTCGCCGGCAGCCGTGACGAAACCCGATGTTCCGGCACTCGCAAGTAGTGCGCCGCACGCGCGCTGGGAACCGAAAAACAGCAGGCTATGATTTATCGCTGGCCGAAGAGACTGAATACCGAGCACGGCGGCCGCTTCGCAAAGACGCGCTATATCAGCGGCTTTGATCTGACTGAAGGCAGGCGCGACGCCTGCAGCAAAACCGGCCCCGCCTGCGGCCATCAAACCCAAAGGCAAGAAGGACGGGGATGCCTCGCTTCCGGCCCAATCCACCAGATGATCACCGCAGATCGCTTCAATCATCTTCCGATCCAGATCGCGACCGCGGGCGAGCGGACCTTTTTTTGCCAGAAGCGCGAGTAATTCAAGGACGACACCAGCTGCGGCGCCGGCGCCAACCAGCCCCGCATCCACCGAGCTGCTTTCCGGACCGCCCACAAACAGGCGCCAGAAGACCTGCCCTTCCAGACGCTGTGCTTTCAGGCGGATGTCAGCGAGCAAATCTCCCATGGAAACATATCCGCCACCGTCGATCACCACAGACATTTTGGCGGCGAGTTTTTCAGCAAGCCCCAGCGCTTTTGCCTCCCGGCGAATCTCGTCTGCAAGAGAACGGCCATCGGCAATTTCCGTCTCGTCGCGACCGGATAAGGGCGAAACCTCAACCGCCAGCCCATCGCGAAGCGGTAGACCAAGCGCCAGAACCTCTTTTTCCAGAAAGCGCGCGCTCTCGGGCGACAGACCGCGAAATTGCAGGCTGCCCCGGGCGGTAATGTCCATCAAGCCATTGCCATGGAAATCCGAAAGATCGCAAAGCCTCTTCATCTCAAGGGGCGTGATATCCTCTTCGAATGCGATCCGTGACAGGAGACCATCGCCGGTGGGCATGGGTGCAGAGAGAGCCGGGCATGCGCCGCGGCGGCTGACTGGCTGAACGGGATTGAATAAGGCCGTCATCACGCGCCGACCCTTTCCGGACGGGGCAAAAGCAGCATTTCAAGCTCCGCATCCACCGCATTTCGGCGACTGTGCCACAGGCCGCGGCGGCGGGCGGACAAGAAACGTTCCGCCATCACCCGCGCTGCCTTTGGGTTTTCGCGCAGGATGAAATCGCGCACCGCTTCATTGCCGAAATAGGCATCGTAAAGGGCTTCGATCAACGATGACGACACCGCATTGGTGGTTTCGGCAAAGCCGACCAGCCGGTCCACCGTCTCGGCAAACTCCGCCGCACCGCGTGGACCATGTCGCATCTGGCCTTCGATGAAGCGCGGATTGACGGCGCGGGCCCGCACCACCCGCGTCAGGGCCTGTGTCATCGATCTTGCCCGTGGGCGCGCCGGATCGGTCGTATCTAGCGCCACGATATCAGCAACGCCTCCAAGTACAGCCTTGGCAGCGGAAAAGCCGCCAATGAAAGCGACATCGGAAGAACCGTCCAGAAGATCGCGGCCGGGATCATCGCCGGTGTGAACCAGAAGATCAGCCCGGCGCACCGCCTGCGCAAATCCGGCATCCTCGAAAATCTCCAGCCCGTCCGCACCTCCGAATGCGTAACTTGCCGCATCTAAGTAGGCTTTACCCAGTTCCTCGCGTTCGTCCCATTTGCCGCTGGCGAGCTTCTCCTCAATACCGGCACCATAGGTGCCGGGCGCAGAGCCGAAAATCCGCGGTGGTATATGACCGAGCAGAGCCGCCTCTTCCGCAAGCGGATTGTCGCCCGGCGCTTCTTCACGCCGTGCCACGGCCTTGGCGGCAGCATCGAGAAGCGCGATCAGCGCAGGAAACATATCCCGGAACAGACCGGAAATGCGGAACGTGACATCAACGCGTGGACGGCCGAGGCTGGCCGGCGGCAGCACCTCGATGCCGGTCACGCGGCCGGTGCCGGCGTCGTAAATTGGCCGCGCTCCCATCAGGTGCAGCGCCTGCGCCACATCCTCGCCGCCGTTGCGGAGACTGGCACTTCCCCAGAGATCGAACACCAGATGTTTCGGCCAATCCCCGTGACTCTGCAGATGATGACGGAGCACCTCTTCGCCGGCCATGCGCCCGAGTTCAAAAGCGGTGGGCGTCGGCATCGTGCGCGGATCCGCTGCATAAAGATTGCGGCCAGTGGGAAGCACATCGATCCGGCCCCGTGCCGGTGCGCCGGAGGGACCGGGAGCAACGTGCCGGCCATCGAGTGCGGCAAGCAAGGCCGCCTTCTCGGCCCGGGCGCTTTGAAGTCTCAGAGGATCAGCCTCACCTTCGGCGCAGCGGCCGAAAATGTGTTGGCCGTCCTTGATCGCAAAATCCTTGAGATCACAGAGAAAGGCGTCGATGCGTGAGAGGGCGGCGTCGGCATCGTCCTTCGTATTCACGCCGGCCTCGGTTGCAAGCCCGGTGTCCTGCGCTTTTTCAATGATCAGCTTCGCCAGCCGGTTGCGCCGGCGCCGATCGAGCCCATCGGCCTGCGCATATTCGTCGACCAGCTGTTCAAGCGCCAGTTGTTCCGGCGAAAGCCCGGCATTAACCAGCACCGGCGGAATATGGCCGATGGTGACGGCTGCAATACGCCGTTTCGCCACCGCCGCCTCACCGGGATTGGAAACGATAAACGGATAAATCACCGGCAGCGGACCAGTGAGAATTTCCGGAAAGCACTTGCGGGAAAGCGCCACTGTCTTGCCCGGCAGCCATTCCAGCGTACCGTGCGCGCCCACATGCACGATGGCATGGGCGGATGCCACGCGCTGCATCCATGCGCCGAAGGCAACAAGCGCGTGGCGCGGTGGCAGGGCGGGATCGTGATAGTCAACCCGGCGGTCCTCATTGCGCCCCCTGTCCGGCGCAAGCGCAACGAAGACCTGGCCGAAACGCGCGACGCGAAAACGAAACCCGCCATCGGCGAAAGCTTCATCACTTTCCGCAGCTCCCCATGTCGCACTCAAGGAGGCCGCGGCATCGTCAGGCAAACCCGAAAGAAAACCTCGATAGTCCGCAAGATCGATCGTCGCTTCCTGCTGCTCAAGGCGATCGAGCAGCGCCCTTGCCGTTTCGGGAATATCTTCGACCCAATAGCCGGCATCTGCAAGATCTCGCAGCATTTCGAGCACGCTTTGCGGCACATCCAGACCAACGGCATAACCGGTTCGCCCCGGGGCTGCACCCGGATAATCCGGCATCAGAACGACAATGCGCCGCTCCTCCGGCGAGATATTTTTCAGACGCAGGAAGGCCGCGATGCGGCTTGCCACCTGTTCGACACGATCCGCCTCCGGCATGTTTACGAGACTGATACCGCCATCGGTCCGAGGCTGTTTGAATGAAATCACGCCTGCGAAAATCCGGCCATCCAGTTCAGGCAGCACAATATGCATGGCTAGATCGGACGGGTTTAGTCCACGCGCATTCGCCGCCCAGCCGTCGCGGCGGGTCGTCGCCATGGCGACCTGGAAAACAGGAACGCCAAGCCGATCGAACAGCGTATGGCCATCGGCATCGCTCTGACTGGCAAAGGCCGTCGCAGCAAGGATGGCAGCGGGCTGAATATCTCTCAGCGCCTTTTCGAGAAAGCGAAGGGCGTCGCCATCCTTCAGGCCGCTGACAAAAATCGGCACCGGGGAGAAACCGCGCTCGCAAAGCGCGTGAAAGAGCGCATCCACCGGCGCTGCATCCGCAGCCAGCAACATGGAGCGATAAAAGACAATAGGCAGAACGGGCGCGGCAGCCGGGAAGCCAGAGCAGGCCTCCATTTGCCCTAACACCCCCACCCCCGGCCGATAAAAGCCGGCTTTCGGCAATGGCTCAGCTTCTATCATCGGCCATGCGTCATCTCTTGCCAGAGCGGCGAGGCCACCGGCAAGGCGACCCATATTCTCTCTTCCACCTTCGCGGAAAAAGGAAAGGACGGATGCCAGGATGTGTGTGTCCACGGTCGACGCCGCTTCGAGCTTTTCGTCCCTTTCACTGCATTCGCCGGGCAGAAGCAGAAGCTTTATGCCACGTCGGCGCGCCATGCTGGAAAGCTGATCAACTCCATAACGCCAGCGTTCCGCTCCACCGAGGATTCGGACAAGGATGACCGTGGCATGCTCCGCTGTCTTTTCGATCCACAGGTCAACCGACATGGGATGGCGAAGCTCGGCGAGGTTTGCGGCGGACAGGCTGGGGAGCACACTGTCCGCCTGTCGCCACGCCTGCTCAAGCCCGGCAAGATCGCTTGTCGAAAACGACAGCATCACCACATCCGATCGAGGTTGGTTGAGGTCAACCGGCTCGATCAGATCGTCAAGAGACGAGGATGTGGTGGCAAGAATATGCATCGTCAGGCGGCCAGCATCTGTTCGATCTTTTCGCGATTGATGCCCTTTTCGCCGATAATGACCAGTCGGCTGCGGCGCTGCTCGCCCGCTGCCCAGGGGCGGTCGTAATAATGATTGACCCGGCTTCCGACCGCCTGCACCTGCAGACGCATGGGCTTGGCGGAAACTTCGACAAAGCCCTTGATGCGCAGGACGTTTTCAGCCGCAGCCGTTTCGGCAATGCGCGCCGCCAGTGCTTCCGGATCGGCCACGGCCGGCAGGTCGATGACGAAGCTGTCGAAATCGTCGTGTTCATGGTCCAGTTCACCGTCATGGTGGGTGCGGCGGTTTTCGATATCCTCTTCAACGGCAAGACCAAGACCGATCAGCACGGCGGGGTCGATGGCGCCATTGGAGGCCACAACGATCTTCGCCGCCTTCGGCAGATGTTCGAGCACATGCGCCCTCGCCTTGTCGAGGCCGGCTTCATCAAGGAGATCGGCCTTGGTGAGAACGATGAGATCGGCGCAGGCGACCTGGTCCTCGAAAACTTCCTCAACCGGATCATCGTGATCAAGCGCCTCGTCATTGGCCCGCTGAGCAGCGAGCGCCTCCATGTCGTGCGCGACCTTTCCTTCAGCAAGGGCGGCGCCATCCACCACGGCCACGACGGCGTCCACGGTCACGCGGCTCTTGATGGCCGGCCATTGGAAAGCCTGGACCAGCGGCTTAGGCAGGGCAAGACCAGAGGTCTCGATCAGGATATGCTCCACCTTCGGCTGGCGGCTGAGAATTTGTTCGATCGCGGGCTGGAAATCGTCAGCCACCGTGCAGCAGATACAGCCGTTGGCCAGTTCGACGATGTTTTCTTCGGGGCAGCTTTCAATGCCGCAGCCTTTCAGGATTTCGCCGTCGATACCGATATCGCCGAATTCATTGACGATGATTGCGAGCCGCTTGCCGTCCAGCTTTTCCAGAAGACCACGCAACAGCGTCGTTTTTCCCGCCCCCAGAAAACCGGTGACGATGGTGCAGGGAACGCGGTCCAGATGGTTGTTCATGATCTCTCCTCGGTAAAATCGAATGGGGGAATGCGCGCCACCATGCCGCGCTTTAATGGTTCGGGGCGGCCGCGCCAGGGCATCAGGCCATCTGAAGACGCAGAAAGAAGCCGCGCGCCGGTCAGCAGGTGCCCTGCATCGTCAGGTGTCAGCCCACCAAACACATAGGACCAGCCATCGGCGCTGCGCAGCACGGCACTGAGGCCACGTTTGCAGTTGGCGAGACAATTGACGGAACGGACCGCGACGCCGGACGCTTCCGCCGCTGCGGTGACGGCCTCGGCAAGACGCGAGCCGGCACGTGGCTCGGCGCTGGGATCAGCTTCGTCGCGACAGCTTCGGCAAACGAAAACGACCACACCGGACGCCGTTTCATCCTGCGCGTTTCCACCAGCAAATGAAGATGTCGCTGAAATATCCAAACCGTATCGTTCCCGCGCCAAGTCAAATTCTTTGGGGTGCGGATATCGAAAACGGTATGCGCACAGGCACAGACCGGCTGTTCGACGTCATCGACTGACCGGAGCACCCCGCCCGGTAGACGTTTTCCTGAAGCGGCAGGTCTCCTGGCTTGCGGCTCGATGAGCGCCCGGACACCGCCTTCCCGAACCGTCTCTCTGGTCCAGTGGCTTTACGGTGCGGGCTTGCCGCTTACAGTTGCGGGGGCAGCCACGGAATGACCCGTTTCAGGGTGGAACCGTGTTCCCTCTTAGCTTTTCCCGTTGCCG
Organism: Agrobacterium pusense; assembly: GCF_900102105.1. GTDB lineage: Bacteria > Pseudomonadota > Alphaproteobacteria > Rhizobiales > Rhizobiaceae > Agrobacterium > Agrobacterium pusense. Next base: position 70,820 of record NZ_FNBB01000011.1, read on the forward strand.
GGGAAAGACCGTCAGTTCCTTACCCTTAGGCCGAACGGGCTTTGGGGTCAATGCCGCCCCTGTGGCTCGCGCATTGCCGGGTGCGGCAAATTGGGTATAGTCGCCGCTCCGAAGGGCAGGGATAAGTTCCCGGCTGCTGGAGTGAAGAAGGAATATGCGATGACACGCGACATCAGCGACAACGAAGCCGAGCGCCATCGGCAGAAAATGGTCAACCGCAAGACGGTGCAGGATGCCGAAGTCGCGGCAAAGACCATCGAAAAAGGTCTGCTGATGATCAATACCGGCCCCGGCAAGGGCAAGTCCACGGCCGCCTTCGGCCTTGCGTTGCGTATGCTCGGCATCGGGCGCAGGGTCGGCGTCGTGCAATTCATCAAGGGTGCATGGTCGACCGGCGAACAGCAGGCGCTGGCTCTGTTCGGTGACAAGGTGGTGTGGCGTACCATGGGTGAAGGCTTCACCTGGGATACGCAGGATCTGAAGCGCGATGTTGCCGCTGCCGCGAAGGCGTGGGAAGAAGCCGTGACACTGATGGCTGACCAGACGATCCGCCTGCTGATACTCGACGAACTGAATATCGCACTGCGTTATGATTACCTGCCGCTTGACGAGGTCGTGACGACGCTGGCCAGCCGCCGGCCCGATCTGCACATCATCGTCACCGGCCGCAATGCCAAGCAACCGCTGATCGACGCCGCCGACATGGTGACGGAGATGACGCTGGTAAAACATCATTTCAAGGCGGGCGTGAAAGCACAGCCAGGGATAGAATTCTGACATGGCCGCACGGGTTCTGATGTTTCAGGGAACCGGCTCGGATGTCGGCAAATCGCTGATGGTGGCCGGTCTAGCCCGCGCCTTCGTCAGGCGCGGGCTGTCCGTCATGCCGTTCAAACCACAGAACATGTCGAATAATGCGGCCGTTACCGCCGACGGCGGCGAGATCGGCCGAGCACAGGCGCTGCAGGCGCGGGCCGCTGGCGTACCCCTCTCTGTCCACATGAATCCGGTTCTTCTAAAACCGCAGAGCGAGACCGGGGCACAGGTGGTGGTTCAGGGCAAAATCGCCGGCAATGCCAGAGCAGCCGATTACCAGCACCTGAAAGCCGGGTTGATGCCGCGCGTGCTGGATAGCTTCAACCGCCTGAAACAACAGGCCGATCTTGTGCTGGTGGAGGGGGCGGGCAGCGCATCCGAAATCAATCTGCGTGCCAATGATATCGCCAATATGGGGTTTGCGAGAGCTGCTGACGCGCCTGTGATCCTCATCGGCGATATTGACCGCGGCGGCGTCATCGCCAGCCTTGTCGGTACCAAAGCCGTCCTCGAACCTGACGATGCGGCGATGATCGAAGGTTTCATCGTCAACCGATTTCGCGGTGATCCCGCGTTGTTTTCGGACGGCATGCGGATAATTCAGAAAAGGACAGGCTGGGCCTCGATAGGCCTTCTGCCGCATTTCTCCGATGCCACGAAACTGCCGGCTGAGGACGCGCTCGGTCTTTCCGGCCCGGCTGAGCGAAAACCCGGCGCAAAGATCCGCATCGCCGTGCCGATCCTGCCGCACATTTCCAATTTCGATGATCTCGACCCTCTGGACATGGAGCCGGACGTGGAACTGATCCGCGTGCGGCCGGGCGAGACCATTCCCGCCGGTTGCCGGCTGGTTTTGCTGTGCGGTTCGAAATCCACCATTGCCGATCTCGCCGTGCTGAAAGATGCGGGTCTGGACATCGACATAAAGGCGCATGTGCGCCGCGGCGGCTACGTTCTCGGCCTTTGCGGTGGCTACCAGATGCTCGGAAAAACCGTTGCGGATCCTGACGGTATCGAGGGACCACCTGCGACTGTCGACGGGCTCGGTCTGCTTGATGTCGACACGGTTTTGACGGGTGACAAGCGACTCGTTTCCGTTCAAGGCGTGAGCTTTGATGGTGTTGGTTTATCCGGCTACGAAATGCATGTCGGGGAAACCACGGGAGCAGCAGGCAATCTGGTGTTTTCGACGATCGACGGGCATTACGATGGAAGCATCTCACCCGACGGCCGTGTCTTCGGCACCTATATTCACGGCCTTTTTGCTCATGATAGCCAGCGCGGCGCATGGTTGGAGCGTCTCGGCGGGTGCGGCACCGACCTGAACTATGATGCGCAGGTGGATGCGGTTCTCGACCGTCTGGCTGCGCATATGGAACAGCACCTCGATCTCGACGGGCTGCTGGCTATAGCGCGATAAGGATCGCCAGAAGCCCGAATAGGCCGATCAGCAACAGGTCCGCAATCCGTGCCAGCCGCAACGCCGTGCGAATATCGCCGGCGACCAGCGCAGACCTTCCGCCGTCCCCCATGAAACGCGCTTCGATCATCTGTCCGCCGTAAGAACGCGGTCCGGCAAGCGCAAAACCCAGCGCGCCGGCCAGCGCCGCTTCCGGCCAGCCCGCATTGGGAGAGCGGTGGTGGCGCGCATCGCGACGGATCGCGGCAATGGCCGCTTTTGGCGACGCGCCCTCGACAAAAAATGCGGCGATGACAAACAGGCTGCCGCTCAATCTCGAAGCGGGCAGATTGATGAAATCGTCAAGCCGGGCCGAAGCCCAGCCGAACGCTTCATGGCGAGGCGAACGATGACCGATCATGCTGTCGGCCGTATTGACCGCCTTATAAGCCGCACCACCTGGCAGGCCCAGAAGCCCCATCCAGACGGCAGGGGCGACGATGCCATCGGAAAAGTTCTCGGCGAGACTTTCGATCGCCGCCCGGCAGATCGCCGCCTCATCCAGCTTTTGCGGGTCGCGGCCGACGATCATCGAGACAGCCTTGCGGCCACCCTCAACTCCTTCACGCTCCAGCGCAGTCGCAACCGCCTCCACATGCTGCTCCAGACTTTTCTGTGCCGGAAGCGAAGCACCGAGGATGGCGACCGCCAGAAGTCCGAAGGGCAGGAAAAGCAGAACAGATTGCGCAAACCATGCAAGGATCGCCGTCAGCCCGACAAAAACAACCAGCGCCACAACACCGGCGACCTTGCGCCGTGAAAATGACGCGCTGTCCCGGTTCCATTTTTGGTCCAGCAGCGCGATAAGCGAACCGACCCAGGTGACAGGATGGCCGATATGTTTGAACAGCCAGTCCGGATAACCGGTCAGGCGTTCGATCACGAGCGACAGGAAAGCGAGAGCGAGGAACATGGGCGAGACAATATCAGAAATGGCACAGGCTGCGATCCGCCACGGCGGCAATCTCGGCAGAGCGCGCCTGATCTTTCCAGACGCGTCTGAACCGTGGATCGACCTTTCGACCGGAATCAACCCGCATCCCTATCCGTATTCTGCCGTTCCCGCCAGCGCATTCGCTCGCCTGCCGGAGCCTGAGACGGCCGACTATCTGAAACGGCTGGCCGCACTCCATTTCGGCGCACCCTCCGCCCGACATGTCACGCTATCGCCCGGCACCCAGATGCTCATGCCGCTGCTGGCTCAAACCGCACTTGCCCGGGGCGCCAAGAGCGGCGCGGTGCTGTCACCTGCCTACGCGGAACATGCCCGCACCGCACGCATGGCCGGGCTGACCATGAGGGAAGTGGAGCATGTTAGCGACCTGATCGCTCACGACTACGTGGTGGTGGTCAATCCCAACAACCCCGACGGACGTATCATCGATCGCGAAACTCTTTTGCGGCTCGCCGATTCAATGCATCGAAACGGCGGCCTGCTGGTGGTGGATGAAGCCTTCATCGAAACAGGAGGCGCCGAGAGCCTTGCGGATAGCGTTGATCGGCATGCTCTGGTCGTCCTTCGTTCCTTCGGCAAATTTTATGGCCTGGCGGGAATCCGGCTTGGTTTTGCAATTGCGCACCCAGATATCGCTGCGGGGTTGGAGGCGAGGCTCGGCCCATGGGCGGTTTCCGGCCCGGCGCTGCACATTGCAACGGAAGCCCTGGCGGATGGAACGTGGCAATCTGCGATGCGGCTGCGTCTCGCGGATGAAGCACGGTGCATGAATCGCCTTTTGGAAAAAGCGGGTCTGAACGGGGTTGGCGGCACGCCTCTGTTCACACTGGTGCGGGACGAGCGTGCCAAGGCCCTGTTCGACCATCTCGGCCGTCTCGGGATACTCGTGCGCATTTTCGATGAAAGGCCAGACGACATCCGTTTCGGCCTTCCGGGTAACGACGCTGAGTGGCAGCGCCTTCAAGCGGCGCTGCTCTCTTTCGATCATCCCTCGAAAGTGTAGGTTTCAATCGACTCCGGCTTCATTTCGATGGAGAAACCCGGCAGTTTCGGCGGCATATAAGCGGCGTTTCTGATATCGCAGGGCTCGATGAAATGCTCGTGTAGGTGATCCACATATTCGATGACGCGACCTTCCTTGGTGCCTGAAACCACCAGATAGTCGATCATCGACAGGTGCTGCACATATTCGCAAAGCCCGACGCCGCCGGCATGCGGCCAGACCGGCAGATTGTATTTGGCGGCAATCAGCAGCACCGCCAGCACTTCGTTGAGGCCACCCATACGGCAGCTGTCGATCTGCACCACATCGATCGCGCCTTCAGCGATGAACTGCTTGAACATGATGCGGTTCTGGCACATTTCGCCCGTCGCCACCTTCACTGAACCAATGGCTGCGCGAATCTTGCGATGGCCGGCGACATCATCCGGGCTGGTCGGTTCTTCGATGAAGAAGGGCTTGGAAAAGGCGAGCTTATTCACCCACTCGATTGCCTGGTCCACTTCCCACACCTGATTGGCATCGATCATCAGATAACGGTCGGGGCCGATCACCTCGCGGGCAATGGTGAGACGGCGAATGTCATCCTCCAGATCACGTCCAACCTTCATCTTCACATGGTTGAAACCGGCATCGATGGCTTCCTGGCAAAGACGGCGCAGCTTGGCGTCGTCATAACCGAGCCAGCCTGCGGAAGTCGTATAGCAGGCGTAACCTTCGCTCTTCAGCGTCTCGATGCGTTCCTTTTTGCCGCTTTCGGCTTTCTTGAGAATTGCGAGCGCCTCGTCCCGGGTCAGCACGTCAGTGAGATAACGGTAATCAACGATATCGGCGATTTCTTCAGCGCTCATATCAGCCACCAGTTGCCACACAGGCTTACCGGCTTTCTTGGCCAGCAAATCCCACACCGCGTTGACAACGGCGCCGGTGGCGAGATGCATCGCACCCTTGTCGGGGCCGATCCAGCGCAGCTGGCTGTCGCTGGTCAGATGCCGCCAATATTTGCCGGGGTTCTCAGTGACCGTGGCAAGATCGGTGCCGACGACGAGGTGACGCATCGCTTCGATGGCCATGCAGCAAATATCGTTGCCCCGGCCGATGGTGAAGGTCAGCCCGTGGCCTTTAAGACCCGGCTCATCCGTGTCGAGAATGACATAAGCCGCCGAATAATCCGGGTCGGGGTTCATCGCATCGGAGCCGTCCAGGCTCTGGGATGTGGGGAAACGCAGGTCGAAAACACGAAGATCAGTAATTTTTGTCATGGCCGTTTACTCGCGGTCAGTGCCTATGGAAATCGTTCAGTCGTGGTGGAAGGTCTCTTCCATCATAGCCCACCACTCGCCGTCCCTGCGGTTTTCGAGCGGTTTCTGGCAGGGAATCGTAAAAGACCACCATTCCTGGTTCTTGGGGCTGGCCGCCATCTTCGCCATATCGGCGCTGAAATCGGTGCCATGATATTCCCAATAGCCAAACAGCAGGTTTTCCGGCTCCCGCAGGAAAATCGTGTAGTTACGGATATTGCAATCGCTGATCAGCGCCAGAACTTCCGGCCAGACGGCGGCATGCAGCCTTTTATACTCCGCGATCATCTCCGGCTTGACGCCTATGACCATTCCCATACGCTGCATGAAAAACTCCGTTACTTTCTGATTGTGGCAAGCGCCGCACGCAGCTTTGATTGCGGCAGGCTCAATCCCAGCCGGTCCGCTGCGGCAATGACCGGAGCAAAGCGTCGGCGCTTCTTCTCATCGTGATTACCGGCGATATCGGCCAGTCGATGGGCAAGGAAGGGATTGCACAAACGCTCCCGCAGCACGCCGATATAGGCCTGCGCATCATTTCCCATGCCTTCAGCAATAAAGACCGGCAGAACCTCGTCGCGCCATAACGTTTCCAGATCCGCGACGAGTGCACTGTCGTCCATTGCCTGGCGCACCGTCTCGTCCTTCGCCCGCGCATCCTGCAGCCAGCGTTCCGCCAGGTAGGAATGGCCGAGATTGAGCAGGAAGAGCTTCAGCTTTTCATAGTGGTCGAGATCGTCCGTCAGCACCACGGCAGGGTGATTGCAGGGCAGGACAAGCCCGTCCTGCTTTTCGATCGCCCAGAGCGCGTAAGGCTCCGCCACTGCACCTACCGGATCGATAGGCTCGGAAACGATGCGATCGACCAGGCTATTGGCGAAACGGCACTTTTCGTTCAGGTAAAAGGCAAAACTCGCCGGCAATTGCCATTCATCGGCAAGCCGGCGAATGGCCTCTTTCAGCTTTTCGCCATTACGCGGCACAAGTTCACAAGGAAAGATGGACACGGGCGCTTCCGGATTGCGCTGAAAACGTTCGAGCAGCAAAATGCAAAGTTTCGCCGGAAAGCTCCTCGGGACGGCCGTAAAATCCGCCGCGAGATCTGCGCCATCCGCAGAATCAAGCTCATAACCGCGGTCTCCGGTATTGGACAAGATGACAGCAGCTTCGCAGGCGAGGCGGCGTACTTCGGCCCATTCAGTTGCCGAGGTCAGGGCCCGCGCGACAGCCTTGCCCTCAATTTCCTCATCCACGTTCCGCCCGTCACGGATGCCGCGAATGCGCACGGGGTAGGGCGCGCCACTATTCAGCGCCGCGACACGCTTCAGGCTTTCCGCATTGCCGGTTGTCTGGACAATCGCGATGCGACCGATAGCCTCGTCCTTTTCCAGCGCTTGCGAGACAAAGAGGTCCGCATGCGCGAGAAGAAAGCGGCTGGTACCGAATTGCAGGATGGGCGTCTCAGGCGTCATGCGACCTCCACCATGCCTTTGATGACTCCGGCTTTCGGATCTGTCAGCCCTGCGAACTGCGATGGAACGTCGGCAAGCGTCATACGGTGCGTAATCAGCGCCTCAGGTACTTTCCCTTCCCGCAATGCCTGCAACACGCGTTCGAAATCCGCCGGCGTCGCATTGCGGCTGCCAAGCAGTGTCGTTTCACGTTTGTGGAACTCCGGATCGTTGAAGCTGATATCGCTCGCGACGATGGAAACAAGCACATACGAACCGCCATGGCCGACGAAGGAAAAGCCGCGCTCCATGGCTTTAGGATTACCGGTGGCATCGAAGACCGCATCGAAGAAATCACCGTTGGTAATCTCGGAAAGACGATCTTTGTCGCCGTCCCCAAGCGTCACTGTATGGGCGACGCCGAGATGCTCCTTGCAGAATTCCAGCCGGTCGGTGCGGCCATCGATCATCGTGACTTCGCCGCCATCGAGAACCGCGAAAACCGCTACCGCCATGCCGATCGGTCCGGCGCCGACGATAAGAACCTTCTGTCCTTTTCCGACGTTGCCACGGCGCACCGCATGCGCGCCGATAGCCAGAAATTCGGTCATCGCCGCCTGGTCGAGGCTCAGCCCTTCAGCCTTCAACACGAATTGCTGCGGCACGTTCAGATATTCCACCATTCCGCCATCACGATGAACGCCGAGCACGCCGATATTGCGGCAGCAATTGCTCTTGCCCTTCAGGCAGGCGCTGCATTTTCCGCAAGAAATATACGGAATGATGGTAACAACGTCGCCGACGGACAGATGGCTGCCATGCGGCGCCTCTTCAACCGTACCGGAGAGCTCATGGCCCATGATCCGCGGATAAGAGAGATAAGGCTGATTGCCGGTGAAGATGTGGAGATCCGTACCGCAAACCCCGATGCGACGGACGCGCACCAGCACCTCACCTTCGCCACGCACAGGTTTAGGCAGATCCTTGGCGCTGAGTTGACCGGGAGTGTCGCAGAAAATCGCCAGCATGCATCACCTGTGGGAAAGGGAGTAAAAACGAATGGCGTTACCGCCGAAGACTGCCGCATGGTCCGCTGCCGGCACAATATCGCGACAGAAGTCCAGCCATTCCTGATAATCGCCCGCCAGTCGCAAAACCGGCCAGTCGCTGCCGAAAATCACCCGGTCTGCGCCGAACAGCTCCAGAATGGTTTCGGCATAGGGCCGCACTGCTTCCGGTCGCTGATCGCCGCGCTCGGTCAGGAGGCCGGAGAGCTTGCAATGGACATTGGGAAGAGCCGCCAAAGCGCCCATATCCTTGCGCCAGGCGCTGTAGTGGCCGGTCGCAATCAGCGGCTTGGCACCATGGTCGATGACAACAGGCAATTGCGGGTGACGCCGGGCAAACGCGAGGAGATGCGGCAGATTGGGCGGCAGGACCAGCGCATCGAACGCCAGGCCGTGGTTCACCAACGCCGCCACGGCGGGATCGAGCAGCGGATCATCGATCCATGCCACGTCTTCCATGCCCTGCAGCATCGGGCGCACGGCTTTGAACGCCCGATGTTTTGCCCGGCGGGCGATTTCCGTTGCAGCATCGGGAGACTTCATGTCCACCCAGCCGACCACACCTTTGATGAAATCTGTTTCTTCCGCCAGCGCCAGCATGAAATCCGTATCAGCAGCCGTCTCCATCGTCTGAACCAGCACGGTGCCGGAAATTCCGGCCGCGGCCAGCAATGGCGATAGATCCGCTGGAAGAAAATCCCGGTAGATGGCGGCGAGCGACGGCGGCGGCCATTGGCCGGCACGGTCCTTCATTAACCAGAAATGCTGGTGGGCGTCGATAAACATTGCCTCAGGCCTTTCCGCCCGGCACCGGCGCACCTTCGGCGATCAGACCGCGTCTGTACAGTTCCGCCCAGAACTCATGCGGAATAGATTGTTCGAACCATTCGATATTGGAAGCGAGCTGCTGCGCATTCCGCGCGCCCGAGACGACGGTAACCGAAGCCGGATGGGCCAGCGGAAATTGCAATGCAGCCGCCTGCAGCGACACACCGACTTCTTCGCAGACACCCTGCAGCGCATCAACCCGCGTAAGGATATCGGCAGGCGCATCGGCATAATTGAATTTGCGGTTCCCCGCGAGAATGCCGGAATTGAAAGCACCGGCGACAACGATGCCGACACCGCTTTCGGCGCAGCGGTTCATGAAAGCAAGGCTCTGCTGCTCCAGCAGCGTATAGCGGCCGGCAAGCATGGCGACGTCGATGTCAAAGACATCCATGGCGTCGTTGACAATTTCCCACTCGTTGACGCCAAGGCCGATAGCGCCAGTTGAACCTTCCTCACGCAGCTTGCCAAGCGCCCGGAAGCCGCCGCCAGCGGTCAGCTGCTCCCAGTAATGCTGGTGCTTTTCGCCATGGGTGTAGGAGCCGATATCGTGCACATAAAGAATATCCGGCTTCAGAACGCCGAGCCTCTGCTGGCTGGCCTCGAAAGAGCGTAGAATGCCATCATAGGAATAATCATAGAACGGGCGGAAGGGTAGCGGCACAATATAGGCATCCTCTTCCGGGCCGACGGTCTCATCGGGAACCATGACGCGACCGACCTTGGTGCTCAGCGTATATTCGCTCCGGTCATGCTCCGTCACCATGGTCCCCAGGCGACGCTCCGACCGCGTATATCCATAAAACGGCGCGGTATCGAAATAACGCATGCCGCTTTCCCATGCCTTGTCAAACGCACCCTTGGACTCTTCATAGGGCGTAACGCGGTAGAGATTGCCCATCTGGGCGCAACCGAGACCCATGACGGTAACGTCGACGGCGCGGCGCGGCAATTTACGTGTATCGGAGACTTTCATCGCGGAGACTTTCCAGCTTGCCTTTGGAAAGACGCGCCGCCGGTGAAGCGGCGCGTCATCGCTTGATCAGTAAAGAACGTTCTTTGCTTCCGGCTTTTCGATATTGTCCTTGGTGACAACAACGACGCCGGTGTCGACGAACTTCTCGACCTTTTCCTTGTTGATGAGCTTGGTGACGGTTTCGACGCCCTTTTCACCCATCTGATAGGAGCCCTGAACCACGATTCCGGCGAGCGTGCCGTCCTTCACGAAGTTCTGCAGATCCTGGTTGCCGTCGAAGCCGATGGCGACGACCTTGCCGGCCTTGCCTGACTGGGCGAGCGCACGGCCAACGCCGATGGCCGTCGGCTCATTGGCGCCGAAAATGCCCTTCAGGTCCGAATTGGCGGCCAGAACGTCGGTCGTCTGGTTCAGCGCGGTCGCCATCTGCGACTGCGAGTAGAACGGGCCGACGATCTTCAGGTTTGAGTTCATCTGGATGTAATCGGTGAAACCGCCGACACGGCCGATTTCAGAACCAGCCCCGGCGACATAGGACATGACGGCGATCTTGCCTTCCTTGCCCACCTTGTCGATCAATGCCTGCGCTGCCAGTTCGCCGGCTTTCTTGTTATCGGTCGCGAGGAACGACTGGTAATATTGCTCAGAGCCCTTGGCGAGCTGCGAGTCGATGAGAACGACGGGGATACGGGCTTCCCAGGCCTTCTTGACAGCAGGCACCAGCGCGTCCGGATCGGAAGGTGCAAGCACGATGCCGGCGACCTTACGGTTGATGGCGTTCTCAACCATGTTAACCTGGTCGGCAATGGCCGATTCCGCAGCTGGACCCTGGAAGGTCATGGTGTTGCCTGAAGAATTCTTCATGGCCGCATCGGCGCCCTTCTGGACGTTCTGCCAGAAAGTCGAATTGACGGTCTTGACGATGACGGCGATTTCACCGGCCTGCACGGTGGAAACGCTCCACAGCGCGATTGCGGATGTCAGAAGGGCAGTCGCAATTTTTTTCATTTCTTCCTCCGTGATGTCGGCATACCGGGCCTCCCCTGCCGATCTTTTTTGCGGAAAGGGTCCGCAGCCCTTTGATCAGCGGCGGTTGCGCAACTGGTCTATCCAGACGGTGACCAGAATGACGAGGCCGATGATGATCTGTTGCGTGAAGGCAGAGACGCCATTCATATTAAGACCGTTGCGCAGGATGCCGATGACGAAGGCGCCGATGGCCGTGCCTGAAATCGTGCCCACGCCGCCGATCAGCGATGTGCCGCCGATAACCGCGCTGGCAATGGCATCCAGCTCATACATCACACCTTCGTTAGGCTGGGCGGTAACGAGGCGCGACATCAAAACGCACCCCGTCAACCCGGCAAGCGTACCGGAGAGGATGTATGTGAAGTTGGTGACGCGGGCGACGTTGACGCCGGAAAGACGTGCGGCGTCTGCATTGGAGCCCACGGCATAGATGTGGCGGCCGAGGATCGAGCGGTTGAGCATGAAGGACACCGCAAGCGCAATCACCACCATCAGGATGACAGGGTAGGGGATGCCTGGAAATACGACATTCGGAAAGCCGTCATCACCGATATTGACGATGCGGAAAAGGGCGCCGTTGCCAAGTTCGCCGAAGGATTCGCCGAGGCCGGACACGGCGCGCGCACCGGTGATCTGCAACGCCACACCGCGGGCAATCAGCATCATGCCGAGCGTGGCGATGAAGGGCGGCAGCTTGAAGCGCGTGACCAGCAGCCCGTTGATCAGCCCGCAGAGCGAACCCGTCAGAATGCCGAGCAACATGCCGACCGGCACCGGCATGCCGAGTTCCTTCACCGCAAGAGCGGCAACAACCCCTGCAAGAGCCAGCACCGAACCGACGGAAAGGTCGATGCCGCCGGTGATGATGACACAGGTGGCGCCAATGCCGAGCAGAGCGATGGACGTGACCTGCAACGCGATCGTCATGCCGTTATTGACGGTAAAAAAGGCGCTGCTGGTGGCGGAGAACACCGCGACAAGGGCGAACAGGCTGCCGAGCGCGGCAAATTTCTGGATGATGTCCTTCTGGCGATCGCTGACAGCGAAGCCCTTTTTGGGTTCTGCAATATTGGCCATGTCGTTCCTCACTGCGCGGCCCGGCCGTAACCGGACGCATACCGCATGATTTCTTCCTGATTGGTCTTGGCGGTTTCGAGCACGCCCGTGATCCGGCCCTGGTGGAAAACCGCGATGCGGTCCGTCAGCCCTAGAATTTCCGGCAGTTCCGAACTGATGAGAATGACGCCGATGCCCTGGGCGGCCAGCTCATCCATGATCTTGTAGATCGCGAATTTCGCACCGACATCGATGCCACGTGTAGGCTCATCGAAGAACAGGATACGGGATTGGCGGAACAACCACTTGCCGATGATGATCTTTTGCTGATTCCCCCCCGATAGCAGGCGCACGGTCTGCTCGATGGAAGGCGTGCGGATATTCAAGAGGTCGACGTATCGCTTGGTGACCTCGTCGTGTTTCCTGAAGTCGATCAGCCCAAAACGGTTGGAAAGTTCGCCGAGATTGGCGAGCGTCGTATTGGCCGCTACCGACATCTTGATGGCGAGGCCGTCGCTTTTCCGGTCTTCCGAGAGATAGGCGATGCCTTCTTCAATCGCATCCTGCGGTGAGCTGATCGAAAGCTCGCGCCCATTGAAGGTGATCTTGCCGGCATCGAGCGGGTCCGCCCCAAAAATCGCCCGCGCGACTTCCGTTCGACCTGCACCCATAAGGCCGGCAAAACCCAGGATTTCGCCGCGCCGAAGCGAAAAACTGACATCGTTGAACACGCCATTGCGGGTCAGCCTTTCGACGGAGAAGATGATATCCTCCGTCGGGCGCGACGTGCGCTCGGGGAATTTATCCTCCAGCGAACGCCCGACCATACGCGTGACGATGTCATCAACAGTGATGGAGGCGAAGTCGTCGGTCGAAATATAACGTCCGTCGCGCAAGACCGTCACACGATCGACGATCTCGGCCATTTCGTCGAGACGGTGAGAAATATAGACGATACCGACGCCGGAAGCCTTGAGGTCTCTGATGACCTTGAAGAGAAGGCGGGTTTCCTGCTCCGTCAGAGAAGAGGTCGGCTCATCCATGATGAGCACTTCAGCATCAAGAGAGAGCGCCTTGGCGATTTCCACCATCTGGCATTGGGCGACGGAGAGGCCGCGGACGATCTGATCCGGATCGATATCGACACCCAGCCGGTCGAGACAGCGCTTGGCATCGAGGCGCAGCTTCTTGCGGTCAACCAGGAAACCGCGACGCGGTTCGCGCGCAAGATAGATGTTTTCGGCGACGGAAAGATGCGGAACGAGATTGAGTTCCTGATGGATGATGGCGATGCCGGCAGCTTCGGACTCGAGCGGGGAGGCGTATTGCACCTTCACGCCCTTGTGCAGGATGGTGCCATCACTTGGCTGGTACACACCGCTGATGATTTTCATCAGCGTCGATTTTCCCGCCCCGTTCTCACCACAGACAGCATGCACCTCGCCTCTGCGCAGATCGAAATGCACATTCGACAAGGCTTTGACGCCGGGGAACTCCTTGCTGATATTTTCGAGACGCAGAAGGGCCGAACGCTCCGCGCGCGCCATCTCCTCAGGCGAGTACTCGCCCCGAATTGTCGATGCGCCCTGCGACATCTGGAAACCTCCCACCCGTATCCCCGCTCCACCGGGGTCATGAACAGGTCAAATGGTTAGGCCGGTTTTTTTAAATGGTCAAGCCAATTAGCTGACAATTTGCGAATCCGGACTCATAGCGAAAATTTCATATCTAAACTGCTTCGGTAAAAAACATGTAATTTCACGTATTTAAGTAATTTCTTGCGTATTGATACGCTTGGCGCTACGGTAAGGCCAAATATGAACTTCGGACAGGACTTGTCGTAAAACTCATGAGTGGTCAGGCCAAAATAGCGGAGCCGCGCAGGCTTTATCAGCAGATTGCGGACCAGATACGCGAACTCATCGATCTGGGTGAATTCCTGCCCGGTACGCGGCTTCCCGCTGAGCGGGAACTGGCTCAGAAGCTCGGTGTATCGAGGCCTTCGTTGCGCGAGGCCCTGATTGCGCTTGAGATAGACAACACAGTGGAAATTCGTATGGGTTCCGGCGTCTATGTTTCGGCGGAAGCGCTGCAGACGACCCACCACACCAAATCGCTTGGCGACAGCCCCTCCGAACTGATGCAGGCGCGCGCCGCATTGGAGGGTGCCACCATCGTGCTGGCGGCAAGCCGGATGACCGATGAAGCGATCGCGACCCTGCGCCAGATACTCAATACCATGCAGAGGGAAATAGAGGCCGGTCGCAAGCCGCTGGATCAGGACCGGCTGTTTCACGTCACAATAGCCGAGCAATCCGGTAACAGCGTTTTAGCCCGAATGGTGGCCAACCTTTTCGATGAGCGCCATAGCCCCATTTCGGCCCAGCTCCGCGTGAAGTTTGAAGACCGCGATACCTGGACCCATGCTCTTCAGGAACACGAGGCCATTCTCGCCGCGCTTGAACTGAAAGACCCGCTGTTGGCGCAGGCCGCCATGCATACCCATCTGGAAGGTTCTAAGAGACGCTGGGTCGAAAACTAATTCAGGAACATAGCAGACAATATACCGGGAGGAGGAACATCCGTGAGTGAGAATTCCGAGGCAACCATTTTGCTGAACGCCAACGACAACGTTGCGGTGGCGCGTCGGTCCATCCCGGCGGGCGGCGCGACGGGCAGGGGCGATCTGGCGGCGCTCGAATTGATTGGGCGCGGGCACAAAGTGGCCCTTAAATTCATCAGATCCGGAGATGAGGTGCTGAAATACGGACAGGTGATTGGCATCGCCACCCAGGACATCGAACCTGGCCGGCACGTGCACCTGCACAATCTTGCCATGGTGCCTTCCGAACACGCGCATCAGTTCAGCGTCGACATTGAGGAGAAGGGCATGGTGCCGGAGGCCGAGCGCCGTACCTTCATGGGATATGACCGTGGCCTCGGCGGTGTCGGAACGAGAAACTATATCGGCGTCATCGCTTCTGTGAACTGTTCCGCCACCGTGTCGCGCTATATCGCCGATTATTTCAACAAGCAGGGCGGCCTTGATGGTTTCGACAACGTCGATGGCGTCGTGGCGCTGACCCACGGCGGGGGCTGCGCGCTGAATACAAAATCGGAAGGCTACCGTCTGCTGATCCGCACCATCCAGGGCTATGCCCGCCATCCTAATTTTGGTGGCATCCTGTTGATCGGCTTGGGCTGTGAGACCAACCAGATCGCGCCTATCCTCGAACATTACAAGATGGAGGAGGGCGACCGGCTGCGCACCATGACAATCCAGCAGCATGGCGGCACCCGCAAAACGATCGACGCGGCAATTGCCGAGATTAAGGCCATGCTGCCGATGGTCAATGCCGCACGCCGTACTGAACAGCCTCTTTCAAAGCTGAAAGTGGCGCTGGAATGCGGCGGTTCCGACGGATACTCCGGCATTTCCGCCAACCCGGCCCTCGGATATGCCTCCGACCTCATCGTCCGCAATGGCGGCACCACAGTTCTCTCCGAAACGCCGGAGATTTACGGCGCCGAACATCTTTTGACCAAGCGCGCCATCACCCCTGCCGTCGCCGAAAAGCTTTTGCAGCGTATCGACTGGTGGCGGGATTATACGGCTCGTAACGGCGATGAACTCAACAACAACCCCTCTCACGGCAACAAGCTTGGCGGCCTGACAACCATTCTGGAGAAATCGCTGGGCGCGGTCGCCAAGGGCGGATCCATGCCGTTGAAGGCGGTGTATGAATTTGCGGAGACAGTAACGGAGCAGGGTTTCGTCTTCATGGACACACCCGGTTACGACCCTGTTGCCGTGACAGGGCAGGTTGCCGGCGGCTGTAACGTCATCTGTTTCACCACCGGCCGCGGCTCGGTTTCCGGCTTCAAACCCGCGCCATGCATCAAGATCGCCACAAATTCCGAAATGTATGAACACATGAAGGAAGATATGGATTTGAACTGCGGCGAGATCGTTACTGGGAACGAAACAATCGAAGAATCCGGCGAAAGAATTTTCGAACACATCATAGCGGTGGCCTCCGGCAACAAGACTGTCAGCGAGATCTACGACTATGGCGATAATGAATTCGTGCCCTGGCAGGTCGGCGCAGTGACCTGAGCCCTCACGCCACTGTCCCACGTGAAACAAAAAAGGCCCGAAGAGCGATTCTTCGGGCCTTGTTCATTTCTGATCATATTGCGCTTAATGGCGGAAGTGACGCATGCCAGTAAAGACCATCGCAACATCGTGCTCATTGGCAGCGTCGATCACTTCCTGATCGCGCATGGAACCGCCGGGCTGAATAACGGCAGTCGCGCCAGCGGCAATCGCCGCAAGCAGGCCATCGGCAAAGGGATAAAAGGCTTCCGAAGCGACGGCAGAGCCACGGGTCAGCGGTTCAGCCAGACCGAGAGCCCTGGCGGCATCTTCGGCCTTCTGAGCCGCGATACGGGCTGAGTCGACACGGCTCATCTGGCCGGCGCCGATACCCGCTGTCTGGCCGTCCTTGGCGTAGATGACGGCGTTGGATTTCACGTGCTTGGCGATCTTGAAGGCAAACTTCATGTCTTCAAGTTCCTGCGCCGTCGGCGCGCGCTTGGTGACGACCTTGAGATCCAGATCTTCGACCATGCCATTATCGCGACTTTGGACCAGAAGGCCGCCCGAAACCGTCTTTGCGGTAATGCCGGCCGCGCGCGGGTCAGGCAGGCCGCCGGCTGCCAGAAGTCGCAGGTTAGGTTTGCGGGCAATGATCGATTTTGCTTCTTCTGTAACATCAGGTGCGATGATGACTTCAGTGAAAAGCTTGACGATCTCTTCCGCCGTTTCCGCATCAAGCGTGCGGTTGAGAGCGATGACGCCGCCGAAGGCCGAGACGGAATCGCATGCCAGCGCTCGCCGGTAGGCTTCTGCAAGCGTCGGACCGGTCGCGACGCCACAGGGATTGGCGTGCTTGATGATTGCAACGGCCGGCGCATTTTCCGGCAGGAACTCCGCAACCAGTTCGTAGGCGGCGTCGGTGTCGTTGATATTATTGTAGGACAGTTGCTTGCCCTGAAGAAGCGTCGCTGTTGCCACGCCAGGCCGCTTTTCTCCGGTCAGATAAAAACCGGCGCTCTGGTGCGGGTTTTCGCCATAACGCATCTTTTCCTTCAGCACGCCGCCAATGGCGCGGTAATCAGGGGTTTCGATAGCGAGCGCCTCGGCAAACCAGTTTGAAATCATTGCGTCATAAGCAGCCGTGCGGGCATAGGCCTTGGCGGCGAAGCGCTGGCGCAGCGCATAGCTTGTCTGTCCGTCATCGGCCTGCAGGGCTTCAACCAGATCAGGATAATCGGACGGATCGGTCACCACGGTCACATAGGCATGATTCTTCGCCGATGCCCGGATCATGGCCGGACCACCAATATCAATGTTTTCCACCGTGGTCGGATAATCGCCGCCTTTGGCGCGAACGTCCTCGAACGGATAAAGATTGATGACAGAAAGATCGATCGCCTCAATACAGTGAGCCTTCATCGCATCCACATGTTCGGCATCATCCCGGATTGCCAGAAGCCCACCATGCACGTTGGGATGCAGGGTCTTGACGCGGCCATCCATGATCTCGGGAAAATTGGTCACCTCGGAGACATCCGTCACCGGCAGACCCGCATCGGCAATAGCCTTTGCCGTTCCGCCCGTCGAGAGCAGCTTGACGCCGAGTTTGGACAGAACTGTCGCCAGCTCGATAATGTCGGTCTTGTCGGACACGGAGAGCAGCGCCGTGCGAATTTTGACCTTGTCGGGAGCGGGAATTTTTTTGGATACGACGGCCATCGAAAATACTCCGTTAAACGGGGAGGACAGGCTGGAACGGGTTTTCCAGCAATTGCCGCCGCGTTAACACAGCTTACCGCAAGAATAAACAGCGGGGACGTCGAAGGATAAAAACTAGGGTATTTTTGCCGAATTCCAGGGGGAAAGGCTCAGGCCTGACGCTCAATAAGCCAACGAATCTCCCGCGTATTGGCGAGATTGAACGGTAGCTCGATCTGCTGCGATGGCCGCATGCCGGACGCATCGGCCATGAACACGTCCTCGGTCACGAAAAGCTCCAACCCCGGTGCCGTCAACAGCCAAGTGGTTCCGTCCGCGGCCTCAAGATAAATTGACTCATCATCCCGCTGGTGCAGCTGGATATGGGGGTGGATGTGGAAACGCGAAACCGCCGAGACCGACTGGGTCTGCGCGTTTGCGGCATTGTGATCGGCCCTTAGCAGGTCACGACCCTTTATCTTGGTGCCAGCGGCATTCAGCTCTATCTCCCGTTCGTGATAACAGCCGAAGTTGTGAAGATATCCGTCATGCGCCGCCCATAGGACATCATTGCCGTTTGCACCCGTTTCGCGCCGGCTATCGACCTGGCTGACACCGGAAACCATGATCGGTCCGAGCAATCTGGACCGCGACAGTCTGCATGAAGACGTGTCGGCGAGCGTGACGGTGGAATGAGCAGCGGTCGATCGGCTAGCCCGTTGATATTCAGGCGCCGCATTTCGCGGAAACCCGGAATTGACGATGAAGCGGTTTTTTCCGCATGACATCTCGAAAGAGAGGCAGCCCGAATGCGCGTTACGTGAAAGCTCGGCCGAGCCAGGATAGCCCGTATCCACGATAACCACCGTCTCGCCCGCGGCAAGGCGGTGATAATTCACATCCGGCAACACCTTGGAAGGCCGGCCCGCTGTCTCATCATAACGGAGCACCGAAACAAGCTCATTGGCGAGCGTGGCCGTCGCGCCGTTGAACAAGGCGAGATCGCCGCCCTGGTGCCGAAAAAACCGTATCGCTGGAAACATGCGGTCTATCGCAGGAACCAGCCCGGACGGCAGGTCATGGCCGAGATTGATATAGCTTTGTCGAAGGGGCAGAAGGTCGAGCAGCAGATCCAACATCACGCGCGGATTGCGGGAGACATGCCCGCCATCGGGCAGGATCTGCCGCTCCATTTCCTGAGCCAGCTTCATTCCGTGCCGCGCGATCCGCGACATCCGGGTGGGCATGGCGATAGAAGCCATGGCAAGCGCGATCCTGATCCGCAGTCTCACCTCCCCATCCGGCGCGTGCCTGACGATTTTCTCAAGGTAGCGCACGTGAAAGACCAGGCTTTTCAGAAACCGGCGATAAAACCCCGCATCTGCTTCGTACAGGACCACGGGCGAGTGGGAAAGCCAGGCGATCAATCTCTGCGCCGCGATTTCCGGAGCCCACGCAACCCCCGCAAGCTTTTTGCCATGGATGGCCATCCATTCGGCGACGATACGGCGGGCCTTCCTGCATGCCTCGCTCGATCTGTCGGAACGGATGTGGCGCAGCCAGCTAAACGCATGCAGCCGCTCTTCAAAAACAAGCGAAGGATATTCCACCTGAAAAGGCGAGTGGCCACCGGTTTCCATGACACGGCCGGCAAGCGCGATACGGCCGCGCAGCAACTCCTCGGCAAAATAGGGATCGATTGCCCGAAGATCCGTCGGTGCCGCAACCAGCCCATCCGGCGCACGATTGGCAAAACGTGAAACATGCAGACGTAACGGCGTGAGGCCGACACACAGATGGCGATACGCCATCCGCGAAAGAAGACCGGCGGCATTCATGCTGCCTGCAAAGGACCCTAACAAGCTGTGTTTCCCGTTTCACATGTTTTGTTTTTATCAGTGAACCGTGATGACCGGAACGTTATCGACAATTATCCAATGATTCGCGAAAGCTTGGCTTTTTTCTACTTCTTACGCAAGACACTGCTAAAAAACCCATCGACCCCCCCGAACATGTCGGGCGTGGTGCGAAGGTCACCCTCGGCGTTGATCGCCGCTTCCATTCCCGGCCAATCCTCACTGTGGACGGCGACACGTTCTACATCGGGATTTTCCGCCAGGACTTCGGCAATCATCGCCTCACCTTCGGAAGGATCGAGCGAGCAATTGGAAAACACCACGATACCGCCTGGTGCAACCAGCGTCAGCGCGTGCCGCAACATCTGGCCCTGCAGAGCAGCCAGCTTGGCAATATCGGCCTCGTCCTTCGTCCAGCAAACATCGGGATGTTTGCGCAATGTCCCGGTTGAAGAGCAGGGTGCGTCGAGAAGAACAGCGTCAAAAAGCTGCTCCGGCTGATACTTCAACATATTGACCTCAACCGTTTCGGCCTGAAGGCCAAGCCGGTCGAGATTTTCCCTCAGGCGACGAAGACGATTGCCAGACTGATCCAGCGCCGTCACTTTCGCACCCGCAAGTGCAAGCTGGGCCGTCTTGCCGCCCGGAGCGGCGCAGAGATCGGCAACACGCTTGCCTGAGATATCTCCGAGTAATCGCACGGGCATGCTGGCCGCAAGATCCTGCACCCACCAGGCGCCTTCCGCAAAACCTTCGAGAGAAGGTATCTGGCCTTCAAATTCACCCAGGCGCACGCTGCCATTCGGCATGACGGTTCCGCCCAGCTTCTCAGCCCAGAGGGCAGGATCGGCCTTGACGGTGAGGTCGATGGAAGAGGGTGTGAGCTGCGCGGCAGAGATGCGTTGCGCCACCTCATGCCCATAGGCCGAAACCAGCCTTGCGTAGAACCAGTCCGGCAGGACCGACACACCGGCGACGGCCTTTTCGATTTCGGCCTTCTCACGACCCAGCCGTCGCAGAACCGCGTTGACCAGCTTTACGAAGCGCCTGTTGCGTGGATCACGATGCGCCTGCTCGACAGCGAGATCGACGGCCGAGTGATCCGGGACATCAAGGTAGAGCATTTGCGCCGCGCCAACGACGAGAATGTGGTGCAATGAACGCGCACCCTGCGGCAACGGGCCATCCAGCAGCATTGACAGCGCCGTTTCGATCCGAGGGAGGTGACGAAGCGCGCTATTGACGATGGCTCTCACCAGCGCTCTGTCCGCGGGCGACAGCGCGCGATAAACAGGATTGCCATTTTCGCTGTCCAGCATACCGTCCAGCGAGGTTTTCTTTTCCAGAACGGCGGCCAATATGCGGGCGGCAGCTATGCGCGCAGGAAGACCGGGTTTGTCCTGGAAAGACGAAGGGCCGTCTTCACGGCCCCTGCCTTGCGCCAACCTCGGTTTTTTGGACCGTGACGGCTTATTTTGAATATCTGATGTCAAGACCAAGGTCCCTTGCGCTCATTTTCATTGCCCCGTCCCCAGCCTGTCTTGGGAACCGAACCCGATTTGCACTGAGGTCTATCACCCGATGGCGGCGGCGTCGATCCTCGCGGGGAAAACTCCTGTGCCATCGCATGCAATGCCGCCACCCGGTTTTCCGTATTCGGGTGCGTGGAGAAAAGGTTGTCCATACGTTCACCCGAGAGCGGGTTGATGATGAACATATGCGCTGTTGCCGGATTGCGCTCCGCGTCGTCATTGTGGATGCGTTGCGCCATGCCGGAAATCTTTTGCAACGCCGATGCAAGCCAGAGAGGATTGCCACAGATTTCAGCGCCACGCCGGTCGGCGGAATATTCGCGAGTTCGGCTGATCGCCATCTGGACCAGCATTGCGGCAAGCGGTGCGACGATCATCGCAACCAGGACGCCGATGAATCCGAGAGGATTATTATTGTTTTCCCGATTGCCGCCAAAGAAGAACGCGAAGTTGCCGAGCATGGAAATCGCACCCGCCAGCGTAGCGGTAATTGTCATTGTCAGCGTATCCCGGTTTTGCACATGCGCCAGTTCATGCGCCATCACACCGGCCACTTCCTCGGGCGTCAAACGCTCCAGCAGACCCGTTGAAGCAGCAACAGCGGCGTTTTGCGGGTTCCTTCCCGTCGCAAAGGCGTTTGGCTGCGGGCTGTCATAAATATAGACCTTCGGCATGGGCAGACCGGCATTATGTGAGAGATCGCGGATCATGTGGAAGAACTCAGGCGCATTCGCCTCATCGATTTCCCGGGCATGATAGGCCGAGAGAACCATCTTATCTGAATTCCAGTAGGAAAAAAGATTCATGCCGGCAGCCATGACGAGAGCAATCATCATGCCGCCCTTGCCCCCGATCAGAAAACCGACGCCCATGAACAATGCCGTCATGAAGGCCAGAAGCATTGCCGTGCGCATCATGTTCATCCGCTGAAATCTCCCTGTCGTGGCCGGAATTCTCATCGCCGGATTATTCCGGGGTTTAAAAAATCCCTATGGGTATATAATCTGGGAAACGGCAAACATATTTCAATATCCCGTTATAGGGAGGGTTTCTCATGCAGGATGCGGATAACGACAACGGCGCGGAGCAGCGGAGGCGGCTATCGCCCGCGGCTGAGCGGGCCCTGAAAGAAGCAGAAGAACGGCGCAAACAACAGGCAGATCTACAGTTACCGCCGGAAACCGGTGGCCGCGGCGGCGCCGAACCGGTTCGTTTCGGCGACTACGAAATAAAGGGCCGCGCAATAGATTTTTAGGCGGTCGCCATAACGATAATACCCGCCAAAGGCGGGTATTTTTCAATTAAAACAGGTACTTATTGTTTATTTTCCAACAAGCGACACACTGCCTCAAGTTGCTCGAGCGTGCGGTAAGCGATACGGATTTGCCCGGATCCCCCCTTGTGGTTAATCTTTACGTCGAGACCGAGGGCATCAGAAAGACTGCGCTCCAGTGCGACCGTATCTGAATCTTTTTCCGCGGCAGGGCGCTTTTCCGTAGCTTCGCCCTGCGATTTGATGTCGTTCTGAGCCAACCTCTCGGCATCACGGACCGACAAGCCCTTGGAAACAATCATGCGTGCGAGATTCGCCGGATCGGAAGTGGAAACAAGCGCCCGCGCATGACCTGCGGAAAGCGACCCATCCGCGAGCATGTCGCGTACCGGGTCCGGAAGTTTCAATAGCCGAAGGCTGTTGGCGACGTGGCTTCGGCTCTTGCCGATAATCTCACCGAGATCGTTCTGAGTGTAACCGTGTTCCGCGATCAGCTGCTCATAACCCATCGCCTCTTCCAGCGGATTGAGGTCTGAGCGCTGGACGTTCTCAACGATGGCCAACTCGAGCGCCGTTCGATCATCCACATCACGAACGATAACAGGCACGTCGGTAAAACCAGCCAACTGCGCAGCGCGCCAGCGCCTTTCACCGGCAATAATCTCGTATCGATTCACCCCGACCGTCCGCACCACCACAGGCTGAACAATGCCATGCTGCCGAATGGACGCGGCCAAATCCTGCAACTCATTTTCATCGAAGTGACGACGTGGGTTCCGTTGGCTACGAGCAATGAACTCTATCGGAATGGTGCGATCAGCGCTGACAGTACGCTGGGGTTCACCCACGGGCACAGGCTGGTCCATTTCACCGATCAAGGCCGCGAGACCACGTCCCAGCCGGCGCTTGGAAAGATCATCACTCATAAGATATCACTCCATAGATTGCGGCAGACGTCAGGCGGCTTTACGCAAACGCTCTCTCTGGATCACTTCCGATGCGAGCTGCAGATAGGCCTGACTACCAGCACATTTCAAATCATAAAGAATTGCCGGCTTACCATAAGATGGGGCCTCGGAAACGCGAACATTGCGCGGAATGAGCGTATGGTAAACCTTTTCTCCGAGATGCGTTCTGACATCCGAGACAACCTGTTGCGCCAGATTATTGCGTGCATCGAACATCGTCAGAACAATCCCTTGGATATCGAGCTGCGGATTGACCGACCCTCTTATCTGGCTGACCGTATCGAGCAACTGGCTAAGGCCTTCCAGCGCAAAAAACTCGCATTGCAATGGCACCAGCACGGAATGCGCGGCCGTCATTGCGTTCATCGTCAGGAGGTTGAAGGACGGGGGGCAGTCGACAAGGATATAGGAGTAGCCTCTGGCCTCTGTCGTCTCCATCGCTTCACGCAGAAGAAAGACTCGATTGGCAACGGTAGCAACTTGCATCTCGAAACCAAGCAGATCCATCGTCGATGGCACGATATCGAGATTTGGAACGGCCGTCGGGACAGCGACTTCCGCAATATTGTGATCACCGACCAGGAGATCATAAGAGGAGAGCTTCCGCTCTCGCCGGTCGATCCCCAGCCCGGTGCTGGCGTTACCCTGCGGGTCCAGATCAACTATCAATACCCGCTCACCGATGGCTGCCAGCGCTGTGGCCAGATTGATAGCAGTCGTTGTTTTACCGACCCCACCCTTCTGGTTTGCTACTGCGATAATCCGGTTTTTTTCCAAAGTCATGCCGCACCTGGCCAGCTTGTCAGCGCCTCAGAGCGAGGTTGCTGATTTCAAGAACAACAGAATCTGCCTCAATGGCACTCCGATGTTTTACCAGATCAAATTGCCAGCGACCATGTGCTTTCTGCACTTCGGATTCATAATCCCGGCCTTTATTGAAATATGCCTTGAGATCCGGATTTTTTGTGGCCCAGGGATAAATATAGTCGAAAAGCAAATCCAGCTCCGCCAGTGCGCGGGCCGACACAGAATCGCACGTCTCGAGAATGGCAGGTGCATTCTCAATTCGCACGGGATGAACCGCTCCACGCGCGCCGGTTTCCTTTAGCGCTATCCGGAGAAATGCGGCCTTCTTATTGTTACTTTCCACCAGATCGACCCAGCCGCCGCCAATTTCAGAGAGGAATATGGCAGTGACGACACCGGGAAAACCCCCACCGCTGCCCAGATCCACCCATCTTTGAGGATAAGGAGAGAGATGAAATATCTGGGCACTGTCGGCAATGTGGCGGCTCCAGAGTTCTGTAAGAGTGGAGGGGGCCACCAGATTGGTGGTCTTATTCCACTTCTTGAAGAGCTCGACAAAATGCTCGAGCTTCTCCTGTGTTTCACGTGAAACACTCTGGCCGTTTATCTTCATAATCCGACTCGCTATTGGTGCAGACGCAATTTTTCATTCTGCGTAGAAGAGTTTTTCCGCAGAAGGGCGAGAAGCAGCGATATCGCAGCCGGCGTCATACCGTCAACACGTGCGGCCTGGGCAATGTTTTCTGGACGGGCCTTTTCCAACTTTTGTTTCAACTCATTGGAAAGGCCGGACAGGCTTTGAAAATCGAAATCGTCAGGAATCTTTCGGTCTTCGTCCCGTTTGATGTCCACGATATCGGCGCTCTGGCGCTGCATATACACAGCGTAACCAGCCTCGATTTGCAGCACATCCGCAATTTTCTCGGGAAGCGTACCTAACTCGGGCCAGTGCTGTTTGAGGACATCAAGCGACATATCAGGATAGGCAAGCAATTCATAAACGGAGCGGCGTTGTCCGTCCTGATTGAGCTTTAATCCCTGCTTTGCTGCCTGCGAAGGGCTGATCGTGAGGGTCTTCAGCAAGTCACGACCCCGACCGAGTTCTTCTATAAAATTATCGAATCGCTTTTGACGGTGATAACCGATGATTCCCGCCCGCTGACCGACTGGCGTTAGTCGCAGATCGGCATTATCGACCCGTAACGACAGCCTGTATTCCGCTCTTGACGTAAACATTCGGTAGGGTTCGCTGACACCCTTGGATGTCAGATCGTCGATCATGACGCCGATGTAGGACTCCGTCCGGCTGAAATAATGCGGATCGCTGTTGCTTGCATAAAGAGAGGCATTTAGGCCGGCGACGAGCCCCTGAGCAGCTGCTTCTTCATAACCAGTTGTGCCGTTGATCTGCCCTGCAAGGAATAGTCCCGCAATCTTGCGACACTCGAGGGAAGGCTTGAGTTCTCGCGGGTCGACATAATCATATTCGATCGCGTAACCCGGCTGCAAGATCGCAACCCGCTCGAGACCCGGTATGGTGTGGATGAACTGTTCCTGAACAGACGCCGGAAGTGACGTGGAAATTCCGTTAGGGTAGATCGTATGATCATCCAGTCCCTCGGGCTCCAGAAATATCTGATGCCCATCACGCTCGCCAAACCGGGTGATCTTGTCTTCAATCGACGGACAATAACGCGGACCGACGCCTTCGATCTGACCCGAATACATCGCTGAAAGATGGATATTCTCTTGAATGACCCTGTGCCCGGCTGATGTGGTTCTGGTAACTCCACATTCGATTTGCGGATTCACGATATTGTCGGTCATGAAGGAGAAGGGCACAGGATCTTCGTCTGCGCCTTGTCGATCAATACCGCTCCAGTCGATTGTACGGCCGTCCAGACGGGCAGGCGTGCCGGTCTTAAGTCTCCCCATGCGAAGGCCAAGCCGCGATAGAGTGTTGGAAAGGCCGATTGACGGTTCCTCACCCACACGGCCGGCCGGTACCTTTTCGGAGCCGATATGAATAAGGCCACGCAAGAAGGTACCACTTGTCAGTACCACAGCACCGCAGAGAATCCGGCTACCATTCGCCATGACGACAGCAGCCACTCGCTCATTCGTCATCTCAATATCAAAAGCGTCGCCCTCAATGATGGTAAGATTCTCGATATTTGCAATTTCACCCTGCATCGCTTCACGGTAAAGACGGCGATCCGCCTGGGTGCGGGGACCGCGCACTGCCGGACCCTTTTTGCGATTGAGCATGCGAAACTGAATACCGGAAGCGTCAGCCACCCGCCCCATCAGACCATCCAGGGCGTCGATCTCGCGAACGAGATGGCCTTTTCCAAGCCCGCCAATTGCTGGATTGCAGGACATGACACCGATGGTGTCGCGTTTATGGGTCACGAGTGCGGTTTTTGCACCATGGCGAGCCGCAGCCGCGGCCGCTTCACTGCCGGCATGTCCACCACCTATAATAACGACATCAAATGACTGGTGCATCTATCTGCGCTCTGTTCTGATCTAACCGCGCGTCCACGGCCCATGTTTCACGTGAATCATTTTCCTATGCAGAATTCTGAAAAGATGACGCCCAGCAAATCTTCAACATCGACGCGTCCTGTAATACGACCAAGCGATGTCGCTGCGAGCCGCAAATATTCCGACCTTATAGCAAGGTCCATGGCTTCAGAATCGAGCGCATCACTAACATAGTTAAGCGTCTCTTCAAGTCGTTTTTTATGGCGCGCCCGGGCGGGCATCAAAGTCTGGACCCCTTGCAATCGCGATTCAATCTCCCGCTTTATCAAGAACCGCAATTCATCGAGACCAATCCCTTCTTTCGCCGAGATCGACAGATCGAACTCAGCTCTAGGCGTCGACGACGACAACGCCGCCTTGGTCCTGACGCGCAGATGCGGCTTTGCAGACAGTGATGCGATGGTTTGTTTCGGTAACGAATCGTTATCTTGCAGCACCAGAATGAGATCCGCAGTCTCCGCTGTCAAAACAGCGCGCCGCACCCCCTCCTGTTCCACCACATCATACGTTTCCCTCAGGCCTGCCGTGTCGAATATTCGTACCAGATAGCCCTCAAGGTTAATGTCCACGCTCAATACGTCCCTGGTCGTACCGGCAATGTCGGTGACGATGGCGATATCCCGGCCAGCTAACGAATTCAGCAGCGTGGATTTCCCGGCATTGGGTTCTCCGATGAGCGCCACCTTGAAACCGTCCCGGATAATCTCGCCGTTTCCGCCGGCCTCCAGATGGGAGGCGATTTCCGCTTTCAGCTGTCTCATCGCCTCCCATACCTGTCCAGATATGGAATCCGGGACATCCTCCTCGTCGGCGAAGTCGAGCTCCGCCTCGATCAGCGCACGCGCACGCGTCAGGCGCTGAGCCCATCCGTCATAAAGAGCCGAAAGATTGCCTGTACTCTGTTCAACCGCCAGACGACGCTGCATCTCCGTTTCAGCCTGAAGCAGGTCGGCCAAACCTTCGACTTCAAGAAGGTCCATCTTGCCATTCTCGAAGGCTCTGCGCGAAAACTCCCCGGCCTCCGCGGGACGTACATCCGGGAACCGCTCGAACTCAGCAAAAATCGAGGCAATGACTGCGCGGCTTCCATGGCATTGGATTTCAACGCAGTCCTCACCTGTGAAGGAATGCGGTGCCGGGAACGACATAACGAGCGCCTGGTCGATGGTCTCATTGTTTCGATTCCGAATCAAACTCAGCCTGGCTTTTCGTGATGCCGGAAGCTCTCGTCCGGTTAATGCTGTCAGCATGGCGAAAGACATGGGTCCACTGATCCTCACGACGGCCACCCCGGCCGGGAGGGCACCGCTCGAAAGTGCATATATCGTATCAGGGGAAGGCATGGCGCACCTCGATCAAAACAGTCAAGCCGCATTCGAATAAACGAATGCGGCTTTAACGACCTCAGATGAATCCGGCTAATTTCCGGTTCAGGTGTTCATCGATTCGAAGAAATCCGAATTGTTTTTAGTCTGCTTCAGCTTATCGATGAGGAACTCGATGGCGTCCATCGTTCCCATCGGCGCGAGAATACGGCGAAGGACAAAAATCTTCTGCAAATCCTGGCGCGGCACCAGAAGGTCTTCCTTACGGGTACCAGATTTCAGAATATCCAGCGCCGGGAAGATACGCTTGTCTGCTACCTTCCGGTCAAGCACGATTTCCGAGTTACCCGTACCCTTGAACTCTTCAAAGATGACTTCATCCATACGGCTGCCGGTGTCGATCAGCGCGGTCGCAATGATCGTCAGCGAGCCGCCTTCTTCGATATTACGGGCGGCGCCAAAGAAGCGCTTCGGCCGCTGCAGGGCGTTGGCGTCCACACCACCGGTCAGAACCTTGCCGGAAGAGGGAACGACGGTGTTATAGGCGCGACCAAGACGGGTTATGGAATCAAGCAGAATGACGACGTCGCGGCCATGTTCAACGAGGCGCTTCGCCTTTTCGATGACCATTTCAGCGACCTGTACGTGGCGTACCGCTGGTTCATCGAAGGTGGAGGATACAACCTCTCCCTTGACCGAACGCTGCATGTCGGTGACTTCTTCCGGACGCTCGTCGATCAAAAGAACGATGAGGTAACATTCCGGGTGATTTGCCGTGATCGAATGGGCAATGTTCTGCAGCAGAACCGTTTTACCGGTACGTGGCGGTGCAACGATCAAGCCACGCTGGCCCTTGCCGAGCGGTGCGACGAGATCGATAACCCGCGACGACAGATCCTTGGATGTCGGAACATCAAGCTCCATCTTGAACCGCTCGTTCGGATAGAGCGGCGTCAGATTATCGAAATGGACCTTGTGGCGGATCTTTTCGGGATCGTCGAAATTGATCGTGTTGACCTTCAGAAGGGCGAAGTAGCGCTCACCTTCCTTGGGACCGCGGATCGGTCCTTCAACCGTATCGCCGGTCTTCAGCGAAAACCGACGGATCTGCGAGGGAGAGATGTAAATATCGTCCGGACCCGGCAGATAGTTTGCGTTTGCGGATCGCAGGAACCCGAAACCGTCCTGCAGGACTTCAACGACACCTTCGCCGATGATTTCGATGTCCTGGCTCGCGAGAACCTTGAGGATTGCGAACATGAGCTCCTGCTTGCGCATGGTGCTCGCATTTTCAACTTCCAGGGATTCGGCAAAAGTCAGCAAGTCGGTAGGCGATTTGCTCTTAAGTTCCTGAAGCTTCATTTCAGCCATGAAGAGAAGACCGTTTAATAATGTAATGTCGGGGGAGGGCGTGTTCGCGAATCAGATGCTGTGGGAAAGACCGCAGATGACTGAATAATTCACATGCCACGAAGATGAGTGGTCCGAAAATAGCGATTGAACATCGCTGCTGCAAGAGGAAAGCACGAATTCCGCGAAATTTATCGTTACACCGCTCTAACCGAAGGGTTTCACAACCACAAGTATGACGATGAGGATCATCAGCAACGTTGGAACCTCATTCATCAACCGCCAGTGACGGGCAGGCCTGGTATTTTCATCTCGGGCGAAACGTTTCGCACTACGCGTGAAATAAACATGGGTCGCAGTCAGAAGCACGACCATAGCGATTTTTGCGTGCAGCCAGCCACCAGAAAAACCGTAGGCCGACCAGGCGAGATAAAGTCCGAGCACCCAGCTTATCATCATCGCCGGGTTCATGATGACCTTGATCAGCCGCTGCTCCATCACCTTGAAAGTTTCGGATTGCTGCGAACCTGCCGGCGCATCGGTATGATAGATGAAGAGCCTTGGCAGATAAAAGATCGCCGCCATCCATGAGATCACAGCAATAATGTGAAACGCCTTGATCCAGAGATAGAGATCGGCAGGATCCACGTAAAAGAACAGGGCGACGACTGCGAGGAACACGCCCAGCCCGACGCCAGCCCGCAGGGCGGCCCTGTTTCCTGATCGCGCAGAAGTCTGTTTTTCGTCATTCATGGCACGGTCCCACCCGCACGCACCCGCTCGACCAGCCGGGTGACATTGTCCGGATCAGCCTGCGGCGTGATGCCGTGACCGAGATTGAAGATCAACGGACCCTGCCCAAGGGCCTGCAGCACGGCGTCGATACCATCCTGCAGAGCCCTCCCGCCCGCCACCATCAGCATTGGGTCGAGATTGCCCTGCACGGGCCCTTCCTTCTGCAAATCCGTGGCGAAGCTGAGCGGCACGGACCAATCCAGCCCGATCGCGTCGGCACCGGTCTTACGACGATAGTCCTTGAGAAGATAACCCGCCCCCTTCGCGAAAGCGATTATTTTGGCGGAGGGACGCCGCGCGCGCACCGAAGCAATAATACGGGCAACCGGTTTTACTGCGTAATTCTCGAACTCCTTTTCGCCGAGCACGCCCGCCCAGGAATCGAAGATCTGCACGGCATCGGCCCCCGCATCGATCTGCGCCACGAGATAATCCGCGGAAACCTCAGCGAGAAAAGCCAAAAGCTTTTCCATCGCGGCGGGCTCCCGATAACCGAATAGCCGCGCCGGCGCCTGGTCGGGCGTTCCGTGACCGGCAATCATATAGGTCGCGACCGTCCACGGTGCGCCACAAAAGCCAAGAAGCGTCGTTTCATCCGGCAATGAACTGCGTAGGCGCGACACCGTTTCGAAGACAGGCGAAAGATGCGCCATGACATCAGACGCATCGAGTTCTTCAATACCGCTGACATCGATCGGGTCCATGGCGGGGCCCCTGCCTTCGGTGAAGGACACATTGCGGTGAAGCGCGTCGGGTATCACCAGAATGTCGGAAAAAAGAATCGCTGCATCCAGCCCGAACCTGCGAATGGGCTGAAGCGTCACCTCGGTTGCCAACTCGGGATTATAACAGAGATCCAGGAAACTTCCGGCGCTCTTCCGCGTTTCCCGGTACTCCGGAAGATAGCGTCCAGCCTGACGCATCAGCCATATGGGCGGCGGCGTGACCGTCTTCCCGTTCAAAACAGTCATAACCTTGCGTTCGCTCATCACACCCAACTTCTAAAAAAATAAAATCAAAGAGATTTAAAAGATTTTCTATTTCTTAGAGTCTGTGGGTAGCAAGGATTAAAATCATTCCAGTCGAAATGCCGCAGCCGCATCTTTTCAGCACGGTGGTAGGACAAATTTCGGCAGCGATCTTGAAAAACCTGGAAAAATCGTAATTTATCTCGAATTTTCAATGGATTATGTTCTTATCGGAAAGTTCTCGACTTGTGGACAGGCTGTGAATCGGGTTGGACAAGTGTCAACTCTTCCAGCAATTCACAGGCTGCCCGGAGCATGTTGAAAGCCACTTGCTGATTGTGGAAAAACACCACTTTATTCACGGCGCGGTTCGACCCGCAGGCTCGTTCGGACATTTGTCCCGGGTTATCAACAGCGGGAGAAAAACAGCGTGGAGAACAAAAAAAGCTTCTTCCATCTGCACCTGATTTCGGACTCAACAGGCGAGACTCTCATGTCTGCCGGCCGCGCGGTCTCGGCACAGTTTCACGCATCCATGCCGGTGGAACACGTCTATCCGATGATCCGCAACCAGAAGCAGCTTGCGCAGGTCATTGACCTCATCGACAAGGAACCGGGCATTGTCCTCTACACCATCGTCGATCAGCAACTGGCAGAATTCCTGGATTTGCGCTGTCACGCGATCGGCGTGCCCTGTGTCAACGTGCTTGAACCCATTATCGGCATCTTTCAGACTTATCTAGGCGCGCCATCAAGACGGCGGGTCGGTGCGCAACACGCCCTCAATGCGGATTATTTCGCGCGGATCGAAGCGCTCAATTTTGCAATGGATCACGATGATGGACAGATGCCGGAGACCTATGACGAGGCGGATGTCGTTATCATCGGCATCAGCCGCACGTCGAAAACTCCGACCAGCATCTATCTCGCCAACAGGGGTATAAAGGCCGCAAACATTCCGGTTGTGCCCAACGTGCCTTTGCCCGAAAGTCTCTATGCCGCCACCCGGCCTCTGATTGTCGGTCTCGTGGCGACGTCGGATCGCATATCGCAGGTTCGCGAGAACCGCGAACTGGGCGCAACCGGCGGATTTGACAGCCGCCGTTACACGGATCGCGCCACGATCATGGAAGAGCTGAAATATGCGCGTGCGCTCTGCGCCCGCAACAATTGGCCTCTGATTGACGTCACACGCCGTTCCATCGAGGAAACGGCTGCTGCCATCCTTGCCCTTCGCCCAAGGACGCGATAATCCGGATCGCACATCAGGAGCAGACACTCGATGAAACAAGAGTTGATCCTCGCCTCGTCCAGCGCATCCCGCCAGATGCTGATGCGCAATGCGGGGCTGACATTTTCGGCGATACCAGCGGATATTGATGAGCGCGCGCTCGATGAGCGGCTGGAACGTACGGGCGCCAGCCCGGAGGAAGTCGCAAAACAACTCGCGACTGCCAAGGCTCTTGCCGTCGGTTCGCTTCATCCGGACGCACTGGTTCTGGGCTGCGATCAGACCATGGCACTCGGTGCGCGTGTTTATCACAAGCCGAAGACCATGGCCGAGGCCGAAGCACATCTGCTGTCATTGTCCGGTAAAGTTCACCGCTTGAACAGCGCGGCTGTCCTCGTTCGCGGCAGGGAGGTGATATGGAAGGTGGTTTCCAGTGCTGAACTTGCCGTGCGAACATTGAGCCCCGAATTTGTCTCCCGTCACCTCCAGAGAGTGGGTGAAAAAGCTCTAAGCAGCGTGGGCGCCTATCAGCTCGAGGGAGAGGGAATCCAGCTATTCACTTCGATTGAAGGCGATTATTTCACGATCCTCGGCCTGCCGCTTCTGCCGCTTTTATCTAAACTGCGCGACCTGGATGTCATCGATGGCTGATTCACGTGAAACATTAACCATAAACGCTTTCGTTGTTGGTTACCCGATCAAGCATTCCCGGTCGCCGATCATTCATTCATACTGGCTCAAGAAATTCGGTATCACCGGTAACTATGAGGCAGTCGAGGTCGCATCGGACGATTTTGCGAATTTCATTGCAACCGTGAAGGAAGGTAAGCCCGGTACGGCCGTGGGCGGCAACGTCACCATCCCTCACAAGGAGGCCGCTTACCGGTTGGCGGATCGTCCTGATGCTCTGGCGGAAGAACTGGGTGCCGCCAACACCATCTGGATGGAGGAGGGTAAACTCCATGCCACCAATACCGATGGTTACGGGTTCGTGTCTAACCTGGATGAGCGGCATCCCGGTTGGGACAAAACGGACCGGGCGGTCGTTTTTGGTGCCGGCGGCGCAAGCCGTGCCGTCATTCAGTCGCTGCGCGACCGGGGTATCGCGGAAATCCACGTCCTGAATAGGACCCTCGAACGTGCTCGCGAACTGGCTGATCGTTTTGGCCCACGCGTCTTATCCCATCCCCAGGCAGCGCTGCAGGAGGTCATGCAGGGCGCCGGGCTGTTCGTGAATACGACATCGCTCGGTATGGATGGCGCTGAGGCGCCGCATCTCGATTTTTCGCAGCTCGCTGCCAAGGCGGTGGTGACCGATATCGTCTACGTGCCATTACGAACACCGATCCTTCAGATGGCGGAAGAGCAGGGTATCACGACCGTCGATGGTCTCGGCATGTTGCTTCATCAGGCAAAACCAGGGTTCAGGCGATGGTTCGGCAAAATGCCGGAGGTGGATGAGACCCTGCGTTCTCTGATCATCGCGGACATGGAGAAACATTGATGATTGTGATCGGTCTCACCGGCTCGATTGGAATGGGAAAAACGACAACCGCGAAATTGTTTGCCGAAGAAGGCGTTCCGGTTCTGGACTCGGACGAGGTCGTTCATGGTCTTTATCGGGCGGAGGCCGTCGCTCAGATCGAGGCAGCTTTTCCGGGCACCACCGTTTCCGGTGTCGTAGACCGGGAAAAGCTCGGTGACATCTTGAGAAAGAATCCGGCTAATTTCAGAAGGCTTGAAGAAATCGTCCATCCACTGGTTCGGAAAAAACAGGAAACCTTTCTGTCGAAAGCAAGGAAAAACAGCCGGAAATTTGCGCTTCTGGATATTCCGCTGCTGTTCGAAACGGGTGCGGAAAAACGTGTCGATAAAGTCGTTGTGGTGAGTTGTGCACCAGAGATCCAGCGCGAAAGAGTCCTGTCACGACCAGGAATGACCGAAGAAAAATTCGAAATGATCCTTGCCCGGCAGATGCCCGATGCGGAGAAGCGTAGACGTGCCGATTTTATCATCGATTCCGGAAATGGTGTCGAAGCGGCCCGGGATCAGGTAAGAGACATTTTGCAGAAGCTGACCGCTGAGTCGCGCCGTGGAGAGATGCATGCGTGAGATCATTTTCGATACGGAAACCACAGGTCTGGAGTCGAAGCTGGACCGGATCATCGAAATCGGCGGCGTGGAACTGATCAACCACTTCCCGACTGGCCGCACCCTGCATCTTTATATCAATCCCGAAGATCGCAAGGTTCATCCCGATGCGCTTGCCGTTCACGGCATTACCGACGAGTTCCTGCAGGATAAGCCCAAATTCGCTGAAGTTGTCGACAAGATTCGGGATTTCTTCGAAGGTGCGCGCTGGGTGGCGCACAATGCGACATTCGATATGGGGTTCATCAACGCGGAATTCGCCCGTCTCGGGATCGAACCGATCGCCGCTGATCTGGTGACGGATACGCTGTCGCTTGCCCGCCGCAAGCACCCCATGGGACCGAATTCGCTGGACGCGCTTTGCCGCCGTTATGGAATAGACAATTCCCATCGCACCAAGCATGGCGCGCTTCTTGACTCCGAGCTTCTGGCCGAAGTCTATATCGAAATGATCGGCGGCCGCCAGACCGCGCTCGGCTTCGGCTCTGCCGCCAGGCAGGAGACCATTGTCATTGAGGAAGACATTCCGCTGGAGCCCCTGCGACGGCCCCGCCCCCTGCCATCGCGGCTGGATGCAGAGACGGTTGCCGCCCACGGCAAACTCGTTCTCGGCATGGGGGACAAGGCGATCTGGAACCGGTACCAGAACTGAAGCCTGCTCAGATACTTAAATCGCAAATCTGCGTAAAGAAAAACCCGGGCCAAGAACCCGGGTTTTGTTTGTCTGTAATGGAAGATGGCCGCTGCTTAGTTCGGGACAGCCTGAACCTGAGCCTTTGCCTGTTCCTCGGCAACGCGCTGCGCAAACATCTGCGCAAAATCGATCGGATCGATCATGAGCGGCGGGAAACCGCCGTTGCGGGTAACGTCGGCAATGATCTGGCGGGCGAAGGGGAAGAGCAGGCGCGGGCACTCGATGAACAGCACCGGCAGCATGTGTTCCTGCGGGAAGCCGGCGATGCGGAAGACACCGCCATAGACCAGCTCGGCCGCAAACAGAACCTTATCGCCATCCTTGGCTTCGGCATTCAGTGTCAGCACGACATCAAAATCCGAACCGGAAATCGGATTAGCATTGACGTTGACATTGATGTTGATCGACGGCGCATTCTCACGGGCCTGCAGCGAACGAGGAGCACCCGGATTTTCAAAGGAAAGGTCCTTGATGTACTGGGCAAGAATGTTGAGAGAAGGGCTAGCTGCGCCCTGTGCGCCATTTTCAGCGGTCATTACGGTTCCTCGCGGCGTGAATTCGTGGAAGGCGGTCTATCATTTCGACTCCGGGCTTACAACCCTTCGTGATCGGGTCGTCGCCATGCGATCGACGCGGCGTCAGGGCTTGGGCAGGTCGCGATCATCGGGCCTGTTCGACCAGGGAGAGTCTTTCGGCCCGTCGCGGTGAAACTCCTCTTCGTCCAGATCCACCACCTTCGAATTGCCATGAGATCCCGGGCCATTGCTGAAACCGGAATAATCGCCCGGCCGGGCGCCGGGCTGTCTGAATGAACCAGCCACGACGACGCGCGGTCCGAAGGCTTTCCAGAAAAACCGGCGAATGGCCGGCGACAGAAGCAGGAGGCCGAGAATGTCGGTGATGAAACCCGGAATGAACAACAGGATGCCCGCCACGACGCGCATCGCGCCATTGACGAGTTCGTCCGCAGGCTGTGCGCCCGTGCGGCCCGCATCCTGAAGATTTCTCACCATGCCGAGACCGCCCAGGCGCAATATGAGCAATCCCAGGAAAGACGTGAACAGGACGAGAGCCAGTGTCAGCCACAGGCCTATTGCCTTGCCGACAATAATGAAACCGGCAATTTCAAGGATGGGCATCATCAGGACGATGATTGGGAGAAAGGAAAAACGCATCTTCTAGCCTTGCGTGTGCATCTCTGGCAGATTGCCGGTTCCCGGGACACCGATGATTGAATCTGCATATTTGAATGATGGTAAGATGCAGACTATATGATGGTGTGGTTTTCGAATTTAAATGGCGGTTTTGGTAAAAGATGGGCTTCAGCGACTTTATCACATTGTTTTTTCTCGTTGCAGCGGTGCTGATCTTCTTTCAGCTGCGCAGCGTCCTTGGTCGTCGCACGGGCAATGAAAAGCCGCCTTTTGATCCTTATAGCCCGCGCGATGTCACGAAGGGTCCCGTCACTGACGATAACAAGGTCGTGACACTGCCGAAGCGCGCCGAGGCGGAAGATGAAAACCGCTTCGCCGAGGTGGATGCACTGGCGCCTGCAGACAGCGCACTCAATGCCTCCCTGCGTGAGGTGATGACGAAGGATCCGTCCTTCCGCCCGAAGGAATTCCTGAACGGCGCCCGCATGGCCTACGAGATGATCGTGATGGGTTTTGCCGATGGCGACCGCAAGACGCTCAAGAACCTGCTGTCCAAAGAGGTGTTTGAAGGTTTCGACGCAGCGATTTCCGAAAGGGAAGGCCGCGGCGAGGTGGTGAAATCGACTTTTGTTGGCATTGAGAAAGCCGATATCACCCAGGCGGGTATTCGCGATTCCGAGGTGCAGATAACGCTCCGGATCGTCAGCCAGCTCATCTCGGCGACCTATGACAAGGATGGCAAGCTGGTCGATGGTGATCCGGATGCGGTTGCGGAGGTGGATGACATCTGGACCTTCTCGCGCGATATCCGCTCACGCGATCCGAACTGGAAGCTGATCGCCACCGAATCCGAGCAATGACCGCGCCCTTTTCGATCGAAGAAGTTTCTTTCAGCGACCTGCCCGGGTGGCGGCAAGACGATCCCGCTAGCCTTTTTCCGGCAATGACCGCAATTCTGTCACATCTTCGGAGCGCAAAACCCTATCGCACTGGCGCACTCGGCGTCACGGCGGCGGAACTGGTGTCGCTGCTGGAGGTCGCTGAGAAATGCGAGGCAGACAGTCCCGAACAGGCGCGTCGGTTCTTTGAAACCAACTGTGTTCCTTTCAGGATTTTTCCGTCGCAGGGAAAAAGCGGTTTTGTGACCGCCTTCTACGAGCCTGAACTGGAAGTCTCGTCTGAACCTGACGACATCTGGCGTTATCCCATTTACCGCCGACCACCCGAATTAGTGGATATCGACGGTACCAATCGGCCCGTCGGCTTCGATACATCCTATGCTTTCGGCAGGCAGGATGAAGACGGGATTTCCTGTTTCCCCGATCGCCGCGCGATCGATGAAGGCTATCTGGAGGGCAGGGGGCTTGAGATCGCCTGGGCGAAATCGAAGGTCGATCTGTTTTTTGTCCATGTGCAGGGCGCGGCACGTCTGGTTTTTCCCGATGGTGCGATAAAGCGCATTACCTATGCGGCCAAGGCAGGCCATGCTTTTTCACCGATCGGACGTCTGCTTCTCGATCGCGGAGAACTCGATCCGAAAACCGTGTCGATGCAGACGATCCGCAAGTGGCTCGCTGACCATCCCGATCAGGTGGATGGAGTACTATGGCATAACCGCTCCTACATTTTTTTCCGGGAGGCGGATGTTGCCGACGAGGATATGGGACCGGTGGCCGCCGCAAAAGTACCGCTCGTCGCCGGGCGCTCGCTTGCTGTGGACAGGCTCATCCACACGTTCGGGCTTCCCTTCTTCATCCATTCGCCGTCGCTTACCCATCTCGATGATGGAAAGCCTTTTGCGCGGCTGATGCTGGCGCTCGATACCGGGTCGGCCATCATTGGCCCCGCCCGCGGCGATATCTTTACCGGTTCGGGTTTCGAAGCCGGAGAACTTGCCGGCACGGTGCGCAATGAGGCAGATTTTTATATACTGATACCGCGGGTTGCTGCGCAGAGGTATCGGCGATGAAGAACAGTCGCAAGCTCGGCAAGGAAGAACGCGTTCTGTGGGGAAAGGTCGCAAAAACCACACGGCCGATCTCCGGCAGGCTCGAAGACTTGCTGGCTTTCGATGACGTGGAGGACCCTGCGGGGGAACCAGATGTTTCTCTGACCGGTAAAGACACCTTTCCGCGCATCCTTGCGGAGCCGGCTGAGCCGCCACCTCCAGCTCCGGATAAAAAGCCGAAAATCCACCAGCCGATGGAAAAACCGGTCAAGCGTAAGCTGACCCGCGGCCGCCTGCCATTGGAAGGACGGATCGATCTGCATGGCATGTTCCAGAGCGAGGCCCACGCCGTATTGCTCGATTTTCTGTTGCGCGCGCATGAGCGGGGTCTAAGACATGTGCTGGTCATTACCGGCAAGGGTCGATCGATTGGCAGTGACGGGGCTTTGAAAAGGGCGGTGCCCATGTGGTTTTCCAAACCCGAATATCGCCACCTGATTTCCTCCTATGAGGATGCGTCGGCCAATCACGGCGGCGATGGCGCGCTTTATGTGCGGCTTTCGCGCCGGCGAGGTGAAAAGTCATGACGCCCTTTGCGCTGGCCGTGCGGCAGCTTCGTGAGCGCAAGGGTGTAACGCAGAAGCAAATGGCCGCCGCCATTGGCGTCTCTCCGGCCTACCTTTCAGCGCTTGAGCATGGCAAGCGCGGCAAGCCGAGCTTCGATCTCCTCCAGCGCATTGCCGGATATTTCAACATCATCTGGGACGAGGCCGAGGAACTGTTCTTCCTTGCCGGCTCATCCGACCCGAAGGTGATGATCGACACAGTCGGCCTGCCGCCGCAATATACGGCTTTCGCCAACCGGTTGGCACGGGATATTCGCAAGCTGCCGCCGAGTGTGGTAGAGGAACTGTCAGCCGTGCTGCAAAAAAGCCGTTCTTGCGATTGAAACCCCTCTATCCCCTGCTTTATGCAGCATCCTGAAGCATGCGGCCTTTGGGATTGGGTATAGAATTTCTATAGTCGCATGTCGGATTTGAGTGATTCGCTGGCTTCAGGCCCTCTCACTTGAAACCTGGCCAGGAAAACTTTGGAAAGAGTACTTATGACCGAAACATCGTCAAGCGAAGTCGGCGCGAACGCGGAATATGGAGCCGATTCGATCAAGGTCCTCAAGGGCCTTGATGCCGTGCGCAAACGGCCCGGCATGTATATCGGCGATACCGATGACGGTTCCGGCCTACATCACATGGTCTACGAAGTCGTCGACAACGCCATCGATGAGGCGCTTGCGGGCCACGCCGACCTGGTGACGGTGACCCTGAATGCCGACGGCTCCGTGACGGTGACCGATAACGGACGCGGCATTCCGACTGACATCCATTCCTCCGAGGGCGTTTCTGCCGCCGAGGTCATCATGACCCAGCTGCATGCGGGCGGGAAGTTCGACCAGAATTCTTATAAGGTGTCGGGCGGTCTGCACGGTGTCGGCGTTTCGGTGGTCAACGCGCTCTCCGTCTGGCTGAAGCTCCGCATCCGCCGCAATGGCAAGGTGCACGAGATTGGCTTTACTCATGGTGTCGCCGACGCGCCGCTTTCCGTTATCGGCGAATATGAAGGCCGTTCGGGCACGGAAGTCACCTTCCTAGCAAGCCCTGAAACCTTCACCATGACCGACTATGATTATGGAACGCTGGAGCATCGCCTGCGCGAACTCGCATTCCTGAACTCCGGCGTGCGCATCCTCCTCACCGACAAGCGCCATTCCGACGTCAAGCAGGAAGAACTGCTGTATGATGGCGGCCTCGAGGCCTTCGTCCGGTATCTCGACCGTGCCAAGAAGCCGCTGGTTGATAAGCCGGTCGCCATCAAGGGTGAAAAGGATGGCATTACGGTTGAGGTCGCACTCTGGTGGAACGACAGCTACCACGAGAACGTGCTTTGCTTCACCAACAACATTCCGCAGCGCGATGGTGGCACCCATATGGCAGGTTTCCGCGCCGCGCTGACCCGCCAGGTCACCTCCTATGCTGAAACCTCCGGCATCCTGAAAAAGGAAAAGGTAAGCCTTCAGGGGGAGGACTGCCGTGAAGGTCTGACGGCCATCCTTTCCGTCAAGGTGCCAGATCCCAAGTTTTCCTCGCAGACGAAAGACAAGCTTGTGTCGTCTGAAGTGCGTCCGGTTGTCGAAAGCCTCGTCAACGAAGCACTCTCCACCTGGCTCGAAGAACATCCATCCGACGCGAGAATCCTTGTCGGCAAGGTGGTTGAAGCCGCTGTCGCCCGAGAAGCCGCCCGCAAGGCGCGCGAATTGACACGCCGCAAAGGAGCGCTCGATATTGCCTCTCTGCCCGGCAAGCTCGCCGACTGCTCCGAGCGCGATCCGGCAAAATCAGAACTGTTCCTCGTCGAGGGTGACTCCGCCGGCGGTTCGGCCAAGCAGGGCCGCTCGCGCGAAACCCAGGCGATCCTGCCACTGCGCGGCAAGATCCTCAATGTCGAACGCGCCCGTTTCGACAAGATGTTGTCCAGCCAGGAAATCGGCACGCTGATTACGGCGCTCGGCACCTCCATCGGCAAGGACGAGTTCAACGCCGATAAGCTGCGTTACCACAAGATCATCATCATGACGGATGCTGACGTCGATGGCGCCCACATCCGTACACTGCTGTTGACCTTCTTCTTCCGGCAGATGCCGGAACTGATCGAACGCGGCCATCTCTATATCGCCCAGCCGCCGCTTTATAAGGTGACGCGCGGTAAATCCGTTCAGTACCTGAAGGACGAAAAAGCTCTAGAAGAGTACCTGATTTCCATGGGTATCGAGGAAGCATCTTTGACGCTCGGCTCTGGCGAAGTGCGTGTTGGCGCCGATCTTCGCGAAGTCATTCTGGATGCGCTGCGCATGCGCTCGTTGATCGACGGGCTGCATTCCCGCTACAGCCGTTCCATCGTGGAGCAGGCGGCCATTGCCGGCGCACTCAACCCCGAGCTTTCCGCCGACGCAGCGCGTGCGGAGGAAACCGTTGCCGAAGTGGCCCGGCGTCTCGACATGATTGCTGAAGAGACCGAACGCGGCTGGTCCGGCACTGTGCTGCAAGACGGCGGTTTGCGCTTCGAACGCATGGTGCGCGGCGTCAAGGAAGTCTCGACGCTGGATATGGGCCTGCTCGGTTCGGCCGATGCCCGGCATATCGATCAGCTTGCAGCCCGCACGCGTGATATCTACGCCACGCCGCCGGTTCTGCAACGCAAGGATGGCACGATGGAGCTGGCCGGCCCGCGCGCGCTTCTGGATGCGATTTTCGCTGCCGGACGCAAGGGTCTCTCCATGCAGCGCTACAAGGGTCTTGGCGAAATGAATGCCGAGCAGCTTTGGGAAACCACACTCGATGCCAACGTTCGCTCGCTGCTGCAGGTAAGGGTAAGTGACGCGACTGATGCCGACGGCCTGTTTGCCCGCCTCATGGGTGACGAAGTCGAACCACGCCGCGACTTCATCCAGGAAAATGCACTCAGCGTCGCTAACCTGGATATTTAAATTTGGGGAATGTTTCGCGTAACGATTCACGTGAAACGAAACTTTAACAAAAGGCCCGGCGGTAATCTCCGCCGGGCCTTTTGATTTTATGCGGATAATGGAGATCAGTCAGCCTTACCGGTGAAGCGACCTTCAAAGGCAACATCGGAAAGGGGCAGGCGTTTGCTTGGCACCTCCCGTTCAGCCAGATCATCAGGAAGAACGGACTTGTCGGTGAGCGTGCCGATGGCGACCCCTGCCTCCACCTTGTAGCCTTCCGGTACATTCAGTTTTTCGACGATCTTGTCCTTGAATATGCCGGCCATGCCGTGGGCATGGTAACCGAGCAGGTGCGCCTGCATGGCAAGTGAAAACCAGGCGGCGCCGGCATCGAAGGAATGGGTTGCTGACGGTTTCTTCTCGCCGTCAT
This sequence comes from Agrobacterium pusense, assembly GCF_900102105.1. Lineage (GTDB taxonomy): Bacteria > Pseudomonadota > Alphaproteobacteria > Rhizobiales > Rhizobiaceae > Agrobacterium > Agrobacterium pusense. The sequence goes on from NZ_FNBB01000011.1 coordinate 113,104, forward strand.
GCGAGATATTGTGGTCCCGGGAAATGACGAAAAGCAGCACGGAGGCGTTTTTTGCCCAGCGCTGGTTTCCCTCCATCAGCAGTTCCACGAAGAGCGGCCAGTCTTTACTGTCCTTGTGTGCATAGACAAACCGCCACGGCTGATGATTGGAGGCGGAGGGCGCCCAGTGCGCCGCATCCAGAATGGTCATCAGATGCTGCGCCGGCATGGCGTGACCATCGAAGGCGCGCGGAGACCAGCGATCGAGGAAGAGGGGATCAACGGGGTATTCTGATTGCCGGTTATTGCTGTTCGTCACGGGCCATGTCCTTTTGATTGACGGGAAGGAAAAGGTATTTTTCGAAACTTGGCGCAGTCAAGGGGTGACAAGTATGAATGCATCGTTCATATATGCATCACCTTGTCTGACAACCGGGAGAGAGTTCCATGAAATTGATGCGTGTCGGCCAGCCCGGCCAGGAAAAACCTGCAATCCTCGACGCGGAAGGAAAAGTCCGCGATCTGTCCGCCCATGTCAAAGATATCGGCGGCGAAGCCATTTCTCCCGAGGGTCTCAAAAAGATCGCCGCGATCGATGTCGGCACACTTCCGGTGCTGAACCAAGAGCGCATCGGCGCCTGCGTTGCGGGAACGGGGAAATTCATCTGCATCGGCCTTAACTTCTCCGACCATGCCGCTGAAACGGGTGCCACCGTACCGCCGGAACCGGTCATTTTCATGAAGGCCACCTCGGCCATCGTTGGTCCGAATGACAATGTCGTCATCCCGCGCGGTTCGGAAAAGACCGACTGGGAAGTCGAGCTTGGCGTCGTCATCGGCAAGACCGCCAAATATGTCTCCGAAGCGGATGCTCTCGATTATGTCGCCGGTTATTGCGTTTCGCACGATGTTTCCGAGCGCGCCTTCCAGACGGAGCGCGCCGGTCAGTGGACCAAGGGCAAGTCCTGCGACACTTTCGGCCCCATCGGCCCGTGGCTGGTGACGAAGGACGAAATCACCGACCCGCAGAACCTCGGAATGTGGCTGAAGGTCAACGGCCAGACCATGCAGGACGGTTCCAGCAAGACCATGGTTTACGGCGTGGCCCACGTTGTCTCCTATCTCAGCCAGTTCATGTCGCTGCATCCCGGCGATGTCATTTCCACTGGCACGCCTCCCGGCGTCGGCATGGGCCTGAAGCCGCCGCGTTACCTGAAGGCTGGCGATGTCGTGGAACTCGGTATCGAGGGTCTCGGTTCCCAGAAGCAGACCTTCGTCGCCGACATCTGATTAAACGGCGTTCAACGGAAAGTGAGGCGCTGGCGGGAAACCGCCGGCGCCTTCGATTTTGTGCACCTGCGAAAAGCTGCTATGGTTGAAAAAAAGAGCGTGATCGCGAGGGAGGCGTCATCGGTGTTCTACCACCTCTATGAAATGAACCATGCGGCCATGGCGCCGCTGCGTGCCGGTGCCGATATGATGCGCCAGGCCTGCAACAATCCTTTAAACCCGCTTTCCAGCACCGCTTTGGGAAGGAGCCTGGATGCCGGCTTTGAGGTCTTCGAACGCCTGACGCGCCGTTATGCGAAGCCGGAATTCGGTCTCGGCAACACGATTGTCGATGGCCAGAGCATAAATGTTGCTCAAGAGGTCGTCTGGTCTCGTCCGTTTTGCAATCTTCTTCATTTCGAAAGAGAGTTCGATACGCCCCGTCAGTTCGATCCGAAGATACTGCTGGTGGCTCCGATGTCCGGTCACTACGCCACCCTGTTGCGGGGGACAGTGGAGGCCCTGCTGCCATCTGCGGATATCTATATCACCGATTGGGCCGATGCCCGTACGGTGCCGGTGAGCGAAGGAACTTTCGATCTCGACGATTATATCAGCTATATAATCGAGATGCTGCGCGAGATCGGGCCGGGCGCACATGTGGTTGCTGTCTGCCAGCCATCCGTGCCTGTTTTGGCTGCCGTTTCCCTGATGGAGGCGGATGGCGATGTGTTTGCACCCGCTTCCATGACGCTGATGGGCGGACCGATCGATACGCGCATCAACCCCACCGCCGTCAACGGTCTCGCCAAGGCCAAGCCGATCGAATGGTTCCGCGACAATGTCGTCATGCAGGTGCCGTGGCCGCAGCCAGCCTTCGGCCGAAATGTCTATCCGGGCTTCCTGCAGCTGTCGGGTTTCATGTCCATGAACCTCGACAGGCACATGACGGCGCACAAGGATTTTTACCTCAACCTGGTCAAGAATGACGGCGATTCCGCCGAAAAACACCGCGAATTTTACGATGAATATCTGGCCGTCATGGACCTGACGGCGGAATTTTATCTGCAGACGGTGGAAACCGTCTTCATCGACCATGCGCTTCCGAAGGGAAACATGCTGCATCGGGGCAGGGCGGTCGATCCCGCTGCCATCCGCAAGGTCGCATTATTCACTGTCGAAGGGGAGAATGACGATATTTCCGGCGTCGGCCAGACAAAGGCAGCGCACGATCTCTGCCGCAACATCCCTGAACATAAACGCGCGCACTACATGCAGCCGGATGTAGGGCATTACGGTGTCTTCAACGGTTCGCGCTTCCGCAAGGAAATCGTGCCGCGTATGCTGGATTTCATTGGTAAACACAAGACGACCTAACGGCAGAACGGTAGGTGACGCCGCGCATTTGCGTGGCCAAGGGATGGACGAATCGGTTATGAAGGCTTCATGTTTTCGCTCCTCAGAAAATCCCTGAAGTCCCCGGCGCCAAAGAAGGTCGTGCCGAGCCAGCGCACCGTCTCGGTGGCAGGCCGGCAGGTGCCGATCACGGTCAGGGAGAACCCGCGGGCGACGCGCATTACCTTGCGCATCGAGCCGGGCGGCCGGGCGCTGAAGCTGACGATCCCGATGGGTCTGCATCATCGCCAGGTGGATGATTTTCTCGAGAGACATCAGGGCTGGCTGGAAGGCAGGCTTCCGAAGTTCAGTCCTGATGACGGTCTGCGTTCCGGCACGACCATCGATATCAGGGGAGTAGCCCACCGTATTGACCATACGGGCAGCCTGCGCGGCCTGACGCATGTCGCGAAAGACGCCGATGGCGCGCCCGTTCTGAAAGTCAGCGGCGCGCCCGAGCATCTGAGACGGCGGATAGCGGCCTTCCTGAAAAAGGAGGCGAAGGCCGACCTGGAGCGGCTTGTGGCCGTTCATGCCAGAGCGGCCGGCCGGCCGGTGCGATCGATCAGCTTGAAGGATACACGCAGCCGCTGGGGTTCCTGTTCCCATGATGGAAACCTGAGCTTTTCCTGGCGCATAGTCATGGCTCCGGAAAAGGTCATCGATTATCTCGCCGCCCACGAGGTCGCGCATTTGAGGGAAATGAACCACGGACCGAAATTCTGGGCTTTGTGCGAAAAACTCTGCCCGCACACCGATGAAGCCAAGGACTGGCTGAAACGTAATGGCTTCAAACTCCACGCCATCGATTTCGATTGAAACTTAGGGCGTCAATCGCCATCTGGATTCACGTGAAACATTCCATCAATAACGGATGCGATTTGGCTCGACTCTCGTCGCATTTCGTGTCAGGTCGCGGATATGAAACCGGATATCAAGATTTGCGGATTGAAGACACCGGAAGCGCTGGAGCGCGCCATCAGGCGCGGCGCGTCGCATGTCGGTTTTATTTTCTTTGAAAAAAGTCCACGCAACATCGAGCCCGATTTAGCCGGTAAGCTGGCCGAAGCCGCCCGTGGCGCAGCCAAGGTGGTCGCCGTCACCGTCAATGCCGATAATGATTATCTCGATGAAATCGTCGATCTCGTAAAACCTGACATTCTGCAGCTGCACGGCAGTGAAAGCCCGGAGCGGCTGTTGACCATCAAGGCGCTTTACGGCCTGCCGGTCATGAAGGCGATTTCCATTCGCGATGCCGCTGATCTTGCCAAAATTGGCCCTTATAACGGGATAGCCGATCGTTTTCTGCTGGATGCCAAGGCGCCCGCTGGTTCGGAGCTTCCGGGCGGCAACGGTGTTTCCTTCGACTGGACCATCCTGCGCTCCCTTGACGGAAGCATCGATTACATGCTTTCCGGGGGACTGAACAAGGACAATGTCGCCGAGGCTCTGGCAGAAACCCGGGCGAGCGGACTAGATTTGTCATCTGGCGTCGAAAGCGCGCCGGGCGTCAAGGATCTGTCCATGATCGACGCTTTTTTCGATGTGGTGAATGATTGGTCGAAAGGCCCAAAGGGAGCTTGAAGTGAACGACGCGCCAACACCCAATTCTTTTCGCGCTGGTCCTGATGAGGACGGACGTTTCGGCATTTACGGAGGTCGCTTCGTTGCTGAAACGCTGATGCCACTCATTCTGGATTTGCAGGCGGAATGGGACAAGGCTAAAACCGATCCCGCGTTCCAGGCGGAACTCAAGCATCTCGGCGCGCACTATACTGGTCGTCCGAGCCCGCTTTATTTTGCGGAGCGGCTGACGGCGGAACTTGGCGGCGCGAAGATTTACTTCAAGCGCGAAGAACTGAACCACACGGGTTCACACAAGATCAACAATTGCCTCGGCCAGATCCTGCTTGCCAAGCGCATGGGCAAGACCCGCATCATCGCGGAGACCGGTGCCGGCCAGCACGGCGTTGCTTCGGCCACGGTGGCGGCACGTTTCGGTCTGCCCTGCGTCGTTTACATGGGCGCGACGGACGTCGCGCGTCAGGCCCCGAACGTGTTCCGTATGAAGCTTCTCGGCGCCGAGGTAAAGCCGGTCACGGCCGGCCACGGCACGCTGAAGGATGCCATGAACGAGGCACTGCGTGACTGGGTCACCAATGTCGACGACACTTATTACCTGATCGGTACTGCCGCGGGCCCGCACCCCTATCCGGAAATGGTCCGCGATTTCCAGGCCGTTATCGGCGAGGAAGCCAAGGCGCAGATGCTGGAAGCGGAAGGCCGTCTGCCAGATATGGTCATTGCGGCAGTTGGCGGCGGCTCTAACGCCATCGGCATCTTCCATCCTTTCCTTGATGACAAGAGCGTCCGCATCGTCGGCGTCGAGGCGGGTGGCAAGGGCCTTTCGGGCGAAGAGCATTGCGCTTCAATCACTGCCGGTTCGCCGGGCGTGCTGCACGGCAACCGCACCTATCTGCTGCAGGATGCAGATGGTCAGATCAAGGAAGGCCATTCGATCTCCGCAGGCCTCGATTATCCCGGTATCGGCCCTGAACATTCCTGGCTGAACGACATCGGCCGCGTCGAATATGTGCCGATCATGGACCATGAGGCGCTGGATGCCTTCCAGATGCTGACCCGCCTTGAAGGCATCATTCCGGCTCTGGAGCCGAGCCATGCATTGGCCGAGGTCATTAAGCGTGCGCCGAAAATGGGCAAGGACGAGATCATCCTGATGAATCTCTCCGGCCGCGGCGACAAGGATGTCCACACCGTCAGCAAGTTCCTTGGAATGGATGTATAAGATCATGACTGCACGTATGGACAAGCGCTTCGCCGATCTGCGCGCGGAAAATCGCCCGGCCCTGATTACCTATTTCATGGGCGGCGACCCGGATTTCCAGACCTCGCTTGGCATCATGAAGGCGCTGCCGGAAGCCGGTGCCGACGTTATCGAACTCGGTATGCCGTTTTCCGACCCCATGGCGGACGGCCCGGCCATTCAGCTCGCTGGCCAGCGCGCGCTGAAGGGCGGACAGACGCTGAAAACCACGCTCGATCTTGCTCGGGAGTTCCGCAAGGAAGACGATGCAACGCCGATCGTAATGATGGGCTATTACAACCCGATCTATATCTATGGCGTCGAAAAATTTCTGGACGACGCACTGGCGGCAGGCATCGATGGCCTGATTGTGGTCGATCTGCCGCCGGAAATGGACGATGAGCTCTGCATTCCGGCGCTTGCGCGCGGCATCAACTTCATCCGTCTCGCAACGCCGACCACCGATGGCAAACGCCTGCCGACCGTCCTTAAAAATACCTCAGGTTTCGTGTATTACGTCTCGATGAACGGTATCACCGGTTCAGCGCTTCCCGATCCGTCGTTGATCTCGGGCGCTGTCGGTCGTATCAAGGCGCATACGGAACTGCCGGTCTGTGTCGGTTTCGGTGTCAAGACGGCTGATCATGCCAAGGCAATCGGTGCCGTGGCGGACGGTGTGGTGGTGGGTTCCGCCATCGTCAACCAGATTGCCGGCAGCCTGACCAAGGATGGACAGGCGACCGCAGATACCGTGCCGGCCGTTACGACGCTGGTAAAAGGACTTTCAACGGGCGTGCGTGCATCACGCCTCGCCGCTGCAGAATAAGCGCGCGGCCCAGTCAGGAGTAGACAGTTGAACTGGATCACCAATTACGTTCGGCCGCGGATCAATTCCATGCTCGGCCGCCGCCCGGAGGTTCCGGAAAACCTGTGGATCAAGTGCCCGGAAACGGGTGAAATGGTCTTCCACAAGGATCTGGAAGACAACAAGTGGGTCATTCCGGCGTCCGGCTATCATATGAAGATGCCGGCCAAGGCGCGTCTTGCGGATCTTTTCGATGGCGGCGTTTATGAGGCTCTGCCGCAGCCGAAGGTGGCGCAGGACCCATTGAAGTTCCGCGATTCCAAGAAATACACCGATCGCCTGCGTGATAGCCGCGCGAAGACCGAGCAGGAGGATACGATCCTTGCCGGCGTTGGCTTGCTGAAGGGCCTGAAGATCGTCGCCGTCGTGCATGAATTCCAGTTCATGGGCGGCTCGCTCGGCATCGCCGCCGGCGAAGCGATCGTCAAGGCCTTTGAGCGTGCCATCTCCGAGCGCTGCCCGCTTGTCATGTTCCCGGCCTCCGGTGGCGCCCGCATGCAGGAAGGCATTCTTTCGCTGATGCAGTTGCCGCGCACCACGGTTGCGGTAAACATGCTGAAGGAAGCTGGCATGCCTTACATCGTGGTTCTGACCAACCCGACCACGGGCGGTGTCACGGCGTCCTACGCCATGCTCGGCGACGTGCATATTGCCGAACCGGGCGCTGAAATCTGCTTCGCCGGCAAGCGCGTGATCGAGCAGACCATTCGCGAAAAGCTGCCGGAAGGCTTCCAGACCTCGGAATACCTGCTGGAGCACGGCATGGTGGATATGGTCATTGATCGTCGCGAAATCCCGGACACGCTGGCTAATCTGCTCAAAATCATGACCAAGGCGCCCGCTGACAACGCAAACGCCGTCGTCCCCCTGGCCGTTTCGGCCTGAGAAAAAAAATATGTCGCCCGGAGGCATAAATTGCCTCCGGGATGATGTTATACGTTGCCTGATTTCATTTTTGGGGCGGCGGACAAATGACAAGCAAAACGCCTGAAAGGCGAACGGAAGACATGACGAAGCCCGCGATCGGTGAGGCAGAAAAGATCATTGAAGAGCTAATGCAGCTCCACCCCAAGGGCTTTGATCTTTCACTCGACAGAATTTCCCGTCTTCTCGAAAAACTCGGCAATCCACAAAACAGAATGCCACCGGTGATCCATGTAGCCGGCACCAATGGCAAGGGTTCGGTTACTGCCTTTTGCCGTGCCCTCCTCGAGGCTGCAGGGCTCTCCGTCCACGTTCATACCTCACCGCATCTGGTAAATTGGCACGAACGATACCGTATCGGCGTGGCGGGCGATAAAGGCCGTTACGTCAAAGACGAGATATTTGCGGACGCGCTGCGCCGCATTGAAACTGCCAATGCAGGTCAGACAATCACGGTTTTCGAAATCCTGACTGCGGCTATGTTCGTGCTTTTTGCGGAACAGCCCGCCGATGCCGCGGTCGTTGAGGTTGGCTTGGGCGGCCGTTTCGATGCGACCAATGTCATCAATAACCCGGCGGTTTCCGTCATCATGCCGATTTCGCTTGATCACCAGGCTTATCTCGGCGATCGCGTGGAACTGATTGCCGCCGAAAAGGCGGGAATCATGAAAAAGGGCTCACCCGTCGTCATTGGCCATCAGGAATATGATGCGGCGCTCGAAACACTTCTCGCCACGGCGGAGCGTCTCGGTTGCCCCGTGTCAGTCTATGGCCAGGATTTTTCCGCCCATGAAGAATTCGGCCGCATGGTCTATCAGGATGAGTTCGGACTGACGGATGCGCCGCTGCCACGGCTCCCGGGCCGTCACCAGCTCGCCAATGCCGCCGCCGCGATCCGCGCCGTCAAGGCTGCCGGTTTTGAGGTGACGGAGCGGATGATCGAAAAGGCCATGACCACGGTGGAATGGCCCGGTCGTCTTCAGCGCATCCTGACTGGAAAAATCGCTGAAATGGCACCGAAAGATGCGGAAATCTGGATCGACGGTGGCCATAACCCCGGTGCGGGTGAAGTGATTGCAGAGGCAATGGCGGGTTTTGAGGAAAAGACGCCGCGGCCGCTCTTCATCATTGCCGGCCTCATCAACACCAAGGATCCGGTGGGCTATTTCAAGGCCTTCGCCGATATTGCCGAATATGTCTTTACCGTGCCGATCGGCGGCACGGATGCGGCGATCGACCCTGTGGTACTCGCCCATGCCGCCTTCGATGCTGGCCTCGTTGCAGCGCCAACATCGTCTCTGACACATGCTCTGGAAGAGTTGTCGCGCCGCTTCGACCCTGAAGGACCGGCACCGCGCATCCTGATCGGCGGTTCGCTTTACCTTGCTGGCAATGCACTTGCCCTCAACGGCACGGTGCCGCAATAAAAAAGCCCGGCATCGCTGCCGGGCTTCTTTCATTCCATTGATATTGCTTATGCGGCGCCGGAAATCCAGGCCGAAAGCGCTGTCTTGGGAGCAGCGCCAACCTTGATGTCAGCCACTTCACCGCTTTTGAAAATGGCGAGCGTCGGGATGGACCGAACGCCGAACTGAGCGGCCAGTTCCGGGTTTTCGTCGATATTCAGCTTTGCGACCTTGACCTTGCCGGCCAACTCGGAGGAAATTTCCTCAAGGCTCGGCGCGATCATCTTGCACGGGCCGCACCATTCGGCCCAGAAATCCACCACGACGGGTTCGGAGGATTCAAGGACTTCGGACTGGAAGTTGGCGGCATCGACTTTTACGGTAGCCATATCTGGCTCTCCTTTCAGTAAATCTTTTCCACTATCGATGTGATGCGGGCGCGTCGAAATTTCAATGCCCCGGTATCTCACTTTGTCTTTATTGCGGCAAGGGCCTCTCTCATCGCATCGTCGCCAACCGTTATAAAGGCAGCATTTTCCGTATAAATCAGCGCACAGACAAATTCCTTGCCGGGATAAAGCGGTGCCAGAATTTCCCGATAAATGGCAAGCTGCGCCGTATGGGAGAAGGGTATTTCACGCGCTTCGCGGGGCGGCACTCGGTTGGTCTTGTAATCGATCAGGATGACGCGATCTCCCTCGACCGCCAGCCGGTCGATGCGGCCGGAGACGGCATATTGCTGCCGGCCGAGGGCCATCGTGCCCATGATCGACACTTCCGCGCGACTGTTGGCAGAGAAGGCCGGCTGAACCGCGGGTTCGGACATGACACGCAAAACGGCCCGTACCAATTGCTCGCGCTCGGTAACAGGCCAGAACCGCGCCGCGCGTTCAGCATAACGGCGCGCCGCCTCTTCCCGTTCGACCGCCGGAAAATCGGGCAGCGCCTGAAGCATGCGATGCACCAACCGTCCGCGCTGCAGCGCCAATGAAGAGACCTCGGCTTTCCCCCCGAACAGTGGTGAGCGCACGGCGAGATCATCCGCACCGTCATCGATGATGGTGCCCGCGCCGGAAGGGCTGAGCGGTCTCGGTAGAGAGGGCAGGGCAGGCAAAGGGGTAAGAAGTCCCGCCGGAAGGGCATAGTCTTCCTGCTGCGGCGTTTCCGACGGCCTTTGTGGGACAGGTGTCGAGCGCGGTTCGGATTTGCGCCAGACAAGCCCCTGCCATTCCTCAACATCCGCCGTGAAAAGCTGGGGCTTGCAATGGTCTTCGTTGTTGGCAAGCGCCTTTTTGACGATGGCATGCCAGCATTCGGGATTTTCCTTCTGGCCGCGATAACCGCAGACGACGAGATGATCGGCGGCGCGCGTCATGGCCACATAAAGCAGCCGCCGATATTCATCTTCGGCGACGGTCTTCAGCCGCTCTTCGTCCGATCGGATAAGGTGGTTTGAAAATCCGCTGCCGGGCAACCAGACCGGGAAGGCGTCTTCACCCGCTTCGACAAAACGCAGTTTAGGCACATGGCTGTGATTGAAGGCCTTCGAACCGCCATCGACGACAAAAACGACGGGTGCTTCCAACCCCTTGGAGGCGTGCACGGTCATGATGCGAACTTCGCCGCGATCCTTGTCCTGCTCCCGCTTCACCTCCGGTGAGTCAGTTTCCAGAACGGAGAGAAAGGCCTGCAGGCCGGGCAGGCCGGTCCTTTCGTGATCCAGCGCGAAGGACAGGAATTCATCCAGAACGTCGCTTGCCTCGTTGCCAAGCCTGCCGAGAAATTTCTTGCGTCCGTCATGCAGTGTAAGCACCGCTGCGAAGAAATCATGTACGGTGGCCGTTTTAGAAAGCGCGATAAAACCTTCCAGCTTGGCGGTAACGCTGGAAAGATGGTTATTATCTTCCTGCGCAAGGATTTGCAGCCGTTTCCAGACGCTCTCCGTTTCCGATCGCATGGCGGCAATGTCGAAAACGTCGTCTTCCGTCAGGTTGAAGAGTGGACTTTTCAAAAGTGCGGCAAGGGAAAGGTCGTCTTCGGGCAGGACAACGAAATGACCGAGCGCCAGAAGGTCCTGCACGGCAATGTGGTCGGTCAAACGAAGGCGGTCAGCGCCGGCAACGGGTATGTTCTTGCGCCGTTTCAGCTCCCGGGTCAGTGCATTGACGAAGGCATGACGTTTTCTGACAAGCACCAGAATGTCGCCCGGTTCGATTGCGCGCTCCACGCCTTTTTCGATGATGGTCTCGCGTCCGATCATATCGGCGATGCGCGCGGCGATCCGGCGGGCAATTATGGTGGCCGGCGCGCTTTCCCGCAGCGCATCGAAGGGGGCTGTCCAATCCTCTTCGTCCTCGGTGGTTTCCGGTGCCACCATATCCCACACTTCCACGGTGCCGGGATGGCCAGCGCGGTTGGACCGGTGCTCCACCGGCTCGTTATCGGCACTGAGGCCGCTTGCGTTATTCGGGTCCGAAAACACCTGGTCGACAGCCGCCAGCACATCCTCCGTGGATCGGAAGGATAGCGGCAGGCGAATGCGGTGAAAGGCCTGTTCGACCGAATCGACCCGTCTCTTGGTCTCTTCGCGCTCCTGCGAAAACCGTTCCGGCCGCGCGCCCTGGAATGAATAGATCGACTGTTTTTCATCGCCCACGGCAAACAGCGTACGCCGCCCCATGCGGGCGCTCTCGCCAGTGAAGAAATCCGCCGCAAGCGACTGGATGATCGACCATTGCACCGGGCTCGTGTCCTGCGCCTCATCGACCAGAATATGGTCGATGCCCTGATCCAGCTTGTAATGCACCCACGCACCCGCCGTATCGCGGTTGAGGAGGTTGGCCGCGCGCTCGATCAGGTCTTCGAAATCGAGCTGGCTTCGCTGTTTCTTCAGGTCTTCGAAATCACCGATCAGCCTTTCCGCCAGAACAAGGGCGCATTTGGTCGCCGCCAGCATTCGCACCAGACGATAACGGTTGCGGCAGGCAACGACATGGTCCCGCGCCAACGTCAGCGCGTCGAGAAGTTCGGGGGCGGATTTCTGCATGCCCTTGTTGATGACATAGGCATCCGATTTCTTTTCGCCCTTGGCCGTCAACAGGGCGGCTTCGATGAATTCCATCCGCCGCACGGGGTCTGGTTGTCGTTTTGCTTCCCTGAGTGCATAGGCGACATCGATGACGCGTGATCCACCCACCTCGTCGGCAAGGGTGAGGTACGTATCGAGCGCGAGGCCGGAGAGGCCGGGCAGAGGCCAGAAAGCGGCCGCGGCAGTTTCTTCGGTCTCTCCATCTGCAATCTGCATCGCCTGCCGCAACCGGGCATCGATGCCGCCTGACTGTTTGGCATCCAGAAGGAAGGCCCGCAGGGCACTGCGATTGGCGATGATGGCGGAAAGCAGCGCTTCCAACCCGCTTTCATCGGCGAGATCGAGAACATAGGCCAGCGCCTGCGCCAGGTCCGCATCGCTTTCCGTCGAAACCGCGGTCAGGAGCGAACGGCGCGCCTCAGCCAGCAGCGTGGTTGCGGCGCGGTCGTCGAGAACGGAGAAATGGCCGGCGACATTGGCTTCCAGCGGAAATTGGTGCAGCAATGCCTCGCAGAAGGCGTGGATTGTCTGGATCTTCAAACCGCCCGGTGTTTCCAGCGCCTTGGCGAAGAGCCTGCGAGCCTCGGCGAGCTTGATGCGATCCGGCGCCTTGCCTTCGATGGCGGCGATGCGGTCCTTGAGATCGGAATCCGGCAAAGTAGCCCATTCCGCCAGACGGTCGAAGACGCGGCTCGACATTTCCGATGCTGCAGCCTTGGTATAGGTGAGGCAGAGGATCGCCGAAGGCCGGCAGCCAGCCAGAAGCAGGCGGATGACGCGCTGGGTCAGTACGTGGGTCTTGCCGGAACCGGCATTGGCCGACACCCAGGCGGAGCTGGCGGGATCGGAAGCAAGCCGCTGCCGGGCGCTGGTCCAGTCGATCCAGCTTTCAGGTGTGTCGGCGGCAGGACCGGCATCGAAGGGATCAATCGTCATCGCCGTCTCCCGGTTCTGCCGTCGACCATTCCGAAACGCGGGCGAGGTGATCATATTCCCCGCCGTAGGATTGCTGTTCTTCCGGCACCAGCCGCGAGGCGAAGCCGTTTTCCCCGTTGCGCAGCGAATGAACGAATTTGGTGAGCTGTCCTATCGATTCCGTCGCGAGCTCAATTGCCGATTTTGGCGGTCTTTTCCCGCTTCGGCTGGAATGTTCGTTATTGACCTGATCGCCGAAAAAACGCTCGCCCGGCCGCAGGCGAACATAGATGAGGTTTTCAGGCGTGGGTGAACCGGCCTCGCGGAAGGCGCCGCGCATCAAGGCCGCCGCCTCCAGCGCAAGCTGTGGATCAAGCAGCGCCCGCGCCTGGTTGACGGAAGGCGCGAGCCCCGTCTTGTAGTCGATAATATCCGCCTGACCGTTTGTCTTGATGTCGATGCGGTCGGCGACGCCGGTGAGCCTTATGCCTGCTTCGACGATTTCCTGGCCCGCGCGCGCCTCGAAAAAGCTGTGACGAATGGATGGATGACGTTCTTTTTCCCAGTCGATGAAGGCGCGCGCCACCGCTGCAAAACGTGGTCGCCAGATCACATCCACATGGGGAGGCAGGTTTTCAGCATCGAAACATTCGTCGAGAATGCGCTGCATGGCCGAAAGCGAGGCCGACGTACCGGGAATGTGCCCCTCACGGGAATAGCGCTCGATGATCGTGTGGTAGAGCGTGCCACGATCGGCTGCGTTCGGGTCGCGGTTGAACGGGTCAAGCGCGTCGAGCTTCAGGATGCGCCGCGCATAGATCGAATAGGGGTCGCGGCGCAGGCGGCCCACTTCGCTGAAGGAGTAACGCGTCGGCTGCAATTCAGCTGGCGGTTTCGGGGAAGGGCGCTTTGCCGCCTCCTGCTCGATGCTCTCATCCATCAGACCCGCCCAATGACGATATGTTTCGCCACGTTTTTTAAGGACTTTGGCAAAATCCTCGCCGCCCAGGGCCAGCAGCCTTTGCAGCCAGCGTGAGGCGACGGCAGGCGTGGAGCCCTGCCTGAGCGCCCGGGTGTAGAAAATGTGTCGCGTGCCGTTGGCCATCTCAAAGTCATGCGCGAGCTGGCCGATACGCCGTTCCGGCGGCTCCAGCCCGATCGCAGTCTTCATGGTGCGGGAAAGAAACGGATTATTCGCCGTTTGGCCCGGCCAGAGGCCTTCATTGAGACCGCCGATGATGACCGTATCGACACTTTGCAGCCGCGCTTCCAGCGCGCCGAAGATGAAGATGCGCGGATGGCGCATCGATCTTGGCTTGATTGATTCCCCTGCCACAAGCGCCGCGAATATATCGATCCATTGCGGACCGTCCGCGTCGAGAATATCTCCGCTTTCCATCAGTTCGGCAAAGAGGCTGGAAAGCTTGTCTCCGGCCTCGCCGGACCAAAGAGCGGCAAGATCTGTATTTTCATCCCCACAGATGGCTTCCATCACGCGGCCGGTCCGTTCCGCCCAGTCGGAAAGAGGCAACCTGTCGGTAAAGGCCCGGCCAGATCGGTCGCGGCGGACGAAGGCGGAGCGCAGCGGCTCTGTGGCCATTGCAATTCGTCGCGCCAGATCGCGCGCGGCGTCAACGCTTCCGTCAGGCAGGGCCAGCCGCCAGGCGGGCGGATGTCTGTCCTCGCGTTGCGCAAGGAGTTGGGTGTCAAGAACCGTTTCCAGATTGCCCACTTCAGTTTCGACGCGGCCGCCTCGCAGCGCAATCAGCTCAAGCGCCTTCGAAGCTCTGGTGAAAGCTTCGCTCGAGAGCCCGAAACGGGCGAGCGGGTGTTTCAGAAGGGAAATGATCGGCACCGGGTCTCCGGGTCTCAGGATCGCCTCCAGCGCGAGTTGCGTGAGGCCGGCCTGGGCCGTTGCCGAAAGCGGCGTGCCGGCGGAATCGTCGGCTTCGATGCCGAAGCGTTGCAACTCCGTTGCCACGCGCCGCGCCAGCCCGCGGTCGGGTGTTATCAGGGCCGCCTGCGAAGGCCGTTCCGAGGCTGGTGCTTCGAGCGCAAGCCTGAGCGCCACTGCGATGGCGGTGGCCTCTTCGCGCTCGTTGGCAGCTTCAATCAGCGTGGCCGCTGCAAAGGCATCGTTAAAAATTGCGGAATCCCGGTCTTCACGCCATCGGTTCCAGTCACTGGTGGATTTGGCCGGCGCAAGCGCTGCCGAAAATACCGCGGCGCGCTTTTCCAGATCGTTATCGAGGACACCGATCGGAACCACATCGTCACGCAGGATGCCCAGTTTCTGCAGCAGGACATAAAGCCCGTATTGGGAGTGAGTGCGGCTCGAAGGATCGGTGGGGTCCTCGGCGATCGCCTGCCATTGCTCTTCCGGCATGGCAAGATCAAGCCCCGGAAGCACCACCACGCCTTGCGGTAAAGCTGCAACCGCGGCGATGAGATCGGCGGCGGCCGGAATGGAGCCTGTCGAGCCAGCGACGATGATCGGACCGGTGTCCGGCAATGTGGCAATTCGGTTCGCTTCTGCCCGGAGGATGGCGTTTCGGTGCCGTCCGGTCGAAGATCTGTTGAGTTCGGTAAGCCGGGCGGGCCAGAAGATGCTGGCGATCTTTAAAAAATCGGCCGTGAGCTGCCACCATTGAGCGTGATCACCGGTATCGAGATGCTGAAGTGCTTCCCAATCTTTTTCTTCCGTATCCATCGCGTCGATCACCTCTGCCAGCGCACGCGCGAGCCATATCGCGTCGGCCGGGCTGGCGGGGGCGACCAGCGGCGAATCGGAATGGATCGCCCGGATGGCGTCCGGCAGGCTGTTGCGCCATGCAAGGATGAGACGCGCGAGTTCGATCAGTCGGCCGGTGCCGGAAATCGGCGGCGCGAGATCCATGATCTCAGGGTTTTCGACATCGAAGAAACCGCTGTCGTCATCCGTTTCGCCAAGGGGCCGGATGAGCGGCAGAATGGCGGAACGGCCGCCAAGAAGATCGACGAATTCCGAGCGCAGCACGCGGGCCGAACGCCGCGTCGGCACATATATCGTCACCTTGGCAAGCGACAGGGGATCGGCCGGGTCATATCGATAGCCTGCCGCCAGTCTTCCGTCGCACAGCGTTTCCGCAAGCGTTTTGAGGAACGGTGTTCCCGCAGCGATCGTCAGAACGCGCTTTGCGTGGTGGGAGCCCGTCATGCAGAGCGTTTTTCCCTGAATTGCCGGATGATGTTCTCAGCATCGTCTATGGCCTCCGGCGTGCCGACGGTAATCCAGTGACCATCCAGCGGCAGCCCGTAAAGCCGGGCCTTTTCAATCGCGCGATCGAAGTAAATATTCAGGTTGAAAGCGTCCGCGGGTGCATCGTCAAGCAGCCGCGAGTCCATGGCGATGGCGCCGGCATAGACGACGGGGTTCGTATCGCCCTCGCGATGGCGGGTCAGTCTTCCGTCCCCGGCGAGGTTGAAATCCCTCTTGCCATTGTGGCCGGTGGTCCGATCCATGTCGACACAGAGCAGTGCCATATCCATCCGACCGGGATCGAAGAACTGTGCGAGCTTGCGCAGATTGCTGGCCACGTGCAGCTGCTCACCGATCCAGAAGAGATCGGCATTCATGACGAAGACCGGGCCGGGTTCCAGAAGCTTCAGACCCTTGGCGAGACCGCCGCCGGAATTCATCAGCTGGGAGCGTTCGTCGGAAATCAGGATTTCGGCATCGGCGCGGCGCTGAAGATGGGCGACCATCTGCTCGGCGTGGTGGTGCACATTGACGACAATTCTTTCGGCACCGGCTTCCACAAGAGCGTCGAGCACATAATCGATCATTGGCTTGCCGGCGATCTGTACGAGTGGCTTCGGGATCGTATCGGTGATCGGGCGCATCCGAGTACCGAGCCCGGCGGCCAGCACCATCGCGTTTTTGATCGTCATCGTGGTCAACCGTCTTTCAGTTGTTAAAGTCCATGCCCATGCGCAGGCACCAGTCTCTGAGCGGCGCAAGTTCCGGATGCGAAAGCGCTGCGGCGAGATAGCGGAACGTCCGCGGCATATGCTTCATATAACCGGGTTTGCCATCCCGTTCCATCAGCCTGACCCAGATACCGGCAAGCTTGCAGTTGCGCTGCGCCGACATGATGGAGAAAGCCTTGAGAAAAGCAGCCTCATGGAAAGAAGGCGTGTGCCGCCTGCTCTCGAGATAATGCGAAAGCAGGCGTGCCTGCAATCCGGGCTCGATTGTAACCCGGGCATCCTGAACAATGGAAGCGAGATCATAGGCGGTCGGGCCAATCATCGCGTCCTGAAAATCGATCAGGCCGACCTGTCGTATGCCGGCGTTCTGCTGTTGCCAGAGGATATTTGGCGAATGGAAGTCGCGCAGCAGCAGCCCGTTTTCGCAATCTGCAAGCGAGTCGATCAGAGCGTCCCAGATGGCGTAATATTCCTGCTTCTCGCCATCGGACAGTGGCCTGCCGCGCTTATAGGGCAGATACCATTCCACCAGCAGCGAGACCTCGATCTTCATCGCCTGCCGGTCAAAGGGTGGAACCTCATAGGTGCTGCCATCACCCACGGGCAGGGGACCGGGTTGTGACGCTTGATGAAGTGCCGTCAGAAAGGCAACGCTTTCCAGATAGCGCTCCTCGATTGGGGCGCCATCGGCGGCTAACACTCCATCTCGCCCCAGATCCTGCAACAGGAGAATGCCTTGGTCGATGTCCGCCGTGATGATCTCCGGCGCGCAAAAGCCGCGATTCCGCAGATAATTACCGATCGCCACGAAGGAGCGGGCATCCTGGGCGAGATGGGCAATCTCCGCATAGGTCTTGCCGTCGGCGACGATGGCGCCTTTCAAGGGGCGGCGCCAATCCATCAGGATAAGGTCCGGGCCATCGTTGGAGATGGTCTCATAGGCACGGGTGGAAGCATCGCCGCTCAGAAAGCGGCGGACCGCGTCACCTCTGCCATTTCTGACGAGGAATTCCCGGATGGCAAAAACCCGCTCAAGCCGCGCTTTCGGATTTGCCGGAGCCTCGATGGAGGCGATCCGCCCTTCACCGGAATGCGTCAACGTCAGGGTTACGGTCTGGCCGGGTGGCAGAATCTCTCCTGCTATATCCGGCCATTCGATCAGGCAGATGCCATCCTCCAGCATCTCATCGATGCCGAGCTCATCCAGTTCGGAAACATCCGAAAGCCGGTAGAGGTCGAGATGGGCGACCGGAATGCGGGTGGCATAGGTTTGGATGATGGTGAAGGTGGGGCTCGGAACCTCGAGATCCGGCTCGTCTGCCATCGCCCGGATGAAGGCGCGGGCAAGCGTCGATTTACCGGCGCCAAGGTCGCCGACCAACGCCAGACAATCGCCGGGCTTCAGCGCCAGCGCGAGGTCTTCACCGAGCCTGATGGTGTCCTTTTCCCCCGCAAGAGGAATAGTGATCGGAAAGACATTTTCGCTCATTCTGCGGCAATGGAATGCGGACGCGTGGCGGAAGGAATGCGGCAGGTGACGGTGGTGCCGTTGCCGGGCCGGCTGTCTATGCTAACCGTTCCGTGGTGGAGACTGACGAAACTTTCGACAATGGAAAGGCCAAGCCCGGCGCCGGTTCGCCGGCCGCCATTGCCGCGGGTCGAAAACCGATCGAAGACCGTTTTCAGCATGTCTTCCGGGATGCCCGGTCCCTTGTCCGCCACAGAGAATATGAAGTCACCTTCGCTGCGCTGGCAGGAAAGCGTAACTGAAGACCCTTCCGGCGCGAAATTGATCGCATTGGTCAGGAGCTTGATGAGGATCTGCTTCAGGCGCTGGTGGTCTGCCACCAGGCTGCCGAGATGAGCCGGGGCGACGATCTGAAGTGAAATGCCGCTTTCCTGCAGCCGGTCCGCGATCTGCACCGAAACATCTTCGAGCAATTCGTTCAGGTCATTATCCGAATAATTGAGTTGCATGATGCCGGCATCGACGGTCGCAAGATCGAGAATATCATTGACGATCGTCAGAAGGACCGAGGAGGATGTGGAAATATGGTCGAGATATTCCGCCTGCCGCTCCGTCAATTCCCCAAGGCCCGGGGTCTTCAGGAGATCGGTGAAGCCGATAATGTTTGTCAGCGGCGAACGCAGCTCATAGGAAACATGCTGCACAAAATCATTCTTCAGCTCATCTGCCTTGAGAAGAGCGTCGTTCTTTTCCATAAGGGCGCGCTCAGCCCGTACACTGTCCGTCATGTTGACAAAGGTCAGCATGGTCTGCGCATCCGGCAACGGAATGATCGCATAATCGAGGACGAGGCCGGAAAGCAGTTCCAGTGTGCCTTGCCGGGATGGCCGCTCATCATCGAAACTGGTGATGAACTGGCTGAAGGCGCGCCAGCCGTCCGGCCCGTCGTAGGATGGTGCGCAGGCGGTTTCGATGGCGCGGATGTGCGTTCCGGTTTCGGCCTGTTCGGCAGTCACGCCCCACAGCGCCCGGAATGCCGGGTTCGACAGGCGAATACGACCGTCCGCACCGAACACGGCGACCCCCTCGGCCAGATGGTCGATGGTTTCGCCCTGCACTTTCACCAATGTGTTGTAGCGCATTTGCAGATCGACCTGCTCGGTCAGGTTTTCGAAAACCCAGGTTGCGCCACCCTGCGGATGAGCCGTGGCAATCACCCGCAGTGTCTGCCCGTTGGGCAGGTGCCAGAGATCGGTCTTGGTATCGAGCGAACGGTATACGGAGAGCGCCGTCTCCTTCCAGTTCTTCCAGTTGAGCTGCTCGGGCAATTTGCCGGCGGTGCGCAACCTGTCGAGAAGCTCTGAATTGTCAGGCCCGGATTCGAGGAACACCAGGTCGAGGCCCCACAGGGTCGCAAAAGCCTGATTATAGAATTGCAGCCGCTGCCGGCCGTCGAAAATGGCGACGGGCGTTGCCAGATGATCCAGCGTTTCGGCGTGGCTCTTCAGAACCCGCTTCAGTTCCTCGCTGATGGTTTCGGCCTCGGTGGCATCGATGGCGATACCGGCAGACCCGCCCGCCGTTTTGATGTCGACGACATCGAAGAAACTGCGATTACCCGCAACCACCGTGGAAATACGGTCGTGATAGGGCGATTCCGGGGTCGCGGCCGCGCGTATCTTCTGCCGGGTAACCGTGTTCAGAAGTTCTCGTTTCTCCTGAATGGCCTGTTCAGCGTTCCGCGCATCCACTGCCTGTGCATAGGCATGGTTCACCCAGATAAGTTCGCCTTCGCCATTGCGACGCCAGACGGGCTGCTCGATGGAATCGAGAAGTTCCTGAAAAGTCGAGACGGAAGCGATCAGCCGTTCACGCTCCACCTGCAGTTCGGCGAGCTCCGCACGCAGATTGTTGAGGGCGATGAAGCGTGCAAAGGCATTGCCGCCGGAAACCCGGCCCTGAACCTCGATAACTTCGCCGCGATGCGTTTCGATGGTGAGATCGAAACTCTGTGCGTGGCTACGAAGTTTCTCAATGGATTTCTCAAGCTGACTGGCGGATGCCGGTTTCAGCCAGCGGCCAAAGGCCAGAAAATCCTGGTCCGCCTGCGGCACGCCTGTCTCGGCCGGCAGCTGCCCCAGAAATTCCGGACGGTTTTCTGCGCCATCCCAGATGACGATGCGGCGGCTCTTGTCGGAAATCAGCGCTTCGTATTTGGCGATCTTGTGGTGAGACTGGGCAAGCGCCTGGCGAAATTCGCTGCTCTCCGCCTCTATATTGCCGCGCTGGCGCACCAGCCAGACGACTGAAAACAGCGTCGCGGAAAGCATACCCACGAAAAGCGAATAGGTTATGGTTTCACCTGATGAAAACAGCCGAGCGCCGGCTTTGGCCGCAAGTCCATCCTGCGCCAGCGCTACGGTGGCTGAACCGGCCAGAAACGTGCCGGAAAGCAGGAAGGGAAGCCGTGAAAAGCCGGTCCGGATCGCACGGATTGCCAGCCGGCAACGTGCCAGAGCGTTTCCAGGAAAAGTGAACACCGGTTTTCCGTCCGCAGATGCGCCAAAACGCACCAGAGTCTGTGCGCTCAATGCCACGCCCGCTTGCGTGTTTTCAACGCGTTGAACTGTCTGCTCGCGCAGATCCGAATTTTGAACCGACATCCCCGGTCTGTCTCCGTCCTATGTGCCGCATCTTCGACAAGACATCCCATTTCGTCCGCACCGCCCTGTGGTGCGTCCGAATCAAGTCTGATGACAATACCGCCTTCATAAATCTGCGAAAAGGGAGCGCGCAAAAAAGATGCCGCGCGCTTTGTCAAGCGCGCGGCATCTAGATATTGTGTAATTTCAGTGGATATTAACCATGAAATTAATATCTGTAGTGGTCTGCCTTGAACGGGCCCTGCTTCGAGACGCCGATATAATCTGCCTGAACGTCGGAAAGTTCAGTCAGGCGCACACCAAGCTTCTCGAGATGGAGGCGTGCGACCTTCTCATCGAGGTGCTTCGGCAGCACGTAAACGTCGTTCTTGTATTCGCCCTGCTTGGTGAAGAGTTCGATCTGGCCCAAAACCTGGTTGGTGAAGGAGGCCGACATGACGAAGGAGGGGTGACCGGTGGCGTTGCCAAGGTTCAGAAGACGGCCTTCGGACAGCAGGATGATGCGGTTGCCCTTCGGGAACTCGATCATGTCGACCTGTGGCTTGATGTTCGTCCACTTCAGGTTACGCAGCGATGCGACCTGAATCTCGTTGTCGAAGTGGCCGATATTGCCGACGATCGCCATGTCCTTCATCTCGCGCATGTGCTCGATGCGGATGACGTCCTTGTTGCCTGTCGTGGTGATGAAGATATCGGCGGAGGAAACAACGTCCTCCAGGCGAACGACTTCGAAACCGTCCATGGCGGCCTGCAGTGCGCAGATCGGGTCGATTTCGGTCACCTTCACGCGGGCGCCGGCGCCTTGCAGCGAAGCGGCCGAACCCTTGCCAACATCGCCGTATCCGCAGACCACGGCAACCTTGCCGGCCATCATCACGTCGGTTGCACGGCGAATGCCGTCAACCAGCGATTCTTTGCAACCGTATTTGTTGTCGAACTTGGACTTGGTGACGCTGTCATTGACGTTGATCGCCGGGAAAGGCAGCAGGCCCTTCTTGCTGAGGTCGTAGAGACGGTGCACGCCGGTCGTCGTTTCTTCGGTGACACCCTTCAGGGCGTCGCGCTGCTTGGTGAACCAGCCGGGCGAAGCCTTGAGGCGCTTGTTGATCTGCGCGAAGAGAATTTCTTCTTCTTCGGAGCCGGGATTGGAGAGCACGTCTTCGCCCGCTTCCGCGCGTGCGCCCAGCAGGATGTACATGGTGGCATCGCCGCCATCGTCGAGGATCATGTTGGAGAGACCGCCGTCGGTCCACTGGAAGATCTTGTCGGTATATTCCCAATATTCCGTCAGGCTCTCACCCTTGACGGCAAAGACCGGAATGCCGGCTGCCGCAATGGCCGCTGCAGCATGGTCCTGGGTTGAGAAGATGTTGCAGGAGGCCCAGCGAATGTCTGCACCGAGTTCCTTCAGCGTCTCGATGAGAACGCCGGTCTGGATCGTCATGTGAAGCGAACCGGAAATGCGGGCGCCCTTCAGCGGCTTGCTTTCACCGAACTCCTTGCGGCAGGACATCAGGCCCGGCATTTCGGTTTCGGCGATGTCGAGTTCCTTGCGGCCGAATGCGGCAAGGTTGATATCGGCGACGATGTAGTCCTTCTCAAGGCTCATGAGATTCTCCAGATCAGAAGCGCCGCACATTGCGGCCCGGCTTTTTACGTAGCAGCGGTTTAGCAGGCCACGAGCGATCTGGCAATAATGATATAAAGAAGTCTTTATGTCTTTATATGGCGCCGGCTCAGGCTTCTTCGCCGAACCGGTCGGCGACCAGGGCCTCAAGTGCGGCGAGCGCCTCTTCGGCCTGATTGCCGCTCGCCTCGACATAGACACTGCATCCGGGGCTGGCCGCCAGCATCATGAGACCCATGATCGAGGTGCCGCCGACGGTCATGCCGTCTTTCGAAACCGTAATGGTCGCGTCGAAGCCTTCAACCATCTGAACGAATTTCGCTGATGCCCGGGCATGGAGACCGCGTTTGTTGATGATCGGTAGTTCCCGGGAGAGTGGCGACATGGGCTGACTTCTTATTTGCCGCTTAAAACGCGGCTGGCGACGTTGATATATTTGCGGCCGGCATCGGATGCGTCCTGAAGGGCCTTGTCCATATTGTCTTCGCTGCGAACGCCGGCAAGTTTGATCAGCATCGGCAGGTTAACCCCGGCGATGACTTCGACATTGCCGTTATTCATGACCGAAATCGCAAGATTGGAAGGCGTGCCGCCAAACATGTCCGTCAGGATGATGACGCCATTGCCGTCATTGGCGCGCGCGACAGCGTCGATGATATCCTGCCGGCGCTGATCCATGTCGTCTTCGGGACCGATACAGACCGTCTCGATCAATTTCTGGGGACCGACGACATGCTCCAACGCATGACGAAACTCCTCAGCCAGCTTGCCATGGGTGACAAGCACTAGTCCGATCATGAAATGCTCCCTTGCACACGCACTCTCATTGCCGACTATCGCAACGCGGCAATCCTGTCCATCGGTGGGATTTCATCTTGATGAGGAAAATGCGAATCGCAAGCCTAAAATCGCCCGAATCATCGTCACTTCACATTCGTTTTGAAAAGATTCTGAGCAAGTGCAGCAAATTTTCCATAGGGCATGAGACTTGAAAGCGGAATACGCAGAAGCGGAAGATGCCCGCCGCACGGCAGCGATAACATCTCGTCATCTTCGGGAAGTCTTGGATTTTCGGGTGAAACAACTGTCGTGACGGCGAAATGTAGTGGCGCGCGCGCAATGTTTTTAAGCGAAACAATGCCGCTGCCGCGTAATTCCAACAGGCCGGCGATGGCTTCCGGCCGTTCGGCGATGATGGTCTCGCCATCGCGATACACGAAAATCTGATCGTCCGCGATCAATGCGGCCGGCAATCCGCACCGTTCCGCCTCCGTCAGGAAGCTGAAGGCGAGTTCGCTTTTGCCGCTGCCCGACGGCCCCGTGAATAGGATGCCGGTGTTTTGAACAACGATCGCGGTTGCGTGCAGGTTGAAGCGTTCAGCGTTCATGGGTTTCAGCCGCCGGCAGCGACAGAGTGAAGCGCGCGCCTGATATCACGCCATATTTGTCGACGACGTTCTCTGCCCGCAGGCTGCCGCCATGGGCTTCCGCGATCTGGCGGCTGATGGAAAGGCCAAGGCCGGAGTTCTGTCCGAAACCTTCGCTCGCCGGCCGGTCGGTGTAGAAACGCTCAAAAATCCGGTCGATATCTTCGGCCTGAATGCCGGGCCCGTTGTCCTCTACCTGCACGATGCAACGATCCTTGTGACGGGAGAGGCGTACCGTGATGCGGCCGCTTTCTTCGGCAACGAAGGAGCGCGCATTCTCGATGAGGTTGGTGACGATCTGGCCGATACGCAGATCGTGGCCGTTCACCACGAAGGAGGTCTTTGCGCCCGCTTTCCGGTCGACAACATAGTCGATCGTCACGCTTTTCTTCTTGGTGCTTATCTGGCGGGATATATCCACCAGACCCTTCATCAGCACATCAAGATCGAGCGGCGCGGCGTCGGCGCGCGCCAGTTCGGCGTCAAGCCGTGAGGCGTCCGAAATATCGCTGATCAGGCGGTCGAGACGGCGCACATCGTGGAAGATGATCTCCGTCAGGCGCTGTTTGGACTCTTCGGTCTTGGCGCGCGGCAGAGTTTCCACGGCGCTGCGCAGCGAGGTCAGCGGGTTCTTGAGCTCGTGGCTGACATCTGCGGCGAAACTTTCGATCGCATCGATACGGTCGTAAAGCGCCGTCGTCATTTCACGCAGCGCAATAGAGAGGTTGCCGATCTCATCCTGGCGCGCCGAAAAATCCGGTATTTCCTCACGGGTTCTCGCCCCGCGGCGCACGCGGATCGCGGCCGCCGACAGCCGCCGCAGCGGCGTGGCGATGGTGGAGGAGAGGAGCAGCGACAGCACGATGTTGACCAGCGTGGCGATGCCAAAGACGCGCATGATGGCGAGGCGCTCGGCATGCACGATCTTGTCGATATCGCCCGCTTGTGTCGAAAGCAGCAGAACGCCGAGCACGGCCCGGAAGCGCTGTACCGGTACGGCCACGGAAACAATCAGCTCACCCTTTTCCGTGACACGCACGACCGCGCCGCGCACGCCGGTCAGCGCGTTCATCACTTCCGGATAGATAGAGCCATCGCCGCCAGGCGCTTCCTTGTATTGCGGCAGGCTGCTCGGCTGCAGCATGCGGTTGAACATGCTGGTGAACCAGTCGCCCCAGGTCTGCGTCTCGGGCGTTACTGGCGGCAGGTCGAAGCGCAGCACCTGACCGCGCGAATAAAGATGTCGGGAATCGAGCAGCAGATTGGCATCGGCATCGAACAGCCGCGCGCGGGTGCGCGTCGGCGAAATCAGCCGCCGCAGCACTGGTGCCACCCGTTCGGGATTGATCGGGAAACTCAAATCCTCATCGTTCGGTGCGGGCGTGATGCTCTGGCCCGCCTGCAATTCGAGCAGCTTTTCCGGATTGATGGTGATCGAGTTGGTATCGACAGAGGCGGAAGCGGAAACCGCGCCGGCTATGATTTCGCCCTGCGTCAGCAGGCTTTCCACGCGCGCATCGATCAGCCCCTCGCGGAACTGGTTGAGATAGAGAATGCCGCCGACCAGAACCACCGTCGCGGCGACGTTGAAGAACAGGATGCGGCGCGTGAGGCTGGAAAACACCGCATTGCCGAAAATACGCCGGATGATCGTCAGCGGATGGATACGATGGCGGCGTTCGCTGCCGCGTTCTTCGGCATCGTCACTGTCCGAGACGGTTTCCGGCGTTTTTTTCAACACGTATTCAAGTCCTTACCACCCCATACCGGGCGGTCCCTTCTGCGTGAGTCGGCTCGTTCAAGCCGCTTCGCGGAAGCGATATCCTACGCCATAAAGCGTTTCAATCATATCGAAGTCGCCATCGACCAGTTTGAACTTCTTGCGAAGACGCTTGATGTGGCTGTCGATGGTGCGGTCGTCCACATAGACCTGCTCGTCATAAGCGGCATCCATCAGCGCGTCGCGGCTTTTCACGACACCTGGACGTTGTGCCAGCGAATGCAGGATGAGGAATTCGGTTACCGTCAGTGTTACCGGTTCGCCCTTCCAGGTGCAGGTGTGGCGTTCCTGATCCATGGCGAGCTGCCCGCGCTCCAGTGTGCGCGCCTGTTGGTCTGCCGTCGGCTTCAGAACGTTGCCGGTTGCGGCGGATGCTTCGCGGCTGCTGGCGCGGCGCAGGATGGCTTTGACGCGTTCCACCAGAAGGCGTTGCGAGAACGGCTTGGTGATGAAGTCGTCCGCGCCCATCTTCAGGCCGAACAATTCGTCGATCTCTTCATCCTTCGAGGTGAGGAAGATGACCGGCAGATCCGACTTCTGGCGAAGGCGCCGCAAAAGCTCCATGCCATCCATGCGGGGCATCTTAATATCGAAAATGGCGAGCTGCGGCGGACGGGCGATCAACCCGTCAAGCGCGGAAGCGCCGTCCGTATACGTTTCGACCCGGTAGCCTTCGGCTTCGAGCGCGATCGATACCGAAGTGAGAATATTCCGGTCATCGTCGACAAGCGCGATCGTCTGCATGTAGTTGGTCTCCATCGTCATTTTCTCGTAACTCCCGACATTCACCCAGCCAGGTTGTGCGCCGCGAGCCACTCTCTTGAGTATAAAGGTGGAACAAATTGTGGCAAAGGAAAACTCACCCCAAAATCGCAAGGGCAGGACGAGGAGATTTCGTAGAGACGCCGCAGCTGAATTTTAATGCGTCTTCAACCGATTTAAAAAGAAATAAAATCTTTTAAATCGATTAATATATTGAAATTACTAAGTTTTTTAAACTTCAGCTCTTGCGTTTCCAAGAGGCGCCACGTATTTTCCGTGAAAATTTCAACGGCCTTATCGTCATTAACAAGGAACGCGTCATGACCGAGATTGGGGTTCATAATCCTGCCAACGGAGTTGCACAACTCGGATTGGGCAAGGCTTCCCGCGTCTTTTATAACCTCAATGAGAGCGAACTATACGAAGAGGCAATCCGCAACGGCGAGGCCGAGCTGACCATTGATGGTGCGCTGCGCGCCGTCACCGGCCAGCATACGGGCCGTTCTCCGAAGGACAAATTCGTTGTGCGCGACGCGTCCACCGAGAACACCATCTGGTGGGACAACAACAAGCCGCTGTCGCCGGAAAACTTCGAGTTGTTGCGCCAGGACATGTTGGCCCATGCCGCCGGAAAGACGCTCTATGTTCAGGACCTGATCGGCGGCGCCGATGAGGAAAACGCTCTGCCGACACGCGTCGTCACCGAGCTTGCCTGGCATTCGCTGTTCATCCGCAATCTGCTGATCCGTCCGAAGCAGGAAAAACTGGCGGGCTTCAAGCAGAAGCTCACCATCATCAATCTGCCGAGCTTCAAGGCAGATCCGGCCCGTCATGGTGTCCGTTCGGAAACAGTCATCGCCTGCGATCTGACCAACGGCCTCGTTCTCATCGGCGGCACGTCCTATGCCGGTGAAAACAAGAAGTCGGTCTTCACGGTGCTGAACTACCTGCTGCCGGCCAAGGGTGTGATGCCCATGCATTGCTCGGCCAATGTCGGTCCGCAGGGTGATTCTGCCGTTTTCTTCGGCCTCTCCGGCACCGGCAAGACCACGCTGTCGGCTGATCCGTCGCGCACGCTCATCGGCGATGACGAACATGGCTGGGGCGAACACGGCATCTTCAATTTCGAAGGCGGCTGCTATGCCAAGGCGATCAAGCTTTCGGCGGAAGCCGAGCCGGAAATTTACGCCGCGACCCGCCGTTTCGGCACGGTTCTCGAGAACGTCGTGCTGGACGAAAACCGCGTTCCTGATTTCAACGACAATTCGCTGACGGAAAACACCCGCAGCGCCTATCCGCTACACTTCATTCCGAATGCATCGGAGACGGGCATTGCCGGCCACCCGAAGACGATCATCATGCTGACGGCTGACGCCTTCGGCGTGCTACCGCCGATTGCCCGGCTGACACCGGAGCAGGCCATGTACCACTTCCTCTCCGGTTACACCGCCAAGGTCGCCGGTACGGAAAAGGGCGTGACCGAGCCGGAAGCGACATTCTCTACCTGCTTTGGCGCCCCCTTCATGCCGCGCCATCCGGCCGAATATGGCAACCTGCTGCGTGAGCTGATCGGCAAGCACGGTGTGGATTGCTGGCTGGTCAATACCGGCTGGACCGGCGGCGCTTACGGCATCGGCAAGCGTATGCCCATCAAGGCCACCCGCGCGCTTCTGACCGCCGCTCTCACTGGGGATCTGAAGAACGCACAGTTCCGCACCGATGCGAATTTCGGCTTCGCCGTCCCTCAGTCACTTGAGGGTGTCGACAGCGCGATCCTCGATCCGCGTTCCACCTGGGCCGATGGTGCAGCTTATGACGCGCAAGCCAAGAAGCTGGTTTCGATGTTCGTCACGAACTTCACCAAGTTCGAAGACCACGTCGACAGCAAGGTTCGTGACGCAGCACCGGGCCTTTTGCTCGCGGCAGAATGAATAAGCCTCGTTTATGAGGAGGAGGGGAACCCGGCCCAAGTGCCGGGTTTCTTTTTGCCGGGTTCTTTCGTTTTGTCCTTGTTTTCATTTTTCACGATCTGTGGCATCACCGGCGCGGAGAGAAAACATGGCCAGCGACCCGCTTTACATCAATAACCGCATCACCATTGCCGGCTGGGAGCTGACGGAGCAATTCGTGCTGGCCGGCGGGCCGGGCGGCCAGAACGTCAACAAGGTTTCGACAGCGGTTCAGCTATTTTTCGACATTGCGAATTCACCCTCCCTTCCGGAAAGGGTGAAGGTCAATGCGTTGCGGCTCGGTGGCAGGCGCGTATCAAAAGAAGGCGTGCTGATGATCGAAGCGAGCCGGTTTCGCAGCCAGGAGCGCAATCGTGAGGATGCGCGCGAGCGCCTGAAGGAACTGATCCTCGAAGCCGCCGCCCCCCCGCCGCCGGTGCGCAAGGCTACGAAACCCACCAAGGGCTCCGTCGAGCGCCGCCTCAAGGCGAAGTCCGGTCGCTCCGATATCAAGAAGATGCGCGGCAAACCTTCGGGCGAATAAGCGACGATCAGGCGACGAATCTCTCGCCCTTGTCATAGAGCTTCAAATATCGTCTGGTAAGCCTCCCTACAACCAAGGAGGGTGCTATGGGTCTGTTCAATTTCATCAAGGAAGCGGGAAAGAAGCTTGGTATCGGCGGCGACGACGCGCCGGATGTCGAAGCGGTCAAGAAGGAACTCGCTTCCCACGATCTCGGCACCGACAAGGTTCAGGTCGAGGTGGTGGATGACAAGGTTGTCCTGAAGGGCGAAGTGGCCGATCAATCGATTTTCGAAAAGGCGGTCATCGCGGTCGGCAACACGCTCGGCATTTCCAAGGTCGAGGCCGGCGAGTTAAAAGTGGCCGAAGCGCCGGCGAAAGAACCGGTCTTCTATACGGTCAAAAAGGGTGACAATCTCTGGAAGATTGCGGAAGCGCAATATGGCAAGGCCAATGGCGCGAAGAATAACATCATCTTCGAAGCCAACAAGCCGATGCTGACGCACCCCGACAAGATTTATCCCGGCCAGGTTCTGCGCATTCCAGACCTTGCCTGATAACGCCTTGTAATCGCTGCGACGAAGATGCCGCCTTCGCGGCATCTTTCACAATTTGCGAAGCGCGACCGTGTCGATCAGGTGGTTTTTGCCCTTGCGCAAAATAAGGTCGGCGCGCGGGCGGGTCGGCACGATGTTCTGCCGCAGGTTCTTCAGGTTGATGTTCTGCCAGAGGCCTTCAGCAATGCTGAGCGCCGCTTCTTCGCTGATCGAGGCATAACGGTTGAAGAATGAATTAGGATCGCGGAAGGCGGTTTTTCTCAGATTCATGAACCGGTTCACATACCAGTTGTGAATAAGGCCTTCATCAGCGTCGATATAGATCGAGAAATCGAAGAAGTCGGAAACGATCGGCACGATCCTCCCGCCTGCCGGCAGGTCGCGCGATTGCAGCACGTTGATGCCTTCGAAGATGAGAATATCCGGCTGGTCGATGACAGTGAACTCGTTCGGCAGAACGTCATAGGTCAGGTGCGAATAACGCGGCGCCTTGACATTGGGCTGGCCTGCCTTGATGGCCGACAGGAAACGCAGGAGCGCGCCGATATCGTAGCTCTCCGGGAAGCCTTTACGCTCCATCAGATTCTCGCGCCGCAATACCTCGTTCGGATAGAGAAATCCGTCAGTGGTGATGAGGTCGACCTTGGGACTGGAAGGCCAGCGCGCCAGAAGCTCTTTCAGAATACGTGCCGTCGTGGATTTGCCAACGGCAACGGAGCCGGCGATGCCGATGACGAAGGGCGTCTTGTTGACGTCAGCCATGTTGAGGAAGCGGTTGCGTTGCTCGAACAACAGCTGCGATGCTTCCACATGGGAAGACAGCAGGCGCGACAGAGACAGGTAGATGCGCCGCACCTCATCCAGATCGATCGGATCATCCAGCGAACGCAGCCGTTTGACCTCGTCGGCAGAAAGCGTCAATGGCGTGTCGGCACGAAACTTCGACCATTCTTCCGAACTGAAGAAGTGGTAGGGCGAATATTCATCCGGTCGGAAATGATCGAGTGTGCTCGGCATGCCTCTCTCCCCGCTGCCTGCCTCGATCTTCATGATGTCGGCCTCGCTGCCTTTTCCGCAAGACCGGTTTGCCCGGTCCTGCGCTCCAGCTCGGCGAAAACCTCATTCAGCGGGATGTCGGCGATCTTCAAAACCACCAGCAGATGGTAAAGCAGGTCCGCCGCTTCGTTCTTCAGCCCGTCGCGGTCTTTTGCGATGGCCGCAATGACGGCTTCCACGGCTTCTTCGCCGAGTTTCTTTGCCGCACGCTCCTGGCCGGCCGCAACCAGCTTGGCCGTCCAGGATTCGTCAGGAGACGCAGCGGCGCGGGTTGCGACGATGCGCTCCAGATCGGAAAGGGAAAATGCGCTCATGGAGGAATCCTGCAATCAGTCGAGACGCATGGCGATGCCATGCTCGGCCATGTAGTTCTTGGCTTCACCGATCGAATAAGTGCCGAAGTGGAAGATCGAAGCGGCAAGCACCGCAGTCGCATGGCCATCCCGAACGCCTGCTACCAGATCCTCCAGCGTGCCGACGCCCCCCGAAGCGATAACGGGGACTCGAACCTGATCGGCAATGCTGCGCGTCAGGCCGATATCGTAACCGCTCTTTGTGCCGTCGCGGTCCATCGAGGTGACAAGCAATTCGCCGGCGCCGCGTTCGACCATCTTGATGGCGAATTCCACGGCGTCAATCCCGGTCGGCTGGCGTCCGCCATGGGTGAATATTTCCCAGCGGCCTTCTTCCCCATCCTTCGAAACCCGCTTGGCGTCTATCGAAACGACGATGCACTGGTTGCCGAACTTGTCGGCCGCCTGCGCCACGAAGTCGGGATCCTTGACCGCTGCGGAATTGATCGAGACCTTGTCGGCCCCGCACAGAAGCAGCTTGCGGATGTCGGCGACGGCGCGAACGCCGCCACCGACGGTCAGTGGCATGAAGCAATGATCGGCGGTGCGTGAAACGACATCGAAGATCGTGTCGCGATTATCCGAAGAGGCGGTAATGTCGAGGAAGCAGAGTTCGTCCGCCCCTGCCGCATCGTAGGCTTTCGCTGCCTCGACCGGGTCGCCTGCGTCGATCAGGTCTACGAAGTTCACGCCCTTGACGACACGGCCGTCTTTCACGTCCAGGCAGGGAATAACGCGGGCTTTTAGGGTCATACGCGTACCTCCTTTGCGGCCTTGATGAGGGCGAGCGCCTCCGCCGGATCGATACGGCCGTCATAAAGCGCGCGGCCGGAAATCGCGCCCTCAAGCTTTGCCGCATCCGGCTGCAACATGCGCTTGATGTCGTCGATGGAGGCGAGACCACCGGACGCGATGACCGGGATGGAGACGGCGTCGGCCAGTTCCAGCGTTGAGGCCCAATTTATACCGGCCAGAATGCCGTCACGATCGATATCGGTATAGATGATCGCGGCAACACCAGCGCCTTCGAAACGTTTGGCAAGCTCGATCACGCCGAGTTCGGAGGCTTCCGCCCAGCCTTCCACCGCAACCTTGCCGCCCTTGGCATCAATGCCGACGGCGACCTGGCCGGGAAAACGCTTGCAGGCTTCAATGACCAGAACCGGATCGCGCACCGCCACGGTGCCGAGAATGACGCGAGCAAGCCCACGGCTCAGCCAGGCCTCGATATGATCGAGCGTGCGGATGCCGCCGCCCAGCTGCACCGGGTTTTTCGTCGCCTTCAGAATGGCATCAACCGCGGCGCCATTGACCGTCTGGCCGGCGAACGCACCGTTGAGATCAACGACATGCAGCCATTCAAAGCCTTGATCCTCGAAAGCTTTCGCCTGTGCGCCGGGGTCGGTATTATAGACGGTGGCCTGGTCCATATCGCCGAGTTTCAGGCGAACGCACTCACCGTCTTTAAGGTCGATTGCGGGAAAAAGAATCATGTCAGGGCTTCCAGCGCAGGAAATTGGAAATCAGGGCAAGGCCGAGCGTCTGGCTTTTTTCCGGGTGGAATTGCGCGCCGGCCATATTGTCGCGACCGACGAAAGCCGTCATCGCGCCACCGTAATTTGTGGTGGCGATGACATCCGTCGAGTGCTTGGCCGCCAGATGATAGGAATGCACGAAATACGCGTGCAAGCCATCCGCGCCCGTCTTGATGCCGTCGAACAGCGGGTGGGCGTGGCGGATTTCCAGCGTGTTCCAGCCGATCTGCGGAATCTTCAGGTTCTTATCGGCAGGCGTCATTTCCACCACGTCACCCTCGATCCAGCCGAGCCCGGTGCTAACAGTCTTTTCCAGCCCGCGCGAGGACATGAGCTGCATGCCGACGCAGATGCCGAGGAAGGGATGCGCCTTTTTCTCGACGGCTTCAAGGAGCGCCTCATGCATTCCGGGAACGGCATCCAGACCGGCGCGGCAGTCGGCATAAGCGCCGACACCAGGCAGCACGATGCGGTCTGCCGAGGCGACGTGATCCGGCTTGTCGGTCAAATCAATGGTTGCGTTGATGCCGGCTTCACGCGCGGCACGCTCGAAAGCTTTGGTGGCCGAACGCAGGTTGCCCGAGCCGTAGTCGATGATCGCGACACGCATGTCAGCGCCTTCCATTCAAGTCGAAAAGAAACGATCCGGCGGGATCGTTGACGAAGTTTTTGCCGCCGCTCTTTTGCGGCGAAGGGGTCCAGACCGGGTGCGACAGCTGTTCTTCGGCGTCAGCGTTTTCGGAGAGACCGGAGAAATATATGTCTTCGGCGCTCGAAAGATCAGGGGCGGAAACGACTGACTTCAGCGTCCAACCTTTGCGGATCAGGTGCCGGACGAGAAAATTGCGTCCCTCCAGCGCTGTTATGAGCCCAATCGTGAAACCAACAAGAATTCCGGCAGGTTCGAATCCGGCTAACATCGAGACTTGTCCGGCCGCAACGAATGCGATGACAACGATGGCCGTCGCCAGCCACAGCCGGTTGATCGCAAGCCATAACCATGGCGCAAAGAGAGCCAGCCAGACGAAACGATCGGCAATGAATCGGGTCGTCTTGTGGTCCCTGTCCGGCCCGTTGGGGGCTTCCAGAACGAGATAGCTTGTCATGGGCTTCCTGACGGCTTTGGCGTCAGGCCAGCATGCCCTTTGTCGAGGGAACGCGGCCTGCCTGCCGGGGGTCGATCTCGATTGCCGTGCGAAGAACGCGGGCAACGGCCTTGAAGCATGTTTCGGCGATATGATGGTTGTTGGCGCCGTAATGGTTCAGGATATGCAGCGTGATGCCGGCATTCTGGGCGAGTGCCTGAAAGAATTCGCGCACCAGTTCCGTGTCGAAGGTGCCGATCTTTGGCGCGGAAAAATTGACGTTCCAGACGAGGAACGGCCGGCCGGAAATGTCGACGGCGGCCTTGGTCATCGTCTCGTCCATGGCAAGGTCGAGCGAGGCGTAGCGGGTAATTCCGCGCCGGTCGCCAAGCGCCTTCGCGATCGCCTGGCCGATGGCGATGCCAGTATCTTCCACGGTGTGATGATCATCGATGTGCAGGTCGCCCTGAACCTCGATCTCCATGTCGATCAGCGAATGGCGGCTCAGCTGGTCCAGCATATGGTCGAAAAATCCCACGCCGGTGGAAATTTTCGATTTGCCGGTGCCGTCGATATCCACACGCACCGAAACCGAGGTTTCGTTGGTCTTGCGGATAATCTCGCCTTTACGTTCTGCCATTTTGGCCGCTCCGTGAAAATGTCGCCGTTCCTTATCAGCACGGGACACAAATATCCAGTTGTTCCATCGTCTTGGCTGACCTGCGGAAAACCCGGTGTGATCCCGATGATTGCAATCGCAAAAACCAGACTTACATAGAACCCGAAAGGGCCGCAACCCGGCCCGTTAACTCCAGGCCCGGCAGGGCAGACAGGTGTTTGATGACAACAATCATTACAGTCAGAAAGGGCGGCAAGGTCGTCATGGCTGGCGACGGGCAGGTGAGCCTCGGCCAGACCGTCATGAAGGGCAACGCCCGCAAGGTTCGCCGCATCGGCAAGGGTGAAGTGATTGCCGGTTTCGCAGGCGCGACGGCCGATGCTTTTACTTTGCTTGACCGCCTCGAGAAGAAACTCGAGCAATATCCCGGCCAGCTTATGCGCGCCGCCGTGGAACTCGCAAAAGACTGGCGCACGGATAAATATCTGCGCAATCTCGAAGCGATGATGCTGGTCGCCGATAAATCCACCACGCTTGCCATTACCGGCAATGGCGATGTGCTGGAGCCCGAGCACGGCGCAATCGCCATCGGTTCCGGCGGCAATTATGCTTTCGCTGCCGCCCGCGCCATGATGGATACCGACAAGTCGGCCGAAGACGTGGCCCGGCAGGCGCTCGATATCGCCGCCGATATCTGCGTTTATACCAATCACAATCTCGTCGTGGAAACGCTCGACGCCGAGTAAGCGTATTTCTCACCAATGGGTCCTGTGGGCCGGGCCGAATGGCCGGCCGGAACAGGAAAGCCGAGAGGACAGAATGACCACTTTTTCTCCCCGGGAAATCGTCTCGGAACTGGACCGCCACATCATCGGTCAGCACGATGCAAAACGGGCGGTCGCTATTGCGCTGCGCAATCGCTGGCGTCGCCAGCAGCTCGATGAGAGCCTGCGCGACGAAGTCATGCCAAAAAATATTCTCATGATCGGGCCGACCGGTGTCGGCAAGACGGAAATCTCGCGCCGCCTCGCCAAGTTGGCCGGCGCGCCTTTCATCAAGGTTGAAGCCACCAAGTTCACCGAAGTCGGTTATGTCGGCCGCGATGTCGAGCAGATCATTCGTGACCTTGTCGAGATTGGTATCGGCCTCGTGCGCGAAAAGAAGCGCGCCGAAGTGCAGGCCAAGGCGCATCAGAGCGCCGAAGAGCGCGTGCTCGACGCGTTGGTCGGCTCAACCGCGTCACCCGGCACGCGCGAGAGCTTCCGCAAGAAGCTGCGCGATGGTGAATTGGACGACAAGGAAATTGACATCGAGGTGGCCGATAGCGGATCGGGCATGCCCGGTTTCGAAATCCCGGGCATGCCGGGCGCCAATATTGGCGTGCTCAACTTGTCGGAAATGTTCGGCAAAGCCATGGGCGGACGCACCAAGAAGGTGCGCACGACGGTGTCGAAATCCTATGCCGACCTTATCCGCGACGAATCCGACAAGCTGCTGGACAATGAGATGATCCAGCGCGAAGCGGTCAAGTCGGTGGAAAATGACGGCATCGTCTTCCTTGACGAGATCGACAAGATTGCGGCCCGCGATGGCGGCATGGGCGCCGGCGTCTCGCGCGAAGGCGTGCAGCGCGACCTGCTGCCGCTCGTCGAAGGCACGACGGTTTCGACCAAATATGGGCCGGTCAAGACCGACCATATCCTGTTCATCGCATCGGGCGCCTTCCATGTGGCGAAGCCGTCGGATCTCCTGCCTGAGCTTCAGGGCCGCCTGCCGATCCGCGTTGAGCTGAAGCCACTGACGAGGGAAGATTTCCGCCGTATCCTGACGGAGACGGAAGCAAGCCTCATCCGCCAGTACAAGGCGCTGATGGCGACGGAAGAACTGGATCTCGACTTCACCGACGACGCCATCGATGCTCTGGCTGATGTGGCCGTTCATCTCAACTCGTCGGTCGAAAATATCGGTGCCCGCCGTCTGCAGACGGTAATGGAGCGTGTTTTGGACGAAATTTCCTTCAACGCGCCGGATCGTGGCGGTTCCGCCGTCAAGATTGACCAGGAATATGTCCGTAAACACGTCGGCGACCTCGCCGCCGATACGGACCTCTCGCGCTATATTCTCTGAAGACTTCAGGGATCGAGGAAAGAAGAGTGCGGCCATATTTGCCGCACTCTTTTATTTTATCTGCCTCATCTCGCATTCAGCCCGCATTTTGTTTATGGGAAGGGCTGCATTCCGGTTGGAACCGTTTTAGTGGAATGATCAGGTTTTCCAGCACCTTTCGCTGGCAGAAGCCGCAGGCTTGAGAAAAGGCATTCGCTCGTGCGCAAAACTCTTCTGGCATTTGCCGCTGCTTTGACGTTTACCGTCACCGCGTCTTCTTATGTGCAGGCCGCAACGGTCGTGCCGCCGGGCAATCGCAATGCCGAGCAACCGGGTGTTCCCGGTGCTTCCGCCAAAAGAACCAAGGCGTCCAACACGTCTTTTGAGCGCAAATACCAGAAGGTCATCGATCTTTTGTCTTCTGACAAGGCGCTGATCGCCAAGATCAAGTCGACGGCCGGGCGTTACGGGATTGATCCGATCCATATGATCGGCGCGATCGTTGGCGAACACACTTATAATGTCGATGCCTATGACCGGCTGCAGTCTTATTACGTCAAGGCAGCTTCTTACGCGGGTAGCAGCTTCCGTTTCGGCTATAAGGATGAAACGATTGCGCAGTTTCTGACGCATTCGCAATTTTCCAAATGCCAGTCGAAGAAGGATTCCTACAGTCTCTGGAACTGCCGGGAAGATGTATGGGATGACAGTTTCCGCGGCAAGACCGTCGATGGCGTGACCTATCCGAACAACCGTTTCAGTGCTGTGTTCTTCCAGCCCTTTTATGCCGGCCAGACCTTCGGCCTCGGCCAGATAAATCCGCTGACGGCGCTGATGCTGTCCGACATGGTGGCGAGAACGTCGGGTTATGAGAAGCTGGACGAGAACGACGCCACCGCGGTCTACACCGCCATCATGGACCCCGACCGCTCGCTGGCTTTCATGGCGGCCTCTATCCGCAAATCGATCGATGATTACCGGTCGATTGCCGATATGGACATTTCGAAGAATCCGGGCGTGACCTCTACGCTTTATAATGTCGGTGGGTCGCAACAGCGCGCTGCTATTCTGGCCCAAAAGAACCGCCAGCGCGCCGCAGGCGGGGAACAGCCACTGTTGCCGGAGGAAAATTATTACGGCTGGCTGGTGAATGACCGCATCAAGGATCTCCAGGCGCTTTTGTAGAAAACGGCGACTATCGGCTGCATTGTTTCCAAAAAGGAAATAATATTTGGCTGGCTGCCGCAATTGACGAGCGCCCGCCTCCGCGTCCAATCTGTGTTTCCAGAATAGAGGAGGCGCATGTGAGCCGCACGAATAAATTCGGCCTTTCCATCGATGACAGGCTTTATGCCTTTTTGACTGAAGATGTCCTGCCGGGCACGGGTCTAAACAGCGAGGCGTTCTTCGAAGGCTTTTCGGCCATTGTTCACGAGCTTTCTCCGAAGAACCGTGAACTGCTCGCCAAGCGCGATGCGCTGCAGGAAAAAATCGACGGCTGGTACCGAGAGAACGGTGCCCCCTCGGATTTCGATGTATACGAGGCATTCCTGAGGGAAATCGGATACATTTTGCCGGAAGGTCCTGATTTCAAGGTGGAAACCAACAACGTCGATCCGGAAATTGCTACCGTCGCCGGTCCGCAGCTCGTTGTTCCCGTCATGAATGCCCGTTATGCGTTGAACGCCGCCAATGCCCGTTGGGGTTCGCTTTACGATGCACTCTATGGCACGGATGCCATTTCCGATGCCGATGGTGCCGAAAAGGGCAGGGCCTATAACCCGAAGCGCGGTGAAAAGGTCATCGCCTGGGCGCGCAACTTCCTCGATGAAACCGTTCCGCTTTTGAGCGGCAGCTGGTCTGATGTCACCGGTTTCGAGATCGTCGATGGGCTGCTGCAGCTTGTTGCCAGCAATGGCGGGACCGGTCTCAAGGACGAAACGCAATTCAAGGGTTTCACCGGGGAAGCGGCAAAGCCCGCGACGATCCTGCTCGGCAAGAACGGTCTGCATACCGAAATCGTGATCGATCCCTCGACCGAAATCGGCAAGGGCGACAGGGCGGGCATCTCTGATGTCATTCTTGAATCCGCCCTGACGACCATCATGGATTGCGAAGATTCG
Organism: Agrobacterium pusense; assembly: GCF_900102105.1. Classification (GTDB taxonomy): domain Bacteria; phylum Pseudomonadota; class Alphaproteobacteria; order Rhizobiales; family Rhizobiaceae; genus Agrobacterium; species Agrobacterium pusense. The sequence goes on from NZ_FNBB01000011.1 coordinate 151,371, forward strand.
GTTGCCGCAGTCGGTGCCGAGGACAAGGTTCTGGTTTACGGTAACTGGCTCGGCCTGATGCGTGGAGACCTGACGGAAGAGGTCTCGAAGGGCGGCCACACTTTCACACGCCGCCTCAACCCGGATCGCTATTATACAGCGCCCAATGGCTCCGCGCTGACGCTGCCGGGCCGGTCGCTGATGCTGGTGCGCAATGTCGGTCATCTCATGACCAATCCGGCAATCCTTGATCGGGATGGGCGTGAAGTACCCGAGGGCATCATGGATGCCGTCGTCACGGCACTCATTGCACTCTATGACGTCGGCCCTTCCGGGCGACGCCAGAATTCTCGGGCCGGCTCCATGTATGTGGTGAAGCCGAAGATGCATGGGCCGGAAGAAGTGGCCTTCGCCAACGAGATTTTCACGCGGGTCGAAGAGCTTGTCGGCATGCAGCCAAACACCATGAAGATGGGCATCATGGATGAGGAGCGCCGCACCACTGTTAACCTCAAGGAAAGCATTCGCGCAGCGAAGGATCGTGTGGTCTTCATCAATACAGGCTTCCTCGACCGTACCGGCGACGAAATCCATACCTCCATGGAAGCGGGTCCGATGATCCGCAAGGGCGACATGAAGCAGGCCGCCTGGATCGCCGCTTATGAAAACTGGAACGTCGATATCGGGCTAGAATGCGGTCTTTCCGGCCATGCGCAGATCGGCAAAGGCATGTGGGCCATGCCGGACCTGATGGCAGCGATGCTGGAGCAGAAGATTGCGCATCCGAAGGCCGGCGCCAACACGGCATGGGTGCCGTCGCCGACGGCGGCGACGCTGCATGCCACGCATTATCACAAGGTCGATGTCGCCGCCGTTCAGGAAGAGCTGAAAAGCCGCGGCCGTGCGAAGCTTTCCGACATTCTGTCAGTGCCGGTTGCGCCGCGTCCCAACTGGACGCCGGAAGAAGTCCAGCGTGAACTCGACAACAATGCGCAGGGCATTCTCGGCTATGTGGTGCGCTGGGTCGATCAGGGTGTCGGCTGCTCCAAGGTACCAGACATCAACAATATCGGTCTGATGGAGGATCGCGCGACGCTTCGCATTTCAGCGCAGCACATGGCGAACTGGCTGCGCCACGGCGTCGTGACAGAGGCGCAGATCGTCGAGACCATGAAGCGCATGGCCGCTGTGGTCGACGCGCAGAATGCAGGCGATCCGGCCTATCTGCCGATGGCGTCCGACTTTGAAGGATCGGTAGCCTTTCAGGCTGCTATCGAACTGGTGTTGAAGGGCCGGGAGCAACCGAACGGCTACACTGAACCGGTCCTGCACCGCCGCCGCCTCGAGCTGAAGGCAAAGCAGGCGGCGTAATCTCCGCCCTTTTCATCAATAAAAAAGCCGCCGGGACGTTTCCCGGCGGCTTTTTCTTGATCTGCTGTTGCGGCCCTTACTGGATCACGACGACCTTGGTGCTGCGGCCTGGGCGGACGCGGCTGTAAAGGTCGATCACATCCTGGTTGATCATGCGGATGCAGCCGGAAGAAGCAGCAGTGCCGATCGAGGCCCATTCGGGCGAACCGTGGATACGGAACAGCGTATCCTGTCCCTTTTCGTTAAAGAGATACATGGCGCGCGCGCCGAGCGGGTTGGAAAGGCCGGGGCCCATGCCGGCCTCGACATATTTCGCCACTTCCGGCTTGCGGTCTGCCATTTCCTTTGGCGGATGCCACATCGGCCATTCCTGCTTCCAGGCCACATAGGCTTCACCGGCCCAGGCGAAACCAGCCTTGCCGACGCCGATGCCGTAACGCACGGCGCGGTTGCCGGAGAGGATATAATAAAGGAAACGATCGCGCGTATTGACGATGATCGTGCCGGGACGCTCGTTGGTCTGGAACTCGACGATCTGGCGACGGTACTTCTCATTCACACGGTTGATCGGAATGGCCGGCAGCGCATAGCCCGCATCGGTCACCGGACCATAAACATCATTGAAGATCTGCACCGTCTCGACTTTCGCCGGAACGGGATCAGCAACCGGTACGGAGGCTGCGATCTTGCCTGACGTTGGAGTGGCGGATTGGGAGGTAGTTTCGGCGCAGCCGGCCAGTGCCAGTGCTGCCGTCAGACCGAGTATGGTCAATGGGGTACGGATGCGCATGTCGTTCTCGCGGAAAATTCGCCAAATTGTGCGAAGGAGTAGGCTTAATAGGATAAATCGGTTATTTTCCATTCAGCCGCTCTTGGCAAGCCGTTGTGCAGCCGCGAAACGGCACCGCATTTAAAATTGCCGGTTGATTGCCTTTTTTGCAACAATAGGCCAAACGCTTCAGCAGCCTTTATCCATGACTATTCTTTCCGTTACCAACAATAATCCGTTAATCGACGGCCGCCAGTCGGACAAGGCGATGCTGGTGCGCCGCGGCGTGCAGGTGCTGTTGCACGAAATGCGCCACTCGGTCTTGCCGGAACTGCCGCTTGCAAGCGGGCGACGGGCAGATCTCATCAGCCTGTCGGTCAAGGGTGAAATCTGGATCATCGAGATCAAATCCTCGATCGAGGATTTCCGCGTCGATCGCAAATGGCCGGAATACCGCCTGCATTGCGATCGATTGTTTTTTGCCACCCATCCGGAAGTTCCGACCGATATATTCCCGGAGGAATGCGGATTGATACTGTCGGATGGGTATGGCGCTCACATGCTTCGCGACGCGCCGGAACATAAATTGCCGCCGGCGACCCGCAAATCTGTCATGCTGGATTTTTCCAGAACCGCTGCGACCCGGCTTATGCTGGCGGAATGGACCACCGGGCGCAGCTTTGGCGAATAGGCGCTTATTTGGGCGCGCGCTTCGCGAGAATACGCTGCAGCGTCCTTCGGTGCATGTTCAGTCGCCGCGCCGTTTCCGAGACGTTGCGCTCGCACATCTCATAAACGCGCTGAATGTGCTCCCACCGAACCCGGTCGGCTGACATCGGGTTTTCGGGCACTTCCGTCTTTTCACCCTTGCGCTGCGTCAGGGCGTTGAACACGTCGTCGGCATCGGCAGGCTTGGCCAGATAGTCCAGCGCCCCCAGCTTTACGGCGGTAACAGCGGTGGCGATATTGCCGTAGCCGGTCAGAACGACGATCTGCGTGTCGTCGCGGTTCTGCCTGATGGCTTCGATCACCTCCAGCCCGTTGCCATCCGCAAGCCGCAGATCGACAACCGCATATTTCGGCGGCGCAGCCTTGGAACGCGCGATGCCTTCGCTCACGGTCTCGGCAGTGTCGACAATAAAGCCACGTGTCTCCATGGCCCGGGCAAGCCGCCGCAGGAAAGGGCCATCGTCATCAACGATCAGCAGAGATTTGTCAGGTCCGATAGGATCGATATCGTCCGCCGGCGCGCTTGTGGATGAGGTCTGGTCTTCTGTCTTCATGTCTCCGGCCTTCCGGCAACGTCATCAGCTTTTCTTGTTCTTATTGCCGCTTCAGCGTGAATGGTAAAGTCAACGGCTTCTTTTATCCTCCATGAGCGCCCGAGGCCAGACGATTGTGACCCGCGCGCCGGTTCCGCTTGTACCGCGATTTTCGAACGCGACGGTGGCGCCGGAGCGCTCCAGCAAGGTCTTGGCGATAAAGAGCCCGAGCCCGAGCCCACCTGCACGTGTGTCATTGTGACGTTCGGTCACATAGGGCTCGCCGATACGGGCAAGCACGTCATGGGCATAACCCGGCCCATCGTCTTCAATGATGACTGCGACGTTCTGATGATCGTAATCCACCGTTACGGTGACTTTTTCGCGCGCATAATCCACGCCATTTTCAATGAGGTTGCCAAGGCCGTAGATGATGCCGGCATTGCGGATTCCGACCGGCTCGTCGGCGCGATTGTTCTTTTCAACCAGTTCCAGACGAATGCCGAATTCGCGATGCGGCGCCATTACCTCCTCGATCAGCGATGAAAGCGGCAGGCGGCGCATGTGCTCCTCATTGTCGGCGGACAGGGAGGTGAGACGACGCAGAATGTCGCGGCATCTTTCGCTCTGGCTGCGCAGCAGCGCTATGTCCTCGCCATATTTCTCATCATCCCCAAGTTCCCGCTCCATCTCCTTGGCGACGACGCTGATCGTCGCAAGGGGCGTACCCAGCTCGTGCGCTGCGGCGGCCGCCAGGCCGTCGAGCTGTGAAAGATGTTTTTCCCGTTCCAGCACCAGTTCGGTCGCAGCCAGCGCATCCGCGAGCTGATTGGCTTCGTGGGAAACGCGATAGGCATAAAAAGCTGCGAAAGACGTGGTGGCAATGATCGCCACCCAGGTGCCGACATGCAGCAGAAGCTGGATCGGCAAGACCTCACCGGGATACCAGGGAACCGGAAAGGGCGAAAAGGCGATCGCCGTCGAGCAGATGACGGCAAAGCCGAGGAGAATGAGGGAATGCCTCAACGGTTGGGAGGCAAAGGCAATGATGACCTGCACGCAGATCAGCGGCGCGAAAGGATTGGAAAGTCCGCCTGTGATGTAGATCAGCGCCGTCAATTGCAAAAGGTCAAAGGCCAGCAGCAATGTCGCTTCCCACGGCTCCAGCCGGTAGGTGGAGGGAAAACGGGCCGTGAGAAAAAGGTTGGCGAGCGCCAGCGCCGCGATCAAAAGGCCGCAGGCCAAAAGTGGCAGCGGAAAATTCAGCCCGAAGGCGACAAGCAGGATCGTCGCCGTTTGTCCCGCAACCGCCAGCCAGCGAAGCCACACAATGGTCTGCAACCTTATCCTGCGGCTGGCGCGGCCAAGCCTGGTGGTTTCGATCGGATGGCCAGCCACCTTCGTCTCCTTTACCCTTGTCATCATCACGTTCCGCGCGGTTTCGCACGGCTGGTCGGCAGGGCATCGGCGGGATCCTCCGGCCACGGATGACGCGGATAGCGACCACGCATATCTGCCCGCACGTCCTTCCACGATCCCGCCCAGAAGCCGGGAAGATCACGCGTCGTCTGTATCGGCCTGTGCGCCGGCGACGTCAATTCCAGGAGCAGCGGCAACCGCCCCTGCGCAATGGCCGGGTGCGCCTTCAGCCCGAAAAGCTCCTGCACGCGAATGGAAAGCGTCGGCTCGCTGGCGTCATAGCGGATGGGATGCCGCTGGCCCGTCGGCGCTTCGAAATGGGTCGGCGCCAGCCTGCCGAGATCTCGGGCGACCTCATGTGGCACCAGGGACAGAATCCCTTCGGAAAGACTGCCGGGCCGGATGTCCTGAAGGCTCCGGACGCCATGCTGAAAAGGGATGAACCATTCGTCGAGCCGCGAAAGCAACGCCTCGTCGCTGACATCCGGCCAGGGCTCTCCGATGCTGGCATTCAGAAATCCGATCCGATCTCGCAATTGCGCGGTCTCTTTCGAAAAAGGAAGTATGCCGATGCCGAAATCCCGAACGCCGTTGGCGAGCGCTTGCGCTGCCTGCTCACCGTCGGGACGGGGCAGGGGCGTTTCGTCCAGAATGATAGCGCCCAGACGCACTACCCGGCGCGCCCGCGCCTGTCCGCTCGCCTTGTCGAACAGCAGCTGATCCTGCTGAACGATAAGATGTGGCATACGCTCTTCTATATCGGCCCTGTCGATGCCAGCCGCCGCAAGGATGCGCGGCTGCGCGGCCCGTCCCGTAATGTCAGCGACAACAAGCATTCGGCTCGCCGCCAGCCGCTCCGTTTCAGCCAGTTCAGCCCCGCGGCCATTCGCCATGACATACCGGCCGCGCGCGCCGCGCTGAAGCGCGATCCTGTCCGGATATGCGTGCAGCAGAAGCGGTCCTGCCTCGCTCGGCAGGTCGTTTGCCGCCGGCATATCACCGACTGTGTCGAGAAGGCGGAAAGCCAGCTTGCGCGCCGCCTGCGCCCTTTCACCTCTATCGGCAAGAAAGCGCCGCAGTCTGTCATCGAGATCGATATCATTTCCGCCCAGGCCCTGTTCCGTCAGCATGACCGCAAGCATCGCCGCCTTTTTTCCCAAGCCTTCGCCTGCGGCTGCAATCACCATCGCTGCGAGCCTCGGCGGCAGGGAGAGGCCTCGCATCAGGCGGCCCTGCGACGTCAGTGCGCCGCTTTCATCAAGGGCGCCAAGATTTTTCAGGAGTGCGACCGATTCTTTGAGGGCAGCCTCAGGTGGCGCGTCCAGAAAGGCGAGAGACGAGGGGTCATGAACACCCCAATGGGCAAGATCGAGCGCAAGGCCGGCAAGATCGCTCGCCAAAATTTGCGGCGGCGTAAATGCACTGAGTGCTGCCGTCTGCCCCTGATGCCAGAGGCGAATGGCAACACCGGGCTCGGTTCGGCCGGCGCGACCGGCGCGCTGATCGGCCGAGGCGCGTGATGCCCGCACGGTCTCAAGCCTGGTGATGCCGGTCGCCGGTTCGAAAACCGGCAACCGCTGCAGACCGCTGTCGACCACGACCCTCACACCATCGATGGTTATCGAGGTCTCCGCTATCGATGTTGCAAGGACAATCTTCCGTCGCCCGGAGGCTGCCGGCTTGATCGCGGCGTCCTGCTCCTTCTGAGAAAGATTGCCGTAAAGTGGGATGATATCCGTATCGTCGGGGAAATGTCCTTCCAGCCTTGCAGCCGTCCGGGTAATTTCCGACTGTCCGGGCAGGAAGGCCAGAATGGACCCTGTTTCCGATGCATGGGCTTCCCTAATCGCCCTTGCCACCTTTTCATCGACCGGCATGCCCTGCCAGCGTTCCTCGTAACGAATGTCGATCGGAAAGGTCCTTCCAAGACTTTGAATGACCGGAGCGCCACCCATAAGCGCACTGATGCGTTCAACGTCGAGAGTTGCGGACATGACGAGGATCCGCAGGTCCTCACGCAAACCGGCCTGGACGTCGAGGGCCAGCGCCAGCCCGAAATCTCCGTCGAGCGAGCGCTCATGAAATTCGTCGAATATCACCGTCGAGACATCGGAAAGCTCGGGATCATCCAGAACCATCCGGGCAAATACGCCTTCCGTTACCACCTCGATCCGGGTTTTTGATGAAATACGATTGTCGAGCCGCATGCGGTATCCGACGGTGTCACCGACATCTTCATGCAGGAGATCGGCCATGCGTCCCGCCGCTGCGCGGGCCGCAAGCCGGCGTGGCTCGAGAAGAATGATCTTTCCGTCGCCCCGCCACCTCTGCTGTAGGAGATAAAGCGGCACCAGCGTCGTTTTGCCCGCCCCGGGAGGGGCCGAGAGAACCGCACGTCTCGCCCCCGACAAGGCACCTGCGATTTCCGCGAGAACAGCGCTGACGGGAAGTTCAGGTAAGTCGGTCTTTATTGGCGCTGGTGTTCTGGTCATGCAAAGGAGCCTGGTATTAGGGTAGCATATGAGCGTCTTCTTGTTGTTTTAATGCACGACACGACGGTTTGACAGCCGGCCACGCCGCTTTCGAAGATATGCCACCGGCAAAATGGCGGTCGCCGCGGGAAGGCTCGGACGTTTTAAAAGGCGCAGATGGCCGGTGCGCAGCAAAACGCTCGCGGGATTTGGCGCATTCTGTGGGTTTTCGCATAAATGGCTAATTATCCTCATATATTTCAACAACTTACCAAAAATGTCAGTTTTTTGACGGTAGGTGTGTTGACTTGTTTGAGGTGATGGATTTATAAGTCCGCTCACTGAACGAGGGCGGCGGCGCTGCTGGCGACGAAGTCTTTCGTTCTAAATAAATCAAGGAATGAGCTGGTTGCTTGTTTGG
>NZ_FNBB01000013.1 GCF_900102105.1 Agrobacterium pusense
CATGGTGATCAAAAAGGACATGACGACTCCGACCGCTCATGGTCTCGACCAGGCTGAAGATCGTCATCCTTGCTCCCAACGTTGGCTTTGACCAGCGTCGTCGTGCGAGGAGAGTGTCGCATTTCTATCCGGCCCAACTGTCGCATTACTAAATGGGCGCTACACATTTTGTGGCGGCAAGGTTGGAATGTCGCGCATTGCGCAAAGTTAAAATGTCGTCTGCTGCTCTCGCAGCCCGTTAGAAATGCGACACTGACCGCCTCCTTGCTCTGACGGTCAGCCCCCGACCGGACCGGCTGGGCCGGGTTGCAAGGTCAGGGAGGGGGCGGGTGATGATACTCCCCTTCGGCTTTAGCTTTCTCAGCATCACGGCTGCTTCGCGCCAACAGGAGACATTGACCAATTCGCGGAAATTTCTTTATTTTCCAGACGCCGTGACGTCCAGAACAGGAAGAAGGATGTTGGGCATGACACAATCGGTCCTGAGCGTCGAACTGTTCGAGATTCACGGTTTCGGAAGTCCAAGTGAGTATGAACGTTTCAGTAGCTGGCTGGATGCCGTCATCGCCAGCGGCGGCTGTATTGAGAAGCGGCAGAGCCTGACTGTCGATCAGTTGAAATACGGTTGCCGCGAAATTCAGTTTCAGAACGGCGAAACTTGGCGACTTGACCCACCCGATTTTCCGTTTCGAGGATCATGGCAGCCGATGCCATTTGAGGTCTAAAGTCCGCTTGGGGCCAATAGCGGCCCTTATTCAGCCGCGTCCATTCTGGCGAGAGCGTTTTGCCGTCTCGCTATGACTTCGGGATCGTTCATGAAATCCGTCCGTGGACCTGGCTTGCGACCTCTCGGCTTGTAGCCGATCTTCTCGCTGTTGGTCTTTGGCGCAGCTGCGTGGCATTGATCTTGCTGCTCTTTGATGTAGGCCAGTACCTCGCCGAGACGCTTGTTCTCGACCACAGCCGCATGGCTCACGCGCTGGTCCTTGTCGAAGATCTTGTAAGGCAACGAGTGACCTTTCCATCGAATATCCAGTCGACCATCAGCGTAAGCGTATGTCTCGACATACTTTCCGACTAAGCCGCGCGTGACGTCGTTATCTTCGAGTATGATGCGTTTACGTTCGTAAGAGAATGTCAGCTGCGCGCCGACATATCTCTCCTCACGCTTGCAGAGAACATCCTTCAACCTGCTTGCTGTCATGTCGACAGGTCGATGAAGGTTGTCGGAACGGGCAGGGGCCACCGCAAAACGATCATTATATTGGGAGATGAATGTCGGCAGGAAGGCATTCCCAGCTTCCATGCCGCTGATCTTGGCCAGCCGTAATTCTTTGACGAGTCGATCTTGAAGCGTTCGGTTCATGCGCTCGACACGGCCCTTGGCCTGGCTGGAATTGGCGCAGAGGATCTCGATGTGCAGCTCTGATAACGCTCGGCCGAACTGCGTCATGCCTTGGCCGCCCTTGGGGTCTTTCTTTGCCACCCGAAAGACCGAATGCTTGTCGGAATAGAAGGCAATCGGTGCGCCATGCTCTTTGAGGTAAAGCGCCAATGCCTCGAAATAGGTAAAGGCGCTCTCAGATCGAACAAACCGGAGCTGCATCAGCTTACCGGTAGCGTCGTCAACGAATACCAATAGAGAGCATGCCGGACCACGATCCTCGAACCAGCGATGCTCCGACCCGTCGATCTGCACCAACTCGCCATAGGCCTCACGCCGCAACCGCGGCTGATGAAACGTTCGCCGCTGCTTTCTCGAAAGCCATATGCCGGCATCCTGCATCCATTTACGCAGCGTCTCACGCGAGACTGTGACGCCATGCTCTTCCTGAAGCTTCTCGGCCGCGAACGTAGGTCCGAAATCAAGGTAGCGTTCACGCACCAGCATCAAAACGTAATCACGGACGCCGCTGGCTATTTTATTGTTGGACGGTCGACCGATCGCTTTATGTCTGATCGAGCCAGCGCCGGTATGCTCAATTCGATCGACCAACCTTTGGACGTGGCGCGTGCTGATCGCCAGTACATGGGCTGCTGCAACAATGCTCATGCGGCCATCCACGACTTTGGACAGCACCTCGATTCTTTGCAGGTCGCGCTCGCTCATCGTAATCAATCCCATCCGCAATCTCCCAGATGCTAATCAGACCCGGGGAGTGTGACATTCCAACTTTGCAGAAACAGGACACTTTAACTTTGCGGTGTGAGTTCACGCTGAACCGCGACTTCTGTTGCGTATCAAGCTAGCTGGCATGCCTGATCTGCGCGAGCAGTTTCTTGCGAAAGACTTCGGCCGGTGTCCTATAGCCGAGGCATTTTCTGGGTGTTGCGTTGAGGCGGTTGCAGATCTCGATTAGATCGGCATCTGTGACCGACAATGGATCGACCTCTCTCGAAAGCCATTTCCGGACGCGGCCGTTGGTATTCTCGACGGTGCCTTTCTGCCATGGCGATTGCGGGTCGCAGAACCAGGTTTGGGTGCCGATGCTCGCTTGCAGATACGGCCAGTCCGTGAACTCGGTGCCACGATCGAAGGTGATCGAGCGACGGGCGGGATGGGGTAGGGCCTTGAGGGCCTGTATCAGTCCGTCCATAACCGGACGTGACTGACGGTCGTTGTTACGCAGGAAGATCGCAAATCGACTCACGCGCTCGACGAGCGATGTGACATTGGCCTTCCCAAACTTCTTGCGGAACTGGATGAGATCACATTCCCAGTGCCCAAACTGTTTGCGTTCGCCGACAGTGTCGGGACGTCGCAGAATGTTCAGATCCGAGCTAAAGCGTTGACCGTGCTTGCGTCTGGCGTGTCTCGGCCTGCGCCTGGCACGACGTTCCGGCAGGTGTCGCCACAGCTTGATCGCCTGACCGTCGGCTGAGTATGCGAATTTATAGATCGTCTCGTGGCTCACCGAGATCGGATGATGCTCAAGTCGCATCCTTCCGGCAATCTGCTGCGGTGACCAGCCGTGTACGATCCGCTCGATAACCGATTGTCGGACATGCGAGAAGCGCGCGAGCTTGCGCAGCTTCAAGCGGCGATCACAGGCCATCTGATGCGCGGTCACGCAGTAGTAACCGCTAAGATCAGGGACTTCTTTGTCGATGAATATGTTGCGCCGGACTTCGCGAAAGATCGTCGAACGGTGCCTTCCGAGTTTTTCTGCGATGGCGTCGATACTGAGCCCAGCCAACCTCCAGCGGGCAATCTTACGGCGTTCGTCCAATGCAATCTGAGAGTAGGTGCGCTTCATTGCATCATCCTTGCGATTAATAACCCTTTGGGATCATTAGCAAGTCGCACTTCATTCTAGAACCCACCCGGCTACACATTTAGATCGCATAACATATATTATGGAACTAACTGCTGTTTCATTCCAGGTGAGACGCCGGCTTGCCGATATTTAGGCGGAAGTTCTGCGGTGGGCAGATCGTCGGCCTTGAACTGCTTACCAGTGGACCAGGGAAGCATGTTAAGTACCACACCAAGCCCCGCGATGATTGCAGCAACTACGGGCCTGGTTCCGAATTTGTTCAACCCAAAAAATTTGAAGCCAGAAACGAGAGCACCGAGCGGTTTAATGATCAAGAACGGTATGAACAAGAATGGCAGAGAGACAAGAAAGAGTACGCCAGGGATCGCCGCCTCCAGCATAGGGTCGCCGCCGTATCGGAGCCGAATATGCGGGTTACGAGCGATCGCAAAAAGAATAAGTTCTTCCATGAAGCGAACGTAATCGGCTGATTGATCAGTTCGTGTCTCTCCCTGCCAGTGCAGTGAGGATATCTCCCTCGATGAGAAGAGCATTCGCAAACGCGCGCTGTAGACGGGAAATCCAGTGGAGCCGACCCCGCTCGTTACGTGAACGTGTAGGAACCGAATAGCGGTCCACGGGATGAGACGGGAGGATCCTGCCCGCGTCACCAAAAGGCCTTTGGCGTCGATGACGTAAGCGGTTGTGATCATTGTGGATCCCACGCGAGGCATCACGACTTGCGTGGTAAAGCTGTAGGAAGGAGGTTCGTTCGCCTGCAATGGGGAGCTCTCGTGCGTTCTAGATTTCTTTGATCGTCAGAACGGCAATGAGCCGCGATGACCAATTAGCAAGATTGCCGATGGACCCGTGCGATTCAAGACTGACTGGATCATCTCCATCTACTCTGGAGAGATGGCTGCAAGGCTTGGATGGAAGACATATTGTCGTCCTCTCGTTGGGCTAGAGTAACCGATCCTCACCGAGCAGTGCCCTTGACACCGCTACTGACACTTTACAGTGCGCCGAATAGTCTAGACGCAAGCGATTACAGTTCTGGAAGAGCCCCAAGCGAAGCTCACCCCCCGGTCACTCTCCATCATTGAGCAGTGGCTGCATTCCAGGGCATGGAATTCCCTTGCTGATGAATCTCAAAACGCGCAGGCTAATTTCTTCGGTAGATTTCTAAAGGGCGTTATCGCTTCAAGGTGAAATTCCTCGGCCCCAACGAAAGGAGGACACGATGTCTTCCGCACAAGAACAAGGCCTGATTTCGTCTCGCGGTCTCAATATGCTGCAGTCCCTGTTGGCAGATGCCTTGAAAATCGGCGCGTGCCCGGATGACGACCGGTCATTCAACAGGACCTTTTGCAGAGTGATCGATCATTTCGGGCACTACACCTTGCTATCTCGGCGATGAGCAATGCCGAGGGCGGAAAACCCACAATTCTCCCGACGCAAGGGGAGCTTCGCGCCACGACACCGCACCATATCTTGGCGCCATCAAAAAAGGCACAGTAGCCACCGATACGGCTAACGAAAAAAATTGGGCGACGCTGGAACAACGCGACGCGTCGCGCGTTAGCGGACAGCCTTTTCGTCCGGGGGGATGCACAGACGCGAAACGGCGAATGGGAATCTCAATGTCGAATGCCGAAAATGATACAGATCTACAGCTGAGTGAATACGAGGCTATTACCGCGGTGGCGGAGCTCTTCTGGATGCAGTTCCCGTGGCGGCGTACGTGTGCGACAGGAACGGGCTCCTAATCTCATACAACGCTGAGGCCGCACGCCTTTGGGGTAGATATCCTCGAATACGAGATCCACGAGACCGCTTCTGCGGATCGCTCCACCTTTATCTGCTTGACGGGTCAAGCCTTCCCCATGACAGCTGCCCGGTTGCCGTAGCTGTCCGTTCAGGCAAGGAAACGCGTAACGGCGAAGTCGTCATGGAGCGGCCCGATGGCTCGCGTTTTGAAGCATCGGTAAATGTACGCGCACTGCGGGACCGGGATGGACGCATCGAAGGTGCAATAAACTGCTTTCAGGACATCTCTTCACAGAGGGCTCTTGAACGGCAAGCAAATCGACACGCCGCCGACCTTGAGGACTTTTTTGAAAACGCTGCCGTCGGGCTCCATATCGTCAGCAACGAAGGAATCATTCTGCGGGCAAACAAGGCCGAGCTTGAGTTGCTGGGTTACACTGCGGAGGAATATGTCGGCAAACATATCGCCTCCTTTCATGCGGACGCCCGGGCAATCGCCGATATACTGGACAAGCTGAGCTGCGGCAGAGACCTCGATAGGTACCCAGCCAGACTTCGCGCCAAGAACGGGCAGATCAAGCATGTGTTGATCACTTCGAACAGTCGCTTCGAGGACGGACGTTTTATAAATACGCGCTGCTTTACCACTGATGTCACTGATGTGCATCAGGCAGAACTCGCACGTCTCGAAAGCGAAGAACGTCTTGCGGCAACCTATCAGGCTGCGACGATCGGTATCGCAGAGGCAGATTCAGCTGGACGCCTTCTGCGGGTAAACGACGCGCTTTGTCGGATGCTCGGACGCTCTGAGGACGAACTCCTCGCGATGACATTTCTTGATTACACGCATGCCGAAGACAAAAAGCAAGACGCAGAGCGCTATGCGCAGCAAGTCGAGGGTAAAATCGACAGCTACGTATTGCGCAAGCAGGCGATCAAACCGGATGGCACGTCCGTGTATCTCGACGTTCATAGCTCGTCGGTACCCGACGCCAAAGGAGAGTTTCGTTATGGCGTGCGCGTCCTCATCGACGTCACCAAAGCCAAACGGATGGAAGACCGAATACGAGAGAACGAGAAGAACCTGCGTGACCTTCTCGAGGCGTTGCCGGCCGCGGTCTACACTACCGATGCAGACGGTCGCATCACGTTCTTCAACCGTGCGGCGGTAGAGATGGCCGGCCGCGTTCCGGCGTTGGGCGATGAGTGGTGCGTCCTGGCGGCTCTTCCGGACGGACGGGACCTTTCTGCCGCACGACCAGTGTCCGATGGCGGTCGCCATTAAAGAGGACCGGCCAATTCGCGGAGAAGAGGCGGTTGCTGAAAGGCCGGATGGGACGCGCGTTCCTTTTATCCCCTACCCCACCCCATTGCACGACAGCGAGGGTAGGCTGACGGGCGCCACAAACATGCTGGTCGACATTTCGGACCGCAAGAAAGCCGAAGAGTTTGCGGAGCGGTTGGCCGCGATCGTTACCTTCTCGGACGACGCGATCGTCAGCAAGAACACCCAAGGCATAATCCAGACGTGGAACAAGGGTGCCGAACGACTTTTCGGGTATGCGGCCGCGGACGTCGTCGGAAAACCAATTACGATCCTCATCCCCCCGAACGACAGGACGAGGAGCCGGAAATCCTTGCACGCATCTGCAGGGGCGAACATATCGAGCATTACGAAACCATGCGCATGAAAAAAGACGGAAGCCTGATCGACGTCTCGCTCACGGTTTCTCCATTGAAAGATGGCAAAGGGCAGATCATCGGAGCGTCGAAAATCGCACGCGATATAACAGAGAAGCGCCGGGAGGAGCGGCGCCACCTGCTGCTCATTAACGAGCTGAATCACAGGGTAAAAAACACCCTGGCCACGGTACAGTCCCTCGCCTCCCAGACGTTCCGCGGTGAACGTGACAGTCACGTTTTCCGGCAATTTGAAAATCGCCTCGTTGCGCTTGCCCGAGCCCATGACCTTCTCACGCAAGAAAGCTGGCAGGGTGCCGATTTGGCCGAAATTCTGAACAGGTCGTTTCAGGCCGTATGCCCCGATCCCGGAGCCCGGCTCAAGGTGTCGGGACCGCGCTGCCGGTTGAACCCAAAGCTCGCGCTCTCCCTGTCAATGGCCTTTCACGAACTTGCCACCAACACGACGAAACATGGTGCTCTGTCGGTCGATACCGGCAAAGTCGCAGTTGACTGGAATATTGAGGGGAGCGAGGAAGACAAAAGGCTCCATCTCACATGGAGAGAGCTAGATGGTCCAGGCGTTACGGCACCCGAAAAAAGAGGGTTTGGCAGCCGGCTACTCGAACGGTCCCTGGCTCGTGAACTGGACGCACAGGTTCTCCTGTCGTTTCCCGTGTCTGGCGTAATCTTCACTTTAAATGCGCCCCTGCTCGCCACACATCCCTGATGAATGGAATGACCACTGATGATGACTGTCCCTGGAAGGAAGCTCCGCATTTTCATTGTCGAGGATGAGGCACTTGTGGCGATGCTCATGGAAGATATCGTAACGGATCTTGGCCACGAGGTGAGTACTATTGCGTCACGCGTGCAGCAGGGTTGTGAAATCGCGCGTGGCGGAGACTTTGATGTCGCTATTCTTGATGTCAACCTCGATGGACAAACGAGTTATCCGATAGCGGAAATTTTGCGGGAACAACGCATTCCGTTCGCGTTCGCGTCGGGCTATGGTGCCAAGGGACTGGATCGTTCATATGCCGACGTGCCGACACTTTCAAAGCCGTACCTGACAGAGGACGTGGAGCGTCTGATAGCTGGGCTAATTCGTTAGCAATCTGTAAGACGACGAGCAGGTGTGGCGCCACCGGCTTCCTACAATTCCAATGCAAGTGGCACAGTGCGGTCGCCGCGATGTTGGTCGGGAGTGCCCCGCGCGTGGAAACAAACCTATAGTTCCTGCGTTTCGGCGAGGGACCATTGAATGACGGCGACGTTAAGGCCATTCAACCGGAGCGACCAAATGCCTTATCTTGTTGAGATCCTGCTTCCTGTCACTCCCGCTGTGTCTGACCGCGCGCTTGAAACGGTCCGTTTCGAACTGACAAACCGTTTCGGCGGTGTGACGGTTCATGATCCCGTCCCGGCCGACGGCTTATGGAAGGATGGCAGGAAGGTTGAACAGGACCGTATCCTTCTGCTCGAGGTCATGACCGACGAACTCGATCGGCACTGGTGGGCGCAGTATCGCCAAAGTCTTGAGATGCTGTTTTCCCAAGATGAAATCATCGTACGCGCATTGTCCATTGAAAGACTGTAGCAGACAGGAGCCAGGACATGATCATTGGATACCACGCATCTCACGAGCAATTCGCACCCGCCGAGTCGCCGTCAGACGTCAAACAAGCCGAGCGAGCGGGTTTCGATGCTGTCATGACCTCTGACCAAATTACTCCGTGGAGTGAGCGCCAACGCAACTCCGGCAACAACTGGACCTGGCTGGAGCTGCCATGGCGGTCACAACGCTAACCTTTGGCAGCCTCGCCATTCCCGGAGGCTTGCGCTATCACCCGGTTACGCTTGCGCACCTGATTGCTACTCTGTCGGAAATGTTTCCGCCTAGCTGCGCGGGATCCCAGTCGGAGGGGCGAAGCCGTAAACGAACAGGGCTGTTGGGACAAACACGAATGCGATTAGTGTCTGCAGGCGGGGCCGACTCTATGCGAGGTCTTTGAAAGGCAGTATCCCACGAATAGCCGCGGTTTTCAGTCGTCAAGGCGAAGCTCTTGTCGCTTCCTAAGTGGTGCTACACCGTCAGCAGGCACCGCGACTGAATCCGCTTCGGGCACCGTCAGTTCGACAGGGACTCCGTCAGGATGCCAACAATCATCACGAGCTCGAGGACGCCACCAGCCACGAACAGGGCAGACATCACAACCGAAGAATAACCACCGCTTGGCCTTGGCGGCGAATTGTAGCTGACGGCGTTCAACACACCGCCGAAGAGCCAGATTACCAAGCCGGCGACGCCCACCAGCACCCATGTTCCCGATAAAGCTTCCACTGCCATCACCTTTTTCCTCTGCGCGACACCCGCCTCCTGGGAGGCGGGCTTTTGGGCGGAAAGATGCTCACATCTGTTCCTTCTGCGCCCCGCCGCCCGGCTTGGCAGGTCCTAGCTCCGGTTTTTGCCCTAAGGGCTCGGAGATCTTTGTCGAAAACTCCCCTTTTCCATCAATGGAGGCTCCTGTGCTCCAGCGACCCTGGGCCGGCTCGCTTCCATCGTACTGGAAGCCCAGATAGGCGTAGCTGAACTCCTGCTGTTCCAGCTCTTGCGGAAAGCTGTTGGGAATGGGAAAGACACTTTTTGCCCCGCCCAGCTCCTCCAGCGCGGCAAGCCACTGGTTTTGATGCATCGTGTCTCTGGCAATGAGGAACGACAGCATGTCCTTCATGCCCGGGTCGTTGGTCATGTTGTACAGCCGCACAGCAAGCACCCGGCCTGTCGATTCCGCGGCAACATTGGCGGTCATGTCGGCAGCAATGTTTCCGCTGGCATAAATATGCGACATGTCAAAAGGCACGCCGTCTGAATCGACGGGCATGGCGGCGAGCCCGGACGATAGTATGTTCTTCAGATTGACGCCGTTCAGCACGGCTCCTCCCACCGCATCGCCAGAGATTTCCTCCCGCAGCTCAAGGGGCGCGCCTTCAAGATTGAAGGCAACGGCGGTGGCGAGCATTTCGATATGACCGAGTTCTTCCGTGGCCGTGTTCATGAGAAGGTCGCGAAATTTCGGATTCCCGCGCGCGCCGCACGCCTGGAAAAAATACTGCATGGCGACCCGGATTTCTCCTTCCACGCCACCAATCGCCTGCTGAAGCGCTCTTGCAAACAGCGGGTCTGGTGTCTCCACTCTCACTGGGTACTGCAGCTTGTTGTCGGTATAAAACATTTGATGTCTCCTCGTTTCATCGGCCGCCCAACCGGGCGCCGCGGAGATTGTTCCGGCCCATTACGCACAACGAGCACACCACAACACGCAACGAGCCCGCGTGCCCGGAGACCAGCGGGAACTTCCGTGGCGAACAAAGGTTGGGGGCGCTCAACAAGGAGGATGAAGAATGACAACCGACGTGCGCGAAATTTTTGTGACCGGACTGCGTAATGCCCACGCCATGGAAAACCAGGCTCTGTCGATCATGAAGCCGCAGATTTCAAGGATCGAGAATTATCCGGAGGTGAAGGCCCGACTGGAGCTTCACTATCGGGAGACAGAGGGACAGATCGCCCGCCTTGAGGAAATCCTCAATGGACTGTCGGAATCGGCCTCGACAATAAAGGACACGGCGCTTTCCATGACAGGCTCTCTCGCAAGCCTCGGGCATGCAGTTGCCGGAGATGAGATCATAAAGAACAGCCTCGCGAATTTTGCTTTCGAAAATTACGAAATTGCTGCCTACAAGTCTCTGCTGACCCTCAGCGACCATGGAGGCTATCAGGCAGCTCATTCCGCACTCCGAAGCAACCTCGAAGAGGAGGAGAACATGGCGCGGTGGCTGGAAGACAATCTGGAAAAAGTGACCCTGGAATTTGTGGCACTCAGTGAACAGGGACAGACCGCCAAGGTCTGACCTTCGCTTCGGACCAATCGATGAGTCACGCGGAATTAGATGATATCCGGCGGAGGGGCACGTTGCATTCTGACAACTTCGACAAAGGCGACATTTTGTGCAGCGTTTTTCTTCCTTTCGTAAACGAGGTACGCCGCGTGGCTCATCATTCCGGGCGGATCGAAACAAAACGCCGGCTTGCCGAAAAAGCGGTGGCTTATCTTGATCTGCTCGAACCGGCCTTCAGACAGCAAGGGGGCCTCGCCGTCAGGCAA
Organism: Agrobacterium pusense; assembly: GCF_900102105.1. Lineage (GTDB taxonomy): Bacteria > Pseudomonadota > Alphaproteobacteria > Rhizobiales > Rhizobiaceae > Agrobacterium > Agrobacterium pusense. The sequence goes on from NZ_FNBB01000013.1 coordinate 10,877, forward strand.
AGGGAAGCGGTGCGCAAATTCCGCACCTCCCCGGACATAGTCGGCAAGACGGAAGCCGACATGGATGAGCTCCTGCGCGAGGCCACGCAGCAAATCGAAGCCATGGTTCTCTTGATGGATGTCAAATCTGGGTAACCTTGGGTAACACCTGTTGATAAAGCGGCGATGTTGCTCGCCTTGCGACCCTTCTTCGCGGAGGGACACACATGGGCGGCCGTCAGGCCGATCCTGAACAACAAATAGTGAGGTTACTCGGGGGCGGTTTGAAAACTTGCCAGCGCCGTCCCTGGCAGTCGGCTGGACAGTTGGCGACTTTCTCGACGTTATACCCGCGTTCTCTTCCGTCTTGAAGAAACGCGTCCTGCCGACGAGCTAAGTGTCCAGTGTCGACTCCAGACGGGGCCGGTTTCCGAGGCCAATTTCGCTGATCGGGCATACCACCAGCGCGAGCAGAAACGGGCGTCTCGGTCGCCTTGCACCTGGCGGGAAAATAAAGATGACGGAAGATGATGGCGACACTAATGGGGTGACGTACCCTTTCGTATTTGGCACAATAAGCCACGACAGGTGGGGAAGTTGGTTGGCTCCCGTTCCTCGTCAAAGGGTCAGATCACGAATGGAGTGACACCATGAACAAGGAGGAGCCGCGGCTCGCCTGGTGGATCGCGCGGTGGATTTTGCTTGTTCTTGCCATTCCCGGTGCGTCGCAATCGGCACTTGCCGATGCACCGCGGCTCGGTCCTTTCGAACTGCCGCAACCCCGCGAGCTGACCGTCTTCGACGGTGACCACGCGTTCAGCCCCTATGAGGCGCTGAACGGATCCTACACATCAAGGGCATCCTGCGCCTCCATTCCTTACGCGTTGTGGGTCGAGGTCGACGGCAAGGGCGACTGTATTCGTTATTATCCCGAGGGGCTCACCAATGGCGAGAACCGAACGGTGCTGGTCTATTTCGGCGGCGATGTGATGCTGCGAAATTCCAAAGGTGTCCGTTTCATAACTGAATCCTACATCCGTCGGTCGCCCGCGACGATCTCCTCAGAAATGGTTGCCTGGGCAAAGCAAGCGGGCCATCCCGTGATTTTCATGGCGCGCCCCGGCATTTATGGCTCCTCCGGCGATCACAACCGACGTCGGTTTCCCCGCGAAATCGAGCTAATGAACCATGCGCTCGATCTGATCAAGGACAAACACAATGTGTCGTCCTTTATCTTGACCGGTCATTCGGCAGGGGGGCAAATCGTCGCCGGTCTCATGAACCGGCGAAGAGACATTTCGGCGGCTGTTATTACGTCCGGTCTCGTTTCGGTAAAGCAGGTGTCGGCGTTCTGGGAGCGGCGTCGCCGGCTCCCCGGCAAGCTGCTCTACAACTCGGCGCAGTTTTACGATCCAATCGACGAGATTGACCGGATTCCGACCGATCACCGACCGGAAATTTACGTCTTGTCTGATCCGGAGGACCGCACCGTCCCGTTTTTCAGCCAGCTGTTTTATGTCAGGCGGCTGCGTACAGCCGGGTTCGAGCCGCACCATATCTACGTTCAGGCGGCCGATCGCCAACGTCATCTTCTTGCTTACCACGGACGGCTTGCTGCTGCACTGATCGCTCAGGGTCAGTCGCCGGTCGAAATCCGTCGCGCGGTCCGGGAAATGGAACTCGACCAATTCAGATAAACGTTTCGGTGCGCAACCGACCTCACACCGGCGCGCTTGAGTCTGCGTTTTTCTTCAGCCACGTTACCAGCTCGTGCATGCCGGTGCTGTGCGAACCTTTGAAAAGAACGACGTCCCCGTCCGACAGATCTTCGCGGAGAATTTCCTTCAACGCCTGCCGCGACGCGACATGGCGGCCGTGCAAGGATGGTGAGATCGACGCCCAGAAGCCAGCATAAAGCTCTCCTGCAACGTAGACTTTATCAATCGGAATGCCTCCGACGACCCCGGCTAGTTCGTTGTGATAAGCGGCCGCATCCGGGCCCAGCTCCGCCATTTCGCCGAGGACTGCGATCCGCCGCTTCCCGCCTTGATGATCACCCAGCCGGAGCAACGCGGCCCGCATCGAGCCGGGATTGGCATTATAGGCATCATCGATTACGGTCAGTTGCCGTCCGCCAAGTGCAAGATGTATTTCCTCGCCGCGGCCCGGTAGCGCTGCGAAACTTTCCAGTTGCGCGATCGCCGGTTCAAGAGGGTGGCCTAGCGCAGTAACGGCGGCAAGGACCGCGACCCCGTTCAACGCCATATGAAACCCCGCCGCACCGACCCGGAAGCTGATTTCTCGCTCACCAATCCGCGCGTGAGCCTGCTGGTTTCCGGGGTCGTAGTGCAGGAGCTGACATATGCATTCCTTCGAGGTGCCGTAGCTGATGACGTCAAGTTTCCGCCTTTGAGCCGCCTCATGCACCGTATCCCACTCCAGCATGTCGCGGTTGAGAACAGCTTTGTCACCAGGCGCCATGCCCAGGAATATCGCACTTTTGGTTCGGGCGATGTCGGCCACCGTGCTCTTCTCGCCAAGGTGGGCAGGCAATACGTTGGTAAACACCGCGACTCTCGGACGAGCCATACGCGCACTGACCGCCATTTTGCCGACAGCCAGCTCCAGCACCACATGCGGCGTCTCCCAGGGGATAGAGGCGAGGTTCCACGCCACGCCCGCAGGGAGGTTCGCATTATGTCGGCTTTTGGCGACATCTCCCCAGGGCGACAGTGCATGCGCGAGCATGGAGACGACCGTCGTCTTGCCCGCACTCCCTGTCACAGCCAGGACGTTTCCCGTCATCCGGGAGCGCGCATAATCTCCCATTGCAAGAATAGCCCGCGCGGCATCAGCCACCTGCAGCACCGGCTTATCGTGGGAGCTGACCAGTGCGGGATCGGTGGTCACGAAGCCTGCCGTTTTTTGATGATCTAACACGGTATCGGCCGGCACCCCGGTTGGGTCCCCCTTTTTGCGTAGGACGACCATGTCTCCGGGCTGCATCGCCGGGGCGTAGGTGCAAAGCCCTCGAGCGGTCCAGCCATCCGGCGGCTGGCGAAGCCAGGTGCCGCGGGTGGCGGCTTCGATATGGGTTGCATTCCACTCCTTGCCATCGGGACGAACCGCCGGCCTGGGTCCGCGGCGGCACGTGAGAGATGCCGTGTGTTGGCGGACGAGTTCACGAAACGATGCACGCTCCCTGAGATAGTTGCGATAGGCAACAAAACCGGACAGATAGTGTTCGACGTCGTCGATCCGTACACGAAAAGCATGGTGGCGAATGAAAAATGAACCAGCGATGCGGTCGGGGCTGCGATAATACATCGCCATCTCTGGCCAAAAGTAGCCGTTGAGCAGATGGTGGGCACGTTTTTCGAGCGCCCTCTCGAAACGGGCCAGATCAATGTCACCTAGAAGCGCGCGCATTGTCGGCGCGGCAGCAATGCGCGAGATCGTCTGTCTCGCAGCCATCATTAGTTCGAGCAATGTCGGAAAAGTGGTGATCCGGTTCTCGACGAAATCGAGATAGTCGGCGACATTTCGTATGGCAAAACGGAAGTACCGTTCTTCCGGTCTGTGGCGCGTCAGTTCGTTGACACAATATCCTAGCCAGTGGTCATGGTGTTTCCAGTATTCCTTCCTGATGAAATTACCGAATGCCTTCTCCACGGTTTCGAGCCATCTCTCGTCGCGGGTAAGATCGTAGAGGCGCATGAGCCCGAAGGCTGCCTCGCCCTCGTAATATATGGTGCGGTATCTCTGCTTGACCGAAAGATCAGGAAACCGGAGAACATGGACGAAAGCTCCGCTCTGAGGATCCTGCATATGGCGAATCCCAGCAGCGAGCCGCTCCGCAAGTCCTGTCCGGCCGGTCGTGCCGGTGACGCCCATATATTTTGTCAAAGCCAGGATCGCGACAGCGTTCCCGCCAAGCTTGATTTCTCCGTCCGCCTCAACGAGGAAGGCGGCTTGCTGACCATCAGGAAGGACGACGGGCCTGATCAACTGGGTCTCGAGACAGAGGAGCGCGCGTTCAATCGCCTGTCTTAGTTGTCTGTCGCGGGTGACCTCCCATGCCTCGATCATCGCATAGACTGTGCTGGCGTGCCGCAGTGTGTTGTAGGTTTCTATACGCCGGTCGAAACAGGCATGATAGCCATAGACAAACGAACCGTCGACATTGACTTGCCGGGCAAGATGCTCTGACGCGGCGCGAACCAGTGCCAATGCCACACCGCCATCCAGCCTGTCGATCGTGCGGCGCCCGGTGTCGAGGCCAGTACCTCCAAGCACGTGAAGTGCTCCAGTCTCATCGCAGAAAACGCCTTTTGTCGAAAAGAGAAAGATCGCCTCGTTATGGGAGAAATCGATAGTCGGCAGGTCTTCGTAGCGTGTGCGGGCATAGAGGTTGAAATTTTTCTCGTTGAGCACCGAGTTGGGAAGAGTATTGCCGCCGTAAAGCATCGCATTCGCATTGAGCTCCTGCTCTGTGAAGGCATGGCGAAAGGTGGAATCGAGCGCGATGCCGAACCGGAAATAATTCCGCTTGACCTTGCCAAGCAAAAGGCGCAATCGCGCCCATGTCGTCTGCTCGGCGATCTCAACCCAGTCGACGCGGATCCAGCGTCCTTCGATACGCTCCGCAGCCATGACCGCGAGGAGCCTGCTTACACCCTTCTGCCAGGCCGACTCGAGCGATGAACCTGACGCATTGATGACATGCGCGCGCCTGTCACCGTCGGAAACCGAAAAAAAAAGGACGACTTCCGGCAATGGCTCCGTCAGATGGCAGACCCGGCCCCGCAAAAAGATACGTATATCCGAAAGCCGCTTTTTGATGCCCGGGAGTTCGCTCGCCAGTGCAACTTTTGCCTCAACGTTCACGCAGTGCCTCCCGTGCTTTGTTGAAAGGCTTGATGAGATATTCCAGCACCGTCTTCTCACCTGTATGGATATCGACGTTCGCGACCATGCCGGGAACGATCGGGAACTCCCGTCCGGCAGCATTGACCAGTGCGTCCTTGTCGGTCTTGATGAATACCCGATAGTAATAGATCTCACGATCAACCTCATCCTGAATGGTGTCAGGCGATATTGTCGTGACTTTGCCTTCAAGACTGCCATAGACAGCGTAATCATAGGCGCTGATCTTCACGCTCGCGCGCTGACCAGGGTGGATATAGGCGATGTCCCGGGGTGAAATGCGCGCCTCTATCAGAAGTTCGTCACCGAGCGGGATGATGTCCATGAGCTTGCCATTGGGCGGGACCACACCGCCAATCGTCGACACCTCGATGTTTTTGACGATACCGCGGACCGGGGAGCGGTGAGTGAGGCGGGCGAGACTATCGGCCCGTCCGGTCACGACAGGGGAAAGAGAATTTACCTCCGCATTCGCCTTGGTCAGTTCCTCGCGCGCCTTCACAACATATTCCGATTTGATTTCCACCTTTTTGAGCTCGAGTTCCACTATTTGCCTGCGAAGGCGGATGACCTCGACATTACTCGCCGCTCCCACCGACCTCAGTTCCTCATTGAGTTTTAGTTCGCTATTGACGAGAGAGAGTGATTCCTGGATCCAGCGCAGCGATTCTTCGAGCGCCCGCCTACGCGCCGTATAAAGCTCCGTCTCCGATGCAACGAGAACCGGATAAGCGTCGAGGGTCGCGGGAAAGGTCAGGGGTGTACCATTGACTTCCGCTTCAAGTCGCGCAGCTGCGGCCAGCGCCGCGCGGTATTTAGCGGCGCTTTCCTCGACGTCGGATTCGCTTTTGGTCGGGTCAAGCTGCGCGAGAATCTGACCCGGCTCCACGACCTGGTCTTCGCGCACGTGAAGCGTCGCCACGATTCCGCCTTCGAGCGACTGGATGACCTGCTCGCGGCTGATTGGGATTACACGACCGTCACCGGTCGAGACTTCATCAAGGGTCGCAAAATATGACCAAACCAGCACAGCAAGCAAAAGAGCGACGAACAGTTGTACAACGCGTGCAGACCGTGTCAGGTTTCGGCTGTCATCATCGCCGAAGGCCCAGCCACCACGCCTGGAGAAATCACGTTCGCTGAATGCAGCCATTTATACCTCCTGCGTCGTCTTGAACGGGAAGCCCGCGACGGTCGCCACGGTCTTCTTTTCTGACAGTTTCCGACGGACCCCGTTTGGCGGAACGATCTTCTTCACCCCGCGCAGGGTGTTGAGAACCTCCTCCTTGCTACCATCGAGAACAATCTGCCCGTTCTCGACAACAATGATGCGCTCAACCAGTTCAAGGACGCGCATCCGATGTGTTGCGACGACGATTGTCCTGTCCTTACCCCAGGACTTGAAACGCGCGATAAACTGACGTTCGGTTGCCTCGTCCATCGCCGCAGTAGGTTCATCAAGGAGGACGACAGCCGGGTCACGAACAAGAAGGCGCGCCAAAAGCAGAGCCTGCTTTTGCCCCCCTGAAAGACCGCGTCCGCCTTCGAGAATCGGGTGATCGAGACCACGGGGAAGCTTGCGCACGAAATCGTCTGCTCCTGTCATCGAGAGCGCTTCGAGCAGTAATGGCTCAGGGGCGTGTAACGCGCCCAGAGTGACGTTTTCGCGAATTGTGCCGTGAAAGAGTCGTGAGTCCTGTGTCAACAGGCCAACGTTGCGTCGCAGGTCGGCTGGATCGACCTGTGATAGCGCAAGGTCATCAATCAGAAGTTCCCCGGCGACCGGCTCGACCATGCCTGCCATGGCGAGCAAAAGGGTCGACTTTCCAGCTCCGTTCTTGCCCAGAACTGCGATCTTTTCTCCTGCAGCAATGGACAGTTCGCCAACCGCCAGCGCAGGCCTGCCTGCTCCTTCGCCATAGTGAAAGGCTGCTCCCCTGATTTTGTACGCGCCGCGAAGTGTGGGAACGCTGACACGCGTCTCGTCATCCGGGTGATCGGAGGGCATGCGCAAAATGGCATCGATGCTTTTAAGTCCGACCTTGGCCTGTTGAAACCGGCCGAGAATTTGCGTCAACTGTGCCATTGGCGCCATCATGCGAGAGCCTAGGATGGAGCAGGCGACAAGAGAGCCCGTCGTCATGTCGCCTTCCATCACGATCGGTGCCCCAATGAAGACGACTACCGCGAAGGTTCCGGTTTGCACGGTGTGACTCCAGGCCGCAAGACCATTGGTAATGGCACGAAGTCGAAGCTGTCCGTCCGCCGAAACGGCGTTGTAATGGTTCCAACGCTGCTGGAAGTGGTCCTCGGCCTGAAGCGTCTTGATATCTTCTATTCCCTGAACGGCTTCCACGAGCATTGCGTTACGCAATGAGGCTTCACGCATTGCCTCACTCGCGGCAGCCCTCAGGCTGCGCTGTACGACAATACCCGGCAGGACCAGAAGCAGGAGCGCCGCAACCGGGATCAGCACGAGTGGCCCTCCGACAAGCCAGAAGATGACGAGGAACAGAATGAAAAAGGGAAGGTCAGCAACGGCAGCCAAAGTGGTGGAGGTCAAAAGCTCGCGCACTTGTTCCAGGTCTCGCAACTGGGCAATGAACGTGCCGGTTGATGTCGGGCGCTCCTGATTTTTCACGCGCAGTGCATGTCCGAAAACGAGGTCGGAGATGCGCATGTCGGTGCGTTTGCCCACGATATCGATAATGCGGGTACGCAAGCGGCGCATGATAAAGTCGAAGACCAGCGCCAGGACGACACCAACGAACAAAACATAGAGGGTGTTGAACGATTTCGCCGGCACCACCCTGTCATAAACCTGCATCGAGAACATCACGCCCGCCAGCGCCAGAAGGTTTGCGACCAGGGACGCGAGCATGACGTGGCCATAAGCCCCGATGTCGCGAAACGCGATTGCCCGGAACCAATGTTCCCGATACGGCGCAATATAGCCGTCGACGCGCTCGTCAACTGTTGCACGTTGGGGGCGCGCCAAGACGATAAAATCAGTTTGTACCAGCAGCGCGTCGAGCGGCAGGATCGTAGCCACGCCGCCTTCACCGCTTAAGACTACGGACGCGTCCTGTCTGGTTGAAAGCCCCGTCACCACACCAACGGAACCGTCCGAGAGCCTCACGATCGCCGGTAACCGCCAACTGGTGAGAAGGCCTGGTGCGGGAGCCGCACGCTTTATCTGCAGCCCCAATTTGTTGGCAAGCCGGCCAAGGCAATCGTCGGTCTCGATTGCCTTCAGTGCCTGTGCGAGTTGTCGTACCCCGCCCGGTGAGATTGGCACACCATAATGACGTGCCACATATTGGAAGGCCTCGCTCCACCTATCAAATTTCTCGCCGTCCGCATCAGGATCAGGCCATTGTTCCGTCGTCATGTCGGAAATGGGCATTGATTTTCCTCTGTGACGACTCGGGGGAATTGAGTCCGCCAAGCCGTCTTTGGGTCATTCAGATTACAGCCGAAGGTGCGGGGTTCAGTTCATCCTCCGTCACCAGATGCCCGAAGGGGTCTACAGGTAGTTCCACCGGTTCCGGCATTTCGACCAGCTCGATACCTTCCTCTGTGGGAGACAGATCGGCATCCCCCTCATCGGGCTCGTCAAGCGCGGCCAGGCCGTCCAGAGGCACTGTCAGTTCCTCAACGTCCTCTTCAATCAGCCCCGCCAGGTCAGTGTCGCTATCGTGATCCGAGGCCAGCGGATCATCACTCATCGCAACATCGATCCCGTCCAGACCGGAAATGTCGTCGGCAACGAACATCGAAGCCTGATCAGGCACGCCCGCACCCGACGGATCAACGGTTACAACCAGGGATGACTGCTCCACCGCCCCGCTTGGATGGGTGAGCTGATATTCGAACATATCGGTCTGCGGCTCGGTAAAATGAGTCAGATCCGAATTTGGTGTGTAGCTGTAACTGCCGTCGGGATTGATGGTCAGGGTACCGTATTCGCCTTCAATCGTTCTGGTTTCGGTTACATCCACGAACGTTGTTCCGTCAAAAATCTGGAACGATGTAAACGTAGAGCCTAGATCATCGTTGGCAAGCAGGTTTCCGCTGTCCCCCGTCAGGGTGCCAATCTCATATTGGTCCGTGTAGGTGACATCGATATCACTGGTTATCGTCGCAGACACGTTCACCAGCGTGCCGCTCAATGTCGACCGAACCCGATATGTGCCTGCAGCGAGATCGAGACCGGCAAGGTCGATCGACGCGACCGTGCCGAGGCCGCCAACGATAATATTGAAGGAATCGCTCGCCACTTGCTGCCAGTTGCCGGGTGTTGTTTCCCTTTCGAGATAAACGACGCCGTTTGACAAAGCCGCCAGCAAGACGGATACACTGATGCTGCCGGAAACATCCATGTTGTCGGTGATGACGAAGCTGCCACTGGTATAGGTGCTCGTCTGCCCCAGGCCACCCGAAAGTACTGTGGTGCCGCTGGCTGTGAAGAAGTCATCATCCGATATGTTGGTCCAGACGACAGAAGCGTCTGCGCTGTCGCCCGTCGCGGCGAACTCGAGTGCTGCAGGAAGACCGGGATCCGTGTCGCTCCAGGTCATCGTCACATTGTCGCTGCCGATCTGGACGTAGAGCGTTGCAGTCCCGGTATTGCCGTTGGCGTCTGCTACGACGTATTCGAACTGGTCTACCTTACCGATCCCTGCTCCGTTCGCAAAAGGTGTATATGTGTAGGAACCATCAGGGCGAATCAGGAGCTCACCAAAATCGCCCTGGATGACAGTCCCATCCGGCTCCACAGTCTGTCCGTCGACACTCTGAACCGTGGTGCCGCTCGGCACATCGTCATTTCCGAGGACGTTGCCGCTTGCCTCGACAGGTTCATAGCCGCCGATTTCGGTAAAGTTGTAGTCAGTGCCTTCAAGGGTCAGGGTGCCGCCCACCCCCACACCGACGAGCCCGTTGAATCCCATGAATGCGCGGTATTCTCCAGGCTCCAGGCCCGGCACCGTACCACTGGTTCCGCCAAAGAGTGACAGGGACAGGATTGTGGCCGGTCCTCCTCCCTCGATGCTCGTCCATTGCTGTGTGGCAGGGTCCCATTTTTGAACAACAAGACTGTAGTTTCCGAGGACATCCGCCCCGATGAGTCCGCTGAAATCGAAGTTCAGATCCTGTGTGTGGCCGGTCTCAACGTCGAACTCGATTGCATCGGCGAACAGCTGCAGGTCGAGACCGGCGAGACTCACGACAGCCAGATAGGTATCGCTCCCGAGGGGAGCGTCCTCTGTCACGGTAGGTAGAAGATTCACTTCCGCCCCGGCCACATCATCCGTGGGTTCGAGATCCGCATCGGCATCCGCGTCAGCATCCGCGTCGGCATCCGCGTCGGCATCGGCATCAGCATCCGCGTCTGCGTCAGCATCTGCATCGGCGTCAGCGTCGGCATCAGCGTCGGCATCGGCATCGGCATCTGCATCCGCGTCGGCATCGGCATCCGCGTCGGCATCGGCGTCGGCATCAGCATCAGCATCAGCATCTGCGTCCGCATCCGCGTCTGCGTCTGCGTCAGCATCGGCGTCCGCATCTGCGTCCGCGTCAGCATCGGCGTCGGCATCCGCGTCGGCATCTGCATCGGCGTCCGCATCAGCGTCAGCATCTGCATCTGCATCTGCATCGGCGTCAGCGTCGGCATCTGCGTCGGCATCTGCGTCAGCATCTGCATCTGCGTCTGCGTCAGCATCTGCGTCAGCGTCGGCATCTGCGTCAGCATCTGCATCTGCGTCAGCATCCGCGTCAGCATCAGCATCAGCATCAGCATCCGCGTCCGCATCTGCGTCAGCGTCAGCATCTGCGTCGGCATCCGCGTCTGCGTCGGCATCTGCGTCAGCATCTGCATCTGCGTCTGCGTCTGCGTCAGCATCTGCGTCAGCGTCGGCATCTGCGTCAGCATCTGCGTCTGCGTCTGCGTCAGCATCTGCGTCAGCGTCGGCATCTGCGTCAGCATCTGCATCTGCATCTGCGTCAGCATCCGCGTCGGCATCAGCATCTGCATCCGCATCCGCATCCGCGTCAGCATCAGCATCAGCATCAGCATCAGCGTCCGCATCTGCGTCAGCGTCAGCATCTGCGTCGGCATCCGCATCTGCATCTGCATCAGCATCTGCGTCGGCATCTGCATCAGCATCGGCATCTGCATCTGCATCTGCATCTGCATCTGCGTCAGCATCTGCATCTGCATCAGCATCTGCGTCGGCATCCGCGTCTGCATCAGCATCGGCGTCTGCATCAGCATCCGCGTCGGCGTCAGCATCCGCGTCGGCGTCTGCGTCGGCATCCGCATCGGCGTCAGCATCCGCGTCGGCGTCTGCGTCGGCATCCGCATCGGCGTCGGCGTCCGCATCCGCGTCAGCATCTGCATCTGCGTCGGCGTCGGCGTCGGCGTCAGCATCCGCGTCGGCGTCTGCGTCGGCATCCGCATCGGCGTCAGCATCCGCGTCGGCGTCTGCGTCGGCATCCGCATCGGCGTCGGCGTCCGCATCCGCGTCAGCATCAGCATCAGCATCCGCGTCAGCATCTGCATCGCTGTCGTCGCTGGATGATCCCCCGAGCGCGATAGCTCCCCCGCCCGCCAGCAAGCCCAAAGCCGCAAGTCCGAGAACGGAACCGTCACTGGCTGAGGCGCCGACCAATTCGTCTACACCCTCGATTTGAGAGAAACGAAAATCCGCCAAGCCGTCGCTGTGCTCGCCGAGCCAGAGATTTCCATCTTCGTCCTCGAGGACGAGCTCGCTGTGCTCACCCTCAAGCTCGCGGTAGAAGTGTCCGATCCGGATCGTTTCGCCAGACCGCATTCGGAGGAGGAGATCATCGCCATCGCGCACGAAGTCGGAGACCTCGTTGCGGGCTGCACGTATCTGGACGATGCCGGGCTTGTCCATGTCCAGGCCGTCAAGCGATACAGTCCGGGAATTTCCTGAGACTTTGTCGGTTACTATTGCAACCATGAAACTGTCCTCCTGCAACACAGAACATCGGCGACAGAAATCCGCTGCCGCCTGGAACACCAAGCAACATTCAAGAAATTTGATTTTGCGAACGGTTAACCGCTGCGAAGTACGGAGCCTGAGATAAATCGGCTCCGGTCTCTTGCATAAAAGGGGATTTTCCTCTCAAAGGCCCCTCTCCCATCGCTATAATTGCAGAAAATTCAAATGCCGCAAGAAAAAACAACCGAGGGGCGCATACCAAAAATGACGGGTAAGAGGCTCCGAGCTTCGAACATTATCTCAACGCAAATGCTAAACGCGGCTCGGCTGGAAACCGGCAAGCCTTCTGTTCCTTTGCTTGGAAGTTGCTCGAGACGAAGTGGCACGACGGGCTCTCATTGAAAAAGAAGATCTCACCGATTGGTAAATCGTGCCAGAAGCAAAATTTGCCTGTTATGATGCCGACCAAGTATAAAAGTATGAAAAATCATATCTTTGGGCGCGGTGTGACCGGCGACGAGCAGTTGTTAAAGCGCTAGGCCCTGAACTGTCTGGCCCTCGATTCCGAAGGCTTCGCGCATCCGTCCGGCACTGTAGGTGCAGTCGATGTTCAACCTGTGCAGGTCGTACTGGATGTTGCTGATATCGAATCTTGCGGCATGTAGTTCCTGATCGGCGTTGAGCAGGTCGAGGAGGGTGCGCGTACCCAGTTCAACATATTGTGTTCGGTAAAGATCGCGTGTCTGCCTCATCGTTGACTGGCGTGTCGAGAGCGAGCGACGAAGACTTTCCTTGCTCGATATCTGGCTGCTGGCTTCGGTCAGGTTGCGCAGAATATCGACCCGCGCGCGCGCTTCCGCAGCCTGTGATGCGCCGAGAGCCTGAACCGCCATATTCCGTCTGGCGCTTGTCGCTCCCCCGTTATAGAGGCTGCCCGAAACTTTTAATCCGACCGTGTAGTCGGGATCGAAAGAGCTGAATTCCGTCACGTCGACACCGATCCCCGCGTCGAGGGACAGCGTCGGTAGCCCTTCGGCTTTGGCAAGTTCGATTTGCGCGGCGGCGGCTTTGCGGTCTGCTTCCGCCTGCATCACAGCGGGCACGCGGGACCAGTCGAAATCTGTTGCACTGCAGGCCCTGGAAAGCCATCCCGGTACCGCGTCAGTGACATGGACCCCTCCGTTAATCCCGCTCAGGTTCGAAAGGACCGCTTCCCAGCGGGAAAGTTGACCTTCGATCTCCAGGCGCGTCGCCTCCGCAGCCTGAACGCGGGCCTCTGCCTGCAACAGATCGGAACGCGTGCTGGCGCCCTTGTCAGTGCGTGACCTGACCAGTTCCAGAATTGCATTCACATCCTCGATCTGGTCATTCGCAACGGCTCTCAGAGCGCGGTTACGCTGGATTTCGATAACCGCGTATGCCGCTTCGCGTGCGAGATCATCGACCGCCATCAGCACTTGGGACTTGCGGCCCGCAATTCCTGCGGTCGCAATCTTGACCCGGTTGTCGACCTTGCCGAAATCATAAAGCATCTGCGAAACACTAAGGTTGAGGTCGGGGCTGTACCGATCCGATCTGTCGTAGGAGGAATCCAGTCCCCAACTGAGGCTCGGTAAATAACCGGCGCGGGCTTCGTTAACGGATTCGGTCTGCTGTCGTAGCCGCCCGATCGTTTCTGTCACTGCAGGATGCCAGTTGACAACCTTCCTGACGGCCGTCTCAAGTGACAGCGGACCTTTGTGTTCACTTTTTTCGCGCACGGGGGAACGTATTTGATCAGTTGTTCCGGTTACGCCCGGAAGACTCCCGTTCACCGTTCCTGTCTTATTATGCGAAGCGGCCGCATTGGGCGGCTGACTACTTGCGACCGGACGGTTGGCGCAGCCGGTGCTCGACATCCCCGCAGCAACGATGCAGATCAACGCAGGAAGCCAATGAAAACGCATTTAGTGTTCCACCTTCTGACGAGAAGAATGAGCAACCTGCCAGTACGAGGAACAAGATCGTGGCCTTTGATTTGCCGATATTTTGTGCAAATCAGAACTACGGAGACGTGGTTAACAATGAATTAATCAAGACTAACGAATGTTAACCATGGATATTGCCGGCCACTGTCTTGAACATGTCATGCGTCCCCACGGCGACGCCCTCGTCAGAGGCGGCAACGCGCGCCGGTCGTGTCACGCTGACCCGTGTTTCGGGGGCAGGAGATGAGGTTTTCGTCTCCAGTGATCTATATTAAGCCACATAGAATCCTGCGCGAATCTATGGGTGAGTTCGGATACCGGAGAGGCGATATAACTTGGGTCCCTGCACTTGCCACTGCGTCGTCTTCACTATCACGGCCGTCGCCGGTGTCACCAAAGGCATGAACGAGAGCGCAGAAGCTTAAACTCCCGCTACCCGGTCGCGGCACTGCGATTTTCGGACCGTCGAGCATAAAGGCAGAAAGGGCGGTGACGGGACGGCTTGTCGCACCGTGGCTTCGCTATAGAGGTATTCGTGAGGCCGGTGATGCTGCGCAGGCGGCCCCAGCCGGTGATCTGATGCTAAAACGGCACTGTGCCGAACTGTGCGGCTGTGGTTCATCCGCGTGGCAGGTGATCGCCGAACCCTGGACTGGACGCTGTACGGCCTACAGTGCGAGATTGTCGGCGTGGACAAAGCATAGCTTGTTGCCTTCCGGATCGCGGCAATAGGCGGCGTAGAAGTCCGCGGCGTAGCGTGGCCGTATGCCGGGAGAGCCTTCACTGATACCACCCATACGGATTGCTGCGTCCCAGGCGTCGTTGACAGCAGATCGCGAAGGCGCAGCGAAGCTGATCTGGACTCCGTTTCCCCAAGTTGCCGGAAGTCCACTGATCGGTTTGCGAAGGGCAAACTGCGGCCACCTCCTGTCACCGCTTTTCCAGATGACGCCTGCGTCCACGCCGGTTTCGGTCTGGAAATCACGTTGCAATGCCAGGGGTGCCAGGACGCAGTCGTAGAAGTCGACCATTTTTTCGAGGTCCCTCGCGCCTAGCATAATATGACTGAACATTCTTTCTCCTCGCTGACCAACATCACGCCTGCCCTTCCCGCGCAAGACATCGTATGCGCTACCTATGTTCATTCGTCTGGTATCGATCGTCGCGCCAAGCGCCGCGCATCGAATGATAAGGTTCCGCTATTAGATGCGACGCGCCGCGCGTCCATTGCACCGGTCGATTAGGCTTCCAGGCCGAAATCGCGCTCCTTGACCTCCGCAAGTGCCGCGTCAATGCGCGATCCATCAGAGATTGCGGCTGCGTTTCCCTCGCATCTGGCGGTTCAGCGCCACGAACTACGCCCGCGACACCTGCGTTGAGAAGTACTTAGACCGTCAAGTCTTCGCTGTTCAGTCCTAACCCTGAAGCTCGAATGGACGTTCCGGCCAGAATGTTGGATGGTACGGCAGTTCCCATGCTCGCAATCGCTCTCCGAAAATTTTTTGCCGCAAGCGCCTAGACTCAATTGACCGCGGCGAGGTTAGTTTCCGGCAGTGAGCCCTTGCTGGATGGTTTATCCAATCGTTGCTGACGCCAATCGGAGCTACATCGAGTGGCTGGCATTTTGCGTCGGCGTCTATTGCCTCCGGGCGATGGACGCAATCTGCCACCGCGAACATGTCGTGATGGAAGTTGCTTCTCGGATAAAAAGAGGCCCGCAGTGGGCTGGGGTAAACTGCGGGCCGCTGTCAGGCCGCCTGACGCGACCGTACATAGGGTGGCTCGTGATGAATGAACGCCAGATGAACAAACGCGCGCTGGAGAGGGCGAGAACCAACCCGCAAAAAACAGGATCAGTAGCCGAGCACAAGGCTTGCTGCGCCGACTGACGCCGGTCGTATATGTCGCGTGGCCGGACCGCAGCGTCTGGCGGTGAGTCTGCGTGCGCAGGCCGTATAATTTCTACTCCTCAAATCTCAGAGTGGACTCCCTCAAAGATTGCACTAGTGTCTGGCCAATGCATCCGCGCGGTCGCGTCTCGTTCCGAAGCTCGTATACGTCCAGCGCCAGGAGGATAGCATGAAACGACCTGCACAAATCGAAGGCTGCTTGCTGCAGCGAACTCTCGGAAAATGGGCTGCGTGTTTCACGCCCCACCACGCCTTGCAAGTGAAGCTCGTAGAAGACACAATCACCGAGACGTTGAAAACACTGTCTTCACGAGGTGACGAGGCTGCAATTGATACAGAACTTTTTTTGACGATGCGGCGTCTGGCGTTACGCGCTTTTGGCTCGGCTTATGCGCGGCCGGAAAACTATCCACTGCGCAACAGTTTTCCTCCTGACGAAAACATCTCAGCCAAGCGTTGATGATGGACAGGGGCGTCAATGAGTGCCCGGGTCTCAAGCTTCCTCCCGCCACGCAAGGACCAGCCGCTCCCCGCGGGCGAACTTGTTTGCACCATCGAGGCTAACCGCCTCTCGTGCCTGCGATCCCTCTCCAGTGTGGCACAGCGCCGATAATCGGCACTCCGACAGCACCCGTGTGCGCGCGACACGGCAAGGATCGAGAGCGCTCCGTCACCTTCAGCTTTGCCGCTCAACCCATTTAGTTCCCCGAATCTTTTGGGGTTGCTGTATCGCAAGATGACCGGGCAGCCGCATGTATCTTGCAAGAGCCAGGCTACTGGCGTGTTACGATGCGGTGACCGAAGTCATTTTTGATGATGGCCGGCTCACTGAACCAGCCAGAGCAGGTAGCCTAACCCACCCAGAAAGGTGGCGCAGCCGACGAAGAGGAACGCGATACCGAGATACAATAGTGCCAGATGTCTTATGCTCATGTTCGCTGACAGCGGGGTTGGGTAGCCGCCAGGATCGGTGTGGCGCAACTACTGGCCAGCCAAGGCCGTCATATCCATTATCAAGCAGTGCAAATTCGTCAAGAAATCCCGGCACCACGCCGCGCAGCACTCAAGATGCGGAACGCCGGATTCCCCAGTGATGTGGGGATCGAAATCAGAGGTGCCTGGTTTCGGAACTGCGCTCGGACCCTCGCGACAACGATGACGATGGTGCCCGCGCCCCGGGCGGCCCAGGCCGGCAATTGGGCTCGCACGTCCGGTACCGCGGAAGGGAGCCGAGCCGGAACCGGATTCCATCAAGTTGGTTTGGTCGAGCGGAGGGTGAAATGTCAAAGCCCGTCGTAAAGCAGCAGACCATTTCCAGCCGGCTTGACCGTAACATCGCAGCCCTGCTCGAGCGGCGGCGGCAGGAGGCAGCGACGGCTTCGCTTCAGGAGAAGGCGGCGGCAGCCATCACCCGTTTCGCTGGCTCGATGATATTTGTCTACATTCATGCCTTGGTGTTTGGAGGGTGGATCGCGATTAATGTTGGTTTGCTTCCCATCCTTCCGGCGTTCGATCCATCGATGGTTGTCCTGGCCATGGTCGCTTCCGTAGAAGCTATTTTCATCTCGACATTCGTTATGATCAGTCAGAACAGGATGGCGGAGGCCGACGACAAGCGCGCGGACCTCAATCTCCAGATATCGCTTCTTGCAGAGCACGAGACCACGCAACTTCTATCGATCGTGACCGCGATAGCGGAAAAACTCGATCTCGACCTTGCTCAGAAGCAGGAAATTGCAGAACTGCAAGAGGACGTCACGCCGGAGGGCGTTCTGGACACCATTGAAAAGATATCGGGTGGAGAGGACGGCCGGTCGGAGGGAAGAGGACCGCTCGGCAATGTTTAGACGTACCGATCGCATTTTGCTGCTGATGGTTGGTCCACATGTTGATGCGCATTGATCGTCCGCTGACTCAGGCCTCTGGCCGATAACCATTACCCGGCGGTTCACCGCGACATGGCGGATACGACCGCCAAACCGAGCCGCCTCACGGTGCAAAATTGCAAACAGTTACTGGCGGAACAGCAGATCTGGTTTAAGCGCGGCAGTCGTGCATCCGTTCGTCGCCGCAACGGGATGTCGCGCCCGGATTGCGAGTGATTTTTGACCGGCTGTGCCATTTGACTTGCCCCCTGTCAGATTGGGCGCAGCCGGCCTTTGACAACCACGATCCGCCAGAAACACGTCCTCCTCCGACGCCACCGATTCACATCTGCATCCCTCTCACCACAGGCCGCCAGCCGGCTCGCCGCAGGCAATGCCGGATGTCGTGGCTCGTCATGCATTTGGTGTCTGTGACCTCATGCGTTCGGACATCATTGCCTGGAAATTTGACATCAGAATTATGCATCCGCCGATAACAACCCAGACGTCTATACCTTCTCCTTAAGCGTAGAACCCGACGAGTGCAGCCATGGGCACGCGCAGAAAGTCGACGGGCATGATGACAGAGGCATCGAGGCGCTTCAACGCCTGTGCCTGGCAGTAGTGTGCACTCAACGCACCAACGCCGGCAACCATCATCCATGGAACATCGGACAGGCCGACGTCCCTCCAGTCTGTCAAAGCGGCGACCAGCCCCAGAGGCAACTGAATGAGGATCATCCAGACCACGATGACTGCAGGTGAGAATTCCCTGGTAAGCTGCTTGACGAGGATCAAGGAAAGCCCGTAGCCTGCGGCCGCCAGCAGTACAAATCCGGCGGCGGGATCAATGACGCCGTGCCCAGGGCGCACGACAACCAGAACACCAATGAACCCGCCAAGGGTTGCGAGAAGCCGCGCCCCTGTCAGCTTCTCCTTGAGCAATAACCAGGCGAACAGCGCGACCCAGATGGGCATGGTAAACTCAAGGGCAAAGACGGACGCCAGCGGCAGAGAGACCACGCCTATTGTCCAAAAATACTGGGCGGTGAAGTGAACGACGTTCCGTGCCAGATGTCTGGGAAACAGTTTCATCTGGCGGATCTGCGGCAGGAGTGATCGTCCCACCAGCAAAATTACGATGAGACCGACCAGAGCGCGGAAAAACAGCACCTGCCTGATTGACAAGGTCGATGCCAACTCGCGAGATCCTACCGCCATACTTATGAAGGACACCATGCTCAGAGCCATCCAGCCCAGTCCCCGCATAAAGTCTGCCCGCCCTCGCTTTCTATCGAAACGTTTGTCTTTTTCCATCAGTGCTCCGGACAGATAAATTGTGTAGCCGCTATAAGAGGGCGCTTCGGTCTGCTTTTATCGGCCAGATATCGCATCTTGCGAAGCAGATTTTGGTGGTTTCACGGGCCGCAGAGTCTGCCAACGTAAACGCGGACATAGATCCTGCATCCCGTCCCCCAGTCGATATCATCCTGATCCTGGGGCTGCTGAAGCTTTCGTAGGTCCTGTCTTTCACCGAGAGAACGGTCACCAGCATTGGATCCATCGCGATATTCCTCGCCTCGCTGCCCGTTGTGAGGCCCAGGGCCGCCGCCCCAACAGGCGTCATAAAGGACGGCTGGCGCCCGTACGCCTGCATTTAACGACGAAGAACGCGATCATAAGCGCAGGGCAGTGCGTTAGGGAGCGCTTCTTGACTTCCTCCTCAAGAATGCGATGATTGCGCTACCATGTTGAAGAACAGCAATTTCCATAGATTTTGCCTCAGCCGAGAGTATCCCGTCGAAGGGTATTAACCCGGGACGTAGACTGCTGTCGCGCGTCTGTGCCCGGGCTTTGATCCTGCGGGATTGCGCGACCTAATCCACAAGCAGTCTTTTTATTGCGCAGCCCTTGGGCTGCAACAGAGGCATATGACATGAATACCACCAATTGCGGAAAGCCGTCCATCGTCGTCAGGCAGACTGACCACGCTCGTCTGACCTCTCTTGCACTGGCAGCACCGGGACGCGACCTCGATGTTGCCGAGGAATTGCTTATCGAACTTGATCGAGCTGATGTCGTAGAGGATGACCAGTTCCCGCCGGATGCCGTAGCGCTCGGATCGACCGTGTCCTACAGGACGGAGGGCGGCGCCAGAAGGTCGGTCACTCTTTGTTATCCCGGTCTCGCCGACATCGAACGCTCAATGGTCAGCGTGCTGACGCCGATTGGCGCTGCACTTCTGGGTCTTTCTCCGGGGCAGCAGATCGAGTGGAGCGGCCGCGACGGGCAGTCACACATGTTGACCGTCCTTGACGTGACCGCCGGGGTCCCTTCCACGGCGGCCTGAAGGGCTCAATTTCAGAGGATACGAGAACCTCGCCATTTATCGGCGAGGATTTCTGGCGTGCCTGGCCGTGTGAACGCCAAACAGATAAAAGTAACGACACCAACGTGCCACGCGACGCGGGCAGGTCAGGCTGCCTAGCCCAATTAGGCATAGGCGGAATGTTCACCGTTCATGTTGTTCTTCATCGATTGGACGAGCTTGCGGGACGATCGCGGATCGAGTAGACGACGACCGCGTGCGCCGTCTTGCGGAGCGTAGTACCTGCTGCTGCAACCACATAACCTTCTGTTCTCTTTCCGGGTTCGTTCCAGGCGAACACCGGGAAATGTCCGCAATCGGCGATGTTCGGGAACGGCCTGCAAGACGGAACCGTCAATCGCCGCGATTGTTCGGGGCGGTACGACCGGAAGGAAGTCCCCGTGCTGCGTGTCCTTAGAGGCAAAAAACTCATCATTATTGAGCAACGACCAATGCTGACGGAGGCATGCCGTGAGCGGATGACTGCGGCCGGGGCCACTGTCGGCCTTCCTCTTCGATCTGCAAGAGACGTTCTTGATGCGATGATGGAGGGAGACGTAGATGCGGCAATCATTGACATCGGGATCGATGATGACACGCTGCTGTCCGTATCCATCATTCTGGAGAGCGCAAACGTGCCATTCCTTTTCGCTTCCCGCGCAAAAGGAAATTCTGGCGGCTACGACGTGAGCGGCGATATCGTAGATCTTCGAAAAATTGCAGACGCACTCTTCGGTCCACCGGGAACCTCATCGACTCTTCATTGATCGTCGATCGGAGTGGGCAGTTCGTCAGGCGGACTTTCCGTCGCTGACCGCAAGTGAAAATCTCTCAGCAGCACCCGCCGCATCGTTGCAAGAAGCACGACATCGATCGGCGAAGCGTCGTCCGCAGTTGGAAACTCCAGGAGCATTTCGCTGATGGTCTTCTCTACGAGATGAGCCTGAATCCGCTCATCTGACGTGAAACGCGCAGCCCAGTGCGAAAGCACACGGCGCAGCAGGGAATCAATGTGATTTGATGGTTGGGGCACGCGGCCGTCCTCCACACGAATAGGCGGGAGCACGTAGTAACCCTCAAGTGCCACCGCCTATGAATTCGGTTGGTGGCAATGCAGACATAATAACACATCCGATCGAGGAGTCGACCAATACTTGTCAATTGAACACCCCTGCCCCTTGCCAGTCTCATCTCAATACTCGCAGGACGGTGTCTATGGAAAACCGCTCGGCCAAGGCATGCGGGACTGCTTGATGTTGACGATGACGGCTGAACCCCATTCCCCGCTGGTTACAGGCCTTTCCGCGTCAGCTAAGTTTCGCCCCCTCGTTGAATAGTGTCGTCTTGGCACATTCGCTCTGGAGCATTCCGTTACGGCCGGCTGCCGGTCAACACGACGACGCGACAGTTGAAGAACCCTTCACCGGGGCGCAGTGAAAATGGCGGGGCCGTTCGGCCGCTCGGCGTCCTTTGGTGCGTACCAGACCAGCAGGGTTCACAATCCTGATCCAGCCCAAGCGCCAGGACGGGGTCCTCAGACCCTCGCATCAATCGTCGGGCTCAACATTTCGAATATGTTGAACCGGGGCGCCGGAGGAGGACCGGCTCATGACGTCGCGACCGGCGCAATAGGTCCGCCTCGTCGGAAAAAAGGTCGCGTCCAGTCCGGCAGTTTTGCAGGTTTTAACTGTGAAACTGGTCCGGCAATGCAACAGCGAAATCCCTCCGTGCCAAACTGCAGTTCAGGCGCTGTACCGAATAATGAGCCTAAAGCCGAACGAATATAGCGCGTCCCGTATCCTTGACGACTGGGGGCGACCGCGGGCGGGCCGCCTCGTTCAACCCAATTCATGCTGAACATTGGGTCATTTCCCTCGGTGATTTCCCAAACCACTTCCACGCTACCCTCAGGAACAGAAAGCGCGCCGTATTTAATGGCATTGGTCGTCAGTTCATGAATACAAAGCGCGATGGTCGTCCCCGCATCCCGACCGACAACAATATCTGGACCGGAAACCGCGATTCGGGTCCAGCCATCACCGTTATAGGGAGCTATTGTCGTAGCCACGACCAAAGAGAGGTCAACCTCCTCCCCGCCCGCCTCGAAGACTGCCGAATGAACGCCCGAAAGGGCCTGTAGCCGAGCGCCAAAATCACCCACCAGTTCGTCCACGGTCGTAGCGCGTTTTCGCGTCATCTGGAAAATGGAGGTGACAGTGGCAAGGATGTTCTTCACGCGATGGTTCAGTTCCAAACGCAGTTCTCTCTCCCGTTCGATTGAATTGCGAACTTGCCGCTGCCGTAACCGCACCAGAAGGTTCAACTGAACAGCGTTGACCAGTTCTAACGGCGCGATCGGACGCACATGGAACAGAAGACGGGATTTCGGCCATGCTGCCTGCAATCGATCCCGGATGCCTTGCACCGATGCGGCCTTCTCAAGAAGGACGATGATCGGTATCTCCGACCAATCGGGTTGAGCGTTCAAGTGGTCGCAAATCTTCGTCAAGACAGAGGGAGTGAGCGCCTCGTGCGTGACGATGATGATGTCCGGCGACGAACAAAGAAGACCTTCAAGGTCGCCATCGACCTTGGCCGGGACCACCCCCACCTTTTGGTCTTGCAAAAGAGCAGCAATGTATTCGGCGTCTTTTCGGAACGGAGCAAGGACCAAGACCCAGTCCGGCCCATTTTCCTTCGGCAGCCCGTTCATTTTGGATCGGGTAGTGGGTTGTAGGCCACTACGCTGACGTTACCGCTTTCGATAATCAGTTCCCGCACGTCAAGATCGTGCGGACCGTGGCGCTTCTTTACGACGGTGATATTCCGACGGAGGCGCCCTTCATGTTCCATGATCCGCAACAGCAGAACCGTGTCGCCGAGGAAGCTCACATCGACGTCGATTCCGACATTCTGCCCGAGGAGGCCGTGCTGGGCGACGATAAGCATGGTCAACACGCCGGAGCGCGCCAGATACTTTAACAGGGACTGGATGTCGCGCACCGCCTTGTCCCGGTGCGGCAAGGAGTTGAGGTAGCCGGTCAGACTGTCAATGACGACGACTTTCGACTTGTTCTGCGTCACGGCATCCTGAACGATCTGGCCGAATTCGCCCGGCGAGATTTCGTTAGGATTGAAGTCGCGAAGGATCAGCCTGCCGTCCTTATGAAACTGCCTGAGTTGCATGCCCAGGCCTTCTGACCGGCGAAAGAAGGTTTCCAGTCGCTCCTCAAATAGGAAGAGGGCTACGTTTTCGCCTCGTTCAAGCGCCGCGGTTGCATAGAGCGACGACATCGTCGATTTTCCGGTCCCGGCCTGACCAATGACCAGGGTCGTGGTTCCGGCTTCCTGGCCTCCGCCGAACATGTCGTCGAGTTCGGCAACCCCGGACTTGATCAGTTGTGGCTTTCCCGCATCCGATGCGGCGCTTGGCATTATCCGGGGGAATATCACCACGCCCTCGCCCTCCCGGATCGCCATGTCGTGATAGCCATCGGCGATTGGCACGCTGCGCATCTTGGATATCTCCACACGGCGGCGCACGCCGCCGTACTCCTCCAGCGACTTGTCAAGCCGGATTACCCCGTGGGCCAGTCCCTCCACCTCTTCTCCGCTTCGGTCAAATCCTGGCGACTGAGTGTCAAGCAGC
This sequence comes from Agrobacterium pusense, assembly GCF_900102105.1. Lineage (GTDB taxonomy): Bacteria > Pseudomonadota > Alphaproteobacteria > Rhizobiales > Rhizobiaceae > Agrobacterium > Agrobacterium pusense. The sequence goes on from NZ_FNBB01000013.1 coordinate 34,509, forward strand.
AACGCGACGACATCCTGTTTTGCCAGGAACGCCTTGAACGCGATCAGCTCCCGGCGAAACCGGGGAGAATCGCCGGTGATCAACCGGATTTCGAGAAGGGAATCATAGACAAGCCGGCGCGGTTTATGTTCCTCGATCGCTGCCTCAACCGCCTTGCGTGTCTCGTCAAGCCGCAGGTCGGACGTCATGAATATGCTTTGATCATCTGCCTCGTTTACGGAGCCGGATGTCGCCAGTTCCTCGACACGGATACCGTCGAGTGTCCAGCCGTGCGACACCGCAATCGCCTTCAGCTCGGCAGCTGTCTGCGAGAGTGTCACGTAAATGCAGCTTTCGCCGGCAGCGACCCCGGCTAGCAAGAACTGTAGGGCGGCGGTGGTTTTGCCCGATCCCGGAGCGCCCTGCAGAATGTAGAGATTGGATGCGGGAAGACCTCCGCGAAGAATTTCGTCAAGTCCCGCGATTCCGGTGCTGACGACAGAGGGCATTTTCGGTCTCGGCATTTTTACCTTCCGCTGGCCACGCGCATTGGCATCGAGGGAACGTCACTGAGATTACACTCATATCTATATTCGTCTTTCTGGAAACATCAAATCGTTCCTTCCCTGTGAAGACCAAGGGAGTTATGTTCGATCAAGACCGCAAAGCCGCAGAGCGTTCGGGAATCCGCAGTCGCGGGGTCTATAAGGCGCGCCGTCCGGGCGATGACTCCGTGGAAGACGCCGTAAACGGCCTCCGAACAACAGTCGACGGTAGCATATCAGTTCCAATCGAGCACGCCGCGTCCCTCGCCCACTGAAATGTTGTCAGCAGTAGGACCCCGTAGAGGTCAAAAGCCACGTCGGGTGGGTCACCGGCCTTCATGCGGGCGCAATTGACCCTGATGAATCATTACCGGCAGTCAATGGAACGGGCGCTGTCGTTAGGCAGTCAGTATAACCTAGCCCCAGTCAGCAAGGCCGACGCAATGTCTTCCATTTCTACCCAGTATATTCGTGAGTTCAACCGGCTCAATGCTATGCTTGAGAGCGCTGGAATGCGTAGTTTCGACGATCAAGAACAGCAAACGGCCAGGGGCGTGGCTGCAAAAGTGCTGATCGATCAATTTCTCGAAAACGCCAAGCGCGGATAGACGCGCAGAACTAGTCTTCGACCGCGATTCATTGTTTTTTCGAATCCCACATCCTTCATTGATCAACGCCACATCGAGCCCTGAACAATCCGTTCGTTCCCCCGGGCCGAGGACCGTTCAAGGTCCTGCCCGGCTTAATGACGCCGAAATGGCGGTTGACGTGTGGTAGCCTGAGCGGAACGCCTCGAACCATCTATCAGGAATAGGCGGCCCCAATGCGATCTGCTCGCCTACATGGTCAGAAGGGCCGCGTCGGGCCTGCGCCAGGACCCCGGATGGGGGAATTCGAGCATGCGAACGTGCACAAGAATACCTGTCAGGACTTCATTGGTTTTGCTGATCAGCGCCTGCATCAAGAAGCTCTATTAGCGCCGCCTGCTCGGGGCCATACGGCCTCAGAAGCAGAAACTCCTCGACACGTAACTCCGTCTCGTATCCGCCTGACGCTGGATTGCCTTTGTGACGTACGACAGATGTCCCATCCTCTCGCGTCCCCAGGGACCAGTTATCACCATTCGAACTTGCAGCGAATTGTTTGAATTCCGTCATGATCGTTGCCCTCTCGTCATTTTCTGAAAGACGCGTGCGCGGCCGAGTGCAGGCTATGCCCACACCACACTGGAGCAGTGTGATTATGCCCGGTCGAAGGTAAAGGAGGTCAACAAGGTTGTGACGAAATTGCTGGCCTTCTCCTTGACCACAAGCTCCGTCCACTCGTCGGTTCCCCGAAACCTCAGATCCGTGTGGATGCTGTCAACGGCGGCGGCCTCGATGCGCTTGATATGCTCTTTAAACTGCGCCTCGCCCTCCCCACGGTAAAGATCGCGAATCACCATCCGCAAAATCTCCTGGATAGCGATCTGCCATGCGGTGTTTATCGCGTTCAGCTCATTTGTCGTCGCTGACATGAAATTCGCCTTTTTGAGTTGATGTTCTCAAGTCATCACTGGCAATGCGCCCGTATGGTTCGCAAGAGCACGGGGAAAGCGCGATTGTGGAACCGCTTAACCCGCCGAACGGGTGGTCGACACGTTGGCGGCACGCTTGGCGATCAATGCGGATGTTGCAGATTTCCGATCCGCGAGTTCTTTTGCGAGGCGTGCAGTCCTCAGCCTTGCCGTTTTTTCATTATGTGCCTCAACGGCAGCTTGCCCCTTTTCCTCGGGACGATCCTTCGCAAGGGAGGGAGCCTGAAGCTTGCGAAACGCGATTTCTGCCTGCTGACGCAGTTTGCTTTGTTGTTGTGTCATGAAGTCCCTGCCTCTCCGGCCTGTGGCCAAACGAAAAAGGCCAGGCGAAACGCCTGGCCTCGATGAAATTGCTCCCGGCAGTGCCAGTACATCCGTGGTCAAAGGGGAGCGGATCTCACTTATGCAGACTGCAGATTGGTTGCAGACATCTTGCCAGACTTGTTGTCCCGCTCAAGTTCGAAACCAATCTTCTGGCCCTCTACGAGTTCACGCATTCCTGCGCGCTCGACAGCCGAAATGTGAACGAACGCGTCAGCGCCGCCATTGTCAGGCTGAATGAAGCCGAAGCCTTTTGTGGAGTTAAACCATTTTACTGTGCCAGTGGTCATGATGGACCCTTTCCAAGCATAGAGTGACATACCGCGCAACGGATGAGACGCGGGCATAAACCGACTATTTTTGAAAGAGAAGTTCGCTTAGGGCGCGGTGCCAATCGCACGGTAGACAAGCTTGGCAAGCAAAAGATCGATGGTGGATATATAAGGCACCTGCGAAGGCAAGTCAACGATTAGTTTTTGGCGAAGCGTCTCTTCACCTAGTGGTTGTATGTCGCTGCTGCGCGTCGTCCAGGCCGCCCGGGATGAGGAACGTCCCCCTGGAGGAGAGGCGGCCAGCCGCAGCGGAAGCCGCCGGAGGCGTCTATGTGAGTAATGACACGCCGTGGTCACCCAAGGTCGTGACCGATCGGGAACTGATTACGGGCCAGAACCCCGGCTCGGCCAGCGCTGTAGCGGCTGAATTGCTTCAGCGTCTGAAATGACCATCTTGGCGGGTCGCCAGCGCCGCCTCCTGTGCGAATCGGCGCTTGTGGCTTCCTTGGTGTTGAGGGCCCTGCCGCATTTCCGGCCGAGCCACTTGGCCGATGAGAGCAGACTTTCTGGTCGGGCAGTGAACGTCACACCGCGACGCTTTTCCCGGCTTCCGTAGAGCCTGATCGATGTCACATTAGGGGCATTGGCCCGGGATACCGTGATGTCAGAGCCAAAAACGTCGCATTGAAGTTAAAACACCATGATGGCGGCCCCGCATGCGCATAACTCCCTAAGGCCGGTCTCAACATTCAAGATATCCCTCTTGAGATCGGAAACGCCTGCTGCACGGCCCGCTTCAACGCTCTCCAACAAAATCGCGCGGAAACACACCGTCACCACCCGGCACCCCGGTTATTCAAATCGTACAACGGATTTCAGCGGAATTTTAGCCACCAGCACGCCATCGCTCCTGACCACTTCAAACTCTGCGCCGTCCACAACCTCATTCTTCAGGATTTTCTCTGCCAGCATTTCCCTCGCGGCCTGTACGGCCTCAACACAGGCACCCTCGTCGCTGGACAGCACCGCGCCTTCCGTATCCAAAGAGAGACCGTCAGCGTCCCGGACGTGGAAAAAATACCTTGGCATCGTATAATCCTGTTTTCCTCCGATAACCAACTGCCTCTCATCGTATTGGTTCCGTTGGCCGATTCCGCGTTGGAGAATAGCGCGGAACCGACGACTTGGCTGGAGCTCGCGAACCGGCGGGGACAGAGGAACAAATCAGGCGCGCCGGCGAAATCCAGCGCGAACGTTCGGATTTCGCTTCGATTACGTCTCGCCGTTCCCATTGAGTAATGAGACCAACAAGGATGCCGGCTCTTCGCTCGTTTGAAGATGTTAAACCATCAGCACTTGGCCGCCGCATCATCGGCGGTACCCACGTTCATTCATCGCGACGGCCAGTCAGGCTGTAGATGAGGAACAGGATCACGGCGATTGCCTCAATCCGGCGGCAGCAAGACCGATCGCCTGGATGGAACGACTCGCAAGGATCTCGGAGCCGAGTGCAATGCCCACGCCGAAGCCAGCATACATAGCGCTTAGCATAAGGGGCAACGAGCGCGAGCAATCTCCCACGGAAGTGGCCGCACGCCCGGAGCGGCCAGTGCCAATAATCAGGCCGCGACCACGGCGCGGGCATCATAGTCGGCGGTCCATTGCAGCGATGGTCGCTCGCCGCAGCGCTCAATCCAGGCCTTGACCACGTCGCTCTCCGGCGTCGCTGCAGGGTACCAGGCAAAGGGTGAATGCAGCAGCAGATCGACAGCTGTGTATCGCTCTCCCATCAGGTAAGGGTTGTCCTTGAGCGCGTTTTCGAGGCGTGCCGCAAGCTCCGCCGGGGTGCGGAAGGTGAAATCCACAAAAGGATGCGAAATCCCGGCAGCCTGCATGATCAGCACAGGTTCGACCACGCCGGCGTACCAGGCAAGCCAGCTGAGATACCTACCGCGCTGGGGATCGCCGGCAACAGGCGCCATCTTCTTTTCCGGGAAAAGATCCGTCAGGTACTGAATGATCGCTATGCTCTCCCAGATGACGACGCCGTCGTGGTCGAGCAGCGGCACCTTGCCTTCTGCATGCGGGTTCTTTGGATCTTTGCGACCGCTACCGTCGCCGCGGGTGATATCGACGATCTTGATCGCGACCTTTTCGATGGCGTCTAGTTCGCGAAGCAGAGTGACGATACGTGTCGAGCGCGAGCGGGGGGCGTGAAAGAGCGTTAGCATGGTCTGGATCCTCGGTTGCGTTTTGCGATGCGGATCTTGTACAGTCCGCCAACTGCCAGTTTCCGTCAGTAGGCTTCACCTATCCTCTAAAGTCATGGCTCGTAGTGATCGTCTGTTCCGCCTGCTCCAGGCGCTTCGCACTCTCCCCTCCCCGGTGACGGCCGCGCGCCTTGCCGAGGAGACTGACGTGTCGTTGCGTTCGCTCTATAGGGACATCGAGAGCCTGCGCGCCGCAGGTGCCGTCATCGATGGCGAGCGCGGTTTCGGCTACAGGCTGACGGAAGACATCGCCTTGCCCCCGCAGACGTTCACACGGCTTGAAATCGAAGCCTTGGTGCTGGGCCTTGCCGAGGTGCGGCATATGGGTGAACCTGCTCTCGCGGCGGCCGCCGGCGCCGTGCTTTCGAAGGTCACAGCTACGCTGCCCGACAGATTACAACGCCAGACATTGCATGCCGCCTCCCAGGTTTATCGCTTCGAACGCCGCGACCCGCCGCTCGCCAACGTCGGCCTTCTGCGCGAGGCCTGCTGGCAAGAACGCGCCGTGGTGATAAGCTATGTGGACGCGGAGCAGCAACGGACCGACCGGCAAGTGCTGCCGCTGGCGATCGTCTATCTGGAAAGAACGCTGGTGTTGCTTGCCTGGTGTTGTCTGCGTCAGGATTTCCGCAAGTTTCGCGTCGACCGCATCGCCGACATCGAGATGACGGAGGAGAGCTTCCGACCGCGCCGGGTTCAGTTGCTCAGGGACTTCGTTGCCATTCTGAACGCCGGTGCGCCCGAAACATCAAAGATGAGCTTGGCCGGCCAGTAACCAAACCGACGATACCCCGGCATGACCACGTACCGCGGTCGGACTGCTGTTCGAAGATGCAGCAGATCCGAATGGCCGCACTGAGGCGCGATGCTGTCACGCGAGTGGGCTGCATGAATGCGAGCAAAACGCCCTGCCCCCATCTTGGCCTTGAAGGGAATCGAACTTAAATCCTGCCCTTACTTTAATCGCCCCAGAGACAAGATAGCGGTATCGCCGCAAGATTATCACCAAATGGCAGGATCTTGTCGCCGTCGTACAGCACCCAGCCTGCCTTAAAGGTGCGTCCGGTGGCCACGGCTACTTTGCGTAAGCCTTTGAAATCTGCTGCGGTCACCGTTGCCGCGGCCTTGACTTCAAGTCCAACCATATTGCCAGCTTCGTCTTCGAGAAGGATATCTACTTCGTCCTGATCCTTATCCCGATAGTGATGGCAGGTTGATTGGACTTCGCTCCAGGTCGAAAGCCGGAGGATTTCGCCAGCGACAAACGTTTCCAGCAATGAACCAAATAGTCCTCGGTCAGTTGAAATTCGATCGATCGTCATTCCGACAAAGGAAGCTAAGAGCCCGCTATCGAGAAACAGGAGCTTTGGTGTCTTAACAAGACGCTTCAAAGGGTTTCGAAACCAGGGCTCGATGCGACGAACTAGGAACAGCTGTTCGAAGAGTCCGATATATCGCCGGGCGGTCTTGTCATCGATGCCGACCTGGCCGGCCAATTGGGTGAAATTGAGCAACTGTCCCGAATGATGCGCGAGCGCCCGCAGAAGCTGCGGCATTTGGTCCAGGCGTTCGACGTCGGCAATTTCGCGCACATCTCGTTCAACGATGGCTCGTATGTATTCTCTAGCCCATGCGGATCGACGGCGGGGATCGCCACGACCGACCATCTCAGGATATCCGCCGATGAGCACTCGCTCCATCAGGTCGTTTCCGACCGTTGGATTGCGAGGCGCTATGACCGTTCCGGCAAAAGCGGAATCGAGGAAGTTCGACTGGTTGCGTCGAATTTCGGACTGAGCTAGGGGCAACAAGGTAACGACTTCCATCCGCCCGGCCAAACTATCGGAAACCGTCGGGAGTGCGAGAATGTTTGCTGAGCCGGTTAACAAAAATCGCCCAGGCCGCCGATCGTTGTCTACAGCCTGTTTTATGGCACGCAGCAACTCCGGTGCACGCTGCACCTCGTCTATGATGGCGGTATCAATCTGACGAACGAAGCCGACTGGATCGGTCTTTGCTGATAGTAAGGTCGTTTCGTCATCTAACGTGAAATACGGACGATCTGTCTGGAGCAGGGTTCGAGCCAACGTCGTCTTGCCACACTGCCGCGGTCCGTTCACAAGTACGACTGGCGTATCTTTGAGCGCGACCCTAATTCGCTCGGCTGCGCCTCTCGGATAAAGGAGGTCAGAAGGACTTTCCCCTTTCAATCTATTTTTCCTCCTGATCGCTACCAAATTCTAGGATTGCCGATGCGTTCAGGTCGGAGTTTACATGCGTCCAATTCGGATTGCAACTTCGTCCAATCCGGAACTTACTGCCGTCCGTTTCGGAAACTTGATGGGGACGAGCCAGCTATCGAGAAGAGTGAGCGGAGGCGTGTTGGAGTGAGGATTCAAATCGTATTGCTCTTGATCGCAATCGAACCCTCGTTCAATCCGAGGTAACTCACTGATTTAGCGTAACAAGGTAATTGTTTAAGCGCATGTCTCGATCAACCCGTCTCACTAATCGACGGCCCTATGGCTGTTGGCGTCAATGGCGGCGCTAGGAGCAGCGCTCGCCTCATTGCAAAATATCGAGCCCAACGCTAGGACGCCTGCCAGTGCCAACCCCACACATACTCGAAAGCTGGAGAAGAAACTCATCAGTTCCACCTTTTGTATAAAGCGAAAAAGAGCCTGAAGCTCCCTCCGCGCTTGGACAGGGAATGGCTCGTCCACAACCCGCTCGTGGCTACTGGACGGTATAACCGCCATCGACGGGAAGAGCGTGTCCGACGACATAGCTGGACGCGTCGCTGCACAGCCACAGGACCGCGTCGGCGATTTCTTCAGCTTTGCCGAGCCTGCTCATGGGGACAACCTGCATCAGAGCATACATAGCGTCCGGTTGTGTCTCCAGCATTCCGGTCACCATCGGGGTTTCGATAATGCCTGGGCAGATCGCATTGATCCGGATTCCCTTAGGCGCGTATTCGAGGCCGGCACTCTTGGTCAGTCCGACAACGCCGTGCTTCGAGGCATGGTAGATGCCGCGTTCAGCGATCCCGACCAAACCACCGAGGGAGGAGTTATTGACGATCGCGCCGGAACCCTGCTTGCGCATCTGCAGAAGTTCATACTTCATGCAATTCCAGACACCCCTCAGGTTGACCCCCATGACGAAATCGTAGTCCTTGGGGTCCGCGTCAGCAGTCTCGGCGACGGGACTCTGTACACCGGCATTGTTGAAAGCCGTGCCTAGACGCCCGAACTCTGCGACCGTCTGATCCACCATGGCCGCGACCTGCTCCATGACGGCGACGTCGCACTGGATGGCGATCGCCCGGTAACCGGAAGGGGTCAGAGCTTCAGCCGCAGCACGCACTGCCTCTTCATTGACGTCGGCGAGAGCAACCGCCGCTCCGGCCTCGGCGAAGGCTTTTGCTGCGGCAAGGCCCATGCCGGAGGCTGCACCAGTGACCAGGGCTACCTTGTTTTCGAAAGAGATATTCATAGCATTTACCTGTTGTTCTGAAGGGGTGATGCGTCGTCCGTCAGTGTTTGGGCGACAGCTTGATGAGGCGATCGTCTGACGGCCCCTCGCCTCTTGGTGATCGGTTTGTCGTGATGGCGTAGATGTCATTGCCGGTGGAAAGCACATCCCTGTATCGATCTTCCGACTTGTAAATTGGCTCCAGTTCGTTCGCCTGCGGGCCGAGAACGTAAATTCCACGTCCGACGAGTGTTGCTACCAGAAGCTCCGTTCTTCGGAAGGAGATCCCCGAAGGTGCCCAGGTTTCGTTGCCGGAGTGAAGGTAGGCGGCCTGCATTCCCTGGCGTTTCCTGTCGCCGTCTGTGAGCGGCCACCCAAAGTTCAGACCTGGCTTGATGTGGTTGATCTCGTCGTGGGCAGATTGGCCGTGCTCGGCGACGAACAGTTCCCCGGCTGGATCCCATGCCAAGCCTTGTGGATTGCGATGGCCGAGCGAATAGACGTACGACCCGGCGATCGGATTGTCGGAGGGCATCTTGCCATCCAGCGTCATTCGCAACACTTTTCCGGCTAGGTTGGTGATGTCTTGCGGAGCATCGCGGTTCTCCGTCCAACCCGTCGTGACGTAGAGATTGCCGTTGGGGCCGATTGCGAGGCGACCGCCATTATAGAGCCTGTGTCCCGGGATATCTGCGAGCAGGGTGCGGGTCTCCCGCCATGAGGTGCCGTCGAAGACAGCTTCAATGACCTTGTTTCGTAGGGAGCCGTCGAAGCGGTAGGTATGATAGAAATAGGCTCGCCCCGAGTTTTCGAAATCCTTGGCAAGCGCCATTCCCAACAGACCGCCGCCGCCTTCGCGGGCGATATCGGCCGTGGTCTGCAAGACATATCTGCGCATTTGGCCATTCTGGACGAAGACAATATTTCCAGCGGCCTCCGTTACGAAGACCCTGTCGCCTCTGACCTCGATGTCCCAAGGATAGTCTAGATTCTCGACGACGGTCTCGACGTTCCAGTCGCCGGTCGACATGCCGACGACGGAGCTGTGCGCAAGGCTCTCTGCTCGAACGGCAGAGATTGCCGCTGCGTCGAACATGCACGTTAGCGCGATCGCCGATATCCGGAGCTTCCTCATGATGATCACCGTTGTGAGATTAATTACGAGCTTAGCCAACTGTTAGGGCAGTCAGCGGAAGGCCTGATCGTTACAGATCATGCCCTCCGCCGGAGATCCGAGCAGCCCCACGGGCCCCTGGTCAGGCCGACAGATGGTGGTCGAAGAATGCCTCGAGCTTATCCCATGGGATCAGATCGACCTTGTCATAAAGATCCACGTGGCCAGCGCCGGGAACGATGAACAATTCCTTGGGATCGGCAGCCTTCGCAATTGCCTGTTCGCTAAAGAACCGCGAATGGGCATTCTCGCCAGCAATCAGCAGGACGGGCCGTGGCGAGATCATATCGACGTGGTCGAACGGACGGAAATGCAGGTAAGACGGGTCACCGGACACATTCATGGCGGTCGTCGCGCGGGGATGAGCACCACGTGGCGTGCGATAGTAGTCGAAGAACTCGCGCGTGATCGCGTCCGTCTCTGATGTCAGAGCATGCGGGAGCTCGCCATACTGCTTCTTTCCACCGGAGGCTTCTGCCCAACGTTGCTCGCCGATTTTGGTGAGCATGTCGATCCGAACATCGTCCTTCATTTCCTCGCCGCCCCAGGCCCACTTCGCGCCGCCCATGTCGTACATGCTGACGGTCGCCACGGCCCTCAGGCGCGGGTCGATCTGCGCTGCGGCAAGGGCAAAACCGCCGCTGGCGCAAACACCGATGACACCGATCCGGTTGCGGTCGACGCGCGGGTCGAGCCCTAAGAAATCAACACCAGCACTGAAATCTTCGATGGTGGCTTCCGGGGACGAGATGAAGTGCGGCTGGCCGCCGCTTTCGCCATTGTAAGAGGCGTCGTGTGCGATCGTGATAAAGCCACGTTCAGCCATGGTCTGGGCATAGAGGCCGGACGTCTGCTCCTTGACGCCACCGTAGGGATGACCGACGATCAACGCGGGATGCCGGACCGAAGCATCGAGGTCCTTCGGAACGTACATGTCGGCAACAAGATTGATACCCAGTCGGTTGACATACGATACTTTGCGATGCTCCACGCGGTTGCTTTGCTTGAATCTCTTGTCCCAACTTCCGGAGTACTGAGCCAGTGCAGGATTTGCAGCGAGCGACATAACCGCGGCAGCTCCCGCTCCTGTTAGCTTGAGGATGTCGCGCCGGCCGAAGCCACCCCTTGCCTGCTGCTCATTGGTTTGTTCGTGTTTCGTGTCCATCGCCATTCTCCCGTACCGTTTGTGGTTGCAGGACGAATGTAAATTGAATGACCCCAATTGATTATCCGCTGCAAACTGCAAGCGCTTATGCATGCCGCACATCAATCCGCATCCGCCAAATCAGTTACCGCTTATCTCAGAACGCCTTGTATCGAGCTTCGATGATCCATGACGTCGTTATTTGCCTGGCAGAGATGACGGATAATTATCTACTCGAGCATGCGGACCGAACAAAACTTGGCGCCGGCACTAATTTACTCTTGAAGGGAGTCGAACCGCCGACCCGCAGTTTAGTGGGTTTTATTGGCAGCATCTTGCCGATCCGGGCAACAGTTGCTTGCCGGAGTGGCCGGTTTGAGGGGGAGCGGACTGTCCGGTGGTGGACGCATTTATCGGATAGTTGTCGTTCAGTTACCAGACCTCCAAATAGACGTCTGATGCCGCTCGTTTAAGCATGCAGAGGGGCCGCCATTGTAACATGGCGGCAATTTAGCCATGCTCAGAGGTTTTCCGTGTAGAAAGGGATCAGTTTCGCCAACGCTTTTTCGACCGGCTCCGGTTTGTCATAGAGGTCATAGTGCGATCCACAGCATCGTTCTTCTCGCGCTTTACGAATGGACACACATACTGTGGTGTTATCAGCCGTACTTCATGGCCGAGTTTCGTCAGTTCGCGTGACCAGTAATGAGCCATCCCGCAAGCCTCCATTACGACTATCGAAACGCCCTGCCCGGCTACAAATCTAGGAAATGCTGCCGGGATAGCTTCCGCCGAAACTTGACCTCTCCGGAAAGCGAAGCTCCATGAATCTTGGAAAACGTCCTCGCGAAATCGCTCCCACTCATAGTGTTGGATGTCATGCCGCCGTCCTTTCACCCGTTGGGTTTAATCCGGCCATCCTCTGACAAGAACGTGCGGGGTGCGTGTACCATCAATCACACCATCTATTCAACGGGACCACGTTAATGGAGGGTTGACGCCGGTCCAGGCGAGCCAAAAAGAACGTCAGCTATCTTGCGGAGATGCTTCCTATCACCGCTAAAAGCGTAGCCTTCCGAGTTCACATCGATGAAAGATCCGAAAACGAACGGCGTCGCCATTGATTCCAGTAGCATGGCTAAGCGTAACATCATTTCTACGTCAACTTTGACGTCAATAATTGCCCCGTCGACATCGCCGGCTTCCAACAGGTTCAAGACTTGCTCGACAGAAGAAACAGGGCCTGCAACGGTGGCTCCGGCGGCAGTAAGTTGCGCATGGCACGCCGCCGTCAACGACGGGCGCCGCTCTACCACTATCAGCCTTTTGCCTCTGAAGGCGCGCAACACAGGAATATCCTTCTTACTCGTTCTGCGCTCGCCCGCGCTACGTCGGAGATAAATCTCTGCCGGAGAAAACTAAGCAGCGTGAAAGTAGCGTTGTATTACCGCTTGCGCACAAACTGACCAGCGCACTCGCCGGCCAACTTGTGAAACGTTGATCACTGGTCGGAGTCGCCGCATTGCGATTCGGTATCTTTTTGCAGCGCCACTTCTATTTCCTCCGCGGACACCTGCAAAAACTGGCGCTTCACTAATTGGGAGGAGATAGCGGGTATCTCAAGGTGTGTTGCGACGGGTTGATACGAAGGAAAACTGAGACCTTCAATAAGTTGTTCATCAACGACCAGACGATATGTTCCAGCTTCCAAAGGTGCTACTAATCCATCCAATACGAACGGATTCGCGAAGGTGATTTCTTTGTATGTCGTTCTTTCTTTCATACCCTTACACTCTTTCCTGACACGTCATTCACACCGCGCCGCAACGTTTATCCTTGACCTTCATCGCTCTCCACTAAGTGGATTTCGACCCCTGAGAAGGATTAACAAAGAGATTGCCTATAGCGCGCCGGCTTCGTTCTTCCAGGGCTATTCATTAGCCCCAATCGATCGACCACTTGCCTTCCTGAAAAAGCTGAGGACGTATATCGTGTTGCGCGGGACACTTCTGATGGTCTCAAGGACAGGCCGTGATTGGTAGGATTGATTGAGTGAGTCCGCATTCCCAAGACGGCGTTTCAATTGTGCTGCGAGAGCATCGGCAGATGTTTCTCCCGCAAGAAACAGTCTCATTACAAGAAACGCGGCCGTGTTGAATTGTCGCTGGTCATTGCCCAGCAATGTGGCGTTATAGCCCGCACTCTTCAAAACTGACTGGATCATCTCCATCTCTTTGGGGGAGATGGCTGCAAAACTGGGGTGGGAAGACATAATGTCCTCCTCTCGTTGGGGCTAGGGTAACCGACCCTCGACCAGTAGTGCCCGTGACATCGCTACCGACGCCTTACAGTGCGCCTGAATAGCTTAAGACGCAAGCGAATACGGGTTTGGAAAGCTCCAGAGAAGTTTACCAGCCATTCGCTGGTCATTATTGAGCGGCGGCTGCGTTCTAGCACATTGGAATTCCCTTGCTAATGAACCTCAAAACGCGCAGGCTCGTTCCTTCGGTAGCTTTTTAAAGGGCGTTACCGCTTCAAGGTGAAATCCCTTGGCCCCAACGAAAGGAGGACACGGTGTCTTCCACACAAGAATACGGCCCGATTTCGTCTCACGATCTGAATATGTTGCGATCCCTGTTGTCAGATGCCGGCTTTGAAATCGACACGCGCTCGGATGACGACCGGTCATTCAACAAGGCCACCCGCAAGATAATCGATCTTTTTCAGGGTGGAATGACCGACCCTTCCAAACTCAAAGGAGAAATGCTGTTCCTGTTCGGGGTACAGAAACGGGAACGTGTGCCCTCCCGCAGACCACTCCCGAGGTATGCAATCCAAGGTCTTCCGGGGTTCGGCAGATAGCGGGGAAACACCTGTGCGCGCATATGTTCTTGGAAGCATGATGCTTTGGTCCGCTTTCTTTCTGATCTGGTATTTGTTGACGCTTTATACCGCCAGCAAAGACCTTGAAGAAATACGATCCGGTCCGGCCGGAGGAGTAGTTATGTCTGCGTCCCGATGCGGTGTAGAACTGGCGACTCTTCTCGCGATGGGCGACAAGCTCTTGAAAGCCGGCGGACCAGAAGTGCCGGCGGATTTACGCGCACATATTGAATATTGCATCTCCTCTGATACAGCGAGTCGAGATAGGCTTAGGAAGACACAGCTCATAAGATTTTTCCCCGACGAAAGATAGCCTGCGGACTCCGCCCTTGATTTCATCAACCCCATCATAAAACTTGATGCTCTCTGTTTTCACTCTGTGCTACGGATCTTGCGTGCGGACAGGTGTCTTTTGAGGCGACGGTGGCCAGAGATTTTTTGATATGGCGCGGCATCCGGCTACGCAGCCTTGGGAATTATCGGAGATTGATGATGATCGATATCGCAGGAGCCCCCCCGAAGTACGCCCCCTGATGACTCACGGCCGGAAGTCCCGATGAAGCGGGATAATCGATATAACCCGCAGCGCCGCCGCCATACAGCGTGACCCGATCTCAGCCGGGGTCGCTTTGCAGTCGTTCGACGAGATTCGGATTGGCGACGAACGGGCGTCCGAAGGCGATCAGATCTGCCTTGCCATCGACCAGATGCGGCGTTGCAAGGTCGAGGTCACAGCCATTATTGGCGATATATGTCCTGCTGAAGCGGCGGCGGAGCGATCCGTATTCGAAGGGTGCGACCTCGCGCGGGCGACCCGTCGCGCCTTCAACGACGTGAATGCAGGTGATGCCGAGAACATCAAGTCGATCGATGATATACTTGTATTGCGTCTGGGGACCGCTACAGGAAATGCTATTTGTAGGCGAAACTGGCGAAATCCGGCACACCCGTGCGCTCGCTGCCGATTTCCTGCGCCACCGTGGCCGTGACCTCGAGTATCAGACGCGCGCGGTTTTCCATCTTGCCGCCATAGGCGTCCGTTCGGACATTAGGGCTGTGAGCCTCCCATATAGTTCCTGAAAGCAGACGCTCGCCAGCGACTTGCCGCGCGCAAAGCCGAACTTATCAAAATGCTCATACGAAACAGCAGCGATGCGGCTCACGGCCCGATCTTCCACTAGATTCGATCATATGTGAACGATGTCAGCAGCGTGGTTACAAAGTTACTCGCATTATCCTTGACAAGCGCTTCCGTCCATTCATTCGTCCCGCGTAGCCGCAGGTCTGCATAAATGCTGTCGACGGCGGCCTCTTCGATCCGCTTGATGTTCGCCAGAAAGACTTCCTCTCCGGCCGCATGATACATGTCTCGGATCACCATCCGCAGGATTTCCTGGATTGCGATCTGCCATGCCGTGTTGAGTGCCTGAAGTTCGCCGATACTGTCTGCCATAGGTATCCCCTTCGGTTGCGGAGTGCAACGGTTTGAAAGAAACTGCGGACAGAGTTTGATTGATGATCTCACGTGACCAAGCCATTTGCTATAACCGCCTTGCCTTGCGATTGGCGTACCGCCGATCGTGCTCGGCCTTGCGGGCGGCCTCGTCGTGTTTTATCCGTCCGCGCCCCACTCTTCCTGGGCAGATCAGACCGTCTTGGCCCGTCGTTTCGTGAGAAGAGAGGCGGTCGTCGCCTCACGGTCCTTCAATTCTTTCGCAAGTCGCGCTTCACGAAGCCGCCTCGTCTTTTCCTCGCGGGCCAGAACGAGGGAATCGAGTTCCTCGACGGCGCTGTTACGCGCGAAGAATTGCGATTGAGTATTGGCGAAGGCAATCTCCGCCTTCTGCCGGGATTTGCTGTGTGTCTGTGACATGGCTTTTCCAGATTGAACGCCGCCGTGGCAACAAAAAAAGGTCAGGCAATCTGCCTGACCTTGCTGGTATCATGCTCTCGCCAGTGCCAGTACATCCGTGGTCAACGGAGAGCGGATACCGGGATGATTAAGCGGCCTGGAGGTTGCAAGCCGACATCTTGCCCGACTTGTTATCGCGCTCAAGGTCGTAGCCGATCTTCTGACCTTCAATGAGTTCGCGCATTCCGGCGCGCTCGACGGCCGAGATATGCACGAACGCGTCGGTGCCGCCATTGTCAGGCTGGATGAAGCCAAAGCCCTTCGTGGAATTGAACCATTTAACTGTGCCAGTGGTCATGATGAACCCTTTCATAGCAATAAGAGGACCACAACGCCTGCGGCGCTGCAGATGCGATAGCGATTTTTGAGAGAAAAGGCTCGTTCAGGGCACGGTGCCAGACGCGCGATAACCAAAGCTAAGCAAGCAAATATCGACAATCAACATATAGGTCGCTCATATGCGATTGTCAACTTTTAGTTTTTTTCTCGCCAATATTCTCAGCATTTAGTTGTAATTTCCGAGGCCGTTTCACAGCCTAGACTGCGGAAACGGAGCTGGGAGCGTAACCCGACACTAGGTTCACCTATGGAATCACGGTCGTCCGAAAGCAGAAATGGACTCCGGTCCCGACGGAAAACCACCGTCTCGCTGGCGTATAACTCCGGACATGAACCGGAGCAACACAGTGCGCGATTGACTTGAAAGCGCTCCTGACAGCGGTTTCATCCTCGCCGTTACATATCCGGCCTTATGAAGCATCTGGTTGAGAATTCGATTGCTGCCGGGATCGAAATCGACGGCGTGGACGCTGGAAGACATGGTGTCCTCCTTTCAGATTGCGGGCGCGGCATTAAAGCCCCCGGCGGCAGCGCCCGGTGTAATTGCTGCCGAGGTCATGATGATGAGGCCCGCTCGTCTGTTTAGCAATCCTTCAATTAAGGTCATTTGGGGGCGGGATAGCTTTGAAGCCAACCCGCACAGATATTTGCCGTTCTGTAAAACCGTTAATATCAAAGAACGAGGGCTAATTTGACCCTCCATCGATACACGCGATGCTCACTCCTGAGGAGCGGCAGGAATGAAGGAGTGGCGATGTAAAGTGCACTGCCGCCCAAAGCTCGCTGGCTCGGTGGGATGCAGCTTTCCCGCCGCCGTCGTCCGAAACCTGCCCGTCAATTTCCCATCCCTTAACATCGTTGAAGGCCTGATAAGCGAAAAGACTGCTTTAGGGACCGTGTAATTGCTATGCTTACGTCCGGAATGAAGGGGCAAAGCAGCTTTATCCGTGGATAACGAACAACGACTGCTTCGAAGGCGCAAAGCCGTCGTTGCGAATGAACCACAGTTAGCTCGAGCAAGATGCCTTGCGAGCGTCTTCGCTCTTGAGCGGAATCGAACAGCCGTTCACCTAGTGCATTGCCTAGCAGAAATTTATTTCTGCAGTGACAGCGAATACCGTGTATGCCGGCGTTCACCCGTACGCGTCAGTGCACCCATCTCCACGAGCTGCTGAAGGTCGCGTGTTGCTGTAGCGCGCGATGTGTCTGTGATCGAAATGTAGTTTTCGGCGCTTAGTCCCCCTTGAAGCCTGCCGTGCCTTCCTTGAAGATGCGCGCAACTACCTTTTTCTGCCGGTCGTTGCCTCGAAAACGATCATAGAACTTTGCTTTCTGAATGAAGAAATCGATGCGCTCAAGCGTCGCTCGTTGAGCATCCAGGATAGTTTCCGAAAAGAAAATGATCCAGTCGTTGATATCAAGCGTGCGCTGGTGCCGCTCAAGCTCGGAGTAGTAGGCCTTCCGGCTCTTCTCGATTGTGAAGGCGAGAGAATGAGACTTGGCTGCCCTATGTTTTGCGCCAGGGATTTCTCAGTGAGCGCGCGCCCAATTCGGCCGTTGCCATCCTCAAATGGATGTATGCTTTCAAAGTAAAGATGGCCTACGGCTGCGCGCGTCAAAGCTTGAAGCGACGTTTGACCATTTGGCCCGGATTGATTGAACCATGCGATGAAAGTCTCCATCTCATCGGTAACCTGGCGAGACGGGGGAGCCTCAAAGTGGATTGTCGGCTTATCCAATCGACCTGACACGATCTGCATTGCGTCTTCATGCGTGCGGTAAGCGCCAACCGTTTCGATATATCGGTTTCCGGCCATCAGCATTGAATGCCAGTGGAACAGGCCCTCGTGACGCAGCGGCCTATACCAACTTCGATAGACATCCGCCATCATCTCGGCGATCCCCCGCTCTTGGGGGCGGATCTGTCTGTCATCAGTGTTTAGCCCGAACTGTCGGCGGAGTGACGACTGGACACTCACGCGGTCCAGATATTCGCCCTCAATCTCTGAGGTCTTGTGTGGCTCCCGTCTTGGCCCATGATTATAAAGGTATTTTATCCGGATCTCCAATCATGTGCGACCAGATGCGAAATTCGTTCCCATTCATCAGCGGTCGCCTCGCCTTGATCCAGAGGTTGGCTCAAGCCTTCCCACCTTCATGCGTGGTTGTTAATCGAACGGCCTCTCACCTCCACGGTGGCTTGGGAGAGTTATTGGCCTCTGAAGACATTCGCCAATGCTGAATTATGTCCTCTTCGATGGCGGAACAGACTGTTTCATACTCCCGCACGCGGGCGCGGTCTTCCTCTTTCCGGAACCTTTCAAGCGCGCTGGCAGCCATTTCGTAGGCTTCGAAGAGTTCATTGAGATCGGTGGTCTGTGCTGCGATGATCTGAAGCTGGCCTCGTAATGCGGGCAACTTCAGCATCAGTCGCCACAGTCCTCTCCGCGCGGAATCTCTCGTTGTTCCAGCCACCCCGTTTTTCCTGCCCATCATCGCAAAAGCCTCCGCGAGCTGATCGCGTAACGCTAGATATCATCGTGGCGCTTGGAAAGTACGTTACCGTAAACGCGGGAGGCGCTACGGCCTGAGAACGCGTTTGCGCAGCGATTGAGCCGGTCGGACGATGCACCGGGGACGGGCCTCCCTCCTCCCCTCGGAACAAAACCTGGAATTATTGATTTTGCTTGTTGAGATAGTGTGCAGTGCTCCCGGCTCTCAGCGGGCCGCAGTCGAGCGCCTCTCTCTGTCCCGCCCGCGCCTCATCCCATTCCATGGGAGACGGCAGGCTGATTATTTACCGGGGATGCTCATGGCCAGCGATAAGCTCTCAACCTACAAGCAAAAACGCGATTTCCAGAAGACGCGGGAGCCGAGCGGCAAAGCGAAGCTGAAAGCTTCAAACCGCAGGCGCTTTGTTATACAGAAACATGACGCCACGCGGCTCCATTATGACCTGCGCCTCGAACTCGATGGCGTCTTCAAGTCCTGGGCTGTCACCAAGGGACCGTCTCTCGATCCCCAGGACAAGCGCCTGGCCGTGGAGGTCGAAGACCATCCACTGGACTATGGTGACTTCGAAGGCACGATACCAAAAGGTCAGTATGGCGGCGGCACGGTCATGCTCTGGGACCGTGGCTACTGGGAGCCGGAAGGCAACAGGACGCCCGAACAAGCTCTCGCCAAGGGCGACTTCAAATTTTCCCTTGAAGGGGAGCGACTGCATGGCAGCTTCGTTCTGGTGCGGATGCGCAATGACCGTGACGGTGGCAAACGGACGAACTGGCTGCTGATCAAGCATCGCGACGACTTCTCGGTCGAAGAAAACGGTGCCGCCGTCCTTGACGAAAACGACACGTCGGTTGCCTCGGGCAGAACCATGGACGCCATCGCCGCCGGTAAAGGAAAGAAACCGAAACCGTTCATGGTACAAAGCGGCGATGTGCAGGCCGACGCCGTCTGGGACAGCAATCATGGACTGGCGGCAGACAAACGTGCGGCGGATACGAAGAAAAGGCGCCCGGCAGCGCGGAAAGCAGCGAAGTCCGCGATGCCCGACTTCATACCTCCGCAGCTTTGCGAAACGCTCGAACGCCCGCCCTCGGCCGATGGCTGGATCCACGAGATCAAGTTCGACGGATACCGCATTCAGGCGCGCATTGAAAACGGCGAAGTCACGCTGAAGACGCGCAAGGGGCTGGACTGGACGGCTAAGTATCCGGCGATTGCGACATCGGCGGCAAGCTTGCCTGATGCCATCATCGACGGTGAGATCTGTGCACTCGATGAAAACGGTGCCCCGGACTTCGCCGCACTTCAGGCGGCGCTGTCAGAAGGAAAAACAGATGCGCTCGTCTATTTTGCTTTTGACCTGCTGTTCGAGGGGAGTGAAGATCTAAGGCAACTGCCGCTTACGGAACGCAAGAAAAGGCTCGAAGCGCTTCTGAGCGAGTCGGGAGAAGATCCGCGCCTACGGTTCGTCGAACACTTTGAGACCGGCGGCGATGCAGTATTGAAATCGGCCTGCAAGCTCTCGCTGGAGGGCATTGTCTCGAAGCAGGCGGATGCCCCGTATCAGTCGGGGCGCACCGATACCTGGGCGAAATCCAAATGCCGCGCCGGACATGAGGTTGTCATTGGCGCCTACGCCAAAACCGACGGCAAGTTTCGTTCACTTCTTGTCGGCGTCTTCAGGGACAATCACTTCGTCTATGTCGGGCGGGTCGGGACCGGCTATGGTGCCAAAACGGTGGATACAATCCTGCCGAAGCTCCGGGAACTGGAAACCTCAAAATCGCCCTTTACCGGAATAGGCGCTCCGAAAAAGGAACCCAACATCGTCTGGGTCAAGCCCGAACTGGTGGCCGAGATCCAGTTCGCCGGCTGGACCGCGGACGGACTGGTCCGTCAGGCAGCCTTCAAGGGTTTGCGCGAAGACAAGCCGGCGAAGGAGGTCGAGGCCGAAACGCCGGCATCGCCCGGGAAAACTGAAACGCCAACGCCGGCCCGGCCAAAGCCGTCGCGACCGGCACGCGGCAAGAACACCAAGGCCGAAGTTATGGGCGTGATGATCTCCAGCCCTGACAAGCCGCTCTGGCCCGATGCAAATGACGGTGAGCCGGTCACCAAGGAGGATCTCGCGCACTATCATGAGGCCGTTGGTCCATGGCTGATCGACCATATCAAGGGACGGCCATGCTCTATCATCCGGACACCTGACGGCATCGGTGGTGAGCAGTTCTTCCAGAGACACGCGATGCCGGGAACGTCGAACCTTCTCGAACTGGTCAAGGTGTTCGGCGACAAGAAACCCTATCTGCAGATTGATCGCGTTGAGGGCCTTGCCGCCATCGCCCAGATCGGCGGCGTCGAACTGCATCCCTGGAATTGCGAGCCCAACGAACCGGAGGTGCCCGGTCGTCTTGTCTTCGACCTTGATCCGGGTCCGGACGTACCCTTCTCCACCGTGGTCGAAGCCGCGCGGGAAATGCGCGACCGGCTGGAGGAACTTGGCCTCGTCAGCTTCTGCAAGACCACCGGCGGCAAGGGCCTTCACGTCGTCACCCCGCTTGCGGTACCGAAGGGAAAGAAGCTGAGCTGGCCGGAGGCGAAAGGCTTCGCACACGATGTCTGCCTGCAGATGGCACGTGACAACCCTGACCTTTACCTGATCAAGATGGCGAAGAACCAGCGCAACGGCCGGATCTTCCTCGACTACCTGCGCAATGACCGAATGGCGACTGCTGTTGCGCCGCTGTCACCGCGCGCCCGGCCAGGCGCACCAGTATCGATGCCACTGACCTGGAAACAGGTAAAAGCGGATCTTGATCCGAAACGCTTCACCATTCGCACCGTACCGGCGCTTTTGTCGAAGACAACCGCCTGGGAGGATTACTGCGACGGGCAGCGTTCGCTGGAGCAGGCCATCAAGCGGCTGACGAAGTCGATGAAACAGGTCGCCTGAGACCGGCCTGGATCAAGACCCGTAACGCTGGTCAAGGTCGCTCAGCGCAGCCTGAACCTCATCGATTGAGACAGGCTCCGGTGTTCCAGGCATATGGCGGTACGCCGGCCTTGAGTCGATCGTGTAGAGGTCTGAAGCCCAGGCGGCCAAAATGGTCCGTTTTTCGTCGACCTTGAGCGCGGTTGCGTCCACCACATCGATCGGCCGCGCAATTTCCATACCCTCGAGCAGGATCGTCGGACCCATCAGTGCGATATCGCTTGCGGCTAGCTGCGGGTTCTCGTGCATGTCGGCTTCCTCAACGAACGTGCGGATCCTTGTCGTGCGGGTGACGGGACACGGAGATGACATCAACGTCCGGGGCCAGCAGATCGTGTTTGGCGGCAAAGGCTGCAAACAGACCCCGGGCGGTGTCCGCTTCGATCTCACCGCGCAATGCCGCGCTGCAGGCCTTCAGCGCCATTGAATGCGCCGTATCGCGCATCGATGCCGGCCATTCCGCCAGATGCCGGTAAGCGTCGATGACGCTGCGAACCTCGGTCGGAAATCCAAGGCCGATAAGGATGGTAACGGGCTCTTTGAACATATCGGGTTTCATCGCGATCTCCTTCCTACCCCCGATGTTGACGGGCGCCGCTGCAACGGCGCCCGTTTTTTAAAAATCGATCAGGCCGCCTTTTGCGCTTCGATCTGCGCCGGGGCAACCTTATGGTGAAGGGCCGGGCTGGTCTGGATATCGATCTTGCGCGGTTTCAAGGCCTCAGGAATCTCACGAACGAGATCGATCGACAGAAGACCGTTGCGGAGATCGGCGCCATTCACCCTGACATGGTCGGCAAGTTCGAAACGGTGTTCAAAAGGCCGGCCGGCTATACCGCGATGAAGGTATTCATCGGCGGAAGCGTCCTGCTTCTTGCCGGTAACGGTGAGAAGGTTGGACTGAAAGGTGATGTCGAGCTCGTCCTCGGCAAACCCTGCGACCGCGACCGAAATCCGGTAGCTGTCATCGCCGGTCTTGACGATGTCATAGGGCGGCCAGTCGCTGATCGAGCGGGCGCGCTGGGCATTTTCAAGAAGATTGAAGATCCGGTCGAAGCCGACGGTCGAGCGGAACAGGGGTGCGTAGTCATAAGATGTTGCCATAGCCATATCCTCCTTGAAGCAACATGGGTACAGAAGCGCCGAAACGCGGTGCTTCCAGCAAGTCCAGCCCTGTCTCAGCAACTGGCGACAATCGATTTGGTTTTCTGGAATTTGCGATTCAAGGGCGCCGTCAGAAAAAAATGACATCCAGGCGCCGGCCAGGACCAACTCATTTGAGTTCATGGACTGCGGCATTGTCCTGTACCTCGCGCAGCCCTTTATAAGAGGCATGACGCAGGTTGCCATCGTCGGTCCAGCCACGGAACTCGATTTCGGCGATGAGCGTCGGCTGCGCGAAGACGTAATTCCTGCCCTTGAGCGGAACGACCGGTGTCTTCGTCTTAAGACTATCCAGGCTCTTCTTAAGATACGCCGCATCTTTCTCCTTGAATCCGGTTCCAACGGCGCCAACATAAACCCAGTCATGGCCACGTCTCGCCGCTAGCAGCAAACTGCCAATCCCGCCGCGCGCCACCGCCGACTGCTCGTAGCCGACAATCATGAAGCTCTCGCTTTGAACACACTTGATCTTCAGCCAGTCTCCGGTCCGGCCCGAGCGATAAGGGCTGTCACGATGTTTTGCGATGATGCCTTCCATGCCGAGGGAGCACGCGCTCGCCAATAATTCAGCGCCGTCCGCTTCTATTTCTTCGGACAGCTGGATTGCGCCGGTCGCGTCTTCCAGCAGGTCCCCCAGCAAGTGCCGGCGGACCGACAGCTCGGTACGAGTGAGATCGTGACCATCGAAATACATAAGATCGAAGGCGAAGAGTACGGCTTCTGTCGACGCCCGTTTGCCGCCTCGCCCACCGAGCGAGCGTTGCAGAGCGCCAAAATCGGAGCGGCCTTCGCCGTTCAGCACCACCGCTTCGCCATCAAGGATGGCTGTTGCAACTCCAAGGTCCCTGGCCGCTGCGGCGATAGCGGGAAACCGGTGCGTCCAGTCGTGGCCGCCCCGGGTAATGATACGCACACCCTTCGGCTCGATATGGACCGCGAGCCGATAGCCGTCCCACTTCATTTCATAGACCCACTCGGGGCCGGACGGCGGGGCCGTCTTCAGGAGCGCCAGACACGGCTCGACGCGATCTGGCATCGGGTCGAACGGCAGATTGGGCTGAGCCGGATCGCGCCTGCGGCGCGGCTGCGATTTTGCCGTCAGGCTGTCATTCTGCAGGAGCGGCTTGGCGGGGCGTTTCATTTACCCGCCCGGTTCTCGGCCGCAACCGACTTCTTCAGCGCGTCCATGATATTAATGACATTGCTGGGTGCCGACTTCGTCGGTGTGGATGTCCTGGGTTTTGCAGACTTTTTCAGCGCTTTCTTTTTGGCGGCAATGATGTCAAGCAACCGGTCCTGAACCGGATCGATGACCATCTTGGGGTCCCAGTGCTGCGTTTGCTTTTTGATCAGTTGCTGCACGAGACGCATCATCTCGCTATCGGCCGTTTCATCTTCTTCGATCCCGCCAAAGTAAGTATCCTCGTCACGGACTTCATCCCCATAGCGCAGCGTCCACAGAACGATACCCTTGCCGCGTGGCTCAAGCATGACGGCGCGCTCGCGGCGGGTAATTACCAGACGTGAAATCCCCACCATGTTCTGCGCTTCCATCGCATCCCTGATGACCGAGAATGCTTCCTGGCCGACGGCATCGTTGGGCGAAAGATAATAGGGCGTGTCGAGCCATATCCACTCAATGCTGTCGCGGGGCGTAAATGTCGAGATGTCGATGGTTTTTGTGCTGTCGAGCGCAACGTTCTCCAGTTCTTCGTCTTCGAGGATGATGTAATCGTTCTCGCCACGCTCATAGCCCTTGACCTCATCCTCCTCCCTCACCTCTTTTCCGGTAACGCTATCGACGTAGTGGCTGACGACCCGGTTTTCGGTATCGCGGTTGAGGGTGTGGAAGCGGACCTTCTCACTTTCGGACGTTGCCGGCATCATCTGCACGGGACAGGTGACGAGCGAGAGTTTCAGATAACCTTTCCAATAGGGACGGACAGCCATGATTTCCTCCGTCAGCCAGCGCGGCGGGTCTGTGACGAGACCGCATTTGATTTGGCAGCAGCACCCGGTTTCGAAGCTTTCTGACGGCCGGCACTCTTGTTGGCGTTAGAAGCGGCGCGTTTCTGGCTGGATTTGGTGCCCATGCCAGCACTCTCACGCAGCGCCTGCAAAAGGTCGTTTTGCCTGGGGACGGCTGCGGCCTTCTTCTTCGGCAGGGCCCTGCCCTCGATCTTGGCCTTCACCAGCTCGGCAACGGCGGCTTCATAACGGTCGTCGAACGTGCTGGCATCGAAGGTCCCCTTCTTTGTGCCGATAATGTGCTCGGCAAGCTCAAGCATCTCGCCTTCAATCTTCAGGTCCGGCAACTCCTCGAAGGCCTCCGCCGACGAGCGGACTTCATAGTCAAAGTTGAGCGTCGTGGCGATCAGGCCCTTCCCGTGTGGCCTGATCAGCACCGTACGCAGGCGTCGGAAGAGCACGGTGCGGGCGATCGCAGCAACCTTGGCTCTTTTCATGCCATCGCGCAACAGAACGAAAGCGTCCGTCCCCATCCTGTCGGGCGCCAGATAATACGGCTTGTCGAAATAGACGCTGTCGATCTCGCTGCAGGGGATGAAGGCGTCGATCTTCAGCGTCTTGTCGCTGTGAGGCACGGCGGCAGCCACCTCATCCGGCTCGAGAACGATGTACTGGCCGTTCTCGATCTCATAGCCCTTGACCTGGGCGTCCCGTTCCACAGGATCGCCGGTCTCGCTGTCGATGAATTCGCGTTTCACCCGGTTGCCGGTTCGGCGATTGAGGGTGTTGAAAGCGATCCGCTCCGATGATGATGCTGCAGTGTAGAGAGCCACAGGACACGCGACCTCTCCGAATTTGATAAAGCCCTTCCAGTTCGCTCGCGGGGCAACCATGACGCAAAACTCCTGCCACAACCAATGCGATTCAAGCGAATCAGCATGCATTTGTTCCGAGTCAAAACGAATCATTTTTCAAGGACTTAAGGCCACGATCACCACTCGTTATGCGAGTCTGCGCTAGACGCTTGATTCGGATGCATCTTTTTGCGGCGACGAACGTTTCCCGTCACGAAACCTAAAAGAGGAGGCCTGCCATGAGCAAGCGTGAACTGATTGATACCGGGACCGACAAGCGTTATGTCCGCCGCGATAAGGACGGCAGGTTTAAGGAAAGCGTCGACGTCTCGCGATCGCTTTCTGCCGACGCGCGCCACGATGCGAAGCATGATGCGAAACCGGGCCAGGGCGACCGGGGTGATCGCAAGCACTGACGAACCCGGTGAAGCTCGCCACTTACAACGTCAACGGCATCAACGGCCGGCTCGAAGTCCTGCTCCGCTGGCTCGATCAGGCAAAACCCGATGTCGTCTGCCTGCAGGAGTTGAAGGCACCGGACGAGAAGTTTCCGCGCCGCCAAATCGAGCGCGCAGGCTACGGCGCCATCTGGCATGGTCAGAAATCATGGAATGGCGTCGCAATTCTCGCCCGGGGTCAGGAACCTCTTGAGACGGGCCGGGGGCTTCCCGGAGACCCTGACGACAGCCACAGCCGGTATATCGAGGCAGCCATCGACGGCATGATCATCGGCTGCCTTTACCTGCCGAACGGCAACCCGGCACCCGGCCCGAAATTTGACTACAAGCTGCGCTGGTTTGAGCGGCTGCATTCCTACGCGGCTCAACTGCTTGAGCTGGACGTGCCATGCGCCCTTGTCGGAGACTTCAACGTCATGCCGACCGATCTCGATGTCTATAAGCCTGAGCGCTGGCGAGACGATGCCCTGTTTCGTCCCGAGGTTCGCGCAGCCTATGCCGACCTTATCGCCATGGGCTGGACGGACGCCATCAGGCTGCTGCATCCGGATGATCAAATCTATACCTTCTGGAAGTATTTCCGAAATGCGTTTGCTCGTAACGCGGGTCTGCGCATCGATCATTTTTTGCTGAGTTCGTCACTAGTCGAACGACTGCAGGCTTGTGGCGTCGATAAGTTTGCGCGTGCGTGGGAGCACACCAGTGATCACGCCCCCGCCTGGATTGAGCTGGACGACCGATAGAGAAAGAATCAGGATGCTTCGCACGCCTCCCTGCTGGCGGCGATTGGCGGACCAACATTTCGCATGAGCGCTGTCATCGCGGCCGGGCTGGAAAGATCTTGTCCATAGTCGAGCACGTGTCGACGCCTTTGGACTATCGTAACGCGCCCGAAAAGCCGGCGTCCATCTTGCTTGTAGAGAGGCAATCAAGTCGACGATTCAGGGGTCGCAACCGCTCTCAGATCTTAGCGGCTATCAAGGCTGCAAAAAGCCATGCGACTGTCTTCCTGAGGAGATCGGCCGATGACGGCGGCAGAACATTGGGCAGCCGCCTAACCTTCATCTTCGGCGCGCGTTCAAGTTGAAAAGACGCGAGCAGCATCAACGCGTTTTTGTCTCAACATACGGCACGTTCTTGCTTTGATACGCTCTTATACCCAGTTCTCGGTATGCCTGAACAAGTTCGACCGTGGCAGCTCTTGAGCGAGAACCCGCCATTGATATCTTGCCCGCATTAGAGCGGCAGCACGTGTATTGAGGAGTACGCGGCCGCTTTCTGGGGAGGATCTCATGAGATTTTTGTTGGCCGTTTCGCGCGCCATTGATGCAGCCAATTCCGCGATCGGCAAAGGTATTTCGTGGCTGCTTCTGGTGGCTATTTTCATCAGCGCCATCAATGCGGTCATGCGCAAGGCGTTCTCCATGAGCTCAAATGCATGGCTTGAATCGCAGTGGTACCTGTTTTCTGCCGTATTCCTGATCGCCGCCGCCTACACGCTCCTCAACAATGAGCATGTGAAGGTCGACCTCGTTTACGGGAATCTTCCGCGCAAAGGGCAGTTATGGGTCGATATTCTCGGCACCATCTTCTTTCTCATGCCCTTCTGCATCATCGCGGTCTATCTCTCCTGGCCAGTGTTCCTGCAGAAATTCGCTTCCGGTGAAGTTTCGAACAACACGGGCGGCCTCATCCAGTGGCCGGTCTGGGCGCTGATCCCGATCGGTTTCAGCCTCCTTGCCCTGCAGGGTGTTTCGGAGCTCATCAAGCGCGTCGCTATCCTGCGCGGCGTTATTCCTGATCCGGTTGCAGAGGCAGACGCCGAAGCGGCGATGCTCTGATCGAAGGAAAACAATAATGGCATTCATTGCGGAAAATCTCGCGCCAATCATGTTCGCGGCGCTCATCATCGTGCTGCTGCTCGGCTACCCGGTAGCCTTCGCCCTGGCTTTCGTCGGCTTCTTTTTTGGTTTCATCGGGATCGAACTCGGGCTGCTGCCGGCAACCCTGTTTCAGGCCATTCCCGATCGCATATTCGGCCAGATGTCGAACGAAACATTGCTTGCCATACCTTTCTTCACCTTCATGGGGCTGATCCTCGAAAAGAGCGGTATGGCGGAAGATCTGCTGGACACAATCGGCCAGCTGTTCGGACCCGTCCGCGGTGGCATTGCCTTCGCGGTGATTTTCGTAGGAGCGATTTTGGCGGCTACCACAGGCGTTGTTGCAGCCTCTGTCATCTCGATGGGTCTTATCTCGCTGCCGATCATGCTGCGTTATGGTTATGACCGCAAAATCGCCGCCGGCACGATCGCAGCGTCGGGCACGCTGGCGCAGATCATACCGCCAAGCCTCGTCCTGATCGTACTCGCCGACCAGCTCGGACGCTCGGTTGGTGACATGTACAAGGGCGCACTTGTTCCGGGCCTGATGCTCGTAGGGGCTTATACGCTCTTTATCATCATCACCTCGATCATCAGCCCGGCGAAGGTCCCGGCCCTGCCATTGGAAGCGCGGACTCTGCGTGGCGGCAAGCTGCTGCTGAAGGTCATCACCTCCCTGGTGCCACCTCTCGTGCTGATATTCCTTGTGCTGGGCACGATCTTCCTCGGCATCGCAACGCCTACGGAAGGCGGCGCGATGGGAGCGGTGGGCGCGCTTGCGCTTGCGCTCGCCAACCGCAAACTCAATTTCGGTCTCATACAGCAGTCGCTTTACGCCACCGCGAAGCTGTCGTCCTTCGTGCTGCTTATCCTGCTCGGCGCACGGGTCTTTTCGCTGACGTTTTACGGTGTGAACGGGCATGTCTGGGTCGAACATCTCATGACGTCGGTCCCGGGCGGAGAAATCGGCTTCCTGATTGTCGCGAACCTGCTGGTCTTTTTCCTGGCCTTCTTCCTCGACTATTTCGAGTTGGCCTTCATTATCATCCCGCTCCTGGCACCTGTCGCAGATGCTCTCGGCATCGACCTGATCTGGTTCGGCGTCATGCTGGCGGTCAATATGCAGACATCGTTCATGCATCCGCCCTTCGGTTTCTCGCTGTTCTTCCTGCGATCCGTGGCGCCGACACGCGCTTACAGGGATCGCATTACCGGGCAGACGATCCAGCCGGTGACGTCAACCCAGATTTACCTGGGTGCAATCCCCTATCTCTTTATTCAACTTGCCATGGTCGTCATCATCATCGCCTTCCCAGGCATCGTGATGCACTACAAGTCTGGCGCCAAACAGGTCGATCCATCTGCCGTCCATATCAATGTCCCGATGCCCAGCGCAGGCACGGACGCCGATCCTTTCGCGAATCCTTTCCTGGCGCCCGGCAACAGCGCGCCGAGCTTTGGAAAGCCCTCGACACCCTGAAATATGTCGGGCACCGAGGCGCCCGTCACAGCCTGCCGGCGCGCCAAACGCCGGAAACATCCAAAGAAGGAGGAGGTAATTCATGAAGGTCAACCCAGGTCGCCGGCAACTATTGTCGGGCGGCGTGCTGGCAGGGGCGGCTGCGGCCGTTTCCACACTGGCAACGCCGGCCATAGCCCAATCTTTGCCCAACATTCGTTGGCGTCTCACGTCAGGCTTCCCGAATAATCTGGATACGATCTACGGCGGTGCCGTAGTCATGTCCAACGCCCTGAAGGCGATAACGGGAGGCAAGTTCGAAATCCAGGTTTTCCAGGCAGGCGAGATCGTCCCCGGCGCTCAGGCGATCGACGCGGTAAGAGCGAATACCGTCGAAATCTCCCATACCTGCGGATATTATTTCACCGGCAAGGATCCGACGTTCGCCATCGGCTCGACCATTCCGTTCGGGTTGAACGCCCGCCAGCAAAATGCCTGGCTTTATCACGGCGGCGGAAACGAAGCTTACAACGAGTTCCTGTCCGACTATGGCGTCATCGGCATTCCCGGTGGTGCGACGGGTGCCCAGATGGGCGGCTGGTATCGCAAGGAAATCAAGGGTCTCGAGGATATCAAGGGCCTCAAGATGCGCATTGCCGGCGTTGCTGGACAGGTGCTAGCCAAGCTCGGTGCCGTGCCCCAGCAGCTTCCGGGCGGCGACATTTATCCCGCGCTGGAGCGTGGAACCATTGACGCTGCTGAGTGGGTTGGGCCCTACGACGACGAAAAGCTCGGCTTCTACCAGATCGCGCCCTATTATTATTACCCCGCGTTCTGGGAGGGTGGACTGACGATCCACTTCTTCGTCAACAAGGATCAATATGCGGCCCTGCCCGATGAATACAAGGCAGCGCTGGACACCGCTTGCAAAGCCGCCAATATCAACATGCAGGCGCTCTACGACGTCAAGAACAAGGACGCGATCCGCTCGCTGGTGTCCAAGGGCACGCAGCTTCGACCGCTGCCCCGGGATGTACTCGACGCCGCCTACAAGGCGACCTTCGAACTCTACGACGAATACACCCAGAAGCACCCGGCATGGGCCAAGATCTATCCTGGCTGGAAGAAGTTTCGAGATGAGAGCTTTGAGTGGTTCCGCGTTGCCGAATATACCTATGACAGCTACGGCTATGCGATGCAGACGACAGGCAAATAAGCCCGCATAAACGCGTATCGGGCCCCGGGATGGCGACATTTTCGGGGACCCGATTTTCAGCCTCGTCTTATTCTTTGATGAGGCCGTTATCTACCGCATATCGAATAAGGCCGGCGGTCGTCGCGATATCAAGCTTCCGCTTGATGTTCTTGCGATGGGTTTCCATCGTACGCTCGGAGATATCGAGCGCCAGAGCAGCATCGCGATTACTTTTCCCGCGTGCGATCAGAAGCAGAACGTCCTGCTCACGTGTCGTCAGCTCCTTCAGTCTCCCGGATGATCCCTCCATAAGAACATCGCGGACACCTGAGGAAAAATAGGTTCCGCCGGCGGCCACGGTTTCGATTGCCACCACAATTTCTTCGATCGCCACGTCTTTGAGGATATAACCGGCAGCACCATACATGACCGACGTCGATATATATTCCCGGCTGTCATGCATGGACAGCATCAGCACCCGAGAGGAAAGCTGCTTCTCCCTGAAGAGCTCAAGAGCATCGATGCCATTAATCTGTGGCATGTTAATATCCATCAGTACGACATGGGGTTGCGTGGCGACAGCCGTATCAATACCCGCCGTGGCAGAGGCCGCGGTCCCAACGACCTCAATATGCTCATACGTCTCAAGCACAGCCTTCAACCCGTCCAGAACCAGAGGGTGATTATCGACGAGAAGGACACGGATCGAATGACGATTCACTCTGCAGCCTCCTGCAGACGTTGGCCTCGATCCTTCATGGCGGTAATTGGCAGGACCGCGCGCAGAACAGTGCCTTTTGCGGAGCTTTCGACTTCAAGCCTGCCCCCGAAATGGGTCATGCGTTCCTGCATGTTTCTCAAGCCAAGGCCTTTGCTGGCCGGCATCTCCTTCTCTGTCCGGGCGGCTGGAAATCCGCGGCCATTATCGCTGACGACCATCTGCACCCTTTCATCCCGACTGGAGAACCTGATGGTCACCTGCGTTGCATCGGAATGGCGCTCGATATTGGTGAGCGCTTCCTGCGCAACACGATAAAGGGCGACGCGTGCTTCAGGAAGCAGCATGTGCTTGAAAGCCACGGACTCAAGCGTGGCCGCGATGCCGGTTCGTTCTGAAAAGCTTGAAATCAGTGCTTCCAGCGCCGCAGATAACCCCAGATCGTCGAGAACGCGGGGTCGCAAATCATGAGAGATACGACGGACCTCCTTGATCGCCTCGGTCAATGCCGACGCACCCTTGCCAATCGCTTCGACAGCGCCCGTGTTTTCCGGCGTCACCTTGCGCCGCGCAAGATCGATTGCGAACCGGACGCCGACCAGATTTTGAGAGATGCCGTCGTGCAACTCGCGAGCGATGCGCAGGCGCTCCTCTTCTTGAGTATCTATCACCCTCTGCATCAATGCTTTGAGACGCCCGTCTGCCAGTCTTTGCTGGCGCAGATTGAGCACCATACATGTGGCAAACACCAGCAGCACCGCAGGGACCGAAAACAATGCAACAATCAGGAAATTCCATGTGATGGAGTGACGTAGTTCTTCCTTGGCCGCCGCCGTCGCCGCGAAAACATCATCCAGATAGACCCCTGTGCCGATCATCCAGCGCCATTTGTCGAGGCCGGCGGCGAAAGAAAGCTTGTCAGCCATCTTGCGTGTGGAGGGTTTCTCCCATTTGTACTGGACGAGGCCACCCCCCTCCTTGGCTTTCTGAATCAGGTCGTAGATAACCCTGTTGCCGTCAGGATCATAGAGATCGAGCCAGTTATTGCCGGGGCGGAAATTCTGCCGCGGATGAACGACATTTATCCCATCATAGTCATAAACGAAGAAATAACCGTCCCTGCCATAATCGAGGTCTGTCAGAATACGCTTGACCTCTTCCTTGGCGGTTTCGTCATCCGGTCCCGCTTTATCGTAGACCGAACGGATCGCGGAAAGGGCGAGATTGGTGAGGTTGAGAAGTTCAGCCTCTTTTGCCGCAAGCATGTTTCGCTCGAAGGCATCGATACTGGTGCGTGCCAGCGTCATGGACTGCCAGGTGATGAGCGCCGTAATAACGATAATGGCAAGAACAAGGGGCCCTATTGCCAGTGCAAGGATCTGGTTCCTGAGTCTCATGCGGCCCCTCCGACACATTCGCTCCGACGCATCTTCACCTAACAACAGTTCGCGCTGCAAGTCGAGCATCCCCGGGCCCGTGACCAGGATGCCGTAACAAGCCTTTTTGACCGACGCTTAGTCTTTGGCTCGACCCGGAAGATCGGTTAGGCTCTGCGCCCATGGCAAAGCCGAAGAGCACCAGATCTGCGAACGGGGCCTCAGTTCCTGACGCTGGTTCACCGTTCCCAGTCTGATCCCAATCTGCTCTGCATCCTCGTGCTCTCCGGTCGTGTAGACGGGCGATCCGCAGTCGGCACAGAAGAACTGGAGGCGCCGGCGGCCATTGTCGGCGGTTTTTACGTAAAGTCTGGGCGTACCGGACGTGATCTCGAAGCGGTTGCGGTGTGTGCTGACGGTCACTCTATACGCGGAGCCGGTCAACCTCTGGCAGTCGGTACAGTGGCAGATTGCGACGTCCTGCGGGTCAATCTCGGCTTCATACGTGATCTTTCGGCATTGGCATGCGCCATCGATGTGCATGTGAGGCTCCTTTCATTGTTGCTATTGAAACGTCGAGGATGCCTCCCCAGTTCGACATTAAATCTGCCCCGCCCGCGCCGCGTCGTGGGCGTGGCCGTCCTTGCGCCTGCGTCGTTCGCGCATTTTCGCCTGCCGTCTCGCATCCCGCAATTCGTCCAGTGTCGGCTGCCACCAACCGCGGTTCCTATCAAACTGGATCGGCTCGTGTTGTGCCGGCCAGGTGTGAATCAGCTCTTCCAGTGTGGGCAATCGCCACAGTACCCACACATGTTCATCGCTGACGCCAGGATGGTGCTCTGCGACCTCTGCCGGATCGACAAGTTCTCCGGTAACTTCGGTGGCGACAACTACGCCATAGGCAGGCGTAGCCACCGGTCGTCCTAGGGGCGGCATTTCGTCACTTGCAACAGGAAGCCTTTTCTTCCTGCGTTCCGCCGCGCGCCGCTTTGTCCTGGCTTCTTCCTCCGTGCCTCTTCTGGCTTGGGCTCTCTTGCGTCTTTCCTCTGGTTCTGCCCGTTTTGCAGCATCTTCAATAGCTTCCCATCGCTGCTGTAGTTCCTCATAGAATGCAAAGGGCACTTCCCAAGCTTTGGCTTCACCGTTCCAGCGGGCGAAGGAAATCTGTCGTAGTTCGTCAACGACCTCACGGGAATAGGGCGTTCGGACGCGGAAACCGCCGTCGTGGACCTCCAGGTATGGGCTCAGTATAGGCTCAAACTCGAAGAGGTCGCGTCCCCTCTCCTCCTCGAAGGGAGCCTTGCGGTCGGCTTCCGACGCCAGCCACCGGTCAATCCGGCGCCGCGCGGTGCTGCCGGGAACCGTCCACGCCTGTAGGCGGTCACTCCATCGCGCCTTGGGAAAAGTCTCTCGGAACCGTGCGACAGTCATGCGGTCGAACGGAAACGACACCGTTTCCAAAACCGGGTTGTTAGGGTGATGCTCTTGTTCGTCGTCCATTTCAGAAAACGATCCGCCGCGGGCCCGGTTGCGTCCAGTGCACGAATTTTAAAAAACTAAACGCGCCGCTAACCCGTCCGCGAGACAATCCCCGACAGAAGCTGACCGACGAATGCCAGGGAACCCATGATGATGGTGATCGGTCTTGCAACGGCTGACTTCGCGCGCCGACTT
Organism: Agrobacterium pusense; assembly: GCF_900102105.1. Taxonomy (GTDB): domain Bacteria; phylum Pseudomonadota; class Alphaproteobacteria; order Rhizobiales; family Rhizobiaceae; genus Agrobacterium; species Agrobacterium pusense. The sequence goes on from NZ_FNBB01000013.1 coordinate 68,653, forward strand.
GCCGTCAACAACACAGACGGCGGCGACACGAAGACATGGAGTGCATTCGTCCCCGGCACCCCGGCATCAGGGCCGAGAGCCGTGCGAAAGCTGTCGTTTTTGATGCTGCCGTTTTTGATAAGTAGTAGCGTCGCCAAGGGCGTTCGCGGACGAGACGTATCTTCGGCGGTCGCTGCGCCGGTTTCGCGGGCTCTCGTCAGGAAGCGCCAGCTCGGCCAGATCGTGCAATAGTCTGTCACGGCCTGGAATCTTGCTCTCATGTATTGGGCGGCCGAGGCAATGCAGGCAATAGTGAAAACATAAGTTTGGATAGATGACCGCAACGCGTTTTTAGACAGGCCGCGGCGACCAGCAATTTACGCGACAGGTTGTAGCCGTTTCAGCGTCACGGCCTCAACGGCAGATGATCCCCTTGAGGGTCGATCAACCCTTATCTCTGGACGTAGCGCGAGAATCATGTTGTATCTTTGGCGGGATTTAGTCGGCAAACCGAACTTTGCCCGCCAAGGGGACGATATGGCGATAGCGAATAAGATCGAAGCGGCGATTGTGCAGAAGGAAGATGCGGGCGGCAAGATAGCACGTCACGCAAGCCTTTTGTCGCAGCAATTGCAGGAACTGCGAACACGCATGTATCCGCCTAAGTCAGAAAAAAGCCTGCGCCCCTTCCTGACCAACGAAGTATCCAAACTGACGTCAATTCCTGATTCCACCCTGAAACTTCTCTCGAGTGAGGGGCGTGGTCCGATTCCCGGGCGGCTGGAAAACAATCATCGCGTCTACACCCTGGCCCAGATCAACGAATTGCGGGAGCTTTTCGCAAGCCAGAAGCCTGCAGATGCATTGAGATTCTTGCCCCGGCGCCGCGAGGGTGAACACCTTCAGGTGGTGGCAATCGCCAACTTCAAGGGCGGCAGTGCCAAGACCACGACCTGCGTCCACCTTGCGCACTATCTCGCCTTGCAGGGCTATCGTGTCCTTGCACTGGACCTCGATCCGCAGGCGTCACTCTCCGCTCTCTTCGGCGCCCAGCCTGAATTTGACGTAGGCGCCAATGAGACGATCTATGCGGCGTTGCGCTATGACGATGCAGAGCGTCGGCCGATCCGCGACATCATTCGCAAAACATATTTCGACGGCATCGACCTGATACCGGGCAACCTCGAGGTCATGGAATATGAGCACGAGACGCCCAGGGTTCTGGCGCAGAAATCCGGCTCAGGGGCAATTTTCTTCGAGCGCTTGAAACTGGCATTGGCCGAGGTGGATCAGGACTACGACGTCGTGATTCTCGATACCCCTCCTTCCCTTGGGTTCCTCACCCTCAGCGCGATCTACGCCGCCACCAGCATGATCATCACCGTCCATCCGGCAATGCTTGACGTGGCTTCGATGAGCCAGTTCCTGTTGATGATGGGAGACCTGATCAGCGTGCTGAACGAAAGCGGCGCACAACTCGATCAGGATTTCATTCGCTATCTGGTTACCCGCCACGATCCGAACGACGCGCCGCAGTCGCAGGTAGTCGCGATGATGCGTCATCTGTTTGGCACGGATGTCCTCCTGCCGACCTTGATCGAGAGCACGGCTGTGGAAGCAGCGGGGCTTGCGAAGCGCTCCATCTATGAACTCGAAATGGGCCAAATCGGTCGTGACACGCATAAACGTGCTCGCGAGGCGGTTGACGCCGTGAACGAAGCGATCGTGAAACTCATCAACACAAGTTGGGGGCGTACATGACGAGCAAGTCGCGCAAATCGATTGTGGCAAACTTCGGTTTGCTTTCTGCCGAGTTGGAAAACCGGCTCTCGACCGAGAACCCGACCCCCGCTCCCCAGCCCGTGCCAACTGCGCGAGTGGGCGCAGGCGTGATCGGTGCGGCGCATCGGGCGATCGACGACATCAAATCTGAACGCGACCGCCTGAAGGCTCTGGTCGAAGCCGGCGGAGGCACGATCCGCGAACTCGATCCCTTAAGTATCGACCCCTCGCCCTTTCCTGATCGTCTTCCTGACGATGATGCGGCCGATTTCGAGGCGTTCCGGAACTCGATACGGTCCGAAGGCCAGAAGGTTCCCATACAGGTCCGCAAATCACCTTCGTCTCCTGACCGCTATCAGGTGATCTACGGCCACCGCCGGCTCCAGGCAGCCAGAGACCTTGGAATTCCGGTCAAGGCGATCGAGGTCGAGATTTCCGACGTCGAACTTGCTATCGCACAGGGTATTGAAAATGCTGATCGCCAGGATCTGACCTGGATCGAGCGCGCCCTCTTCGCCCGCCGCATGGATGATGCTGGTGTAAAGCCTCGGGATATCAAGGCTGCGCTGTCTATCGATGACCCCGAGCTCGCTCGCATGCGGTCCGTCTACCGTGTCGTCCCGACCGAAATCATCGAAGCAATCGGGCGGGCGGGCAAGGTCGGTCGCCCGAGGTGGGCCGACTTTGCAAAGAACTATTCCGAAAGGCCGGATCTCCACGATGCATTGAGGAATGTTTTATCCGGCAGCGCCGAAAAGCGCCTGGGATCGGACCAGAAGTTTCTTGCAGCATTCAATGCTCTCAAACCTGAGGCCCCCCAGAAGGACACTGGAAAGTCCATTGCTGGACCCGCAGGCGAGCAACTGGGCAGGCTTGTTCGTACCGCGAACGAGGTTCGTATTTCAGCGCACACAGCGTCAGCGAAGGAATTCCTGAGCTTTATCGAATCGGAGTTGCCGACGCTGGCTGAGCGCTTCAGTCGTGAGAAGTCTAAGAACTGATCGAAGCCGCAAGCGGATTTCGACACGAATTCAGGAAGGAAAGCGCGCAAAAGAAAAAGGCCCCCGAAACGTTGCCGTCATGGAAGCCCTTCTCGTTGTGTGAGAGCTTGAGAATCGCATTTCCATGAATCCTAGTCAAGAGTCTTTGGCACCGTTTTGGTGAGCGTTTTTCTTTTGCCTTTTGAGAGGCGAGGACATGGAAGGTGGACAAGTAACGACGCCCTTTGGGCGGCGACAGGTTACCCTTGCGCTTGTGAGGCGGCAAATTGCCACGAGCAGGATCGAGGAAGGTAAATCGGCAAACAAGTGGAAGGTTTTTCGCGACGCATCTGAAGCTCGAGAGGTGCTTGGTCTGCAGGATCGCAGCCTCGCGGTTCTCGATGCGCTTTTGAGCTTCTATCCGGAGAACGAACTGCGCCAAGACGCGCAGCTCGTCGTCTTTCCCTCGAACATTCAGCTGTCAATTCGTGCCCATGGCATTGCAGGCGCGACCTTGCGCCGGCATCTTGCGGCCCTCGTTGATGCCGGCTTGATTATCCGCAAGGATAGCGCCAACGGGAAACGCTACGCGAGAAAAGGCGACGATGGCTCGATCGAGCATGCGTACGGATTCGACATATCACCTCTTCTTATGCGAGCTGAGGAGCTTGCGTGCCTCGCACAGCAGGTTGCTGCCGATCGGATCGCATTTAGACAGGCAAAGGAAAATCTGACGATCTGCCGGCGGGATATCCGCAAGCTGATCAGTGCAGCTGTTGAAGAAGGGGCAGCAGGCGATTGGGACGGAATAGAGGAGCGCTATATCGCGATCGTGGGAGAAATTCCGCGCAATCCCACCCTGGCTGAACTCGGCGATCTTGGTCTCAGGATGAGTAGTCTACGCGAGGATATCGTCAAGCTCCTGAATTTCGGAGACTTTTCATCAAAAATGAACGCCAATGATGCTCATATTGAGCGTCACATACAGAATTCAAATACCAACCCTCCTAATGAACTTGAACCTAGCTCTGGAAAAGAGCAGGGAGCAAAGCCGAGTGAGGACAGGCAGCCGCAGCATGTGCCGATCAAGGCTTTTCCAATCGGACTTGTGCTGCGGGCCTGCCCCGAAATTTCAAACTATGGGCCCGATGGTCAAATTCGGAACTGGCGTGAACTCATGACAGCCGCAGTGGTCGTCAGATCCATGCTTGGGGTCAGCCCGTCTGCATATCAGGAAGCCTGCGAGGCAATGGGCCCAGAGAACGCGGCGGTGACGATTGCCTGCATTTTGGAGCGCGGTGGTCACATTAATTCACCGGGCGGATATCTCAGAGATTTGACAAGCAAGGCTAAGCGAGGCGAATTTTCACTTGGTCCGGTCCTTATGGCTCTGCTGCGTGCCGGGGGCCACAACGTCAAAGCCACTGGGTAATGTTGGGGCAACATAAGTGCGGGTGGGAACAAATATTATTCGTCCAGGCAAGCTGAAGCCAAACGGACCGTGGATTCTAGGCGGAGCGCAGGTTACCGTGCCCCGATACGGGGCGGCGTTGGCTCGCGGATTGGTCGACCATGACCCAATGGCGCGGCTTATCCGGAGCCTTCTCCTCCCCTGCCCTCAAACAGGCGATCCGGCTCGCGGTCCGCGCCTTTCCACGAAAGCGTCGTCGAGAAAGCGCAAAGCGGTCACGCGGGACATCCTGCAAATGCTGCTCGCCACGTGCGCAAGTGACAGCTTGCGTGACATCGGGGGTCGCCTTTGCGTCAGGTTGTCGCCGGCGCAGCGAGATCGCAGGCCTCCGCCTGGAGCAACTGACTGAGGAAACACCGATCGAGGTGCCTGACAGCCCTCCCCTACCCTCTTTGGCAACTCATCTTGGGCGGAGCAAAACGACGACCGGAGAGGACGACGAAGTCGTCTATCTCACAGGCCGGCATGTCGAGGCATGGAATGCCGGGCTGACGGCCGCCAGGATCGACATGGGAAGCGTGTTTCGGGGCATCGGAAGGTGGGGAGCGGTCTCGCGCCGGGCGCTCGATCCGCAGTCGATCAACGCGATCCTTAAACATCGAGTGGAAATGGCGGGTTGGATCCCGGGGAGTTTTCTGCGCACGGTTTGCGGTCAGGATATTTGACGGAGGCCGCCGATCGCGGCATTCCGCTGCCTGAGGTAATGGATACAGTCGCGCCATCGATCAGTGCAACAGGCGTCCAGCTACTGCAACAACGCGACAAAGCGAAGCGGGCGTGCGGCCCGATTGTTGTAGGATCCGCTATCACTGTTAGAATTGCCAAGGCGAGATCAATTCAAGTCCTGTTGTTTCGAAATCTTTGAGGTTTCTGGTCGCCAACCGGCCACCATTGATCCGCGCTATCGCCGCGATCATGCCGTCCGGAGCCGACATCCTCCTCCCCTGCCGCGCAGCGTCTCCCATGATATCGCCATAGGCCAATGCTGCTTCTTCCGTGAAGGCAAACATCTTGTCCGAGAACCGGCGACGCCAGCTCACAAGTCCCTCTTCCAAGCGATCTGCTCGCTGATCCGGCCTGATCTTTCGAATACCAAAAGCGATCTCAGCAACTGCAACCGTGGGCAATGCCAATTCGGCATCGTGGCGAACCAGCCATGCTATGACCGCAGAATCGGGCGCTTTCTTAAAAGTCTCAGACATCACATTCGTGTCCAGAAAAATCAAAGCTCTACGCCTTTGTGAGCGCGTCTGTTTTCATTGATGATACTGTCGAAATCGATATCCGTACCCGACTGGGATGAAAGACGGCTATAGAATTTCGCAGCGGGTTCACGTCCCGCCTCTCGAGCCTCATAGGATTCGAGCGCGCGCTCGACGATTTCGGCAATCGTGCGATTTTCTCGGCGAGCGAGCTTATGGGCAAGGTCGCGCGCTTTGGAACTGCGGACAGATAGTTGCGGGGTAACCATTAAGTGCTCCTTCCTCTGGATCAAATTTAACTTGAAACAACATAGCCATCAAGATGGCATCTGCCATTTTGCTATCCGGTGTTTGTGATTTGGCGGCCTGTGTTTTCGTCCATCATGCAGCGCCGTCCCGCGTGGAGACCAACACGTACCCTCCCCCGGACGCCATACGCTAAGCAATTTCGCCGTAGACGGCCACCAAAACGCATTTCACGCTGGTTTCAACCAGACCGCCGTTCGACCTCGGATCTCGAGGGTCGCAGGTCCATGAGGTGCAGATGGACTCAGTGGCTGCTGAGCACTAAACGGCCAAGGGGATAATCTAATTTCAGGAACATCCTTCCAAGTTACAGAAGAGCGTTCGCTTCTTCTTCAACGGCAGAGATGAGAGCGATATATCGTGCCGGTCCTAAACTGATGCGGGCCACGCCGAACTCTCTTAATCTATGGACGTCCTGGCTGCTAGTTGTCATCACATCAACAGGCATTGTTGCCACGTCACAGACTCGGTGGATCAACGCATCATCTGTCAATCCAGGAACGAGAAAGCAGTCAACGCCGGCCGCTGCATATGCTTTCTCGCGGACAAGCGCCTCCTCGACTAAATCAGCGTGTGCGGTTCCCTGATCGGTTTTTAGGAAGACGCCTGTCCGGGTATTGATGAAGGCTGGAACAGCGGTAGAATCGGCTGAATGGCGAGCCGCGGGTATCCGAGCAGCCTGATCCTGAACACCATAGAGGCCGAGGCCATCACGATCTGGTCCTCAAAATTGAAGCCGACAATGCCGAGTTCTAGTAGCCTTCGTACATTCTGGCCGACAGTTTCAGGATCGGCAGCATAACCACCCTCAAAATCGACGGTGACTGGTAGCTTCATCGGTTTTGCGATTCTCATGACAACTGCAGGCATCTCCTCAAAGGGAAGCTGTTGGCCATCTGCTTCACCTTGGGCAGCAGCAACGGACCAGCTGCTGGTCGCAACAGCTTTTGAACCAGCGCGCGCCACGGCAATGGCACTTCCGGCATTCCAGACATTGTAGAGAAACAGCGGGTTCGACGCTTTATGTAAGCTTCGACAATGCTGGGCATTTTCGATTTGGGATGTCGTTCGATCAGCCGCTGCTTGCGCCAGAGGCCTCCGCCATACCCCGTCAAAGATCCGCCTGCTCCGATAACCCTGTGACATGGAATCGCGCGAATTGCGGTAGGGCGACCAATCTGACGTGCAATTTCGGAATAGGTTCGGGTTCCACAGCTGGTAATTCGCGCAATACGTCCCACACGCGTTGAGTGAAGGGGCTGGCGGACATCGCAAGTGGTGTTGAAAACCTGTCGCAACGCGCCGCAAAATACTCAGTGAGTTCTGACGTGGCCTGCTCCGAGAGGGGCATGCTGCCGATACCGATACCCTCTTTGGACACCTGCTGGAGCTTTTTGAGCTCTGCATCAGACCTTTTCGAGCCACGAATTCGAAAAAAAGTCGAAGATGGCTTTGACTACTCACGGCGATCATGTCGCCGAGCGGCGTTGGTATCCATGTTGCCCGTAGCAGCTTGTCCGATTGCAACTCCGATGGAGATTGGCCGAGTAGACGCGCGAAAGCGGCGCGAAACGCGCTGGCAGATTCAAAGCTGGCCTCGTGTTGAGCCGAAACAAGTTTCCCGCCAACGGCCAGCGTCTCGAATCCTTGGCGGAGCCGCCGTTGACGCGCCATTTCAAGGAACGTCATTCCGAATTGACGTCCGAAGCTCCGCCACGGTTGAGGGGCCATAACCGCGTTTGATGACATGGTTTTCAGACCAACGAAGGTCAGGCCGCATGTCGAGAGCATGCAGGAGGGCAGCAATCGTCGGATCAGCAAGTGCAGCTGCCTGAAGAGGATGGCAACGCTTGCAAGGGCGGTATTCGCCGATGGTGGGGTTGAACGTGCAGTTTTCGCGCAGGTCAGGTCAGACGACGAAAAACGCCGGGTGAAGCGACACACACGAAGACTTGACCACCGAAACGTTCATTTCGGGCCAGTAAAGCTGCGTAGAGTGTGTCAGGGTCCGGAAGATCAAATAAAAGACAACACGCCGCCGGCTTTCGGGCGTCTATTCATCTTTCCGCGGGGACCGGATCAAGTTCCGCGCTTCCGCCGCTCCAACAGCTTCAATCGGTTTGCGCAACGGGTCCCCTACCCTGCCACGCAGCTTCTCCAACATGATATTGCCATTGGCCAATGCCGCTTTTTCCATGAAGGCAAACATCTTGTTGGAGAACTAGCGACGCCACCTCACAAGTCCTTCTTCCATAATCTGCACGCTGATCCGGTCTGATCTTTTGTATATCAAAGCGATCACACCAACCGCCCTCGCTATTATAGGCATTCCCTGCCCTGCCGGCGCCCGAGGCGCTACTGCTGTGATTCTTTGCTCGACGCCTGTGGGATCTAGGAAACCGCGCCAGCGACCCCATTCACGGCAAGCCTGTTGAAGTTGGCCCCGACGCACCCCGTTAGGATAGTCCGGGTTATTTCCTCTTAGGTCGGACACGAAAACCTTGTCAGCTGACAAGGTTTTTGCCACCGAAGTAATGCAATATTCGCGGTCGCTCGGTTTTCTGATGGTGTACCCGGGACCTGACTAGCGCCGCAGAACCTTGTCAGCTGACAAGGTTCAAACCTAATCCGAGGTGCACCGGTCCGTGAAAAAGTGGTACTTCGACAAGCCTGGAGCAGACTGCCACTGCGAAACCTTGTCAGCTGGCAGCGCATTCTACTGAGGAAAACCAAAAAAATTTGAAGCCGCTCGGTTCTCTGACGGTGCACCACGGACACAACTAACGTCGTAAACCTTGTCAGCTGACAAGGTTTCCACCATCCGGGTTGAACTGGTTCGTGACCGCGCGGGACTTCGGCACTGCGCTTTACACTAGAGTGCTGGCTCTGGAGGTTGCGGACGGTCCACCAGGGAAGGGCCGGTTGCTTTCAACGTTGCTACTCGGACCTATTCCCGGACAAGATCAGAGCTAATTCAAATTTCAAGGCAAGCGCCGGAACTCGCGATATAGCAAAGCCGCTTTTTGCGGAGGAGGAGAGGGGCGGGGCTCGTTGCATCGGCAACAAGCATCCCCGTATTTAGGCCGTGCACTCATAAATTGAGTGGTGTAGGCTGTGCAAGTTGGCTAATCGTAATGCATGTTAAAGTTTGTCAAATTGCAACTCGGCCAGGGTTGGGTGGCCGATCCAAATGCCCCAGAGCCGCAGGTTTCAGTTGAGGCCTCCTCCGCCAACGTCCGCTTCCGCTCGTACAGGGTCGTGGACGACAAAAAGCCGACGGGTATTCGCAGGGCTTTGGCCCTGTTTTCGAAGCGCAGTTCGAAATTTGAAGAGACGTGGGGCACTTTGAGATTTGCAGGTTGGAGCCGCTGGCGCTGGGACAGCACCAACGATCATGAATGGTATAAGACAGACGGCCATGGCCGCTACAGCGGTGTTGCTCCTCGTTGGGGCGAGTTCTATGAGTTGATCGGTCCTGACCCCGACCGCGATGCCGTGTCTTGGGAAAAGATCGGAGCAGACACCGCCAGTACTCGGCATTTTCTATATTATTTCCGCGATGAAGCGCTCGAATTCATGGCCGAGGATTGGTCTTTTTTCCCAAGTTGATGGACTAGATCGGCTCTCCCACTTCAGTTTCGTGCCGTTCCTGTAGTCGTATCACCTGATTCAGATTCAGGGATGAGCCGTTATGATCTGACCAACTTTGAATGGCGCATGATTCCGCCACTCCTGCCTAACAAGCCGCGAGGCGTGCCTCGCGTCGATGACCGACGGGTGCTCAACGGCATTTTCTGGGTTCTACGATCAGGTGCCCGATGGCGTGATTTACCAGAAAGATATGGCCCGTACACAACGTGCTTTAATGGATTCAGGCGTTGGACCATTGCTGGGATCTGGGACAGGCTGATGGAGGCAATCACGCGCCCGTCTGATGACGGCGTCACGATGATCGATGGCACCTCGGTTCGCGTGCATCATTTAGCGGCAACGCTCAGGGTGACCATCACGATCGCTGCCTTGGCCGAAGTCGTGGTGTACTTACCACCAAAATCCATGCCGTGACTGATGGAAACGGGCTGCCGATCAAGATCACCATCACACCTGGTAATGCCCATGATCTGACCGCGGCGGACGAATTACTCGACAGTCTCCCCGTAGGTGCCATGCTTCTGGCAGACAAAGCTTACGACGCCGATTGGCTCCGCGGAAAGGTGAAAACAAAGCGGTCTTGGGCAAACATTCCGCCCAAATCCAACCCGAACATATCGCTCGTCTTCAGCCCTTGGCTGTACAAAAAGAGGAACCTCATCGAGCGCTTCTTCAGCAAACTGAAATGTTACCGACGGATTGCGACGCGCTATGACAAGCTAGGCATGAACTTTCTCGCCATGACCAAGCTGGCGTGTATTCGTCTTACTCTTCGCCATAATGAGTCCACGGCCTAGTAAAGCGCGTCAAAGCACCACCCAGAAGATCGAGCTGCGCGATGGCCGCAGAACGGGCTTCAGTGTTGTTGAATTCTTCCGTTTCCGTCGCTTGCGAATAGGATGTTGGAGGTCTTCACGCCCGCAAGTGGGTCCTGATCCTCAGCCGGCCACTGGCGATGAGCCTCACGTCGCCCGCGCCGCGTCGTGAGAACCTGCAGTGTAGTCTCCATGGAGAAACTCCTTGTCCCTCGTCCATGGAACGTCGATCACAGATCAGGCGAGTGTAGGCAACGTGGGGGCAGAACACCGGTTACGGTAAATCTCGACGTGACCAAAGCCTGTCGAGCGTGTGGTCCGGCACTTCTACCCCGTCGACGGGTTGCATTCCAAGATAGGCAATGCGGCAAGCCAATGCTTCCCCGGATTGTTTGAGGTCGATCGAAGCGTAGCCAAGCAGCAGAAACTCGCCAGTGCGCCGTCCAGCAGGGCGATTGCGATGGATCAAACACCGCAGAATTTGGAATGCGTTTGGCAGACGATGAACTTCGTCACGGATGACCAGCTTGTTATAATGCCTTGCAAGATAGAGTTCTGGTTCCGCCAGTTTGGCCCGATCCGCCTCCGACTCCAGATCGAGATAAGTCGAGGGCCGGCTTTCGCCAATATTTCTTGCCGATGTCGTTTTACCGACCTGACGACGTCCCAACAGCGCCCCGCAGGGCTTTCGTTGAATATGCGTCGGAGTTCGGCTTCAATTCTTCGTTTAATCAGCCATGCGTTCATGGAGTTGTGTTCCGTGATTGGAAGGAGGAAAATCAATTATGTTAGGAGTCTGGTTGCCCGACCGCTTCTCCGCGTAGCATTGTTATAATAGCTCGAAGCCTGCTGCACCGATCGATGGCGCGACTGTTCCATTGCTTCGGGGAGAGGGATGCCGCGATTGGCGGCTTCCGTCAGATACCCTGACCGCAACCCGTGCGCCGAAAACTCCCTTGGTTCCAACCCTGCCATTTTGGCTCGGTGCTTGAGAATGGCATTGATCGACTGCGGGTCCAGCGCCCGCTTCGAAATAGCATTCCACCTGCCAATCCCCCGAAACACGCTGCCTTTTTCAATGCCTGCGACTGCCATCCAGGCACTAAGCGCCTCCACCGGCTGGCCCGTCAGGTAGACGATCTCATCTTGTTCGCCGGTGGTTGTTTTCGTCCGGCCGAGATGGATGGCGAGAGAGGGGAGGGGAGGGCTGTCGGGCACTTCGATCGGAGCCTCGACAGTCAGTTGCTCGACGTGCAATGAGGCAATCTCGCTGCGTCGGCGACCACCCGAGGCAAAGGCGACCATCAGTATCGCCCGATCGCGAACGTCGCGCAGGCTGTCACTTGCGCACGTGGCTAGCAGCATTTGCAGGATGTCCCCTGTGACCGCTTTTGCGCTTTTTCGACGGCGCTTTCGGGGAACAGCACGAACTGCCAACCGGATCGCCTGTTTGAGGGCAGGGGAGGCGAAAGCGCCATCAAGACCGCGCCATTTGGTGAGTGTCGACCAACTAGCCAGCCTGCGGCGCACCGTATCAGGCGCGTGCGGACCGATGGATTTCAGAAAACCCTGGCGCCTGAGATTCTCGTCGACACCGGCGGGCATGCCGTGGTTTGGGTCGCCTGCGCGCTTTTCCGGATCCCACAGATGATGGGCGACGAATTTGAGCAATAGGGCTTCAGGTGCTGGCCATGGTAGCGATTGTCCGGTTGAAGCCAGCCCCCAGGCCTCGAGATAAGTGAGATCGGATGTCAGTGCGCGCAGCGTATTGTCGCCCATGCCCTGGTTGACGAGGTGACGCAGCGTCTCGACGTCTTCATCGGTCAACAGTTCGGCGAGTTCGTCGCGGCGTTCCAGCGGCAACACCGATGCGATGGTGTCGAGTTCTTCGGCGCGGCGCTCGACGGCGGTCAGCGAGGTTTTTGGCACGGGCGCTCCAAAAGAATGCGGGTTCTGGCGGCCGTCAGGACCCGGATTTGCTACGATTTTCGGTTGTCGGCTGTCCAAATCGAGCGGATTCTAACTCGCTGATTCAAAAGAACAAGGCATTCTCCCAATTCGCCGGACTCACCCAAATTGGGCGGACTCAGGAGCAGCACGAGCCCGTCTGTTGTGTTGGGCCACAGCACGCCGAGGCCTTCTGATTTTCTTCGGCGAGCCACCGATCGCGCGGCTTACAGCTCGCTGGCCGCGGTACCAGGTCTACATGTACCGCACCGCTGTGCAGGGCAGGGGTCGCCGCACAGTAAAGCTGCATCGGCCGGACGCCGTCACTGACTTCGAAGGTCAGCTTGGCCGATCCATCGAGCCGCAGATGCTCCGATACCTTGCGGATGATGGCGGCGAATTTTCCGGCCGGCATATGCGAGCGGTCGTCTTCGTGTATGTCCCACAGCTGTACGAAGATTTCGGACCATTCTTCGTGCTCGGCGCCACAGTCGAGTGCTGCAAACTGGCCGGCCTTGACTTCGGTTACATGGTAGCCCGGTTTCACCGGGTGGCCGTCATAGGAAAAGATCAGGGGGAGATCTCGCACGCCATCAATGGTGTCGAGCAGGCGACCCAGGCTGATGTCGGTTTCAAGAAGGGGCTTGTCGAAGGCGTTCATTTCGGCTACTCCTGTTTCAATAGTTCAAGGATTGTAGAAATATGGAAGAACGTCAAGCCCTCATGTCATTCGCGGCCCTGTCGCAGGAGACCCGCCTGCACATCGTGCGCATGCTGGTGGTCGCAGGACCCGACGGCATGGCTGCGGGAGCCATCGCCGATAAGGCGGAAGTATCGCCGTCGAACGTCTCCTTCCATCTCAAGGAGCTGGAGCGCGCCGGGCTCATCAATCAGCAACGAGAATCCCGCTCGATCATCTACACCGCCAACTATGACGGTCTCGGCGCCCTTGTCCGCTTCCTCTTGGAAGACTGCTGTGCGGGTCATCCAGAGATCTGCGCGCCAGCGACAGAGGTCGCCGCGTGTTGTGCGCCAGCGGTTGGAGTTGGGGCATGAGCGACATTTCCCTTAAACCGGTCCCTGGCGCGGACGCAGCCCTGCAGTCGGCCCTTGAGGCCGCCCATCTTCCCACGGATGACCTCACGGAGGCGGGGAGGGCGTTCTACCAGGCGGAGCATCAAGGCCGGCTGGTTGGTTTCGGGGGACTGGAGCTGTATGGTGACTGCGCGCTGCTGAGATCCCTCGTCGTGGTGGCTGACCAGCGCGACCGGGGCGTCGGTCGGGCCATCGCACGGAAGCTCCTCGACCAGGCGCACCGCGACGGCGCAAGTGCGGTCTATCTGCTGACCGATACGGCCGCTCCGTTTTTCCAGAACCTAGGATTTACCCCGATCGATCGTGCGGCTGCCCCGCCCGCCATTCTGCACACGCGCCAAGCCGCCAGCCTATGCCCCGCCTCGGCCGCTCTTATGGTCGCGCACCTTCCGGAATAAGCCATGTCTACATTTGAACGCTATCTGACTGTGTGGGTGTTCGCCTGCATCATCGTCGGGATTGCCCTCGGCCACCTCATGCCCGGCGTATTCCAGGCGATCGGCGCAGCCGAAGTCGCCAAGGTCAACCTGCCGGTGGCAGTGCTGATCTGGCTGATGATTATCCCGATGCTGCTCAAGATCGATTTCGCGTCCCTCGGGCAGGTCGGCCGCCACTGGCGCGGGATCGGCGTGACCCTGTTTATCAATTGGGCAGTAAAACCTTTTTCGATGGCGCTGCTTGGCTGGCTGTTCATCGGCTATCTGTTCCGGCCCTACCTGCCGGCCGGCCAGATTGAGTTCTACATCGCCGGCCTGATCATTTTGGCCGCCGCGCCCTGCACCGCCATGGTGTTCGTCTGGTCGAACCTGGCCAAAGGCGAGCCACATTTCACGCTGAGTCAGGTCGCGCTGAACGACCTCATCATGGTGGTGGCCTTCGCGCCGATCGTCGGCCTGCTGCTCGGCCTCTCGGCCATCACCGTACCTTGGGACACCCTGATCCTGTCGGTCGTGCTCTACATCGTCCTGCCGGTGATCGCGGCCCAGCTGCTGCGCCGGACGACCGATATCACCCGCCTCGGCGCCAAGCTCCAGCCAGTGTCTTTGCTGGCGCTGCTCGCCACCCTGGTGCTGCTGTTCGGCTTTCAGGGCGAACAGATCCTGGCGCAGCCGAGCGTGATCGCGCTACTCGCCGTGCCGATCCTGATCCAGGTCTATTTCAACTCCGGCCTGGCCTACCTTCTCAATCGCATGAGTGGGGAGCAACACTGCGTCGCCGGCCCCTCGGCCCTCATCGGTGCATCCAACTTCTTTGAGCTGGCGGTGGCAGCGGCCATCAGCCTGTTCGGCTTCAATTCCGGAGCGGCCCTGGCGACCGTCGTGGGCGTGCTGATCGAAGTGCCGGTCATGCTGTCAGTGGTTTGGATCGTCAACCGCAGCAAGGGCTGGTACGAGCGCGGCGCCGCCGTCCGCTCCTCCGTTTCCACCATCGAAAGCGCCTGACAACATGGACGTCACAATCTATCACAACCCCGCCTGCGGAACGTCGCGCAACACACTTGAAATGATCCGCAACGCCGGCATTGAGCCGACGGTAATCGAGTACCTGAAGGATCCACCAAGCCGCGAGCAGCTGGTGCAGATGATCGCCGATGCAGGGCTCACCGTGCGCCAGGCCATCCGCGAAAAGGGCACGCCCTACGCTGAACTCGGTCTCGACAACCCGGATCTCACGGATGATCAGCTGCTCGACGCCATGCTCAAGGATCCGATCCTGATCAACCGCCCGTTTGTGGTGACACCACTCGGCACGCGCCTGTCGCGGCCGTCTGAAGCCGTCCTCGACATCTTGCCGGACACCCATAAGGGCGCCTTCACCAAGGAAGACGGCGAACAGGTCCTTGATGCGGAGGGCAAGCGCATTGGCTGATTTTCCTGCCGCGGAGTTAGCGCACCTGCGCCAGCCGGACTTGGGCGCGCTGCGTCCGCCGTCCTCGGCCCACAAGCCTCGGATCCTGATCCTCTACGGCTCGTTGCGCCCGGTCTCGTACAGCCGGCTCCTTGCCCAGGAATCCGCGCGCCTACTTGAACACTTCGGCTGCGAGGTCCGGATCTTCAATCCCGAAGGCCTGCCGCTTCCCGATGCGGAGCCGGTGAGCCATCCAAAGGTGCAGGAGCTGCGTGAGCTGTCAGCCTGGTCGGAAGGCCAGGTCTGGGTCAGTCCGGAACGCCACGGCTCCATGACCGGCATCATGAAGGCGCAGATCGACTGGATCCCGCTTTCGGTCGGTTCTGTGCGGCCGACGCAGGGTAAGACACTGGCGGTGATGCAGGTTTCTGGCGGCTCGCAGTCGTTCAACGCCGTCAACCAGCTTCGTGTGCTCGGCCGCTGGATGCGGATGGTCACCATCCCGAACCAGTCGTCGGTCGCAAAGGCTTTCCAGGAATTCGACACTGACGGCCGCATGAAGCCCTCGTCCTATTATGATCGCGTCGTCGACGTCTGCGAGGAACTCGTCAAGTTCACGCTCCTGACCCGCGATGCGTCTGCTTACCTCACCGATCGCTACAGCGAGAGAAAGGAAGAAGCGGAAAAGCTGGAACAGCGCGTGAGCTTGAAATCCATATGACCACTCGCACCCCGATCGCCGCCGTCCTGATCCTTGGTCTGACCCAGATCATCGGCTACGGCACCCTCTATTACAGCTTCAGCATTCTCGCGCCTGATATGGCCAAGGACCTGGCGTGGTCCACCGAATGGGTCTTCGGCGCGCTTTCGGCTGCCTTGCTCATCGGCGGCATCACGGCGCCATGGCTGGGCAGCCTGATTGACCGGATTGGAGCGGGTAGGGTGATGACCGTTGGGTCGGCTGTGGCGGCACTGGCGCTGATCGCCTGTGCCTTTGCACCGGGCAAGGTAAGCTATGTCCTGGCCCTCATTGCCATCGAGACCGCTGCCAACCTGGTGCAGTATGGCGCTGCGTTTGCGCTGCTGGTGCAACTGCAGCCGGCCGCGGCGTCGCGCAGCATAACCTATCTGACTCTCATCGCAGGTTTTGCCTCGACGATCTTCTGGCCGATCACTACGGCGCTGCACGCGCAGTTTAGCTGGCAGACTGTCTATCTGATTTTCGCCGGCCTGAACCTGGCCATATGCCTGCCGCTGCACGGCTGGCTTTCGCACGACGCTACCGCGCGTCGGTCGGCGACCAAATTGGTGCCGCAGCGAGTCGAAGGCATACTGCCACCTGAACAACGTAGCCTCGGGTTCGCGTTGATGGTCACGGCGTTTTCGCTGCTATCGCTCTCCAGCTCTGCTGTGCTGGTGCATATGGTGCCGCTGCTGTCCGGTCTCGGCCTGGGCACCTCCGCAGCATTGATCGGAACGCTCTTCGGTCCGTCCCAAGTTGCGAGCCGTCTGATCAACATGGTGTTCGGCAAGAACCTGCCGGCACTGCAATTGGCGATCGTTGCGGCAGTCCTCATCCCCGGCGGCGTATTGATCCTGCAGTTCACGGCGCCCTCTATCTCGGGCTCGATGGTCTTCGCGGTTGTCTTCGGGATGGGCAATGGCCTGCTGAGCATCGTTGCCGGCACGCTGCCTCTCTACCTGTTCGGCAGTGACGGCTATGGCAAGCTGCAGGGGAAGACGATGGCCTCCAAGCTAGTCCTCTCGGCCTTGGCGCCCTTCGTCATGGCATTTGCGATGGCGAACATCGGCATTTTCCTATCGCTCACGGTCGCAGCAATGCTTGGTGCACTCGCGATCGTCACGTTCGGGGTCATCGTCACGATGCAACGCGCATATCGTCCTTCACCAATCTCAGGATGAAGTTCCGCGGGTCCTCTCGACGATGCGCCGCGGAACCGCTCAAAAGCGATCTCGCGGTTAGTACGTGAGCTGCTCAGTGCCTCAGAAGCCCAAACCGAAACGCCTCATCCATGAGAGCCTTGACGGATGAGGGCTGCCATTTCCGGCCGCCGCGAACCGGGCGCTCTCCCATCTGGTCCAACTGACCTGCGATATCCCGCAGCGTCAAAGATGGATCTGCGATTGCAATCGCCGCCACAAGCTTCATATGGCGATCGTCTACTGGTCTGCGGGGAGAACGGGCCAACAATTCGGAGTCCGCGAGCTTCTCTCTCACCAAGCGATGGACGGCGCGGCGCAGACGCTCGACGGTCCAGTCGTGGCCCTTCCGATTGAGGATCCGTACAACGTTGTCCCAGCTATGCTGCGGCCGAAGCTGCTTTACCGTCGGAAGCCAGGTTTGGGCGGACGTGATTAGTTCGTCGAGGTAGACCCGGTTTTTGGCGGCTGCGGCAGCACGGATCGCTTCTGGTCGTCGCTCGCGAAGACCCGGATTGCCTGCTAGGCGGCCACGTGCCTTGGCCGCCCTCATCCCCGACTTCGTCCGCTCGGCTATCAGCGCTCGCTCAAGCTGGGCGACAGCACCAAGGACCTGAAGTGAGAACATGCCCTGTGGCGTCGAAGTGTCGATCGGATCGCGCAGCGATCGGAAGTGAACGCCTCGTTCCTCAAGGTTCTCGATGACATCGAGCAGATGACTGACCGAACGTGCCAGCCGGTCCAGCCGCACGACTACGAGGACGTCGCCGGAAGACAGCTCCTTCAGCACCCTGGCGAGAACCGGTCGGGCACGAGAGGCGCCAGAACCATGCTCCTGGTGAATACGGTCACAGCCGGCTGCCCGGAGTTCGTCGATCTGGGCATCGTGGATCTGGTCGTCGGTAGAAACGCGTGCATAGCCGATAAGCCGACGGGGCAAAGCAGGCGCGATATTCTTCGCAGATTTTGCCATAGATTTTTCCACGATTCCGCTGCGTTTGTTCAGATAAGGAACGCACGAATAATGGTTCCTTTGCAAGCGTGTTTTACAGGCTAAACGAGAGTCCGTACAGCGCGATTTACGGGCCGGGGCGCATCTACGTCCATCGAGCGCAGCAAACGCACGCCAGCGGCGTTCTGTGGCGGAAATGCCGGAAAACAAGGCTCCAGGCGGCATCAGCCTCGATGATCATCTAAGGAATAGAGAAGGACGCCCGAAATCCGTCGTGAAAGTGTGGCGGCGCTTGCTTCGGCCGGATGGAAGGGGACGCTGCGTCGCAGCGCGCCGTCCGCCGAACTGGGGCGAAAAACGCCCGAAATCGCCGGAAATGTGGGGAATCCGCCGAATTCGGACGGCCGACAAAGTGAATTTGGGGGCTTTGTCGATCTACCATCGATAATTGATTTTTATCGATGGTTAGAACACCAACCGGCAATCATACCATGTGGCGAACTCCAATATTCGAATAGCGTTCCTTTAAAAGATCGTTTACCATAATATCAATGGCTTACGATTTTTCCGAAACCAGCATATCAGCCCTGATGCGCCCAGCTTTCGACGCTGGCGTCGCGCTCACCCGTCTCGACGAGCGGATTGCCCGCTCACCGGTCGGCGCCGGCTTCCTCGCACGGTCGCAATACGCAGATGCGTGTGCCTCCCTCTGGATCGACGGCGAACTTGTTCATCTCGGAGAACTCGTCCTCCACGACGCTCTTCGCGATACCCGCACCCCGACCCACGAACTCACCATCGCCCGCGATGTGCTGCGCACTCGCCGACGCATCGCAGGGCAGGCGCCCGACTGGGCTCTTTCTCCAGACGGTATCCGGTCCTTGCGACAGACCCAGGCGTGGCCTGGACCATCAGACGGTTCTGAAAACACCGCGGACGACGGCATGGTCGAGCCCGTAAAAATGGTCGAGCGGGAAGGGGAGGGGGACGATGATGATGCGGAAAATCTGCCCGGCGTTGACTATGCCGCCATCGACGCGCTGCTCGCCCGAACCGAGGCAGCGATTGAGGACGCCAAGAAGCCCGGCCGGGCTCTGGCTGAAACCCGCGAACGAGATCCTCTCGTCTACGATCTCGACTGGGACGAGGATGCCCGGCTCGACGAATGGCGCAACGTGTTGCGGCAGGCACAAGACTTGCCGGCGGTGCTGCAGGCGATCGTCGCACTCGATGCCTGGAACGAGCTTTCCGTCCTGCAGCATGCCCCGTGGCTCGGTCGGCTGTTTGCCGCCTCGATCCTGCGAGAAGCCGGTATCACCACCGGTATCCATCTCGCCGCCATCAATCTCGGCCTGAAAACCATTCCGGTCGATCGGCGCAGGCATCGTGATCGCGAAACCCGGCTGCTCGCCATCGCCCACGGATTTTTGGCGGTCGCCGAGATCGGCATGAAGGAGCATGACCGGCTGGTTTTGGCACGGACGCTGATGGAGCGGAAGCTGGAAGGGCGCCGCGCCTCCTCGAATTTGCCGGAACTCGTTGAACTGGTGATGGCAAAGCCATTGGTGTCGGCAAAAATGGTGGCAAAAACGCTCGAGGTCACGCCGCAGGCGGCGCGGCGGATCGTTTTGGAACTCGGGCTTCGTGAGATGACGGGGAGGGGGAGGTTTCGGGCGTGGGGAGTTATTTAGTCATTAGCAAACTTCTGCGCAAAATTTATGAACTGGTCATGCGGCAATTTGTAAGCCGCTAGTCAAAATGATGTTGCAACAACAGGCTATACTTCATGGATTGGTACGTACGTGCGGAGCATCTGAATGAGCCTTCCAGGCAAGGCGGAGATGTCGCTGAACGAGGATTTGAGTTTCAGCGGTCATATGCGGTCTTGAAGCTGGTAGAGATGCTGATCGGCGAAGGCGGGCTCTGTTCTGTCCGTTATGAGGGGGCTCAAGATGTTGATCTAATGCTCGGAGACGGGACGCAATCGTACGTACAGATCAAAGACTTCAGAAAGACCGATCTCGATTGGCCCAGAATGAAGAAGATCTTGGCCGGATTTGTTCGCGATGAGTTCGATGCAACAGTGATGAATGGGCTAAAAGCCGTGGAGACCGGCCTGCGCTATCAGTTGATCGGGGTCGGGTTGATCACCAACCAGCAAGTCTTCCAGATATTGCGTAAGTCTTTCATCGCGAAACTGAGCCGTGAAATAGTCTGTGAACAGATCAATTGCGATCCGTCACAACAGAGTTTGTATCAGGAGGCAGCGAAGAGAGCTCTCAGCAAGCTCAGCATCGATCTGGCGCCAAGGCATTTGCCAGAGCGGACTTACAGGCTGATGACAGAAGCTCACCTGATCAGATTTGGTGTTTTGCCGGCGAAGCTGGATACAGCTATCTCCACATTGACGAATGCTCTTACACGCAGAGAGCCGGTTTTTCCCCATCAAGTTGCAGACTGGCTATCTCCCTATCTCCCCGAGAGCCACCCTGGAGCGGCCAAAAGTGCGATACGGTTGGCGCCGATAAGCGATCTTAAAACTGACGCGGGCACCGAAAATTTCTTCTCCAGTCAGACGGAGGTATGGGCCGCAATATCTGCAGGTTTAGACGTCAGGCGCGATTCGTACCACGACTTGTCGGAAGTTGTGCTTAGTCCGGCGTCTCAGAAGGTGTTTCTGACCGGGCCAAGCGGGTCGGGAAAGAGCACACTCGCCCGGCGAGTCCTTTGGGACCTGCAGCGTGCCGGGAAAATTCTCGCTTTGGAGTTCATGGGGACCGAAGGCATAGATCAGGCTTGGAGCAGCGTTCTAGACCTGGCGAGAGCTCAAAAAATCAATGAGCGAACTGTTGTTGTGCTGGTGGACGATATCTTTAACCACCGTTCTCTTGTTGAACTTGCTGCGACACTCGAACCTAAGGATAATTTGAAGGTCCTAGCTACCGCTTGGCGGGTCGACAGGCCTGAGAGATTTAAAGATGGTTTCCGGTCAGTTGGTCTGGCTCATATCCGAAAGCACGAAGCCCAAAGTGCCGCCGAGGCCCTTCACGTTTCACTCGATAGGATCAAGCCAAAGGAGTTGGAACGGCTGCTCCAAGAGGGACAGTTTTTAGTACTGAACCTTGCTTTGCTAGGGAATGGAACGAGCGAGGCGTTCGGGCGGAGGTTGGTCGAGCGAATTACTGATGCCGCCCCTGAAAAGCTAGCAGGATATCTCGACCTCTGCGCCGCAGGTGTGAGTGACGCTTCTATCCCACGGAGCCTTATGGCCGCGCGAGGGCGGGAGTTCGATCGCCTGGATGAGGAGAAGAATTTTAAGGGGCTGGTTTTTGCCGTCGGCGAGGGTGAAGAGCAGCTCAGGTCTGGCCACAGGCTTCTCGCAGAGGCCGTCTTAAAGGCGAGCGGAGTATCAAGAATCCGGCGATTGCTCGAGATCGCGGAGGTTGGCGACTTCTCCATCGATCGGGAGCGGCGCTTCGCAATCAGAATGCTTGATATCGCTATAAATCCTGAGAACTCGAAACATGCACCAACGTATATAAATGTCATTCGAAGGTTGTGTTTGAAAGTCGCTGAAAACGGTGATTACGTTGATTGCAAACGTGTCGCTGCCATCATGGGCACGTTGGGTGACGCTGATTTATCATTGAAGCTTGCAGACTACGCTACCGCGGAAAGAGTAAACACCGGCCGGGACGCCGCAACCTTCCGTGCGGACTCAATCGCAAACAAAACACTACCGTCCGCGTTCCCTACTCTACTGGAGTTCTATGAGAGAGATACTACGGGCTGGGGATACAAAAATTTCGTGCTGGCTAGCAAGCATCTCGAGAGTGATCAGAAGGTCCATCTCCTTAGGCAAGCGTTCAATAAAGCGACGAAGTATCCGCACCGGACCGAAGACCTTCGAGTGTGCCTAGAATCCGTGCTTTGGATTAAGCCAAGGCCCATCTGGCTTGATAGAGCTTTTATCGACGCACTTGTCGGAGCGGATCATGACGAGTCCGTAGCACTTGCAGCTTGCAAATTGGCGATTGGGAAAATGCTGGGAAATGATGCGGTCAACGCAGCTGTGGTGTACTCGCTGCCGGTGGTGAAGGAATACAGATTGGGCTACTCCTTGCCTGGACAAATCGTAAAAGCATCTGAGCAAGCTAGTTCCAAGGTCAGAATCCAAGTGTTCACCTACCTAGCCGAATTGCTGTCAGATGGCAAAGTTGAAGAGAGCGCCGAAACACGGTTCCTTAAGATGTTAGTGCACGCAGCGCCTGATCGAAAGCTCGCGGAGCTCGGGGAATTGCTTTCAATTCCTCGACTTCTCGACGATCATATCGAGGCGGCATTGGCACATTATTATCATCGCGTTGGGAAGACCTCTTTCTCTGAGTGAATACCAGGGCAAGCGTCGCTTTACATTCGATAATGGAAATGCGCTCAGTTCCGATGGTGGTTGAGGTAATGGACGCGACTTGCCTGCATCATAACGGAATCGCCTCGGCAATTAACAGCAGGTGGGGCTGAAATATCGAGCTCGTGGGGTAGTGATTCCTGGTGGTGCAGTTGCTGAGCTTCACGCGGCTACGCGTGCAAAGGGACCCGACATGCATACGAAAATGAGCAGAAAAAGCTTCGTCTCTCATCTCGCAAAACAAAGTAACTCAACTTACGTTCTGTAATTGGTAGAAGATTCGAGCGGCGGGAGAGGTTATGGAGTTTGTCTCAGGCGATACGGTTCAGTTAAAATCGGGTGGGCCGATCATGACTGTAGAGCAGATCGGCGAGCATTGGTCGATTGAAGGCAGTGCTGTCTGGTGCGTGTGGTTTGAGAAGGTCGGCAACAAGCAGGTTGCCTCGCGCGAGACGTTCGCTGCTGTTGCGCTGGACAAAGTTGAACGACCCGGTGTCGCGTCGTTTCAGGTGACGCGGGGCTAAAACAATGATCCGGGGGGCATTCATCGGCATCGATCGGCATGCGGATCCCTTTATCGGTGATCTGACGGGAGCCGCACGCGATGCCACCGCTTTGTGGGCGGTGCTGTCGGATAGTATCGCCGATCTAAACGCGCCCCTCATCACGAGTGAAGCGGCGACGCTGGTTGCGATGCGCGATGTGCTCGACGCGACGCTTGGCGCTGCGGACGAAGATGATGTAGTGATCCTCGGGTTCGCCGGACACGGCACGCAGGACCACCGTTTGGTTCTGCATGATACGAGCGTAGCCGATCTACCGAACACGACGCTCGGCATGGACGAGCTGGCTGAGCGTTTTCGAGAAACCAGAGCGCGTGCGGTCATTCTCTTGCTGGATTGCTGCTTCAGTGGCGGTGCTCCGGCGCGCGTGATCGACGCCGGCCTTGTCCCTCGCGATGCTGTTTCTTTCCCGCTCGTCGACGTGGCGGGGCAGGGACGTATCCTGTTCGCCGCATCTGCCGCCGATCAAGAGGCGCTCGAGGATCCCCAATCACGGCACGGGCTCTTCACCAAGGCCGTCATTGACGTTTTGCTGGAGGCAGGTGGCCCTCTCGGCGTGCTTGAGCTTGTCGACCGCGTTACTCGCCTCGTCACAGCGAACGCTGGGCGATTTGGCTACATCCAATCACCGACCATGTTCGGCCAGACCGAAGGCGATCTCGTCCTGCCTCCCGGCCAGATCGGTGCCCGCTATCGCGGAGCCTTTCCGGAACGCGTCAATTTTCAGACCACCGGCGATATTCGCGAGTTGGCGGCAGCGGGTATTCCGCAAGAAGCCGTCGATGCATGGCACGAGCGTTTTCCTCAGGGGCTCAACGAACTTCAGATTGAAGCAGTCAACGAACAGGGGGTGCTGGACGGCAACTCGCTCATGGTCGTCGCGCCGACCAGCGCCGGAAAGACTTTCATCGGAGAGTTGGCGGCGCTCAAGGCCATCGCGGATGGCCGCAAAGCAGTGTTCCTGCTGCCCTACAAGGCGCTCGTGAACGAGAAGTTCGAAGACTTCTCTGCCCTCTACGGGGATCGCCTGGGACTCCGCATTGCTCGTTGCTCCGGCGATTGGCAGGATCAGGTCGGTACCGTCCTGCGCGGCAAATACGACATCGCGTTCTTCACCTACGAGAAGTTCCTCAGCATGTCGGTCGCCTCCGCGCACATGCTTAATCAGATCGGCCTGGTCGTGCTCGACGAGGCGCAGTTCATTACTGAGCCAGGTCGCGGCATGGTGGTCGAACTGTTGCTCACGAACCTTGTGAGCGCACGCCAACGTGGCGTTGCTCCGCAGCTCATCACATTGAGTGCGGTTATCGGTCACGCCAACCATTTCGACCGCTGGCTCGGTTGCGGCCTTCTGCAGACTGATCATCGGCCGGTCCCACTCGTGGAAGGCGTGCTTGACCGAACTGGTGCATTGACTCGCTTGGGGCTGAACGGTCCTGAGACCGTTCAGCTTCTCGATCGCTTTGCGGTCCGCCAGCGTGGCCAAAATCAATCGTCGCAAGACGTGATCGTACCGCTGGTGCGCCATCTCGTTGATGCCGGCGAGAAGGTCATCGTCTTCCGCAACGCGCGTGGTCCGGCGAGCGGCTGCGCAAACTATCTTTCTGCCGAACTTGGGCTACCGGCGGCGCAAGACGTGATCGAGGCGCTGCCCGAAGGCGACCTTTCCCAAATGTCCGAGAGCCTTCGACGTGCGCTCGCGGGCGGCATCGCATTCCACAACGGTGATCTCACCCGAGATGAGCGTGTTGCTGTGGAGCGCGGCTTCCGCCGGCCGGACGGCCAGATCAGAGTGCTCGTCGCGACCAGCACGGTTGCCGCGGGCGTAAACACGCCTGCATCTACAGTCATCATCGCTGAGACGGATTTCCCCGGCCGGGAACGGCAGCCATACACGGTGGCCCAATACAAGAACATGGCAGGACGTGCCGGTCGCTTGGGGTTCGAGGTTGAGGGAAAGGCTATCCTGCTCGCCGATACTCCCATGGAGCGCAATCAACTCTTCCGGCAATACGTGCAGGGTCAACCAGAGGTCATCCGCTCGTCGTTCAACCCTGAACAGCCGGGCACTTGGGTAATCCGTTTGTTAACGCAGGTGAGGGAAGTTCCGCGTGGAGCGGTCGTCGACCTGATCGCAAATACCTACGGTGGTTATCTCGCTGCCCTTCAAAATCCGACATGGCGTGATCGTATGGTCCCCACGCTGGAGCGGCTTTTGGACCGCATGATCGCCGATGGCCTGATCGAGGTAGACGGCGACAATCTCCGTCTGACCATGCTTGGACGAGCCTGCGGCGAGTCGCCTCTAACGCTCGAGTCGGCGATGCGTCTGGTTGAGCTATTGCGTCGCGTGGATCCGGCCGACGCTACGCTGGAAGCCCTTCTTGTGCTCGTCGAATGCTTGCCGGAGCGCGACGATGATTACACGCCACAGACCCGCAATGGTGAGCCGCGCTGGCAGCAGGCAGCACTTGGCCGCTTCGGACATGGCGTGGGCCGCGCATTGCAGCATCGCGCTGAAAGCGATGTTGCATTTTATGCCCGATGCAAACGCGCGCTTATTGTGAGCGACTGGATTGCTGGCGAACCGACCAACGATATCGAGGCTCGCTATTCGTCCAATGCCTTCGTCAGGGTAGGGCACGGCGACATTCGCGGCTACGCGGATGGGTCCCGCTTCCTATTGGAGTCTGCGCTGCGCATAGCCGCGATTTTACTGGAGCGGGCCGAGGATCAGGAGGCGGCCCTTCTATTGCTCACGCGGCTTGATCTCGGCCTTCCAGCCGAAGCGTTGCCGCTGAGCGCGTTAGGCTTTCCGCTGACACGAGGGGAAATTCTTGCACTATTTCGAGCCGGTCATTTGAACCGAGAGGCCGTCGCCGCCTTAACCGCTGACGCTGTCTCAGCAATCATTGGCCGCCGTGGACATGAGCTGCATGAGGCGATGCAGCCCGTCCTACTGGAAGGAACCTAAGTGGCTTCGACTTTTATGAGCACATGTCTGAATCTGAAGAGTGCTAGCGAGAAAAGGCCGGCACGATGAAGCAGTTGGGAGGAGCCGTTGGTGCGACGGGAATTGCAGGACCGAGCGGCGCGGGTGAAATGATAGTACACTCGCTTCGAAAAAGACGGCTCAATGGAGAGCTTTATCAGCGCGACCCGAAGGTAGAATCGCTCATCGCCGTACTGGCGGCCTTGCCGCGTGACGAGTTGATTGCCAAGGCTGCAGTCACGAAGCGCTCCGACCCAGCCTATGTCCCAAGCGAATGTCTCGTCTATTTCATCCGTGCGAGCCGTCGCGACAACAATGAAGCGTGGTTCGAACGTCTTTACCGGATCCTGATCGAACGGGTACTGCGCAGCCTGCCTCGCGCGGAAAGCTCCGACGGCAAGACCGCGTCGCTGACCCGTGGGGCCGTCCGCGACAAGGTGTTCAGTCGGTTTGTCGAGCTTCTTTCGACAGATCGCACTACTTACGTCGACAAGCTCGATTATTTCGAAATACGCTTCGACGGCGCGGTCGCCAGCCTGCGGCGTGATGCACAGGAACAGGCTTGGCGCGACGAGAACCGCTCTCGACCCCTCGAATATGATGAGGAGAGTGGAGAGCTGTCGCCAGAGGTGGAGGCTGCGGCAGGGGCTTACGATCCTTTCGCTGCTTCGGATTTTGACAATGCGGCTTACCGGTTGCGCCTTGATGCAGCGATTGAGGCTTTACCACCAGAACAAAGCAGGATCATTCACATGCTGAGACAAGGCTTCCCTATCGACTCGAAGGAGGCGGACGTCATGACCGTCGCCAAGGCCTTGGGCCGCTCCGAAAAGACCATCCGAACCTACCGTGATAAGGCCTTCGCCGCCCTGCGAACGGCCATGGCCGACGGAGACGAGCAATGAGTCCCGCCGGCGAAAGTCCATCCCGGGAGTCGGTCCTCGACGCGTTTGCCGTTGAGAGCGAGGCTGGCCGGCCGACATTGGAGCGCTATCTGCGGCTTTACCCCGAATACGCTCGAGAACTCATCGACCTCTCCCGCGAACTTAGCCGCCAATCTTACGAAGACGACGCTCCTCTTTCTGCTGCCGATCAGGCGTTGGTTGATGCCGCTTGGTCGCAGCATGCGAAGGCTGTGCCGGCGGCGGTGGATCCTTTCGCGGCGCTGACGGTTGATGACTGGCGCACGATCGCACAGGTTTTGGACGTGCCCCGACAGGTCGTGACTGCGTTGCGCGAACGGCGGGTGTCGCTCGTCAGTATCCCGCGGCGCTTCCTGGCGATGTTGGCTGATGCGATGCGCAGCTCTGTCTCGGAGTTGGAGTCATTTTGGGCGCCCGCCCCGCTGCTCGTCGCGCGCAGCTACAAGTCCGATAATAAGCCGACGGTCGGCGAGCAGGTTACCTTCGAGCAGGTGCTGATCGATGCCGGCGTTCCAGCCGAGAAGCGCGCCAGCTTGATGTCGGAGGCAGACTGACATGGATGGCGTGGAGCTCGCCAGGCAAGTCGCCGCCGAGCTTCACGCTCGCCTCGTTGCGTCCGGCGCCGATCCTTGGTCGCCTTATGACTTTGCTGTCGCTGAAGCCAAGCGGCGCGGGATCGACGTCGAGCCGACGGCGGTGGGGGCGGCTGTCCTCAACGGTGGTCGAGCGACTTTTGTCGCCGCCGACGATCTGATCCTCCACGAAAATATCGGATCGCGGTTTGAGCAGGCCTTCCTCATTGCTCACGAACTTGGCCATGTCGAGCTCGGCGACGATCCTGATGGTGAAGCCGCGCCTACAATTGATCCGGTGCGCACTGCGGAGCCATCGCCGGTCGGGATCGATCGGGTGATTGACTATGGGCGCAGGCAACGTCGCGAGGTCCAAATGGATCTTTTCGCACGCGAACTGCTGCTCCCACGCAACGTCGCGCGAACGCTTCATCTCGATGAAGGGCTTTCCGCTTCTGAGATTGCTGTAAAACTCGGCGCGCCATTTGAGGTCGTAGCGCAGCAGTTGTTCGATGCATTGCTGTTGCCGCCGGTCCCGCCAACATCGGTAGAAACGCATGTCGAACGGCCGCTGAATTCGCTGCAAGCTGCGGCGGCAGCACATCGAGGGGAAGCCTATCTGCTCGAAGCGGGTCCCGGCACCGGCAAGACCCAGACGCTGATTGCGCGTGTCGAAGGCCTTCTGGAGGAGAATATCGATCCAAGGCGTATCTTGCTGTTGACCTTCTCGAACAAAGCGGCGGGTGAGATGGCAGAGCGGATTGCACGGAAGCAGCCCGAGTCAGCGGCCGCGATGTGGATAGGCACGTTCCATGCCTTCGGCCTCGATGTCATCCGTCGCTTCCATGCGGAGCTTGGGCTGCCAAAAGACCCGCGGATGATGGATCGAACCGAAGCGGTTGAACTCCTCGAGGAGGAGTTCCCGCGGCTGAGGCTCGCATATTACCGTAACCTTTACGATCCGACCCAGATCATTGCCGACATGTTGGCCGCCGTCTCACGGGCGAAGGACGAAGTGGTCAACGCCGAGGCCTACGCCGAGCTCGCCGCCGCCATGTTGGCGAGAGCAGCTGATGCAGAGGCGCGTGAAGCCGCAGAACGTGCCGGCGAAGTGGCCCGTGTCTACTCGGCCTATGAACAGCGCAAGCGCAACGCGCATTGTATTGATTTCGGCGACCTCGTCGCTCTACCAGTGCAATTGCTCGAAAGAGACGCAGCCATCTGCGCGGCACTACAGGCGCGGTATGATCATATCCTTGTGGATGAGTATCAGGACGTGAACCGTAGCAGCGTGCGTTTGCTGAGAGCGCTGCGGCCAGATGGCCGAAATCTTTGGATGGTCGGGGACGCCAAGCAGTCGATTTACCGTTTTCGCGGCGCCTCATCCTTCAATATGGCCCGGTTCGGCGAGGAAGACTTTTCTGGCGGTAAACGTGGCCGATTGAAGCGCAATTATCGCTCAGTGCCGGAGGTTGTCGCCAGCTTCTCCAGCTTTGCAATCAAGATGCGCGCGGGTGATGCGGAGAGTGGCCTTGAGGCGGAGCGCGACGCTAACGGTCACAGGCCCGAGTTACGGACGGTGCAACGCGCCGAACAGCAGCCGGTCGCTTTGGCCGATGCAATCGAGAAGCTCCGGTGCGAGGGCTACGCCTATCGCGACCAGGCAGTCCTATGTACCGGCAACGAGAAGCTGTCGACGATTGGGCAGGACCTAGAACGGCTCGGCGTGCCCGTCCTGTTTCTGGGCAGTCTGTTCGAGCGGAGTGAGGTCAAAGATCTCCTGGCTTTCCTCTCGATCCTTGTCGATCGACGAGCCATGGGTTTGGTGCGCATCGCCTGTTGGCCCGACTTCACGATGTCCTTTGCAGATGTGGCTGCTATCTTCGACCACCTCCGGGCGTCCGAGCAAGCGCCAGCCGAATGGCTTCAACATGGGAATGCGATCCCTGGTGTCAGCGATGCTGGCCGCCAGGTGCTTACCAAACTCGCGGCCGTGCTCGGCGGGTTTGAACAAACGTCTTCGCCGTGGACTGTGCTTGCGACGCTTCTGCTCGATCGCACCCACATCGCAGCGCGCCTTTGTGCATCCGAGCAGCTTGCTGATAGAACGCGCGGCATCGCGATTTGGCAGTTCCTCAACTTCCTGCGAGTTCAGCCCGCGGGCCATGGAATGCCGATCCCGCGCGTGCTCGATCGTGTCCGCAGGCTCGTGCGGCTCGGCGACGACCGTGACCTGCGTCAACTTCCGGCTGCCGCTCAGCATCTCGACGCCGTGCGGTTGATGACCATCCATGGCGCCAAGGGCTTGGAATTCGGTGGTGTCCACATTCCGGGGCTCAACAGCGATACTATCCCGCGCACGCCGCCGGCGCCGCCCTGTCCGGCGCCCGACGGAATGATCGCGGGGACAGACGGTAGTGCGCTGGAGGCATTTCGCGCAGGTCAGGTCGAGGAGCAAGAGTGCCTATTCTACGTGGCGCAGTCGCGCGCCCGCGACCGCCTGATTCTTTATGCTCCGACTGAAAAGAGCAACGGCCACAACCGACCGCTGTCGCCATTCCTCGACCGTCTCGGAGACACCTTGATGCGCCGCTCGGTCGTGCCGGCGCGGTCGCTTCCCATAGCGGCGGAAGCTCAGGATATCAATTTGGTCGTCGACGGCGGGTTGCGGTTCGGGGCAATGCAGATCGCTCTTTATGAATCCTGCCCGCGCCGCTTCTTCTATACGCACGTCCTGCAGGTTGGCGGTCGCCGGACCGCGACCGCGTTCATGCACCTGCACGAGGCTGTTCGTGTAGTAGTCGGAGCTGTGATCGCGTCTGATACCCTCATGACTGAACGCGACCTAGAAGATCACACTGACGCGGCGCTTGCCGATCGGGGTCTGGGCGACCACGGCTATCGCGCGGAATTTCGCGATCTGGCCCTGGAAATGTTGCGTTTCTTCTTAGCGAACCGCGTCGACGCGGCTGTCGAGACCCCTGTTGCGCTCAGCCTCAATTTCGGCGGTGAGGAGATCGTGGTGCGGCCGGATGAGGTGCTGGTGCGGCCGAGCGGAGTTCGAGCTGTCCGGCACATCCGTACAGGCCATATGCGATCGGCCGAGAGCGAGGATGTCGGAGCGGCCGCGCTGATGCTAGCGGTCCAGCAGGCCATGCCCGGCGCTGTCGCGGAGCTTGTTCACCTTTCCGACGGTGAGGCGCATGCCATCGCGTTGTCGGATCGGAAGCTGAAGGGTCGCAAGGACAAGCTCGTAGAGTTTCTTGGCGACATCCGGGCAGGACGGTTTCCGGCCGAGGTTTCGTCGCGCACCTGCCCGAACTGCCCGGCCTTTTTCATTTGCGGCCCGACACCCGATGGCCCCTTGAAAAAAAAGTGCGCCTGATCTTACCGGTCGGTCGACCTCGCTCCGATTGGACCCTTAGAGCCGCGGCGTCGCCTCGGCCGAACCTAAGGACCCAATCTTATGAACACCGAAGAACTTCTTGATTATGACGATCTCGGCGATGCCCTGCGCGAAGGCCGGGCGTTGCGTTCGGCGCGGGGGTATCGCTTTCTCCTCGCGCAGGGCGATCTCAACTTCCAGTCTTGCGTGGTAGGCGATCCCGTGCCGCTCGGCCGTCAGCTGCTGGAAGCAGCGGCACTCAACCCGCGGGACGGTTACAGTCTCGTCGCGATCCTGCCCTCGGGCGATTTCGAGGACGTGAGGCTCAACGAGCCATTCGATCTGCGTGAGCGCGGCGCCGAGCGGTTTATCGCCTTCCAGACCGACCGCGATTTCAAGCTGACCCTCAACGACAACGAGCTGCGCTGGGGTAAGCCGGTTATCAGCGGCATAATCCTCCATAATCTCGCCAAGCCGAGCGAAGGCGAGAGGGTTTTCCTCGAAGTCCCCGGTGGCGAAGACCGGTTGGTCGAGTACGGTGACCTGATCGATCTGACCCAGCTCGGCATCGAGCGGTTCATCACCGCGCGTTTGACCTTCGAGATCATCGTCAATTCGCGGCCGCGCACGGTGAACGCCCGCACGGTCACGTTCGAACAGATCGTCCAGCTTGCCTTCCCAGGCCAGCACCAACCCAACGTCGTCTTCTCAATGACTTACCGGCACGCGGCATCGACGCCGCACGCTGGTGAGCTCGGGGCTGGCGGCTCTGTCGATGTCAAGAAGAAAGGCACGGTGTTCAATGTCACGCGCACTGTTCAGTCGTAATTCCGATCTCAAGCGGCTGCTGGACGAAGGCTACTTCGTCCAGCAGCAGGGCGGGTATCTCGTCATGCGCGAGGTGCCTTATGTCGATGCGCGCCAGGAGGTGCGCATTGGTACCCTCATCTCCAGCCTCACGCTCGCCGGAGATCAGACGCGCACGCCCGACACTCATGTCGTCCACTGGGACGGCGACTTCCCCTGCCACGCTGATGGCTCGCGTATCCAGGCTATCTCGCATGCGGCCGGCTCATTCGATCTCGGCCACGGCCTGAAAGCGACGCACAGCTTTTCCAGCAAGCCGGATAGCGGGTACACCGACTACCATCATAAGATGACTAGCTACGCGAACATCATTGCGGGTCCGGCCGCAGTGCTGAAACCCGGCACGACGGCTCGCACTTTCCGCGAGCCGGAACAGGAGGAAGACAGCGTCTTCAACTACATTGAGACCGCGTCCGATCGTGTCGGAATAGGCCTCCTTTCCGAGCGACTCATCAACGAGCGGGTTGCCATCATCGGGGGCGGGGGCACCGGCGGCTACATTCTGGACTTCGTCGCCAAGACGCCGGTCCGTGAAATCCGGCTCTTCGATAGTGACGAGTTCCTGACCCACAACGCGTTTCGCGCGCCGAGTGCTCCGAGCTTGGAAGAACTGCGAGAGGCGCCGAAGAAGGTTGAATACTTCAAGGGCATCTATAGCCGGATGCACCGGAACATTGTGGCGCACGACGTCGCGTTGGGCGCCGACAACCTCCACCTCCTTGATGGAGTCACCTTTGCATTCCTGTCCCTCGATGCGGGTGAAGAGAAGCGGTTGATCGTGGAGAAACTCGAGGCGATCGGTGCCGCGTTCGTCGATGTCGGCATGGGTCTTGAGCTCGACGATGGTTCGCTTGGCGGCATTCTGCGGGTGACCGCCAGTACGCCGGAGAAGCGAGATCACGCTCGGCAGCGCATTTCTTTCATTGGCGGCGGCGCTAAGGACATCTACGCGTCCAACATTCAGGTCGCGGATCTCAACGCCCTGAATGCTATCCTCGCAGTCGTGAAATGGAAGAAGATACGCGGGTTCTATCGCGATCTCGAGCGCGAGTATCACTGCACCTACACCACGGATGGCAACATGTTGATCAACGGGGACCTTGAGTAATGCGGTACAAGCGACTTGATCATCGTTTTGTCGAACACATCCCCGAGGGCCTAGAGCCAGGAGTTCTCTATGTTTCGATGGAGTACGCGACATCAGCTCATAGCTGCTGCTGTGGTTGCGGCGAGGAGGTAGTCACACCCTTCACGCCGACGGACTGGAAGATGGCGTTCGATGGCGAGACCATCTCGCTTCGGCCTTCGATTGGCAATTGGACCTTGGAGTGCCGGTCACACTATGTGATCGATCGCGGCAAGGTGATCGAAGCAGCACCTTGGAGTGACGAGCAGGTTGAAGCCGAGCGTCGTCGTGATCGAGCTGCCAAAGCGGATTTCTACGGGCAGGCACCAAAGGCCGAAGCTTCTGTTCAGGCCGTTTCTGTGAAGCCGGCGCCAGGCTTCTGGCGCAGGTTCTGGAATTGGATATCTGGCAGCTGATAGCGTTGACCCCGACCACATAACGTCGTCGGGGTCAGCCTTTCTGTGCTGGCTTTGATTCACGTGGCGGTGCAACCTCTCTGAGACTGTGCCGCGCTAGCGCCATATCCAGAATGTCCGATTTGCCCCCATGCGTTGTGGCAGCGCTAATCTTGAGCGTTTGTTCGGCGCGACTTGAGCCAAGATAGATATTTGAGATAAATCGACGCCGTATGCCGTCCCCAGCGTCTATAGGCGCCTCCGCAGCATCAACGTGAATGAGAAACACCGTTTCAAATTGAAGCCCTGCGACATACTCGGGCATGCTTAAAATGAAGCGCTTTCCGGCATGTCGTAGCTCGGACGACGGTTCTCGGCTAGTGATGGCTATATGGCGATCTTTATACTGCCCGCTTGCAGCGCGAACATAAATGTCAAACTGCTCAGCACTAGCGCAAAGCACCGCAACACGCCGCCCTCCTCCGTCAGTGGAGCGAGCCAATTTTTCGGCCTCTTTGAACACGCTGCTGAACAGATCCTTGTCGCTCTTGAATACCGTAAGCTCTGGAACGGAACCATCAGCTAGGGCCGCCTTTCCTGAGTAAGCATCCCAATCTCCCGGGATATCCATTGCGGGAAAAGTCGCGTCGAGGTCAGCGAGAAACTCTGCAATCTGCGGCGTGTAGCGGAAGACCTGCTCTAGTTTCACAAGATCTGCGTTTTGTAGTCCGGTTGACGCTCCAAACAGGTTATGCCCGGGCTCAATATACTGCGCGAAGGTGTCACGTGGGCTCTGCTTCATGTCGTAGGCCATGAAAATTGGAGGACGGCGCGGCTTACCATCTTCTTCCACGTTGGTCCGGATCAATTTGTGAAGGGTCTGGCGCTCGATGGATGTAAAAAGGTGCAACTCGTCAACGAAGATCGCGTCGTAACCCTCGCGACTACGGATGCGATCCCAACGGTTTGAGTCAAGGAAGGAATTGAAATCGCCGATCATTTGATCGACGCTGAGCGTGTTCATTTCGCCTAAAAGTCTGCGGTATCGCCGATGGACTTCGAGAATGAACCGTCGGTCGATCTCAAGCTGTAAGCTCATGAGCCACGCAGGACGGGACGTCGTTCCTTTTGCGTAGCGCTCCCCTTTCTCCTCACTCGCACGGATGCCCTCTGCGTCGAGCACGCTTGCAAACTCGTTCATAATTTCGCCCACTAGGCGCTTATCTCCGCCGTCTGTACACGCTTGCCAGCGATCATGAAGATCGGCTGTCAGATCCTCAAACTGCAACGACGCGATCTTTGAGCGTTGCAGTTCGAGGAGAACCCCTTCGATGAGTTCTGCTTGCAACCGACGGCCTTCACGACCGTCAAGTGAAAGAGGCTCCAGAGCGTCAAGCTCAAAGTTCAAGTTCTTATGCGCGAGGTCGTAAAGCGTACGCAGTTCGAGTTTCGCAAACTTGCCGGAGCCGTGAAGTAGTCCCGTTGTGTCAAGGCTCTCCGCGATGGCACCAACAAGATCCACTGACGCAAAGCTGTGAGTTATGAAGCCAAGTTTAATAGGCTCCTTTCGGTCCTCGCTGTTTGCCGCATCCCGCAAAAATTTGATTACGAGCGACAATGTTTTGCCGGTACCGGCTGCGCCTCGAAGTCGTACAGGGCCATCGTGCGGCTTGTCTACAAACAAGCGTTGGTCAGCTGTCAGTTTGGATTTGTACCATTGACCGAGCGTCGCACCTTGGACAAAACCCTGCGGGAGCCGTTGGCTCAGAGTAATACCGGCGCGTGTTTCCTCAAGGGCGTCCTCCTTGGGCGTCAATATCGCGTCGGTGAGCAAAGTCCTCGCCTCATCGTAAATCACCAGATCATGATTGAGCCGCTCGAAGTTTATGATTTCATCGGTCCGCTCGAAGGCGAAAAGGTCATTCGATCCACGTGGGTGGGCATCGAAGTGAAGTCTCGTGCGCCAGTTCCTATCGCGAGAAGTGCCTTGGATGGAAAAAAGGCTTCCTTCGTGATGTTTGCGCCAACCCGTCGGAATAACAACGCTGTTTGAAAATATGGATCGAGCGACTGTAATTATCCGTTCGAGATCACTCGACCTGTTCGCGGTATCATTGAAAATGCCCGTTCGCCGATTGAGATCCACGACTACGATCGGCGCGTTCTCGTCTTCCAGATCTTCTTCGATGATATAAATTACATCTCCGACCGCGACACGCTTCAGACCGGCGGCCTGCGTGGGAAGCCCGAAATTATCGAACCAGTCTGAGGAAATGGAGAACCGGGAAAGTCGAAACAGGGCCGAGGGCGTGAGCGTCAAACTCTTCATTCTGTCACCTGCGATAGTTTCGAAGCGAGCATCTCGACTGCCACGTCGCTGAGCGCCGTGATTTCGTCGGGAAGCCCAATACGTGAAAATTGTTGAGCGAATAGCTGCGCCACCTTGAACTGGTAAAGAGGGGTCAGTCTCGCGAAACGGACGGCGGTGGCCGATTTTCCGTCACTGAAAGCGCGTTGGTTTGCGGTCGAAGTGAAGCATAGTTCTTCGGGCAACGTATAGATCCGCCGCATCCTGATCACGAAACCCACGTCGTCATGGTCGACTACGTCGCTGATGAAGAAATGACCGTCCCCCATCGCTTTCTTCGCGGCCGTGAGCTGTTTGCGCGCCGTTGCGGCCGGATCTTTATCCAGGCGGCAAAGTTGTGAGAAGCGATCGAGGGGGGCGCATTCAATATCTGTGCAGATGCGCAACTTGTTCAGGAGGTCAGTAATCCCGCTTCGTTGTGACGGTTTCACTCCGGAGCGCGACATGATCTTCGCTAGTATCGTTTCGTTCGATGCTGATCGTAACCATGCATGCAGATCCGGTGCCTCTTGGTCATCGGCGCCGAGTGCATCTAGAACCTTCTTTGTGCAGGTATCAGCCACTTCGCTCAGAAAAAGCTCGCCCCAGAAGGCATCTAGATACTCGCCAAAGGTGTAGATTGGGAGGTAAGCGATTACTCCGTCAATCTTCTTATTCTGAAGATCACAGTCCGCGTTGATGACGAGCCCGAGAGCGGGCGATTGACCGGCGGCGGTGGGATACTCAAGCCTTATTATATCGCCTTGACGTCGAGGATCAGACGCCGTCACTTTTTCGGTCTCTCTCGACAACGATTCGTTCCTTGAAACGATTTTGAATCAATAGGTAGGTTGTTCCCAAAGGAATCTATATCGGCCGGTTGGATTCCAAAAAAGCGGAAAATCCTTTCGGCATATTTTAAAACCACAGGAGGGTGAGGATGAAGGCCCGATGTCGGACTAACGACTGCAAAATCATGGGATTTAGCCCAAGTTCTTGCTCAGATTGGAAAATCTCACGTAGTTTGGAAACATAATAGCGGGGTCGCGGGTTCTGACCCCTTCAAGAGCGACTAAACCGCCCCAAGCTGCTCAAGTGCCTGTCCACTTTCAAAGCTGTTTATTTCTCCTAACCAGCTTTCGATTAATCTAGAAATCTTCGGCAATCCATCCAACCTCAGGAAGGGGGTTGTGGACGACGGAGGCGACTGGGTGAGCAAGCCCTCCAAAGCTGTCATCATCCGCCGTGGATCAGCCGCTTCTTCCGGTCGAAGCATCTTGACGAGCCCGAGATCACTAGCTCGTGTCGCCCTGATCAACTGTTCTTCACGTGGATGCGTACGAGGGACGATCAGCGCTGGCTTATCGAAGGACAAGATCTCGCAGTAGGTGTTATATCCTCCCATCGCGATGACTGAATTCGCGCCAGCCAGAAGGTTTTCCATCGTGTTGTCAAATTCGACGATCTCGACAAACGGCATATGTCGCGCGGTTGCTGAGAAATGGAGGGCCTGTTCCGCCTGCATATATGGTCCAAGGACAATAAGCGTTTTCTTCCTAAATCCCGGGTTAGCTTGGTAGGCAGTAAGAACGCTGGTCACAAGCCCCGCCCCGTCGGCTCCACCGCCTGGTGTAACAAGTATGTAGTCGCCTCTGAGAACAGGTCGTGCTTCCGCAGATCGGTGGAGGAACCCGACGTAGTTCATTTTTGATCGCACGACAGCTGGCACAACGAGGCCCGAGAGCGGATCATAAAAGTCCTTTGGACCATAAACCCAGATATCGTCGTAGTAGTGCTCAATCTTATCAATTGTGTTACTGCACTGCCATTCGCGCGCGAGGAGATAAGGCGCATCCAATACATCGCGGAGGCCAAGGACCAACTTAGTCTTCCGCGCTTTGAGGAAGGCGAGGGTATCCTCGACCTCGCCTTTGAGCCCCATTGGCTCTTTGTCGACGATGAATATGTGCGGCGCGAACGACTCGGCCGCCCGTTGTATAACCGACTTCCTTCGCACCAGAGTTTCTTCGAGGCTAATTTCTTTATTCAGCGAGCGATAGCTACCGTCTGGCAGTTTGGTAACGCTGGGGAGTTTTATTATGCCTACACGGGATTTGTACTCGAATGATTCCGCCACAGGAGCGCCCGACACGATACGGACTTCCAGATCCGCAAATTGATCAACCAGGAAATGTGCGATCGTCTGGCACCGTCGCAAGTGGCCAAGACCGAACGTGTCGTGGCTGTACATGAGGATTCGAAACTTTCCGAGACGACGCGTCATGCAGATCTTTCATCCTTACTGAAGGCAAGACATCGTCTCACAATACCGGGCACGATTTCGGCCGCAGGGGGAGTTCAGACACTTTGCCAGGAATTTGCGGAGCTCGAAGCTACGTTCGATTTTTAAAAACTCCGAGATTGATGAGCTGAACGCGACGATTTGCCGACGCATCTGCTTTACTTCCTTCAATTGGCAGGTGCTCGCCGACACCGATGGCGTATAGCCTGTCTGGATTGACTGCAAATGTCGTTGCCAAGACCTCTTTGATCGCGTCCGCACGGCGCGCACTCAGATCGAGATTGTGTGCTTCGTCACCGGTGGCACTTGCATGCCCCACGACCATAAAGTTGTAGCTCCACAGATTTGGATGATGCAACGCATCCGCCAGCATCCCGAGGGTTCGGTACGATGCCGGCTGGATCGACACAGAGTCATTCTCGAAATTGATCTCCACCACCATTTGCGGAAGCTTAGCGATACGCTTCCAGTTGGGTAACGCCGACATTGGTTTGTCTCCACCAGCAATGGCTTCCTGGCGAAGAATTTCAAGATCGATCGCCGGAGCGGCACTCGTCAGCTTCCCAAGGCCTTTTACAATACGGTCTTGGGAGACGTCCTGTGAGAGGGCAAGCCCGGCGCTGCCGACTGCGAAAGCGAATGCAAAAACCACTTTTGTTACGATTGATCGCATGA
Organism: Agrobacterium pusense; assembly: GCF_900102105.1. Lineage (GTDB taxonomy): Bacteria > Pseudomonadota > Alphaproteobacteria > Rhizobiales > Rhizobiaceae > Agrobacterium > Agrobacterium pusense. The sequence goes on from NZ_FNBB01000013.1 coordinate 107,177, forward strand.
CGTTATCTCCATCCAGCATCGGTGATGACTTGGTAGCATTCCGGGCTGACGCGTTGTTCTTTCTTCACAAGGCAAGAAAGAATGAAGCCGTCTCCCTTGATCCCCGAGCAACGCGACGCAATGTCTCGCTGACATGTCCGTTCGTAGGACGTCTGGGCCTTTTCTCGCTTTGCAATTGACTGAAAGACCTCGGCAAATGAAGCTTTGCACCTGGGGGAAACCTTCGCGCTGTTCTGTTCAAGACAACCCAGTATCCGGCCGTTTCCCAAGTTCAGGCCTTTGCATAGCTTTTGAATATCGGCCCCACAGGCTTCCGCAAGCTTCGACGTCGCCTCAGCATAACTGAGGGTCTGGGCAACGGCGGGAAAACCTGTTGCCACCAGACACGTGAAAGCAATATTGGTGAGCATCCGTCTCGTTTGCATCCCGTGCTCCTTTCCGAAAAAACAACATCCGAACGGTGCCACGACGGAAAAACATTCGGGACGTATTTTACGGTAGTAGACGTTGTCTCATCTGTGAGGCTTTGCGTGTCAGAGCTTAGTGTATGAGTTGTTGAGGTTTCAGGTCGGCGTCAATAGTCACAGAGGGAGGCGCTTTTTTACCGCGCCGCTCCATGATCGTCGCTGGCGCCGCGACTGTTCCAGCGGCAACTGCCCCAATGCTTGTTACTGTTCCGCCGACGACAGCCGTTATGCCCTGGCCCAGCGTGACGTTCGAATCGGTAAGGGTCTGCCCCTTCATTAAGCGTTGGCCAATGAGCTGCACGATCTGCGGGCTCTCGGCGAACTTTCCGTGCTTGAGACCGTCTTTGGTGTCGACCTTGGTGAGATCGATCGCCGTGATCCCCGCCTTTTCCAAGCGAGAGCGATAAGGCTCCTCTGCTGGGTTGATAGCGCCGAGGCGTGACACCCGACCGGTTATGAAGCTTGAGGCCGCGAGCGCTTTGTCGTCACCCGACACAAAAATTGTGAAGCGCGGTCGCGGTTCGCCCATTTCAACGAATTGTTTGGCAAATACCTGAATATCGATATCGGGCGAGGCCAAAATCACGTTTTTGATTTTGGGATCGACACGGCCGTCCCTTATCCCCATTTGCCGAAGCGATTCCATCGCAAGCCAAGCGCCCATGGAGTGGGCCATTATGGTGATATCCTCAACACCAGGATCACCCGACAAGGTTCGCAGTGCCTGCTCCAGTCCTGTGCGCGAGTAATTGGTACTTTCCTTGTCGTAGAGATAACCCGTGATCTCCGCGCGCGAGGGCCAAGTAAACAGCATTGGCGTCGCGTGCATTTTGCTGTCGTGAACAATTTGCGCCAGGCGAAAAACAGCGTCCCCATAGGTGTTGTTAAAGCCATGGATAAAGACCAGAGCATGTTGCCGGCTGGATTGTTGTTTGAACCAGGTCCGACCGTCAGCAACTGTCTCCAGTGGTCTCACATCTGTAACAGCAAAGTCCGTGGCGGGGTTGGGTGGCACTTTTTTTGGCCACTGAACGGTGCCTTCCTCACGCTCGTGTGGGATAGAAACCGTGATAGCCGTTAGATGCGGTTTAGCGCCACGTTCTCCATCGAACAGGGTGGCAGCCGATCCCGAAGGTTGACGTGTCGTAGCAACAAGCATCGAAACCTTGTCGGCATACTTGCCCGGCGCGGTATCAATCGGTGACAGAACTCCTTCGGGATGTCCGCAGTTGGTTAGAAAAACAAGCAAGCAAATTGTGAGGCATTTCCGCATGTCGTCGTCCGCCGTTAATTAACAGCTGAAACTAACATGCTCCAGGGCCCTCCCCCCGTAACATCCTGTATGATCTACCGTAAAACCCAGTTACGTGCAGTCTTAGTTCGAAGCGGCTTTAGACGCTAACGGTACCCCTGCGGCCCGCAGACCGGAAAGAATTTTCTCTTGGTCTTGAGGCCGTGCAAGTCTGGTGGAAATCTCCCGCTCTACGTTTGGTATCAACGCTGGTGCATTCTTGTTCAACCATTGAATCTCAAGCTGCGCTTGGCTAGTTTTACCAGAAGCACCCAAAATTGCGGCCAAAACCATTCGATGCATAGGATTGTAAGCAAGGTCAGACATTCGAGACCAGAGTTCAGCTGCCTGCAGGTCATCACGCATAAAAGCGCACAACGCCATTCCAACCTCATAATAACCGCCCGGTCCAGCACCTTGGCTGACCGCTTTGCTCACAAGGTCACACCCGGTCTCCCACTTGCCACCCATCGAGAGCCGCAATCCGTACTCCCCGGCTACCTCAGTATCGTTGGGGTTCAGAGCGTATGATGCGGCGCCCGCTTCCAATGCGGTCGGAATGTCATTTGTGAAAAAGGACGCCAGCATGAGTGCTTGTAAAACCCGCGCATTCTGGGGATCAATTTGCGAAGCGCGTCGCGCGAGTTGCAACGCCGTATCAAGACCGTCTTTGGGCGGAGCCGAACCCAATTTATAGGAAAAGCGAACCTGATCGAGTTTTGTCAGCGATAGCATTGCGAGCGAGGTCGCATCGTCCGGGAATTTGGCGGTAAGCGATGTCAGACAGTTTTGTGCAGTCGCCAGTGAATCACCAGTCATCAACCTACGATAACTGTAATAGGCCTGCGCGCAATCGTAAGCCTCCCATCCTCCGGTCACGCCCGCATCGGAGGAAAATAAAACGCCAAAAGGTTGTGCAACGGCTATGGCGACCTTTTCGGCGACTGCAGCCTCTCCCTCGAATGCTGTTTGCACACTTAAATCGGTATCATACGTGCTTGCCCAAATGACGGCATTGTCTGACTGTCGAATAAGACGAACGTTTGAGCGAACTTTTACCCCCTGTTTACGCAGGCTACCCTCGAGTAGGTATCGTGCACTCTGTGACTTCGAATTGGGCGCGCCGGGGACCGCATCAATCACGACGATCTCGTCAAATTTAACGAGCCGGGCAATGACCTCATCACTTGTGCCCTGCGCTATCCGGGCGAGATCTTTGTCGTCGATCTCATGGTCGAACGTACCGACAGCAATTGAAGCACGACCATCACCTGTGGCAGACGGCTCCGTTCCCAAATGCCAGAAACTGCCGAGCGCGGCGACGGCCGCTATCGCGAAGGGAATAGCGACCATCGCTCGAACGCTCACCCTGGATTTGCCGCTTTCCTTCGAGTTTTCGTGTTCGCGCACGACACGAGCGAATCCCACGTCATCGGAACCAGCTTCAATTGAAGAGGGGTCAGCGTCCGGCACGACGCCCCGCTCAAAAGTCGGGACGTATCCTCCCTTTGGGATGGAAATGATCACAGGTTCTTTGGGACCCGCCATCAAGTAATAGCGCTCGAGCTCGCGTCTGATCCGCCCGGCCTCAATACGAACGGCCGGATCGCTTTGAGCATCGAAATTGCGGCGCCCAAAGACAACGTCTGCGATCGTGTACGCCTTCAGATAAATAGAACGCCCTTCAAGTGTTTCGGTGACGACAAAGCGAAGGAATCGTCGTGCACGTTCGGGCAGGTTCACGCGATCACAGCTCAGTATTCGTTCCAACTGAACGTAAACCTCGTCCGCCGACGGTTCGGTTGTAACACCCTCACTCGACCGTGCATTCGCCATCGCCCGCCCCCCTGGCACTCACTCGGCATCAACACTTAATCACTGGTTCGTGTATATAAGCATGGGCTCATCTACATGCCAACGATTGATTGTACGCCCGCACGCCTACACTCGCAATCATGTTTACTCCCGGCATGGCAGCGTATCGTTGCGTAAAAAATCCGTGGAAGCACAGCTTCCACGGACCAGTATTTACGAGCACATCTGAGTATTGATCAGGCTAGTGTCCCGATAGCACAAGAGTTTGCACTGGCAGGAAAAGTGCCTGCATACGCAGGATCATCGCGTGAACAAGCCCCACAGCATCCACCGCATGAAGGAACAGCCATCGCCCAAAGCCAATGTCCGGGCTCGAAAGGACGTCATGGTTGTTGGTGTAGGCATTTGCGATGCAACTGCTGCCGGGAGGCACTTTGTCGAGACCGCCCTCATAGAGTGGCTGAAGGAATACTGTGAGTGTGCCTGGCTTGCTTAATTGCTGAACGTCTACAAGTTGATCAGTAGGACGCAGTTGCCCCGCAGCAATAACATCCTGTACATCCGTGACGACCAGAGGAATGATAGTGAACGGCTGGCCAATACACGTTGCCTCCGCAATCATCCCAGGCTTCATAACTTGCGCTTCAATCTGGCCGAAACCCGCGACCAGATTTCCGCGCCCTGCTTCTGTGGGAACGAGGATGCCCGCAGGGCGAAGCATCGTGTTGACGACATCTCCGACCCGCAATGTGAATTGTTGAACAGTTCCCGATACACCAGCACGCACAAGCGTTTTGTCCAATTCGACCTGAGCCTCGGCAAGTGCGGCCTCCGCACTTTTCTTCTGAGCCGGCAGCAGCTCGTCAAGTTGAGTTGAAAGCGTCTGTTTTTTGGCGATTGCTGCGCCAACAGTCCCTTTCCGCGATTCAACGGTGTTGGCTAGTCTTTGAACCTCGCGTCGAGCAACCGCATCCTTTGTCAGCAGTTGAGCTTTCATTTCATATTCGTCGACCGCGACCTGCAGGTTACCTTGTGCTTCCTGGATTTGTGAATCGGCCGTCGTAAGTTCGGTTTGGGCAACATTAATCTGTGCATCTATTTCTTCTACCTGACGCCTTGCCGTTTCAACGGCGGCTTTTTGTTTGGCATCGTCCAGACGGAAAAGGGGAGCTCCCGCCGCAACCTTCTCATTGATGCCCACGTAGACCTCGTCCACACGTCCTGATGTTTCTGGCAAAATCGTTACTGTACGAAAAACGGCTGTGACGCTTTTGGTCGACGGGTGGAAGTAGAATATCAACGTGATGAGCGACAGGGTGAGTAACAAGCACGCAGAAATGCCCCAACGAAGCTCGTACCACATGGTATAAAGGGTTATCTCACGCCCGATGCGTTTATCTTGAACATAGCGGCGATAAAGGTAATCAGGAAAAATCGTCAGGATGGAACAGAGCAAAAGTTCGAGCATATTCAGGCTCCCTCTGACACGTTGACGGCTTTCGGATCGTCGTGGTGCGCGTTTGATGCAACGTCTTTGGAGGTCTCATCGAGTTCCATGTGAACTTCGCGTCCGGACATTTTTCCCAGTGACTCCGCTATCGAATAGAGCGGCGTGGAAAAGTCTGGGATTTGCACGAAGGCCAGCAGTAGTCCCGCGATCCAGAACAGATGATTGTGTGTAAACAGTGAGATCAGAGCGAGAACTGCCACGACCTCCATTTGCACTTTGCTGGTGCGATGCGCCAAACGTTCGGGCACAGCGTGAAGCTGAAAATACAGATTGCCAACGATCAGAACGGCCAGGATCACAAAAATCACGACGCCGACAAAGAGATAATCTGTCTGGCCTGGTTCGGTGATGAATGCCGGTATGTGATCGATCGCTGATGGGTGCGTGCCTTGCGCCATCGCTATGTTCCTTTTCAGAGTAACTCACCAATCAAAACAGGTGTTCTCGAAAGTGCTCGAGCCCAGCGCCGAAATCAGCAGAGCAACAAAAACGTTTCTGCGACTTCGTTGTCAGGATACCCGGCATGCGCGCGTTCGTGCTCGTAGCATCGTGTAGTTTACGGAGGATACCGTTTGCGCTTTTGGGTTTCGTCACCTTTGGATTCGCGGTACTGCTTCCCGGTTGCTCTGGTCATAAACGGGAATAAGCTCTTACGGGGTCCGCGTGTGGAATAGACGCAGCCTTCTCCTCTTCACCTCAACAAATGGACCGGCAACATCAGTTGCCCGCGCAACGTGACTGCTACGGCCTCGTGTTTGGTAGGATCGCGTATATTACGCCCCTCAGTTCGGGCACAGGGTTATATCTTCTGCGGGCTGCCGCGCCGCTCATTTGTATTGGTCGGCGTCGAGACAGAGCATTCCGAGATATGACCACCGTCATTTCCAGCAAATATTGTCTCTTCAGCCCGCACGTTCTTCTGTGAAACAGAATGAGGTAGAGCGGTGATGAAATCTAAAACCCTGACTGTTGTGGCCGGAGTGTCCGTCTTTTCGATTGTCGCGACTTTTTTGGGCCCGCCCGCGTTTTCCCAGGTTCCAACACCCGTGCCGAACCCAACCGCAGCGCCTGAGCGGGCTCCCGCGCAAAATCCGCTCTTGTCGGAAGACGATCTGGAGGTCATGGTCGCGAGGATTGCGCTTTATCCAGACGAACTCGTCGCGGCTATTTCTGCAGCTTCACTGAACCCGCTGCAACTTGTCGAAGCCGACCGTTTTTTGCAGGCAAAACAAAAAAACAAGGAGCTCAAGCCTAAGGATGATTGGGATGGAAGCGTGATCTCGCTCCTGAATTACCCCGACATCGTCAAAATGATGAGCGATGACCTGACGTGGACCCAAGCCCTTGCCAATGCTCTGACCTACCAGCAGAAAGATGTGCTGGTCGCAATACAGCAGCTGCGAGATGAGGCGATGTCCAAAAACCTCATCAAGACAGACGATAAAATCACGGTGGTCGTGGAGAATGAGAATGTCATCATTCGCCCTACCGATCCGGAAAAAATCTATATTCCCCAGTACCAGCCACAAATGCTTTACGAGCCGGGTTATGTGGCACAGCCGGTCTCCTATTCCAGCGCTTACTACGACAATTACTATTATCCAGGCGCGGCATTTTTTGCGGGCGCCGTGACGGGTATCGCCTTTGCTGCCATCGTCAACTGGGATGATTGGGGAGTTTGGGGCGGACGATGGAGGGGTGATATCGACATTGATTGCAACAATTGTTTTAACGACCGTGACTTCAACGGCAAACTGAAGTGGAACGATGTTGACTGGACGAAGGTGGACCGTAGCAAACTCAGCATCGGGAAAGATCAATTCACAAATCTCGATCGTACCGCGATACGGTCCGGACTCGTTTCAGACAATCGCAACGCGCTTAGAAACCAGGCTCAGGACCGCAAGCCGGGCGGCGAGCTTTCCAGCAGGCAGAATATCTCGCGCCCCGACGATGTCCGCCGAACGACAGCGGATGGTCTAAAACAGTCTTCTCGCCCCAGTGCGGGCAAAGCAGGTGAAAATCGGCCAGCGGCCGGCCGGGGAAACCAGCCTGCCAAGCGCCCTTCTGCCGAAACGCGTCGTCCGGCTCAATCCGCCCCCGCGGTGAAGAGAAAACCGAGTGCGCCTAAAATGGCTGCGCGACCGGACAATCGCGCCAAACAGCCGAACGCACTTGGCAATGTCCAGTCTGGTCGCCGCGAGGCGGTCGCTTCCAAGCGTGGGGGCCACAGCATGGGAGGCGGTCAGCGCGGGGCTCCTCGTGCAATGGCCTCTGGTGGCGGGCGCCCTTTCCATCACGGTGGCGGTCGCGGCGGCCGTCGATAAAATTGAGAACAGATAGGAGCAAGATTATGAGAGAGACGATTAAATTCGTATCGCGCTTGGCGCTCGTTTGCACCGCTGTTGCCTTTGCATCTCCCGTAACGAGCCAAGTCCAGACAGATCTCATGGAGTTCAAGGGTGACACACCCCAATCTTTCGCTGACCCGTCTGCGGCGGTAAAGGAGTTTGCCGACCTTTTAAAGGCTCGCAATATTGAAGGCGTTGCAGCCCTGCTCGGTCTCAAAGTCGCCGCGCTGCGAGACAGCACAGAAGCCATGGTTAGCTTTGACGTCATCCGGGAAGGCGCGGCTAAGCAATTACGGCTTCAGGACGTCAACGAGTACAAGGTCATTACGGTGGGAGAAATACTTTGGCCGCTACCTTTCCCATTGGCCAAACAGACTGACGGCAAGTGGTCATTCGACACCGAGGTTGGGCTGCAAGAGATCGTCAATCGACGTATCGGTGAAAACGAACTCCTCACCATCGAAACCATGCGCAACTATGTCGATGCCCAACACGAATACGCGTGGATCGATGCTGATGGCGATCTGGTTTTTGAGTTTGCCCAGCGCCTAATCAGCACGCCCGGCCGGCATGACGGGTTGTATTGGCAAGCAACCGGAGACGAAGAAGAAAGTCCAGCGGGACCGATGCTCGAGCTTGCTGCATTCAGCAAGGCCAAACGGGGCGAGGGATATTTTGGATACCGGTATCGCATTCTCACGGCACAGGGCCCAAACGTGAAAGGAGGAGAGCATAGTTACCTCGTGGACGGAAATATGACCAAAGGTCATGCGCTGATCGCGTGGCCTGTTGCCTATGGCGTCACCGGTGTCCAGACCTTCGTCATCAATGATAGTGGCATCGTCTACGAAGCTGATCTTGGCGAGCAGACGGAAAGAAAAGCAGCACAGATCCAGTGGTTTAATCCTGATCAGAACTGGAACATCACGGAGGACTGACTTCTCAGAAAGAGACCAAACCTCTTATCGTTTTAAGACAAGAAGGCTGGGCAAACTCCTTTAGGCATTTGTTCGCGGTGGTGGAACTAAGTGATGTTGCGCGAGTTGTTTTGTGAACCTCATCAAGGCAAACCGAATGCATTCTCGCAATGCCCGAAGTGGGCGAAACAAACTCATGTTGAGATTGCCGGAGCTTCGCCAGCAACTCCGCGATCACTTGGGCGATACGCTAGCCGAAATTTGTGAATCCTATGATCTAGCGACCACCGCGCTCGAACAACTCCGCCTAAAACCGTCCGCCGACGTATACAAAATTTACGAATACGAAGAGCTTTGCTCTGAGATCGAGCAAGAGGTCACTCGTTATTTCGCAGAAATGAGCAAGAGCACAGTCAGATTTTGAACGTTCGTGCCGGCTATATTTCCAGCTCTGGCTGATCTAATGGGTCAGTTAGCGAGGCTGGCGGCCAGACCCAGGCAACGAGCAAGTCGTAGAAAACACCAAGGATGACAGGGCCGACAAAAAGACCCACCAATCCGTGCGTCAGCGTCCCACCTATGACCCCAACAAGAATAACGGGCAAAGGTGTAGTTAGTCCCCGCGAGATGAGGATTGGCTTTAAAATGTTGTCAATCAACATCACCGGAACCGTCAGCGCGGAAAAGAAGGCAGCAGCATCGAGCGGCCAAGAAAACCATGTCCAGATCAGGAGCGGCAACAATATGAGTGCGGGACCGACTTGGATCAGACAAAGAATGAAAATGCTATAGATTAACGCACCACGGGCAGGAACGTCGAACGCCATAAAAATAAAGCCGCATAAGATTGCCTGCAGCAGCGCGACACCAATCACGCCGCGAGAAACGTTTCTGACCGTGGTACCTGCAAGTCTTGTAAAGAGAACTCCTCTGTCACCAGCAATTCTGCTGGCCGCTGCCTGAACAACAAGAGAAAGGCGTGTGGCAACTGTCAGCAGGACGCCACAGAGAATAATAGATGCGACAAAGCTTAAAATGCCGCCGCCGATCGATAATGCTTTCGCGACAACAACTGAGCCGACCTCTCTGAGCGGCTCCTTAAACGTGATGGCCGCGGCAGTCAGGTTCTCCGCTGCCTCGTTCCAGGCTTCGTAAAGCGCAGCTCCAATGATTGGAACCCCGTTCAACCGTTCAGGTGCTTTGGGCACCCCCAAGACCCCCGTGTCGGCAAATATTTTCTGCAAGGTATCGATCAAGTTTACGGCAGCAATTGCGAGCGGGGTGATGACCACGACAAGAAAAATAGAAACGAGCGTCATAGCCGCCATCCACTTAACGCCGCCGAACAGCCTCGTCAGACCAACCTGCAGGGGGAAAAGGGCTACCGTCATGATTGCCGCCCAGACCAAGATCAGGGCGAAGGGGGCTACGAGTAGAAATGACCAATAGGCAAGGGAAACGATGATCCCAAGCCTGATGAGGTCACCGACGCGAGCGTCGCTGGAGAGTTTACTTGCTTTTTCGGAATTCGGTCTGCTGTTGTCTTCCTCTGTCATGGTAGCCATGGCACGAACCCTCGGCTCGTCAAGAACAATCAGTCACCATTGTGCGCCGCCTTGGTGAGATCAGGCACAATCCGGCGTGGACTTCTATCCTCGACAAACTCACTCGGCCTTTTCTGTCGCTTACCAAGATCCGGAGATTTATATGCTAGGCGTTCATAAGGAATAGACGAGAGAATGTGACTGATACAGTTGATGCGTGCCCGTTTCTTATCGTTCGACGGCACAATCCACCAGGGAGCATGCTCTGAATCCGTCATCCGAAGCATATCATCGTAGACCTGCGTGTAATCCCACCACCGTCGATAGGATTCGACGTCCATCGGGCTCAGCTTCCACTGACGCAAAGGATCCTCAATCCGCTTCTTAAACCTGCGCTCTTGTTCTTCTTCACTAACATCTAGGAAGTATTTGAGAAGCAGAACACCGCTTTCGACAATCGCGGCCTCAAAGCGAGGTGCAAGCTCCAAAAAACGGCGGGCTTTCTTTTCACTGGCAAAGCCCATGATGCGATCTACGCCGGCCCTGTTGTACCAACTGCGGTCAAAAATCACGATTTCGCCGGCAGCCGGAAGATGGGCAATGTATCGCTGCATGTAGATCTGGGATTTCTCCCGCTCGGTCGGCGCCGGCAGAGCGATGACCCGGAAGACCCTCGGGCTTACTCTTTCGAGAATTCTTTTGATGATACCGCCTTTGCCTGCTGCGTCGCGTCCTTCGAAGACAATCACGACGCGCGCGCCCGATTGTTTGACCCAGGCTTGGAGGTGCGCTAACTCCACTTGAAGACGTTTCATCTCCTTCTCATAATTCCAAGGCTTTTTGTCTTTCTTTTCTTTTTCAGTATTCTCGCCATGTAATTCGCTCATGCCGTCCTCCTGAATTACCGCCGATACCGATTTGCGAGGTCGTTGTGCGTAGGCGGATACGCACTTACGCAAGCAAAGCAGCCGTCACCGTCATACGGGAAACCTAATGCACCGCTGGTGCCGAGGATCGTAATATCCTGTATCCTCTGTGTAATACATGGGCGCGGCAGAGCGGCGCCAGCCCCCACGCGGAAATGTCCGTCTGGAGCGGTCGAGATAAAATGGTAGACGTGACAGGGCATTTGTAGCTGTCCCGCACCTGTCATTCCGGCTGCCTGGTAAATTCGAGTAAAATACGCTGTCACGCGGCGAACCGCGCTATGATCCGAATTTCTAGTCATCGAAGAATTATCGGGTGCGTGATGGTGGGACCTGGCTCTGACAAATCGTCGAACTCACGCGGGCTTTCCGCCGCATTAGATCGTTTCCCAACTTTACCGAGACACATAGAAAACCTTTTTGCGATCGACGAGGACTTCCGTGGGTTATGCGAGGATCTCGCCGACGCCGAGGCCGCACTGGATAGATGTAAAACCTTGTCCGCCGACATAAGAGACGCGCGTAAACTGGAATATGAAGAGATTGTCGATAGTCTTTCCCGGGAAATTGAGCAGGCTCTTGCTCGTGCAAACGTCGTCCTTCTGAGACCGAAAGGACATTAGTCTCAGCGTGAGCCGTCTTTGGACTAAGGATCGACCTGAGTAAATTACAGTATCTTACTTCGCATCGACGGCGAGGTAGGCGACCCTCCAGATTGTCTCGCGGCTCGATACCGGAATATTCGGAACAGCGTTTTGTAAACGCGTCCCATCTTCCAACCATCGCGATTGGTGCGCTGGACAGTGTGATTGTCTGCAGTGGAGTTGGACGATGAGTTTACATGCAACAGACGACGGCCACCCATCTCGCTCGCATTCAGTGAAAAACGATGTCGTTGCCGGTTTGGTGGCAGCCGCCGTCGTCCTTCCTAAAGCCATGGCTTACGCGACTGTGGCTGGCTTGCCTGTCACGGTCGGGTTTTACACCGCATTTCTTCCTATGATCATTTACGCTTGCCTCGGCTCATCGCGCGTCCTGAGTGTGAGTTCGACGACCACGATAGCGATATTGACCGCCGCGGAATTGCAGGCTGTTGTGCCTGATGGTGATCCACAAAAGCTGGTCGTCGCGACGGCGACATTCACCGCGCTGACTGGCGTCCTCTTATTAATAGCATCAGGGATGCGTCTAGGATTCGTTGCTAATTTCATTTCAGTCCCAGTCCTGACAGGGTTTAAGGCTGGAATTGGGGTAGTGATTATCCTCGACCAATTGCCCAAGCTGTTTGGGCTGCACATCACGAAGACCGGGTTCTTCAGGGATATTTTTGCATTTTTGGAGCAGCTCCCAGAAACATCAATAATTACTGCCGCGGTTGGATTGCTCGCCCTTTTTCTGTTGCTGGTGGTCGAAAAATTGCGCCCGCATTCGCCTGCACCGCTCGCCGTTGTCGCAGGCGCCATTCTCGCGTCCTGGATGATGAACTTGAGTGGCCGAGGTGTTGCGACCGTTGGTAACATACCGCAATCACTGCCCTCACTGACTTTGCCCGATCTTGGCTTGATCATGGCGTTGTTGCCTGGAGCAATCGGCGTCGCCCTCATGAGTTTTACCGAAACGGTTGCAGCAGGAAGAGCATTCGCAAATCCATCTGATCCACCCATTCGCCCAAACCGTGAATTACTCGCTGTCGGTGCGGCCAATCTGGGAGGGGCATTTTTCGGTGCCATGCCGTCCGGGGGCGGGACGTCGCAAACGGCTGTTGTACGCGCAGTGGGCGGGCGCACCCAGTTGGCATCTTTCGTGACGGCCGCCGTCTCGGTCGCCACTATGCTCGTTCTGGCCCCGTTTCTGGGCCTTCTCCCCCAGGCCGCGCTCGCAGCCGTCGTCATTGTGTATTCGCTCGGTTTAATTCAACCCAGTGAGTTTTGGGAAATACGCCAAGTTCGCCACATGGAATTCCGTTGGGCGTTGGCCGCGTTTCTTGGCGTGCTGTTCTTCGGAACGTTGCAGGGCATAATTGTTGCCATCATTGTGTCGCTGCTCGGTCTTTCCAGTCAGGCGGCAAACCCGAAAATTCACGTGATCGGCCGCGATCGCGGCAGCAAAGCACTTCGGCCAGTGTCGGCGTCCGACGACGAAACAATGGAAGGTCTTCTCATCCTGCGCCCTGAAGGCCGCTTATTTTTCGCAAACGTACAACAGGTAGCGGACCGCATCAGAGCGATTGTGTCCGAGAAGAAACCTTATGTGCTGCTTCTGGATCTGAGCAGGGTTTTCGACATCGAATACTCAGCCATTCAAATGCTGATCGTCAGCGACCAGAACCTCGCCAAACGAGGCGTAGCCCTTTGGCTCGCAAACCTCAATCCGGATGTGCTCGACTATGTCCGTGCGTCAGGTCTCGCATCGCAGCTTGGTGACACGAGGATGTTTAAGCTCGTGGATGACGGTGTACGTCATTTTGAGAAGAGCGCTAGCTTATCTGCTCCGAACAATAGCTGACCAGCGATTGAGCCAGGTTTTGTTGCGCAGAGTCTCGATCGCAACCTTGAAATCCCCTAAGACAATAAGGTCGTTCAATGCTTCTCGTCATCCTGGTTGCTGCTGGTTTACTTTTTCTCACCATCGTTCTCCACGGACTGGTTGTGATGTGTCTCTATCATTTATCCATAAGTAAATTCAGAAATGCCCGCGAGTTATCAGGATCTGCAAGGCTATGCCTAACCTATGTGTTTGTTATTGGTTTTGTCCTGGCCCACTTCGGTGAAATTGTTATGTGGGCCACAGCTTATAGAGCCTTTGGAGCGCTCGCCAGCATGGAGGAGGCGATCTACTTTTCCGCCATAACCTTTGCGACAATCGGTTACGGCGATGTCACTCTCTCGGGTGAATGGAGAATCGCGAGCGCCTTTGAAGGTGTCAATGGCATCCTGCTTTTCGGCTGGACAACTGCTTTTTTGTTCAAGGTATCCGGCACGCTCTGGTTCGCCGACGGGGGGTCAACTGCATTCCAAGACAGGACAAATGAGACGATTCCCCGTTGAGCGTTCAGGCCCGTCCGTAGGTTACGGTAATCTACATATACAGCCCAAATGGCACAGATATCCTGAGCTTATGCTTCTCGGCTGCTCATCAGGAAATTCCGATAATGAAAAGGCTCCTTCTTTCCCTGTTCGTACTTTTGAATGTTCTCCCCGCCGTTGCTCAAACAGTGGCGCCTCCTGCAGAGAAGATAGAAGCACTGACCCGTTTGCTTCAAGACCCCGACATCCAGGCATGGATCAAGCGTGCAGACCATGTCGCGGAGCCTGCTCCAGTGGAAGACACGACTGGGATGACGATTTCCACTTGGGAGTCCGCGGTACGTGATCGTTTGAGGCAGACCATCTCAAGCGTACCTCGCATCCCGACAGAGGTGGCAAGTGCGGTCCGCCGAGTAAGAGCGGAAGCCACCTCTGACGTGTATGCTCCTGTCCTCATGATCTTTACAGGCTTTGTATTGGTCGGGTTGTTTGCAGAACGACTTTATCTTGGCTTGCGAGCGGTTCCGAATGACGGTGCGACGAGAGTCTTATCCGTCGTGATATTTGCCTTCGCAATGGCAATCCTCTTCCTCGCGATCGACTGGCCGCCTTTGGTGCGAACCGTCTTACTTATCTATCTCATCGCGTTAGTCGGTTTCCGGCTCGTGTCATCATTCTTGGCAATCAGCAGTATTCGCGAAGGTTTGGTGAAGTGGCGTGTCTTTGCTGCCCTTGCGATTTTTGCGTTCGCGAACGCGGTGGCCGGCCCGCTGATCGGGGTAGATCGAAGTGTCGTTGACGCGCTGTCCTACCTCAGCTCCCTTGTCCTGCTAGCGTTTTTGCTCGTGGCAATTTGGTCGGTGCAAAAACACAGCGTTCGGCGAAAGCTTGTGCTGACGATCGCTGTGGTGTGTGTCTGGTCGTTGTGGAGCCTCGGTTTCAAGGGGCTGTTCTGGCTTGGCGTGTACGCACTCATTCTTCCAGCCACGCTCCGAGCTGTGGAAAGGGGTGTCCTGCGTACCGCCCCTGATCTCAAGGGACTGCGTAGCGTACTTCTCGTACGTGGAGCACGAGCAGTAGTTATTGCCTTGGCACTTGGCTGGCTCACGGTCGTCTGGAAGATGAATCCGGAAGGGCTCGCTCAGCGCGACCCACTCGTATCTGCGTTTTTCTATGGCTTGCTCAAAAGTATCATGGTTGTGCTCATAGCTGACCTTCTATGGCATTTGGCAAAGAGCTGGATCGACAGCACCCTCGTCACAGACGGTGACGAGGGTCTAACTCCACAGGACCGCGCCAGGCGTGGCCGGCTGCGGACTTTGCTACCGATCATGCGTAACGGGTTGGCAGCCGTGGGCCTCACCATTACGGCACTCCTTGTGCTGGCTGAACTCGGTGTGGAGATCGGGCCGTTGATCGCTGGTGCTGGTGTGTTCGGCGTAGCGATCGGCTTCGGCTCCCAGACGCTGGTCAAGGATGTTATCAGCGGCGTTTTCTATATGCTCGATGATGCCTTTAGAGTGGGAGAATATATTCAGGCGAAGAACTACAAAGGAACCGTTGAGGGCTTCAGTCTTCGCTCTGTCCGCCTGCGTCATCATCGCGGCCCAATATTTACGGTTCCATTCGGGGAGCTAGGCGCGGTCGAAAACATGAGCCGCGACTGGGGGGTCGTAAAATTCCGTATTTCCGTGGGGTTCGACGCTGACGTTGAAAAAGCCAGGAAGCTTACCAAGAAAATCGGTGCAACGATGCTCGAAGACCCGGAGTTTGGTCCTTTGTTCATCGAGCCCCTGAAAATGAAAGGCGTTGAGGAGTTCGGAGACTACGGAATGGTGTTGAGTTTTGGCATGACCCTGAAGCCCTCGCCGATGCAATCCTTCATCCGGCGCCGCGCCAATCTCTTGCTTCGTGAGGCCTTCGTCGCAAACGGCATTCAGTTTGCTCAGCCGATGGTAAATGTCGGAGGAGAGAACCCTGGCGGCAACGTGACCGCGGCGGCACTTCAGACGATTACCAAAGCGCACGCGACGGCAACCCTGGAAGCGGGAGGCGCCTAATATCGGCCAAGGTTTCGCTGTGTTTCGCGATGGAGGACCTATGGACACGCCACCAATTATCAACGAATACGCCGAAATAATACAAACATCCCTTGCACCAGTTTTTCTGCTAGCGGGGACGGCGGCGTTTGTTGGCATCTACAATATGCGGCTTGGAAGGGTCGCCGACAGGCTAAACGAGGTCGGCGATAAAGATGTGCCAGGTGAACGGGGGGCGCAATGGCTTAGTTACCTCCGGCGGCGCACCCTCATACTTGAGACCGCAGTCATTCTCGGCGTTCTCGCCGGCATCTGCACTTGCGCCGCGATTCTCAATCTTCTCGCTGGAGCGCTCTATATTCGTCTCAGGCCGGAAAATCTGCCATGGTTTTTCGGAGGAGCAATCGTGTGTCTTATGCTTTCCCTTATCGCATTTCTAACCGAGCTCACCTACGCGGGACGAAGTATGGTGCGGCAGATCCGGACCCGTTTTCCGCTTCGCGAATAAACAGTGTTTGCAGCATTTCGTATTTCAACGAACTTGCTATCGAGCAATCTCGAAGTGCCCTCCCGGCTTGGACGACTACGCCAGCGTTCTACAATCCAAATGGAACTTTCAGTGGTTTTCAGCGCTAAAGAAAAAGGTCTTGCAGACGCCACGGTTTGGCAAGCCGGTGCCTTTTGTCTACGGCGTGATGTGAACGATGATCTCGAAATTCTCCTGATCGAAAGCAGGCGAAACGGCCTGTGGGGCGTTCCCAAAGGTCACATCGAATCGAATGAGACGACGGCTGCTACTGCAAAGCGCGAAGCCTTTGAGGAGGCGGGAGTTCTAGGGGATATTAACGCGATTCCATTCGGGATGTTTCGTTACAAGAAAGACAGTTGCGCGACTATTTTCCATGTAACCGTACACGAACTCACGGTTGCCTCGATAGCGGAAATCTTCCCAGAGAAAACTCTACGACCTTCCAAATGGTTTCCGATCAAATCAGCGGTACGGACCGCTTCCCACCCCGGATTAAAGAGGCTGCTGCAAAAGTTGGCAGGTTCTGAATGCGGCAGACATCAACAGCTCCAAGATTAATTTGGGACTTGTAACAACTGTCATGCTAAACACTAAATAGTTGCGCAAAATGGATAAAAAGGCGAGTAAATTATATTCTTGGGGCCGAAAGTTCGGATCCCATCAAGGCGATAGAGCATTTTTTCGCGATCCGGTCGGGTAGCGAGTAAATAATGCGGCGGGATCGCTATTCTTGGAAAGAGAATTGGCTTCAGGGCATGCAGGATTGGGCCTAGAATAGCATCACGATGCCGCTGAAGGATACGGCCCGACAAGCGCTCGCACATCGTCTAGATATCGCCACCGGATTCCATAGAGATGTGCTTCTCCCTAAACTGCGCTCGCAGCCAAGAAAAAATCCGGGCAGCAGACATCGACGGCCGAGAAGACGATCAAGGACATCCGCCGCGCCACGCGCACGCACCATTCAGCCGAGGATAAAATCCGTGTCGTCCTGGAAGGCCTGCGTGGAGAAGACAGCATCGCTGCGGTCTGCCGCCGTGAGGGGATCGTCGAGAGCCTTTATTATAGCTGGTCGAAGGAATTTCTCGAAGCGGGCAAGAAGCGGCTCGCGGGCAATACCGCCCGTTCGGCAACGAGTGACGAGGTGAAGGCGCTGCGTCGTGAAAGCCGAGATCTGAAAAAGGCGCTGGCTGACCTTGCCCTGGAAAACCGCCTGCTCAATAAAAGCATGATCGCGGATGGGGGCGACGACGAATGAGATACCGCGCCACCGAGAAACTAGAAATCATTCGGCTCGTCGAATAGTCGCACCTGTCGGCCGGGTAAACCCTCGACAAGCTCGGTATCCCAAGGCCGACCTCCTACCGCTGGTGTGATCGTCTCCTGACCCATGACGTCGAGGGCCTTGAGGACCGGACGTCTGCACCGTCGCGGGTTTGGAACCGCATCCCCGGCGATATCAGCGATCGCATCATCACCATGGCGCTGGATCATGCCGATCTGTCCCCGCGCGAGCTGGCGGTGAGGTTTACCGACACGGAAAGCTATTTCGTTTCAGAAGCTTCAGTCTATCGCCTGCTCAAGGCCCACGACCTGATCACGTCGCCATCCTATATCGTCATCAAGGCCAATGATGAGTTCAAGGACAAGACTACGCGCCCGAACGAGATGTGGCAGACCGACTTCACCTACCTGAAGGTCATCGGCTGCGGATGGTTCTACCTGCCGACCACTCTCGACGACTTCTCGCGCTACATCATTACATGGAAGCTGTGCACCAGCATGAAGGTGGATGAGCTCACTGACACGCTTGACCTGGCACTGGCCGCCTCAGGCTGCGACAAGGTCAAGGTCGAGCACCGGCCGCGCCTGCTGTCCGACAATGGCCCGTGTTACGTCGCATCCGATCTCGGCGAATGGTTGGAGACATACAAGATCAACCAGGCCCATGGCGCTCCCGGCCATCCTCAAACGCAAGGCAAGATCGAGCGTTGGCATCAGACGCTCAAGAACCGCGTCCTGATGAAAAACTACTTCTTCAAAGAAGACCTCGAAGCCCAGATCGCGGCCTTCGTCGACCGCTACAATCATCGCCGATACCACGAGAGCCTCGACAATCTCGCCCCGGCCGACGGCTATTTCGGGCGCGGCCAGACCATCCTGCGCGAACGCGAAAGGATCAAACGCGACACCATCAAACAGCGCCGCTTGAACCATCCGGCCAAAGCGGCTTAAATCAAAATACGAGCCGAGCCGGAAACTCCATTCTTCCAAAGCTCAAAAAGTCTCAAATCATTCGACGACGGACACAGACGCCTTGCGCAAGATCTCGTTGGCCTGACGAAGCTCGCAGTTATCCCGCTCAAGAGCCTTCATATTCTCGGCCGCGTCGCTCGGCGAGCCTGCCCGTTTGCCGGTGTCGACCTCGGTCTTCTTCACCCATTCATGCAGCGTGGCTGGCGAGTAACCGATCTTGCCCGCAATAGATGAAACGGCAGCCCACCGCGATGGGTGCTCAGCCTCGTGAGCCAGCACCATACGCATGGCGCGTTGGCGGACTTCAGGTAAAACTTGTTCGTTGTCTTGCTCATATCGGCTCCACTCTCTCAGAAGTTGGAGCCTCTGGCAAACCCGGTGCGGTTCAATTTCGCTTTCAATTCGGCTATGACTTTCACCGTACTCAACACTTCCGGTGCACCCTCTGGAGGCAGCATCAGCGTGGTTACATTCGCTCATAATACCAGAAAAATGACTGAAAGCGGGGCGCAACCGACACGTAATGGTGCCGTAACAATTCAAGGAAAAATTAGACCTACAGGAGAAAAAAATGCGACTATTACTTATTGAAGACGAAGCTGAGTTAGCTGAAGCCATGGCAAGCGCCTTGGCTAACCACAAGATGGTATTAGATCACGTAACCAGCTTATCGCTCGGCCTCGAAGCTCTTGAAACTCCCGTACATGATGTCGTGATTCTCGACAGAAGCCTCCCAGATGGCGACGGTCTTTCGTTCTTGTCAAGGTTGCGAAATTATGGCAACGCAACTCCAGTAATCGTTCTAACCGCTTACAATGACCTCCAGCAGCGGATCCAAGGTTTGAATGAAGGCGCGGACGACTATCTGGGCAAGCCGTTTCACTTGGAGGAATTAATAGCTCGTGTTCGGGCAGTAGTTCGCCGCAAACCGACTTATCCAGACGATGTGTATGTTGCCGGCGATGTAGAACTCAATTCCACTATCGGGTATGTAGCAGTACGAGGCGTACAGTTAAACCTTCCGCGTCGCGAGCACATTATTTTAACAACGTTGATACGTCGGCCAAATTACGTTGTTCAACGACACGCGCTAGAAGAGGCGGTGTATGGATACAACGACGAAATACAATCGAACGCACTAGATAGCCACGTATCGCGCTTGCGCAAAAAGTTGACTGATCTGGGATCTACACGAAAAATTGTTAGTGTCCGGGGCGTAGGCTACATGCTGAAATGACTAAATCAACACGCTTCCTGTCTTCGCTTAAGTGGAAGATAGTATCTAAATTTTCCGCGTTGCTTTTGATGCTCATGGTGGCGATCAATGTAGGGTTTGTTATATGGGTCTTGATTGAAGCGCCGAGTGTAAATGGTCCTGATACGTCATTAGAGGCCAGCATAGCGGATAGTCTCGCGTACGTCGACGAGAAACTCATTGTCGCCTCCACGGACGAGATCGATGCTGTTAAGTCCAAGTCGCCAAACTTTTGGTTCACAGCGATAGACTTTAACGGCAACCAAGTCACTTTCGGAAACCCTCCGCAAGAGCTAAAACCTCTCCTTTCTCGACTGCCGACGTTGATGCAGGTGAATATCATAGAGGGGCATGATTCACCCCTTACCGTCGTACTAGCCTATACAACCATCGGCGAGCACAACCTTCGGCTTGTTTACGGAGGGAGCTCAATGCCTGGTTCGCATTTTGCAAACATCATTTACCTTCTCAAAGCGTTGTACCTACCAACGATAATAGTGCCTTTTATGATGGCGTTGGTAGTGTTGCCCATACTTGTTAAGAAGTCTTTGTCTGGGTTGGAGGAGGTCGTTACTCAAGCAGAGAAAATTGATCTACGTACGACAAATAATCGTATCAACCCGATTAAACCGGTATCAGAATTAATTCCTCTCATCGACGCCTTCAATCAAGCACTCGAACGAATCTCTGAGGAGTTTCAGTTACGACAAAGATTCATAAGTGACGCCGCACATGAATTACGAACTCCTATAACCATCTTGCAGACGAGAATCGAAGCGCAGCCCGAGAGTGAAAATCGAGATAAGCTACTCCGAGACGTCAAAAGGATGCACGGCGTTGCAGAACAGCTTCTCGATATCCAAAGATTCAGCATAATGCATCATATGGCCGCTGTCGATTTGGTCCCGTTGTGTCGCAATGCCGTGGCTGCGATTGCGCCGATAGCATATGATTCAGGTATCGAGATGGGTTTCCATTCCGATCGAACTGCTGCCATAATTACAGCCGACGAAAAGTCGATCGAACGTGCAATATTCAATCTTCTTAATAACGCCATCGAACATAGCGGCGACGCTGATCAGATCTCGCTCGAGATCGACGAATTTGGCGCGGTGTTTGTCGCCGATAATGGTGTCGGCATTCCTACTGAGCATGAAGATAAAATTTTTTCCCCTTTCTATCGTTGCATCCCTAAACAAACGGGTTCTGGATTAGGATTGAGCTTGGTGTCTGAAATTGCAAAGGTTCATGGCGGCACAATAAGCCTCGTAAGAACAACAAAGGGTGCGACCTTCAAGCTCCTGATCCCGCTGAGTTGAAGCCATTTAAGTGCAAAGACCGTAACAAGGTTTACTTTAGCAAAGCTTGGGCTTCTATAGAAACGGTTTCGCACCGCACCTCGGTGCTACCGCCTCGAATGTTGCAACTGACCTGAGACCCAATCTCCCTCCAGTGACCTTGCCCCGTTGAAATAATCCATTTTGAAGTAAGGTCTGGCCCAATGAGAGGACCAGGGAATGAAGCGCAATCGTTTTACAGAAGAACAGA
>NZ_FNBB01000014.1 GCF_900102105.1 Agrobacterium pusense
TCTCGGATTTGCGCCCAAAGGCTGCCTGCTTGAATGCTGCAACCAGCTTCTCAAGCCGTTCGATCCGCTCGTCCTTGCGGGCGATATGTTCGTCCCTGCTGGCTATCGCGACGTCCTTGGCCGCCTCGCGTGCCTGCGCCGCGATCAGCATCGCCTTCAGGGCGGCAACATCATCGGGAAGGTCGGCGGCATCAAGCATGGCCGGAAACTGTCAAATCCGACCCGATTTGACTTCGGAATTCGCGGTACTGAGTCATCGTGCCGCAGCTATTCGATCGCTTCCGGCGTTCTCGTCTGGACGGCATGAACCCGCCGCCAATCGAGGCCTGCGAACAACGCAATGTCGGTGAACCTCACGTCCAGGCTTCCCGGTTGTGAGAAACTCTAATGTAGTCTCCATGGAGAAACTCCCGTTCATCCATGGACAGGCGATCACAGATCAGACAGCGGAGGACAATGTGGGGAGTGGGACAGCGGTTACGGAATAACACAGAGAGGCTACGTTGCATTGTTCACTCGTAGAGGCGAAGTGTGACGCTGAGATAACGACTACGGGAATAGCAAACCGCTTACCTCAGACATCAACATCCGAACCCATGTGGAAAAAAGCCTTTCCTCTCACTTACGCCACGTAGTCCATTGCGACCTTGTTTATCGGTGAGTAGCGACGGCACTTTCAATCCCACGCACCAAGTCTCACCAAACCATTTGATCATCTGCTGGACTTGTTTGGCGGGGGGCACTCCACCAGCATCTACCAATTCAATTGCAGCTTGGGACGTTGCTAACAGAATGCGCGCTGCCTCCGGCACGTATCGGAGATCGACGCCGGTGTCGAGGCGTTCTCGTATGACCTGGTCGCGGAGCTTCTCCGGGTATGTCCACGCGGTCACCAGAAAATCATGGACGCTGACCTTTTGTCCGCCGATATCGATCGTGGCCTCCCGGGCAGTCTCCGCATAATGCAGCGCCTCGACGCGTTCGCAGGCTTCGATTGCTGAATCAGTATGTCTCTGATCGAATTCTAATCGGCTTTCATCGTAACCTCTTTACAAATGACGAAGCTCTCCGCTCTCAGCTTCGGTCCACCACCGCCTCCGACGTCACCCCCTCATCTTCGGGAATGAAGCCACCAATCTGGCGTTTCCAGAGCCGCGCAAACAATCCATCCTGCTCGACCAGTTCCTCGGGCCTTCCCTCTTCGACAATCCGGCCGTGATCCAGCACTATGATGCGATCCATCCGGGCAATGGTCGACAGGCGATGGGCGATGGCAACGACCGTTTTGCCCTCCATCACAAGATTGAGCTTGTCCTGAATGGCGGCCTCGGACTCGCTATCAAGGGCGGAGGTGGCTTCATCGAGGATCAGGATCGGTGCGTCTTTCAACAACACGCGCGCAATGGCGACCCGCTGGCGCTGCCCGCCGGAAAGCTTGATGCCGCGGTCTCCAACGAAGGCCTGATACCCTTTTCGTTCTTCGCTGTCGGTAAGATCGCCAATGAAGCCCTCCGCCTTCGCCACTTTAGCCACCTTCTCCACCTCCTCCTGCGTTGCCTCTGGGCGCCCGTAGCGGATGTTGTCGCCTACCGACCGGTGCAGCAGGGCCACGTCCTGGGCAATCACCCCGATATTGCGGCGCAGGCTCATCTGCGTGACCTCGCGAATATCCTGCCCGTCGATGCGAATGGCGCCCTCCTGAATGTCATAGAAACGCAGGAGCAGATTGACCAGCGTCGTTTTTCCCGCACCTGATAGCCCCACAAGGCCGACTTTCTCCCCGGCGCGCACGGTCAGCGACAGATCATCTATCACCGGTCTGCCTGACTTGTAAGCAAAGCGGATATGGTCGAACTCGATGTTCCCATGCGAAACGCTCAGTTCCGCCGCGTCGGATCTGTCCGTAATCGTCGGCGGCGTCGTCATGACAGGCATGGCATCCTTGATCGTACCGATCGCCTGGAATATCTGCTGGCCCATCTGCAGGAAGGTGAATGTGTGCCCGGACAACCGCTGCAATATATAAACCGCGCCGACGAATTCTCCGACCGTGATGAAGCCTTTCACCAGACCGGAAAGCCCCACCGACAGGATCGCCAGCCACAACGCCATGTTGAGCGCAACCACCGCCAGCTCGGATGCGCGATAGACACGCTGTTCCCGATGCTGCGTCTGCACGGCTTTCATCAGTATGCGGCGGATTGCGCCTGCCTCGCTGTCCTCGGCGGCAAATTGCTTGATCATCTGCATGTTGCTGTAGAGATCGGTGATCGCCCCCGAGACAAGGCTCTTTTGTTTCGCCGAGCGCCGTGACCGCTCTGAGAAGACCGGGGCAAGTTTGACGGCGAGAACTACATTGAGCACGATCCAAATGAACACCGGCAGCGCCAGTTGCCAGGACAAGGCGGCAAGGAGCGCAAGAGAGCCGATCATTTGCAACAGGAAACGCGGTCCGATCTGAAACGCGTTGATAATCTGCTGCTGAACGGCTGACGAGACCTGCGAAAGACGCGAGGCGACCTGCCCCGCATAAAGCTCATGGAAAAATGCCAGATCCTGCTGCTCCACGGCCTTGTGGCCCTGCCACTGGATGGCCGCCGGCATCGCAATGCCAAGCGTGTGGGAATTGAGCGTATTGAGAAGGAACGACGCTATGGGCATAGCGGGGAAAATCAACAACCCAAGCACGGTCAGCAGCGGCCATTCATTGCGCAGGAAAGCCGTTGCTCCCTGCGCCGTCACCCCATCGACGATAACGGACAGACCCCAGATGATCGAAAGATTGATGGCTTCCACCGCCATGGACGACAGGGCAAGAGCAATCAGGACGCCACGAAACATAGCAATGAAATGCAACAGCACCGCGACGGGGCCTTTCGACGGCAGTGGCCGAAAGGGAATGTCGAGCGGCCGTATCAGCGTCTCGAAGGGGCGGAAAATCGTATCTGAAATCGACATGGGCCTCTCGGATCGCGGTTTGGCATCGACGGGGAGGAATCAGCTACGCGTCCGGCATGGAACCATGCATGGCGTTCAATCTCAATTAGCGGCTTAGTTTTTTGGGATTGGAGCTCGTGGTTTGGGCTCGGTGGAGCAACTGCCGGCCCAGTGTAAAAACTTAGTACAGCCGCGTTTCGTGACAGCTCGCGGACCAGATGTCACGCTGGCAAATGCATCCGCTGCCCGACAGTCCGTTGAACCCCTTTTGTAAAATAAGCAAACAAAGGTGCGCGTTTTCGCTGCTCGTTAAAGGCGGGACCTGCAAGACGATCTAGCAAGCTCATAGCGGCTTTGAAGAGTAGTTGCCGCTCTGGACAGGAGGCCGGTATCGAGACAGCCGCGCATGGAGCTGTCGGCCCGGCACATCTATAGTGTCTTGGCGAAGCGTTCCAATTTACCCAGCGTTTGCTGCCCCAGCTCCACAGCGCCGAAACCCTTCGCTTGCTGGAACTCGGCTTCCGTGCTGAACACCATGCCCAGCACAACTTTCGTCGCGCCATCCTGATCTTCGAAGGAGGCCCAGGCGTCGGCATGTTTCGGCCCGTTTTCGCCCCATAGCAGCGTATAGGCGAGCCTCTCTTCGGGGCGGACCTCGACATAACGATGATGGTTCGGGAAAACTGTGCCGTCAGGGCCGATCATGTCAAAGACCCATTCGCCGCCGGTCCGCAGGTCAATCCTCTTCGTGCGGCAGGAAAATCCTTCCGGGCCCCACCATTGCGGCAGCGTCTTTTCATTCATCCAGGCTTTCCAGACAATGTTTCGCGGCACTTTTATCGTTCGCTCCAGCACCATGGTTCGCCCGCCCACGCTGGCCAGATTGTTGAGACCGGCGCTGAAACCTTGTTGATAGCCATCGCGCATATCCTCGGCCAATGAGGAAAGCTGCACCGTTACGGTCAAGCGGCTACGCTCTTCCGCCGCCTGAAAATCGGCAGTCACCAGCGCTGCCGACTGGGTTACGCCGTCGGATGAGACCACCTCGTAATTCACGCTGCGGCGGGTTGGCTGAAGCTCCAGCCAGCCGCATTCACAGCGAATATCCGGTTGGCCGGCGACCTTGCAGAGCGACACTTCGCGACCGCCCAGCCTGCTGTCCGCCTCCAGGAATTCCACTGTCACCGAGGGTGAGGGAGAGGCCCACACCGCCCGGGCGGCGGGTGAGAGCCAGACCTGCCAGAGAGCCGATAGCGGAACGGCAATTTCCCGTTCGAAGCTGAGCGTTGCAAAACGGTCTTGTGGCGGTTCAGCGTGTGCGCTTTGTTGACCCGGTTTCGTTGTCATTGTTCCTCCTCCTTCATGGCGTGAACTGCAAATGCCTCCAGCCGGTCAAGCCGGCTCTCCCACACGGCCCGTTGCTCATCGAGCCAAGTTCTCACCGGCTCCAGCGCTTCAGGTACTATTGCGCAGGTGCGCACGCGTCCATCCTTGGATGTGGCGATGAGCCCCGCCTCCTCAAGCACGGCGAGGTGGCGCATGACCGTGGGCAAGCGCAGACCCGTGGGAGCGGACAATGCGGTAACCTGCGCCGGCCCGCTGCCGAGGCGAGCGAGAATTGCCCGCCGTGTGGGATCGGCAAGGGCCTGGAAGATGAGTGAAAGCTCTGGATGATGCTTAGCCATATCGCTAACTATCATGTTCCATCATCGCGACACAAGTAAAAACCTAGCCGATTAGCTAAGTTTATCATCCGGCAAATCCGGATCGGGAACTGAAACAAGCCATCGAGAGTTGCAAAAAAGCAATTGACTCCCGCCGCCCGGTGGGTGAGCTTCGGCGGGAAAAAGACGGGGAAAAATCAAATCATCATGTCGCCAGAACGCTTTAACCAATGCCTGCGGGTCATTCGCTGGACGCCGATCAACATCGCCTCCGCGCTGCAATGCGAACTCTCCTGGATCGAGGCGCTTGAGGCGGGCAATGAAGAGGTTCCCGAAGGGCTGGCCACATGGCTTGAAACGCTTGCGCAGGCCCATGAGGCTCTGCCGCCGCCCTCCACCTACAGAGGCAAACGGTCAACCTTCTGACACGGCCGATTGTCGTCAGCCTTCACCAACGATTGGATTGTTCGAAATGAAATACCTCATCGCGGCTCTTGGCCTGATCACCTTCTCGAGCCCCGTTTTCGCGGCTTCCTGCGAGAAGAACTTCACCGTCTCCGGCGTGCCGATGGTGACGGCTGTTTCCTACAAGTCCTGGCAGGAGCTGCCGAAGGCAAAAGCGCCGGCCGTGCTTCAAAAGCTCGCCCAGGCCGTGGCGGCGGAAGGTTTTTCGGGCATCCAGATCAACAAGTCGCTGTCGTCCATCGACGCGCACCAGGAGACCAGCGGCAGCGGCAGAATTCAGACGCTGCGGGTGGTGGCCCGGCAAAAGGGTGCGGCTGTGCGGATCGACGCCGTCTTCAACATTCAGGCAGGGCAGATCGCGGACAAGAACGTGATCCGCGAGGGTATCTGCAATATCATCAATGGCGCGTGACGCGGCGGATTCCAAGCCCTGCCCACCCAAACGCTGATTGCCGGTGAGGCCGCGTCTGCCCCTTCGCCCGACGCTTGCGCTGGCGCCGCACCTGTGGTGGCCGGCATGGCGTTGACGGTCTGGATGTAGCGCGGCCTTCACGGGCGTCGATCACCTCTTGCTAAGCAACTTTTGCGTGCTTAAAAGGCGCGCAATATGATCAGTATGTGAGAGAGGACCAACGTCGTGGAACAGGAAAACAGCCATACCGGCAAGGGTCGGCGCAGGGCGCTATGGGCGGCGGTGGCAATTATCGCCGTTGCGGCCGCAGGTGTCATCGGCGGCAAGACCTTCTACGAGGCGAAGGTGAAGGAACTGGTTGCGCGCACCGGCGCGACTGCCGGCTCCGTGGAAGTCGATTTCCTCGGGAAAATTCATGTTCGCGATCTGACGCTGCCGCTCGAAGATGGCAAGAATCTTCGTATTGCCGCCATTGACGGTCGTCCGAAGCTGCCCTTTCTGGACGGCGCGCTGGACATGAGCGACATCGATGTGGATGTACCCACCGGCAAGCTTTCAATGGCGCATGCCCGCATCGAGAATGCGGCGTTCGAGAAGTCCGCACAGGCGGAAGGAAACGGCGGCTCCCTGCCCCGCCGCATCGAGCGCTTCGCAGCGACGCGCATCTCCACGCCCGAGCTGACGTTGAGCCAGTCGGTCGCGACCACCGAGCAGAAGACGGTTTACAGCAACCTGGTCCTCTCCGAGATCGCCGGTGGCCGTATCGCCCGGTATTCGATCGACAAGGGCAGCTACGACATCAAGATGCGGCTTCCCGACAGTGACGGCGCGATTGAGGACAAGCATGTGGCGGTGTCGACCGGCGTGATCGCTGGTCAGGACATCGACGTCGCTTATCTCGCCCGGCTCTATACGGAAAAGGCCGGCCCTGACGACAAGGTGGCAAAACCTCTCTATGGGCCGCTTTCCGTCAAGACGGTTTCATTTTCCGATGGCGATGGCCGTTTCAGCTACGACGAGATCCGCAGCGATGGCTTTACCGCCCGCATGCCATCCGAACCGCTGCTGGACACACTGAAGGCACTGACGGTCACCAAGGATCCCGACCAGCTTCCGCCGGAGGAACGCCAGGCGCTTTTTGCCAAGGTCGTGTCCATCCTCGACATGATCGGCAGGAGCAACATGCAGCTCATCGGCTTCAAGGCCGACGCACCGGATGAAAAAGAGGGAGCGGCCGGCAAAAGGGTCAAGGCCGCCATCGACCGCATCGACATGCAGATGGACAGCCGCAAGCTCGACTTTGGCCTGAACGGTCTGTCGATCGGTGACGGCGACGGCAAGATCGAAGTGGCGGAAGCAAGCCTCAAGGGTTTCGACTGGAGTTCGACGATCGAGGGTATCTCCCAGATCATCGCGCTCGATGAAACCGAGATCGAGACCTTTCAGTTCAATCGCCTGATACCGGAACTTGGCCGGGTGCGCGTCGGCGGCATCAACGTCGATATTGCCGCGCCGAAAGAGCCGGAGGAAGAACCCACCGGCACGCCGGAACGCATCAGGTTCACGCTCAAGAATTTCGAGATGGGGCTGACCAAGCCCTTCAACGGCATTCCGACCGATATAGAGATCAGGCAGGATGACCTCACACTTCCGATCCCCGCAGACGCGACGGAGGACGTTTTCGTGGAAGCCCGCAAGCTGGGTCTCGAGACGCTGGCTTTCTCCTATGGCCTTTCCGCAGGCTGGGACGAGCCGAACAGCAATCTGGTGATCCGCGACATCTCGCTCAGCAGCAGGGATTTCGGCAGCGTCAATCTTGCCGGACTGGTCAGCGGCTTTACGGAGGAGTTCTTCTCCTTCGACGTCAATCGCGCGCAGGCGGCGCTTTTCGGGCTTGCCGGCCGTGAGGTGAAGCTCACCGTCAAGGACGAAGGCTTGATGGCCAAGGCGATCAAGCTCTATGCCCTGCAGAACGACATGACCGAGGATCAGGTGCGCGGCACGCTGACGCTGGTGGCGAGTGTGATGCTGCAGCAGGTGGCGGCGGAGCAGCCGAAGCTGCAAGGCGCGGTGGAGGCGCTGGTGCGCTTCATCAGCACGCCCGGAACCCTGACTGTCACAGTCAAATCCACGGGCGTCAATGGCCTCGGGGTCTTCGACCTGGTTGCGGCTTCCGACAATCCGATGGGTCTTCTCGACAAGGTCGATATTCAGGCGACAGCCGAGTAAGCCAGCCAGAACACGTCCCAAGCCCGGTTCGCCGGGCTTGGGACCGCCGCAACCGCGTTTTCGTCAAGACATTGCGGAACTGCCCGCTCCCCGGAGTTATTATGACCTGGGCGGCTGAAATGCGCCGCCAGATTTCGGTCCGCATTTTTCGCGGTAGAAACGGTCATGAGGAGCATCGCCATGAAAACCGAGCAACTGACCTTCGGCCCCAGCGGACAGGTCCCCAATAACCAGACCTTTCCCGTGATCATTTACCGCAATGTCGGCGCGGACTTTCATTCCGCGGATTTCGAAGCGACATTTTCCCGCAACGGATGGAGCGGCATCTGGCGCAACGGCGTTTTCGACTACCACCATTACCACAGCGGGGCACACGAGGTTCTGGGTGTCGGACGTGGCGAAGCGACCTTGCAGATCGGCGGGCCTGAGGGGCAAGTTCTCGATGTTGCCCGCGGTGACTGCCTGATCCTGCCCGCCGGGACAGGCCACATGAAACTGGACTCCTCCCCGGATTTTCAAGTGGTGGGTGCTTATCCGCCCGGGCAGGAAGCCGATATTCAAACATCCTCCGCCAGCGCTGACATGGTTGAGCGGATCAGATCCCTGCCGAAGCCGGAGACCGATCCTGTGCACGGAGCTTCGGGCGGCCTGACAGATATATGGCGCTGAAGAGGCGTTTACGGTCCCGTCAGGATACCGCGGGAACGTGGAGGCTGGCTTAAGCGATGCCGGCGCCTATTGGCTTCGGCCAATGAACCACGACTGAATGACGCCTTCAGCCTCCGTTCCGGTGGAACGTTCTAAAACGGGGACGTTCAACCGCGGTCCATCCGCCTGAGGAGACACGTCATGATCCGGAAGTCTTTCATTGCAAGTGCACTCGTCGCTCTCGTCGGCTTCGCTGCCGCGGCACCCGCCATGGCCAATGATGTGCGCATCGAACAATATGGCTGGTCCAATTCTGCCGGCGGCGCACAGGAGGGTTACGGCAACCGGATCCGCACGTACCAGAACGGCGGCTACAACCGGATTGTCGGTCATCAATATGGCCGGCATAACCTCTCGGCTGTCGGCCAGGAGGGGCACGACAATTACGGCTCCACCTATCAGAACGGCAGCCGCAACGTGGCCGGCATTGGCCAGTTCGGTTCCAATCACACCACCATCCTCACGCAGGACGGCAACGGCAACATCGCGGCCGGTGTCCAGGTGGGCCGCGGATGCAGCGCCAATGTGAGCCAGGGCGGCAACGACAATGTCGCCGCCTTCGTGCAAGCCTGCCCTTGACCGGCCGCACGACGTGTAACCGGTCGGGCGCGTAACATCAGATCATCCGGGAGACCAGCCATGCCCCACAGCATCAGTCATAAGCGCCGCCTGGCGGCGATCCTTGCGCTGGCACTGCTTCCCGCCGGCACCGTTGCGGCCATATCGACCGCACGGGAGTCGACGGCTGGAAACGTCTGCGAGATCAGGGCAACGTCGCAGGCGGGCATGGTGAAGCTGGAGGCCTTTGCCGGAGCCGATGTCACTGCCGGCGGGACCTACGGCTTTCACGTCGAAAAATCGGGAAGCGGCGAACATTCGGTGATCAATCAGGGCGGCGACTTTGATGCCGCAGCCGGACGTCCGCAACTGCTGACCACGGTAACGCTAGATGCGAAGGGAGCCCGCTATAAGGCGGTGCTCGATATGGTGATCGATGGCCGGAGCTTCAGTTGCACAAAGCAGGTTGATGGCGACTAAGCCAAGACATGCCCGTAAATTATCTCCGTGAAGGGCGCCGCTTCAGGCGCCCTTTTCTTTGGATCCTGCCAAGCGACTGAACGACGTGTGAACGGGCAGTTCCGATCAGGTTCAGTTGCGAAATGCGATTATCGATCATCGGCAAGGCGCTGAGGGATGGAGATCAGAATGACGCGCAACATATTGAAACTCATGACTGTTACCCTGCTCGTCGGGGGCCTCGCACCTCTTGGTTCTCCGGCACCGGCCCACGCCGGCGGTCGCATCTCCTTCGATCTCGCACCCGGCAATGCCGCCGATGGCGGCCTGCTTTCGACGGGCCTCCGCGCCTATTCGCTCTACCGCGGCCTGAAGGATGCCGACATCCGCCAGCTCGGCCGCGGCAACGCCGCCGGCATTGCCCAGAACGGCGGCGGCAATCTCGGCTTTATCCGGCAACGGGGTGTCGGCCACTCCGCGACATTGCAGCAGAACGGCAACAACAATGCCTATGGCATTTTTCAGTACGGCCGCAACACGGATACCAACGTCGTGCAGGACGGCAATAACGGCAGCGGCCTGACCTTCAGCTACGGCTGGTAGGGCAAGGCGGGACAGTCAGTCGTCCCTGCAGGTCTTCGCCACAGACTCAATTCGCAAGAACCTCGCCATCCCTGCTCTGAACGATATCCGGCGATGGAACCGGCGGAGCACCGGTATCGGGCAGAGGCGGAATTATCAGCCATGCGTCTGGGTAGTCATTGCGAAGATTGCGGGGATTATAACGAATATTGGTTCCAGCGGCATGGTGAAGCGTTCCAAGAGCGGCATCTTTTGACAGAGTGCCTCTGCTGATTTCGTGGAGCTTTCGCTCGCCGTTCAAGGCAAGCGTTACCTCTGAAAGATCGAAGTCATCGATGTGAATGGTCTGCCCAGTCGGTATATCGAGAACCCATCTGTCGGAATCGACAAAGCCATCGGTGTAAACATTGCCGGTGGAGGCCCGCAGGGAGGTGCCTTTCGGCAGGTTGATACCGTCAACGACATTGCCATCGGCGAGAATGCATTTGCTGAAGGTAGAGATGCTGCCATCAGCCATGAGATCGAACTCCACGGGCTGCGTTGCATCACAACGCCAGTCGCTCTGAGTGGTCACGCCAATACCGGATATCCGCATGTCGCCTGGGGTGAAACCGATCGTTTCGTAATTTTCATTGGTTTTTATCGCGATATAACGGGCGATCTCAACGGCATCGATATCCGCGATCCGCACCGGATGCGGAAACACGGCCCTATCGAAGGCCTCCTTGTTGTCGGCAATGGCCAGTTCGAGCTTCGTACCCTTGGGCATATCTATCCCGCCCAGACGTGCGGGTTCCAGAAGTTCCGGCTGATAACGTATTGCTCTCTCCCTGTCGTAAGCGCTCATCTCCAGATAAAATTCACCGAACCGAAAAAGCGTGAAAAGCGCAACCGCGGTCACCAGCCCGTAAGGCAGGATCATCGGGCGCTTCCAGCGCCCGCCCATGTATCGAACCAACAGCCATAGTGACCAGACGCCCCACACAAGGGTCGTGATGAGAAAGAAGGCAAGGAGAAGCAACGCTTCGACGGAGGGCAATGCGACGGGGATCATGCAAACCCATAATTCTGGGGGGAATCGTGTCCATTCTTTAGAGACATCCGTGCTTTAACCCACAGGCTGTGGTCATTTCAACTCGGCGAGGGCGAGAGATGCGACGTAGCCTGACGGAGGCGCGCGTCGTCGTCGGACGCGTTCGCATGCGGGCCCATGCAGGATGAGCGCGCCAAATACCGCTTGACCTCAACTGCGCTTGAGATCGTACCGATACATGGTGTTTCACCATTGCTCCGGGACAACGATGATAACAAAACTCATGAAGATGCTGGAAGACGGGAGGGACAGTCCCCTTCTGCGCTTTTCAATCGCGAAGGCTCTGGCGGCAGCGGGGCAGTTCGAAAATGCAGCGCATCACCTGCAGGAGGCTATCCGGCAGGGTCCCGACTATTCGGCGGTATGGGCAGAACTCGGCGAATGCCGTGCACGGTTGGGAGACAATGACGGCGCCGTTACGGCGTGGGTGGAAGGAATGTCGGTCGCCGTCAGGCGAGGCGACATTCAGGCGAGGAGACAGATGGAAGTCCGGCTCCGGCGTCTGCGATCACGCACAGCGCGACCTCATTCGGCGGCTTGATCACTATGAAATCCGCCGTGATGTCTCCACAGGATGGATTTGCAGGATGATACGGAGCTGTCTTGGTCGTTCATCCGGGGCTGACTACACCGCTCACTGACGGCGACGCTGACCCACATGTCCGGCCCTCGGAAAGGCTCGGCCCGCCTCGATGAGACGGGCCGGCCGTTCGTTTACGGCTGGGAGCTATCCGACCGCCAGAACCGGTAAAGCCCCGCAACATTGCCGCTGGTCATGAGCGGCATCGCAGCCTTCAGCCGGTCCGCCGGCCAATCCCACCACTTCATCTCCAGAAGCAGCTCGATCGAGTCGTCGTCGAAACGCTTGCGGATCGTTTTCGCGGGATTGCCACCGACGATAGCGTAAGGTTCGACATCTTTCGTCACCAGCGCACGCGTTCCAATCACGGCGCCGTCGCCTATGGTAATACCGGGCATGATGACAGCTTCCGAGCCTATCCAGACATCATTGCCGATGACTGTGTCGCCGGACGGCAGATAGCCGTTTGCGGCATTCTCGAATTCCGGCACTTCGGGCATGAAGAAGAAGGGAAAGGTGCTGATCCACTCATTGCGATGGCCCTGATTGCCCGCCATGATGAAGGCTGCGCCCGAACCTATCGAGCAGAAGCTCCCCACCACCAGCCTGTCCGCGCCCTCATCCGGCAACAGATAACGGGCACAATCTTCAAAGCTGTGGCCGTGATAATAGCCGGAATAATAGCTATATTTTCCGACCAGGAGGTTTGGGTTCTTTACCTGCTTGTCGAGCGTGATGCCCCGGAACGGGCTTTCGAAATAGTTTTCCATTGAGTAATCTCACTGCATGTCTTCGCTTTCGCTTGCCTTGCGGCAAGCCGACACCAGGCGAAAAGCCGGCTGGCTTCTCGTCCGATGCTCCTCGCGCTGCGGCGGGAGCTAGATGCAGGTGGTACTCGATGCTTTGATCATGGCTCCCTGTTACCGCAAAACGAGCCAAAGGCAAAGTGCCGCCACACGACAACCTTCAAGGATCAGGAAGCAATGGCCAGAATGAGCGCGATCATAAGCAGCATGGGGCCCATCCACTTGAAGTGACGCGCCACCGGCGGCCGGTGGGCTGGATTTCTCGACAGGGACAGATATCCGAACCCCACCAGCGTCATCCAGAGGCCGACGCAGAACATGATGAATTCATCAATATAGGCTGCGATCATGTCTTCCCCTCCCAGGCACGCGCCAATGGCGGCAAACCTAACCAGCATGACGACGAATGGCAACGAATAGCCACGGCGCAGTGGCAGGCTGATCCGTCCCGAAAAGCAGAACACCGGGCTCAGGCTAGAAACCCGACCCCGGTGCCCCTGTCTGGAATAGTGCTTTCAGCGCCATGGAGAGCGTGAAGGCAGAGTGGGTATCAGAACTCCT
Organism: Agrobacterium pusense; assembly: GCF_900102105.1. Lineage (GTDB taxonomy): Bacteria > Pseudomonadota > Alphaproteobacteria > Rhizobiales > Rhizobiaceae > Agrobacterium > Agrobacterium pusense. The sequence continues at coordinate 13,055 of NZ_FNBB01000014.1, forward strand.
CCCAATTATCCGTTGTCGTATTCAGTGCCGCGTTGCCGGAGAACGCCGCCCTGATCCGGCCGCCAAGGGCGCGGGCCGGTGAGGTCGCCGGTCTGTCGGCCGACGAAGCGGTTCGCACGGGCGCGGAAGCCTCGCTGTAACCGGCTTCAGACAGCTTGAACTGGGCGATCAGCCGGTTGAGCGACGACGCCTCGCGTGCGAGCCCGTGGCTCGCCGCGGTGCTCTCCTCCACCATTGCGGCGTTCTTCTGGGTGTCCTGGTCCATCTGGTTCACGGCCGTATTGATCTGCTGGAGACCGGAGGACTGTTCCTGTGCCGATTCCGCAATCGCCGCCACGTGGCGGTTGATCTCCTGCACTTCCGTGACGATCAGTTCCAATGCCTTGCCGGTCTCTCCGACGAGCTGCACGCCTTGCTGGACCTGACCGTTCGAGGTCGTGATCAGGTTCTTGATCTCCTTGGCGGCGCCTGCGGAACGCTGCGCCAGTTCGCGAACCTCCTGCGCGACAACGGCGAAGCCCTTGCCCGCCTCGCCCGCACGGGCAGCCTCCACCCCGGCATTCAGTGCCAGAAGGTTGGTCTGGAAGGCAATCTCATCGATAACGCCGATAATATTGGAAATCTCATTCGCGGATGTCGCGATCTGTTCCATCGCGGCAACGGCCTTCTGCACCACGTCTCCGGATCTTTCGGCGCCGATCTTCGCGCGGCTGACGAGATGTCCCGCTTCCTGCGCCCGTTTGGTCGAATCCTTCACCGTCGTGGTGATCTCTTCCAGCGCCGCAGCGGTTTCCTCTACCGCCGCAGCCTGCTGCTCCGTCCGTTTCGCCAGATCGTCGGCCGCTGCGCGGATTTCGTTTGCGCCGGAATCGATGCCACGGGCATTCTGCGCCACCTGGTTGAGCGTCGACTGCAGCTGTTCCGCGGCCCTGTTGAAGTCGCCACGAATACCGTCCAGGCTCGGCACAAACGGCTGCGCTATGCGGTAAGTGACATCGCCTTCGGCGATCTTCGAAAGCGCGGTGGCAAGATTGTTGACCGCAAACTGAACGTCGGCGGCTTCCTGCGCCTTCTGTTTCTCCCGCTCGATCCGATCCTTTTCGGACATGGACCGGTTCGCGTCCGTTTCAGCCTCGAGCCGCAGGCGCTCCACTGCGCTTTCGCGGAACGCTTGAACGGTTGCGGCCATCTGGCCAACTTCATCCTTGCGATCCATGCCGACGATTTCGCTTGCAGTATCCCCCGCCGCCAGCGCTTCCATGCGGGCGCGAAGGCGTGCAATCGGCGTGGTAATGCCGCGGGACGAGATGAGCAGGCCAAGCGCGATCACGGCCAGAGACATGAGTGCGAGTGTGACAACACCCGTCCAGATCGTCGTATTCGTGCTTGCGGTAAGGCGCTCCCGGCCCTCATTCATGACCTGGATGAGCTGTTCGTTACCCGCACTGATTTTCGGCGAAACCTCGGTGATTTTCCGCAGGACGTTAAGCGCCATCTGCTGGGCTTCGGCCCGTTGTCCTGCCTGCATGAGGGAAATGACCTGATTGCCGATTTCCTCGACTTCGACAACACCCTTGAGGATGTCCCGCGCGGCGTCCGTGCGGGCCGGCACGAGTTCCATGATCTTGTTCTGGCGTTCCTCGAGCTGCTTGCGATCTGCCCTGAAGGTCTTTACGGCCGCTTCGAAATCGCTGCTGGCCGGATCGTTGAGGCTGGCGCGAAGCATCTGCATGCCGAGCGCATTGAGATTTCCGCTTGTTCTGGCGTTCAGCACCGCAGCAAGGGCCTCGTGGCCGATGAAATCACTATAGACATTATCGGTGCTTTTATATTGCAGGCTGACATAGCTTATGCCGGAAAGCGACATCAGGCTCATCAGCGAGATGACAAAAACGACCTTCGTTTTTATCTTGGTATTCTTCAGGAATGACATGAACGGCCTCAAGGCAAGCGCTCCTCCTGCCGCCGCACGGGTGGCCGGGGGAACCATATGATGAAACATCGCGGGTAGCTGTTGCCCCTCCTCATAGGGCGACAAGCGGGTGCCTTTTTCGAACCGCAGGGCAGGTCGTGACGGGTCCGCTTGTTCTACCGGCTCCACCGATAAAACCTTGGAACCTGCGTATTTTAGATTTCACAAAACAACTAAACGAAGTGTTACCCTTGCCATGCAAGTGCTGACAATTCGGCATGCCGCAGACGGCTATTGTCTTGATAATGCTCAAGACCCGGCGGGCCAGCGACAAGGGCCAATACAAAAAGGGCAGCGGGAATATCTCCCCGCCGCCCCTCTTTCATTCACCGCACCCTCCCGCATCCAGATGCAGGCGGTATTGCGGATTAATAATGCACCGACTGGGAATCGATCGGCGTCGTCTTCGGCGGAGCGAACTTCGTCAGATCGATGCCCTCGACGGCGGAACGATACTCCTCGATGCTCGGCGTACGGCCGAGAATGGCGGACAGCACCACGACCGGGGTCGAGGCCAGAAGCGATTCACCCTTCTTTTCGGCACTGTCTTCAACGACACGGCCCTGGAAGAGACGCGTCGAGGTTGCCAGAACCGTGTCACCCTTCGCTGCCTTTTCCTGGTTGCCCATGCACAGGTTACAGCCCGGGCGTTCCAGATAGAGGATGTTTGCGTATTCGGTCCGGTTCGTTGTCTTCGGGTTGATGTCATCGAATTCGAAGCCGGAATATTTCTGGAGGATTTCCCAATCCCCTTCCGCCTTCAGCTCGTCGATGATGTTATAGGTCGGCGCGGCAACGACGAGCGGCGCCTTGAATTCGACCTTGCCTTCGGTCTTTTCGATGTTGCGCAGCATCTGCGCGACGATCTTCACGTCGCCCTTATGCACCATGCACGAGCCGACGAAGCCGAGATCGACCTTCTTGGTAGCGCCATAATAGGAAACCGGACGGATCGTATCGTGCGTGTAGCGTCTCGAAACGTCGTTGTTGTTGACGTCGGGGTCGGCGATCATCGGTTCGTTGATGACATCAAGATCGACGACGACTTCAGCGAAATATTTCGCGTTCGCGTCAGGCTTCAATGCTGGAACTTCACCGGAACGGATTTCCGCAATGCGCTGATCCGCCTTCGCAATCAGGCCTTTAAGCGTCTGTGCGGCATTGTCCATGCCCTTGTCGATCATGATCTGGATGCGCGACTTGGCGATCTCCAGCGACTCGATCAGCGTTTCGTCTTCGGAAATGCAGATCGACGCCTTGGCCTTCATCTCGGCCGTCCAGTCGGTGAAGGTGAAAGCCTGGTCGGCAAGCAGTGTTCCGAGATGGACTTCGATGATACGGCCCTGGAACACGTTGTCCCCGTGCTGCTGCAGCATCTGCGCCTGCGTCGCGTGCACCACGTCGCGGAAGTCCATGTAGGGCTGCATCGTTCCCTTGAAGGTGACCTTGACCGATTGCGGGATCGGCATGGTCGCCTCGCCCGTGGCGAGCGCCAAAGCGACGGTGCCGGAGTCCGCACCGAAGGCGACGCCCTTGGACATGCGGGTGTGGCTGTCGCCGCCGATGATGATTGCCCGGTCATCAACGGTGATGTCGTTCAGCACCTTGTGGATCACGTCCGTCATTGAGTGATAGACGCCCTTCGGATCACGGCCGGTGATGACGCCGAAATTGTGCATGAAGGCCATGAGCTTCGGCGTGTTGGCCTGAGCCTTCTTGTCCCAGACGGACGCCGTGTGGCAGCCGGACTGATAGGCGCCGTCCACCAGCGGCGAAATGACAGTGGCCGCCATCGCTTCCAGCTCCTGCGCGGTCATCAGGCCGGTCGTATCCTGCGAACCGACGATGTTGACCTTGACGCGAACGTCGGAGCCGGCGTGCAGCACCTTGCCAGGCGTCACACCAACGGCGTTGCGGTTGAAGATCTTCTCGACGGCAGTAAGGCCCTGGCCTTCGATTGAAATTTCCTTGTTCGGTGCAAAGACAGGGGTCGCCTCGACGCCAAGCGTTTCAGCGGCAAAAGTCTGGAGCTTCTTGCCGAAGACGATGGCATAGGAGCTCCCAGCCTTCATGAATTCCATCTTCTGCGGCGTGAAGGACGAAGCGAGATCGACCAGCTCGGTGCCGTTTTCGTCCCGCAGCTTGCGATCCTTGGCGTCGATCTTGAGGACCGTGCCGGTCTCGACCGAATATTTCTGCTCAAGGATGGGGTTGCCGTCATTGTTGAGGATCGGCTTGCCGTCTTCGCCGAGCTTCTTCACCCAGTTCTTCAGATTGATGCCAATGCCACCCGTCACGTCGACGGTGGTGGCGAAAATCGGCGAAATGCCGTTGGTGCCCGCAACGATGGGGGCATAGTTGACGAAGGGCACGTAGGGGCTGGCCTGCTTGCCGGTCCACAGCGCAACGTTATTGACGCCCGACATGCGCGAGGAGCCAACGCCCATCGTGCCCTTTTCGGCGATCATCATCACCCGCTTGTCGGGGTGCTGCTTCTGCAACGCGACGATTTGCGCCTGCGCTTCCGGCGAGATCATACACTGGCCGTGCAGCTGGCGGTCGGAGCGCGAATGCGCCTGATTGCCCGGCGACAGGAGGTCGGTCGAAATATCGCCTTCGGCGGCGATGAAGGTGACGACCTTGATCTCGTCCTCGACATCGGGAAGCTTGGTGAAGAACTCGGCCCTGGCGTAGCTTTCAAGCACGTCCCGGGCAATCGCGTTGCCGGCCTTGTAGGCATCCCGCAGGCGGAACATGTCGGCATCGTAAAGGAAGACCTGGGTCTTCAGCACTTCACCCGCCTTGGTGGCGATTGCGGCATCGTTGCCGAGCGCGATGTCGAGCAGCACCTTGATCGACGGGCCGCCCTTCATGTGCGACAGCAGTTCCAGCGCGAAGGTCGGGGTGATCTCGGGGACGATGACGTTGCCGAGGATGATCTGCTTCAGAAACGCAGCCTTCACACCGGCGGCGCTCGTGGTTCCCGGCAATGTGTTATAAATGAAAAACTTCAGGGCATCGGCGCGGTGTTCGCTGCCTGCATCCCTGATCAGTTCGATGATTTCGGCGGTCAACGCACCGTCATCGATCGGCTTGGGCGCAAGTCCCTGTGGTTCTCTGCTTTTGATTTCAGCCAAGTAATCCAAGTAAAGGTTCATCGCAATCCCAACGTCATGATGTCTATGGAGCCGAACACAGCGCCACCAAACGGTAGTGCTGGTCACCCCCGGGTTTCTGTCGGTTTCGACTACGCCAACCGGGGGCCGCTGACAAGATGTCGCATGCCTGTAAGCGCGGGGATGCGCGATATTTCGCCCATCCCACATCTTCGCCGCCAGGCCGCGCCGGCACTCCCCGCCTTATCGTCCCTGCGACGGCTTGCCGAGGCCGAGCAGATGATAAAAGGCGATGGCGCCGATTGTCGCCGTGCCGATGCCATCAAGCGTGAATCCGCCCACATTCAGCTTGAAATTTCCTGCCCCCAGAACAAGGGCGATACCCACCGTGATGAGGTTGCGTGGCTCGGAAAAGTCGACCTTGTTTTCCACCCAAATGCGCCCGGCGGTTGCCGCGATGAGGCCGAAGACGACGACGGACAGGCCGCCGATAACCGGCCCGGGTATCGTCTGTATCAGCGCGCCAAACTTCGGCGAAAAGCCGAGGAGGATGGCCACCAAAGCCGCGACAATGAAAACGAGCGTCGAGAAGATGCGGGTTATCGCCATGACGCCCATGTTCTCTGCATAGGTGGTCATGCCGGTTCCGCCAAAGGCGCCGGAGAAGATGGTCGCGATGCCGTCGCCGATAAAGGCCCGACCGAGGTAGGGATCGAGGTTCCTGCCGGTCATCGCGCCGATAGCCTTGATGTGCCCGAGATTTTCCGCCACGAGGATGACGACGACCGGAGCTATCAGTGCGATTGCCGATGCGGAAAAGACCGGCGTGGTGAAGGTTGGCAATCCGAACCAGGCTGCGGCGGCGACGCCTGAAAAATCAACCGGTTTGCCGAGGCCGAGACCGTTCGCCACCACGAGATAAGCGAGATAGGCGATCGCGCCGCCGATGAGGATCGGCAAGCGCCGCGCCATTCCGGGCGCATAGACGGCAATCGCACCGACCGAGGTGACCGTCAGAATGGCAATCCATCGCGACAGCTGGTCGCCATCGGGATTGCCAGGGCCGGAGCCGGAGGCGCTGGCTATCGCGATGGGCGCGAGCACGAGGCCGATGGCAGCGACGATGGCCCCCGTCAGGACCGGCGGCACCAGCCGCTCGATCCAGTTATGACCGGCAATCATGACGATCACGCCAATCAGTGCATAAAGCACGCCCGCAGCGATGATGCCGCCGAGCGCAAGCGCGATATTCGGGCTTGCCGCGCCCGCCGCCGCCCCGGTCGCCACCAGAACGGGGCCGATGAAGGCGAAGGATGAACCAAGATAGCTCGGCACGCGACCGCCAACGGCGATGAAGAAGATCAGCGTGGAAATACCGGAAAACAGGATCGATACATTCGGATCGAAGCCCATGATCAGCGGCGCGAGAACCGTGGAGCCGAACATGGCCACGACGTGCTGCAACCCGAGCACCGCGGTCTGCCCGGCGGGCAATCGCTCATCCGGCATGATGCGCCCTTCGGTTTTCAATCGCCAGCGAGGAAAATAACCACCCCTGTCGCTCATCGTCGTCCCCCACGAACCGCCCGGCGCGAGACTGACGGTTTTTCCGTCGCAGATCGCAGCCGCGCAAAAAGAGTTGCCTTTTGATGATAAGCGCGGTCGGCCGAGATCGAATCGGTGGCCGGCGTATCTTTTCTCCGGTAGCGCGATTGGTTCTCGCTGTCATCCGGGCGGCGGGATCGAAATGCGTTTGGCGCCGGCGGGAGTGCGCCCCGCGCCGGCACGGCAAGGAAGCATCGAGCGGATATCAGTCCGCCTTGTCGACAGCCGTCAAAATCTCAACGGCCGCCGTGACACGATCCTCATTGGGATAGTTTTTGTTGGCCAGTATGACGATGCCGAGTTTCCGTTGAGGGATGAAGGCGACATAGGCGCCAAAACCATTGGTGGAACCCGTCTTGTTGACGAAGACATCCTGTCCGGGCTTCAGGGGCGGCGCGATTTCCTGCACCGGAACGGTTTTGAGAAGAGCGCCGGAATTGGACTGGACAAGCGTCTTCAAGGCGACAGGCCGGGCATATTGCTCCCAGACGAGATCCTGCGTCATGGCGCCGACCGCGAAATAACCGGTATGGGTGCTTGCGATCGCCTGCCGGATCTTGCCGTCCAGCTTTTCAAGCCCCAGATTCGCGTTGACGAAGCGGATCATGTCTGTCGCCGTCGATCTGACGCCATAGGCTTCCGAAGAGAGAATGCCCGGCGTCAGGCGGGCCGGCTCGTCGTTTCGCGTGTAGCCCTGTGCATAATTGGCCAACTTCGCCTGGGGAACGACCGTGAACGTGTCCTTCAGGCCGAGCGCGGGAAAGAGCGTGTCCTGCATGGCGGCGTCGTAGCCCTGCCCCATCGCCTTTGCCATGATGTAGCCGAGCATGCCGATGCTGGGATTGGCGTAGGTCCTGTGCGTTCCGGCACCGTAAGAAGGCTTCCAGCTCTTGAGATAAGCCAGCAGCTGCGTTTCCGTTTTGACATTGTCAGGCACCTGTAGCGGAAAGCCGCCTGCGGTGTGGGTGCCGAGATGCGTCAATGTAACGTCACCGAAAGCGGTGCCCTTCATGCCCGGAAGATAATCCCTGACCCTGCCGGACAGCGACAAATGCCCGTTCGCCTCGGCGTAGGTCGCAAGGGTAGCCGTGAATGTCTTGCTGATGGAGCCGAGTTCGAACAGCGTTTCAGCCGTCACCGGCTGGCCGGTGCTTTTTGACATCACGCCGTAAGTGAAGATGTAACTCTCTCCATCGACGCTGATGCCGACCGCAAGCCCGGGTATGCCGTTCTTTTCCATGATGGGCTTGATCGCCGCATCCGTTATCGCCTTCAGCCTCGCCTCGTCGGCGGCCAGAGCCGGCGTGAGGAGGATCGCCGAAAGCATGGCCGTCCATACGATATGTCTGCGGTGAAAATTCATCTGTCGCGTCTCCAAAACCTCAGGTGGATATCAGGCGTTTCCCCAGCCAGCGCGAAAGACGTTTAGCCGCCCTACATTGCACGAACAAATCATGATATCTCGGAGGAGACACAAGAAAATCTAGGTCTCGAATGGTCCGTCAATTTCTTCCCCTGAACGGTTTGCGCGCGTTCGAAGCTTCCGCGCGGCATCTGAGCTTTACCCGCGCGGCGATCGAACTATGCGTGACGCAGGCCGCTGTGAGCCAGCAGGTCAAGGGACTGGAAAAGCGGCTGGGCGTCGCGCTTTTTCAACGTCTCCCGCGCGGCCTGAAGATAACTGCGGAAGGCGAAGCCCTGCTGCCGACGGTGACCAGTTCCTTCGACCAGATGGCAACGACGCTTGACCGCATCGAGGCCGGGCAGGTGCGCGAACTGCTGTTTCTCGGCGTTGTCGGCACCTTCGCGGTCGGCTGGCTGCTGCCGCGCCTGCAGGCGTTTCAGAAGCGCCACCCCTTTATTGACGTCAGGGTTTCCACCAACAACAACCGGGTGGATATGGCGGCAGAGGGGCTGGATTTCGCCATCCGTTTCGGTCAGGGCTCGTGGCACGGCACGGATGCGTTTCGTCTCTTTGACGCGCCGCTTTCGCCGCTGTGCACGCCGAAACTGGCGGAAACGCTGAAAGCGCCGGCCGACCTGATGGAAGCGACATTGTTGCGCAGTTACCGCGCCGATGAATGGAGCAGCTGGTTTGCGGCGGCAGGCGTCACGCCGGCCGCACAGGTCAATGCCGGCATTGTCTTCGACACGTCGCTCGGGATGATGGAGGCCGCCCTGCAAGGGCTCGGTGTCGCGCTGGCGCCGCCGTCGATGTTTTCACGGCATCTGGCTTCCGGAGCGGTCGTCCAACCTTTTCCCGTCACCATATCGCTCGGTAGCTATTGGTTGACCCGGCTGCAATCGAAACCGCCGACCCCAGCCATGCAGGTCTTTTCCGACTGGCTGTTCGACAGCATCGGCACTGCCTGAAGCCTTTACACGAGGGCGAGCGCCACGCCGCCGGCCGCGCAAAGAAGAACGACGACCCATGGCGGCGCTTTCCAGACCGTCAGCAGGATGAAACCCGCAAGCGCCAGTGCAAAATCCCTGGGGGTGAAGACGGCGCTGGTCCAGACGGGATCATAAAGCGCCGCGCCCAATATGCCGACCACCGCGGCATTGGCGCCGCGCATGGCCGCCTGCGCCAGAGGATGCCGGCGAAAGCCCTCCCAGAAAGGAAGTGCGCCGACGAGAAGCAACATGCCGGGCAGGAAGATGGCAACGAGAGCGATGGCTGCGCCCGCCACGCCGTTCGGCTGAGGGCCCGCCACCGCGCCGAGATAAGCAGCAAAAGTAAAGAGCGGACCGGGCACGGCCTGCGTTGCGCCATAGCCGGCAATGAAGGCATCCCTGGTGACCCAGCCCGAGGCGACGACTTCGGATTGCAGCAGAGGCAACACCACGTGGCCGCCGCCGAAGACCAGCGCGCCGGCCCGATAGAAGGCGTCAAACAAGGAGAGCCCCTGCCAGGCCGCGCCCGCCGCGAAAACCGGCAGCAGAACGAGAAGAAGGGCGAAAGCCGCAAGCGAAACATATCCCACGCGTTTCGACACGCGGAAGGCAAGATGGCTGGTCGACCCCGCCGAGGCGGCGCGGCAGAAGACCAGCCCGGCGAGCGCTCCGGCGCAAAGCGCCAGGATTTGCCCGAAAGCGCCGGCGATGAACACGACACAGACGATGGCGGCCATCGCGATGGTCGCGCGCTCACGATCCGGTGAGAGGCTTTTTGCCATTCCCCATACCGCCTGGGCGACCACGGCAACAGCGACGATCTTCAATCCATGCAGCAGTCCGGTGCCGACGGGGCCTTCGATGGATGCGGCGACCATTGCGAACGCGACGAGAAGAATGGCAGATGGCAGCGTAAACGCCGTCCAGGCGGCCAGCGCCCCGAGCGGCCCCGCCCTCAGCAGCCCGAGCGCAAAGCCCACCTGGCTGGAAGCGGGACCGGGCAGAAACTGGCAGAGCGCCACGAGGTCCGCATAACCGGCTTCATCGACCCATTTGCGCCGGACGACCAGCTCATCGCGAAAATAACCGAGATGAGCGATGGGGCCGCCAAAGGACGTGACCCCGAGCTTCAAAAAGGCCGCGAAAACTTCGCCGGGCGTTCCGATTTTGTGACGCGCGGTGTCGTTCGAAATCGTGGGTGTCGAGGAATTCAACGATAGCTCCCTAAGCGTATGGCGGCTGCGCATACACATCGTCCGCACTGAAACGCCGAGGGTATCAGACACTATTACGACAGGGATATGAAGGGCCTTGCGAAATCAGCACCGTGTGAACCGGACCGGGAAACGTCTCAGCCGCCCTCCGGCATCCCGCCGCTCCTGCCCGGCTGAAACATGTCCAGCAATCCGCGATAGGGCTTGGGGACCGGCGTGGCATAAGCGCCGCGCTTGGCGGTGGAGAGCCCCATGGATACCAGTGCTTCCGCCTGTTTGACGGCTGCTGCGACGCCGTCGATGACAGGGACGCCGAATTCGGCGCGGAGTTCCGCCGTCAGGTCGGCCATGCCGGCGCAGCCGAGCACGATCGCCTCGGCACGATCCTGCCTCAGCGCCAGCGAAATTTGCTCCCGCAGCCTTTCGCGTGCATTCGAACCCGCCTCTTCCAGCGATAGCACCGGAATGTCGGCGGCGCGGACATTGCAGCGGGAAGACATGCCATAGCGCTGGACGAGATGTTCGAGCGGCAGCCGGGACCGTTCCATCGTCGTGACGATGGTGAATTTCTGCGCGATGAAGGCTGTGGCGGAAACCGCCGCCTCACAGATGCCGATGACGGGAATATCTGCAAGAGCCCGGGCCGCATCAAGCCCGGTATCATCGAAACAGGCGATGATCGCCGCGTCGACGCGCAGCGCCGGAGCCTTGGCAAGCTCCAGCAGAAGGCCAGGCACCGCGAATACCTCGTCGTAATAACCTTCGATGGAGACAGGCCCCATGGAAGAGGTGACGGCGAGGATTTCCGTATCGCGGCCCGCCACCCGTGTCGCGGCGTCGGCGATGGTCGCGGTCATGGACTGCGTGGTATTGGGATTGATGACGAGAATGCGCATCTTGGGTTTCTTCATCCGCGCGAATGGCGTCGATTGAGGGTGACGATCAGGCCGAGCGTGGCCGCAATCACCAGGAAGGAAAACAGGGTGGTAACGGCGCCTAGCGCATAAAGCACAGGGGTCGTGACATTGGTGGTCATGCCGTAGATTTCCAGCGGCAACGTGTTGTAGGTGCCAGACGTCATCAGCGTGCGGGCGAACTCGTCGTAGGAAAGCGTGAACCCGAAGAGGCCAACACCGATCAGGCTCGGCGCGATCATCGGCAGCACCACATGGGCGAAGGTCTGCCATGAGGACGCACCGAGATCGCGCGCCGCTTCCTCATAGGACGGCGAAAACCGGTTGAAGACGGCGAGCATGATGAGAACGCCGAAGGGCAATGTCCAGGTCAGATGCGCGCCAAAAGTTGATGTATACCATGAAGGTTCAAGCCCAAGCTGCTGAAACAAAACACCAATGCCAAGGGATATGATGATGGAAGGCACCACCAGGCTGGCGACCGACAGATAAAACAGCGGCGTCGCGCCGATGAATTTGCGACGGAAGGCAAGGCCTGCCAGCAGCGAGACGAGCACGGTTACGACCATGACCATCAGGCCGAGAGCGAAGGAACGGCGGAACGATCCGCCGAAATCGCCGACTGCCTGCTGTTCGAAGAGATTGCCGAACCAGTGCAGCGAGACGCCGTTCAGCGGGAACGTCAGGCCTCCGTTCGGCCCCTGGAAGGCGAGGATGAGGATGGCCGACAACGGGCCGTAAAGAAACAGCACGAAGAGGGCGAAAAAGAAAGCGAGGATATAGAATTCGCGGCCGCGTTTTTCCCGGTGCATAATCAAAGCTCCTTGCGGATATCGACGATGCGCAGGATGCCCGCGACCATCAGGAGAACGAGGACGAGCAGGATGACGGCATTGGCGGCAGCGGCCGGATATTGCAGCAGCGACATCTGGTTCTTCATCATCAGCGCCACCGAGGCGCTCTGGCCGCCCGACATGACCTGAACCGTGGAAAAATCGGCCATGACCAGCGTGACAACGAAGATGCTACCGATCGCCATGCCGGGTTTTGCGAGCGGGATGATGACATTGGTGAGCGTCTGCCAGCCGGTCGCACCAGCGTCGCGCGCCGCCTCGATCAAGGATTTGTCGATGCGCATCAGCGTGTTGAAGATCGGCGTGACCATGAACAGCGTATAAAGATGCACCATGGCCAGCACCACGGCGAAATCGGAATAGAGCAGCCATTCGATCGGCTCGGGGATGATGCCGGTGCCGACCAGCGCGCTGTTGACGAGACCGTTTCGCCCCAGAACGGGTATCCACGAAATCATGCGGATGATGTTGGACGTCAGGAAGGGCACGGTGCAGATAAGGAACAGCACCATCTGCATGGTGGTGGTGCGGATGTGAAAGGCGAGGAAATAAGCCACCCAGAAACCGCAGAACAGCGTGATGGCCCAGACCATCGCTGCATATTTCAGCGTATTTAGATAGGTCTGCCAGGTGACCCACGATCCCAGTGTCTCGCTGTAATTGAAGGTTACGAAATCAGGATACATCTGGGCGAAATCGTAATCCCAGAAGCTGACGACGGCGATCATCAGGATCGGCAGAGCCAGGAAAAAGCCGAGGATCAGGAAAAGCGGGGCAGCCTGCACATAGGAAACGAGTTTTTGCGGCAGCGCGAAGCTGCGGGGCGGTCTGTCCTTCTTGTCGCTGACGCCGATGAGTCTGACCGTCACCATGGGGAGCCTTTCTGTGGATTTGCAGAAGTGCCGGCGGCATTGCCGCCAGCGGGCACGTTGGAAGGTCCGCCACACCCTCGACGTCATCCTCGGCTTGACCCGAGGATGACGTCGAGAGGTGGGTGCCTGTCGCAATTGACCGGCGGCACTTGCCGCCGGTCGTCCTGAAAGCATCACGCCGCGATGAATTCGTTCCATCGGCGGACCATGTAGCGGTCTTCGTCCATGACCGAGTTCCAGCACGCCACCTTGCCCATGCGCTCCTCGAAGGAACCGCCATCGCGCACGGCACCGGCCTTTTCCATGACCTTGCCGTCTGGCGCGATGATATCGCCCTGAGCCGCCTTGCCCTCGACCCAGTAACCCCACTCGTCGGCGGTCATGTGCTCCTTCGCCGTTTCCATGGCGGCGGAGTAATAACCCTGACGGTTGAGGTAGGCGCCGACCCAGCCCGAAGTGTACCAGTTGATATATTCATAGGCTGCATCGAGCTTCGCACCGGACAGATGCTTGGCGAGACCGAGACCGCCGCCCCAGGAGCGATAGCCTTCCTTCAGCGGCTGGTATTTACAGGCGATGCCCTTCGAGCGGACCGCGGCAACGGCCGGTGACCACATGGACTGGATGATGACTTCGCCCGAGGCCATGAGGTTGACGCTTTCGTCGAAGCTCTTCCAGAAGGCGCGGAACTGGCCGTCTTTCTTGGCCTTGATGAGGAAATCGATGGTCTTGTCGATTTCCGCCTTGGTCATGTTGCCCTTGTCGGCATATTTGATGTTGCCCATGGCTTCCATGATCATCGCCGCGTCCATGATGCCGATGGACGGGATGTTGAGGATGGAGGTCTTGCCCTTGAACTTGGGGTCCATGATATCGGCCCAGCTGGTGATATCGCGGCCGACGAGATCGGGGCGGATGCCGAGCGTATCGGCATTGTAGATGGTCGGAACCATGGTGAAATAATCGGTCTCACCCTTGGCAAATGTCTTGTCGCCGGGCTTCTCGACGTAACCGACCGTGTGCGGCGCAGTGCCCTGCGCGACCACGCTGTCAGGCTTCAGCTTGCCGTTTTTGAACAGCGGCACGATCTTGTCGTAATATTTGAGCTTCTTGATTTCCATCGGCTGGATGACGCCGGCCGGATAGACCTTCTTCAGGATCCAGTATTCGATATCGGCGATATCGTAGGAGTTCGGCTGGGTGACGGCGCGCTGGGCAGCGGCGTCGGAATCCGTCGCCGTCATCTCAAGAGTGATCCCGAGGTCCGCCTTGCACTTTTCGGCAATGGCGTTGAGGTTGGAGACGCCGGTCCCGAACTGGCGGATGGTGATGGGGTTCTGCGCCCAGATGGTCGGGAAGCCGGTGATGAGGCCGGAGCCGATCGCCGCACCCGTGGCAGCCGCGCCCGCTTTCAGGAGGCCGCGGCGGGACAGGCCCTTCTTGCTGCTGGTGGTATCGGTCATTGCAAAGTTCTCCTCTGGTTATTTTTGGGGTCACTTCTCTACCCGGCCGAGCACGATGGCATCGGCCGCATTCCATGAAAGCGGTATGGCGTCGCCGGTCCTGACCGGGTTTTCGAAAAAGGCGGCGTCGCTGAGGATGACGTTGAAATCCTCCATGCCGGCGCCGGTCACGGCGATCTTCACGGTGGCGCCGCGATACTCGACATTGGAGACGATGCCCGTGAAACCGAGACCGGGTTGATCGGTCTCACCCACACGCACCCGATCGGTGCGAACGGCGATATCGACCGCCCCGTCATCCGGCGCCGCGCCTGTCGCGGTAAATGTGCCGCCGCCTGCGACTTCAAGCGTTACCAGCTCGCCGGACCTTTCCCTGAATCGTCCGGAAATGACATTGTGGTCGCCCATGAAACGGGCGACGAAAGCGGTCGCCGGTCGCTCGAAAACCTCACGCGGGGTCGCCGCCTGCTCGATCCGGCCGTCATTCATGACGACGATGATATCGGCCAGTGCCATCGCCTCTTCCTGACTGTGGGTGACGTGGACGAAAGTGATGCCGAGTGAAGTCTGCAGCTTCTTCAGCTCTGCGCGCATGCGGATCTTGAGGAAGGGATCGAGCGCCGAAAGCGGCTCGTCCAGCAACAGCGCCTCGGGATCGGTAATGAGCGCGCGCGCCAGCGCCACGCGCTGCTGCTGCCCGCCGGAAAGCTGGGCCGGGCGGCGGCCGGCATAAGGCTCGAGCTGCATCAGGCGCAGCATGTCCAGCGCCTTTGTGCGCCGGGTCTCCCTGTCCACACCCTTCATCTTGAGGCTGAAGGCGACATTGTCGACGAGATCGAGATGCGGAAACAGCGCATAGGACTGGAACATCATCGCCGTGCCGCGCCGGGCGGGCGGCAGATCGGTCACGACGGTGTTGCCAAGCCTGACATCGCCGCTGGAAATGCTCTCGTGACCAGCGATCATCCTGAGCGTCGAGGTCTTGCCGCAGCCCGACGGGCCGAGCAGGCAGCAGTAGCTCCCGGCCGGTATCTTCAGGCTTATCGCATGCACGGCGGTGGTGTTGCCGTAAATCTTGGATACGGAAGCGATGTCAATTGCGGCGGCTTTGCTCATAAACACTCTCCTGCGACACTTCTATCCATGCAGGAGGCGTGCCAATCGGCTTTCTCATTGATGCAAAAGGATAATTTAAAAGAGGAGAAACACAGGGTGAGAAGAGTGCCCAAATTTACAGCGATTGTTTTCGATGCGATGGAAAAATTGTATGCAATCTTGGCGACTAATTGATTACGCGCCGCTGGTTCACATGGCGCATGAACCCGCAAGTCGCAGCGCGAAGCCTGCGGCGCACGGACCACTGCGCACGCCGCTCTGCAGGCGTGCGCAGCCATGGAATGTTAGAGCACACCGAGGAACTGCCTGAGTTCCGGTGTGCGGGGGTTAGCGAAAACTTCTTCCGGCGGGCCGATCTCGTGTACCCGTCCCTGATGCATGAAGACGACGCGCGAGCAGACGTCACGGGCGAACTTCATTTCATGCGTCACCATCAAAAGTGTCATGCCCTCCCTGGCAAGCTCACGCACGACAGCGAGCACCTCCGACACCAGTTCCGGGTCAAGCGCGGACGTGATTTCATCACACAGAAGCGCGATGGGCTGCATGGCAAGCGCGCGGGCGATGGCCACGCGCTGCTGCTGACCGCCGGAGAGCTGGTCCGGATAAGCGTCGAACTTGTGCGCCAGACCGACACGCTCCAGCATCCTGCGCGCCATCGCCTCCGCCTCGGGCGCCGCCAGCTTCTTCACAACCATCTGCGACAGCATCACATTGCCGCCGGCAGTCAGATGCGGAAAGAGATTGAACTGCTGGAAAATCATGCCCACCTTTAATCTGAGGGCCTTCAGATGCAGCTCGTCATCAAGCAGCTGGGCGCCCGCCACCTGAATGGAGCCGCTGCTGATCGTCTCAAGACCGTTGATACAGCGCAGCAGCGTCGATTTTCCCGAACCGCTTTTCCCGATGATCGCGATCACCTCTCCGGGCTCGACATCCAGGTTGATGCCCTTCAGCACTTCGTTGTCGCCAAAGCTCTTGTGGACTTCAGTGATTTCGATGAGCGACATTGAGCTTCCTTTCGAGAAACTGGCTGGATTTCGACAGCGGCCAGCAGAGGGCGAAATAGATGAGCGCCACCAGCCCGTATACCGTGAAAGGCTGGAAGGTCGCGTTGGTGACGATCGTGCCGGCCTTGGACAGTTCAACGAAACCGATAATGGAGGTGAGCGCGGTGCCCTTGATGACCTGGACGGAAAAACCGACTGTCGGTGGAATGGCGATCTTCATCGCCTGGGGCAGGATGACGTAACGCATCTGCTGAAGGCGGCCCATGGCAAGGCTTGCCGAGGCTTCCCATTGCCCCTTTGCGATCGACTCTACACAGCCGCGCCAGATTTCCGCCAGAAACGCAGCAGTCCACAGGATGAGCGCCACGCCTGCGGCAAGCCAGGCTGGAACATCGATTCCGAAGAGGCCGAGGCCGAAAAAGGCGATGAAAAGCTGCATCAGGAGCGGCGTACCCTGAAAGACTTCGATGTAGATGCGGGCAAGACGGCTCAAGGCCGGACGCGGACTGATGCGCAGCCACAGAAGCGCGAGGCCGACCAGGCCTCCGCCAGCGAAGGAAACCAGCGACAGCAGCAGCGTCCAGCGCGTGGCAAGCAACAGGTTGCGCAGAATATCCCAGAAGGTGAATTCCATCATCGCGCCAGCCTCCGCGGAAAAAGGAAGCCGCCCAGCGCCAGCATGCCCTGCCGCAGCAGGATCGCGAGCAGCAGGTAGATCACCGTCGAAACAATATAGGCCTCGAAGGCGCGGAAGGTGCGCGACTGGATGAAGTTGGCCGCAAACGTCAGGTCTTCCACCGCGATCTGCGAGACAACCGCCGACCCGAGCATGACGATGACAACCTGCGACGTGAGCGCTGGCCAGATGCGCTGCAGCGATGGCCGGAGCACCACGTGGCGGAAGGTTTCGAAGCGAGTCATCGCAAGGCTCGCCCCCGCCTCGAACTGGCCTTTCGGTGTTGCCTGGATGCCGGCGCGAATGATCTCGCAGCTATAGGCGCCGAGATTGACGATCATCGCCAGATTGGCGGCGGTCAGCTCCGAAAGCTTGAAACCAAGCGACGGCAGGCCGAAAAAGATAAAAAACAGCTGGATGAGGAAAGGCGTATTGCGGATGAGTTCGACGTAACCGCCGACGATGGGCCTTAGCCAGGAGGGGCCAAGCGCACGGGCCCAGGCGCAGGCGGTGCCGAGCGACACGCCGATAACGCCGCCCACCAGCGTCAGCTGGCTGGTGATGGCAATACCCTTGGCAATCTGCGGCCAATATTCGCCGAGCCACAGGAAATCAAATTGATAGCTCAAGAAAAGTCCCCTTGCGCCGGTGGTGAGAAAGCCGTCCCGGGGAACCGGGACGACGGGGATATGTGACGATCAGAGATCGGCCGGCAGATCCTGCCCGAGCCATTTGGTGGCGGTGGCATTCAGCGAACCGTCCGCCTTGGCCGCGGCGATAGTCGCATTGACCTTCTCCAGCAGGGCCGTCTCATTTTTGTTGAGGCCGATGTAGCAGGGCGAATTCTTGATCAGGAATTTCATTTCCGGCCGCTTCGGCGGGTTCTTCGCCAGAATGGCGGCGGCGACCACATTGCCGGTTGCGACAACCTCCGCCTGACCGGACAGGAAGGCGGAAATGGTGCCGTTATTGTCCTCATAGCGCTTGATGGTGGCGTCAGCGGGCGCAACCTTCGTCAGCTCGAGGTCTTCGACAGAACCGCGTGTCACGGCAACGGTCTTGCCCTTCAGGTCCTCGGCTTTGGAGAGGGAGACGTCCTGCGGACCGAACACGCCGTTGAAAAAAGGAGCATAGGCGGTCGAAAAATCGATGACCTTCTCGCGTTCGGCGTTCTTGCCGAGGCTGGAGATCACCAGATCGACCTTGTTGGTCTGCAGATAGGGAACGCGGTTGGCGCTGGTGACTGGCACCAGCTCCACCTTCACGCCCAGCTTGTCGGCGATCAGCTTCGCGACGTCGATGTCATAACCCTGCGGGGTCATGTCGGCCCCGACACTGCCAAAGGGTGGAAAATCCTGCGGCACGGCGACGCGCAGCGTGCCGCGTGCGGCAATGTCGGCAAGGGCGTCCGCCTTTGCGGGCGCGGAAAATCCGAAGGCGGCAGCCATGGCGGCGGCGGCGATGAAGGTCCGTCTGAATATCATGGTTCATTCTCCTTGTGCTGGTTCTGTTGCTCGGTTTTTTTGTCGGTATCGCCGCGGTTATGTTCCGGAAGGGCGAGCGAGTGGCGAAGACCGGCGAGCGGGTCAGGTCGCCGGGTGAGATCGAGGCCGGTTTCCACCTCGTCCAGATGTTCGATTGAAAGCTCCGCCGCCCTCGCGAAATCGCCGGCTGCCATCGCCTCGAATATCCGGCAATGTCCCTGATGCGACTGCAGCGCATGAAATTCCGACTGGTAAAGCATGGAAATGAGGATCGTGCGGGCCGTCAGGTCGCGCAGCAGTTCAACGAGGACGGCATTGCCACAAAGCTCGGCGATCCTGATGTGAAAATCGCCCATGAGGCAGGTCAGGCGCTGCCGGTCGCCCGCGGCTATGGCGACTTTCTCTTCCTCGAGATGCGCCAGGAGAACGCCGCGCCCTTCTTCGGTAAGGGTCCGCATACTGCGCACTAACCCGGATTCGATGATCCGGCGCGCTTCATAGATGGTCATCGCCTCCTCGGCAGACGGCTCGACCACGAACCAGCCCCGCCTCGCACTAACGTGCACGATTCCCCGGGTTTCCAGCCGCATCATCGCCTCGCGTACCCGGGTGCGCGATACGGAGAAAAGACCGGCAAGCTGGTTTTCGCTGAGCCGTGTGCCCGGCCGGATACGCGCCGACAAAATGCCGGATACGATGGCCTCTTCAATGTTTATCTGACGATCCTGCCTGGTATGTAAATCTTGCATACAAGACAGAAAGCAAAGCCCGTGCCAGACGGATTCCCCACTTTAAATCGCGGGGAAAACGACATGAGCTCAAAATTTGAGCAACCTGTCCAGCGCACACGAAAGAAGCAGCCTGTTAACAGGACAGATTTTCATCACTCGATCAAAAACGCCCGCAGGCGATTAACCCTACCCGGCCTTGAACCGGTCGAAAGCCGTGAGATATTTGACCGTAGGGTCGGCGTCCCAACGATAGATTTCGGTGCGCAGAAAATGCAGCTCCTCCGCCAGCATCTCTTCCGGCAGCTCCGCCCACCAGGATTTCGGCCGGCCGTCCGAACCGTCCGACCAGCGATAACCCCGCTTCTTCAGGTGATCCTTCATATCGAAGGGGCTGTTCTCCGCGTAGATCCGGACGCGCGATCTACGGCTAGCCGCGTGAAGCTCCATGAAGGGCGTCATGCCTTCCTGGCCCGGCCGGTTCTGCTCGAGCACCTCCAGCAGCGCGAAGCAATCATCAACGGCGCGATGACCATCATGGAAATAACCGGACTGACCGATCAGATAACCCAGCTTGTTGCCCTCAAATCCACGCACCCGCCAGTCGATTTCGGAAACGGAGCAGGCCCAGGCCTTCTCATTGAATATGGGCGAGAAGGCTTCACAGAAGGGACGGTCGAAGCCGGCATTGTGGGCAATGATCAGATCAGCATCGCCGACGAGAAAAGTCAGCCGCTCCATGTCGATCGCCTGCCCCGCAACCATGTCATCGGTGATCCCAGTCAGCCGGGTGATCTCCGCCGGTATGGCGACGTTGGGCTGCCGAAGTCCGCCGTAAATGCCGGTGACGTCGCCAATGGCGCCCTGATCGTCGAACGTGAAGGCGATGACGCCGATCTCGATTATTTCGTCCGTCCGGTGGTTCAGACCCGTGGTTTCCGTGTCGAGGATCACGCCCCGGCGGGAAAATTCCGGCCTTGGCCGTTCCACGACCTGACGCGGCATGAGCTTGCGCAGAACGCGGTAATTGCCGGTGGATTCGAGATAGCCCGCCAGCCCCTCATCATCCATTGCGACCCTCTGCACCGCTCCGCGTCCCGGCATTTTTCGCCCCCGTTCGGTCTCGGGAAGCCGCGCGGCCGCGGAAGCGAAAAAGTCCAACTGGGAGGTCATGAGGTGCCTGCCGCCTTGCCCGGAAATCGAAAATCAGTACTCCAACATATGCGTAGAGGCTCACGGTAACAACAGCAGACGCTCTCATCCACAGAAAGGCGGCGCCAATCCGTTAACGAAAGACACGCACGGTTTCAGGCTTCGGAAAAAACCGCCGTCATCTGTAAATCTGCGGCGATCTCAACCACGGCGGTCAGGGAGCCGGACGCCCCAGGACAGTCTCGCAGCTCGCCGGATCGCCGATGATCTCGCTCGTGGTGATGATGGAAGCTGCGTCCGCGGTGATCTTGATGATGCAATCGCGGCGATGTTGCTTGATTTTCATGCCCTCGGTCTGCGAGACCTGCGCCTGCCCGTCGACGGTCCGGTATTCGCGCCGGTTGCTGAGCCCTGCATAGGTCTCGACATCCACTTTCAGCCAGTAGGATTCGGTTGCGCCCTTTTCGATGATGACCTTGTTGGGGCGGCCAAGCCGGGCGATTGCCGCCTCCCGCGGCTGCCCTTTAAAACCGGCCACAGTGCGGGTGATTTCCGTCTGCCCGGTGCTGGTGCACGCCACGGCCATGGTCAGCATCGCTGCCAGCGCTCCGGTTTCAAGCAATCTCATGTGCAATTCATCCCCTCGTCACACGTCACCGGCCCGCGGGTTGCGGTCGCCGCCGGCCGCAAATCTAGGAGCGATCATCTCGCACTGAAAGGAGGAGCGGCGTATGGGCCGATCAACTTGTCATGATCAGCCGCGGCCCCCGCTAGCGGTTGCGGAACACGGTGCAGGGAACACCCGCCCCACGGATTTCACCACAAAGCGCATTGGCTTCGGCTCTGGTCTCGCGGCCGATGCGCGCGGCGTAACGCGGGCGCGAACCGAAATTGCCACCCCTTTGCCGCACGATCAGTGCGCGCTCGGCATTGAGAGGCCCCGACAATTGGCCTATGGCACGGGTAAAGAGCCGGTTCGCCACCGTCGGATTGTAATGGGCGGCAAGCTGCACACCCCATGGCGCCCAGTCGGCCGAAGATATCAGGACGGGATCGTTGATCGTGCGTGTATCGGCAAGCCGCAGGCAGGCGTCGATGAAGGGCCGGCTGCCGTCCAGCGCCGGCGCGGCCTTATCCGGTGGATTGTCTTTCCAGCTTTCCACAGGGTACCCGGTGATTGCAAAGACATAATCGCGCGTTTCCACCGGTAGGCGACCTGTCGCGATAAAACCGCGCAGCCCCGCCTCGCCGGCATTATAGGCTGCGGCTGCGAGACCGAAATTGCCGAAGCGCAGCTTCAGCTCCGACAGATAGCGTGACGACGCCTCCAGCGCAGCAATGATGTTGAAACTGTTGTCCAGACCACGCAGCCTCGCCGTCCCCGGCATGAACTGGGCAATGCCTTCCGCCCCCTTCGGGCTCACCGCATCGGCCCGGAACAGGCTCTCCCGCCAGATCAGCCTGGCGAAATAATCCGGCGGAACGGCATGGCGCGCGGCGAGAACCTCGATGGCGTGGCAAAGGTCCCTGTTGTAGCTCTGGGGACTGATGCACAATTCGGGCGCCACATCGTGGGCATGGGCGCAGGACGCCTTGCCGTCAGCCGGCGTTTCGGCCTGCGCCGGCCCCAGCAACGCCGCCAGCCAGCAGAGAACGAGCACGACCCTGCCTGTTGATGTCATCCCTGCCAAACGAAAGTCCCCGTAATCTTCAGGCGCGCTGCGTCGATTATCCGACAATCGCGACGATATGCCTATACCCCGCACTTGCATGGATCGATTTCGGTTTCAGACGTTTCATGGCCCCCCATGCCAAGGCCCGCAGGGGATGGAAGGGAACCCCAGATGCCTCTAAAAGTCCTGCCATTCCTCATGCGCGACAGCCGCGCTCGATGCGCCACGCACGCCCGACGGGCGGGATAGCGGGTGGCGCGGCGCGGCGGCACCGCGCTGGCCGGACCCGCTGCGCGTAGAGGCCGCATGACGCGCAGTCTCCTCGAACCGGAACTGGCCTAGGAGCTCGAACAGGGCCGCGGCCTCCCGCGCGAGGCTGTGGCTTGCGGCCGTCTGCTCCTCCACCATCGCGGCGTTCTGCTGGGTAGCCTGATCCACGCTGTTGACCGCCTGATTGATTTCGGCAAGCGCCGTGGACTGTTCGCGGGCCGCATCCACGATCGCCGCCACATTGGTATTGATGTCGCCGACCTGCTCTGCGATTTCCTGCAGCGCCGAACCCGCCCTGGTGACGAGGCCGACGCCGTTTTCCACCTGCTTGCCCGAAGCGTTGATCAGGTTCTTGATTTCCTTTGCAGCCGTCGCCGAGCGCTGCGCAAGCTCGCGCACCTCCTGCGCGACAACGGCAAAGCCCTTGCCTGCCTCGCCTGCACGGGCCGCTTCCACGCCCGCATTGAGCGCCAGAAGGTTGGTCTGGAAAGCAATTTCGTCGATCACGCCGATGATGCTCGAGATTTCCCGCGATGATTTTTCAATCTGATCCATGGCGCCTATGGCATCGCGCACCACCTGGCCTGAATGTTCGGCATGGTCGCGGGCACGGGCAACGATTCTGCCGGCTTCTTCCGCCCGACGGCTTGAATCACCGACTGCGGTGGTGACCTCTTCAAGCGCGGCAGCGGTCTCCTCTATCGAAGCCGCCTGCTGCTCCGTCCGTCTGGCAAGATCATCTGCCGCGGATCGTATTTCATTCGACCCGGAAGAAATGGCGCCGGCATTTTCAGACACCCGCGTCATGGCCCGCTTGAGCTTTTCCGAAGCCGCGTTGAAATCCGTGCGCAGCCGTTCAAGCGAGGGAATGAAAGGCGTGTCGATGCTCTGGGCAAGATCGCCTTCGGCAAGGTCTGTAAGGCACTGCGCCAGCTTTTCGACATTCTCGACACGGCCGGTCACATCGGTCGCGAATTTGACGACCTTGAACACTTTCCCATTCAGATCGAAGATCGGATTATAGGAAGCCTGGATGAAGACCTTGCGGCCGCCCTTGCCGAGACGCATGAATTCATCCGCCACCAGATCGCCGCCGGCGAGCCTTTCCCAGAACTGCCCGTAGGCCGGTGAGTGTGTATAGGCCGGCTCGCAAAACATGGAATGATGCCGGCCCTGCACTTCCGCGAGAGAATAGCCCAGCGCCGTCAGAAAATTCTCGTTGGCAGTCAGGATTTCGCCGTTCGGCGAGAATTCGATGATGGCCTGCGCCCGGGAAAGGGCGTCGATCTTGCCGGCGTCTTCCGCCGCCTTCAGCTTGCGTGCGGTGATGTCTGTAGCGATCTTCACCACCTTCACCGGCTTGCCGCGGCGAAACACCGGGTTATAGGAAGCCTCGATCCAGACCTCCCTGCCGCCCTTGCCGATGCGCTTATACTGCTGCTGATCGAACTGACCGGCAGCAAGTTTTGCCCAGAAGCCCTTGTAATCCGCCGAAGACACGACGGCGGGTTCGACGAACATGCTGTGATGCCTGCCGAGGATTTCCGAAAGTTCGTAGCCCAGAGCCCGACAGAAATTCTCATTGGCGGCAAGAATCTTTCCCGAAAGGTCGAATTCTATGATGGCCTGGGATTTGGAAAGCGCGGCGAGAACCGCGAAAGCATTGGCACCACGATCAAGAACACTCAAGCACGCTTCTCCGATAAAACAGGAAGTTTCTATCCAAAATTATTCACGCATATTATAATTTCAGTATTAATTGATATTTAATGATAATTTTTATTCTCGTCTGATGCACGTGCGTACTCCAGCGAAATTTCCATTCATTGATTTGTTTTTTTGAAATTTCACACCTGTTCCCGTAGTCGAAGACAGGGCGATGCAATAGTTCCATTGCTACATTTGTTCCGAGTCGGGATCCCGCTTCCGGCTTGGGCAATATATTTGGGGGAGACATGATTGATCTTGTGGCAGTGCTTGCGGTGTGGACCTATATCGGTGGTTTCTTATGGTTGACGGCCCGGCTGGCGAAGCGCACGGGCGAACCGGTCTGGCTTTTTGCCAAGGGTCGCGAAAGGCAAACCGTTCCCGCCACGCTTTTCCGTGTCGCGTTTCTTCTCGGCGCGCTTCTGCCGCTTTTCACCCTCTGGCTGGAACCGCAACAGGCCGGTTGGCTGCTGGACCGACACTATACCGGCGCAGCCATCCGCTTCGCTGGGGTGGTTATGGCGCTGGCGGGAAGTGCGCTCGCGCTCTACGCGCAGCATTACATGGGCAAATCGTGGCGCATCGGCGCGGCCGAAGGCCACCTCGGAACCATCGTGGATACCGGGCCTTTCAGCATGTCAAGAAACCCGGTCTTCGTCGGGCAGATTGTGCTGTTTACGGGATTGGTTCTGGTGTTCACCTCCGTTCTGCAGCTCACCGTCGCCATCGTCCTCATCATCGCGGTGATGCTGCAGGTCAGCATTGAAGAGCGCGTGCTGACAAAGGAACTTGGCCCGGCCTATGTTGCCTATCGCCGCAGGGTGAGACGCTGGCTTTGACACTGGTCACGCATTGTTTCGGAACGTTTGCGCTGCGGCTGCATTTTACGCCGGATGGGGAGCCGTCAATCTGCCCATGAGTTACCCGCCGGCAAGGGGGAAGCCGTCAACCTCGGAGGACCATACCCATGCAAAAGAACATGATCTGTATCTGGTACGACAAGGACGCAAAGGCAGCAGCCCGTTTTTATGCCGACACGTTTCCCGATAGCGAGGTTATAAAAGTGTATCACGCGCCGGGCGACTATCCCTCCGGCAAGCAGGGGGACGTCCTCATGGTGCAGTTCACTGTCGCAGGCGTAACCTGCATCGGCCTCAATGGTGGGCCGCAATTCAAGCACAGCGAAGCTTTCTCATTCCAGATATCGACTGAAGATCAGGAGGAAACCGACCGCTACTGGAACGCCATCGTTGGCAATGGCGGCCAGGAAAGCGCCTGCGGCTGGTGCAAGGACAAATGGGGCATCTCCTGGCAGATCACGCCGCGCGTGCTGATGGATGCCATGGCTGCCGGCGGGGCAGAAGCCAGACGAGCCTTCACGGCGATGATGGATATGAAGAAAATCGACGTCGCCGCCATCGAAGCCGCACGCCGGGGTTGATGGAGACAGACGGTTCAGCATCAGGTAGCGGAACGCCCGCTTTCCACGTAAATAACTGACGTCTAAATAGAAATACATGCATTGCGCTTCCAGCGATCGTATTTCGCCGCGCCGACGATGCTGCGCCGCAAGTCATCATAAAACGTTCAACAAAATGTAAGCTATCCGTCAAATACGACTGTTAGCAGAGCCCGTGGCTTCGTGCTCAGGACATGACGTCCCTGCCGATCAGGCCATCATTCCATCAACGGGGCTCAACTCATGAAACCTTCCGCTCTGACCTCTTTCATGGCCGGCGTTGCCATTGCCGCCGCCTTCGGCGCCACGGCTGCCCACGCTGAAAAGACCAAGTTCGAATTCTGGTACGGCCTTTCCGGTGACCTTGGCGAACGCGTTCAGGACACCTGCAAGAAGTTCAACGAATCCCAGGCTGAATTCGAGATCGTCTGCACGTCTCAGAACGATTACGACGCCACGCTGCAGAACACCATCGCCGCCTACCGCGCCAAGAAGCAGCCGGCGATCACCCAGATTTACGACGCCGGCACGCTGGACATGATGCTGTCCAAGGCTTTCGTTCCCGCGAAAAAGCTAATGGCTGACAATGGCTACAAGATCGACTGGGACAATTATTTCCCGGGCATTGCCAATTATTATGCAACGGCTGCGGGCGAGCTGAACTCCTTCCCCTACAATTCATCCACCGCTGTGTTCTATTACAATGTCGATGCGTTCGAAAAAGCCGGCATCACCTTCAAGCCCGATACATGGGAACAGGTTGAAGAGGCCGCGAAGAAGCTGAAAGCCGCCGGTTTCGAATGCCCGCTCGCCTTCAACTTCGACACCTGGATGCTGATGGAACAGTTCTCCGCCATCCATAACCAGCCGATCGCCACCAAAGGCAACGGCTATCAGGGCCTCGACGCGGAACTGACGATCAACAAGACCAAGTTCGTCGACCATGTAAAATTCTTCAAAAAGATGCAGGACGAGAAGCTGTTCGTCGTCAAGACGAAGCAGCTCGGCATGGACATCCTGCCCGCTTTCACCTCGCAGACCTGCCAGATGTTCATGTCTTCGATTGCCGGGCACGGCACCGTGGGCAAGGGCATGCCTGAGGGCGTGAAGTGGGACGTGGCCATGCTGCCGGTCTGGAAGGGCACGCAGCGGCAGAACTCGCTCGTCGGTGGCGCTTCCCTGTGGGTCATGGCCGGCCGTCCGGAAGCGGAATACAAGGGCGCGGCAGCATTCCTCAACTTCATCGCCCAGCCGGAGATGGTTCAGTGGTGGTCCACGGTCACCGGTTACATCCCGGTCACCAAGACCGGCTTCGACGCCATGAAGGCCAACGGCTTCTACGACAAGGCACCCTATAAGGGTCGCGAAAAGGCAATCGAGAGCCTGACCTTCACGCCGCCTTCCGAATATACCCGCGGCATCCGTCTCGGCAACTTCACGCAGATCCGCAAGGAAGTCTCCACGGCACTCGAAGCCATCTTCATGCAGAATGCCGACGTTCAGGGGGAACTCGACAAGGCCGTCGAGCGCTCGAATGCCGGCCTGCGCCGCTTCGAAAAGACCTATGCCGGCGCCAAGCTGAACTAAACTTTGCCGTTTTGAAGGGGCTTGCCCGCGGGATCTCCCGGGCAAGCCCGTCCAGTTCTCCACTTTTGCCGGTTACTCAATGGAAAAGCGCGCCGTCTTCAAGAGCACGTGGTTACCCGTGCTGTTCGCCCTGCCGCAGCTTCTGCTGATCTTTCTGTTCTTTTATTGGCCTGTGGCAGCGGTCATCAACTGGGCGTTCACACTTGAACCGCCCTTCGGCGGTGCGGCGGAATTCGTCGGGCTCGCCAATTTCAAGGAGACCTTCTTCGATCCGCTTTACTGGCAATCGGTGCTCGTCAGCCTGATCTTCGCCGTCGCCGGTCCGTTCTTCACCATTCTCATCGGCCTTGTCCTTGCGCTTTGCGTGGATCGCGCCCTTCCCGGCTCCGGCTTCTTCCGGGTGCTCTATATTCTTCCTTACGCCATCGCCGGGCCTGCGGCGGGCATGGCATTCCGTTTCATCCTCTCGCCGGAACGCGGGCTTGCCGCCTCGCTCAACGCCTGGTGGCCGGATTTCTGGAACCCGGCAAAATATGGCGAGCACGCGCTGATCCTCGTCATCGTCATCTTCATCTGGAAATGGGCGGGTTACACCTTCATCTTCCTGTTCGCCGGCCTGCAATCCGTGCCGCGCGCGCTGACGGAAGCAGCCGCTATGGACGGCTCCGGGCCCGTCCGCCGCGCCATCGACATTCAGGTGCCGCTGTTGGCACCGACCCTGTTCTTCCTGACCGTCATCATGATGACGGAGGGTTTCGTCGGCGCGGATACCTTCGGCATCGTCGCCTCCACCACCGAGGGCGGTCCCAACCACGCCACCGAAGTGATGGTCTACCGCATCGTCAGCGAAGCATTCGAGGGGCTGAACTATTCCGGCGCCTCGGCACAGAGCCTCGTCCTCATCGGCCTCATCATGATTTTCACCTTCATCCAGTTCCGCTTCGTCGAGCGGCAGGTCCATTACAAGTGAGGCGACGATGATCCAGCGCACCCCTTATGCCGACGCCCTGACCTACGGGCTGATGATTGCCGGTTTTCTTCTGCTCATCGGTCCCCTGCTCGTCGTGATCGCCGGCGCTAGCCAGTCTGTCGTTCAGGTCAACAGCATCCCGTTCAGCTTTCTGCCACAGGGCGAATTCCTCACCAATGCCCAAACCGCCTGGCAACGCGCCAATCTCGGCAACGCCCTTCTCAACAGCATGATCATGGCCACGCTGGTCACGATCGGCAAGGTGGCCCTTTCGGCCTTTACCGCCTTCGCCATCGTGTTCTTCCGCTCGCCGCTGAAGCACCTCTTCTTCTGGACGGTGTTCATCACCCTCATGCTGCCGCTGGAAGTGCGCGTGGTGCCGACCTATTCGGTAGCCGCGGATATTTTCCAGCCTTTCCGCTCCATCCTCGGATGGTTCGGAATTGAGGTCTCAGTGGAGTGGAACCTCCTGAATTCCTATGTCGGCCTCACCCTGCCGCTGGTCGCAACCGCCACCGGCACCTTTCTATACCGCCAGTTCTTCATGACCATCCCCGACGAACTGGCTGAAGCGGCGCGCATGGACGGATCGGGGCCAATCCGCTTCTTCGTGGAAATGCTGTTGCCGCTCTCCAGAACCAACATGGCGGCGCTCACCACCATCATGTTCGTTTATGCCTGGAACCAGTATCTCTGGCCGTTATTGATGGTCACCGATCCTTCCTACAAGACGGTGATGATGTCGCTGCGCGCCCTTCTGCCCGCCGAAGACGGCACGCCGGACTGGAACGTGACCCTGGCCGGCTCCCTCATCATCATCACACCGCCGCTTCTCGTTGTCGCCTTCCTGCAACGCTGGTTCGTCCGCGGTCTCGTTTCGTCCGAAAAGTGACGGCACGCGGCTTTTAACAACAAGGTTCCCATCATGGCTCAGATCGATATCCGCCAGCTCCGCAAATCCTATGGCAAGACCCCCACGCTGCATGGCGTGGATCTCACTTTCGGCTCCGGCGAATTCGTCGTCATCCTCGGCCCCTCCGGCTGCGGCAAGTCCACCCTTCTGCGCATGATCGCCGGGTTGGAGGACATCACCTCCGGCGAGATCGCGATTGGCGGACGCGTAGTCAACAGGCTCGAGCCGCGTGAACGCGGATGCGCCATGGTATTTCAGAACTACGCGCTCTATCCGCACATGACCGTCGCCGGCAATATCGGCTACGCGCTGAAAGTCGCTGGCGTCGCCAGGGCCGAGCGCCAGCGCCGGATCGAGGAAACGGCGAAGATTGTCGGCCTTTCCGATTATCTGGAACGCAAGCCGGCTGCGCTTTCCGGCGGCCAGCGCCAGCGTGTGGCCATGGCCCGCGCAATCATTCGGGAGCCGCAGGTCTTCCTGTTCGATGAGCCGCTCTCCAATCTCGACGCCAAGCTGCGTGTCACCATGCGCGCCGAAATCCGCAAGCTGCACCAGCGCCTGTCCGCCACCTCCGTCTTCGTCACCCACGACCAGGTGGAAGCCATGACGCTGGCCGACCGGCTGGTCGTGATGAACAGGGGTATCGTCGAACAGGTCGGTCATCCCCTCGATATCTATCATCGTCCCGCCAGCACCTTTGTTGCATCCTTCATCGGTTCGCCGGCCATGAACCTGTTCACCACCCGGGTTGAAGTGGAATCCCACGCCGTCATGCTGGCCGGCACGCCGGTGAAACTCTTTCCCGAAACCGCACTGGAACTGCGCGGCCGCGACGTAACGGTCGGCATCCGCCCGGAGCAATGCCTCGTCAGCGCGGATGGCGAGGGCGTGCCGGCCATCGTCGATTTCGTCGAAGAACTGGGATCGGGCCGCATCGTACACGCCGAGATTGCCGGCGAAACATTCTCCGCTGCCATAGGCGAGGACCTGGCCGTGAAGCCCGGCCAGCGCATCCATCTCGGCCTGCCGGCCGCACAGTTGCACTTCTTCGATCCGGCTACCGGCAAGCGTATCGAAACGGAAAGCGCCATTGAGACCCGCCGCACGGGCAACGAGGCGCTTCTGGCAGTCTGAACGCGGACGGCGCCGAAAGAGAGGTCCGGTGGCAGGCCGCCTGCCGGACCTTCACACGACGCGGCCCCGTCACGACGATACGAAGTTGCAGACACATCAACCGCCCGCGACAACCGGTCGGCAGCGACGGTTGCATCGTCGCAAACGCGATCCCGGGAAAAATCTTTCGGTTTGTAAATCATAATCGGAATAGTCTTTGCCGCGCCAACTCCCTGACGGGGATATCGTCGCCGCAAGCAAGAAGCGGGCTTGCGCCCGCCAGCGGATGCGACAGCGAGCCGTCCGCGCCGAAACACCGACAAGAGAGTGAAACCCAATGGCAAATGATCGCAAACTGCATCTCGGCGCCTTTATGAGGCCCGTCAGCCTCCACACGGGCGCATGGCGTTATCCCGGCGCCTTTCCTGACGCCAATTTCAATTTCGCCCATCTGGCGCGTTTCGCGCAGCAGCTCGAAGCTGCGAAATTCGACGCATTTTTCATGGCCGATCATCTCGCCGTCCTGAACATGCCCACGGAGGCACTGCGCCGCAGCCATACCGTTACTTCCTTCGAGCCCTTCACGCTTCTTTCCGCCCTGGCCGCCGTCACCCAGCGCATCGGTCTCGTCGCCACCGCGTCCACCACGTTCGACGAGCCCTATCACGTGGCCCGGCGTTTTGCCTCTCTCGATCACCTCAGCAATGGCCGCGCCGGCTGGAACATCGTCACAACCTCGAACCCGGACGCCGCCCGGAATTTCGGCCGAGATGATCAACCCGACCACGCCGAGCGCTATGGCCGCGCGCGGGAATTCTATGACGTCGTCACCGGGCTGTGGGATTCATTTTCGGATGATGCCTTCATTCGGGATGTCGATAGCGGACTGTTCTTCGACCCTGAAAAAATGCATGTGCTGAACCACAGGGGCCCCGAATTTTCGGTGCGCGGACCGCTCAATATCGCCCGCCCGGTGCAGGGCTGGCCGGTCATCGTTCAGGCCGGCGCATCCGAACCCGGACGCCAGCTCGCCGCCGAAACCGCTGAGGTGGTCTTTGCGGCCACACCCACCCTTGCAGCCGGCAAGGCCTTTTACAAGGACGTAAAGGACAGGACGGTCGCCGCCGGACGGTCGCGTGATGGCATCGTCATTCTGCCTGGCGCGTTCGTTCTTGTCGGCGATACGGTCGAGGAGGCAAAAGCCAAGCGCGCCAGGCTCGACAGCCTCGTCCACTATGAAAGCGCGATAGCATCGCTGTCGATCGCGCTGGGTCACGATGTGTCCGGTTTCGATCCCGACGCCCCGCTGCCCGACATTCCGGAAACGAATGCGAGCAAATCCAGCCGCGAAAGAGTGATAGAACTTGCCAGAAGCGAAGGGCTGACGGTGCGTCAACTCGCGCAGCGGCTGGGCGGCTATGCGGGGCTCGCCTTCGTCGGCACGCCGAAAACCATCGCCGACGAGATGGAACAATGGCTGCATGAGGAAGGCTCGGACGGCTTCAACGTCACCTTCCCCTTCCTGCCCGCCGGCCTTGACGATTTCACCACGCTGGTCGTACCGGAACTGCAAAAACGCGGAGTTTTCCGAACGGACTATGAAGGTCCGACATTGCGCGATCATCTCGGACTGCACCGCCCGGTCAACCGCTTCTTTGCTTGATAACGGGATGTCGCGCCGATCCCTCCGGGATTAGGGAGATTTTCCACGCCGCTTTCGAAGTTTGGCATGGGGTTCCAGAGGTGCGTATTGACCACAAAAACACCTGCCTTTAGCCTTTATGTATATAAAATCCATAAAATAGGTGAATTAAATGAAGGCCGAACATTCCCGCCGCCATATCCTCGAGCTCGGTATTGCCGGCGCGCTTGCCGCGCCGCTTGCAACTCGCGGTGCGCTGGCACAGAGCACGCCGGAATTTCCGGCAGAGCTGAAGCTGGATTGGGGATTTTATTCGTCCCATACACTGCTGATAAAGAACAAGGGCTGGCTTGAGGAAGCGTTCAAGGATGTCGGCACCAAGATCACCTGGGTACAATCGCGCGGCAGCAACAACTCGCTGGAGTTCCTCAAGGTCGGCTCGACCGATTTCGCCGGTTCCGCGGCGCTTTCGGCCTTTCTTGCCCGCGCCAATGGCGTGCCGCTGAAAGTCATCTATGTAGCAAGCTGGGGCGGTTCGTCCATCATTCAGGTGCGTCCGGATTCGCCGGTAAAGACGGTGGCCGATCTCAAGGGCAAGACCATTGCCGTCACCAAGGGCACGGCTCCCTATTTCACCCTTGTCCGCGCGCTTGCTCAACACAAGCTGTCAGTCGATGATCTGAAGGTTGTAAACCTGCAGCACCCCGAGGGGTTCAACGCGCTGCAGCAGGGACAGGTGGATGCCTGGGTCGGTATCGATCCGCACACCTCCCAGGCCGAGCTTGCCGGCGACAGGGCAATTTTCGATGAGCGTAGCTGGCGCGACGGCAGTGTCTTCAGCGTATCGGAGACGTTCCTGGCAAAACACCCGCGCGCGGTAGAGCGTCTGCTCGGCGTGTGGGTGCAGACGCAGAAATGGATCCGCGAGAATAACGGCGAATTCATCGATTTCGTCACGAAGGTCACGGGCAACGACCCCAAGATCACGGAACTTACCATCAACAAGCGTGACTGGAACGACCCCGTCCCGGGTGAAGAACTGCTGAATTCGATCCGTATCGTTACCCCGCTGCTTGGCGACGACGTCCTGCGTCCGGGCGTCAATGTCGACAATGTTCTTGCGTCATTGATAGACCCGGCTCCGGCGAAAAAGGTGCTGGGCGCATGAATTCCCATCCGCGCGAATTTCAGCGCGTGAGACAGCCATCCAGACAGTCTCCTTCCCGATCGACGCTTGTGCAAAAGGTGGGGGCTTTCTTCACACGGTTCGACCTGCGCGGTGCGATCGTGCCGGTCGGGTCTTTGCTGCTGCTCGAGCTTTTTGTTCGCATGGGCTGGGTGAGCCCTTATGTGCTGCCGCCGCCATCGGAACTCTACGATACGTTTCTGCGGCTTGCCGAAGGACCTCTCTGGACCAATGTCGCGGCAAGCACCGCCCGCGTTTTCGTCGGCTTCGTCATCGGCTCGGTGCTTGCGGTCATCGTTGGATCGCTGGTTGGGCTGGTCGTTGCCGCCGAGCGTTATCTGGAGCCCACGTTTCAGGCCCTGCGCGCGGTTCCGAGCCTCGCCTGGGTGCCGCTGCTGATGATCTGGTTCGGCATCGGCGAAACCTCTAAAATCGTCCTGATCGCCAAGAGCGCGTTTTTCCCGGTCTATCTCAACCTGTTCTCCGGCATCCGCAATGTGGATCGCAAACTTGTGGAAGTGGGCGAAATGTATCGCCAGCCCCTGCCCGTACTGGTCTGGCGAATTTTTATCCCGGCCTCCCTGCCTCATCTTTTCACCGGCCTGCGTTACGGGCTGTCCCTCGCCTGGCTGAGCGTCGTGGCAGCCGAGCTTCTGGCCGCATCCGAAGGGATCGGCTACATGCTTTCCGACGGGCGGGAACTGTCCCGTCCCGATCTGGTGATGATCGCCATCATCTGCCTTGCGGTGCTCGGCAAGATTTCCGACAGCCTGTTCAAGATCGTCGAGGAACGCTGCCTGCGTTGGCGCGATACCTATCCCCTGCAGGAAGGAGGTCGGTTGCGATGAGCCTGCTTCAGGTTGACGTGCGCGAAAAGGCCTTCGGCGATACCGTTGTCCTTCAGGACATTCATCTGGGGCTCGGCGATGGCGAAGCGGCGGTTCTTCTCGGGCCAAGCGGCTGCGGAAAGAGCACGCTGCTGCGCATCGCCGCAGGTCTGGACAGGCGATTTGCCGGCGCAGTGACGATCAACACGGCGGAAGAAGACGGAGCGACGGACACGCCGCCGATCGCCTTCGTCTTTCAGGAACCCCGCCTGATGCCCTGGCTGACGGTTGCCGAAAATATCGGCTATGCGGCCGGCAAGAAATTCGACGTGCAGCGGGTTGAAGGGCTGATCAACGACGTAGGCCTCAGCGGCCACGGCGCGGCGCTGCCGAAGGCGCTTTCCGGCGGCATGGCGCAGCGTGTCGCCATCGCTCGGGCGCTCTATACGCAACCGCGTATCCTGCTGCTGGATGAACCCTTCAGCGCGGTCGATGCCTTCACGCGGATGAAGCTTCAGGACCTTGTTCTGAAGCTTGTGGAACAGCGCGGCATCTCATTCCTTCTCGTCACCCACGATATCGATGAAGCTCTCTATCTCGGCGACCGGATTTACATGATGGGTGCCCATGACGGTCGCATACAGGAGGAGATCGAGGTGGAAGTGCCACGCCCCCGTGACCGGCGCTCACCCCGGCTGGCAACCCTCAAGAACGACGTGCTGACAGCCCTGCACAAGGCGCATGTCATCTGATCGTCCGCCCCCTCACCCTTTCACACCGGACGAGATCATGATGGCTTCCGTTACCCGCCGCTGGAAGATGACGTAGGCGATGATGACCGGCAGCGCGGCAAGCATGGCGATGGCCATCAGCCGGGCATAGGCAACGCCGAATGTGTCATTGACCTGGGTGATGCCGACCGGGATCGTCATCATGTTTTCCGAGGTAACGACGAGGAAGGGCCAGAAGAAGGCGTTCCAGACCGTGATGAATGTCACGATCGCCATGGCGGTCGTAATGCCCCAGTTCAGCGGCAGGTAGACCTTGAAAAGGATTGTATACTCACCGCCGCCATCCAAAACCACAGCCTCGCGCATCTCCTTCGGCACGCTGTCGAAGAACTGCTTGTAGACGATGATGACGATGGGCGTGATGAGCTGCGGCAGGATGATGCCTGCCCAGGTGTTGATGAGGTTAAGGTTTTTCATCAGGATGAACTGCGTGACGACAAGCGTCTGCGCCGGCACCATGAAACTCGCCAGCACGATGCCATAGAGCAGGCGTCGGCCCGGAAACCGTATCTGCGAGAGGGCATAGGCGCACAACATCGAGATAAGAAGCACCGATACGGTAACGATCGCCGCCGTGCCGACCGAGTTGATATACCAGTTCATCAACTGCGTGTTGAAGATGGCGTTCACATAGGCGCTCAGCCGGAACTCGTCGGGTATCAGCAAGGTGTTCCCTGCAACATTCTCATCCGAGCGAATGGAGGTGACGAAGGTCCAGTAGAGCGGAAATATCCACACCAGCGCCGCCGAGAAGGTCAGCACGGTCAGGATGATGTTTTCTAGTCTTCTGGTGAGGCTCATGAGTTCCTCCGGATGCGCAGCAACTGGAACTGGAGAATGGAAACGATGACGATCAGCAGGAACAGCACGGTGGCGACGGCAGAGGCATAACCGCCATTGTTGAGCTGGAAGGCTTCACGATAGACCTTTAGAAGCAGTACAAAGCTTGAGTTGAAAGGGCCGCCGCCGCTCAGGAGATAGATCTGGTCGAATATCTTCAGTTGCAGGATCAATTGAAGGGTCAGCACGAGGGCTGTCACGGGCCATAATAGCGGCCAGGTCACGCGCCAGAAGCGTTGCCACGTCGTTGCGCCATCGAGCGAGGCGGCCTCATAAAGCTCGGCCGGAATGTTGCGAAGACCCGCGATGAATAGCAATACGTTGAAACCGTTGGTCCACCAGATGGTGACGACAGCGACCATCGGCATGACCCAATAGGGATTCTTGAAGACCGCGACCGGTTTTCCGGCAAACAGGGAAATCACCGGCTGAAGAATGCCGAACTGAAGATCGAGCATCCACGTCCAGATTTCCGTGACGACCGATACAGGCAAGACATAGGGCAAGAAAAACAGGCTCATCGCAACCGTCTGCCTGACGCCCGAAAGGCGGCTGACGGCGAGTGCGATCATCAGCGCGATGACGGTCGTCGGGACCACGGTTAGAAGCACAAAATAACCGTTGTTCTTCAGCGACGTTATAAACAGGCGGTCGCTCAGCAGCTTTGCGTAGTTTGCAAACCCGACCCAGTTTCCATCACCGATCAGGGGCGCATCGGTGAAACTCATGCGCACCATCTCGACCAGCGGATAAAGGAAGAAGGTGGCGAAGACCACGATGAACGGCGTCACCATCGACAGCGCGATCAGCGATTTCTTGCGCCGGTTTTCAATCATAGCCATGGACTGTCTCCGGGACTTCACGCATTGCAGGCGCCCTCCGGCCAGAGACCGGAGGGCCGGTTCCTGTCACTTCAGCTTGCTTTGCAGCTCTTCCTTGATCTGCTCCACCGCATCCGTGCCGCTCATGAAGCCCTGAATGGCCGGAGCGATGACGTTGAGCGCGGCATCATAGGCAGGCGAAGCGACACCCGTGATCGTCGTTTTCGGATCGAACACGGCTGCTTCTGCAAGTGACGCATAGGTGGCGTTCGGCTGCATCGCCTTGTAATCGCTGCCCTCGGTGATCGATTTATAGGCCGGGATGTGGCCAGCATCGGCCCAGCTGATGGCGTGTTTTTCCATCCAGCCGATTACCTTCATCACCGCGGCGCGTTTTTCGCCGGAAACGGTCTTGTCACCCTGGTTGGGAATGGCAAAAGCGTGTGAATCCGCCCATGTAGCGCGTTTACCCATGAAGGGCGGAACCTCGACCGCGCTCCATTTGAAGCCCAGCTTGTTGTTCTTTTCCAGGTCCTTGTAGGTCGGCACTTCCCAGACGCCGTTCAGCTGGAAGGCGGATTTTCCGGCGGAGAAGAGCGCGACGGAAGCGGGATATTCCGCCTGCTCCGGCGCCCAGCCGTTTTCGCGCCATTTCGACATGGTATCGATAGCCTTGGCGGCCTTCTCCGCATTGTCGCCGGCCAGCACCTCGCCATTGGTGACGAGTTCACCACCCTGCTGCGAGAACAAGGTGTAAAAGACGCGCCAGACACCGGCTTCTCCGCCGGATTGATACGTGACCGGCGTTTCGACGCCTTTTTCCTTGGCCCAGGCCAGCGCCTTCTCGAAGTCGTCTATCGTCTTGATACCGGTCAGCTTGCCTTCGGCATCGATATAGGGCGAGCCTTTGAGAAGATCGGCATTGTAATAGAGAACCAGCGCGTGAATATCGAAAGGCACGGCATAAAGCTTGCCGTCATGGGTGGCCGCATCGAGCGGCGCACTGAAGAAATCGTCCTTCTTCAGTCCCGCATCCTCAAGATCCTTGTCGGTAATCTCGCTCAGCACCTTCTCCTGCAGCGCCAGCGGCGCACGGGACAGGTGATAGGTCATGACGTCAGGTCCTTCGCCGACGGCAGAAGCGGTCCGTACCTTGGTATAGAAGGGCACGCCCCATTCGAGCGTCGTTCCCTTCACCTGAATATCAGGATGTTCCTTGTTGAAGGCATCGATCAGCGCCTTCATGCGCACGCCGTCACCGCCGGACAGGAAATCCCACCAGACGATATCCTGTCTGGCCAGCGCCGGCAGGGCGGTCAAACCCAGAACCGTGCCAACAAGCAATGTCTTGATCAGTCGCATCGTTCACTCCTCCCGTTTTCTTTGAAAACACCCCATCGGGGATGGTCTGCTGCCTCGACAGGCGCCTCCTCGCGCCTATCGCAACCTTCTGCCGTCGCTGTCGAAAACCATGATGTGGTCGGGCGCGGCGGTGAGCGAAACCGGACGGCCATCCAGGCTCTCGCGCGAGCCCTGGCGCTGCACGATGATTTCCCTGCCGGCCCCGGTGCGGGTATAGAGGTAGGAGACGTCGCCCAGCTCTTCCGCGACCTCGACGACGACCGGCAAGGCACCGTCCTGTGTTATGATCAGATGCTCGGGTCGGATCCCGATCTCGACACGCTGCCCGGCGGAGACGGGTTGCGAGAGCCGCGCCTCGATATGTCCATGCCCGCCATCGGGCGAAAGCGTCACGACGCCTTCGTGCTGTCCGACGACGTCCGCCTGCAGGAAGTTCATCGCCGGTGAGCCGATGAAGCCCGCGACGAACCGGTTATCAGGATCGTCATAGAGGGTGAGCGGTGCACCCGCCTGCTGCACGACGCCGCCCTTCAACACGAAGATCTTGTCCGCGAGCGTCATGGCCTCCACCTGATCATGGGTGACATAGATCATTGTGGCACCCAGCTTGCGGTGGAGCCGGGTCAGCTCCAGCCGCATCTGCACGCGCAACTCCGCATCGAGGTTCGAAAGCGGCTCATCGAACAGGAAGACCTTCGGCTGTCGAACGATGGCGCGGCCGATGGCGACGCGCTGGCGCTGTCCACCGGAAAGCTGCGAAGGCTTTTTCTGCAGATGATCTTCCAGCTGCAGGATGCGGGCCGCCTCGCCCACCCTCTCATTCACCTCCGCCTTCGGCCGGCGGGCAAGACGCAGGCTGAACGCCATGTTCTCGAACACCGTCAGATGCGGATAGAGGGCATAGTTCTGGAAAACCATCGCAACGCCGCGATCCGCCGGCTCGACGGCCGTGACATCACGGTCGTCGATGGCGATGCATCCGCCGCTGGTCTCTTCAAGACCGGCAATCATCCGCAGCAGCGTGGATTTTCCGCAGCCGGAAGGCCCGACGAAGACCGCGAAGCTGCCGGTCGGGATATCCATCGAGACATCCCGGATCGCCGCGAAGGAGCCGAAGGACTTGGCGATATTGTTGAGACGGACACCCATGGCCGCCTCACTGAACCTTCAGACGCAGCACATGATAAGACAGCGCCGGCACGGACCCCTTCAGCGCTCCGTCTTCGACGCCAACACCGCTGCCCGGCACCGGCACGACACGATCCGGCTGATCCGGGCCATTACCGACACGCAGATCGTAACCCGCCATGGCCAGATGCAGATCGAGCGTGGCCGACGAGAAACCGGTGAGGCTGACATCGAGGTCGGCGGCCTCGGTCAAGTGCCGGTTCAACACGAACAATGTCACCATGCCTTCCGCCTCGTCATAGACACCGGCGACATCGAGATATTTGACGTCATCGGCCGCATTGCAGTCATAGGTCGGGCAATCAACGGCGACATTCAGCGCGACGCCACGGCCATAAAGCGAAGCAAACTGGTATGGATAATAGATCGTCTGACGCCATGCCGGGCCGTTCTTCTCGGCACGGATGGGCGCGATGACATTGACGAGCTGCGCGATGCAGGCGATGCGCACCCGATCCGAACGGCGGATGAACTCGTTGAGCAGACCCGCCACGAACAGCGCGTCCTCGAAATTGTATGTCTCTTCGAGAAGTGCGGGCGCTTCCGGCCAGTCCCAGCTCTTGATGCGTTTGCCGTCTTCTTCGCGGATGTGATACCAGACGTTCCATTCGTCGAAGCAGATGGAGACGTCGTTCTTGGCGCGCTTCTTCGCCTTCACATAATCGATGACGCCCGCAATCGTCTGGATGTAGCGTCCGGTTTCCTCGATCTTGCCGAAATAATTCAGCGTGTCGCGGCTGTTGTTGCCGAAATATTTGTGCAGCGAGATGTGATCCACATTTTCATAGCACTCCTCGAGAACTTCCCGCTCCCATTCGGGATAAGTGGGCATGCCGTCATTGGAGCTGCCGCAGACGATTGCTTCAATAGTCGGATCGAAACCCTTGAAGGCCTTGGCGGTTTCGTTGGCGAGACGCCCGTACTCCACCGCCGTTTTGTGACCGATCTGCCAGGGACCGTCCATTTCGTTGCCAAGGCACCACATTTTCACGCCATGCGGCTTTTCGGCGCCATGGCTGCGGCGCAGATCGCTGAGCGTCGTACCGCCGGGGAAGTTGACGTATTCGAGGAAGTTGCGGGCGTCGTCCAGACCACGGGAGCCAAGATTGACGGCGAGCATCATCTCGATGCCGGCCATCTGCGCCCAGTCGGCGAATTCATTGATGCCGATCTGGTTGGTTTCCTTGGAGCGCCAGGCGAGATCGAGCCGGATGGGACGCTGGTCGCGCGGCCCAATGCCGTCTTCCCAGCGATAGGCCGAAACGAAGTTGCCGCCCGGATAACGGATGGCCGGGATCTTCAGGTCCTGCACGAATTTCAGAACGTCCTTGCGAAAGCCGTTTTCATCCGCCTGAGGATGGCCCGGCTCGTAGATGCCGCCGTATATGGCGCGCCCCATATGTTCGATGAAGGCGGAATAAAGACGATCGTCGATACGCCCAATCCGGAAGTCCCGGTGGACTGAAACCCGCGCTTTCATAAGGCTCTCCTCCCATGCGCATTTATATCGTGAAATATGGTATGAACCACATTTGATAATATAGTTGCCGAGGGAATCCGCGCCTGTCAACCGCGAAAATCATACTTATTAAATTTGCTGGATCAGGCAGCCGTTCGCAGGCGTAAAACGATGTCCTGGTCGTAATTTCCGAACCCGCGGCCAAATATGTTCAGCCCGCCCGGATGTTTCGCATCCGCCTTGACCTCGATGCGCAGACGGATGGAACGGTGGCTGGTCAGATCGATATCCGCGAGCGTCACATCCGAAATCCGGGTGCCATCCACAAAGGTCCCCTGGGCGGTAATCCGCCATGTTTTCAGCATACCGTATTGCGAACCGGACAGCTTCCACCAGTCCGGCGTAAATGTTCCCCGCTTGTCTCCGAAATCGCCGGGCGACGTCCAGACGCCGATTTCCCTGCCGTTGACGGACAGGGTGATGTCCGACGGCCAGTTGCTGTGGGTTCCGGGAACCTCTGAACTGACCTCCATGGAAAACTCGACTTCCTCGACCTCCCGCCCCTGAATCTTGGCGTTATTAGGGAACTGATACTCGACGAAACCCGATGTCAGCCATAACAAGGCCGTCTTCATGCGGTCCGGATCCATGAACGTATCGGGCACATCCAGAAGCCCGATAATGCCCTCCGGCGAGCAGATGCCACAGGGCGCCGTTACCGAACTTTGCGTGTAAAGGCCGAGAGGCATCGCCACGGCAATATAGTTTGAGGTCGCCGGGGTTTCGGGTTTTCGGAAGGAAACGATAAGTTCGTCGCAGGTGGCAAAGCAGATTTTCTGGCTACCCTTGCGCGCCTTGCGCGTCTCGGTTCGCAGCAACCCCGCCTCCTCCAGAACGGCCACGCCGGCGGAAACGGTGGACTGGGGCAAATCCAGTCTCTGCGCAATTTCGTTGACATTGAGACCGCTCGCCTCGTGCAAGAGCTTCAATATCTGCACGCGGATCAGCGATGCGGCCGCTTTCAGCACATCGAATTCTTTTTCAGCATCAACGAGAAGGAAATTGGGCGCCATATTCTAATCTTCAGATTTATCGATCCAGATCAGAATTTCTGGCTTAAATGCCATGCACTTGTCCAGTGCTGTTTGCCATGCAGGCGCTTCCAAAAGACGGAAAGCGGGATTCACCGCCCTCGCTTCATGAAAAAGGCATCGCCACGCGGCTGCGAGACCGCGCGGCGGTGCCCTTTCGTCGTCAGCCGCGCTTGCGCAGGGTCCGCGTGCCGGTGTCGACGAGATTTTGCGCTGCTTCATCCACGCTGGCGCGGCCGAAGGCGAGCGAATCGGCGATGGGGCGCATCACGCCGCGGTCGAACTCATTGGCGCCGATCGGGGCGGGCTCCGGATAGGGATCGAGCTTGCCCGACAGGCTCTCAATGTAATCCACCGTCTTGCGCTCGGTCTCGTTGAGCGTCGGCAACAATGCCTCGCGCACAACCTTGGCGGGCGGCACGCCGCGCTCGACGCCAAGCACCTTGCCTGCTTCCAGATCGTTGACGAAGAAGTTGATGAATTTCGCCGCCGCTTCCGCGTTGGTCGAAGTGGACGAAATGGACCAGATGAGGCCCGGCCGATAATAATGCCCGGTCGGCTTGCCCGGCCCCTCACCCGGAAGCATACCGATGGACAGCGTTTGCTTATTGAGTTTCTGGTAACCGACAAGCTGGTTGGAATAGGCAAAACCAATGGCCGAATTGCCAAGCGTCAGCGCATTGGATTCGATGGTATTGTCGTCACGCGTCTGGATATCGGCGGAAACGCAAAGCTTGTTCTCGCGCAGGTCCTCCCAATAGGCGAACCATTCCTTGGCATCTTCCTTGTTGAAGCCGATGGTGCCGTCCTGAAACAGAAGCTTGCCGCGCTGGCGCAGCCAGACGTCGAAGACATAATGATAACGCGCGCCATAGGGTACGGCCCAATAGTTGCGCTTCGCCGGGCCGTTCTTCTTGAAATCGCGCGCCAGTTCAGCAAGCGCTTTCCAGGTGATCTGATCCTGTGGAACGGAAACACCCGCTTCTTTCAGCGTGTCGGCGTCATACATCATGCAGAAGGAATTCAGCCCGAGGCCGACGCCGTAAAGCTTGCCGTCGATACGGCAGAGATCGATCTCGCTTTTGCCGAAGGTGGAAAGATCAAGCGACTTGCCGACGAACTGATCCAGCTCCATGCAAGCGCCTCGACCCGAATAATCGGCGATGGTGGAAGGTTCGAGCTGGAAGATATCGGCGACGTTTCGCCCCGCCATCGATGTCGCAAGCTTGGTCCAGTAATCGGAACCCGCGATCATTTCCCCGCTGATTTCGGTCTGCGGATTGGCCTTCTGGTAAAGAGCGATCACATCGTTGGTGCGCTTGCTGCGATCGGCAGATCCCCACCACACGCAACGAAGCCGGGTTTCAGCCGCAGCCGCGCGAAAACCGCCCGCCGCAGCACCCAGGCTCGCCAGCGCCGCCGTCACCAAAAACCCGCGTCTATCAATCATTTGCATCTGCTCCTCCCGCGTTTTGCAAATTTTTCTGATATCACTTAAATTCTTGCAAATTTTCTTTGTTTGCAATATTTGCATCATAACAGATTTTTTTGCAAGCGCAGGAGCCGATATGAACGATACGCCCGACATCAGCCGTCCGCGCCAGTCGGATATCGCCCAGCGCGCCGGGGTCTCCATCAGCACAGTCTCGCGTGTTCTCGCAGGGGAAAAAGGAATCAGCGCGTCGATCCAGACCAAGGTTCTGGGAGTTGCGGCGGAGCTCGGATACCCCTTGCGACCGGCGACCAACCAGTCGGCCGGTGTGCAGCTGGAAGGCAAGACAATCCTCGCGCTCATGTCCGCGGAAAGGGCGACGGGCGATATTGGCGCCTTTTACCACGATATTTTCGATGTGCTGCGCAGCCTCGCCCAGACGGACGGTTTCGAACTCGACATCAGGCTATTGCACCAGAAGCAGATCGACGATTCCCTGATCCAGCGGGTCTGTGAGGTGGACGGCCTCCTGGCCATCGGGCTCGA
This sequence comes from Agrobacterium pusense, assembly GCF_900102105.1. Classification (GTDB taxonomy): domain Bacteria; phylum Pseudomonadota; class Alphaproteobacteria; order Rhizobiales; family Rhizobiaceae; genus Agrobacterium; species Agrobacterium pusense. The sequence continues at coordinate 56,502 of NZ_FNBB01000014.1, forward strand.
TCCCGAGGAGGAGATCATCCACCGCATAACGCAGGGCGTACTGCAACCTGTTCTTGTCAACAGTGCTGACCCCTCCATGATGCTCGATTGCGTTTCGCCTTCCAATTTTTACGGCGGCGCGCTGGCGGCCCGGCGGCTTCTGGAACTCGGCCATCGCAAGGTCGCCTATATCGGTCCGCATCATCGCCACACCATCAGGGAGCGCATGCGCGGCTTCCGCCATACGATACTTGAGGAAAAAGGAACGACCTATGAGGAGTTCCTGCTTTCGACGGCAGATAGCGGCTTCGGCCAGGCGGGCGACGCGGTTCGCCAGCTGCTGGCCAAAAACCCTGAACTGACAGGCATTTTCTGTATGAATGACGCAATTGCCCTTGGCGCACTCGGGGCAGCGCAGGAGCTGGGCCTCGGCGTTCCCGACGATCTTTCCATCATCGGTTTCGATGACCTGCCCTTTGCCGAACTTTCTACCCCACGTCTCAGCACGATCCGGGTCGATCGCCGCGAGATTGCGCGCGAAGCGGTTGACCTGCTGCGGCGGCGCCTGACCGAGCCTTCAGCCAATGCCCGTCAGGTGCAACTTGGCGTGCAGCTGGTGGAAGGACAGACAGCCGGCAAGGCGAAAAAGACGGGAAAGGCGACGCGCGATGCATGACACCATGAGCAGACCCCATATGGCGCGATTTAACCCGCTGCACGGCAATCCGCTCAAAAGCCGCGCCGATGTCCGGCGGGCGCTGCATGATAGCTTTGTGCCGCTTCTTCCCTATTTCTCGCAGGGTGGCGCAAGGGTGACGCTCAGCGGAGCGGCCGCGCACTTCGACCGTGCGGCGGCCGATCTGGAAGGCTTTGCCCGACCGCTCTGGGGCATCGCTCCGCTTGCGCTGAGTGGCGATCGTTTCGACCATTGGCCGCTTCTCGCCCGGGGCATAGCCAACGGCACCGATCCTTCCCATCCTGAATACTGGGGCGATGTGCGCCAGAAGGATCAGCGGCTGGTGGAGCTCGCTGCAATCGGTTTTGCACTGCGGCTTGCGCCGCAGCATCTGTGGGAACCACTGTCCGATACACAGAAAGACAATGTGCGCCGCTATTTGCTTACCGCCCGTCAGCGCGGTTACGCCGATAATAACTGGAAGTTTTTTCGCGTCATGGTCGACATGGCGCTGGATAATCTCGGTATCGAATTCGATCGCAGCCTGACCGAAACCTTCCAGAAGGAGCTCGACGATTTCTATATATCCGACGGCTGGTATCGCGACGGCAACTATCGCCGCATCGATCACTACATTGCCTTCGCCATGCATTTCTACGGGCTGATTTACGCGAAACTCAGCAAGCCTGATGACGCCTATGCCGAGCGTTACCGGCAGCGCGCACGGCTTTTCGCTGGCGATTTTGCCAGCTGGTTCGATGAGGATGGCGGAACCCTGGCTTTCGGCCGCTCCATGACCTACCGTTTTGCCTGTGGCGGTTTCTGGGCGGGCCTTGCCTTTGCCGACGAGGAGGCGCTGCCCTGGGGCGAGATCAAGGGCCTTTATCTGCAGCACCTGCGCTGGTGGGCCAAAAAGCCGATTGCCGATCGCGATGGCGTGCTCTCCATCGGCTACGCCTATCCGCAGCTCACCATGTCGGAAAGTTATAATTCGGCAGGTTCGCCCTATTGGGCTTTCAAGGCTTTCCTGCCGCTTGCCCTGCCGGAAAGTCATCCCTTCTGGCAGGCGGAGGAAAGGCTGCCCGAACCGTCCGCAAGCCCTAAGCCGCTTGTTCATCCCGGCATGGTGATGATGCGGACGAAAGGCAACGTCACGGCGCTCTCCAGCGGCCAGGAAAATCTCTCCATGCGCGGCGGGCCGGAAAAATACGCAAAATTCGCCTATTCCTCCCGCTACGGCTTCGGCGTGGAAGTGGACGAGCGTGGCTTCAAGACCAACGGTTTCGACAATATGCTGGCCTTTTCCGAGGACGGACTGCATTACCGCGTGCGCGAGACCAACGAGAAGGTTCTGCTGGCGGGAGCAAGCCTGCGGGCGACATGGAAGCCGTTTGCCGATGTCGCCGTTGAAACCACGCTGGTTGCGGCTGGCGACTGGCATATCAGACTGCACCGGATCACCTCTGCCCGCTCCCTTTGGGTTACGGAAGGTGGTTTTGCGATCAACCGCAACGATGGCGACCGCGACGCCGTGAGCGAAGAGGCCGGACGGGCGACGACGGATTGTGGCACTGACATATCGGCAATCATCGATCTCGGTTCGAACATAGACCGGCACGGCGTGGCGCTGAAGGCACTGCCCAATACAAATCTCATCAACGCCAAGACCACCGTGCCGCAATTGCGCGGCCAGATCGCCGCCGGCGAGAGCGTTCTGGTTTGCGCGGTCTTTGCCGGAGTGAGCGGCCCGGAAGGCGAGAAAGCAATGGCTTCGGTTCCAGCCATTCCCGACCTGGAGGCGCTTGATCGCCTCTTCGCGAGAGAGGGCGTGCCGGTCAGCAGCATGGCGGCCAGGGGAGAGCCGCAATGACGAGCCCGATTCCGCGTCTCAGCATAGCCATGGACCCGGAACGGACCGAGCATGTGCTGACATCGCAGGCGCTCGACAGGTTGTCAGAGAGGGTCGAGATTCTCGACACAGGCACAATCCGCGATTTCCACGATCCCGCGGTGAAAGAGCAGCTGGCGAAGACGGATATCCTCCTGACCGGCTGGGGCTGTCCGGATATCGGCGCGCAGGAACTGGCGCTGATGCCCCGCCTCAGGCTCATCTCCCATGCTGCCGGCACGGTAAAATATTTCCTGTCGCAAGCGGTGTTCGATCGGGGCGTTACGGTGTGCAGCGCCGCAGAGGCGAATGCGCAGCCGGTCGCAGAATTTTCTCTGGCGATGATCCTGCTGGCCGGCAAGCGGACCTTCGGCTTCAGGCGTCTTTATCTGGAGCATCGCGACCGAGCCCCGGTCGAGCGATTGCAGGCGCAGGCCATCGGCAATCTCGGCCTCACGGTCGGCATCGTCGGCGCGTCACGCATCGGACGTCGCGTCATTGGTCTATTGCAGCCCTTCGATCTCAATCTCATGCTTTTCGACCCGCTTCTCGGTGCTGCGGAAGCGGAAAAGCTCGGCGTCCGTCTTGCCTCGCTCGAAGAGCTGATGGCGGCGAGCGATGTCATTTCCCTGCATGCGCCCTCCCTGCCGCAGACGCGGCACATGATTGGCGCGGCAGCGCTTGCCCGCATGAAGGACGGCGCAACCCTGATCAACACGGCGCGCGGCGCACTTGTGGATGAAGACGCGCTTCTGGCCGAACTGAAAACCGGACGCATCGAAGCCGTCATCGACGTGACCGATCCCGAAGTGCCGCCGCCGGACTCACCCTTTTACAGCCTGCCGAACGTCTTCCTGACGCCGCATATTGCCGGCGCCACCGGTCTCGAACGGGCGAGGCTCGGCGACATGGCGATTGCCGAAATCGAACGCTTCTGCTGCGCGGTGCCTTTGCAGCAGCAGGTGCGGCCCGAACATCTGGACCTGATCGCGTGAGACCTTTCGAACCCGGCCTGTGCTCCGTCACCTTCCGCTCCCTGACGCCACAGGTCGTGATAGAGCTTGCGGCCAGCAATGGCATCAGGGCAATCGAATGGGGTGCGGATGTCCATGTCCCGCCGGGCGACCTCGAAAATGCGCGGCAGGTTGCTGCGCGGACGGCAGAAGCGGGCCTCTCCGTCTCGTCCTACGGTTCCTATATCTTCGCGCCGGATTTCACACCTGACGATGTGACCAGTGTGCTCGAAACCACAAGGGCGCTCGGCACACAGCATATCCGTATCTGGCCGGGGCAACGCAAACGTCCATCCGCCGATTACACACCCGCGGAACGCCGCGCGGCAACGGAAGCGCTGGCGACAATTGCTCACCGAGCGGAAGACTACGGCATGACGATCGGCCTCGAATATCACCCGAATTCGCTGACCGACGCCCTCCCCTCCGCCCAGCAGCTGGCGCAGGATTTGCCGATGCCCAACCTGTTCTTCTACTGGCAGCCCGCCCCGGGCCTGCCGCTGGAAGAGGCACTCGCGGAAATATCCGCGCTCGGCCCGCGCATCTGCCATCTGCATGTGTTCGCCTGGCTCGCCGACGCCAGCCGCCTGCCGCTTGCCGACCGCGCAGACTACTGGCGGGCGTGCATCGCGGCTTTGCCTGAGGGCGAATGGACGAGAACCGCCTATGCGATGCTGGAATTCGTCAGGGGTGATGACATCGGCCAGTTTGCGGAAGACGCGCTGACGCTTCGGAAGATTCTCGACAGGTCTTAGATCCCGCCTGCTCATCATAAATATCCTGCAGCCGAACTTGCCATAGTGAAAATTATGCACCATATTTATTGAGGATATGGGTGCTGGATGGGCAAGCTGGTTCAAATTGGAAACATGATCGTACGCGTGTATGCGAACGATCACCTGCCACCACATTTCCACATCATAACACCTGATGCGGATGCCCTTGTCCACATAGAAACTCTGGAAATCCTGCGTGGCAAACTATCCCGCAGGGCGGAGGCCGAAGCTTTGGCATGGGCGAAGGCCAATGGGAGCCTGATTGTTGAGGAGTGGAATCGCACTAACCCGCGTTTTCCTATTGCAGCTAAGGGAAGCAAGTCATGACACCACGCGTCAAAGCCATCCTGCCCACCCTGCCCAGCTCACTCACGATCGACTGGGCCGATGGCAGACGGTCAACCGCCAATCTGACGGGGTGGATCGCGACGGGAGGAGAGTTACTCGCTCCCCTCCGTTCAGCGGGTATCTGGGAGACTGCGAAAGTCACCGACTATGGCGCCAGCGTGGAATGGGAAGGCGATGATCTCGCAATCGACTCCTATCATCTTTACCAGATCGCCGAGGACCAGCGCGACTTTGACGTCGACGACCTGCGCAAATGGCAGGAGGACATCGGCCTTTCCAACAATGAGGCGGCGGATTTTCTTGGTGTGACCTTGAGGACATGGAACAACTACCGCGCTGGCACACCGGTAAGCCATGCGGTGAAGATGCTGTTACGGGCCAGCCAGCGCGACCCGCTTCTATTACATGCTCATTTCCGCCCCCGGCGGCCGGGACGTCCCAGGCACGCCGCATAAGACAGTTCCTCTGCGGCACTATATCCGCCGTCCATCCGCCCCAAACAGATGCGTCTTGCCCAGATCGAAGGCAAAGGGAATCGTTTCTCCGATGCGGATCTGGCGTTGGCCATCGAGAAGCACGGTCGCTGGCTGGCCGTCGGGGGTGCTGGTGTAAACCACCGTCGAGCCACCGAGATGTTCCACGAGCTGGATGGAAGCTTCACCGAGAGAGGATTGCGCCTGCGGGTTCACATGTTCCGGGCGCACACCGAAGGTGAGCGGTTCCCCCTGCTGAGCAGTGACCGGTTTTTCAAGCACGATGCGCTGTCCCGCCACTTCGATGGTGCGGTTGGAGGTGTCGCCTGAAGCCACTTTTGCGGAGAGGAAATTCATCTTCGGTGAGCCGATGAACCCCGCGACGAACTGGTTTGCGGGATTGTTGTAGAGATCGAGCGGGCGGCCAACCTGCATGATGCGGCCGTCGCGCAGCACGACGATCTTGTCGGCCATGGTCATGGCTTCCACCTGGTCATGCGTCACATAGATCATGGTGCTGCCGAGCGTCTGGTGCAGCTTGGCAATTTCGACGCGCATCTGCACGCGCAGTTCCGCATCGAGGTTGGAGAGCGGTTCGTCGAACAGGAAGATTTTCGGCTCGCGCACGATGGCGCGGCCGATGGCGACACGCTGGCGCTGGCCGCCGGAAAGCGCCTTCGGCTTGCGCTGCAACAGCGGGCCGATCTGCAGGATATCGGCAGCCTTCTGCACCCGCGCCTCCACCTCCGGCTTCTTGTAACCTGCCGTTTCCAGCCCGAAGGCGAGGTTCTTGTAGACACTCATATGCGGATAGAGCGCATAAGACTGGAAGACCATGGCGATGCCGCGCTTGGAGGCAGCGGTTTCGTTGACCCTCTCACCGTCGATACGCAGATCGCCTTCGGAGATTTCCTCAAGCCCGGCGATCATGCGCAGAAGCGTGGATTTGCCACAGCCCGAAGGGCCGACGAAGACGGTGAATTCGCCCGGCTCGATCTTGAGATCGATGCCGTGGATGACCGGAAAAGCGCCGAACCGCTTGACGATTTTTTCGAGCGTAATGCTGCTTGCCATGCTGTTTCTCCCGACTGTCGCGCCGCATGCGGGACGGCTGCGACAGTGTTGATTGTCTTAGAATACGTTCCCGATCCGGGATCCGTTCAGCGTTTCATTCCCGTCGTCGCGATGCCTTCAATCAGCAGCCGCTGGAAGAACAGGAAAAACAGGAAGACCGGCACCAGTGACAGGTTGGACATGGCGAAAAGCGAGGTCCAGTCCGAGCTGCCGGTGGAATCCACGAAGGACCTGAGACCGAGCTGCACGGTGTAGGTGTTGATGTCGTTCAGATAGATCAGCGGACCGAAGAAGTCGTCCCAGGTCCAGATGAAGGAAAAGATGGCGGCCGTTGCCAGAACCGGCAGCGACAGGGGCAGCATGATCTTCCAGTAGATACGGAAGGGTGAGCAGCCATCCATGACAGCCGCTTCATCCAGCTCACGCGGAATACCGCGGAAGAACTGCACCATCAGGAAGATGAAGAAGGCGTCCGTCGCGAGATACTTCGGCACGATCAGCGGCAGCGATGTGTTCACCCAGCCCATTTCCAGGAACAGGATATATTGCGGGATGAGCACGACGTGATAGGGCAGCATCAGGGTGCCGAGCATCAGCGCGAACCAGAAATTGCGCCCGCCGAAGCGAAGCCTTGCAAAAGCGAACGCTGTGAGCGAGCAGCCGACCACGTTGCCGATGGTGGCCAGCACCGAAATGAAGAAGGAGTTCCAGAAGAACTGCCCAAAGCTCACCTGCAGCCCGGTCCAGCCTCTGATATAACCGCCGACATCCACCGCCGAGGGAATGAGCGAGGATGAGCCGAACAGCTCGTCCTGCGGCCGGAAGGAGCCTGAAATCATCCACAGGATCGGATAGAGCATCGCAAAGGAGGCGATGATCAGCGCCGTATGGAGCATCACCGATTTCAGCGGCGAGCGTTGCGGGCCTTGTCCCGGCCGGGGAGCGGTAACAGCGTCAGTCATCGTAATGCACCCAGTATTTTGCGCTGAGGAACGAGAAGGCCGTGAACAGCGAGATGATGATCACCAGGATCCAGGCAAGCGCCGAGGCATAACCCATGCGGAAGAAACCGAAGGCTTCCTGGTAAAGATAGAGCGTGTAGAACAGAGTCGAATTGATCGGCCCGCCGGTGCCCTCGGAAATGATGAAGGCCGGCGTGAAGGCCTTGAAGGCATCGATCGTCTGGATCACGGCGTTGAAGAAGATGACGGGCGTCAGAAGCGGCAGCGTAATGCGGAAGAACTGCCGCACCTTGCTTGCGCCATCGATTTCGGCGGCCTCATACATGTCCTGCGGAATTTGCCTCAGACCTGCGAGGAAAATGATCATCGGCGAACCGAACTGCCAGACCGACAGGATGACCAGCGTGTAGATCGAATAATCCGGATTGGAAATCCAGCTCGGCCCTTCATAACCAAAGGCCTGCCAGAGTATCATGTTGACGAGACCGTCAGAGGCGAAAAGCTGACGCCAGAGAACGGCAATCGCGACGCTGGAGCCCAACAAGGACGGCAGATAGAAAATCGCCCGATAGAGGGTCAGGCCGCGGATGCCGCGGTTGAAGGCGAGCGCCACCAGCAGCGCGAAAATCAGCTTCAGCGGCACCGACAGCAGCACATAGGTGAAGGTGACCTGCATGGCGGCGGCAAATTTCGGGTCGGCCGTGGCGATGCGCACATAATTGGCCGCACCCACCCAGTCCGGCGACTGCAACAGGTCGTAGTTGGTGAAGGACAGATAAAGCGACGCAAGCGCCGGGCCCAGCGTAAGGCCAAAAAAGCCGATCAGCCAGGGCAGGAGAAACAGGTAGGCGTGAATGTTGCGGTCGAAGATCCGCTTCAGGCCGCCCCGTTTCGGGAGAGCCGCGCCACGGCTCTCCCCCACAAGAGTTTCAGATCGAAAGGCCATAAACCATCACTTCCGTTTGATAACGGTTTCGGATTCCTTGACGAGGCGGTCACCGCCTTCTTCCGGGGTGATCTTGCCGAAGCCGACTTCTTCCGCCGTGCGTTTCAGGACAAAGGCGAATTCGCCCGCACCCGGAGGTGGCGCCGGCGGCAGATCGCCGACGCCGGGTGTAATTTCGGCGATATATTCCACCATGCTCTTGCTGACTTCATCGAGTTTCGGGGTCAGCGCGTTGCGCATGGATTCCGACGCCGGAACGCCGCGCTCCACGCCGAGAATATCGATGCCTTCCGGCTCGGCGACGAGGAAATTGATAAACCCGACGGCCTGTTCGATACCGGCACTGCCATTGGCGACGCTGATGAGCATGGAAGGTTTAAGGTAGTGGCCGGAGGGGCCGTCCTTCGTGCTCTTCGGATAGGAGCTGATGGCAAGTTTGGCCTTGTTGAGCTTCTGATACCCGACGAACTGGTTGGAATGGGCAAATGCGGTTGCCGCTTTGCCCGTCGTCAAAGGGTTGGTTTCGATATTGAGCTGGTCGAGCGCCTGCACATCGGCGGGCACACAGGCACCACTCTTGCGCAGATCCGCCCAGAGCGTGAACCACTTGGTCGCGTCGGTCGGATCGAAGCCGATGCCGCCATCCTGCGTGTAGAGTGACTTGCCGTTCTGGCGCAGCCAGTTTTCAAAGCTCGGCTCCACACCGCTCGCATCGGCTGTGGCGTAATAACCGGGTTTCGGCTTGTTCTTGCTGAGCTTGGCGGCATTTTCCGCAAACTCCTCCCAGGTCTGGCCGATGGCCGGCGGTGTCGCGCCGGATTTTTCCCAGGCCGCCCTGTCAAAGAAGACGGCGCTGGAATTGACCCCCAGATTGATGCCGTAAAGCTTGCCATCGACCCTGCCGGAATCGATGTTCATCTTGCCGAAATCCTCGATCTTCAAGCCCTTGCCGATGTAATCATCCAGCGGCGCCAGCGCGCCGCGCCGGCCATATTCGAAGATGTAACGATAATCCATCTGGATCAGATCGGGCGCATTGCGGCCCGCCACCTGCGTTGCAAGGCGGGGCCAATAATCGCTCCAGCCGGCGAATTCCCCGGCGATGTCGAGATCGGGCTTCACCTGCTTGTAGGCTGCTATCGCCTTGTTGGTGCGATCGGCACGCTCCTGCGACCCCCACCACAACATGCGAAGGCGCGCAGCCTGCGCCTGCGCCGAACCACCTCCCAATGCTGCAAGCGACAGGGCCGCAAGCCCTGCCGAAAGCACAGTTCTCCTCTGAAGCATCACGGGCATTGGCAACTCCTCCCTATTGACTGCCAATTGATGGCGAACGCAAACGACACTTGCCGTTTTATAACTAATTGGTTACATGGGAACACCGATCGCAAACATTGTCAAGCGGGTGCCGAAATGGAAGAAACGACTAAGAACCAGCCGTCCGATCCGGGCCCCGATCCGGCCGTGGAGAAAACGCCGCCGCCAAAGCGCAAACGGGCCACGACCCAGGTGCGAAACCCGGAAAGAACCCGCGCCGCCATTCTTGAAGCTGCCCGCCGCGAGGTGGCCGCCAAAGGGCTGGCGGGGGCCAGAATCGATGTCGTCGCCCGCCGCGCCGGGACCAACAAGAGGATGATCTACCATTATTTCGGCGACAAGGATGCGCTTTATCTCGCCGTTCTGGAAGACGCCTACCGCCATATCCGCCACACTGAAAGACGGCTTGATCTGGCCCGTAAGGCCCCGTCCGAGGGCTTGCGGGAACTTGCGCTTTTCACCTGGCACTACTTTCTCGACCACCCCGAATTCCTGAGCATCCTCGCCACGGAAAACCTCAATAAAGCCCGGTATCTCAGGCAATCACCGACGATCACAGCGATGCACTCAAATTTCATTTCCGAGCTTGAGGACGTGCTGCGGCGTGGCAGCGACGCCGGCGAATTCCGTGACGGCCTCGACCCGATCGACGTTTATCTGACCATCGCTTCGCTCGGCGCCTTCTACCTGTCGAACAGGTTCACCCTGTCAACGATCTTCCAGCGCGACCTGACAGACCCTGCCGAGCTGGAGCGATGGGGCCAGCACATCGTCGACACGTTGCTTGCTGCAGTGCGGCGGGTCTGAACGAGCCAAACCGGATTCCTGTTTAACTACAGCGATGACGCGCCATTCGCATCCGCGAAGCACGTCATTTTCTTTTGCGGCGCAGCGAATAACTGCAAGGGCGAGCCTTCAAACCTCATCAATTTCTCCTGTCAAAAAACACCTTGACAGATCGTGTTCTTCGCGATCACAAATAACCAAATGGTTACAAATTACCATGTTTGACGGAAGCGGCCTTGCGGGAAAAGGTCGCCTTGGGAGGAAATTCATGAAACGTATCGGCGTCATCATGCACGGCATCACCGGCCGCATGGGTTACAACCAGCATCTCGTGCGCTCCGTTCTCGCCATTCGCGATCAGGGCGGCGTGCTTTTGAAGAACGGTGAAAGGGTGATGCTCGATCCCATTCTCGTCGGCCGCAACGGCGCGAAGATCGAGGAAATCGCCAAAAAGCATAATGTCGCGCGCTGGACGACCGATATTGATGCCGCTCTCGCCAACCCTGACGACACACTTTTCTTCGACGCTGGAACGACACAGATGCGTGGCAGCCTTTTGGAAAAAGCCATCAAGGCCGGTAAGAACGTCTATTGCGAAAAACCGATTTCGGACACGATGGATGAGGCGCTGGCGATTGCCCGCCTGGCCGAAAGTGCGGGCATCAAGCACGGCGTGGTGCAGGACAAGCTGTTCCTGCCCGGCCTTCGCAAGCTCGCCATGCTGCGCGACAGCGGCTTCTTCGGCAAGATTCTCTCCGTGCGGGGCGAGTTCGGTTACTGGGTCTTCGAGGGCGACTGGCAGCCAGCGCAACGCCCCTCATGGAACTACCGCCTGAAGGATGGCGGCGGCATCATTCTCGATATGCTTTGCCACTGGCGTTATGTGCTCGACAATCTGTTCGGACCGGTGAAATCCGTGAGCTGCCTCGGAGCGACGCACATTCCGGAGCGTTTCGATGAACAGGGCAAAGCCTATAAGGCGGATGCGGACGACGCCGCCTACGCCACCTTCGAACTGGAGGGCGGAATTATCGCCCACATCAACTCTTCATGGGCGGTACGGGTGCGCCGTGACGATCTCGTCACCTTCCAGGTGGACGGCACCCACGGCTCGGCCGTCGCTGGCCTGACGAAGTGCTTCACCCAGCACCGCACCAACACGCCGAAGCCGGTATGGAACCCCGACCAGCCGCAGACCATCGACTTCTACAAGACCTGGCAGGAAGTGCCTGACAATGTCGTCTATGACAACGGCTTCAAGGCGCAGTGGGAAATGTTCGTGCGCCACCTCGTCGATAACGACCCGTGGCCTTATGGCCTGATGGAAGGCGTGAAGGGCGTGCAGCTTGCCGAGCTGGGGCTGAAATCATGGAAGGAACGCCGCTGGCTCGACGTTCCCGCCCTTTCCTGAGGAGGCTGACATGAGTGAACTCAAGCTTCCGAAGGACGACCGCAGCATCGAGGTCTACAGATTATCCGGCACGCCGGTCGCGGTTGAAAAACGAAGTGCCGCCGATTTCAACCGCGTCGCTTTCGCAGCCGCCCACGTGGTGGCCGATCCGCTTGCCGACAACGACCCGTGGCTGACCCCCGCGATCGATTGGGACGCGACCTTGCGGTTCCGTCATCGCCTTTGGGACCTCGGCCTCGGGGTCGCGGAAGCGATGGACACGGCTCAGCGCGGCATGGGGCTGGCATGGCCGCAGGCCCAGGAGCTGATCTCCCGTTCGCTCAAGGAAGCCGCCAGCCGCAAGGATGCGCTGATTGCCTGCGGGGTGGGCACCGATCATCTGAACGGCAGCGGTTACGATCTGAACCAGATTGTCCACTCTTACCTCGAACAGCTTGATTTTGTTCAGGGAGAAGGCGGGCGCGTTATCCTGATGGCCAGCCGCGCGCTCGCCGCCGCCGCCCGTTCGCCCGATGATTACCTCAAGACCTACACCAGGGTGCTTTCCCGCGCCGAGCAGAAAGTGGTGATCCACTGGCTGGGCGAAATGTTCGACCCGGCGCTCGAGGGCTACTGGGGTTCGGGCGACCATATGACCGCCATGGACACCTGCCTTGCCATGATCGAGGAGAATGCCGACAAGATCGACGGCATCAAGATTTCACTTCTCTCCAAGGAAAAGGAAATTGCCATGCGCCGCCGCCTGCCCGCTGGCGTGCGCATGTATACCGGCGACGATTTCAATTATGCCGAATTGATCGCCGGTGACGAGAAGGGTCATTCGGACGCCCTGCTCGGCATTTTCGACGCCATCGCTCCCGCTGCGTCCAAGGCGCTGGCCAGCCTGAAGCGCGGTGCCGACAATGAGTTCTTCGATATTCTGGAGCCGACGGTGGCGCTTTCACGCCACATCTTCAAGGCGCCCACCCGCTTCTACAAGACCGGCGTGGTGTTCCTCGCCTATCTCAACGGATTGCAGGATCATTTCACCATGGTCGGCGGCCAGGAAAGCACCCGTTCCACGCAGCATTTCGCCGAGCTTTTCCGGCTGGCGGACAAGGCCAACGTGCTGGCTGAACCTGACCTGGCGACGCACCGGATGAAGGCATTTCTCGCCGTCCGGGGTATCAGCTGAAGCAGAACGAGGGAGGATAGAAGATGAGCCTTGAAGGCCTTTCCATCAATTTCGCGACCGTGCGGCAAGGCGCAAATTTCGGAGCCATCGTGGATGCCTGCCTCGCCCATGGCATCACCACCATCTCACCGTGGCGCGAGCAGGTGAACGGTATCGGCCTTGCGGAAGCCGCCCGCATCGTTGAGCGGAACGGCCTGCGCCTGTCCGGTCATTGCCGCGGCGGTTTTTTCCCGGCTCCTGACGCTGAAGGCCGACGTCTCGCCATCGAGGACAATAAGCGCGCCGTCGATGAGGCCGCCGCCATGAAGGCCGACTGCCTTGTGCTTGTCGTGGGCGGCCTGCCCACCGGTTCGCGCGATCTGAAAGGTGCGCGGCAGATGGTGGAGGACGGCATGGCAGAACTTCTTCCTTATGCGCGGGCTGCCGGCGTGCCGCTCGCCATTGAACCGCTGCATCCTTTCTATGCCGCGGACCGCGCCTGCATCAACACGCTGAAACAATCGCTCGACCTCTGTGACCGGCTGGGTGCCGGCACCGGCGTGGCCATCGATGTCTATCATGTCTGGTGGGACCCGGAACTGGAGGAGCAGGTGGCGCGGGCCGGCAGGAATGGCCAAATTCTCGCCCATCACATCTGCGACTGGCTGGTGCCGACCACTGACCCGCTCAACGATCGCGGCATGATGGGAGATGGTGTGATTGACCTCAAGGCATTTCGCGCCATGATCGAGGCTGCGGGCTTCCACGGCCCGCAGGAAGTGGAAATCTTTTCGCATCGCTGGCAGGCGCGCCCGGTGGACGAGGTCCTCGCCACCGTGGTCGAGCGTTTCAAGACTGTTTGTTGATAGATCCGGGAGAGAGACAATGCCTGAAAGGGTGAAACGCAAACGCTATGCGCTGGTCGGCACCGGCAATCGTGGCACCACCATGTGGGGCCGCGAATTGCTGGCCGGCTGGAGCGACTATGTCGAACTCGTCGGCATTTGCGACCTGAACCTGATGCGCGCCGAGCGCGCCCGCGCCATGATGGGATCGAGCGCACCGCTTTACGACGATTTCGACCGGATGATGGAAGAGCAGCGCCCGGAGCTGGTGATCGTCTGCACGCCCGACGATACGCATGACGACATCATCATCCGCGCGCTGGAAGGCGGGGCAGACGTCATCAGCGAAAAGCCGATGACCACCACCCCCGAAAAGATTGACCGGATTCGCGCAGCCGAGGCCAAAAGCGGCCGCCGGGTCGATGTCTCCTTCAATTATCGCTTCTCTCCCACCGCAGCCCGCATCAAGGAACTGATCGACGAAGGCGCCATCGGCACCGTTACCTCGGTGGATTTCCACTGGTATCTCGATAACCAGCACGGCGCGGATTATTTCCGCCGGTGGCACGCCTTCACAGAACACTCCGGCAGCCTGTTCGTGCACAAGGCCACGCACCATTTCGACCTCCTGAACTGGTATCTCGACTCCGATCCCGTCGAGGTGAAGGGCTTCGGGCAATTGCTGCATTATGGCAAGAACGGCCCGTTCCGCGGAACGCGCTGTCGCACCTGTCCGCACAAGAATGAGTGTGATTATTTCATGGACCTCGGCGCCGATCCTTTCCTCGATGCGCTCTACGAGGACCCGTCAAGCATTGACGGATACATGCGTGATGCCTGCGTTTTCCGGGAGGACATCGACATTCCCGATACCATGAGCGCTTCGATCCGTTATGCCAGCGGCGTGCAGGTTTCCTATTCACTCAACACCTACATGCCGATAGAGGGTCACCACATCGCCTTCAACGGCCACAAGGGTCGCATCGAGATGCGCCAATATGAAAAGCAGCCCTGGACGGAGCCGCCGGCCGATGAAATCCTGCTGGTGAAGAGCTTCGGTGGCGGCGTCGAGCACATCTGGGTGCCGCATGAGCCGGGCGGCCATTATGGCGGCGACAACCGCATGCGCGACATGATCTTCAAGCCCGGCTCCAACGACCGGCTGCGGCAGCGGGCTGGTTCGCGCGCTGGCGCCATGTCGGTTCTGACAGGCGTGGCGGCACTGAAAAGTGCGCTGGAAGGCGGCTCCCAGCCGGTGAAATCCCTGCCCCTCTAGCTGCCTCAGCCCGTGGCGCCATCCGCCACGGGCAACCACCAAAAAGAACGGGCGATATTCCGCAGATTACGCACTCCTTCCATACCGGTAAATTGATTGCCGGGGGAAGAAAGAGTGAGTCATGTCCAGTTTGCAATCCATCGTTCCGCTCATCATCATCGGCGTCAGCCTCGTCGTATTCTTCAAATGGGTGGGGCGCGACATGAATCGGGAAGAGAAGAAGCCGCGCTCCCGCCGCTGACCGATCACGCCCGCCCGCGCCCTTGCACGGTTACGGAACCTCGTCTTGCCGTCGGCGTTTCCCTGTCAGAAGGAGAACGCCATGACGCAAGAGCAAAAGACGAAAAACGACGACAACAGGGCTTCGAAGGCCAGCGACATTCCTCCTGCAGGTCCGCACGCCAAACCTTCCCTGACCGACCATGAAAAGACACCAGGCGCAGGAAGCCTGCCGGATGGCGACAGCAAGAATGTCACGCCTGGCGCCGGTTGATGACCATTTGCGCCGAAATATCATACATTTATTATATTTCGGCGCATTAACAGTCACTTAGCCCCCGAACCGTCGCGAAATACCTGTTTCTTCACGGTGGTCATTGCAAAATCGAAAATTGAGCTTATATTTACCTTATCGACCATTGCTTGTGACGTCGTTCTGGAACAGACTGTTCCCCGTCGGATTTCCTCTCAAATAATCGATCTTATCCCGCAAGGTATCGCGGGAACCACAACGATTCTACGAAAGGAAATCGTTATGAACACTGGTACTGTAAAGTGGTTTAACGCCACCAAGGGCTTCGGCTTCATTCAGCCTGACAATGGCGGCACGGACGTTTTCGTCCACATTTCCGCTGTCGAGCGCGCTGGCATGCGTTCTCTGAACGACGGCCAGAAGATCAGCTACGAGATCGTCCAGGACCGTCGGTCCGGAAAGAGCTCTGCCGACAACCTTCAGGCAGCTTGATATTCGTCATTTTGGCACCGCAGACCACGGATGTACTGGCTGCGCTTGCCGATGACTGTGAGAGGTCGGGTTAAAGCCCGGCCTTTTGTTTTTGGGCCATGGAGGTCCTCATGCGTAAAAATTCCTATCATTGCGGTGACACCGTCTTTTTGAAGTCCGGCGTCCTTGGCAATGCACAGCCCGATGGTCCCGGCCGGATCGTGTCAGTCATGCCCGAAGCCCAGGGAACGGTTCGTTACAGGGTGCGTTTCCAGCACGAGAATTTTGAGCGCAGCGTCGCACTCGATGAGATAGATGCATCGATGTCGACGGCCTCGCGGCTAGGCAAAGGCGAAAGCCTCTCGCCACGCGAAACCGGATCAAGCTGGATCAACCTGAACACGATCAAAATCAGAAAGTAGCGGCATTGGCCGCTTAAAGGAGATAGTCTTGCAGGTACTCGTCAGAGACAACAATGTTGAACAGGCCCTTCGCGTCCTGAAAAAGAGAATGCAGCGTGAAGGCATTTTCCGCGAGATGCGCGCCCGCGAATCCTATGAAAAGCCGTCGGAAAAGCGTGTTCGCGAAGAAGCCGAAGCCGTACGCCGCCACCGCAAGCTGGAGAAAAAGAAGATGCAGCGCGAAGGGCTGCTGCCAGCGCCCAAAAAGGCCGCCCGTACCCGGTAAACGCCCTACAACGCTCTTCCGCGAAGGAGACTGCCATGGCCGCCACGAAAGAAGTTTTTTTCAAGCCCGGTAAACTGTCCGCTCAGGACAAAGCATCATTGACCGACAGCGCGGCAAAGCAGATCATCAACGCCGAAGCCGACCAGCGCGCCCGCAAGACGGAACGCCTTCGCCAGCTTCGCGAGGCACAGGAAGCGGCGGTTGTCGCCGCCGATCCGGTGCCCGCAAAGAAACGATCCGGTAACAGATAGCGGGCGCTTTTACATCACCCGGTCAACGCAGGAGGACGACACCATGGCAAAGGGTCAGTTGCGCAGTAACAAGGAAATCCGCAAGCCGAAGAAGGACAAGACGAAAACACCCGCCGCGGCGCCAGCCGGTTCGCAGGTGAAGTTCGCAAACGCCACGACAGCGGATGGCAAGAAGAAGTAGGGCACGGTGTCGGCGCGCAGGTCACGACGATAAATCTCTCGTCTGGGAGACCGGACTTGTTTTGGCCATATTGCTCTTCTATATATCTCTCATAGCAACTGCTGGTGAGCGCGAATGAATTCGTCGTTCGCAGTTGTTTTAGTCGCTTCAGACTTTTGACCACGGATGTACTGGCACTGGTGTTGAGAGCGATATGAGGAAGGTCGGTGCAATATTGCCCCGGCCTTTTTTGTTGCCGTGAGCAGCCGAAGATAAATATGCACGACTGCCGCCGACTGCGACGGAATTAACTTGTCTATTCCGCCCAATGGGCGCACCCTCCCAATCACTGAAAAGGGCGTTACCGCCGCTTTACGACGGCCGCTGAAGCCCTCGTCCTGCTCATGTCGTTAACCCGCAGGAACGATACGGACCCACACGACATGAATGTCCAAGGCGCGACGCTTTAATGGCACGGCCTGTCGCTCGGATGCACGGAAGCGGCGTCGCATGACGTCCGCAGCGACGCGAGACACCACAGTTTTGGTGAACCCCATAGAAAGGAGGACGTGATGTCTTCCGCATATGAAAATTGCATCATTTCGTCACAGGACCTCAAGATGCTCCAGTCGGTGCTGGCAGACCTCGGTTATGACCGGCACACCATGGACGAGGAGGTCATGATTTACAACAATGCCGCCCGAAAGGTGATCCAGCTGTTTCAGTGCGGGCTGACCGACCCTGCCGAGCTTTCGAAGGAAATGCGCTTTCTTTTTGGCGTTCATAAACATGATCGCAGTAAATCATGGAAACCGTTGCCACGTTACGCGATTCAGGGGCTGCCGCCTCTCTACCGATAACGGCGCTCTTCCATCCATGACGACGGGAACCAGGCCTTCAAAATCACCGATGAAAATAACGGCTTGGCAAATGATGTATATCAGGCAACACTGAAATGGATACCTCCGTGCGCGGATCAGGCGGCACGAAGGTGACGGATGGAACATGCGCGCTGAAGGCCGGGACAGGCCTCGACGTCAGCGGGTTCCATACCGGCGGGTTTGCGTCTGCGTGGAGAGAGAGTATGACGTATGACTGGAGCGGCCGCAGAATGCGCCGCATGCGAGCGGCGAAACTGACGATCATCAGCCTTGTGGCCGCCTTTGTGCTGACCGCGCCTATCTTTGCCCACTACTGAATTTCAGGCCCGCTTGTTTCGACTAGACGGGCTGGCGGGTTTCTGCGCGTTTCCGCAGACGGTTTTTCACCCATTTCTGAACGGGCTGATCGTAACGGACCGTTAGCCACCATGAAATCCACGTCGTGCCGATGAGAAACAGGACGCCGGCTGGCAGGGCGATATTCTGCTGCGTGATGGACGGGATCAAAAACTCCGTCCATGCCAGAAGCGGAATATGCAGGACATAGACGGCGTAAGACGCCGTACCAAGAAACCCCGAAAGTGCACTCACCATGGGGCCCGGCACCGTTCGGCTGGCCACGAACAGCAGCAGCGGCCAGAGGAGCAGGACGATTGCGAGGTCGAAGAAGGGCCGGACTTCGCGTGATACGGGCACGGCAAGGATGACACAGACGAGCACCAGACACAGCGCGGCCTGGACGGGCTTCAGCTCCGGCACACGGTTGCGGAACCGGTAAACCAGCACGCCGGCGAAAAACGAAAAGAATACCCGGCCCATGCCGGCATACATTTCATGCCAACGGAAACCGAGATGCAGCTTTCCAGACGCGGCGGCGGCCACCACCAGTACAATGGCGCTGGCAACAATGACGGCTGCGATCTGTTTCACCGTCGCCCGCACGCCCCAGCGGGCATAGACCACGTTCACCACCAGTTCGTTGAAAAGCGACCACGCCGGGCTGACGAGAAACAGCGCGCCATTGAGGGTCAACGTGAAAGGCGCCGGCAGAAAGAGAAGCCCCGTCACCAGCGCAAAGGCCAGTTCACCGGGATCGATGAGACGATGCAGATCGTCGATCGGCGTCGGCAGACCCAGCACATAAAGGCAGATGAAATAGGCCACCATCAACGCCAGTGCCAGCACATAAAGCGGATAAAGCCGGGCGAAGCGCGCCTTCATGAAAAAGCCGGGCGTGATAGCCCCGTCACGCAATCTGACGCCATAGGCGTGAGCCAGCACGAAGCCGCTGAGAGCAAAAAACAGATCAACGGCAAGATAGCTCGAGGCCGGATCCCTGCCGAAAAACTGCTCGGCGTGGCGATGGACGATAAAGAGCGCAGCCACGCCCCTTATGCCGTCAAGCAAGATGAAGCGTTCTGGGGATGATGGGGCCATGGCGTTGATGCTCAATGAGATAGCGGCAATTGTTCAATGGAAACCAGCTTTACCGCGTCCCGGTTCTCCGCTTCCAGTCACAAACCGTTTAATCTTGCAGTCGCCGCGAATTTTTCCGGACATGGGCTCGAGGCCGGCACCCTTTCGCAGCGGAGAAAGGCGTGCTACGTCCGGATGTCATCGATGTTTTGACCCCGTGGCACAGCCGTGTTGTTCCTGCAAATGTGTGATTTTGCAAGAACAAGTTCCGGCAATGTCCATGGGGCAGGTTCGGCGACAACCACTCTCGCGGAGCCTTCTCATGCCCACAATTGCCGAACGTATCAGAAAAATCATCGTGGACCAGCTTGGCGCAGACCCTGCCGCCGTCGTGGACGATGCCAGTTTCGCCGACGATCTCGGTGCAGACTCTCTGGAAATAGTTCAGGTGGTCATGGAGATCGAAGAGGAATTCGGGGTGGAGATTCCGGATTCCGCCGCAAATACGATCCTGACCGTCGGCGACGCCATCCGCTTCATCGAAAAAAGCACGGCTTGACGGTGAAGCGCCGGAGGCGGGCCTGATCCGCCGATAGCGTCGCAACCGGGCCAAATTTCGGGGTGTCCCGCTCTAACTATCCTGCTCATCGAGGTGGTGGCACATCAGACCAGCAGGAGATTTTCGGCAAAGGCCATCATCAGGGGACCCACTCCCTTGGCGTCATCGCTAACCACTGGCTCGGTCAGATAATATTCCGGCGAGCCGTCGCGATAATTGCCCTCGAAACCACCAAGTCCAGCGACGTGTACGATGCCGGCAAGACGAGTGACACCGTCTTCGCCCGCCAGAAGCCGGGTCTCCAGCAGAGCCGAAAGCGCGCGACGACCTGCGGACAAAGCCGCGCCCGCCGCCTCTCCCTGTAGCAGCCCAAGACGGACCGCACGCAGCAGCGCATAGGAGAACATTGCGGAGGCGGATGTCTCCTCGTAATTGCCCTCCAGATCCGGATTATCGAGAACCTGCATCCACAGACCGGTGCCTGTCTGGCGTGCGACGATCTCAGCCAGGAGGCGCCGTGTGCTCTGTCGCAATTCATTTGTCCGGCCATCATCCGGCAGTATCGTGAGCGCATCCACCAGCGCCATGGCCAGCCAGCCGACCGCACGGGCCCAGACGGCCGGCGATTTGCCGGTCTGCGGATCGGCCCAGCGCTGGGTGCGGCTTTCATCGTAGCCATGAACATAGAGCCCGCCGGTATCCGCCGTCAGGGCAAGTGCCGTTGAAAACTGCCTCAGCGCGTCGTCGATCAGTTCGGGCCGCCCCGTTGCCTGCGCATATTCAATCTGGAACGGAAGACCCATATAGAGACCGTCCAGCCAAACCTGATGCGGATAGCGTTTCTTGTGCCAGTAATTGCCGCAGGCGATGCGTGGATGGCTGCGTAGCTGCCCAGCCAGATGGTCCGCGGCAGCGAGATACCGTGGGTCGCCCGTTTCTTCCGAAAGGGGAAAGAGGAGACGGCCGGCAAGAATATGGTCGATATTATATTCCTGCGGATCGTAACCGGCGAGCGTGCCGTCGGTCGCTATCTGCACATCGGCGAGCCGGTGCAGATGGTCGCTCCAGCGCGCCTCTCCGGTGGCCTCGGACAGCTGCTGCAGGCCGCGGTAGATGCATCCATCCTCATAACACCAGCTGCCGCCCTTGTAAGGCCTATAACGACCGCAGAATTGCTCAAAATATTCAGTGGCTTTCATGGTTTTCTCAATCGCGATCTGAAACAGTGGAAATGGAAGCGTCGCTCAGCATGGCAGGATCGTCGCAGACTATATGTGTCTGCTCGACAACAATCGCCTCATGGCGCATGGGACGAACCCGGTCGGCCATGATGGGAGGCGCGGCGATGGCCGATGGATCGCGCGAGACGATGGTGAGATTGCGGATGGCGACATTGCGGATGGGTGCTTCGGGAAGGCCGAGAAAGACGCCCGCAGCATGGGCGAGATTGCGTATTTCGACATCTTCCACGGTAATTCCATCGATGAATGGCGTGCCCTTGTCGATCGGCGCCGGCTGCCGCGACTGTACCCGTTCGTCATGTCCATCAGCATCGCAATGATAGTGTGCATTGGCGGAAAGCGCGGTTTGCACGCCGTCCAGCAGCACCCGGCGCATGGCGATATTGCTGACGATGCCGCCCCGTCCGCGCCGCGTCTTGAGGCGCAGGCCGCGATCCGTGCAGACCATGTCGCAATCCTCCACAGATACGTCATGCACGCCGCCGGACATTTCCGAGCCGATCACCAGCCCGCCATGGCCGCGCTCCATCAGACAATGGCGCACACGAATGCCACGGGTTTCCGCGAGATGATCGTCCTCGCCATCCGGGCCGCGCTTTCCTGCCTTTACGGCGATGCAATCGTCTCCGACCGAAAAACGAACGCCCGATATCGTGACGTTGCGGCAGCTTTCAGGATTGAAACCATCAGTGTTCGGGCTGTCATGCGGCGCGTTGATGGTGAGGCCGGCAGCGATCAAGTCTTCGCAGCCCTGCGGATGGATTGTCCATGAGGCGGCGTTTTTTATCGTAAAGCCGAGAAGCTGGATTTTGCGGCAGGAAACGAGATGCAGGCCGCGCGGCCGCCGCGCGCCGTCGCGGGTTTCTTTTGGCCAGCTCCACCAGTCACCCCTGTCGCCCGAACCATCGAGAACGCCCCTGCCCTCGATGATGAGATTATCTGTCCCGATGGCATGAACCGGCGCGGCGAAACAGGCTTCCGGAAGGCCTTCCCAGCTTCCGAGCATATGGCCCGCATCATCGCGTGCCGGCAAGATCGGCCAGGCTTTACGGCTCGAAGGGGCGCGCAGCACGGCTCCCTCGGCAAGATGGAAGGTCATGTTGCTTCTGAGGCGGACAGGGAAGGACGTCCACAGACCGGCCGCAAGCTGCAATGTGCCGCCATGCGGCACCGCAGCCACCGCCCTTTCCAGCGCCTCGGCATTGGCACGCGCGCCCTTTTCATCATCGAGCGCGACATCCGGCGTCAGGGAGAACGCCGCAGCCTCCACAAGCCCGGCGCAAGGGCTGGTTCTGAACTCCAGCGCTGCGAACCCCTCGGCCTCGAACAGATAGCAGGTATCCGGGAAGAGATCATGCAGCAGCGTCACCACGGTCGCAGTTTCGCCGCGCCGCTCGTCGCCTTCCGCCGACGACAAACGCCACTCCGTCCTCGCCGGAAGGAAATGGCGAGCGCCGGGTGCGGCGAGGCAAAGCGCTGCCGTTCGCGCTGAAGACGCGATGATAAGAGGTTCGTTCATGTTCATTTCCCGTCTTTCGTCCCTATCCGGCCAGGCCCTGGCGGACATGCCTCGCATGTTCCGGCAGCCGGTCAGTGAGCCCGCCGCCACGGACGCGGCGGCGGGCAATTGCCGTCAATCGAACTTCGCCAGAACATCATTGGTGGAATCGACGATCTGCTCGGCCGCCTCCTCCGCCGTCAGCTGGCCATAGGCATATTCTTCCAGCGTATCGATGAAGGCCGAGCGGATTTCCGGATGTTCGTTGAAGGGCGATACCACCGGCCCGGATGCGGCCATGACGATGGCATTGGCGGCTCGCACTTCCGGCTCGCCCTTGTCGCCCAGACGTGCAGCCGCAGCCTTGGATGCCGGCAAACCACGCGCGGTGCCGAGTGCGTCGATACCCTCAGGCTCGTTCAGCAGGCAGTTCAGTATCTGCGCCGCTGCTTCCGGGTTCTTCGAGTTTTTAGAGATCGAGAACACCATTGAAGGCTTGCGATAGACCCCCTCGGTCACCGCGTCTGCAAGCTTCAGCATCGGCACGGGTTTCAGAACCTGCCCCTGCTTCAGGGGATCGGCATATTTTGAATAGGTCGAATCCCATTCATAGGAGCCGGCAATGCGGCCTTCAGACCAGGACGGCTTTTCATAAAGATTGACATTGCCATCGGCCGCTTCCTCTTTCTGGGAGCGGATGGATCCGGTTTCGACCAGCTTGCCGACAAAGGAAATGCCCTCGGCCAGTTCCTCCGGCGTCCAGGCCACGCGGTTGGTCTTGGGATCGACCAGATCCTTGCCGGTTTTCTGCACAACGGCCAGCGTCACCAGAAGCTGGGCGGTCTCCTTCACGGCGTTGAAGGTATAATAGTCCTTACCGAGCTTTTTTTTGATGGTCTTCGTCGCCGCGAAGAACTCATCCCAGGTCTTCGGAATTTCGACACCCGCCTTTTCGAAGGTCGTGGCATTGAAGAAGAAGACGCGGCCGGTGGTGGAAACGGAAAGCCCCTGCAGCACGCCGTTCATCGACCCCGCCTCCAGATCGCTCTCGGCCCATTGGGAAAGATCGAGCGGCTTCAGCTGGCGCAGATCGGCAAAACCTTCGCCATTCTTGGAAAACAGCGGCAGCCACGGCCAGTTGACCTGAACGATATCAGCTTCCGTCTTGCCCGCCATCTGGGTGGTGAGTTTTTCGAGATAACCGTCGAAACCGGTGAACTCGCCCTTGATCGTGTGGCCGTATTTCTCGCCACAGGCGGCAATCGCTTTCTGGGTGGCGACATGGCGGCTCTCGCCGCCCCACCATGACATGCGCAGTTCCGCGGCACCTGCCGCAGGTGCGGTCGCCATCGCCACATAAGCGGCACCGGCAAGCATCACCATCATTCTGGTCATCATCTTCATTGTTCTTCTCCTCCTCGAAAAATCAGGCACGCCCGTCCGCTCCTCACAGCGAAACGTTGCGCCCATCGGCCTTGTCGAAAATATGCAGCTTCTCCGGGTCCGGCTTCAGGCGCAGAAGACCATCGCGGCCGAGCACCTCGAATTCCGCCGCGCCGACGACGCTGACGACCTTCTGGCCGCCGAGATCGGCGTGCAGATAGACCTCGTGGCCCATGAATTCCGCATTGGTGAGTTTCGCCTGCAGCGCCGGACCATCGGTCGCCTCCGCCAATGAGAAATGCTGCGGACGGATGCCGATGACGGCGTCCGTGGGTCTCGCCGATAGTCGCTGTTCCAGATGCGCGCCGATCGGCAGGCGCTGACCGGCGATCACGAATTCAGTACCCTCGATTGCCACATCCACGAGGTTCATTTCCGGCGTGCCGATGAAGCCGGCGACGAAGAGATTGGCCGGATGGTTGTAAAGCTCCTTCGGCGTCGCGACCTGCATGATGCGACCTGCCTGCATGACGCAGATGCGGTCACCCATGGTCATGGCCTCCGTCTGGTCATGGGTGACGTAGATAACAGTCGATGACAGGCCTTCCGCTTTCAACTGGCGGTGCAGATCGGTAATGCGAACCCGCATCGAAGCACGAAGCTTGGCGTCGAGATTGGACAGCGGCTCATCGAACAAAAACACACCCGGTTTCTTGATGAGCGCACGGCCGAGCGCCACACGCTGCGCCTGCCCGCCGGAAAGCTGCTTCGGCAGACGGTCGAGCAGCGGCTCGATCTCCAGAATGCGCGCGACATTGTCGATGGCCTTCTCGATCTCCGGCTTGGCGACACCGGCGATCTTCAGGCCGAAGGCGAGATTGCCGCGCACCTTCATATGTGGATAAAGCGCATAGTTCTGGAACACCATGGCAATGGAGCGCTTGCCGGGCGGCAGGTCGTTGACCCGCTGATCGCCGATCAGGATTTCACCGCCGGTGATTTCCTCCAGCCCCGCCACCATGCGCAACGTCGTGGATTTGGCGCAGCCCGAAGGGCCGACGAACACCATGAACTCGCCATCCTCGACGTCGAGATTGATGCCGTGCACCGCCTTGAAGCTGCCGCCATAGACTTTTTCGAGATTTTTAAGTTGAACGCTTGCCATTTTCAGCCCTTGACCCCGCCAGACGAGATCCCTTCAATGAAATACCGTTGCGCCGCGAAGAACACGATCAGCGCGGGCGCGATCGTCAGCACCGACATCGCCAGGATGCGGTTCCATTCAAAGGCTTCGGTGGTGTCGATGGAGAGTTTGAGCGCCAGGCTCACCGGATATTTGTCGACCGAGGACAGGTAGATCAGCGGACCGAGAAAGTCGTTCATCGTCCACATGAACTGGAACAGGCAGACCGAGATCAGCGCCGGCGCCAGCATCGGTACGACGATGTAGACCAGTGTCTGCAGGCTGTTGGCGCCGTCCACCCGGGCGGCCTCTTCCATGTCCGAGGGCAGCGAGCGCAGGAACTGTACCAGCATGAAGACAAAGAAGGCATCACCGGCGAAAGCCGAGGGCACCCAGAGCGGCAGGAAACTGTCCAGCCAGCCGAGATCCCGAAACAGGATATATTGCGGAATGCGGGTGACGACATTGGGCAGCAGCAGAATGGCGATGACCGAGCCGAACAGGATCTTCTTCAGCGGAAAATCGAAGCGGGCGAAGGCATAGGCCGCCATGGTGCAGGAAATCGCCGTGCCGATGACCTTCGGCAGGATGATCAGGAACGAGTTCCAGAAGAACCGGCCGAAGGTGTAGGGCGTCGAGGTTTCCCAGCCGCGGATATAGCCATCCAGCGTCGGGTTTTCCGGGATGAAACCGGCACCGGAGAAGATTTCCGAATTGGTCTTGAAGCTTGCGCCCACCAGCCAGATCAGCGGGTAGAGCATGACGAGTCCGACCGCGAAGAGAAGCACGTAGCGGACCGAGGTGGAAAGCAGCCTGAGCCGCGCCCGGCGGGCCGCCTGCATGTCGTTTAGGGTTGCGATATCGGTCATGGCATCAGTTCCGCTTGTCGCCGGCGTAATAGACCCACTTCTTCGAGGACCAGAAGGCCACGAGGGTCAGCACGGTGATGATGGTGAAGAGCACCCAGGCGATTGCAGAGGCATAGCCCATGTTGAACTTCTTGAAGGCCTCGTCGTAGATATAAAGAGGCAGGAGATAGGTGGACTTCAGCGGCCCGCCCTGGGTGATGATGTAAGGGCCGTTGAACTCCTGGAATGCCTGCACCATCTGCATGATGAGGTTGAAAAAGATCACCGGCGTCAGAAGCGGCAGGGTGATGAAGAAGAAGGTCCTCACCTTGCCGGCACCATCGATGGCGGCCGCTTCGTAAAGCGATTTGTCGATGGATTGCAGGGCCGCAAGGAAGATCACCATGGCCGAACCGAACTGCCAGCAGCGCAGCAGCGTGATGGTGAAAAGCGCATTGCCCGGATCTCCGAACCAGTCCACCGGCGACAGTCCCACGGCGGCAAGCGCCATATTGGCAAGGCCTTCGCTGGCGAAGATATAGCGCCACAGAACCGCAATCGCGATCGAGCCGCCGAGGATGGACGGCACGTAAAAGGCGGTGCGGAAAAAGTTGATGAATTGCAGCTTGTAATTGAGTATTGCCGCGATGAACAGCGCAAAGGCAAGCTTCAGCGGCACCGTCAGAAACACGTAGAACAGGGTGACGTTCAGGGATTTCATGAAGGTGCGGTCGCGGGTGAACAGCCGCTCGTAATTGGCAAGCCCTGCCCAACTGGGATCGCTCATCAAGTCGTAACGGGTGAAACTGAGATAGAGCGAGCCAAGAAACGGAATGGCCGTGAAGACCAAAAGCCCGATGATGTAAGGCGTCAGATATCCCAGCCCCAGGAAGCGCTGAGATTTCATGATGCTCCTCCCCGCGTCCCGGTGGAACGCGACTGACAGAATACAATTTCGTACAAGTGATTCTCCCGGAACGGCCAGCGGCGGGCGCAATAAAGCGTATTTCCTCGCCGCGACCGATCTCCTCCCTCATTGATACGGCGCGTAAAAGCAATTTATGCGGTGACAAAACCAAATTTCAGCGCCAAGGTGAATTAACAAAGACGAGGAAAAAGATGGACGAAATCGAAGGTGGCATTCTGTCATCCGTTCCGCCTGAGGCGCTCAACCTCAACCTGACGCGCGCGACGATCAAAATGGAGCATTCGCGCACCTGGCAGATCGACAAATCCAATCCGGTGGACGATCTCATCATCTGCCTGGAGGGGCGCGGGCACTATCTCGTTGATGGCGAAGCAAGGGTACTGGAGCCCGGTGACGCCATGCTTATTTTCCGAGGGCAACGCTTTGTGGGGTGGAACGAGCAGGCCGTGACCTATCGCGGCGTGGCGCAGCATTTCACGCTCGATATTTACGGCCGCCACAACCTGATCGCGCAGATGGACCTGAAACCGAAACTGCGGCTGAGCCGCTGGTCGCTTCTGGAGCCGCTGGTGCGCCACTACCGGCAGAGCGCGCCTCCTTCCTCCGTCACTCTGGGTCAACATCATCTCTTCATGGTGCTTCTGATCGCCTTCATCGATGACGCGTTTCTGGGTTGGGTCGACCGCCCGAGTTTTCAGCCGGAGGGTACGGAAGGCCTCGACCTTGCGGTGATGAAGGCGATCACGATGATTTCCGCCAATCCGTTGGACCCCGACATTGCCGGGCGGGCCACCGATGCGGCGCCCTATAATCGCGATTATTTCCTGCGGGAATTCCAGAAGCGGGTGGGACGGACGCCGCGCAAATATCAGGAGTTCAAACGCATGGAACGTGCCATGCATTTTCTCGAGGCCGGACTTTCGGTCTCGGCAGCGGCGGCCGAGGTGGGTTATGGCGACCCCTATTATTTCTCGCGCATGTTCAAGCGGACAT
The DNA here is from genome assembly GCF_900102105.1 of Agrobacterium pusense. GTDB lineage: Bacteria > Pseudomonadota > Alphaproteobacteria > Rhizobiales > Rhizobiaceae > Agrobacterium > Agrobacterium pusense. The sequence goes on from NZ_FNBB01000014.1 coordinate 84,396, forward strand.
TGGGATTAAGCCCGCGTGACCATATGAACCGGATACGCCGCAGCCGGCACGGCAACCTGATGGCATTTGACGAGCATGAGCAGCAAAGGCTGCTTGCCGACGAAACGGAAAAGGCCCCGGCATAAGGGGGCCTTCTCGTTTGAAAGCGCTGGAATTACCGGAACAGTGACGGCAACCACAGGGACAGCGACGGAATATAGGTGACAGCAAGCAGCACTGCGATGCTGGCGCCGAAGAACGGCCAGATCGTCCGCATTGCCTCCCGTATCGATATGCCGCCCACCGCGCAGCCGACGAAGAGCACCGTTCCGACCGGCGGCGTATTGAGACCGATGCCGGCGTTCAGGATCATCACCACGCCGAAATGCACGGGGTCGATGCCGAAGGCCTTTACGACAGGCAGAAGCACCGGCGTGGAAATGATGACCATCGGCGCCATGTCCATGAAGGTGCCGAGCAGCAGCAGGATGATGTTGATGACAAGTAGCACGATGATCGGGTTGTCCGAAATCGCACTGATTGCCGCGATCATCAATGTCTGGACCTGCAGGAAGGCCATCAGCCAGCCGAAGGATGCCGCCGTGCCGATGACCAGCAGAACCATGGCCGTGGTACGAACCGCCCCCATCACCGCTTCCACGAAGCCGTCCCAGTTGAGTTCGCGATAGACCAGCATGGCGACAAGGAAGGCATAGAGCACGGCGATGCAGGAACTCTCGGTCGCGGTGAAGATGCCCGAACGCACGCCGCCGAAAATGATGCCGATCAGCAGGATGCCGGGGAAAGACGCCAGCAAATAATACATCAGCTTCGAGAAACCGGGGAAAGGCTCAGACGGATAGCCCTTGCGCCGGGCGACGATATAGGCCGTCACCATCAGCGCTGCTGCAAGCAACAGCCCCGGAATGATACCGGCGGTGAAGAGATCGGCCACAGAGACATTGCCGCCCGCCGCGATCGAATAGAGGATCATGTTGTGCGAGGGCGGGATCATCAGCGCGATAATGGCGGCATTGACGGTGACATTGACGGCATAATCCCTGTCATAGCCGCGCTTGGCCATTTGCGGGATCATGAGCCCGCCGACGGCGGAAGCATCGGCGACGGCCGAGCCGGAAATGCCGCCGAACAGTGTCGAAGCCACGATGTTGACCTGACCGAGACCGCCGCGCAGGTGCCCCACGAGGCCTGCCGCGAAGCGGATGAGGCGATGGGCGATGCCGCCGCGCACCATCAGGTCACCGGCGAAGATGAAGAACGGTATTGCCATCATCGCGAAGACATTCATGCCGGAATTCATCTGCTGGAACACCACGATGGGTGGCAGGCCGAGATAAAGAACCGTGGCGAAGGACGCGATGCCGAGGCAGAACGCGATCGGCGTTCCGATCAGCATCAGCAGGGTGAACACCCCGAAGAGAATGGTGTAAGCCATTTATGCGGCCTCCTGCACGATCACGTCTGCAGCGATTTCCTCGCCGATGGAAAGATCGACGAAACGTTCGGCAGCAAACAGCGCGATAAGGAAACCGCCGCCGATCAGCGGAAAGAAATCCGTCCCGCCCGGCCAGCCGAGAACAGGGATCGTCGCCGTCCATGTCCCCATGGCAAGCGAGGTGCCATACCAGGCCATGCCGGCACCGAAGAAGAAGATCAGCGCAAGGCTTGTCAGGTCCATGCCCTTCTGCACACGCGGCGGCATCATGTAGCGCAGAATATCGAGCCCCAGATGCACGCTCTCGCGCACGCCGACGGCGGCGCCAAGCATGATGAACCACGACATGAGATGCAGCGACAGCGGCTCAGACCAGCTGGGTGAATCGTTGAGAATATACCGCGCAAAGACCTGCCAGCCGACGATAAGCGTCATGGCGATCATGCCGATACCGGCAATATAAAGCGACGCGTGGCTGAGCGCGCCGAGAAAAGGGCGGATGGCCCGCATGAAGTGTCGCATTGTCTGTTCCTCCCGCATCAACGGCGACAAAAGAAAACCGGCCTTGTTTCCAAGGCCGGTTTCCCACGCGTTACTTGACCGCTTTCACCCGTTCCAGAAGGTCCTTCATCTTCGGATCGGTGACGAACTTGTCGTAGACCGGACCCATCGCCGCAGCGAATTCCTCCTTGTTGACCTTGATGACATTGGCGCCACCGGCGCGGACCTTTTCTTCCGAGGCCTTTTCACGGGCGCTCCACAGTTCGCGCATCTTGCCGACCGAATCCTTGGCCGCCTGGCGCAGCAGCTTCTGGTCTTCCGGGGAGAGCTTGTCCCAGGAGATCTTCGAAATGACGAGGATTTCCGGGTTCAGAGAATGTTCGGTCAGAGAATAGTTCTTTGCCACCTCATAATGACGGGCGGATTCGTAGGATGGCCAGTTGTTTTCGGCACCGTCGACGACACCGGTTTCAAGTGAGGAATAGACCTCGCCCATCGGCATTGGCGTCGGGTTGGCGCCGAAGGCCTGCATCATCGAAATCCACAGGTCCGACTGCTGCACGCGGATTTTAAGCCCCTTCAGATCCGCCAGTTTTTCGATGGGCTTTTTGGTGGTGTAGAAGGATCGGGCGCCGGAATCGTAAAAGGCGAGACCGACGAGACCGTGCGGTTCGAAAGCAGCCAGAACCTCATCACCAATCGGACCGTCGACCGTATTGTGCATGTGCTCCGTCGAGCGGAACAGGAAAGGCAGACCAAGAACGGTGGTCTCCTTGACAAGATTGTTGAAAGGCGCGGCATTGACGCGGTTCATGTCGATGACGCCGAAGCGGGTCTGCTCGATGGTGTCCTTTTCGCCGCCAAGAACGGAATTGTTCATGACCTGTATCTTGATACGGCCATTGGTCCGCTCGGCCAGAAGCTCGCCCATATATTTCACGGCTTCGACCGTGGGATAACCGTCCGGATGAATATCGGCCGAACGCAGGGTGATTTCCTGCGCCATGGCGGAAACACCGGACAGCGCGATCCCCATCGCGACGCACATCATGCTTGCAATCTTTTTCATGCTTTCCTCCTCCATTGTTGAAACGGCCCAGCCCCTCCAAGGCTTGTCGGGCCGATTTTTTCACGCCCATCCGGGCCGGCATGCAAAGACCTTTCATGTGAAAAGGATGATGGGGCCTCCCTTCCCCAACCATCCCGGATTGACCTATGACGCCTTGAATGGCGGCAGCTTGAACAGCTCTTCGGGGTTTTCGACCAGCGCCCGATGACGCGCCGCCTCATCCGGAAGCCAGCCAAGCGTCAGTTCCGCAAGGCGGGCATCATCAGGATAGGCAGCCGTCTCGCGCACGGAATTATGCGGCCAGTTGGTGCCCCAGACGATGCGTTCCGGCGCATGCGCCGCGATCACCCGCGAAAAGGCGGCGACATCCTCGTAGGGCCAGCTTTCGCGGGAGCTTTCATAAACGCCGGCGAATTTGAACCACAGATTGCCGCCGTCGATGAGTTTCAGAAGCGCCGCCATTTCCGGCCCATCGGTTTTGAGGCCCTTGAAGAACTTGCCGTGATGATCGAACACCCAGCGCGAGCGGATTTTCTGAAGACGCGGCAGATGGTCGAGAAGACCGTTTCCGTCGAACTGCACCGCCACCATCCAGTCGGCCGCATGCGCCCGCTCGTCCACCGCTTCCAGTTCGGAAAGGTTCACCGCGCCACCCGGCAGATCCATGATACGCGCGCCGACCGCACCCGCGGCGGCAAGCTTCTCCATGTCCTTTTCGCTCGTGGTGGCATCGATGATGACGACCGCGCGCGCCGCCTCGCCCATCTCGGCAACACAGGCCAGCGTATTGCCATTGTCTCGCTGATGGGCATTGCCCTGCGTGATGATGACCCGGTCTATGCCGAGCCATTGCATGAGGCGACGATAATCCTCCGGTCCCGGCAGGGCGCCCGGCGGAAGGCCGGGGCCACCCGGCAAGGCGGGATATCCGGGTAGATACATGTGCATCTGCGTATCGACCGCGCCTTTCGGGAAAGCGGGTTTCGGCGCGGTGCCGCTCAGCTTTCTGACGAGTTCACTCATGGGTCTGGCATCCTGAATTCAACGAGTGCATCCCGGTTGATCTCGATGCCGAGACCGGGACCATCGGGAATGGCGACGATACCGTTCACCGCTTCGAGAGGTTCACTGAGAACCGCCTGACGGAACGGATTATGGGTGCGGTCAAATTCCATGATCGGTTCGATGGGATTGACCCGCACCGGATCAGGCGTCATCGCCGCCATGAATTGCAGCGCGGCGGCGATCTGTACGCCGGTGCCCCAGACATGCGGCACGATGCGCACGCCGTGCAGCGTGGCAAGCGTGGCAATCTTCTGCGTTTCTGAAAAACCGCCGCATCCGCAGAGATCGGGCTGGAGAATATCCACGGCACCGGCGGAAAGCGCCTGCCACATGCCGTGACGCCCATGCCAGGTCTCGCCGCCCGCAACCGGGATCGGCTGCCCTGCCCGTACACGCTGATAGGCATCGAGCTGTTCGGGAACCACCGGCTCCTCGAACCAGTCGATGCCATAGTCGGCGGCGCGGTTGCCAAGCGTGACGGCTTCGGCGACCGTATAACCGTGATTGGCATCGATCATCAGCCGCATGTCAGGCCCGATCGCCTCTCGAACCGCGGCTATGACCCTGAGGTCCTCCTCGATGCCGAAGCCGATCTTGATCTTGCAGGCGTGGAAGCCGTCAGCGCGGCGCTCCGCCATTTCGGACGCATTGTCTGAAACGCGGTCGACACCATCACGCTTGAAGCTGCCAGTGGCATAGGCGCGCACGCTCTCGCGCCAGCGCCCACCGAGCAGCATCGAGATGGAAGCACTGTAATGCTTGCCCTTGATGTCCCACAACGCGATATCGATGCCGGACAGGGCCGTAAGACTGAGGCCGCGCTGGCCCTGATCGCGCAGGGCATTATAAAGCACGGCCCAGATCTTTTCGGTCTGGCGAGGGTCCTGGCCGATGAGCCAGCCGGAATAGGCCTGGACCACGGCGGCGTTCGGCCGCGCCGGGCCGAGGCATTCGCCCCAGCCGACGGTCCCGTCGTCGCATTCGATTTCCACCAGAACATGGGCCCGCCGGTCGAAACGCATGGAGGCGCTTTCGAACGGCGTGTCCAGCCGGTGTTCAAGCAGATGCGTGCGCACTGCCGTGATTTTCATGGCTCCCCTCCCGTTATGCCGTGATCAGGCTTTGCGCTTGTGCGTGCCGATCAGGGCTTCGAGCATGCCGATTTCCTCATTGGTCAGGTCCTTCAGCGGCGCACGCACCGGACCGGCATCGAAGCCCTGCAGGCGGACGCCGGCCTTGATGGCGGAGACGGCATAACCCTTGGCGCGGTTGCGGATCGCCATGAATGGATAGAAGAAATCGACAAGAATGCGCTCGCAGGTGGCACGCTCGCCGGCGCGCAGCGCTGCGTAGAACTCGTTGGCAAGGCCGGGCACGAAGTTGAATACGGCCGAGGAATAGGTGGTGAAACCGGCACCGAGATAGGCTTCGGCGAACAGTTCCGCGGTTGGCATTCCGCCGAGATACATCAGGCGGTCCCCCATCTTGGCGGTGATCTGGCGAACGAGGCCGATATCGCCGGTGCCGTCCTTGAAGCCGACAAGGTTCGGGCACTCGTCGCACAGCCGCGCCAGCGTATCGGCCTGAAGAACCGAGTTGTCACGGTTATAGACCATGACACCGATGCCGACCGACTGACACACCTTCTTGATATGGGCGTAAAGCCCTTCCTGCGGCGCATCGATGAGATAATGCGGCAGAAGCAGGATGCCATCGGCACCGACCTTTTCGACGGAGCGGGCGATATCGACCGCAATTTCAGTGCCGTAACCGCAGCCGGAAACGATGGCGGTTTCGCCGGCGACTTCCTTGGCGGCGGAAACGATGGTCGGAATCTCATCCGGCTTCAGCGAAAAGAACTCGCCGGTGCCGCCTGCGGCAAACAGCACCGGCGCCTTGTAACCGGCAAGCCATTCGACATGGGCCCTGTAGCTGTCGGCAGCGAAACGGCCCTCGGAATCGAAATGGGTGACCGGGAAAGACAGAAGGCCGGAGCCGAGAGCCGTTTTGATTTGTTCAGGGTTCATGATCGGTATTCCTTTGAAGTTCAATGACCGAAAGTCACCTAAACCACTTGCCGTATATTTGTCAACAATTCATCATACAAGTTATATGATGAATTTTACAGGCGGGCGCGGCTCAGCGCGCCAGCCAGCCGCCATCGACATTGAGAATGGCGCCATGCACATAATCCGCCGCCGGCGAAGCAAGGAAAACCGCCGCCCCGGCTATATCGTCTGAATGACCCCAGCGGCCAGCCGGAATGCGCTCGAGAATGGCCTTGTTGCGGGCCGCATCCGCGCGCAGTGCCTCTGTATTGTTGGTTTCGATGTAACCCGGCGCAATCGCATTCACATTGATGCCCTTCGCCGCCCACTCATTTGCCAGAAGCTTGGTGAGACCGGCGACGCCATGTTTTGCAGCCGTATAGGACGGCACACGAATGCCCCCCTGGAACGACAGGAGCGAGGCGATATTGACGACCTTGCCGGCGCGGCCGTTCGCCAGCAGCTCCTTTGCAAAGGCCTGCGTGGTGAAAAACAGCGCCTTGAGGTTGACGTCCATCACCTCGTCCCAGTCCAGCTCGGAAAATTCAACGGAATCGGCACGGCGGATGATGCCGGCATTGTTGACGAGAATGTCGAAACCGGCACCGGCAAAACTGTCTTTTGCCGCCAGCGGATCGGCAAAGTCGATAGACAATGCGCTGGCCTTGCCGCCGTCACTCGCGATGATGGCAAGCGTTTCATCCGGCGCACGACGGGCGGCGCAGACGACGTCCGCGCCGGCAGCGGCGAGACCCACCGCAATCGCCTGGCCGAGCCCCGTATTCGCGCCGGTGACGAGCGCCTTGCGCCCCTGAAGCGAAAAGGGGTTCCTCATTTCAGGTCTCCCGGCTGAATGAAGTCCATGTCGGTATAGTCGACATTGTCGCCGGCCATGGCCCAGATGAAGGTGTAGGAGCCGATGCCCGCACCGGAATGAATGGACCAGGGCGGGGAAATCGCGCCTTCTTCATTTGAAATGAACAGGTGGCGGGTCTCCTGCGGCTCGCCCATCAGGTGCAGCACGCGCGACTTTTCATCCATGCCGAAATAGAGATAGGCCTCCATGCGACGGTCATGAATATGCGAGGGAATGGTGTTCCAGACCGAGCCGTCCTCCAGTGTCGTATATCCCAGCACCAGCTGACAGCTTTCCATGACCAGCGGATGGATGAACTGGTTGATGGTGCGCTTGTTGGAGGTTTGGGTTGCACCAAGCTTGACCTCCTTGCTGTTCGCCAGCGTCACCAGCTTCGCCGGCAGGCTGCGATGCGCCGGGCACGAGGTGATGTAGAATCGCCCGGCGCCGTCGAAGGTCACCGCGCCGCTGCCGGCACCGAGATAAAGCACGTCACCGCGGTTCAGCGTGTAGGTTTCGCCGCCGGCGCTGACCGTGCCCGCCTCACCGATGTTGACGATGCCCATTTCACGCCGATCGAGGAAGGAAGGCGTCCTGGTTTCCTCCACCTTGTCGAGCGTCAGCGGCTTTCCGTCAGGCACGGCGCCGCCCATCACGAAGCGGTCGTAATGGGTGTAGATCAGCCTGATTTCACCGGAACGGAACATGTCGCTGGCGAGGAAATGCCGGCGGAGACCTTCGGTATCCAGCGTTTTTGCATATTCCGGGTTCACGGCCTGCCTTGTTTCGACGGTCAGCATCAAACTCATCCTTCATGATTGTTGCGTATGGCACATAATATATGTTATCCGCTTTTTGTACGATCTGTATGACAAGGTCAAGAGGCGCTGCCATATCTGACTGCGTCGATGACGTATAATGCTGATGGAGAATTGCGATGAAACGGCTTCTTGTTACCGGTGCGGCAGGTCAGCTCGGCCGCGTCATGCGCGAACGCCTCGCACCGGTGGCCGAGATATTGCGCCTCGCCGATCTTGCTCCGCTAGACCCGGCAGACCCGAACGAGGAATGCGTGCAGTGCGACCTGGCGGACGCAAATGCCGTGGATGCCATGGTCGCCGGTTGCGACGGGATTATCCACCTTGGCGGCATATCGGTGGAAAAGCCGTTCGAACAGATCGTTCAAGGCAACATCATCGGGCTTTATAATCTCTATGAAGCCGCCCGCGCCCATGGACAGCCGCGGATCGTTTTTGCCAGTTCCAACCACACGATCGGTTATTATCCCCAGACGGAGCGTCTTGGCCCCGACGCCCCCTTCCGACCGGACGGGCTTTACGGCGTCTCCAAGTGTTTTGGCGAAAACCTGGCCCGCATGTATTTCGAGAAGTTCGGGCAGGAGACGGCGCTTGTGCGCATCGGTTCCTGCACCCCGGAACCCACCAATTATCGCATGTTGTCCACCTGGTTCTCGCACGACGATTTCGTATCGCTGATCGAAGCGGTATTTCGGGCACCGATCCTCGGCTGCCCCGTTGTATGGGGTGCGTCTGCCAATGACGCCGGCTGGTGGGACAATTCGCATCTCGGTTTTCTCGGATGGAAACCCAAAGACAATGCGGAGGCCTTCCGGCGGCACATTGTCGAGACAACGCCGAAACCCGACCCCGGCGATGCCATGGTGCGGTTTCAGGGCGGTGTTTTCGTCGACAACCCGATCTTCAAGGCGACGTGAAAAGCGGCAGGGAACGTTCCCGGCAGGCGGTGGGATTGCAAGCCGGGCCGCGAATAACGTATCGAGGAACGGTAGACGCAACCGATATTTTTAGAACGGCGACGAAGATGACAAGAACGACGACCTCCGAACCGGCAGCGCCACAGGCCAAAACGCTTGTGGTGAAGGTTTCGGAGGAACTCCGCAGCCAGATCGCCAAGGGCCGCTACAAGACTGGCGACCGCCTGCCATCGGAAGCGCAGATGACACAGGAATTCGGCGTGAGCCGAACCGTTGTGCGCGAGGCGATTGCCTCCCTGCGCTCAGACGGTCTCGTCGAACCGCGTCAGGGCGCCGGTGTCTTCGTACTGGAGCCCGCCCCGGTCGAACGGCGGCCTTTCCATAATGTCGATCTGGCCCGCGTCTCCTCGCTGATCGAAATGCTGGAACTGCGCACCGCGGTGGAAGGCGATGCCGCGGGCCTTGCTGCGATCCGCCGTTCGCCGGCGCAGGAAGAAAAGATCATCGAGGCCTTCGACGCCTTCCGCGCCAGCGCCGCCAAGGGCAGCCCGACGGCCGAGGCCGATTTCGCCTTCCATCTGGCCGTTGCCGAAGCGACCAACAATCCCCGCTTCAGCGAGTTTCTGCAGGTGCTTGGCCCGACCGTCATTCCCCGCCGCGCCGTGGCCGAAAACGGCTCCGAGACCGTGCTTTCGCCCGCTGATCTCAGCCGTCTGGTGGGAGAGCACGAGGCGATACTGATCGCGATACAGGACGGCGACGAGGAGGCGGCGCGAAGCGCCATGCGCAACCACCTGAAAAGCAGCCAGATGCGATACCGCGCGATGTTGCGCGCACCGCGCTGAGATTGCCGCCTGAACCGCATTGACTGAGGAGAAAGATATGCAGCAGCTTCCGACCTTCCCCACTGTTTCGCCCGACGATGGCGTAGAACGCACCGTGCTTTCCGAAGCGCCCGAACTGATGGTGGTATCGTTCCGTTTCAAGACCGGCGCGGAAGGCAGGCTGCACAGCCATCCGCATGTACAATCGACCTATGTCGCCAGCGGCAGCTTCCGCTTTTACCGTGATGGCGAGGCCTACGACCTCAAGAAGGGCGATAGCCTCGTCATTCCCGGCCATATCGAGCATGGCTGCCTGTGCCTGGAAGAGGGCGAACTGATCGACTGCTTCACGCCGCGCCGCGACGATTTCCTCTGATCCGGCGATCAGTCCGCAGACAAATCCCGCAGGGTGCGTGGCAGGCTGTTCATGCACTCTGCGCCAGATGCGGTGACGAGGAACTGGTCCTCGATCATAAACGCACCCACGACTTCCCCATAAAACGGCGCTTCGAGCGCAACGACCATGCCGGGAAGGATGACTTCCGGATTGTCGTGGGAAAAGAACGGCCATTCCTCGATACCGACGCTGCCACCAACGGAGTGGCCGAAGTGGCCGCGATAATATTCACCGAAGCCGTCCTTGCGCATCGAGGCCAGCATGGCGGCGTGCACTGCACCGAATGTATTGCCCGGGCGGAGCGCGTCCAGCCCGCGGGCGAAGGCCGCTTCCAGAGCCTTGAAGATATCGCCCGCCAAAGGCGAAACCGGCCCCCATGAAAAAGTCCGCGCGCCATCCGAAGAATAACCGTCCACCAGCGTGCCCACATCGGCCTTGATCAGCGCACCCGGCGCGACCGCTGCCGTCATATCCGACAAAGCCGGGCCGACCGAAATGTAGTCCCAATGCCCGCTCAACGAAAAACCGGATTTTGCGGCATATGCCTGCGCGCCGGATTTCCAGGCGGCAGAGAGTTGACCAAGGGCCGCCCCCGGTCGGACGGCGGCTGCCATCTCGACCAACCCCGCCTCGGCGGCGGCTGACGCCTGCCTGAGAAGGTTGATCTCGCGTTGGGATTTCACCGCCCTCAGACGTTTCAGCACCGTCGAACCATCAACCCAGTTCACCTCGGGCAGCGCCTGACGCAGGGCGAAAAAATCGGCGGCGGGCATGAATTCAAGGTCGGCACCGATGCGCGCCGCGGACAGTCCGCGCTCCCGCAGCAGATCGGAGAGCAGGCCGAAGCAGGCGGTACGATCAAATGTCTCTGGCCGCGCCCCACCGGAATTGTTGCGGCGATAGGCATCATCCACCTGCGCGATGGTTTCCACACCCGAAAGATCGACCAAATCGATCCAGATGCGATGGCAGCGCAGATCGATATCAGGTGCCGCCCTCCTGATGATCGACGCGGCATGATCACTGACGACAGCGGCCAGCCCTGCCCCGGTATCGGCAGGCACCAGCGCAATTGCGGAACCCGCTTTGCCCCACATGGTCGCAACACCGGCAGGCGCACCAACCGCATAACGAAAGGCCTCAGGCTGGAACAGTACCAGCGCATCAATCTCCGCCTCCCGCATCAGCTGCTGGGCGCGGCCTCGGTCGATATCGCTCATGGGAACTCCGGTGATTGTTTGGCGGCAGGTTTGTGAACCTACGCTTTAGCAGTCACCGGGATAGGAAAGAAGGTGGAAGATGATGTCTCAACCCTGAGAGTCGTCAGTTGGAGCGAGCGGGTGCAACTCGTTTCTTCTCCCCGCCGGGGAGAAGTCCGCGGCAGCGGGATGAGGGGGGGCTCCGGTAGAGATATCCGGAGAGCTAGCCCCCTCGTCCGACCCTTCGGGCCACCTTCTCCGCGGCGGGGAGAAGAAATATGCCGCAACGGTTTGCCCTATCCGAAAGAGGCGGCAGATAAATCCTCAGCCTCAATCCACTCTTACGCCTCCAGCCACTTCACCTGCTCGTCCGTCAGCGCAATATCCAGCGCCGAAAGACTATCCTCCAGCTCCGCAATCGTGCGCGGCCCGATCAGCGGGATGACCGGGAAAGGCTGGGCGATGACATAAGCGAGAGCGATATGGATTGGGTGGCGCCCGAGTTTCTGCGCAAGCTCGATCGCCCGATCGCGACGGACGAAATTGCGGTCGGAATACCAGACGCGGACGATTTCCTCATCGTCATGCTTGTCCCGCCCTGCCCGCTCGGTGAAGAAACCGCGCCCCTGGCTGGACCAGGCGAAATTTGGGATTTGTCGAGATTTCAGCCATTCTTTCCATTCGTCATCCGATGCCGCCACGCAGCCTGCCCAGATGGGATCGAGCATTTCGGCAAGCGAAAAATTGTTGGAAAGGGCGCCGGGGGCCTGCTTGCCGTTCTTCTGCGCGTAAGCCGCGGCCTCATCCATGCGCTCGCGCGTCCAGTTCGAGCCGCCGAAAATGCCGCGAATGCGCCCGCGCCGGACTTCGGCATCCATGGCATCGACGAACTCGCCAACCGGCACGTCGGGATTATCGCGATGCATGAAATAGGCATCGACATAATCCGTCTTCAGGCGCTCAAGCGACTGATCGAGTTGCTTGGCAATCATATCGGGGTAGCAGAGCGGCGAATGCGCGCCCTTGCCGATCAGCACGATCTCTTCGCGCGGCACGTTACGGCTGGTGTGCCAGTCACCAAAAATCGCTTCCGTCTTGCCGCCGCCATAAACATAGGCCGTATCGAAGAGATTGCCGCCGGCCTCGTAAAACGCGTCGAGCGTCAGGGAAGCGGAAGCAAAATTGGGGAAGAATTCGAAGCCGAGCGCGACGACCGAAGCGGGCTTGGCAAGGCCCGGTATCTGCCGCTTCGGAACCACGTTTCCGGCCACGACCTTGCCACCGGCAATATTGGCGATGCGCGACGTCGCCTTTTCGACGCTGTATTCCAGCCCGACGGAAGCCCGCCACTGGTCCATGACGCGCAGGTTGCCGAGGCTGTCCGCCCAGGCCATGCCGGGTGCATCGAATTCCTTTTTACCCTGGCGAATTGCTTCGCCCGCCGCATCGACCTCGAAGGAATAAAGCCAGCGATCCTCCGGCAGCTCGATGGTTTCGACCTTGTCGCCCCTGATGATATCGATCCGCCCGGTGCCGCCCTTGTGGCCGGCGGCAAACCAGAAATCCCTGACCTCGATCCGGCCGTCCGAGCCGATGATGCGCAGCACATTGTCCTGCGCCGCCATGATCGAGCACGAGACTTCGGCGACGATGCCGTTTGGGAATTTCAGCACGGCCGAGGCCCATTCATCAACGCCCGACTGGCCGAGATGGGCAGCACCCGCCACTTTTTCGGGCTCCGCAAAAGGCTTTCCATCCACAGCGCCTGCGATCATCCGCACCATGGAAACCGGATAACCGCCGACATCGAGAATGCCGCCGCCCGCGGTTTCATTGGCGAACAGCCGGTGATCGGCCCGGAACGATCCCATGTTGAAACCGAAGCTGGATCGGATGATGCGGATATCGCCCACCGCGCGGGCTTTCACCAGTTCCAGCAATTTCGCCGTCTGCGGATGCAGGCGATACATATAGGCTTCACCGGCAAAAACGCAGGCCTTTTTCGCCTCATGGAAAATGGCGTCGGCGTCATAAGCGGAAATCGCGATAGGCTTTTCCACCAGCACGTTTTTGCCCGCCCGGATTGCCTTGATTGCCCACTCGGCATGGCCCGTATGGGGCGTGGCGATATAGACCGCGTCGATATCGGGATCGGCAAGCAGCGCATCGTAACCCTTCACAATGCGCGCGCCTGCAAAAGCTTCGGCAAGGCCGGGCTTGTCCGGATTGCGCGTGGCGATGGCCTCAAGCCTGCCGGTGCGGGAATGGGCGATACCGTCAGCAAAGGTTCTGGCGATGGTGCCCGGGCCGATGATGCCCCAGCGGATCGGTTGTTCGGTGGTCATAAAATCCTCGTCTTTCGTATCGGTCTTGGGTGCTTGGGAAAGGGTTCAGCGCAGGCGTTCGCCCTTGCTGTCGAAAAGGAAAGCCCGGCGGGCGGAAAGGCCGACCGTCAGCCGGTCGCGATTGCCGACATCACGCGATTCCGGCCGCTCGATGATGAGCTGCTCGCCGCCTTCGGTTCGGGCATAGACATAGCTGGTATTGCCGAGATGCTCGGCGACATCGACATGCACGGTGAGATCGGCATCGACCCCGCCCGCATCGGCAAAATGCTCCGGCCGGATGCCGAGCGTGACCCTCGCGCCCTCGTTGACGCGCTCTTTGATCGGCAAAGTCAGCCGCACCGCAGGATCGCTGTCGAGAGCGAGCGTGACGCTGTCGGCGCCGCCGCCGATGACAGTGGCGTCGAGAAAGTTCATCTTCGGCGAGCCGACAAAGCCGGCGACAAAGCGGTTGGCGGGATCGTCATAGAGATCGAGCGGCGCACCCACCTGTTCGATATTGCCCGCCCGCAGGACCACGATCTTGTCGGCCAGCGTCATCGCCTCGGTCTGGTCATGCGTCACATAGATCATCGTGGTGCCGAGTTGCTTGTGCAGGCGCGAAATTTCGACGCGCATCTGCACCCGCAGTTCCGCATCGAGGTTGGACAGAGGCTCGTCGAACAGGAAGACCTGCGGCTCGCGCACAATGGCTCGGCCGATGGCCACACGCTGCCGCTGGCCGCCGGAAAGCTGTTTCGGCCGGCGATCCATCAGTTCATTGATCTGCAGGATTTCGGCGGCGCGGTTGACCCGCTTTTCCGTATCGGCCTTTGGGTTGCCGTTCATCCTGAGGCCGAAGGAGAGGTTTTCGGCCACCGTCATATGCGGATAAAGTGCATAGGACTGGAACACCATGGCAATGCCACGATCGGCCGGATCAGCATCACTGACCGTCTTGCCGCCAATCACGATATCGCCGCCGGAAATATCCTCCAGCCCCGCGATCATTCTGAGAAGCGTGGATTTTCCGCAGCCGGACGGGCCGACAAAAACGACGAATTCCCCGTCTTTCACCTCAAGGTTGGCGCCATGGATCACCTCCAGCGCACCGTATCGCTTGACCACGTTTTTGAGCGAAAGTTCCGCCATGCGGCCTCCCCTTACTTGACTGCCCCGGCTGAAATGCCGGCGATGAAGTGACGCTGCAGGACCACGAAAACCACGAGAATGGGTGCGGTCAGCAGCACCGCGCCGGCCATGATGCCGCCCCATGACACCTTGGTGAGCCCGATAAGGGTGCCAAGCGCCACGGGTGCGGTCATCATTCCTGGGCGGGAATTGATGAGAAGCGGCCAGAGGTAATTGTTCCACGAGGCCAGGAAGAGAATGATGGAGAGCGCCGCCATTGTGGGCCGCGCCAAGGGCAAAGCAATGCGCAGAAAAATCTGCCATTCCTTGACGCCTTCCACCCGCGCGGCATCGAAAAGCTCCGTCGGCATCATCGAGAAGGATTGCCGCATGAACAGCACGCCGAGCGAGTTGAAGAGCGGCGGCACGATCAGCGCCACCCAGGTATTGGCGAGCTTGAATTCCCGCGCCACCATGATGAATTGCGGAATGACGACGACTGCAAACGGCAGGGTGATGGTGCCGAGAATGATGGCGATCACCACGCCGCGTCCCGCAAAACGGTAACGCGCCAGCGCCCAGCCCGCCATCGACGTCAGGAAGACCGAAAGGACGGTGTAGATGCAGGCAACGGTGATCGAGATGAACATGGCCCTGAGGAAATTCGTATCCGCCTGCAGGTTGCTGAAGTTCTCGATGAAGTTGGTGGACGGCACCAGAACGATATCGGGGCTGAAGATGCCGTAATCCGGCATCGTCGAGAACACGAACATCATCCACAGCGGAAACAGCCAGATGACGGCAAGTGGCGTCAGCACCGCGTGCAGAGCGATCTTTTGCCAGAAAAGCAATCTCGATTTCGATCTCATTTCGGCTCCCTCCCGACCCAGAGATTAAGCAGCGAAATGGCGATGGCGAGCGCCGCCATGGTGTAGGCGATGGCCGAGGCGTACCCGAAATTGAGCGAGGTGAAGCCCTGCCGATAAAGGAAAAGTCCCAGCGTTTCCGTGCCGCCGCCCGGCCCGCCCCTGTTGGTGATGAGGAAGGGTTCGGCAAAGAGCTGCATGGTGCCGATGACCGACAGGACAACGCAGAACAGGATGATGGGCTTGAGGAGCGGCAGCGTGATATGAAAAAACTGCTGGCGCTTGCTCACCTTGTCCAGCGTCGCCGCCTCATAGACATCGCCGGGGATCGATTGCAGACCGGCGAGAATGATGATGGCGTTATACCCCGCCCAGCGCCAGGTCACCGCGATGATGACCAGCGCCATGGCCGCATTGGCATTGTCGAACCACGAGATGGGCGCAAGGCCGACTGACGTGATGAGCTTGTTGATGATGCCAAAATCGGCGCTGAACATCAGCCGGAACACCGCCGCATAGGCCACCTCGCCGACAACGACAGGCGCGAAGAAGGCAAAACGATAGAGCGGCCGCGCTTTCAGCAGCGGCGAATTCAGGAGCACCGCCATGACGGTGGCGAGCGCGATCATGACCGGCACCTGAATGACCAGAATGATCAGCGTATTGTAAAGCGCGTTATAAAATGCCGGATCGGAGACGAGCCGCCCCCAGTTCATGGACGGTGCAAACCGCCACGGGTTAATGCGGGTATTCTGGAACGACAGCATGAACGAGCTGATGATCGGCCAGACCCAGAAGGTGGCGAAAATCAGGAGATAAGGTGCAAGGAACGCATAAGCGATCCTGTTCCTAGACGGCATGACGACCTCCAGATGCCGGACATGGTCCGGATAAATGGAAAAGCTTGGAGGCCTGCCCCCGTTTGAGGGCGAGACCATTGCAAGACGGTGCGGCCTGTTTCTTCTCCCCGATCGGGGAGAAGGTGGCCCGAAGGGCCGGATGAGGGGGCAAGCTCTCGGTTTATCTCCACCCTTGCCCCCTCATCCCGCTGCCGCGGACTTCTCTCACTCGGCGAGAAGAAACCCGTGGCACCCGCTCGGTCGTGGCCGCCGGCTTACTGCGCCACCGGCAGCCCCGTCGCCGTTTCGATCTGCTTTGCCGCATCATCGAGCGCCGCCTTCGCATCGGGATAGCCACCTGCGAAATATTTCGTCTGCGTCGCCTTGTAGATCGCATCCGCATCGGACTGGAATGCCGTGCCGCGGCTTGGAACGATCTTCGGCAGCGTGGCGAGAATATCGGTCCAGACCGCCTGCCCGCCCCAATAGGGGTGCTTCTCCTTCACGAAGGGATCGTCGATGGCTGATAGCAGCGAGGGAACGAGGCCGAAGGATTTCAGCATCGTCACCTGGCCCTCATTCGTGGTCAGCGCGTAATCGATGTATTTCCATGCGGCTTCCTTGTGCTCGGACGTCGAACTGATCGCCAGCGAAGACCCGCCGAGATTGGCCGCATGCGGACCGTCAGGCGTGAGGCTCGGCATCAGATAGACGCCCCATTTGCCCGCGAGATCGGGCGAGCCGGAGCGGATCGTGCCCTCGTACCAGGCGCCATACATCTGGCTTGCCGCCTTGCCGGCGGTATTGGCCTGGATCTTTTCATCCCAGATCGCCGCCGTGATGATGCCGGCGTCCTTCATTTCCTTGACCTTTTCAAGGGTCGCGACACAGGCGGGCTGGTTGATGGTAATGTTCTGGCCATCGGTCGAAAAGTAACCGCCTCCCTGCTCATTGGCGATCATGCGGAACCATTCGCTATCGCCGTTGAAGTCGGCCTGCGCCATGACCGTTCCGGGATTGGCAGCCATGACCTTCTTGCCGGCGGCGATGAAATCATCCCAGCTCTTGATGGTGGCCGGATCGACGCCTGCCTTTTCATAGAAGTCGCGGCGATAGAAAACCGCTACCGGGCCGGAGTCCCACGGAACCGCATAGGCGACACCGTCAACCTCCAGTTCCGTGCGCTTGAAATCGGGGAAAAGCGCCTGTTTCTCAGGCGTATAGCCAAGTTCGGTCAGATTGGCGAAACAATCGGGGAAACGGCTCCAGAACAGTTCCGCTTCGAAATTTTCAATGGTGACGATATCAGGAAGACCATCGCCCCCGGCGGCGCAGGCGGCCAGCGTCTTGTCAAAAACCTGATTGTTTCCAAGGTCTTCAACGACGATCTTGATATCCGGATTCTGCTTGTTGAAGCCCTCTACCGTGGATTTCAGCGCGGAAGCCGCGACATTCCAGCTCCAGATGGTGACGGTCTCGGTTTGCGCGAAAGCCGGGGCTGCAAGAAGCAGCATGGCCGTAGACGCGCCAAGAAATTTCAAGCACATTGAAAACCTCCCTTTTTCAATTGCCGTTCTTCAGCGAACATGGGCACATTACCGGCGGCAGGAAATCTGTCTCGTAAAAAGGGAACATCGATTTGGCGGAAAGTAAGATTGCTGAAAGAGCCTTCTACCAGCCGGGTGCAAGCAGCATCGAAGGCATGCCGACAACCCTTCAGCTTTTTCACAATCACCCGCCCATCATGCTCAGGCCACACTGGCACGCGCAGGTGGAGGTGAATTACGTGATGGCGGGATCGGTGCATTATCGCATGGGCGATCATGACCTTACGCTTAATTCCGGCCAGATGTGCATCTTCTGGGGTGGCCAGCCGCACCAGATGGACCACTCTTCCGACGATTCGTTTTACGCCGGCGCGCATCTTCCGCTCGTGCACTTTTTCCGCATGCGCCTGCCCGCTACCGTTTCGAGCCTACTGATGGGCGGTGCGACGATGGTGAGTGCTGAGACGGACAAGGCAGACGCCGAAAATTTCGGCCGCTGGTTTCGCTATGTCACCTCCGGCGACCCGGCGAAAGCCCAGCACGCGGTGGAAGAATTGCTGCTCAGGGTCGAGCGGATGTTCCTCGAGCCATACTCCGTCATATCTTCCGCCGCCAGCGGCAAACGCAGAGAGAATGATGAGGGCATGGCGCCCTCCATCGGCGTGGTACGCATGTGCGATTTCATTGCCGCCAATTTCCTCGACGATATCGACGCAACCGACATCGCCCGCGCCGCCGCGCTTCACCCGAAATATGCGATGAACCTGTTCCGCAAATCCACCGGCATGACGCTGATCAAATATCTGACCCTGCTCCGTCTTTCGCGCGCGCAGGCCATGCTGATGACGGGCAAGGACAATATCCTGCAGATCGCCATGGAAAGCGGTTTTGGCTCGGTCAGCGCATTCAACAAGGCATTCCGCCAGATATCAGGCATGTCGCCTTCCGATTTCCGCCGCGACATGCGGGCGGCGGCGGCTTAGGGTGCCCTCCTCGTTCCTGTGCTCGTCACAGGGATGAGGTTGAGTGAGCACCCCAACCCTAGCCACCCATCTCTTCAAAATCGGGAAAAGCAGCGCTGCGCTGCCGCGCCGCCTGTCGATAAGCCCGGGGCGAGCTGCCCAGCATTCGCCGGAACATCGTTGTAAAAGCGGGGATGTTTTCATAACCGGCATCCAGCGCCACGTTCGTCACGGCCTCCCCCGCCGCCAGCCGCGGCAGGGAGGCGAAGATGCAGGCCTGCTGACGCCATGTGGCGAAGCTCACCCCCAGTTCCTTGCGAAACAGACGCGTAAAGGACCGGCGGCTGATGCCCATGGCCGCCGCCCAGTCATCGATCTCCACCCGCGCCACGGGCCTGTTGAGGAAATCCCGGCAAAGCGCTGCCAGCCGCTGATTGTCCGGAAATGGCAAACCCAAAGGGCGTTCCGGGAGGCGGTTCACTTCATCCAGCAAAAGTGCGCGCACGAGACCCTGCCGGTGAAAAGCAGCTGGCTGATGTTCCTCGGCCAGCAACTCGGAAATGAGGCTCGAGGCGAGATCTGTTATTTCCACGACCCTTGGAGACGTTGCCTGGAAGAGATCGGGATGGACGTAGATGGAGTGCATCTCGACATTGGAGATGACTTCGGCCTCATGTTGCAGACCGGCGGGAATGAGCAGCCCGTGACCCGGCGGTATCATCCAGCGCCCATCCGCCGTGCTGACCAGCACCACCCCCCGGCGCGCGCACCATATCTGCACGCGACTATGGTTATGGGGCGGCGTGCGATGCCCCGTCGGATAGATGCGATGGAGCGCCAGCACCGGCTCATTGGTGCCGTCGATCAATTTCAGGCTGCGCTCATGCTCCTCGAGCGTCACACCGACTGTCTGTCGCGATTTGATTTTTGCCATTTGGCCCACTCACAAAGAAAATCGTCCAGAACACAAATGCAGGCCAGACACAATATGAATAAAAGCGGGAGCAAATAAAGACATGTTTCCCGTTTCATCGGCGGGGATCTGGAGAGGATAATTCATGGCCACCGTCACCAGCACCGGGTTCAACCCGCAACGCACGGCGTTTTCAATCATCGCAGCCGCGAGCTTCTGCCACATGCTGAACGACATCATGCAATCGCTGCTGACGTCGCTTTACCCGTTGCTGAAAGCCAATTACGCGCTCGATTTCGTACAGATCGGACTGCTTACCTTCGCCTTTCAGGTCACGGCATCGCTGCTGCAGCCGGTCGTCGGCATGGTGACAGACCGTTGGCCCATGCCGTTTTCCCTGCCAGTGGCCATGCTCTCCACCTGCGCCGGCCTCATCACGCTCGCCTTTGCCCATAGTTTCGAGGTTCTGGTGATTGGCGCCTGCCTCATCGGCATCGGCTCGGCGATCTTCCATCCCGAAGCCTCGCGCGTTGCCCGCCTGGCATCCGGCGGCCGCCATGGTCTGGCGCAGTCCTTCTTCCAGGTGGGTGGGAATACCGGCACGGCCATCGGCCCGCTGCTCGCCGCCTTCATCGTCATTCCGTTGGGTCAGTCGAGCCTCAGCTGGTTCTCGCTGATTGCGCTCCTCGGCTTCGGCGTGCTGTCCTGGGTCGGCGTCTGGTATACCCGCCACCGCCGCGCAACCGTCGGCAAGGCTCCGGCCAGCCGCGCCCTGCCGCTCTCACGCGGCACCGTGATGATGACGCTTCTGGTGCTGGTGGTTCTGACCGCCACCAAGAATGCCTATCTCGCCAGCCTGTCGAGCTACTTCACCTTCTACACCATCGACAGGTTCGGCCTTGGCGTGCAGGACGCGCAGGTACTGCTGTTCCTCTTCCTCGGCGCTTCGGCACTGGGCGTGTTCTTCGGCGGCCCGATCGGTGACCGTTTCGGCTCGCGCGTCGTCATCTGGTTCTCGATCCTCGGCGTCATTCCCTTCGCGTTGATGCTGCCCTATGCGAACCTGTTCTGGACAGCCGTTCTGGTCGTCGTCATCGGCTTCGTCTTCTCTTCCGCTTTCTCGGCCATCGTCGTTTTCGCGCAGGAGCTTGTGCCGGGCCGCGTCGGCCTCATCGCCGGCATGTTCTTCGGTTTCGCCTTCGGTTTCGGCGGCATCGGCGCTGCGGTTCTGGGGGTCTATGCGGATAAGGAAGGCATTGAATTCGTCTACCGCATCTGCTCCTACATGCCGCTGCTCGGCCTTTTGACGGTCTTCCTGCCCAAACTGCCGAGCCACCGCTAAAAGCCTCGCTTTCAACGCTTTTCAACACGGCGGTCACCTGTGATACTCGGGTGACCGCCGTATTCCGTTGAGCAAAGCCCTATCCATGCAAATCCCGATAAAATCGATCCTCGTTTTCCACGCCGCGGCAAGGGCGGGCAGCATTTCCCGGGCGGCGGAAGAGTTGAGCGTGACGCCTTCGGCCGTTTCCCAGCAGATCCAGCTGCTGGAAGGCCAGCTCGGCACGACGCTGATGGCGCGAACCGGCCGCAAGGTGACATTGACCGAAGCGGGCGAGCGCTATTTTTCGATGATCACCGCCCAGATCGAGCAGATATCTGACGCGACCGACAGCATTCGTGGTTTCCGTTCCGTCACGGCACTGACGATCCGGGCGACGCCGACCATTTCCAACAAATGGCTTCTGCCGCGTCTCGGCTCCTTTCTGGAGGAGCATCCTGAACTGGAAGTGCGCTTGGACGGCACCAACGAGCCGACCGATTTTTCGCAGGAGCTCGTCGATGTGGAGCTGCGCCACGGCGATGGTCGTTGGCCGGGCCTCTTCGTGGAAGGGCTGGTGGAAGAGGAATTCCTGCCGGTGTCCTCACCGGACTATGCCGCCACCGGAAGCCTTCAGGCCGCCGATCTGCTCGAACTGCGGCTCATTCATTCGGTGAAGGCACAGGCGCAGTGGACGCACTGGTTCCCGATGGCGGGCGTGCATTCAGACAAAAGATGGCGGCGCGTGCTGTTCGACCGCAGCCATATGGCCATCGACGCCGCGGCCGGCGGTCTGGGCGTCGCGCTGGAAAGCACGCTGATGATGGAACGGGAACTGAGCACCGGGGCGCTTGTCTGCCCCGTCATCGACGCACCGCGCATCAAGCTCGTTACCCAATGGATCGTTTGCCCGCATTCTCACCTGCGGCAGCGAAAGGTGACGCTTTTTCTGGAGTGGATGCGAAAACAACGCGACGAGTGGCGTGACCGTCGCGTTGTCTGAGTTTTTCAGGCGTACTGTTTCGGCTCAGTAGAGACCCATCAGCCGTATCGGCCCAAGCGTCAGGACCGGGAAAAGCACCAGCGCAAATATGGCGAGCGTCAGCACCGTCATCGGCGCCAGCGAACCGCGGATGACATCCTCGATCTTCATATTCGCGACCTGGGCTGCGGCAAACAGGCAGACCCCGACTGGCGGCGTCACCAGCCCGAGCGTCAGCGTCATGACAGTCACGATCAGGAAATGGATCGGATCGATACCGAGCGCTTCGACCGGCGGCATCAATACCGGAATGAGGATGAACATGGCGGGGATCGCTTCCATGAAAATGCCGATGATCAGCAGGAACACGAAGATCACGAGCATGCCCGTCATCGGCCCGAGGTTCATCGCCTTCAAGAGTTCGGCGACCTGTTCCGGCAGGCCGTCAAAGGTGAAGACCCAGGCAGCCAGCTGCGAAGTGGCGGCGATGAACAGGATGGTTCCGGAAATGCGTGCCGTCGAGATGAGGATTTCCGGCAGTTCGCGCACCGGCAGCGTGCGGTAGACGATGACGCCGAGCACCGCTACATAAACGACCGCGATGGCAGCGGCTTCCGTCGGCGTGAACAGGCCGCTGGCGATGCCGATGATAAGGATCAGCGGGGTGAGCATCGGCAGGATGGCGCGAAGTCCAGTGATGACAACCAGACGGAAGTTGAAGGGGGTCGGCGGGTTATATCCGTAGTGCACGGAATAGAAGTGATTGAAGACCAGGAAGGCGAAGGCGATGAAGAGGCCGGGCACCAGGCCCGCGATCAGCAATGTGCCGATGGACACGTTGGCGATGGAGCCGGCAATGACGATCAGGATCGACGGCGGAATGATCGAGGAGAGCGTGGAGGTGCAAAGCGTCATGCCGACGGCATAACCCTTCGGGAAGCCATGCCGCTCCATCGCCTTGATCTCGATGGCGCCGACAGAGGCGATGTCGGCGACGGACGAGCCGGAGACACCGGAAAAAATCACCGAGGAGATGACGTTGACGTGACCGAGGCCGCCGGGCAACCAGCCCACCATGGCCTCGGCGAAATCGAAAATGCGCTCCGCCACACGCCCCCGCTCCATGACGGTGCCGACGAGGATGAACAGCGGCACGGCGACGAGCAGGAAGGAGTTCATGGACGAGAACAT
This sequence comes from Agrobacterium pusense, assembly GCF_900102105.1. Taxonomy (GTDB): domain Bacteria; phylum Pseudomonadota; class Alphaproteobacteria; order Rhizobiales; family Rhizobiaceae; genus Agrobacterium; species Agrobacterium pusense. The sequence continues at coordinate 107,601 of NZ_FNBB01000014.1, forward strand.
CGTCTGCGACAGCAGGTCCATCGGCATGGAGGTAAAGAGCCAGAGCGTGCCGACGCTGGCGAGCGCCAGCGCAATGGCGAGCGGTACACCGAGCATGCTGAGACCGAAAAAGGCGACGAGAAGAAAGACCGACATGGATCAATGTCCTGCTGAAATGGAGATGTCGGCGTGTGCGATCTCGTCCGCCGGCAGGCCAAGCTCGGGAAGCGCGATGAGCTCCCGGCGGCTGCGCAGCGATTCGACGATGGCGAGCACGGCGATGATGGCGGAAACCGGCAGAACGATGCCGATGGTCCACATCGGGATGGGAAGCGTGGCGGCGGTTTCGTTCATCATGACCTGCTGGCGCACCATAGTCAGGCCCGTCCAGCCCATCATGCCGAAGAAGAACACGGATGAACCGACGTAGATCGGCACCGCGAGCCGCCGGAAGAAGCGGTGAAACAGCACGAGAAACACCACAACACGGGCGCTTTCAACGGTGCGGAAGCCGGCGGCGAGGCCCAGAAACACCATCCAGATGAAGAGAAAGCGGGTCGCTTCCTCGGTCCAGGGGAGAGGACTGCCGATGAGGCGGCCAATGACCTGGAGGAGCACGACGATGAGAATGCCGGCGCAGGCCGCGCCTGCGGCCACATCGGCGATGAGTCTTACGATGGTGCCGAGCACCGAAGGTTTCGTATCGTTCATGACAATACCCTTCCACTGCTGAAACCGGATATCCGGTAAAACGAATGCCACCCTGCCCTCACGGCAAGACGACCCTGCCTGACATTTGGGAAGGCCGGATCGAAACCCGGCCGTCCGTTTGCGGAAAGGTCAGTTCGTCTTGAGGAACGCCTGCGTCTTGTCGAAGAAGGCCTGATCCTTCACCAGAGCGGAGAATTTCGCCGAAAGGCCGGCCGCCACGGCCACGAAAGCCTTGCGCTCGTCATCGGTCAGCGCGTTCACCTCCATGCCGTTCTTTTTCAGCGTTTCCAGTGACTTGTCGATATCGGCAGCGTCGTTCTGCGCCTTCCAGGCCTCCGTTTCCACGGCAGCCTCCTTGAGCGCGGTCTTGAAGTTCTCATCAAGACCTTCAAAACGGGCAGGATTCATGCCCAGCACCCAGGCGTCGGCGATGTGGTTGCTGATCGTCAGGTATTTCTGCACCTCGTAGAGTTTGGCGCTGACCGGCACATTGACCGGATTTTCCTGCCCGTCGACCACCTTGAGCTGGAGGGCATTATAGACTTCGGCAAAAGCCATCGGCGTCGGGGCGGCCCCCATGGCGCCGAAGAATTCAACCCAGAGCGGATTGTTCGGCACCCGCAGCTTCATGCCCTTCAGATCGGCTGGGGATTTGATCGGCGCCCTCGAATTGGTGATCTGGCGCAGCGGCCGTGACCAAAGATCGAGCCCGAGAATGCCGATCTTGCTCAGATCGCCGGAAAGCTCCTTGCCGAGATCGCTGTCAAGATAGACCCGGAGCTGGTCGATATCACGGAACTGATAGGGAATGGCGATAGCTGTGAATTTCGGGTTGAATGTCGCGTAGAGCGATGTCGAATTCAGGAGCATGTCAAGCGAGCCGCCGGCCAGCTGCTTGACGCCCGCCGAAGGATCGCCGCCATAAAGCGTACCGTTTGGGAATACCTTGATCTTGAGCTTGCCGTCGGTCTTTTTTGAAACCAGTTCCGCGAACTTGTTGGCGGAAAGCGTGATTTCGGAATTGTCTGCATCCGGCGTCGACAGCGTCAGCGTCTCGGCCCGTGCAATCGATGCGACCAGCATGGTGGCGGCAAGGGCCAGCCCGTAAAGTTTTGAAATTTTCATGTGTTCCTCCCTTTGTTGTGTCTTAAACAGTTTCGAGCGTTCCTCCGAACGCATTCATGCGCTTAATTTCAAGGATCACACCGCTGTGATCAAGCTCGCCCGCGCCATGCTCGACCATGGAGCGAAACAGCCGGTCAACCTCCTCGCTGACCGGTAATGTCAGGCCGCGGCTTCTGGCGTAGGCCAGCGCCGTGGACGTATCCTTGACCTGATATTTCGCCGGCCCGCCGGGGCGGAAATCGCCCTCAACCATGCGTTTTCCGTGCTGACGGAAGACGGTGGAATCGGCAAATCCGCCAAGCAGGGCGTGGCGCACCTGTGCCGGGTCCGCTCCCCCTTCTTCCGCAAGGGTGAGAGCTTCGGCAACGGCGCAGATTGTCGAGGCGACGATCAGCTGATTGGCAAGCTTGGCCAGAGAGCCGCAGCCCACCGGCCCTACGTGCGTGACGCGGCCAAGACAACCGAGGAGCGGCCGCAGCGCATCCACATCCCGCTGTTCACCCCCGGCCATGATGGCGAGCGTTCCTTCGATCGCTCCCTTTTCACCGCCGGACACGGGCGCATCGACATATCTGACGCCGCATGCCAGGGCGGCTTCAGCCTGTTCAATTGCAATTTCAACGGGAATGGAACTCATGACAAGCAGAACCGCACCGGGTTTCATGGCTGAAACGATGCCCGGCGAACCGAGCAGAACATCGTTGCAGACCGGCCCGGAACTCAGCATGCAGAGCACCACATCCGCTTCGGCCGCAGCCTCGGCAGCCGTTACGGTCGGCTGCACGCCCTTCTCTGCCAGAACCGCAGCCTTGTCGGCACTGCGGTTCCAGGCCTTGACGGAAAACCCGGCCTCTGCCAGGCGCGCCGCCATGGGTGCGCCCATGATACCCGTACCGATAACGGCGACCTGGCGGATGTCTGCCATCGTTCCCATCCTTCAAAGCCATTGCCGGTTCAGGAAGCGCACCGGCAGTTCTTCTTCGATAAGCGCCGGGAACGCCTCGCGGAATCGGTCGAGATGCGGTGTCTTCAGGTGGTCGTCAAAAGCCTGTTTGTCGTCATAGACCTCGTAGAACACCACATTGTTTCCCGTTTCTGGCCGCACCACGTCGAATTGCCGGCAACCCGGTTCATCACGAACCGAATGGGTGGCGTCATCATGCGCAGCGTCGAGAAAGGCCTCCATCGCGTCGGGCTTGACCCGAAATTCCGCTATCACCACGAAGGCCCCCTTCGACATGTCCTGATCCCCGGCCGTCACGCCGCAGCGTCCTTTTGCGGGCGGAAGCGGTTTTCCATGTCCTGACGCAGCTTCACCACGTCGAGATCGTTGACCAGCTCCACATCCTCGAAGCTGACGATCTGGTCTTTCCTGATGGCGCGCTTCAGCTTGACGTTATGGGCGAGGCCGATCGGCAGCGCTTTCATGTCCAGGCTGCGGGTCGCTGGAATGGCGTTCGCCCAGACCGCATAACCGCCCTCACCGTCCAGCATTTCGCCGGGCTGCATGTCCTTCTTGGCTGTGGCGACGGCATCGCCGCGGAACTCCTTCGAGCAGCCGGTTGCCTCGTTTCGCAATACGGCAGAGAGCACGCTGATCGAGGTTTCGAGTCCGATGATATGGAACGGACGCCACATGGAGGCATACCAGCCGGACGGATCGGTCAGCAGGCCATATTGCTTGAAGCAGGCGCGGGCATATTCATTATGCGCCTTGAACGTGACGAAGACGCCGTAACGGATGTTGTTGAACACCTCGCGTCCATCCGGTTCCTGGCTTGCGGCGATATCCACCAGGCCTGAACGGGCCATGCGGCCGCCATCGGCGGCGGGACGGAAAACACGGGCGAGATCGTGCAGGCCGGCGGGCGGGAAAGCCAGACCGTCATCCGGGCAATCCAGCCCCGTACCATTGGCGACAGCCGCCATTTCGATGGCCGCCTTGGTGCCATCGGTGAAGGAATTATACATTTTCGGATTGAAGTCGCCCTTGGCCACTTCCTCGTCCGTCCAGCCGAAATAACCCCAGACCGTGTCCGGCGTCGAATAACGGTAACGCGGCTCGAAGTTCATGCCCTTGCCAGCGGAAACGACCTCGAAGCCGGTGGCGCGCGCCCAGTCGACAAGCTCGCAGATCAACGCCGGCTGGTCGCCGTAAGCCATGGAATAGATCAGGCCCTTGGCGCGGGCCTTTTCGGCAAGGATCGGCCCGACCATGACGTCGGCTTCGACATTGACCATGACGACGTGTTTGTTGTGGTCGATGGCGCCCAACGCGTGGCGGGCACCGGCCAGCGGATGGCCGGTGGCCTCGATGACGCATTCGATCTCACCGCAGGCGAAAAGCTCGTTCACGTCGTCGGTCACATAGGTCTTGCCGCTCTTCAGCGCCTCGGCGCAGCTCTTCGCATCGTAGCGTTCCTTCGGCCAGCCGACGCGATCCAGCGATTCCTTCGCCTTTCCGACATTGAGATCCGCAACGGCGACCATGTGGAAACCGGCGATGCGCTGCGCCTGCGCCAGCACCATGGAGCCGAACTTGCCGGCACCGATGAGACCGACCCGGACAGGTTTGCCGCCGGCTGCACGCGCTGACAGAAGAGAATAGAGATTCATGTTTTGACATCCTTCGCTGGGGAAATTGCTGGCGAGAATGTCCAGACTGCCCGGCGAAGGCCATGCGATACCGAGGCAGCGAAGGTTCACCCCTCGCGGCGCTGGCCACATGACGTTTCTGCGTTCCTCCCGGACCCCGGCACGCCTTTGCGCCGGCTCTCGCGGTCGCCTCCCAAAGCAACCTTGAGACCAGAGTAGGAGCGTTCAGATATTAGTTCTATTTAGAAAATCAGATTTTTCATTTAGTTTATCTAACAAGAAATCAGGCCGATTTGCGCAGCATCAGATCGGCGCTGAGCAGGATGCGTTCACGCATCCGCGTCGTATCATCCGTCTCATCATCCAGCTTCTGCAGCAGAAGCTCGATCGAAAGCCTACCGATCTCGTTATAATTTTGCGCCACTGTGGTAATCGGCGGGCAGGCATAACGCGACAGCGGATGGTCGTCATGGCCGGCAACCCTGAGATCGTAATCGGAGCCATGGCCAACCTTGATGCCCTTCTGGAAGGCGGCGGCGATGACGCCGAAGGCGATACGGTCATTGGCGCATAAAATGGTGCGCGATGGCAAATGCCCTGCGCCATCCAGCAGCCGGCTCGCCTCATCAAAGGCGAAACGCTCGAAATCCCAGGTGACGATGCCGGGAACATCGATGACATGCGGCTCGAAACCCAGACGCTGCATCGCTTCCTCATAGGCCGTGCGGCGTGTCGCAGCGTTGGTATTGACCTGCGGCATATCGAAGAAACAGGGCGGTTCGCCCGAACGGCAGAGATAATCCACCATCAGCCCGACACTCTGGCGGTTGTCCGTGCCGACAAAGGCCGAGGTCTCATCCAGCGGCGAATCGACGTAAACGATCGGAATGCTGGCCGCGAGCTGCTCCAGCGTGGCGCGATGGGATTTGACGCCGAGCGGCGCGATGATGGCGCCCGCAACATTCATTGACTTGAAGGTGCGGATCGCCCGGTCCTCGATTTCCGCCTTGCCATCCGACGATAGCACGAAAGCGAGGAACCCCGCCTCGTTGGCGATAAGTTCGATGCGGCTCGTCAGCGCCATGTAGAACGGATCGGTGGAGTTTGGAATGATGATGCCGATGATATTGGAACGGCGGCGGTTGAGGTTGACGGCGAAGATATTCGGCCGGAAGCCCGATTTCTTCAGCGCGTCCTCAATGGTGTCCCGCGTCTTCTTGCGGACCGAGGCCGGATCATTGAAGTATTTCGAAACAGTCGGGCGGGAAAGGCCGACGAATTCCGAAAATTCTTCCATCGTCCTGATAGATTTGGCCAAAGTGCTTGCCCCCATGAAATATTACATGTGGTACTCTATATCGACCGGCCTTCGCACGAAAAGCCGGTCGAATGGTTATCAACGGCCAAACGATCATTCGGCCGCAAACTGCACTTTCATCGTCGCCGGATCAGACGGTTTTTTCGTAAAGAATGGCAGTATTTCCGAAAGCGGCAGCCGGTGCGACACCAGCCGCGCCATGACATCGCCATCCGTCTCCAGAATGGCAAGCGCCTGCGGTATGTTGCGGTTTAGAGAATGTGAGCCGACAAGCTTCAGCTGACGCCGGAAGATTTCGAAAGGCGCCACCGAAATGCGGGCATCCGGCGCGCAGACGCCGAAAAACAGCGCGGTGCCGCCATCCGCAACCAGCGGGATCATCGCTTCGGCAACAGCGGCAATACCCGTCGCGTCGGCCACAAAATCGAAAGACTTCTGTTGCCGCACGAGCGCTTCCGAGCCCGACACCGCCACCTTGAGCCCAAGACTTTCGGCAAAGGCCAGCCGGCTTTCATTGATATCGGCCATCGTCACCGTCTGAATGCCACGCGCTTTCAGCGACAGGGCAAGCAGCAGACCGATGGGACCGGCGCCAAACACCAGCGCGCTTTCCGGCACCACGCCACTCTCACCGATGCCAGCGCTCTGCATGCCGTTGACGACGCAGGCGAGCGGTTCGGCCAGTGCCGCGACATGATAGGGCATCGAACCGATGCCGTGCAGGTGATCCGCGCGCACCACGCTGAATTCGGCAAAGCCGCCATTGTGGGAAACGCCATAGGCCTTCAGCGTGCTGCAAAGGTTGGTCAGACCCTTCCTGCAGCTGGCACAGGTGCCGCATGGCAGATTGGGATCGACGGCCACACGGTCACCGGCTCTGAAGCCTGTCACATCGGAAGCCACGGCTGCAACTTCACCGGCATATTCATGGCCGGGAATGACGGGAAACGCACCGTCACCATAACGCGCATGCAGCACGTCTATATCGGTGTGGCAAAGCCCCGAAGCCTTGACCCGCACGAGCGCGTGACCCGGCGGCAGATCGGCGACGGGGAGTTCCGCCAGCACGGCGCGTCCCTTCTCGACGAATTGAATGGCATGCATGGTCATCTCCGGCTTTTCAGCTCATCCAGTTGCCGCCGTCGACATTGTATGTCTGGGCGAGAATATAATCGCTGTCGGCGGAGGCGAGGAAAACCGCCAGCCCTTTGATATCGTCAGGCGTGGCGAAACGGCCGATCGGCACGGATTTGGCCACCGCCGCCTTCTTCTCGCCGGGCTTCAAGCCTTCCCATTTGGCGAAATGTGCATCGACCACTTCCCAATGCTCACCATCCACGACGCCGGGCGCAATGGCGTTGACATTGATGCCGTGCTTGACGAGCGCCAGCGCCGCCGACTGCGTGGCGGAAATGATCGCCGCCTTGGAGGCGCAATAAAGCGTCACCAGCGCCTCGCCGCGCCGGCCGGCCTGGCTTGCCATATTGATGATCTTGCCGCCGCGCGCGCGCTCGATCATGACATTGGAGACGGCCTTCATCATGAACAGCGGACCCTTGAGATTGATGTCGAACACCCGCTCATAGCTCTCTTCGGTAATGCCGTTGATCGGCGCCATATCGAAGATCGCGGCATTGTTGACGAGAATATCGATGCCGCCGAACTCCTCATCCACCGCCTTCACCACCGCATCGATCTGAGCGAGGTCGGTAACATCCAGCCGCACCGCCTTTGCCGAAGGGCCGATGGCGGCGGCAGCCGCCGTGGCGCGGGCAATATCGATATCAGCGATGATGACCTTTGCGCCCTCATCGGCGAAAGCCTGCGCAAAACCAAGGCCGATACCGCGGGCAGCGCCGGTGATCAGCGCAATCTTGTTGTTCAATCTCATGTCGATCTCCGTGATGCATCGCGGGCAGTCGATGAATTCGGCCCTGCGTTTAGTGTTAGATGCAATTTTTCCACCCCCTCATTCCTGTGCATTTCACAGGAATGAGGGCGGCGGGTCTGTGTCCACCCATGCCGCCCGCCACCAGAAGGCGAACGGGCGGCACGCCGGGAGGACGCGGCTACTTGATGTAGCCCGCGCGGGTCATGTCACGTTCGACCTGTTTCTGCGCGCCTTCGAGCGCCGCATCGACGCTCTGCTGGCCGGAAAGGGCTGCCGCGATCTGCTGGCCGACAACCGTACCGATGGACTGGAATTCCGGTATGGCGACGAACTGCACACCGGTATAGGGCACCGGATCCTTGGTCGGCTTGGACGGATCGGCAGACATGATTGCCTTCAGTACCGTATCCGCGAAAGGCGCAGCCTTCTTGTATTCCGGCAGCTCATAGGTGGATTTGCGCGTACCCGGCGGCACGGCCACCCAGCCCTCGCTTTCACCAACCGTCTTCACATAGGACTTCGAAGTCGCCCATTTGACGAAGGACTTGGCGGTTTCAAGCTTCTTCGTGCTGTTTGGGATTGCAAGGTTCCAGGACCACGACCAGCTCGAACCGTTCGGCGTTACCTCGACGGGAGCACGCGTAAACGCGGTCTTGTCGGCAACCTGGCTCTGCTTGGGGTCATAAACGCGGCCCGCCGCCGAGGTGGCGTCGATCCACATGGCGCAACGGCCGGATGAAAACAGCGTCTGGTTTTCATTGAAGCCGTTGGCGGCCGCACCGGGCGGGCCGTAGGAGGTCATCAGCGCCACATAATCCGCAATCGCCTTTTTCCACGGCTCGCTCGTCAGCTGCGGTTTCCAGTCCATGTCGAACCAGCGGCCGCCATAGGTATTGATCATGGTGCCGAGGAAGGCCATGTTTTCGCCCCAGCCCGGCTTGCCGCGCAGGCATATGCCATATTGCTGTTTCGACTTGTCGGTCAGCTTGGCGGCAAAATCCTTGATCTGGTCGTACGTCGGATTGTCAGGCATCTTCAGGCCGGCGGCGTCGAACAGATCCTTGCGGTAAAGCGTGAACGAGCTTTCGGTGTAGAACGGCACGGCGTAAAGCTTGCCGTCAACCGTCAGGCCCTTTTTGATCGGGTCGAGCAGATCGGCATAGTAATAATCGTCGCCGAGATCATCGACGGGCGCCAGCCAGCCCTGCTTGCCCCAGATCGGCGCTTCGTAACCGCCAATGGTCATGATGTCGAACTGGCCGCCATTGGTGGCGATGTCGGTCGTGACGCGCTCGCGCAGAACATTCTCCTCCAGCACGATCCAGTTGATCTTGTTGCCTGTTTCCTTCTCCCAGGCGCTGGAAAGCTTCTGCATGATGATCATGTCGCCATTGTTGACGGTGGCGATGTTGATCTCTTCCGCCTGCGCCAGCCCGGCCAGAAGCCCGGCCCCAACCACAGACGACGACAGAATTCCAATGAATTTGCTCATGATACCCGCTCCTCCTTTACGGATGTCTACGCATAACAATACATGCGTAAATTTTTTATCTCGCGAAACTCGCTCTATTGTCAACATCCGAAAATAAATTGGGGCATGAAGATCTAGTTGCGTGCGCGCATAAGCTACTGTTTTAAAACAAATACTCTCATAAAAAATTATTTGAAGAAACGCCTTACCTGCTGCGACGCAACAAAATTTTCACCATCAAATATATTGACGCGCGTAAATTTTTGAATGATATCCAAAAACCATAGGCACTTGGGACGGCGGAATTTGCATCCGCAAAGGACGGGAGCCGAATGCATATGGAGGAGACGATGAGGCAGACATCCGCACTGGCGTCGCACACGAAAGGCCCGACCATCACGGCGGGGGAAATCCTAGTGGAAATCATGGCGACGACGATGGGCGACGGCTTTCTGGAGCCGCAGGCGCTGATCGGCCCGTTTCCGAGCGGCGCACCGGCCATCTTCATCGACCAGGTGGCGCGCTGCGGCGGAGCCGCCGGCATTATTGCCGCGGTGGGTGACGATGATTTCGGCCGTCTCAATGTCGAAAGGCTGCGCGGCGATGGCGTCGATGTCTCGGCCATCGCCACCATAGCCGACCGGCCGACAGGCAGCGCCTTCGTGCGTTACCGGGAAAACGGCGCAAGGGACTTCGTTTTCAACATTGCCCATTCGGCGGCCAGCGAAACGCATATGACCGATGAAGCACAGGCTCTTATCGAAAAAGCGGGCCATGTGCACGTCATGGGATCGGCCTTTGCGATTGCCGGCATTGGCGAAATCATTCTCGAAGCCATCAGGAGCGTCAAGGCGCGCGGCGGCTCGGTCTCCTTCGATCCCAACATCCGCAAGGAACTGGCGCAGGGCGATGCCGGCCGCAGGCTGATCGACGATCTGCTTGAGATTACCGATCTTCTCCTGCCCTCCGGCGAGGAACTTCAGGCGGCCTCTGGACTGGATGACGAGGACGCGGCAATTGAAAAGCTGCTTGCGTCCGGTATCGGCGAAATCGTTCTGAAACGCGGCGCGGATGGCGCAAGCCATTTCAGCCGCGCCCATGGACGCATCGACGTCCCCGGCTTGCGGGTCCGCGAAATCGACCCGACCGGTGCCGGCGACTGTTTCGGCGCAACCTATCTCACCTGCCGTCGCCTCGGCATGCATCCGCAAAAGGCACTCACCTATGCCAATGCCGCCGGCGCGCACAATGTCACCCGCCGCGGCCCAATGGAGGGCGCCGCCAGCCTTTCCGAACTCGACGCCTTTCTGACCGCGCAACTGTCGGAGGAAATCCTGTGACCGGTATACTCGAAAATCTCGCCGCCGCGCGCCGCTCCGGCAAGCCCGCCGGCATCACCTCAGTCTGCTCCGCCCATCCCGTTGTTCTGCGCGCCGCAATCCGCCGCGCCGCCACCGGCAAGACACCGGTGCTAATCGAGGCAACCTGCAATCAGGTCAATCACCTCGGCGGTTATACCGGCATGACGCCACGGGACTTCGTCAGCTTCGTCAACAGCATTGCCGAGGAGGAAGGACTGCCCCGCGAACTGGTGATTTTTGGCGGAGACCATCTCGGTCCCAATCCCTGGCGCAGGGAGCCGGCCGAAGAGGCGCTGACAAAAGCCGCCGCCATGGTCGAAGCCTATGTGGCATCGGGTTTTCGCAAGATTCACCTTGATGCATCGATGGGCTGTGCCGGTGAGCCGGCGGCGCTGGATGACGTCACCATCGCCAACCGCGCCGCCAAACTTGCCGCCGTTGCCGAAAAGGCGGCCACCGATGCCGGCCTGCCCAAACCGCTTTATATTCTCGGCACCGAAGTGCCGGTGCCTGGCGGTGCCGACCATGTGCTCGACACGGTTGCGCCAACGCAGCCGCAGGCGGCGCGCAACACCATCGACCTTCACCGCGAGATATTCGCGCAGCACGGTCTTTCGCAAGCCTTCGAACGGGTCATCGCTTTCGTCGTGCAGCCCGGCGTGGAATTCGGCAGCGACAATGTCGTCGCTTATGATCCGCAGGCCGCGGAGGCGCTGAGCGCCGTTCTGGACGGCGAACCGCAGCTGGTGTTCGAGGCCCATTCCACCGATTACCAGACCGAGCCTGCCCTTGCCGCACTGGTGCGCGACGGATATCCAATCCTCAAAGTTGGTCCGGGCCTCACCTTCGCTTACCGGGAAGCGCTTTATGCGCTTGATATGATCGCATCCGAAATGGTCGGCACCTATGGCGACCGACCGCTGGCACGGACCATGGAAAAACTGATGTTGAGCGCGCCGGGCGACTGGCAGGGCCATTACCATGGCGACGACATCACGCTGCGATTGCAGCGCCACTATAGTTACAGCGACCGCATCCGTTATTACTGGACGCGGCCGGAAGCGTTGCAGGCCGTTTCCGCCTTGCATAAGGCGCTGGATGGGAAGACAATTCCCGAAACCCTGCTGCGCCAGTATCTCGGCGAATTACCGCTCGCAACAGTTGCGGGCGAGGACGCGGAAGAGATTTTGATCGCGGCTGTGGATCAGGTTCTGGCGACCTATCACGCGGCGACGGGCGAAGGCCGCCACTGACGGCAATCATAAATCCGGATGCCCCTGCGGCAGAGGCCGCCGGAGCGAAATGGGGGAAGTGCGAGCGGTTTTCATTTGAAATCCCGCTCAAACTTATAACTGTATCCGTGAGGGAGGACGACTAATGGCAACTCGAAACACGACCGGTCTGGCGCGGGTGATGCTTGCGCCTTCGGTTCTGCTGCTTCTGGTCTGGATGATCGTGCCTCTGGCAATGACCCTGTGGTTCTCGTTCCAGAACTACAACCTCCTGAACCCGGCCAATGTCAGCTTCGCCGGCCTGTTCAATTATCAGTATTTCTACACCGACCCCGCCTTTTTCCAATCGATCTGGAACACGCTGCTGATCGTCGGCGGGGTGCTTTTGATCACCGTCATCGGCGGCATTGCCATTGCGCTTTTGCTTGACAACGACATTTTCGGCCAGGGCATTGTGCGCATCATGATCATCTCGCCCTTCTTCGTCATGCCGCCGGTGGCAGCATTGGTGTGGAAGAATATGATCATGCATCCCGGCTATGGGGTGCTCGCCGATCTGTCGCGCTTCTTCGGTTTCCAGCCGGTGGACTGGTTTGCACAGTTTCCGCTGCTGTCCATCATCATCATCGTTGCCTGGCAATGGTTGCCCTTTGCGACGCTGATCCTCTTGACCGCGCTGCAGTCGCTCGATGGCGAGCAGAAGGAAGCGGCCGAGATGGATGGCGCCAACTTTGTCAACCGCTTCATCTATCTGACGCTGCCACATCTCTCCCGCGCTATCACCGTCGTTATTCTGATCCAGACAATCTTCCTGCTCGGCGTCTACGCGGAAATCCTCGTCACCACCAATGGCGGCCCAGGCTACGCATCCACCAACCTTGCCTTCCTGATCTATCGCACCGCACTTCTGGGTTACGACGTCGGTGGCGCTTCGGCCGGCGGTATCATCGCCGTTATCCTCGC
>NZ_FNBB01000020.1 GCF_900102105.1 Agrobacterium pusense
GCGAGCGCCATGGCGATCATGACGCGCTGGCGCTGACCACCGGAAAGCTCGTGAGGATAGCTGTCTATACGCCGCTCGGGCTCCGGAATTCCGACTAGCCTCAGCAGTTCGAGAACGCGTGCGCGCGCCTCCTTTTTACTGCCACCGCGGTGGTGAATGATCGGCTCAGCAATCTGCGCACCGATCCGGTAAAGAGGATCGAGCGAGGTCATCGGCTCCTGGAAGATCATGGTGACTTTCGCGCCACGGATTTTGTTCAGCTCGCCGACAGGCAGTCCAAGAAGTTCCTTTCCGCGATATTTCGCGGAGCCGCCGCCAAGGCCAAGACGGCGATACTCCGAGATCGTAACCTCTGCACTGTTCGTGGTCGGCGGCATCCTCGAGCTCTCGATGGTACTAGGCATCGTCTCTGACGCTCTGTCGCACTGAGGTTGAAGACAAGACATCCGCCTCAGCTGCCGCCAGGGACCGCATGTTCACTAATTGCCCACAGGTGCGGAAGAAATCTTTTCCGCGGACTGCCCTTTATCTTCATCAATGAGTCTCGCTCCCCGTTGTCGCGTGATGTAGCGCCAGATCCATTGCACACTGACAAGCACGCGCTTTTCGAAATTTATCAGCAGATAGACGTGGATGACCGCCCATGGCGAGCCGCCCCTTCATTTGCCATCGTCCGAAATCGAAAACCGCGGCGTGTCGTCCGATCACTGCGGTGTTGCCACGATTGCGAAACCGGAAAGGCGGCGCCGTTGCCGGCACAGTCGCATACTTTGAAAGCAGACGTCCAAGATATTCACCCTGCTGCTTTGCAACCTGTGCCAGCGCGGGGAGTGGTTTTCCGTCCGTGCCTAACGCGAGCGCGGTGTCCCCTAGGGCGTAGATTTGCGCAAAGCCTGTTACATTCAGGTGCTCTCCCACTGGTATCCGCCCCCCTGGCGGGTTTTCCAGTCCAAGCCACCGATGGGCGGATGACGCTTTGACCCCTGCGCCCCAGACGATACATCCTGTTTCTAGGCGCTCGCCATTGACAATGACATAACCGTCGGCGACGTCGGCCACGCGCTGGCCGGTCCTGACTTCGACGCCGATAGATGAAAGGTGCTCCTTTGCGTAGTTCGAGAGCGTTTCAGGAAAAGCTGCCAGTAGGCGGGGACCTGCCTCGATCAAGACGACGCGCAAGTGTTCCGGACCAAGATCGCGAAAATCGCGAGCAACCATGAACCGGCCCAGCTCCGATATGGCGCCAGCCATTTCCATTCCGGTCGGGCCGCCGCCAATGATGACGCTCGTGAGCAGCGCCCGTTTGGTGCCATCGTCTTTGGCGAGTTCGGCCTGTTCAAACGCGAGGAGAAGTCGGTGGCGGATCTGACGGGCTTCATGTACCGTCTTCAGCCCAGGCGCGACATTCTGCCAGTGGTCCTTGCCGAAGTAATTATATTTGGATCCCGTCGCTATCACTAGCTGGTCATATGGAATGGAAGCGGTCCCCTCCATTGTGACACGCTTCCCGACAGTATCTATACCGGTCACCTGCGCCATTACGACTCTTGTATTCGGATAACGACCAAGCGTTCGTCGAACAGGTTCCGAAATGTCAGCTGGAGACAATGCCGCAGTCGCAACTTGATAAAGCAAAGGCTGGAACAGATTATGATTTCGACGGTCAATGACCACGACATCCACATCCGCTTTGCCAAGCCCTCGGGCGCAGGCGAGACCGCCAAAGCCAGCGCCGATGATGACAATGCGTCGCCTCTGTGATCGTGTCGCTGATATCGATGCACAGCCAGCCGTGCTGCCAGGCGGTTCTTTCGTGGTCGGTGGCATGTATTCCTCTGTGCCTGCTTGGAGGCGTGACGACGAGAACCCGCGTCGGTGAATTCCCAGCCGAACAACGCAACGAGTGACTTGTTCCACTAAAACGCCCGGCTGCGTTCGTGTGGCGGCTCAAGCAAGCAACATGACGGCAGCGGATTGGGTCACGGCATGTTCCGCGCTGCGCCGGGATCCATTTGCATCATGTTCGCGTTGAGATGATACATGATCCAGAGCGAACCCGCGACGCTGATCAACAAGACGACCAACGTAAATATCAGGGAAAGCGCCACCCATCCCTTTTCGGTGCGAACATCCATGTGCAGAAAACAGACCATATGAACGATAATCTGGACTACAGCGAAAAGAACCAGGACCAGCGCAGTCAGAGCCCTGCTTGCCAGTCCTCCACTCAAGACAAGCCAAAATGGTACCACCGTTAGGATCGCAGATAGGAGAAAACCATGCTGATGTGTTCTTCGGCTGGCCTGAGACGACGTAGCCTCGTTGTGTGGCGCGCTCATGAGGTAACTCCCAGCAGGTAAACAAAGGTGAAAACGCCGATCCAGATGATGTCCAGGAAATGCCAGAATAGAGAAAGGCAGACCAGCCGCCGATGATTGTCCGGGGTGAGACCATGCCTGCTAATCTGCGATATAAGGACCGTGATCCAGATAATGCCGAAGGTTACGTGGAGGCCGTGGGTGCCGACGAGGGCGAAGAAGGATGACAGGAAACCGCTCCGGCTGGGCCCCGCGCCTTCTGCAATCAGCTCGGTAAATTCGAACAGTTCGAGGGTTAGAAAAGCAGCGCCGAGAACTCCCGTCAGCGCCAACAACCGCATGGCCTGCCTCTTGTTTTTCTCCACCGCGGCGATCATGGCGTAGCCGTAGGTGAGAGATGAAAGAAGAAGCAGGCCGGTGTTGACGGCCACAAGGGGAAGCGAGAAAAGTTCGGCCGGTGTCGGGCCCGCCGCGTAGTTTTGGCCAAGCACCGCGTGCGTTGCAAAAAGCACGGCGAAAATCAGGCTGTCGCTCATGAGGTAGACCCAGAAGCCCAGAAACGTTCCGTCTTCCGGATGATGGTCCTCAATCATGAAGTAAGCGCGTTTGTCCCTGAAATCCGGCCGGTTCGTCATGATACACCTCGATGCAGCCATGCACGAATGCGGGCCTCGGTTTGTGCAACCTCTTCCTGTGAAAGGTAGTAGTGACGGTCGTAATTGAAGGTATGAGCTATGGTGACGATGAGGATGCCGGCGAATGCAAGTGCAGAAAGCCACCACATGTACCAGACGGTCGCAAATCCGAAGATTACGCTCAGGCCACTAATGTAAATACCCGTTGCCGTGTTCCGGGGCATGTGTATGGCGCGGAAGCCCTCGGCCGGAAACGACTCGCCCATACGTTTCATGTCATACCAACTGTCGAGTTCATGGACGACAGGCGTAAAGGCGAAATTGTAGCTGGGGGGCGGTGATGCCGTCGCCCATTCCAAAGTTCGCCCGTTCCATGGGTCCCCCGTCGTGTCCCGCAGTTCCTCGCGCCGCATAAAGCTCACGATCAACTGGATGATGAAGGATAGGATTCCGCAGGCGATGACAGCCGCACCGACTGCAGCAATCACAAACCAAATCTGCAAGGACGGGTCGTCGATCTGCGCCAATCGCCGCGTTACGCCCATCAGGCCGAGCACATAAAGCGGCATGAAGGCGAGATAGAAGCCTACAAGCCAGCACCAGAAAGACACCTTACCCCAGAACGGATCCAGACGGAAACCGAAGGCTTTGGGAAACCAGTAGACAGTCCCGGCGAGCAGGCCGAAAACGACCCCACCGATGATCACATTGTGGAAATGCGCGACGAGGAAAAGAGAATTATGCAACACGAAATCGGCGGGGGGAATTGCCAGCATTACGCCGGTCATTCCGCCGATAACGAACGTAACCATGAAGCCGACGGTCCACATCATGGGCACTTCGAAGCGAATTCTTCCCTGGTAAATGGTGAAAAGCCAGTTGAAGATTTTGGCGCCGGTCGGGATGGAGATGATCATGGTGGTAATACCGAAAAAAGCATTCACACTTGCGCCGGACCCCATGGTGAAGAAGTGATGCAGCCAGACCAGATAGGACAGGATGGTGATGACAACCGTGGCATAGACCATGGAAGCGTACCCAAAGAGCCGCTTGCCGCAGAAAGTTGATACGACTTCTGAAAATATTCCAAAGGCAGGAAGAATAAGAATGTACACCTCGGGATGGCCCCATATCCAGATGAGGTTCACATACATCATCGGGTTGCCACCGAGGTCGTTCGTAAAAAAGTGGGTACCCGCGTAGCGATCAAGTGTCAAAAGCGCGAGGGTGGCGGTGAGGATAGGAAATGTTGCGATGATTAGGATGTTGGTGCAGAACGAGGTCCACGTGAAAATCGGCATCTTCATCATAGACATGCCCGGTGCCCGCATTTTTATGATCGTCGTGAGGAGGTTGATGCCCGAAAGCGTCGTCCCGACACCGGCAATCTGCAATGCCCACAGATAGTAATCGACCCCGACACCCGGGCTGTAATCGATGCCTGAGAGCGGGGATAGGCAAGCCAGCCGGTGCGCGCGAACTCGCCGACAAAAAGCGAGCTCATTATGAGGACCGCGCCAGCGACTGTCATCCAGAACGAGAGGTTGTTTAGGAATGGAAAGGCCACATCACGTGCGCCAATCTGAAGCGGGATGACAAAGTTCATCAGACCCGTGATAAACGGCATGGCCATGAAAAAGATCATGATAACGCCATGGGCCGTGAATATCTGGTCGAAATGATGCGGAGGCAGATAGCCCTCGTTTTCGCCGAACGCAATTGCCTGCTGAGCTCGCATCATCACCGCGTCGGCAAAACCACGCAAGAGCATGATCAGGGCGAGGATGACATACATGATGCCGATCTTCTTGTGGTCAATAGTGGTGAACCATTCGCTCCAGAGGTAACCCCACATGCGGAAATAGGTGACGAGCCCAAGGAGCGCCAAGCCGCCGATCGCAACCGCGGCGAAAGTCACAAGCAGGATCGGCTCGTGGTACGGAATCGCCTCCAGACTGAGCCGTCCGAAGAGGAGGCCGGAAAGATCAGACATGTTCAATCACCTTGTTCTGTGGGCGGGGACGTAGTCTGGGGCTGACGGTGACCGCTACCAGGTTCGGACGGCTCGGCCGGAGCATGAGTGGCCGACGGGCCTTCACGCCGAATTTCGTCATGGCTGTGCGCCGGTTTGCCGCTGGCAGGAAAGGTCGCGCCGGGGCGACCCGACGAGCTGTGACGGTTGTCGTATTCCAGTTGAGATTTGTCGACCGCAGGTGCTTCACCGGGGCCGTGCAAGTCGCGGTGCATGACTTCGTTCATGCAGATCTTGCCCTCTGCAACGCACAGATTGAGGATGCGATCGTAAAGGCCCTTCTCAACGACGCCGAAATAGCGAACGGGATCGCGTTTACTGGGCCTCTCGAGTTCGAGGTAGGTGGCACGGTCTAGCGACTTTCCTTGCTGTCGCACCTTTTCGACCCAGGCATCGAAACCATCGCGCCGCATACCGAGAAAGGTGAAGCGCATGCGCGAGAAGCCGTCGCCGCTATAGTTCGCCGAGAAGCCGTCGAAGCTGCCTTCGCGATTGATTACGGCGTGTAACCGGGTCTGCATGCCCGGCATCGTATAGATCATACCGGCAAGGGCCGGCACGTAAAAGGTGTTCATAACGGAGGATGCAGTCAGTTTGAAACTGATCGGGACGTCCACAGGCGCAGCGAGTTCATTTACTGTCGCGATTCCAAGCTCCGGATAGAAAAACAGCCACTTCCAGTCCAGCGCTACCACCTGGACGGTCATGACCTTCTCGTTTGGCGGAAGCTGGCGGGCGGCATCAAGCCGCGCAAGCGGACGGTAGGGGTCGAGCTGGTGGGTGCTCGCCCAGGTGACAGCGCCAAGGGCAATTATGATTGCTAGCGGTGCCGACCAGATCAGCACCTCAAGTCGCGTGGAATGATGCCAGTCCGGACGGTAGCTGGCGTCGGTGTTCGACTCCCGGTACTTCCAAGCGAAGAAGAGCGTCAGGAAGATGACCGGTAGGATGATGAGCAGCATGAGCAGCGTCGAGACAACAATGAGATCACGCTGCTGGCGCGCAATATCGCCAGACGGCTGCATGACGACGAGGTTGCAGCCTGAAAGGAAACCCGTCACAGCGATCGTCGCGAGAAACTTGAAAAATCTGGTCATGCTGTCCCGCCCGCTTTCGAAAGGCACGCCCGCATACGAATGCGTTCGATCGCGGCCCGAACCTGATAATCGTTGTCGGGTTCCCGAGAAAGTGCCGGCAGCAGGAACAAGGAGCGTTGAAGATGGTTAGACGCCGTCAGAACAGAGGATGCGTGGACGACGATGGAGAGCGATTTTGCGGGTGCCGCCAACACGTCAGGTCTGGAGAGCGACGCTCGCCACATCCATGACGATAAGCCTTTGTCTCCCGATAATATCGCGATTGGCGTGATTATTGGGCGCACGGCCGAGTTTTTTGACTTCTTTGTATATGGGCTGGCCTCGATCCTCGTCTTTCCACGACTGGTTTTTTCCTTCGAACCGAATCCGGTGAAAGCGCAACTTTATGCATTCCTCGTATTCTCGCTGGCTTTCGTAGCGAGGCCAGTCGGCTCTCTCGTCTTTATGAGTGTCGACAGGCGCTACGGGCGCGGCGTGAAACTGACGGTGGCGCTGTTTCTTCTCGGCGGATCAACCATCGCGCTTGCTTTTCTCCCTTCGTACGAGACTGCAGGAACCTCCTCGCTTGCGCTGCTCATGCTCTTCCGCCTCGGTCAGGGTTTTGCGTGGGGCGGCGCCTGGGATGGTCTTGCGTCCCTTCTGGCTCTCAACGCTGCACCGGAGGTTCGCGGCCGCTACGCGATGGTGCCGCAACTTGGTGCGCCGCTCGGTTTCGCGCTCGCGAGTGTTCTGTTCGGCTACTTTTACACGACGCTACCGCATGAAGACTTCGTCAGCTGGGGATGGCGCTACCCGTTTTTT
Source organism: Agrobacterium pusense (assembly GCF_900102105.1). Classification (GTDB taxonomy): domain Bacteria; phylum Pseudomonadota; class Alphaproteobacteria; order Rhizobiales; family Rhizobiaceae; genus Agrobacterium; species Agrobacterium pusense. The sequence continues at coordinate 6,884 of NZ_FNBB01000020.1, forward strand.
GTAGCCTTCGCCATCAACGTTGTGGCGCTCTTCGCCCGCCTCAGGTTGGTCGCTACACGGGAATTTGGGGAGTTGTTGCGGCAGAAAGAATTGACCGCACAGCCAGTGGGCGCGGTTCTGGGTCGGCATAAGAAACATGTCCTGCTTGGCGCCTTCGTGCCGCTCGGCAGCTTCGCTCTTTTTCACCTTGTCACCATATTTCCCCTCGCTTGGATCGCTCTCGTTAGAGGCGAGCAGACGGGTGAGATGCTGGCGATGCAGGTCGTCGGTGCAGCCTTCTGTACGGTTGCAATCGTCGCCTCCGGCTACGTCGCGGACCGGATTGGACGGCGCGGGCACCTGATGCTGTGCGCAATCTTGACCGCGCTTTTCAGTCTTTCCGCACCGTTTCTCATCGACGTCGGACGAACCGGTCAGTATTCCTTCCTGCTTTCCGCTTTTGCTCTGATGGGATTTTTCTTCGGGCAAGCATCGGGCTCTATTGCTGACAATTTTAGCACGAGGCTGCGTTACACCGGCTCTGCCCTGACCTCCGATCTCGCCTGGCTGATCGGCGCCGGCTTTGCGCCGGCAGCAGCTTTCTACCTTGCGACGCGCTTCGGGATAGCCTTTATCGGCCTTTATCTCCTGTCCGGAGCGATTTGCAGCGCCGTGGCCCTGGTAATCGCGGGACGTTCGCGGACCGGCGAAAGCAAGTCCGAGCGGATATAGCCCGCTTTGACGGCCAAAAAAATGCGATCTGGTTTCCGCCACGTCACTTTCTGAACGACGTGACGTGCTTATTCCGGCCGGCGACACTCCCGGAGCTTCAGGAACAGGACGATCCCCGACAGGCAGAAGCAGATCGAGTTCGTTAAAATGATTGGCCATTCGCCGCGGAGGAAGCCGAACGCTGCCCAAAGCGCAAATCCGGTTACGGTCAATATGTACATAGGCGCCGAAATCGCCGCAGTGTCCCCGGACCTCACCGCCTTCCAGACTTGGGGAATGAAGCTCGTCACGGAGCATATCGAGGCGAGATAGCCAACCAGAAGACCGCTGTCCATGAGCAAAATATCCTTTCAATCAGTCAAGTTCGGTGCATCGAGGCGTCACGTTGGTGACGTCGCGGCGACTGCTGGCAATACCTCGCGCCCCATGAATCGAATAAAGCCCGCCTGGTCGCGGGAGACGTTGTGAATGTAGAGTTCTCCGACGCCGCATGAACGACACTCGTCGATGAGCCGAAGGACGTCACCAGCTTCTGTGACCAGAGGAACAAACCGGTCCATCTCCTCCGGGAGAATTTCGCGCGTCGCGCTGTCGAAAGCAGCCGGGCTTGCAAGGTTTGCCAGACGGTCCGCTGGCGCTGCTGCCGTTCGCCATTGATCCCAGGCGGCGATACGGGCTTCGTCCCTTGTGGCTCCCCAGCTTAGCTGCAACTGGAGTGCGAGCGGTTTGTCCGAGCCGCCCCTTGACCTATACTGGTCGAAGACGTGGACCAGCTCCTCCTGGGGCTTGCGAACCGTCAGCAGACCGTCTGTCCAGTCACCCATCCAAGCAGCTGTCTGCGCGGAGAGTGCGGCGCCGAAGAGAGCGGGAGGCCGCACTGGAAGCGACCAAAGCCTTGCGTCGTCAGCTGAAAACCATGGCAGGACGCGGGACACCGTCTCTCCCCTGAGCAGCCTTCGCATGATGTCGGCGCCGGCCTGCAGACGCAGATTGCGTTCATGTTTGTCCGGCCAGCCTTTTCCCACGACATGTTCATTCAAGGCTTCACCGCTTCCGACGGCGACCCAGCGTAGCCGGTCTGGAAACATTTCCGAGAGGGTGGCAATCAGATGCGCAAGAGTAACCGGGTGATAGCGCAAACCACCAGGAATGGCGAGGCTGCCAAAGGGCAAGGTCGTGACGGCCATGGCAGCCCCCAGCCACGCCCAGTTGTTTCCCGAGTTCCCCTGTCGCCCACTCCACGGGTTAATGTGATCGGAGGTCATGACGGCATTGAAGCCAGCTTGCTCTGCCAGCTTGATGAAGGACAGCAACTCATGGGGTGCGAATTGCTCGTGAGACGCGTGATATCCGATGATCATATTTGCCTCCGCTGGTGGTACGGTCGTTCGAAGGATATTGTGCGCATGACGATTTCCTCATGGTAGAGCAGCGTGGCACGACTTTCGCGATACTGCGCCCATCCGCCGCGATCGAGTTCGTCAACCATGGCCTCCGTCTGCTTCAGCTTCATGCCGTTCTTCCTCGGCTTTTAGCCTAGGCCATGAACGGCTATGCCACCGAACCTTTTCGTTGGAACGATGCGGCTGTCTCTAGTGGTTCGCGGGATGAGTATTGCGGTGAGATATAACATTAGGCTTGCCGATTATACTCCCGGTCAAACTCGCTTTCAGCGCGTCGGTTCCGGCGATGCGCCAGCAAGGCTGTACTGACCGACCGGTGCCCGCGCCATTGCCATTCGCTGATTGGGCGATCCGCCCCCCGGCCACGTCGGAGTCGCTACGATCGAAGAAACGCCCGGCCCCATCCAAATCCTAGCCAGCAACGCTGGCATCGCTCTTGGCGTGCCGATCGCCCCAGCGCCTTCAGAAGTAACGGTACACCTTTGACCAGCCCATCATGTCTTATCGGAAGCTCTGCCCGACAAGCCTCAGCAGCGATCCTGAAAAGATCCCAAACCGTCCATGCTGCCGGTCGCTACCACCCGTCAAACTGTGCCAAAACGGCGTTGCGTTGCAAAGCCAATATCTTCCTGATTATAAGTGAGGCTCGCAATGTAGTCGGATCAGCAGCAGACATAGAGGCAAGCAACAGGATTTTCGTCAATTGAGGAACTGGACTCCGGCGCATCCGATATCGTCGGCGACGCGATCTGGCATCACAAGTCAACTTCCGGGACAAAATTGACATGAAGTAACCAACTAGTTAGATTAGATTTTCGACATCTCACGGAATGTTCTGTGGGAAGCGGGAGTGGCGCCAGGAAATCCTTGAGTTCAGCCTTACGTGTCTTCAGCTGGCTGCCGCGTTCCGTCACGGCATCGAGCGTGATCGCCTCCTCCAGATAGAGATTCATCAGGCGCTGCTCCTCGCGATCGATCCGCTCGACCTCGGCCTCGGCAGCATTGATGTTGGCGCGCGTCCGTACGCAGGCGATTCATTTCCTGCCTATACGCATCGCAGAACTCGGCGAAGATGTTGGGATCGAGCATCCGGGTGCGCAGCGCGTAAGCGCGGGGGTCTCCAGCTGGTCGCGCCGGATTTGACGCGGTTGTCGCAGGTGCCCTTGTTGCGTGCCGTCGAGCAGCCTATCAAGGTAGCCCAGATCGCCGAATAGCCACCGCCGCAGCAGGCGCAGCATGCCAAGGCAGCTCCCTTCAAGCGCAATGACGCCATGCTCGACATTCTGCCGATCGGCGTCATCGTCTGGCCGGGCACCGGTATCCAGGACAACCTCGCCGACAAAGCCAAGAAGCTCGGCATCCCGGTCAATCGCTTCGAGATGGGTGGCGCGTAAGCGCCATCCGTATTCTTGGCCTGGAATCGATTTTCACGCCAATCTAAGATTATGAATCGAAATTCATTGTGAGTTATCGGATTTCATGAGAATGTCTGTCCTGAGGTCGATTTCAGGGCTAGGTATCAAAATTCATGGAGCCGGGGCAGAAGAAGTCATTTTCAGGAGAGGCAAGCGTTTTTCACGGGCGCTGGCTGCCGGAAGCCGCCGTTCCGGTCGGCTATGCCGCCCTGATCGATGCCTGGAGCTTGTCCGTGCCCGTGCCGATCAACCTGTCGGCCATCGGACCACGTCACAAGGTCTACCAGACCGAGGGCTGGAGCCTCTACACCCCGCGCCACCGGCCGGATGACAATCTCGCCGGCCACCTTACATTTGCACTCCGCTACGAGGGGTTGGATCTTGCAGTCCTGAAGGCGTTGTTCCGCGAAACCGGCCCGGAGCCGATCGCGGCCATCGTCCGCGCAGCGCCGACCGGCGCCTATGCGCGCAGGCTCTGGTTCCTCTACGAATGGCTGCTCGATACGCGGCTCGATCTGCCCGATGCGACCCAGGGCAGCTACGCCCTGACCGTCGATCCTGAGCAACAATGGGCGGTTGAGGGGACGACTTCGACGCGCCACCGCGTGAAGAACAACCTCCCCGGCACGCCCGCCTTCTGCCCGCTGATCTTTCGCACGCCCGCACTCGAGGCCTTCGTCGCGCGCGGCCTCGGCGACAAGGCACGACGGCTCGTCGCCGAAGTGCCGGTCGATCTTCTGGCGCGCACTGCCGCCTTCCTGCTGCTCAAGGATTCGCGTTCGAGCTTCCAGATAGAGGGAGAAGATCCACCACAGGATCGCATCCAGCGTTGGGGACAGGTGATCGGCGAAGCCGGCCGCCGGCCGATCGACCGCGCCGAGCTCGAACGGTTGCAACGCATCGTCATCGGCGACGCGCGTTTCGTCCATCTCGGACTGCGGGAGGAGGGCGGCTTCATCGGTGAACACGACCGCCTGACCGGCGCGCCGATCCCCGATCATGTCGACGCCCGCCACGACGATCTTCCGTCACTGGTCGATGGGCTGATCGCCTTCGATCGCGGCGCCGCGCACCGGCTCGATCCGGTCCTCGCCGCCGCCATCCTCGCCTTCGGCTTCGTCTACATCCATCCGTTCGAGGACGGCAACGGGCGACTGCATCGTTATCTGATCCATCATGTCCTTGCCGAGCGTGGCTTCAATCCGCCGGGCCTGGTCTTTCCGGTGTCGGCCGTCATCCTTGCTCGCATCGACGCCTATCGGACCGTACTCGAAAGCTATTCGCGCCGTCTTCTGCCGCATATCCGCTGGCAGGCGACTGATCGTGGCAATGTCGAGGTCTTGAACGACACCGCCGATTTCTACCGCTATCTCGACCTGACGCCGCAGGCGGAGTTCCTGTTTGAATGCGTCGCCCGCACCATCGACGTCGATTTGCCGGCCGAGACCTCGTTCCTGCGAATCTATGATGCGTTCAAGACAGAGGTCCAGAGCTTGATCGACATGCCGGATCGGTTGCTCGACCTTCTGTTTCGGTTCCTGCGCCAGAACGATGGAAGGCTGTCAAAGCGTGCGAGAGACAGGGAGTTCGCTGCGCTCACCGATGAGGAGGCCGCGAGGATCGAAGAGGTTTATGCCGATCTTCAATTGCGGGGCTGAGCACTTGCAATCTCAGAAATCCCCGGCGACCAAAGCCGCCGGGGTCTTGGCTCTGCGTCGGAAAGGGATAGCATTGTCCGTGGTTGCTCCGCTGCGAGGCCTGGCAACCCGACAACTGCCAAACCGACCCAGTGTCCTGGCGATACTCTCGCGGCCGTAACGGTCGTTGGCGTCAAAGGTCCGAACGATTTGGTTGCGCGGGTCAGGGCGGCGGTATCCAGCACCATCATGCCTTCGTCTCATGAAAGGATCAGCACAGTGACCTTCAATGTGGCAGAGGGGCGGTGCCATTCGCCGCTCTGGTCTTTACCTTCCGTTCTCCGCATCCTGGAGCATCAAGCCATCCGATGGACGCGCGGGTGGCGCGTGTAGAGCCAGTTGACCTGTGTCGCTCTGACATGGACTTGGGGCAAGTTCCAAAGCACCCGGCCACTGTCAATGTTCCGCGCGGGTCCACGACCTTAATCGCACCCACCAGTGGATATATCCCTATCAACAAAAAGAGCTCCTAAGCCCGTCTGTTTTTCGGCAGCATCCCGCTGATCCGGGCCGTGTGGGCGCGTGGCGTGCGTGCCTGCTCCAACCCTTTCACTCTGGTTATCCTCTCACTTCGCTCCGGTGCGGCGACCTTCCAAGAGCGACATCAAGGACCCAAACCAGAACATCAACTGGGTGCCGCCGCAGGGCGGCGAGGGGCCGGCTTACGCCAATATGTGATGCGGTGAGGCTGTGTCATGAATGACCAAACCATCAGCGTGCGGAGATACCCGGAACGAACGAGGGAAATGATTTTGCGCGCGGCCGTGGATGAGATCGTCGCCCATGGGCTCGATGTTGCGCGGACGACATTCAGGCGCCGACCATGAATCTTCTGAATGACTTCGAGGCGATGCAATTCTTTCTGCGACATGGTGATCAAAAAGGGCATGGCAACTCCGATCGTTCCTGACTGAAGTCAGGCTGAGCATCGTCGCATCCTTGCTCCCAACGTTGACATTGACCAGCGTTGTGCGAGGAGAGTGTCGCATTTCTATCCGGCCCAAATGTCGCATTACTAAATGGCGTGTGAGTTCATGCCGAAGCGCGACTTGCAGGGTGTTTCAAGCTAACCGGCATGCCGCATCTGCGCGAGCAGTTTCTTTCGGAAGACTTCCGCCGGCGTTCGATAGCCGAGGCATTTGCGCGGCGTGGATAGGCCACGACGCTGGCGACCTCATGGTCCTTGCCGTAGCGTCCGATGGCCATGCCGGGGCCGACGATCTTCGAGACAGGACCTCCATCCGGGTTCATGTCGGTGTCGGTCGGGCCAGGGTGCACGGTGTTCACGGTGATGCCCTTGGGGCCGAGATCTCGCACAAGACTACGGTTGAAGCCGGCGACAGCTCCCTTCGTCAGCGTGTAGAGAGAGGCTGTCGGAAACGCTGCGTAGCGGACCATAGACGAGCCGATGTGAATGATGCGACCGCCCGATTTCATACGACGTGCAACCTCCTGCGTGCCGACGAATACACCAGTCACGTTGACCGCAATCATGCGCTCATAGTCTTCGAACTTGATGTCCTCGATCGGACCGCCAAGTGCGATGCCGGCATTGTTGACGAGGATGTCGATCGAACCGAACGTTTCCTCGGTCTTTGCCACGGCAGCCCGCACTGATTCAGGATTTCCGGAGTCGGCATGGATGGCGATGGCACGACCGCCTGCGTTTTCGATTTCCTTCACGACAGCGGCTGCCTTTTCGGGCGAGGCGCTGTAGGTGATGGCGACGGCGGCTCCATCGGCCGCGAGGCGCTTTGCGATGGCTGCGCCGATAGAACGGGAGCCGCCCGTTACGAGAGCAGACTTGCCGGACAGTTTCAAAGAGATGTTGACCATTGCGATCACTCCGTTGCTTGGTTTCGATGGAGTGAATATCGCTCTCTTATTTCCCTTTGATTAGAGGCAATTGGCGGTTATTAATTTCAAGCGATCATTGAAAGATAACTCATGGAAACGCTGGCAAATCTTGAGTCCTTCGTGCGTAGCGCGGAGCTCGGCAGCTTCTCATCCGCCGCACGCAGGCTGGGTTTAACGCCAGCAGCGGTCAGCAGGAACGTCGCCACCCTCGAATCCAACCTGAAGCTTCGGCTTTTCCAACGCAGCACGGAAGTCTTATGCTTACGGAGGCGGGTGAGCGCTTCCTCCATTCGGTCCGTGGTCACCTGGAGAGCCTTCAAGGTGCGATTGCCGAGGCATCCAACGAACAGGCCGAACCGGCAGGCGTGCTGAGACTCAGCATGAGCCCGACATTCGGAATTGAGTATATTCTCCCCAAACTGCCCGAATTTATGAGCCGATACCCCTTGATCAGGCCGGAATGGATGTTCGAGAATCGGCAGGTTGACCTCATCGCCGAGGGATACGACGCGGCGATCGGTGGCGGATTTGAGCTGAAACCGGGCATCATCGCGAAAACCCTTGCCTCGGCCCACATCATCGCGGTTGCCTCACCGTCATACATGCAGGACCGCGTTCCGCCTCATGACCCATCCGGCCTGACTAATCTGGACGGGGTCGTCATGCGTTCATTGCGGACAGGTCGAATTCGACAATGGCAGATGCGGAACGTCGCAGGTGAAGAGCAGGCGGCGGCGCTAAAGGAAAGGATCGTGGTCAACGATCCGGCAGCAATGCGGTCGGCTGCGGTTCTGGGGCTTGGCGTAGCCATGATCGCGAAACCGGACGCATTGCCGTATCTGGAGAACGGGGAACTCATTCGGTTGATACCTGCATGGTACGCGGACGCCGGTCCGATTTCGATTTACTATGCAAATCGGACCTTGCTGCCCACTAAAACCCGAGTGTTTGTTGATTTCATCGGCGAGGTCTTTGAATGCGAAAGGTGGCCAGAGCGATTTGCAGGGACATTGGGTTAATGTCACATGGCAACAGTGTGCGATGAAGACCACGGCTGGCTAACGTTACGTTATAACTGTCAAAGCCGATTAGAGATGCGACGCCGCTGGCCCGTTAGAAATGCGACACTGACCGCCTTATTGCTCTGACGGCCAGCCCCCGACCGGACCGGCTGGGCCGGGTTGCAAGGGTAGGGAGGGGGGCGGGTGATGGAACACCCCTCGGCTTTAGCTTCTTCAGCCGTCAACGGAGCTTTGCGCCAAGTGCGGCCCTTATTCGGCCGCCTCCATTCGAGCGAGAGCCTTCTGTCGTTTCGCAATCACTTCCGGATCGTTCATGAAATCCGTCCGTCGTCCTGGCTTGCGGCCGCGCTTTTGGTATCCATTACTCTGGCTGCCGTCCGGGATCTCAAACATGCTGTTGACCTGTCCGGTTCGGCGCGGGCCACGTTTGCTCCGTTGTAAATCGCGGCCTTCCTGCATCTGAGCGACCAGCGACAGCATATCGTCCAGTCGTTTGTTCTCAACCACAGGCGACCGGTGAACCGAGCGAACCGTGTCGAAGGTTCTGTAGGACAGGTTGAAACTCTCGTGCATGATCTCCAGACGGCCGTCCGGATAATCGCATACGATGACTTTTTGACCCGCCAGTGATGTTGCCCGTTCCGTCGGATCGAGAATGAATATCACCTTGTCATAGCGCAACGTCAGGGATTGCGAGAGCGTGCGGACCTCCTTGCGGCACATGGCACTGTCGAGGTTCTCATGGGCGGCGAGGGGACGGTGCATGTCTTTCGGATTACGTGGTGGTTTACCGAAACGAGCGTTGAAATCGATAATGGATTCCTGCGCATAATCGTTGGCAGCGTCTATTGTGTCGATACCACGAAGCCGCAGCTCCTTCACTAATCGATCCTGCAGGGTCTGGTTAGCCCTTTCAACCCGGCCCTTAGCCTGTGGGGTGTTGGCGCAGATAATGTCGAAGTTCAGCTCATAGAGCGCGCGTCCAAACTGCGTCAGCCCACTGGCGCGATCTTTCTCCGAGACGTGCGTAGAGCGAAACACGCCGTGCTTGTCGCTATAAAAGGCCAGCGGTTTACCCCATTGCTGCAAATAGGCCTTGGTCGCGTGCAGGTAGTCGAATGTGTTCTCGGATCCGGCAAAGCGCAGATGTAGCAACTTCCCGGTGGCGTCATCAGTGGTGCGATCCTCGAAGGACGCAATCGCCGTCTTTGCCCGGCGATCTACGGCTGCTGCCACGGCCTTCCTGTTTGCAACTGACAAGGCCTCCGCCGGCGTCAGCCTGGCGCTGGCCAGCCGCCTTATGATAACGGAGACGTCTTTCGTGTCGATCCGGGCGCCGATCTGCATCCGCTCGATGACTTCGCGCCTCGAATCCTCGTCGGCGGCAACGAGCGCCTTCAGGACGGGAAACGACGCTCGCGCCTCTCGCAGGACATCCTCGGATCCCTTCAACGTCTTCGCGAATCCCAGGTACGTGGACATCTCGGCGGCAGGCAGATTGCATCGGGCCTTGAGGAAGGCCTTTGCCTCCAGGGCCGGGACGACGTCCGTCAGCCTCTCGATCTCGGCCGCCATCTGCAGAACTTTGTTGGTCATCTGCTGCTGCTGTTCCGTGATCCGCCTCATCACGGCAGAAAGCGCCTGCGCCTTTGGATCGATGTCAGCCATGTCCGATGTCCCCTTTCGGGACCTCCAAACGACAGGGGATCTTTCAGGGCCGGTAAGCGGATTGATAAAATTCGATCGGAAGCAAAGGATTCGCGGTGGCGGCGGATGTTAACGGTCTGGCAAAACAAAGATCCGCATTGAGCGCCTAAACGAAGTGTAGCATGCCGCTATATACCGTTCGCTCCTCGGGGCGTGCCGCGATCGTAAGATCGAGGATCCTCCTGACGTGGCGCGGAGGATCTGGGGCGGCAGCGTCCGCAGGCTAGGGGTTGCGCCAGCCTAGCTTCGGCCTGCCTGCCTCGCGAAAGCCTTCCGGTACGACGCCGGCGTCGTGAATAGCTGGTTTCGGAAGTGGTGCCTGATCGTGGCGGTGGAATTGAAACCGGTCTGCTGTGCAACCTGTTCCACCGTCAGTGTGGAGTTCTCGAGAAGATCCCTCGCGCGGGACAGGCGCTCTGTCAGTAGCCATTTCGCGGGCGTCATGCCGGTCGCCGCCTCGAAGCGTCTGAGAAAGGTTCTCTCGCTCATCCCGGCCCGCTTCGCGAGGGTGGCGACCGTGTGCTCTTTGTTGAGACTAGCCCGCACGTCGTCTATGAGCGGCCCAAGACGATCGCTCTCGTACAGCACTGGAACCGCCTGCGCGATGAACTGGGTCTGGCCTCCGTCGCGATGAGGTGGCACTACCAGACGACGGGCGACCATGTTCGCCGCGGCCGCACCGAAGTCGCGCCGGATCAGATGCAGGCACAGGTCGAGTCCTGCCGCGCTGCCTGCAGAGGTCAAAACAGATCCTTCGTCGACATAGAGAACGTCCGGTGTGACCTCTATGCCGGGGTGGCTCGTTCGCAGCCTGTCGGTATACCGCCAGTGGGTCGTGGCACGCTTGCCGTCCAGAAGGCCCGCCGCTGCCAGCACGAAGACGCCGGAGCAGATAGAGAGCACGCGCGCGCCCCGCCGGTGTGCTGTCGCCAGGGCGTCGCATAGGGTGCGCGGCACGGCTTCGTCGGCTCCGCGCCACCCCGGCACGATGATGGTGTCCGCTTGCTGCAGAAGCTCCATGCCGCCGTCGACGACGAGACGCACGCCTCCCGTCGCACGCAGCTCGCCTCCTTCGACGCCCGCTACGGCGAACCGGTACCAGTTAGCGCCCATCTCGGGACGTGGAAGTCCGAACACTTCGACAGCAAGCCCGAATTCGAACGTGCACAGGCCGTCGTATGCGAGGGCGACGACGAGATGTTCTGCATCGGTGGGAAGGGCGAGTGCGTTTGGCATGATCTTGCGCATACATGGCGGTTCCGCCATCTGCAAGCGTCGCTGTCTTGTCGGTATGGTCTACACGTAGATGAGCCTTGTAACCGAATATCCTGCCGCCTCGTCCAAGGTCGCGGCCGAACACTTTCTCAGACGTCTTTCGGTCGAGACCGACTGCGCCGACGTCGCCCACTCCCAGGCGTCGGGAGAAGCCGACTTCGTGCTTCTTCACGTAGTCGGCTCGTCGCAGACGTTCGCGTGCCGGCACCTCCCCGGCGCGGTCCACCTGCCTCATCACGAAATGACGGAAGACCGGATGGCGGAGTGGCCGAAGGAGACCCTCTTCGTCGTCTACTGCGCCGGCCCGCACTGCAACGGCGCCGACCAGGCAGCGCTGAAGCTCGCGCGGCTGGGGCGTCCGGTGAAAATCATGATCGGCGGCATCACGGGGTGGCAAGACGAGGGGGTTCGACTTCGTCTCCTCGACGGACGCCGGAGACGAGGCCGCTTGAGGTGCAGAAAAGGGAAATCTCGGTCCGACCGCTTCAGCGGTCGGACGTCTCGCAGGCGCTCGCGCTGATGCGCCAGCTCGCAGAGTTCGAAGGATATGCGGCCGCCCTGCATGTGACAGAAAACGATCTTGTCCGCCATGGCTTCGGCGAGCGGCCTAGCTTTGGAGCGTTCGTGGCGCAACTGGACGATGCGCTCGTCGGGTTGGCCGTGCACTACGAGATCCCATGGCCCTTCGACATGAGGCCGGTCGTCGTACTGAAGGAGCTGTTCGTCGTCGAGGCGGCGCGGGGGAGCGGCGTCGGCGCGTCTCTATTCGACCGAGTTGCCGAGCACGCGTCCGCGCGTGGGGCATCCATCCTCCGCTGGACAGCCCTCCCTGACAACCACGACGCCAAGAAGTTCTACACCTCGCGTGGAGGACGGTTGGACAAGAACTGGGAGACGTGGGAAATGCGACTTCGCTGACGTCCGGCAGCCCTTTCTGCCGGCCTACCCCATCAGATATGAGAGAACAAATGATCACCTGCTACCTGAGATACGTCATCGACCCGCACAAGGTGCCTGAATTCGAGGAGTACGCGCGGCTGTGGATTCCGATCGTCAACCGCATGGGCGGAACACACCACGGCTACTTCCTGCCGAGCGAGGGGGCCAGCAACATCGAACTGGCACTCTTCAGCTTTCCAAGCCTCGCCGCCTACGAGGACTATAGGTCGCGGATGGCGGTGGATCCGGAGTGCGTCGCCGCCTACGAGCTCGACAGGCGCAACCGGATCATTATCAGCTACGAGCGGAGCTTCATGCGTCCTGTCCTGGACGCCTGACCGGCCGGGAGACCTTACACTTGCCAGAGCTCAATGACGCACTTTCGCCTGGGGTAAATATCGGTAGTGGCCGAGTCCTTGGGAGTTCTATAAGCGTGCCCTCCCACCCGTTCAGCGCGTAGAACTGCGCCAAACGCACGCGCAGGCGGGCAGTCTCTATCCTGACGATCGGGTCGTCGTCGGCGATGGCGGAAGCAGGGCGGCCGAACACCTCCACGGCTGCGCCAAGAGCCACGCGCGCTTCATCCCAGCCTGCCAACGTCTTTTCGCAAAGATACCTCAGCAGGCTGCGCTGCTTCTCGGTCGCGTCGAAGGCGGGGTCGCCCAGGATTCGTTCCAGTTCGGCCATCGCGTCCGCGGCCGGAACGCCGGTGGTGACATTGGTCTGTTCCACGGTTGTAGTCTCCGTCGGTCGGTGCGTTGCCGCACATTGAACCGCGCCGACGCGACGACCTAGCTGGACCTTGGTCCACCTTACCGGAGAACTGGCCCGAGTACCGTCAAGGCCTCGTCGGCGGAGAAGGGCTTGTGCAGGCAGGCTAACGCCCCCTGCATGATCGCCCTGCGCTCCAGGTGCGATCCTGCATCCGCGGTCATGGCTACGACCGGAACGTCTACTCCCGCGGCCTTCATGCCGCGGAGCACGGCGACGCCGTCCATTCCCGGCATGTTCAGATCGAGAGCGACGGCGTCCGGCCGATCGCCGTCGAGCGAGAGCAGGAATTCTTCTCCGGAGGCGAAGGATGCGGTGTCGATGCTGCAGGCGCCGAGCGCCCGTGCGAAGGCGCTGCGGAAGGAAGCGTCGTCGTCGACGATGGCGATGAGCATCGGGTTCTCCGTGTTGTGCGCCGACGGTAGCGGGGCGTCCGCTGCCGAACCAGATGGCCCTTGGTCCAGTGGCTGTCGAACTAGGAGGGAAGCAGTTCCCGTAGCCTGACGAGATCGGTGACTGAGCGGACGCCGAGCTTGGTCATCATCCGCCCACGGTGGAGCTTGACCGTCTTCTCCGAGATGCCGAGCTCGTAGGCGATCTGCTTGTTCAGTCGGCCGGCAACCACGAGGTCGAACACCTGAAGCTCGCGCGGGGTGAGCGAGGCGATCTTCGCGAGAGCGTCGCCGTGCTTCTCCCGGTCGGTCCTCGCGGCCAGGTCACGACGCAGCGCTTCGTCCACCGCCAGAAGCAGGGCCTCCTTGTCGACCGGCTTCGTCAGGAAGTCGATCGCGCCCTGCTTCATTGCCTGTACCCCGACCGGCAGATCGCCGTTCCCGGACACGAACAGCAGCGGACGTCCGACCTGCTTCAGGAGACTCTGAAGATGCATCCCGTCCATACCGGGCATTGTCAGGTCAATTACCGCGCAGCCGGGCCGATCCGGCTCGTGCGCGAGCAGGAACTCGTCCGGCGACGCGAAGGCGAGGCAGTCGTAGCCGTTCGATCTCAGGAACCGCTCGAGCGCCCGCAGAAACGAGGCGTCGTCGTCGACCAGATAGACTACGGTCGTGCCGCTCATGTCGAAGCTCCCGACGCCAGCGGAAGCGAGAACGAGAAGATCGCTCCTCCGCCAGCGGCGGACTCGTACCAGATCCGCCCGCCATGCGTTTCGACGATCGCCCTGCATATCGGCAGACCCAGTCCGCCCTGCCGCCCCTTCGAGCTGACGAACGGGTCGAAGACGCCGTCTCCCACCGCAGGATCCACGCCCGACCCCTCGTCGCGCACCTGCACCACCACTTCGTCGGCCACCCGCCCAACCCAGACCCAGAGCCTCTTTCCTCGCGTTGCGGCCATCGACTCCGCTGCGTTCGAGATCAGGTTCACCAGGACCTGTTGGATCTGGGCGGGGTTGCCTGACACGACATGAGGCCGGTCCGGGACGGCAAGCTCCGCCGTGATCGGCCACTCGCTAAACTTTGCATTCAGGAGCCGGAAGGTCTCGGCGGCAACCTGCCTGAGATCGAAGAGCACACGCTCCTGCGCCGTCCGACCGAAGGTCTGCCTCAGCCCGGAAAGCGTCCGCGATGCCCGCGCCGCGTCTTCCGAGACGTCGTTGAAGATTTCACGAAGAAGCACGAGGTCGGGCACGTCGCGGCTGATCTCGCTCTTAGCCGTGCTTGCGTTTAGCGCGATCGCGGAGAGCGGCTGGTTGAGCTCGTGCGCCGCGACAGATAGGACGGCGTCGACATGGTGGAGCCGCGACTGCCGCTCGTGTTCCCGCTGCATCGCAAGCAGCGCGAGGCGCCCGTAAAGCGAGGTCGTTTCCACGAGAAGGCCGACGAGAACCAGCGACGCCGCCAGCAGGCCTACGGCCCGGCTCTCGTACCAGACGAGGCTGAAGCGCCAGATGGTCAAACTCACGAGGATGCTGGCGACAAGCCATGCCACGAGGACGAGAAGGAGCCACAGGTCGAGCGCGGAGCGGCCGTTTCGCCAGACGAGCAGGGTCGCTGCGATTTCCAGCGGGATGATGATCGGCGCGTCGACCGGCCAGATACGCCGCCCGGCGTCCACCATGATGTTCGGCAGCAGAGGGTCTCCCAGAGTGACGAGCAGCGTCAGCATCACGACGGCGGCGAGAACTAGCAGGATGCTACTGAAAATGGATCGCGCGGGCGGCGCTGGGACACCTCCGGCGCGATCGAACCGCCTCGCAAGCGCATAGGCTACGGCCGCGACCGGCAGGCCTGCCCGCCAGAAGATCTGCAGGTAGTTGCTGCTCTGGACCGTCGCTCCCAGAAGGCCATCCGGGGTGAAGCCGCCGGGAAACGTCAGGCCATGCGCGACGATGATGAAGGAGGTAAAAAGGTAGCCGGTTGCCAGGACAAGAAGGGGGCGGGAGCCTGTGACGGCAAAATGCGCATATAGCAGCGCGGCGGTCACGAGGTCGACGATGAACAGCACGGCGTCAAGGACCAGGACGAACTGGGGAGACTGTACAAGCTGCACGTGCCGGAAGGGAAGGGAGGCGATGCATGCCGTCACCAGCAGGATGCACATCCACAGGGCGATCACGCGTTGCGACGCGGACGGTTCGATATCCGATATCAGCACGCGGCCGGTCAGGAAGCCTCGCTCTTCCTGCCGAGTGACGTCCATGGCACGATCCTCCTGCCGGTCCCGGTGCTTTATTGATCGTGCGGGAGCGAGGCGGCCGCTGCCGCGGCTACGAAGGCCGCGCGCGCAGCCTCGGGCGGTAGCTCGCCCTCGTAGACCGCAAGACAGACGCGCAACGCCTCGTCGTATTCGTCGGAGACGTCCTTAGGGGCCCACAGTTCCATCAGGCATTCGGCGGCCTCATGCGCCGAGGCGACGACCTGCGTCCCATTGGAGGGAAGCTGCACGGTCACCGGCCTCTCCCATCGCTCATGATACTGCTTGGACATACGTGCGCCTGACCGTCTCGCCAACTGCACCAAGATAGAACACTTTCATTGCTGGAAATCAACATGCACCGCTGTCCGGGTACCGCACCGAGCGGCCGGACGAAGACCCCGGCCGCTCATCCTGCTAATCTGCTCACCTTGGGTCGCTCACTGCGACATAAATCACGGTGTGACCGTCGTAGCGCGGTTCGAACCAGTTGCCGCCACAGTCCCTGTAGGACACTCCATTGACCACGACCGTCGTGCAATCTGGGGGCAGCGTCGCGATGATGGTGCCGACGGCGACGGCGGTGGCGGTGGCTCCCCACACGGCCGCCGGTCCCCAGTATCCGGGCCAGTATGGGCCGGGTGGCGGAGGAGGAGGCGGTGGCGGTAGTGGATGCGGACCCGGCGGATGCGGCCCTGGATGGGGACCGGGCGGATGCGGACCGGGCGTCGGGGGATGAGGATGATGTCCCCCGCCTCCAGCAGGATCCGGACCGGGCGGGCGGGGAGCGGGGCGAGGACCGTGCGCCGGGTGTGGAGCGACGGCGGGGTGGAAGCGGGGCTCGAAATGCGTCGGCGTGTTGAATCCACGGAAGCCGCCTCCGCCAGGATGGTAGCCTCCATGCATGCCGCCGCCGCCGAAGTTCATCCGTGGCATCCGGCCGCCGAAGCCGCCGCGTGCCTCGGCCAACTGGGGAACGACGAGTGCCGTTGTCAGAAGGGCTGTGAACAGAAGGCGCGCCTTCATTTCCTGTCCTCCTCGTTCAGAAACCTGATCTTCTGGGCTCCCTCGGCCGGCTTGTACGCGAAGACGTCGTCGGCGATGGTGGCGTTCTCCGTCCACTCCAGCACGGATGTGATACGGGGACGCGTCAGATCCTCGCGGTCGACCAGCGATATCTTCAGGGGCAGGGGGCCGCCCTCCGTGGCGATCCAGATCTCGGCGTCCTGGTCCGCGCCGCGGAACGCCCAGTGGTCGGTCTCCCGGCCGTTTACGAAGGCGTGGCCGACGAAGAAGCCTTCCTTGATCAGGTCGATGGGCGCGTCCGGCGTGCCCCAGGAGAACAGGTCGGCGAGCGGGAACGACAGGTCGTACTTCTGGGCCGCCTCCTCGAGCGCCTCCTTGATCGTGGGCGGCGCGGGAACCTGCGCGTAGACGTTCTGGTCGGGCGACGCGTAGACGAGCGTCTTGCCGTCGTAGACGAGTTCGCCATGAACGACGTCGGTCGCAAGGTCGATGCGCAGGCGGTCGGGGCGTCTGACCTCGTAGGTCGCGGTGCCGCCGATCTCCAGCTTCTGGTCGTTGTCGAGAACGACATCCGTGGTCGTCGTCGCCTTCAGGCCGAAGACCTTCAGCGACTGGAGGTGGTCTCCCATCTTCTTCAGGGCCTCGACGGACTCCGGTTCGATCCGCGGCTCCGTCGTCCTCTTCTCCTGCGCCATCAGGCCGGACGCCGTCAGCAGCAGGGCCGCCGTCGCCACGACAAGGCGCGAAGCGTTCATCTTCATCGCGTCGCCTACCTTTCCTCCCGATCGTTCGGGATGCGGATAGGCTGGCGGGTAGGTCACCTAGGCGGAAGTACGTTACAGTTACGGACGACGTAACATCGGGCGTGGTCAACGTCTGCGCCGGCGAACAACCCCAAGAGCGCGCAGAATGGCCGGCGCGTAGATGCCGCATGCAAGGAAGGCGGCCAGCATCACGAGCGAGACGCCGAGCTGTACGATATCGTAGCGCACGGTGCCCTCGGCTACAAACCAGCCTGTGACGACGCCCGCTAGCGCGAAAGGGAGGCGGGCGAGGATTGGGAACCACATGATTGAATCCTTCCATCGAAATCGGAACGCAATCGCCGCGCATCATGCCTCGGGCGGCGACGCTTGCCTTAGCCGGAGCCTTGCCGCCGCTGCTGCCGCGGACCCCTCCGCGCCGGCCGTTTCCGCCCCTCCGACCTGCACGCTCGGCGTCGCGAATTGTATACCGTTCGAAGTAAACGCCTCGCGCAGCAGGAGGTTGGCGCGACGACGCACGAAGGACTGCATCGGGGACGGCTTCAGCGTCATGCCGAAGCTCAGCACGAGGCCGTACTCGCCGAACTCCTCCAGCCCCTTCATCTTCAGCGGCTCGATAAAGAGCGGACCCAGCTCCGGGTCTTCCATGAGGCCGGCCCCGATCTTCTTGGTGAGCTTGCGCACCTTCTCGACATCTGTGTCGTAGCCGACGGAAATGCGGAACTTCACGACGCCCCAGTCGCGGCTCATGTTCTCCACCGCGCCCAGTTCGCCGAATGGTACGGTGAAGATCGGACCGCGATGGTGGCGCAGCCTTACCGAGCGGAGGCTGAAACCTTCGACGGTTCCCTTGTAGTTCTTCGCCTGGATGTACTCTCCCACCCGAAACGCGTCGTCGAGCATGTAGAAGACGCCGCTGATCACGTCCTTCACGAGCGTCTGCGAGCCGAAGCCGATCGCGACGCCGAAGACGCCGGCCCCCGCTACGAGGGGACCGATCTGGACGCCGAGTTCGGCAAGGACCACGAGCGCCGTCATGACCAGAACGACCACCGCGAGCGCGTTGCGGAAGATGGGCAGCAGGGTTCGCAGGCGCGCCTCACGTTCCGCCCCGGCCGCATCGGTCGGGGAAGCCCGGCCGGCTAGTTTTCGGTCGATCCAGCTTCTGGCGATCTGCCAGAGAAGGTCGGCGCCCAGAACGACCACGACGCTCTTCAGGAGGCCGTAGAAGTTGGACGTCACCCAGGAATTCTGATGACCGACGCCGTCGGGGTTCATTTCCCAGACCAGTGCGAGCCACGCGGCCGCTAGCACCACGACCAGCGCTCGCGCTCCCCGCACTACCAGAACCGTCCTCAGATCCGGGAGGTGTTCCTGGAGGAGAGCGGCGGCGGTCTTCCCCACGCTCCGCAGCAGCGGTGGAAGTAGAAGGGCGTAGACCGCCAGCCAGAACAGGACCCGAAGCTCCAGAGACCACAGCATCCACGCTGCCACGAGACCGATGATCAGGAGGTTCTTGAACGGTCGGGCTGGCGTCGCGAGCGACCATGCGGTGGCCACGGCGAGAGCCAGCACGACAAGCGACATGAGGTAGGTTACTGCCGCGACCACGTCCGGGGCCACCCCTACGGCCTTGCCCGCCGCCGAACCCGCGACGGCGAGAAGGAGAGCCGCCGCCGCCATCCTCGCCCACGTCGCCGACGGCGGATGGATCGCAAGGGAGACGAGGGCGGAGACGATCCTATAGCAGACGAAGGCGGTGAGGTAGCAGAGGAGGACGACCCGCCCGAGAGGGGGCCAGTCTACGGCGAAGAAGACGACGGCGACGGTTCCGGAGAAGACAGCGATTGGGAGCAGCGCCGACGCCGCACCGCGTTCGGACGGACGGCCGCTCCGGTAGATCCGTTCGGCCGCGAGCCCGAATGCGGCAAGTCCGCCGAAGACGAGAAGGATCGGAGGATAGCCGTGGGATCGTGCATCTGCGCGTATGCGGGCGGCGGTCGACGCCAGTTCCTCGGGTATGCGGGGTACGGCGGCCAGGACGGCGTCGATATGGGAGCGGACGGTTCTCTCCCAGGCAGCTACACCCGCACCGGCTTCTCCCGCGGGAGCAGCCATGCCCGATGCCTGGACGCCGTCCTGAGCCTGCACATGGGCCGCGAAAACCAACGACAGCGCCAGCGCAAGCAGCCACTTCATTCGGAGGCCTTCCGGATCGGGAACTGGAAGTTCACGCCGGCGAAGATCTGCCAGCGTGGCGCGCCGGGCCCGTCGTGCCAGACCGTGTACTGGGGCTCGACGAACGCGTTTATCGTAATACCCTTCTCGAGCGGGATCACCTTGCCGATCCCGAGGCCGACGGGGATGTAGCTGCTGCCGTTCTCCAGGTTGAAGTTCCAGATCGCCGACGAGCGTAGGTACCATCCG
The DNA here is from genome assembly GCF_900102105.1 of Agrobacterium pusense. Classification (GTDB taxonomy): domain Bacteria; phylum Pseudomonadota; class Alphaproteobacteria; order Rhizobiales; family Rhizobiaceae; genus Agrobacterium; species Agrobacterium pusense. Next base: position 26,553 of record NZ_FNBB01000020.1, read on the forward strand.
TCCATTAGGTTGAAGTTGACGATGGGCTGGATGGTGGCGAGGTTGACGTCTTCGCGGTCGTCGGAGCCTGCGAAGGAGGTTTGGTATGTGACGAAGCCGCCGAGCAGCCCCCAGCTCTGTGGAGCGACGACCGCGCCGGACGCTCCGATCTGCCACTTCCCGGACCCAAGCGAGCTGTCGGTCGCCGTTGGCAGCACCAGCACCGGCCCAGCGGCGAAGGTGATCTCTCCCTGCTTCGGCAGGACGAACAGGTCGATTAAGGTGAGGTCACCAAGCCCGGTCACGTAGCCGTCGGGTACGTCCGGGGAGGTGGCTATCGGGAGCGTGAAGCGGAAAAGCTGGGGCAGGCCGAACATGTCTGTGGGGATCAGGCCCCGGAGCAGGAACTGGTTGGCGTGCGGGTCGCCAGGCGCGTCGTTGAAGCTCGGGATAAAGTAGTCCTGAAAGTTGATTGTGATCTTCGGCGTCAGCGGGTTGTTGGCAGCGTTGACGTCTGAGTGATCCTGCGCCGCCACGTGTTCAGCAAGAAGAAGGCTTAAAGCCAGCGACGTCGTCCTCCAAAGCTCCATGTCGAGTTCTCCTTTTTCACGACATGAAGCCACATCCGCGGCCGCCTGATGAGTATCGTTACAGTAACATTGGACGTAACGGCCTTCTCAGGGCCGGTCCGGAAGGAGTCGTTACCGTATCTTACTTCCATCCCTTTCGGGGCCGGCGCACGATTGTCCTTCAGCGTCGGGAAGAGGAGAGGCCAGGTGGACGCAGGGGTCTCGCAGGAGCGGGGCAGGCTCAAGCTGATGCTCAGGCTGCCTCGGCTCAGGGGAAGGCTCCAGCTCGTCCATAACACACAGCCGACAGTCGCCAACCTCTTTGAGGCCTATGACGAAGCGTCCTCCACGCTCGAACGGCTCCGGTCACAGTCTGAGGCAAGCTCAGCCATGCTCGAGGAGTACCTGCGGATCTGCGACGACATCGAGAGCGACGTGATCCGCCTGTGTCTGGAGCACGACAATCCGTCCCACTGAGGGACACTCTGCAATCTCGCGGTGTGGTGGTAGAGGAACACGTTCGACTTTAGTCCGATTGTGGCGTATATCAGCGGCTTGAAATGCTCAGATAGCCCGCGTTGTATCATGAGGGGACGTGCGATGGACGGCAGGCAGAGCGATATCGATCTCGACCAAATACCGCAGGACGAGGCCATGGCGGAGCTCGAAAGGCTCCTGGCGGACCCCCGCCTTAGGGTTGCGGAGCGTAACAGGCAGTTCCTGAAATATATTGCAGAGGCGCGGTTCAACCACGGCAGTGGCGGGGTCAAGGCCTACGTCATCGCTATCGACGTCTTCGGGCGACCTGAAAGCTTTGACGGACAGAATGATCCCATCGTCCGTATCGAAGCCAACCGGCTCCGCAGCGGTCTTGACCAGTACTACGACGCGTACGGCACGCCCGGCGGCCTCAGGATCGAGGTTCCCAAAGGACGCTATGTCCCGCGGTTTTCACGTATTCCAGGTGGGCCTAAACCTCTTCCGAACATCCAGGAAACGGAGCTTCCGTTCCCGGAACCGGCTACGTCTGGGCCGGTGGCGCCGTCCGAGCAGCCTCTACCGCCCGCAGCAACGCGCCGGCGACCGATCCTGCTTCCGCTTGTAGCCGCAGCATCCGCGGTTGCGGCATTGGGTGCGGTCGTTGTTAGCCCCGGCGTTTTACAAACCGCGCCCGCTACGCTCGTAGACAAGCCGGGCGTTCTTATCAACATGACCTCGGACGATCCCGCCACCGCGGCAGAGGCGTCCCGAGCGTCGGACTACCTGCTAGTCGCACTGTCCAGGTTCGAAACTCTCCGTGTCTTGGATTCTCGCCAGAAGCCGTTGGAACCGGATGGCGAGGGGCCGAGATGGAAGTATCGTGTCGATCTGAAGTACATCATGGACGGCCGCAGTCGAAGCGTTTGGTGGCAGGTCACCGATGCGCGCAGCGCCGAAATTCTCACGGCCGGAGTGGAATCCGCCCCCGAAGACGGAATGGACGTAGGCTCGATCCGGGAGGTTCTCGTTCCGGTCGTGGCCAGGCAACTGGCCTCCACCCGAGGCGTCATCAGCCGGATCGAGACGGCGCGCGCGGGGACGCTCGGAAACCCTTGCGTCCTCCAGGCCGAAGCCGCGATGGACGAAGGCATGTTTGAGAATCTCGATAGACTTGGTAAGTGCCTGAAGGCGACGGTTGCGGCAGATCCCTCCGACGCCGACGCCAAGGCGACCCTGTCGCGGTTCCTGGTGGTTGCGCGGCACGACGCAAGCGACACCGAGCCGGTGGACGAGGCCCTGGCGCTGGCTAACGCCGCGGCCGTGGCGGCTCCGGGTTCCAACCGGGCCGCGCTCGCGCTGATGTTCGCACGATTTGCCGCCGGGCAGATCGAGGCGGCGCTCGAGTCCGGGCGGCGCGCCATCGCCACGAACCCCGACAACGAGGAACTCGCTGCGAAGGTGGCGCTCTTCCTGACCTATGCCGGACGATGGGAAGAGGGCGCCGCGATGGCCCGTCGGGCGGCCGCGGGGACTAACCCGCCCCGCGCTGCGGTTCTGACCCTGGCGCTCGACTCGTACAGACGCGGTGATTTCGCCCGCGCGCGGGACTACGCGGAAGGTATCAACTGCGGAGACATCCTGGTCCGGACTTTGAGGATCGCCGCCACGGCGCGTCTCTCGGCGGAAGAGGGCCGAAGCCGTCTGGCCGCTCTCAACGCGCGTGAGCCGGATTTCGAAGAAAACCTTCTCGCTAACCTCAGCGCTCGCAGGATGGAAAGGAGCCTCGCAAGGGCTGTGGTGGAAGGCGTGCGAGCCGCAGGAGGAAGACTGGGCGGGGATACCATGGCGTCGCTGTAGCTCTTCGTTACAGTAACGTACTTCAACGCTCCCGCAGGCCGATGTTTCATCTCCGGAGAACCTCAGGGGAGACTATCGATGAAGCGACACCTTACCGTTCTTGCCGTCCTGCTTGCCGCCGCCGCTCCTGCAGGCGCGGCCGACTTCCTCCCCGCCTACGCTCCGCAACCGGTCGAGGAAAGGCCCGATCACTGGACCTTCTCGTTCTCTCCCTACCTCTGGATTGCCGGCATCACCGGCGATACCGCCGTGTTCGGCCTTCCCGAGGTCCACAGCGACGAGAGCTTCGGCGATATCCTCAAGGACGTCGACTTCGGCTTCATGGGCGCAGGCGAGGCCCGCTACGGCGACCTCAGCATCCTGACGGACATCTCGTACGCCCGCGTGACGAGCAGCGACGCGACGCCGCGGGGGATCGTTGCCGATTCTATCAGCCTGAAGCAGGAGACCTTCACCGCCATGGTGGGCGTCGGCTACACCATTCTCGAGAACGAGCAGGGCCGCCTCGACGCCGTCGGCGGTGCGAAGCTCTGGTGGACGGAGACGACGATCGGCTTCCACGGCGGGGCGCTCGACGGCGTCTCGGGACGCGACGAGGCGACATGGGTGGACGGAATCGTCGGCTTCAGGGGGGTCTATTCGCTGACACCCACCTGGTACCTGACAGGCTGGGGCCTCGTGGGCGCGGGCGGCGCGGACATCGACTGGGACGTTATGGCGGGCGTCGGCTACAAGTGGAAGGACTCCATATCGGCTATCGCCGGCTACCGCGCGCTGGGCGTGAACTATTCCAGCGGCGGCCTCACCAGCGACATCGTCGAGCACGGGCCGATCGTGGGGCTGGTGTTCCACTTCTGACAACGGGGGAGGTGGGTGGCTTTCCGAGCCTGCCCCTCCTCGGCGGCGCCTAATCGCAGCTCCGTTCCCTTCTTGCCTCCCGCCGCTTGCGCAGCACGAGCAGCGGGCGAGAAGTATGCAGGAGCCGACGAAGCCCTTGCTTCCGTAGCCGAACAGGCCGCCCATAGGGAAAACCGATCCAATCGAGGAGGACGTTCATCATCAGAGCGTCCGCGACCGAGGTAGCCACGTTCACGACAGGATGGACGTCGGTGTGCATGAAGCGCTCCGCCATCCAACCAACGAGGAGGCCGACGACCACGGCCGTAATCCAGTCAACCCTTCCTTCCGTCATGGTCATGCGTGCTTCTCGTTAATGCGAGATCGTGCTTCCGCTCTAGTTCATCAGCGGCTTCGACTTCGGGTCCTCTACGAGCGTCGGCGTCACGTCTGTTTCCGCGTTCGAACGGCCAGGCTGCTCCACCACCGTCAAGGGTGCGGCCACCGCCGTGCCTGCGACGGTACCGACGGTGCGGACGGTACCCCCGACCACGGCCGCCACGCCTTCGCCGAGCGTGATGTTGGTGTCGGTCAGAGGCTGCCCCGTCATCAGCCGCTGGCCGATGAGCTGGACGATCTCCGGGCTTTCCGCGAATTTGCCATGATGGAGTCCGTCCTCCGTCTTGACCTTCGTAAGGTCGATGGCGGTGACGCCCGCCGCCTCTAGCTTCGACCGGTACGGTTCCTTAGACGGATCGATCGATCCGAGGCGGGAGACGTTGCCGGTGATGAAGCTGGATGCGGCGAGCGCCCGATCGTCCTGGGAGACGAAGATCGTGAACTTCGGCTTCGGCGAGCCCATCTCAACGTACTGCTTGGCAAAGACCTGAATGTCGATGTCGGGCGAGGCCAGGATTACGTTGTGGATCTTGGCATTCACGTGCCCGTCCCGGATGCCCATCTGACGCAGCGACTCCATCGCCAGCCATGTCCCCATTGAGTGCGCGAGGACCGTGATGTCTTTCACCGCCGGGTCCTGTGACAGCACACGCAGCGACTGCTCTAGCGCCGTTCGGGAGTAGTTGGTGCTCTCCTTGTCGTATTCGTACGCGGTCAGTTGCGCCCGCGACGGCCACGTGAACAGGATGGGCGTCGCCCTCATGCCGCTATCGTGGACGATCTGCGCCAGCCTGAAGACGGAGTCTTCGTAGCGGTTGTTGAAGCCGTGAACGAAGACAAGCGCATGACCCGCCTGGACGTGCTGGCGGAACCACAGTCGTCCTTCCTGCATGGTGGTCACCGGTCGAACCCGCGTGACGGCGAAGTCGGTTCGTAGGTCCGGCGGTAGCCGCTTCGGCCATTGGACCGTTCCAGGTGCGCGGTGCTCCGGAATGGAGACCGCGACGTCGGTAAAGTGGGGGCGGGGACTCCGCTCCCCGTTGAAGAGCGTGGACGAATCGCCCGAAGGCTGGCGCGTCGTCGCGACCAGCATGTCCACCTTCGTTGTCTTGGGCGAACCCGGTCCGACAGCAACAGGCTGCATGACCCCCATCGGATGTCCGCAGGAGGCGACTAGCAGGACGAGTGGGACGGCGAGCGTCTTGCGCATGTGGGTCTCCATCGGGTTCCCACCTTAGGGAAGGGCTGGGGACATTCCACCTCGTAACCGTAACGACCACCCGCAGATCTGCGGCGTTACCGTAACGTACTTACCGCAGCGCCACCTCGGGCACATCTTCCGGCAAAAATACGGGAGAATGCGATGAGATCGTTTGTCTTGGCTCTGACCTGCAGTGCAGTGCTGTTCCTGCCCCACGAGGGCCGGGCCATCGGCGGTTTGGAGAGGCGGCAGATGGAGAACCGCGCCGTCGAGGCCCTAGTTTGGGGCATGCCAGCAGTCAACTTTGAACTGATGTATTTGGCGGCCGTCGAGGCCGGGGGCGACTGGAACCAGATTATCTACTGGTCGAAACCCCTCACCTGGAAGAACCAGACGCTCACTCCCAATCCCGACACGATCTACCTCATGCCGTTCTACAACACGAAGGATGTCGGTCCGGTCGTTCTTGAAATTCCTCCAGCAGGCGATGGAACAATCACGGGCAGCATAGACGACGCCTGGCAGACCGCTGTGGAAGACGTAGGTCCGGCGGGCGCCGACAAGGGCAAGGGAGGCAGTTACCTAATCCTGCCACCGGGATACGTAGAGGCCGTGCCGGACGGATTCATTCCGCTCCGCCCGTCAACCTACTCCGGTTTCGCGCTTCTGCGCTCGAACTTGAAAAGTCACAAAGATGCGGACGTGACCAGAGCTGTCGCATACGGCAGGAACGTCAAGCTCTATCCACTGTCCGAGGCGGGCCAGAACCCCAGCACCACATTCGTAGACGCTGCAGACAAGCTCTACGACTCTACCATCCGCTACGACGCCGGTTTCTTCCAAGCCCTGGACCGCGTGGTGCAGCGGGAGCCGTGGCTAGAAAGGGACAGGGTCATGATCGACATGCTGCGATCGATCGGCATCGCTAAAGGCCAGTCTTTCCAGCTCGATGACCAACGGCGCGCGTTGCTCGACCGGGCCGCGGGTGAAGCGCGCGACTGGATCGACTCGAAGTATGAAGCCGCGTTCGTGCCCTTCTACGAGGGGACGGGATGGGGACTGCCCGTTTCGACGGATGTGATCGAAGGCATGTCAACCAACTTCGCGTCACCGGAAAGCTATCCGGTCACAGCTCGCGGGGTCATGTATTCGTTGGGATATTTCAGTGCGAAGCACCTTGGGGCCGGGCAGTTCTACCTGATGACCATCAAGGACAAGGACGGCCAGCCGCTCCAAGGCGGCGCTACCTACCGGCTTACCATTCCACCCAATGCTCCCGTGGAGCTCTATTGGTCCGTTACCGCCTACGACCGCGAGACCCACGCGCTCATCAAGGGGGCGGAGCGATCCAGCCGGGCATCGAACGCGAACGACCTCAGGGCGAACGCCGACGGCTCCGTGGACGTCATCATTGGGCCCAAACCTCCGGAGGGCCAGCTATCCAACTGGATTCCTACCGATCCGAACCGCGGATTCGAGCTGATGCTGCGGGTCTACGGACCGACAAAGGCCTTCTTTGACAAGACTTGGAAGCTAGCCGACGTCGACAAGGTAGCCGAAAGATAGGAGTGCTGGATATGAAGAATTTGCCCCTCCTTGCACTGGCCGTTTACGCGCTGGCTGTGACCAATTCGCCTGCCAATGCAGCTTACGACAAGATTGAGCCTGTCACCATCGATAACTTCGTGCGGGCCGAGAGCGATCTCTATTTCGGCCACTCGGTCGCCGACGGCGGCTTTGGTGCATGGAACCACATCAGGGAGCTTCTCCCGATCGACCATCAGGCGGTCATTCGCGGCAACCGCGACACCCTCTACTCGACTAGGGTGTTCGATCTCGACGCTGGTCCCGTGACGATTACGCTCCCTGACGCGGGAAGCCGCTTCATGTCACTGCAGGTTATCACCGAGGACCAGTACACCTGGACGGAATACGGCCCTGGAGAACACGTTCTCGACAAGAGCAGGATCGGGACGCGATACGCGATGGCAGGGGTCCGGACACTGGTCGATCCAACTGACCCGAAGGATCTCGAACGTGTGCACGCCCTCCAGGACGCCCTGACGGTCTCTCAGCCGGGTGGACCGGGGAAGTTCGAGGTGCCCAACTGGGACAAGGAGAGTCAGAAGAGGATACGGGAAGCGCTTCTGGTTCTTGCCGCGACCGTTTCCGATACACGACGCGCATTCGGCACCAAGGAGGAGGTGGATCCCGTCCACTATCTCGTCGGCGCGGCGTCAGCATGGGGCGCGAATCCCGCTCGCGACGCCATCTACCTGAACGTCGTGCCACCCCGAAACGACGGCAATACGAACTATGTTCTCAAGGTCAAGGACGTGCCGGTGGACGGTTTTTGGTCCGTCAGCCTCTACAACCGTGACGGCTACTACCAGAAGAACCCGCACGACGCCTACACGCTCAACAACCTCACGGCCAGCAGGGACGGCGACGGCGCCGTCACCATCCGTTTCGGCGGATGCGACGGAAAGACGTCCAACTGCCTGCCGATCATGGACGGCTGGAACTACATGGTCCGGCTTTACCGCCCGAAGCCGGAGATACTCGACGGGCGATGGAATTTCCCAGAAGCCCATCCGGCTCCGTGACTGTCCGCGGCAATGACTTCTTCACTTCAACGTATTCCAGAAGGGAGCATTTGAAATGTCCGAATTCGAACTTGATCGTCGTAGCGTCTTGCGTGCCACGTCGGCTCTAGCCCTTCTTGGACTGGGATCGGCGGTAGCGGGCCCTCCTGCCGCGGCGCAGGAACCTGCGACGACGGGCATCCAACCTAAGCCCGCGACGGAAGCGACTAAGGCAGCGAACGAAGCGCTCCGGAAAATGTTGAACTTCGACGACCGCGAGGACTTCGAAAACGCGACGAGGGGGCTCATTGCCAAGCCCGACGTACTGACCATCAAGGACGACGAGGGCGGCGTCGTCTGGGATCTCGAGCAGTATAAGAAGTTCATCGACGTCGACAAGCCGGCTCCCGACACCGTCAACCCGAGCCTGTGGCGGAACGCTCAGCTCAACATGCAGTACGGCCTCTTCAAGGTCCACGACCGCATCTTCCAGGTCCGCGGCTACGACCTCGCCAACGTGACCTTCGTTCAGGGAGACACGGGCTGGATCGTTCTCGACGCGGGAAGCGCGTTGGAGAGCACGAAGGCGGCCTACGAACTGGTAAGCGACAAACTCGGTAAGCGGCCTGTGCTGGCCGTCGTATATAGCCATTCGCATGGCGACCACTACGGCGGCGTTCGGGCGCTCGTAGACGAGAAGGACGTCGTGACCGGCAAGGTCCAGATCATCGCCCCGGAACATTTTACCGAACATGCGATCAGCGAGTTCGTCATCGCGGGAAACGCGATGGGCCGCCGTGGCATCTACATGTACGGTCCACTGCTGGCACGTGACCCGATGGGCGGCGTGAACGCAGGTCTCGGTCAGACGATCGCGCATGGCAATTCGGGACTGATCCTGCCCACACGCGAAGTCAAGAAGACGGGCGAGGAAATCGTCATCGACGGGGTGACGATGGTCTTCCAGGTGACGCCCGGAACGGAGGCGCCCGCGGAAATGAACACCTATCTCCCGCAGTTCCGTGGGATGTGGATGGCTGAGAACACGACTAACACGATGCACAACATCCTGACCCTTCGCGGCGCGCAGGTGAGGGACGCCTCGAAGTGGGCGAAGTTCCTCGACGAGACCATCCAGCTTTACGGCGACAAGACCGACTTCAAGTTCCAGGCTCATCACTGGCCGATGTGGGAGACGCAGAAGGTCGTTGAATACTGGAAGAAGCAGCGCGACCTCTACAAGTACATGCACGACCAGACGGTCAACCTGATGAACAAGGGATATACGGGGGTCGAGATATCCAACATGATCGAGCTCCCGCCCGAACTCGACCGGGCGTGGTTCAACCGCGGCTACTACGGCAGCCTCAAGCACAATACGCGCGCCATCTACCAGTTCTACATGGGCTTCTACGACGGCAATCCGTCGACGCTCGACGAACTGCCGCCGGAGGAGAAGGCTAAGAAGTATCTCGACTACATGGGCGGCCCGGCAGCCGTGCTGGAGAAGGCGAAGGCGGACTTCGACAGTGGCGAGTACCGCTGGGTCGCCGAAGCGTTGAAGCATGTCGTCTTCGCGGACGCGGGCAACCAGGCCGCCAAGGAACTTCTGGCCGACGCCTACGAGCAGATGGGGTATCAGGCGGAATCTGGGCCGTGGCGTTCTATCTATCTTCAGGGTGCTCTAGAGCTACGGCACGGGGTCCCGACTGTCGGCAGCATCAATACCGCGGGGCCGGACACGGTACGGGCGATGCCTCCGGAGCTGCTCTTCGACTATCTCGCCGTGAAGCTGAACGCGGAGAAGGCGGCGGGAAAGAAGCTACAGGTCGCCTTCGACTTCGCCGATCTGGGCAAGAAGTTCACCGTCACGATCGAGAACGGCGTCCTGAACTATTCCACCAAGGCCGGCTCGCCTGAGGCAACGTTGTCCCTGTCGAAGGCCACCCTCGACGACATCCAGCTCGGAAATCTGACCGTGGAGAAGGCTATCCAGTCGGGCGCCGCCAAGGTCGACGGCGATCGTCAGAAGCTGAGCGAGTTTGCGGGAATGCTCGACGAGTTTCCGTTCTGGTTCAACATCGTCACTGCGTGAGTGGCACGCGCGGCGCTGGTCCGACTTTGATTGAGGACGCGAGACGCGGACGAGGCTGCGCCCCTCCAACAACAGGCGCCCGGCAATCTGCTCCGGAGACCAGCGTGCCTCCAACTGGGTGATGATCTCCGTGCGTAAATTCGGGTGCCGCCGCAGCTTTCTCAGCCGGCTTCGCCGGTCCTTGGAGATATCGTGAGCTACCGTGCTGTAGTAGCCGTCGTAGTCCGGCAGTTCACGATCGCGAAACGTGTTGCGCTTTATCTCGCGGTAAATCGTCGAACGATGGCGGCCAAGCTGACGGGCCATTTCGTTGATGGGAACTTTTGCCGCCACCAGCTGATGTAGGCGTCGTCGGTCGGCGAGAGCAAGCTGCGTATAGCATCGGGACATGCCAAAATCACCAAAGTTAAACCATTGAAAACATTGGCATGTCGCACTTGGAAATAGAATGTAACCGGCTACACATTTTGTCAAAGCTGAATAGGGATGCGACGGCGGTGGCCATATAGAAATGCGACACTTGCTCCCCGGATCAGCCCCCGATCCGACCGGCTGGGCCGGGTTGCAAGGGAGGAGCGGGGGCGGGTGAGGGGCACCCCTTCGGCTTTAGCTTTCTCAGTAGCAATTGTTCAGTCGTCGGCTGATACTCGCTTTCATCTGAATTGAGCGGGTAGGGATCAAAGCTGAACGATGCTTCCGGAAATCAAGCTGCAGGGTGATGTCGATGTTGCCGCGCTGTCACCACTTGTTCGCGGCATGCTTCTGTCCGTTGCCTATGCTGACGGCGAAGGTGGTATAGGATTGACGGCAACCGGCGCCATGAACCGCAAGTTCGTGCATTGGGCGGCTGTGAACTTCCTCTGGCCCGACTTCACAGCCAAAGATCTCTACAGCATGCACAAGGTGCTCAATGAGAGCGACATGCCACCGCTCTGGGTCGTGCGCGACATGGCTCGCCATCTAAAATTGCTTCGCCGGAAAAAGAATGTTCTGCTGCCAACCAAACGAGGTCGCGAGTTTCTGCTGAACCCGCAAGCCTTCTTCGATCTGGTCGCCACGGACTATCTCTATTCGTATGTCCACGTGACCGATCGGCCAGAGGACGTTCAGGCGCGATTGCGCTGGTGGCGCATGTTCCTCAACCTTCTCAATATCAAGGCCAGAGAAGGTTGCACGCCATTGGATGTTGTAAAAATCCTCAATCCAGACTTCGCGCCCCTATCAGACACCGAAATGACCCTGGAAGCCTGGGAACTGAAAATCCGATGTCCAATATGGCGTCCTGAGGCGCCTGTGCTGGCTCGGCCTGCTCTACGAGGCACGAGAAGGGCTCACGATTTTCCAGGATGGATCCTTCCACAAGACGCCACTTTGGTCCGCCTGCCTGCAGCTGGAATCGGATACACAAAGCGACATCGGGGTGCATTGAACGTCTTATTCCGCCGCCGGCTGCTTCGATAATGCTTTCTCGCGCTTCGCAATCACCGCTGGATCGTTCATGAAATCCGTCCGCCGACCCGGCTTGCGGCCACGCTTCTGATACCCGTTCGCCGTGCTGCCGTCGCGAATACCGAACATATGATCTTTCTGCCCGGTGCGCCGTGGTCCGCCCTTGCTGCGCTGCTGTTCTCTGCCGGTCTGCATCTCGGCGACGATCGACAACATGTCGTCCAGCCGCTTGTTGTCGACGACCTCGGCACGATGCACCGAGCGTAACGTATCGAAGGTTCTATAGGGCAGGGCATAGCTCTCGTGCATGATCTCGAGCCGTCCGTCCGGATAGTCGCAGACAATCACCTTCTTACCTGCCAAAGGCGTGGAAATCTCGGTCGGATCGAGGATGAACAGCACCTTGTCGTAGCGCAGCGTCAGGGATTGCGACAACGTGCGGATCTCCTTGCGACACATGGCGCCATCGAGATT
>NZ_FNBB01000019.1 GCF_900102105.1 Agrobacterium pusense
AGGTTGGCTATGGCTTACGACTGGTACCGCAATGAACGCGACGGCCGGTTCGATGAACTGGCGGCAGGACTGATATTCTTCACAATAATCACCCTACTTCTGCTGTCGGCTTATCTGGTAACGGGCCTTGCCGCATAGGCAGGACGTGCTTGTGTCTCGCCGTCGCAGGGCGCCGAAGGACCGGCAACGATCCTGTTCACCAAAGACCGTTGCCGCGCCCTACCGAGCCCTTCACGCCGCTTACACGGCGATCCTGCCCCTTTCCTCCTGAAACGGTGTTTCGCGCGTCTTCGGCCGCAACAGGCGGATACGCGACTGCGGCTCAATCACAGACCAGTAAGGCTGGATCAGTTCACGCAGCATGCGTCGCAGTTCCGGCCAGGGGGTGTCTTCCTTGCGAAGCTCCGGATCGTACATCACCAGCATGCAATGAAGCTTGGCGGCGATATCGTGGATGTAATAGGGCTGCAGCGAAATCAGGACGCGCCCGGCAATGCCCTCGAACCGGGCAAGATCCTGCGCCTTCGCAAGGCTTGCGCTGTAGCCGATACGACGGTCGGCCGCATTCCATGCCCGTCTCAGCCTCAGCAACTCCAGACGTGCGCTCTCTGCCGCATCGGCGCCAATCCGCGGCGCCAGTTCCCTGATCTCCTCAAAGGAGGAAACAGTGCCAAGCGATGGGCCACCATTGTCAACGGTAATCACGACGGAAGGACGACCGCCGGCTTCTTCCAGCAGTCGCGCCTCGAGTTCCCGGCATTCGCGCTCGGCGGCAAGGCGCTGCCGATACATGTCGTACCAGTCCGGCCACAGCTCCTTGGCATGCACCGGTCCGGCAATGGTGCGCGAGGGAAGATCGTTAAGCAGCATCGGCAGGATCCGTGCCGCCAGCGGCAAAAGATTGCGCCGGTTGATCACGCTTGGCAGGTTGTCGACAAACGTCTCGTTGGGGAATGCATTTGCGCACGAAATTTTAGGTAAAGTTCTGCTATTCTCAGAATCAGCCATGATCCAAGCTCCAGCTAGCTAGATTGTGGTTAGGCTGGACGAAGTGGTACCAACACTGAGTCCAGCCGATTACAGCTTCGGAGGTTACGAAATTAGATGTCAACGAGCAAGAAAAATCACAACAGTGTAGTGAAATGAATGGCGCTCAGTGCAAACTTGCTCGTGTAGCGCTTGGCTGGGGTGTCCGTGAACTGGCCAGAATTGCCGGCGTCTCGACGCAGACCGTGTCGCGGCTTGAACGTGGTGACCCGCTCAAAGACAACACGGTCGCGACGATCAAGTTGGTTTTTGAAGAAGCTGGAATTGAGTTCTTAGCAGAGAACGAAAACGGATATGGTATCTGGGTCAACAATCGCCGATAATCAGCTATTGAAACAACCGAACTAACGCCCGCCATTTCGCCTGTCCAGTTTGTCGGACAAAAGCGTGCTAATGGCGTACCAGTTCGATTGTATGTGCATCGAGCACAACGCCTTCGACTACATCTCCCTCATCGAAGTGTGCCTGAAACCATCTGGCAACATTGGAATTCTGGCCTACCACTCTGACAGCCCCGGTTCGATTGGCGCTCCGGTTGATCTTCGAAACGACTGTCGGATTACCGTCACTGAATTTGACCTGGATAGCTTCTCCATCCTTTCCCAAAAATTTGCTGGCATCGGCGCCGGGGTTGAGGATTCCCATTTTATAATAAGTAGGTCCCAGCACGACAGAAAAAGACGCCAATACGCTGTCCGGCGTGCGTGAATACAGATCGGCCTCGGCGGTAGCCGGATCATCAAGCTCGGCTTCCTGTTCCTCCTCACGTTCTGCGTCTTCCGAGATCGCACGACCTCTATCCTTTCCGTTCCAAGGCGGCTCAAACTCACGGATCAGGCTGTCCTCCAGTCCGGCAGCCAGATTGATTTCAAAATCCAGATACTGAAGATGAGTTATCGGCGTAAAAACAAAGATGCGGACCGTACCGCCATCCGCGATCACCGTTCTTATGTTGCGATGGCAACGCTGGTTCGTGGCTTGCGAGCTACCAGGACGACAGTATCCGGCATATCGCTTCCTGATCGAACGCGCCGTCTTCCCAATGTAGAGAACCCGGTCTTCACGCACGAATGCGTATAGCGCGTTCGGTGCTTCCAGCAGAATTCGATTTGAGGCAGCGTTTTCACCGTCAAGCTCGTAAGTAATGAAATCGTCTTTCAGACGCCATTTCCCCACATCTATGAAACCGAGATTCAGGAGAACCTCAGCATTTACCCGCGAGCTTGTCATGCACGTTCAACTCCCCTTCGGTTGAGAACTTTTTGCTGTGAACGAACCGTCATGTCAACGAGGTCAGTTCGGGAAGGGCTAGTTAACGAAACGGTGAGAGCCAGGTAGGATTTATCGGCCTCACCGCAAAAAAACGGCCTCCATCCGCACGGAGAAACACATGCCGACACTTCAGGACATCTATCTGGCTTACCTCGACTGCCTCAACCTTCAGGCTTTCGATGATCTCGGAACCTTCGTCGCCGACAATGTCGAACACAATGGCCGGCCCTTCGGGCTGTCGGGCTATCGCGACATGCTGGTGAACGACTTTAACGACATTCCCGACCTGCGGTTCGAGGCAGAGATCCTTGTCAGCGACGCGACGCGCATTGCCGCTCGGCTTCCGTTCGACTGCACGCCCAAATCCACCTTCATGGGCCTTCCGGTCAATGGCAGGAGGGTTCAGTTCTGCGAGCATGTATTCTACGAAGTTGAGCACATGAAAATCCGCAGGGTCTGGTCGGTGATCGACAAGCCCGCAATTGAACGTCAGCTTGGCTGAGAGCCGGCAACGCTCAGCCGCTCTCATCCGCGTTTCCCCGGTTGCGCAACGCTTCAAGCAGTTGACGATCGGCATCACACAGCGCCAGACCTCAACGAAACCGCCCGGTCCTGCAAAGCCGAAGTGGCGCGGATCAAGGCCCGGCTCATGCAGGCAAGCAAAAGACCGAGCTTTGCCCAAGGCGACCAGCCATCCTCTTCATTGCCGGCAGCCATAGCCTCTTCCATCGTCACCTGCATTTGCCTTGAGGCATCGTCGGAAACACAGGTTTCCCTGCCGGCGGTTCGCTCTGCCTCTACCATTATTGCGACGATCGGCACTGCCAGCCCTGGGCTTTAACAGCTATTCCCGCTGAGAGATTTTTTTGCCGGTACCCCTCGTCCCTGACCGTCGTTCCGCCTCCACGAAACTGCCCGCATCATCCACGCTACACGACGCTCTCTTTCCCTCGAGGCAGGGTAGCAGGGTCAGCTCGCAACACATGCTGCTGCAGATCTGCAGATAGCCAGCCGTCACCGTCCCGCTAGACTGAATTCGATAAGGGCGCACTTACGAGTTGCACCCTTGTTGCAGGCAAAACCGCCGCGCTGCGGGAGGGATCTGCGCCGAAGTTGGCGACCGAGCCCCGGCTCCAGCGCAGGGTTCTTTCTGCCGGCGCATTTTATCTGGAGACGGCATGGCGATCTATCACTTCAGTGTAAAACCGATTGGCCGCAATGCCGGCAAAAGTGCGGTCGCCGCCATCGCCTATCGCACCGCCAGCAGGATCCTCAATGAACGTGAATGCATTACGCACGACTTCACCGCAAAGAAGGGTGTCGTTCATGCGGAAATCATCCTGCCCGATGGTCTCGATGCCCCATGGGCGCGCGATCGTGCCCTGCTCTGGAACGCGGCAGAATTTGCCGAACGCCGCTGCGATGCCCGTGTCGCCCGCGAGTTCGAGATCGCCCTTCCGCATGAACTGTCCGATGCCGGACGGCTGGCGCTGACACGGGCCTTTGCCGCTGATCTTTCCAATCGGTTCGGCGCTGCCGTCGACTTCGCCATTCACGTGCCGCAGGGCAAGAGCGACGAGCGCAACATCCACGCCCATGTCGTCATGACCACCCGGGTGATCACGGCTGACGGCCCTGGAGAAAAGACCCTCATCGAGCGCGAGAACAGATGGCTGATCGACCGGGGCCTGCCGACCACACAGATGCAGTTAAAACAGATCCGCGAGGCCTTTGCCGGTCTCGTCAACCGTCATCTCCTGCAGGCCGGTCTCGACCGCCGTGTCGACCACCGTTCGCATCTGTCGCGCGGTCTTGCCATCGAACCGACTGGCCATATGGGCGTGCATGCCGCGCAGATGAAGCAGCGTGGTATCGATGTCTCCCGCAGCCACATCGACGACGACGCGGCACGCCGGAACGCCGAACTCATCCGCCGTCGTCCCGAACAGGTGCTTGCCCTCATCACATCGGGACAGAGCGTCTTTACCCGTCACGATATCGCCAGAACATGGAAACGGCAGTTGGAGCGCGAACGCAACTCTGAAACATGGAAGCGTGAGAGGTGCGATGTCGTCGAGGTACCCGCCCTCACAGCGCGCAGCGAGGACATTCTCACTCGCCTCGACGCCCTGCCATATAGCGAAAAGCCAGGTTACGTGAAGCAGATGATGAACTCTGCAGAAGGCCGCAAGGCGCTGGAGGAAGCGCAAGATATCGACAACGCCCTGCAAACACGGTTCGGAACCGCAAACCTGCGCAACGAGCATCTGGCCAGGCTCCGAATTACGGCGGACGCGCATGTCTCCGTCGAACGGATCAAACAGCTGGTCGGACTGGTGGAGCGGACGCATCGCGCTGCACTGGTCGAAAAGCAGACCCTCACCCTTGGACAGACGCAAAGGCTCGGCCCGCGGATATGACAACCGTCACCCGCAAGCGCGAAAAACAGGGACCACGGAGGATGGCGCAGCCTGTCCTCACGATCTGCTGACAGGGGATCACAAGCAGCGTGAGAATGCAGATCCCTGCGAATATTCCGGACAGTCGTGGAACCGTTCCCCCCTGCCGGCATTGAATGAGCGGACGGACCTTTCCCCTCCGCCCATCCCTCCTCGCAGCCCTGTGAGGTCGGCACCACTCGAACCCTCCCCGCCGGAGGGTTTCTTTTTTTCTGAATACCGTGGTCAGCACAGCCGGAGCCGTCGTAAGGTCCAGCAACTTGGCGAACTAGTGATCGCTACCGGGGCCGATGCGCTCAGCAAAGACGAACTGCCCGGCGCGCTAATCGTGCTGGCCGAGACGAAGGATACTGGAAAGCGGGAGGCGTGCAGTAGATCGCCTCGATGCCGATCTTCTTCATCAGCGTGGCGACGTGAAGTCTACCGTTTTGTAACCCTTCTCCCCTCAAAAGCCCTTGCAACATCCGACGTCCGGCAAAGGGGTAGTCAAGATGCAATTCGTCGATCCGGCGCATCAGAGCCAGATCGCCGTCAGACACCGGACGAGGCAGATAATAGACACTGCCACGGCTGAAGCCGAGAAGCTTCGCCTGGCGCACGACTGATAGCTTATGCTGGCGGTCGATCATTTCTTTCCGCCCAGCAATCCCGCCTTGCCGAGCGCACCGGATAAAAAATCGTTCTCCAGTGTCAGTTCGCCGATCTTGGCGTGCAGTGTTTTGACATCGACGGTTGGACCCGCCGGTTCCGCCTTCGCTTCATCACCAAAAACGCCTGTCGCCCCTCAAGGAGCTGGTCTTTCCATTGTTTGATCTGGTTGGCGTGCACGTAAAATTGCTGGGACAATTCCACAAGCGTCTGCTCGCCCCTGATGGCGGCGAGCGCTACTTTTGCCTTGAAAGCCGGGCTATGGTTCCGGCGCGGTCGTCTCGTCATGGTCTCTCCTGTTTCCGGCATCTAAGCCGAAGTCAGGCAGAGCTTCCACTTATCCTAGCTGTGCAGTTTTCCCGAGCCAGCTCTAACCTCGTAGTTCATTCCGGCGGAGAGGTGCATAATGGTATGCACCGCACTCGAAATGCGGCATACCTGCAAGGGTATCGTGGGTTCGAATCCCACCCTCTCCGCCAAGTTGTAATCGCTCTCCGCCAGATTACCTGCAAATCCTTGGATTTCCTCGCAAAACCTCTGCTCGCCAGCGGCTCTTGAGGAGTGAAAATCATGCAGGTATCGCGCCCGGTACACCTTCCGGTACACGTCGGGGTATCGCCAGAGCCGTCGAATCAGACGCCTGAAACAAAGTCGGCTGGCGCTAGAGGACCGGGGCCTTATCTCGCCAAATCAGGGTCCGTTTACATCTTCCAGATTAAGATGCCGAAGACGAGCGGCGGCACGCGTGCCATCCCTCCCTTGCGGCTCAGTCTCGGCGCCTGCTCTCACCGGCGCGCGAGACTCCTGGCCGACCTTCTGGCGGCAAGAGCCAGATTGATGTTCGATTCGATGAGGCACGGTAGAGACATGCAGCAAGACGACGCCGAGGACAGTGAAAAGCAGGCGCTGGAAGCCGTGGCCGAAATGAAGGGCGAGCTGAAGGCCTATCTCCGGATGATCGACCGCTCGGACGCACCAATCCCCGTCGAGGAGATGCAGAAGGCTGCTGGCATCCGCGACCTCGTCGATCTCAACCGGGAACTGGAGAAGCAGACCCGCGGCGAGCCGTTCAACGAACTCATCGTTGGCAATGCGGACATTTTGAATCTGTCGGCAATCGCAAAACTGTCTGCATCGTCCGCGCTCACGAATACTGCACAGCAACCGGTACGGAGCCTGAGCTCCATGTCGATGTCACATCAGACTGCGGACAACGTCGCACCCATTATTCCTCCTGAAAGCGATAAAATAAGACCACCGGAAGATCCTCGCGACGCCAATGGGAGATTGATCCCCGCCTTCGAATTGGACCGCCGGACTGTGTGGCGGCCAAAGTCAGATAAGAAGCGGCTGAGCGACGTCATTCCGACATATCTGGCTGGCCGGAGAAACTCCGGCGGAGCCAACATCGCCCGCGACCTTTCGACAGCAGAAAGTCGGCTTGCTCTCTTCATCGAATTGATCGGTGATCACCCCGTAAATACCTATGTTCCCGCGGATCTTCAGGCCTTTATCAATTACATGCAGTTCTGGCCGGGAGACAACAACCAGCGCGATCCGGACATGACGCCGTGGCAGGTCATCGAAAACAACAAGGACCTTCACCTGAAACCGTTGGCAGAGAAAACGCTCCAGGAAGGCTATCTGGCCGTCATCAAGGCAGCGATCCGCTCCGATATAACCGCTGGCGGCTTCACCGACCCCTTCGTTGGCGCAAAGATCAGAATTCCGAAGACGGCGGCGAGCCCACGTAAGGCAACACCCATTGGCACGTCAAAAATGAATACCCTGTTCAGGACGGGTATTGAGTCCGGGCTGATGGAGGACATCATGCTGCCGCTCCTCGGTCATCTCACCTCTCGACGCCTGGGACTGCTGATCCATCTGCGCGGAAACGACATCCGGGAACAGTTCCCCGAGGTATGGGTGGGGCAAGTGACGCGCCTCTCTCAGATCAATGGCATCTGGACCACCGTCCCGGTCAAGACACAGGACAGCGAACGCTACTTCGTTTTGCACGACTTCCTGAAGGAAATCGGGTTCATCGACTGGGCGAGCCGCCAGGGCTCGAACTTTCTGTTTCCCAACATCATGAAGCTTGGGGACCCGAGTAAGAGCGGCTCCTCCTATATGCAGCGGCTGCTCAGGAAAGCAGGGATCAAGCCCAAGGCTGGCGAGGAAAGTGTCGGTCGACGCGAGGTCTTCCACTCCCTTCGGGGCGGGAACATCCAGGACATGCGCGACTCGGGCGTCGATCCGCGCGAACGCCGTGTCCAAGCGGGACACAGTGCCGGGAACGACGAGCACGACCTCTACGGCTTCGACGTCGCAACGGAAAAGGAAGCGCGCAAGCTGAAGACCCTGCCACTCGATCCGGAGATCGACTACTCGATCTTCAGAGGACTGGATTTCGATGCAATCGCCAAGCGCAAGCGGGTTGCCGGCCCGCCGAGGCGGAAATGATTTCCCGAGTTCCGCAGAGGTGGCGAGCGCGACGTCGTGCGCTCACCTGGGTGAATTGGACTGCTGCGTGCCAAAATGCTCAAGAAAAACGATTCAGTTGCAAACGGCGTTTCACGAAGTAACGGGGGGACGAAGTCCCGAATGTGAACGCCGTTTGCAGAATGTCGGTGATCAGGCAGAGCAGATGGCCAGAAATCGTCAGCCCCGCAGGTGAGGCTTACTTCGAAAGGGCCGGTCGTCGCGGGCGTAGCGATCGACGAGATCATCAAAGACCTCGTCGGCTGCCCGCTCGTCAAAGCCCTGGTCAACGAGAACCCCGACAACGGCGTCGCTCAGCTCCTCTATCCAGTCCTGTCGTCCCTGGTCGAGATAGCTGCTGATCGTCCAGAACAGCATCGCTCGCGCGACGTCGTCGCGATCCGGGCGCCGCTCGGCCCGATGCCGGTCCCGCAGTCGCTGCTGCCGTTCCCGCTGCTTGGCGTTCCGCTCCTCCTGAGTCTGTCGTGCCATATCTCCCCCCTTGTTGTTATCGATGGCACTATAATGGTCAGGGGACCGGCGGCATGGCGCAAGGCGTTTGTCGCCGAAACGGAATCATTGTGTTTTGAATCGGAATTTTCGAGTTTAGAATCGAATGAGCGCAATTTGTTTCGAGTTGCGGGCACGTTGAATGCCATTGTCGGCAACCAACTGCTCACCAGGCCGGGCAGTCTGACGATGGCGCTGGTCACTGCTGCACCGTTCGGCGTGATTGCCTGAATCGGATTTTTCGAACTCCGAATCGGTCGCCCGGAGATTGGAAACAAAAGTCTCGGGAAAAGAATCGTTTGCCTACAGCTTTGAATCGCTGCTCGGTACTTCTGAATCCAATCAGCGCAATTTGTTTCAGGTTGCGGGTAAGGGGAAGCAAATCGAGTCGATGTGCCGACAACTTGATGCCGAGGATAACGACCTTCGACCGGTCCGTCACCATGCTTGGCACGGCGGCAGATCGTGGAGCTGCTACGCCGAGGCGTTGAGGATGGTACCGACTGCCTCGCCATCGAGCGCCTGGGCGTCGAAGAGCGCGCGCACCAGCCGGTCGAAGGGCTGCCGGTTCTCGATGATGACCTCCGTCGCCCGTGCATGCGCGAACTCGAGCCGCCGATGCACCCGCTCTGCCAGATCGGCGTCGCGGCTGAGGATCGCGGTCGGATCCTTGTGTCCGAGGTAGAGCAGCGGATGACGGCCACCGAAGCCGAGTGCCTGTTCCATATCCAGCGCGACGCGAGTTGCGCGCGCCAGGTCGCTCTCTTCGGCGCCGCCGGAGCCTGCCGATACGGTCTTGAGCACAATCAGCTCGGCGGCGCGGCCTGCCATCAGCATTGCAAGCAGCCGCCCGTACCAATCTTCGGTATCTGGCGTACTGGTCGCAAAGGTTACCATGTTGTGGCCGCCGTCCTTGGCGTCGATCGTCAGCCCCTTGATCGACCCGAGACGCAGAGCGTGATGCACCACCGCATGGCCGGACTCGTGGATCGCGAAACGCCAGCGGACGTCATACTGGACCGGCGGCCGGTGACCGCGGATGCCGGCCTCGACATCGGCATAAGTAACGCGACGCTTTTCGCGGCGAGCTTTCAATCGCGCTTCGCGGACGATCCGTTCGATGTCGGCGCCAGTCAGGCCCATTGCTCGTGTTGCCAGACGTCGAAACGCCTGAAGCACTGGGTTATCATGCTCGGCCGTCTCTGGCGTGTCGATGCCGCGCTCTCCGTCATCCTCAAGGATGACCTCGATCTCGTCCATCGAGCCGCCAATTTTGGTGTTTCCCGTCATGGCTGACCTCCGATCTGGGTGTCCGACATGGCGACGGCATCGAGGTCGCTGCCCAAATGATGGGCGAGAATGCCGACGAGGGTCGGAATATCGGGGCGCGGGATCTCGATTTGCGTTTCCAGCCGCCCCGAGCGGCGGATCGCCTCATCGATTTCGTCCGGCCGATTGGTAGCGCCGACGACGATGACGCCGTCGGTTTTCAGCGCGCCGTCGAGAAGCTCCAACAGCTTGTTGACGCAGGCGTTCCAGTAGTCGGCGTAGGGTCGCGACGCCGAGGCACGCTGACCGATGCCGTCGATCTCATCGATGAACAGGATGGACGGCGCCTGACGTCGGGCTTCCGCGAACGTGTTTGCCATGCGGTCCAGCACATCATGCAGATACTCGCCTTGCAGCCAGGTCGAGACGGACGTCACGACCAGCGGCACCTGCAGCGTGTTGCACAAGGCGCGTGCGAAGGTGGTCTTGCCAGTCCCTGGGGCTCCCGAGAGAAGCAGCTTCGTGCTCATCTGCGACCAGGCGAGTTCACCCGACAGATAGTCTGTGAGATCGACTTTCAGGCCGAGCGCCCAATCTTTTGCAGCGCCATAGCCGGTCAGCGTCTCGACACGCAGGACAGGCGGTGCGATCGGCAAAAATGCATCCTCGACGGCCTCCGGCTGGATCACCTCGGCGCCCGTGGGCTTGCTTTTCGATTTCGCCTTGCCCTTGGACGAGGCGGTCGACGTCGACGCCGCGCGATCGCCGCTATTGCCGCCATCCCGCGACGTCTGCTCTCTTCGCTCGCTAGGGCTCTGTGTGATCAGCCGCCGCGAGGCATCAGCCTTGTCTCCGTTCTTGTCATCTTCCCTGTCCTCGCGATTGAGCGCCGCGAGCCCTGAGAGCGCATCGAGGCTAGAGAGGATCGGGCGTCCTGGCCGAATGGCGATAGCCAGATCGTCGAGCGTTAGCGCACCGGCATCGAGTTTCGCGATGCTGCTGTCAAAACGCATGACCACCTCGCTGCCATAGATGGCTTCCAGCAGATCGGCGATCAGCAGGCGATCGATCCCGGCGCCCGTCAGTCTGATATCGCATGTCAGATCGACCTGGTCAGGCACGCCATTATGTGTCTCCGACACGGCAAGTACCGGCGTGCCATCCGCAAGCGCCCGCAGCAATTGCCCGCGCAGGGCCGCCCGGCTCGGACGATTGGTCTCGCCAGCGGGGACCTGTAGGAAGATACGCCGGGTCTCGCTGTCTACCCACCTCCAGAGATCGTCGGTGAAAGCAAAATCCGCCGCCACGCCGTTGTAAGGTCCATAGGGTACGACACCGGTCTCTTCGATGAGCTGCGCCAAGGCCCGCTCAAAGCCGTCGGCGAGGACCGCCACGGAGAAGACGGGTGCCGGCTGGCGCAGTACCGCGCCCAGATCGCGCAGCGAGACGCCTGACTGTTCCATGGCCGCGGCAAGCAACAACAGAGTAGCCATTTGCTTGACGCTGGGCTTGTAACCGGCCTCGGCAACGACACGGACCGTGTAGGCATGTGCAGTGGTGTCAGTAGCGTCAGAGTTTGTCGGATGCCGTCTGAGGTGGCCCAGCCAAACCGGTACGGGCGGAGCAAGAATAGGTCGGCCATGACCGTCTTGCGGCGCCGCGATCAGAAAGCCTGCAAGATGATCTCGCACCCACTGAAGGTCCCGCTGGACATCGCCGCTGAGATGGGATTGATCGAAGACGGGACTGAAGCGGCCGATGACATGACCGTCGACAATAGCGGTCGTCATCGTCAGAAGACCGTTGCGGACCGCGAGACGGCGGACGGCCCGGCGCTCGACATGATGCAGTCGGCGGACCAGGAAGGAGGACAGACGATCCATCAGCGATCCTCCTTCATTGCTGGGTGAACGGAAACAATTTCCGGCAGCACGCCCTGACGCGCGAACGTCCGATGATTGGCGCCTGCCCTCCTGTTGAGGCAGTCGAGAACCAGCCGGCAGGCGGGATCACCGGATTCTGCCAGGCGGCGGAGTGGTTCCAGCACCACGGAGGGAATCTCGCGCATGTTCGATGACCCCTGCCGGGCAACCGCAAGAGCGAGGCCGATGATCAGAGCTGGGTCGTCCTGCGGACCCGGAGCCACAAGAGGTTGATTGGGTTTGGAAGCTCTCGCGCTGTTCCGCTTCAGGCGGCGTGACGTCGATGATAATGGGTGGGTGGACGTGATGTCTGCGGACATGCAGGGTCTCCTGGCCGGTCCGGGTTCAGCGGACGGCGTTTCAGAGGATGATGGAAACGGGAAGAGGCTGCCGCGGCGCCACGCGCCGCAGCCAAAGCCTCATTCGAGCGAACGCTCCGTAGTGTCAGGCGTCGAGCAGGCGCCGCGCAAAGCCAATGCGGATATGCTCAGGCGGCCAGGACACTGGGTCATCTGCCAGTGCCTCCGGATCCTCACGGCCATCGTCGTCATCATCGAAGCTCGCATCTTCGCAGTCGCCGCAACGGCATCCGGGTCCGTGATCCTCGGTGTCGCCGGTAACACCCTCGCAGACCATGACGCGCGGAATTGCCCGCAGCACACCGAACCTACGCACCGGGAGCGCCCCCGTGGAGGCAGCAGCGGCGAGCACCGGGGCCGATGTCACCGCAGGCGTCTCGGGAAGACCAAGCGCTCGACGCGCCTCGACCTCAAGAAGCTGTTGCACGCGGTGTCCGAAGCGCAGGCGCAGTTCCGCCATGCAGGCGGCAGCCCCATCGATCTCGAGAAGGTCGTCGATTTCCGACAGAGCCCAGACGCCCGCCGCATGATCGCTTGGACGACTGGCGCCATCAACGATCGCGACGCCCACCGTCTCGACCATCATCCGCTTCTGGGTTTTGTAGAGCCAGTCCGGCAGCACCATCGCCGACGCCAGCATCTTCAACTTCAATTCCTCGAGCCGGCTGGTGTCACCCTAGGACGCAAGCGACCGCTTGAGGTCGAGGACGAAAGCCGCCCGCTTGGCGCGGTTCACGATGATCAGGTCAGGCGTGTAGCTGCCCTTCGCCGGTGCCTCGCAGTCAAGCCGTACGCCCTCGAGCTGGCGCCAGTCGTTGCCGGCAACCGCTTCGATCGCAGCCTTCACCAACGGCAATTTGATCGACTGCATCAACACGACCAAATCGGGATTGACCTTCGCCAGCCGCTCGACGGCCTGCTCCAGGAGCTTGCCTTCCCGGAATGACACCGCCCGTACAAGAGAGGCGACATTGACATAGTGACCGAGGATCTCGTCCTCGACCGGCTCACCGTCGGCAATCGCGGCAATCGCCTTGTCGATCAGCAGACCAAAATCAGCTTCGACGTCCGGGTAACGCACCAGATGCGGGTGGCGACGCATCACTGGCGGTTCAGCCTGAACAGCGAAGCGCTCACCGAACTGGCGGTGCGACGTCGAGCCGGCGAGTGAAGAGACGGTGGAGGATGCCGTTGATGCGGCGTGCAGAACTTCCCCGGACAGGGTTGAAGTGTGTAGATTGGTCAAAGCCCGATTCCTTTCCTAAGAAGGCTTGAGGGTCAGGCCCTTGGTAGCGTTGGCGCGCTGCCTTGGGCCGCTTAGCTTCATCAGTGAAGCCCTTCTTATGTCGCAGGACCGCAACCGGATCTCAAGGACCCTATCGGCGAAAAGAGAACAGATCCAGAACACGATTAACGGCGGACTCACATCCGAATTCGAATCCCAAACGATGGTAAACTAGCAATAAATCGCGGTGAGTTTGCCATGAGCACATCCCCAGGCGAATAGCCGGAATCAAGAAAGGGGCCCGAAGACCCCTTTCTTATGTTCAGTCCGCCGACGCCTCGGCGGGTTTGCGCGAGAGCGCCCTCGGCTTCCTTACTCCAGACATCCCTTCGGTCGAACCGAAAGAAAGGACGTTGGAACCGACGGTCTCAGATGTTCCACCGCTCCGGGTGAACATCGCCGGCGGTACGTAGTCCTCGAGCGCTTCATCATCGTCCTCGGACGGGTCGAGGCTTGGGGCGTCAACCCGCTCGACGCCACCCAGCGCCTCCAACCCACTATGCATCACCTTGTCGGGCGAGTTCGAGGCAACGGCGGCCTGGAGCGGCCATTCAGGCTGCTTCGTTCGAGAGGTTGCCCACTCGAGGAGGGGCAGCAGCTCCTGGCTCAGCCACAGTTCGAGCTCCTTCGCCTCAGGCCATGCCTCTCGATCACCCACATCGTCGAGCGTCTCGAAGACTCTGTGCCAGCAGCTTCCGGGAGCGAGCTCGGTCGCGGAGAGCTTGCGGACGTCGATGTCGCCTGGCGCATCGAGAAGTAGGATGTTGCCCAGGCTGCGCTTGGCAAGTCGGCCCAACGGCTCAAGCACCGGTACGAGTGCTTTCTTCTGAAGACGCTTGCCCCGAGGTTTGCTTTGGAGAATGTCCTCGACAGTCTTGGCAAGCATTGCCGCATTTTCAACGAAAGCGGCAACACCGCTCTTCGTCTTCATGTCGATCAGCGCCCTCAGTCCGGAAAGACCGCCGACGTCGGGAAGCTCCGTTGCGGTGACCTCTTCGGAGGCTGCTTCGGAACCGTCCGCCAGCAGGGCTTTCACCTCACTGACGCGAATGCCGTCGTTCTCCTCCGCAAAAGCCAGGGCAGTCTCAACCTTTTCGTCCGGCGCGGACGCCAGATGAAAAAGAACCGTGGGGCTGACGGCCAGCTCGACCGCACGTGTGCGGTACGGGGCGAGATTGCGAGCAACAGACCGGTAGTTGCGCGCGGTCTTCGAGGAGATGTCGCATCGCTGCGATACCCATTTCTCGAAAGTGCCGGGCTCAACGAGCTCGGACGCCTGCTCCAGCAGGTCACCCAGTTCGAATGCCTGCTCCGTGGAGCGGCGCCCCAAAGCCTGGATGTTGGAGGCTGTGGCTTCCAACGCCTTCATGCTCTGCGCGTCGATGGCGGCCGCGCCGTAGTCAAAACGGCCGGATGCCGCTTTAGTCGTTTTCTTCGTCATGTCAAAGATCCTTGCGTGTTGCAAAAGCATCAACTGCAGGTGCGCAATTGATATGTAAATTATCCCTTGATGTTGAAGGTAACTCAAGACGTATCAAAAGTTGTTCATTCGAGTTTTACTTAGGAATTTGGCGGTATCGCATAAATTAATACTTAAATTAATTCATTTTTAGCGCATTAAAATTTTTCTTACTTCGGCTTGACCAAAGTAATAAAACACAACCTTAGGGCGCACGACTTTGCGCGCCCATGCATGTTTTCGAAGACATGTCGACCTGCTAACACCGGAACAGTTCATAGAGGTGCCGCGACGTCAAAAGCTGTCCTGACGACAAAAGTCGATCCGACCTACGACGACCTTCCGGAGCAGCGCTACCATTCCGCTAACCTATATGCGTCAGATCGAGGCTGCGCGGGGAGATCGGGTCGTCTACTATAAGCCAAGACGGCCGAGCGGAGATCTGATGAAAACGGGTGGCAAGCAGGCTTACGTCGCAACAGCCACAGTCCCCGACATCGTCGAGGATCGGTCAAAGCGGAAATAATTTCCGGGCCGGTGGATCAGAGACTACAGCTATAGCGTAGAGGCTTGATCAATCTTGCAATTTTGCGACGAGTGATGAATGTATCCCTGCGACAGGGGGATGCATATGAGTAAATCGTGGATGGTTCGCGCCGAGCGCAATGGTCGCTTGTTTGATACGTTTAAGGAAAAGTCTGTCGTTGCCATCGGCTGGCCCGCCCTGGGTGATCTGTCCCAGGCAAAAACCCGCAAAACCATCAGCGAGGCGCTTGCGAAATCCTATGCTGGTGCCAAGCCGCAGAGCCAGGCCATGGCGGCCGGCCAGCTTCATCGCTTCGTCAATGAGATGAGCATCGGCGACATGGTCGTTACCTACGATCCCTCGCGCCGAGTCTATTTGGTGGGCGAGATCGCCAGCGCCTATCGCCACGATACCTCGATCGATCCGGAGGACACGCAGGTCCGGTCCGTGCGATGGGATGGCGAAGTCAGCCGCGATCTCCTCTCTGTCGAAAGCCGCAATAGCCTCGGCTCCATATCGACCCTGTTTCGGCTATCCAACGATGTCGCGGCAGAACTGAAGAAAGCTTTGTCCGGCAATATCGCAACACCGCCTGAAAGTGCGGCGACCGCGGGCGAGGCCGCCGAAGAAGACCTTTTCGAATCGATGGCCAGCCGCGCCCACGAGTTTATCAAGGACAAGGTGAACGCTCTGAGTTGGTCGGAAATGCAGGACCTCGTTGCGGGTCTGCTCCGTTCCCTCGGCTACAAGACGCGTGTGTCTGACGCTGGCCCCGATCAAGGCAAGGACATTGTCGCCTCGCCCGATGGTTTTGGCTTTGAGGCACCCCGCATCGTTGTAGAGGTGAAGCATCGCAAAGGCTCCATGGGCGCGCCCGATCTGCGCAACTTCATTGCCGGACGGCATGACCTCGACAAGGGCCTTTACGTCAGCACCGGCGGCTTCACCCGTGAGGCCCGATATGAAGCCGAACGCGCCCGTATCCCGACAGCACTCATGGATCTTGATGATCTGGTGAAAAGCCTGCTGGAGCAATATGATAAGCTTGATCTCGAGACCCAGCAGCTCATTCCCCTGAAGCGTATTTTCATACCAGCATGGTCTTAAGTGAAAAGACACTTGATGATATCAGAGCCGCAGAGACAAAATGGCATGCTGGAGCATCGACACGTGGCTAGTGAAGAGAAACATTCCTACAAGATGTCATTCGTCGTAGGCGGCTTGTTCCTAAACGAGAGCATCGAACTCGTTCACCTTCATGATTCCGCAGCAGATTGGAATGAGACGCGGGAGCTCGCCCTTGCCCGAGGTATCACTTCGTTGCCCAAAGCAGATTCACGGCGTCGAATTCTTCGGGAGATTATAAGCAGGCTTTCAAAGCTAACCGAGACGGAGGTCCGCCATTTCGCTGAGGCAGGAGACCGTATAGATCAGCAATCCTTGCTGTGGTTGGCAGTTTGCCGGGAGTACCGCTTCGTGCAAGAATTTGCGATTGAAGTTGTGCGAGAACGCTTCTTGTCTCTTCAAATCGAGTTGCCACTTCAGACCTTCGATACATTCTTCGCCGCAAAAGCTGAGTGGAATGAGGGGCTGGCGAAGATCAGCCCGGCCACAAGGACCAAGCTGCGCCAGATACTGTTCCGGATTATGCGTGAAGCGGGGATCATCTCCCCCGAGAACACGATCCTCGCGAGCTACATTTCACCGCAACTGTACGGGATAATTTCAGAGCGAAACCCTTCTGATCTCCATATTTTTCCGGGCCTTAGATACGATAGAGGCATCGCATGAGCCAGCCATCAACGCGAAAGGAGCGCTCTGCGCACCTTTTCAAGGTTATCACGAGCCAGCGGTTCTTAACGAAGCAAGGCCTCGGAAACGAGGTGCCGTTCTTCATTTATCCTTATGATGCGAAGGAGGGGCTGTCAGTAAACGAAGACAGGCGTGATCTCATCTCTCGAATCCGTAACGAAGGCCTGGCTGTCTTGGACCTCAGCCTGTACGATCTGTCACTCGAAATTTTGACAGAGCGCGGGATACTTGAGCAGGTTCTCGAAATTGAGCCAGAGACGGACAAGGGCGAACTACGAGAGTTGCTCCAGTCGGTTCTGGATCCTCAAGCGAATCTGATCCCGAAAATCGCCGAAGCGATCTCATCCACAACACACGACGTTATCTTCCTGTCCGGCGTCGGTGAGGTGTATCCGTATATTCGGTCGCACAACGTCCTGAACAATCTTCAGAGCACGGCGAAGGACAAGCCCACCGTTTTGTTCTTTCCCGGAAGCTACACCCACGCGCTTGCCACAGGGGCGTCTCTCGACCTCTTCGGCTGCCTCCACGACGACAAATACTACAGAGCTTTCAATATCTTGAATTACGAGGTCTGATCCATGACGATCGCGATGCGCGAAATTTTTCAGAACAATATTACTCGCTCGATCGACGGCGTCATCAAGGCCGATGACGAAGCGAGCCTGAGGGTAGAGCTAGACGAATATGTCATAACGGGGGAAATCGGGCAGCGACTCGAACAGTTTCTTGAGGCCTATAATAATTATAGCACCGCCAACGGTGTCTGGATTTCGGGCTTCTTCGGCTCTGGTAAGTCACACCTTCTCAAGATGCTCGCCCTGCTGTTGGAGAACCGCGAAGTCGACGGCATCAAAGCATTCGACATCTTCGCGCAGAAGGAAGAGGTAAAGAGCAGTCCGATGCTGGGCGGCGCGTTGCGTAAGGCCGTGTCTATTCCATCCAAATCGATCCTCTTCAACATCGATCAGAAGGCGGATGTCATTTCGAAGACGGATGTCGATGCACTGCTGGCCGTATTTCAGAAGGTGTTCGATGAAATGTGCGGCTATTACGGCAAGCAGCCGCACATTGCGCAGTTCGAACGGCAACTGGATGAGCGCGGGCAACTGGATGCCTTCAAGGCGGCGTTCCTTGAACTATCAGGGAAGCCCTGGGAAACACGGGGCAGAGAAGAGGCTCTGCTGGAAGCACGCAACATTGCTGCAGCATTCGCCCGCGCTACCGGGACGGACGCAGGAGATGCGAAAGACATCCTGACCCAATATCGCAAGGATACGCGGGTTTCGATCGAGGATTTCGCCAACACGGTGAAAGCGTGGATCGATAGACAGGTGCCCAAGTTCCGGTTGAACTTCTTTGTCGATGAGGTCGGGCAATACATCGCCGACAACGTCAAGCTGATGACCAACCTTCAGACAATTGCTGAAAGCCTAAATACCAAGTGCAAAGGCCAGGCTTGGATCATCGTCACAGCGCAACAGGCCCTGACCGACGTCGTTGGAGACATGACAACGCGGCAGGAGAACGATTTTTCGAAGATCCAGGCCCGTTTTTCAAACCGTATGCCTTTGAACTCCGCCGATGTGGCAGAGGTTATCCAGAAGCGCCTGCTCTCGAAAACAAAAGAGGCAGAGATCAAGCTCGGAAACCTTCACGACAAGGAAGCCGGAAATCTTCGAACCCTGTTCGATTTTGCCGATGGTTCCATCCCGCTGAAGAACTACCGCGATCGAAAACATTTCATCGACAGCTATCCATTCCCGCCTTACCAGTACACGCTCTTCCAGATGGCGATTACCTCGCTTTCCGAACACAACGCGTTTGAAGGCAAGCACAGCTCCGTTGGCGAAAGGTCCATGCTGGGTGTGTTTCAGGAGGTCGCCAAAGCCCTGAAAGATATGGAAGTCGGCGGCCTGGCGACCTTTGATCGCATGTTCGATGGCATCCAGTCGGTCCTGAAGTCCGCTGTGCAGCAGTCCATCCAGATCGCCACCAAAAACCTTGATGATGCCTTCGCTCTGCGTGTGCTGAAGGCGCTGTTCCTGGTGAAATACGTCAAGGGATTCAGGTCGACCATTCGGAACATCAGCATCCTGTTGCTATCGGAATTCGATGCGGATCAGGCCGAGCAACGCCGGAAGATCGAGGAGGCGCTGGCTCGTCTTGAGCGTGAGACCTACATTCAGCGCAACGGCGATGTGTACGAGTTCCTCACCAATGAGGAAAAGGACGTCGAGGCAGAGATCAAGGCGCTCGATGTCGATCCGGCGGAGATTACCAAGGCTCTTGAAGAACTCGCTTTTGATACCATTCTGCGCCATCGCAAGATCAAGCATGTTACGACGGGCTATGAATATGCCTTCAGCCGCAAGCTCGACGACCATCTCCTAGCCCGCGAGTATGAGCTGTCCATCAACATCATCAGCCCTGAGAGTGATGATGTGTCTGCACCGGAAACGGTGCGCATGCGCAATCTCGGGCGGGAAGAACTGGCGGTTGTTCTGCAGCCGGATGTCCGGTTCATGAGAGATCTGCGTCTCTACCGCCAGACCGACAAATACATCCGGCAGTCGCGCACTGGCTCGCCACAGCCGGGCCGTGACCGCATCATTCTGGAAAAAGGCGAGCAGAATTCCCGTCGTGCGAAAGATCTGGAAGTCCGGCTTCGCAAGCTGATGGCCGATGCGCGCCTTTTCGTGCGCGGCGACGAGCTGGATATCGGTGGCGACGAGCCGCAGGAGCGGATCGTCAAGGCATTCCAATCCCTCGTCGATAAGGTCTACGTCAACTTGCCGATGCTGCGCGGCGTCACCTATCAGGAGTCTGACATCGCCAAGTCGGCAAGTCTCGCCAACGACCTTCTCGGTGATACCGGTTTGAAGGAGGAGGAGCAGGAAGTCCTCAATCACATTCAGGCGCAGTCACGCAACGGCGTGAAGGTGTCGGTCAAGTCTCTGACGGAACGGTTCGGTGCCAAGCCTTATGGTTGGCCGACCGTTGCCACGCTTTGCCTAACCGCCAGCCTTGTAGCCAAGGGCAAATGCGAGGCACGCTCCGATGGCTCGCTTTTGGAGGGTGCCAACCTGTCGCGCGCGCTGAACAACAGCCATATGCTGGCGAATGTCCTGCTGACGCCGCAACTGGAATTTTCGGCCTCCCAGATCCGCGCGGCCAAGGATCTTTACCGCGAACTGTTCGGCCAGCCTGCCGACGGGTCCGATGCCCGCACACTTGGCGGCGAGTGGGCGGAAAGCGCACGCAAACTTGCGGACGAGCTGAACCTGCTGTTGGCAAGGAAGCAAAACTACCCCTTCCTTGCGGCCTTGGAACCAATGCGGGACCTGATCGCGGAAATGGCCGGCAAACCTCCCGTTTGGTACATCACCGAGCCGTTGAAGCAGGAAGACGCACTACTGAACGCGAAAGAGGACATTCTCGACAAGATCCGCAGCTTCATGGCGGGCGCGCAGCGTGAGATCTATGATGACGTGCGCAAATTCCTGCAGTCGCAACAGGCCAGTATCGGCTATGTCGACGTCAACGCGGGCGAAAAGCTGAAAGCGGCGCTGAACGATCCCCATTGCTACAAGGGCAATGTCATCCAGTCGCTGAAGGCAGACCTTTACGCCCTGAAGGACAAGGTGGAGCTGGAGGTGCTGAAGGAGCGCAAGGCGGTGGTCGCGGCGGTGGATGAATGCGCCGAAAAGATTGTCTGGACGCCAGAGTTTCAGGCGCTGGATGCCGAGCATCAGAAAAAAATCCGGTACAGCATCGAGAGCCATAAGGCAGGTATCGATGCCGTCCATATGATCCCGATCCTGCGGGATCGTGCCAATGGCGCGCGCACCAGCCTGATGCAGCAGATCCTGGCGGAAATTGCGCGGATGGCACCGCCGCCTGCCGTGCCTTCCAAGCCCGAAACGCCGGGCATGGGCGAGCGGCCCATGCGGCCGATCACGCCACCAACCTATATCAACGCTTCGCAAATCAAGGTGGCCTATCCACGCCCCTATCTCGCGGAAGAGGCCGATGTGGAGCAATACGTGAATGAACTGCGCAAGACCCTGCTGGCCGAGATTGCCGCAGGCAAGAAAGTGATCGTCTGATGGATACCAATGGCTTGAAGAAATTCGCGCAGAGCGCCCGCAACCTGCTGATCGATCAGGTGACCGCAAAACTGGCTGTGGTGCTGGACCCCGCCTCTGCGGCGCGACGCGAACAGCCGGCGGCGGTGAAGGCACTGGAAAGTGCAATCCGCCAGACCAACGAACGGCAGGTGATCGAACAGGTGGCCTATACCTGGTTCAACCGCTTCACGGCGCTGCGCTTCATGGACGTGAACGGCTACACCAATCCGCGCGTGGTCTCGCCCGCAGAAGGCGCGACACGACCGGAAATTCTGGCGGAAGCCATGGCGGGCAATCTGCCGGAAAAGGCACCGGCCACTATTTCCGCTTTGCTGGAAGGCCGCAGCCCCTCCAACGATCCGCAGGCGGAAGCCTATCGGCTGCTTCTGGTTCATGCCTGCAATGCTTGGCATGGGGCCATGCCTTTCCTGTTTGAAAAGGTGGGCGATTATACCGAACTCGTGATGCCGGAAGATCTGTTGTCGCCCACATCCATCCTCGCAAGGTTGCGCGAGGCGATGGCGGAGGATGCCTGCGCGGATGTCGAAATCATCGGCTGGCTCTACCAGTTCTATATTTCGGAAAAGAAGGATCAGGTCTTTGCCGGGCTGAAGAAGAACATCAAGATCACGGCGGAAAACATTCCCGCCGCAACCCAGCTTTTTACCCCGCACTGGATTGTCCGCTATCTGGTGGAAAACTCGCTGGGGCGGCTGTGGCTGCTCAATCGCCCCGACTCGAAGCTCGCTGCGCAGATGGACTACTACATTGCGCCGGAAGAGCCGGAAACCGACTTCCTGAAGATCGGCAGGCCGGAAGAAATCAAGATCTGCGATCCGGCCTGCGGCTCCGGGCATATGCTGACCTATGCCTTCGACCTGCTCCATGCGATCTATGAGGAGGAAGGCTATGACCCTACGGATATCCCGGCGCTGATCCTCAAGCACAATCTCAGCGGCATCGAGATCGATGACCGCGCAGGCGCATTGGCAGCCTTTGCGCTTTCCATGAAGGCAGCGGCAAAACTCGGCCGTCGCCGCTTCCTGCGCATGGAGGTGAAGCCGGATATCGTCGTGCTGCAGAACGTCGCCTTCACCTCAGCCGAACTGACGGATGTGGCCGCTGTGGTGGGCAAGGATCTGTTCACGGAGGCGCTGCGCGACACGCTGACCCAGTTTGAACAGGCCAAGAATTTCGGCTCTCTGATCGTACCGAAACTGCGCGACCCCGCAGAAACGCTGCGGCTGGTGGAGGCACGGGATTTCAGTTCGGACCTGCTGTTGAAGGAAATGCAGGCGCGGGTTGTGGCGGTGCTGCGCATGGCCGAGGCGCTGTCGCCGAGGTATCATGTGGTGGTGGCGAACCCACCGTATATGGGTAAGGGCAACATGAACCCGCAACTTGTAAATTTTACAAGGAATCATTTCCCAGCCAGCAAGACGGATCTATTTGCCATGTTCATGGAACGTTGCCTGGAGTTGACGACATTTTCGGGCAACATGGCAATGATAAACATGCAGGCATGGATGTTTATCTCCTCTTACGAAAAACTCAGATCAAAGCTTCTTTCTGATCACGCCATTCTTTCGATGATTCACTTGGGCGAACGTGCCTTTGATACCATCGGCGGAGCAGTAGTATCGACTACTGCATTCGTTCTACGCGCCAAGACACGTAGAGCATCAGTTTCCGAATTTGTTCGCTTGACTGAAGGAAGGTCAGAAGCCGAAAAGGAAGCGATGCTCCGTCATGCCATTGGCAACAGACCATCCGCGAACTTGTATGTTTTTTCACCTCAAGACTTTGAAAGAATTCCGGGAGAGCCGATCGCATACTGGCTCTCTGAACGTGTCCGGCGAATGTTCAAAGAAAACGAGCGTCTGGGTGACAATGTGGATGCCGGAAACGGTCTACAGACAAATGATAACAATCTTTACCTGCGACAGTGGTTTGAAGTCGGAAGCGCCCAACTAGGTATAGGTATTTTAACTCGCGAACACGCTTCCGCCTCCGATAAAAAGTGGTTTCCGTACAACAAAGGCGGCGAGTTCCGGCGTTGGTACGGCAACTACGACTTCGTCATCGACTGGCAGAATGATGGAAGCAATATTAAAGAACGGAAAAGAATTGACCTCGCCGCTGGCCGCATTACCGCGAACAATTCAAAGTGCTGGAATGAGAAGTTCTACTTTAGCCGCTCCGTTAATTGGTCGGACGTAACCACAGGAAAAAATTCATTCAGATACTCCAACGGATCGTTGTTCGATATCACAGCACCCTCAGCGTTTCCGTCAGATAAATACTCTGAATGGTTTTTGCTGGCGTTTCTCAACTCTAACCTGTGCAGCGAACTAAATGCGGTTCTAAATCCCACTTTACATTTCAATGTTGGCAATTTTCGAAACCTTCCGGCATTGGCTGGAACTGTCTCGGTGAGTGTTGCTGACATGAGAGCTCTGGTAGAAAAGGGAAAATCCGACTGGGACGCCTACGAAACCTCGTGGGATTTCACCACACTCCCCTTGCTCTCTCCCGAGCACCGGGACGAAACGCTGGAAACCACCTACGCCCGCCTGCGCGCCCACTGGCAGGAGATGACAGACGAGATGCAGCGGCTTGAGGAAGAGAACAACCGCATCTTCATCGACGCCTATGGACTTCAAGACGAGCTGACGCCGGACGTTCCAATCGAGGAAATCACGCTCACCTGCAACCCGGCCTACCGCTATGGCGTGAAGGGCACGGTGGAAGAGCGGGAAGCGCGGTTGAAGGCCGACACCATGGCCGAGTTTCTCTCCTATGCCGTTGGCTGCATGTTCGGTCGCTACAGCCTCGATGCGCCGGGGCTGATCCTTGCCAATCAGGGTGAGACGCTTTCCGATTATCTGGCCCGTTTGGCGGACAAGGGCGTGACGCAGCCGAGCTTCATGCCGGATGCGGACAATGTGATCCCCGTGCTGGATGGCGACTGGTTTGCCGATGATATTGTCGGCCGCTTCCGCAAGTTCCTGCGCGTGACCTTTGGCGAAGAGCGATTTCGCGAGAACCTTGCCTTCATCGAGGCGCAGATTGGCGACATCCGCAAATACTTCACCCGGACCTTCTATGAGGACCATCTGAAGCGCTACAAGAAGCGGCCGATCTACTGGATGTTCTCTTCGCCTAAGGGCACTTTCCAGGCGCTGACTTACATGCACCGCTACCGGCCCGAGACGGTCTCCGTGCTTCTGAACGATTATCTGCGCGAGTTCATCCGCAAGCTGGAGGCCGAACGGGCCCGGCTGGAAAAACTTGAAGACGATCCTTCTGCCAGCCAAGCGCAAAAGACCAAGGCGATGAAGGATGCGAGCGCCATAGCCAAGCAGATCACCGAGCTGATGGAATGGGAACGCGATGTGATCTTCCCGCTAGCACAGAGGAAGATTGAGATCGATCTGGATGACGGTGTGAAGCGCAATTACCCGCTGTTCGGCGCAGCTTTGAAGCCCATCAAGGGGCTGGAGGCGGCGGATGAATGATCGCATCGCCGCCAGCCTGCGGCGTCTGTTCGACGAGCACCGCATTGTATTCTGGTACGATACCGACCGCGACATGCGGGCGGAGTTCGATGCGCTCGATCTGCCCGGCGTGACCAAGCTGGAGATTGCCAACAACGAATTCGGGCTGAAGTACCGCATCCTTCAGCAGGAGCACGATGGCCGCTTCTTGTTGTTCAAGGACGGGCCTGAGCCGCCGATGGCGGACAACTGGCTGCTGGATGTGCAACTCGCAACGACCGTGTTCAAGGCCGATCAAGCGGCGCTCTGGGTGGCGGATTTGGGCGTGCCGCTGCAGTTCATCGATACGGTGCGCGCCCATGCTGGCTTCTTTTCCGCCAAGCCCCGAATCGACGCGCTGAAAAAACTGCTGCACACATCCGACACGCAAACCCAGATGCGCCTGAAAATGCTTGCCGTCTGCGTGGGTGCCGAGGGTGGTCTGGATACGGTGATTGAAGCGCTGCTGGGCGATCTTGCCGCTGGCAAGGAGGACGGTCTGCGGCTGATCGACCGCTCTGGGCTGATGGAGTTTTTCTGGACGCAAGTGGGCCAAGCCTATGGCTACAAACCGAGTGAGCCGGATTTCGAGGACTTCGCCATCTCACTCTTCCAATCCGGCTATGCTCGTGTGCTGGGCGAGGACGGGTCGTTGAATGCCGAGGCTCTGCTTGCTTTCCGCCGCTGGAAGAACAACCGTCACTGGGCGTATGCCTTTGAGACCCTCTCTGCCCGCTATCAGGATCTGCTGGAGATCCCCACCGACTTGAAGAAGCGTGATTTCCGCACCTTCGTTTCCATCGACCATTTCGAAGAGATCGACCGCGAGATCATCCGCCAGATCGTGCAGGCGCTTTCGGCACAAAGCGTGGGCGCGCCGGAGGTGCTGACTTGGGTGCGCGAACGGCGGCAGAGCCATTGGTATCCGAAATACGAGGATATCTATCAGGCCATCGGTTTCGCCACCGAGTTTCAGCAGGCGCTGGCCGAGGCCCATCTCGGCATGACCAGCGTGGCCGAGGGCGTGCAGCGCTATGTCAGCACCTGGTACCGGCTCGACCAGCTCTACCGCAAATTCATCTACCACATGCAAAAGAGCGGTCAGGCGCAATTGCTGGCCGATCTCTACGAGTCAGTCGAGAACCGCTACACCAACAGCTATGTTCTGGCGATGAACGACGCATGGCAGGACCAGATCGCGCGATTAGGCGACTGGAAAATCCCCGGCTATACACAACAGGCCGATTTCTATCGCGAACAGGCGGCGGAATATCGCCGCAAGGATCAGAAGGTAGCGGTAATTATTTCCGACGCACTGCGTTTCGAGGTTGGCGAGGAATGCTTGCGCCGGATCCGGGCGCTGGATCGGTTCGACGCCGATCTGAAACCGATGATCAGTTCGCTGCCAAGCTACACCCAGCTCGGCATGGCCTCGCTTTTGCCGCATAACGGGCTGGCCATGGCCGAGGATGGCAGTGGCGACATTCTCTCCGGTGGTGAAAATACGAAAGGCCTCGCTGCTCGTGAAAAGCTGCTGGCTGCCGGTCGTAGTGGCGACACCGCAAAGGCGCTGAAATTCGACGACGTGATGAACATGCGCGTCGATGACGGAAAGGCGCTCTTCCGCGACAACCACATCATCTACATCTACCACAACCGCATCGACGCGATTGGGGACAAGATGCAGACAGAAGAACTGCTGCCGGAGGCCGCCGAAGACGCCATCGAGGATCTGACCAAGTTGGTGCGCAAGCTGACGTCCGCCAACTTCTCGAACATCCTGATCACCGCAGATCACGGCTTCCTCTATCAGCATCGCGCGCTGGATGAGAGCGATTTTGCCATCGCCGATCCAAAGGGTGACGAGATCCTGTTTCGCAACCGCCGCTTCGTGATCGGTCGGGGTCTTGCGGCGACCGATGGCATGAAGCATTTCACGGCCGCCAATCTCGGTCTTTCCGGAGATTTGGATGTCCTCATCCCGAACTCCATCAACCGCATGCGGGTGAAAGGTGCCGGCAGCCGTTTCGTTCACGGTGGCGCCAGCCTTCAGGAGATCGTCATACCCGTCATCCGGGTCGGCAAGCAGCGGGAGGCGGATGTCGGTCAGGTCGAGGTGCAGATCCTCGTATCTGGCCGTAGCCTGATCTCTTCCGGGCAAACGGCTGTCACGCTTTATCAGGCGCAGCCGGTATCGGAAAAAATGCGGCCGCGCGAGGTTTTGGCGGGCATCTATGCGATAGACGGAACCTTGGTTTCCGACGAATACACTCTCGTCTTCGACTTCAGCTCCGACAATCCCCGTGAGCGGGAAATGCCGCGCAAGTTCCTGCTTTCACGAGAGGCCGACCGTTTCAACAATCAGGATGTCATCCTGAAACTGCGAGAGCGCGTGGGCAAGACACGCCTTTATCAGGACTATGCCACGCATCGCTTCCAATTGCGCCGCGGCATAACCACCGATTTTGATTTCTGAGGACACGCCCATGAGCGATCTCGACAGCAAGATCAACGAACACTTCGCTGGATTCGTCGTCCGAAAGGACCTCGTGAAGGCCGTGAAGGGCAATGCGATCGTGCCCACCTACGTGCTGGAATATCTGCTGGGCCAGTACTGCGCCACAGACGATGAGGCATCGATCCAGACGGGTATCGAAACGGTGAAGGACATTCTGCGCAAGCACTATGTACACCGCAGCGAAGCCGGGTTGATCCAGTCCACCATCCGCGAGCGCGGCCGCTACAAGGTAATCGATCAGATTAGCGTGTCGCTGAACGAAAAAACCGACAGCTATGAGGCCGTGTTCGAGAACCTCGGCATCAAGAAAGTCTCGGTCGACAGTACGACTGTGAAAGCGCATCCCAAACTGCTGGTCACCGGCGTTTGGTGCATCGCCGACGTGCAGTATGAGTTTACGGAGGAGGCGCGGACTTCCCCCTGGATCCTGGAGTCGATCAAGCCGATCCAGATCGCCAAGGTGAATTACGAGCAATATCGCGATGTTCGCCAGGCCTTCACCACCGACGAATGGATCGATCTTCTGATGCAGAGCATCGGCTTTCGCCCGGAAGTCTTCGGGCGGCGGAGCAAGTTCCTGCAATTGCTGCGTCTCATCCCCTTCGTGGAGCGGAACTATAACCTCATCGAGCTGGGACCCAAAGGGACTGGCAAGTCACACGTCTACTCGGAACTCTCCCCGCACGGTCAGTTGATCTCAGGCGGTGAGATTACGATCCCCAAGCTCTTCGTGAACAACTCGAACGGACGCATCGGCCTCGTCGGCTACTGGGATGTGGTGGCGTTTGACGAGTTCGCCGGACGCGAAAAGACCGCCAACAAGGCGCTGGTCGACATCATGAAGAACTATATGGCCAACAAGACCTTTTCCCGCGGGGTCAATCCCATGGGTGCTGAGGCCAGCTTCTCCTTTGTAGGCAATACCGATCATAACGTGCCATATATGCTGAAGAACAGTGACCTGTTCGAGGCATTGCCGACCCAGTTTCACGACTCGGCCTTTATCGACCGCCTGCACGCCTATTTGCCTGGGTGGGAAATCGACGTTATTCGCGGTGAGATGTTCACGAAGGGCTACGGCTTCATCGTGGACTATCTGGCCGAAATCCTGCGCCATCTGCGGTCCGAGGATTTCTCTAATCGCGTGCATCATTACTTCAAGGTCAGCGAAAAGATATCGGAACGTGACCGCACAGCGATCTCCAAAACCATGTCTGGGCTCCTCAAGCTGATCTTTCCGGATGGCAGTCAGACAGAGGCTGAGGTGGAGGAATTGCTACGTCTCGCCATGGAAAGCCGCAAACGTGTGAAGGATCAGCTCGCACGCATCGACAGCACCTATCCAGAGGTGGACTTCTATTTCGTTGGCATCGACGGTGGGAAACGAACCTTGACGACTGTGGAGGAAGAAGAGTATCCGCAGTTCTATCACGCAGAGGGTGGCCGTAGCGGCGAGGAGAACGAAGATACTCCGCTCGATTCCGTAGTCGCACCGCCGGTAGGTGCGAGGAAAGAGGTAGCGATGCCGTCTCTAGCCGCGGATCAGGCTCCAGCCCCAGGTCCCGTTGCGCTAGCAGAAGGCCATTTCGTCTATGCCGAGAACCGCAAGGGCGTCAGTTATGACAAACTGTTCGGTGCTTATCTGGATGGAGCCTCACTGGTCGTCGTGACAGATCCCTATATCCGGCTGTTCTACCAGATCCGCAACATGATGGAATTTGTTGAGATGCTCATCCGCCGCAAGCGGCCGGAAGATCAGATGAAGGTCCATTTAGTCACGGCCGCAGACGAGGGAAATATTTCGCGCCAGCGAGAGTTGCTGGATTCGATAGTAGCGGCATGCACAGGTTCAGGGGTCGAATTTAGTTGGGCATTCGACACCTCTGGAACCGCTCATGCCCGAGATATTGTCACCGATACCGGCTGGAAGATTGTGCTGGATCGAGGGTTGGACATCTTCCAACCGCCAATCAAGACCGAGGGCTTCTCCCTAGGAGACCGCTTGCAAGAGCACCGGGTGATAAAAGGGTTCTATGTCACCTATATGCGAATTGCCGCAGAACATCATTAACTCAGTTATTCCGAATGACTAATTTGGGGCCGCCAGAGACAGGCGGTCACCAGCTTACAGGTGGCAAAGCCGACGTTCTTATGTCTAACCGGCTCAGTTCCCCATGGAAACCAACAGTCTAATCGGCACTACCTAGACCATCAGTTCTATCTCGCTTGGCTCGAACCAGTTCTGCCTTATCATCGCGTCGCGCGCCAGTGTCGGATCAGCAGTGTAGTAAACGACGGCGAGGCTTTGCTCTGCGCGGCTGCAGGTCACGTAAAATAGTCGCCGCGTTCGATCGACCGTCGTCTCCTCCCCGGCCGCTTCGTTCTCAAGGTCCGTCTTGCTCTTCGCTTTCGTTTCGAAAAGCTTGTCATAGGCGAACATGAAGCCACGAGCCTCATCGTCGCTGACGACGACCATCACCCTTGGAAACTCCAGCCCCTTTACCCCCTGGTGCGTGTCGAACTGCGAGAAGCCACGGACGTAGCGATCATATCGCTCGATCTCGTCGAAGGGCGCCTCCAGCGCCAACCGCCAACCGCCCAGTTCGCTTTTAACATCCACTTCCTCTTCCTGGTCGCCGGCGTG
This sequence comes from Agrobacterium pusense, assembly GCF_900102105.1. Classification (GTDB taxonomy): domain Bacteria; phylum Pseudomonadota; class Alphaproteobacteria; order Rhizobiales; family Rhizobiaceae; genus Agrobacterium; species Agrobacterium pusense. The sequence continues at coordinate 29,878 of NZ_FNBB01000019.1, forward strand.
GCCGGCTGCGTCAATCTCGCCTTCTGCGACGGCGGCATCGGCCGCGGAAAACGGAACCAGCACCTCGGGGATTGTGAAGAGGTTAGTATCGGCGACGTAGCGCAACACCGAGCGCGCGGTCGGCTTCTCATCCTTGTTCACCAGAGCCAGCAGGCCATCGCAGGCAGCCTTGACCTTGCTGAGAATGTCGACCTGCCTCTCGCCGGCAGCTTCCAGGGCTTTGCGCTCGAGGAGTGGCGATGTACGCCGAACAACTGCGGCGACAGCGAATCGATCCCCCGCGCGCAGGGCCGCGACCAGCGGCAGTATCTCGCGCGTGAAAAGTCCGATGCCCGCGCCCGTCCCTTGCAGAAAGCTAGTGCGGATGCGCTCGACCGCATAGAGAGGCTCGAAGAATTGTTCGAAGCCAAATCGGCGCGCGGACATCAGGTGCTCCAGCGCTAGCGTCTTGATCGCTTCGGCTCCCTCCGCCCAACTTGGATCGCCCGTGAGCTCTGCCATTCGTGCCGATGCGGTAGCCTCAGCCGCGCTCTTGTCCGCTATTGCCTGCGAGACGACAAACAGCCGAACAACGCCCTGTTTGGCATCGCTCCGTGGCTGCTGCTCCTCGCCATCCTCATCCCGTCTAATTTTGTTGATGAGCGTGATGACGCGCTTGGGGCAACGATGGTTCATTCGCTTCCTCGGTCTGGCCCAGGCCTGCGGGATCGCCTCGGCCAAACGCTCCTTACCGTCGGCGTAGATACGCTGCATCGTGTCGCCAAAAAGTCCCAGGCAAAAGGCCCCGCGGTATCTCTCCTCGACGTTGAGCAGCGCGTCCATGAGCCTTCGGCTCGTATCCTGGCTCTCGTCGATGAGAAGGATTGGGAAGCGGGTCACCAGCAGCCGACGCAAGCCAGGCTTCGCGCCGAGAAAATCGGCGGTCATAGCGATGACCTCTGCGTGGCTCAGAGAGTCTCGCGTGCGATTGTCGCCCGTCGGGCTGTAAATGAAGCGGGTAATTTCGGCGAGGTTTTCGCGGCGACGCCGCTTGCTTTCTATCGAGCGGGCGCGATCCGACGCGGCTTTGCTGTTTGCCCGACCCTTCGCCTGTGCTTCTTCTAGCTCCGCGATATCCGTCAGGAGCCGGGTCGACAGCCACGCTCGAATATCACCGTCGTAGCCGGCAATCAGCGACCACGCGAACGCGTGAATGGTCGAGACCTCTACCCGAGGATCGAACTCGAGCCGCTGCTTGATCTCGTCGCAGGCGGCATTGGTGTAGGTAATCACCCCGATCTTCTGACCGGATAGCGACAACCGCCGGCCCTGCTCCTTGCACACCGTCCGGATCGCCTCGACGAGCGACCGCGTCTTGCCCGATCCGGCGCCAGCATAGAGAAAGAAGCTCCTTGGCTTCTCGACGTTCAGGCAGGCGAGGATCGTTTCATCGGCTTCGGAATCGAATTTGTCGTCGACCGCGCTCATGCGTCGGCTCCATCGATTTCGGCGACGACATGCTCTTCGATCGGTGGGTCGGCCTCGATCTCCTCCGCGGCTGGCGCCTCCTTGACCAGAGGCAGAATCTCAACCTGCTTTTTCTTGAGCTGCGCGAGTAGCCATTCAAGTCCTTCGGCGATGTAGTGCGGAACAGCGATCGTGTCGAAGTTCTCAACCTCCATCACGTCAAGCGCAAACTCAGCTTTCTTGCCGCTCCTCAGAGCGAGGTACATTTTCCCGCCGATCGCGGCCGCCCCACCACCATCAACGATCGCATCGCGAAACTTACGGACAAGGCCGGTCCCATCCAGTTCCGCGAAAAAGCTAAGGTTGTCGAACGCCAGCGCGTCCTCAAACGTATACGGATATGCGATCTCCGGCCCGACAATACCCGGTGACGTCAGCCCCATCGGGATCTGATACGCGGCTCGCACGGCAAATAGCGGATCGCCATCCTCATGCAGCGTCTTCGTCGAGGCATCAGCTCGCATCAGCTCATCGACATCGTCGAGCTTTGGCACCCATGTCTTCAACGTCGCATTATTTGTCTTCTGACCAGCGCCTTTCGCGGGTTGGACGGAGGCGCCCCCCGTTTTATCCAGCGTATCCAGGTCAGTGATGATCAAGGTCAGCAAGCCAAGGTGATCAATCAAAGGCTTGAGACGATGCGCGTGGCTTCCTCCGATCTCAAGCAGGGTGATGTAGCATTGGTTGAGCTCGTCATAGTGCGCACGGATGAAATTGGGAACGAGCATTCGTTCCGCCGGCCCCTCCACCAGAATGGCCGCGTCAGCGAAGAATAGATCCGCGTGCTGGGCTCGAAGATATCGGGTAACGAAACGCTCGGTCTCACTGCCCGGACCAAAAACCTCCGAAAGATTGACAACAGTGGAGACCGGCACTTTCGCGGCCATACCCGCAGGCAGCCGCCGGAAGTAGCGCAAGCAAGAGAACGGCGTCTCGTGCGCGACATGGCTCGAATGGGTGCTGACAACCAACTGGGTGCGCAGCTTTTGGCTGTCACCGAGGTCGTCGTGCGCACGCAGCACCGCATAAGCCTTCTTGATGAAGACTTGCTGGACCTGCGCGTGCAAATGCGCTTCCGGTTCCTCGACCAGGACGAGATGGAGTGGTTCGGTCGTGGTCGCCGTCGCGCCGGTTGACGCCTTCCCGACACGCATCCAGGCGTCACGGAAGCTCATCAAGCGGAATATCATCGAGATAAGGTTTTGGTAGCCGAGGCCGTTATTGGCCTCGGGCAGCCGCAAAACGGGTGTCGTCGCGCCGTCTTCGGCAATGACGTCCACCTCAAAGCTGATCGCCGCATTGTGGTTCAGACCGTCGATAGCCTTCAGGCGCGTCGAAACGCGCGGACGCGGATCGGTCACGCCGGGATATCCCATACCCTCGACCTCGGTGAACGCCGCCTTGAAACTCTCGGTCAGCCGCTTGTCGAAAGCGTCCTGGGCAGCCTCTATCGCTTGCAATGCGCCTAAATCTTTCGGATCAGGTCCCTTCGTCGGGTCGAGATGCTTGGAGTAATAGCTTCTGAGCTGATCGGACAGCCGACTGCCACTTGCTGATAGAGGGGCATCGTCCTCCTCAGCGGTTTGCTGCTCCTCACCGAAGCCCCTCTGCGCCGGTATGTCATGAACGCGGATCAGGCCGCTCAGCGGGTCGCCATCGATCGGCCGAGAACCGCCCGGAAGGACCTGCGGGCGTGCCAGAGATTTTGCAGGAGCGACAAGTTGACCCGGATCCAGCGAATAGGCCCGAATGGTGAAGTGCGTCGACAATCGCTTGCTCAGAAAATCGATCAGACTCTCAGGCCAGATCGTCAGCTTGGGCGGGGCAGCAGGCGGATCGGCGTCAGGATTCTCCGCCGCAGCGGCCGCTATAGCTGCCGCCCTCATCGTCTCGGCATCGCTAACCGCCCCCATGTACTCCTTGTACAAGAGCGCAAGGTCCTTCGGCTCGTAGCGCAGCCGAACGCCGAGCCTTCCCCCTTCCCAATCCAAGGTCGGGATGAGGTCGCGAACGTGGTGCATCTCCCCCGCTTCGACGTGCAGCCACAGGTCCAGAGTCGGTAATGCGCTAACCCAGGGATCGACGACGAGGTCGACGATGTCCTGCGCGTTCCGGGCCGCTATCCACGCCTCGCCCAGAGCGATGATAGTAGGCCAGTGGCACAACGTGAAGTCGTGCATCTCGAACGGGCAGCGGCGCGGCGACAGGAAGCGCCTTAGCGCAAGTATCGCTGACGTCTTGCCGCTATTGTTCGCTCCGACGAAAAGTGTGGTCGTGGTCGAAAGGTCGACCCGCGTCGACAATAACTTTCGGAAATTGGCGACCTCCAACAATTCAATATGCACGACTAGCGCCTCCCACCCCGGTATGGGTCAACAATAACCATAGAGAGACATTACAATCTAGGGTGTCTTGGACGTCCGCTTTTGAATGAAAACAAACTCTGCCTGAGCACACGTTATGAAGGAGCTTTGCAGACTAAGCGAACAGGCCTGCGGGCTTCGGCAAACGACAGAATATGCTGAAAGGCCGATATGGAGGGCGCGCAGCGGAGATCGTTTCCGCAACGGGGCCGTGAGGGGGCTGCCGTTTCTCCGGCATCAATCTGCCGAAACTGGCACTCAGACGCGTAGGTCGCATTAACCCTTTCGGCCATTTGCGATTTCTAATTGTGCCGCCGCAACGCGGCTTCCAGGAAGCGGCCTTCGTCTGGCACTAAGCTTTCTCCCTGTCATCAAACTTGCGGAGGTCTTTCAACATCAGCTCGACGTTCGCGCAAAAATTGAGCGAAAGCCATTGACCACAGAAGCTGACAGAAGTCATCATACAGGGGGATCGCAATCAATTCGAGCCCTTCTTAAACACATCTGATGAGCCCGCTTAGCCCCACGGAGAGCCAAGCGGGTACGACGCGATTGAACCAATATGGGAGATGGTATTCTGTGGCAACGAACTTTTCTGAAGCCCTTTCTCCCCTCGCCAAACGCGTACATGGTCCGGTTCGCGACATCGAGATCTTGCGACTAGCAACTCTTCTGGACGGGGACGATTTTGCCGCATCGGCCAATGCGGCGCGAAACGCCGTTCTGAAATGGGCATCTTCACGCAAGCGCGCTGGCGGAACCTTTCCCAGAGAAGCATGGGAACATGCTGATTTCGAACTCGTGGTGGGGGGACGAAACAGCACAGCGGTTCGTTTTTTGACCGAGTCTGCCGATCTGTGGGCCTTACGTGCCGAAGTACCCGACGAAAATATACCTGGACGGGTTTGGACTAACGAGATTGTCATCGGCGGCGAGATCGGCAAGCGCCCGCATCTAAGCATCAGGTTGATTGTTAGCACCGCTGAGCCAGAACTTACTGTCGAACATCATGTGCCGGGGCTAGTTCTGCAAATCGCAACTGCTCCGGGGCTGACTCGAGGCGGCAGGACAGTCGTTGATACTCCGCGCACACTTCGAAGTGAAAATGAAGTGCGAGACCTGTGCGATCACCTCGAAGATCCGGAACGCCGCCTGCCTATCATTATCGTGACGCTTCCAGGGGGAGAATGCAGCGCGCCACTGATCAACGATACCGAGGTGGCACGCGCATTGACCGGACTTGCGCAGGTGGTTCGTATCCCGCAAGAGCTGACATGGCTTCTAACAGCGCGCTTCGGCAAGTTTCGGTCTGTATTTGACGGCGCTGTCCGAGCCTATCTCCCCGGTTTCTCGAGTGCCGACGATCCTTATAGCCATCGCTTGTTCTTGGCGACTTGGCTGCAAGATAGCCTAAACGCTGCCAACTGTGGTCTTTGGCTCCGCCGCGTCGTGGCTGATCTGAGCGTTTCATCAACGCGACTGGGTAAGGATGTTGTCGAATTCGCCGCCGTTCGGACCGCAAGCCGCCGTTTGCGCAAAGACAGTCTTGCTGAGCAGAAGGCACCCGATGCTGAGCTTCTGGCGCTAGCCCAAGAACTGATTGACGGCCTCGAAAAGCAGCTCTCCGAGAAAGACAAAGAAATAGGTGATTACGTTGCCGAGGTTGAAGTCGCCGAAGATCGTGCAAAGGCTGCAGAACAAGAAAACCGATCGCTGGTCTTCAAGATAAGGCAGTTGCAGGACGCGCTCTCACAGGGAGGCGATGCACCGACCGCTGAACAGCCCCTTCCGCAAAAATGGTCGGAGTTTTCCGACTGGCTTGATCAAACCTTTCCTGACCGTGTCGTTCTGACGCCGGCTGCTCGGCGGCTTGTTAGAAATCCAGATTTTGAGGATGTAGAAACTGTAGCTCGAGCCATAAATTGGCTTGCAACGGATCAACATCTGCGTCGACTAAATGGAGGGGGAAGCACCCGCGATGAAGTGATTGAGCCGGGGATCCTGAACGCTTACTGCGGCGGGGATACCTATGAGACCGTCTGGCAGGGACGACGCTACGAGGTGGATCAGCATGTGAAGAATGGCGGAAACAGCCACGACCCGAAGCGCTGTCTTCGCATCTACTACTTCTGGGAGCCGGATTTGCAACAGACGATAATCGACCATCTGCCGGCGCATCGCCGTACCAGCGCAACATGATGCACGTTGGGGAGGGCAAGAGATTGGTTGATCGTTGTCTTGTATATGGTCCTCCCTGGGCGAGTGTTCGCTTCTGGAAAAATCATACCCAGACCGAATCTCCAGAATGGCAGCGCGAAGCGGAAATAATTTCCGCCCTGACCAGCGTCTCTTTACCCGCGCGCCTGCGTCTGAATACGCCAACACCGCTTTCGGATGGAGTGAACGATCTTCTCCAGGACTCTCGCCGGATCGCCAGCCAGAGCCGCGACTTGAGGCGCTACGTCATCGCACGTGGCGCTGACAAGCTCAGCAAGCTCCTCTATGCGCCTCAGCGTCGATGCGCCGCTAAGTCCGAGTTCGCCAGCCACCACCAGCCAATCCGCTCGCCGTAGATCCAGGGCACTGAACCGACGAGCGATCCCCTGCGGCAAACTCTGATCGACCTGGCGGTACACCGCCGCACACATCAGATCGTAAAGCGGTGCCATCTTTGCGGATCCGGCGGCGCCGATCAGAACGGAATAGTTTTTGGCGTGCGAATCCGAATTGCAGATCAGCACATTGAAGATCACCGCATCAAGAAGCGTCACACGCGCGGCCGGCGAAACCAGATTGCTGACGGCGTCGAACATCATTTTCAGGGTGACGCCGCGTCCGGTGGATGAACGCTCATATTTCTGCGAGGGGAAATGGCCGGTGAGTTGGCAAAGATCTTCCTGATGCAACCGACGGATCTCGCCTTGCGGATCGGTGAAGCGATCATAGCGCTTCACCAGCAGATAGCGCCGTTTGCCCGCGACACCGATCGTCGCTTCGGCAGCCTCCAGCCCGCAGGCGCGTACGAGGGCAAGGCAGAAAGCTTCGTTCTCGACGCTGCCCGCAAGCCGTTTTGAGTCCGGCTTCAGAATATGGGTCGAGGGCGTCCCATCGACCGGAATGGAGATGGCACCGCCCTCACCCACGAAGACCGGGAGCTTCTCTTGCACGCCCGCGAGAGACATGGAGACGCCGCGTTCGCCGGCCAGGAAAGGTTTTGCCGGAAGCTCGTCCAGAATGCGCTCAAGTGCCCCCGCATCCGGCACGGGCTGGAGATGAATACCCGGCTTGCGCGGAGCACCAATCGACAACGCGCCGGCCGTGTCCCGCCCGATGTGACCGAGCAGGCCGACGATGTCCTGGGGTGACACCTTCAGCCGCTGGCCGATTTCGACGAGATGGGTTTCCGGGAGCAGGTTGGCGAGCCAGGGCAGCAGCCTGTCGGCAGCAATCGGGCCTGAACGGAGCGGCATGGTGAGCGATACCGGGAAGGCCGAACGGCGCGCCTCCCAGCTCGGATCATAGTCCAGTCGCCACTCGCTGCCGAAGGTCAGGTGGGCGACGGGGAAAGTTTCGTAGAAGATCGTCGTCATCGACCTTCCCCGAAGGTTGGTAGGAAGCTCAGGTCATCGTCAGGCGAGGTCGCCGTTGCCTGGACCGTCCTAAGATCGCCGATCTCAATGCCGACAGTGCGCGCCACGATCAGGGACTTTTCAAGCTGGCAGCTTGGCTTACCGGATTCGAGCTCGACGATGAAACGCTCACCCGTGCCGGACCGGGTGGCAAGCTCGGTCTGCGTCCAGCCAAGCGCCTTACGTTTTTCTCTGACGGCGGCGCCGAAATCGCGTGCGGATCTGAACATCGAACGTCTCCTGAAGTAGCTTACCGTACAGGAAGATTTATTCAAGATCAATGTGATCCTTACCGATCGGGAAGCAGACAGCAACAGACTGCCAAATCACCCCGATCGGGAAGTTTCAGGCCTCATCACGACGTCGGAAAATAAGGTCCTTGAGATCCGGGTGTCGCGTGTGGTACACCTGCGGGTATCGTAATTTCCCGAACGGGAGCAGAGGCTTACGAGAAACCCTTGTTTCTCAGGTATCGCGGGCTTAATTGGCGGAGAGTCCCACCCTCTCCGCCATAAATTGCCTTGGGTAGGCAAGAGTTTCATCTATCTGCTAATATGCCTTGATCTTCGAGAGCGGCGCCTAGGTTGGTTAGAGCCACACTATGGGCACGCCCCACTGGTTCGCTCAGCTCAGCGATTTTCCTTTGGCCTCAGGTCCGGATAGGGATATTTGAGTATCGGATACGGCGCTGAATATCGGTGACGCCAAGTGCTTCAAGCTCAGCAGCGATAGCCTCTCCAACGATCAGCGGTGTCTGACATGGCCCGATTATCACATGGTCGATCAGTTCCGGTAGGGAGATGCCTGTGATACCTTTCTCAGAATTGTTCTTAAATTCCAACTTCTTGATGCGCTGAGGAACACCGCCAGGCGAGACAATCGCTGTGCTAAGTCCAGTCATGCTGTCCATGCCGTGGGTATGATATATTCGCCACTCGCGCTCTTCTCTGAAGCCAGGGTGCTTGGTGGCGAGGCAGAGGGAGCGCAACAGGTGGAAGTATGCGCTGAGAACGTCCTGCTGATTGCAGGTGCTGAGGAATTGAGCGCTGGCGCGGATTTCCTCAGCGACCCCATGGAGTGTCACGTTGACCCGCTCCCCGTCGAAATATTGGACTGGGCTTGAAATCGCCCCATAGTCATCGAGCGTGTTCTTGAAAGGGATTGGATTTATGACGACTCCTACCCCGATCTGCTGACCGGTATAGTTACGCCACATAAATAGCCGACCGATGTTATCCTCGTCCGGCATGTGCTCAGAAAGGCAAGCCACATACGACTGGTTTTCGATGTGGAATCGCCAGGCCAGAAACGTGTCGTTTCCGCGTCCCGCCAGCCCAGGAAAAATCTCATCAACTTCACGAACTACTGCCGCGAGGCCTGTCTCAATGGGTGTCTTTGTGGCGAACTTAAGCGCGTTGAGTGTCGACATGACCATAGAAACGCCATGTGTCACCTCGTGCAAGTCGTTCATCACACGCACATTACGCATCCGCATCTGCCTACTACGGAAGACGTTCAGGGCATTCTCTGCTGACGTGTAGTGGATGTAGCTGAGCCGGTCGCTGCCAAAGACGTCAATGCTGTTTTCCATGCCCACATTCGAACACGCCGCTAATCACGTTGAAATTGCACGAAAGCGATATCCACAACTCTTTAAGTATTGGCGACGAGAGCAACTTGCCTATCGGGAACCCCGTGGACAGACAGATGCGGATGTAGAGCGTGGCGCCTACAGTAATCAGCAACCACTATCTTGAACTCTGCGGTAACCCGTAACGTAAATCTCATTGGAGACTGGGTGCCATCCAAAAGAAGTAGAGTGCGCCGGCACCCGCAGCGGCTTTTACAACCGCTATTTCAAGGTTATGGAGCTTGAACTTTTTAGAAACGATAAACGCGATTAAAAGAGTAACGAAGACTATAAGTAATTTTTTGCCTTCGCCAATAGGGACCCATCTACTGATTAGAATAGCGGAGGCAAGAAGTGCAAACTTTAGGGTAACCTCCCAAAAGTTGCTCTTCAATTCTTTCCACATTCCATCCTTCGGGGACGGTGGAATCTTTTCTACGTATAGGCACGTATATGCCCCGATCATCATTATGGCGAACGTATACTCTGGATCTAAAGTGGGCATTGATGAACCTTTCATTTTGCCCGTTGCTACTAGGTCACCATTCAAGATTTCTGTATAAAATCCCGTAAAATTTGACATGTAGTCGGATCAGATGCCACCACGTGAAGCGACATGACAATCGTGCGCCAACACACGACCATTGCGCTGGCCTACGACCCAAGCTACGAGGAGAGCGGCCGTCCCCTTGGATACCTTCCATGAGATACTTCGTCATATCGCTATTGCTCATTGTCCTTTATGCGCTATCGCCCCTGTTGACTGCATTCTTTGTCGAAGGTGTAGC
>NZ_FNBB01000016.1 GCF_900102105.1 Agrobacterium pusense
GATTACGTCATCGTCATGAGAAACGGAAAGATTGTCGAGGAGGGAGAGACAAACGCCATCTTCAACCGGCCTTCGGCTGAGTACACCAGAACACTGATCAAATCCGCTTTTTCGCCCGCCGTCGTGCCGTAGATAAAAAATGGAGCGCACGCAGATCGCAGCGCCGTAGTACCGCCCGTGCGAAACCAGTTGCTTTTGGGCAGGTGCTCATCAGGCTGTGACGTCCGGGACGCGGGCGGCTGGTGCAACATATCGGGGTTAACACCTCCTTCGTGGCTCGATAGTGAGGCACAAGGCTCGCGACTTGTCGGAGCCTGCCGACCGTTGAGAGGTCAATTCGCTCGTTGCGCGCGTAATTGCAACCCCGGTATTGAACGCCGGGCACTATCGAAGGTGCTGATTTCGCAAAAACGTCAGGGCGCCTCGCCATTGCGGACGTGCGAGCTGACGACCACGCGTCATTCCTTAGGAGCACAGGAGCCCGTTATTACCCGCCTGTCGCTGGTCGTCATTTGTTTACTCGCTCTTCGAATGTTCGATGACGTGGAAACGCCAGGAAAGACCGGCAATCGGACCAAGCAAACTTCCGCCCTCATCAGCCGTTGAGCGCCACTCGACCGATCAGAGGCGATCGTCCTCCTCACTCGAGTGATCGATCGCAAGTACGTTGCCTGACATAAACCGGCTTCACCCAAGCGCCGGATTGATCTATCCTGTTAGCAGACATGACAGTCGATGTGCATCCGAACGGCGAGGGTCGCCAAGGCAATGTCCGGCCGCGACGATCTCGCCAAGCGGGCGCGAAAGGTCGATGATCCGCTGAAACTGGTCATCGTGTGCGACACGTGGCTTACGGGGTTCGATGCGCCCTGCATGCACATGATGTATATCGACAAGCCGATGCGGGTCATGGGTTGATGCAGGCAATTGCCCGCGTCAACCGTGTCTTCAAGGAGAAGCCAGGCGGCCTCCTGGTCGATTACATCGGCATCGCCACCAACCTGAAGAAGGCGCTCGCGCAGTATTCCCAGTCCGATCGAGACAAGACGGGGATTGATGAAGAGGAAGCCGTCGCCGTCCTCCTGGAGAAATACGAGATCGTCCGGGGCATGTTCACCGGGCATGACTACAGCCTGGGTGTCACGGGCAAGCCTATCGAGCGGCTGAAGGCGCTGGCGGACGGCATCGACTGGATCTTGAAGTGGCAGCAGGCGGAAGCAGCAAAAGTCGAAAGCCCAGAGATCAAGAATCAGGCGCATCGCCGATATCAGGATGCGGTTTTGGAGCTGAGCAAGGCCTATGCCCTTGCCTCCGCCAGCGATGCGGCAACGGAAATTCGTGATGAGGTGTGCTTCTTCCAGGCCTTTCGCGCCGCTCTGGTGAAAACCACGGCTACCGGCAAGATGTCCGACAAGGCCAAATCAATGGCGGTGGAGCAGCTTCTCAACCAGGCCGTAGCCAATGCCGAGATCGTAGACATCCTGAAGGCTGCGGGGCTGCAGTCGCCCGACATCTCTGTTCTCTCTGACCAGTTCCTGATGGACGTCCAGAAGATGGAAAAGAAGAACCTCGCGCTGGAAGCTCTGAAGAAGCTTCTGAACGGGGAGATCAAGAGCCGGTCCAAAACCAACGTCGTTCAGTCCAAGACCTTCTCTCGACGCCTTGAGGAGGCGGTGGCCCGGTATCATGCCAATGCGATTTCGACGGTCGAAATGATTCAGGAACTGATCGCGCTGGCGAAGGAAATCCAAACGGCGACCGCACGTGGTGATGAGCTTGGTCTCTCTCCGGAGGAGATCGCCTTTTATGACGCGCTTGCTGGCAATGAGACGGCCGTCGAGGTCATGGGTAGCGAACAGTTGCGTGTGATCGCCCACGAACTGGTCGAGAACATGCGGGGCTCAGTCACCGTTGATTGGCAACACAAGGCAAGTGCCCGCGCCAGGATGCGCATCCTAGTGAAACGCATCCTCAAGAAGTTTGGATATCCGCCAGACCTGGAGCAGGAGGCCATACAAATGGTGCGAGCTACTTTTGCATGAGATAAGTCGAGGCTGAAGAAAACGCCACTGCACTCTTTGGTCAACCAAGAGCGCAAAGCGAACTTTTTCGGGGCCTAGGCACGAAGACTTTACCCACGGTGCGACGTTCGCGACACTTATCTAACAGCCAAGCCAACGATGATGATCCTCACACAACAATTATGTGGGTCATTTTGTGGGGCGAAGGCGCAAATTAATTACAACACATTGATAAAATTACGCTTTTTTGCATCAATGGCGGAGAGGGTGGGATTCGAACCCACGATACCCTTGCAGGTATGCCGCATTTCGAGTGCGGTGCATTCGACCACTCTGCCACCTCTCCGCATGCGCGAACGCTTGCGTTGCGCGCTCCTCTTAAACATCAATGGCCGGGCTGACAAGCGGAATTTCGCGTTTGTGTCACAAATTATTCGTCTTGAACGAGCTCACGGAATGGGGTTGGAGTTTGATTGTTTTTGCCGATATTTACTGATGACACGCCTCGGATTTTGCCAGGCGGGTGTGATTGATCGATCAGGTCTACAGTCGCTGATAGCGCCGGAGGATGTCAATGATCCGGTCATCCTGATCAGGATCCGGCAGGAGCGCCGGCTGGCGGCTGGCGCCGACGGAAGGGTCCTGGAGATAAAGCGAACGTTTCACCATGGCCGGCGCGAAACCGAGGGCATAAAGATCTGTGCGGAAAGCCGCATAAATGGCCTGCTGGCGTTCGGCTTCGGCGATGTCGCCGGCGTTGAAAGCATCGAGAATGCCGGCGAGCACATCCGGAAGCGCGTTGCCGAGACCGGAAATGCAGCCTGCCGCACCGTTCTGCAGCGACCACAGAACGAGATGGTCCGGGCCGGAATAGACCTCGAAGCCGGGCACATCCTTCGCCACCCGAAGATAGGCTTCGAGCGTCTGCTGTGCACCGCCGGAATCCTTGATGCCGGCGATATTGCCGTGAGTGGCGAGCTTGCGGGCGGTTTCCGGTTCTATGTGGTTCTGGGTGCGGGCGGGAATGTCATAGAGATAGACCGGCGTGTCGACAGCGTCGGCCACCGTCGAGAAATGGCGGATCAGGCCATCCTGCGTACAGGCGATGAAGAAGGGCGTGATGACGGCGATGCCGTCGACACCAATACGGTCGAAGGATCTCGCGAGCTGCAGGGTTTCGAAGGTGGCCGGCATGCCAGCATTCACGATGACCCTGGCGCGGCCGGCCACCTCATCCACCACCTCCTCCGTCAGCCGGATCTTTTCATCATGCGTCAGCGCGGTAAAATCGCCGTTGGTACCGGCGCACATGATGTTGTTGCCGGCGGCTACCTGGCGGCGCACCTGCGCACGCGTCGCCTCATAATTGATGGTTTCGTCTTCATTAAAACAGGTGACGAGCGCAACGAAGGCTTGTTTGCTCATGAAAGAACTCCGCTTGAATTTCCGGTGGCCTGGACAGGCGATGCAGCGTTATGTCCGGCCTCCCTATCGGGGTCGGGGTCGAGACTGGCTGAAAGGAGCGCGCGCGTGTAAGCCTCGCCCGGCGCTTCGAAAATCTGGCGGACGGTGCCGAATTCCACCACCTCCCCGCGCTGCATGACCATGACGTGATCGGCAAAATCCCGCACCACCGGCAGGTCGTGAGCGATGAAGATAAAAGAGAGGCCCATTTCGCGGCGCAGCTTGTCCAGCAGCGCAATAACCTGCGCCTGAACCGAAACGTCGAGTGCAGAAACCGCTTCGTCGCAGATGATCAGCTTCGGCTCCAGCGCCAGCGCCCGGGCAATGGCGATGCGCTGCCGCTGGCCGCCGGAAAACTGATGCGGATACCGGCGCATATGATCCGGTGAAAGACCGACCTGCTGCAGCAATTCGGCAACCCGTTCGCGCCATTTCGCCCTCGGCACTATGTCCGGATGGATGACCCAGGCTTCGGAAATCAGCTGGAACACCGTCATGCGGGGATTGAGCGACTGGGTAGGGTCCTGAAACACCATCTGCAGATCGCGCCGAAGCGCATAAAGCTCCGCTGGCGACAGCCTGAACAAGTCACGCCCCTTCCAGACGGCGCTGCCGGCATCCGGCTCATCGAGCCGCAGCAGGATGCGGGCGAGCGTCGACTTGCCGGAACCGCTTTCGCCGACGACGGCGATGGTTTCTCCGGCCATCAGGTCGAAAGAGACACCTTTCAACGCCTCGAAGGCGCCGTAACGCTTGCGCACATTCCGCACGCTGAGCAATGGCTCACCCGTTGCTTTCGGCTCATGCATCTCGCCCCGGCCGGGGGCGGCGTTGATCAGCTTGCGGGTGTAGGGGTGCTGCGGATTGCTGTAAACCTCGCGAACGGTGCCGGCCTCTACCAGAACGCCCTTCTCCATCACCACGACCCGGTCGGCAATTTCGGCGACTACGCCGAGATCATGGGTAATGATGAGCACTGCCATGCCCGTTTCCCGCTGCAGTTCCCTGAGCAGCGAAAGCACTTCCGCCTGCACCGTCACGTCGAGCGCGGTGGTGGGTTCGTCGGCGATCAGAAGATCGGGGCGCAACGCCAGCGCCATGGCGATCATCACGCGCTGGCGCTGGCCGCCGGAAAATTCATGCGGGTATTTCGTCAGCGCCCTGTCAGGATCGGGAATGCCCACACGCGCTATAAGCCGCCTCGCTTCCGCTTCTGCCTCGGCCTTGCCCATGCCATGCGTGGTCATTGCCTCGCGGATCTGCCAGCCAACAGTATAAACCGGGTTGAGATGGCTGAGCGGATCCTGAAAGATCATGGCGATGCGCCGGCCGTTGATCTCGCGGCGCGCCTCGGTCGGCATGGTCAGCAGGTCCTTGCCGTCGAGCAATATTTCTCCACCGCCGATGCGGCCGGGCGGCATGTCGATGAGGTTCATGATGGCCGACGAGGATACCGACTTGCCGGAACCGCTTTCGCCAAGGATCGCCAGCGTCTCACCTCGGTCGATATGGTAGGAGACATCCTTCACCGCATGCACGACACCGCTTACGGTGTGGAATTCCACGGAAAGATTGCGCACCTCGAGAAGATGATCAGCCATTTTTACGGCCCTTCATTTCCAGCCGCCAGCGCTGCACCGGGTCGAGCGCGATGCGCAGCCAGTTGGACAGCAGGTTGAGCGACAGGGTGGTGAGAATGATGGCGAGCCCCGGCCAGAAGGACAGCCACCAGGCATTGGTGAGATATTGCCGCCCCTGCGAAATCATCAGGCCCCAGGTGATTTCCGGAGGCTGAATGCCGATGCCGAGGAAGGACAGCGCGCTTTCCGCGAGCATGACATAAGCGAAATCAAGCGTTGCCAAGGTCGTCAGTGTCGGCAGCACCACGGGCAGGATGTGGCGGAAGAGGATGCGTTTTCCCGAAGCGCCCATGACCCTCGCCGCCTGCACGAACATCCGTTCGCGCACCTCCAGCACCTCCGCCCGGGTGGTGCGAATATAAACGGGAATCCGTGTGATGGCGAGTACCAGCATCAGGTTGAGGATGGAGGAGCCCAGCAGATAAAGCACGATGACCGCAATCAGCAGCGATGGAAAGGACATGATCACATCCGCAAGCCGCATGATGATCTGACCGGTGCGGCTGGAGGAAAAACCGGCGATGAGGCCGAGTACAGTTCCGGTGACGGCGGAGAGAAAAACCGCGCCGGCGGCGATCATCATCGTGTTTTGTGTGGCGGCGACGATGCGCGCGAGAAGCGGGCGGCCGAGTGCATCCGCCCCCAGCCAGAAATACCACTCGCGCTGCCAGTCGAACGGTGCAAGGTTGCGCCCGCGCAGGTTCTGTTTTGTCGCGAGATCGCCGAGCCAGGCCGGGCCGACAAAGGCGAGAATGACGACAATGACGAGAAAGATGGCCGCGCAGAGCGCAAACTTGTCCGCCCACAACATGCGCAGCATGCGGGTTGCGAAAGACGGTTCATCGATGATCTCAGTATCGGCGTTCATAAGGCTCATGGCTGGACGACCTCCTCAGTGCCGGATGCGCGGATCGAGCAGCGCATAGGCGATATCGATCAGAAGGCTCATCAGGAAGATGGCCAACGCCGTGACGAGGATGGCGGCCAGAACGACATTGAAATCCCGCTGAAGGATGGAATCGATCATCAGCTTGCCGACACCAGGGAAACCAAAGATGGTTTCAACCACGACGGCGCCGTTGAGAAGGCTCGCCGCCTGATCGCCGATAACGGTGATCACGGGCAACATGGCATTGCGCAAGGCGTGGATGAAGATGATCGGACCCGATTTCACACCCTTGGCGCGCGCCGTTTTGACATAGGCCGAGGACAGCGCGCCGATCATCGAGCCGCGCACCACCTGCACGATAATGCCGAAGGGGCGTACAAACAGAACCGCGATAGGCAATATCCAGTGCAGCACGGACCCTGTGCCCGACGTGGGAAGCCAGGCCAGGTTGACGGAAAAAACCACGATCGCAACGATCGCCAGCCAGAAATCCGGCACGGATGCCCCGATGAGTGAGATACTCGAAGCGACGCGGTCAAAAAAGCCGCCGGAACGGAACGCCGCGAGCGAGCCGATGATGATGGCCGCCGTGGTGACCAGCGACATGGTGATAACGGCAAGCCAAAGCGTCCAGACGAAAGCCTCCAGCACCACATCCAGCGCCGGGCGCGCCTTTCGGAGAGATTCACCCAGATCACCCGTCATCACATCGCCGGCATAGCGCAGAAACTGCACCATCAGCGGGTCGTTCAAACCGTGCAAGGCGCGAAACTGCTGCTTCAATTCCTCGGACGCTTCCACCGGCAGAAACAGCGCCGCAGGGTCGCCCGTCAGGCGGGACAGGAAGAAAACCATCACGATGAGGCCGATCAGGGAGATCAGGCTCGCAAATGAACGTTTTCGGATGAAGTTCAGCATTGTTGCCTCCGGTTTTTCAATGCGGCGGCGAAGCTTCCGCCGCGCCGCCGCTTCTTCATTGACAGGACGCGGGACCTTATTTGATGCCGATTTCCGAAAGCTGCAGCATCGAGTTGGTGGCAATGGTCGGCTTGAAGTCCAGCCGCTCGGAGACACGGGAGAAACCGACCATGTGGAACAGCAACACATCCGCTACCACGTCATCATGCAGATAGGCGATGAGTTCGGACCAGAGCTTGGCGCGCTCGTCACCCACGGCTGCGGAGGCGCGTTCGATCAGATCGTCCACCTTCTTGTCAGAAAAGCCGGACTGGGTACCCTTGGTGGCATATTTGAAGAACATCGTGAAGGACGGGTCGCCCTTGGAATTGTCATGCATGGCGGCGACGATCTGCGGTCCACGGCCTTCCTTGAATGGCTTCGAATAATAGCTTTCGTGCTCGGCCACTTCCACGAATTTCAGGTCGATCTTGAAGCCGACTTCCTGCAATTGCTGCTGGATCGCTTCCATGATCTCGGTAACGTTCGGGAAATTCGCCGTGCGCGCGATGACGGTGATCGGTGTATCCACCTTTACGCCGGCGGCCTTTGCCTCTTCGAGCAGCTTTTTTGCACCCTCAGGGTCATAGGGGAAGACCTTGACGTCGGGATTCCAGCCGAGCGTGGTCGGCGGAACCAGCGCCGTCGCCAGGACCGCTCCTTCGGGAACCAGCGTGCCGAGAAATGCCTGCCTGTCGATGGCAAGGTTGAGCGCGCGGCGCACCCTGACATCGTTCAAAGGCGCAATATTATGATCGAGGCGCATATAGACCGTTTCACTGTCGAGATAGGAAAAATCGGTCTTAGGATTTGTCGCGTCTAGCTGTGAAATGGAGGGGGAGAGATCGGCCTCGCCAGTCTGCACCATGGCGGCCCGCACCGAGGGATCGGCGCGAAAGAGATAGGTCGCTTCCGTGACCTGCGGCTTCTTGCCCCAATAATCATCACGCGACGTCAGTACGATCTGCTGGCCGGGAGTCCAGTTGGTCAGCTTGTAGGGCCCGGTGCCGACAGGCTCGCGGATGAATTCCATCTTGGTTTCTTCGGGAACGATGGTCACGAGCGACATCAGCAGCGGCAGGATCGGCTGGGCCGGATCCGTCTTGAAATCGATCGTATGGTCGTCGACAACCGTCGGCGTCACCGTCATGCCGCCGAAATAGCGACGGGACTCGCAGGCGTTCTTGTCGCTCATGATGCGCTCGAAGCTGTGCTTCACATCCTTGGCGTCAAAATCCGTACCGTCGGAAAATTTCACGCCCTGACGCAGGTGGAAGCGCCAGCTGCCATCCGAGTTCTGCTCCCATTTTTCAGCAAGGCGCGGCTGAACGCCGTTCTTGCCGCGCACATCAAGCTCGGTCAGGGTCTCACTGACATTTTCCATAATGATACGGCCAATGTTGGAGCGCGTGGCCATGCAGGGCTCAAGCAGGTCCGCTTCTTCCGCCAGCACGATCTTGATCGGCCCCGAAGCTGCAAACGCCGGCGAGCCGGCGGCGCTGAGGGAACCCAAAACAAGGGTGCCCGCAATCAATGACTTCTTCATTCCGTTCTCCTCCCAGATCAGAAATTCAGCAACATGGCGGTGGACCGCAAGAGGCAGTTGAAGGCCCCGTCTCCCGCATCGGGGAGCATGGCGTGCGGATGATCGTCTCCTCCACCCGTCATCAAAGCATCGACGCTATCGCATTTTTTGTCAATTTATTTTTCCTTACCGATTTCAGATCAGTCTCGGTTTATAATTTTTATTGTTGTAAATCAACATATTAGATATAAAACTCCGAATGAATATCACGATATTTTCTACATAATAAACTTGACAACTTTTCGAATATGCCATTTTCATCTGCCCAAGAGGAGATCAAGATGACCCCTGATGACATCGCTCAGGCCATGACCGGAGATATCCACGTCACGTCAGAAAAACGGCGTGAAGCCTTTCTGCCATCGCCCATGATCCAGAACCATGCGAGCTTCCTGCATCTTCTGGACGATGGCGTGCTGCTCTGCGCATGGTTCGGGGGAACGCTCGAGGGAAAGTCGGATATTTCCATCTTCGCATCCGTGCTGACGCCCGGAGCCGGACGCTGGGGAGCGCCGCAGCGCCTCAGTCATGATACGGCCCGCTCCGAACAGAATCCTGTTCTTTTCACCGCGCCGGATGGCGCTCTCTGGCTGTTTCACACCGCCCAGCCCTCCGGCAATCAAGATGAGTGCCGCATCCGCATGGCGAAAATCCATCGTAATCGGTCGGAACCGGAGAAGCTCATTTCAGAGGATGGACGATTTCTCGATCTTCCCAAGGGCTGTTTCATCCGCGCGCCGCTGCGCATCCGCGATGATGGAGCGTGGCTGTTGCCGATCTTCCGTTGCGTTCAGCGACCCGGACAGAAATGGAACGGCAGCCACGATACGGCAGCGCTCGGCATTTCCACGGACGATGGCGAGACATGGACATTGCAGGAATTGCCGGACTCGATCGGCTGCGTGCATATGAGCCCGGTGGCGGGAACGGACGGACAACACTCCGCTTTTTTTCGCCGTCGCCAGGCCGATTTTGTCTACCGCACCGAAAGCAAGGATGGCGGTCGCTCATGGTCAAGGCCGCATCCGACCGATGTGCCGAACAACAATTCTTCCATCGCCGTGACAAGGCTCGGTAGCGGCCGGCTGGCAATGATTTGCAATCCCGTCAACGCCGCCCAGTCGAGCGACCGCCGCGCCTCGCTTTATGACGAACTCGGAGAGGACGATGGCAGGCCGGATGCTGATCCAAGCGGCGGATGCGTGCCCGTCTGGGGGGTGCCGCGCGCACCCATCACAATCTGCCTTTCCGATGACGACGGGCGCAGCTTTCCGACCCGTATCCTGATCGAGAACGGGCCGGGCACATGTCTGTCGAACGATTCGACGGATGGCCGAAACCTGGAAATGTCCTATCCATGGCTTCTGGAGACACCTGACGGTGCGCTGCACGCAAGCTACACCTATCATCGTCGCGCCATCAAATATGTGCGGCTGGAGCCCGGCTGGGCCGAAACTGCGGACGGGAGAAAAAGATGAGCAATATTATCGGCATCACGATGGGCGATCCTTGCGGGGTTGGTCCCGAGATCACTGTCCGGGCATTTGCTGAAATGTCCGCTTCCGACCAGGCCGCAACGCGGATTTACGGAAACCTCGCCACGCTGGAGGCAGCAAGGCAGGCGCTCGGTCTCGATATCGATCTTGCCCCCCACGTGGCAGACTTGCCCGTTGAGGGTGCGCCTTTGCCCTGGGGCACGCTTTCACCGGTGGCCGGCGACGCCGCATTCCGCTTCATCGAAACGGCTGTGCGGGACGCCGAGGCAGGGCGGATCGGCTGCATCGTCACCGCGCCGATCAATAAGGAAGCGTTGAACCTTGCGGGCCATCATTATGACGGCCACACCGGCATGCTGCGCAGCCTGACAGGTGCCTTGGCCGCTTATATGCTGCTCGCGTCCGAGCGGCTGAAGGTCATTCATGTTTCGACCCACGTCTCGCTGCAGGAGGCCATACGCCGGGCGACGACGGAGCGGGTGCTGGCCACCATTCGCGCCGGCAACGCCCACTTGAAGCGCATCGGCTACGAACGACCCCGCATCGCGGTGGCGGGCATCAATCCGCATTGCGGCGAAAACGGTCTTTTCGGCACCGAGGACGACGATCAGATCGCGCCGGCGGTTGCGGCCGCACGCGCCGAAGGCATCGAGGTACAGGGGCCTGTTTCCGCCGATACCGTATTTCATCGCGCCTATTCAGGCGCTTTCGATCTCGTCGTCGCGCAATATCATGACCAGGGGCATATCCCCATCAAACTCGTCGCCTTTGACACCGCCGTCAATGTCTCCGTCGACCTGCCGATAGACCGTACCTCCGTCGATCACGGCACCGCCTTCGACATAGCCGGCAAGGGCATCGCCAATCACGGCAACATGAATGCGGCCATCGCCTATGCGCGCAAGCTCGTGGCAGGCAAGGGTGGAAAGGGATGAGCACCATGCCTACGGCTCCCATTCTTATCCACCAGCCGCGCAGGCTCGCGGTTGGCGCAGGCACCGTCGCGCAGGTTGGTGACTGGGCCGGCAAAACGGCCTCAACACTGGTAATCGCAACGCCGCTGACGGCAAAATTCGCCGAACGTCTGCAACTGCAGGGGCCCTTTGCCGTCTTCGACGCCATTCCGGGTGAGCCGGATACGATGACACTGGACGCCGCTCTCAATGCGGCGCGCACTGCCAGGCCCGATCTCATCATCGGCCTCGGCGGCGGTTCGGTGATGGATGTGGCAAAGCTTGTCGCCGCATTGTGGAATTCAGATCAGACGCTCGAGGACGTCGCCGGACCTAACAAGGTCGCCCGTCGCGATACACGCCTCGTGCAGATAGCCACCACGGCCGGTACCGGCTCGGAAGCAGGCATCCGCTCGCTGATCACCGATCCCCTCAAGGGCACCAAGATCGCCGTCGAAAGCCCGTATCTGATCGCGGATTTCGCTATTCTCGATCCGGAACTCACCTACTCCGTACCATCGGCCGTAACTGCGGCAACAGGCATCGACGCCATGGCCCATTGCGTCGAAGCCTTTACCAACCGCAAGGCACATCCGATGATTGATGGCTTTGCCCGCATGGGCTTCACGCTGGTCGGGAAATATCTCGCCCGCGCCGTACGTGACGGTTCGGATACGGAAGCGCGGGAAGGCATGATGCTCGCCTCCTATTATGGCGGCATTTGCCTCGGGCCGGTCAACACGGCGGCCGGCCACGCCATCGCCTATCCGCTCGGCACGCGTCTCAGCCTGCCGCACGGGCTGGCCAACGCCATCGTCTTTCCACATGTGCTGGCCTTCAATCAGCCTGCGGTTTCCGCGAAGACGGCGGAAGTGGCCGGAGCGCTGGGGCTTCGTGACCATCTCTCGCCCGGTGATCTGCGCAAGGCAGCAACCGATTTCTGCGCGGCGCTCGGCATCGAAATGTCGCTTGCCAAACACGGAGCAGCCGAGGCCGATCTGACCCGCTATGCCGAGGATGCCCATGCCATCCGCAGGTTGATGGATAACAACCCCGTCGACATGACCCTGCAGGACGTGCTGGGAATTTACCGTCACGCCTACTGAAGCAGAACCGATGCGCGTGACCGCGCATCGGTTCTCGGGCCGTTTACTTGAGCCGCCTAATCTCCGTGCGATGACTCGAAAAGCCGGTCGCGCGATCCTGTCAGGTGCTGCAGCATCAATTGGCGGGCTGAATCGGCATCTCCATCCGCGATCGCCTTTGCGATGGCCTCGTGCTCGGCAAAAACGCGGGTCAGGCCCGAGGCCTCGCGCTTTACGGACATGCCGTGGAATTTCATCCCGACCGCGATATGATCCTTGAGAGCCTCCATCGCGGTGGAGAAATAGCTGTTCCGCGCCGCCCGCGCGATGGCAAGGTGGAACTGATAGTCGGCATCCTCGCGGTGGGACTGGCGGTTGGTCGCATCCCGCATCAGCTCAAGCGCCTTCCTGATGGCCGCAAGTCTTTCGGCGTCATGCCGCAATGCCGCGGCAGCGGCCGCCGCGGGCTCGAGCGTCAGCCTGAATTCGTAGCAATTCAGAAGGTCCGCAACGTTTTCCAGCTGTCCGAAGCCAAGCGGTTCCCGCAAACCGAAGGCCCGGACATAGCTGCCGGAACCTCTGCGGGAGTAAATGAAACCCTGCTCGCGTAATCGCCGTAGTGCCTCGCGAACGACCGGCCGGGACACTTCGAATTCCATGGCGAGTTCATGTTCGGTCGGCAATCTTTCATCCGGCTTGTAGGCGCCGGATTTTATCGCCCGGTGCATCCTTTCGAAAATAATGTCCGGAAGTGCCTTGCGCGCCGTTTCTTTCATCAGCCCCATCTGGTCAGCTCTCTCCAGCATCTGTCGCGCCAAGCATCATTTTCGCGATACGTTTCAATGTGTCAGCTTGCCCAAAACCGCCCGATTTCGCAATGATGCATTGGTTTCCCGCCCAGCCGACACCGAGGCCCGGCAGGCACTCGCCGGCAAGACGCAGCCGCAAAATGCCCATCGCCCGCAGCACCGCCTCGGCCGTTGCCCCACCCGACAGAAGCAGCCTGCCCGCGCCGGCCGTGAAGTGCGGAACGACCCCTTCCGCCAACCGGTCTGAAACTTCAAGCGAAGAAAGATACTCATTCCCCTGGGTTGCCTGAATGAGGGAAAGGTCGACGTCTTCCTCCGCGTCCAGAGGAACGGCACCGTTGGGCGCTTCAATGATCGACACCAGATCCGCGCTCTTGAGGACGTCAATCTGCTCCAACGTAATCGGATCGCGGGAACCGATGACAAAGATCCCCTTTCCAGGTGGAACGGTTGCAACATCGGGCAGGACGCGCGCCGACATCACCGCCGCCAGCGTCTCTGCAAGACCACGCGCGCCAATGAAAAGATCAATCCCTTCAGCCTGCGCGGCAGAAAGGGCCTGCCTGATATCCTCAGTCGTTCGCGTATCGGGTATCGAACAACGCAGGGCATGTCTTCCCAGTTTTTCATCAATCGCGATGGCGGTTTCAACCCCAAAGCCCGAGACGGCGCCGCCGCTGACGATACGTCCGAAATCCGGAATTGCCGGCACGACAAGAGCGCGCCGGAAAGAAATTGCATCCATTTCAGCCGCAATATGTCCCTTCAGGCGGGAATCGATCTTTTTGAACAGGATCGTGTCGGCTGGAACCAGTGCCAGTAGTTCCTGTGTGCGACGTCGGGCCTCGTCCGCCTTCCCATCGCGGCATCCAAGATTGACGCTGAGAACGGCAGGGGCAGCGGCCAGCGCCGCATGCACGCCTTCCAGCCCCGTTGCCACCTCTGTCACCATTCCGCGCCCGGCAAAGGGGGCGGCCGCGTCGAGCGCGCCAGTCAGATCATCGGCAAAAATCAACAGCACGGCATCGCCTTCGAAAAGTTGTAAGGTTTTACGTCGATAAATTTATTTATATTCAATAGATAAATAGATGTGAATAACAAAATTGATCGCACGGACCTTTCAAGTCGCCGGAGAGAAATGGAAAGCAAGATCAGCCATGCCCACCGGTAGCGGGGTGCCAGCAAGGATGACGAACCCTCGCGTCGCTAAACGAAGCGGAAAGGCAGACCGGAGATAAGGGCTTTGACGAAGCGCTTTTTCTGAAAGCGGCCGTTCAGTGAAACACGCGGCAAGAGTGTGGGCTTTTCGAGACTGCCGAGGCCGAGAACCCCCGCCTGTGTGGTGACTGCCGCGGAAAACCCTGCGTCCGATACCGCCTTCGCCTCGCGCTCGCCCACCGCCTTCGTCCAACCATAGGGATAAGAAAAGGAGCGCGGTGTATGGCCCGCATATTCCTCTACCCGGCGCTTCGATTCCGCAATCTCGTAAGCCAGGCGCTCAGCGTCGATCTTGCGCATATTCACATGGGTCATGGTATGGGCGCCGAGATGCACCAGAGGATCCTCCGACAGCGCCCTGAGTTCTGCGGCATCCATGATGAGTTCGTCCACGATGGCAACCGGATCGATTCCACACTGTCGAGCGGCGCGATCGATCCTCTCCACCGCTTCATCTTCGGCGGCACTTTGGACAAAATTTTCCAGCCGCGCGAATGCATCCGCTTTTTGCAGGGGCGTTCCGCATGTGACGTGCTCCGGCCCTGCCCCGAAATCGAAATCGAACGACGCCGCCTTCTGCGTCAACGCGGCGGCGGTCTCCCACCACAGGCCGCGTGTACGCTCGACAAAACCGGGCGTGATGAAGATCGTGTAGGGAATGTTATATTTGCGAAAGATCGGCGCGGCGTAGTCTGCGTTGTTGCGATAGCCATCATCAAGCGTGAAGGCACAAAACGACCGGTCTTCTCCGCTGCCGGCAAGCAGTGCCGGAAGATCATGCAGGTGAACGGGAACGAGACCCGATTCAAGCGCCGCCTGTACGGCCTCTTCGAGGAACTCCGGCGTGACGGACAATTGTACATTGGGCGCAAAAGCCGAAACAGCGCCGCCCGGACGCACGTGGTGAAGCGTGAAGATGACACCTCGCCCGGCAAGCGAAGGGAATGCCGAGCGGACAGCCGGAAGGGAACTCACCTCCAGCCCGGCCCTTATGACGGTGTATTTCACAAGGCGTTTTACCGGCTGCAGAAAAAGTCCCGCCGGTTGTCGCGACGACAGGCCGGGTAATATCCGCTTTTTCAACACCCTGAAGGCTGTCAGCGGCAGGTCGATCAGGCCCGGCAGCGGGTCATTCAGCGCAAATGCAGCCCAACTGCGGACCTTGGCGAGGGACGCAAGATAGTCGGCAGCCCGCACCTCCCCTCTCCGCCCCAGGGTAAATGCAGCAACAAGATCACGGACAAGATAGGACCACGACGTGCCGTTGCGGGCCTTGACCGGCTCGCCGGTCGGCTCTTCGTTGGCGGCACGCCACAACAATGCGCCAAGATCAATGCCGGCAGCAGAACAGAGGCCGAACCACGACCACGGACGCGGATTCACATCGAGAAGTTTCAGCGTCCCGTCCCGGTCATCGAACTTGAATTCCACCTCGACCAGTCCGCTATGACCGGCGGACCTCAATATTGTCCGGGCGGCATCGATCGCCGACGGGTTGTCGACAATCTCGACCCGAGTGCTGGTGTAACCGAAATCGACGGGATACTGACGGATGCGCCGGGCGGTGAATTCCGCCACTGGTTCTCCGTTCAGCCACAGGGCAGCATAGGAGAACTGGTTTCGTCCGCCACCTGGAATGAGTTCCTGCACCACCACATTGCCGGCGCCGATCTCTTCGCTGGCCTCGGCAAAGGCGGCTTTCAGGGCCTCCCGATCTTCGGCGCGGACGACCTTGGCGCGGGCGATCGCAGTATCGCCGCCGCCCATATTTGGCTTGAGAATGACGGGAAACAGCACGTCAAGCGCATCGATATCAGCGGCTGATGCCAGCGCATAGGTCCTGGGAATTCTGACGCCGAGTTCCGCCGCACGCCTGTATAGCAGCGGTTTTTCGCACAGCCATTGCAGCGCTGCCCAGTCCGGCAGAACGATCTTGTAGAGAGCCGAAAGTTCATCGTGATGCTGCGAAACGAGCTGAACCTCACCATCGCCGGATGGGACCAGCAGCCAACCCTTGAGATGATGCCTGTCGGCCATCTGCCGCAGGAAAGACATTGCCCCTGCGTCGTGCGGACCGGCCCAGCGTATTGTCTCCCGCACGAAACGCGACCAGCTGGGCAAGGGTGAGTCATGGGTGAGGTAATAAACAGGCACATTCAGGGCCCCGAGGCTGCGCGCGAGGGCGAGCGTGCCATGAGCGCCGCCGACAATAACAACACCTGGAATGGTCAAAGCCTGATCCCCGTCCTACTCCATATCTTGATCGCAAAAATTGATAAATAAATTCGGTATTTCCGAAATATGGGGGTCGCGGAAAGGCCAAGGCGCTTGCGCTGCCGGTCTCTCCACGATGCGTTCCGGACAGCATCCGGAAGGAAAATCAACGCCTCATACGTCTTTCCGAACCGGGCGCGGCTCACCGTTCTCATCGACGGCGACCATGATGAAGACGGCCTCCGTCACCTTTTCACGCGAATCCCGATAGTGCCGGCGCGTCCAGGCTTCGATCTTGAGCGTGACGGAGGTGCGGCCAATCTTTTCGATGCGGGTATAGACGCACAATGTATCACCGATCTTGACCGGCTTCTTGAAGACGATCTCGTTGACTGCGACGGTGACGGTTCGGCCCCCGGCCACATCATTGGCGCGGACGAAAGCGGCAAGGTCCATCTGCGACATGACCCAGCCGCCGAAAATATCGCCGGCCGGATTGGCATCGGCAGGCATGGCAAGCGTTCTGAGCGTCAGTTCCATATCGGCGGGCGGCTGCTGATCCATCTGTCAAATTCCTTTCACAAACCTCCCGCTGCCGGACTTAAACAACCGCA
The DNA here is from genome assembly GCF_900102105.1 of Agrobacterium pusense. Classification (GTDB taxonomy): domain Bacteria; phylum Pseudomonadota; class Alphaproteobacteria; order Rhizobiales; family Rhizobiaceae; genus Agrobacterium; species Agrobacterium pusense. Next base: position 16,946 of record NZ_FNBB01000016.1, read on the forward strand.
CCCCTTCCGCCAATAGCCGATTTGTCGCGGCAGCCCTTCCAAAACCGCAAGGAATCACAGGGTCATCGTAAGCTTCGGTTAACCATGATGGGGCACGATTCCAAAAAAGCGCGGGGGCGTACAAATGGCCTATGACTGGAGTGGAAACAACACGATACAGCAGCGTTACGATCGTATAGTTCTGGCGGTCGCTAGCGTTGTCGCCATCAGCCTGGCAACAGGTACACTGGCTTTCCGCTCACAGGTGGAGCCGAACCACACCATAAGTATCGCCAAACAACAGCGGCTCAACTCTGAAAAATGGCATTTGCGGCTGTGATACGCCTCGATCGGCACACCCGGCAGCACGACCATTGAGCTATTGCGGGGCGCCGCCATCGCGCCTGTCCGTCCCGTCCTTCTGGGAGACGTGGTCTAGATGGGCGACCGCCGGAGAAAGAATCGACAGAAAAGTCTCGGACCGGCCGATATAAACAATCGCCGCGCCCTCGATCCCGCTCAAAACCCCGGCCAGCGTGTCCTGCGTCTGTTTTTCCAAGCCTTCCAGCAGATCGTCAATGACGATGAATTTCGGTTTCAGCAACAGCGCATTGGCAACCCGGATGCTGGCCTGTTCGTCCGAATCCAGTTTTTTGTCCCAACGGATGTTTTCATCAAGACGAGAGGCCATCTCGCCGAGACCCGATGCGGCGAGCGCCGAAACATAGTCCTCATCCGCAAAGCGCTGGGGTGCACGCGGATAAGCCATGATTTCGCGCAGCGTTCCTGCCGGTAGATAACCGTGCTGAGCAATGAAAAGCGTGTCGGTTTGATCCGGCATCTCTATCCTGCCCTGGCCCCAGGGCCACAGCCCCGCCATAGCTGCGAACAAAAGCCGCCGGTTCACACCCTGCTCGCCATTGATCATCAGCCGTTCGCCCGGCCCGACCTCGACATCCGCCTCATGCAGCATGAACCCGCGTTCAATATCCTGCCCGCCCGCATCGCGGCAGATCGTAACCGACTGAAGACGGATTCTGTCATTTTCCGCACTGCGTTGCAGATCGATCGTCAGGCCGTGCTGTTCCACGCTGTCCATCTGGATCAAAGCGTTCCGGAACACGGAGACACGCTGCAACGTCGCCTTCCAGCTGGCGATCGGCCCGAAATTGTCGATATACCAGCGTAGCGCCGTATTCACCTGATTGAAGGCGCCGACCGCCATCATCAGCCCGCCGAAAGTGAGATTGCCGGAAAAATAGACCGGAGCCGCGATCAGGATCGGCGCCACCACCGCGAGCCAGCCATATCCCGCCGAGACCCAGGTCAGATGTGTCAGCGCCATGGCGAGTCCCCGGATGACACCGAGGACGGCATCGATATCGACGCCAATCCGCCGCCTCTCATTTTTTTCGCCGCGCGCAAGGGCAATGGCGGCAAGATTTTCGCTCGCCCGCATTAACGAAAAGCGAAGCTCAGCCTCTTTGGAATAACGCTCCGCGTTCAGCCCCACCAGCCGATAACCGACGAGGTTGCTGAGCAGGGAAGCGGAACCGGCATAAAGGATTGCCGCCCAGACCATATAGCCGGGGATAGCATAGGTATCGCCGCTGATGGTAATGGCAAAGCCCGCCGAGAGCGACCAGAGGACACCGATGAAGCTGACAAGCAGGATCGTCGCGTTCACAAGACCGATCGAAAGCGCCGTACTGCTTTCGGCGAGGTTGCGGACATCGTCATGGAGCCGCTGGTCCGGATTGATGGCTATCGTGCCGAAACTGGCGAGGCGGGCGGCGCGACCCGGCTTCAGCCACTGGTCCACCATATCCTTGGCAAGACCCTCGCGCATGTTAAGCGCCGTCATCTGGTTGAGCCAGGTCTGAATGACGTTGAGGAGCAGCAACAGCCCGGCGATGACCGCGAAAACCTCGAGCTGATGAAGGAAGGCGTCGAGATCGCGCCGTTCCAGCGCGTTATAAAACGGCGCATTCCATTCATTGAGCCTGATCTGCCCGTAGGCCGTCAGCAATATCACCGTGAGAAGGGCCATCGACAGCAAGATCAGACGGTTGCGCACCGGCGATGTCCAGAAGGCGCGCCCCATCACGCGCAGTTGAGCCGGAAAATCGAGATCGAAGCCCGAAAGGTTAGCCGCGCCCTTGCGCTGATCGTCGCTTACCGATGTTGCCATTCATCCATTCCGAAACGTCAGTGGGCAAAGAAAGCCGGTCGCGATTCTGCGCCTTTCGATGCCAAGCAATAACACGCCGTTCGACCATGTCCACAATGCCGGCGAAATCTCCGCGGCGACAACCTGAAAGCCCGCGCAATTCTTCGTGCAGGCAAATGAAGCGGCTTCGACCAACAATGCGATTGCCCCAGGAAATGATCCTTGCTTTCTTTTCCTGCATTGCACAAAATCCGAGTAATTTCAGAGGGGCGGACAAACCGCATAAGCCGGAAAACCGGGCAAGGCAGATTAATGGCGATCAAAGCGAGCATCTATCATCTGACGCATTATAAATACGACAATCCGGTTCGCCTTGGACCACAGATCATCAGACTGAAGCCCGCCTCACATTCCAGAACCAGCGTCATCAGCCATTCTCTCAAGGTTTCACCCTCCAATCACTTCGTGAACCTTCAGCAGGATCCCTACGGTAATTACCTTGCCCGCTTCGTTTTTCCGGAACCGGTGAGCGAATTCAAGATCGAGGTCGATCTTGTCGCCGATATGACGGTTTATAATCCGTTCGATTTCTTTGTGGAGGAAGAGGCGACAAAGTGGCCCTTCGACTATCCGCAGGAACTGCGCGACGATCTCTCCATCTACATGAAGCCGGAACCGACCGGTCCTCTGCTCGCCGCCTTCATGGCCACTGTCGACCGCACTCCAGGTCAACAGACGGTGGACATGGTCGTCGGCCTCAACGCCCGCCTGCAGCAGGAGATCGGTTACGTCATCCGCATGGAACCCGGCGTCCAGACACCTGAGGAGACGCTTACTTCCGGCAAGGGGTCCTGCCGCGATACCAGCTGGCTGCTCGTGCAGGTCCTGAGGCATCTTGGCCTCGCTGCCCGTTTCGTGTCGGGATATCTCATCCAGTTGACACCGGACCTCAAGGCGCTGGACGGCCCATCCGGCACCGAGGTGGACTTCACCGATCTGCACGCATGGGCCGAGGTTTATATGCCGGGTGCGGGCTGGATCGGCCTCGACCCCACGTCCGGTCTATTGACCGGCGAGAGCCATATTCCTTTGGCGGCAACACCGCATTACCGCAACGCCGCGCCTATTTCTGGCGGCTATTACGGCCATGCCAACACGGAATTCGCCTTCGACATGCAGGTCCGGCGGGTTGCCGAGACGCCGCGCATCACCAAGCCTTTTTCGGACGAAAGCTGGGACGAACTCAATGCGCTCGGCCAGGAGGTCGATGAGGTTCTGAATACCCATGATGTCCGGTTGACCATGGGCGGCGAACCGACCTTCGTTTCCATCGACGATTTCGAATCCGATGAGTGGAACACCGGTGCGGTGGGGCCAACAAAGCGCGAAAAGGCCGACCTTCTGATCCGCCGCCTGCGCGAGCGTTTCGCACCGGGTGGGTTTTTGCATTACGGCCAGGGAAAATGGTATCCGGGCGAAAGCCTGCCGCGCTGGACGTTCTCGCTCTATTGGCGCAAGGATGGCCTGCCGATCTGGCAGAACCCGGCGCTTATCGCCGAGGAGGGCGCGAATACCGGCGCAAAGGCGGAAGACGCGCAGAAACTGCTGGGCGGCATCGCCTCCCATCTCGGCATCGAACGGGAGCTGGTGCTGCCGGCCTATGAGGATCCGGCGGAATGGATCATCAAGGAAGGAAGCCTTCCCGACAATGTTGACCCGTCAAATTCCAAGCTGAAGGACCCGGAGGAGCGAAACCGCATAGCCCGCGTCTTCGAGCGGGGACTGACGACACCGACCGGCTATATTCTTCCCGTTCAGGCGTGGAATGCGCGCGCCGCCGGCAAGCGCTGGATCAGCGAAAAATGGAAGACGCGGCGCGGTAAAATATTCCTCGTTCCGGGTGACAGCCCGGTGGGTTACCGCCTGCCACTGGGCACCCTGCCCTATGTGCCGCCATCCGCCTATCCCTATATTCACGAGGCAGACCCCTCGATCCCTCGCGGTCCGCTTCCCGACGTCTTCACGCCATCGGGCCGCGCCTTGCCCGAAGCTTCTTTCCATGCCAGCGAAGCCGCGGGGCAGGAACGCGTAGAGCAGACGATCGGCGAAATCGGCGGCGCGGTGCGCACCGCCATGTCGGTGGAACCGCGTGATGGCAGGCTCTGCGTCTTCATGCCGCCAGTGGAACGCATCGAGGACTATCTCGAGCTGATTGCAGCAGCGGAGGCGGCAGCGGCCGATCTTGGACTGCCAGTCCACATAGAGGGTTATGCGCCGCCGCATGATGAGCGTATCAATGTAATCCGCGTCGCGCCCGATCCTGGTGTCATAGAAGTCAACATCCACCCCGCTTCAAGCTGGAAGGACTGTGTCGACATTACCACCGCAGTCTACGAAGAGGCGCGCCAGTCACGTCTCGGTGCCGACAAATTCATGATCGATGGCCGTCATACCGGCACCGGCGGCGGCAACCATGTGGTGGTGGGCGGCGCCAATCCCAATGACAGCCCATTCCTGCGCCGACCCGATCTTCTGAAAAGTCTCGTGCTGCACTGGCAGCGGCACCCCTCGCTTTCCTATCTCTTCTCAGGGCTCTTCATCGGCCCGACGAGCCAGGCGCCACGTATCGACGAAGCCCGCCACGACAGTCTCTACGAACTGGAGATCGCGCTTGCGCAGGTGCCGCTGCCCGGTGAAGGCGTTCCGCCCTTGCCATGGCTGGTTGACCGCCTGTTCCGCAATCTTCTGACGGATGTAACGGGCAATACCCACCGCGCCGAAATATGCATCGACAAGCTGTTTTCGCCTGATGGACCGACCGGCCGCCTCGGGCTGGTGGAATTTCGCGGTTTCGAAATGCCGCCGAATGCGCGCATGTCGCTTGCCCAGCAGTTGCTGGTGCGTGCTCTCATTGCGCGTTTCTGGAAAAACCCGGCCGTCGGCAAATTCGTGCGCTGGGGCACGGCACTCGCCGATCGTTTCATGCTACCGCATTATATCTGGGCGGATTTCCTGGATGTGCTTGCAGACCTCAGGGAAAACGGTTTCGACCTGAAGCCCGAATGGTTCACCGCCCAGCAGGAATTCCGTTTCCCCTTTTTCGGGGAGGTGGAATATGAAGGATCAAAGCTGGAATTGCGCCAGGCGCTGGAACCCTGGCATGTGATGGGCGAACAGGGCGCCATCGGCGGCACCGTGCGTTATGTCGACAGCTCCGTCGAGCGCCTGCAGGTGCGGCTCGAAACGTCCAATCCCGCCCGCTACGCGGTGGCCTGCAACGGCCGCGCCGTTCCGCTGACTCCGACGGAAAACCGCAGCGTCGCGGTTGCCGGCGTCCGCTTCAAGGCATGGCAGCCCGCTTCCGGCCTGCATCCCGTGCTGCCCGTCAATTCACCCTTGACCTTTGACATTTATGATACATGGTCGAGGCGATCGATCGGCGGATGCATCTATCATGTTGCTCATCCAGGCGGGCGCAATTACGAGACATTTCCCGTCAACGGCAATGAGGCGGAGGCACGCCGCCTCGCCCGTTTCGAACCATGGGGGCATACGGCAGGGCAATATCCGCTTCGGGCGGAAACCGTGTCGCCAGAATTTCCGCTGACGCTCGATCTGCGCCGGCCTTACGGAGTATAAATTGTCTAAAGCCCCGGCAACGGAACGCAAGACGGAAACGAGCGCGCGACCAAGCGGGCTTGAATATTCGCCCTTGCCTGGCGTTGCCGACGAAATGCTCGATAACAACGGCGCGGTGAGACCGGTCTGGAAGACCCTGCTCGAGGCCCTCTCGCGCATGTCTGAGCGGGAGCTGCATGAGCGTTTTGCCCGCACTGACCGCTATCTGCGCGATGCCGGCGTGTTCTACCGCGATTACGGCAAGGGCAGCAGCGAAAGAAACTGGCCGATCTCCCATATTCCGGTGCTGATCGACGACCGGGAATGGACGGTTCTTGCCGAGGGGTTGAAGCAGCGCGCCAATCTTCTGGAAGCCATGGTCGCCGATTTTTACGGCGAAAACCGACTGGTGAAGGAAGGTTATGTGCCGCCGGCGCTGATTGCCTCGAATCCCGAATATCTGCGCCCCATGGTCGGCGTAAAGCCGGCAAGCGGTCATTACCTGCACTTCTGTTCCTTCGAGATCGGGCGTGGGCCAGATGGCAACTGGTGGGTGCTGGCCGACAGGACGCAGGCGCCCTCCGGTGCGGGTTTCGCGCTCGAAAACCGGGTAGCGACCACGCGTGCGCTCTCCGACATCTATGCCGAAACCCATGTTCACCGTCTGGCCTCGTTTTTTGGTGCTTTCCGCGACACGCTGCAGGCGCAAAGAAAACACCCTGACGACCGGATCGCCGTGTTAACACCCGGCCCGGCCAACGAGACCTATTTCGAACACGCCTATATCGCCCGTTATCTTGGCTTCATGCTGCTGGAGGGCGAAGACCTGACCGTTGTCAATGGCCGCGTCATGGTCAGAACGGTTGCCGGGTTGAAGCCGATCGGCGTCCTCTGGCGGCGTCTCGACGCATCCTATTCCGATCCGCTGGAGCTCAACCAGCAATCCCATATCGGCACGCCGGGCATGGTACAGGCATTGCGCAATGAAGCGCTCACCATCGTCAACGCGCTCGGCAGCGGAATTCTGGAAACGCGGGCGCTGCTTGCCTTCATGCCGCGCATCTGCCGCCACATTCTCGGCGAAGAACTGAAATTGCCGTCCATCGCCACCTGGTGGTGCGGACAGGAGGCTGAACGCCGTCACGTCGCCGGCAATATCGAAGGCATGGTCATTGGCCCGGCCTATTCCCGGCTTCCATTCTTCGACGATAACGGCCAGTCCGTGCTCGGCTCTTCCCTGAGAGAAACTGCAAAGGAATCGATCAGCGACTGGCTTGCCTCCGATGGCCACAGGCTGGTGGGCCAGGAAGTGGTGAAGCTTTCAACCACCCCGGCCTACGTCGACAACAAGCTCGTGCCGCGCCCGATGAGCCTTCGTGTATTTGCCGCCCGTACCCAGGATGGCTGGCAGATCATGCCGGGTGGCTTTGCCCGGATAGGCAGCGGTGACGACGTGTCCGCCATCGCCATGCAATCGGGCGGAAGCGCGGCTGATGTCTGGATCGTCAGCGACAGACCGGTGGAGCGCACCACGCTTCTGCCGGCGGAAGAGAGCTTCACCCGCAACATGCCGGGCAGCCTGCCAAGCCGTGCGGCCGACAATCTCTTCTGGCTGGGTCGTTATATCGAGCGCTCTGAAGGCGCCTTGCGCATCCTTCGCGCCTGGCATGGGCGTTATGCCGAATCCGCTGATCCGCGCCAGCCGCTGCTCGCGCATGTCACGCGGTATCTCGAAGCGCTTGATGTGGAGATGAACGATGCCGTGCCGGAAAGCCTGCTTACCAACATCAACAGCGCGCTTTATTCCGCCAGCAACATTCGTGACCGCTTTTCACCGGACGGATGGCTGGCGCTGAACGACCTTGCCAAGACGGCCCGCCGTTTCCACGCGAAAGTGGCTCCCGGCGACGACGCGACCCATGCCATGACGGTCCTCTTGCGCAAGCTTGCGGGCTTTGCCGGCCTGGTGCACGAAAACATGTATCGCTTTACCGGCTGGCGTTTCCTGTCGATCGGCCGTTATCTCGAACGCGGACTGCATATGACGCGTCTTCTCGGCCATATGACCGGCCCGGACGCGCCAGATGGATCCTATGACATGCTGCTTGAAATCGGCGACAGCGTCATGACCCATCGCCGGCGGTATAACGTCAATACGGCAGGTCTGACCGTGACCGATCTTCTGGCACTCGACCCGCTCAATCCCCGCTCGATCCTGTTTCAGCTGAACGAGATCCGCACCGAGGTGGAGCAGCTTCCAAACGCCTTCGTCAACGGCCAGATGTCGCCCTTCTACCGCGAGACGATGCGTCTGCATTCCGGGTTGGCGGTCATGACGCCGGAAAACATGAATGGCGCGATCTACCGCCAGCTCGAAACCGACATGGAGCATCTTTCCGATGTTCTGGCCCGGACCTATCTCGGATAATCCTATGCTCTATGATCTTTCCCTGCATATGGGTTACACCTACGACACGCCGGCACATGGCGCACGCCACATCATCCGCGTCCTGCCGCTCTCCATCCCGGGTCGACAGCGGCTCGTCGCCGGCTCCATCGACGTTTCGCCGACGCCGGAAGAACGGGCCGTCTTCGAGGATTTCTTTCATCTCTCGGCAACATCGGTGCATCTGCGCGCACCGCATGAAAAGCTCGATATTCGCATGCAGGCGCGGGTGATGGTGGAAGCCCCGGCATTGACGGCGGATTTTTCGCCCGAGCTTTCCCGCCTGCCGCAGGACCTCGCCGGTGTGTGGTCGCTCGATTTCCAGTCACCGCACCACTTTATCGGCGCTAGTCCAAGGATCGGAATGGACACGGCGATATCCGCCTATGCCCGGGAAGTGCTGAAGCCCGGAATGACCATTCGCGAAATTGCGCTCTCTCTGTGCAAACGGATCCATAAGGACTTCACCTATGACGGCGAGGCGACGACCGTTGATACGACACCTGCGGAAGCCTTCAAACTAAAGCGCGGCGTGTGCCAGGATTTTTCGCATATCATGATCATGGCCTTGCGCAGCCTCGGCATTCCCGCCGGTTATGTCAGCGGTTTCCTGCGTACCATTCCTCCGCCCGGCAAGGAACGGCTTGAAGGCGCCGACGCAATGCACGCCTGGGTGCGCATCTGGTGCGGCGAGGCTGCCGGTTATCTGGAGCTCGATCCCACCAACGACATCGTGGCGGGGAGCGACCATATCGTCGTCGGTTATGGCAGGGATTATTCCGATGTCGCCCCCGTTATCGGGGTATTGAAGAGCTACGGCAATCAGCAGATAAAACAGGCGGTCGACGTGATCCCCATCCAGCAATGACACAACTTGTATTATTCCAGACCTTCGCGACGACAATTCTTGAAAATACTTTGAAAGCTGCGTCAATTTGACCACTGCGTAAAATTGAACCGATCACCTTAGCGGATTTTACATCGTTTGCGGGTTTCCTGCGCTCAGTCGAATATTCTAATCGGTGAGCCCCCCTATGACCGCCTCCGCACCTGACAAATTGAAGCGCCGTTTCCTGACCGATAAGAGCGGCAATTTCGGCATCATGACGGCAATCCTGCTGCCTGTCTTGCTCGGTTTTGCCGGTGCCGGCATGGAGTTGGCGAATGTGATGCAGGTGAAAGCGGACATGCAGAACACTGCGGATTCAGCCGCCCTTGCGGCGGCAACCGAGGCGCGGCTGAAAAAGGGCGATCTGACGGATGAGCAGATCAAGGAAATCGCCAAGGGCTTCATTGCCGCGCAGATGGAAAAAAGCCTGACCGAAGAAGAAAAGAAGAAACTGGAGGAGAATTCTCCAACCAGCATCACGACGACGGAAAATGCCCGCGGCAAGACCTACACGATCGAAACCACGATCAACCACCAGGTTCAGCTCAATCCGCTGCTCGGGTTCATTGGCGCAAAAACACTCGATCTTTCGGTAACCGGCACCGCAAAGAGCACCGTCAACAAGGGTGCTCCGATCTCCATGTATCTGGCGCTTGATCGTTCCGGCTCGATGTCGTTCAAGACGGATACCGTCAATGCCGCAAAAAAGTCGTGCCCGAACTATACCGCCAGCAACTGGGGCAAGAGCGAAGCGCAGGTTACGTCCAGCCCCTGCTATGTCAACAAGGCCACGTCGCTCAAAACCGCGGTCGGATTTCTCGTCGCCACATTGAACAAGGCCGACCCGACCTACACTGCCAACGGCAGTTCGCAACTGGTGCGGACAGGTGCCTCGGTCTATACGCACGAGACCTATGCCGCCCAGCCCCTTAGCTGGGGCACGAGCAGTGTTGTCAGCTATGTGGACAAACAGATTCCGGAATTTCCCACCGGCGGCACGGACGCCCGCAGCAGCCTGAACGCCGCCTATAACGCACTCAAGAAAGCCAATCCCGACGAAGCGAAGGCACATAAAACGCAGGGGAACGAATCCTTCGAGCGCTATATTGTTCTGATGACCGATGGCGAAATGACGGGAAACAGCGCCTCGTGGAATTCCAGCATCGACCAGTCGGTGCGCACCACCTGCGAGACTGCCAAGAAAGATGGAATCAAGATTTTCAGCGTCGCCTTCATGGCGCCGGACAAGGGCAAGGCGCTGCTGCAATATTGCGCATCGAGCGCTGACAATTATTACGCCCCTGAAAACATGGAGCAGATCGTAACAGCCTTTGGCGAAATCGCCCGCAAGGCTGCAGGCAGCATAGCCACGCTCACCAACTGATCCGCTTCCGGCGCCGCCGCGCCGGAGCGCCTTCTCCGCTGCATGGCTGACAGAACATGTGCGGCAGGTGACAGCGGCGGCGGCCCGTGGCATAGGAGGGCCGCTCCCATTCACAGGCCCTGTCATGATCCGCATCGAAAACATCAGCAAGTCGAACAGTCACCGCATTCTCTATATCGAGGCCTCCGCCGCGCTCAATCGCGGTGAGAAGATCGGCCTTGTCGGTCCGAACGGTGCCGGCAAGACCACGCTTTTCCGGATGATCACCGGCGAGGAGCAGCCGGACGAGGGTCAGGTCGTCGTCGAGAAGGGCATGACGGTCGGCTATTTCGATCAGGATGTCGGTGAAATGTCCGGCCGCTCGGCCGTGGCCGAGGTTATGGAGGGTGCAGGCCCGGTCAGCGAGGTCGCGGCGGAGCTTCGGGAACTGGAAGCCGCCATGTCCGATCCCGACCGGATGGACGAGATGGACGCCATCATCGAACGTTACGGCGAAGTGCAGGCGCGGTACGAAGAGCTTGATGGTTACGCGCTGGAAGGCCGTGCGCGTGAGGTGCTGGACGGGTTGAGCTTCAGCCAGGAGATGATGGACGGCGATGTTTCCAAGCTTTCCGGCGGCTGGAAGATGCGCGTCGCGCTTGCCCGCATCCTTTTGATGCGGCCGGACGTGATGCTGCTCGACGAACCCTCCAACCATCTCGATCTTGAAAGCCTGATCTGGCTTGAGGATTTCCTGAAGAATTATGACGGCGCGCTGCTGATGACCTCGCACGACCGGGAATTCATGAACCGCATCGTGACCAAGATCATCGAAATCGACGGCGGCAGTCTCACCACCTATTCCGGCGACTACGGCTTTTACGAACAGCAGCGCGCGCAGAATGAAAAGCAGCAGCAGGCACAGTTTGAACGCCAGCAGGCCATGCTCGCCAAGGAAATCAAGTTCATCGAACGTTTCAAGGCGCGCGCCTCGCATGCCGCGCAGGTGCAGAGCCGCGTGAAAAAACTCGACAAGATTGATCGCGTCGAGCCGCCACGCCGGCGCCAGACTGTTGCTTTCGAATTCGCGCCGGCGCCCCGCTCGGGTGAGGATGTCGTGGCGCTGAAGAAGGTGAACAAGGCCTATGGCAGCCGCACCATTTATGGCGATCTCGACTTCATGGTGCGGCGCAAGGAACGCTGGTGCATCATGGGCGTCAATGGTGCAGGAAAATCAACGCTGTTGAAGCTCGTGACCGGCACGGCGGAACCGGATTCCGGCAAGGTTACCCTCGGCGCCAGCGTCAAGCTCGGTTACTTCGCCCAGCACGCCATGGATGTTCTTGACGGTGACAGCACCATCCTGGAATGGCTGGAAGAGCGCTTTCCAAAGGCGGGGCAGGCACCGTTGCGCGCCCTTGCCGGCTGTTTCGGTTTTTCCGGCGACGACGTGGAAAAACGTTGCCGCGTTCTTTCCGGCGGTGAAAAGGCCCGTCTCGTCATGGCTGCCATGCTGTTCGATCCGCCGAATTTCCTCGTGCTGGATGAGCCAACCAACCATCTCGATCTCGACACCAAGGAAATGCTGATCAAGGCCCTCTCGGATTATGAAGGCACGATGCTGTTCGTTTCGCATGACCGTCATTTCCTGGCCGCCCTTTCGAACCGGGTTCTGGAACTGACGCCCGATGGTATCCATCAATATGGTGGCGGGTACACCGAATATGTCGAAAGCACCGGACAGGAAGCCCCGGGCCTTCACAGCTGAGCCATCTGCCGAACGCACCGCCCTGTGACGGCAGCTTTCTTTTGGAGACTGGAGAAGCAGATGCGGATCGTGGTTTACAGCGCCAAGCCCTACGACCGGCAGTTCCTTGACGCTGCCGCCCACCCTGGCATGAAGATGCAATATTGCGAAGCGCGCCTGTCTGCCGAAACGGTGGCGTTGGCGGAGGGAGCGATGGCGATCTGTGCCTTCGTCAATGACGACCTGTCCGGACCGGTGCTCGAGAAACTTGCGGCAATGGGTGTGCGACTTGTCGCCCTGCGATGCGCCGGGTTCAATCAGGTGGACCTTCAGGCCGCCGAAAAGCTCGGCCTCACCATTGCGCGCGTGCCGGCCTATTCGCCTTATGCGGTGGCGGAACACACCATGGCGCTCATCCTGTCGCTCAACCGCAAGATTCACCGCGCCTATAATCGCGTTCGCGAGGGAAATTTCGCACTTGACGGGCTGCTTGGCTTCGATCTTCACGGGAAGACGGTTGGTGTTGTGGGGACGGGAAAGATCGGAGCGATCTTCACGCGTATCGCGGCCGGCTTCGGCTGCCGTCTGCTCGGCCACGATATCCGCCAGAATCCGGATTGCGTGGCGCTGGGCATGACCTATGTCACGCGAGAGGAGCTGTTCCGCGCGTCGGACGTACTCACACTGATGTGCCCGCTGACACCGGAGACCCGCCATCTCATTCGTAGCGAAACGCTGCCGCTGCTGAAAAAGGGCGTAATGCTCATCAATACCAGCCGCGGCGCCATCATCGACACGCAGGCCGCGATTGCCGGATTGAAAGACGGCACAATCGGTTCCCTCGGCATTGACGTCTACGAGGAGGAAGCCGATCTCTTTTTCGAGGATCTGTCCAATGACGTGTTGCGCGATGACGTTTTCGCGCGGTTGTTGACCTTTCCCAATGTTCTGGTAACCGGTCATCAGGGTTTCTTCACACAGGAAGCACTCACAAACATTGCGGTCACGACAATCGCCAACATTGCGAGCTTTCTTGATACCGGCAAGGCGCTGCATGCCGTCTCGAGGACCTAGGTCGCCGGGATCGCTAACCGCCTGAGAACTGCAAAATTCGCCCCGGACGCAATTGCCCGCCCCTGAGACCCGGTATAGGTTCACTCGATCTTTTTCGAGCTTTCAAAGCTGACCGGTCGGGCAACAGATGCAACTCAAAGACTGCTATAATTTCCACGATTTTCGCCGCATGGCCAAACAGCGTCTTCCCGGACCGATCTTCAACTACATCGACGGCGCTGCCGATGACGAGGTGACGTATCGACGAAACACGGCCGCCTTCGAAAAATGCGATCTGGTTCCGGACGTGCTGCGCGGCGTTGCCGATGTGGATATGTCTGTCACCGTCATGGGGCAGAAGCTGTCAATGCCGGTCTATTGTTCCCCGACGGCACTTCAGCGCCTCTTTCACCATCAGGGAGAACGGGCGGTTGCTGCGGCGGCCGGCAAATTCGGCACGATGTTCGGCGTGTCCTCTCTAGGCACCACAAGTCTGGAGGAAGCGCGCCGGATCAGCGGCGGGCCGCAGGTCTATCAGTTTTATTTCCACAAGGACCGTGGCCTCAACCGCGATATGATGGCGCGCGCAAAAAGCGCCGGTGTGGAAACCATGATGCTGACGGTGGACAGCATCACCGGCGGAAACCGCGAGCGCGACAAGCGCACCGGCTTTGCCATTCCCTTCAAGCTCAATCTTTCCGGCATTGCGCAATTTGCCATGAAGCCGGCATGGGGCATCAATTATCTGACCCATGAGCGCTTCAGCCTGCCGCAACTCGACGATCACATCAAGATGGACGGTGGAGCGCTCTCCATCAGCCGCTATTTCACCGAAATGCTCGATCCTTCCATGAATTGGGAGGACGTGGAGCAGATGGTGCGCGAATGGGGCGGACCTTTTTGCCTGAAAGGCATCATGTCGGTGGACGACGCCCGGCGTGCCGTCGAGATCGGCTGCAGCGGCATCGTGCTCTCCAATCATGGCGGCCGCCAGCTTGATGGTTCCCGCAGCGCTTTCGACCAGCTGGCCGAGATCGTCGATGCGGTCGGTGACCGGATTGACGTGATGATGGATGGCGGCATTCAGCGTGGCACCCATGTACTAAAAGCCCTGTCTCTGGGGGCAAAAGCCGTGGGGCTTGGCCGCTATTATCTTTTCCCGCTTGCCGCTGCAGGCCAGGCGGGGGTCGAGAGGGCCTTGGAAACAATGCGTATCGAAATCGAGCGCGGCATGAAGCTGATGGGCTGCACAACTGTCGAGCAGTTGACCCGCCGCAACCTTCGGTTCCGGGACTAGGGAAGCGTTCCACGATCTCAGGGCAGGTCAAAGCCTGCCACTGCCACCGCAGACCATTTCAGCCGCGTTTCGTTGATGTTCTTGAAGCGCAAGACCGATGTTCCAGGTGAGCGCCAGGGATACCAGCACGCAAATGCCACCGGAAATCAGCGAACGATGGCGCCTGGCGCCAGACAGAAACAGCCAGCCGATGACGGCATAGGCCAAAAACGCCGGCATAGCAGCGACAAGAACCGATAGGGGGCCGTCGCAATCGATAGCCTCGATACCGACGGCGCGATATTCATTTGGCGTTCCCACAAGCCCGAGGGCGGCGACGGGGAACATCGCAACCAAAACGGCATAACGGAAAAAGCGGGGCGTATCGGGCATATCTGCTCCCTGACCGGATTATTGACCTCCCTGGTGCGGCCAAGAGACGCTTTATCGGTGCATGGAAGGAGGATCGCCAATATTTGCCAAGAAAGCCAGTCCTTATGCCGAGATGGCCTTGGCAGACCGTTCCGCATGTGCATATGGTTGCATGATGCAACCATATTGGATTAACCATGCCTGAACAGCCCCTTCCCATACACGATATCCGCTCCATCTCGCGGCGGCTTGTTCGCGAACTCGGCTTTATGGGAGGAGATTTTGCCGGCACTGATCTGCCGCCCTCCGCCGTGCACGCGCTGATCGAGATCGAGGCGTGCCCGGGCATCACAGCTCGGGATCTGGCGAAGTTGCTCAGGCTGGAGAAATCGAGCGTCAGCCGAATGCTTCGCAAACTCGTCCTTTCAGGAGACCTCCTGGAGGAGACGGATATCGACGATAGCCGAATCAAACGGCTCCGCCTGACCAAACCCGGGCACAATAGGGTGGGAACCATTCACGCCTTCGCAAATTGGCAGGTATCGAGCGCCTTAACACGGATCGGCCCGGCGCAAGCTCTCACGGTTCTGGAAGGGCTACGCCTTTATGCCGATGCGCTGGGAGACAGGGGCGATGTCGCGGCTCCCGCCGTCGAGGTCATCGAAGGCTACAGGCCAGGGCTCATCGCTCGCATCACACAGATGCATGCGCTTTATTACGCCCGGACATCCGGCTTCGGCCAGCGTTTCGAATCCGTTGTAGCAGAGGGCCTCGCGGCTTTTTGCAACCGGCTGGACAGTCCGAAGAACGCGATCTGGCTTGCAATGCGCAGCCAGCAAATCATCGGCTCCATCGCGATCGACGGCGAAGATCTCGGAGCGGATATTGCGCATCTGCGCTGGTTTATTGTCGACGACGGTGTGCGCGGCAGCGGTGTCGGACGCAGACTGCTCGAAACAGCACTGGCCTTTGTCGACAAAAATGGCTTCGCCGCAACCCATCTCTGGACATTCAACGGTCTCTCGACCGCACGCCACCTTTACGAGACCCATGGTTTTACATGCGTCGAGGAATATCCGGGCAGCCAATGGGGAAGCGAGGTCTTGGAGCAACGCTTTGTCCGGCGGCGGCCCGGTTGATCGTCTGCACGTGGTGCACTTTCAGGTTCGCGCCAGCCGCAAGGCGCTCCAGAAGCCACGCAACTGCGCGGTCAACTCCGCATAAAGACCATAACGCCGCGCATAATGCGAGACTTGCGCAGCATCCGGCTGGTAGGCATTCGCAACCCGTGTCATCGCCGAAACCGCCTCCTCATAATCGGGATAAAGTCCAATCGCCACGGCCGCACCAATGGCAGCACCGAGCGCACCTGTCTCGCGGGCCTCCGCGACACGCAGCGGAATTTCCAGGACATCAGCCATGATCTGCGGCCAATGCTGGCTGCGGGAACCGCCGCCGGACATCACGGCGCTTTCCACCGGCAAGCCCGCTTCGCGCAAGACGCCGATGTGGCGGCGATGCTCAAAACACACACCCTCGAACAGGGCGCGTAACATGTGCCCTTCACCATGCCATCCCGCGAGGCCGTAAAAGCCGCCGCGAAATTCCGCACCCAGCCGCGAGCCGAAAATGAACGGATGGAAGAACGGATCGTCGGCGCGCGGGGTAACGGAGCCGACCAATTCGTTGCAGCGCTCGAAGGCGTGGTCGCCGTGGTCACCGCGAACACGATGCACGTACCATTCGAGATTGGCGGCGGAGGTGGCGCTGGATTCGATATTGACATAGCGGTTGCGGCCAAAGGTCGTAACCATGAAGACATCGGGACTGATGACCGGCCTGTCTGCGAAAACCTGGTTGATGCTCCAGGTGCCGGCGATGATCGAAGCTTCCCCGGCATTGATGACGCCCGACCCCATGGCGCTGGAGACCACATCGAAGAAACCGCCGATGACGGGTGTGCCTTCGGATAGCCCCGTCATACCCGCAGCCTCGCCCGTCACCTGGCCGACGATGTCGGCCGATTCCACGCGATGGGGGAAAAACGCGAACGCGTCCTCGATATCGTAAAGAGACAGAAGCTCGCGGTCGAGTCGCGCTTCCGGCAAAGCCAAAAGTCCCGCGCCGCTGAGATCGGAAATATCATTGGCAAGGAGGCCCGTCAGGCGGAAATTGACGAAATCCTTGCAGAACAACACCGTGCCGGTCCGGGCGTAAAGATCGGGTGCATGTCGCTTCACCCAAGCCAAAAGGCTCGGGGTTTGCGCAGGCCATGGCCGCTGCAGGCAGCGGGCCTGCAATTGCGCTCCGCTTTTCCCGTCAAGCTCGGCCGCCACATCGGCGGCGCGGCTGTCGAGCGACTGGATGCCGATCAGGGGCTGTTGTTTCTTGTCTAGAAGATAAAGACCATTGCCATGGCCGGCGCAGCCTACCGCGAGGATGCTGCGAGGATCGACAGCCGCTTTTACCAGAAGCTGCCGGATCGCCTCGCAACCGTTGCGCCACAATTCCTCGAGATCGCGCTCGACATAGCCGGGCTGCGGGAATGTCGACTGTCCGTCGATCGCGTGTTGCGCAACCTGTCGGCCCGCCGTGTCGAACAGCACGGCCTTGATGACCGTGTTGCCGACATCCAGACCCAATATGTGATTTTTGTCAGCCACGATTATAGATATCCCATGCTTCCTCACCACCCGCACCCTGATGGATGATGGCCATCAACGCCGCAACAACGGCCTTGGGATTGTCGTGCTGGTAAATATTGCGCCCGTAAACCATGCCGTTTGCACCTTCGGCCACCAGAGCCGCCGATTTCGCCAATACATTGCGCAAGTCCTCACGCCCCCCGCCCCGCACCAGCACCGGGCACCGCGCCGCCTCGATCACCCTGTGAAAGTCCTGCGGGTTACTGGTCGGATCGGCCTTGATGATATCGGCTCCCATTTCCGAGGCAAGACGAACCAGCGTAACGATTTTTTCGGCATCGCCATCCACCTGATAACCGCCGCGCACATCATTCGGCAGCATGACCAAAGGTTCGATCATCAGCGGCATCCCGAAACGATGGCAATCGGCGCGCACGCGGCTGATGTTTTCAACACATTGACGAAAGAGCTCAGGTTCGTCGGGCAGCATGAACAGGTTCACGACGACGCAGGCGGCATCCATTTCCAGCGCGCCGATGATCGGGTCATGAGAATTCTGAAGCTGCGACCACATGGTCCTGTGGCGTGTTGAGTTATAGGGGTTGCCCATGTCGATGCGCATGACGAGCGCCGGCTTGTCGCGCTCCGGCCGCTGCTGCAGCAGGTCTGCCTGGCCGTAGGCCATCTGGATGGCGTCGGGGCGAGCCTCTACCAGCCGGTCCACGGTCTGCGACATATCCTCCAGCCCGACGAGGAAGCTCGGCTCGTTACAAACCCCGTGATCGATGGCCACATCCAGACAGCCGCCATTGCGGAACAGCCTGTTCATGCGCGCCTTCTTCGAAATCCGCATCATCATGCATTCTCCTTGCATCTGTGTTGAAGCATTGCCGGCGTGACCCCGTAAAAGGTCTCCAGCTCGTGAATGAGCCGCTGACGTTCCGCTGACGCCTGATTTGGCAGCCAGCCCAACTCGCGCGCTGCGACGGCGAGCATCGCGTCGATCAGATCGGCATCGATGACGCCGGTGATGGCGAGCGTCGTGCGACGCAGGACGAGATCGGTCAGGTGCCGCACCTGTTCGCAACGGATGAGCCAGACCACTTCCGCTGCCGTGATCGGCGATTTTTCTGAAAGCCGCACGTCATCCGAACGATCCCGGCAAAAACCCATCAGCTCAAACGCGCGGGAGCCGTAAGCCAGGGCCAGATGCTCCGCCCGGTCTTCGGCAATCGAAAACTCCTCCGACAACAAGGCAGGCAGGCCGCCTGCACCGGCCGGAAAATTCCTGCCGCCGCCGATTGCGCGGTCCATGGTGCCGGTCAGTCGCTTTCGTCCAAGAAAGGCCAGAACCTCGTCGGTCACCTGTTCGCCAAAAGCTCTGAAAGTGGTCCACTTGCCGCCGATCATGCAGAGCTGCGGCGGATCACCCGCAACGCGGTGGATGAAATGGCTGCGGGATATTTTCCCGGTGAAGGCGGCATCGCTTCGCGGCAATGGGCGTATACCGCTGAAACTGAAGACGATGTCGGAGCGATCGATGGCAATCTGCGGAAAGACCTGCCGGATCGCGTCCAGAATGTAGCCCCGTTCCTCGGGCTCGCAGCGCACCCGCTCGGGCCGATCCACCTTGATATCGGTCGATCCCGCAAGAACCCGGTCGAGATAAGGGAAGAGGATGCAGACCCGGTTGTCCGTGTTTTCAAAGAAAATCATGTGGCCGTTCAGCGCCTTGAGAAGTTCCTCATTGGCAAGGATCAGATGCGATCCCTTGGTGCCTGAAACGGTGGGTTTTGCCCTGTCCGACGCCGGGCCATCGGCCAATACGTCGATCGTCTCGTCGATCCAGGCTCCCGTTGCATTGATGATGATCCGGGGCCGTATCGGCAGGATTTCGTCCGCTTCCTCCGTCCGCAGACCATATTCATCGCCCACACGGACGAGTTCGGCATAGTTCAGTGCAACGCTTTGCGGCGCATCCGACTGGCTGTCGATCAGAAGCTCCAGAGCAAGCCGTTCGGGCTGGCTTATCCAAGCATCGTAATAGGTGGCGGAATATCTGATCTCCGGTGTCAGATCCGGCCAATGCTGCAAAGTATCGGCCGCGCCGCGAAAGACGTGACGGGGCAGGATGCGGTTTTTGCGAGTGACGAAATCATAGAGCATCAGACCCGCCTTGATGGCGAGCGCGCCCCGGCTTGCGGGTTTCCCACCGGAGCCGGCAAAGGTTGCTGCCGCATTGAACAGGCCGCTGAAAGTCGAAAAAATCGGGATCGTGGTCGGCAGCGGCCGAACCATATGCGGTGCGAGCCTCAGAAGTGCATCGCGCTCCCGCAGGGATTCGGCCACCAGGCCGAATTCGCCGTTTTCTAGATAACGCAGGCCGCCATGGATCATCCGCGAGGGAGCAGCGCTGCAGCCCGAGGAAAAATCGCTGCGCTCGACCAGAAGAACTCTCAGCCCCTGCAGGGCAAGATCACGATAGGCGGCGATGCCATTGATACCGCCGCCGATGACCACGGCGTCGAAATCACCGTCTTGCCGGATGCGATGGAGAGCGTCCTCGCGAAAACTGGGCATAGGAATACCGTTCGCTGGCGATGACCAGCGTCCCAATGTTGTTGAACGTTAAGCGACGTGAGAAAGGGAACGAAATTATGCGATGTGCGCCTGAAACCCCGTTCCAGCTACATAATCAGGTATCGAGACCCACGAGATGCTCCGCGATACCAGTGCTGATGAGCGCCAACTCACTCTCTGTGAGGCGAAGACGCGCGGCGGCGGCGTTTTCAACCGCCTGAGCCGGATCGCGTGCGCCACACAGCGAGAATGTTATACCCGGCTGGGCAATCGTCCAGGCAATCACCACCTGTGCCACTGAGGCGGAATGGGCGGCCGCCACCGGTTTCAGCACGCCCATCAAACGCGCGATCTTTTCACGGTTGGCCTGGCTGAACCGCGGATTGCCATGGCGCTGGTCATCTTCCGCAAAAACCCGCTCCGGCCCGACCTTGCCCGAGAGGAGACCGAGCGCCAGCGACGAATAGCTGAGAACCGAGACGGCATTCCCCCGGCAAACGGGTAGGAGCGTCGTCTCGATATCGCGCTTTACCATGGAATATTCTTCCTGAATGGCATCCAGCGCCCCGGTGGCGATATAGGCTTCCAGATCGGCCTGCGAGACGTTGCTTGCCCCGATCGAACGGATCTTCCCCTCTTCCTTCAGCCGCACCAAAGCCCCGACTGTCTCGGCAATCGGCGTCGTGGCATCCTGCCAATGGGTGACGTAGTGGTCGATATAATCTGTCCCAAGCCGTTTCAGGCTCTCTTCGACCTCGTACCGGATGGATGCGGCGCCGAGATAACGATGAACCGGCTTGCCATCCTGATGGAAGAAATAAGCGCCCTCATTCACATGCCACACAAGCCCGCATTTGGTGACCAGCACCACCTTGTCGCGTCTGCCGGCAATTGCCTTGCCAACGATTGTTTCGGCAAGCCCCATGCCATAGGCTGGCGCAGTATCGATGAGGGAAATCCCCGCATCGATGGAGGCCTGGATGGCTGCTATGGACTGCCGCTCGTCGGTGCCGCCCCACATCCAGCCACCGATGGCCCAGGTTCCAAGCCCCACGGCAGATGAGTTGATACCGCTTTTGCCTATCGTCCGGGTCAATATTGCGTTGTCCGTCACGAGGTTTCCCCTCCTTCATGATCCAATAAGTAGCCGGCTATCGCTTCATCCACGACCAGCGAGGTCAGATAGTGGCCGGCAAGCGTGGCCGCCACCGGGCCGGCCTTGATGGCGCCTGCTGCGACACCGATGATGTTTGGGCACCGGGCAAGCTGCCCGGGGTCCAGCGCCACCACGCGCGAGTTGAGATCGATCCGGGCAAGCTGCCCGTCCGCCATGGTGAGGTGGGCGAGAAACTCGCCGGCAATGCCGGCATCCACCAGCGCCTGTCCGCCACGGGCGGCATCCGGCAGAAGATCGTAATAGCCAGAGCCTGGCGCCTCCACCGAACCAATGCCGACCAGCGCCACCTGCGCCTGACGCGCCAGGTCGAAAACCTCACGGATCGATGCAACATTCATGAGGAGATCGCGCTGTTCCTCGTCTTCGGCGAATAACGGTGCGTGCAGCAGCGAGGCGCTGCCGCCAAGTTTTTCCGCCAGTTGCGTGGCGAGATGATTGACATCGGTGTAATGCTTGCCCTGCACCCCGCCGGTGAGCGGCACTACCCGCACATCGAAACGGCGCTCCGCCTGCAGATTGTCGACAACCGCACTCACCGCCTTGCCGCCCGTAATCGCGATCACATCGCCGTCGCGGATCGTTTCCAGCAAATGGTTTGCGGCCACCCGCCCGACCATTTGCAAGGCTGTTTCCGGATTGTCCGATACCGTTGGCGTAACGACGGATTGTTTAAGGCCAAACCGGCGGGTGACCTCGTTTTCAAGGTCCACAAGCCGCTGATAAGGACTGGAGATGCTGATCTTCACCATGCCCGCCTTGCGGCCGGCCGCGATCATGCGGTTCACCTTGGTGTGGGAAAGGTTGAGCCGCTCGGCGATTTCGGACTGTTTCACCCCTTCGATGAAATGCAGCACCAGGACGGAATACATCTGCCTCTGTTGATCGAAATCGTCCTTGATATCCAGCATGATCGTCTTTCTCCAGTTACCTTCGGGCGAGCGGACGGCGCTCAACGGCGGCGCCTGACCAGATAGTGGTCGAACAGTACCGCAGCCAGCAAGATGCTGCCCCTGATGATGTCCTGCCAGTAGACAGACACATTGAGCAAGGCAAGCGAACTGGAAACCACCGAGAGAAGGATGGCTCCCAGGATCGCGCCAAGAATCGTACCCGAACCGCCCGAAAGGCTGGCGCCGCCGATGACCGCGGCCGCAATGACGTTGAGTTCCATGCCGATGCCGAAGCTTGGCTGGGCAGAACCGAAGCGCGCCATGTAGATAACACCTGCAACACCGCAAAGCATCGAACAAAGCGTTGTGGTGGCGAAGACCACGCGGCCGACACGGATGCCGGAATAGGCCGCGGCCTTGGGATTGCTGCCGGTGTAAAAAACCTTGCGGAAAGCAGTCGTGCGCCGCAGCAGCAGATCGAAAGAAACGACCACCACCATAAATATGATCAGCACCAGCGGAATGCCGCCAATCACACCCTGACCGATGAACTTGAATTCCGGCGGCAGGGAGTAGAGCCCGAGCGGCCGCCCGCCGGTCGCCAGCAGGCAAACACCGCGCGCAATGACCATGACGCCCAGCGACACGATGAAATGATGCAGACCGATGACCGTGGTCAGAAATCCCATGACCATACCGACCAATGTCGTCAGGCAGATTGCCAACCCCGCCGCCACCCAGGGGTCGACGCCGTTGAGGAAAAGCCAGCCGGCTGCCACCATCGCGAGCGCCGTAACGGATCCCACCGAAAGATCGATGCCACCAGAGATCAGAAGAATCGTCATGCCCACCACGACGATGCTTTCGATAGCGAAGACCATGGCCATGGCCCGCAGATTGTCCACGGTCAGGAAGTACGGCGAGATGAAGGACATCACGGCAAAAAGCGCGAGAATGATTACGATCAGCCCGGTTTCCCGCGCCTTGAGCGCCGGCTCCCACCACGCTGTCCGGCGAACCGCCGTCCCGGCAAGGCTTGAAGGTGTTTCCGATGTTGCCATTTTCCCGCTCCCTCAGGCTTCCGCCGCATTCTGCACAATATTGATCGACGCGAGCTGCATGATCTTCTCCTCCGTCATGTCGTCCCCCTCGACCTCGCCGGTGATGCGCCCCTCGCGCACGACAAGCACACGATCGCTGACGCCGATGAGTTCCGGCAGTTCGGAGGAGATGACGACCACGCCAACCCCCTCACGCGCCAGTTCCCGGATCTGGCGGTGGATTTCCGCCTTGGCACCCACATCCACCCCCCGTGTCGGCTCATCCAGAAAGATGACCTTCGGTTCCACCGACAGCATCTTCGCCAGCGCCACCTTCTGCTGGTTGCCGCCGCTCAGGGTCGAGACGGAATCACCGACGCTGTTCGCCCGCAGTTTCAGCCGGCGCCCCAGCTCATCTGCGCGCTTCATCTCTTTGCGCCGTTCGATGAAACCCATGCCATTCGATATCCTGCCAATGTCGAGCGCGGAGACATTGGCGGCGATCGACATGTTCAGGAACAGCCCATCCCCCTTGCGGTCCTCGGAAAGATAAACGATCCCTTCCCGGATGCTGTCACGATAGTCTTTCAGGCCAAGCCGGCGGCCACGTAACATAACCTCGCCTGTCGGCTTGCCCTCCAGCCGGCAGACCGCCCGCGCGATCTCGCTTCTTCCCGCACCGATCAGTCCAGCCAACCCCAGGATTTCACCCCGATGCAGATCGAAACCGACATCGAAAACGCGCTTTCCTTCATTCAGACCCCGAACAGAGAGAATGACGTCGTCAGACTTCTCATCATCCGAGAGCTTCGGCGGGTAGAGCTTGTCGAGTACCCGTCCCACCATGCTGTTAACGACTTCCTCAGGGGAGATATCAGCAATATTCTCCGTCCTGATATGGCAACCGTCGCGCATGACGGTGATGCGGTCGCAATGTTCGAAAATCTCCGCCATGCGATGCGAAATATAGATGATGGCAATGCCGCGCTCGGCCAGCCGGTGCATGATCCGGAAAAGTGTCTGGGCTTCGGTCTCTGTCAGCGCTGCCGTTGGCTCATCGAGGATCAGGATGCGGCAATCCAGCGTCAACGCCTTGGCAATCTCAACGATCTGCTGCTGCGAAATCGAAAGGCCGCCCGCGCGGCTGGCGGGATCGATGTCGCCGATCTCCCGCAGTACTGCTGCCGCCCGCTTTTCCAGGTCGCGGTAATTCATGAACCAGGAACGGCTTCGACCGGTCTCTGACATAAACATGTTTTCGGCAACCGAAATATCAGGGCAAAGAGCGATCTCCTGATGCACGAAACCGATGCCGAGCCGGTTCGCCACATTAGGCGAGGATATCTTGACCGGCTTGCCATCCAGCAGGATCTCCCCTCCATCGGGCTGCAGAATGCCGTCAATGATATGCATCAGCGTCGACTTTCCGGCACCGTTTTCCCCGGCCAGCGCGTGGATTTCGCCGCGCCGCAGGTCAAGTGCAGCACTCCGCAGCGCCTTTACGGGCCCGAATGCCTTATGAATATTCGTCATGCTGAGGATGACCTCACCCATAACGCCCTCCCGAACCGGCTTTCCACATGGCCGGCGAGGCGTAAACCTCGCCGGGTCCAGATCGACGCCTCAGCGCCCCTTCATATATTCGTTGAGATCGAAGGAGGCGGCGTTCGCCTTGGTGATGACGGCAAAACCATTGTCCATCGAAGGCACCTGCATCGGGTTGAAGCCGGAGACCTTGTAGTCGTTGAACGGGTCGATCAGGTCCGAATGAGCACCGAGAAACGTGTTCATGAAACCCATGAAGCCCTGAACCCCCTGATTGGGATTGATGGCCATATAGATATTACCCTGCTTGATGTGTTCCAGCGTTGCCGGCGTGATATCCGCATGCAGGATCAGGACCTTCTTTTTTGCCTCGAGAACGGCGGTCGTCGCACCTTCAGCCGAACCGGCCTCAGGGATCCACAATGCACCGAGATTGGGATTGGCCTGCAGTAGTGCGGCGGTTGCCTGATAAGCGACGTTTGCATCCTGGTTGGTCGCTTGCCGGCCAACGAGCTTCATCTGCGGATAAGTCCGCCCCATATAGTCTATGAGGGCGGTAACGCGCAGATCATGGTTGCTTTGGCCCGGATTTTCCAGAACGGCATATTCGCCTTTTTCACCAAGCTTCTTGACGATTTCGTCAGCCGCAAACTTCGCCTCTGCGACATTGTCCGAGGTAATATAGGCGGTGCGCTTCGACTTCGGAGAATCGGCGGCGAAGGTGGTCACGGATACACCTGAGGCGATCGCCTTGTTGATCGGCTCGATGAAAGGATCGGCCTGCATCGGGTGCAGGAGAACGCCTTTCGGCTTCTTCACCAGCTCCTGCTCGAAGGACGCGATCTGCTTTGTGATGTCATATTCCGGCGTGCCGGTGAAAACAGCTTCGCAGCCGAGCGCCTTGGCGGCCTGCTTGAACCCTTCAAATACCGGAACCCAATAGGGATGGCTGGAAACCATGACATTCATCACATAGGTTTCGCCGGGTTCACAGGCAAACTTGCCTGCGGCGGCGGCCGGCGAACCGGCGCCAGCCGCAAGCGCCACGGCCAATACACCCGCAGCGACGGTCGATTTCAGAAAAGCCAACATATTCCCCTCCCAAGGATAATGACTTGTCGCGCAATAAATTTTAGTCTCTGTAATTTATTGCATACTGATGGCATAGCTGGAAAAACTGGAGACGTCAACGGCATTGAATTTTATTTTTCAATTCGAAATTTATTGCAAACATACCCCGCCACCGCAGTGACTTGAAGCTCATGCGCAGGAGAAAGCCAGCAGCGACAGAAATCGCTTCCGAGGAAAAAGGGCTTGGCTGAAGGAGAAACGAAAAATGGGTTTCTGACTGCTCAGAAACCCTTTTATGAATTCGGATGGTGGGCGTGACAGGGATTGAACCTGTGACCCCTACGATGTCAACGTAGTGCTCTCCCGCTGAGCTACACGCCCTCCGTGGCGGCGGATAGACCACAAAACCGGTTCATGCGTCAACTGCTTTTTTTCGGTTTTGTGAAGGTTTTTTGAGAGGCCTTACGCCACAAGGAGTTTGTTGACCTCATCCACCAGATCGCGCAGATGGAACGGCTTGGAAAGCACCTTGGCGTCCTTCGGAGCCTTCGAATCGGCATTCAGCGCAACCGCTGCAAAGCCGGTGATGAACATGACTTTCAGGTCCGGGTCGAGTTCGGTCGCGCGTCGTGCAAGCTCGATACCGTCCATTTCGGGCATGACGATATCGGTGAGCAGAAGGGAAAAGGGCTCCTCGCGCAGCCGGTCGTAAGCGCTTGCGCCATTGTCGAAGGAAGAAACCTTGTAACCGGCTTTTTCCAGCGCCTTGACGAGGAAGCGGCGCATATCGTTATCGTCTTCAGCGAGAAGAATTTTCTGATTCATGGTTAAGTGACCGTAACTGCTCAATGTTTGGAATACCCTAGCGCGATTATAGGATTTTCACGGTAAATATCCTGTGAACACGTGAATCGGTATAGCGCTACTTGGGCGACAGTATGGACTTGCCGCACCGTAACTGGCAACATGAACCTCCTGATAGTTTGCGACATGGTAAATGGCCTGAATGGACTGGGTAACAGGTGAATATGAGCTGTTCGAAGTAACGGAACCTGCCGTTCAAACCCTGCCATTCGTCTATAATTCCCCCCATAGCGGCCGCTGCTATCCCATCTCCTTCCTAGAATCGGCGCGGCTCGATTCGCATGACATCCGTCGCTCCGAGGACCACTTCGTCGACGAGCTTTTCGGCGCCGCCCCAGAGATTGGCGCGCCGCTGTTGAAAGCGAATTTTCCGCGCGCCTATCTCGACGTCAATCGAGAGCCCTATGAGCTCGATCCCCGCATGTTCGAGGGCACCTTGCCGCCCTACGCCAATATCGGCTCCATGCGGGTTGCAGGCGGCCTTGGAACCGTGCCGCGTATCGTTGCGGAAAACATGGATATTTATGCCCATCGCCTGCCGGTGGATGAAGCCCTCTCCCGTATCGAGACCATCTACAAACCCTACCACGCATGTCTGCGTCGCCTGCTGTCCCGCACGCACGCACATTTTGGCATGGCGGTGCTGATCGATTGTCATTCGATGCCCGGTAATATCCGGGTCACCGGGTCAAACCTCAGACCTGATATTATTATCGGCGACCGCTACGGCACCAGCGCCTCCCAGGAAGTCTCGCGTGCGGCCCTACATTTCCTCGAAGAACTTGGCTTCGTCGCCGTCTGCAACAAGCCCTATGCCGGCGGCTTCATTACCGAACATTACGGCCGTCCCATACGCTCGCTTCACGCGCTGCAGATAGAGGTCAACCGGTCGCTTTATGTCGATGAAAAAACGCTTTTGAAGAAAGGCGATTTCCCCGCCATTCAGGCTTCGCTGGAAATATTCATGCGCCAGCTCGGGGCTTTCGTGTCGGAATATGCGATCGAAACTTCGCTTGCCGCCGAATAGCACAGCCAAGCTTCTCAATTAAATCGTTCGCCCCTTGCCTGGCTGTGCGCCGGGCAAAAAAAACCGCGCCTTGGCGCGGTCAAGTCTAGGGAGGAAACACCCAAGGAGGGTATTTACAGTCAAAGACTGTAGGATCACGCTACGCAGTAATTGCACAATTGTCAATCATTTTATTTTTTGCATGTTTTTTGTGCTTTTGCCGAAAATATGGAAACCGCGGCTTCGTCACCATACGAGTGGACGGCGGAGGTGATTCCGGTCTATGCATTTCGCCACACAATTGAGGCCATCAATTCACGCAATGAGGTTTCGCATGCTGCCCGACCGGAATTTCTTCTTCGAACTCGCTGATGCGGCCAGCGCCGAAACGCTTCCCCGCTTTCGCACGGGCGTTGCCGTTACCAACAAGCAGGATGGCGGCTATGATCCGGTGACGGAAGGCGATCAAGCGGCCGAAAGCGCCATTCGTGCGCTCATCGAGGCTCGTTTTCCCCAGCACGGCATCCTCGGGGAAGAACATGGCAATGTCGGTCTCGACCGCGAGCATGTCTGGGTCATCGACCCCATTGACGGCACACGCGCCTTCATTTCCGGCGTGCCCGTATGGGGAACTCTGATCGGCTTCCAGTCTGCCGGCCGCGCCACGATGGGCATGATGGACCAGCCCTTCACCAGGGAGCGTTACTTTGCCGACGGCACCTCCGCCTGGTATTTCGGACCCGAGGGCGAACGAACCATCCGCACGCGTGACTGCGCTTCGTTATCGGACGCAATACTTTTTACCACAACACCTCATATTTTCACCGCCGAGGAAAAGCCCTTCTACGAAAAGGTGCAGGATCAGGTCCGCCTTTTCCGCTACGGCGTGGATTGTTACGCCTATTGCCTGCTGGCCGCGGGTCATGTCGATCTCGTCATTGAATCCGGCCTGAAGCCCTACGATGTGGGCGCACTTATTCCGGTCATCAAGCAGGCCGGCGGCATCATCACCACATGGGATGGCGGACGTCCTGAAAATGGCGGCCGCATTCTGGCCGCCGGCTCCAGATCCGTACACGAACAGGCGCTTGCCATTCTCTCCAGACTATAGACCTGCCCTGCAAGGCGGCCATCACTCCGGCGCGAAAAACGCGTCGATGGCGGCCAGTGCCTGCTTGCGGAAAACATCCCGCTCATGCAGCAGTTCATGACGCGCGCCGGTGATGGGAAGAAGCTGCGCTGCCCGGAAATTGCGCGACAGCTCTTCCTGCGCCTTATAGGGCGTTATCGTGTCCAGCATGGGCGCCAGAATAAGGGTAGGAATGGTTATATTCGTCAGATGATCCTGACGGGTCACTCGGCCCATGGTCTTCAATGCCTCATAGACCCAGCGGGCCGTTGGCGCGCCAATGAACAGTTCCGGAAACTGCCTGTGCAGCGAGAGATTCCTTGCGAAACGTTTTGCGTCCGAGGTTAGCGGATTGCCGTCAAAATCCCGTTCGCGCTGGTCCCTGCCAAGCTGAACTTTTCCCAGGCCGGCAAGGCTCAAAGCCGTGGCGACCAGCCGGATAACGGATGACGGGACGGATTGCTGACTGTCGAGTTCTATGAAGGGCGAACAAAGCGCCAGCCGATCAATCCTGTTCGCGAGCCCGGGCGCTGCGGCAAGCGCGGCAAGCGCGCCGGTAGAATGTGCAATCATGAAGAACGGCAGCCTCGTATCCGGAAGCACCACCTGTTCCAGAAAAAGGCTGATGTCGTGCTGATAATCGGAAAAGCGCCGCACGTGCCCGGCACCCGGCCTTTTGAGCAGCCGTTCGGAACCGCCCTGCCCGCGCGTATCGAACGTCGCGACCCAGAAGCCCATGGCCGTCAGACCGGCCACTGTTTCAAAATATTTTTCGATACATTCGTTTCTGCCATGCAGCAGAACCACCGTTCCGCGGGCAACATGACGATGGGTCCGAAAGATCGCATAGCGGAGCTGTTTGCCGCCATGGCCAGAAAAATATCCAACCACATGGCTGTCGGGAACCGGATTGTCTTCACTGGCGCGCAATGTGGCTTCGATCATCGGTCTTTTTCCGGCTTTTCAACTCTTTTCGGATAGGTCGGCGGCGCGGGAAGGTCAAAGAAAAAATTGCCGGAACCGTCGGTTAAAGCAGTCGCGGTTCCGGCGAGTAAGACAGAAGAAGAAGGGACGTTATTGCTTCTGTCCACGGAGAATGTCTCCGATGACTGGAGTTTTATGGCTCTCAAACTGAACGATGCCGGAACCGGATGTTCAGACATGGTTCATGTTGCATCCACCCCTTGACGCCGCGCGACGCCATTCCCATCTCCTTCATGCGGTCGCCAAAGCGGGGCCGCGCCAAATGTCCGACCGTCGCCAGAATGGGATGGCGGACTTAACCGCAAACAGTCGCTTCTTAAGGAGGACACCATGCGTCACGTTGATTTTTCCCCTCTCTATCGTTCCACCGTGGGCTTCGACCGTCTTTTTTCGATGCTTGACGGCCTCGGCCAGCCTGAGCAGGCCCAGTCCTATCCGCCCTACAATATCGAGCGGACCGGTGAGAATACCTATCGCATCACCATGGCGGTTGCCGGTTTCGATGAAAATGAACTCAGCATCGAATCCCGCGCCAATGCGCTGACCGTGAAAGCCGAGAAAGCCACGGATGAGAAGACGACGGAAGGCGAATTTCTGTATCGCGGCATCGCCACGCGCGCCTTCGAACGCCGCTTCCAGCTTGCCGACCACGTAGAAGTGCAGACCGCTTCCCTGAAGAATGGCCTGCTTCACATCGATCTCGTTCGCAATATTCCGGAAGCCATGAAGCCGCGCCGCATTGCGATCTCGTCCGACAGCGCCGATGCGCCGAAGACCATCGAAGCCCAGGTTACCCCGGCTCAGGTTAACTAAGTATTCCACATGCAAGACAGACGGCCCCCTTGAGGGGCCGTTTTTGTTGGCGGGAGCGCGTTTTATCGAGCGGAGGCTGCGGCGCCTTCTGCCGCAGCCGCTTCGGCTATCGCTGCCTTTTCATGGGCCTTGCGGGCATAACGCTGGGCAAGGACAGCGCAGACCATCAACTGGATCTGATGAAAGAGCATGATCGGTAAAACGATGGCACCGATGCTCTGGCCGGCGAAGATCGCGCCGGCCATGGGCACGCCGCTGGCGAGGCTCTTTTTCGAGCCGCAGAAGGTGATGGTGATCTCATCGGCCTTGTCAAAACCCAATAGCCGGCTGCCGAACATCGTTACACATAGGACAAGCGCCAGCAGCAGGATATTGATGACGATGACCACACCGATATCCCGGAGCGAAAACGTGTGCCATATGCCCTCGATGACCGCATCGGAAAAGGCGAGATAAACGACCATCAGGATGGAGCCGCGATCGACCGGAGAAAGCAATTTCTTGCGCGCCCTTATCCAGTCACCAATCCAGGGCTGCAGGACCTGACCGACGATGAAAGGCAGAAGCAGCTGCAGGAAGATTTGCAGGAAAGCATCCAGCGAAAATCCGCCGCCATGGCCGCCGACCGTGAACAGCAGGCCAACCAGCAACGGCGTCAGGAACATGCCGAAAATATTCGAAGCCGAGGCTGAACAAATCGCCGCCGGCACGTTTCCGCCCGCCATTGACGTGAAGGCGATGGATGACTGCACGGTGGATGGCAGCACACAGAGAAACAGCACGCCCATATAGAGCGGTGCCGGCAGGATGCTTTCGGGAATGAAGCCTATCGCCACACCGAGAAGCGGGAAAAGGCCGAAGGTCACGAGCAGGATCGCCAGATGCAGACGCCAGTGCAGGATGCCCGCAATCACCACATCCCGCGAAAGCCGCGCGCCGTGCAGGAAGAACAGCAGAGCGATCGCGAGTTTTGTCGCAAGCCCGAAATATTCTGCCGGCTCGCCGCTGATCGGCAGGATGGAAGCCAGAATTACGGTGGCCACCAGCATCATGGTGAAACGGTCGGGCAGGAAGCGGGTCATGGGAGGTCTTTCCGGCAGCGGTTTTGCTTGAAACGCGCGCCACTATCGCTCATCATGATTTCGGATGCAAAGATTAACAGTTATCATGATTTGAGATAATGCTGAACCTTCAACATCTTGCCAGTTTCGTCATGCTCCAGCAAACCGGCAGTTTTACCCTTGCTGCCGAACGGCTCGGCATTGGCCAATCCACTGTCAGCCAGCATATTCAGAGGCTTGAAGCCTCCCTTGGCCGCCGATTGATCGCACGCAACACCCATCAGGTAAAACTGACCGGCGAGGGTGAGGCATTACTCGGTTACGCTCGCAACATGCTTGAAATCGATAGCAAGGTCTCTTCGCTCTTCAGCGAAAGCCGCCTGCGCGGTCGGCTGCGGCTTGGTGTGTCGGAAGATTTTGTCGCCAGTCGCCTTACGACCATTCTGGAGGAATTCATTCGGCTTTATCCGCTGGTTGACCTTGAACTAACGGTCTCGCTGAGCGGTGTGCTTTACCAGATGCAGGACAATGGCGAACTTGACGTGGTGTTGGCCAAGCGTCGTCTTGGCGACAAGCTTGGTCATTTCCTTTATCGCGAACCGCTCGTCTGGCTGGCGCGCGATCCTGAGCGGATGCTGAACCAGCCGGATGCGCTCCCGCTGATTGCCTTTCCGCCGCCGAGCATCACCCGGAGGGCGGCGCAGGAGGCACTGGACCGGGCCGGTCTCGCCTGGCGGATCGTCTGCACCTGCGGCAGTCTCAGTGGACTAACCGCCGCAGCAAGGGCGGGCATGGGCATTCTGGTGCAGCCGCGCAGCATGGCGCCGGCTGGTCTGAAGGAGATTGCCGCAGGCGTGCTGCCGCTGCTGGAAGACGTTGAATTTGTGCTTCAACCGAGCAAGGGCGCGGAGGCGGAGCTGGTGCGCGCCCTTTCCGATCTCGTTTACAGCAAGAGCATCGCACCCGGCAGTTTCGTGTAACCGGCCTTAATTGTCCCGTTTCGAGAGGCAACGGCCGACGCTGTCGCGCCAGCCTGCGATGGCGTTCTTCCGCTCGCTCTCTTCCATCTCGGGGCTGAAGCGGCGGTCGCGCCGCCAATGGTCGGCGAAGGCCTTGCGGTCCGGCCAGATACCGGCACGTGAGGCCGCAAGCCAGGCGGCACCAAGGATTGTCGTCTCGAGAAACACCGGTCTATCGACGGGCGCGGCGAGAATATCCGCCAGCCGCTGCATCGTCCAATCGGAGGCGACCATGCCGCCGTCGACCCTCAGCACCGTCTTGCCATTGTCACCCGCCCAGTCCTTGCGCATCGCATCCAGCAGATCGAACGTCTGATAGGCAACGCTTTCGAGCGCCGCGCGGGCAAATTCCGCCGGGCCCGTCCCGCGTGTGAGGCCGAAGATCGCACCCCGCGCTTCGGCATCCCAATAAGGCGCGCCAAGACCGGTAAAGGCAGGCACGAGATAAACGCGCTGTTTCGGATCGGCCTTTTCGGCAAGCGCGCTGACTTCTGATGCAACCGAGATGAAACCAAGCTCGTCACGCAGCCACTGCACCGCCGCCCCGGCGATGAAGATAGAGCCTTCCAGCGCATAGGTCGTCACGCCGCCGAGGCGATAAGCAATCGTCGTCAGCAGCCGGTTTGTGGAGGCCACCCGGTCTGTGCCCGTATTGAGAAGTGCGAAGCAACCGGTGCCGTAGGTCGATTTCATCATGCCCGGCTCGAAGCAGGCATTGCCGATCACCGCCGCCTGCTGGTCGCCCGCAACGCCGAGGATCGGAATTTCCGCGCCCAGAAGCGACTTGTCAGTTACGCCGAAATCGGCGGCGCAATCCAGAACCTCCGGCAGCATGGCGCGGGGGATGTCGAGGATGGACAGGAGCTCATCATCCCAGACATTGTCTTCGATATTGTAGATCAGCGTTCGCGAGGCGTTGGTGGCGTCGGTCACGTGCCGGCGGCCGCCGGTGAGACGGTAGATCAGGAAACTGTCGACGGTACCGAAGCAGATTTCTCCCTTGCCCGCCCTTTCGCGAAGACCGCCGACGCTGTCCAAGAGCCATTTCAGCTTCGTGCCGGAAAAATATGGATCGAGCAGCAGTCCGGTCTTTTTAGAGAAGAGCGGTTCCAGCCCCCTTCTTTTCAAATCCTCGCAGACCGGGGCGGCACGGCGATCCTGCCAGACCACGGCGCGGTGCACCGCTTCGCCGGTGTTGCGGTCCCACAGCACCGTCGTTTCCCGCTGATTGGTGATGCCTATCGCCTCTATATCGGTTGCGGCGATGCCGGCATCGGCAAGTGCAAGTCGGATGGTTTCAAGCACACTTTTCCAGATGTCTTCGGCATCGTGTTCGACCCAGCCGGAGGCAGGAAAATGCTGCGGAAATTCTCGCTGCCCGACACCGATGACCCGCATGTCGCGATCAAAGACCATCGACCTTGTCGATGTCGTGCCCTGATCGATCGCCAGAATATAACCGCCCATTATGTCACTCCCTTTCAAACGCAATGACGGGGCGGCAGAGCCGCCCCGATTTAAGATTTTATGCAGACATCACTTCTGCCAGCTTTTCACCAGTTCGTCGTAATTGACGGTGACCGGCTTTTCCTTTTCGTTGGCGATCTTCAGCTGCGGCGCGAGATTGCCCTTCGAAACGGCGTCCTTGTTCCAGTATTCGATATCATGCTCTTCCGCCAGCTTCGGGCCGATATCGCCCTGCACGCCAGCACGTTCCAGGCGGCTCATGACCTTTTCCTGTTCAGCGCAGAGCGAGTCCATGGCAGCCTGTGCGGTCTTGGCACCCGACGACGCATCGCCGATTGCCTGCCACCAGAGCTGCGCCAACTTTGGATAATCAGGAACGTTGGTGCCGGTCGGCGACCACTGAACGCGGGCCGGCGAGCGATAGAACTCGACAAGACCACCGAGTTTGGAAGCCCGGTCCGTGAAGCTCTTGTGATGGATGGTGCTGTCACGAATGAAGGTGAGACCGACATGGCTCTTCTTCACATCCACGGTCTTTGAGGTCACGAACTGCGCATAGAGCCATGCGGCCTTGGCGCGGTCGTCTGGCGTGGATTTCATCAACGTCCAGGAACCCACATCCTGATAACCGAGCTTCATGCCGTCCTTCCAGTAGACGCCATGCGGCGAGGGTGCGACGCGCCATTTCGGCGAACCGTCCTCGTTCACCACAGGCAGGCCGGGCTTGGCCATGTCGGCAGTAAAGGCCGTGTACCAGAAGATCTGCTGGGCGATGTTGCCCTGTGCCGGCACCGGTCCTGACTCGGAGAAGGTCATGCCCTGCGCTTCCGGCGGCGCATATTTCTTCAGCCATTCGAGATATTTCTCGATGGAATAGACCGAAGCGGGACCATTGGTATCACCACCGCGCGCCACGCAGGAGCCGACCGGCTGCGACTTGTCATTGACCTTGATGCCCCATTCATCGACCGGCAGGCCGTTTGGCAGGCCCTTGTCGCCATTGCCGGCCATGGAGAGCCAGGCATCGGTGAAGCGCCAGCCGAGCGAGGGGTCCTTCTTGCCGTAGTCCATATGGCCGAAGACCTTCTTGCCGCCGACGTCGCGGCCGGTGAAGAATTCGGCGATGTCCTCATAGGCCGACCAGTTGACGGGAACGCCGAGGTCGTAGCCGTACTTGGCCTTGAAGTCCGCTTTGTTCTTGTCGTCGTTGAACCAGTCGTAACGGAACCAGTAGAGGTTCGCGAACTGCTGGTCGGGAAGCTGGTAGAGCTTCTTGTCCGGTGCCGTCGTGAACGCGCTGCCGATGAAGTCCTTGAGGTCGAGACCGGGATTGGTGACATCCTTGCCTTCATTGGCCATGAAGTCCGTCAGGTTGCGCACCTGCTGGTAACGCCAATGGGTGCCGATGAGGTCGCTGTCGTTGACCCAGCCATCGTAAAGGTTCTGGCCGGTCTGCATCTGTGTCTGGATCTTTTCGACAACGTCACCTTCCTGGATAAGGTCGTGCGTCACCTTGATGCCGGTAATGGCGGTAAATGCAGGCGCCAGAACCTTTGATTCATATTCATGCGTGGTCAGGGATTCGGATACGACCTTGATCTCCATGCCCGCGAAAGGCTTCGCGGCATCAATGAACCATTGCACTTCCTTTTCCTGCTCTGCACGGGAAAGCGCCGACATGTCGCCGATTTCCTTGTCCAGAAACTGCTTTGCTTCCTCCATTCCGGCAAAAGCCGAACCTGTCATTGCCAGCAGCATGGCTGCCGTCGTCGTCATCAGATGCCGTCGCATATCAGTCCTCCCAAGGGTTGCGATTGCATGAAGTCTGCGAGATGCGGTTTCCTCCGCCGCATCTTTTCCTGCTCTAGACAAAACGGAAAACGCCAACGGCGTAGACCACGGATAGAGCGAGAGCCCACCACAGGTTCGGGCCGACCAGCCCGAGCCATGCGAGATGAATGAAGGCGCTGCCAAGCAGCGAGATGAACAGCCTGTCACCACGCGTCGTTTCGAAGCGCAACAGGCCGAAGCGGGGATTGCCGCCGGGCGAGAGACGTTCCCAGAACCACATGCCGACCAGCAAAACCGCGATGGTGCCGAAAAAGGCCGCCGTCTGCCACGTCCACGCCATCCAGGTAAAATCGGGCATCTTCGTCATGGTCAAACCCTTCCCAGCGCAAAGCCTTTGGCGATGTAATTGCGCACGAACCAGATCACCAGAGCGCCGGGTATCAGCGTCAACACGCCGGCAGCGGCAAGCAGGCCCCAGTCCATGCCGGCGGCAGACACGGTGCGCGTCATCGTCGCGGCAATCGGCTTGGCGTCCGTCGTCGTCAGCGTACGGGCGATCAGAAGCTCGACCCACGAGAACATGAAGCTGAAGAAGCAGGCGACGCCGATGCCGGAAGCGATGAGCGGCATGAAGATCTTCACGAAGAATTTCGGGAAGGAGTAGCCGTCAATGTAGGCGGTCTCGTCGATTTCCTTCGGCACGCCGGACATGAAACCTTCGAGAATCCAAACCGCCAGCGGCACGTTGAACAGGCAATGCGCGAGCGCCACCGCAATATGCGTGTCGATCAGCCCGAAAGCGGAATAGAGCTGGAAGAACGGCAGCGCAAAGACCGCCGGTGGCGCCATGCGGTTGGTCAAAAGCCAGAAGAACAGGTGCTTGTCGCCGAGAAAACGGTAACGCGAAAAGGCATAGGCCGCTGGCAGCGCGACAGCCACCGAGATCACCATGTTCATGACGACATAAATGATCGAATTGATATAGCCGGAATACCAGGATGAATCGGTGAAGATCGTCCTGTAGTTCTGCAACGTCGGCTGATGCGGATAGAGCGTCATGGAAGAGACGATTTCCGCATTCGTCTTGAAGCTCATATTGATAAGCCAGTAGATCGGCACGAGCAGAAGCAGGATGTAGATGGTCGGCACCAGCCAGGAAAACCGGGATGGCCCGTGATGGCGGCGTGAGCGCGCCCTTGCGGCAAAGCTGGGTCTTGCCGACGTGGCAACGCCCGACGAGCCGGAGACCAAGCCGTTACGTTCCACGCCGGTCGTGACATTGGAGGCGCTCATGACTCAGGTCTCCGCGTCGTGGCTGGTCATCACGGTATAGAACACCCACGATAACAGCAGGATGATGAGGAAGTAGATCAGCGACATGGCCGCTGCCGGGCCGAGGTCGAACTGGCCAAGTGCCATCTTCACGAGATCTATGGACAGGAAGGTTGTGGAATTGCCCGGGCCGCCGCCGGTGACGACGAAGGGTTCGGTATAGATCATGAAACTGTCCATGAAGCGCAGCAGGAAGGCGATCAGCAGCACCCGTTTCATCTTCGGCAGCTGGATGAACCGGAACACCGCAAAACGCGACGCGCCATCGATCCTTGCCGCCTGATAATAGGCGTCAGGAATGGAAACCAGGCTGGCATAACACAGAAGCACGACAAGGCTCGTCCAATGCCACACATCCATGATGACGACGGTAATCCAGGCATCGACGGGATCGTTGACATAGTTGTAGTCGAGCCCGAGCTGATTGGCGTAATAACCGAGAAGTCCGATATCGCTGCGCCCGAAGACCTGCCAGATCGTGCCCACCACATTCCACGGCACCAGCAACGGCAGTGCCATGGTGACGAGGCAGATCGGCACGCCGATGCCGGATTTCGGCATTTTGAGTGCGATGAAGATGCCGAGCGGAATTTCAATCGCGAGGATGATGCCGGAGAATAGCAGGTTGCGCCCCAGCGCATCCCAGAACCGGTCCGACGCCAGGATTTCCTCGAACCATTGCGTTCCCGCCCAGAAGAACTGGTTGTTGCCGAAGGTGTCCTGCACCGAATAATTCACGACGGTCATCAGCGGAATGACGGCGGAGAAGGCGACCAGCACCAGCACCGGCAGCACCATGAACCATGCCTTGTTGTTCCAGCTTTTTTCCATGGTCAGGCCCCCATCTTTACACGCCAGGAATCGGCGAAAACACCGATGGCGGCCGGGTCGAAGCGCACACCGGCCTCCGCCGGGATTTCCTCGTCTTCCGCAACGACGATCGCGAGTTTCTGGCCGGCGAACCGGGCACGCACGATCTTCTGCCGGCCGATGTCCTCGACCTTATCGACAGTGATGGGCATGCCGCCGCGCTCCAGCCGGACGAATTCCGGGCGGATGCCGATTTCGATGCGCTGCCCCGATGCGATCGTCGGCGCACCTGCCAGCGGCACACCAAGACCGCCGACTACAGCCGTCGTCCCCTCGATATTGGCGGGCAGAACATTCATGCCCGGCGAGCCGATAAAATAACCGACAAATGTATGCCCCGGCCGCTCGAAAAGCTCAGCCGGCGTGCCGATCTGGACAATCTGGCCGTCATACATCACCACCACCTTGTCGGCGAAGGTCAGCGCTTCGGTCTGGTCATGGGTGACGTAGACCATGGTAAAACCGGACTGGCGATGCAGGCGCTTCAGCTGCGAGCGCAGCACCCATTTCATATGCGGATCGATGACCGTCAGCGGCTCATCAAAGAGAATGGCGTTGACGTCGGAGCGTACGAGGCCGCGCGCCAGCGAGATCTTCTGCTTCTGGTCCGCCGTCAACCCGCGGGCCCTGCGTTTGGCCATACCGGAGAGGTCGGTCATCTCAAGGATTTCCCGCACGCGGCGGTCGACCTCGGCCTCCGGCACATGCCGGTTGCGCAGCGGAAAAGCAAGATTGTCGTAAACTGTCATCGTGTCGTAAACGACCGGGAACTGGAACACTTGGGCGATATTGCGATCTTCAGTCGCAAAATCCGTGACGTCTGTTCCGTCGAACGCGATGCGGCCTTCGGAGGGGCGCAGCAGGCCAGAAATGATGTTGAGCAGCGTGGTCTTACCACAACCGGAGGGACCGAGAAGTGCATAGGCCCCGCCATCCTCCCATTCGTGATGAACCTCCTTCAGCGCATAATCGCCGGCAGCCTGCGCCTTGGCGTTATAGGCGTGGCGGATATGA
This sequence comes from Agrobacterium pusense, assembly GCF_900102105.1. Lineage (GTDB taxonomy): Bacteria > Pseudomonadota > Alphaproteobacteria > Rhizobiales > Rhizobiaceae > Agrobacterium > Agrobacterium pusense. The sequence continues at coordinate 56,157 of NZ_FNBB01000016.1, forward strand.
TCGAGCGTGATACGTGCCATGACCGATCCCCCTTACGCCGCTTCGCCGATGGCGCGGCCATTTGCGTCGAATGCCATCAGGTGGCTTGTATCGAGAAACAGCTCGATATCCCTGTCCGGTTCGATGTCGTGAATGCCATGCGCCAGCATGACCCAGCGTCGGCCCGAAAATTCCACATGCACGAAGCTTTCCGACCCGGCGATTTCCGAGATCAGCGTCCGCGCCCGTATGGATTGCCGTGCTTCACCCTTCGCCTGCGGGAAAAGATGATGCGGCTGGAAAGCGATGGTCAAAGGTCCATCCGGCACGGTGGCAAGGTACGCCGGCACCGCGACAACGGCGCGATCAGCACGGGTAAAGGCTCCACCCGTCTTGATGACCTCGATGGTGTTGAGCGGCGGGTCGGCGAAAATTTCCGCCGTCACAATATCCACCGGGCGCCGGTAAACCTCGATGGTGCGACTGAACTGGGTTACCCTGCCCTCGTTGAGCGTTGCCGTATTGCCGCCCAACAGCAGCGCCTCTGACGGCTCTGTGGTGGCATAAACAAAGATCGCGCCCGACTCCGCGAAAATGCGCGGCAGCTCCTCGCGCAATTCTTCGCGCAGCTTGTAATCGAGATTGGCCAACGGCTCATCGAGCAGCACCAGAGTGGCGTTCTTGACGATGGCGCGGGCAAGTGCCGTGCGCTGCTGCTGGCCGCCGGAAAGATTGAGCGGCGTACGGTCGAGATAGGGTGTAAGCCTCAGAAGCTCCGCGGCTTTTCTCACTTCCCGGTCGATGGTTGCCTGATCCTTGCCCGCAACCCGCATCGGCGAGGCAATGTTTTCGTAAACGCTGAGCGCCGGATAGTTGATGAACTGTTGGTACACCATGGCGACATTGCGCTTCTGGACCGGCCAGCCGGTCACATCCTCGCCGTTGACCAGGATCGAGCCGCTGCTTGGCTTGTCCAGCCCCGCCATAAGCCGCATGAGCGACGTCTTGCCCGAAAGCGTCGGTCCAAGCAGAACGTTCAGGCTTCCGCGCTGCAACGTCAGATCCGTGGGATGAATATGATAGTCACCGCCCACCATCTTCGAGACATTTCGCAATTCAAGCATGGTGATCCAAAGCCTCCTCCGCTTTTGTCCGGATCGTCAGATTGCCTTCAATCGTCCACCTGCAATGTCATCGATGTAGTCCTCCAACCCACGCACCTCGTCGGGGGTCAAAAACAGCCCCTGCTTGGTACGGCGCCACAGAATATCCTCCGCCGTCAGCGCCCATTCCCGCGCCATCAGCCAGCGAACTTCAGCTTCGTAGAGCGTGCCGCCGAAATACCGCCCAAGCGCCGGCGCGTCTGTCGCATTGCCTATCATCGCCGCCACATCGGTGCCGTAGCAGCGGACAAGCCGCTCCGCATGACGCTTTTCCAGGAAGGGATAACGCGATAGCAGCGCAGAAACCTCCGCAGCATAAGCTTCTACATTGAAATTTCCGCCCGGCAGATGAGAACCCGCTGTCCATGGGGCTCCCTTTGTTCCCAGCGCATCGCCGATCTTTTCAAGAGCATGTTCGGCGAGTCGCCGATAAGTGGTGAGCTTGCCGCCGAAAATATTGAGAAGTGGTGCCTCGCCGTCGGTCCCCTCGGTCTTCAAGACATAATCACGCGTCGCCTCCTGCGCTTTTGACGCGCCGTCATCAAAAAGCGGCCGCACCCCGGAATATGTCCAGACGATATCGGACGGCTTCACCGGTTCGGCAAAATATTCACTCGCCGCGCTGCAGAGATAGCTGATTTCCTCGTCGCTGATCTTAACAGCCCGGGGGTCACCGGTATAGTCGCGATCCGTCGTGCCGATCAGGGTGAAATCCTGTTCGTAAGGGATGGCGAAAATGATGCGGCCATCCGGATTCTGAAAGAAGTAGGCGCGCGGATCGGAGAACTTCTTGCGCACGATGATATGGCTGCCCTGGACGAGGCGAACATTGTGAACGTTGTTTTTTCCGAAGGTCGCCGACAGAACCCTGTCGACCCATGGACCGGCGGCATTCACCAACATCCGCGCCCGGTGGACCTGCGTTTCTCCGGCGGCATTTCTCGTCTCGACCCGCCAGAACGCGCCGTCGCGCCGCGCGGAAACCACCTGCGTCCGATTGAGGATCAACGCGCCACGGTCAGCGGCATCACGGGCGTTCAGCACGACCAGGCGGGCGTCATCGACCCATCCGTCGGAATATTCGAAAGCCCGGGCGAAAATCGGTTTCAAAGGCTTTCCGGCCGGATCACGGCGCAGATCGAGCGAGCGGGTGGCGGGCAGAAGCTTGCGGCCGCCAAGATGATCGTAAAGGAAGAGCCCGAGACGCACGAGCCACGCCGGACGCACACCGCCCTTCTGGAAGGGCAGCACGAAACGCATGGGCCAGATGATATGAGGCGCCATCGCCCACAGAACCTCGCGTTCCATCAGTGCTTCGCGCACCAGACGAAACTCGTAATGTTCGAGATAACGCAGGCCGCCATGAATGAGCTTGGTTGCAGCAGACGACGTACCGGAGGCGAAATCGTTCATTTCCGCAAGTGCGACGGAATAGCCCCTGCCGACGGCGTCGCGCGCAATGCCGCAGCCATTGATACCGCCGCCGATCACGAAAATATCGTGAATTGCCTCGTCAGACATGCACCCTCCCGCGCTTTCATCGACGCTCTCCTCATCGATATATTGAAAGCACGACCATCTAATTCGAAGACAAAACGAATGTCAAACGAAATTCCGACAGCCCGTGGATCAGGTGCCGCGGGCCTCCGTCTCGATCAGCCGGACATCATGATCGGCGCAGATACCGCGGATGGAATCAATCGGACAATGATCGGTGATGAAGGTATGAACCTGCGAAAGATGGCCGATGCGGACAGGGGCCGTCCGTTCGAATTTGAGCGAATCCGATACCAGAATCACATGGCGCGCGTTGGAGATGATTGCCTGCGCAACCTTGACCTCGCGGAAATCGAAATCCAGCAGGGCGCCGTCCTCATCGATGGCGGACACGCCGATGACGGCGAAATCCACTTTGAACTGGCGAATGAAATCCACGGCCGCTTCCCCGACAATGCCGCCATCGGAGCCGCGCACGACACCACCGGCAATCACCACCTCAATACCCGGAAAAACGCGTAACCTGTTGGCAACATTTATATTATTCGTGATGACCATCAGTTCGTGATGATCCGCCAGCGCTTCGCCCACCGCCTCCGTGGTCGTGCCGATGTTGATGAAAAGCGACGAATTGTTGGGAATGAGAGCGGCGGCAGCGGCCCCGATCGCCTGCTTTTCCACGGAAGCAATCGCCCGCCGAGCCTCGTATTTGACATTTTCATTGCCGCTTGGAAAAAGCGCGCCGCCGTGGATGCGGGTCAGAACACGGGTATCGCAGAGGTCGTTCAGGTCCTTGCGGATCGTCTGAGGGGTGACGGAAAACCGAGATGCCAGCTCGTCGACCAGCACTCGCCCGTTCGCTTTCGCCAGCGCGACGATTTCATCCTGACGCGGTGTGAGCAACATTTCGCCCTCCCTCCTCTTTCAATTTTTTCGTTTTATTGAAGAGCGAACAAAAAACCAATGTCAAGGCATGGTTTAGGCCGACCGTGGGTGGCCGCGTCGACGTCGTGTGTCAAAAATTTGCGCCGGGGCGGCGCGTGGTCCGTCATCGAGCTATCAGAACGGGCGGAAGGATCTCCTTTGCATCCATCAAGGACAGCGCCGGGGAAGCGGCGCGGAACGCATCGCCAATGCCGATCAGAACGGGCTCGTTTACCCCCAGCCGCTCGATTGCCGCAGACAGTTGCGTGAGTGGGCCGCGCCAGCGCTGCTCATTCGCCCGGGTGACGGAAACCACGACGGCAACGGGCGTCGAGGCGTCCATGCCGTGGGCGAGCAAGGAGGACTGGATTGCCGCCGCGGTTCGCCCGCCCATGTAAAAAACCGTGGTTACGGCGGGGTCGGCAAGCGATGTCCAGTCAATATTCTCCGGCAGCTTTCCCTGACGGGAATGGCCGGTGATGAAGCGCACCGACTGGGCGTGGTCGCGATGGGTCAGGGAAATGCCGAGGCGGGAGGCCATGGCGCTTGCCGCGGTGATACCGGGCACGACATCGACGGGAATGTTTTCAGCCGCCAGCGCGGCGATCTCCTCACCGGCGCGCCCGAAAATCATCGGATCGCCGGATTTCAGGCGCACCACCCTTTTTCCCGCCTTTGCAAGCCGGATCATCATGTCGTTGATATCTTCCTGCCTGCAGCTTTCGCGGCCGCCGCGCTTGCCAACCAGCATGCGCTTGGCCTCCCGCCGCGCCAGCTCCAGCACCTCGGCTGAGACAAGATCGTCAAACAGGATGACATCTGCCGCCTGCAGGGCGCGCACCGCTTTCAGCGTCAGAAGTTCGGCGTCTCCAGGGCCGGCGCCCACAAGCGTCACCCGCCCCCCAACCTCGCAAGCCTGCATTCCGGTAGCCGTCAGCAATCGTTCTTCGCTGTCTTCGTCCAGCCTTTCGGTAAAGGCCCGATCGACGAATTTCTCCCAGAACAGCCGCCGGGACGGACCTGGCGTCAGCCGCAGGTTAACCCGCTCACGGATGGTCCGGGCAAGCGCGCCCCAATCCCTGAGCGAGTGCGGCAGCAATGTCTCAATGCGCCGACGGATGGCCTGAGCCAGAATAGGTGCTGCGCCATCGGTGGAGATCGAGACGACCACTGGCGAGCGATTGACGATGGAGCCGAACTGGAACTGGCAGAATTCCGGCTTGTCGATGACGTTGACGGGAACACCCGCTGCCCGCGCAGCGGCATGAAAGGCTGCCGCCTCCGTATCCGTTTCGCAATCCGCCAGCGCCAGTTCCGCATTGGCGAATATGCCACTATGCCAGCGCATGGCATGGAAATGCAGGCGAGTGCTTCTGGCAACGAGCCCTGCAAATGTCTCGGACAGGTCACCCCTCTCACAAAAGACATGCAATTCCGCGCCGCAGGCCAGCAACAGCTCCGCCTTCCAGGCGGCCCCATCCGATCCGCCCGCCAGCACCACGCGCTTGCCCTCAAGCCCCCAGAAAACCGGCAGCTTGGCGAGTTTCTCCATACGGGCCGGTTCATTCCGCTGCGGTTTTAAGGCATCCATTGATGACCCCCTTGATTTCGGCGCGGCACGAGCCGCAATTGGTGCCGGCATTCAACACCTTGCCGATGGCTTCGACGCTATGGCAGCCATCCCGGACTGCGGCCGTGATCTGGTTGACGCCGACATTGAAGCAAGAGCAGACCGTGGCCCCCGGATCGGGACGGCCGGCTCCCGGGCGACCGGCGATCAGCGCAAACCGCATTCGCAGATCCTCATGGCGCTCGGTCAATTGTAAAATCGCCCAGTTGCGGGCAACAGCCACCGGCCGCCTTGCGATGAACAGCGCCGCCAGCAGTATATCGCCATCGAAAAAGGCAAGGCGCAGATCGCCAGTTTGCCGGTCGCTATAACCCAGCGGCTCGATCCCGGCGTCGATGCCGAAGACCTGTCGTGCCCAGAGCATCCAGTCCTGCGGCTCTTCCGCAAAGGCAAGCTCCATGCGATAGCCGCCATCCGCCTTTGCAATCGCCCAATAGGCGCAGTCCGGCGCATCGGGCCGGGTGCGGGAAATGGCGAAACCGTAAGCCTTCGCTTCGAAACGTCTTGCCCTCACGCCCGTGTTTTTCGAGGCGGGCTGGCCGGAATAAGGGTCCGTGACCGGGGCCACAACCATATCGATCCGCGCCAGCGAGGCGAACTGGTCGTTCCAGTGCATCGGCGCGAACACCGACCCGCGCGCCTGCCTTTCGCTGATCAACGCCCGCAGCAGAACCTTACCATGTGGACTTTCCAGCTCTACCAGATCGGCGCTTTCAATGCCCAGCGCCTGCGCATCGCGCGGGTGAAGCTCGGCGAATGGCTCGGCGATATGGGCGGTAAGGCGTGCGCTTTTGCCGGTGCGGGTCATGGTATGCCACTGGTCGCGAATGCGCCCGGTATTCAGCGTCAGCGGATAGTCCGCCGACGTTCTGTCCACCTCCGGCAAGGCTGTGACGATGAACCGTGCCTTGCCATCGGCGTGATAAAACCGGCCATCTTCAAAGAAACGCGTCGTGCCGGCGTCGCCTGCCTGCGGTCTTGGCCATTGGAGGGGCGCCATCCCGTCATAGACTTTCGGGTCGACGCCACTGATGTCGAAATCGCGACTGCCCAGATTTTCGAAGCCAGACAGAGCCGCATGTTCGGCGAAAATCTCCGACGCGTGCCGGAAGGCAAAGGCTGCGCCGAAACCCATGCGCCGGCCCACTTCCGCCATCTGCCACCAGTCCGCCTTCGCTTCACCGGGTGTATCGAGAAAACCGCGCTGGCGGGAAATGCGCCGCTCGGAATTGGTGACCGTGCCGTCTTTTTCCCCCCAGCCAAGCGATGGCAGAAGCACATGGGCATGGCGCGCCGTATCGGTCTTTGCCATGACATCGGACACCACGACGAATGGACAGGCCTTGATGGCCGCTTCGACGGCACCGGCGTCAGGCATGGACACCACTGGATTGGTTGCCATGATCCACAGCGCCTTGATGCGGCCATCGGCCACGGCCCGAAACATATCAACGGCCTTGAGGCCGGGTTTTTCCGCAATGGCAGGCGAGGCCCAGAAGCGCTGCACGCGATCACGATCCCCGGCACTTTCGATGGCCATATGGGCGGCCAGCATGTTGGCCAGCCCGCCGACCTCGCGCCCGCCCATGGCGTTCGGCTGACCGGTGAGCGAAAACGGTCCCATGCCGGGCCTGCCGATGCGACCGGTCGCAAGGTGGCAATTGATGATAGCGTTGACCTTGTCGGTGCCGCTTTGCGACTGGTTGACGCCCTGGCTGTAACAGGTGACGGTTTTTTCGGTGCGTTCGAACAATTCGTAAAAGGGAATCAGTTCGGCAATCGTCAGCCCGGTGGCCTCAGCGATATCAGGCAGGCTATGTTCGGTTGCTGCCTGCATCGCAGCATCAAAACCGACCGTGTGATCTTCCACAAAGGCGTGATCGACTGCAGGACTACCGGAAAGATGCGCCAGCAGGCCGGTAAACAAGGCCACGTCTCCATCCGGGCGGATGGCGAGGTGCATATCGGCAATATCGGCGCTCATCGTGCGACGCGGATCGATGACAACGACTTTCATTTCCGGCCGTGCCGCCTTTGCCGCCGCTAGCCTCTGGTAGAGGACGGGATGGCACCAGGCGAGATTTGAACCGGTGAGGATCACCAGATCGGCAAGCTCCATATCCTCATAGGTGCCCGGCACCGTATCGGCCCCGAAGGCGCGGCGATGGCCGGCGACCGAGGACGACATGCAGAGCCTTGAGTTGGTATCGATATTGGCCGAACCGATGAAACCCTTCATCAGCTTGTTGGCGAGGTAATAATCCTCGGTCAGCAATTGGCCGGAGACGTAAAAGGCAACCGAATCCGGGCCATGTTCGGCAATGGTGTCGGAGAAGCGGGAAGCGACGAGATCAAGCGCTTCGTCCCATGTTGCCCGCTTGCCATTGATCTCAGGGTGAAGAATGCGTCCTTCAAGGTCGATGGTTTCGGCGAGAGCCGAGCCCTTGGAGCACAGCCGGCCGAAATTGGCGGGGTGGTCCTGATCGCCTCTGATGGAAACGATGCCATCGTCGTTGACGGTGGCGATGACGCCGCAGCCGACGCCGCAATAGGGACAGGTGGTTTTGGTTTCAACGGGCATGGGTTTGCCCTCTCAGCGTGTGGCGGTTACGCCGCCTCAACGTGTGGCGCTTACCCCCCTCTGCCCTGCCGGGCATCTCCCCCTCAAGGGGGGAGATCAATCGCGGCACAAACTTCCATTCACAACTGGCGTCGTCGCCGGTGGAGAGGGAACGAGGAGCCCTCCGCTTGTCGATCTCCCCCCTTGAGGGGGAGATGCCCGGCAGGGCAAAGGGGGGTAAAGCCACCGCCATCGCAATTCACTCCGCCGCAATCATCAGGGTTTCGAGCGCTATCGAAAGCCTTCCATCCAGATTACGCACCGGAATGGTCCTCACCTCGCCCTCATCCGCCCCCAAGGCCTTGCCGGTTTCCAGCGAAATGACCCAATTATGCAAGGGACACGTCACCGAAGCGCCATGCACGATGCCCTGGCTCAGCGGCCCGCCCTTGTGCGGGCAATGGTCCTCGATGGCGAAGACCTGATTTTCCGCCGTGCGGAACACGGCGATCTTGCCCATCGGCGTTTTTACGCACCGTGCGCCGCGCAGTGGGATGTCGGAGATGTCACCAATATCGATCCAGTTGACGTCCATCGTTCTCACTCCGCTGCCTCGCTGAAACCGATTGCCGCCATGGGCCTGAATTCGTGCTTGTCGTGGCCGGACACACGCTCGGACCAGGGATCGACCTGCGCGAATTTCTGGCTGAAGACGAAGCGTTCGAAATAGGCCCGACGCTTCTCCGCATCATTCATGATCTGGCGACGAACCTCGTCGTAGCCGATGCGCTTGGCCCATTTGTAGATGCGCTCAAGGTAGCGCGCCTGCTCACGGTACATTTGGGTGAGCGCCACGATATGCTCCAGCGCTTCATCCTCGGTTCTGACAAGACCCAGAACTTCAGTGCCCTTGATATCGAGGCCGGCGGCACCGGCGAAATGGATTTCGAACCCGGAATCAACGCAGATGACGCCGATATCCTTGCAGGTGGCCTCGGCGCAGTTGCGCGGACAGCCGGAAACGGCAAGCTTCAGCTTGGCGGGTGTCCACGAGCCCCACATGAATTTTTCAATGCGGATGCCAAGCCCGGTGGAATCCTGCGTGCCGAAGCGGCACCATTGCTGGCCGACACAGGTCTTCACGGTGCGCAAGCCCTTGGCATAGGCCTGGCCGGAAATGAACCCGGCCTTGCCGAGATCGGCCCAGACCGCCGGCAAATCCTCCTTCTCGATGCCGAGAAGGTCGATGCGCTGGCCGCCCGTCACCTTAACCATCGGGATTTCGAACTTGTCGACCACATCGGCAATCGCCCGAAGTTCGGAAGAGGATGTCACACCGCCCCACATGCGCGGCACGACGGAATAGGTCCCATCCTTCTGGATATTGGCGTGAACACGCTCATTGATGTAACGCGACTGGTAGTCATCGGCATACTCATCCGGCCAGTCGCAGACGAGGTAATAATTGAGCGCCGGCCGGCATTTCGCACAGCCGCAGGAGGTTTTCCACTCAAGCTCCTGCATCACGGCTGGAATGGTCTTAAGACCCTTGGCCTTGATGAGACGGCGTACATCGTCGTGGCCGAGATCGGTGCATTTGCACATGGGCTGCACGGCAGCGGGGTTATAACTGTCGCCGAGCGTCAGCGTCATCAGCTGTTCGACAAGACCGGTGCAATTGCCGCAGGAGGCGGAAGCCTTGGTGTGGGCGCGCACATCATCCAGAGACGTCAATCCCTTGGAGGTAATGGACGAGGTGATCTTACCCTTGCAAACGCCGTTGCAGCCGCAGATTTCCGCATCATCCGGCAAGGCTGCAACGGCCGCCATAGGGTCCAGCGGCGACCCTCCCTGATAGGCCTGGCCGAAAATCAGGGTTTCGCGCATGGCGGAAATATCGGTGGACTTCTTCATCAGATCGAAGAACCACGACCCATCCGCCGTCTCGCCGTAAAGCACCGCACCGATGATGCGGTTTTCTTTCAGGATGAGGCGCTTATAGACGCCGGCCGTGGCGTCTCGCAGCACGATTTCCTCGCGGTCGTCGCCTTCTGCGAAATCGCCGGCGGAAAACAGGTTGATGCCGGTGACCTTGAGCTTCGTGTTAGTGACGGAGCCGTGATATTCGGCCGAACCGCCGCAAAGGCGGTCGGCTAACACCCGGGCCGATTCATAAAGCGGGGCAACCAGCCCGTAGCACATGCCGCGATGTTCCGCGCATTCGCCGAGCGCATAGATCGAGGCGTCCGACGTCATCATGCCATCGTCAACGACGATACCGCGATTGACGGCAAGACCGGCTTCCCTGGCAAGACCGGAAGCGGGACGGATACCGACCGCCATCACCACCATGTCGCCTTTGATGATCCTGCCGTCTTCCAGCTCGATGCCCTCGACCTTCTCCTTGCCAAGAATGCATTTGGTATTGGCCTTGGTGATGATGTCGATGCCGCGCTCGGTGAGCGCCTTCTCCAGAAGATAGGCCGCTGCCGGATCAAGCTGACGCTCCATGATCGTCGGCATCAGGTGGATGACGGTGACGTCCATTCCCTGACGCTTGAGACCATAGGCGGCTTCCAGCCCGAGAAGGCCGGCGCCGATGACAATGGCGCGGCCCTTTCCTTCTGCGATCTCCAGCATCTTCGTCACATCATCGAGATCGCGATAGGCGAGCACGCCGGGCAATTGATGGCCGGGGACGGGAATGATGAAGGGCAGAGAACCGGTGGCGATCACCAGCTTGTCATAGGAAGCCGTAATACCGTTTTCGCTGGTGACGGTCTTTTTGTCCCGATCGATACCGGTGACCTTCGCACCCTTGTGCAGCGTCACATTATTGGCCGCATACCAGTCGTCATTGTGGATGACGATGTCCTCGTAGCTCTTTTCGCCTGAAAGCACCGGCGAGAGCATGATGCGATCGTAATTAACACGCGGCTCAGCGTTGAAAATGGTGACATCGTAGAGGCCGGGCGCGGTTTCGAGCAGGTTTTCCAGCATGCGCCCCGGCGCCATGCCATTACCGATGATGACGAGTTTCTGCGTCATGGTCGTTACTCCGCGGCTTCGACGAAGCGGTGACGTTCATAAAGGAACTTCAGCACGGCCTCGCGGCATTTGAGGTAGGTCTTGTCGGATGCAAGCTCGATACGGTTGCGCGGGCGTGCCAGCGGCACCTCGAGCACTTCGCCGATGTGAGCTGCGGGACCGTTGGTCATCATCACGATACGGTCGGAGAGCAGCACAGCCTCGTCCACGTCATGGGTGATCATGACCATGGTGTTGCCGAGCCGGGCGTGGATTTCCATCACCGCATCCTGAAGATGAGCGCGGGTCAGCGCATCCAGCGCCCCGAAAGGCTCGTCCAGCAGCAGGATTTTCGGCTCCATGGCGAGCGCCCGGGCAATGCCGACACGCTGTTTCATGCCGCCGGAAATTTCCGAAGGCTTTTTGTCTTTCGCCTGCCCCATCTGAACGAGATCGAGATTGCGCATGACCCAGTCATGCCGCTCGGTCCGGGTCTTGGTGTTGCGGAAGACCTTCTCGACAGCGAGATTGACGTTTTCATAAACCGAAAGCCACGGCAGCAGGCCGTGGTTCTGAAACACGACGGCGCGTTCAGGTCCGGGTTCGTTGACCTCCCGGTTTTCGAGGAGCACGGCACCGGCGGAGACTTTCGTCAACCCGGCGATGAGGTTCAGCATGGTGGATTTGCCGCAACCGGAGTGGCCGATGACCGAGACGAATTCACCCTTTTCGATAGTGAGGTTGATGCCTTTCAGCACCTCGGCGCGCGAGCCGCCCTTGTCGAAATATTTGTCGATGTGATCGAGCTTGAGATATGCGTTCATAGTTATCGCCCTTTCAGTTGGCCGCAGCGCCGCGGGTGATGACCTTGCCGAGCGCCGCCACCAGCTTGTCGAGCATGAAGCCGACGACGCCGATGTAGGCGAGTGCCACGATGATGTCGGGCAGGCGCGAGGAATTCCACGCATCCCAGATGAAGAAGCCGATACCGACGCCGCCGGTCAGCATTTCCGCCGCCACGATCGCGAGCCACGAAAGGCCGATGCCGATGCGCAGGCCGGTGAAGATGTAGGGTGCTGCCGATGGCAGCATGATCTTGAAGAAGAATTCGAGCTGGTTCAGCCGCAGCACCTGCGCCACGTTGCGGTAATCCTGCGGAATGTTCCGCACGCCGACTGCGGTATTGATGATGACCGGCCAGATGGAGGTGATGAAGATCACGAAAATGGCCGACGGATTGCTGTCCTGAAAGGCGGCCAGTGAAAGCGGCAGCCAGGCGAGCGGCGGCACGGTGCGCAGCACCTGAAAGATCGGATCGAGGCCGCGCATCGCCCAGACCGACTGGCCGATGACAGCCCCGAGAATGATGCCGGCGATGGCGGCAAGGCCGAAACCGTAGGCCACCCGCTCCAGCGAGACCAGCACGCGCAGGCCGAGACCTATATCCTGCGAGCCATTATGGAAGAACGGCGATACGATGAGATCGTAGCTCTCCTCGAAAACCTGGCTCGGCGGCGGCAGGGAGGCGCCGGGGGCGGAACAGAGCAGCTGCCAGACAGCAAGCAGAATGGCGAGAACGACAAACGGTGGGATGATGTTGCGGGCCGCTACCACAGCCCATTTGCGCAGATCAATCCGCGGCGACTGTTTCGGCGCAAGCGCCACGACACTTGCCTTCTTCGCTGCCTGCTGCTGCGGCTCTTCGTTGAATTTTCGGGCCAATGCGGACATGGGCATTTCCTCTTGATGTCGGTTACGGTCTGGGCTCGCCCCTCACCCGGTCTTCAGCCGCACCGGTTGGGAAGCGCGGCCGGCGGATGAAGGGCGACGCCCGGGTCTCCTCCTCAGGAGGCCGCCTTGATGGACAGGCTTTCGAGATAGGCCGACGGGTTTTCCGGGTCGAAGACCTTGCCGTCGAAGAAGGTTTCCTTGCCGCGCGAGGTGGAAGCGGGCAGATCGGTTACGCCGAGATCCTTGGCGGCAGCGCGCCAGATATCCTCTCGGTTCACCTTCGCAACCAGCGCCTTCACATCGGTGTCGGGCGCGAATTTGCCCCAGCGGATGTTTTCCGCGATGAACCAGCTGTCGTGGCTGCGGAAGGGATAGGAGGCATGGTCCTGCCAGAACTTCATCTGCAGGCCGGTGTTTTCGAGCGCGCGGCCGTTGCCGTAATTGATATTGCCCTTCAGACGGCCAAGCACATCCTTCGGCGGCACGTTGAACCATTGGCGTTTGCCGAGGATGGTGGACATTTCTTCCTTGTTCGCCATCTCGTCGCACCATTGCTGCGCTTCCATGACCGCCATCAGCAGCGCCTTGGCGGCGTTGGGGTTCTTTTCCACCCAGTCGGCGCGCATGCCGAGCGCCTTTTCCGGATGGCCCTTCCAGAGTTCGCCTGTCGTACAGGCAGTAAAACCGATGCCCTGATTGACCAACTGCTCGTTCCAGGGCTCGCCCACACAGAAGACGTCCATGTTGCCAACCTTCATGTTGGCGACCATCTGCGGCGGCGGAACGACGATGGTGGAAACGTCCTTGTCGGGATCGATACCGCCGGCGGCAAGCCAATAGCGGATCCAGAGATCATGCGTGCCGCCCGGGAACGTCATCGCGGCCTTGATTTCCTTGCCTTCCGCCTTCTTTTTCTCGAACGCCACCTTCAGTTTGGAGGCATCGAGTTGAACGCCGGTATCTGCATATTCCCTGGCGACGGAGATGCCTTGGCTGTCGAGGTTCAGGCGGGCGAGGATTGTCATCGGCACCGGCACATTGTTCTGGGTTACCTTGCCCGTATGCATCAGATACGGCATCGGCGTGAGAATATGCGCGCCGTCAATACCGTTCGAAGCGCCGCCGAGCACCAGATTGTCGCGCGTTGCGCCCCATGACGCCTGCTTCAGAACCTCGACGTCAGGCATGCCATGCTTGGCGAAGAGGCCCTTTTCCGCGGCGATAACGAGCGGTGCGGCGTCGGTGAGTGCGATGAAGCCGAGTTTTGCGCCTTTGACCTCAGGCTCGGCGGTGGCTGCGAAAGCCCCAGAGGGAAACGCGCCGCGTACCGCAGTGACAAGGGCTGCGTTGGCCGTGGTCTTCAAAATCGCGCGGCGGCTGACAGCGCCGGAGAATATCTTTTTCATTCGCATGTTCCCCTTATTGGGCCACCCGTGGGTGACGTTTTCGCTTGCGAAAAAACCGGAAAATAAAAAAAACGCCGCTCGGTGTTTGCGTCTGCGGACGGGAGAAGTCCGGACTGCAAAACCTTGCGACGTCTGTGTCTTTGAAAGCGCCTATGCCGCGCCCTGCTTGCTCCGATCGCCGTTGACCGGTGCGAAAAACAAAAAGCAAAAGGCGTGCCAGTTTATCAAAATTAGATTATAGCCCTGAAAAGAAAGGCGTATTCATGAGGTGGGCTGTACGACTAAATTTTAATCAGGGATTTTCTTGGCTTGCATTTGGGCAAATAGAGAAATCCAGCGCTTGAATTTTACGCAGCTTGACCAGCTTGGGTGCCGTTTATGCCTCACCGGAAGCTTGAGAAACAGCCGTAGATGTACGTACTGAGAATTCCTTCACATAGCCTTCTATGTCGGCGGGATCGAATATGAGGCCATCTACGAAACGATCACCCTCTTCCTGCCCTTCGACACGGATATCGGCATCATCAGGCGCATTGGCGTCGCCCAGCACCGCCCGGTAAATATCCGGCCGGTAGGAAGACAAGGCGGCCGCCACGCCTTTGCGAGAAAATTCCGCCTGCCCCCAGCGGATCATCTGGCTGTAAATCCACAAAGCCTGACTTTGCCGGGGATAATTCGCATGGCCGCCATGAAAGGTGAAATATTTGTCGATCACGCGCCTATTCCCCCGGCTATCAATGCTGAATTCACCGGCAAGCACACGACGGATAATCGCCTCAGGCGCTCCGATGTAACGCGGATCGGCAAGGGCCCGGCTTAGTTCATCGTGATTTTCTGCAAGATCGCACCAGCGCGCGGCCGCATCAAGCGCCGTCAGCAGCCGTCCGACCGCTTCTTGTTGGTTTGCCGCCCATTCGGGCCGCATGCCGATGACCTTTTCGGGTGCGGAAGGCCACAAATCCTGCTTGGCGGCAACGATCCGGCCGACACCGCGTTCGGCGGCGACGATATTCCACGGCGCTCCAACGCAGAAACCGTCAATCGCTCCCGCAGCGAGCGCATCCGATGTCAACGGCGGCGGCACGACCACAAGCTTGACATCGTTGTCGGGGTGAATGCCGCCAGCGGCAAGCCAGTAGCGAAATTCGTAATTATGCGAGGAAAACGGGTAGGTCATGCCAAGCGTCGGTGGCGGCTCGCCGCGGGCACGCATATCATCAAGCACACGCTTCAGCGCCTCAGCATTTTCGAGCGCTCCCGCCGTTTCGGAAAGTCCGGTCACGGCCTTCATGCGGTCAAACAGGCGGGTCGAAAGCGTGATCGCATTGCCGCCGCGTCCGAGTGAAAAAGGCGTAATCGTCGGCGACGGGTTAGAACCGAGCCCGAGCATGGAGGCGACTGGCATTGGCGATATCATATGGGCAATGTCGAATTGCCGGAACGCCAGCCGGTCACGCACATTTGCCCAGGAAACGTCTTTCACGAGATCGAGCGTAATGCCCTCGCGTTCTGCAAAGCCGAATTCGGCCGCTGCGATAAGAACCGATGCGTCAACAAGGGGTATAAAGCCAGCACGCAGGATTTTCTGCCGGTCACTGCCGACCCTTGCCGGTGCGCCCGGGGCTTTCGTCGCTCCGCTGTCTGGTCCTGCCGTTTGTTCCGGTGCCGCCATGTTATTCACTCCACGCTGTCCGGCTGGTCTTCGTCACATCAACAGACCGGCCGCGGTGACCACGCTTTGCGCGATCTCGGAAATCTTCTTTTTCTCGTTCATTGCCGTTTGCCGCAGAAGTGCAAAGGCCTCTTCTTCAGGAAGGCCGCGCATCTTCATCAATATGCCTTTGGCGCGTTCGATGACCTTGCGCTCCTCAAGCGCCGATTTCGCATCGGCCAGCTCCCGCTGCAGGCGGCTGAAAGCATTGAAGCGGCTGACCGCCATATCGAGAATCGGTTTCACACGCTCTTTCTTCAACCCGTCCACCACATAGGCGGAGACACCGGCCTCGACGGCTGCCTCGATGGAGGCGGTGTCGGAACGATCGACAAACATGGCGATAGGCCGGCCAACCGTGCGGGTGAGCTGGAACAGATGCTCCATCATGTCACGATTGGGATTTTCAAGATCGATGAAAATGACATCAGGCTGCAGCGTCTCGATGGTGCGCGCCACCCCGTTCACCTCGTGGATGACGGTAACGCGCTGATAGCCCGCCTCGCGCAGGCCCTCCTCTATGATGGAAGCGCGGATCGCGTTTTCGTCGATAACGAGAATTGTCAGGTCGCGAAGCGTCATGTCAGCATTGATGACGCAGCGCAGCAAACTTGGCAATCGCCCTGATCGGCAAAAGTGAAACAGTACGGCACGAGACGTTTCGCCGCCGCCCGCTATGTCAGGAGGCGTGTTCCACGGCACGTTCGAGCGCTTTCAGGACCGTACGCTCTGAAAGATTGAGATAGGTGTCCATCTCGTCGCCCGCTTCCTGCGCCTTGCCTTCCTCCATCAGTGACAGAATCTTGCTGTTCATGTCGACAAATGGAGAATGAAGCTGTTCGGGATCTTTCAAGAGACCGAAACACAGCCGGAGTTCAGCGGCAATACGCTCGTAAAAATCGCTGATCCGGGCACTGTCGAGGAGATCAACGACAGCTGCATGAAATTTCATGTTGGCGCTGCCCACGCCCAGCCAATCAGCAGCCTCACGCTTCACCTTCGCATCCTCGACCGCCGCCCGCATCGTTTTGATCGCGGGGTGCTTGTGCCAGGCCTGCCTCAGCGCGCCGCATTCCACCATGCGCCGCACCCGGTAGATATCGATGACCGAGGACATGGTGGGAACTGCGACGAACACACCGCGATTGGCCTCATGACGCAGAAGCCCATCCTTGGTCAAAAGCCGGAATGCCTCGCGCAGCGAATTGCGGGAGACATCGAAACGTTCACTGAAGGCTGCCTCTGACAGGCGCTGCCCCGGCGCCAGCTCACCTGATATCAGCAGGGTACGAATACCCTTGGCCAATCGATCCGCAAGCGGCAGACCCTCTATCGTTTCCGTCATGGCGCTCCTTTCCTAAGAGCAATGCAGCATCGGGAATTCCGTGACAGGCATGTTCGGACACGGCATGTTCTGCCCATAGCACAAAGCATTAGCAAAGCACGAAAAAAACATGCTGAATTCATGCGCATAACGTCCAACAAATAGACAAAATAAGAGAACGATTATTATTTATTGTTGAACAATGTTGACAATTTCGCGGAACAGGCCAAACTCGGTCTCATAAAGCATCCGCGAGGGGCGGATTGCAAATGGAGCGGAGAAAATCCATGGAGCAGAATAAGCTCTCGCCCGCCGACCCTAACGAGGTTGCGCGCAAGGCGAAGAATCAACGGTATGCCTTGCTTTCGGCAATGTTCTTGATGTCGATGTCGGCCGTCGGGCCGGGCTTCATCACACAGACCGCAAATTTCACGGTTAAACTGGGCGCCGCATTCGCATTCGCCATCGTCATTTCCGTCCTCATCGACTTCGTCGTGCAGGCCAATATCTGGCGCATCGTCACCATTACCCGCATGCGGGCACCGGCCATTGCCAATGCCGCTATTCCGGGTTCGGGTTATCTGCTTGCGATTCTCGTCATTATCGGCGGCCTGTTCTTCAACATCGGCAATATTGGCGGCGCGGGCCTCGGCTTCAACGCCATGATCGACCTCGATCCGAAGATCGGCGGTGCAATAGGTGCACTGGCGGCCATCGGAATCTTCCTGTCCCGCCGCGCCGGCATTGCCATGGACCGCGTGGTTTTTGTCGCGGCCTTTGTCAAGCTGGCGCTGATCGTTTATGCGGCATATGTTTCCGGCCCGCCGGTCGCGGAAGCCTTCCGCCAGACTTTCCTGCCAGACACCATCGATTTCGTCACCATCACCACCATCGTCGGCGGCACGGTTGGCGGCTACATCACCTATGCCGGTGCGCATCGCCTGCTGGACAAGGGCATGGTGGGCATTGAAAATATCAACGCGGTCAATCGCGCGGCGCTCAGCGGCATCGCCATCACCGGCGTCCTGCGCTACGTCCTGTTCCTTGCCATCCTCGGCGTTGTCGCAAGTGGCGTGGTCATCGATCTCTCCGGCAAGGCGGCGAATCCGGCCGGCCAGGCTTTCCATGCCGCCGCCGGCAATATCGGCTACCGCCTGTTCGGCGCCGTCTTCCTCGCCTCGGCCATGACCAGCATCATCGGCGCGGCCTATACCTCCGTGTCATTCCTGACAGCTTTCAAGCCTGACATAACGGAGCGTCAGCGTAATCTGGCAACGGTCGGCTTCATCGCCATTTCGCTGATTGCCTATGTCATCATCACCACCCCGCCTGCAGCCATGCTCGTCTTCGTCGGCGGTCTCAACGGTCTCGTCCTGCCGATCGGTCTTTCGATCTTCATGTATGCCGCCTGGAAGCGCGCGGATCTGATGCACGGGTACCACTACCCGCGCTGGCTGCTGGTGCTTGGCGTGCTGACCTGCGCGCTCACCTGGTATATGGCCTATAAATCGGCGGGCGCGATCTTTGCCCTGCTCGGCTACTGATGGAATAAGGGAGGCAAACATGGCCGCTATCGATCTCAACAGCGATCTTGGCGAAAGTTACGGCGCATGGCGCATGGGCGATGACGAGGCGATGCTCGCCATCGTTTCCAGCGCCAACATCGCCTGCGGATTTCACGCAGGCGACCCGGCCGGCATCTACCGCACCGTCAAGGCCGCTGCCGAAAAGGGCGTGGTCGTTGGCGCCCATGTCTCCTATCCTGACCGCGTCGGCTTCGGCCGCCGCGATCTGGACGCCACCTCGGAAGAACTGATTGCCGATGTCATCTACCAGATAGGCGCGCTGAAGGGTGTTGCCGCCGCTGCGGGCACCACGGTGCGTTACGTGAAGCCGCATGGCGCACTTTACAACCGCATCGCCAATGATGCGAAACAGGGGCAAGCCGTGATCGACGGCATCAAGGCCATAGATTCGTCACTGGCGTTGATGGGCCTTGCGAACGCGCCCATCCTCGATCTCGCCCGCAAGTCCGGTCTTGCCGTCGTTGCCGAAGCTTTTGCCGATCGCGCCTATACGCCTCAGGGCCAGCTCGTTTCCCGCCGGGAAGCCGGTGCCGTATTACATGACGCGGCAAAAATTGCCGACCGCATGGTGCAGCTTGCCCGCGAAGGCACGCTGGAGGCGATCGATGGCAGTATTATAAAAATCGAGGCGCAATCCATCTGTGTACATGGCGACAGCCCCGGTGCGGTCGCCATCGCCCAGGAAATCCGCCGGCGCTTCGAGGCTGATGGCATCGACATCCGCTCTTTTGCATCCAATCGCTGAAAGGATAGCCGATGACGATACCCACATCCTATCTCAATCACACGGACGCGGACGCCGCCCGCAAGGCCCGCGCCACCTATCGCGGCGGTATTGTCGCCCCTACCTCCGGCATCGCGCCCGGCTTCACGCAGGCGAACATGATCGTGCTGCCGCGCGACTGGGCTTTCGATTTCCTGCTTTATGCGCAACGCAATCCCAAGCCCTGCCCGGTACTCGACGTGTCCGATCCGGGATCGCCGACCACTCTTCTGGCGCCTGGCGCCGATCTCAGGACTGATCTGCCGCTTTATCGCATCTGGCGTGACGGCAAGCTTGTTGAGGAAACCGCTGACGCCACCGCCGCATGGGCTGAGCGCGACGATCTCGTCGCCTTCCTCATTGGCTGCAGCTTCACCTTCGAAACACCGATGGTGGAGGCGGGTATCGAAATCCGCCATATGACGGACAAGAGCAATGTGCCCATGTATCTCACCAACCGCCCCTGCCGTCCGGCCGGTCGGCTGAAGGGCAATATGGTCGTTTCCATGCGGCCGATCCCGGCGTCGCGCGTCGCTGATGCGGCGACCATTTCGGGACGTTTTCCAGCGGTGCATGGTTCGCCCGTGCATGTGGGTGCGCCCGAGGAGATCGGCATTACCGATCTCGCAAAGCCCGATTTCGGCGACGCGGTGCGGATCGAACCCGGCGAGGTTCCGGTCTTCTGGGCCTGCGGCGTCACCCCACAGGCCGCCGTGATGGCATCCGGTGTTCCCTTTGCCATTACCCATGCGCCGGGACACATGTTCATTACCGATATTCCCGATTCCGCCTACCACGCGTGAGGATATGATGCGTTTTCTTCCCGTCAGCCTCGCCACCATTCTTGTCGAACTCGCCGATCTCGATGAAACGCTTGCGCTTTTCGCCTCGCTGCAGAACGATCCCATCGAAGGCATAGAAGAGACGGTGCCGGCTGCCCGCACGCTGATGATCCGGTTCCGGCCCGAGAAGATCGGCTCCGAAGCGCTGGCTGCGCGGCTTGCGAGCCGCGATCTCTCGGCAAAGATCGCGCCGTCGGACAATCTTGTCGAAATCCCCGTCCGTTATAATGGCGAAGACCTTGCAGATGTTGCCGAACTAACCGGCCTGAGCATCGAAGAGGTTATCCGCCGGCACACCGAAAGCGAATTCACCGTTGCCTTCTGCGGCTTCGCTCCCGGTTTTGGTTATCTGGTCGGAGGCGATCCCGCGCTGCATGTCCCGCGCCGGCAAAGCCCGCGCACCCGTATTCCGGCCGGCTCCGTAGCATTGGCCGGTGCTTTCAGCGGCGTCTACCCGCAAAACAGCCCTGGCGGCTGGCAGATCATCGGCACGACGCCGGTGAAGATGTGGGATATAGACCGCGACCCCGGCGCGCTGTTTCAGCCGGGCTACCGTGTGCGTTTCTTCGACATGGACAAGACCGGTCGAACGGTAGATATCCCAGCTCCGGCACCGGACAGGAAAGTACCAAAAAAGGATGGCCCGCATTTCGAGGTGCTTGCCGCGCCAATGCCAGCCATCTTTCAGGACCTCGGCCGTTTCGGCCAGACCGGGCAGGGTGTCTCCGCCTCCGGCGCGCTGGATCGCGGCGCATTTAATGCCGCAAACCGCATCGTCGGCAATCCGGTCAACACGCCCTGTCTCGAACTGACGCTCGGCGGCTTTTCCTTCAAAAGCGCGAACCGTACCGTTATCGGCATAACCGGCGCCCCCTGCCCCGTCACGATCAAGACGGCAGAGCGCAGTTTCGTGGCAAAGGCGCATGCACCGGTTTCCCTTGAGGCCGGTGATGTTGTCACTTTCGGCCAACCATCGAAAGGTATGCGTTGTTATCTCGCGGTGCGCGGTGGCTTCGATGTCGAGCCGGTGCTCGGCAGTTTCGCGACGGATACACTTGCCGTTGTTGGCCCGGAGCCGGTCGGTGCAGGCGCCATCCTGCCGCTTAAGGGCGAGACGTCCGGCCTTTCCAGCGTATCGATCGACGAGGTTCCGGCTTTCGAGCCGCCGGCAACGGGTGAGGTCGTGACACTGGATGTCGTTCTCGGGCCCCGAACGGACTGGTTCACGCAGAGGGGTATCGAGACGCTGACTGGCCAGCTCTGGCAGGTCACCCCACAATCGAACCGGGTCGGCATTCGCCTCTCAGGCGACGTGCCGGTGGAACGCAAGGACAGTGCGGAGCTTCCGAGCGAAGGCACGGCAACGGGCGCGATCCAGATTCCCCATAGCGGCCAGCCGGTTCTTTTCCTTGCCGATCACCCGCTGACCGGAGGTTATCCTGTCATCGGCGCGGTAGCGGAATATCATCTCGATCTTGCCGGGCAGATCCCCGTCAACGCCAAAATCAAATTTCGCCCGATCGGCCCCTTTGCCGAAATCGTGGCCAGGAACATAGAATCCCGAGGAGAAAAGCGATGAAAAAAGTGCTGATTGCCAATCGCGGCGAGATCGCGGTGCGCATCATCCGCGCCTGTCGCGATTACGGCCTGAAATCGGTCGCCGTTTATGCCGATCCCGATCAGGACGCGCTTTTCGTCCGGCTGGCGGATGAAGCCTATGCGCTGGAAGGCGTGCGGCCCGCCGAGACCTATCTCGACATTACCAAGCTGATCGCGGTTGCAAAACGCGCTGGCGCGGACGCCGTGCATCCCGGTTACGGCTTTCTGTCCGAACGCGCGGAGTTTGCCCAAGCCGTCATCGATGCCGGCCTGATCTGGATCGGTCCCGACCCTCATGTCATCGAGGCGCTGGGCGATAAGGTCGAGGCACGGCGCATCGCCACCGGCGTTGGCGCACCACTGGTTGCCGGCAGTGATGGCCCCGTCTCTTCCGCCGCGGAAGTCACCGCCTTCGCCGAACAGCACGGCCTGCCGGTCGCCATCAAGGCTGCCCATGGCGGTGGCGGGCGCGGCCTGAAGGTTGCCTGGAAAATGGAGGAGATCGCCGACCTCTACGAATCCGCCGTGCGCGAAGCAACCGCCGCCTTCGGTCGTGGCGAATGCTTTCTGGAGCGCTTCCTTGACCGGCCGCGCCATATAGAAGCGCAGGTTCTGGCCGATAAACACGGCAATGTGCTTGTTCTCGGCACCCGCGACTGCTCGCTGCAACGCCGGAACCAGAAACTGATCGAAGAGGCCCCCGCCCCCTTCCTGTCCGATGAGCAGCGCCAAAAAATCCATGACGCCGCCAAGGCGATCTGCGCCGCAGCCGGTTATTCCGGCGCCGGCACCGTCGAATTCCTGCTCGGCGTTGACGGCACCATTTCTTTCCTCGAGGTCAATACGCGCCTGCAGGTGGAACATCCTGTCACCGAGGAAACCACCGGCATCGATCTCGTCATCGAACAGTTCCGTATTGCCGAAGGCAAGACGTTGCGTGTCCTTGAAACGCCCGAACCGCGCGGGCACTCCATGGAGTTCCGCATCAATGCC
Source organism: Agrobacterium pusense (assembly GCF_900102105.1). Taxonomy (GTDB): domain Bacteria; phylum Pseudomonadota; class Alphaproteobacteria; order Rhizobiales; family Rhizobiaceae; genus Agrobacterium; species Agrobacterium pusense. The sequence continues at coordinate 78,892 of NZ_FNBB01000016.1, forward strand.
GAAGACCCTGGCCGCGGCTTCCTGCCGACGCCCGGCTCGATCTCGGTTTTCGACGCGCCGTCCGGTCCCGGCATTCGCATGGATAGCGGTGTCGTCAGCGGCTCCGTCGTGCCTGGTGTCTTCGACTCGCTGATGGCGAAGCTCATTGTGACAGGTGTTGACCGCGATCAGGTTCTGCGCCGTGCCCGTCGCGCGCTGAAGGAATTCCGCATCGAGGGTATCGCGACCGTTCTTCCGTTCCATCGCGCCGCGATCGAGACGGACGACTTCATCGGCACGGATCGGTTCAAGGTTCACACCCGCTGGATCGAAACCGATTTTGCGGCCATGCCCGACGCCATGGAGCGCCCGGCACCGGCCGACGATCCTTCCATGACACGAACCTATCTCGAGATTGACGGAAAGCGTGTTTCGGTCGGCCTGCCCAGCATTCTCCTTTCCAGCCTCGGCAGCGTCAACGGCGGCCAGGCGTCCGTTTCCGGCACTGCGGTCGACAGGAACGAGGGTGAAATCACTGCTCCCGTTTCCGGCACCTTGCAGTCCTTCAAGGTAAAAGATGGCGACACGGTCGCGGAAGGTGATCTCCTGGCAATCATGGAAGCAATGAAGATGGAGACGCAGATTGTCGCCACCAGGGCCGGCAGGATCCGCCTGATCGGCAAGGAAGGCGACTATCTTCAGGCCGGCGATAGGGTGCTCGAAATAGCCGGCTAATATTGAAGCGCCGCAACGACCTCATAATCGCAGATCGCGCATCCCCGGTGGCGGAACCCTTTCGTCACCGGGCCGTTTATGGCGCGACCTGCTAACCATCGTGAGGGACATATGGCCGGACGCACCTTGCTTCAATTCTTCCATTGGTATTATCCGGACGGAGGGAAATTATGGAGCGAGGTGGCCGAGAAGGCCGAAAGCCTTGCCAAAATGGGCATTACCGACGTCTGGCTGCCGCCCGCCTACAAGGGCGCCGCCGGCGGTTATTCGGTTGGATATGACACCTACGATCTCTTCGACCTCGGCGAATTTGACCAGAAGGGCACCGTCGCCACCAAATACGGTGATCGTGGCGCCCTCGAGCATGCGGGCAAGACGCTGAAAGAGAATGGCATCCGTGTCATTCACGACGTCGTTCTCAATCACAAGATGGGTGCCGACGAGAAGGAAAAGGTACGGGTTCGCCGCGTCAATCCCGACGATCGCACGGATATCGACGACGAGGATTTTTCCGCACTCGCTTACACACGTTTCACCTTTCCTGGCCGAGGCGGCGTGCATTCCAAATTCATCTGGGACCAGAAATGTTTCAGCGGCGTCGATCACATCGAAGAGCCGACCGAAGACGGCATTTTCCGGCTCGTCAACGAATATGGCGACGGTGAGTGGAACGAGGAAGTCGATCAGGAAAACGGCAATTTCGACTATCTGATGGGTGCGGACGTCGAGTTTCGCAATCGGGCCGTCTATGAAGAGCTCAAATATTGGGGCCGCTGGCTTTCCGAGCAGGTCCAGGTGGACGGCTTCCGGCTGGATGCCGCAAAACATATTCCGGCATGGTTCTTCCGCGACTGGGTCGGCCATATGCGCGAGACTATTGACCCCGATCTTTTCGTCGTAGCGGAATATTGGCACCCCGATCTTGAGGCCTTGAAGAGCTATCTCGAACTCGTCGACAAGCAACTGATGCTTTTCGATGTCGCCCTTCACCACAGCTTCCACGACGCGTCGAAACAGGGGGGTGATTTTGACATGCGCAGCATTTTCGATGGTGCGCTTGTTGCCGCCGTTCCCGATCACGCCGTCACGCTTGTCGATAACCACGACACCCAGCCATTGCAATCGCTGGAGGCCCCGGTGGAGCCCTGGTTCAAGCCCCTAGCCTATGCGATCATATTGCTGCGTGAAAACGGCGTGCCTTGCGTTTTTTATCCCGATCTGTTCGGCACGAGCTATACCGACACGGGTAATGACGGCAATGAGTACAAAATCGATATGCCGGCCATCGAATGCCTGCCGAAGCTCATAGAGGCGCGCAGCCGTTTCGCCAATGGCGTACAGACGGACATTTTCGATGACCCGAACTGCATCGCCTTCGTTCGCCATGGCACCGCCGATGCGCCCGGTTGTGTCGTGGTGATGTCGAATGGCGAACCGGCGGAAAAGCATGTCGATCTCGGTCCGGATCATGCAGGGGCGGTCTGGCGCGACTTCCTCGGGCACCGTCAAGAGGAGATCACCCTCGATGAGAGCGGCAAGGGCGCCTTCCCCACCAATGGCGGCAGTGTCAGTGTTTGGGTGCCAGCCGAATCCGGGTGAGCAACAAGGCTAACGGTCCGAAAATTATGCTCACTCTGCCGAAACGAGGCGGCGGGGACCTGCGCCGTTATCGGCGAGAACATCGTTCGGATTGCGCAACGGACAATCATCCAGCGAAAGGCACCCGCAACCGATACAGCCGGTAAGCTGGTCGCGCAGCATGATCAGGTTGTTGATGCGGAGCTGGAGCATTTCCCGCCAGGATTGGGAGAACCTGCGCCAGTCGGCTGTTGTCGCCACCCGATCCTGCGGCAGGTCGGCCATCGCGTCCCTGATGATGCTCAGCTGTATACCCGCCCGCTGTGCAATGCGGATGATGGCGATGCGCCTCAGAACGGCGCGATGATAACGGCGTTGATTGCCGGCGGTGCGCCAGCCCTCGATCAATCCCTTCGCCTCGTAAAAATGGATGGTGGAGACGGCGATGCCGCTGCGGCGGGCAACCTCTCCCACCGTCAGGCTGTGTTTGAGTATGGTATTTTCCATTCTGGCTCCTGCTTCCGGACCGATTTCCGCTCGGAAACGCGGAAACACAACGAAGAGCAGCCGGTATAATTCCTCAACTATAGTTGAGGTCAATAGACCAACGGTCAAAAAAAGAGGCGCCCGATGGCGCCTCCGAATTTCGCGGCTATGACTGGATCAGAACTTCGCTGTCATGCTGATCCAGAAACGACGGCCTTCCATGACGGTGTTGAAATCGTCGGTGCCGACATCCTTGTCGAAGACGTTGTAGACGGCGGCATTGAGATCGACATTTTCGGCGACCGCATATTTCGCGCCGATATCAAGCGTGGTGTAGGCGTCATATTTTCGACCGGCCTTGCCGTTGATCGTCACCGGCGTGCCGTTCGTGCCGATGCGCGGGCCGGCATTGATTTCCGATCCGTGGTAATTCAGCGAGGCCCAGGCTTCAAGACCATCGATCGGTGTCACCCAGTCGCCGCGCAGATTGGCCATATGCTCCGGTGTCCGCGCCAATGGAAAACCTTGGTAATCACCGGTCTTCTGTTCGGAATGCGTATAGGTATAGTTGCCGCGCAGCGTCAGTTCCGGCGTCGCGTACCAGGTCGCCGTCAATTCCACACCCTGAATGACCGCATCGTCGATATTGTAATTATACCAGAGGCGGTAGTTGCGGTCTTCGCTCCAGCGGACAGGCGTTCCATCGGGATTGAGCACCAGCGCGTTGGAAATCTTGTCCTTGAAATCGGTGTAGAAATAGGTGGCCCCCAGAGCGACGTCACCATTCTCCCAAAGTGCCGCCACTTCGTAACTCGTGCTTTTTTCCGCTTCGAGGTTGGGATCGCCGATGATCACACCGCAGGTGCCGCTCGGACCATAGGTGCAACCGCCCCCACCTGTCGTATAGGCATAACCCGGCGCGATCTGACGGATTTCCGGTGCGCGGAAACCGGTGGAAACGCCGCCCTTGATGGTCAGCTCTTCCGTGGCGCTCCAGACGCCATAAAGACGCGGGCTGAAATGATTGCCGTATTTTTCATGGTTATCGAGGCGAAGCCCGCCCGTCAGCGCGAAATTGTCGACGATGCGCCACTCATCCTCAAGGAATAGAGCCCATTGCGTGGCCGAAAACGTCTCGTCCCGGCCGGTACGGCGGCCCGGGTTCTGGTCCGTCAGCCGTGCCTCGAAATATTGGCCGCCCGTGACCAGTGTGTGGTTGCCGAAGAGCTCGAAAGGCGTGGTGAACTTGCCATCGAGCACGGTATTGCGCACCTCCGGCGAGCGTGCATTTTCAGTCACGCGGCCGGTTCGGATGTTTCTGGTGAAATTGGTGCGTTCCGCCCATTCCTGCTGCAACGAGAATTCGGATGTGGTCGGTCCCCAGCGGCCGGTGTGCGAGAGTGACCAGTGGTCACGCGTGTTGATGTTGTAGGTGCCGTCGCTATTGGCCGCGAGCGATTCGCCAGGCTCGGCGCTCCGGCGTAGCCTTGTCTTGCCACCCTCGAGATAGATGTCGTGATCTTCGTTCGGCGTAAACGTCAGGCGGCCGTTGAAATCATATTCCTTGGCGCCGGTGGTCCCGCCCAAAATGCGGTCTTCGCCGCGCGTGAAGCCCCTGCCCCAGAGCTGCAGACCAAGCTGATCCTTGAGGATCGGACCGTTCGCATACCAGGAGACCTGGCCGCTGTTGCCGAATTTCGAATGCTGTTGAACCGTGCCCTCGGTGGTGACGGAGCCCGACCAGACGTCGCCGACCTTGCGGGTGATGATGTTGATCACGCCGCCCATGGCATCCGAGCCATAAAGCGAGGACATGGGACCGCGCACCACTTCGATACGTTCGATCGCCGAAACCGGCGGCACGAAGCTCTGTTCGAAGCCGGAGTTGCCATTCGTGCGGGCATCGCGCGTGCTCTGCCGCTTGCCGTCAACGAGGATCAACGTATAGGCGCCCGGCAAGCCGCGGATGAAAACATCCTTTTCGTTGGCGATTCCGGTGACGGACACGCCCTGCACTTCGCGCAGGGCGTCAGTCAGGTCGCGATACGCCCCCTTTTCCAGATCCTCCCGTGTGACGACGGTGATGCTGGCCGGAGCGTCTTTTACATTCTGCTCGAAACCGGACGCGGTGACGACGATCTGCTCAAGAACAGTGGTATTTTCGGATGCCTGCTGCGCAAAAGCGGGCAGAGCAATATTTAACGCGGTTCCCGCCATTGCTGCCGAAAAAGTAGTCTTTATTGTCATCGAAGCCTTTTTGCAGCCCCGGTACTTCAATTCCATGTTATGCCCCCGCATTTAACTTGAGAATTTCACCCCACTTATTTACGAGGGGGGTGCGGGTGCAACAGGTTTGTTTTCGAACAGTTCTAAATTCTAGAAATTGCAAAAAGGGCTCCCTCTTAAGATGAGTGGAGTAAAAATTCGCCAGATGACAACCAGCAAGAGAAAAGACGGACCGGCTTCCACGGCAAAACCCGACAGGCTTGGGCAGCTGAAACTGCTTGTCGCTTTTGATGCGTTGTTGCGGGAAGGTAGTGTCAGCCGCGCCGCGGCGGGCATGGGACTTCCAACATCATCGATGAGCCGGATCTTGCAGCAGCTACGGGAAAAATACGGGGACCAGCTCTTTCTCCGCACCGGCCAAGGCCTGCGCCCCACCCCCTTTGCCGAAGCCATGCGCCTGCGCATCCGCTCCCTGGCGGCAGAGGCCGAAAATCTGATCGATTATTCGCAGGAAGAACCCGACGCGCCGGCCACCATCAATAAGAACGGCTGGGAGCAGCCGGCATTGATGAAAGCACCGCCACTTTCCCTTCGCCCCAGCATTCTTCTTGAAGGTCAGCCGACGCCGGAAAACATTGCCGAGCGTCTCGCCCGCATCGGCCACAATTCTGCCCCACAGGAACGGCTCGCCAAGTATATTGCAACGTCTGCGATGGGAATAGGCAACAGCCGTCCGCTCAGCCAATCGGAGGCGACGGATGCACTGTCGATCATTCTGGAAGGGGATGCCGATCCGATACAGATCGGGGCACTGCTCGCCACCATGCATTATCGCGGCGTGACGGCGGCCGAACTGGCCGGCTTCATCCAGGCCACGTGGCGACATGTCGGGCGCGACCGCTACCGGCCTGTCACCGTCGATCTCGACTGGCCGGCTTATATGTCCCCCAAACACCGCGACGCGCCATGGTTCGTGCATTCTGCCCGCCTCGTTTCCATGGCGGGATACAGGGTGCTGCTGCACGGCCATGTTGGTCAGGGCGAAAATGGCGGCAAGCTTGAACGCGCCGCACAAGCCTGCGGTATTCCCCTTTGCCGTTCGCTTTCGCAGGCGGCCGAGGCCACGTCATCCGAACGGATCGCCTATCTCCCCCTGGGCGGCCTGTCTCTGCAATTCCAGAGCCTGCTCAGTCTCCATGGCATTCTGGAAATGCGCCCGCCGGTGCATACTGTCGTCCACCTTCTCAATCCACTGCGCGCAAGGAGCACCATTATAGGGCTCGCCCGTCCGGCCTATCAGGAGCTGCATCGCGATACCGCCCGCCTGCTCGCCGTGGAGAATCTCGCAATACTCGGTAACACGCGGGATTTCGCACAGTTCACGCCATTCCGCAGCACACGGATTTTCGGTCTTTCAAGCGGAAGGGACGTGGAGGTCCTGGTCCCCGCCCGCGAAGCACCGCCTGCCGAAATGCCAACCATGTTTACCACCTTCGAATATTGGCGTGCAGTCTGGACAGGAGCCGCGAAAGACGAAAGGGCGGAAACCATCATCATATCCACCGCCGCCGCCGCGTTGATGCTCGTCAATGACATGGGGCTTTCCTTTGACGAAGCTTACGCGAAAAGCCTCAAGCTCTGGAACGAGAGGACGCGCAATCTGGTCAGCGTCTGAGCATTCGAGATCACGCCGTGGCGACTGACTTTTTCAGAGCCAGATATTCCCACAGGGCAACAAGCAGCAGAATACCCGTGCTGGCCAGCTGCAGGATGAATAGCGGAATGCCCGGCACCGGCAACAATAGGCAGAGCGCTGCCACGCCCGCAAAATGCGAGACGGGGCGCTGATAGGTCGCTGCGATCTTGACACCGATATTGCCTGCCAGAAAGAGGACGGGACCACCGACGATTGCGATGGCCTCCCTTATCGTTGCGGCCTCGTGGGCGTGGGACAGGCTGAAATCCTCTCCCACCGCCGTCAGAATGATACCGGCGACGATTGGCAAATGTCCGTAATTGAAGAGATTATGGGCGATCTTCGCCTTCTCGTCGGCGTTCTCGGCTTTTCTGGAGGCTTCCGCCTGTCCGTGATGGAAGTAAATCCACCACATCGCGACGGTGCTGATGAAGGCGGAGCAGAAAACGACAAATGTCAGCCCGGAGTTCATATATTCGGTTGCCGTCCGGCCAGTGGTCAGAATTGTTTCCCCCAGACAGATGATGACAAACAGGGCGCAACGTTCCGCCAGATGCTCTCCGGAAAGATGCAGACTGTCGTCATCGCGAGAACGCAAGCCGGGGACAACATAGCGGCAGGCCGGACCGGCATACTCGATTGCGAGCGCCATGCCCCACAGGAGAATGCGTTCCCCCAGATCGCAAAATCCGCCTGCCAACCAGAACAGGCTCGAAATGGCCAGCCAGATCGTCACCCTCACGAACACCAGAAACGACTGCCGGTCTTCATCCCTGAAGGCATAGAGAGCAAACAGGCTTCGACCGATCTGCATGACGCTGTAGATCAGCGCGAAAACCAGGCCCTGTTCGGCAAAGGCTTCCGGCAAGGCGATGGCCAGCAGTACACCGCCAAACATCAGCACGAAGAGCAAAATCCTGACCGGTTCTTTTTCGGTATTCAGCAGATTGGTGATCCAGGTGGTGTGTATCCACAGCCACCACAGGGACAATATCAGGATGCCGGCTTCCAGCACCGCCGTTGGCCCAAAGTCCTTCGCCAGAGAATGGGATAACTGAATAAGAGCGAAAACGAAAACCAGATCAAAGAACAGCTCAGGAAATGTTGCCTTTCCCGTCTCCTGGCCGTCATGCCGGATCCAGCTTTCTGCCCTCGGCGCCCGTCGGGAAATCTGGGTTCCTGTTCTCATTCTGCTTCCGTTTGCGGAGCATAGATCATCGCAATCCCTCACTGTCGCAAGACGTGGGTTTCAGCCCCGGTATTGTTATGATCTGACCCGCGGCCGGGGAATTCCAGCCCACGCGCCCTGTCGGGAAGGAACTGCGGTCCCACCAGCCGCACCGTTTTTCCGGAGACATCAATAATGTAACTTTGGGCGGAAGGCGCCGATGAAACCGCTGCGTTACCGTCTTTTTTATCTTCCAGCCGGCTGATTTCCAGGGACTGGGAAAATACCGGCACGACCATTACGCAAACGAGGCCGGCGGCGAGAAAGAGGGGCTTGGGTAACATCGAAATTCCCTGACGCTTTTATCTGCGCCAATAACAGCCATCACCTGCATTTGTTCCGCGCAGCTTCAGGTATCGCCCTCAAGGTAAGTGCGGTATTGCACGTAATCACCGCTCGATTGCCCATCGACGACTTCAGGCGGCCGCCCCTCGCCCCCTGGGAGATAGCCGGTGTCTTCGAGGACCGATTTCACGAGCTCTGCAATCGCAATATGTCGGGGCATAGCTTTATCCGCCATGTAAAGGGCGACGGCCAGTTCTATATCATCCGGAAATGTCATGAGCGTGGCGTTCCGTTAAACCATGGACTGGAACGCGCAGTGCCAGCGAAAGTTCAATTCGTCGGCGCCAAGGTAGCGCGGATTGGCGACATATCGCGGAACTTTTTTCGAGGGAGGAACTTCTGCCCGAAATGAACAGGCTGATGTTCACCGTAGGTTTTCAGTCCGGCCCCGTCGCAATTTAATTGACCCTGGAATGCGGCGAGACAGCTACTTGGCATTAAAAATGCTCCAGACTCAAGCAATTGAAACCAATCATGGAAACGCGCAAACGAAAGCTAAATTGGACTTAACTTTCGTTACTTTGCATTAACCACGGGAAGCCCCGATCGGACACAAAGTGTTCTAGCAGCTTCGTTCCAACGAATCTTTTGGTGTTTGCGTGAACAGCAAGAATCTAACCGCATAGCCGGTTTTTCGCAAGCTGCCGCCGCTCCGCTCATCACGCCCTCATGATCTCGTTCCCGCCTCCTGCTTGTCTGTCCGACCACGCAGTTGCGCCGTGAGCATAGCCTTGAGATCGAAACTACCTTCCTGGGCCTTACGTGTGAGATTGCGCAGATATCCGCCAAGCGAACTGATTTGATCAGCCTTCTGCAACAGGCAAGCGAGGATGGCCGCTGTTCCCTGCCTCCCGAAGGTGGCCAAAGCGTCCTGATAGGCCGACTGGCTGATGCTGAACATCGTTCTGATGACGGAAGTTGCCACCTCCATATCTCTCCAGCCAGTCACCGCACCTCCAGGTGCATAGAGTGAGATGTCCGGGCACGCTTTCAAAACCAAAACAATATCAGGAACAAAAAATTGCTTATGAAGATCGTTCTTGGGTGTTGGTTTTGGAGGTGTGACACCAGTGACCGCGGCATCTGCGGATGTGGACGCGACTGTTGCAGCATTTCGAACCGGCGCGGCATCCTCCAATTCCTGCGGTTCAGATATGGATTCGGATTCTGAATTCTTTATGAGGCGCTCATTTTGGCAGTCATTGCCGCTCAAATTTTCCGATTTTTCAAGATTTTCCAGATAGTTGGTCACTTCTGTGCGCAGTGAAGCCAGAAAACCGGCGATTTCCTTGAGTTCAGCTGTCTTCGAATTGCGCCCTAGAGCCCGCGCGATGTCGTTGTAACGGGCCTGAAACCCGTCAAAGATCTCGATCTTGCCGCTGGCAGCAATCATTTCGCAGAGTTTCTGGATGTCCCGACGGCAGAGGCTGATCGTCTCGCGAAGCCGTTGAAGATCGAGCCGTTCGCCAATGATGCGTTCGGCCAGTTCCTCTATTTCCGTTTTACGAGCAAGAAGCGGTGCGAGTGAGAACCCGTAGGCTTCGCTGATCTCGCCACCCCTGTGCTTCCGTGCGTAACGTTTCCCATTCGGGCTGTCCTTGCGGATGATGAGGCCGGCTTCGACAAGAGCCGAAAGATGCCGACGCAATGTCTGTTCCGCCATGCCATGTGCCCTGAGCGACAACTGCGTATTGGATGGAAACACCACCAATCCGGCTTCGCTGGAAAGCTCATTTTTGGGATAAAAGCTCAGGAGCGCGTTCAGAACGGCAAGCGAGCGATCGGTTACGCCGAGCAGCGGTCTTGCTTCACAGACCGACCGATAGAGTTTCCATTTGTCGACTGCTTCGCATTTTCTGTTTTTCTGCGCGGCAAACTGGGTTGCGAGCACGCCAAACGACATCGCTCGCCGCCCAAAGGGCGTCGTTACACATGTGCTGTCCATGTCTTTCACCTTTCACAAGGCAAAAGAAAATCGCTCACCGAAAAATTCGATGCCAAGACTCTTGACTATGATTCGCGGAAATGAGATTCTTCGGGTGCTTAAATCAAAGAAAGGCTTCCGCGCGGCAACGTTCGGGGGCTTTTTTCTTTTGTGATGCGTCTCCTGTTAGTCGTTCGGGTTAGAAATCACTGCTTGGACCGATACTCGGCAAACAGCGTCTGAAGATGCTCAAGAACGAATTCGGCAAATTCCGGTGCTTCGTTCTTGTCGATCGATATATCCAGCTTGCGGTCGCTCTCGACCACTTTCGCCAGGCGACGGCCCGTATCCGAAGACCATACGCCGGTTTTCTTGGCCTGTGCCTTTGGCTTCAAAAAGTCCAGAAGCGCCTTGAAGCGTTCTTCGGAAGGAAGCGAGGCAACCGTCGGTTCGCTGACATATGCGCGGGCCGCCTCCTTGACCTGTGAGGAGGAAAGCTGGTCGGCAAGATCCATCCAGTTGCGGCGGCCGACAGTGGGTGCGGGGCCTATGAGATCGACCAGATCCTCTGGAATGCGTCCAACGACCGAAAGCATATTGGACAGATCGCCCTTGTGAAGCGACATTGCCGCCATGATCGTGTCTCGAGGGAACCGCATCTGCAGTTTCTGCGCAAACCGTGCTTTCTCGATATAGGTCAGGTCGCGGCGTTCGTTATTTTCCTGGCCCTGGGCCACCACCAGCTGTTCATCGCTGAGATCCCGCACAACGGCCTTGACCGGAATTCCAAGACTTGAAACGGCGCGAAGGCGGCGATGACCGAAGGCGACCTGATAACGGCCCGGGAAATCGGGATGCGGGCGCACGAGAATCGGCACCTGCTGCCCCTGCTCACGAATTGCCTCCACCAGACCGGCATCGGCCTCTTCGGAAGCGGGCATACGATCCGGTATGAAGGAGGGATCGATATCCGCGGGGTCGAGAGAGACAATCGTCAGTCCTTCGGCGAGCTGCTTTTCAATGGCTTCAGCCCGTTTGGCGCGCTCCGAGACTTCATTCAGCGATTGACCGATCATACCGACGGGGGAGTTCAAAACATCCGTCACCAGCTCAGGGGAGCCGAGGATAGGCCTGATACGGGGTCGCGAACGCTCCGGCGTGGTATCGTTGTTGTCAGTACCCGGTGTGCCAAGATTTGCGAAGATTTGTTTTCTGCTCATGCTGCCCTACCCCACGCTTTTTTAATCAGTCCTTCGATTTCAGCGTTCACATTGTTCATGGCTTCCAGCGCGCGATCATAGGTCGACCGGGTGAATTGCGTCCTCTCCACTTCGAAGAGCGTCTGGTTGGTCAATCCAGCGTCCGAGACCGCCGTGCTTTTCAGCATCGGATGATTGAGGACGTTTTCACCAAAGATCGATCGCAGGAAAGCGACCATCTGGTTCTGCGGCCCGTCGCTCGGTTCGAAACGGGTGATCAGGTAACGCATCCAGTTATAATCCGACCGAGCACCGGCCCGGCCAATTTCTGCCAGAAGGTCGCCGGTCATGGCGAGGAACTGGTTCATCGACATCACGTCAAGCATCTGCGGATGGACGGTGACGAGCACCGATGTCGCCGCTGTCAGAGCCGAAAGCGTCAGATAACCGAGTTGCGGTGGGCAATCGATGACGACAACGTCGTAGAAATTTTGCGCTTGGGCGATCGCCTGGCCGATACGGGCGAAGAACAGCGTGTCACCCGGTGCACGGCGCATCAGCGCACGCGGAGTATCGTGTTCGAACTCCATAAGTTCCAGATTGCCAGGAACAATGTGGAGATCGGGAATATAGGTGCCACGGACAATCTCGGCGATGGGGCGGCGTTCATCGTCATAACGGATCGCGCCATAAAGCGTCTCGTTCGGCCCGACATCAATCTCGGGCTGGTGACCAAAAAGCGCGGAAAGGCTGGCCTGGGGGTCGAGATCGATGGCAAGAACCCGATAGCCACGTAGTGCCAGATATTGCGCCAGATGGGCAGAGGTGGTTGTCTTTCCCGAACCGCCCTTGAAATTCATGACGGCGATGACCTGTAACTCTTCACCCTCCCGGCGGTGGGGCAGGTAGCGGCGTGTGCCACGCGCACCCTGGTCCAGAAAACCCCTGATATCGCGCATGTCTTCTACGGAATAGGAGCGACGCCCGGATACCTGCGCGGCATCAAGCTCAGGCAACTCGGAAGCGATCTGGCGCAGATAGGCTTCGCCAATGCCGATGAGCTTTGCGGTCTCAGCCGGAGAGAAATGCCGCATGCTCTTTTCGGTATGTGGGGAAAATGTATTTGCGTTATGCGCCTGCAACTGGGCTGACAACGCAGCCGAATGCTGTTGTATAAGACTCGTCAGGTCAGGTGCTCCTGCGGCACGTCTTAAATCGGCACTCTGTGTCATCGGTCTTCTTTCGCTCGAAATTGCAGTAGCGGTTTTTTTCGAAAAAGGCGGTTTTTTCCGCAACTGAGATATAAGCGCCGATTCTCTTTTTGGCGCAATAGGCTTTTTTCTCATGTACAGAGACGCCGCTAAAGCATTGTGGAAGAATCACTTTTCCCTTCTTGGCGTTTTCTGGTTTGCCGCGGCTAACTTGGCCTCGTTTTTCCCCTCGCTCCCTCGCTCCCTCGCTCCCTCGGCTTGAGTTATGACAGCAGGTGGGCCGGAAGTTTGCCGCGGCTAACTTTCGCTATCTCGCTAGGGCGGGGCAGTTGGGAAATTCAAGGGTGGACATTCGCAGCATGACTAGAGTATGGGAGGCCTCGCGCTGGTTGCCGGGCAATTCCATTGTCGTTGGTTGGAGGACTGAATGTCCTATGACGTCGCTCTAGTCGGTTCGGGTTTCTCGGCCATTTGTACAGCAGCCCATCTCCTGTTATCACTGCCAGCGGAGGCGTCGATTGCCATCGTTGGTGACGAGTCGGATTTTGGCCGCGGAACCGCCTATCGCACGGAACTACCCTATCATCGGCTGAATGTGCCTGCGGGGCGTATGAGTGTCTTTCCAGACCGCCCGGACGATTTTGTCGAATGGTTGGCGCAGAACGGGCTGGGAAACGATCCCCTTCTATTCGCGTCGAGGGGCGATTATGGGCTCTATCTGCGGGACCGGCTCGCCAGTCTTCTCAGAAGCCGGGAACAGCGGGCGCGTGTGGATTTTATTCGGGCGAAGGCATCCGCTTGCCGGCCCGAATCACAAGGCGGCTTTACCTTCACCCTGGAAAATGGCGAGACATTGCAGGCACGCAATGTCGTTCTGTGTCTCGGCGTTGGTGCTGCAAGTTTGCCGGTGCAAACTGTCGCAAAACGTGAAGAGGGCGTGCAGCGCGTGGTGAGCCATTGCTGGCAGCCGGGATGGTTGTCCCGGGTGAAGAGCGGGGATCGTATCTGTATCCTTGGTTCCGGCCTTACGATGATCGATCAGGTGTTGACGCTGCGCGGAAAAGGTCACCGGGGCCCGATCCATGTCCTGTCCCGCCGCGGGCTCATTCCGCATCCGCATGTTAGTCCGCCTGTGCCGCCTAGCGCTCCGCGTCTGCCTGAAGGTTCCACTGAGATAAGCGAGCTATTACGATCTCTCCGTCAACAGGTGACCAACGGGGCGCCATGGCGCTCGGTTATGGACGGTTTGCGGCCAAAAACACAATCGCTATGGCAGAGCCTCAGCTCACAGCAACGCGCAAGGTTTTTGCGGCATGCGCTGCCTTGGTGGAATATCCATAGACATCGCATCGCGCCTGAGGTGCATGACGCCTTTGACAAGCTGTTGTCAGACGGCGTTCTCACTATCCACGCGGGTTATCTCCAGGCGATCGATGAACAGGAGGAGAGCATCTCCATTCGTTATCGCGTTCGGCATACGCAGATGATTAAGGAACTGCAGGTCGATTGGGTCATCAATTGCACCGGCATGGAACGCGCGGGTATCGGCCACTCTCGCCTTCTGGAAAGCATGCGATCTGACGGGGTGCTTCGGCTCGATTCCTTTGGCCTTGGTGTCGAGGTCGACGGCGATTCCCGGCTGCTGCGCACGGATGGCCAGGCATGGCCAGGTCTCTTCGCCGTCGGCGCGCTGACGGCAGGCCGGTTCTGGGAAATTACCGCCGTTCCGGATATACGGATCCAGGCTCGTGATATAGCGCATTTCATCACTGACAGAGTGATCGGTAAGCGCCTCATATCCGCACAAGGCTGATGCCTGTTGCGGACCCAACAATGGTGCCGGACTCTCCGGCCTCCTCATTTATAATGCGTAGTTTGCCGCGGCAAACTCGTCGGTTGAGTCACGGTCACCGCGTGGATGACGCTCTTTGGCCTGGATGCAATAGGTCATATTCGACGCGTAGCGAAAAATCGCCGGCCGTTAAGTAAATATCCGCAACATTCAAAAAATGTCGCGAAAAGCGAATGAATCTCATCATTTGCTAAATAATTTACATGGGTTATGGAGTATCGTCGTTAAACCGGCTATAAATGCAAGAAAAATTGAACATCATGAAAATAATTTGCGAGGCTTGAATGGTGAAAAATAAGTTGGTGCGGTTCGAGGTCGCAGATAGCCAGGCCGGCGGGCAGCGTCGACCCTTCGCCAAGGCCGTCCGGGCCGGTGATTTCGTCTATGTGTCCGGACAGGTGCCCACCATTGACGGCGAAGTGGTGACTGGCGGTATCGTCGCCCAGACCGAGCAGGTGGTGGCCAATCTCAAGGATGTCCTGGCGCTGGCTGATTGTACGCTTGCCGATGTGGTGAAGGTGAATGTCTGGCTGGATGACGCCAGGGATTTCTCCAGTTTTAACGCCGTGTTCCAGAAACATTTCATCGATCATCCGCCTGCACGCTCAACCGTACAGTCCCCGCTGATGGTTGACGCCAAGGTGGAAATGGACGTTATCGCTTATAAGCCTTTGGCTTAAGTATCTGATTTATTTCGCTTAGAGAGATATGATGACCTATCCATGGCCTGACGAGGGCGCAAAGCTTGATGCCATTTCGACGCCAATGCCGGTGATCGACGAAGACCGGCTTGCCGCAAATATAAAGAAGGCGCAGGCCTATCTCGACAGTCATGGCAAGGCCTTCCGGCCGCATATCAAGACACACAAGATACCGGCCATCGCCCGACAGCAGCTTCAGGCCGGCGCCATAGGCATCAATTGCCAGAAAGTTAGCGAAGCGGAGGTTTTCGCAGACGCCGGTTTTGACGATATCCTGATTACCTACAATATTCTTGGTGCCGCGAAACTGTCGCGGTTGAAAGCGCTGAATTCCCGTATAGCTCAGCTGAGCGTTGTCGCAGATAGCGACGTGACGGTTGCCGGCCTCGCTGCCACATTTGATGAGGGGCGGCCGCTCGGCGTGCTCGTTGAATGTGATACCGGTGGAAAGCGTTGCGGTGTGCAGACACCGGCGGCGGCAGCGGCACTTGCTGAGAAAATCGTCGCCGCGACGGGACTTATATTCAAGGGTATCTTGACCTATCCGGCACCGGGCGGAGCTGAAAAGGTGGAAAGCTTCCTGCGCGACACCATGGTGCTGCTTGCGGCAAAAGGCGTGGACTGCCCGGTTCGTTCCAGCGGCGGCTCGCCGGACTTCTATGCAGCGCATCTCGTTCCCTCTGCAACCGAACACCGGGCAGGCACCTATGTCTATAATGACCGGGCGATGTTGCGTGCCGGCCATTGCACGGCCGATGATCTGGCAATGCATGTTCTCGCTACCGTTGTCTCGCGGCCTGCAGCGGACCGCGCCGTGCTTGATTGCGGCTCCAAGGCTTTGACCTCCGATCTCCTCGGCTTCAACGATTATGGGCTGATCGAAGGCCATGAAGGCGCAAAAATCATCTCACTCTCTGAAGAACACGCGGTTGTCGATCTTTCCGGCTGCGCGTCCGGCGGTCCCCGGATCGGCGATGTCGTCAGGGTCGTGCCGAACCATACATGCGTCGTCAGCAACCTTTTCGACAGGATGGTGTTCCATCGAAACGGCGTTGTTACCCGCGTCGAAGAGGTCGCTGCACGCGGTACGGTCTGGTAATGTTACCCGGCTAATTAACTTGAGGAAACGAGCTCAGCCCGCAGGCAGCTCCGGCAACGAGACCCCATAAATGCGCATATTCACGGCGTCGCTCGCCACCGAAACCAACACGTTTTCACCTGTTCCCACGGATATGGATGCCTTTCGTGCGGCTTTCTATGCCGGGCCGGGTGAACATCCGGACACGCCGACGCTATGCTCCTCGCCGGTCCCTATTCTGCGGCGCCGCGGCAAGGCGGAAGGGTTCACGGTCATCGAGGGCACGTCCTGCTGGGCGGAGCCTGCCGGCCTCATCCAGCGCCAGACGTATGAAACACTGCGAGACACCATTCTTTCGGAGCTCCGGGCAGCCCTGCCGGTCGGTGCTGTGGTTCTTGGCCTGCATGGCGCCATGGTGGCGCAGGGCTATGACGATCCTGAAGGGGATTTCCTGTCGCGGATCCGGGCAATGGTGGGCCCGAACGTCTTAATTGCGGCGGAGTTCGATCCCCATAGCCATCTCACGGCATTAAGGGTTGAAAGCCTGGATATCATGGCGACGTTCCTGGAATTTCCCCATACCGATTTTGAGGAACGCGGCGAACATGTCGTCGAAATGGCGTTGCGTACTCTGCGCGGCGAAATCAGGCCCGTCATCTCGACTTTCGATTGCCGGATAATCACCATTTATCCGACCAGCCGTGAGCCGATGCGTTCTTATGTGGACCGGCTGAAGGCGATGGAGGGCAAAGACGGTATTCTCTCCATCTCCGTTATTCATGGATTCATGGCGGGTGATGTACCGGACATGGGCACACGCATCGTCGTTGTTACGGATGACGACAGGACCAAAGGGGACGCGCTGGCCGAAAAGCTGGGCCGTGAACTTTATGCCATGCGCAGGCTGACCGCCATGCCGATGCTGGATACGGAAGCCGGTCTCGACCAGGCCGTTGCCATTCGCAGCGAAAATTCGCAAAGGCCGGTGGTGATCTCGGATATATGGGATAATCCCGGCGGCGGTGTCGCGGGTGACGCGACCCACATTCTGCGCCGCATGGTAGAGCGCGGCATGGACAGGATCGGCGTCGCGACGATCTGGGATCCCATCGCAGTGTCTTTTTGCCATGCAGCGGGGGAGGGCGCAGAGCTCGATCTTCGCATCGGTGGAAAATCCAGTCCGCAGGGCGGCGATCCGCTGGATTTCCGAGTAAAGGTTATGCGCACCGTCGAGACGGGCTGGCAGAGTTTCCGTAATAGCCGCGTTACGCTCGGCCGCGCCGCCGTTGTCCGGCCGCTCGGCACCGAAATCGACATCATTCTCATCACCAGTCGAACGCAAACTTATGAGCCGGATATCTTTTCCAATCTCGGAATCGATTTCGCGAAAAAAGACCTGTTGCTCGTCAAGTCGACCAACCATTTTCACGCGGGTTTTGCGCCGATCGCTTCAGAGATCGTCTATATCGCGGCCCCGACCTCCTATCCCACCGACCCGGCAAAAACACCTTACCGCAAGGCAAGCCTTGGCCTATGGCCACGGGTTTCCGACCCGCTCGGTCTCGATTGAGGGAAGCAGCTTAGACCTGATCAAACGTCACGACGAAGAAACGACCATCCTCTTCCATGCCCTTCACTGCAAATCCGGCGCCGCGCTCCAGCAAGAGGCTGTCGCGTCGCTGCAAATGCACCGTTTGGCCGGCCGATGAGACGCTGACGGGATCAACGGCAAAAATTATTGTCGCCGTTGAGCCTGTCGACTGGACAGTGAGTGTGGTGCGGTGTCTTTCGACGCGATGCGAATATTGCTCGCGACGGGACATGACATTGAGATCGACGATGGGACCGTCTGCCAAAACGGCGTCCACCGGAACATCCGCGGCGAAGGGCAGGGGATCGCTTGCCATCGTCAACACCACCGGCTCGCGTGCGTCGATGCTGAGGCTCATGCCTTTCCCTTCGAGGATGCAAAGGGTGCGATCAACTCCGGGAAATATGGAAAAAGGCCCGTCTTGCGCAACGTTCGCCATGCTGATGCGCCAGTCGAAATCCGCCATCGGGGCTTTTGCGGGATGAACGATGATCTCTGTCGTTACACCGCCGCCGTTTTTCCAGGGCATTGATGTATAGGCGGTGTTTTCTAGGTGTCTCATCTTCTGCATTCCCTGGTCGTTTGTCTGGACGATGGCACTATTTATCGCGGTCGCCAGCGATACGTTGTTCAAGCTTTTTTTGCGCGGCGCGTAGATCAACACTTTTTCCGGCGAGTTTTTCGATTGCCGCGACCACAAGATCACGCGCAACGTAGTCCGACTTGTGTCCGAGATTCCTCACAATGATCAAGCTCGACCCATCAATAGCGCGTGCAAGCTGGCGGGAATGAATTTCCGGTGAAACAACATTGTCGGTGTCGCCGGTTATAATGACGGTCGGCGCCTTGATTTTGGAGTAGTTCGGTGAGGCGCTCCGCGCCCATGTGTTCAGCGCGGCGACTTCCTGCGCGTTATGGCGAAAAGCCTGCGGTCTCAACGCCCCCCGTGCGCGCGTTGCCTCCACATAGCCGGGAGGACGATGATTGGGGGCGAAAACCCCGCGCGTCGCCCGGTCGAGCGCAAGGAAACCCACGGGCGGTGCGACGAAGATCGAAAAAAGCGGGCCTGTCACCCGGGCGCTTGCCGCCGTGTAATACCAGGCGATGCCTCCAGGCCAGGGGTAAACCGCCGGAGAAAGAAACACCAGGCCCGACACCATTTCCGGGTGGCGAAGCGCGAATGCCGCGGTAATGGCTCCGCCAAAGGAGTGGCCGACGATGATGGCCTTGCGGATGCCGCGCTTTTTCATCAGTTGAGCCACGGCGTCGGCCTGTCCGTCGGGCAGGATATTATCTTTGCCGCCGATGTCGGAACTGCCATGGCCCGGCCTGTCGACGAACAGAAGTTTTGCGCGGCCGCGGAATTTGTCCGCAAAGGACAACAGCGGGTCGTAGAGACTTGCGCTCGCGCCATGCAGGAAGACGATCGGTGGCAGCTCCGCCTGCTTTTGCGGCTCCAGCAACAGGCTGTTGAGCTTATATCCGCCAACATCGATTCTTACCGGCACAGCCTCTTGGGCCTGGGAGGATGCAGGGACGGTCAAAGAAAAAGCCGGAAAAATTGCACCAACCAAAAAGCTGAAGGCAAGTGAAGTACGCCGCGGTGCCATGCTGTCGTTCGCACTCCATTAAAAGCTTGCCGCGCCGTTATAGACGCTAAAAATGATCGGCTATGACCGACCAACAGCTAACAACGAGAAAATCGAACCGGAAGTTTCAGTCAAAGGAGCGTTGGGTAATGCCCTGAGGCTTTGCCGACGCAAGGTCGGAATGCCGCGCGGCGATGGACCGCGCGGCACGCTCATTAATTGCCGAGAATACCGGGGAGACGCAGTCCCTGCTCCTTGGCGCATTCCACGGCAATCTCGTAACCTGCATCGGCATGGCGCATGACGCCGGTTGCCGGGTCATTCCACAGAACACGCTCGATCCGACGCGCGGCGTCGTCGGTGCCATCGCAGCAGATGACCATGCCGGAATGCTGGGAAAAGCCCATACCAACACCGCCGCCGTGATGCAGCGATACCCAGGTTGCACCGGATGCAGTGTTAAGCAGTGCGTTAAGCAGCGGCCAGTCCGATACGGCATCGGAACCGTCCTTCATGGATTCGGTCTCGCGGTTGGGCGAGGCGACGGAGCCAGAATCGAGATGGTCGCGGCCGATCACGATAGGCGCCTTCAGTTCACCGTTCCTGACCATTTCATTAAAGGCAAGCCCGAGACGATGGCGGTCGCCGAGCCCCACCCAGCAAATGCGGGCAGGCAGGCCCTGAAACGCGATGCGTTCGCGCGCCATATCCAGCCAGTTGTGCAGGTGTTTGTTGTCGGGCAGTAGTTCCTTCACCTTGGCGTCGGTCTTGTAGATGTCCTCCGGGTCACCGGAAAGTGCCGCCCAGCGGAACGGCCCGATGCCTCGGCAAAACAGCGGGCGAATATAGGCCGGCACGAAGCCGGGGAAAGCGAAGGCGTTTTCCAGCCCTTCGTCCTTTGCGACCTGGCGGATATTATTGCCGTAATCGAGCGTCGGAACGCCGGCGTTCCAGAAATCGACCATGGCCTGGACGTGAACTTTCATGGAGGCGCGAGCGGCAGCGGCAACCGCCTGTGGATCACTCTCCTGTTTGGCGCGCCATTCGGCCACGCTCCAGCCGGCAGGCAGATAACCATGGATCGGATCGTGCGCCGAGGTCTGGTCGGTCACGATATCGGGCCGGATGCCGCGACGGAAAAGTTCCGGGAATATCTCCGCTGCGTTGCCGATCAGGCCGACGGACTTGGCCTCGCCGGCCTTCGTCCATTGATCGATCAGCGCCAGCGCCTCATCAAGTGTACGCGCCTTCGCATCAACATAACGGGTGCGCAGACGGAAATCGACGCGGGTTTCATCGCATTCGACGGCAAGGCAGCAGGCGCCGGCCATGACGGCGGCGAGCGGCTGCGCGCCGCCCATACCACCGAGACCGCCGGTCAGGATCCATTTGCCCCTGAGATTACCGCCATAATGCTGGCGGCCAGCCTCCACGAAGGTTTCGTACGTTCCCTGCACGATGCCCTGGGTGCCGATGTAAATCCACGAACCAGCGGTCATCTGGCCGTACATGGCTAGGCCCTTCTTATCCAGCTCGTTGAAATGATCCCAGGTGGCCCAATGCGGCACCAGATTCGAATTGGCGATCAGCACGCGCGGCGCATCCTTGTGGGTGCGGAAGACGCCGACCGGCTTGCCGGACTGCACGATCAGGGTCTCGTCCTCGTTCAAATCCTTCAGCGTCGCGACGATGCGGTCGAAATCGTCCCATGTGCGGGCGGCGCGGCCGATGCCGCCATAAACCACCAGCTCATGCGGTCGCTCGGCCACATCAGGGTCGAGATTGTTCATCAGCATGCGCAGCGGCGCTTCCGTCATCCAGCTTTTGGCATTGAGCTCGGTGCCCTGCGGTGCGCGAACCTCGCGAATATTATGGCGCGGATTGTTCATAAGATTTCCCCTTATCGTTTCGTGTCGAGCGCAAATTCTTCCATGCGCGTGAGAATCGTCTTGAGATGCTGGCGAAGGCGTTCGGCTTTGCCCGCGTCATAAGCAAAAGGCGGAACCTCGCTTTGCAGATGCGTGGATTGTGCCAGCTCCATCTGGATTGCGTGCACACCTTTCTGCGGCTTGCCATAATGGCGCGTCGTCCAGCCACCCTTGAAGCGGCCGTTCAGAACGCTGTCGTAACCTTGCGCGGCGGCGGTGGCCTCAACGGCGATGTGCTCGATGGCGGGATCACAGGTTCTGCCCATATCCGTGCCGATGTTGAAATCCGGCAGCTTGCCTTCAAAGAGGAAGGGGATGTGCGAACGGATCGAATGGCAATCATAGAGAATGGCGATCCCATGGATGCCCTTGATCCGCTCGATCTCGGCCGCAAGAGCTGCATGATAGGGCGCGTGGAAGGTTTCCAGACGGTCCGCAATGTCATCCGGCGTGGGTTCCTGCCCTTCATTCCAGATAGGCTTGCCGTCGAAATCGGTGTCCGGAACCAGCCCGGTCGTGTTCTGGCCCGGATAAAGGCTCACCCCGGCCGGGTCGCGGTTGGCGTCGATGACATAACGATGGAACGTCGCCCTCACGGTTGTCGCGTTTTCCAGAAGCCCGGCATAAAGCTCATGGATGTACCAGTCCGTATCGGCCAGAATTTTGCCGTTGTCGTTGAGGCGGCTCCAAATCTCCGCCGGAACATCCGTGCCGGTGTGAGGCAGACCGAGGATGATCGGCGAAGTGCCTTGGTGAAGGGCAAAGGGAGTCTTCATCGATTGCCTCTCTTTTCCGTGGGTTTAGCCCCTGCAAGAACAGAGTTGGCGAAGGTTAAAACGTGCCTCATCTCAAGCCTCCAGCTTCGGCAGGATGCCGTCCGAAATCGTGGCGACCAACGCACCGGAGGCGATCAACTCCGCCGCCGCCTTGAGATCCGGCGCCATATAACGGTCTTCCTCCAGCGAAGGGATTGCGGCCCGTAGCACAAAAATGGCCTTTTGCAGTTCCGGGCTGGTTTTCAGCGGCCCGCGCAGTTCCACGCCCTGAACGGCTGAAAGCGCCTCGATCCCGAGGATGGCGAATAGATTGTCGGTCATCGGCAAAAGTCGCCGCGCTCCGTGGCAGGCCATGGAGACATGGTCTTCCTGGTTGGCCGAGGTTGGCGTCGAATCCACCGAGGCCGGATGTGCCATCTGCTTGTTCTCGCTCATCAGCGCTGCGGAAGTGACTTCGGCGATCATGAGCCCGGAATTCAGCCCCGGCTTCTTGGAAAGGAAAGCGGGCAGGCCATAAGAAAGCGCCGGATCGACCAGTAGCGCGACACGGCGTTGGGCGATGGCCCCGATCTCGCAAATCGCGAGCGCCGTCTGGTCGGCGGCGAAGGCCACCGGTTCGGCATGGAAATTGCCGCCGGACACGACGGAATTGTCAGAAAGCACCAGAGGATTGTCGGTCACCGCATTGGCTTCGATTTCCAGTGTGCGGGCCACCTGCCGCAGGAGGTCAAGGCAGGCGCCATCCACCTGCGGCTGGCAGCGGATGCAATAGGGATCCTGCACCCGCTCATCGCCTTCGATGTGGCTGATGCGGATTTCGGAGCCGTCGAGCAGCCTGCGAAGCGCAGATCCCGCGTCGATCTGCCCCTTGTGGCCCCGCAGGCTGTGAATATCCGGGTGAAATGGAGCGGAAGACCCCATGGCGGCGTCCGTGGAAAGTGCGCCGGTAATCAGCGCAGCCTGCGCGGCGCGATGGGCGCGAAAAAGCCCGGCAAGCGCCAGTGCGGTGGAGGTTTGCGTGCCATTGATCAGGGCAAGCCCTTCCTTGGCGGCGAGAACCACCGGCGTCAGCCCGGCTTTCGTCAGCGCCTGGCCGGCGGGCAGCAGAGCGCCCTGATAAAAAGCCTCGCCCTCGCCCATCATCACCGCCGCCATATGGGCAAGCGGCGCGAGATCGCCGGAAGCGCCCACGGAACCCTTTTCGGGAATGACGGGAATAACGCCCTGTTCCAGCATGGCCTCGATCAGCCGCACCAGTTCCAGCCGCACGCCGGAAGCGCCGCGGCCAAGCGAAATCAGCTTCAGCGCCATGATCAGCCGAACCACATTTTCAGGAAGGGGCGCGCCTACACCGCAGCAATGCGAAAGGATGAGATTGCGCTGCAGCGTTGCCACGTCGGCTGCATCGATCTTGATGGAGGCAAGTTTTCCGAAACCGGTATTGATGCCATAGACGGGGGCATTACCCGCGGCAATCTCGGCAATGCGGGCAGCCGCCTTTTCAATGCGGGCGTCGAACGAGCGGTCCAGCTTCGCGGAGCCGTTGTTCCAGTAGATGCCGGCCAGATCGGCCAGGGCCACGTTGCCGGGGTGAAGCGTAATGATCGTCATGGTCATGGAGAAACCTTCTGTCCCTTGAATATGCGGGCATGGAGCGGATTGAAACCGATGCGATAGACAAGCTCGGCCGGGCGTTCGATATCCCAGATTGCAAGATCAGCGGATTTCCCGGCCTCCAGCGTGCCGGTTTCCGCAAGCAGGCCAAGCGCCTTGGCGGCATTGCGCGTTGTCGCTGCCAGGCATTCCTCCACGGTCATGCGGAAAAGCGTTGCACCCATGTTCATGGTCAAAAGCAGGGAAGTGAGCGGTGAGGTGCCTGGATTGCAGTCGGTGGCGAGGGCGATTGTCGCGCCTGCATCGCGCAATGCCTGCATCGGCGGAGCCTGTTTTTCACGAAGCGCATAAAAGGCGCCAGGCAAGAGTACGGCCACGGTTCCCGCCTTGGCCAGTGCCCTGGCGCCTGATTCATCCAGATATTCCAGATGATCGGCGGAAAGCCCGCCGCAGGAGGCGGCAAGCGCTGCGCCACCCAGGTTGGAAAGCTGCTCGGCATGCAGCTTGACTGGCAGACCAAGCTGCCGCGCCTTTTCAAAAACGCGTGCGATTTCTTCGACGGAGAATGCGATGCCTTCGCAGAAGCCGTCCACCGCATCGACCAGCCCTTCGGCCTGTGCCTTTTCCAGCCCGGGCAAAACGACATCGGTGATATAGTCACCATTCCTACCCTTATATTCAGCGGGTGTTGCATGGGCGGCCAGATAGCTGGTGACGATCCGCACCGGCCGCAGCGTCTCCAGCCTGCGGGCAACACGCAGCATTTTCAGTTCGGTATCTATATCGAGGCCGTAACCGGATTTGATTTCGATCGTCGAGACGCCCTCGGAAAGAAGCGTATCGAGACGGGGCAGCGCTTGCGCCATCAAGACATCCTCTGAAACCGCGCGCGTGCTGCGCACGGAGGACACGATGCCGCCACCCGCCTTGGCGATCTCTTCATAAGTCGCGCCATTCAGCCGCATTTCGAATTCCATGGCGCGGTTGCCGCCAAAGACCAGATGGGTGTGGCAATCTATCAGAGCGGGAGTGATCCAGCGCCCGTCGCAATCGGTGATTTCCTCCGCGGCGGCGAGATAAGCGGGCAGATCGCTCTCCGGGCCAGCAAATGCGATGCGACCGCTGCTGACGGCGATCACGCCTTTTTCGACTGCGCCGATGCCTTCCCTCAATGGATCGAAGGTGGCCAGCCGGGCATTACGCCACAAGGCCGTTGCGTTTCCCATCGCCGCTCCCTTTGCAGATTTGTTCCCGGGCATTGCTTTTCGCCTTTCCTTTATGGCGTAAATGTATATACATAATAATCGGCTTGGCAAGCCGCATTTTCTGTCCGAAATGGCCTTGCCCGATGTCGTAACAAGAGGAGAGGGTGGTATGACGGCAATTCACGCAGGTGCGGCACTTCTCAGCGGCGGGTGGGCGCAGGATGTCCGTATCGTCTGTAATGGCGGGGTTGTTTCATCGGTCGAAAGCGGTGTTTCTCCCGAGCGGCAGGATGAACGCCATGCCGTCATCGTTTCGGCCATGCCCAATCTTCACAGCCACGCCTTCCAGAGGGCCATGGCTGGACTTGCCGAAATCCGCGGGCCTGCCGACGACAGTTTCTGGAGCTGGCGCACGGTCATGTATAAATTCGCCCTCTCCATGACGCCTGACCATGTCGAGGCCGTTGCTGCACAGCTTTATATGGAAATGCTGGAGGCCGGTTTCGGCAGGGTCGGAGAATTCCATTACCTGCACAATGACAGGGACGGTTCACATTACGGAAATATCGCCGAAATGGCGGAGCGTATCGGCGCTGCCGCCGCCCAAACGGGCATAGGCCTGACATTGCTGCCGGTCTTTTACGCGCATTCCGGTTTCGGCGGTCAGCCGCCAATCGACGGGCAGAAACGTTTCATCCATTCGATTGACAGTTACGAAAAGCTGATGCAGGGCGCACAGGCTGTCGTCAAATCCCTTCCGGGTGCGGCGCTTGGCATCGCGCCGCACAGCCTGCGCGCTGTGACCGGTGATGAGCTTGCGGCCATCGTGCCGCTCGCAAAAGACGGGCCGATCCATATTCACGTGGCGGAACAGATCAAAGAGGTCGAGGACTCCCTCGCTTTTTCCGGTGCGCGGCCAGTGGAATGGCTTCTCGGGAACGCGCCGGTCGATAAGCGCTGGTGCCTCATACACGCCACGCATATGACGCAAGCGGAGATACGCCGTATGGCACGGAGCGGCGCGGTTGCGGGCCTCTGCCCTGTCACGGAGGCCAATCTCGGCGACGGTGTCTTTTCCGCTCCGGATTTTCTCGCGGAAGACGGACATTTCGGTGTCGGATCCGACTCCAATATTCTCATCTCGGTTTCTGAAGAGCTGCGCACGCTGGAATATTCCCAACGTCTGTCTCGGCGCGCGCGTAATGTCATTGCCGATGCGGGCAGTTCCACCGGGGAAAAACTTTTCCAGGCGGCGCTGGAAGGCGGTGGCGGGGCACTCATGTCAGAAAGTAGAATCGAAAAGGGAAAAAGCGCCGATCTTGTCGCGCTCGATATTTCGGCCGTGCCCTATCTTCCCGCGTCAAAGATCCTCGACCAATGGTTATTTGCAGGCAATGTCCGTGTCGATACCGTTTGGGTCCGTGGCGAAAAACAGGTGCAGGCGGGTCAGCATATCCGGCGCCGGGAAATATCGGATCGTTTCAACCAGGTCATGGCCGAACTTCTTAATAGCTGATATGGGCTCGGCGAGAACGAGAAAGAGCCCGTGCGGAAAGGTATCACGGACGTGACAAAGGCATCGGCCGGACAGACCCTGCATCAGACGATCCTCAGCGATATAGAGGGGCGGATCGTCTCGGGGGAATGGCCGCCCGGTTACAGGCTGCCGTTCGAGGTCGATCTTGCCACCCATTATGACTGCTCGCGCATGACAGTGAACAAGGTCATGAGTCAGCTCGCCAAGGCGGGTTTGATCGAGCGACGCAAGAAATCCGGCAGTTTCGTTCGTCAACCGCAGATCCAGTCGGCAGTTCTCGAAATTCACGACATCAGGGCCGAGGTTGAATCCCTCGGTCTTGATTACGGTTTCAAGGTTCTGAAGTGCACGCAGCGTACGGCAACGAAAGACGACCGTACACGGCTTGACATGGCAGCTGGCGCGCCGCTGCTGGATATTGTCTGTCTTCACTTCGCGGGCGAGCGGGAATTCTGTATCGAGCAGCGCCTTGTCAACCTCGTAACGGTGCCGGAGGCTGCAGAAGCCGATTTCGGCGGCGTCGCGCCCGGCCCGTGGCTGCTCGGCCATGTTCCGTGGAGCAATGCCGAACACCGCATCAGTGCCGAAACGCCGTCGAAAGAGATTGCGCGCCTGCTGGCCATATCTGAAAAGCAGGCCTGCCTCGTCGTGGAGCGCCGGACATGGAGCAATTCCGGCGCCGTCACCTATGTGCGGTTCACCTATCCCGGAAATGCGCACGCTCTTGTCGCCCGCTTCAGCCCGTCCGCGGATTGATCGTAAGGCTTAAACTCCTCTTATTGCGAACATGAAACCCCATATAGGCGAGGCATGCTATGCTTCCTGCAAAGTCGTGCTGGAATCATTAATCGTTGGTAATTAATACGATAAATTGGAAACTACCTTTTATTATCAATAGCTTGACTGATTTTTTTAGAATTCGCATTTTCGGCTGTTGACTTGTTCGGTGGGGTTCTCTTATAAGTCCGCTCACTGAACGAGGGCGGCGGCGCTGCTGGCGACGAAGTCTTTCGTTCTAAATAAATC
>NZ_FNBB01000018.1 GCF_900102105.1 Agrobacterium pusense
GCCGAATGCGCTGGACGCGGGGTGGAGCAGCCCGGTAGCTCGTCAGGCTCATAACCTGAAGGCCGCAGGTTCAAATCCTGCCCCCGCAACCAAAACCCTACGCTACAGTATCCCACAATAGCCAAAAAAACTACGATCCAGCGCGCTAAACAGCTACGATCAAGAAGGCAAAATTCTCGTCTTAACAAAGCTCCTCCGCGTCAGCGTCGAGGAGCTTTTTGTGTTTCTGTTGCGTGTCGATCTCTTAACCTCCATGACCTTTGACCCTGTCCCCAGACTTTGTCCAGTTTTGAGTTCGCTCCAGCGGTTTGGGTTGCTGTATTCTGGACGGTAACGGCGGGTTGAGGTGCGGATCCATTATCGCAGCACCTCATCACGTCACGTCGCGGGTTGATTGTCTGAGCGAAGAACTCGGCGGATGTCAGCCACCGGAGTCCAGAGTTTAGTCGATCATCGTTGGAATCGCTGCGCCAGTTTGAAAGCGCTGGTCGGGCGTATTGTCGATAGGCCAACTGCATTGTTATAATTCTGTCAGTGGCCGTAGCAATCGGTTGTTTCCTGCCTCGCCGTTCTGTGCGGCCATACGGGCGTATCGAGCAGGAGGGATGCCGGTGCGTCGGGCAAAAGCCACGCTGAACGTACTTGCTGATCCATATCCCACCCGCTCGGCTACATCGTCGATTGCGAGATCACCACTCCGCAAGAACTGCCTTGCCAATGCCATACGCCATGTCAGCAGGTATTCCATCGGCGCAACCCCGACTATTCGGTTGAAGCGCGCAAAAAATGCCGAACGGGAGAGCGCCGCCTCTTTAGCGAGATCAACGACGGTCCAGGGATGGCCGGGACGGTCATGCATAGCCCGAAGTGCCGCCGAAAGGCGCTCATCACCAAGCCCTCTGCCGAGGCCCTGTGCAGAATTGGTGTCGGTTGAGGACCGTAGTGCCTCGATCAACAGCACCTCGATAAGTCGTT
This sequence comes from Agrobacterium pusense, assembly GCF_900102105.1. GTDB lineage: Bacteria > Pseudomonadota > Alphaproteobacteria > Rhizobiales > Rhizobiaceae > Agrobacterium > Agrobacterium pusense. The sequence continues at coordinate 976 of NZ_FNBB01000018.1, forward strand.
CCAGAACCGGTTCGCGCGCTGCGCGCCGTTCCTGCGTCTCCTCGTCGATCAACTGCATCAACGTCGCAAGCCGGGGTTTGTCGCGAACCAGAATCACGTCCGGCAACAAAGAAACGAGCAGGGCCGCATCCGGCGTGCCGAAGCTGCAATGTCCGATACGCATTCGTAGCGCGGGTGGGCCGTCATGTGGTCCCACACGAAAATGTCCCTCATTGATCTTTGTCGGGACCGTTGCCGGCAAGTCGGCTGTGGCGTTGGAGCTTTCATTGACGAGATCGCGCATGGCAGGCGCGAGAATGAAGTCTCCGGCCTGCAGGATAAACGTTTGTCGGCCACCGAAAGTGACCCGGCATTGCCCTTCCAGGATGGCACAATAAAACGGCTCGCCTGTGCCGTCACGACGTATACGCCATGCACCGGCGCACTCCACCAGTTTCGAAGCCCGGGCGGCGGGTTGCAGGAGTGTGACGATCTCGGTGAGCGGGTCTGTTGTCATATCCAGGACTATTACTAAAGAAATGAGGAGCCTGGAACATATAAAGTCTCCCTTCGGGTCGCTACCATAATGACACAGCCACTTATGGAGAAAATAATGCCCGCAATTCTGATAACCGGTTGTTCCTCGGGCTTTGGCCTGGAAACTGCAAAACTGTTCCTTGAAAAAGGCTGGGACGTGATCGCCACGATGAGAACGCCCGACGAAAGCTTACTCCCAGCGTCGCGGCGTCTGCGTGTTCTAGCACTCGATGTCACCGTCCCGGACAGCATCTCACAGCTTGTGAAGGCAACGGGTCAGATCGATGTTCTCGTCAATAACGCCGGGTTCGGAGCACCATCTCCTGTCGAACTGACTGCATCCCAGACCGCACAGGCACTCTTTCAGACGAACACGATAGGCACTCTGGCGATGATCCAGGCCCTCGGCCCGCAAATGCGTCGTCGCCGGGCTGGCGTCATTATCAACGTTACGTCCTCGGTCACACTGAAACCGCTACCGGTCATCGGGGTTTATCGCGCCAGCAAGGCCGCAGTGAATGCGCTCAGCGAGTCCCTTGCGATTGAAATGGAGCCCTTCGGCGTTCGCGTCCACATCGTTTTGCCCGGACGTTCGCCGGAAACGAGTTTTGGCGCCAGTGCCCGCCCACACCTGCGCGGCATGGACGATGCGGACTATGCGCCTCTTTTGCACCAGTTCGTCAGGAATGTTCAGGACGACAAGGGCCCTGTGACCCACGCGCGCGATGTCGCGGAAGCGATCTGGAAGGCTGCCACCGATCCGTCTGCGCCACTGCGCATACCGGCAGGTGCAGACGCAGCGCTATGGATGGCTGAGGCGGGCCTGTAATCAGCGAAATTGCGATCCGTCGCTTCTCTGTCGAGCGTTTGCTGTACCCGGTCATTCCAGATCGGGTACAGCGTTTCGAATTCTGGCTCAGACCTGCCGCAAGCCGCCATCGATGCACAGTTCGGCACCGGCGATGTAACTCGCCTCATCGCTTAACAGGAACAAGGCAGCTGCAGCCACCTCGGCGGGTTGCGCCATCCGTCCCATCGGGATCGGAGCGACAATGGCCGCGCGCATGTCTGGCTGAACCGCAGCCATCATTTCCGTATCGGTTGGGCCCGGTGCGACGACGTTAACGCGTATACCCTTGGATACCAGTTCTGCAGTCCAGGTTCGTGCATAGGAACGCACGGCTGCCTTGGTCGCAGCATATGTGCCATAGGAAGCATAGCCGCCGCTGTCTGCAATTGATCCGACGAGGACGACTGAGCCGCCGTCCCTCATCGCCGGCAGAGCCGCCTGGAAGCCGAAGACCATTCCTCGAACGTTAACGTCGAAGTGGCGGTCAAAGTGTTCAGGCGTTATCTCCGTGATCTGGGCGGGCTCGGAAAGACCGGCGTTCAAGACCAGCGCGTCGATACGGCCGTGTTCCCTTCTCACTTTTTCGACCGCCTCCCGCATATCTTCGGGGAGCGCGGCATCGGCGACAATGCCGACCGCACCATGACCGATGGCAGTTGCCGCCCTTTTGGCATCTTCGCTTCGGCGACTGGTGATGAAGACCATCGCTCCTTCGGCCGAAAGCCGCTCTGCAATTGCCAAGCCGATACCCTTGGCGCCCCCGACAATCAGGGCAACCTTGTTACTCATCCGAGCCATCGTAAGTCCTTTCAATTGATGGTCGCTGCATGATATACATTAGATATCTGGTATCAATTACGCACCTTAAGTAGCCTAGATATGGACGAGTATACTGACCTTGAAGCACTTTCTCAGTGCGCCCTTAGAGACATGGCGCAGGTTCGCCCCGTGCTCGACAAGATCGCGGACAAATGGACAATCCTGATCCTGACGGTGATTTGTCCCAGGCCCTCGCGCTTCAACGAGATCAAGCGCCGTCTCGACGGTATCACCCACAAGGCCTTGGCCGATGCTCTAAAGAGGCTTGAGCGGAACGGTCTTGTGACGAGGACCGTCCTGCCGACCCAGCCGGTGGGTGTAGAATACGCGATCACCCCTCTGGGCCATTCTCTGCGGCAACCGTTTGAGGCCCTGTGCTCATGGGCAGTAGCTAATGGCGATAAGGTCGAGGCCGCTGCGCTTCTTTATGACAACAGGGCAAATCATCGCTGATATCGCGATGGCCGCAGAGCCATACCCCCGCTAAGCAGGACGTTTCCGATAATCGTAGGCTGGTTCGGATCTGCGGTCGCCGAACAGTTCACCTCGTTGAACGAGAGGAGATCGGCACTATCTAGGAGAGATGCGGAAACTCGAGAAGAGCGATATCGAACTGATCAGGACGTGGATGTTGTCGCCTGCGGTGACGCTGGGATCGTCCGTGCGAGCGAAAGGCATTCTGCAGGAAATGCAGGCCCGACTGCCTGCGGCTTTGAAGAAAGCGATCAGCCTGGAGGGCAACGAGATCACGCTCGCGATGCCAGCCCGCGACAAAAACGCCTTCGACGCCGCTGCGAGGACCGTGGCCGGCGTGATGATGGAAGCCGAAACTCTTCCGGTGATCCCGCGCGAGATACAGGACATCCTCGCCATCAAGACGAGCGAGCGACATCGCTGGCTCGCGGATGGGCGTCTCAAGAGCGCCGGGACGAGAACCGTGCGGCTGAACGGCCGTGCCCGGCGCATCACCTTCCATGTCTTCGATCCGAAGGTGGTTGAGGACCTTCTCGATCGCGGGGTCGTGGAAGAGTGGCGGGTGGAGGACGCTGAGGCGAAGGCAGAGAAACGACAGAAAGCCGCCTATCAGAGGCGGCTGGCTCGATCGCTCAAAAAGAAGATGAAACCGGGAGAAAAGGCGGGTCAAAAGGTCGACGAAGGTGCGGCCGACCTTCGTGGATGGGGAGAGTTCGATCGGGATGGGTTCCTTCGCTAGGCAATCGCACCAAACATGGTGCCTCCAGCGATTTCGAGAGGCTGTCCCTCCAACGTTACGGAACGTTCTGTTGTTATCACGCAGCATTAATCGTGGCCGCGGGCCTGGGTCGACCTTCGCGGAATGGAAGGTGGCATAGACTTCCGGCCGGGACATAATGGAAGCCGCGCCAGCACAATGTGGGAGAAACTTCTGATTGAGGGAACAAACAGGGCAAAATCCCCGTTGCTCGTCACAATAATTTCTCTGGAGGCGCGTCATGAGACTCAAGCTGGCTTTAAGCGTGGTTCTAAGCGTTACCTTTACGGCGGCAGCGGCGGAAGCGCGGACCCAATTGCATCTTTACGGTACCGTTCCGGTGACGGGTAACCATGTACTGGAGATGGCCTATCAGGCAGCCCTCGACAGATGCAGTTTCGAACGTTACCCATCATATGGCGACGTGGGTTTCTATGCAGGTGCCTATGGCTCCGCCCACGTGCGCAGTTGCATGTATCGCAAGGGTTTCGTTTTTGAGAATGGTGAGCCTTTCGCATATCCTGTGAGAAAAGCGACCTACCTTTCATGGTGACGAGATCACGAAGCGTCTGACGGCGGAGCGCCCGAGGGTTGCAATCTCGGAGTGAGGCCGTCTTCGCAATTCACAAGTTGCGGGTTTCAGGAGCATGTGATTTTTCAGTCGAGTGGCCCGAATCCGTATTGAAAACCGGCGGCAGAGTATCGATTTCAGGGGTAACCTGGAGGTCGGAATGATCTACGTTATTTTCGCGTTGTGCGCGCTCGCGGTAACATTCTTTGCCTGTCGGTATTTCGCCGCCAAGGCTCTCCTTGTCGAACGCGAAATCGACAAAGCGATCGCAAGGCGGTTTGAATCGAGCGGAAAGGTTATCGAACTGGCGGAGCTGCGAGAGGAAAACGCGGTCATGCGTAATCTTCTGCTGGACCTTCTGGAAAACGAAGCCGTTTTTCCAGTCCAGTCAGCACCTCCATCAAGGGTCGATTTGCGCAGGATGGGCGCCGCAAAGGTCCAGAGGTATCGCGAAATACTTGCTGAAAGTCAGTACGTCTTGCAACAGCGTGGAGCCATTGGGGTCTTCGAAGACCATGGCGCATTCAAGGACGATCAACGCAGGTCTTGAGTTTAGGAACAGCTCACGGAGCTTCCTCGTGGGAGTGCGGTAGGAAGAAAGGCCTGAAGTTTTCCTTGTAGAGCGAGGCATCTTCACGCTCCTCGATTGCTTTACCCGATGCGACCGTCTGACGAACCGGTTCTGCGTGGACTCCATCTGGAATTCCCGACGTGTTTTGACTATCAGGGTAGCGCCTCGCGTCGCAGCTGAAGCGAAGCAAAAAGTGTATTCGCATGAGAGCTGACAAAGGAATCCGGATGTCGATCACTGTACAGAGAACAATTCCTGCCGAGCGGATGCGCCAGTTCCATCAGATGGTTGATCGCTGGCTGGAAGAAGGTCCGATCAAGCTCGCGACGAACGCAACGATAACCGCCATGGAGAACGCCGGCATCCCAAAGGCCGAACAGGCAGCGATCATCGAGGACCGCGACATCATCATGAAATACAATATGCGCCTCGGTGTAATCAGCGAGGTTTTCGGCCCCGCCATCGAGAAGGCGGTGGGGTCGTACCGCTCGGGAAGTGAAGCACAGGACGAGATCGCGCGTTTGATTGTAACTGCCATGGGTCTCCGGCAGGACGATGACAGCGAACTGGTGACGTTCACCTTCACGACCCAGAGTGAGGCAGATGTATTCGAAAATGCCACTTGAAACATCAAATTCTGCCCGCCGCGCGCGGTCGCCTGCGAATCAGAGCTTGTGAACGTGACCGTCAATGCGGCCGAAGGGCAGGCAAGATTAGCTCGGGCCTCTATCGATCAATCCATCAATCGGAAAGCGCGACTGGAAACCGATATCGAATTGCCAGACGGATCGTTGGAAGCGTCTCCATAAATTTCGATCGTGACCGGCTCGTCCGCGACATAGATCATTATGTAGCCAACTTCATTCGACGTTCCTTCTGCGGTTCAGATGCATATGCATCCCTCTAGTCGAACGCGCGCAACTCGCGCCGCATCAGGAGCCACCATGTCAGGGTCAAGAGAATGCCGATCACAGCGACGAATATGGCGCTGAACGAAAACGATACCCAGCGCATGAGCCCGACAGTCAACGCCGCACCGATGCCTATGCAGATCTCCTTGATGAACATGGTTTTCTGCCGGACAGAATAGTAGTCGATATGACCAAAGGTACATTCTGCCAGCGAAATCAGGAACACCCAGACCACAGCGCCGGTGAATGTATGGACGTGGAATGCACCCGGAAAAGCCAGACCGCTGAAGCGAACTGCGGTTTCGTCGGGCTTTCGGCAGGTCGGATTCCGTATGCGAAAGCGGCGGTCATCTTGTCGAGTTTACGAGAGGTTGCCGACTGATCTGCGGGGCGAAAGGAGATACTCGTGGATGAAAACAGCCTCGACGTCCATCTTGCGCCGATCACCAGGCGGTCGCCGAGGGTGCATTCGTCAGCCATGGCGCTCCAGTGCTCCAGCCGATTGAAATCTATCGCGACGCGCCGACCGTTGAGGTCACGTGGCATTACGCATGTTCATCGCGCCATGCGGCGCAATGCCAGGGGGTCCCATATGTCGTCGAGCGGACCTTCGAGAGCGGTTCGCGGCGAAATGAGCGTCGGTTCGATAATGGTGACTTCGGGTTCGGTCCGGTTCTCTGCCAGAAGTTCGAACCCCTTGTTGAGCATTTGCGCTATATCGGGCTTGATCATGTAGACCGGGAACGGAAGGAACGATGCGAAGGGGTCGTAGTCAAAACAGCCGACAACGATATCGCCAAACGCCTCGCCGTCATGGCGCCCCATGAAGCGCAGCAATCCTTCGAAATTGATCGATGAATTGACGAAGAAGCAGCGGGGCAGGCGGCCTTTGCGTTCAAAGAAACGTTCGAAAGCGAGTTCCGTCATGCGTGGTGAATAGCCGGTGATTTCGATATCGTCCCCGTTATCGACCCCGAAATAGGCGGCCTTGGTGGCGTGGAAGCCATCTATACGGGCGCGGCTGGCGTGGTCGTCATGACCGCCGAACAGGATGACGTCGTCAGGGCCGAGAGGTCCGTGTTTTTCCGCATGGGCAAGGATTGCCGATGTCAATATTTCCGCACCATGTCTGTTGTCGGAAATGACCGAGGGTACAAATTTGCCGGGAAGGTCAATATTGACATGCGGCAGTGCTGCGCGGGCGCAGACCTGGTGCACGCCGTCGGGATCGGTCGCGCCCGCGATGAAGAGTGCATCGATCGAATAGGCGATCAGGGTCTCCACCGTGCGGCGTTCTTCTTCAGGATCGCGCCGCCCCGATACAACCATCGGCGAAAGGCCGCGCTTGCGTGCCTGTCCCTCGAATGTTTGTGCCATCGAGGAAAAGAACCGGTTGTCATAAATCGGGACCAGTAGGCCAATAAGTCCGGATTTCGAGCTCCTCAAACCTCTCGCCTGCAGGTTGGCGGTGTAGCGGTGCGTCTTGGCGAGCGATAGAATTTTGTTGGCCGTTTCCTCGGAAATCCGCCTTTTTCGCCATGATCCATTCAGGACGGCGCTGACCGTCGACGCTGATGCGCCGGACAATATCGACAAGTCGTATATAGTGGCCTTCTTGGAACTCATGCCCGTCATTGTGATCTCCCCAACTGATTCTAATTATTAGAGTAGGCGTCCCCTTGACGGAAGGGAGCTTCATGATATGGTTATTGCACCATCGATTGTGCAAGTTGGCAATATCGATTGTGCAAGATGGTTGCTGTGGGAGTGGCAAGGGAGAGTCTCGAATAAGCGAGATGAGAAATTTTGAACGCGCCAGATGAAAAATGGCTGCGGCGGGTTTCGTTTGCCTGTTTTTTGAGGAGGAACATCATGAAGAAAATTATTGCTGCAGCGGTTGGTCTGTCGCTCGCGCTGCTCTCGTCCGCAGCCTTTGCCGAAGGGCCGAAGGTGGGCGTCGTCGTCAAGATCGGCGGCATTCCGTGGTTCAACGCCATGGAGGCCGGGATCAAGGAGCAGAGCAAGAAGCTCGGCGTTGACGGTTTCATGGTCGGCCCGACTAGCGCCGATCCCGCCCTGCAGGTCCGCGCCATCGAGGACCTGATCGCCCAGAAGGTCGATTTCATCGGCGTCGTGCCGAATGATGCCAAGGTGCTGGAGCCGGTGCTGAAAAAAGCCCAGGCCGCCGGTATCAAGGTCATTACCCACGAATCGCCCAAGCAGCTCGGTGCCGACTGGGATTTCGAACTCGCCTCCGCCAAGGGTTTTGGTGAAGCGCATGGCAAGCTGCTGGCGGAGAAGATGGGCGGCAAGGGCTCCTATGCCGTGTTCGTCGGTTCTCTCACCGTTCCGCTTCACAATGCCTGGGCCGATGCCGCCATCGCCTATATCAAGGCGAACTACCCTGACATGAAGCTCGTCGGCGATCGCTACGGCGTGGCGGAGGACCTCGACAAGAGCCGCTCGACGGCGCTTGACCTTATGTCCGCCAATGCTGACCTGAGCGGTTTCCTCGCCTTCGGCTCGCAGGGACCGATCGGAGCCGGGCGTGCGGTTGAAGAGCGGCGCAAGGATGGCAAGGTCTTCGTCATCGGCCCGTTCTCGCCGGGGCAGGGCGCCAAGCTCATCAAGTCGGGGGCGCTGACGGGCGGCTTCATGTGGAACCCGAAGCAGGCCGGTGAGGTCTTCATCACGCTCGCGGATCGCATCGCCAAGGGTGAGACACCCAAGGCCGGCGACAATATCGAAGGTCTCGGCACCATCAATCCCGAGGGCAACACCATCGTCGTCGATCAGCTTCTGAAGATCGACAAGGAAAGCATCGACAAGCTCGTTTCCATGGGCCTCTGATCCTCCCCAAGGCCAGGGCGTCGCGCGAGGTTTCATACTCGCGCGACGCCTCATCTGGAAAACATGCCGAGCGCCCCGTCTGCAATGCTGCCGCGGCGAAGGAGATTTACGTTATCATGAGCGCAGAACCGCTCCTGTCCCTCAAAAATGTCAAAGTCACCTTCGGCGGTGTTCGCGCGCTGAAGGGTGTTTCTTTCGAGGTCAACCCGGGTGAAGTGCATTGCCTTGCCGGCGAAAACGGCTGCGGCAAGAGCACGCTGATCAAGGTCATAACGGGCGTTTACACGCCCCAAAGTGATGCTGAACTCTATTTCGACGGCAAGCCGATAGCCGCAATGACCCCAACGCTTGCGCAATCGCTTGGCATTCAGGTGATCTGGCAGGATCTGGCGCTGTTCGATGAAATGACGGTGGCTGAAAATATCGGCTTCCAGTACGCGGTGAATGCAAAATACGGGCTGGTCGACAAGCGCGCCATCGAGCAGGCTGCCGAAAAGGCGTTGGCCCGGCTCGGCGTCGAGATCGATCTCGACAGGCCGCTCAAGGAACTGCCCATCGCCCAGCGTCAGATCGTGGCGATTGCCCGCGCGCTGGTCGGTGAGGCACGGCTCGTTTTCATGGACGAACCGACCGCGTCGCTCACGCAGTCGGAAACGGATTACCTGATCGACATCGTCCGCAACCTGTCGGCCTCGGGTGTCGCGGTTGTCTTCGTCTCGCACCGCCTTGCGGAAGTGCTTGAGATTTCAGACCGCATAACCGTTTTGCGGGATGGCTCGCTTGTCGGTGTCTTTCCCGTTGAAGGCATGACCCAGTCACGGGTGACCGAGCTGATGACCGGCCGCAATTTCGACAGTGCCGTCATTGCCGCCGATCACGATGACAAACCCGTCGTTCTCTCGGTGCGCGGGCTGAGCCGTGCCGGCGAGTTCGAGGATGTTTCGTTCGATCTGCGGCGGGGCGAAACGCTTGGCATAACGGGCCTACTGGGAGCCGGCCGCACGGAACTGGCTTTGACGCTGTTCGGCATGCATCGGCCGCAATCGGGTGAAATCCTCATCGATGGAAAGAAGGTGGATTTTCATTCCAACCGCGATGCGATCCGGGCAGGCGTAGCCTATCTTTCCGAGGACCGGCTTTCGCTTGGTCTCAACCAGCCGCAATCCATTGCCGACAATCTGGTCATGGCCTCGCTCGACCGGCTGCTGCGCGGCGGCCTGATCTCACCGTCGAAAAAGGCGGATGTCGTTTCCCGCTGGATTTCTGCGCTCGGGGTGAAGATCGGCCTGCCCGAAGACCCGATCCGAACGCTTTCGGGCGGCAACCAGCAGCGTGTGGCGATCGCCAAGTGGCTGGCGATCGGGCCGAAAATCCTCATTCTCGACGCGCCGACCGTGGGGGTCGATGTCGGCGCCCGCGCCGGCATCTTCGAAATCGTCCGCAAGCTCGCCGCAGAAGGTCTCTCGATCATCGTGATCTCCGACGAGCCGCCGGAAGTTTATTTCAATACAGACAGGGTCATCCACATGGTCGAAGGCCGGTTTCACGCCACCTATGATCCGCGACGCCTGTCGTTGACTGAACTGGAGGCCGCCATCTATGCGTAGGCTCATCCTCGGACATACGACCGAATTTACGCTGCTTGTGGTCATGGTGCTGCTTTGCACGGGACTGTCCTTCGCCACCGACCGGTTCCTCACCATCTCAAACGCCTTCGATGTACTGAATGTCTCTGCGGTCAACATCATCTTTGCGGTCGGCCTGCTTGTGGTGCTGATCTCGGGCGGTATCGACATTTCCTTCGCGGTCGCCGCTTCCGTCGTCCAATATGTGACGGTGCTGGCGCTCAATGCGCTCGGCGGCGGCAACTGGGCGGAAGGTTTCATCATTGCCGGCGCGGTAGGCCTTAGTCTCGGTTTCGTCAACGCTTTCCTCGTCTGGCGGCTCAACATCATTTCAATCGTCGCGACGATCTCCACCTTCAACATCTTCTTCGGGTTGCTGATGTTCTTCACCAAGGGTGTGTCGATCTACGACCTGCCGGAATGGCTGTCCACGCGTGTGGTATTTTACGAACATGAAATGCCTGATGGTTCATGGGTAGAGCTGACGCTGCCGGTCGTGGTCATGATCCTCTGCTGTATTGCAACCTGGTTCATGATTTCGCGCACCACTGTTGGGCGCAAACTTTACGCCTTCGGCGACAACCCGGAAGGTGCTCGCCGCTTCGGCATCAATATCGGCGCGATGCATTACATTTCGTTCGGCTGGCTCGGCCTGATGGCGGGCATTGCGGGTCTTATGCAGGCGCATTATGCGCAGGAAGTGGTGCCCAACGCGCTTTATGGCCGCGAGCTGGATGTTCTTGCAGCAACGGTCCTCGGCGGTGCGCGGCTTGGCGGCGGCAAAGGCTCTGTCATCGGCTGCGTGCTCGGCGTTCTCATGGTGTCGATCACCCAGAACGGTCTTAACCTCATGGGCGTGTCACCCTTTGCCTTCAAGATGATCGTCGGTGCCATCATTCTGATCGCGATCACCCTCTCTTCCACCCGGTTCGACAAGCTTTTGCCGAGTGCGCTTCGCACGTCCACGAGAAAGGGGAGCGCCCAGTGATGAGCAGCCTTGTCAGGAAATTCAACGCCATTTTCGGTGCCGATATGGCTGGACCGGTGATTGCCTTCATCGCAGTCATGCTCATCTTCGGAACGTTCGCGGATAACTTCCTCTCGCTTGCGACATTCGGTTCGGTGGCCTTCCAGCTGCCGGAACTCGGCCTTCTCACGCTGGCGATGCTGCTGCCACTGCTGACGGGGGGGATCAATCTGTCCGTCACCTTCGCGGCCAATCTCTCAGGACTTGCCGCAGCCTGGGTACTCCAGGCCCATGGCGGCGTAGATGCACCGCCGAGCGCCTTTCTCTTCGCCTGCCTTGCTGCATTTGTCACCGGCGGGGCTGCCGGTGCCATGACGGGTGCGGCGATCGCTTATACCCGCGCGCATCCCATTCTGGTGACGCTGTCGATGATGATTTTCCTGCGCGGCCTCGGCGAATTTCTGACGCGCGGCGGTGACGTGTCAGGGTTTCCCGCCTACATGGCGCCGCTTGGCCATGGCACGCTTCTCGGTCTGCCGATCCCGCTTCTGATTTTCGTCGTCGGCGTGGCGCTCTGGCATGTGCTGCTGACGCGCACGAAGCTCGGCTTCGGGCTGTTGATGATCGGCTCAAATATCGAAGCCGCGCGTTATTCCGGCCTCAACACGCGCAAGATCCAGGTGCTCGTCTACACGCTCTCGGGTCTGATGTGCGCGGTCGCCGGCATCATCATGCTTGCCCGTTTCAATTCCGTCCGTGTCGGCCACGGAGAGTCCTATCTGCTGATCACGGTGCTCGCGGCCTTTCTCGGCGGCATCAATCCCTTTGGCGGTTTCGGTCGTGTGCTTCCCGTTTTTGTCGCGCTCATCGTCCTGCAGCTCCTGTCCTCCGGCCTTAATCTTCTCGGCGCCAACCAGCATCTCGCCACGGCCCTTTGGGGTGTCCTGATGATTGTCGTCATGGCGGCGCGCGGCCTGTTCTCCAGCTACTTCGGATCTCTCAGAAAGAAGGTATGACGTGAAAGGCTTCGGTGTTCACGCAATGATGTGGTCTCTGAAATGGGACCACGAAAACGCCAGACGGTCTATCGCCGCTGCTGCGGATTACGGTCAGGATTTCATCGAGATTCCGCTTATCGATATCCCCTCCGTCGATGCAAAACACACGCGCACGCTGCTGGAGAAATACGGATTGCGCGCCGTCTGCTCGCTGGTGCTGCCGGAGCCCGCCTGGCCGTCCATACGTCCCGATGCGGCAATCGACTATCTGAACACCGCGCTCGGCAAGGCCGCCGATATGGGGGCTGAAGCGCTGACGGGTGTCACCTACGGCGGCACCAATGAGCGAACCGGATTTCCGCCGACACAGGGTGAATATGACAACCTGACAAGGGCGCTTTCGCGGGCTGCCGGCCACGCAAAAACACACGGCCTGCAATTCGGCATTGAGACCGTCAACCGCTACGAGAACCATCTGCTCAACTCCGCCGAACAGGCGGTGGCGCTGGTGGAGCGCATCGGTGCGGACAACGTCTTCATCCATCTCGATACGTTCCATATGAATATGGAGGAAAAGGGCATTGCCAATGGCATCATCGCCGCCCGCAACCATCTGAAATACATGCATATGTCGGAAAGCGACCGCGGCACGCCGGGCTGCGGAAACGTTGCGTGGGACGAAGTGTTCTCAGCGCTCGCAGCCATCGGCTTCAAGGGCGTGCTGACGCTCGAAAGCTTCGCCGCGATGCCCAAGGAGGTGGCGGGCGCGATTTCAACCTGGCGCCCGGTTGCGCCCAGCGCCGATGAGGTTCTCGACAAGGGACTGCCATTCCTGCGCGACAAGGCAAACCAGTACCGCATTTTCTGAAAGCACTCATTATCGGGGCAAGTACCTTGAACACTATTGACGATAATGCCCGCGAGATTGTGGGCCTTGCTCTTCAGCGACTGGAAGGGTCAAAGGCCCGGCGTGTGATGGTTGCGATTGCCGGTGCCCCCGGATCGGGAAAATCAACCATCGCCGAGCGTGTGGTCGATGCGTTGAACGCGGGCGAAGGCGTGTCCGCCGCACTGTTCCCCATGGATGGCTTTCATTATGACGATGCGGTGCTTGAGGAGATGAACCGCCGGCCCTTCAAGGGCGCCATCGATACGTTCGATGTTCACGGCCTGCGCCATATGCTTGAGCGCCTGAAGGCCAATCAGGACGATGTCGTTGCCGTCCCCGTCTTTGACCGCGCCATCGAGATCGCCCGCGCCGGTGGCCGCCTGATCCCGCAATCCGTCGATATCATCGTCTGCGAGGGCAATTATCTCCTCGCCGGCCAGTCGCCATGGGATCGCCTCAAGCCGATCTTCGATCTCACTGTCTTCGTTGATGTCGACGAGGACGATCTGCGTGCGCGGCTGCGGGATCGCTGGCGGAGCTTCGGTCTCGGCGAGGGGGAGATCAACCGGAAGGTAGAGGAAAACGATCTCCCCAATGGCCGCTTCATCACATCCACAAGCACGGAGCCGGACCTTCGCATCGGAAATCCGGGAAGCACTCCCGCGTCGTGAAACGGCCCGAAGGGCTGCGCCTCCCCACCCAAAGTCAAGCAAAACAGAAAAGCGAAAGAGACCCCCATGAAACACGGCATCTATTACTCTTACTGGGAACATGAGTGGAGCGCCAAGTTCGGCCCCTATATAGAGAAGGTTGCCAAGCTCGGCTTCGATATCATCGAAGTAGCCGCTCATCACATCAATGAATACAGTGACGCCGAACTCGCCGTCATCAGGCAGAGCGCGAAGGATAACGGCATCATACTTACTGCCGGTATCGGCCCTTCGAAAACGAAAAACCTGTCGTCAGAGGATGCCGCGGTTCGCGCAGCTGGCAAGGCGTTCTTTGAACGCACCCTTACCAATGTCGCCAAGCTCGACATCCATACGATTGGCGGCGCGCTGCACTCCTACTGGCCGATCGACTACTCGCAGCCGGTCGACAAGGCAGGCGATTATGCGCGCGGCGTGGAAGGTATTCACGGCATTGCCGATTTCGCCAATGACCTCGGCATCAACCTTTGCATCGAAGTCCTCAACCGCTTTGAAAACCACGTGCTCAATACGGCTGCCGAAGGCGTCGCTTTCGTCAAGGATGTCGGCAAGAACAACGTGAAAGTCATGCTGGATACGTTCCACATGAATATCGAGGAAGACAGCTTTGGCGAGGCCATCCGCACGGCTGGCCCGTTGCTGGGGCATTTCCATACCGGAGAAAGTAATCGCCGCGTACCGGGCAAGGGCAGGATGCCCTGGCACGAAATTGGCCTCGCCCTGCGCGATATCAATTACACCGGCGCGGTGGTCATGGAGCCTTTCGTCAAGACCGGCGGCACGATCGGCTCCGACATCAAGGTGTGGCGCGATCTGAGCGGCGGCGCCGATCTCGCGAAAATGGACGAGGATGCGCGCAATGCCCTGGCATTCTCCCGTTTCGTCCTTGGCAGCTGATGCCCCATGGCGCGGATGGAGCGGGATGACTTGATCAAGCGTGAGCCCGATCCGCGAGACAAGCGGTCCAGTCTGGTATCATTGACGCAGGCGGCACTTGCGCGGTTGCCAGCTGGCCGCGCTTTTTGCGCCAGGGCAATCCGGGACATGACCAAGGGATTATCGCGGGAAGAGGTGGACACACTGGTGTCTTTGCTTCGGCGGGTGCTTGATAACGTAGAGGCACTTGAGGCGTGAGTAGCTCTCCAAACGCCCTTATATGCACATTGGTGACGCATGCAATGCAAGAGGGTCACCCATGGGGCCGAGATCGCTCCACAAGGGGTCTCGATCTGCCAGTGCGATTGCCAGAGATTAACGGGAACCGCCTAGGAAGCGAGAGCATGCGGCTCGATCGGGACGACGGCTAAAACCGCTCTTCCAGAATTTGGTGTCAAGAACCGATGTCCTGACCCGCCCCACAATCGGGAAGGAGCCTCGATCTCCTAGCCGGTCCTTTCGCGCTATGAACAAGGCCTATCGGGAACTCCTTCTGCTGCTCATTCGTTCACGGGTCAGTTTTCAATGATCCGCGTTCTCGCCCCTTGATGCGAAACCTTTGATTTCTCCAATCGATGAAGTGGAACTGGCGATGCCAGGCACCGGCATATTTGAACTTTCACGCCGAAACTTACTTATATCTTCGGCCGCGACCGTCGCTGCCACCACTGTCACCAGGGGAGCAGCAGCCCAGTCAGGAGGAGAAATCATGAAACACACGTCAAGCGTATCGTTGAAGGTCAACGGACAGGTCCGAGACCTCGATGTTGACAATCGCACGTCCCTTCTCGACGCACTGCGCGAACACCTTCACCTGACCGGAACCAAGAAGGGTTGCGATCACGGTCAATGCGGGGCCTGCACCGTACTGGTCGGTGGACGCCGCATCAACTCGTGCCTCTCGCTTGCCGTGATGCATGATGGTGACGACGTGACGACGATCGAGGGCCTGGGACAGCCCGGCAATCTGCACCCGATGCAGGCGGCGTTTGTCAAGTTTGACGGCTTCCAGTGTGGCTACTGTACGCCGGGACAAATCTGTTCCTCCGTGGCGGTGCTTGAGGAGATCGCGGCAAACATTCCGAGCCATGTCACGCTGGATCTTAACGCGCAGACATCGGTGAGTGAGGGCGAAATTCGCGAGAGGATGAGCGGCAACATCTGTCGCTGCGGCGCCTATTCCAACATTGTCGAGGCTATCGTCGAAGTTGCGGGGACAAAAGCATGAAAGCCTTCACCTACGAAAAGGCCTCATCTATCGAGGCTGCAACCAGGTCCGCCTTTTCGAACTCGCAAGCAAAGTTCATTGCAGGCGGCACCAATCTCCTCGATTTGATGAAACTGGAGATCGAGACGCCGACACATCTGATCGATGTGAATGGTCTCGGGCTCGATACAATAGAAAAGACGTCTGAGGGAGGCCTGCGCATAGGAGCGATGGTTCGCAATACCGACCTTGCCGCCGATCCAATTGTTCGACGTGATTATGGGCTCCTGTCGCGCGCCTTGCTTGCAGGGGCTTCGGGCCAGCTTCGCAACAGGGCAACAACCGCGGGTAACCTCTTGCAGCGAACACGATGTCCATATTTCTACGACACCGCACAGCCCTGCAACAAGCGTTCGCCGGGAAGTGGCTGTTCCGCCATCGGCGGCTTCAGTCGCCAGCACGCCGTGGTGGGTGTGAGTAATAGCTGTATCGCCACGCATCCCAGTGACATGGCCGTTGCCATGCGCGCACTCGATGCGGTTATCGAGACGGTAAAGGTCGATGGTAGCCGCCGATCAATCCGAATCGCCGACTTCCATCGCTTGCCGGGCGATACCCCTGAGATCGAAACGGTTTTGGAAAAGGGTGAGTTTATCACCGCAGTAGTGCTACCGCCGCCAACTGGAGGAAAACAGATCTACCGCAAGGTCCGCGACCGCGCTTCCTACGCGTTTGCTCTGGTCTCTGTGGGTGCAGTCATTCAGCCTGATGGTACTGGCCGGGTGGCAATCGGCGGCATTGCTCATAAGCCGTGGCGCGTGGAAGCTGCGGATGACGAACTCTCAAAGGGAGCGAAGGTCGCAGCGAAAGCTCTCCTCAACGGCGCTCGTCCGACCGAGCAGAACAAGTTCAAGATCGATCTGGTGGAGCGCACACTCGGCGCCGTGATCGCCGAAGCGAGGGGGTAATTGCCATGAAGTTCGATACACCCGCAACGACCAATCCGATCGACCAGCTGAAAATCGTCGGTCAGCCCGTTCACCGCATCGACGGTGAGCTCAAGACAACGGGGCGGGCCATGTACGCCTATGAGTGGCATGATCCGAACCTGGCCTATGCCTACGGTTACCCCGTCGGATCGACCATCGCCAAGGGCCGCATCATCTCGATGAATATCGAAGCTGCCGAACGCGCGCCGGGCGTGCTTGCCGTGGTAACGACGCTTGACGTCGGCAAAATTGAGAAGGGCAAGTACAATACTGCGATACTTTTCGGTGGCGATGAGATCCAGCACTATCATCAGGCGATTGCCGTGATCGTCGCCGAAACCTTCGAACAAGCCCGCGCAGCGGCAGCGCTAGTAAAGGTGGATTACGCGGAAGAACAGGGTAGTTACGATCTCGCCGAGGCGATGGGTTCGGCAGTCAAGCCAAAAGACGCAGGCGGAGCTCCACCCGATACCGCCGTTGGAGATTTCGAAGGGGCGTTCAAGTCCGCCGAGGTAACGTTGGACGAGACCTACACAACGCCGGACCAGTCGCATTCGATGATGGAGCCGAATGCCTCCATCGCCGCCTGGGATGGCGACGAGCTGACGGTCTGGACTTCCAGCCAGATGATCGACTGGTGGCGGTCCGACCTTGCAACGACGCTTGGTGTCGACAAGGAGAAAATCCACCTCATGTCGCCGTTCATCGGCGGCGGCTTTGGCGGTAAGCTGTTCCTGCGTGCCGACGCTGTTCTGGCCGCGTTCGGCGCGAAGGCAGCAAGGCGGCCTGTAAAGGTGGCGCTGCCGAGGCCTTTCCTCGTCAACAACACGACGCATCGTCCAGCAACGATCCAGCGCATCCGCATTGGTGCAGCTCGCGATGGAAAAATAACGGCAATCGCCCATGAAAGCTGGTCGGGCGATCAGCCCGATGGCCAGCTTGAAACGGCTGCCATGCAGACGCGGCTTCTCTATGCCGGTGAAAACCGCATGACGGCGATGCGGCTGGCGACGCTGCACCTTCCCGAGGGCAACGCCATGCGCGCACCCGGGGAGGCGCCCGGACTGATGGCGCTCGAGATCGCCATCGACGAGATGGCCGAAAAGCTCGGAATGGACCCAGTGCAGTTCCGTATCCTCAACGACACACAAGTGGATCCGGAAAAGCCCGAACGTCCGTTTTCGCATCGCGATCTCGTCGGTTGTCTCAAGCTCGGAGCAGAACGGTTCGGCTGGCCGGGGCAAGCTCAACCCGGCTCTCGTCGCGAAGGCAACTGGATGATCGGTTCCGGTGTTGCGGCTGCGTTCCGCAACAACCTTCTGGTGCCGTCGGGCGCTCGCGTCCGTCTGGACAAGGAAGGGGTCGTCACCGTCGAAACCGACATGACGGACATAGGCACCGGGAGCTACACGATCATCGCCCAAACCGCGGCGGAAATGATGGGCCTACCGATTGATAAGGTCGCCGTGCAGCTTGGCGATTCTCGCTTTCCCGTATCTGCAGGCTCCGGCGGGCAGTTCGGCGCGAACTGCTCGACCTCAGGCGTCTACGCAGCCTGTGTCAAGCTTCGGGACGCTATTGTCAAGAAGCTCGGCTTCAACGAACAGGACGTCGTCTTCGAAGATGGTCAGGTCCGTTCCGGTTCGCGTTCGGTTCCGCTGGCCGAAGTGGCGGGTTCCGAAGGGCTCGTCGCCGAAGACACGGTCGAGTGGGAAAAGCTTTCAGACAGTCATCAGCAATCGACCTTCGGTGCGCATTTTGTGGAAGTGGGCGTCGACCTTGCCACGGGCGAGACGCGGATTCGCCGGATGCTCGCGGTATGTGCCGCCGGCCGCATTCTCAATCCGATCACGGCCCGCAGCCAGGTGATTGGTGCGATGACGATGGGCGCCGGTCTGGCGTTGTCAGAGGAACTTGCCGTCGACACCCGTCGCGGGTTTTTCGTCAACCACGACCTCGCTGGCTACGAGGTGCCGGTTCACGCGGACATCCCGTACCAGGAAGTCGTGTTCATGGATGAGACTGATCCAGTTTCCTCGCCAATGAAGGCGAAGGGTATTGGCGAACTCGGACTATGCGGAGTTTCGGCAGCGATCGCGAACGCGATTCATAACGCAACCGGCATCCGCCTGCGACACTATCCGATGACCTTGGACAAGCTTATTGGGGGCCTGCCAGACGTTGCGTAACTGCGCCATGCCCCCGGAATTCGCCATGCTCAAGCCGCTTGGCGTACAGGCGCACGCCGCTGCGTAGGCTCTGAAATCGGCATATGTCCCAAGCCCTCTGTTCAGGTTCAACATCGTCAATCACAAGATGATCCGGAAGGCGGGGTCAAAACGACGCTTATTTTCCTGCCAGTGGGCGCGTGGGTAGATTTGCCAGGACACGCGCGCTCGTCATCAATGGTTCGCCCTACGTCGCCGCCTGATTGATTGCCGAGACAACAGTTCGAATTCTCAGCGTACTCCATGGCGTGCTTGCGTCGCTAACGGTCGCAGTGCAAAGCCGCAGTCCGGAAACCGTCATGCGGATGATGTCGCTCAACGTCTGGGCAGTCACCACCGGGGCACGCGACGTTCGTAATCTGGTTCAAAGAGCTTCATGTAGGCCGTGTCGTCTCGCTCTTTCATGGCCGTCTGTTCGTACAAACCAGCGAATATTGATAGTTTGTGTCGATCTAACGAGATCCCCAATCCTGGATTCTTTGGCACCTCCAGGCTGCCGCGTTCGAAGACAAAAGGGACTCCTTCAGTCACATCAACACCAGTCCAAGGAAAATGCGTATCGCAGTCGTAGCTTAGATTGGGTGTCGCCGCAGCGACATGGGTCATAGCAGCGAGCGTGATCCCGAGATGCGAGTTGGAGTGCATCGACACTCCGAGCCCCAATGTCTCGCAGATTTTGCCGAGATGCGTTGAAGCACGAAGACCGCCCCAATAGTGATGATCGGACAAGACGATTTGAACGGCGTTCTTTCGGAAGGCTCGAGCAATCTGGTCAAACTCAAGGACGATCATGTTGGTGGCGAGCGGAATTGACGTCGCCGCTGCGACCTGTGCCATCTGGTCCATACCGATGACAGGATCTTCGAGATACTCCAGAACGCCTTCCAATTTGCGCGCTATGTAGATAGCGGTGTCGATGGTCCACCCCCCATTGGGGTCGATCCGCAAAGGGTGATCTGGAAAGGCTTCGCGCAGTTTCAGCATCGTCTCGATTTCGAGATCGGGATGCAAAACACCCCCTTTGAGCTTCAGTGACTGGAAACCGTATTTATCCACCATCCGTCGGGCTTCCCCGACCATCTGGTCTGGCGTCAGCACTTCCCCCCATTCGTCCGGTTCTTCTCCAATATGAGCGGCGAATTTGAAAAACAGATAGGCGCTGAAGGGAACCCTGTCGCGAACCGCACCACCAAGCAGGTCACACACCGGTCGCCCGAGCAGCTTGCCCTGAATATCGAGGCATGGAACTTCAAACGCCGAGGCGACAACGTCCGTCAGTTTGTGGTCGGCAACGGCGCTTTTTGCATTGATGCCACCACCACCTGGCAAAGCGGCAAGGACCCGTGCCTTCAATTCGTGAAGGTGAAACGGATCGAGACCGATCAATGATGGAGCCGCACATCTTAGACCGTCCAGTGCTTTGATACTCCCGTAGCTCTCTCCCAAACCAACGGTGCCGTCATCACAGGTGACTTCAATGATGGTTCTCAGGGCGTGAGGCTGGTGAACACCCTTGCAGTTCAGCAATGGTTTGTCGGGAATGGCAACCGGCGTTAGCTGAATGTCGGCGATACGCATAAGTACTCCTATCGCCACCAGGCGCGCGCTGCGATCAACGCGTCATCCAGACGTGGCAGTTCGGGATGCCAGTGGCGCTCCCATTCGAGACTGAGAGGGAGGTGTCGGTCATTCGATCCGACAAACGACAGAAGATCCGCCATGGGGAAGTTACCCTGGCCTGGAAGCACGTAATGGCGTCGGCCGTCGTCTCCCATCTTGCTGTCCTTGACATGTAAATGAACGACATTGTCGACAATATCAGGCCAAAGGCGCTTGATATCGGAACCCTTGGCCCAGGTGTGATGGGTGTCCCATAATATCAGGGCATTTGGCACAAGCCTGATGAAGGTAGAGAGTTGCGTTGCATCCGCTAGAGCATCATGGGTTTCGATCATCAGATCGACATTCAGCCCCCGTGATTGCCGGTCGACCTGCCATTGATCGAGCACTGCACCTGCACGTGTCATCTCGCCGGTCGTCAACCGATTTCCGCCGTCAAATATCCTGAGATGTGCAATGCCTGCCGCTTCCGCCCACGCAATGAAGGGCTCAACGGCAGACATATCGTCGCTATCAAACAACCGGATCGATGTATTGAGGGCCGTGACCTTGAGGTCACGTTGCGCCAGAAACGCAGCAAAGATTGAAGGGCTGCCAAACTCACCCTCCAGTGCCGAAATCAGGTCGACGGAACCGCAAAGCGTGCGCAATTCCACGGACGAAATACCGTGCCGTTTCGCCAGGTCAGCGGTTTCATGCAGGTTGAGTTCAGAGCAGCCAAGCGTGGAAAAACAATAGTTGAAAGCCCTCATGCCATGCGCTCCATGTCATGTTTGCGAACGGGGTAGAGCGGTGGAAGACCCGCAACAAAGCGCTCGATTTCAGTGATTGCGACATCAGAAAGCGCGCGCAATTCATTGCCCAACGCACCGGCGATGTGTGGGGTCAGCACGACATTCGGCAAGTCGTAAAACGGGCTGTCGACCGGTAGCGGTTCGGGTTCCGGCGTATCGATCAGGATCCGCAGGCGACCGGATCGCGCCTCTGATAACAGTGCTTCGTGATCGACCAGCCAGCCACGCGCCGTATTGATGAACACCGTATGGTCGGCCATCAACGCAAGCTCTTGCGCACCAATCATGTGACGGGTTTGCGGCAGGATCGGTGCATGCAGCGAGACGATGTCGGACCATGCGAGAAGCGTATGCAGTTCCATTTTTGTCGAGCCAAGTTCCGTTGCCTCAACCGCGGACAGGAATGGGTCATAAACGCCGATTTCGAAACGGCCCCGTGTCAGCATATCGATGACCAGTCGCCCGATGCGGGAGGCACCGACAATGCCGACCTTGCGGGAATAGCTTCCAAGCCAGGGCAGGTTCATGCCACGGCGGCTGCCAAACCCACCGGTGCCGCGCTCAGCCCGGTGTTCATCTCGCAGGCGAAACACGTCCTTGCTGCACATGATGATGGCCGCATAGGTAAATTCCGCCACCGGCACGGCCATGGCAGGCGCTGCGGTTGTCACCAGAATATTGGAGTTGTCCCAGAATTCAGCAGGCGCGACGACGCGAACGGATGATGCCGCATAGGCCAACATCTTGAGGTTAGGTGCTCGGGCAAGGCGTTCTTTTGTCAGCGAAGGTGTCCCCCAGGCCGCCAGCAGAATGTCGGCCTCGGCCAAAGCCCGGCGACCTTCCTCCGTGTCGAAGTCCGTATAGGGAAATCCGTCAACGATATCGGTCACCGCATTCAGTCGCGCCCATTCGCGCGCGCCGAAAAACCCTTGCGGAAGCTCGCTGCGCATGGCGATCAGCAGCTTCGGCTTTCCACCACCCTTGCTCATGCACACACCGGACTTGAAACGGGCCGTACATCAATGCGCGCAATATCGATGCTGATCGGCTTTGAACCAGCCTGCAGCAGGACATCAAGATATAGCTCCGGCGGTGCAGCACCCGGCCGGAGTTTTAACGGCGGCGTCCGCAAAGCACCTTTCCAATGTGTATCAGGGAAGGGGAATACTGAGCCGTCTTCGGCACGAAAGGGACTTAGCGCACATGCCTCTTGCCCTTCCTCGGCAATATCTTTCAAACGTAGTGTTACGCCGAGAATGCCTGAATGCGCTGGCACGTCGATATCGCAGATTGCCTCAACCCAGTTACCGGTTCCAGGATGCACAATCTGCCCACCAAGACGGTGGCTTTGCTCCAAGCTCTCTGTCAGAGTTTTCGCGGACATTTCGGTTGCCAGATTGCCGGTCGGGTTGTTGACGGCGTCGAAACGATCATCTCTTGGCAAAACGCGGTCTGCCGCACGCGGCACAATGTTTGCGAGATAGCCTGCCAGCAGCTTGCCGACGGCAAAGGCACCGCGCACCGAAAAATGCGTTCCATCGTCGGAGTAACCGGGATAGGGCTCTCCAAACTCGCTGTTCGGATCGACCCATGCTGCGTTCCAGTCGAATACATGGCAATTGGCGTGACTGGCGGCAAATTCAGCACTCTGGCGATTGATCCAGTGTGCCTTTGCGCGTTCGGAGCCATGCGCCGGCCATTTACCCACGCCACGCGCCAGAATGGGCAGCAGAACGACCGTCTTTCCAGCCGCCAGTAAAGTGGACGCAATCCGTGCTCTGGTATCTGCAATTGTCTGGCGCGTTTCCACCATCATATCGTTGGTGCCGGCATCCAGCAGGATCAGATCGAAATCTGATTGCAGCAATCGCGGCAGTCGTCGTTCGATTTCGATCGCCTTCTGGCCAGAGACACCGAAGTTGAGGCCGGCAAAAAACCGGCTGACGCCCGGCCGATTGCTCGGCTCCCAGCCCGCTGGCACCGATGGATCGTGATGGACCGGGCAATGCAGCCTGCCGTGAGACAGAACCTCGGCCCAGCTCATCCAGCCGCGTGCCGATGTCGCAAGCATCCTGGCATCGCCAATGTGGTTTTGCTGGACGAGCGACGTGCCAAGAATGGCAACGCGGCTCGCTCTCGGTAACGATACGGACATGGTTTTACCAGGATATCAGGAGAACAGGACGCCGCCATTGATGTCGTAGCAGGCACCAGTGATGTAAGCGGCATCATCAGATGCAAGGAAGGCCACCAGACCGGCAACGTCCTCACTCGATCCTTCGCGCTTCAACGAAGTCGCACCGGCCACTTTTTCACGTACTTCGGGTTTGGTGAAGGTGTCGTGGAACGTGGTCGAGATCATGCCCGGGCAAACTGCGTTGACGCGAATATTGGGACCAACTTCCTTGGCGAGACCACGTGTGAAGGTCATTACCGCACCCTTGGATGTCGCATAAGCCAGGGCGCCGGGACCGCCGCCGTCACGACCGGCTTGCGACGAGAAGGTCACGATGGAACCGCCTTTTGTCATCTTCGGCACGGCTGCCTTGGCGATGAGGAAAAGCGACGTTAGATTGACATCAAGAACCTGATGCCAGAAAGCTTCGTCCATATCGGCCAGAGATTTCCGGGCAATCAGACCGCCTGCCACATGCACCAGACCGTGAATGTCTCCGAACTTGTCGGTCGCACCGGAAATCGCAACCTCTACATCGGCCGCCTTGGTGAGATCGGCCTTGATGGCCAGTGCCTCGCCACCGAGCTTCTTGATCTCGGAAACGGCCGATACTGCACCTTCCGCCGCGCCGTTATAGGTCAGCACAACATTGGCGCCTTCCCGAGCAAACCGGATAGCGCATGCGCGACCAATATCACGACCTGCGCCTGCGACGACGACCGTTTTGTTTTTGAAACGTAGCATTATGGAAACCTCGTATTGATTAGAACTGCTTGGCAAGAGAGAGTTTGAAGCGCTCGTCATCGACATCGCTGAAGTAGATGTCCGTCGAGAAACCCTGATCATCGATGAAATTGAAAATACGCTTGGGTTCGCTCAGGATGTAAGGCACCAGAAGAGTGACCAGACGGTGCCGCGTTGCTGCCGGCACGGTCGCGCAAACGTGGTGATGAATTTCGAGCCCTTCAAATTCCTTCGGGTCGATACCCTGGAAACCTTCAACGGCGGAAATCTGCGGTGCGCCAGAGGATGAATAAACAAACTGGCCGTAGAAGCCGGCTTTTTTGCCGGTGTAACGAAAACTGGAACGGCCGGTCTGGGGGGCACCGATCGTGTGGCAAAGCCATTGCAGTTCCTGTGGCTCACTGCACTCAACCTCATCGACGAACACAAAATAGCTGTCGTTGACGAAATGGATTTCTCGCTCTGCCTTGAGCACCAACGGGTTTGCAACCTGATAGGCCGCCGTTGCATCGCCGACGATTTTGATATGGCCAGGTTGCTCGTCTACCGAGACAATACGCCCGGCTGCACGCCGCGCCAGCGCCTTGTCCTTTTCGGCATATTGGCCTTTGCCACCGATCAGCACCGCATTTTTTGACCGGGTCTGACGGCGCCAGTTCACATGCATCTGTGAATTGAAGGCAACGTAATGACCGGATTGGATCGCGAGGTCTTCGCCGTAGGCGTAAAGCACAAAGGCGTTCTGATCGCCGTGGCTGTGGCTCAGCGAACCGTAGGGACTGGACTTGAATACGAATTGCAGATGCCGGTCCGGATCTTCCATGTGTTTCTGGATTGTCACCCAGCCAATATCGTTGAACACGGAAAGGGCTGGAAGATCGGTCGGCGCAACGGCCGCCACCTGCTGGTAATCGTGACGATAAACGAGATCGTCGAAATTCAGGTCCCACCAGCCGTAATTGTAGAAGGCCATTTCTGTGCCGGTGGCATCCTGCTTAATGCGATCGAAATACCATTGGTAATGGCCATTGCCGGTCACACCAGCAAACTGGCGCACATTGTAACCAACCTTCAGACCGGGCAGATCGCCCATGGTGGAATCGTCACCAAAATTGGCGCGACGTGTTCCGGGCGCCTTGGTGTAGAGAGGGAACCGGCCGGTGTTCTGGAAGAAGGGGCGCTGATAGAGATCGTAACCGATATAGGACCGGATCAGGTTGGCCGCTTCAATCAGATAGGCCATGCCAGTCATCCAGTAGTGCGGACCTTCGGCCCAACCACCATCGGTGCCAGCCCATGGAGAATAAAGTGTCGACAGGAACTCAACCGTATAGTCGAGCCATTCGCCGCCTTCGTCGCTTTCACCCAGCAATGAAATGCAGGCAGGTGTCAGCACGGCAGACAGGGAGCGTACTGCGTGGCTGTCATAGGGGAAGACGTGGATACGCGCATGCGAGATCACATGGTCAGCGACCTCACGCGTACGGCGCAGCAGAACGGCTTTGACCGTTTCGCGCTCTTTCGCACTCAGATGGTCGTAAAGCCAGTCATATCCCCAGGCCAGTGCAACAACGACACGAAAGGCGGCTTCATCATTATAGGCGCGGGAGGTCGGGCCAGACGGATCCCAGCCCGCCACGGTCAGCAGCCAGTCACGCGACCTGTCGAGCAGGTCTTCCCGCCCCAGAACACGTCCCGCAATCGCCAGATGGCGAATGGCATAAATCACTTCCTGGCAATCAATATACATTTGCCGCCACAAGGTCGCGACGCGGACATTGTTGGGGTAGGGTTTCGGTTCCAGGATGATCGGCCGGTCCAGCCAGGGCTGGACAGATTTTTCGAAAAAGTCAGACCACCCGCAATGATCGGCATCCTTAGCAACAGCAGCCGAGAAAGCTTTCAACTGGTCGCCATTCAGCCAGAGCCTTGGATGGCTCGTATGGGCGGCGGCACGTCGCGCCGCCCGGCCGGGTAACGGGGTTTTTGGCAATGCGGCAGTGATTTCGAAGCCCCGCGCCTTGCTCCAGTTGGAAAGAGGTTGCCGTGCATTCTGGTCCCAGAGCGCGTAGCTCCAGTGATAGTGGCCATCCTCCAGCGCCACGTCTGGGGTGAAGAAATTCCAAGCCAGATCTTCAAACACAGTTGTCTGTGCGTCAGGGAAATTGGGGTCAGTCGAGATGCGCAGCACATAGCGCGCACCATCATCAATATCGGGAAGCCAGGAAAAACGTGGGGGATTTTCGGTAGGCGGTAATTGCTCACTCGGCATGTAGCCAATGGTCAGGGAACCTGGGCGCGGTTCATCGAGATGAGCTTGTCTGGCAATCGCCGAGGCAGAGGGACGCATTGCGCTCTAACTCCTATAAGAACAAAGAGAGGAGATGGCGGCGACAGGGCCGCCATCACAATAGCCTGATTTATTGGGCCGATTTGTACTGACGGTCGTAGGCTGACTGCATCATCTTGATGACCTCATCGTAACCGAGTGCCGTCAGCCTTTTCTTGTAGGCATCCCAACCGGCATCGACGTCCTGCGCACCAAGGATCCAGGTTTGCTGCATCTCGGTCATGTATGTGAGAATGCTCGGCCAATAGCGGTCGAAGGTTGCCTTTTCCTCGGCGTTCAGCGACACGCCCATGAACTCGTCCTTAAGGCAATTGCACTTGTCGTACATATCGATACCTTCAAGCGCGATTTTGTTGGTCCACTGGCGTTCATATTCGTAGTCCATCCAGTAGCCGCGCGGTACCTGCGCACCCACAGCCCACAGCTGGGCATTAACCGGGTCCTTGTTTTCAAGAACTTCCTTTTTGAACTGCGGTTTGCCGTCGACCATCTCATAGGTCAGGCCTTCGACACCGAAGTTCGACAGGACACGGCCTTGCTGGGAGAACCAGAAATCGAAGTACTTGATCGTTTCGACCGGATGTTCATTGGCGGCCGAGATCGCCCAGCCAACCGGCTGAACACGCAATCTGCGGGCATCTTCGAAACGTTGACCGGAGACGGTCTTCGGCGGCAACATTGGCTTCAGCGCGAAACCTTCGATCTTTGGCGACAGCGCGTCGTTATAGGTCGAGGTGCTGGCGAACCAGTCATGCGTCATGCCGCCGAGATTGTTGCCTAGAAGATATTCACGCGACCGGGCGCCCCGCGTGAAGATTTCCTTGTCGATCAGGCCTTCCTTGTACCACTTGGCGACGTTCGAGATGCCGGTCCTGTAGTTTTCTTCAGCCCATGGATGGCGCAACTCGCCGTCATAGACGGCAAAGTCACCATAGCGTTCAGAACCTGAAACCCGGGCATCCCAGAGATTGATAAGGCGAACCGCGTCGATCTCTTCACGGGCAAAATACGGTACTTCGTCCTTCTTGCCGTTGCCATTCGGGTCCTTGTCGCGGAAGGCTTTCAGGACCTCATAGACTTCTTCAGGCGTTTCCGGCTGTTTCAGTCCCAGTTTGTCCAGCCAGTCCTGGCGGATGAACCAGCCACGGGAGTATTTTCCGTCCGGCACGTAAGGAATGAAATAGAGCTTGCCATCCGGTCCGGAAATCGCGTTGCGGATATCCTTGTGGCTGTCAAAGAATGCCTTGAGGTTGGGGGCGTGTTCCTCGATCAAATCATCAAGCGGAACAAATGCACCTTCCAGCCCGTAACGAATGAAGTCTTCCTTCAGGCCGCCCGACGCATCACCGCCGACGATGTCGGGAAGGTCACCCGAAGCGATCAACAGGTTGAAGGCATCGCGGCTGCTGGTGGTTGCCAGCGATGCGACGTTGCGCACACGGATATTGGTGATCTCCGCAGCCTTCTGCTCCACCGGCCACTTTTCCGAATAGACGTATTTGTCGCGGAAGTGGAAGTGGATCGTCAGCTCCAACGGGTCTTCTGATATTTTGCCCGTATCTTGCGCGAAGGCCGGCAAGGCCATTGTCGCTGCAGTCATCAACGCCAGAAGGGGCGTGCCTTTTCGCAGTTTTCTCACAGGTTCTCCTCCCTTGTGCAGCTACTCTTTGACCCCGCCCAGCAAAATTCCCTTTGTGAAATACTTCTGGGCGTAGGGGTAAATGATAAGGACGGGGATGATCGACGCGATCATGATGGCGGAGGTCACCGTCTCGAATGAATAATGGGCTGTGAGCAGGCTCGAAGCGAACTCGTCGTTCGAATTGAGGTCGACGATGACGCGCTTGAGGTAGACCTGCAGCGGGATTTTCTCCTCGCCACGCAGGAGCACCATTGCCCAGAAATACCCGTTCCAGCGCGAGACGATGCAGAACAGCGCCACCGTGACGATGGCCGGTTTGGAAAGCGGAATGAATACTTTCC
The DNA here is from genome assembly GCF_900102105.1 of Agrobacterium pusense. Lineage (GTDB taxonomy): Bacteria > Pseudomonadota > Alphaproteobacteria > Rhizobiales > Rhizobiaceae > Agrobacterium > Agrobacterium pusense. The sequence goes on from NZ_FNBB01000018.1 coordinate 29,511, forward strand.
ACAGCAGTTGCAACTCGCTCGCGCCGTCCATCTTGGCGGCTTCCTCGAAGGATTTCGGCACGGCTTCGAAGAAGTTTCGCAACAGGATGACATTGAAGGCGCTGGCCGCGAACCCGATGATGATACCAAAGCGGCTGTCGAGCAGGCCGAGATCCCGCATGTTCAGGAAGAAGGGGATCATGCCGGCATGAAACCAGAGCGTGAAGGCAATCGCGATATTGAAGAACGTGCGACCGCGCAGACGCTTGCGTGACAATGCATAAGCGCCCGGGATCATGATCAGCAGGCTCATGAATGTACCGCCGAACGTGTAGATGAACGTGTTGCCGTAAGCGATCCAGAACATCCTGTCCGAGAGGACATGTTCATAGGCCGCCAGCGTGACATCGACCGGCCAAAGGGTGACGCGACCGGCAGTCACCGCGGCCCCTGAGGATATCGAAACTGCTGCGACGTAAATGAACGGGTAAAGCGTCGACAGAACGAATAGCCCTAGAAGAATGGCGTTAGCCCAGCCAAAAATCCTGTCGCCACGCGAATAGAGATTGAAACTTGTCATTTTCAGTTCCTCACCAAAGCGATGTCGACGAGACTCGTCGGCTGATGCGGTTTGCCGAATAGACCAGCACGAAAGCGATAACCGCATTGAACAGGCCGGCGGCCGTTGCCAGGTCGTACTGGGTACCTTGCAGACCGGTGCGGTAGATGAAGGTCGAAACGACGTCGGCAGTCTCGTAGGTGGAAGGGCGGTAGAGAAGAATGATGTATTCGAAACCGACCTCGACCAGATTGCCAATGCGAATAATGAGCATGATGACAATCGTGGGGAGAATGCACGGTAGCGTGATCCGCCACATCATCTGCCAGCGCGAGGCTCCATCGACCCTCGCGGACTCGTAAAGGGTTGGGCTCACACCGGCGATTGCTGCCAGATAGACGATCGATTCAAACCCCGACTCCTTCCAGACCGACGAGCCGATGAACACAGGCCGAAACCATTCGGGCTGCGTAAGGAAATATATCGGTTCAAGCCCGATGCCCTTCAGCAGAAGATTGACGATGCCGATGGATGGGGAGAGGAAATTGATGACGATACCCGCAACGATCACCACGGAGATGAAGTGGGGCAGGTAAACGATCGTCTGGGCCCAGCGCTTGCCGATTTCGCTCTGAACCTCGTTAAACATCAAGGCCAGAATGATGGGGACCGGAAAAGCGAAGATGAGGCCGAGGCCACTGATGGTGATGGTGTTCCAGAATGCACGAACGAACATGTCATTCTGGAAAAGCTCGATGAAATTCGCAAAGCCGACCCACGGACTTTTCTCGATGCCACGGAAAATCGAAAAATCCTGAAAAGCGATGACCAGGCCGTACATCGGCTTGTAAAGAAAGAGTGCAAACCAGATGGCCATGGGGGCAAGAAGCAAATAAAGCTGCCAGTCACGGCGCACATCTTGCCAGAGCTCGTGTAGCGACTCCTGAAGATACTGTCTCATGGCCGCGCCCTGCCGGCGGCCTTGAGAGATCTGCCGCTTGCGGCGTCAAAAACATGGATGCGCGCCGTATCGATACCGAGCCGGGTAACGCCGTTTAGCGAGTGATCCGCATAAAGCGTTTCGGCTTTGGCGATGAAGGACTGGCCATCGGCCTTCCCGTGCAACAGTGCCTCGGCACCAAGCGGTTCAACGAGGTCGATGCTGCAATTGAGCACGTCCTGTCCATCGGCCACTTCTACGGACATGATTTCGGGTCTGATGCCGAGTTTCACCGGCTGGCCTTGCACCGCGTTCCGGGCAAAGGCATCGGGGATCGTCAGGCTTTGTCCGGCATCACCCGTGAGCACGGCTTTGGCGTAGCCACCCTGCTTGTCGATTGTCGCGTCAAAAAGGTTCATGGGCGGAGAGCCGATGAAGCTGGCGACAAAAACATTCGCCGGCTCAAGAAAGACTTCCATCGGCGAGCCGACTTGCTCGATATTGCCGCGGTTCATGATGACTATACGGTCGGCCAGTGTCATCGCCTCGACCTGATCGTGGGTCACATAGACGCTCGTCGCCTGCATGCGCTTGTGCAGCTGCTTGATTTCAGCCCGCATATGGGTGCGCAGCTTGGCATCAAGATTGGAAAGTGGCTCATCGAAGAGGAAAATCTTGGGGCGACGTACGATCGCGCGCCCCATGGCAACACGCTGACGCTGCCCGCCCGACAGGTCGGCTGGCTTACGTGCCAGATATTCCGTCAGACCAAGGATTTGGGCGGCTTCGGCAACGGCCTTGTCGACCACATCGCGCTTTTCACCGCGCACGCGCAGGCCGAAAGCAATGTTCTCGGCGACGTTGAGATGCGGATAAAGCGCGTAGTTCTGGAACACCATGGCGACATCGCGATCTTTCGGGGCGATCTTGTTGACCACCCGCCCATCAATCGCGACGGTGCCGCCGGAGATATCCTCAAGACCTGCGAGCATGCGCAGTGTGGTGGATTTTCCGCAGCCCGAGGGGCCGACGAGCACGACGAATTCTTGCGGTTGAATGGAAAGGTTGATGCCATGTACGACTTCGAGAGCACCGTAGCGCTTGACGACGTCGTTGATTTGAACTGCGGACATGAAAGGCCCCTCCTCAAAAGCCTTGAATGTTCAGTCAGGCAGGGGCCTTGGCTCCTCTTGACACACGCTTCCTGGTGACGCGCGTATTGACCTGTTCGATGAAGGTCCAGATTTTGGGGTTCTTGGAGAGCTCTGCGATTTTGGATTCCAGCGATCCCAGATGACACTGTATGGCGTCACGCGCTGCCTCGACGTTGCCAGACTCGATCGCATTCACGATCGCATCGTGCTCTTCGATAACCTTTTCCGTGCGACGTACAGCAAATACCCTTTTCAGGTGGCGCATGCGGTCCATTTCACCTTTGGCCTGATTGACGACGCTCCAGGCGCCGGGCAGGCGAGCCGCTGCAAAAATCGTGCGGTGGAATTCCTCGTCGAGCAGGAAAAAGTCAGTAAACTCTTCATCGGCCGCGGCGGTACGCTGCTGCGAAAGACAGGTCTTCAGGCGGGCGATATCTTCAAGTGAGTGCCGCTTGGCAGCCTCTATCACCGCGCCTTCTTCAAGCTTGAAGCGGATGAAACACGCTTCCATGTAACGCTGCACGTCGATCGGCGAGATATAGGTACCACCCTGCGGTACAACCGTCACGAAACCTTCCTCTGCAAGGCGAATGATCGCCTCGCGCACCGGCGTCTTGCTCACATGCAACAACGCCGCGATTTCCTTTTCGGACAGAGCCCGACCCGGCAGCAGCTTCACTTCCACAATCAATTGGCGAAGCAACGCGTGGATCCGATTGGTCATGTTTCCCTCAACCGGCAAGTCCTGCGGCGTCACAAGATCGGACAGAGGCAAAGATGGGAATTCAACGGTTTTAGACATATCAATAACCAAACTGAGATATCAGAATCTAAGTTGACATATCTGTTGATTTTTTGAAAGTCAAGCTTGTGATGAGGATGGAGATGTCGACCTACCCACAATTCATCCGGATTTTCTATGGAAAGCATCTTCACCCGCAGGGGCTAACACCTTGATTAAAAAACTTTTTCAGTCCGCCTGTGAATGGCTCGAAATATTCCATCCCAAAGCAGGGCGTCCGGGAAAGTTTGAATATCCGGCACAGTTGTTCGGGAGGCTTCGACACGTTTGATCGCTGCAATCGAAGCTGGCGTGGATTCAGGCGCTGGCTGAATTCGCCACAGCAAGGTTCGTTGACAAGCTGATTTTGGGCCAGCCAACATCAGTTCCGCCAACATTGCTTCCTCAACCTTGGCTCCTTCGAAGCATGGAGCAGAGGCCCATCTTGAAGACGTGCGATCACAGCGCGCGATGATGCCGTCCAGAGGCAATATCAACGTTCCATCCATCGTACGTGCGGCGTTCTACCGGTTGATGAAATACAAAAGTCCCGAGTCCTATTGCGGGAAAAGGACGCTTAACAAGAAAGTGGATATCCAATCAGGAAATCAATTGGATCTGGATTAGTCCGCCGGAGCGCTTGGTTCGAATCTCGACAAGTGTTGATCTATCGGCGTTCGAGAGCTCCTCGCCGGATGTCTATTGAGGAATATTCGCGAAAGCATGAAGCGCCACGCCAATCTTCTGAGCCGCAGCGGCGAGGCGTTCATCCCTCGTCCACAAGCTTGATCGTCGATCGGGGAGGATTGAGGTCAACCGATGGGCATCAGTATGCCAGCGTCAGTCAACGGGCTATACCGTACGGATCGCTAAGCCTGCTCAAGTGCTGGTGCAGCCGATCTATAATCGCGACGCGCGTCCCGGCTCGCCTTTGCACGAGCCCGATAGGCCGAAATATCTGCGGCTCACCAAATGGCGCCGAGACAATCGGCACAGCGATATCTCTAAGCGCGATCCAGGGCACCACGGACACGCCGAGACCATGAATTACGCAAGAGACCACCGACGCGATCGTGTCGATCTCGGCTATCAGGTTCGGGGCGACGCCGGTTTTTGCAAGCTCGGTCTCGATGATCTGGGCCAATCTGAACCGACTGTTGAACCTGACATAAGGCATGGTCGACAGCATGTCGATGCCGGACATTCGGGGAGTGCCCTTGGGAGCGATCACGAGCAGGGGTTCGTTGATAAAGGGGTGCCACCTTAGCGCTGAAGGGATTCCAGAGTACTCGGCGACCATCGCGCAGTCCAGGCGGCCGGACAGGACGCCGCTCATCAATTCATCTGTATTGGCGACCTGTAGCTTGATCCTGAGATCAGGATAATCTGCCTTGAGGGCGACGATTGAGAGAGGCAGGAGCGAAAGCGCACTTGAGCGAACGGAGCCGATTGTGAAGGTCCCGCTGATGGCTCTGCCGGAAATCGTGTCAATGATGTTGTCTGCATCACGCACCAGAGTACGTGCTGCTTCGAGCATCTGCAGCCCATGGCCGTTAAGCGTGATCGGCCGGCTCGAGCGATCGAAGAGTTCTCCGCTGACCTCTAATTCAAGTGCCTGCATTTGCTGACTGACTGCGGATGGGGTCAAACCGACGGCCTCAGCAGCCTTTGCAAAAGTTCCGTGCTCAGCGATCGCGATGAAGGTCTTCAGTTGCCGCGTATCCAAACCATCCTCCGACTAATTAAGATTCTCTGTTCATCTTGGCCAGAATTATTCGCTTTAATCAAGAGAGGCTTATGTTAACTTCCGCTCAGGAGACGCCAGGAGGAGCTTTGGCGTATGGGAGGATGGCTACGCTGCGCGCTCAGCGCTCGCGTCCTCGCGCATTCCAGTTCGAGGTACGCATGGGAAGCCGAAACATCCTGGTCACTGGACCAGCCATCAACGAACAAGCAGTCAAGCTGATCGCCGAGAACGGCTATCACGTGTCTTACGTTCCCCCTTACACGAGCGAAGACGACCTGGTCCGGATTGTGACGGAACTTGATCCTGTCGGCGTGGTGGTGCGCATGGGGCGGTTCGGCTCCGCAGCGATTGAAGCCGCGCCTTCGCTACGTGTCCTTTCCAAGCACGGGGTTGGGGTTGACAACATCGACGTGGACGCCGCGTCTCGCCGCGAAATCCCCGTTGTCGTCGCCGCTGGCGCAAATGCGCTTTCGGTCGCTGAACATGCGATTGCACTACTTTTTGCCGTGGTAAAGCGGATTGTGCCGCTCGACAGCAGCCTGCGCGCTGGGCGCTGGGAGAAGGCGGGCTTTGCTGGCAAGGAACTGGCTGGCATGACTATCGGCCTTGTCGGGTTCGGCGCGATTGCTCGGCAAACTGCCTTGTTCGCTAAGGGTTTTGGCTTGAAGGTCCAAGCCTTCGACCCCTTTACAGATGAGGCGGCGTTTGCCGAGGCAGGTGTCCGCCAGGTGACTGATGTCGACCGCCTCCTCTCCTCGTCGGATATCTTGAGCCTGCACTGCCCTTTGACGCCCGACACGCGGAATTTGCTTGATGACCGCCGGCTCGGCCTGATGAAGCCGGGATCGTTCGTTATCAATACAGCCCGGGGCGGCCTGATCGATGAGGATGCCCTTCTTCGCGCTGTCGAAAGCGGACAGATTGCCGGGGCCGGGCTTGACACGTTCCAGACAGAGCCTCCTGGAGACAACCACCCGTTCTGGCAGAATCAGCGGATCGTCGTCACGCCGCATATCGGCGGCGTAACCCAGGAGGCGAACGTTCGCGTCGGCGTCGATGCCGTCGAGGGCATTCTTGCGATCGTGGAAGGTCGTGAGCTTGGCCGCGAGAGGATCGTGAACCATCGCGCGCTGGCAAAGACACCTGCCTGAAAAAGACAATCAAGATCATCGAGGAGAATACGTTGACTATAGGATTTAGGGTTCGCAACAGGGACAGGATCGTCGAACAGGAATGGATCGACAAGTTCAGGGAGCTTCCCGTCGCCAACATCAGCGATAGCATGCACCGCATGTACGCGGGCGGCGCTCAGCTTCGCCCGATGCACCGCCACGGCAAACTTGTCGGCCGCGCACTGACCGTCAAAGCGCCTCCGGGCGACAACCTTATGCTCCACAAGGCGATGGACATGGCCGTGGACGGCGACGTCATCGTCATGGATGCCGGCGGCGACGTGACCCACGCCCTGATGGGGGAGATGATGCTCGACTACGCTCATCGCCGCGGTGTTGTGGGCTTCGTTCTCAACGGTGCGATCCGCGATGCGGATGCGTTTCTCGAAATGAACGTCCCCTCCTACGCGGTCGGCGTGACCCACCGTGGCCCCTACAAGAACGGCCCAGGCGAAATCAATACGCCCATTGCCATTGGAGGAATGGTTGTGATGCCGGGCGACCTGATCGTAGGCGACGCGGACGGGGTCGTCGTTGTTCCGATCGACGATGTGGCGGAGGTTTACGAACGGACGGTTGCCAAGCACGCCGCCGAGCAAAAGCAGATCGAGAATATCAAAGCTGGCACGCACAAGCCGACTTGGTTCAACGACGCCCTCGTCAAGGCCGGATGTGAGCTACCGCCGACTAACTGAACGAAGCTGGCCGATGTTCCGGAGGGGAAACGTCGGCCGGTCACCGAGACCTTGGACGGTACCGTCCAAATACAAACTATCCTGGGAGGATAAGATGAAGCATTTGATTAGAAATACCGCACTGGCAACGACGCTGCTTCTCGCCATAGGCGTAGCCCACGCTGACTGGCCAACGGATCGCCCGATCGAATTTATCGTGGCGTTTGCTCCGGGCGGCGGCACTGATGTGATGAACCGTACGCTTGCTCCTTATGTGGAAAAGGAACTGGACGCGAAGATAACCGTCCTAAACCGTCCAGGTGCGTCCGGTGAAATCGCCTATACTGCGATGACCCAGGCTCGCCCCGATGGCTACACCGTTTCCTCGCTAAACACGCCTGGCTATCTGACGATGCAAATGGATCGCAAGGTGCGGTTCGACCCGAAAAAGCTCTGCCTCGTCGCGCGCATTGTCGAAGATCCCGGTTCGTTCATTGTCCAAACCAATTCCAAGTTCAATACGCTCAAAGACCTCGTCGCCTATGCGAAGGAGAACCCCGGGGCTGTTACCGTCGGCACAACTGGCCTCGGAACCGACGAGCATCTTGCCATGCTTCAGTTGGAGAAGTCTGCAGGTATCGATCTGACTGCGGTCACCTTCAATGGGGCGAACGAGGCTCGCACCGCGCTTCTCGGCGGGCACGTGCACACGATCGGCATCAACGTCGGGGAGTTCGTGGGCAGCGATCACTCCGCGTTCAAGAATCTCGGCCAGTTTGCCGAAGAGCGCGCCTCCATCGCTCCCGATCTCCCAACCGCAAAAGAACAGGGTTTTGAAGTCCTGATGAGTTCTGAGCGCGGAATCGCAATGAGCTGTGACGTGCCGGAGGAAATTCGGACGAAGTTCTCCGCCGCGGTGAAGAAAGCTCTCGACGATCCAGAGTTCAAGGCAAAGGCGAAGCAGATGTCGCTGGCCATTTCCTATCGCTCGTCCCAAGATTGGGACAAGGAGCTTCCCGTGCGCGCTGAGCGCCTGGGCGCGATCTGGAAACTGGCCAAGGAACAGAAGTAATGGCCGCTCCCCGCAAGGCTGGAGGCACCGGTGACCGGCCTGACCTCTTCACCGCAGCGTTATTCATGGGATTCGGCGCGCTTGGCCTATGGGCCGGGCGCGACCTGACCATGGGCACGGCATCCGCCATGGGCCCAGGTTACCTGCCTCGAATAGTGTGCTGGCTTCTTATCATCATTGGCGCCACGATCGGCGGGTTGGGCGCGGTCCGGGCACGGGTCGACATCGACAAACCGAAGCTCTGGCCGCTTATGGTCATCCTTGCAGCAGTTGTTGGCTTCGCCTTCATCGCGGAGTTCTTTGGTTTCGTTGCGGCGTCCGTATGGTTGCTTCTGGTCGGCAGCATCGCTGACCGCGATTCACGGCTTCGCGAGGTCATCCTGCTGACCGCTGGGCTGACAGCGTTTGGCGTTTTGGTCTTCATTGTCGGCCTTGGCGTGCAAATGCCTATCTGGCCGTTCTGAGGGAGGTATAATTGAATTTCGTTGACCTTCTCATGCTGGGCTTCAGCGAGGCCCTGACGCCGACGAACCTGGGCTTCTGTCTGCTTGGCGCTCTGCTTGGCACGCTGATCGGGGTGTTACCAGGTATCGGGCCGACGGCGACGATCGCGGTTTTGCTGCCGATTACGTTCTACCTTCCGCCTCTGGCGGGCCTCATCATGCTCGCCGGCATCTATTACGGCGCGCAGTACGGTGGATCGACGACGGCTATCCTCGTCAATCTTCCCGGAGAGGCGTCGTCGGTCGTGACCGCTGTCGACGGTTACAAGATGGCTCAGAAGGGAAGGGCCGGGTCGGCGCTTGCCGTCGCGGCGCTCGGTTCCTTCTTCGCCGGAACGGTCGCGACGTTCGGTATTGCTATCGCTGGTCCGACGCTATCGTCTTTCGCCCTTTCCTTTGGCCCGGCAGAATACGTGTCGCTGATGCTGTTCGGCCTTCTGGCGGCCACTATCCTCGCCCGCGGACCAGTCCTGAAGGCGATCGGCATGATCCTTCTCGGTCTGCTGCTCGGTATGGTCGGGATCGACGCCAGTTCCGGGGAGGAACGCCTTACATTCACTGCAGTCGAACTCTTCGACGGCATCGACTTCGTGGTCATCGCCATAGGTCTGTTCGGTTTCGCGGAGATCATCGAAAATCTTGAGAACGTCGAAGCTCGTGGTGTGCTTGTCAGCAAGCTCAGCCGCCTGTGGCCGACCAAAGAGGACTTCAAACGGGCCTGGCCGGCTGTCCTTCGCGGCACGGGTGTCGGGACGTTTCTCGGCGTACTTCCGGGCGGCGGAGCCACTCTAGCCTCATTCTGCGCCTATTCGGTAGAGAAAAAAGTATCCAAGCGTCCCCAGGAGTTCGGCGAGGGTGCCGTTGAGGGTGTCGCCGGACCGGAGGCTGCCAACAATGCCGGCGCACAGTCCTCGTTTATCCCGCTTCTCACCCTGGGCATCCCATCGAACAACATGATGGCGATGATGCTGAGTGCGTTCATCATACACGGCATCACCCCGGGACCGACGGTACTGGCAACCCAGCCGGAAATCTTCTGGGGACTCGTTGCCAGCATGTGGATCGGCAACCTGATGCTCGTCGTGATCAACCTGCCACTGATCGGCGTGTGGGTGAAGCTCCTGACGGTCCCGTATCGTCTGCTGTATCCGGCAATCCTTCTCTTTTGCTGCGTCGGTGTCTACAGCATCAACAACCGCATATTCGACGTGGTACTGGCTGCCGGGTTCGGCCTGCTGGGGTATGCCTTCCGCAAGGCCAAGTGCGAGCCGGGTCCGCTACTTCTGGGGTTCGTCCTGGGACCGTTGTTGGAAACCAACATCCGTCGCGCCCTGACAATTTCGCACGGAAACCCCAGTGTCTTCGTGGAGCGGCCGATCAGTCTGGTCCTGCTGATCGCGACAGCCGGCGTGCTTCTGCTGATGATCCTGCCGTCATTCCGCAAAACACGCGAAGAAGCGTTTCAGGAAGAAGAAGCCTGAGGCTGATCTTAAATTGAGCGGCCGCTTGAAAGCGGCCGCTGTTCTCCCTCTGAACCTGGTGTCCCCCAATGCCTCATGCTTCCAGCAAGCCTCTTCGGATCGTCCTTCTCGATCGGAAGACCTTACCCGACGATATTTACTTTCGTGCGTTCTCCTTCGCTCACGAGCTCGTTCAGTTTGACCAGACGGCTCCCGACGAGGTGCCGGAGCGCATCAAGGATGCCGACATCGTCATTACCAACAAGGCCCCTGTGCGCGGCTCAGCGGTCGCGTCCGCTCCCAGACTTAAACTGGTCGCCGTAGCGGCGACGGGCACCGACGTCGTAGACGTCGCAGCATGCGCGCAGCATGGAGTCATCGTCTCAAACATCCGCAACTACGCCGTCAACACCGTACCCGAGCACACTTTCGCTCTGATCCTTGCGCTTCGCCGCAGCCTGCTCGCCTATCGCAATTCGGTGCAGGCCGGACGCTGGCAGGAAGCAAACCAGTTCTGCTATTTCGACTTCCCGATTAACGATCTCGCCGGTTCGACGCTCGGCATCATCGGTGACGGTGCCCTCGGGCGCTCGGTGGCCGATCTTGGTCGTGCTTTCGGGATGAAGGTTCTTTTTTCGGACTACAAGGGCACCAGCGGAATGGGGCCGCTCTATACGCCGTTCGAGAAGGTCCTCGCGCTCAGCGACATCATCACCTTGCACTCTCCCTTGATGCCTTCGACCCGCAACATGATCTCGACCGCGGAGTTCGCACGGATGGCTAGGCGGCCTCTTTTGATCAACACCGCACGCGGCGGACTCGTCGATGAGGCCGCGCTGGAACACGCCTTGAGAAGCGGCCAGATCAGCGGCGCCGGCTTCGACGTCGTCACCACCGAGCCGCCTGCACACGATCATCCGCTGATGCGGCTGCTCGATCTGCCGAACTTCATCCTGACGCCGCATGTGGCGTGGGCGAGCCGAGAGGCTGTGCAGTCGCTGGTCGACCAACTGATTGATAATGTCGAGGCGTTCGAGCGCGGCGCCCCCACGAACACCGTGGCCGCTTGATCATGGCGGCAGTCGCGGACAAACGCGCGCAGCCTTCGGGAATATCTCTGCCTCGATGATTTCGCGGAAGGTATCCGCCCATTTTATTGAGGCGAAGTAAACCTCTCGACAAGGGACTTTTGAACTTTAGCTGTGTCCCAGCAGTCAACCGGTTCAAATAGCTTCAAGAGTTTAAGAACGCCCAGCGTTCACTGGCATCGAACATCTGCATGCCGGTCATTCTCTTGCAAATTCGCGAGCAGCCTGAATAAATGCGGTGAACGCTGCAGGGGGGGTCTTCCTACCAGGGTAATACAACGCCAGCGGGGCCAACGAGGGCGTCCAGTCCTCAAGAACGCGCACCAGTCGCCCAGCCTCAATATCCTCTCGAACATCCGCTTCCATGAGATAACCAAGCCCAACCCCATTTTGGGCTGCTATCGTAACGAGGCTTGGCTCGTCCAGAGTGATCGCGCCTTGCACGTCGATCTGGAGTGCATTTCCGTCTTTCTCGAATTTCCACCGGAAAAGCGCATTGTTCGGAAGGCGCGCGCGAATGCAGCGAAACCTGTAGAGGTCAGTTGGTACAATTGGCTTGCCATGTCTGCGCAGGAATTCCGGTGATGCGACGACCGCATTGCTGCGCTTCAAGCCCAAAGGCACGGCGATCATGTCGGCAGGAACGAGATCGGCCGGTCTCAGACCCAGATCAAAACCCGCCGCGACAATATCGACAATCCGTCCCTCCGTGACAAGGTCGATATGCACTTGCGGATACTTCTCCAGAAATGACAGGACGAGCGGCGCCATTACTTCTCGTGCTGCCGTGGCGAAGGCGTTGATGCGCAATGTTCCGCTCGGGGTCTCCTGAAGCGACTGGGCCGCGAGCATTGCGTCGCGGATGTCGGTCACCGCTGGTCCGACCCGTTCTACAAACGTCTTCCCCGCATCGGTCAGGGACACGCTTCGCGTCGTCCTGTTGAACAGCCGGATACCGAGGCGCTGCTCCAGCTTCGCGATGGAGTTGCTCAAGGCCGTTGTTGACATTCCAAGGTCGAGAGCCGCTGCGCGGAAGGTTCCAAGGCGGGCGATGCTGAGGACGGCATCAAGGTCAGCAAGGACGGAACGGGTCATTTATCCCTCTTTTCGCAATACCTCATCCTTGTTTATCCTGCTTATCCCGTCAATAAGCTTCATCTATCTTCCAGCCAGTGGATATCGCGAAGGCGGAGCCACAGCCCAAGATACCAAAACGACGGGAGATACTACGATGATCGAACTACCCAGCGCTATCGAAGCCTATTTCGAAGCCGACAGGTCAGGCTGTCCGGACGCCATCGCTGCCACCTTCACCGAAAACGGGGTCGTCAAGGACAAGGGGAAGATTCACATCGGGCAGAAGGCCATTCGGGCGTGGATGACCGATGAGGCCCAGCAGTACAGCTACACGGTCAGGCCTTTCCTGATCGCCGTCGAGAATGGAAAGACCCAGGTGATGGCCCACGCAGCCGGCACCTTCCCCGGAAGTCCGATCGACCTTCGCTTTATCTTCGTCCTTTCGGGCGACAGGATTGCTGAGCTGGAGATCACCCTATGACGCCGTTTCTGACACTGGAGGGCCGTCGAACTCTCATCACCGGCGGGACGTCGGGCGCTGGCGCTGCGACTGTGGCTCAGTTCAAGGAGCTCGGCGCCCGCGTGCTGACAACCGCACGCAGAAAGCCGGAGGACTTTTCCGGCGCGGCCTTCGTCGAGGCCGACCTGACCACGATGGATGGCGTTCAGACAGTTGTTGACGCAGTCCACCGGGAGCTCGGCGGACTCGATATCCTCGTCAACGTGTTGGGCGGATCCTCAGCACCTTCTGGCGGCTTTGCGGCGTTGACCGAAGAGGAATGGGAAAAGGAATTCAACCTTAATTTCTTCCCTGCGGTGAGGCTGGACCGCGCCCTTATCCCCGGAATGATCGCGCAAGGAAGCGGCGTCGTCATTCACGTGACGTCGATCCAGCGCGTCCTTCCGCTGCACCAGGCGACGACCGGATACGCCTCCGCAAAGGGCGCGCTCAACACCTACAGCAAGAGCATCTCCAAGGAGGTTTCTCCCAAAGGTGTACGGGTGGTTCGGGTTTCTCCCGGCTGGATTGCAGATCCGGGCTCCAGCGGTCTTGCGCTTCGTATCGCGGAGGAAGCCGGCATCAGCTACGACGAAGCTGTGCAGACGATCATGGACTCGCTTGGTGGTATACCGCTTGGCCGGCCGGCCAGGCCTGGAGAAGTCGCCGACCTGATCGCGTTCCTTGCGTCGGATCGAGCGTCGTCAATTACGGGTACAGAGCATGTGATCGACGGTGGGACCGTACCGACCGCCTGAGCGGTGAGGCGATTTACCACTATCGAAGGTCAGGCGGGTGCGTCCCATCCGCCGACCTGGGAATAGATCGCGTTACGGAGATACCGGACATCGCGGTTAAGAGCAGCGAGTTCCTTTGGCGTCTGTGTAGAGGCCGCGAGCAAAGTGTCGCTGAGGCAGCCGGCCTTGTGCTGCAAGGCACGGCCGTCGTCGGTCAAGGCGATGACAACCTGCCGCTCGTTGCTAAGGTTGCGCGTCCTGCGCAGCAAGCCGGCAGTCTCGAGTCGCTTCAGCAGCGGTGTCAGCGTGCTTGATTCCAGAGCAAGGGTCTGGGCGATGGCGCCAACCGTCTGTCCGTCCTGGCTCCATAACACGTTGAGTACGAGATATTGCGGATAGGTCAGGCCCAGTTCATCGAGAAGAGGCTTGTATGCACGCTGGATCGCAATGCCGGCGGTGTAGATCGCATAGCATAGCTGGTCGTGCAGAGGCGGTGGATCGTTATGGCGTTTTGTCACTGTGAACTCCTGTTGCGTCAAATGTAACGAACGAAAGTACGAAAAACAATATCGCGATAATAATTATGTTGACGCGCAACTCCAAATCTGACAGCCTGAATATATCGCGATAAATGTTATCGCGAGTAAAAAGAGGAAAAAGTCATGACGCGCAAGATCCCGCCCACCGTCGCAGCAATTGCAGCCGTAGCCACATTAACTGCCGCATTGCCGGCAAACGCAGCCGATACCATCCCCAGGGAGCAGTCCGTCAGAAACGTTGTCCTCGTTCATGGAGCCTTCGCGGACGGCTCCGGCTGGAAAGGGGTTTACGATAATCTGACCAAGCGTGGTTACCGCGTGACCATCGTCCAGAATCCACTGACGTCTCTCGCTGATGACGTTGCCGCGACTGCCCGCGCGCTTGAGCGCCAGGATGGTCCGGTCATTCTTGTCGGACATTCCTGGGGCGGCACTGTCATCACGGAAGCCGGTATCGATCAAAAGGTTGCCGGCCTCGTCTACGTCTCCGCACTTTCTCCGGATGTCGGCGAAACGACGGCTCAGCAATACGACGGTTTTGCTCCTGCATCGGAGTTCGTCATCGAAACCACGAAGGATGGATTTGGCTATGTCAGCCCGGACAAGTTCAAGGCTGGGTTTGCCCATGACGTCAGTGACGCCGATGTTGCGTTCATGAAAGATGCCCAGGTCCCGATCAATATGTCGGCGTTCAGCACGAAGCTTGAACATGCTGCCTGGCACATGAAGCCCAGCTGGGCTGTTATCGCAACCGAAGACAAGGCGTTCGATCAGGCAATGCTGATCCATATGGCCGAGCGCATCAAGGCAAAAATCACAAAGGTCTCAGCAAGTCACGCACTGTTCATGACCCAGCCGGAGGTCGTGGCCGATACCATTGATCAGGCCGCCAAGGCCGTCTCCGCGAAGAAGTAATGCCAGGCACGGCGTCATCGCAACAGCCAAATTCCCTGGTCGAAACAGGTCTGGAAACACCGGAATATGGCTGGACGATGTTCAACGGACTTGCCCATCCGAAGAGTCGGGGCCGGTTGCTACTCTCCGGCTCCGACGCAACTGATCCGATCCTGATCGAATCGAATTCACTCAGTGAGCCGGAAGACATGGCTGCCGCCTTGGCCGCCGGGGAATTGTGCCGCATGCTCGGGAATAGTGACAGTTTCGCACCTCCGGTGAAAGGCGAAACTGCTCCGGGCGCGCGCGACCGATCGGGCATGATCAATTTTATTCAGCGCTCTGCCGTCACCTACTGGCATCAGTCCTGTACTGCAAAGATGGGTCGTGACAGCATGTCTGTTGTCGATAACAAGCTGAAAGTCTACGGGATCGGCGGCCTCCGTATTGCGGACGCCTCCGTCATGCGGGCATCTCAGGTCTTCATGTGTCGGCGTTGAAGTGGGTCTGGCTAGAATCTCGGACGCCGAACAGTTCGTCTCCTTCCAGATTGCACAGAGTATTTTGCATCCTCACCGAGCTCGAAGAGCAAAACCTTCGGAATGCTGATGTGATTACGGACGAGATCACAACGACTGGAGAGGGGCGGCATTGTGCGACCGATTGTTCTGCACGGTTTCGACACGTCGTTTAGCATCTTGTTTCTGCTGCGAGTGTGCGCCATGGCGGCGAGGAGGTGGGGACTTCCGATGTATAGCCCAGGTCGTCTCGCCTTTCATGGCTTTCTCAAACAACGTGTGGTGAGCGTTTTTCCTGGTAGGTTCACACGCCCGTAAGCAAGTCTCGGATACTCACTCGGCAATCCTAGTTGTGTATTCCGGGTTTCGCGCCTTGTAGACGACAGCCTCCAAAGCGGGATCTGCGTAGGCATTCACATTGGTCAGGTGACCATTATATCCGCCGACTTTCGTAAGCGTCGCACCGTTTCGCCAAACCATCATGAGGCCACGTTCGACATCCCAGCCGCACTCAGCCTGCATCACGACGTACCAGTTTTCATCCTCCTTTCGCCCTTTCTTGACGGTAACAGGTCCGGGAGTGACATGATCCCATATATCGGCGGGTGATTGTGGAACGCCCATTTCCGCGTCCAGCCATTCTGGTTTCCCGGCCTCTTCGTAATAGTCCTTGTAGAAGGCAAAAACGTGCCGCGTGTCCAAGAGCCTGTCCGCCTCCGTCAGCGCAAGAAACGAGGCCAGAGCAGCAGCGGACTCAGGAGCGTCAGGATCAGGCTCTTCGTCCAGTTCAACTTCAGCGCCATCAAAATAAGAAACGACGATCGTAGTCATAAATCTGCACCTTCAATCCTGCCGCAAGCCGATTTTCAATGCGCCTCCACGGGAGCGTCGGAGGCGCACTGTATCATGATGTTTCGCTGCCGGAAGGGATAGAGGGCGCAGGCAGCGCAGGCCGCGACGGGCGGCCTAGAGGCAAGACGCCTCTATCAGGTCCTCTGTATCTCCTTAACGGCCAATGTAACGAACATGGTCTAACTGCAGTAACTGAAAGTTCGGGGCAACTTCAAGCGCGGTGATGGGGTTGGTTTTTAGAAGACCGGTTCGATTTTGCTCAATGCTGCCAGTCAAGTTAAACCGGCCTCTGCGTGCACCAGTTTTCATCTAGGTGCTGTGGTCGAAACAGATGATTTTGGCGATGGATTAAAGGCTCGACAAGTTTTTTACCCGCCGTTCACGGGTTTCGCCGTACTGGTCACGACTTCTGAGAATGGGACATCAAATGCCCGACTTTTATACGCTCTTTCTCGTTGTCTTGCTGCTCGGTCTTTCTCAATGCCTTATTTGGGGTCTGGTGGTCTATCGCTACGGCGAACTGAAGGCGGCACGTTATTGGTTCTCAGGCAGCGTTGCCAGTGTGCTCGGAGGAGCTATTCTGGCCCTCCAGGGAAATGATGGTCTGCTCATCCAGACTGTACTCGGTAACAGTTTCATAGTTCTGGGATTTTATCTGAACTGCGTGGGCGCCCGCTGTTTCCACGGCGCTCGATTAAAGTTGCTTTCTGTCGCTTGTCTTTTCGTGATCAGCGTAGTGCTGATGCTGGCAACTTTTTGTCCCTGGTACGCGCGCAATCCTGTTTACACGGTGGCGCAGTTGTTGCCGCTAGCAATCACCGCAGTCTTTCTCTTGCGACACCATGGCGGCGAACTCGGCGCAATTGTCAGCAGCGGTGCAATGATCGTGGCCGTTTCCTCGCATGCGATAATTGCTTGCGGCAACATCTTGATCGTCACCCGCCTAACGCCAGAACTGGACCTCAAAGCGGCAGCCGCTGTTGATCTCTTGGCATTCCTTTTTGCCGCAGTGGTCTGGAATTTCGGGTTCCTGTTGTCGGCTGTCGATCGGCTTCGAGGTGAAGTCGAACGCCTCGCCAATGAAGACGAACTGACGGGTCTCGCCAATCGTCGAATGCTGATGAACAAGCTTGCAGATATGTGTGGTCCGTCCCATACCAAACGTGTTTTTAGCGTCATGCTTTTCGATCTCGACCGCTTTAAGGCGATCAATGACAAGTATGGGCATGCTGCCGGGGATGCTGCGCTCCGGCATGCCGCTGCCGTTGTTTCCGAGAAATTATCTGCCAACGATGTTTTTGCTCGGCTTGGCGGGGACGAGTTTTGTCTGCTTCTACCCGGCGTGTCACCCGTCGATGCCGCCGCCAGGGCGAGGACGATGATCAAGGCGCTCACGGCAACACCGATGATATGGAATGACTGTCCCTTGGTGATAAAGACAAGCATTGGCATTGCCTGCTGCACGACCCTGGATAAAATCGATCCCGAGGAACTTCTCGACCAGGCGGACCGTGCATTATACGAGACCAAAAAACGTAGTCGAAACGGATACTCTGTCTATAGAGGTTCGTCTGGCGCTGCGATCAGCGGTAACGTGATACAGCTTAATGATTTCGTCGCAGCAGAGGCAAAATCCAAGTCTTGAAAGTGGAAGCCGAGGGAACTCCCACGACTTGCGTCGCTCCCTCGACCGAAAACCCGCTTTTAATCTGCAAGCGAAGTTTCCGATCCAAGGCACTCGTGATGATGATCAACGGCCGGGCGGTTGGTCTGTCGCGCCGCGGCCGTAGATTTTTAGAACTCCTCCCAGCTGTCTTGCGCAACCGCGGCAGCCGAACCACCCCCGAACGCGTTCGCAATCTTGCGGCCAAGGGCTCTAGCCGGTGATGCTGCAGGTCGTGAAGCTGGCGATGCCGAGCGAACGGCCGCAGGGGCTACAGACGAACGACTTGTGCTTGCGCCATCGGCTAGATTGAAACGCGATAGCAGCTGGTTGAGGGATGCCGCCTCCTTGGCGAGGCTGTGGCTTGCGGCTGTCGACTGTTCGACCATGGCGGCATTCTGCTGTGTGCCCTGGTCCATGGTGTTGACGGCCGTGTTGATTTCCTGAAGGCCAACCGACTGTTCGCGCGAGGATTCGACAATCGCGGCGATATGACGGTTAATCTCTTGCACTTCCGTGACGATCACTTCGAGTGCCCTGCCGGTTTCACCCACCAGTGTCACGCCGGAGCGAACGTGTTCACCGGATGTCGTGATCAATGCCTTGATCTCTTTCGCAGCCTTTGCAGACCGCTGGGCAAGTTCGCGGACTTCCTGTGCGACGACCGCAAAGCCCTTGCCGGCCTCGCCGGCGCGGGCGGCCTCAACGCCTGCATTCAAAGCCAGAAGATTGGTCTGGAAGGCAATTTCATCAATAACGCTGATGATGTTGGTAATTTCACCGGATGAACGTTCGATTTCGTTCATGGCGGTAACGGCCTGACGTACGACTGCTCCGGACTTTTCCGCACCCTCACGGGCCCTCGCGACCAGATGGCCGACTTCTTCGGCACGGTTGCTGCTGTCCTTCACGGTCGTGGTGATTTCCTCCAGAGCGGCGGCTGTTTCTTCGACTGAGGCAGCCTGCTGCTCAGTGCGCTTGGACAGGTCGTCGGCGGCAGAGCGAATTTCGTTGGCACCGGCATCGATGCCGCGAGCGTTCTCGCCGACGGCGCGCAACGCGTCATTCAGATTCGCGACCGAGCCATTGAAGTTGTTCCGCAGAGTATCGAGATGGGCAACAAACGGTGTCTCGATGCGATACGCGATATCACCATCGGCGAGACGGTCGAGCCCCTTGGCCAGTTGGTCAACGGCAAATTGGGTGTCGGCAGCGTCCTTCGCCTTTTGGGCCTCGCGTTCCAATCGTTCCTGTTCGGAAAGGCTGCGATTGGCATCAGCTTCTTTTTCCAGACGGATTTTCTCAAGAGCATTGTCGCGAAAAATGGAGACCGCCTTTGCCATCTGACCTACTTCGTCCTTGCGATCCTGACCATCGACGAGTGCAGTGGTCTCCCCCTGCGCCAGAGTGATCATGCGCTCGCGCAAAGAGGCGATAGGCGTCGTGATCCCCTTGGCGGCAACAACGAGTGACGCGATGATGCCGAGTGTGAATGTGATGCCGACAACCATCAGCGAGGTAAAGATGGTGGAGTTTGTTTGGTCGGTCAGTTCGTCACTTCTCGCAGCCACGGATTTCAAGACCTGGTCCAGAAACGCTGCGTTGTCGGTCGTCAGGGGAAGAATCAAAGAGTCCGCTTTTGCCAGGGTCGCCCTTGCCGGTTCGTCCTGATCAGCTTTACCCAGTTGAACGGCCTGGTCAGTCAAGACGATGACTTCTTTCGTTCTCTCAATGATTTTGTCTATCGCAGCGCTCTCACGTGGGAGAAGTTCTTTCGTGTGCTGGAGACGCTCAAGAAGCTTGCCTTTGCTATCGCTGTAAAAGTCGATAGCTGTTTTCATGGCCGGATCGTCTTGGCGGTAGGTCAGGATTTGATAGGCGGCGTAAGCAGTTGCGACGACATTTCGGTTTACGCGCGACATCTCGACACTGGCGCCAGCATCATTGGAAATGAAATCGGAGTAGCTCGTATCTGCTGCTTTGTATCGGGTTGCGATAAACGCCGTGGCACACAGGCCCACCACGCACAGAGGGATGATCAGGGATAGAATTTTCGTGCGAATGCTCGCATTTTTAAGAAACGACATATTTCCTCGCGGTTCTGTTTTGAAATCGCGAACACGAAGCAGGGAGCATTGCGACCGGGAACTGGTCGAATGAAAAAAGAACTCTGCTGCAGGGGATTCGGCATGGATATGAAGAATTACAGAAGGTGCATGCCGTCATGGCAACCTGATTTTGCTCTGTCTGCTGTTATGGTAAATTAGTTATCGTTTAAATGTAATTAAAGAAACGGCGGCGCTCATAACAAAAGCCGAGGAGACAGGACTTCGCTTTTCGAGCCGAAGGGACCTGTATCCACGAAGTGCAATTTGGCACGTCACCGGATCATCTCTTCAAGATCGAGGACGCCGAAACGGCATTTTCTTGCGCGGTATGCCGACCGCCAGTTGCGACCGTTTTGCGCCTTCATGCCGGCCACAGAAACCAGCTTGGCCGCTGACCGAAAGCAGACGTCACCAGCGATGCGCGCCTTGACATCCGACAACCGTCGGAGCCCGGCGCGCTGCTGTCACCGGATTCCGTTGCTTGGGGAGTGTCACAATGTGCCCATGCCACCGTCGATCATGATCTCGCTGCCGACCGTGTAGGCGGCTTCGTCCGATGCCAGGAACACTACCGCCTTTGCAATCTCGGACGGTTCGCCAAAGCGGCCGGCCGGGACCAGATTTTGTATGCTCTCAGCGACATTCTTCAGGTCAGTCTCGGTGAAACCCAGCTTGCCATAGAGCGGTGTAGAAATGGGACCTGGGCTCACCGCATTCAGCCGGATACCGCGTGTGATCAGTTCGCCGGATAACGTGCGGATGAATGACTGTAGTGCCGCTTTCGAGGCGGCGTAGACACTCGAGTTAGGCATGCCGATGTGGGCATTGACCGAGGTGTTCAGTACGATCGAAGCCGGATTGGCCAGTATCGGCAGTAGTGCCTGCAGCAAAAAATACGGGCCTTTCACATTGATGTCGAAGACCCTGTCAAAACCTTCTTCGTCCCATGCTTCCAAAGGCTTGAGAAGGGCGACGCCTGCATTGATGAAGACGATGTCCAGGCTCCCGAATGCCTCCCTGATCGTTTCAGCGACGACCTTCTGGCCCTTCACGTCGGCAGCGTCTGCCTTGATGACCAGTACACTGGGACCAAGCTCCCGCCGTGCAGCTTCCAGCGTCTCGGGATTGGTTCCCGTGACTGCTACCCGCGCAGCCTCACTGATGAATTGACGTGCTGTCTCAAGTCCGATGCCGCTGGTGCCACCGGTGATGAGCGCCCGCTTGCTTTTGAGCCTACCCATAATCTGAATTCCTTCTCGTTGTGTGGGTTTTCGTAAGTGCGAATGTGGCGCAAGCATGCTGTTCGTACTACTGTGCCAATGGCGGACGTACCTTTCGGAAAGGCCGAACAATGAAGCTGGATGGCATTTCGAGTTTCGTGGCTGTCGCCGAAGAGGGCTCGATCAGCGGGGCGGCACGCACGCTCAGGCTGTCAAAATCGGTCGTGAGCGAACGTCTGGCGGAATTGGAACGCAGCCTCGGCGCTACTTTACTCCACCGTACGACACGTCGCGTTTCGGTGACGGAAGATGGCGCTGCCTTTCTCGAACGCGCCAAGCGCATCCTGCGAGAGGTCTCTGAGGCAGCGGCGGATTTGTCCGAGCGGCGTGGAACGCTGGGCGGTCCAATCCGCATTGCTGCGCCTGTTACCTTCGGGCGGATGCACCTGGGGCCGGCTCTGTATCCGTTTCTGGCTGCCAATCCCGAAATTGAGATGTCGCTCGAACTCGACGATCGGCGAGTCGATATTGCATCAGACGTTTACGATGGCGTTGTGCGCCATGGGGCGATTGACGATTCGAGACTGATGGTCTGGCGTTTGGCGCCAAGCCGCCGTGTCCTGGTGGCCTCCGAGGCCTATCTGTCGGTCAACGGGATGCCTGCAACAACTACCGAACTCGCTGCCCATAAGGGTTTGTTCTACACGAACCGGGGTGTTGCGGATTGGCGTTTCCTTACGCCTGGAGGCATTGAAATCGTTCGTGCACGCATTGGATTCAGAGTGAACAACGGCGACATGCTGCGAGATGCGGCAATCGCCGGTCTCGGTATTGCACTCCTTCCGCTCTTCATCGCAGGACCGGACATTCGCGATGGGAAGCTCAAGATCGTCGATGTCGGCGTTCGGCCGGATGCGGAATTCGTCTTTCTTGCGCACCCCGAGGGTCGCCGTCCTTCGGCAAAACTGCGCGCACTGGCGGCTCACTTGAAAGCGTCGTTCGGGGACCCGCCCTATTGGGAGGATGGCGTGGGTTAAGGGACGCATCATAACGGCCCCGCGCGCCTGCGCCTCGTCAGAGAGTTATATATACTAACCCGATGAAAAGTTACGTATTGATCGTCGCGGTGGCATAGGGTGGATTAGATCAAATATCTTCATCGATCGGCCGGTGTAACGTAAGTACGGTTGCCGGCCGGGCGCAGACAAGCTGGGTCAACATAGCTCGCCGCTGAATTGTCGATGGTGATCCAAATTCCGAATGTTGAGCTGGAGTGGATCTGGTCGCTTTCACGGATTTGTCAGGCCCTGAACACGCACATTATAGATTCGTACGGTGCCACGCTGATTTTCAGCGTATGCACGTAGCGAGCCTGCAATTCCGGTTTTGATGAAGGCTTCGAACATCGTCTTCGCATCTTCAAGGACCG
>NZ_FNBB01000027.1 GCF_900102105.1 Agrobacterium pusense
GGGAGGATATACATGGCCGGCGTAAGGTCGATCGACGCTACCGCAATTTTGCCTGAGGATTATGAAAACGCTTTGCTCGTCGGCCGCGTCTGGTCGAAAAGCGAAGGCGGCCCCTGCCCCGTCCTCCTCAAGGATGGCGTGCTTTATGACCTCACATCTGTTTCTCCAACCATGTCAGAGCTTCTGGAGAAGACCGACCTGGTGGAGCAGCTCAAGGACACCGGTACTTTCGTCGCCTTAGGCGCACTGGACGCATTTCTGGACGGCTCAGCCGGCGAACTTCTCGCTCCCAACGATATTCAGGCCGTCAAGGCTGCAGGTGTCACCTTCGCCGACAGCATGCTGGAACGCGTAATCGAAGAGCAGGCCAAAGGCGATCCGCTGCGTGCGCAAGAAATTCGCGGACGGCTGGCGCCTGTTCTCGGCGACAATCTCAAGGGACTTGAGGCCGGCTCAGAAAAAGCCGCCGAGGTGAAGAAACTGCTCCAGGAAATGGGCCTCTGGTCGCAATATCTGGAAGTGGGCATCGGCCCGGATGCGGAAATCTTCTCCAAGGCGCAGGCCATGGCCTCAGTGGGCTGCGGTGCCCTGATCGGCGTCCATCCCAAATCGCAGTGGAACAACCCTGAGCCGGAAGTGGTGTTGGCCATCACCTCTGACGGTCGCATTGTCGGCGCGACGCTCGGCAACGACGTCAACCTGCGCGATTTCGAAGGCCGCTCCGCCCTGCTGCTCAGCAAGGCGAAGGACAACAATGCCTCCTGCGCAATCGGCCCGTTCATCCGCCTGTTCGATGGCAACTTCAGCATTGAAGATGTGAAGAGGGCGCAGATTTCTCTTCTGGTCGAAGGAGAGGATGGTTTCACCATGACGGGCGTCAGCCCCATGGAGGCGATCAGCCGCACGCCGGAAAACCTCGCTTCGCAGCTCTTGAACCGTAACCACCAATATCCTGACGGCGCAGTCTTTTTCCTTGGCACGATGTTCGCGCCGGTAAAGGACCGCCATGGCCCAGGTCTCGGCTTCACCCATTCAAAGGGTGACCGTGTCGAAATCTCCACGCCCAAGCTCGGTAAGCTGATCAACTGGGTCACGACGACTGACGAATGCCCGGAATGGACGTTCGGCACCGCGGCACTGATGCGCAACCTGGCGAAACGAGGGCTGCTCTAGATATTTCTTCGGGAGGGGAAAATGCAAAAGACCATCAATCTCTTTTACCGGATTCTCGAAATCATTCTC
>NZ_FNBB01000022.1 GCF_900102105.1 Agrobacterium pusense
TTCGCCAGGAAGCTCGGTCGATTTTGTTCGGGCCCCCGATGGAAGGATAGTTCTCGTCAGGGCTGACAAGAAACAGCCACTCACGCGTTTCGCCAAGCTGCGCGGACATGCTGGTGAAGGTCTGGGTACCGACGCCATCATGGCGCTGACCCGTGGTGACGAGTGACGCTTGTCGATACAAATGTCCTGCTTGATCTTGTGACGGACGACCCGGTTTGGGCCGACTGGTCGATTGAGCAGCTCGAACTGGCGAGCGTTTCGGGTCCGCTGTTCATCAATGACGTTGTCTACGCGGAACTGTCTGTTCGATATGAGCGGATAGAAGAACTTGATGCTTTTGTTGATCAGGCGGGGTTGAAGTTCAGCCCTTTCCCTCGCGCGGCGTTATTTCTGGCGGGAAAGGCCTTTACCAGATATCGCCGCGGTGGCGGTACCCGTAACGGTGTTTTGCCTGAGTTTTTTATAGGCGCCCACGCGGCAATACAAAACCTTCCCTTGTTGACGCGAGATGTGGCTCGTTACCGATCGTATTTTCCAACGGTCGCTCTGATCTCGCCTGAAGCGTAGGAATGCGCGAGCCTTAGCATTTGTGATTACTCACCGGTTTCAGGGGCGGTTTCGGCTCTGGTGCCGCCGGTCAGGCGAGCTGCAACGCTTTCAACCGGCAGGTTTGACAAGGCTGATTTCGGTTTTGCTGTCGAGGACGATATGCAGGTCCCGGATCATGCCGGCTGCCTGCAGCAGAGCGTTTCGGATCTCTTCATCGCTGCGCCACCCGCGTTCTATCGCGAGTGCGACGGTGTGGAGGTCAACGAGACTGTCACGGCCGGGGCCGGGTGGAATTCCGATTGTTTCGCGCATGTCGCGGATTGTTGTGACGGCCCGTTCGAGCATTCGCCGCTTCTGATAGTCATCGAGATGGTCGAGCTTGTTGGCGTCGCGTACGAGTTCGGCAATGAAACTGTTGGTCACGGTCATTGTATGAGGTTGCCGGATCGGCTGACGGGCGTCAATGGAAGTCCGGCAGCGCGGCCTTTGGACTGCGGTTTTGGGGCTTACTGTGATGCCGGTGCATCAGGGCGGAACGCGCGGTGAACAATATTATTCCGCGACATTGTGATACACTGTGTATAAATATCATCGGTTTATCTTAGATTTCTAATGTATAAAATTAATAATATTGTAGGTGCCGGTGTAGTAATTTATCTGGCAATGTAGATGAAACAATAGTCTCCTTGTACGAGGAAAAGACATTTGCTCCTGCTGGTTGAGATCCTAGATAAATTCCCGATCGGGATGATTTGGTGCGATCAAGTGAAAAACTTACCGATCGGGAAGCAATGCGTCGATTTTTTTTGAAAACTTCCTGTACGGTAAGACAAGAGATAGAGGTTCACGATGTTCAGGTCCGCACGCGATTTCGGCGATGCTATCAAGGAGAAACGTAAAGCTCTCGGCTGGACGCAAACTGTGCTTGCTGCCCGTTCCGGAACGGGTGAACGCTTCATCGTCGAGCTTTAATCGGGCAAGCCGAGTTGCCAGCTCGAAAAAGCCCTGATCGTCGCGCCCACCGTCGGCATTGAGATCGGCGATCTCAAGACGGTCCAGGCTGTGCCAGCCGCGCCGGACGATGACCTTGGCTTTTTGCCGATGTTTGGTGCTGATCGATGACAACCATCTACTACGAGACCTTGCCTGTCGCCCATCTGACTTTTGATGGCGAATGGACGTTGGACTATGATCCGGGCTGGTAAGCGCGCCGCACGGCCTTTCCGGTGTCGCTCACCATGCCGCTGCGCTCCGGGCCCGTGGGTACTGCCAAGCTGCTGCCCTGGCTTGCCAATCTGCTTCCAGAAACACATCTTGCCTAGATCGGACAACGCCTCAAGGTTTCTCCACAGGACATTGTCGGTGCTTGGTCATATCGGACGTGACACGGCGGGAGCGCTGTCGATCGGCGAACCGCGTAAAGCGGGTGTCAACCTCCAGCCCGTGCCGGATGAGCAGGCGCTGGAGCGTATTCTCGGTGAACTTCCTGCCAAACTTTTCTGGTCGGAGAGCGCGGTGTTTCCATGTCGCTTGCGGGCGTCCAGGAGAAACTGCCGGTGTTTGTCGACGGGCACGGCCATATTTCAGTTCCGGTTGATGGGACGCCATCAACGCATATTCTCAAGCCTGATACGAAACGCCTTGCGGGGAGCGTGGAGAACGAAGCCTTTTGCCTGTCGCTTGCGCGTGCCTGCGGTCTGGAGGCTGCCGAGGCGACGATCGGAGTAGCTGGCAAGCGACGTTATCTTCTCGTGAAACGCTATGATCGCTTTACCGACCCTCAAGGGGAGATCCGCAGGTTGCATCAGGAGGATCTTTGCCAGTTAACGGGACATTTCCCGTCGCAGAAATACGAGCGATCCTCGACCGGCCGCGGCGTGACCATGAAGATGATGTTTGACGCCGTCAGCGATCTTGTTTCTCCTGGCGAGCGGTTGAAACTTCTCGACGCGGTGATCTTGAATGTCCTGATCTGCAATTCAGATTCGCATGCGAAAAATTACTCGATCCTGATCGGTGCCGGTGGGTCCGCGAAGATGGCTCCTCTCTATGACCTTATGTGCGCAGCCGCTTATCGGCAGGTCGATCAAAGTCTGCCTCAGGGGATTTCTGGCCGGTTCCATGCGCCTGACCTGCGACGTGCCGATTGGCAGGCACTGGCTGATGACGTTGGACTGAGCGGTGCATCAACGTTGAAACGGGTGGAGGAGCTCGCACAACTGGTCAGCGTCGGATGCGATGCGGTGGCACAGGAGGTTTCTGGTTCGGCCAGCGATCCGACGAGGGTGTTCGAGCGGCTTACGCACAGCGTTCGAAAGCGGTGTCGAAGAATTCAGGATCGATTAGGTGGTCGATGAGCTGGAGCCCGACCCGAGCCCATTCACTCGTTTTCTGAGTGCATAGCTATATGGTCCGTCTACCGAAAAGTTCCTCTCTGGTCACGCATGAAAACGCCCGCCCTTCTTGGTCCTTCGCGTTGGCGCGTACGGACGACTTCTTTCAAGACGGTTTCGGAACCGCATGAACGACCGATTTGGAGGCGCGACGCCGCTGCTTCTCGTCCGGCCATCGCGGTAGTCGAGCGCGTTGGGCCCACGCGTCGAAGCAGGCATGGCCGTTGTGCAGAAAGCAGGCTTTGGTGATAAATCCTAACTCGACAAGATTGGGTAGGCGAATGCCTCGGACATCCGGCGACGCAGTCCTGTTCTACGGCCACTAGAGTGTCAGTTGCTCCAACCAGTCTGAAACCGGTCAAATCGGACTTCACAAATGGGATGTCCCGACGGGTCGAGTCTAATCGAGCGAAGCACGAGGTTCAGGTTGGGAGAGTAACCCTCAACGACATCACGACCCTCGCGCTTCCATGTTTGCGATTTGCTCCAACGCCTGTCGCGGGGAGGTTTGTCTTTTCGTCGACCGCTGGCCGATCACGTCGGCTCGCTCCCTCAGCCCGCGCCGTTCGGAAAAAGTACCGGTAGTCCAGCGTGGGATCCTAGAGCCTGGAGCGGCCGAGGCTGCCGTGATGACCGGAATTCGGGTTCTTTGCTTTCTCAAAGTTTGTTCCAGACGCTACTTGCCTAATCACCTGTCCGCCCGTTGACTTGTTCTCTTGTTCTCTTGTTCTCTTGTTCTCTTGTTCTCTTGTTCTCTTGTTCTCTTGTTCTCTTGTTCTCTTGTTCTCTTGTTCTCTTGTTCTCTTGTTCTCTTGTTCTCTTGTTCTCTTGTTCTCCTGTTTACCTATTCACCTGTTCTCCAGTCCACCTAATCTCCTGTTCTCCCACTCTTTTATTTTGCGCGGTCGCATGTCGAGCAATGCTTTGGGAGCAGCGGTTATCGGGACGGAAAGAGAGACCGTTCCACACGCTGCGGATGTATGCATGATGGCTCATCTTCATATGCTGAGAGGAGTCAGGACGGTCCCCCATTGATGTCGGGTTCGTACATAAGTTGGCGCCCGGTCCGGGCGGTATACCAATAGCCTATCCTGCCATATTAAACGGCGAACGCCATTCTGGTCGAAATGCGTGCGCATCAATGGTACGTTATGCCGCTACACGTCTGCAATCCTGGATGGGCCACTACATTCCAAAGTTGAACTGCAGGTGCGGGTAGTGTTCAGAGAAGGCAAACATCAGGGCAAGGCAATCTGGTAATTGTTTTCTGGATGGTAACAAAGTCGAAGGTCGACGGGGTGTCGGATTTTGTTCCGCCGTTTGATCTCCGTGAAAGGCTCGTCATAGCGCGCGGGTTGTGAGCTTATGTCAGTTCGATAAAACAGTCCCGGTAGTCTGACTTGGGAAGAGGCGGAACTTCAACCTTTCACTATTTGCTGAGCCTTACCCCGGGTACACCATACGGTATGGGATCTTCGCCGAGGAAAACGATCCCTCGCTCTTCGTAGTCGCGTTTGATCGCTTCGATGGTGACAGGTTGCGCACCTCGAGCGTCCGCTTCGTCTTGCTCTACACGACTGACGGTATTCGGTGTGACTTTAGCCAGCATAGCGACCTCCCGTACCCCTGGTTCTAAAATCGCTGTCGCCGCCCGTGCCTGAAAAGCGTTCATGCATCCACCGTGTTACGCCAGCGGATGTCCGGCACCGATGCAGATGGCCCTGACGGAATGACAAAGGACGGTCACCGACAAAGGGCAGGCGACCATTCCAGCCGCCGCACGGGAACTTCGCAGGATTGTGCGGGAGGGGTCTGCCGGTTTTGTTCGCGGTCTGGCGCGACGGTTCAGGCTGGCGAGGGCGTGCAGCAAACGGCAGCGTTCTGGCAGACTGCGCAGCCATGCTGGTGACGGCTTTGACACGGGGATCATGGCGATGACGCGTCGCTGACGAAGCAGGGCAAGTCTGGGAGCAAGGGGATAATCAACCGGCAGGTTTGACGAGGCTGATTTCGGTTTTGCTGGATCACGGCGGCTGCCTGCAGCAGTGCGTTCCGGATTCTTCATCGCCGCGCCATCCGCGTTCGATGGAGAGGGCAACGGTGTGGAGGTCAACGAGACTGTCACGGCCGGGGCCAGATGGCATACCGATTGTTTCCCGCATGTCGCGAATTGTCGTGACGGCCCGGTTCGAGCACGCGCCGCTTCTGCCAGCTGTCGAGGTGATCGAGCGTGTTGGAGTCGCGGACTAGTTCGGCAACGAAACTGTTCGTCGCGGTCATTGTGTGAGGTTGCCGGTTCGGCCGACGGGCGTCAATGGAGGACCCTGAAGGTGAGCTTTTGGCCCCAAAGTTGGCACCAGGATGTGACGCCGATGCATCACGGGCGTGGACCCGGCATGCTCGGGTAAGCTCCTCTATCTCGGATCTGGATGCCCTGAAAGGTGGCGAACAGGTCAGATCAGTCGTAGACGGGCTCTAACCAACTGAGGACGTTCAGTTACCGAGATCCCTGGTCGTCGAGTTCGACAAGCTGCCACTCATACCGCACCTCTCATGGCGGCATCGCTTGCCAGTTCGATTTTTCCATTCTCCTCGCCATCCCAGAACTCGAGCGTGCGTGCCGACACCTTGATCAGAACTATACGTGGTGTGTCGGCGCCCTGCGGAAACCACCTGTCCAGTCCACTCGTCCAATGGGCGTCGAACTCGGCCCTGTCTCTGATCAGGCTCGCCTGACCGTTTACAGAAACAAATATTCCAGGTTTACCAAGAATACCGGGTGGAGCAGTGAAAGTCAGTGTAACCGATGAGTCTTTGACTATCTCCTGGACTTTCTTCGTGTCTTCATAGGAGAAGAACCATGAGTCACCATCATATTCCACATCGCCATTGTTGCTCATTGGTCGACTATTGATCTGCCCGGCGGGATCGTGTGTGTTGAACATGCAGAAGTCGATCTTGCTGAGTTTTCTGGAGAGCTCGCTTATCTTCATTGGTCAATCCTTTTCTTGCATCACGAATTCAACCATTTTTGAGGTCTGAGGTTCCGCCGATCGCAGCGCATGACCTTGATACGTGAGAAATACGAGCTGTTCGCGAGCCACTGCTCGCCTTCGGGAAGCCAAAGCTTCCATATCTCGACCGTAAGCGGCAAGCTGACCCCACCTGGCGTCAGTGGCGCTAGCACAGCTATTGCGTAATGTATCCGCCAGCTGTGAGCTTCTATGTCTGCGCCTATCTCTGAAACTAAAAACTTTCATATGATCAAGGCCGTTCCGAAACGTTTCGAGGGCGCGCCTCGGCAGTTTCGGCGACGTTGGTCCGATGATTTCAAGGAGCGAGCGGTGGCTGAGGCGATTGAGCCTGGAGCGAGTGTCTCGGCGATGGCGCGTCGCATCGGTATATCACTGAAAAATCGGCCCGCTGCGGAGACATATTCTTCCCTCGTGCGCAGCGGCACAGTCGAACCTAAGAGGCAGGTCAGGGCTTTATTCGACTATTGGGCAGATCTGAATTTCGAGATCGCCTGAACAGCTGGCTGCGCAAGTTCGAGGTTAAGACCCCGGTAATCCCTGGCATGTGCGCTCGGTTCAACGGTTGACGCGGTTCGCGGTGTCAACGCATACGCTGCGCGCCGCAGCATTCTCTTTGGCGAAGATGCCCGGGACACATCGAGGTCGGTGACGGTGACGGGAATACCCCCATGCTGCGTGTGAAAGAGTCATTGGCCGCAGACGGAGACCCTATCCAGCGGGGTTCTGACCTGCGTGCCCTGGACGATTGAAGTGCGACGACGGCGGGCCGGTGGGGAAATGATAGCGAGAACTGAACGTGAAGACCGCGAAATTCTCGCCTAACTCGCTTACTTACCGGCGCGGCATGATGAGCTCGATGCCGAAGGTGAGCGGATACTGCGAACGTAGTGCTCCGCATTTCGGGTCCTATATCGGCGTAGCCTTAAAACACAACGTGAGCGTGGACTCCACAAAGAACGATTACCGCTGCCGTGACAAGCGGCTGAGGTATTACGAGTTTCCTGAGTTATTGAATTTGAAGTCTTGATAGAACGGGGCAAGGCGGCGCCAGACTCGTTTCCGCGCCGTCATCTTCGCTCCTGTCATTGGATGCAGTGGCGAGCCGGACTAGATGTCCGCCGTCGCGCAGCATGAGCGTCAGCCTGCGTATATTGGCCCATTTCAGTGGGTCATTCACGGCGGATTTTCAATTAATTAACCCATTATAATGGGTGTTTTAGACCATTCTTGCCGCCCGCGGAGATTTCACAGCGGTTTCAGCGTGACAAGCGCTGCTCATCATCAATCAGGATCAACTGATGTGGGACGGTGTCTCCCCACGTCCAAAGGACGACGTTGAGGTCGATATCAGTCGCCCCCGGAGCAAAGCTCCTGACGATCAAACCGCAAAAGCCCTCGTTTTTCAGAGACCGGGCAAGACGTTGTGTGGGGGCTTCACCGAACACATTCATGTCGTCTCGCCAAGTCGGGGTGCTGAGAGTTTGAGCGTCAATACCATGATCATGAAGCAGGGCGCCATCGCGAGTATCAAACAGCGGTGTGATGGCCGCATCGTAGGAGACGAGAGTTGTGGGCTGTAAGCTGCCTGCCTGATTTGCTTCCTTCAATGCCGTGATGACTGTCACTGACGTGTAGAGTGCAGGCATGCCTTTTGAATTGAATCTGCCGCCATAAAGCTCGGCACCTCGTCCGGAGAGCGGCTCACGGGCGTAAACCGGATTAAGGGCTCGGTAGAGCTTGCCCTGGTACTTCATCAAGGGTCAGGCATGTACGCCAGCGTCGATCGCGTCGATGTATTCGAGTACTTCGTGAGCGCGCCCGTCTCGAACAAGCTGCATTGCTGTGTGGCCAGAAAAGCCTGAGAGAGGCTCTGAACGATACCAGGCATATGCCATGAGCGCAGAACCGAAACGGGCCTCAACCTTGTTGATGACTTCGATCATTTCGCGCAGTCGCCGTTGGGTTTTGTCCGACTTGATGCGTTCTTTGCGCTGTACCGCATCTTTGCCCAACCCGGCACTGCGCGCGATATCGTCGCTTGTTGTATGGAGAACGTCGGCGATTTTTCCCGGCGCGAACAGCCCGTTGTCAGCATATTGTGCGAGAGCCATGCTCGCCTCCTCAAATTTGCCAAAGATACTGACGCAATATAGCGTCAAAATTACAGGCATTCAAGATGTCCCTTATCTCTGCAAGCCGCTATGTCTCCACACTGGATGCTGTCGCCGTTCTGGACCAGTCGTGCAGGGCCGTATTCTTGCCGTTGTGACGCGGAATGTTCGGGATTTCGATGGCGCCGGCGCGATCGTTGTCGATCCGTGGCAAGGGTGATTGTTCAGACGTCGATTGCCGAAATGCCGGCAATCGGTTTCCGGTAGTGATTGGCGCAGTCCGGTTACCGTTACCTATGCGGCGCCGAATGTTTTGTTGTTGCAGTTGCTGTTGTTTGAGCGTCCGCGCACTCGGAACGGATCTTTCTTTGGTGCTGGCTGGCCGTATTGAAACGAAAGACGCGACCTGTAAACCGATGGGTGGAAAACAACCCCGATGCTTGAGGCGGAGGCGGAATTTGAACGCCTGTTTCCAGGTCGGCCACCACAGAATATGATCATGTCCCAGGGCGTGGTGTAGCTTAGACGACCACGGCTTATCCCAAAGGGCCGGATGAGTGTCAGCTTGCTGCTGGCAGGCTGATGAGTGGATCATCGCTCATCGTGGCGATGGTTTCCAGTGTCATGTAGCGAGATCGTTGAACGGCCCACTCGTCATTCTGCTCGAGCAGCAATGCTCCGACCAACCTGATGATGGCATCGTCGTTGGGGAAAATGCCGACGACTTCAGTGCGTCGCTTGATCTCGCCGTTAAGGCGTTCGATTGGATTTGTGCTGTGAAGCTTTGCCCAGTGCTGCTTGGGAAAGGTCATGTATGCGAGCACATCCTGTTCGGCACTATCCATCAGCGTGGCGAGTTTCGGCACCTTCGGCCTGATCTGGTCTGCTACATTGCGCCATTGGGTGCTTGCCGCGTCCGGCGTGTCCTGAGCGAAAACCGTGGCGATGAAGGCGGAGACGACCCGCCGTCCGCTCTTACCCGCATGAGCCAGCGCATTGCGCATGAAGTGGACTCTGCAGCGCTGCCAAGTGGCAGAGCACCTTCGATACTGCGGCTTTGATGCCCTCATGCGCATCGGAAACGGCGAGCTTGACGCCACGCAGACCCCGCCTGGTCAGCTTTCGAAGAAACTCGGTCCAGATCGCCTCGGCCTCGGAAGTACCAATCTCCATGCCAAGCACCTCGCGCCGACCATCAGTGTTGACGCCCACGGCGATGATGACCGCGACAGAGACGATACGACCGCCACGACGAACCTTCAGGTAGGTGGTATCGATCCAGAGGTATGGCCACTCGCCCTCGATGGGACGGTCGAGGAAGACCTTCACCTTCTCGTCGATCTCTTCGCACAGGCGGGACACCTGGCTCTTGGAGATGCCCGACATACCCATCGCCTTGACGAGGTCGTCGACGGATCGGGTCGAAACGCCCCGGATGTAAGCCTCCTGGATGACCGCCGTCAGCGCCTTCTCGGCCATCCGGCGTGGTTCAAGAAAGCTCGGGAAGTAGCTGCCTGTGCAAAGCTTGGGAATGCGCAGCTCGACTGTGCCAGCCCGTGTTTCCCAATCTTGGTCGCGATAGCCGTTGCGCTGGGCAAGTCGGAAGCCGTTCTTCTCGCCATAGCCCGCGCCGGTCTTCGTTCCGACCTCCAGCGCCATCAGCTTCTCGGCAGCAAAGCCGATCATCTCGCGCAGCAAATCGGCATCAGCACTCTTCTCAACAAGCGAGCGCAGGTTCATCATGTCGTCGGTCATCGGTGGTGTCCCTCAGGTTGGCTCTAAGCAACCCGACCCTAGCGGAAAACGCCGGTGACCACCCTGTCAGCTAAACCACGCGGCGGGACACGATCCAGAATATCGATGATGTCATCGATCGTCCCCTCAAGCAGCGGGTGCGCCGGAGATAACAGGTCAATCCAGCATTGAGTGTTTAATCTGAAGCTGAGTGTAACCGGAGGAGACCTGGTATGCTTGCTTGGGGTAGGGAACAGAGGGCTTGCAGCACGGTGCGAGGCAAAGACAGGTTAGTTTGACATTTTGGTTATTAAGTCAGTTTGATTGAGTTTATGATGTTTTTCGTAAACTTGAATCAGGTTTGAATATGCATTATTATACTCAGTATGGCTGAGCAACGCACGTCACTTTTAAACCGACTTGAACGAGATCTTCCCGAGGGACTGGTCGTAGATGCCGCATGGCTTGAGGAGCGCGGCATAGCCAGCAATCTGCGCGCTTATTATGTCAAGAACGATTGGTTGGAACAGCCAGTGCGCAGCGTCTATAGAAAACCGCGCGGCGAACTGAACTGGCAGCAGGTGGTCATATCGCTCCAGACTCTGCTTTCGAGAATGCCGCTTTACGTTGGCGGCCGCACTGCGCTGGAGCTACAGGGCTATGCGCATTACCTCTCTTATGAGATGAAGACCGTCCACCTTTACGGTGTTGAAAAGCCACCTGCCTGGCTGGGCAAGCTGAACCTTTCCCAGCGCTTTGTTTATCACAACAGCGCGACCTTGTTCCCCAACGATCCGACCAGCCAAGGGCCAGGCGGCCTTGCATGTCATACCGTCGATGGACAAGGAAGTGGCCTGACCACTGTTGCGTGGGGGCATTGGGACTGGCCGCTGATGCTTTCACGGCCCGAACGGGCCTATCTCGAAATGCTCGACGAACTGCCGCGCCACGAGAGTTTTCATCAGGCCGACATGATCATGCAAAATGCTGCAAATTTCAGTCCAAGGCGGCTGCAAAAACTGCTGAAGGATTGCAACAGCGTGAAGGTCAAGCGGCTTTTCTTCTTCTTTGCGGATCGCCACAGCCATGCCTGGCTCAAGCGTCTGGATAAGACGGCAATCGATATGGGCAAGGGTAAACGTATGCTTGTCCCTGGCGGCAAGCTTGATCCGGCCTATCTCATCACCGTACCAGAGGACCTCGATGCCGTTTCGTGACCAGTACCAAGCCCAGGTCCGGCTGCTGATGCGCCTCATTCCCATCGTTGCCCGTGAGACATGCTTTGCTCTAAAGGGCGGTACGGCGATCAATCTGTTTGTGCGAGACCTGCCGCGTCTCTCCGTTGATATCGACCTGATGTATTTGCCCATGCACGAAAGGTCTGAGGCGCTGGTGGAAATCGACGCTGCCATGAAACGCATCAAGACTTCCGCATTGGCAGATCTGCGCGGCGCACGCGTCACCGAAAATGTGCATGATGGCGCTGTCTTGCGGCTTCTTGTGATGGCAGAGGGAACGCAGGTGAAGATCGAAGTCTCACCCGTCCTGCGGGGTGTCGTTCACGAACCGTTCATCGCCCCCGTCACCGAAGCCGTTGAAGAGGTGTTCGGCTTTGCGGAAACCAATGTCGTTTCATTCGAAGACCTTTTTGCGGGCAAGCTTGTTGCCGCGCTGGACCGCCAACATCCGCGCGACCTTTTCGATGTGCGGGGTTTGCTTACCCATGAGGGCCTGAGCGATGAACTTCGCGAAGCGTTCATTATTTATCTGCTTAGCCACAATCGCCCGATGGGTGAAGTGCTGTCGGGCCGCGTCAAAGACCTTGCGAATGAATACCGCAACGGCTTTGAGGGCATGACCGAGGAGGTCATTGCCATAGAAGAACTTATCAAGACGCAGCATGAAATGATAAAGACACTGATCGGAGGAATGCCTGATCATCACCGTGCATTTTTGATCGGCTTTGAGCTCGGTGAACCGGACTGGTCACTATTGAGGATCAGCCATGTCGCGGAACTTCCGGCGATCCGCTGGCGGCAGCGCAATCTGGATAAACTCAATCCCGACCAACGATCCGACCTGGTTGAATTGCTGCGGGCCTCCCTTGAAAGGCGCACAAAGTGATAGGTGCTTTGCGGTATGGTCCCGGATCAGGGCTGCCGCTCTGAGGTCGAAATTCGCGTGGATCACGTCGTAGGGTACGTGAACCTTTCCGTCTTCGGTTTGTTCGAAGATACCCCAGTCGGACAACGCGGACACGTCCTCGTGCACACGCTTGACGTCACGTTCGACGGATCGGGCAAGTCCGCGTATGCTGGATGGGCCGATCTTCTGGAGATGTTCAATCAACTCCCACCTTTTGGGTGTGATGACAGAAAAAAGCTGTGCGGGCGACGAGAAGGTGAAGACTGCCACGGGGTCTGAGGGATTACCTGAGCGCATGGCGCTGGTTGCCCTGTCGAAAGCCTCATCGAGTGAAGCTTCGCTGTCTGCTCTGATTTGAATCAAGGCTTCTCTCATGGTTTCTGCCTCCTCGTGATTATCTCCTTCCGAAAATCGGACAGGAGGGCATGGGTCGTTGTGAACATGTAGGGATGCTCTTCGCCGTCAAGATGACGATGATCGCCTTTGCCGCGTTTGTTGTCGAACCCGACGAAACGCCTGCCGTCCTTGCCATAAAACAGTCGATACTTGAACAGGTGGGGGCTACCGGGTTCGGGCACCTTCCACACAACGATCTCGACATTTGCGCCGTCTGGCAAAACAGTTTTCGAACGTTGGACAGGGATCGTGGCAATCATGCTTGTAGGGTATTTGCGCTTGGAATATTTTACTAATATATATCCAGCAAATACATATATTATTATTTTTATACTTTGATAGAGGAATAAAGTACCACTTATAGACTTGAGTGAACGATTGATCACGGCGCGCCATTGACTTTAGGCATGGAAGGTCATTTTTAAACATATAATTTATGCTGCAGTGATGCGAAAACATATAAAATATTACAGGCGAACCATTGCCGACAGAGGGAGGGGGTTTAATTGGCGGATTTTTGCTTGTTTTGCGGACAGGCAATTCGAGCCGCTTGTAACTGGATGATTTTATATAGGTTTTTATATGGAATGTGGATTATTTATTGGTGGAACGAGAAGGAATCTGATTGTGAAGCGGACTGAAAAGGCGATGAAAATTGATGGCGATCGATCATAATAACAATATCATGATATTGTTATTATGATCGATCGCCATCAATTTTCATCGCCTTTTCAGTCCGCTTCACAATCAGATTCCTTCTCGTTCCACCAATAAATAATCCACATTCCATATAAAAACCTATATAAAATCATCCAGTTACAAGCGGCTCGAATTGCCTGTCCGCAAAACAAGCAAAAATCCGCCAATTAAACCCCCTCCCTCTGTCGGCAATGGTTCGCCTGTAATATTTTATATGTTTTCGCATCACTGCAGCATAAATTATATGTTTAAAAATGACCTTCCATGCCTAAAGTCAATGGCGCGCCGTGATCAATCGTTCACTCAAGTCTATAAGTGGTACTTTATTCCTCTATCAAAGTATAAAAATAATAATATATGTATTTGCTGGATATATATTAGTAAAATATTCCAAGCGCAAATACCCTACAAGCATGATTGCCACGATCCCTGTCCAACGTTCGAAAACTGTTTTGCCAGACGGCGCAAATGTCGAGATCGTTGTGTGGAAGGTGCCCGAACCCGGTAGCCCCCACCTGTTCAAGTATCGACTGTTTTATGGCAAGGACGGCAGGCGTTTCGTCGGGTTCGACAACAAACGCGGCAAAGGCGATCATCGTCATCTTGACGGCGAAGAGCATCCCTACATGTTCACAACGACCCATGCCCTCCTGTCCGATTTTCGGAAGGAGATAATCACGAGGAGGCAGAAACCATGAGAGAAGCCTTGATTCAAATCAGAGCAGACAGCGAAGCTTCACTCGATGAGGCTTTCGACAGGGCAACCAGCGCCATGCGCTCAGGTAATCCCTCAGACCCCGTGGCAGTCTTCACCTTCTCGTCGCCCGCACAGCTTTTTTCTGTCATCACACCCAAAAGGTGGGAGTTGATTGAACATCTCCAGAAGATCGGCCCATCCAGCATACGCGGACTTGCCCGATCCGTCG
Source organism: Agrobacterium pusense (assembly GCF_900102105.1). GTDB lineage: Bacteria > Pseudomonadota > Alphaproteobacteria > Rhizobiales > Rhizobiaceae > Agrobacterium > Agrobacterium pusense. The sequence goes on from NZ_FNBB01000022.1 coordinate 13,989, forward strand.
AACGTGACGTCAAGCGTGTGCACGAGGACGTGTCCGCGTTGTCCGACTGGGGTATCTTCGAACAAACCGAAGACGGAAAGGTTCACGTACCCTACGACGTGATCCACGCGAATTTCGACCTCAGAGCGGCAGCCCTGATCCGGGACCATACCGCAAAGCACCTATCACTTTGTGCGCCTTTCAAGGGAGGCCCGCAGCAATTCAACCAGGTCGGATCGTTGGTCGGGATTGAGTTTATCCAGATTGCGCTGCCGCCAGCGGATCGCCGGAAGTTCCGCGACATGGCTGATCCTCAATAGTGACCAGTCCGGTTCACCGAGCTCAAAGCCGATCAAAAATGCACGGTGATGATCAGGCATTCCTCCGATCAGTGTCTTTATCATTTCATGCTGCGTCTTGATAAGTTCTTCTATGGCAATGACCTCCTCGGTCATGCCCTCAAAGCCGTTGCGGTATTCATTCGCAAGGTCTTTGACGCGGCCCGACAGCACTTCACCCATCGGGCGATTGTGGCTAAGCAGATAAATAATGAACGCTTCGCGAAGTTCATCGCTCAGGCCCTCATGGGTAAGCAAACCCCGCACATCGAAAAGGTCGCGCGGATGTTGGCGGTCCAGCGCGGCAACAAGCTTGCCCGCAAAAAGGTCTTCGAATGAAACGACATTGGTTTCCGCAAAGCCGAACACCTCTTCAACGGCTTCGGTGACGGGGGCGATGAACGGTTCGTGAACGACACCCCGCAGGACGGGTGAGACTTCGATCTTCACCTGCGTTCCCTCTGCCATCACAAGAAGCCGCAAGACAGCGCCATCATGCACATTTTCGGTGACGCGTGCGCCGCGCAGATCTGCCAATGCGGAAGTCTTGATGCGTTTCATGGCAGCGTCGATTTCCACCAGCGCCTCAGACCTTTCGTGCATGGGCAAATACATCAGGTCGATATCAACGGAGAGACGCGGCAGGTCTCGCACAAACAGATTGATCGCCGTACCGCCCTTTAGAGCAAAGCATGTCTCACGGGCAACGATGGGAATGAGGCGCATCAGCAGCCGGACCTGGGCTTGGTACTGGTCACGAAACGGCATCGAGGTCCTCTGGTACGGTGATGAGATAGGCCGGATCAAGCTTGCCGCCAGGGACAAGCATACGTTTACCCTTGCCCATATCGATTGCCGTCTTATCCAGACGCTTGAGCCAGGCATGGCTGTGGCGATCCGCAAAGAAGAAGAAAAGCCGCTTGACCTTCACGCTGTTGCAATCCTTCAGCAGTTTTTGCAGCCGCCTTGGACTGAAATTTGCAGCATTTTGCATGATCATGTCGGCCTGATGAAAACTCTCGTGGCGCGGCAGTTCGTCGAGCATTTCGAGATAGGCCCGTTCGGGCCGTGAAAGCATCAGCGGCCAGTCCCAATGCCCCCACGCAACAGTGGTCAGGCCACTTCCTTGTCCATCGACGGTATGACATGCAAGGCCGCCTGGCCCTTGGCTGGTCGGATCGTTGGGGAACAAGGTCGCGCTGTTGTGATAAACAAAGCGCTGGGAAAGGTTCAGCTTGCCCAGCCAGGCAGGTGGCTTTTCAACACCGTAAAGGTGGACGGTCTTCATCTCATAAGAGAGGTAATGCGCATAGCCCTGTAGCTCCAGCGCAGTGCGGCCGCCAACGTAAAGCGGCATTCTCGAAAGCAGAGTCTGGAGCGATATGACCACCTGCTGCCAGTTCAGTTCGCCGCGCGGTTTTCTATAGACGCTGCGCACTGGCTGTTCCAACCAATCGTTCTTGACATAATAAGCGCGCAGATTGCTGGCTATGCCGCGCTCCTCAAGCCATGCGGCATCTACGACCAGTCCCTCGGGAAGATCTCGTTCAAGTCGGTTTAAAAGTGACGTGCGTTGCTCAGCCATACTGAGTATAATAATGCATATTCAAACCTGATTCAAGTTTACGAAAAACATCATAAACTCAATCAAACTGACTTAATAACCAAAATGTCAAACTAACCTGTCTTTGCCTCGCACCGTGCTGCAAGCCCTCTGTTCCCTACCCCAAGCAAGCATACCAGGTCTCCTCCGGTTACACTCAGCTTCAGATTAAACACTCAATGCTGGATTGACCTGTTATCTCCGGCGCACCCGCTGCTTGAGGGGACGATCGATGACATCATCGATATTCTGGATCGTGTCCCGCCGCGTGGTTTAGCTGACAGGGTGGTCACCGGCGTTTTCCGCTAGGGTCGGGTTGCTTAGAGCCAACCTGAGGGACACCACCGATGACCGACGACATGATGAACCTGCGCTCGCTTGTTGAGAAGAGTGCTGATGCCGATTTGCTGCGCGAGATGATCGGCTTTGCTGCCGAGAAGCTGATGGCGCTGGAGGTCGGAACGAAGACCGGCGCGGGCTATGGCGAGAAGAACGGCTTCCGACTTGCCCAGCGCAACGGCTATCGCGACCAAGATTGGGAAACACGGGCTGGCACAGTCGAGCTGCGCATTCCCAAGCTTTGCACAGGCAGCTACTTCCCGAGCTTTCTTGAACCACGCCGGATGGCCGAGAAGGCGCTGACGGCGGTCATCCAGGAGGCTTACATCCGGGGCGTTTCGACCCGATCCGTCGACGACCTCGTCAAGGCGATGGGTATGTCGGGCATCTCCAAGAGCCAGGTGTCCCGCCTGTGCGAAGAGATCGACGAGAAGGTGAAGGTCTTCCTCGACCGTCCCATCGAGGGCGAGTGGCCATACCTCTGGATCGATACCACCTACCTGAAGGTTCGTCGTGGCGGTCGTATCGTCTCTGTCGCGGTCATCATCGCCGTGGGCGTCAACACTGATGGTCGGCGCGAGGTGCTTGGCATGGAGATTGGTACTTCCGAGGCCGAGGCGATCTGGACCGAGTTTCTTCGAAAGCTGACCAGGCGGGGTCTGCGTGGCGTCAAGCTCGCCGTTTCCGATGCGCATGAGGGCATCAAAGCCGCAGTATCGAAGGTGCTCTGCCACTTGGCAGCGCTGCAGAGTCCACTTCATGCGCAATGCGCTGGCTCATGCGGGTAAGAGCGGACGGCGGGTCGTCTCCGCCTTCATCGCCACGGTTTTCGCTCAGGACACGCCGGACGCGGCAAGCACCCAATGGCGCAATGTAGCAGACCAGATCAGGCCGAAGGTGCCGAAACTCGCCACGCTGATGGATAGTGCCGAACAGGATGTGCTCGCATACATGACCTTTCCCAAGCAGCACTGGGCAAAGCTTCACAGCACAAATCCAATCGAACGCCTTAACGGCGAGATCAAGCGACGCACTGAAGTCGTCGGCATTTTCCCCAACGACGATGCCATCATCAGGTTGGTCGGAGCATTGCTGCTCGAGCAGAATGACGAGTGGGCCGTTCAACGATCTCGCTACATGACACTGGAAACCATCGCCACGATGAGCGATGATCCACTCATCAGCCTGCCAGCAGCAAGCTGACACTCATCCGGCCCTTTGGGATAAGCCGTGGTCGTCTAAGCTACACCACGCCCTGGGACATGATCATATTCTGTGGTGGCCGACCTGGAAACAGGCGTTCAAATTCCGCCTCCGCCTCAAGCATCGGGGTTGTTTTCCACCCATCGGTTTACAGGTCGCGTCTTTCGTTTCAATACGGCCAGCCAGCACCAAAGAAAGATCCGTTCCGAGTGCGCGGACGCTCAAACAACAGCAACTGCAACAACAAAACATTCGGCGCCGCATAGGTAACGGTAACCGGACTGCGCCAATCACTACCGGAAACCGATTGCCGGCATTTCGGCAATCGACGTCTGAACAATCACCCTTGCCACGGATCGACAACGATCGCGCCGGCGCCATCGAAATCCCGAACATTCCGCGTCACAACGGCAAGAATACGGCCCTGCACGACTGGTCCAGAACGGCGACAGCATCCAGTGTGGAGACATAGCGGCTTGCAGAGATAAGGGACATCTTGAATGCCTGTAATTTTGACGCTATATTGCGTCAGTATCTTTGGCAAATTTGAGGAGGCGAGCATGGCTCTCGCACAATATGCTGACAACGGGCTGTTCGCGCCGGGAAAAATCGCCGACGTTCTCCATACAACAAGCGACGATATCGCGCGCAGTGCCGGGTTGGGCAAAGATGCGGTACAGCGCAAAGAACGCATCAAGTCGGACAAAACCCAACGGCGACTGCGCGAAATGATCGAAGTCATCAACAAGGTTGAGGCCCGTTTCGGTTCTGCGCTCATGGCATATGCCTGGTATCGTTCAGAGCCTCTCTCAGGCTTTTCTGGCCACACAGCAATGCAGCTTGTTCGAGACGGGCGCGCTCACGAAGTACTCGAATACATCGACGCGATCGACGCTGGCGTACATGCCTGACCCTTGATGAAGTACCAGGGCAAGCTCTACCGAGCCCTTAATCCGGTTTACGCCCGTGAGCCGCTCTCCGGACGAGGTGCCGAGCTTTATGGCGGCAGATTCAATTCAAAAGGCATGCCTGCACTCTACACGTCAGTGACAGTCATCACGGCATTGAAGGAAGCAAATCAGGCAGGCAGCTTACAGCCCACAACTCTCGTCTCCTACGATGCGGCCATCACACCGCTGTTTGATACTCGCGATGGCGCCCTGCTTCATGATCATGGTATTGACGCTCAAACTCTCAGCACCCCGACTTGGCGAGACGACATGAATGTGTTCGGTGAAGCCCCCACACAACGTCTTGCCCGGTCTCTGAAAAACGAGGGCTTTTGCGGTTTGATCGTCAGGAGCTTTGCTCCGGGGGCGACTGATATCGACCTCAACGTCGTCCTTTGGACGTGGGGAGACACCGTCCCACATCAGTTGATCCTGATTGATGATGAGCAGCGCTTGTCACGCTGAAACCGCTGTGAAATCTCCGCGGGCGGCAAGAATGGTCTAAAACACCCATTATAATGGGTTAATTAATTGAAAATCCGCCGTGAATGACCCACTGAAATGGGCCAATATACGCAGGCTGACGCTCATGCTGCGCGACGGCGGACATCTAGTCCGGCTCGCCACTGCATCCAATGACAGGAGCGAAGATGACGGCGCGGAAACGAGTCTGGCGCCGCCTTGCCCCGTTCTATCAAGACTTCAAATTCAATAACTCAGGAAACTCGTAATACCTCAGCCGCTTGTCACGGCAGCGGTAATCGTTCTTTGTGGAGTCCACGCTCACGTTGTGTTTTAAGGCTACGCCGATATAGGACCCGAAATGCGGAGCACTACGTTCGCAGTATCCGCTCACCTTCGGCATCGAGCTCATCATGCCGCGCCGGTAAGTAAGCGAGTTAGGCGAGAATTTCGCGGTCTTCACGTTCAGTTCTCGCTATCATTTCCCCACCGGCCCGCCGTCGTCGCACTTCAATCGTCCAGGGCACGCAGGTCAGAACCCCGCTGGATAGGGTCTCCGTCTGCGGCCAATGACTCTTTCACACGCAGCATGGGGGTATTCCCGTCACCGTCACCGACCTCGATGTGTCCCGGGCATCTTCGCCAAAGAGAATGCTGCGGCGCGCAGCGTATGCGTTGACACCGCGAACCGCGTCAACCGTTGAACCGAGCGCACATGCCAGGGATTACCGGGGTCTTAACCTCGAACTTGCGCAGCCAGCTGTTCAGGCGATCTCGAAATTCAGATCTGCCCAATAGTCGAATAAAGCCCTGACCTGCCTCTTAGGTTCGACTGTGCCGCTGCGCACGAGGGAAGAATATGTCTCCGCAGCGGGCCGATTTTTCAGTGATATACCGATGCGACGCGCCATCGCCGAGACACTCGCTCCAGGCTCAATCGCCTCAGCCACCGCTCGCTCCTTGAAATCATCGGACCAACGTCGCCGAAACTGCCGAGGCGCGCCCTCGAAACGTTTCGGAACGGCCTTGATCATATGAAAGTTTTTAGTTTCAGAGATAGGCGCAGACATAGAAGCTCACAGCTGGCGGATACATTACGCAATAGCTGTGCTAGCGCCACTGACGCCAGGTGGGGTCAGCTTGCCGCTTACGGTCGAGATATGGAAGCTTTGGCTTCCCGAAGGCGAGCAGTGGCTCGCGAACAGCTCGTATTTCTCACGTATCAAGGTCATGCGCTGCGATCGGCGGAACCTCAGACCTCAAAAATGGTTGAATTCGTGATGCAAGAAAAGGATTGACCAATGAAGATAAGCGAGCTCTCCAGAAAACTCAGCAAGATCGACTTCTGCATGTTCAACACACACGATCCCGCCGGGCAGATCAATAGTCGACCAATGAGCAACAATGGCGATGTGGAATATGATGGTGACTCATGGTTCTTCTCCTATGAAGACACGAAGAAAGTCCAGGAGATAGTCAAAGACTCATCGGTTACACTGACTTTCACTGCTCCACCCGGTATTCTTGGTAAACCTGGAATATTTGTTTCTGTAAACGGTCAGGCGAGCCTGATCAGAGACAGGGCCGAGTTCGACGCCCATTGGACGAGTGGACTGGACAGGTGGTTTCCGCAGGGCGCCGACACACCACGTATAGTTCTGATCAAGGTGTCGGCACGCACGCTCGAGTTCTGGGATGGCGAGGAGAATGGAAAAATCGAACTGGCAAGCGATGCCGCCATGAGAGGTGCGGTATGAGTGGCAGCTTGTCGAACTCGACGACCAGGGATCTCGGTAACTGAACGTCCTCAGTTGGTTAGAGCCCGTCTACGACTGATCTGACCTGTTCGCCACCTTTCAGGGCATCCAGATCCGAGATAGAGGAGCTTACCCGAGCATGCCGGGTCCACGCCCGTGATGCATCGGCGTCACATCCTGGTGCCAACTTTGGGGCCAAAAGCTCACCTTCAGGGTCCTCCATTGACGCCCGTCGGCCGAACCGGCAACCTCACACAATGACCGCGACGAACAGTTTCGTTGCCGAACTAGTCCGCGACTCCAACACGCTCGATCACCTCGACAGCTGGCAGAAGCGGCGCGTGCTCGAACCGGGCCGTCACGACAATTCGCGACATGCGGGAAACAATCGGTATGCCATCTGGCCCCGGCCGTGACAGTCTCGTTGACCTCCACACCGTTGCCCTCTCCATCGAACGCGGATGGCGCGGCGATGAAGAATCCGGAACGCACTGCTGCAGGCAGCCGCCGTGATCCAGCAAAACCGAAATCAGCCTCGTCAAACCTGCCGGTTGATTATCCCCTTGCTCCCAGACTTGCCCTGCTTCGTCAGCGACGCGTCATCGCCATGATCCCCGTGTCAAAGCCGTCACCAGCATGGCTGCGCAGTCTGCCAGAACGCTGCCGTTTGCTGCACGCCCTCGCCAGCCTGAACCGTCGCGCCAGACCGCGAACAAAACCGGCAGACCCCTCCCGCACAATCCTGCGAAGTTCCCGTGCGGCGGCTGGAATGGTCGCCTGCCCTTTGTCGGTGACCGTCCTTTGTCATTCCGTCAGGGCCATCTGCATCGGTGCCGGACATCCGCTGGCGTAACACGGTGGATGCATGAACGCTTTTCAGGCACGGGCGGCGACAGCGATTTTAGAACCAGGGGTACGGGAGGTCGCTATGCTGGCTAAAGTCACACCGAATACCGTCAGTCGTGTAGAGCAAGACGAAGCGGACGCTCGAGGTGCGCAACCTGTCACCATCGAAGCGATCAAACGCGACTACGAAGAGCGAGGGATCGTTTTCCTCGGCGAAGATCCCATACCGTATGGTGTACCCGGGGTAAGGCTCAGCAAATAGTGAAAGGTTGAAGTTCCGCCTCTTCCCAAGTCAGACTACCGGGACTGTTTTATCGAACTGACATAAGCTCACAACCCGCGCGCTATGACGAGCCTTTCACGGAGATCAAACGGCGGAACAAAATCCGACACCCCGTCGACCTTCGACTTTGTTACCATCCAGAAAACAATTACCAGATTGCCTTGCCCTGATGTTTGCCTTCTCTGAACACTACCCGCACCTGCAGTTCAACTTTGGAATGTAGTGGCCCATCCAGGATTGCAGACGTGTAGCGGCATAACGTACCATTGATGCGCACGCATTTCGACCAGAATGGCGTTCGCCGTTTAATATGGCAGGATAGGCTATTGGTATACCGCCCGGACCGGGCGCCAACTTATGTACGAACCCGACATCAATGGGGGACCGTCCTGACTCCTCTCAGCATATGAAGATGAGCCATCATGCATACATCCGCAGCGTGTGGAACGGTCTCTCTTTCCGTCCCGATAACCGCTGCTCCCAAAGCATTGCTCGACATGCGACCGCGCAAAATAAAAGAGTGGGAGAACAGGAGATTAGGTGGACTGGAGAACAGGTGAATAGGTAAACAGGAGAACAAGAGAACAAGAGAACAAGAGAACAAGAGAACAAGAGAACAAGAGAACAAGAGAACAAGAGAACAAGAGAACAAGAGAACAAGAGAACAAGAGAACAAGAGAACAAGAGAACAAGAGAACAAGTCAACGGGCGGACAGGTGATTAGGCAAGTAGCGTCTGGAACAAACTTTGAGAAAGCAAAGAACCCGAATTCCGGTCATCACGGCAGCCTCGGCCGCTCCAGGCTCTAGGATCCCACGCTGGACTACCGGTACTTTTTCCGAACGGCGCGGGCTGAGGGAGCGAGCCGACGTGATCGGCCAGCGGTCGACGAAAAGACAAACCTCCCCGCGACAGGCGTTGGAGCAAATCGCAAACATGGAAGCGCGAGGGTCGTGATGTCGTTGAGGGTTACTCTCCCAACCTGAACCTCGTGCTTCGCTCGATTAGACTCGACCCGTCGGGACATCCCATTTGTGAAGTCCGATTTGACCGGTTTCAGACTGGTTGGAGCAACTGACACTCTAGTGGCCGTAGAACAGGACTGCGTCGCCGGATGTCCGAGGCATTCGCCTACCCAATCTTGTCGAGTTAGGATTTATCACCAAAGCCTGCTTTCTGCACAACGGCCATGCCTGCTTCGACGCGTGGGCCCAACGCGCTCGACTACCGCGATGGCCGGACGAGAAGCAGCGGCGTCGCGCCTCCAAATCGGTCGTTCATGCGGTTCCGAAACCGTCTTGAAAGAAGTCGTCCGTACGCGCCAACGCGAAGGACCAAGAAGGGCGGGCGTTTTCATGCGTGACCAGAGAGGAACTTTTCGGTAGACGGACCATATAGCTATGCACTCAGAAAACGAGTGAATGGGCTCGGGTCGGGCTCCAGCTCATCGACCACCTAATCGATCCTGAATTCTTCGACACCGCTTTCGAACGCTGTGCGTAAGCCGCTCGAACACCCTCGTCGGATCGCTGGCCGAACCAGAAACCTCCTGTGCCACCGCATCGCATCCGACGCTGACCAGTTGTGCGAGCTCCTCCACCCGTTTCAACGTTGATGCACCGCTCAGTCCAACGTCATCAGCCAGTGCCTGCCAATCGGCACGTCGCAGGTCAGGCGCATGGAACCGGCCAGAAATCCCCTGAGGCAGACTTTGATCGACCTGCCGATAAGCGGCTGCGCACATAAGGTCATAGAGAGGAGCCATCTTCGCGGACCCACCGGCACCGATCAGGATCGAGTAATTTTTCGCATGCGAATCTGAATTGCAGATCAGGACATTCAAGATCACCGCGTCGAGAAGTTTCAACCGCTCGCCAGGAGAAACAAGATCGCTGACGGCGTCAAACATCATCTTCATGGTCACGCCGCGGCCGGTCGAGGATCGCTCGTATTTCTGCGACGGGAAATGTCCCGTTAACTGGCAAAGATCCTCCTGATGCAACCTGCGGATCTCCCCTTGAGGGTCGGTAAAGCGATCATAGCGTTTCACGAGAAGATAACGTCGCTTGCCAGCTACTCCGATCGTCGCCTCGGCAGCCTCCAGACCGCAGGCACGCGCAAGCGACAGGCAAAAGGCTTCGTTCTCCACGCTCCCCGCAAGGCGTTTCGTATCAGGCTTGAGAATATGCGTTGATGGCGTCCCATCAACCGGAACTGAAATATGGCCGTGCCCGTCGACAAACACCGGCAGTTTCTCCTGGACGCCCGCAAGCGACATGGAAACACCGCGCTCTCCGACCAGAAAAGTTTGGCAGGAAGTTCACCGAGAATACGCTCCAGCGCCTGCTCATCCGGCACGGGCTGGAGGTTGACACCCGCTTTACGCGGTTCGCCGATCGACAGCGCTCCCGCCGTGTCACGTCCGATATGACCAAGCACCGACAATGTCCTGTGGAGAAACCTTGAGGCGTTGTCCGATCTAGGCAAGATGTGTTTCTGGAAGCAGATTGGCAAGCCAGGGCAGCAGCTTGGCAGTACCCACGGGCCCGGAGCGCAGCGGCATGGTGAGCGACACCGGAAAGGCCGTGCGGCGCGCTTACCAGCCCGGATCATAGTCCAACGTCCATTCGCCATCAAAAGTCAGATGGGCGACAGGCAAGGTCTCGTAGTAGATGGTTGTCATCGATCAGCACCAAACATCGGCAAAAAGCCAAGGTCATCGTCCGGCGCGGCTGGCACAGCCTGGACCGTCTTGAGATCGCCGATCTCAATGCCGACGGTGGGCGCGACGATCAGGGCTTTTTCGAGCTGGCAACTCGGCTTGCCCGATTAAAGCTCGACGATGAAGCGTTCACCCGTTCCGGAACGGGCAGCAAGCACAGTTTGCGTCCAGCCGAGAGCTTTACGTTTCTCCTTGATAGCATCGCCGAAATCGCGTGCGGACCTGAACATCGTGAACCTCTATCTCTTGTCTTACCGTACAGGAAGTTTTCAAAAAAAATCGACGCATTGCTTCCCGATCGGTAAGTTTTTCACTTGATCGCACCAAATCATCCCGATCGGGAATTTATCTAGGATCTCAACCAGCAGGAGCAAATGTCTTTTCCTCGTACAAGGAGACTATTGTTTCATCTACATTGCCAGATAAATTACTACACCGGCACCTACAATATTATTAATTTTATACATTAGAAATCTAAGATAAACCGATGATATTTATACACAGTGTATCACAATGTCGCGGAATAATATTGTTCACCGCGCGTTCCGCCCTGATGCACCGGCATCACAGTAAGCCCCAAAACCGCAGTCCAAAGGCCGCGCTGCCGGACTTCCATTGACGCCCGTCAGCCGATCCGGCAACCTCATACAATGACCGTGACCAACAGTTTCATTGCCGAACTCGTACGCGACGCCAACAAGCTCGACCATCTCGATGACTATCAGAAGCGGCGAATGCTCGAACGGGCCGTCACAACAATCCGCGACATGCGCGAAACAATCGGAATTCCACCCGGCCCCGGCCGTGACAGTCTCGTTGACCTCCACACCGTCGCACTCGCGATAGAACGCGGGTGGCGCAGCGATGAAGAGATCCGAAACGCTCTGCTGCAGGCAGCCGGCATGATCCGGGACCTGCATATCGTCCTCGACAGCAAAACCGAAATCAGCCTTGTCAAACCTGCCGGTTGAAAGCGTTGCAGCTCGCCTGACCGGCGGCACCAGAGCCGAAACCGCCCCTGAAACCGGTGAGTAATCACAAATGCTAAGGCTCGCGCATTCCTACGCTTCAGGCGAGATCAGAGCGACCGTTGGAAAATACGATCGGTAACGAGCCACATCTCGCGTCAACAAGGGAAGGTTTTGTATTGCCGCGTGGGCGCCGATAAAAAAGTCAGGCAAAACACCGTTACGGGTACCGCCACCGCGGCGATATCTGGTAAAGGCCTTTCCCGCCAGAAATAACGCCGCGCGAGGGAAAGGGCTGAACTTCAGCCCAGCCTGATCAACAAAAGCATCAAGTTCTTCTATCCGCTCATATCGAACAGATAGTTCCGCGTAGACAACGTCATTGATGAACAGCGGACCCGAGACGCTCGCCAACTCGAGCTGCTCAATCGACCAGTCGGCCCAAACCGGGTCGTCCGTCACAAGATCAAGCAGGACATTTGTATCGACAAGCGTCACTTGTCACCACGGGTCAGCGCCAGGATGGCGTCGGTACCCAGCCCCTCACCAGCATGTCCGCGCAGCCTGGCGAAACGCGTGAGTGGCTGTTTCTTGTCAGCCCTGACGAGAACTATCCTTCCATCGGGGGCCCGAACAAAATCGACCGAGCTTCCTGGCGAA
>NZ_FNBB01000026.1 GCF_900102105.1 Agrobacterium pusense
TGACCTTGCCCCGTTGAAATAATCCATTTTGAAGTAAGGTCTGGCCCAATGAGAGGACCAGGGAATGAAGCGCAATCGTTTTACAGAAGAACAGATCATCGGCATTCTGAAGGAGCACGAGGTTGGCACGCCGGTCTCGGAGCTTTGCCGCAAGCACAGCGTCAGCGATGCCAGCATCTATAAGTGGAAAGCCAAGTTCGGCGGCATGGACGTATCCGAAGCCAAGCGCTTGAAGACGCTGGAAGACGAGAACACGAAGCTGAAACGGCTCCTGGCAGATGCGATGCTGGACAATGCGGCTTTGAAAGACCTTTTGGGAAAGAAGTGGTGACGCCCGCAGCAAGGCGAAAAGCTGTCGCTCATCTGATGGATCACCACCAGATGAGCGAACGGCGGGCGTGTAAAGCCATCGGCTTTTGCCGGATGACGATCCGTTACGAAACCAGGCGCAGCGATGACTATGACCTTCGTGAGCGGATGAAGGCGCTGGCGCATGAACGTCGCCGCTTTGGATATCGACGCCTTCACGTGCTGCTCAGGCGTGAGGGTCACCTTGTGAACCACAAGCGGCTCTTCCGGCTCTATCGGGAAGAGAAACTGACGGTGCGCAAGCGCGGCGGTCGGAAACGAGCGATAGGCACACGAGCACCGATGCTGATCCCGCTTGCCGCCAATGATCGCTGGTCACTGGACTTCGTGTCGGATCAGCTCACCGATGGTCGCAGGTTCCGGGTGCTTACGGTGGTCGACGATTGCACCAGGGAGTGCTTGGCTCTCGTCGCCGATACGTCGCTTTCCGGTCTGCGGGTTGCCCGTGAGCTGGACCGGATCATCGAGGGACGAGGCAAGCCGAAGATGATCGTCAGCGACAATGGTAGCGAGTTCACCAGCAACGCGATCTTGCAATGGACGGATCGGACCAAGGTGGAATGGCACTATATCGCACCGGGCAAGCCGATCCAGAACGCCTTCATCGAAAGCTTCAATGGGCGGTTGCGAGACGAGTTCCTGAATGAGACTCTCTTCTCGTCGCTAGCTCATGCTCGATCAGCGCTTTCAAACTGGCGCTACGATTACAACGATCACCGCCCACACTCTGGCCTCGGCTGGCTGACACCCGCCGAGTTCGCTCAGATAATCAACCCGCGACGTGATGCGGTGCTGCGCAGCCGAAATGGCTCCGCACCACACCCCGCCGCTACCGCCCCGAATACAGCAACCCAAAACCGCTGGAGCGAACTCAAAACTGGATAAAACTTGGGGGCAAGGTCAC
>NZ_FNBB01000021.1 GCF_900102105.1 Agrobacterium pusense
ACCTGGCGAAACGAGGGCTGCTCTAGATATTTCTTCGGGAGGGGAAAATGCAAAAGACCATCAATCTCTTTTACCGGATTCTCGAAATCATTCTCATCCTGCTGCTCGCCGGCATGGCGATCATGGTCTTCGTCAACGTCGTCATGCGTTACACGATGAATTCCGGCATCAATGTCTCGGAAGAACTGTCGCGTTTCTTTTTCGTATGGCTCACCTTCACCGGCGCGGTGGTCGCGTTCAGGGAACATGGCCACATGGGCATTGAAACCATGGTGATGTTCCTGTCTCGACGGGGCCGCATCGTCTGCATGATCATATCGAACATCATCATTCTGGCCTGTTCCGCCATCTTCTTCTGGGGCACCTGGAAACAGTCCGGCATCAACGCCAGCATGCATGCGCCGGTCACCAAGCTCTCCATGATCTGGGTCTATGGCATCGGCATGTTCACCGGTGCTCTGATGTTCATCATCGCGCTGGAACGCCTGTACCGTCTTCTGACGGGCCGCGTGACGGAAGACGAAATCGCCCAGTTCGCGGGCGAGAACATGACGATCGAACAGCTTTCGGAGCGCTGATACCATGACACTTCTCGTTTTTGTCGGCTCTCTGCTTGGAGCCATGGCGATTGGCGTTCCCGTCGCTTTCTCGCTGATGTTCTGTGGCGTCGTGCTCATGTGGTACATGGGCATGTTCAATACCCAGATCATCGCGCAGAACATGATCTCGGGCGCAGACACCTTCACCCTGCTTGCCATCCCCTTCTTCATCCTCGCTGGCGAACTGATGAATTCCGGCGGACTGTCCCGCCGCATCATCGATTTCGCCATCGCCTGTGTAGGCCACATCAGAGGCGGCCTCGGCATTGTTGCCATCATGGCGGCCATCATCATGGCCAGCATCTCCGGTTCGGCCGCAGCCGATACCGCAGCCCTTGCCGCAATCCTCATCCCGATGATGGCCAAGGCCGGTTATAATGTGCCGCGCTCGGCTGGTCTTATTGCCTCCGGCGGTATCATCGCCCCGGTCATTCCGCCGTCCATGGCGTTCATCGTCTTCGGTGTCGCCGCCAACGTGTCGATCACGCAATTGTTCATGGCAGGGATCGTTCCGGGCCTCCTTATGGGCCTTTCTCTGGTTGCGACGTGGCTGTTCGTGGTGCGCAAGGACAACATCACGCCTCTGCCGAAAACCACGGCCAAGGAACGCGTTACAGCCACGGCCCGCGCCGGCTGGGCGCTCGGCATGCCCGTCATCATCCTCGGCGGTATCAAGGCCGGCATCATGACGCCGACGGAAGCCGCCGTGGTTGCCGCCGCCTATGCGCTGTTCGTCGGCATGGTGGTCTACAGGGAATTGAAGCCGAGTGAACTTCCGCATGTGCTCCTGCGCGCCGCAAAAAGCACCTCTATCATCATGTTCCTGGTCTGCGCGGCACTCGTCTCCGCCTGGCTCATCACGGCTGCGAACATTCCAAATGAGGTTGTCGGCTATATCGAGCCGCTGATCGACCGGCCAATGTTGCTGATGTTTGCAATCATGGTCCTGATTCTGATCGTCGGCACCGCGCTCGACCTGACGCCGACCATCCTGATCCTGACGCCAGTTCTGATGCCCATCATCAAGCAGGCGGGCATCGACCCGGTCTATTTCGGTGTCCTCTTCATCATGAACACCTGTATCGGCCTGATTACCCCGCCGGTTGGCGTGGTGCTGAACGTCGTCAGCGGCGTCGGCAGGGTACCGTTGGGTCGTGTAACGGCGGGCGTTCTGCCCTTCCTGCTAACGCAGGTCGCGGTGCTGTTCCTGCTGGTGATTTTCCCGGACATCGTCCTCGTACCTCTGCAGTACCTTCGTTAAGTGAAACTTTTTCTCGACCACAATCCAAGGGAGGATATTATGAGAAAGCTTCTTCTGACCACCACGGCAATCGCCTTCGCAGTTGGCGCGGCAGCGCCGGCAATGGCCGAATTCAACAGCCGCAACATCCGCGTTTCGAACGGTATCAACCAGGATCATCCCGTCGGCAACGGCATCAAGGCCATGCAGGCCTGCCTCGACGACAAGTCCGGCGGCAAGCTGAAACTGACGGCATTCTGGGGTGGTGCTCTCGGCGGTGACCTTCAGGCGACACAGGCCCTGCGCTCCGGCGTTCAGGAAGCGGTCGTCACGTCGTCCTCGCCGCTCGTCGGTCTCATCCCGTCGCTGGGCGTCTTCGACCTGCCGTTCCTCTTCGCCAATGCCAAGGAAGCCGATGCCGTCATGGACGGCGCCTTCGGTGACATGATGAACAAGAAGCTGGAAGAACAGGGCCTCGTAAATCTGGCCTACTGGGAAAACGGCTTCCGCAACCTGTCGAACTCCAAGCATGCCGTCAACAAGTGGGAAGATTTCTCGGGCCTCAAGGTCCGCGTAATGCAGAACAACATCTTCCTCGACACCTTCCAGAACCTCGGTGCAAACGCTACGCCGATGGCTTTCGGCGAAGTCTTCTCGGCGCTTGAGACCAATGCGATCGATGCGCAGGAAAACCCCTATGTGACGATCGACACCTCGAAGTTCTACGAGGTGCAGAAGTACATCACGGAGACGAACCACGCCTACACGCCGTTCCTCTTCCTCTTCTCCAAGCCGATCTTCGACAGCTACACGCCGGAAGAACAGGCAGCCCTGCGCGAATGCGCAGTCGTGGGTCGTGACGAAGAGCGCAAGGTCATCCGTGAACTGAACCAGAAGTCGCTGGAAAAGATCAAGGCGGCCGGCCTCGAGGTGAACACGCTTTCTGCTGAAGAGCAGGCCCGTATCCGCGAAAAGTCGATGGTCGTTTACGAAAAGCACAAGGCTGAAATCGGCGCCGACGTCGTTGACGCCGTTCTGGCGGACCTGAAGAAAATCCGCGGTCAGTAACACATCAGGTGTCCGGCGGGTATCTCCCCGCCGGACACCGTGGAAAAGGATATCGTCTGCCGGCTCCTTACGTCGACCGAAGAATCTCGAAACAATTTTGAATCTTCAGCTTGCCGGGACTCGAGCAGCGCGTAACTCGCCGACACCCTAGTCACCCTGATGTGCGCAACCATGTGGATCGCCCTGGCCTGATCGAAGGCCTTGGACTGGGTGGCAATAACATCAAAGTCGAGACGTCAGTCTGCATGTTCAAGATTGGCGCCGCCGACATGTTGATCGCGACGTGTCCGTCACGCATGAAGCCGTCCTCATCGCAACCTCGTGCGCAAAGCCAGCGCAGACTTATCCAGGCATGGCAAGCTCTGGTAGTTCGTCCCGTCGCCGCTGAATGGTCTATCACTTTCTACGGCCGTCTGTGGTCCGTAAGTTGGGCGTGATCTCCCGACACATGAAGCAATTGCCCGTCGCCGGCCAGCGCGCTATGCCAATGTGACATATGGTTAGCGACAGGATGGGCACCTCGATGGCGGACGCGAAAAGTATGATGCCGATCAGGGACCGGAAAAGATCCAATGGCGGGTTGCGCTCGCTTTGCGACAAAAGCATGGGAATTCCATCGCAGCTTCATCCGTTTTCGTTCTGTTTATTTTGAGTGTTTCTCATGGATCTACTCGACGCCCCTGCTATCTACATACTGCTTGTTCCTCCAATTCTCCTGGCCGCAATAACCGGAGGTTTGCGGCTTGGACTGCTGGCATTTTTCCTGGCGTTTTGCTCCGCAAGCTATCTGAGGTCGCTTACCCCCGGCGGCGCCCAGGTCCCCGAGTTGATGGTTTTCGGAGCGGTCGGCATTGCAATTGCGTACCTCGGGGGGGCGCTCAAACGCCTGAGGCATCAATATAAGGCGGCAGAAGAAGCGCTGAACACGCGCGAGGCACACCTAAGGTCTATACTCGATACTGTGCTCGATGCCACGATCGTCAGCCAGCAGGATGGCACGATTGTCTCTTTCAATGCAGCTGCCGTCAGGCAGTTCGGGTACTCCGAGGACGAAGCAATTGGGCAAAATCTTCGAATGCTGATGCCACAACCTTATCGGCACGAGCACGACGGCTACCTCCAGCGCTATCTCGCGACCGGCGAAAAACGCATTATCGGAACCGATAGGGTCGTGGTCGGCCAGCGCAAGGACGGGTCGACATTTCCCATGAAGCTCGCGGTTGGAGAAACGCATCGGGGGGGCAAACGGTTTTTCACCGGTTTCGTGAGAGATCTTACCGAAAGAGAGGAATCAGCAGCCCGCCTACAGGAGATTCAGACTGAACTGGCAAGATTGGCACGGCTGAACGAAATGGGAGAGATGGCATCTACCTTGGCCCACGAGCTGAACCAGCCGCTTTCGGCGATTGCCAACTATGTTCATGGTTGCGCACGCTTGCTACAGGGCTCCGAAAGTGAAAGGGACAGGCAATTGCACGAAGCCCTGAGGGAAGCAGGTGAACAAAGTGTCAGGGCAGGTCAAATCATTCGCCATCTCCGAGAATTCGTAACTAAGGGTGAGACTGAGAAGCTGCCTCACAAACTCCGCCATCTGGTTGAGGAGGCGGGCGCACTGGCGCTGATGGGTTCAAGAGAAAAAGGTGTGCGATCCGTCTTTGACTTTGCTGCTAGCGACGATATGGTCATGGTCGACCGAATTCAGATACAGCAGGTACTCACGAACCTGATGCGAAATGCAGTCGAGGCGATGGGCGAGTCCCCAAAGAAAAACCTTCGGGTGAGCATCAAGGCTGCTGAAAGCGGCAAAGCCGCAGTAACAGTCGAAGATTCCGGCGCCGGCATTCCCAATGAGATTTCCGACCAGTTGTTCAGGCCTTTTGTCACGACTAAGGCTGGCGGAATGGGAATCGGGCTGTCCATATCGAAGCGTATCATCGAGGCTCACGGCGGAGAGATAACCGTGTCACGTAGCGAGCTCGGAGGAGCAAGATTTACATTCACACTGCCAGCCTATGATGGGGAAGAAAATGGCGAACGATGATTTCACTGTGCACGTCGTTGATGACGAGGAAGCTGTCAGGAAATCGCTCGCCTTTATGCTCAGCATGAGCGGTCTTGGCGTGAGAGTGCATGAAACGGCTACCGCCTTTGCATCGCTTGCGCCCAGACTTCACCGCGCTGTGCTGGTGACTGATTTGCGCATGCCGGACATAAGTGGTGTTGAGCTGATCCGACGGATCCGCTCAGAGGGGGTGCGTATACCGTCGATAGTAATCACCGGCCATGGCGACGTGCCTATGGCGGTGGAGGCAATGAAGGCCGGCGCCGTTGACTTCATTGAAAAGCCATTTGCAGATACGGTCATCATCGACGCGATCCACCGTGCGGCTACCCGTCTGGATCCCCGTGCTCCCGAAACGGAATCGGCAGAAGAAGTACGCAAAAGACTGGAGACGCTGAGCGAACGCGAGCGGCAGGTTCTCGCGGCGGTGGTGGCGGGGCACCCGAATAAGTCCATAGCCTTCAATCTGGACATAAGCCCGCGAACCGTGGAGGTCCACAGAGCTAACGTCATGGGAAAAATGAAAGCTCGAAGCCTTCCCGAGCTGGTCCGCATGTCACTTTCGATTGAAATCGCGGACTTTGGAAACTCCGACGGAAATTGATCCAGAACAAGGCGCGCAAGGTCAAGAGGCTGTTCAACTGGCCCTGCTTGTCGCGTTATTGCAATGTTCCCGGTGTCAATTTGCCGACTACACGACATATAACTTCGATTGTGAAGGACCCCGCACTGTCGCGCGGCTTGGCGTTCGCCCTGCGCGCGTACGGATATGACGTCGCGTCATTCCGGTCCTGGAAGCATGCCGGAGAATCGGTCGGTGGAGCGATTTGTGTTATTCTCGACGGCTCCCTTCCAGAATGCGAGCGGGAAGCATGTCTCGCAACCCTCCCCGTAAAGACGCCTGTCCTTTTTCTTGCAGAAGACGAGACGTTCAGCAACGAGAGGCCAAGCATAGAAATCCTTCACAAGCCGCTAACGGGCACGGATATCGTGAGTGCGCTGACGCGGCTAGGTAAAAACCCTTAGTGGAACAAACGAATTTTGCCAGGCGTCGCTCTGCGGCATAGTCGGGACAATCAAAATTGAGGGTCAGCTCACATGCTCGCTATGGCTTCCGCCAGTTATTCCTCCCGTGGCTCGTCTCCGTCACCCGGTCTGCCAATGGGGGTAGTCCGCCCGCGCGCTATCACTTTTCATGCCTCCGGTAGTGAGATTTATGCGCAGGGCGAAAAGTCTGGATCTCTGTACAGGATAGAGTCCGGGGCTGTGCGCATCTACCGTCTGCTTACGGACGGCCGTAGGCAGGTTGTTGCGTTTCATGTGCAAGGGGAAACGTTCGGTTTTGAGGCGTGGGGGTGTCGGAGCTTCTACGCCGAGGCGATCGTGCCAACCGGATTGACGTCGATCGAGGCAGAAGGAAGCGAAATTCACCGCGGCGACCTGATGGCGCTCGCCTTGCGAAGCATGATTCGGGCCCAGGAGCATCTGCTCGTGGTTGGCCGCCAAAGCGCCCTCGAGAAACTTGCGGTATTCCTTGTTGACCTTGATCGTCGACAAGGCGATGTGGGAATTATCGATCTGCCGATGACGCGAACGGATATCGGCGATTATCTCGGGATGACGGTTGAAACGGTATCGCGGAGCATGTCCAGGCTTCGCGAGAAGGGTATTGTTCGCCTGAAGAACGCCCGCTGTATCGAAATACTCAGACGCGACAAACTCCAGGCGATCAGCGAGTAACCCGACCCCGGCCCGAGTGAGGGGGAGTGCGTGCAGAACCTGCCACCACTCGACCTCGGTCTGGCACCCTCCGCATTCTTCTCCTTGGTTTTGTCAGGTGGTGCAGGAGCTGTATGGAGCCCTGGCCGCACACCGCGGACGCGGTTATTCGTGGCGGGGGTCATTGAACCCTGTAAGGCAGGTCGCTGTCATCGGCGCGCGAAACGGCACTGCATGTCCCGCTTGCCGGGGGAAATTTTGCGGCTCAGCACGCAAACAACCGGTCAAACTGTTGGTCGCAAGGTGGCGACCAACAGGATGAATGGCAACGACGGTGGTCAGATCGTGAGAACGTAGACAATCTCGTAGGTCGCAGGATCGATGATGATGATCCGTTCGTCAGCAAGAACGATATATTCGTAATCACGGTACTGCGGAACGATCTGGATCACGCGCGCTGGGAGCTTGTGAAGCCTAACGGTTCTTGGAACCGCGGTTCCAACGGAAATACTGAATGTCGGGCGGACGGGTTCGACCTTGTTTTCGATGATTACATTTCGGATTTCGGTGCGCTGCTCGGTCGTGACATTGACGTTCACTTGCGAACCGGACTTCTGCTCTTTTGTCGCCGCAGATGGCGACCCCGAGACATCGCCGTTCGTCGCACCAGCAGTGCCTGTCGTTTCAGTCTTGGTTTTGGAAGAACCAGGCATCCGGGCTTGGTCCGGTTACCAGCTCTGCCGAACGGGATCCGACGAGCAAACAGGAACGCGGCTCTGTTCCTAACGCCTGGTTTGCCCGCGATGAGACGAAATCGCCGATATTCTGCGCTATCCACGTGCCAAAATGAAAAAGGTCCGGAAGGTTCGGAACGGGATCACGATCGACGATCTCTATGGTCTCCTGACTACCGATGCCAATCGCCTCGTGTAGCTTTCAGGCCGCTCTACCGCTTCAGTTGCTATCTCCCCCTTATTCGGCCGTTCGCCTGCGCCACTGTCCAGACCCTTGCATCGTCGCTCGTATGCCTGACGCGCCGCCATGCTTGTTGAGCACTAGGCCTCCGATGCTGGAACCAACACAACATCAAAGGGTTAATCAGGTGGATCAATCTACGCAGATCCGAGCTAGGGAGAAAACCATGAAAAACACTATTCTCACAGCCGCCTTCATTTGTGTCTCGGCCCTTACAGCACATGCTCAAGGTGCGCCCAAGGCCAACAGCGACGGAAACACGCCGGCAATTGCGACCCCCGACACGAAAAACCCGACGGCCCCGGTGGAGGGCGCCAACAGTTTTACTGAGGACCAGGCAAAGGATCGGATCGAAAAAGCGGGTTATATGGGGTTGAAGGATCTTAAGAAAGACGACAGGGGCGTTTGGAATGCCACCGGCATGAAGGACGGCAAAACTGTTTCGATCGCTCTCGATTATCAGGGCAATGTTGTTGCCAAGTAACCTCTAGGAGGATGTTATGAGAACTGTTACCGGACTTTTTGACGATTACGCAGACGCAAGTTCCGCCGTCAGTGAACTCGAAGCTCAGGGCGTACCATCCAGCGATATCAGTATCGTTTCCAATAACGGCGATCGGCGGCACGAAGAGTCGAATGCCGCAGAAGGGGCCGGAACTGGCGCGGGGATCGGTGCGGTCGTCGGCGGTGCGGGCGGCCTGCTCACCGGCCTTGGCTTCATGGCCATTCCGGGCGTCGGTCCGGTCGTTGCAGCTGGCTGGCTTGCAGCGACTGCAGCGGGCGCGGCAGCCGGTGCGGTTGCAGGTGGGGCCGCTGGCGGGATTATTGGCGCACTGACGAGCTCCGGCGTCCCGGAACGAGATGCCCACTTCTACGCGGAAGGCGTCCGCCGGGGTGGCACCCTCGTCACCGCAAAGGTAGATGACGCCTTGGCGCCGGAGGCTGAAGCCATTCTCAAACGCTCGAATTGGGTCGATCCGACAGAACGTCGCGCCGCGTACGAGAAGCAAGGATGGACGCGTTTCGACGAAACGCTGTCGCCCTACGAGGCCGAACAGATCGAACAGGAACGGCTTCGCTATCGCGGCAATGGTATGTGAGAGTTTCAGGAGGGGCGCCACGGGGTGCCCCTCTAGTGACGCCCGATACCACCTTTGATAAAGATCTCGTACACCAGAAAATTGCCGCGATTAATTCAACGGTCTGCGGCAGAGATTTCATTCCACCCGCTCTAATTAGTATGCAGAATTCGTAAGCGGAACAGCCAGTCGGCCGTAAGTGCCACTTGCCCCTTCGTGATCTCTCTCGGCATGCAAACCTTGCAATTTCGCCCGGATCCCCTTTCGGTACCGTCCGTTCACGCAAGGAATATTGCAAACCAAGTTTTAATAATTACCGTCAATTATAATGTGGCGCGGCTTGTACAGCGTCCGCGCGCCCGCGTCGGAGACACTGACATTTTCCGAAACTTTTCATGATCGTCACCTTGTCTACAATATTTGCGGCCATGCTGATCACAGTGATTGCAGCGCAGACAATTGGTTCGCAAGTTCGGACAGCGAGTAACGCTCGCCCCTGGCACAATTAATAAACTCTAACTCCGATCGTGACATTGCGTCGCGCAGGTATACACAGATTCAGGTCGGATTTTTCGTCACTAACGTCCAATTCAGATCCTCGTTTCAATCCTCACCCTGCTTGTCATTTTCATGCCCGGCTACCCGTTCTTCAAATGGGTTCATCATGACGCGCAAAATGCGGGCACATCCTCAAAATCGCACCAGGCCAGCCGCGGCCTGGAACGACACTAATTTCGCGCGGCCGCTCTCCCGGCGATGATGAAAAATTTCCCCGCGCCTGCATTTAAGATCCCGAAAGCCTCCGCTCGACCCGGGCATGGTGCAGGACTGCCGTCATTGCCGGACGATCCAAGTTAGGCGAAAATCTTATGGCGTCTCGACCTCGCCGAACGAAGTGAACGACATGAGCGGAAGGTAGCTTGCTCTTAGGGGCGCCACCCGCATGGCGCCGCTATCGGACATCAGTTTCTCTCCCTCCCAGCCCGTTCATTAGCGCGTTTATCAGAAGAAGCGGCTGCCAGTCTCCATCCATTGACCTCATGGAACCTCATTGCCGACGAGTCGTTTTGTTTTTGCGAGAGGGCCACGTCGCCATGTTTTCTCGGGGCCCAGGAAAACAAGGAGAAAAATCATGGTGAGCGGCCAACTGAAAGCATTGCTGGGTGTACTTGCGGTAGCGGGCTATCAGAATAGGGAGAAAATCGCGGAATTTCTGAGGGGGTTGAACGCGCAGCAGTCCGCCGAAGCCAACCGGGATGAAGGATCGGCCTCACCGCGGTCGGGCGGCGGCGACCTACTCGGCAAGCTCGGTGGCGGCAGGGACTCCGGCGGGATCAGATCCATTTTCGACGGGCTCACCTCAGGAGGAATTTTAAGCGGTGGTCTGAGCGACCTTCTCAAGACGTTCCAACAAAACGGCTTCGGGCAGAAGGCGGAATCCTGGATCAAGCCAGGGGCAAACGACGACATCAACGCCGACGAACTCTCAGAGGCGATCGGGCCGGAGGTTCTCGATGAATTGGCCGCGAAGACACGTCTGTCGCGTGAAGAGATATTGGCGCGTCTAAGCAAGGATCTACCGCAAGCTGTCGATGAACTGACGCCAGATGGGACCATTCCATCCGACCAGCAGGTTCCGAAGCCCTGATACAAATCGTTGCTGGACAGCACTGACACGCTGTGGGCTGCTTGATCTGTTGAGTAAATGCTGGCCGCGTGAGGTCGGCATACAAGATATTGCGGACGCTTTTCACTCTCTGGAGCAACAGGAAAATGGAGGCGGCAGGCCCGATTTCCGCTGATCAGGAAACATCGGTCAAAACGCCGCGGTTCTCACCGCCACCGTAAACCCTTCGCGGTACTTGCCTGCAACCAGGTGGCTGGGCGGGCGACATGGAGCCCAAAGGCGGTGGACGGGTTTGGAGATTGGTGCCCGGCACCATTGCCCGGCAAATAAATGTGTAGCAAGGTGCCACCGATGGATGGGGGTAAAAATCCATGAAGCAACCGCATATGCAAGTTGCCCAGGTTCTGATGAAGGGCGCGGGCTTTTATTCATGGTGTCTCCGAGAAAACAGCCTGACTGCTGACAAGGCTTTTGCACAGATATATGAAATCGACGAAGGAGAACTCGCGCGCGGTGTTCCAGTTGAGTTTATTCTTGAACGTATCGTGGAGGAAGATCGGCCACGGCTGGCCGCTAGAATTCATGAAGTCATTCTGGGGGGTGAACCACTCGTCTCGCCGTATTCAATCGAGTGTCCCAGCGGACGTCGAAAATCTCTTCTGACTATGGGCTCCTGCTCTCGAGGCCTGGACAATCTTCCTTCAATCTATTCCGGGGTCGTACTCATTGAGCAGACCGCTGAGACGAAACTCGAGACGGGTCATCTGGAATCGCAAATAACATCCGCTATAAAAATCGCCAGGAATGCGGGGCTTGAGCTCACCGAACGATACCTTTTTTCGGCGCTGAGATCGATGTCGTCTTCGGAGCTTCAAACGTGAACGGAGGGCGTGTAATGAGCAGCTTCTGACACCAGCGAGGAGAACGTGAGCCGTACGGCAACCGGCCTTCTGACCTTTTCATGCGCTTCTGGCACTCGCCCACCGCGTTCGTAGGTAGTGCGCGAGTGGCGGTGCTTTCGCGGCAGAAACACAGATTTCTTTCTTTTCTCGGCTTCACTGTAACGACGCCGTTTGAAACCATTGGCGCGTGTAGGCGCCTTGACGAAAACCGAACTCTGGCCTGTAACGAAAGACATCGTCGACAGCAGAACATGCTGACACGGCTTGCGGCCGACAGTCTTTATTTAATCAGAGCGTATTTCATTTAATCAAGCAACAGGCAAAAAAAAGCGCGCTTAATTTACCCGCCGGCATTAATTGCTGACGTGATCAAGGTGACATAGGCGGGCGGTCCCTTGTTGATGCCTTTCACGGACTGGCCGAGTTTTATTTTTGACCTTCTACTATCTACTATCCAGCTCCACAGTATCGCCTGCTCAAAACGCTTCAAGAAACGGGCGGCATATATGGTCATGCGGGATGAGCATGTCGCGGAAGAGCTTGAAGCCTTTCCGCGACAAGTTTTTGCAACTGCCAGAGATTTCGATCGAAAATGTTGCGCTCCGAGAGATCAAGAACCGTGCGATGCAGATATTCCGCGCAGGAACCGGCCGGCCCGCACGCCTGGGCGATCAGCGCGGCGGCCTCATTGAGAGGCACCTTGTATGTCAACGGCGACTGCTTCGGGCTTGCCCAGAACGTTAGTACCCGACGGGCGCCCGCCGGCGTCTTGACCGTGACCCAACGTACCATGTCAGACACCTCAGCATACCGGATTTCGCGCGCCAGAAGGTTCCGGAGATCTCGTTTCTTTGTAGCACATGGAAGCTTGAGAACCACGCCGGAACAGCTTCCCCCTGGCTGAAGGGCGAGCATCAGACCCGGCGCGTCCGAGGTGGCACGAAGCCGTTCGATCCTTAGCGAGAACGCACGATGCCAACCGTGGACGACGGCGTTTTCCATGCCCGCCACTTCAAATCCGGGGTTCCACATCAATGAGCCATAGGCGAATATCCAGATTTCCTCTTCGCCAGCTTGCTTCTCTACCCGTTGGACAAGCTCGTCGAGTTGCTCGGGCGAGATTGGCGTCCAGTCTGGCTCCGGGCCTTCCTCTTCGACGACTCTGAACGACCTGGCAACGAGTTCCGAGGTCAGATGCAAGGTCGCTGGCGATCGTGTTTTGACGGAAGATGGTCTAGGCATTTGGTAAACCTGTCCTAAGATGTTCGCGGCCGAGTTCACCGGTGGCGTTTGGAGCGGCTGCTGCCTTATGAGGCGGGCGGCACGTCGACCACCGCGCGGAACGTGATCTCCACGATCTGTTCAGGGAATGCCAGCGCGCCCACTCCGATCAGGTTGCTTGCTACCGGCGGCGTATCTGTACCGTACATCTCCTTGCGGACCTTGGCTCCGGCTGCGAACGCGCTCGGGATGTCGAGAACAAAAAGTGTCTCTTCCACAACGTCATTGAGAGAGGCGCCGAATTCGGCGAGCAGCTTCCTGGCATTGACGTAAGTCTGACGGATCTGGTCTTCCATCTGCGTGAAGTCGGCTGGCCGGCCTCCGGCGTCAAGGGTGGCGGGCGCCACGAGCTTTCCATCGCCATCGTGGCTGAGCTGTCCCGAGATATAGATCGTGTCCTTGATCTGGACAGCCTGCGCATATCCGAAAGCCTGCTCCCAGGCCACGCCGTGGTTTACGATTTTCCTGACAGATTCGGTCGTCGACATGATTAGTTTCCAATCGTGAAGTAGCGCTTTCCGCGCGTATGGGTATCTGAATTTGGGAGACGGCGGGTATGGGGGAACGACAAGTTCCCGCGATGTGGTCAGGACCGGATGAAGGCCAGCAGATCGGCGTTCAGCACGTCGGCATTGACGGTGAGCATGCCATGCGAGAAGCCGGGATAGGTCTTCAGTGTGCCGTTTTTCAGCAGCTTCACCGATTTCAGGGCGGAGTCGGCGATCGGTACGATCTGGTCGTCTTCACCGTGCAGAACAAGCGTCGGAACGCTGATATTCTTCAGGTCCTCGGTCTGGTCGGTTTCCGAGAAGGCCTTGATGCCGTCGTAATGGGCCTTTGCACCACCCATCATGCCCTGACGCCACCAGTTCTGGATCACGCCTTCATGCACGGTCGCACCATCGCGGTTGAAGCCATAGAACGGGCCGGCCGGCACGTCGCGGAAGAACTGCGCACGGTTTGCGGCAAGCGCGGAGCGGAAGCCGTCAAAAACCTCCATCGGGAGACCTTCCGGATTGGCTTCGGTCTTCAGCATCAGCGGCGGCACGGCGGAAACGAGAACCGCCTTGGCGACACGGCCGGCGGGTTCGCCATGCTTGGCGACATAACGGGCAACTTCGCCGCCGCCGGTGGAATGGCCGATATGCACGGCATTCTTCAGATCGAGCGCTTCGACGACGGCAAAGGCGTCGGCGGCGTAGTGGTCCATGTCGTGACCATCGGCAACCTGGGCGGAACGGCCATGACCACGGCGGTCATGGGCGACAACACGAAAACCCTTGGAGACGAAGAACAGCATCTGCGCATCCCAGTCATCGGACGACAGCGGCCAGCCATGGTGGAAAACGATCGGCTGGGCATCCTTCGGGCCCCAGTCCTTGTAGAAAATCTCGGTGCCGTCCCTGGTTGTTACAGTACTCATGGTCTTGGTTCCTTCGGTGGCGGTAGTGGCGGAATCACTCTTGGCTGCGAAGCCGAAAACGGGATACATCGCTGTAACGGCAACGGCCGTACCTGCGGTCAGCAACATGTTCCGGCGTGTGACAGATGTGATATTCGTGGTCATCTCGCGTCCTACGATTTCGTTCTGAAAACTTCAGCCGACGCTGTGTTCGTCTGACAGACGCGATATTGACGTGAGAGCCGCCCATCAACAATTGATTGAATAGTGTCGAGTTTATTTCACAATTTGCAACAATGCTCGCAAACCTGAATGCGCAGTCTCATTCGCATTGAGGAATATGATATCGGGGCTGCGGAATTTGGGTAATGCGCTTACCTCTGCTGATGGCCCCGGGAACAGGCAGATGCGAAGTCTCTTCTTCGCCGTTTTACGGGAGCACGATATATCCTTTATCAAGCTTGGAGGCTCAACAAAAAATGGCCGGTTGCACCACCGCGATCAGAAAATGACTGGAGTTTGCCTGGGTCCACGGACGACAGTGCGAAGCGAAAGACAGATTTTGTCCGCGCAAAGAATTGAGAACTCTTGATCATAGCCGGAGAGGACACCGCGCGATGCAAGCGTGTTGTCACGGCGGCCGACGGATCAACGACAAGGGAGGAAACGAAGCAACCGTCTGCCGTCATCAGTCTTCAGTGTGCCGGACGGATTGATCCGGGTTAATTCAACCGGGCTGCCGCCCAAGGCACTCATGAATCTGAGAGACTACAGCGGCACCTTCGCCCACGGCGGCGGCGACACGCTTGGTGGACCCTGCCCTGACGTCACCAATCGCAAACACGTTTTGAAGACTCGTCTCGAGCGGAAGAACGGATGTGCGCACAGAAGAAGCTCTCCCCGTCAGAATGAATCCTTTGTCGTCGACGTCCACACCGGAGCGTAACCATGACGTGTTCGGATCAGCGCCAATGAACAGGAAAAGATGCCGGACCCTGAAGGTTCGCTCACCACCGGATTGACGGTGACGCATCACGGCCCCGCTCAGACCAGTCAAGCGGTCTCCCTCAAGGCCAACAATCTCGCTGTCGACATGGATTTCGACATTGGACAGCGCCCCGATACGGTCAATAAGATAGCTGGACATCGTATCTTTGAGGGGTCTTCGGACAACAACATGGAGCTGCCGGACCTTGGGAGCAAGGAAGACAATCGCCTGCCCCGCCGAGTTCCCCCCTCCGGCGAGTACGACCTCTTCACCTTCGCATAGTTTTGCCTCGGTAGGAGACGCCCAATAGGAGACACCGGACCCTTCGAATTCGGCGAGATTTGCCAACTGCGGGCGGCGATAACGCGCCCCGCACGCGATCACCACGGTTCGCGCATCGACGCTCCGTTCGCCATCGAGACCCAGCCGCAATATCGAACCGGTTCCCCATGATGATTGAACAACCCGCAGGTCAATAACGGGGATGGGCAAAGCAACCTCGACCCCGAATTTTATCGCCTGGTTGAAGGCACGCGCCGCAAGATCTTGCCCGGAAATCCCCGCAGGGAAGCCAAGGTAGTTTTCGATCCGTGCGGACGCTCCCGCCTGGCCGCCTGCGGATCGTTCGTCAATCGCCAGGACACTCAAACCTTCGGAGGCCGCGTAGACGGCGGCCGCCAGGCCGGCCGGGCCGGCGCCGATGATCGCAACGTCATAGACGGCACCGGACACGATCTCCTGTGCGACGCCCAGACAAACTGCGGCCTCGCCGTCTGTCGGATTCTTCAGAATGGCTCCGCCGGGGCACACCATCAGTGGCAGTTCTTCTCTCAAGATACCCAGTCGATGGACAAGATCGCGGCCTTGTCCGTCGGCGTCAGCGTCAAGCGCGACATACGGATATCCGCTTCGCGCCAGAAAGCCTTGAAGGCGGATAAGGTCAGCACTGCCCGGTTGACCTACCAGTACAGAACCGGCACCGCCCTGATCTACCAGGGCGGGGCGTCGAATGAAACGGCCATGCATCCCTCCGCACCGGCACGCCCACTCGCCAGGGATGGCCTGCCCGACAGCTGGCTGACCTCTCCGGAAAATTGACCCGTCGTATGTCGGGTCACGGGAACGCTGCATGACAGGCCGTCCTGGCGCAAAACCTCAATCGATCCTTCGAGCACCAGCCAGGCGGGTGCGTGCCTCTCGCCGACATTGAAAATAACCTCGCCGGGCAGAAAGTACCGCGGTTCGTCATCAGCGAAACGTCTTGCCGTCGCAATCTGTTGCGGATCGAGTGCAGGAAACATCTGGTGTTCACGTGAGCCTGCGGCGGTCATACCTTTTCCAATCTCAGTAGTAGCGGGGAATCGGGCCGCGTTGAGGCGTCTGGTCGGGCAGGTCCAAGAATACCTCATCGATATAGCACCAGCCCCAACCTTCAGGAGGATCGTAACCTTCTATGATGGGATGGCCGGTCTCGTGAAAGTGCAACGTCGCGTGCTTGCCGACCGATTGATCACAGCAGCCGACGTGGCCGCATTGTCGGCAGATCCGCAAGTGGAACCACTCCATGTTCTCCTTGAGGCACTCCTCGCAACCGAGCGTCCTCGGCGTGACGGACCGGACTGTGACATTGTGGTTGCATCCGCTCATGCTCGCTCTCCATCATCATACCAATGAGAGTATCCCAGTTGTTGAGAACGCTTTTCTCGTCCTTCAACGCGCTGCGACGGGGATCCGGGTTCAATGCAAAGCTGCGCGATGCAATCGATCGCTCATTGGGCCAGCCGTTGCTCATCGATGAAGAGGTTATGCCCCGCTGAGCGGGAGTGCGATACCAGACTATGGTGTAGGTGGCTGATGGTCTGATCAGCGTACCGGAGCGAAAGGCTGGCTCCATCGGCGTCCACGGGGCCACTCCCGTTGTCGCCATCTTTCCTCATCGACAGCCGATGTTCGCGACTTTGCAAATACGACCGCGCCAAAGCCGCACCCCGGCGGCAAGGAGTTCGCGCTTCTAAGCCGGACTGGCATTGTCTCCTCTCTGATCAAACCGCGCAATGTTGCTCGAGAAGTGTACGACTGCTCGCCTTGAGGGTAGCGCCGGCGTTATAAGTTTCTGGCAAACACTTATAACCTTGACACGCGTCCATGTCGTTATAAGTTTTTGGCAAATCCTTATAACTGCATTTCCGGGCACGAGAGGAAATAATGCTGAGAGAGATTGATATCAGCTACCGCACAATGTTTGCGGAGTTGACCCAACGAACGCTCGACGCCCAATTTGTGGCGGACTTTCCCTTAGAGGGATGGTTCGTGACTGTAACCGTCAAAGATCGCGAATACTGGTATTTCGATCTCCCGACTCCTGAAGGCAAGGACAAACGAAGATATGTCGGCCCGCACTCCGACGAGGCGATTACAGCACGGGTGAAGGCCCACAAGGAGATCAAGGACAACATTCGGGAGCGCAGACGCATGGTCAGCACTCTGCGTCGTTCCGGCCTGCCCGGACCAGACCCGTTTGCGGGCGCTGTCACGCGGGCCTTGGCCGATGCTGGATTGTTCCGGTTGCGCGCTGTTCTTATCGGGTCGGTGGCATTCAGCACCTATGCCGGGATGCTCGGCGTTCGCCTGCCATCGGCGGTTATGCAGACAGGCGACGCTGATTTCGCGCAGGACTTCGCCATTTCGGCCGAGGTAAAAGACAGCCTGCCGCCAATCCTGGAGGTTCTTCAGTCAGTCGATCCCGATTTTCGAGCAGTGCCGCACCAGGCGGACCGGGCCAAAATCGTAGCCTTCCAGAATGCCAGGGGCTACCGCGTTGAGTTCCTGACTGGAAATCGGGGAACGGAGGAATACACAGGTAAGCCGTCGCCTATGCCTGCACTCGGTGGCGCTTCGGCGGAAAACCTGCGATTCCTTGATTACCTGATCTACGAGCCCGTCCGCACGGTGCTTCTCTTCCGCGAAGGCGTGAACGTACTTGTCCCAGCCCCGGAGAGGTACGCTGTCCACAAGCTGATCATATCGTCTCGAAGGCGATCGGACGCTCTTGGACGCCTGAAGGCAGACAAAGACCTCTCACAGGCCGCTTTGCTCTTCCATGCCTTGGTTGAGACGCGCCATAATGACGAACTGGCCGATGCATGGGAGGAAGCGTGGGATCGGGGAGACGCCTGGAAAGAGGGCATAGTCAGCGGCCTTCGGAGACTACCCAAGAGCGGAGTGAAAGCCCTCGAAAATACGCTCGGGCCCGAGATGCTACAAAGCGTGCTGCAAAGGTAAAGATCGGCAAGCCGTAGGACTGCGCGTCGATGTTTTCTTCTGGACGTGATGGCGTCGCCTTATCGCCCAGTTTTAATTGACTCGGTCTTCGGGTTGTCGTGCCTAAAACGTCGTGTGCTTCGGACGCCATCGGTTCTTGTCACCGCCGAAGTAATAGTGGCCGTAATGCCGTTCAGGTTTTTCCTAAACGCGCCCATGTCGGAGGGGGAAGGGTATCTGGAATGACGCTCTTCCCTGTAGACGGGCTGGAAATGGGCGCTCGCTTCGGCCGGTCTGGCGCAATCTACTGTCCACCCATCGGGCCGTCGCTGTCGCCGCCTTGCTCACGGTCGCCAGGCTGGCCGATCGGCACGGGGGGCGCACCTTCGTCATTGTTCGTGATGATATCCTCGTCCTTGGCTCTCGGCCGCCATGTTGAGCCGCGTGTGGCTTTCGGGTCGTCCGGCCGGCCTACGGTATTCGGGTTCAAATCTCTCATGATGGTCTCCTTTCCCAACGCGAACCCTCAAGGCGCGCGGATGTTCCGGTGCTCGGAACTCAAATCGAGGCGGTTGCATTTGGGCATCAGAAGGAGGGCGCTATGCCAGACTATAAAGTAAAGCCGTACACCGTCGAGGAACTTCAACAGGAATACTCGGTCAGCCTGCCTCAGGCGGTGGAGGTGCTGGATCGTTTCGGCGGAGACCGGCGGACGATCAAAAAGCTTATGAAACGGTGTCCCGTTCGCGGTGATGAGCACTAGGAATATGACAAGCATGAGTTGCTCCTACCCGGCACGCCCCGTAATCTCTTGCTCGTGCGTCATCCGGAAGCGCCCGTTGCACGGCTGGCATCTCTCAATCAATACCAGGTTCTGCAAGACAGGACTGCAAGCGCCTGTCATCCGTCGGCGCTTTCGTTCCGCTTAAGTGACATTCCGTAGATAGTGACATGAACGTCAACGAGACGTTTCATGTGATCGATGTCCGTCGCCGCGTAGCGAAGGCCACGAAGGCCATAGGTGAGCGTCGCCGCAAACTCAGCCCGTGAAACGGGGAGCGTCCAGTTCGGGACGTGCTCTTCCAAAATCCGAACCAGAAACTGTTGAAACCGCTCGTAGACCTCCCGAACCGCCGGAAACCGGAAATCAAAAAGGTCTGCGGCGTCAGGATGGGCTGAAGCCAGCTCCACCCCGTGGAGGCCCCAAACGGTACAGGCATGCAACAATTTCCCATCAACAGACTCAATCCGGTCGACCGCCTGCTGGATCTTTGCGAGGGATCTCGCGTCCATCATCTCAATGACGCGGCTGAAAATCGCCTCTTTGTCCGGGAACAGGAGATAAAGCGCGGGGCGGGAGATACCTGCGGCTCTTGCTATGTCGCCCATCGTTGTGCGCGCGAAGCCGTAGCGCACAAAAACATCCTCGGCCGCGACAGCAACCTTCTCTTCCCGGTCTGAAAATCTTTCCATTCCCGATTCTTGACATAATAACAAAAACTGTCAATCTCTGACATATGAACGAATTTTGTCAGAAAGTCACATCATGGATCTTTATACCCTCTCGCCCCAAATCCTGTCAGACGCGGCTGAACGGCTCGGCGGTAACCCCGTCGTGATGATAAATCTTCTCCGCTTCCGCGAAACTCCTCACTATCCGGGCGGGTTCGTGGATATGAAAGAGACGTCACGGGCAGCATATTACGAAGGCTATGCTGGCGTTTTCCAGGAGATCGCATCAAAGCTCGGGATTATCTCCGAACGTCTTTACGTCGCATCCAGGGCCATGACGTTAGTCTCGATCGAGGACGAACAGTGGGACGACATCGTGATGATACGCTACGACAGCTTTTCGGACCTGCTTTCAATCATCAGGCATCCGGACTACCTTTTGCGTGCCGAGCCCCACCGCCAGGCCGCAATCGCGAACTGGCGGTTCATTGCAAGCCAATGAACACCGCAACTCGGTGGCCGCGAGCATTCTGCCGACGTTCCCATAGCCAATTTGCCATGATCGGCCAGTCAAAGCGCCCAGCCCTGATTATTGTAGTGCACCGCCATGGTCGCTCGGGCGGGCGCCCGTAGAGCGCATCGTCGTTCGAATGATGTCCTGGATCAAGGTAGGTGCAGCAAACGACAGCGCACGGACTACCTCGTTCGCATGCCGGGTTCGACGTGGACGCGACGCGAGCTGCAACATGTCTAAAGCGGTTTCGGGAACAGCAGGCCAGCGCCGACGTTGTCAGGATTAACGCGCGAGATCGCGCTGTGGAGCGCTTAAGGCCGGTTTTGCTGGACCTTGCATCGGAGAAAGCTGACGATGAAATTCAATCTCGAGCGCTTTGTGACGGCGCAGCAAAACATTTACGAGGTGGCCCTCAGCGAATTGCAGGCGGGACTGAAGCGCTCACACTGGATGTGGTTTATCTTTCCGCAACTGCGTGGCCTTGGCCGTTCGGAAACTGCGCGCTTTTACGCAATCTCGGGTCGTGCGGAAGCGGAGGCGTATTTGACGCATCCTATGCTTGGACCACGCCTCGTCGAGTGTACGACCGCCATGCTGCGGCACACCGATCTGAGCGCGCATGACATTCTCGGATCCCCGGATGATCTCAAATTTCGATCCAGCATGACGTTGTTTGGAGCTGTTGCTGAGCGGGATTTACCTTTCCAAGCCGCACTGGACATGTTTTACGCAGGAGCCCGTGATGAGAGCACGCTTCGGCTGCTGTAGTAGAAATAACTAACGCTCGCCGACGCTGCCGGCATATTGGATGTAGCACGAGCCGGCGAAGGTCGTCATGACCAGTCGGGCAGACTTTGGCCGCCGTTAAGGTTCATTGTTTCGGGCCCGTGCTACCGATGTCCGATCGCTTATTCCACGTTGGGCATGCAGTCACGCGCAAATTTCGGCAGCGGGCTCCCCTGGTGGCATCGTTCGAGAATGCGTTTGGCTTTATAAAGAGCAAACGGTGCCGGTAGCGCAATCGTTCTTTGCGCATCGATCATCTTTTCCAGCTGCAGGATAGCCCGTTCCAACGGGTTAGCTGTAGTTCGTATGGGTCGCGGGAAATATCGAGCATGACCCGAGTTGATTGACATCATGTCACCTCATCGGTTGTTGTTATCTCAGGATACATAATGGCAAAGACGACATATACGCGGCGTGGAGTTCGACAATGCGCCTTGTGGTAAATGAAAGTTTGCAGTCGTTCCGATTTGAAGCTCCGTCTGGTTTCGCTGTCAGTTCCCGAGGGTAAATGCCGCAGAAGAGATGAAGGGGCACTTGTTCTTCGCTCGGCAGGAAGTGGCCGTGATGGTTTTCTACGACCTCAGGAATGAATCCAACTACATTCTCCATCCACTTCGGAGTCCGCCTGCGGCGCCTAGTCAATGCGGTATTCCGACACGCAAGTGATCATTGGTTTTCATCCCGCTTTGATCACGGGTCCGGAATCCCGCTGTCTGCTCGTTGCCGCCATTTGATTCAACGCCGGGCTCTGTGAGCCATTTTTTTGGCGCGATTGCCGCAGGTGCCCATGTCGCACCAGCGCCTTGAAGCGTTCTTTGTCCGGTCGATAAACAGCCAGTGACAATCGTCGGGTGGGCATTGCTTCAGCCGGGAGATTTCGTCGCCCCGAAGCAGGTCGAGCGCGGACCACGCGATGGTGCCGGTCACGCGATAGATGCCCTCAAAATGCAATGTGTACGGCGTTCCGGAAAGCGAAGCCTGGCGCAGAGCCAGCGCAGCAACGTCGCGTATGACGTCCAGATCCAGCCGAGACGGATCGAGATCGTTAGCTATCGCCGATCCCGCGGCACCGATTGCCTTGCGAAGCGCGAGCACCTGCTGGAGCAGTATCTCTTGCTCCTGCGGCGATACGACGAAGTCGCCGCCGACCAGGCCGACTTGCTTCGACCATGCCACAACGTCATCGAAGCTTGCCAAATGGTCGACTTCCCGGCTCGTGTTGCGCCAACTGATGGTGTTGGCGAGATCAAGAGCGAGATTGCCGGAGACGCGGTGGGGCAGTGACATCATCGCTTTCTTTTCCTGGTCAGCGCGATTGCGCCGGAACACGCGCTGTTCCCGATGCAAAGAGGTGGGACCATCTGGAGACCGGCCGGCCTTGCTGCGGCCGGGAGATCCCGATTTTCTTGCGGAGCTCCATCACCCTAGACAGGGCTTGCTCGCGGCTCAACGAAGGCTCGGATCATTCACCAGAATGCGATGCAGCTCGATGCGCTCGGGCAGTTCGATCAGGAACTCGGCGTCGCGATCGAGATGATGAACCTTGACAGGATCGCCCTTTGTAAAGGCGGTCATCGTCTCGATGTCCGGCCAGTAGGAGATAGTCGTGAACCACGTTTCCTCGTCCCGATCCTCCCGAAAAAGCTGGACGCCGAGGGCAATCTCCTCAAGCGGAGGAATGCCGTCGGCTCGCAAATAGGGCTCGTAGCTGTCCGCGACCTCGCGGCGCGTACGGCCGCGCCAGATGCGTGCAATCGTGGGCTTCGTAACCATGCATGTCTCCTCTCGTTGCGGGCTACGTTCAAAGGCGCGATCATCGGAACGTCCGGGCCAGGAAATCGCGGACGAGCGGCAACGCCTGTTCGAGATGGGTTTCCAGCAGCCAATGCCCGGCCTCGCTGAGAATGTGCAACTCCGCGTCCGGGAGATCGCGCCGGTAAGCTTGCGCCGACGCCTCGGGCATATAGCCGTCCTGCGGGCCCCACACCACCAGGGTCGGAGGGCGGTGCTCACGCAGATAGCCTTGATAGCGAGGGAACCAGTCGAGGTTTTCCTCCAGCTTTTCCATCAGGCGGACTGCCACCATTTTGCGTGTCGGCGTATCCATAAGCGGCCCATGGAGCTTCCAAAGGTCGGGAGGGACGAGGCTTGCCACTTCTTCAGAGACTTCACCGACGAACTCCTCGCGAAATCCGTCTTCACTTACGGCCTCCGCGAGAGGGCGGTGCTTCTCGGGCGACTTGTCGGCCCACCACGCTTTGATCGTCTCGTATTTAGGGCCGAGCACGTCTTCATAGATGTCACCGTTCTGGATGATCAGCGCGGCGATCCGCTCCGGGTGGGCGATGGCATGCCGCAGACCAATCTGCGATCCATAGTCGTGGAGCCAGAGCGCGTAGCGCTCCAGCCGGAGCGCCTCAGCGACGTTGTTGAGCACCTCGGCGTAAGCGTCGAAGTCATATCCGAACTCGGCGGGATCGGGGGTGTCGCTGTAGCCAAAACCCGGCCAATCGAAAGCTACCGTGCGCCACTGATCGGCGAGTGCCGGCATCAGCCTGCGGTACTGATAGGACGAACACGGGTATCCGTGGGGCAGGAGCAGAACGGGCGCGTCCATCGGCCCCGCTTCCCGGAAGAACAGGGAGTGCGTTCCAATGGTCATCCGCCGGTGGGTTATATTGCATCTGTTCACGCGTTCGCTCCTGACAGCTTCTCCATCTCCCGGAACCATCATAACTCGTTTAGCCGGTTCCGGTTCCGTCGTCGTGACGCACCGATGTTCGGCCCAGCGCGACGGGGCGGACCTATCAAGATCACGGCTCCCCACGCACGCTTCTCCAGATCAGACGACCATTCAGTCTCGATTTCAGAATGGGAGCATGAAAGGCGCAGCAGAATGGGAGCCGGTGGAGCCAGTTTCTGACTCACTTGCCGTCCGCCACAGAAGCCGCAAACCTGGCCAAATCCTTATTGAACCGCGACGCTTCTTCAAGAAATGGCGCATGACCCGAGTTGTCGTACATCTCTGACTTGATCGAGCCGTTGAACGACTTCGCGCGTTCTATACTCGGCTGCGGCCGTACCAGATTATCCTTGCCCCCATAGATCAACAGAACCGGCTTTTTTGCCTTCGCCAGTCCTTCTTTTGCCTGGACTGTCATCGAGGGGACTGTTCGCGTCATCAGCCATGATGCCACCGCTGCATTGGACAGCAGCCGTTCAAACGTCGCGTTTTCTGGCTGCGTTGCAAAGCAGAGGGCCAGGAAGGTCCGCACCATGTCGAGATGCGTCCGCAGGTCCTCTGAGGCCAGTCCTGCATAGACCTCCGGATGCGGCGTGATGAGATCGGGTTTGAGTTCGATGACACCGTCGACGTAAAGGAGGCCACCAATCCCGGCGTCGCCATGGTTGGCAAGATAGTTCGACAGCACCACACCCCCAAGAGACCAGCCCACGAGCACCGGGTTCGTCGCTCCACTTCCCCGAAGGACTGCATCGAGATCGTCTGCCCAGCGGTCGCCATCCTTGTAGGCGTCAGCGTCATCCGGCTTTGCCGACAGTCCATGTCCTCTCAGATCAAAGGTGATCAGCCTAAACTTCTGCAGGTCTGGATCGGCCGTCTGGCTGTCCCAATTGATGCGGCTGCCAAGCAGACCGTGAACGAATACAATTGGCTGACCTTCGGGATTTCCGGTTTCTTCGACGGCGATTGTAACGCCATCGGAGGATGTGACGGTATATTGCTTTTCGGCAGCCCCAGTGGCCGATGCCCCCGTAAACAAGATCACCGCAGCAAACATTCCCGTTGCGGCTCGGATGAAACGTCCTGACATAAAATCTCCAGTGGTGTTGGGCGAGAATTGGCTATTTTTAGTGATCGATACAAACTAACCACTTGATTTTCTCTGTCAAGCGGTCTTTAGTGATCACTATGAATAAGCAGATCAAACGCCGGCGCGGCGGACCGAGGACCTTCAATCGTGACGAGGCGATCGACATCGCCATGCATCTGTTTTGGCGGCATGGCTACGAAGGTGTGTCGCTAAACGATCTGACGACCGCGATTGGAATCGCACCACCAAGCCTCTATGCCGCGTTTGGGAGCAAGGCAGGGCTTTATCGGGAGGCCCTTGATCACTACTCGGGAATTCCCGGGGCTTTGTTCAACCTTGAAGGCGCATCAACATTGGAGGACACCGTGTCGGCGATCCTGCGCCAAGGGGCCGACGCCGTGACGGACCCTGCCGGTGAACGAGGATGCATGGTGTCCAGCGGCATGCTGCAATGCGCCGAAGAACATGCCGCGCTTGCGCGAGTGTTGTCTAAGGGCCGAGATATGATGAGAGAAACAATTGCTCAGGCGCTTGGTCGTTGGCTCAACTCAGATCGCGCGCGCTCCCTCGCCCGCTTTTTGGTCGTCGTGCTTCAGGGCATGTCCGTCCAGGCCCGGGACGGCGCGACGCGCGAGGAACTGGAAGACGTCGTGCAGGACGCACTGCTCGTGTCTCTCACGGCGCGCAAGACCGGAACGAAATAACAATAAAATTTCTGATTGTTCGACACTGTTTCAAGAATAGCAGGCCCTGCGTCAAGACAATTGCACCCGACGATGATGAGCCTGTGAACAAGTGGATTGCCGGAGCACTCTCCTAACCGCGCAAGTCATTTTAACAACAAAACCAACGCTCGAGTGGACAGAGACTCACCGCTTTCTATAACTCATAATTTCGCGAAAAATGAGCTATTGCATGCCGGTCTATCGCTCAGCGCCATATCTGTAACTCCGCGACAGTAAGCGGTGCGTCACGAGGTTGATCGCATAGCAAGAGGTTGGGGCTCAGTCCACCGGCCTCCCCCTTGGTCCATCACGCGACAAACCAATAATGTCGAAGAAGCGCTGATCGTTTCCCAGGAGGCTTGGTGGGCGGCAACTGGATTTTTAACTGGACATCCGGAAGATGAAATCTCTTCGATCCTCTGAGCTCCGCGATTTTTTCAAGCCCATGCACTGCACGCTGTCACGGCTTGGACTTTAATGCTGCCGGACGGGAACCGTTATCGACGCCGCCGGTTTTGCCCCGCTCAATCCTGACGGGGGAACCATGCGGTCAAAGCAACACAATCGCTCCAATGTCACAAAATCACCGGCTTGGGGCGTACGACGCTCTCCATCGGGGGGTGTCACTTTTCGAACCTGGGCACCTGGGCAAAATGAATTATACCTCGACGACGGCACGGCTTTACGATGCATGGCACGCGACGAGCACGGGTGGTTCGAGATCACATGTCCAGACGCTGTGGCAGGAACCGAATATTGCTTTGTCCTGACTGACGGACAACGGGTGCCCGACCCCGCTTCGCGGGCGCAGAAGGACGATGTCGATGGACCATCGCTCGTCACCGATCCGGATCGCTACACTTGGCGAAATATCAGCTGGAAGGGACGTCCGTGGGAGGAGACGGTAATTTACGAGATGCACGTCGGAACCTTCACGCCGGAGGGGACGTTCGAGGCCGCGGTTGGGAAACTCCCTCATCTTGCGCAGCTCGGAATTACCATGATTGAGGTTATGCCGGTTTCCCACTTCGGCGGCAACCACGGCTGGGGCTACGATGGCACTCTGCTTTATGCTCCCCACGCCGCATATGGCAGGCCGGATGATTTCAAAGCCTTTATCGATGAAGCGCATGGTTTTGGCATATCCGTCGTGCTCGACATCGTTCTTAATCATTTCGGACCGCAGGGGAACTACCTCCCCCTGCTGGCTCCGGGTTTCTTCGACAAGGATCGAAAAACCCCTTGGGGCGATGGGATAGCCTATGACGTCGACGCCGTGAGGCGATACATTTCCGATGCCCCTCTTTATTGGCTGCACGAATTCAAGCTTGATGGCCTTCGATTTGACGCGATTGACCAGATTGAGGACAATTCCGCAAAACACATTTTGGTGGAGATAGCTGAACGCATTCGGCGCGAGATCACCGATCGTGCTATTCACCTTACGACCGAGGACAGTCGCAACATCATCTCCCTGCATGAGAGAGCCACAGACGGAAGTATTCCTCTGTTCACCGCAGAATGGAATGATGACTTCCACAATGCGGTTCATGCGCTTGTGACAGGGGAAAGCGACGCTTACTATCAGGATTTCGCGGCGGCACCTGAAAAGCTTGTGGCCCGGGCGCTCGCGGAAGGGTTCGCCTACCAAGGTGAAACTTCACCCCAAACCGGCAGACCACGTGGCGTCAGAAGCGACGGCCAACCGAGCTCCGCATTTGTGGATTTCATCCAGAACCACGACCAGGTGGGCAACCGGGCCCACGGGGAACGGCTGATTACACTTGTAGGCAGCGATCGCGCCAAGGTTCTGATGGCTCTACTTCTACTTTCGCCACACATTCCTCTTCTGTTCATGGGAGAAGAATTCGGCGAGTCCAACCCGTTCCTGTTCTTTACCGATTTCCGTGATGATCTCGCAAACACAGTCCGCGAGGGTCGAAGAAGCGAGTTTGACGGCCATTCCGGTTACAAAAGCGAGACTGTTCCCGACCCCAACGATCGCACCACGTTCGAGACGTCAAAACTGGATTGGAGCAAGGCCCAATCCGAGGCGGGGGAAGATTGGTTAACGCTCTCGGGCAAGCTGCTTTTACTGAGACGGATAAAGATCGTGCCTCTTCTTCGAGGAGATAATGGCCGCGCTGGCAGAGTTGTGGAGGCAGGCGACGGATGTATTGCGGTCACCTGGAGGTTTTCTGCCGGCGCGCTTTCGATCGCCGTCAATCTTGGCGATGAAACAAGGCCGCTGCCGGATCAGCCCGGAGACGCGATTTTCGCATGGCCAGAAGAGCAAGCCGCCCTGCGAAAAAACTCAATCTTGGTTCGCCTCGCCACGGAAGCAGTATAATGACAATTCCCACAGCAACCTATCGGCTACAATTCCGCAACGGTATGACCTTTGATCGCGCAGCTGCGCTTGCACCCTATTGGAGGCGGCTCGGCATCAGCCATCTTTATGCATCGCCGATCTTCACCGCAGCACCGGGCTCGACCCATGGCTATGACGTGACCAATCCGAACGAAATCGATCCAGCGATAGGCGGCCGTGATGGCTTTGACCGGATGGTCGCCGCACTCAAAAATGAAGGTCTTGGGCTCATTCTGGACATCGTGCCAAACCACATGGCCGCATCGCTCGATAATCCGTGGTGGTATGATGTCATCAAGAATGGGATTCATAGTCCCTACGCTCGCATTTTCGACATCGACTGGTCACGCCGCCTGACATTGCCATTCCTGGGGGAATCCTTTGAACACGAGTTACAGGCCGGCAACGTTTCGATTACCGCTGATCCAACAACCGGAAAGCCGGCTTTCGCCCATCATGACAGCTACTACCCTATCGCGCCGGAGACCCGTGAAGATCGGTTGCCTGCCACCAGCCACTCTCTCAACAAAACCGAGATTGCAGCGCTTCATGACCGTCAGCCCTATCAGCTGACGTCCTGGCGCACGGCCCGCCACAACCTCTCCTATCGCCGGTTTTTTGAAATCACCGGCCTGGTAGGAGTTCGCGTAGAGGATGATGCCGTCTTCGACGCCACGCATCAACTTATACTTGAACTCGTGCGTAGTGGTGCTGTCGACGGCTTGCGAATTGACCACGTGGATGGGCTGGCCGATCCGAAAGCCTATCTCGACCGACTTCGGCTGAAGGTTGGGCAGGACTGCTACCTTATCGTGGAAAAAATCCTGGCAGACGGCGAGCATCTTCCGAACGACTGGCCTGTCTCCGGCACAACCGGATATGAATTCATTGCCGCACTTTCGAACGTCCTTGTCGACAGCGGTAAACTAGAGATGCTGCGTGGAGCCTATGATGCTTTCTGCGGTCAAAAAACCGACTTGCACGGCGAGGTTCGTGCTGCAAAGCTCCTGATGATAAATCACAATTTCGAGGGCGAATTTTCGACCTTGTTACAGCTGGCGATGACAGTGGCGCAGAAGGAAGGTAAGGATCTCAGCCTTTCCGACCTCGAAACAGCATTTCGAGAGCTTCTCGTCGCCTTTCAGGTCTACCGAACCTATGGAACACGCGAGCGACTTTCTGGCGAGGACGAGGCGCTGCTCGGCGCGATTACCGATAGTGCCCGTGTTCATCTAACTGCACCCGGCGAGACAGCGCTCGCTTTCATAATCAGCATTCTCAAAGGATCCGTTTGTGATGCGGCGGCTTTCCTTGCGGGTGAATTCCGCGTCCGTTTCCAGCAACTGACTGGGCCGTTGATGGCAAAGTCGATCGAAGACACACTTTTTTTCCGCCAGCACATGGCACTCGCGCTCAATGAGGTGGGGGCGGATCCGCTGCCACGCCCGTTTTCTCTTTGGCGATTTCACGAGGCGATGGCGGATCGCCTCAAGCGCCAACCGGACGGATTGTCGAGCACTTCGACCCACGACACCAAACGCGGAGAAGACGCGCGCGCGCGGCTGTCGACGCTCAGTGAAGCACCTGAAATCTGGGCGGCCAATGTTGCGCGATGGTGCGACACCAACCGAACCGTGATCGCGGAACTGGACGATGGTCCTGCGCCGGAGCCCTCGGTGCAGTGGATGCTTTACCAGGCTCTTGTCGGCGTGTGGCCTGCCGAGCCCGGGGTACCGACAGGACCGGAGTTGGACGCACTAGAGGCGAGGTTTCTTGTTTACGTCGAAAAATCTCTGCGTGAAGCCAAGTTGCGAACCAACTGGGGCGACAATAACGACGCCTATGAAAGAGCCGTACTCGCCTATGCGTCAAATCTCTTTGCGCCTGAGAACAGCGTCTTTCTGAATGACTTTGTCCATTCCATCCAGCCATTCGTTATGGCGGGCCTGCGCAATTCCCTCAGCCAGACGATCATCAAGCTGACGGCGCCTGGCGTCCCAGATATATATCAGGGCAGCGAGAGCCTTGATCTCAGCCTCGTTGATCCAGACAACCGTCGAGAAACGCCCTTCAAGCAATTTTACTCACGTCTTGAGGAGAGCGCGGCTATCGATTTTAGCTTTGAAGATGAGATGCGCAACGGGGTGACCAAACAACGCGTCATTTGTCGCATATTGGAGTTGCGGCGCCGTCACCCTGACCTGTTCCGCAGGGGCAACTATGCGCCCCTTTTTGATGGATCTCCATCAATAGTGTCGTATGCGAGGACCCACAGCAACCAGGCCGTTATCGTCATGATCCCACGCCTCGGTCTGCAACAACTCCTCGGAAACGAGCAAATCAAGGCAAATGATCTAGCAATGCGCGATAGCTTGCCGTCCACCTTGCGCGGCGTTTACACGGATGTCTTGTCCGGAAGCACATACCACGCCGGTGAGATTGAAGGCTTGCGCTTTGTTGAACATCCGTTTTTTGTGTTTTACCGACAAAACACAGCGTAGCGCCGAGGGCCTTGCGCAATCCAACCTGTTCGGCTACCGCAACCCGTTGTGAGAATACGTGCCGGCGTCGGCGATGAAGCGCTTGTCCGGTTGAATGAGCCTAACGTCTGACGCCTACTGCCGCATGTTCCGGGCATGGAGCGCGCCCACACCTGCGATTGGTCTGGGGCAAAGCGGCAATCATTCCGGCAGCTAACCACCGCGACAGGCTTGCGCGCTTCTCAACATTGTCGTGATGATGATCGGATGCCCGCACATCGCATAATCCGGGCGCATGCGCAGATGGAGCCTCAGAATCAAGAATTTCGCACCCGAGGACGAGGCTCTCTGTCAGCGAAGCATGACCGCCGGGCT
Source organism: Agrobacterium pusense (assembly GCF_900102105.1). GTDB lineage: Bacteria > Pseudomonadota > Alphaproteobacteria > Rhizobiales > Rhizobiaceae > Agrobacterium > Agrobacterium pusense. The sequence continues at coordinate 30,740 of NZ_FNBB01000021.1, forward strand.
ATTGTTAAAATGAAAGTCCCGCACGAGAGGAATGGCCACTTGCTCGATCACGGCCACGCCGGAATGTGCCCTTGCCACTAGCCAGCGTGAACCACAACACGCGTTTCGGTCGACCACCCCCCGGGGCGCCGTTGGCCCCACGCGTCGCAGACCGCGATCGCCCCTACAGCTCGCCCACGATCAAGCGCAAGCGACTAGCCTGGGTGATTATAATTAGCTCTATCGGTTATCCTCGAGCCTTCTTTCGGAGAGAAATTTGCTCTACCTCCCCTTGAAGACGGCCCGAAAGATAATGTTTCGTCCTTTTGACGCTGCACAATCTGCGCTTCCTGAGCCGCCTGCAAGAACATGTCGCGAGCCCAGTCTGCGCCTTGACGTCCAGCGAGTGCGGCACGGCAAGCGCTCCTTGCACGTACGTAAGCGGGGCCTCTTTTGTCCGGCCATTCATCCAATAGGAAAATGAGAGCATCAAAAGGGCCGTAGACGGTTTGTCGCCCACCTTCTGTGCTTAAAATCGTTACGGGGCTAACCCATCGGGAATTATTCATCAACGTGTTCCTCCAATTCACGTCTAACTGTCGGCTGCACTCCCTGTTCCTCAGTCAGACTGAATTATTGCACTCTGACCCGATGCCCTTTCGAGGATAACGGAACCAAAGGTCTTGCTGCCGGTCGATCCAGATCATCCTTAGACTTGCGGTGCAGCAGATGGCGAAAGCTCCTGACGACATTCCTGGTCTCGACGAGGACCGGTAGGCGTTGCTCGGCCGCAGCGACCTCACCGTCTGAGCGTTGCTTCAGCGCCTCATCCGACAGGCGGTTTTTGTCCCATCTGCTTGCTTTCCAAATTTCCAGGAACATTGGCCCTGGTCTG